>AP019416.1 GCA_004295565.1 Vreelandella olivaria | reverse complement strand
CATGAGCCTATGGGAAAACCCTGTGGAGGGGCGGGGATAACCATTAAATATGTGTCTTACCCAAGGGTTAATCACATCTACCCAACACCTTGTGGACGGCTTATACGGGACTTACACACAGATTTTTTATAATTATAAAGCATTGAAAAATAATATTTAAAAACACTTATCCACAAATAGTATCCCCACTATTAATAACAACAGGTTTAGAACTACTTACTAGTAATAATAGTGACTTGATTAATGGCTACTCTCAGCGTATCAAGCACGCTGGCTGAGGTGTGATAACACTTTTATGCAAGGAAAAATTGCACCCAGCAGAGGAAGTCTCTACAATTTCCGGTCTTGAATTGAATCTCCCCGGCTAGTTCCTCACTGGACCGGGCTTTTGGAATTCACTTTCCGTCCTAAACCACGTGGGAATAACGAGTTATGAAACGCACTTTTCAACCTAGCGTTCTCAAGCGCAAGCGCGCGCATGGCTTCCGTGCTCGTATGGCAACCAAAAACGGTCGCGCCATCCTCGCACGTCGTCGTGCCAAGGGCCGCAAGCGTCTGAGCGCCTGATCTCGGATTGCGTGTGCCGCAGCAAGGCTTTCCCCGGCAATTACGGTTACTAAATGCTGGGGATTTTAGTCACGTGTTTGAGCAAGCCGACCTAAAAGTGCATGGCAAAGGTATGATGGCGTTAGTTCGCCTGAGTACTCGGGGGCATCCCCGCCTTGGACTAGTGGTCAGCAAGAAAAATGTTAAACGCGCCGTAGATCGCAACCGTTTCAAGCGTCTGGTTAGAGAATCCGTTCGCCTTCGTCAACATCAACTACCCTCTGTGGATATAGTGGTGCTTGCACGACGCGGTGTTCAGGATATCGATAACGACACCTTGCATCGCCAGTTACACGGCATGTGGAAGCGACTTCAGCGTGACGCACAGGCGATGTCAGCAGTACCAACGCCTAAGCGTGACACGTGACCTTTGGTGCACCCCTCGCCGCTCGACCTCGGCCTGCCAACTGGCAGGCTTTCGTGTCAAGAGTCGAGTAAATGACACTGCGCCATTAGCATGTTCACCACCCAGCGGGCAGAACCCTCATGGACGTAAAACGACTTTTATTACTGATTCCACTAGCCGTACTCGCCTACTTGCTAGTCGTCCAGTGGAATCAGGATTACGGGCAGCCGAATTACGATTCAGTGCCTGAAACGACGCAACGCAGCAATTCCACATCTCCTGGCAATGCTGAAGATGGAGAGGGCGGCTTAGCGGTGCCAAGCACGTCTTCACAGCAGAGTGCGGTAGGTGAAGGTATTCCCGATACCGAAAGCGAGACATCCAGCCGCGACTTTATTGCCGTGACCACTGACGTCCTCGATGTGCGTATTGATCCACACGGCGGCGACATTGTTTATGCCGCGTTACCGCAGCACAAGCTCTCCCTAGATTCAGACCGTAACTACGTGCTGTTATCGGATAACAGCAGCCGTAGCTACGTGGCTCGCTCAGGTCTTCAGCTCGATGGCCAAGCTAGCCGTATCGCATTCACACCTGAAAACTCCGAGTATCGTTTAGGCGATAACGATGACGAACTCAGCGTTGATCTAACCGCCGACGTTAACGGCGTTGAGGTGATTAAACGTCTCACCTTTGAGCGCGGTAGCTATGCGGTCAACGTCAATTACTACCTGGCCAATAACACCGACGCACCGGTGAGTGCGCGCTTTATCGGCCAGTTGGCACGCGATAACAGCCCGGATCCATCAAGCGGTGTCTCAATGGGGATGAACTCCTATTTGGGGGCAGCTTACTCAACGCCGGATGCGCGCTACGAGAAGATCGACTTCGAAGATATTCAAAGCCATAAATTTGAAAACCGCGAAGCACAAGGCGGTTGGATAGCCATCATCCAGCACTACTTTGTATCCGCATGGGCACCGCAGCAGGATCAACAGAACCTTTACTACGTCACCACTGACTCCAGTGACCGTAACGTAGTGGCCTTTGCTGGCCCCACCAGCTCTATCGCAGCCGATAGTGAAGCGACGCTGGGTGCCACACTTTACATGGGCCCGAAGGTGCAGGATTATCTGGAGCAAGTCGCTCCCAACCTGCAATTAACCGTGGATTATGGCTGGCTGTGGTTTATTGCTAACCCGCTGTTTTGGCTATTGGATCACATCCACGACATTGTCGGTAACTGGGGTTGGTCAATTGTTCTGTTAACCGTACTGGTTAAAACGGTACTGTTCCCGCTCTCTGCCAAAGCTTACAAATCCATGGGCAGGATGCGTAAACTCGGCCCGGAAATGCAGCGCCTGAAAGAGATGTATGGCGACGACCGGCAGAAAATGTCGCAAGAGATGATGAAGTTCTACCAGAAGGAGAAGATCAATCCGCTGGGGGCTGTCTACCTATTGTGATTCAAATGCCTGTCTTCATCGCTCTCTACTGGATGCTGCTGGAGTCGGTTGAATTGCGGCATGCGCCGTTTATCTTCTGGATTCAGGATCTATCGGTGAAGGATCCGTACTTCATTCTGCCGATTCTGATGGGCATTTCGATGTTCGTGCAGCAGATGCTGAACCCAACACCACCAGATCCAATGCAGGCGAAGATAATGAAGATGCTCCCCATCATCTTTACCTTCTTCTTCCTGTGGTTCCCGGCCGGTCTGGTCATCTACTGGGTGGTCAACAACATCATTTCGGTGGCGCAGCAGTACTACATTACACGTAAAATCGAAAATGATCCGAGTATCGGCAAAGGCATGAGAACCAAATAGCCCGCCGTTTTAATTAGCGCCTTCAGACCCCCGCCTCGAGCGGGGGTCTGGCGTTTTAAGACCGAAAAATTCACACTAGGCCGATCAATTTCGTTACCTGCCAATTTAAAAGAGATTCACCATGGCCGAACGCCTCTATACACCTGACACCATTGCGGCGCTGGCAACCCCCCTGGACGCGGTGGCGTGGGCATTATCCGCGTCTCTGGGCCTGCCTGCCGCGAAATCGCTCAGGCCATGGTTGGGCATTGCCCTGCCCCGCGATACGCCCACTACGGCCCCTTTCAAGGCACGGAGGGCAGCATTGATGAGGGTCTCGCCCTGTTCTTCAATGGCCCCCACTCGTTTACCGGCGAGGACGTGCTGGAACTCCAGGGACACGGCGGCCCGATTATTATGGATATGTTGCTGGAGCGCTGCGTGGCATTAGGGGCTCGCCTGGCCCGGCCAGGTGAGTTTTCAGAACGGGCGTTTTTGAACGATAAGCTCGACCTGGCCCAGGCAGAAGCCATCGCAGACCTTATCGATGCCACATCACGCTCAGCGGCAGAGAACGCCGTACGCTCACTGCAGGGCGAGTTCTCAAAGCGTGTCTCTGCACTGGTGGAGCGTTTGATAGAGCTACGCGTCTACGTTGAAGCGGCGATCGACTTCCCCGAAGAGGAGATCGACTTCCTTGCTGACGGCCATGTTGCCCAACATTTAAGCAGTGTTCAGCAAGCGCTGAGCGACGTTCGTCAGGCAGCAGGCCAAGGCGCCCTGCTCCGTGAAGGGATGAGCGTGGTTATCGCGGGAAGACCCAATGCGGGTAAGTCGAGTCTGCTTAATGCACTCACTGAGCAAGATACCGCCATTGTGACCGATATTGCAGGGACTACCCGGGATGTTCTCCGTGAGCATATTCATATCGACGGCATGCCGCTGCATATCATCGACACCGCTGGTTTGCGCGATACGCCCGATGCGGTTGAGAAAATTGGTGTCGCACGTGCCTGGGCCGAGATAGAGAAAGCTGACCGGGTACTGCTACTCGTTGATGCCAGCACCACGGCTTCCACCGACCCTATGGCTATCTGGCCCGAGTTCGTCGCTCGTCTCCCTGATCAGCAGCGCTTGACACTCGTGCGCAATAAGATTGATACCAGCGCAGAACCCGCTGGTTTAGATTTATCCACAACGCCACCTACCGTGCGCTTATCTGCCAAAACGGGCGAGGGTGTGGATAACTTAAAAGCGCATTTAAAAGAGGTGATGGGCTATACCGCGACGACGGAAGGTCGCTTCTCCGCGCGACGGCGACATCTTGATGCCCTGGATAGAGCAATGACGGCGCTTACGACCGGACAGGCTCAACTAAGTGGCTACGGCGCTGGCGAACTGCTGGCGGAAGATTTGCGTGATGCCCAACAGGCATTAGGCGAGATCACCGGCGAATTCAGCGCCGATGATCTACTGGGCGAGATTTTCGGCAGTTTTTGTATCGGCAAATAGGGCCGTTTCGTTACTACAACTACTCCCCACCCACCAGTCCGCCTGATAGCGACTTTTTGCACCGAATAGCGGGGTAATTTCCGTCATCACCGCTGCCAGGCGTTCATCCAGCCCCAGGGCGGATTAATCACCAGCATACCGCTACCAAACATGCCGTGAGCCTGCTCGCCAGGTTCGCGCAACAGCAGCTCGCTGCGCCATATTTTGCGAATTCCACTCTCCTTGAGGCTACTTAGAAGCGTGTGATGATGGCCTGCAGGTAACAGCGGGTACCAAATCAATACCACCCCATGGCGCGCTTTATTCAGCGTATAAGCCACTGCCTCGGCAACTTCCTGATACTCCACTTTACGCTCGTAGCTAGGATCAATAAGCACACACAAGCGTGGCGATGTGACAGGCAGCATCGCTGTTAGGCCCGTTAAACCGTCACCAAACACACGTTGTGCATGTGGCGATAACCCCTGGGTGCTTAGCTGCTCATGCTCGCCAGGGTGCAGCTCAAACAGCCGCAGTTGATCCTGCTCGCGTAGAGAATAACTCAGCCACCAAGGAGAGCCTGGATAGTGGGTCAGTGCCTCTGGCACGGGTTGAGCGCTTGATAGCGCTGCTTGCCACGCGTTAAGTAGCGAATCACGAACCCCAGCACGGGCTTGCCACACCGGCCATATGCCCTCGCGGTACTCCTGCAAGCGTTGCGTCTCCTGGGCATCTAGCGGATAGAGTCCTCGCCCAGCGTGAGTATCCACATATGTAATGGCTGTTCTTTTACGTAACAAGTAGTCCATCACCGCATACAGCGTTAGATGTTTATGTACATCCGCAAAATTACCGGCATGGTAGGCATGTTGATAAGAGAGCATGAAGACTCATCGACAAGTGAATGAAAAAAGCCCGCTATGTGAGCATAGCGGGCTTGGATAGGTAATAGCCAGGTTAAGAGACGTATTATTAGCGCTGACCATCGCCAGTGGGAGTTAGCGTAATTTCTACCCGGCGATTCTGAGCGCGGCCCTGTTCATTGTCATTACTGGCAACTGGCTGGGTAGCGCCATACCCAGTGGTGTTAAGGCGCGAAGATGAAACGCCGTTCTGGGTTAAGTAGTTACCCACGGACTGAGCG
The DNA here is from genome assembly GCA_004295565.1 of Vreelandella olivaria. GTDB lineage: Bacteria > Pseudomonadota > Gammaproteobacteria > Pseudomonadales > Halomonadaceae > Vreelandella > Vreelandella olivaria. The sequence continues at coordinate 4,992,689 of AP019416.1, read as the reverse complement.
CGTCGCTCCGACAAACGCTGGTTATAGCTCGCATCACCGGTGCTATCGGTATGACCTGCAATATTAACGCGGGTATCCTGATACTGGGTAAGAACATTAGCGACTTCATTAAGAGAGCTGCGTGCTTCGCTGGTAAGGTCGGCAGAATCAAAGCCAAAGGTCACGCCGCTAGGCATATTAAGCACGATATCGTCGCCACGGCGATCGATCTCAATGCGCGAACCTTCCAGGTTTTCACGTAACTGCTGCTCTTGGCGATCCATATAGACACCAATGCCAGCACCGGCTGCAGCACCTACGGCGGCGCCGATCAATGCACGGTCGCGTCGGCTAGTGCTGCCATCGCCAGAAAGGGCACCCGCCGCTGCACCTACGGCGGCACCAATCCCAGTGCCCATCGCGGTGCTGGAGCGCTGCGTTTGGCCACCATAAGGATCCGATGTGGCACAACCCGCCAGTAGAATAGCGGCCGCCAGCGGTGTCAGTAGTCGAGAAATACGCATTGCTCACTCCTTGTTTATGTTCGAAACACCTTTTATTCATCGCTAATCAATCATCACTGATCAAGGTTAGCAACTCATTCAAGAATAATAGACCTTGAGGGGATGCACGCAGTTTTTCGGGCATTTGCATCAAAAGTCCTTTTTCTCGGCGGATTGTAAACACGCAAGTAACATTGCAGGAGCCTGTCCGGTGTTGGCTCTCCATGTATCCAAGGCAACCCCGTCAGTAAGCCGTAGTGCATTCATGGCGAACTCCAACGGCAGCTCATCGACGTTTATAAGCTGTTTACCCGCTATAAAGCCACGCAGATCGCCCGTGCGCTTTAAATAAGCGTCTGGCTGGCGGGTTTTCCAGCGCCGTTCAATGCGCCACTGCCCATTTTCGTCAATATAGCTAAGCTTGCCATGGGCACCCGCGCCAATACCGAGGTAGTCACCAAACTGCCAGTAGTTAAGGTTATGGCGGCTTTGATGATTGCCATTAGCGTAAGCCGAAATCTCGTAACGCTTGAAACCCGCCTGCTCCAAAAGCTGATGTCCCTTGTCCTGAATATCCCAAAGCGCCTCCTCCTCAGGCAGCACCGGAGGGTGAGAGTGAAAGACGGTATTAGGCTCAAGGGTCAACTGATACCAGGAGAGATGTTCAGGTGCCAACGCCAGCGCTTGGTTAATATCATCCAGTGCCAATTGAGGCGTTTGGTCGGGCAAACCGTGCATAAGGTCAATATTAATGTTGCTAAAACCCGCCTGGCGAGCCTGCGCCACCGCAGTAATCGCTTCATCACCGCTATGAATACGGCCTAGTGTATGCAGTTGATCGGGCTGAAAACTTTGAATACCCAGCGAGAGACGGTTAATGCCCGCTTTTCGGTAACCAATGAAACGCTCTTGCTCAGTGGTGCCTGGATTTGCCTCTAAGGTAATCTCTATACCATTGGCGAAGGGCAAACGGGCGTTGATCGCTTTTAATAATTGGTCATAAAAAGCGGGCGACAGCAGGCTGGGTGTCCCACCGCCGATAAAGATAGTCTGAATTTCCCGCCCAGCCGCGAGGACTAGATCGTTATCCAGGTCTTGTAACAACGCATCAAGATAAGCGGCTTCAGGTAAATCCCGAGGCGTAAAACCATGCGTCCCCGGCTCATGAGAATTGAAATCACAGTACGGGCATTTACGGACACACCAAGGCGTATGGATATAGAGTGATAACGGCGGCAGCGTATCAGCCATGCGCCACCTTCAGCAGCTCAACCAAGCCTTGCAGCGCACGACCACGATGACTAAGGCGATTTTTACTTTCGCTGGGCAGTTCGGCAACACTCATACCCTGATCAGGTAACCAAAAAGCGGGTCATAGCCAAACCCCTCCTTACCTCGGGGATGAGCAAGAATCTCGCCTTCCCAACTGCGCTGCACAATGACCGGCACTGGATCTTTCGGGTGACGCAAATAAACCAGCACGCACCAGTAACGGCCGCTTCTCTGGCCTTCCGCATAGTCACTTAACGCGGTTAACAACGTTTGATTATTTTTCTCATCGCTCCTGGGCTCACCGCCATACCGGGCGGAATAGATACCGGGGGCGCCGTTCAGTGCGTCCACTTCCAGCCCCGAATCGTCAGCTAATGCCGGCAATCCACTAACGCGGCTCGCTTCACGCGCTTTTAACAGGGCATTTTCGACGAAGGTTAGCCCCGTCTCTTCCACCTCGGTAACACCAAAGTCTGCCTGGGGGCGAACATCGAAGCCCAAAGGTGAAAGTAATTGATTGAATTCTCTTAATTTTCCCGAATTGCCACTGGCAAGAACAAGGGTATTGACGGCGGCCATGGTATGTACTCCTAACAGTAGAGCATTAGTTTACGCGCTCAAAGAACGTATCAAAAGCCAGCAAAATGTTATTAAATGTATCTAATGATAAATAATTATAAAACTCATAATTATTTTTAAATTATTGTTTTTATATAAAATTTTAAAAAATGAAATACAATCCTCAAAATAAGAAAATAATTAGTAACAAAACTTTACGAAAAGCATCTTATGGTCAACACTTCTCTTGCTACCCGCTCACTCTTTCTTTCCACGAGGGCACCCAAATGTCGCAGGAAAAGTCTACCGGAACGGTGTATGTCGTTACCGAAAAAAGTCCCCAAGTCCAGCTGTTCGCTGAATACTTGAACAAGCACACCGGTTGCCAAATTAGTATCCACTCCCCCCACGCGGCGCTACCCATTTCCGCTTCCGGCAATATCTTGATTCTTATTGATAGTGATCATATAGGCATTGATGCACTGCCCGAATGGCAAGATAAATTACCCGATACACTCACTAAAACTCCCCTGGCCGCCTTTAACATTCACGATATGGATCACGCCCTTGAAGCGCTCTCATGCGCACAGCTAAAAGGCGTGTTTTATCGTAATGAAAGCCTTGAGGTCATCTGTAAAGGCATAACCGCGCTACTCGAAGGAGAGCTGTGGATGTCACGGGATTTGATGGCGCGTTTGATTCTGTTCTATCGCAAATACCAGAGTAATGCCTTTCGCCCCGCCTGCGGCCTCACTAACCGAGAAATGGAAATTATTTCCCTGCTTAGTGCAGGCTCTTCAAATCAACAAATAGCCGAAAAACTGTTTGTTAGTGAACACACCGTAAAGTCACACCTTTACAACATTTTTCGCAAAATTAACGTTCACAACCGCATTCAAGCGCTCAATTGGATTCATCAGAATCTGGGCCCGATTCTGCCCAATATTGAGACCGCACGCAGTCTTCAACGACATCGTTCGCGCTAATGCGCAAGGGTAACTGTCATGTCATCAATGAACCGTTTATCCATCAATGTTTTCTTAATGGCGGTATGGATAGGGTCATCTTTAGCATTAGCTAACGAGCCAGCAACCCCAACCAATGCATTACCTGCCAACGAACAAGAAGCGATTGACGCCATTAATCAGCTCTCCAGTCCTGATGGGCCTGAAGTGCAAGGCAGCGCTAACGGAGGGAGTGAGCTAACCGGCGTCATGGTAGATAGAACAATCACCATGGCCGGTAAAACCTTCTACCGAGCCTTTAGCCAGCGGGCAATGGATAACATGATTATTGGCAATGCCACTATCACTATCAATGAGCGCCCTGATGCGCGCTGGGGTAGCCAAATATGGGTGATGGAAGGCAATCGTATGTATTTCCGTACACAGCTCTCCCCCAGGATCAATGAAGCCGATCGTGCCGCTGGGGAAGCCGTGCAAACCGTCGAAGAAGCGCTGCTACGCCAACAGCTAGCCTCTGCGCTTACCTCTGACAAAGACCTGGGAAAAGAGGAGCTACGTTAATGAAAAACATACTCAAAATAACAGCTGGCGGTGCTCTGGTAACCACCATCCTGGCCAGCACGCTAACCCTAAACGCAAACGCAGGGGAGCTGATTTATACACCTATAAACCCCTCCTTTGGCGGCGACCCCTTTATGGGTAGCTACTTACTGGGTAAAGCGCAGTCGCAGGATACAAACACGGATCCCAATGCCAGGGGTATTGAGTCGCTCTCATCTACCGAAAGACTTATCCAAAGCCTTGAGAGTCGGCTGATATCTCAACTCATCAGTGACGTTGGGGCTGGTGAAGTTTCCGAAGGCGCATTTGATAGTGGCGAATTTAGCGTAGTAGTCCGCGATGAAGGTGGCCAACTCATCGTTAGAGTGGTCGATAAAGTCACGGGTGATGTAACCAATATCAGCGTGGGTGGCTTATTCAACCCCTGATGCAGTATCTGCTTCTATAACCATGAAAAACTAACAAGGCTGCCAACCAGCCCACATAACGTTACATGTGATTCGGGGATCGTCATGAAAATCATAGCTACATTACTCATGGTCAGCTTGCTGAGCGGCTGTGCTGGTATGGTCGCGACATCTGAAAATTTGGAAGGGGCACAAGCAACGCTCACGCCGCGGGGTGCAACCTATCAAGACTTGGTCTCTCTACCGCCTCCAGCAGGACGAATATTCGTCTCAGTTTATGACTTCCGCGACCAAACAGGTCAGTACCGTCCCGCCCCGCCAGCACGTTTTCAACCGCTGTAACACAAGGTGCGGCTGCTATGCTGACCGGAGCACTTGCAGATTCAGGCTGGTTTATACCGCTTGAACGAGTGGGGTTACAGAATTTACTTACCGAGAGGCGCATTATTCGTGCCGAGTTCGAGCGCTTCGGTCAGCCAGATACATTACCATCACTTCGTGCTGCCTCTGTGATGCTGGAAGGCGGCATTATCGCCTACGAATCCAACGTGCGCACCGGTGGCGCAGGTGCTGAGTATTTTGGTATTGGCGCCTCAGGGCAGTACCAAGTTGACCAAGTAACGGTCAATTTACGCGCGGTTGAAATATCCACTGGCGAAGTACTGGCTAATGTAACCACTACGAAAACCATCTATTCAAAAGAAATGCGGGCGGGGGTTTATCGTTTTATCGATTTCCGACGTTTGCTAGAGGCCGAAGTAGGGCTTACCACCAACGAACCTGTACAACTTGCCGTCATGTCTGCGATTGAATCAGCAGTTATACATTTGGTCGCACGTGGGGTAGAAAATAATCTCTGGAATCTGGGTAATAACGTCAATCTGCAAGACACCATCTTGGCAGATTATCTGGATGCACCTATACCCATGTTGTAAACACTGTTTTACCGGGGAAAAAAGTAGCCAAAAAGCACACATCTTTAGCGCTAAAAATAACGGTCATGCTTTCTGCATGGCCGTTATTTTCATTAACCATAAAGTTAACAACACATACTAGAAAACTCATCCTTTAATCTTTCATGGAGATGAGAAATTGCACAACAGAAATAATAAAACAACTGATAGCAGAAATTTTCAATTGATCCAAACTCAACACAAGAAATACAAATTAATACAAACCGTTTCAGAGGGAAATATTATGAAACTGAAGAACACCTCAACTAAGCAAGCGATCTTAGCGACAATACTGTTGACGGCAACCTTTTCAGTTTCATCAACAATCAGCGCAGACAACAGCCGAATCGAGCAGTTTTCTAAGCAAGTTGTTGCTCAACATAACCAAGGTAATTACAGCATTATTGCGCAAATTGGTAACAACAATCATACACATGTTTCACAATCAGCTAGTTATCAAGCTGGGAATTTTTCTAGCATCTACCAGTTAGGGAATTACAACTCAGCGACAGTCGCTCAATTCGGCGGCAATAATATTAGCAATGTCTCACAAGTCGGTAGAAATCATAAAGTCGATATTACTCAGTTAGGTAGCGTATCAGGAGAACTAAATTCTAATGTGCGCCAGCTTGGCAGCCGGAGTGACGTTCAGATTTCACAATCGGGGAGTGGCTATCGTGGCATTAGTGTTGAACAACAATCGTTTTCAAGCAATGCACGCCCAGTCACCGTCGAAACCTACTGAGCAACAAATGTTGTCTCAGTAATAACTAAAGCAAGCATGACATAATGGGGAAACACCATGAAAACTCAAATCACCACTATCGCCGCCGCCGTTGCCTTCGCTATGAGCACTGCTGCTTTTGCTCAGTACTCAGGTGGTAGCGATTCCTCTATCTACCAAAACGGTAACGGTAACACGAACGATGTTACCCAGTGGGGATCGCAAAACTCACGTATCTACCAACAAGGTAACCATAACTCTGCTACCATAAATCAAGATGAAATCTCTGGTGTTGCTACAACGTTACCTGGTCTTAATGACTCTGGAGTTGAGCAAATTGGTAGCAGTAACTCGGCTGACGTTACTCAATTAGGCACCATGAACGACTCGACCGTATACCAAGAGCGTTTCAATAATAGTGCCTCCGTTGATCAAGAAGGCTATAAAAATGTTTCAGTAGTCGAGCAAATTGGCTTCTTTAATGACGCTGATATTACTCAAGATGGTAAATTCAATGATAGCTACGCTTACATTGAGGGAGTCGGTAATGAAACTGTCGTTGACCAAGATGGTCTAGGAAATAAATCAGTAGTAGAACAAGTCGGTGGTTTCAATGATGCTGAAATCACACAGAATGGCTCATATAATGATAGCTATGCCTTCATGGGTGGTGACCACAATGACGCTGTTGTTGGTCAAAACGGCTACTCACTAGAGAGCACTATTCTAGCTAATGGTGATCACAATACCTATAACGTAGCTCAGTCTGGCTATGGTCACGAGTCTTACATCGAAACTCACGGTAGCTACAACACCAATAATGTTGATCAAAGCGGTGCCTTCTGGGGTCATCATACCTCTAGCATCGTTACTTATGGCAATGGCAACGTTAACACTGTGAGCCAAGGCCACTAAGCAAAATGGTATTACATTAAATACCCTTTATGCTCATACAAACCGCCCCATATGGGGCGGTTTTTTATGGCTATCTAAAAGGTAGCTGTTAACGAATCATGAGCGTCAAAGTGCCTCCCGCCCCTTGAGTAGATGAACGCGACCGATTGCTGCCTTTTGAATATCTACTTCTAACCGTTCGTCATCGCTTAACAATTTAACGGTGCCTTCAAGCTCTGTACCAGTAAAGGTGTACTCCGCAGGCACTGTGCCGCTCTCCTCAACGTGTTCGGTGGTTTCGCCTTCATGGGTAATGCGCCAGTGGGCGGAAAACTCTGCACCCGGTGAACCGCTCATGGTGATATGGATCTGGGTCATGTCCTGCTCCTGAGGCGACTGTGCAGCCAGCGGCAAGCAGGCTAGCAACCCTGCTGCGCAGATCACATATCGCCAAGCCGTTGGTCGTGTCATGAGTTTAGCTCTCAACTAACATAAGAGCCGCTCAAGGTGAGCGGCTCTTGCAGTATAGCGGGCTTTTAGTTACTTGCCGTTACATAACGGCAAAGGCTTTTCTGCTGCATCAAGGGTGAACTGAATGTCTTCCGGCGTATGAGCGCTGGACATAAAGCCTGCTTCGTAAGCAGAAGGCGCCAAGTAAACACCGTGATCAAGCATCGCGCCAAAGAAGCGGCGGAAGGCATCCGGGTTACAGGCGGTGGCTTGAGCAAAGTTATCCACACGGCTTTGCGAGGTGAAGAAGAGCCCAAACATGCCCCCCGCCGACTGCGTCATCATCGGCACCCGTGCCGCATTGGCGCGCTCCTGAAGCCCCGTACACAGCGTATTAACCCGCTGGGAGAGCGCATCGTGGAAGCCTGGTACCTGCAGCTTGGTCAGCAGCGCCACACCTGCGGCCATGGCCAGCGGATTACCCGACAAGGTTCCCGCTTGATAAACCGGGCCCAGGGGGGAAATATTTTGCATTATCTCGCGCTTGCCACCGAAGGCACCCACCGGCATGCCACCACCAACAATTTTTCCCAAGCAGGTTAGATCAGGCACGATACCGTAGTGGGCTTGGGCACCGCCCAATGCAACTCGAAAACCGGTCATCACTTCGTCGAAAATAAGCACGCTGCCGTACTCGTTACATACCCGGCGCAGCGTTTCCAAAAAGCCCGGCTGGGGTGGGATACAGTTCATATTGCCAGCAACGGGTTCAACGATGATGCAGGCAATTTGATCGCCAATCTCGCTAAAACACGCTTCTACACCTTCTGGGTCGTTAAACGACAGGGTAATGGTGTGTTCAGCCAGCGAGGCGGGCACACCCGGCGAGCTAGGCTCACCGTGGGTGAGTGCGCCGGATCCCGCTTTTACCAGCAGTGAATCGGAGTGGCCATGGTAATTGCCTTCAAATTTAACGATCTTATCGCGGCCGGTGGTGCCGCGTGCCAGGCGTATCGCCGACATGGTGGCTTCGGTGCCCGAGCTGGTCATACGCACCATATCCATGGAAGGGATCATCTCGCAGATCAAATCTGCCATGGTGGTTTCAACCGCGGTAGGGGTGCCAAAGGAGAGGCCGTTATCCAAACGTGCCCGCACCGCAGCCAATACGTCTTGGTCAGCATGCCCAGTGATCATGGGGCCCCAGGAGCCGACATAGTCCACGTAGCGATTACCTTCGACGTCAAACAGAAAGGCACCTTGAGCACGCTCCATAAAGACCGGCGGGCGGTGTAACCCCTTAAATGCCCGGACGGGTGAGTTGACCCCACCGGGGATATGGCGACTGGCAAGGTCAAATAGTTCAGCTGATGTAGTCATGGCATCCTCTCGGTCAATGGCGTATTGAAGATCGAATCAAAAACGGACAGCCCGTGAAAATCGATGTGGCAAACACTGTCCGCTGGGCGGCTGAAAGCCTTGAGACAGACTCTGCCAAGTAAAGTGCTGCGCCTGCTCACACGCTGTTGGTAAGCGCTCACCAACAGCAAGACGAGCGGCAATGGCCGATGCAAGCGTACAGCCTGAGCCATGGAAGAGCTCGGGCAAACGCGGCCACTGCCATTGGCGAGTGGTGTCAGGCGAGTGCAGGGTGTGCACAACCTGCTGGTCGTTGCCGGGCAGCGGCTCATCGGTGGCAGTGACCAAAATGGCTTGGCACCCCTGTGACATTAGTACCACCGCGCGGGCCGTATCATCGAAAGGCGTATCGATATCAGGTGTCAGTTGGGCCAATTCAGCGCGGTTGGGCGTTAAGATATCCACAAGAGGTAGCAGGCGATCAATAAACAGTTGTCGTAATCCGAGTGTGGATAACTCAGTTCCGCCACCGGCCTTGAAGACCGGATCGGCCACCACGGGAATACCTGGAAAACGGCGAATAATTTGCTCTGCGGCACGCAGGGTGGCTTCGTCAGCGAGTAGACCAATCTTAATCGCCGCGACCTGCATCTCACTAATGGCCTCAGCCATTTGGCGCATCGCGGTGGGCTCAGCAGGGATCACACGGGTCACATTGTGGCAATTTTGTACCGTCAGCGCAGTGGGGATCGTTACCGCCCAACCACCACAGGCCGCAATGGCTTCACTGTCAGCGATTAACCCAGCGCCACCCGTCGGGTCATGCCCGGCGAGCACCAATACCACGGGGGGAAGCGGTCGGCGCATCAAAAGGGCTTCACAACGGCAAGCAGAATAATCGCCACGAGCGCAATCACCGGCGCTTCGTTAAACCAGCGGAAAAACACATGGCCTTTGGTACAACGATCCTGGGCAAACTGCTTCAAATAGATCAAACAAACGTGATGATAGGCGATAAGCAGAACCACTAGCGCCAGCTTGGCATGCATCCAGCCCTGGCTAAACCATTCGGGCACCAGGTAGAGCATCCAACCCCCAAAAATCAGTACCGCAATCATCGATGGCGTCATGATGCCACGGTAAAGTTTACGCTCCATGGTTTTGAAGTAGCTGATGGCCTGTTCATCGCCATTATCCCGCGCGGTGGCGTGATACACATACAGTCGCGGTAAATAGAACAGCGCAGCGAACCACGTCACTACGGCCATTAAGTGAATTGCCTTCACCCATAAATACATTGTTGCTCCTTAAAGCGATGAATCCTTCTCGCGTGCGTCTAGGACTTTAAAATCAGGTCTTTAAAATAATGCTTTGAAAATTATCGTTTTACGCATCGTTGCCACGGGAATCGACGCCGCGTGGATCAGTGTAGTGGTAATAACGCTCAATGGCGCCACGGGTGATAATACCTGAAATACGCCGCTGCTTTGGGCGATAGCCATGAACTACGTAGAGCGCTCCCAGCGCGTCATCCTGCAGTTTTAGAAACGCTTCGGAAAGCGTCGCCTGTAAACCAATCGGCGCCAGTTCCAAACGCTGCCCAGGGATTTCGAGTAAATCAATTAGCTCATCCGCAGGCGGTTCCTCCCCCTGTAGCGCCTCATCGTGTTCAAGCAGCCAGCGCGCCAACTCAGCAGCTTTGAGCGCCAGCACCGGTTTTTGTTCGCTCGAACGCTCAATCACCAGCCATACAGGGTTAGTTTCGAGTAGCTGCCGGGCCTTTTCAGGAGTGATCATTCGCTCAGTGCGCACCAGTTGGCGCTCCATCACTGCTGGCACCGAAACCCGTGAGAGTGCCTGCATCAATGGCTGTTGAAGCGGATGCAGCCCGTAACGCACCGTGCTGATAAAAAACCCTTCACAGCCGGTCAATTGACGCGAGGTTAAACACGCCACCACCACCGCCAACATGCCAGGAAGCATAATACTCGGCGTATGGGTTAACTCCAAAAGCGCCATAAGCGCGGCCAGGGGTGCCTGTAGCACCGCTCCCATCATCGCAGCCATGCCTAGCATCGCGTAAATGCCTGGATCAGCGGCTTTATCTGGCCAAAGCCAGCCACCCAACAAACCAAACAGCGCGCCTGTGGCAGCACCTATCACCAGCACAGGGCCAATAATACCGATAGGCACACCGCCTGCGACGGTTAAAGCCGTAATCAGCAGCTTGATGATCATCAGCGCCAGCAGCACTTTAATTTCCAACTGATTATTGAGCGCTGCCGCTACGCTGTCATAGCCGATGCCTTGAACCTGGGGGAACCACCAAGCCACCACACCCGTCGCCACACCTACCAAGCCCAACCGCATCCAGAGTGGCCACTGTATAATCCGCTGACTGCGAGAAATATGAATAAACAAGCCTGCGAGTAGGCCAATCACAAGCCCCGTCACGACGATCCACGGCAAATTGATCAATGAGCCTAGTGCTATCTCAGGGATACGGAAAGCAGGCTCGTTGCCATAAGCCAACTGCGCCACCAGCGCCCCCATGGTGGAGGCCAATATCACCGGCATAAAGCTCATCAAGGTGTACTCCATCATCACCACTTCCATAGCGAAGATGACACCCGCAATGGGGGTATTAAAGGAAGCGGAGATGGCGGCTGCAGTCCCGCATGCAACCAGCACCCTGAGACTGTTATTAGGCAGGCGCATCTGCTGGCCGAGCCCGCTGGCCGCCGCTGCCCCTAAGTGAATCGCCGGCCCCTCACGGCCAGCGGAGGCCGCCCAGGACGGATATGACACCTACCCACCACTGGTTGAGCCAGTTGCGCAGGGGAAAACGGCCTTGGTGGTAGGTAAGCCGCTCGATCACATGGCCAACACCCAGCTTACGCGCCGCCGGTTTTTGCCTGTACAGCAGCACTCCCACTAGCGTTACTGCCAGCATGGGCAACAGCGCGCGCAGCCACGGCGCCATGCTTTCAAACGCTTCTGGGTCACCATCGGTCATGTAGAGCGCGGCGCCCGCTTCCAAAAGCAGCCGAAACGCTACCATCACAGCGCCGGTAATAACGCCCGAGACCAGCCCCAGCACACATAGCTGTGGAAGGGCGTCGACGTTGGCCAGCTGGCGACGAAAACTCTCTAAGGTAAAATCCGACAGGGAAAAACGCGCCACAGCGACCTTCCTGATGATGAGTTCTAGTGTTCTTATCTCTCTACTCTCTTGTGTATCATAGACTGCTAAGCTTCGACAGCGCGCAGCAATCCGCTTAGGCTGTATAACTGAAGCGAATGTGAAAACCGTTCTGCGTAACCCGCAAGGAGTGATTTGTGATTAAGGTCGGCATTGTTGGCGGTACCGGGTATACCGGCGTTGAGTTACTGCGGCTACTCGCCCAGCACCCCAGGTCAACGTCGCCATGATTACCTCGCGCTCGGAAACCGGCGTCAAGGTGTGCGATATGTACCCCAACCTGCGCGGCCATTACGACACCCTGGCGTTTAGCGAGCCGGATGCCAAACAGCTGGGTGCTATGGATGCGGTGTTTTTGCCACCCCCACGGCGTTGCCCACGCACTGGCGGGTGAGCTACTCGAAAACGGCACCCGGGTGATCGATCTGTCAGCCGACTTCCGGCTGCGTGATGCCGACGAGTGGAGTCGCTGGTACGGCCAGGCCCACGGCGCACCGGACTTGTTGCAAGAGGCGGTCTACGGGCTGCCGGAAATGCACCGGGAGAAAATCAAAAACGCACGCTTAATTGCGGTTCCCGGTTGCTATCCCACCAGCGTTCAGTTGGGCTACCTACCGCTTTTGGAAGCGGGTTTGATCGACCCGGGCCAACTCATTGCTGACTGCAAATCCGGCGTTACCGGCGCAGGCCGAGGCGCTAAAGTAGGTTCACTGCTGGCAGAAGCCAGCGAGTCGATGAAGGCCTACGGCGCCTCGGGCCACCGCCACCTGCCGGAAATTAGCCAAGGGCTTAAGGATATCCAGCAATCCACGGTGGGTTTAACCTTTGTGCCCCACTTAACGCCGATGATTCGCGGCATTCACTCCACCCTTTACGGCCAGCTAACCGCTGACCCCGGCGATCTACAGGCCCTGTTTGAGCAGCGCTACGCCGACGAGCCCTTTGTCGATGTAATGCCTGCGGGAAGCCACCCTGAAACGCGCAGTGTCAAAGGTATCAACACCTGCCGCTTGGCAGTGCACCGCCCGGGCAATGGCAACACCGTCGTCGTGCTATCGGTGATTGATAACCTGGTCAAAGGCGCCTCCGGGCAAGCGATTCAAAACCTCAACCTGATGTTCGGCTTTGATGAGAACACCGGCCTCACCGCCCCGCGCTGATGCCTTGAACCAAACAAAACACCAGCATTCAGAGAATACCTCAAAGGGGTTCTTTACCAAGGCAGTTAACGTGATGCGAGGGCAGGTTGGAGCGAGGGTCTTTCGACATGGCCGAAAAATGCTCCCGACCATTCCGGCATTTCCGCCATCCATGGCGGTCAGATGTCGAAAGTAGCGCCCAGGGATGGGTTCACAGCGCCCTCGCGGAAACCTGCCCTCGCCAGCTAAGGGCTGCAAGCTAAGATTCACCTAACTAATTCCCAGCAATAGTTGACCAATTTGCTGGGAATTACCCATAATCACCCCCAATGCCGATTTATTCGTTCTTAAAGCTCGCGGGAGGTACCCATGAGCGGTGCAGAAGCCTTTGTTCCTACTCCACTACTGCTCTCTGATAGCGCACGCAAACGTATTAATGCGCTGATTGCCGAAGAGAATAACCCATCCCTTAAACTGCGGGTCTACGTGACCGGTGGCGGCTGTTCCGGTTTTCAGTACGGTTTCGACTTTGCTGATAACGTCGCCGACGATGACACCGTTATTGAGTTCGGTAACGCTGCCCTAGTGGTTGATCCCCTCTCCTACCAATACTTGGTAGGCTCCACCGTCGACTACGAAGAGGGCCTGGCGGGCGCGCGTTTTCGCGTGCAAAACCCTAATGCCACCACCACCTGCGGCTGCGGCGCCTCCTTTATGGTCTAAACAGCGTTGGCCCGCAGCGCTCCCCGTGACTTGACGCCCTGACGGTTTCTCGCCAAGGTTAATAGGTCAACAACGGCTTAAATAACGGTTTATAAAGAGCATCAAACGGTAAAAACCGCTTTGTAATCCGCCACCAGCCATATAAAGCACGGGGAAACTTATGAAAGTAGCACTACCACTCAGCCTAACCAAAACAACGCTGGCGCTCGCACTGGGATTGGGCAGCGCCACTGCCGCCATGGCCCAAACGCCCTCGGTGAACGTGGCCACTGACCCAAGCTTTGTGCCCTTTGAAATGATGGATCAAGAGACCGGCGAAATGGTCGGTTTCGATATGGATATCATCAACGAAGTTGCCGATCGGGCAGGTTTTGAAGTCAACCTCACCACCATGGAATTCTCGGGCATTATTCCCGCCGTGCAAACCGGCAGCCAGGAGATCGCCATTGCCGGTACTACCATCACCGAAGAGCGTGCAGAAGTCGTCGACTTTTCTGACCCCTATTACGACTCGGGGTTGAGAATTATCGTGCGTGCGGATAATGACGATGTTGAGACCCTGGAAGACCTAGAAGGCCTTAGCGTCGCCACTAAGATCGGCTCCACTAGCTACGATTTCCTTCAGCAAGAGCTAGGCGATGATGCTGACATCACTCCCTACCCCGCCACCGCCGATATGTACATGGCGCTGTTAGGCCGTAACGTCGACGCCGTGCTCTATGATGCACCTAACGTCGCCTACTTCTCGCAGACCCGTGGTGAAGGCCGTACCAAGGTCGTTGGCCCGCTTTACGAAGGCCAACAGTACGGTATTGTTTTCCACAAAGGCAGCGAGTGGGTAGAGCCCACCAACGAAGCGCTCGCAGCGATGAAGGAAGACGGTACTTACGACGAGATCTACACCAAGTGGTTTGGTGAAGCGCCCAGCGAAGAGTGAGTGTAAAGCTCAGCAATAGCGTAACGCCATTACAGGGCCGGGTGGCCACAAACCCGGCCCTGTTGCGTTTCATATGTGTTTTTGTCATCTGTTTTTTTGTTTCAGGAGTCTACGCGTGGACGTCAATTTTCAGTTTGATTGGTCAGCGGCGATTGGGTCTATCCCTTACCTGCTGCCTGGTATTCCCTGGACGCTACTGATCTCGTTTGGCGGCTTGGCCATAGGTTTCTTTATCGGCATCTTCTTTGGCCTGTTACGCATCAGCCCGCTACGCTGGTTACGCTGGCCAGCCATTGTCTATGTCGAGGTGTTCCGCGGCACGCCTATTCTGGTTCAGGTGCTGTTTATCTTTTACGGCTTACCGCAACTGTTGGGCGGCCCCATTAACGCTCTGGTCGCCGGTATTGCCGCCATTGCGGTGAACTCCGGCGCCTATATCTCGGAAATTGTTCGCGGCGGCGTCCAGTCGATCGAACGCGGCCAAGGTGAAGCTTCGCTCTCCCTTGGGCTTTCCCGGAGCCAGGCGTTTCGCTATGTTATCTGGCCCCAGGCGTTCCGGCGCATGATTCCTCCCTGGGTAATCAGGGCATCATCAGCATCAAAGACACCTCACTGTTTTCAGTGATCGGCGTCGGTGAACTGGTGCGTCAGGGACAAATCTACATCGCCACCACCTTCACCGCCCTTGAGGTCTACTTTATGGTCGCCCTGATGTATCTGGCGATCACCTGGACACTCTCCATCATCCTGCGCCAACTTGAGCGCAGAGGCCTGGCCGGACAATAAGGACACGCGCAATGAACGACACAAAGCAACCAATTGTGCGTATGCAGCAGCTCAACAAGCACTTTGGCAACCTGCACGTACTCAACAACATTGATCTTACGATTGTGCCCGGTGAAGTGGTGGTGATTATCGGTGCCAGTGGTTCAGGCAAATCCACGCTCATTCGCTGTATTAACGGTTTGGAAGAGTTCCAATCCGGCAGCCTGGTAGTCGATAACAATGAGCTACTGCCCCATGGCAAGAGTACTAAAGCACTGCAAACTATCCGCACCGAAGTCGGCATGGTATTTCAGCAGTTCAACCTCTTTCCTCACCTCAGCGTGATCGACAACGTCACTCTGGCGCCAATGAAAGTGCGCGGTTTAAGCCGAGAAGACGCGGTCAGCAACGCTAAGCGCCTGCTTGACCGGGTGGGAATCGCCGACCAGGCCGAAAAGTACCCCAGCCAGCTCTCAGGCGGCCAGCAGCAGCGTGTCGCGCTAGCTCGCGCCTTGGCCATGGAACCCCGCCTAATGCTGTTTGACGAGCCCACATCAGCGCTTGACCCGGAAATGATCGGTGAAGTGCTGGATGCCATGCGCGAGCTGGCCAAAGAGGGCATGACTATGGTGATTGTCACCCATGAGATGGGCTTTGCCCGCGAGGTTGCCGACCGGGTGATTTTTATCCATAAAGGCGAAATTACTGAGCAGGGCCACCCGGAAAAACTGTTCGATTCGCCTCAACACGAACGCACGCAATCCTTCCTGGCGCGGGTACTCAAACATTAAATTGAACCCCCTTCCAAGCTATAAAAGACCCACCTATTCGCGCTGAATGACGCTTTTTTACTGGCCTGTCGACACGACAGGCCATTTTTGCCTGTGGATAACCTTTTTTTCATTGATCAGCTTTCGCTCTGTAACGCCTACCATGGGCGTCTCTTAGCGTTAGCTCCCCATCAAACGGTGGTTGTTCACAGCTGCGGTAACAACCCAGGTACTGGCCGGTGGATAAGCCGTGCTTAATGACATCTGTGGATAAGGCGCTATTCCATCCACAGGCTTACCACCCTTTCTGCCCAGGCACTCCCGCCTTCAAGCATGTAGAAGTCAACAATATAAGCTGATGAAATATTTGATAATAAATCACTTATGCACAGAAATTGTCCACACTAGTAATTACAACATCTACAGAACTTCTCTTATTTTATATTTATGTTGTTATTAATAGAGGCCGTTTAGCGATCGAGGGTGTGGAAAAACCTGACGGTTACCCACAGGGGTTTATACTTGCCGCCTCATTGATCTAAGGTGGCTGCGTCTAAACCGACTGCACTGGCCACATCATCCGTGCCGAAGGGCACAAGACGAGGTGTCTCTTGAATTACCCCGACCGCTTTGACGTGATTGTCATCGGCGGTGGCCATGCGGGAACTGAAGCCGCACTGGCCTCTGCTCGCATGGGCTGTCAGACCCTGCTGCTCACCCATAACATCGAAACTCTGGGCCAAATGTCGTGTAATCCCGCCATTGGCGGGATTGGCAAAAGCCATTTGGTCAAGGAAATGATGCCCTGGGCGGCGCCATGGGGCTTGCCACGGACTTGGGTGGCATCCAGTTTCGCGTGCTCAACGCTCGTAAAGGGCCTGCCGTTCGGGCAACCCGTGCCCAGGCTGACCGCATTCGTTACAAAGCGGCGATCCGCGGAATGCTGGAAAACCAGCCCAATTTGACGATCTTTCAGCAGGCCGCTGGCGATCTGATTGTGGATAACGACACCGTACGAGGGGTCGTCACGGAAACTCGGTATTCGCTTTCATGCCGACAGCGTCGTGCTGTGTACCGGCACGTTTTTGGGTGGCGTGATTCACATTGGTCTGGATCAAAGCAAGGGGGGGCGCGCCGGTGATCCGCCTTCAATGCGCTGGCCGAACGGCTGCGCGCACTGCCATTCGCGTTGATCGTCTGAAAACCGGCACACCACCGCGGATTGATGCCAAAACAGTGGATTTTTCTCAGTTGGAAGAGCAGCCTGGTGATAGCCCTACGCCGGTGATGTCCTACCTGGGAACGCGGGAAATGCACCCTCAGCAGGTGAGTTGCCATATTGCTCACACCAATCAGCAGACTCATGATCTAATTCTGGCCAACCTTGATCGCTCGCCGATGTATTCCGGCGTGATTGAAGGGATCGGCCCACGTTACTGCCCGTCAATTGAGGACAAGGTTCATCGCTTTGCCGATAAATCCAGCCACCAGGTGTTTATAGAACCGGAAGGTCTGGATACCCATGAGCTCTATCCCAACGGCATCTCAACCTCGCTGCCCTTTGACGTGCAGATTCAGGTGGTGCGTTCCATCAAAGGTTTGGAAAACGCCCATATCACCCGGCCTGGCTATGCCATTGAGTACGACTTTTTGATCCACGGGACTTAAAACACTCGCTGGAAACTAAATTTATCCACAACCTGTTTTTTGCCGGCCAGATCAACGGCACCACCGGCTACGAAGAAGCCGGTGCCCAAGGTTTGCTGGCAGGCCTGAACGCCGCCCGTCGCTCTATGGAGCTGGATGCCTGGTATCCCCGCCGCGATGAAGCCTATCTCGGCGTGCTGGTCGATGACCTGATCACCATGGGCACCAAGGAGCCCTACCGGATGTTTACTTCCCGTGCGGAGTACCGCCTGCTGCTGCGGGAAGACAACGCCGATCTGCGCTTAACCGAAACAGGCCGTGAGTTGGGCCTGGTTAACGACACTCGCTGGGCCGCATTTAGCCAAAAACGTGAAGCCATTGAGCAAGAAACCGCGCGGCTGAGCACCCTGTGGATACAACCGGGAAGCCCAGCGGCGCAACAAGTGGCGGAAAAAACCGGTGCACCCCTTACCCGCGAGTATCGGTTGAGCGATCTGCTAAAACGTCCTGAACTGAATTACAGTGATCTGGCCAATCTACCCGGTATCGAGGGCACCCTGGTTAGCGATCCGGCCGTTGCCGAGCAGGTGCAGATTCAGGCTAAGTATCAAGGCTATATTGATCGTCAGCAGGATGAGATCGACAAACTCAAACGCCACGAAGCCACGCCACTGCCTGCAGAACTGGACTATTTGAAAGTGGAAGGCTTGTCTAACGAAATTCGCCAAAAGCTGGCTGAAGCGCGGCCGGAAACCCTTGCTCATGCGGCGCGGATTTCAGGCGTTACCCCGGCAGCCGTCTCTATTTTGCTGGTGCATCTGAAAAAGCGCCGGTTGGTAGCCGCAGCTGAGGTAGTTAACGGATGAGTTCGTTGAACCCGCTGTTGAAGACGCTACCTGCAAGCGTTGCTCCTCGGCTCGATCAAGGGCTTAGCCAGTTAGGTATCCCCGTTGACGACCATCAACGCCAACAGCTGCTAGGCTTATTGGCACTGTTGCACAAGTGGAACCGGGCTTATAACCTCACAGCGGTACGCGACGTTGAAGACATGGTCTCGCGCCATGTGCTGGATAGCGCCGCTGTGTTGCCCTATGTGCAGGGGCCCCGGCTACTGGATGTAGGGGCGGGCCCTGGACTTCCTGGCATTGTGTTAGCGATATTAGCCCCCAGCTTGATGTGACGCTGCTGGACAGTAATGGCAAAAGGTGCGCTTCCAGCGCCAGGCGGTGATGGAACTGGGGCTTGAAAACGTTACCCCGTCCAAGCACGGGTGGAACAGTTTGAGGCCGCCGCTTTCGATCAGGTGATTTCCCGGGCCTTTGCCAGCTTGGTCGATTTTGTCACCCTGACCCGCCAGTTACCCAACGCCGATGGCCAGTGGTTAGCCATGAAAGGCCCGGGAGCGGATGATGAACTGCGCGACCTGCCTGCGGGTATTTGTTTACACCAGCGTCACCTATTGGAAGTACCCTTTGAAGCGGCCCAGCGGCAGCTGCTGATCTTGAATGTTGAGAGCTAAGTGCGAAAGCTGAATGTTGATTCTGACCCCCAGAAGGAGTTGAGTAAGTGAGCCAGATCATTGCCCTGACCAACCAAAAAGGCGGCGTGGGCAAGACCACCTCAGCCGTTAACCTGGCGGCCAGTCTCGCTGCGCTCGACCGTCGCGTACTGCTGGTGGATCTTGATCCCCAAGGCCATGCCAGCATGGGCAGCGGCATCGATAAATACGAGCTCGATAAAAGCGTGCTTGACGTGCTACTGGGCGAAGCAACGGCCGCTGATACCATTGTCAAAAAGTTGGCGGTCAAGTACGACGTGCTGCCGGGAAACGGCGATCTCACCGCCGCCGAAGTCGAACTTTTAGACCGCGAAAAAGTGAAAGCTGCTTAACCACTGCGCTTGCTTCGGTCTCAGATGCGTATGATGTTGTGCTGATCGACTGCCCGCCCTCTTTGAACATGCTGACCGTCAATGCGTTAACGGCGTCGGATAGCGTGCTGATCCCTCTACAGTGTGAGTTCTATGCACTGGAAGGGCTATCGGCACTGCTGGATACCGTTGAGCAGATTAAGCAAAATGTGAATCCTGATCTGGCGATTGCAGGCATTTTGCGCACCATGTACGACAAGCGCACCAGCCTAACCCGGGAAGTGGATAAGCAACTGCGTGACTATTTTGGCGATATGCTGTTAAAAACGACCATCCCGCGTAACGTGAAAGTTGCTGAAGCACCAAGCCATGGGCTGCCCGTGACGCAATATGCCCGGTTCTCCCGGGGTAGCCAGGCCTATCGAGTGTTGGCGAAAGAGATGATTCGCCGCCTAGCGTTATAAAATGAGGAAAAGCGAATGACGCGTAAACCCGCGCTGGGACGTGGCCTGGATGCCCTGATTGGTGCCGGTGCCCGTCGCCGTGACAGCATAGAACTTGCCGGTAGCGGCACCCCGTTGGAGCTTACTGACGCCGCGCGTAGCGCCGCGACCGATGACGTTAGCGAGGATCGCCTTGAACGCCTGCCGCTAGGGCAGTTAACCCGCGGTAAATACCAGCCGCGCCGGGATATTCAGCCCGAAGCACTAGAAGAACTGGCGGACTCCATTCGCGCCCAGGGCGTTATGCAGCCCATCGTGGTGCGCCCCATCGGCGTGGATCGCTACGAAATTATTGCCGGTGAGCGCCGCTGGCGGGCAGCTCAACTCGCCGAGCTAGACGTTATCCCCGCGGTGATCCGCGAAGTCAGCGATGAAGTTGCCCTGGCGCTGGCGCTGATCGAAAACATTCAGCGTGAAAACCTCAACGCCATTGAAGAAGCCATGGCCCTCAAACGCCTGGGTGAAGAGTTTGAGCTTACCCAGCAGCAGATTGCGGATGCGGTGGGTAAGTCGCGCACTCAGGTGGCCAACCTGTTGCGCCTGCTGGCGCTGGATCCGGAAGTGCAAACCCTGCTTGAACGGGGTGACCTGGATATGGGCCACGCACGGGCGTTGCTGACGCTGAACAGCACCCAGCAGCGCCAAGTGGCTCATGAGGTGGTTAATAACGATATGACGGTGCGGGCCACCGAAGCACTGGTGAAAAAAGTCCAAACCAGCCAAACCCCCATCAAAACGCCTAACCGCCAAAGCAAGCAGCCCGATGTGGCCAAGCTTGAAACCCACCTTGGCGAGCTGCTCGGTGCGCCTGTCTCCATTGACCATGGGCAAAAGGCAAAGGTAAGTTAACGATACGCTATACCAGCCTCGAAGAATTGGACGGTATCTTAAATCATATTAAATAGCAGGCTATTCAATATCGCGTAAGAAGCGCACACGTTTTCCCCCTTTGGTCGCAAATCAGCCCTTAAGCGAGCAAAATCGGTGCGACTTCGGTTGAAGGTGTGATAGCGCTTCCCTATAATCGCGCAAGATTTGTGCAGGTTGCCTTGGTTTGTCTAGCTATTAGCTTGTCGAGGTATTGGTTTTTATCAGTGAGGCTGGGCCGGTATGCAACGATACGAAACCCAGCGTCGAAAAGCCTACATCGTTCGACTCACGATCGCGCAACTGATGATCACCTTCGTTGGTATGCTGGCCGCCTATCTAGTCGCTGATTTTGAAGGCGTGTCATCGGTTTTTAAAGGGGCGCTGGTAGCCTTATTACCGCACGCCTTTTTATCAAGCGAATGGGGGTTTTACGCGCGACTAGTCCTTCAAAGGCAGCGATGCGCCTGTTTCGCGCCGAGGCAGGCAAGTTTGGTTTGACGGTGGCACTGTTTGTTGCAGTGTTCGTAGCAGCGCCCCCTCAAACCCTACTTTCTTTTTTTATGCTTACGTTGCAGTTGTTCTAACGCATTGGCTTACACCTTGGTTAATGCCAAAAATGCTAATGCCTAGAAAATTGCACAACTGATTGAGGTGACACATCCATGGCCGCAGGAAACGAAGTCTCAACGACTTACTATATCCAGCACCACTTGCAGAATTTGACCTTTGGCAACCATCCTGAAAATGGTTGGTCACTGGCCCATTCAGCAGAAGAAGCAAGTGAAATGGGCTTTTGGGCCATTCACCTGGATACCATGGGCTGGTCGATCGCCATGGGGCTGCTGTTTATCTGGATTTTCCGCAAAGCAGGCAAAATGGCCACCACGGGTGTACCCAGTGGCCTGCAAAATGCGGTTGAAATGGTTGTTGAATTTGTCGAGGACATGATCAGAGGAACATTCAAAGGGCATAACCCGCTTATTGCTCCTCTGGCCTTGACGCTGTTCGTGTGGATTCTGTTCATGAACACGCTCAAAATTATTCCGGTCGACTATTTCCCCGTACTGTTCAGTAAGCTGGGCGTGGACTACATGAAAATTGTCCCCACCACCGATGTGAACGCCACGCTTGGCTTGGCACTGGGGGTATTCGGCCTGATCCTTTACTACAGCTTTAAAGTTAAAGGCGTGGGCGGTTTCGCCAAAGAGCTGTCACTGACACCGTTCAATCACTGGGCGCTGATTCCCTTCAATCTACTGTTAGAAATCGTCGCGCTGCTGGTTAAACCGTTTAGTTTGGCGATGCGTCTGTTCGGCAACATGTTTGCCGGCGAAGTGATCTTTATCTTGATCGCCATGCTGCCGTTCTGGGCCATCTGGGTGCTGGATGTGCCGTGGGCCATTTTCCATATTTTGATCGTCGTACTACAAGCTTTCATCTTTACAGTGCTGTCCGTGGTGTATCTAAGCGCTGCCCACGAGCATCACTAACCCGAGCAATGCTTGAAACACATTAACCCTTAACCTCAACCCTCGACCTTTAACTTGAAAAACTAGGAGCATTACCATGGAACTTATCTACATTGCCGCTTCCATCATGATCGGTCTCGGCGCTCTAGGTACCGGCATTGGCTTCGCTATTTTGGGTGGTAAGCTGTTGGAATCTACAGCGCGTCAGCCTGAACTAGGCGACCAACTGCAAACCAAAACCTTCCTAATGGCAGGTCTGTTGGATGCCGTTCCGATGATCGGTGTTGGTATCGCAATGTACCTGATCTTCGTTGTTGCCGGTTAATGACAGCTCAGCCGAGCGTTAATCGCTCGGTTTTGTTTCACTCCGGTCGCCACGAACTTGTCAGAGGTACATTCCTGTGAATATCAACATGACGCTAATCGGGCAGACGATCGCCTTCGCGATCTTTGTCTGGTTTTGCTTAAAGTATGTGTGGCCTCCGATCAGCAACGCGCTTCATGAGCGTCAGAAAAAAATTGCTGATGGCTTGGATGCAGCTAGTCGTGCTAACCGTGATCTTGAGCTTGCTCAAGAGCGGGCAGAACAGACGCTGCGCGAAAGCAAGGAGCAAGCTTCTCAGATTCTTGAGCAGGCCAACAAACGCTCTGCCCAGATAGTTGAAGAAGCCCGCGAACAGGCCCGCGCCGAAGGCGAACGCCTAGTAGCGAGTGCACGTTCCGAGATTGAGCAAGAAGTGAATCGCGCTAAGGATGAACTTCGTGCCCAGGTCTCTCATCTCGCCGTTATGGGTGCCGAGCGTGTTCTTGAAGCGTCGGTCGACGAACAAGCCCATCGCAAGTTACTTGATGAGCTTGCTGCTGAACTGTAAGGAGGTGAACCATGGCGGAATTACTGACCGTCGCTCGTCCTTACGCTAAGGCAGCGTTTGAATACGCGCGTGATCATGAGGCGCTTGATAGCTGGTCACAAGCGCTGAGTTTTTTAAGTGTTGCGGTAGCAGATGACGTCGTTCGCCATCGGCTAAGCAGTCCAAAATTAGACAGCGAGCAAAAGTGTCGCTGCTTGTCGAGCTAATTCCTGAGCAAAGGATGAGGCTTTACAGCGATTTTTGACTGTTTTGGCTGACCAGGGCCGCCTGATGGCGTTGGCATCCATTGCTGATCAGTTTGAGCACCTGCGTGCCGAACACGAGCAGCGGGTTGAAGTGAACGTCACCTCTGCTTACAAATTAGATAGTAAGCAGAAGACCAAACTAGCGAACGCGCTTAAGAAACGTCTGAATCGCGAAATCTCTATTACTACTCAGGTGGACAAGTCGCTTATTGGCGGTGTCATCCTGCGTGCTGGTGATACCGTTATTGACGGCTCCGTACGTGGTCGATTGAACCGCCTTTCCGAAGCGCTAACCGCTTGAGTCTGAGGGACATGGCATGCAGCAACTGAATCCTTCCGAGATCAGCGACATCATCAAGCAGCGAATTGAAAAGCTTGACGTCGCATCCGAAGCCCATAATCAGGGCACCATCGTCACCGTTTCCGACGGTATCGTGAAAATTCACGGCCTCGAAGACGCGATGTTTGGTGAAATGATTGAATTTCCCAACAGCATCTTTGGCATGGTACTTAACCTGGAGCGTGACTCCGTAGGTGCCGTGGTACTGGGTGACTACCTGCAGCTTGAAGAGGGCATGACCGCCAAGTGTACCGGTCGTATCCTCGAAGTGCCGGTAGGCCCTGAGCTGATTGGCCGCGTTGTCGATGCGCTGGGTAATCCCATCGATGGTAAAGGTGACATCAACACCACCATGACCGATGCCGTTGAAAAAGTGGCACCGGGCGTTATCACCCGCCAATCTGTTGATGAGCCGATTCAAACCGGTCTTAAGTCTATCGACGCCATGGTGCCGATCGGCCGTGGTCAGCGTGAGCTGATCATCGGTGACCGTCAGATTGGTAAGTCCGCCATTGCCATTGATGCGATCATCAACCAGAAAGGCAAGGGCGTAACCTGTGTCTACGTTGCCATTGGTCAGAAGCAGTCGACCATTGCCAACGTGGTACGCAAGTTGGAGCAGCACGGCGCAATGGAACACACCATCGTCGTTGCGGCCGGCGCTGCCGACCCGGCACCGATGCAGTTCCTTGCTCCTTACTCTGGCTGCACCATGGGCGAATACTTCCGCGACCGCGGTGAAGACGCGCTGATTGTGTATGACGATCTTTCCAAGCAGGCCGTTGCCTACCGTCAGGTATCGCTGCTGCTGCGTCGTCCGCCAGGCCGTGAAGCTTATCCCGGTGACGTTTTCTATCTCCACTCGCGTCTACTTGAGCGTGCTGCGCGCGTTAATGTCGACTACGTTGAGAAGTTCACCAACGGTGAAGTGAAAGGCAAAACCGGTTCCTTAACCGCGCTGCCGATCATCGAAACCCAGGGTGGCGACGTTTCTGCGTTCGTTCCGACCAACGTGATTTCGATCACCGATGGTCAGATCTTCCTGGAAACCAACCTGTTTAACTCCGGTATTCGTCCGGCGATTAACGCAGGCCTGTCGGTTTCTCGTGTCGGTGGTTCGGCGCAGACCAAAATCATCAAGAAACTGGGCGGTAGCGTACGTCTAGCCTTGGCCCAGTACCGTGAACTGGCGGCCTTCTCGCAGTTCGCGTCTGATCTTGATGAAGCGACGCGTAAGCAGCTGGAGCATGGTCAGCGTGTTACCGAGCTGATGAAGCAGAACCAGTACTCGCCAATGTCAGTTGCCGAGATGGCGCTTTCGCTGTATGCCGCCAACGAAGGTTACCTGGACGACGTCGACGTGACCAAAGTGCTGGACTTCGAGCGTGCGTTGCACGACTACATGAAGTCTGAACACGGTGATCTACTCGACAAGATCAACCAGACCGGCGACTACAACGGTGAGATTCAAGACAGCTTGAAGTCGGGTCTCGAGAAGTTCAAGGCGACTCAGAGCTGGTAATGTCTGGCCCGCCTGCGGGCGGGTTTGCATGCTTTCTGAGAGCCACGAACGAAGGGTAGATCGCTATGGCAGCTGCAAAGAGATACGCACCCAGATCGGGAGCATTAAAAATACGCAGAAGATCACCAGCGCCATGGAAATGGTGGCTGCATCGAAAATGCGTAAAGCGCAAGATCTGATGAGAGCTAGTCAGCCTTACGCTAAGCAGATCCGCAATGTGGTTGGCCACATTGCCGACGCGAACCCCGAGTACAGGCACGACTATATGGTCGAGCGTAGCGAGGTTAAGCGCGTTGGTTACATTGTGGTCTCTACAGACCGTGGTCTGTGCGGTGGCTTGAACCACAACCTCTTCAAAGCCTTACTCAAACAGGCCAGCGAGTGGAAAAAGCAGGGCGCAGAGCAGGATTTCTGTGCTCTGGGCGCTAAGGCCAGCACCTTTTTCCGCAACTACGGTGGCAATTTGGTGGCGGCGAAGAGTGGTTTAGGCGAAGCCCCGTCCGTTGAGGGGTTGATTGGCAGTATTAAGGTCATGCTCGAAGCGTACGATGAAGGACGTCTCGACCGGCTTTATGTGGTGCATAACGAGTTTGTTAACACCATGACCCAAAAGCCAGTGGTTCGTCAGCTTCTTCCACTGTCGCCTGATATGGGCGCAGACGCAGAGCAGGACGACGAAAACGCCCGTCCCGGAAGCTGGGACTACCTGTATGAACCGGATGCCAAGGCGTTGCTCGATAGCCTGCTGGTTCGTTTCATCGAATCGCAGGTGTATCAGGCGGTAGTGGAAAACGGCGCTTGTGAACAAGCCGCCCGAATGATCGCTATGAAAAGTGCCACTGACAACGCAGGCGGCCTTATCGACGATCTGGAGATGGTCTACAACAAGGCCCGTCAGGCCGCCATCACCCAGGAAATTTCTGAGATCGTCGGCGGCGCTGCTGCCGTATAACGCCTAGGGAGCCCATTAATTAAAAGGCTCCCGGCAGACAGGTTTCATTTGCAGGTTTTAGAGAGGAACCAAGATGAGCGGACGTATCGTACAAATCATCGGCGCGGTGATTGACGTAGAGTTTCCGCGGGACTCTGTGCCCAAGGTCTACGACGCGCTGAAGGTCTCTGATGTAGAGACCATCCTCGAAGTCCAGCAGCAGCTGGGCGACGGCGTGGTGCGCACCATTGCCATGGGCTCCACTGAGGGCTTGAAGCGTGGCATGGAAACGACCAGCACAGGTGCTGCGATTTCCGTACCGGTAGGTAAGGAAACGCTGGGCCGGATTATGAACGTACTCGGCGAGCCGATCGACGAAGCAGGACCGATCGGTGAGCAAGAGCGTATGCCGATCCACCGTAAAGCACCGAGCTATGCCGATCAGGCAGCCTCTAACGAGCTGCTGGAAACCGGTATCAAGGTTATCGACTTGGTCTGCCCGTTTGCTAAGGGCGGTAAAGTTGGCCTGTTCGGCGGCGCCGGTGTCGGTAAGACCGTTAACATGATGGAGCTTATCCGCAACATCGCCACCGAGCACAGCGGCTACTCTGTATTTGCCGGTGTAGGTGAGCGTACGCGTGAGGGTAACGACTTCTATCACGAAATGACTGAATCCAACGTTATCGATAAGGTATCGCTGGTTTATGGTCAGATGAACGAGCCGCCGGGTAACCGTCTGCGCGTAGCGTTGACCGGCCTGACCATCGCTGAGAAATTCCGTGATGAAGGCCGCGACGTTCTACTGTTCGTCGATAACATCTACCGTTACACCCTGGCCGGTACCGAAGTATCGGCACTGTTGGTCGTATGCCTTCAGCGGTAGGTTATCAGCCTACGCTGGCTGAAGAGATGGGCGTTCTGCAGGAGCGTATTA
The DNA here is from genome assembly GCA_004295565.1 of Vreelandella olivaria. Taxonomy (GTDB): domain Bacteria; phylum Pseudomonadota; class Gammaproteobacteria; order Pseudomonadales; family Halomonadaceae; genus Vreelandella; species Vreelandella olivaria. The sequence goes on along the minus strand of AP019416.1, from coordinate 4,965,326 downwards.
CCTCGACGAAAACCGGTTCAATCACCTCGGTACAGGCCGTTTACGTACCTGCGGATGACTTGACCGACCCGTCGCCGGCGACCACCTTCTCGCACCTGGATGCTACCGTGGTATTGGCACGTTCTATCGCCGAACTGGGTATCTATCCGGCGATCGACCCGCTGGACTCCACCTCACGCCAGTTGGATCCGCTGGTTGTCGGTGAAGAGCATTATGCCACTGCTCGTGGTGTGCAAAACGTTCTTCAGCGCTACAAAGAGCTTAAGGATATTATCGCCATTCTGGGTATGGACGAGCTGTCAGATGAAGACAAGCTGGCCGTATCCCGGGCGCGTAAAATCCAGCGCTTCTTGTCGCAGCCGTTCTTCGTGGCCGAAGTATTTACCGGTTCACCAGGTAAGTATGTCTCACTGAAAGACACGATTAGTGGCTTCCAGGGCATTCTTGCTGGTGAATACGACGATATGCCGGAACAGGCCTTCTATATGGTCGGCTCCATCGACGAAGCCGTCGAGAAAGCCAACCAGATGAAGAAGTAATCCCGTCCATTAGGGGGATTCGCTATGGCGAATAGCTTTACTTGCAATATCGTCAGCGCTGAAGCATCCATCTTCTCAGGTACCGTTGAGCAGGTGATTGCTTCCGGGATTATGGGTGACCTGGGCGTTTTGCCGGGTCACGCTCCGTTGCTGACCGAGCTTCAGCCGGGTCCGGTTCGCGTGATTCACGATGATGGCAAGGAGGAGAACTTCTTTGTCTCGGGGGCTTCATGGAAGTCCAGCCGGATGTCGTGACGATTCTGGCCGACTCTGCTTCGCGTGCCAGTGACCTCAACGAGGCCGCTGCAGAAGAAGCGCGTCAGCAGGCGCTGAAAGCCTTTAATGAGAAGTCATCGGAGCTCGATTATACTCGCGCTGCCGCTGAACTTGCCGAAGCCGTTGCCCAGCTGCGAACGATTCAGCAGCTGCGCAAAAGGCGGGGAAAGGCTAACACTCACGCACTTGGCGTGTGTCCAACGCCCTTAAACCCGCTCTAGGGTTTAAGGGGCGTTTTATCTGGCAGTATGATAAGTAAGCATATGAAATTAGTGAGCAGGTAGAATTAAGCCGGCAGCACGACATCAGTCTGCGTGAAGGGGAGAGCTATGGCACTGAATGATGAAAGCCTACAGGAGTTAAAAGCCGAACTGCTCGACGAGCTGGTCAAGGAGGTACCGAGTAAAACGTTGCTCTCTTTGCGTTTGGCCGAAACCCGATCAGCGGATATTGGCGAAATCCTCGAAGAGATGATTGAGGATGACGAAGAGCTGCCTGCGGCGCTCTCGCTGCTGGATATTCTCTCTGCTGAGCGTGCCGCCAACGTATTGGGGTATCTCCCAGGTGAGAGCCAGCTCGAGGTGGTTGGAAAACTGGATGACAGCCAGGTGCTTAAGCTGCTGGAAGAGATGGGCTCTGACGAACGTGCCGATCTGTTTAATCTGCTCAGTGAAGACCGCCGTGAAGCACTGCTACGTCGTATGGCCCACCGCGAGCGTGAAGACTTAAAGCGGCTGGCCAGCTACGAGGAGGGCACCGCGGGCGCCATCATGACCTCTGACTATGTCTCCATAGCCAGTGGCATGACGGTGTCACAAGCGATGATGCGGGTACGCCAGACAGCTCCCGATGCGGAAACGGTCTATCAACTGTATATCCTGGATAGTGATGGTCAACTGATCGGTACCATGTCGCTACGCCAGCTGATGGTGGCACGCCCCGGCGCCATTGTTGATGACATTATGATCAAAGATGTTATCAGCACCCGGGTCGATGATGCCCAGGAGGATGTGGCGCGTATAGTGGCGAAGTACGACCTGTTAGCCCTACCGGTGATTGATGTCGATGACCGTATGGTCGGCATCGTGACCCACGATGATGCCATGGACGTGGCGGAGTCTGAGGCTACCGAGGATTTCCACAAAGGGATGTCGATTGGCCAACTGGAGGATGGCGTTAGCCGTGTACGGCTGTGGAGTCTTTACCGCAAGCGGGTAACGTGGCTGGTGCTGCTGGTCTTTGCCAATCTATTTTCAGGCGCCGGGATCGCCTATTTTGAAGAGACCATTGCCGCTCAGGTGGCACTGGTGTTCTTTTACCGTTATTGATCGGTAGTGGCGGTAACGCCGGGGCTCAGGCGGCCACGCTGATGGTGCGCGGTATGGCGACCGGGGATGTAGGCGTTAAAGATTGGGGAAACTACTGGGCCGTGAGCTACTCGTGGCAGGCTCGCTGGGTATCACCATGGCGATTGCGGTAACGCCTATTGGCATTATGCGCGGCGGCGAGGCGCTAGCGATGGTGGTTGCCTTGAGTATGGTCACTATCGTGCTGTTTGGTAGCTTGTTGGGCATGTGCCTGCCCTTTGTACTCGAGCGCTTTAAGGTCGACCCTGCCACAGCCTCGGCACCCCTGGTGACAACGCTCATCGATGCCTCTGGGGTAGTGATCTACTTCAGTATCGCCACCCTCATGCTATCCGGTCTGTGAGCAGGCGTTTAAACCTAGCGCATTGAGCTGCTTGCTGCGCGGGTAATAAACAGCACCTCTACGTGGCCAAGCCATTCAATATCGCTCGCCAGCGCTTTTAGCTGGCTGGCGAGGCACTGGGGCGGCTGATGCACCGCGTCATCAATGATGAGCGATACCGACACCTTATCCTCCAAGTAGTGCAACTGAAGCTCGTTCAGGGTGCGCCACACCGGGTGTTTGTACCAGCGTGCATCCAGGGCAGCTTCGACTTCAGGGCGCAGCGGAAGGCCGGGAAGGCGGCTAGGATCACCCGCCCCGGCGTCGTCTTCGGGGTCAACGTGGAAGATCACGTCGGTAAGCGCGGGGAACTCATGGCGTAAGCGACGGCTGACTTCGTTACCGATTTCGTGGGCTTCCGACACGGTTATTTTTGGCCCCACCACCACGTGCAGATCGACCATGACCCAGCCAGCGGATTGCCTGGTACGCAGATCGTGGACACTATCCACACCCGGAACGCTGCAGGCCACATCGTGCATCTGATCCTGTACATCCTCGGGTAGCGCAGTATCCACCAATTCCCGCGCCGACTCCCACAGCAAGTCCAAACCTACCTTGCCGACCAATAAACCCACGATGATAGCAGCTACGGCATCCAGCCAGCCTAAACCGAACTGGGCGCCTACCAGTGCCACCAGCACCACGGCGGTGGAGAGCGCATCGCTGCGGGAGTGCCAGGCGTTGGCCTCGAGTAACTTAGACTTTACCCGTTTGGCGACCCGCATGGTGTAGCGAAAAATCCACTCTTTGCTAAACAGCGCAATGACGGTAATCACGATTGCCAGCGCGCCTGGGGCGTTAACGTCGGTACCGCTAAACAGACGATCCAGACTCGACCAGGCAATCGCGCCAGCCACGAAAATCAGCACGCTTCCCAGTAGCAACGTCGTCAGGGTTTCAATTCGGCCATGGCCGTAGTGGTGGTCTTTATCAGGTTCCTGGCGCCCATAGTGAATGGCCGCCAGAACAAATCCATCGGTGACTAAATCAGACAAGGAGTGAATGCCATCGGCGATCAATGCCGCTGAACCGACCATAAAACCGACCGTGACTTTGACGATGCTTAACAGGCCATCCAGCCAGGCACCAATGTAGGTAACACGCTTGGCCTCTTGGCTAAGTTGCGCTTGGTCGTGAACCACTGGCGTTTCGATGGTCTGAGTCATGGGTACCTTGCAAGGACGCACGCATTCAATAGACGCCTATTGTAGCGCACTCCTTATATTCGCTATAGCCTCCACTGCGTTCAAGCTGTGAAACGACATTTTGAGTGTCAGTGGCGGGTAGTGGCAGTAAAAGCGTGTCAGCAAAGGCAATGGCGGACAACGAATAAACGGATGTGTATCCTTAAGCGCCATTGCAAACCATCAAATTGTTTTTATACACAGGATTTTTTTATGGATTGGCTCCAGGTGGTGGTGTTAGCGATTGTTCAGGGCATTTCAGAATTTTTACCCGTTTCAAGCTCTGCCCACCTGATTTTGGTGCCCGTTCTGACAGATTGGCAAGATCAAGGCTTAGCCTTTGATGTGGCACTACACTTAGGCAGCCTCTCCGCGGTGATTATCTATTTCCGCCAGGAAATTTGGCAGATGGTGGTGAGCAGCCTCGCTGCGATCAGCGGTAAAGGGGTGAACGAAGACGCGCGACTGGCCTTATGGGTGACATTGGCCACTATCCCAGTGGGTATTATTGGCTTACTGCTGCACGATGTTATTTCTCACTATATGCGCTCTACGCTGATTATCGGCTTCAGTTTAATTGGTTTCGGTCTATTGTTGGGGTATGCCGACTGGCGTAAGCAGGGTACGCGAAGCGAGTACCAGCTACGTTTAAAGGATGTGCTGATTATTGGCGGTGCCCAGGCGTTGGCGCTGATCCCCGGCACGTCGCGCTCGGGGATTACTATTACGGCGGCGCTAATGGTGGGCATGAGCCGGGAAGGCGCTGCGCGTTTCTCTTTCTTATTGTCGATTCCGGTGATTGTGTTGGCCGGTGGTTTGGAAGCCATCGGTCTTGTTAACGCGTCGCACTCTATCGATTGGATCGCCATGCTAATGGGTACGCTACTATCAGGAGTAAGCGCTTACTTGTGCATCCACTACTTCCTGGTAATTATAAAAAAATTGGGAATGCAGCCCTTTGTGATTTATCGCGTGCTGTTCGGCGCTTGGCTGCTGTGGTTCTTTCATTTTTAAGGGCTTCATTTTTAGGCAATGCAACGATGAAAAAATTAAACAGAAATTGGCTGTTGAACGCAGTACAAGGTGGCGACGTGCAGTGACCGTGATGGGCCTTCTGTTGGGCTTAGTGATCAGCGTGACCGGCTGCTCAGAGAGCGATCGTCCGTTGGAACCACCGGTACGCTTTGAGGGCAATATTTTTGGCACCTTCTATCAGGTGACCATTATGGATCCGCTCACACAGGGCGAATCTCTTGCGCTGGAAGAGGGCTTCAAAGCAGAGCTGGAGAGCGTTGACCAGGCGATGTCCACTTACCGTGATGACGCTGAACTGATCGCGTTTAACGAGGCCCCGTTAGAGGAGTGGCAGCCGCTCTCCAATGAGCTCATTGAGGTGTTGGCGATTAGTCAATCCGTCGCTGAAGCCAGCCACGGCGCTTTTGATATTACTGTAGGTGACCTGGTTAATCTGTGGAGCTTTGGCCCTGGCGCAAGGCCTGAAGAGGTGCCCGCTGATGATATCCTGGCTGAGCGACTTGCCCAGGTAGGGTTTGATGCGGTGGAGGTCGATACACAAAATATGCAGGCACGGCGTACCCGCGATGTGTTTGTCGACCTGTCTGGCGTCGCGAAAGGCCATGCTACTGACCGGGTAGCCGCTTACCTGAATCAGCAGGGCATAGAGCACTACTTAGTCAATATTGGCGGTGAACTGATTGCCCGCGGAGTTCGCGATGAGGATGAACAGACACCTTGGCGAATTGGCATTGAGGTACCCGAAGATGGCCAGCAGCGAGCCCAACATATTATTCCACTAGACAGCATGTCAGTGGCCACCTCGGGTGATTACCGCAACTATTTTGAAGTCAACGGCCAGCGTTTCTCGCACACTATTGATCCGCGTACGGGCCGGCCAGTGACCCATCAGCTTGCCTCGGTGTCGGTTTTTCACCCCTCCAATGCCTGGGCGGATGCCTGGGCGACAGCGCTATTAGTGGTTGGCGAACAGGAGGCGATGCAACTTGCCGTTGAGAACAATCTCAAAGTCCTCCTGCTGGTGCGCGATGGCGAGCAGTGGCGCAGTATTGCCAGTCCTGAATTTGGTAACTACTTCGGTGAAACATTGGTCGATGAGCTGGGCATTGAGCAATTTTCAGTTGCTCCCTTAACAGCCACCAGCCCCGACGACCAACCGGTAACAGGTGAATAACATGCAAGAACTGGATATCGTCATTCTCGCCGCGGGAAAAGGCACGCGGATGCATTCGCAAATTCTAAAGTGCTCCACCCCTTGGCGGGCAAGCCCATGGTTCAGCACGTGCTGGATACCGCTTTAGGGTTGCAGCCGGATCGCACCCATGTCGTGATTGGTCATGGCGCTGACCAACTGCGCGAAGCGCTGGCAGAAAAATACCGTGCAGTTTGCCGTGCAGGCCGAACAGAAGGGCACCGGGCACGCGGTGGCCCAAGCACTTGAGCAGTTGGGTAGCGGCAAAGTATTAATCCTTTACGGCGATGTCCCCTTGCTGCAGCGGGAATCTCTGAGCGAGCTGTTGGCCTATGTGGATGAACAGCACATGGGGCTGTTGACGGTAACGCTAGCTGACCCTACCGGCTATGGACGAATTGTGCGCGACGACGCAGGCGATGCCGTAGCGATTGTTGAGCAAAAGATGCCAGCAGCGCCGAGCTTGCCATTACCGAATGCAATACCGGCATTATGGCCATGACCAGCGCCCAGCTTAAACGCTGGTTACCGCAACTCTCAGCAGAAAATGCCCAGGGTGAGTACTACCTGACCGATGTGATTGCCTTGGCCGCAGCGGAAGGCATCAAGGTATGCACCGCCCAGCCGGTCTCTGCCGTTGAAGTGGAAGGGGTTAACAATAGGGCACAAATGGCCCGCCTGGAGCGTGTTTATCAACGCCAACTGGCCGATAAGTTAATGGCGCAAGGGGTGGCTCTTGCCGACCCTGAACGACTCGATGTGCGTGGGCGCCTGACCTGTGGCCACGATGTGTTTATCGACGTGGGCTGTGTGTTTGAAGGCGAGGTTGAGCTAGGTGAAGGCGTGCGGGTTGGCCCTTACTGCGTGATTAAAAACAGCACCATTGGTGCGCAAAGCGTGATAGATACCCATAGCGTGATAGACGGCACCGTGGCAGCGGGCCTAAACCAGATCGGCCCCTTTGCGCGGCTACGCCCTGGTACGCGCATGGCGGTAAAGCCAAGGTCGGCAATTTTGTTGAAACCAAAAACGCCGATGTAGGGAAGGTAGCAAAATCAATCACCTAAGCTACGTTGGTGATGCTCGCTTAGGACGTGACGTGAATGTGGGAGCAGGCACCATTACCTGCAACTACGACGGTGCCAATAAACACCGCACTGAGATTGGGGATAATGCCTTTATTGGCTCTAATTCTGCATTGGTAGCACCCGTTACAGTAGGCAAAGGTGCCACCATTGGCGCGGGATCCACGATTGCCAAAGATGTCACCGACTACGCCTTGGCCGTCACCCGTGGCCGCCAGTTAGAAAAAATTGACTGGCTGCGCCCCAGCAAACGCATAGAGCCATAGCTTTAAATATAGCCCTAAAGATGGTGCTAAGAATCATTAAAAGCCGTATTCCTATCTCACCGCCAGGGTAATACCGTTTTAGGCGTTTTATAGGTTTGAATAAACTCAGGAGAGTCGTTATGTGTGGCATTGTGGCCGCCGTTGCCCAGCGCAACGTCCAAGAAATTCTATTAGAAGGACTAAAACGCCTGGAGTATCGCGGCTACGATTCGGCGGGTATGACGGTGCTGAGTGAGGGGGTATTAACCCGTCATCGTGCGCTTGGTAAAGTGGCGGCGCTTGCTGCACGGTTGGATACTGCCTCACTACCGGGTTTTTCGGGCATTGCCCACACCCGCTGGGCCACCCACGGTAAACCCTCTGAAGCCAATGCACATCCGCATCACAGCAGTGATCAGGTTGCCGTGGTACACAACGGTATTATTGAGAACTACGAGTCGATAAAAGAAGGCTTGCAGCGTAGCGGCTATGTTTTAGCTCTGAAACGGATACCGAAGTAATTGCCCACTTACTCTGCGAGAAGCTGGCTGACGGCCTAACGCTGTTTGATGCTACTCAGCAGATCGTTAACCGCTTAGGCGGCGCCTACGCGCTAGGGGTGATGTGTGCTCAACAGCCGGGCGTGGTGGTTGGCGCGCGCCAGGGTAGCCCGCTGGTGGTCGGTGTGGGCATTAATGAGGCCTTTTAGCCTCTGACCCGCTGGCGTTGCTGCCGGTGACGGATCGCTTTATTTACCTTGAAGAGGGGGATCTGGTCGAGCTTCGCGACCAGGGGGCCATTCGCATCGTGGATCGCCACGGTAACGACGTCGAGCGTCCTATCCATACCTTTGAGCACGGCGACGGCGCGGCCAGTAAGGGCGAGTACCGCCACTATATGCTCAAGGAGATTTTCGAGCAGCCCGCGGTGCTTGAGGCGGCATTAGAGGGGCGGCTGAGTGCTCAAAGCGTGCTAGTCGAGAGCTTTGGCCCGGATGCGTTGGCGCTTTTCCAGCGCACTCGCCACGTGCATATCATTGCCTGTGGCACCAGCTACCATGCGGGGCTGGTGGCGCGTTACTGGTTGGAGCGCTACGCGGGGGTGCCGGTGCAGGTCGAAGTGGCCTCCGAGTATCGCTACCGCCACCCAGTGGTGCCTGAGGGCACGCTGTTTGTCACTCTCTCCAGTCCGGCGAAACTGCCGATACGCTGGCCGCGCTGCGCTTTGCTAAAACCCTTGACTACATCGGCTCGCTGGCGATCTGTAACGTGCCCGGTAGTTCGCTGGTGCGTGAGTCTGACATTACCCTAATGACCCGGGCAGGCCCTGAAATTGGCGTGGCCTCCACTAAAGCCTTTACCACTCAGCTGATAGCGCTAATGCTGCTGACGCTTTCGGTCAGTAAAGCTAAAGATCAGGCCGAATACCCGGATATTATCGCGGCACTGCGCACGCTGCCCGAAGTGTGTCAGCAGGTGCTGGCGCTGGATAGCAAAATCGAAGCGCTTTCCCAGGCGTTTGCGGAAAAACAGCACGCCCTGTTTCTGGGACGCGGGGCTCACTACCCGATTGCCCTTGAAGGGGCGTTAAAGCTCAAAGAGATCTCCTATATTCATGCCGAGGCGTATCCCGCCGGGGAGTTAAAGCATGGCCCGCTGGCGTTGGTGGACAGTGAAATGCCGGTGATCTCGGTCGCCCCAACGATGACTTGCTTGAAAAGCTAAAATCCAACCTTCAGGAAGTCCGTGCCCGCGGGGGCCAGCTATTTGTATTTGCCGATGAGAGCGTGGATATCGATACTCAGGAAGATATTCGCGTAATGACCCTGCCGCATGTTCACGAAGCGCTTGCGCCGCTGCTGTATACTTTGCCGCTACAGCTCTTGAGTTACCACGTGGCCGTGCTCAAAGGTACTGATGTAGACCAGCCTCGTAACCTGGCCAAGAGTGTGACGGTAGAGTGATTTAGGCGTCAGACTTTATATTGAGTTAAGCCAATAAAAACGCTTTACAGGATGCGGCAATACGTCGCATCTTATGCGCAACCGTTGCGTTGCAGCATGTGTTTAGGGTGCTTATTATCGTGGCGGTCTTTCTCCCTCCTGATTGGATAACACTGCCATGAAACCACCAAACGTCCTCGTAACCCGGCATTATGCTAGCCGGGTCGCTTGGTTGTTGCTCGCCTGCACGCTTTTTGTCTTTCCTTCTCTCTCTTATGCCGCCGCCGGGCCTCTTGATCTTACTCTTTCGCTTGCCGGTATCTCTTCTGTCGTGATCTTCGTGCTCGCCTATGCGTTGGTGATGAGTGAAGAGCTACTGCATATGCGTAAGTCTAAGCCGGTGCTGGTGGCGGCGGGGCTTATCTGGGCGCTAGTGGCCTGGGTTTATGTACAAGCGGGGATGCCGGAAGAGGCGGAAACCGCCTTTCGCGAAACGCTGCTTGAGTACGCCGAACTGCTGCTGTTTTTGCTGGTGGCGATGACCTATATCAACGCCATGGAAGAGCGCCGGGTATTTGATGCGCTACGTTCTTGGCTAGTGCGCAAAGGCTTTAGCTATCGCACTCTGTTCTGGATTACCGGTGTCATGGCATTCGGTATTTCAGCGATTGCCAACAATATGACCACTGCCATGCTGATGTGCGCTGTAGTGCTCAAAGTGGCTGAGGGTGATAATAAGTTCATTGGCCTTTGCTGTGTCAACGTCGTGGTGGCTTCCAACGCAGGGGGCGCCTTTAGCCCGTTTGGTGATATCACCACGCTGATGGTATGGCAGGCGGGACAAGTGCCGTTTGAAGGTTTCTTCGCGCTGTTGATTCCCGCGATAGTTAATTTCATGGTGCCTGCGGTGATCATGAACTTCTTTATCGTTAACCGTCAGCCAGCCTCGCTAAAAGAGAATGTTTGGCTCAAGCGGGGTGCGCGGCGCATTATCGTGCTGTTTTTGATTACTGTGGCCATCTCGGTACTCTGCCACTCAGTGCTCTACCTACCGCCTGCCATGGGCATGATGTTTGGTTTAGGCCTGCTGCAGTTCTTTGGCTACTACCTGCGCCGCAGCCTGCCACGCTCCCTTGAGCGCAAGCGGGAGCGCTACTCGCCGGGGCGATTGGAAGAAGCTGGAGCAGTTGGGTAGCGTGGTACCCTTCGATATTTTCAGCCGTATCGCCCGTTCCGAGTGGGATACGCTGCTGTTCTTCTACGGGGTTGTTATGTGCGTCGGTGGCCTGGGTTTTATGGGCTACCTCAGCCTGCTCTCCGAAACGCTCTACGGTAGTTGGAACCCAGTGTGGGCCAACGTGGTGCTGGGGCTTATCTCGGCAGTGGTGGACAACATCCCGGTGATGTTCGCAGTACTCTCCATGGCCCCGGATATGAGCGAGGGTAACTGGCTGCTAATAACGTTAACCGCAGGCGTGGGGGTAGTTTACTCTCCATGGGCTCTGCTGCAGGTGTTGCCCTTATGGGCCAGGCGCGCGGCATTTATACCTTTGCCGTTCACCTTCGCTGGGTACCCGCCATATTATTGGGCTATGTCGCTAGCATTGCCGCACATCTTTGGATCAATGCTGCTTTGTTCTAGGCGATCTGTTTCCAAGAAATAGTGGTGCGTTAACACCTTAAACGCCCTTCACCGAGAAATCGGTGAAGGGCGTTGGCATTTTATGGATTCAGGATTTAAAAACCGTTAGCGGTGAGACGTTAGAGGTCGTGGCCGGTAATGACTTGGCAAATGTCGGCGAAACTTTTCGCCATAGGCACTGGGTTAATCTCTTTACCCACCGCATTTTGGATATCGCTTGCTGAAATAATGCCGCGAATTCTTAGTTCGTGGTGATCATTTTGCTCAGTGATTAACAGGTGCTGATCGGTGACCGCTTCCATCGACAGTACTAGATCCTCAATGGTGAGCGAGGCCAACTGGGCGATGGGCATGGCGCTAAGCTTATGCCACGGCGTCATGATCATTTCGGCAGTCACCTCATCGTGGGTGAGGTTACGCTGCTGCATGGCGATGTTGATACGCCGAGTACCGATCACTTCTTTCGAGGTAATAATACCGATACAGTGCGCTTGATGATCCATCACGAACAGCAGTCTTACGCCGCTATAACGCATCTTCAGGTGTGCTTCGTCGATGGGGGTATCGGCATCGACGGATTGAGGCATGACTTGGGAAAAGTCGGTCAGCACGGTCATGGCTGGGCTAGTAGGCTGTAGCCGACGCGCCGCAGGTTTGGCGAGTAGCGGCGCTGAACCGAGTTGAATTAAGGGTTTCGGTGAAAAGGTAACTTGGTTCATCAGGGGAACCTCCATATGGAGAAAAGGGGGAGCCGTGGGTATCTGGCTCACCGTGCATCTCCACAGTTGCATGCAATTCTTATCGCAACCTTAAGGGAGGCGTAAACTACCCCTGAGTAGACAAAGAAAGTGTTAGTCCTCTTTTGGGCGCTGGAGGTAAATTCGTACGCGCAAGCCTCGACTAGGTGCGTCGTCAAGCTGAAGGGTGCCGCCGTGACGTGCCACCAATCGCTCAACGATGGAAAGCCCTAACCCTGAGCCAGCGCTGGAACCCGCGCGCTGGAAGCGCTCAACCACTTTTTTGCGTTCATTGCTGGGTATGCCGGGGCCTTGATCGTCGACTAATAATTGAAAACCGTGTGGCGTCGTTGATAGCGTGACGCTGATAGTACCTTGTCTGGGCGAGTGCTGGATGGCATTACCTACCAAATTCTGCACCAGCGTTTCAATGGCGCCTGGTTCTTCTAACATCGACCAGTCCGCCTGTTCATCCGCATTTAGCAGCAGTTGCTGTTCGCGCTCAGCGGCCAGGGGCGAAAAGCTTGGCCAGGGTCTCACGCACTTCACTCAGCAGATGGCTGGTGCGGTATTCAGGCTGCGACTCCTCTTCAGGCTCCAGGCGAGCCAGCGTTAAAAGCTGGGTAACCAAACGCGTGGCCCGTGCGACGCCACCGCGCAGGTGATTGAGTGCTTCCTGACGATCTTCAAGGTTATCCGCAGTCAGGGCATTTTGAGCGTGTAGATCCAGTACTGCTAAGGGCGTGCGTAATTCATGGGCGGCATCGGCAATAAAACGCTTTTCACGTACGCGCATTCTGCGAATTCGTTCTAACAAACGGTTGAGCGCCCCGGCAATAGTGTCTAACTCTTGGGGCAGAGGGCTAAGCGTCAAAGGCTGCAAATTGTGCGGATCACGACTGCGAATCTGCTCAGCCATGCGTGATAGCGGTGCCAAGCCCCAGCCAATCGACCACCAAAGCAGGGCCGTGAGGAGCGGCAGGCCAATTAGGTCGGGCAAAGGGTACGTAGCGCTACCGCCCTGATCAGTTCGCCGCGTACGTCTTCTCGCTCGCTAACGACAATTCGCTGGGTGGAGTGACTGACATCAAGCACATAAATGCGCCATTCGACCTCATCAATAGACTGACTATTGAAGCCAGCGGGGAGGTTCGCCAGCGGCGACTCGGGGGCATTGGCTGAGCGCACCAAGAGGCGGCTCGCTTCCCATAGCTGAAAGCCCATTTGGCTGTCCGTCCGGTGTCCTGCAAGGCGGCGATTGGATCTCGCCGCATTCCCTAAGGCATTTTCTAGACTGTTGAGCAGCCCATCGCGCGCCTCCTCCGGTAGGGGAGCTTGCAGCAGGCCTTCTAATAGGCGTGCGTCCTGCTCAAGGCTGGCGTCGTACAGTGCTTCAATTTCATGGGCAGCATAGCGATAACTGATAAAACCAATCACCAGCATGCTAATGCCAAATACCAGCAGCGCCAGCCCCAGGGTGCGTTGGCGAATGGAGCTCATGAGTGCTCATCCTGATCCGCTTTATCCATCACGTAACCGATACCGCGCAGCGTGCGAATCAGGTGAGGAAAGAATTTGCGTCTAAGGTGGTGCACATGGACTTCAATGGCGTTGCTTTCTACGTCCTCATCCCAGCCATAAACCAGGCGCGTTAGCGTATCGCGGGTGAATACGCGTCCCGGGTGGCTCATAAACTCTTGCAGTAAGGTGAGCTCACGGCGCGATAACGCCACGAGTTTCCCCTGGTAACTAACCTGCATGGTCAAAGGATCAAGGCGAATACCTCGGCACTCCAAAGCACTGTTTACCTGGTCGCTGCTACGGCGCAACAGGGCGCGTAGGCGTGCTTTTAATTCAGCGACTTCAAACGGTTTGGTTAAATAGTCATCGGCACCCGCATCTAACCCTGCGATACGTTCATCGACGGCATCCCGGGCGGTTAACACTAAAATGGGGACGCGATTGCCCTGCCGTCGAACGGCTTCCAGTACCTGCATACCATCCATGCGCGGCAGCCCCAGGTCGAGAATAACCACATCAAAGGGTTCGCCCTCCTTTAATGCGGCCAGGGCAGTAATGCCATCACTAAGGTGATCCACGGTGAAGTGCTCGGGCTTTAAGGCCAAGCGAATACCCGAGGCTAAGCTTGGATCGTCTTCTACCAACAATATACGCATGGCGGGTGGGTTACTCCTTCAAATCAATCGCCACCATTAAATCTTGAAATAAGCAGTGATAAGGGTGGCGCGCAAAGGCTTAGGCCGTCAGGATGAGGTTATAAATTGTAGGCTAATAACGTAGCACGCTTTATGACTCCTTCGGAGCTTCTGCACTTGATTGATCAACCATGATGTCTCAGTACCCCTCAAGCACCTTAAACGTAATGCCCTGCCCGCCAGAGAAGCGACGCGAGGCCCTGCTAAAGCTTGCTGCTGCCCATGATCCCGCCCAGCAAACGGCCCTGAGTGCTGCCGTAAAGGCTATGTACCATCAGTCAGATACGCAGTGGGAAGGACTATGGGTAACGCTTGAGGCGGGGCAGGTAACGGCCGCTATCTGGGTACAACGTCTGCCCATGAATATGGCGCAGCTATGGCTACCAAAAGTAGGGCTACCAAAAGCAGGGCTACCGCAAAAGCGGCAGATCCTGCACCTTTGCTGTTAGATACGGCTCGCCAGTGGGTGGAAACGCAAAACATTCGTCTATGTCATCTGGAGCTTTCTGCTGAAGCCGCCGAAACAGAAGGGCTGTTGGTTAAACACGGTATGCAGCGGTTAGTCTGCTTGGAGTATTTAATCGGTAGCACTCACCGCCGGTTAGCGATGAATGAAGCGTTGCCGCTGTCCCTGCAGCCGTTTGGCGAGCTTTCTCTGGCGGAACAACTGAGTCTGTTGACTGAAGTGGGCGAGGGGTCGCTGGATAGCCGCCCCCTTCGCGACATACTTTCAATTAAAGAGTTATTAGCCGGGTTTTATCAACAGGATCCCCAGGCGCCACAGCACTGGTACGCCGTTGGCTTTCAAAATGTCGTAGTAGGCGTGCTACTACTGGCGCCTCGCCCGGTGTTAGGCCGCTGGGAGTTAATGTTAATGGGCCTAACGCCGGCATGGCGTGGCAAAGGCTTAGGGCGTTCGCTGTTAAATAAAGCCCTGGCGCTCGCCCAACAGGCCGGTGCACAGGAAGTGGCGCTGGGCGTTGATGAGGTTAATTTCCCGGCCAAACGGCTTTACCTGCAGGCGGGTTTTAGCGGCTATGCACAGCAGCGTTTACTAGCGTGGAAAGGGGGGTGGCGAGAGGGGCGAAGCGCCCAAATAAAGGCTTGATCGCGACTATTGGATACATCAGCGCGCTTAGTAGCATTTTCTTGCGCTTTACGTTGCCGGTATACTAGTTCTATACGCACGTCTTGGCGTCTCGGCGGTGCATCATCAATGTTGGCGTTACCGCACATAGGGTTTGAGACAGCAGTTGAGACAGAGATTGATAAAAACGTTTTATGACAATACTCAAGAGGTGGTGAGAGTGAAAGCTAAGCTGATCATGAGCGGGCTGGCGGCCCTCGGCTTCATGGCGGGCACATCCAGTGTTTATGCCCAAGATGACGCCGCACGTGATGCGATTGCCGAGCGTTTGGCGCCGGTGGGTCAACTCTGTTTACAAGGCCAAGACTGCGGCACCGCAGCGGCACCTCCAGCGATAGCAGCAGTGGCGGTGATATCGACGGTGAGGGCATCTACGGCAATGTGTGTAGCGCTTGTCACGAATCGGGCGCTGCGGGCGCACCTATTCGTGGTGATGAAGAGGCTTGGGCTGAACGTACTGAACAAGGCTTCGCCACGCTGCTAGACCACGCCATTAACGGTATCGGCGCCATGCCAGCCAAAGGCGGTAACCCCAACCTTTCTGATGAGGAAGTGGAAGCGGCGGTTGCCTATATGGTTGAGCCGGTGATGGAAGTGCCCGAGTTGAGTAGCGGTGACGAAGCTGCTGCAGACGATGAAGCGTCTAGCGACGAAGGTGCCACCGATGAAGCCGCTAGCGAAGAGACCGCTGCTGCTGAAGGCGAAGAAGCGGCAACTGAAGAAGCAATGGCTGCTAATGACGACGCTGCGAGTGAAGAAGACGCGGCCGCCTCTGAAGAAGCCAGCGGTGGCAGTGGCCGGACGGTGAAGCGCTTTACGCAAGCTCTGGGTGTGTGGCTTGCCACGCATCCGGTGTAGCTGGTTCGCCGATGTTGGGCGATTCTGAAGCTTGGGCAGCGCGCCTGGAAAAAGGTGCTGACGAGCTCTACGCCAGTGCCATTAACGGCATTGGCGCTATGCCAGCGAAAGGCGGCAACCCTAACCTTTCAGATGAAGAAGTGATGGCGATTGTCGATTACATGATGGCTGAAGCTCAGGAATGACACACAGTACAGCAGGCTCATAGCTTAGCCATCTTATCCACAGGGTGTTTTAGTCACCGCCCTGTGGATTATTTTTATGTGTCTGTCTCAGAAAATATCACTTCGTCCGATAGCGAGCCTTCAGCTCAACAGAAAGCGTGTTGTGAAAATTTCAGGCGGTTAACGCGACCATATGACTGTCGAAGCCATGTTCGGCTAAGTATTGGTACGAAGTCCAAACATCGTCCGGCACCTTAATTGCCACCTGGAACCCAGCATCAGGGTATTTGATGAGCCTGTCGATGTCCCCGACCATCTCTGCGATCAAGCCAAAAACCCCGACAACATTAGATACTTCCTCGGGGAAGCGGATAGGTGGCCCATCTGCCCGCACATTGGCGTCGGGCCACTGAACCGGCGCAGTTGTGATAACCCGTCGAATAGAATTCAGTTTGGTAATAAACGTCACTTTTCTGGCTGAGGGAACGAGAAGGCGCGCATTGCGAATGTTCTCAGCGAAGTTTGTCGCCTCAGTATCTAGGATTATCGATTTGTCAGGAATACAGTGCTGACGGGCTCGCTTTGCAAAGATTCGCGCTTCGGTTTCGCTCCATAGATGATGAGTCCAATTTCCAGTTCGTCCTGTAATGAGAAGCCGATCGAATTTGTGGCGCTTGAAAAGATCGCAGGCATAATCACATACACGCAGATCGTACGATCCGCAGACAACCAGTAGTCCTTCCTGATGATAGCCAGGAGATGCGGTGAGATAGCGCCATAAGGTCAGCGCATGGCTCATTGTTGGTGTCATTACCAAGCCCCAGTAGAAAGCCTTCAGCCCAATAGAGAGCCTTCAGCCCAATAAAGAACGCAGCCCGGCAATGGCGTCTTTGCCACGGGCCTGCTTTTTATCCGGATCCTCTTTATCCGCACGACCTTCCCACTCTAGATCCTCTCCAGGCAATTCGTCTAAAAAGCGGCTGGGCGCACAGTCCATCAGTTCACCATAAGCTTTGCGCTGGCGGGCAAGGGTCAAGGTTAGCGTACGCCGTGCCCGGGTAATGCCCACATAGGCGAGCCGCCGCTCCTCCTCTACGGTGCCCACCTCAATGGCGTTACGGTGGGGCAGCAGGTCTTCCTCTAAGCCCATTAAATAGACATGGGGGAACTCCAACCCTTTGGAGGCGTGCATGGTGAGTAGCTGCACGCGATCGGAATCATCCTCTTCCGCCTGCTGCTCCAGAATATCGCGCAGCACCAGGCGCGAAATAGCTGCTTCCACGCCGTCGGTTTCGGTCTCTGTAGCGTCGGTACTCTCTTCAGGGTCGCGGTTAAGCGACTTCTCTAACTGATCGATCAAGATCCATACGTTAGCCATGCGTCGTTCGGCCACGGTGGGCGCGCTGGCGTTTTGATACAGCCACGCCTCGTAATCCATATCCCGCAGCATGTCGCGTATGGCGGCAATGGCATCGCCCTGATCCATGCGCTTACGCACGCTGTCGAGAAAGTGGGTAAAGCGCGATAGCCGCTCTACGGCCCGGGTCGGTAATACCTGTTCCAACCCCAGCTCATGGCAGGCGGCAAACAGGGATATCGAGCGCTCGGTGGCGTAGTTGGCAAGCTTCTCTACCGTGCCAGGGCCCACTTCACGGCGCGGTACGTTCACGATGCGCAAAAAAGCATTGTCGTCGGCGGGATTAATCAACAGGCGCAGGTAGGCCATGGTGTCTTTAATCTCGTTGCGCGAGAAAACGACGTACCGCCGGAGAGCTTGTAAGGAATTTGGTAGTGCTGCAGCTTAAGCTCCAGCAAGCGGGCCTGGAAGTTACCGCGATACAGCACTGCAAAGTCGCGCCACTCGGCTTTTTCCTTGATGCGCCGAGTGAGCATTTCGCTGGCGACCCGCTCAGACTCGGCCTCTTCATGGCGGTTTACGATTACCCGAATCGGCGCGCCGTCACCCATATCGTACAGGGTCTTTTCGTAAACGTGGGGGTTATTGGCGATCAGCGTGTTGGCGGCGCGCAGTATGGTGGCGGTAGAGCGGTAGTTCTGCTCCAGCTTGATGACTTTCAGGCGCGGAAAATCTTCCCCAGGGTAATCAGGTTTTCAGGGCGGGCGCCACGCCAGGCATAAATCGACTGGTCATCATCGCCCACCACGGTGAAGGTGGAGCGCTCCGCCATGAGTAGCTTCACCAGCAGGTACTGGGAGACGTTGGTGTCCTGGTACTCATCCACCAGCATGTAGTGGATTTTGCGCCGCCAGCGCTCTAAGGCCTCAGTATCATTTTGTAGCAATACCACTGGCAGCAGAATCAGATCGTCAAAATCCACGGCGTTGTAAGCTTTAAGGTGGCGCACGTAGGCTTCGTACACCCGGGCGGCGAAGTGCTCATCATCATCCGAGGCAAACGAAAGCGCATCGCTGGGCAGCACTAAATCGTTCTTCCAGGTGGAGATTTTGCTCTGCACGGCGTTGATTTGTTCGGCGTCCACCTGGGCGTCTTTGTTCATCAAATCTCGCAGCAGCGCCTTGGCGTCTTCCGGGTCAAAAGGGAAAAGCCCGGTTTGTAGCCCAGGGTTTTCAGCTCGCCGCGAATAATGTTCAGCCCCAGGGTGTGGAAGGTGGAGACCGTTAGCCCGTGGCCCTCCTTGCCGTGAAGCATCTGACCCACACGCTCTTTCATCTCCCGGGCGGCTTTGTTGGTAAAGGTCACCGCGGCGATTCTGCGCGCGCTCATCCCGCATTCTTGAACCAGGTAGGCAATTTTGGTGGTGATCACGCTGGTTTTACCGGAACCTGCGCCCGCCAGCACCAGACAGGGGCCATCGATATAACGCACCGCTTCCTGCTGGCGCGGGTTCAGCCCTTTAATCCGGCTAAGAATGCTTTTGGGCGTTGCAGGCGTCATGGCGTGGGTGATCCTCTGCGAGAGTTGCTAGGCGATTTCGATTACAATCGGCGGCGCTTGGTCAATGCATAATGGGCGAACAATAGGCAGGTGGCGATGTTTGAAGTAGCGCTTTTGAACCGCGTATGGCGCCCAATACGGGCAATATCATGCGCTTGGTGGCCAATAATGGCTGTCGGTTACACCTGATTGAGCCGCTGGGCTTTGACCTGGAGGAGAAGAAGCTACGCCGGGCCGGGCTGGATTACCGCGACCTGGCTAACGTCACTCGCCACGCGGATTTTAACGCCTTTCAAGCAGCGATGCAGGAGCGGCGCATCTGGGCGATCACTACCAAAGGTACGCGCCGCTACAGCGATGCCGACTTTGCTCCAGGCGATGTACTGCTGTTCGGCTCGGAAACCGGCGGGCTTTCACCCCAGGTGCACGAAGCGCTAGACGCTGAGCACAAGCTGCGTTTGCCCATGCAGCCCAACAACCGCAGCCTGAACCTCTCCAACGCCGTGGCTATTGTGAGCTACGAAGCGTGGCGCCAGCAAGGCTTTGCTGGCGCAGAGCAAGCCTAATCAGTGGGTAATGCCGTAGCGGTCGCGATACGCTCTGATCGCTTCAGCGTAGGCAAGCATTTCTCCTCCGGCGTGCTCTTCAAGGTAAGTGAGTACTTGCTCTAAGGTGACGATACTGACCACCGGCATGCCGTACTGGGCCTGGACTTCCTGAATCGCGCTCCGCTCGCCTTGACCGCGCTCCTGGCGATCAAGCGCGATGATAACGCCAGCGGCGCGGGCACCGCTCTGCTCAATCAGCGTCATCACTTCGCGAATCGCGGTGCCTGCGGTAATCACATCATCAATGATTAAAATATCGCCTGCTAAAGGTGCGCCAACGATATTGCCCCCTTCACCGTGGGTTTTGGCCTCTTTACGGTTAAATGAGTAGGGCATATCCATATCGTGATGATCGGCCAAGGCCGCCGCTGTAACGGCTGCCAGCGGAATACCCTTATAGGCTGGGCCAAACAGCACGTCGGCGTTTAAATCACTATCGACAATCGCCTGGGCGTAAAACGCCCCAGCTTGGCCAGCGCACGGCCAGTCTGAAACAAGCCAGCGTTGAAAAAGTAGGGGCTAACGCGGCCGGATTTAAGCGTAAACTCACCAAATTTAAGCACGCCCTGCTCAATGGCAAAGGCAATGAAATCGCGCTGGTAGGGTTGTAGAGTGGTGGCCACGGTATTCCTCACTAGGCGGTAGGTTTAAATCGGCACGAAAGCAACAATAAAAGTAGGGTAAATGGCAAGTTTTAGCTGCTGCCTTTACCCAAACGTCTAAACGTCGGGTATCATACAGCAGCGACGCAAAGGGACGATTTATGAAAATTGCCAGCATCAATGTCAATGGTATTCGTGA
This sequence comes from Vreelandella olivaria, assembly GCA_004295565.1. GTDB lineage: Bacteria > Pseudomonadota > Gammaproteobacteria > Pseudomonadales > Halomonadaceae > Vreelandella > Vreelandella olivaria. The sequence goes on along the minus strand of AP019416.1, from coordinate 4,944,986 downwards.
TGCCGTCGATCGTGGCTTCCTGGACTGGCTGGCTCAGCAGGATGTCGACGTGGTCTGCGTGCAGAACATCAAGGCAAAAAGTTTTGAACTGGGTGACCACATTCTGTATCCGGAAGGCTATGAAGGCTACTTCCTGGATGCCGAAGAGGACGGTTTCTCCGGTGTGGCACTCTATTGCCGCAAAATTCCCAAGGCGATTATGTATGGCCTTGGGTTTCCACAGTGTGATCATGAAGGACGTTTTCTGCAGGCGGATTATGAACGCTTCAGTATCGTCTCTTTCCTGATGCCTGACGGAAGTGACCAAAAAGCCAAACAGTCGTTTATGGAGCAGTATCAAGAGTACTTGACGAAGATGTCGCGCAAACGCCGCGAATACATCCTCTGTGGTACCTGGCATATTGCCCATAAAACCGTCGATTTGGCCAACTGGTCGGATAATCAACTGACCTCAGGCTTCCGCCCCGAAGAGCGCGCCTGGATGGATCAGGTGCTTGGCCCCACCGGGTTTATCGACACCTTCCGCGAAATTAACCGCGATGCAGGTGAGTACACCTGGTGGCCGAAGCTTGACCAAGATGTGCCCCGTGAGCGCCAGGAAGGCTGGCGGATCGACTATCAGTTAGTCGGCCCCAACTTCCGCCGCCACGTGGTCGACGCGTGGATCGATTACGATGCGACCTTCTCCGAGTTCGCACCGCTAATCGTTGAGTACGACCTGGCGCTTTAAGCGTTAGACAACGCACTTTTCCCGCGTCGCAGTGAGTAAGTGGTAATAAGCAACAAGCCGACCTTTGGATCGGCTTGTTGCGTTGTGCCTAGGAAAGAATCTAAATAACCATTAGGTTACTGATCTTTAAAGTAATCGTTATAAATATTGTCGAATGTTCCATCTTCTTTAATTTCTTGCATCGCCTTATCAAAAGCTTCTATCAGCGCTTCATCTCGTGGACGGAAAGCAGCACCAATACCGGGGCCATAAATCGACTCTGGGCCGGTAATTAAATCCCCGTTTGTATAAAACGCTCGTCCTGAAGCATCGTTTCTTGAGCAAGAGAATAGGCAGTGAAAACAAGGTCAAGGCGCTCCGCATGCATGTCGGTAACTACAGAGCCTGAATCACCATATCGATGAATATCCGCATCAGGATAGTAGGTAGTAACATATTCATCTTGAATAGTGGCTTGCTGCACACCGATTGCTACATCTGCCAAGTCACCTTCTAGATCGTACTCGTTATTTATGTTTTTAACCCAAACGGATGGTACTTGGTAATAGGGAGCCGAGAAGCTAACTTGCCGGGAACGCTCTTCCGTGATGTTCATTGCTGACGCTATTAGGTCGTATTTGCGCGCCATTAACCCAGGAATAATTCCATCCCAACCTTGTTCTACCCATTCGCACTCGCGCTGCATGCGTTCGCAAGTAGCATTGACTAAATCAACTTCAAACCCTGTGATGGTTCCATCAGGCTCTTTATATTGATAAGGCGCATAGGGCACATCGACCCCAATACGTAGTGGTTTACTATCGGCCTGGACTATACCGCCGATTAATACTGTCGTGAAAAGTAAGCAGCAGGTGGCTTGACGCATTTCGCATTCCTCTTGGTTTTATCGATGGTTGTGTGAGGCGTCGTACTCGCGGTATAAAGTTTTTGTTAGTTAATCTTGCTAAAGCGCACACTGGAAAATTCGCGAAATTCATGGCTCAATCGGTCATGCAGCAAGGCTTGAGCCAGCTCTTCAGCGTGGAAAGCAGCTAAACTAATTCCGCTATGACAATTGATGTTATAGGCACCTGGGTAGGCTCTGGACGATTCATACAGTGGAAACCCATCAGGTGTCATTACTCGTAATGCACCCCAAGCACGCACTATGTTGGCGTTCTTCAGGTGCGGGTAAATACGCACCCCACGAGCTGCTAATTTCGCCATGATGCTGGTAGTCGCATCCCGGTTTAGACCTGCATGTTCATGGGTGTCACCGATCAAGTAGCTACCGTTACCGGTTTGCCTTATCTGAGGTGTAGGAAGTTGCGATATCAGAGGCATTTTTTCCGTTACGAGGATCTGCCCTCGCAGGAAACACTTCTCCGCTCAGGCCCAACATGGGGAGAGGTGCTTCGCTCCTAGGCCTGCAGCTACGATAATACGCTCGGCTGAAAAGTTACCGCCTAGAGTATTGGCAGTGAAGCCAACGATATTTGATTCGAGGCGCTGAACCGAGCAGCCTGGGTGATAGCTAAGACCCATCTTAAGGCTAGCTGTTAAAAGTGCGTGCAGAAGCAATAGCGGATTGCAATGACCATCATGGGGAGACCAAGTGCCCCCGTGAATGCTTTCACCTAAGCCAGGGAGATGGGTTAACAGACCCTGTCTATCAAAGTATTCCCATTGAAAATAGCGTGCTAGATAGGGTGATGAAGCCTGAAGTTTACGATAGCTGGCCACACGTGCTTCGGCTTCCTGAACGTCAAAGCAAATATCAATACCGCCCTGGCGAGAGTATTCAAGTGGTACACCACTGCGCTCGCTAAGCTCACTAGCAAAGAAAGGCCATGCATCGCTCGACTGTAGACTCAACTCGGCATAACGAGGCATGCCTATACCTTTTCCTTGTACCCACGTTAGTCCGGCATTACCTCGTGATGCGCGTAAAACATCATCTCCTTCGTCTAGCATGATAACTTTTTGACCTCTGCGCAGTAGGCCATAGGCAACAGCCATGCCTACTACGCCACCACCAATAATTAAGAAGTCAAATTGCATGCCGCTAGCTCAATCTAGTTTAAGTAAGCTCGACTATAGGTAGGGATAGGCTATACGATCCAATACCAATAATTGTCCACTTCATGCGTAAAAGTTATGACTATGCCCTCTCTTCATTTGCGCGACCGCCAGATCCTTGCTTTTAAGCATGTCATGGAGATCGGTACTGTTTCCGGTGCCGCCAGGCGTATGCTGATTGCACAACCGGGTGTCACCCGCCTGCTCAAGCAACTGGAACATGACGTAGGGTTCACGCTATTCGAACGTGTTCGGGGGCGTCTGGTGCCGACACCGGAGGCGCGCCTATTCTCATCGCGAGGTACAGAAGGTATGGAGCGGCATGGAGCACTTGCGCAGTACCGCACGGCGGATCAGCGAGCGTGAAGTCGGGGGCTGCGTATCAGTGCCATGCCTTTGCTGGGAATGACCTTCCTGCCCGATGTATTGGCGGACTTCGCGCCTGGCCATCCCGATGCCAGGATCGAGCTGGCCACTTTCCGCTCAGACCAGGTAGTAGAAGACGTACTCACCCAGCGCTGTGACGTAGGCTTTGCTATTGTTTCTGCAATCGATGACCGCATGAACAGCGACGTATTTCATCTCGACAGCCTATGCGCGCTACCCTCTGGCCATCCCCTTGCGGAACGTGACACGGTGGAAGTGGATGATCTTGCCAATGAGACCCTGATCTGCTTCGAGCCGCAGGATCCCTTGCGCCTCGACCTGGAGCGGTTGATGGAAGCAAGACAGTTACGCCCCAGACGGTGCTTGGAAGTCTCGCTGGCCCTCCAAGCGATCCGGCTAGTCGGCCGAGGAGTGGGCATCGCGATCCTCGACCCCATCAGCGCTAGAGCTTTCAGCGACATGAACTTGGTATTACGGCCTTTTTCTCCCTTGTTAGGAGAGGATTTTGCTTTGCTAACGCCACGTGACCAACCCGTATCTCAGCTCGCCCAGGAGTTTATCGGCGTGTTTCGCCAACGCTTCTCAAAAGCCACCCGACTGACATGGGATCGTCAAAAGATGATTAATCTTCGCCAGATAGAAGCCTTTCGGGCGGTAATGATCCACAAGACAGTGACGCGTGCCGCTCAGACACTGCATGTTTCCCAGCCTGCCGTCAGTCGTTTGGTCGGGGATCTAGAATTCCATGTGGGATTTGCGCTTTTCCAGCGTCACAAAGGTAGATTAATTCCCACGCCGGAAGCGTTAGCCCTCTATGAAGACGTGGAGCGAGCTTTTGTCGGCCTGGATAAAATTACCGATACGGCTCGCGAAATTCGTGAATTTCGTACCGGCCGATTGCTGCTAAGCTGCATGCCCGCTTTGGCGTTGAATGCCCTGCCGACGATGATCAACGCTTTCTCCGAGCGTCATCCCGGCATCACTATTTCCCTGCAGGTGCATAGCTCCCAGCGGGTGCTGGAGTGGGTGGCGACACAACAGTGCGATGCCGGCCTGATAGGTATGCAACTGGTCGACCCCTCCGTCACCATTCGTCCGATTGCCAGTGGTGCGTTGCGGCTAGTGATGCTGCCCAATCACCCCCTTGCCAGCCAGCCTGTTGTGCACATTGATGATCTCGAGGGGGAGTCTTTTGTTTCTCTCGGGCAAACTCAGGATGTCAGGCCGCTTATTGACCAGGTCTTCCAGCAGGCGGGCATCAGGCGCCGAATGCGTATAGAGACCCAATTGTCGAGTGTGGCTTGCGAGCTGGTTCTGGCGGGAGCTGGGGTATCGTTGATCGACCCGATCACCGCGGATAGCTACCTTTCGAGAGGCTTGGTGTCCCGTTCCTTTACCCCCGAAATCCCCTTTCATTACAGTGCAGTGCTTCCCGCTTTCCGGCCCCCGTCACGATTGGTGCTGGAGTTTCTCGATGAGTTGAAACGACATCTTGCCGATCAGCTTGCCGCGTCGTCCACGCCATTAACCCATAACATTAGCGAATAGGATGGCTAACAAAAGGCATTAGCCCTGATGACCAAAGCGATGCTAGCTTAAATTCCAGGTCGCACTGCCCACGCCTTCTGACCGTTTTCTAGCAATAACAGAAGCGGTGGCGGCCATTGATAACAACAAGCAAAACATCGACATCAATGACAGGACACTGCAAGCATGAAAAAATGACTAGCCAAACGACTGCTATGGCGGGACTGCTGTTTCTCGGCATCAATTCCGCTTTCGCTGAACCGCTTTATGTCGGCTCCTACGGGGGCTCTACCGAGCAAGCCATGCGCGATGAGATCATTCCAGCGTTTCTCGAAGAGCATGACGCGGAAATCATCTACGTGGCAGGTAATTCCACCGATACCCTGGCCAAACTACAAGCCCAGCGTGGTGACCAGGAGCTGGATGTGGTGCTGATGGACGATGGCCCCATGTATCAAGCCGTCAACCTGGGTTTCTGCTCGCCGATGCAAGATACCGCCATGCTCGATGACGTCTACGACATCGCGCGTTTCCCCCGATGACAAGGCCGTCGGGGTTGGCCTGGTCGCTTCCGGGTTTGCCTACAATGCCGACATGTTCGAGCGTAATGGCTGGGAGCCGCCTTCCTCATGGGAAGACCTGGCCGATGAGAAATTCGCCGGCAAGCTGGTCGTTCCTTCCATCAGTAACACTTATGGTGTGCATGCCCTGGTAATGGCGGCGCGTCTCAACGGGGGAAGCGAAAGCGATATCGACCCCGGTTTCGAATTCATGAAAGAGCAAATCGCGCCTAACATCCTCTCTTTCGAGCCTTCGGCGGGCAAGATGTCCGAGCTGTTCCAGAATGAAGAAATCGCTCTGTCGGTCTGGGGCAGCGGGCGCTTGCGTGCGCTGGCCAGCACAGGCTTCCCGGGCGCCTTCGCTTACCCCGAAGAGGGTGCCGTCGCCTTGATGGTGGCTGCCTGTGTCATCGAAGGCAGCGAGGAGCGTGAACTGGCCGAGGCCTTTATCGAACACCTGCTGGCACCGGAATCACAAGAGCTGCTGGCCGACACTCAGGGCTGGGGCCCGCACAGCGGCATGCCCAGTTATCCGACGAATTGGCAAGCGTGCTTCCCTATGGTGAAAAGGTCGACCAGCTAGTGGCCGTGGACTGGGATGTCATCAATCCCAACCGTCTCGAGTGGACCAATCGTTGGAACCGTCAGGTTGAGCGCTAGACACGCGTCAATCCCGTTCCTTCGTTGATATCCACTAAAGACACCACACCCTTGCCTCGTTCGATGGGCAAGGGTGTGGAGGAGTCCTGCCATGAGTTTCCTTCGTTTAGAGTCGTTGACCAAGCGCTTCGGCAGCAATACTGCCGTGCAAGACATCACTCTCGATATCGACCAGGGCGAGTTCGTCTCGCTACTCGGTCCGTCGGGTTGCGGCAAGACGACCACCCTGCAAATGATTGCCGGCTTCGTTGAGCCCACTCGCGGACGTATCCTGATGAAGGGTGATGACATTACGTCCTGCAAGCCCAATCAACGGGGCATCGGTATCGTGTTCCAGAGCTATGCCCTGTTTCCCCACATGACCGTGGCGGAAAACGTTCGTTTCGGCCTGGAAATGCGCAAGATCCCTGCCGGCGAAAGCCGCCAGCAGGTTAGTGAGGCACTGGAGCTGGTGCGTCTCGATCACCTCGAAGATCGCTATCCCCGCGAGCTGTCGGGTGGCCAACGCCAGAGGGTGGCCCTGGCCCGAGCGCTGGTCATTCGGCCACCGTTGCTGCTGCTTGATGAGCCGCTTTCCAACCTCGATGCGCAATTGAGAGAAAACATGCAGATCGAGCTGCGCAATATCCAGCAGCAGGTCGGCACCACGACCCTGATGGTAACCCATGATCAATCGGAGGCGCTTTCGCTCAGTGATCGTGTCGTAGTGATGAATCAGGGTAAGGTGGTACAGGTGGACGAACCCTTTGCAGCCTACGAGAACCCGAGAGACAACTTCGTTTCTTCGTTTGTCGGCAAGACCAACCTGTTTGACTGCCACATAGACCAGCGTGAAGGCAGCCAGGCCCACGTCACGCTCGGCGACTGCCGGCTCGAGATCGCCGTGCCCGATGAGATCAAGGGGAATAAGGTTCAACTGTCGATTCGCCCGGAAAAGCTGGAGTTGACTCAGCACACGGCCGGCCAGTTACAGGGGCGTGTGCGGACACGACTGTTCCTGGGCAACCACTGGCTGTACCAAGTCGATAGTAGTGCCGGCGAGCTGTTGATCACTCAGCCGAACCTGGGTGCCCAAGGGGCGGCGGTAGGCGATGATGTCGGTATTTGCTGGCAAGACGGGGCGGTACGTGTCCTGGGGGAGCAAGCAAATGGCTGAGCTTGTTTCCCATCTTCCCTCTTCGTCACACCGGGCGCGTTCGCTTAATCCGGTGCCGTGGTTATTGAGCGCCCCAGGTGCCGTTTTCTTTCTCGCCCTGCTGGGCATGCCGCTGATCATGACGCTGATACTCAGTTTCAACAGCTTTGATTATTCGGTCGGCATCGTCTCGTCATTCGGCCTCGAAAACTATATCGAGGTTCTGCAAGACAGTTATTTTCACGAGATATTTCTGCGCACCTACGGCATCAGCATAGCGGTAGTGGTGCTGTGTATCCTGATCGGCGTGCCGGAGGCCTACATCCTTTCGCGCATGCGCAGTCCATGGCGCTCTCTATTTCTGGTCATCACCCTGGCGCCGCTATTGATTTCAGTGGTCGTGCGAACGCTTGGCTGGGTTCTGTTGATCGGTGGCAACGGCTTGCTTGGCAAGTTTCTGGAAGGAAGCGGTATTGCCGAGTCCAGTGCCGGTAACTTGATGTATACCCACACGGGAGTGATTCTCGCGCTGGTTCATGTGCTGGTACCGCTGATGGTGATTTCGGTATGGGCCGCCCTGCAGAAGCTCGATCCTGCCGTCGAACATGCAGGCCTTTCGTTGGGCGCCAGCCATGCCACCGTCTTTCGTCGAGTGGTCATACCCCAGGTATTGCCCGGCATCCTCTCCGGCAGCTTGATCGTCTTTGCCTTGTCCGCCAGCGCCTTCGCTACGCCGGCCATTATCGGTGGGCGGCGTCTCAAGGTGGCGGCCACCGCTGCTTACGACGAATATCTCAGCACCATGAATTGGCCGCTCGGGGCGGCGATCGCCATCGTGCTGTTGGTGGCCAATGTCGTCGTGGTGATGAGCTACAACCGCATGATGGAGCGGCGTTTCCGCCGTACCCTGGGCTAGGAGTCATCACGATGCTACGTAATAGTAAACTCGCCCTGGCGTTTCACACGCTATTCGTCATTTTCCTGCTGGCCCCACTGGTGGTGGTAATGCTAGTGGCCTTCACGCCGCATGGCTATCTCTCCTACCCCACGGACGGGTTCTCGCTGCGCTGGTTCACGGCAATCTTCGAGCACCACGACTTCATCCGCGCTTTCTGGAATAGCCTATATCTCGGCATTGCTGCCGCCAGTTTCTCGGCCTTGCTGGCGGTGCCCGCGGCGTTGGCCATTGTTCGTTACCGGTTCCGTGGCCGTGACGCGTTGGTCGGTTTATTCCTGTCGCCGCTAATGATCCCCCATGTCGTTCTCGGGGTGGCGTTTTTGAGCTTTTTCTCCCAGATAGGCATTTACGGTAGCTTCTGGGCATTGATTGCGGCCCATGTGATTATCGTCATGCCCTACACCATGCGCTTGGTGATGGCATCGGTATTCGGCATGGATCGTAGCGCTGAAAAGGCCGCCTTGTCGCTGGGGGCTTCCCAATGGACGACGTTTCGACGTATCACCATGCCGATGATTCTTCCTGGCGTCGCAGGGGGCTGGATATTGGCGTTCACCACCAGCTTCGATGAATTGTCCATGACCATTTTCGTGGCCTCGCCCAGCACGACCACGCTACCTGTACAGATGTACAACCATATCGCTCACACCGTCGATCCGCTGATCGCCTCGGTCTCTACCGTGCTGATCGTGCTGACGGTGCTGTTCATGGTGCTGCTCGACCGGCTCTACGGAATCGACAAAGTTCTCATCGGCAAGGGTTAAGGAGCCAGCTATGCAGCAGTGTGATTTCGCCGTGATCGGCGGGGGTTAGTAGGCAGTGCTATTGCCTATGGGCTGGCCAGTCAAGGCCATCAGGTCAGCGTCCTGGATGAAGGAGATGTGGCCTATCGTGCCTCGCGCGGCAATTTTGGGTTGGTATGGGTGCAAGGCAAGGGGCAGGAGATCCCTCTCTATTCGCGCTGGAGCATGCGTTCGGCTTCCCTGTGGGCGGCACTTTCCCAGGAGCTCTTCGAGCTGACGGGAGTCGCCACCCAGCATCACAACCTCGGCGGCGTCCATCTCTGCTATAGCCAAGCGGAGCTGTCGAATCGCGAGGTGGAACTCGATGCGCTAGCCCAGGCGACCGGCCGTCAGTTCACGTTCGACATGCTGGATCACGACCAGCTACGCGACTTGATCCCCGAGATCGGCGAAAGCGTTACCGGTGCTTCATGGTCACGCTGGGATGGCCACGCTAATCCTCTTTATCTGCTGCGGGCCCTGCACGATGGGATTCGCCACTACGGCGGAAAATTCGTGCCTGGCAGTAAAGTCAATCGTATTCGGCGCAACAGCGATAGCTTCGTGATCGAGCGTGATCACCAGACCCTCACCGCTGGACGGGTCATCCTGGCAGCCGGGCTCGGCAATCGAGAGCTGGCCCCGCAGGTCGGACTCGATGCACCGCTTGTGCCCAATCGAGGCGAAATCCTGGTCACCGAACGCATGCGGCCGTTGCTTGACCTACCCACCACGTATCTGCGCCAGACCGGCGAAGGCTCGATACTGATGGGCGACTCCCATGAAGACGTTGGCTTCGATGACGGCACCGAAACGCCGGTGCTGGCTCAAATCGCCCAGCGCGCCGTACGCGCATTGCCGGCGCTTGCCAATACCCGAGTGGTTCGCAGCTGGGGAGCGTTACGGGTCATGACACCCGATGGCTACCCACTTTATCAAGCATCCGAAAGCCACCCTGGGGCCTTTGTCGCCTGTTGCCATAGCGGCGTGACGCTGGCCGCCGCCCATGCGAAATGTCTGGCGCCCTGGTTCGCAGGCGCTGAAGCACCTTCTGAAATTACCCCTTTTACTGCGGAGAGATTCCATGTTCAAACGTCTATCCCCGCCTGAAGTTACTAACGAAGCGGTAGTAACTTTCCGCTTTGATGAGCAGACCGTGGCGGCTCGCCCTGGCGATACTGTCGCTGCGGCATTACTCACTTCGGGTATTAGTATTTGCCGGAGTACGCCGGTCAGTAATGCCCCTCGTGCTCCTTACTGCATGATGGGTGTGTGCTTTGAATGTTTGGTGGAAGTTGATGGCAATCCCAATGTTCAGGCCTGCCAAGTGGAGGTTCGCGATGGTATGCATGTCCATACACAGCAGGGTGCCAGGAGATTAACTTCATGATTACGCATGACCTCGTCATTCTCGGTACAGGCCCCGCAGGTATGGCCGCAGCAACTACTGCCCTCGAATATGGCATTACGCCGGTGGTAATAGATGAGCAGCCTGCGGCGGGTGGTCAAATTTATCGTGCATTGGAACGTACCCCCGTGCGTGATCGGCAGATTCTTGGCGAGGATTACTGGTCTGGCGAGTCTCTAATCAAGGGGCTTAAAGACCCTCAAATTGACTATCGTCCTGCAACTACCGTGTGGCAATTGACCCGGCAGCGTGAAATCGGGCTATTGCATGATGACAAGGCAGAAATGATCTGTGCGCGGCATATCATCCTTGCCACAGGAGCCATGGAGCGGCCTATGCCAATCCCTGGTTGGACATTACCTGGGGTCATGACGGCAGGTAGTGGTCAAATATTACTCAAGAGTGCCGGTGCCGTGCCCCAGGCGCCAGTCGTACTGGCTGGTTGTGGCCCCTTATTATTGCTGCTGGCCACTCAATATCTTCGCGCAGGCGCTGAGGTAGCTGCCATCCTTGATACGACACCACATGATCGCTATCGCGCCGCGCTCAAGCACGTTCCCGGTGCGTTACGTAATACCAGCACCCTATTAAAGGGGGTGGGACTATTACGTGAACTACGCCGTGCAGGTGTTCGCCACATTAGAGGCGTAAGCGCTCTGCGCGCCGAAGGCAGTGCTCAGTTGGAGCGCGTTTTATGGAAGCAACAGGGCGTTGATAAATGGCAGACACTTGAAACGCCTACCTTGCTACTTCATCAAGGCGTTATCCCCAATACCCAAATCACTCGGGCGGTGGATTGCCACCATGAGTGGGATGAGCAGCAATTAGCTTGGAGACCACGTCTGGATGAGTGGCTGAACACCGATATTCCAGGTATTGCCGTAGCGGGTGATGGGGGCGGTATCGTAGGAGCCAAGGCCGCAGCCATGCAAGGTCAATTAGCGGGGATAGGGGCTGCCCTGGCGCTAGGTAAATTAACCTTGGCAAACAGTACTGAACGCGCCCAACCAATTCGTAAAGCACTCGCGCGTGACACCGCTATTAGGCCTTTTCTCGATGTGTTGTATAGACCTGCAAAACAATGGCGCTTACCCGATGACGATACGCTAGCCTGCCGATGCGAAGAGGTAACCGGCGGAGAAATCCGGCGTATGGCCGAAATGGGCTGCCGGGGGCCCAACCAAACTAAGTCATTCACTCGTTGTGGCATGGGGCCGTGTCAAGGCCGTATGTGCGGTATTACCGTGAGCGAACTGATGGCAGACGCCAATCAGCAGAGTGTTGAAGAGACCGGCTATTACAGGCTGCGACCACCTTTCAAACCGATCACCCTCGGACAGCTTGCAAAGGCAGCGGAGGAAGGCTGATGGCTCGTCGTGTAGTGGTTGTGGGCGCGGGATTTCATGGTTGCAGTGCTGCGCTGCGATTAAGCAATCAAGGTTATGAGGTCACTGTCATTGATAAGGCCTATGCCGGTCGCCACGCCTCGGGCGTTAATGCCGGTGGTGTACGTCGGCTCGGCAGGCACCCGGCAGAGATACCGTTAGCGATAGCTGCTTGGGAACGCTGGCAGGATATGACGAGTATCGTCGGCGACGATTGTGGGTTTCGTCCTGTTGGGCAAATTAAAGTGGCTGAAAATGATAATGATATGGCCATCCTCAACGAACGTGAGCGCCAAGTGCAAAACCTGGGGTTCCACCATGAAAAGCTTATCAACCGTGATGAGCTACGCAAGCGGCTACCTGCGTTGGCTGGCCATTGTCCAGGTGGGCTTGCGTGTGATGGCGATGGCTTTGCCAATCCTTATCGTACTGTTACTGCCTGGCGTCGCGAAGCTGAACGCCAGGGCGCCTGCTTCCGCGAAGGGATCGAGATAACTGGTATAGAGCCTAAGGAAATGGCTGGCGCCTGAGTGGAGGCGAAGAGCATTTTGATGCCGATTTGCTTATCAATTGTGCTGGCGCCTGGGCAGGAGAGCTTTGCAAATGGCTAGGAGAGCCGGTTCCTCTTACTGCTGAGGCTCCAATGCTGATGATTACTGAGCGTCTGGCCCCATTTCTAGGGACAGTAGTGGGTGCCACATCGCGGCCATTATCGTTCAAGCAATTTGAGAACGGCACTGTTTTGATTGGAGGAGGGGTGCGCGGTGTCGTTGATACCGTTCGCCACGTGGCTGAAACCCGCTTGGATGGGTTGGCGGAGAATGCCGATACCGTCGTCAGTCTGTTTCCGTTCATGCAGGACGCACGCATTATGCGGACTTGGGCAGGTGTTGAAGCGGTCATGCAGGATCAAATCCCAGTAATCGGTCTCAGCAGTCAACATGACAATGTTATTCACGCTTTTGGATTCTCAGCTCACGGTTATCAGCTAGGCCCCATCACCGGTGAAATAGTCGCCGACCTTGCTATGGAAAGAGAGCCTAAGCTTCCGATCACTCCTTTTTCTATTCAAAGATTTCAAACACCTTGTCCGGCATAGGGCGAGTCAACGTACGCCGATTAAGGCAATCTGGAGAGTATTATGATTAAACGTCATATCCAAACACCTATTATGCACCGCGCTGTAGAAGCAAATGGCTTCATTTTTTCGGCGGCATTATTGCTGATGACCTTACTCTTGATATGGCAGGTCAAACCAAACAAGTGCTTGATAAGTTAGAGCAGTATTTAACAGAGGCAGGTACAGACAATAAGCGAATTGTTACCGCAACTGCTTATGTCTCTGATTTAAACCTTAAGAAAGGGATGAACGAGGTATGGACTCAGTGGTTCGATGCTGACCATCTTCCAGCCCGAGCTACGTTAGGTGTTGCTGACCTTGGAGAGAACGTACTCTTAGAGTTAGTAGTGACCGCGGTTAAGTATCACACCGCCCTATTGCTGGCGGAAGAGTTCGCCAGCAATAGGGGGTCAAGCTTTATCTACCCGCGAATTCCCAGCGCTTCGCGCTGCTTCTCGCGCAGCTCATCACCGGCTTTTTCGGCCAGATCAAGCATCGCGTTCAATTCGGCACGGGTAAAGGCGCCTGCCTCGGCGGTACCCTGTACTTCGATCAGCTCGCCGCTTTCGGTCATTACCACGTTCAAATCGGTATCGGCTTTGCTGTCTTCCGGGTAGTCCAGATCCAGCACCGGTACGCCTTTATAAATGCCTACGGAAATGGCGCTCACCAACTGCTTGAAAGGGTCGCTTTTGATCTTCTTTTCACGCTGCAGATAGCGAACGGCATCCATCAGCGCCACGCAGCCACCGGTAATCGCCGCGGTGCGGGTGCCGCCGTCGGCCTGGATCACATCGCAATCCACGGTGATGGTGAACTCACCCAGCTTTTTCAAATTGACCGCTGCGCGCAGGCTGCGGCCAATCAAGCGCTGAATTTCCAACGTGCGGCCGCCCTGCTTACCCTGGGTCGCTTCACGGTTGCTGCGCGAATGCGTGGCGCGGGGCAGCATCCCGTACTCAGCGGTGACCCAGCCCTGGTTCTTGCCGCGTAGCCAGCGCGGTACAGTGGCTTCCACGCTGGCGTTACACAGCACCTTGGTATCACCAAACTCCACCAGCACAGAACCTTCCGCATGGCGGGTGTAGTCGCGGGTCAGGCGAATGTCGCGGAGCTGGTCGGCCTCGCGGCCGCTGGGGCGCACAACATCAGGACGCTTAGCACTGCTCACAAATAGTACCTCTCAATAAACGCACAACTGGGAAAAGCCCTCCATTGTACACGTCTGAGGGTGCGCTGATTGGCTTAACGTCCAGCTAGCGTCATAAAGTAGGTTGGTTAGGTCAGTCGAGACGCCCTTCATAAAGTTTCTTGAAAGCGGCGTAACGCGCAGTGTGCAGTGCCTGCATTGCCAGGTCGGGCTCTAATGTTTGTTCGCCTGGGGTGAGGCCATTGGCAACGCTGAGCACCTCACCATTGGCCTGGGCAGCCAGGGCCGCCACGGCTACCCCAAGTAGTACGGGTTCCGGCGCATCTGCCAGCACAACCCGGCAACCGGTACCGTCGGCATAGAGCTTGCGCAGCAGTGCTGAGCGTCCATGTCCTCCGCTGAGGTGCAGAGTATCGATGGCATAACCATGGGCATTCATACGCTCTATGATGGCGCGGGTGCCGTAAACCAGCGAGGTGGCTGCCGCCCAATAGACCTTGATGAAGCTCTCGCGAGGCGTATCGAGAGTCAATCCCGTGATGGCGCCACGAATTTCTGGATCGGCCAAGGGCGAGCGGTTGCCAATGAAGTCAGGACAAATATGGGTGTCAGGGGCGGGGTCGCCGGATGCCAAGCGCTCGAGTAGAAGGTCTGACAGCGCGCCGTGAAGATCGTCGCCGAATTCACTGCTGGCTGAAAATAGGGCCGCCAGGTGATCTAGAAGGGCACCGGTAATGCTTTGCCCACCTTCGTTGGCGACAAAACCGTCGCATAGCGCCCCCGGATAGGGGCCCCACACGCCGGGCACTTCTCGCCGCACGGGCTGGGCGCCGATATGGCAAGTAGAAGTGCCGCCAATCACGGCAAGGCGGCGCTCGGGAGTGTCAGTGAGACTTCTGCCTAGCGTGCCCAGCGCACCGGCATAGGCATCAATCATGCCCACTGCGAAGGTACACCGAGTCGTCAGTCCCAAGTCGTCAGCGGCTTCTTCGGTCAACTGCCCAAGGGCTACGCCCACCGGAAGGGCTTGTTCGGGCAGGCGGGCGCACTCGAGTACATCCTGCATATCGATCTGCGTTAGAAAGTCATGATCCCAGCCATGACCAGGGCGTGGGTCAAACGTCCACTTGCAGGCGAGCATGCACACGGAGCGCTCGGTTGAACCCGTGCACTTAAAGCCCAGCCAATCGCCTAGATCACCCGCGTAGCCAATCTGGGCGTAAAGCTCTGGGCGGTGGCGCTTTAGCCACATGAGCTTAGGCATCTGCATCTCGGGAGACATGACGCCCCCAGGTTGCGCAGCGGTGCTGCCTGGGTAGCCGTACACTCAGCGGCTTCTGCAGTTGCCCGATGATCCATCCACACAATGATATTCCACGTCTCATCGCCCGGTGAGAGCGCTAGCGGCTTATCCTGCTTATCCAGGAGCACCAACGAGCAGGTGGCGCTCACCGACATACTGGTGATGGAATCGGACGCCACACCGGCAGCCTCGCGGGCGCGCTGCGTTGCGCTGCATACCGCGTGCCAGATATCCGTTGAGCTCTGCTCCACGTGATGCTCGGCAGGGCGATGCATTGCAATCGGTGTTTTCGCTTCGGCAAGCATCACGCCATCTGGCGTGAAAATGCCTGCTCGGGCGCTGCCAGTGCCGATATCGATGCCTAGAACATGTGCTTGATGACTCATGGGAAAACCTTACTCACGACTGTTTAATAAATGGCATGCGCAGTGCCATTACAATAATTAGAAAAGCCCCCATACCGCGGTGGCCAGATGCTGGCTGGCGCCCATCAGGTTCATACCCGAGGCGATTACCTGCAGGCTCATCAAGCCCAGCACTAGCGGCAGTACGCGGCCAAAGCCGCCAAAGGGGTTCGCCCCGGCCAGAAAACAGGCCAATACCGTAATCAGTAGGTAGCTCTCGCCGTGGCCTACACGCACTGAGTTAAAGCGGGCGAGCATTACCATGCCCGCCAACCCTGCCAAAATGCCGGAAATTGTGTAGACGGTAATCAGCACGCGCTTGACGTTAATGCCCGAGTACTCCGTCGCGCGGGGTTGGAGCCCAGCATATAAATCGAAAAGCCAGTGCGGGTGAAATGCATGATGTAGATCAACCCTGCGGCAGCGGCGAGAAAGATCAGCATGGGGATGGGTATGCCCAGAAAACTGCCGCTGCCGATGGTTTGAAATACCTCCGGCATGCCTGAAATACCGCCACCGCGGGTTAAAAACTCACCTACCCCCTGAAGAAAAATCATTGCCCCAAGGGAAACCAAAATGGGGTGGGCGCCCACATAGGCAACGATAACGCCAATCAAAAGCCTGCGGCAGCGCCAACGGCAAGCCCGGCGATAATCGCTATGGGAACGCTTAGCAGGCCCATGCCTGCCAGTAGCCCCTGTACCAGCCAGGCGGTCATCAGCCCTGCGATATTGGCGGTAAAGGTAACCGAGAGGTTCAGGCCACCGGAAATAATGGGCAGCAGCATTGCCAGTGAGAGCAGCCCCAGCTCCGGCAGCTGCATCGACATCGAGCCAAAATTAGTGGCGGTCAGAAAGCCCGGTGCCAGTAGCGAGAAGAGGCCAATGCTGCCGATGAGCAGAGCCGTCATGGCGATGACCTCAATGGTATCGCCACCCAGGCGGAGCCTGGCCGTGGAGGGCTGTTTATTCAGGCGCTTAGTCATACGTTCCTCGCCTTGGTGGTGCGGGGCAACAGGTTGCCAAGGTTGCTGGTGGTGATCGCAATCAAGATGATCAGCCCGACAATCATGCGGAAGGCGTAAGGAGTCACGCCCAGCAGATTCAGGCCGTTTTGGACAACGGCGAGAAGCAGCACACCCAGTACGGCGCCGAGCACTGAGCCGCGCCCACCACCCAGGGTGGCGCCGCCTAGCACGACAGCCGCCAGAATTGGCAACTCCTGGCCTATCAAGGCGTTGGGCACGACCTCTTGTACGATATGTGCCTGCATCAATCCCGCCATACCTGCGCATAGTCCCAGCCAGCCGTAGGCAAAGGCATGAATCTTCCAGACGCTCACGCCAGAACGGCGAGCTGACTCGGGGTTTGAACCGAAGCCGTAGACAGCACGCCCAAAACCGGTACGGGCCAGAATGAACCAGGTGAGTATT
This sequence comes from Vreelandella olivaria, assembly GCA_004295565.1. GTDB lineage: Bacteria > Pseudomonadota > Gammaproteobacteria > Pseudomonadales > Halomonadaceae > Vreelandella > Vreelandella olivaria. Next base: position 4,927,987 of record AP019416.1, on the reverse strand, counting down.
ACCATCACCACCATAACTGCCGCGGGTAAGTAGAGCGTGGCTGATCCGCGTTCGGCGGGTAGGTCAAGCAGCGGAACGGAGTAGTAGAGCCAATCGGGGATATCGTAGATGGAGACTCCCCGGGTGAAGTACATCAAAAGGCCGAAAAACAGGTTAAATGTGCCGATGGTGACGATGATCGAAACGATTCGGAAGCGATGGATCAGCAGCGCATTGAAGAGCCCCAGTAGCATGCCAACCAGCATCGAAAGCAGGATGCCAAGTAACCAGTTGCCCCCGCCCAGGTAATTCATCAGCAGTGACAGCACCACGTACTGCACCACGGATGCCGCCACTGCAAAGGAAATATCTATCCCACCCGCGATCAAAACAACGACCAGGCCCACGGCAAAGATGATATTGACCGACTGATTATTAAGCAGGTCGAACAGGTTTTGTAAGGTTAGAAAGCTATCGGTCGCTAGTGCCAACACCACGCACAGCAACATGAGGATACAGAAGAGAGCACCTTCAGTGCCGATCCTTCTGTTTAGCAGTCGTTTATGCATTGATGATTGCCTCCAGCGCCTCTTCCGTGGTCTCCGCAGGTATGACCTCGGAGTAGATGCGCCCTCGCGCAATACCAGCGCACGATCTGCGTTCATCCAGATTTCTCCGGCCTCATCCGAAATCAGAATGATGGCCATGCCCTGATCAGCAAGATTCCTGATGATGTCGAAAATACCGGCTTTGGCGCCTATATCGACGCCGATTGTCGGACAGTCAAGAATGAGAACGTCGGGTTCAGTGGCCAGCCATTTAGCGAGCGCAATGCGTTGCTGGTTGCCGCCGGATAATGAGGAGACCGCAAGCTCGGCGTCACTCACCTTGGTTTTAAGCTGCTCGATCCAGTGGGCGGTCAGCGCCTTGATACGCTGAGGGGAGAGAAAAAAGCGTGGTTTTTCCAGCTTTGGTAGTACGGTCACTGCGGTATTCATATTGATGGACTGGTTTTGCACCAGGCCGAGATTGAGTCGGTCTTCAGAGAGGTAGGCAATGCGATGACGCACCGCATCGCGGTTGGAGTGTAGCGTCAGCGGCTGCCCTCTTTAGCAACTGCCCTGAAGTGGGCTGGGTCATCCCAAAAATCGTGTGAGCTATTTCGGTGCGCCCTGCGCCCAGCAATCCCGTCAGGCCAAGAATTTCACCGCGATGCAGGGTGAAAGAGATGTTTTCAAATTCACCTTCACGGCTTAAGTTTTTAAGCGCCAGTACCGGGGCGCCTTTACGCATTTCAGCACGGGGGTGAACTCAAGTTCCAGCCCGGTCATCAGGGTTGAAAGTCGTGCCTGGGTCATCCCTTCAGTGGGGTAGGTGCCGACCAGCTTCCCGTTGCGGAGCACGGTGACGCGTTGGCACACCTCCAACACTTCCACCAGCCGGTGGCTGACCAACACAATGGAAATGCCTTTCGCCGCCAGTGAGCGGGTAATGCCCAGCAGCGTCTGCACCTCTTTATAGGTCAGCGAGGCGGTGGGCTCATCCATAAAAATGATACTGGCCCCTGCTCGCAGCACGCGGCAAATTGCAACGAGTTGGCGATGGGCAATCGAAAGGTCTTCAACACGGGCCATCGGATCCAGGTCGAGGCCAAACTGCTGAATGATCTCGCGGGATTGCGTCAGCGTATCTTTATAGGAAATAGGCCGCCAAGGCTTGGCAACGTAGTCATCAAAGACGATATTTTCAGCGACGGTCAGGTGCGGGAACAGTGCGAGGTCTTGCCAGATAACATGAATACCCCGGCTGCGTGCCTCTTTCGGACTAATAGCAGATAGGGTTTCATCGCCAAACGTGAACTCAATGCCTGGTTCAGGCTTGTAAACACCGTTGATAATTTTAATCAGGGTGCTTTTGCCGCAGCCGTTTTCACCCGCTAGGCAAAGTATCTCACCTCGGCGAAGTTCGAATTCGACATTATCGAGCACCCGGCTTTGTCCGAAAACTTTGCTGACGTGGCGCGCTCGAATCGCGATATCGCCCATTGAAGGCTCCTTTCTTAACATCACTGCCGCGCTCTTCAGGAGCGCGGCAGTCTCACACGATCAATAAGCGCGGTATTACAGGCCGAGTTCTGCCAACTCATCCACGCTATCTTTGCTCAGCTTGAGTGGCTGTGAGGCAAAGATCGTTTTGCCGTCCAGGGTAATTTCACCCAGTACCGGCAAGTCGGCGCCATCGCTAATCTCTTCGCCGTTATAGAGCATCTCACCCAGGGCAACGAACGCTTTGCCCGCCTCCAGAGGGCTCCACTGGAAACCACCGGTAATTACACCTTCGTGCACTAAGCGACGGCCCTGGCCCGGAGAGAACAGGCCCATAACGGCTACATCCCCTTCCAGCCCCCGCTCTTTCACGGCCCGAGCCGCGCCGATGGTTCCCTGGCTGCCAAACGACATGATGCCGGCCAAGTCTTCGTGGGCCCGCAGCAAGTCCAGGGTGGTGTTGCGGCTATCATCGACGCTTTCGGCAACGCCGAAACGATCAGCGGCTTGAGTCAAGCCCGAGCAGTTATCATTGAGCCAGCTCACGGCAGCATCGGCCCAGGCGTTGTGAGCGGGCACGCTGAGACCGCCCACGTAAACGGCATAAGAGCCTTCGCAGCCGGTGGTTTCAGCCAATAGCTTGGCGTGCTCCTCACCTAACTGCTGCGCTGAAATCATTTCAAAGTCGTAGTCGATGTTGACCGATTCGGGGCTTTCATGTGTCAGTACGATAATTCCCTGATCACGTGCCCGTTCCAATACCGGCTCAAGAACCTCGCGATCGTTCGGGACAACGCCAATGACATCAACGCCACGGCTGATCAGATCCTCGATCGCACGCACCTGCAGGGCGGGGTCAGCACTGGTGGGGCCCACCATATAGGCTTCTACTCCAAGCTCTTCACCCATTTGTTCGATGCCCATTTCCATGGCATTGAACCAGGGGATGCCACCCACTTTGGCGACCACGGCAATCGTAGGAGACTCCTGAGCCATTGCGCCAGTGCTGCCGATAATGCCTGTTAGCGTAGCTGCGGTAAGAAGTGCTTTGTATTTCATTGTGATTTCCTGCTTGCTGTTGGCTGACCCAGTCAGTGGAATAGCGTGCATTGAAGCGCTTTAATAGTGCTGCTGTACGTTGCGTCATGGTCAAATGAAATGGCGCAGACGCTTCCGAGCCTCACAATGCATAGGAATTTAATGCATAAGAACTTAATGCATAGGAACTTTACACAGTGCTGGATACGTTGAGTGGTACCTAAGCGATGCGTCATCGCTATCGTTATTGTCATTTTATCGAGTATGCACAATCGGTTGTGCATAACGTAGGATTGATCTATTACAGCATTACGTCAATGCTACTTTTATCTAATCCCAAGGAGCTGCCACGTGGTTAGCGACTCTTCATCCAAGCGGCTGACTATTTACGACCTGGCGAGGTTGGCAGAAACATCGCCTAGTACCGTCAGTGCCGTGCTCAACGGCACTTGGCAGCGCCGTCGCATCAGCAAGAAACTGGCCAGCAAAATTCTTTCGCTTGCACAGGCTGAGGGCTATTCGGCCAACATGCAGGCCCGTGCCTTGCGGCGTGAGCGCTCAGGTATCATCGGCATGATTTTGCCGCTGTACGACAACCGCTATTTCAGTTCGATAGCCCAACACTTCGAAGCAGAAGCACGGCGTCGGGGGCTGTTTGCGATTGTTTCGTGTACGAATCGAGATCCCAAGCAAGAGTGTGAAGCTGCCCGTATGATGCTTGCTTACCGTGTCGAGTGCCTGGTATGCACCGGCGCAACGGATCCCGATACGATTGCGCAGATGTGTGCAGAGAGCGGCGTGCAAAGCATTAATCTCGACCTTCCTGGCAGTAAGGCACCGTCGGTGATTTCCAATAACCGTGAGGGCGCGCGACAGCTCACTCATGCCATTCTCAACCGCCTTGCTGAAGAGAAGCGCAGTGACGACCCTGTACTCTTTATTGGCGGCCGTGAGGAGGATCACAATACCCGCGAGCGTATTGCCGGCTTCAAGCAAGCAAGAGAGGAAGTGGGGCTAGTGACGGCGGAAGAGAATATTCTCCCCTGTGATTATGCTGCCGATAAGGCTCAGACTGCCCTTGAAAGGTATATGCTTAAGCGGTCTACCCCGCCCAGCGCTATGTTCGTCAACTCCACTATTTCCCTTGAAGGCATTGTTCGCGGACTACAGCTAAATGGCTATTATCTGGATGATATTATTTTCGGCTGTTTTGACTGGGATCCTCTAGCCGCTGCCTTTCATCCGCGTTTGATGATGGTTCGGCAAAATGTGATCGAAATGATCGACCGCGTCTTTGAGCTGATTGATACGCCACCGCAGGATCCACGTCTGCTCATAGAGGTTCAGCCAGAAATAATGGGTGTTAGAGAGGCTCTTTCGCACAGCATTTACTGAATCGAATGAATAGGCTAGCCATTTAGGGCCTGTTGGCAATGCGTTATACACCGTTATTCACTACCAGGATGAAACATGGCCACTTCCAGCCGCGTACACAGCATGACCGCCTTTGCCCGCACTGAGCAGGCTGCCCCGTTTGGCACGCTGCAGGTGGAGATTCGCTCGGTGAATCAGCGCTATTTAGAGCCACACTTCCGCCTGCATGAAACCCTGCGTGACCTAGAGCCAGTGCTGCGTGAAGCGCTACGCACCCGCTTGGCCCGTGGAAAAGTGGAGTGCAGCGTAAGGTTTGAGAGCGCCGAAACCGCCCAAGCCCCCGCCGTTAACAGCGTCCGCCTAGCCGCCATTGCGGATGCGCTAACCGCCATTCAGCAGCAAGTGCCCAGCGCCGTGCCGCCCACCACACTTGCGCTTCTCAACCAGCCCGGTGTAATGGAAACTCAGCACCTTGACCAAGACGCCATAAAAGCCGCCGCCAAAACGCTGTTTGACCAAGCGCTAAATGAGCTGATCGACGCCCGCGCCCGTGAAGGCGAAAAGCTCGCCGAGATGATCACCACCCGACTAACCGCCGTAAGCGAGCAGGTGGCCACCGTGCGCAGCTTGTTGCCACAGATTCTGGAGCGCCAACGCGCCCAACTGCTGGAGCGTTTAGAAATCGCCAAGACAGAGCTAGACCCCCAGCGCCTGGAGGCCGAACTGGTATTGGTAGCGCAAAAAGCCGATGTGGACGAAGAACTAGATCGCCTGGCCGCGCATATCGAAGAAGTGCGCCACCAGCTCGCCCAGAAAGGCCCCAAAGGCCGCCGGCTGGATTTCCTGATGCAGGAACTCAACCGCGAAGCTAATACGTTGTCGTCAAAATCGGTGGTGGCTGAGACGACCCGCTGCGCGGTGGAGCTGAAGGTGTTGATCGAGCAGATGCGGGAACAGATTCAGAATATTGAGTGATGCTTCCCGCTATTAAAAATCGCCGTTAACCGCTAGGCAGACGAAAATCAGTATGGAGACGCTGCCAATGTGCACGCAGTGCCTGCTTGTGGGGCTCATGCATTGGTAGCTCCGTCAGTGCTTGAGGCCATAAGTTGCGGGCTTTATCAAGCGTGTCATCTAGGTGGAGCTTGATTAAGCGCCAAGGAATATCGGCTTTTTGGCCCAATGCTGAAAGCTTTCCATCGAGGTTTGATACCACACTTTTGGCCAGCCATATTGAGCGCGGTAGTACGCTCGTTGTCCATATATACGCTGGTGGTCACAATGTCGTAAGCGGGTGATAGCCGTGGCGTGTAGCGATCAGAGTACAAAAGGCTCCAGTTTTTAAGTGAGCATCGCCATTGGCGAGCAAAATGTTTACCAGCAGGCGTCGGGCAAACTGCTGGGCATCCGCAATGGCATCCCCGGAAAACTGGTACAAAATACGGCCGATTTGCTCATAGTTAGCCGATCCATACTTTTCATGGGGATATTTCGCCAAGACTTGAGCAAAATCCTCCATATGAACGCGCTCGGTACCTTGCAAGCCGCGCTGGCGATCAAAACGCTTGATAGCAAACGCCATGGACTCTTCTGGCAAACGGATAGCAGGCAAGTTGTCTAACGTATTGAGCGCGACCAAGCGTGTTTCCGGCATATCGATGCCAGCAAGGGCCGCCAGTTGCATTGCCGAAAATTCGTTTAAGGGAACGTAAGCATGCTGGGTGGAGGGCGTTTTGATAATCCACTCACCCAACTCCGCACTCCTATCATCAACGGCACTATGGATCAGGTTATAACGGCCATCTTTCTCCTTCATGGAGAACTTCATCTGTACGCCAGCCAACGAAAATTTATTGCCAGACGCTAGTACTGGCGGATACTCAATTGTTTCAGGTCGTGCGTGTGGCAACCGAGCCAGTACCTTCGCCGGGATGTTGTCTGGGGAGAGTGGGCGTGCGATGAGTGCGCCGGGAAGGTCAAGACCAAGCCATGCTAGAAGAGAGAACTCATGGTCAATGTGGGTTTTCAAACTATGTGCGAGCAGTTCACGCAGCGCACCTTCAGGCAGCAGGTTAGATAACATAGGATGCAACCGTTGGTCCCTCGACCAGTCTCTCGCTAAAATCTCTTCAGATTTAGGGAAATTAGGGTGCGTAATCAGACTAAGCGTTGGCCGCTCAGGGTTGCGGCGAAACTCATCATCGAACAGCAGGATATTCTTGCCATGGGAATAACCCGCAAGATGACCCACCACGCTCCCATGCAAAGAAAGCTGCAGAATGCTCAATCGATCCATTTAGCCCCCTTCGTACGGTTAATCATCCTCTAGTAAGCCTTTCCATGGGTCATCAATGACGCTATCGCTGTTGTCCGCCATATCGGAGGAAGGTGTGCCCGTTATATGACCTGCGAGGAGGGCCAAAACCGCGTCGCGTTTCTCTTGGGGGATCAACATAATCTCGCTGTTCAACCCCTTAGCCACCAGTTCTAACGTGTTAAGGCGCGGGTTGCCACTGGCTTCAAGCCGTTGATACTGCTGGCGCGACATTCCCACCCGCATCTGCATGTCACTTTGTTTGAAGCCTAGCGCGATACGGCGCTTTTTGATTTGATCCAGTAACGGCATGGCGATGTCATCAAATAAGTTGCTTTTTTGGTTTATGGCAACACATTAGTTGCTAGCCTCTTTAAAAGCAATTTATAAGACGACATAAATGGACGAGTATGGGGTCGCTTTCTTGCTGACATAAAAATTAGCATGGATAACAGGAAAATACGTATCTATAATCCGCTTTACCGGATCGCTTTCCTGCCCAGGAGTCGCTCGTGAATCAAGCAGAACTGAACAAAGAAGAGTTGTGCCGCTTTATTTGCCAGGAACTACCTAGCCATCGCTTACAACAAATGCTCGAAAGCATAGAGGCGGCTTTTCAGAAGAGCGATAGCCACCTCAAAGAGACGTATAGGCACGTGCCCTGGCAGGCCAGGGCCGCAGTCACATCATTTCACCGTGCAGGAAGCCCTGCTAAGCCTGCCAAAAGATGAAAAATTCGAAGCGAGTAACCAAGCGACTAAGCCTGCGGGCGGCTATTACGCACTTATTCGTGCCGGTACCATGCAAATCACTACTAGCGTTATTACGATGGGTAGGACACCCCTATTCGAGATGCTAAATTCCGGCGCGATCTTAGTAGAGAAAATGAACGGCTGGAGAAACAACATCCTGATCTTTTAAGGCATCCGCCTCACCTTTAGGGCCTAGCCAAGAGGCTCTTCATGCGTTATTGCTGCCTCACACAACAAAATGGTCAGAAAGTGATCACAGTAGCCCAATCTGTGTGACTCTTGCGGTGCCCTACAGTGATCCTAGTGCAGGGTTTCATTTGTATATGGACGTAGGCCAATTGTGGCAGTACTACAGCGAAGCAGGTGATGAGGTAGAAGATATTGCCTATCCGACCCTGCGTGATAGGATGCGTCGCGCAGAGAACCGAGATCAAAGCGAAGGTGGTAACGAGTGACATGAGAACAGGGGTGGATGGCTTTCAAGGCCAGCGGTTGAACCAACTGCGTATGGCCCAAAATCTGACCCTCGCGGAACTGGGGAGAGCAAGTAGGACGCTCTTCCAGTACGATTTCGGCCTGGGAAAAAGGCACCCAGCTACCTGAGGCCGAGTCATTTGATCGCCTTTGCCATGTGTTTCAAGTCTCTCGCATGTGGTTTTTGAAGCCTGTTCCTCCTGTTGTTCAGGAAAGCCAGCGACCTTACTTTTTCCGTTCCCAAGCCTCTGTTCACAAACAAGCGCGTGACAGATCTCAGCTCTATTTAGCGTGGCTGCAAGAGATGTCTGACTTCTTCCAGGATGCGATGGAATGGCCAGACGTCAATGTACCGATGTTGGATGCAGACGATTGCCGCTTGATCAGCGATGAAGAAATAGAAGACATCGCCAGAGAGTGCCGAGAGGCTTGGAAGTTGGGTTCCGCCCCAATCCCAAACGTGATTCAAGCAATGGAGAATGCGGGGATTATTTGCACTCGCGCCACCCTGGGGCATGTCAAAATGGACGGTGTTTCCCATGTCTCCGTTTTGGATGGTCGCCCCTATGTGTTGATCGCTGAAGACAAGGCAAATGCGATCCGTAACCGCTTTGATGCCGCACATGAACTTGGTCATGTCGTACTGCATTCAAAATACCGGCTGCGCAATACGCTAAAAAAGAGCTGTATGACCTGCTCGAAGGGCAAGCGCACCGCTTTGCCAGCGCATTCTTAATGCCACCAGAAAGTTTTGCGCAAGAGGTGGTATGGCCAACGCTGGATAATCTGCTTTCGCTCAAGTCTCGCTGGAAAGTCTCGGTAGCATCAATGATCGTTCGCTGCCGTGATTTATCACTGCTGACGGAACAGTTAGAGCTAAGACTGTGGAAGGGGCGTTCGGCGCGTAAATGGACGAAAGGCGAGCCAGGCGATGATGCCCTGGCTTTCGAGCAACCTAAGTTAATGATGCGCGGCGCTCACCTTCTGGTAGATAACGGCATTTTTGAGCGTACTGAGTTAGTGCATCAGATTGGCTTGCCGCCAGAGACGATTGAGATGCTGTGTAATTTACGCCCAGGTTACCTAAGTGTTCAGTCTGATGCCGGAGACAACGTGGTGACTCTCAAGCTCAAGCGTAATGCTGCCAGGACTAACCGTTCAAAGCAGGCAGAGGTTCTGCCGTTCCAACAATAGAGAGGGTATTTGGGTCGGTGGCTTAAGTTCGACGTTATGGTCTATCCAGAAACACAATAGGTTAACTGCCCACCCTTGCACATTATGTTGTGGCAAGGGAAAGTAGAGCTGTCTTATTGTCAGCAGGTAGGGGAACAGGGTGACTATTGAGAACATCACGAACTACCATGCCAAGTATTTTGCCTATGAACTTACTCGTCAGCGGCGAGGCGGTGATGTTGATAGGTTAGCAACCTCTCTGTTTGATGCATCCGTAGACCTTAACCCCCATCAAATTGATGCAGCCCTGTTTGCGTTACAAAACCCGTTAACAAAAGGCGTTTTACTGGCGGATGAGGTAGGTCTTGGCAAGACCATTGAGGCAGCTCTAGTCATATGCCAGTACTGGGCAGAGCGTCGGCGCCGTTTAATAGTGATTGCGCCAGCCGCCCTACGCCAGCAGTGGGCGAACGAGCTATCTGAAAAGTTCCACCTACCTACTCAAGTGCTTGATGCACGTACCTATAAGCTGCAGCGCGACCAAGGGATATACGATCCTTTAGATCAAGATGTTATCAGTGTGATGTCATATCATTTTGCAGCCAAGATGGAGACTCAGCTGCGCACCATACCGTGGGATCTTGTCGTCATTGACGAAGCTCACAAACTGCGTAATGCCCACCGTGAAAGCCATCGCACCGGACAGGCTATCAAGCGAGCATTTGCAGGTAGCCGTAAGCTGTTGCTTACGGCCACCGCTCAAAACTCATTGATTGAGCTATATGGCCTATCGACCGTCATTGATGAACAGTTGTTCGGGGATGCAATCAGTTTTCGACGTCAATTCATGCGCAATGGTAACGACATTGAAGGGCTGCGCCGTCGCCTTGAAGAGTTTGCCAAGCGCACCTTAAGGCGTCAGGTATTGGAGTACGTCCAGTATACTCACCGCAAGGCACTAACGATTCCATTTACACCCTCACCTGATGAACAGCGGCTCTATCACTTGGTATCGGGTTATCTGGCACGTGAAGACAGCTATGGCGTGCCATCCCGCCAGCGTCACTTGGTCTCGCTGGTCATTCGCAAATTGCTAGCATCATCTACCACCGCCATTATCCAGACCCTGGAAACACTAAAAGAGCGTTTAGAATCGCTTCACAATCGACACCAAGTTGAGCAGGATTGGCTGGCAACATTGTTAGCCGATGAATCACTTGATGAAGAGCTGTTGGAGTCAGCTGAAACCGACGATATTGAAGAGGTCAATGCGCAGTATTTGGTAGAGCAGGAGATTAACCCCACCCGGTTACAAGGCGAAATTGCTGAAATTGAGCAGTATTTGAATTTGGCTAAGGGGATTCATGAAGATGCTAAATCTCATGCGTTAGTGACCGCCCTTGAAACGGGGTTTGCGCGTATGGACGAGATGGGGCTCCACGTAAAGCGGTGATTTTCACCGAGTCGCGACGTACGCTTGAGTATTTAAGCCGCTTTCTTGAACGCCACGGCTTTGCTGATCAAGTTGTTACTTTCAGTGGCACCAACAACAGCCCAGGGATAACAGGGATTTACCAACGCTGGATCACTGAGCATTCAGACAGCGACCGCATAACGGGTAGCCCTGCTATCGACCGTCGTACCGCTATCATTGATCACTTCCGTGATAAAGCTCAGATCCTGGTGGCCACCGAGGCCGCTGCCGAAGGTGTGAACCTCCAATTTTGTAACCTAGTGGTCAACTACGACCTACCCTGGAATCCGCAGCGGGTAGAGCAGCGTATTGGTCGCTGCCACCGTTATGGCCAGCAGTTTGACGTGGTCGTCATCAATTTTTGAATCAGCGTAATGAAGCTGATAAACGCGTTTTAGAGCTCTTAAGTGAGAAATTTCAGCTGTTCGATGGGTTATTCGGCGCATCCGATGACATTCTTGGGCGGCTGGAATCCGGGGTAGACATTGAGAAACGTATTGCGGATATCTATGCGACCTGCCGCACATCGGATGCGATTGAAGCCGCCTTTGCTGCGCTGCGCGAAACCTTAGAAGCGGATATTGATGCGCGCATGCGTGAAACCGAGAGCAAGTTGCTTGAGCACTTCGACGAGCAGATTCACGACTTGTTGCGCATTCAACGAGACAAAGCCGAGGCTCAACTTGATCGTACCGGGAAACTATTCTGGAAGCTTACCCGGCACAGCTTAGCCACCCAGGCCGTTTTCGATGATCGTCATCTCACTTTTCAGCTAAAAGAATCGCCACTAAGTAGCGTACCCACGGGTGAGTACTGGTTGATTCGCAAAGAGAAAGGCATCAAGCCACCTGAACATGCCTACACTTACCGGCTGACTCATCCACTAGGTGAGCACGTGTTGGATTATGGGCGTCGTCAAGAAACACCTACAGTGACGCTGTGTTTTCAACTGGCCGAACACCCCCTTCGCATATCCGTACTCGAACAACTGCAGTCCCAAAGCGGCTGGCTAGAGCTAAATCTGCTCGAACTCGATAGTTTCCAGCATGAAGAGCATTTGGTGTTCACTGGGCTTGCCGACGATGGCACACGGCTCGATCAGGAAGCATGTGAGCGGCTGTTCAATATTTCAGCTTTGGTTGAGAAGCAAGCGCCAGAACCTCCAGAAGAGCTGGCCCCGTTGGCTAAAAGACAGCTGGATGCCACGCTTAGCCGTGTACTAGAAGAGAACCACGGCTATTTTCAGCGTGAACGCGATAAACTAGAAGTATGGGCCGACGATCAAATTGCCTCCAGCGAAGCACAACTGGAAGACACGCGGGCCAAGATCAAAGATGCCAAACGGCGCTCGCGTGTTGCTGAGTCGTTAGAAGAGCAAAAAGCCGCTCAAGAAGCACTTAAATTACTCGAACGCCAACAGCGTCGTGATCGGCAAATGATTTTCGATGTGCAGGATGAGATCGAAGAAAAACGTGATTCACTCATCGACGCTCTGGAGCGACAGATGCACCGTAAAAGCCAGACACACCGGTTATTTCGGGTTCGCTGGGAACTGGCGTGAAAGCAACGCCGACGTAGGCGTTTGAATATTCACGTCGTATTCGCCGATTGACCCCAATCAATCAGCTGTTTACTCTTCCATGTAACAACACCCTCCACGCTTCTCGTCAGATCAGCGCACCATGGAGGGTTACTTTTTGTATGGCCGATGATGGACGCAAAACTGTCCTTGGCGAAACCAAACAAGTCGCCCGACTACACGACACGTTATGACGCCCGACTCGAAGCGCGTACAGAGTGCTCTTCTGATCATCGGTCTGCCCTAGTGGTTGCCCGAGCTTTTTCAATTATTCTAACTGGCGAGCTTTTCTCGTCAGTTGCACGATCTGATGGATACGAATCAATGGTTGCTACGACTGCAGACGGTCACAAGGAACGCTTTATCAAGCTGTTGCATGAGCTTTTTCAGCTCGATAAGCCTGAGTTGGATTTCGGGCTGTATCGCATCATGCATGCCAAAAGTGACCAGCTCTCTCGCTTTATTCGTGAAGACCTAGCGCAAGCGATTGAAGACGCCTTCGCCGAGCAGGGCGAGCAGCAACTGTCAGCCATGCGGCAGGACATTGAAGAGAAGCGTAACAAAGCTGAAGAGCTCGGTGCCCCAGACCCGGATAGCGCCCCTGCTGTGAAGCAGGCAAGGGCGGCTTACCATGTGGCAAAACAAGAGCAGAGTGCATCAACCGATATCTACGACCACCTCTACCGCTTCTTTTCACGCTACTACGATAAAGGCGACTTTATGAGCCGCCGCCACCATGTGGCGGAGAATGACAGCCGTGCGGCACCTTACGCAGTGCCCTACGATGGCCGTGAGGTTTACCTCCACTGGGCTAACAAAGACCAGTACTATGTAAAATCCTCCGAAACCTTAGCCAACTTTACCTTTAACCTGAACGAAGCGTTGAAAACGCTGCAGGGCTCAGCGGCCCAGGCAGGGTTAGCATTTGATTCGACAGACGCTGCACTGAAAGTACACTGCCGCGTAGTGGACGCCACCGAAGGCGAGCATAACGATGTAAAGAGAGCACTGAACGCTTCTTTATCATCCACCATGACGAACCCATTCGCTTGGATGGCGCCGATCTGGTGCTGCAGTTTGAATACCGCCCAGATCCCGAAAAGATCGGGCAGAGTGGCACCTGGCAGAAGAAGCGGTTGGTGGAAGCAGAAGAGCGCATTATGGAGGCGCTGCGTGCCACTGATGGTGTCGTTGCTTACCGTGAAAACTTGGCCACCCGTGCACCCACCGACAAGCAGAAAGAGCGCACGCTGCTGGGTAAGTACTTGCAGCAGTACACGGCCCGCAACACCATGGATTACTTTATCCACAAGGATCTAGGCGGCTTCCTCTCCCGCGAGCTGGATTTCTATATTAAAAATGAAATTCTGCGTTTGGATGATATCGACGATGCGGATGTGCTCATCGTCGAGCAACAGCTTAAAAAGATTCAAGTGCTACGTAAGTTAGCTAAGAAAATTATTACTTTTCTGGCGCAGCTAGAGAATTTTCAGAAGAAACTTTGGCTTAAGAAAAAGTTTGTGGCTAGTTCTGGCTATTGTGTTTCTTTGTTTCTTATTAAAGATAATGAAAATCTTTTGAAAAGAATTTTTACCCATGAAAAACAAAGGCAGCAATGGGCCGAGATTTATTCTCTAGATCTGTTTGAGCTTGATGTTGATATTAGAGCCAAATCTATTTCTGAAATCATCTCTCAAGAGAAATATGGTTATCTAGCTGCCGACACATATGTGCTTGGCGCTGATATTGAGTACGACATACTTTGTTCTATTGGTAAATTAGATGAGATGCTAAACGGAGTCTTAATAAATGCTGATAATTTTCAAGCACTCCGCTTAGTTTCAAAAAAACTTGAGAGATCTGTTAAATGCACTTATATTGATCCGCCGTATAACACTGGGTCTGATGAATTTAGATATAAGGATAACTACCAGCACTCTAGTTGGATGTCTATGCTCGTTGACAGATTGTTGGAAAGTAAAGCCCTGATGTCAGAGTCTGCTGGTGGCGCTTGTAATGTCAATGATATTGAAGATTGGCGGCTACGAGGGATTTTAGAAAATCATATTGGCAACAATTCCTATGTGGCAACGGTGATTACAAAATGTTCTACTGCGTCTAGCTTTAGAACAGTTAATGTTGGGCCTGTTGATGTAACAGATAGAGTGATTTTTTCTCTAAAAATAAGTCACTCTACTCATTCTCTCCTCAGCCAGTACAAAAATCAGTGGACCTTCAACACTTCTCTAGGTTTGTTGAAAATATCTCTGCGCCTCATGATGAGTGGGTCTTTAAAAGTATAAGGCTCGAAGTTCTTCATTCTTTGGGTTTTAAGTGTGAAAATACACGGGATGGAATGAGGCAGGCAAAAGAGAATGGGAAGATGCAGCAGACTCAATTATCACTGCTGCTGCTGAAAAATTTGCTGTCAATAATGCGAATAGAGTTTTTGAAACGAAGACTCTACAAAAACCCTCTAAGTGGCTAAAAGGATATATAGAAAAATCTAAAAATAACCCAGAAGATATAATTTTAGTTTCGAGAGAAAATGCCCCAGACATCCTTTTGATAGGAGGTAGACAGTTTTATTTTTATCTAGCAATGTTAAAAATATTGACGGTAAAAATGTGTTACTGAGCCAGCGTCTACACTCTGGTTGGATATCAATACGAACAACTTGAAGCATGAAGGTGGTGTCGATTTTGTAAATGGGAAAAAGCCATTAAAGCTCATTAAAAGAATAATAGATATGTCATCTGGAGCAGAAGGCGAATATATACTTGATTATTATGCTGGCTCAGGATCGACAGGTCATGCGGTAATTGAAGGGCTGCGTGACGGAACGCAGAATAACAAATATTTGCTGGTCGAGATGGGCTCTCAATTTGATGAAGCTTTGCGTCCGAGAATAATGAAATCATCTTACTCTAAGAGCTGGAGAAACGGGGCGCCAAAAGCTGGAAAGAATGGCGAACTGCAAGGGATTGCTCAGTTTTTAAATACCTGCGCCTCGAAAGCTACGATGATACGCTCAATAACTTAGAGCTAGATGAAGATCCCAATCGCGATGCGTTAATGGAACAGCATCCAGAACTACGCCACGACTACACGCTTAAGTACCTGCTGGATGTGGAAACTCGCGGCTCGGCAAGCCTGCTGAATACCGAGTGGTTCCGCGACCCGGAAGGCTACATGCTGAAGGTAAAGCAGCCCGGCAGCGATGAAAGCCGTAAAACCGCGGTGGATTTGGTTGAGACTTTTAATTGGTTGATTGGTCTGCACGTATCCCATTTGGACAAGCCGCGCACCTACGTGGCCCGCTTTGAACGCGAGACCGACCCCGAGCTGCCGGAAGATCAAAACACGCGCCTGAAGGCTGTCAGCCTGCGAGAAAATGAAGATGGCGCGTATTGGATTCGTCAAGTGGAAGGCCACGTGCGCCGTATTCCGGGCAGCGACGAGGATTTGGCGAAAGTGTTGGTGGTATGGCGCAAGCTAACGGACGATGCGGAGAAAGATGCCGCCGTGCTTGAGGCGCTACTCGAAAAATATAAGATTGGCACTACAGATAGCGAGTTCGACACCATCTATATCAATGGCCCCCATGGCCTGAATTTGACGGGCCGTGCCCGTGATCGTGTCAATAGCCTGGAAGAAACCTTCCATGCCCGCATGTGGGAAGGGTGTGATGATGACTTCTAAGCCTGCCATGCCAACGTGTTGGATCGTTGCCGGCCCCAATGGGGCTGGCAAGACCACCTTGCACTGCATTATTTGCCGCAGGTGGCTAAGTGTGCACGTTTTATCAATGCCGACTTAATTGCTGCCGGGCTGTCGCCTTTAGCGCCTGAGCGTGAGCTGCTGTCTGCCAGTCGTATTTTTCTCAAGGAAATCGAGGACGCGATTAACGAAGGCGAAGACTTTGCTTTTGAGACAACGCTCTCAGGGCGGGGTATCTCAGCCTGATAAAACGTCTGATGGAATCGGGGTGGCGGGTCGAACTCGTCTATTTGGCGCTGCCTTCGCGGGAGATGTCGCGTCTGCGCGTGGCCGAGCGTGTCTCCCACGGTGGCCACCATATTCCGCTGAAAGATATCCAGCGTCGCTTCCCTCGCAGCCTGAACAACCTGTTGATGCTCTATGCGCCAAGCGTTACCCGCGCGCGCTGTTTTATGAATGCGGGAGGAACCCCAGCGCCGGTTTTCGAGCAAACGCGTGCGCAGCGCCAGGTGCTTGATGAGCGTTACTACACTTTACTCCTAAAGGAGTCTCAGCCATGACTCAGTTGACCCCTGATACTCACGAGATGTTAGAAAGCTTGCGCTCGGCTGTTGCTGAGACGCTTGAGCGTAAACGCCGCCTTGGTCAGTATGCCGTGGTTTGGGAGAACGATAAGCCAGTCCTGATAGGCGATGACGCGCCTACCCAGCAGAGCGATGGGCAGAATCGACAGGATCGGGAGTCGCATTAATGGCAGGTAAGCCACGCCAAGCGAAAATCAGAGTACTTAGCGCCAAGAATGACTTTCTCAAAAACTGGTGCTCAATCAGTGGGTGATGACGCGCTTTGGTATCGACCCGCTAGCGCAGTACCGAGACAAGGGTAGCCAAGTGCGCCCAATCACGCTGTTGAATAAAAACCTCAAAGAGAGTCAGCCAGGGCTTACAGCGGATCGGCATCATCACTACCTGCACGCATTGCTGGGTGGGTATCAGTCAAGCTGGCAATATAGCGAAGAGGATTTAAAGCGCTTTGACGCCAATATCATTGAGCATACCGATGCCTTGAACCAGCAGCGTGAGGTGGAAGTCGAGTGGAAGTATTTCCAGTGGCTGACGCTGCTATTCGTGGAAATTTACCTATTCGAATATTTTCGTAGCCGAGAGGCGCTGAAAGAGAGCCTTAACGCCCAGGTGGATAGGTTTAACACTTTTGGCAAGGGCAGGGGTACCAAACGGGCATTGGCCGCTACCAGGACGAAGACCTTAATAAGCTCTGCCTGCAAAACGCCACCGGCTCCGGTAAAACGCTGCTGATGCACACGAACGTGCGCCAGTTTCGCCACTATGCCCGACAACACCAACGCATTGGTGACTACGGTCAAATTATCCTTATCACGCCCAATGAGCGCCTCAGCGACCAGCATTTACTTGAGTGCCGTGAGTCTAGCTTAGAGTCGGAACGTCTTAGTCAGGACGGAGGAGACCTGTTCAGCGGTGAGCGCAAGTCACTCAGCCGCGTCGCGATTAGTGAGATTACCAAGCTCGGCACTGAGCAGGGTAAAAAGAAAATGGCCGTCGACAGCTTTGGTGATGGCAATTTGCTGCTGGTTGACGAAGGGCATCGTGGGTTGGGCTCTGCCAGTGAGGAGAAAGGCTGGCTTTCGCATCGTAACAAGCTGGCGGGACGTGGCTTCACCTTTGAGTACTCGGCCACTTTTAAAGAAGCGGTGGTGGCCGCTGGGGATAATGGGGTTGAGGAGTCTTACGCCAAGAATATCCTTTTCGATTATGGGTACCGCTATTTCTATGAAGATGGCTACGGCAAGGATTACCGCATCTTCAATTTGCCCGAGAAAGAAACGCGGCAGCGTTACACTTATCTGACAGCGGCGCTATTGGCTTTTACCAGCAGCAGCGATATTTCCACGAAGAGCACCGAGAGCTAAGCCAGTGGAACCTTGCCGTGCCACTATGGGTGTTCGTGGGTGCCAGCGTGGTGAAAGATGATGGCAGTAAAGAGAGCGCCAAAAATTACAACGAGCGTGCTTCCGATATCGCTCAAGTGTTGGGTTTTCTAGCGTGGTTTCTGGGCGAAAAAGAGCAAGCTAAGCAAGCGCTCAGCGCTGTTTATCAAGGGGATGCGGCAAGTGCTGGCCTGATTGATAAGCAGGGCAATGAAATTTTCTCTGGCAGCTTTCCATGGCTTAAGGAGCAGCAACTAACCGTTGACGCTCTTTACCGGGATATTCTCACCCATAGCTTCCACGCTGCGGGAGGCGGTACGCTCAATGTCGACCGGATTACCGGTGACTCGGGCGAGCTGCTGTTAAAAGTGGGTGAAGCTGAAAAACCGTTTGGGCTGATCAATGTGGGCGATGCCTTAGGTTTAGCTGAGCACCTGGAAAGCCATGATATAAAGCACCTGCAGGTTCGTAAGTCTGAGCTGGCGAACCCTATTTTTGCCGAGGTTACCCGTGATAGCTCGCCTGTCAATCTACTGATTGGTTCCAAGAAATTTGTTGAGGGGTGGAACTGCTGGCGGGTTTCCAGCATGGGGCTGATGAATACCGGTAAGAAAGAGGGCTCGCAGATTATTCAGCTCTTCGGCCGTGGGGTACGCCTTAAGGGGCGTGACATGAGCTTGATGCGCTCAAGCCGACTTGATCCGATTCTTGCGCCCAAATACCTTTACTTGCTGGAAACGCTGAATGTGTTTGGCGTTGGCGCCGACTTTATGGCCACCTTCCGTGACTTTCTGGAAGATGAAGGTTTGCCGGGAAACGATAATCCGGAAGTGCATACCCTCAAGCTCAATGTCATGGAAGACGTGGGTAAATCATTGAAGATGCTACGGCCTAAAGTGCGCCAGGATACCCGGCAGGCCTACAGCTTTCATCGTGATGGCCCATTAGTAAGTTTTGGCCATCCTGTATTAAGTGGTGACTTTCAGAATGCGTTGGGCCTAACACCCGATATCGTCCTAAAGGAGCGCCGGGTCGAGGTAGACCGCTATCCCAGGGTGGATAGCATTCAAGCGTCGGGGGTGAAAGAAGTCATGGCTAAGCCCGGCTTGGCGAAGCAGCAGTCGCGCTATTTCGATAATGACCGGCTTTTGTTCGTCGATATGGCAGCGTTGGCACGTGACTTGGAGCGTTACCGGCGTAATCGTGGGTACGCGAATGTGTTAATCGATGCGCATCGTTTGCCAGCGCTACTGAAAAGCCAAATTTGGTACACCTTGTTAGTACCCGATGACCAGTGGAAGCTACGTGCTGATAACTTCCAGCGTTACCAGAGTATGGCGTTAGAGCTGCTATCGTTGCTGTTAGATCGTGTTTTCAACTATCACCGGCGTGCTTACCTAGAGCCACGTATGGAGCTGGTAGCACTTGAGGAAGCGAGCGGTAATTTGCCTGCCACCAGTGAGTATCAGTTGGTGGTGGATGGCAGTGAGTCAGCGCTTATTGATGATATCAAACAAATGAAGATGGCCATTGAGCAGCAACAGCAGGCAGCTTATCGCTCATCTAAAGCAAATGGTATTAGCGCCCTGCAGCTCGGTGTGCATCTCTATCATCCATTGTTACACCTAGGCAAGGATAGCCGGATCCGCGTTGAGCCTGTTGTTCTTAACGACAGTGAATACCGCTTTGTTGAAGATTTAAGAGCGTGGCTTGAAAGGAACCAGCAGTTAATCGCTGAGCGAGGCGAACAGATTTACTTGCTTCGGAATCTGGTTAAGCAAGGGATAGGGTTCTTTGAAGCAGGAGGCTTCTATCCAGACTTTATCCTCTGGCATGTTCAGCAGGACAAGCAGCGTA
This sequence comes from Vreelandella olivaria, assembly GCA_004295565.1. GTDB lineage: Bacteria > Pseudomonadota > Gammaproteobacteria > Pseudomonadales > Halomonadaceae > Vreelandella > Vreelandella olivaria. Next base: position 4,908,242 of record AP019416.1, on the reverse strand, counting down.
TCGTCTTCGTGGATCCACACGGCGTGCGGCACACCGGGTCTAAAGATGAAAAGATCGAATTCGCTGAGCGCATCAAAGATGTCCAGCGACGCTTGAAGGATGAGCGAGTGGAGCTTGAAAGTTTTATTTTGGCTCCTTCCAGTACGACAAGCGCATGGGTTAACAGTTATTGGGGAATGACGGCTGAGGAACTTCGTGCCAAGCATGTGTTGTTTATGTCGGATTCGGACTATCTGGATAGCCTTATGCAAACTGTGACTGCGCCTGCGGCTTAAATTCGTTAGATGTTTATCTCAAGTTCAATTCGAGACACGGTGCGTCTCGAATTGTGAAAAGAGTACTGCTTGTTGGATCAGTGCGCATAGACGCTTGAGATCGTCTAGGCTTTGCCATCGCAACAGCCGTTGGCGAAACGGTCTTTGCCCGGCGGAACTCAAGTTTTTTGATAGTGGGGCGGGCGCGTTGGCGCGCTTCGCCAACGGCTGGGTGTTTTGTTGAGCTTCGGCTTCCACCAGGGATTTGTCTTGGCTGGCCAGGGAGGCGCTCGTAGTAAAGGGTATTAATCTGGCGCTCCAGGGCGCGTACGCTCCAACTGTGCTGTTCTGCCTCTTGTTGATACCACTTTCGCGCACTGGGATTTTCTACCTTAGACAGCAGATTGTAATGTGACCAACTCAATTTGAGAGACACTGTCTCCCGAATTGGAAAGGCTTGGTAAAACTGGCGCATATTGCGCAAGTTAGTGACATTAAAGCCTTTACCCAGCCGCTCGGTTAGCTGTTGCGAGAGCTGCTGTAGCTGCTGCTTACCATACTCGGCACGGCGATTGCCTTGTTGTTCGTGCTCGACAATTAAACGGCCCATTTCCCAGTAGCTTTGTACCATGGCCGTATTCACGGCTTGGCGCACTTGCCCGCGAGCTTGCTCTATCTGTTGGGTAATCGCGCTGACAAGGCAACTAAAAGCGATTGGGCTCTGCTCGGTCATAGGCTTACCCTTGGCGTCATAGAGTAATTACAGCTGGCTTATGTCTAACAATATCAAATTTTGCCGATTTAAGGACGCCTGCCCATGCCCACCTTACGCCACATCACCTTAACCCTACTTCTCGTTGTGCTGAGCATCCTGCCCATCAGCACCCAGGCAAACGAAACAACCTGGCAAGCTCTGCAAGAAGGCAGCTTGGTGATTCTAATGCGCCACTCCCTGGCGCCTGGCATTGGCGACCCGCCAGGCTTTGAGCGTGGCCGCTGCGAGACTCAGCGTAATCTTTCTGCGGCTGGACGTACTCAGGCAGAAGCTGCTGGTCGCGCGTTTCGTGAGCGGGATATCCCCATCGCGGCGGTGTATTCATCAAGCTGGTGCCGGGCGTTGGATACCGCTGAGTTGATGGCCCTGGGCAGTGTTGAGCCTACCCCCTGGCTGGATTCGTTCTTTCGCGGGCGTGGTGATCAGGCGTCAATTACCCAAACCGCCCAAGAGCAGATTGCCGCATGGCAGGGGCCGGGGAATTTGCTGCTGGTCACCCATCAGGTCAATATCACCGCGCTGGTTGGTAGCGGTGTGGGGTCTGGCGAAATGATTGTGGTACGCCCAGCAGAAGATTCGTTTCAGGTGGTGGGGCGGCTAAGCGTTAGTGGCCAATAGTTTGCTCCTTATCCGCAGGTGCAGTTATAAAGTAAAAAAGCGATACCGTTTAGGAACTCTTTATGAAAGCCGTTGTTTTTGAGCAATTTTCCGCCCCACCCCAGATCCAGCAACTGCCTGATCCCACCCCTGAGCCGCATGGCGTGGTGGTGAAAGTCATGGCAACCGGTGTGTGCCGCAGTGATTGGCATGGCTGGGTGGGGCACGATACCGATATACAGCTCCCCCATGTGCCGGGGCATGAGCTGGCAGGCGTAGTCGAAGCCGTGGGTAAAGACGTCAAGCAGTGGCGCATTGGCGACCGTGTCACGGTGCCGTTCGTGGGTGGTGCGGCACTTGCCCTGAGTGCCACTCCGGCAACCATCAGGTTTGCGATAGCCAGTTTCAGCCGGGTTTTACCCACTGGGGCTCCTTTGCCCAGTACGTGGGCATTCACTACGCTGACGTGAACCTGGTCGCGCTACCAGAGACACTCGATTTTGCGACGGCCGCAAGTTTGGGTTGCCGGTTCGTTACTTCTTTTCGGGCAGTGGTTGATCAGGGTAAAACAGCGGCAGGCCAGTGGGTGGCCGTCCATGGCTGCGGAGGTGTTGGTCTATCCGCTGTGATGATTGCCAATGCCGTCGGTGCCAACGTGGTGGCCATCGATATTTCGGAAGAGGCGCTTACTCTGGCCCGTCAACTGGGCGCTACCGCCACCGTAAATGCCGCCAAGGTCGCCAGTGTGGTGGAAGCGGTAACGGAAATCACCCGGGAGGCGCTCACGTATCCCTGGATGCGCTAGGGCATCCGACGACCTGCTTTAACTCCATCAGCAACCTGCGTAAACGTGGCAAGCATATTCAGGTCGGGTTGATGTTGGCAGAGAACAGTACGCCTGCCATTCCCATGAGCAAGGTCATAGCCAACGAGCTTGAAATACTCGGCAGTCATGGCATGCAGGCCCACCGTTACGATGCCATGCTGGCGATGATCCAGTCTGGAAAGCTGGCGCCTGAGAAGCTTATCGGCAAACGCATCAATCTTGAGCAGTCGATTGATGCGTTAATGAACATGGATAAGTTCGAAGGGGTGGGCGTGACGGTGGTGAACGAGTTTTGAGGAAACCGCTGAGACGTTTAATAACAATTTCCTTCAACGAAACAGGGCAAATTATTCGCTCCTCATCCGCGGCTATAGGTTTTACGCTGGGAAGTATTGATAAGGAGTAAGTGATGCCAGCAAACACTAACCAAGCAGCGCGCCGCGTAATCGCCCAGCACCCGGCCAAGCGCGATGATATCGGTGATTTAACCACTCGTCGGCCGCTACCGGGGCCTGGTTTGGAGCAGCTAGATCCCTTTCTGTTTCTTAATCACCATGGCCCTCAAACCTATCCGGCTAACAATCAGGGTCTACCGTTTGGCCCGCATCCGCATCGGGGCTTTGAAACGGTCACGTTTATTCTGGAAGGTTCGCTGGCCCATGCGGATAGCGCCAGGCATCAAAGCGTGATTAATGCGGGCGGTGTGCAGTGGATGACCGCGGGCAGCGGCATCGTGCATGCGGAAATTTCGCCGGAGGAGTTTCTACGCGACGGCGGCCGGTTGGAGATTCTGCAGCTGTGGGTCAACCTACCATCGCACTTGAAAATGAGCGAGCCGCGCTACGTAGGGCTGCAACAAGAATCCATTCCCGCTATTAAGCTACCGGGTGGTGGTGAGCTGAACCTGATCGCCGGGGAGTGGCAGGGCAATACAGGCCCGATTGAAACGCTGACGGGGATATTTATGTCGACGTTGCGGCTGCCTGCCGGTAGCCACGAACAGCTACCTGTGGCACCGGGACGGCAGGTATTTCTTTACGTAGTGGACGGCGATGTCTCAGTAGGCGGCGAGTCGGTCAAGCCGCACCATTTGATTGAAGTAGATCGTGAAGGTGATAGCCTCGACATTGAAGCCAGCAGCGACGCGCGCTTGCTGTTTGGTCACGGCGAGGTGATTGATGAACCGGTCTACTCCCATGGCCCCCTTTGTGATGAACACCCGCGAAGAGATCGTTCAGGCGGTCGAAGACTATCAGAACGGTAAGTTTGGCGGGCTGGATGCTTAGGCTCTGTCTGAAAAGTCGGCGAGCGAAGGCCAGACAAGGCAAAAATCGGCGAAAAGGCGGATCGGACTCGCGCGCGAGTTTACGTTGTGTAAATGAGTACTTTGATCGGACTCGCGCACGAGCCGATTTTTAACGCCGTATGGTCGAGCGCAGCCAGTTTTCAGACCGAGCCTAGTATTTAAAGCGGCTCGCCGCGGTAGTAGTGCCACAGAAACAGCGAACCCACGCTGCGCCAGGGAGACCAGTGCGCCACCAACTGGCGGGCCTGTTTAGGCGTGGGTTTGTTGTCCATGCCTTTAAGCGGCCAAGCGCCACTCGCAGAGCAAGATCGTCGGCGGGGAAAATATCCGGGCGTTGCAGCGAGAACATTAGGTAGATCTCCGCACTCCAGCGGCCAAAGCCGCGCAGCTTGGTAATCGCGGCAATCGCCTCGTCGTCGCTTAGCTGTTCCAGCCCCGCGGCGCTAAAAGTGCCTGCCAACTCTGCTTCTGCCAGCCCTTTGGCATACTCGATTTTACGCCAGGAGAGCCCCGCATCGCGCAGCGCTTGATCCTCTACCTCCATCACTGCCTTGGCATGCAGCTCGGGCAGCAGTGTATTTACACGACCCATAATCGCACGGGCCGCTTCGGTGGATAGCTGTTGGCTAACGATGGTCGAGAAAAATGTCGCAAAACCCTGGTCGCGCTGGCGTGAGGCAGGGGCGCCCACCAATGGGTAAGCACGTGCGATATCGGGGTCGGCCTTGGCGAGTTCAGCCATGGCGTGTTCGATCGTGTTAAAAGATGGGTTATCAGCTGGCATTATTACTCCTGGTTAAAATGAGAATTATATTGCTCATTAATTGAGTTTTTATATATTTATGAGCATTAAAATGCACATTTTTCTGCTTTGGACTACACTATTGAGCATTAAACTGCTCAGTTATTCACTGCTCAATTAAGGTGGCCCATGTTACTAACCATCCAGGCATTTCATCATGACCAGTGGCACGATGCCGCCGAGCTGGTGATTGAGCATCCAGCACAAGGTCGCCGAGGTTCTGCTCGTTTGGGCTATATCACCGATTATGCCCTTGAATGGCTCGATCGCGATGACGAGCATGCTTGCAGCCTGCGCTTGCCCATTGAGCTAATGAATACCCATCAATCGCCACGCTGGTTCGCTTTTTTAGACGATATCATGCCTTCCGGGGCCAGCCGTCGTTACTGGGTCACGCAGTTAGGGATATCGGCGCTTACCGAGGCTGAACAAGATTACGCCCTATTGGCTAACGGGACGATTGCGCCGGTGGGTAATTTACGTATTAAAGAGGCGCTTCCCGAGCGTCCAGTAGGTAGCACGCTAGAGCATCAACGCTTTGCCTTAGGTGATGTAGTGGATCGGGATAGCGACTTTCTTGCTTATGCGCAGCAAATGGGTGCCGCTGGGGTGGGGCGACAGGCGCTGGCGGCGAAGCGCCTAAGCTACTGCTTCGCTGTTCGCCAGACGATCAGGTCTGGATCGATACCTATCAGGATGATACGGCGAATACAGACCAGCACTATCTGGTGAAATTTCCTCGCGGCCAGCGCACCGAGCTTGATAACAATATCCTCCGTGCGGAGTACCATTTCTATCATGAGCTGGCGTCACTCGGCATAGCGACCATCGACACTCAAGGTATGCGGCTACTGGAAGGCGAGCGCTATCCATCGCTGTGGTTGCCCCGCTTTGATGTTGATTACCCCGCTGGGAAGCGAACGCTGTATGGACTGGAGTCGGTTTATTCCGTCCTGGAGTGTCAGCCGGGAAGCTTCTTAAACCATTTTGCCGTGATTGAGGCTTTGGTTGGTCTGTTGAGCCAGCAATACCGCGTTCGCGAGTTAGGAGGTCATTTTGATATGACGCGTTTCGTGAGCGAGTGGGTGAAACGTGATCTGCTTAATGTCGCTTTTGCTAATAGCGATAACCATGGACGAAATACGGCGCTGTTGAAAACGCCTCAGGGGGATATGGCTGGCGCCAGTCTACGATTTTGCGCCCATGAAGGCTGACCCAGAAGGCATTATTCGCACCACCACTTGGGGCTCGCCGTTTGAAGAGGGGGCTGAATTCAACTGGGTAGCCATTGCAAAGAACTTAACTGCCTATGTGCCAGCCGAGCAGTTGATGGCAGAGCTAAAAGAGCTGGGGAGCCAGTTAGTTGGACTAAAAGAACGACTTGCTGCGCGGGGAGTGCCGGAAGCGTTGCTAGCATCGAATGCGGTGGGATTGAATTATCTGGATGCTAAGCTGCGCCGCTGGGGGCTAGTATGAAACGCAAAGAACTCACCAGCATCGAGCGCGAGGCGCTGCTTATGGCGCTATTGTCCCAGCTGCTGCGGGAAGAGATCAGCTCAGGGCAGGTGCTGCGTCAACTACGTCGCGACGTGTTGGGGATGTCGCAGACACAATATGCCGAGCTGGTGGGCATCAGTCGCCGTACCTTATCTGATCTGGAAGCCGATAAAGCAAGCCCTAAACTGGCTTTGCTAAACCAAGTATTCCACCCGCTGGGTCTGCAAACCGGCTTGGTGCCGCGTAACCGCCATCTGCGTGAGCGGTTGCTTACAGGTGAATCCCCTATTGCCTGACCGCCACACACCTTATCCAAACATTTCCTATTCAACCCAGCTTAACGATTGTGTTCGCCCGCTAACTTTTTAAACGCAGCGTGTTTCTACTTTCGTCTAATCCTGCGATCATTTAGCGCTAATCGAGATACCAACAGGGCGGTATCCCAAGGAGTTGAGCATGCAGGATTCGACAGCATCGTCGTCTCAAGGGCTGGCGCGCAACCCGCGGCTGGCCGAATTTGTGTTGGCGCTGGGTGGCTTTGGGATTGGCACCAGCGAGTTTGTGATTATGGGCCTGATGAACCGCGTGGCGGGAGATTTAGCGGTGACCGTGCCCCAGGTGGGTTACGCAATAAGCAGCTACGCCTTGGGCGTGGTGGTCGGTGCGCCGCTGATTTCAGCGCTGGCGGCGCGGGTGCCCAGGCGGACGCTGTTGATCGTGCTGATGCTGGTATTTGCGGTGGGTAATATTGCCAGCGCCATGGCGCCGGGGTTCTTATCGTTTGTGGGCCTGCGTTTTCTCGCTGGCCTGCCCCACGGCGCCTATTTTGGCATCGCCGCGCTGGTGGCCGCGGGGCGGTACCGATAGACCAACGGGCCCGGGCTGTTTCTCGGGTGATGATGGGGTTAACCGTGGCGATTCTGATCGGTGCACCGCTGGGGACTTGGGCGGGTAATCTATTGGGGTGGCAAATCGCTTTTGCGGGCGTGGGTGGCATTGCGCTGCTCACCGCGCTGTTAATCCGCTTGTATGTGCCGGTTCAGCCTATTGATACCCTGGCAAGCCCCGTGAGAGCTGTCAGCGCTGCTTAAACAGCGAGTCCTGGTCACCCTGGCGCTTGCCTGCATCGGCTGCGGCGGTATGTTTGCCATTTTTAGCTATGTGATGCCGACGTTAACCCAGCAGGCGGGTATGAGCGAGGCGTTGGGGCCGCTGGTGCTGGTGATCTTCGGCCTGGGCTCTATTGCCGGCAATTTAATTGGCGGGCGCATGGCGGATAAAAACCTGATGCGCGCTATTCCACGCATCCTGATCTGGTGTGGCGTGGTTCAGGGGCTATTTTACTTTGCCGCCAATAATGTCTGGACGGGGCTGCTGTTCGTCGGCCTGGTGGGTACCAGTATGGCGTTAGCGCCTTCACTACAAACCCGCTTAATGGATGTGGCGGAAGATGCCCAAACCATGGCGGCCTCCCTTAACCATGCAGCCTTTAACGGCGCTAATGCCTTAGGGGCGTGGCTTGCCGGGCTTGCGATCAGCGCTGGCTGTAGTTGGTCGAGTACGGGGCTAGTGGGCGCTGGTTTGGCGCTCTGCGGCTTGGTGATTTTTGCCGCTGGGCGCTGGCTGGAAAAGCGTACCTATGGCGCCGTGACCCAGCGTGCCTGATGTTGCCTGACGCTGCATAGTTATCGAACAGTGATAATTAACATGGCTAAAAAGTCGAATTCTCTCTAATGTGTAAGAGCAGTAACCCATAAGGAGATGACCATGCAGATTCAGGTATTGAATTCGACACGTATAGCGACACTCGGCGCGGTAATGGCGTTAACCATTGGCCTGGCCGGTTGCGGCACCTCTACCGGAGAGCGTGCCTCTAGCGGTGCCGGTATTGGTGCCGCCGTTGGCGCGGGTGCCGCCGCCGTCACCGGTGGTAGCGTCGTTCAAGGCGCCGTTATCGGCGGTGGCGTTGGTGCTGCAACGGGGGCCGCCACGGATGCAGATGACATCAACCTGGAATAAGTAGGCGTTGATCAGCGACACAGCCTAAATCCGCGCATGCCCATATGAAAGTGGTCGGCATGTGCGGCGTTGTAGTCAGGCCCTAGCACGTTGCCAAAGGCATCGCAGGCCCCATCTCGGGCGGCCCGTAAGAACTCCCCCACCTCACCTTCATCATCCCAATGGTTGATCAGTGTAATGCGCTGCCCATTCTCAAATTGAAACCCCGTTACATCCAGCGCTTCGGCGGTGGCGTGTTCGCTGCGTCGGCCGGTTTCACGCCCGTAAACATTACGGCAGGCAAAACTACCCACGTGGTTAACCTGACTTACCCGGCTACCCATAATCTCTTCCGCTGCAGGCTGTAACGCATGGCGTTCATACATGACCCAGGCCAGCGCCAAGGGGCAGGTCGCCACAAAGCTCTGGTTAAAAGAAACGTCGCTGGCTTGCATACGCACGACATTGGTAAGCGGGCAGCTTGCCGTAGGGGAGTAATCGGCTAACGGCATGTAGCTAAGTTCGCCATCAGGAACGGTATCTAATGCCGCTAAACAGCCCTCACGGTCATCCGCTAGGCGGCTTAGCTTAAGTTTAGTCATCGGGGTGATAGGGTCATCAATATGCAGCGGTGCCCAGGGCGCCCAGTGGCGGGGAATCTCAATGATGCTTTTTTGCAGGGCTACGCCCAAGCCAATCAAGGCTAAAATAAATAGCGTACTGCGCATGCCTACCTCCCTGTATGTCATCGCCAAACGCTACAGTCGTCGCGCTGGTGTGCGATACTGCGCAGCTTTACTGCTCTGCTGCAGTCGCTCAACTTGCTTTTACTTCGTATTCCGCCACTTATTTTTCGCTAACTGAAGGGAAAGTACTTCATGTCCCAAGGTACGCTGTTTATCGTTTCTGCCCCGTCGGGTGCTGGCAAGACTAGCTTGGTGCGCGAGCTAATCGAAAGCCTGGATGGGATTCAAGTATCGGTGTCGCACACCACGCGTGCCAAGCGTGAGGGCGAGGTGGATGGCGTGAATTACCATTTCACCAATGTGGCCGAGTTTGAAGCGATGATCACGCGGGGTGAGTTCTTCGAGTATGCCAAAGTATTTGATAATTACTACGGCACCTCGCGCCAGGCGGTAGAGGTATTGCTGGCAGCGGGGCAGGACGTCATCCTCGAAATCGACTGGCAGGGTGCCCAGCAGGTACGCGTACAAATGCCTGATGCGGTGTCGATTTTTATTCTGCCGCCTTCCCGCAACGAGCTTGAGCGGCGCCTTGCTAGCCGCGGCACCGACGAGCATGCGGTGATTGCCCGGCGCATGCGCGATGCGGTAAGTGAAATGTCTCATTACCACGAATATGATTACCTCGTCGTTAACGATGACTTCACCACGGCACTGCAGGAGTTACAGTCGCTGGTGATCAGCCGTCGCTTAAGCCTCCCGGTAATGAGCGAACGCCACGGGCCGCTGTTGGCTGCGCTCTTGTCACAGGCGCCTACGGTCGAGTAATCTATTCGGTTCTACCGTGTTTTTAAATACGGCTTTAATGCGTTTTTTCCGCTGGGTCGATGCCGTTTTCAACTTTTTAACGGCGTCGGCCCGGTTCCGTCATAACAGGAAGGCTCCCATGGCTCGCGTAACCGTTGAAGATTGTCTTGAAAATGTTGAAAACCGTTTCAAGCTGGTAATGATTTCCACCCAGCGGGCTCGCCAGCTGGCACGCGGCTCTCGTGATGCGCTGCTACCCTGGGAAAACGATAAACCCACGGTGATGGCGCTGCGTGAAATTGCCGCAGGCCTGGTCGATCACACTGTGCTCGACGAGCCCGTTGAAGCCGCTGTTCGTCCGCGCCCAGCGATGGCGCCTACTCATATCGACGACTAACGTTTTCAACGAAACCGATAGAGGCGCGGTAGATGTTCACCATTGATGACCTGGCCGATAGACTCGGCGGCTATTTACCCCGGATGAGATCCAGCAGGTCAAACGCGCCTTTTACTACGCTGAGCAGGCCCACGACGGCCAGCGGCGGCGTTCCGGCGAGCCTTACGTCACCCACCCGCTTGCGGTGGCGAATATTCTTGCCAATATGCACATGGATCATCAAAGCCTGATGGCCGCCATGCTGCACGACGTTATCGAAGATACCGGGGTTTCCAAAAAAGCGCTGGAGGCCCAGTTTGGTAAACCGGTAGCCGAACTGGTGGACGGGGTATCCAAACTTACCCAAATCACCTTTGAAGACAAAGCCGTCGCCCAGGCGGAGAACTTCCAGAAAATGGTGCTGGCGATGTCGCGGGATATTCGCGTCATCATCGTTAAGCTGGCTGACCGGTTGCATAACATGCGTACCCTGGGCGCCCTGCGTCCGGATAAGAAGCGCCGCATCGCCCGTGAAACGCTGGAAATTTACGCGCGCATTGCCGGTCGTCTAGGTATCAATACCATTCGTATTGAGCTTGAGGATCTCTCCTTTCAAGCGATTCACCCCATGCGTGCGGAGCGTATCAAGCGTGCAGTTGCCAGCGCGCGCGGGCATCGGCGCAGCGCTATGCGTGAAATCCAGTCATCACTGCAAAAAGCCTGGATGACGACGCGCTTAACGGCACGGTAATCGGGCGCCAAAAGCATCTGCTGTCGATTTATAAAAGATGCGCGACCAGCGTAAGCCCTTTGCCGAAATTATGGACGTGTTTGGCTTTCGCATCATTACCGAAGATGTAGCTAGCTGCTACCGTATTCTAGGCGTGGTGCATAACCTCTATAAGCCAGTGCCCGGGCGCTTTAAAGACTACATTGCGATCCCCAAAGCTAACGGTTACCAGAGCCTGCATACCACCCTGTTTGGTTCCCGGGGTATGCCCATTGAAGTGCAGATACGCACCCGCGAAATGGAAGCGATGGCCAATAACGGCATCGCCGCCCACTGGCTTTACAAGGCGGGCCAGACCTCGCATCCGATTGCTGAAGGCAGCCACGCCCGCGCCCGCGCCTGGGTGAAAGGGCTGCTGGAAATGCAGCGTCATGCCGGCGATTCGCTGGAGTTTATCGAACACGTTAAAAACGACCTGTTTCCTGACGATATCTACGTGTTCACGCCTAAAGGCGACATTATGGAGCTCCCCAGGGCGCGACCGTAATCGACTTCGCCTACTCCGTGCATACGGATATCGGCAATAACTGCATCGCCTGCCGTATTGACCGCCACTTGGCACCGCTTTCGACGCGCTTGGAGAGTGGCCAGACGCTGGAAATTATTACGGCCCCTGGTGCTAAGCCAAATCTTGCCTGGCTTAACTTTGTGACCACGGCAAAGGCGCGTTCAGCTATTCGTCACGCGCTAAAATATCAGCAGCAGACAGAAGCGATCATGCTGGGTCGGCGATTACTCAATAAAGCGCTGGCGCCCTTCGATACCAGCCTGGAAGAGCTGGATGAGAGTATCCTCAAGCGGGCCTTCAAAGAGCTGGATGTGACTTCCGAAGAGTCGCTATTGGAGTCGCTAGGGCTAGGTAACCGTATGACCCACGTGGTGGCTCGCCGCCTGGTGGATGCAGCCCATGGTGATGAGACCTATGAGCATCCTGCAGGCGTTGACGGTAGCAAAGCCGTGATGATCAGCGGCAGTGAAGGCATGGTGCTTAACTTTGCGCGCTGCTGTCACCCGCTGCCGGGCGATCCGGTGGTGGGCCACCTTTCCACGGGTAAAGGCTTGGTGGTGCATCGCGCCGAGTGTAAAAACGTGGTGGATAAGAACTTCGCCGATAAAACGACCCTGACAAGCTCTTCGCGCTGGAGTGGTCGGACACCATCGATGAAGACTTCCCGGTCGCGCTGCGTATTGAGATCGAGAGCCGCCGCGGGTTAGTCGCAGAACTTGCCGGGCTGGTCACCGATGCCGATGCCAATATTGAGCGGATTGGCATTGAAGAGCGTGATGCCCACCTTTCCACCGTCAATCTGACCCTGTCGGTGAAAGGCCGCGTGCATTTGGCGCGTATTATTAAGCGTATCCGTAATCTTCCCAACGTTGGCAAGATAACCCGACTCGCCAATTAACGGCGTATATAACGATATGCCGATAAAAATTGGCAGTGATCGCTATTTTTCAGTATCAAATAATTAAGTATTACCTACTACAGGAGCGAACCAACCTATGAGCAATAAAGCTGTTATCAACACCAGCAAAGCCCCCGCGGCTATTGGCCCTTACTCCCAGGCCATTAAAGCGGGCAACACGGTGTATCTCTCCGGCCAAATTCCGCTTGATCCCGCCACCATGGCGATTGTGTCTGAAGATTTTGAAGCCCAGGCGCGCCAGGTCTTCACCAATCTGCAAGCAGTGTGTGAAGAAGCGGCGGGCTCGCTAAGCGATATCGTTAAGCTGAATCTGTACTTGGTAGACTTGGATAACTTTGCGATTGTTAACCAAGTCATGGAAGAGTTCTTCACCGCTCCTTTCCCCGCCCGCGCCGCCGTTGGCGTTAAAGCGCTGCCCAAAGGCAGCCAGGTGGAAGCGGAAGCGGTGATGGTTATCGGTGACTAGGCTTTATTTAGCGCTAGCAGCCTGTCGGGCTTGACCGATCGTCGCGAGAAGCACGGATTTTGAGCCAAATTTATCGATCGATTGAGGCGAATAGCGCGCTATTTAACGAAATCGATCGAATAAAGTTGGCCAAAATACCGGGATTCGCAGTAGATCAGTGTTAAGTCCGACAGGCTGCTAGAAAGCCGCCCTCTTTGAGTACCTGTGCATAGCCTTCGCGGTAGCTGGGGAAGCGGAACTGATAACCAGTGCTCAATAGGCGCTGGTTATCGCAGCGTTTGCTCGTTCGCCGACGTAAAGGCGACTGCATGGTCTCGGTAGCTTCGACGTTAAGCTGCTCGGCCAGCCACATCATGACGTTATGCATGGTGACCGGTTCGCAGTCGCTACCCAGGTAGATATCCGCCAGCGTCTCACCCCGCTCCTGATAACGAATCAGGTGCGCGATAATACCGGTGCAGTCATCGCGGTGAATGCGATTGGAGTAAACCACCGGCGTGATCGCGGCCACACGGCCTTCAGCCACCTGATGAATCAGCCGGTCGCGGCCTGGTCCATATATGCCGGAAAAGCGAATCACCGTGCCGGGCAGGGAGTGATTGATTAGCGCCTGTTCGGCTTCGCGCATTAGAATGCCCGAGAAGCTCGTGGAGTCAGTGGGGCTCTCTTCATTGACCACTTCGCCCTCCTGCTGGCCGTGCACACTGGTCGAAGAAACAAAAAACACCCGGCGTGGAGGTGTTTTGTGCTGTTCCATCACGCCCAGCACACGTTTTAAGCCTTCAGGGTAGGCGCTTTGATAGGCGCTCTCTTCGAAACGGTCAGCGCTGACGGTATACACCACATAGTCAGCTTGGGGCAGGCTTTTGGCATCGGCATCTTCAAGGCTATCCAGGTCTAGCGCCAGCGGTTTAATGCCGGTGCCTTTTAAGGCTTCCACATTACGCCGTAGGCCTATCACCTCGTGTCCTTCCTCAAGTAACTCACGCCCAAGGTTGATCCCTATATCGCCACAGCCGATAATCAGTACGGTTAGCTTCACCGTGCTCACTCCTCTTGATTAATATTCCCTATTAGATGCAAAGTCTCTACTAGATATGAGATTGTCGGATAAGAAAACCGACGGCAGAGCTTGCTAGTCCTTTTCCATCCCGCTGACTGCCACTTTGTTAGTCACACGCTGCTACGAGAGGATGCCACTGGCACCGCTATGACTTTAACAGAACTTCGCTACATCGTAACCCTTGCCCAGGAGCGCCACTTTGGCCGCGCGGCAGAGCGCTGCCACGTTTCGCAGCCCACACTCTCGGTGGCGGTGAAAAAGCTGGAAGAAGAGCTCGAAACACCGCTGTTTGAGCGATCCAAATCCACCGTACAGGTTACCCCGCTGGGTGAAAAGATCGTCGCCCAGGCCCAGCGTGTGCTGGAGCAGAGCAGCCTGATTTTTCAGCTCGCCAGTGCGGGCAAGGATCAGTTGGCCAACCCGCTGCGCATAGGGGCGATTTACACCATTGGGCCCTACCTGTTTCCCCATCTAGTGCCAGCCCTGGCTAGCGCAGCCCCGCAGATGCCGCTGTATATCGAAGAGGGCATGACCGGCACCCTGCGCGGCAAGTTAAGAAGCGGTGAGCTGGATGTGATTATTGTCGCCCTGCCGTTTACCGAAACCGATGTGGTGACCAAGCCGATCTACGACGAAGCCTTTGAAGTACTGATTCCCGCCAACCACCCCTGGGTCGAGCGGGAAGCGATCAATAAAGAGGACTTGCTCGAAGAGCGCCTGCTGCTGCTCGGCGAAGGCCACTGCTTCCGCGATCAAATTCTGGAAGCCTGCCCGGCGATTACCCAAAAGCTTAATAGCCCCAATAATACGCTGATCGCCGAAGGCGGCTCGCTGGAAACCATTCGCCATATGGTGGCTTCCCGATTAGGTATTACGGTGCTGCCGCAGTCGGCGTTGGGTACCGACCAGTATGAAAATGCCATGCTGGTCAGCCGACCCTTTGTGGAACCGGCGCCGTCGCGCACCGTGGCAATCGCCTGGCGGGCAAGCTTCCCCGGCCAAAAGCCATCGAGGCCCTTATCCAGGCGATCAGCCACTGCCGACAGCCCGCCAAAGCCGTGAAAAGCGCCCCATGAGCGACCTCTCCGCGCCGATAACCGCGCTGAAGGGCGTGGGCGAAGCGCTGGCGCTGAAGCTGGGCCGGCTGGGGATCGAGCGGGTCAGCGATCTGCTGTTTCACCTGCCGCTGCGCTATCAGGATCGTACGCGGCTGACGCCCATTGGCCTGCTGCGCGCCGGCCAGGAGGCGGTGATAGAGGGTGAAGTGACCGCTTGCGATGTGGTCAAGGGCGCCGGCGAAGCCTGCTGGTGCGTCTACGCGATGCCAGCGGTATTTTAAGCCTGCGTTTTTTCACTTCTCCCCGCCCAGCAACAACAGCTGCGCCCTGGCGCCACGGTGCGGGCGTTTGGTGAAGCGCGGGCCGGGGCGACCGGATTAGAGATCTATCACCCCGAGTATCGAATGAGTGGCAGTGAAACCCCGGTAGAGGAGTACTTCACGCCTATTTACCCCACCACCGAAGGCTTGAATCAACCGCGGCTACGCGCCCTGGCTCAGCAGGCGCTGGTTTACTGGACAACGCCCCGAGGCGTTGCCCGACGTAATACCCGAGGCGCTTCTTCAGCGCTTTCAGCTACCGGGTCTCCACGCTAGCCTGCACTTGCTACACCAGCCACCGCCTGATGTGGATATCGAACAGTTAACCTTCGGCCAGCACCCGGCCACGCGCAGGCTGGCGCTGGAAGAGCTGCTCGCCCACCAACTCAGTCTGCGCGAAGTGCGTCTACGTATTCAGGCGGACGGCGCGCCGACACTACCTTCCGGGCGCAGCTTGCAAGCGCGCTTTTGTCCCAGTTGCCCTTTGCTTTAACCGGCGCCCAGCGCCGCGTGCTGGAGGAGATCAGCCACGACTTGAGCCGCCCGGCGCCGATGCTGCGGCTGATTCAGGGTGATGTGGGCTCGGGCAAGACCGTGGTGGCCGCCATGACCGCGCTGAGCGCCCTGGCGGGCAATTGCCAGGCGGCGATCATGGCGCCCACTGAAATCCTTGCAGAGCAGCACTACCGCTCGTTTAAAGCCTGGTTTGAGCCGCTGGGCATCGAAGTGGCGTGGCTGGCGGGCAAGCTCAAAGGCAAGGCGCGGCTGGATGCCAAAGCGGCGATCGCCGATGGCCGCGCGCGCATGGTGGTGGGCACCCACGCGCTGTTTCAAGACGATGTGCACTTCCAGTGTTTAGGGCTGGCGATTATTGACGAGCAGCACCGCTTTGGCGTGCATCAACGCTTGGCGCTGCGCGAAAAGGGCGAGGCGGGTGGGCTGACCCCGCACCAGTTGATCATGACCGCCACGCCGATCCCCCGCACCCTGGCCATGAGCGCCTACGCGGATCTGGATGTGTCGGTCATCGACGAGCTGCCCCCTGGGCGTACGCCAGTAAAAACCGTGGTGGTGCCCGACGAACGCCGCCCTGAAGTCGTGAAACGCATACAGTTAGCCTGTAGCGAAGGCCGCCAGGCCTACTGGGTGTGCACCTTGATCGATGAATCCGAGGTACTGCAGTGCCAGGCCGCCGAGGTCACCCGCGACGAGCTAACCGTGGCCCTACCAGAACTTGCGGTGGGCTTGGTTCACGGGCGGATGAAATCCAGCGAGAAAGCCGAGGTGATGACCGCCTTCAAAGCGGGTGAGCTGGATCTGCTGGTCGCTACCACGGTAATCGAAGTTGGGGTGGATGTGCCCAACGCCAGCCTGATGATTATCGAAAACCCGGAGCGCTTGGGGCTTTCGCAGCTTCACCAGCTACGTGGTCGGGTAGGCCGTGGCAGCACGGAAAGCTTCTGTGTGCTGCTCTACCATCCTCCGCTGTCGAAAAGCTCCCGCCAGCGTTTGGCGGTGATGCGCGAAACCACCGACGGCTTCCGCATCGCCGAGAAAGACCTGGAAATCCGCGGCCCCGGCGAAGTCCTCGGTACCCGTCAAACCGGCCTGGCGCAGATGAAAATTGCCGACCTTGAGCGCGATGCCGACCTGTTAGAGCGGGTAACGGCCATGGCCCAAACTCTGCAGGGCAACCCCGACATCACCGCCGTGCTGGTACGTCGCTGGCTGGGCGAAGCGGCAGGGCGTTATGGGCAGGTGTAGTGAGTTTGGTTAGGCGCTAGCCGTGCTGGGCGCGTGCTCTTCACTTCCCACCAACCGATTAGCGGCTTCGCCCAGCGGGGCGAGTTGCTCGGTAATAAGACGCAGCTGGCTCTGGATAGGTCGATAAAGGGTGATCGCTTGTTCGTCTGCTGCTGCACTCTGCTCTTCTAGCTGGGTTAATAGCTCGGCGGTTTGTTCCGCGAGCGGCTCAACCGGTTGGCGCTGGTTTAAACGCTCCGCGATTCGTCCCAGCAGCTCACCAATACGCTTTGCTACCGGCACCAGGGTGGCGTCATCTTCATCGTCAGCCAACTGGTGGCGATGGGCGCCCAATGCAGAGAGATGACTGAGCAGGGTGTTGGAGAGCACTAGAAACCGCAGCCCGTTGTCCGCGTCCAGTTTTCGGTAATGTCCCGGTTCATGGAGCATATTGGTGAGCAGGGTGGAGAGTGCCGCGTCGGCGTTATGGGCATTGCGCCGCGCTAGGCGATAGGCCAAGTCATCCTGCTTGCCCTCCTCGTACTGGTGGATGATCTCGTCCAGATAGCGGCGGTGATTGGTCAGCGCGTTGGCAGCCTCCCGGTAAAGCCTCCGGCCCTGCCAGTCGGGCAGGATGAAAAATACTGCTAAGCCCGCAATCAGTGAGCCAATCAAGGTATCGAGTAGGCGCGGCAAAATCAGATTAAAGCCATCGCCCACCTGGTTGAAACTGCACAGCACCAGCAGGGTGATGGAAGCGGTAGCGATAACATAGTGTTTTTCGCGGTTAGCGAAGAAGGAAACCCGGCGGCCACGGCGATCATGCTCTGCACCAGCGGGTGCGGAAAGAGGCTGATCGACGCCCAACCCACTACCAAGCCAAGTACCGTGCCCATTATCCGTTGGGACAAAAATCGCCGTGTGGTGGCAAAGTTGGGTCGGCAAACAAACAGCGTGGTGAGCAGAATCCAGAAGCCCTGCTCAGGGTCGATCCACTGCATGATCCCGTATCCGGTCATTAGCGCGATGGAGAGCCGCACCGCGTGACGAAAGGTGGGCGAGCCAAGGGTAAAGTTCAAGCGCACCCGCTTCCACGCTTCGAGCAAACTGGATGGCGAGCGGTCATACAGTGAACTGTCGCGCCGCTCATCGCTGACACCAGGATTGTGTGCGCTGGCGAGCTGGTTTTCCAGAGTGGCCAGGTTCTCTGCCAGTGCGCTGAGCGGGTAGAGCAGCGGGCGCCATTCGGGCTTGCCCCGGTCGCGCAGGTTTTCAATGGAAGCGTATAAGTCCGCCAGGGCCTCTTCGCTCTGCTGGTGATCAAACGGTCTATTGAGTAGCAGTGATTTGGCTAGCTGACGGCAGGAGCGACCCTGTTGATCCAGCAGCCGCTGGCAGCGAAACAGCACATCGTGGTGGAAAAAGCCTTGCTGAGCGCGCTATAGGGGTAGTGGGTGGAACTGGCGCGTTCGTGAATATCCTGGGCGATAAAGTAGATACTTAGGTAGCGGTTGAGTTTTTGGTCGCCGCGCTGGCCCTCTAAGCGCCGAAAAATCATCTCCTTAGCTTGATTGAGCGCATCGACGACTTTACCGTTCTGGCGCGCCAGGGCCACCCGGCGGGCTTCCACATCCACACCGCGAACCGGTTCAAACAGCGCTGATTTGAGTATCAGAAATTCGCCCAGCGCTTTGTACACCCGTGCCATGCTCTGTTTGACCGGTTGGCGGGAAAACAGCGCGCACCACACCACTGAAATCAGCCCATACCAGGCTGCCCCGGCCAACAGCAGCAGTTGGCGTGCCGCTACGTCGCCATCTACGCCACCATGCTGCTCGATATTGATCATCGAATAGATGGATAGAATCAGCGTACCTGAGGCAATCGTGGCGTAGCGCTGGCCGATGGCGCCGAGCATGATCAGGCAAAAGGTCGAAAGCCCCAATCCCACTACAAATAGCCAAGGCCAGGGAAACAGCCACTGGACAATAAAGGAAGCCGAGGTAAAACAGACCAGCGTTACCAGCAGCGCTTGCAGCCGCCCTTGCCAGCTGTCGTCGGTTTCAGACAGCGCGCAGGCGATAATGCCCAGAAACAGTGGGATGACCAGCGCCACATCGCCCATGAGGCCGCTGAACAGCAATGCGCCGCTGAACGCTATAAAAACGCGCAGGCTGTAGGCGAATTTATCCAGCGTCCAAAGGCGCCGTAGCGGCAAAGAAATGGGCATAGAAACTCTTATAGGTGGTTGTTAGACTTTAGTATAACGTTGTGGGTGCTGGATGTCGCTACCTCTGCTATCAACGCTTGAGTGTTCTAAAAATAGCGCACTAAAGCCCTATGATTGAAACAGTAACCTTTCGATACTCGGAGTGACTCTAAAAAAACAGGGAAACTCCTATGGATCTCAAACTGCTGCTGGACTGGCGTCTGCACCTCACGGTGATCGTGACGTCAATGTTTGCCGAGTGGATCGGCATCGTACGTATCCCCCTGGGGCCTGGAACACTGCTGCTACTACCGCTGCTCTATGCCTTTGTGATTGGCGTACTGTTCAACCCTCACCTTTTCTCGGCCATGGGCAAGGTTATTCCCAAGCCGGTCAGCAATGCCGCAGGCCCGATCATTCTGATCGCTATTTTGCCGTTTATTGCGAAGTTTGGCTCCACCATCGGCCCCGCCATTGAGCAAATTATCGCCGCTGGCCCGGCGTTGATACTCCAGGAACTGGGCAATCTGGGCACCATGCTGATCGCGCTGCCCTTTGCGGTATTAGTGCTCAAAATGGGCCGGGAAGCGATCGGTGCCACCTACTCTATTGCCCGCGAACCCAATATTGCCATTATTTCAGATCGTTACGGGCTAAGAAGCCCCGAAGGTATCGGCATTATGGGCGTTTATGTGGTGGGCACCATGTTCGGTACGCTCTACTTTGCCTTAATGGCGGGCTATATCGCCTCGTTGGATATTCTCGATATTCGTGCTCTGGCCATGGCCTGTGGGGTGGGCAGTGGCAGTATGGTGGCGGCGTGTTCGGCTGCGTTAGCCGAAGCGGTTCCGGCATCCAAGGATGAGCTGCTTGCCTTTGCCGGGGCTAGCAACCTGCTCACTTACGCCACCGGCCTGTATATCTCGCTATTTATCGCGCTACCGGTCACCGAGTGGATGTACAAGCGCTTAAAAGGTTCGCGTCAGGAGGTTAGCCATGAAAACTCATGAGAGCACGGTCGATCAGTTTGATGCCGAAGCGCTGAAAGAGCTGCGCCCGGAAAACCAGCTCGGCAAAACGGCTTTGGTACTGGCCGCCGTGTGTATCGCTGCGTGGTTTAGCAATATCGTCAACGGTTCGCCGCTGTTAGATGCGCTGCCCGGCATGCTGATTCTGTATGTGATGGTCATTATCGGTTTGGTGATTGGGCGGTTTTGCCCTTTTATCTACCCAGCGTGGCCTGGGTGTCGCTGGTGAGCATTATCGCGACGCTGCCCTTCTTCCCGGGTAACGGCTGGATCATTGCCCGATTGGCCGAAGTGGACTTTCTTGCGGTGGTCACACCGGTACTGGCCTACGCCGGGCTGGCGCTGACCGGCCGTGAGTTTGCCATGTTCAAGCAAACCGGCTGGAAGCTGGTAATTGTGGCCCTGCTGGTCTTCACCGGCACCTTTATCGGCTCTGCCGTTGTTGCCCATGTCATGCTTTAAGGACAAAACGATGACTGCTTCCGTAGACTTACCGGAGAATGAAGCGCTAATCGCCTGGCGCCACGATTTTCACCAACACCCGGAAACCGCCTTTGAGGAGCACCGCACTAGCGCGCGCATCGCCGCACTGTTGAGCGAGTGGGGCTTTGAGGTGACCACCGGCATTGCCGGTACCGGCGTAGTGGCGGCCTTGGATGGCCGTTTGGGAAGGTAAAACCATCGGCCTGCGGGCCGATATCGACGCCCTGGATATTCGCGAAGAGACGGCGCTTGCCTACGCCTCCAAGACGCCCGGCAAGATGCACGCCTGCGGCCATGATGGCCACACCACCATGCTATTGGGCGCCGCCTGGGCGTTAAAGCAGCAGCCGGATTTCAAAGGGCGTGTGGTGTTTATCTTTCAGCCCGCCGAAGAGAACGCCGGCGGTGGGCGGGTGATGGTCGAAGAGGGGCTGTTTGAGCGCTTCCCTATGGACGCCGTGTACGGCTTGCACAACTGGCCGGGCCTGCCCGTGGGCGTTGCCGCAGTGCACGATACTGACGTGATGGCTGCTTTCGACATCTTTAGCCTGACGCTGACCGGCAAAGGCTGCCACGCAGCGATGCCGCACTTAGGGACTGATACGGTGTTGGCGAGCTGCCAACTGATCAGCCAACTGCAGGGACTGGTGAGCCGCGAGACGCCCCCGGATAAATCGGCGGTACTCAGTTTCACCAGCATTAACGCGGGGGATACGTTTAACGTGATTCCCGAACAGGTGGCGCTTCGCGGCACGCTGCGCTGCTTTGATATGACGCTTAAAGAGCACTTGGAGACGCGCTTTAAGCAGGCGATTGCCAGCCTGGCGGAGTTTCATGGCTTGACCGTTGAGCTGGACTACCAACGCTGCTATCCCGCCACTATTAATACGCCGGAACATGCTCAGCACTGCGCCACGGTACTGGAGAGCTTACTGGGCAGTGGCAACGTGATCCGCAACCCGCCGCCGAGTATGGCTTCAGAAGATTTCTCGTTTCTACTTGCCGAGCGCCCAGGTGCCTATATCTGGATGGGCAACGGCGAGGCGTCCGCGTCGCTGCACAACCCGCGCTATGACTTTAACGACGCACTATTGCCGCTAGGCGCACGCTACTGGGTGGAGCTGGTAAGCGCACTGCTCGTCTAAATCGTTGCCTTTTTCTTAGCTACAAGCGTTATTCGCTCTCGATGCCCAATGGGTAGGGGAGCGTCTACGCCAAATATCAACACCGAACACGGCGTTTCGTTACCCAAAAAGCGCTGTAGGGAGTTTTAGAATGTCTTTAACCATTACAGTCATCGGGCTGGGGCAGATGGGCGGCAATATGGCGCTCACCCTTAAAGCAGCAGGGTTTGCAGTAACGGGTAGCGATCTGTTTGAGCAGGCACGGTCGCGCCTCGCTGCCCAGGGGTTACCCGTTGTGGCCCCCGAAGAACTGCCTGCAAGCGATGTGTACCTGCTGTCGCTGCCGACTTCCGCCCATGTGCGCGAGGTGATCGAGCAATCACCGGGCTTACTCAGCCTAGCGCCGAAAGGCAGTGTGATTGTGGATACGTCGACCAGTGACCCTCAGGTTAGTCGCGAACTGGCTGAAAACGTCATCGCAGCGGGTCTTCAATGGCTGGATGCCCCCGTCAGCGGCGGCCCTAAAGGCGCTGCCAGCGGCAAACTAGGGATGCTGTTGGGAGGCGATGAACGCACTATCGAACGGGTATTGCCAATGCTGGAAGCCATGTCAGCCAAGCGCACCCGAGTGGGCGGCCCAGGCAGCGGCCATGTGGTGAAACTGGCCAATAACTACCTGTGCGCGGCGCACTTGCTGACCACCGCAGAGGCAGTCGCTATGGCAGCCAAAGCAGGCGTTGAACCCGCCGCCTGTTTGGCGGGGCTCAATAGTGGCTCCGGACGCAGCGCGGTTAGCGAGGTGAATTTCCCCGAGTGGATACTGAATGAGCGTTTCGACTCAGGCTTTACCACCGGCTTGATGCGCAAAGACCTGCGCCTGGCGCGGGATGCCGCTGAGCAGCTGGGTATTCCACTGCCGCTGTTACAAGCCGTGGTCGATGCCTGGCACGGGAACGCCGATCACCCCGCCGATAGCGACGACTTCAACCACATCGCCACGCCGATTTTAGCGCGTGCTACTCAAGCGGAGGGCAACCAATGAACGCACTCAGCCAACACGCCAGTGATCATCTTACCGAACTGCTCGAAGTTTTCGGATTAGCCGCTGCCACGCCACTGAGTAACTGGATTAACGGTGAGTTAGTTGCGGGCAAGGGTGAAATAATCAGTCTGATTAACCCGGCCACCGGCGAAACGCTGGTGAACTATCGCGATGCGGGTGCTGTGCTGATTGAGCGTGCCGCCCAAGCCGCTGAGCGTGGGCAGCGCGAATGGATGGGGCTAACCGCCAGCGAGCGTGGGCGGCGCATGAATGCGGCGCTTCACGGCCTGGAGGGCCATGAAGAGGCGCTGGCGCAGTTGGAAAGTGTCGTTGCCGGTAAGCCGATTCGAGACTGCCGCGCTGAAGTGGGCAAAGTGCGCGAGATGTTTGAGTACTACGCAGGCTGGTGCGACAAGCAGCACGGCGAAGTGATTCCAGTGCCCACTTCGCATCTTAACTATGTTCGCCACGTGGCCTATGGCGTGGTGGGGCAAATTACCCCCTGGAACGCGCCGATGTTCACCTGCGCCTGGCAGCTGGCCCCGGCCATTGCCGCAGGCAACGCCGCCGTATTGAAGCCTTCTGAGTTAACCCCGTTCTCCTCGGTGGTGATTGCCAAGCTGCTGGAAGGCGGCGGGTTGCCGAAGGGGCTGATCAATATCGTCAACGGGCTGGGTAAAACGACCGGTGCGGCGCTGACCGATCACCCTGCCATCAGTAAACTAGTATTTGTCGGTTCCCCCCAGAGTGGCCGTATGATTGCCGAGGCGGGCGCGCGGCGATTGGTGCCCAGCGTGTTAGAGCTGGGGGCAAGTCCGCCAATATCGTGTTTGCTGATGCCAAGCTCGATGAAGCGGTGGCGGGTGCCCAGGCGGCCATCTTTGCCGCGGCTGGCCAGAGCTGTGTGGCAGGGTCGCGCTTATTGATTGAGCGCTCGGTGTTTGAGCAGGTCACCACCCGCTTGGCACGTGCAGCAGAGCAGATTCCAGTGGGCTTGCCTAGCGACGAAGGCACCCGCATGGGGCCGCTGCAGAATCGACGCCAATTTGAGCAGGTCACCCGCATGATTGATGCGGCGGTAGCCGCTGGTGCAACGTTGTTAACGGGCGGTCAACGACCAGAGGGATTACCTGACGAGGCTCAGGGCTACTTTATCGCCCCTACCGTGCTGGTCGATGTCACCCCGGATATGGAGATCGCCCAGCAAGAGGTGTTTGGCCCGGTGCTGGTGGCCATGGCCTTTGACGATGAAGCCGAGGCTATTCAACTCGCCAATGAGACGCGGTTTGGCTTAGCCGGTGCGGTATGGAGCCAGGACGTCGCGCGGGCGCATCGCGTCGCCGGTCAGTTGCGTGCGGGCACGGTATGGATCAATAGCTACAAGGCGATCAGCGTGATGTCGCCGTTTGGTGGCTTTGGCGATAGCGGCTTTGGTCGCTCCAGCGGCTTGGATGGCCTGCGCGAATACACGGTGCCGCAAAGCGTTTGGGTGGAAACCGCACCAGAGGCCAGCGTGGCGTTTGGTTACGGCAGTGGCGTTGGTTGATCGCTTACCGAGCCGGGGTCTCGGAAGGCCTGCATCCAGCGCTGCAAATGGCGCAGCAGTAGGATGCACGCCTTGGGCTGTTGGCGGCCTACGCGGGTGACCATGTGGGCCTGGGAGCGCTGAAAAAGCGGATTATCTACTGGGCGCGCCACGAGTGTGCCCAGCTCCAGGTCATGGGCGACGGCAAAGGCGGGTAGCAGGGTAATACCCATGCCACTGCGCACGTACTGTGCCAGTACCACCATGGAGTTAGTGTTCATTGCCAGTCGTGGGGCAATCCGCGCCTGCTGAAAGGCTTGATCGACCATTTGGCGCACCCCATGGCTGGTATCCCACATCGCCATGGGCTCGGCGCTCAGTTGATCGAGAGAGCGGCGCAGGCTGGTTGGCCAAGGCATGCTGCGGTGACAGGATGGCCATTAATGGCTGTGGGCTGGAAGCCCAGAAACGCAGTTGAGGATGGGTTCTTTCGTGGAACATTAAGCCGATATGGCTGTGATCATCGACCACGGCTTCAATAATGCCCGAGGTGCCGGCGATATGAATATCGAGCTGGATACCCGCATAAAGCTGGGTGAATTCATGCAGTGGGGACGCCACTAAATCACTGACAAACCCCTCACCTACGGTGAGCGATATTCTGCCGGTTTCCAGGCGTTGGTAGGATTCAAGCGACGCAATAAAGCCTTCATCAAGGGCACCGCGACGTTCACAGTACTCAAGCAGCATTTCGCCTACCGGGGTAGGCGAAATGCCGTCGCGCTGACGCTCCATTAGGGTGGCTCCCAAGGCTTCTTCCAGCAGCACTATCTGCCGGCTCACCGCCGAGGGAGCTATATCAAGCGCGCCGCTGCGCGGCGCACTGAACCAGACTCTAGGGTAACGCGGAAGTACACTAAGCGTTGATGAGGTATGTCCATCGATATGGAGCGCTATAAATACTTGAGTAGTTTTTGCAGCTTATTCATATCGGCGGAGTCACCTACCAGGCGCACGCTGCCGTTCATCATGCCGTCTAGAAAGGCTTGCTGAGTGGGCTTTTTGAGTACTTTTAAGGCGGTATCCTGGTCACGGAAACGTAGCTCAAGATCCAAGTCCACGGGTAGCCCTTTGCCGGTAGTGACACTTTTCGGCGTCATCCGGTAGTGGCGGGCGATACTTAGATCTTCCGTGGCAATCCCCAGTCCAGGCCGCGCATGCGTTCTAACTGTTCACGAAAGCGCGGTTTGCGGCGCAGGGCGCGTTTGAGCAGTACGCCCAGCAGCCACAGCGTCAGCTTGAGCTTCATTAGGAAACGGCGTCCTTAAGTCCTTTGCCTGGTTTAAAGGCAACGTTTTTGCTGGCCGGGATCTGCAGCGGAGCACCGGTTTGTGGGTTTTTGCCGGTACGCGCTGCGCGCTCACGTACGGTGAAGGTGCCAAAACCAATCAGAGCGACATCTTCGCCCTTGGCACAACTGTTGGTGATTTCATCCAGAATAACGTTTAGCACTTGGCCGGCTTTATCTTTGGACAGGTCGGCACTTTCAGCGATGGCTGCAGCGAGTTCAGGTTTGCGCATAAGGAATCTCCCCTTGTTAATAAAAATCAAACAAATGCATGTTGTTGGGTGCGTAGCCGATTAGGTTAGCTTCTCTAGCCTAGTCGTGAACGCGACGAAAATCAGCCTAGCAGCGTAGGTGCTGCTCTGGAAAGCTCCACTTTCCTTCTCACGCAGCCGCCTGTCAACGCAAAACCAATCAAACGTCCGTCTTTATTTTCAGCCAAGGCACTGATATCACCGCCTTCGCCTTCAATTCGCCAACGTTCGGGTGTGGTGGTTGGCGGGTAGGCCACCACTGGCAGCAGCGGTGTTTTAACCACTACCGGCCAGGCGCCAAAGCTAACCGGCGTGGGGGCACCCGAAAGCGTTGCTGCCAGGGCTTTTGCGCTGGCTTGCAGCGGCTGTACGTACATGGCATTAACGCCGTCCACACAGGCTGCATCGCCTAGAGCGTAGATATTGGGGTGCGATGTGCGCAACTGGCGATCAACCGCTATGCCGCTAGGCGATACGCTTAAGCCAGCGGCTTCGGCAAGCGCTGTGCGGGGTGCGAGCCCAGTGGCCATTAGCACGAGATCAGCGTTGACGGCCTCGCCGCTATCCAACCGTAGAACAGTAACTTCATCGCTGCTGAGCGCTATAGACTCAATTGAGCGGCCAAGGTGAAGATGGATACCCGCTTCGCTAAAGGCATCACCCAGGGCGTTCCCTAAGGGCGGTGGCAGTAAGCGAGGGAGTAGGGATGCCTCGGGGGCGACGATGCTGACTTGGTGACCGCCAGCGTGAAGATCATTGGCAAACTCACAGCCCACTAGCCCCCCGCCAATAATCGCTACCCGTGAAGGGCGGTGGCCCAATGCTTTATGAAAGCGGCGGTAATCGTCTAGGTCATTGATCGTAAAACAGCGTGACGCCACGCTGGCGTCGATATTGAAGGGCACCCGTGGCGCAGCGCCGGTGGCCAGTACCAGGGTGTCGTAGCCAAGCACTTTGGCGTCTTCAAGAAAAAACCTTTTGGTTATCCACATCCAGTGCGCTTACCCGGGTGTGGATAACCATCCCGGCATTAAGCTCTTCGCCCAGTTCACTGGCGCTCCGCTGGGCCAATTGGTCAGGCTTCAGGCCCTTGGCGAAGCCGGTGGAGAGCAATGGCTTGCTGTAGTCATCGCCGCTGTCTGCACTCACCAGCGTGATTGAGCGTTGGTCGCCAAGGCGGCGCAGCGCCCGGGCAAGGCCAATGCCTGCCATGCCGGTGCCAATAATCACCAGCGCAGCGTGTGACGACGGTTTTTGTGTTTGGGGTGCGGGCATGCAGATACCAAAAGAGTTGCTAAAGAAAAAATGACTAAAAAAGTTGCCAACAATAAGAGGCGCCCAACCGTTTTGTGAAAAAAGTCGCTGAAACCAAAGCCTCCAATGCCTCATGTTACACTAGCCAGCCCGTTAATTGCCCTGGAGAACTCGGTGACGGCTGCTGCTTTTCGGCAAACTCCTCTATTTTCCCGCTGGCGCCCGATTGATGCGGCGCGCACGGCGATGAGTGCTTCCTGGTGGCAGTGGGTTGCCTCCACCGACTCGTTAACCGCGCGCTTAATGGCAGCGGGTGGAGCTAAGCCGTTTCGCGTACGGCTGCTGCGCCAGGGTGTCGGCTGGCCGCGACAGGATGAGGCGCAGGCGCTGGGCATTGGGGCCAAGCGGTACGCCTGGCTGCGGGAAGTAGCGCTGTGCTTGGATGAAACGCCCTGGGTGGTGGCGCGTTCGGTCGCCCCACTCGCGCAGCTAAAGGGCCAGCGCTTGGATCGTCTGGGGGAACGCTCGCTAGGTAGTTGGCTATTCCGTCAGCCGGGTTTAATCCGTGGGTCATTAGAGGCGACGACGCAAGCGCCGACTTTCGCTAGCGTGAACGGTATACACGGAAACGCTGCTTGGGGCCGTCGCTCTGTTTTTTATTACGGCTGTAAGCACGGCTCTCTATCGTTATTAGTTCAAGAGTACTTTTTGGGTGCAATGGCTGATGATCTTGGCCTGCCTTCGCGCTAGGCTAGCGCCTGCATCTTATTCTTCGTGAGGTAAGCATGGATCGTTCATTGTTGCGGCCGAAGGGATGGGCTCGCGTGGCAGATTTTTTACAGCTGATGCGCTTGAATCGGCCGATAGGCACATGGCTGTTGATGTGGCCGACGCTGTGGGCACTTTGGGTCGCTGCAGAAGGCGTACCCGGGCGAAATGTGCTGCTGATTTTCGTGGCCGGTGTTTACGTGATGCGTGCCGCGGGCTGCGTGGTCAATGACTATGCGGATCGCCACTTTGACGGCCATGTGAAGCGCACTAAGCATCGGCCGCTAGCGACGGGCCGGATCAGTGAAACCGAAGCCCAGCTGCTGTTTATCGCCCTGGTGGCCGCTGCGTTTATTCTGGTACTGCTCACCAACTGGTTTACGGTGCTGCTCTCGCTGGGCGGGGTGCTGCTGGCGATTATTTATCCGTTTATGAAGCGCTATACCCACTTTCCTCAGGTGGTGCTGGGCGCAGCGTTTTCCTGGGCTATTCCGATGGCGTTTGGCGCCGTACTGGGCTACGTGCCGCTGGAAGCATGGCTGCTATTCTGCGCTAATGTGTGCTGGACAGTGGCTTACGATACCCAGTACGCCATGGTCGATCGCGACGACGATTTAAAAATTGGCATTAAATCAACGGCCGTGCTGTTTGGAAATGCAGACCGTTTGATCATTGGCCTCCTCCAGCTAGCCACCCTGGGGTTGCTGGCCTGGGTAGGCTGGCGGGTTGGTTTAGGTGGTTTCTTCTGGTTAGGGCTTGCGGCCATGGCGGCGACTTTCCTGCATCAGCAGCGCTTGATTCGTCATCAGGAGCGGGATGCCTGCTTCCAGGCGTTTCTCAATAATCACTGGTCGGGGCTGCTGATTTTTGCCGGTATTGCGCTAAGTTGGTGGCCTATCACTGGGTAATCTTGGCGGTTGTCATGTAACTGTCATCAAGTCATGGTGTTATCGTCATTGACATGTCATTGAACTGTTTATCTTTGAATTCGCTTTCTTTGAACTAGTTTTTTCGAACACCGTGAGGCTCTGGTATGACCGCCAAGACCGTTCTGATTGTCGATGATGAGGCGTCGATTCGCGAGATGATCGCGGTAGCGCTGGAAATGGCTGACTATCGCGTGCTCGAAGCGGATAACGCCCAGGATGCCCATGCCATGGTGGTCGACCACCAGCCCGATCTACTGCTGCTGGACTGGATGATGCCCGGCACTAGTGGTATTGAGCTGGCTAGACGCTTAAAGCGTGAGGAAGCCACCGCCGAAATTCCTATTATTATGCTCACCGCCAAAGGCGAAGAGGATAATAAAATTCAGGGACTTGAAGCCGGTGCCGATGACTATATCACCAAGCCCTTTTCACCTCGGGAGCTGGTGGCTCGGCTAAAAGCGGTGCTGCGTCGTGCGACGCCGCGTGGCGTTGAAGACCCGATCGAAATTAACGGTCTGCTGCTTGATCCGGTGAGTCACCGGGTAAGCGCCCACGGCAAAGCCTTGAAATGGGCCCCACCGAGTACCGATTGCTACAGTTTTTTATGACCCACCAAGAGCGCGCTTATACACGTAGCCAACTGCTTGACCAAGTATGGGGTGGCAATGTGTATGTCGAAGAGCGCACGGTCGACGTGCATATTCGCCGCTTGCGTAAAGCGCTGGGCGATGTGCATCAGAACCTGATTCAAACGGTTCGGGGTACCGGATACCGTTTCTCTGCACGGGTGTAAATGTGCGCCTATGGAGCCGTGAACTGTGGCGGCTAGCGTGGCTGGCCACGCTGGGCACCTGTCTGGGCTGGTTATTGGGTTCAGCAGGGCTAGGGCTGGCGGCAGGGCTGGCGATATGCCTGTATTATCATCTCCGGCAGCTGCGAGAGCTTTACCTGTGGCTCACCCTACACCCCCATGATGAGCCGCCTGCTGCCCGCGGAATGTGGGGCGAGCTATTTGACCGCTTATACCGCTATCAAAAAAGCCAGCGTATTACCCAAAGCCGCCTGAGGGCTACCTTGGCACGCATTCAGGAATCCTCTGAAGCGATGCGCGACAGCGTGAGTTATGCTTGATCGCCACGGCGATCTGGAGTGGTGGAACAGCGCCGCTACCGCCATGCTGGGGCTACAAACGGCCCACGATCGTGGTCAACATATTACCAACCTGCTGCGCGATCCCAGTTTTATCAGCTACTTTAATGCGCGTAATTACAGTGAGCCGTTAACGCTCACCTCGCCGATTGATGAGCGGCGAATCCTGCAGTATCAAATAACCCTCTACGGCGACGACGAGCGCTTGGTCATGGCGCGCGATATTACCCGCTTGCATCGGCTTGAGCAGATGCGGCGCGACTTTGTCGCCAACGTCTCCCAC
Organism: Vreelandella olivaria; assembly: GCA_004295565.1. GTDB lineage: Bacteria > Pseudomonadota > Gammaproteobacteria > Pseudomonadales > Halomonadaceae > Vreelandella > Vreelandella olivaria. The sequence goes on along the minus strand of AP019416.1, from coordinate 4,878,061 downwards.
GAGCTGCGTACCCCGCTTACCGTTCTCTCCGGCTATTTGGAGACCTACAGCGATATCGCCGATCAGCTTCCGCCGCGCTTGGGTCGCAGTATCCAGCAGATGCAGGAACAGACCCAACGTATGCAGAATTTGGTCAATGATTTATTGCTGCTCTCGCGTTTGGAGATTGACCAGGGGGGAAAGATCATCACCCCATGTCACTTGAACCTTTGCTGCAAAGCGTTTGTGCTGATGCGCTAGCCCTATCGCATCAACGGCATACCATTACCGTTGCGCTCGAGAGCGACGCCCGGTTACTAGGCAGCGAGCAGGAAATCCGTAGCGCCGTCTCTAATCTTGCCTTTAATGCTGTTCGTTACACGCCTGCAGGTAGCCAAATCACACTGCGCTGGAAAGCTGGCGCTTCGGGCGGCGGCTATATCGATGTGGAAGATAACGGTGAAGGCATTGACCCTGTTCATATACCCCGCTTGACGGAACGCTTTTACCGGGTCGATAAGGGGCGCAGCACGGCGACGGGTGGCACGGGTTTAGGCTTAGCCATCGTTAAGCACGTGCTGTTGCGTCACGATGCGCAGCTGCAAATTGAATCTCTCCCCGGCAAGGGCGCACTGTTTCGCTGCGCCTTCCCCTCCTCGCGTCTCGTTTAATTTAGCAAAGGCGTCCGACGCACAATATTTGTAGAAGTGTGCAATATTGGCATGCAAGGTCGGTAAAGCTTTACCCATGTGCCATTTTTATACAGCTAAAAGCGCTGATTGACGGCTTGTGGAGTACCTATTTGGTACGTCGTTAATTGATTAAGTTTTTGATTTTATTTGTTTAATTTCATTATAGTCGCTTTTGGCATGCCAGCTGCAAGTACTTAGGTAAGGAAGACGACCGCAGGAATTGCTGGCTACTGGTTAGCCCTTCTTTCTTAACCAAGCGGTAAAAAACAGCGATCGGAGGTGGAATATGATGTCCAAGGATTTTCTCAAGAAAGCTGGCATTTTAGGTGTGTCTTTTGGCCTGATGGCAAGCCCATTGGCTTTTGCACAAACAGATGAAAACACTGCAATTGATGAGAACCAAGGCATCACGGCTGATGAGCAGCCAATGGATGCTCAGGGTACTGGTAGCTCTAGCAGCAGTGGTACACAAGATACGATGAACGATTTAACCCATGACGAAGGCGATGGTGCTAGCAACATGGAGCCTCAATCCAGCAGTCACTCAGACGACGCTGAATATGACGCAGATGAGCTTGTTGAAGAAAATAGCGGCAGCTAATGATTGATGATTTTTAGATATCATTGAATGCTTTCTCATTGGATGAAGAAGTAATCAACAGGATGTTGTAATGCAAGGATGCTTTTCAGATTCAAGGATGAATCAATAGGAAATCAAAACGTTAGTCAGGGTAAATTCCAAGGTTGGAGTCCCGCACAAGGAGTGGAAACTAGCGTTAGTCATTACCTATAACCAATTCTGATATCGGGCCCTGCGCTAGCAGGGCCTAATTTTGCTGCCTACTTTTTCAATCTATATTTTCCCTCCCCCTCTGCTTTGTACTTTTTCTTGTTTTATCCCTGAAAACTATACTGTTGCCTTTTGATACGAGGCGTATTTGCATGCGCTTTTAAGGCGGACGTTGAGTAGTGTGTCATAAAGGCACATACAATTTTGCTCATGTGTCATTAACGCGCATGTAATTAGCGTTATTTTGTTTATAGCAATTTATTTTTGTGCGCAAATTAATTAAAATAAGTGATTGATTTTATTTCTATTAATTGAAATAAGAACGATTTTGGCATTTTACGTGCAAAATTAAGCTAGTGAAGCTAACCGCAGTGAGAACTGAGCCAGGGGCCTCTTCTTACTTCACTTCAGCGGTATCAAACATTCGTCAGGAGTAAATATTATGTTTAACGTATTTGTAAAAAAAAGCAGCCGTTGTGGGACTTTCATTTGGCCTACTGGCTAGCCCGTTGGCAATGGCACATATGTCCATTGAAGCAAACCAAGACTTTACCGTCGACGATCAGCCGATTCAGGCACAATCACACCGTACCTCGGCCCAAGCTGAGTTTAGCCCATCTGATTTGATGTATGACGAAGGCGAGCGCCCTCTAGTTATCAAGGCAGAGTCACACCGCACCAGCGCTCAAGCAGAGTACACAGCAAAAGACTTAACGCATGATGAAGGTGATGGAAACGTTTGGTAACAAAAGTTTGCAATTATGTGGGAATACATTACGATTAGCGTGTGAGCTAAACACGCGAAGGCGTGTCAAAACGATCCGGATGCAGATCGATTCAAGGAATGAATCAAGCGACAATCAAAGCGTTAGTCAGGGTTAAATTCCAAGGTTGGAGCAGTCCCGCAAAAGGAAAGGAAGCTAGCGTTAGCCATTGTCAAAGTATTGTGTCCTTAGGCCCTGCTAATGCGGGGTCTGATTTTTGCAACACCCAACACCTCTCTCAAACCATTGTCTTTTTCGTTTAAGGTGCTGTTTTCTAGCGGGGCCTAATTTCATTGCATCGTTATGCATACATCGCACCTCATGCAGTCTGCCGATGGGCGATGTCTTAAGTATCTGGTATGTATACATAACAGCCATATGAATAATGAATACATAATCCCTATGGTCATAAAAGGCTATGATATTGATTTTTAAGCAATAAATTATTTTTATTTTTGGCGCCTAATATGCAACGTAAAGCGTAATAGTCGTTCTAATCATCATCGAACGGAATCCATGAATAGTGAGGAGATCACCATGCTGTTAAAAGAAATGAGTCAAAAACTCGCCATAGTCGGTATTGCTTTTGGTCTGGTTGCGAGTCCCTTGGCGATGGCGCAATCATCTATTGAGCTAAACCAAGACCGTACCGCTGGTCAGGATGTCATCGACAAACCTGAGTCACATGCAGCTTCCAAACCATCTCATGTCACCGCGAGTGACTTGAACCATGATGAAGGCGATAGCTTGGACTTTTCGCCCTCCAGTAGTCGTTTTTCGAGTGCTGAAAAAGGGGCAACTTCTCGCCAAGAGGGTTACACTCCAGGGGAACTCAACCGCGATGAAGGCGATAGCACCGACTGGTAAACAATAGAATACGTGTAACTGCTAATGTAATCGTTACTCGCTAAAAACCCCGCTGAAGCGGGGTTTTTGCTATGTGTTAAAAAAAGCAACCGACATCAGTGATGATGCCCATCAGCAGCTTCGCTACCCTCTTGGGCGCTCTGTATCCAGACCTCGATGTCTACGTCACCTTGTTCAGCGAAGGTGAGCGTGAGGGGGAATCGCTCACCCTCCTTCAGCGGCTCGTTTAAGCCAAGCAGCATTAAGTGAAAGCCGCCCCCAGGGCGCATGGTATAAGTCTCCCCGCCTCGATACGAATCTCGTCCACATGCCGCATCTGCATCATGTCGTCGTTCATTTGCATATCGTGGAGCTCAACGCTACTGCTTGCCGGGCTGCTCGCGCCAATAAGCGTAACGGCGTCAGAAAAGGCGGTGATATCCACATAGGCGGCGCCATTTTCAGCACCCGGTGGGGTCGGGGTGGCGAAGGGATGCGCGATACGCAGAGCGTCTGTTTGTACGTCGTGGGCTAGTGCTACAGACGCCATGGAAATAGACAAGGCGCCCATCAAGAGCACGCCAGCCAGCCGAACCAAGGGTTTTAACATGTGGCGATTCCTTTATTGTTAATTGAGTCCAGGATAGACAAGCAGAACGTAAAGGTAGCAAAGTGGCGTAGCCTGGGTAATAAGCGCCTACTGCGGCGTGATGCCACGTGCCTCATTACATACGTCATTACATGCCGTCTCTGTAATGGTCATCCCAGAGCAGCACGGCACCGGCTACGGCACCGGGAATAAGAAACAGATTGGCCAGCGGAATCCAGGTGATAAGCGTGACAAGTCCACCAAAGCTAAGGCTTTGCCACCAGCGCTTAGCGAGTCGTTGGCGCATATCGGCAAACGTCACCTTGTTGTTATCCATTGGGTAATCCAAATAGGTGATGGCCATAACCCAGGCAGAAAACAGCGCCCAGAGTAGTGGGGCAACTAAATTCACGCCGGGAATCCAACTGATCACAAACAGGCCCGCAGCACGGGGCAGAATATAAGCGAGCTTAACAAATTCGCGGCCCAGGGCATCAATGGCTGTTTTGGCCAGGTTTCGGTCATCCAGGGGCTCACGACCAGTGGCTTGAATTTCAACTTTCGCGGCTAAGAAGCCGTAAAAAGGGGCGGCGATTAAGCTGGTAACCAGCGTGAAGGTAAAAAACACCACGACGAGCAGGCAAATCACAAACAGGGGCCAGATTAGCCATGCCAGCCAATCAAGCCAGGCAGGTACCATGCTCATCCAATAAGCTAACCAGCCATCGAAGCGGTTGAGCACAAAGCTGAACATGCTTACGTAAACAATCAGATTGACTAAAATTGGCAGGAAAATATAGCGGCGCATACCCGGCTGATACACACAGCGTGTACCTCGGCTAAGCGCAGTGACAGCATCCAGCATGTTGGTGAGCTCCTCGTGATTCAAACGTCCAGACCGCTAAGCAGCCTGGACGTATTGCAGGAGGAAAGCCCTATCAGGTCAAGACTTTTTTAGTACCTTCGGATCCAGATCGTCGGTGTCGCTATGGCGAATATCCAGTCCTTTGACGAGATACACCACGTACTCCGCGAGGTTATCGGCGTGGTCACCCACCCGCTCCAGCGCACGCAGTACCCACATGATGCTGAGTACCGAGGTAATAGAGCGCGAGTCTTCCATCATAAAGGTCATTAGCGAACGCATAGCGCTGCTGTACTCGTCGTCTACCAGCTCATCTTCACGCACGACCTGCATGGCCAGGTCGGTATCAAAGCGGGCAAGGCGGTGAGCGCATCGCGCAGCATTTTACGCACGTGCTCGCTGATATGACGTACTTCCACCAAGCCGCGAATGGTGCTGGTGTTTTCACTCAGTAGCAGTGCGTTGCGGGCGATTTTGCTGGCTTCATCGCCAATCCGTTCAAGGTCTGAGGTGGCGCGAATGACGGCGAGGACTAAGCGTAGATCGGATGCTGCAGGCTGACGCCGTGCCAGTACGCGGGTACACTCGTCGTCGATTTGCAGCTGCAGGTCGTTGACCTGACGATCATTGTCACGCACCTGCTCGGCTAACCGGGTATCGCCCTCCAGTAGGGCAAAGACAGCATCCTGTACTTGTTTTTCCACCAGACCGCCCATGGCCATCAGGTGGGTCTTCAGCTCTTCCAGCTCCTGGTTGAACTGGCGAGAGATATGCTGGCTGTGAGAGTCGCTAGTAATATCCATGGAGCACTCCTGACGTTTCCGTCGCTAAGGCCTAGGTGATGCGGCCGGTGATGTAGTTTTCGGTACGTTGCAAACGGGGTTGGTGAAGACTTGGTCGGTAGGCCCGTATTCAACAAGCTCACCTTGATGCAAAAAGGCGGTGTAATCTGATACGCGCGCTGCCTGCTGCATATTGTGGGTGACCAGTATCAGCGTTAGCTCCGATTTGAGGTTACGGATCAACTCCTCAATTTTGAGGGTTGAAATCGGGTCGAGTGCTGACGCTGGCTCGTCAAGCAGCAGCACGTCGGGCTGTACGGCCAAGGTACGGGCAATCACTAGGCGCTGCTGCTGGCCACCGGAAAGCTGCCAGGCGGAGCGGTGTAGGCGATCTTTACCTCTTCCCACAAAGCGGCTGAAGTAAGCGCCCACTCAATAATGTCGTCTCGTTTGCGCTTGGGTATGCGCTGTTGCAGTCGTAGCCCAAAGGCCACATTTTCATAGATCGACATGGGGAAGGGGTTGGGCGTTTGAAACACCATCCCGACACGCCGCCGCAGCTCGGTTACATTCATGTGCGGGTTATGAATATCTTGCCCTTCCAGCATGATTTGACCGCTGTGGGATACCGACTCATTAAGATCGTGCAAACGGTTAATGGCCCGTAACAGCGTCGACTTACCGCAGCCCGACGGGCCGATGAAAGCGGTGACACGATGTCGGGGAACGCTCAGTGTTAAGTCGCGCAACGCCTCTTTCCCCGCATATGCGAGGCTAAAGTGATCGATGCTCAGGCAGCTATGCTCGGACGAAAAGTGCGCCACTGGTGCCTGAGAGGTATTGGTTGAATGTAATGACGCTAGCATTCGTTTCCCCGTTGACGCCTAAGATAATGACGCAGAAATATGGCAGTTAGGTTAAGCACCAGCACAATTAACACTAAAAGTAGTGCCGTGGCGTAAACCAATGGGATGGCAGCCTGCACATCTTCGCCGTGAAAGGCGGTATCAAATAAATGATAGCCAAGGTGCATGAACTTGCGCTCTAAATGTAGGTAAGGAAACTCACCATCGATGGGCATTTGAGGCGCCAGCTTAGCAACGCCAACCAGCATGAGCGGCGCCACTTCGCCGGCCGCGCGGGCAACTGCTAGAATGACGCCTGTCAGCATGGCGGGGGCCGCCATGGGCAGCACGATACGGGTGAGCATCTCTAAGCGCGTAGCGCCGAGCGCCACGGCACCTTCCCGCTGCGCCTCGGGAATCCGCGCCAGCCCCTCCTCTGTGGCCACGATCACCACCGGTAGGGTCAGCAGCGCCAGGGTGAGTGATGCCCATAACAGGCCGCCGGTGCCAAAGGTGGGCGAAGGCAACGTATCGCTGAAAAACCATTCATCCAGCGAACCGCCGATGCCGTAAACAAACACCCCAAACCAAATACCCCATACACGATTGATGGAACCCCGGCCAGATTGCGCACGCCAATACGCACCAGCCGGGTCAGTCGCCCCTGGTGTGCGATTTCATTGAGATAAATAGCGGCCAGCACGCCAAACGGGGTCACCATTACCGACATTAAAATCACCATTAGCACCGTGCCAAATATGGCGGGCCAGACGCCACCGTCGGTATTGGCTGCTCGTGGGCCCTCGCTTAAAAACCGCCAAACCGCTTCCCCCCAGGCGCGCGTTTTCTGCCACCCGCTCATGGCATTGGGGGCTTGTGCGCTCACCACGCTGGCCAGCGGTTGACGCAGGATTTGGCCATCCACGGTAGTGAGGAGGAGCTGGCTCTCCTGGCGCTGGTTGGCGGGTAGCGTTAAGAGGGTCGCCAACTGCTGCCAAGCGGCGTCTCCCTGCCAGCGCTGGTCGCCCTGCTCAATAGCCACCAAACGGCCAATAAAATCTCCCCAGGGGCTGCGCTCGACGCGGATCAGATCCTTGGGTTGGGCGCGCTCGACAATTTCATCAATCGCCACCCAGCGCCAGCGAACACCCTCAATATCCTGATTGCCGGTGAAGTAGAGCCGTTCTTCCCCGCCTGTTGAGGAAGCGCGACCACGCGCACGGCTTCGCCAGCAAAGGTTTCACCTGAGCTAAGGGTGATCTCTTCCAGCGTGGCGGGCCAGAAGTGACCAAGCCCGCGTACCAGCAGTAGCGTGAGTAGGGCGCCCAGCATCAGCAGGGAGAGCGCTACGCTGGCTGCGCAAAGCCAGGGCCATACATCATTTACCCGGCTAAAACGACGGCGAAGAGAGGCGGTGGGGAACGCAGAGCTCATAATGTGCCCCCATCTGGCGGAAGCGGCGGCGTAAGCGCTGGCGGACGACCTCGGCAAGGGTATTGACCAGAAACGTGAAGATAAACAGCACCAGGGCGGCCAAGATCAGCAGATGATAGGTCTGGCCACCGGGGGACGCTTCAGGCAGCTCAATGGCAATAGCCGCGGCCATGGAGCGCATACCCTCGAAGGGGCTGGCGCTAAACAGGGCCGTATTGCCGCTAGCCATCAGTACGATCATGGTTTCACCTACCGCCCGGCCCGCCCCAATCATTATCGCTGAAAAAATACCCGGGCCCGCTGCCACCAGCGCCACCTTCCACAGTGCCTGCCAGCGGTTGGCTCCCAGCGCCTGGGCGCCCTCTATTAAGGTCGAGGGCACATCGGCCAGCGCGTCTTCCGCCAGTGAGTAGATACTGGGGATAACGGCAAAACCCATGGCGATACCAACAATCAGCGCATTGCGGGTGGCGTAATCCATGCCGTAGCGCTGGTCGAGCAACTGGCGCAGATCACCGCCTAACCACTGCTGCTCCAGCCAGGGCGCGAGCCATAGCGCTATCGCCACCATGAAGACAAGCCAGGGCACCAGCCAAAGGCCTGCCCAGGAAAACGCTAGTCGGCGGCGAAGGCGTGATTTGGCCAGTTGCCAGAGTAAACCGGCTAGCGCGGCGCTGAGCGGGAGCCAAATAATCAGCATCAAAGTGCTGGCGAGATGACGCTCGACCCAAGGTGCCAAAATAAGCCCGGCAATAAAGCCCACCACGACCCCGGGGATCGCCTCCATCATTTCGAGGGCTGGCTTAATGCGCGCGCGCAGGCGCGTTGACATAAACAGCGCAGAGTAGATGGCTGCCCCCAAGGCCACGGGAATGGCGAACAGCAGCGCGGCGAGTGCGGCTTTGAGAGTGCCCCATGCGAGGGGGAGAGAGCTTAGCCAGCGCGAAGGTATCGCCAATCGCCAACAGCGGCAGGGTTTCCCACACCAAAAAAGACACCGATAGCCAGGATTGCCAACAGCACACCTATACCGCCAGCGGTAATTAAACCAGTGGCCATGCGGTCTTTCAGCAGTCTAAGCGGCTGTCGAGAAGAGGTTAACCGAGGTAGGGTCATGTGGATATCATGGCAAAACCGAGGTGATCATAGCGCTGACCGAATGGGGTGAAAAACAAGATGTAACGAAAAACAGACATAGACAGATTCCCTACCCTAAGACAATTATGTGTCAGTTAGATGACAGTGGTTTACCACCTTTGTTGGTCGTCAAGGACACTGGAGGTCAACGGGACAAAGCCGGATGCGCGCGCAATCTGCTGTCCCTCATCGGACATAATCAACCGCAGCAGCGCCTGCTCAGCGGGGGGAAGCCGCTCTCCAGGCGGTAGGTTCACATAGAGGTATAGATAGCGCGACAGCGGATAATCACCGCTCTGTATCGCCGCTTCGTTGGGGGGTATCGCAATGCCCTCATCGTTATACAGGCTCAACGCGTGCACCGCCGGGGTTAGGTGGTTAAACCCGGCATAGCCCATCGCATTGGCGGATTCACCAACGGCGGCGACCACCGCCGATGAGCCGGGATGTTCGCTGATATCGCTGCGAAAACGTCCGCCGCATAAGGCCCGCTGTTGAAACAACCCATGGGTGCCCGAGGCAAGATTGCGTCCATGCAGCGCAATGCTGCCAAATGACCAGTCACGGGTCGCTGGCAGTTGCTCCCAACGCCTGATCGGCGCCTCGCCACCGCAGGCGAGTGAGGTTGAGAAGATTGCATCCACCTGCTGACGGGTTAGCGCGCGCAGCGGGTTATGGCGGTGCACAACAACGATAAGCGCGTCACGGGCGACCTTCAATTCCAGCGGTGGGTAGCCATAGCGCTCGATAAAGTTATCGCGCTCTTCGCCGGTCATTGGGCGAGACATCGGGCCCAGCCGGGTGGTGCCTGCCATCAGCGCCGTGGGCGCACTGGCCGAACCGCTGGCTTGAAACTGCAGCTTTACCTCTGGATAGCGGGTGGTGAGGGTTTCGCCCCAGCGCAGCATTAGCCCCGCCATCGTGTCGGAGCCCACTGCGCCCAAAGTACCGCTGATAGTGGCGGGTTGCCCCCAGGCTAGGGAGGGTAACAGCATCAGGATAACCACCGCCCAGCTCAATAAAGTGCGCCAAACAGCGAAAGTTACCCCCCTTATTGAAAAGAGTCGTCCAACGAGTATTCAAACAAGCGTCCTCTTATGGTTAACTGAAACTACTTCTTTGTGTTGCGATGCAGCAACACGCCTAAACAACGTGACTCTCTGCAACGTTTACAACAATAAACTGACTAAGCGACTAACTCATGACTCTTCTGGAAACCGATTTGGACGATGTACCCGCCCCTCAAGGCCAACTAACATTAAAATTACTGGCTTCCCGCCAAGATACCAATTTTTATGGTGATATACCCGGTGGGTGGCTGGTCAATCAAATGGATCAAGCCGCTGAGCTGGCGGCCGGGCGTGAAGCGGGTGGGCGAACGGCGACCGTGGCGATTGAAGCCATGGACTTTTAAGCCCGGTGCGCGTTGGCTCGATGGTCAGCGTTTACACCCAGGTACAAGACATTGGCCATAGTTCAATCAAGATTGATGTGGAAGTTTGGGTGCGCCCTCCCCATGGGCAACGCATAGAAGAGCGCCAGAAAGTCACCGAGGCGCGCTTTGTGATGGTCGCGCTGGACGATAATGGGCGCATCCGAGCGGTGCATAGCGACTAAGACACCTCAAAAGAGCTGACTTGAAATAGCAAAGGGCGCTTAGTGCGCCCTTTTGCCGTGCTTTGCTTACTTGCTTTAACCGTCGACGTTATCGCGGTTCTTGAGGTAGGCGTACTCACCCACATCGCTGAACGGACGCAGCAGCTTCTGGAAAGCAGAATAAGATTCGTAAACACGGCGTGACTCTTCGTCGCTATCGACCTGACGCTGAATGGCTTCCAGCGATGAGGTGTAAAGCGCTGCCATCACGTCCTCGGGGAAAGTGCGTAGCTGAACGCCATGCTCATCGACCAGTGTTTCCAGTGCCTGGGCGTTGCGGAAGGCAAATTCGCTGATCATGGCCATGTTAGACGCCCGTGCAGCTTCGCGGATCACGTCCTGCAGGTCTTCCGGCAGCGAATTCCAGGCATCCAGGTTGATCGTGCCTTCCAGTACCGCAGAGGGCTCGTTCCACGCCGAGGTGTAGTAGTAGTCAGCTACCTGATGCAAACCAAACGCCAGGTCGTTATACGGCCCTACCCAGTCAGCGGCATCCAGCGCGCCGGTTTGCAGCGAGGTAAAGATTTCCGACCCCGGCATAGTGACGGTGCTAACGCCAATACTATTCATGGCTTCACCGGCCAGACCTGGCAGACGCAGTTTCAGCCCCTGCATATCGTCTAGCGAGTTGATCTCTTTTTTGAACCAGCCCGCCATCTGCGCGCCAGTGTTGCCTACGGCGAACGGCTTCAGATTGTGATTGGCGTAGATCTCATCCCACAGCTCCTGGCCACCGCCATGATACAACCAGGCATTCATTTCGGTGGTGGTCATGCCGAACGGCACGGCGGTAAAGAACTGCGAGGCAGCCACTTTTCCGCGCCAGTAGTAAGAGGCAGAGTGGCCCATCTCAGCGGTTCCAGCAGCCACGGCGTCGAATACTTCCAGGGCGGGCACCAGTTCACCCGCGCCGTGGACGCGGATCTGCATGCGGCCGTTAGAGAGCTGTTCTACCCGGCGGGCGAAATCATTCGCACCGGTGCCTAGGGCAGGAAAGTTTTTGGCCACGAGGTGACCATATCCCAGGTGTAGGTCTCTTGAGCGCGGGCGCTAGAGGGGGTTACAAAGGGGCAGCAGCGACACCGGCAGCACCTAGGCCGACGGTTTTAAGGAAGTTACGGCGTTGCATGGCGAGCAAAACTCCGGAAATTATAGGATTTTTTTGTCAGCGCGCAAAAAAGCGCAGTGTCCGTTCGCCAGTATGCGCTAAGCGGGTTTTAATCGGCAAGCCATTGAACTCAACGCCACGTGCTTAGCGGCTTAAAGCGGTGTCAGCTTGGCAAAGCCGAGTACCAACCATTTGACCCCTTCACCTTCAAAGCTGACCTGCACTCGGGCGCGGGCACCTTCGCCTTCCGCGTTAAGAATAATGCCTTCGCCGAATACCGGTGCTCAACGCCTTGGCCAACATGCAAGGCAGGGTATATCACCGCTGCTCTCGACACTTTGCTGGGCGAAAGAGGTGCGTGATGCGGTGACCGGGCGGGAAATATGCCCGCGTAGGCGGACTTCTTCGAGTAGGTGTGGCGGTAGCTCGCGCAAAAAGCGCGACGGGCGTGGAAACACCTCTTTGCCATGCAGGCGGCGGGTTTCGGCGTGGGTGAGGTAAAGCTTCTGCATGGCGCGGGTGACGCCGACGTAACAGAGCCGCCGCTCCTCTTCGAGCCTACCCGGCTCTTCCAGGGACATTTTATGGGGAAACAGCCCCTCTTCCACACCGGCAATAAACACCACCGGGAACTCCAGACCTTTGGCGGAGTGCAGCGTCATTAGCTGTACACTGTCCTCAAACTCCTCGGCTTCGTGGTCGCCAGCGTTAAGGGCGGCTTCGGAGAGAAAACGCTTCCAACGCCGCCATGCCTTCGCCCGCCTCAGGTGCTTCAAACACATCGCCTTGAGTAAAGGCGCGGGCGGCGGTCACCAGCTCTTCCAGGTTTTCCACCCGCGCCTGGCCTTTCTCGCCGCGCTCACTTTTGTGGTGCTCGATCAAACCGGTATGCACCGTGACGTGGTCGATAATCTCGTGCAGTGCCATGCCCGAAGCATCGTTATCGAGCTGCTCGATCAGGTTGGCGAAGGTTTGCACGGCATTGGCTGCGCGGCCTTTCAAGGTGCCGTCGTTAATCGCATCGTGGAGCGCCTGCCATAGCGGAATGCCTTGTTCACGGGCGCGCAGGCGAACAATTTCTACCGTTCGTGTGCCGATGCCGCGGGTGGGTACGTTAATCACCCTCTCAAGGGAGGCATCATCGTCGCGGTTGAGCATCAAACGCAGGTAGGCCAGGGCGTTCTTGATCTCCAGGCGCTCGTAGAAGCGGTGACCGCCGTAAATACGGTAGGGCATGCCTTGGCGAATCAGCGTCTCTTCCAGCAGCCGCGACTGGGCGTTGGAGCGGTAGAGAATGGCTATATCGCGGCGGTTAAAGCCTTCATCGACCTTCTCCTTGATGGTATCGACGATATAGCGCGCTTCTTCCAGGTCGTTAAACCCGGCATAGATCGAGATCGGCTCGCCTTCGATGCCGTCGGTCCACAGGTTTTTACCCATGCGCTCGCTATTGTGGCTGATCAGCGTATTGGCGGCTTCCAGGATGGCGCTGGTAGAGCGATAGTTCTGCTCGAGTCGCACGGTGTGGGTTTGCGGAAACTCCTGCTCAAAGCGGCTGATATTCTCCACCTTGGCACCGCGCCAGCCGTAGATCGACTGGTCATCATCACCCACCGCAGTCATCGGTGTCTTCATGCCGGTGAGCAGTTTTAGCCAAGCGTATTGCAGGGTATTGGTATCCTGAAACTCATCTACCAGTACGTGACCAAAGCGCTCCTGGTAGTGGTTTAACAGCGCCGGGTTGTCGCGTAGTAACTCCAGGCTGCGCAGCAGCAGTTCACCGAAATCGACCAGGCCGCCGCGTTCGCAGGTGAGCTGGTAGCGCTCGTAGAGCTCAACCATTTGACCCATGTAGGCATCGCCATCGACGTTGACCTGATGCGGGCGCAGTCCTTCCTCTTTGCAGCCGGAGATAAAGTGCTGCACCTGGCGGGGCGGATAGCGTTCGTCGTCGATGGAGTAATCTTTCAGCAGCCGTTTGACTAGGCGTAGCTGATCGTCAGAATCGATAATCTGGAAGTGTTGCGGCAGCCGGGCGTCCTGCCAGTGGGTACGCAGCAGGCGGTGGGCGATGGAGTGAAAGGTGCCTACCCACACATGGCGCATCGAGATGCTCAGCAGCGCCTCAAGGCGGGTGCGCATCTCCTTGGCGGCTTTGTTGGTAAAGGTGACGGCCAGCAGCGCGTAAGGTGATAGTCCTTCGGCCTGCATCAGCCAGGCGATGCGATGCACCAGCACGCGGGTTTTGCCAGAGCCTGCGCCTGCGAGCACCAACAAATTACCTTGGGGGCGCTCACTGCTTCGCGCTGGGCGGAGTTGAGCTGATCGAGAATCGCCGTGACGTCGTCCATAGTAGCCGCTGCCGGATCAAAAAATAGGCGGCTAGTCTAGCACAGCCAGGGAACTGGCTGTGTATACAGGTGTAGTGATTGCAATTATTCGCAGCTGCTACCTTTAAAAACTTTCTAACAGGGGACGAGGGCAGGCTGAAGCGAGGGTCTTTTGCCATGGTCGGAAAATGTTCCCAACAATTCCGGCATTTCCGCCATCCATGGCGGTCAGATGTCAAAAGTAGCGCCCAAGGACGGGTTTACAGCGCCCTCGCGTAAGCCTGTCCTCGGCACCGAGACTTTACCAACCGCGATAAACTCAAAAGTTTACTGTTCTTCAGGAAAACGCAGCGTATTAAGGCTCTTTTTAACCGCTTTAAGCTGCTCGGCGAGTTTAGGCCCGCGGGTTTTTGCCACGCCTACGGCAAGCACGTCGATGAGCACCAAATGGGCAATCCGCGAGCTAAGCGGCGTGTAGATCTCAGTGTCTTCGTGAACATCGATATACAGCGGCAGGCTGACCTCTTCGGCGAGCGGCGAACCACTGGGGCACAGGCCAATGACGGTCGCGCCCGCTTCGCGAGCCAGGCGTACGCTGGCGACCAGCGCTTTGGTACGACCGGTTTGTGAAATGGCCACCACCACATCGCCATCGTTCAAGGTCACCGCCGACATATTCTGCATATGCGGGTCGGCGTAGGCAGAAGTGGAAATTTGTAGCCGGAAAAATTTGTGCTGAGCATCAAAAGCCACCGCGCCGGATGCCCCAAAACCATAGAACTCGACCCGATTGGCCATCGCCAGGGCGTTGACTGCACGGCCCAGGGCGTCGTTATCCAACCGGTCACGAACCGAGAGTAGCGTACCCACCGTCGAGTCGAAGATGCTGTGGGAAAACTCAGCGACCGAGTCGCTATCGTTCATGGAGAACTGCGCGAACTGACTGCCACTGGCCAGCATTTGCGCCAGCTGTAGTTTGAAGTCCTGAAAGCCATTGCACCCCAGCGCACGGCAAAAGCGCACCACGGTAGGTTCGCTAACGGTGGCTTCGGTGGCCAGATCCACAATACGCATGTGGATGACCTCTTCGGGGTTGCGCAGTACAAACCGCGCCACTTTTTGTTCGGAGCGTCGAAAGTGCTCCATGCGGCGTCTCATTTCATCAAACAGGGCGCGACTCACGTTCAGCTCCTTGGGTGCTCAACCAACAGGTAATCAACAGTATGCCTTAATGAGTCCATAGGGCCACGAACTATTAGGCAGCCTTCCAACAGCGTTTAAAGGTCGTTAGTCAGTTTTTTTAAGATTGGTCATCATTTTGTCAAGTAGGTTATAGTAATAATTGAAGTGCCGCACTGCATCATAACAGTCGTCACGGATGCAGGTGGACGAAGGCATATTCATCTGGAGGAACGTCGATTATGAAAAACGTCGAACGAATCACCTCGGTTAAAAGCGAATTGCTCGACATCTTTATGAGTATGGAAGTGGATGAGCATGCTCAACGCCAGCGCAGCGCCGCCCAACGCAGCTTAAGAGCGCGGCGGGGTATTGAGCTTCATCGTGAGTTTCAAAAATTATCGCGGGATATCGCCCCCTTGCCCGATGAAGATCGGCAAGAGAGCGAATTGCACTAATTGTAAGGCTGCCAAGAGATTAAGTGCGCAACGGTTATCTCTCCACAATCGCGCCGCCCTGCCGGTTAGCAGGGCCTTGGCAATAAGCTAAGCGTAAGCTTAGATTAGCCCTGTTACGAACACGGCAATAACGCCAGCGGGCGCTATATAGCGCGCGATGATGTTCCATACGCTCTTGCCGGTCGCTGAAAGACCCAGTTCATCTTCCACGCTGCTGCGCTCCAGGCACCAAGCAGTGAATAGAATCGCGCCCAGCCCCGTCAGCGGCAGCATTATTTTGCTGGTCAGCGTATCCAGTAAGTCAAACACGCCTAATTCAAACAGCAGCGGCTCGCTCCACACGTTGAACGACAGTAGCGCTGCAATACCCAGTAACCAAGCACCCACACCGGCCACAACGGTAGCCATGACACGGCTCAGCGGCGTGCGCTCTTCAATGAATTCCACCACGGGCTCAAGCAGTGAAATGGCCGACGTTAATGCCGCAAACGTCAGCAGCAAGAAGAACATCAACCCCAAAATCGTTCCGCCTCCCATGTTGCCAAAAGCCAGCGGCAGGGTGACAAAAATCAGTCCAGGGCCCGAAGCGACATCCAAGCTATTAGCAAAGACGATCGGGAAGATGGCTAAACCAGCGCCTAACGCGATGACGGTATCCATGATGATGACCGTGCGGGCGGTTTGTATCAGATCGATCTCTTTGCCCAGATAAGAGCCGTAAGCCATCATGATGCCCATACCCAATGAGAGGGTGAAGAAGGCGTGGCCCAAGGCGGCTAGCACGGTTTCTGCTGTGAGCTTGCTCCAGTCCGGGTTGAACATATACGTCAATGCTTCGCCAAAGTGGCCGGTCGTCATGCCGTAACCGATCAGCACGACCAGCAGCAGTGCGAGGACTGGCATCAGAATGCGTACAGCGCCTTCAAGGCCTTTGGTAACGCCGCGGGCGACAATCCCAATCACCAGCAGCATAAACACGGAGTGGCCCAGCAGCAGCAACCCAGGGTTACTCAACATGCCATTAAATAGCGCGCCGATGCCATCGGCATCTTGACCGCTAAAAGCACCACTCACCGAGTTGACGGTGTAGTAGAGCGACCAGCCGCCAATCACGCTGTAAAACGACAAAATCAAGAAGGCACCGACAATGCCGCTAATGCCCACGATGGCCCAGACTTTGGGCTTTTTCGCCGTGCGCGCCAGCTCTGACATGGTGCTGGCGGGGTTCTTCGGCCGCGCCGCCCCAATAGCCACTCAGAGACAAGAATGGGTAAGCCGATCAGCGCGATACAGAGCAAATACACAAATACGAAAGCAGCGCCGCCGCTTTCACCCACCATATACGGAAATTTCCAGATATTACCTAGACCCACCGCTGAACCAGCGGCGGCCAGCACAAAGGTCATTCGCGATGACCACTGCGCATGCGCAAGCTTCGCCATACATCACCCATTAAGTCGATTGTTGTGTAAGTCACTGCGTGTTGAGCACGCTAGTTTTCGGAAAATTGCGTCATTGCCAGCGTACTTTTCCGAAAGTAAGCGCAATTTATCTGATCAATCCCAAGCATGCCAGTTAGCTGACCTAAAAGGAGGGTTAAAACAGCTGGCTTTGCTTCTCGCCAGCGAAGGGGCCAAGTGGGGGTAAGGGCGTCACTTCTCCTAGCGCGTTATAGAGGATACGAGCCATGTGGGGAGACTCGCGGTTATCCGCAGTATGCACAAATAAGAAAGGGGTTTTCCCCTGATTTATCCACAGCTTTAGGCGCTCTTTCCAAGCGGTGAAATAGCTGCTATTAATCGTTTTGTCAATATGGCCAATGAAGCGAATGACAGGAAAATTTGCCGTGGAAAGCACGTGTAGCGGGAGTTTCGGCTTTTCTTGCTGGGCTTGGGCCAAGCCCATATGGCCATTTGACGGGGTTGAGAAGAGCGGGCGTACGTCAAGCATCACGCGATTGGCGGAATAAGTTATCAACAGGCGGTTAAGGGCTGTTTCAGCGGCTCCCTTGTGGAAAAACTCTGGGTGGCGAACCTCTACCGCGCAAGGCAAATGGGTAGGCCAAGCGGCGAGCAGCGCTTCGAGCTGAGGAAGCTCTTAAAATCAAAAATCCCGTGGTAGTTGCACCATGGTGGGGCCAAGACGGTCGTGCAGTGGTTCTAGTGCTGCTAAAAATGCCCAAGCCTCCTCTAACCGCGTTAACCGTTGGTCGTGAGTGACGCTGGCAGGTAATTTAAAACAGAAGCGAAAGTGGGGCGGTGCCTGGCGCGCCCAGGCCGCAATGGTGTCCGGCTTTGGGGTACCGCTATAAAAGGTAGTGTTGCCCTCAACGCTGGAAAACACCGTCGCGTAATCGCTGAGCAGCTCAGTTTTGGCATGGCGGGGATAAAGGTTGCCCAGCCAATCTTGATTGGCCCACATAGGCAGGCCTAAATAAAGAGGAAGCGTCATGGATGCCTGCGTCAACAAGATCAAGCGCTAATCTAACAGGTTTGGGCGCCTTCCTGTTAAGGGCTGAGGGCGGCGTGTAAATGGCTTTTATTTATAGCAAGGCGCGGAAAAAGTGAAATTGTTAAAACGTCGATAGCGCTACTATGTAGGTATCACCCTTTATGGGCCGGTATCGCCGTTTACAAACAGGACAGCCCGATGAGTTCAGCTTACGTTAGCAGTGATGAAATTCGCGATCAGTTTTCCCGCGCCATGTCGGCAATGTATCAGCAGGAGGTGCCGCAATACGGCACCTTGCTGTCGCTGGTGGAGGCGGTTAATCAAGAGGTACTCGCCGCTAATCCTGCACTTAACAGTGAATTAAAGCAGAGCGATGAGCTGGCGCGTATCAACGTTGAACGCCACGGTGCTATTCGAGTGGGTAGCCCCGACGAGCTTGCCATGCTGCGGCGCATGTTCGCCGTGATGGGTATGGAACCAGTCGGCTACTATGATTTAGCCGCGGCGGGCGTGCCGGTTCACTCCACCGCGTTTCGGCCAGTGGCGGATAGCGCACTTAAGCGTAACCCCTTTCGTGTCTTTACGTCTTTGCTGCGCCTTGAGCTGATCGAAAAAGCGGAACTAAGAGAGCAGGCGAGTGAAATTTTAAAAGCCCGCGATATCTTCACTGCCAACGTCAAAACGCTGATCGAGCGTTTTGAGCAGCAGGGTGGCCTAAGCGCCGACGATGCCAAGCAGTTTGTCCAGGAAGCCTTGAAACGTTCCGTTGGCACGACAACGCCACGGTCGACTTGGCCACCTATGAGCGTTTGCATGCCGAACACCGCTTAATTGCCGATGTGGTCTGCTTCCGCGGCCCGCACATAAACCATCTAACGCCGCGAACGCTGGATATTGATGAAGTACAGCGGCGCATGCCCAGTGTGGGCATTAACCCTAAAGCGACGATTGAAGGCCCGCCGCACCGCGCTTGTCCAATCTTACTCCGCCAAACCAGCTTCAAAGCCCTGGAGGAGACAATTGCTTTCGCGGACGCTGCTGAGGGTAAACACACCGCCCGCTTTGGCGAAATCGAACAGCGCGGCATCGCATTAACGCATAAAGGGCGAGCGCTATATGATCGCCTGCTGGCAACTGCCCAAGAAGAGTCGCCCGCAGCAGCCAATAATGATGCCCATCAAGCGCATTTATCCGAGGTGTTTAAAGCGTTTCCCGATACCTATGCAGCGCTGCGTCGCGAAGGATTAGCGTTTTTCCACTACCAGGCGGTTCCGGGAGCGTCTGTGCAAGGGCCGGTTTCAGTTGAGCAGGTGGAGAGCTTGATCGAACAAGGCGTCCTCAGCGTTACCCCTATGATTTATGAAGATTTCTTACCCGTAAGTGCGGCCGGTATTTTTCAATCCAACCTGGGGGGAAACAGTCATGATCATTATGCCAGCAGCGCAAGCCAGCACGCGTTTGAGCAGGCCCTGGGAGAGCCGTCATCGATGAAATCGAGCTATATACCCAGCGCCAGCAGGCTTCGCTTGAGCAGGCGCTGGCGCAGTTGGCGGGTTAAGTGGTAGAACAGAGAGCTATGAAACCTCCGATTAACTATTGCGCTCGACCATACGGCGTTAAAAATCGCCTCAAAATGCTCATTTACCACCTGTAAACTCCGCTTTTTCGTTGATTTTTGCCTTGTCTGGCCTTCGCTCATTACGTCAATCAGAGGTTCCCTATGTCAATTTACCCACTAACGCTTAAGGTTGAAGAGAGTTATGAGTCTAGGAAAGGTATTGGTATTACATGGCCCCAATCTGAACTTGCTGGGTAGTCGTCAGCCAGAAATATATGGGTACGAGACGTTAGACGACGTGAATAACATCCTGCGGGAGAAAGCGGTGATGGCCGACTGGGACATCACTTGCCTGCAGAGCAATCATGAAGGCGAACTAATCGATGCCATTCACGCCGCACGGCTGGATGGCACCCAAGCGATTATTATCAACCCCGCCGCCTATACACATACCTCAGTGGCGATTCTTGATGCTCTCAATGCTTTTGATGGCAAAGTGATTGAGGTGCATTTGTCTAATGTGCACAAGCGTGAAGCGTTTCGGCATCACTCTTACGTCTCGCTACGTGCTGATGGCGTCATTGCTGGCCTCGGGGTTCAAGGCTATCGAGCTGCGCTAGAGGCAGTGATGGTTGGAGCTAATTAATATGCGCTCTTACTTGGGCTACTTTTTTTTGTAAAACAGGTAAGTAAACATTAATTAATGTATCAAGATCGATCCGAGCAGCGTTAGTGCTGATATTGATCGCGCCCATTAAATGCTGCTTGGCGTCGTAGACAGGAACGGCAATGGAGCGCAAACCTGAGTCCAGCTCTTGATCAGAAATCGCATAGCCCTGCTGCCTGGCACTGATTATCTGGCTGCGTAATTCATTAACATCGGTCACCGTTTTATCCGTGTAAGGCTCAAGAGCAACCGACGATAGGAAGTGATCAAGATCCGCCTCGCTGAGCTGGGCCAGTAGTATGCGTCCCATGGACGTATGTGCCGCTGGCAGCCTTGTTCCGACGGATAGCGTAATCGCCATCAAGCGATGTTTGGCTGCCGAGCGGGCGACGTAAATCACATCGCTGCCATCTAGCACACCAAGGGATGAAGATTCGCCGGTTTCGGCGGTAATGTCTTCTAAATGTTGCTGGATAACATCCCGGTAATTATTCGCCGATAAAAAGGCATAACCTAGCTGAAGAACGCGGGGGCTAATTCAAAATAGCGTTGTTGTTTTCGTACGTACCCCAGTGCATGCAGAGTAAGCAAGAAGCGTCTAGCCTTTGCTCTGTTCATTCCGTGCGCGCGGCGACTTCGCTTAGTGTCATACGCGGGTGCTCATGATCGAATGCCTGAATAACTTCCAGGCCGCTAGCAAGCGCCGTTACAAAGTCGCGGCTGTCTTCACTCAGCATTTCTTCCTGCATTTTTACTATCCATTGTCCTGAAACCGGAGATAAAAGATTAGCGTAAAAAGTTCGCAGTGCGAACGTGCGTCACCCTTTCAGCCAACTATCTCGCCTCTTACTACTAAAGTTGTGTTTTTTAAAGGGTTAGCAACAACGTAATCTCCAGCTAGATGTTACGAATACATGTACGCTTTACGAACAATAATTAAGCATAAGCAATCGCTTAGCAACGCACAGGAAGACAACAATGAACAAACTCCTTAGCGCAACATGTCTGGCTGCCTTCGGTAGCGCTCTGGCGCTGGGCCTTGCGGTCTCCTCCGCCAGCGCCAATGAGTGGCCTACTGACGATATTCGTCTTGTCGTCCCTTACGCTCCGGGTGGCACCACGGATGTGCTATCCCGCCGCGTCGCGGATCTTCTTCAGCAAGAGCTGGATGCTAACGTGGTTGTGGAAAACCGCCCTGGCGCGGGTTCTACAGTGGGCACCGGTCGTCTCGCCCGCGGTGGGCGTGATGCTGATCACACCATTCTGATGGCATCACCCGGCCACACTATCGGCGCAGCTATTTATCCCGATCTTAGCTACGATCCCGTTGAAGATTTTGTTTTCCTGCAGAACATGATCGATATCCCCAATGTCATGGTGGTGCCTGCCGATAGTCCTTATGAAAGTGTCGTCGAGTTCGTTGAAGCCGCAAAGGAAGAGAACATGACCTTCAGCCACAGTGGCGTGGGCAGTTCCATCCATATGTCCGGTGAGCTCTTCAAGACGTTGACTGAAACCAATATGACGGCAGTGCCTTTTGCTGGCAGTGGTGCGGCGCTTCCTGCGCTATTGGGCGGCGATGTCGATGTCTCCTTTGAGAACATGCCAACCGTCCTGTCGCATATTCGCTCGGGTGACTTGCGCGCTCTGGCGGTTACCTCCGCTGAGCGGTCAGAGTATTTGCCTGATGTACCCACGCTATCGGAAGTGGGCGAGTATAACCTCGACCAGTTCGTCACAACGGCATGGTTTGGCTTAGTGGCACACAGTTCTTTCCCTGAAGAAGCGCAAAGCGTTATGCGGGATGCCCTTGCTAAGGTGATGGAACGTGAAGAGTTTTTGGACTTTGCTGATCAGTTGGGCGCTGAACCGGGCCAGGTGTCTGGCGAAGAGTTCAAGCAGTTCATTGCTGATGAAGTCGAACGTTGGCAGGGCGTTGCACAGCAGGCCGGTATTAGCCAGTAACTAGCTACTCTTCCGTTATAACAGAGAGGCGAGGGCCGCTACCCTCGCCTCTCTTGTTCCCCAGGAGAAGGCCGCGATGACACCTTCGGGTTCCAAGCGCAGAGTAAGAATAAAAGATACCAGCGACCTCATCACCGGTATCGTCTTGCTGGGGTTTGCCATGGTGTTGGTCTTTACCTGGTGCCCAACTATATAAACGAACCGCCGATCCTACAAAACCCAATGATGTCGCCGCGATGGCTGCCGACGATTATCGGCTGGCTGATCCTGCTGTTTTCGGTTCTGCTTATTCTTCAGGCCTGCATTGTGGAACAGAGAGCCGAGGAGGATGAGCGGGCGATTGAGAAAGGCTCTACGCGGCGTTTCGTGCTAATGGTGTTGTCTCTGGTGATATATGTTGCCTTGTTTGAGGCGATGGGCGCCGTGTTCTGCGGTATTTTGGCAACGTTAGTCCTTTTCGTAGCACACCCGGTTCGCACCTGGTGGGTATATAGCCTGGCATTTCTGTTTCCTATTGTTGTGACGCTCTTATTTGTAGAAGTAATGAACGTGCCACTACCGATAATGCCGCTCGGTTTCTGATTCGCTACTTATTTTTCTGGGTGTCCTATGGAAAACTTTTCGGAAGTCGTTGGCATATTCTTTAGCCTGGATAACTTTCTGGCCATCGCCGTAGGCGTGGTGATCGGCGTGGTGGTGGGTTCCATCCCCGGTTTAACCGCCACCATGGCGGTGGCCTTGGCGCTCCCGTTTACCTTCTCCATGCAGCCGGTTGCCGCTATCCTGCTGCTGGTAGGCATCTATAAGGGTGGCATGTACGGTGGCTCGATTACCGCCATTCTCATCAGAACCCCTGGCTCCCCCGCCTCGGCCTGTACGTTGCTAGACGGCTACCCGATGGCTCAGCAGGGGCATGCAAAAAAAGCGCTAAAGGCTGCGCTTTACTCATCGGTGATTGCCGATTTTATCTCCAATATAGCGTTGATCTTTTTTGCCGCCTACTTGGCCAAAATTGCGCTGAACTTCGGGGCACCCGAATTTTTCTGGCTGATCTGTTTTTCTCTCACCATTATCATCTCGCTAGCCAGCGGATCTATGATCAAGGGCCTGATGGCAGCGCTGCTAGGCATTTTGTTATCCATGGTAGGTCTGGATGAGGTCTTCGGTTCACAGCGGCTGACCTTCGACAGCTACAACTTGATGGACAGCATCTCCTTTATTCCCCTGTTGATCGGCCTGTTTGCGATTCCAGAAATCATCGAGTTTTATCGTAAGAAAGCGATCCCTCATATTAAAGCGAAGGCGAGTGGTGCTGGTTTGGCTTTCTCTGAGCTCAAGCGTTGCATGAAAAGCATTGTGCGAGGTAGCTTAATTGGCGTGATTATTGGCGCCATCCCCGGCACCGGGGCGACGGCGGCAGCGTTCATCTCCTACAGCGATGCCCGTCGGCGCTCTCCCAACAGAGCAAATTTCGGCAAGGGCGAGGTAGAAGGGGTGGCCTCGGCTGAGGCCGGTAACAATGGCGTTGCCGGGGCAACGCTCATTCCGCTGTTATCGCTCGGTATTCCAGGGGATGTCATCACCGCCATTATCCTGGGGGCTTTTATGGTGCACGGGTTAACCCCTGGCCCACTTATGTTCCAGGAAAACCTGTCGCTGATCTATGCACTGTTCCTGGGGATTATGTGCAGCTCGGTCATCCTGCTGGTGGTGGGTAACGTTGCCATCAGGTACTTCTCGTTAATTGCTGATATCCCCAAGTCCATTCTCTTTCCTATCGTCTTGATGTTCTGTGTTTACGGCGCCTATGCGGTCAATAACGCCACGTTCGACGTGTGGCTGATGCTGGCTTTTGGGGTGTTGGGATATATCTTCAATCGTGTCGCCATACCGGCGGCGCCGTTTCTGATTGGCTTCATTCTGGGGCCGATGTTCGAAGACAACCTGCGCCGTTCTCTGCTTATCGGCTCCAACGACCTGTCGATCTTCGTGCGTGGGCCGATTACCTGGGCCTTCATCGCCCTGACGGTGGGATCTATCGGCCTGGCGGTTTATCGCTTTGCCGCCTCCCGCTGTGGCGCGCGGGATAGCACTGACTAGTCACGCCAAAACTGATTTAACCGACCGTCACTCCGCCGCAGACAAACAGCGTCTGGCCGGTAATGAAGCCGCTACGCTCGTCGCAGAAGAAACTTACCGCCTGGGCGACATCCTCGGGCTGGCCCATTCGGCCTAGCGGAATGTTATCGATGATGCGGCGGGCGCGCTCAGAGTCGGGCGGGTTGTTCTGCCAGAAGGCACTAGTGGCGATAGGCCCAGGGGCGACGCAGTTAACGGTAATGCCGTGCTCTGCTAGTTCCAGTGCCCAGGTGCGAGCCATGGATTGCAGCGCGCCTTTGGTGGCGCTATAGATCGTTCGTGCTTCCTTGCCGAGTACTACACGGCTGGCATTCATGACGATACGCCCCGCTCCCTGTGCCTTCATGGCGGGTAGCAGGGCTTGGTGCAGATCAGCGCTGAGCGCACGTTCAGCTGCATTAATTTATCGAAGTCTTCAAGCGTTGCTTCTTCAAGCAGCGCAGGGGCAACAATACCCACGTTGTTGATTAGGCGGGTCGCCGTATAGCGCTTGGCGATGTCTGCCATCATCTGGCGTGTAGCGTCGGCGTCTGCAAGGTCGACCTGATAGGCGTCTGCTTGCAAAGAGGCCGCTTCTGGTTCAACGATATCCACCACGATAACGCGATAGCCGTCCTGCTGAAGACGCAGTGAGATGGCTTGGCCGATGTTTCTTGCGCCGCCGGTAACAACAGCAACATATTTTTGAGCATTGGTTCGATGAGCAGCATCTTGACTCATTCAGATACCCTTAGCGTGTTTAAGTCGAGTGGGCATTTACTTTGGTAGTGCAGCATTTCACTACTGCAGCCCCGTGAAGTGCTAGCAGGGCCGATTACTAAGCGTCATTCTCGTGTATTGAAGAAGGGTGACGGCAGAGCGGTTTTACCTGGATATCCATGTAAGGAAATAGCGGTAAGCTGCTAATAAGGTCTTGAAGCTCAGCGTTATCAGTGACATCGAAGATGCTGACATTGGCGTAACTACCAGCGACTCGCCATAGGTGCCGCCATTTGCCCTGCCGCTGTAACTCCTGAGCGTACACTTTCTCCTTGGCCTTGATGTCCGCGGCTTGCTCGGCGGGCATGTCTGGTGGCAGTTTTACTATCATTTCCACTTGAAACAGCATTGCATCACTCCTATCTGATGACCTTATAACGTGTTTTGCCGATTTAGGTAGGCCTGCCGCCAGCGCACAATGTGAACCTCGGCGAATAGCTTCGCCTGATGAAATGGGTCGGCTTGAATAAAGCGTTCTGCCTCTTCGCGGCTCTCCAGATCGACCAAGTAGATGCCGCCTGACGCTGTGGCGCCGTCGTCGGAAAGCTTAGCGCCACAAGCCAATAAGAGATTCGCGTTAGCGTCCAGGTACGCCAGGTGAGGCGGGCGTACCTCCAGGCGCAGGGCCTGGCGGTCGGGCTTGTCGAACGTTTCGATCAGAAAAGGCATGTAAATATCCTGTGTTGATAGGCATGGTTAGGCACCGAGGTAGCCCCAGATCAGGATGGCGCTAGCGTAGATAATGCCCAGATATATAAGGATGAGCACCATGTAGCCCATCACATCGCGCAACTTCAGGCCGGAAATGGCCAGTACCGGGAGGATCCAGAACGGCTGAACCATGTTGACCACTGGTCACCAATCTGCACGGCTAACGCGGTGGCTGCCTGAGAGGCGCCCAACTCTGCGGCCGCTTGCACCATGACAGGGCCTTGAACGGCCCATTGGCCGCCACCGGAGGGGGCTAACAGGTTAATGATCCCACCGCTGATAAACGACCAGATGGGTAGCGTTTGCGCGCTGGATATATCAACAAAGATATTGGCGAATGACACCACCAAGCCCGAACTCACCAGAATCCCCATAATCCCCGCGTAGAAGGGGTATTGCACGACGATACCGGAGACAATGCGAATGCCCTCCGCCAAGGCGGCCAGGTAGTGGGAGGGCGAGGCAAATAACAAGATACCCAGGAATAGGAAGGCGAAATTGACGGTATTAAGGTTTAGTGAGCCGCCGTCCAGTGCATATAGCGCGATGTACAGCATGCCGAGCAAACCAATCGTGATGCCCACTAATCGGCTACGGTTCAAACGCTCGGCAATGGTGATTTTTTCGCCGCTAGCAAGAGGGGGGACGGTCGGCACCGCGACTGAGGCCGGATCGATTTCGATGATTTCCTCGGCTTTCTTAGGATGAAGCCAAGCATTGAAAAGTGGCAAGGTAAGCAGGATGAGGGCGCTGGTGATTAAAAGAATAGGGGAAAAATGGTGTCACTTAGCGGTATCAGACCGATTGCATCTTGTAGAAAGTGCCCTTCGGTAGCGATCAGTAGCGGCACACTGCCCGACAGGCCTATGCCGTAAAGAGCAAAGCCCGAATACGCAGCGGCGATCACTAGAGGGTAATGCAACCCCTTCACGTTGAGCGCTAGCTTCTGGGCGACGATCCCACCGATAACGAGGCCAAAGCCCCAATTTAACCAACTGCCAATCCCTCCCACCAGGGTAGCGACGACAATAGCGACGAAGGGTGTTTTGACACGTGTAGCGATCTGGTTAAGAGCACCATCTATCAAGGGGGTCTTCGCCAGAATGTAGCCCGCCAAAAGGATGACCGTCATCTGCATGCTGAACGCCAGCAAGTTCCAAAATCCGTCGCCCCAATAACGTACTGCATTTAGCGGGCTAGTACCCTGTATGAGCACCGCTAACATCATGGTGAGAATGGTCAGGAAGATGGCAATGACCAATGGGTCGGGCATATAGCGATTGACGAGCCGGGTAAAGAAATTTGCCAGCGCATTCATTAGAAGCAGCCTCATATTGTCGGCGTGGTGGCCATTGTCTATTATGTACGCATAGCGCACATAAGTTCGTTTATTGCAGAGATAGTTAACCCGTGAATGATTTTATTCAATGCGACATTTGTCTAGGGTTGACATCAGGGCGGCTATAGATAATTGAAATAAAAAGGAAATATGATGCAGGTCGAGGCATTAAACGCCGTAGTGGTGGGCGCAGGCACCATGGGAACCACCTTGGCTAAGTTGATGGCGGCGCAGGGTGTTAGCGTCATCTTGGTTGATACCAATCGACACGTGTTGGAAACCAGCCGGCTGAGCATGGGAGAGAGTGCTGCTGTTGGCTTTGCCTCAGAATTAACGGCGGGTCAGCATCCCGATTTTGTGATCGAGAGCGTGACCGAAGACGTCGCGGTCAAGCAGCAGGTCATCGCTCAAATCGAGGCCAGCGTGGCTGATAGCAGCATCATCATGACGAATACCTCGGGTATACCAATCGATGAGATCGCCGCTAACATGCGCTTACCTCAACGGTTTTTAGGGACTCATTTCTTTAATCCAGCAGACATCGTTCCCGCAGTTGAAGTGGTTCCCGGTAGCCACACCCAGGCGTCGGTAGTAGAAACGGCATGCCGTTGGCTAAAACAGTTGGGAAAACGTCCTGCGATTTTAAATACCTGTGTGCCCGGCTTTGTCGCCAACCGAATCCAGCATGCGGTGATGCGTGAGTGTCTCGCCCTGCTAGAGAGAGGCGTTGTAGAGCCCGAGGCACTGGATGATATCGTGCAGTACTCCATCGGTGTACGCATGGCGTTAAACGGCCCCTTGTACCAGCGCGACCTCAACGGTCTGGATACCCACCTCAATATCGCTCGTTACCTCTACCCGGATCTTGATGCGCGCGATAAGCCAGCAGCACTTCTTGAAGACTACGTTGCTCAAGGGCGCTTAGGTGCCAAGGCAGGACGCGGTTTCTACCGCTGGAGCGACGAGTCGCGTGCACAGCACCAGGCCCAGGAACGGGAAAGTCTGCAGCGCATCATCAAGATTGCCACCCAGCATGCTAAGGAGAACGCGTCATGAATCAGCCACGCTGGAAGAAGCGTCCCGAAGGGAGCAACTGGGGAGATTTCGGTTCAGACGATCAGCTTGGGCGGGTCAATCTTATCGGGCCTGAGCAGGTGCTCAAAGGCGTCAAGGAAGTCCACGAAGGCATTACGTTCTGTTTATCACTGCCATTGGATATCCCCGGCGGCAAGGTGTTGAATCCTCGCCGTTCGCCGCCGAAACTGTCGCCAACGGCACTCGGTGATGACCAATACATCAACTTTCCTTTGGCCACTCATAACCCCACACTGCGTGACGTTATCAGTGATGATCAGGTTCACATCTCGTTGCAGTACTCCACCCAGTGGGACTCACTCGCCCATGTTGGCGCTTTGTTTGATGGTGATGACGACGGCAAGCCGGAATGCCGCTATTACAACGGCTTTTTGGCTGAGCAGGATGTCCTCAACTTGAGCCAAAAACCAACCAACAGCATGACTCTTATGCTCAGCGACTGGGTATCGAGACGTTGGCGGTTCACGGTATGCAGGGGCGGGCCGTGTTGGTGGATCTAGTAAGAGTGTTCGGCGCGGGAAGAACGCTGGTCGGGTATGCCGCGTTGATGGAGGCGCTTGAGCACCTGAAGGTGGTGATTGAGCGTGGAGATATGTTGGTATTACGCACAGGCTTTGCTGAGGCGTTGCTGGATATGCAGGGTCGTCCGCAGCCTGATGTGCTGAAGAATACCGGCGCTGTGCTCGACGGTAGCGACCAGGCGCTACTGGAATGGATTACCGAGAGCGGTATTTCAGCAATCTGTGCGGATAATTATGCGGTAGAGAACCTGGATCGTGAATTGGAACCAGGCTGTTGCTCCAAGCTTCCCTTGCACCATCACTGTCTATTCAAGCTTGGCCTGCCACTGGCAGAGCTTTGGTATTTGAAAGACATTGCTGAGTGGTTGTATAGCCGTGGACGCACGCGGTTTCTACTAACGGCACCGCCGCTGCGCTTACCGGGGGCGATAGGCTCGCCAGTAACCCCGGTGGCCACGGTATAGTTTCCTAGGTATATACCCTCGCTGTTTGTTTTTCTCACTGTTAGGCAAGGTGAAGGCTCTGATGTTTTAGGCCATATCTGAACAGCACAGTACTTTTAGAATGCCATCAAACCCGACAGTGTCATCAGCCAGATCAGCAGGCTGAGGGTAAAGAAGGAAGCCACGGTTGCCACAAGCATTGCCGCAGCGCTAACGCCACCTAAGCCATAGCGTTGGCCAAACAGAGGATAAATGCTGATCATCGGCGCGGCGGCAAATAGCAGCGCACCAGCCATGTAAAGTGGATCAGTGCCTGGAACAAAATAGAAGGCGATGAAGGTGAGCAGAGGGTGAAGTAGCAGTTTGCCAATGACAATTTGACCTACGTCGCTCGCCATACCTTTAACCTGCAGGCCAAACAGCGCGCCGCCAATCACAAACAGCGCCGCAGGGCCTGCCGCTTCGGCCAGCATATCAATGGCTTTAAACAGCGGCGCGGGAATCTTAAGGCCGGAAACGGCCAGGCAAATGCCGATCAGTAAGCCTAATAATACGGGGTTTTTGATGAGACTAAGGGCTGTCTGCTTAACTGTTTTCCATACGCTAGCACCTTGGTGGTTACCCATTTCGGCCAGAATCAGGGCTGCGGGAAGAACCAGCAGGTTTTCAACGAGCATATTGAGCGCTAACAGTACCGCCGCAGGCGAGCCGATGACCATGGCGGCCACGGGATAACCCACAAAGCCGCTATTGGCGGCCGACATGCCAAGCGCCTGCATGGCGCTGGCGTTCAGTGGTTGGCGCTGTAGTTTTAAGCAGAGCAGTAACCCCGCACCGAAAACGGCGATAGAGCCCAGGCCGTAAGCCACCAGATAGTTGAGCTTGAAAACCTCTTCCAGAGGCCGCTGGGTGAGCGCGCGGATTACCAGCGCGGGCAGCGCGCAGTAGAGTACAAAGATGCCCACGCCCTGCATCTGGTCGCGCTCAAGAATGCCACTCCATCTCGCTATGTATCCCACGCCAATCAGCAGAAATATGGGCGTCGTAATTCCCAGTATAGCGAGCATGGTGGCCCCTTAGCGCATGAAGGCAAACGGTCTTGTTCGATTGGCGAATAATTGTACGCTATTTTCCTAGCTTTATGACCTATATGAGCTGAATGTGGCACGAGGTGCTCTATGTCGTGCGTACGTAGCGCTATCACCTGCGGGTCAATCTGTTCAGAGGCGATGCCATTGGTGTCTTCGCCTGTAAATGGTTGAGGATTAACGGCAGCATCTTGAGCGTTGTCATCAATGTCCATCCGTTTTCAGGCGCTGCTGCGCGGTGACGCGCACAAAGGCATTCGGCGCGCCCAGCCCTTGGTAACCTTCCCGCTGCACCAACTCAAAGAAGAACGCCTGGCGGCCGGGCTGGGTATACAGCTGATGGAAGTCACCGTCGCTGTCCTGATCAAAGAGGATGTGATGCTCCTGCATCCATTGCAGGGTTTGCGCCGGTAGGTCGAAGCGCGCGGCCAGGTCACGGTAGTAGTTACCGGGAATCGGCAGTACCGGCGTGCCCGCCTGCTGAAGCGCAGCGCTGGTGTCGCGCATGGCGCTGGTGCGCAAGGCAACATGGTGAATCCCCGAGCCGCCGTATTGGCGTACAAAGCGGTTGCTGGCGGTATCCGGCGAGGCGCTGGCGTTAAGCGCCAGGCGAAAGCGGCCATTGTAGTTCTGCAGCACCTGGCTCTGGATCAGCCCGCGGGGGTCGGTGACATCGAAGGAGGGGGTGGGCGCCAGCTGGAAAATAGCGCGGTACTGCAGCATCAGCGAGAGGTAGTCGTGGTAGGAGAGCGCCACACTGATATGGTCGATATCCACCAGTGCCCCCTGAGGAACCGGCTGTACATCCACAGGGAACTCGCGATCCCAGGTGCGGCTTAGCTGCGAGTCGTCAATGATATAGGAGAGGCTACCGTCGACATTACGCAGCGCGCTCATGCGGTGGCTGGCACCCACCTCTTCGGGTTCAACGATATCGTAGCCAAGCTTGTCTGCACGTTTAAATGCCTCATAGGCGTTTGCCACGCGCAGGCCAATCGCCGTTACTGCGGTGGCATCGCGTCCTGGCGTGCGGCCGGTAAAGCTCGATTCGGCATTGAGCACCAGATTGACGTCACCTGCCGCCCAGCGTTCGGCGTTAAGCGAGTGGTGACGGCCCACGCGGGCCATCCCCAGTGCGCTAAGCATCGTGCGTAGCGGCGCCAGGTCATCGGACTCCACCGCGATTTCCAGAAAGGCGACCGACTCGATTGGCTGCGGCGCGGGAATGCCGCTATCGCGCTGCATACTGCGCAATAACTGGTAGGAGCGTAAACCGTCCCGGGCCGTCTGGTCGCTGTGACCCATGCGAAAGACATCGTTAAAGATCTCGTGGGAGAGCGGGCCGTCGTAACGGGTCTCCTCCAGCATGGCCATGAACTTATCCATCTGCAGCTCACCCTGGCCGGGGAAGCAGCGGTAGTGGCGGCTCCACGACAGGTGATCCATGGAGAGACGCGGTGCATCGGCGGTCTGTACCAGAAAGATACGATCCCCCGGAATGCGGCCAATGGTGCCCAGCTCCGTCTGGCGGGAGAAGATATGGAAGGTATCCAGCACCAGGCCGACATTGGGGTGGGCGGCGCGGCGCACCACTTCCCAGCTGTCCCGGTAGTCGTGAATATGGCGGCCCCAGGCCAGCGCCTCATAGGCCACGCGCAGGTGTCGCCGCGCGGCACGCTCGCCTAGCTCATAGTAGTCGTCGGCAGCGCGGCTTAACCCCGGTAGCGAATCAGGGTGGACGGTACTGCACGCCATAAGCAGATCCGTGCCGAGCTCTTCCATCAGGTCAAACTTGTGCTCGGCGCGGTCAAAGGCCCGCTCACGTGCGCGCCCCTGCAGACCTTCAAAATCGCGAAACGGCTGCAGCGTCACCAGCTTAAGGCCGCGGGAGCGAATCAACTCACCCGCTTCCCGCGGCGTGCCGGTGAACGCCGTGAGGTCATTTTCAAACAGCTCAAGCCCCTCAAAGCCTGCCTGAGCAATGGCGTCTACCTTCTCTTCCAGCGAGCCGCTTAGGCAAACCGTGGCAATGGATGAGTACATGGCATCACGCTCCTTGCATTGATAAAGTCAGTATCCCAATAGGCATGGCATGAAGGGCGGCTGGCGAGAGTGCTTTACCTACACAACTGCTCAGTCTGTGCCCGTGCTTCGGCGAGCGCTGTTCGCCTGGCATCTCCTTCACCCATACCAGGTAGTTCAAGTGCTGCGTTCCATGTACCGCGTAGCGCTGAGAGCATGTCCGGAATGGGGAGTGCGCCTTGACCAGGAGTGAGCCGGCCGCCACGAGCCTCAGCAATAATATCGCCCTGAAGCTCTGCCGTTGCGTCGCAAATCTGTACTAAGTTGACCATGTTAGGTGGCAGCGCGGCTAAGTCCTTAGCGGTGCCACCTGAGCGGGCAAGATGCAACAAATCCACCAGAATCCGGGCATTATGCTGCTCAGAGCGCTCCACCACCTCACGTGCATCAGAGAGTGTGCCAACAGCACGCCAGCGCATGAATTCAAGATGGACAAGCAGCCCGTGTGCCGCTGCGTTTTTGCAGATCGCCGTAAAGCGGTCAATTAACAGCGTTCGATCATCAATGTCGCCAGTCACAATCAGCCCCGTCGCCCCCAACTCCCTTGCGACTTGTAGAAGAGGTCGCAGCGTATCCGGCACTAGATTGTGGGTGATCGGTACTAGCTCTATTTCACTGATGGAGACGCCCCGTGTATGGGCATGATCACGCAGTGCCCGTGTCTCGACAGTGCCTGGCACCATCGGGTAGAAGGGTGTGTCAGCCGCCGCAGAGTGTAGCCGCAGTGCAACTGAAGCGTGTCCCGTTTCAGCAGCCAAGTCGAGCAGCGCGGTAGGCTCAAGTTCTATTGCACTCAAATGCGCGAGTCCGATGGGATGAGCCATTAGTAAGTTGCCCGCCCGCCTGATGCATCGAACACGAAGCCAGTGGTACATGAGCATTCAGGGCTAGCTGCAAAGGCTACAACAGCGGCTAGCTCCTCAATATCGAGTAGACGCTGCATCGGGATCTTCGCTTTTGAAGCAGCTATATGCTCTGCTGTCATTTGCTCTAATAGCTCTGTCTCAACCATGACAGGGGCCACAGCATTAACAGTAATCCCGCTGGTCACTAGCTCTTTCGCAAGCGATTTCGTGAAACCGATAGCCCCCGCTTTAGCCGAAGCGTAGGCAGCGATGCCGGGCACTCCCTCTTTTCCCGCAATTGAGGCGACGGTAACAATGCGTCCGTAGCCCTTTTCAACCATGGCAGGGACAAAGGCACGGCTAACCAGGAACACGCTATCAAGGTTGACTTGCACCACCCGTCGCCATGTCTCAAAGTCATATTCAGCTACGGGTACGACGGGACCATTAATTCCCGCATTATTAATTACAATCGAGGGAGTGCCATACTTCGTCAGCACTGCCTGAGCGGCAGTAGCAACACTGTCGGGATCAGCAACATCGACGGCCATGGTGTCAGTGGGCTTGAAGCCCGCAGCCACTGAGTCGAAATACTCGGGCCGGATATCCCATATAATAACCTGCGCGCCGTCTGCCGCCAGGCGCTTAGCGATCCCACGCCCAATGCCGCGTGCCCCTCCGGTAATGATCGTGATCTGCCCTTCCAGCTTCCGTGTCATGATTCTACTCCAGCGTTCGCTCGGTAATATTTGATTGTCTTTTTCAGCCCTTGAGAAAGGGGGGTGGGTGACCAGTCCTGCAAGATGACGGCACTGTCATCGGGTGGCGGGAGCATAATGGGCATCGGATCTCCCCTTGCTGTCACCGTGATATCCTCGCTGGCCTGCTCTTCAAGCAGGCGCGCCACCTCAACGGACTCGATCCTTTGGCCGAACAAATTCACCACATGCGCGCCTGCAGTATCGGCTTTCAGTGCAGCCACAAAGCGGTGGCCACGTCTGCGACATAAATCATGTCAAGCAGCCCTGTGAAGGGGATAGTGAACGATCGACCTTCAGCCACAGCACGTGCCGCAAGGCTGGGTGCAGCAGAAAGGCCTATCGCGCGCCCAGGCCCGTAAACGACATAAGGGCGCACCCCGATGGAGGCGATCCCATCATCATTCCAGAAAGATTGCGCGCAAATTTCGCCGGCTAACTTAAAGGCACCATACAGCGTTGTAGGCTGGGGTATTGTGCCCCACTAGGGCCGTACACCCCGGCAGAGCTCATGTAAAGCACGCCCTTCTGGTGGAGTGTTTGTGCGATAGCAAAGACGTTAAGCAAGCCAATCAGGTTCACTTCCGCCCCGAGCCGAGGGTTAGCGCGGCAACCGGGCGTCAGCATGCCTGCTAGATGAATGATTCGCTCCGTTCCCATGGCCGCTGCTTGTAACTGATCCATGTTCCGGATATCGCCTGTGTGCCAATGGAGCATGTTGGCGGCATCTGAGCCACAGATATCGGCCACCAAACGGCGATCCTCTTTCAAATCAAAGACAACGGGGCAGTAGCCTTCAAAGAGCAGTGCGCGCAGTGTCCAAGCGCCGATGAACCCCGCGGCCCCTGTCACCAGAACTTTGGGTGCATCAGAGGAGGGGAGTGGAGGGACGTCAAGGTCATGCATGGGCGTCGACATCGCTCAGTACGTGCTGGGTTTGGTAAAGCGTGACGCAGTCAGACGCAAGTGCTCCTAGGTAGTTCTTAAGAGCCACTATCGCCGCCTCAACAGAGGCGCGATCCATTCCCTCCACCAGCAGAACAACGGCGACGGTAATGTCCTTATCGCGAGATTCGCGAAAGGTCTTCTCCTTCGTGGGTTGTTGGCCTGCGGTAGGATCGCCTTCGAGCGCATGAGCGGCCAAGATGCCATCAAGATGCATCACCTTGTCGATCCAGTCGCCGTTAGCGAATGCGGTTGCCGCTTCTCGCTTGTCTTCTCAAACTCAAAGGTGGCGATCCAACCACCGACACCGCGCCCTGTACTGTTAAGCACGCGGCAAACCGTCCGCGATGGCGCTATGTATTCAGACAAAATTCGCTGTGTCCAAGGCGTTGGGTCATTAAGGCGCGCAAGATAAGGTGCAGACTCTAATGTCTCAAGCGTGCGGGTCTCATACATCATGAAGTAGCGACGGTGAGCCGGTGTTCCTTCCACCGCAATACAACGCCGACCACGCAGGAAGCCCGGAACCGACATTCTTTCAGGCATGTGCTCAAGGCTGTGCCAAGCGTTATAATCTGTCTCTGCTACCTCGGTGACGCCACCCCAGTTGGCAAGTACTCCTTGCCCCAAAAATCCCGTCATTATTTGGTTCTCCTGCCGCATTGCCTAAGGGACTGCGCTGATGACTCAGTAGAATAGCTTTGGTAGTGCCAGCGTCAGCCAAGGCCAGAAGGCCACGAGGCACAGCGCCAGCATGTTGACGGCCAGGAAAGGCAACGAGGCAACAGATAGGCGCCCAACGCCAACTCGTGCAATCACCGAACCTAGATAGATACAGTTGCCCACGGGAGGGGTGACCAGACCAATCCCTAATGTCATGATCATAATGATGCCGAAGTGCACTGAATCGTAGCCCGCAGCCTCAGCAACAGGCAGCAGTATCGGGGCGAAGAGCACCAAGGCCGGGACAAGATCCATGAACATCCCAACCACCAGCAAAAAGAGAATGATCAATAGAATGATCGTCCAAGGGCCGTACCCACCCGTCTCAAAAAGGGTGACCAGGGTGGCTGGGTATCTCTCTACGGCAACAATCCAGGCTGTAACGGAAGTGGTGGCAAGGATAAACAGTGGCACAGCTGTGTTGATCGAAGAGTTAACCAGAACCTTCCACATTTGCATCAACGTCTGGTCACGATAGATCACACCGCCGAGCAGCAGTGCATAAATCACGCCGATAACGCCTGCCTCTGTTGCCGTCGTCAATCCGCTTACAATGGCGCCGAGCAGGAAGATCGGAAGCAGCAGCGAAAGAAAGGCGCTTTAAAACTCTCCCAAAGCTCCCGGCGGGTAGCACGTTGTTCCCGGCGTGGCCACTTTTTGCGTTTGGCCATTGTGAAAACCGCTGCCATCAGCATCAGGCCGACCAACAAGCCAGGCACAATACCCGCGAGAAATAGCTGGCCCACACTCTCACCCACTGTAATACCGTAGAGCACCATGGGAATTGAAGGAGGGATCAGTACGCCGATAGTGGATGAGCAAATAGTAATGGCACCCGCATCTTCTCGGGTGTAACCCTGCCGCTCCATTGGCGGTACCATGAGTGAGCCGAGCGCCGCAGTATCGGCCACTGCCGACCCGGAGATGCCACCAAAGAACATAGAGGCGGCAACATTCACTTGTCCCAAGCCACCACGAATATGCCCAACAATCGCATCGGCAAAGCGCACGAGGCGTTGCGCTATCGATGTCTCACCAGCCAGTGCCCCTGCAAGAATGAAGAGAGGTACCGCAACCAGCGAAAATGACGAAATAGCGTTGACCATTTTGTGACCGATGATCAGCAGCGGATAGCTGCCATCCAGCCAAATAGCGATGGTTGCCGCAAGCCCCATACCGAAACCGATGGGCACGCCAATGAGCAGCAGCAAGACAAAGACGAGTGCGATTGTCAGCAGCATTTGTTAGTTTCCTATCGGGAGAGTTTTATTATGCGTCGCGTCTGACAGCAGCCTTTAATGCCGGGCCCAGCCGCGCCAGCACCATGAGCTCGATTAGCGCCGACGAGATGGGAATAGCGCCATATACCCACGCTTTAGGGATATGCAACGCTTCGGTGAAAGAGGTCATACTCTGTTGTGTCATCAGCGCGCCTTGCCACAACATGATGCTGAAGAAGAGCAGAGTCACCATCAGCACAATTACATCGTTCCAACGACCAAGCCAGCTTGGCAGCATTTCGCTCACCACTGTGAAAGCGATATGCGAGTGCTGGTGATAGGCGGCAACACTGCCGAGGAAGACTAGCCAGACCAGAATGATGTTCGGCACTTCAGTTCCCCAGTAGAGGGAAGATTGAAGGAAGTAGCGATAGACAACGCCCAGCGTGACGACAGCCACCAGCGCAGCAAGCAATAGGCCGATCAGGATCTTCAGAATCCGGCTAATCATTTCCATTGTTTTAATCCTGGCCAGCGGTGCGGACGGCTTCAATGAGATCGGCGCCAATGCGGTCTTCATAGGCGGCCCATGAAGCTTCGGCGCCAGCACGGAAACTGTTACGATCCACATCTGAAACGATGGTCATACCGCGATCAGAGAGCTCATCAACTAACGCTTTGTTAGCTTCACGCGTGGCTTCAACCTGCGCATCACGGCTGATTGTCGCCGCCTCCATGACAGCTTCCTGCAAGTCAGCGTCTAAGCTTTCCCAAAAGCTGGCTGAGACAATGAACTCAGAAGGAATTGAGGCATGCTCAGTCAGCGAAAGCGTGTCCTGAACCTCATCGAAACGTGAGTTAACGATAACCTCGGGTGGGTTTTCCTGCGCGTTTACTACGCCTTGCTGAAGTGCTGAGTAGAGTTCAGAGAAATCGAGTGGTGTAGGGTTTGCGCCCCATTCACGAAAGGCGATGAGCCATGGCTCGACGTTAGGCACCCGGATATCGAGCCTCCAAGTCTTGTGCCTTGCGGATCGGTACGCCCGAAGTGGTAATGTCGCGGAAGCCCAGCTCACCCCAACCCAACACCTTGTAGCCATTTTCGTACATGATGTCGTCTAACGTTTGCTGAACCTCACTATCGCTGCGTAGTACCTCATCTAGATGGTTGGCGTCTCGATAGATCATCGGCAAATTGAGAACTTCGAGCCGCTGATCAATCTGGCCGTGACGCCCGACCACAGCTCCTTCAATCACACCAAACTGCATACCTTCAAGGTATTCCGTCTCGTTTCCGAGTTGAGCATTCGGGAACGCCTCGACCTCAATTTTGCCAGGAGCCAAGCGTTCCAGCTCGACCGCGAAATCCTCAATCCAGGACTGGTAGCTATGAGATGCCGGCATAGAGTGTGCTACGCGTAGCGTGATCGCATCTTGTGCAGTGGCGTACTGAGTTGCCAGCGTTATTGCAGCGGCAACCGCTAAGGTAAGGGGCTTCTTAAACATTTTGTTCTCCTTTGTTTTTAATATTACTTACAACCTCACTGATAGAAATCTAATTCACTGACATACAGTATGTCAACAAGCGGATAATGATCACTCAGGAGCATCTTTGCCTTATGGCAGGACGTAAGCACAGGCTCTCAATGAATGGAAAGAACCAGTATTCAGTATTTTCAATGAGCTAGCATTGCCTTTCTCCCCGATGCCCCAGAAAACCATGGCGTTTCGCTGAGTGACTCTGGAAGATATTGGAGTGTGTAACAGGATGGCGGGTAAGTGAGGTGCTGCTAGCGGTTCCTTGGAACTAAGCTAGTCTCTTTACTATTGCTAGACCCGAGGTGGTCGAGCTTATATCGAGCGTCGCATTCAGCGAGCAGGCAGGGCCAGTCACATGTCAGGCCCGAATTCTGCGAAACAAAGTTCACGCCACTGTTATCGATTGGTTTGAATAGCTGAGAGAAGGATTGAAAGCCACGTATGCCGTATATAGGTAACATCACTCTTATGCGAAGCAGGGCATTGAGTCTATGGCTGTCAATTCGGCAGATATTAGAGGGAGGCAAGCGCCTTCACATAGTTTTCGGTCATTGCCGAGATATGCTGCTCTAAGACGAGCAGAAGCTTTTCTTCGTCCCTTTCCTCGAAGGCGTTCCCGATGGCTAAATGCTCGTCATAAGCTCTCGTGCGGTAAATCTTCAGCGGCACCGAAAGGTGCGCTCGAAGTGCGCTAATCCGTCCCGAGATCAGCTCGTAGGCTTGGCCATAATAAGGGTTACCGCAGAATTCGAAGAAAGTGGCATGGAAGGCGTCGTCAGCCTCGGTGTAGGCGAGTAACTCATCGTTGTTACGCGCGTGGCCCATGCTTTCAATTATACGGTTCAGCGCCGTCGACGTTTCGGCGGGCGCGCTGTTAATCGCCAGCTTCGCTGCACCCAGTTCCATTTGCCGGCGGAAGTCGACCAGCATCTCGATGTCGCTAGCATCCGGACGGAAGACAATACTGCCTCGACGAGGTAGCACTGTCAGCAGTCCCTGGTGCTGAAGAATTGAAAAAGCCTCGCGGACAGGGGTTCTGCTAACCCCCATTTCGGTCGCTACACGCTCTTCCGAGAGTATTTCTCCTAGACCAATCTTGGTGGAGATGATTGCCGCCTTCAGTTCATCCGCTACTTCCATCGCTAGAGTTCGCGGTTTAATGCGTCCTAGGTTCATGGTTTGCTTGCTGGGCATATTGGTCAAGTTATCCTCTTTCCGGCTTTTATAGCCCACTATAAACCGCCACTATAAAAAAAAATCTACCACTAGCATACAGTATTCAATTTCTTGCGTGCCTATCTTTCCAAATACAACTTTGAAAATAAGTCGTATTGAAGTAGTTCATGTCGATTTATATAACATTCTCTGGTTGAAACTATCATGTAACCTGAAAAGGGGAATGAGGTTGGGTTTCCTCATAGACGTGTTGTTCTGGCAATGGTTGACGTTGGTTCTTTAAGAATGAATACGCAACCCCTTGCATCTGTTCGTGCTTCATAGCTCGAGTTTTATGAGACGAATTGAGCAGAAGAGGAGACCAGCTGCTCGATATAATGCGTACGCAGCGGTATCACCTGCGGATCGATCTGTTCAGAGGTGATGCAATCGGCGGTGAAAAGCGAAACGCATCCACGCCCTGAAACACAAACAGATCAACACCCGACAGTGTTTGGCGCCGCCCGGTGGGCGGCCTTTAGCAGCTCGGTGTGGGCGGGGATGTACACCGCATCAAATACCCAATGCTGATCACCCAGCCCGGCGGTATCGATGGGGCAGCCGGGGTGGTTGATATGGCCAATCGGCGAGCAGTTGACCACGCCGTGGCAATGAGGCAGTTCTCGCTGCGCCTGCTCTGATGTGATGCACGCCGCGTTAATGCCCATGG
This sequence comes from Vreelandella olivaria, assembly GCA_004295565.1. Lineage (GTDB taxonomy): Bacteria > Pseudomonadota > Gammaproteobacteria > Pseudomonadales > Halomonadaceae > Vreelandella > Vreelandella olivaria. Next base: position 4,837,874 of record AP019416.1, on the reverse strand, counting down.
CGTTAAGGTCACGGCTGAGGCTCTCTGCCCGGGCACTGTCATGTTCAAGAATATGGATATGGCTAACGGCAAGTTCTCCCAGCGCGCACGCCACCGCGCGGCCCACGCCGCCGGCGCCAATCAACAGCACCTCGCCTGCGGGCTGGTCACCGAAAGAGTGGCGGTAGGCGCTGATAAAGCCGGTGTAATCGGTGTTTTCAGCGCGCAGACCGCTCTCATCGAACAGCAGCGTGTTGGCGGTGCCTACCCGACGCACCCCTTCACCGCGGATATCGGCCAGCTGCGCGGCTCTCTCCTTAAATGGAAAGGTGACATTGGTGCCCCGGTAGCCCTCGCTGCGCAGTGTTTGGATAGCGCTGGGGAAGTCAAAACCCGCCACCCCAGGCTGTCGACTAAATCGTAGCGTACCGGCTCTCCCAACGATGCTCCCAAGCGCTCATGCAGATCGGGAGATTGTGATTTTGCGATACCCTCACCTACCAGTCCCAGTTTGATCATGCTTGGCTCTCTCCCTTGTCTTGATGGCGGCTGCTAATAGCCGCTTCCAGGCGCTGCTGCGCAGTGACACGCACAAAGGCATTCGGCGCGCCCAGCCCTTGGTAACCTTCCCGCTGCACCAACTCAAAGAAGAACGCCTGGCGGCCGGGCTGGGTATACAGCTGATGGAAGTCACCGTCGCTGTCCTGATCAAAGAGAATGTGATGCTCCTGCATCCATTGCAGGGTTTGCGCCGGTAGGTCAAAGCGTGCGGCCAGGTCACGGTAGTAGTTACCGGGAATCGGCAGTACCGGCGTGCCCGCCTGCTGCAGCGCCGCACTGGTGTCGCGCATGGCGCTGGTGCGCAGGGCAACATGGTGAATTCCCGAGCCGCCGTACTGGCGCACAAAACGGTTGCTGGCGGTATCCGGCGAGGCACTGGCGTTAAGCGCCAAGCGAAAGCGGCCATTGTAGTTCTGCAGCACCTGGCTCTGGATCAGCCCGCGGGGGTCGGTGACATCGAAGGAGGGGTGGGCGCCAGCTCGAAAATAGCGCGGTACTGCAGCATCAGCGAGAGGTAGTCGTGGTAGGAGAGCGCCACGCTGATATGGTCGATATCCACCAGTGCCCCCTGGGGAACCGGCTGTACATCCACAGGGAACTCGCGATCCCAGGTGCGGCTTAGCTGCGAGTCATCAATAATGTAGGAGAGGCTGCCATCCACATTGCGCAGCGCACTCATGCGGTGGCTGGCGCCCACTTCTTCAGGCTCGACAATATCGTAGCCAAGTTTGTCGGCACGTTTAAACGCTTCATAAGCGTTGCCTACCCGCAGGCCGATGGCAGTGACAGCGGTGGCATCGCGTCCTGGCGTGCGGCCGGTAAAGCTCGATTCGGCATTGAGCACCAGATTGACGTCACCTGCCGCCCAGCGTTCGGCGTTAAGCGTGTGGTGACGGCCCACGCAGGCCATGCCCAGCGCGCTGAGCAGCTCCCGCAGCGAGGCTAAATCGTCAGGCTCAACGGCGATTTCCAGAAAGGCGACCGACTCAATTGGCTGCGGCGCGGGAATCCCGCTGTCGCCCTGCATGCTGCGCAGCAGGTTGTAGGAACGCAGCCCGTCCCGGGCCGTCTGGTCGCTGTGGCCCATGCGGAAGACATCGTTAAAGATCTCGTGGGAGAGCGGGCCGTCGTAACGGGTCTCATCCAACATGGCCATGAACTTATCCATCTGCAGCTCGCCCTGGCCGGGGAAACAGCGGTAGTGGCGGCTCCACGACAGGTGATCCATAGAGAGACGCGGCGCATCGGCGGTCTGTACCAGGAAGATGCGATCCCCCGGGATGCGGCCAATGGTGCCTAGCTCGGTCTGGCGGGAGAAGATATGAAAGGTGTCCAGTACCAGGCCGACATTGGGGTGGGCAGCGCGGCGCACCACTTCCCAGCTGTCCCGGTAGTCGTGAATATGGCGGCCCCAGGCCAGCGCTTCATAGGCCACGCGCAGGTGTCGCCGCGCGGCACGCTCGCCGAGCTCATAGTAGTCATCGGCGGCGCGGCTTAATCCCGGCAGTGCGTCGGGGTGGACGGTACTGCACGCCATGAGCAGATCTGTACCCAGCTCCTCCATCAGGTCGAACTTGTGCTCGGCGCGGTCAAACGCCCGCACCCGGGCGCGCCCCTGCAGCCCTTCAAAATCACGAAACGGCTGCAGCGTGACCAGCTTTAAGCCCCGCGAGCGAATCAGCTCACCCGCTTCACGCGGCGTGCCGGCGAAGGCGGTTAAGTCGTTTTCAAACAGCTCAAGCCCCTCGAAGCCGGCTTGGGCAATGGCGTCTACCTTCTCTTCCAGCGAGCCGCTTAGGCAAACCGTGGCAATGGATGAGTACATGGCATCACGCTCCTTGCATTGAGAAATATCAGTAACCCGCCAGGCGCGGCAGGAAGGTGACCAGCGCGGGGACGAAGGTGATCAGCAGCAGGATCAAAAACTGCACGCCCAGCATCGGCAGAATGCGGCGGATAATCGGCCCCATTCCCACACCGGAAACGGAGTCGGCGACAAATAGGCAGAGCCCCATGGGCGGCGTGATCAGCCCCATCATCAGGTTGAAGATCACCACGATACCGAAGTGCAGCGGGTCGATACCCAGCGCCATGGCAATGGGGTGGAGTATCGGTACCAGTACCAGAATGGCCGCGATACCTTCCAAAAACAGCCCCACCACCAGTAGCAGGAGGATGACGGCAATCAGGAAGATTCACTGGGTATCGATGCTCATCAACGCCCACTCGGTGAGCATGTTGGGCACGCGCTCGAAGGTTAGTACCCAGTTGGCCGCAGCCACGGCGCCCATAATGACCATAATCACGGCGCTATCGCGCATGGCCCGGGCGAAGATAGCGGGCAGGTTCACCAGTTTGATGTTGCGGTAGAGCACCACGCCCAGAAGTAGCGCGTAGACCACGGCAAAGGCCGCCGCCTCGGTGGGCGTGACAATACCGGCAAGAATCGCGCCGACCACGAATACCGGCATGAGGGCGGGCAGCAAACCATGCAGAAGGGCATGGCGGCGTGACTGTTTTTTGGTTTGTGTCGCGCCCAGGTCACCGGCAAAAAAATAGACGTAGATGGAGAGCCCCAGCGCCAGCAAAAGCCTGGCACGATACCAGCCAAAAGAGCCCTGGTACCGACACGCCGGAAACCGTGAGCGCGTAGATAATCACCGGGATACTGGGCGGAATAATCGGGCCAATTACCGAAGAGGCCGCGGTAAGCGCGGCGGCAAAATCGCGTGGGTAGCCCTCTTTCTCCATCGACGGTATAAACACCCGCCCTAGCGCGGAGGTATCGGCAATCGCCGAACCGGAAAGACCGGCAAAAATCACCGAGGCCCAGATATTGACGTGGGCCAGCCCGGCTTTCAGGCGGCCGACAATGGCGGTGGCCAGGTTAATAATCCGGTGGGTGATACCCGCTTCGTTCATCAGCTCGCCGGCCAGAATGAACAGCGGTATGGCCAGCAGTGGAAAGGACTCCATGCCGCCGAAAAACTGCTGCGAGACGATACGGATGTGATAGGGCAAATCGCCGGTGCTCATTAACACCGTTAATGAGCCGAGGATGGCAAAGGCAAACGGCACGCCAAGTAGCACAAGGGCTAAAAGCAGTATAAAAATCATGAGGAGACCTCCTCACTGGTGTGCTGGCTCAAACGCAGCGCGCCCATCACCAGCGCAGAGAAACTGAGCAGCCCACCACCGATGAGCATAGAGGCTTGAAACAGCCACATCGGCATGCCGGTGCTTGATGAGGTGCGGCCACCCCGTGCGGAGATAAACTCAACGGCTGATACCATCAAGCCAATGCCCACCACTAGCACCACCAAGTCGACGGCCACGGCCTGCCAGCGCACCCAGCGCGGCGGCAGTAGACGTCGAATAAGGTCAAAGCCGATGTGCTTGTCCTGCAGATACGCCCAGGACATGCCAAACATCAGGCCGTAAATCATCAAATAGATGGCGGTGTCTTCTCCCCAGGTAATGGAGCCGCCATAGGTGTAGCGCGCAAAGGCATTGCCCGCGACCAACAGAAAAATCAGCACCATGGCAAGCCCTGCCAAGCTGCCATTGAACAGGATCAGGCCGCGGTGCAGCCGGGCGAGAAGAGCAGACATAAAAGCACCTTCGATCGATAGTCAGGCACGCAGGGTCGCGAGTGGGCCACCCAAGGCCCACTCGCAAAGCGCTTTGTTCAGACGGGGTTTAGAAGCGTGCGGACGCCTCTTCCACAGCGGAAGAGAGGCGCTCGATCCACTCCGCGTCATCGCCAAGCTCTTCGGTTAGGTACGCCTGAACCGGCGGCTGGGCGGCTTCGCGGAAGGCTTCCATCTGCTCAGCGGTGGGCTGGGTCACTTCCATACCCTCCTCTTCCAGCTTGGTGATCCCTTCTGCCGAGTTGAACTGCTGAATGGCACGGCCGGTGGTGCCCGCGACCACGGCGGCGCGCTTCACCGCGGCTTGTTCTTCTTCGCTAAGTGACTGGAATATCTCATCGTTGATCAGCAGATGGTCCACGCCGTAAACGTGGCGATCCAGCGTCAGGTAATCCTGAAACTCATAGAAGTTATTGCCGTAGATCACCGAGATGGGGTTCTCCTGGCCATCGACAACGCCGGTGGCGAGTGCAGTCGGTACTTCACCCCAGGCGATACCCTGAGGCTCACCACCTAAAGCGCTAACCATCTCCAGGTAGAGCGGAATGGTCTGTACGCGGAACTTCAGCCCCTGCATATCTTCAGGCGAGTTGATCGGGCGCACGGAGTTGGTGAAGTGGCGGAAGCCGGTTTCGCCGTAAGCCAGCGTGCGTAGGCCGGTCTGTTGCAAGCAATGCTCGGCAAGTGCAGTACCAAACTCGCCGTCCATTACCTGCCACGCTACTGGCGCGGACGGAAAGGTGTACGGGATATCCGTCACGGCGACCGCCGGGCAAAAATTGGCGTAGGCGCCGGAGACCATCGCAATGCTGATGGTGCCATCCTGGGCGCCTTCAATCAGTTCGGTTTCCCCGCCGAGCGCGCCAGCGGGGTAGAGCTCCACGGTGAGATCGGTTTCGGCTTCCACCAGGTTTTTAAACACCTGACCCGCCGCGCCTTTTTTCGAGGTGGTCCAGTCATCTGGGTCAACGTGGGCGAAGCGGAGTGTCTGAGCAGAGGCGTTTGCGGCACTCACGAGCGTGGCAGCGGCGATGGCAGCGGCTAGCGTGCGCTTCATGGATGTTTGTTTTAGTGCAAACAGTGGGTGTAGAGACATTGTTGTTGTCCTCTTGTCGGGCTGTTGTCATGGGGTCTGGAGAAGCCTTCAGTCTTGGCGTGCTTGGCTCTTCCATCCTTTCCCGAGCAACAATGTACGAAATGGTACGTTCAGTCAAGCTGTGGCATACTAGACAAAAGACGACCACGACAATAAAAGGCACGCTCTATGACAGCCCCTTCGACCAAGGCCAGCCCCCCTGCCGCGCGGCGACGGCGTAAAATGACCCCGAATCCGTACGCGCCGATATTCTTGCGGTGGCTACCCGCGAATTCTCAGAAAAGGGCCTCTCCGGGGCCCGGATCGATGAGATCGCCGAGAAAACCCGCGCCTCCAAGCGGATGATTTACTACTACTTTAATGATAAAGAGACGCTCTACCTGCACACTCTGGAGGCCGCCTACCAGAAAGTGCGTCTTCAAGAGGCCGAGCTGGATCTTGATCACCTGGCTCCGCTTGAGGCGCTTAGCCGACTGGTGCGGTTTACCTTCTGCCATCACGCCAAAAACCCTGACTTTATTCGCCTGGTAATGATCGAAAATATTCATCATGGCCGCTTTTGGCGCAGTCAGAGTTGATTCAATCACTCAATGCGGGGGTGATTGATGCGCTCACCAATGTCTATGCCCGCGGTCTCGAGGCTGGCTGTTTTCGCGAAGGCTTGGATCCTCGGGAACTGCACTGGCTGATTAGTGCGCTGTCGTTTTTCAATGTCTCAAACCAGCACACCTTTTCGCGGATTTTTGATTGGCACCAAGCCGCGCCAGAGAATCAGCGCAAACTAGAAGATCATGTTACCGAGATGGTGCTGCGCTACGTGGGCACCGACGCTACGCTGTCGCAATCGTAAGTACCGACCTATTTAGCGTATGGTTCGAATGACGAACATATGTACAATTCTGTTCTGAGTCGTGCCTTTATGAACTGTTTTGATGGTTCTGAACAACGTTAATAGGAGGCGTAACGCCCATGCCTGCTGGATTTTTAAAGCACCCTTTTATGAGCCAGCGCGCCGTCGCTGAGTGTGACGATGACGCTATGGTGCGTGCCATGCTGGCCTTTGAGTTGGCCCTGGCCGAGGTGCAGGAGACCAGCGGCGCGGTACCTGCTGGGGTTAGCCAGCAAATGCGTGAGCAGTTGGAGAGGGCCCTTTAATGTCGCTGAGATTGCCGAAGGCATCTCCAGCGGTGGCAATGTGGCGATTCCCTTCGTAAAACAGAGCCGTGCGCTGCTCGCCGACGAGCTCAAGCGCTACTGGCACCAGGGCGCGACCAGCCAGGACGTGGTCGACTCTGCGCTGATGCTATTGCTTAAGCCACGTTTAGTAGCACTGGACGATCTGCTATTGCGCTGCCGTTCGGCCGCGATGGCGCTGATGGATGCCCATATAGACACACCCATGGTGGGGCGCACCCTGATGCAGCAGGCGCTGCCGATCACCTTTGGGGTGAAGGTGGCTCACTGGGCAATCGGCCTGGAGCAAGCGCGCCGCCGTTTAAGCGCTGTTGAGCTCCCCGTTCAGTTTGGTGGTGCGGTGGGCGTGCACTCGGGTTGGGATAACCTCGGGCTTGAGTGGATGGATGCATTGGCCGAGCGTTTAGGCTTGGCAGTACCGGTGCTGCCCTGGCATACCGACCGCTACCCGATCCATGCCCTCGGCACGGCGTTTGATGCCGTTGCCGGGGCTGCTGAAAAAATCGCCCTGGATGTCTCGCTGCTCACCCAAACCGAAGTCGGCGAAGTCGCGGAACCCGCGGCACCCGGCATGGGGAGTCCTCCTCCATGCCCCATAAGCGTAACCCGGTACGCAGCGCGCTGATTCGTGGCGCCGCGCGGCAGGTGCATGGCCACACCGGCGTGTTGATCAATGCTGCCGCCCAGCCTCTAGAGCGCGGCTTGGGGGAGTGGCACGCGGAGTGGGCGCCGCTGCTGGAGAGCGCTCTGTTGGTGGAGGGCGCGCTGGAGCAAGTGGCCGTGCTGCTGGAAGGGTTGGAGGTTTATCCCGAAAAAATGCAGCGCAACCTGGCAGCCACCGGCGGCGGCATTATGGCCGAGCCAGTGGCACGTTTGCTGGCGCCTACGCTAAGTGTAGAGAGCCAAAGCGGTCAGCGCAGAAGCGGCAGAGACCTCACGCCAGGAAGCTCGCCCCTATTCTGATGTACTCGTCAATCATCCTGATGTGAAAGGGGCCGTAGACCCCGAGGCGCTGCGCAATGCCTGCGACCCCGCTTTATACCTTGGTAGCAGCGCCGCCCAGGTCACGCGTGCCAAAAATGGTTAGCAGCGCAATAAGCGTATTTAAAAACAAAACGTTACGTTTAGGTGTGGCGTGGTGGATGGGTTCAGCAGGGTAATTAGGTGAGCGCTGATGGGTTTGACCCCATTAGCGTTCAGCAGTAGATTGTTCGTATAGAGGATCTATGTTCGCTTAACGAACATTCTGCTAACCGCTAAGAGGCACCCATCATGGCCGAGTTTCTCAGCTTGCATGACGCGGTAGCGCGCTACGTCCAGGACGGCGCCACCGTGGCCATGGAAGGTTTTACCCACCTGATTCCGTTTGCCGCCGGTCACGAAGTGATCCGCCAGAAGAAGCGCGACCTGACGCTGATTCGCATGACCCCCGATATCATCTACGATCAAATGATCGGTGCGGGCTGTGCGAAAAGGTGATCTTCTCCTGGGGCGGTAACCCCGGCGTGGGCTCGCTGCACCGCCTGCGCGATGCGGTTGAGAAAGGTTGGCCGTGCAAGATCGAGATTCTTGAGCATAGCCACGCGGCCATGGCCTGCGCTTTTGAAGCAGGTGCCGCCGGTCTACCGCTGGCGGTTTTTCGCGGCTACATCGGCAGCGAGCTGCCCAGCGTCAACGATCAAATCAAATTCATCGAGTGTCCGTTTACCGGCGAACGCCTGGCCGCCGTGCCGTCCGTGCGCCCGGATGTCTCGATCATTCACGCCCAGCGAGTGGATCGTCAGGGCAACGTGCTGGTGGAAGGTATCGTTGGTGTACAGAAAGAGGCGGTGCTGGCGGCCAAGCAGAGTATTGTCACGGTGGAGGAGATCGTCGATGACCTTAACGCCCACCCCAACGCCTGTGTGATTCCCAGCTGGGCTATCAGCGCCATTGCGGTAGCCGAGAAAGGCGCGCTGCCCTCCTATACCCACGGCTATTACGGTCGCAGCAACCGCTTCTATAAAGAGTGGGATGCCATTGCTCGCGATCGCGACACCTTTACCCAGTGGCTCAACGACAACGTCTTTAACGCTGTCCAACATCATGCAGGGGAGAACAGCTAATGAGTCTCGAATATACCTCTTCTGAAATGATGTCGGTGACCGCCGCGCGGGCGCTGGAAAATGGCATGACCTGCTTTGTGGGCATCGGGCTGCCCTCGGAAGCCGCCAACCTGGCACGGCTGACCCACGCCCCCGATGTGGTGCTGATTTACGAGTCCGGCACGCTGCAGACCAAGCCCGATATTCTGCCGTTATCCATCGGCGATGGTGAGCTGTGCGAATCGGCGCTGACCACCGTGGCGGTGCCGGAGATGTTCCGCTACTGGCTCCAGGGCGGCAAAGTCGACGTGGGCTTTTTAGGCACCGCGCAAATCGACCGTTTTGCTAACCTGAATACTACGCTGATCGGCGATTACAAAGCGCCCAAGGTTCGTCTGCCGGGCGGCGGCGGTGCGCCGGAAATCGCTACCAACGCCGGTGAAGTCTTTATCACCCTGAAGCACTCCAAGCGCGCCTTTGTAAAAGATGTCGATTTCGTCACCACGCTAGGTTTTGGCCGCGATGGCAAAGGGCGCGATAACGTACCCAATATCGGCAAGGGCCCCACCCGGGTAATCACCGACCTGTGCGTGATGAAGCCAGACCCGGCGACCAAAGAGCTGGTAGTCGTCTCTCTGCACCCTGGCGCTAGCCGTGAAGACGTCATTGACGCCACCGGCTGGGAAATCCGCTTTGCCGAGCAGCTTGAGAGCACCCCAGAGCCCAGCGAAAACGAGCTGACGATTTTGCGTGAGCTCAAAGCACGCACTGAGCGGGCCCACGCGGACGCATAAAGGAGCTAGTTATGAGCGATGTTGTGATGCAAGACGTCTTTCTATGTCATCCCCGCCGCACCGCCGTGGGACGTTTTGGGGGCACCCTGGCCAGCGTGCGCCCGGATGATTTCGCCGCGACGATTTTTAAAGCCGTACTGGCAGAAGCGCCGGATCTCGACCCTGCTGCCATTGACGAAGTCTTTATGGGCTGCGCCAACCAGGCCGGTGAAGATAACCGCAACGTAGCACGGATGTCATCGCTGCTGGCAGGCATTCCTACCTCAGTGCCCGGCACGACCATGAATCGCCTCTGCGGCTCGGGTATGGACGCGGTGGGTACCGCGTTTCGTGCCATCAAAGCCGGTGAGATGGCGCTGGCGCTGGCAGGTGGCGTGGAGTCCATGTCACGTGCGCCCTATGTGATGGGCAAAGCCGACAGCGCCTTCGCCCGCAGTCAAAAGATTGAAGACACCACCATTGGCTGGCGCTTGGTCAACCCGCTGATGAAGAAAACCTACGGCATTGATTCCATGCCGGAAACGGCAGAAAACGTCGCCGAGCAGTTCGCTATCTCCCGGGAAGATCAGGACGCCTTTGCACTGCGCTCCCAGCAGAAGGCCGCTGCTGCCCAAAAAGGCGGGGCGTTTTGCCCAGGAGATCACCGCCATTGAGATTCCCCGCCGCAAACAAGAGCCGCTGATTTTTGATCAGGATGAGCACCTGCGGAAACCACCCTGGAAAAACTGGCCGGTTTACCTACGCCCTTCCGTGAAGGCGGCAGCGTGACCGCAGGCAACGCCTCGGGTGTAAACGACGGTGCGGCGGCGATGCTGGTGGCCAGCGAAGCAGCGGTCAAACAGCATGGTCTTAAACCGATGGCAAAAATCATCGGCATGGCCACCGCCGGCGTCGAGCCGCGCATCATGGGTTACGGGCCGGTACCGGCGGTGCAGAAACTGCTTAAGCGCACCGGCATCTCGATGGATGAGATTGATGTATTCGAGTTTAACGAGGCGTTTGCCGCTCAGGCGCTGGCCTGTATGCGCGACTTGGGCCTAAAAGACGACGACCCCCGCGTCAACCCCAACGGCGGTGCGATTGCCCTTGGCCACCCGCTAGGCATGTCCGGTGCGCGTCTGTTAATGACCGCCGCTCATGAGCTGCAAAACAGCGGCAAGCGCTACGCGCTCTGCACCATGTGCGTGGGCGTTGGCCAGGGTATCGCCACACTGATTGAGCGCGTTTAACGGAGGTAGTCATGGCGTTTCATACCATCAATGGCCGCAGTGTGGCTTACCGCCTGCTCGGCGCAGAAGTGAACCCGCTGGTTGTACTGGCGCACCCGTTGGGCATGAGCCAGGCAGTATGGGATGACGTGATTCCCGCACTGCTGCCCCGCTATCGGGTGCTGACCTGGGATCTCCCCGGCCACGGCGCCAGCCAGGCGGTTAGCGGTGAGCAGATCACCCCGCTGATTTAGCCGCTGAGGCTCTGGCATTGGTAGCACTGGCGGGCGCGCAGCGCTTTCACTTTGCCGGGACGTCCATTGGCGGTGTCGTCGGCCAACAGTTGATTGCCGAGCATAGCGAACGCCTGCTCTCCTGCACGCTAACCAATACCGGCGCGGTGATCGGCAACCCGGATCTCTGGAACACCCGCGCAGGCCGCGTACGCCAGGAGGGCTTGGCGGCGATGTCTGAAGAGATCGTACCGCGCTGGTTTGCCCCCAAGGCGTTTGAAGCAAGCCCCGCGCTGAAAGCGGGCTGGTGTACACAGATGGGCCGTGGTGACGATGAGTCCTACGCCCAGCTGTGTGAAATGCTTGGTCGCGATACCTTTACTGGCAAGCTCTCAGGTAAGAGAACTAAGTTGCAGCTATTTGGCGGCAGTGACGATATGGCCACGCCGCCCGCCACGTTGGGAGCCCTGTCTGCGGAACTCGACGGCGCACCGTTGGAGATATTTGACGGTGTGGGTCACGTGCCCGCGGTAGAAGCCCCAGCGCACTTTGCTGAAAAACTACTCGCCGTATTGGCGACTGATTTAGGTGACGTAGCCAACCACGGCGTGGCGTACGCTACCGGTTTGGAGACCCGCAAACAGGTATTGGGCGAAGAGCATGTGGCGCGCTCCACCGCTAACGCCAACAGCCTGGATGCCCCCTTCCAGCAAATGATTACACGCCTGGCTTGGGGCGAGCTGCAATTCAACGACGACCTAACCCGCCGCGAACGCAGCATGATCACCACCGGGATTCTCGCCGCCCTCGGCCGTGAAGAACTAACGCTGCATTTGAAAACCGCCAAGCGTATTGGGCTGTCTGAAGCCGAGCTGCGTCAGGTGCTGATGCACGTAGCGATTTACGGCGGCGTACCAGCGGCCAATCACGCCTTTGCCCTCGCTAAAGAGCTGGGCTGGGGCGAGTAGCGAATCACAATAATTGATGAGAGGTAAGGGCGATGACCCACGACAATAAGCGCTTTGTGGCCCGTGACCGTAACTGGCATCCGCCTGCCTATGCGCCGGGCTATAAAACCTCGGTGGCGCGCTCCCCCCAGCAGGCGCTGGTGAGTATGCAGCAACCGACCGCATCCGAACTGACCGGCCCCGATTTTAGCCACCTGCGCATGGGGCCCCACGATAATGATCTTCTGCTGAACTTTCGTCAGGATCCAAGCCAGGGCGGGCTCCCCCAGGGCGAGCGGATTATCATGTTTGGCCGAGTGGTCGATCAGTTTGGCAAGCCTATACCGCACACCCTGGTAGAGATGTGGCAGGCCAACGCAGGCGGCCGCTATCGGCATAAGAACGATAAGTATCTGGCACCACTGGATCCCAACTTCGGCGGTGTAGGTCGCTGCTTGACCGATGAGCAGGGTATGTACCGTTTCCGCACCATCAAGCCCGGCCCTTACCCGTGGCCCAATGATATGAACAGCTGGCGGCCTGCGCATATTCACGTCTCAGTCACCGGGCCTTCAATTTCTACCCGGCTGATCACCCAGATGTACTTTGAAGGCGACCCGCTGATTCCCCTCTGCCCCATCGTGCATACGCTGAAAGACCCGCTTGCGGTTGAGACGATGATTGGACGGCTGGATATGGCCCATAGCAAACCGATGGACTGCCTCGCCTATCGTTTTGATGTGGTGGTGCGCGGCGAGCTGCAAACCTTCTTCGAAAACCAATAAGGGCGGGGGATGCATCATGAATCAGCCTAACAGCCAGCCGACCAGCGACCTGATGTTGCGGGAAACCGCCTCGCAAACCGCGGGCCCCTACGTGCACATTGGTCTTGCCCTGGCCGCTGCCGGTAATCCCGTGCGGGACGAAGAGATCTGGAACGAGATGGCCAAGCCCGATGCCGAGGGCGAGCACATCGAGGTAGTGGGTATCGTTATCGACGGTAACGGCGACCTGGTGCGCGATGCCTTTGTGGAAGCATGGCAAGCCGATGCTAATGGCGACTACCAAGCCGATTACGATCTAAAAAAGCCGTTTAATAGCTTTGGTCGCACCGCTACCACCTTCGATCACGGTAGCGAATGGTCGTTAACCACCATCAAGCCCGGCGCGGTGAAGCACCCCAGCGGCCAATTAATGGCGCCGCATATTAACCTCACGCTGTTTGCCCGCGGGGTGAACATTCACCTGCAAACGCGGCTCTATTTTGACGATGAAGCTGAAGCGAACGCCCAGTGCCCAGTGCTATCACGCATCGAGTCACCGGCGCGCCGCCAAACGTTGATCGCCAAGCGCGAAGAGGTCGATGGCAAGGTGCGCTACCGGCTGGACATCCGCCTACAGGGCGAAGGTGAGACGGTGTTTTTGATTTTGATTTTAAGCAGGCGGGTATGAACATAATGATATGGGCAGCCAATTGGCTGCCCATACGCTATGGTTAAAACGACGATTAATTCAAACCTAAACCGGGCAGCTTTGCTGTAAATCCATCGCAGCTTCGTAGATGTCATTGGCGGAGCCGCCAATATCCTCCAAGTAATCATCAATGGTTTGCTGCAGCACCGGGCCCCATTCGGGATCTTCCAGCGCGTCTTCGATGACGACGAACTCATGTCCGGCTTCGACGGCTTCTTCACGGCCTTGGCGTATCATCTCGTCGTAAACCTCCGCCGCGCGCAGCGACCACTCCAAGCCGCTGTGGTCATCAATCACTTGCTGCAAATCGGCCGGCAGGCTGTCGTAGCTGCGCTGGCTCATGGTGGCGAACAGCGAAAGGTCATACAGGGGGGACTTCGGTGTGGTACTGCGCCAGTTCGTTCAGCCGGAAAGTCTTCATACCTTCCCAGTTGAAACTGAGGCCGTCGACGACGCCACGCTGCATGGAGGTAAACACATCCGGCGCTGGCATGCCCACCGCCTGGGCGCCAAGGCGCTCGAACATATCACCCACCACGGGCGTGGGGCGGCGTAGGCGAAGGCCCTCGAGATCAGCCGGTGTTTCAATCAGCTGGTTTTTGGTATGCAGGTAACCGGGGCCGGTGGTAAACAGGAACAGCGGGCGTGTGTCGGCGTACTCCTGTTCAAAGTATCCCTGATCGTAAAGCGACTGGAGAATGCAGGCCCCTTGGCGGGCGCTTGCTGACACCCCCGGCAGCTCGACGACTTGCGTGAGGGGAAAGCGGCCCGCCGTATAACCCTGGGCAGAGGCGCCAATATCGGCGATACCGCTGACAGCACTTTCGTAGGTTTGAGCCGATTTCGCTAGCGTCTGGCTGGGGAAAACTTCTACCTTCAACTCCCCATTCGACGCCTCTTCGACACTTTCAGCCCAGGCCTGAAACAGTTCACGGTCTATCATGGAGCCGCCGGGCCAGACATGCGCTACGCGCAGTGTCGTGCTGGCTTCCACGGCGGGGGCCACGAATGAAAAGGCGAACACACCAAACAGGGTCGCCTTGGCTAGGTGGGTGGGTATTTTTTCATTGTCGTTATCCTGATTGCTAGTCAATGGGGTACGTTTTTATGATTGTTTTGAAACTTTTGTTGAAACGGTGTTTGAGACGATTTAAAGATCCAATACAAGGGTTTTGCTCTTGGCTCTGGAGCAGCAGGGTGTGAATTGATCGTTGGCTGCGTGCTCATCGTCATCCAGGTATAAATCCCGATGGTCGGGTTCGCCTTCGAGCACACGGGTTAGGCAGGTGCCACAGACCCCCTGCTCGCAGGAGACCATGATATCGATGCCATTTTCAGCCAGTACTTGGTAGACGGTTTTATCGGCGGGCACGGTAAAGGCGGCGCCGCTGCTGGCGATGCGCACCTCGAAACTGCCGTCGTCTTTGCTGGCTGTTTCCGCGCCTGCAAAGTACTCGGTGTGTAGTTGGTCGGCTGGCCAGCCGCACTGTTTACCTGTTGATAGGACGGCGTTAATAAATCCGCTAGGGCCGCAGACGTAGACCTGGGCATCAGCCTCGGGCTCACTAAGCAGCTTTTCCAGATCGAGGGTTGGGGACGCGTCGTCATCGTCCAGGTAGAAGTGCGTTCTATCGGCGAAACCTGATGTGTTGATACGCTCACGAAAGGCCATGCGCTCGGCGGAGCGGGCGCAGTAGTGCAGCTCGAAGTCTGCCTCGGTGCGCGCCAATCGCTCCGCCATACACAGCAGCGGGGTGATGCCGATCCCGCCCGCCAGCAGGTAAGTGCGCTTTGCGGGTTTAAGCGGGAAATGGTTTTTGGGCGCGCTGATGAGCAGCAGGTTGCCCACTTTAATCTCATCGTGCATGGCGATGGAGCCTCCTCTGGAGGCCTCATCACGCAACACGCCGATCAAATAGCGATCCCGCTCTTCAGAGTGGTTGCACAGCGAGTATTGCCGGATTACCCCTCTTTCACCTGCACGTCAATGTGGGCGCCGGCGCTAAAGGGGGGCAGCGGTCGACCGTGTGGGTCGGCAAGCTCAAAGGTGGCAATGCCAAGCGCCTCCTCATGGCGAGCTTTTACCTCGACAATAAGCGATAGAGAGGGTGGCTCATGCCGTTGCCTCCTGGGGTTGCTCGGCCTGCTCCTCTTTTAAGATGCGATCAATAATGCGGCGCGCTTGCACGCCCCGCCGTCAATATTGAGTTTCAGCAACTGGCGGTCGGGGTATTTGAGCAGGTTGCGCTGCTGTGCCTCGAGCATCTCAAGGTCTTCTTCGAAGATCTTGCCCTGGCCCTCGCGGATCTTGTCGGTGAGCGCCTGATCTTCCGGCTTGAAGTTGCGGGCCATGCCCCAGAAGTACCAGATAGAGGTGTCGCTCTCAGGAGTGATAAAGTCGACCACGATGCTGGACGCTTTTACATCCGCTGGTGCTTTAGCGCCGCCATTGCCTGCGTGAGCCACACCGACGTCGATGTGCACATGGCTGGGGGCGTAAAGCGGCAAATTTGCCAGCGGTCGACGGGGACGTCATCAGCGAGCCCGTTACCCCTTAAGGCGGCCTGCCAGAAGGGCGGTGCGGGTATGTTTTCCATTTCACGGCTGGTGACCACTTCATCGCCGTTTACCGTTGTTTCCGGCGCCGCTTCCTCTATCTCGGGTTGGCCAATACTGGAGGCGTGCACGTAAGTCTCATGGGTAAATTATGAGGTTGTCGATCATCAGGCGATATTCACACTGAATATGGTAGAGGCCGCCGCCATATGCCCAGTCCGGATTGTTGGCCCAGTGCAGCTCGGGAATCAGATCGGCGTCCGCTTTCTCGGGGTCGCCGGGCCAGATCCAGATAAAGCCGTGGCGCTCTTCAACAGGGTAGGCCCGATTGCTGGGAAAGCCTCGAACCCGCTGGCCGGGCATGCTGTCGCACTTACCGCTGCAGTTCATTTCAAGGCCGTGGTAGCCGCACACCAGCTTGCCATCACGTACAAAGCCCAAGGAGAGCGGCGCGCCACGGTGGGGGCAGAAATCCTCTACAGCGGCCACGCGGTTTTCGTCACCGCGGAAGAAAACTAGTTGCTTGTTGCAAATAGTTCGCCCAAGCGGTTTTTCGGTAAGCTCATCAGGGGTGCAGGCGACGTACCAGGTATTTAAAGGAAAGGGGGCTTGTTGAGTCACGGTAAACTCCTTTTGATTTAGTGTTGTAATTATGCTTATTGGATCCAAAGTAAAGGCTAGGAAGGTTTTTGCAGTCAACCTATACTTTCGTAGAGCTCACCAATAAAGCGCAAAACAGTGTTGATATGAGAGAAAAATAAATGAGTAACAACGATAAAAGTGTCGTCAGTCGGCTGCGTAAATTGATCAGTGAGGGAGCATACGCGCCAGGAGAACGGCTTGGTGAAGTCGCGGTTGCGGAGCAGCTGGGGGTTTCTAGAACGCCGGTAAGACTGGCTTTTCGCACTCTGGAGCAGGAGGGGTTGCTGCAACAGGCGGGCAAGCGCGGGTTTATGGTGCGTGAGTTTACCCAGGCGGATGTGCACTGCGCGGTTGAGGTTCGCGGGGTGCTGGAGGGGCTGGCCGCGAGGCGACTGGCGGAGCAAGGGCTGTCGCCTAGCGTCGATAAGGAATTGAAGTTTTGGATCCAAAAGGAAAAAACTAATCGCCAAAGGGTATCTTGTAGAGTCCGATATCAATCAATGGAGTGAGCTTAATGCTCACTTCCACGGCATTATCATTCATTCCATCGGTAGCGGAGTCGTGGCGGATGCCATTGCAAGGAATAATCACCTACCCTTCGCTGCCGCCGACTCAATCATCATTGATAGCGATGAGCTAGAGCGAGAGTTTAAAAAGCTGCAGTTAGCGCAGTTTCATCATGAGCTTATATTTCAGTCACTTAAGAACGGTGAGGGGCAAGGGCAGAAATGTTGATGCGTGAGCATGCGCTGATTGGACTGCGTTACCCTGAGTTGCTGGCCGAACTCGAATAAAAATACTCGGCAATTTAGTTGTAATGTGTAATTAAACCAAAGTATTAATAGTGTAAAGTTTTTTATATTCAAGTGCTTATATAAATATGAAGATGCATAGCCTCCATTTTAATTGACATATGGAGGTTTTTTCGCAGCTTTGGTACGTAGTGCGGATCAGAGTTCGCATTAAGAACAATTACAACTAACCACTACGACCAAAGCAGAGACAAACAATGAAAATTAACCACTTTGTTGCATGCGCCCTTCTCGCTCCCTGTGCGCTTGCTGCCCAGGCCCATGCGTTTGATGTTGTAGAAGCCGGACAGCCTGTCGTGACCGGTGAGCCAAGCCGTGTCGGCCCACCCTGGAATCACCGATCAACGATGAATATTCCAGGCACCAAAACCGATATCGCTTTTGGTGGGTACGTTAAGCTCGATGCGTTTTACGACTTCGACTACGACCTGGGCACATCAACGGATCCTTACGCCGTTATGAACCCAGGCAACCGAACCGATGGTCGAACCAGCTTTACGGCCTATGAATCCCGCCTGAATTTCCGCACCCACACCGCCACTGACTATGGGCGTTTAACCACTTACTTCGAAGGGCATTTTGTGCCCGATGGTAAGTTTGGGCTGCGCCATGCGTATGGCGAGCTGAACGGTTTTCTTGCCGGGCAAACATGGTCAAATTTCATGAGTTTCGTGGGCGGGACACGCACCCTGGCGCTAGGGGATCCTAAGGGCTACGCCTTTGAGCGGCAGGCTCAGCTGCGCTACACGCAGCCTGTTGGGGAAGGGAGTTTCTCTGTTGCCTTGGAAAACCCCACCACGGTCATTGCCCGCAATGATGCTTCAGTAGCTGATGGGGAGAGCCAGCTTCCAGATTTGACGCTACGCTATGAATATAAGCGTTTATTTGCGATCTCCGGGATAGCGCGTCAGCTTTCGACCAATAACATCACCAATACCATTGATGATGAAGTCACTGGCTACGGGGTGCAGGCGCAGTTCAATTTGCCCTTTACTGCCTCAACCAGCTTGCGCGGCAGTGCCACTTACGGTGAGGGTATTGGTAACTATATGGGCAACCCTGGCAATGTAGGGCACCGCAACGCACCTGACGTCTATGTGCAGGGTAACAATCTTGAAGCGATTGAAACCCGGGCGTTTGGTCTTTCGCTGAATCACTACTGGACGGACAGCTGGTTCAGCTCTGTGGGTGTTTCGCGGCTTGAGCAAGACTTACCCGCAGCCTATGGCAATCATTTCGAAACCCTCGACTATGGGTTTGCCAATGTGATTTGGGATGTTACCGAGCGGATGTCAGTCGGTCTTGAGTACCAGCACGCTGATATCGAGCAGGTTAATGGGGTCTCCAACGATGCGAGTCGTCTCCAGGCGAGTGCCACCTTCCAATTCTAGCCATCTAGACATTGCAGTGATGTGAAGATGTAAGTGATTTTCCGCTGTTTCGATCACGCTTTAGGCTGGCACTTTGCCAGCCTTTTATAGGTCACGTATGGCTATCTAAAAGTACCGGTGTTAAGGCTCTGGGTTTGCAGAGGGAAGGATAATGCGTGGATCCTGTGGTGGCTCGGCGTAGAGACACGCCACAAGATCCGTGTAGCGCTCGCGTACGAGCCGCTGGTTCACTGAGCCCTTGTCGGTCAGTTCGCCACGGTCAACTGAAAGCGGCTGGTCGAGCAGCAATAGGCGCTCTAAACGCATGGAGCTTGACTGGCCACGGCAATGGGTCGCCAGGCGTTGTGCGAACCACTGGTGCAGGCTGGGGTCTGCCGCCAGAACCTCAAGCGGCGTATTCTCCGAGCCAAGCTGCTGTTGGCAGGCAGGAAGGTTCAATACGACGATGCCGGTCAGGTAGTCGCGCCCTTCGCCGACCACCACGATGTCCTGTACCAGCGGAGCGAAGTGCTCCACAAGGTGTAGGCGCAGGGTGCCCACATTGACCCAGGTGCCGGTCACCAGTTTGAAATTCTCGCTTAGCCGACCGTCAAAGATTAGCCCACGCTCGGGGTGGCCGGGGTCAAGGAGTCGCATGGCATCCCCGGTGCAGTAGTAGCCTTCGTGGTCAAACGCCTCGTTGGTTCGCTGTGTATCGCGCCAGTAGCCTGGTGTGATGTTGAGGCCCTTAAGGCGCGCCTCCCATTTATCGTCCGTCGCCACTAGCTTCAGCGTCATGCCCGGCACGGGCTTTCCGATCAATCCCGGTGTGTCGCTGGGCTCTTCGGTGCAAAAAGCCAGGCATGCTTCGGTAGAGCCCAGTCCCGTCAACATGGGAACGGGGGCCCCGCGCGTATGCTTGCCTAACCCTTCCAGAGCGGTGCGCACATGGGCGGGTAGCACGGCGCCCCCGAAGTGCAGCATTTCCAGATCGCGGAAAAAGGCCTCACGCAGGGAGTCATCGTTGCGCAAATGTTCGACGAGCGCTTCGAACCCCTTGGGGACATTGCAGTAAAACGTCGGCGACACCTCGCGCAGGTTCTCGATGGTTCGCTGCACCCCTTGAGCGGTGGGGTTGCCATCATCAATATATAAAGCGCCCCCGTTGTGGATCGCCATCCCCAAAATCGTATTGCCGCCGAAGGTGTGGTGCCAGGGTAGCCAGTCGACTAACACCGGGGTGTGCTGCCCTAGAAAGCTTAGCCGTTTCGCCAGCATGGCTTGATTGCTACACAGCATACGTTGGGTGTTGATCACTGCCTTGGGCATGCCTGTCGACCCTGAGGTAAACAGTAGTTTGGCGATAGTGTCAGGCGTTACGCGGGCGTGGGCACTTTCCACATCGGCAGTCGCCGGCGTCGCGGCGAGTGAATCAAAGGCCAGGGCTCGCTGCGCGGGTATCTTGGCTACACAGGTAACGCCATTATCGCAAACGGTTGCCAGTGCCCGGCTAAAGCGCGCCTCCTCATCGACAAATAGCATCCCCGGGGTCACCAGATCCACCACATGCCGCAGCTTAACGAAATCTTCCGATAGCAGGGCGTAAGAGGGCGATACCGGCACGTAAGGAATACCCACATGCATGGCGGCACAGGCAAGCAGAGCATGGTCGATGCTATTTCCCGACAGCACCATCAGTGGTCGCTCCGTCGACAGACCATGATCAATCAGTGCTTGTGCCAGGTGGTTAACTTGTGGCATTGCTTCACCGAAGGTTAGCGTCCGCCACCTGTGCTGGCCCTTTTCGCGCTCGGCCAAAAAGGTATTCAGGGGTGTTTTGTTTGCCCAATGGGCAAGGCGCTGGGTCATGCTGTGTGGGTAAGAGGGAACATCGCCTCCGTGTAGTCGGAACTCTTGTAAGGTGTCAGTCAGCGGAGGAGGGAGGGACATGAGTAGCTCCATAGCGAAAAATCTTGGATTTGTTGTGTGCTGTCATCTTGGCGAATATAGTTATAGTTGTTAACTAGATGATTAGCTAGGATGCTGATTTAAGACCATAGTTGTAATTATTTAAATGAGATAGGAATTAACGCATGGCCATATCTAAAAAGAGCACGTCTATTCAGCAAGTTGAGCCCGATGAAAAGGAGCCGACTTCTGTCGCCGGTCTGGTGCTTGAAAATCGCCTTGGTTACGCCTTGAGAAGAGCACAGCTTGCTGTTTTTAAACATTTTAATGAGGCCATGCAGGAGCATGAGATACGCCCTGCCCAGTTCTCTTCGCTTGTGGTGATTGAAGGCTATCCCGGCATCACTCAAACCAATTTAGCCAAGGTGCTGGACATTGATCCGCCTAGAATCGTTAGCTTAATTAATAATCTAGAGGAGAGAGGGCTGGTTGCGGGTGCGCTGTAAGCGTGATAAGCGCTCCCATGGGATTTTTTCTTAGCAAAAAAGGCGAAGCCTTAACCGAACAGCTAAAAGAACTGGCTGAGCAGAGTGATATCATTGCAACTCAATCACTTAGTGAGATTGAGCGGCGTCAGCTGCTGTCTCTGCTAGTGAAAATATACGCACCGGAAACCAGCGAGGAATAAAACTTTAGGCGTATTTTTGTCGGCAACGCTTGCATGCTCTCACAAAGACAATTACTTATATTAAGTAACTAGTTTGGTTGTGACGCTCTCGCGGTGTATAGCGCAAGGGGTGTTTCAGCCATACAGCGAACTCCAAAAACAAGAGACGAAGCGATGAGCAGCTTAGCGACGGTACCGACAATCGGCACTGCATTGATGCGCCGTAGCCTAGAGATACCCTGCAGGGTTGCCGCGATAAGCGGCGGATTATTGATCGCAGCACTCGCTATCATCACCGTCGTTAGCATTCTTGGCCGGTGGGTAGCCAGTGCGCCAGTGTTAAGCGATATAACCATGCTGGCGTGGGTGGGCCCTATCACTGGCGATTATGAGCTGGTGGAAATGGGCACTGCCATTGCCGTTTTTCTATTTCTACCTTACTGCCATCTTCGCGGCGGGCATGTCACGGTGGATCTACTGGTCATGCACGCGCCGCCCATGGTTCAACGCCTGCTCGCTGTTATCGCCGAAACGCTCTTTTGGTAGTCGCAGGGTTAATGACCTGGCGCCTTTATCATGGCTTGCTCGATAAACGGCGCTATATGGAAAACCAGCATGCTGCTGGATATACCGCTCTGGTGGGGGTATATCGGCGGCCTGGTAGGTTTCGCGCTATTGACACTGGTGTGTCTCTATCGCACCTGCGATGCGTTTACTTACAACCCGCCACAGCCCGGTTCGACTCAAGCTCAAGTTAAAGAAAATTCCGCCCAAGGAGAGCTGTGATGACACCTATCACCTTGGGCGCTAGCGGCTTTGTGGTTCTGCTGTTCATGATGGCGACGCGTATTCCTATCGGCTTGGCCATGCTGGTGGTGGGTGCCGTAGGGATGATGCTGATTACCGGCCCGATGGGCATTTTAAATGGCTTAAAGTCACTTCCTTACGAGCACTTTTCCAGCCATACGCTATCCATCATTCCGCTGTTCCTGCTGATGGGGCAGTTCGCGGCGAGAGCCGGTCTTTCCCGGGCCATGTTCCAGGCGGCCAACGACTGGCTGGGCCACCGCCGCGGCGGGCTGGCGATGTCCACGATCGGCGCCTGCGGTGCTTTTGGAGCTATTTGCGGCTCCTCGCTGGCCACCGCCGCGACCATGACACAAGTAGCGCTACCCGAGATGGAGCGTCAAGGGTATCGCGGCAGCCTGGCGACCGGTGCCTTGGCCGCAGGCGGCACCCTGGGGATCTTGATTCCTCCCTCGGTGGTGCTGGTTATCTACGCCATCCTGGCCGAACAGAACATTAACGAAATGTTTGCCGCTGCCCTGGTGCCGGGCTTGTTAGCGGTGTTCAGCTACATGTTGGCCATCTCGCTTTATGTGCGCTTTTTCCTGACAGTGCGCCGAGTAGGCAAAAGCCTCCCGCGGCGAGCGCTGGCGCTCACTGCTGGAGGTGTGGCCCGGTGCGGCGATCTTTATCGTGGTGATTGGGGCATCTATACCGGCATCTTTACGCCTACCGAAGCCGCTGCCGTCGGTGCGGTCTCCACCGGTGCCCTGGCAATAACGAGAGGCGGGCTGCGCTGGAACGGCCTGCGGGACTGTGTGCTTGAGACCGCAGTGACTTCGGCGATGATCTTCTTCATCGTACTGGGCGCCAGTGTGTTCAATAGCTTCCTTGCTTTGACTCAGCTACCCCAGATTACCGCTGGTTGGATTGTGGGGCTCGAGATCAGTCCCTGGGTGGTTCTGGCGGGCATTCTGTTCTGCTATTTGGTGCTCGGCTGCTTTATGGACAGCCTCTCGATGATCCTGCTTACCGTGCCTATCTTTCTGCCCATCGTCACCGGGATGGACTTCGGCATGCCCGCAACGGATGTGGCGATATGGTTCGGTATTTTAGCGCTGGTGGTCGTTGAGGTTGGCATGATCACGCCGCCGGTGGGGCTGAACATCTTCATTATCCACTCCATGGCTCCCCGCATTCCTTTAACGGAAACCTTTAAAGGCATCCTGCCTTTTTAGCGGCCGATCTTATTCGCATTATTTTGCTGGTGCTCTTCCCCGCCATTTCGCTTGGCTTTGTCTACTTAATCAATTGACCAAGGGAGTTGGACATGTCCCAAGACGCGACTCAACGAATGCCGACAGCAACTTTTATCGCACGCTTAACGGTTGACGTCGATGCCCCGCTGGAGCTGGGTGAAAACGCTCAAGGCAAGCGTCGCTTCATTGCCATCACCGGCGGCCAAGTGTGTGGTGAGCGGTTGAACGGCGTGGTACTGCCTGGCGGTGGCGATTGGCAGACCCTGCGTACCGATGGGGTGGCCGAACTGCATGCCCGCTACTTTCTAGAAACCGATAGTGGCGAGCGCATCGAAGTGGAGAACACCGGATTTCGGCATGGTTCGGCTGAGGTTATGCAGCGCCTTCAGCGCGGGGAGTCCGTTGCTCCTAATGAGTATTACTTTCACACCACGCCGCGCTTTTATACCTCCAGCCCGGACTACGCCTGGCTAACACGCACGATCTTTATCGGCGCTGCCGAGCGTACCCGTGAGAACGTTTTGATTGATTTATTCGCGGTGAATTAAGGCACCGTGCTCAGTCGTTTAGCCATTGGCCACAGTAAACATAACAAACACAACGAGGTACTTTTTATGACACAGCAAGCAACCCCAAAGCTACGCCAGCGTTTAGTCGCACTTGCCATCTCCATACCTCTTGTCTTGAGCGTCGGGCAGGCCAGCGCCCAGGAGGCCGAGTATACGCTTAGGCTGCATCATTTCTTCCCGTCTTCAGCGCCCGTTCACCAGGAGTATTTTATTCCCTGGAAAGAGGCCATTGAGGAGGAGTCCAACGGGCGTTTAGAGGTGGAGCTCTACCCCTCAATGCAGCTGGGCGGCACGCCCCGTCGCTCTATGACCAGGCGAAAGATGGCCAGGTGGATATTATCTGGACGGTGCTGGGCTATAACGCTGGTCGCTTCCCTAGGGCAGAGGTTTTCGACTTGCCGTTTATACCCACCACTGGTGCTGCGACAAGCCAGGCCGCCCATGAGTATGCAATGACGCACATGCAGGATGAGTTAGCCGGTGTCTACCCCATCGCCGTCCATACCCATAGTCCTGGCGCACTGCACACCAAAGAGACGCGTATTGAATCACTCGACGACATAGAGGGGCTCAAGATGCGTGGCCCTAGCCGTTTGGTGAATCGCTATCTAGCCAAGTTGGGTGCTGAGCCTATTGGTATGCCCGTTGCCCAGGCACTGGAGGCGTTATCACGGGGAGTGCTGGATGGAACGGTAATCCCTTTTGAAGCGATTACCGCCATGGGGTTAGCTGATATTACGACAGAACATACGGTCTTCAGCGGTGATCATGCGCTCTATACAACGATGATGATCGTCGCCATGAACCAGCGTAAATACGACGCGCTGCCCTCCGATCTGCAAGCGATTATCGACGCTCACTCCGGCATCCAAGAGGCCCGCAAAATAGGTCAGATCATGGATGACGCTGACCAGGTGCAGATCCAGGCCATTCAGGATGGCGAACAGCCCGGCACGATTACCCAGCTGGATAATGAAGAGACAGCCCGTTGGCAAGCCGTGGGTCAGGAAGTGGCTGATGAGTGGATCGCCGATGCCGAAGAGAAAGGGCTCGATGGTGAAGCGCTATATAACGACGCCCGACATTTAATCGACAAGTTCACCGCCGAGTAGGCGTTTAAACATTAACGTTTGAAGAAGTCGTTTGATAAAACCCAAGGAGCAAGAGATGAGTAATTACCAAGATCGCTGGCAAACCGTGACAGTAAACGTCGAAGAGGGCATTGCCTGGGTGACGTTGAATCGCCCTGAAAAGCGCAACGCCATGAGCCCGACGCTTAACCGTGAAATGATTGATGTACTTGAAACCATCGAACTGGATCAAGAGGCCCATGTGCTGGTGCTGACCGGCGAGGGCGAATCCTTTCCGCCGGGATGGATCTTAAAGAGTACTTCCGCGAGATTGACGCCAGCCCCGAGATTGTGCAGGTCAAGGTGCGTCGTGACGCCTCTACCTGGCAGTGGAAGCTCTTGCGCCACTACGCCAAGCCCACCATCGCCATGGTTAATGGCTGGTGCTTTGGCGGGGCCTTCTCGCCGCTGGTGGCCTGCGATTTGGCGATTGCCGCTGATGAATCGGTATTCGGTCTCTCTGAAATCAACTGGGGTATTCCCCCCGGCAACCTGGTGAGCAAAGCCATGGCGGATACTGTGGGCCACCGGGAAGCGCTCTATTACATCATGACCGGGGAAACATTTACCGGCCCCCAGGCAGCCAAAATGGGGCTGGTTAATAAAAGTGTACCGCTGACCGAGCTACGCGAAGCTACCCGCGAATTAGCCGCTACGCTGCGTGACAAGAACCCCGTTGTGCTGCGTGCCGCCAAGATCGGCTTCAAAATGTGCCGCGAACTGACCTGGGAGCAGAACGAAGAGTACCTCTACGCCAAGCTCGATCAGGCGCAGCAGCTTGACCCTGAGCAGGGGCGCGCCCAAGGACTTAAACAGTTCCTCGATGACAAGAGCATCAAGCCGGGGTTGGAGAGCTACCAGCGGTAAGGGCTTTATACCACTACTCGACCACCCTTTTGAGGAGAGTCAGATCATGGATCTTAATCTTTTAATTGGTAGTGAGCAGTTTGCTGCTCACCAAGGCGCGACCTTTACTCGAACTAACCCTCTCACCGGTGATGTTGTCACCCAGGCTGCGGCGGCATCCGCTGGCGATGCGGTTCGGGCGGTTGAAGCGGCTGCACAGGCATTCCCTGCCTGGTCAGCGACGGGCCCAGGCGAAAAGCGCGCCAAGCTGCTCAAGGCGGCAGAGGTCATGGAGGCGCGCCAGGCCGATTTTATCGAACGCATGGTGGACGAAACCGGCGCTACGCCAGGTTGGGCAGGCTTTAATGTCATGGTCGCCGCCAGCATTCTGCGTGAGGCGGCGTCGCTGACCACGCAAGTGAATGGGGAGGTCATCCCTTCCAACGTGCCCGATAACCTGGCGATGGGCGTGCGGGTACCCTGTGGCGTGGTGGTGGGTATCGCCCCTGGAACGCGCCGATAATTCTGGGTACTCGTGCCATCGCCACACCGCTGGCGTGCGGCAATACGGTGGTACTCAAGGCCTCTGAACAGTGCCCCGGAACCCACCACCTGATTGGGGAGGTGCTGATCGAGGCAGGCCTGGGTGATGGCATCGTTAACGTGGTGACCAATGCGCCGCCACAGGCCGCCGAGGTCGTCGAGGCGCTAATCGAGCATCAAGCCGTACGGCGTATCAACTTCACCGGCTCTACTCAGGTGGGGCGCATCATTGCCGAAAAAGCAGCGCGTCATCTCAAGCCGGTTCTGCTGGAGCTGGGCGGTAAAGCGCCGTTCGTGGTGCTTGAAGATGCCGACCTGGACGCTGCCGTAGAGGCCGCGGCCTTTGGCGCTTTCTTCAATCAGGGCCAGATCTGTATGTCTACCGAGCGGCTGATCGTGGTGGATGCGGTCGCCGACGCCTTCGTCGAAAAGCTGGCCCGCAAGGCGCAAACGCTGCGTGCGGGCGATCCCCGAGGTGAAGGTAACGCGCTGGGTACGCTGATCAATCGCGAATCGGGCGAGAAGCTCAACGCCCTGCTGGACGACGCCCAACAGCATGGCGCTCGCCTGGCCTGCGGTGGCAAGGCCGAAGGCGTCATTATGCAGCCCACTGTAGTGGATGGGGTTACCAAGGCGATGCGTCTGTATGGCGAAGAGTCGTTTGGCCCGGTAGTCGCGCTGATGCGCGTCAAGGATGAAGAGGAAGCTCTACGCGTGGCCAACGATAGCGAATATGGTCTTTCGGCCGCCGTTTTCAGCCGCGATACCGCCCGAGCAATGCAGTTTGCCCAGCGCATTGAGTCGGGTATTTGCCACATCAACGCCCCCACCGTGCACGATGAGCCGCAGATGCCTTTTGGCGGCGTTAAATCGAGCGGCTATGGACGCTTTGGCGGTAAGGCCGGGATTGAGGAATTCACCGACCTGCGCTGGATGACCATGCAGCTTGGCCCGCGCCATTACCCCATTTAGATAAGCGCAAGGCACTATGTCTTGCAAGAAAGCGAAGTAAAAAGGAGTTCATTACAATGACAATAAAACCCACACTCGCCAGCCTCGTGTTATTAAGCGGCCTGCTCCTCAGTACTAGTGGTTACGCCCAAGATACGGTGACCCTGCGCTTGCACCATTTTGCTGCCCCACCACGCCAGTGCAGACCGAGTATCTGGAACCTTGGGCCAAGCGGATCGAAGAGCAGTCCGGCGGGGCTATCAAGGTGGAAATATTCCCTGCCATGCAGTTGGGGGCTCAGCGCCATCGCTCTATGATCAAGCTAAAGATGGGGTGGTGGATATCAGCTGGACACTGCTCAGCTATACGCCTAATCGCTTCCCCGAGTCTGAAGCGTTCGATCAACCCTTCCTGCCCACAACGGGTGAGGCCACCAGCATGGCCGCCCACGAGTTTGCGACAACGCATATGCAAGACGCCTTCGAGGGTGTTTACCCCATCGCCGTATTCGCGCATACGCCGGGTAAAATCCATACCAGAGGTGCGTCTATAGAGAGTGCCGACGATCTGAAAGGGTTAGCCCTGCGCGCGCCCTCAAAGACCATGAATCGCTACCTTGGCCTTCTCGGTGCTCAAGCGGTGGGTATGCCGATGCCGCAAATTCCAGAAGCGATTTCCCGTGGGGTGATCGATGGGCTGACGCTGCCCTTCGAGAGTGCGGCGGCATTGGGTGTGCTGGATATCGCCCAAAACCACACCTTTTCGAGGGTGAGCAGGGTTTATACACGGCGATGATGGTGCTGGGCTTAAACCAAGCGAGCTATGATGCACTGTCGCCGGAACTGAAACAGGTGATTGACGATAATGCTGGGCTTCAAGAAGCGCAGCGTATCGGCCAGGTCATGGATCAAGCGGAAGAGAAGGCGATTGAAGCTATTGAAGCGAGTGGTGAAGGTGAAATGTTCTATATCGCTCAAGACTCACTGGCGCCCTGGCAGGCGGCGGCTGAGACGGCCACGGCTCAGTGGATTGACGACATGGGTAACCGAGGCTTTGATGGCCAACTGCTCTATGATGAGGCGACCCGACTGGTAGAGAAGTATACCGAGCAGACAAAATAATCGTATTTTTCACTCTGCAGCCGCCTTGGACTATTTGAAGGCGGCTTTTGGTTTGCTCCATTGCCCAAAAACTCAACATGTAGAGCAAGCTACTTAATAGTTCTATGCATATCAGCTGGTGAAGCCACTTCTAAGTGCCAGTCAATATGCCGAACAAGCCCCAGAATAGTGCGGGTAACAGGCACCGCGATGCTGTGTTCTTCCGCACGGCGAACTGCAGCGCCACAAATAGCTTCAATTTCGGTAGGTCTTCTTGCAAGCACGTCCTGGAGCATAGAGGGCTTATGAGAGCGGTGGTGCTCTAACGCTTCGTTCACTGTTTTTCTATACGTTCACGCTGAATAGCAAAGCCGCATGCATGGGCAGTAGTACAAAGCTCACCGATAATTTGAAATGCAAGTGCTCTAGTGTCTGCATGACCGCCTACTTGACCAACAGTTGATCTAGTGACTGCACAAAGGCCATTTAAAGCCGCGTTAAATATCACTTTTTCCCAAATTGCCACCTCTACCTGTGGATCAATAATGGTTTTTATCCCGCTGTGTGTGAAGAACTCAGGTATATAATTCAGTATCGGTGGCGCAGCCGAAGATGAGGCGGCGGCTAGCCTGACAATGCCTTCACCATGAGACTCCACACCCTGGTTCCTGCATGTCTGCAGGATAAGTGGTAATGCCAACCAGAATGTTCTCTTGATCTACGAACTCCATTAGAGAAAGCTTGTTATCGAGCCCATTTTGCAGGCTTAAGAGGACAGTGTTAGCGTCTATTGCTGAACGTATTGCTGTTATTGCCGACTTGGTGTGCATTGTTTTAGTGAAAACTATAATAAGGTCATAGGTTTTACTTACTTCCCAAGGAAAGAGCACCGGCATAGGGATGTATCGCTCCCCTTTATCTGTCTTGAGCTTGAGACCATTCTGGCGCAAAGCATCAACATGTTCCGCATTTACGTCAATAAGCGTAACGTCCGCGCCACCTTCGGAAAGGCTCCCTCCTATTAGTCCACCCATTGCTCCTGCACCAAGGATGGCGATACTAGGTTCTTGCATGGTTTGATTATTCACTATTTTATCCTCTTCAAAATTCTGCACTTAAAAATCGATATCGTTTAATGTTGGCTGAGTTTTTAAAGGATGATCGAAAATGTTAGGTGCCGGAAGCCGCGCTAATACTCCCTCATGTGCACGTTTCTTATGCATTACTTATACTGGCTTGCTTTCCCATAAATCAAATAAAAAAATTATAGATTGTTCATAAATAGTATCTATATAAATTGCTCATCATCATTTATGTGCTATGCCACAAAGCTAAACTATAAATTTTGCAAAAATATAATATATCAATGGCTTTGTTTTTTAATATGTTGATTATAAAAGGAAAATTTCTTTATGCGAGATAGTCAGGCAGCGGTGCCACTTACAGCTCAATGTTTGAAAGTTGGCTTTATGTACCACACGGTTTATATCAAAATAGCCTGCTAAAAAATCAATCTTCTGCGGTAATAGCGTTAATGATGCTTTTACAAAACCAGCGTTGAGCTGGCGAACGCGACGTGTGTGCCTGCCAGTAAAGTGTCACATCGAATGGAGGCACTTCGAATGGTAATTCAAGTGCTTTTAGTGGTGCTTCACTCACAAAGGCAGAAGCAATTTGTTGAGGCAAAATCACGACCAAATCGCTCTTCTGCAGGACTCTCGGTAGAATTGAGAAGTGGGGCACCACGAGGCTAACCTTGCGCTTCAACCCTAGCCTTGCCAGCACATCTTCAGCCAGGCCATGTCCTGACGAAGCAGCAACCACAGCATGCTTAGCATCCATAAATTGCTCCAAGCTGAGATGATCATCAATACTTGGGTGATGACGATTCAACAGGCAAACATATCGCTCCCTGAGAATGATTTGGTGCTCTACGCCAGAGGCAGTAATCGGCCTACTACAGATGACCGCATTAACCTTCCCTGCTGCCAGCCACTCTTCGACCTTGTCGATTTCCAAAGCAATGACTTCAAGCTCAACATTTGGCGCCTCGGTGTGCATATGAGACAGAATGCGTGGCAATAGTGCCAGCTCGCCGAGGTCAGTAAGCGCTAGTCGAAATCGTCTATGTGAAGAGCGCGGGACAAACTCGCGATTTTCCTCCAGCGTACTGTCTATCTGGGCTAGCGAGTCGCGCAGCGTTGGGTAGAGCTGAATCGCAGTGAAGGTCGGCTCCATGCCGTCGCGAGAACGTACAAAAGACGGTCGTCAAACAGGTCGCGCAATCTCGAAAGTGCGTAGCTCACTGACGGCTGAGTGACGTTCAAACGATCCGCTGCCACCGTTACGCTACGTGCATCAAAGAGAGTGACAAATACCCTGACTAAATTTAGATCAACAGTGGCCATTCTATAGATACCATTTATATTTTATAGAGCATATATTTATTTGATGGATGTTTAAAGGCCAATTAGTGTGAAACAAACGTCTTCACACTAGAGCCAAATATGTCAACCGTACACTCTGTTACTTACCAGCTTCTCCGCCGACAGGGACTCAACACTGTTTTCGGTAACCCTGGCTCCAATGAACTGCCGTTCTTAAAGCGCTTTCCTGAAGACTTTCGTTACATCCTTGGCCTTCATGAAGGCGTGGTTGTTGGCATGGCCGACGGCTACTCCCTGGCCACCGGTCAGCCGGTGCTGGTCAATTTACATGCAGCTGCAGGTACCGGCAATGCGATGGGAGCACTGACCAACGCTTGGTACTCCCATTCACCGTTGGTCATTACGGCAGGCCAGCAGGCGCGTTCTATGATCGGTGTTGAAGCGATGCTGGCTAATGTTGATGCATCGTCACTACCACGCCCATTGGTTAAATGGAGCTACGAGCCTGCCTGTGCAGAGGATGTGCCGCGTACGTTGAGCCAGGCGATTCACATGGCTAATCTGCCAGCCCGTGGGCCGGTCTATGTCTCGATTCCTTATGACGACTGGGATCATGAACTTGAAGATGACGCGGCCCAAGTCGTTCGGCACGACGTTAGCTATGCCGGTTTACCGTCAGCCGCCCAGCTGGAAGCGTTGGCTGAAAACCTCAAGCAAGCACACAGCCCTGTGTTGGTACTAGGGCCAGAGGTTGATGCTGTACGTGCCAATTCACTGGCCGTGGAGCTGAGCGAACGTCTCTGTATGCCGGTATGGGTGGCACCGTCTGCTTCGCGCTGCCCGTTTCCAACACGCCATGCTTGTTTCCGCGGAGTGTTACCGGCGGCCATTTCAGGAATTTCGGATAAGCTGGAGGGTCATGATTTGATACTGGTGATTGGAGCCCCGGTGTTTCGCTATCACCAATATGCGCCGGGTCGTTACTTACCCCAAGGCGCGCAATTATTGCACTTGACCGGCGACGTTCAGGAGGCTGCCCGTGCCCCGGTGGGCGATGCTCTGGTTGGCGATATCCATGCCACTCTGGAGGCTCTGCTGCCATTATTGGCACAAAGTGACCGTGTTCTGCCCACCCCCTTCCTTTGCCACCACCTCAGACGGTTTCCTCCGGACGTCTAGCCCCAGAGAGTGTCTTTGACTCCCTTAATAACCTAGCGCCAGAGGATGCGATCTACGTTAAAGAGTCGACGTCGACAGTGACTGCTTTCTGGCAACGCGTTGAGATGCGCCACCCTGGAAGCTTCTTCTTCCCAGCGGCAGGGGGGCTCGGGTTTGGTTTGCCTGCTGCAGTGGGCGTGCAATTAGCTCAACCCGACCGGCAGGTGATTGCGGTCATTGGTGACGGTTCAGCGAACTATGCTATCAGCGCTCTGTGGAGCGCCGCCCAGTACAACGTTCCGGTGGTATTTATCATTCTTAAGAACGACACCTATGGAGCGTTACGCTGGTTTTCGCGGCTGCTGGATGCAGAAGACGCTCCAGGGCTCGACGTGCCTGGGCTGGATTTTTGTGAATTGGCTCGGGGGTACGGTGTTGAGGCGGTTCGTACTGAGACGCTTGAGTCCTTCGAGGACGCGCTATGCCGGGCGCTGGATGCTTCCCGCCCGATATTACTGGAGGTGCCGACAACAACGATAGAACCGTGATACGAAGTTACAACCAGAGGGCGTGGTAATCACGCCAAACAATGAAGGTAATAACAATGACAGAGAGAACCCTCATGAAAAAATCAATATCGCCACTGTTACTCAGCATATCAACAGTCGGTCTGTGTGCTTCTGTTAGTGCTGACACAACACTACGCATGGCCCACCTGTGGCCTGCCAGCTCAACGGTTAACCAGGAAATTTATCAAGCCTGGGCGCAAAAAGTGGAGCAGGAGTCGGATGGCCAGTTAAAAGTAGAAATCTACCCTTCTCAAACATTGAGCAAGGCTGATAAAGCTTACGAGGCAGCGGTTAATGGCATCGCTGACATTGCCGTTACTGTACAAGGCTATACTTCCGGCCGCTTCCCTCTCCGAAATCGTGCAACTTCCTGGCGTATCCACTAGCGCATCGCAAGGGGCCTGCATTTTACAGACACTCTATGATGAAGGTGATATAGCCGAGGAGTATGAAGATGCTCATACGCTATTTTTATTCACCACTGGGCCAGCCTATTTACATACACAAGATACCGCGGTTGAAACGCCCGCTGATTTAGCAGGCCTGAGGATGCGTCACCCCAGCGAGGTAGCAGGAGAAATGCTCACAAGTATGGGGGCGCACCCAGTGGGTATTCCTGCGCCAGATATTTATACGTCACTGCAGCGTGGCGTGATAGATGGATTGAGTTTTCCTGGGAAGCCATGACGGTGTTTCGTGTCAATGAGTTAGTGAATCATCATTTGGAGTTGCCCTACTATACAGGCACGTTCGTGGCCACTATGAATCAGGCCTCTTATGATCGCCTCTCTCCTGAACTAAAAGCAGTGATTGATAACAATAGCGGTATGGCATGGGCTAGCAAGGCTGGTCAAGTCTTTGATGATATTGATAAAACTGGTCGTGAAGAGGCGTTGGCTCAAGGTGATACTATCTATACAGTGGAAGATCCGCTCAATGACCCCGCCTGGGCTCCCCCCCTTGAGCAAGGCACGGAGAGCTATCTTGAGCAACTTGAGCAGAGGGGCTTGGATAGCGCTCGCTCTGTTTACGAGAAAGCCCTGACGTTACGCGATCAGTGTGAAGAGTAGGTATTGGCGCAGCGGTAATCAGTCTTACCAATTAAATTATAGGGATACGCCATGAACACTCTCGATCTACTTATAGGTGGCCATCCACGCTCAGCTCATGAGTCCGCCACCTTCGAGCACACCAATCCGCTGAGCGGAGAAACTATCACCTGTATAGCGGCCGCATCAGCTAGCGATGCTCAGGCCGCCGCCGAGGCTGCAGCCCGCGCTTTCCCGGCTTGGTCTGCGACTGGCCCCGGCGAAAAGCGCGCCAAGCTGCTCAAGGCGGCAGAGGTCATGGAGGCGCGCCAGGCCGATTTTATCGAACGCATGGTGGACGAAACCGGCGCTACGCCAGGTTGGGCGGGCTTTAACGTCATGGTCGCCGCCAGCATTCTGCGCGAGGCGGCGTCGCTGACCACCCAGGTAGGCGGCGAAGTAATCCCCTCCAACGTGCCCGGCAGTTTAGCGATGGGCGTGCGCGTGCCCTGCGGTGTGGTGGTAGGGATCGCCCCTGGAACGCGCCGATTATTCTGGGTACCCGTGCCATCGCCACGCCGCTGGCGTGTGGCAACACGGTGATTCTCAAGGCCTCGGAACAGTGCCCCGCGACGCATCATCTGATTGGGGAGGTGCTGATCGAGGCTGGTTTGGGCGATGGCATCGTTAATGTGGTGACCAATGCGCCGCCACAGGCCGCCGAGGTCGTCGAGGCGCTAATCGAGCATCAAGCCGTACGCCGTATTAATTTCACCGGCTCTACCCAGGTGGGGCGCATCATTGCCGAAAAAGCCGCGCGCCATCTCAAGCCGGTATTGCTGGAGCTGGGCGGTAAAGCGCCGTTCGTGGTGCTTGAAGATGCCGACCTGGATGCAGCCGTAGAGGCCGCCGCCTTTGGGGCGTTCTTCAATCAGGGCCAGATCTGTATGTCCACCGAGCGACTGATTGTGGTGGATGCAGTCGCTGATGCCTTCGTCGAAAAACTGGCCCACAAGGCGCAAACGCTGCGTGCGGGCGATCCCCGTGGTGAAGGCAATGCGCTGGGTACGCTGATCAATCGCGAATCGGGCGAGAAGCTCAACGCCCTGCTGGACGACGCCCAACAGCATGGCGCTCGTTTAGCCTGCGGTGGCAAGGCCGAAGGCGTCATTATGCAGCCCACTGTGGTGGATGGGGTTACTAAGGCGATGCGTCTGTATGGCGAAGAGTCGTTTGGCCCGGTAGTCGCGCTGATGCGCGTCAAGGATGAAGAGGAAGCTCTACGCGTGGCCAACGATAGCGAATATGGTCTTTCGGCCGCCGTTTTCAGCCGCGATACCGCCCGCGCAATGCAGTTTGCCCAGCGCATTGAGTCGGGTATTTGCCACATCAACGCCCCCACCGTGCACGACGAACCCCAGATGCCCTTTGGCGGCGTGAAATCGAGCGGTTATGGACGCTTTGGCGGTAAGGCCGGGATCGAGGAGTTCACCGACCTGCGCTGGATGACCATGCAGCTTGGCTCGCGCCATTATCCCATTTAGCGAGTGTAAGCAGGGTGTCTGGTAAGAAAGCGACGTCAATAAGAAATCCTGATGGTGGGGCGACTCGCTCGGTAGAGAAATATCTCGAGCGGAGAAGGTAATCGTATTTACACACTGAAGTCGCCTTGGTGTGTTTGAAGGCAGCTTTTTTGGTGCTTCAGGCGAGCGTTCATTGCGCTACTGGCCGCTGCTTCGACCATAGTGGCGAGTGAATGTTGGAAAAGTCCAACTATATAATGCCATTGTACCTTTTATAGCATGCCTCCTAGCCAGCAGCACTGGAGACTCTAAGCATGCGGCTAGAACGACGCGTAGCTATACCTGAGCATAGACGAATGTCGATTAGCCTTACGCCTGATAGTGGACTAATGTGGTTGCTTAAAGCGAACTAGTATTCGCTATGCGAACTTACAATAGTCCAAGAAAAGTCCTGGAGGCTCCCATGAAAATTTCCCTATCCCGGTGTGTGTTGGCCGCGGCGATTGCTGGCCTGGCCATTAGTTCTGCCCAGGCAGAGACCACCCTGCGTATGGCTCACTTTTGGCCTGGCCCTTCAGGCGTTAATCAGGATGTTTTACAGGCATGGGCCGATACCATTGCCGAAGAGTCCAATGGCGAGCTAACCATTCAAATGTTTCCCGCCGGTACCTTAGCCAAACCGGACTCCATCTATGAAGCCGCGGCCAATGGTATTGCCGATATTGGTGCCACTGCCCAAGGCTATACGGCCGGTCGCTTCCCGCTCTCACAGATCGTTGAACTGCCCGGGGTAGCGAGTACGGCAACGCAGGGCGCCTGCGTACTGCAAACGCTTTTTGATGATGGCCATTTGGATAGCGAATACGAAGATACTCGCCCGCTATTTATGTTTACCACGGGCCCGGGTGGCATTCACACCATCGACACCGACGTACAAACGCCTGCTGATCTCGAAGGGCTGCGCATCCGTCGCCCCACTGCGGTGGCGGGCGAAATGCTGGAAAATATGGGCGCAAGCCCGGTGGGCATGCCTGCGCCTGATATTTATACCTCCATGCAGCGCGGCGTTATTGATGGCCTGAGTTTCCCCTGGGAAGGCTTAAAAGGCTTCCGTATCAACGAACTCGTCAACTACCACACCGAAGTACCGTTCTACACGCTGATCTTTGTGGCCACCATGAATCAGCGCAGCTACGACAGCCTAACCCCCGAGCAGCAGGCGGTGATCGATAATAACTCCGGTATGAAATGGGCTGAAAACGCCGGTGCGGTATTTGATCGTCTCGATGTTGAAGGCAAGCAAGAGGCGGCCGACGCGGGCCATACCATTCGCGAAATTGAAAATCCGCTGGCGCATCCAGACTGGCAGGAACCGCTTGAAACAGGCATCGAAAACTACCTGACGCAGCTGGAAGAGCGCGGTTTGGATCAGGCGCGCGACGTCTATCAGGCGGCGTTGGCAGCCAGTGAGTCTTGCAGCGCCCAATAGGGGTAATGTGTTATGCAGTCTACTCTTTACCGGGCCAGCCATTGGTTGGCCCTTGTTTGTCGCTTGGTGGCCGGGGTCGCTTTGATTGGCCTGCTGGCGGTTACCATTGCTGATGTCAGCACACGCTACCTTTCCCGGTTGACGGAGGGCGCGATTGCGCTGCGCGTATCGGGGAGCGTGGAGTTGGTTAGCTATTTGATGCTGTTCGCGCTATTGGCAGCGATGGCGGCAAATGTCGAAAAAAAGCCAAGTGGTGGTGGAAGCGTTCTCACATCGCCTACCGCAAGCCATCAAAAATCGCGTGCAAGGCGTCTTTTGCTCGGCTTTACGGCGCTGGGGCTGATTCTGTTTATGGGGTTACTGGATTCTGCTGCTGCCGCTACGCGGCACGGGGAAATAACCCAAGACCTGCGATTGCCCATGGGGCCGATTTACCAATTGGCAGCGGTGCTCAGTTTACTACTGGGGATACGCAGCTTTATTCACGCCTTGCTAGGCATGATTTATGCGGCGGGTGAGGAGGCGGCTCATGGGGAGTGAAGCGATTGGTGCCATTGGGCTAGGGCTTTTATTGGTACTGATGATTCTGCGCGTACCGGTTGCCTTAACCATGCTGATTGTCGGGGTTGTAGGGTTCGCTCAGGTCATAAGCTGGGACGCAGCCGTTGCGCAGTTAAAAACCGTCCCGGTTGAGGTGCTCTCTAATTACAGCTTCAGCGCCGTACCCATGTTTATTTTAATGGGCGTACTGGCTGCTCATTCGGGGATGGCGGGTAAGCTATTTGATTCAACGCGTATTATTTGTGGCGGCTGGAAGGGCGGCCTGGCGATTGCCGCGGTGGGCTCTTGCGGCATCTTCTCCGCAATTTCCGGTTCATCGCTGGCGACGGCGAGCACCATGACCCGGGTGGCGCTGCCGGAGATGGAGCGCTATGGCTATAACCGTGGCTTAGCCACCGGTGCGCTTGCCGCTGGCGGCACGCTGGGTATTATGATTCCGCCCAGTATCGCGCTGCTGATTTACGCCATCCTTACCGAACAGTCTGTGGGCGATATGTTTATGGCGGGGCTGATTCCCCGGCCTGCTGGGGCTGGTGATGTACTCCCTGACCATTACCGTGGTGATGTACCTGCGCCCCTCTCTGGCGGTAGCGGGCGAACCCACTGCCTGGAAAGAGAAGCTGCTCTCGCTGACCGGCTTAGTGCCGTTCTTTGGCGTTTTCCTGGTGATGATTTTAGGGATCTATTTTGGTGCCTTTACACCGACGGAAGGGGCCAGCGTCGGTGCGTTCGCCACGCTGCTCTACGCCTTGGCAAAGGCATGCGCGGTGCCCAGCTATGGCACAGCGTACAAGAGACATTGGCGCTCTCCGCGGTGGTGTTCTTTATGCTGGTGGGGGCTGAAACGCTTGGGTATTTCATCTCGGTGTCGCGCATTTCGTTCTCCATTACTGACCTGCTTTACGGTATGGATTTAACGCCCATCGTCGTAGTGCTGTGCATCCTGGCGCTTTACTTTGTGCTGGGTATGTTTATGGATTCTATCGCGATGCTGGTGATCAC
The DNA here is from genome assembly GCA_004295565.1 of Vreelandella olivaria. Taxonomy (GTDB): domain Bacteria; phylum Pseudomonadota; class Gammaproteobacteria; order Pseudomonadales; family Halomonadaceae; genus Vreelandella; species Vreelandella olivaria. The sequence goes on along the minus strand of AP019416.1, from coordinate 4,799,799 downwards.
CGTGCCGGTGGTTTACCCGATTATTCAGGCCATGGGTATCGACCCGGTATGGTTCGGTATTTTGACCGTGCTGACGGTAGAGCTGGGGCTCATGACCCCGCCGGTGGGGATGAATGTGTTCGTGATTAAAGCGATGGCACCGCATGTGGGGCTGGGGAGATATTTAAAGGGGTGGCGCCTTTTGTGGTCTCTGACTTAATACGACTAGCGTTATTAATCGCCTTCCCTATTTTGAGCACACTGTTTCTGCTCTAGTCAGCTTGTGTCATCCGCTTTGTCTAAGCATTGTTTGGGCGGTAGCGATAAAAGGCGTTTATGCGAGCACAAGTGTGTAGAGAGGCTGACGCTGGTGCTTGATGAGCCGTCGCGGCTCATCAAGCCATTACCGACAAGGGCTTGTGGCTGTCAGTAGGTGAAACGATGGAGATCAATAACAATAAGGCATCCACACGCTATGGCGATGCCGATCTATTGCAGCGTTTCAGCCGTGCGTTAATGGAGCTGACGGAGCTGCCAAAATGCTCGATCCCTGAAAGGTGGCTATGTGAAGCCGTACAAGGCTTCGCTAATATTGTGGGTTTTGATGCCGCCTGGTGGGGGCAACTTTATCTACCCTCGGATACCTCGTCAGCTATTTTTCACCCAGTGTCATGATGGATGGCAGCTTGGGGCTGAGTTCATCTTTGCCCAAGAGTGGCATGGTATTTCCGAGGTGGATCGGTTCGCCAAGGCTTCAATATCCTACCTGGGCAAGGCGGTGCGGGGAGGCCATGATGATTTACCCAACACGGATTGCACCGAGGTTGAAGCTTTTGTCAGCGGCATGACATCTTGCATAGTATGGCCGTAACGCTAGAGTTTCCCTGCAGCGGTATGCTGTTTTTTGTGGTGCGCCAGGCATGGCGCGCAGCGCCTTGACTGGCGCTGTTCCTGGGGGTGGTGCCTCAGGATGACTTGGGGTGAAAGTCCCCTGCACGCCCGGCAAGGGGAAGTGCTAGCTGACGGCAAGGGTGTCCCCCGTGAGAGGGAATCCGAAGGAAGCCCGAGGCAAAACGCTGGCCTGACGAACAGGAAGCGGATACGAGGCGCTATGGCGGGGTGAGGTGGCCACAATCATCAAAGCCCAATACTTGCACGGAACGCCATGGCGTAGATCCGACAGGCATAAGCGGGAAGGTCGCGCGTCTTACCCTGGGAGGTCTGGTGATCTGCCTCGGTGCTACCGGCGTCGAGAGGCGACGGGATGGATCATCAGACGTCAGCAGAGGCCATAGTAAGTGCCGGTTCACCGCGGCACCAAGGGCCGAACATGAAGAACCGCGAGTAGGCGATACCGTCTCGAGGATCGATCATGAAGACAGAAACCGACGCTAATACCGTCACTCACCCAGAGGGGCAGGGACAGTATCCCGCGTCCCGGCCGGTGAGCGTCGAGACGTCCCCGGCGTCGCTATCGTGGACGAAAGCGGAGCCCATCTCGCTCATGGAGCGGGTCGTCGACCCAGAGAACATGGAGCGAGCTTACCGTCGGGTGGTCGCCAACAAAGGCGCACCGGGTGTCGATGGCATGACGGTGTATCAACTAGCTGACCACCTAAAGCAGCACTGGTTAACGCTGCGCGAGCGGCTATTAGCCGACGAGTATCACCCCAGCCCGATCCGCGCCGCCGCCATCCCCAAACCCAAAGGTGGGACGCGGCAGTTGGGCATTCCCACGGTCACTGACCGCTTAATCCAACAAGCGCTGTCCCAGGTGCTCATGCCGATCTTCGACCCGACTTTCTCAGAGTCGAGTTACGGCTACCGCCCCAGACGCAGCGCCAAGCAGGCTGTCTCGGCCATGAAGGCCCACGTCACCGCTGGCCACCGCTGGGTGGTCGACCTTGACCTGGAGGCTTTCTTCGACCGCGTGAATCACGACCTGCTGATGGCACGGGTGGCGCGGCGCGTTAACGACAAGCGCGTGCTGCGTCTGATCCGCCGCTATCTGGAGGCGGGCCTGTTCCAGCACGGGTTGCCCACGCCGAGACGGCAGGGGACACCCCAGGGCGGCCCCCTCAGCCCGCTACTGGGGAACATCCTGCTGGACGGCCTGGACAAGGAGTTGGAGCGCCGAGGCCACCGCTTCTGCCGCTACGCCGATGATGTGCAGGTGTATGTCAAAAGTCGGCGAGCAGGTAAGCGTGTCATGGACAGCTTGAGTGAGTATCTCGAGAGCTCACTCCGGCTGACGGTCAATCGCCACAAAAGTGCGGTGGATCGGCCATGGAAACGCGGCTATCTAGGCTACAGTCTCACTCGGCACAAGCAGTCGAAACTGACGCTAGCCAAGAGCAGCCTGAAGCGCATGATGCAGCGTGTCCGTGAGATCCTGAAGCGTGGCAGGGGCGTAACATCCAACGGGTAATCGAAGGGTTGAGGCCAGTCCTACGAGGATGGGCCAACTATTTTAGCCTCGTTGATGTGAAACGCCCCTTGGAAGCACTGGATCAATGGATACGCCGCCGCTTACGCGGTCTGATCTGGCGGCAATGGAAGCGCCCGGCGACCCGGTGGCGGAAACTCCGAGGCCTAGGTCTGGACGCGCACCGTGCCTGGAAATCGGCGTGGAACGGTCGAGGCCCCTGGTGGAATGCCGGGGCTTCGCACATGAATCAAGCCCTGCCGAGGAAATGGTTCTACGATCAGGGCCTGATCTCGATACTTGATACGGTAAGAGTGCTCAAACGTTGTTCATGAACCGCCGTGGTACGGAACCGTATGCCCGGTGGTGTGAGAGGACAGGGAGGCGACTCCCCTTCCTACTCGATTCGATTTATCGCAGCAAAACAAGCAGTGAATTCGATAGGCTTGATGCAGTGCTGATGGAAGAGTTTCTTAACCATCTGGCGTATTACTGGAAGCAGTACCTAGCCAAAATTCGTTTTGATGACCTGACCAATGGCTGGGATAGCTATGCCCTTTCCAACAGAAAGGGAGAGCTCCTCTATATAGGTAAAGAGGTTCGCGTAGCGCTCGAACGAAAATATGCTGGCTGGCAAGGCTCTAGCCTGCCACGCCTTATCTCTGATCAGTTAAGCACGGCACCGCACACGCTAATGTCTAATGAACACAAAGGCATCAATGTGCACCACTGCGGCGACCTCGTTGCCCTGACGCTATGTTCCCATCAGCGTTCAAGCCTCCTTTCACCGCGTGAATTAAGTGCCGCTAGGCTCTATGCTCAAGGCCACTCGCATAAACAAGTCGCTCGAATGCTGGGGATCACCCCGGCAACAACAAGAACGTATCTGCGTAGCGCTTATGTCCAGCTAGGTGTTAGCAACAAAGTAGAACTGCTTTCAGCGCTGCGTCAGCCTGGCGAGTGAAAAGTGCCGCGGCCTTGGCTTGGTATGCCAAGGCCCGGTAAGCATCGTTTTAACTGATTTTTACTCAGAAACAAGCTCAGAAAGCTTGTCGAAGAAGGCGAAGTTGTCGTCGTCCCAGCCGTTGGCATCTGGCGTGTGGCTCAGCTTAACCACCACGGTTTGGTTGTCCGGGTCGATATAGATGTATTGGTTGTAGATACCCATGGCGGTGTATGCATCGCTATCAGGGAAGATTCACCACTGATATTGATAGCCGAGGTCGGCACCTTCCGAAATATGCTCATAGCCAGGGTCGGACACCGTGGCTTCTGTTACCCAACTGGCGGGTATTACCTGGGTGCCGTTGGCCTCGCCCATATTGAGCATCATCAGGCCAAAGCGGCCAAGGTCGCGCAGGGTGGCGTTAAAACCAGCGCCATAGAACTCATCGCCACCATCCATAATCCAGAAGCCATCTGCTTCCATACCCGCGGGCTGCCAGATCTTTTCAGACATATACTCGGCGACCGTGGTATCTAAAACGCTCGCCAGCACACAGCCCAGCACGCTGGTATCCAGGGTGGCGTAATTGAAGCGTTCGCCGGGTTCATACTCCGGTTCGGAAGAGGCAATGGCGTAATCGCACCAGCGGTAGTTGCCAGCCACAAGCGCGTTGTCGTGCACTTCCGTTAGTTGGGTGTCTCCGCCGAACTCATAGACTTCTTCCCAGGCAACCCCAGAACGCATCCGCAGCACGTCGATGACGCGAACATCGTTGTAACCAGTGCCTTCCAACTCAGGTAGGTATTTGGTGACCTTGTCATCAAGGCTTTCAATTTTGCCCTCTTCCACAGCGACGCCTACCAAGGTCGCAAGAATCGACTTTGAGGCTGAGAATACCGCGTGCTGGCTGTCATCACTGAAGCCGTTGCGGTACTGCTCATAAACGATTTTGCCATCCTTGATAACCAACAGCGCGTTGGTTCTGGTGTTCTCCAAATACTCCTCCAAAGGAACATCGTTTCCTTCGAACGAGAAGTTGTCATTAATCTCAATTAAGTCTGTCTCCAGCGGCCATGGGGTTGCTGACGCGGCCACGCGGCGGGTGGCAAACATCTTGTCTAGCTGTTGGAACGTCAGAAAATTGAGGTCAGGGTTAAACATATTGGCCCGAGCATTAATCATTGTCTCGGTGACCCACTGCTCCCCGATTGCTTGCTCCCCGTTTTCTGGTAGAGAAGCGGCCAAACAGGCCGTTGAGGTAAGGGAAACGATCGCGGCAAGATATATAGCGTAGTTATTGGAATAGTTCTTTGAATAGCGCTTGGAATTGTTCTTGGGAATGATCATGGGTTCTCCTAGCGAGGGTAGGTCTGGCCTAAGTGGCCATGGTTGCCCGAGTGTGAGGCGTGCTCGCAACCCATACTAGAAAGAGTCTTTCGGAAGTAACCCCTGCAAATGCAGAGGGGGGGCAGTGATAGTGGTAAAACAGATGTGGGCTAATAGAGGTTTAGGTTAGGGCCTGTTGAACTCAACAGACCCTGATGGTCATGCAGGTTGGCGCACAATCGGCTTGATCAGCTTTTGAGCTCTGATAAAGGCGCATGAAAATTCAATAACAATATTTCTACTAGATTTTGCTAACGCCCCATCTTCTGGTTGAGAAGGTTAGTCATCCACACGGATCTCACAGGCTTCAGGCTCTTGGCTTCAGCGTTGGCTACCTCTGATTGCCTGCCAGATGGCAATGGCTTTGCGCCTATGACTGGGCGTGCTGGCGCAGCCGAAACTCCCGCGGTGAAAACGTGGTATTACGCTTAAAAAAAGCGCGTGAAGTAGGCCGGTTCAGAGAAGCCTAAGCTGTCAGAGACCTGGCCAATGGTCATATTGGTATAGGTGAGCTGGCGCTTGGCTTCTAATAGTAGGCGCTCATGCAGCAACTGCAGGGCGCTGCGTCCGGCGAGCTGGCGGCAGAGCAGGTTCAGGTGCGCGCTACTCACCCCGATCTGCTCGGCTAACTGCTCAATACTTGGCTGTTCGCGATAGTGGGCTTCGATTAGCGCTTGATAGTGCTCTAAATGCTGCCGACCTTTGTCACTTTGGCGGGGGCCATAGCGTTTTGCCGTGCGGCCTGCATAAGCACAAAGACGCGATAGCTCGACTACCAAGACTTGGGTAAGTGCTTCGAGTAGGCTGTTGCGCCCGGGGGCGGGCTGGCGGTACTCCTGGTCGATCTGGGCCACCAGCGTGGCAATTCTGTTGGTCTGGTTTGGCTGGAGCAGCGGATAGAAGTCAGCTTTTTTAGCGTACTGTTCTCACCCATTAGTGCATGTAAGTGGTCGGCCAGCGGTTTGGCCAGGGTGATAATGTGTCCTTCCACATCCGGTGAAAAGAGAAAGCCGTGAATCGCCATGGCGGGCACAACGATAGTGCTGGGGCTCTGCAGCTGATGGCTTGTCCCCTCCAGTTCCAACTCAACGCTACCGTGAGAAATAAACAGAATATGCACGAGATCAGCGTGGCGATGCGGCCGGATACGCCAGTCATGTAGCTGGCTGCGCTCGGGGATCGACTCGCAGTGGAGCAAGTCGGGCGTGGGCCAGTGCTGCGTCTCGCCATACAGCTTAAATACGGGAACGGACGTTGCCGACGAGGCTGGCATCACCGGTATCTCCTATACGACTAAGGTGGGGTAATAAAGCGCTAAATGTCCAATTATTGATCTAGATCATGCCTTATTATGCGGTGTGCTTCATTGAAAAATACAAGTCATACGTTTTAGATAATGACAATGATGAGGCATCCCCTATGAAAACGCAGGTCGCGATTATTGGTGCAGGCCCTTCTGGCCTACTACTGGGTCAGCTACTGCATCGCCAAGGCATTGATAACGTGATTGTTGAGCGGCGTAGCGGTGAGTATGTATTAAGCCGTATCCGTGCGGGTGTGCTTGAACAGGGCATGGTGAACTTACTGCGCGAAGCAGGGGTTGACCAGCGGATGGATGAAGAGGGCTTACCCCATGACGGTTTTGAGCTTGTTTTCGACAACCGCCGCGTGCGGGTCGCACTCGATGAGCTGACCGGCGGCAGCAGAGTGATGGTATACGGCCAAACCGAGGTCACGCGGGATCTGATGGAGGCCCGCGTCGCCGCTGGCGCGACAACGCTCTACGAGGCGGAAAACGTTCAGCCCCACGACCTGGAGAGCGACAGCCCCTACCTCACCTTTGAACATAACGGTGAAACGGTCAGGCTTGAGTGCGACTACATCGCCGGGTGCGATGGTTACCATGGCGTCTCCCGTCAGGCGATCCCTCAAGAGCGAATCAAGGAATTTGAGAAAATTTATCCGTTTGGCTGGTTGGGCTTGCTCTCGGATACCCCGCCGGTCTCGGATGAATTGATCTATGCGAGCCATAAGCGTGGCTTTAGTCTGTGCAGCATGCGTTCCGCCACCCGCAGCCGTTACTACCTTCAAGTACCCTTGGATGAAAAGGTAGAAGATTGGTCGGACGAGCGTTTTTGGCAAGAGCTGAAGCGCCGCCTGCCTGATGACGTTGCCGCAAAGCTGGTGACTGGGCCTTCGATTGAGAAGAGCATCGCACCGCTGCGAAGCTATGTGGTCGAACCCATGCAGTTCGGGCGGCTGTTCCTGGTCGGCGATGCGGCGCATATTGTACCGCCCACCGGTGCTAAAGGGCTTAACCTGGCCGCCAGCGACGTCAATACGCTCTATCGGCTAATGGTGAAGGTCTACCAGGAAGGCCGCACGGATTTGATTGAGCGCTACTCGCAAACCTGCCTGAAGCGCATCTGGAAGGCGGAGCGCTTCTCCTGGTGGATGACCTCCATGCTGCACAATTTCTCTGACCAAGAGGATTTCAACAGCCGCATGCAGTTGGCCGAGTTGGACTACGTCACCAGCTCTAAAGCGGGGCTGACCACCATCGCGGAAAACTATGTGGGTTTGCCCTACGAGCCGTTGGAATAGCCTCTAACCTTTCTCCATTGATCCTCCTTGCCCAGGCTGATGCTTGGGCTTTTTTTGCGCCTTCTCGCTCAGTTTAAACGGCGTTTTCGTGGACTATTTTCGTGGTTTAAGTGAGTAATGGTGGTGGCTCATCGTGTGAGGCTTCGCTTAAGCGGGCCGAATTAAAAGCGAGCAGATCTGCTCCAGTGCGCACAGTATTGGTGCGCTGTGATACTGATCAAGGCATCCAATAGTTTAGGTAGGCGACTAACTATTTTTACGAAACAAATTTATCTTATTGATAATCATTGTTTTAATTTTAATCGGCGAGTTTTTTGCTAATAGAAAATAGATTCATGTTTGGGTATTTACTTTACTTTTCATGTGATGTTGAATGTTTTCTGCTAGGCTTAACCTGACATTCAACACAAAAACAAATAGGGCTAATGACCAATGACCAGCCAAAAACAGCTGTGGTTCGAAACTTCTCGCCGACTGACACGCTTGAGCGGTGTATGCGCTGGGGTGCTGCTCAGCACCAGTGCGCTAGCGGATAATATCAACCTCAGTTACGCCTTCTTTGCGCCTTCCCAAACCTTTCCCGCCGTGCAGATGGAGCACTGGGCGAAAGAGCTTAACGAAAGAACCGATGGCCAGGTAAGCGTCAACACCTTCCCAGGTGGAACGTTGCTGACGGCTGCCAACATGTTCGATGGCGTCTTAAACGGTGTTGCCGATATCGGTCTCTCTGCCACCTCATACGAGCCGGGACGTTTTCCGTTACTCAATTTGGCCGGAAATCTAACGGGTATCGACGTGAATTCGCAGACTGCCAGCCAGGCAGTTTACGAGCTCATCAAAGAGTTCCCTGCAGAGACGCTGGGCTTGGAAGATTTCAAAGTGATTACGGCGTTCACCTCCGAGCCTGGCTACCTACATACGCAAGAACCAGTGACGTCGCTGGAGGATCTTGAGGGCCAAGAGATCAGGGTGCCAGGTGACAGTACAGCCGTTGTTCAAGCCCTGGGTGGCGTGCCTGTGGGTCTCTCCCAATCGGAAACGGGGGAAGCCCTTCAGGCGGGTATCGTTAGTGGCTATGTAGGTTCCCGTGAGACGCTGATGGATCTGCAGTATGCCCGCAATGTGAGCTATATCACTGACTATCCTCTGACCAACGTTGTCTTCGTTGCGGTGATGAATCAGCAGCGGTGGGACGCCTTACCTGAAAACGTTCAGCAGGAGATTGATGCATTGGGTGCTGAAATGGCCTCCTATGCAGGTAAGTATCTAGATGAACACATCCAGGAATCCTTGACGTGGGCTGCCGAGAACCATGACCTTGAGCAGCTCTCCTTGTCCGAGGAGGAGGCTGAGCGCTGGTCGAGCTTGCTGGAGCCTATCAATGAGCAACGGCTGGAAGAGGTGGCTGCTCAAGGTTTTCCTGCCTTTGAGTTGCGCGATCGATTTATTGAGCTGATCGAACAAAACCAATAGTGCCGACGATTTTTGTCTGGGCGCATATCTTTGCGCCCAGTAAGCGCCATGTTGATAGACTTAGGTAGTTACCATGAATAAATTTAATTGGGTAATTAGCCGTCTCTTACTCTATGTAGCCGGCTCGGCATTACTGATGATGGTATTTCTGGTGGTCGGTAACATCATAATGCGCCAAGTTAGCTCTTCATTTGGTGGTACCACCGAAATGGTCGGCTGGCTAACAGCGGTGGTAGTGGCACTATCTCTCGCTTACTCCCAGCTTACCAAAGCCCATATTGAGCTGGATTTGCTGGTCGAACATTTGCCCGCCCGTCTGCAAAGCGTTCTCTACGTCTTGGTCTCAGGCGCAAGTTTTTTATTCTTCTCCATGGTGGCTTGGAAACTCTGGGAGTATGGCTTTAGCGCTATGCAAAGAGGCTCTTTATCGCAAACACTGCGTATTGCGTTTTACCCCGTTGTTTATCTAGTGGCACTAGGGTTTTCTGCTTTTGCTTGGTTCTTTTAGCAGACTTTTTGAGTAGTTTAAAAAGGTGGTAACACAATGAGTATGACGCTGGTAGCTTTGTTAGGCGTGCTCTGTTTGTTTCTTCTTATTTTGTTAAAAATGCCGATTAGCTTCGCTATGTTCATGGTGGGTTTTTTTGGCATGCTTTACATGACTAGTCCTATTGCTGCATATAACGTTATTAGCTCAGGAATCTGGGAGCAGTTATCGGGTTACTCTCTTAGTGTCATACCCTTGTTTATTTTTATGGGGGAATTACTGTTTCGCTCGGGGATAACGGAAAAGATATTTGCCGCTGCCTATGCCTGGATAGGCCATTTCCGTGGCTCCATGGCCACAACGACGATCCTTAGCAGCGCAGGTTTTGCAGCGGTTAGCGGTTCGAACACGGCCACAGCGGCAACTGTCGGCACCATTGCTCTCCCCGAAATGAAGAAATTTGGCTACAACCGCGCGCTCAGTGCCGGCAGTGTAGCAGCGGGTGGCACGCTGGGGTTATCATCCCACCAAGCTCTGTGCTGATTGTTATTGCGCTGCAAGCCGAGCTGGCCATTCGCGACCTGTTTCTAGCCAGTATTGTCCCTGGGCTTATCCTGGTCTTGCTGTTTATCGCGACGATTGGACTACTGTGTCGACGCCGTCCCGATATGGGGCCAGCCGGTGTGCGTTCGAGCTGGTCCGTAAGGTGGCGTTCGCTGAAAGGTATTATCGAAATTGGTGCCCTCTTTACACTGGTACTGGGGGGCTATTTGCGGGCTGGTTCACCTCAACAGAAGCGGCTGCGGTGGGCTGCATTGGCGCAATGCTGATTACCCTGATGCAAGGAAAGCTCTCTTGGGCCGTCTTGAGCGAGGCCATCGCTAATGCACTCAAGTCGTCGGCCATGATCTTGATGTTGGTTGCTGGAGCGGTCATTTTCGGGCGTTTTCTTACCATCACAAGACTGCCCTACATGGTGGGCGAGTGGGCGGCGGCATTGCCCTTGCCAGCCATCATGGTAATGGCCTGTATTCTGCTGATTTATGTGATCGGCGGGGCGTTAATGGATGCGATGGGATTTTTAATTATCTCAATCCCGATTTTCTTTCCTGTAGCACTTGCCTTGGGTTACGACCCAATTTGGTTCGGCGTGGTGGTATGTATCGTTACCAGTATGGGGGCGATTACGCCGCCGGTGGGGGTGAACGCTTTTATCGTAAAGAGTCTGGATGCAGAGTTGCGAATGGGTGAGACATTCCGGGGAGTGGGTTACTTCATACCCCCTTACCTGCTGTGCATTGCCTTGCTGTTAGTACTCCCTCAGATCGTACTGTTCGTTCTTTAACGTTCATCCGAGTAGAGGGCGGGGAATACATTAAATCTTATGCATATTTACTTGAAATTTCATGTGATAAGTCTAGTGAGGTAACTAAGATGACTATACTGACATCAAGGTTAAGCCTGGGGCAGGGGCCGCGCAAAGTGGTCGTTAAAGATACGATCGATATCGCCGGCTTCCCCACCTGCGCAGGCTCAGCTGCCCTTGCTGACGCACCGCCAGCCGTGGCTCATGCAGAGATTGTCGAGCGAACGCTCAAAGCGGGATACCACATTGTTGGGAAGGCCAATCTGCATGAGCTGGCGTTTGGTATGACGGGCATCAATGCCTGGGCTGGCACGCCAGAGAATCCGCGCTACCCCACCCTTATCCCCGGCGGCTCGTCCAGTGGGTCGGCCGCCGCGGTGGCCGCGGGTCTTGCCGATATTGGTATTGGTACAGACACCGGCGGTTCTATCCGCGTCCCCGCTGCTTGCTGTGGTGTCTACGGTCTTAAACCCACTTTCGGGCGCTTGAGTCGCCAAGGTGTTATGCCGGCGGAGAGTAGTCTCGATTGCGTAGGCCCCTTGGCTCACGACCTTCACGTACTGATAGCTTTCATGGCGGCAATTGATCCTCACTTTCAGTCGTCAATGGAGGGTTCCGCACCTGTGCTGGGGTGTCTCAGCGTGAGTGCCGAGCAGGCCATTTGGGCAAGCATTGAGGAGCAGCTTAGCCTTTCTGGCCTGGCGCGTGGGGATGTCACCTTGCCGCTTATGGCCGAGGCGTTCGAGGCTGCCATGGTGATCATTAACCGTGAAACTTTTCGTGCCTGCGAAGCGTTACTTGCCACGGGCAAGGTGGGCGCGGATGTCGATCAGCGTTTGCAGGCCGCTGCCGCGACGACCGATGCCGAGCTAAAGGAGGCAGAGCGCATACGCCGTGCCTTTACCGCCGAAGTCGATGCAGTGCTAGAGCGGCATGATGTCCTGGTGCTGCCGACGTTGCCGCATTTTCCCATGACCGTTCAGGATGCATTTTCGGGCCATCAGGATTTGAAAATATCGTCCCTTGCGCGTCCCTTCAACCTTTTCTGGGCATCCCGCCTTATCGATCCCTCTTGAGTCTCAGCAGACACTCCCTGTCTCCATGCAACTGATTGGACGTCGTGGCGATGACGTGGGTGTCTGCAAGGCTGCTTTGCAACTCATGGGCCGGGTTTCGTCGGCGGGAGAGGAACAAAAAAAGGAGCAAATCATGCAACAACACATTGATAAATCACAGTGGGGCGGCGAGGAGCGTTTTGATGCGCTGCTCGAGTCAATTCGATCCCGGCGTAAAGAGTTCGAGGAACTGCGCCATATCCCCATGGATATCATTGACGAGTTCAAAGCCATTGGCGTCTATCGCGCCATGGTACCCGCCACCTACGGCGGTGATGAGAAGTCGCCCGCCGAGTTCCTGAAAATGGTCGAAGCGATCTCGGCGGCGGATGGCTCCTCTGGCTGGGTAGCGAGTTTTGGCATGAACCCCGCCTACTTGGCCGCGTTACCCGAGGAGACCCTAAAGGAAGTGTGGGGGATTCCCCTGACATCGTCTTCGCTGGCGGGATTTTTTCCGCCCCAACCCGCTGAGCGGGTCGATAACGGTTTCCGTATCAAGGGACGGTGGAAATTTGCCAGTGGTTGTATGGGGGCATCGCTATGTGGTGTGGGCATTCTCCCCGCTGAAGAGGGCTTTGCCGCGCATGGCAGTGCTGCCCCGCGACCAGGTGAAGGTCGACCCGACCTGGGATATGTTGGGCATGGTGGCCACCGGCAGCCACGACCTGGTGGTCGAGGACGCCTATGTTCCAGAGGCCTGGACCTTCGTGCGCGGCGGCAAGCCCAACGTCGATACCCCCTTCTTCCGCTACCCATCACTCTCCTTCGCCGCTCAGGTGCTGGCAGTGACTACCCTGGGTTTGGCCCGGGAGGCACTGGATATCGTCCGTGCCATGGCCGGTGGGCGCAAATCAGTCACCGGCGCCCCCAACCTGGGGGGAGCGGGAGTATGCCCAGATTGCCCTCGGCAAGGCCGAGGCCAAAGTTCGCGCCGCCCGCGCCTTCTTCTATGAGAGTACTGACGCCGCCTGGGCGAGCATTCAGGCCGGTGGCGAGCCAAGCCGTGAGCAGATCAACCTGCTGCGCCTCTCTACCACCCATTTGACTCACGAGTGCGCCGAGTCGATTCGCAGCGTATATCAGATCAGCGGCATGACCGGTGCCGACAACGGCCACCCCTGTCGCGAATCCTGCGCGACTCGCAGCTGTGCACCCAACACGCCTTTATGGGCGAGATCACCTGGAAGAACGCCGGCGCCATATTCTTCGGCCACGATCCTTTACCGGGCTACCTATAGCCGACCCTAAGTAGTTTAACCAACGGAGAGCAACACTATGCATCGCGTACTTTTCTGCATCGGTATCAACCAAAATTTCATGAATGCTACGGCTGAGGAAGGCAAGCAAGTCTGGCAAGCCTTCAGCCAGATGATGCAAGGCATCGATGAACTCCCCGGCGTCACTATCCTGGGGATCATGGATGATGACCGCATTATGGTCGGCCCTTCCACCACCGCCCCCTGGACTGCCTACATCATGGCTGATGTCCCTGATTACGAGACTGTTGTCGCCGCCTGCAACTTTTTCCGCACCATTCCGGTGGGGGATGGCACCTATAAGCTCTGGAAATACGCCCGTGTCGAAGCGCGCATCGGCCGTGAGTTGGTGGTACCTGAATAAAGAAAGCATTGGCTGGCTAGGCATGAGGAGAACAAAATGAACCAATTAATCGACGTCAAAAACATCGCGCTCGAACCAGATCAACTGGTCAATAACGATAAGATTGCGACCCCGATGTACACCAGCTCAGCGCTATTTGAGCAAGAGCAGGAGAAGATTTTCCGTAAGACCTGGGTATGGGTAGCGCATACCAGTGAAATTCCCGATAAGGGATCCTTCAAGCTGTCCAAAGTAGGTCGTGAACCGGTCATCGTTGCCCGTGACCGCAAGGGCAATATTCATGTCATGGTCAATCGCTGCCGCCACCGTGCGGCAACGGTATGCGAAATCCATAAAGGCAAAACTTCCTCCTTTCAGTGCCCCTATCACGGTTGGGGTTATGGACTCGATGGCAGCCTGCGCGCTTTGCCGCATCCCGAGCAGTACGGCGATGACTTTGATAAATCCCTGCATGGGCTGCTCAAGCTGCGTACGGAAAGCTATCAGGGCATGATCTTCGCTACTTTCAACGAGGACATCGAGCCACTGGAAGACTTCCTGGGTGCTGCCAAGAAGTGGATCGACCTGTTTATGAAACAGGGCGGTGGATACCCAGTAAAAACCCTTGGCGAACATCAGTTTTCGGTGCCAATGAACTGGAAGGTTCAGCTCGAGAACACCACCGACGCCTATCACTTTCCGATCGTGCATAAATCCTTCCTGCAATCCCTCGATGAGGAAGCTGAAAAGACGTTCACCTTCCTTGATGGCGAAGGCTTCGTTGAAGACCTGGGTAACGGTCACTCCGTCATGGTCATGATTCCTGAGCTCGTCGATCTAGAGGAGGATCTCGATCGCCCGATTCCAGCGCGGTTTGAAGAGCTGGCGCAGGCGCTGCGCGACGAAGGCTATCCGGAAGATCAAGTCCGCCGCATTGTGCGCGCGGTAGGTGGCTCCGGGTTCAATCTTAATCTGTTCCCCAACGTGGCGTGCTCAATGGCCTTCTTCCGGGTGTTGACGCCCGTTGCTGTCGATAAAACCGATATTCGCCACATTGCCCTTGGTATGGAGGGGGGCCCCGACATCGCCAACCGTGTACGCCTGCGCTTGCATGAACACTTTCAGGGCCCCATGGGCTTTGGTTCCCCCGACGATGCCGAGGTCTGGGAGCGAATCCAGCGGGGGTCGATGGCGGTGCCGAACTGCCGATTTTGGTCAATCGCGGCATCGAGAAGGAAGTGCCGGGCGAGGCAGGGCCACGCGGTCATGTATCGGATGAAACGGGCATGCGAGCCGCCTATGCGATGTGGAAACGGATGATGCAGGAGTGAACGACATGAACACAATCGACAATGAAAGCCTGCTCTGGCAGGTCACGCAGTTTATCTGGCACGAAGCGGCGATTCTGGACGCAAAAGAGTACGACGCTTGGCTCGACCTGTGGCAGCCAGAGGGCTTGTATATCATTCCTATCGAGGACGCCGACGATTACGCGGCAGTGCTCAACCTTTGTTACGACGATGACAAGATGCGCCGGGATCGTATTAAACGCTTCCAGGATGGTTTCTCGATCTCTTCGGCACCCCTGCCATCACCGTACGCACCTTGTCTCGTTTTGTGATCGATGCCGTCGATGGCAATACGGTTGTCGTTTCATGCGCTGAGCACCTGGTTGAAGACAAGTTTGGGCGTCAGCGAATTTGGGCCGCCAATGTGCGCTATACCCTCACATCCTCCGATACCGGCTTCCGTCTTCAGGAGAAGGTGGTTCGTCTACTCAACGCTGATGGAGTGCTGAATTCGTTCAGCTATTTGTTCTGATGAGCGTACCTCTACCCGACAAAATTCAGACTGCGGTGGTGACCGGCGGCGCACGTGGACTCGGGGTTCATATCGTACGCGCACTGCATAAGGCGGGGTTTCGTGTCGTTATCACCGATATCGACACCGGGCCCGCC
Source organism: Vreelandella olivaria (assembly GCA_004295565.1). Lineage (GTDB taxonomy): Bacteria > Pseudomonadota > Gammaproteobacteria > Pseudomonadales > Halomonadaceae > Vreelandella > Vreelandella olivaria. Next base: position 4,784,461 of record AP019416.1, on the reverse strand, counting down.
GAAGCGCTGGCATCCGAACTCGACCTGGCCGGGGAAACCGCGGTGACCGCGACCCTCGATGTCGCCAAGCCAGAGGATTTCCAGTGCGTGCTGGACAAGATTGTCGCCCGCTGGGGCAGTTGCGAAGTGCTGGTCAATAACGCAGCCCGAACCGCGGTACAGGGAGTGTTCGATATTGACCCAGCCCACTTTAACGAAGTGATGACCACTAACGCTGGCAGTGTCTTTGCCGGTTGCCAGATCTTTGGTCGTCACTTCCGAGAGCGGGGCTATGGGCGCATCGTCAACCTGGCGTCGCTGGCAGGGCAGAACGGCGGTACCGCCACTGGCGCCCACTATGCAGCCTCCAAGGGCGCCATCCTGACCTTGACCAAGATTTTCGCCCGCGATCTGGCGGCGGACGGGGTGACCTGCAATGCCATTGCGCCGGGGCCTCTGGATACCCCGATGGTGCGTGAGGTACTCGGTGACAACCTGGATAAGGCGCTTGCCAATATCCCCGTAGGCCAGTTGGGCTCCCCTGAGCTGGTCGCGCAAATGGTGAGCTTTCTTGCCAGCCCTCAGGCGGCTTTTGTAAACGGTGCCTGCTGGGACGTCAATGGCGGCATTTACATGCGCTGAGCATCTGGAGATGAAAATGCAAGATGACATCATGACCCTGCACGTTGTGCGCCGCGATATTCAAACCAATGAGATCGCAGTGATCGATCTGGCTGCTGAGAGTGGCGCTGATCTGCCTGCCTTTGAAGCAGGCGCCCACATTGATATTCACCTTGATGAAGGGCTGGTGCGCCAATACTCGCTGAGTAACCCCCCAGGGGAGCGTCACCGTTATCGGCTCGGGGTGCTGCTCGACCCCGCTTCGAGGGGAGGATCCAGAGCAGTACACGAACGCCTACACGAAGGCGTTCAGGTGAAGGTTAGTGTGCCCCGCAATCTATTCCCACTGGATGGGTCGGCGCCGCATAGCCTATTGGTAGGCGGTGGCATCGGTATTACGCCAATGATTGCCATGGCGTACGAGCTGCGCGATGCCGGACGTTCCTTCGAGTTGCATTACTGCTGCCGTGGGCGTGAAAAGGCAGCTTTTATTGATGAGCTTGAAGCCGCCTTTGGCGATGCGTTAGTGATGCACTTCGATGACGGGGAGGCCTCCCAGCGGCTGGAAATAGAGACGTTGCTGGCGTCACAACCCGCCCATACCCACCTCTATGTATGCGGCCCCACCGGTTTCATGGACTGGGTGATGAATGCTGCCCGTCAGGCGGAGTGGCCACAGAGCCGTGTGCATTCAGAGTACTTCTCTGCAGAAGTGGATACCAGCGGCGGCGCATTTGAAGTTGAAGCGGTTGCCAGCGGCGTCACCGTTCAGGTGGAAGAGGGCATGTCCATCGCTCAGGCGCTCAAGGCAGCGGGCGTCAAGGTCAATGTTTCCTGTGAAGAGGGGGTTTGCGGCACCTGTATCTGCGAGGTGCTGGAGGGCACTCCCGATCACCGTGACCACTTTCTCAGCGAAGAAGAAAAGGAAGATAACGACCAGATTGCCGTGTGCTGCTCCAGGGCCAAAAGCGCACGCCTAGTCATCGACCTTTGATCTGCCAGCGTAAAGGGAAACCGCATGCACACCGTCAAAACAAGACTCTGTGATCCGATACTGAATCTGTGTGGCCTCTGCCTGTTACTGATCGCCTTTGTCATCGGTGCGGGGGTGTTGATGCACCTGTTGGGAGTGTCGCAACTCATTGCGTTTGAAACGCCCCATTGGCTGGTGGGGGAGCCATTACGTTCAACTCTTTGATGGGAATACAGGTACTGCTTTTTGCAGTGGCCATCATGATGGCTATCGCCCCAGTCTTGCTGCTGGACCGGCACGTTAGGGTTGATGTGTTTCACTCCCGTCTATCGGCGCGCTACCGGCATGGGATCGATATTGTCGGGCATGCACTGTTCGGTATTCCTTTCTTTGCGTTGCTACTGCTGCCCGCCTATCAATTTGCCGAGCGCGCCTACCTGACCAGTGAGCGCTCGACAGATGGGGGCTGACGGACATATACGTTATCAAGGCCACCCTGCCTATCGGTATCACCCTGGTTTTGGCGGTGCTGGTGTATCTGTTAGTGAGGCGAGTCTGGTTATTAGCATCAGGGAGGTCGGATCATGCTTGAACTCTGGATGCCGCTCTCCATGGTCTTGCTGCTGTTCGCGGGCATTTTGTCGGGCTATCCGGTGGCACTGGTGTTGGGTGGGGTGTCGGCCATTTTTCTGCTGTTTTCAGATCTCCCCTTGGCCTTCTCCAATCTCATGTTGACGCGCGTTTACGCGAATGCGCTGAGCAACTGGCTCTACGTCGCTATACCGATGTTCATCATGATGGGGTTGCTGTTGGAGCGAACCGGCTTGGCTCGTGATGCTTTCCGCGTCAGTGAACGCTTGCTGCGCAGGCTTCCTGGCCATCTCGCGCTGACGGTGCTGTTCATCGGCGGGTTGATGGCGGCCACCACAGGCGTTGTTGGTGCATCCGTTGTCCTGCTGGCGGTACTGGCGCTGCCTCGGATGCTCGATGCTGGCTACTCAGCATCGGCGTCGGCGGGGCTCATTTCAGCCTCGGGGACGCTCGCCATTCTGATGCCGCCTTCCGTGATGCTGATCATTCTATCCAGCCTGGTGTCGGTACCCGTTGGCCATCTGTTCAAGGCTGCCTTGATCCCGAGTGCTTTGCTGCTACTGCTCTACACCCTCTATTCGCTTGCCCTTGCATGGGGGCAGCGGCACTCACCTTTAACGGATATCAAACGCCCAGATGAGCAGCAAGGTGGCGGCGTTTGGCGCAACCTGCTGGCGTTGTTTCCCTTCCTCGTACTGATCCCCATCGTGCTGGGCACCATCGTCTATGGAGTGGCGACGCCTACGGAGGCTAGCGGTGTTGGCGTGCTGGCGGTGTTGGGGTTTGCCGGTGTCATGCAGAAAATCGATGTGGAATCGGTCATGACAGCGGCGAGAGACCGTGGTATCGACGGCCATGATTATGATGTTGGTCATTACGGCGACCTGCTTCTCGCTAATTTTTAAAGGGGTCGGCGGTGATGGCTTAATTCGCAGTAGCTTGGGGCTGATGGGGAGGCAGCTGGAGCGTGTTAATCCTCATCCTATTGCTGGTCTTCGTGCTGGGGTTCTTCCTGGACTGGCTGGAAATATCCCTGATTCTGATGCCTATCTTTGTGCCCATCATCACCCAGCTGGAATTGTCGAATGGGCTTACCGGTGGGGCGCTGCTGGTGTGGTTTGCCATTCTGTTTGCGATCAACTTGCAGACTTCCTTTCTTACTCCCCCATTCGGCGTATCGCTCTTCTATTTGAAAGGAGCCGTGGGTGATCGCGTGGCCACCCTGGATATTTATCGAGGCGTACTGCCCTTCATCGCCATTCAACTGTTCGTCTTGCTACTGATCCTGCTGTTTCCGGGGCTGCTCATGCTGTAAGCCGTTGCCTCAACCGTCACCGCACAGCACTTAAGAAATAGAACTTAAGAAATAGAACTTACGAAACAAATAGAACAGGAGTTAACACCATGAAGCTATCTTTGAAGAGCACCATTATCGGTACTGGCGCGTCACTACTCGCCTCCACCGCGATGGCCCAGAATTTGACCCTGCAATCCGCTTTTCCCTTCAGTCTTGAGGTCATCGATACCTCAATACATCGCTTTGTTGAGGATGTCGCCACGGCGACCAACGGGGAGCTGACCTTCACCCCTTATGATGCCGGATCCTTTTCACCCCCTTTCGAAATTCTTGAGAACGTCGGTAACGGCAGCCTGGACGCAGGTTGGTCGGCCGCCAGCTACTGGGCAGGTCAGATTCCGGCCGCTGCGCTGTTTCAAAAGCTCCCTTCGGCCCCGATGTGCCGAAGTACCTGTCCTGGCTGTATGGCGGTGGCGGTCTCGAACTGTGGGAGGCGCTGTACGCTCCCCATAATGTCGTGCCGATTCCCTGCGGCAGCATGATCTCTGAAGCGGGCGGATGGTTCACCGAGGAGATCAGCAGTGTTGAAGACCTCAATGGCATGAGCATGCGCATTAGTGGTCTGGGGGGAGAGGTGATGAGTCGCTTGGGCGTGTCGCCGGTGTCCATTCCTGCTGGCGAGACGTTTCTGGGGCTTGATACGGGTCGTATCGGTGCTGCTGAACTCAGTTTTCCCACTATCGATACCAGTGCCGGTTTCTATGAAGTTGCCAAGCACTACTACTTCCCTGGTTGGCATCAGCCCGGCAGCCTCAATGAGTTGCTGGTCAACGCCGACGTCTGGGCAGGTTTGGCAGAGAGCCAGCGTTTGGCCGTGCGCAATGCTTGTAGTGATCTGAGCATTCGCATGTTTGCTCATGATATGCAGGCGCAGTCAGCCGCTCTTGAAGAGTTTCGCAGTGCCGGAGTGACCGTTGAGCGCTTCCCTGAAGAGGTGTTGGCTGCCTTGCAGTTGGCCACAGAGGAGGTGTTGGACGAAGCGGCTCAGCGTGATAGCGACTTTGCCGAGGCGATTGAGTCGTATCAAAACTTTAGCGAGCGCTATGACGAGTACCGTGAGCTAACCGCTTTTAACCACCCAGAGCCAACCGCTCCAATACGGATAATGAGGATCGCGATGCCTACCGTTCACGTTTACATGATGTCAGGCCGGACACAGCAGCAGAAGGAGTCCCTGATCAGCGAAGTCACGGATGCCGTGGTCTCTTCGCTGAGTGCACCCAAAGAGAATGTACGGGTAATTATTAGTGAGGTGCCCAAGAGCGAGTATGGGATTGGTGGCGTCACCGGCGAGAAGCTAGGGCGCTGATTCATAACAATAAATACGCTGGAGAATGAAAAATGAGCTTTGATGCAAGAGATTTCCGTCGCGCCCTAGGCAAGTTTGCTACTGGCGTCACGGTGGTAACTACCCGCAATGCCAACGGTGAAAATTTTGGCGTCACCGCGAGTAGCTTCAATGCGGTGTCGATGGATCCGCCGTTGATCCTGTGGAGCATAGATAAAGGGGCCCACAGTCTCGCTACGTATCAAGTTGCTGAACATTTCGTCGTCAATGTGCTGAGCAATGCCCAAGTCGATATCTCAAATCGTTTTGCAAGCCGTGGCGAGGACAAGTTTGCCAACATCACCTTTGAGGAGGGGGTTGGTGGAGCCGCCAAGATAACAGAGGCGGCGGCCCATTTTGAGTGCCGTACCTGGAACGTCTATGAGGGTGGGGATCACCTTATTATTGTTGGTGAAGTGGTGCGTTATGCTTATCGGGACGCGGGCAGCGCGCTCGTGTTCCACAATGGCCGTTATGCGGTGCCTGAACCGCATCCCATGTTGTTACCTGTGAATGAACAGAGTTCCTTGAATGGTCGTTTGGGTAAGCATCTGCTCTACCTGATGCGCGAAGCCCTCGCCGCCTATCGTGGCGATTTCTATCCTCGGCTCGCCAGCCTCGGAGTCAATGACAATGAATGGCGAGTACTGACCTTACTGGCAGATCGTGGCGTTCTAGGGGTCGAAGATTTGGCCCGGTCTGTGGCCCAGCCTATTGCGGATCTCGACGATACATTGAATGGGCTACAAGAGCGTGCACTAGTGACTTTAGCAAACGATGGAAGCGTCCTGCTCAGCGAAGCAGGAGAGACGTTAGCGCTGCGATTATTGGCTATGGCAGATGACTACGAGCAACGTCTCTTCGAAAGCTTGGAGTCAACCGAGATAAGCACAATCAAATCAGGGTTAGGGCGAGTAATAGAACGCCTTGGTACTGCTACTTAAACATTGAATTCATTGGCAAGTAGGCTTTAGAAATCAGTACTTTCTTAAGGCTAATAATTACAAGACAGATGGCGTATTTTTCGCGTCGAAAAACCTGGAGATTAACATGACACAAGTATCTGATAGCGAACTGAAAGCATTGGTATCACGTATTGAGATACTCGAAGCAGAAGCTGACATTCGCCGTATTCAAGCACGTTATATGTTTTTATGTGACACGCCGATCCCAGAGTATGGCGTGCAAAGTGATAATGAGCGAATTGATTTGATTATGGATTTGTATACAGAGGATGCCGTATGGGAAGGCGTTGGAGAATATTACGATAATCAATTTGGTCGCGCAGAAGGGGCTGCTGCCATTCGAAAGCATTTCGAAGGATTTTGGAAAAAGACCAAGACCCCAAGCTGTTGCTAAATGTTCACTATCTGACATCAGAGCAAATTCATGTGACTGGTGATACAGCTGAAGGTCAGTGGGTACACTGCCAACCCTGGATATTCTCTGATGGTAAGGCACTGCTTCGCTCATCAAGATTGAATAATGGTTTTCGCAAAGAGTCTGATGGTAAATGGAGAATTACTAGGACGCGTACAGAGAATGTGTTTGTTGCACCTCTTAAGGAAGGTTGGGCGTCTGACTTTCCTTCTCAATCCATGTTGCTCAAACCCTGATTATATAACTTTTAAGGTTATTAAAAGCTTTGTGGGCTCGTTATGACTATACCTTGAGCCCCTGCATTCCCTAAACAGGCTAGGTAAGCGCATGCCATATTCTTTTTTATATTCTGCCCATCCTGCACGTATTGTTTTTGGCCCTGGCAGTTTGGCGCAAATTGCTGATGAGGTACGCCGGCTGAAGTGTACCCGAGCGCTGGTACTGTCGACTCCTTTTCAGCGGGAGGATGCCGAGCGCCTTAGGCATCAGTTGGGGGAACTTGGCGCTGGCGTCTTTAGCGAAGCGGCTATGCATACCCTGTAGAGGTGACTGAGCAAGCAATGGCAGCCTTTACCGCAGTGAACGCTGACTGTGTGGTCGCGCTAGGGGGAGGCTCCACTATTGGTTTAGGCAAGGCGATCGCTTACCGTAATAATGCGCCTCAAGTTGTCGTAGCCACTACTTACGCCGGATCGGAGGTTACTCCGATACTGGGACAGACAGAGAACGGTGTGAAGACTACCGTTAAGGATGTCTCGATTCTGCCTGAAGTAGTGATCTACGACGCCGAGTTGACTCTAGGGCTGCCGGTATCGATGAGCGTGACCAGCGGTCTAAACGCCATGGCCCACGCTGTGGAGGGGCTGTACGCCAAAGATCGCAACCCTATCACCACGCTGATGGCTATGGAGGGTATTCGCAGCCTTAAGGCAGCTCTGCCCGCAATCGTTGAGCGGCCAGAAGACGTGGAAGCTCGCAGCAAAGCTCTCTACGGTTCCTGGTTATGCGGTACCGTGCTGGGCACAGTTGGTATGGCTCTGCACCACAAGCTGTGTCATACCTTGGGCGGGAGCTTCAACCTGCCCCACGCCGAAACCCATGCCATCATGCTAGCTCATACAGTGGCCTACAACGCTCGGGCTGCAAAGATGTACTCACACCCGTTGCCGAACTATTTGGTGGTGAACTGGGTGGCGGGCTTTACGACTTTGCCAGATCCCTAGGTGCCCCCCTGGCGCTCAAGGAACTAGGGTTGACCGAGGCCGAGCTGGATCTGGCTACTGGTCTGGCGATGAAGAACCCCTACTGGAACCCTCAGCCGGTCGAGCAAGAAGCGGTACGTGAGCTGTTACAGCATGCCTGGAGCGGTGCCCGCCCCGAATGATCAAGCAGGGCTTGCCGAAGCGAGCCCCCGCAAGGAAAAAACAGTATGACCAGAATAGATTATTTCACTGAAGAAAACTCCATTGAGATAGTTAACGGTCGCATGGGTAAAGAGACCGCTCCGCGCTTGCAAGAGGTCATGGCCTCACTGGTCAAGCATCTACATGGCTTCGTCAAAGATGTCGAACTCACCCAGGAGGAGTGGGAAGCAGCGATTGAATTTCTTACCCATACCGGTCAGATATGCGATGACAAACGCCAGGAGTTCATTTTGCTCTCTGATACGCTAGGCGTCTCGATGTTGGTAGATGCGATCCAGCACCGCCGCCCCCCTGGTGCTACTGAGAATACGGTTTTCGGCCCCTTCCATGTGGATGGTGCACCGGTACTGGAAATGGGCGCCAATATCTCCCTGGACGGTAAGGGAGAAACCTGTCTCTACGAGGGCCGCGTGCTTGATCTGGACGGTAACCCTGTCGAAGGTGTGCGAATCGACGTGTGGTCAGACAACAGCGAGGGCTTTTACGATGTCCAGCAACCTGGGGAGCAGCCGACCTGGAATAATCGCGGGGTATTCATTACCGGTTCCGATGGCCGCTATTGGTTCACCGGTATCAAACCTGTGCCTTATCCCATTCCGGACGATGGCCCAGTGGGACAGATGCTGACATTGCTCGGACGTCACCCCTGGCGTCCTGCCCACATGCATTTCATGCTTAACCATAGCCGCTACGAACGCATCGTTACACATACATTCGTCTCCGAAGATCCTTATCTTACATCGGATGCTGTTTTTGGGGTGAAGGACTCTTTAATAATCGACTACTTACCTTGCAGTGAAGAAGGCGTGATGTGGAAGGCCAGTTTTGACTTTTTGATAGTTGAGAAAGCGACCAAGAGAGACACTGAACGCACCAATACCTAGCGGTTTTCGCTGACGTGCTAAAGAAAGCAGTACCCGGCACTCAGCGTTTACAATCGTTTTGCGCTCGGAGCTTGAGACCGCCCAGCTCAGCCGCCAGTGCATGATCTTCGTGCCTTACGGCTTAATGCAGTACACAGGCCTTTATTGCGAATCCTTGTAAAGCGAATGACAAGCCAGGTTTTTCCACCACAGCTACTTTACCCGTGGATACGCCTGCTTTTTTAGGGAGCTGCCATCGAGACTTGTCAGCGCGCGGCCGCTGGTTTAACCAACATTATGAAAATCGATCAAACCGATAGGGCGTTGGGTCGATGATCGGTGGATTGCCAGAGAGAAGGTCGGCTGCTAATTCCCCGGCGGCTGGCGAGGTGCTAAATCCATGACCGGAAAACCCAGTCGCCACCATTAGCCCTGGAAGCTTGTCCACCGCACCGATCACTGGGTTGGAGTCCGGTGTAATATCGATCATGCCTGCCCACGTTTGTTCGATTTCGGCTTGCTCGAACGCTGGCCATGCTGCTTTCAGGTTGTTTAACGCCTCGTTGTTGAGAGTTGGGTTCGCGGGTGGATCTATCGTCCGCAGGCGTTCAAAGGGGGAGCGTTGGGTGGCTGACCAGCGGCGTGGCAGCGCTAAATCTTTGAAAAAATGCTTGTTGAGTCCTATTCGTAGCAGGTTACGCTGGGTACGCAGCGACTTCATGTAGTGCATGCCGACCCGTAAATGGTCCAGCGTTAGCGGTGCATCCAACGCACCTCGCTGAGTGATAATAAAGCCACCGTCCCGATGCTTACGAAATGAAAAATCGGGCGCACCGACCGCAATATCAGTGGGGCCTTCCATGGGTTTTGTGCGCAGAACAGAGCTAATGAGAGGAAGCGTAGGCAGCGAGACACCGTGATTGCCCAAGAAACGCCGTGACCACATGCCCCCTGCTAAAAGTACCTGATCGCAGCGAATTTCGCCCGTTTCGGTAACCACGCCGTCGACCTTGCCTCGGGATGTCGATAATGTGCGCACTGCGCAATTTTCAACAATAACGGCTCCTTTGGCGATAGCTGCTTTAGCAATCGCGCTGGAGGCGAGCGTCGGTTCTGCTCGCCCATCTGAAGGGGTGAAGATCCCACCAGCCCAGTCGCTACGGTTACCAGGTACCATATCGCTTATCTCACGAAGACTAAGCAGTCGGGCGTCCAATGAAAGATGCTGAACAGCGTTTAACCAGTTTTCATAGCCTGCCATCTGGGCGTCGGTACGGGCCACAAACATAATGCCTGACTGCCGATACCCGACATCGCTACCGACACGCTCAGGCATTTCTGCCCACAGGCGGTCAGCGGCCTGGGCTAGAGGAATATCTTCTGCATGGCGGCTCGTCTTGCGAATCCAGCCGAGATTGCGCGATGACTGCTCGCAAGCAATTCGGCCTTTTTCAAGTACGACGACGGGAATGTTGCGCTCTGCCAAGGTCAGAGCGGCGGTGAGCCCGATAATACCGCCGCCAATGATGACAACAGTTGTCGAAACAGGCAGATGTTGTGATGTCTCGACGGGGATTATTGACGGAGCCATAAAACCGGTGTCCTTAGGAGTGTGCTTAGCCTACTAGAAGGTGCGGACTCCTAGGGAGGCCGCACTAGCAGGGTAAGTAATTGCTTATTTTGCAGTCGTATTGATCATGTCTGCTGTTATTTGAGAAGCCCCTTTATAAGCAGTGACTTCGAGCTCGACTTTATAAACGGTTGAACCCAGAGGGGGGCACGTTACCGTGGAGGCTGGATCAACGCCTTTAAATTTTTGCCCGATAATTTCCATAACAGTTGGTACATCTTGCGGATCTTGGATAAACACGCGTGACATAACGACGTCCGCCAGTGAAGCATCGATTGCCGATAGAGCGGTTTTCAATATTGGCAAACACTTGATGTGTTTGCGCGACAACATCTTCTGGGATCTCTTTTGTTTCTGGGTGGCGGCCAGCCGTATTGGAAACAAAAATCCAGTTATCAACCGCTACTAAGCGTGAATAGCTGGCATGCTCTTCAAACGTTGAGCCTGTCTTGACTTTTACTATGTGAGCCATCGTTTTGTCCTATTATTCTGAACCATTGTGTGATCAATCGTTCGACGTACTAAAAGATGCCTGTGGCTGATATCAGCTCAACACGGGGGTTTCCCAAAGGTTTAGCGAGACGCCGATACCTTTTTCGATAGCATTGCGGTAGACATACGTTGCCCATGCCACGTCTTCCACTGGCATGCCCCCAACGGATAGCAGGATGATCTCGTCATCATTTTTTCGCCCTGGCGCTTCGCCCGTCACGATTTCGCCTAGGTCTTCCAGCTGGTCGAGAGTAATTTTCCCCTCGGCAATCATGTCCATAAAGCGAACCCCAATCACTGGAATATAGTTGTGGGCTGGCTTGGGCACTTCTTCGTACCAGGCCTGATAAAGTCCAGTATTGTCGAGGACTTTACGTGCCTCTTTCTCCATCCCTTCATCCAGGTTGCATAACGCTGGCATGGAGAGAAACGCGCCGGGTTTGACCCACTCTCGTTTGACGAGGGGATAGGTTGAAGGATCACCCACTTCACCAGAGTTGCAGTAGGTGACGATATCGGAATCGCGTACCACGGCTTCAATACTATCGACTACCTGAATATTAGTGATTTGCGGATAGTTGTCTTTGACCCATTGCGTGAAGTTGTCGAGACTTTTTTGCCCGCGTCCTTTTACCTTGATCGTATCGATACAGGGGCAAACCGCCATAAAGGCAGAGACAGATGTTTTTCCCATCACACCTGGGCCTAGTAAGCCAATGACTTTGGAATCCTTGCGTGCCAAATGTCGGGCACCTACGCCAGGTACGGCGCCGGTTCTATAAGCGGATAGCAGGTTGGCCGACATAAAAGCCAGAGGTGCGCCGGTATCAGCATCACTTAACGTGAAGGTAAGAATAGAGCGTGGTAGCCCCTTCTCTCTATTGGCGATGTTAGACCCATACCATTTGACCCCGGAGGTGCGAAAGCTACCGCCTAAATAAGCTGGCATTGCCATCATGCGGCGGTCTGCCGTTGGCTTGGGCATCGTGGGAAATGGTGACTCCTCAGGAAACATAATCATCGCGCTGTGCGAGTCGTTATTGGGGCCTGCCATTCGGTAATCACCCTGGTGGAGCAGGCTGAACACCTCTTCCATCGCATCCACGCAGGCGGGCATATCAGTCACACCGGCGCGGATCATGTCTTGCTCGGAAAGGTAAATAAAGTCGATTTGTGTGTTATTTTTCACTGTAGACCTCGGCATTGTCATTGTCTTTTTCAGGGGCTTAAAACCAGCGACTACCCCTAGATATAGTGCTGTGAAATACGTCACCCATGAGTGTTTTTGAGCGTGGGTTCCAGCATGTCATTGGATAAAGCTACGTCTCGTAGGCCTGCAGCGTTAGCACAAATCGGCAACTTGTTACTGCTAATGAGGGAAACACGATAAATTTTTATTTTAACTTTTTCTAATATTCATCTCTCTTAGGTTTTAGAGCGCCTGTTAGTATTTTTGGTAACATAACAATACCAAAGAGTTTGTTTTTAAGACTTTGTAAAAGATAGGGAAAAACTAACTGTCATGCTGATCCAAGTGGTCTCGACAAAAACGACAATTAAGTTTTCGGTAATTGATTAACGTTCTTCTTAATAATAGAAAGTTGTGTATCATTAGATGCTAATTTTATGAGATAGGGCGTGCAGCAGGCGTTTGACTATATGGCGATAGGAGCCGGTGCCACTGGCGGTATGATCGCCCGTCGACTCATCCCGGCAACGGGAGCCCCAGCTTTGTTGGTTTGCAAGACCAGCACACTCAAAAGCAATTACGAATACCAACCGGCCCGACTTTACCTTACAGGTTAAAGAGTGAGACGTGATCAAAATCCTTTAATCGGCGATTTTTTGGTGTTGCGCACGATAATCCCTTGGAGGCATACCGTAGTGTCGTTTGAACACACGGGAAAAGTGCGCTGAGTCAGCAAAGCCCCAATTGTAGGCTATGGTTGTGATCGGTAGGCGGGCATTACCTGCTTGGGTCAGTTCGCGGGCGCAGCACTGCAAGCGCTGACGATTAATATAACGACATATGCTTTCACCGTTCATTTCGAATTGACGATAGAGGTGACGCACCGATACGTTCAGGCGGGCAGCCAATTCATCCGGCGTAGGTGGCTCCATCAATGCTTCATTGATCATTTGCTCGGCGAGACGCCGCAACGGGCTCCCCGTTTTGATAGCATCTTCAACGTGCAAGCAGGGCTGCAATAGACTGATCAAGGCATCCTGTAGCGCTTCACCATGTTGCTTGTCTTCGCTCAGGGTCATCTGATCCTTGCTAATTTGCTGAAACATTCCATATAGCAGTCGTCTGCTAAGGCTGGCCTGTTCTAGCTTGCCAAAGCGACAGGTACCGGCAGGTAAAAGTCGATCAACAGCGTCACGGCAAAGATGGATCGACAATTGATTGATTAACCCCTGTGGCTTCATCTCAAACGCCTGAGCTGAATCAAGTAATGCCATGTCATTAGGCTGTAGAGTGAAGGAGTGATTATTGTTAAGTACCACCATATTGCCTTGGCGCTGTAAGACAAGGAAATAGAAGCGATCATCTCCCCGGGTCGCAACTCCACGTTCTCGACGGATTGAGCGAGCGTTCACACGTATGTCCGCTAGTGTTAGCCCCCCAAGTCATAACGTTGAATATTGCCAACAAAATGTTCGGGACAGTTTGCGCGCTGGGTCACAAAACGTCCGCAGACGGCTTGCATAGCATGATTCCAGCTATCGAAATCATAAGCATTTTGCACATTCACGGCAGATCTCCTTTTAGGATGTTCTTGTACTAAAACCCATGGCTGCGGTTGAAGCGGATGATTGCATGAATATTCATGTATTATTTGTATCAGAAAAATGCCGAAGAAGCGAAGTAGTTCCTCATGGCCCACCCTCTGTGTGAGGGGCGTTGTCGTCTGGTTGTACTCTCACCAACTCTCGAGGGCGATTTGCGTACTGCAATGTCCGTCATTTCCCAGAGCGCAAAGAGACGCTGCTGAAGTAGCTCGGCAAGAAGGTATTTCCGATGCGCTGATGTTAGCTCCACTGGATAGGGAATGACGCAGTATCAGCTGTCAAAAACGGCAGGGAAGTCCATGTTTTTGTCAAACAAAGACAAGATGTGCGTACCACGACTGAATACCCTTGATGGACTGCCCAGAAATTAAAGGGGTAAGGCAAAATAACAAGGGGCTCTTCAATATGAAAATATGCTACTCCGCTTTTTTTACCTGTTGCTGCTGTTACCAGTGGTGTAATTGCAGCGTCACTTAGCAGTGCGCAGGCTGCTGAGATATTTAGTAATACTGACACCCAGATTGGTGCCAACATTGAGGTAGTGCTGGGGGCCTTTCATAGTCAGGAAGGATATGCCCAGAGCGAAACCAGTGCGCCCGGTGGAAGGGACTGGCAGGAAGGGTTTGCCAAATATGGACTGGATGCCACGCATGCGCTAGGGGAAAGCTCGTTTTATGCCAACGTAGCCTGGGTATCCAGCGCGACTACCGGCCAAGGCGATGCGGCAGGTTATACGACCGGCGATGAGCGTAAAACCCGCCTGGAAAATTTATATGCCGGCTGGAAATCGGGTAATGCCTTGCCTGCCTTGGGAGTAGACGGCATCGATTTTTCGCTGGGGCGTCAGCGTATCCAGCTCGGCGATGGGTTTTTGATCTCAGGCGATGCACTCAACTTTGGCGAAGGGGTGTTAGGGGCGATCTTGACCGCGGAGGCGCTTACTATTTAGCAGGACGCCAGTCGTTTGAAAACACAGCTGTGCTGAAGCTGGGGGGAGAGCAAGGCTGGCGTGGGGATGTAATGTGGCTAGCATCAGGCAACCCTGCACAGGCCAAGTCAGAATTGGCCGTTGCTAACCTTGAGCGTGTAACCGATAACGGTACGCTTGGCATCTCCTATATTGATGTACTGAAGACGGATGACGACTATGCTTTCCTCTACCCTGACCGCGAAAACGTTAAGGTCTATAGCGTGCGCGGACAAGGCAACGCCGGTATCGAAAACCTGTTTCTCTCTGGCCAATACGCACTGCAAAAAAATGGCAGTGCGAGGGATGAAAACGCATGGTACCTAGAAGCCGGCTGGACTTTTTCAGACGCGGTATGGACACCCAGTGTTAGCTACCGTTTCAGCCGTTTCTCGGATCAATATGATCCGCTTTTTTACGGCAATGGACGTGCGTTAGGCACTTGGTTCCAGGGAGAAGTGGCCGCTAACTATGGCGGCCCGTTTAATGCTAATACGCGGGTGCATCAGTTGAACGCATCGTTGTCGCCATCGGAGGCGCTGAGCTTCGGCGCGATGTGGTATGACTTTACCTCTTTGTCAGATAGCGTCGGGCCTAATACCGGTGGGCAGGAACTCGACTTATATGCTTTTTGGGCGCCTAGTGAACACTGGTGGGTAATGCCGCTGATCGGACATTATACCCCGGATGCCTCAGCCACTGGTGGTGGTACTCAGCTCGGCAGCGATAGTGCCAATCTGTACACACAGCTTTTGGTTGGATTTAATTTTTGAGGCACGCAACAAAGCTTTGATATTGCTTACTGAAACAACCTCCACCACGCCTGCTCATTGCAATGAGTGGGCGTTCTCTTGCCAGTTCTTCAGCACAACGCTCAAGTCGCCGGTGCTGTCTGTAACGACAAACCGGCTCATGTGTTGTTCGAAAAGGCGCTAAAGTTGACGCGTAGAAATATGAAATTGCTCAGCCACCAATGCTGGCCCTAGCTCGGCTCTCTGCAAGTAGTGGTCAATGAATGGCTATATGCATTCATAGAGCGTATCGCCCGTTAGAGGCCTCACAATGGGCGGAGAGAAACCAGTTGAGCCGTGCTGGCCTACAGCCTGAAGCGGCTAATAAAGCGCATCGACACCACGGTCTAAACACCGCCCATGCCGCCAGCGCTGGCGTCAAGTCACACGTGACCTCTTGCCAATCGATGCAGGGTTCGTTAAATGGCATGGGCTCGATTTTCTACTTGCGTTTACTCATCGAGCATCAGCTGTCCAGGTTGTTGCGAGAGTCTTTCTGCAGGAGTGGTTTCTCTACCGGGAGCGTCACGTTCCATCAGGAAAAACGCACCTACCACCTCGCTCAGACGCAGCGACTGCTCCTTGAGCCGGTCAGCCGCCGCCGAGGACTCCTCAACCATCGCCGCGTTCTGCTGGGTCATGTGATCCAGTTCAGCGACTGCTTGGTTGACCTGGCCGATGCCCTGGCTTTGCTCCTTGGTGGCCGCACTGATCTCGCCGAGTACGCCGGTGACCCGCGCCACGCTGGCGACGATCTCATCCATGGTTTTTCCGGCAGCCTGCACCAACTCAGCACCGGCCTGGATCCGGGTTGTAGAAGTTCCGATCAACTCCTTGATCTGACGTGCGGCCTGGGCGCTGCGGCTGGCCAACTGGCGTACCTCGCTGGCAACCACCGCAAAGCCACGGCCCTGCTCGCCGGCGCGTGCCGCTTCTACCGAGGCGTTGAGCGCTAGCAGATTGGTCTGAAAGGCGATGCCGTCCATCACCGAAACGATCTCGGCGATCTGCTGGGACGATGCGTCAATTTCATCCATGGTCTGCACTACCCGGGAAACCACCTCACCACCCTGGGAGGCGACTTCGGAAGCTGACAAGGATAGCTGGTTGGCCTCCCGTGAGGACGCCGCCGTATGCTCGACAGTGCTGGTGAGTTGCTCCATCGACGCGGAGGTTTCCTGCAAGTTGGCGGCTGCAGTCTCGGTACGCGACGACAGGTCTTGGCTGCCCATCGCAATCTCACTGGCGGCAACCCGCACCGAGTCACTGCTCTCACGGACATCGAGTAACACATTGTTTATCTTGTCGGCGAACGCATTGAATTGTATGGCCAGCGCGGCACTCTCGTTACGCCCATGCACTGGCAAACGCTGTGTCAGGTCACCATTTCCACTGGCAATGTCACGCATACGCTCAGCCAATTGGCGCAGTGGGCGAGCGATGCTACCGCCAACTAACCAAGCCGCCAGCAGTCCCAATCCAGCAATGATGAGCCCCATAAGGGACATGCCAAGCATGTCGACTTGACGCTGGGATTGCATCTGCTCCTGCAGCCCATGCAGTCCCGCGAGCACAGCACTTTCAGGTAGGCGAATCATTAGCACCCAAGGCTTGCCGACCCCAGCTATGGTGAACGGCCAATAGAGCTCGACCATGCCCTGCCGGGAATCGGTTTCGAAGACTAAGTTTCCCTGCTGGGCCTGGGTGACACGCTCCTGCAGCGTGGGCTGTAGTGTCTTCGCCATCGGCTCACCCAGCATCGCTGCTTCCTGAGTGTAGGCGACCACGCCGCCTCGTGAAGCGATCAGCGCCATTTCCCCAGCCCCGTCATAGAGAGCCCGGTTGGCCTCGCTCAATGTGGCTTGGAGGGAGTCAACGGATAGATCGACACCGGCGCTGCCCATGAACTCACCATTAACGACGATCGGTGCATTGAAGGAGGTCAGCATGACGGTTTTATTTTCGACTTCGTAAGCAGCCGGATCGGTAATGCAGGGCGCCAGCGTCTCCTTTGGACACAGGTAGTATTCACCCTCGCGCAGGCCGTTGGGCTGCAGGGTATCACTTTCGATAATGTCAGCGCCCTGAGGCATCACTTGGAGTGAGCCGTTCTCGTCGCGATACCAGAGTGGCATGAAGCGACCATCAGGACTGTGGCCCGGCACACTGGTGGCGGCAAAGGGGCATCTGGCCCAAAGGCGTTGGGCTCCCAGCCAATGTAGGCATCTGTGATCTCAGGATTCGTGGCCATGAATTGGCGAATGATGTTCATGACCTCCTGCCGGTTAAGATCGAGTTGCGCGTCTTCCTGGCCGGACTTCACTCCCATGAGGGTATTGACGTTTGCCAGGCTTTTGGCAACTCCCAATGCCTGTCCTAGTTGCAGTTGTATCTTTTCTGCCTGATAGGCGGCCTCTGCGTAGAGCCGATGCTTGGCACCTTCCTGAATCATCTGCTCCGTAACGTGGCTAGATCGCTCCTGGGCTTGTGAATTGGTAACTACGGCATAGACAGTGAGTATCATAACCGCGACTGCCAAACAGGCCCCGACCAGTACAGTAACGAAGATTCGCAGCGACCGGAAGTGCATGACTCTTACCTCTCAAGGTTTATCTTAGACTTTTTTCAGCAGATGACCTAAAGCTTTAGAAATTATTAGTTAATTTCTAAAGCTTTAGGTCATCTTTGACATAGCCTTCCTGCCAACTCTGCTCATCTTCGTCCAGGGTGCCGGACTGGGCATAGCTGTTCTGGCTATGTGCTGCCTCTAAGGGTTTTGTATATTCGCGCTCGTTTTACTTATCAAAACATACGGTTTTCTTAAAAACTTGACGGCTACTGACAGGTTTTTGTCTTTCGTGGCCAGCGTAACGAAATAAAAAATAATTCGGAGCTTTGTAAATTGAAATGTATAACTAACAGAAATTCAGAGTTCAGAGCACAATGACCAAGCACAACACCGGGCTTATCAGGTATCGCGCTGCCGTGACATAAGTTTTTTCCAACGGGTAGCGGAGCTAATTATCGATTCCATTCTTTATATGATTGATGATTTGTTAATCGATGTGTTGCGCTTTCTTATGCTTTCTGGCTTCGCTTACGAGTGTCAGAAGGAAGCTCGTGAAATAGGCGACGGTATTCGCGGCTGAAGTAACTCTGATGAAAAAAACCCTGCTGCGCTGCCGCATCAGCCAAGCAAAGGGTAGGGTCTCTCATCAGGCTGCGACGCACCGCATTGAGGCGTAGCGCCCTGAGATAATGCACCGGAGACTGACCTGTCTCAGCCTGGAAACTATACTGTAGTGTGCGTCGTGAGATATTGAGTTGATGACAAAGCGCCATCATCGAAGGAGGATTGTCTGGATGCATTTTGGACAGTGCATGGCAACGATCCACTATATAGCGACGAGTGCGGTAGTTACTACTGTCATCAGACACCACATTGCACGATGGTGACTCCAGTAACAAGTCTATACCATCCTTGAGCTGGCACATTATAGCTTGCTGGGCGCATGGCGTAGCTTCTCCACCGCAGGCTCTTAAATGCTCTGTCAATGCCCACCACTGCTGCTTGACCATCTTGAATAAATCCGGTGTAACCACGAGCACCCGGGATTTTTTTGCATTCTGTTCTAGCCAGCTATGGCGGTTAAGGTCTATCGAGACCACGATCAAGTCATAGCCAGCTGGTGATATACCCAAAAACTCTTTGCAACGCGGTAGTACCGTAATGGCATCAGAGCGAAAGAGTGAATTGTTAGGCCATCGTAGCGGCATGGCTAAATGCCACTGATCTTCCGGGAAACGCATTAATTGCGAGACGGCGAGGTTGGCTTTTTCGCGGAAAAGTCTTATTCCCTGCTCGCTTATATCAATGATTTCCCCAGCAAAGCTCCCTTCGTCAATCTGATCAAATTCCTGCTGCCAACCAGACAACCACATGGCATGCTCGGTTACATCTGTACAGTGATGGAATGCAATAGGCATGGAGGATCCACTTCTTGAAGGGGGTAGAATTTAAAAGGGAAACCTTTATCAGCAATGTTGAATACTAGGTTAAGTTGCTGTTTAAGCTTCAAAGCCCTGAGAAATAGTCACCTTAAAAATTTTTAAACTGTAAAGAAGGTCGACGCCAGTGAGGCGTCAACCTGATGACAAGGCTTCAGTAGCGAATCATTACAGATTTAATTTCGGTATAGTCCTCAATAAATGCACTGCCAAACTCTCGACCCGTACCAGAAGCCTTGATACCTCCGAACGGCACTGCTGGGTCGATAAAAGTATGCATGTTGATATACACCGTACCTGCTTCAATTTCAGTTATTAGACGCAGTGCACGGGAGAGATCGTTGCTCCAAACACTGGCAGTCAATCCGAAAGGCGAATCATTGATCAAAGCAGGTAATTCATTTACGTCGTCATACGCTAACAAGGTGATTATTGGACCGAAGGTTTCCTCGTGCAACATTCGGTCTTGCAAGCTATTCGCTAGCAATAGGGTTGGCTCTACGAAGTAACCACGCTGGGGCAGTGCTTTACCACCAAATAACACCTTGCTCTCCTGATGAGCGACCTGCAAACACTCCATCACCTTGTCGAACTGCGGTTTGTTGGCCAGCGGCCCGAACTGTACACTTTCATCCAGTGGAGAGCCGATAGTCAGCTGCTGCAAAGCAACGCTGAATTTCTCTATCACCTCTTGTAATCGCTCACGTGGTACGTACACACGTTCCGGCGCCGCGCAAACTTGACCTTGGTGTACATAGCCACTTTGTATCAGGCCTGCAACAGCCGCATCGACATTTACATCTGGTAGCAATGCAGCTGCGTTTTTCCCCCCAGTTCCAACGTCACACGTGTAAGGCTAGCCGCCATTGCCGCTTGGCCAACTTTAAGGCCGGTCGGCACTGAACCGGTGAAAGAGACCTTGGACACTTGCGGGTGGTTAATCAGTTGCGCACCGACTTCCCCCTGCTCCATTGAGCACATTAAACGCCCCAGGCGGCAAGCCGGCCTCTACCGCTAGCTGTGCCAAACGTAGCATTGTCAACGGAGTAAATTCGCTAGGTTTGATGATAATAGTACAACCGGTGACTAACGCGGCGGCGATTTTCCACACACCGATCATCACAGACGAATTCCACGGCACGATGCCTGCTACTACGCCAACTGGTTCGCGACGGGTAAATGCAGTGTATTTCTCGTCAGCCATGGAGGGAAAAGAAGGGCTTATAGTTTCGCCGTTAATTTTGGTCGACCAGCCAGCGAAGTAACGCAAAAATATCGCACTTTGACTAACTTCGAAAAGTCGCGATAGATGAATAGTTTTACCTGAGCAAAGGGTTTCCAACTGGGCCAGTTCCTCACCGTTTGCTTCGATAAGATCGGCCAAGCGGTTAAGAACCACACCGCGCTGATAAGGTGAGGTCTTTGCCCAGCTTCCTTTAAACGCACTGCGGGCCGAAAAGACTGCCGCTTCGATATCGGTAATGCTGGCGCTAGCAATCTCGGTAACCACTTCTTCGTTAGCCGGATTAATGACCGGGATACTAGTATCGGAATGGCCCGTATAGTACTGGCCGTCAATAAAGTGGGCGTGGTTCTGTTGAAGAAAGTCTCGAACTTGAGGCAAAAGCTGTATTTCGTTCATGAGGGTTCCTGGGCAACGTGAGATAGTTCAACTGGCGGTAGCGGTGTTCAGTCAAAATTTATGCACTTTCGAGTTGCGTTAGTTAAGGTAACAGTCGTTAGTTGATCGGATCGTAAAGCCCTTCATCTGATCGTAAAAAATAAGCTCAAGTGGCACGATGCCAAGGGTCATGGCTCTCTTCGCGCACAGATCAACGATGTAGTCCGAATCTCGTAGCTACATTGAAGCTTCGCTGAACGGATCATCGTAAGCTCTATTAGATCCTTAACCCGCAATCGAAAAATTGATTGTGGCTGCCAAGCTTGTTGTATATGGCTGCCTAACCTAGTGAGAAGGGGGGATGAAGCCCATGTCAACTAGGTTTGATTTAAGTTTCCCGATGGCTTCGGAGTTTAATCTCTATTGAGCAAAGATATTGGTAACTGATTTAAAAAATAAATATGAATTATTGTTGCAGGACTCACGCGATACTCTTCAATATAAAATGCCAGGTTCGATACTATTGAAGAACCTGGATGTCTTGAACGGCTTTATTTAGTCAGAGTGAAAATTTAAACGACTTAATGCGTCTTTTTTTACCCAGCTGAAGTGTTCAGTAAGGCGTTCATTGTAAAAGCTTTCTATTGACTATAAACCGATAAATGCGTTGCATTAAGGAAATGCTGACGCTGAATCCAGAGCTGCACTGTCAGAAGATATGGGTTCGCGAAACCGATGGAAGCGCAAGATAACTAGGAATCACAACATGTATTGCGATAAAAGGTTTTAGCCGCTTCGGCTGCATACTTCTGGTAAGCTAAAGAAATATAATTACATAGAGAGCAAAGCTTGGCCTGTTGCCAAGGTAGACCTGTCACAATAATCCAAATTTTTGGCAGAAAGGAACAAGTAAAAAAAAATCACATATGAGCATATAAAGACCGCAGTTTTATCTAACAATACTCAACAAATTACCTTTTGGTTCGTGAGGTTAAAAATGAATAAAGTAGATAACCCTAAATCAGGAATGGCGGGGGCTATGGCCCCTGGTAGATGGGAAGGCTCGAAAGAGGTCTCGCCTCGGCTTCATTACGATGATCTCTATTTGTATTGGCTTAGTGATAGTTCAGGGATCAATGCTGTCGGCCTTGCAGGGTGTGGGGATCGGAGGCACAGCCTTTGTCGCAGCTGTTATTATTGCGTTCATCCTTTCTCTTTTCAATGCTATGACTTTCTCTGAGCTGTCGCTCATGTTTCCGCATGCTGGAACGTTAGGTACGTATACCGAAAAAGCAATCGGGCACTTTCCTGCAATTCTGGCAGTATATGCAGGCTACGTCGTTGTGGGAGTGTTAGGGATTCCTGCCGAGATGTTTCTGGTAGATGCGATATTGAATGAGTTATTGCCCGGTGTTTTCCCCCCGATGCTGATACCGTTTGTTATCTTGATTGCTTTGACAATTACCAATGTTTTGGGTACAGATGTATTTGCTAAGGTTCAAAATTTCTTTGCGTTAATTCTAGTATGTGCATTGATAACTATTGGATTAACTGCTGTCACTGGGATCGCTCAACCGTACCCCGTGCTGGAGAGTTCAGCACTTACCTGGGACTTGGAAAAGGCATTAAGTATAGATACCATTGGACTTATTTCACTCGCAATGTGGATGTTTGTAGGTGTTGAATTTATTTGCCCAATGGTAAATGAAGTCAAAAAGCCAGAGAGAGATATCCCTAGGGCAATGATGCTGTCACTATGTGTTATGCTGGGTATATATACCTTCTTTATCTGGGGGCATCCAAGTACTTAACTCCCGAAACGCTAATCGGTACTCCTATTCCTTATCTTGATTATGCAAATGCTGTTTTTGGTAAGGCAGGCCTTCTCTTTGCGACTGTAATGGCTATTGCAGCGACTTGTAGCACTGTCAATACCGTGCTTGCCAGCGTTTCACGTATGCTACAGGGTATGGCAGAAAACGGGCAATCGTTCCCGCAGTTAAAAATAACCAGCAAGCGGTTCGGAACCCCCTGGGTAGCCATTGTGTTCATGTCGCTTATGGTTTCTATATTCATGATCACGATGAGTATTGATTTTATCATCGTACTGGTTATCTCAGCATCTACTAGCTGGTTACTGGCTTATATCATAGCTCATGTTGATGTCATTGTTTTACGCATTCGCTATCCAGAATTACCTCGTCCTTATAAAAGCCCTTTCTTCCCTGTGCCGCAATTGCTGGGGGTTATCGGGATGGGTTACGTTGCATTTAATAACTCGCCCACACCTGAGTTAACACAACAGATTTATCTTACTGCGGGAAGTATTCTGCTAGTCATCAGTATCATCGCTATATTATGGATCAAGCTATATATGAAGAAGGGTCTTTTCACCCCCGAAAAGCTATAGTATGAGTCCGAGTTTCTTTCGCGGTATAAAAGAAAGCGGCTGGAAGTGTTAACGTTTCAGGGCCTTACACAAAAACCAACAGCCGCTTCCAAAATGGTACTTGAAAAACTGGCCTTCTTGCCACTCTCGCGCCGCCAAATTGAAGCCGACTCCTCCGGGAGCCACATCACCTCTGACGCTGGGTTGCTTCTGCTGCGGGAAGTCGATAAACAACACCGCCTGACGCGCCGTTTGGCATCGGTGCTTCATGATTCCCGTGCACCAGAACAGGTTCGCCATAAGCTCAATACCATGGTTCGCCAGCGCGTGTTCGGGGTGGACAAACTATTTGTACCTGGCTGCACGAAATTAATTGCGTTTTTGAATATCGGTTGCGCATTGTGGATATCCGTCAGTAACGCTATGGATATACTGTTTAATAACCATGAAGGCGTTAACAAGCCGCGAAGATAAATATGAACGTCAGCGTTACTGACGGTGGGCATGGTTGCTATGTCGCAGCAATCGAGGTGGTTGAAAAAGAGTTAGAGGTCACGCGGTGTATTCAGGTTGGTACTAGCAAGGATGAACTATCTTTAACATACATCCTGGCGGAGGCTCGTGGCCTCCATGCTAGATAATGATTGTATTTTGGGCATTTGTTACTGGAAGGTTCTCAGTGATGGCTCTTTGGTTCAGCGTCTCGATTGGCAGCTCGCTGCTGCGTTCATCTTGGCTTAACAACATGTTTCGAAAGCAGGGCGGAGGAGGTTAGTTCAACGCCCTACGTGAATGGAAAATGTCTTTGTCACCCTTGAGGCTGGGCAACAGACTTTCCTGCTGCGTAGGTTCTGCTCAAACCGTAAGGCTTAAGGCTAATGCTATTTTCCATTGCTTCCCCAAGAATAGCTATCGTGGGTGCTGGCGCCATCGGTACTACCCTAGCGGCGCGCCTTGCAGTGGCAGGGTACACCGTCAGCGTGTTGGCTCGGGGTGATTCTCTGGCGGCCATAAAGCGAAAGGGTGTCTGCCTCATCGATCAGCAAGGGCAACACACCGCCAGCGTCATTGCTGCGGATAATGGTGGTGAGCTCGGTAAGCAAGACATCGTCTTTCTATGTACTAAAGCGCACTCTGTACCCTCCCTGTTGCCACAACTGCAATCGTTATTCGGCCAACATACATGCTTGGTGCCCATGGTGAACGGTACGCCGTGGTGGTTACTCATGGATACCGTGGAGCCATGTGCCGCCAACACAGTCCCTATAGAAACAGTCCATATAAAAGCGGTAGACCCTGAAGGGGAGCTGGTTCGCTGCCTACCTGCCAGCGCCATCATCGGATGCGTCGTCTATATTTCGGCACATCTGCAGGCACCGGGCGTCGCGATCTCAAATACCCCGCCGCGACTGATTGTTGGCGATATAGTCGCCACCCCGACGCCGCGAATGGTCGTATGGAAACGCTTGTTAAGGTATTGGAAAACGGTGGCATCACGACGCGCCATACAGAGCGTATTAGAGATGCCGTATGGAGTAAAATCGCTGCGAATTTGACGTCCAACCCCCTCTCGGTGATGACAGGTACCACGTTGGCACAGCTGTATAGCCACCCCTCTCTGCAAAAGGTCGTAAGCCAGCTTTTTGAAGAAACGCATCTTACGGCGCAAGCCTATGGCGGTCGACTTGAGATGACGTTGCAGGAGCTTCTTGATCTTGGCGAGCGCATGGGGCTGTCAGAACCTCCATGCTGCAGGACTATCAACAGGGGCGCGCTCTTGAACTCGCGGCGATTGTTGAGGGAGTGATCGAACTGGCGGATAGGAAGCGTATTCCCGTCCCCACCATCAAGTCCATTCTTCACCTTACGCGATACTTTGAAGACAGCGCTCTTCGTCAGTCACATGCCCACGGTGGCAAGGAGAATTCTTAGATGACTATTAAGCCGTTACCCATGCCGAATAACGTTCTCAAACCCGATTACTGCAGTGAAGAGGAGTGGCAGCAGCGCGTTAAACTCGCCTACTGTTACCATCTAGTCGATTTTTTCGGCTGGACAGAAACCATTTTCAACCATATATCTGCTCGAGTACCGGGCTCTGAAAACCATTATCTGGTTAATCCCTTCGGCCTTAACTACACGGAAGTGACACCGCTTAATCTGTTGAAGGTCGACCTGGACGGCAATAAGGTCGAGGCCTCTGAGTACAACGCCAATCCCGCTGGCTTTGCTCTGCATAGTGCTGTGCATGGGGCGCGGGAGGATATCCACTGCCTGCTACATACCCATACCATACCCATATCGGCCATCGTGCAGAAGAAAAGGGCTTTACCCACCACGATTTCTACGGTGCTCAGCTCTATGGTCGTGTGGGGTATCATAATTTTGAAGGCATCACGCTCTTCGCCGACGAGAAGACGCGCATGCTGGAGAGCCTGGGTAACAAGCATGTTCTGGTGCTACGTAACCATGGGATAGCCGTGGGCGAGTCCTCGATTGAGAAAGCGCTGTTCCTACTGTGCACCGTCCAGCGGGCGGCGGAAAACCAGTGCGCAGCAGGGGCTTTGGGTGGCGAGGATGTGGAAATCGATGTCTCCATCAGCCAGAAGTGTGCCGACCTTACCGCCGAACTGATTCGTGAAAGCGGCTTCGCCAACGAGTTCTTTGCTGCCATGGTGCGCAAGCTTAAGTCTCAACGACCACTTCCTTTCTGACTGGGATATGAAAATTGCTATTGTTGGTGCTGGCGCCATGGGTTGCCTGTTTGCTGTTCGGCTCGCGCTGAGTGGCTCACGGGTGCACTTGATCGATGTAGACCCTGCAACCATAGCTAACATCCGTACCAGGGCATCACGCTGACACTTGATGATGGAGAGTGTCAGCATTTGTTTGTGCCGATCCATTTCGCCGAGCAGCTTCAAGAGCGCTTTAATCTCTTGATCGTGCTGACTAAGGGGACGGTGACCTGCGCCGCCATCCGTTCGGTTTTGCACCTCATCACGCCTGATACGCGGGTATTAACGTTGCAAAATGGGCTGGGCAATGCAGCGTTGATTGCCCGGCATATCACGCCAGTTAATATCCTACACGGAATCACTACCATCGCCGCCGACCTTCAGGGGCCTGGAGAGGCACATGGCAATCGCCAAGGACATATTTATTGGTGGCGCTACAGCGGTGTAGAGGATCTTTTCATGCAGCAGTTGAATGAGCTTCTGCAGCGGGCAGGTTTCAACAGCTGCCTGGATCCTGAAATCGATAGCCGTATCTGGGAGAAAGTAGCATTTAATGCTGCTCTCAACGGCCTTTGCACATTGCTCAACGGGCCGGTAGGAGTGGTAGGACAACACCCGCAGGGCAAGCAGTTGATTCAAAAGGTCGTACAAGAGTGCAGTATGGTAGCCGTACAAGCAGGTGTGGCATTCGACCAGCCGCGTGTCTTCGCCAGCATCACCCAGGGGTTACTCATCAAGCACACCACCTGCCCTCCATGCTCCAGGATCGGCGTGCTTGCCGAGCCACTGAAGTAGAAGCCATCCATGGCGCTATTCTACGTATTGCCGGACAGCACCAAGTTCACACCCCCACCCTCGAAACGCTCTATTGTTTACTCAAATTAGGTGAGCCTCCGTGCTCTGCCCCCAGCGCCTGATTCTATGCATGTTAGTGTTGATATTGCTCGATTAACTCTAGCATCCGCTCATATAGCGCTGCTGCAGGCAGCCCCTGTGCTGAGATATGCTCGATACGTTGTTCATTCAGCGGCTCAAGAAGCTCTGCCCAGCGGCCTTGCTCCGCTTCACTTAGGGTGACTACTTCCACATTGTGATTTTCTTGTGCCCAGGCGATGGAATCACGCACATGTCCATCGAGATAGTGCCCCGCGTATTGGGATGCTTCAGCTCCCAGCTCATCGATGATTCGTTGAACATCTTCTGGCAGGGCGTCCCAACGTTGGCGGCTCATTACTGCCAGCATCACAACATTGGTCAAGGGGTAGTCCACAATATAATCGAGATAGCGTGCGTACTGCAGATCCATCAGGGTTTCACGGGAAGAGGCTACCCCTGAACAATACCGGCCTGGAGCGCTTCGCCGGTTTCAGCTTGAGACATGCCAACAGGCACAGCGCCTAGAGTGCGTATGGTGTCCGACTCGCCCGGTACACGAATTTCCATGCCGGATAGATCCTCTAGCGTGCTTACCTGGTTGCGCGTCTGAAGATAGCCGGGTTCTGAAGTGAATACAGTGATCACCTTAAAGTCTTCAAGGCCGAACTGCTCTTGGGGAAACTCTTGCACCAACTGGTAGGCAACCTGACTAGCTACTTCGGCATTGACATCAAGGCCGCTGAAATCACCGATCAGGTTCAGTAACGGAAAGCGCGCAGGCTCGTAGGAGGTTGTCGTAAGGCCAATATCGGCGACGCCATTAAGTACGCCATCCAGCATGTTGCTGGCGGTGAGCAGAGTGCCACCTGGAAAGGTGTTGACGGCGACCTTCCCCTCAGTGCGTTTTTCAAGCTCATCGGCCCAGAACTGCATCTGTACACCGGGAAACGTTTGAGCGGGAGCAAAGAAAGCGTAATTGAGACTGATATCACTAGCCAGGGTCGCTGAACTTAGCATCACACCCGCCACGAGACTGCTTAAACGCAGCAGTGAGGGCCGGTGCTGCAAAAGCGCGTGTTTTTTGTGCATGTTGATCGTCATGGGGAACATCCTCTCTTTTGTTGTTTGTTGAATGCCGGTCATGAAGGAGTGTATAAACATTCAACATCACATGAAAAGTAAAGTAAATTGTTAGGTTGATAGCTGTCATTTGAAAACGATGCAAGTTGAGTTCCAGTCGTTTAAAACACCTAAATTATTATTTACTTAAGGTGAGTCGAAGGTTTCTAGTGTTAGTTGAGGCAAGCACTTACGTCGTCACTTCTCTCTGGCAAAGCACCACTCAAGGGCACCTTGGTGAATAAAGTGCATGCCTTGGTGCACTCACATCCCCGACCCAATAAATGCGACGCCTCAGATAGCGGTTAACAACGCTCTCTCCTATGAAAAGGGGGTGTGAGTGTTAAGCCTTATTAAGAGTCGGCCTGTTGTAGCGAGTCGTTATTAGTTGCGTTTTTGAATATCGGTTGCGCATTGTGGATATCCGCCAGTCACCCTATCGCTATACCGTTTAACGACCCTGAAGGTCTTAACAAGAAACGGAGATAAGCATGAAAGTCAGCGTTATTGGCGGTGGACATGGTTGCTACGCCGCAGCCATTGAGATGGTGGAGAAAGGTTTCGACGTGACATTGTGGCGGCGGGATGGCAAGGCTCTGCAAGAGTTGCGTCAATTGGGCTATTTGGACGTTAAGGATGCGCAGGGCGAGCGGCGTATTCAGATGGGTACTCACAAGGATCAACTATCTCTAACAGATAGCCTGGCGGAAGCGACGCAACAGGCGGAGCTGCTGATTGTGCCGTTACCCGCCACCTCCCATGACACGCTAGCCGACCAACTGGGGCCGTTACTACGGGATGATCAGGTGGTCTTTCTACCCCGGGTACCTTCGGCAGCTACCTGTTCCACCGAGCGATGCGAAAAGCAGGCAACGACAGCCAAGTGGCCTTCTGTGAAACGGGAACGCTGCCCTATTTGGCGCGTAAGCACGGTGCTAATAAGGTCGTCATCAGTGTTTATGCCACCCGGCTCCCTACCGGCGTCTTCCCCAGCGAACTGTCTGCACACGCCTTCTCTGTATTGAGAGAAGCCTACCCCAGCGTTGAACCCATCGAAGATGGCCTTAGTGGCGCCTTAATGAACGCTGGCCCTATTATCCATCCGCCTTTAATTATGATGAATGCGGGGCCGCTGGAGCATTTTGATGCCTGGGATATTCACAATGAAGGAACCCAGCCCTCTATCCGCAGCGTGACCACCGCGCTAGATAATGAGCGTATTGCGGTGCGTGAAAAGTTGGGTTACAAGCCCTCCCATTTTCCTCTTGCCAACCACTATGCCTCCGAAGGCGAGGAGTGGATGTATGGCCGGGGTGCTCACGGCAAGCTGACCGATAGTGGCGACTGGCGAGAAAACATCGACCTTCATAGCCATCGTTACATGCTGGAGGACACTCGAATGGGGCTCTCCTTTATCGTGTCGGTTGGCCGCTGGGCGGGGCAGCCCACGCCAGTAGCGGAGGGGCTTTTGAGCATTGCTTCGGCGATCACCGGCCAAGACCTCTTTGCCCAAGGCCGAACGCTGGAAATGCTGGGACTGGATTCGCTTTCCCAGGCGCAGATGCGCTCTTTATTGACGTATGGCATTCACGCCTAACCTACCGATAGAGGAGACCGCATCATGCAGGACAACATCATCGTCTTGGGCGCAGGAAGAATGGGAGAGGGTATCGCCCTCTCATTCATTTTGGCTGGGAAGGAGGTCGTGCTGATCGACTTCAAGTCACGCAGCCCTGAAGAGCGTCAGCGCTATTATGCGCAGGCTCGCAGCAGGCTAGTGACGGAGCTCAAATATCTTCAGGAGAAGCGGCTCATTCAGGAAGAGCAGATTGCTTCAATGGTGAAGCAACTTCGTATTGTGAATGACCAACAGGTGCAGATGGTGGCGGGGAGCCGTCTGGTTTTCGAGGCGCTGCCTGAAGTCAGCGAGATTAAGCAGCAAGGGCTGACCTGGGCAAGCCGCCATTTGGATAAGGAGGCCGTTATCGCCTCGACGACGTCTACTTTTCTGGTCACCGAACTCGCTTGCATGGTTAGTCATCCGGCCCGTTTCATGAACGCTCACTGGCTTAATCCTGCCCATTTGATGCCCTTAGTGGAGGTAAGTCGGGGCCAGGATACCGAGCAGCGTTATATCGATGTGCTGTTCACGGCGCTTAAAGGGATAGGAAAGGTACCGGTGCTGTGCGAGGCGGCGCCGGGCTACATCATTCCCCGCCTACAGGTACTGCTCATGAATGAAGCCGCGCGTATGGTCGAGGAGGGCGTTGCCAGTGCAGAGGATATCGATGTGGCCATTCGAGTCGGGCTGGGATTGCGCTATTCGGTGCTGGGGGTGCTGGAGTTCATCGATTGGGGCGGTGGCGATACGCTTTTCTACGCCTCCAACTATCTATGCGAAAAGCTGGATAATCGCTTCAAGTCACCTGAGGTTATTACTCGGAATATGCAAGAGAAGCGTAGAGGCTTTCAAGATGGCGAGGGCTTCTTCGACTACTCCGGGGTCGATCTGTCGAACTACCGTAGGCAGCGCTCGGACGCTTTTCTAAAGCGTCTTGAACTGCTTGACCTGATGCCGACAGTCACTACCTGTTATTAACCCTTCACAGTGTATAAAGCGCTTATTGGAAACCATTCAGTTTCCGTAGGCCCTCGCCGAGGACAGTCATAATGAAAACCAGTACACAGGTGGCAACGTTAGCGGTACTCATCGCTGCAATGATGTTGGTGGGGTGTAGCGATGCGCAGGAGGAGGTAGTCGATGAGCCTAGCGACGACGACGCCCAAGTGATTACCCTCAGCTACGCTTTCTTTGCTCCTGCACAGAGCTTTCCGGCCATTCAGATGGAGCACTGGGCGAAAGAGCTCAATGAACGTACCGATGGGCGTGTCGAGGTCAACCTCTTCCCCGGCGGCTCCTTACTCACGGCCAGCAATATGTACGATGGGGTGCTGAATGGTGTTGCGGATATAGGGCTTTCCGCCACCTCTTACGAGCCGGGCCGTTTTCCCCTGATCAACTTGGCCGGGAGCCTGACCGGTCAGGACGTCAACTCAGAAGTTGCCAGCCGCATGACTTACCAACTGATTCAGGAGTTTGGTGAGCAGATGCCCGAACTCGAAGAGTTCAAGGTCATTACAGCCTTTACATCGGAGCCTGCTTATTTCCAGACCATTGAGCCGATTCGTCAACTGGAAGACCTGGAGGGGCTGGAAATCAGAATTTCCGGCGATAATTCCAGGGCGCTGGACGCACTGGGGGTAACAGCAGTAGGCATGTCCCAGGCAGATGCTGGAGAGGCTCTTCAGTCCGGCATTATTGATGGATATGCAGCTTCTCGCGAAGTGCTAATGGATATGCAGTTTGCACGTTTGGCTAAGTACGTGACTGACTACCCCTTAACGAACACCATTTTTGCAGCGCTGATGTCGCGCGAGAAGTGGGAGGCGCTCCCTGTTGATATACAGACAGTTATCGAGGAGTTGGCACCGGAGATGGCAACCTTCACCGGTCAATATCTCGATGAGCATATACAGCGTTCACTCGAGTGGGCGCAGCAGGAGGAGGGGGTTGAAGTGATAGCGCTTGCCGATGATGAGGCTAGCCGTTGGGATGACCAGCTCGCGCCGGTCAATGACACTATCCTGTCGGAAGCCGAGCAGCAGGGCCTGCCCGCGTACGCCTTTGCAGAAAGAATGCGCGAACTGATTGAGGAGTATCGTACTGAGACTGAATAAAAGGAGCGGAGTCGACAGTAGGCTCATGGTAAGGCGTTAGCCAATTCAGTATGTGCGCGGTTTGACTGTAGCGTTTGCACGGGGTCACCCCATAGACCTCCTTGTACTGTGCGGAGAAGTGACCAGGGCTGTTGATGCCATGCTGCATGATGACGTCGGTGACGCGGTGACCGCGTGGGGCATCAATCAGCGCCTGGTGGACACTCTTCATGCGTTGCTGAGTAAAATAGGCTTTGGGTGAGAGCCCAATAAATTGCTGGAAGCCGTACTGCAGTGTGCGCTTTGATACCCCCGCCATCGAGGCCAGAGTATCGAGCTCGATACCCTGCTTGAGGTTCAGGTCTATATGGGTTTTGGCGGTTTTTACATAGTGTGGAAGAGGAGAGGGGTTACCACTCAAGCGCTGACTGTAGTTGTTCATAAACAGCCCCAGCAAGCTGTCATATAAGTACTCCTCCATCCGTTTGATCTGCTGGCGCGGGATATTTTGCTGGTGAAGAGCGTCGGTGAGACGGGCAAAATACTTGATGGTATCCAGAAGGAAGACCGTGCCGGGGTAATGCTCGGGAAAGTAGTGGTCAAAGATAATCGGAAGATCAATGCGTTGGTCGAGTCGACACGAAAGGCGTTGTTCCAACCGGTGGCGCGGTACTCGAACGATGAGGTTATGGCAGTTCGGAGAGGTTTGGATGAGAGCGCGTTGACAGGGAGATGTAACGGTAATGCCTCCCTGAACCATACTCACCTGACGGTCAGCGTATACAATGGTTCCCTGGCCTTCGAGAGTGATACGAAACAGGTAAACGTTTGACTCTTCGACAGGGTCAATTTCGACATTGGCGCCATATTGCAATTCGATAATGGCCAATTGGTCGAAGCTGACGGCACTCAAACGTGAGGCTAGACGTGGGCCGTCAAATAAACGCATGCGATGTGGGCACAGATAGTGGGTGACATGCTCACGAATGACCTCTTGTGAATCGGTGCGCAGAATAGCGTGCTTCTGCAGCAGAAACGGTGTTGTACCCATGGTTCACCTCAACAATGCACCAAGCAGGTGATGGTTTTGGGGTGTGAAGCCGAGGCAATATCGGCTGGGCCAGTAGATGGCACGCTCTATCCCTTCAGGTTCCAGGCGCTTACACTCGAATGGATATATGCTAGAATAATCCACTATTTTTTTGGATGGCGTGCTTCTTATGGTCGACAAGGATGAATTATCGTCTTCCTTTTTCCTCTTGCCGATGAGTTTCGCTCGCGTGATTTTCCTTTTATTGGGTCGCGAGGCTGAATGCTAAATACAGCGCTGATGTCGATACACTACTGAAACCACTCGGGCTCAGTTCGTCTAAGTGGCGCATTCTCATGATCCTACATGAACATGGGCGCCTTAGCATGTCGGATATATCAGTACACGCTGTTGCAAAATTGTCAACTGTCACCAAAATTGTATACCGAATGCAAGAGTCGGGTTTGCTTAAAACAGAAGCCAGCCCGCAGGATGGACGCGTCACTGAAGTAGAGCTTACCGATGCGGGTGAGGCGAAGCTGGATATTGCGCGGCAAGTCACTAGCCGTCTAGTGGAAAAAGCCTTTGCCGATTTCAGTAAACAAGACATTGTTTATATCAATCAGTGCTTAAGTAGGATGTTTCATAACTTAAACGCGCTCTGATTAGCGTTCAGGTTTTCTCGCCCCACTACCTTCCAGCCCACGCTTTTGCTTGGGCTTTTTTACACTTCCGCACCCGGTCTAAAAGGTGTTATTGGATTATAGGTAGTGCCCATTTCCTGCAGTGGTATTTCCCTGATTGCGCCACCAAGAGTTTGACGCCTAGGAGTATCTGTCCTATTTTGTTCGTAATGCAAAATAATGTTCGCAATAAGAACAAAGAGGCTTCCATGTCCCAGCCCTGTATTATCTGTGTCGCCATTACCGGCAGTCTGCCCCGCAAAGAGAACAATCCTGCCGTACCGATTACGGTTGAAGAGCAGATTGAGAGCACCCAGGCGGCGTTCGAAGCAGGGCTACCATCGCCCACTGTCATGTGCGCAACGATGACCAAACCCCCTCCTCTGACCCAGAAAAGTTTGGCCGCCTGATGGAAGGGCTTAAGAAGCACTGCCCCGGCATGATTATTCAGCTCTCCACCGGCGGGCGTTCCGGGGCAGGAGAAGCCCGGGGTGGGATGCTGCCGCTTAAGCCTGATATGGCGAGCCTCTCGGTGGGCTCCAATAATTTCCCCAATCGCGTTTACGAGAATCCGCCGCAGCTGGTGGAGTGGCTTGCCGGTGAGATGCAGAAGTACGGCGTCAAGCCTGAGATCGAAGCGTTTGATCTGTCGCATATCCACCAGGCAGTGAACCTTTCCAAGCAGGGAAAGCTGAAAGCACCGCTTTATGTGCAGTTTGTCATGGGCGTTAAGAATTCGATGCCAGCGGACAAGCCAACGTTTGATTTCTATATCGAGACACTCAAGCGGCTGGCGCCGGATGCGCAGTGGTGCGGTGCTGGCATTGGTGCCAATCAATACCTGCTTAACGAGTGGTCGATTGCTGCAGGCGGTCATACGCGTACCGGGCTTGAGGATAACGTTCGTCTGGACAGTAATACGCTGGCGCCCTCCAATGCGGCGTTGGTCGAGCGCACCGTCGACCTATGCGAAAGGTATGAGCGACCGGTAGCTACCTGGCAGCAGGCCCGTGAGATGCTTGGGTTGAGAAATGCGTGAGAATGTTAGCTGCTACCCACTACCCACCGATGAGTGAGGGAATATACTCAATCATCATCGAATTGCTGTGCAGTCGCCTTTAAGGTGAAAAAGAGGGCCCCTTACTTCGCGATATGTCAGTAGTCACTGGTAATTTTCCATAAAGTAGCCAGCATTATCCTTTTGTCGTAAATGTATTTTGTAGCGCTATGCGATTGAGAGCCCTAGCGGCCTTGGCAAATGGCTGCCGCTAGGGCTAAAGGCTGCAACGCTACGGCGTTTCTCAGTTCGTTATTCATGATATTTATGCTTATCTGGTTATTAACGGTGCAGCGTTACGCTGCACCGTTTTTTAGTTGTTTGATTTTTCAAGGCTTAATTTAAGCCGCAGCTACAAATGAGAGTGGCATAACGACACTAACGCTGAATTAGCAATACCCTTACGGTATGGAAAGGCACTTAAACAATATTGGTTTCTAAAATCAGATGCTACCAAACTGCAGCCTAGTCAACGATTGCCAGACGCTGGAGCCTGCATGTCAACCGTCATCCAACATATTGAGACGCTGCTGGTCGACCTACCGACCATCCGTCCTCACAAACTCTCCATGACCACCATGGCCTGCCAAACCATGGTGATCGTGCGCATGCGCCACTCTGACGGTATTGAAGGGCTTGGCGAAGGCACCACCATTGGCGGCCTGGCCTACGGTCCAGAAAGCCCGGAGAGCATTAAGCGCAATATTGATACTTATCTAGCCCCCCTGCTGGTCGGCCAGCCTTCCAACAACGTTCACCAGTTGCGCGCTCGGCTTCACCGCCATGCTCGCGGCAATATGATTGCCAAATCTGCATTAGAAACGGCTCTGTTGGATGCTCAGGGCAAACGCTTGGGATTGAGCGTCGCCGAGCTGCTGGGCGGCGCACGCCAAGATCACTTGCCTGTGCTATGGACGCTAGCCAGCGGTGATACCGCCAAAGATATTGATGAGGCCATGCTGCGTTTAGAGCAGCGTCGGCACTGCGACTTCAAGTTAAAAATTGGTGCTAACCCGGTGGATCAGGACGTGCGCCATGTGGCGGCGATCAAGGAAGCGCTGGGTGATCGAGCCAGTGTGCGCGTTGATGTTAATCAGGCCTGGGATGAGTCGACTGCGGTGCGCGGTATTCAGGCGCTTCAGGATGCCGGCATTGAGTTAATTGAGCAGCCCATCCACGCCCGCGAACACGCCGGGTTAGTTCGCTTGGCTAACCGCTTCAATGTGCCAATGCTCGCCGATGAGGCAGTGCAAGATGCCCGTGACGGACTTGATCTCGTCTGCGGCGGCTTCAATGGTGCCTTTGCTCTGAAGATCGCTAAATCCGGCGGTATTTACGGGGTACTAGAACTAGCCCACGTCGCCCAAGCGGCTGGAATTGGCCTATATGGAGGCACACTGCTAGAGGGCACCATTGGCACGGCTGCCTCTCTACACGCCTGGGCGACGTTGCCGGAAATGGCCTGGGGCACGGAAATGTTCGGCCCACTGCTGCTGAAAGACGACATCGTCGTTGAGCCCCTCAACTACACCGAGTTTGAGTGGAATTGCCGCAAGGGCCGGGGCTGGGTGTCACCTTGGATGAAGGTAAATTGACTCACTACTCGCGTAAATAAACGCCACGGTAAATAGAGCCATCGTTTGCGTTCGCCCGCGATACAAGAGGAGAGACGTATGCTGTTTCAAGTAGAAATGACCGTTAAGTTGCCGACTGATATGCCCGCCGAGCAAGCGGCACAGATCAAGGCGACTGAAAAGACGTATTCCCAAGATCTACAGCGTCAGGGCAAATGGCGCCACTTGTGGCGGGTAGCGGGTAGCTACTCGAACGTCAGTATTTTCGACGTGGAGGACAATGCTGAGCTGCAAGAGCTGGTCAGCAATCTGCCGCTCTTCCCTTATATGGAGATCAGCGTCAAACCGCTGTGTCGTCACCCCTCTTCGGTGCGCGACGACGACAGCTAATTATTTACTTAACACGCCAGTACCTATTGATAAAACAACATCCTATAACAAGCAGAGGGTTTCACCATGACCGTCAAAATATTCGATACCCCCGAAGTTCAAGACTTCATCAAAACCGTGGCCGGCTTTGATAAAGCCGGTGGCAATGACCGCGCCAAGCAGATCGTCCATCGACTGGTCAGCGACCTGTTCAAGCTGATCGACGACTTCGATGTCACTGAAGAAGAGTACTGGGCGGGCGTTAACCTGCTCAATGCCCTGGGTAGCCAGACCCAGTTCGGGCTGCTCTCGCCAGGACTAGGGTTTGACCACTTCCTCGATATGCGTCAGGACGCAATCGATGCCGAAGCCAAGCGTACCGGCGGCACACCGCGCACCATCGAAGGCCCGCTCTACGTGGCGGGTGCCCCGGAAGACGAAGGCTTTGCCCGCCTGGACGACGGCCAGGATAACAACGGCGAGACCATGTGGTTGACCGGCCAAGTGCGCGACGTGAACGGCACGCCGATTGCCGGTGCCAAGGTCGAGATCTGGCACGCCAACTCTAAAGGCTGCTACTCCTTCTTTGACCCCTCGCAATCTGAGTACAACCTGCGCCGCACGATCTATGCGGACAGCGACGGCCGCTACACCGCGCGTAGCATCATCCCCTCCGGCTACGGCGTACCTGAAGGCGCTCCCACCGACGTGGTGCTCAAGTCCCTGGGCCGCCACGGTGAACGTCCGGCGCATATACACTACTTCGTCTCCGCTCCAGGCCACCAGCACCTAACCACCCAGATCAATCTGGCGGGTGACCCCTACACCTTTGACGACTTCGCCTTTGCCACCCGCGAAGAGCTCGTCGTGCCCGCCGAGCGCATTGAAGACCCGGCTGAGATCGCCAAGCGCGACCTGGACGGCCCGTTCTCCCACGTAGTGTTCGACGTGGAGTTGGCTCCAACCGACGCCGCCGAGCTGCAGTGCGCCACGCCCGCCCACGGGCCAAAGAAGACGAGCAGGATCTTGCCAGCCAGTTAGCGGGTACTGCGAAGGTTTAATAGTCTCGTTAGTTTCCTTTAAGTGCTTTGAAGAGGCATTAAAGAAGGGCCGCGTTAGGAAGGGGGGTGACAAGCCCAAAAGGATCCAATTTCCTCTGAATATCATTGGTTATGGGTAGCGGCCCATGGAGCGATCATCAACAAGCTTGTGTAAAATGGTGGTCGCTTCATTCATGAGAAGAGATGGTTTTTCACCACGGCGACGGCTGCAGACAACAGGAGAGGTGATGGTCTTGTCAGCCAAGGCTACATAAGAAATACCATCTCGCTGTACACGCTTTACCTCCTCAGGTACCAGCGTAATACCGATATCAGAGGCGACGAGGCTAAGTGCTGTCTGAACTTCGTTTGCTTCCTGTATGACCTCAACCTTTAAGCCTTGTCGGCGGAAAATACCCAGCACCATATCTGCCAAGCTAGGGCGTGGTTTGGCGGGGAAAAGAATAAGTGGATAGCGTGCCAATTCTTCGCATGTAGGCGTCGTGCCCTCTAAGGGGTGGCCGCTAGGAAGAGCAGCAATAAATGGCTCATTGAAGAGTATCTCTTGCTCTACGTCTGGATCATCAATGCGAAGACGTCCAAATCCCATATCGATACGGCCTGCTTTAAGCGCCTGAATTTGCTGTATGGTCGTAAGCTCTGTCAATGATATTTCTACATTCTCAATTTGACGCAAGTCGCGAACCAGCATTGGAATCTGCCCATAAAAGATAGAGGGGACAAAGCCAATGCCAAATAGCGTTCGCTTGCTTCGTGCCATGTGACGTGTTGTATCAATGGTGACGTCGACTTTCTCTAAAATTTCTAAAGCACGCTGCTGAAAAAATATACCCGATGATGTTAAGCGAAGGCCTCGTGAGCTTCTCTCAAACAGTTCAGCCCCCACCTCTTGTTCTAATTGTTTGATTTGGCGCGAAAGTGGTGGCTGCGACATATGCAAGCGCTTAGCGGCACAGGTCAGATTAAGCTCTTCAGCGACAACGCAAAAGTACCTCAGGTGGCGTAATTCCATAAGAACTCCAAAATATGAATAAATCCTTAACTAATGGTGGCATTTACCTTCGGTGGCTTCCCATCAGGCTGCATTGCTCAAGCAACAGGGCAATCTGCTCAGTTAGCTAGGTGAGGCGCTATAACGCTACCAGTATTTATGCGCTTGAAAGCTAAATGCG
Organism: Vreelandella olivaria; assembly: GCA_004295565.1. GTDB lineage: Bacteria > Pseudomonadota > Gammaproteobacteria > Pseudomonadales > Halomonadaceae > Vreelandella > Vreelandella olivaria. The sequence continues at coordinate 4,745,862 of AP019416.1, read as the reverse complement.
TCTAAGGTTTTTAGTAATGCAAGATAGTAACAAGAGGGATAGAGCAGCCGTGTACGCCTATTCGCTGAGCTTTCAGCAACGACTCGTCTTGTGGCCAGTCGCTGACACATAGTGGCACGAGGAAGAGGCTTCAGCGCTTTATAATGTCTAGTATCGAACCGAAAGGAAATCACTTGCCGCCAAATACATCATCGCCCATGCTTTTCATTGGCTAATGAAACTCTAATTGGTAGCTAAAAAACGTTAGGACGTTTGAACATGGCAAAATTCTTCCAGGAATTCCGTGAGTTTGCGGTAAAAGGCAACGTCGTCGATATGGCGGTGGGGATCATTATCGGTGGGGCGTTTACGCTGATTGTGCAGAGCCTGGTGGCGGATGTGATGAATCCGCTGATTGGCTTGCTGGTGGGGGTGTGGATTTTTCCAACCTGTTTGTGGTGTTACGCCAAGGGGCGGTGGGCGGCCCTTATGCGACGCTGGCGGATGCCCAGGCGGCAGGGGCGGTAACGCTAAACCTCGGGCTTTTTATCAATGCGGTGGTCAGCTTTATGATCGTCGCCTTCGTGGTCTTCTTATTGGTGCGCACCATCAACCGTTTAAAGCGTGAAGAGGCGGTAGCGCCTGCGAGTCCTACGGAGCAGCCGTGCCCGTACTGCTTAATGGTAGTGCCGATCAAAGCCACCCGCTGTGGTCACTGCACGGCAATGCTGGATCAGCCAGCGGAGGCTGAAGCTATCACTGCGCCACCGCAAATGCCGCCTGCCAAGCCTTGAGCCACTAAAAGGGCGCTTATGAAGGCGCCCTTGAACGTTATACCAGCAGCGCCGCTACGCGCTTTTTTTAATGGTTTTGCTCTCTTTTTGCTTACTGTCGGGCTTTTTGCTGTCGTTGGCATCGCTGGGTTGAGGTAGCGATGGCAGCGATTTAGCCAGCATTTCGACACTGTGACGGTAGTAGAGCTGACTCTTATTATGCTCGCCCATGCTGGCATAGAGGCGCGCAAGCTCTGCACACTTCGCCATTGGGGCGCTGACGCTGGCTGGCTTCAAAATACTCTAGTGCCTTTTGCCACTGGCCGATGCGCAGGGAGAGACGGCCGCAGGCGAGCAGCAGCTCTGGGTCGTTAGGGCGCTCCTGCAGCCATTTTTCGGCTTTAACGAGTTGGCGAGCAGCGTCCACGTTCAGCAGGCCGTAACGTTTCACCAAACGCGCGTCCCAATGGTGATCCAGGGAGTGGTTGAGCAAGCGCTCGGCAATCGGCTCTTCGTTGGCTTGAATCAGCGCTTCGCTGTAAAGCACGATCAGCTCGGTATTGCCGCGCAGGTAGTCCGGCATATCCGCCCACAGGCCGCGCACCCGCTCAATATTGGTGGGATTTTGGGCTTCAAACACGATCAGCTCACGGTAGGCCTTAAACTCCAACTGCTCACGCTCTTGCTGAGTAATCAGCTTCTGCGCCGCCAGGCGTGGAATCAAACGCCGTAAACCTTCCCAATCGTTGACGCTTAAATGCACTTGCTTGAGTAGCTTGAGCACCTGGGGATGGTTGGAGAGCTTCTTATCCAGGCGATTAAGAATCGCCAGCGCTTCTTCCGGCTGCTGGCGCTCAATCATCATTTGCGCTTGCATCAGGCCAACGGCGGTATCGGCACCGTCGGTGGTGAGCTGCGCCTGATTCAGGTGCTCCTGGGATTTCACGTGGTGGCCCTGGTAATGGGCCGCCAGCGCGGCGGATAGATAGTTGACCAGCGGTGTGCTGGAGTCATCGGCGGCGTTAACCAGGGTTTTTTCGGCTTTTTTCCAGCGCCCTTCGGTCAGTGCTACCAGGCCACGCACGGTGCGCTGCATGGCCCGGCGGTTACGGGCGCGACTGTTCCAACTGCGAAAACGCCCCATGGGTCGAATAATGCCGCTGAGCAGGCGCAGCACGAAGTGTAGGACGATAAAGGCGGCAAACAGCAGCACCAGCCCAAACCAGAAGGAGGTTTGGATGGAGGAGTCACCCACGCGGATCAGCCAATAGCCGGGCACCGACATCATTAGGTGCCCAAACAGCGCCCCGACGGCGAGGCCTGCGACAATGAGGAGAACAAGCTTTCTCATGAATCACCTCCGCTTTGGCCACGCGTCTCATAGCGATTGTCGATAAAACGAGCAAGGGCCTGCTGTGAACCGCTGATATCGGGCAGCTCGGGTTTTACCTCGGCTTGCTTAAGTTCTTCAAGGCGGGTAATAACGCTTTGCGTCTCTTCGCGAGTGGTGTCGTAGTAGTCGTTCAAAAGCTGTAGGGCTTTGTCGATACTCGCGTCGTAAAGCTCTTTCTCTTCGTTGAGCAGGGCCAGCTGGGTCTGCTCAAGCACTAAACGCAGGCTTTGACGCAGGTAAGACTCTTGCTCTGGGGTAATCAGCGCTTCCAGGGCTTCATCGTGATGGCGAACCACCACCAGGTCTTTAAGCTCTTCACCAAAGCGCGCCAGCTGGCGCTGGAAAGTGCCGGTCGGCGGCTCTTCGATGCTGGAGGTGACTGCCTGCTCTTCGATCTCCTGGGAGAGGCGCAGGCTGGAAATGCGCTCCTGCTGCGCATTGAGCGCTAAATAGAGACCGGTGCGGTCAACCTGGGGCACGGCGTCCAGGGCAGCTAGCTCATTGGCAATCGCTTCGCGAACGGGTGTCAGCGCCGGGTTATCGGCGTCGACCAGGCGTGCATCGGCCGTACGCAGCAGGGCAGCGGCGCCATCAACATCGCCCTCTAACTGCAGGCGCTGATTGGCCAGGCGCAGCAGATAGGCTGCTTCGGCATGCAGCCACTCGCGCTCGTCGGTGTCCTGCTCTTGAGAGAGCTGATCCAGCACTTGGCCGAGGGTCTCATCGACATTGCTGCGGTAGCTGTCAAATTCGCTACGTAGATCGCTTAGCGCGCTCTGCAGTGCTTCATCGCGCTCGGCTTCACCGCTGTCCAGGCGTGATTCCAAATCGCTAACCGCTTGTTGTGAAGCGCTCCCTTCAGCCTGTTGTGCTACTTCGTCAAGGCGCTGCTGCTGACTCTCCAGGCGTTGCCAGCCTTGCCAGGCGATAAACGCCAAGGCAATCGCCAGGATAATCACCAGGGCAATCGCGAGGCCGCCACTTTTACCACCACCGCTTTTGCCTCCACCGTTCTGGCCGCTGCTGCTGCTGCCGCTGCCTTTGTGGCCGGTGGGCGGCGTGGTGCCCGTCGACGGTTTGTCGCCGGTCGGCTTGGACGAGGCAGTACTTGAAGATGTAGCACTTGACGATGAAGAAGAAGGGCTTTGTTGCGCTGCACTCGGTGACGGTGAGGCCGCGCTGCTGGACGTCGTGGTCTCCGCTGGTTTCGCCGTGGTGCTGCTAGCAGCGGTTGAGCTCGCAGAGCCCTTTCCACGCCGCCGCGACCGACTGTTTTTAGCACCACTCTGAGCAGGTGTTGTTGAGCTCGGCGGTGTGGTCGGCGTGCTGGGCTCAGTCGCGTCGGTCGTGGAAGCTGCTTTGTCGGTCGCTTTAGGGACGCCTGGGGAGGCATCGGCGGACGTCGGTTGTACATCGTCCTGATCGTTTACTTGTTTGCTCATGTGTCGCTAGCCCTTAGTAAGTTCCTTGATCGACATCGGCACCCTGTGGGTCGCAGGTCTCCAACGCCGCTATCAATGCAGCTGGCGTAGCTCCGGACGCCACCTTGAGGTCACGAAAACCCAGTATGCCAGCCAGTGTAGCCAAACGGCGACTGGAAACGATTAGCGGTTGGTTCAAGGCCGCCTGATTACACCATTTTGCCAGATGTTCCAGCAGTTCGCTGCTGGTGACGATCAACGCCCGGTAATTACCTGAAGAAAGACGCGTTTGCAGAGCGGGCGCAAGAGGGTGATAGGTGCGGCGATACACCGCCACGCGAGTCACCTTTGCCCCTCGCTTGGCAAGCGATTCCGCGAGCAGTGAACGGCCACCTTCGCCGGCCACCAGCAGAACACGCTGGTGGGCTAACCGCTGCAGTGAGGCAAGCGCCAGCAGTGCTTCGCTGGTATCTTCGCCTGCACTGGCCGATGGCACATGTACGCGTACACCCAACTGATCATAAAGCGTCGCCGCGGTGGCGCTGCCAACGCTGTAGTAGTCAATACCCATCGGCAGTTGTGGCCAGTAGCGATCCAGCGCTTCGCTTAAACATACCGCCGCAAAGGGGCTGATGACGATTATCTTATGGTACTGATCTATATCCAGCCAGATTTGTCGCATGTCGGGATTTTCTGGCAAGGCTTCGAGTTGCATCACGTTGAGTGATTCAACGCTCGCCCCGTTCGCGAAGCGCAGCGGCGAGCGCTTCACCGCGCTCGCCGGGGCGGCAGATCAATACCGGTTGGCTCATATGGCGCGGCCGTAAACCTCAGCTAAAATATCGCCGGCGCCCTGGTCGAGCAGCTCTTCGGCAATCCGGATGCCCAGCGCTTCCGGCTCATGCATCGAGCCACGCCCTTCGGCACGTAATACTTCAGTCCCTTCAGGATTGCCGACTAAGCCGCGTAGCCAAAGAGTTTCATTGGCGGTGTCCAGTACCGCGTGGCCTGCAATGGGTACCTGACAGCCGCCCTCTAAACGCGTGTTCATGGCTCTTTCGGCACGCACGCGTGTCGCGGTATCTGCGTCATCCAGCGGGGCCAGCAAGGCAATCAGTTCAGGATCATGCAGGCGGCACTCAATGCCTAAGGCGCCCTGACCGCAGGCGGGTAAGCACACTTCCGGCGGCAGTGCCTGGGCAATCCGCTCATCCAAGCCCAACCGCTTAAGGCCAGAGGTCGCCAGGATGATGGCGTCGAATTCCCCCGCGTCTAATTTGCCTAGCCGCGTTTGCACGTTGCCGCGCAGATTAAGAATTTGCAGGTCGGGGCGGGCTTCACGCATCTGCAGCCCACGGCGCAGACTGGCAGTACCAATCCGTGCCCCTTCGGGAAGCTCATCAATGCTAGAGTAGTGGTTGGATACAAACGCATCGGTAGGGTCGGCGCCCTCGAGAATGACCGATAGGCCCAATCCTTCGGGGAAGTGCATGGGGACATCTTTCATCGAATGGACGGCAATATCCGCACGGCCATCGAGCATGGCGTCTTCCAACTCTTTAACGAACAACCCTTTACCGCCAATTTTAGAAAGCGGCGTATCAAGAATTTTGTCGCCCTTGGTAGACAGCGCCACAAGCTCGACCTCAAGGCCGTTGTGGGCCGCCATTAAGCGGTCGCGAACGTACTCAGCCTGCCACATGGCCAATTGGCTTTTACGCGTGGCAATGCGCAGTTTGGTGATTGATAGCACGTTATTCTCCCTATACCGCAGACACGGCGAGTCAAGCTATGATAGGTGTCATCATAAAGCACCGAACGCCACAGTAAAAATAACGGAACTCATTATGCTCCCGTCACGTGTTTTATTCGCTCTCTAGGAAACCCTATGTCCTTAGTGTTACCCCACGGCCAGCTTGACCAGTTTTTCCTGCTTTCACGGGATCTGTTCTGCTGTATCGACTTTGAAGGCACGCTGTTGCAAGTCAATCCAGCCTTCGAAACGCTGCTGGGGTATTCGTCCGAAGAATTGATCGGGCGTGCCTGCGGCGTCGTTATAGATCCCCTTGACCATCCCGTGATCGAGGGAGCTTTACAGCGACTGCACCAAGGCGAAAAGGTCACTCCCTTCGAGGTGCGCGCTGTTTCCGCAACCGGCAAGCAGCACTGGCTGGAAGTCACTGCTTCCTTTGGGAGGGCGTGATTTACGTAATTGCCCGGGTCATTACGCGGCGTAAGGCGAGCGAGCATCAACTGAAACTATTAGAGCGTGGCGTTGAGTCGAGTACTAACGGGATTATCATTACGGACGCCCAGCGCAGCGAACTGCCCATTGTTTATGTGAATGCGGCTTTTGAACGCATTACCGGCTATTCACGTCGCCAAGTATTAGGACTTAACTGTCGCTTTTTGCAGGGTGAAGAGTCTGACCCTGCTACCATCAGGCAGCTACGGGATGGTATTGACGCGCAACGTGAAGTGCACGTGGTGATCCGCAACTACCGGTGTGACGGCTCGGCTTTTTGGAACGATCTGCACATTTCGCCCGTGCGCGATGAAGAAACGGGGCACGTAACCCACTTTATTGGCGTGCAAAATGATATTTCCGAGCAACGCGAATATCAGGCCCAGCTAGCCTATAACGCCCACCATGATGCGCTGACGGGGCTGCCCAACCGCCTGCTGCTAGGTCAGCGTCTAGAGCAAGGGTGCGTGGTGGCGCGCCGCTACCATCGCTTTATAGCCGTGCTGTTTATTGACCTGGACGATTTCAAACCGATCAACGATACCCTGGGTCATGAAGTGGGCGACTTTATTTTAGTCGAGGTCGCCAAGCGGCTGGAGAAATGAACTGCGCCCCTGGGACACCGTGGCGCGCTTTGGTAGCGATGAGTTCGTTGTGCTGCTGCCGGATCTGGCCCACCAAGATGACGTGATACAAGTGGTCGAACGAGTGCTTCAGGGCCTTTCGCCCCCTTACTGGTACCGCGGCAGTGAGCTGCGCATCACCGCCAGTATCGGCATTGCCATCAATGACGGCCGTATGAAAAACCCCCACCAGCTTATTCAGCAGGCGGATTTGGCCATGTATAAAGCCAAACGGCGCGGGCGTAATACCTACCACTGGTATACCGAAGACTTGAATCGCAAGGTGAGTGAACGGGTCAGCTTACGCAGCGCGCTACAGCAAGCCATTGAGCAGCAGCAGTTTGAGCTTCATTACCAGCCGCAGATTCATGCGCCAAGCGGTCGTGTGGTAGGGGTTGAGGCGCTGATCCGCTGGCAGCACCCTGAGCGCGGCAATATTCCTCCCTCTGATTTTATCAGCCTTGCCGAAGATACTGGTCAGATCATTCCGATCAGCGAGTGGGTGTTGGCTACCGCCTGTCGCGATGCCCATCAGCTCAATAGCCTGGGACTGGGCGAGATCACCATGGCGGTCAATATTTCGCCGATGCAGTTTCAACGCCCTGGCTTCCTCGCTTCCATTGAGCAGGTGCTGGCGAGTAGCGGTCTAACGTCAACGCTGTTAGAGCTGGAGCTTACCGAGGGGGTGCTAATGGACAGCGCCGAGCAAGCGATCCAGGCACTAAGAAACCTACGAGCGCTGGGAGTCCAGATTGCGCTAGATGATTTTGGCACCGGCTTCTCCAGCCTAAGCTACTTAAAGCGCTTGCCGATTAATCGCATCAAGATTGACCGCTCCTTTGTGCGCGATGTGATTTCTGACCGGTACGATGCCGCCATTATCGACGGCGTGGTCGCTATGGCGGGAAAAATGGGGCTCGAAGTGCTGGTCGAGGGCGTTGAGACGGCAGAACAGTTTGGCTATCTTCAACAGCGCCACTGCGACTATTTTCAGGGTTTCTACTTTGCCCGCCCCATGCCCCTAGATGCACTACGCGAATTTCTACACAAACCGGCTGCGGTCATAACGTCACGCTCTTAGCCGCCGCATAAATAAAAACGGCGTGCCGCTGACCGGGGCGACTCTGGTACACTTTCTGCTAACGACTCCTTTGTTTTGCTAGCAGGATATATCTTCGATGAGCCAAGCCACGAATCAGTCTTGGGGCGGTCGCTTTAGCGAGCCCACCGATGCCTTTGTTGCACGCTTCACCGCGTCGGTTAATTTCGACCAGCGTCTGGCCCCCAGGACATCCAGGGTTCCATTGCCCACGCCACCATGCTTGCTCGGGTAGGCGTGCTTACCGATGATGAGCGCGATGCGATTATTAACGGCCTGAACGAGATACAGGGCGAAATCGAGCGCGGCGAATTTAACTGGTCGGTGCCGCTGGAAGATGTGCATATGAACATCGAAGCGCGGCTGACCGAAAAGATCGGCATTACCGGTAAAAAGCTCCACACCGGGCGTTCACGTAACGATCAGGTGGCCACCGATATCCGGCTGTTTATGCGCGATGAGATCGACGTTATTGAAGTGGAGCTGAAACGTCTGCGCGAAGGCATGATCGAGCTGGCTGACCGTGAAGCCGAGACCATCATGCCCGGCTTTACCCATCTGCAAACCGCCCAGCCGGTCACCTTTGGTCATCATATTCTGGCTTGGCAAGAGATGCTGGCTCGCGATCACGAACGCCTGCTGGACTGCCGCAAGCGTGTCAATGTCATGCCGCTGGTGCCGCGGCGCTCGCCGGCACTACCTATCCCATCGACCGCCACGTCACCGCAGAGCTATTAGGCTTTGACCGCCCCACGGAGAACTCCCTGGACGCCGTCTCGGATCGTGACTTCGCTATTGAATTCACCAGCTTTGCCAGCATCCTATTGATGCACCTGTCGCGCATGAGCGAAGAGCTGGTGCTGTGCACCAGCGCCCAGTTCAACTTTATCGACCTGCCCGATCGTTTCTGCACCGGCTCATCCATCATGCCGCAGAAGAAAAACCCCGACGTACCGGAACTGGTGCGCGGCAAAACCGGTCGTGTTTATGGCCACCTGATGTCGCTGTTAACGCTGATGAAATCGCAGCCGTTGGCCTACAACAAAGACAATCAGGAAGATAAAGAGCCGCTGTTCGATGCCGTGGACACCGTGCGCGACTGCCTGAAAGCCTTCGCCGATATGGTGCCTGCTATTGAGCCCAAAAAAGCCAGCATGTATGAAGCGGCGCGGCGCGGTTTCTCTACCGCCACGGATTTGGCCGACTATCTGGTGCGCAAAGGCGTGGCCTTCCGCGATGCCCACGAAATCGTCGGTCAGTCGGTGGCGTATGGCCTAAAAAGCGAAAAAAGACCTGTCTGAAATGAGCCTGGAAGAGCTTCAGCAGTTCTCCGCTACCATCGAGCAGGATGTGTTCGAGGTATTGACTCTGGAAGGCTCGGTCGCCGCCCGTAACCATATTGGTGGCACGGCTCCCAACCAGGTGCGGGCGGCCGCCCAGCGAGCGCGTGAGGCGTTGGCCGCGCTCAAGGCGGGCGCATGAAAACGCTGGCAATCATCGCTCTTACGGCGCTGCTGTTAACCGCGGTTACTGCCTGTGGGCAAAGGGGCCGCTTTATCTGCCGGAAGATGCACCCGCCGATGAGCAGCCGTCTGAATAGACAGGCGTAGGAGAAGGAGAGCCTCATGGATTATTTTAATTACCGCGATGGCGTGCTGTACGCCGAAGATGTGCCGCTGTCACGGATTGCCGACGAGTACGGCACGCCCTGCTATGTCTACTCAAAGGCGACCTTTGAGCGCCACTTTCGCGCCTACACTGAAGCGCTGGGCGGCCACCCGCACTTGATCTGTTACGCGGTGAAGGCCAACTCCAATCTGGCCGTGCTGGGCCTGTTGGCCAAGCTGGGTGCGGGGTTCGATATCGTCTCCATCGGCGAGCTTGAGCGGGTACTGAAGGCGGGGGCGACCCGGAAAAAGTGGTCTTTTCCGGGGTTGTAAGCAGCCCCATGAAATGGCCCGTGCGCTGGAAGTGGGCATTAAGTGCTTTAACGTTGAGTCGCGCCCTGAGCTCGAGCGCTTGAACCGCGTCGCTGGCGAGCTGGGTAGCGTGGCGCCGGTCTCGTTGCGGGTAAATCCGGACGTGGATGCGGGGACTCATCCGTATATCTCCACCGGTTTGAAGGATAACAAGTTCGGTATTCCGGTGGATGAAGCGCTGGCGGTTTACCAGCTGGCCGCAAGCCTGCCCAATGTGCAGGTGAAGGGGCTCGACTGCCACATCGGTTCCCAGCTTACTGAGACGGCGCCGTTTTTGGATGCTCTTGAACGCTTATTGGTACTCATGGAGCGCCTGCGCGAGCGAGGCATCGAAATCGAGCACCTCGATTTAGGCGGTGGTTTAGGCGTGCCATATCGTGACGAAAAGCCGCCCCAGCCGTTCGATTACGCCAGCCAACTGCTGGCGCGGCTTTCGCGCTGGGAGGGCGGCGAGCAGTTGACGCTGCTGTTCGAGCCAGGCCGTTCGATAGCCGCCAATGCGGGTGTTATGCTCACCCGGGTGGAGTTCTTAAAGCCCGGAGAGACCAAAAACTTTGCCATTGTCGATGCGGCCATGAACGACCTGATTCGTCCGGCGCTGTACCAGGCCTGGCAGGCGATTGTGCCGGTGGATACCCGCCAATCCCGGGAGAGTGCCTTCTACGACGTGGTGGGCCCCGTTTGCGAAACCGGTGACTTTCTGGGCAAAGAGCGCGAGCTGGCCATTGCCGAAGGTGATCTGCTGGCGGTGCGCTCGGCGGGAGCCTATGGGTTTGTCATGGCCTCGAACTACAACAGCCGCCCTCGTGCCGCCGAGCTAATGGTCGATGGCGACAACTGCCACGTGGTACGCGCACGGGAAACCGTCGCCAGCCTGTGGGCGGGCGAAGCGCTGCTACCCGAAGGGGGGCGCTGATGCTGTTACACTTCACCAAAATGCATGGCCTGGGCAATGACTTCGTCATGGTGGATCTGGTCACTCAGCGCGCACGGCTGGACGAAGCTCAAATCCGCGCACTGGCAGACCGGCGTTTCGGTATTGGCTTTGATCAGCTGTTAGTGGTCGAGCCTCCCCGCGATCCGGAGATGGATTTTCGCTACCGCATTTACAATGCCGATGGCAGTGAAGTGGAGAACTGCGGCAATGGCGCGCGCTGTTTTGCCCGCTTCGTGCGCGATCAGCGGCTAACCCATAAGCATGAAATTCATGTTGAAACCGCCGGTGGCCCCTTGGTGCTCACCGTTCAGCACGACGGCATGGTGCGGGTGGATATGGGCCGGCCACGGTTTAGTCCTCTGGCGCTGCCGTTCGATGCCCCTGGGGATCAACCCCTGCATCAGCTCGACGTGGGGGTGAAACGCTACAGATTGGCGTGGTCTCCATGGGCAATCCCCATGCGGTGCTGCAGGTCGACAGCGTGGACGACGCCCCGGTCGAACGCCTTGGGCCACTGATAGAGGCGCATCCCCGTTTCCCTAAGCGTGTTAACGTGGGCTTTATGCAGGTACTCTCACCCAGTGAAATTCGCTTGCGCGTGTATGAGCGCGGCAGCGGTGAAACGCTGGCCTGCGGTACCGGTGCCTGCGCCGCAGTGGCCAGCGGTATTCGCCAGGGGCTGCTGAAAAGCCCGGTAAAAGTCCATTTACCCGGTGGAGAACTCAGCATTGAGTGGCCTGACCCAGAAGGGGCGCTAACGATGGTGGGGCCAGCTACACGCGTCTTTGATGGCCGCGTAGCACTTAATTAATTCGAGGAGAACGGCGATGTCACAAGCCCCCGAACCCCGCAAAACGCTCGAGCCTGATCAAGTGGCGTTCTGGCTGGCGCGCCATCCCGATTTTTTCGTCGGCCGTGAAGGGCTGCTTCAGCAGTTACAGGTGCCCCATCCGCATATCGACGGGGCAGTATCGCTGCTAGAGCGCCTTGTGCTGGATCTGCGTAAGCGTGCGGAAACCGCCGAGGGTCGCCTGGAACACCTGTTGGAGACCGCTCGCCATAACGAGTCCCAGTACCGTCGGCTGCGGGAAACGTTGATAGCGCTGGTGGAAGCGCCGGATCGCGATGCGCTGGCGCAAGCATTGGCCACCAACTGAGCGAGCGCTTTGAGACCCCCGCCATGGCGCTGTGGTGCCCTTCCACGTTAAGCGATAGTGAACCGACGCCGCCCCAGGCGCCGCGGCACGTGCTTGATCAGCATGCCAGCGCGCGGCTGTCGGCGCTGCTGGATGGCCGTACCAGCCGCTGCGTAAAACTGAGTGTCAGCGACTGGAAGTGCCTGTTGCCCCATGTCAAAGCGCCCCGCAAAGCGGGCTCGTGCGCGATTTCACGGCTCTCCGCGGGTGACCCCTTGGGCTATTTGCTACTCGCCAGCCCCAGCCCTGACGCTTACCGCGCCAGTATGGACACGCTGTTCACCGAGTACTTGGGCGATATCGTCGCGCGCTTGCTGGTGCGGCTGGGCGACCATGGTGGATGAGATACTCCTGGTTGAAACGCCGATAGCCGAGCGCGTTGGGGCCTTTCTAGCGACGCTGGCGTCCCATGCCAGTCCGGCCACTGTCGAGGCGTACCGGCACGATCTGGCCGCGCTGTGTGCCTTCACCGAACGTCGCGCAGTGACGGATCCCGCGGCGTTAGATACCGCGCTCCTGCGGGCGTTTTTAGGCTCAGAGCGCAGCCGGGCTTGGCACCTAGAAGCCTGGCTCGGCGACGGGCGGCACTCTCACGCTTTGCCGATTACCTGGTCAAGCAGGGCGTGCTGGTGGATAACCCGGTGGGGCTGCTGCGTACGCCAAAGCAGCCCAGCCACCTGCCGCGGCCGGTGGATGTCGATGCTCTGGCGCGCTTTCTCGATACCCCCACGACGGCTCGCCGCTGGGCGTGCGGGATCAAGCCATTCTTGAGCTGTTTTACTCCAGCGGTCTGCGCTTGGCGGAGCTGGCGGCGCTCGATTTAGGTGATTTGCAACATAGCCGGGTCAGGGTAATGGGCAAAGGCGGCAAGCCCCGCCAGGTGCCGGTAGGGCGCCGCGCCCAGCAGGCGCTGACCGAATGGCTCGGGTGTCGCTCCGCGTTGGCACCCATGACTGAGCAGGCGCTGTTTGTGGGCCAGCGCGGGCAGCGGTTAGGCCATCGCGCCATTCAAAAGCGCTTAGCGCAGCTGTCGGTTGCCCGTGGCTTGCCCGAACACCTTCACCCCCACCGTTTGCGCCACTCCTTTGCCAGCCACCTGTTGGAATCAAGCCAGGATCTGCGCGCCGTGCAAGAACTGCTGGGGCACGCCAATCTGTCGACTACTCAGATCTACACTCGGCTTGACTGGCAGCATCTGGCTACCAGCTACGATGCTGCACACCCCCGGGCCAAGCGAGGCCCCAACGACCCCACGAATAGCCCCAGGAGCAAGCCATGACGATGCTACAGGCGATTACCTTCGATCTCGACGATACGCTGTGGGATAACCATGGCGTGATGGCGCGCACCGAAGAGGGGCACTACCGCTGGCTACTGGAGGCGTTGGATACATGGCGGGCAGCGCGCCAGGAAGCCACCCTGGGGCTATCCCATGAAGAGGGCGGGCTGGATTATCTCCAGCGTCGTCAACAGTTGGCCAAAGAGGTGCCGGAGCGTCGCGGGGATTTCACCTGGCTGCGTTTGCGTGCCCTGGAGGCCCAGTTAGAAGAGGCAGGTTTGCACCGCAGTGCTGCGTTGATGTGGGCATCAGCGGCGATGAATGAGTTCCACCGCCTGCGCGTGCAGGTTACGCCTCACCCGGAAGCGGCCGGTTTACTGGCTGCCCTGGCGGAACGCTATCAGTTGGCGGCGATCACCAACGGCAATATTCATCTTAAACGTCAGCCGCTGGCAGCCTACTTTCCGGTCGCCATTGCCGCGGGCGAGATATTGGCGCCCAAACCTGATCCTACGCCTTTCCTCACCGCGCTGTCGCGACTCAACGTGGCCCCCGAGTGCGCCATGCACGTGGGTGATTCGTGGCTGGAGGACGTGCTGCCCGCCCAGCAGTTGGGCATGCATGCGGTATGGATTTCTCAAACAGAGGATCAACCACTCCCGCCACGGGTGCATCGCATAGCCCATATTAAACAATTGCCCAGCGTGCTTGAGAAGTTATAGATCAGCGGAGCAATAGCGACATCATTCAGGCGGCGTATACAGCCACTGGTTGAGCTTCTGGGATAGCGTATCGACGCCGTCGCGCTTGAGTGAAGAGAACAGCTGGACGGAGACGAGGTCTTCCCACTCTTTTAACCGTGAGCGCACTTTCTGCAAGGCAGCACTGGCCGGGCCTCGCTTCAGTTTGTCGGCTTTGGTGAGCAAAATATGCACCGGCATACCGCGCTGATCGGCATAGTCGAGCATCATTTGGTCGAACTCGGTGAGCGGGTGGCGCACGTCCATTAGCAGTACTAAGCCGCGCAGGCTAAAACGGTTGCGTAAGTACTCGGCTAGATGCTTTTGCCACTCCAGTTTGACCGCCTCCGGAACCTTGGCGTAGCCGTAGCCGGGGAGATCGACCAAGCGCCGCGCCTCGTCGTTCATCACGCTGAAAAAATTGATCAGTTGGGTGCGCCCCGGCGTTCGCGAGGTGCGCGCTAACGCATTTTGTTGCGTTAATGCATTGATAGCGCTTGATTTGCCCGCGTTTGAACGCCCGGCAAAGGCGACTTCTGCGCCGGTATCGTCCGGGCACAGGGCCAGGGTAGGGGCGCTAATAAGAAAACTTGCCGTCGGGTAGTTCAGCCGAGGGACTGGGCTATCATGGGGGGTAGTCATGGGGTTAATCCTGAAAAACGAACATAAAAGCGGCCTACTCTGCGCACTATCAACTCATTATCGCCTCACCATCAGGTAAAGTAGAACGCATAATCGCGACTAATGATAAAAAGTGAGAGCGGTACCGCGACGAATTACCCCTAAAGCAGGTAAGTACTTGCATTCCCGCCGCTGGGGTGATTCGTTATAATGCAAGCGGTTTATATCTGCGACCTGGGGCGCTAGTGTACCATCGCGATACGTTGTAGGTATTAGCGAAGGTTGGTATTGGCGGAGCTAACCCTGGTAACTTGTGAAACCTGGGAAGCGCCCAGGGTGCGTACCAGTCAAACATAAAACGGCATAGTGGAATAGCAATGAGAAAGTTACTGGCAAGCCTAGCAATTACCATGGGCGCCGTTGGCATCGCCCACGCACAAACGGACTACCAGGCCGATGCAGACGCATCCGCCGGCCAGGAAATGGCCCAAACTTGCGCCGCCTGCCATGGGCAGCAGGGCATTAGCCCGTCGGGCGCTTTCCCTAACCTGGCCGGTCAGCAGATGTCTTATCTGGCTAAACAGATCATGGATATCCGTGACGGCAATCGCATGGTTCCCCAAATGGCCGGTCAAGTAGATGACTTCTCTGACCAAGACGCTTGGGACGTAGCGGCACACTTTGCGCGCCAAGACGCCAACCTGGGCCAAACCAGCGACGAAGACGCTGAGTTACTGGCACGCGGTGAAGAGCTTTACCGCGCTGGGGATATGTCGAAAGGCATTCCCGCCTGTTCGGCTTGCCATACGCCAACCGGCGTGGGTATCGGTAGTGCCGTTTACCCTGGCTTGTCTGGGCAGCACGCTCAGTACACCGTCTCAACGCTGCAGGCATTCGCGTCAGGCGATCGTAACAATAGCCCCAATAACATCATGGGCGATATCGCTTCAAAAATGAGCGACAACGATATGGAAGCCGTGGCTAATTATGTGCTGGGTTTGAACTAAGGTTGTCAATAAGCGTGTTTCAAACCAGAAATCGATAGCCTAAACACTTCCTTATGCCGTTTGCAGGCCCTCAGTTGGCAGCTTTCGCCAACTGAGGGAACCCGCTGGCGTATCAACGGTCTCACTCCTCGCTTACCCACGGAGAAACTTACACGATGTCTAATATGTTTAAAACGCTAATGGTTGCAGTGGCAGGTTTGGGGCTTTCTGCGGCGGTAAGTGCCCAGGAAGTAGTGGAAGGCCAGCACTATGAGCTGCTTGAATCGCCGGTGGAGACCCAGGTTGACGACGGGCAAATTGAAGTCACCGAAATATTCTGGTTTGGCTGCCCGCACTGTTATCGTCTGCAAACGCCGATTAACGAGTGGTACGAGACGCTGGACGATGACGTGAGTGTCGTCAAGATGCCTGCCACCATGGGCGGTGATTGGAATACCCACGCCACAGCGTTTTACGCGGCGGAGTCGCTGGGCATCGAAGATGAACTCCATGCCGACTTCTTTAACGCCATCCATCAGGAAAATCAATCACTCACCGAGCCCGATGAGATCGCTGCTTTCTTCGCCAACTATGGTGTTAGTGAAGAAGAAGCCAAGCAGGCGCTGACCGACTTTGGTGTGCGCAGTGAAGTGAACGATGCCAATAATCGTATGCGCAAAATGAAGCTAATGGGCGTGCCGGCCATTGTGATTGATGGCCGTTATCTGGTAACGCCGAGTTCTGCTGGCAGCCTGGACAACATGCCGAAAATCGCTGAGGCGTTGGTCGAGCAGGTGCGTGAAGAGCGCGCAGAATAACCGTGTTGCGCGAAGCCAGAGAGCGTGATGAAGCAGCCATAAATGGCCCACGCTCAACGCTGTTTGAAGATGGGCACTTGCGTCTGCTGACCTTTAATTTGCAAGTGGGTATCCAGACATCGGCGTATCATCATTATCTCACGCGCAGCTGGCAGCACCTTCTGCCTCATCCGCGTCGCCAGAAACGGCTGGATGTAATGGGGAGGTGCTGAGCAAGTATGACGTGGTCGGTCTTCAAGAGGTCGATGGCGGTAGTTTTCGCTCAAGCCGCGTCAACCAGGTGGAGTACCTCGCCGCCAAAGCGGGGTTCCCCCATCATGTTCAGCAGCTCAACCGTAATCTGGGCCGTATTGCTCAGCACAGTAACGGTTTACTCTCGCGGCTGGTGCCCAGCCAAGTAGAAGAGCACCGCTTGCCGGGGGCGATGCCTGGTCGTGGTGCGATACATGCACGCTTTGGCGAAGGGCCAGATGCGCTGCACATATTTGTTGCTCACTTGGCACTTAGTCATCGAGGTCGGGTGCGTCAGCTCAATTATTTAAGCGAGATTATTCAGCCGCTGCGCCACGTGGTAGTGATGGGCGATCTCAACTGTACCCCTGATCAACTGCACGCTCATGAGCGTTTTAGTGCGTCGCTACCGCTGCATCCGGTTAAACCTCTGTTAAGTTACCCCTCCTGGCAGCCACGCCACGCGTTGGATCATATTCTGTTGTCGCAGTCGTTAGAGGCCGCTGAGGTGCGAGTGCTGGATCACCTGTTCTCTGACCACCTGCCCATCGCTGTCGACCTACCCTTACCAGAGGCCTGTTTAGCGGCCATTCGCTCAAGCGTTTAATAATAACCACGCTGTGCAGCGCGAGGACGCTGCATTGTGCGCGTATATGCGCTATTGTCTGGAGCGCTGACTCCCCTTAGCCGTTTTACGCGAGACACTCCCATGTCGGACACAACACAACTACCTGCGTTTATTGGTGCGCTGGACCGCGCTTCAGAGTGGTTCGGACGTACCCTTGCGTGGCTGATCATCATAATGATGTTGATTCAGTTCGCGATTGTACTGCTGCGTTACGCCTTCAGTGTGAACAGCATCTTTATGCAAGAGCTCGTGATGTATATGCACGCGAGTGTCTTTATGCTCGCTGCCGCCTATACCTTTCGCCACGACGGTCACGTGCGGGTGGATATCTTCTATCGAGGGATGACGCCGCGCCGTCAGGCGTTAATCAATGTGGTGGGTATTATTACCCTACTGATTCCAGTAATGATCTTCATTATCGCTTCCAGCCTGGGTTACGTTGCCAACTCCTGGCGTATTCTGGAAACCTCTCCTGATTACGGCGGTATTCCGGCCGTCTATGCACTGAAAACCTTGATACCGCTGTTTGCCGTGCTGATGATCGTGCAAGGCGTGATTGAGATTGTGCGCAATGGTTATGTGATGACCGGTCGGATAGCGCCGTCTGCTGCCGGTGGCAACCATCTTGAGGAGCGTGTTTGATGCTGGAATTCATGCCGATTATTTTATTTGCCGTTATATGCATAGTGCTGATGTTCGGCTTTCCCGTGGCGCTCTCGCTGGCGGGCACGGCGCTGCTGTTTGCCGGGATGGGGCTGGGTCTGGAAGCCATTGGTATCAACGCCAACTTTGATAGTGGCTATCTTGCCGCCTTACCCAACCGGCTCTACGGCATTATGACCAACCAAACGCTGTTGGCGGTGCCACTGTTTGTTTTAATGGGTGTGTTGCTGGAAAAATCCAAAGTCGCCGAGACGCTGCTGGACGCTATGGCGCTGCTGTTTGGCGCCATGCGTGGTGGTTTGGGTATTTCGGTGACTCTGGTGGGCATGCTAATGGCGGCCTCTACCGGCATCGTCGGGGCCACCGTGGTCACCATGGGGCTGATGTCGCTTCCCACCATGCTAAAGCGTGGTTACAGCACCTCTCTGGCGACCGGCACTATCTGCGCCACCGGCACGCTGGGCCAAATCATTCCGCCTTCCATTGCCCTGGTACTGCTCGGTGACGTGCTGTCATCGGCGTATCAGCAAGCGCAGCTGGATATGGGGATCTTCAGCCCTAAAACCGTCTCCGTAGGCGATCTGTTTATGGGCGCGCTGGTGCCTGGGTTGCTGCTGGTCGTGATGTATATGATTTACGTGGCCCTGGTGGCCTGGCTGCGCCCGCATATGGCACCTGCTGCTGACCGTGAAGAGTTAATGGCCGAGCTTGGCCATACCTCAGGCATTGGCATGCTGCTGCTAAAGGGCTGGTACCGCCCGTGGTGCTGATTGTGGCGGTACTGGGCTCGATCCTTAGTGGCTTTGCCACCCCCACAGAGGCCTCTGCGGTGGGCGCCTTTGGTGCTTTAGTCTTAGCATTGGCCTATCGTCAGCTTGACTGGGCGACCCTGAAAGACGTACTGCGCTCGACTACCCACGTCACCACCATGGTGTTTCTGATCCTGATCGGTGCGGCGCTGTTTTCGCTGGTGTTTCGTGCCTATGGCGGCGAGCATATGGTCACCGAGCTGTTCGAGGGCATGCCCGGCGGCGTGGTCGGCGCGACGATTATCGTTATGCTGGTGATCTTCCTGCTCGGCTTTATTCTCGACTTTATCGAAATCACCTTTGTGGTAGTGCCCATTGTTGGGCCGATTCTGCTCGCTATGGGGCTTGATCCGATTTGGCTGGGCATCATGATCGCGATAAACCTGCAAACGTCGTTTTTAACGCCGCCGTTTGGCTTCGCGCTGTTCTACTTGCGCGGTGTGGCGCCGCCGTCGGTCTCTACGTCAGCTATTTACCGCGGTGTTATCCCGTTTATCCTCATGCAGTTGGGCATGTTGCTCATGCTGAGCTTCTTCCCGCAGCTAGCAACGTGGCTTCCCGGGCAGTTTTAGGGAGCAGTTCTAATGAGCGGGGCGTTGGTTGAAAAACATCGCAGCTATCAACGGATATATGTGGCAACCTAACTACAAAGCAGTGAATAGCCATTAATGGCCTGCAGTAAACCGCCTAGTGTTCTACGCTAGGCGGAGTATTCTCACTCAATAATAGTAATAATAGAAAGTAAGAGGGTTCTTGTATGAAAGCCAAAACGCTTCCCGTCGCCATCGCCATGACGACCGCACTCTCCGCCAGCTTGCTGGTGGTTTCTAGCTTCGATAACCAAGCCCAGGCCCAAGAGGAAGAGTTCCGTTGGAAAATGGTTACCTCTTGGCCGAAGAATTTCCCAGGTGTTGGTCAAGGCCCTGAGCGCCTATCGCAGTTGGTCGACGAAATGTCGAATGGCCGGCTAACCATTGAAGTCTTCGGTGCCGGTCAGTTAGTACCTGGGTTCGAGGTGTTTGACGCCGTTTCTGACGGCACTGCCGAGCTGGGTCACTCTGCCTCCTACTACTGGAAGGGCAAAGCCCCTGCGGCACAGTTCTTTGCCGCCGTGCCGTTTGGTATGAACGCCCAAGAGATGAACGCCTGGCTAAGCTATGGCGGTGGTATGGAGCTGTGGAACGAGCTCTACGATGACTTCGGCGTTGACGTCATGGTCGCGGGTGCCTCAGGCGTGCAGATGGGCGGCTGGTACAACAAAGAGATCAACTCCGTTGACGATTTGAACGGCCTGAAAATGCGTATGCCCGGCTTGGGCGGCGAAGTCATGAGCCGCATGGGGTGGCGATTGTCAATATGCCAGGCGGCGAGATCTTTACCTCGCTGCAGTCGGGAGCGATTGACGCTACAGAGTGGATTGTATTCCTATAACGACCTGGCATTTGGTCTGCATCAAGCCGCCGACTATTACTACTATCCAGGCTGGCACGAGCCCACGGTGATGTTCGAGGCGATTGTTAACGAAGAGGCTTACGCGGAGCTGCCCGCGGATCTGCAGGCGATCCTGCGTAGTGCTATTAGCGACATCAACCAAAGCGTCCTGGATGAGTACACCGCGCGTAACAACGATGCGCTGGAAACCCTGGTCAACGAGCACGATGTTGAGTTACGCCGCATCCCTGACGATGTACTCGCTCAAGCCCGCGAGCATTCGGCTGATGTTGTTGCAGAGTTGGCGGAATCGAGCGAGCTGGCCACGCGTATTTACGA
The DNA here is from genome assembly GCA_004295565.1 of Vreelandella olivaria. Taxonomy (GTDB): domain Bacteria; phylum Pseudomonadota; class Gammaproteobacteria; order Pseudomonadales; family Halomonadaceae; genus Vreelandella; species Vreelandella olivaria. The sequence continues at coordinate 4,725,672 of AP019416.1, read as the reverse complement.
CTCCTATCAAGCGTTCCAGGAAAAAGTCGAGGATTACCACGCCATTTCCGAGCAGGCGTACTACAACGCCCGCAACCCGGAAGGCGACACCGCTCAATAGTCTGCCGTGCTCACGCACACGAACGCAATGGCCGCCTTCGGGCGGCTTTTGTGGCTGGCAGGTACGTTTCGGCAGCATAAGGCGCCCAGCTTGGGTATCCTAGAGTCACAGTGGCGTTTGTTGCCGATTTTGCCGTGAAGGAGCCCCATGTCTACCCATTCCCATCTTCGTAATGTGCTTACCATCGCAGGTTCCGACCCTTCCGGTGGTGCTGGTCTACAGGGCGACTTGAAAACCTTTTCAGCCCTCGGCGTTTACGGCACCAACGTGATTACCGCGGTGATTGCCCAAAACACCTGCGGCGTGGCCTCGGTGTACCCTGTCGCTCCCCAGGCCATTCGCGAGCAGTTGGAACACCTGCTGGATGATGTGGCGATAGATGCGGTCAAAATTGGCATGGTGGCCAGTCGCGAGGTCGCCGAGGTGATCGCCGACGTGCTGCGTCAGCGCAGGCCACGCTGGATTGTGCTCGACCCAGTGATGGTCGCCAAGAGCGGCGATATTCTGGTCGACGATGAAGGCATTCGCGCCGTACGCGATGTGCTCGTGCCCTTGGCCGATGTAATAACCCCCAATCTGCCGGAGGCCGCGGTACTGCTCGACACACCCCTCACCCACCAGTTTAGACGCCATGGAGGCGATGCTGCCGGGCTTGACGCAGTTAGGTGCACCCTATGTGGTGCTGAAAGGTGGCCATTTGCGCGGGGCCACCTGCCCGGATCTGCTGGCAACCCCCAATACCCATGAGTGGTTGCCTGCCTCGCGTATCGATACCAACAATTTACATGGCACCGGTTGTGCGCTCTCTTCGGCGATTGCCGCCTGCCTGGCGAAGCTACCCGTGGATGCCGGTACGGATGCTCCGGTCGCCGCCATCAGCGATGCCAAGCAGTGGCTGCATGCGGCGTTAGAAGCGAGCGTGCGCTTAAGCGTGGGTAAAGGCCGCGGCCCGGTGCACCATTTTCACGCTTGGTGGTGATGGTTGTACCGCTTTGAGGCATTTGGGCAATCGGTAACTTGCGAGAAAGCGCATTGCACACCATGCTAAGGAGTGTTTGCTTAACGGCTTGTAAGGCTGGGTTGCTCAGCCGAGGAGCGTTTCGCCATGCCTCGTACGATCTTGTTTGCCACCGACCTTTCTGCTGACAACCGCGCTGCGTTTGCACGAGCTTTACGACTGGCTTATGCCCGAGGTGTCCAGCTAGATGTGCTGCACGTACTGGATCCCTATCTACCCCGGCGTGTGCTGCGCGATGTCGAGAGTGCGGTGGTGGAAGACATTACCGCCATGTTGACTGATCTGCGCGAAGACTATGCTCTGGAAGCGCCGAAAACGTTGATCCAGACCGTGACCGGCTCGCCTCACGTTGAAATCGTTCGCGAAGCCCATGAGCGCAACGCAGAGCTGATTGTACTGGGTATGCACCGCAAACGTGGGCAAAAAGATCTGCTGGCGGGCACCACGGTAATGCGCGTGCTGCGCAGCGCGCCTTGCCCGGTGGTGGTCTCTTCTCACCAGCCCACCCAGCCCTGGCAGCATATTCTGGTACCTATCGATTTTTCGCTGACGGCGCGGCATACCTTGAAAGAGGCGTTGATTCTCTTTCCTGAAGCGACGCTTACCCTGTTGCACGCCTGGGCACTGCCCGGTGAACGTGAACTGGGTTCACAGGCTTATTACGCCCACTGGCGGGAGCATGAGGTGCTGCGACTGCGCGAGCAGTTGAATAACGAAATTGATAGCCTGATGGGGGAGCTTGCAGGTGTTCCCGATGTTGAGTTGGTGCTAGAGCAAGGCGCGCCCTGCGACGTACTGCAGGCGTATATGAAGCGCCACTCGCCGGATCTGGTGATGATCGGCAGTCGTGGGCAGCCCCATCACACCAGTCAGCTAACCGAGATGCTGCTGTGTGAGCCGCACTGCGATCTAATGCTCTGCCGCGCCTGGTGAACAGCGAAATTCAATAACAGTATTGCGCTGGCAATAATAAATATTGTACGGAACCTTTATTTGTCGTATCGGTATGTATAGATACGATGATATGAGGAGGTTCTATGTACACACGCATATTGGGTGCTAGGCGCGCTGTTCAATTGTCACTGCTGCTAGCGGGGCTCTCGCTAATGCCCTGGGCGATGGCCAGCAGTGTGACCGAAAAAGGCGAAACCTTTGAGCGCACGGTAGAGGAGCACGGTCAGCGCTATCGACTAATCGGAAGCGGCGTGTTTCGTTATATGATCTGGACAGCCTATGCTGGCGCCTATTACCAGCTTGAGGGAGAAACCCAGCCGCAGCCGTTGAGCGACGTACCACGGCGTCTGGAGCTTGCTTATTTTCACGCCATCGACGCTCCCGACTTCGCGGAAGCCACCACAGAAACGCTGCAAAAGAGCCTTACCGCCTATGAATTTTCCCAGTTGGAAGCAGAGGTTGAGGCATTTAACCAAAGCTACCAGGATGTCGAGCCGCAAGATCGCTATGTGCTGAGTTGGGACGGTGACACGCTGCGCCTGGCACTGAACGGCGAGACGCTATATGAGGGTGGTAATGCAGAGCTGGCCAGCGCCATGTTTGGTATCTGGCTAGGGGAGCGACCTTTGGGTGAGGATTTCCGCGATGCGCTGCTGGGGAAAAATTAACAAGTGGTCGTTATAATGGCCGTTTGTTAGCTGGGAGAGGCGTTGTGAAGGCACTGATTCAGCGCGTGAAGCGCGCCAGCGTAGAGGTGGAAGGTGAGATTGTTGGCAGTATCGATCACGGGCTGCTGGCGCTGGTGGGGGTGGAGAAGCACGATGACGCGGCCGCTGTAGAAAAGCTGCTGCACAAGCTCCTTCACTACCGGGTTTTCAGCGATGCCGACGGCAAAATGAATCAAAACCTGCAGCAGGTGAACGGCGGCTTGCTGCTGGTCTCTCAGTTCACCCTGGCGGCAGATACCCGCAAGGGGCTGCGCCCCAGCTTCTCCAGCGCCGCTCCCCCAGCCCAGGGGGGAAGCGCTGTTTAACCTGCTGGTTAGCCAAGCTCATGCCGCCTGGCCGAACGTAGCCACCGGTGAATTTGGCGCCGATATGCAGGTAGCGTTAATCAACGATGGCCCGGTAACGTTTTTGCTGGAAAGCTAGATCGGTGTTTGAGTACTAGCTGGCAGCTTCCTCGCTGGCGAGCAGTTCTGCTTCCATTGACTCCAACGCCTCTTCGGCGCTCAGCCACTGCCGTTCTGACTCGTCTAAACGCGCTTTAATCTCCGCCTGCTGGCTAAGCGTCTTGGTGAGTTCGGCTTTGCGGGCGCTGTCGGTGTAAAGCTCAGGATCTGCCAGTATTTGCTCTACCTGATCAAGTTCCTGCTGGGCCTTTTCCATGGCTTTTTCTGCCTGATCGCGCTGCTTTTTCAGCGGACGTAGCTTTTCGCGCAGCTCGGCGGCCGCTTTGCGTGATGCCTTCCGCGCTTCACGGCTGTCGCCGCTGGGTTGCTGGCTTTGACGCTCGGCTTTTTCGCCCCGGGAATCCCGGCGACTCTCCTCTAGGCGCGCTTTGAGCCAAACCCGATAATCTTCCAAATCGCCATCGAAGGGCTCGACGCGGTTATCCGCCACCTTCCAAAACTCATCGACCGTAGCGCGCAGCAGGTGACGGTCGTGGGAGACCAGAATCACCGTGCCTTCGAAGCTGGCCAGCGCCTGGGTCAGCGCCTCGCGCATCTCTAAATCCAGGTGGTTGGTAGGCTCATCGAGTAGCAGCAGGTTGGGTTTCTGCCAGGCGACGAGTGCCAGCGCCAAGCGGGCTTTCACCCCCGGAGTAGTTGGCGACGGTGCCGAAGGCGTCATCGCCCTTAAAGCCAAAACCGCCCAGGAAGTTGCGGATATCCTGATCACTGGCGGTGGGCGAAAGGCGCTGGACATGGACAAAGGGGGTCGAGGTGACATCCAGCCCCTCAAGCTGATGCTGAGCGAAGTACCCTATCGCCAAGTGCTCGCCGGGGATCCGCTTGCCATTAAGCAGTTCCAGTTCCCCGGTAAGCGACTTAATCAGCGTCGATTTCCCCGCCCCGTTGGGGCCCAGAAGGCCAATTCGGCTGCCGGGCAGCAGGGTAACGTTGACCTTGTCCAACTGGATGTTGTCGTCACTTCCGTCGCCCTTTTTACCGCGATAGCCTAGCTGGGCCTGATCCAGCACCAGCAGCGGGTGAGACGTTTTATCGGCGGCGGGCAGCGTGAAATGGAAGGGGGGAGTCCACATGGGCGACGGCGATATCTTCCATACGCTCGAGCATTTTTACTCGACTCTGAGCCTGCTTCGCCTTGGTCGCCTTGGCTTTGAAGCGGGCGATAAAGCGCTCGATTTCCTCTCGGCGAGCCTGCTGTTTGGCGGCTTCCGCCTGCTGCAGGGCAAGCTTTTCGGCACGGGTGCGTTCAAACTGGGAGTAATTGCCGCGGTAGAGTTCCAGGGTTTGGTGATGCATATGCACGATGTGGTCACACACCGCATCCAAAAAAGTCGCGGTCGTGGGAAATCAGTAGCAGGGTGCCTGGGTAGCGGGTCAGCCACTGCTCCAGCCACAGCAGGGCATCCAGATCCAGGTGGTTGGTGGGCTCATCCAGCAGCAGCAGGTCGGAAGGCATAAATAGCGTACGGGCAAGGTTGACCCGCATCCGCCAGCCGCCGGAAAACGCCGAGAGTGGGCGTGAGAGATCCGCCTGGACAAAGCCCAGCCCCACCAGCAGTTGCGCTGCGCGTGACTCCGCGCGGTAGCCATCCAGGGTTTCAATCAAGCCGTGCAGTTCAGCTTCGCGATGCGCATCCCCAGCCTCACGGGCGGCCAGTAAGTCAGCCTCTGCCTGACGTAGCGCCAAGTCGCCATCGAGCACATACTCGATAATCGGACGGTCGAGGGCGTCAACTTCCTGGGCCATGTGCGCAATGCGCTGGCCGCCGCTCATCTCGACATCGCCCTGGTCAGGCGCAAGCTCGCCGAGCAGCAGTTTGAACAGGCTCGATTTACCGGCGCCGTTTGCCCCGATAATCCCGGCCTTCACCCCGTTGTTCAGGGTGACGTCCGCGTTGTCGAGTAGCGTTTGCGTGCCGCGTTGCAGGGCGACTTGGCGCAGTGCGATCATGCCTTCTCCCGAAGAAAGTGGGTCATTTGATGCGAAACTCTATTGCGCTTGATTCTACCCGATTGCAGCGCTTACAGCAGACATCCTTATGGGATTTTGCATTGTCGCTGTATGCCAAGCCCGGCGTTGAGACGGCTTGCCTAACGCTTCAAGACGAAGCCGGACTGGACGTGTGCGAGGTGCTGTTTCATTGCTGGCTCTACTCGTCCGGGCTGGAAGCCATTCCCGCTGCACTCGCGCGTGAGCGTGAGCAGCGCCGCTTGTGGCAGTGCAATGTGACGGCGGTTTTGCGTGGATTACGCCGCGACCTAAAAGCCATGGCGGCGACGAGTGAGTCGGTGAAAGCGCTGCGCTCAACCATCAAACAGGCAGAGTTGATGGCTGAGCGTGAGAACCTTCAACGTTGGCAAATGTGGGCTTTGGAAGCGCCCAGCAATGAGGAACGTGTAGTAAATGTTGCCGAAAAGACGTCAGATGCGTCTAAATGGCTGCGAAAACAGCTTTTGATTAACCCATATGATGGTTTCTCTGAGGATTGCTTAAAACAGCCACCTACGTGGCTTAAGTCGCTACAAACGCTTACTTGCCAGCTTGACCCTCACCAAGGAGCGCGCTAGCCTGAATTTAAGCTGTTTTTGAAATACCTAGCGTTTTTCGCCCGCTAGCAGGCAGTATTGATTGACGTATGGATTGTATTACTGCCTGTCAGCGAGTACCGAAATACGGGTTAATAAACCCCGGTTGGCGAAAAAAGTGTCGCGTTGCGAAATGCGATACTGACCTCACTGTTAAAACATTGAATTTTAACAGTGGGGTTCTCAAAACTAGGTTTTTGCGCATTCGTACAGCGCGCTTACCACTGCAAGGGGAACACCGCATGAAGGCAAGCAAATCCGTTTCTACTCGTTCTGTAACCTCTAAATTAATGACCACCGCTAGTGTGGGTGCACTGCTGTTTGGCCTGAGTGCCGCTGCTCAAGCAGATAACTGGCGCTATGCTCACGAGGAGTATGAAGGCGACGTTCAAGACGTCTTTGCCTATGCTTTTAAAGAGTATATTGAAGAGAACTCAGACCACACCGTACAAGTTTACCGCTTTGGTGAACTGGGCGAGTCTGACGACATTATGGAGCAGACCCAGAACGGCATTCTGCAGTTCGTCAATCAGTCGCCTGGCTTTACTGGTGCCCTGATCCCTGAAGCGCAAATCTTCTTCATCCCTTATCTGCTGCCTACCGACGAAGAGACTGTACTGACGTTCTTCGACGAGAGTAAGGCGATCAACGAGATGTTTCCTGAGCTTTACGCCGAGCAAGGCCTAGAGCTGCTGAAGATGTATCCGGAAGGCGAAATGGTTGTGACCACCGACGAGCCGATCAGCTCGCCGGAAGATATGAATAATAAGAAAATTCGTACCATGACCAACCCACTACTGTCGGAAACTTACGACGCCTTTGGCGCAACGCCGACGCCGCTGCCGTGGGGCGAAGTCTACGGTGGCCTGCAGACCGGCATCATCGATGGCCAAGAGAACCCGATCTTCTGGATCGAGTCTGGCGGTTTGTACGAAGTGTCTCCGCACCTGACCTTTACCGGCCACGGCTGGTTCACTACCGCCATGATGGCCAATCAGGACTTCTACGAAGGGCTATCTGAAGAAGATCAGGAGCTAGTGCAAGAAGCCTCTGAAGCCGCTTATGACCACACTATTGAACATATCAAAGGCTTGGCTGAAGAGTCGCTAGAGAAGATTCAGGCAGCGTCTGATGAAGTGACGGTGACACGTCTTGATGAAGAGCAAATTCAAGCCTTCCGTGATCGTGCCCCGCAGGTTGAGGAAGCCTTCCTGGAAATGACCGGTGAGAAAGGTCAGGAGCTACTTGAGCAGTTTAAAGCTGACCTTGAAGCCGTGACTAACGAGTAAGCACCTTTTTAGCCACACTGGCGTACGGGTGATGATCAAGGGGCAGCACAGGCTGCCCCTTTTTGTTTTGCGCAGTAAGGCGTAAGCCAGGCGGGCTGTTTCAACAACGTTACCGTGAGTTACGTACATCAAGCGTTGAATCACCTGCGGCTGCATGCCGTTACGCTAGAATTAACGCTTCAACAGTGGCACGAAGTGGGTGTGGACTAAATAGCTCTGGAATAACGCTGTGTTTATTGTGCCGACGGCACTTAGCTGATGCCGTTAGAGCCGTTCAAAAGGAGTCCGGCCATGACCGATGATGAGATGGAAAAGAATTACCGCTCCGGTTTGCCGGGGGTACTGGGCGTGATCGACACTGCAATTAGCAAAATAGAAGCCGTGATACTCGCGATGGGTGTTTTGCTAATGGCGCTGAATACGGTCACCAACGTGATTGCCCGCTTTGTATTTAACAACAGCATCATGTTTTCGGGTGAGCTAAATCGCATTTTAATCATCATGATTACCTTCGCGGGGATTGGCTATGCCGCGCGTCATGGCCGCCATATACGTATGTCGGCTATTTATGATGCGTTGCCGGTAGGTGGGCGCAAAGTGCTGATGATTTTTATTGCGCTGTTCACCTCGCTGGTGATGTTTTTCCTGCTCTACTATTCGATTGTTTATATCCTGGATCTGCATAGCAAAGGCCGCGTACTGCCCTCCCTGGGCTTACCGGTGTGGATCATTTACCTATGGGTGCCGATGGGTTTTTTAATCACCGGTATTCAATACTTGCTGACCGCCGTTAAAAACGTCACGTCCCGCGATGTTTATCTCTCGACGGGCGTGGTGGATGGTTATAAAGACACCGAAACAGAAGTTTAATGCGGGGCACTGCACCCTAGGGGAACAGCCATGACGACAGTAATGGTCACCACCATGATTGCCCTGCTGCTGCTGGGCTTTCCAATGATGATTCCGCTGATTACCGCCGCGGTAATTGGCTTCTATATGATGTTTAACGGCTTTGGTCAGATGGATACGCTGATCCAGCAGATGATGGCGGGTATACGACCAGCCTCGTTAATTGCTGTGCCAATGTTTATCCTTGCCGCCGATATTATGACCCGCGGGCAATCCGCTAACCGTTTGATTGATATGGTCATGGCGTTTATCGGCCATATTAAGGGCGGCTTGGCGGTGAGTACGGCGGCTTCGTGCACGCTGTTTGGTGCTGTATCCGGTTCTACCCAGGCGACCGTGGTGGCCGTTGGCTCACCGCTGCGTCCGAAAATGCTTAAAGCGGGTTACTCAGACTCTTTCACGCTGGCTCTGATCATCAATTCCAGCGACATCGCGTTCTTAATTCCCCCCAGTATCGGCATGATCATTTATGGGGTTATTTCGGGTACTTCTATCGGCGAACTGTTTATTGCCGGTATTGGCCCAGGGTTAATGATCCTGTGTATGTTCTCGATTTACTGCATTATTTACGCCATCGTTAAAGATGTGCCTACGGAAGCAAAATCGACCTGGAGAGCGGGCGGTAGCGGTTCAGCAGGCTCTTTGGCCACTTGGCTTTCCGGTCATTATTGTTGGTGGTATTTACGGCGGTGTGTTTAGCCCGACGGAAGCCGCTGCGGCCTGTGTGCTGTATGCCATATTGCTTGAGTTTGTGGTCTTCCGCTCGCTGAAGATGAATGATATCTATGCCATCGCCAAATCCACCGGCTTGATCACCGCTGTAGTGTTTATCCTGGTCGCAGTGGGTAACGGCTTTTCGTGGATTATTTCGTTTGCCCAGATCCCACAAATGATCCTGGAGGCAGTGGGGGTCAATGATGCATAGTCCAACCGGCGTATTGATCGCCATCTGTATCTCCTTCTTTGTGGCCTGTATGTTTGTCGATCCGATTGTGGTTATTCTGGTGCTGACGCCCATTTTCGCGCCTGCCATTGCGGCGACAGGCCTGGATCCTGTGTTAGTGGGTATTCTGATTACCCTGCAGGTGGCGATAGGTTCGGCAACCCCGCCCTTTGGGTGCGATATCTTCACCGCGATTGCAATTTTCAAGCGCCCCTACTGGGATGTGATCAAAGGTACTCCGCCGTTTATTTTCATGCTGATCTTAGCGGCCGCTCTGCTGATTATGTTCCCGCAAATTGCGCTGTTCCTGCGCGATGTTGCCTTCCGCTAAACAGCCACAAGGAGTACGCGAATGTTTAATCGCATTTTAGTCCCGGTGGATGGTTCTAAAGGCGCCTTGCGGGCGCTGGAAAAGGCGGTGGGTTTGCAAATGCTAACCGGCGCTGAGCTCTATCTGCTGTGCGTGTTTAAACACCACAGCCTGCTGAAAGCCTCGCTCTCTATGGTGCGGCCTAACCAGTTGGATATTCCTGACGACGCGTTAAAAGAGTACGCCACCGAGATCGCTGTGCATGCGAAGTCCCATGCTATTGAACTGGGCGCGGACAGTGCCCGCGTGCGCGCCTTTGTTAAGGGCGGACGGCCCTCGCGCATTATTGTGCGCTTTGCCCGTAAGCGGGAGTGCGATCTGATCGTGATTGGCGCCCAGGGCACCAATGGCGAGAAGAACCCGCTGTTGGGCAGCGTTTCTCAACGAGTGGCGGGAGCGGCGCACTGCCCTACGCTGGTCGTCTAAATCCGCTAAACCTCTCTCTCATTTTGTGGTCTTATTGGCACCCACCACCTCGAAGATGCAGCTCGGGGCGGTGGGTGTTAGTCTTGCGTAACACTGATTGGCGTTCGGCGCCGCTATAAAAAGGATCTTTCATGAAACAACTGCTCTCTACTACGGCTCTGACAGGTTTGCTTTTGGTTGCCCCTTTTGCCGCGGCAGCGCCCGAAACCGATGAACAGCGCTTGGCTTACAGCCTGGGTGTCACTCTGGGTGAAAGCATGCAGGCGGATATCGAAGACCTCGACTTGGATGCATTTCACGAGGGTATGAGCGACGTCTTTGAAGGCAACGACTTGGCGCTCAGTGAAGAAGAGATGACCGAAGCGTTGATGGCCTTCCAGGAGCAGTCAATGAAAGCGCGTGAAGCAGAAGCTGAAGAGATTGCGCAGAAGAATCTCGAGGAGGGTGAAGCCTTCCTGGCTGAAAATGCTGAGCGCGACGAAGTGTCCGTCACTGACTCAGGTCTCCAGTATGAAGTGCTTGAAACGGGCGACGGCGCCACACCTGGCCCTGAAGACACCGTCGAAGTGAACTACGAGGGTATGCTGCTGGATGGCACTGTATTTGATAGCTCTTTTGAGCGTGGCGAATCCGTCAGCTTCCAAACCAACCAAGTAATCGAAGGTTGGCAGGAAGCGCTGCAGATGATGAGCGTTGGTGATAGCTGGATGCTGTATATCCCAGCGGATCTTGCTTACGGTGAGAATGGTCAAGGGCCGATTGGGCCTAACGAAGTGCTGACCTTCCGCGTTGAACTGTTGGGCGTCGAATAAGCGATGATCTCAACCCCACTTCTAACCTGCGTTCTCTCGCCCAGACACTGGTTTGCTTAGGTCTGTGCACGCCTCTGCTAGCGCAGGCGGAGACGGACAGTGAGCCTGAAAATTTGCCCGCCCTGAGTGCTGCGAGTGAGCAGGCCAGCGTAGTGGGGGTATCATCGGGCGGTTATATGGCTGCCCAGCTAGCGGTGGCCTGGCCTGAACGGTTTAGTGGCTTGGGCGTATTGGCGGCGGGGCCTTGGAGCTGTGCGCAGGGTTCGCTGAGCCTGGCGCTTAATCAGTGCATGATGACCCGTCGTGGTATGCCTTCGCTGGATGAGCTGGAGGCACGCCGCCAGCGCTATCTTGGGCTTGAACAGGTAGGTAGCAGTGAAGCGCTTAGCCAGCTTAGGGCCTACTTATGGCACGGCGAAGAGGATGAAGTGGTTGAGCCAAAGCTCGGCGACCTGCTTGCAGAGCAGTGGCAGCAGTGGCTTGCTTCGCCTGATCAGCTGCGCGTTGCGCGCAGTGAAAAGGCGGGGCATGGCTGGCCGATACAGTTACCCAGCGAAGCCGCCCCCGGGCCCCACGAGTGGGGTGATTGTCGTCAGGGTGGGGGAGCTTTTTGTTGTCCTGCGATGAGGATATTGCCGGAGAAATGCTGGATTGGCTCTATCCCGAACGAGCAGCCTCGGGCGCTAGTGAGCAAGAGGCAGGGCAAGGTGGTGAATTGGTCGCGTTTGATCAGTCAGAGTTTGCGGTAAAGGGCTTAGCGGACACCGGCTATGTGTTTATACCCGAAGGCTGCGAAGCGGGCGAGTGCCCGGTCACGCTGGCGCTGCACGGCTGTCAAATGAACGCAGAGGCCATTGGCGATACGTTTATACGCTACACCGGGCTCAATGCCTGGGCGGCAGCGCATCAGCAAGTCGTGCTCTACCCTCAGGCCGAAAGCAGTATGGCGAACCCGCAGGGCTGCTGGGACTGGTGGGGGTTTGCCGAAAGCACCTGGCAGTTAAGCCCCCTGCACGATACCCGTGACGGCACCCAAATCGGGGCGCTGATGGCGATGTTGGATCGTTTGCAGTCAGCACCTGAAAAAGTCGATTAAGAGGCGCCGCTTAGCCGCCCAGTTCGCTCTCTAATGCGGAAACCAGGCCATGCGGGGTCGGTGAGTAGAGTACCCGCTGAAGAATATCGCCCTCGCGATTCACCAAAAAAAAGCGAGGCGCTGTGGTCAATGGTGTAGTCCATTGCTGATCCCGGTGCTTCGACTTTCCGCCAGATCACCCCATAGCGTGAGGCGACATCCTCAAGCTGCTCCTGGCTGCCCACTGCACCGATAAACGCTTCGCCGAAAAAAGCCCATGTACTCCTGCATGCGCTCAATCGTGTCGCGTTCGGGGTCAACGGTGATCATTACCGGCACTACACGCTCGCGCTGCTCCTCAGGGAGCTGGGCCAGGGCTTGGCGTTTAACCGACTGGGTCATGGGGCAAATGTCAGGGCAGTAGGTATAGCCAAACGAAATAATCGCGATTTGATCGTCGTCCAGCTGGGTCAATGAAAAATCACCCTGAGTAGAGGGTAGTTCTACCGGGCCTCCTACAGGTTCACCATCTTGAGGGGCGAAGGCATACTGATAGAGGCCAATGCCGCTGGCTATGAGTAAAACAGCGACTAACCCGGCGCCTAGCCATAAGGGTTTTCGTGTCATATGCGTTAACTCCGAATCACGTCAAAATCGAACCAGCTGCCTACCTTGCCTTCTGCGGTTTGCAGTATGACACGCGCTCGCCAGGGCATAACGTTCTGAGTGCAAATCCCCACTTGGCCTTGACCTTGAAAGTGGCCGGGCGCATCGGTGCTAAGGGCAAAGCGATGTAAGCCCAAGTCCATATCCCGACCAATAAAATCGACCTCGACCTGGGTGGCGGTGAGGCCATCCACTTCCACCTCCAGCGGCAGTATCTCCAATGCATCAATCCGTCCATTTGCCTGCACGTTGAGCGTGATACGGCCCACATCACCCAAAGTAGCAGTGCAGGGCGCTGCGTGCAGGTTACAGCTTGATGTGGGCGGAAACCATGTCACATCGCTATCGCGATGAAGCCAATGGGCAAAGGCGTACCATGCGCAGGCCGCTAACGCCAAGCCAGTGACCAGTATCAGTATCCTTAAGGCGGGGAAGCCCGCCGGGTGAGCAGGTTTTGATATCATCTTCATGGCAGAATAATCGCTACGCAAGCCGTGGGGCGGGGTGTTATAGCCATGGTAACAGCAATCGCGCCGATATCGCTGTGCTGGGATGTCGCAGGCAAAAGGGACGTAAATGGAGAGTATCACTGGCGCTTTAGGCCCACTATTTCTATTGATCTTACTGGGTGCCGTGCTTGGCTATGGGCGTTGGCCTAGCGACACCTTCTGGCCGCAAATGGAGCGGCTGATCTACTTTGTGCTGTTTCCCGCCATGCTGGTGGGAACCCTGGCCACCGCGGATGTCAGCCAGGTACCGGTGGGCCGCTTGGCGCTGGTGCTGCTGGGCGCGATGGCGCTGTTTGGCTTGCTGCTCTGGCGTTTACGTGGCTGGCTACAGCTAACGCCTGCGGCGTTTACGTCGGTATTTCAAGGCGCGGTACGTTTTAATACCTATGTGGGCGTTGCCGGCGCCGCCGCGCTACACGGCAGCTTAGGCGCGACCACCGCAGCCGTCGCCGTGGCACTCATGGTGCCAGTGGTTAACGTAATGTGTGGCCAGCTTTGTCGCCGCTGGCACTCTAGGCGGTGCTAGCGTAGGTAAAAGTGCCATGGCGTTGATTAAAAATCCGCTGATTCTTGCCTGCCTAGCGGGCATTGGCCTGAACCTGTCGGGCGTTGGTTTGCCCGGCTGGAGTCAAGATACGGTGGCGCTGCTGGGGCGTGCGGCGTTGCCATTAGGCTTGGTGGCCGTGGGAGTGGCGCTGCGCCCGGCGGCGCTGCTGCGCATTGACCGCGGCGTACTGGCCACTAATAGCGTGAAACTGCTGCTTATGCCCGCGCTGGTATTAGCGTTAACCTGGATACTACAGCTGGATCCGGTAAGCCGCGACGTGGCGTTGCTGTTTGCAGCTCTACCCACTGCTACCTCTGCATATATCCTAGCCCGCCAACTGGGCGGCGATGCTGAACTCATGGCCGCGATCATTACCGGCCAAACCCTGTTGGCTATGCTTACCCTGCCGTTTTGGCTGCAGTTGGTTAGCTGACGTGAGACTGGGAAAACTAAATAAAAAATATTCGTATTTGTGTTGACGTGGTAAATGAGAACTATTACAGTGAAATTGTCAGCGTTTGATGAGACGTTGGCAACCACGACAGCTGCTTGGCAAACATTCATCGCCAGTTTTCTGTCATGGTTTCTCCCTCTCATTGCTAGTCACGGTCTTTTTTGCCGCTCCATTGGAGCGGCTTTTCTTTATGTGTACCCATTTTTTATTCACCTCCTGTGGGGGCGATTGCGGTGTTAGCTTTCGACAAACGGTAATAAAAAATATTCGTATTTGTATTGACGTGGTAAATGAGAACTATTACAGTGTGGTTGTCAGCGTTTAATGAGACGCTGGCAACCACGACAGAAACCGCCAGTTTCCTGTCATGGTTTCTCCCTCTCATTGCTAGTCACGGTCTTTTTTGCCGCTCCATTGGAGCGGCTTTCTTTATGGGTGCCTATCTTTTGTAATCTCTTGAGGGTGCGGGCGTGGCTGTGAACGTTGCCATCGGCAAACGTTAATAAAAAATATTCGTATTTGTATTGATTGGGTAAATGAGAACTATTACAGTGTAGTTGCCGACGTTTGATGAGACACTGGCAACCACGACAGCTGTTGATTTAAGAATCAGCGCCAGTTTCCTGTCATGGTTTCTCCCTCTCATTGCTAGTCACGGTCTTTTTGCCGCTCCACTGGAGCGGCTTTTCTTTGCGTCTACTAACCTTCCCCGCTCTCTACACTTACCGCTTTTTGGCTACTTTTATACGCTTAGCTGTTTATATTTTTAATACAAAGACCGCTGCAGCGACGCAGGACGACATGCGTCATTGCTTGAGGGCGCTTTGGCGTCTACGTTTTATAGGTAGCGTTTAAAGGCGTTTATTAATAAGCACACTAACGGAGGAGTTTGCTATGAGCGATACACAAGATCTTTTCCCGACTCGCTTGGAACGAAAGTTGGGAATGTTTGAACGCATTGATCCAGTGGTATATGGCGATGAGTCACAGCTTGCGGATGGCCCCTTAAGCAAATCAGAAATTGATGAGTACGAAAGAAAGGGATTTCTGTCGTTTGAAGGATTTTTGACGCTGATGATATGCAGGTTTTTCTTAAAGAACTGCGCGAGTATGAAGACGATGCTGATCTGAAACTCTCAGAAGGCACTATTCTTGAACCTGGGCGTGAAGAGATTCGCACCATTTTCGGCATCCATGATGTTTCAAAACGCTTTCAGCGATTGACCCAGGATCCCAAGCTATTGGCGATGGTTAAGCAGTTGCTGGGCAGCGATGTGTATATCCATCAATCACGGATTAACTATAAGCCAGGTTTCAAAGGCAAAGGGTTTGAGTGGCACTCCGACTTTGAAACATGGCATAGCGAAGATGGCATGCCACGTATGCGTGCGTTAAGTTGCTCCATCGTACTCACTGACAACGGTGAATTTAATGGGCCACTCATGTTGATCCCCGGCTCGCATCATTATTTTGTTCCCTGTGTGGGACGAACGCCGGAAAATAACTATAAAGAATCACTAAAAAGCCAAGAGGTGGGCGTGCCCCCAGCCAGTAGCCTCCGCGAGCTCATGTTAGAAAACGATATCGAAGCGCCTAAGGGGCCTGCCGGATCGCTGGTGATTTTTGAATGCAACACCATGCACGGCTCAAATATCAATATGTCTTGCTGGCCGAGAAGTAATCTGTTCTTTGTTTACAACAGTGTTGAAAACACGCTGCACGACCCTTACTGCGGTAACCGGCCCAGGCCTGAGTTTCTGGCCAATCGTTCGGATTGGGAGCCGCTAAAACCGCTCAACGAGTAAAGCCCATGCGCATCGCCGTGTTTAGTGCTAAACCCTACGACCGCACTTTTCTTACACGCGCCAACTCGGGGCAACGCCACCACTTAAGCTTTTTTGAGGCGCGTTTAACTGAAGACACGGCGACCTTAGCCAACGGTTTTGACGCGGTTTGCGCCTTCGTGAATGACTGCCTTGATGCCGCCGTGTTAGAGCAACTGCATGATGGCGGCACAACATTGGTAGCGCTACGTTCAGCGGGCTTTAATCATGTCGATTTGGTTGCCGCTGAACGGTTAGGCATAACGGTTGCGCGGGTACCCGCCTATTCACCCCATGCGGTTGCCGAGCATGCGGTGGCGCTCGTACTAAGCCTGAACCGCATGACTTATCGCGCTTACAACCGTGCGGGAGGGCAATTTTGCCCTGGATGGCCTGCTGGGGTTCGACCTGTACGGTAAAACGGTCGGCATTATTGGAACTGGGCATATCGGGCTGATTTTTGCCGATATTATGCACGGCTTTGGTTGCCGGGTAGTAGCCAGCGATCCGTTTCCCAGCCCGGATGCTAAACCCTTTGTTGAGTACGTGCCGCTAGCAGCGCTGTTTGCCAGCGCCGACATTATCTCGCTGCACTGCCCGTTGACGCCTGAGACTCACCATTTGATTGATGCCGATGCCATCGCGCAAATGAAGGAAGGCGTCATGCTGATCAATACCGGCCGTGGAAGGGTGGTCGATACCCAAGCCGTTATAGCAGGCCTGAAAAGCGGCAAAATCGGCCGCTTGGGGCTGGATGTCTATGAAGAGGAAGAGCAGCTGTTCTTTGAAGACTTGTCTCATGGCGTGATCGACGATGATCAGTTTATGCGCCTAACCACCTTCCATAATGTGCTGATTACCGGTCACCAGGCTTTCTTCACCGTCGAGGCGTTGACCAATATCGCCGAGACGACGTTGGCTAATATTGACGCTTTTGAACGCGGTAACGGAACCCTTCATAGAGTGACTGCCCCATAACTCACCTTCACTCATGGGGGCGTTAGCGTTTCATCCAAGCATTTAAGTCATCCAAGAATGCTAGGCACTGGCTGAGTTGATCAATTTCAATAAACTCATCGGGCTTATGGGCCTGGCGAATAGAGCCGGGCCCAAGAATTACCGAGGGGATGTCGCCATCGATCTCGAAAACCCCACCTTCAGACCCATAAGAGACCTTGCCACCACGCTCGGGAAGAATGGTTTCAAGCTTTTTGAACATATCGCTGTCGGTGGCATCGCCCATGGCGGGGTAGGCAAATAGCTCTTGCCACTCAATGGCGGAATCGGCTGATTGGCGCTGCATTTCGGGGAGTAGGGCAGCCTCTATATCGCGGATCAGTGCTTGAATGTCCGTGGCGGCTGCTTCCTGATCAATGCTGCGTAGCTCAAAGATAAAGCTGCAGGTATCAGGGGTCACGTTGGTCGCCACACCGCCTTCTATCATGGTGGTCAACGCTGTGGCGTGGGGAACGGTAAAGTCGTGGTCGAAAGGGCCTTCTTGCTCATATCGTCGTGATCGTTCGGTGATCATGGTGATGATCCGCGAGGCATACTCCACCGCATTAACATGCTGGGGTGAAAACGATGAGTGGCCCCCTTCACCGCGCACCGTGACCCGCATCGCGATCTTGCCTTTCTGACCGTTGATCAGCTTCATTTCGCTGGGTTCGCCGATAATGGCCAGTGCCGGTGGCACCTTGAGCTTGGCTAGGTAGCGTGCGATAGCGGGAGCACCCAGGCAACCCACTTCCTCATCATGAGAGAAGCAGAAATAGAACGGGCGCTGTAGCTCGCCGCTGGCAAACACCGGTGTAGCTGCCATAACGCAGGCTGCAAAGCCTTTCATATCGCAGGTGCCACGCCCAAACAAGCGACTGTCGCGCTGCTCCAGTTTGAAAGGGTTGCTTTGCCAGTTCTTCGGATTGGCGGGGACGACGTCGGTATGGCCTGAGAGGACGATGCCAGGTACGTCTGCTGGGCCTAGCCGGGCGACTAAATTGGCCTTTTCGCCGCTCTCATCGGGTAGCACCGCTACCTCAGCGCCCAGACTGGCAAAGTACTCCTCCATATGCTGAATAAGTTCAAGGTTGGAGTACGCACTGGTTGTGTCGTAAGCGATCAGGTCTGCGAGGTGCGAGACCGCGTCTTTCAACTGCGGGTGAGCGTTAGGCGTAGCACTAGCTTGCATAGCGTTAAATCCTTGGCAATAAGGGAATCTTTGGCTCAGGCCTTGGCTTTCTTAAGTTGCTGACGAATCGTCACCACCACCACAAATATCGCCAACGAGGCGAATAGCCAGGTGATCGGCGACGACACCAGGATGCTGGGATCACCGCGTGAGAGCGCTAGTGCGCGACGCAGGTTCTCTTCCAGCATTGGGCCAAGAATGAAGGCGATTAAAAAGGGGGCGGCGGGGATGGCGAACAGGAACATGAAAAAGCCAAATATGCCCATCGCCAGCAGTACGATGACGTCATACATACTGTTGGAGATCGAAAAAATACCGAAGACGCATAGCGCAAGCACGATAGGCGCCATTAGGCCGGGGGGAATTCGCGAGATATGCGAGAAAAAGCGCATCGTTGCTTTGCCAGCCCCAAACAGCAGAACAGAGGAGAACAGCATGCCAATAAACAGCATGTAAACCTCATGAAGGTTGTTCTCAAACAGCATGGGGCCTGGGGTCATACCGTGAATCATAAAGGCACCCAGCATCACGCCGGTAATCACATCGCCCGGCACGCCCAGCGCTAACAGCGGGATCATGGTGGAGCCACAGCAACCATTATTGGCGGACTCGGATGCCGCGATTCCTTCCAGTTCGCCCTTGCCAAAGTTCTCGCGGTTCTTTGAGCTACGCTGTGCTTCCCCGTAAGAGGAGAACGCCGCTGCCGAGGGGCCAATGCCGGGAATAGCCCCCATCACCACGCCAATCATGCTGCCTTTGAGCATTGCCTTTAAGGATCGGCGCAGCTCATCCCGCGTTACGCGGTTATCGCCCAACTGCATGGGCTTATGGCTTTGGTTGTGACGAAAAACAATAATTTTAAGCAGCTCAGGAATCGCAAACAGACCAATGAGCACGGGCGCCACGGCAAGACCGCTCTGCATATCTACGGTGAGGTCGAAGCGGAACGAGCCGTACATATCTTCGCCCACGGTGGCTAACAGGAGCCCTAAGCAGGCTGATACCAGCCCAAGCAGCAGCGAACGCCCTGACACCCCAGCCACGGTAGTGAGCGCGAATATCATCAGCATAAAGTATTCGGGTGGCCCAATCCGTAACGCGAGGAGCGCCAGCGGTGCGGCAATAAAAAATCAGCGAGAGGTTGGAGATAAAATCCCCGGTACAGGACGAGTAGAGCGCCATGTTAAGGGCTTTGCCTGCCTTGCCCTGTTGGGCCAACGGGTAGCCGTCAAGGGTGGTGCAGGCAGCCGACGCGGTGCCTGGCGTCTTGATCAATATTGCGGATACCGAGCCGCCGTAGGTTGAGCCTTTGTAGAGCGCAACGAGCAGTAAAATACTCGGGATCGGCTGCATATAAAACGTAAAGGGCAGCGCCAGGGTCACCGCCATGGTGCCGGTCATGCCGGGAATGGCGCCGATAATCACGCCACCCCAAATACCGGCGGCCATGATCAAAAAATTCTCAAGAGTGGCAACCGCCTGGAAGGCAACCAGCAGGTCGTTGAGCATAGTGGTAATCCTATACGCGGTAGGTTAAATACCGATCGCCTTGAAAAGGCTGCCGACAGGGAAACGCGTATTGAGTGCGCTGGAGAAAAACAGGTAGAGAACCAGTGGTAGTACTACGGCAACAGTGACGGCTACCACTTTGTGGCGCCAATAACCCGTCAATATCAACATCGCCATTAGCAGCAGGATGCTCGATAGCAAAAACCAAGCAGCATCACTGAGCCAATAAAAAGTGCAAAGGCCAGTACCGTCCAACCGAAGCGCGTGAGTAGTGTGGCAAGCGGCGTATCGCCACGTATTGAGCGGGCGTCTTCAGGGTCGGCGATAGCTTCGGTTTTACGTGAACAAGACAGCCCTACGAGCAGTATGCCCAGTGCCATGCCGAGCATGGAAACCGTGCGTGGCCACATATCAGGCGGTGGCGCAAACCCGGGAATAAAGCGCGGGCGGGGCACATAGGCGGGTATCAGTAGAAACAGAACGATACCGAACAGCACTGTGATAACTAAACCGCGTGTTATACCCATGTCCCCTCCAGTGATGCAATGATGTAGGCAGTGACAACAGTGTGCTTAACGCTGACTCACTCCAGATAGCCAAACTGTTCTGCTAAGGTGCGATAAAACTCGTACTGCTCTTTTGCGTAGGTCTCCATATCGACGCTACCGATGGTGGAAATTGAGCCACGATCATCAGCACGGCTGAGCCATGTCTCATCCTCAGACACCTGCTCCATCACGTCAGTCCAAGTGTTAACCACTTCTTCAGGTAGATCTGGCGGGCCATACAGCGCGCTCCAACCAATCACTTGCCCAGCTAGCTCATAACCCAACTCTTCAGCAGTCGGCACGTCTGGGAGTGCTTCCATGCGCTCGGGTGAGAACACCATTAACGGGCGCATATCACCGCTCTCAATATGCGGCATTAGCGAAGCAGCAGCGATGGCGAGAAAATCAACATGCCCACCCAGTAGCGCCGTTGCGAGCTCACCACCCCCACGGTAGGGGAATCAGCGTGGCCGCTGTCAGCGGATCCATTTCTGCGTCAGCCAGTAGTGACTGCACGGTAAAGCCATCGATGGCGGTGGCTCCGGAGGCGGCATAGCTCATCGCGCCAGGGTCGTTTTCAATGCCCTCCAGCAAATCCTCAACGCTTTCATAGGGTGAGTCGTCGGCCACGGCAAGAATCATCGGTGTGGCTTCCAGCGGGCTGATAAAGGTGTACTCATCCCAGTCAACGCTGCTGTTTTCGTTGACCGCTGGTGAGAGCGCCATACCGACGCGGGCTAATAGCAAGGTGTAACCATCGGGGTCAGCCTGTACGACATCACGAGCGCCGGTCATTCCCCCAGCGCCGGCTTGATTAACGACCGTGACAGGCTGACCTAGATATTCACGAGCAGACTCCGCTAGCGCCCGACCGGCCAGATCGGAAGCGCCGCCAGGGCCATAAGGGACTACCAGCGTGACGGGTTCGGAGGGGTAGCTCTGAGCATAGGCGGTGGAGGCAGCGAGCAGCGTTGCTGCCGCTAAGCTTAAGGTGAGTTTCATACTTGTCTCCGCAATGGTGGTTGCATGTCTGTTATTGAATAGCTGTTATTGAAGGACTGAGTAAAGAGCATTAATGGGATTAATCACTTTCAACATAGACAGCTATGAAATTTGTTGCAACAATTCAATTTAGTATGCGTTTTAGTTCTAGTGGAGGTCGAAAGTTGCAAGCTTGTTGTTTATAAAGCGTGTTTTTATCTGCCGGTTAATTCGTTAAATACGGCTAAAGCGAGTTTAAGATAATGAAAATAAAAGAGATTGAAGCGTTTGATGCCTTTATGAAGCATGGCACCACAAAAGCGGCTGCAGAAACGTTAGGGATCAGCCAATCAATGGTCAGTCGTTTGCTCATGGGGCTGGAGGAGGAGCTGGGTTTTGCGTTGTTCAAACGTGCCCGTAATCAGCTTTCGCCAACGTCAGAAGCATTCTTATACCACGCGTCCGTTTTACGGTTAATGGCAAGTATTCGAGATACGCAAAAGACGCGGATGCTATTGCTAATAACCAAATGGGGAGTGTCGTCGTTGCTGCTCAACCCATTTTTTGCGATACCTTTTTACTCGATGTGATTAAGCGCTTTAAGCAGATTCATCCTAAGGTAGGCGTTCGGGTTATCGATGCAGGACTGCAAGAGTTGCTTAAAATGATCGACAACAATACCTGTGATGTGGCGCTGGGGATAACGCTTGAAGCAGACACTTATGGGGCAACGGTGAGTAGTCTTGCACGCTGCTCGGCGCGCTGCATCATGCATCGTATGCATCCCCTCGCTAGCCAAGATGTGGTGGCCCTTACCAGCTTACAAAATCAGACATTCGTAGAGCTGATGGCGGATAGTCCTCTGCGTGCCCGCGTGGATTACATTATGCAGACAGTGGATATAAAGCGGCACATCGCCGCTGAAATGCGCCATATGCGAGGGGTGTGCGCATTAGTTGACCGCGGGCTTGGGGTCGCAGTGATTGATCCCATTGCAGAGCTACTGCTGCAGGGAACAGCGGTTGTATCAAAGCCCATGGAGCCAACGATTGAGTGGGAGATTGCCTTACTTAAATCTAAACACAAACCGTTAAGTAATGTGGCTGAATCTTTCTGCGAAGAGATATATGCGGAAATCGATAGCTTGCATCAAATGGGTATTTTAATATCGCTTAATAATTAAAAGCAGATGCTTAAACTTAATAGTCGTCCTGATACAACTATTTTCGGTTAATGCGAAAGACGCCCGCTCAGGGTTGATGCTGACCGTAGCGTCTAACACTGCAATAACCCCTCTGTCAATCTAGTTGGCAGAACGTTTACGCTTCCCGACGGTATATCAAATCCCACACACCGTGGCCGAGTTTCTCGCCGCGGGCTTCAAACTTGGTTAATGGGCGGAACGCCGGGCGCGGTACATAGGGGCGGTTTCCGCACTGGCGGTATTGGTATAACCGGGCGCTGCTTCCATGACTTCTGCCATCCACTCCGCGTAGGCTTCCCAGTCGGTGGCCATATGAAAAGTGCCGCCGGGCATCAAGCGCGTACGGATCAGCTCAACAAACGCAGGCTGCACGATGCGCCGTTTGTGGTGCTTCTTCTTCGGCCAAGGGTCGGGGAAGAACAGCTGCAGCGTGGTGAGCGAGGATTCGGGAAGGCACTGCTCAAGCACCGCCAGGGCATCTTCGCGGTAAACGCGCAGGTTCGTCAGACCGCGCTTGTCGACCTCATCTAATAGCTTACCGACCCCTGGGGCGTGGACTTCGATGCCGATAAAGTCGGTATCTGGATGGGTTTCGGCCTGCTCAAGCAGCGAGTTGCCCATGCCAAAGCCGATTTCCACTACCCGCGGCGCCTGGCGGCCAAATAGGGCGTCCAGGTCTTGACGACCGTCGGCGATGGTCAGGCCAAACCGCGGCCAAATCTCCTCTAAGCCACGGTTTTGTGCCTGGGTCATGCGGCCCGCGCGGATTACGTAGCTTTTAATGCCGCGGCGATGTAGCGGTGCCTCTGAGCTTTCCGGGCGAGTGGTGGTCTCAGCCGTGTTTTCGGGGGCGTCGTTGCTTTCGTTAGCGGCGCTTTTGGGTTCAGTCATGGGGTCTCGAATCAATTAACCGTTAATACGGCCAGCAAAAGGTGAAGAGGGGTCGGCGGATTGGCGGCGCGGCATACGCCCGGCTAAAACGCATCGCGCCCGGCTTCCACGGCCAGCTTCATGGCGTTGGCCATACGCAGCGGGTCGCGAGCGTGGGCAATGGCGGTATTGAGCAGTACGCCGTCGCAGCCGAGCTCCATGGCCATGGCCGCATCTGATGCCGTGCCAATGCCCGCATCCACCAATACCGGTACCTTGCTCTGCTCAACGATCAAACGCACGTTGTGAGGGTTCTGAATGCCGTGACCAGAGCCAATCAGCGAGCCCAGCGGCATGATGGCGCAGCAGCCCATGGCTTCCAGTTCGCGTGCCACAATGGGGTCATCGCTGGTGTACACCATGACGTCAAAGCCATCGGCAAGCAGCGTTTCGGCGGCTTTTAGCGTCTCGACCACGTTGGGGTAGAGCGTGTGGTCGTCGCCCAGGACTTCCAGCTTGACCAGGTTGTGACCGTCGAGCAGCTCCCGGGCCAGGCGGCAGGTGCGCACGGCGTCTTTGGCGGTGTAGCAACCGGCGGTATTGGGCAGCAGGGTGTAGCGATCGGGCGAAATAACGTCCAGCAGGTTGGGCGCCTCGGCGTCCTGCCCTAAGTTGGTACGGCGCACGGCAAAGGTGACGATTTCAGCGCCGCTTTGGGCAATGGCGGCTCCGGTTTCGGTAAAGTCTTTGTACTTGCCTGTGCCCACCAGCAGGCGCGAGTGAAAATCGCGCCCAGCGATGGTTAGTGGGGTATCGGTTAACGGTGTATCAGTTAGTTGGGTCATTGTGTTTCCTTTAGCCGCCGCCAATCGCGTGGACAACTTCAACGTGGTCGCCATCGACCAGCTGGGTGTCGGCGTGTTGGCTGCGGGGGACGATCTCTTCGTTAATTTCGACGGCGATACGACGACCACTCAGGCCCAGCTGTTCCACTAAGTCAGCGGCGGTAAGGCCGGTGGACAGCGTATGGGGTTCACCGTTTAGACGTATCTGGATAGACATAGATAGGCGTGTCTCATTCGTCGTGGCAGTTCGTTCTCTAGGGTATTCTCTATTGTAGCGGTTTCGCGCCGTGCAAGGTAAGCCGTAGGTGCAATCAGCGCGATGGATGTGAGCCATAATCGAAGCAGGAGAGCAGCGTGCAACGAACAGATCGAGTGTGGTGGTGTATCGCGGCGCTTTCCGGCGCCCTGATGGTAATGCTGGGCGCCTACGCGGCCCATGGACTAGCGGCGCGCACGACCGAGGCGATGGTAAGTGCCGTGGAAACCGGCGTGCGCTACCAAGCCTGGCACACGTTAGCCATCATGATCGTGCAGGTATGGCGCCAGGTGCAGCCGCTGGCCGGGCAGCGTTGGGTGCTGGCGCTGTGGGCATTAGGCATGGTGTGCTTTTCAGGTTCGCTCTACCTGATGGCGCTGGCGGGGCTGAATCTTGGCATTATTACGCCTGTCGGCGGGCTGTTGTTGATGGCCGGTTGGCTGGCGCTTGGGGGAGTAGCTCTATTAGCGCCGCGCCGTCATCGCTCACCTTGACCTTGGGGCAACACACAGGTTGTAAGCTTTATGCTTCTGACGTTTTTATGGCTGAGTGTCGCTTCGTGTTACCCACTATCTTTTCGCCGTTTCCATCAAGGAGGTTATTTATGAACCGCTTAACTACCTCGCTAGTCCTGTCTGGTGCACTGGTTCTGGGGGCGACTTCTGCCCATGCGTCACTGCCTGACGAGGCCACGCTGTATAAAAACCCTCAGTGTGGCTGCTGTGATGAATATGCGCGCCATCTTGAAGCGCTTGGCGTAGAGGTGACGATTGTTGATGACGTAGAGCTGGGTGATATCAAGCAGCAGGCGGGCGTCCCCTATGGTTTAGGGTCGTGCCATACCATCGAGATGGGCGCTTATTGGATTGAAGGCCACGTGCCGATGGAAGCGGTTGCCAAACTGTTTGAAGAGCAGCCTGACGTCGATGGCATTGGCCTGGCGGGCATGCCCATTGGCACGCCGGGTATGCCAGGGCCTCAGGATGAGCCCTATAACGTCTATGCCTTTAGCGACCAGCAAGATGAGCCATTCATGACGCTGGCGCCGTGATGCTGTGCGCCTCAGGCTCGTTACCTGATGGCGCTTTTTGCGAAGGTTGCGGGTGAGTGCCACAACCGCCATTCCCATAGTTAGCATACGGCATCCACTGCCTGTTTTGGCGTGGGCATAAAACGCATAGCCTGGCGTAGCAACAGCGTGTACAGAGGGTGCCATAGATTTTTTCACAACCTTTTATGCTCAATAGCCGGGTTGTTCACCTCAATCATGACTATGCTGAAGTCGTTACGACATCCATAAAACGACAGCAATGAGCAGGGAAGGCGCATAGTTATGAACCCACCTAATAGCGCTGAAAGGCATCGCGAAACCGCACAGAATGGCACGGAGCGCTCGAACGTCTCTTTAGTGGTCAATGGCGCAAAGCACCAGCTTGAACTGGATAACCGAACGACGCTGCTGGATGCTTTGCGTGAACATTTAAAACTCACCGGCACCAAGAAGGGCTGCGACCACGGACAGTGCGGCGCTTGCACGGTGTCGGTGAATGGCGAGCGGATTAACGCCTGCCTGACGCTGGCGGTGATGCATGAAGGTGATGACGTGGCGACCATCGAAGGATTAGGGAAGCGGATCATCTGGATCCCATGCAGCAAGCTTTCCTCGATCATGATGCCTTCCAGTGCGGCTACTGCACGCCGGGGCAGATTTGTTCGGCAAAGGCAGTGCTAGAGGAGATGCGAGCGGATCTACCCAGCCATGTAACGAAGGATCTCACCGCACCCATTGAGGTGACTGATGCCGAGATTCGCGAGCGCATGTCGGGCAATCTTTGCCGCTGTGGCGCTTACGCCAATATTCTAAACGCCATTAATCAGGTGGCGGGGGAGCGCGCATGAGAGCCTTCTCCTATGAACGTGTCTCTGATCCCGCCCAGGCGGCCGCCCGTGCCGCCGAAGTACCAGGCGCCAAATTTATTGCCGGTGGCACCAACCTGCTGGATTTAATGAAGCACGAGATCGAAACCCCGCGACACCTGATTGATGTAACGCGTACTGGGCTCAACGCCATTACCCCCACCCGCAGCGGCGGCTTGCGTGTGGGGGCTTTGGTGAGTAACAGTGCGTTAGCTGCCGACCCACGAATTCGTCGCGATTATGCGGTGCTCAGCCGAGCCCTTGTCTCGGGCGCATCGGGCCAGCTGCGCAACAAAGCCACTACCGGCGGTAATCTGCTCCAGCGCACGCGCTGCCCCTACTTTACGACACCGGCATGCCCTGCAACAAGCGCTCGCCTGGGGCGGGCTGTGCGGCACTCGGCACAGGCGCCAACTCCCGTGGGCTGGGCGTTATCGGTACGTCAGAAGCGTGTATCGCCACGCACCCTTCGGACATGGCCGTGGCCCTGCGCGTGCTGGATGCCGAAGTGGAAACCGTGACCTCATCGGGTGAAGCGCGCTGCCTGACGCTGGAGGAGTTCTACCAGCTGCCCGGCGATACTCCTGAGATAGAGAACGCGATGCAAGCAGGCGAAATGATCACTGCCGTGCGGCTGCCGCCCCCGTTAAGAGCCGCCATGCCTATTACAAGGTGCGCGACCGGGCCTCTTACGCCTTTGCGCTGGTCTCCGTTGCGCTGGTTAAAGCCCCCGATGGCACCGGACGTGTGGCACTGGGTGGCGTGGCGCCCAAACCTTGGCGCCGTGCTGAAGCCGATGCGCTGTTACCGCAGGGCGCATCCGCCGTCATGGCACGCTTACTGGACGGCGCTCGTCCGACGCATGAGAACGCCTACAAGCTTACCCTGGCAGAGCGAACGCTCGCCGCGCTGCTGGCTCAGGAGTGACCCATGGATTTTAATCAATCAACGGAAGATAACTTGTTTGACCGTGCCCGTATTATCGGCAAGCCGCATGTACGAGTCGACGGTCTGCTTAAGGTAACCGGCCGCGCCTCCTACGCTTACGAGCGGCATGACGTGGTGGCCAACCCATTGGTGGGCTTTCCCTGGGCGCAACGATTGCCCGAGGAAAAATCACTCATATGGATGCCACGGCCGCCCGTGCCGCACCCGGCGTAGCCGCCGTTATCACCACTCTAGAGTTTGAGCCGCTGGCGCGTGCCGACAGCAATGTGGCCCACCTGTTCGGCGGCGCCACCGTTGAGCACTACCACCAGGCCATCGCGGTAGTGGTTGCCGATACCTTGGAGCAGGCGCGTGGTGCGGCTTCATTGATTGAGGTGCACTACGAAGAGACGCCGGGCGTGTTCGATCTTGAAGATGCCTGGACGCGCCTGCAGAGCACTGGCGAGCCGACCGCCAATGTAGGCGATGTGGACGCGGCGTTTGACGCCGCACCGGTAACGCTGGATGAAACCTACCGCACTGCTTCGCAAAGCCACGCCATGATGGAGCCCCACGCTTCCATTGTTGACTGGTCGGATGGTGGTCAGATGACGGTATGGACATCGAATCAGATGATCGAGTGGACGCGCCAGGCGCTCGCTACCACCTTCGAGATCGACGCTGACAGGATCCGTCTGGAAAGCCCTTATGTGGGTGGCGGCTTTGGCGGCAAGCTATGGCTGCGCGCCGACGCGGTGCTGGCCGCGCTTGGCTCGCGGGAGACGGGGCGGCCGGTCAAAGTGGCCTTGCCGCGCCCGATGATCTTCAACAACACCACCCACCGCTCCGGCACCATTCAGCGCCTGCGTATCGCGGCCGGGGCAGATGGCAAGATTACTGTCTTCGATCACACCGCTGTTTTCCCATACGCTGCCCGGCGGCAGCGGTGAAGATGCGGTCAATCAGACCCGCTGCTTCTACGCGGGCGAAAATCGTCGCGTGGTGCACCATGCTATCGATATGGGCCTTCCTGAATCGGCGGATATGCGTGCCCCGGGTGAAGCGTCGGGGTTGGCGGCGCTCGAGATCGCCATGGACGAGATGGCGGAGAAGCTGGGCATGGATCCGGTGGCGTTCAGGATACTCAACGACACCCAGGTCAATCCCGAAGCGCCATCGAAGCCCTTCAGCGAACGCCACTTTGTGGAGTGCCTGCGCAAGGGCGCCGACGCTTTCGGCTGGGCTGAACGTAACCTTAAAGCGGGCGGGCGGCGCGAAGGCCAATGGCTGATTGGCCACGGTATGGCCGGTGCCTATCGCGGCGCGCCTACCATGACCTCGGGCGCGAGGGTGCGTTTGCAGAAGGGGCGCTTGATCGTGGAAACCGATATGACCGATATCGGTACCGGTTCCTACACCATCCTGACCCAAACCGCGGCAGAAACCATGGGCATGGAGATGCAGGACGTAGAGGTACGCCTTGGCAACAGTGCCTACCCGACCTCCTCCGGCTCAGGCGGGCAGTTTGGTGCAGCGAGCTCCACCGCGGGTGTATATGCTGCCTGTGTGGCGCTTCAGGCGCAGATCGCCAAACGCCTGAACGTTGACGAGGCGCGCTTTGAACATGGCCGCGTCGTCGCCGGGCAGATAGATCTGGCACTGGCCGACGTAGCCGATGGCGAAGAGATAGTGGCTGAAGATTCGATCAACTTTGGCGACTTCAAAGACACGCTGGAGATAGGTACTTTCGCAGCGCACTTTGTTGAGGTGGCCGTGCATGCCTATACCGGGGAAACCCGCGTGCGGCGCATGCTGGCCGTTTGCGATGCAGGGCGCATCCTCAACCCCATTACGGCGCGCAGTCAGGTGATTGGTGGTATGACCATGGGTGTGGGGGCTGCCTTGACCGAGGGCATGAGCGTGGATACCGAGCGCGGCTTCTTCGTCAACCACGACCTGGCAAGCTACGAAGTGGCGGTGCATGCGGATATTCCCGAGCAGGAGGTGATCTTTTTAGATACCACCGATGCTGCTTCATCGCCCCTAAAAGCAAAAGGGATTGGCGAACTGGGTATCTGTGGCGTAGCCGCCGCGATTGCCAACGCGATCTACAATGCCACCGGTGTTCGGGTGCGCGAATACCCTATAACCCTTGATCGAATGATCGACCAGCTCCCGGAGGCTGGTCGCGGTGCGATTTTATAGTGCCGATTAAGGCGTCAAACCGTGGGTGAGGCAATCAGCATTGGCTTCTCGGCGGTAGACGAAGAGAGCGGGAGTGTGAACCCACTGACGGCGTTCATCATCTTATCAGCGGTGACCGATAGTTGTTCTGCCATGCTGTGGGAGTTTTCAACCGCCGCACGGGAGAGCTCCAGGGCATTGTAAATTTCGTTAACGCTTTGCTCGAGCTCTTCAACGCCTTGATGCTGCTGGCTGATTGCGCTTTCAGAGTTGTTTAAACGCATGGCGACCTGCTCAAAGCTTTGAATAAGTGACCGAGTCGTCTCCGCAATGGTGGAAGTTTGTTTAACCCCTAGCAACACTTGGTTGGTGGTGGCCGCAATGGTATGGCGAATCTGAGTAGCAGTTGTTTGGGTATTTTTCGACAAGTTACGCACTTCGTTGGCAACCACGGCGAAGCCACGGCCGTGTTCACCGGCTCTTGCTGCTTCAACGGATGCGTTTAATGCGAGAAGGTTGGTTTGAAATGTGATGTTATCAATTTCGCCAAGCATCTCCTGGATAGCTTTGGAGTGCTTATCAAGTAGCCGCATCATTTCACCCATTTCCTCGACTTGCTTACCGTTTTGTCGAGCAATTTTCTCAGCATCGTTGGCCAGTTGACGTATATGTTGAGATTCTTTGGCGGTTTCCCGAGTCGAGGCGGCGAGTTCCGTCGTGCTAGTGGATATGCGCTCGGTTTGACTGCTGTTACGGGACGTTTGAGTGCGTAGTTGCTCTTGAGCAACAAAAAGCTGCTGACTGTAGTCCATAACGTGGCTTGCTGCAGTTTGTGTTTTTCGCAGGCTATCCGCTACCTGGTCGCGCATTTCTACGATTGCCGAGACTGCGGGCAACTGCTGTTCTTTTCTGCTGAAGGCAACGTCCAAGTTTCCGCTACCGGCGGCAATGGCAAAGCGAGTGACGTGAAGCCCTTCTTGCACCATGCTTTCCAGCACTTTTGCCAAATAGCCAAGAATAACGACTTGGACAACCACGGCGCCGCCGTGCATTAGTAAGCAATACAGTAAATCGACAGGGCTGTGGGTTATTGCCCCTCTTCCATGACATGCATGTCACCCATGCTCACGTAAAGCTGAACGAGCCCCTGATACTGAAGCCAGGTAAACAGAGCATGGTGAAGTGCTATGACCAAACCACCAAAAGCAATAACTCGCCAGTCGCTATAAAGGATTAAAACAGAGAGCAAGATAAAGATGCCAAAGTGTGCTTCGATCATGCCGCCACTTTGTTCGATCAATACGGCCGACCAGACCATCATCACAGCGGCTTTGACGAACCCGTTAGCAATGTGGCCTGGTAATTTATGCTGGAGAATATAGGTAAGCGGTAGCGTGGCAGCAATTACCACCGCTACTAGCATCAGCGTTTGGGTAAAAAAGCTAATCACCAAGCATAATAAAGCGACAAACCCTAGTGGCCACCACATGAGCCTGTCGGTTCGCGCAATATGGTTCGAGAAAGAGGCGTCTGGCATTATTATATTTTCCTTGCTTTGCAGCGGAAAGGAGTTGCTAGGGGAATGCCCTATCGACATTTTTAAAATAACTTCATGGAGTTTTGCTAAATATAAGCAGTCTTTTCTATAGTTAGCACTTTCGCCGTAAGATTAATGGAATGTTTATTCTTTGAGTAGTTAGTTAACAATTTTTCACTATTTGTTTTTGCTTATGTTTTGATATAAGGATCACTAATAAATCATCCTCGTTTAGCTGGCTATTCGTAAGCGATCCACAAACCCCATCTACCCAAGCTAATCCCATCTATTCACACTAATGATCTCTCGTTGGTTTTGGAGATCATCATGACCTGTGAACTCAACCCTACTCGCGCCTTTTGGCTTGGCCATCTTTACTATGCCTCGGCGCTGAACATGCCGCTAAGTGATTACGCCGCCTCACAGGCGTTATCTCTCGACGACCTGCTGACATGGGAGAAGCGCTTAAGTGTGCAAGGCTTGCCGGTACCACCACGCTGTCGCCCCGCCCGGTTTGTGCCGGTGGAGGTGACGACATGATCCGACCGAGTACTGATCTGACGGTGTACTTGTGCCGCGACCCCGTGGATATGCGCAAGCAAATCGATGGCTTGGCCTTACTGGTTCAGGAGGCCATGGCGCTAAATCCGTTCGATAAGGCGCTGTTTGTATTCGGCAACCGTCAACGCGATAAGGTGAAGCTGCTGTTCTGGGAGCGTAACGGCTTTGTGGTGTGGTACAAGCGCCTGGAGCGCGAGCGGTTTAAGTGGCCAACGCATCTGGAAGGCGACACCGTGACGTTAACCGGCCAGGAACTGAACTGGCTGCTAGATGGCGTTAACCTGAAGGCTATGCAACCCCACAAAGCGTTGGATTTTCAGCAGGTTGGTTAGCTGTTTTGCTCCCGCTTCAGTGGCGTTTTGGTAGACTAGGTGGCATGAAAAACGCCGATTCCGCCTCGCCAACGATCTCCCAGCTTGAGCGCAAGCTGGCCGCTGCCGACGCTGAAAATGCGCGGCTGTTGGCGTTGATGGAGAAAAAAGAAGCCCAGTGGGAAGCCAACAAACAATCGTTGTTTGAACAGTTCCGGCTGGCCTTGGAACGTCAATTCGGCCCCTCTACCGAAAAGTACCGTGTTGAACAGCGCGATCTGCTGATCAATGAAGCGGAAGTGGCGGTTGACGAGGAAGACAACAACGATGGATCGGAGTGCGACGCCGTCGCTGATGACGCGACTAGCGAGACCGCCACGCCTAAGAAACGTCGCACGCGCGGTGGGCGTGTTGCGCTACCGTCGGAACTCCCGCGTGTCGAGGTCATCCATGAACTGCCCGTCGATGCACGCCACTGCCACGATGACGGCACCGCGCTAAAGGTGATCGGTGAAGAGGTCAGCGAGGAGCTGCATGTGGTACCCGCCCGGGTCGAGGTGATCCGTCATGTGCGCCGCAAATATGCCTGCCCGACGTGCGAAGAGGGTGTCAAAACCGCCCCTGCGCCGACCAAGCTGTTGCCCAAGAGCAGTGCCAGCGCCACGCTGCTCGCCTATGTGGCGACCGCCAAGTACCAGGATGCCTTGCCGCTGTATCGGCAGAGCCAGATTTTGCCCGCCATGGCGCGGAGATCCCCGCAACACCTTGGCCCGTTGGATGGTGCAAGCAGGCGAGCGTGTCGCCCCGTTGATCGAGACGTTACGCCGACACCTGCTCAGCGCCCCCTTGATCCATATGGATGAAACAACGCTTCAGGTGAATCAAGAAGTTGATCGTCAGGCGAGTGCCACGTCCTATATGTGGGTGCAGCGCGGTGGGCCGCCGGGCCAACAGGGGGTCTTGTTCGACTACGCGGCCAGCCGCGCCGGACGAGTGCCCGTTGACCTGCTGGGCGACTATGCGGGCCGCCTAATTACCGATGGCTATGAAGGTTACGCCGAGATCGTGCGTCGTAATGGGATCACCCACGCGGGCTGCTGGGCGCATGCCCGGCGTAAGTTCGTCGAGGCCCAGAAGGTGCAGCCCAAAGGCAAAACCGGCAAAGCGGACTGGGCGCTGAACCAGATCCGTAAGCTGTACGGCGTGGAAAAACAGGCCAAGGCCCTCGCCCCTGAGGCACGCCAAGCGCTGCGTGACAAGAAGGGCAGGCCACTAATCGATCAACTGCGCACCTGGCTCGACAAGTCACTGGCCCAAGTACTGCCCAAAAGCGCGCTGGGGAAAGCCCTGCACTACCTGAACAACCAGTGGCCACGCCTGACTCGGTTCCTGGACGATGGCCTGATCCCGTTAGATAACAACCCGGCAGAGAACGCCATCCGCCCGTTCGTGGTGGGGCGTAAAACTGGCTGTTCAGCCAGACGCCTAGCGGCGCCCAGGCCAGCGCGGCGATCTACAGCCTGATCGAAACGGCCAAAGCCAATGGCCTCTCGCCCTATGACTATTTACAGCATGTCTTTGAGACGCTGCCGACCCTCAACGATGATGACCTCGACACGCTACTGCCCTGGCAGTGGAAAGAGACCTTACCGGTCTAAGCAGTGACTGCCTAGATGTGGTTAGTGGATCGCTTACGGCTATTCATATTTGAGTGAGGTAGAACCCGTCAAGGCTTAGGCTTTCTTTGGTAGCGCATAGCTAGCGGTGACATGGACGACTGGGTGTACTTCATCACTGACCGAGAAAATCTGCACTTCTCCGACCGCTAAACGTCGACCAAGCTTGATCAATTTGGCGTGGGCGATAATATCGTGATCTCCGGAGGCGGCACGCAGGAAATGGCAGTTTAGGTCGCTGGTCACTGCCATCGGTTCGGGGCCGATCTGCGCCAGAATCGCAACGTAGAGTGCAACATCTGCAAAGCCCATCATGGTGGGCCCGGAAACCCGTGGGCCGGGACGAAGATGCTCGTTGCCGATCTTCAAGCGCATATTGGCCGTCATTTCGCCCACGCTCTCTATCTTGCCCATCCGCTGGGGAAACACTTCATCCAGAAAGTGCTCGATCTGTTCGGCGGTCATTACGGTCATTGTTGTTTTCCTTTTATAAAAAAGCCCCGAGGTATAAGCCTCGAGGCTGATTACACCGTAAAACGATCTTACTTCGCCTTATGCACCTGACGCCACTCGTGAAGTAGCGGCTCGGTGTAGCCGGAAGGCTGGACGCGGCCTTTGAAGATCAGGTCTGAGGCGGCTTTGAAAGCGGTGGAGCCTTCAAAGTCGGCGCTCATGGCAGTATAGGTGGGGTCGCCTGCGTTCTGCTCATCCACTACTTTGGCCATGCGCTTGAGGGTCTCTTCAACCCGCGGCGCATCGACAATGCCATGCAGCAGCCAGTTGGCAATGTGCTGGCTGGAGATACGCAGCGTGGCGCGGTCTTCCATCAAGCCGACGTTGTGGATGTCCGGCACTTTTGAGCAGCCGACGCCGTGCTCTACCCAGCGCACCACGTAACCCAGAATGCCCTGGCAGTTGTTGTCCAGTTCCTGCTGCTTCTCTTCATCTGACCAGTTGGCATTTTCCGCTACCGGCACGGTGAGTAGGTCGTCCAGATAGTCGGGCTCGCCCAACGCTTCCAGCTCGCGCTGAACGTCGGTGACGTTGACCTGATGGTAGTGCAGCGCGTGCAGCGCAGCCGCCGTAGGAGAGGGCACCCAAGCGGTGTTGGCTCCGGCTTTCGGGTGACCGATTTTCTGCTCCAGCATGTTGTGCATCAGGTCAGGCATGGCCCACATGCCCTTACCGATTTGGGCACGACCACGCAGACCGCAGGCAAGACCCACTTGTACGTTGCTCTTCTCGTAGGCCTGAATCCAAGCGGCGCTCTTCATATCGCCCTTGCGCACCATGGGGCCCGCTTCCATGGCGGTATGCATCTCGTCGCCGGTACGGTCGAGGAAACCAGTATTGATAAATGCTACCCGTGAGGCAGCTTCGGCAATACACGCCTTGAGGTTAACCGTGGTGCGGCGCTCTTCGTCCATAATGCCCATTTTTAGGGTATCGCGGCTCATGCCCAAAATGTCTTCAACGCGGCTAAACAATTCGTTGGCGAAGGCGACTTCTTTAGGGCCGTGCATCTTCGGCTTAACGATGTAAACCGAACCGGTGCGGGAGTTGCGCGGCTGGTCGGCGTCTTTCTTCAGGTCGTGCAGCGCGAGCAGTGAAGTGACCACCGCATCAAGGATACCTTCCGGTAGCTCGTTGCCTTTCTCATCCAGAATCGCTGGTGTGGTCATTAAGTGACCCACATTGCGCACGAACATCAGCGAACGACCGGGCAGCGTGACGCTGCTGCCATCGGTGGTTTGCCAGGTGCGGTCAGCGTTAAGTTTACGAGTAAACGTCTTACCGCCTTTTTCAATCTTCTCTTCCAGATCGCCCTTCATCAGGCCCAGCCAGTTGCTGTAAACGCCAACTTTATCTTCTGAATCCACAGCTGCTACGGAGTCTTCACAATCCATGATGGCGGTCAGTGCAGCTTCCACCACGACATCTTTAACGCCTGCCGGGTCAGTTTTGCCGATGGAGTCGTTGGGATCGATCTGGATTTCCAGGTGCAGGCCGTTGTTACCCAGCAGAATCGCGTCGGGTTTAGCCGCTTCACCGGTAAAACCGATCAGCTTGCCTGAATCCTTAAGGCCCGTCTCACGACCGCCTTCCAGCGACACCACCAGGTGCTCATCACGAATGGCGTATTTCACCGCATCACGGTGAGAACCTGTGGCCAGCGGGGCTGCGCGGTCAAGCACGCCACGGGCGTAAGCAATCACTTTGGCGCCACGTTTCGGGTTGAAACTGGTGCCTTTTTCCGCGCCATCTTCTTCGGAAATCGCATCGGTGCCGTACAGGGCGTCGTAAAGGCTGCCCCAGCGCGCGTTAGCCGCATTCAGCGCATAGCGTGCGTTGCTCACCGGTACAACCAGCTGCGGGCCTGCCTGAACGGCTACTTCACGGTCAACGTTAGCAGTGGTCGCTTTGACGTTAGCCGGTGCTTCAGCCAAGTAGCCGACCTCTTTCAGGAAGCGGCGGTATCCCGGCATATCGGTGACCGGGCCGGGGTTTTCCCGGTGCCACACGTCAAGTTTTTCTTGCAGCGTGTCGCGCTCTTCCAGCAATTGACGGTTTTTAGGTGTCAGATCATGAAACAGGGCATCCACACCGGCCCAAAAGGCGTTTTCATCAACACCCGTTCCCGGTAGCGCTTGCTCATTTATAAAACGATCTAAATCGGCTGCCACTTGTAAACGGTGGCGCGTGATACGCTCGCTCATGGGGTTTCTCCTGTGAGGATGTCCGTGGGTAATGTATTTGCCACGGTCAGTGTAAAATGTATTTATGGAAAATAATTCCACACCTGGACGGGCATGTAAACAGCGTAGACCCTAATGCGCTAAAATGCTCGACCAAATGACTAGGCAATTGGTTTGGGGAGCGCGAAACACCTGCCGGGCCTAGGCCAATGGACAATGGCGTTATGGAGAAACAACGATGCGTGATTTCCAACATCTGGAAGGCTTGTTTCGCCACGCCTCGGGCGATACCGCCCTTACCCGCCTGTTGCCAGGGGGAAGTACTGGCAGATGCCATGCAAGGCTATTTCCAGCACTATGGCTTAGAAGCACTACTGTTAGATACCAGTGAAGTGCATGCAGGCTTTATCGATACGGGGCGCTTTGCGCTGTGGTGCCAAGTGTGGAGCCCCCACAGCCGGTAGGCACTGCCTTTGTGGTACACGGCTATTTCGATCATATGGGGCTATATCGTCATTTGCTTGAACGCCTGCTGGCTAAGGGCTGGCGAGTGGTGCTGTGGGATCTTCCCGGCCACGGCCTTTCCAGTGGTGCGCGGGCAGCAATAGAAGATTTCGATGACTATCAGCACTGCCTGGCTCATTTGCAGATGACCTTAAAGAGCCAAGGCATGGCGCCTGAACCGTGGTTAGGCGTGGGCCAGAGCACCGGTGGGGCGATTCTGGCTACCGATGCACTCACCCGCCGTGAGGCTTCCGGCTGGTCGGGTTTGGTGCTGCTGGCGCCCCTGGTGCGGCCTTGGGGTGGAGCCAAACCAGCTGGCTGCACTTGATCGCCAGCCCGTTTGTAAAAGAGTTGCCGCGCAAATATCGGCCTAACTCCACCGATGAGCAGTTCACCGAGTTTCTACGCGAAGGTGACCCACTGCAGCCCGAGCGTTTGAGCGTTGCTTGGGTGAGCGCCATGCGCCGCTGGATGCCGCGCCTGCTGGCCCAGGAGCCCAACCCGCTGCCCACCCTGATACTCCAGGGCGAGCAGGACTTGACCGTCGATTGGGAGTGGAATTTGGCGATTCTGGCGAAGAAGTTTCCCAATGCTGAAATTCACCGCCACCCGGAAGCTCGCCACCACTTGGTAAACGAGGCAGATCCCATCCGTGAAGTGCTGTTTGAAGCGCTGGATAACTTTGTAGATGGGTTTGTCGAGAGTGCTCGCCAATAGGTTTCGTAAAATATATCGGTGATAGACCTCTCGAAGCGTCACGGGCACAGAATAAACTCCGCTGAGAATTTATTCTGTGCTTTAACTACCTATGTGCATACTCACCTTACTGGGCGTTCAGGAAGTCCTCCACATCAAGCAGTATCAGCTCATTATCATCGGCTTGCCCCTGCTGGCGGCCAATCGAGAACGGGTAGTTATTGTCGTTGGCGACCACGATGGTGCGCTCATCGACACGATCGACGTTCTCAATGGTTACAAAGGGAAAGTTAAAGGTGCCGTTGATCGTGCCACGGGGGCGATGCCGTCTGGATCCTGGATGTCCATCAGGTCGATATAGGCGATTTTTTCAAGCACTCCCTGCTCGTCCGTACGCTCGAGGTCGATGAGATAGATGCGTTTGAACTCGGCGGGATTCTCGGCCCACGCTTCTCGCGGGTCGCCCTGGCGGCTATCACGCTCGATGATTAGGCCGCGGGTACCGCCAATCAGATTGAAATCGCCGATGGCGTGATCCGCTGATTCCAACGGGTAATAGCGGGTTGTATCGCCCCATTCGCCGGTTTCAGTATCGAGCTCGAACATTCGTAACACGGGGTATCATCAATGGTTTCCGGGGCATTGGCGCTGCTGTCCCAGACTGGCTTTTCCAGCAAGGGGTAAAGGGTTGTTTGGTCTTCGGAGAGCGCCATGCCCTCATAACCGCCGGAGCGAAACACGACCACATCATCAGCGAGAGACTCGCCAGGGTTCGGGGTGAGAGCAAAGGCATTGTCGGGGGAGCGCATCAGCGTACCACCAGGCTTGGTGGCTAACACTTGCAGCACTTCGCCCGCATTGTCGACCTGGATAATCCAAGGGCCGAACTCATCGCCAATCCAGTAGCTATCGCCCACCGGCTGTATCGATTCAATATCGAAATCAGCGCCGGTTAAAAAACGACCAGGCGTTGCTTCATTCATAATCGGGAAAGGCACCTTGCGGTTGGGGTCTGATAGTTGAATGGTTTCCTCGACGATGACACGCCCAGTGTCCCAGTCACTCTTTATGATGTTAAACATCAGAATGACGTCGGAGGAGTTCGCTTTGGAGCCAAAGCCGTTATCGGTCAACACCAGGAAACGGTCATCGCCAAGTGAGCGAATACCGGAAAATCCCTGCAGCGGCTGACTGGGGAAGGGCAGCGCTAAGCCGGTGGCTTGCATGTTCGTATACAGCTGCTCAACGCGGCCCTCTTGACCGGTAAAACGACCTGAGACGTTGTAGTGCTCAGCGGCACCGGAAGGCGCCGTCACAAAGGTGCTGCCGGGTAGCTGGGCATGGCCGGTTAAGGTGGCTGGGAAGACCTGCTGGGCGTTTGCCGTGCCGGTAAATGCAAAGGCGAGTAGAGCAGTCGCTAGTAACGGCTTTGTCATCACTATTTCACCATTTAGGAAGAGAAATTAGAGCAGGTGCAACATTTGCTAATTTTCAACCGTAATAGTGATAGTTGAATGACAAAGTGCAGACGTTTTAATGGCAGCAGGGTGGCACGTCGAGTCTGGCCCTGAGTAGTAAAATACGCCTTGCCCAACAGGCTTAAATATTAATAAATGGTGTGGCTTTCAACTCCGTTATTCAAAGAGGAAATGACAATGGGATCATCGGTCAAAAGGTACTGGTCTTTGCAGGCAGTGCCCGAGAAGCGTCACTGAATAAGCAGCTAGCCAAGCTGGCCGCCAAGCGCATTGAGGCGCTGGGTGGGGAAGCCACCTTTATTGATTTAAAGGATTATCCCTGCCCGCTGTTTGATGAAGATATCGAAGCCCAGGGCATGCCGGAGAATGTGCTGAAGCTGCGTGAGATTCTGGCGGATCACCAAGCAGTGATGATTGCCTCGCCGGAGTACAACGGCTTTATCACCCCGCTGCTTAAAAACACATTGGATTGGCTGTCACGACCCTATCAGGATACGCCGGGGCTTGGGTTATTTGCCGGCAAGTGGGCAGCGCTGGTGTCGGCTTCCCCGGGTGGGCTAGGCGGTATCCGCGCGCTGCCGCTAGGTCAGCAGTTGCTTGCCAATCTTGGTTTAATCGTTTTGCCCCAGCCGCTATCGCTGCCGAAGGCAGCGCGTTTAACGATTCAGGCGCATTAAATGACGCTGCTACCGGCGAGAAGCTAGACGCCCTCTGCCAACGGCTCGTCGATGTAATGGCGAATAACCACCCTTAGGCGCCTTTCAGCATCCGATCCAGCTGGCGGTAGCCAATCGCCTCGATTTTGATTGATAGCAACTGTTACAAGAGTCTGAATTGGAAG
This sequence comes from Vreelandella olivaria, assembly GCA_004295565.1. Classification (GTDB taxonomy): domain Bacteria; phylum Pseudomonadota; class Gammaproteobacteria; order Pseudomonadales; family Halomonadaceae; genus Vreelandella; species Vreelandella olivaria. The sequence continues at coordinate 4,686,270 of AP019416.1, read as the reverse complement.
GGGTTGGCTTCGCGTGACCAGTGAATGAGGTGATGACGCCTTAAATGCTAATGCTCTCAGGGCGGCTAGTGAAGCAGAATGCAGTGGAGTCAGATCGTTGGAAAGGGCTTTTTCCCAGTTTTTCCCAACCGTAAAGCAAAGGCCGGGGCACCGCCTGCACCGATGCCCTTGCGACAACACAGGCAGCTTAGAGCCGCTGACCGGTTTCACTGTCGAAATAATGCAGCTTGGCTTTGTCATAATCGAGCGTGATTTCCTGCCCCGAGGCGAGTACTACATTAGGCGCAAGCCGAGCCGAAAGTTCGCTGTCTCCAAAACGGCAGATGGCAATGGTGTCCGACCCAAGCGGTTCGTAAACATCGACCACCGGCTTGATGAGACCCTGCTCCGGCGACGCGAGACGTAGGTCTTCGGGGCGAACACCTACGTTTATCTTGGCGCCATCCGGCGCGGCAATCTCGCCCAGCGCGATGGCAACGCTCCCCATACAAAGAACCGGCTCACCGCCTGTTCTGTCGACTTCGCCGGAGAAAATGTTCATCTTCGGCGAGCCGATGAACTCGGCCACAAATCGGCAGTTTGGGCGATCATACAGCTCCATCGGTGGGCCTTCCTGCACGATTTTGCCTGCTTTAAGAACGACGACCTTGTCGGCGAGAGTCATCGCTTCCGTCTGATCGTGGGTCACGTAAACCGTGGTCGTCCCAAGCATCGCGTGCAGACGTTTGATTAGGGTTCGCATCTCGACTCTAAGCTTGGCGTCGAGGTTCGAAAGAGGCTCGTCAAAGAGAAACACCGAAGGCTCGCGTACGATGGCCCGGCCCATGGCGACTCGCTGCCGCTGCCCGCCAGAGAGTTGGCCGGGCTTGCGGTCGAGGTAATCGCCGATCTGTAGGGTGCTCGCCGCATTCTCGACTTTGGGTTTGATATCCGCAGCCTTCCAGCCACGCATCTTCAGACCAAAGCCGATATTCTCGCGAACCGTCATATGCGGGTAGAGCGCGTAGTCCTGAAACACCATGGCCACATCGCGGCCCTTTGGCTCTATATCGTTGACCTTGCGCCCTCCTATACGAAGCGTGCCGCCTGAGATTTCCTCGAGTCCAGCGATCATCCTGAGCATTGTCGATTTGCCACACCCCGAGGGCCCAACGAAGGCAACTAATTCGCCGTCCTTCACGTGCAGGTCGATCCCGTGAATTGCACGGCTAGAACCGTAGTCCTTTGTGATTTCCTCCAACTCAATCTCTGCCATGACGTCCTCTCTGAGCGAATACCCATATTTCTGGGTTGCATTATCGATTATTGGCATGTTATCAATATTGATAATGCACAACAAGCCCGGAAGTTGAGGCTCGCGAGTTATCTATAGGAGGAGCACCGAAGTATGGCCGTGGAGAGTTTTAGCAGCATCAGAGGTTTCGCAGACGCCCAACGCCGGTCAAGCCGACGCAGCCACGCGCTGTTCGAGGCGCTGCAAAAAGAAATCGTGCTTGGCTCGCTGCAGCCCGAGCAATCGCTGACCGAGATGGATCTTGCGCAGCGCTTCGACTGCAGCCAAGGAACTGTGCGTGAGGCGTTGATGCGGCTAAACGAGGAAGGGCTCGTCAACCGCCTGCCTAATCGAGGCACACATGTTGCCCCCTGCCATGCTGACGATGCGCGGGCGCTCTTGAACATCCGACGAGAGGTTGAATGTACTTATCTTGACCGAGTGGTTGCGCGGGCCAACGCGCAGCTCGACCGGGATCTGCATGAAATGCTAAATGGAATGCGCAACGCGGCGCGCGATCGCGACGAATACATGCTGTCGGTCTGGGACCGTTCTTTTCATACGCGGCTCTTCTTAGCGGCTGAATTGCCTGTGGTCACACCGATCCTGACGCGCTGCCTAATACACAATCATCGGTTTAAGATCCTAAATTCGACACCTAACCGAGAGCTGGAGGCGACCGCTGAGCGTCACGTGCCAATTCTTGATGCGCTGGCCGCTCGGGACACAGAGGCGTTGCACGATATTCTCGGTCATCATATCGCTACTATCGTTGATTTTGGTCCCGACCTTACTAATGGGGATACGGCTGGATGAGCGCCCCAAGTAAGGCGATGGCCGCCGTATTAGAAAGGCTGGCGAGTGAGGATGCAGGAATAGGCGATCCCACGCTTATGTCTGTGCAGCACGCCCGTGCCTTGGCAGAGTTGACCAACATGCGTTGGAATGTCGAGCTACCCGAAATGGCCGAGGCTCGAACGGTGATTCACGCTGGGATGCCGGGCCGCTGGGTCGTCCCCAAGAACGATCGTGGCACTGAAGCTATCCTGCACGTGCATGGTGGCGGCTGGGCGCTGTGTTCGGTCTCGACCCATGAGGGGGCCGCACGCCGTATCGCCGAGGCCTGCGCTTGTCCCGTGCTGACATTCGACTACCGGCTCGCCCCAGAGAACCCTTACCCAGTTGGATTAAGCGACGTGCTGTCGGCATGGCGCGCCCGCGACCACTCGCGCCGCTGGAGCATCGGCGGCGACAGCGCGGGAGCGAACCTTGCACTGGCTGCGATGTTGGCGCTGAACGATCAGCAGGAAGAACTGCCGGCCGCGGGCCTACTTTTCTACGGTGTCTACGGTGCCGACTTTGAGAGCGACAGCTACCTCCGCAACGCCGACGGCCCCGGCCTCACCTGCGCGAAGATGAAGCGCTATTGGGACTGGTACGCGCCGCAAGCCAAACGCGGTATATCCACCGTCGCGCCGCTCTTGGCCACCGACGAACAACTTGCGGCGCTACCCACGCTCTATCTGAACGCGGCTGAACTTGACCCTCTGCTCTCGGATACCGAGTTACTGGTCGCACGCCTGCACGCACTGGGGCGCAAGGATATCTACGATTTTGTCCCAGGGGTTGTCCACGGGTTCATGCAAATGGGTCTCGCTCTGCCCGAAGCGCGAAACGCTTTCATCCGAGCAGGCGAGGTATTTCGGAAGATCACCGCCTGAAGACGGGGTGAGCAAAAAGGTAAAAAAACAATGAAATTCAGGATCTTGACTGGAATTACAGGAATCACTTCTGCGCTTGCCCTATGCGCAGGCACCGCCAGCGCCGACAGCACGGTGCGCTTCTGGTACCACTTCGATAACGCCGATAACCCGATGGACGCCTTGATCGAGGAGTTTGAGGAAGCGAACCCAGACATCAATGTCGAGGCTGATAACATTCCTTGGAACAGCTACTATGATCAGCTCTATACCTCAATCATCGGCTCAAACGCGCCCGATGCAGCAATGGTCAAGATGTTCGCCCAGCCGCGCCTCATCGAGATGGGGGCGCTGGCGCCGATTGATGACTGGCTCGCTGCCTGGGAAGGTACTGCCGACCTGCAGGATAACCTTCTCGACCTGGTCATCCTGACGGCAAACAGTATTACCTGCCTGTGCAATACGTGGTGCCCTACCTTTACTACCGTCCTGATATGTTCGCCGAACTTGGGCTCGAGGTGCCAGCTACCTGTGAAGAATTTCGCGAGACGGCCAAGGCGCTGACCCGTGATCTCGACGGGGATGGGCGTATCGATGTCTACGGCTTCGGATTCCGCGGTGCTAAGGGGGGCATGACCACTGGGCCAGCTTCGTGCTCGGTAGCGAAGACATCAGTCTGACCGAAGGGCTGATCTCCGAAGAGGGTGTGGCTGGTACGCAGTTCGTCGCCGATCTGTTCCAGAAGGATGGGGTGTTTCCTCCCTCAGCTCCGAACGACGGCTTCCAAGAGATAATCAGCGCCTTCAAGGCGGGCAAGACCGCGATGACCATCCACCATATTGGCTCGGCTAATGGCATGGTTGAGTCGCTTGGCGACAATGTTTCGGCCGCGCCAGTGCCGGAATGCGGCGGTGGCCGCTGGACCGCCTTCGGTGATGAGAGCACCGCAGTCCTATCTAATGCCGAGAACCCCGAAGCTGCGTGGAAATGGATCAGCTTCCTGTCCTCTGCTGACCACAATGCCAAATTCAACGAGGCGACAGGCCAACTGCCGACGGTGAAAGCTGATAGTGAAAGCTGGGTGCTGCACCCACAGCGCTTCGTGCGTGCGACGACCGAAAGCCTTCCCTTTGCCCAGATGCTACCGAATACCATGGAAACGGCGGATTTCGTCAACACGGTCTGGCCCACTGCTATGCAGCGCGTTCTCCTCGGCGATATTACGGCCGAAGAAATGAACGCCGAGATCGACAAACTCTACGGAGACTGATCACGGCGGGCCACTCGGCCGGGAGAGCCACTCCCACGTTGCGGGCGGCCCTTTTCTGATTTTTCCGAAGCGATCAGGACAATGACAAACATAAATATAACTCACGCCAAAACTAAAGAAGATCCACCAACCCGCGGGCTCGCGCGGCAGGTGCTGCCCTATGCCATGCTCTCACCGGCGGTTCTGGTCACACTTGCGATCGTCTTCTTTCCGATGATTCAGACTGCATGGATGAGCTTGCACGATTATGTGCTTTTCAGACCCAACGACTTCACATGGGTGGGGCTCGATAACTTCAGGGCGGCACTCTCGGATGAGGTGTTCTGGATATCGCTCAAGCACACGGTCATCTGGATGTGCACGACGATCCCGGCACAGCTTCTACTGGGCTTGGTGACTGCATTGTTGCTAAACCAGAATTTTCCGTGGCGTCCTATTGCTCGCGCACTAATCATTATTCCTGGGCTCTGCCCTCGGTGGTGATTGCGTTAATGTGGGTGTGGATTTATGACAGCAACTACGGTATAGCCAATGAATTGCTGTTGAGGCTCGGTCTAATCCAACAAGCGATTCCGTGGCTTGCCAATCCTGATACGGCGCTGGCCGCGATTATCCTGACGCTCACCTGGCAGGGCTTTCCCTTCTTTGCAGTGATGATCCTAGCGGGGCTTCAGTCGATCCCGCAAAGTTACTATGAGGCTGCCTCAATAGATGGTGCCTCCGTATGGCGTCAGTTTTGGCATATCACCTTACCAGGGATCTCAGGCGTGATGATGACCGCCGTGCTTCTGCGCATGATCTGGGTTGCCAACAGCTTCGATGTGATCTTAGTTATGACGGGCGGTGGCCCTGGTTACGCCACCCACACCCTACCGCTCTACGCCTTCATTAAGGCGCGCACCAACCTTGATTTTGGCTACGGTTCGGCGATCGCAGTGCTTTTCACCATGATGCTGATGGTCGTGGTGGTTTGCTACCTTAAGCATGCCGGAAAGGAGGTGGAGTGATGGCTATGCACAAACCTTCAATTGTTAAGCGCATCTTGACGGTGTTATACCGATGCTGGCGATTCTTACCTTCACGCTCATTCCTATCTTTGGATGTTCATCACTTCTATCAGCGATGAAAGAACACTGTTCACCGAGGAATTATCGCTGCTAAATGCCACCATCGAAAACTACACTAGGCTCTTCGCCACTGTTGGCTTTGCCGACAATCTGCTCGATAGTTTTATCGTTGCGGGTGGGACGGTAATAGTCGGTCTTTCGCTGAGCGTGACGGCGGCCTACGCCTTCTCGCTTTAGCTTTAAGGGCAAGCGGATCCTGATGCTGCAGTTCCTGCTCATCAATATGTTCCCACTGGTGCTTCTTATCTTGCCGCTGTTCGTACTGATGCGGGTGCTGGGACTTTTAGACACACATCTAGCACTAATTATTGCTAATTCCACGGTCGCGATTCCTTTCTCTATCTGGATGATGTTGAGCTACATCAACCGCATTCCACGCTCGCTGGACGAGGCTGCAATGACAGATGGCTGCACGCGGCTGCAAGCATTACGGCGGGTGGTGCTACCGCTTTGTCTGCCCGGCATCATCGCCACAGGCATCTACATCTTCATTACTTCTTGGAACGAGTATCTCTACGCGCTCACCCTCGGCGGCCGAAACGTGCGCACGATTACCGTTGCCGTGCAGACGCTGGTCGGTGAGTACGAGGTTCAGTGGGGCCTGCTCACAGCCGGTGGCATCGTGGGTGCCCTACCAGCCACCATTCTCTTCCTCTTGGTACAGAAACGATTGATCACCGGTCTTACGCAAGGTGCGGTAAAGGGCTGATTGAAAGAACCAAAGAAAAGGACTGTAGACTTGAAAAATCCCATAGGTATCATCTCTATGCAGTTCACCCGGCCCTTTGCCGGCAAGGACTTACATTACTTCCAAAAGGCAGCAGACCTAGGCTTCGATTTCGTCGAACTGCTGGTGCCCGAGCCAGAGGATAGGCTTTCCATCGCAGACGTGAAAAAAGCGGCTGATGATGCTGGTATCTTTGTGGTGCTCGCGGCCCGAGTGAATCAACAGCGATCGGTCGCTTCGGAAGATCCGATCAACCAGAATGGCGGCCTTGATTATCTCAAGTTCTGCATCGACGCCGCGGCAGAACTTGGTGGTGGCATTGTGGGTAATTCTTTATATGGCGAGCCTATGGTATTTGCAGGTCGACCTCCGGTGGCGCGCAGTGACGACGACATCGTCGCCCGTGCTGAACGCACCATCGCCGCTTTCTCCGAGGTCGCGCCGCTTGCACAGGCAGCCGGGGTTACCTTAGCCGTTGAGGCCTTGAATCGGTTTGAAACTGATATTCTCTCGACCACAAGACAAGCCTGCGAAGTAGTGGATGCTGTCGATAACCCCGCCTTCAAGCTGATGCTCGACACCTTCCACATGAATATGGAGGAGCGTTCGATCCCAGATGCAATCCGCATGGCGGGCGAAAGGATCGTGCATTTCCAAGCAAACGAGAATCACCGTGGCCATCCTGGCACCGGCCATATCGACTGGGTTGCTGTTATGCGCGCGCTTGCGCATGTGAACTACGTCGGGCCAATTTCGCTGGAACCCTTTAGACGCGCCGATGATCGCGTGGCTCTGCCTATTGCGCACTGGCGTGCGCCTCGTGAGGATGAAAGCGACAAGCTGCGAGCGGGACTCGGCGTCATACGCAACGCACTGACTCTTGCTGAGGTGGACCAATGATCAATATAGGCTGGATCGGTTGCGGTACCCACGCGCGCCAGATGCTTCTGCCACAGATGGGGCGAAACGACATCAACATCGCGGCGCTGTGCGACCACGATGGAGAGGCACTTAATAAGACGGCTGAAGAGTATGGCGTCGAGGCTGTAACTGACGATTTCAACGAGCTGATCCGAATACCGGGCCTTGATGCCATCGGCATGGCAGTAGGGCCCGAATTGCATCGCTTAGCATCTCTAGCCGCACTGAAGGCGGGACTGCCGGTGTTTATGGAAAAGCCACCTGCTGTCACGGCGGCAGGCGCTCGCGAGATCGCACAGGCTGCTGAGAAAGCAGGTAAGCCGGTTATGGTTGGCTTTATGAAACGTTACTCCACCGGCAACAAAATCGCTATGAACGTGCTGAGGAGTGGTGGTTTCGGCAAAATCCTAGGCATCACCGGCGCTTACATGACAGCGCCGACTTACTTTGAGGGTGAGGCAGACTATACCGGATTCTATCTCCATCATTGCGTCCACTATATGGATCTGATTCCGTGGTTCACGGGCGAAGATTTTGGCGACATGCAAGTACGCTCAGTTTCTCCCGAGCCGGGTAAACTGTTGCTGCACCTTAACTTTACCACCCAGAGTGGAAAAATTGGCAACATTGTCATGGGCACAGTGCAGTCCCGCGGCACGCCGATGGAGGAAATTCGTATCATGGGTGACCATGCCCGTATCCACGTGGACAACATCATCAACGTGACTCTCTACCGCGACCCGCCGTTCAAGGCACAGGATCCAGGGGCGATGCTGGATAGTGAGTGCGACACGCTAAGCTGGACGCCCAACTTCACTGCCGCCGCGAATGAAGATCACAAGGGATATGCGGCGTTACTGTCCGACGTAGCAGCGGTGCTGAGGGGCGAAAGTCGTAACGTACCAGATATCAGTGACGCAGTAATGGCGATGGAACGGTTGGAACGTATGATTGGCCTGATTGATGCCTGACCTTTTTTTGCCCTAACGAAGAGACCCTCACCAGAGCGCAAAAAAGACATGATCCAGATATTGTTTGTAGCGTGTTAGGTTATCAGCCCAATCATCCAAATACCGGTATCACTGATAGTTAGGGTATGCCATAAAAAGGCATCGAAAGCGCTCGTGAGTCATAATCGAGTTTTGCGAGTCCTACCGTTTGGTCAGCAGTTGCTTGCCAATCTGGGCTGATCATATTGCCGCAACCGTTATCACAGCCGAAGGTTAGTAGCGCTTTTAACGAATCGGGTGCGTTAAACGATGCCGCTACCGGTGACAAGCTGGACGCTCTATGCCAAACGCTTATCGATGTAATGGCCAATAACTGCAGTTAAGCTCCCTTCAACATCCGATCCAACTGCCGGTAGCCAATGGCCTCAATTAGATGCGGCTGGGTGGGCTTGGGTTCGCCCTGCAGGTCGGCCAGGGTGAGCGCTACCCGCAGTACGCGGTGATAGGCGCGGGCGGAGAGTTTGAGCTTTTCCAGCACGCCCGCGAGCCAAGCGCGCTCTTCATCATTAAGCGCGCAGGCGGCTTCCAGGGCTTTGCCGCTTAGCTGGCTATTCAGCGCGCCGCGGGCCATTTGGCGTTCTCGGGCGGCCATCACCCGCTCACGCACGGCTTCCGAAGATTCGCCTTGGGTTTGGGCGGTAAGCTGCTCTGGCGGCAGCGCGGGCACTTCTACCTGAAGATCGATACGGTCTAGCAGTGGCCCGGAAAGCCGCGCTTGGTAGCGCTGGATTTGGCTGGCAGTGCACTGGCAGCGCTGGCGTGGGTCGCCCAGGTGGCCGCAGGGCAGGGATTCATAGCCGCCACTAGCTGAAACTGAGCAGGGTAGCGACGTTCATGACTGGCGCGGGCTAAATGGATTTCTCCAGTTTCCAGTGGTTGCCGAAGAACTTCTAGCACATGACGGGAAAACTCCGGTAGTTCGTCTAAGAACAGCACACCGTGGTGAGCTAGGGAGATTTCGCCGGGTTTGGTTTTGAGCCGCCACCCACCAAAGCGGCGGCACTGGCGCTGTGGTGGGGTTGGCGGAAGGGCCGCTTACCCCAGTCGGCTTCCAGTGGTAGCCCGCAGACCGAACGCACGGCAGCCACTTCCAAGGCATCCTCCTCGGAAAGCGGCGGCAGAATGCCGGGCAGCCGGCTGGCCAACATGGTTTTGCCCGTGCCGGGCGGGCCGGCAAACAACAGGTTATGGCCCCCGGCCGCCGCAACTTCCAGCGCCCGGCGAGCCTGCTGTTGGCCGCGCACATCGGCGAGATCATCGACTGGGGCAGTGGTTTTCACCGAGGCACTGAGCTTGTGCGGCGGGATCTTCTCTTGGTCGAGTAGGTGAGCGACGACTTGCCAGAGCGTATCGGCGGGTAGTACCGGCAAATCGCCTGCCAGCGCTGCTTCATCGGCGCAGGCGCGGGGAATAATCAGCGCTTTTTTCGCCCGCCGGGTGGCCAGGGCAAGGGCAGTATGCCCGGCACGGCACGCAGCTTGCCATCCAGGGCTAACTCGCCAGCACACTCCATGCCTTCTAATGCCTCCACGGGAATTTGTCCTGAGGCGGCGAGAATACCAAGAGCAATGGGAAGGTCGAAGCGGCCTCCCTCTTTGGGCAGATCAGCGGGGGCGAGGTTTAAGGTAATACGGCGAGTGTTGGGAAAATCAAAGCCCGCATTGACTAGCGCGCTGCGCACCCGTTCGCGGCTCTCTTTTACCGCCGTTTCCGGCAGGCCCACCAGTGTTAGGCCCGGCAAGCCGTTGGCCAGATGCACCTCAACATGCACCGCTGGTGCATCTAAACCTACGCCTGCCCGCGTGGCGACAATGGCTAGCGTCATTGCTCTCCCTCGCTATCGTTTGCTAAGAGCCCTAACCCCAATGTAAGCGAACTCTACTTTATCTTAAGTGCTTAACCTATCGTAATTAAGAACGCTTTGGTAGCGCTTAAGGGGTGGGTTTAAAATAGTTGGGGCAGCTTGTCGAGGTAATACGGTTGCCTTAAATTGTTAGTAATCACTTTTGCATTGCCACTAAGTGGAGAGCGATGATGAGCACTCCCATTGAAGATTACTCTACTCTGACGGATCACTATCAAACGACCATTCCAGCATCGATTCGTCAGGCACTAAAGCTGAAACGCCGAGACCGTATCCACTATGCCTTACGCTCGAATGGTGAAGTGGTGCTTTCCCATGCCAGTGATGAGGCCAAGCACGACCCTGTGATGGTCAACTTTCTTAACTTTCTGGAGCGCGATCTTCTGGTGCATCCAGAGAGCATTCGTCCTGTTACCGCAGGTAGTTGCACTGAGGCTGAACGTCTTACCGAGGGCTTGAGGTAGATCCCGAAGCGGCACAGGATGACGACGACGAATGAAGCCTCTAACAGTTAATGGATGGACGATCTATGCCCATCCGATGTTGTGGGAAAAAACCGAAATGCTCGCCGCGAAGGTGAAACGGCTGTAAAGATCCCATCGTCAATTCGGCCAACGCGGAGACGAGCAGAGTCGAACGGTTGACCAAGCATCATTCAGTCGTGGAAATGCTATTAATTAGCTTCCCTCTGTAGTGAAGGTGGACTCGTAGTTCACAGGAAAATTTATTGATCGTGCAATAAAGCAAACCTCATGTATCCGGTGGTGGATAGCTTCTGCAGCTTGTAAATCAGTCCCTGCCTTCACTGTTATTTTAGGGCGCAAAGTAGCGGATGAAAAATGCCCTGCTCCTCCTCGCCCCACCTTTCCTAGACCCACAGGGCTATCTGCATAAGATGTAACCACGATACCTTCATCGGACGCATAATGCAGATACCAGAGCATGTGACAGGCAGACAATGCCGATAGCAAGAGGTCTTCTGGATTCATCTTTGTTGGATCACCACCTAGAAGAGGGTCATTAGAGCAGTGAATGACAGACTTACCCGCTATGGAAATATCCCAAGTCCTATCAAAATCGTGATAGCCAGTCGTACCGTTCCCGCGGCTTCCAGTCCAAACAACATGTGAAGAATATTCATGACCCATGGTTTTATCTCTTGGCTTTGATAGTATGTATACATGTATACATACGCATCGAGAAAAATGCCAATGAGTCTTGTTGAAAAAATTCGAATGGAGATTTTAGAAGGGCGGTATGCTCCTGGTTCGATGCTGCATCAGGCTGCACTTGCCGCTAAATATGAGGTCAGTCGTATACCTGTGAGAGATGCTTTGCAGGCTCTTGCCAACGAGAAGTTAGTCCATGTCATCCCTGGAAAAGGGGCTCGTGTCATCTCTTTAACGTCCGAAGAGTTAGATGAAATCTATGATCTTAGGGTTACTCTTGAGTGTGATCTTCTTGAGCGCGCTATCAATTTAGCCAATAACAGTGACCACATGGAAGTTAGCTATGCACTCAAAAAGTCATCGCTGGAAGCGGGACGCCCGGGATGGCAAGCAGGAGATTGGCAATTTCACCGAGCGCTTTACTTGCCAGCGCGTAGACCGCGTCAGCTAGCCATTGTCGAGGAGCTGCGGACTAGCTGTGCCTTGTATGCTAGCAATTATGAGAAGTTATCATCTGAAACTAACCGCTGGTTAGATGATCACGAAGCAATCGTTCGTGCGTTTGTAAATGGCTTGACCGAAGAGGCCAGCTCCATCCTACGCAGTCACATTATCGCTTCACGCGCTAAGTTAGATCCTAGTGATTAAGTATAGGCTGGAAAATAGGCTTCGGAGAGGAAGCTTAATGGAAAGAAAACATACACTAAGACGATTTGGCTGCTACTAATAAATTCTGATGCAATACATTCAGATGGATTTAAGCGGCAGGAACAGCCGTTGGCTGTCTGAGCTTAGAAGCGAGAACCCAAACTGTTCATAAAAGCGCTTTGCTCGCTCATCAATGGCGTCGACGACCATGGCATAAATGGCGATCTCATCGCTGACAGCCAGCGTCCGCTTGATGGCATCGACCAGCAGCATTTTCCCCACCCCGTGGGCCTGGGCGCCTTTATTAACCGCTAACCTGCCGAGCAGGGCCGCCGGGATAGGGTGCCGCGGGAGTTTACGCGCGAGGTCTTGGGGCAATTGACCGAGTTCAATCGACAGCGTGGAGAGCGTGTAATAGCCCACAATGCTCGTTGGCTGCTCCACCATTGTTGCCACAAATACCCGACTGACACGACGCTTCACATCAAGGCGCGCCTGTTTTTGAATATAGTTATCCAGTGAGGGTACGCCGCAGTGAAACCCTGGCCTGTAGTGATCGCTGTTCAGTGGTCGTATGACCAGGTTTGTATCATCGGTCATTGGCTAGTGACACGCCGACCATGCTCCTCGAAAGCGGCTGCCAGTTTTTGTTGAAGCTAACCGGCTTAGCCAACGCATTGAAAAAGGCTTCAGCATCTTGGTTGTTTAGGCTCATGGCTTCATGCGCATGAATGGTTTTTTTCGGCATGCGCCAAGGCGCTGGTCAGGATGAAATTGCTGACGGTTTTCCCTTCGAAGCTTGCCGCGCGTTCAAGCGCCATTTTGGCGCTATGTTTCAACCGGAGATTAATACGCTCTTGTTTGGTATCGGTGGCTACGCTCATGACGGATTCCTGATGTGGTTCATCTGAAGTAATTGTACGTCAAAACGGTGCCTTTTTCAATTTGATGCAGTTGGTGTGTCTGCTGACTGAAGCGCTACATCCCCAGCCTCCAGCGCCCCAGCCAGTTCCCGGGCAAAACGCTGTGCAGAGGGGGAGTGCGCCGAAGCTCCATACCGGCGGTAGGTGCAACAGTCTGTCGTTTTTAACGCTGGGAAGCTGCTGCCATAGGCCGCTTTTTGCTAACTGCTCATCGACCCCGGTGGGCAGCGGGTCGATGATCACCAGCGTTGCTTCTGGGTAGCGTGCCAGCGCCTCAATCCCTACCAGCGCAAATCCCCAGGCATTCGTGGCTTGATCCCAGGCATTGGGGAGGTCGAGCTGCTCCAGCACGGCGTTATATAAGCTGTTTTCCCCAAACACGCGCACATGGCGGGCATCCATAAACTGCACCATCAGCAGCGGTGAGATTTCAGACTGTGAGAGGGGGCGGGATTCGCGCAGGCTGGCCATCAAGGCTTGGGTCTCTTCAATAAGCTGCTCAGCCTGGGGCTGGTGCCCGGTTAATTCGCCTAACTGGCGGGTCAGCGTTTGCATTTCTTGCCAGGTATCGGTGCCGGGGGAGTAGAGCGAGAATGAAGTGACCGGGGCGATGCGCTCCAGGCGCGGTGTCAAACCGGCGAACATGGGCGAAATCAGCGTCTGCTCTGGTGGCACCTGAGCCAGCAGTTCCATATTGGGCTGGGTGCGCAGGCCCATATCGGTGGCACTATCGGGAATATGAGGCTCGCCCACCCAGGCGTGGTAGTCACTCTGCTGGGCGACGCTGCTAACCGGCGCATCAATCGCCAGCAAGGTTTCGGCGATCGTCCAGTCCACCGTGGCCCACTGCGCTTGGGCAGTAGAAACGCTCAGCATACAAACGGCGAACAGCCCGCAGCGGGCGAGCAAAGAGAACAGGTTGGTGTGGCGCATGGTGGTGAGAGGCCATCCGGAAAATAAGGGCTGTATTTAAACGATAATATTTATTGTTTGCAAACCTGCATTCAAGAAAAAATGCCCAGGTGGAGTGGCCTGGGCAGGTGGAGTTACAAGAAATTAACGATGCTTAGATAAGGGCTTAGACAAGGACTTAGATAAGGGCTTGAACCGCCGCCTAGCACGAGCGTTTAGAAGCGGTAGTGAACGCTGGCGGTCACGCCGCGCTCAGCGCCAAAGTAGCAGTACTCAAGCGAGTTGCAGGAAGCAACATAGTCCTTATCGAGCAGATTGCTCACGTTTAATCGTGTTTCGACACCTTTAACGCCAACATGGCTCAGGTCGTAGCCAATGGTGGCATCCACCAGGGTGTAGTCGGGCACGGTTTCGGTGTTGGCCCGGTCAGCGGCGATATCCGCGTAGTGACGCACGCCGACCCCCATATCCACGCCGTTCAGCCAGCCCTCGTTGGCTTGGTAGTGGCCCCAGAGCTGCACTTGGTGCCGTGGGGAGTAAATCGCGTTATTGCCCTGGTTACCATCGTCGCTTTTGGCGTAGGTGATGTCGGTGAAGCTATAGCCTGCCTGAACCGAGAGGGTATCCGTTAGATGGGTCTGCGCTTCCAGCTCTAGCCCTTGGGATTCGATCTCCCCACGGCGCGGTATGGATCGGTGGGTTGCTCTTTGGTGGCAACGTTCTCCTGGCCGATATGGAACAGCGCTGCGCTATATTGGTTTTGGCTACCGTTAGGCTGGTATTTAACGCCGATTTCCCACTGTTCGCCTTCCATGGGCTTCAGCAAGTCGCCTCCCTCATCCACGAAGCTGGTGGGGGTGAACGCGGTGGAGTAGCTCAGGTAGGGAGCCACGCCATTATCGAACAGGTAGACCACCCCGGCGCGGCCACTGAACTGGGTGTCGCTAAGGGAGCTGGTATCACCGCTATCGCGGTTAGCATTGTCGATATTGACCCAGTCGTAGCGGCCGCCCAGAGTGAAACGCCAGTTATCGAGAGCGATCTGGTCTTGCAGGTACACCCCGGTCTGGTCGATCTCATGGCGTTCGCGTATGGGAGCGTAAAACTCGATGGGGGCGCTGCCATACACAGGGTTAAACGCATTGATTGGTGGGAAATATCCCGTGGGCCACGACACATCGTTTTCCCGCTGCTGGTAATCCATCCCGAATAGCAAGGTGTGATCCATAAAGCCGCTGCTGATGTTGGCTTCCAACTGGTTGTCGAGCGTCCAGGCTTCCAGTGACTCATCGCTGCCGGAGTAGTAGCGGGTGAGTTCATTAGATTCCGGTGATACCCAGCCAAAGCCGTAAACCTGATTGAGTACCACATCTGAATTGAGGTAGCGCATTAACTGGCGGCCAGTTACCTGGTCGTTAAAGCGGTGCTCAAGGGAGTAGCCGAACATGCGTTGGGTTCGCTCGTAGGTGTCGTAATCCTCTTCACCATCATAAAAGTTATTGCTGATCTTGCGGCCATTATGGGCGACCACGGCCCCCTCATAGGGTACGCCGGAGTGGTAGCCGCCTTCCGGCTCATCCTGTAGGTAGGCTTCTACGGTGAGGCTGGTATCGTCGGTGATATCCCAGGTGAGGCGGGGCGCAATGGCGTAGCGCTCCTCTTCTGCCGGGCCAAACTGGGTATCCGCGGCGCTGGCAATCCCGGTCAGGCGGAAGGCCACCCGTTGCTCTTCGCCAGTCGGCCCGGTGAGGTCAAACGCTGCGCTGCGCTGGTTGTTATTGCCGACCCGGAAACGCAGCTCACCGCCCTGCTCAAACTCGGGACGCTTACTGTTCAGAGCGACCACCCCGCCAGGGGGAGGCGCGGCCATAGAGCACTGAGGCGGGCCCACGGACCACTTCAATGCTCTCCAAGAACCATGGATCAATGCGCATACTGCTATGGGAGTTGGCATCGCCCATGACTTTTAGGCCATCCAGGAAGGTATTGCTCAGGCTGCCGTCAGAAAAGCCGCGCAGTACCAGGTAATCGAAACGGTTGGAGGCACCGACCTGATTGCTGTAGACACCCGGCGTATAGTCGGTGGCGCGCTGCACGGTACTTACGCCGCGGTTATCCATCTGTTCGCGGGTGATCGTGGAAACGCTCTGAGGTATTTCGATCGTCGGCGTTTCCACTTTGGTGGCAGCCTGCTGGGCAGTGACCGTGACGGTGGCTAACTCGGTGCTTTCTTGAGCGTATACCGTGGAAACAGCCAGTGCCGAGAGAATGGCAGCGCTCAGCGGAGAGCGTAGAAAACGGTGATGGGGAATGAACATGGAGGCACCTGCAATAAGCATCAATTAACCAATTTGTTAATGAGAATTATTGCGCTTAATGGCGACTAAAAGGTATGCGCAATGACAAAGGGCGTATGCGAACTGCCAAAAATGTCCAACAGAGGAACTTAGCGCGCCAAAAACAACCCTGCGGCTTTTAATGACGATGGTGTACTTCATGGGGCGCAATACCAAAAGCGCGCTTAAAGGCGGTGGCAAAATTGGTGGCGTGGCGGTAGCCGCAGGCGTGAGCGGTTTGCTGCACGCTATGCCCTTTGCGTAAGTACTCTTGAGCTTGGGCCAGGCGGCAGCGGCGTAGGTAGTCGAATATCGAGCAGCCGTAACAGCGGTGAAACTTGCTGCGTAGGCTGCTGGGGCTCATCGCGGCATTGCGGGCCAGCTGCTCAAGCCGATAATCCTGATTGGGGGAGTTTTCGAGCTGCTGACGCAAGCGCTCCAGGCGTTGGTGGTCGCGCTGGGTTAGACCCGACGGCAGGCTGACTGCCTTTCCTGCGTCGCTAGGCTCAAGGGAGGCGGTAGGCAGCCCATGAGCTAACAACTGGAGCGCAAGCCCCTCCCATAGCAGGCGCTGCCGCTCTACTGGCCAGTTCGAAGCCAGTGCTGCCTCTAGGCTATGAATAAGGAACTGCGGCACCTGCCAGGTATGCAGTACGGGCGTTGCCGGAGGGGCAACATCGATAGGCGAAGAGTTAATGGACGAGAAAGAGGGCAGCTCTGTGCAAGCCAGAAGCGATACGTTGAGGATGCGCAAACGCTGTGGTGCGGGCTGAAAGACCTCAAGCCCGGTCTGCTCGTTGAAATGCGCACTGAAGGCGTCGCCAGCCTGCAACTGAAACGACTGGTGGCCGAGCCCCACCTGGATACGCCCCTCGAGTATCACGCTGAGAAACCACGGCGCGGCACGCCGAGAAGTGGAGGCGTAAGCGTGCAGGACGTCAAGATCCGAGTATGTCACCCGCAGTGTGGGGTCTATCTCGACGTCCATCACCCGCCCACGGGCAACACAAGGTGCTGGCTGGGAGCGGTCTGGCGCTTCGGGAAAGCGGTAGTCGATCCCGAAGCGCTGACCAATCGCCAGCAGGTCATGGGTGGTGAGGGGTACGCAAGATGGCGTTATTGAGCCGAGTGTAGCCATCCCCGTTACCTCACCCTTGAGCGGTTGTCAGCGAGTAGCGAACCACCACTCAGTACGCCATCGACCAGTTCAGGGTGTAAGTACGCCCGCGGCCCTGGTAGTCGTAGAGGTACTCTGGGCCGTAGTAGGGCGAGTAGAACATCGCGGCTCGCTGACCCCAGACGGTGGAGTAGCGATCATCCAGCAGGTTCTGCACGCCCAGGCTTAGGGTGCCGAAGTCGGTGTCTTGACTGAGCGATAGGTCGAGGGTGGTATTGCCATCGATCTCCCGGTCGGCATCGTCTTTCAGGTCGAAGTTGTGGTTGGCCTGCAAGCGCGCCGAGCGAACATAATCGGTCCAGCCGATAAAGGCGGTGGCGGAAGAGAGCGAGGCATAGCGGGCGTCACGCTTCTCCCACTCCCCTTGGTCGTTCTCCTGCTCGGAACGCACCAGGTGCAGAGTGCCCCGGCCTCCAGGCCATTGTCGAAGTAACGGGTCACGGCGCTTTCCAGGCCGAAGTCGCGCTTCTTCTCATCCACAACGCTGACGCTTAAATCCTCGGCGTTCTCCACTGCCTTGTCCGACCAGGCGTAGTAAAGCGCTGTTTGTGCCGTCCAGTTGCCCCCTTGATAGCGCCAGCCTAGCTCTACTTGATCCGTCTCGATGGCAGATAAAGGGTTGTTATCGACACTGACGTCGGGGCTCTTGCCGTAGTACTTGGCGGGGTCTGGGAGCTCGAAGCCCTGGCTGAACTGCAGCCAGTTCTGGTGGCCGTTGCGGTGATCATAGAGGGCGCTGGCATTGAACAGGGTCGCTTCGTAATCATTTTCGCCGCCAGGAATCCCCTGAAACTCATCCACTTCGACGTCCATGTGCTGCTGCCGCAAACCTGCGGAGAGCTTGAGCGCCTGGGTGGCCTGCCAGTCGCCCTGCACAAATCCTGAAAGCCCGTCCACCTGATAACCGGGGTAGCGGGGTTCAACGCCCGATGCCTGTTGTACCAGGCCGCCAGAGGCGTCTGAGATGTCGGTATCAAACAGCATTTGGCTGGCATCGAAAGTTTCACGATCCAGATCGATGCCGTAGGTCAGCGAAACATCGTCACCCAGGCGCGACTCAAACAGCGCCTTGATGCCGCTTAAGTCGGTGTTTTGTTGCGAGGCACGAAACTGCAGGCCGTTCGAGACAGGGTAGGGAAAGGCCTGGAAGCTGGACTCCTCCTCGCGGTGAAACGCCTGCAGGTAGAAATTCTGCCCCACAGGTTGGCGTGGTGATAGTTAATGTTGACGAGCTTGCGGTCGGTTTCCGGGTCGCGCTGAGAACGGTAGCCATCGCGAATCTCGGCATCGTTCAAATTGGGTGTGGCAGCGTCGAGGTTGGGAAAGTAGACACCCCGGTCACCTTCGAAGCCTGAACGGTACAGCTGGGCACCCAGCTCCAGACTCTGTTCGTCGGTTAAGCGGAAAGAGAGGTTGCCCAATACATCAATGCTGCGGTTGTCCTGCAGGTCGGTTTGGGCGATATCGGGAAGATCTCTTGGCCGCTGCCGTCATAGTGGCGTCCATTATCACCAATGGCGGTGCCCAGGTAGCCTTGAACAAACTCATTACCGCCACTGATCGATTGCGAGAGGCGGCGATCCATATCATCGCTGTTATTGAAGCCAGTGGTGATGCCGGCTTCCGTCCGCCAGTTCAGGCCTTCTTCGCCTTTGCGGGTAATGATATTGATCAACCCTCCCGTAGCACCGCCGCCATACAGGCTGCTGGCGCCGGAAAGCACTTCCACGCGTTCAATGTTGAAAGGATCAATGGCATCGAATTGACGGGAAAGCCCGCGGGAACCGTTGAGCGATACGCCGTCGATAAGCACCTGCACGCCACGCCCACGCATGTTTTGCCCATAATTGGTGCGCCCTTGCGGCGCCAGATCCAATCCCGGCACCAAGCGTCCCAATGCCGTCTTGAGGTCTGCACCATTGCGGGTCTGTTGTTGCAGCATCTCTCTGTCGATCACCCACACCGCACCGGGAATTTGGCTGATCTGAGTGGGCGTACGGGATCCCACGACCACCATGGTGTCGCCGGCGTCTGCCTCGGAGGAGGTAGTTTGGGCGAAAATGTTGTTGGAGAAACCCAGTAAAAGGCCGGTGCCAATCAGCGTAGCAGTTGAAGAGGGGAGCTTGTGAAAAGGCGGTTTTAACAATGGCAGCGCGTACATGGTGAACAATCCGCGAACAGTGAGGAGTTAGGAGGCGGAGAGTATCACCACGAAGCATAAAGTCAACGATAGTGATTCGTGTTTATTTTGAGATTGTTGGTGCTGATAATAGCAGCAATAGGCCATTGACCTATTGCTGCTTAAGAAGCTAAAGCGTTAAGCGGGCTTATTATTCTCCTCTGTATCTGTATCTGTATCTGTATCTGTATCTGGCTCGGGAGTGGGCACCGGCGGCACTTCTGCTTCCACCGGCGTGGCAGTGGAGGCCGTTGACTTTTCAACGGTTGCTTCAAGGTTAGCCACTTGGCGCTCCAACGCCTCTACCCGTGAACGGGTACGTTGCAGTACGTCCATTAAAATATCGAAATCCTCCCGCGAAACAAGCTCCAAGCGGTCAAAGGCGCCGCGTACGACTTGCTGCACGCCCTTTTGAATATCTTCCGGCGCCTGGGAGGCGTTTTGTAAACGGTCGCCAATCTGCTGGGCCAGTCGGCTAATGCGGTCTTGAGGCACCATAGCGCTCTCTCCTTAATAACTCGCTAAATGAACATTTAAAAATTGCTTACCGGTAAGGATACGCAACAGTCGGCGAATTCGCATGTATCACGTGACTTTACTGTGGAACGCTTGGGCTGCATCGAAATAGAGCAGGCAACTTTTGCTTACGCTCTTTTTTGGTGCAATAGCGGTGACGTGTTAATGGACTTTGCCCAGATTTAGCCCTGCAGTTTGCTTGGTTGCCAGGTAATTGGCTGACATATAAGAAAAAAAAGTCAGCTGGCACAGTATGCGCATTATCGGTTCAGGTGCTTATTCTGGCGGCTGTGCCGCTACCCATCTAGCAAGACTTATCCAGCAGGGGAGATCCGGGATGAAACTCATCACCGCTATCATCAAGCCATTTAAGCTCGACGACGTCCGTGAGGCATTAGCCGACAACGGCGTTCAGGGCATTACGGTTACCGAAGTTAAAGGTTTTGGCCGTCAGAAAGGGCATACCGAGCTGTATCGTGGCGCGGAGTACGTGGTCGACTTTCTACCCAAGGTAAAAGTGGAAGTGGCCGTAGACGACGCCCGCTTAGAGAGCGTGCTGGATGCCATTTGCAGTGCGGCTAACAGCGGCAAGATCGGTGACGGCAAGGTGTTTGTGACGCCGCTTGAAGACGTTATTCGGATTCGGACGGGCGAACGCGGTGCAGACGCCGTTTAACGCTGTTTTTCCGATCATTTCTATAGTTCAACGGGGAACTAACAATGAATGAGTTGACTGATCTGAGCTACGCGCTCGATACGTTCTACTTCCTAATATGTGGTGTGCTCGTCATGTGGATGGCGGCAGGCTTCTCCATGTTAGAAGCGGGCTTAGTACGCTCCAAGAACACCGCTGAAATCCTGACCAAGAATATCGCACTGTTCGCCATTGCCTGCACCATGTATTTGCTGGTGGGCTACTACATCATGTACTCCAGCAGTGCTGGTGGTTTCCTGCCTAATCTGGGCTTCTTGATTGGTGCGGAAAACAGCGTTGATGCAGTGACTGCTGGGGGTGACGACGCACCTTACTACTCCATGCGTTCTGACTTCTTCTTCCAAGTTGTATTCGTAGCAACGGCCATGTCGATTGTGTCGGGTGCCGTGGCTGAGCGTATGAAACTGTGGGCCTTCCTGGCCTTCGCTGTCGTCATGACCGCGTTTATCTATCCGGTGTCTGGCTACTGGACTTGGGGTGGCGGCTGGTTGTCTGAAGTGGGCTACTCTGACTATGCGGGTTCAGGCATTGTGCACCTTGCCGGTGCGGCGGCTGCGCTAGCGGGTGTGATCGTGCTAGGCCCCCGTAAAGGCAAATACGGTAAAGACGGTTCTATCCACGCTATTCCCGGTGCCAATATGCCGCTGGCAACGCTGGGTACCTTCATTCTGTGGATGGGCTGGTTCGGCTTCAATGGCGGTTCCGAGCTCAAACTGGCGGCCGTCGATTCTGCTAACAACGTGGCACAGGTGTTTGTAAACACGAATGCAGCAGCGGCGGGTGGTGTGATTGCCGCACTGATTTTGGCCAAACTGTGGTTCCGCAAAGCGGATCTAACCATGGCATTGAACGGTGCCCTGGCTGGCCTGGTGGCCATCACCGCTGATCCGCTCTCTCCGACCGCACTGGGCGCTACCATTATTGGTGCAGTAGGCGGCATCATCGTCGTGGCGGCCATCGTCACCCTCGATAAAGTGAAGCTGGATGACCCGGTCGGCGCGATCTCGGTTCACGGCGTAGTCGGTATTTGGGGCGTGCTGGCAGTACCGTTGACTAACGACGGTGCGTCGTTCGGTGCTCAGCTCATCGGTATCGTCGGTATCTTCGCTTGGGTCTTCCTGGCAAGCCTGGTGGTATGGCTCATCCTGAAAGCCATCATGGGCATCCGGGTTAGCGAAGAAGAAGAGTATGAAGGCGTGGATATCGCTGAGTGCGGTCTTGAAGCTTATCCCGAATTTGGCATTAAGAAATAAACAGCGGTATTAAGAAATAAACAGCGGTATTAAGAAATAAACAGCGGCATTAAGAAATAATTTAATGCTGACCAATTGAGCTGGCGTGCTCCTTCTGGCCTCCCCTTAGTGGGAGGCTTTTTTATTCTCTGCCGATAGCGGTGTATGCTGGTAGTTAGCGGTCATCGGTTGGGCAATCTCAGCCGTTCAACCCGACCCCATCACGGCCACCCAGTTAGAGGATATGGTAATGAAATTGATCACAGCTATTATCAAGCCGTTTAAGCTCGACGATGTGCGCGAGTCGCTCTCCGATATCGGCGTGCAGGGCATTACGGTAACGGAAGTAAAAGGCTTTGGGCGCCAGAAAGGGCATACCGAGCTGTATCGTGGTGCTGAGTATGTGGTGGACTTTCTGCCCAAGGTGAAGCTGGAAGTTGCCGTGGACGACGACATGGCGGAGCAAGTGATTGATGCGATCACCCAGGTGGCTAACACGGGTAAAATCGGCGACGGGAAAATCTTTGTGATGCCGCTGGAGCAGGTGATTCGTATCCGTACCGGCGAAACGGGCAAAGACGCGGTTTAGGTTTGTGAATTGTGAACTGTGAGTGGTGAATGGTAAGAAAAAAGCAGTAAGTTTTTGAATTGTAGGTAGTAGTAGCACGAAGCCCCTGCGGATCATCTCCAGCAGGGGCTTTGTATGAGTGAGGCAATCATTCTAGCGGCTAGAATTTTTTCTATTTACCACTCACTAATTACGATTCACCACCTACACCTTACTTCTCAACAAATGCACGCTCAATCACGTAATCGCCCGGCTCACCCATGCGCGGCGAGATGTTCAGGCCCAGCTCGTCGAGCAGTGCGCTGGTGTCGTCCAGCATGGCGGGGCTGCCACAGATCATGGCACGATCCTGGCGCGGGTCGATGGGCGGCAGGCCGGTATCTTCAAACAGCTTACCTGAGCGGATATGGTCGGTCAGGCGTCCCATGGTGTGGAACTCTTCCCGGGTAACGGTGGGGTAGTAGACCAGCTTTTCAGCGATGTCTTCACCCAGGTATTCATGGGCTGGCAGCTCTTTGGTGATGAAATCGGCGTAGGCCAATTCAGAGACTTCCCGTACGCCGTGAACCAGCACTACCTTTTCGAAGCGCTCGTACACTTCCGGATCCTGGATCAAGCTCATAAATGGCGCCAAGCCGGTACCGGTGGAGAGCATGTAAAGGTTACGGCCCGGCAGTAGGTCATCGCATACCAGCGTGCCGGTGGGCTTGCGGCTAACCATAATCTGGTCACCTACCTTCAGGTGCTGAAGGCGTGACGTGAGCGGGCCATCGGGCACTTTAATGCTGAAGAACTCCAGGTGATCCTCGTAGTTGGGGCTGGCAATAGAGTAAGCACGCATCAGCGGTTTGCCATTCACTTCCAAGCCAATCATCACAAACTGACCGGTTTTGAAGCGCAGGCTGCGCTCGCGGGTGGTGCGGAAGCTGAACAGGGTATCGTTCCAGTGGTGAACGCTAAGCACTTCTTCCAGAGCAAACTTACTCATGCCGTTTTTCTCCATTAGTCGATGCTGGCGCTAGGCTGCATCGATCATATTCTTAAAAGAATAAAAATGATTAAATATGTTGCCAGCAAGTCTAAGCAAAGGGTGGTATATCTGTTAAGCGAATTATATTGATAACGGTTATCTGAAAAATAGATATAGATCAAAGAAAGGTCAGACGCTATGCACTACACCCTGCGGCAGTTGGAAGTCTTTGTGGCGGTTGCCCAGCATGAGAGCGTCTCCCATGCGGCGCGGGCGCTGGCCATGTCTCAGTCAGCAACCAGTACGGCGCTTGCGGAGCTTGAGCGGCAGTTCGACTGCCAACTGCTGGATCGAATCGGCAAACGCTTAAAGCTCAACGCGCTGGGCTTTCAGCTATTGCCCAAAGCGGTAGCGCTGCTTGACCGTGGTGAGGAGATTGAAGAGCTTCTGCGGGGGCAGAAAGGGGTTGGCTCGCTGGATGTGGGGGCCACGCTGACCATTGGTAACTATCTGGCCACGTTGCTTATCAGTGACTTTATGCAGCGCCATCCTGGCAGCCGGGTACGCTTGGCGGTGCGCAATACGCGCCATATTATTGAAGGCGTGCGCCAGCACTCGCTGGATTTAGGCTTGATCGAGGGGCAGTGCGACGATGACATGATCATCAGCCAGCCCTGGGTGGAAGATGAGCTGTGCGTGTTTTGCTCGCCGCGCCATCCGCTGGCGGGCCGTGAGCACCTTGAGCTTGAGCAGCTGCTGCGTGAGGACTGGATTATGCGCGAAGAGGGCTCGGGCACCCGCATGACCCTGGAGCACGCCGCCCGCCACCGACGCAGCCGGTTTAATACCCTGCTGGAGCTTGAGCATACCGAGGGTATTAAGCGCGCAGTGGAGTCTGGGCTGGGAATTGGCTGTGTCTCGCGCCTGGCGCTGCGTGATGCCTTCCGGCGTGGCAGCTTGGTGCCGCTGCCTACGCCGGAGTTGGATCTAAAGCGTCAGTTCACGTTTATTTGGCACCGGCATAAATACCTCACCACTGGCGTGCGCGAGTTCCTGCGCCTGTGCCGTGAGATGACCGCTGGGGCCAAACGCAGCGACGATATAGCGCTGCCGCCGATTCCTTAATCCCTCAAAACGATGCTAACGCTTTGGCTTTGGGCGAGTTTAACGTTAGCGGAGCAGGTGGGTGCTGAGAGAGTTTGAAACTGCCTATGGTGACCGCTAAATGGTCGGCTTGCTCTTTCAACTGCTCGGCAGCGGTCGTGGACTCCTCCACCATGGCCGCGTTCTCCTGGGTCATGCGATCCAGCTCGGCGACAGCGATGTTGACTTGTTTGATGCCTTCGCTTTGCTCGCTGGTGGCGGCGTTGATCTCCTCCAGAACATCGGTCACGCGGGTAATATGCGCCACGATCTCCTTCATGGTGGTGCCTGCATTGCGCACCAAGGTGGTGCCGTTATTGACCTTGCTTTGGGAATCTTCAATCAGTTTTTGGATATCGTTGGCCGCTTCGCTGCTGCGCCCTGCCAGCTTGCGTACCTCGTCGGCCACTACGGCAAAGCCGCGACCATGCTCACCCGCCCGGGCGGCTTCCACTGAGGCATTGAGCGCCAGCAGGTTGGTCTGGAACGAAATGCTGTTCATTAAGGTGACGATTTCGCCGATCTTATCCGAGGCATGGGTAATGTCTTCCATGGTCGTGACCACATTCGCCACGACTTGCCCGCCTTCTCTGGCTACCTCTGACGCGGTCTGTGAAAGCTTGTTGGCTTCTTTGGCCGAGGCCGCCGTGTGCTGAACCGTGCTGGTGATTTCCTCGATTGAGGCAGAGGTCTGCTGCAGGCTTGCAGCGGCATTATCGGTGCGGCGGGACAAGTCCTGGCCGCCCATGGCGATCTCATTGGCCGCGTGGTGAACGGATTCACTGCTGGTGCGTACGTCAACCAGCACATCATGGATCTTGACCGCAAAGGCATTGAACTGAATGGCCAGTTCGGCCCCTTCGTCACGCCCACGCACCGGTAGCCGCTGGGTTAAGTCACCATCCCCAGAGGCGATCTCGCGCATGCGATCGGCCAGCTGTTTTAGTGGGCGTGAGATACTGCTCCCCAGTAGCCAACTGGCAATCAGGCCCAGAAGGGCAATAATCAACCCCATGCCAATCATGCCGAGTGTTGAGGCTTCGCGCTGGCTTTCCATTTGCGCTTGTAAGTCATTGAGGCCTGCAAGTACGGCGCTTTCAGGTAGCCGAATCATCAATACCCAGGGATTGCCACTCTCATCGATGGAAAAGGGCCAGTAAAGTTCGGTCATGCCCTGCTCCGTGTCGAGCCTGCGCACTCTCTCCCTGCTGCGCCTGAGCGATGCCAGCCTGGAGATTAGAGTCGAACACGTTTTCAACATTCTTGCCTAGCAGGTCAGGCGAGCTGGTGTAGGCCGCCAAAGCACCTTGAGAAGCGATTAGACCGATTTCTCCAGCGCCGTTGTAGAGCGACTGATTGGCCTCTTCCAGCAGCCCCTGAATAAATTCAACAGACAGGTCGACGCCGGCGCTGCCGCGAAATTCATTGTCTACCAGGATGGGCGCATTAAACGAAGTAACCAGTAATATCTCGCCGTTATAATCGTATAGGTGTGGGTCGACAACACAGCTACGCTTCGTTTCTTTGGTACATAGATAGTACTCCCCGCGCCGAATGCCATCAGCATCGCGCTCTTGATTTTCCATGTCGCTACCCAGCGCCAAGACTTCAATAGCGCCGCTTTCAGTGCGGTACCACCAGGGCATAAAACGGCCATCGGGGCCATACCCTTGATCTTCCCGCCCGGTATAGAGTGCATCATTACCAAAGGCGTTAGGCTCCCAGCCAATAAAAGCATCAAGTAGTTCGCTATTATCTACAACAGTTTGGCGCACAAGCATCGAAAGCTCGCGGCGACTCATGGACATTAAAGGCCGCCCGTTTTCGTCCTCCTGACCTAACATGGCATTGGTATTCGCCAAACTGGTGGCAAGGGTCAGAGCGTGTTCGAGCTTGCCTTTGATTTCTTCGGTCTGGGCTGAGGCGATTGCCGTAAGGCGCGCTTCGATGTTGCTTTCAAGTAACTCCTTCGTCTGACTTTCTACCAGTGCCTGGGAGCGGGCGTTGGCAATCACCGAATAGATGACCAGCGCAGCAACGACCAGCAGGATACAGCCACCGACCAGTGTGGCAATGAGGGTGCGGACGGACTTAAATTTCATTGTTGTTGATCTCTTTATGCTAGCTAGGTAACCGCATACTGCGGCAGTGGAGTGGGCGCCATAAGACGGCCATCCTGGGGCACTGAACTGCTTGACAGAGTGAAGGCTCCCACGGTACTAACCTGTGGGTTTCCTTTGCTAAGGCACTGAGGTTATGACTTACTTGTTGGTTATTATGGTGTTTAACGGTGGTGTAACTGGCAATGCCGTTAATCACTAGGGCGAGGGTAATGAGGGCCAAGGCGGCAAGTAGGATTCGGACTCTTAAGGATGCAAGCATAGTCGCTCTCTGGGTCGAAGTTTGTATCAGCGCGTTGTGACCGCACAAGATAAAAGGGAGACCCTTCAGCTATCGACGAGAGCGACGTTATCTTTAACTCTAAGGTTTATTTATCGTTTAACAGTCTAGCGTAGGTCGCTAACCGCATGCTGGATGTCGTTCAGTGAGGCTTTACTGAGGTCTTTTGATAGGGAGTGAATAACAAGCTTTTGAGTTGGGCCATCAAGCTTTTCACGCAGCAGGCCCAAAAATTTAGGCGGCGCCACCATAATGAGTTTTTCCATACTGTTGCCTACTCGAGCGTTGTAAAGTCGCTGAGCGACCTCTTTCGCAAACAGCTCGTTTTCGTGCTTAGTAGCCGTTCCCTCTTCACCCGTCGAGCGAGAGGTGGTGGACATCGACTCATGCACATCGCCTCGACCATCGGTGACCAAGTCACCTTCGTGCAGGCGTCCTTCAGCGTGAACCATGCTCTCCTTTTCCGCCAACGTTAAGGCATCCCGGGTAAAAATACGTGCGCGAGCGGCGTCGGCTACCACGATATAGGTTGTCATCGCTGTGCATACTCCATGTCGTTGATGGTCATCTAACCATGGCAAGCGTTTGGCGTTAGGTCAAACGCTTGCCAAGGCTTAAGCAACCTGATTTAAACAGTGGGGCTACAGCACCTTGCTACGTAGCAAGCTGGTGACGGCTTCACCCATCAGTACCAGTACAATGATGGCAATCAAAATGGTCGCTACGGTGGGCCAGGCGAAGGTATCAATCGCCCCCTGCAAAATAACCCCAATGCCACCGGCACCCACTAGCCCCAGCACGGTCGATTCGCGGATATTGATATCCCAGCGGAGTACCACAATGGCAAAAAAGGCGGGCATGACCTGGGGGACAATCGCATAGGCGACCACTTTGGCCTTGGAAGCGCCGGTAGCTTCCATGGCTTCGACCGGACGCCGGTCAATCTCCTCAATTGCTTCACCCATCAGCTTGCCGATAAAGCCAATTGAGCGAAACATGATGGCGAGAATGCCCGCCAACACCCCAAGGTCCAAAAATCGCCACGAACAGCAGTGCCCAAATGATCGTATTCACCGACCGGCTAGAGACCAATATAAACCGGCCCAGCCACAGGCAGGCGCGGTTAGGCGTAGTGTTTTGGGCAGCCATATACGCCACTGGCAAGGCGAGAAAAATTGTGAGGAACGTTGCCAGGGTGGCGATATGCACGGTTTCCATCAGGGCATTGAGAATGCCACTCAGCCCGGCTGCGCTTGGCGGCCACATGCGCGCCCCGAGACCGGATATTTGGTTGGGTGCATCCCAAACCCAGGGCCAGAAAATATCAATATCGCGTACCGCCCAAACCACTACCATCAACGTAGCTAGCAGTACGGCGTAACGTATAAGACGCTGTTTGCGGTCATAGCGATGCCAAATACGATCGGCAAGCTGCTGTGCGTGATCTACCATATTTTTTTCCTTACCCAGCCGCTGACACCTTCACTGAGCAAAATGACCGCGATGATAATGAGCAGAATGGCAAAGGCGAAATCGTAGTCGTAGCGTCCAAAGGCGTTCATTAGCGTACCGCCTATGCCGCCTGCTCCCACGATTCCGACCACCGCTGATGCGCGCAGGTTACTGTCTAGCTGGTACATGGAGAGCCCCACTTGGCGAGGCAATATCTGCGGGAAAACGGCATAAAACAGAATTGCCACATACCCCGCGCCAGCGGCTTTCATCGCCTCTACCTGGCCCCAATCAATCTCTTCTATCTCTTCGGCCAGCAACTTTCCTACAAAACCAATCGAGTAGAGAGTGAGGGTCAAAATGCCCGCCAGCGGGCCAAACCCCACCGCGGCAACAAACAGAATCGCCACGATCACCGGGTGAAAGCTGCGCGATACAATAATGACGGCGCGACCAATGAGATAGATGGGCATGGGGCGATATTGCGCGCCGCCATGACGGCAAACGGAATCGACAGAAAGACACCCAGTAGGGTAGCCAAAATGGCGATTTGGAAGCTCTCTTTAAAGCCTGTTATCAGCAGCTCGTAACGCTCTAAGTTGGGTGGAAAGCCACCGCTAAAAATGCGTGCTGCGCGAGGCAAACCTTCCGAGATCCGTGCCCAGTTAAACGGCAAGGAGCCGAAGGCCCAGACCAAATAGACCACCGCGACGATGATCAGCCCGTAGCGCAGCAGCGGGCTAGCGATAAACGGCGGCTTTCTCCAGGTGCGGGGTGCCGTTGAAGGGGTCTCAGGCGGAGTCATGGGAGCGCTCCTCCGCTGGCGGTTCGGTAATTGCATCATCCGGCGCTTCAATGCCACCGTAGATGGCGTCTAACGCGTCTTTGTTGAAATCGGCAGGCAACCCATCAAAGATCATCTTGCCGTGGCGTAGACCCACGATGCGTTCGGTGTAGGTTTTTGCCTGGGCAACGTTGTGGATATTAATCAGCACCGGCAGCGACAGCTCGCTGGCCAGGCTTTGCAGCAGAATCATAATCTGCTCAGAAGTGCGCGGGTCAAGCGAGGCGGTGGGCTCATCGGCAAGCAGCACCTCAGGTTCTTGCATGAGCGCCCGAACCACACCCACCCGCTGACGCTCGCCACCGGAAAGCTCGTCTGCGCGCTTGTTGGCGTAATGCGCAATGCCCACCCGCTCCATCAGCACAAAGGCGCGCTCAATATCGGCCTGAGGGTAGCGGCGGGAGATCGCTTGATAGAGATTGACGTAACCCAGCCGCCCGGCCAGCACGTTCTCCATCACGGTTAAGCGATCCAGCAGGTTAAAGCCCTGGAACACCATGCCGATTTTACGGCGCGCACGGCGCAATTCAGCGCCTTTCAGGTTGACCAGTTCATTACCATTGAGCTTGATAGAGCCGGATGTCGGTTCTACCAAGCGATTGATACATCTCAGCATGGTGCTTTTACCTGCACCCGAGGCGCCTACGATAGAAACAACGCTGTTTCCCTCCACCTTGAGGTCAAGCCCTTTCAGCACGGCTTCATCGTGGCCATAACGTTTGACCAGATTGGTAATTTCCAGCATGTGTCCGCTTCCATCGTCGAGACAATAACCGCACCGCCGACGGCGGTGCTGCACTATTACTTGAATTCAGGTTTTACTCTTCCAAGTTTTCGGGCGTGTAGCTCACGTTATTGGCTGCTTGGATGGTGCGAATTACCTGCCAGTTATCCTGGTAGTTGATGGGGATGAATTTCTCGACGCCTTCAAACTCTTCGCCTAGCTCGGTGCCGACAAAATCAAAGCTGAAAAAGGCTTCTTCGATTTTTTCGACCAGATCCGGGTGCAGGTTGTGGGCGTAGTTGTAAGAAGTGGTGGGAAAACGGTCAGATTCGTAGATCAGCCGCACGTCCTCTTCATCGTAAAGACCACGTGCGGCCATCCGCTCAACGACCTCTGAGGCTACCGGGGCGGCGTCGTAGTCCTGGGCCACTACGCCCAGCATGGATTGGTCGTGGCTGCCCGAGTAGACCACTTCGTAATCTTCATCGGGAGTGATACCCAGTTCAGGAAGCAGGGCGCGGGGGCTAAGTTACCTGAATTAGAGGTGGGTGAGGTATGGGCGACACGCTTGCCTTTGAGATCCTCAACCTCATGAATATCGGAGTCAACGTGGGTAAACAGCTGCAGGGTGTAACCAAATTGGCCGTCATCGGATCCCATTAATGCAAACGGCACGGCACCGGCCAAATTCACCGCAAACGGTGTGGGGCCTGTTGAGAACCCGGCGATATGCAGCCGACCGCTGCGCATGGCTTCCACTTGAGCAGCGTTGGATTGTACCGCGAAGAAGCGTACATCCCTCTCGGTAACTTCTGATAAGTGATCGATAAAGGGCTGCCAGATATCTGAATAGATCGCCGGGTCTTCCACGGGCGTATACGCAAAAATGAGCGTATCAGGATTGGCCCACTCAGACTCATCGGTGGGGCGGTCGGCGACCATATCGCCATTTTCATCGCAGTAAATAGTATCTAAATCACCGCGTTCACACTCAGCGAAAGCGGGCGTAGTGAGTAGGGCGAGCGGTAAGAGTGATGCTGCGGTAAGCATCGCAAGCGGGCGCTTGCGGAAGAGCGAAGTTGCCATGGTAAGCCTCGTTTGTGCGTTATTGTTGTGTTCTTGCATGGATCGAGCGGTGTTTCCTTTGCTGCGTTTTGCCACTATCGAAAACAGAAAAGCTTTCGTAAGTGGACATTCCGCGCCAAGGATGGTTATTT
Organism: Vreelandella olivaria; assembly: GCA_004295565.1. Lineage (GTDB taxonomy): Bacteria > Pseudomonadota > Gammaproteobacteria > Pseudomonadales > Halomonadaceae > Vreelandella > Vreelandella olivaria. The sequence goes on along the minus strand of AP019416.1, from coordinate 4,655,253 downwards.
TCGAAAGTAGACACCTTCAATCTAGGGTTTGTGACAAACTTATGTCAAATACTTTACAGCCGCTCTCCGACCATTGGCGTAACCGCTACTTATTAATGCGCCACGGCCATAGTCAGGCGAATCAGCAGGGGGTGATTGTCAGCTCGCCAGCGCGAGGGATAGAAAGTTTCGGTCTTTCCCCGTATGGCGAGCAACAACTTGCCCAACTCGTTGCCGATTGGCAGTGGCCTGTGCCGACCCGGGTGGTGCATTCAGACTTTTGCGTACCACCCAAACCGCTGCCCATGTAGCAGCCAGGTTTGAGTTGGTGCCCAGCGTGGATAAGCGCTTGCGAGAGCGCCATTTTGGCGAGTTAGAGGGCCAGGGAGACGATCGCTATCCCAGTATATGGGCTTTGGATGCCGAGGATGCCGAGCATCGTCACTATCAGGTAGAGGCGTTAAGCGCAGTGGCGAGTCGTATGCAAATGGTGATAGCGGCGTGGGAGCAGCAGGTTAGCGGTGAAACCATCCTGCTGGTAAGCCACGGCGACCCGCTACAGATTTTGTTAACGGCGCTGGCTAAAAGCCCCTTACCCAGCACCGTGAACAGCCCGCATTACTCCCCGCGAGCGTTACCCAAATAGGCGGTTAGGCGTTCTCGGCAGCAGGCGGGATCCAGGCAATCATATCGACTTCCACATCGGCGCCGCCCGCCAAACCGGTCACCCCAATGCAGGTGCGGGTGGGCAGCGGTTGGGGAAAGTAGCTGGCGTAGACCTTATTCACTTCATCGAAGTGGCCCATATTAGTAATAAACACTCGGGACTGCACCACATACTCGAAGGCGCTGCCGACTTCTTCCAATACAATCGCCAGGTTCTGCATCACCCGGTGGGTCTGCTCGGTGAAGGTGCCCAAAAGCATCTCGTTGGTTTCTGGCACCGTCGGCATCTGCCCGGTGATAAACACCAGATCGCCCACCCGGCAGGCGTGGGAAAAAGGTGCAATGGGCTGTGGCGCACGGTCAATAAACAGCTTTTCAATCATGTTTTATCCTTCGTTAACTGTTTCTACTGGCTGTTTTTTTAAGTCTGTTAACCATCATGGGCCTCAAGAGAGGCCCATGATGATTTACTATCCACAGCTGCTTTGCAGTCTGGGCTGTGTATTAGTGCCCCAGAATCTGGCTAAGGAACAGTTTGGTACGCTCAGACTGTGGGTTATTGAAGAACGGCTCCGGTGCGTTCTCTTCAATGATTTGCCCCTGATCCATAAAGATGACCCGGTCAGCCACTTTCTTGGCGAAGCCCATTTCGTGGGTGACACAGATCATGGTCATGCCTTCTTCCGCTAGCTCCACCATAACGTCGAGTACTTCCTTGATCATCTCAGGGTCAAGGGCAGAGGTGGGCTCATCAAACAGCATGACGTCGGGGTGCATGCAGAGTGAGCGGGCGATTGCCACGCGCTGCTGCTGACCGCCCGAAAGCTGCCCTGGGTATTTAGTCGCCTGTTCGGCAATGCGCACCCGCTCCAGGTACTCCATGGCCAGCGCTTCGGCCTCTTTGCGGGGTTTCTTTGTACCCACATCGGTGCGATACAGCAGTTTTCCAGCACTGATAAGTGCGGGAACAGATTGAAGTGCTGGAACACCATGCCGACGCTGCGACGAATCTGCTCGATACGTTTCACATCTTGGGTTAGCGGCACGCCGCCTACCACGATTTCACCTTTTGGTGCTCTTCAAGGTGGTTAATACAGCGGATCAGCGTTGATTTGCCCGAACCCGAGGGGCCGCAAACCACGATACGTTCACCGCGTTTTACCTCCAGGTAGATATCCCTCAGTACGTGAAAGTCACCGTACCACTTGTTAACGTTGCGCATCTCGACCATCAGGTCAGAAGTACTGGTGTCAGAGGTGTTGGTGGCTGCTTGTGTCATGTTGAAATCCTACTCAAAACGTAAATAGATTCGGCATTAAGCGTGAGGATAAGCCTATTGCTTATGACCAGTATTTAGCTTGCGTTCCAGGTACTGGCTGTAGCGCGACATGCTGAAACAGAAGATCCAGAACACGAACGCGGCGAATACATACCCCTCGATTGAGAAGCCCAGCCAGCGCGAGTCGGAAAGCGCCGCTTGCACAATGCCCAACAGGTCAAACAGCCCGATGATCATCACCAGGGTGGTGTCTTTAAACAGCGAGATAAACGTGTTGACGATACCGGGAATCATCATTTTCAGTGCTTGGGGCATCACGATGAGTCCCATGCGTTTCCAATACGTCATCCCTAGCGCCGCGGCGGCCTCGTCCTGGCCTTTGGGAATCGCCTGTAAACCACCGCGAATAACCTCCGCCATATAAGCACTTTGGAACAGCGTAAGGCCTATTAGCGCCCGCACAAGTCGATCCACGCTAAGCTCTGACGGCAGGAACAGCGGCAGCATCACCGAGGCCATAAACAGAATGGTGATCAGTGGCACACCGCGCCAAAACTCGATAAAAATCACACAAAAGGTTTTGACGATAGGCATGTTAGAACGACGCCCCAGGGCGAGAACGATGCCGATAGGTAGCGCGCCAATCATCCCCACGCTTGCCAATAGCAGCGTCAGCATTAAGCCGCCCCAGCGATGGGTGGGAACACGCGGTAGGTCGAAGTAGCCCCCGTGTAACAACACATAGGCGATTACCGGGAAAATCAACAGGGCAAACAGTGCCATCCAGCGCTTGAACGGCAGCCGTGGGATGACCAACCAGGCAATAATGCCCGCAAACATGGCGAACACGATATTAGCGCGCCAGTACTCCTCGCTGGGGTAGAGGCCATACATAAACTGGGAAAAACGTGCGTTGACGAATACCCAGCAGGCACCCACCCGTGAGCAATCTTCACGGCTATCGCCCACCCAGTCGGCATCAATAAATGCCCACTGAACCGTTGGCACCACAAGTAGATACAGCACGTAGAGGCCCAGCAGCGTAAAAATGCTATTGATAGGGCCATTGAAGAGGTTGCCGCGTAGCCAGGCAATCGGGCCAATAGTGCCTTTAGGGGCCGGGCGCTGAGGTATGGTTTCTTTATTGTGAATCATGGGGTCGCCTCCGGCCTAGCGTTCGACCAGCGCAACGCGAGCGTTGAACCAGTTCATGAACATGGACACCAGCAAGCTGATGATCAGATAAACCGCCATGGTCATGGCAATGACTTCAATTGCCTGACCGGTCTGGTTGAGCGTAGTACCGGCAAAAACCGATACCAGGTCGGGGTAGCCGATGGCGGTGGCCAGGGATGAGTTTTTAATCAGGTTAAGGTATTGGCTGGTGAGCGGCGGAATGATGACGCGCATGGCTTGCGGGATCACGACGAGGCGTAGAACCAGGTTGCGTGGCAAGCTCAATGCCTGGGCGGCTTCCGTTTGGCCGTGGGGGATGGCTTGGATACCTGAGCGCACAATCTCCGCAATGAAGGAGGCCGTATAGATAGACAGCGCCAGCCATAGAGCCAAAAACTCAGGGATAATGGTGATGCCTCCGCCAAAGTTAAAGCCGCGAAGTACCGGCATCTCCCAGGTGACCGGTACACCGGTGGCCACTAATACCAGCAGCGGCAGGCCAAAAATAATCACCAGCGACATCCAGAAAACTGGCAAGCGCTTGCCGGTGGCTTCGTGGCGGCGCTTGTTCCAAATGACCAGCGCAATGCTAGCGATGATTGCCACCACAAAGGTCGCAGGGATTAGCCCAAAGCCTGACTCGAAAAGCGGTTGCGGCAGGTAGAGCCCGCGAACATTTAGGAAGATGGCTTCACCAAATGCCATGCTCTCTCTGGCGCTGGGGAGCGAGCGTAGTACTGCAAAGTACCAGAAGAAAATTTGCAGCAGCAGCGGGATGTTACGAAAGGTTTCGATATAAGCGTTGGCTAGTTTTGCGATCAGCCAGTTGGGCGATAACCGCGCGATACCGACGATAAAGCCAATAATCGAGGCAGCTAACACCCCCAGCCCACCGACCAGCAGCGTGTTGAGCAAGCCAATCACGAAGGTGCGGCCATAGGTACTTTGGGAGGAGTACTCGATTAGACTTTGACCAATACCAAAGCCGGCTGTATTGCCCAGGAAGCCGAAGCCTGTCGTGATGCCGCGGGCGTTCAGGTTGGCTTGGGTATTGCCGATAATATAGATCAGGAAAGCCGCCACAACGGCGACTAAAATGAGCTGGAAAATAAGTGCGCGCTTAGCGCGGTCTCGCCAAAACGGCGGCTTTTGGCCGACGGGGCGAGCGTTAGGTCTTACAGACATGGGTGGCGTCTCCGCAATACGGAAGGTCAATCAAATGGCCCGCCCATACTCTCGGAACAGATACGTGAGAGGGCGGGCCGGGGTCAAGCGAGACGCTTAGCGAATCGGGGGAGCGTACTGGAAGCCACCGTCGTTCCACAGGGCGTTTACACCGCGCTCAATTTCAAGCGGAGAGTCCATACCCACGTTACGTTCGAAGCTTTCAGCGTAGTTACCAACTTGGCTAATAATGTTGTAAGCCCAGTCTGCTTCAAGATTCATGCCTTCGCCGTAGTTGCCGTCTTGGCCCAGCAAGCGAGCGATGTTGGGATCTTCAGAGTTAAGCATCTCTTCAGCGTTTTCACTGGTGACGCCGTACTCTTCGGCATTAATCATGGCGAACAGTGACCACTTCACGATATTGAACCAAAGGTCGTCACCCTGACGAACCACAGGGCCCAGCGGCTCTTTGGAGATCACGTCAGACAGAATCATCGAAGCTGAAGGATCGTCGAGCTGAATACGCAGTGCCGCTAGCTGAGAGGTATCGGAGGTTAGCACGTCACAGCGGCCGGCCTGATAGCCACCCACGGTTTGCTCAGAGGTGTCAAAAACGATCGGGTTGAATTCCATGTCGTTAGCACGGAAGTAGTCAGCAAGGTTCAGCTCGGTAGTGGTACCCGATTGAATACAGATGGATGCACCGTCGAGCTCATCGGCACCGGTAATACCCAGGTCACGGGAAACCATGAAGCCCTGGCCGTCGTAAAAGTTAACCCCGGTGAAGTTTAGGCCCAGGGTGGTGTCACGGGTCGTTGTCCAGGTGGTGTTACGAGAAAGTACATCAACCTCACCCGACTGCAGTGCGGTAAAGCGTTCAACCGCATTGAGGGAAATGTAGTTCACCGCATCTGCATCGCCAAGAACCGCTGCCGCTACTGCACGGCAAACATCAACGTCCAGGCCTTGCCAGTTACCGTCGTCATCCGGCGCTGAGAAGCCTGGCAGACCATCGCTAACACCACACTGAACGGCGCCACGCTCAATGGTATCTTCCAGGGTATCGGCTTGGGCAGTTGCCATTCCCGCCAGGCTAAGTGAGCCAGCAGATGCCAGCAGCACTAGGTGTTTTTTATTGAACATTTAGTTTCCCTCGAAGTTATTGATTTCAGTATTTGCAATAGTTGTGCATGCCGTAGCATGTCACTAAACCTAGCAAGGAAGATGCCAACAAGGGTACAGGCGTTAATTCAGCGCTTTTCAACGCTACTCAACGAATTCGAGACGAAGGTCTAGGTGCAAGAAACGCCATCGCCCACTTCGATTTGCACCGTTATGGAGCAAATCGAAGTGGGCGATGACGAAAAGGTGGGCAAAACGGCCGTGGGTTTACTCGACCGCAAAGGCCTTGCGCATAAATGGCGGTAGGGCGAGGGCGCCACGGTGGGCTTCAACGCTGTAGTACTCAAGGGGCAGAGCGTGGTTGGCGGCTGCCTGCTCGCGGAACGCATTGACGTCTATAGCCTTGCCTGCCAGTGTCACGCTCCACCAGCCGGATGGATAAACCGGCTGCGGAAAGGGCAAAGTAGCAACACTGTCGAAACCCGCTTCAAGCATATCGTTGCGCAGCTCACGAATGATCGAACCCGTGTGGTAAAGCGGTGATTCGCTCTGCTGCACCATAACGCCGCCGCTTTTCAAAATACGGTGGCAGCGCTTGAGAAAATCGGTTTTGAACAGCCCTTCAGCGGGGCCAACCGGGTCGGTGGAGTCGATAATCAGCACATCGATGCTCTCATCCGGTGCATCGTCCACCCATTTGACGCCATCGGCGAACAGCAGCTCAGCGCGCGGGTCGTTATTCGATTCTACCAACGACGGGAAAAAAACGTTCCGAGGCCTTGGTAACCTCTTCGTCGATATCAATTTGGGTAACTTGCTCAACACCTGGGTGGCGCAGCACCTCTTTTAAGGTACCGCAGTCGCCGCCACCGATAATCACCACCCGCTTGGGGTCTTGATGGGTAAACAGCGCCGGATGCGCAATCATCTCGTGATAGAGGAAGTTGTCGCGATCGGTCAGCATCACGCAGCCATCCAGCACCATCAGGTTGCCGTAGGTTTCGGTGGCGTAGACTTCCAAGTGCTGGTACGGGCTCTGCACATCCAGCAGCTTTTCAGAGATCTTTAGTGAGAAGGCGCTGCCGTGGCTATCAAAGACTTCGGTAAACCACTGGTCGTCGCGTAAATCGCTCATCAATTGGCTCCTGAGTGCTGTGCGTTTGTGTGCGTTGGAATATCGCGGTGATACTGCGGGCTGAGTTCGTGCAGCGCCTCCATAAAGGCGGTGACGTTATCGGGGTTGGTAAACTGGCTGATACCGTGACCCAGGTTAAACACGTGGCCAGGGCCGTGACCGTAGCTCTCCAGCACCCGAGCCACTTCGGCGCGGATAGCCGAGGGCGGGCAAACAGCACGTTAGGATCCAGGTTCCCTTGCAGCGCTACTTTGTGACCAACACGAGCGCGCGCATCAGAAAGTTCGGTTGACCAGTCGATACCCAGCGCGTCGGCACCGGCGCAGGCGATATGCTCAAGCCACTGGCCGCCGTTTTTAGTGAACAGAATGACCGGTACGTGGCGTCCGTCGTGTTCGCGGATCAAGCCGGAGACGATCTGCTCCATATAGCGCAGCGAGAACTCAAGGTAAGCCGGCGTCGAGAGCGCGCCGCCCCAGGTATCAAAAATCTGCACCGCCTGTGCACCCGCACGAATTTGGGCATTCAGGTAGTCAGTCACCGCATGGGCCAGCGTATCCAGCAACTGGTGCATGGTATCTGGGGTATCGTAGAGCATGGTTTTTAGATGGCGGAAGTCCTTGCTGGAACCGCCCTCCACCATGTAGGTCGCCAGTGTCCAGGGGCTGCCGGAGAAGCCGATCAGCGGCATGCGACCGTTCAGCTCGCGGCGAATGGTCGACACTGCACGCATCACGTAATCCAGATCGCGCTCCGCATCAGGAACGCTGAGTGCCGCCACTTCTTCGGAGGTGCGCACGGTTTTGCGAAATTTAGGCCCTTCGCCAGTTTCAAAATAGAGCCCCAACCCCATGGCATCGGGGATAGTCAAAATATCTGAAAACAGAATGGCCGCGTCCAGCGGGTAACGCTCCAAGGGCTGCAGGGTGACTTCGCACGCCAGGTCATGGTTGCGGCACAGATCCATAAAACTGCCCGCATCGGCCCGACTGGCGCGGTATTCAGGCAGGTAGCGTCCCGCTTGACGCATCATCCACACCGGGGTGCGGTCGACGGGCTGGCGCGCGAGTGCGCGAAGAAAGCGATCATTTTGCAACGGTGTAGTGGTCATAGACACTTGCTCTTAAGAAATTTGCCCGCATTGTACTCGGTGTAGGTACTTGGGAACGTATGCGGGCAATTGTACTGAAGATAAGCGCCAGGGCGGGGTACTCGGTGGCAAAAATCGTCGCACCCGGCCAATTTTTCTCGCCTATTTAGCCGATTTTAGCTTCTTCGCCAGCGTGAGGCGTGCGGCGCTTCCTGTTAGAATGCTGGCCCACTTTGCCAACACTGGTGTGGTTAACTGGTTTGGTCAATCAGCGAGGTAACCTGTGACCATTCGCTTCATTGCCGCTTCTCGGCTGCCCACGCCCTGGGCAACATTTACTATGCATGGCTTCGAAGATGAGGCCACTGGCAAGGATCATATCGCCTTAACCCTGGGTGATGTGACCGGCGATGCGCCGGTGTTGGGGCGGGTGCACTCCGAATGTTTGACCGGCGATGCGCTGTTTTCCATGCGCTGCGACTGCGGCTACCAGCTGCAGGAAGCGCTCAAACGCATCGCTGAAGAGGGCCGCGGTGTCCTGTTCTACTTACGCCAAGAGGGGCGCGGTATTGGCCTGTTGAATAAAATTCGCGCTTATCACCTGCAAGATCAGGGGGCAGATACGGTCGAGGCCAACGAGCAGCTCGGCTTTGGCGCCGATATGCGCCGCTATGACCTTTGCGTGCCAATGCTTAATCATCTGGGCATTACATCACTGCGATTAATGACCAACAATCCGCGCAAGGTGGATGCCCTCACCCGCGACGGCGTGAATGTCGTTGAACGCCTGCCGATCACCACCGGGCTTAACCCCCATAATGAGCAGTATCTATCCACCAAAGCGGGCAAGCTTGGCCACATGATGGCGTTGGATGACTTCACCCACGCCAGCGATGTGGATATTGAGCGCAAGGGGTGATATGAGTGAGGCATGGGATGCCAGGAGAGCCTCAGAATGAAAGGTGTACGTGACCAATCTGAAGTATCTGCTGAAGAGCAGGGCGAATTCAGCATTGCCGAAGAGTGGCTGCACAGTATCACTCACGGTGTCGGCGCCCTGCTCAGCCTGGTGGGAATGACCGTACTGCTGGTGGCTGCAAGTGTTGCTGCCCATATCGACCCGTGGAAAATTGTCAGCCTGAGCCTGTACGGCACCACCTTAGTCCTGCTGTATACCGCTTCGACCCTTTACCACGGCATCCCTCACCGGCGCTGGAAACAGCGCTTTCAGTTACTTGATCATTGTGCGATTTATCTACTCATCGCAGGAACTTACACACCTTTTTTACTCGTCAATATGCGCGGCACTACGGGCTGGGTTTTGTTTGCTGCCGTATGGTCGCTGGCGCTGGTGGGCATTGCCTGCCTACTGTTGTGGCCACAGCGCTTTTCGATATTGCGCGTGGCGATTTACCTGCTTATGGGGTGGATGATCGTGCTGGCGTCAGGCGAGATGGCAGCGAGCCTATCGACAACGGGGATCGTCCTGCTTGCTGCGGGTGGGATCACCTACACACTAGGCGTTATTTTCTACGCCGTGCGCGCGATCCCCTACAACCATGCGATCTGGCATCTGTTTGTGGTCGCCGGAAGCGTCTGCCACTACTTTGCCGTTTATAATGCCGTGTTGCCCCACGTTTCGGCTGCGTAGCGGTTAATAGCCTGACGTCGAAATCACTCTCCTTTTTCGATTTGCCTATCTATTAGTTGGCTTTTTAGCGGGTCGAAAATTCCTGTAAGTCGTAGAATCCCTCTGTAAACTAAGCCGAAAACTTAAGTTTTAAGATATTAAGCCGAAAGTAGTAATAGGGTTAAATGCTGACCTGGATGTATTTAACGCCGAATGGCCTGAAAAACCACAGCGGATTCGCATAGTGATGTCTATCGCCACACCCAAAACGACATTCAACAAGATTTTCCAACAAGAGGATTGTCATGAGCACTGTTAACAACGCCCACGACACGACCATGCCGTCGGTACTGGGCAAAAAAGACAGTACTGATGAAATGGTGCATCGCATAGGCCACTTGACGCGCCTGCTGCGGGACAGCATGAAAGAGCTGGGCTTAGATCAGCAAATTACCCAGGCGGCGCAAGCGATACCGGATGCCAATGACCGACTCAATTATGTTGCCTCCATGACGGAGCAGGCAGCAGAGCGGGCCTTGAATGCCGTTGAGCGTGCGCAACCCGTGCAAGACAGTCTCGAGGAAGAGGGCGCTGCGCTTAATAAGCGCTGGCAGTTAGCGGCAGCCAAGCTCGCGGCGGTAGAGGGTGATCCCAGTCTCGTCGAAGACACCCAGGACTTTTGAACAGCAAGCTTCCCAGTGCAACCGGGGCTACACAAAAGAGCTGCTTGAAATCATGATGGCTCAGGACTTCCAGGATCTCACCGGCCAGGTGATCAAGAAGATGATGGAAGTCATCAAGCTCATCGAAGAGCAGCTTGTTCAGGTGTTAGTGGATAATGTGCCTAACGTCACCGATGGCGTTAAGCTTGAAGATGACCGCGATGAACATGCCAAACTGCGCAATGAATTACAGGTAGGCGAAAACAAGGTTGACGCAGTGTCAGGCCAGGATCAGGTCGACGATTTGCTTGATGAGCTTGGCTTTTAGGGGCACCCAGACCGGTAAACAACCGTTGCCATGCGCTGCCAGCAACGGTTTTGCAAGCGCTTAGCTGTCGTTTACTTTGGTTAACCCTTCGCAGCTGCCTGCTCTTTCTCAATCGCCTTAGCCATCGCGGGGCGTCGTATGTGGCGTTCGCGATAGGCCATCAGCGGGTCGGGTAAGCGGTGCTTCATGCTGATCGCCCACGATAAGGTATGGGCTAAAAACAGATCCGCGAGGGTAAAAGTATTACCCACCAGATTTTCTTGACCGTTGTAGCGACGCTCTAGGGCGCTTAGCGCACGCTGAAACTCCCAGGCGCAGGTCGGCAGCACAGCCGTCACGCGCTTATCTTCAGGCAGGGCGAATTTATGTTTGGCCTGATTCCACAGTGGCTGCTCAATTTCCGTAACAATAAAGCTGAGCCACTGGTCGACCTGAGCGCGGGCGGCGGGATCGCTGGGCAGCAGCGTACCATCGCCATACTGCTCCGCTAGATAACGGCAAATCGGCGCCGATTCAAAGAGGGTGAGCTCGCCATCCTTGATCACCGGCACCTTACCGTCCGGGTGGCGCGCCAAATGTTCGGCGGTTTGACCCTCACCTTTATCCAGCGCTACGTGCTGGCACTGATACTCTAGGCCTAACTCTTCAAGCGTCCACGCCGCGCGTAGCGAGCGGGAGTGGGGGAAAGTGTATAGCGTGATCATGGCGTGCTCCTGGCGAGAAATCGATGCTTTAATCTAACGGGCGTGAACGTCGCTGTCGATTATCTCGATGCTATCTATTAGAGCTACCTCTAAGCGCTACCCCGCGCCTCACGAATCCGCTCATAAGCGTTGCCGATTTCGCTGGTGCGCGCTTGGGCGACGTCGCGCATGCTTTCGGGGAGGCCTTTGCCGGCGAGTTTGTCCGGGTGATTTTGGCTCATTAGGCGGCGGTAGGCTTTTTTGATCTCTGCATCGCTGGCGTCTTCAGAAACGCCGAGCACGCGGTAAGCGTCTTTGAGGGCCTCTTCGCTGGCGCCCTGGGAATTAGCGGCTGCGCCGTGGAGCATCGCTTCGATCTGCTGGACTTCCGCATCGCTACAGCCGACGCCCCGGGCGACGCGCAGAATCATCTCGTGCTCGGCGGGATGAAGCACGCCGTCTGCCGCTATGGCGGTTAGCTGCACTTGGATAAACACCTGGCGCAAAACCGGCTGGCGCTGAGTGAGGCGGTTTACGTTGGCCAACTCGGCGTCCAGATTAAAGTCATCGGCGCGGCCACGTTCGAAGGCGGCGCGGGCCTTGGCGCGCTGTTCGCCCTGAAGATGCATCTGGTCAAACAGCTTTTCAGCGATGTCCAGCTCGCCGTCGGTCACCTTGCCGTCAGCTTGGCACAGGCAACCCATCACCGAGAAGATCGACTCCAGAAAGCCTTCCTGGATGCGCATTCGGGCGATATTCAGGCGACGGCTAAGGCGTTTGCCTAGCCACCAGCCCAGGCCACCGCCAATCAGGAGGCCCACCGGGCCACCAAACGCAAAGGCCAATCAAGGCGAAGATAATAATCAGAAATAGCATGTTGGTCTCAAAAGTAATGTGAAAGTAATGGCTTACGGAAGTCGGGCGCGGATAGCCTGCTCGATACCATCGCTATCCAGCTGGCAGTCGGCAAGCAGTTGCGCCGGTGTGCCGTGCTCCACAAAAGCGTCCGGTAAACCGAGGTTGAGCACTTCCACCTGAACGCCTTCGGCGTGGAGCAGCTTCATTCACGGCGCCGCCTGCACCACCGGCAACCACATTCTCTTCCAGGGTCACCAGCAGTTCGTGCTCATCGGCGGCGTGAAGCACCGCATCGCGATCCAGCGGTTTAATGGAGCGCATATTGATATGGGTAGCATTGAGTCGTTCGGCGACTTCTGCTGCGGCGCTGTTGAGGCTGCCAAAGGCGAGCAGCGCAATACGCACCCCGTCGTTGGCGGCATGACGGCGTACTTCCGCTTTACCAATGGCCAGTGGCTCAAGGTGCGTGGGGATCTCCACGCCGGGGCCAGTGCCGCGGGGGTAGCGCACCGCGGCGGGGCCGGGGTGGTGATAGGCGGCACTCAACATGGCGCGGCACTCGGCTTCATCCGCCGGGGCCAGAATCACCATGCCGGGCACACAGCGCAGGAAAGAGAGATCCATACTGCCGTGGTGGGTGGGGCCGTCTTCGCCCACCAAACCTGCGCGGTCAATGGCGAAAGTGACATCCAGGTTCTGCACCGCGACGTCGTGAATCAACTGGTCATAGCCGCGCTGCAGAAAGGTGGAGTAGATCGCGACCACCGGTTTCATGCCTTCGCAGGCCATACCCGCGGCGAGGGTTACCGCGTGCTGCTCGGCAATTGCCACATCAAAGTAGCGCTCTGGGTACTCTTTTGAGAAGCGAATCAGGTCGGAGCCTTCGCGCATGGCGGGGGTGATGCCCATCAGGCGTGAATCAGCGGCTGCCATATCGCAGAGCCAGTCGCCGAACACATTGCAGTACTTTTTCTTGGCCGGTGGTGGGGTCACCACGGGTTTCGTGGTCGCCGTCGTATTGGCTAACGCTTCAGGCTTTTCCAGCTTGGTAATGGCGTGGTAGCCAATCTGATCCGCCTCGGCGGGCAGGAAGCCTTTGCCTTTGACTGTTTTGATATGCAGAAACTGTGGGCCGTCCAGGTCACGCAAGTTTTCGAGCGTATCGGTGAGCGCGTCGAGATCGTGGCCATCAATGGGGCCTACGTAGTTAAAGCCCATCTCTTCAAACAGCGTGGCGGGGCTGACCATGCCTTTCATATGCTCTTCGGTGCGCCGTGCCAGTTCCAATGCGCCGGGCAGGTGGGAAAGCACTTTTTGCTCTCTTCGCGTATTTTCAGATAGGGCTTGCTGGAGAGCACCCGGGCAAGATAGGTCGCCATGCCGCCGACGTTTTCGGAAATCGACATCTCGTTGTCGTTGAGAATCACCAGCAGGTTGGCATCTACGTGGCCCGCATGGGCCAGGGCTTCAAAGGCCATGCCAGCAGTGAGTGCACCGTCGCCAATAATCGCGCACACACGGCGCTTATCGCCCTGTGCCTTGGCTGCCAGCGCCATTCCCAGCGCCGCCGAAATCGACGTGCTGGAGTGGCCGACGCCAAAGGTGTCGTACTCGGACTCAGCACGGCGGGGAAACGCCGCCAAGCCGCCGTGCTGGCGAATACTGAGCATTGCCTCGCGGCGGCCAGTGAGAATCTTGTGTGGGTAGGCCTGATGGCCTACGTCCCACACCAGTCGGTCATGGGGCGTTTGGTAGATATGGTGCAGAGCAACGCTCAGCTCAACCACGCCGAGACCAGCGCCAAAGTGACCGCCGGATACGCCCACGCTATAGAGCAGGTAGGCGCGCAGCTCGTCGGCCAGTTGGGCGAGTTGCTTGGCGTTCATGGCCCGCAGCGCAGCGGGGTGCTCAAAGGAGTCGAGCAGCGGCGTCGTGGGGCGCTCGCGGGGGATTTCGTCGAACAGCTTCATGGGCATCTTTAGTGGTCGCGCTCGATCATATAGTGGGCTAAGTCGGCCAGCGGTGCAGCACGTTCGCCCAGCGGGGCGAGCGCGGCAATGGCCTCGTCAATCAGACTGTGCGCTTTGCGTTGAGCACCTTCTAACCCCAGTAGGCTGGGGTAGGTGGGCTTGGCGCGGGCGGCATCGGCGCCTGACGTTTTGCCTAGGGTAACGGTGTCGCCGGTCACATCCAGGATGTCGTCGTGAATCTGAAAGGCTAGCCCAATGGCGCGGGCGTAGCGAGTCAGCGCCGTTAAGCGGGGGTCGGAGTCTTCAACGGCAACCAGACCGCCCAAGCGCACAGCGGCGACAATCAGGGCGCCCGTTTTATGCGCGTGCATATGGGCCAGGGCATCGACATCCGGGTGGCCGCCGACGGCGTCTAAATCCAGCGCTTGCCCCGCCACCATGCCATCACGTCCAGAGGCGGAAGCCAGGGTGTGCACCAAATGGCCCAGCCTTGGATGAGCGTTGCTGGCCAGTACTTCAAACGCTAGCGCCTGCAGGGCATCGCCGGCCAGAATCGCGCTCGCTTCATCAAGGCTTTATGCACCGTGGGCTGACCACGGCGCAGGTCGTCGTCATCCATGGCGGGTAAATCATCATGGATTAACGAGTAGGCGTGGATTAACTCGATGGCCGCGGCAGGGGCGTCCAGGGCGCTGTCTTCAGCCCCTAGTGCGTGACCGGCCATATAGACCAGCAGTGGGCGCAGGCGTTTGCCACCGGCCAGCAGGCCATGGCGCATGGCGGCTTCAAGTCGCGGCGCTACCGCTGGGCGGCTATCAAACAGCGCCGCCAGGGTGGCATCTACACGGGCATTGCTGGTCTGGCGCAGAGTGGCAAGCTGGCTAGGCTGCACGGCTACCATGGGGGCGTCTCCTTGCTCTCATCCTTGGCCGCATCCTTAGGGTCGTCGGGGCCAGCGAAGGGTGCGACGTTTAAACGCCCTTCGCTGTCTTCACTCAGCGCCCGCACCTTAAGTTCGGCGCTATCCAGACGCTGCTGAGCATCGCGAGTTAGCCGCACGCCCTGTTCAAACGCGGTCAGTGCATCTTCCAATGAGAGCTCGCCTGACTCAAGACGTTCAACGATGGTTTCGAGTTGCTCAACCGTCGCGGCAAAGTCCTGCGGGGGTGGTGTCGTGTCACTCATTGGGGGTGCCTGCAAACCGGTATGTTTTTAAATAAGCTGAAATAAGCCCACAGTATACACCGAGGCTGGGGGCGGCGTCTGCCCTCTTCAGTACAGCTTGTTGCGCGACTTGCGATCCATTCATCGTCTGCACGCAGACTTTTCATCATTCACACCCGGCCTGAACGGCGCGGGCTGTGCTACGATATGCGCCTCCCGTGAACCGATACACGGCGCATGCCGCCGACCATAGAGGTTGATTCAGCCATGGCCAAAACGTCCCTGGACAAGAGCAAGATCAAGATCCTGCTACTCGAGGGCGTCCACCAAAGTGCGGTGGACAATTTTCACAACGCCGGTTATGAAAATATCGAGCATCTGCCTACATCCCTTGATGAAGACGCGCTGATTGACAAGATCCGCGATGTTCACTTCATCGGTATTCGCTCCCGCACCCAGCTCACTGAGCGTGTGTTCGAAGCGGCTGAAAAACTGGTCGGCGTTGGCTGTTTCTGTATCGGCACCAATCAGGTTGATCTGACTGCCGCCCTTGCTCGCGGCATCGCGGTATTTAACGCACCTTACTCCAATACCCGTTCGGTGGCTGAGCTGGTGCTGGCAGAAGCGATTATGCTGCTGCGCGGTATTCCCGAGAAAAACGCCCGCGCCCACCAGGGAGGCTGGCTGAAGTCCGCGAAAAACTCCCACGAAGCGCGCGGTAAAACGCTGGGTATTGTGGGGTACGGTAGCATCGGCGCCCAGCTCTCTGTGCTGGCCGAGTCGCTAGGCTTTAACGTCATTTTTTACGATGTAGTTGCCAAGCTAGGCATGGGCAATGCCAGTCAAGTAGGCAGCCTTGAAGAGCTTCTGGGCCGGGCCGATGTGGTCAGCCTGCACGTGCCCGACCTTGCCTCTACCCGCTGGATGATTGGCGCGAAAGAGATCGCTGCCATGAAGCAAGGCGCTATTTTGATTAACGCTGCCCGCGGCAGCGTGGTGGAAATTGATGCGCTGGCTGAGGCGATTAAGGCTGGCAAGCTTAACGGCGCCGCGATTGATGTCTTCCCAGTTGAGCCGAAAGGCAACAACGAGGAGTTCCAGAGCCCGCTACGCGGCCTGGAGAACGTGATTCTGACGCCGCACGTAGGTGGTTCTACTCTGGAAGCCCAGGAGAACATCGGTATCGAAGTGTCAGAAAAACTGATCACTTACTCTGATAACGGTACCACGGTGACCTCGGTCAACTTCCCAGAAGTCGCGCTGCCCGCTCACCCGGACAAGCACCGTCTGCTGCATATTCACGATAACGTGCCGGGTGTGCTCTCGCAGATCAACCGCGTGCTGTCTGAAAACGGCATCAACATCTCCGGTCAGTACCTGCAAACCAATGAAAAAGTCGGCTATGTGGTCATTGATGTGGATAAAGCCTACGGCCCCCAGGCGCTGGAAGCATTAAAACAGGTGGAGCATACGCTGAAGATTCGTGCCCTTTATTCGGCGCAGAATAGCTAACACTTAGCATCAGCGGTACAAAACGGCCCCTCATTGTAGGGGCCGTTTTAGTCTTTTCTTCAGAGTATTGATGACGCTTGCCAGAAAGCCGTGGTGGCCATAGGCGATGGTGCAGCTAGCCGATTACCAGCGGCAGCCACGCGATAGCGGTTAGCGAGGTCGCTGTGTAGTCTGCCAATCAAGGGTCTGGCGGCGTCGTAACGGTAAGCAATCATTTTGAACTGCTGCTCACTGACGGCGCTGTTGGCGCCGCGTAGGGTGAGGTGATCCAACTGACCGAGATTGGTGTAGCTGCGCTCCAACATTAATGGTTGGTTATGCGCATTGGCGCTGGTGCTAAAACGGCGCTGGGTCTCCCGGTCAGGGCATCGGGTTCCAGGGCAATTTCCAGCTCAATTCGGGGGCGCTCAGGCCGTGCAGGTGGCCGCATATGGAGCATATTATGGTGATAAAGCGTCCAACTGCTATCACCAAAGAAAAATGGCAAGTGCCTTCCCTGACCTAGCAGGTGATGAATAGCGATAACATCAATTCTGAGATCATTAGTTGCGAAGGAATCAAGTTTGGTAATTAATATGATGTGATGAAGAGCCTAGCTTATCTATACTGTTCAATGCCAAGCTGGTTATAAATGAAACTAGAGTTCAGCTGTTTTAGATCTGTAATACCCAGCAGTGCCATATCCCTTGCTATTTCATTACGCAAAAGAGTGGCTGCATGTTTGACGCCTTCTTCACCCGCCACGGCAGCAGCATACCCAAATGGTCTTCCAATAAAAACGAAGCTAGCGCCTAACGCCAATGCTTTTAAAACGTCTGTACCGCGACGAAAACCACTGTCTATCATCACGGGAATATCGCCTACGGCATTCACAATAGACGGCAGCACCGTTAAAGGGGATACAACTCCATCTAATTGGCGTGCGCCATGGTTTGACACTATCAAAGCGTCAACACCAACTTGATAGGCACGCACTGCATCATCATCGTTTAAAATCCCTTTGAGTGTGAGGTTGCCCGTCCAAAGCTCACGTACGTAAGCAAGATCTCCCCAATCTAATCCTCCTCGGTCTGAAATATCACGATTGACACTGGCAGAAAAAATGGGAGCTCCACGGCTCGCGTAATTGTTCTCAAAATGCGGTAACCCATGTTTGGCAATAGTTCGAAAAATGTCGAGAGAAGCCAGCGTGGATGAATTAGGCCATCCCATGCTAGCTTGATGCTGGGGCGAAGAGGTGATGAAAAACCGGCCCGTCGGTTGTTATCGGGATTGGTTGCCACTGGCACATCTACCGTAATCACTAAATGATTAAACCCTGCTTCGCGAACGCGTTCGACGAGTGCTTTGATGGCTTCCCGACCCGCTGGAAGATATGCCTGGAACCATGTGGCTGGCGATTGCTGAGCGAGTGTTTCCATCCTTATCAAGGATGATCCGCTCATAATCATAGGAATGCCAGCCTGTTCTGCTGCACTCGCCATTACCAAGTCCCCACGATAGGCTGATAGCGCAGCTAATCCCATTGGTGCAATACCAAAGGGAGCTTCGTAAGTTGTACCTAATATGGACGTTTTCTGAGAAACATTTGTTACATTCACCAACGCACGGGGGATAAATTCAAGTTTCTCGAAGGACATGGCATTAGAGCGTGCTGTTCTCCCATCCTCTGATGTATTGGCAATATACGAAAAGATTGAGTGGGGTAAATGTCGTTGAGCAGCCTTTTCAAACTCATGTAAGTTCAAAATAGAGGCTAGACGAGGACAGGCTCGGTGGCTATTTGTTGAAGGATTGGTTGGCTTTTCTTGATTGCTATTTGCGGCACACATGATTCAATCTCCTGGTTTTCGATTGTTGCGATGCTGTATCGCGTTTTTGCTTATCATTACAACTCAGTTTCGATCGTTCTAAACGAGGTCTTCGGCTTAGCGGATGGCAATGTGTTCAGCAGAGAAAGCCGTTACAGAAGTGATGCTGGACATGTTTAGAGTGAATGAGGTGTGCTGTGTATAAAGTGATATTGGGCAACCCGTGATTCACTATGGAATAATCTAACCATTCCAGCCTTCGAAACTGCAGGCTCCCCTGTATCGTTCTAGGTTTAGTGTTTGAGTGAGTTCAGCAAGGCTTGCAGCGGATGAAGAAGCCCTTTCGCTGAGTAGCGCTTCACCTGGCTGCGGCAGGAGTAGCCGGTGGCCAGTAGCTTGCCTGCGTTTTCCTCTGCCTCTACCTGGGGCTGCCAGGACTGGGCATAGATCGTTTTTGACGTCGCGGTATTACGGGTTTCATGGCCGTAGGTGCCGGACATACCGCAGCAGCCGGTGGCCATCAGTTCGAGCTCTAACCCAAAGGCGGCAAATACCTGCTGCCACGCTTTGGGGCTGCCCGGTGCGTTGGTCTTCTCGGTGCAGTGGGAGAGCAGCTTAAAACCCGGGTCGGTTAGTGTGAGTTGGCTGGGCGCCAGTGTATTGATGCGCGTCGCCAGCCACTCCTGCAGCATCAGCACCTCCGGCACCGCCTCATTGCCTAGTGCTTTGACATACTCCTGGCGGTAGGTGAGCGTCATTGCCGGGTCGATGCCCACCAGGGGAATCTCGAAGCGTGCCAGGGTGCGTAGCCGCTCGGCCTGTTTGGCGGCGGTGCGCTCGAAGGCGCCCAGAAAGCCCTGCACCTGGAGCGGTTTGCCGTTCGCGGAGAAGGGCATCACGAACACGCGTAGATTCAGACGCGATAGTAGCTCCACCACGTCCATCACCAGCTTGGCTTCAAAGTGAGTGGTGAAGGCGTCCTGAACAAGTATCACGCTGTTGGCGCGCTGCTGTTCGGTTAACAGCGCCAGCGAGAGCGGCGTTGCTTCGGCGACGCCCCAGGCGTTGAGCTGCTTTTTAACGCTGGCCTGTGAAAGCGCCGGGGAATCGCTCATGCCCAAGGTGCGGCGCATCAGTTGCTCTACCCAGCGCTGGCCAATCACCGCGTTATACAGCGGTGCGGCCTTGGCCAGGGTGGGCAGCATAAACTCGGTGCCGCCAATCACGTAGTCGCGAATCGGGCGCAGGTAGCGGCCGTGGTAGACCTCCAAAAACTGCGAACGGAACTGCGGTACGTTGACCTTGATGGGGCACTGTCCGGCGCAGGATTTGCACGCCAAACAGCCCGCCATGGCGTCGTAAACCTCGTGGGAGTAGTCGTGGTGCTGCTTGCGGCTTAGGGTGTTCGCCACCCGCAGTGGAAAGCTTTTAATAAAGCCCCAGCCGCCCTCGGCTTTCTTCTTGCGTGACTCTTCAACGACGTCGATCCCTGCCTGTGACTGTAGGCGTAGCCATTCGCGGATCAAGCTGGCGCGCCCTTTGGGCGAGTGGCGGCGATCCCGGGTGGCCTTCCAGGAGGGGCACATGGGGTCATCAAGGTCATAGTTGTAGCAGGCGCCGTTGCCGTTGCAGTAAACCGCGGCGTCGTAGGCCTGCCAGGCGCGCTCGTCGATGGTACGGTCAAGCTGGCCGCGCATGGGCACGCCATCAATGGTCAGCAGATCGGGGTCGCTATCCTTGGCGATAAGCTCGCCGCTCTCGGAAGGCGTGGCGATCTTGCCGGGGTTAAGCTGGTTAAACGGATCAAAGGCGGCTTTGACCCGCTGTAGACTGGGGTAGAGCTCGCCAAAGAACCGGGGGGCGTACTCCGAGCGCACACCTTTGCCGTGTTCGCCCCACAGCAGGCCGCCGTATTTTTGGGTAAGCGCAGCGACTTCATCGGAGACCGCACGAATCAGTTTTTCCTGCTCGGGATCCTTCATATCGATGGCGGGGCGTACGTGCAGTACCCCCGCATCCACATGGCCAAACATCCCGTAGGAGAGCCCGCGAGCATCCAGCGCGGCGCGGAACTCGGCAATAAAGTCGGCCAGATGCTCAGGCGGTACGGCGGTATCTTCCACAAAGGGAATCGGGCGCTTCTCGCCCTGCACATTGCCGAGCAACCCCACCGAGCGTTTGCGCATGGCGTAGACTTTTGAATCTGCCCGCGCCCCTCGGCCAGGGGTGAAGCCTAGGCGTTCAACGGTAGCGTCTTGGCTTAGGTGGTCGGTAAAGGCTTTAACCCGCGCGGCCAGGGCGCGCTCATCGTCGTCATTAAACTCGATCAGGTTAATGCCACGAATCGCCGTGTTAGCGGTCGCCGGGAAGAACTCGGCCACGCTGTCCCAGACAAAATCCTCCATGGCCAGTTGAAGCACCGTGTCATCCACCGTTTCGATGGAGGTGGGGCGGGCGCTGGCGTCTTTCAACGTTTTGGCGTCCCGCAGGGCGTCCATAAAGCTTGTATAGCGCACGTTGACCAGGGTGGAGTGCTTGGGAATCGGCAGCACATTGAGCACCGCTTCGTTTAGAAAACCCAGCGAGCCTTCCGAGCCGCACAGCAGGCTGTTGAGGTTGAGCTGCCCCTCGCCGTCGCGCAGGTGGGCCAGGTCGTAGCCGGTCAAGCAGCGGTTGAGCGGCGGAAATTTTGCCGCAATCAGCTCACGCTGCTGGTCGATAATCTCGGCAGCGGTAGTATGCACGCGGCCCAGAATGCCTTCCTGCTGGCGCTCGGCCTGTTCTTCGTCCGGGGCCAGGGCACGGCTGTGCAGGTGCTTGCCGCCGATCAGAACGGTATCGAGTTCAAGCACGTGGTCGCGGGTTTTGCCGTATTCACAGCTGCCCTGGCCGCTGGCATCGGTGGAAATCATGCCGCCAATGGTGGCGCGATTAGAAGTGGAGAGCTCTGGGGCAAAAAAACAGCCCGTGGGGCTTCAGCGCAGCGTTGAGCTGATCCTTGATCACCCCGGCCTGAACGCGCACCCGGCGGTTCTCAACGTCGATTTCAAGGATCCGGTTCATATAGCGGGAGATGTCCACCACAATGCCGTCGGTCAAAGACTGACCGTTGGTGCCGGTACCGCCGCCTCTGGGCGTTAGCACAATACCCCGGTGGGTGGTTTGCGCGACCAGTCGGGTCAGGCGCTCCAGGTCTTCGGCATGCTTGGGATAGACCGCCGCCTGGGGCAGGCGCTGGTAAATCGAGTTATCCGTCGCCAGTACCGTGCGATCGGCATAGTCTGGGGCGATTTCACCTTCGAAGCCATATTCTTTTAAGGACTCAAAAAGTATAGGTAAGCTGTGTCTAAATTATCGATAGGGGGCAAAAGTGCAATCATTTTGGTTAGCTTCAGTCGTGGCGCCTGAACAGTAGGCACGAGTCTGTATGAGGCTCCCCGAATTCTGTGATGCAGATTCAGGTAGCGTGCTGGATAAAGCTAAAAGATGACTGCGAGTAGCGGCTTTTAGGGCAACCTCCGGATATTCGCTACCGCTTAGTTCGCTGTAACCTCAGACGTGATGATGAATTCTTCTCCCAGTTGAAATCGCAATATGGAGTCTAGTTTGAGTACGCCAACTCCAGCCGGAGTGCCTGTGAGAACGATATCTCCGGGCTCCAGTGTGAAGTGGCGACTCATCTCTGCCAGCAAATTTGGCACAGGAAATAGCATGTCAGCGGTGTTTCCTTGTTGACGAAGCACGCCATCTATTTCCAAGCTAAAATTCAGGTCTTCCCAGTTCGGGACACGCTCCAGTTTGATAAATGGTGATAATGGGCATGCTCCGTCAAAGCTCTTGGCGATTTCCCAAGGGTGCCCCTTTTCTTTTAAGCTGGACTGGAGTTCTCGAAGAGTAAGATCTAGCGCTAAACCGAGACCAACAATTGCTTGTTCAGCTTGTGTAGGCGAAGCATTCTGGAGAGACTTGCCGATTAGCAGGGCCAGCTCGGTTTCAAAATGCACCGCTCCACGTGAACAAGGTACTTGGATACTTTTTTCAATGGATGTAGCTGACGTTGAAGGTTTAATAAATAAAATGGGCTCGCTGGGCACAGGATTTTGCAGCTCTCTGGCATGCTCAGCATAATTTCTACCGACACAGACTATTTTCCCTAGAGTGTGCTTGTAGGTGGAGCCATCAATGAATTGAGGTAAAAAGTCATTTCATTCAAATTCCTGTTTAATGAAGCTAGGCTCATTGGCTGCTTTTAGACGTTTAAGGCGCCAATGCTTTTTAACTGGCGATGTGACAGTCAGAGGTATTTTTATATTTATTGAAATGTAAGTAATGAGATGTGTCATCAGGCTTCACTCAGGAATGTTTCTTTATATATCAAAGTCATATCAATATTTATAAGTTAGCATTATATGCCGCGCATTTATGACCAAATATGTTTTCGTAGCGTTGAGAGTATTTTGCCCATGCTTCAGGGTTAACAAGTCGCGCCGGTATGTTTCCATCGAGAGTGTCGATCAACTGTTCTGCGGCCCACGAGGCTATGTTTCTACGGGCCTCATGGGTTACTCCTGCGGTATGGTAAGTGGCTACCACATTGGGCATGGCCAGTAGAGGATGGTCTAGTGGGGAGGCTCTACATCCCAAACGTCAAGACCAGCACCCGCTAAATGCCCTGCCTCTAATGCTTCTTGCAAGGCTGATTCCGAGTGGATTCCGCCTCGTGCTGTAGTCACAAAGATTGAGCCGGGCTTCATCGCTTGAAATGTTGTAGCATCAAACATTTTTTCTGTACTTTCGTTACGCGGACAGTGCAGTGAGACGAAATCAGACTCTGCCAACAGCACGTCTAGTGCCACCTTTTCAGCGCCTCTTTTGGCTACAGTTAAAGCGTCTAGCTCTGGATCAACTGCCAGTACCCGCATGTCGAGCGCCTGTGCAAGCCTCGCAACACGACTCCCAATGTGGCCTATCCCTACCAGACCAAGCGTTTTTCCATACAGCTCTTTGCCCATCAAGCTTTCACGACTGAAGCCAGTATCGTTGCGTAATCGGCGGTCTGACTCACTTAGTCGCTTTGATAAAGAAATCATTAGCCCGATGGTATGTTCCGCTACTGATACAGCGTTCGCCCCTGATTGACACAACACAAGCACACCCGCCTGCGTACACGCGTCGACATCCACCGTGTCGTAACCTGCCCCTGAAGTTGAGACGCAAAGCAGCTTGGGTGTCTTAGCCAGTAACGCTGCATTGGCGCGCCAATGTAAAGGCGTCTCATCTTTGCAGAGGAAATCTGATAAGCATGAGCCTCGCCAAGTACTTTTTGGACATTGGCATCATCAGTATCCGTAGCCAATGTTGTCAGCTTATAGTCTGTCCTGTGCTTGAATATTTGCTCCATTATTGGGTTATACCAAACATCAAGACGAAACACTGACTTGACGGATTCTGAAGGCATAGGGCTGTTTGAAACATAGGTAGATACTGGCATATCTTAATCCTGTAATTGTTAAGTAAAATTTTTATCTATCAAGATGAGTTTATTTAATCTAACGCCAACATCAGTTAAATCATGCGTTTATCATGCTGTCATACGTTTTGAGGAGTGTTGCTTCTGCTTTAAGCAAGGCTTGTAAGTTGTTTGGCGTTGTAATTTCGCTTCTACAAAGCGGTATTTGCCGTTACATGCCCTGTCGAGCCCCCAGTCTCGATGAACAATATAGATACAATTTTACATGGATGTCCACATTTGAGGGCATGTAAATATCACTATACAAAAGTATAATGTTTTATTTTTCTATTTATTTCAGTTACTTATTGTGTTTTTGGATCATTTTTTTAGATGTCCCCCTTTTTCCTTGTGATGTCAAAAACCTGTGCTTTGATGTAATTGTACTTAAATAAAGACAATAATTCAGTGAAGTCCAAATTGGAGACCGCTATGCCTCTTGCTTTCAGCCGCACTCTTATCATTCTTGGTACCACCTCGTTGGTCTCAGCTTCAGTTTTAGCTGACTATCCTGAGCGATCAATTGAATTGATTGTTGCTTATTCAGCAGGCGGAGGTACGGACGTAGCCGCTAGGACACTTGTCCCTTATTTGGAAAAACACCTAGATGGGGACATTACCGTTATCAATCGGCCAGGAGCCGGAGGTGAAGTAGGCTTCTCCGCGCTTGCAAACGCTGAACCGGATGGCTATACCATTGGTTTTATCAATACCCCGAATGTATTTACGATCCCAATCGAACGCGATACTCGCTATGAGCTTTCGGATCTTTATCCAATTGCGAACGTGATCGATGATCCTGCTGGCATTAGCGTGCATCCTGAAAGCCCCTTTCAATCTTTCGAAGATTTAGTTGAGTACGCTAAAGCTCATCCTGGTGAAATTAACTATGGAACCTCCGGTGTTGGTGGCGATGATCATCTGACCGCACTGGCATTAGAGCAACTAGCTGGTATTGAGATGACTCACATCCCTTTCCCTGGTGCTGCTGATGTACGGCAGGCTTTAATGGGCGGTCATATAGACTTGGGTATTATTAATGTAAGTGAAGTTGCGTCAGCTGCTAAAGCAGGCCAGGTTAGACAATTGGTTCAAGGGGGAGAGGAGCGTTGGGAGAAGGCTTCAGATGTGCCAACGTTCAAAGAACTTGGTTACGACCTCACTATGGGGTCTGCGCGTGGTCTTGCAGCACCCGCAGGTGTGCCCGAAGAAATTATCGAGAAAATTTCGCAGGCCGCCCAGGCCGCCCTGGAGGAGCAAGAGTTTCGTACAGCAGCTGATGAGCAGTCTTTGCCTCTTTCTTACCTCGGGCCAAAAGAATATCAAGATATGTTAGAAAAACAGCAAGCCCGCTTCCAAGCGCTCTGGGATGAATCTCCTTGGGGACAGGAGTAATAAATCCTCAAGACAAAAGCAGCACCATTGGTGATTTCTAGGTGCTGCTCTCTAAACTTTGGAGCGTGAGTGATGATCCGACTGGCTAACATTGAATTGGTGGTAGCAACACTAGCCGCAAGTTTAAGTGCTTTAGGTGTATTTCATGCCTCAGGCTTTCCACGAACTTCAGCTTATTTACCCACCGCTGTGCTGAGCGTTATGACGCTGCTATTAGCATTGTGGGCATTCCAGGCTTTTTTAAAGTTACGTCGCAACCAGTCAGAAGTTTTAGATATAGAGAAATCAGGTGCTAGACGTTTTCTTTCGTTGAGTTTTGGTAGTGCGATTCTAATCGCTTTAGCTCCGATTTTAGGGTTTATCACTTCTTTTATTATCTTTATACCTTTTGTTGGTTTCATTCTGGGATATCGTCGCTGGAAGCCGCTATTGGTAGCTGGCACAGTCTTTAGTGTGCTCGTGTACCTGATTTTTAGAATGTTGCTTGAACGCCCTCTGCCACCTGAGCTTTTTAATCAATTCTTTTGAGGGTCATACCATGTGGGATCATATATTAAGTGCTTTACCTCTTCTTTTTTCTCCCCCGTGCTTATCGCTATGGTAGTGGGAACAACAGTTGGCGTCTTTATTGGTGCTTTACCTGGCTTGTCTGCCACTATGGGCATTGCTGTACTTATTCCTTTGACATTTACTATGGAGCCACTTGTCGCTTTGGGCATGATGGCGGGGATTTTTAATGGTGCTATGTATGGGGAGCGATACCGGCCATTCTGTTACGAATACCTGGCACGCCCGCTGGTATCGCCACTGTTTTTGACGGTAACCCTATGGCGCAAAGGGTGAAGGCTTAAAGGCAATGAGGATCGCTCTTATGTCTTCTTGCATAGGAGGTTCGATAAGTGCGCTTTGCTTGCTTTTATCAGCCCTCCTTTGGCATCATTCGCACTAAAGTTCGATTCTATTGAACTGTTTTGGTTAGCTGTTTTTGGTTTAGTTGCTATCGCCGTATTGCTGAGTGATGTGCCGGTAAAAGGTTTGATCAGTGCTTGTTTTGGTTTACTAGTAGGAATGGTGGGCATCGATAGTATGTCGGGCAACGAGCGTTTTACTTTTGATGTTTTAGAATTGACTAATGGCATCAGCATCCTTGTTCTTTTGACAGGCCTTTACGCTATTCCTCCGGCACTTACGCTTGCTCAGGAAGCAGTGTCGTTAAGTAAAAGTATCGACTCTGGAAAACTCAATACTAATAAAGAAAAAATTAACTGGAGCTTCTTTATCCCCACCTGGTGCCGTTCATCTATCATTGGTGTTATTATTGGCATTATTCCAGGAACTGGTGGCAATATCGCTGCCATGCTTTCATGGAACGAAGCTAGGAGAGCTTCAAAAGATAGTTCACGCTTTGGTAAGGGAGCGCCCGAAGGTGGCAGCCGCTGAATGCGCTAACAATGCCGATAATGCTTCCTCATTGATACCTGCACTTACGTTAGGAATACCGGGTAGCTCAGTATCTGCTGTCATTCTGGGTGGATTACTTGTCCATGGGCTACAGCCAGGGCCAGAGTTATTTACTCAGTCTGCGCCCATTACTTATGGTTTTATGCTCTCCATGCTAGTGACGTCGATTATGCTGTTTTTTATAGGGCGTTTAGGAGCACGGGTATTCATTAATGTCATGTATATGTCGCCATTGATTTTGGCGCCAATCATTATCGCGCTGACATCCATAGGTATCTATGCAGTCAACAACAGCATCTTCGATGTATGGCTTATGTTTATTTTTGGAATTCTTGGCTGGTGTATGGAGCGTCTAAGTATTCCGCTCGCCCCTGCTGTCCTCGCTGTTATTCTTATCCTATTGCTGAGTCTAGTCTACGTAGAGCGATGCTAATTGGAAGAGGGGATGTTTCAGTCCTTTTTCAAGCTCAATTGCGATTGTTCTAATATCGATTATTGCTATTTCTCTTCTTAGCCCTCTCATTAGAAAAGCACTTAGTCACCCTTTGCGAAATCGAATGGCAATAAGAAGCTTAGATAGCACAAAGCAAAATAGAGACAGGTGATTCATTCATACTCGTTGTGACCATGTAACCATTGCTAAAGATTTTAGCGACTTACTTTTCTACCCAAATGGGTGTAGGTGTCCAAAAAGGAGATAAATACAATGAGCATAGGTTTTCGTATACTTCAAAGACAAAACGTTGTTACACCAGAGCTTGCGGCATCTTTCAATACGGTGCCAGTTGCTAATGTTAGTGACTCAATGGCAAGAATGACGTCGGCTGGCCCACGACTTCGTCCCTTTCATGGTGGGGAGGAAGAATGTCGGGAGCTGCACTTACCGTTAAGACACGTCCTGGCGATAACCTCATGTTCCATAAGGCTTTAGACATGGCTCAGAAGGGCGATGTCATCGTTGTCGATGCTGGTGGAGATATGACCAATGCGATGATGGGAGAACTCATGGCGCATTATGCTGAAAGCCGGGGAGTGGCAGGAATTGTCATCAATGGTGCCATTCGCGATGTTGATGAAATTTATAGGCTGGAACTTCCAGTATATGCGGCAGGCGTTACTCACCGCATTCATATAAAGATGGACTATGGAGAGATTAATGTACAGGTCGCTATTGACGGGATGGTAGTTTCACCCGGTGACTTAATTATTGGTGATGATGATGGGGTGCTTTGTGTGCCATTTGAGCAGGCTGAAGGCTTACTCAAAGCAGCGCAGGCGAAACAGAAGGCTGAGCAGGAGGAGCTTAAAAAGATAAAAACAGGCTGCAGCGACCGAAGCTGGGTTGAGAAAGCACTAAGCGATAAAAACTGCTTCATTGCTTCCTAAGATTAAATGTAGGGAGCCTCTGACTAACGTAACGAGCGCAGGCCAGTCAAGGAAAAGATCAACAAAAGCGGAGTTTACAGGTTGTAAATGAGCATATTTGAGGCGATTTTTAACGCTGTATGGTCAAGCGTAATAGTTAATCAGAGATTTCGTAGGTACTTTTCTTGAATTATGAACCTACATTATATCTATAATTTTAGCCACTAAACAGTGGCTTCGTAAGTGGTGGCTTTCTGAATGTGCTTGGCCAGGTTTGCTTTCTTCTGGCCATCATTTTTGTAAGTTTTTAGGGTGTTAAGCCTGGAAAAATTTATACGTTATGCTGATTTTAAGATAAAAAGAAGCTATAAGTTTTTCGCATTTTTCTTGCAGTGGAATATTTTACTGTTGCTTTATATCTCGATTAGTTAAAAACCTGCATAAAGCTGCTCTTAAATGAACAGTCATAACGTCGCTTGCATATTCTTGCGATCCCATCCTGATGGCATGTATTAACTCGCGGTGATGATTCATAGATCTTTGCATATCCTCCTCAGAGTAAATGTAGAATCCTATTGTTATAGGTATTTCAACAAGTGTTTTTGTGATTTTAGTAAGTCGAGGAGAGGCCGCAGCTTTTAATATAATAGAATGGAATTTGCGGTTTTCTTCTTGGATGTTTTTAAATAATCTTCTGGTTTTTTTCTACAAGCTCATCCATTTTTATAGAGCATTGTAAGAGATTTTCAATATGCATGGCTGATGCTTTTAATGCAGCTAAACCTGCTGCTTTTGACTCAATCTGTATTCTTATCTCAAAAATTTCCTTAATATCCTCAGTGTTCCATGCAGATACAAAAGAGCCACGGCCTCGCTCCCTATACAAAAGACCATCTAGTGTCAGTTGGTTTATTGCTGTACGAACCGGCGTGCGACTGACATCAAGTAATTTCGCAATTCTCTCTTCCTTCACTTGCTCATTTGGAGCAAGCTCGCCTTCCATTATTTTCCGTCGTAAAGTAGTATAAACTTCATCAGTCAGTTTTGTCATGATTAATGTCTGAATAATAATTTTTGGTTTATTTTTCGTAATTTACCATAGAATAAGTTTATTTGTATATCTGACTTCAGCCAACAAGTGCCATATCTGCGGAAAGCTACTAGGCTTTGTCTGAAAAGTTAGCTCGCAAGCTGCGATCTATGCACCCTAGGCATACCATCGCATTGAAGCTGCTTTCGAGCTTATCGTAGCGAGTGCAAATATGGCGAAGTTCTTTAACCCAGCCAATGCAGCGCTCAATGATATTTCTTTCTCGATATTTGGGCTTCTCAAAGCCGCGTGGCAATCCGGGGCGTGATTTACGTTGCATCTTTCGGCTGGCAATAATCGGCTTTATGCCGCGCCCATCACAGTAACGGCGAAGAAAATCACTGTCGTAGCCCTTATCTCCCACGATAAACCGGCAGCGAGTTCGAGGGCGCCCTGACAAGCCAGGCAAACGGATACGTTCCAGAGTGGAAATGAAGTGCTGCGTATCCGACTGCTGTCCTGGTGATAACGTAAACGCCAATGGCCAGCCGTTTCGATCACAGAGCATATGAATTTTGGTCGTTAACCCGCCTCGACTACGTCCCAATGCATGATCTACGGGTTCTCGCTGCCCCCCTTTGCCACCTCCAGAGGCGGCGCGTGTGGCACGAATTGAGGTTGAATCAATCATCCATGTATCCAGATCCATCAAGCCATCTTCACGCAAACGTAGCTGTAAGCGCGTTAATATCGCTTCAAAAGTGCCATCATCGCGCCATTGCCGGAATCGGTCATAAACCGTTTTCCAAGGGCCGTAACGGTCGGGTAAATCACGCCACTTAGCCCCTGAGCAAAGGATCCAAAAATGCCGTTTAGCATTTGGCGGTCATCACGGCGTGGGCGCCCAATTGCTTTCGCTGGCGATACCACAATGTCTTTGATGAGCTCCCAGCCCTGATCAGAGATTTCGTAACGTCCTGCCATACTTCACCTATGCAACTGCTGCATAGGAAACAATAGCAAATTCACGTTTTCAGACAAAGCCTAGGCTTCAACTATCCCTGCGTCAGGTTAGCTGCAGACGGGCCGTATTTGTGATAATTTGCTAGGTTAAGGAAGGAAATTTTCCTAAGCGACCAAAGAGATGTTGGTGAGAAATTTCTACCACCGCTCAACTCAGGTGGCACGGCAAGAGAAGATCTCAGATGCCACCCTTGCTGCTTGGTGTAGAGAGGCTAGGATTGAGCCATTTTGGCTAATGCAGGAGATCCGCTAATTAAGCCAAATCAAACAACAACACTTCGCCCGCTTCTTTCCCCGTGAGGCTGATCGACTCTTCCGGCGTAAACGCTGCGGCGTCGCCTGTGCTCAGGGTCTCGCCGTTAACTTCCATTTCGCCGTTGATCACATGCAGCCAAGCGTAACGGGAAGGTGGCGCTGTTGCCTGTTCGCCAGGATTAAACAAGCCCGCATATAGATTGACATCCTGGTTGATGCTTACTGATCCCTCGCGACCTTCTTCAGAGGCCACTAAGCGCCATTGGCTTTGCCGTTCGGCGGCTGGAAAGGCTTTCTGTTCATAGCTGGGTTTAATGCCGAGCTGCTTGGGTTCAATCCAGATCTGTAGGAAGTGCAGCTCGTTCTGCTTGGAGTGATTGAACTCACTGTGCAGCACCCCAGTGCCCGCGGACATGCGCTGTACATCGCCCGGGCGCATCACCTCGCCGTTGCCCATGTTGTCCTTGTGCTCCATTTCACCGTCAAGCACATAGGAGATAATCTCCATATCCCGGTGCGGGTGGGCGCCAAAGCCATGGCCGCCGGCAACGCGATCCTCATTGATCACGCGCAGGGCGCGAAAGCCCATATGGTTGCGATCAACGTAGTTGGCAAACGAAAAGGTATGGAAGGAGCGCAGCCAGCCGTGGTCGGCATAGCCCCGCTCGTTGGAACGACGAATAATCATGCTGTACTCCGCAGGTTGCGTTAGAGGTAATAGTGACAATATACGCCTCGTTGAGACCGCGTGGGGTGAAGCTTTCAGTACGTTTCTGTCGAATAAATCGATGTATTAAATAAGATGGCCACCGCTAAACTTTTGGTGAGCTTTCGCGTAAAATCCTGGCCTCTTTTAACCCGGTCCGCCCTTTGCGAGGGTGACTACCTGGAGCAAGTGCATGTCTGAGTTTAACGATACCCCGCCCATTGTGGTCGCGGCGCTGTACAAATTCGTCACCCTGAACGACTTCGAAGCGCTGCGTGAGCCGCTGCGTCAAACCATGCTGGATAACGGTGTCAAAGGCACCTTGCTGCTCGCCAAAGAGGGCATTAACGGCACGGTGGCGGGTAGCCGCGAAGGCATTGACGCACTGCTGACATGGCTCACCGCTGACCCACGCCTGACGGATATTGACCATAAAGAGTCCTATTGCGACGAAACGCCGTTCTACCGCACCAAGGTCAAACTCAAAAAAGAGATCGTTACCCTCGGCGTGCCCGACATCGACCCCAATGACACCGTGGGTACTTATGTCGAGCCGGAAAACTGGAACGACATCATCGCCGACCCTGAAGTGCTGGTGATCGATACCCGCAATGATTACGAAGTGGCGATTGGCAGCTTTGAGCGGGCGATCGATCCTAAAACCACCACTTTTCGCGAGTTTCCCGAATACGTGCGCGAGCACTACGACCCGGAAAAGCATAAGAAAGTGGCCATGTTCTGCACCGGCGGCATCCGCTGTGAAAAAGCCTCCAGCTTTATGCTTAAAGAGGGTTTTGAAGAGGTCTATCACCTGAAAGGTGGCGTGCTGAACTACCTGGAGAAAGTCCCGGAAGAGCAGTCGCTGTGGCGCGGCGAGTGTTTTGTGTTCGACAACCGGGTGACGGTTCGCCACGACTTAAGCAAAGGTGAATTCGAGCAGTGCCACGCCTGCCGCATGCCGATCTCTGCTGAAGATATGCAGTCTTCTGCTTACGAGCCGGGGATTAGCTGCCCACACTGCATCGATTCTTTGCCGGAGAAGACCCGCGCCGCCGCTCGTGAACGCCAGCGCCAAATTGATCTAGCCAAACAGCGCGGTGAGCCGCACCCCTTAGGCCGTGATACCCGGCTAATGAAAAAAATAAGCGAGGGCACAGTAGGCAGGCATCGTGGACAAGCCTTGTGGGCTAGACTGATGGGCAAAGTTGCTCAAAACCAGGAGTCCACCATGCCCATCACCTCTGACCAACGCTCTTCTGACGGATCCTTTTCTGAACATCCATCGTCAACTGTTCCCCTCTGCAGCGCCTTGATCATCAAGGCGTCACCACGTTAGTCATGAGTACACCGGAGCGCTTTAATGCGCTCTCGGAAGCCATGCTGGAAGCACTTCACGACGCCCTGACCGAGATTGCGGACGATAGCAGCGTGCGCTGTGTTGTCCTTGCCGCGGAAGGGAAAGCCTTTGCGCCGGGCATGACCTGAAGCAGATGCGTGCCAATCCCGATAAAGCCTACTACCAAACGCTGTTTGCCCGCTGTGGCGACGTGATGCAGGCGATTGTGCACCTGCCCGTACCGGTAATTGCCAAAGTGCAGGGCATCGCCACCGCCGCAGGCTGCCAACTGGTGGCGAGCTGTGACTTGGCCGTTGCTGCGCGCAGCGCCCGCTTTGCTGTTTCCGGGATCAACGTGGGGCTGTTTTGCTCCACCCCGGCGGTAGCGCTCTCCCGCAACGTGGCGTCTAAGCGCGCCATGGAGATGCTGCTGACCGGGGAGTTTATCAGCGCTGAGCAGGCTGCCGAGTGGGGCCTGATTAATCGCGTGGCAGAAGACGGCGCGCTGGATGCGGCCACGGACGCGCTGATCGCCAGTATCTGCGCGAAAAGTGCCGTTGCGGTGCGCACCGGAAAAGCCATGTTTGCCCGCCAGCTCGCCATGCCGCTCGACGAAGCCTACGCCTTTGCCGGGAAACCATGGCCTGCAATATGTTGGCCGAGGATGTGAGTGAGGGGATCGATGCGTTTATTGCCAAGCGGCCGCCGCACTGGCGGCATCGCTGAGGTGCTATCTCTGACGTGCCATCGCCGAATGAATGGAATGCGTTTCCGTAAACGCGACAATTGCCCTGTTGTCACGTTATCCTGACGCCCTTTGTGTTTTTCGTGACCGCCCAGAGCAGGGCGCTTTGCGTGAGTAGGAGCGCTTTTGGGAGCGTTTTTGAGAGCGTCTTTTAGGAGAAAGCCAGGTGAGTGAAGCCAAACGCAGGACGGTCGGTCGTCCGGCGAGTACCGCCAAAGCTAGCGGTGGCCATAGCCAGTCGCTGGTACGTGGCTTAACGCTGCTGGAACATCTCGCAGCCAGCCCACTTGGGCTAGCCCTTTCAGAAGTGGCAGAGATGGCCGAGTTAGCACCCTCTACCACCCACCGCTTGCTACAAGCCTTGCAGAGCCAGGGGTTTGTCACCCAGGAGAACGAGCAGGGGCTGTGGCGAATCGATGTTAAAACCTTCCGTATCGGCAATAGCTTTCTTGAAGCCCGCGACGTGGTGGCCACAAGTCGTCCCTTTCTGCGTCGTTTAACCACAGAAACCGGTGAAACGGCCAACTTAGGTATCCGTGATGGGGCCACGGCGGTGTTTCTCGCTCAGCACGAGTCGCCGCAGATGATGCGCATGATCACCCGCTTAGGTTCCCGTGCGCCGCTGCATGCCTCGGGGGTAGGTAAAGCACTGCTGGCGTGGATGCCTGATGATGAACGGACTCAGTTGCTGAATGGTCACGAACTTGCAAGAGTGACCGCTAATACGCTCTATCAAGCTGACACACTGAAGGTGGAAACAGAGCAAATCCGCTCCCAGGGCTTTGCCTGCGACCGGGAAGAGCATGCCGTTGGCCTGCACTGCGTGGCCGCCTGTGTGTTCGATGAGCACGGCGCGCCGTTGGCAGCTATCTCGGTGTCAGGCCCGGTGGCGCGAATCCCGGAGGCTCGCTTACTCACCCTTGGAGCGCTGGTTCGCCAAACGGCCGATGAAATTACCCAGCAGTTGGGTGGGCAGGTGCCGCGTTAACCTGGGTCGTTGAACGAATGATAAGTCTGTTTTTGGTCGCGCTGGTCAGCGCTACGCTGCTTCCCGGTGGGTCGGAAGTGTGGCTGGCGCGGCTGTGGTGCCTCGGCGAGCCGCCGTTGGCGCTGTGGTTGGTGGCCACGGCGGGTAATACGCTCGGCAGCATGATCAATGTGGCGATGGGCCGCTATGCGCGTCAGTTTCAAGACCGCCGTTGGTTTCCCGCATCGCCGCGTAGCTTGGCGCGTGCGGAAGGCTGGTATCACCGCTTTGGCGAGCTGAGCCTGCTGATTTCCTGGGCGCCGATTATTGGCGACCCCCTCACTGTACTGGCCGGCGTTTTTCGGCTGCCCTGGTGGCGGGCTCTAGCGTGGATTGTGGTCGCTAAAGGTGCGCGTTACGCCGTGGTGTTACTGCTGGCGCAGCAGTGGCTAGTACCGCTTTGCCAGTGAAACGTCTTATTAACCAAGTCATGTTACCCTGTACAACTTTTTAACAAGCTGTGCGGGCAGTGTAGAGTGTAAGCAACATCAGTTGCCCTGGGTTCGCTTGCGTAAAACCAGGCAGCCGTTAGATTGAACACAACACTCACCCAAAAGGAGGTTTAGGTGTGAAGCCACTTCGTTTATTACCCTGGCTAGGTGTCTGGCTGCTGGCAATGATTGCCTTGATAGCGACGCCAGCAATGGCGCAGAGCGCGCCAAGTGAGTCGGCCAGTGCCGATGGTGCAGCATCGTCTGAAGAGGCGGCGCCGACGTCCTACGAGGCGCTGGCCAGCCTGTTGGAAAATGAACAGTCGCGGCAAGAGTTGATTGAGATGCTGCGTAATCAAGCCTCGTCGCTGCCCGATGGTGTTGCCAATGAGCTCTCCGGAAGCGGCGGCCCAAGGCAGTGAGATTGCACCAGAGGACGTTTCCCTGCCGCGCCAGTTAGCGGAGCTCACCAGTCGTGTGGTTAGCGATGTGGGGGGCAGTTCGAGCAAGTGGTGGGCATTGTTGGCGGTCTGTTTTCCGGGGAAGAGGCAGACAGTGTCTTTGATATGGCCGCGTTCACCAGTGCGGCGATTAATCTGGGCATGGTGATTGTCGCCACCTTTGCACTATTCATCATCGTGCGACGATTGGCGAAGCCGCTATTTACCAAAATCAGTGGCTGGTCGCTGAATGGCAATAATTTAACCCCCGTGTTACGTCTGGTCGTCTGCGTGGCCATTGCGGCAGTCATCGATGTGCTGCTTGTCGGCTTAGCCTACGTGGGCGGTAATTTAGTGGCGACATTTGCTGTTGGGGAGGCAGGGGAACTCTCGACCCGCGCTTCACTGTTCTTGAATGCGTTCTTGATTATTGAGCTGCTCAAAGCCGCGGTGCGGATGTTGTTCTCTTCGCGCTACGAAGGGCTGCGGCTACTGCCTATCTCTGCCCAGGAGGCCTCCTACTGGAACCGCTGGTTAGCTCGTTTGATCGGCATGGTCGGTTATGGACTGATGGTGGTGGTACCGCTGGTTAACTTCTACGTGGCGGCCTCGCTGGGTCAAGCGGTTGGTACGCTGATCATGGTGTTGGCATTTATCTACGCCGTGGTCGTGGTGCTTAAGAACCGCACCCGCCTGCGCGATAACCTGAACGAGATGGCGGCAAAATCAACGCTCACCGCTAGCCGCGTTTCGCTCCAGCTATTTGCCCGTACATGGCACCTGTTCGCGCTGCTGTACTTCTTGATGGTGTTTGTACTGACCTTGACGCGCCCTGGCGATGCGCTGCCGTTTGTGATGTTTGCCACCTTAAAGTCCCTGGCTACGATTGTTGTTGGGCTATTGGTGTCGTCGTTTCTTACCCAAACCATTGGCCGCCGGATTACTCTTTCCGACGATCTGCGGCGCAAACTGCCGCTGCTTGAAAAGCGCTTGAACAGCTACGTACCCAATGCGCTCCGCGTGCTGCGTACGATCATTTTGATTGTGGTCATCATGATGGTGCTGAACGCTTGGGGCGCCTTTGACCTAGCTGCTTGGTATGCCTCTGAAGGTGGTGCCAGGCTGGTTGGGAATCTCTCCAGCGTTGCGGTGATTTTGATCGTTGCGCTCGCCGTGTGGCTGGGCCTGGCAAGCCTTATTGAGCATAAGCTCAACCCGGAAACCGGCTACGGAGAACCGTCGGCGCGGGCTAAAACGCTGCTCAGTCTGTTCCGCAATGCCCTGGCGATCGCCATGGTGACCATTACCGGCATGATCGTGCTGTCGGAAATTGGCATCAATATCGGCCCGCTGATTGCCGGTGCCGGTGTGCTGGGTCTGGCGATTGGTTTTGGCGCCCAGAAACTGGTGCAGGACGTGATCACCGGGGTGTTTATCCAGGTGGAAAATGCCATGAACACCGGTGACGTGGTGACAGTAGGCGGCGTGACGGGCACCGCCGAGCGGCTTAGTATCCGCTCTGTAGGAATCCGCGATCTGTCCGGTACTTATCACATCGTACCGTTCTCCAGCGTGGACACCGTATCTAACTACATGCGCGAGTACGGTAACCATGTGGGCGAATACGGCATTGGCTACAGCGAAAGCATTGATGAAGCCATTGAGCAACTCAAGCTGGCCTTTGAGGATCTCAAAGCCAGCGAAGAGCACGGCAACAAGCTGCTGGCTGATCTCACCGTTGCTGGGGTTACTGCCTTGGCAGATAGCTCTGTAAATATCCGTGTGGTAATTAAAACCACACCAGGTGATCAGTGGGCCGTCGGCCGTGCCTACAATCGTCTGGTTAAACTGCGCTTCGATGAGGCGGGTATCGAAATACCCTTCCCGCACACCACGCTTTACTTTGGCGATAACAAAACGGCAATCCACCGCCTGCCCATGTGCGGGTGCTGGAGTCGACCGCTAAAGAGAAGAAGGTGGAGGATTCAGCGGTGACTACCCCGGCGACGACGGGCGACACCTCTCAAGGTGTACAGCAAACCAGCGAGCCTGATCACCTGAAACCTGACCACGATGATGTTGATGAAACCTAAACGGTGTTCATCTTAGCCTTAAGCGGGGCCGCCTTCGGGTGGCCCCGCTGCGTTTGGAGCAGTTAAGCAGAGTAGTTTTCCGAGTGACGCCCCTCCAGGTTGATCGACTCCCCGCCATCGACAAACAGGATCTGTCCCGTCACAAAGAGGTTGTCCAATAAATAGTGCAAAGCTTGTACAAGATGATCCGGATCGCCCTGACGTTTCAGCGGAATGCCTTCAATACGCCACTTAATATAGTCGCTGGTACGCTGGGAGGCAGGCAGTATTACGCCAGGGGCGATGCCGTTAATGCGGATGTGCGGAGAGAATTCCAATGCTGCCATACGAGTCATCTCCGCCAGGCTTTTTTTCGAGAGCAGATACGCTGCGTAAGGGTATTGGTGATAGGCCACTTTATTATCAATGATATTGATCACCTGGCCCTCTTGAACGGTTTCGGCAAAGTGTCGGGTGAGCAGCAGTGGGGTAAACATATTGACCCTGAACTGGGTTTCCAGCATCGCAAGCTCAGTCGTCGCAATCGGCGCTGATTCATAGGCGGAGGCGCTGTTCAGCAGCAGGTTAAGCCCAGGGAATCGCTGCTTGACCGACTGGATTAAGGCGTTTAAATCGTCGTTTAAAAAATCGCAGGAGAATATTGCGCACTCCCGCCCTTTGGCACGGATACCCCTGGCGACCTCTTCGGCCTCCTCTCGCGAGCGATTAACGTGTAAAGCAATGTCGTAGCCCGCATCGGCCAGAGCTTCGGAGAAGTAGCGACCCAAGCGGGTGGCGCCGCCGGTTACCAGAGCAGCTTGATGGCACATAGAGCGTTCCCTACTGTTTTATTGGTATGGGAAGACTTTCTGCGTGAGTGAAACGTTTGTCAACAACTTATACACAGCTTGCACGAAGCGCTAGCTTAGGAGTAGAAGTAGAAATGTCCTACTCCCAGGATGCTCTACGAGACGTCACGTTTAACAGGATGTCGCTATGCCTCCAACGACGCTGTCTGCCGCCCACTCTGCTCCGCTCCATGAGTGCTTGATCTCTCTAGGTTCTAATATTGATCCTGACCGCTATGTGGTTCAGGCGCTTGATATCATTAGTCGCGAATGCAATCTGTTAGCCTGCTCCAAAACGATTCGCACCCGGCCGGTGGGATACCAGCATCAGCCCGACTTCCTCAATGCCGCGCTTTTGGTGAGCACGCCGCTTGAGCGTGAGGCCTTTCGGGCTTATCTCAAAGGGGTGGAGGATCGCTTGGGCCGAGTGCGGGGGCGATTAAGTCGGGGCCACGCACCATGGATCTAGACATTGTGGCCTGGGATGGGGAGGTGGTCGATGACGGTTACTATCGACACGATTACGTGAAAAAACCTGTTGATGAAGTGCTGGCCAGCAGTGGCCGCAGCCTTGAGCATCAAAAACGCTCATGATGTTTGCTGCTGGGCCGATAATAGCTCTATAGCTGCCGGATTCGAGGTGGGCTCATTTCTCCCGGAGGCGTGCGTTGCTCAGCCTAAATACCAATGTGATGTCGCTTATCGTGCAGAATAATCTGCGCGGCAGTCAGCAATCCATGCAGACCGCCATGCAGCGCCTCTCTTCTGGGTTGCGCATCAATAGCGCGAAGGATGACGCCGCTGGTCAAGCGATTGCCAACCGCATGACGGCGCAAATCAAAGGTATGACCCAAGCTATCCGTAACACTAATGATGGCATTTCAATGGTGCAGACGGCGGAAGGCTCGCTCAATCAGATTAACGACAACCTGCAGCGTATCCGTGAGCTGAGTGTACAAGCGGCTAACGACACCAACTCTTCCGATGACCTTGTTTCTATCCAAGATGAAATCGATCAACGTTTAGAAGAGATTGAGCGCATCGCCAAACAGAGTAATTTCAACGGCATTGGGCTGATTGATGAGTCAAAATCGCTAAATATTCAGGTGGGTGCTAGCGATGGCAATGTCATTGCGGTGCGTTTTGAAGGGATGAGCTTGCTGGCGCTGGGCCTGGAGGGCTTTAGCGTTTTGGAAGGAAGCGCGACAGAGAGCCCGCTGGCGGTCATGGATGACGCTATCAAGCGCGTAGATCGTCAGCGCAGCTATATGGGCGCCGTTCAGAATCGCTTTGAAAGCGTGATTGATGGGCTTAATACCAACATTATCAACACGTCCGCTGCACGGTCGCGTATTCAGGATGCCGATTACGCCAAGGAAGTTTCCAACCTTATTCGTGCGCAGATTCTGCAGCAGGCAGGCATCGCTATGCTGGCCCAGGCCAACCAGCAGCCGCAGATGATTCTGCGCCTGCTGGAAGGGCTATAAGAGAGGCACCGTAGCGCAGGTTAGTCACTAATGCCTTACTCGCAAACCATGGCGTAGCTCATTGAGTCACCGCGGCAAAAATACCTCACCGCCAGCTATCCGTGTACACAGAATGATTGAAAGCTGCTTAAACGTGCTCATTTCTGGTGCATCTAGATTGCCGATTGTGGCTTTAGCGGCTGGGTTATGACCAAACCAACGGCAATAAAGAGCGTCAGCAAAAGCAGCAGTTGAAGCTGACGATCTAATACTAATGCGATCAAGTGTGCCGTTAAGCAGTCTAACGCCGCAGGGTGGCCAAGGAAGTTATTGATCAAACAGGTGAAATAGCAGATAAAAAAAGCGCCATTCAAGGAATGGCGCGAGGACAGAAACTGGTCATAGTATACCGCCAATTTAGACCAAGGTCTAACATGTTTTATATTGGTGCGATGTTTGGGTGCAAATGCACCATATTGGCGATATGGAGTCGCGTGTGATGGCTGAAATTGTTGCCTAATACTTTGATAAGAAAATAAAAAATTTAAAATGGCAGCATTGCTGCAACGCTAAAGCATATTTTGTATACAAGGTATGCTGACCATGATGACGCCCGCTTCGATACTACGCTCCTTTACTGCAATACTCGATTTTTCTACCGGTTTC
Organism: Vreelandella olivaria; assembly: GCA_004295565.1. Classification (GTDB taxonomy): domain Bacteria; phylum Pseudomonadota; class Gammaproteobacteria; order Pseudomonadales; family Halomonadaceae; genus Vreelandella; species Vreelandella olivaria. The sequence continues at coordinate 4,615,249 of AP019416.1, read as the reverse complement.
TCTCCTGCGCGCCTGCTCACAGGCTGCGCAGCAGCGTTGGTTTTAATCCCGGCTGTCAGCCATGCCGACGTCACCCAGATACGCTTTCAGCTGGATTGGCGCTTTGAAGGCCCCTCCGCGCCGTTTTTAATGGCCGCAGAGAAAGGCTACTTCGCCGATGAGGGGCTGGACGTTCAAATCGACTCCGGCAGTGGTTCGGCAGGGGCAATTAACCGGGTGGCGTCCGGGGCCTATGAAATGGGCTTTGGCGATCTTAATGCGCTGGTCGAGTTTCTCGCTGAAAACCCCGATGGGCCCGGCATTCAGGGCGTCTATATCGTCTATGATGGTACCCCCGCGGCAGTGTTTGGCCGCAAAGACCGCGGGATCGAGAACCCGGCGGATTTGGCCGGTAAAACCATTGCTGCCCCCACCTTCGATACCGGCTACCGTGCCTGGGGCGTGTTTGCCGCTGCCAATGATCTGGACGCCGACGCGGTGGAGTGGCAAAACGTCGACCCCACGCTGCGCGAAACGCTGTTAACCCGGGGCGATGTGGATGCGATCACCGGCTTCTACTTCACCAGCCTGCTCAATCTTGAGGAGCGCGGTATGAGTGAAGAGGAACTGACCATCATGCCGTTCCCCGACTACGGCGTGCCGTTATACGGCAACGCCATCATCGCCAGCGAAGCATTCGCCGAAGCTAATCCAGACGCCGTGAAAGGCTTTTACGCGCCTTCAACCGTGCTCTCGGCGACACCATTGCCGACCCCGAGGCCGCTATTGAGTATGTTAAAAACCGCGACGGCTTGATCAATGTGGAAATGGAAACTCGGCGCTTAAAACTCGCTCTGGATGGCGTCGTCGATACCGCAGAAGTGCGCGAAAATGGCGTGGGCGGGGTGGATGACGAGCGTTTGGCTGAGGCGATTCAACTGGTTGCCGATGCTTACGACCTCACATCAATTCCCTCTCCCGATCAGGTGTTCAGTTCAAACTACTTACCACCCCAGGAAGAACGCATGCTGTTTCCGGCCGAGGGCGAATAAGCATGTCGGCAGCCTTGTCACCTTTGATGACGTTAGCCTGGCCTACGATGGGTCGGGCAACGCCATTGAAGATATCAACCTAAGCATCCACGAAGGCGAGTTCGTCGCTTTCGTAGGGCCGTCCGGCTGCGGTAAATCGACCTTTATGAAGCTCTGCACCGGTCTGCATGCGCCCACCACTGGTGCCGTACGTGTGGATGGAGAGCCGGTGACCGGGCCACTGAAAATCTCCGGTATGGCGTTTCAAAACGCTAACCTGCTGCCCTGGCGCACTACGTTGGATAACGTCCTGCTGCCGCTGGAAATCGTCAAACCTTACCGCCATCAGTTTCGTAAACGGCGTGAAGAGTTTGTCGGCTGGGCGCGCAAGTTGCTCAAGACCGTGGGGCTGGACGGCTACGAAGACCAATACCCATGGCAGCTTTCCGGCGGTATGCAGCAGCGGGCCTCGATCTGCCGGGCGCTGATTCACCAGCCGCGTTTGCTAATGCTGGATGAGCCGTTCGGAGCGCTGGATGCCTTTACCCGCGAAGAGTTGTGGTGCGTGCTGCGCGACCTGTGGGAAGCACAGCGTTTTACGGTAGTACTGGTGACCCACGACCTGCGCGAAGCGGCGTTTCTGGCGGATACGGTCTATATCATGAGCCGTCGCCCCGGCCGGGTGATTGAGCGGCGTTCCATCGAAATGCCGCGCCCCGTGCGCTGGAAACCTCCTATGAAAAACCCTTTATTGATCTGGTGCAGGCACTGCGTGCTCAGATTGGTGAAGTACGCAGTACTTAATGAAAGGCGCGCTCATGTCAAAAAATAATCCGTTAATTGAACGGCTGGCGCCGTGGGTCGCCGTGGTCGCTCTGGTCATTATTTGGGAAGTCACGGTGCGGGTGTTTGATGTGCCCAGCTTTATCTTCCCTAGTGCCTTGGAGACGGCTCAGGCGTTGGTGACCTATTCCGGGCCTATCGCCATGCACTCCTGGCAAACCTTCTGGACAACGCTGATTGGCTTTGGCCTGGGCGTTGCCGTGGGGCTGGTGTTGGGCTTTATTATCGGCTCTTCGCGCTTTCTGTATAACGCCTGCTACCCGCTGCTGGTGGGCTTTAATGCCATCCCCAAAGTGGCTTTTGTGCCCATCCTGGTCGTCTGGTTTGGGATCGGTTCAGTGCCGGCTATTCTCACCGCCTTTTGATCTGCTTTTTCCCCATTGTGGTCAACGTGGCGACTGGTTTAGCCACGCTGGAGCCCGAGATGGAAGACGTACTGCGGGTACTGGGCGCGCGACGTATGGATGTGTTGTTAAAAGTAGGCCTGCCGCGCTCGCTGCCCTACTTTTTGCCTCGCTGAAAGTCGCCATTACCCTGGCGTTCGTGGGCACGGTGGTGTCAGAAACCGTCGCTTCCAATCAGGGTATTGGCTATCTGATGATGAGTGCCGGTTCGCAAATGCGTATGGGGCTGGTCTTTGCGGGGCTGCTGGTGATCAGCGCCATGGCCATGGTGATGTACGAACTGTTTGCTCAACTGGAGAAACGGATGACCGGGTGGGCGCACCGGGGGCAGAATCGCTAAGTCAGTATGGGGCTTACCAACGATAGAGCAAAGACGCGCTGGTGGTCGTATCGGTGCGCACATTGGTGTCGTCAGGTGGCTGTGAATTATGCTTTATTTCGTGCGATAAGCGCAGCGATAGCTTTGAGTTGAGCCGTGCTGTAAGCGCTGTCAGCGACCGAGAGGTGGTGTTTTGGTCGGTATACTCCACCGACATTTCCTGCTGAATATCGGCGTAGTCCGAAAACCCCAGCGATAGTCCAGCGCGGTGTAAGTCACCATTAAGCGTTCATCATCGTACTCGCGCAGTCGGTCATGACGATAGCCCGGGCCCGCTTCCAGCGACAGGGTATGGGTGTCGTTCTCCAGAATCTGGCGCCCGTAGCCGCCAATCGCAGAGAGCTGCTGATCGTAACCGGCAAAACGATCTTTCTCCCAGCGGGCAAAGCCAAAGAGATAGTGCGGGCCATCCAGTTCATAGCGTTCGCGTCCTGACACCAGGTACTGCTCGGCACTGGTCTCGTCATCCTTGGTAACGTTACGCACCTCTCCACGCAGCGAGTAGGTGAAGTTGCCGGTCAGCCAGGTCAGTAGCGTTTTACCAATCAGCGTCTGGCTGTTGGTGTTGCCTGAAAGGTGGGTAAAACCCAGTTCAGCATCGCCGCTAAACACAGGGGCATCATCAGGCGGAGGGGGAGGGCCATAAAACGGATTGGCATACGCCGCGGCTAACCACAGGGGCCAGCAGGCCAGCAAGAGTATCCATCGAACGATCGCCACAACATCCCTCCTTGGTTTCGGCATTACGCCATTATATCAGCGAACGATGACTTTAGGGTGACGGCGATTACGCCGTTGGCTAGCGCGTGCCATAATGGTGCGGTCACGCATTTTGAGTCTACCTATGAGCGCTTCTCGCCCCCGAACGTTAGCCGACCTGCAGCGCTGGCGACGCACCCGCGCAAGACGCAGCTGGTACAAACGCAGTTTTCGCCTTCAGGTAATGCTGTTAGTCGGGTTTCTGTTGGCAGGCATGCTACTGGCACAGGGTACGTATCTCAATCATCGCAAGGCGGAAATTATTAGCCAGCAGATGGGCGAGCGAGCGCTGGCAGTGGCCAAAACGGTGGCGTCGATGCCGCAAATAATCAATGCCTTTGCGATCCCCGACCCCTCTTTCATTATTCAGCCCCTGGCGGAGCGCGTTCGCCATGAAACGGGGGCGCGTTATGTTGTCGTGGGCAACGCGCGAAGTATTCGCTACTCCCACCCTCTGCCGGAGCGGATTGGCCAGCCAATGGTGGGTGGCGATAATGACCAGGCGCTGATCCATGGCCAGTTTTATGTCTCTGAGGCGACCGGGTCATTGGGCACCGCCATTCGCGGCAAAGCGCCTATCTGGGACGAAGAGGGCAATATCATCGGCCTGGTGTCCGTCGGTTTTATGATGGATCGCGTGGCCATGGACGTCGCCCGCTACAACAGCTTTGGCTGGGCGCTGGTGGCACTGATGATTTGTCTCGGCTTTGCCGGTGCTTACTGGCTGTCGCAGCACCTCAAAAAGGTCATTCTAGGCCTGGAACCCTACGAAATAGCCCGCTTGGCCATGGAGAAAGAGGCTATTTTACAGTCGATCCACGAAGGTATTCTGGCGGTTAATCGTGAAGGGCACATCACCTTGGTGAATCAGCAGGCACGGCGCTTTCTCAACCTGGACGATGAGCATGTGCTGCTAGGGCAACCCATCCGCGAGATCGTGCCTAATTCGCGGCTTCTTGAGGTGCTCCGGCGTGGTGAGCAGGAGTTTGACCAGGAGATGTGGTTGGGCGATCACCCGGTGGTGGTCAACCGCGTGCCGATACTGCACGAAGGCGAGATTGAGGGGCGGTGGCCACTTTCCGCAGCCGTCGCGAGATCGTGGATCTCTCCAAGCGTTAACCCAAGCCAGCCGTGATGTGGATATGCTACGCGCTCAGGCCCATGAGTTTTCCAATAAGCTCTACACCATCTCTGGGTTGCTGCAGCTGGAGCGTATTGAGGAGGCTTTGGCGCTGATCCACCAGGAGACCGAACGTGCCCAGGCGCAGATGAGCTTTTAATGCGCAACGTGGCCGACGCCGTGCTTAGCGGTACGCTACTGGGTAAACTGACCCGCGCGCGGGAACTGGGTGTGGCGTTGGAAATCGATGAGCAAAGCTCGCTCTCCTGCCCGCTGACTCCGACCGGTCAAGAAGTGATGATGAGCGTAGTGGGTAACTTGCTGGACAACGCCTGCCACGCAGCGCTGAATGGGCCGAGCAAAGCGCCTAAAGTACACCTGTTTTTCACCGACTTGGGCGAGCAGCTGTTGATCGAAGTGGAGGACAACGGGCCCGGAGTACCTGCCCAGCTCGCCGAATCGATTTTCCAGGAAGGTTTTTCGACCAAAACGGGCAAACACCAGGGCATTGGCTTGGCGCTGGTGGCCAGGCTGTGTCGCCAGCACGGCGGTGCTGTGACGCTGGAAGAGAGCGAGCTGGGCGGCGCGTGCTTTATCGCGGTGCTAGACCGCTCGCTGTGCCAAAAGCAGTCTCAAAAACAATCTCAAAAACAGTGACCACAACGGCTAGGGGAAGGCAATGGCTGATGGAGAGTACGGCATTCTGGTCGTTGAAGACGATTTTCGCATTGCCGATATCCACAGGGCCTTTATTGAGCAGAGCGATGGCTTTTATGTAGTGGGCATGGCGCGTAACGGTAGTGAAGCCAAGGCGATCATGGCGGAGCAGTCCGCCAGCATCCATTTGATTTTGCTCGACGCCTATCTTCCCGACGTTGAAGGCTTGGAGCTGCTATGGGCGATTCGCCGCGACTATGTGCATGTGGATATCGTCATGGTTACCGCTGCCCGTGAAGTGGAAACCATTAGCGAGCGCTGCGCGGCGGGGTATTCGACTACCTGATCAAACCCATTGAAGCCGCGCGGATGACACAGATGCTGACCCGCTTTCGCCTCGAGCGTGAAGCCTTGGCCAACCGGGCTGAGATGAATCAGGATGAATTGGATTCCGTATTGGCGCGCCTGAAGCCCGGCGAGCCGTTGCGTGCTAACAACCAAACGCTGTCTCAAGCCCTGCCCAAAGGGATTGATCGGCTGACGCTGCGCCGGGTGATTGATGCCCTGGCCGACGCCCCCGACTCTCTCACCGCCATGCAGATGGCACGCACCATGGGCGCCAGCCGTTCAACCGCCCGCCGCTATTTAGAGTTTTTAGTTGCCGAGCAGGCAGTGAGCGCTGAGCTGGGCTATGGTGATGTAGGGCGGCCTGAGCGTCGTTATCGCTTGTTAGAAACGGCACACAAGTGGCTTGAATCACTCTAATGAAGCCAGCGTGAACAAAATGAACAAAATGCCCATAAAGAACTTTTTGTCTTTTATGAGCACAAGCTTGTCGGGCAGGGGCAGGGTCTTCTAACGTTCGCGGCGTACAGTCTCACAATAAGAAGCGCTACATAGCAACCTCATCACACAACAACACTGATACGTGGAGAACGCCATCATGACGTCGCTTACCCTCAAGCGTTTATCTGTATTTGCTCTTCCCATCGCTGCCTTTGCAGGCATGAGCACCGCCGCACAGGCGCAAGAGTGGACGCCGAGCCGCTCCATCGAATTCGTCGCACCGGCCAACCCCGGCGGCGGTTGGGATACCCTGGTTCGCACCATGTCCCGGGTTATTCAGCAAGAAGAACTGGCCGACGAAAGCTTCGCTGCGATCAACGTACCTGGTGGCGGCGGTGCCGTAGCTTGGGCGCAAATCGCTCGCGATAGTGGCAACCCGCATAAGCTGTTTGCCACCAGCCCGCCGATGATTCTGGTGCCGCTAGCAGGCGCCTCGCGCTATGACCACACCGACTTTACCCCGGTTGCGCGGATCAATACCGACTACTCGATCATTCTGGTGGCAGCGGACTCCGAGTATCAGAACCTCGAAGACCTGCTCAATGCGCTGAAAGAGAATCCCAGCCTGAGCGTGGGCGGCGGCAGTGCGCCGGGCTCCATGGATCATATCGCTATTGCAGGCTTAGCCTCAGCAGCCGGAATGGAAGCCTCGGCAGTCAACTACATCCCCTTCTCGGGCGGTGGCGATGCTATGACTAACCTGATGGGCGGCCATATCGAAGCCGTGGTCGGCGGTGCCGGTGAAGCGGTGGGCCAACTGGGCGAAGGCAGCCAACTGCGAGCGCTGGGCGTCTCCTCTGAAGAGCGTCTGGGCGGCGGTTTGAGCGAAGTGCCGACGTATCAAGAGCAGGGCTTCGACTACACTTTCGATATCTGGCGTGGCGTGATGGGCGCTCCTGATATGCCTGAAGAAGCAGTCGCCTACTATGAAGATCTGTTCGCCGAAATGTTGGAAACCGATGCATGGCGAGAAGCGAGCGACCAACTGGGCTGGATTGACGCCTACCAAGACAGCGAAGAATTTGGCGCCTTCCTGGATCAGCAGCAAGAGCAGTTCAGCGACGTGCTGAGCGAGCTTGGTCTGCTGCGCCAGTAATCCCCACTCCTGTATCACCCAGTCGCCCAAGCGGCTGGGGTCTCCGCAGTTAACGTTACCATGATGAGTGAACGTTAACTGCGGGAGGCGTGTTGGCTCTTTCGGAGAGACTCCTATGACTCGTTTAAATACCAATCAGTGGTTAGCACTGGTATTTGCGGTATTGGCTGCTGGCTATATCGCGATGGCGTGGCAAATCCCCACTTTTCCTCTGCCGCGTCCGGTCGACTCTGACCTCTTTCCTAAAGTATTAGGCTTCTCGCTACTGATCCTGTCGGTGTTTCTATTTTTCGAGAAACCCACACCGATTGCCGGTGCCGATGAAGTCGACGAAGAGGCGCAGAACGGGCCGCTACTACTGACGCCCTGGGCGCGGGTCATCGTGACCTCGCTGGCGATTGCCGCCTATGCGTTATTGCTGGTGCCGCTGGGTTTTGTCCTCGCCTCCACGCTGCTCTGCGTTGGGCTGACGGCCTACTACGGCTATCGCCGCCATGGGGTCAACCTCGCTACATCGTTAGGGGTAGTGCTGGCGCTTTACCTGACCATGACGCGGGTGATGGATGTTTACCTACCCACTGGCGTGCTGCCTTTCTAAATAAAGCCGTGTTAGCAGGTCTTTCAGCTAACAGAGTTTAAGAGAGTAATTCCCATGGATGCCTTCAATAATCTGATGTACGGCTTTGGCATCGCGCTTGAGCCTATCAATATTGCCTACGTGTTTGCCGGCGTATTTGCTGGCACCATTATCGGCATGCTGCCGGGCCTTGGCCCGATCAGTGCCCTGCCCTAATGATTCCTATCACCTTTGCCATGGAGCCCTCGTCGGGGTTGATCCTGATGGCAGGGGTTTACTACGGTGCCATCTTCGGTGGCTCTACTTCCTCGATTCTGCTTAACGCACCCGGCGTGGCGGGTACCGTGGCGACCTCCTTTGACGGCTACCCCATGGCCAAAAAAGGCCTGGCGGGTAAAGCGCTGGCGATTGCCGCCTACTCCTCGTTTGTGGGCGGCACGGTATCGGTTATCTTCCTGATGCTGGTCGCCCCGCTGCTTTCTAAAGTGGCCGTTAGCTTTGGCCCGGCAGAGTATTTTGCGCTGATGGTGCTGGGCCTGACTGCGGTGGTCTCACTGTCGGATAAATCGCTGATCAAGGGGCTGATAGCAGCCGTGGTCGGGGTGATTATCTCGATCGTGGGTATCGATATGCAGACCGGTACTGAGCGCTTTACCTTTGGCTCCGTTCAACTCCTCGACGGTATCGACTTCCTGGTGGTGGCGCTGGGGATTTTTGCCCTCGCCGAGGTGTTCTATATGCTGCTGCGCGGCGGTGGTGGCAAAGAGGCGCCGCGTAATGTGATTGGCTCGCTGAAACTGACCCGTAGCGAAGTCAAAGAGATCGCTGGCCCGGTTGGCCGCAGCTCGGTGTTGGGCTTCTTTACCGGCGTTCTGCCGGGTGCTGGCGCGACCATCGGCTCGTTCCTGGGTTACAGCATGGAAAAACGCATTGCCAAAGATGGCGACACCTTTGGAACCGGTAATATTAAAGGCGTTGCGGCCCCAGAAGCCGCCAACAACGCTGCCTGTACCGGCTCCTTTGTGCCGCTGTTGACGCTGGGTGTGCCGGGTTCGGGTACTACTGCAGTACTGCTGGGCGCACTGCTGGTGATGGGCGTTAACCCTGGCCCCATGATGCTTACAGAGCGTCCAGACGTGTTCTGGGGCGTGGTGGCCAGTATGTATATCGGCAATATCTTCCTGCTGGTGCTTAACCTGCCGCTGATCCCGCTGATCGCCAAGATTCTTGATCTGCCCAAGCCGCTACTGCTGTCGCTGATTCTGATCTTCTGCATGATCGGCGTCTACGGCATGAGCTTCAGCGTGTTTGACCTGCTGCTGCTATTGGGCTTTGGTTTGGTGGGCCTGGGCATGCGGCTGTTTGGTTTCCCGGCGGCGCCGCTGATTTTGGCGCTGATTCTGGGCAATATTATGGAAGAGTCCATGCGCCGGGCGCTACAGATCTCCGGTGGTGACTGGATGACCTTCATCGACAAGCCTATCTCGCTTGGCCTGCTGGTGGTGGCCGTGCTGTCGCTAGGCCTGCCGCTACTCAAGAAGCGCCGTAAGAAAATTCCACCCGATGTGGCGGTTTAACGCTGTCATTTGAAGGGTAATAGCGAGGAGCCTTGGTGATACCAAGGCTCTTTTTATCTGCGCTTTCTTACCTTCTTTTTAACTAATAATAAAGAATGATTTTGTAATCAATAAGTAATTAGTGCGTTACTGATCTGTATTTCAAAAGCTCAAGTGCTTAGTTGGTGCACTGTCCCTTATTGGTGCATTGAGAGGGTGCTTTAGCCGCCTGGTTGCGCTTTATTTTGGTGCGCTTGATGAATGTCGAAATTTTCTGATGATGATTAAGTGGCTGATTAAATAGCCATAAGGCGACTTTGTGCCAATCTGGCGCACCCCTTGCAGGTGTTAATGGCTAGTGGACGTATTGGGGAGCTAACACAACAACCCCAAGTGCGAAGCCCATCATCAAGCCCCAACCATAAGGGGTGCAAGGAGATTAACAATGAACACTCTCAAACGCTCGACACACCCTCGCCCATTCCTTTCAGGTGGCCGTTTCGCGACGGCTCTACTGACTGCCGCCATTATGGGTGCCAGCACCCAGGCCATCGCTCAAGACGATGACCCGATCAAAGTCGGTATCCTCCACTCGCTCTCCGGCACCATGGCGATTAGTGAGACGGTGCTCAAAGACACCGTCGAAATGCTTATCGAGCAGCAGAACGAAGCCGGTGGTTTGCTGGGCCGTCAGTTAGAAGCCGTGGTGGTTGACCCGGCGTCTAACTGGCCGCTGTTTGCCGAACGCGCCCGGGAACTGCTGGATCAGGAAGAAGTGGACGTGATTTTCGGCAACTGGACGTCGGTTTCGCGTAAATCCGTACTGCCCGTCGTAGAGGAACTTAACGGGCTGCTGTTCTACCCGGTGCAGTATGAAGGCGAAGAGTCTTCTGAAAACGTCTTCTATACCGGCGCGGCGCCTAACCAGCAGGCGATTCCTGCGGTTGAATACCTTATCAACGAAGTGGGCATCGAGCGCTTTGCGCTGGTGGGCACCGACTATGTCTACCCGCGCACCACCAACCGTATCCTCGAAGCCTTCCTCAAGGATGAACACGGCATCGCGGATGAGGACATCATGGTCAACTACACGCCGTTCGGTCACTCCGATTGGCAAAACATCGTGGCAGAAATTCGTCGTTTCGGTGAAGAGGGGAAACCCACTGCTGTGATCTCGACGGTTAATGGCGACGCCAACGTGCCGTTCTATACCGAGCTCTCCAACCAGGGCATCGACGCTGCCGATATTCCGGTCATCGCCTTCTCTGTGGGCGAGCAGGAACTGACCGGTATTGATACCGGCCCGCTGGTAGGTCACTTGGCCGCCTGGAACTACTTCATGAGCGTCGATAACGACGACAACTACGACTTTATCGATGCCTGGATCGAGTACACCGGCGACGAAGAAGCCGTGACCAACGACCCAATGGAAGCGCACTACATTGGCTTCAATATGTGGGCCGAGGCGGTTCGCAAAGCGGGCACCACGGATGTCGATGCGGTGAAAGACGCCATTATCGGTGTGACCGTGCCTAACCTTTCCGGCGGCTATGCGGCGATGATGCCCAACCACCACATCACCAAGCCGGTGCTGATTGGCGAGATTCAGGACAACGGCCAGTTCGATATCGTTTGGCAGACGCCCTCTACCGTGGCTGGCGACGCTTGGTCTGACTACCTGCCTGGCTCCCGTGACCTGATTGCCGATTGGCGTAAGCCGATGGAGTGCGGCAACTTCAACGTCGTTAACGGCTCGTGCGGTGGCAGCACCGCAGCAGAAGAAGCCGAAGCGGCCCTCGCTGAGTAACGAATAACACTCCCTTGCCGCGCAGTGTTTCGATGGTTAGCGCGGCAAGGAGCACGCTATCTTTCCCTCTTAGATAACCAAAGGAAGAACCCCATGAGGCGTTTCCTTTCCTTGGCGCTGCTCTGCTGTCTGCTGTTAGGTGTCACCTTCACTGCACAGGCACAATCAACAGACGCCCCCAGCCGTTCCACTAATGATGCGGCCGCGCTTGAGCTGTTAGAGGCGCTGGACGTTGATTCATACACCGCCAAGGCGAAGCCATCACCGCTATTTTGCAAAGCGATGATGAGCGTGCCCGTGACTGGCTGCAGGCGCTTTTAGATGGCCGATTACAGCGCACCGAAGATGGTCGATTTGTATTAGTCCTGGAGAACCGCGGCCGTGACTGGCCGGTGGCCGATGTGCTAACCGGCGAAGCGCTGGGCGAGATGTCCCGTCGTGATTTGGAGCGTATCGGCATCAACAACAACCTGCGCAATCAACTGCGCAGTGCCATCGCGGTTGTTGACCTCTACTCGCCTAACGTGGAGCGCCGCCGTACGTCGGCCGAGCGCCTGTTAGGTGAAGTAGATGGTGAGCTGGTGCCCACCCTCGACGACTTGATCGAACAGGAAGAGGACGAGCAGGTGCGCTACCGGCTAACTCAGGCCGTGGCGATCTACCGCGCTGAAGCGGGCGAAATGGCCGGGGTCGAAGCGCTGGACGGCAGCCTTCACCCCGCTCCCGCGTGGCGTTGAGCCGGGCAGCCAATAGTGATGATCCCGTCGTCGCCAACGCCGCTGCCGCTTCACTGGCGGGCATTGAGCAGCAGCTCAAAATCAATCGTGGTCTGGAGACCCTCTATTTCGGTTTGAGTCTTGGCTCGGTGCTGGTGCTGGCTGCCATTGGCTTGGCGATCACCTTTGGGGTCATGGGCGTGATCAATATGGCCCACGGCGAGCTAATGATGCTGGGCGCCTACACCACCTGGGCGGTGCAGCAACTGCTGCCCGGCCAGCCGGGCTTGGCGTTGATTCTGTCGATTCCCGCAGGTTTTATGGTCGCCGCCCTGGCGGGTGTGGCGATCGAACGCGGCGTGATCCAGTTCCTCAAAGGTCGCCCGCTGGAGACACTGCTGGCCACCTTTGGTATCAGCCTGATTCTGCAGCAACTGGTGCGCACGGTGATTTCTCCGCTCAACCGTACCGTCATCACGCCTGAGTGGATGAGTGGCTCATTGGTAGTGAACGATGCGCTGTCATTAACGTTGAATCGTATGTACGTGCTCGGCTTTGCGCTGGTGGTATTTGCGGGCCTGATGCTAATTATGCGCCGCACGCGGTTGGGTCTTGAGGTGCGCGCCGTGACCCAAAACCGCGCCATGGCCCGCTCCATGGGCATTCGTGCCACTCGTGTGGATATCATGACCTTCGCGCTGGGCTCCGGCGTAGCCGGCTTGCCGGGGTCGCCCTCTCCCAGCTCACCAACGTCGGCCCTAACCTGGGGCAGAACTACATTATCGACTCCTTCATGGTGGTGGTATTCGGCGGCGTGGGCAACCTATGGGGCACGCTGGTCGCTGGCCTATCGCTTGGTGTTATCAATCAGGTGCTTGAGCCTTGGGCGGGTGCGGTACTGGCCAAAATTATCGTGCTGGTCTTTATCATCCTATTCATTCAAAAACGCCCGCGTGGACTCTTCCCGCAGAAGGGCCGGGCTGCGGAGGGCTAAGCGATGTCATTAACGACCGAATCATCGACGAATTTTTGGCTAACACGCCCGTTCAGCGAACGCTCCACGCAGATCTTTTTGGGCGTGCTGGTGGCCGCGCTGGCACTGGTCACCCTGCTACACGTGGCGGTGCCACCGGACAATCCGCTGCATATTGGCGCCTATACGGTCAATCTGTTCGGCAAGTACCTAAGCTATGCGCTGCTGGCCGTGGCGGTGGATCTGGTGTGGGGTTATCTGGGTATTTTGAGCCTGGGCCATGGCGCCTTTTTTGCCATTGGCGGTTACGCCATGGGCATGTACCTGATGCGCCAGATTGGCGATCGCGGCACTTACGGCCACCCGGTACTGCCGGACTTTATGGTGTTCTTAAATTGGGACAGCCTGCCGTGGTTCTGGCACGGCTTCGATATGGCCTGGTTCGCCTTTGCCATGGTGCTATTGGCGCCGGGGCTGCTGGCACTGGTATTCGGCTTTTTGGCGTTCCGCTCCCGGGTCACCGGGGTATATCTGTCGATTATCACTCAGGCACTGACCTTTGCCTTGATGCTGGCGTTCTTCCGTAACGAGATGGGCTTTGGCGGCAATAACGGCCTGACCGATTTCCGTGAAATTCTCGGCTTCGATCTACGCAGCGACGCCACGCGGTTAGGGCTTTTCCTGGCCACCGGGGTGGCGCTGGCGCTGGGCTTTATTCTTTGCCGCGCGATTGTTACCAGCAAGCTTGGCCGGGTCAGCGTAGCCACCCGCGACGCCGAAGCGCGTACGCGCTTTCTCGGCTACCGGGTCGAGCGCTTCCAGCTGTTTGTGTTTGTGGTCTCCGCCATGCTGGCGGGCCTGGCCGGAGCGCTCTATGTACCCCAGGTGGGGATTATCAACCCCAGCGAGTTCTCGCCGATTTTCTCTATTGAGATTGTGCTATGGGTAGCGCTGGGCGGTCGCGCCACGCTATATGGCGCGGTGATTGGTGCCATTCTGGTCAACTACGCTAAAACCATCTTTACCGGCGTCATGCCCGATGCTTGGCTGTTTGCCCTGGGCGCGATGTTCGTACTGGTCACGGTGTTTCTGCCCAAGGGTGTGGCGGGGCTGTTTCGCTACCTCAAGCGCCGTAAGCGCGAGGAACAAACGACGGATCCTGACCATCAACAGACGTTCAAGGAGGCCTCCACATGAGCTTTCTGCAATCGCTGACACAGCGTGACCGGGTGTTTGATTTTATGGCACCTCAGGTCTCACCGGTGGACGTTCGCCACGGGCCGATTCTCTATATGGAAGATGTCACCGTCAGCTTTGATGGTTTTAAAGCCATCAATAACCTCAACCTGACCATCGACGACGGCGAGCTGCGCTGCATTATCGGCCCTAATGGGGCGGGTAAAACCACCATGATGGATATCATCACCGGCAAGACCCGACCCAATAGCGGCAGCGTATGGTTCGGCAGCCGACATAATCTGCTGCACATGAATGAACCCGATATCGCCAGCCTGGGTATTGGCCACAAGTTTCAAAAGCCCACGGTATTTGAAGCGCTCTCGGTGTTTGAAAACCTGGAGCTGGCCATGGCGGCGGATAAGCGAATTTTTCCTACCCTCACCGCCCGCATGACCGGCGAGATCAAAGACCGCATCGATGAAGTGTTGGAAACCATCGGTCTGACAACGCTGCGCCATCAACCAGCAGGAATCCTCTCCCATGGTCAGAAGCAGTGGCTGGAGATCGGCATGCTACTGATGCAGCGCCCGCGCCTGCTGCTGGTGGATGAACCGGTGGCGGGGATGACCGAGCAGGAGATGGAGCGCACCGCCGAGCTGCTGACGGGGCTTGCCGGAAAGCAGTCCGTGGTGGTGGTTGAGCACGATATGGGCTTTGTACGCTCCATTGCCCGCCAGGTGACTGTACTGCACCAAGGCAGCGTGCTGGCGGAAGGCACCATGGATCAAGTCTCCAACGACCCCAAAGTGATCGAGGTCTACCTGGGTGCCGATGACGAGGAGGCTGCCTAATGCTAGCGATTGAAAAGCTCAACCAGTTTTACGGCGAGAGCCACACGCTGTGGGATTTGGATCTTGACGTGCCAGCAGGCCAGTGCACCTGCGTGATGGGCCGCAACGGCGTGGGTAAAACCACGCTGCTGAAAGCGGTAATGGGCGAAGTTAACGTCGCCAGCGGTCAACTGCGCTATACCGGTGGGGATCAAAGCACGGTAGAGCTCACCAAGAAAGCTGTTGAGGCGCGCTCGCGGCTGGGGATTGGCTACGTGCCCCAGGGACGGCAGATATTCCCGCTGTTGACCGTAGAGGAGAATCTACGCACCGGGCTGGCTGCGCGCAGCGACGGGCTGAAAAAAATTCCCGAACGGGTCTACGAACTGTTCCCGGTGCTGAAAGAGATGAAGCACCGCCGCGGCGGTGACCTTTCCGGCGGCCAGCAGCAACAGCTAGCGATTGGCCGCGCTCTGGTCATCGAACCTAAGCTACTGATTCTTGATGAACCGGGGAGGGCATTCAGCCTAACATCGTGGCGCAAATCGGCCAGGTAATCCGCCAACTGATCAAGGAGGATGGCCTAACGGTGCTGCTGGTAGAGCAGAAACTACCCTTGCCCGTAAATACGCCGACCGCTTTGTGATCATGGATCGTGGCCGCCCGGTGGCTAAAGGCGAGATCAGCGAGCTCTCCAATGAGCTGATTAAACAGCATTTGACGGTTTAAGTTATCCACACCCGGTTTAAAGCCTGGGATCGGATTGGAAGGGCAGCGCCTCGGCCGCTGCGACGATTTGATCGAATAAGGGGTGTGCCGGGTTGAGCATGTAATTGAGCTCTCGGCACCACCACGCTCGGCACTGCCAGTGCCAGACTTTGGCCAGACGCCAGCCAGCCATCACCCAGTTCGGCGGTCTCTGCGGGCGCGGGTGCTTCCCGCCAGTTTTCAGGTAAATCCTCTACTCCCACGCTGAGAACGCTCTCGGCGGGTAGCGTTAGGCGCAGCAGCGCATAGGCGTTAAGTAGCCGATAGCTTTCCAGATGCACCATGATTTCCAGCAGTGCCAACGACTCTGAGCTTGCCACATACACACAGGCATTGCCTGGGCTATTCCAGCGCCCACCGTAAAGCCGTGCGCCTTCGCCATCAAACGCGGTCTCCTGAAACTTGCGCTTCACCAGCCGGTAAGCGGAGATCTCGCTCATACCGAGACCCCGTGCTCCAGCCGCCCGATCAGGTTCAGCACCGTTTGATACTCCGCCGAGGTTGCGCTCATTTCGACAGGACGGCGCCCGCCTAGCCCTGCATTAGGTTTGAGGAGCCAGGCGCGGGCGCCATCGGCGTCGCCTTCAAACAGATCCAGCGCCGCTTTAAAGAGCTCAGCAAAGCGATACAGCCGGTCGCTTTCCGCCATCTTGAAACGGCCCGATTTGGCGCGGCGGCTCAACGTGGCAGGGGGAATGTCCACATAGCTCGCCAGTGCTTTCTGCTCAATACCTGACACTTTGGCAAGCTGAGGGTAAACCCGGTACTCCACGCCTTCATGCAATAACTCATGCAGCTTTCGGCCACGGGCAGGCAGGCCAATTTGTTGCCAGAAACTGAACGCCAAGGCTTTGGGTGGTTGGTACTGAGTGAA
Source organism: Vreelandella olivaria (assembly GCA_004295565.1). Taxonomy (GTDB): domain Bacteria; phylum Pseudomonadota; class Gammaproteobacteria; order Pseudomonadales; family Halomonadaceae; genus Vreelandella; species Vreelandella olivaria. Next base: position 4,598,855 of record AP019416.1, on the reverse strand, counting down.
ATGGACATCCATGGCGTTATCCTCATTTGATACTTTAAATTGCTATCAATTGATATACATGATGCATTTGCTGCCGTCAAGTGATGCACATAGCAGAGAAGGTCTCTAGTGGGCTAATCGCTAAAACCCTGTTCTGTGTTCGGTTGCAGGCGATTTTTGCCTGTAACATTGATTGCTTTAGCAATAAGAAGCAGGTGGGGTATGCGCTATAAAGATAAACATCAGCTCGCCGCCGAGTGGCAGACGCTTCTGGAGCGCACGCCTAAACCGTTGCGGCAAGCCGTCGAGACCCTGGTAGAGAGCCACGGTGATTACTTTGCTGACCACTTTTATCAGGTGATGTTGGAAGACCCGCACGCCTCGCTGTTTCTCTCCAATGAGCAAGTGGAGCAGCGTTTAAACCCTTCAATGCGGCGCTGGCTGAAGGCCATGTTTGCCGTCGATCACGCCGATTTTGCGTCCCTGGTTGAGCAGCAGGAAAAAGTGGGGCAGGTGCATGCACGCATCGATATACCGGTTAACCTGGTGCTTAACGGGGCGCGGCAGCTAAACAGGCGTTTTATCAGCAGATCAACACCACCTTCAAAAGCCCGCTGTCGCCGGGGAATGCTTCGGTGTATGTCTCCGACCATATCGATATGGCCATGGAAATTATGAGCCACGCCTACTCGGTGGCCAGTGACCGTAATGCGCGCACCGAAGAGGCGTATAAGCTATTTTCTCTTACTCAAAGCATCGGTGACGAGCGTGAACGCCAGCGTTCGGCGCTACTGAACTGGGAAAATATGCTGATGTTTGCCGTTGCCGCCCAGCAGGATTTGACCACACTGCCGCGGTTATCCAATTCCGATTTTGGTCTGTGGTACTTCCATAAAGCGTGCCATGCGTTTGAGGGCGCCCCGGAGATTGCCACCATCTCCCGGCATATTCAGCAAGTGGATCGTGAGTGGCTGGCAGTCCTGCTCCATGAAGACCCTAGCCAACGGCTCCAGGCGCTGAGTGAGATTCGTGACGCCGCCCGTACGGTGTTGATGCTGCTCGACGATGTGCTGGAACGTGCCTCCGGTTTAGATGCAGGGCGCGACAGCTTAACCCGGTTGCTCAACCGCAAGTTTTTGTCGGTGGTGCTTAGCCGCGAAATTGAGATCGCCCGCCACTCGGAGCACTGTTTTGCGCTGTTAATGGTCGATATCGACCACTTTAAGTCGATTAATGACACCCATGGGCACGACGCAGGCGACAGCGTGCTGCAGCAGGTGGCGAGTATCCTTGACCGCTCCACCCGGGGCGGTGATTACGTGTTCCGCATGGGTGGCGAAGAGTTTTTGATCGTGCTGGTCAATACTGACCACGACGGCAGCCGGTTATTTGCTGAGCGTTTGCGTCAGTCTGTGGCGAAAGAGCCAATGCTCGCTGGCGCCGATACGCTGCTAAACGTAACGATTAGCGTGGGAGTCACACTCCACGACGGCCACCCCGACTATCACCGCTCCTTACAGCGGGCCGACCAGGCGCTTTATCAAGCGAAGCGCAGCGGGCGAGATCGGGTAGTGGTGCAGTGATGTTGCTGGAGGTAGGCAGCGAACGTTAATGCGCATTTTTGGTGCGTATCGTGCTTGTCTGTTCTTTTTTGGTGCGGCGTGTGCGCGCTAAGTACGCGTTAGTCGCGCGTTATGTGGCCTATTGCGACGATCCAAGCCCTCCTGAGGCCGCAAAATAGGTTTTTCACCATTTTGGCGCATTAATTGCAGTGGTTAACGAAAAGCTCACTGTAAGGAAGCGATAGCCACCCATGATTCTGAGCGATATCGCCAACCCCCCGTTGCCTCTGGCCACCGCTTCGATGCTGGCCGCCGCTGGGCAGCTTCGTTAGCGCTCAACTTTGCTCATCGCTATGGCGCCACACGCATGGTACAGGCTCGCCATCAGGGGCCACTGCGGGTGCAGCGCCCTTTCTACCCTGAAGGGCGCGGTGAGGCTTGCCATGTCTATGTGCTACACCCGCCGGGCGGGTTAGTCAGCGGCGATGCGCTCACCATTAGCGCCCACGTTGAGCGCGGCGCTCATGCACTGCTGACGACCCCAGCCGCCAATAAGCTCTATAAAGCCGACAGTCAGGGCGTCGCCTGGGCGCAGCACACCCGGTTAAGTGTGGAAGACGGCGGCACCCTTGAGTGGCTGCCACAGGAGACCATCGCCTTCGATGGCTCTAAAGGCGAGCAGCGCACCCAAATCGACCTTCACGGCAGCGCCCGCTGCCTGGGCTGGGAAGTGATGGCGCTGGGCCGACCGGCCAGCGAGTTACCCTATGTTTCCGGACGCATCGAGCAGCACTTCCGCCTGACCCTGGATGGCAAACCGCTGTGGCTAGAACGCCAGCCGCTTGATCCGCTCCACCCACGTTTCGTGGGGCGCTGGGGGCAGGGCGGTGCAACGGTGCAGGCGACGCTCTGGGCGGTGGGCATTGCTGACGCGCCTGCGGCCATTGACGCCCTGCGTGAAGCCCTACCGGATAATCCCCGTTGGGCGGTTACCGTGCGCCACGGCGTACTGCTGCTGCGCTATTTGGGCAACGCGCGCAACGAAGCCTGGGCGCTATGTGAACAAGCCTGGCAGCTGCTACGCCCCCGGTGGATAGAGCGTGAAGCGCATACACCGCGGATTTGGCTAACCTAGTTAGATATTACTCTGGAGAAAGGCCCATGGAATTAACCCCGAGAGATAAAGACAAGCTGCTGCTGTTTTCCGCCGCCCAATTGGCGGAGCGCCGCAAAGCGCGCGGTTTAAAGCTCAACTACCCCGAAGCGGTGGCGCTAATCAGCTTTGAGATTATGGAAGGCGCCCGAGATGGCCGCAGCGTAGCGGATTTAATGAGCTATGGCCGCGAGATCCTCAGCCGCGAAGACGTGATGGAAGGCGTTGCCGAAATGGTCGACGAAGTGCAGGTGGAAGCCACCTTCCCCGACGGCACCAAGCTGGTCACTGTCCATACGCCAATTGTGTGAGGGGTTAATTGTGAGGGGTGAGGGGGTTAAGTGTGAGGAGTGAATGGTTAGGAGTGAGTGGTTTTACTCCTCACATCTTACTCCTCACACCTCACAACAAAACAAAGGAGCAAGCAGATGATTCCTGGTGAGTATCAGTTAAAAGAAGGTGATATCGAGCTTTGCGCAGGGCGTGAGCGGATTAGCGTCGAGGTGGCGAATACCGGCGACCGCCCGATCCAGATTGGCTCCCACTACCATTTTGCCGAAGCCAACCCAGCGCTGGTGTTTGATCGCGACAAAACCCGAGGTTTTCGCTTGGACGTGGCCGCTGGCACGGCGATTCGCTTTGAGCCCGGCCAAACCCGCGAAGTGACGCTGATTCCTTTTGTGGGCAAGCGGGAAATTTACGGTTTCCGCGGCGATGTGATGGGTGCGTTAGAGAGTTAGTGACACGTTTTCGAAGCGCCGAAAGCAAGACTATTGGGCGCCGGAAAGGGCATCGCTCGGGGACTGTCTGCGGCATGGATGCCGCAGTCAAGCGTACAGGGACGTATTTACAGCGTGTCCCATGAGCGATGAACTCCCCGGTGCTAGGCTCCATCTTTTAGGAGAGTCAGAACATGAAACCGGTTAACAAGATCAGTCGGCAAGCCTACGCCGATATGTACGGCCCCACGGTGGGTGACCGCGTGCGCCTGGGCGATACCGAGCTGTGGATCGAAGTCGAAGAAGACGCCACCCACTACGGCGATGAAGTGAAGTTCGGCGGCGGCAAAGTCATTCGCGACGGCATGGGCCAAAGCCAACGCGCCGATGCCACGGTCATGGATACCGTCATCACCAATGCGCTGATTCTCGACTGGTGGGGTATCGTTAAAGCCGATGTGGGGATTAAAAACGGCCGCATCGCCGCGATTGGCAAAGCAGGTAACCCGGATACCCAGCCCGACGTTGAGATCGTGATTGGCCCCGGCACCGAAATCATCTCCGGCGAAGGCAAGATTCTGACCGCGGGCGGCATCGACTCTCACATTCACTTTATCTGCCCACAACAGGTGGATGAGGCGCTGATGAGCGGCGTCACCACCATGCTTGGCGGCGGTACCGGCCCGGCGACGGGCTCCAACGCCACCACCTGCACCCCAGGCCCCTGGCACATTGGCAAGATGCTGCAAGCCGTAGACGATATGCCCATGAACATCGGCTTTCTGGGCAAAGGGAACGCCAGCCTGCCCGAGTCTCTGGAGCTCCAGCTCCAAGCGGGCGCCATGGGGCTTAAGCTGCACGAAGATTGGGGCACCACGCCTGCCTCGATCAATAACTGCCTTAATGTGGCGGATGCCTACGATGTGCAGGTGGCGATCCACACCGACACCCTGAACGAATCGGGCTTTGTGGAAGACACCCTGGCCGCTTTTAAAGAGCGCTGCATCCACACTTACCACACCGAAGGTGCGGGCGGTGGTCACGCGCCGGATATCCTCACTGCTTGCTCGAAAGCCTACGTACTGCCGTCTTCTACCAACCCAACGCGGCCCTACACCGTCAACACCATTGACGAACACCTCGATATGCTGATGGTGTGCCACCACCTGGATCCCAATATCCCCGAAGACGTGGCCTTCGCCGACTCACGCATTCGCCGCGAAACCATCGCCGCCGAGGATATCCTGCACGATCTGGGCGTGATCTCGATGATCGCCTCGGACTCCCAGGCGATGGGACGGGTGGGCGAAGTGGTCTGCCGCACCTGGCAAACCGCCCATAAAATGAAGGTGCAGCGCGGCCTGCTGCCGGAAGATGAAGCCCTGGGCGCCGATAACTTCCGCGCCAAGCGCTATATCGCCAAGTACACCATTAACCCGGCGATTACCACGGTATCGCCCACGAGGTGGGCTCTATCGAAGTGGGTAAACTGGCGGATCTGGTGCTATGGAAACCAGCCTTTTCGGTGTTAAACCGGCGATGATGATCAAAGGCGGCATGATTGCAGCGGCGCCCATGGGCGACCCCAACGCCTCGATTCCCACCCCACAGCCGGTGCACTACCGTTATATGTTTGGCGCTTTTGGCCGTGCGGCCAGCCAAACCCGGCTCAGCTTTGTCAGCCAGGCTGCGCTGGATGCGGGAATCAAACAGACTCTGGGGCTGAACAGCGAGCTAGCGGCGTGCAAAAACGTGCGCCAGGTGCGCAAGCAGGATATGAAGCTGAATGATGCCTGCCCCGATTTGACCGTCGACCCGCAAACCTACGAAGTGAGCTGCGACGGTGAAATTTTGACCTGCGAGCCTGCCACCGAGCTGCCGCTGGCCCAGCGTTATCATTTATTTTAATTGAGGCTATTGCACTTAGGTCGAGGTGACGGGGGTAGGCCGTAGAGAGGGTCTTTTGCCATGGCCGGAAAATGTTCCCAACAATTCCGGCATTTCCGCCATCCATGGCGGTCAGATGGCAAAAGTAGCGTACAGGGAGGTATTCACAGCGCCCTCTCGTAGGCCTACCCCGGCACAGCCGCATAGATAGCGAAAGGATGATACCAATGCTTAAACTCATAGAACGATTAGGGCCAATAGAGGAAAGCGCCGCCAGCGATACGCTCACGTTACCCTTTGAGCTACGCATTCGTGGGCGCTTAAAAGCGCAAAGCGATAGCGGCCGCGAGCTGGGGCTATTTCTGGATCGCGGTCCGGTGCTGCGCAGCGGCGAAGGTCTAAAAGCCGAAAGTGGCGAAGTGGTGCGTGTCTGCGCCGCCGTAGAACCGGTGGTGACCGCGCGAGTGAGTACTGGCTTACCGCTGGCGCGGCTGGCTTATCATCTGGGCAATCGCCACGTTCAACTGGCGCTGGGTGAAGACGAAAAAGGCGCTTGGGTGCGCTTCCCACCGGATCACGTGCTGGAAGAGCTCGCCGTGCTATTGGGCGCTGAACTGGAGCACCATGAGGATACCTTTGACCCGGAACCGGGTGCCTATAACCAAGTAGGCGGTGGTGGGCATTCACATGGACATTCCCACGGGCACGGCCATTCTCACGACCACGACCACGACCACGACCACGACCACGACCACGACCACGACCATTCGCATGAGCACCACCATGCCCACTGAAACAGCCGCGCCAGAAAGCCAGTGCGATGATTTAGCGCTGTTAGGGCTTATGCAGCTGGTGAGCCCCGCGCTGCCTATCGGCGCTTTTGCTTTCTCCCAAGGGTTGGAAAGCGCCTTTGAACTTGATTGGGTGCGGGATGAAGTCAGCCTTATTGAGTGGCTAAATGGCGTATTGGAAGATGGCCTAACCCGCTGCGAGCTGCCAGTGCTGGCGCGATTACATCAAGCCTTTGACCACGCAGAGGGTGAATCCATAGCTGTCTGGGATGAGTGGCTGGCCGCCACCCGCGAAACCGCTGAGTTAGCCGCTGAAGACAGTCGCCTGGGCGCCTCGCTTAAGCGCTTATTAACCAGCCTGGACTTAATGCCAAGTGAGGACTTACTACCCGCCTTATTGCCGACTCGTGCGGGCTATGTAACGCTATTTGCATTTACGGCCCACTCACGTGGTGTAGCCGTTCGCCAAACCCTGCTGGGCTTTGCCTGGGCGTGGCTGGAGAACCAGCTGGCGGTGGCCTGCAAGGCACTGCCGCTGGGCCACACCTCTGCTCAGCGCGTCATTGAGCACCTGCGGCCTGCATTAGTGTCCGCTGTAGATCAAGCGCTGACGCTGGAGGATGACGAGCTAGGCCCCGTGCTGCCCGGTTTAGCCCTCGCCAGCGCGCTGCACGAAACCCAATATTCGCGCCTGTTCAGAAGTTAATGGTTTATAAATTAACGATCTAGACGTTAATCGCTTAGACGTTAATAAGTTTATTTATTGAGGAGAGAACAATGACTCACTGTTTACGCGTTGGCGTGGGTGGCCCGGTAGGGTCTGGCAAAACCGCACTGCTCAAGCAGCTCTGTTTAGCGCTGCGGGACTACTACGATATCGCCGTGGTCACCAACGACATCTACACCCGCGAAGACGCCGACTTCCTGCTCAAGCATGACGCCCTACCGGCGGATCGTATTCTGGGCGTGGAAACCGGCGGCTGTCCGCATACGGCGATTCGCGAAGATGCCTCCATGAACCTGGCGGCGATTGATGAGCTGCAAACCCGCCATCCTAAGCTTGAGCTGGTAATGGTGGAGTCGGGTGGTGACAACCTCTCAGCGACTTTTAGTCCGGAGCTTTCCGACCTGACGCTCTATGTCATCGATGTTTCCGCAGGCGATAAAATTCCCCGCAAAGGCGGGCCCGGCATCACCAAGTCAGACCTGCTGATCATTAATAAAATCGATATCGCCGAGTATGTTCACGCTTCACTGGAAGTGATGGAACGCGATTCGAAGAAAATGCGCGGCGAGCGGCCCTTTGTGTTTACCAACCTCTATGACGGCGTAGGGCTAGAAGAGATCATCCGCTTTATTCTCGATAAAGGGATGCTGGATGAGCGCCGAACGGCCATCGCGGGCTAACCTAAGGCGGCCCCTGTTCACCTTCTCCGATCTGGTCTCTCTCAAGGTTCTGGTGCCGTTGTTGGCCAGCCTGATCCGTCGACATTACCGCTAGTCGCCCCTATCACAACGCCCCGAGGCGTTGTGATAGGGGCAGTGAGTTTCCTGCCTTCCAGCGAGGCGTTGTATAGATCTGTCCGGCTTCAAGGGTAGAAAGCGACTCGACGCATCGTTCATCTGCACGATGTCAGGCCCTTTCAGGTGGGGCTAAGATGGTGCCATGGCTCTGGTTCCCGGCCACCCCTAATAACAATGGTACCCGACGATGACCAAGCTCGATGCCGTGGCGTCTGACGACTTACTGGGCTCCTTCAGCCAAATGCTCTGGGACATTAACCAACTTGCCCAGAGGCTTCCTCTGCCCGACTTCCATCCCGCTGCCCTAGCTCGGCTACAGAGACTGCTGGCCTTCGACTGCGCCTGGTGGGGGCGCTCGGTACTGATCGATGGGCGGATCGAGGAGCACAGCCGTTTCTTCTACGAACTCCCCGAGACGTATCTGGCCGACTGGCGCTCCATTGAACATCAGGACGTCACCGTGGAGCGTAGCCACCGCGAGCCGGGCCAGGCGGTGATCGTCGACATGCGTGCCACCACACCGGGGCTCGCCTGGCTGGGAGAGCGCCATGACCTCAGCGAGCTGCTCTGCGTGATTCACACCAGCCCTCGCACCCGGCTCAGTGACCATCTCTCGCTCTATCGCCGCCCCGGCTCGGCCCGCTTCGGCGAGCGGGAGCGCCAGCTACTGACCCACCTGATCAGCCACCTCTCGATAGCAGTGGATGCCAGTCAGATCCGGACGCTGGTGGCGCGTCGCGAGTGCCTGGAAAGCCAGCCACACCTGGCCCTGGCGGTTTGCGACCGCCAGGGCGTGCTACATAGCGCCGAACGAGGCTTCAGCGACCTGCTCGGCGATGAGTGGCCCGACTGGCAGGGGCCGACGCTTCCGGTGCACCTGGACGAGGTCGGCTATGAAGGTGCCAGGATCAGCATCCAATGCCTTCCGGTTCTCGATCTCTGGCTACTCACCGTCTGCCGCCTGGGCCCTCTCGCCTGTCTCAGCGAACGGGAACTGGTGGTCGCCCAGCACTTCGGCAGCGGACTTACCTACAAGGAAATCGCCCGAGAGATGGCGATCGCCCCCAGCACCGTGCGCCACCATATACGCAGCATCTACCAGAAACTCGACCTCCACGATAAGGCCAGCGTGGCCACTCTGCTCAACCGCTCGCCACCTGGCTGATGTCTGCCGGGCCCCGCGCCCCGCTTCACTCCCACGATGCCAACCATCGTCCGTGCGAACGGGTGACGGTGTCGTATACCTGCATTTTGACCAAACCAGAGGCTATACAATGACAACATCTCTCATGCTACGACGCTTCATCACCGGCCTGTCTGCGGCTCTGGCACTGAGCGCCACTGTTTCCCAGGCCGCCGATCTCAATGCCAGAGATTTCCTCTCTGCCCCGGCCGGCACCTCGATAGGCGTGCTCTACCTGGGCAACGAGCAAGCCAATCGCTTTCACGGCGCAGCCGATCCCGAGGGCAACGCCCGCCTCGACGTCAATGCCCTGGCCTATCGCCAGATTTGGTTCAGTGATATCTGCGGGCGCCTGTGCACGCCCCAGTTCGTCCTGCCTCTGGTGGAGGTGGATGCCCGCCTGCCCGGTGCCGCCGAACGTGAACGACAGAGTGGTCTGGGGGATCCCCAGGTGGGCGGCACGCTGTTCTTCGTCGACCGCCCCGAGGATCGCGTCGCCAGCGGCTTGTTGACGATGCTGACCCTCCCCGTGGGCGAGTACGATGGCCAGCACCCCGGCACCTCTCCCGGCGCCAACCGCTGGGGGCCACCTTCGTGTTCAATTACACCCGCGGTATAGGCGAGAAGTGGGTTCTGGAGGCCAACCTCGAAGCCCAACTCTACGGTGACAACGACGACTACCTGGGCATGACCCTTGAGCAGGATCCGCTCTACCGCCTCCAGGCGTTCGCCTCCTATGACCTCACGGACAGTACCTATGGCGCCCTGCGCTTGATCCATGCCGAAGGCGGTGCGCTACAGCTGGATGGTCGGGGCTGGACGACACCGCCAGCTCTATACCCAACTGGGCATAGAGCTAGGCCATCAATTCTCTCCCGCCATCAGGTAATGCTGGCCCTCTCGCATAACGTCGATACCGACAACGCCTTCCACGGCAGTCAGGCCCTGCTGCGCCTGGCCCGTGTGTGGTGAACCGGAGATTCCCCATGACTCTCGAGACATCGGCTACCGAAGGCGTCTCGACAACATTGCGGGGCGCTCGAACCGCCCCTTCCCAAGGAGTGAACCCATGACCCGACGTACCGCCTTCTTCTTCGATGAACACTGCCTGTGGCACAGCGCCGGACAGCACGCCCTGGTCATGCCGGTAGGCGGCTGGGTGCAGCCCCCGCCGCCGGGGGGCTGGCCGAGTCGCCGGAGTCCAAGCGACGCCTCAAGTCCCTGATGGATGTCTCGGGGCTGAGCCGGGCTCTGGATCTTCGCACGGCTCCCATGGCCAGCGAGGAGGATTTGCGGCGCATTCATCCCGCCGAGTACCTGGCACGCTTCAAGACACTGAGCGATGCGGGCGGCGGCGAACTGGGCGACCACGCCCCATCGGGCCGGGCAGCTATGAAATCGCCCGGCTCTCGGCCGGACTTGCCATCGAGGCGGTGGCCACGGTGCTGCGCGGCGAGGCCGACAACGCCTATTCGCTGTCGCGCCCACCGGGCCACCACTGCCTACCGGATCGCGCCATGGGCTTCTGCACGCTGGCCAATATTCCCATCGCCATCGAGGCTGCCAAGGCGCGCTTCGGGCTAAAGCGAGTGGCGGTGATCGACTGGGACGTGCACCACGGCAACGGCACCCAGCACATCTACTACGAGCGCGACGATGTGTTGACGATCTCGCTGCACCAGGAGGGCTGCTTCCCACCGGGCTACAGCGGGGCCGAGGATCGCGGCAGCGGCACGGGCCTCGGCTACAACCTCAATATCCCGCTGCTGCCCGGTGGCGGCGAGGACGCCTACCTGCACGCCATGCAGCGCCTCGTGATACCGGCACTGGAGCGCTTCGCCCCGGAGCTGATCATCGTCGCCTGCGGCTTCGACGCCAATGGCTTCGACCCCCTGGCGCGGATGCTACTGACCAGCGAGTCCTATCGGGAGATGACCCACACGCTGCGCCAGGCCGCTGAGCGACTCTGCGGCGGGCGCCTGGTGATGGTTCACGAGGGCGGCTACTCCGAGGCCTACGTTCCCTTCTGCGGTCATGCGGTGGTGGAGGAGCTCAGCGGCGTGTCTAGCGATGTGGTGGATCCGATGCTCGAGTTCCTGCGCCTGCAACAACCCAATGCAGACCTGCAGGCCTTCCAGCGCGAGCGCTTGGACGTCTTGGCGGCCAGTTGGCGGCAATAGCGCGACCGGACTCAGATGCGCGGCGAGCGGCCCTTTGTGTTTACCAATCTCTATGACGGCGTAGGGCTAGAGGAGATCATCCGCTTTATTCTCGATAAAGGGATGCTGGATGAGCGGCGCCCTCAGGCCGAAGCGACCGCTAGCTAACGTCACTCGACACGCGTAATCGGCTGGCGACTGGGATCGACGTACCAGGGCAATCCAAGGCGGGTATTGCGTTCCAGTTCGGCAATCACCTGGGCGCCCAGCAGTAAAATGATGGCGCCCACTTCCAGGCTAATCAATACCACCACCAGCGCTGCCAACGAACCGTAGACAGCGTTCACGAACGAGAGATTAGCGAAATAGTAGACCAGCAACAGCCGAACTCCCTCCCACAGCAGGGCTGCCACAAATCCCCCTACGATTGCCCGGCGTAACGCGATACGCACTACCGGCAGCACTTTGTAGATAGCGCTGAAGAGTAGAAAAACGCCGATGAAGCTGGCTAGGTTAAGCACTGGTTCTGACAGCCCCGCCAATGGCAGTTCTCGATCGAAAATGGCCATGACCAGCGCATTCAGCGAACTGGCCAGGGTCACCACCAGGGTGAGCACCATCAGCGCCGCCCCCAGTACCACCATAAAGGCGTAGGGCAACATCACCGATACCCAAACGCTGCGCTTGATATGCGGGCTGTCCGGCGCATGGAAAATAATCGCCAGGGCGTCTTCCAGCATACGGAAAGCGAATGAGCTGAACAGCAGTAGAATGGGAAAGCTCAGAATGCCGATCACGTCGCGTGAGTCCAGCAGGCTGCGAACGGCCTCCAGCAACACCTCTGCATGGGCAGGCGCCATATGGCGTGCCTGTACGGCCAGCACATTGAGCAGATGCTGCTGATCCACCACCTGGGTTAACAGCACAACGAGCACGGCGAAAAGCGGTACAATGGAGAGCAATATGTTGTAGCCCACCCCACCGGCCAGCAGGACGCCGTGATTTTTCAGGAAATTGCGTAATACGCGCCAAGCAAAGTGAGCCAACCGAGGGAGCAAGAGCAAGACAGCGCTAACAAATGGGTGGTTTCGAACCATGCTTGCTACTCTCCTTTAGACCCTATCGCCATGATACGCTGATGGCGCGAGTAAGTAACAAAAGCCAGTAACACGGGCAAATATCAAGAAGGTCGCGCATTGGCCGAGCTGACTTCAGGCAAGGGTAGTAAGAAGCAGGAGATAAACAACCGCCCTAGAAACAAAAGGTCGCCCTGACCAGGCGGTAGGGAGGTCAGGGCAACCGAAGTACGTGGTTTAGCATCGTGCTAAAACGGGCCATCCCTGGCCACCACACCCCACCTTGGACGTTTATTTCATGAATAACCTTAACTTAGGTTATGAACCTAACTATTAATTACTAATTAATTGAAAATTAAGTAGAAATAACCAAAAACCGGTTAAAGTTTGGGCATTTTAGGTCGATAAGGCCCCTATAACTATTAAAAACTCTTCACTCAAGACAGACTCTGGAACTTGCTCACAAATGGCTACTTCTTCTCCCAAACGAGCCCTTGGTTTACAAACCAAGGTGCTGATGCTTGTACTGCTCCCCCTTCTGATAGTGACGGTTGCGCTGGTCGGATTCAAAGCCTACAGCAACGCCCAAGACTCCCGCGATACGTTGGCAAACCAGCGTGAAATGTTGATCGAAGAGCGCCGCAACGCGGTGCGCGACATCGTCAAAATTGCTACCACCGCCATCGCGCCTATTTATGAACAAGCCGGTGCTAATGATGAGGCTGCCAAGCAGCGGGTAGCTGAGTTGGTGCGCGCCATGCGCTTTGAAGATAACAACTACATTTTTATCTACGACTATGACGGTAACAACATCGTCACGGCACCTGCGCCAGAGCGTGAAGGTACCAACATGATCGATGCGCAAACCCCCGATGGCACCTACCTGATTCGCGAAATTATTAAGGTCGCGCAAAGTGGTGGGGGTTCTATAGCTACATGTGGGATTACCCAGGCACCGACAGAATTGAGCCTAAGCATTCCTATGTTGATCGCCTTGAAAAATGGGGCTGGCTAATTGGCGCAGGGGTTTACGTTACGGATGTTGAAGACGCCGTTGCCGAGCTTGAAGCCGCGGCTGCTACCGATTTGCGCGAAGGCATTATATTTGCCTCCCTTTTGGGGCTGGGCCTGTTTGTGGTGATTGCACTGATAGCCTACGCCTTGGTGCGTCGTACGCTGGGGCCGATCAAGCGCACAACCGCGGCTATGCACGACATCGCCCAGGGGCGCGGTGATTTAACCCGTCGCTTGGCAGTTGAAAGCGGCGATGAGATTGGCGAGCTTAGTGTTCAGTTCAACGCCTTTGTAGCGCGGATGCAGGACACACTTCGCGATGTACGCCGTAGTACGCTTAGCGTGCACCAGGCGGCGGGGAGATCTCACAAAGTTCTGATGAGCTTGCCACCCGTACCGAGCAGGCGGCCGCAAACCTGCAACAAACCTCAGCGTCCATGGAAGAGATCACCTCGACCGTCAACCACAGCGCCGACAACGCCCAGCAGGCCAATACGTTGGTGCAGTCTACTGCCGACGTAGCCCGCGAAGGCGAGACCTCGATGGGGCAGGTGGAAAGCACCATGCGCGATATTAACGACTCCGCATCGCGCATCAGCGATATCATCAGCATGATCGACTCGATTGCCTTCCAGACCAATATTCTGGCGCTGAATGCCTCGGTGGAAGCCGCAAGGGCAGGCGAACATGGCCGCGGCTTTGCCGTGGTGGCACAAGAAGTTAGGATTCTGGCCAGCCGTTCCAGCGATGCTTCCAAAGAGATTCGGGCGCTGATCGATACGTCGGTTCAGCACACTGAATCGGGCGCGAAGCTGGTGCGTAGCGCCGGTGATACCATGCGTGAGATCGTCTCCAGCGTGGCGAAAGTCACCGATGTGATCGGTGAGATCACCGCGGGCGCTAAAGAGCAGAGCAGCGGTATCGGCCAGATCAACACCGCCGTGGCTGAAATGGACACCATGACCCAGCAGAACGCCGCCATGGTGCAGGAGTCCACCACCGCCGCCGCCAATATGCGCCGCCACGCGGAGCACCTGAATCAGCTGATCAACTCCTTCGTACTCGGCGAAGACGAGCCACAGCATCAGGCGCTAGCCTCTCCGGCGCCTCAGCAGCGTGGCAGCGATAGCGGCATGAAGCGTCCTGCGCTTTCATCCCACGCCTCATCGCAGCCATCTTCAAAGCCCTCACCGGCGAAGCATGCCGCGGATGAGTGGGAAGAGTTCTAACGCTGATGATCTGTGCTGGTGATATCAGCACTGATGAACGATAGGTATAAAAACGGGGCTTGCCAGATGGCAAGCCCCGTTGCGTTAACGCTTATCCGGCATGCCGTTTTGCGAGCCTTTCCGCCAGCAGGGTGACGGCCCGCCGGGCTAGAGGTGAAAGCTCGCCATCCTCGTGTTCCAGTGCTGCGACCAGGCGATGCTTCATAGACCGTGCCCAGAAGGTTTCCAAGTGGCGGCAGGTGGCCGCGGCGGCCGTTTCTTCATCGCGACCGCCGCCCAGGTTAGCGGCGATCTGGTTGGTCATGTGAATCAGGTGAGTCTCTTGGTGCGACGCCATTGCGTGCCTCCTTAGCCATGGGCCATCGCCGCCGACGTAGGGCGATGGTAAATCAGGTGGCGGCCGGGCCGCGCAAAGCCTGCCAGCAGCAGCCCCGATGTCTGGGCCTGCTCCACCGCGAGCGCCGTGGCCGCTGAGACCGCCACCAGGGCGCCAATACCGGCACTGGCACATTTGTGCACCATCTCGTAGCTGGCACGGCTGGTGACCAGTGCGAACCCCTTGCCGAGGGGAAGGGCCTCGCGGGCAAGGGCACCAATCAATTTGTCCAACGCGTTATGGCGACCAACATCCTCGCGCAGCCGTTGGATGTGCCCTGGGCATCGCACCAGGCAGCACCGTGGCTAGCGCCAGTGGCTGCCTGCAGCGGCTGGTGGGTGGCCAGTTCCTGAAGGGAGCGCTGAATGGCGGCATCGCTCACAGGCGGCGCCACCACATGGGGAATCGGACGAATGGCCTGCTCCAGGGCTTCGGTTCCGCACAGGCCGCAGCCGGTACGCCCGGTCAGGCTGCGCCGCCGCTGCTTGAGTTCGGCCATTCGCTGGCTGGCAATGGTGAGCTGAACGGTGAGGCCTTGGGGCGTTTCGTGGATATCGAGGTCGTAGCACTCATCGGTATTGGCCAGGATTCCTTCGGAAAGGCTGAAGCCCAGGGCAAAATCCTCAAGATCGGCGGGGCTTGCCATCATCACCGCATGGGAGATGCCGTTGTAGACCAGTGCCACTGGCCTTTCCAAGGCCAGGAGATCCTCCTGGGTATCGGTGTACCAGCCATTAGCGCCACGGCGCACCTCAACCGGCTGGCGCGCTACCGCGTCGCATGTGTAGTGGGTGCTCATGGCGCCTCCTGATGAGCGTTAGCCAGGTGGTCACGCTGGATCAGGTCGAACGTGCTAAAGCGCTGCTGCCAGGCGGAGGGTTGGCTGACTTTCTCCACCTGCACCGCCGTGACCTTGTACTCCGGGCAGTTGGTAGCCCAGTCCGAGTTATCCGTGGTGATGACGTTGGCGCCGCTGCCAGGATGGTGGAAGGTGGTGTAGACCACCCGGGTTGCATGCGCTCGCTGAGCCGTGCGCGCAGTACTGTCTGGCCCGAGCGACTGGTGATGCCCAGCCAGTCGCCATCGCGGATGCCGCGTAGCTCGGCATCTGATGGGTGCAGCTCCAGCACGTCCTCGTCGTGCCAGCGCTGGTTGTCGGTGCGCCGGGTCTGGGCGCCCACGTTGTACTGGCTGAGGATCCGCCCGGTGGTGAGCAGGAGTGGGAAGCGGCGGTTAGCGCGCTCTTCAGTGGCCACGTACTCGGTAATGGCAAAGCGCCCCAGACCAATGGGGAACTCGACCTCGTGCATGGTCGGCATGCCCAGCGGGTACTCGGCGTTGCAGGGCCACTGCAGGCTGCCGCGCTCTTCCAGTTTGGCGTAGCTCACGCCCGCAAAGCTTGGCGTCAACTGAGCGATCTCGTCCATGATCTCGGACGGGTGGGTGTAGTGCATCGGGTAGCCCAGCGCATTGGCCAGATCCTGGGTGACTTGCCAATCTTCCTTGCCGGCCACCGGGGGCGTCACCTTGCGTACCCGGTTGATGCGCCGCTCGGCGTTGGTGAAGGTGCCGTTCTTCTCCAGGAAGCTTGAACCGGGCAGCAGTACGTGGGCGAACTTGGCCGTTTCGTTGAGGAAGATATCCTGGACGATCAGACAGTCCAGCGACGTGAGCGCCGCCTCGACGTGCTGGGTATTGGGATCGGACTGGGCGATATCTTCGCCCTGCACGTAAAGCGCCTTGAAGGTGCCTTCGATGGCAGCGTCGAACATGTTGGGAATGCGCAGCCCCGGCTCGTCGTCCAGCTTCACGCCCCACACGGCCTCAAAGCGGCCACGAGCAATCGGGTCGGCCACGTGCTGGTAGCCCGGCAGCTCGTGGGGAAGGAGCCCATATCACACGAACCTTGCACGTTGTTCTGGCCGCGCAGTGGGTTCACGCCCACGCCCTCGCGGCCGATGTTGCCGGTGGCCATGGCCAGGTTGGCAATCCCCATGACCATGGTGGAGCCCTGGCTGTGTTCGGTCACGCCCAGGCCGTAGTAGATGGCACCGTTGCCTGCCGTGGCGTAGGTGCGCGCTGCCTGACGCACGGCCTCGGCGGGCACGCCGGTGGTTGCCTCGCTGGCTTCCGGGGAGTGGCGCGGTTCAGCAATAAACTCACGCCAGCGGTTATAGGCATCGGTGTCGCAGCGCTTGGCGACAAACGCTTTGTCTTCCAGACCTTCCGTCACCACCACATGGCCTAGCGCGTTGACCAGGGCCACGTTGGTGCCCGGGCGCAGCGGCAGGTGCTGGGCCTCGCCCAGGTGGGGTGTTTTCAACAGATCGATGCGACGCGGGTCGGCGACGATCAGCTTCGCCCCTGACGCAGGCGCTTGCGCATCATCGAGCCGAACACCGGGTGGGCGTCGGTGGGGTTGGCGCCGATCACGATGATGGCGTCCGCCTTCATCACTGAATCAAACGTCTGGGTGCCGGCGGATTCGCCCAGCGTGGTCTTCAGGCCGTAGCCGGTGGGCGAGTGGCAGACCCGCGCGCAGGTGTCGGTGTTGTTGTTGCCGAAGGCCGCGCGGATCAGCTTCTGCACCAGGTAGGTCTCTTCGTTGGTGCAGCGCGATGAGGTAATCCCGCCGATGCTCTCGCGGCCGTGTTCGGCCTGAATCGCTTTCAGGCGGTTGGCGGCAAAGGTGATGGCTTCTTCCCAGCTGACTTCCCGCCAGGGCTGGTCGATGCTGTCGCGAATCATCGGCGTGGTCAGGCGATCCGGGTGGGTGGCGTAGCCAAAAGCAAAGCGCCCCTTCACACAGGAGTGGCCGTGATTGGCGTCGCCGCCCTTGTAGGGCACCATGCGCACCAGTTGGTCGCCCTTCATCTGGGCTTCAAACGAGCAGCCCACGCCGCAGTAGGCGCAGGTGGTGACCACGCTGCGATCCGGCACGCCGTGGTCGATCACGCTTTTTCCATCAGCGTGGCGGTGGGACAGGCTTGCACACAGGCGCCGCATGAGACGCAGTCCGAGTCCATGAAGGCGTCGTTCTGGCCCGCCGACACTTTGGAGTCGAACCCGCGGCCGTCGATGGTCAGCGCGAAGGTGCCCTGGACTTCGTCGCAAGCGCGCACGCAGCGCGAGCAGAGGATGCACTTGCTGGGATCGAAGGTGAAGTAGGGGTTGGACTCGTCCTTGACGGCGTCCAGATGGTTCTCGCCCGTAAAACCGTAGCGCACCTCACGCAGCCCCACGCTACCGGCCATATCCTGCAGTTCACAGTCGCCATTGGCGGGGCAGGTCAGGCAGTCCAGCGGGTGGTCGGAGATATAGAGCTCCATCACGTTACGGCGCAGCTTGGCCAGCCGGGCGTTCTGGGTGGTCACCTTCATGCCCTCCATCACCGGCGTGGTGCAGGCGGCGGGCAGGCCGCGGCGGCCTTCGACCTCGACGGCACACAGCCGGCAGGAGCCAAAAGGCTCAAGGCTATCGGTGGCGCACAGCTTGGGAATGTTGATATCCGCCAGGGCCGCGGCGCGCAGTACCGAAGTGCCCTCCGGCACGCTGATCGTCACGCCGTCGATAGCAAGGCTCACCGAGGCAGCGCCAACGGCTTGAGCAGGGAAGGGCGTGCCGAGGTCTTTGCTGTGCTCGACCTGTTTGGCATGCTGCTTGGGGTCAAAATGTTCGATCATGATCTGTCTCCGTTCGCCGCCCGCTGGAAGTCGTCGGGGAAGTGTTTCAGCGCGCTTTGCACCGGGAAGGGGGTCATGCCGCCCATGGCGCAGAGCGAGCCATCCACCACCGTTTCGCAGAGGTCGTGGAGTAGCGTGAGGTTGGCCTCGCGATTGTCGTTGGCGCGGATGCGGTCAATCACCTCCACGCCACGGGTCGAACCGATCCGGCAGGGCGTACACTTGCCGCAGGACTCTACCTTGCAGAACTCCATCGAAAAGCGCGCCTGTTCGGCCATATCGACGCTGTCGTCGAACATCACTACGCCGCCGTGGCCCACGCCTGCGCCGACCTCGGCGAAGGTTTCATAATCCAGCGGCATGTCCCACTGGCTTTCGGGTAGGCGCACAGCGGCCCGCCCACCTGGACGGCGCGCAAAGGCTTGCCGGTGAGGGTGCCGCCGCCAAACTCCTCCATCAGCGTGCGCAGGGTGGTGCCAAAGGCGAGCTCCACCAGCCCGCCACGCTTGACGTTGCCCGCCAGTTGGAGGGCCAGGGTGCCCCAGGAGCGGCCCATGCCGTGGTTGGCGTAGGCCTCGGCGCCTTCGGCCAGAATGAACGGCACGGCGGCCAGCGAGAGCACGTTATTGACCACCGTAGGGCGGCCAAACAGCCCCTCGATGGCGGGCAGCGGCGGCTTGAAACGCACCAGACCCCGCTTGCCTTCGAGGCTTTCGAGTAGCGAAGTTTCTTCACCACAGATATAGGCACCGGCACCGAGACGCACTTCCAGGTGGAAGGTACGGCCACTGCCACAAAGATTGTCGCCCAGGTAACCGGCCTGCTCGGCGCGGGCAATGGCTTCGTCGAGCACCTGTTTCGCCAGTGGGTATTCGGAGCGCAGGTAGATGTAGCCCTGGGTTGCCTCAACGGCAAGCCCGGCGATGGTCATGCCTTCGATCAGCATGTAGGGGTCGCACTCCATCGCCAGGCGGTCGGCGAAGGTGCCGGAATCGCCCTCGTCGGCATTGCAGACGATATATTTCTGGTCGGCGGGCGTGTCGAGCACGGTCTGCCACTTGATGCCGGTCGGGAAGGCCGCTCCGCCGCGCCCGCGCAGGCCGGAGGCTTTGACTTCCTCGACGATGTCCTGGGGCTCGCGTTGCAGCGCTGCCTCCAGGCCGCAAAAACCGCTGTGGGCGCGATAGTCGTCAATCGACAGCGGGTCAGTAATACCGATACGCGCGAAGGTCAGGCGCTGCTGACGAGCGAGGTAGTCAATCTCTTCCGTGGGGCCCAGTGCCAGGGGATGGCTGACACTACCTTCGAGCAAGCCGCTGTCGAGCAGCGCCGCTACATCCCCGGCGTTACCGGGCCATAGGCGAACCGCCCAATGGGGGTTTCAACTTCCACCAGCGGCTCAAGCCAGGCAAGACCGCGGGAGCCGTTGCGTACCAGGGTGATTGACTGACCGCGAGCGGTGGCCTCTCTTATCAGTCGGCTGGCGACCATATCGGCACCCAGTGAAAGCGCGGTGGTATCGCGGGGGACAAAAACGCGAATGCTCATCCCATCACCTCCAGCGGCCGGGTTTGTAGCTCATCCATCAATTCATCGAAGGCTTCCGGGGTAACGCGGCCGCGTATGCTGTTGTCCACGCGGATCGACGGGCCGCAGGCGCAGTTGCCCAGGCAGTAAACGGCTTCGAGGGTGATTTCGCGATCTGGCGTGGTCTGGTGGTAGTCGACCCCCAAACGCGCCTTGGCGTGGGCTTCGAGCTGGCGCGCCCCTACCGACTGACACGCCTCGGCGCGGCAGATCTGTACCACGTGGCGCCCCGGCGGCGTGGTGCGAAAGTGGTGGTAGAAGCTGATCACACCGTGCACCTCGGCACGTGTTTGGTGGAGGGCATCGGCGATGATCGGCACCGCTGCCTCGGGGATAAAGCCGATGCGATCCTGAAGGGCGTGGAGGATCGGCAGTAGGGCGCCGGGCTTGTGCTTCAGAGCGTCGACCTCGGCCTGAATTGCCTGCGGTGCCCACTCCTGGGAATGGTTCATAATGCCCTCCTCACGACTGCTTATTATGTTTTAAATATGCACTGCTTTTCATATTTAAAAAGACGTGCATCACGGTTAAGACAACGCTAGCATCAAGTTATTGACTGAAAAATATGAAATAGTGTGCCTATGAAACGAATCAAGGTAACGCCCACCTGGTGCTTTAGCGATGAAGAGGGCACCGCCTCGATCCCCACCTTCTGCGCTTGCTGGGAGCGGTACATCGTCATGGCAAGTTGACCCATGCCGCCGAAGAGGTAGGCCTTTCCTATCGCCACGCGTGGAATTTACTGCGCCAGGGCGGGGAGTTTTTGGTGTCACCTTGGTAGAAATGGCGCGTGGGCGAGGGGCGCGGTTATCACCGCTGGGTGAAAAGCTGCTGTGGGCCGAGCAGCGCGCCACCGCCCGGTTAAGCCCGCAGCTTGATAGCCTGAGCTCAGAACTGAATCTTGCCATTCAGCAGCACCAGGAAGGCGTGCACCCCGTTCTGCGTCTCCACGCCAGCCACGGTTTTGCGATAGAGCTGCTGCCGAAGCATCTGGGCGAGTTGCAGCTTGACCTGCAGTACTGCAGCCCGCTGGAGGCGCTGGCGGCGCTTAACCGTAATAGCTGCGATCTGGCGGGCTGCCATCTTCCCAGAGGCGCGGTGGGTGAGAAAATACGCCGCAAATACCGCCGTCTGCTTAAGCCTCGCTATCATCGGCTGGTAGGGTTTATCGCCCGCCAACAGGGGCTAATGGTGGCGCCGGGTAACCCATTGGGCATTGATGGCATTGCAGCGCTGGCTGAAAGACAGGTCACGTTTATCAACCGCCAGGCGTCGTCGGGAACCCGGGAACTGCTGGATAGCTTGCTGGATGAGGCGGGCATTGCTACATCCAAAGTGAATGGTTACCAGATTGAGGAGTACACCCACTCAGCGGTCGCGGCCTATGTGGCGGCGGGAATGGCGGATGTAGGGTTTGGTGTCGAGGCCGCCGCACAGCGGTTTGGGCTGGATTTTGTGCCGCTGGCCACGGAAGACTACTTGCTGGCCTGCCACAGCCGCTCCCTGAAAGAGCCTAAATTTGACGACTTTTTGCAGGTATTGCGCAGCGCTTCCTTCCAGGAAGCGGTGCAGCGCCTGCCAGGCTATAGCCCCAGCCAGTGTGGCAGTGTGATTGAGATCGGCAGCTTTTTATAAGTTAGAGAGGCATCAAGGTCATAGGTTAGGAGGTGAAATAAACGGTCGGCTCTTTAGTTAAAGAGCCGGCCGTATCTCAAGGCCGGGGGCGGATTGCGGGCTTTTCAATAATAAGTGAACCAAAGGATGATGTTGGGGAAAAGTGTGAACGTCCCCACTGCACCTAATAGGATCAGCCAATATGGCAGCGATGCTTTCGCCGCGGCGGTTAAATCTACTTCATTTTTAGAAATAGACGATAAGACGAAAAGATTAAGGCCAACGGGTGGTGTAATCATCCCGATCTCTATGAGTAGCGTGACAATAATACCAAACCAGATAGGGTCGAATCCTAAACTCGTGATCATCGGGAAGGTAATAGGAAGTGTCATCAATAGCAGTGATATGCCATCAAAAAGCACCCTAAAACAATGTAGACAACAACGATCATCAGTAATATGCCATAAGGGCCTAGGCCAAAGTTACCAATGGTTTCTACCGCTGCGCGTGGAATGCCTAATAAACTCACTGCTTGAGAAAGGATAACCGTTCCAATCAGGATCATGCCGATAGCCGTAAACATGATAGAGGCATGCTTAAACGCTAGCCAAAGACGCTTTAACGTTAAATCTCCCCACGTCAAACCAAGTACGATGCTGGCCACTACCCCAAGCGCTGCCGACTCCGTCGGCGTTGCTATACCATGTAAATCGTACCGAGCACGAAGAAAATGAGTATGGGGAGAGGCCAAATCTCTTTAACCCGTTTAAAACATGTGAGCGGGTTACGTTCTCTTTGAATATTGGCGTGACAGGTTCGCCGATTTTAGAGCGTATGATAATCCAAGTGGAGAAGGCTAAAGCAATCAGCAATCCCGGCAGCATGCCGGCGATAAAGAGCTTCCCGATGGATACATTTTGCGTGGCGCCATAAATGATAAGCGCCAGACTGGGTGGGATTAACAGGCCAAGTGTACCGCCGGCCGCAAGCGTGCCGACCACAACGCTTGGATTGTACCCTCTGTTTTTAAGCTCCGGGTAGCCAACCGCGCCTATGGCGGCGGCCGTGGAAGTGCTGGAGCCACTCACTGCCCCAAACAGCGTACAAACGGCAATATTGGTATGCAGTAACTGGCCCGGAACGCGGGCAAACAGAGGGTGAGGCCATTATAGACACGTTTGGATACGCCGCTTGCCAGCAGTATTTCACCCAGGAATATAAATAATGGGACTGCACTTAAGGTGAAGTCTGTCAGCATGTTCCACGTGGCGTTAATGGCTAAGGGCGTTGCTCCGTTTGCCTGAAAATAGAGCAGCAGTATGCCTGTCAGCCCTAACGCGGCCCCCAAGATGGCTCCACTGGTCAGAAATATAACCAAGCTTCCACTTAATAATAGCCAGCTCATTAAATGACATCCTCTGTTAAGGTGGCGTCGGCTGCTGGCTGCTTCAGGCCATGCGTGATCTGAACTAACATGCAGAGCACCATCGATAACGGCATAATCGCCATCCACGGCCAGAGCAGAATGCCGCTAATGTCCGTGCGTGAATTAAGCGAAAACGAGAAGTTCATGAAATTCCAGGACTCATAGGCAAAAATAGAGCAGAAGGTAAGCAGTGTTATAACACCAATAAAATCCATTACCTTGGCGATACCTAACGGTACTAAATTGATGAGTATTTCAATTCGAATATGACGTCCCTGATTAAGCACATGAGGTAGGCAAAGAAAGGTGAGTGATAAGAAGAGAAGGCCGGCGAGTTCATCTGAAAAGCGTAAGGGGCGCCCGCCCAGATAACGCATTAATGTACTGATGAATATCAGTGCGGTCATGCTAACACCGCTCGCTACACCAAGCAGAAAAGAGCCATAGGCCACTTTATGAATAACTCTGTTAATGTTCACAACCATTTTTATGCTCCAAAAAAGAGCCAATGTAAAAATTGGCTCTTTTCTAGCTATCTAATTATTGATTATCTGAAAGTGCTTGAGTAACCGTGTTGTAGTAACGCTCGCCCTCTTCGCCCGACTCTTCAGCCATGGTTTGCCATGCACTCCAAGCAGCCGTTACAAAGGTGTCAAGATCCTCATCAGAGAACGCCGGTAGCATGGTAATGCCAAGTTCCTCACGCTCTTGACGTGCCTGCGCTTCGCGCTCTGGGTCGACGGCGGATTCACTGGTGGCTTCCCAGATTTCCTGGCCTGCTTCTTCTAATGCCTGTCGCTGGTTATCATTTAAGCTGGAAAGCGCTTTTCACTGATGCCAAATAACCATGGTGAGGCTGCCCAAGGGTGCAAATACGCTTCGTATTCAGTCACTTCTTGTAACGAAACGGTGGGCGCAACGGTTGATAGGTAGTAGGCACAATCCACAACGCCTGTCTGGAGTGCCATATACATATCGTTTTGTGGAATGACCTGGGCAGAAATGCCCAGTAAATCAAAGGTATCGACCAAGTGCCTCGACCAGACACGCACCTTTTGTCCTTGAGTTCTTCGAGGGTGTTAACCGGCTCCTTGCAGTGTAAACCGACGTCAAATATAGGGGCAACCACGCCGCCTACTATTTGAATGTCCCAGTTCGCAAAGCCTTCATCATAGAGTTCTCTAATAACGCTCAGAATCTCAGTGTGCTGTGATGACTCGGTAATAGCGCCTTGAGCATAAACCGACGCCAGGGCTGGTGCATCGCGGGTATAATATTCGCCATACAGCAATGCCATATCGACCATGCCCTGCTGGAGTATTCTTAGCATGTCGGCTTCTTTTAACCCTAAAGCGCCTGCATGATAGACCTCGACTTCCAGTTCCCCCTCTGATTTTTCTTTGACCAACTGAGCAAATCTATCAATCTGCGCTGCTTCAGGCCTAGACTGAGCTAAGCCGCTATGAAAAGTTAAAGTGATATTGTCTGCTTGTGCATGTTGAATGGTAGCGAGGGAGCCAAGAAGAGAAATGCCAAACACTATTTTTTGCTTTTTAAGTTATGCATTGTGGATGTCTCATTGGAGTAGGTGGGCATTTCATCTTGCGGCAGGAGTCGTTGCTAAAAGAGTTATGTTTGCGACATTTTTTGCCTGGTAGGCGACATGTGAAAATAATTAGTGAACTTTTTAATATCGATAATTAATTTTTTTAGTTTTGTTGACCAAATAGTAAGTCAGATTTCAGCAGTAGTGACCTTTTGGCGCATTTTTGCACTGTTTAAAGCGGGGCGGGTATTGTGATGCCAAGAGCTTGCATCTTGGTAAGTTTTAAATAAAAGCTAGGCTTTGTACGAAAAGTCGGCGAGCGAAGGTCAGGCAAGGCAAAAAACGGCGAAAAAGCGGAGTTTACGGGGTGTAAATGAGCACTTTGATCGGACTCGCGCACGAGCCGTTTTTTAACGCCGCATGGCCGAGCGCAGTCAGTTTTCGTGCAAAGTCTAAGTGGCACCCTTGAATGGGGAGAGTGAACATGAGAGATGGTTTTATTAGTAAATTAAAGAATAAAAACATGGCTTACCTGCACTCAGAAACTTCGAGGGAATCATCTGTAAGGGTTAAGCGGGTGGCCTTCGTGCTGCTAGACCATTTCTCCATGATGTCCTTCACCGGCGCAGTCGATGCATTAGTTACCACGAACTTGATGACATCGAATACTGTTTATGAAGTAGTAGTCGTTGCTGCTCAAGATAGAAGCGTGCTGTCGGATTTAGGGATTGGCATTGAAGCGGACGTAGCGCTATCGGCATTCGATCTTAATCAGTATCAAGTGGATACGCTTATTGTATGCGGTGGGCTGCGTAAGGCCTCAGCCCATGCCTATTCTGCGAACGAGGTTAAAACAGGCAGATAGTCAAGGCGTGGTGCTGGGTGGGCTATGGAATGGTGCCTATTTTCTTGCCGAAGCAGGGCTATTGAGTGGCTATCAATGTGCCTACCACCCCGATGGAAGGGCAATGATGGCAGAGGAGTTTCTAGATGTATCTGTCTCTAAGCGTAGTTTCATCGTTGACCGTAATCGCCTAAGTTGTGCGGGTGCGAGTAGCTCCCTAAGCATGATGCTCGAAATTGTCAGAAGTGACTGTGGTAATGATGTGGCCTGGGCTGTTGAAGAGATGTTGAGCTGTGATAAAGCCATCGAGGCGCCGGATATCTCGACGATCAGCGTTGATCAAAACGGTACGCTCCCTGAAGCGTTACAAACGGCTTTGCAGCTCATGAAAAATAATATCGAAGAGCCCTTATTGATGTCTGAGATTGCTAAGTGGGTCAACATATCCAGGCGCCAACTGGAGCGACTATTTTGTCATCATGTGAATGCCAGCCCGTCCCGATACTATATGGAGTTGCGTTTAACCCGTGCCCGGCAGCTGTTACAACAGTCCAATAAGCCTATAGCCGAGGTGGCTGTTGCAACAGGTTTTGTCAGTATTTCTCACTTCCGGAACTGTTTTTATCAGCTCTTCGAAATGACGCCCACTCAGTTTAGAAAGTTGTACCAAGCGGGAAGCTGAATTAACCCCCGACCAACCCAACATAATCGGCACATAAACCACCAGTAGCAGCACCCCGATCAGCCCCAGCAGGTAAGGGATGATCGCCCGGGTAATTCGCTCCAGCGGCAGTTGGGTGATCGAAGACGCCACATAGAGGTTGATCGCCACCGGAGGGGTAATCATGCCGATGGAGAGCCCCACGACGATAATCAAACCAAAGTGGATCGGGTCAATCCCCAACTGCAGCACCAGCGGCAGCAGCACTGGCGTAAGAATAATCAGCGCACTGGCGGTTTCAATGAATACCCCGGTGAGCAGAATAATCCCCACGATCAGCAGCATAATCACGTAGGGGTTGGTAGACAGCGACAGCACCGCCTGGGCAATCGCCCCAGGCACCTGCCAGCTAGACAGCGTCCAACTCAGCACCGCCGACATGGCAATCACCAGCATAATCACTGCGGTGGTCATCGCCGAGCGGATCAGCAGCTTGTAAATCTGAGGCAGATTAAGGTCGCGATAGACAAACAGCGACACCAGCATGGCGTAGTTCACTGCCACTACCGCCGCCTCAGAAGGTGTGAAGATCCCCGAGAAGATACCCCCAGGATAATCACCGGCGTCATCAAGCCCCAGCTGGCGTCTTTAAAGGTCACCCAGATGGTCGAAAGCGACAGCGGCGTACCCTTGGGGTACTGGCGCTTATAAGCCTGAGCAATGGCGATGGCCATTAACCCTAGCCCCATCGCCAAACCCGGCAAAAAGCCGTTTAAAAACAGCTTGGAGACCGACTGCTGGGCGATCACCGCGTAGATGATCATCGGCACCGAGGGTGGAATCACCACCCCGATGGTGCCGCTGGCGGCAATTAAGCTGGCCGCCGAGGCCGGGTCATAGCCTTTACGCTTGAGCTCTGGTACAAGGCTGGAACCCACCGCGGCGGTCGTTGCTGCACCAGAGCCGGAGATAGCCGCGAAGAACATGCCCGCCATCACCGACACCACCGACAGCCCGCCGCGCATAAAGCCGACCAGCGAATCGGCAAAGCTAACCAGCTTTTCGCTTACCTTGCCCTGGGCCATTAAATCCCCGGCGAGGATAAACATGGGGATAGCGACCAGGGCGAAGGAGTTGATGCCCTGGAACATCTGCTGGGTGACCACCATCAGCGGCACACCGGATTGATGCAGGGCGTAGAGCGTGCTGGCGCCAATGGCAAAGGCGATCGGCACGCCCAGCAGCATAAACAGGAAGAACAGCCCAAACAGCAGCAGGGTCATAGTGACTCCTCCTGGGGCTGGGAGGTTTTGCCGTTAATCAGCAGCTCGATGATATCCACCAATGCATACCAGGCCATTATCGCCGCGCAGATCGGCATCACCGCGTAGACGTAGGTCATTGAGAGCCGTAGCGAGGCGGATTTCTGAAAGCTCTGCACCTGCATATAGCGGTAGCCGATCACGATCAGCGCGATCATAAACGCCAGCACAATCAGCAGGGCGGCAATCCGGGCTATTTGGCGCAGGCGGTCGGGTAGGGCATCGACCACAAAGGTCACGGCAATATGCCGACCACGCTGGAATGCCAAAGTGCCCGCTAAAAGGTGATCCACACCAGCAGAAAGCGGGCGACCTCCTCAGTCCAGCCCACGGCGGTAAACAGCACCCGGGAGACAATCTGCAGGGTAATCACCCCAATCAACGCTGCCATGCCCGCAAACACCACGGGCTGCAGGAGGGCGTCCAGAAAACGTTCAGTACGCTGTAGCCAAGTTACCAACGGATGCGTGTGAGTGGGCACTTACTTCACTTCCTCCTGGATGCGTTGCAGGTAGTCGCCGAACTGATCGCCGTACTTCTCATACACCGGGGCAACGGCTTCCTGGAAGGCGGCGATATCCGGTGACTCGTTAATCTCCATGCCTGCCTCAGCCAATTCGGCTAACTGCTCGGCTTCCATAATGGCATTTTGTTCTCTGGCATAGGCAGAGGCCTCGCTGGCGGCATCAAGCACAATCTCCTGAACCTCCTCTTGCAGGCCGTTCCAGGCGGGTAAGCTCATAATGAAGATCGCTGGCGCATAGATATGCCGCGTCATGGTGAGGTAATCCTGGGTTTCCGCCAGATTAAAGGCATGGATGGCGTTAACCGGGTTCTCCTGGCCATCGATAGTGCCTTGCTGCAGGGCGGTCAGCGCTTCTGTCCAGGCCATGGGCACGGCATTGGCGCCGAGTTCACGGAACGTATCCACGTAGACCTCGTTCTCGATAACCCGCAGTGTCAGGCCGTCGAGATCCTCGGGCGCATTGATCGCGTGCTGGCTATTGGTGATATTGCGAAAGCCGCGCTCTGCAAAGGCCAGCCCTTTCAGGTTCACATCCTCTAACTTGGCCAGTATCTCCTGGCCGATCTCGCCGTCCAGCACGGCGTAGGCGGATTCAGCGTTTGGAAAGAGGAACGGCAGCTCAAACACCGAGAACTCATCAACGAAGTTGGCCACCGGCCCGTTGGTGATCACGCCCATATCGACGGTGCCGATCTGCATACCTTCTAAAATGGTGCGCTCGTCGCCCAGGGAGGCGTTGGGGAATATCTCGACCGAGACCGCGCCGTCGGTCTGCTCGCTAACCAACTGCTGAAAGCGTTCGGCGGCAATATGGTAAGTATCTTCTGTATTTACCACGGTCGCTAAGCGCAGGTTAATAGGGGTAATTTCCTCTGCCTGGGCCATTAGCGGTAAACCCAACAGGCCAGCGCATAGCAAGGTTAGGTTTAACTGTTTGAATTTACTTGTATAACAGGATGCGGCGTGAGCGGTAAAGCGGGCGCGATTCTTCACATTATCTCCTAGTGGTGGCTGTTCTTATTATCTTGGTGGGCTTCATCTATACCACATCGAACTAACAGGGCAAATTACTTATTTTTATTCCACTATTCGCGATAATAATCCAAAAAATCTTTATAGATCTTGGGCTTGAGTGATTTAAGGGTTAGCGATAGCCTGCAAGCATTGACGATTGATTAACTGCCTTGGAAAGCGATGTTAAGGCTTGGCCGATGGCTTGCTAACCATGTTCTTACTAACCAGGGCAACGCCAGCTAAAACAGGAATAACCAATGGATAAGTTGCTTAACGATCTAGTGGCGGTAGTCGGCCCAGAAAACGTATTGCTCGGTGACGATGTTTCCCAGCGTAGCGTCGACTGGTTTACCGGGGCGCCCTGTCGTGCCAAGGCCATTGTCAGGCCCCGCAATACCGACCAGCTCAGCAAAGTGATGGCCCTGTGCTACCAGGCCGACCAGTTGGTGGTGACCCATGGCGGCATGACCGGCATCGTGCACGGCGGTGAAGCCAGCCCCGAGGAGCTGGTAGTGTCTCTGGAGCTGATGAACCAGATCGAAGAGGTCGATCTGGTCGGTTCCACGATTCAGGTTCAGGCCGGGGTAACGCTCCAGCGGGTGCAGGAAGCTGCGGCGGAAATCGATATGCAGTTCCCGCTTGACCTTGGCGCCCGGGGCTCGTGCACCATTGGCGGCAATATCGCCACCAATGCAGGCGGCATACGGGTCATTCGCTACGGCATGATGCGCCAGCAAGTGCTGGGGCTGGAAGCCGTACTCAGCGACGGCACCGTGGTCAGCTCGCTGAACAAAATGCTCAAGAACAACGCAGGCTACGACCTCAAACAGCTCTTTATCGGTAGCGAAGGCACGCTGGGTATCGTTACCCGCGCCGTGCTCCGGCTACAGCCGCATATGCCCAGCGAGCAAACCGCGCTGGTGGCGGTACCCTCCTTCGACGCCCTGACTCAGCTGCTGCGCAGGGTCTCCCAACAGCTCGCCAACAGCCTTAGCGCCTTCGAGGCGTTGTGGAATAGCCACTACAAGCTGGTGACCACCGAGAGCGGCAAGTACGCGCCCCTGTTGGCCGATGACTCGCCTTTCTACGCAATTATTGAAACTCTGGGCTTGGATGATACCCAGGATGCGGAACACTTCGCTGAGATACTGGAAAAGGCCATGGAGGACGACTTGATCACTGATGCCGTGCTAGCCAAGTCCGGCGCCCAGCGCCAGGGCATCTGGGCGATCAGAGAGGATATCGAAGTGCTGGTGCACCAGCTGAAGCCGATGTTCTCCTACGATATCAGCCTGCCGATCCCGCATATGGACGCTTACGTCGATACCCTGGAGCAAAACCTCAAGGCGCAGTTTCCGCAAACAGGAAAAATGATCGTGTTCGGCCATCTTGGCGATGGCAACCTGCACATTATGATCACGGTGCGCGACGACAGCCCGCAAAGCCGCCGCCAGGTCGAGCAGTTGGTGTACTCCCCGCTACAAGAGTACGCCGGCTCGATCTCTGCCGAACACGGCATCGGGCTCGAAAAGCGCGACTACCTGAGCATTTCCCGCTCCAGCGAAGAGATCGCTTTAATGAAGCGCATGAAGGTCGCTCTGGATCCCAAGCTGCTGTTGAACCGCGGCAAAGTCGTGACGGTGGAGTGAGTTTGGCGGTTTGACTATAGGCCGCCCAGTGCGGAGGGGGCTGGTGTTATCAGCTCCCTGGTGAGTTGCCGCAACCAGTGGATGCCCGCATCGTGATCCTTGCGTTCATCCCAGCACAGGCAGACTTTGAACGCTGGGACGTCCAGGGGCAGGGCGTAGAACTTCAGGCTATTGTTGCGGCAAATGACCCTTGCGGCGCTCTCTGTGACCACGCAGAGCAGCGTTGTGGAGGCCAATATTTCCTGCAGCGGGTTGATGTAGGGCGTCTTGGCGACGATTTTGCGCTCCAACCCCAGCTCCCGCAGCTTTTCATTGATGAGCAGCGGGCTGTCCTCGCGATGGGATAAAGCCACTTGCGGAGAGTTTAAAAACGCCTCAAGGGTAATGGTGCTGCCCTCGCCATGAAAGCTGGCGTCGCCCACACAGCCAATCACATCGTCAAACAGGTACTCATGATGAGCGGTGAGCGGCAAGGTTTCGAGCTGCACCACCGCCAGATCAATATCGTGCTCTTGCAGAACCTGCTGGGCGCCTTCCGCGCTGGCGATGCGCGTGGAGAGCATGTTGAAACACACATCGGGCGCGTGTTCCAAGCAGTGCTGGATAAGCAGGTTGCAACTGTTGGCTGACATAGTCCACCAGGCTGACACGAAACTCCCGCTTCGATGTGGCGGGGAGAACTCGCTGTTGCTGTGAACCGCCTGATCAAGATAGAACAGCCCTTTGGCCACCGCGGCATCCATCTGCCGGGCAAGCGGGGTGGGCTGCATGCCGTCCAGTGTCTTGATGAACAGCGGGTCGTCCATTAACAGGCGCAGCTTTTTTCAGCGAGTGGCTGACCGCCGGTTGCGTCAGGCAGAGCGCCTCGGCGGTCAGCGTCAAACTCCGTTTCCAATAAAGCGTGTGAAAGACCAATAGTAAATTGAGATTTATCTTATTGAGTCTGTTCGCCAGCTTCATATGGGTGGTGTCAGCCATCAGGCGATTCTCTTGTAGCAGGCGAGTTACTTCAGCGCCTCCTGAATGCGCGGCAGGTAATCACCGAACTGCTCGCCATACTTCTCGTACACCGGCGCAACAGCCGCCTGGAAGGCTTCCATATCCGGCGAGTCGTTGATCTCCATGCCCGCATCGCGCAGGGCCTGCAGCTGTTCGCTCTCCATCTCCGCGTTTACCTGGCGCTCATGCTCCGCCGCTTCCTGGGCTGCTGCTAGCAGAACTTCCTGGGCGTTTTCTGGTAGTTGGTTCCAGGCGGGCATACCCATGACAAAAATCGCCGGGGCGTAGGTATGCCGGGAAAGCGTCATGTAGTTCTGGGTTTCATCCAGATTGAACGAGTGGATCACGTTCACCGGGTTCTCCTGACCGTCGATGGTGCCCTGCTGCATGGCGGTCAGCGCTTCTGTCCACGCCATGGGGATCGCGTTGGCGCCCAGCTCGCGGAAGGTATCGGTGTAAACCGGGTTTTCCATCACGCGGATACGCAGGCCATCCAGGTCTTCCGGCGAGTTTACCGCCCGCTCGCTGTTGGTCAGGTTACGAAAACCGCGCTCGGCGTAGGCCATGCCTTTCAGGTTCACCTCGGAAAGCTTATCGAGCAGCTCCTGGCCAATCGGGCCATCGAGTACTTCGTAAGCGGCTTCCGGGGAGGGAACAGGAACGGCAGCTCGAACACCGCCATCTCTTCCACAAAGTTGGCCACCGGGCCGTTGGTGATCACGCCCATATCCACGGTTCCGATCTGCATGCCTTCCAGCAGCGTGCGTTCGTCACCCAGTGAGGCGTTGGGGTAGATCTCGATATCCACCTTGCCGTCGGTGCGCTCTTCCACCAGCTCTTCAAACTTGGTGGCGGCGATATGGAAACCATCCTGCTCATTGACCACGTGGGCCAGGCGCAGGGTAACGGGATCCATATCAGCAAAATCAGCGGCGTTGGCAGCGCTCACCAGCGCCAGTGAGACACCCAGTGCCAGCGTGCTACGTGCAAATGTTTTCATATTATTATGTTCCCAATCGATGAAGGTGCAGAAGTGCTCCCAAAGCATGCACCACCGCGGGGAAAACGGTCAATTGACCAAAGGACTCAAGCGCCATACGGCTGGACACAGCGCCCCCGCACAGTTACGATACGCACCCACAAGCGCCCGTAGCTCAGTTGGATAGAGTATCGGCCTCCGAAGCCGAGGGTCGCAGGTTCAAATCCTGCCGGGCGCGCCAAACATCAGAAAAAGGGGCCTGCGAGAAATCGTGGGCTCTTTTTTTGTTTGTATGCTGAATTTTTCAAAGCGAAACGATAAGCGCAGACCGTACTGTCTATTCACAAGCATATACATCTATATTGTGTTATATCAATTTCATTGATTAATTAAAATTTTCTTTATCGTCTAGGCACGTATAGTAATAATCTATGTCTAGATAAATTGACTGCGTGGCATCTGAAAGTTGCTCAAGATAATGAGTGCTATGAAAATTAGCATGTGTGCTATAAGGCTCTCCTAAGTTTTTCCATGTTCTTTCCAGAAAATCATTGAACAATTCAGTCCCTGTTAATAAGATGACCCAATGCCTGGGGCGAGAATTGACTGGTTCTCTAGCCCAAGATACGAATTCTATAAGACGTTTTTTCTTCTTTTGAGAACGAGTCTTTTAAAACACTAATTACTATTATTGATTCAGGGATGATACTTGCAGATTTTTTTAATTTATCAAGGTCATTGTCCTTGATTATATCTTCTCCAAAGGACTTAGCTTCTCCGATAATCAATCTTGGCTCACCGTTAATATCAAACCCTCTTTCTTCAGGTATCCATATGGCAAAATCAATTTCTGTTTTTGTTTTCGCATACTAATTCTAGAGCAGTCGAGTAACTTTTAGGCGTATCATGCCCCATCATGTTAATAAAAAATTTTATAGTTAGCAGTGAAGCATATGCTCCTTGAGCATAATCAGGTACGGCGAATGGGCCAATTACACGATATTTCCAGTTTTTATTATGCTGTCTCAGGTTTCCTTGAGGGAATTTATAATGCTTAAGGCATCTAAGGCAGCGAAGGTCGTATGAAACCTCGTCTAAGCTATGCCAGTTTTTAGCTCCACAATGATCACATTCGGATTCAATCCCTACTTTTATTACATTGCATCTGATGTAGTGAGAAAGTTCCGCTAGTCGATATGATCCATTGCTTTTCCTCCTTTTTATCATGGCTTGCCAATCGTCTATAAATGAAGAACGGCCGATAAAATCTTCTTCAATTACATCTCCAGAACTATTTATGGTGCGCTTTCTAGTGCTTGAGGCATGTTTGTTAATGAATTGAATAGATTCTTTGTCATTAAATAAATAGAGTCCGTTAATCCCACCTAAACTGTCTATTACTTGTTTTGCTATGCGTCCTGCTTCTGAGCAACGTGTATCTATACCAAACTTTTTAAACCAACTCGAAAAAGCATCTTCATGTTTTATGAATGAGACAAACTCATTTTCAGATTTGTGATCTTGAAGAAATACCCAGCCTTCGCGCCCGCAGGCAAGTTCATTTATACCTTGATTTGGCCAAGATCTATCCAAAGTGTTAAATGGTAAGCTGAGAGCAATATTGGATCCTTCGTACGGCGATGAGATTTTAGCTACATTTGCCCAACGATTGCTTGACCCACTGAATCTTTGTGCGAAAGTAGGCGCTAATGTCTTAAAAACGCCTAGTGATGAGCCTTCTTTAAGTTCTATTATTTGATCTGATTCTTCAGAGGTGATTTTTGCTTTTTCAGGGTGTTTAAAAAATGGTTACGATAATTTACTTCCCAGATGCTTGTGTGCCAATTTTTCACGATATAAGAATTATTTTGCAAGCTATTAAAGTGTGGAAGAATTTCTTCTTTGGCTTGACTTTCTGAAATTGAGCGTGATTTTTGAATGGTGACACGATGAGTTATATTGCTGTTCTCTTTTGAGATAATGTAGTTATTGTTGATGAATTTTCTTATAGGGTCGGCTAAGTAAGACATCCATTTGATGGGTACTGGAAAAATTGGTGCTGGCTGTATTCTTAAATTCCAAAGATCAATAATGTCTTTGCTGTTTGAAGGGTTGAAAACGTAAATTATTGGATCATCCTGCCAAGTTCTAAAAACTTCGAAGTGCTTGTTAGTCACTGTAAATGGGGTTTCACATTTTCCGCCATAAACTTTTAGCCACAGCTCAGGGTTCAGTTTTTCTTCAACGGGTTTATAAACTTCATAAAATTGACTTTTTAAATAATGAACTTGTTCAAGTTTAGGATAGCATCCAATGCATATCTCAGAGAATAAATCTTCTTGTGAAGAATAAATGGCTGGTAATTCATCGCGTAACATGAATCTTCGTTCTGAAATATAGATGTCCTCAAGTATGTCGAATACGGACTGTCCGAATTGAGGCTCAAATTCACCTCTAAATTCGTTTTCAAAAAAATCATCCAGTAAAATAGATTTCTTATTCAATAGGCCTTTTGGAAGGATTCAAGTCCTGTTTTTTAGTAATCCTTCTTCGGCTTCAACATAAACATCAGGATCAAAAATCTGATATAACCTTGTGCTACATCTTTTCCTTTCATTGATATTCGTTGACTATCCAACCACTCTTTTGGTGTTTTGGTATAAACGGGGATGATTGGATTATAGAGGCCACCCCATAGGCAGGCGTTAATGCGCATTATTTTACGTAAAGATTTTTTATCGGAAGGATTGACGAGAAAACCAATTCTAGTCGGTCTCAACCGAATCTGCGCCCTTAATTCTGTTTTTCTTGTGCTCATAGGTGTAGTTAAAATTCCTTAAAAATTTAGCAGTCCAATAACCGTCTAGGGCGATTATGTTTTGGCCACCGCAAGTAGTTACTTTGTCGACACATTAGCTTTGGGTACTTAACTGCTAATGACAATATGTTTGCCTAGTGATTTTCCATTACGACACATGCTAGCGCACTCCATTCTTAACTTAGCCTAGCACAAGCGGCTAAAGCAGGCTGAGTCTCGTAATCTTTTCTTTTCAACGCTCCTTCTTGGCCTGCTGGTTAGGACTCGTAACATTTTCCAGCGTTGACGAGTACGCAGCAGGCGCAGTCTTGATTAGGTGAGAGGTGGGGAGGAAACAAGCACCCCGCGTAAGCTCCTGGAAGCTAAGAGGCGGGATGATAGCTGCCAGTGCGAGGGAAGCGGATGAGAAGAGGGTAAATGCTAAATCAAGCACCGGCCTTAAGCCGACATAAAGTCATTCCAGCGCCTTACCAAATAGTTATGCTCATCCATGACGGTATTCCACACCGCGATGCGGCTCATTCTTGTCTGGCAGTCTCCGCCGTCGCGGATTTTTGCCTCGGTGAATCATATCAGCGGTGCCATCGGGGCCTGGAAGGTTTTTGGCGACAGGTCTGCCGCCATACCAAAAGTCCCACTCCGCAGCGGATAGATGAGGGCGGGTCAGTTCAGGGGTGGAAATGTAATAGCCCTGGCGGGCCATAACGGATCCGGGCCACTCAGAAATCCATCAGTTGAGGTAGTCATAGGCAGCATCTAGCGTGCGCCCCTTCATATGGCGTGAGATTGACATGCCAATTTCTCGCAGGCCCTTGGTTTATATTGCCTAGTCCTTCGACTTTAGCGCTTCCTGCATGCTCAAGTATCGCCCGCCAGTACGATCCGCATGGCGACTAGGGAGGCGGAGTCTGAAGAGGTGGCAAAGAAGATGGCGACGAACACCACTGCCAAGCTCTGAATTAATGGGGATGTGAAGGCTACTATGGGTGTTGAATGAGACGTTCAACGATAGTGGGGGCCAGTTCAAAGATCCAGCTAACCGGCAAGCCTGCTGTCGCTGAGGAAATGCCTCACGCATTAGCCAATTTCGGTGCAATAGCGGCGGGAAAAAGTGCTACTGATGAGGAGAAAGCCAACGTGGTGAGTAGCACAATGATGGGAGCGCCCTCAGCTCACCCGTTCCCTAGGAACCTGACGCAGATGGCTAGCCGTTTGACCGCCAGGCAGGGCGGCGATCATATCAGCAGCCTCTAGCAGTTTCGGTAGGTCAATACCGGTGGCTACTCCTCCGCCATGTAGAGCATATAGCAGATCCTCTGTGGCGGTGTTACCCGTGGCGCCCGGCGCGAAGGGGCATCCACCAAGTCCTGCGCAAGCGGTGTCGACTGCTGTGGCGCCATGGCTGATGGCGAAAAGGGCATTCGCTACCCCCATGCCAAACGTATTATGGCCATGGAAGGCCCAGCTCATTCCTGCGCTGGCATGCCGGTCGCGCAATTGCGTGAAATAGTCGGCTACTTGATAGGGTATGGCTCGTCCGGTCGTGTCACAAAGCGCTACCTCTAGGGGCAAGTCGCCAATAAGCTCAAGTGCGCTGCTGAGAATACGATCAACCTGTTGCCAGCTAATGGTGCCTTCGAAGGGGCAGTCGAAGCTGGTGCCAAGGTCAAGGCGCAGTCGGCTGCCTTCTGTGTGGCGCATACGCTCAATCACCTGGTGTAGTTCTTGTAGTGACTCAGTGGTGCTGCGGCGCACATTGCTCTGGTTATGGGATTCCGATACTGATACGACATAGACCACCTCGCGAATGCCGTGCTCCAACGCCAGTTCCGCACCCTTGAGGTTGGGAACCAGGGCCGAGAAACGCACATCTGGCCGGTCAGCAAATGCTTTTACTAACTGGCCGGTATCGGCCATTTGGGGAATGGCCTTGGGGCTTACGAAAGAGCCAATCTCCAAGCGAGTGACGCCTGCATCGAGTAGCGCCTGGATACAGCGCTGCTTATCGGCAGTGGGCAGTATGTCGCGTATCGATTGAAAACCGTCTCGTGGCGCAACCTCGACAAGTTCAATACTGGATGGCGGCGATAGGGGCGTCATTATACGTTCTCCGCTGGTTGCTCCAAGGAGTGACGAAGGTGATTAGCCATGGGAGGTTGCCTCTTCATGATGGCTCTTTATGATGGCTGTTCATGATAGTTATGACGAAAGCGCTTAGCGGCGCGGGCAGCGTCAATGAGGAATTGTAACCCCAGGGCGGCGAAGCCGATGGGTAGCAGTGCATAGGGGTAAACCATAGGCGTTCCCAGCGAGCTTGAGACACGCTCGCTGTACTCAAACGCCTGCATCGTCATGATGCCGCCACGCCATACCAGAATGGTGCAAAACAGCATGCCCATCAGGCCCGTCATCAGGTCGATTAAGGCGCGGATGCGCGTTGGCAGCTTATCTTTAAAGAAGGTAATACGGATATGGGCGTCGTGACGCTGTGCTTCGGCGGCGCCAATCACCGCCAGGTAAACCAGCAGAAAGGAGTTGATCTCCAGGCTCCAGCTAGTGGGGGCCGCAAAGACATATCGCATGGTGGCGTCATAGCAAATAGACACCATCATGAAGACCAACACTGCCATGGATGTCCAGCGTAGGACGGCCAGTAGGCCGTCCCAGCTACGCAATGCCATTGTTGTCATTTTGTTCCCCCTTAAGCGTTGCCAAGGGCCAGCGCGATGGCGCGATCGCCGACCTCCCTCGCCGACGTCTTCTTTCCAGTGATCCCAAACCTCCTGAACGCCAGCATTGAAGGTTTCAAGGTCTTCATCGGAAGGCTCGATAATCTCCACGCCTGCCTCCTCAATCTGGGGCCAGTACTCGTTGGGGTAAATATCGTTGTTGCAGTGCTCAATGAAGTTTTCGTCATACCAGTCAGCGGCCTGCTGCAAGACGCCCCGCGCCTCCTCGTCAAGGTTGTCCCAAGTGTCCCGCAGCATAAAGGGCGCGACCGAGAAACCGGTGATCGGCAGCTTGTAGCAGACCTGCAACTGCTCCTGGAGGCTGCGGCCGATCACCGTTGAAATATTGAATACCCCGGCGTCGACGGTTCCCCGTTGCAGTGCCATGTAGGTTTCTGAGGAGGGAATGCGGGTCGCTCCCACGTTGTAAGGCTCAAAAGCCTTGGTCGCCTCAAAACCGACGATGCGAATCTTCTTCCCGCGGACATCATCAAGGCGACGGATGGGGCTAGCCTCGGTGCTCCACAGGTACTCCGGTTCAAGAATGCCGCCACCGGAGGTAAGCATGTAGAGGTTGTCCTCGGCCAGTACCTCGTTGATCAGCTCCATCAGTGGGCTGCCCTGGCGCAGGCGCTCCGGATGGCGATAGAGCTCGCCCACTACCCCAGGCAAACCGGTGACGCCCAGTATCGGGATAGA
Source organism: Vreelandella olivaria (assembly GCA_004295565.1). Lineage (GTDB taxonomy): Bacteria > Pseudomonadota > Gammaproteobacteria > Pseudomonadales > Halomonadaceae > Vreelandella > Vreelandella olivaria. The sequence continues at coordinate 4,560,107 of AP019416.1, read as the reverse complement.
GCGGGTGACGTAGGAGAAGGTATGGAACATGAAATCGATGCTGCGCGCCCGTAGCGCTGGCAGCTGTTCGTCTACTTTGAGCAGTTGGCCGGAGTCGTAAAACTCCACCGAGAGGCTATCGCCCCCTGCTCTTTGAGCATCTCCACGAAGCGATTGGAGCCATAGGTCAACGCCTTGTAGGAGTCGGGCAGGTAGGTGACGCCCGTCAGCGTGGTCGCGGCGTAGCTACGGGGCGCTAGTAGGCTCTGGGTGCCAAACAGCGTGGCACCGGCGGTGGCGAAGGTGCCGTACTTCAGCACTTGGCGGCGAGACAGTGTCATGGTGAATCTCCTGATTGTTGTTGTAAGAGTCTGTTGTATGAGTCTGAGTAAAGGTTTGTTGTGATGCACCTCTGTAACGTTGCACTTCACTGACGTTGAAACACCGGGGCTACATGAGTCCCGGCAACCACAGGCTGAGGCCGGGGAAGAACACAAACAGCATCAGCACGAGGAACTGAACGGCGACAAATGGCAGTGCGCTTTTGATGATTTCTTCCACTGAAAGCTCGGGGCAGACCCCGCGAAGCGCGTAGAGGTTGAGCCCAACCGGGGGAGTGACCACGGCAATCTCAAGGTTGAGCACCATCACGATACCGAACCACAGCGGGTCGTAGCCCAGGGCGGTGACCAGGGGCAGCAGTACCGGCGTGGTCACCACGATCAGCGACACGGCATCGACGATCATGCCCAGCAGGATCAGCAGTAGCATGACCGCCACCAGAATCGCCCAGGCGGGCAGGCCGGTGGCGGTGAGCGCCTCGGTGAGGAGCTGCGGTACCCTCACCATGTTGAGATAGTCGCCGAAGATCTTGGCGCAGCCGATAATCAGTAGGATGGCACCGCTGACGCGCGCAGTCGTCGCCAGTATCTCCAGGAACTTGCGCCAACTGAGACTACGAAATATCAGGGTGGCGATCAAAAAGCACCGCCCGCGCCGATGCCAGCCGCTTCGCTGGGTGTGGCGAGGCCCGAGTAGATCGAGCCCAGCACGGCCACCACCAACAGCGCAGCGTGCCAGATGTTAGCCAGGCTCGCCCAGCGCTCTTTCCAGGTAAAGTGCTCTTTACTGGCGGGCGCCTCTTCAGGGTTCAGCCACACTCGAATGTAGATGAACAGTGATAATGCCAACGCGAGCACAATGCCTGGCACGATGCCGCCGATAAAGAGATCCGCCACCGAGACGCTAGAGACGGCGCCATAAATAATAAAGGGCACACTGGGTGGGATCAGCATGGCCAGGGCACCAGCACTAACGACAGCACCGGCGGCCAACGATCGGCTATAACCGCGCTGGAGCATCTGCGGTACGGCAATCGATCCCACTGCCGCAACGCCCGCTAGGCTCACACCTGATACAGCGCCGAACATGGCCGAAGCCCCCACCGAAGAGATCGCCAAACTGCCCCGCAACCAGTTGAGCCAGCGCACGGCGGCAGTGAAAAGACTCGACCACCGGGGTCGCTCCCAGAAGTTACCCATCAGAATAAAGAGCGGCAGGGCAATCAGCTCGAAGGCATTAAGCTGCCCAAACAGTGAGGTGGGGGCGAAAAAAACGCCAGTGAGCCGCGCGCCATATAGAGGCCGGCCAACCCGGATAAGCCCAGGGCTAGGAAAATAGGGAAACCTATGACAATCAGCCCGACTAAAATGGCAAGAACGATAATGGGATCCATGATGCTCCCCCCTCAGATCACGTTGTCGGCGCGAAGAGCGTCGAGAGTATCGGCTGAGAGCGCCAGCCAGTCGGCGAGGATTTTATGGGTATGCTCGCCCAGGGCAGGGCCGACGCTACGTACCCTGCCTGGGGTGCTGGAGAGCCGCGGGAAAACATTTTGCATCGGCAATGGGCGGCCCTGGCGATCAGGCACCGCTACGATCGACTCACGCGCCTGGAAGTGTGGATCGTCCAGCATATCGGGGGCTCGGTAGACTAACCCTGCGGGCACCCCCGCCTCGGCGAGGATATCTACGATATGAGAAGCGTCGTGCTGCTGTGGTCCAGGCCGCAACAAGGTCATCGATAGCCTGCTGGTTCTCCCCGCGTGCGCGATGGGTCGCGTAGTCAGGGTGGTCGGCCAGGCGAGGTTGCCCCATGGCCTCACAGAGGCGGCGGAAGACGGTGTCCTGATTGGCGCCGATAATAACGTCGCGCCCGTCACGGGCTGGGTAAGCATTTGAGGGGCAATTTTGGGTAAGAAGCTGCCGCTGCGCTCGCGGACTTTCCCCGCCCGGGCATACTCGGGAATTAAGTTCTCCATCATGGCCAGTACAGACTCAAATATCGAGCTATCGACCACTTGCCCTTGTCCGCTTCGCTCGCGCTGATGAAGGGCCATCATGGTGCCTAGCGCAGCGTGCAAGCCCGCCAGCGTGTCGCCAATTGAGATGCCGACCCGCACTGGAGGGCGATCAGGATAACCGCTTAAATAGCGTAGCCCACCCATGGCTTCGCATACTGAAGCGAACCCCGCCCGGGTTGCATAAGGGCCATCTTGGCCAAAGCCGGTGACCCGCACCATGACCAGCTTTGGGTTGTGGCGGGAGAGTTCGTTGTAGCTTAGTCCCCAGCGCTCCATGGTGCCGGGGCGAAAGTTTTCGATGATGACATCCGCATGCTTAGCTAATTGACGCAGCACGTCTTGCCCGCGTTGCTGACGAAGGTCGAGGGTCAGCGATTGTTTGTTGCGGCCAATAACGTTCCACCACAATGGGTCGCCACTCTCCTGGTCGGCTTCTCCCCACTGTCGCATAGCATCCCCCCTTACCGGGAGGCTCGACTTTCACTACCTCAGCACCAAAATCTGCAAGCACTTGGCCGCAATAGGGCCCTGCGATGAGTTGTCCTAGCTCAAGAACTTTAATGTTCTCAAGGGGGGAGCGGGGAGGGCGTGTCTTGTTGTCTCATTGTTATTCTTAGGCCTCTTTATAATCAACCAATGTCTCTTTAACCGGCGGGGGGATGGGAGTTCGGGACGTGTAACGCCTGCGCAGCCAGTAAATGGGCGCGCATTACATTTTCAGCCCACTCGGGGCTGCCAGCAGTGATCGCCTCCAGAATCTCGCGGTGGTGACGCATGCTGCGGCGAAGGTTGGCAAGGTCATAGTTGCCGAAGTTGCGATGGATGACCGATGTGCGAACAACATTTTCGAGTAAGTTGGCTAAACGTTGGTTGTTGCTAGCGAGAATCAGCGTGCGGTGAAATTCGTAATTAAGTGACGCAATGCCGTTGCGGGATTCAGCGTTTGTGTCGACCTGTTCGGTGAGCGCTTCCATTTGAGTCGCTAGGGTTTCTAAAGACGTAAAGCATGACTTGCTTATCTGTGTGGAAGCTAAGCGAACCGCTAAGGGCTCTAGCACCAAACGTAATTCGAATACTTCGCGAGCATCTTTCGCTGTCCAGGCCACCACGCGTGAGCCACGATGGGGAATAGCTTCGAGCCAACCTTCCGACACCAACTCCCGCAGCGCCTCACGCACAGGTGTACGGCTGACGTTAAGCTCACTGGCTACACTCGTTTCACGAAGATACTCATTTGCCTGGTAATGGCCATTTAAAATCCGCCGCTTGATTACATCGTGAACCCTAGCCGTGGCGGTCTGAACCACTTTTGAGGCGTTTGCGGGTGTAGCGTCCATCGATTTAGCGCCCAAAGTTGCATACAATTTCAAGATAGATCACAATTTTAGGGGCTAAGAACTAGACTTTAGTCTTTTTGTATGCAATCTTCGTTGAGTAGTTCGGCTCCTAGTGGTTGAGACAGCTGTTGAAATAGTGGTTGAAACAGTTGTTAAAATAGCGGCTGAAACCAGCCTCCGAAACGAGAGTTGCCGGTTCAACTTCTGCCGGGCGAGCAAATTGCAAAAAAGGGCCTGCGATTTCTCGCAAGCCCTTTTTGGGGTGTGACCAAATGGCACGCCCCTACCCAGTAATCAAACTTGAGCTTTTCTTTTCTCAATGACTATATTAAAGCTATAATACGCAAGATATATGTTTAAGGGTTATCTTAAATAAATTTTAAAATATAGGAATGTAGACTATGGCGTCGGTACTGAGTGATTATCTCAAAAAGAGCAGATGTTAAAGCAGCTACAAGAAGAGCTGCAAGCGCTGGAAAATAACAGTGAGCTAAAAGAAGAGCTTGAATTCAAAGAAAGACTGCAAGCGCTCATGACGGAGCACGGAAAATTAGCGCGCGACGTATGTGAAATGCTTGACCCAACTTACCGCTCCAAACCAGCAAAAGCGGGCAAGGTAAGCACAAGCAGCACGGATGGTCGTAAAAAGCGCCCCTTGAAGGTATACAAGAACCCACACACGGGCGAAGTGGTGGAAACCCGTGGCGGGAATCATAAAGTCATTCAAGAGTGGAAAGCAGAGTTTGGTAATGAAGAAGTGGTCAGTTGGGTTGTGAAAGAAATCGCGTAATAAAACTGATGTTTACTTCGGGGTGTTTGCCAGCCTGGCAAAATAACCTTAAAACGCTCACTGAGCCTGCTCAGTGAGCGAAAATTTATCTAAGCGCTGTGTTCCCTCGTTTTATTAAGCTGAATCTAATTTCTCGATAGATCTTCCCTGAGGATAGGCACTTCTACTCGGCTAAGGCCACCCAATCTCCACGCCTCGACTGGATTGCTGCTTTCTGGCACCTTGAATGATCCCCAAACCACTCGATAAGTGGTTGTGTACACAGCCCCATCTCCCATAACTATCTTCGTATCAATGTGAAATCGACGCTTTTGCTCTTGCATTAATGCATCGTCAAATTCTGATGTCGTTTCAATCTCCGCTACACCACTAGCTCTACACGCTTCATGGAATGCTGCGAATTTTTCCTCATAATAGAGATCGGGTTCAATTTGCCGCTGATGCATTGAAAGGTGCCTCTCTTTATCACCATCGCAGATCGCTTGAACAGCTGCTTCGACCATGCCTGTTGCTGTCTCGCTATACACTTCATCCGTCCAGGCAGAAGAGGATAGCAGCAGAGCAAATGCCGTCGCGGTCGAAAGAGAGATTCTTCTACAGCAATTTGTAAGGTTGCAGTTTTTGACTCAAAACTACATCTGCAAATAACCAATACGCCCAAATCCGTGCTGGGGGCAGGCGGCTCCTTCTAATATTATGGATAGTGGGCTGGCTCGCAAATTTAACTTTACTAATGCAAGGTTCGCCGCTGGCGGGGCTACCGTGATGATATTAATGCCAAGCTCGCCATGTCTCGTAATCTGCTGTCTACCCTTCAATAGTATGGAGCCGTGATGACTTTGCGTAAGTTCATGCAGCTTAGTGTGGCCCTGAATTCATATTAATTCGGTTTTATGTCTTTTATCTTCTTATGCCTCGACTATCAGACCCCTAACTTAAACAAAGCTCTAGGACTCGTATCAAGAATGTGCTGGCGATCATCAGCATCGCTAATCCAGTCACTGAGCCATCCGTAAGTATCGCGGTAAGTATGCTTATCCTCATGGCGCGTCCACGGCCAGTCACTGCCCCATACCAGTCGATCACGCCCAAGGTGATCCAACAAAGCCTGAACATGGGGTTTGAGGTTAATTACGGGGGAGCGATAGGGGCTGAAAGCTTTATCCAAGTGCGCCCTGCCTGTCCGGCCTCAAGCAGCAGGCGGCACCCTGGGTCTTGCAGCGGGTCGGCATCGACAGGGAGTCCGATATGATCGATGACCAGCTTCACGCCATGCTCATGCAACGCCGGGAAAATTTCAGGCAGCCGGTTGCCTTCCAGGTGTAACTCAAGATGCCAGTCCATGGCCTTGAGATGATCCAGAAAGTCTATCCATTGAGGATCACTGAGGTTTGGCAATGCACTTCGCCCCTCAATGAGGTTCCACCGCACGCCCACAATGCCTGCAGCATCAAGAGCGGCTATTTCCTCAAGCGTTGTCTCCTTGGCTAGCTGAACGACTCCGCGATAGGAGTGATCAAGCTTGGCAAGTATTTCAAGCAGTTGCCGATTGTCATTGCCTAGGAAGCTTGGTTGCACCAATACGCCACCGCTTAACCGGCAGCTTTCGAGGTTCTTTTGCCAATCCAAGAGTGGGGCAGGTCTTGAGGGGCTGTAGTTAGATCCTTTGACGTTCTTAACAGGCCCGTAAGCATGAGCATGACAATCAAAACCTAATTTCACGTTTGGCCCCTCATAACGTTATATCTGGAGATTTCACATCAGTTAACTTGTTATACATAAGTCTAGTTCTCTAGAGAACTGGTTGACTGGAAGTATACACGGGTCTTCAATGACCTCAAGAAATCAAAGTTAACCACTGGGTGGCCCTATGCAAGCCAAGTTCTCTGCGAATACGGACGGAAGATTACCCCTGTATGCCAAACTCCGCGATCAATTAGGGTCAAGGATCGCCAATGGTGAGTGGAAACCAGGCGATATGATCCCCTCGGAGAACCGTTTAGCCGAAGAGTATGGCGTTGCTTTGGCAACCATGCGAATGGCGTTGAAGCAGTTAGTCGATGAAGGGCTGTTAGATCGTCGGCGTGGCACCGGCACCTTCGTTAAGCAACCTGCTTTCCGAGCCGATCTGTTTCGCTTCTTCCATGTACATGACGTGGACGATCCAGATGTACCCGTCATTCCAGAAAGCCGAATTCTTAGCTGCCATGAAGTGCCGCTTCCCGCTGAGGTGCAGAAAGCCTTTGGCGAAGACTCAGCCAGCCACTGTATAAAGCTGGAGCGTGTTCGCCTGTGGTCAGGTGACCCACTGCTGTTTGAAGAAATTTATCTACGCCTACCCGATTTCAATGGGCTCTTGTCGCTAAACCCAAAAGCGATGGGCCCTTTGTTGTATCCCGTATTTCTAGAGGAATTCGGGATTTTGATCTCGTCAGCAACCGACGAGCTGTCGTTCGGCGCTGCCACCCAGGCCAGTGCAAAGCATCTAGAACTAGCCACTGGGGCACCGGTCGCCGCCATCCAGCGCATTGCCCGCAACCCCGCCGGAAGAGTCATCGAGTTTCGCCGGGTACACGGACGTCCTGAACGGTTCCGCTACCGTGTCACGCTCGGTGACCAACCTGCATGAGATTGCATTTGATGCACGCCTTACCACCCTGCATTTCCAGAAAAGGTAACTAACAATGAAAACATTACAGCTGACGTCTTTAATTGCACTATCAGCGTTGACCGCTATGCCTGTCATGGCTGACGACTATCCGAATCGTCCCATCGAAATCGTCGTACCAGCACCCGCTGGTGGCGGTACTGACAACGTTGCCCGCATGCTCAATCAATACCTTCAGGAAGAGTTAGGCGAGTCGCTGGCGGTGCTGAATGTCGCCGGAGGAGGGGGTGCTATTGGGGTCAACCAGATTGCCCGTGCAAGGCCCGATGGCTACACGCTGCTGTCTACCTGGAATAGTCCTATCACCACCGTACCGCATATGCAGCGTGTCCAGTACTCCTACGAGACATTGACCCCCATCATCAGCACTTCGCAGAGCGCCTACACCATGTGTGTAGCTCCCGACTTTCCCGCTGAAACGGGCGAGGAGTTCCTGGCCGAGCTACAGAGTAACCCCGGTCAATATACCTACGGCAATGACGGGGTCGGTGGAACCATGCGCTTGGCAGCAGAGCGTATCTTCGAAGCCTATGACATTGAGGCACGTCCTATTCCATTTGGCGGCGCTGGTGAGACCCTGCAAAACTTCCTGGGTGGGCATGTGGATATCTACGGTGGCTCCATCACACCCGTGCTTCCCTATGTGGAGGATGGCAAGGCGAAGTGCCTACTCGTCACCTCAGCCGACGATAACGAAGCCCTTCCTCAGGCGTCAGGCCTAGCAGCACTCGGCCATCCTGAACTGGAAACCGTGCTATGGCGCATGATGCTGGCACCGGAGGGCATGGATGAGCAGCGCGTTAATGTTATCGCCGATGCCGTCGCTAAAGCCGTCGAACATCCTGAGTTCCAAACGTTCCTGGCATCTCAAGGCGAGACGCTGAATCTGGTACGCGGTGAAGAGCTCCGTGAGCGTCTGCATCAGGAAACCGAAGCGATTGGTGAGACACTCGAAAAACTTGGGCTTAAGAAAAACTAATTCATCGCGTAATGGACGGTAACTTGCTCATGAACTTCAGAGATATTATCTCTGGCATCGCCTTCCTCATCCTTGGCTGCATGGTGGTCTGGGTGGGGAGTGGCTTTGATGCTGGTGCAGCTTATGTGCCTATGGGGGTGGGTATTCTGATGTGTCTGTTCTCACTTCCTCTGATACTTAAAGGCGTTGTGCAGGCATTAGCAGCAGGGGAGACGAGCACTGCGGAATCAACTCTAATCGACCATCCTGGACGGTTTATGGCAACCGTTGCCTGTTGCCTGATCTATTACCTGGCTATGCCAACCGTGGGTTTTTACTCCACTAGCACCCTGTTCATCGTACTCCTGGCCCTGGTGCTGGGGGAAAGGCGCCCTGTTGTGGTTCTAGGTATTACGGTGGGCTTCATCGCCCTCTTATACGGGTTGTTTGCGATAGTGCTGAAGCGACCCTTGCCCGTCGAATTTTTCCTGGTTTCCTAAATAGGGTGGCACGCTATGTTTGATTCCTTATTCAACGCTTTGCCCGTAGCCCTGCAGTTTGGTTCCTTGGTCAGTCTTTTCGTCGGGACGCTGGTGGGTATTTTGATCGGTGCGCTACCTGGCCTCAATCCGGTCATGGCCATTGCGCTTATGCTGCCACTGACTTACGGGTTCGATCCTGTGATCGCGCTAGGGCTGGTAGCGGGTATCTACAATGGCTCAATGTACGGTGGCGCCATTCCGGCCATCTTGTTAAAAATCCCAGGCACGCCAGCGGCCATTGCAACGACATTCGACGGTTACCCGATGACCCGCAATGGGCAGGGCGGGCTGGCGCTCAAGACGGCGTGCTGGTCGTCAGCCGTAGGTGGAATTATCAGCGCCATAGCGTTGATGACGTTAGCGCCTCTGTTGGCTCAGGTCACGCTGGCTTTTGGGCCTACTGAGTACTTCTGGGTGGCCGTTTTCGGTCTTGTAAGCATCGCCGTATTGGTGGGCAGTGATATCAGCAAAGGCATGCTCAGCGCCCTATTGGGCGTTATCATCGGCCTTGTAGGCGTTGACACCATCAGTGGAGCGGAACGCTATACGTTCGATTCGCTTTATTTAAGTGGGGGCTTCGACCTGATCATCGTACTCATTGGCCTTTACGCGATTCCGCCAGTGCTGGAAATGGCCGAGAAGCGCAACGCGACCTACTACGATGCGGGAAGCTTCAAAGTCGATGCGAGTGGGAATGCGCTGACATTGATACGTCAGCACTGGCGCACGTGGACACGCTCATCGCTGATAGGCGTCAGTGTGGGCATTTTGCCAGGTGCCGGTGGCAATCTGGCAGCATTGCTGAGTTACAACGAAGCGAAGCGCAAGTCTACGAACCCCGAATCTTTCGGCACGGGCAATCCAGTGGGGGTAGCCGCTGCTGAATCGGGCAACAGTGCCGACAATGCGTCGGCGATGATCCCATCTCTAACACTAGGGATTCCTGGCAATCTGGTCGCTGCCTTAGTGCTTGGTGCGCTGATGATTCATGGCCTTCAGCCCAGCCCGCAACTGTTTACGAAGTCGCCTGATGTGGTTTTTGGTTTCATGTGGCAGATGCTAATAACGGCGATGCTACTGCTGTTACTGGGCGGTATGGTGGCGACCCGCCTGTTTGCTCAGGTATTGCGCATGCCGACCGCCCTGTTGGTTCCCACCACCTTGGTGTTAATGGCGGTGGGGGTGTATACCGTCAAAGGGAACATGATGGATCTGTATGTCATGTTAGGGTTTGGCTTGCTCGGCTATTTACTCCATCGACTCGCCTTCCCGCTTGCGCCAGTAGTGCTGGGGGTGCTGTTAGGGCCAATGGCGGAACAAAACTTACGCTTGGCAATGCTGCTCTCCCAAGACGACGTGGGTTCCCTCTTTACTCGTCCTATCTCGCAAGGGATTATCGCGCTACTGCTGTTGGTCTTATTTTCACAGGTTTGGAAAATGCTACGCAAAGGCCGTCAGCGTTAACGGCGTTACGAAAGAGACTCCACAGTTTTATTGTAGAACTTTGTGGGCGGCAGTCAGGCAAACATTCATAGCTGACTGCCGGTATCGGCCATAACCGCTAACGACTGCGCCTTTTGATCTGGTACATATGGCTGTCGGCACGGCTTAGCAGGGTATCGGCATCCCTTCCATCGTCTGGGTAACAGGCCACGCCGATGCTGCAGGAGGGCATTTCCACTGCGCCGAATTCAGTGCCTAGCGGCTGCTCCATGGCCATACGAATCTGTTCTACCTTCTCATTCACGGTATCGACTGACTGGATGTCCGTTAACAGCACCGTGAATTCGTCACCGCCCATACGTGCCACGGTATCTGTTGCTCGTACACAGCCTTCCAACCGTCTTGCTACCGCGCAGAGAATCCGATCTCCCACCGCGTGCCCGTGAGCATCGTTGATGTCTTTGAAGTTATTAATGTCCAGAAACAGCAACGCCAGGCTGCCCTGATAGCGGTGGGCCCTATTCAGGCCCGACACCAGCCGATCATAGAATAGTGCCCGGTTGGTTAGTTTGGTCAGTGGGTCATGATGAGCGAGGTAGTGCAGCTCCTCCTCGGCCTTCGTAAGGCTGGTAACATCTCGCGCGACACCTATCCGCACGCCCTCTTCTTCGTACCAGCGGGCAGACCACAGAATATGTACGCTACCGCCATCTTTACGAACATAGCGGTTGCGGAAATCAATGTGGGGCTTACCGTCCATCACACGGTCAATAGAGTCCCGTGTGGCCGCCAAGTCGTCAGGATGCATGTAGTTAGTGATTAAGGTGCCGATCAATTCGTTGGGAAGGTAGCCGAGCAGCGACTCGCAGGCATCACTCACAAAGACGATCTGGTTGTCTTGATCGACGACGAAGACAGTGTCCAGCATCAGGTGAATCAGTTTGGGGTAGAGCGCTTGCAGGTCAACGGCCATAGGCTAGATTCGTCCGGTTAGCATGTTTCGACTATAGAGCAATCTTGAAGGGGTGTGATAGCCATTATCCTGAAAACCACTTCGGGAATTGACCGTCTACCTGCATTGCTCATTACTACTGTGGCGACGACAATGAATGGAGCTTACGCCTATTCATGCAGCAAGCGGCCATGGAGTAGTTAGAATGAAGACCTTGTCGAACATGGGGTTTGCCATCTTTGGCGCCGCTTTGGTTGCGATTAGTTACGGGCTGGCACGTTTTGCGTTTGGGCTGTTTGTGCCCTCCATCAGCGCCGAGCTGGGTCTCACCTCCTACCTGATCGGTATTATCGGGGCGCTACCGTTTATCAGTTTCGTGCTCGCTACTTTGGTCGCGCCGCTTGCCGCAGACCGGTTCGGTGCGCGTAACCTGGCAGTGCTCTCCGGTGGTTTCGGGGTGGCTGGGCTGGGGCTGATCAGTCAGGCATCCGATGCACTTTCGCTGGGTGTAGGGGTATTTATCTGCGGTATCTGCACCGGGTTGATGATGCCCGCGCTCACCGCCGCGATGCAGGCGCTGGTAAGCCGGGCAATGCACGGGCGTGTTAGCTCCATTATGAATGCCGGCACCAGTATCGGTATTATCGTGGCGGTGCCGACGGTGGTGTTTCTGGCGGATGCCTGGCGACTGACCTATACGCTCTTTGCGGTGCTAACCGGCATGGGGGTTATCGCGGCCTGGTACTTTATCCCTTCGGTGTCACGCGTGGTGCCAGCCAATGCAGCGCCGCCGCCGCCCATTACCCGGTTGCAGTGGTCGCGGCTCATCCGGCTTTCGCTATTTGCCTTCGCCATGGGCTTTGTTTCTGCTCCCTACTGGCTTTTTGCCCCCGACTTGGCGGTGACCCTCGGCGCGCTGCCCCCTCATCAAACCGGCTGGCTATGGTTTGCGGTTGGTGTCGCGGGGCTGGGTGGTGCCGTCGTGAGTGATCTCGCTGATCGCAATAACCCGCCCATCACCCAGGCACTGATGTTGATGATGCTCTCTGCAAGCCTGGTGCTGCTGGCCGCTAGCCCAAGCCAGTTAGCGTTGGCGATGTTTTCCGCAATGGTGTTTGGGCTTGCCTACATGAGCCTAACGGGCCTCTACCTGATGACCGGCATCCGGCTACTGCCGGGGCGGCTTTCGATGGGGCCGGTGCTGCCTTTTTTGGCCTGTGCGCTTGGGCAGGCGGTGGGCTCCCCGGTGGTTGGCGTGTTGGTCGATGGGTTTGGCTATGCGGATGCCTTTGCGATCTTCTCCGTTATCGGCATTCTGATCGCGATTTTGTCACCCATCTATCCCGGCCATATCGACTACTGGGCCGAGGAGGAGCCGCAGCCGCTACCGGCGGAAGATACCGGCCTTCAGGCCGCCTACGATCACCAATTGCTGGACGAAGATGGCGAACCCATTGAGGCCGCCAGCGAAGAGACCAATACGGTCTAGCTATTGCGCTGGGGGATGATCAAGCAATACCGACGACAAGGCGCCCGTCTTATCGCTGTTTTATCCATTACTGCTATTCAATAGCCAGTGAGTTACCGAGCAATCAGTTCGGCAATTCGCTGGGCAGCGGCTTTACTTCCGTAATAGCGGTCTCTTTATCTAGATCCTCCATGGCCACCACGCCCACACAGGCCTCAATAGTGGGGCGAAACGATGCGGACGAGATAGCGCTGGCCACGCCGACTGCCCCGCGCTGTAGCTGCCCATGCGTCAGGCTGTAGCCGTCGAGCCGTGCGTGCTTTATCGCCTCACCTTCCTCCGGGTGAGGGGGCCGTTCGGCAAGGATGGCAATACCGGCAGCGCCCAACGTCAACGGATGGCGACTACCCACCCGGTAGCCGATTTGCAGAGGCATTTCTCCTGACTCTGCCACCATTAACACAACGCACTCCTCCCCTTGAGCGACAGAGATAAAAGCGGTAGCGCGCGTGGCTCTGGCGAGTGCCTGCAAGAGTGGCTGGGCAATAGCGCGTAGATGAGGTTCAAAGCGGGACGCAAGCAGTGCCGTACCAGCACCCAGGCGAATGGGGCCTTCGGGGGTGCGCGTAATCAGCCCATGGCTGGCCAGGGTGGTCACGATGCGGTAGGCAATGGCTCGATGAATATCGAGGCGTTCAGCCAGGTCGGCAATGGAAATGCCATCGCTATGCTCGGAGATAATTTCCAGTGCCTTGAGTCCGCGATCAAGCGTTTGCAACGTGTTGTTAGCCATAGAGAGGTACCTCGGGATTAGGGGTCGGTAAGTGGGCTCGATAACTGGACTCAATAGTTAGCCAAGCGATACAGACTAACGCAGCTACGCTGAGGAGTTGACTCGCTGGCAGAAACTGCCTACCTTCATTGTGCATTAAAAGAAACTAAGTGTTCGATAAAAGTAAAACAAACGCGAGCCACTTAATTTTACGGAGCCCTTCATGGCATCAGTGTCTCACCGTTCCGGTAGCGCATCAGGCGAGTGCCCTTTTCAACCATCACCGGCGTCCGTGGCATTATCGCCTACCGGTTGCCCAGTCTCCCTGAAGCGGCCGAATTCGATCCCTTCGATGTGCCTTATCAGCTTGACCCCGCTGAGGCGCTGCGTTGGTTCCGCGAACAGGAGCCGGTGTTCTACAGTCCCAAACTCGACTACTGGGTCGTGAGCCGCTATGAAGATGTGAAGGCGGTTTTCCGTGATAACGTCACCTTCTCGCCCTCTATCGCGTTGGAGAAACTAACCCCCGCACCGCCCGAGGCGACGAAAATTCTCGAGGGCTACGGTTTCGCAATGCGTCGTACGATGGTCAATGAGGATGAACCGGATCACATGGAACGCCGCCGCCTCCTGATGGATGCCTTCCTGCCCGAGAACCTTGAGAAGCACGAAGCGTGGGTACGTGAGTTGGTGCGTGACTATATGGATCGCTTCATCGACAAGGGGCGTGCGGATCTGGTGGGCGAGATGTTTCGGGAAATTCCCATGACCGTCGCACTGCGCTTCCTGGGTGTTCCCAATGAGGATGCCAAGGAGCTTCGCAAGTTCTCGGTTGCCCACACGCTGAATACCTGGGGCCGCCCATCCCCGGAGCAGCAACTGCAGATTGCCGAGGATGTGGGCCAGTTCTGGAAAACCGCACAAACTATCCTCGACCGCATGTGTGCCGATCCCAGCGGCGAGGGATGGATGTACGACTCAATCCGCATGCACAACAGGCATCCTGACATTGTGCCGGAGAGCTATTTGCGCTCGATGATGATGGCCATTCTGGTGGCTGCCCATGAGACCACCGCGTTCGCCACCACCAATGCCTTTCGTACTCTGCTATCGAACCGGAAGTCATGGAACGACATCTGCGAGAACCCCGCTTTGATCCCCAGCGCCATCGAGGAGTGCCTGCGCGCCGCCGGTTCGGTCGTGGCCTGGCGACGTATCGCTACCGAAGACACCCTGGTAGGGGGCAAGAAGATTCCGAAGGGAGGTAAGCTGTTAATCGTGCAGGCGTCGGCCAACCGCGATCCAAGACACTTTGAAAATCCTGATGAGTTCGATATCTACCGCCATAACTCAGCGGAGCACTTCACTTTCGGCTACGGTGCGCACCAGTGCATGGGGAAGAATATCGCCCGCATGGAGATGCGCATCATCCTTGATGAATTTGTCCGCCGGTTACCCCATATAGATCTGGTCGAGGATCAATCGTTTGAGTATCTGCCCAACACCTCTTTCCGTGGGCCCACGTCGCTATGGGTGGAGTGGGAGCCTGCGCAGAATCCTGAACGGCGACACCACGCTGTATTGGAGAACCCTACGCTTTTTTCATATTGGCGCACCTATCAAGGAGGATATCGTGCGTCGGGTCGTGGTTGCCGAGGTGAAACGTGAAGCTGAGGCGGTGATCCGTGTTGGTCTGGTGGATCCCCATGGGCGTGAGCTACCTGACTGGACTCCCGGTTCGCATATAGAGCTGGTATCGGGAGAGTGGCGCCGCTACTACTCACTGTGCGGGACACGCGATGACCGTGACCGTCTTTCCATCGCCATCCTACGAGAACCCGAGGGCGCGGCGGCTCGGTGTACTTCCACGACACGGTCAAGCCGGGGGATATATTGCATATCGCAGGCCCCAAGAACCATTTCCACCTGGACGAGACGGCAGCGCGTTATACCCTGATAGCTGGTGGTATTGGCATCACGCCAATTATTGCCATGGCGGATCGACTCAAGGCTCTCGGCAAGCCCTATGTACTCCACTACTGCGGTGCCGGACGGCGAACCATGGCCTTTTTGGAGAGGGTCGAACGTGACCATGGCGCCGCGCTAACCCTCCATGCCAGTGATGAAGGGTGTCGCCTTGATCTATCGAGTGCACTTAGCAGCCTAGCCGAAGGTGAACAGGTTTACGCCTGCGGCCCTGAGCGCCTGCTGGAGGCGCTTGGGTCGCTGGCGGAGAAGTGGCCCGAGGGTACCTTGCACGTTGAGCACTTCACTGCTCGCTCCAACATCCTTGATCCTGAGAACGAGCACGCCTTCGAGGTAGTACTGGCGGACTCTGACCTGACGCTGCAGGTCGGTAACCACCAGACCCTGCTTGAGGCGCTAACCGCGGCGGGGGTGGATGTACCGAGCGACTGCTGCGAAGGCCTGTGTGGCACCTGCGAAGTGGCTGTGACCGAGGGGCATATCGATCACCGAGACCTAGTGCTCAGCCGTACTGAGCGCGACGCCAATGATCGCATGATGGCCTGCTGCTCGCGGGCAGCGGGCAAGCGTCTGACTCTGGCGCTCTAAACGTTAACACCCTTAAAAGAACCTCTGTTTTACACTGGCACCATCTGGTACATGAACCATCAAAAGGATAATCACAATGAAAAAATGGCGACGTTGACCACCTTTTCAGCCCTGATGCTCTTGGGTTCTTTTCAAGGCGCGACAGCGGCCGATACCGTGCTCCAGGTGAGTACCTGGGCGGGCCCTAACCACGGCGTTAATACCATCGTCTGGCCTACCTGGGGAAATGGGTTGAAGAGGCGACCGACGGCCGCGTCAGTGTCAATGTGACCCACGACCTTGGGCCGCCTAACGCGCAAATGGAGTTGGTGGCAGACGGCGTCGCTGATGTCACCTGGCTCTTCCATGGTTTAATGCCAGGCCGCTTTGAGCTGACCAAGCTACCGGAATTCCCCACTTTTGAAGACTTTTCATCGGAAAATGCCTCCGTGGCTTACTGGCGTACTCACCAAGAATACCTAAGCGATGCCGGAGAGCATCGAGGCGTAGAAGTCCTGGGTCTGGGAGTGCATGGCCCTGGGGCACTCTTCCTGGCTGAACCGATCGAAAGCCTTGGCGACTTGCAAGGTAGACGGGCGCGTATAGGGGGCGGCGTGATGGCAGATATTTCCAGTGCGCTAAGCCTCACCGGTGTCGCACTACCGCCAGGTGGGACATACGAAGCAGCCACGCAAGGGGTGATCGACGGTGCAATGCTAACCCTTGAGGGACTTAAGAGCTTTCGATTAGCCGAGGTATTGCCCTACACGGTACAAATGCCGGGCGGCTTCTATCGTGGCAGCTTTTCTCTGGTCATCAATCCTGATACCTGGCAGTCGCTTTCCGAGCAAGACCGTAACGCCATTATGGATGTCTCAGGCGAAAAGCTGTCCCGCCTGTTTGGTTTCATGATGGATACCGTTGATGTGCGTGGCGTTGAGTTTGCCAAGGAGGAGGGCAACACCTTTATCGAGTTGCCTTCTGAAGAGGTCGAAAACTTCATGCAATTGGCGGCCAATCTTCCCAGCGACTGGTTTGAAGTGGCCGCTGCGAAAGATGTTGATGGAGAGGCCGCCCACGCATTCTTTCTCGAACAATTGCAGGTTGTCGCAGGCGACCATGAAGGCCTGAGCGCTGACGATGTGGTTGATCCTGACGTCTAAACTACGTGTTCTCCAGAGCGCCGAGAAGCGCTAGACACGCATAAGGGGCTGCAAACTGGAACTGGTCGTGAACAACATCCGGTTACAGGGTGGTGCACAGGTAATCGATCTCTTAGGCAGGACTACGTTGACAAACACCGCTATTCACTAGGATTGACGATAACTCCAGGGAAGGAGATGACATAGCTGGCGGTAAAGTATTCGTAAAATTTCTTTTTAAGCTGTTTTTAATCTCCCGGTTTAGTTCTTATTAGCAATTAACTATGCCGCTTTTCCTCTGCATGGCACGTTTCCACAAAGGACTGGCACCAAAACAAAAGTCCATGGGCTCCTAAACTGATATTCCTATTCTTATCAAAACTTGGTGGGAGGCGGGCTCTAACACGACAGCCGCTCGGCTATCGCTATCCTAACGGTACCGCACCTGCCTCTAACATTGGAACCATTGTCAGGAGTGATCATGGACAACAAGAAGACCTTACTCGCCCTATCGCTTGCATCATCTCTTCTACTGACGAGCCCTGCCACCATGGCTCATGGTGGCTCAGCAGATTATCTGCCAATAGATCAGGCGCTCAGTTCTTCAGGAGCAACCTATGAACTCAATGACGACAGCAGCGAACTACTGATCACCTCAGGTGAATCCGAAATTCGGGTGCCTTTGGGAGAAACTCAGGCTATGTTCAATGGTGAACCCGTTGAACTCTCTGCACCGCCACAATTGCATGACGGTGAAGTCATGGTGGAGCGAGGCTTCGTGCACGACCTATTTAAGGATCATGTGCCACAGACCCTGCGCAGGGAAGGGCGTAATCATCCCCTCGACCCACTGACAGCGGAAGAGATTAGCCAGGCCGCAGATGCCGTCAGGGCATCGGAGCACTACACGGACAACATGCGTTTTACCGAAATACGGTTGGCAGCCCCCAACAAGAGCGATGTTTGGGACTGGGCTTTTGGTGGCTCCCATGCCTTTGGGCGCCATGCCGAATTTACCGTTCTAGACGGTAGAGACGTGATCGAAGGCACACTGGATCTGGCCTCTGGCAACATACTTCGGTGGGAACATATCGAGGGCGCACACGGCATGGTCACCTTTGATGACTTCATGGCTGTGCAGACGATCATCTCCGAGAGCGAGGCTTATAAAGAGGCGCTTCAGAAACGCGGTATCGACGATATCGATAATGTCGTTGCTACTCCGCTGACAGTGGGATACTTCCAGGGAGAAGATGGTCTTGAACATGACGCTAGACTATTAAAAGTGGTGTCCTATCTTGATGTCGGGGATGGCAATTACTGGGCACACCCGATCGAAAACCTAGTCGCGGTCGTTGACCTGGAAGATAACAACATTCTTAAGATCGAAGACGAAGGTGTTGTTCCCATTCCCATGACACCACGACCCTATGATGGGCGCGACCAGAATAATATCGCTGACGTCAATCCTCTGGTGACGATTGAGCCGGAAGGCCAAAATATGTCCATGTCGGGCAACATAATCCACTGGCAGAACTGGGACTTTCACCTCAAACTCGATTCTCGTGTTGGGCCCGTTATCTCGACCCTTACCTATAATGATCAAGGGGAGAAACGAAAGGTCATGTACGAAGGCTCGTTGGGAGGCATGATCGTGCCCTACGGCGATCCTGATGTAGGCTGGTACTTCAAAGCCTATCTCGATTCTGGTGAATATGGGATGGGGAATCTTACCTCGCCACTGGTACTCGGTACCGATGTTCCTGCCAATGCCACACTCATGCCTGCAACCCTGGCGGATAATAATGGCAATCCCTTTACTATACCTAATGCCATCGCAGTATTTGAGCGCTATGCAGAATCTGAGTTCAAGCACAACGAAATGCTAGGCAGCAGCCCTGGCAACGAAAGCCGCCAGCGCCGCGAATTAGTTGTCCGTTGGGTTAGCACTATTGGCAACTATGACTATATGTTCGACTGGATTTTTATGGCCAATGGTAATATCCAGTTGACAGTCGGAGCATCAGGTATTGAGGCGGTTAAGGCTGTAAGGTCACGCACCATGCATGACGATACTGCCGAAGAAGATACCCGCTACGGCACACTGATTGACCATAATATCGTTGGCACTACCCATCAGCATATTTATAACTTCCGCCTGGATCTAGACGTCGATGGCGAGCAGAACAGCCTAACGGAAATTGATCCAGTCGTTGAAGAGAATACTGCTGGCGGCCCCCGCAGAAGTGTCATGGTGACCAGAGAGCGCGTCGTCCCCACGGAACTTGAGTCTGTGCAGAAATTCGACCCTCCACCATTCGGCTAATCACCAATCCAAACGAAGAAAATCGCATGGGCTATCCGGTGGGGTATCAGGTTATGCCGTTCGCTGGCGGTACTCACCCGATCGCCAAAGGCGCGCTGTTCAGTGAAGATGATTGGCTTTTCAAGCGTGTCAACTTCATGGATAAGCAAATTTGGGTCACGCAATACGACCCTGACGAGCGCTTCCCGGAAGGTAAGTATCCGAACCGTGCCGAAACGGATACGGGCCTGAAAGCCTTTGTGGAAGATGATCAATCCATTGAGAACGTCGATACCGTTTTGTGGATGACAACAGGCGCCACTCACGTCGCCCGTGCCGAGGAGTGGCCAATTATGCCGACGGAGTACGTTCACTCTATGCTCAAGCCATGGAACTTCTTCGACCAGACACCCACATTGAACCTACCTGAACCGGAAACTCCGGAGAACTGATTGAACGAGGTAAAGCCTGACCAGGTAGCAATGCCTGGTAACTAATCGGATCTCCAGGAAGTGAAACTAATGAGAACAACAATTTTTATTCAGCGTATCTAAGACCATGAACCTAAGCCCTCTGGCTTGAATCATGGAGTGCTTAGACGGTTATCTGGCTCACAGCTCAAAACATCTTCAGTAGAGTAATATTATGCAGACCTATCACAACACAGTGGGCGGTAAACAGGCCGATACAGCCGATCATCAGGAAATCTTCAATCCCGCCACGGGCGCCTCCCTAGGGTTGGCACCCCTTAATAGCGAACGCGACGTTAATCTCGCTGTAGACGCAGCTCGACTGGCTCAGAATGCCTGGGCCAGTGTTAGTGACCAGGAGCGCCGAGAGGCCGTAGCGAGGGTTGCCCAGGTACTGGAAGATAACTCGGAATATTTGGCCGGGCTGATTACCCAGGAACAGGGCAAGCCTTTGTCCGGCCCCGGTTCTCGCTTTGAGATGCAAGCCTGCGTAGGCTGGACCCAAGTTCCGTCCACCCTGGAGTTGCCACCTGAAGTTGTGTATGAAGACGATGAGCGCAAGGATGTGCTTTACCGTCGCCCTTTGGGTGTTGTGGCCGCCATTGCTCCCTGGAACTGGCCACTGATGATCGCCATCTGGCAGATTATCCCCGCTATTCGTATGGGCAATACAGTGGTGCTCAAACCCTCTGAATACACGCCTATTGCAACGTTGGAGATGGTTCGGCTGATTAACCAAGTACTGCCTCCTGGCGTAGTTAATACCGTTTCTGGCGATGGTCGTATTGGGGCGGCACTGACCAGCCATCCTGATATTAACAAGATCATGTTCACCGGTAGCGAGTCGACAGGGCGGCGTATTATCGAAGCGTCCTCAAGAAACCTCGCCCCTATTACGTTGGAGCTCGGCGGCAATGATGCCGCCATCATCATGCCTGGTACGGACGCCAACGCCATATCAGAGGGGCTTTTTTGGGGTGCCTTCCTCAACGCAGGTCAGACGTGCGCCTGTATCAAGCGGCTGTATGTCCACGAGAATGACTATGACTCAGTGGTTGCGGCTCTTAGTGATTTAGCTCGTCAGATGCCTATTGGCGACGGTATGGACGAAAGCAACTTGATCGGCCCTCTGCAGAATAAGATGCAGTACCAAAAGGTCAAAGAGCTGGTGACCGACGCCTGTGCCAGTGGTTGTGATGTCATGGAGTTTGGGGCTATTCCCGAGTCAGGTTACTTCCTGCCACTCACCCTGGTGGGGAATATCCGGGATGGTCAGAGGCTTGTCGATGAGGAGCAATTTGGCCCTGCCTTGCCCATCATACGTTACGGTGACCTGGACGCAGCCATCGCTTCTGCCAACCGTCTGTCGGCTGCCCTTGGTGCCTCTGTCTGGTCTAATAGCCTGGAAGAGGCAGAGTGGGTGGCTGCGAAACTGGAAGCCGGTACCGTCTGGGTCAACCAGCATGGGGCGATCCATCCAATGGTGCCTTTTGGAGGTAATAAGGCTTCAGGCTATGGGGTGGAATTCGGTATAGAGGGCTTGAAGGCTGTCACTCAGGCACGCGTTATGAGTATTAAAAAGTAAATTTTAAATAGCCCTATTGTCATTAGGCCTGCAGACATGTCTGGCAGGCTTTTTCAACCAACACATTGCTGACAATAGCTTGATGGCGTAATACCGAAATGCTGCTTGAAGGCTGTTGAGAATGCGCTGGGGCTGGCAAAACCGAAACGGTATCCTGCCTCGGTCAGATTCAGTTTGCTTTTCGAAGCCTTGATGTATTCTGCACACATTTCCAGCCGCTGGGTTTTAATATAGTCGGAAACAGTCATGGAGCGGACGGCGAATGACCGATAGAGGCTACGTACTGATGCCCCCGTTGCAGAAGCTATTCGCTTAGGGCTTAGTTCAGGGTCACCAATGTTTTCGTGAATAAAAGCCACGGCTTGCAAGAAAATTCTCTCATTAGGGCTATGCTGACCAATGCTGCGGAGGATGGAAGGCTTTAGCAGCATAATCAGTGAATCAATAATAGCGGAGCTTTCCTCGGCATCCAGGTTATCGTAGAAGGCCGCGTCAGCGATCAAATGATTGGCAATACTGGCAATATGACTGTGGCGCGGAATGCGGACACCAAGTTCAATGCCTGAAAGGTTCAAAGTGCGTTCAACGATTGGACGAGGCAGGATTAGCGAGATCTGTTGTGATTCCCCTTGATAGCTAAAGGAGAAGGGAAGTGCTGAGTCCACCAGAACAATATCACCTGGCAGGAGTATAGAGCCGTTTCCTGCCTGTTCAACGCGGGATTTTCCCTGCATCTGAAAAATACAAAAAAATTCGGGTGAAACGCATCGGCGTATCTCATTCAAGCCGCGCGAAAGCTGTGCGCCGCAGATCGTGACCCGGGACATTTCCAGGGTAGATCCCCCCATCTTGTGAATATTTCCAGAGAACTCCATGTCCAGAGGTTTTGCTGAGAAAGGGCCACAAATTTGGTTAACATCACTGATCCAGCGGTCAAATATACCCGATGAGCGAGTTTTTATATGCATAGCTGGCCTATTTGAACGGTGTCTTTCAGGATAGCTGATCAGCGATAATTAGCTAGCTTGCCGATGGGTGTCAAGAGCATTTTGGTAGCGCTAATGGCGTGCCTAGCTTCATTAGCGATACATTAATTTTTGTTTTTGTTGATAAATAGAGTCATTTTTAGCTCCTTTACTAGCTCCGCTAGGGCTTCATGCTTGAGCGAGAGGAGAGGCTTAAAATGGTTCGCTACCGCTAGTGATGGATAAGCAGCGTGCATTGTCTTCTTCTATGTCGCTCGAAGGGCAAATAATAGCCCCCTCCTGGGGGCATTCGCATAGTTACGCCAATTGTCGTGTACGGTGTTCCTTTTTCTGCCTCTCTGATGCTGCTATTAGGCTATGTTTTTACTCTTCAGTGGTGCCTTGCAACACGCCGCGGTTAATCTGATCCTCTTCGATGGACTCGAAAAGTGCTTTAAAATTGCCCTCTCCAAAACCATCATCGCCTTTACGCTGGATAAACTCGAAAAGATGGGGCCAATGACTGTTTTGGAGAAAATCTGTAGCAAAATTCTGGTCTCTCCGCCGCCTACGACACCTTCACCATCAATCAAAATGCCACGGTTTTGAAGTTTATCGAGAGGCTCCTGGTGATCTTTTACTCGCTCCACTGACTTTTCATAATAGATGCTCGGCGGGCCAGGCATAAATTTGAGCCCAGCATCAGCAATTAAGTCAGTACCGGTATAGATATCGTCGGTCGCAATAGCGATATGCTGAATACCTTCGCCGTTATACTCACGCAAGTACTCTTCAATCTGACTGTGATCATCGGCACTTTCGTTAATAGGAATACGGATTTTACCATCGGGGGAGGTTAATGCGCGGCTGGTAAGCCCTGTTACTTTGCCAGCAATGTCAAAGTAGCGTATTTCACGGAAGTTAAAGGTGTCATGGTAAAACTTATACCAGGTATCCATATTGCCGCGAATAACGTTATGAGTGAGGTGATCCAGATAGTAAAAACCAAATCCTTTAGGAGTTGGATCTTCCTTATCTAACCATTCAAACTCGTTTGAGTAACAGCTGCCTTTTTCGCCGTAAGTGTCGATAAAGTAAAGCAGCGAGCCGCCAATGCCAACAACCGCAGGCGCATCGATGGACTTGTTGCCGGTGTACTCTTCAGCACCCAAGTCGACGGCGCGTTTTAGCGCATGCTGAGCATCGACGACGCGCCACGCCATCGCCGGTGCACAGGGGCCATGTGCATCAATGAACGCTGACGCATGCGAGTTCGGTTCACTGTTAAGGAGGTAGTTGATGTCGCCCTGACGATAAAGGGTGATTGATTTGTCACGATGTTTTGCAACGGGAACGAACCCCATTTGCCGAAATAAGCCATCTAGTTTTTCCGGCTCGGGGTGCGCAAATTCAACGAACTCGAAGCCATCGGTGCCCGCTGGGTTTGCATCATTTATGGTTGCTTTGTGTGCGTCATGAGGGAAGGGGCCCATTGCTGTCTCTCCTTTATTGTCTTGTTGGGTGACAAATTCAGTATAGGGAAGAGTCAGTACAATTAGGTTGCAAACTAACCTACGATGCAGCCAAATAGTGCATGATTTGTGCGCAATAGGGGTGTTTTATGCACGGAATTTCTTTAGATCGTTATGATCTTGCAATTTTGTCAGTATTGCAAAGAACTCGGCTCTCACCAATTCAGAATTGGGAGAGCGTGTCAGCCTGTCTCCTTCGCAGTGCTCCCGGCGCAAAGCACGGTTAGAAGCCGAGGGTGTGATAAGGGGTACTCGGCTAGGCTTGATGCCACTAGCCTCGGGTTTGGGCTGCGCGCTATCACAAGGGTTAATCTCAAAGCTCATGGTGAAAGCATGGATGGTGATTTTGTGTCATTACTGACGAAGCACGCCATGGTTCGTGAGGCCTATTCTGTGTCGGGAGATGCAGACTATGTATTACACGTTATCGCCAAAGACCTAACTGAGTTTTCGGACTTTATTCACCATCATTTATTACCTCATCCTAATGTCACCCAGGTTCGCTCTGAAATAATACTGCGTAGTATGAAAGAGGAGCCGGGGCTGCCAGTGAAAGGTGGCTAAGTAACAGCGTTTTGTTAGCGAATCGGGATAGCGGTCTCTTCTTTGATATTACGTAGCACGAAATTGGAGTTGACCTGGGAAATGCCATCCAGGGTGAAGAGTTTCTCATTCAGAAAGCGGTCATAAGCGGCCATGTCTTCAATCACCACTCGCAGTATGAAATCGGCGTTGCCGGTGGTGGCATAGCACTGCAGCACTTCGGGGTATTGCAGGATCCGGTTTTCGAATTCGACGGTGTTGTCGATGTGGTGGCGAACCAGCGTCACCATGACCAATGCCGATAGTGGCTGGCCCACCAGGCTGGGTTCCACCAACGCCGCAAAGCGGCGGATCACGCCACTCTTCCAATGCCTTGACGCGTCGCCAGCAGGCGGCAGGGGATAGCCCGATCTGTTCGGCGAGCTCATTGTTGGTAATGCGCCCCTGTTGCTGAAGCAGGGTAAGAATGCGCTGGTCATGCCTGTCTAAGGTGATTTCTTTGGTCGTTTCTTTCATGGTGCCATTTCTTTTATTTGTGATTTGTTGAATATCATTGCGTCAAAAGTAAAAAAAATGAAAGTAATGATCAATAACCAGACGTTTGAAGAGTTAATTAGCAAGCACCTTTAGTGCGCTGTTGGCTAGACTCAAGCGTATTACAACCATAACTCTTCGACCGTACTGGTGAACGCTCATGACCACCCCTCGATCACTGAACAGGCGGGTTCTACTACCCAGCCTCTCGATATTGCCCTCGATGACTATCAGCTTGCTGATCGCTATAGCCGCGGAGAAGGACGTATCTTTCTCACCGGCACTCAGGCATTGGTACGCATCGCCTTGCGCCAGGCCGAGCTTGATCGCCGTGATGGCCGTCACACGGCAGGGCTCATCAGCGGCTATCGTGGCTCGCCCTTGGGCGGTGTAGACCAAGAGATTTGGCGGGCGAAAGCCGCTATGGAAGAGCATCACATCGATTTTGTCCCTGCCATCAACGAAGACCTGGCCGCCACCATGATGCTGGGTTGCCAGCAAGTGGAGACAGACCCCGATAAGCAAGTAGAGGGCGTGTTTGGCATGTGGTACGGCAAAGGGCCGGGCGTTGACCGCGCAGGCGATGCGTTAAAACACGGTAATGCCTATGGCAGCTCTCCCACCGGCGGTGTGCTGGTGGTCGCGGGTGATGACCATGGCTGTGTGTCGTCCTCTATGCCGCACCAGTCTGATGTCGCCTTTATGGCGTGGTTTATGCCGGTGATAAGCCCGGCGTCATTGGCGGAGTATGAACGCTTTGGGCTATGGGGCTATGCACTTTCACGCTTTTCTGGTTGCTGGGTGGGTTTTAAAGCCGTGTCTGAAACCGTAGAGAGTGGCGCTTCGGTGGACGTGCCTCCCTTGCCAGATTATGTAACGCCCGACTTCGAGATGCCGGAGGGCGGGCTGCACTACCGCTGGCCCGATTTGCCGGGGCCACAACTCGAGACCCGCATCGAGCACAAGCTGGCCGCGGTGCAGGCGTTTGCCACGGCCAACCCGATTGATCAGTACCTATTCCGCCAGGAACAGACGACCTTTGGGCTGGTCACCACCGGCAAGGGCCATCTGGATTTACTTGAGGCGCTGCGTTTACTGGGACTGGATGAAACGAAGCTGCGTGATCTCGGGGTAGAAATATACAAGGTGGGGATGGTGTGGCCGCTCCATCGCCCCGGCATCCTTGAGTTTATTCATGGCAAGCGTGAGGTGCTGGTCATTGAAGAGAAGCGCGGCATTATCGAAAGCCAGCTGAAGGAGTACATGTCGGAACCCGACCATCCCGGCGAGGTCATCGTTACCGGCAAGCAGGATGAAACCGGCAAACCGCTGATCCCTTATGTTGGCGAGCTGAGCCCGCGTCTCTTGGCAGGCTTCGTGGCAGAGCGGCTAGCGCGCTTTTTGAGATTGATTTTAGCGACAAACTGGCAACCATTGATGCTTGCCAGGCGGGCGTTAAGGAGCTCGGCGGTGTACGCCGCATGCCCTATTTCTGCTCCGGCTGTCCGCACAACAGCTCCACCAAGGTGCCTGAGGGCAGCAAAGCCCTGGCGGGTATTGGTTGCCACTTTATGGCCTCGTGGATGGATCGCAGCACCGAATCGTTAATTCAGATGGGGGCGAAGGGGTTAACTGGGTGGGCAAGAGCCGTTTTACCGGCAATGGCCATATTTTCCAAAACTTAGGCGAAGGCACCTGGTTTCACTCGGGCTCCATGGCGGTGCGCCAGGCCGTGGCGGCAAACGTCAATATTACCTACAAAATTCTGTTTAACGATGCGGTCGCCATGACGGGTGGTCAGCCGGTGGACGGGCAAATCAGCGTGCCGATGATTGCTAGGCAATCGCTAGATGAAGGTGTGCGCAGGGTCATGGTGGTCAGCGATGAACCCGAAAAATATCGAGGGCATAAAAGGAGTTTCCTAAAGAGGTCTCCTTCCACGGCCGCGAAGAGATGGATACGCTGCAACGTGAACTGCGCGAGATTCCCGGCTGCACCGTGTTGATTTATGACCAGGCATGCGCGGCGGAGAAACGTCGCCGTCGCAAGCGTGGCTTGATGGAAGATCCCGCCCGCCGGGTGTTTATCAACCACCATGTTTGCGAAGGCTGTGGTGATTGTTCCGTACAGTCCAACTGTTTATCGGTGGTGCCTCGGGAGACCGAACTAGGCCGCAAGCGCAAAATCGATCAGTCCTCCTGTAACAAGGATATGTCCTGCGTTAGTGGTTTTTGCCCCAGCTTTGTCACTGTAGAAGGTGGCCAGCTGCGTAAAGGCCAGGGCGTTGTGGCGGATAACGCCTTTTGGCAGCGTATAGCGCATTTGCCTAGCCCTGCTATCGCCCCTTTGACTGCTCCTTATGACCTACTGGTAGGGGGCGTTGGTGGCACGGGCGTAGTGACGGTCGGGCAACTGATCACCATGGCGGCACACCTGGAAGGCAAGGGCAGCAGCGTGCTCGACTTTATGGGGTTTGCGCAAAAGGTGGCGCGGTACTGAGCTATGTACGCTTGGCATCACAGCCCAACGAGCTGAATCAAGTACGTATCGAAGCGGGGCAGGCCGATGCTGTCATTGCCTGTGACATGGTCGTGGCCAGCTCCCAGAAAGCGCTGAATGTACTCCAGCCAACCACCCGTATTGTCGCCAATCTGGCGGAGCTCGCCACCGCGGATTATGTCCTTTATCGCGATGCGGATATGCAGCCCAGCAAACGCCTTAACATGTTGCGCGAGGCGGTAGGGGATGAGCGATTTGCCTCTCTGGACGCCAATCGCCTGGCTGAACAGCTGCTAGGCGATACGGTATTTTCCAATATGATGATGCTCGGGTTTGCCTGGCAGCAAGGTTTGGTGCCGCTTTCTGAGCCTGCGCTGCAGCGTGCTCTAGAACTAAATGGCGTCGCAGTGGAAAGAACCGCCAGGCATTTGCCTGGGGGCGCTTGGCATCGGTAGAACCCGACTACCTTCAGCAGCATCTGGACACGATGCCACTGTCCGCGAATGCCACACTGGACGACGTGGTTGCGCGTAATCGTCGCCACCTGGAGCGCTATCAGAACCGTGCCTGGGCTGAGCGTTATGTTGACCAGGTGACTAAAATGCGTGACGCAGAAGCAGCGCTAAGCGATGGCCAATCATTGAGTGAAGCCGTCGCCCATCAGCTCTATCGTTTGATGGCGTATAAAGATGAGTACGAAGTGGCGCGCCTTTACACCCAGAGCGATTTTCTGGAGGAGATCAAAGCAACGTTTTCCGGTGATTACCAGTTAACCTTCCACTTGGCGCCGCCGCTTATAGGCGGTCGTAAAGATGCTCAGGGGCGTCCAGTGAAGCGCCGCTTCGGCCCTTGGATGCTGAAGGCAATGGGCGCGTTGGCCAAGATGCGCGGTTTGCGTAACACGGCCCTCGATCCTTTCCGCTTCAGCGCTGATCGGAAACTCGACCGTGCCTTACTGGCAGACTACGAGCAGCTGATCGATGAGTTAGTGGCGCGTCTTGATGGCACTAATCATGGGACTGCCTTGGCGCTGGCTAAGCTGCCGGAAGAGATTCGTGGCTTCGGGCCTGTTCGCGAAGCGGCCGCCGAGAAAGCGAATGCGCGCCGCGAGAAGCTGCTGACCGAATTACGCCAAGGTCATTCGAAAACCATCGCTGTCGAAGCTGCCTGAGGCTGCCCGCCAAGCTAAATGCAGGCCGCGCAATGCGTGGCCTGTCCAAGAGGGTTTAGCTGGCGTCAGCCTGCGCCTGGGGTGCTGCCTTTTGGAAGGCTGGCAGGGTTCGACAGTTGGCAGCGATGCGCTGGATCGTTGGGTACGCTGACAAATCGCACTCGAAGCGTTCGGCGTTATACACCTGGGGAACTAGGCAGATATCCGCAAGTGTTGGGGTGTCACCATGGCATAAATCGCCGCTACTGGGGTCATTGGAGAGCATTGCTTCCAGGGCGGTGAAACCCTCGGCAATCCAGTGGTGGTACCAGGCTAGCTTAGCCGCTTCATCCGCTCCCATTTCTCTCACTAGATACTTGAGTACCCTCAGGTTGTTGAGTGGGTGAATCTCGCAGGCCACCGACTGAGCGAGCGCACGAACCCGAGCCCGCTCTAACGCGTTCACCGGCAGCAGGGCGGGCTCTGGGTGCACTTCATCGAGATACTCGCAGATTGCCAGTGACTGGTTAACCACCGCGCTATCGTCTAACACCAGACTAGGTACCAACCCCTGAGGGTTGCGCATCAGGTGGTCGTCACCACGTTGCTCACCTTTTACCAGATTGACCGGGATCTGGTCGTGATCCAGTCCCTTAAGGTTTAAGGCAATACGCACCCGGTAAGCAGCCGACGAGCGAAAATAGCCGTAAAGCGTCGTCATGTTGCTTTCCTTTATTTAGGCCGGTACTGCACTACTTGCTGCTCGATCGTACCAAAGATGTTATTGCCATCGCGGTCAAACATCTCGATACGAACCCGGTCACCAAAGCGCATAAAGGGCGTTTTTACCTGGCCGTACAGTATCTGCTCCACCATACGTACTTCGGCTAGACAGCTATAGCCCACACCGCCGTCAGCCACCGGCTTTCCAGGGCCCCCATCGGGTTCGGGATTGGAAACAGTGCCTGAGCCAATAACGGTGCCCGCGCCGAGATAACGGGTCTTAGCCGCGTGGGCCACCAGCTGTGGGAAGTTGAAAATCATATCGGGCCCGGCTTCTGGCTCGCCAAACTTCTCGCCATTGAGGTGCACGGTCAGCGGCAGGTGCACCTTGCCATCCTGCCAGGCATCGCCCAGTTCATCCGGTGTCACCGCAATGGGCGAGAACGAAGAGGCGGGCTTTGCTTGGAAAAGCCGAAGCCCTTTGCGAGCTCGCCGGGAATCAGGCCACGCAGGCTCACATCGTTGACCAGCATCACGAGCTTAATGTGCTTGGCGGCTTGCTCGGGCGTTACTGCCATTGGCACGTCGTCGGTGATAACGGCAATCTCACCTTCAAAGTCGATGCCATGCGCTTCGCTCACCGCCTCGATATCGTCGGTGGGTGCCAGGAAGCAGTCGCTACCGCCCTGATACATGAGCGGGTCTGTCCAGAAGGTTTCAGGCATCTCGGCGTTACGCGCCTGGCGTACCAGCTGGACATGGTTCAGATAGGCTGAGCCGTCAGCCCACTGATAGGCGCGCGGTAAAGGGGAGTGCAGCGCACGCTGATCAAGCTTAAAAGCACCTTCAGCACTGCCACTGTTAAGTTGTGCATAGCGCTCTTCAAGCCGAGGGTTAACCGCATCCCAGCTCTCAAGGGCAGCCTGAAGGGTGGGCGCAATATCCACAGCGCTCACCGCCCGGGAGAGGTCGCGGGAGACGATGATAAGTTCTCCGTCGCGGCCCTGCTTAAGTGTTGCCAGTTTCATAGTGATTCAATCCTTGTCGTCAGGGTGGTATAGGGTTCAGGGCTGGCTTGGGTTGAAGTGGGAGCGCAGCGTCGACCAAACATCCACATAGTCACGTTGACGGAAGTCAGCATTCAGCGCCGCAGGGTGGGGTGAAAGAAGTAACGACTCTCAAACATGAAGGCCAGTGTGTCGCCTATGAAGTGGGGCTTAAGCTCAGCGTTGGAGGCTTTCTCAAATGTCTCAGCATCGGGGCCGTGGGGCGACATTGAGTTATGTAGACTGGCGCCACCAGGGGTGAAGCCTTCCGCTTTGGCATCGTACTCGCCGTGTATCAGCCCCATAAACTCGCTCATTAGGTTGCGATGGAACCAGGGGGGCCTGAAGGTATTCTCGGCAACCATCCAGCGCGGTGGGAAAATGACAAAATCAAGATTCGCCATTCCCGGCGTATCGGAGGGGGACGACAATACGGTGAAGATTGACGGATCCGGATGATCGAAGCTCACCGTATTGATGGTGTTAAAGTTGGCGAGATTATATTTATAAGGCGCGCAGTTGCCGTGCCACGCCACCACATCTAACGGCGAGTGGTTGAGTTTTGTCTCCCAGAAACGACCAGAGAACTTAGCCACTAAGCGGTAGTCGCCTTCTAGGTCTTCATAGGCCGCCACGGGGCTTTGGAAGTCACGCGGGTTAGCTAAACCGTTAGACCCGATGGGGCCGAGGCCTGGAAGCTCTAAAGGACTACCGTAGTTCTCGCATATATATCCCCGCGCAGCATCAACCCCCTGAGCTCTGCGCACTTGGAATTTCACACCGCGTGGAATAACGGCAATCTCACCGTTATCGATCTCAATGTCACCAAATTCGGTACGTAGACGAATGGCCCCCAGTTGCGGAACAAACAGCAGTTCCCCATCAGCGTTGTAGAAAAACCGCTCGGCCATGTCCTGATTAAAGGTGTAGACATGCACGCCCACACCCGCTTGGGTAGCCGCATCCCCGTTGACGGCAATGGTAAATAAGCCGTCGATAAAATCAGTCGGCTCGCTCGGTAGAGAAACGGGATCCCAGCGCATTTGGTTAGGATCCGCCGCTGGCTTGTCTAACGGGGCCGTGTGTACGCTGTTATTTTCTAGTGGCTGATACGCGCTCTGAACGACAGAAGGGCGAATGCGGTAAAGCCAGCTACGGAAATTTTGATGACGTGGCGCTGTAAACGCAGAGCCGGTTAGTTGCTCTGCATATAACCCATAAGCGCACTTCTGAGGGGAGTTTTGTCCAATCGGCAGTGCACCCGGCAGCGCTTCGGTTGAAAAGTGATTATGAAAACCGCTCTGATATTGCAACTGTTCAGTCATTGTTAAGCCCTGCGTTATTTGAACGTTATAGTGGACAATGTATGGCGGCTACTTATCGCCCGCTAACCCAGCATGGGAAATTGCTTCTTCAAGCACCCGTTGATCGCCAATGTGGTTAGCAAGCAACAGGATTAGGCGTGCATTGATACGCTCGCTCTCGGCTTCGCTGCGGTCACGATGCAGCGCCGTTAGCGCGGCGTAAAAGGCGTCCGGATCAGTGAAGTTCGGATTTAGCTCAAGCCCTGGCATGGCAACTTTCCTGGAAGATAGTGTCAGTGGCACCCACAAGATAAACGCCCAGCGCGCGGTCTAATGCATCTTCAACCCTACGGGCAGTGATGGCGTGCCAGCGGGCAGCAACGTGTTGGTCAGGGCGAATAAGGTACCCGCCACCTGCTTTCAGGCCATATCGTTGCGCCACTAGCCCTTCGGAATCGTCCACGATGGTTGTGCGCGGTAAAGCGCTAAGCACATCCGGCGCAGGGCCTACGACCACCATGCTTAAATCAGTGCAACGGCCTAATAGCGCTTTAAACGGCGCGGCAAGCGTGTCGGCGTGCACACCACCCATACGGCCTTCCAGTAACAGTACAAAGCCATCGCCAAATTGATTGAGTAGCCAGGCGTTCTCTTCTCTCAATCGAATGGGAGCGTCCTTGGCCGGGCTGCCGGGGCGCAGTTCGCTCGGGCCACCATTAACATCGGGCGTATTGAGCGGTGAGGTGTCATAGCGGCACGGCATGGAGAGGCGACCACTGTTGACCAAACTGCGCGCAAAGGCATATTGCTCAGCCAGCTCCAGCGTCACATCGCGGAACACCTGGCTGATATGGCTCTTCGGGGTAATAAAATCAGTGGCGCGGGTCGAGTTAAGAATGTTTTCTGCCGCGCCACATTGGCGCTCAGTGTTATAGGTGGATAAAAGCGCTTTGGGTGCCTGCTGTTTGAGAACCCGAGCCAGTTTCCACACTAAGTTATCCACACCCTGTAGGGCTCCGTTGGCCCTCTGGCACCAAAGGGCGATACCTGATGCGCCGCGTCGCCCATAAATATCACGCTGTTATGAATGAAATTATCCATCTTGCGGCAGCGGAAAGTGTAGACACTGGCCCATTCAAGCTCAAACTCCACGTCTTTGCCCAGCATTGCCTGCACGCGTGGCCGAATGTTCTCTTCTTTCTTCTCTTCTTCCGGGTCGGCATCACAGCCTAATTGAAAGTCGATACGCCACACATTGTCCGGCTCTTTGTGCAGCAGCACTGACTGGTTGGGGTGGAAAGGGGGATCAAACCAGAACCAGCGCTCGGTTGGGAAGTCTGCCTTCATTACCACATCAGCAATCAGGAATCTGTCCTGAAATACCTGACCTTTGCACTCAAGGCCCAGCATGTCGCGGATCTGGCTGTTGGCGCCATCAGCAACGAGGAGGTAGTCACAGGTCAGTTGGTAGTCACCGTCTTGAGTAGAGACCTTGATGGTGGTGCTGTCAGGCTGAGCATCGACATCGGTGACCTTATGTTGCCAACGAAGGTCAATTTGCTCTGGAAAGTCGTGGGTGCGGTTGACCAGAAACTCTTCAAAGTAATACTGCTGTAAGTTAATAAAGGCGGGAATGCGGTGGCCATCTTCCGGCAGCAGATTGAAGCCGTAGACCTCACGATCCTGGAAGAAAACGCGACCACGCTGCCAGGTGACGCCTTTTTCAAGCATCGGCTCAACGCAACCCAGGCGATCGATAATTTCCAGCGAGCGCTTGGCAAAGCACAGCGCCCGCGACCCCACGCTAACGGTGTTGTTATCGTCCAGGACAAGCGAATTAACGCCTTGCTGAGCCAAATCGATGGCGGCAGCGAGGCCGCTGGGTCCGGCGCCGACAATCACTACCGGATAGTGGCGAACGTCTTGAACATCGAGCTCAGGTGGGCGCCGGTAAGGATAGACAGGATTTTTATAGGTTGTTGGCATCTATAGCTCCCCTACAGCGTCGGGTGCGTTACACCCGACTGCTGGGCATGATCAGTGGTTGTCACTGGTGACACTTACTGATTTTCGACGGCGTCCTGTAGCGAGTGCCACATAGCGGTATCGCGCTCTGCCGTCCAGATGCGGGGATCCGGGTATTCGCCGCCAGCTTCGTCGTAGCAGCGAGTGATATCGAAAGGCACACAGTGATCGAAGATGACCCAGTGACCATACTTTGGCTTTAGTACCGCGTAGGTCTCGGCGTAACACTCAGAGAGAGACTTGCCCGCCGCTTTGCCCGCTTTGACGCTTCCATACATATCATTTAGGAAGTCGCGGGTGCCCTGAATGGCTTCCTGGCACTGCTCAACAGTTTGCAGTGCATCACCGCGGCCAGGCACCAGCTTTTGGGGCTGCATGGACTGCAGGCGATCCAGCGTGGAAGGCCAGTCCTCGTGATAAGCGTCACCGGTGTAAGGGGTGGCGCCATACTCAACGAGGTCACCGGAAAACATGACTTGTTCCTTCGGCAACCAGACGATGGTATCGCCCTTGGTATGCCCGCGACCCAGGTGAATGATCTGTACTTCCCGCTCACCCATGTAAACCGTTAGCTTTTCCTGGAAGACAATGTTGGGCCAGGTTAGTCCTGGCACAGAGTCCACTCCCTTGAACAGGCGAGGGAAACGGCCGACTTCAGATTCATAGTCTTGCTGGCCACGCTCGACAATCAAGTCGTAGGTGTTCTGGCTAGCGTAGATATTCTCTGCAGCGTAGGCGGAAGCCCCTAAAACACGCACGGCATGGTAGTGGGTCAATACCACATGCTTAATCGGTAGATCGGTTACCTCGCGGATACGGCGGATGACATCCTGAGCCATGACGGGCGTTGCCTGGGTATCGATGACCATTACGCTGTCGTCGCCAATCACTATGCCCGTATTGGGGTCGCCTTCAGCCGTGTAAGCATAGAGCCCCTCTGCCAGCTTGGTGAAGCTGATCTGCTTCTCTTGGGTGTCGGCATGGGACGCGAATTTCTTGCTCATGATATCTCCGGTGCTATCAAGGTGGTTCAGGTGTTATTGGATTGTTGTATGCCAGGAGTATAGTTTCTAGTGAAACTAAATGTCCAGTAATCTGCAAATAAGGCAGTCTTATTCCTGCGCGGTATTAGCAATAATTCCCAATAAATCAGATTTTTATTGCAAATATATACTTAAGTATAATAATCAAAATCGATAAATTGGTTGCAAGGGAGAGTACCTGTCGGCACTGTTTCACCTTGTTCTGATAGGATGAAACTACGCCTGATGGCGCCCTTATATGTTGAGTAGGAGTAAGTGGCGAGGTGTTATTGGGGAAGCTAAGAGCGTTATTGGATGGCGCGAGGGTGCCTCTCTTGCGCTAGGTGGTCAGTATGATGTGGTCAGTACGATAGGCGCGTTGCTGGTGCCCACATTCCCAGCTATCGTGCTGATTTTTCATTACCACCCCAGATAAATGGCGGCTCTAGGAGAAACAGAATGACGATGGATAAAGTCGGCGGCGATACATCTCTGGAGTCTTCAGCCAGGGCGGAGCTGGATCTCAACCAATTTTTACCCTATCAGCTTAACCGTTTGGCTGACCGCATCAGCCAGGCGTTAGAGAAGCTTTATGCCGAGTCTTATGAACTCAATATTGCTCAGTGGCGCGTGCTTGCCTGGCTCAGCCACTGTGATGATTTAACCGCTAAGAAGGTGTGTGCCTACACCAATATGGATAAGGCTCGCGTGTCTCGCGCTATTCAGTCGCTGGAAGAGCGTGGACTGATAAGCCGCACGCCCTCACAGCAGGATCAGCGGCAGCATGACTTACAGCTGACAGACGCCGGGCAAACGCTACTCAATAAGCTAGTGCCCGAAGCTCAGGCGTGGGAAGCCGGCCTGGTGTCGACCCTGAGCGTTAGTGAATATCGTGATTTGCTCAATACCATGCGCAAGCTTGAACGGCAACTGGAGAGAATTGGCTAGCGGTTTGACGCAGGAAAGTTGAGCCAAGCTGACCGAAGATAGGCCACATTATGTCAATAACGTGTCAGCGGTGTCGGTAATGATAAGATTTATGTAACGTAATTTCGGTCTGTAAATTATCCTCTTTCGTCATTATTAATTCTTCAGTGGAGATTTTGTTTTTATTAACTATCTGTAATGGTTGCATATTTCTTATTATGCTACTTAAGTATTAGTGTTTATTGGTCGATCGATCGTTGCATGATTCACGTATCTGGAGGCATTGTGATCATGAACGTGATTCGAATATTTTTTTATTATAATAATAGAGTGTCACGTTTTGTGCTCTCAGTTCGTGACGACCAGAGGAAAGAAAAGTGAATAAAACAACAAACCTGATGATCGGCGCTATTGCCGCTGCAACGCTCAGTACTTCCACCTTGGCACAAACGACAATCACCGTGAGTACCTGGGCTGGCCCTAATCACGGCATCAACACCATGGTATGGCCAACGTGGAAAGCGTGGATTGAAGAGGCCACTGATGGCCGCGTGACCGTTGACGTTGTGCATGACCTCGGGCCTCCCGCCTCCCAGATGGAGATGGTCGCCGATGGTATCGCAGACGCTACCTGGGTGTTTCATGGCTATAACGCTGGGCGCTTTCTGGCCACTCAGTTACCTGAGTTCCCTACCTTCGAAGACTTCTCCTCGGAGAACGCCTCTGCGGCTTATTGGCATACTCACCAGGAGCACTTAGCCCAAGCTGATGAGCACCGCGGCGTTGATGTGGTGGCTGCGGGGGTGCATATCCTGGATGGATTTTTAGCCGTGAGCAGTATCAGTCCCTTGCAGATCTAGAAAGCGAGCGCATTCGCGTCGGCGGCGGGGTGATGGGAGATCTCTCTAATGCCCTTAATCTGACCGGCGTGGCTTTGCCGCCAACCGGGGTCTATGAAGCTGGCTCTCAGGGCGTTATTGATGGCGCTATGCTGGTGCCGGAAGGCCTTAGAAGCTTTCGGGTAGCCGAGGTATTTCCCTATACGTTGACGGTGGATGGGGCTTCTATCGAGGCAGCTTCACCATCGTGGTTAATCCGAGTATCTGGGATGAGATGTCAGCAGAGGATCGTGCCGCTGTGGAAGACGTCTCGGGTGAGCGCCTGTCGCGACTGTTTGGCTACATGATGGATGTATCCGATGAGCGGGGTGTCGAGTTCGCCAAAGAGCAGGGCCATACCTTTACAGCGCTTGGCGACGAAGACCTTGAGACGCTGCGTGGTATCAGTAGTGACCTCGTTGACAACTGGTCTGAGAACGTGAGTGAGCGTGGGGTCGATGCGCAAGCGGCGCTCGAGTACTTCCACCAACAGCTTGAAGAAGCTGCTACAAGAGAGCGTGGCATCCTTAGTGCCACAATCATAATTACCCTTCGCCAAGTGGAGGGCGACTATGCAGATCCTGACGACTCGCTGGTCAAATGTCGGTAGGGTCATGCAGCTGGCGCTGGAGGGGGTGGCGGGTGCCACCCTCTTTGCCTTGATGCTGCTGACGACTGCTGACGTAGTAGGCCGTTATTTCTTTAATCTACCTATCCTTGGAACCGTCGAGTTGACCCAGCAGATGCTGGCCGCTGTAGTGTTCCTGTCACTGCCAGTAGCCTGCTGGCGTGAAGAGCACGTTAGCGTGGATCTTTTGGATGCCATATTTCCTGCGCGCTGGATATGGCTGCGCCAGATGATCGTCAATCTGGTTATCGCAGTGGCTTTATGGGTGATCGCGACAAGGGTTTGGGCGCTGGGCGTGCGTGCTTTCGAATGGGGCGATGTCACTGAGTTTCTACGTATTCCCGATGGTTACCTTATCTACCTGATTGCCATCATGCTGTTTCTTTCTGCTCTACTCACCCTCGGTCGAGCGGTGAGTTACCTGCTAGAAGGCGTGGGCGTGATTAAATGTGGTGGCCCAGTCAGCCAGGGAGATAAGCATGACTGAAGCACTTTATGGGTTTGCAGCGCTGTTGTTATTGGTATTCCTGCGCATGCCTCTGGCGTTTGCCATGGGAATCGTGGGCTTTTGGGCTTCTACTACCTGACCGGTAACTGGAACGCGGCTGAAGCCATGGCGTCGCGGCGGGTGGTCGACACCGCTAGAGACTACGGTCTATCGGTGATACCTCTGTTTATCTTGATGGGCAATTTGGTTTCCCATGCAGGTCTGTCAGATGCGCTATTCCGTGCCTCTAACGGTTTTCTTGGTCACCGTAAGGGCGGTCAGGCGATGGCCACCATTGTGGCTTGTGGTGGGTTTAGTGCTATTTGTGGGTCGAGCCTTGCGACCTGCGCCACTATGGGGCGTGTTGCCATGCCCCAGATGCGTAAGTATGGCTACAAGGATTCCCTGGCGGCAGCCTCCATTGCCGCGGGCGGCACCCTGGAATACTGATTCCTCCCAGCGTGATGCTGGTGATCTACGGCATCATTACCGAGACCAGTATCCGTGAACTGTTTGCAGCGGGCTTTATTCCCGGCATATTGGGCATTGTGATGTATCTCGGCGCGGTCAAGTGGGTTCTGTGGCGTGATCCCAGCGCTGGGCCAGCGGCCGAAAAAGTACCCTGGAACGAGCGCCTTGCGGCGCTAAAAAATGTGGGGAGTACCCTGGCGCTGTTCGTATTGGTTATCGGCGGCATCTATTTGGGTATATTCACCCCAACGGAAGCGGCGGGTATTGGCGCAATGGGCGCCTTTGTGATTGCGCTGCTCAAGCGTGCTTTGACGCCGACGATACTCATGAATGTCCTTATGGACACTGTGCGTACAACAGCGATGCTGTTTGCAGTGGTGTTGACGGCGCTAATCTTTGCTAATTTCATTAACCGCGCGGGACTTCCCAATGACCTACTGGCGTTGGTCACCGGGCTGAACGTGGCCCCCTTCGTGGTTATTCTTGTTATCTTGGCCATTTACGTACTATTGGGCTGTGTATTCGAAAGCATGTCGATGATGCTGCTGACCGTGCCGGTCTTCTTCCCAGTTGTGGCGGGGCTTGGCTATGATTTGGTGTGGTTCGGCATACTGGTGGTTATCGTCATCGAGATCAGTTTGATAACGCCACCTGTCGGGATGAATGTGTTCGTATTGCGGGCTGTATTACCGGACGTATCAACCGGCACTATCTTCCGCGGCGTTACGCCTTTCTGGGTCGCCGGTACCCTACGCGCACTGCTCGTGCTTATATTCCCAGCAATCGTGCTTTTCCTGCCGCAGTTGCTGTATTAAAAAGGCGCTATTAGTAAGGTTCTATTAAGTAACGTGCTTGCTAAGCAAGCGGGTGACAGGGTAAGCACCCTGTCACCTGTTGTTTTGTCGCCTTGAGGCACCCACAACAGCGGCCCAGCGCGAAGGCTAAGTAGTTTCGCAGCCACCCTGGCACCGCTGCGCGCTGCTTTTGCGCCGGGCCGCCGCTGCGGGTGCGCTTCGCTTACCACGCACTACATGTGTTGGCTGGGGCGTTACTGCCGCTTGGCCACCAGCGTTAGAATGTCGTAGCTGGCGACCAGTTCATCGTTTTGATTGGTCACCGCTACGTCCCACATCACCACCCCTTGTGGGTGCCCATCGGGAGAAGTTCGGCCCTGATCAATCTTGCGCTTGCAGGTTAGGCGGGCGCGGATAGTGTCGCCGACCAATACCGGTGTAATAAAGCGCAGGGTATCCAGGCCGTAGTTAGCCAGTACGGGGCCTTCGCCTGGGTAAACGAAGAGACCCGCAGCGGCAGACAGCACAAAGTAGCCGTGGGCAATGCGCTGGCCGAACTGGGTCTTTTGGCGGCAATGTCGTCGAAGTGCATATAGAAGTGGTCGCCGGAGAGGCAGCCGAAGTTGACGATGTCGGCTTCAGTGACGGTGCGGCGGTGGGTTAACAGTGACTCGCCGACCTGCAGGTCGTCGAAATGGCGGCGGAACGGGTGGACGTCAGTCTCGATCACCTTGGCGCCACGCACATACTCCTTTGTGACTGCCGCGAGCATGCTCGGAGAGCCCTGGATGGCGGTGCGCTGTAGATAGTGGTGAACCGCACGAATGCCGCCGAGTTCCTCGCCACCGCCTGCGCGGCCGGGCCCGCCATGCTTGAGCATCGGTAGCGGCGAGCCGTGGCCAGTGGATTCCTTTGCTGCCTGAGCATCCAGGATCTGCAGGCGGCCGTGCTGGGCGGCCAGGACGGGGATCATTTCAGCCGCAATGGCCGGGTCTTTGGTGGTCAGTGTGGTGACCAGGCTACCCTTGCCTTTGGCGGCGATAGCCAGGGCTTCGTCGATGCCGCGGTAGGGCATTAGGGTGGCGACGGGGCCGAAGGCTTCAATGTCGTGAGCGCCGCCATCGTTCAGCGGGTTACGGTTGATCAGCAAGTGGGGAGCGATAAACGCACCGTGTTCGACTCCCCTGGCCGACAGGCTTGAAGCTGCCCTCTCTGCCGAAGACGCACTCACTGGTTTCTAGCAGTTGTTCAATGGCATGATTAACGTCTCTCAATTGGTCACGGGAAGAGAGCGCGCCCATGCGCACGCCTTCTTCATAAGGGTCGCCGACGACAATGCCGGAAAGGCGTTCTTTGATCATGTCCGCCAATGCATCCAGATGCTCGGCGGGCACTAAAATTCGGCGGATGGCGGTACATTTTTGACCTGCCTTGGCGGTCATCTCCTTGACCACTTCTTTGGCAAAGATCTCGAACTCTTCGTCTTCCGGGCTAATATCCGGGGCCATGATGGCGCTGTTGAGCGAGTCCGCCTCGGCGTTGAAGGGGATGCTCTTGGCCATGATGTTAGGGTGGCTTTTCAGCTTCAGGGCGGTGCTTGCCGAGCCGGTAAA
This sequence comes from Vreelandella olivaria, assembly GCA_004295565.1. GTDB lineage: Bacteria > Pseudomonadota > Gammaproteobacteria > Pseudomonadales > Halomonadaceae > Vreelandella > Vreelandella olivaria. The sequence goes on along the minus strand of AP019416.1, from coordinate 4,519,640 downwards.
GGTGACAAAGTCCTGCTCTTCCAGGTGATCCAGTAAATCACCGGTTCCGCCGATAATCAGTTGCAGCGCCCCTTCCGGCAGCAGGCCAGAGTCGTTGATGACACGCACGGCAGCTTCGGTCAAGTAGCTAGTGGCGGTTGCCGGTTTGAAGATACACGGCATGCCTGCCAGGAAGGCCGGCGCGAACTTCTCCAGCATGCCCCAGATGGGGAAGTTAAACGCATTGATATGCACAGAGACGCCGCGGCGGGGCACCAGAATATGGGTGCCGTTGAAGTGGTTATCCTTACCTAATTGGGTCACCGGGCCTTCATGGGCCACATTACCGGAGGGCAGTTCCTTGCGGCCCGTGGAGGCGTAGGTAAACAGGGTGCCAAAACCGCCGTCGATGTCGATCCAGGAGTCGGCCTTGGTGCAGCCAGTGTGGTGAGAGATGGCATACAGCTCACGCTTACGCTCTTGGATATAGGCGGCTAGCGCTTTAAGAGTGGCGGCCCGCTGCTGGAAATCCAGTGCCAGCATATTTCTCACCGGTGTTGCGGGCATACGCCACCGCTTCACGAAAGTTGATCTCTTCTTGGTGGGTATGCGCAACGGTTGTGCCGTTAATGGCGCTAATCAGTGCTTTGGACTCGGTCTTTCCGAACCACTGGCCTGCGATGTAACTCTGTAAAACTGGCATTGTGTGTTCTCCCGCCCCTCTTTTTGGTATCAGTTGTTGGTATCAGGGTAAATAAAGTCGGCGCTGCTGCCGGTTATACCTCGTCATAGTCAAGCACCACCCTGTCGCTGAGCGGATAGCACTGACAGGACAGCACGTAACCGGCATCTATTTCGTAATCTTCCAGGGCGTAATTGGCGTCCATTTCCACCTCGCCTTCGATGACCTTTGATTTGCAGGTGGAGCACACCCCAGCCTTGCATGAGAAAGGGATATCCGCGCCGTGCTCGTTACCTGCATCCAGAATGCTCTGGGTATTACGGGGCAGCTCGTACTCAATGGTGCGGCCGTCGATGATCACTTTGATGTGCGAGGTTTCTGCTTTCACCTGAGCCGCTTTCGTCGCCTGGCGGCGCTTGGCGCCTGACGTCGATAGTCCAGTAGTGAACAGCTCGAAGTGCACTTTTTCTTTCGGCATTCCATGTTGGGTTAGCACATCGCGCACGATCTCGGTCATTTCGTGCAGGCCACAGACAAACGCGGCGTCGAGCTTGGGTACGTCTACCCAGCGGTCAAACAGGGCGTTGCATTTATCGGCGTCGATCCGGCCGTTGTAAAGATCGATTTCCTGCTGTTCGCGGCTGAACACATAAATGATGTTGAGGCGTTCCAGGTAGCGATCCTTAAGATCCTGAAGGCGTTCGCGAAACAGCGTACCCGTGGTGGAACGATTGCCATAGATGACGGTAAAGCGGCTCTTTGGCTCGCTTTCCAGGGTGGTGGAAACAATCGACATAATGGGGGTGACGCCACTGCCAGCGGTCACCGCCAAATAGTGGCCTTCACGGCTGGGGTCGAGCGGTACGAAGAACTTGCCCTGGGGCGGCATTACTTCCAGGCAATCACCGGGCTGCAATTGCTGATTGGCAAAAGTCGAAAAGCTGCCGCCCGGCACTAGCTTGACGGCGACTCTCAGCTCATGTTCGTGGACACCGGTGCAAATCGAGTAGGAGCGGCGAATATCTTCACCTTCGATATCGCGGCGTAGCGTCAGGTACTGCCCTTGGGTAAAGCGAAAGGCGTCCAGCAGGTCATCGGGAACGTCGAAGGCAATGGAAACGGCATCATGGGTTTCCTTGCGCACATCCTTGACGGTCAAGGCGTGAAATCGGCTCATGGGAAATGGTCTCGTCGTTTTACAGACACTTGAAATAATCGAACGGCTCCAGACAATCACGGCAGCGGTAGAGCGCTTTGCAAGCCGTAGAGCCGAATTCGCTAACGCGTTCGGTGGCGTTGCTGCCACATAAAGGGCAGGGCACTACCGGATCAGGTTGGCCCGTCAGGCTGCGCTTACTAGCACTTTCCACCGGTGGCGCGATGCCGTAGGCGCGCAATTTTTCGCGCCCGGCCTCTGAAAGCCAATCGGTAGTCCAGGCGGGTGATAGGCGGCGCTGAATCAGCGGGTCTGAATAGCCAGCGGCCACCAGCGCTTCATGGATATGCTGTTCGATAACTTCCGTGGCCGGGCAGCCGGAGTAGGTTGGGGTCACGCTGACCGCTAACCTGCCATCCAGCCAGCCGATATCACGCACAATGCCCAGCTCCACCACGCTAACCACCGGCACTTCCGGGTCTGGCACTTCCTGTAAAACCGCCAGCACGGCGTTGACATCGCCTTCGTCACCGGCGGGCGGCAGCCCACTGCGGTCGCTGCCGATCAAGTCGCTGGAAGGCCAGTCATCGGTAAGCCTGTCATCGCTAGGTCTGTTATTGATAGGCGCAGACGGATGGTTACCAGACGGTTGCATCGGGATATGCCCTTGGCAGGTATTGCATTTCCGCTAATAGAAAGCCCAGGTGCTCGGTGTGATGACCGACTTTACCGCCGGTATACATCCAGGCGTCATAGGAGGGGCGTTCCAGCGTGGCTTCCTCAAGCACCTCTTCTACGGTTGCTTTCCAGCGGGTGGCCAGCGTCTCTGGGTCTGGCGCAATACCGGCTTCCAGCATGGCCTGATCAATCTCATCGATCTGCAATAGCTCGCCGGTGAACTGCCATAGGTTGTTGAGCGCGCGCTGCATGCGGGTATGGCTCTCTGCGGTGCCATCGCCCAGGCGAATCACCCATTCAGAGGAGCGGCGTAGGTGGTACGTTGCTTCCTTAAGCGACTTGGCGGCCACTTCAGCAATGCGCGGGTCGCTGGAGTAAGACAGCCCGTCAAGCAGGTGTACGTGCCATGCATCGAACAGAAACTGGCGTCCCATGATGTCAGCGAAGTCGCCATTGGGCTGCTCGACGAGCAACAGATTACGGAAGTCCTGAACGTCGCGGCGAAAGGCCAGATGGTCGGCATCGATCTTGTCAGCCACTAGTTCAGAAGCCATCAGTTCAGCAGCCTTCAGTTCAGAAACATAGCCCAGCCAGTTGCGGGCCTGACCAAAGAGGTCGAGACCCACGTTCATTAAGGCCAGTTCCTCTTCCAATGCTGGTGCCTTGCCGCACAGTTGTGCATGGCGCTGGCCGAGTACCAAGGCGTTGTCGCCAAGGCGCAGCAGGTATTCGATCAACGGGGTTTGTGTTTTTTGAGCTATGTTTTTCTGGTTCATGTTTTGCATCACTGCCTCCCCTACATGTGACCGACTTCTTTCGGCAGTTTGTAAAAGGATGCGTGGCGATAGACCTTATCGTTAGACGGGTCGAACAGCGGCTCTTTCTCATCAGGAGACGAGGCGGTGATTTCGCTGGCCGGAACCACCCAAATGCTCACGCCTTCATTACGGCGGGTGTACAGCTCACGGGCATTTTCGATTGCCATGCGTCGGTCGGCGGCATGCACACTGCCGACGTGCTTGTGATTAAGGCCGTGCTTGCTGCGTATAAAAACTTCGAATAGGGGCCAGTCAGCCATGAGAAAAGCCTCAGTGGTCAAAGGAGCCCCGTGCCGCGGGGCTCTCTATTGTTTTAAAAATCAGGTGTAGCCAGTTTAGGCTGCTCGGTGTTGGCGCTTGGCGGCGTGGGCCACGGCGGCTTCACGTACCCAGGCGCCGTTATCGATAGCGTTGCGGCGTGCTTCGACACGCTCGCGGTTGCAGGGGCCGTTGCCCTTCACTACGTCGAAAAATTCCTGCCAATCGATTTCTCCGAACTCATAGTGGCCGGTCTCTTGGTTGTATTTGAGATCCGGGTCAGGGGCGGTGCAGCCCAGCAGCTCTAGCTGCGGTACGGTTTGGTCGAGGAAGCGCTGGCGCAGCTCATCGTTGCTGTGGCGCTTGATCTTCCAGGCCATCGACTGAGCGCTGTTGGGAGAATTTTCGTCGGATGGCCCGAACATCATTAGCGAGGGCCACCAAAAGCGGTTAATGGAGTCCTGCACCATAGCTTTCTGGTCGTCGGTGCCCTCTTGCATCATGGTCAGCAGAATCTGATACCCCTGGCGCTGGTGGAAGCTCTCTTCCTTACACACACGAATCATGGCGCGGGCATAGGGGCCGTAAGAGGTGCGCTGTAGCGGCACCTGGTTGACGATGGCTGCGCCATCGACCAGCCAACCGATGGTGCCCATATCCGCCCAGTTGAGCGTCGGGTAATTGAAGATGCTGGAGTACTTGGCGCGGCCATCGTGGAGTTTGTCGATCTCTTCGTCGCGGTCGGCACCCAGGGTTTCCATGGCGCTATAGAGGTACAGGCCGTGACCTGCCTCATCCTGAATTTTGGCCATTAGCTGCAGCTTGCGCTTGAGAGTCGGCGCACGTGTCAGCCAGTTGCCTTCCGGCAGCATACCGACGATCTCGGAATGCGCGTGTTGCGAGATCTGGCGAATCAAGGTCTTGCGGTAGGCGTCCGGCATCCAATTCTTGGGTTCTATTTTAATTTCATCATTGATGCGCTCCTGGAACTGGCGTTCCTCAGGGCTCATCTCATCAAGCGTTTTGAGCTTGTTAGAACCGGTTTCAACGAGCTGCGCGTACATAGAGACCTCCGCGGCGTCGGCATATCAGGGAGAGTGGCTTATCTTGCCTAAAGTATAGTGACACAAAATATTTTATCAATAAGTATTTTTATGTGTCACTTTAAGACTTTGTGATAATCTATAAATCTAATATTATTGATTTATAAGGGAAAATTATCCCAGTATAAGTGATTCTTAATGTGTCGAGTTTTCTAACTAGAGATGACTATTTGGGTGCAAGAAAGCCCCCTTAAAGAAGCTCTTTAAAGGGCTTGGCCTGACAGGAGGGGTAACGGTAAACGGTGGCTAGGCGTCAGGGGGTTGAATTAGCGCAGATCCTTGACGCGTCTGGCCTTACCCATCGACCGCATAACGCTTTCTACCGGGCATACCTCGACCTGGGTGCTGATGCCAATGTGCGTCTTAATGGCATGCTGGAGCTGTTTGGCGGCTTCTTCACAAGCTACGGGGTCGCGGGCGATGTCATGATGATTCGCCTCGACACGAACAAGCACCATGTCCATATTACCTTGGCGGCTGACTTCGATCTCGTAGTGGGGAGAAAGCGCCGCGATCTTGAGCAGTTGTTCTTCGATCTGGGTGGGGAACACATTCACCCCGCGAATGATCAGCATGTCGTCGCTGCGGCCAGTGATCTTGTCGATGCGCCGCATGGGGCGCGCGGTGCCCGGCAGCAGGCGGGTCAGGTCGCGGGTGCGGTAGCGAATCACCGGCAGGCCTTCTTTGGTCAAGGTGGTGAACACCAGCTCACCGTATTCGCCGTCTGGAAGGGCGTCACCGCTGACCGGGTCGATGATCTCGGGGTAGAAATGATCTTCCCAGATGGTCGGGCCATCCTTGGTTTCCAGGCACTCCATGCCAACGCCGGGGCCCATCACTTCCGATAGGCCATAGATATCCAATGCGTCGATGCCCAGGCGCTTCTCAAGAGCAGTACGCATGCTGTCGGTCCAGGGTTCGGCACCAAAAATGCCGGTACGCAGCGGCAGTGTGGGGATCGATGCCCTGGCGCTCCATCTCGTCCGCGATGTTGAGCATATAGGAGGGAGTGACCATGATGATGTCCGGCTCGAAATCACGGATCAACTGTACCTGTTTCTCGGTCTGGCCGCCCGACATGGGGATTACTGCGCAACCCAGGCGCTCGGCACCGTAATGGGCACCCAGCCCACCGGTGAACAGGCCGTAACCGTAGGCCACATGCACCTTGTCGTTACGGCTGCCGCCAGCGGCACGGATCGAGCGCGCCATCACATCAGACCACACATCAATATCGCTCTGGGTGTAGCCCACCACCGTAGGCTGCCCGGTGGTGCCGCTGGAGGCATGGATGCGAACGATCTCGCTCATCGGCGTGGCCAGCATGCCGAACGGGTAGTTGTCGCGCAAATCAGCCTTGGTGGTAAAAGGCAGTTTGGCGAGATCCGCCAGCGTCTGGATATCGTTGGGATGCACTCCAGCCTTGTCGAAGGAGTGGCGGTAGAAGGGCACATTGTCGTAAGCGTGCTTAAGGCTCCACTGCAGGCGCTTGAGTTGAGTGGCGCGGAGTTCGTCGACGCTGGCGGTTTCCATAGGGTCGAGAGTTGCAGTGTCGATACGCGTTGCGGGCTGATTCATCAGGGGCTCCGATCAAGCTAGTTGTTATTGGGCTAGTTTTAGTAGTGCTTATAAGCGCTCAATGATCAGCGCGTCTTTCATTGGTTATCTCCAGCAGCGGTTTCTTCCAGGCGGCGTACGCTGCCGCGGATTCTGTAAGAGCGCCCGCGGAACAAGGCGATGGTGTCGCCGTGCTGATTGCGCAATGTAATGTCATAAATGCCAGTGCGACCACGGCGGCTGCGCTCTTCGGCGGTGGCGGTGATCTCGTCGCCCAGCTGGCCGGGGCCGAGATAGTCGATACTGCAGCCTGCGGCGACGGTGGCTTCGTCGTAGCTGTTGCAGGCAAACGCGAAGGCTGAGTCAGCCAGGGCAAATAGAAATCCACCATGGCAGTGGCCGTGCCCCTGCACCATGTCCTGACGCACGGTCATGGTTAGTTCGGCGAAGCCGGGCGCCACGCGGGTAATGCGCATCCCCAGCCCTTGGCTGGCATGGTCGCGGGAAAACATCGCATCGGCACAAGCTTCTGCCAGTTGTTGTGGCGTCAGTTGGGTATCATTCATGAACGTTCTCCTCGCTCAGAGCTTTGCGACGCAGTAGAAAAGAGCTGCGATAGCACTCTTCGCCGTAGCTCTTTGCAGGTGCATTGGGGCGCGGTGGAAGGGCTGGCATATTACTCTCCCTTGAAGGTGGGACGGCGTTTTTCCATGAAAGCGCTGACGCCTTCGCGGTATCTTCGCTGCGCCCAGCAAGGCGTTGCAGGTCGCGTTCCAGGTCGAGCTGTTCGTTGAAGCTGTTATCGCTGCTGGCATGCAGGGCGCGTTTAATCAGCGCCAGGCCACGGGTGGGTTGAGTGGCCAGGTGGCGAGCCATACTCATGGCTTCTTCTTGAAGTGCTTCATCGTCGACGCAGCGCCAGATCATGCCCCACTGTTCGGCGGTCTCGGCGGGGAGCTTGTCGCCCAGCATCGCCAGGCCCTTGGCGCGAGCCATGCCCACTAAGTTAGGCAGTGTCCAGGTGCCGCCTGAGTCCGGAATCAAGCCGATCTTACAAAAGGCTTGAATAAAGCTTGCCGAGCGGGCAGCCAGCACGATGTCGCAGGCCAGGGCGATGTTGGCCCCAGCGCCAGCTGCTACGCCGTTCACCGCACAAATGGTGGGAAATGGCATGTCTTTGAAGGCACGCAGCATGGGGTTGTAACGTTTCTCAAGCGACTCGCCGAGGTCGGGGGCTTGTTCGCCGGGCGCGACGCTACGGTCGGAAAGATCCTGGCCGGCACAGAAGCCTCGGCCGTTACCCGTTAGCAACAAAGCGCGAACGCTTGAGTCCTGGCGCACGGCTTCTAGCACCTTGCGCATCTCGGCATGCATTTCGGTATTGAAGCTGTTCAGGCTTTCGGGGCGGTTCAGGGTGATACAGGCGACGCCGTCTTCCACGCTGTAAAGCAGGGGCGCTTGGCTCATGGGTAATGTCCTTGTGTCAGTGCCCGTGAAAAGTGGCAGGTCGTTTTTATTGGGAGGTGCGCATGCCCTTTTCGCGGTCGGCGGTGCCCGCCAGTGACCGTTCGGCCTGTGGTGTACAGGATGAATCTCTGCCGAGTATAGATTTATTTTGATACACATCAATATCATATTGATGGATATGGCGTGTCGCTTATTATTGTTTTTGATAATTTATGCCTTGCTAACAGTGGTTTGTGGGGATTTTTTGCGAATATAAGGTAATTGTTAGACGATGGTATAAAAAGCGAAGGGCGTCTAAAAGTCTGACTTATAGCCTGGTTAAATCGAGTTTTTAGCTAACCGTGTGCCAGTTCTGAAGTAGACGGAGACAGGTAAAGTGTTTGATGTTTTGTTACGTAAAATATAACCTCCGCTGATATAGCGTATCAAAAGAGATTGAGCGCAGGAGCGCCCCATGACGCAATCAGCGCAGCAAAAGCGCGATATCCCTAGGTGGCTACACAACTGACGGGACAGGGGCCGAACAGTTCGAAGAGCGGGCGATGGGGGCAGCACCCCACACGGCCAATCAAGCTAACGGAGAGTGTGATGCCTTACTATCGACTTGAAGGGGTGACGCCGGTGGTTCACCCAACAGCCTATGTCCATCCTACAGCGGTGTTAATTGGCGACGTGATCGTGGGCCCCAACTGTTATGTAGGCCCCGGCGCGGTGATGCGTGGTGATTTCGGACGGTTGGTGCTGGAGGAGGGGCTAACCTTCAGGATACCTGTGTGATGCATGGCTTTCCGGGCTGCGTCACCAAGGTTGAGAAGGATGGCCATATCGGCCACGGCGCGGTACTGCATGGCTGCGTGATTGGGCGTGATGCCATGGTGGGGATGAACGCCGTGGTGATGGATGGCGCCAACATTGCTGAACGCTCTATCGTTGCGGCGGCAGCGTTCGTCAAGGCGGGATTCGAGTGTGAGCCCCAGTCGCTTGTGATGGGGGCACCCGCAAAGGTTAAGCGCGCGCTGAGTGATGAAGAGTTCGCCTGGAAACAGCAGGGTACCCAGGAGTATCAGCGCTTAGTGGGCCGTTGCCGTGACAGCTTAGAACTTTGTGAACCGCTGGCAGAACTCGATGCTGACCGTCCAACCTTGCTGGCCGGTGACACGCAGCCTAAACAGCAGACGCTGGATCAGTCGCCACAGCCATAAGATGCGTTATGCCCAACGTGGCGACTGATTAAGCAGTCTTGTTAGGCGTTCAATCCAGCCCGCCGAAGCGCTGGTAGAAGCTGGGGCCGGGGGCGGGCAGTGGGCCCTCGGCGTTTTCCAGATGTTGATCCAACCAGCGTTCTGCACGTTCGTAGAGCAAACGATAAAGGTTGCGGCAGAGCTGATGGGCGTAGCGGCCTTCCCACGCCGTGGGGAGTAGTTCTTCAGGCAGGAGGGGGTCGCGTAATTGAACCTTGCGATACTCGTGAATAAGCAAAGTGCGGGCAATGAAGCACTCTTCTTGGCCCAAATGGTTCTCTGCGTTGAGGGCATTCCAGAGTGGGCGAAACTTAACCAGAAAGCGTTGGTAGAGCTCGGCTAATTCGTCGAGGTGCCAGCTCTCTCTGACCTGGAGACGCAGCGGCTTACTGGTCATGGGCTCCATGGTCTGTGTTTGCATTACAATCGTATCGTCTGCTGCATCTAGTTCTTGCAAGGCCGCCATGGTCTCTGCACATGACAGCGTGGGATGCGCCAGCACGCCCTGAGCAAAACTACCAAAGCCTAGCCATTCGAGCTCATCACGAATCTGCTGGCGTCGTTCTGGGGAAGCTGTGTCAGCAATACCAATGTCCACTGCCCCGACCACGCTGGTTGGGCGCCGTGATAGACACGCTTGAAGGCTTGTTCGAAACGACGCCGACCAGGGCCACTCAACCGATAGTAGCTGCGACGACCGATCTTCTCTCCCCGTAGCCAGGTTTCATTGGTCAGCCGGTAAACCGATGTACGCACCAGCCGCTCATTGATACCGATGGGCTCCACCAGTTTCGATAGACTGCCTAACCAAACGGTACCGCCCCGCGGAACGATAGAGTCGCCATAGACGGTAATAATCAATGAACCGGCGCGAATTGGCCGACGCTTCTGGAAGTCATCAATAAGCGTAGCGACGCAGTCTTTAGCTGACGACATGGTGGACGTTGATTCCCTTTGCGGTGAGGTTGCCGCTAAAAACGACAGAAAATATGACGAATACAAAAGATTATCGTATCACGTTTTTTTGTCGTTTGGCCTGAGTCGACCCTCTCTTGACAGGAAGCCGCTGAGCCCACTTCCTGGCGTAAGGGCGCCTATGAGCGCTGTAATGCTTTGTCGATTCAGGTTTTAAGGTAACCGCCCAGTATGTACATTATTACTGGCAGAATTGTGAAACGTACCATGGCTATGACTAATAGCAGGGATGGTGTGTTTAATGCGATAAATAAAGAGCCGCTTAGATATCGTCTTCCGAAGGGGTATGTGAAAGCTGAGAGTGCTCTAAATAGACTCTCTTTATGTGAAATAAGTGGGCGAAGATAATAGCGGACTTAATCATGAGCTAGCGGAGCCAGCTCACTCTTTAGCACGACTTATCGATGGAACTGCTTTTCGCGTTCGGGCTGCCAATAAATGGCATCAATACGGAGCCGTGCTTCGGTATTGTTGGGTAGCGGCCATTCGATGATGTCGCCCACTTTAAGGCCGATCAATGCAGCGCCAATAGGCGCCATGACCGAAATACCGTCCGCCACGCTTTCCAGGGAGTGCGGATAGACAAGGGTGCGAATCATCTTAAGCCCGCGGGTGAGGTCGGTGAAGCGAACCTGGCTATTCATGCTGACCACGTCATCCGGAATATCCTCGGGATCGCAGACTTCACCTCGTGCTAGCTCTTCCTCAAGTAGCTGAGCCACGGCCATGTCTTTTTCGGATGCATTGTCGATTAATCGCTGGAGCCGCTCGGCATCAAGACGGTTAATAATAATAGCAGGACGTTGTCCCATGATTACTCTCCTTGGAAAGCAATAAATTTAAACCAATAAAAACAGCCCTTCCCCAATAAAGGAAGGACTGCGTGCTTTTAGAGTATAAGCGATTTATAAAATAAAGACGATCAGGTCACCCCTTGCTCAATCATGGCGTCAGCTACCTTCCGGAAGCCTGCAATATTGGCGCCTAGTACCAAATTGGTTTTATCACCAAACTCCTCGGCGGTGTCGGCGCACTGGCGGTGAATATTGGCCATAATCTGCTGTAATTTCTGGTCGACTTTCTCCAGTGGCCACTGTTCCATGCTGCTATTTTGTGCCATCTCTAACTGACTGGTAGCAACGCCACCTGCATTGGCGGCCTTGCCGGGCCCATAGGCAATGTTAGCGTCTAGAAAAAGGTCGACGGCCTCTTTGGTAGAAGGCATGTTGGCCCCTTCGCTGATACACGTTATGCCATTAGCGAGTAGGATTTCCGCATCGCTTTCGGTCAGCTCATTCTGGGTCGCGCAGGGGAACGCAACATCGGCTTGAATACGCCATACGGCATGCCCGCCCTGGGGGTAGTCACGTGCAGAAATGTAGTGCGCATCAGGGTGCTTATGTACATAGGCTTCTAACGAGGTGCGCTGCACTTCTTTGAGCTGTTTGAGTAAGCCTAAATCTATACCGTTTTCATCATGAATGGTGCCACGTGAATCGCTACAGGTGATGGGTCTAGCCCCAGTTCGTATAACTTCTCAATGGTATAGATGGCGACATTGCCAGCGCCGGAAACCAGGCAGGTCTTGTCGCGCAGCTCTTCGCCGCGGGCAGCCAGCATGTTTTGTGCAAAGTACACTGCACCGTACCCGGTGGCCTCTTTGCGGCCAAGCGACCCTCCCCAGTTAAGCCCTTTGCCAGTGAGCACGCCTTCATAGTGGCCAGTGAGTCGTTTGTACTGGCCAAAGAGATAGCCAATTTCACGCGTGCCGACGCCGATATCCCCTGCAGGCACATCACAGTGAGGGCCAATATGGCGGTATAGCTCGCTCATAAACGCCTGGCAAAAGCGCATGATCTCGTTATCTGATTTTCCCTTGGGGTCAAAATCGGCGCCGCCTTTACCGCCGCCGATCGGCAAGCCGGTTAACGCATTTTTGAAAATTTGCTCAAAGCCGAGAAACTTGATGGTGCCCGAGGTAACGCTGGGGTGGAAACGTAAGCCGCCCTTGTAAGGGCCGAGGGCAGAGTTGAACTGCACGCGATAGCCTTTGTTGACTCGTACCTTGCCAGCATCATCTACCCAGCTTATCCGGAACATGATTTGCCGTTCGGGCTCGACTATTCGCTCAATAATGCTGTGGTCATGATAGTAATCACTCTGCTCGAGTAGCGGGCGCAGGCATTCGAGCACCTCTTCGGTGGCTTGATAAAACTCTGACTGTGCAGGGCTGCTTTTATTAAGTCGCGTTAGCGTATCGTGAACGTAAGGCATCGGGGCATGTCATCATCGTTATTCAACAGAGTAGTGGCTGGCCAGAGCGTGTGAATATTTAACTGGCAGCACCCTGCTGTGCATAGCCTATGCCGGTTCGGTATGGGCAAATAGAGCGGAAAATTTAGACTAAAGTAGGCGATAGAAACATTCGATCCGCTTATTTTTAGAAAACTGATAAACGATGTATAAACGTTTAGGGTGGGTGATTAACAGACGTGTTGATTGTATGAACTATAGCTAACTTAGCAGAAGCGCTTTATCGATCCCTATAAACTCATTGGCCGCATTGATGAGTGATGCTGCAGTCAGTTGAGGCACCCCATAAACTTCGACTTTTTGCCATGCTTAGCACGGATTTTTTGGACGAGCAGGTCAAAATCGCCATCGCCGGAGACCAGCACGATCACATCTGCCTTTTCGGCGTACTCCATGGCGTCGAGCGCGATGCCCACATCCCAGTCGCCTTTTGCGGAGCCGTCTGAGCGCTGAATAAAGGGCTTTAATTTCACATCAAAACCAATCGCTCGGAGTATATTTTGAAACTCTCGCTGTTTTTGGTCACCCCTATCGATGGCATAGCAAACAGCTTTAATAACCTCTCTGTTAGCGGTTACGCGTGCCCAGAACTTGTTGTAATCAAAGTTTCGGCCATAGGCTTCACGCACGGTGTAATAGACGTTTTGAATATCAACAAATATGGCAACGGTGGTCATCAATTCGCCTTTTCATGAACATATTAGAAGAAGTCGGGTTAGCTAGCCCCAGTCTAACACTCAGCCGGTTGTCGCCCTTCATCCGCTAAGAGCAAGGTCATGATGGAACAGGTTTGTACAACTAATGGTAGCTTTTGTATGAGTTTTTGGTTTTTAATGTCCTTATATGTTTACCTAGGCGAATCATCGTCGTTTAAAGATAAAGGCGCTCTAACCTATGACTTCCATAAGCTCGCCATTGGGCCTAAAAGAGACGGCCTCGTCCGATCTATTTCCCCGCACTGTGATGTTGGCAGGCAGCGATCCTGAAGCAACGCGCCGGGAAATTGAGACCTGCTTCACTGCTACCTTTGACCGCTATGAGTCGCTGTTTACCACCCTGGTGAGCGAAGAGGCGTACATTCGTAAGCCCATTGCACTCCGGCATCCGCTGATTTTCTATCTCGGCCATACCGCGACGTTTTTCGTCAATAAGCTGGTGCTTGCCAAGCTGTTGCCTGCGCGGATAGACCCCAACATGGAGTCTATTTTCGCGGTAGGCGTCGATGAAATGAGCTGGGATGATCTCAACGAAGCTCACTATTCCTGGCCGTCGGTCAGTGAGGTGATGGACTACCGCGCCAAGGTGCGCGCGGCGGTGCTGAACCTGATCCGTGAACTGCCGGTGTCGCTGCCCATCGGTTGGGACAGCCCGTTTTGGCCCGTCATCATGGGCATTGAGCACGAGCGCATTCATCTGGAAACGTCCTCGGTGCTGATTCGCCAGCAGTCGCTCGATTTGGTTACGTCACAGCCTGCCTGGGAGCCCATTCGTACCACCGGTGAGCCACCGGAGAATACGTTGATCACGGTGCCCCAGGGCGAGGTTGTGCTAGGCAAGCCGTTTGACGACCCTTGGTACGGCTGGGACAACGAGTACGGCCAGCATCGTGCTGAGGTTGAAGAGTTTAAAGCTAGCCAGTTTCTGGTCAGCAACAGCGAGTTTCTTGAGTTCGTCGAAGCCGGTGGCTATTTGACCGACGCCTTCTGGTCGGAAGAGGGGCTGGGTTGGCGCAACTTTGCCAAGGCGACTCACCCCACCTTCTGGGTGTGGAAAAACGAATGGTTGCTGCGCTTAATGACCGAAGAGGTGGAGATGCCCTGGGATTGGCCGGTGGAGGTCAATTTCCACGAAGCCAAAGCCTTCTGTCACTGGAAAAGCCAGCAGACGGGGCAGCCCGTGCGCATGCCGACGGAAGATGAGTGGCATCGTTTAGCAGAAGAGGCGGGTGTCTCCGAGCTTGAGAGTGACACCCCTGCCAACGCCAATCTGCATTTGGATCACGGCGCCTCCTCTTGCCCGGTCACGCGGTTCCAGCACGGCCAGTGGTTCGATGTGGTGGGCAACGTCTGGCAATGGGTGGAAACACCGACCTACCCATTCCCAGGGTTCAAGGTGCATCCTCTCTACGATGATTTCACCACGCCGACTTTCGACAACCAGCACAACCTGATCAAGGGCGGCTCCTGGATCTCCTGCGGGAACGAAACCCGCCTTAGCGCGCGCTACGCATTCCGCCGTCACTTCTTCCAGCATGCGGGGTTCCGATACGTAGTGTCAGATGCGGAAGTCACGCTGCCCAGCGCCTATTACGAAAGCAATGCCCGCATGGCGGAGTACGCGGAATTTCATTACGGCGACGAGTGGTTTGGTGTTGCCAACTTCCCGCAGGTACTGGCTAACAAGGCGTTAGCCAGCATGGCAGGACGCCAGAAAAAACGCGCTCTGGATTTAGGTTGCGCCAGCGGGCGTTCCAGCTTTGAGCTGGCCCGCGAGTTTGAGCATGTGGATGGCGTGGACTTTTCGGCCAACTTTATCCGTCAGGGCGTGGAAATGGCGGAGCAGCAAGTGCTGCGTTACACCCGCACCGAAGAGGGCGAACTGGTTAGCTATCAGGAGCGCACCCTGGCCAGTATGGGGCTGGAAGAGACGGCCGACCGCGTTAGTTTCCACCAAGGCGATGCGTGCAACCTCAAACCGCAGTTCAGCGATTACGATTTAGTGCTGGCCGCGAATCTGATCGATCGGCTGTATAAGCCTGCCCAGTTCCTGCAGAGCATTCATCAGCGTATCAATGCCGGTGGCATCCTGATGATTGCGTCGCCCTATACCTGGCTGGAAGAGTACACGCCGATGGAGGAGTGGATCGGTGGCTTCAAGAAAAATGGCGAAAACTTCAGCACCCTGGATGGCCTAAAGAGCTGCTGGAGCCTCACTTCCGGATGATCAGCGAGCCTGAGAAAGTGCCTTTTGTGATCCGCGAGACCATGCATAAATACCAGCATAGCCTCTCGGAAGTCACCCTGTGGGAGCGTCGCTCTTAACGAGGTGTTCAACGCTGAGTTTTCAACGCTAGATGTTACTTACACAGCCCCTGATGGCCGGTTAATCGAAGCAAGCTCGGTTAACTGGCCAGCTTCCAGGGGCGTGTGGCGATGAGAGAAGGATGGAAAGTTTCCAGCGCACAACGCTCAGACTAGCATCGACGGTTTAAATAGCTCCGTACGGTCAATGGATCGCCCCGACAGCATAAACTCTCCCATCCCCCGGTAGTGCAGCGACTCCTCCTCATCTGCTGAAGGCGCTACGTGGGCTTTCACGACCTCAAAGATAAACAGGTTGTAGCGTTCAACCATGGCGTCATCGTGCAATCGGCACTCAAAGACGCGTAGCACTCCTCAATGAGTGGTGCGCCTACCTGTTCTGACTTGCCTGGGGTCAACTCAAACGCTTTGAACTTGTCGACCTCGCTTCCTGAGCAGTTGCCGATACCCACAACCTGATCGACAAGCGACGTCGAGGGAATATTGATCACGCATTCGCCGCTGTTGCGCACAAGGTCGTGGGAGTGATTGCCTGCAGCAATAATGCACCCAATAAGCGATGGAGAGAACGCCATCACCGTGTGCCACCCCATGGTCATGATGTTGGTTTGCGCTTGCCACTGCGATGAAACCAGCACAATCGGGCCGGGCTCTAGAAAGTGTCTGATATTCGATACAGGGAAGTCTTCCTTCGTCATCGGGTGTGTCATCAACAACCTCCGATTGGATGGGGGATATGGGAAAGCTATCAACGCTATTATTGGCCGCTTTCGGTCTTCGTTCTTGGCTTGCTACTAGCTTTCATCTCTATGCGCTAAAACGGCTATGTCTCATTTAGTGAGATGAACTCGTGAATTTGTCTTGCTATGTTCTAGCCCATATAAACAAATAACGATAAACATAATGTCGGCAAATGAAAACATCACCTCATCAGGCCCTACGACGCTCGTTCATGCCATGCAGATATTGCAGGTTACCGCACGTGGCGGCTATCGGGGCGCGAGTGTAGATGATTATCTGAATGCGTTGAGCTTCAGCCGTCCCACGCTCTATCGGTTGTTAAAAGGCCTCAAGCAGCAAGGGTTTTTACGATCTTCTCCCATTCGCGGGCGTTATCTGCTGGGTTATGAGCTGCTAGTACTGGGTGCTCAGGCGGGCAATGGCGCGGGATTGCGTGACTTGGCCCGGCCAAGGTTGCTGACGCTGGCGCAGCGCTGGGGAGACAGCTTTTATTTGTTCGCTCGCGATGGCGTCAATGCTGTCTGCCTTGAGGTACAGAACGGTGCTTATCCGGTGGGTAGTTTCGTTAGGGCGACGGGGGACGTTTGCCGCTAGGCGTTGGACAAGCGTCGATTGCCTTGCTTGCGTATCTCGGCGCGGATGAAAGAAACGAAATACTCAGCCATAACGCGGAGCGGCTGATGGCCGAATACGCGATTGCCATTGCCGACATCGAAGCCGAAATATCCCACCAACTGAAACATGGTTACGCCCGGGGCGTGGAAGGTTCTCTGCTCCCGGAATACAGCGGCCTGGCCATTCCTATTCTCGACCATAGTGGCCACCCCTTGGGTGCCATGAGCTGCTCGATGCTTAAATCGCGTATGACGGCAGATCACAAGCGGGAAGTGCTCCAAGGCATGCAGGAAGAGGTTGCCGCCATGGTCAATCAGGCCCACGGCCTGCTGTATCTGGATTAACGCGCTATGCCACACACGACGCACCCATCCCATCAGCGCCCTTGCGGCTGGAACGCTTGGCTAACCGAGCGCCAGCCGCGCCCGCTCTACACGGTCACTCCGAGGCAGATGTCGTCATCATCGGCGCCGGTTACACCGGTTTTGCGGCAGCCTCTGCCTGGCAGCAGGCGCGCCCTGAAGACCGCATCAAAATCCTCGAAGCTGACCGGGTAGGCGAAGGGAGCCCAGGGCGAAACTCCGGCTTTATGCTGGAAATTGCCCTGGCTAACGACGCTCGCCCCGAAGAGCTTGAGCGCATGGAGAAGCTGAACGCGTTAAGCCGACAAACCATGGCGTTACTGCGCGAGCGTGTCGAACGTTTTGGCATTGACTGCCAGCTCGAGCGCAGTGGCACCTATCGCGCTGCCCGTAGCGCCATAGGGCAGCGTGCCTTGAACCAGTATGAAGCGTTTCTGAAGGCTGCTGGGCTTTCCTACCAGCGCCTGAACGGTAGCCAACTCGCTGAGCGAATCGGCACGCGCTACTACACGCAGGGGATTTATTCACCGGACTGCTATCTCGTCCAGCCCGCCGCATTGATTGTGGGTTTAGCGGATTCATTGGAAGCCGGAATCGAACTGCATGAGCACTCGCCCGCTACGCAAATAGTGCCTGATGGCAAAAAGTGGCGTGTGACTACACCCGAAGGCGAAGTAACGGCTGGACAGGTAATCCTGGCCAATAACGCTTTTTCCAGGGCCTTGGGCGCCGACCCTTCGCGGCTAACCGCGATTTATACCTACGCCGCTATTACCGAGCCTTTGCCGGAGCCAGAGCGCCAACGCATCGCCGCGACGACCTGGGGCTGCTCCCCGCACACCGCTTAGGCTGTACGTTGCGCACCACCGCTGACGGCCGTTTGATGATCCGCTCGCGTTACAGCTATGAACGCGAAGCCGATAACGCCCGTATCGAGGCCGAACTGAAAGCGAGCCTTGAGGCCCGCTACCCGGAGCTCGCTCCAGTGCACTTCGACAAGGTCTGGGGAGGAACCACCGGGCTGACCTATAACGGCGCTCCCCCTCTGGGGCGAGATCCAACCTGGGTTGTATGTGTCGGCGGGGTGTAATGGCGGCGGTATCGTCAAAGGTACCTTCCTGGGGGATGCCTTGACTCGTCATGCGCTCGGCCAGCCGGTTGAGGATATTGCGTCGCTATTTGGCAAGGCGAGCTGGATGCCACCTGACCCCGTTCGTCGGTTGGGCTTCTACCTGACCAGTGAAATGGAGCGCCGAAAGGCAAAAACGAAACCTGATCCCCACTCACCATTATAAAAAAGAGAGATGACAATGGATCCTCAAGATCATATTGGGCTGCTGTCCGTCATGCCGGCGGCATTGGCTATCGTGCTGGCGTTTGTCACCCGTAATACGGTTTTCTCGCTGGCGGTTGCCTGTTTCGTTGGGGTGATTACCCTGGGCAATGGGCTGATGGGCTTTCCGACGCTGTTAAAGGAAACCCTGGGCACCACCAGCTTCTCCTGGATACTGCTGTTGGAGCTATTCATTGGCACGGTGATCGCGTTTTTCCAACGCACCGGGGCAATTCAGAACTTTACCGCCTGGGTGGAACGCCGTGCCTTATCGCGGGTACGGGTTCAGCTGGTGGCCTGGGTGATGGGCATGTTCGTTTTTTTCAGCGACTACTTCAGCCCTCTGTTTGTGGGTAGCACCATGCGTGGCCTGACAGATCGGTACCGGGTCTCGCGGGAAAAGCTGGCGTATATCGCCGACTCCACCTCAGCGCCGGTAAGTGTCATGGTGCCCATCACGGGCTGGGCAGTGTTTATCTCCGGCTTATTGATCGGCATGGGCCCTATCGAAAATGCTGCCCAGGCGATGGGAGTCTTTCTGCATGCCATACCTTTCAACCTCTATGCATGGCTATCGGTGTTGGTGGTCGGGCTGGTGATCGTAGGCGTCATTCCGCTCTTCGGGCCGATGCGCGAAGCCGAGCGCCGGGCTCAGGAGGAGGGCAAAGTGCTGCGCGATGGGGCAGAACCGCTGGTGGGTGAGGAACTGACGGAAATTCCGCCTTATGAAGGGGTACGCACTAGCCTGTTTTGGAATTTTTTCGCCCCGGTACTGGTAGTGATTGGCGTTGCCGTAGGCACCTTTATCGTCATGAACTCGGCCAAGACCATGGAGGCATTTCTGGCGGCTTCTGTGTTTCTCGGTATCGTTATGCGCCTGCAGGGCATCCCCTTCAGCGACATTATGAAAACCTCGATGGCGGGGATGAAGGGAGTAATGCCCGCCATTATCATTCTGGCGTTAGCCTACTCGTTGAACCAACTTTCCAAAGACATGGGCACGGCTAACTATATCGTCGAAGTCACCGCTGGCTGGCTAACACCGGCTCTGCTTCCGGCCATGACGTTCCTGATTGCCGCCGTTATCGCCTTTTCAACCGGCACTTCCTGGGGCACCTTCGCTATCATGATGCCGCTGGCTGTGCCGCTCGCGTTCAACTTTAGCGACGATATGATTACACCGCTGGTGTATGCCACAGTGGCCGCTGTGGCGGGTGGCGGTGTCTTTGGGGATCACTGTTCGCCCCTCTCGGATACCTCCGTGCTCGCCTCGACAGGGGCGGCTTCTGATCATATCGATCATATCAAAACGCAAATTCCCTTCGCGCTCGCCGTCGCCTTGCTTTCCCTGGCTATGTACCTGTTGCTTGGCCTCACGCTGTAACACCGCTCGCCCTGCGATGACAAAGAGCGTGCGTTGTCGCAGGGCGAACACCAAACGGGTACTACCCAGCCGGGCGGCGCATCACGGTCATCAACACACCCGCGCAAGCTACCTAAGAAAAAGCTAGGCAGCATCGCTAAAGCTGCTTTGCGCCCTTGGTTGATGCTGGTCATGACCAGCAGAGCGACTGCCTCTTTGAGCTGGCTAATTCGTGATCGAGTGGTCGAGTCGCTCGCGGATACGCCGGTGGTGTGTTGGCTAGGGTTAAAGGTTTCGGAAGCGACCTCAAGCGTTGCATTTGCGACTGATCGCCAGATTCGCATGATAGTGTTGTCGCTTTCCGCCCTGTTCATGCCAATATACGACCAAAGAGCAATGCCCCTCCTGCACGAGCGAGTATTCACGACAGTAAGGGGGGAAACTAAAATACGCCAGCGACGCCTATATACTAATAAGAAAAAAAGTGCTGTTTAAAAGGTGACGGAGGGTAAGACCATGACATCAAATCAAGCAAAAGACCCGGCAGCAAAGACTGATCGGGCGGGTGAACCGCAAACCCTTGGCTTTCTACTGCTAGATAATTTCACCCTGATTTCCCTGGCCTCCGCGATAGACCCTTTGCGGATGGCTAATCAACTGGCTGGGCGCGAGCTGTATCGCTGGTACACCCTGACCCAAGACGGTCTGCCCGTGCGTGCCAGTGATGGGCTGCAGGTGACGCCTGATGCATCAATGCATACCCCACTCTCGCTTGAGTGGGTAGTCGTTTGCGGTGGGGTAGGCCCTCATCACAGTGTCACCCGCGAGCACGTGCGCTGGCTGCAGTCTCAGTCGCGCCAGCTAAAACGATTAGGCTCGGTCTGTACGGGCAGTTGGGCGCTGGGCCAGGCGGGGCTGCTTGATCACTATCAAACCAGTGTGCACTGGGAGTGCCTGGCCTCCATGCAGGAGGCGTTCCCCAACGTTATTCTGACCCCGCACCTTTTCTCTATTGATCGTGATCGATTCACCGCCTCTGGCGGCACCGCACCGTTGGATATGATGCTAAATCTGATTGCCCACGACCATGGGCGTGAGCTTTCGGCAGGCATCTCCGAGATGTTTATCTACGAACGTGTGCGTAACGAGCAGGATCAGCAGCGTGTACCGCTTAAACACGTGCTGGGGACGACTCAGCCCAAGCTACTAGAGATTGTGGCGTTGATGGAGTCCAACCTTGAGGAGCCGATCGAGCTCGATGAGCTGGCAAAGTATGTGGATGTGTCACGGCGTCAGTTAGAACGGTTGTTCCAGCGCTATCTGCTCTGCTCTCCGTCCCGCTATTACCTCAAGCTACGCTTGGTGCGTGCCCGTCAATTGCTCAAGCAAACGCCTCTCTCGATCATCGAAATTGCGTCCGTTTGCGGCTTTGTCTCTACGCCCCATTTTTCCAAGTGTTATCGTGAATACTTTGGTGTGCCGCCGAGAAATGAGCGCTTGGGGGTGCATGACCGCCAAGGAAGTAACCCTGCTAAGTCGCCATCGTTAATTCAGCGGTGGGGGTGAGCCGTACAAAAGCGAACCTCTTTCGAGTGCCCAGCAGGCGCTTGCCCATGCCCAGGGTGAGCCTACCTTTGCCAGCGTGCCGCTACTGCGCTGATAGGTACTTCGTCACCCCTATTTCAAACCTGTTGCCCACCTCCGGGCAGCAGGTTTTTTAGTAGCTGCTATCTCTAAACTCCTCCTCCTGCTCTGCAAAGGTTAGCGGGTGCGTGGGTAGTGGTCGTGTTCACGACACTATGACGCTTTTGGAATTTCCGCCGTCGTTTCCAAGAGCAGTCCAATCCAACGTCAGCGCTATGCTCGCTACATTAACCAATGTTGGAGCTTAGCTATGACCCCCTCTGAACTGCACAATGACGCCATTGTCATTGATGGTCTGATCATCGCCAAATGGAACCGTGAGCTGCTTGAGGACATGCGTCGCGGCGGTCTTACTGCGGCTAACTGCACCGTCTCCGTGTGGGAGGGGTTTCAGACCACGGTCGATAATATCGTCAAGTCCAACCAGTTGATGGCGGAGTGTAGTGACCTGGTGCGTCCTGTTCGCACTACCGCTGACATCACGCGGGCGAAAGAGGAGGGCAAGACCGGCATCATCTTTGGCTTTCAGAATGCCCATGCTTTCGAAGACCAAATTGGTTACGTAGAGATCTTCAAGCAGTTGGGCGTGGGCATCGTGCAGATGTGCTACAACACCCAGAACCTGGTGGGTACTGGCTGTTACGAGCGCGATGGTGGCCTCTCCGGCTTTGGTCGCGAAATCGTTGCCGAGATGAACCGCGTCGGCATTATGTGCGACCTCTCACGTCGGCGCCAAGACCTCCGAAGAGGTCATTCTCGAGTCCAAAAAGCCGGTCTGCTACTCCCACTGCCTACCCTCCGGTCTCAAAGAGCACCCGCGTAATAAATCCGATCAAGAGCTGAAGTTCATTGCCGACCACGGCGGTTTCGTGGGTGTCACCATGTTTGCGCCGTTCCTCAAAAAGGGTATCGACTCGACCATCGAAGATTACTGCGAGGCGATTGAGTACGTCATGAATATCGTCGGTGAAGACGCTATCGGCATCGGTACCGATTTCACTCAGGGGCACGGTCAGGAGTTCTTCGAGTGGCTGACCCATGACAAGGGCTACGCCCGTCGTTTGACCGATTTCGGCAAGATCATCAATCCCAAAGGAATCCGCACCATTGGTGAGTTCCCCAATCTCACCGAGGCACTCCTCAAGCGCGGCTTAAGTGAGACCCAGGTGCGCAAGATCATGGGCGAGAACTGGGTGCGCGTGCTCAAGGATGTCTGGGGGAACTGATGAGCCCTACTCACGCGGCTTTACCGGCGATAGGCCTACGAGGGGCGCTGTGAATCCTTCCATGGACGCTACTTTTGCCATCCATGGCAAAAGACCCCCTCTACGGCCTATCCCCGGCGCCGCTCGCCTTGCAGAACGGCTGCTTAGCTACTCCATAACAATCAAGATTTGAGGAATACAACCGTGACCAAACTGGCCCCCGCACTGCCCATCGAAGTGGATAGCGAAACAGGCGTCTGGACGAGCGACGCCCTGCCGATGCTTTATGTACCACGGCACTTTTTATCAACAACCATGTGGCCGTCGAAGAGGCGCTGGGTGCCGAGAAGTATGCCGAGATTCTCTATCACGCTGGCTACAAAAGTGCTTGGCACTGGTGTGAAAAAGAGGCCGAATGCCACGGCATCGAAGGTGTGGCCGTCTTCGAACACTACATGAATCGTCTCTCTCAGCGCGGCTGGGGGCTTTTCCTTACTGAGCAGATTGATCTCGAGTCGGGCACGGCTCAGGTGCGTCTCGAACACAGCGCTTTCGTTTACCAATTGGGCAAGACCGGTAAAAAGAGGAGTACATGTTCACCGGCTGGTTCGCCGGCGCCATGGATCAAATCCTCGCTGCCAGCGGTAGCTCGCTGCGCACTGTGGCCGAGCAGACCCAGAGTGCCGCCGAAGAGGGCTGTGACATCGGCCTCTTTACCGTCCAGCCGCTGACCGACGCCGCCCGCTAGCCAGGGGGGAGAGGAGAGACAAAGATGGCATTCGACGCAATTTTCGAGCCGATCGATATCGGCAAGCTGACCATTCGCAACCGTGTGGTCAGCACCGCTCACGCCGAGGTGCATGCCACCGACGGCGGCATGACCACTGAGCGCTACGTCAGGTACTACGAAGAGAAGGCCAAAGGCGGTTGTGGCCTGTGTATTTGCGGCGGCTCATCGGTGGTGTCCATTGATAGCCCGCAGGGCTGGTGGAGCTCGGTCAACCTGTCCACTGACCGTATTATTCCGCACTTTCAGAATTTGGCCGACGCTGTGCATAAGCATGGCGGCAAGATCATGATCCAGATTACCCATATGGGGCGCCGCTCCCGCTGGGACGGTTTCGATTGGTCGACGCTGGTCTCACCCTCCGGTATCCGTGAACCGGTGCACCGCTCTACCTGTAAGACCATTGAGGAAGAGGAGATCTGGCGCATCATTGGTGACTTCGCCCAGGCCGCGCGGCGGGCAAAGGAGGGCGGGCTTGATGGCGTCGAGCTTTCTGCCGTGCACCAGCACCTGATCGACCAGTTCTGGAGCCCAAGGGTCAACAAGCGTACCGACGAGTGGGGCGGGAGCTTCGAAAATCGTATGCGCTTCGGTATGGAAGTGCTCAAGGCGGTACGCGCTGAAGTGGGTGACGACTTCTGCGTCGGCATGCGCATCTGCGGCGACGAGTTCCATCCGGATGGCCTCTCCCACGACGACATGAAGCAGATCGCCGCCTACTACGATGCCACCGGCAAAGTCGACTTCTTCGGCGTCATCGGCTCCGGTTGCGACACCCACAACACCTTGGCCAACGTCATTCCTAATATGTCCTATCCGCCAGAGCCTTTCCTACATCTGGCGGCAGGGATCAAGGAAGTGGTGAACGTGCCGGTGATCCACGCCCAGAATATTAAAGATCCCAACCAGGCCCAGCGTATTCTCGAAGGGGGCTACGTCGATCTGGTGGGCATGACCCGGGCACATATTGCCGACCCCCACCTGATCGCCAAGATCAAGATGGGCCAGATCGACCAGATCAAACAGTGCGTCGGTGCTAACTACTGCATCGACCGCCAGTATCAGGGCCTGGACGTGCTGTGTATCCAAAACGCCGCCACGTCCCGTGAGTACATGGGGCTGCCCCATATCATCGAGAAGACCGAAGGCGCCAAGCGCAAAGTCGTGGTGGTCGGCGGTGGCCCTGGCGGTATGGAAGCAGCGCGGGTCGCCGCGGAGCGCGGTCACGATGTCACTCTGTTTGAGGCTGCTGACGCTTTGGGCGGGCAGATCACTATTGCTGCCCAGGCGCCGCAGCGCGACCAGATCGCCGGTATCACCCGCTGGTTTCAGCTGGAGCTGGCGCGGCTGAAAGTCGATCTGCGTCTGGGCACCCGCGCCGATGAAGCAACGCTACTCGACCTACGCCCGGATATCGTCGTGCTCGCCACCGGTGGTCAGCCCTTCCTGAGCCAGCACCCCGAGTGGGGCTACTCGGATAATCCCGAAGAAAGCTTGGTGGTCAGCACCTGGGATATTCTCTCCGGCAAGGTAGCGCCCGGCAAGAACGTGCTGATTTATGACGCCATCTGCGAGTTCTCCGGCGTCTCGGCGGCGGATTTCCTTGCCGACAAGGGCGCCAAGGTGGAGATCGTCACCGACGATATCAAGCCCGGCGCGGCGGTGGGCGGCACCACCTTCCCCACCTATTACCGCAGCCTCTACGAGAAAGAGGTGATCATGTCCTCTGACCTGATGCTGCATAAGGTTTATCGCGAGGGCGACGGTCTGGTGGCGGTGCTCGAAAACGAGTACACCGGTGCTTTGGAAGAGCGCGTGGTGGATCAGGTGGTGGTGGAGAACGGCGTGCGCCCCGATGAAGCGCTCTACTACGCCCTCAAAGAGCAGTCCCGCAACAAAGGGCAGGTGGATCTGGAAGCACTCTACGCGATTCAGCCGCAGCCCTGCCTGGTTGATGAGAGCGGCGAGTCAGGAGATGGCTTCCTGCTGTTCCGCCTGGGCGACTGCACGGCACCGCGTAACACCCATGCGGCCATCTACGATGCTTTGCGAATCTGCAAGGACTTTTGACCTGAGCGAGAGCCGGGGCGCCGGGGGTAGACCGTAGCGAGGGTCTTTTGACAGGGACATCAAAAGTAGCGCCCAGGGATGGGTTCATAGCGCCCTCGCGGAGGTCTGCCGCCGGAGCAGCCCCGCCGCGAAAGATGAGGTGAGTACCATGCTCGAAACGCTCTTGCCGATACTGATTTTTACTGCCCTGGCCCTGGCAGTCATCGGCGCCGTGCGGCGTATGCGCCTGTGGCGCCAGGGGCGCCCCTCGCGAGTTAACTTGCTGCAGGGGTTGGCAGCCATGCCGCGCCGCTATTTGGTGGATCTGCACCATGTGGTGGGGCGCGACAAAATGATCTCCAACACCCACGTGGCCACCGCCGGTGGCTTCGTGGCTGCCGCCGTGCTGATGATTTTGGTGCATGGCCTTGGCATCGCGAACCCCTGCTAGGCGGATTGTTACTGCTAGCCAGTACCTCCATGTTCGTCGGCAGCCTCTTCGTGGCGCGCCGACGCATTAATCCGCCTGCTCGGCTTTCCAAGGGGCCGTGGATGCGCCTACCGAAGAGTTTGATGGCGTTTTCGCTAGGTGTCTTCCTGATCACCCTGCCCACGGTGGGCCTGCTGCCCGAAGGCCTGCTTGAAGGCAGTGGTAGCTGGCTTTTGGCGCTGGTATTAGCGGGCGTCGTGGCCTGGGGTCTGGGTGAAATGTTCTTCGGCATGACCTGGGGCGGGCCCATGAAGCACGCCTTCGCCGGTGCCTTGCACCTGGCCTTTCATCGTCGCGCCGAACGCTTTTCCACCAAGAAAGGCGGCGCTGGCCGCTCAACGGGCCTCAAAGCGCTCAACCTTGAGGATGAAGCGGCGCCTCTGGGCGTGGAAAAGCCTGCCGACTTTACCTGGAACCAGTTGCTGGGCTTCGATGCCTGCGTGCAGTGCGGTCGCTGCGAAGCGGTGTGCCCGGCATTTGCCGCCGGTCAGCCGCTCAACCCCAAGAAGCTGATCCAGGACATGGTGGTGGGTATGGCCGGGGGCAGCGATGCCGCCTATGCCGGTTCCCCTTACCCTGGCAAGCC
The DNA here is from genome assembly GCA_004295565.1 of Vreelandella olivaria. GTDB lineage: Bacteria > Pseudomonadota > Gammaproteobacteria > Pseudomonadales > Halomonadaceae > Vreelandella > Vreelandella olivaria. Next base: position 4,493,197 of record AP019416.1, on the reverse strand, counting down.
GGTAGGTGAACACGCTGGCTCGCCCCATGGGCCCATCGTGGCGCTGGAAGGAAAAGCGTTGGTCGACGCCGATACGCTTTGGTCGTGTACGACCTGCCGCGCCTGTGTGGAAGAGTGTCCGATGATGATCGAACATGTGGATGCGATTGTCGATATGCGCCGCCACCTGACACTGGAGCGCGGTAAAACGCCCAACAAAGGCGCCGAAGTGCTCGATAATCTGATCGCCACCGATAATCCCGGCGGTTTCGACCCTGGCTCGCGGCTCAACTGGGCGGCGGATCTTAACCTGCCGCTCATGGCAGATCTTAGGCAGGTCGATGTGCTGTTGTGGCTGGGGGATGGCGCCTTTGATATGCGCAACCAGCGCACCTTGCGCGCACTGGTCAAAGTGCTGCGCGCCGCTGAAGTCGATTTCGCGGTATTGGGTGCTGAAGAGCGTGATAGCGGCGATGTGGCGCGGCGTCTGGGTGATGAAGCGACGTTCCAGTCCCTGGCGAAGCGCAATATTGCTACCCTGGCCAAGTATCGCTTCTTGCAGATTGTTACCTGCGATCCCCACAGCTTTCATGTGCTGGGCAATGAGTACGGTGAACTAGGGGGGCATTATGAGGTGCGTCACCACAGCACCTTTATCGCCGAACTGTTTGAGGCTGGTCGATTGACCTTTGCCCCCTGGAAAGGCGGCAGCGTCACCTATCACGACCCGTGTTACCTGGGGCGCTATAACGGTGAATACGAGGCTCCGCGCAACGTGCTTAAGGCGCTGGGTATCGAGGTTAAGGAGATGGAACGCTCTGGCTACCGCTCGCGCTGCTGCGGCGGCGGTGGCGGGGCACCGATTACCGATATTCCCGGCAAGCAGCGGATTCCCGACATGCGCATGAATGACGTCAAAGAGAGCGGCGCCGAACTGGTCGCAGTGGGCTGCCCTCAATGTACCGCCATGCTGGAAGGGGTGGTGGATGCCAGCGCCGAGGTGCGCGATATCGCCGAGCTGGTGGCCGATGCCCTGGTAGAGCGTCCCGCGGGTGATGCGTCTGATGGGCCCCGCCGGCCTGCTGCAACGACGACGGCTGAAGAGGTGACCGTATGAGCGAGATTATACGTCGCGATCCGCGTCGCGAGTGGATCGCCCGCAATCGTCTGCACCCCGAGTACGCCAGCGTGGTTGCGGCTCTTGGTGGAAACACGGGCGGCGGAGCGGTTAGCGAATGGCTGGGCCCCAACGGCGTGGTGCGCAAGAACCCTCGTGCCATCGGCTTTATCGGCCCCAATGGCGTCAAACGGATCGACCGCAGTGGCCTCCAGCAAGGAGGGCAGTCCACCGCGGCAACGACGGCGGCCCGGGATAGCCGCCGCACGGTGACCATTGACCAGCCCGCCTTCCTGGTAGCCGTGGTGCCTGACCTGACCGGTGGGCGACTCTCCGGCCATGACAAGGATCTGCTGGGCTTGGCCCGGCGCCTGGCGGATGCCGACGCCGAGCAGCCCGGTGCCGTGGTGGCGATCCTGTTTGGTGAGCATAAGGAAGAGGCGCTGGGCGAAGCCGGGATCGATCGCGTCGTGCATCTTGATGATGAGTTTTACGCAGGGTTTGCGCCAGAAGCGCGCCTGGCGGCTTTAAGCGCGGTCGAGCGGGAGATGACGCCGCGCTTCTGGCTGCTGCCTGACTCACCCCTGGGCGGTGCCGATCTGGGGCGGCGTCTGTCCTTGCGCTTGGGCGAACGCGCTGCCACGGGGTGTGGCAGATCGAAGCTGATCACGAGTCTCCACTGGGTTGGCGCTGTACGGCTCGTGGCGGCGCCGGAAGTCTGGATATTCAGCGCCCGCTGCCGCGGGTTGCCCTGGCGCTGGCCGAGTGCGCCGAGCCGGTGGACGAGACGCGCCACGCGGCGGAGCATCTGAGCCTGGCGGCGTCGATACCTTCCACGCTATCGCGGATCGACGATTTGGGCCAAGTGGCCGTGGATCCCGCCGGCGTGGCGCTGGCTGAGGCTGAGTTCATCCTCTCCGGCGGCAACGGTGTTAAAGAGTGGGATGCCTTCCACCATGCCGCGAAAGTCCTCGGCGCTACCGAAGGGGCGTCCCGTGTCGCGGTGGACGACGGCTTTATGGCCCGCGATCGTCAGGTGGGCGCGACGGGCACCTGGGTAACTGCCCGAGTCTATATGGCGGTGGGTATTTCAGGCGCTATCCAGCACCTGCAGGGCATTCAGCGCTGCGACAAGGTGGTGGCGATCAATCTTGATCCGGGGTGCGACATCATCAAGCGCGCCGACCTGGCGGTGATTGGCGACAGCACGCAAATTCTGGCCGCGTTAGTGGCCATGGTGGAACAGCAGCGGGGAGGTCAGCGCGATGCAGCCTGATCGACAGCAACAACAGCAGGGAATCGACGTGGCAGTGCTGGTCTCCATCGGCCGTCACCCGACAACCGGACGCGCGCGGCGCGCCGAACAGGATGCCCGGGGCCTGGAGCTAGCGCTGGCCATGGAGGCCGAACTGCCGGGCACTCGGATTAGCGTACTGCATGCGGGCCCCCAGGCGGATGACAGCGAAACGGCGCTACGCGGCTACCTGGGCATGGGGCTTGAATCCATGACCTTGCTCGAACAGCCCGCGGGCAGCGATGCCATTTTGTCCCTGGTGGAGCACTTGGCCGCTACCTCGCCTCAGCTAGTGATCACCGGTGCCCGGGCAGAGCGCGGTGAAGGCTCTGGGCTTTTGCCCTATGCATTGGCAGAACATCTCGGCTGGCCATTGGTGAATAGCTTGGCATCGATAGAAAAGGTGGAAAATGGTGTGGTAACGCTACTTCAGGCGTTGCCACGGGGCCAGCGTCGCCGTCTCAAGGTGCGTCTGCCCGCGATCATCAGCGTGGATGAAGCAGCGCCGGCGGCGCGTCAAAGCGCCTTCGGCCCGGCGCGTCGCGCCACCTTTGCGGTCACGCCGACGACCCCTGAAGCCGACAGCGAGCTGGCCCAGTGGCAACTTGCCCCCGCGCGTAAACGGCCTAAGCGTCTGAAAATCGTTAAAGCTGCCTCGGCTCGGGATCGCTTCAAGGCGGCAGCGGCCAAGTCCGAGGGCAAGGCGGGCAGGTGCTCACCGATGTGACCCCCGAGCAGGGCGCCGAGGCGATCTACAAGTTGCTCAAGGAGGAAGAAGTGCTGCGCTGAAACGCATCACGCCTCTAACCATCGTTCAAGCCCGCTTCCCTGCGGGCTTTTTGTTGGGTGATGGCACGACGCATTGATTATTTGCCAACCAAACCCGGATAAAGCTGAAGGCGCTGTCTCTCCAGACGCAAGCCTATCCAGGCATGCACTACCAGCACCAGGATAACCACACCACCACCGAGCAGCGTCGAGGTCGTGGGTGTCTCACCTAATAACCACCACACCCACAGCGTGCCCAGCGCGGTTTCGACCAGATAAAACAGCGCCACTTCCGTTGACGACAGATAGCGGGTGGCGCTGTTGATCAGCACCGTGGCCAAGGGCATCTGCACCAGCCCCATTAGTGCCAGTACGCCATAGCGCTGGGCATCCAGATCCAGCGGCGAGGCCATGGGCAGGGCAACCGCCGCAGAGAGCAGCCCACCACCGGCAACCACCGTCATAGGGTCAATCGCTGGATAGCGACGCAGTAGGGTCAGGTTACCGCCGATAGCTGCCGCGGCCGCCAAGGCATAGAGGTTGCCTACCAGCATTCCCATGGCCCCTTCGCCCATGAACACCAGGCCCATGCCCAACATGCAGATGGCAATGGCCACCAGCGTTCGCAGCGCGACTTTTTCACCCAGGAAAATCCTTGAAAACAGCGCAGCAAACAGCGGCGCGGTACTCAGGATCACCACCACGTTGGCCACGTTGGCGTTCATGACCGCCAGCACAAAAAGACTGGAGATCAGACCCAGCAGTATGGCGGAGGCTAGCGAGGACAAGGGGTTGCTCCTCAGCGTCGCCGCTCGCTTACCAACACTACACAGCACTCCGAGCACGCAGAACATTAATATTCCGCGCCAGAATACGATGGTCCAGCCGTCGGTATCGGACAAGCGTATCAACAGACCGTCGAAGCTGAGGCATACCACACCGAGTATCACGATAAGCAGGCCGCGCTGGTACGAACTTAGCTGCATGATCCTGTCTCCTGGTCAGCAAAAACTAACCGCCCGCCGGGTAGGCGAGCGGTTGAGAAATTAGTAGCAGGCCAATGGTCGTTGGCCCACTCGGGTTGGGTCTCGGCGCTTAACGATTATCCGCCATAAAAGTGCGCGTCGCGGCGGCTTTCTGATCAGGGCGAACCAGCCAGTAGCCTACGGCCCCGGCGATAAACAGCATGCTGCCGCAACCTATCGCCAGCAGGTAAGCTCCTTGAACCGCGCCGGATGAGAGCGCGAAGCGCTCGGCAAATCCGGCTAACGTCGCCGCGTACTGCTGCCACAAAAACAGCCCGATGGCGGCCCCAGAGAGCATGGTGCATATCGCGATCCAACGGGTGCCCGATACCCAACCGCTTACCGCGCCGCTATCAAACTCATGCAGGAAATCCCGGTACGCTGTCTCTGCCTGACTTACACGCGTCATTTTTGACGCCAGCGTAATCGCCACCAGCGCCATCAGCGTACTCAGCAGCACCGGATGCAGATAAACCGGCAGGCTGAGCCACTCGGCCTGCACCATCAACGAGATAGCGACATTGCCGACAAAGCCTACGGCCAAGCCCCAGCTCGCGCCTGCGGCGGTGATCCTGCGACTCCAGATGCTCATCAACGCCACCGGGCCCCAGGAGGAGGCAAACAGGGTGGCAGCAAACCACACCACCGACATCACTGCCGGCGGTTGGAATAGCGCGAGCAGCAGTGCTATCAGGCCCGCGCCGAGCACCGCCATACGGCTTTTGCGCATGGCCGATTTCTCGTCGGTTGAGGCGGGCAGGATATCGTTGGAGAGGCTAAAGCCAATGATCGACAGAAACGTCGAGCAGGACGAGAGCCCGGCAGCGAACACCCCGGTCAGAATGACCACCCCAAGCCAGGTAGGCAGCACGTTGAGGGCCACCCATATCATGGAGCGTTCAGGGTCGAGCTGCGGGTCATAAAGGTTGATTGCCGCGCCAGTCATCATCATTAGAGCGTAGAAAACGGCAAGTGCCACGGCGGTCAACATGGCCGAGCGCATTACCACGTGCTCGTTGCGGGCCATCAGGTAGCGGCTGGACTGCCAGGGGCTCGCCGCCAGTACCGCCGCCCAGACCAGGCCCAGCGTCAGACCCCAGATCAGCGCCTCGCCGGGGAGGAGAAGCTGGCCTCCGGCCCTTCGATCACCCCATGCCACAGCGCGATGCCGGGCTTGTCCTTCTGGATCAGCAGCCCTTCGACGACCCCGCTCCAACCGCCTAAGTCCTGAATGACATACAGCGAGCCACCCACTGCGGCCAGCGAGAAGATCACGAACATGATGGTATCGGTCAGCATGACCCCCGGTGAGCCGGAGTAGAGGATAAAGCCAGTGTAGGTCGCCCATACCAGTACCAGGCCCACCCAGTAGGGCATCCCGGTCAATTCCGAAAACATGATGCCCGCACCCTGCATGACACCCAGCAGGTAAGCGCCCAGACCGATGATCGTGGTGAGCCCGGCAATGGCCTGCACCCGACGCGAGGCAAAGCGTTTGCCGAAAAACTCCGGCACGGTGCGCGCCCCGCTGCGGCGCAGATAGCGGCCGAACACCAGCGCGCCCAGCAGGCAGCCCGAGGTGCTCACCGCCGCAAAGATCAACATGACAAACGGATAGCCCTGATAGGCAAAACCCGTCTCGCCGAGAAAGGCGCTGGTGCTTAAGTAGCTGGCCACCAGCGTGCCCAGAATAAAGAAGGTGGGCGCATTGCGACCGGCGACCAGATAGTCATCCAGCCCCTTGACGCGCCGCCCGGCCAGATGGCCGATGACAAAATAGCCGACCAGACTCAGCAGTATTGCGATGGTGTAGATCATTGAAATAGCCGTGAAGTTGTTGACGTTGTTTAGCTATGGTGCAGCGCTTTACCTGCCTTCTCATTGCCATTAGCGGCACACAGTACCGAAATCACGACACCATATCCGTAAACCAAAAGGGGCGCCATGGCATTGGCGCCCCCGAAAGCAACAGATGGTTGATTTGATTAGCTAGCGATTTTAGGCACCGCGTTAATCTGCTGCCACTCCTTATGAAGCCCTTTGTAGAGGCTGAAACACATCAGCAAGAGAACCAGTGTAAAGGGCAGCCCCGTGGCCACCGCGCCCGCCTGCAGTGCGCTGAGTGCCGTGCTCCCTCCGCCATACAGCAACACACCGGCAATCACGCCTTCAAGCGTTGCCCAGAATACCCGCTGACTCTTGGGCGCATCGGTCTTGCCACCGGCGGTGATGTTGTCGATGACCAGCGAGCCGGAGTCGGACGAGGTAATAAAGAACACCAACACCAGAATAATCGCCAGCGTCGAGGTGATACTGGTCAGGGGTAGCTGCTCCAGCATATGGAACATGGCAAGCGAAACGTCGCCAATGCCGTTAGCCAGTTCACCCACACCGTTGGCAGCCTGATAAAGCGCCGTGCCGCCAAAGGCGCTCATCCACACCAGGGTGACCAGCGTGGGTACCAGCAGTACGGCGATGAGAAACTCACGAACCGTGCGCCCCCGCGATACACGAGCGATAAACATGCCGACAAACGGTGACCAGGAGATCCACCACGCCCAATAGAAGACGGTCCAGCCGTGGTACCAGGTGTCATCATCGCGGCCAATCCAGTTCGACAGCGGCAGCAGGTGGCTCGCATAGTCCAGCGCGGTGGTGCCAATCCCCGTCAGAATCATCAGGGTTGGCCCTGCCACGAACACAAATAGCAGCAGCACCGCCGCGATGACCATGTTGATATTCGAGAATAGCTTAACGCCACCGTCGATACCCCGCCATACCGAGATCAGCGCAATGACCGTGACCACCACGATAATGGCCAGCTGGGTACCGATGGTATTAGGGACATCGAACAGGTAGGCGAGGCCGCCAGCTGCCTGGGTAGCGCCAAACCCAAGTGAGGTAGCCAAGCCAAAAATGGTGGCCAGCACAGCAAGAATATCGATGATATGGCCCGCCCAGCCGCGCGTTCGCTCGCCCAGAATGGGGTAGAAGGCGGAGCGAAGCGTCAGCGGCAGGCCCTTGTTATAGGAAAAGAAGGCCAGCGAGAGCGCCACCACGCCATAAATGGCCCAGGGGTGCAGTCCCCAGTGGAACATGGTCGCCCCCATGGCGGCGCTGGCGCCCTCCGGTGTCCCCGCCGGTGTATTCAAGGGCGTTCCATACCAGTCGGTGTAGTAGGCTACGGGCTCAGCAACGCTCCAGAACATCAAACCGATACCCATGCCCGCCGCAAACAGCATGGCGAACCATGAGGTGCGCGAGTATTCCGGTTTTGCATCCTTGCCGCCTAGCCGAATCCGCCCGAGTGGCAAGCAGATCAGTACAAGGCAAAACACCACAAAAATATTGCCAGCGATCATAAACAGCCAGTCGAAGTGTTCAATCGACCAGTTTTTGGCAAGCCCTAAGTGGGTATTAGCAGCATCTGGATAGACCAGCGCGTAGATAATAAACAGTAGGATGGCGAGAGCGGAAAGCGGAAAGACGGGGTTATGAAAGTCCAACCCCAATATCTGAGTATTGTCCTGTCCGGGCGACAGAACCGGGTCGTCGTTGTTATTCATCAGGTTTCCTTGGTGGCTCTTGTTAGACGTCGGGTATGCATCACCATTGCCGACGCTATGAATTGTTGGGCCTGTTTCAAAAGAGGAATGTCGTGAAAGCGACCTCTATCTATTCGTCTTGGCTAGGATGTCTTGAATAGATACGTGAGTGCCTTATTCGGGTAAGTCCTTAAGCGCGGAGGGGATAGGGTGGGAAAGCGCCATCAACCATCATGAACAGAACAATAAACCACAGGAGCCAGCCATGAATGCAGCCAACCGCGGAGTGGTCTACAAGGGGCCGGGTGAGGTCGCCGTTGAGTCCATCGCCTATCCTGAACTCGCCCTCGGCAATCGCAAATGCGAGCACGGCGTGATTCTCAAAGTAGTCACCACCAATATCTGTGGCAGCGACCAGCATATGGTACGCGGCCGCACCACCGCCTCGCCTGGCCTGGTGCTCGGCCACGAAATCACGGGTTTAGTGATTGAGGCCGGCCGTGATGTTGAATTCATCAAGCCGGGCGATCTGGTCTCGGTGCCGTTCAATATTGCCTGTGGCCGCTGCCGCAACTGCAAGTCCGGCCAGACCGGCATCTGCCTCAACGTCAATCCAGCGCGTCCCGGCGCCGCCTACGGCTACGTAGATATGGGCGGCTGGGTCGGCGGCCAGACCGAATATGTCATGGTTCCCTATGCGGACTTTAACCTGTTGAAGTTCCCGGATGCCGATCAGGCCATGGAGAAGATCAAGGATCTGACCCTGCTCTCCGATATTTTCCCCACCGGCTTCCACGGCTGTGTGACCGCCGGTGTCGGCAGCACCGTCTATATCGCCGGTGCAGATTCCGTGGGGCTGGCCGCTGCGGTTTCCGCTCAGCTGCTGGGTGCGGCCTGTGTGATCGTCGGTGATATGATCGAAGAGCGCCTGGCCCAGGCCCGCAGCTTTGGCTGTGAGACCATCGACCTGACCCAGGACGGTGACATGGCCGACAAGATCGAGGTGATTCTCGGCGAGCGTGAGGTCGATGCCTTTGTCGACTGCGTTGGCTTTGAGGCTCATGCCTGTGGCTGCAATCACGGCAAAGAAGCGCCTGCGACGGTGCTCAACTCGGCGATGTCGTTGACCCGCGCCGGTGGTCAGATCGGTATTCCGGGCCTCTACGTGACCGAAGACCCCGGCGCAGAAGACGATGCTGCCAAGCAGGGCGCGCTGAGCATGCGCTTTGGCCTCGGCTGGGCCAAGTCACACAGTTTCCATACGGGGCAGTGCCCGGTGATGAAGTACCATCGCCCATTGATGCAGGCTATTCTGTTCGGCAAGGTCAATATTGCCGATGCGGTGAATGTCCAAATGATTAACCTGGATCAGGCGCCCCAGGGCTACGCCGACTTCGATGGCGGTGCGGCTAAGAAATTCGTTATTGACCCACATGGCAGCGTGGCTTAATAACTTATTTAATAAGCCCTGACCCCTGCCTGAGGGCAGGTTAGTGCGACCCTAGACGGCGCCCCGCGGGGTGCCGTCTTTGTTCATTCGGAAAAAGCTGATCAAGATAATAATGAGTAACCCATGACCGTCCAGACCGTGATCCCCAAGCGCCGCTTCCGCGGCAAGCCCCGCGGCCGTGAACTCGACCCCCATCTTCTTGAGGCGTTGCGTGAGCTGCTGGGCGACGAACGCCAGGACGCCACGCTGCGCCGCCGCGACTTACTGATTGAACACCTGCATGCCCTTCAGGATAACCGCGGCCATCTGCTTTTGGCGGAGCTGCGTGCTCTGGCGGCTTATATGAACCTGCCCATGGCGGCCGTTTACGAAACCGCCACCTTCTATGCCCACTTCGATGTCATTCACGACGACCAGTTGCCGCCGCCCGCGGTGACCATTCGCGTCTGCGACTCCCTAACCTGCCAATTGGCCGGTGCCGAGGCGCTTAAGGCACAGCTGGAAGCGAACGTGGATATCGAGCAGGTGCGGGTGCTGCGCGCTCCTTGCATGGGGCGCTGCGACACGGCGCCGGTGGCGGAAGTGGGGCACTATCATGTGCCGTTCGCTACTCAGGAGCGTATCGCGTCGGTGATCGAGGAAGCACACTTTCATCCTGACCCCGTCGATTGGCAGCGACTGAACGACTATCGCCGCGAGGGCGGTTTCGCGCTACTGCAAGCCTGCCGCGAGGGAGAGGTCACGGTGGAAGCGCTGATGGAGGCGATGCAGCAGGCCAATCTGCGCGGCCTGGGGGCGCGGGTTTCCCTACCTTCAAAAAGTGGACGTTCGTGCGCCAGGAGGCCGGCCCCCGTTACTGCGCTATTAATGCCGACGAGGGCGAGCCTGGTACCTTCAAGGATCGCTATTACCTGGAAAATTCGCCCCACCAGTTTCTTGAAGGCGCCTTGGTCAGCTCCTGGGCGGTAGAGGCCGAAGCGCTGTATATCTATCTGCGCGATGAGTATCCGGCGTTACACGGCGTGCTGCGCGAGGCCATTGGCGAACTGGAGGCTGCGGGCTTGGTAGCGCCGGGTTACGTTGTGCTGCGTCGTGGTGCGGGGGCTTATATCTGCGGCGAAGAGTCGGCGATGATCGAGTCCCTGGAAGGCAAACCGGGCCCCGCCACCGCCCGCCGTTTGTAGCTCAGAAGGGACTCTTTGATCGGCCGACGCTGGTCAATAACGTCGAGACCGTCTACTGGATCCCCATGATCTGGCAGCGTGGCGCGGAGGCTTTCTCCAGCCAGGGGCGCCACGGCCGTGTAGGGTTACGCAGTTTCTCTGTCTCGGGCCGGGTCAAGCAGCCCGGTGTGTATTTGGCGCCCGCGGGGATAACCCTTGAGGAATTAATTGACGAGTATTGCGACGGCATGGCCGACGGCCACCGCCTGGCGGCCTACCTGCCCGGCGGCGCCTCCGGCGGCATTCTGCCCGCTGCCAAGGCCAATATCCCCCTCGATTTCGACACCCTTCAGGAGCACGGCTGCTTTATCGGTTCCGCTGCTGTCATCGTGCTTTCCGATCAGGACGATCTGCGCGGGGTGGCTACCAACCTATTGGCCTTTTTGCCGATGAGTCCTGTGGTCAATGCACGCCCTGCCGGGTGGGCACGGAAAAAATGCTCACCCTGCTCGAGCGGAATGAGTGGGATGCCGGGCTGATGACGCAGCTCTCCCAGGTGATGATCGATGCCTCTATTTGCGGACTCGGCCAGGCGGCACCTAACCCGGTGCTGGGGCTGTTGAAGGATTTCCGCGGCGAGCTGGCCGCCCAGAACGTAATCGTCAAGGGGTAGGGGGATGAACATGAGCGAACAAAACCCAGACACAAGCTTTACCCTGACGCTGGATGGTGTTGAGGTGAGTGCAACCCCGGTGAAAGTCTCTGGCAGGTGGCCAAGCGCGCCGGCGAGACCATTCCCCACCTCTGTTTTAAGGACACAAGCGGTTACCGCGCCGATGGCAACTGCCGCGCCTGTATGGTGGAAATCGAGGGTGAGCGCACCCTGGCCGCCAGCTGTCTCCGTGAGGCAACCCCCGGCATGGTGGTCAAAAGCGCCAACTCGGAACGGGCGCATACCGCCCGCAAGATGGTCATGGAGATGCTGCTGGTCGACCAGCCTGAGCGGGAAGAGAGCCCCGACAGCTCAAGCCACTTTTGGGCCATGGCTGACCAGTTGGCCATTGATGCCACGGCGGTGCGCCGTAAACTGCCCAGGCGCGAAGAGCGCGAGGCGCCCACCGTGCATCATGTGGCGTCCCGGGCGGGAAGCCTGGAACAAGACAGCAGCCACTCTGCCATGCGCGTCAATCTTGACGCCTGCATCGAGTGCAACCTGTGTGTGCGCGCCTGTCGCGAAGTGCAGGTTAACGACGTGATCGGCCTGGCCCACCGCGGTGCGGCGTCCAAGATCGTGTTTGATTTCGACGACCCCATGGGCGATAGCACCTGCGTGGCCTGTGGCGAGTGTGTGCAGGCCTGCCCCACCGGTGCGCTTATGCCCGCCACACTGGTTAACGCAGAAGGGCGCGGCGATTCTGCGGTAGCTGACCGCAAGGTCGATTCGGTATGCCCCTACTGCGGGGTGGGCTGTCAGCTCACCTACCATATCAAGGATGACGAGATCCTTTACGTGGAGGGCCGCGACGGCCCCTCTAACGAGAACCGGCTGTGTGTTAAAGGCCGCTTTGGCTATGACTATCCGCGCCATCCTTCCCGACTAATCGCTCCACTGATTCGCCGCGAAGGTGTCGCTAAGGGATTGATCCAGACTTCGACCCTGCCAAGCCGTTGACCCATTTCCGAGAGGCCAGTTGGGACGAAGCTCTGGATGTTGCTGCCAGCGGGCTGGTGAGCCTAAAAGCGGCCCATGGCCCGGATGCCCTGGCCGGGTTCGGCAGCGCCAAGTGCTCCAACGAAGAGGCGTGGCTGTTCCAGAAGCTGGTGCGTACCGGCTTTGGCTCCAACCATGTGGATCACTGTACCCGTTTGTGCCACGCCAGCTCCGTGGCGGCGCTCATGGAGTGTATTGGCTCGGGCTCGGTCACCGCCTCCTTTATGCAGGCAAGCCAGGCCGATGTGGTGATTCTTACCGGCTGCAACCCGGCTGTGAACCACCCGGTGGCGGCCACTTTCTTCAAGCAGGCCGCCAAGCGTGGCACCAAGATCTTGATCCTTGATCCCCGGGGTCAGGCGCTGGATGCCTATGCCCACCTGAGCGTGCGCTTTTCACCGGGTGCTGATGTGGCGCTGTTTAATGCCATCCTCAATGTGGTCATCAGCGAGGAGCTTTATGACACGGCCTATATCGCCGAGCATACCGAGGGCTTTGAGGCCCTTAAATTGCACACGGTGGATATGACCCCCGAAGCGATGAGCGGCCTGTGCGGTGTTGAGCCCGAGACCATCCGCGACGTGGCAAGGCTGTATGCCAACGCTGAACGGGCGATGATTTTCTGGGGCATGGGCATTTCCCAGCACACCCATGGCACCGATAACGCCCGCTGTCTGATCTCGCTGGCGTTGGCCTGCGGCCAGACCGGTCGCCCCGGCACCGGCCTGCACCCTTGCGGGGGCAGAACAATGTTCAGGGGCGTCTGATGCCGGTCTGATACCCATGGTGATGCCGGACTACCAGCCTGTTAGCGATGCCCAGGTACGCAGTGCCTTCGAAGAGCTGTGGAATACCAAACTGGATCCCACACCCGGCCTCACCGTGGTGGAAATCATGGATGCCATCACCGCGGGCACCATTCGCGGTATGTATATCCAGGGCGAAAACCCGGCGATGTCCGACCCGGATCTGGCCCACGCCCGGGCCGCCCTGGCCAAGCTGGAGCACCTGGTGGTGCAGGATCTGTTTGTCACCGAGACCGCCCAGTTCGCCGATGTCATCCTGCCTGCCTCCGCCTGGCCGGAGAAAAACGGCACCGTCACCAACACCAATCGCCAGGTGCAGATGGGCCGTGCGGCGCTGCCGTTGCCGGGCCAGGCCAAGCCGGACTGGTGGATTATCCAGGAAATCGCCAAACGTTTTGGCCTGGGGTGGGATTACCAGCACCCGCGGGACGTCTTCGCCGAGATGAAGCAAGGCATGGCATCTCTCGACCATATTTCCTGGGAGCGTTTGGAGCGCGAGCAGTCGGTGACCTACCCCTGCCCAGCAGAGGACGCGCCAGGGCACGACGTGGTCTTCGGCGACGCTTTCCCGACTATCAGCGGCCGGGCGAAATTCTCGCCCACGCGCCCGCTGCCACCGGACGAGCCGGTCGATAATGACTACCCGACGGTACTGACCACCGGGCGCCAGTTAGAGCACTGGCATACCGGTTCGATGACCCGGCGCGCCAAAGTGCTTGATGACCTGGAACCGGAAGCCGTGGCGAGCCTGGCCCCGCTGAGTTTATTCGACTGGGAATGGCGCCGGGCGATGACCTGACCATCGCCACCCGGCGAGGCTCCATCACTCTCAAAGCGAGAACGGATCCGGGGATGCCGGAGGGATGGTCTTCGTGCCCTTCTGTTACGGGGAAGCGGCGGCCAACCTGTTGACCAACCCGGCGCTGGATCCTTATGGCAAGATTCCGGAGTTCAAGTATGCCGCTTGCCGGTTGAGCCGCTCGGACGTGGCCTGATCTATCACTGCTCCCCACCCCTGCCCATGGAGGAATATTCCATGGGCATTTTTATTTCCAGGCATGGTCAAGCCGCCTCCCTAGTTGACGTTGCTGCGCCTGTGACAGGTTGATATTCAACGCTAATTGTCCCCTCGAAAATTGTAATGCGATGTAATCCCGCCTTATGGTCGTTACCCAGCACTAGCAAAAAAATATAAATCAACAAGGTTCCAAAGGGTGCGTGGGGGCAGGTGTGTGGCGTCGTGCACTGACCTTGGCGCAACGGAACTTTCAACGGGGAATGTGCATGAACGAAACCCTTGCAGACGCTGGGGAAGCGGCGACGGCAACGACGGAAACGCCGTCGAGTTTTGCCCGCTTCGTCAATGTCCAGAAGAGCTATGACGGTGTCGAACTGGTCGTCAAGGACTTCAACCTTGATATCCGCAAGGGTGAATTCGTCACCCTGCTGGGGCCTTCGGGCTCGGGAAAGACCACCTGCCTAATGATGATGGCGGGCTTCGAGACTCCCACCCACGGTGAGATTCTGCTCAAAGACGAGCCGATCAGTGGCTTGCCGCCGCACAAGCGCGGCATTGGCATGGTCTTTCAGAACTACGCGCTGTTCCCGCACATGACGGTGGCCGAGAACCTTGCTTTCCCGCTCGAGGTGCGCCATCTGAGCAAGGCGGAGATCAAGGAAAAAGTCGCCAATGCACTGGCCATGGTGCGCCTTGAAGAGTTTGGTGACCGCCGCCCTGCGCAGCTCTCCGGCGGCCAGCAGCAGCGCGTTGCATTGGCCAGGGCGCTGGTGTTCGAGCCTGAGCTGGTGTTGATGGATGAGCCGCTGGGCGCACTGGACAAGAATCTTCGCGAAGAGATGCAGTACGAGATCAAGCGCATTCACGCCCGCCTCGGGGTGACCATGATCTACGTCACCCACGACCAGACCGAAGCACTCACCATGTCCGACCGCATTGCGGTCTTCAACGACGGCATCGTGCAACAGCTGGCCTCACCGGATGAACTCTACGAGCGACCGGAAAACGCCTTCGTGGCGTATTTCATCGGCGAGAACAATCGTCTGGTCGGCGAGGTGATCGAGCTCCTCGGCGATGACTGCAAGGTGCGCCTGGATAGCGGCGATACCGTGATTGCCAAACCGGTGGCGGTGGGCGACGTGGGCTCGCGTACGACGCTGTCGCTGAGACCTGAGCGGGTCAGCATCCTGGCGGACGATGCCGACGGCTCGCAGTTCGACAATCAGTTCACTGCCACGGTGCAGGAAGTTATCTACCTTGGCGACCATCTGCGCACGCGGGTGTCGGTGTGCGGTAACGAAGACTTTATTTTGAAAACGCCCAACGCCCAAGGGTGTGGGGTGATGCGCCCTGGCCAACACATTCAGGTCGGCTGGTCGAGCGCCGATTGCCGCGCGCTGGATGCATGAGCCGGACGGCAGTCAAGTGCGCCGTTTATCGGCACCCCATGGTGTCGGCGGCGATGGCAACAATCAACGGAGACTTATTATGAAAATCAGCATCAAAACTCGCATTGCCAAGACCAGTGTCGCTGCTCTGGGGATCTCGGCACTGGCAGTGGCGGTCAGCGCCCATGCCCAGCAGACGCTAAACATTGTGTCCTGGGGTGGTGCCTACAGCATGAGCCAGCACGAGGCCTACGATAAGCCGTGGATGGAGAAGACCGGCGACGAGATCGTCAATATCGACCGCAGCGGTAACGCCCTGGCCGGTCTGCGCGCGCAATCACAGGCCGGCAACGTGACCTGGGATCTGGTCGACATGCTCCCCGCCGATGCCATGATCGCCTGTGCCGAAGGGCTTATCGAGCCGCTCGACCATGATGAACTGCTTGCCGACGCGCCGGATGGCACGCCGCCCAGCGAGGACTTCGTCGACGGTGCCTTGGGTGACTGCTTCGTGGCCTCTATCGTCTATTCCAATATCGTCGCCTTCAACAGCGAGATGTTCCCCGAGGACGATCAGCCCAGCACCATCGAGGATGTCTTCGACCTGGAAAACTATCCCGGCAAGCGGGCCCTGCTGCGCAAGCCGATCAACAATATGGAATGGGCCTTGATCGCCGATGGCGTCGACCGTGATGAGGTCTACGCCATGCTTGAGACCGAAGAAGGCGTGCAGCGTGCCTTCGCCAAGCTGGATACCATCAAGGATGAAGTCATCTGGTGGGAAGAGGGTGCCCAACCGCCTCAGCTGCTGGCCGATCAGGAAGTCGCCTTTGCCTCTGCCTACAATGGCCGGATCTTCAATGCCATGGTCACCGAAGACCAGCCCTTTGAGATCATTTGGGATGCGCAGGTGTTCGAGCTGGATGGCTGGGTCGTGCCCACCGGCAAGCTCGACAAGGTGAAAGATTACCTCCGCTTTGCCACCGATACCCAGCGCCTCGCCGATCAGGCCCAGTACATCTCCTATGGCCCGGCGCGTCAGTCTTCCTCTGAGCTGGTGTCCACCCATGCCGAAACCGGTATCGAGATGATGCCGCACATGCCGACCTATGAGCCGAACTTCGCAACGGCACTGCAGAAAGACGACCTGTTCTGGGCCGACTACAACGATGAGCTGACCCAGCGCTTCAACGCCTGGCTGTCCCAGTAAGGCGCTGCCGCCGCCCGGCGACCATCGGGCGGCGGCCTGCCGATAGCCGACCGTTGCTGGTCGCTTCTTTCGCCTGACGGAGATACCTACGTGTCCGAACCGCCTGCCGCTCCTCTGACAACGGCCGATGGTGTGCCGCTCAAGGTCAGTCTGCGTCGTACCGTGCGACGCTCGAAAATCAAGGCGCTGTTGCTGGTGGCGCCGCTACTGGTATTCCTGTTTATCGCCTTTCTGATGCCCTTGTTCGAAATGCTTTGGCGCAGTGTCGATAACCCGGAAGTGTCTACCCATTTATCCCGCACCGTTGCCGCGCTGGAAGGCTGGAACGGTGAGTCGTTACCCGATGAAGCCGTCTTTGCGGCCTTGGCCGAGGATCTCCGCGAAGGCCAGCAGGAACGCAATCTGGGGCTTCTGTCCAGCCGACTGAACTACGAAAAGTCGGGCATGCGTTCGACCATCAGCCGCACGGCGCGCCGTGTCGGCACTCTGGAGCCGCCCTATCGTGAGTCGCTCATTGAGGTCAACGATACCTGGGGAGAGCTCGATACCTGGAAGCTGATCCAGCGCGAGGCGTCTCCTTACACGGTGTCGTATTATCTGGCGGCGATGGATCGCCAGTTGAGCCCGGACGGCGAGATCGTCAAGGTGCCGGAATATATGCAGATTCACGCCACGCTGTTTTGGCGAACGCTGTGGATGAGCGCCGTCATCACGGGACTGACGCTGGCGCTCGGTTTTCCGGTGGCCTTTCTGCTGGCGAATCTGCCGATGCGTCACTCCAACCTGCTGATGATTCTGGTGCTGCTGCCGTTCTGGACCTCGCTGCTGGTGCGCACCACCACCTGGATCGCCATCCTGCAATCGCAGGGCGTGTTGAACGATATAATGGTATTTCTTGGGGTGGTTGCTGATGAGGCCAGATGGCAGATGATTCACAACAAGATGGGCACCGTCATTGCCATGACGCACATCCTATTGCCTTTTATGATCCTGCCGCTCTACTCGGTGATGAAGACCATCCCGCCCAGCTATATGCGGGCGGCACGCTCACTGGGGGCAAGCCGTTTCTGAGCTTCCGCCGGGTCTATTTCCCGCTGACGATTCCGGGCATTGCTGCCGGTGGCATCCTGGTGTTCATCCTGTCCATCGGTTACTACATCACGCCGGCGCTGGTGGGCGGACAGTCTGGGCGCTTCATCACCAATTACATCGCCTACCATATGCAGACATCGCTCAACTGGGGTCTGGCAGCTGCCATCGCCTCGATACTGCTGTTCGTGGTGATTATCTGCTATCTGGTATTCAATCGCCTGATCGGCGTCGACAAGGTTAAGCTGGGGTAAACGATGGCCATTCCTTCCTATGCCACCCGTGGCGAGCGCATTTGGCACTACCTATTCCTGGGTATCTGCGGGCTGGTTTTTCTGTTCCTGATTGGGCCGCTGCTGATCATCATCCCACTGTCGTTCAATGCCCAGCCCTACTTCACTTTCAGTAAGGCGATGCTGTCCTTCGACCCGGCTGGCTACTCGCTGCGCTGGTATCAGGACTTCTTCACCTCGAGTGAATGGCTCAATGCCATCAAGAACAGCTTTATCATCGGTATTGCCTCTACATTTCTTGCCACGGTACTGGGAACCGTGGCGGCGCTGGGGTTGTCGAGTCGGCATATGCCAGCGCGTGGGGCGATCATGGCGTTGCTGATTTCGCCGATGATCGTGCCGCTGATTATCTCCGCGGCGGCGATGTTCTTCTTCTTTCCAAGGTCAATCTCGCCCAGACCTATGTGGGCGTAATTCTGGCCCACACAGCGCTAGGCATTCCCTTCGTGGTCATCACCGTGACTGCCACACTATCGAGTTTCGATACCACGCTGATTCGTGCTGCGCATAGTCTCGGCGCGAATCCGACTCGAACCTTCTTCAAGGTGGTGCTGCCGCTGGTCACGCCAGGAGTGGTATCGGGGCGCTGTTCGCTTTTATTACATCATTCGACGAGGTGGTGGTGGTGTTGTTCATAGCAGGTCCAGAACAGCGCACCATGCCGATTCAGATGTGGTCGGGCATTCGCGAGCAGATCAGCCCGACGATCCTCGCCGTAGCCACCATGCTGGTGCTGCTCTCGATGCTGCTGCTGACTACCCTCGAGCTGCTACGCCGGCGTAGTGAGCGGCTAAGGGGCCTCTCGCCCGATTGAGCCCAAATAGCGTTAATGCTGCACTGGTTTACTGCAAAAGCTATATGTCTTTGACCAACCTGAGCGCGTCGTAGATGGCCGCGTGGGTGTTCCGGGACTCGACGGCATCGCCGATCCGGAACAGCTGGAAATGGCCATCCAGATTGTTGATGACGCGCTGGGGTTGCCCACGATCAGGTCATCGTAGTTCACCTCGCCGCCATTGCTGGCGTGCGGTTTGAGCACGAAATAGATGTCGGCCATCGGCGTGATGCCGTAGTTGACCACTACCTGGTCGATACGCCGTTCGTGCTCCAGATCCATGTAGTCGCTGGTGATCCTGGCGAGCAGCTCGCCACCGTCGCGCTGTACGGATTTTTAGCCGGTAAGTCGGGGTGAAGGTGACGTTGGCGCGCTGCAGGGCACGCATGTAGGGCACCAGGTTCATGGCCATGATCTCTGCAGAGAAGGTGCGATCCGGCGTCATAATCTCCAGTTCGGCCCCCGCAGCGGCGATGATCTCCGCCGCCTGCAGGGCGGCATGGTCGCCAGCATCGTCGAACAGCAGCACCCGCTTGCCCGGTGGCACATGGCCGGACAGGATGTCCCAGGTGTTGACCACCAGATCGTGCCCAACCTCAGGCTGATCTTCCATGGGATAGCCGCCGGTAGCCACAATCACCACGTCCGGCTGCTCGGCGAGCACGTCCTCCACCTCAGCCCAGATGTTGTAGCGGATCTCGACACCCAGCGCTTCGCAGCGCGCCAAGCGCCAATCGATGATGCCCAGCATCTCGCGGCGGCGCTCGCTCTGAGCGGTGAGGCGCACCTGCCCACCGGCATCGCTGGCGGCCTCCAGCACCACCACCGAATGGCCTCGCTCGCCAGCGACTCGGGCAGCTTCCAACCCCGCCGGCCCGGCACCGATAATCACCACTCGCCGCTGCTGTGCCGCCTTGGGAATAGTATGGGGCATACTGGTTTCGCGCCCGGTGGCGGCGTTGTGGATGCAGTAGGCGGCGCCGCCCTGATAGATACGATCCAGACAGTAGTTGGCGCCGACACAGGGGCGGATCTCCTCCTCGCGTCCTTCTATGATCTTGCGCACGATGTGCGGATCAGCCATGTGGGCGCGGGTCATGCCAATCATGTCGACCTTGCCTGAGGCGATGGCATAACGGGCAGTGGCGACATCCTGGATCTTGGCGCCATGGAAGGTGGGAAAGTCGATCTCACGGCGTATTTCGCCGGCGAAATCCAGGTGCGGGGCGCTGGGCATGCCCTGGATGGGAATCACGTCGGTGAGTCCCGCGTCGGTGTCGATGTGGCCGCGAACCACGTTGAGGAAGTCAACCAGGCCGCTGTCCTTCAAGCGCCGTGAGATCTCCATTCCATCGCCGGACGTCAGCCCTCCCGGCAGCATCTCGTCGCCGGTGTAGCGCACGCCGACGATGAACGTCTCGCCAACCCGCTGGCGTATGGCGCGCAGCACCTCAAAGGTGAAACGCAGTCGATTGTCGAGATCACCACCATAAGGTTCTTCGAGGGTATTGGTCAGCGGCGACCAGAACTGATCCATCAGATGGCCATAGGCCTGCAGCTCGATGCCATCAAGGCCTGCGGCATGCATGCGCTCAGCGGCATCGGCGTAGTCGCGGATCAGACGCTCGATATCCCACTCCTCGACCTGCTTGGGAAAAGCGCGGTGGGACGCCTCGCGGCGGTTCGATGACGATACCGCTGGCAGCCAATCGCCCTTGTCCCAGCGGGTGCGTCGACCAGATGAGTCAGCTGGATCATCACCGCGGTGCCGTGCTCATGGCAGGCGTCGGTCAGCTCACGCATCCAGGGCACCACTTCATCCTTGTAGGCGAGGATGTTGTTGAATACGGGCGGGCTGTCCTTGGCCACCGCAGCAGACCCGGCGGTCATGGTCAGGCCAAGGCCTGCCTTGGCCCGCTCGACGTGGTAGGCACGGTAGAGTGCTTTGGGCATCCCATCCTCAGGATACGCGGGCTCATGGGCTGTCATCATAAGCCTGTTTTTCAGGGTTAGATGTTTGAGCTGGAAGGGCTGCAGCAGCGGATCGTTAAGCATGGACAGAACGCCATTTTATTGTGTATTTAATAAATCTAGGCGCTAATGTTCATTATTGTCAATTAAATGTTCAATGATGTACATTGCGAGGCGAGCATGTTTAACCGCTGGTACGGCTGGAAGGTAGGTGGTGTTAGCCGATCAGGCTTGCTGTGGGCTAGTAAGTGTCGGTTGGAGAATAATATCCATGGCGGGCATGGAAGCGTTGCAATTCTCTGGAACCAGGCGGCTGGCCGGTGAAGATTTCGACATAGGCGGGGATGCGTTGCATGCGCACTTCGAGTGATTCCTGGGTGTTCATCGAGATATAGCCGATCTGGGTTAGATAGATGGTGCGGCCACGTACGTTGGCCGCTAGCGGATCATAGCCGTAACGCTGGAACATCCGCGCCAGTGCTTCGATACGGGTGGCATCAGCCGCATCGATTTCACTCACTACTGATGCTGACTGCAGCGCCCAGCTACGCATGGCGAACTCTAGCGGGGAGTCGAATAACTGAGGGTTCAGCCAGCAGTCGAAGACGTTGAGCATCGCCTCGACGATATTCTCGGCATAGGCTTCGGTCTGTTGCACCAGACCCTGGGTATTCTTTTCACGCCAGCGTGCGATCAGGGCCTCCAGCAGCGCTTCGCGATCCTTGAAGAACCAGTAGAAGCTGGTGCGAGAAAGCTTTAGCCGCTTGGCCAGGGGAAGAATGCGGACACTATCGACGCCCGATTCGAGTAGCAGCTCAAATGCCGCGTCGAGCCAGACGTCTTGGGAACCTTTGGCAGCGGGAGTATCGGTGGATGGCATCGAACTCGTCTCTAGAATGTTGCGGCAAAGTGTACACAGGTGTCTATTGTGTACACGTTGTCAGTTCCTCTGAGAGTCCTATAGTCTGTGACCGTCGCTGCCTTTAGACTTTCCAGATTTTACCCTTGCGCTAACTGTAACGAAGGGGTGTTTTCGCCCAAATTCTCAAGCACCCGGTTGGCGTACCAGTCGACAAAATCGATAACACCGAACTCATAAGTTTCAGAGTAAGGGCCGGGTTGGTAAGCCTTGGAGTTAATCCCGCGCTGGTTCTCTTCGGCCAGTTGGCGATCCTGGTCGTTGGTGGCATCCCATACGCGGCGCAGCTGTTCGGGGTCGTAGTCAATGCCTTCCACCGCGTCCTTGTGAACCAGCCACTTGGTGGTCACCACGGTTTGCTGCGGTCCAAGGGGCAGTACGCGGAACACCACCGCGTGGTCGCCCATGAAGTGATTCCAGGAGTTGGGCAGGTGCAGGATGCGCAGCGAGCCCATATCAGCGTTGGGTAGGCGGCCCATTAGCTTCTTACAGCCGGGCTTACCGTCCATTGTCATGGAGACAATGCCATCCAGTAGCGGCGTGCGGGTCAGACGATTGCGTTTGCCAAAGCGCTTCAACTGATAGGGCACTTTCGCCTCATCCCAATCCGCTTGTTTACATGCCACCAGTTCCTTATAGGCGGGCGTTGCGCGCGGATCGTCGGTGTCATCAAACTCCTGCAATGAGTTCAGCAGCTCAGGGTGCGCGCCGTTGCAGTGATAGCACTCGCGGTTATTTTCGATGACCAGCTTCCAGTTGGCTTGCTCGACGATACTGGACTCGGTGGCGACCTTGACGTTGTCCATCTGGTAGGGCTCGAGATAGTGCTCAAGCGTTTCCAGAAAGTCATCCATGGGGGCGGGTTGTCGCTTAAGTTGATAAAGATGAAACCGCCGGCGGTGCAAACGCTGACCGGCTTGAGGCCAAACTGATCCAGGTTGAAATCAGTGCCCATATCGCTGCCGGCAAACAGCAAGCGACCATCAAGCTCGTAAGTCCACTGGTGATAGGGGCAAACAAGTTTTGCCACTTTGCCCTTATCCTTTACGCAAAGTCGCGAACCGCGGTGGCGGCAGACATTGTGAAAGGCATGAATGGTACCTTCACCACCGCGTACGATGACAACGGGGTTGTCACCGATATCCAATGTCATGAAATTACCCTTGGTGGGGATCTCGCATGTCATTCCTGCGAACAGCCACTCTTTCTCGAAAACCTCTTGCATATCAATCGCAAACAGGCGGGCATCGTTATAAAACGGCTGCGGAAGTGAAAAGGTGTGCTCTCTCGTTTGCAGCATATTGGCCGTTGACTCACGGGCCGCGACGAGCGGGTCATCCATTGTGTTTAACACGTACTTTTGCATACCAGTATCCTCGTAAACCACCGCTTTCCCCTCTAGGGCTGCGAGTCGGCCGTTAGTCAAGATTGTTTATCTTGTTGTTCTGTTGCGTAACCTGGCGTTTTATTCAAATGTGGTCTGACGTCAGGGACAGATTGTGTTGCAGGCTACTCCCTGCCAGTTATCTGCCCGCGACATTAGGTGGCGTAGTGGCGACTAAAAAGAGGTTTCTAAACGATAAAGAGTGGCACGAGGTAAGTGTGCGTCGTTATCAGGTAAGTCGGCTGGCAGGCGCATCCCCAGAATGCATCTCAACGGTACTGGCCGTATAGCGAATACGGTTCGGTGATGCATAGCGATGAAGGCTGGTCAGGCAGAGGCGATAATGACAACCAATTTCTTCAATCCGGTCACGACCCAAACCTGGACCAACGGCCGTCACCAGGTGCGTTGCGTTAAGGTGATCCAGGAAACTCAGGATGTGCGCACGTTCTGTTTTATGGCTGAGCAGCCTGTACTGTTCTTCTTCAAGCCCGGTCAGTTCGTGACGCTGGAGCTGGAGATTGATAATCAGCCGATCATGCGCTCCTATACCATTTCCAGCTCTCCCTCCATCCCTTACAGCTTTTCAATCACCGTTAAACAAGTGCCAGGAGGCAAGGTATCCAACTGGCTGCATGCCAACCTGAAAGTGGGCGACGAGCTGGTCGTGCACGGCCCGGTAGGCAACTTTAACTCCATTGATTTTCCTGCCGAAAAAGTGCTGTTTCTCTCTGGCGGGGTGGGTATTACCCCATTGATGTCCATGACGCGCTGGCTGTTTGATACCAACGCCGCTGTTGACGTTGAATTTATACACAGCGCACGTGCCCCTCGCGATGTGATTTATCATCGTGAACTGGTGCATATGTTTTCGCGCATTCCTGAGTTCAAGCTGCATATCATATGTGAGAGCAAGGAAGACATTGGTGAAGCCTGGGCCGGCTACCGTGGCTACCTTACCCAGCCGCTGTTCGAACTCATTGTGCCGGACTTTATGGAGCGGGAGATATTCTGCTGCGGCCCGACCCCCTACATGAACGCCATCAAAAATATTCTGCGTGCCAACAACTTCAACATGGATCACTACCATGAGGAGTCGTTTGGCGCGACGCCGGTTGAGGTACGTGAAGATGTCCTTGAGCTGGCTGAGCAGGCAGAAGTCGACGCCGAAAATGTCGATACCAGCGAATTGCACAGCATCGAGTTTGCCTCTTCAGGGAAAAGCGTGCGCATTCAGCCGGGTGAGACGGTTCATGCGGCGGCAGCCAAGCTGGGTCTGCATATTCCCAAGGCCTGTGGTATGGGGATTTGCGGAACTTGCCGTGTAGAACTCAAATCGGGTGAGGTGGAAATGGAGCATAACGGCGGTATCACGGATGAGGATGTCGAAGAAGGCTATATCCTGTCTTGCTGCAGCCGTCCTAAAGGGGATCTGGTGGTGGATTTCTAGCGCTGGCAGCCATTTTAATACCTGTCGCAATACGCCCTTTATGGTGATGGCCGTAAAGGGCGTTTTTGTTTTAGTGCTAACCAATAATCCTCCCGCTTAGACAGCGCTGGTCGCTAATAAGTAAGCATTCACCATTGGCTTTACCCGGCTGGGATGGCGCTTTTCAGCTGTGTTTGCGGTGCTTTCTCGTCAGCAGCAGCCTAAATGTTGCTGATGTCGCAAATGCATCGAGTGGTGACGTCGGCAAGCATCTTGGGCCCGGACTCCAACGATAGTATCGCGGTAACAACGCGTTGATAGGGACTTTGGTTGAAAGCGACCTGGGTTTATCAGCATTAAAGGTATGTCAGCACTTAATAAGAAAGTGACTCATGAGGAGGCGGTAATGCTTCACAATAATTTTTCCCCCAATGCACGTTTGGCCAGTTACGACACCTTGCTTGCTGAAGCAATTGCTGAAGAAACGGCTCGCCAAGAAGCACATATTGAATTAATCGCCTCCGAAAATTACACCAGCAAACTTGTTATGGAAGCGCAAGGTACGCAGCTGACCAATAAGTATGCAGAAGGCTATCCAGGTCGCCGTTACTACGGTGGCTGTGAGTTCGTCGACAAGGTTGAAGCCTTGGCCATTGAACGAGCCTGCCATCTTTTAGTGCCAATTATGCCAACGTGCAGCCGCACTCCGGGGCCCAGGCCAATGCCGCTGTGTTTATGGCCCTGGTATCGCCGGGCGATACCGTATTGGGTATGAGCCTGGCCCACGGTGGCCACTTAACTCATGGTGCCGCCCCAATTTCTCGGGTAAGCACTACAACGCCGTGCAGTATGGCCTCAAGCCGGAAACCGGCGAGATCGATTACGAAGAAGTCGAGCGCTTGGCTCGCGAGCACCAACCGAAGATGATCATCGCGGGCTTCTCTGCTTACTCTCGCGTGGTGGACTGGCGACGTTTTCGCGCTATTGCCGATGAGGTGGGCGCCTGGTTGATGGTCGATATGGCTCACGTCGCTGGATTAGTGGCCGCTGGCCTCTATCCAAGCCCGCTTCCCTTCGCTCATGTGGTCACCACCACCACCCATAAAACGCTGCGCGGCCCACGGGGTGGTTTGATTCTCTCCGCTCATGGCGACGAAGCGCTGTATAAAAAGCTTAATGGCGCGGTTTTCCCAGGCCAGCAGGGCGGCCCGTTGATGCATGTGATTGCTGCCAAGGCGGTAGCGTTCAAGGAAGCCATGAACCAGGAGTTTGTGCGCTACCAGCAGCAGGTGATCGATAACGCCCAGGCCATGGCCAAAGTGTTTATGGAGCGCGGCTATGACGTGGTGTCCGGCGGCACCGATGACCACCTCTTTTGGTTTCGCTGATCCGCCAGGGCATTACCGGTAAGGATGCGGATGCAGCTCTGGGCCGCGCACATATCACGGTGAATAAAAACACGGTGCCCAACGACCCGCAAAGCCCCTTTGTGACGTCTGGCCTGCGTATTGGCACCCCGCGGTCACCACGCGCGGCTTCGATGCCGACGAGTGCAGCGAGCTGGCTGGCTGGATCTGCGACATCTTAGACGAATTGGCGGCAGGCAAAGACACGGCCTCCATTGAAGCCGAGGTGCAGGCCAAAGTGACCGACGTGTGTGCCCAGCACCCTGTCTACGCTGAGTCCGCCGCTGAAGCCGTTGAATCCATTGCTTGAATTGGCTTGCCGGCAGGGCCCGGCGCGGCTGAACTGAGGAGACACCTATGCAACGCTATTCCGGCTTCGGCCTGGTCAAGCACGCGCTGAGCCACCACGAAAACTGGGAGCGCCAGTGGCGTAATCCAACGCCCAAGAAGCAGTACGATGTGATCATCGTCGGTGGTGGTGGTCATGGCTTGGCCACGGCTTACTACCTGGCCAAAGAGTTCGGCGTCAAAAATGTCGCAGTGATCGAAAAAGGCTGGCTGGGCGGTGGTAACACCGCCCGTAATACCACCATCGTGCGTTCCAACTACCTGTGGGACGAATCGGCCGCTCTCTATGAGCACGCCATGAAACTGTGGGAAGGGCTCTCCCAAGATCTAAACTACAACGTGATGTTTTCCCAGCGGGGGTGCTCAACCTGGGGCATACCCTGCAGGATATGCGCGATATCCAGCGTCGGGTGAATGCCAATCGTCTGAACGGCATTGACGGCGAAGTATTAGACGCCAAAGGGGTGCAGGAGCTGGTGCCGATTATGGACTGCTCCAAAAACGCGCGTTACCCGGTCATGGGTGCCTCCTGGCAGCCGCGTGCTGGCGTGGCGCGCCACGATGCGGTGGCCTGGGGCTACGCCCGCGGTGCCGATGCCCACGGCGTGGATATTTTGCAGCAGACCGAAGTCACCGGCTTCAAGATTCGTGATGGGCAGATCTACGGTGTACACACCAACCGTGGCGATATTGAAGCCAAAACCGTCGGTTGTGTGACTGCCGGTAACTCCAGCGTGCTGGCCAAGATGGGCGGCTTTAACTTGCCGCTAGAGTCCCATCCGCTGCAAGCCTTGGTGTCTGAACCGATCAAACCGATTCTCGATACGGTGGTGATGTCGAACCAGGTGCATGGCTACATCAGCCAGTCCGACAAGGGCGACCTGGTGATCGGTGCGGGCATCGACGGCTACAACGGCTATGGTCAACGCGGCAGCTATCCCACCGTGGAGCACACGCTTCAGGCGATCGTCGAGATGTTCCCGATCTTCTCGCGGGTGCGCATGAACCGTCAGTGGGGCGGTATTGTTGATACCTGCCCGGATGCCTGCCCGATTATCTCCAAAACGCCGGTGAAGGGTCTGTACTTCAACTGCGGCTGGGGTACCGGCGGCTTCAAAGCCACACCAGGATCGGGGCATGTGTTTGCCGCCAGCCTGGCCAAGGGTGAAATGCACCCCATCGCCGAGCCGTTCTCCATGTTCCGCTTCCATAGCGGTGCGCTGATCGACGAACACGGCGCTGCCGGCGTGGCCCACTAGGGTTCATACGAGAGGAATATCCGCATGTTCTATATCTACTGCCCCTACTGCGGCGAACACCGTGAGGAAGAGGAGTTCCACCCCAAGGGCCAGGCGCATATCGAGCGCCCCAAAGAGCCCGAGGCGTGTAGTGACGAAGAGTGGGGTGACTACCTGTTCTTCCGTGACAACCCCGTGGCGTTCACCATGAAATGTGGGTGCACGCGGTGGGTTGCCGCAAGTTTTTCAATGTGACGCGTCACACCGTGAGCTACGAGATTCTCGAGACTTACAAAATGGGTGAGCAGCCGTCGATTACCGCTGCTAACCAAACGCAGTCCCGCGAGGCGGCAGCGGTTAGTCATCAAGAAGGAGTGCGGGCATGAGCCAGTCCAAGCAACAAGTGTTCCGCCTTAATACGGGCGGCCGTATCGATCGCTCCCGCACGTTGAGCTTTACCTTTAACGGCCAGCGTTACCAAGGGCACCCCGGGGATACCCTGGCTTCGGCGCTGCTGGCTAACGGTGTGGATATCGTTAACCGCAGCTTTAAATACTCGCGCCCCCGCGGCATCGTCGCTGCGGGTGCCGAAGAGCCCAATGCCATCGTGCAGCTGGGCAGCAGCGAGGCTGGCCAGGTGCCCAACGTGCGCGCCACCCAGCAGGCGCTGTATGAGGGACTGACCGCCACTAGCACCAACGGCTGGCCAAACGTTCAGCGCGACCTGATGGGGCTGATCGGCAAGCTGGGCGGTCAGTTTATGCCGCCGGGCTTCTACTACAAGACCTTCATGGCGCCGGCCTCAATGTGGCTGACCTACGAAAAATATATCCGCAAGGCGGCGGGCCTGGGCCGAAGCCCCATGGAAGCCGATCCGGACAGCTATGATCACTTCAATCAGCACTGCGATGTGCTGGTCGTCGGCGCAGGCGCCGCAGGTCTTGCGGCGGCGCTGGCCGCCGCGCAGCGGCGCCCGGGTGATCGTTGCCGACGAGCAGGAAGAGATGGGCGGCTCGCTGCTGGCCAGCCGTGAAACCCTGGAAGGCAAGCCCGCAGATCAGTGGGTTGTCCGGGTGCTGGAGGAGCTGGCCGGTTGCGAGAACGTCACTTTGCTGCCGCGTACTACGGCCAACGGCTATCACGACCACAACTTTGTGACGCTGCATGAGCGGCGTACCGAGCACCTAAGCGATACGGCGCCAGTGGAAAATGGCCACCGTCAGGTACGTGCCCGTTTACATCGGGTACGTGCTGGTCAGGTGATTCTGTGCACGGGCGCCCATGAGCGGCCGCTGGTCTATGCAGGTAACGATGTTCCGGGCAACCTGTTGGCGGGCGCCGTGTCGACCTATATCCGCCGCTACGGCGTGGCGCCGGGCCGCAAACTGGTGCTCTCCACCAGTAACGATTATGGCTACCGCGCTGCCCTGGACTGGAAAGAGGCCGGCTGCGAAGTCGCCGCTATTGTGGATGCCCGCGAGGCACCGGCAGGCGACTGGGTGGATGCCGCCCGCGCCCAGGGCATCAACATCATTACCGGCAGTGCCGTGATCGAGGCGAAAGGCAGCAATCGGGTCACCGCGGCACGGGTCGCCAAGATCGATATTGACGCTTTCAAAGTGAGTGGCCCGGTTCAGGAACTGGCCTGCGATACCATTGCCAGCTCCGGCGGCTACAGCCCGGTGATTCACCTGGCGTCACACACCGGGGCGCGGCCTACCTGGCGCGACGATATTATTGGCTTCGTGCCGGGGCTGGTGAAGGGCGTTCAGGCCTGTGGCGGTGCCAACGGCTGCTATGCGCTGGGTGACGTACTTGCGGAAGGTGTCGAAGCGGGTATCAAAGCAGCGGCTGCCATGGGGCATGCCGTTCAGACGGTGACGCTGCCAAGCGCCGAGCGCCTTCAGCAGGGGCCAGCGGTGGCGCTCTTCCAAGTGCCCCACGAGAAGCCCACGCTGCGCGGGCCCAAGCAGTTCGTCGACCTGCAGAACGACGTCACCGCGGCGGGGATCGAGCTGGCGACCCGGGAAGGCTTCGAGTCCATCGAGCACATCAAGCGCTATACCGCGATGGGCTTCGGTACGGATCAGGGCAAGCTGGGCAACATCAACGGCATGGCAATTGCCGCCCGCTGCCTGGGTCGCTCCATTCCTGAGGTGGGCACTACGGTGTTCCGTCCTAACTATACCCCGGTCACCTTCGGCGCCATTGTGGGTCGCCACTGCCGTGACCTGTTCGACCCCGAGCGCTACACCGCACTTCACCAGTGGCACGTAGAGCGCGGCGCCGAGTTCGAGGACGTAGGTCAGTGGAAGCGCCCCTGGTACTACCCAGAGAAGGTGAATGGCAAGACCGAGACGATGCATGAAGCGGTTGCCCGCGAGTGTCTGGCGGTGCGCGAGAAGGTCGGTATCCTCGATGCCTCAACGCTTGGCAAGATCGATATCCAGGGGCCGGATGCGCGTGAATTCCTGGCCCGGGTCTACACCAACAAGTGGGAGAAGCTGGCGGTTGGTAAATGCCGTTACGGCCTGATGTGTAAAGACGATGGCATGGTCACCGACGACGGTGTGACCAGCTGCCTGGCTGAAAACCACTTTTGATGACCACCACTACCGGGGGGCGCTGCAGCGATCCTGGAATGGCTGGAGCTATGGCATCAAACCGAGTGGCCCGAACTGGATGTCTACTTCTCTTCGGTGACTGACCACTGGGCCACCATGACCATCACTGGCCCGGAAGCACGCAAGCTGCTCGCCGAGATCAGTGATATCGATCTTGACCGCGATAGCTTCAAGTTCATGGATTGGCGCTCCGGGAAAGTGGCGGGGTGCCGGCACGGGTCTTTCGCATCTCCTTTACCGGCGAGCTGACCTTCGAGATCAACGTGCAAGCCAATTATGCCATGCACGTGTGGCAAACCCTGTTCAAACATGGCGAGAAGTACGGCTTGACGCCTTATGGCACCGAAACCATGCACGTTCTGCGGGCTGAAAAGGGCTTTATCATCGTGGGGCAGGAAACCGACGGCTCGGTGACGCCGGAAGACTTAGGGATGCAGTGGTGCGTAGGCTACGACAAGCCCTACTCGTGGATTGGCAAGCGAGCCCTGACGCGCAGTGATACCAAACGCGAAAACCGCAAGCAGTTGGTGGGGCTCCGGCCCAAGGATCCGAAGGTGATCCTCGAAGAGGGCGCTCAGATCGTGCTTGATCCCAAGCATGCGATTCCTATGCCGATGGTGGGGCATGTTACCTCCAGCTACTACAGCCCGATTTTAGATTCAGGCTTTGCGCTAGCGGTGGTCAAGGGTGGCCATCAGAAACTAGGCGAGACGGTCTACCTGCCCATGGCGGATGGCCAAACCCATGAGGCTGAAATCGTCAGCACCATTTTCTACGACCCCAAGGGAGAGCGCCAGCATGTCTAACGCGGCTACTTTCGATACCCGTACTGATACCGCGATCCCGGTAGAGTCCCCGCTGGCCTACAGCTACCGTCACAGCGGCGCTCCCCGAGGCAGCGGTTACCGCCTTAAGCTACGCGAGCGGGCAATGCTTGGGCACCTGATCCTGCGTGGTGGCGCCATCGTTCTCGATGAGGCGGTGCGCGAGGTACTGGGCATTAACCTGCCTGGCCAACCCCAGGCGCTGATGCACGATGCCAGCGGCGAGCGCTCCATTCAATGGCTCTCCCCGGATGAGTGGCTGGTGATCGTGCCCGGTGGGGAAGAGTTCCCGCTGGAGACGAAGCTGCGTGAGTATTTGGGGGACGCCCATTACGCCATCAGCGACGTCAGCGGTGGACAGACGCTATTGGAGATTTCCGGTGAGGCAGCCCGTGAGCTGTTGATGAAAACGGTGATCTACGATGTTCACCCCAGTAATTTCCCGGTGGGGAAAGGCGTCACTACCGTTTTTGCCAAGGCGACCACTATCCTTCGTCGCCCTAGTGAAGAGCGCTGGGAGCTAGTGGTACGGCGCAGCTTTGCCGACTACTGCTATCGCTGGTTACTGGATGCCGGGTCAGAGTACGGCGTTAACGTAGAACAATAAGTGGGCAGGCCGGAACACTGTTTCGGCCGCTATGATCTTCCGCAACGTTCTGCCGCTAATAGAGATACATTCACTATGAGCCGAATGAGTGATACCTGGATACTCGCCGCCCAATGCCCTAGTCGATTGGGAACGGTGGACGTCGTCACGCGCTTTCTAAAAGAGCAGCAGTGCTATATCACCGAACTCAACTCTTTCGATGATCGGCTTGGCGGGCGCTTTTTCATTCGCGCCGAATTTCGCCCAGAGCGAGATGCCTTCCATGAAGAGCGCTTTCACGCCGATTTTACGGCACGGGCGAGCGAGTTTGATATGCAGTTTGAGCTGACGGCGCCGGGCAAACGCACCGGTACCGTGATTATGGTCTCCAAGGCCGATCACTGCTTGAATGATCTGCTCTACCGCTATAGGACAGGGCAGCTTCCGCTGGATATTAAAGCGGTGATTTCCAATCATCCTGATCTGGAGCCGTTGGCAGCATGGCACGATTTGCCCTACCACTACCTGCCGATCACGCCCGAGACGAAATTGCAGCAGGAAGCGCAGATACGCGAAATCATCGCGGATACCGACGCTGAACTGGTGGTACTGGCAAGGTATATGCAAGTGCTTTCGCCCTCTATGTGTGAGCTCTTAGCCGGCCGGGCCATCAATATTCACCACTCGCTGCTGCCTGGTTTTAAAGGCGCCAAGCCTTATCATCAGGCGTATGAGAAAGGGGTTAAGTTGGTCGGCGCAACGGCCCACTATATTAATAACGATCTTGATGAAGGGCCCATTATTGCCCAAGGGGTCGAGCCAGTGGATCACACCCACTACCCAGAGGATCTGGTTGCCAAGGGGCGTGATATCGAGTGCTTAACCCTGGCTAGAGCGATTAGCTATCACTTGGAACGCCGCGTGTTCTTTTATTCAGGGCGCACTGTCGTTTTTGGTAACTAGTCTTTTGTAACAAATGCTTGTTGCCTGGTGCTTTTGTTAATAAACGCAAACCGTTTAAGCACGCTTTTATAACTGGGTTGCTGTCGTTGCTAAGCTTTTCCCAGAGCGATATGTAACCCCTTGTTATATGTGAGAAGTTGTATGTGATAAGTCGTGCCTAAAAGTATGATTTTATAAATATAAAAATATCATCAATAAAAGATAGATTGGTTTTATTTACCATCACATCAATAACTTATTGAAATCGTCAGGCACCGCCTGATTTTCCCCTGTTTATACGTCAAGAGGTGCTCCAATGCCTATCAGTGTTTTCGACCTTTTAAGATTGGAGTAGGCCCTCCAGTTCCCACACCGTTGGGCCCATGCAGGCGGCTTTTAAGTATGTCACTACCCTGCGCGAAAACAGCCTGCTCGATGAAGTGGAGCACCTTGAGGTGCATCTATATGGTTCGCTTTCGGCGACTGGGGTAGGCCACGCCACAGATCACGCGATTATTATGGGCTTGATGGGGGAACGCCCTAGCACAATAGACCCCTCGATTATTGAGCCCGCCATTCAGGCGCTTAAAGAGAGCCAGTCATTAGCGCTTGGTCGCCAAAAAGAAGTGACGTTTGTTTGGGAGAGTGACCTCTATTTTCATGAAGAGAGTTTGCCGCACCACCCTAATGCCATGAAGCTGGCGGCTTTTACGCACCAGGGCGACTTGGTGTATGAAAATACCTATTACTCGGTGGGCGGCGGTTTTGTGGTTGAACAAGCCCAGGTGGAT
This sequence comes from Vreelandella olivaria, assembly GCA_004295565.1. Lineage (GTDB taxonomy): Bacteria > Pseudomonadota > Gammaproteobacteria > Pseudomonadales > Halomonadaceae > Vreelandella > Vreelandella olivaria. The sequence continues at coordinate 4,460,044 of AP019416.1, read as the reverse complement.
ATGCCGCTGGACGATTTGGGTGGCGTTACCCTGCCTTACAACTTTGACACCGCCGACCAGCTCTTGGCGCTATGTAAAAAAGAGCAGCTAAGTGTCAGCCGACTGATGCTGGAGAACGAGAAAGTCTGGCGGACAGAGGAGGAGGTCCGAGACGAACTGTGGCGTATCTGGCAAGTGATGTGTGAATGCATCGACAATGGGTTAACCCACGAAGGGATACTGCCGGGCGGATTAAAAGTTAAGCGTCGGGCCAAGCTGCTTCACCAGCGCCTTCAAGCAGCCGAGCAGAATGAGTGCCTGATAGCCTCGACGTTCTCAGCGATGGAGTGGGTGAATATTTTCGCCCTCGCCGTTAACGAAGAAAACGCCGCGGGCGGGCGCATGGTCACAGCCCCCACCAACGGCGCCGCGGGCATTATCCCCGCTGTCTTGCACTACTATATGAAGTTTCAGCCCAACGCCTGCGAGAAAAACGTGGTGGATTTTTTTGCTGGCGGCAGGCGCCATTGGCATTCTCTGTAAGAAAAATGCCTCGATCTCCGGCGCCGAAGTGGGCTGCCAGGGGGAGGTAGGATCGGCATGTGCCATGGCAGCCGCTGGCCTGGCGGATGTGATGGGCGGAACCCCCGAACAAGTCGAGCATGCGGCCGAAATCGGGTTGGAGCATAATTTAGGATTAACCTGCGACCCTGTCGGTGGCCTGGTTCAAGTACCTTGTATTGAGCGCAACGCCATTGCAACGGTCAAGGCTATCAATGCCGCTCAGATGGCTCTGCGTGGCGATGGCACTCACTTTATCTCGTTGGACAAGGTGATTCGTACCATGCGCGATACCGGCAGAGACATGCTGGATAAGTACAAAGAGACGTCTAAAGGTGGATTAGCCGTGAATGCCATTGAGTGTTAAAAAGCACCTGCTTGATTAGTTAAAAACGCCGGATCTCCGCTGAGGTAGGAGTCCGGCGTTTTCTATTGCGCAATGGGTGCAAAAGAGGTCGTCATAACCTCCATCAGTTTAGCCAGGGCTTTCCAGCACAATGAGATAGCTGGCTAAACTGATGGTGGTGGCCCAAACAGTAATATCAAAGGATAGAGTAAAGGCAAACTGCACCCCGTCAGGCCAATGTCCTTAATTCCAAGCATGGTACTTCCTCCGAAGACCGCCACTGTCCTAACTAGATAGTGGGCAGGTATGGCCGCTGTGTGGCTTCATCGGAATAGTCTATCGTTTGTTATGCTGCATAACAGGCTCAGCTTTTTATTAAAAACCATATCAGTTGCTTTGGCATCCGGGTTCGAATAGCGGCTTAAAAGAGGCTTAATAACCTGCCCAAGGTTTCCATGCCGCGCTCGCTGGATTGCGTCCAGGGGTGTCCATAGCTCAGCCGCACACAGTGGCGAAAATGCTGGGTCGCCGAAAAATCGGCCCTGGCGCTAAGCTGACGCCGTGGTCGAGCGCTGTTTTAAATAGCCGCAGCGAATCCACTTCTTCAGGAAACTCCACCCATAGAAAATAGCCCCTGTGGGGCGGGTAATGCGGGTGTTGGTAGGAAAATAGCGATCCGCCACCGCCAGCATACTGCCTTGTTGGGACTCTAAGGCGTGGCGGAGCTTACGCAAATGGCGGTCGTAACCGCCGTGCTGCAAATAGTCAGCAATGGCTGCTTGGGCAGGTACGGAAGGTGAAATGGTGGTCATCAGCTTTAGCCGCGAAATGGCCTGTGCATAGCGTCCACCTGCGACCCAACCAACACGGTAGCCGGGCGCCAAGCACTTTGAGAAAGAGCTGCAGTGAATTACCAACCCCTCATCATCGAAGGTTTTGACGGGGGCGGGTGGGGTGCTGCCAAAGTACAGCTCGGCATATACATCATCCTCTAGCATCGGCACTTGGTGCTGTTTTAGCAGCTGATAGAGAGCTTGTTTACGCTCTCTGCTCAGGCTGGCGCCGATTGGGTTCTGTAAATGGCTCATAAACCAGCAGGCTTTGATGGGCAGTGTCTCTAGTCGCTCTGCCAACACGTCGAGGTCGATTCCCTCCCGTGGGTGAACCGGAATCTCCACGGCGCGAAGTTTTAGTCGCTCCAATACCTGCAGGCTGGCATAAAACGCCGGTGACTCAATCGCCACCAGGTCGCCCGGCTGGGTAACACATTGCAGCGCTAGATTAAGTCCCTCCATTGCGCCATTGGTAATCACCAGCTCTTCCATCTGCAGTTGAATACCGCCCAGCATGTAGCGCAGTGCAATTTGCCGGCACAGGTCGGTGTGCCCGGTGGTCATATCGGCCACCACCTGTTGGGGCGAAAGCTCGCGTAACCCCCGTGTCATGCTAGTAGCCAGGCGAGAAAGCGGAAACAGCTCGGGGCTGGGAAAAGCTGAGCCGAAAGGCACCGTTCGGTCATCTTGCAGCGAGCCAAGCACCGAGAACACCAGCTCGCTGACTTCCACCTCCGCTGGGTCAGCGGTTTGCAGTGTCACGCGCGGCTCGTCCAGCAAACGTCGGGCGTGTTCACGGACAAAATACCCCGAGCGCGCCCGCGCAGTGATAAGACCTTGGTTTTCCAGTAAGTAGTAAGCCTGAAACACCGTGGAAGGGCTAATGCCGTGATGGCGGCTCGCCTGGCGCACCGAGGGGATCCGCTCCCCTGGGCCAGTACGCCCTGACGAATCAGCGTGGCTATCTCGTCAGCAAATTGTTCGTAGCGTTTCATGGGATAAACCATTGGTGCATTGGGTGGAACGCCCGAATACTCCATCACAGTGTTGGCTGGCACAGCATGACTCTCTGTTGATAGAAAACACCACTGTGTCGCATGTGAGAAGCGCAAAACAGGCTCAAATACAGTCATAAACAGCATATCAGAAAGCAGCGGAGTGGGTGTGCTGGTGCTAACTGATACGCTTTATTTGTCGGAAACTGCGTCTGTTTGTTCCCTCTCTGTATGGGCATAGTAGCGGCTAACTTAAAAGTCGCGCCTTCTAACAAATGCTGAATCATCTACCCCGCGACGCCCCTCGACCGCATAAACCTCCATTCCCTCTTTTTGGATATCGGTATGACGCAACGCATTCCACTGCAAGACCTGACCACCGAGGCGGCGGTTGAACACCATACGCCTCCGTCTAAGTCTCCCAATTCTCAGCCATCTAAGCTGGGATATATCTATGTGCGGGAAATCAGAGGCTTTTTTCAGCGTATCCGGCGCCACTCAAACTGGCTGCTGATGGCGCTCTATTTCGGTTTGCCGTGGGTCAATTGGGGCGACCGACCGCTGGTGTGGTTTGATCTTTCGGCCCAGGAATTTCACCTGTTTGCGGCGACGTTTTATCCCCAAGACTTTATCTTGCTCACCTGGATCCTGGTGCTCTGCGCCTTTGGACTGTTTTTGATCACGGTGGTCGCTGGGCGCGTGTGGTGTGGCTACAGCTGCCCGCAAAGCGTGTGGACGTTTCTATTTATCTGGTTTGAGCATCGCTTAGAGGGCCACGCCACCGTCGTATACGCCGTGACCAAGCGCCGCGCAAGTTCGATACGCTATGGCGAAAAACCACCAAACATGCAGCTTGGCTGCTGATCGCGGTGGCTACGGGAGTGGCCTTTGTCGGTTACTTCACGCCAATCAGGGCATTGTTGGTGGATGTCGTTAGTCTGGACGCGCACCCCTTGGCACTCTTCTGGATCGGTTTTTTTACTCTGTTTACCTACTTGAATGCCGGTTGGCTCCGCCATCAGGTATGCCTGCATATGTGCCCCTATGCACGCTTTCAGTCGGCGATGTTCGACGCCAATACGCTAATTGTTTCCTACGACGCTGCCCGTGGTGAGCCGCGCCGCCACCATGCTCAAAAAGGCGTTGAGGCAGCGCGAACCGGCGACTGTATCGACTGTGAACTCTGCGTTCAGGTATGCCCCACCGGTATCGATATTCGCGATGGGCTGCAGTACGAGTGTATTGGTTGCGCGGCCTGTATAGATGCCTGCGATAGCGTGATGGCGCGGATCAATAAACCGCTTGGCCTGATTCGTTACACCACCGAGCGCGCGTTGGCAGGTAAAATGCCCCGCTTTTGGCGTCCTCAGTTATTTGCCTATGCGGCAGCGCTACTCGCCATGGTGGTGTTGCTCATTGGCTTCTTGAATTCCCGTGTGCCCCTTGATGTCGATATTGCACGGGATCGACAAGCGCTGTTTGAAAGCACAGCAGAAGGTCGACTGATCAATTACTACAACGTGACACTGCGTAATCAAGATGGCCAAACACATCGCTATGCGGTATCGGCTACAGGGCTGCCAGGGCTTCGCCTGGGGGGATGGACACTATCGAGGTAGCGGCTTTTGAAACGCGCAGCCTGCGGCTAGCCCTCACCGCCGATGCGGATGACCTAACACAGCCTAGCCATCCTATCGAACTGCATATCACCGCCTTAGATGATCCATCGATAGCGAGCATCAGTGAAACGCGGTTCCTGGGGCCTTCTGGGAAGTAACGGCTGTAAGTAGGGTTTTAGTCCCGGATAGTTAATCATCCTGAAGACCAAGAACCATTTGTTAACCATCACCTGACGTTTTATCAGTCCACATAGCGCGCTTATTTCTGCATTGTTAATTCATGACAGATCGGCGAAATATCATTGCTGGTCAACAATGAGAGCAACAACAATCAATAGGTGCGCTGAGGTCATTATGTCTTCCCCGTTTGAAAATATCCGTGTTGTTGATGCTACCCACGTATTGGCGGGCCCTTTCGCTACCTACCAGATGGCGGTGCTAGGCGCCGATGTGATCAAGGTGGAGTCACCCAGCGACCCGGATCAAGCGCGCATGCAAGGGTCTGACCGGGCGCTTAATGATCAAGGGCTGGGCACCGCCTTTATGTCCCAAGCCAGCAATAAAAAGCCGTGGCGATCGACTTTAAACATCCCCAAGGGCGTGAGGCGTTAAAGAAGCTACTCGCCACCGCAGATGTGTTTGTCGAAAACTATCGGCCAGGAGCATTAGAGAAACTGGGGCTGGGTTACGACGACCTGAGACTACTCAACCCTAAGCTGATTTACTGCTCTATCTCCGCCTTTGGCAGCACCGGCCCGCGCCGGGAGCTCACTGCTTACGATAATGTTATTCAAGCCTATTCGGGCATGATGGCAATGACTGGCGACCACCATACTGGCCCGCTGAAAAGCGGCGCGCCAGTGGTGGATTATGCCACCGGCACCACGGCTGCGTTTGCCATCTCAACGGCCCTGTTCCAGCGTGAGCGCGATGGTGGCAAAGGGCAATTTGTGGATGTCTCCATGTCAGATACGGCGTTGATGCTTGCCAGTCCCTATTTAACGGCGTTGCTGTGGAATGGCAAAAGCCAGAGCCCAAAGGCAATACCTTTCCCTTCGCCACCATTGGCTGCTACCACGCATCTGACCAGCCGTTAATGATCGCTGCCTCTAACTTGACCCAGCAAAAGCGTTTGTGGACGGCCCTGGGCCGAGAGGACATGATCAAACAGAACAATAATCAACGCCTGGATAGCCACGCTGAGGAAGCCCAGGTCATTGCTGAGATCATTAGCACCATGACCGCTGACTACTGGGAGGCCTTTTACAGAAACGCCGGATTCCTGCCTCACGCATTAGGCGGCTCGAAGAGACACTTGATGACCCTCATGTCCATTCCAGAGGCGTCTTGCACGCTCAGCCGCTAAGTCCAGACCGAGAGCAAGCGCTCACCGTTCCGGTATCAGCGTTTTGCATGTCCGAGGGCACCCGTGGCATTACGTCACCACCGCAAAAGTCGGTGCGCAAACCGCCGAGGTGCTGATGAGCCTGGGCTATTCAAAGCAGGAGTTAGCGGCACTCATCGCCGATGGCGCAATAAGCGGGCCTATAGAGAGCGGCGTTGGAGTAGCTAGCAACCCGGGAGGTCGACCTTGAACACCTCTATAACTAACCCCCTTGAACGTTTGGCCCAGGCGGCTTATCAATGGAATGTCCGCCCGTTGGGCGATGAGATCGATTGGGCGGCTCGTCGGGCACTGCTTGATTGGTTCGCCACCACACTGCCGGGGTGCAGCCAAGCGCCTGCCACGCTGCTATCGGATGCGTTTGCCACCACGCGTGGGGAGGGCAGCGCGGTATGTTATGTGGATGGTCACCTGGGGTCACCACGTTATGCTGCCTTGCTGAATGCTACGGCGAGCCACACCGTTGAGTTTGACGACATCTTCAAGGATGGCGGCTACCACCCCGGTAGCTCAACGATTGCGGCGGCTCTGGCGGTAGCACAAGATATTCAGGCATCTCGAGAACAGCTTCATCGCGCCATTATTGGCGGCTATGAAGTGGGCTGTCGCATTGCACTTGCCATCCAGCCCAGCCACTACCGCTTCTGGCACACCTCCTCCACGGTGGGCACTCTAGGGGCCGCGGTTGCCACAGCGATGCTGCTCGGTGCCACTTCAGAGCAAATGGGTCACGCTATGGGATTGGCCAGTAGTTTTGCTGGTGGGCACCAGCAAAACTTGCAGGGTGAGGGTATGTGGCCGCTGCACGCGGGGCACGCCGCAGATGCAGGAGTAATGGCGGGAGTGGCGGCGGTAAAGGGGTCACCGCATCGCTGGATAGCCTACATGCCAGCAATGGCTTTGCGGCTGCTACCAGTGACTCCACGGGTAATTGGGCCGCGGCGCTTGAGGGGCTTGATGAGTGGACGCCGATCACCCGCATGACGGTGAAAAACCATGGCTGTTGTGGGCATATTTTTCCCGCCCTGGATGGCTTGAAAGCGCTGCAAGCCTCCGCGCCCATTACCGCGGAGAGCATTGAATCCATCCATATCGAAGGCTACGGCGCGACCTACTCGATGTGCAATCGTCCTTCCCCTTCCTCTGCTCAAGAGGCGCGCTTCAGTATTCAGTACTGTATTGCCGCTTACTTGGTTCTGGGCAAGGTTAGGCTGCAAGCCTTCGAGCCGCCGGTGCTGGAAGATGCTCGTATCCGCGCGTTAATGCCCAAGGTGAGCGTCGCAGAGCGCGCCGATATTGCCGCCCGCTACCCCCGCCAACGCATGGCCAATATTAGGGTCACCACAACCGATGGCAATACCTACCAGCACCTTCAGAAAACTCGCAAAGGGGATCCTGAAGATCCCATGACGGATACTGAACTGCTCGAAAAGTATCAGGAGTTAGCAAGCGGCTCGCTTTCACCTTCTGCGCTTCAATCACTGCGAGAGGTCGTGATGTCGAGTAACGAGCTGCCAGGCTCTGTTGTGTTACTAGGCTTACTGAACTCAGTTAAAAGTGACAGACAATAAGTTAACCAACACCCAATGTATCGTTGGTGGTCGGTGATGCTCGCTTATGCCAGCATCTAATAAGTGATGTTGATCACCAAACTTATAAAAGTAATAAATAATGAGGTAGAGAAATTTTTAACCATAAAAAGAAACTCGCAACTATTTTGTTGTCGAGCATTGCCGCCGCTTCATTTGTATCAGTAAGTACTATAGCCACTGCTGATGACAGCGAATGGCCCCAAGATACTGTCCGCATCATTATGCACACTAAAGCGGGTGGTTCCGCCGATGTGTTTATGCGCACGCTTGCCGAGTCGTTGGAGCCTCAGATCGGCCAATCCATTGCGATTATAAATTCGCCCGGCGGCGGCGGTGCTAGCCAGATGTCGCGAGTACGCTCTGCAGAACCCGATGGTCTGACGCTTGCTGTGAATACCCTTTCACACTTCACTGGCATGCTAACGAATTTGGAAGGCGTGTTCTCCATTGATGACTTTAGCTGGATTGCGACGGCGCAGTCTGATCCCAACTTGATCTGGACGCGTACCGACTCACCGATAAGCGATCTGGATGATTTGATTAACGAAGCTAAACAGCGCGATGGAAAAGTGATCGTTGGCGGGTTTGGGCCGCAGGGGTCTACACAGCATATCGGCCTGAGCATGTTGGAAAATGTGGCCGATGTGGAGTTTGAGTGGGTGCCTTTTAACTCCACGCCCGACATTGTTGCCGCTGTATTAGGTGGCCATATAGATGTGGGTATGTCCAACTTAAGCGGTGCCCAGGCGTATTTTGACGCGGGCCGTTTGAAAGGGCTCGGGGTGCATGGTGAGGATCGGCTAGAGAGTCTTCCCGATGTGGCTACTTTTGAAGAGCAAGGCTACGAGGTTGATTCAAGCTGGGTACAGGTGAGGGCGTCTTTGGCCCTGCCGGGATGCCCATGGAGCTGCAGCAGCAAATTGCCGATGCGTTCCACGAGGCGATGAAAACCGAGCACTACCAAGCCTATGCGCGTAGCGCTGGGGTAACAGACTCTTGGATGGGCCCTGAAGAGTATACCGAGTTCGCTTATCAAATTAGTGAGGTCGCTCAGCAAGAGTTAGATAAATAAAATTACGGTTATTGATGTGCTTTAATGCGGCGAAACTCCTCGCCGCATTTTAGTGATTTTATTTACTTCTTGAAATTTTATATCCCACCTTCGCTATAACAATTTAATAGGCAGACCCTTATTTTTCGTCAATGGAAGATATAAAGCATTGTTGTCAAAATAATTGTTAGCGCTTTATTTCGTAAAACGAATTTTTTCTAATAGCCCCGCAAATAATAAAGTATTAGAGGATCTGGTTATGAACCAAGAATCATTAGTGTCTTATTCGGTCGAAAATGGCATTGTCCTGCTCACCCTAAACCGCCCCGATAAACGCAATGCCATGAGCGACGCCATGCGCGCCGAATTGGTCGATCATCTGCAGGCTATTCGTACAGATCGCTCGATACGCGCCCTGGTACTCACCGGAAGCGGTAAAGGATTCTGCGCGGGTGGCGATATCGCCGGTATGAAAACCCGCATGGAAGCCGATCCCGCCACCGTTGGCTTTAATGGCTGGGAGCGCCAGCAGGGCGTTCACTATGCGGCGAGTCTATTGCTTAACTTACCCATTCCCACAGTGGCAGCGGTGAACGGCGCGGCCGCTGGTTTGGGGGCGGATTTAGCGCTCTCCTGTGATTTTGTGATTGCCTCTGACTATGCCCACTTTACCTGGGCCTATATTGCCCGCGGACTGATTCCAGACGGCGGTGGCATGTACTTCCTGCCCCGCCGGTATTAGCACGCGCCAAAGCGCTGATCTTTAGCGGTCGGCGGGTCAATGCCGATGAGGCGCTGCAGCTCGGGATTGCTGATCAGCGCTGTAGTGCTGATGAATTGCTTAGCACCGCCCACGCCATGGCGGATGAGATGAGCAGCGGCTCACGCACGGCGGTGGCACTGACCAAATCGATTATCAACAAAAGCTACGAAATGTCTGAAAGCCAAGTGTTCGCCGAAGGCAGTAAAGCCCAGGGCATCTGTTACACCTCTGAAGAGCACCGTGCCTCGGTGCAGGCATTCCTTGACCGCATGAAGGAGGCTCAACAATGAGCCAGATCCACGCCCTCCTAAATCCTAAAAGCATTGCCGTCATCGGTGCCTCTGCAGACCCTAAAAAAACCTCCGGGTTGCCAGTCTCTTATTTGCTCAAGCACGGTTTTAAAGGCCCGATTTACCCGGTTAACCCGAAAGCCACCGAGATTCAGGGGCTGACATGTTACCCCAGCGTCGAAGCACTGCCCGAAGCGCCCGATGTAGGGCTTGTGCTGCTGAATGCCAAACGCAGTATCGACGCAGTGCGCTCCCTGGCCAAGATGGGCTGCCAAGCGGCGGTAGTATTGGCCAGTGGCTATGCCGAGGCTGGCGAGGAAGGCCTGGCGCTGCAGGATGAGCTAAAAGAGGCCGCAGGCTCCATGCGACTCCTCGGCCCCAATACCATCGGGTTGGTTAATTTATCGGCGGGCATTCCGCTCTCTGCCAGCGGTGCGTTGGAAGTAAGCGAGCTACCCAAGGGGAGTGTCGCGGTGGTTTCCCAAAGTGGCGGCATTCTGGGCGCGCTTCTGTCACGGGCCGCCGGGCGGGCATTGGTTTGTCGTCGCTGATTGCCACCAGTAATGAGGTGGATCTGGAAGTCAGCGATTTTGTTGACTACCTGGTTGATGATCCGAACACCAAGGTGATTGCGCTCTACCTGGAGAGCGTTCGTCACCCGGCGCGTTTCCGTGAGGTTGCCCTGCGCGCGCGGGCAAGCCGCTGGTGGTGTTCAAAATTGGCCGTTCCGAAGCCGGTGCCAGCGCAGCAAGCTCTCACACCGGTGCCTTGGCGGGTGAAGATCGGGTTTACGATGCCTTCTTCTGTGAGCTAGGGGTGATTCGGGTAAACACCTTTGACGAGTTCTTGGACGTGCCCGCGGTACTCGTTGCTGGCCGCCAGCTGGCCGGGCGACGGGTTGCGGTGCTGACCTCAACCGGGGGCGCCGGTACGCTGATTGCCGATAGCCTCGGCGTTAACGGCTTCGATACGCCCGCGCCTGATCACGCTACCGCAGAAAAACTGCGCGCCTTGCAGGGCGATACGCCGACCGCGCTAGACCGTAACCCCATCGACGTAACGCTGGCGGGGCTACAGCCCGACTTGCTGCGCCAAGCTATTCGTATACTGCTGGAAAGCGATAGCTACGACGCCTTGATCGTGATTATTGGCTCCTCCGGGTTGGCGATGCCCGACCTTGTCGTGGGGGCAATCAGCGACAGCCTGGCGACCAATAATAAGCCGCTACTGGCCTACGTTAGTCCCTACGCCCCGAGCACGCTGCAGCGTTTGAATCGCGCCTCGATCCCAGGCTTTAGCTCACCGGAGAGCTGCAGCGCGGTGCTGGAAGCGCTGCACTTTATCGGCAGGCCTTTACTTAGCGGCGGTGAGTCGGCCCAGGTGGTACTACCCGATTTAACTGCCTTGCCTAAGGGCTCAATTGACGAGGCCGCGGCGAAACAGCTGTTCGCCCAGGCAGGCATTAGTGTACCGCCCAGCCGGGTGGTTCACAGCCGCGAAGAGGCGGAGCGCGCAGCCAGAGAATTGGACGCCCCCGTGGTGCTCAAGGTGATGGATGCCAGCCTGCTGCACAAAAGCGATATTGGTGGCGTTGCACTGCATTTAAATGCCGAGACGATTGGTCAGCGGTTTGATCAGATGGTGAGCGACGTTGAAGCCCACGTGGCGCACCGCCCTGATACCTTCCTGGTGGAAGCCATGGTAGCGGGTGGACATGAGCTGATCCTCGGTGCTAACCGTGATGCGTTGGGCACGGCCATCTTGCTGGGTGCAGGCGGCGTCACGGCGGAACTGTTCAAGGACACCACCATACGTTTGCTGCCAGAGCGAGGCGGTTTGACTCTGGAGCAGGCGCGGGAAATGATGCAGCAGCTAACGACTTGGCCGCTACTCGATGGCTATCGCGGTGCGCCACGCCGTGACACGGAAACCCTCGCCCAGGCGATTGTGGCTTTCTCCGCCATGGCCGGGGAGCTAGGCGACCGTCTGGTTACGGCCGAGATCAATCCGCTTTTCGTGATGCCGGAAGGCCAAGGTGTTGTGGCCGCGGATGCGGTGTTGGTGTTGGACGAACAGGCGGGAGGTAATGGTCATGGTTGAGATATCGACCGCAGGGTGTGTTCATCTTGACCAGGACGGGGCGGTTGCCATCATTACCCTTGATAACCCGCCGGTGAATAGCAGCAACGATGCGGTGCGCCGAGGTATTTTGGCCGCGCTGGACAAGATTGATACGCAGCAGACTCGTGCCGTGGTGCTGATGGGCAAAGGCCCGAACCTAATGGCGGGGGCCGACCTGCGCGAGCTGGAACATGAGCCCACGGAACCGACGCTGCCCCAGGTCACCGCCGCGCTCAGCGCTTTTCCACTGCCGGTGATTGCGGTGATCAGCGGCCATACCCTGGGGGCGGCCTGGAACTGGCGCTGGCCTGCGATAGCCGCATCGCCACGCCCACCGCGCTGCTGGGCCTGCCCGAAGTGACGGTCGGCGTGATACCCGGTGCCGGTGGCACCCAGCGTTTGCCACGGGCGGTGGGCCTGCCCATGGCGCTGGATATGATCGTTTCCGGTAAGCCCATCACGGCGCTTGAAGCCCACAAGGTCGGATTAGTCGACGAACTCCTCCGCTCCACAGAGGGCGACGCGTCGGATACCGAGTCATTCGATCAGGTTCTGGCTTACGCCAACCGCTATAGAGGTGGCAAACAGCCACTAGCAGAACGCGATGTGCCCCCTGCGGATAAGCAAGCACTACAAGCCCAGGTTAACAAACTGTTGGCACGTGCCCGCGGCTTACCTGCCGCACCGGTCGCCGCCGAGGTGGTGATGCAGGCGGCCAAGCTCAGCTTTAGCGCTGCGATTGCCGAAGAGCGGGCTCAATTTCTAGCCCTGCGCGGCAGCGAATCTGCCCAGGCGTTGCGCTATCTGTTCTTTGCCGAACGCGAACAACCCTTTGAGCCCACTCAGCCTGTTAAGGCAGCGCCGGTATCGCGTATCTCGGTGGTGGGTGCAGGCACTATGGGTAGCGGTATTGCCCTGTGTGCACTTAAAGCAGGCTATAGCCTCGATCTCTTGGAGCTAAACGATAAGGCCCTTGAAGAGGGCGTGGCACGAATACCCAGGCGCTGGATGACGGTGTTAAACGCCAACGATTAACCCAGGCACAGCGGGATGACGTGATATCTCGCCTGAACCCTACTCAGCAGTTACCCGATGTGGCCGGTACAGACCTGGTGATTGAGGCCATTGTGGAAGATTTGGCCATCAAGCGCTCGCTGTTTGCCGATTTGGCCAAGTGGGTCAGCGAAAGTACGCTTCTGGCCAGTAATACCTCCTACCTGGATATTGATCAGATTGCCGCGGGTATTTCCCACCCAGAGCGCGTACTGGGGTTACATTTTTCAGCCCGGCAGACCGCATGCCGCTATTGGAGATCGTGCGCTGCCAAACCACCAGCGAGCAGTCCTTGATTACTGCTGTAAGTGTTGCGCGGCGGCTTAAGAAAAAGGCGATAGTGGTTGCCAACGCATGGGGCTTTGTAGGCAACCGGCTCTACGCCGCCTACCGGCGCCAGTGTGAATTTATGCTCGAAGAGGGGCCAGCCCGGAGCAAGTCGATGCGGCACTGGAAGCCTACGGCTTCGCCATGGGGCCGTTTAAAGTGGCGGATATGTCCGGGCTGGATATCGCCTGGAAAATGCGCCAGCAAACCGCCGATACCCGCCACCTTAGGCGCTACGTGGGGATACCGGATCTGCTCTGCGAAGCGGGCCGTTTCGGGCGCAAAACCGGCCGTGGCTACTACCGCTATGACGACGAGGCAATGCAACCGGCTTCAGACCCGGAAGTCGCCCAGCTAATCGAGCGCTACCGGGAAGAGCACGCCATTATGCCTAAAGCGTTTAGCGAGCAGGAGATCCAGCAGCGCGCGGAGCTTGCCTTAATCAATGAAGCCCTGCTGTTGCTGGAAGAGGGCGTTTGCCAGCGGCCTGCGGATATTGATATTGCCTTGGTCAATGGCTACGGCTTTCCCCGCTGGCGGGGCGGCCCGCTGTTTATTGCTCGACAGATGAGCGATCGCCAATTGGAAAGCGCGCTGGGCAAATTAGCCGACGTCAGTGGTAAAGGCCACCAGCGTACCCATCGACTGGCCTTTTAGGTGTCGATCATCCTTTAGTAGTGTTTCAGCCTAATAGTAGCGGTGGTCAAGCCTGATAAATGGTCAGTTTCTCTTTTGGCCGCCCTGCGCCATGATTGGAAAAAATGTGGTACTAGAAACAGAAGTTGAAACAACAGTTAAAAACAGTACCTGGAAAAGCAGTATTAATAAAATAAGTGTGATGGCGTTTTTAATGCTACGCCAATCATTAACTACAAGAAATATGGAGGCCGCCAGTGAGTATCAAAGATGCTGATGCAGAAGCGCCTGAAGTGGCAAACAAGACACTTACAGTACGAAAAAATGGCTGGAATTAGCGGTATATTTTGTGCTGCTGGCAGCAACTGCTTTATATGCCAATGACGCACTTAAGCTGCCCAGCTATAGCTCTTCAGGCATTGGAGCCAGCGGGTTTCCGCTGTTAGTCGCCACGTTGATTGGGGGTTCATTACTGCTTTTAATTATAGTGAGTTTTTAAGTGAACCCAGCCAGGAAAGCGACTCATTAGTTGAGATTAGCCGGCCAGTGCAAGTGTTGCTATCGATGATGGTGATGGTCGCTGTGGTACTGGCGCTGGAGTGGGTGGGGCTAATCGTGGGTATTACACTGCTGGCTTTTTTATTAATGAAACTGGGAGGGGAGAACCGTTACTCGCTACTGCTAACGCTGCCACCCTTACTGGCACTTGGCATTTACGCCATCTTCGTACTGGTGCTCGGCGTCTATTTTGATTGAGGTTTGAACATGATTGATAATCTATTAATAGGGCTGAATGCCTTTGCCGACCCCATGGTGCTTGTTGGCCTTACCGCGGGTGCTTTAATTGGTTACTTGATTGGTGCTATTCCCGGTTTGGGGCCTAGTTTGGGCATCGCTTTGATGATTCCCTTTACCTATAGTATGGATCCGCTTGTCTCTATCGTCATGCTGGTCGCGCTGTTTGCTGCTGCCGAATATGGCGGTGCTATTTCGGGCATCTTACTTAACTCCCCAGGCACTGCCGCGGCAGTGGCGACCACCTGGGATGGCTACCCCTTACCAAGCAGGGTAAAACCGGTATTGCGCTGAATATTTCCATTATTTCCTCAGGTATCGGTATCTTTGTTAGTACCATTCTGCTGTTTTTACCGCCGTACCGCTCTCTGAGTATGCGCTGAATTTTGATTCATCGGCCTATTTTGCGCTTGCCCTGCTGGGGTTGAGTCTGGTGTCGAGCTTCTCTTCCGGTTCAATGTTGAAAGGTGCCCTGGCGATGGGGCTTGGCCTTGCTTTAGCTACCGTCGGACTGGATAGTCAAACCGGTGTTCCACGCTTTAGCTACCATCCCGATTTTTTTGAAGGTCTACCGTTAGTACCTGTCCTGCTCGGCTTATTTGCCCTTTCCGAAGTGCTCTTTATGATTGAGGCGGGAGCAAGCCATAAAGTAAAGAACCAGCCCATGAGCGGTATTTTAGAGGTGCCCTTCAAAACCTTTTATAAGATGAAGTATCTGTTTTTACGTAGCTCATTAATTGGCTATTTTGTGGGCGTTATACCGGGTGCTGGGGCGTCGATTGGCTCCTTTATCTCCTATGCGGTCGCCAAGCGTTTTTCAAAGCAGCCGGAGCTATTTGGTAACGGCAGCTACGAAGGTATTGCCGCCTCTGAAACGGCCAATAATGCCTCAGTTTCGGGCTCTTTGTCGCCGTTGCTTGCGCTGGGTATTCCGGGCTCCGCTACTACCGCCATTATGATCGGCGCGCTAATGATCCATGGGGTACAGCCGGGCCCATTGCTGTTCACCACTCATCCTGAAATTCCCTATACGGTGTTTGTGTCGCTCTGGTTGAGTGTGCCGATCATGGTCTTTATTGGCCTTGCGGGGGCGCGGTTCTGGGCCAAGGTAGCGGATATCCCGCGTCCGGCGATTGCCGCCATTGTGGCATCGATTAGCTTGATTGGGGCTTATGCGTCAACAAGCTCTATGTTTCCGGTCTATGTGGCGCTGACCTTTGGGGTTGTCGGCTATGTGCTGCGCAAAACGAATATCCCCTTGGCGCCGGTCATTTTGGCTCTGGTATTAGGCGATATGTTGGAGACCAACCTGCGCCGGGCGCTGTCTATCTCCAATGGTGAAGTGACGACCTTTATTACTAATCCGCTTAGTGCAACATTGTTGGCTATCGCCGCACTCTCCTTCTTACTCCCGGCGCTCGGTATGTTTCGTAAAAAAGTGAAGGGGTATCGAGCCCACTAAAACTTAACGGGAGCTTGGCAACGTTATTCACCATGGGTATCAGTGACAGGGAGGTCGGCATGACGTTCGAAAGATGCCATGAATAAGGCGTTTGCCTGTATTTGTCTAAGCTTAGGCACCGCTTTTGTCGTACAGACGATGTTACTGGTGGCGGTGCCGCTCGCGGCCATTGAGTTGGGTGCGACACCGTTAATGCTGGGCTTGATCGTCAGCGCCCCTATGTATTACCCTTGCTTTTAGCACTTCCTTTTGGCTCGCTGGTTGCGCGATTGGGTAGCCCCCGCACCCTTCAGCTGGGCGCCGTGGCCATGGTGGTGGGTGCTGGTTTATTGGCGGTCGTGCCAGGCTTTAAGGGGTTAATTGCCGGGCAACTGGTGATTGGTTTGGCGCAGTTGCTGATGATTATTTCAGCCCAAACGGCAATCACGTACCTGGGGCAGGGCACCGTACTGGAAAAGTACTTTGGCTGGTACACCACCTATTTATCGATTGGCCAGATGGTAGGGCCGCTGCTGGCGGGCTGGGTCATTGATCATCGAGGTGGCCCAGGTGCGGCGTTCTATGGCGCTTTTGCTGCCTCTTTTGTGGCGCTGGTGTCATTTTTATGGCCAACCAGCGCGCATCAAGCGGTGAACAGAAGGGTGTTGGTTTTCGCATCGGCGTTGGTCAGCAGTGGCAACTGCTGAAAACCTCAGGGGGTGAAGCTATCGCTGATTATCTCTCTGGCGGCCATGCTGGCGTTGGGTGCTCACGGCAGTTACTTTCCTGTTTATCTGGAAAGCTTGGCGCTCTCGGGAACCACCATCGGGCTGTTGGTCAGCCTGCGTGCGCTTGCCTCCATGTCGGTTAGGCCGTTTACCAGTGCCATTGTCGCTCTGCTTCACGGCCGTTACGCTACCATGTCGCTCACCTTGCTGTTTATGGCGCTGGGGCTAATGCTGGTGGGGTGACGGGGAATGTCTACTGGCTATGCCTGTTTTCCATTCTGGTGGGGCTAGGCGTAGGACTCTCTCAGCCGCTCTCCATGGTGGTCATCGCAGAATCAGTGCCGGAGCGTCAGCGCGCCCATGCCTTAGCGGTGCGCTTGATGGCTAATCGGGCCATGCAGTTTGCCGCCCCGCTGTTATTGGGGATTGTGACTCAGCTTGGCGGCTTTACACTGGCGTATCTCGCCTGCGGGGTGCTGCTTCTATTGCACTGGCTGCTTTTTCAACGCCTTAGAAGGCAGCACACGATTCAGTAAGCATCAGCTAATTGGGTTGGCCCAGGGGTGGCCAATCAGATCCTTCATCCACTCTAGAAACTTGATCAGTGCATCAGAAGGGCGGGCGTCTTTGGGCCACGTCAGGTAGTACGCCTCGCCGGTGCGGCACACGGTGTCTGATAGCGCCACAAAGCTGCCTTCCTGCAGTTGGCGCTCCACAAACACCTTAATGGCGATGGCGGCGCCAATATTCATCGACGCCGCTTCATAGGCGAGCGCTGAGTTGTCGAACTTCATACCCGACTCAGCATCAACGCCCTCTACCCCGCTTTCTGCTAACCACGTTTTCCAGTCCTCTGGACGCGCCATGGAGTGTAACCGACGCACCTTGGCGATATCGTCTTTAGCCAACCCCTCGGCTTCCCATAAAGCGGCAGAAACAATGGGAATCAGCTCGATATCCACCAGCTTTTCAGCATGTAGTCCTGGCCAGTCCCCATGCCCAGAGCGGATGGCGGCATCGACGCTCTGTGTTTGAAAATCAACCGGCTTTAACGACGAGGACAGCTTGACCTCAAGCAGCGGATTTTTATTATGAAAATCGGCCAGCCTTGGGATCAACCAACGCTGCGAGAAAGTGGTGTAGGACTGGATCGAGAGCACGTCACGCTTATTTCGACGTGATACTTTGCGCGAGGCATTTTCAAGCTCGCGGAAAGCGTTTTAACCCCGCGTAGAGCTCTGCGCCCTCCTGGGTAAGTTCAATACCGCGATGCAAGCGGTTAAACAGCGCTACTCCAAGGTAATCCTCTAATACTTTCACTTGGCGGCTAACCGCTACCTGGGATACATGCAGTTCATCTGCCGCACGGGTTAGGCTGCGTAGACGTGCGGCTACCTCAAACGCTCTGAGCGGATTGAGGGGGAGTAGGGGATGGCTCATAGGGTTACCAACGGTACCGCTGACAGCTGACGTGGGGAGTGCTGCTGCATAACAATACAGTAACTCTCTGATAGCAATCCTTTGATAGTAACCCAATGACTAGTGTGAATCGAGGCTAGTCAGGGGCTTTTGCCGACGCACGTAACGTCCCCTAATGGTTCAATACTGCTAGCGGTTAAAGACGACACCCTGCTTTGGCCGCTCATCGACGGGCGATTCAGGCGTTTTTCTTGTTCATTCTGACGTTGTGGCTGGGAGTTGGTGGTGTCTGGCATAGCGACTATGCCTGTTTTCAATGTTGTTTTGACGCCGCCGGTGCTGATCCTGCCGGTAGAAAGGAGCGGTAGCTGATGGGTAAGCGTTGAGTATTGAATATTTGATCTGATCTGCCTTTTAAGCAACCTTCTGAGCCTGTACAGATGAAAGGCATGCAGGCATAGTCATCGAGTTTTTGCAGGTTAATTATGCTGCCTTATGTCATGGCATTGTTTAGGGAGTGTCTTTTAATATGTTGATATATTTTGTCTTTTTATGATTTTTGTGGGTGTGACCGTAGCTTTATATCAGGTGTACGATATTCATTACAATATAAACATCGGCAATGATAAAAAGCTGTCGAAGGCTGATAAAAGCCGTTTAAAAGTGCTTTCTGAGCAAGCCAAAACCGCCCAACAAAACCATGCATGGGCAGATTTCGAGCAATCGGCGGCCAATGCCTTCGGCCCTGAATTCAATCGGGATATCGCCTTGGCCGCGTTTTCTGAAGAGGAAGCGGGCAGCTATGCAATTCCTTTACTGCGGCGTAAAAAAAGATTGAGCTTTAACGGCGTTCGAGAAGGTGCAGAGAGCAACTGCATAAAAGTGCATCACCTGCCGTTCTGGAAAACAACGCTGCCGCGTACCAATATACGCGCAGCGTTGATTATTCTGGTTATTTTGAACTGTTTCCTGGTTCAGCTACTGGCTGCCATGAGTGTTTATACGCTGGGTTATCCAGTCTCGACGCCTTGGCTAGCTTGGCTAAACGACCCCATGGCAGTCATGCTGCTGATTTATGCCTTTATCTTTGCGTCGCTGCTTATTACTAAGTTTGATAGATATATGCACGACCTCTATCAACTCGGCAAGCTGTTTAAGAATAAAGCTGTTTAGCCGTCAGTGCAGCGCGTAATCTCATTGGCCAGCTGTTCCAGTAGCGCATCGTAAAGGCCAACATCCAGCGTCAGACCCACGCCCAAGGGATCCATGACGCCGATATAAGCCGACGTATCCCCGAAAACGTTATTGACCATCTGCGGATTGAACTGGGGTTCACTAAACACGCACTGGATATTTTCGTCATTCACCAGCGTCTGCAGTTTCTCAATACGTGCAGGGCTAGGTGAAGAGGCATCGCCGATGGAAATGGCCCCTGCCGCGTGAACGTTAAAGGCCTCCTCGAAATACTGGTAAGCATCATGGAAAACAATAAAGCGTGTGTCGGCGCTGCTGGCCAAACGATCCTGGATATGTGCCTGAAGACTGGTTAACTCCTCTTTCCCCTGGCCGGCGTTGTCGCGATAGTACGCGGCGTTGTCAGGGTCGATCTCACTTAGCTGCTCGGCGATGGCATCAAGCCAGCGGCGTGCATTGGCCGGATCCAGCCAAGCATGCGGATTCATACCGGTATGGCTGTGATCATGACCGTGGTGATCGTGATGGTCGTGGTTATGATCGTGCCCACTTTCGTCATGGCTGTCTTCATGGCCGTGATCATGCTCATCATGATCATGTCCATCGTGACCGTGTTCATCAACACCGTTGAGCGCAAAGGTCACGCCTTCGCGGTATTCCAATGTCTTGATTCCGGACACATCCATTAGCTCAAGATGGCGTGCATCCCCTGCTAGGTTTTCAATAGGCCCTGATAGCCAGGGGGTGAGCGCGTCGCTTACCCATATGACCAGATCAGCATCATCGAGTGATTGCGCTTCAGAAGGCCGTAGTGAATAACCATGGGGTGAAGCGCCGGGCTGAATAAACAGCTCAGGCGCGCCGCGCTCCCCATCACCTTGGAAACAAGCGAATAGACGGGCGGAATATCCACCGCAACACGTGGCACATCAGCGGCGGCCACAGGGGGAAAGCCGCCAGTAGCGGCCATGCTAAACGAGCTAAACGGTTGTTCATGGGGTTCTCCTGATAAAAGTGACGGTGAATAAACGTAACAGTGAGCCGAGGCTCGCCTACACTTCCCTCATATGTTATAACATAACAAATATGTTGAGAGTGAATGTTAACTATGCGGCTTGCTCACCCTCCTGAGAGCGATGCGATCCTGAGCGTTCGCCAACTGAACGTCCGCTTCGGTGGACAGCAGATTCTTGAGAACATCAATCTCGACTTGTATCGAGCACAGGTCGTGACCCTGATTGGCCCCAACGGCTCGGGAAAATCCACGCTGGTAAAAACCCTGATCGGTGCGGTAACGCCCACATCGGGTCAGGTGACTATCGCGCCACAGCAGCGCATCGGCTATGTGCCGCAGCGGCTTCACTTGGATCCCACCCTGCCCATGACGGTCAAACGCTTTATCAACTTGCCGCGTCGCCATGCGAATCGCGATGTACACAAGGCGCTGGAAGATGCCGGTGCTGAGGCGCTGATTCACGCCGCCATGAGCGAACTGTCGGGCGGCCAGTTCCAGCGCGTGCTGCTCGCCCGGGCGCTGCTGGTAAAGCCCGATATTTTGATTCTCGATGAGGCGACACAAGGGCTGGACTACCGGGGTACCGCTGAGTTCTATCAGCATATCGAAACCGTGCGCCGCACCTACGGTTGCGCTGTGTTGATGGTGAGTCATGATCTCCACGTCGTTATGCGCACCGCCGATCACGTGCTGTGCCTGAATCGCTTTGTCTGTTGCGAAGGCAAGCCTGAACACGTTGCCTCATCTCCAGATTATCAGTCGCTGTTTGGCGACCAGACTGCCCAGACATTAGCCCTCTACCGCCATCAGCATCAGGAGGCCGCCAATGCTGGATGATTTTATGTGGCGTGCCATGTTAGCCGGGGTGCTGGTGGCGATGGCGGCTGCGCCGCTGGGGTGTTTCGTGGTGTGGCGGCGCATGGCCTACTTCGGTGATGCAACAGCGCATGCCGCCATTCTGGGCGTCGCATTAGCGCTGTTACTGAACGTCTCCATCTTCTTGGGGGTGCTGACGGTTGCCCTGGTGATGGCGAGCTGTGTGTCACTGCTCAGTGGGCGTGGCTATGCCATGGATACCCTGCTGGGTGTGATGGCGCACTCTGCCTTGGCCGTCGGCCTGGTGGCGGTGTCGTTTCTTGCCGGGGTGCGCATTGATCTCAATGCTTATCTGTTTGGCGATATTTTGGCCGTCGGCAAAAACGACCTATGGATCATCGGCGGCGGTGTAGCGCTGGTGCTAATACTGATTTTCTGGCGCTGGTCATCCCTATTGACCGCGACATTAAGCGACGAGCTTGCCCATGCCAGCGGCATCCAGCCGCGCCGCGAACAGTTGGTACTCACCCTAGCGCTGGCGCTGGTCGTAGCCGTGGCGCTAAAAGTGGTGGGCGTGCTGCTGATCGCCGCCTTGTTGATCATCCCGGCGGCCACGGCTCGCCCGTTTTGCCGCACGCCAGAAGTCATGGCGATTGTCGCTGCTGGGGTCGCCATACTGTCGGTGACGGCGGGGCTTAGAACCGCTTATGTGATGGACACCCCGACCGGCCCGACGATTGTCACGCTCGCCGCTGCGCTGTTTACCCTGGCGACGATCACGACACAAGGCTGGCGCCTCTTTCGTCAGCGCATCTAATGACGGCTATCTCAAGAACGCTTATGGAGTCATTTATGTCTTCGCGTATGTCTTCACTACTCCCCACTACTCAATTGACCCTGCCAGAGCATGCTGCTTGTGATCACGACATCAGCGTGCTGCCGCGCATCTTTGAAGACGCCATTAACATCGCTATCTTCCAACGCCCTCTGCCTGCCGATATCGCCTTCAGCGCCCAGGCGCAGTGCCAAACGGAGCGCGCCTGGCAATATAGTTGGCTTGGTCATCCTGATGAAACCTTCGCCGCTGACCTGCTTCGCCACCTGCCCGCCCCGGATGCGGCTGCCCCGCTGGTTGAGGATATGGCGACGATTGCCGAAGCGGTCGCCTTTCTGTTCGATACCCAAACCGTCGGTATCCGCTTGCGCTTGCTGAACAGCGCCATGTGCCCGCGCTTTCACTGCGACAACCTCCCGGTGCGCATGGTAACTACCTATTTCGGGCCGGGTAGTGAATGGCTGCCAGAGTACGCCATTAACCGTGAAGGCCTGGGCGCGCCGCACCCTGACCGGCCCGATATCGCAACCGACACCAGTGCTATTCAGCGCCTTGCGCCGGGTGATATCGCGTTAATCAAAGGAAGTGGTTGGGTTGGCTGCGAAGAGCGAGGCTTGGTGCATAGAAGCCCGGCGCTGGAAAACGGTAGCAAACGCCTGCTGATGAGTATTGATCCTGCTTAATAGCTGCTATCTCGACCACTGGGCACGATCAGCAACGAGAGGGGGGATGTTCTTGATCAGGTTATTATCGGGGAGCAATGAATGGGTAACCAAAGTATGGATAGGCAGCATATTAGTAACCAAAGTGCGGATGAAAAGTCGGTTAGCGTTGGCTTCCAGAGTGAGTCATCTGAAAAAGCTTGGGAAGCCAAGCTACTGGCCATGCCCGCCAGTGACTATATGAACGACGAGCAATTGAGATTTTTCCGGCATCGACTGCTGGCCGAACGCGCCGAGATTGAAACGCACTTAAGAGATGAAGGACGTCATCGCCTCCCGTGAGCGCGACAGTGACGAATCGGATCAAGCCTCCTTTGAAGAGGAGCTGCGGTTGGCATTGCGCCAAGCGGATCGCGAGAGCCGCTTGCTTAATAATATTGAGGCAGCCTTAAAACGCATTGAGAGCGGCGAGTACGGTTACTGCGAACAGACTGGCGAGCCTATTGGCCTGGCCAGGCTGATGTTCAGGCCCACCGCGAAGCTCTGCATTGAGGCGAAAGAGCGCCAGGAGCAACAGGAACACCATTATCGCAAAGCAAGGTGGGAGTAAAGTGTTGTGCAAGCACCATCATTTATTTCATCCGCCAGCGCCCCTGCCAGCCAACAGTGTGGGCGACCGCGTCTTGTGTTGATTACCCAAAATGTGGCGCCTGAAGCCGTGGCTGAGCTCTACAACTTCTTCCACTCCTCTCAAGAGGTAGTCCAATGACCGTTTTAACCTTACCCGATGTCGCCAGCCAAACCACTCGCTTAACGAGTACCTTGACCTGGGTGGGGATGGAGGGCATTGCGTTACCTATCCAGTTTGGCACTCGCAGCTTGACAGCCAAACTGGATGCAGGGGTAAGCCTTGATGATGCCGACGCGCGAGGTATTCATATGTCGCGTCTTTATTTGGGATTGTCCTCGCTAGAGGACGCAGCGCCTCACCTTGCCAACGGTTAAAGATATATTGAGCGCGTTTTTAACCAGCCAAGAGGGGTATCCCAGCATGCGTATCTTAATGTGGAAGGTGAGCTGCCACTCAAGCGGGAAGCGCTGATCAGCCCATTGACTGGGTGGAAAAGCTATCCCTTCACATTGCGATGCCAATTAACCCCAGAGGGTTTACAGGCCGAGCTGGGGCTCACAGTGGGCTATTCATCTACTTGCCCCTGCTCGGCCGCGCTGGCGCGGCAGTTGATTCAACAGGCCTTTGAGGAGGACTTCTCGGAAATCCCGCTAACCCAATCGGCGGTATCGGCATGGCTGGGGAGTGAAGAGGGCATCCTGGCGACGCCCCATAGTCAGCGTAGCTTTGTGGAGTGCACGTTACGTTTAGCTGAGGACGAGCTCCCCATTGAGCGCTTGATTGATCGTATCGAAAAGGCGCTAGGTACGGCACTGCAAACCGCCGTGAAGCGCATTGACGAGCAGGCGTTTGCCCTCGCCAACGGGCAAAACCTGATGTTCTGTGAAGACGCGGCAAGGCGTGTAGATAAAGCCCTGCGGCAAGCACCGGGCGTTACCGGCTTTCAGCTCAAGGTGGTGCACGCCGAGAGCCTGCACGCCCACAATGCGGTGGCGTGCAGTGAGTGGAATTGGTGAGCTAAGAAAGCAACCTGGAACTAATTTTACGCGATTCCTTGTCTAACAATGTCGCGAATTATCTCAGCCATAAAGCGGCTAGCAGCGGGACGCTCAGATTGCGGCGGCCATAACAAACCTGGGGTGCGCACTGGCGTTGGGCTTTCGAGAGGAATTGCCTTAACGCCTGGTTCGTTTGCTAAGGCATTTTCTGACACGATGCTGCACAGATCCGTGCGTCTGACGAGCTCAATCATAGGTGAGATAGCGTTAAGCTCGGCGACAATTTGGGGCCGAGCTCCAGCCGCTTCGAAACACTCGTCCAGCATTTGGCGCGTTGAAAAATGCGGCGACAATAACGTCATGCGTTGGCCATTGAGCTCGACCATGCGCAGCCTCTTACGCTTTGCAAGCGGGTGATTGCTAGCCACAATCAGTTTGAGCTCCTCATTGTAAAGCGGTTCAAAGCGTAAACCATGGGGTATTGCCGGACGATAGGAAATACCCATGTCTAAATCGCCACTCATTAAACGCTCACTGATTTGATCTCCAGCGAACTCTTCCACAGCCACTTTTAAATTTGGCAGCCGTTGTAAAAAAGATTGAGAGGCACAACGGGATAAGTTGAACGTTAAAGCTATGGGTCGCCGCAATATGCAATTCTCCATATAAATCATCCGGTGTTGCCTTCATTGCCCCAATGGCTTGATCAACCTTCCTAAGAATGGGTACTACGTGCTCAAGCAGGCTCCGTCCAGCTTCGGTGAGTATCACTTTTTGCCCACTCGTTCAAATAGCCGCTGGCCTAACTCCTCTTCTAACTGGCGAATTTGATGCGATAGCGTCGATTGGTGACGTGTACGCGCTGGGCGGCGCGGGTGAAGTTAAGCGTTTCAACAATGGCGACAAAGTAGCGCATATGGCGCAGTTCCATGGCATGACCTTCCTGAAAACTGGCTATTGTGATCGATATCATCGATCGTTTTTATGTGAATTAATCATTTTTATTCATTATTTATCGCTTCTATATTCATTTGCAGCAAGTAATTTCCCCGATGAGCGTGACCGTCACCCTGACGTTCTCCTCTCTCCCTGACTAGCGGAGCGGCATATGAAGATAGGGCGCGAAACAATACCAAAAACAGCCATCAGCACGTCGGATGCCGACGCTATCGTGGTGAGAGGCAAGGATCTTTGCCAGGATCTGATTGGGCAAACCTCCTTCTCCGACTACTTTTTGCTGCTACTTACCGGTCAACCTGCCAATGAGACCCGCCGCAGGGTGTTGGACGCCACTCTGGTAGCTATTGCTGAGCACGGTTTAGTCCCTAGCGTGCAGGCATCGCGTATGACCTACGCTGCTGCTCCTGAAGCCCTGCAAGGTGCAGTGGCGGCAGGCATCTTAGGGTGTGGCTCGGTCATCTTGGGGCGTCTCAAAACGCCGGGGTGTTATTTGATGATATTGCCCGTCAGGTTGATGAAGGCAAGTCCGTCAAGCAGGCCGCTTTTGATGCAGTTACGGCCATGCGTCATGAGCGCAAGCCGATTCCAGGGTACGGCCATCCGTTGCACAAAGCGCGTGACCCGCGCGTCGAAGCGCTGTTCAGAGTTGCTCGTGAAGCCGGTGCCGATCTGCGCTTCGTGGAAATTGCCGATGCGGTTGAAGCCGTCATCCCCGAAATCATTGGTAAAGACCTGAAACTCAATGTGTCTGCCGCCATCCCCGCGGTATTGCTTGGTGCAGGGTTCCCGTTAAATGCACTGAGGGGCATACCCATTCTGGCGCGTACGGCCAGCCTGATCGCACACATGCTTGAAGAGTCCGAACAGCCTTGCGGATTTGCTCTCTTACCAAGCCACACAGCACCTGGAATACACCGGCGACTTTCCGCCCGGTTACAAGCGTTAAGTCAGCGACAGCGATTAGAGGCAACGACAATGATAAAGGTTTTGGAAGGTATTACGGTGATCGAGCAGGGCACCTTCATCACGGGCCCGGCAGCCGGCATGATGCTGGCTGATCTGGGCGCGAACGTGATTAAGGTGGAGCTGCCGGGTAAAGGCGATCCGTTCCGCGCCTTCAAGGGCGGACTTTATAGCCCGCATTATCAAACCTATAACCGCAACAAACGCAGCATTGCGCTGAATACCAAAGAAGCCAATGATCGAGCGATCTTTCACGACTTGATCAGCGATGCTGACGTATACATTCAAAACTTCCGCCCTGGTACGGCGGAGCGTTTGGGGGCGGGCGAGGAAGAGCTGCGTGCTGTCAACCCTCAGCTGATTTATTGCGCCATAAGCGGCTTTGGCAACGACGGTCCTTACGCTAATCGTCCCAGCTATGACACGGTCGCTCAAGCCGCAAGCGGCTTTCTTAAGCTATTGATCAATCCGGAAAACCCGCGCGTGGTAGGCCCAGCCATGGCCGACGCTCTGTCAGGTTTTTATGCTGCCTACGGCATTTTGGGCGCGCTTTACGAGCGTAGCCATACCGGTAAAGGGCGTCGTGTGGATGTGTCGATGATGGAAGCCATGTGTCACTTCAATCTGGACGCCTTCACGCATTATCTCTCGGAAGGCGAAATCATGGGCCCCTACAGTCGGCCGCAGGTATCTCAGTCATACGTGATGGAATGCGCTGATGGGCACTGGGTGGCGCTACATATGTCGTCCCCAGAAAAGTTCTGGCAGGGACTGGCGAATGCTATCGACTACCCGGAACTACTTCAGGATGCACGGTTCTCGACCCGTGAAGGCCGCATCGATAATCAGGAAGCCATGATTGGCGTGCTGCGTAAGGTGTTTGTTCGAGAGCCTCGCACGCACTGGCTAGCACGACTGGAGGCTGAAGACGTGCCGCATGCGCCCATGTACGACGCCAGCGAGGTGCTGGAAGACCCACAGGCCAAGCATTTGCAGCTACGGATCAGCACTCAGCATCCGCAAGTCGGCAAGTGGGAAACGGTGCGTTCACCTGTGTCTTTCGATGGCGTTAAGCCACTAGAGGTGAGCGCACCACCGATATTGAACGAGCATCATGACGAGATCATTGAGGAGTTGAAGCAGCGCCAGCGCTGAATGACCCCAATTGTACGATGCAAGACATCATTAATAACAAGTAATAACGGGTGGCGTGTCCGGTGGGCACAACACTCCCTAGGAGCGTGAATCATGTTTGAGTTGCCCCGAAAGGAAGATATCGTCAATCACGGCATCCCCTCAACGCCGGACGACATTACCGATATTGTGATTAAGGCGTTCAGCCATACTCAGGATGATCGCTTGAGGGAAATACTCACCAGTCTGGTCAAGCATCTGCATGCCTTTGGTCGGGAAGTAAAACTGAGCGAGGAAGAGTTTACCGCGGCGATCAATGCCGTGACGCAGTTAGGTCATCTAACCAAGGATCGCCATAACGAGACCATGGTGATGTCGGATGCCCTGGGCTTCTCCACGCTAGTCATGATCATGAATCAGGATCGCACCGACGAGCAATTTCGCCGGCCCTGCTGGGCCCATTTTATACACGCAAAGATCCAGAATATCCGCCGGGAACCAATATTGCCCGTGACAAACCCCATGACGGTGATATTCCGCTATTCGTCACCGGGCAGGTCAAGAGCCGCGACGGTCAGCCGTTGGCTAATGCGCTGGTGGAAGTGTGGCAGGCGTCACCCGAAGGGCTGTACGAAAACCAGGATGAACGGCAGCCGCATATGAACTTGCGCGGCAAGTTTCGTACCGATGAAAACGGTCGCTACCGGTTCCGTACGCTGCGGCCTGCCAGCTATCCCATCCCGACCCATGGTTTGGTCGGTGACATGCTGCGAGCACAAGGGCGCCACCCGTTCCGTGCTGCGCATATCCATTTCTGTATTTCTGCGCCGGGCCACCAGACGCTAGTTACCCAGATTTTTCCGCAAGATGACCTGTTCATCGAATCCGACTGTGTGTTTGGGGTCACCAGTGCCGACCTGGCCATGGAATTCCCTCTGCATAACGATGGTAATGCGCCCGACCCTGACGTCACCGGGGAGTACAGCACCGTCGCTATCGATTTTGATCTCTCGCCAGGGGAGTCACGCTTGCCTGAGTCACCTATTGGTTCCTGAAGCAGCGCCATGTTGGGTCGACAACATGGGCACAAAACCAAATAGGTTTACAACAATAACGTCAATTTACGAGCCATCACATGAAAATAAACAATGGTATAGCCAAGCCTCGCCCAATAATGACATTAACCGCGCTAGCTTTAGCCGTGACTGTCGCTCCTTCGCCCGCGAATGCCCAGGAAGTGATTAACCTGACGGTCGGCTCAAGCCATCCCACGACCATTCCCTGGGTTGGCATGATCCCTGATGTATTCATCACCACCGTCAATGAGATTCTAGCTGAAGAAGGTGAGTACGAAATCAACTGGACAGAAGCTTATGCTGGCCAGCTTTACGGCGCCAACGCAACTCTCACATCTGTCCGGGACGGTATTGCCGATATTGGCTGGGTGTTCAGCTACCTTGAACCATCGCGTATGCCGCTGGCGCAAATGAGTGCCTACACGCCCTTCACCACCAGTGACCCTGAACTGATGCTCGACGTCTGGAACGATATGATTCGCAATGTTCCTGAGTTCAAGGCCGAATGGGAGGAGCATGATCTGGTATTTCTGGGCGCAACGGCCTCCGATAGTTACGACATTTACTCGGATTTCCCAGTGGATACGCTTGAGGATCTGGACGGTGCGCGGCTTTCCGCGCCAGGCGTGCTGGGGGTATGGCTGGATCCAGTAGGCGCCGTTCCGGTCGATGGCACGCTCGCTAGCTACTACACCGATATTCAGACCGGGGTATCCCAGGGTGTTGTCGGCCTAGCGACCGGCAATCTGCCAGCGCGTATCTACGAGGTCGCGCCCTACATTACCCAAGTCAACATGGGGGTGGTCTTCTCAGGCGGGTTAGCCATCAACCAGTGGAGTTGGGATGGTTTACCTGAGCCCGTGCAGGAGGCCCTGATGACGGCCGGTGAAACCTACTCCGCAGCCCATGGCAAGGATCTCGCTGAACGTTATGAAACGTCAATTGAGCGCATGATCGAGCTAGGCGAGAGCCAGAGCCCGCCGGTTCAGGTCAGCCAACTGTCTGAAGAAGACCGGCAGGCCTGGATCGATGGCATGCCTGAACTCGCCCGCCAGTGGGTGGAGCGCAATGAGGAGCGCGGTTACCCAGCACAGGCACTGCTGAATAACTACATGAATGCCATGCGCGAGCGCGGCCACGAGCCAGAGCGTGCCTGGGATCAGGAGTGATCTGATCACCTGACTGACCGGTATCCAGCTTTTGATTCCCTTCAACGTTACGATTCTGTCCGCCACCTGGCGGCAGGACTCAGGAGTAGCGGGCAATGTCTTTTTCTTTAAAGACCCTGATTCTGGGGCGCAGGTTGGGCAATGCACAGCACAACAGCCTGTTTGGCTATCTGGTTGATGGCCTGAATGCAATCGGTTCCCTGCTCATTTTTATCATTATGGCGATGATCGTCATAGACGTACTGTCGCGCAACCTGTTCAACCAGCCGATTGCCGGGGTAGCGGAGCTAGTAGCGGCGTCTATCGTCATGATCGTCTTTCTGCAGTTGCCGGGCACGTTGCGACACAACCGCATGGCCCAGGCCGATATCTTTATTGTCGGCTTTACCGATAAGCATCCACGTCTGGGTAACCTTTTGATGTGTATGTTCTTTCTGGCAGGCGCGTATATGCTCTATATCGTTTATGCCGGTACGCTGCCAACCTTTATACGTGCCTGGGAGCGTCAGCAGTTTATGGGGGTGGAAGGGGTGTTTACCTTCCCCGTATGGCCTATCCGCTTCATCGTTATCAGCTGTGCGGCTATCACTGTTGTGCAATATCTGCTGCTGGCGATTCAGTCCTTGTGGCTGGCTTGGCATGGCCAGGTATGCCTGACTGAGGAGGCCGAAAAATGACAGGTCTTGAAATCGGTACTATCGCCGTCGTGCTCATGCTAGTGCTGATCTATCTAGGTATGCACATCAGCATCGCCTTGATGCTGGTCTCGCTGATCTCCATAGCCACACTGCGCAATTCGGAACTAGCCACTCGTATGGTCGCCGCTGCCGCGAACGATTCGCTGAGCAGCTATCTTTATGGGGTGGTGCCGCTGTTCGTACTGATGGGGTTATTGGTGGTGGTCTCTGGCGTGGGGCGCGATACCTTCGATGTGTTTCAGTGGCTGCTACGCAAAATACGCGGTGGGCTGGGCATTGCTACCGTGGGAGCCAACGGCATTTTGCCTCTATCACTGGCATTAGCGTGGCGTCAGCAGCGGTATTCACTAAAGTGGCCGTGCCTGAAATGCGGCGCCATGGGTACACAGCCAAGTTTTCAGTGGGCGTGGTGGCGAGCAGTTCGGTTTTGGGTATGCTAATACCGCCGTCTCTGCTGATGATTGTCTATGGCGTATTGGCGGAACAGTCAGTCGGACGCATGTTCATCGCTGGGATTATCCCAGGAATTATTTTGGCCTTAGCTTTTTGTGTTGTCATTATGCTGCTTGCTTGGCTTCGGCCCGGTTTCATGATGCAAAGCCAAACCGATACGGGCGAGGCACTTGAGGATCCGGTTGAGGAAACGCCGCTAACACTGGTGTCTAAACTAATCCCTATTCTGCTGCTGATGATGCTGGTGCTGGGGGGCTTTACAGCGGTTTTTTCACACCCACTGAGGCGGGCGGGGTGGGAGCCTTCGGGGCGCTGCTGTTGGCGCTCGCTAAGCAACGGCTGACGCCAGGGAAGTTCTACGAAGTATTGGGAGAAACCGGGTATGTCGCGGTTTCCATCCTTTTTGATCCTGGCCGCTTCACTCTATAGCCGCATGCTGGCATTGACGGGCTTACCGATGACGATTGCCCAGGCAGTTACGACGATGGATCTGACCATCTATCATTTCCTGGCTCTGTATCTGCTCATCATTATCCTGATGGGCTGCATCATCGATTCAGTCTCCATCATGCTGATTGTGCTGCCCATTGTGCTGCCTATTGCGCAGCATTTTGGCATGGATTTAATTTGGTTCGGGGTAATTACCGTTGTTGCGGTTGAAATCGGGCTAATTACTCCGCCCTTTGGTATATCGGTTTACACAGTCAAAGCGGCGCTGAATGATAAAACGGTGCCCGTCAAAGAAATCTTCAAGGGGGTAGTGCCGTTTTTATCACCATGGTGGTGGTGCTGGTTATCTTAAGTGCATTTCCTATTTTATCTACCTACTTGGCCTATCGCTATTAACGTTAAAGAGGGTAATTCATGAGCTTAATACTTCCTCAGGGGCTTTACCCAACGATGCACTGGGGCAACTGTTTAGTGAAGCACGCACCTATGCCTATTGGCAGGACAAACCGGTTGAAGATGAAACACTGCGCAATCTGTATGAGCTGATGAAATTTGCTCCAACCAGCGTTAACTGCAGCCCGCTACGCATTAAGTTTTTGCGCACTGACGATGCAAAGGCAAAGCTCGATCCTGCCTTGAGCGAGGGCAATCGACATAAAGTTCATGCCGCACCGGTAACCGCCATCCTTGCGTATGATCGAGGATTTCATCGTCACTTGCCGGAGCTGTTCCCGCATGCCGATGCGAAGTCCTGGTTTGTAGGTAATGAGCCATATCGGGAAGAAACAGCTTTTCGTAACAGCAGCCTACAAGGTGGCTATTTTATTCTTGCCGCGCGGGCCTTGGGTTTGGATGCCGGGCCGCTGTCGGGATTTGATAATGACATGGTGGACGGGCTCTTCTTTGCCGAAGGCGACCCTGATTACCGAAGCAATTTTTTGTGCAATCTGGGTTATGGCGACAGCAGCAAGCTCTACCCTCGCAGCCCTAGGCTGGCGTTTGAGCAGGTATGCGAGTTTTTATAAATAAGTATGTTAGCTTCCTCATTTCAATCAGTAAGTGCAGCACCTGCGGTTGTTAGCGTTAATGTGCTTGTAGCCTCTTAAAATCAGTGGACGTTCAGCACTTGGTTGATCTGCTATTTTGGATGTATCTGCATTGCGAAAGGTGGCATTTGCGAGCTTAGTGCAGTGGAGGACGAACGATTATTGGCCTTCCGTGCAGCGCTTGTTTAGGATCAATAGCGGATCTCAACAAAAAAATAGCGAGCCGTTCCCATGAAGCCAGAAACCATTGCCCTCCACCATGGCTATTCGCCTGATTCACAAAACGCCGTGGCGGTGCCGATTCATCAAACCACCTCGTTTTCCTTCGATAATGCACAGCACGCGGCGGATCTGTTTGATCTTAAAGTGGAAGGAAACATCTACTCGCGCATTATGAACCCGACCTGCGCCGTGTTAGAGCAGCGGGTCGCTGCGCTGGAGGGCGGCATCGCCGGGCTGGCGGTGGCCTCGGGGATGGCGGCGATCACCTATGCGATCCAGACCATTGCTGAAGCGGGCGATAACATTGTCTCGATCAGCGAGCTGTATGGCGGTACCTACAACCTGTTTGCCCACACCTTGCCGCGCCAAGGCATTCAGGTGCGGTTTGCCGATAAAGACGATATTGATGGCATCGAAGCGCTGATCGATGAGCGTACCAAAGCGGTTTTCTGCGAAAGTATTGGTAACCCCTCGGGTGGCGTGGTCGATCTAACCAAGCTCGCCGAAGCGGCGCACCGTCATGGAGTGCCGGTGATTGTCGATAACACCACGGCGACGACGTTCCTATGTCGGCCGATTGAGCACGGGGCGGATATTGTTGTTCACTCGGCCACTAAATATATCGGCGGCCACGGCACCACGGTGGGTGGAGTGATTGTTGATTCGGGCACCTTTCCTGGGCTAAGCATGCCAATCGCTTTCCGCTGCTCAACGAGCCTGATGTCTCGTACCACGGTGTGAGCTATACCCGTGATGTGGGCGATGCGGCCTTTATTGCCCGCGCTCGGGTGGTGCCACTACGCAATATGGGGGCGGCGCTGTCTGCCCAGGCGGCCTGGAATCTGTTGCAGGGACTGGAAACACTGTCGCTGCGCATTGAGCGTATCTGCGCCAATGCCTTAGCGGTTGCCAAACATCTGGAAAGCCATCCTTTGGTCACCTGGGTGCATTACGCTGGCTTGGAAAACCACCCGGATCACGCACTGGCCCAGCGTTATATGAACGGCCATGCCTCGGGAATTCTTAGTTTTGGCATTGAAGGTGGGCAGGCCGCTGGTGAGCGCTTCTACGATGCGCTGGCGCTGATTCTTCGCTTGGTGAATATCGGCGATGCCAAAAGCTGTTCTTCCATTCCCGCCTCTACCACGCATCGCCAACTCAACGAGCAGGAACTAAAAGCCGCTGGTGTCACGCCTGATATGGTGCGCCTATCGATCGGTATCGAGCATATCGATGATCTGCTGGCGGATATTGATCAAGCGCTGGCGGCTTCTCAAGGGTAGCCTGTTCCGTCCCCGCCATCTCAATACCATAAGTCTAGAGATGGCGGAGGTTAACCGTTAAACGCTCTTAGAAGCCGCCAGGGTATACAAAAATTCCAGCCCCAACGTCGCGGCGGCAAGCGAGGTAATGTCGCCGTGGTCATAGGCGGGGTTTACCTCCACCACATCCATACCGACCAATTCCATACCTACCATGCCGCGAATCACTTTCAGCATCAGATCGGTGGACATGCCGCCGCATACCGGAGTGCGGTGCCCGGCGCATAGGCGGGGTCGAGGCCATCGATATCGAGGCTAATGTAGGCTGGGTGGTGTCCCACTTTGGCGCGAATGCGTTCCAGCACAGCGGCTGCGCCGTGGTCATTGACCCAATCCGCATCCAGCACCTCGTAAGGGTGGTTGTGGCGGTCATAGCTGGTGCGAATGCCAATTTGCAGCGAGTGCTCAGGCACCACCAAGCCTTCTTTTAAAGCGTGATGAAAAATAGTGCCGTGGTCGAAGCGCGTGCCTTGCTCGTAGGTGTCGGTGTGGGCGTCAAAGTGGATCAGCGCCAGGGGGCCGTGCTCACGGGCATGGGCGCAGCAGCGGTAGGCTGATGTAGTGGTCGCCGCCCAGGGTAAGCATCTTTTACCCGCTTTTAACCAGCGGTTGGCGTGGGTTTCCAGGTTGTCGACCAGGCTCTCCGGCTCGCCATAGGCGTAATTTACGTTGCCTGCATCGCACACCTTAAGGCGATCTTCCAAGGCGAAGTCCCATGGCCAGCGCTTGCCTTCCCATATCAGGTTGGCGGTACTTTGGCGAATTGCATTTGGCCCCATACGGGTGCCCGCACGGCCAGAGCAAGCAAGGTCAAAAGGCACACCACTCACTACCACGTCGGCGTCGGTTTGCTTAGGATCCGTTGCTTGTGCTACGCCCATAAAAGTAGAAATCACATCGCCATAAAGGCTGGGCATGGTTTGTGCGGACATCGCTTGTGGGTGGGTCACCGGTGTGCTTCTCCTTGAGTACTGGATTATCGCTGATAGTCGCTGGTGAGCGAATGTGCGGCCGACAATAAGCAATTCCTGGCGATAAATTAAATGAATGTTTAGAATTTAATCATTCGTGATATGAATAATGAGAAACCATGCGTTCGCTACGCCATTTCGATCTGAATTTGCTGCTGGTATTTGAAGCGCTGATGCGCGAGCGTCATGTCACTCGCGCGGCAGAAACGCTGCATTTAAGCCAGCCAGCGTTAAGCCATGCGCTTAAACGCCTGCGTGAAGCGCTGGATGACCCACTGCTGGTGCGCACCGAAAACGGTATGCAGCCAACCCCCCGTGCGCTGGCGCTTTTACCCGTCGTACAGCAGGCGCTGGGGCAGCTAAGGGAAGGTCTTGCGCCCCCCGCGATGTTTTTGCCTGGCAAAAGCAAGCGGCGCTTTACGCTGGCCACCACGGACTACTTTGAAGAGGTCATGTACCCCCCTTTCTTAGCCAACTGTTGAGTTATGCACCGGGCATTAGTTTTTCAATTGAGCTGATTACCCCGGATGTGTTGAGTGAGGGGTTGGAACAGCGCCAAGTGGATATGGTGGTGGGGCTGGATAGCCAAAGCGCGCTGCCTGGCGGCGTTGTTCAGACTTCCTGGATGGATGAGGAGTTGGTCTGCTTGGCTGCTACCCATAATGATCGCGTAGGCAATGCGCTCAATATTGGTCAGTTTGCTGATGCACTCCATGTGGAGCTGGCGGATATTAGCGGCCTACGCCCCAGCAATATCGATAGTTGTCTGGTGCAACACGGCTTGACCCGGCGGGTAATTTCAAAAAACCTCAACTATATCGCCGCGGCGCAGGTAGTGGCGCTAACGGGAGCGATCATGACGCTGCCACGTCAAATGGCTGAGCGCTTTGTCATGATGCTGCCGGTGCGTATGGTGGAGCCACCCAAAGAGCTCCCCACACTGAAAATGACGTTGATTCAGCATGGGCTGTTTGCCAACGATCCTGCTCTCATCTGGCTAACTCAATCACTGATCGAGTTCGCCGGCACATTTCGGCAGGAAGCCTCTTCAGGGGAACGGCGGCCCGCTTGATGGTGGGAAGTTGCTTCAATAAAGGCGGGTGACTTAGTAGAGTGTTAGCAAAGACGCAGTAAGCGGGATTTAGCGAAACCACAGGCAACCATAATAATGATAGCAACGTATAAACTCCTGATTGCCGACGATCACCCCCTGGTACGTGATGCTATGGCGCGCGTGATCCGTGAAGCTTATGCAGATGCTGAGGTTATCGAGGTGGAAGACTTCGATGCGGCTCTCGCCCATGCCCAGCAAGATCCTGATCTCGACTTGATATTGCTGGATTTAAATATGCCTGGCATGAACGGGTTAACGGGTCTTTTAAAGCTGCGTAACGAGCACCCTACGATTCCGGTGGTGATTGTTTCTGCGGAAGAGAATAAACAGATTATTCTACAGGCGGTCTCTTGTGGTGCAGCGGGGTTTATCCCCAAATCATTGCCCCGTGACCAGATGCGCCACGCCATTGCCCAGGTACTGGAAGGCAATATCTTTCTACCCGCCGATGCTATGCGCGCGCCGGACAGTATTCGTAAGCGTCGCCACCAGGAGCAGGGTTTTACAGCGGAACAGCTGCGTCAACTGACCCGCAAACAGCTACAGGTGTTGGAACACATGACCCGCGGTGAATCTAACAAGATGATTGCCTATCACCTCAATATCGCGGAAACCACGGTGAAAGCCCATGTGTCGGCGATCCTGCGCAAGCTGGGTGTGACCAGCCGCGTACAAGCAATTTTATCGGCCAACGATATCGATTTTTCTCAGTTCCTCAAGCGCTGACTCGCCTCAATCGTTGACGAGATAGTGGCCCGTGCTATCTAACCAGTGGGTTTGCCAGTGACCGTGGGTGTTTATCTGCGTGAGTAAATCGGTAAGCGCCTGCGAATCGATGCTTGGCTGCTCAAGCCGATGCAGTGGCTGATCGGTACCTGACAACAGGCTTTGCCACTGGATAATCAGTGCGGCAAGGGGCGTTTCAGGCGGTGTTAGCGAGCGTTTAAGCGAGTTTGGCCCCTGTAGGACATCATTCGCCGTTTGCCACAGGGCATGGGTGATGGAGAGTAGCTTTTCCCCTACCGGTTCAGCGTCTTCACTGGTCTGCACCACATAGCCAAGTGAGCAGGGGCGCCATCGCCTCTGCGTACCGCTGCCACATACCCCAAGAGATGGTCATACCGCGCCTGCTGAAAAAATACCCCGTTGTGGTGCTGCTCAACAAGCGCTAATAGCCAGCGCTGAGTGGGCGTGCCCGGTAAGCTCAGTGTGCGCATGATGGCTGTGCTGGTCGACCCATGGGTAGAAGGCGTCTGCACAGAACGTGTTGCTAGGCGGCTAGCCAAATTTGCCAGAGCTTGGCAAACAGCGTCTGCATCTGTTGCATGGGAAACCCATACCGCAGGCATGGCGGGCAGTGGGGTTAAGCGCTGTACCAACCGCTGAGCCAGAAGTCCCTGGGGACAACTGGCGTATTAACATTCGCTTCTTTCAGCCAGGTTTGCATGGCAACGGCCGCTCCCTCACCCACGGTTATCACCCAACTGCCCTGCGCTAGTTGCATGTGTTGGCATATAACGCCTCTGCGGGCGCACCGTTTGGCAGCCAGTGGGGCGGGAAGAAACATTGCGTTGGGGATGAAACAGGCAGCCCAGGTGGTGTCGGCAAGTGAGGCGAAATCCTCGCTGACACCATACTGGCCGCACCAACGCTGAACCTTGGGAGTGGTCGCCAGCTGTGCTGCATCGCCAGTATGCTTGAGCGTTGCTGGCGCACTATAAACTAGCCAGTGGGGAGCCTGTCTGCGGGCCCTGTTGGGGAAATGTGGTTGAGCCGATGCATGTGCCGCAAGCCGTCGTGCCAATGCATGCTGGCGCGCATAGACAAACCACGCCGACGCCAGTTGCACGGTGCCAGCAGGGGCTGCCAAACGGTGCGGTGATCAATTGGAGCTGTCGCGAGCAGGGCTGCTAGACGTTCGCTGAGGAAAGCAGCAAGCACTTCCAGGCGTTCCTGCGTCGCGGTACCGGTTAGTGCCAAGCTGAAGGCGTCTGTAGCCCCAGTTGGGGCGGCAGTCGCGTGGTAGTCGATAATCGAGTCAGCTAACTGAGCCACCAGACAGCCTTGGTTTAACGAATCAGCAACGTCACTAAGGGCGTTAAACTGATGACGTGAAACGGACGAGGGTAGCGGCCACAATAGCTCAACGGCGTTGGCCGTTCCGACCACCTTCACGCGGGGCAGGCTGCCCCAGCGGGGCGTAATGGCAAGCGCCGGAGCGTTGGGTGGTCGCGGGTTAAACAGCATTGCCATGCGTTGAATAAGGTGGGTCATCGCTTTTGCAGTCCAGGGACTGATAAGTGCAATGCTAACGCGGCCGCCGTGGTAGTGGTCGCGGTGAAACGTGGTCAGCGCCTCATAAAGCAACCCAGTGTTATGGCCCAGCGTTTGTGCGTTGCCGTGGCGGCAGCCTGCACCGATATGCTGCGAGTCACTGAGCGTGGCGATGGCCGATAGCCGTTGCATTGCCGAGCTGTGTTGGCGAGCCTGCCATTCGGCGTCAATGGCGGCGACTTCAGTGCGAATGGTCGGCGACGCCATAGTGGGCGTGGCCAACTGACTGGCAACAGTGAGAGCCGCCGCTTCTAGGGTGTCTGCCGGTATCGAGAAATGCACATCGGTGACGTAGTCATCGGTGTGGGCGTTCAGGCTGCCCTGGTGCTGGGCAAACCAAGTGAGCAGGCTGGTGTTAGAGGAGGCTGTCAGAGGTGCGGTGGTGAGCACGTGCTCCAGTAAATGGGCTAAGCCTGGCAGGGTGGGCGGCTCATCCAAATAGCCCGCTGCAATCGTGATGCTGACGTGAGCGTGGGTTAAGTGGGGCGCGTGGGCCAGCACGCCTTGCACGCCGTTAGGCAGTGAGATATTGGTCTGTGGGAAACGCAGGTTAGCCATTGAGCAGACTACGTAGTAGTGCGCGCAGTTTGCCGGGGCGTACCGGCTTGTTCAACTGCGGAACGCCGGCATGGCGTAGCCGCCTTTGCCAGTGGTCAGAGCGGTCGGCACTGATAATGGCGGCGGGTAATTGCGGGTCATGCCAGTG
Source organism: Vreelandella olivaria (assembly GCA_004295565.1). Taxonomy (GTDB): domain Bacteria; phylum Pseudomonadota; class Gammaproteobacteria; order Pseudomonadales; family Halomonadaceae; genus Vreelandella; species Vreelandella olivaria. The sequence goes on along the minus strand of AP019416.1, from coordinate 4,421,321 downwards.
GTGGCGAAGTTGTCGAATGGCCTCCAGCCCCGTCACGTTCTCGTCTAAGTGCAAGTCGACCAGCAGCATATCCGGCGCCTCCAGGCAGGCTTTGGCGGCCGCCACATCCAGCGCGGTATCGCAACTAATCTGCCATTCACTTAGCAACAGTGCCATGCCTTCAAGAATGGCGGGTTCGTTATCCAGGATCAGTACGCGCACTCCTTCGAACTCGGCGTCAGCGGAAAACGGCGCGCTGGGGGCGGGTGTTTGGCTAAAGGAAATGCCGTTGGCACGGGGCACCCTAACCGCAAAACAGGAGCCTTGGCCGGGGGCAGAGCGCACAGAAAGCGGGTGCTCAAGGCGCTGGCTAATCCGCTCCACAATCGCAAGCCCCAGGCCAACGCCCTGGCGATCGCGCGCCCGGGTGGCGTTGAGTTGATGAAACTCTCGGAAAATAAGCTGGTAGTCGCTTTCGGGAATACCAATACCGCTATCGACGACGTGTACGGCCAGGCTGTCGTCACTGTGGCGTCGCACGCCTAAGCAAATGCCGCCACGCTGGGTATAGCGGCAAGCGTTAGCCAGAAAGTTGCGCACAATACGGCTGAGTAGATGAGGGTCGCTGGTCACCGCCTGATGACAAGGCACATAGCGCAGCGTTAACCCTTTCCGTTGCGCCACGGGGGCAAACTCTTCAGCGAGATGGCTAAGAATATCGTCGAGTCTAAAGTGGCGTAATTGCGGCTGTACCTGGCCGTGATCCAGTTTGGAAATATCCAGTAGATCGGAAAGAATCGCTTCGGCGCCTTCCAGCGAGTTTTGCACCCTCTCAATCAGGGCTAGATTATCGCTGTCGTTCAACCGCTCCTGTAGTGAGGCCACCAATAAGCGTGCCGCGTTCATGGGTTGCAGCAGGTCATGGCTGGCGGCGGCCAGATAGCGGTCTTTGCTGTGGTTGGCAAACTCGGCAGCATCGCGCGCGCTTCTAAGCTCCTCGTTGAGTCGTTCAAGTGCCTGGGTGCGGTCAGCTACCCGGGCTTCCAAGTGGGCGTTGAGTGTTTCCAAGTGCTGGCGGGCGCGCTCACGCTCGGTAATATCGGCCACAAAGCCTTCGATCAGGTCTTCATCTCCGGCAAGTTCGGCGGGCTTTTTGATCAGCGTAATGGCGACGGGAACCTGGCGACCAGAGGCTCCCTGCAGCAAGGTGGTTTGGCCTGTTACGTGCCCTTGAATGAGCAGCAGGTCGCGCAGCTGTTGCCCAGTAGTCGCGTTAACAAACAGCGCGTCAAAGCGCGCGCAGCGCTCCAGCGTATACGCCACGCTAGGGTCGTCTAGCATGGTGGCAAGTGCCGGGTTGGCGGCGCGCAGCTTTCCGGAGAGCGACGCCTGAAAAATGCCGTGTAGCGCGTTCTCAAATAGCCATTTATAGCGGTTGCGCTCAACCTCAAGCTCTTCTAGACGCGCGGATAGCTCGCGATAGTAGCTTTTGCGCGCCGACTGCTGACCCAGCCCAAGCAGATCGCTGACCGAAAAGCCCGAGGGATCGTTGGCTTTTTTCATAGCGCCTCTTCGTACACCACCGCTACATCCCGCGAGTTGGAACGGCGCGGGTTGGTCAAAATGCAGGGGTCGCCCAGCGCGTGGTTGGTGAGAAACGGCACGTCGCTGCGTGAGACACCCATCTTACCAAGCGTGCCGCCCAGGCCAACCGCATGTTTTAAATCGACTAAATACCGAAACAGCGCTTTTTTAATCTGCTGCTGTGACAGTCCCCGGCAGTCGATACCGACGGCTTCGGCGACCCGCTTAAAACGATCGGGGGCGGCTTCGTAGTTATAGGCCACCACGTGCTCTAACAGCATAGCGTTGCACAAACCGTGGGGAGATCTAAGAAGCCGCCCAAACTATGCGACATGGCGTGTACTGCGCCCAAAATCGCGTTTGAGAACGCCAAGCCCGCTTGCATGCTGCCCAGCATTACCTGAGCACGCAGCTCGCCATCGGTGGGGTTCGCCACCAGCGCCTCGAGATGGCTGCTGATCAAACGCATGGCTTCCAAAGCGTGGGTATCGGTGAGCGGGCCGCTGCCAGTTGAAACGAACGCTTCAATGGCATGCACTAACGCGTCGACCCCGGTACAAGCGGTCAGGTAGGGCGACATGGTCATGGTGACTTCAGGATCGATCAGTGACACATCCGGGACGACGGCCTTGCTGATAATCGAGAATTTCATGCGCCGCTGCTGGTCGGAAATAATCGCAAACTGGGAAATATCCGCCGAGGTGCCCGCCGTTGAAGGAATGAAAATCAGCGGAGGAATCGGCACGCGAATCGTATCAACGCCTTCAAAATCGAGAATGTGCCCGCCGTGGGCCGTGACGATCCCAATCCCCTTGGCGCAGTCCATCGGGCTGCCACCGCCTATCGCCACAATCGCCTTGCAGCCGGTTTCACGATAGATCTCCGCACCGGCCATAATCTCATCTACCCGTGGGTTGGGTGATACGGCGGTAAAACGCTCAACGGCAATGTTGGCTTCCAGCAGTTTGGCTTCAATATCGGTCACCCAGCCTGCCAGCAGTACGCCTGGGTCAGAGACCAGCAGTACCTTTTCTGCCCCGAAAGTAGTGACGTAGTTGCCCGCAGCGTGGCGCGCCCCGTCGCCAAAAATAATTTCAGGCGCGACAAACTTACGAAGTTGCGTGAGCGGCGAAGTCATGGGGCGATCTCGTTTATAATTGTTAACCATTATCTTAAGCACCTTAGGAGATTGTTGCGCTACGACCTTGGTGCCGTCGTTAGGGGCAAGTCATCTTATTGATAAAAGGCCAGCTCGCGAGCCAGCATGGTTTGGCGCGCCTGAGGGTGGCGAATGCCGTGGTATTCGTTATCGAATAGCAATGTTTGCGCCTCACCACCTTGCTGTTCGATATGCCGCGCCATGGCGTGGGTCTGCTCCGGTACTACCACGGCATCTTTGCCACCCTGGATAAACAGTGCCCGCAAAGGGCGCTGGCAATGGGGAACTTTATAGGTAGGGCTGCGCTGGGCGAGCAGAGACTCGTCACCGATTAGCCAGCCCAGGTAGCCAGACTCAAAACGATGTGTTTTTGCTGATAGCGATAACGCATCGGTTACCCCGTACAGGCTGGTGGCCGCAGCAAACAGTGGCGTGGCGACCAGGGCATTGAGGGCGGTAAACCCACCAGCGCTTTGACCACGGATAAAGCAGCGCGCTGTATCTATCGCAAAGCGTGCGCAGGCGGCGTTAACCAGGGCGATCACATCGTCAGTATCGCTGATGCCCCACTGGCCCGCTAAACACTCGCGGTAACGGCGGCCAAAGTTGCCGCTGCCGCGTGGGTTGATATCCAGCACATGGAAGCCCTGCTGCTGCCAGTAGGCCACCAGCGGGTCGTAAACAGGGTAAGTGGCGGCAGTAGGCCCGCCGTGAACGCGTACAATCAGCGGCGCAGAGTGGTTGGCTGAGGCTGAATAGAAAAAACCGTGAACTGTTTCGCCTTCGTTGCCAACGGGGCTTCCAGCCATTGCGCGATGGCGGAATTTTTGGCCACCAGGCTACCCGCTAAGTGATCCACAACGTTACCCGCTAGGCAGCGGTGTGGATAATTGTCGGTAAAACGTATCAGTTGGGCGCCGCTGGTAGCGCTTTGCACTATGGCGTAGTCACCGTGCCTTGCCAGCGTGATGCTTACCACGCGACCTGGGGTAGGTAGCAGTGCTGCCACCTGCTCGTTGGAGCGTCGGTAAAGCTGAGCTGCCCCTTGGTGGAGTTGACAGTAAACCTGCCGATTGTCCCGCCAAGCGTGCTGGCGCTCACCTAGCTGCCACGGTGTGGTGATGTGATCCACCGGGGCGCTGCTTAGACAAAGGGGAGTGGCCAAGCTAACCTGCCAGGGTTGCCACCAACCCGCGTGATCGCTCATGCAAATCAGCACGTTATGGGGGTCAAACTGCGGCTGGCTAAGCGCTGCGCCGAAGTCCCAGCGCTCAAAGGCTTCAAGCCTACCGTTAGCCGCCACCTGTGCGAGATGCAACTGACTACGCTGCCAGGGCATATGAGGCAGTGACCAGCTCACCCACGCTACATAGTTGCCGTCGTCGCTTAATATCGGCGCGCCGTAGAAGTCGCAGCCTTCTGCCAATACTTGCCGCCCGCTGCCCGTGATGGCGATCAGACGCTGACCGTGGGTATCTTCCTCAACCGCTAATACACGCTGGCGCTTAGGGTCTGCGCACAGCCCCCATAGGCTGTTTGTGGCCGCTTCTGCCAGCAGTGGCTGGCGCCGTGGTGGTCGAGGTGCATAATGGCCTGGTCGTGCTGGCGCGCCCATACGACGCCACCTGTCAGTGGCGTATAGCTGCCGCCGCCGTACTGGTTCACGCGGCTGCCCACAGCGTCCTCTATCAAACATTGCGGCGCCTCGTTGCTGTCAGCCGTCCATCGCCAAAGCTGCATGCCGCCCGTTTGCGGGCAGCGAGCCAGCCAGTAAACGGCCTGGGTGTCGCTGTGCAGTTCGCCCAATGTGTCAGTGGGTTCGGCGGCATCTGCCAGGGTAAGCGGCATAGGTGTGCTCCTTATTGTGGGGTGCCCCACAGCAGCCGTGCTTCATAGTGAGGGTAAAGCTGCATCACGCTACGGGTAAACTCATATTCAGTGAGCGCTATGGTGTCAAAGGCGTCCGGAATCTCGATGGCCAAGGCATGGTTGGCACCCAGTCCTTCGCTAGCCACGTTACTGAGGTGCTGGTCTAGCCATGCGAGGTAGTGGGCGGTTTGCTCTAAAACCGTGTTGGGCGGCGCGCTGGGGCCATGGCCGGGCACGGCGATTCTGGCGTTGAGAGCACGTAGATCGTTAAGTTCTTCCTGCCACTGTTGCAAGCCAGGGCTGTGAGCCGTAGCGGCCGCACGTTGGTAGAAGCCCATATCGCCCAAAAACAGCACCTCGGTGGCGTGATCCATAATGACTAAGTCACCACCGCTGTGACCGCTCATGGCGTATAGCGTGAGTGGGTAGCTCCCCAGCGTTACCTCGCCTGCCTCAATCGTGTCGGGCAGGGCAATATGCGAGCGCGCCAAGCTGCGCCCGGTCAGCCGCTCTACGTTATCGATCAGTGCTTCCCGGTCCCGGGCCATCAGCGCACGGGTGTTGGCTAAGGTGAAGTGCTCTGCCTCGTCGAAGGAGGCATTACCGAAAAAAGTGATCGGGGTGGTGATGGGTATTCAAAACCCAGCGTACGGGGTGGGAGGTGTGCTGAGCAATCACTGTTTTTAATGCTTCGCCAAATGCCGGACTGCTGCCGCTGTCAATGAGAATGACGCCGCTGGGCGTGACAATAAATGCTTGGTTGCCGATATGGCCGCAGTTGCTGGTGGAAAGCTCTTCTCTTGAGCCTTCCACCATCCAGGTATTTTTGCAATTGGCTGGGCCGTTAGCGGACGTTCGCAGAACATGACCGGCACGCTGGCCGCTAGCGGTGTGGTCAGCAGCGCCGCTAGGCTCGCTAAAAAGCGCATTTTCATGGCTGCAGACCCATAGAAAAGCGGTTGCCGTTGTTGTCCCGGGCGCCAATCACATAGCCTTCCGGAGAGGGGCGCATATGAAACCCTAGGGTGGGGTTGGCGCTCACCGACGCTTCGATATCCAGCGCGGCCACTTGCTGGCCCTGCTGATCCAGCAGTTCAAACGACTGTACGTAAAAGGCGGGCAGGCTGGGAATTAAGCCGCTGTCCATGGGGTGAGAAAGGCGCACCCGCAGGCGCTGTTCGCTCTCATGGGCAAACAGCCGACCCTGCAGCTCGCCGAAGGTGTTTTCCCAGTCGTTGTCGGCGCCGGCAATACCCGGCGTGGTACAGCCGCCGCCTTCTGCTTCAATGTAGGTGCCGCCCACATGCCAGGTACCTCCCTGTTTCACTGCTACGCGTACCGCAGAGGCTTGTTCCAGGCGAATATTTAACGAAAGCTTGGCTAGGCCATGGCTCATCGGTGAGTAGTGAAACAGGCGGGGAATAGGATTGAGATCCACCCAGGCGATAATGTCGGTTATCGGCTCGCCGCTGGCTTCTAATCCGCTGGCGTCTAGCTCAATGGGCACTTGGCCTGAGTCTTCGGCGAAACTTGGCGCGCTAACGATGACCCGCTCATCAAACACCACGGGGGCGTCGCCCAAAAAGCGCTCGCGGTACACAGGCCACATAAAGGAATCAAGCGGATCCTGTTCAGCGCTGTTCACGGCGGCCAACGCGGTGGAGGGCAACATAAATATTAGCCAGATAAACGCCGCGAGGAGTGCCGTGAGAGCCGCGGCGGGCCGTTGTAACATTATGGTGGGCGTTGGGGTTGCCATAGTGCCTCCCAGCTTAGGGATTACTGTCCGGTAGTTTCTATGCTGACCGTTTCTAACCAAGTGCGGATGGCCCATAGCCCTTCTTGGCTGACGTAGTCGGACATTCGCGGCATGAGGACACGGCCGTTGCGCTCAGATCCGTTAGTGACCAGCTCTTTGAACCACTCATCGCCCCATGGGCCGTTCTCCAGCTCGCGCAGGTCGGGGGCGATGCCGCCGGATTTTGCTTCTAAGCCGTGGCAAGCGGCGCAGTTGCTGTTGTAAGCGCGGGCGCCAATATCCACGGCTAGATCATGCTGGGGATGATCACGGTAGGGGTTCTCTTCCCGCCATTCGTCACCTAAACGCTCGAGATCTTTAATATCAACGGCTTGAGGGGTCACGCTGCCATGAGACCATGCCAGCGGTGCAGCCAGCAGGGCCACAAGGGCGATAGCACCCGCTTGGCCTATGGATGTTTTTGTAGAGCCTGTTTTTGAGATTGCTGGTGTGATTGTTTTTGAGATTGTTTTTGAGATTGTTTTTGTAAGCGTTGTCATGGAATAGCTCCTCAGGGGATCAATGTATCGTCACTTGAGTGAGCATAGGCAGGCATACTTGCCGAACCTATAGCACCTTAGGTATCGCCAGCCTCCTCCTTTGGAAGTAGTGCTAATTCAGGATGCGAACGCGACTGGAGGGGTAGATGGGTTTTTGATCTGGGCTTCTAAGCTGAGCTTAGTCTTGCTGACACCACGCAAGCAGCAGCTTGGCCGCTTTGCAGCCATTGCATTGTGATCATTACTCGGATGGAAAACCCATGACATACGCTATCAATAACAACACGTCAGCCCGCAAAATTTCGTGGCCCTTTCGCCTGCGTACTCTCACCGCCGCCGTTGCTTATGCCTCTGCCCTAGGTGTTGGAGGCGTTGCACTGACAGCCCACGCCAGCGAGGTGACCTGGGACGATATTCTCAATGACCATAACACCACTGAAACGGTGTTGATGTACGGTATGGGCGTGAAAGCCCAGCGCTACAGCCCGCTTGATCAAATTAACGCAGACAATGTAGAGATGCTGACCCCTGCATGGTCTCACTCCTTTGGCGATGAAATGCAGCGTGGCCAGGAGTCACAGGCGCTGATTCATGAAGGCGTTATTTATGTTACCGGCTCCTATTCACGTATTTTTGCCATTGATGCACGTACTGGAAAGAGGCTGTGGTCTTATAACCATCGACTGCCCAGCGATATTCGCCCTTGCTGCGACGTCGTGAACCGCGGCGCGGCCATATACGGCGACAAGGTGTTCTTCGGTACGCTGGATGCGGGGATTGTGGCGCTCAATAAAGATACCGGTGAAGTAGTGTGGCGAGAACGCTTTGGTGACCACCGTGCGGGTTATACCATGACGGGCGCACCAACGATTGTAGAAGATAGCGAAACGGGCCGCGTATTGTTGATTCATGGCTCTTCAGGGGATGAGTTCGGCATTGTGGGTAAGCTCTATGCCCGTGACCCTGATACCGGTGAAGAGATTTGGATGCGCCCCTTTGTTGAAGGCCATATGGGGCGTTTGAACGGTGAGGAGAGCACCCCGACGGGGGATGCCAGCGCGCCCTCCTGGCCCGATGACCCAGACAGCGAAACCGGCAAAGTACAAGCCTGGAGCCAAGGTGGCGGTGCGCCATGGCAGAGCGCCAGCTTCGACCCTGACACCAATACCATTATCATTGGCGCGGGTAACCCTGCCCCCTGGAACGGGTGGGCACGCACCTCTGAAGACGGCGACCCGTCTGACTACGACAGCCTATATACCTCTGGTCAATTGGGTATCGACCCTTCGACCGGCGAAGTGAAGTGGTTCTATCAGCACACGCCCAACGATACCTGGGACTTCTCAGGCAATAACGAGATCGTGCTGTTCGAATACGAAGATGAAAACGGCCAAACGGTCAACGCCGGTGCCCACGCCGACCGTAATGGCTTCTTCTATGTCACTGACCGCACTAACGGCGAGCTCATCAACGCCTTCCCATTTGTCGATAACATCTCCTGGGCGACCCATATCGATCTGGAAACCGGTCGCCCGGTTGAGGCTGAAGGCCAGCGTCCACCGCGTTTAGAAGAAGGACAAACCCGCTCTGAACCCGTTGAAGTGTCACCGCCGTTTTTAGGCGGTAAAAACTGGAACCCCATGGCGTATAGCGAGGACACAGGGCTCTTCTACGTACCCGGCAACCATTGGAAAGAAGATTACTGGACGAGGAAGTCGAGTACGTGGAAGGCGCCGCATACTTGGGTATGGGCTTCCGTATTAAGCGTATGTACGACGACCATGTGGGTATTCTGCGCGCCATAGACCCGGTGACCGGCGAGTACGCTTGGGAACATAAAGAGCCTATGCCGCTATGGGCCGGCGTGCTAGCTACCCACGGTGATTTGGTGTTTACCGGTACGGGGGATGGCTACTTCAAAGCCTTCCATGCTGAAACCGGGGAAGAGCTTTGGAAGTTCCAGGTAGGTACCGGCATCATTTCACCACCGGTTACCTGGGAAATGGACGGTGAGCAGTACATCGGTGTCACTGCAGGTTATGGCGGTGCAGTTCCGCTTTGGGGCGGTGATATGGCTGAACTGACGCGACCGATTGCCCAGGGCGGCTCGTTCTGGGTCTTCAAGTTGCCGTCCTTCGTTAAAGAGTTGGCTAACCGTTAAGTTATTAACACCTTTTGGGCGGCCTTTGCCGCCCTTTTTTGAATGCAGATAACGGTCATGGAGAGAACAATAATGATAACGCGTAATACTCTGCCTTTATGGCGCCGCCAAACAGCGGCAGTTTTTCTCTGCCTTAGCGCGATAGGCAGTGTCGTTGCCGACGATTATGTTGAAGCGTACCAACCGCCAGTACATAACGGCTGCGAGCTGGTGCCCGGCGCTCAGTGCGTCAATATGGACTTATCCGGCGGCGACTTTGCTAACCTTGATTTGCAAGGCGCCAACTTTGCGGGCAGCAATTTAGACGGCTCGGATTTCCGCCATAGCAATCTACGCAGCGTTGATTTTGAAGGTGCATCGCTACGCAACGCTAACCTTAATCGCGCGCGTATGCCCAACACCACCTGCGTGGTGCCGATCTTTCCCATGCCAGTTTGGTTGGGTTGGATAGCTGGAGTATTTATGCCCAGGGAGCGACGTTTGATCACGCTGACCTGACTGGGGCCAATTTGGCGTTCGCCCGACTGTCTGGGGCCAGTATGCAGGGAGCGAAGCTGATGGGCAGCAACCTGGAAATGGCCTGGATGAATAAGGTCAACCTGATTGGGGCGGATCTGCGCGATGCTAACCTGCAAGAAGTCAAAATGAACATCGCCCGTCTTAACGATGCCGATATGACCGGTGCACGTATCCACTACGGTAACTTCCAAATGGCCCAAATGGAGGGATGTACCGCCTGCCCGTTTGATTGGGAGTGATGCCATCATGTCGACACAGCACTCGGCGCACTCTGTGCGCCGCTATATCATTTGCTTGGCGTGGATAAGTGGAATAGTTAGCGGCGTGGCGGGTGCTGACGTGCCTGCAGCGGCGTTTAACCAACAAGGCTATCGGTTACCGCCATTTAAAGCCCCCGTCACTGCACCGCTACCTGGGGTGACCACGTTAGATGACGATACTTTTCAAGCGCTGCTGGAATCGTCGTCGGTCATCCTGGTGGATGTCTACGCGTTAACCTGGCATAACGGCCTTTTTCTGCAGGATACTCCTCACTTAACGATCCCCGGCAGTATTTGGCTGCCTAACGTGGGCGCACCTACTTTGGAAGATGAGTGGAGTGATTACTTCACGCAAGCACTCGATGCGCAGCGTGAGAACGCTGAGGCAGCGCCGTTGGTGTTCTTTGCCGCAGCGACTGCTGGCTTTCCTGGAATGCTGCCCGACGCGCTGAGGCAATGGGCTATGAAGAGCTCTATTGGTACCCCAATGGGGTGGATGGCTGGCAAGCGAGCGGTCATTCATTAGCCGCTGTTTGCCCGCAGCTGCCTGCCCATGCTGAGCGAGCCACCTGCGAGCCTTAATGGATTTATTGCCGATAAATCAGCTCGGGCGTTTGGCGGGGCGAAGGCTCCGCTGAACTACCCTGGCTCTGTAACTGTTTAGTTTGCAACTGCTTTGATTGGCGGGCATTGCGGGGGATAAGAGTCGCTTGATCAAGGGGGCTTTGGGCGTTTTCTGCGATCAGGCTCTCTAGCAACCCATGCTGGGGAGAGTGCTGGCAAACGGGGTCGGTGGCGTGCATATCGCCGGTTAACAAATAAGCTTGGCAACGGCAGCCGCCATGGTCTTTATCGCGCTCGTCGCACTGCTGGCAGAGTGTTGGCATCCACTGGGTGCCGCGAAAACAGTTAAAGGCGTCGCTTTGGTACCAAATGTCCTGCAGCGACGTCTCTTTTACGTTGGGAAACGCCATCGGTAGTTCCCTGGCGCTATGGCAGGGCAACACGGCGCCATCCGGGGCAACGGTCATAAAAATGCTGCCCCAGCCGCCCATGCATGCCTTAGGCGTTTGTTCAAAGTAGTCCGGCACCACAAACAACAACGACATATCGCGGCCCCTTGCCGCCAGGGTTTCCCGCCAGCGGTTGGTTTCCGCCTCGGCACGTACCAGCTGTTCCCGGGTAGGCATCAACGCTTGGCGGTTTAAAAACGCCCAGCCGTAATACTGGCAGTTGGCCAGCTCAACAGCATCCGCACCGAGTTCATCACAGAGGGCAATCAGGTCGCCAATTTGATCGATATTGTGCCGATGCAGCACCACGTTCAATACCATAGTGTAGCCAGCGGCTTTGACGGCTTTTGCCATTGCCAGCTTGTTGGCATGGGCCTTGGCAGAGCCGGCCAGCGCCTGGGCCAGTTCGGGGTCGGCAGCCTGCAGGCTAATCTGAATATGATCCAGGCCTGCCTCTGCCAGAGCGTCTACTCGCTGGGCAGTAAGGCCCACGCCGGAGGTCAGCAGGTTGGTATAAAAGCCTAGCGTGCGTGCTTCGCGTACCAGCGCTTCCAGATCCTGGCGAATCAGCGGCTCACCGCCGGAAAAGCCCAATTGCGCCGCCCCCATGGCCCGCGCCTGGCGCAGCACGCTAAACCACGCTTCGCTATCCAGCTCGTTTTGGTAGCGGGTAAAGGCCAGCGGGTTAGAGCAGTAGGCGCACTGCAGCGGGCAACGGTAGGTAAGTTCTGCCAGCAGCCATAAAGGTGGCGAGGTCGCTTCAGCAGTGCTTTGATTCACCCTGTTGGTATCAGCCACAGTGAACCTCCTTCGCGGCTAGCCAGCCGTTGGCGCGTGCTTCCTCGATAAATTGCACGACGTCGTCTGCTAAGGTCTCCGCGCCTGGGTAGCGCCGCTGCAGAGTGGCGATAATGTCGGCGACGGATTGGTGGCCATCGACCTGTTCAAGAATCGCTCCGGCAGTCGTGCTGAGCTTGACCATACCTTCGGGGTAAAGAATGACGTGGCAGCCCTGAATGGCTTCCCACTGTAACCGCCAGCCGCGCCGCATTTGGTAAATGTCTTGCTGTGCCATGTTGAATTCCCCAACGCTCGTCAATCAAGGTCTAGTAAAGTGAGTGCTCAAGCCCACGGTGATACACCGCTTCACTGGTAACGGTGTGGTAAGGCGGACGGTCTAACTGATAGGCCATGGTTATGGCATCCAGCATGCTCCACAGCACATCAAGCTTGAATTGCAGGATGTTCAGCGCACGTTGCTGCAGCGCCACCGTCGTGCACACGCTTAAGGCGATTTCCAGGCCGTGCTCGACGTCTCGGCGGGCTTCGCTGAGGCGCTTGCGAAAGTAGCGATAGCCCTGCTCGTTAATCCACGGGTAGTGCTGGGGCCAGGTATCCAGCCGGTTTTGGTGGGCAAGCGGCGCAAACAGCTCGGTAAGCGATGAGATCGCTGCCTCCTGCCAGGGCGCTTGGGCGACAAAGTGGCGGTAGGCATCCACTGCAAAGCGGACACCGGGTAGCACGCGCTCCTGGGAGAGCAGCGTATGACGGTGTAATCCTACGGCTTCACCGAGGGCTAGCCAGGCTTCAATCCCACCCTCATCGCCAGTGTGGCCGTCGTGGTCTAGCAGGCGCTGCACCCATCGCCTGCGGGTGGCTGCATCCGGGCAGTTGGCCAGTAGCGCGGCGTCTTTTTGGGGAATCATCAGTTGGTAGTAAAGCGGTTAGCCACCCAGCCCTGCAATTGTTCACGGCTAAGTTCGCCGTTGGCCATCGCCTGCTGAAAGGGGTGGTTGAGGTGGTAGTACTGCCCTTTATTCATCAGCGCGTCACGGAACGCCTCCCGATTGAGCGGGGTGTCAGAAGCGCAGGGCGTTATTGCGGTTAGCGCCATGATCAATCTCCTAAATATTGGCGATAGGGCTATAGCGTGAGCTTCATGCCGTCGTAGGCTGTTTCGATGCCTGCGTCCTGAACTGTTTTTGCCGCCTCGCTGGTGCGGTCTAAAATCGGATTGGTGTTGTTAATATGAATCAAAATGCGCCGCGTGCTGCTGGGGAGGTCGTTAAGTAGCTCACACATGCCGCCGTTGCCATTGAGCGCGAGGTGCCCCATCTGTTGGCCTGTTGAGGTGCCAACGCCGAGTGCCTGCATTTCGTCGTCTTCCCACAGGGTGCCGTCCACCATCACCACATCAGCGGCGTGTAAGAAGCGCATGGCCAGTGGCGTGGGGTTGCCAAGCCCAGGGGCGTAGCACAGCGACTTACCGCTGCGCCGGTCGACAATATACAGCCCTAAATTATCACCACAGGAAGTAGCCCCGCGCCGTGGTGAGTAGGGCGGGGCATTGCTGTGTAGCGCAAAGGCGGTAAGCGCGATATCCGGCAGGAAAGGAATCGAAAACTCGACCACCTCCTGATGATCGTCCAAGCCAACCGGCTGCCAGCGCAGCCCGCCCCAGTGCTCCAGCATTGGGAACAGTGGAAACCCAGTAGATAAATCGTTATGTACATTGGGCGTGCACCATACATCCAGCGGACAGCCTTCTCTAAGGGAAAGTAGCCCGGTGACGTGGTCGATCTGGGCATCTACCAGCAGCACGCCTTGAATACCGCTGCCACGCAGTTCGTTAGGCCATAGTTCCGGGTTGGCGTTGAGTTGGGCGCGAATGTCAGGGGAGGTGTTGCATAGCAGCCACCTTTTGCCATCAACGCTTAACGCAATGGATGACTGAGTGCGTGGTTGATGGTCGCTGCTGCCTTGGCGTGCGTGGAAGCAGTTCGGGCAGTTGCAATTCCACTGGGGAAACCGCCACCTGCGGCAGCCCCAAGAACGATAACCTGCATAGGCTGGACTCTTAAGTTGGTGCTGCGGTGAAAGCCCCTGCCTAGCATGAGCGGGTTGATATAGACAGGGGCACGACTCAGTAAGTAGACGTTAGCGGGTAGAGATATACAGCGTTACTTCAAAGCCAAGGCGCATATCTTGATAGGTTGGTTTCGTCCACATAAGGAACTCTCCTGCGTTGTTAAGTATGTTGTCGTGAGTGGTGTTGCAACAGTCGTTACAAGTATTACTACCTATGTTGGTGCGGGTACTATCAGCGGTTAAGCGCTATTGCCTTGCCCGCTTCTTCAGTAAAGCACCAGTAGAGCCAACTGCCTGTGGTACTTTGGAAGTAGTTTTCTCGCTCTTTTGGTGGGGCTTGAAGCCTCAATCAGCCCATGTTGTAGTTAAACAACCCAGTTGAATCAAAGGTTGAATAGTATCTGGCAGCCGCCCCGTTAGATCCTAGACTGCTAACAGGCGTTATGACGAAGGTCGAAAATGGGCAGTGCCCAACCGCTATGTGGCGGCGCTGTAGGAAGGTAACAGCAGCAGAAAAAAACAAAGGAGAACACGAGTGAAAATAGGTGCACCGAAAGAGAGTGCCCGGGGGGAAGCGCGTGTTGCGCTAACCCCGAGAGCGCCAAGCAGATCCAGAAGCTGGGCCACGAGTGCTTGGTAGAGAGCGGCGCGGGCCTGGCGGCGGGCTTTAATGACGACACTTATCGTGAGGCGGGCGTTACCGTGGTGGAAGGAGCGGATGCGCTCTGGAACGACGCCGAGGTGGTCATTAAAGTCCGCGAGCCCTCTGATGCAGAAGCCGAGCGGCTGCGCAAAGGCCAAACCCTGATTGCCTTCTTCTGGCCAGCGCAAAACGAAGCGCTGCTGGAGAAGTGTAAGGCCCAGGGCGCCACTGTGATTGCCATGGATATGGTGCCGCGTATCTCCCGGGCACAGAAGATGGACGCACTCTCCTCCATGGCCAATATCGCCGGTTACCGGGCGGTGATTGAAGCGGGCAACAATTTTGGCCGCTTCTTTACTGGCCAGGTTACCGCTGCGGGTAAAGTACCGCCTGCCAAGGTGCTGGTGATCGGTGCTGGCGTGGCGGGCTTGGCGGCGATCGGCACCGCCACCAGCCTGGGCGCCGTGGTGCGCGCCTTTGACGTACGCCCCGAGGTCTCTGAACAGATCGAGTCCATGGGCGCTGAGTTCCTGTTCCTCGATTTTGACGAGAGCCAGGATGGTTCTGAAAGCGGCGGCTACGCCTCGCCCTCAAGCCCGGAGTTCCGCGAGAAGCAGCTGGAGTGCTTCCGCGAGCAGGCGCCGGATGTGGATATCGTCATTACCACCGCGCTAATTCCTGGTCGTCCCGCGCCCAAGCTGTGGCTGGAAGATATGGTTGAGGCCATGAAGCCAGGGTCGGTGGTTATCGATTTAGCGGCCGAGAAGGGCGGCAACTGCGATCTCACCAAACCGGATGAGCGGGTAGTCAGTGATAACGGAGTAGTGGTGGTCGGCTATACCGATTTCCCCTCGCGCATGGCTACGCAATCATCGCTGCTCTATGCCACCAATATCCGCCATATGTTGACTGATCTAACCCCCGAGAAAGATGGGGTGATCAATCACAATATGGAAGACGATGTGATCCGTGGCGCTACGGTGACTCACGAGGGTGAAATAACCTTCCCGCCACCGCCGCCTAAAGTCAAAGCAATTGCTGCCGCTAAGCCGAAGAAGAAAGAGAAAGAGCCCACAGCGGAAGAGAAAAAAGCCGCTGAGCTTGCCACCTTCAAAGCACAAACCAAGCGCCAGGTGGGACTGTTGGCCGTCGGTGGTGCGCTGATGCTGCTGTTGGGGCAAGTGGCGCCGGTGTCGTTTATGCAGCACTTTATTGTCTTTGTGCTGGCCTGCTTTATCGGCTTCCAGGTGATCTGGAACGTCAGCCACTCGCTGCATACACCGCTGATGGCGGTGACTAACGCGATTTCGGGCATCATTATTTTGGGGGCGATTCTGCAGATTGGCTCCGGCAGCGCCATTGTGGGCGTGCTGGCATCGATCTCGGTGCTCATCGCGTCAATCAATATCGTGGGTGGCTTCCTGGTGACACGCCGGATGCTGGCCATGTTCCAAAAATCCTAAGCGGCGGAGAGACGATATGTTAGGTCAAGGATTCGTATCTGCCGCGGCGATCGCGGCAAGCGTGCTGTTTATTCTGTCGCTGGGCGGCTTGAGTAACCAGGAGAAAGCCAAGCGGGCCGTGTGGTACGGCATTGTGGGCATGGCGCTGGCGGTATTTTTCACTTCATTAGGGCCGGGTATCGGTGGCTACTGGTGGCTGATCCCGATGATGGTCATTGGTGCCGGCATTGGCGTCTACGTGGCGGGCAAGGTCGAGATGACCGAAATGCCGCAACTCGTGGCAGCGCTGCACAGCTTTGTTGGCTTGGCCGCGGTGTTTGTGGCCTGGAGCGCGGATTTAGAGCGCCGCCGGGTACTGGCGGCACAAGCGGCCGATGGCGTTATGCAGGAGTTTTCTGCGTTTGCCGCGCTGGTCGCCACCAAAGCGCCTGACGAGCTCACTTTTCTACAGATTGAGGTCGTGTTCGCTATCTTTATCGGTGCAGTCACCTTCACTGGTTCGGTGGTGGCGTTCGGTAAGCTGGCCGGTAAAGTGGATGGTAAACCGCGTCAACTGCCCGGTGGGCATCTGCTTAACGCCGGAGCGGCGGTGCTGTCGCTAGTGTTGGCGATTTTGTACCTCAATGGCGCAGGCTTCTGGACATTGATCGTGCTCGCAGCGCTGTCGTTCTTTATCGGTTACCACCTGATTATGGGCATTGGCGGCGCGGATATGCCGGTGGTGGTCTCCATGCTCAACAGCTACTCCGGCTGGGCGGCCGCCGCTGTCGGCTTCACGCTTTCCAACGATCTGCTGATTGTCACCGGTGCGCTAGTAGGCTCATCCGGTGCGATTCTCTCTACATCATGTGTAAGGCGATGAACCGTAACTTCGTTAACGTGATCTTGGGCGGTTTTGGCGGAAGCTCTGGGCCCGCGGCGGAGATCGAAGGCGAGCAGGTGGCCATTGATGCTGGCGGCGTGGCAAGTGCGCTGAACGATGCCGATAGCGTGATTATCGTGCCGGGTTACGGTATGGCGGTGGCCCAGGCGCAAACCGCGGTGAGTGACCTGGTGCGCAAGCTACGCGCTGCGGGCAAGACCGTGCGCTTTGGTATTCACCCGGTCGCGGGCCGCTTGCCAGGGCATATGAACGTGCTGCTGGCGGAGGCCAAGGTGCCCTACGATATCGTGCTGGAGATGGATGAGATCAATGATGATTTCGCCACCACCGACGTGGTGATCGTAATTGGCTCCAACGATATCGTGAACCCTGCGGCCGAAGAAGACCCCAACAGCCCCATCGCCGGTATGCCGGTGTTGAAGGTATGGGAAGCCAAGCAGGTGTTTGTCAGCAAGCGCGGCCAGGGTACCGGTTACTCCGGTATCGAGAACCCGCTGTTCTTCAAGGACAACACGCGCATGTTCTACGGCGATGCCCGGGATAGCTTAAATGCGCTGCTGCCGCTGATTGATTAGGTGAGGGCAAGCTAACTAGAAACGAATGATTAAGAGAGATTGAGCACTGAGCCCGCGATAATTCGCGGGCTTTTTTTGTCCGGCGCTATATATCCCTAGCTGCATGCTTTCGACACTCCTGCTATGGTCGGATAACGCCTTCTCTGTTGAGCAATTGCTACCATGAATCAACGCCCTAACCCCCGGGTGCTGCTGCGCCTGCTGGGACTGCTTCGCCCTTACAAAACTCGCTTAGCGTTAGCGGGGTTAGCGTTGCTGATGGCCTCGGGTAGCGTACTGCTGCTGGGTAATGGGCTGCGCTTGGTGATTGATCGCGGCTTTCTCGCCGCAGATCAGCAGGCGCTGGCCCAATCGCTCGGTTTGATGCTGGCCGTGGTGACGGTACTGGCGCTGGCCTCCGCCCTGCGCTACTACCAGGTCACCTGGATTGGCGAGCGCTTGGCTGCCGACCTTCGCCAGCGGGTGTTCGATCATTTACTTACCTTGGAGCCAAGCTTTTTCGAAAGTGCCAGCGATGGCCGCGCCGCGGGGAGATCGCCTCACGGCTGACAGCGGACACCAGCGTACTGCAGAGCCTGTTTGGCTCCTCGGTATCGCTGGCGCTGCGTAATCTGTTCATGCTGGTGGGGGCCGTGGTGCTCATGCTGGTCACCCAGCCGTGGCTCTCGGCGATGGTATTGATAGGTATCCCCGCCACGCTGCTGCCCATTGTGTGGTACGGGCGCCGGGTGCGGCGGCTTTCCCGCACCAGTCAGGATCGTGTGGCGGAACTGGGGCGCTATGCCGAGGAAGCGCTCAGCGGGATTAAAACGCTCCAGGCATTTACCCACGAAGCGGTGGATAAAACCCACTATGGCCAGCGGGTTGAACAGGCCTTTGGCAGCGCCGTCGAGCGCACCCAGCAGCGCGCCTGGTTGACCGGTGTTGCCATGCTGGTGGTGTTTACGGCGGTTGGCTTAATGCTTTGGCAGGGCGGTCAGGCGGTGCTCGAGGGCACCATGAGTGCTGGCGAGCTCTCGGCGTTTATCTTCTACGCTGTGCTGGCGGCGGGGGCTATTGCCACTCTGGCTGAAGTGGCAGGGGATGTGCAGCGCGCAGCAGGCGCGGCGGAGCGTTTATTGGAGCTAATCGATACCCAACCCGCTATTCAGTCGCCGGTGAACCCCCAGGCCCTACCCAGCCCTTTGCGTGGTGAGATTACCCTGGAGAACGTCACCTTTACCTACCCTGGGCGGGAAACGCCAGCGCTGAACGGGTTTGATCTTCACATTAAGCCGGGAGAACGAGTGGCAGTGGTGGGGCCCTCCGGGGCAGGTAAAAGCACGCTGTTGGCGCTGCTGCTACGCTTTTATGACCCCAGCCAGGGGCGCATTACCTTGGATGATAGGGATGTCAGTACGCTAGATCTTGCTGCCTTGCGCGGCGCCATGGGGCTGGTAGCCCAGGAGCCAGTGCTGTTTAGTGGCTCGGTGGCCGAGAATCTGCGTTACGGAGATGCGGAAGCGGATATCTATAGATTGCGCACTGCCGCTCAGGACGCCAGTGCCCTCGACTTTATCGACGCGCTGCCCCAAGGTTTTGACACGCCCCTGGGCCCCGGTGGGGTGCAGCTCTCCGGTGGCCAGCGTCAACGGCTCGCCATCGCCCGGGCGCTGCTAAAAGATCCCGCCGTGCTGCTGCTGGATGAAGCCACCAGCGCCTTGGACGCCGAGAGTGAACGGCTGGTACAGCAGGCGCTAGATCGCCTGATGGTGGGGCGCACCAGTATCGTGATCGCCCACCGGCTGGCGACGGTTATTGCTGCCGACCGCTTGCTGGTGCTTGATGGCGGCAAGCTAGTGGCGGCGGGCACCCACGCGGAATTGATCACCACCAGCGCGCTCTATCGTCATTTAGCCGCGTTGCAGTTTGGCGGTGAAACGTAATAAAACGGTTCTTTTAACGATGGGAAACCCTATGTCGAGCTTCTTTCAGCGCCTTAACGCCGTAAACGCCCCTTCGATTGGTCTGGGCTGTATGAACCTCTCCCACGGTTACGGCAGTATCGTGCCGGAAAGCGCAGCCCTACGGGCGCTGGATGAGGCCTTCGATATGGGCTATCGCCACTTCGATACCGCCACCCTGTATGGCGCCACGGCCAATGAGAAGGTGGTCGGGCGCGCCCTGGAGGGCAAGCGGCACCAGCTCTTTCTGGCCAGTAAATGTGGTATGGCGATGGATCCTGAGTCGGGCAAGCGGGTGATTGATGGTCGCCCGGAAACCCTGCGCAAGCAGTGCGAAGCAAGCCTTGCGCGCCTGCGTACCGACCATTTGGATCTCTACTACCTGCACCGCTTGGATCGCCAAATCCCCACCGAAGAGAGCGTGGGGCGCTGGGACGCCTTGTCGAAGAGGGCAAGATAGGTGGTGTGGGGCTATCCGAAATATCAGCGATCACGCTGCGCCGCGCGGTGGCTGAGTACCCTATTGCTGCCGTGCAGTCAGAATACTCGCTGTGGACGCGCAATCCGGAAATCGCTTTGATTGATGCGTGCCGCGAGGTGGGCACGGCCCTGGTAGCCTTCAGCCCATTAGGACGGGGCTTCCTGACAGGGGCGATTAAAGATCCTGCGCGCCTCGAAGAGGGCGATATGCGCCGACAGATGCCGCGCTTTAGTGCCGACAACTACCCGCAAAATTTAAAACTATTTGAACGCCTGGCGGCGCTGGCGCAGGCCTTGAACGTTACGCCAGGGCAACTGGCGTTGGCGTGGCTGAAGGCTCAGGGGCAGGACATTATCCCCATTCCCGGTACCCGCTCGGCTGATCATATGCGTGAAAACTTAGCGGCAGAAACACTGCACCTTGATGTCACTACCTTGTCTCAGTTGAGTGCCATGATGACCCCAGGCCAAGTGGCAGGTGCGCGCTATAGTGAGGCGCAGCAAGCGGACATCGATACGGAAGAGTTTGAGTAACGGCATTACTAGAAAATGGCGATGTATAAAAACTATTAGATCGGTCACTAAAAGCAAATTGTGCCTATGAAAGATGTGGGCTAAAAATGTACCAAGTGAGTGAAGCGTACTTTGATCACAAGTGGCTGTTTGAGCACTTAGGTAAGGGCGCTCACCGTCAGTTGACTTGGTAGCTGCAAAGACAAATGCAACCAAGACACAGCAGCTAGCACAAAATGACGTTAGAGGGAGAGAGCTATGAGTGGTAAATGTCCTGTAATGCATGGTGGTAATACCTCCACGGGCACATCGAATAAAGACTGGTGGCCGGAAGGGATTAACCTGGATATCCTGCACCAGCAAGACCGCAAATCAAACCCGATGGATGCTGATTTTGACTATCGGGAAGAGGTCAGAAAGCTCGATTTCGACGCGCTCAAGCAAGACGTCCATGCGCTGATGACCGATAGCCAGTCCTGGTGGCCGGCGGATTGGGGCCACTACGGTGGTCTGATGATCCGCATGGCATGGCACTCTGCTGGCACCTACCGTCTTGCTGACGGTCGTGGAGGCGGTGGCACCGGTAACCAGCGTTTTGCACCGCTCAACTCCTGGCCGGATAACGTCAGCCTCGATAAGGCGCGTCGACTGCTGTGGCCGATTAAGAAGAAGTACGGCAACAAGATCAGCTGGGCCGACCTGATGATCCTGGCGGGTACCGTTGCCTACGAATCCATGGGCCTACCCGCCTACGGATTCTCATTTGGCCGTGTGGATATCTGGGAACCCGAAAAAGACATCTATTGGGGCGATGAGAAAGAGTGGCTGGCACCTTCCGACGAGCGCTACGCTGACGTTGAAAAGCCGGAAACCATGGAAAACCCGCTGGCAGCCGTGCAGATGGGCCTTATCTACGTTAACCCCGAAGGTGTTAACGGCGTGCCCGACCCGCTGAAGACCGGCCAACAGATCCGCGAAACCTTCGCCCGTATGGCGATGAACGACGAAGAGACGGCAGCGCTTACCGCCGGTGGCCACACCGTGGGCAAGTGCCACGGTAATGGTGACGCGGCTGCGCTGGCTGCTGAGCCTGAAGCCTCCGATGTTGAAAACCAGGGCTTTGGCTGGGGCAACCCTACCATGGGCGGCAAAGCGAGTAATGCCGTAACGTCTGGCATTGAAGGCGCCTGAATACCCATCCGACCCAGTTCGACATGGGCTATTTTGACCTGCTGTTCGGCTATGAGTGGGAACTGCGTAAGAGCCCGGCGGGCGCTCACCAGTGGGAACCGGTGAACATCAAGGAAGAGGACAAGCCGGTTGACGCCAGTGACCCCTCTATTCGCCACAATCCGATCATGACCGATGCGGATATGGCCATGAAGATGGATCCGACCTACCGTGCCATTTGTGAAAAATTCATGGCGGATCCGGAGTACTTCAAGCAAACCTTCGCTAAAGCATGGTTCAAACTGACCCACCGTGACCTGGGCCCGAAATCGCGCTACATCGGCCCGGAAGTACCCGCTGAAGACCTGATCTGGCAGGATCCCATCCCGGCTGGCAGCACCGACTACAGCGAAGAAGTGGTTAAGCAGAAAATCGCCGAAGCAGGCCTGAGCATCAGTGACATGGTCAGCACTGCCTGGGACAGCGCGCGCACTTACCGCGGTTCCGACATGCGCGGCGGTGCCAACGGTGCCCGCATTCGTTTGGCGCCCCAGAAGGATTGGGAAGGCAATGAGCCTGCGCGTCTCTCCAGCGTATTAGCAGTGTATGAGAAGATCTCTGCCGACACCGGTGCCAGCCTTGCCGACGTGATCGTTCTGGCCGGTAGTTTCGCCATTGAGAAAGCCGCCAAAGCGGCAGGTTATGACGTTCGCGTACCGTTCCTGAAAGGGCGTGGCGATGCCTCTGCCGAGATGACCGACGGCGAATCCTTCGAGCCGCTAGAGCC
The DNA here is from genome assembly GCA_004295565.1 of Vreelandella olivaria. Lineage (GTDB taxonomy): Bacteria > Pseudomonadota > Gammaproteobacteria > Pseudomonadales > Halomonadaceae > Vreelandella > Vreelandella olivaria. The sequence goes on along the minus strand of AP019416.1, from coordinate 4,399,154 downwards.
GCTGGCGGATGGTTTCCGCAACTGGCAGAAGAAAGAGTACGTCGTGAAGCCGGAAGAGCTGCTGCTGGATCGCGCCCAACTGATGGGGCTGACAGGGCCCGAAATGGTCGTGCTACTGGGCGGTATGCGTGTGCTCGGCACCAACTACGGCGGCACCAAGCACGGTGTATTCACCGACCGTGAAGGCCAGTTGACCAATGACTTCTTCGTCAACCTGACCGATATGGGCAACAGCTGGAAGCCAGTGGGCAAAATGCCTATGAGATCCGCGACCGTCACACAGATGCCGTGAAGTGGACGGCTACCCGCGTTGACCTGGTGTTCGGTTCTAACTCGTTGCTGCGCTCTTACGCAGAAGTCTACGCCCAGGACGATAACGACGAGAAGTTCGTTAAAGACTTCGTCGCCGCCTGGACGAAAGTGATGAACGCGGATCGCTTTGACGTCGCTTAAGCGCTCACACTAAGTACTGGGCACTTTAGTTCTTGTAGTAAGCCTGCATCATAGGATGCAGGCTTTTTTCTTAGGCGCTCACTAAAAGGCACCCAAACTGAACTGCACCCCAAAAGTTGGACGCTCATCCAACGATTGGGGTGTTTTTCATGACGAAACATAATGAAGCGTTCAAGTTACTAGTAGTGCAACGCTACGCAGAAGGACAGCAGGGTTACAAGAGTCTGGCCAGGCAGTACGGTCTTGGCCCTACAACCGTCAGGCGTTGGGTTAAACACTTTGAACAGCATGGTCTAAGTGGCTTGCAGAAAAAGTTCACCCACTACAGCGCTGAGTTCAAATTAGCGGTGTTGCCACAGATGAGGCAAGAGGAGCTCTCAGCCTTACAAGCGACGACTCTGTTCGATATTCGAGGTGGTACGAGCGTCGTACGGCAGTGGGAAAGCCAGTATCATGAAGGAGGCTTCCAAGCGTTGGAGCCTAAAGCCCGAGGACGTCCGACGAAGATGCCTACAACAGAGCCCCCAAAGCCCCCACTTCCACTGACTGATAAGAGCTCGCTGGAGCAGCTGCTCCAAGAGAATGAGTACTTGCGTGCTGAGGTGGCCTACCTAAAAGTTGAGGGCCTTGCGTCAGGCAAAGAACAAACCGCGCAGAAAAAGCGCAGATAGTCCTTGAGCTGAAGCAAGGCCACCCTTTGGCGGTGCTGCTAAAAGTAGCAGAATTGTCGCGTAGTACGTTCTATTATCAGGCAAGGGCTCAGCAGTTGGAAGATCGGCATGCTGGTCTGAAGCGACGCATTTACGTCCTCTACGAGCATCACAAAGGCCGCTACGGTTATCGCCGAATCACAGCAGCGTTGCGTCAGTCGGGCGAGCAGGTCAACCATAAGACAGTCCAGCGCCTAATGCAGCATCTAGGCTTGAAGTCGCTGGTACGCCCGAAGAAATACCGCTCCTATCGTGGACAACAGGCCAGTGTTCCCAATCTTCTTGCCCGCCAGTTTCATGCTGAACGACCCAACCAAAAGTGGGTAACCGACGTCACGGAGTTTAATATCCGAGGCGAAAAGCTGTACTTGTCGCCTGTGATGGATCTCTACAACGGGGAAATCGTGTCCTACTCAATGCAGAAACAGCCGCAGTACTCGCTGGTCGGGGAGATGCTCAAGAAAGCCTTGGCTAAGTTGGCCGACCAAGACGCGCCTTTACTGCATTCTGATCAAGGCTGGCAATATCATATGTCAGCTTACCGGCGTAAGCTCAGCGAGCATGGCGTGATTCAGAGCATGTCACGTAAAGGCAATTGCCTGGATAATGCCGCAATGGAGAGCTTCTTTGGTACGCTGAAGTCAGAATATTTTTACCTGAACCGTTTTGACACCATTGGGCAATTACAGGCGGGCATTCGGCACTATATCCATTACTACAATCACGAGCGGATTAAGACCAGAATTAAAAGGCCTGAGTCCGGTGCAGTACCGAAATCAGGCCTTGGCCGCTTAGTTTTTCACTGTCCAAGTTTATGGGGTCAGTTCAAAACGGGTGCCTTTTAACCTTATTAATGATGAGAAATTAGAACTCTTCCCACTCCGCTACTTCATGCTTTTGCTGGGCAGCCTGGGGTTGGCGGCTAGGAGTTTGAGGCAAAGCAGTACGTGCTGCCGAACGCGCTTTATGCGCTGTGGTATAGGGCAGTGTGGTATCGCCCCTTCACTAAGCACAAACTCGCTCATCAGTTGATCCAGTCGCTGCGCGTTGTCGCGCATATTGGTGGCCAGTGTGGCGCTCTGACTGACCATGGCAGCATTCTGCTGGGTCATCATATCCATCTCGGCCACTGCGGTATTGACCTGTTGGATGCCCGCGGTCTGCTCCCGGGCGCCGGCGGCGATCTCAGCGATGACATCCGATACCTGGGTAACGCTGTGGCGAATCTCATTCATGCGTTCAGCCGCCGCCTGAACGATATCGCTGCCTTCTTTTGAGTGGCTAACGGACATATCAATCAGCGCACGAATATCATGCGCCGCGGATGCGGAGCGACTGGCGAGTGTGCGAACTTCGCTGGCGACCACGGCGAAACCGCGGCCTTGCTCACCGGCGCGGGCAGCCTCCACCGACGCATTGAGTGCCAATATATTGGTTTGAAACGCAATCGAGTCAATCAAACCAATAATGTTGCTTATCTTATTGGCTGACTCGCTGATCGCGGCCATTTTGGCTTCCATTTGAGTCATGGACTCGGTGCCGCGCTCTGAGGCACTGGCGGCTTCTAGCGCCAGACTATTTGCCTGCTCAGAGGCCTGGGACGTATGCGCCACCGTGGAGTGGATCTGCTCCATTGACGCGGAGGTCTCCTGGAGGTTTGCCGCCGCCTGTTCCGTGCGAGAAGAAAGCTCCTGAGTACCATCGGCCATATCGCTGGCATCGGATAGTACCGTGCGGGCGTTTTGGCGCACTTCCTGAAGAGTAGATTGCATACGCTCCACAAAGGCATTAAAGCCGTGAGCGAGATCGCCGATTTCGTCCTGGGTTTTGGCTTCCAATCGGCGCGTCAAATCGCCTTTTCCTTTGGCAATATCGGCCATGGCGCTAGCGGTATGCTTGATCGGTGCGAGGGAGCGACGTGCCGCATAGGCAACCACAACCAACAATACGATCAGCAGTAGCCCACCGGCCAGCAGCAGCGACTGCAGCAGGCTGTTCGTCACGGTCGTAAAGGCGGTGATGGGCACGGTGACTCCGACCACCCAGGAAGTGCCTTCCACTGGGCTCCACATGAGCATGGTCTGTTCACCGCTGGGCATGGTTATTTCGCCGGAGCCCGCGGTGCCACTGAGTATTTGCTGACTTAGAGCATCCAAACCTTGGTAGCCCTGCTGGTCGGCATCGGTGTAATTAAGCGACATGCGATACTCTTCAACCGGATGGGCAATGACCTGCCCTTGGCTGTCGATGAGCCAGCCGTAGCTGCCTTCGCCAACATTAATATCGGAGGTGATATCAGACACCGCGGCCATGGAAACGGTCATGCCCAGCAGTCCCGCTCGATTGCCGCGTTCATCGAATACCGTATCAGCAACAATAGCCGTTGGCAGGCCGCTCACCATGGAGATAACCGGATCACTTAGCAGGCTATCCTGGGTGCCGTCAGAGACTAAGGCTTTGAAATAAGGACGTTCGGCTATCTGTAAGTTGACCCCCGCGTGGGTTAGGGTCGCGCCAGATGCGTCAGTAAAGAACAGTGACTCGATGGTGCCACCCGGCGGATAGCGCTTTTCGAGCCAATCGCGGTGCGATGCAAGCGGCACGTCTTCGACCAAGCGTTCATCCTTAGCCAGCACCGATATCCAATTACGGTAGCCGGTAATCCAGCGACTAATCTCATCGGCCCGTGCTTCTACCTGCCGTTTACCGGCATTGTCGATTAACGCAGGAATGGCCTGGTTAAGCTGTTGATTGACGACAAAACCTAAAATGATGGCTACCGCTAAGAGAGGAAGAGCGACCGCGACCAGCAGTTTCTGCGTCAGCGAGAGACGAAATTTTTTCATTTGTTGCCTCGAAGTGTTGGCCAGAAGCAGATCACGAGGATATGGGTGAGTGTCATTTTCTGGCTGTTTTATGGTTCCCTGGAAGTTATATTGCTACCGCTAATCATTAGCGGTGCATGATGCGCTTGCTTAAATTTTTTAATATTTTTAATCTAATATAGTAATGCTAAGCTAATATTTTTCTGACTTTTAATGTAATTTTTGTTTGGGTGTTATGTGGCGTTTATGTATCTTTTGTATTTTTTAGTGATTCGGTTAAATCACCGGGGTAATCAACATCAGTGCACACGCCTGGATCATCGAGAGAGACATGGATAACACGGTTGCTATGCTTTTGATGACACTGTTCGCGCCATTTACATTTTCTAAATGTGCTAATTCTTGCCAAAAATTTCTACCAAAAACAACAGGATGTCCGGGTTTTCCTTGGTGTATCGGTTTTACGATGCACTCTGGTGTGGCCTTCTCTGCTAGTTTGCAACATGTTTCTTGGCTTACCCAGGGGAGATCGGCCAACCATATGGCTGCTGCTCGGTAGTGATGCGTATTTTCATCGTTACAGAGTTGTCTGAAGGCATCGCTAATACTATAACCCAGACCTAAATGACTGCGCGAACTAACAATTGTAGAAGGTTCTACAGAGAGTTCGAAAGACTCGAGGTTGTCTTCAGGTTTAATGACAATGCTAATATTGGAAAAGTGTTTCTGAATAGCCAATAAAGTGGCGTTTAAGAGTGTTTTTCCGCTATTCAATTGCGCTATGCGTTTATCGCTGCCAAAGCGGCTGGATTGGCCAGCCGCCATCACGATAACGATAATGTCGCTACAAGGCATGACGCTCTTTTCCTCGGTAAAGGCGAACAATATCGGCCATCACGGCTAGGGCGATCTCTGCGGGTGTTTTGCTACCCAGGTTGAGGCCAATGGGCATGACAATTCGGGCTAACTGGGTTTCCGTCAGGCCGCCGGAGCGTTGCAAGCGTTCGGCACGCTGTTGCGACGTCTGATGGGAGCCCATAACGCCAATGTAAAAGGCGTCCGTTCGGACAGCTTCGATCATTGCTAAATCATCAATACGCGGGTCATGGGTCAAAGCCACAACGGCGGTATTGGCGTGGCAGCCGCCAGAGGAGATAAATACCGAGGGCAGCACCGCTTGTATTTCCACATCGGGCACGTTGAAGTTTTTCCGGGCATCTTCTCTGGGGTCGCAGACAATTACTTCAAAACCGAGTGATTGGGCAAACAGTGCACAGGGCGAAGTGATTGAAGAGATGCCGGCGATGATCAGCCGTAGCGCAGGGCCTATGCGAATATTGGCGCTAGCTGTATCGAAAGTAACGGTGGGCGCGGTGTTCTTCGATGGGTTAAAACGCTTGCCGCTGCCATCCAACTTGATACAGCGGGTTAGCGGTTGGCGACCCAGTAGCGTGGCATGCATCACTTCTAAGTGAGTGAGGTTTTCGGTGTTAGGTGCTAGCCGTTCAACCAACACTTCAAGGCTACCACCGCAGGGTAAACGAATATTCGCTGAATCAGCGTCACCGCCATAGCGTACCCGTTGCACCGGTTCGTTAAACTCACCCTTTTGAAGCCTTGCGATAAAGTCTTCTTCGACACAGCCACCCGACAGTGATCCCAGATAGTCGCCTGTCGAACATGCGGCCAGCATGGCACCCGGCTCCCGGGGGCCGAGCCAAAGGTTTTTAGCACCGTACACAGCCAAACGGTCAGCCCCTGGTTGGCCCACTTCAACGCGCGTTCAATAACCTGAAGATCAAGGTGGTGCATTAACTAGCCGCCTCCATGGGGAGTGGAAAGGAGGCTTTCAGTGCGTTGCGAAGGGTGTCAGGGGTAAAGGGGGATGGGTAAAGCGCACCCCAGTGGCATCAAAAAGCGCGTTAGCAATCGCAGGAGCGCCAGGCAGTGAGGCGGACTCTCCAACGCCGAGTGGCGGCAGTTCAGGGCGATCAAGTAGCATGACGTCGATGGGAGGAAGCTCCGAGAAACGCAGAATAGGGTAGCCGCCCCACTCTCTGCTGGTCGGCAAACCCTCCTCAAAGGTTACCCGCTCCTTTAGCGTGCGGCTGAGCATCTGGATCACATTGCCATGCACCTGATGGCGAACGCCAGCAGGGTTGACCATTAAGCCCGCATCCTGGCCTACATATACGTTCTCGACGACAACCCGCCCACTCGCCACATTGACTTTAAGTTCAATCACCCAGGCGGCGAGGGCGGCGCCAAAGCCTGGAAATTTACTGTGTACGTACTGGGCGTAAGCGAAGCCGCGGCCGTAGCGCCACTCGCCATCGCTTCTCGGGTTGGTGTTGGCGATACCGGATTTCCAATTCGCGCGTTCGGCTAACGCTTTGACAAGCTCGCAGGCGCGGTTATCAGTTAAATAGCGCAATCGATAGGCGACCGGATCTTCGCCCGCCAAATAGGCGAGCTCATCTATATAGCTTTCGTGGGCGAAGGTGCTGGGCAGCGCCGAGACGCCACGCAGCCAGGAGGCGCGCACCAGGGTCGGGACGTCGTCGCACACTATTTGGCGATGAGGATAGCGGTAGGGCGGCACCGACGTTCGATCTCCCATCTCAAAGGGGATATCAATCGGTGAGGCCGCACCGGTCAGCAGCAGTGCCAGGGTGGGCGCACTGTTAGAGGGGTAGCGTGTATTAAAGCGATAGCCTGCTGGGCTGCCATCTGCGTTTAAGCCGCCCTGGATGGCCATATACTGAGCAGCCCCTTTAGGCTCCCAGGTGTGCTCCTGCTCACGGGTTAGTTGCACACGGACAGGACGGCCAACTGCCTGAGAGAGCAGCACGGCATCCGCACCAACGTCGTCGGCGCAGTTGCGGCCATAGCAGCCCGAGGTTTCCATACGGGTAATGGTGATAACGCCTTCATCCAAACCGGTAAGGCGGGCAAGGTCGGCGCGCAGGCTGTGCGGATTTTGGGTGCCCGACCATACCTGAAGGCCATCTTCATTGGCATCGGCGACAGCGCACGAAGGGCCAATGGAGCCATGCAGTTGGAAAGGCCACACATAGTGGCGATTGAGCGGTTGGTCGGCGGCGGCCAGAGCGCTGTCGAGATCACCCTCTTCGAGGAGGATGCGCTGCTTGCTGGGCAGGTCGAGCAGTGCTTGCTCTATGTTGTCCAACTGAGGTAAGCCTTCGATGGGGCGCCACTGGATCTTTAGCTGTTTGGCTGCGGCAGCCGCCTGCTCTTCACGCTCGGCCACCACGCCAACAAAGTCACCGACCACCACGACACTTACCACACCGGGCAAATGCGCCACAGAGCTTTCATCTACCGCGATTAAACTGTTGCCAATAAAGTCGCCGCTATCATGGCCGACATAAGGCGGGCGAATCACTCGCCCATGCAGCATGTCGGGCAGACGTAGGTCGTGGATAAAGGTCAATTGCCCGGTGGCTTTGGCGGGTATATCCACGCGGGAGGTCGATTGGCCGACCAGGGTATAGTGGCTGACCGGTTTAAGCGGCACCTCATCGGCAAGCTTTAACGCATGACGGGTACCTAGCAGTAACTCCCCAAAGCTAACGGATGAGCGGTTATTATCACTTGGCGCAATAGCGCCGTTTTGGCAGCTAAGTAGCGAGCGTTCAGTGTCAAAATGCTTTGCGGCCAGTGTTAATAGATACTCCCGCGCCTGAGCCGCCGCTCGGCGTAAAGGCTCGGCAGTGATCTGTATCGACGCACTGGCAATGGTGGGGCCTTGGTTGGGGGCTTCAACGGAGTTGCCCAGCACCATGGTGACGCTGTCGAACGCGACGCTAAGCTCTTCTGCAACAATTTGGGCGAGCGCCGTGCGTATGCCAGTGCCCAGGTCTACGTGGCCGTTGAAAGCCACGATATGACTATCGCTCAGCACGGCAATGAATATCTCGGGCTCATGGGGAGTGAAGTTTGAGTGTGTACCTGGCTGTCCGGGCGCGGCCGGGGCGTAACCGGGTCGCGATAGATCACCAGGACATCAGACCCATACAGCAGCGACTCTCTTGTATAGTCTGATTTATCAGCCATGTCTGCCTCCCACGCTCGCATTTATGATGATCAGTGCGGATGAATTTTAGGTGATGAAAGAACGATAACTAAGGTAAAATTATAGCGTGTACGCCATAAAAGCATGATGAATTGATCCAGCGCAAGGAGTATTTCATACGTTGATGCATCATTTTGTTAACCAGTGCCATACTCGATACACGATGTCGCCAATAGATTAAGGATATGGAATGACAACGGATAGTGCGTTCAAACACTCGTCTTCCGGTGAGCACCCCACGCCTTCAGAGCAGGGGTATGATTTTTCTGAGCAAGTAGGCCATCTACTGCGTAAAGCCTACCAGCGGCATACGGCTATTTTTCAGCGCTACAGCAGCGATAAACAGCTCACGGCCATTCAATTTGTCACGCTGTGCACGGTGATGGAGCGCGGCCCCAGCTCGTTAACCGATATCGTTAACGCCACGGCGATTGATCCAGCCACTATCCGTGGCGTTATTAAACGTCTTAAAGCGCGGGGTGGATCTCGCTAACCACCGACCCCAATGATCAACGCAAAGTCATGGTCGTGATCACCGAACCCGGTGAGACATTAGTCGAGGCTATGGTGCCCAGTGCCAAGCAAATTAGCGATCAGACCATGAAAAATCTCAACCCGGCAGAGCGGATTGCCTTAATGCATCTGCTGGAAAAAATGAACGCTGATTCTTCTTTTACCTAATCGGGTTATCAAAAGGTACCTTTAATCGCTGTAGGTCGCTTTTAAAACGAACCCATAGTGGCGCTATGAACGGTAGGACGATAGCAAAGATTGATAGGGCTAAGAGACTCATTGCTATTGGGCTATTCAGGAACATATCCCAGGAGCCACGCCCCAGAATAAGACTGCGCCGCAGATTCTCTTCCAGGAGCGGCCCCAGAATGAGGCCGAACGCCAGCGGTGCGCTCGGCAGTGATAGAAGATGCAGCAGATACCCCAGTGCCCCGAAAAATAGCATGATATACACATCAGCCATGCTGTTACGGATGGCATAGGCGCCGACAACACACAGCAGAGCAATGCCGATCAGTAACACATGGGAAGGAATGCGTAGAATCAAGGGAAGCCAGCGCATCAGTAAAAGACCAATGATGAGTGTCAGAAAAAGCGCAATAAGAAAGCCTGCATAAATGCTGGAAACCATTTGCGGGTTTTCGGCAAACAGCATTGGCCCTGGACGTAAACCATGAATCAATAGCGACCCCATCAGTACCGCTGTGATGGCATCTCCTGGTACACCCAGTGTCATCATGGGAATCATGGTGCCGCCTATGCTCGAACTGTTGGCAGCCTCCGGCGCAACTACACCCTCAATTGCCCCCTGACCAAATTGCTCAGGGTGTTTGGAAAAGCGCATTTCCTGGGCGTAGGCAATCGCCACCGCGATGGCCGACCCCGCGGCAGGAATAGCGCCAACAAAAAGCGCCAATCAGCGAACCCCGTAGCATGGACTTCCAGCGTTTCAGTAGTGACCTTACTTTTATCTGGGTACGCTGTGTTGCTTTCATGTTAACCGTAGGGGCAGCCTGATGAGAGGCATTAAGGTGTTTCAGCACTTCGGCCAAGCCAAATAATCCTACACAAAGTGGCACCAACTCAACTCCCCCCTGCAAGATGCGAGTGTCAAACGTGAAGCGGGGAACATCGGTTAACGTATCGAAACCTACCATGCCGCATAGTAGTCCAATGGCACCTACCAGTAAGCCGCGAACGGTGGTGCCGGGAGATGCATAGGCTAAGAGAACCAGACCAAAGATGGCGACAGCAGCGAATTCAGGGCTGCGAAAGCTCATGGCAACAGAGGCAAGCAGGGGCGCAATAATGACCAGCAAGCCCAGCCCAAATGCGCCACCTATCGTTGAGGCAACCAGCGCATAAACAAGCGCTTCTCTGGCTCTGCCTGCCTTGGCCATCGGGTGACCATCCAGTTGCGTCACAATGGCACCCGGCGTGCCTGGAATATTGATCAGAATGGCCGATATCGAACCTCCGTAAACACTGGCGACAAAGACGCAGAGCAAGAACAGAATTGCCAGATGGGCCTCCATGCTGAAACTTAGCGGTAGCAATATGGCCAGCGCCATTGTAGAGCTAACACCCGGTAGTGCACCCAGCACGATGCCTAATAGTGCGCCCAGAGCGGCAAGCGATAAGCCCCAGGGCGAAAGAAGCGTACTTATCAGGGCAGTAACAAAACTTTCAATCAGCATGATCGGCTCCTGAGTTGAGCATCACAATGGGACGTCTAGCAGGGTGATAAAAATCACATAGAGACTGGTACATAGCAGGCTAGATATTAGGCAACCCAGCAGCGCAGCTTGGATGACCCGTCGGGTGCGGCGGTATCCCAACCAGAACAACCAGGGTGTTGCTATGGCAAGGGCTGCAGGTAAGAAGCCAAGCCATTGAACAATGCTTGGCAGGAGCGCCAGGGTTCCCAGAAGTGCCATCGCATGAAGGTGCTGACTTATGGGCGGAAGAGGGTGTTCAGCTACTTCCGGCAGAGGGCTTTCTAGGGGTTGGTCGCGGTTTTTGGTGTGTTTCACCCATCGCCAAACGCCCTTCAGCAGAATCAGAGTACCACCGGTTAATAACAGGCCCAGTGTGACCAGGGGGGAGTAAGGCGGGGCCTGGGTCTAGCCCTGGCCCAGGCTATTCATGAGGGCTGGGCTGTTGACGACGCTAACCAGTCCTACCAGGGCAAACCCACAGAAAAAAGTACCACAGGCCATATCTCGCCAAGCGGCGACTGGCCGAAAAGCTGAAGTAGTCATCGGCTGTGCTCCGCTCAACGCTAGCGTGTCAGTGAGTCATCTACTAGGCCCGACTCGGTCAGAATCTCGTAAACGTCATCAGCACGTTGCTCCAGGTAATGCTCTGTCTCGTCTTGTGACTTGGGTTGAATCACCAGGCCAATGTCATTTGCGGCGTCTTGGAACGATGGATCCTGAAGCAGCTCATAGAACATTTCTGCCAGTTTGTTACTGCGCTCTTCAGGCACTTCATCAGGAAGGTAGAGCATGAAGAAATCTTCCGCGATAAAGTCATAGCCCTGCTCTTTGAAAGTGGGCACATCTGGCGCGAAAGGATGACGTTGCTCGGCTGCGACAGCCAATATGTTGAGTTGCCCTGCATCATGCTGATCGGCCAATAGTGGAATAGGCAGCATTGCTGACATTACTTCGCCTGACAGAAGGGCGGAAACAGTAGGCGCGTAGCCTTGGTGGGATCTTGGTCAGTTCAACGTCGAACTGATTTTCAAGCATGGCGGCGGCGATGTAGGAGAAGCCTCCGGGAGAGTCATTGCCGTTTATGATGCTGCCTGGCGCCTCCTTCAGCGTATCGAGGTAAGTTGATATATCGCCAATATCCGTATCATGGGTGACCGCCAAAGCAGCAGGCTCAGGGCCAATAAAGACTAAGGGTACGAGATCATCCAACGCAGTGGCGTTGGGATTCATAAAGCTCTGGGCGATAGCATGGTGCCCATAACGCCAATGGTATAGCCATCGGCAGTGGCATCTGCCACATGTCTGACTCCCGTTGAGCCTGCTGCACCGGTGACATTTTGAACGACTAACGGAACCGAGAAAGTTTGGCTAGCATGCTCAGCCATCAGCCTTGCGGCAAGGTCGTAAGCACCGCCCGCTGGCCAGGGAACCACAATGTTGATGGGTTTCTCAGGAAAATCATCAGCCAGCACAGGTGCTGCCCACTGCAGGCTTAGCAGCAGGGCGGATGACATGATTAGATGTCGTGTTTTCATGATAGTTACCTATTCAATTTTTCAGGGGTCAACGCGGTGAATCTTATGGTTATGTTTGCTGGCGTGCGTTGATGCCATTTGTTCTCCTCTTCTATGCAGCAGAACCATAAGGTAGCGTGGCTTTTCTGCTGCAATGGGTTATGGGTTATACGGATGGGTCAATAGGTGGTTGATGACCGCTTTGCTATCGATCACATCGCCATATTTGCTATCGATATCAAACAGGTTAGCTTCATGGGGCGCGGGGTGGCGGTCACCCACACAGTCACGTACCACCATCACCCGAAAGCCGTGCTGTACGCCGTCAACGGCGGTGGCGCGAATGCAGCCGCTGGTGGAGCAGCCGGTGATGATCAGTGTGTCGATACCCATGGCGACCAGCGTTGAAGCAAGCGAGGTGCCGAAAAAAGCGCTGGCATACTGCTTGGTCATTACCAGCTCATCTTCATGGGGGGCCACCTCGGGGCAGAACTCGGCGTAAGGGTTGCCTGCCACCATCGCTCGCATGACCGGCGCCTTCTTGACCCAAATGCCGCCATCGATCTGATCCGGGGCGTGATAAAGAATATTGGTGTGGATCACGGGCGTGCCCGTCCGCCGTGCGGTGTTCAAGAGCGGCGGCATATTGGCCACCGCATCCACCACGCCCTGGGCAAACAGCGGCGAGCCTGGTGTGGTGTAGCCTTGCATAAAATCAACCACCAGCAGCGCAGGCCTTTTGCCAAAGCCAATGCGGCCATCCCAGACGCCTTTGTAGTTGTTATCTAAGCTGTCATCTAAAGAGCGGTCACTAGCTTCGCTGCCGCTGGTTGCCTGGCTGGGGTTTGTCATGGCGCTATCTCCTAGTAAGCCCCTGATAAAGGGCGCCCGCGCCCGGTACGATGGGCTCCAGGTCGAGTGCCTTAAGCATGGCGTAGGTGGTCGCGATAGCGGCGGTCACCACCGGCTTGCCGGTCAGGGCTTCGACTTTGGCGACAGCCGGCAGCGATGGCATTTGTACACAGGCTGACAAGACGATAGCGTCCACGTTACTTAAATCGAGACTGGCGACGATCTCGGGGAGATTGGCGGGGTCATGACGAGCAACGTCCAGATTGTTGGGGATCTCAAGCGCCCGGTAGTCGAGCACCTCAATCCCTTCCTGACGGATGTAGTCGACCACCATTTCGGTCAGCGGCTTCATGTAGGGGCCACTACCACCACTCGTTTGGCCTTCATCACACCCAGGGCATCCACCAGCGCACCGGCGCTGGTGACTACCGGCGTATCGCAGCCGTTTTCTGCGGTTCGGCTGCGCAGCCGCTGCTGGGATTCACGATGGTAGCCAGGCCCCATCGCCATAATGGCAACCAGGCAGGCATACCCCATCACATCCACTGCCGCGTCAGACAGCTCCAGGGCGCAGCGGTCAGACTCCGCATCCATAGCGGCCAGCTCGTCCTTGCTGACGGTTTTCATGCGCATACGACTGGAGTGGAAGGTAAAGCGTTCCGGGCGGATCAACTGCCGTGCAGCGAGCATGGCAGGTATCTCGGTCTCCATGGTGATATTGGAGCTGGGGACGATCTGGCCGATGCGGTATGTTTTGGTCATGGCATTTTGGGTGATAGCACTGTGGGTCATGATCATAGGCCTTTGTTAGAGTTGTGTGCCCAGGAAGTCTTCAAAGGCGGCAAAAAAGCCCTCGAAGTCATCCCAGGGAATCATATGGCCCGCTTGTTCGGCGGTGGAAATGCGAATCGTCGGTAGCAGGGTGCGTATTTCGGCGCGATCTTCATCCTGGATAACACCGCCCTTGCCTGCACACATCAGCAGCGTGGGCACTTCGATACCTGGGAAATCCTGGTGGATATCGACGCTGTGGAACTCTTCAAACGCCTGAACGATGGCGGGCTCAAAGCAGGTGTGTAGCCACTCGGCGCGTAACCGCAGCTGCTCGTCACTCCAGGTGGGGCAGTAGTGGCGCATGGTCTCGATATCGGCACCCCGCGTGCAGTCGCGAATCGAGTCCACGTACCAGGGCAGCTTGCTGGGGTACTCACGGCGTCCTGGCCCTGAAACCGGCGGGTCGATAAGTACCAGTTTGTCGATGCCTTTGGCGCCGCGACTCATGGCGCGTAGCGCAAAGCGCGCACCATGGAGTGGCCCGCCAGGATGACATTGCTCAGACCCAGTGCATCGATAAAGGCGATCACATCGTCGGCGCAAGTGTCGGTGTCATAGGCGAGATCAGGCCCGGTAGACGACAAGCCGCGTCCACGAACATCCAGCACATAAGTGTCGAAATGCTGACCGAGCCGCTCGGCCACAAAACGCCAGGTGATGGCCGGGCTGGTAATGCCCGGTATCAGTACCAGCGGCTGGCGCGAGGTCTCGGCGCTGTCACCAAAGCGCAAGTAGTGCTGACGAATACCATTGGCGTGCACGTTGGCGCCATAGAGATAAGTGCTGCTCATGCTGGGCTCCCTTGGCTGGTGGGTTGCTTCAGCGGTACTTCAAAGGGGTCATAGGCGAATACCCAGGCCGGGTCTTCGTCTTCCCGTAACCAGGTATTGTCGTGGGAAACCTGCTGAACCCGTGAGGCGCGTTCAAAACGGTTGGTGCGGTAAAGTTCGAATGCCTGCTGGTAGTGCTCGGCGCCCACTTCCTCCAGGCAGCGCACTAGCATGGCGGCATCTTCAATGGCCATAGCGGCGCCCTGGGCCATATGTGGTTTCATCGGGTGGCAGGCATCGCCCAGCAGCACTAGCCGGTTTTCATGCCACAGTGGCAGCGGGTTGCGCTCCAATAGGGGCCACTTGGTAACGCTTTCAGTGCAGTCTATTAGCGCTTGTACGGTGGGGTGGTAACCCTCGAATGCTTTGCGCATCTCTTCCCGTGAGCTGTCGACGAAGGAAGTGCCGTGGTTCCAATCGGGTTCAGGCACGCCGGTCACGTAGTAATACTCCTTCTCGTCGCCGGTCACGAAGTACACCATCATGTGCCGGTCTTCCGACCACCACTTCACGCAGGCTTCGGAAATCCAGGTCGTATGCTTTGAGTTTCTCGGCAGAGATAATTGCTCGGTGGGCAACCCAGCCGCTGTAGATCGGGGCTTCAGGGCCGAGCAGCTTCTCGCGCAGGCGTGAATTGACGCCATCAGCGCCGATTACCAAATCAGCTTCTTCGATTGAGCCATCGGCAAAGGTCATGACCACCTTGTCGCCGCTGTCATCCACATCGACCAGGCGCTTATCGAAAAGAGATTGTCCTGGTCGAGCGTGCTGACCATCAATTCGTGCAGATCTCCACGGTGTACGGTGATGTAGGCCGCGCCATAGTTTTCGCGAGCAAACTCGCCTAGCGGGATTCGTGACTGATACTCGCCGGTCATGCCGTTGCGACTGAACCAATAATCGGGGTGTGAGCCCATGGCATTGAGCTTCTCTTCGATACCAATGCGGCGCATCACTTTCATCACGTTGGGGCCAAGGTGGATGCCTGCCCCAAGGCGCGCAAACGCTGGTGCCTGTTCGTACACCTTGGTGGGTAACCCGCTTGCTGCAGTAGTGCACCTGCAGCGGCGCCGCCAAGGCCCGCGCCAATAACGGCGATGGTGGGTTTGTTGTTCATATCCTGGTTTTCCTCGCTGTTTTATTCGCCTATCACTCGTTTCCAAATGCGTTCGTGAATGCTATAAAACAACGTATACACCATTTATTTTTTGGTCAAGAATTAGTTTTGAAATTATTTTTTACTGTAAATAATGCGATATTTTTAAATAACTATTTGAATTTAATGGATTTATTGTTATTTTTTGGGTTTTGCGTAAAAACTTGAAAAACGCATCGATTGAGTGCTATACGTTTATTAGGCCTGTTTTTATAGTGTACGCACCTTTAATGCCCGATTGGCATTAGCTCTGCACTTAGCTGGTGCAAGTCGATTGGCCGTATGTGAAAGGTAGATGAAAATAGGCGGGTTTAAGGCGCTACGAAGCGTGTTTGGCAGGCAGTGTTTATTAGTAATATCTAAGTCATATCTAAGCCCTATCCCAAGCCCTATTCAGAGCAAGAGGGCGGGCTTAACAATAACGATGATGATCCCCTATGACGCTAAAGCTAACTATCAATGGGCAAGAACGCGAGCTGGCCGTGCCGCCGCAGACACCACTGCTCAATGTGTTGCGTAACGACCTGGCGCTCAATGGGCCCAAGTATGGGTGTGGTTTGGGCGAGTGTGGGGCATGCAGCGTATTGATCAATGGCATGGCCGCACGCACCTGCGTGCTGCCCGTGTCCGCTGCCGTTGGCCATGAGGTAACCACCCTTGATGGTCTTTCCCAGGGCGGTGAACTTGACCCTGTACAGCAAGCCTTTATCGATGCTCAGGCAGCCCAGTGTGGCTACTGTTTGAACGGTATGATCATCACTATTCGTGCACTGCTAAATCATAATACCCAACCCTCTGCGCAGCAGATTCGCACCGCTTTAGAGCATAACCTCTGCCGATGTGGCACCCATGTTGAAATTCTGCAGGCAGCGGAGCGTGCCGTGATCCTTAACGCGGTCGTGTTGCAGGAGGCTCCTCATGAGTGAAGGGTCGATGCTCCATGGCCAGCAAAAACAGGCCGGCATCCCCGCGCTGCTGGCGCAGGCACGTTTTGGTGTCGTTGTGCGTCCATCTTACTACCGGTGGAATGGTGAGCGTTTTGAGAGTGATCGCTTAGTGGGCGTCGATAGCAGCAGCATTGCCTCACTATCAGGATCTATTGAAGTCGTGGTAGAAGGGAATTTTGTGGGGGTGGTTGCCGATAGTTTGACCTTGGCGACCGATGCCGCTAAACAGCTGAAGGTTGAGTGGCAGGCCGTTCACCAAACGCCCGAAAAAGCGCCTGATAGCGATCAAGCGCTCTCTGAATCGACTCTTGTTAAGCCTAGCCCGTCATACACGCATTCGAACCATGCGTATGGCTGGCCGAGTCGCATGCGCTGGGGCCATCACCCCAGCTGGGTAATCGCCGATTGTCGCGATCAACAATTGAGTGTGTGGGGGCAAACCGTTACCCCAACGGCGCTTAAACAGGATCTAAGCCGGTTAACCGCGCTGGATATTAGCCAGATTGAGCTTTATAGCGCCGATGGTGAACACCCATCAAATCAGGCCTCAGGGCTGGGTCGCCATTGCGGTGACGATGCCGCCATGGATGCAGCGTTGATGTCGCGGGCCGTGGGCGGCCCCGTCGCCGTCTGGCTGGATGCCCGCTACGCCAAGGATGTTCAGGCATTGGGCCAAGCGCAGCGAATTACCCTAAACGCTGATATTGCCAGTAGTGGTGAGATAGCCCGTTATCACTATCAGCAGACCAATCTCATGGGTGAGGTGGCTGCCGTCGGGTTGTTGTTAAGCGGCAGGGCCACGATAACAACGTCTAGCGCTGAGGCCACCGTCGGCGAGCAAGACACAACGCCGTTCTCGCCCTATGTATTTCGCGATCAATACCTTGCCGCACGCGCCCAGCCAGCCTCGCTCTCCACCAATTCCACCTTGTTGGGGATACAGCAGACGTTCGCGCGGGAATCCTTTTTGGATGAGGTGGCCCGCGAGAGTGGCCAAGACCCTGTCGCACTGCGACTTCGCCATCTTGACGATGCGCGTGGTATTGAGCTAATTGAGTCCGTTGCTAAACGGGCCGAGTGGCAAAGGGCGTCCAATCCATCAACGAACTCTTTGCCCCAGGATCTACTGCGCGGTCGGGGCTTTGCCTATTCTCAACTGCCCGATCGGAATCAGCGCGTAGAGTCGGGAGTGCGTTCTGCCTGGATTGCCGATGTGGAGGTCAATCGTGTTACCGGCGATGTTCAGCTTACCCGTTTGGTCGTTGGTCAGGACGTCGGCGCTGATGTGGATACTGATCGTCTACAGCAAACGCTACAGGCCAGAGTCTTGGGTGAAGCGCGCCCCCTTTTGGGGCAGGCGCCCAGTTTCGACGAGTGGGGCGACGGCAGTCGTGCGCTGACTGAACGTGAAGATTCCGCAGGATTACCAACCACCGCTTCTTCGCCAAGCCCTGTTGAGGAAGGTGTTAATCAAACCGTCGGTGAAGACGTATTAACCGGTGCGGAGCTATCGCCGGGGGTTGCGGTAATAGCCAATGCGCTTTTTGATGCCACCGGCTTGCGTTTTCGCCAACCACCGTTTACCGCCAAGCGCGTGCGCCAGGCACTCGAAGCTTCCTCCGTCGAGGAAGCAGGGCGCCCATCTACATTGAAACCGCCGCGGTCAATTAAACGGCGCTGGTTAGCCGCCGCAGCGTTTACCACCATTGCGGGCACTGCGGCCGTGGCATGGCCGTGGAAGGGAGGCATTGCACCTGTCTCACGGCCAGCCGCCAACCTCTATTCCGCCGAGACCATTGAGCGCGGGCGACTCGTTGCGGCTGCAGGTGACTGTGCAGCGTGTCATACCACAGAAGGTGGCGTGACCAATGCCGGTGGGCGTGGGTTTGAGACACCTTTCGGGACGCTCTACAGCACTAATATTACGCCGGATGAGGCGACGGGAATTGGCCAGTGGTCTTACGCAGCCTTTGAGCGAGCCATGCGCCACGGCATTAGCCGTGATGGCAGCCACCTTTATCCCGCGTTCCCCTATACGGCGTTTGCCAAGACCAGTGATGCCGATTTACAGGCGCTTTACGCCTACTTAATGGCTCAGCCCCCGTGTCGACTGAAAAAAAGCCAATGCGCTCACTTTCCCCTTCAGTGTGCGCAGCTTAATGGCAGGCTGGAATACGCTTTATCACGATGCAACGCCATTCCAGCCTGACCCTATGCAAAGCGAACTGTATAACCGGGGAGCCTACCTTGCCGAAGGGCTAGGCCACTGCAGCGCCTGCCATAGCCCCCGCAATGCCATGGGGGCTGAGAAAAACGGCGAGGCGTATTTTGCCGGTGCCTTTGTAGATGGCTGGGAAGCACCACCGCTTAACAACCTGTCGCGTGCGCCCATCCCGTGGAGTGAAACATCGCTTTACGACTATCTGCGCCACGGCGAATCTGAGCTTCACGGCGTTGCCTCTGGCCCTATGGCCCCAGTGGTAGCGGGGCTGGCAGAGCTACCTGAATACGATGTGCGGGCCATAGCCCACTATGTGGCCGCCCAGATGCAGGTACCCACGGGGAATAGCGAGGCAGCCATGGCGGGCGCTGAGCAGCGAGTGGCCAGTGCTGCGGTCAGTTCACCGGGGATGGAAGCAGGCGAGCGACTATTCGAGGGCGCCTGTGCGGCTTGTCATGTGGAGACCGGCGTGCCGAGTTTTTCACGTGCCAGTACCAATCTGGCGTTGAATACCAACCTGCATAGTGATCACCCCGATAACGTCCTTCAGTCAATTCTTGGCGGTGTTCATGCAGACCATGTGCCTGGCATTGGCAGTATGCCAGGCTTTGCCGACAGCTTTAGTAATACTCAGGTCGCTGATTTGACGACCTATCTCCGAGCGCGCTTTGCTCCAGAGAAAGCGCCTTGGCAACAAGTAAAACAACGTATCGAAGAGTTACGCCAGCCTCACCACAACAACACTCACTCTACTCCCTGACGTAATAAAACGAGGTGGACTATGAAACGTAGTAAATGGATATGGCTAGTATGGGCCGTCGTCTTACTGAGCTATTTAGTGCCTTACACCCTGTTGAGCGGTGTCGCGCTCTGGTACGGCAGTTTCCTGTTTTGGGCAGTTGCCGGACTAGTCGTCATTGCGCTGAACGTGTTTATCACTAAAGATTTTGAGGAGCACAGCAATGACTGAGTCACTCATCTGGTGGTCGATTGCCATCTACTTATTAATCGCGATTGGTATTGCGATTATGTCTCGCCAAGGCCCTTCCGAAAGCATGTCCGGCTACTTCCTGGGTAACCGACAAATGAACGGCTTTGTCTCGGCGCTGAGTTACAGTGCCACTACCTACAGCGCTTTTATGATGGTGGGCCTGGCAGGCCTTACCTATGCCGGCGGCGTTGGCGCGCTGGGCTTTGAAATTATCTACTTCGCCGGTGTTTCCCTGGTGGCTATTTTCGGGCCCAAGTTTTGGGCCGTCGGCAAGAAATTTGGCTTTGTGACGCCCAGCGAAATGCTCGGCCACCGCTACAATAGCAAGCATGTGGCCATGGCCGTTTCCATTGCCAGCTGTATCTTCCTGATTCCTTATTCAGCGGTTCAGCTCGCCGGCGTTGGTTACCTGTTGCAAGGCATTACCGATGGGGCGATAACCTTTACCACCGGTGTGGTGCTGGCAACCGTGATTGCTATCTTCTTCTCCTATATTGCCGGTATTCGTTCGGTAATGTGAATCGACTCCCCTTCAGGCGATCATGATGATTGTCGCCTCAACGCTGGTGGCTTTCCTGGTGATCCAGGGATTGGGTGGCTTTGGCGCGCTATTCGATACGCTGGCGACGGAACACCCGCAGTCACTGACGGTACCTGGCCCCGGGCTGTTCAGTTTTGTGACTTTCCTGGGGCTCACCATTCCCTGGTTCTTCTTTAGTATCTCTAACCCACAGGTCAGTCAACGCCTGTTTATGCCCTCTTCGCTGCGCTCCATGCGCCACATGCTGATTGGTTTCCTGGTGTTTGGTTTTATCTACACCATGGTCTCTGTGCTTTGGGGCTTCTCTGCCTTAGCCGCTTTCCCAAGTCTTGAGCGCGCAGATTTAGCCACGCCCACCCTGTTGGCATCGGAGTTTGTTCCGCCAGTGCTGGGTGTCATTGTGATGATCGGTATTATGGCCGCGGCCGTTTCCACCATTGACTCGATCATGCTCACCCTGGCCTCCATGGTTTCCCGTGATGTCTATGCCAACGTTAAACCAAATGCCAGTGAGAAACGTCAACTACTGGTGGGTAAGTTTGTCGTGCCGGTGATTGCGCTAATGGCGCTGGCCTTTGCCGAACTGCAGCTTGACCTTATTGCGGTGCTGTCGGTGGCTGCCTCTTCGGGGCTGGTTGCCATGGTGCCTGCGCTTATCGGTGCCTTCTATTGGAAGCGCGGTACTGGCGTCGGTGCACTGGTCAGCGTGGTGGGCACCAGCGCCTTTGTGCTGTTGATGTATGCCACCGGGAACTCGCTGTTGGGCCTGCCAGCAGGCGTATGGGGCATTGTGGTCGCTAGTGTGCTGTTTGTTGGCGTTAGCCTTATGACCAAACCTCATCAAGCCTCTTCGGACGCCTTCTTTACTGCCATCACTGAAGAGCTGGGTAAAAGCGCCGTACTACCACCGATCAAGCGACGAAAGAGGCGGCTGCCTAATTGACGTTCCGCTTTGACCGATAACACCCTAGAGCGCTTGGTGTGCCCACAGGCGAGCACGAGCGCTCTCAGCTAACACTTCCCGGTACGTTATGGCTGTGCTTTCGCCTGGGGAGTTAGGAGACTTTATGGATCACGCAAGCTTTGCCGAAATTTGCCTCCATCAGCTAAAAATGTCCGGCGTACATGAAGGCGAAAAACTCGTCGTGCTGACCCAGGGCAGCGAACGCCTCGATTATGCGGATGCCTTTATGGCGGCGGGTCAGCGTTTAGGTGCCAATATGTACCACATGCGCTTACCCGCGCCGTTACCCACCGGTGGCTGGGCCGTGGGAACAACGGGGCTTGCCAGTATGCCCGATGCGGTGGAAGCGCTTAAAAACTGCGATATGCTGATCGATTGTATTTTCCTGCTGTTCTCTCCCGAGCAAATGGCGATTCAAGCCGCGGGTACGCGCATATTGACGGCGGTTGAACCGCCAGAACTGCTGGCCAGAATGTTGCCCACCAAGGAGCTAAGAGAAAAGGTCGAGTTGGCCGCCGCGCTGCTGGAAAAAGCCAAAGTGATGCGCATCACCTCGCCCCATGGCACGGATGTCACCTACCAACTGAATACGTATGAGACCGTTGCTGAGTATGCCTGTACTGACGAACCGGGGCGCTGGGATCACTGGCCCTCTGGCTTTGTGTTCACCGGCGGTGATGACGATGGCGTTGATGGCACCATTGTGGTGGCGCCGGGTGACATTTTGCTCCCCCAGAACATGTATGTCAGAGAACCGATTACCTACACCATTGAGAAGGGCTGGATTACCGATATCCGTGGTGGCCTGGATGCAGAGCTGGTGAAATCCTATATGGATAGCTTTAACGACCCGCGTGGAATGGGCATGAGCCATGTGGGCTGGGGCATGAACCCTAATGCCAAATGGCACCGCATGGTGCCGGGGGAGTTTCCTGGTGGTATGGGTATGGAACCACGCAGCTTCTACGGCAACGTCATGTTCTCCACCGGCCCTAACAGCGAACTGGGCGGGTCTAACGATACCGCCTGCCACCTGGATATCCCCATGCGCAACTGCTCGCTGTTTCTCGATGATGAGCCTATCGTGATTGATGGCGATATCGTCGTTAAAGAGCTGCAGATGGCTAGGGGTTAATACGCTAATAAGTAGTGATACTGATAAAAAGCCAGCGTTAACTATTCACTGAGGTCGGAATCAACCCGTAGCGGGGGTCTTTCGCCATGGCCGGAAATGGCTCCATGCTATTCCGGCATTTCCGCCTTCCATGGCAGTCAGATGGCGAAAGTAGCGCCCATGGATGGGTTCACAGCGCCCCCGCGTAGGGTTGTGCAGACCGTTGGGCTGCTTTTGCGGCTACTTCTTCCAAACCATTAACTGCTGACGATAATCATCCTGCGCCTGGCTGGCGCTAACAGGGGTTAGCCACACTTCAGTGCCGGGCAAACACTGGGCCAGCGCAGCGCAGGCGATGGAGTGAGAGCGCCTAGGCGCGGATAACCGCCAATGGTCTGGCGGTCGTTCATTAGCACGATGGGTTGGCCGTCTGGCGGAACCTGTACCGCTCCCAGCGGAATGCCCTCGGAAATAATCCCCGTGAGTGAGCCGTGTAGGGCAGGACCGGTGAGCCGAACACCCATGCGGTCGGCGCGGTTATCCACTGTCCAGGGTTGATTGAATGCCTGAAACAGCGCGCGACCGCTAAACGAGGCGATTTGCGAACCGAGTACGATGGGTAAGCGGCAGCCTGACGCAGGCATGCGCGGGCTCTGGCCCTCCTGAATACGTCGCACCGCTGGGGAGGTGCCTTTCCAGGTTAACCGGTCGCCCACTTTTAGCGGCTTGCCATCTTCATGCAGGCCCCCAACTGCTCGCGGGCAGTGCAGGCGCGGCTGCCCAGCACTTCCGGGGCATTCAACCCGCCTGGAAAGGCCAATAGGCGCGCAGGCCTTGGCGCGGCTGGCGAAACACCAAGCGCTGGCCTGGCAGTAGCTTAAAGCTGGTATTGGGCGTGAGTGGCTTGTCATCCAGTTGGGCATCTAAATCGGCGCCCGTTAGCGCCAGGCGCACTTCGCGCTCGGTTTCAAAGCTCAAGCCGCCGCCCATGACGATTTCCAGCGCGGCGCTGTTTAAAGCGTTGCCCAGCAGCCAGTTGGCCCAGCGAAAAGAGATCCAGTCGGCAGCACCGCCCTGAGTAACGCCTAAGTGGCCGACGCCAAACCGACCGGCATCTTGAATCAGCGCCAGCGGCCCCGCCTGTTTAACCACTAGCCCCTTTTGTGTGTCATTCATGGCGGCTTGGCTCATGGGCGCTCCTCCATGGGCGTGGTATCGCCACCGTCGGCTTCAAACTCTTCCCGGGAGATCGCTCTAAAGCGCACCTTATCGCCAGGGCGGAAAAGAGGCTCACCACGTTTGGCATGCTCGAATAGCGGCACGTTGGTGCGACCCAGAATATTCCAGCCACCCGGCGAGAGCAGCGGATAAATCGCGGTTTGGCGATCGGCAATACCCACGCTACCTGCTGCCACCTTGCGGCGTGGCGTTTTCAAGCGTGGCGTGGCGATTGCTTCGTCCACCAAGCCCATAAAGCCGTAACCGGGAGCAAAGCCCAGCGCGAACACACAGTAGTCGTGGTTGCAGTGCTGCTCGATAAGCCCGTCGACACTTAAACCTGCGCGCTTGGCGACCAGGGGCAACTCGGGGCCCACGCTTTCGTCATACCATACCGGGATATCGTGCAGCTCACCGGCTTGAGTATCCACAGGGGTAAGACCAGAAAGCGCCTTGTGAATAAGTTGAATCGCCTCGCTATGGGTTAACTGCTGGCAGTCGTAATGCAGCAACAGCGTGGTGTAAGAGGGCACCAGGTCAATTAATATGTTCCCAAAGGCATTACGCAGCGCCTGGTTGGCGGCGATTACCCAAGCCATATTGGTTTCGTCGATAGTGTCGAACAGGCGCACCATCAGGGCATCCATGGCGGCGGTTTCAATGCGCACCTTCACGCTTGCTCCAACGCCTGAAAGGCCTCACGGATAGCGCGTACGGCGGCCACTGACTCGGGGTTGTCGCCATGAACGCAGAGCGTATCGCAGGGTAAATGCAGCGTTGTGCCGTCGAGTGCGGTGAGCGGCTCGCCTTTGGCCAGCTTGATGGCTTGATTGACGATGGTGTTCTGGTCGTGGTGCACAGCGTTAGGCAGGCGACGTGAGGCCAAGTGGCCGTTGCTGTCATAAGCACGGTCGGCAAAGGTTTCGAACCAGAGGGTAATGCCCATGTTGGCGGCCAGCTCACGGTGCGGCTCGGGGTCGGCGGTAGACATAATCATTAACGGCAGGCTGGCATCGTAAGCACGCACCGCGCGCATCACACCTTCGAGTAGCGCTGGGTTGGCAGCCATGTCGTTGTACAACGCTCCGTGCGGTTTGATATAGCTCAGCTGGGTGCCTTCCGCTTGGCAGATGCCCGCCAAAGCCCCCACTTGGTAAAGCACCATATCTTCCGCTTCTTCCGGCGAGCAAGCCATGGAGCGGCGGCCAAAGCCCATCAAATCCGGGTAACCCGGGTGTGCGCCAATGCGAACGCCATTTTGAACCGCTAACTTGACGGTGCGGCGCATGACATGGGGGTCAGAGGCGTGGAAGCCGCAGGCGATATTGGCGCAGTCGACGAAAGGCATCGCATCGGCATCCAGGCCGAGGTGCCAGTTGCCGAAACTTTCGCCCATATCGCAATTAAGCAGGGGTATGGCCATAGCGACTCCTGTGTCGATGCAGTGGGTGTGTTTGATTGGTTAGCGCTGATTGTAGTTCACCACCAATATATGAACATGGCTTGCCCAGTGCCAATCGTTTTTGGCGATACTAACTATCGGGTGCTTCTATCATATTGTTATTTATTGGAAAAGGGTTGACGCTTGGGCACGATACGCTTATCACATTAGGAGCGAGGCGTGATAATAGCGTTGGTGACAGAGCGCTGCTGGAAGTGGTCTTAAAGTTGCATAGTAGGCATGAGTGTTAGCACTGGGCAGACCTCTTGTCAGTGTCATTACAACCGCTTTTTTACCCCAATTAAGTCATTGGCAGGCGAGTCACTATGCTCGATTTTAAGGAACTTGAGGCGTTCGTATGGGCAGTGAGGCTCGGCTCCTTTCGTAAGGCGGCGACCCGCCTGCACCTTACTCAGCCCTCTGTGTCTGAGCGTATTTCGCGCTTGGAAACCACGGTGGGAGAGCTGCTGCTGGAGCGTGCCGCCCGGCCTGTTCAGCCGACTATGCGAGGCCGCGAGTTCTTTGTGCATGCAGAGCGGATGCTGCACCAGCGTGACGAGGCGATGAAGCTTTTCGATGACGAAGAGGCGTTTTCTGCACCGTTGCGGCTCGGCACGATTGAAACCATCGCTCATAGCTGGTTTCCCGAATTTATGCGCCGTTTAACCGAGCGGTATCCGCGTTTGATCATCGAGCTCACAGTGGATTACTCGCCAGTGCTCAATGAGCGGCTACTGGGCAACGAACTGGATATTGTATTGGCGATGAATGGCTATTCACCGCAAAAGCAGATCGAGTACGAGTCCTTGAGCCCTTATGAAATGGGCATGTTTGTCTCTCCACGCCACGTCAAGCAGCTGGGTGAAAGTGCCGACACTTGGGGCAAGCAGTTGCCGTTTATTTCATTTGGCAAGCAGGCTCGTCCCTATGCAGAGTTGGTGAGTTATTTGGCAGAGCAGGGAATCGCTAATCCCCGTATCCATAGCGTCAGCACATTAATGACCATTGTACGAATGACCACCGAAGGGTTGGGGATTGGCGCGCTGCCTGTCGCTACCGTGCTGGATGAGTGGCAGCGGGGGAGCTCTACCGTCTCTCGCTACCGGTGCCGTTACCGGCCATGCACTATGATGTGATATGGCGCAACGCTAACCACCCGCGCTTTTGTCGCGGCGTTGCCCGCCTGGCCCAGCAGTGTGCCTGCAGATATGCCCAGGCGCGCCGTGCCGATATGACAACAACACTTTTCTCCGGGCGCTGGGTTACCGCCGGCGCCTCCTCTGGTACCACCGAAGCAACACACTATTAGCACCATACTATTAATAGAAATAAGAGGGTTCTCACGATGCGCAAGACAATAACGACTTCATTGCTCCTGGCGACCGCCTGCGGTTTAACGGTGACGGCTCATGCTGCGGAATGGACGATGGCCACGCCTTACGGGGATGCCAGCTTTCATACCCAAAACAACAAGCAGTTCGCTGAGGACGTGGCCGAAGCGACCGATGGCGAGTTAACCATTACCGTACATAGCGGTGGTTCGTTGGTATCGCATGGTGAAATCAAGCCGTCGGTTCGCCGTGGCACCATCGATGCGGGTGAAGTATTCCTCTCCGTTCTTTCCAACGATGATCCCATTTTCGAAGTGGATACCCTGCCCGGTGTGGCGGGCAGCTACGACGACGCCTACGCGCTGTGGGAAGCCACCAAGCCGATGATCACCGAGCTGTTTGCCTATGAAGGACTGATTCCGCTCTACGCCGTTGCTTGGCCTGCGCAAGGTATCTATACCTCGGAACCCCTTACTGACCCGGAGCAGTTTGAAGGCTTGCGCGTTCGTGCACCTAACATCAATACCCAGCGCTTTGTCGATAATCTGGGCGGCAGCCCCACCGAAACCGAAGAGTCTGATATACCCACTGCGTTTAGCACTGGCCGTGTGGATGCCATGATCACTTCAAGCTCCACGGGTAACTCCATGGCGGCGTGGGATTACGTGACGGATTACACCGACGCTAACCTGTGGCTACCCAAGAATATCGTCTTCATTAGCCAACGCAGTTTCGATGGCCTGGATGAAGCGACCCAGGAAGCGCTGATGGAAGCCGCCGCTGAGGCTGAAAAGCGTGGTTGGGAGATGAGCCGCGAAGATAATCAGGCGAGCTTGGAAGCTCTGCAAGAGAACGGAATCTCGGTTTCAGAGCCTAACGAAGCCGTTTCAGAGGCACTCCAGGCAGCCGGTGACAAACTGTTTGAAGATTGGCAGTCCCGTGCTGATGACGAAGCCAAACAGGCGCTGGAAAGCTACCGCGAGCAGCGCGACAGCTAAAGGCTGTTGTCGTGTCTCTTACAGCGGGGGTGGTAACGCCTCCGCTGCTTTTCCCGCGTGCTTTTTCCCACGTGCTTCGTGAGGCTGCGAACATGACGTTTAAATTCGACAAGCTTTATCGCCTGGGTGCTTGGGGTGCGGCGGCCTGCATGGTCGCCATTTGCGCGCTGATAGCGCTTCAGGTGACCTTCCGTCTGGTAGATGCCCTGCTGGTGCTCGTTGGCCTGAGCCGCCTGGGCATGAGTATTACCGGTGTTTCGGAGATTGCTTCTTATCTATTGGTGGGGGCGACCTTTCTAGGGTTGGCTTACACCTTTGTGCATCACGCCCATATTCGTGTGACGCTGTTGATTACCCGGCTACCGTCGGCCATCCGTGTGTGGTTTGAAGTGTTTTGCCTCATCATCGCCCTGGCGATCAGCCTAATGCTCAGTTACGGCCTAATCGGGTTGGTGAGGGAGAGCCTGCAATACAACGATGTCTCTTCGGGCTTTGTGTCGATCCCGCTTTGGATACCCCAGCTTGTGCTCGCGACCAGCGTAGGGCTGCTCTGCCTGGCGCTGGCTGAAGCCCTGTTTATGGCGCTACGGATTGCCATCCGCGATCCTGCGAGCTTTCGCGAAGCCACGGCGAATGATGACAGCGAGGTGCTTTAAATGGTGACGTTAACTGTCTCTGTGTCCACATTACGGGAGAGATCCTTGTGCTGCTACTAAGTCTCGCCACTATATTTACCCTCGTGTTGTTGCTGGGTAGCGGGGTATGGATCGCCTTCGCGCTGATCGGTACTGCCTGGGTAGCATTGGAGTTCTTCAGTTCGTTCTCGCCAGTCTCTATTTTGGCTTCCGATTTTTGGGGCGCCAGTTACGGTTGGGATCTCACTGCGCTGCCCATGTTTATCTGGATGGGCGAAATTCTGTTTCGCTCCGGTCTCGCTGACAATATGTTTCGTGGCCTGTCGCCCTGGTTAAACCGACTGCCGGGACGCTTACTGCATACCAATATTATTGGCAGCGGCATGTTTGCCGCGGTATGCGGCTCTTCGGCGGCCACTTGCGCCACGGTGGGCAAAATGACCCTGCCGGAACTTGAGCGGCGGGGCTACGACAGCAATATGGCAATTGGTACGCTGGCCAGCGCTTCCACCCTGGGGCTGTTGATTCCGCCCTCTATCGTGCTGATCGTCTACGGTGTGGTCACCGAACAGTCGATCTCTCGGCTGTTTATGGCCGGTATTGGCCCGGGGTTGATGATCCTGGCGATGTTTATGAGCTATCTCATCTTGTGGGCGCTACTTAAAGGTAACCGCGAAGGGCTGACCGGAGAAGATGAGTCCGGCATGAGTTTTGCTGAAAAGCTGCGTAATACCTGGTCGCTGGTGCCTATTCTGCTGTTGATCGGTGGGATTATCTTTTCGATCTATGGCGGGTTGGCGTCGCCCACCGAGGCCGCGGCGGTCGGCGTGGTGCTGTCGATCGTGATTGCGCGTTTTAACGGTCACTTCGATCGCGATATTTTTAAAAGCTCGCTGTTTGCCGCCGTGCGCACCGCCTGCATGATCGCTTTTATTATTGCCGGTGCCTCGTTTTTGACCTCGGCCATGGGCTTTACCCAGGTGCCCATGAAGCTGGCTCAGGCGATTGGTGAAATGGGCCTTTCACCCACTATGCTGCTGATTGCGCTTACCTTACTGCTGCTGGTGATGGGCTGTTTTCTCGACGGCATCTCGCTGATTCTACTCGTCACCGCGATTATCATGCCATTGGTGAGTGCCGCCGGTTTCGACTTGATCTGGTTTGGTATTTATCTGGTCGTGGTGGTCGAAATGTCGCAGATTACCCCGCCGGTGGGCTTCAATCTGTTCGTGATTCAAGGACTCACCGGAAAAGACATATTGACCATTACCAAAGCCACACTGCCGTTCTTTCTATTGATGCTGTTAGCAATTGCTTTAATGCACATCTTCCCGGGTATCGCACTCTATCTACCTGAGGCAATGAACCGGTAAGGCGCTTATATAAGAGAAAGCCCAAACGCAAAAAAACGCGCTGGCCGAAGTGCTGAATGGCAAGCATGGTCTGGTCAGCGAGTTAAGGTTTGGTACGGGGTTGTTTATTGACCTTTTGAAAGAGATGTCTTTGTTGAACCCATCCGGGACGTTATACCCTTTGCGTAGCATCGTGAGTGCTTTGGATTGGGCTTCCCTCCGGCTACTGAGTACGAGCGTATGGTTTAGCAAGAGTTGCTGAGCATTTTCCAGTAGCTCTTTAGGGTCAATCGCCGCAGGGGTATCTATCATCAGCGTTTTGGCGATCAACGCCATTTTAGGCTGAACTTCTTGTAGCACGCTTTCAAAGGAGAGGGTATGCCTGCTTTTGTGCTCAAATCGTATAAGAGGGCGGCAAGCAGCTCTTCTGGCGTGCTTGATAGGCAGGCATCCGCCGTGGGGCCGGATAGGCGGACACACAATTCCATCAAACTATCGCTTGAATTATCGCTTGTACTATCACTTGCCCTATCGTTTTTATAGGGGGCATGACTAAAGCGGATGGTGTTGATCAGCGTGGCCGGGAGCCCCCATTTGGCGGCTAGCCAAGCCCCTATAATAGTGTGGTCACAACCAAAGTAACGCTGCTCTTCCACAACAAGGTGGGCATGTGGAATCGAACTATCGATGTAGAGCTCGTCTACTTGTTCAGGGTACGTCGCACTCAGCGCCAATATGCCAATATCCTGTAACAGTGCTGCCGTAAACGCATTACCTGCCTGTTGAGGGCACACTTGTTCAGCAAGCTGGCGCGCTATGAGTGCAGACATGATAGCCCGCCGCCAAATATGCGCATGCTGCGGCCCTTTATTGGGGTGCTGAAAAGGTTGAAGCTCAATACCACCGTTAATGTGGCATCTAGCCCTAAACGCTGGATAGCCTCCAGGCACGTTTGTGTCGAATTGGCGGAGCGTGTGTGGTGAACGCTATTGGCGAGCGATATTAACCGAGCGGTTAACGCTGGGTCATGCTCAATGGTGTCGGCAACATCGTTGATAGTCGCTTTTGAAGATTGCGTTAACCTGAGGATGCGCAGTGCGATTGAGGGAAGCGAAGGTAAGCGCTGGCACTTGAGAAAGTCGCTGATGAGAAAACCAGGCAGTGCTTCCGTTAGCATTACATACAGTGCTTCATCCTTAGTCGATGTTTTAGTCACGTTATCTCCTGCGCATTTTGTAGCGTAGCCGCCAGCCATCATGAGGTGATGTCCTAATTTTACCATATACCCAGCGAGTGTTGACGTTGTTATAGTTGGAATAGCGCGGTTTATGCTTTGTAGGTCGCTGGATATACTTTATGAGGTGAGTGGCAGGTGCCCCAACGGCTCCAGAATTAAAAAAAGTGAGTGCAACAATGCACACAAAGAACGACGCGGCCGATATATTTCGCCAGTTGGCTGAGGGCGTAGGGCACAGTGGAAGCCCCCGCTTCTATGCAACGCTGGTGGAGCGCTTAGCAACGATACTAGGCGTTGATCATGTGTTAGTGGCCGATGTCACTCAACGGCACCAGGCTGAAACGTTGGCCGTCTGGTCCAATGGGGGCTTAATCGGCAATATGACTTATCCGCTGACTGGCACCCCTTGCGAGACCGCGTTGGGGAGCGAGTGTTGCCTCTATGCGCGCGATGTTCAGTCGCGTTTTCCTGACGATAAACTGCTTTGTGAACTGGGTGCCGAGAGCTACTTGGGGTGCGCGCTCTATGCGACGGATGGCGCGCTGATAGGCCTGCTGGCGGTGCTCAAAAACTCGCCCATGCAGTTGGGGGGATTAGCCAATGAAATACTCCACATCGCCGCCGCCCAGGCGGGGGCTGAGCTGGGTAGGCAAAAGGCGGAGCA
Organism: Vreelandella olivaria; assembly: GCA_004295565.1. GTDB lineage: Bacteria > Pseudomonadota > Gammaproteobacteria > Pseudomonadales > Halomonadaceae > Vreelandella > Vreelandella olivaria. The sequence goes on along the minus strand of AP019416.1, from coordinate 4,367,999 downwards.
GGCATTAAGAAAAAGCGAAGAGGCTGCACGGGAAAGTGAGCGCCGCTTGGACACCCTGCTCAATCATCTACCGGGTATGGCCTATCGTTGTTTGAATGACCGCAGCTGGACGATGCAACTGGTGAGCCAAGGGGCCGAAACGCTGACGGGCTACCGACCTGATGAATTGCAGGGTAATCGGCTGATCAGTTTTGCTGCTCTGATTCATCCTGAGGATCAGAATAAGCTCTTTCATGAGGTGCAGTCGGCCATTGCCAATAGGCGGCCTTACCGTGTGACCTATAAACTTCGCCACCGCGACGGCGGCTACCGCTGGATGTGGGAGCAAGGCCAGGCCGTTTTGGATGAGGCGGGCGAAATCGTTTGCTTAGAAGGCTTTATCTCTGATGTGACCGACCAGCAAGAGTCTCAGCGGGTGCAAAACGCCGTGGTAGAAGTGGCTTCTACGGTCACTACCCAGGTGGGAGATGGCTATTTTCAGCAGTTGATTGCTACCTTGGTGAAAGTGCTGGAAGCTGACGCTGGCTTTATTGCGTTGCTGCATACCTCCCCCCAGGGCGATGATAGTGTCTATGGGCAGGCGACGACCGTGAGCATGGTCGTTGAAGGCGTGCAGCGAGATAAGCAAACCTTTGCACTGCGAGGCTCACCCTGCGAGCAGGTAGTGCTGGAGCGTGAAGCGGTCATGCATGACGGCCCGCCGCTGATGTTGCCAGGCACATTGCTACCGACCAGGGCATGGATTGGGCGGCGCTTGGATAACGCCAACGGCGAAGCCATCGGCGTAATGATGGTGTTTTACCGCCAGCCACTGACAACGAATGCGTTCGCCACCTCGGTGCTAAAAATCCTCTCTACGGGAGCTGCGGCAGAACTAGAGCGCCGCCGCGACCACCGTCACATGCATCAGCTAGCGTATACCGACGGCACCACCGGTTTACCAAACCGCGTCCGTTTCATGGAGTTGTTAGCGCAGATGTGGAAAGAGGCCCAGCAAGGTGCGCATGGGCTTTCGCTATTGCTATTGGATATTCGCCGTTTTAAAGAAGTTAATGATCTTCATGGCCACCAGGTGGGGGATCAACTGCTGGTGAAAGTGGCTGAACGTCTAGAGCAGGTTAGCCGCTCATACGGCTCGCTGGCGCGTTTATCAGGTGATGAGTTTGCCCTGCTGGTGGTTCACCCCGTCGCGAGTGATATCGGTCACCTTGTCGAGCAGCTACGCTTAGCGGTAAAGCCGCCGCTTGATCTGGAGCGGCGGGTCTTCCATCTTGATGTCAGCATCGGTTTTGCTCATTACCCTGAGGATGTGGCTGAGGCGGGCGAGCTATTTAACGCGGCCAGCATCGCCTTACATCACGCTAAGCGTCGTGAAAAAAGTATTTGCCCCTATACCCAAACGATGCGCCATGCGCTGCATCGGCGCCAACGAATGACGGAGCGACTCAACGCTGCTATCAGTGGACATCAGTTAGCGCTCTACTTTCAGCCCCAGGTGGATCTTGCCAGTGGTCGGTTGACCGGCGCAGAAGCCCTGTGCCGTTGGTACGACGCCGAGTGGGGCTGGGTGAGTCCCGGTGAGTTTATCCCCCTGGCAGAAGAGCGAGGTTTGATACGTGCCTTGGGGGACTGGGTGCTGGAAGAGTCGGCAAGGCAGTTACTGGCATGGCGTGAAAAGCCTGAGGGCGGGCTACCAGGGAGGCTATCAATCAATATTTCCGCCCAACAGTTCGCCGACCCAGAACTTACCCGCCACATTGCACAACTCACCGCGGGCGTTTCACCGAGTGCTATCGCCCTTGAGCTGACCGAAAGCGATTTTATGCGCGATCCGGATCAGGCCGTTGAGATTACCCACACCATGCGCCAAGCGGGCTATGCACTCTCGATTGATGATTTTGGCACCGGCTACTCATCGCTCTCCTACCTGCGGCGCTTCGCTGCCGACGCGCTGAAAATTGATATCTCCTTTGTGCGCGAAATGCTCGAAAACAAAAATGATCGTGCCATTGTGCAGACCATCATCGCCATGGCAAAAGCGCTAGAGATGAAAACCGTGGCCGAAGGCGTTGAAACCCGCGACCAAGCAAATTTACTGGCTGAAATGGGCTGTAATGAAGCCCAGGGATACTGGTTTGGCCGCCCGCTACCGGCGGATGAGTTTGCGGCGCAGTGGTTGACTACTTAGCCCTCTATTATTGCTATGCTGTAATCGCGCTTGGATCTCGAAAAAACCGCGTCGTGATACCAGCGTCATCGTCTTGTCATCACCTTTGGCATACCCTACGCGCCGCCAACCCGCGATGAAAGGAGTGCCCCATGCGCCTGGCCCTGTTTGATCTTGACGACACCCTCCTGGATGGAGACTGCAGCGACCGCTGGAATTTATGGATGATAGAGCAAGGTTGGATCAGCGATGCCGAAGCCTTTATGGCGCGGGCGGAGCAAATGCACCAGGCCTATCACGCCGGTAAATTGAAGCTGGAAGAGTACTTGGCCATGACCCTGGCGCCGCTGCGAGGGCGTCGGGTGAGATGTGCAAAAGAGGTGGAGCGCTTCGTCGCTACCCACCTGCAGCCGCGTATTTTTGAACAGGCCTGGGCCTGCCTGGAAGCACACCGCCAGGCGGGGATACCCTGCTGCTGATTTCCGCCTCGTCGCGTCACCTGGTCGAGCCGATTGCCACCACCCTGGGTATTGAACACGTGTTGGCGGTAGAGCTAAGTGTCGAGAACGGTGTCAATGAAGAGGCGCGTTATACCGGCGGCAGCGAAGGGATTTTTTCCTATCGTGGCGGCAAGGTATTGCGCCTGAAACAGTGGCTGGCCGAGCAGCAGATTACTCCCAGCCACACCACCTTCTACTCAGACTCCCGCAACGACCTTCCGCTACTACAGTATGTGGATTGCCCAGTGGCGGTTAATCCAGATCCGGTACTGGCCGAGGTGGCTAGCGTCGAAGGCTGGCGGCGCTTAGACTGGCGGACGCCTCCAAGCGCTCCGTCGTCTAACGCTCTGCCAGGAAAATCGGCGCATGTCTGATGTGAATATTAAAGTGGCCCTGTTTCAGCTCTCTTCCCAAACTTGCGACGATTTGAACGTTACTTGCCGACCATTAGCCCAAAAACTTTCCGGCAGGGCGCTGGTGAGTAATGCCTGCAAGGAAGCGCATTGAGTCCAATCACCCTTGCGTTAGTGCTGGTTTCGGTATGCATGCATGCCGGATGGAACGTGCTGGGCAAGCGCAATGCGCCGTCGTTGGCGACTTTTGCCTTGGCTTACGGTGCGGGCGGGGCGTTGATGCTCCCACTGGTGTTACTTGGGCCGTCACTCACGGCACTACCGAGCGCATTTTGGGGCTGGCTAGCGCTTTCGGGGTTATGCCAAATGCTCTATATGGGCGGTTTAGCCTGGGCCTATGCGCGGGGGGACGTTAGTGTGCTTTACCCCATTGCCCGGGCACTGCCGGTGGTCATGGTGCCGCTGGTATCGATTGCGCTGCTAGGTAGTCGGGTACTGGATATTTGGGATGGTCTTGGCATGGTGTTGGTAGTGGCAGGCGCGCTGTGCCTGCCGCTTAGTCACCCGCAGGCACGTAGGCTTTCCACGTATCTAACGCCCGCCATGGGGTTTGCGCTGCTGGCCGCTGCAGGTACGGTCGGTTACTCGCTGATCGATAAACAGGCCCTAGGGCTGATGCAGGGGCCGGGCATAGCGGGTTAACCGCCGGGGCGGTGTTTATGGTGCTGCAAGCGTTGATGACGCTAACCTGGGCGGTACCCCTGCTGGCAATGCTCCCGGCAGAGCGCCGCCGCCTGCCTGCACTCCGCCAGCAGGGACTTGCCATGTTAGTCGCCACCGGGCTGATGATGACCTGCACTTACGGCCTGGTGTTAATCGCCCTGGCGCTCACCGACGAAGTCAGTTACGTGGTGGCACTACGCCAACTCTCTATCCCGGTGGGCGTATTGATGGGCGTGCTATGGCTAAAAGAACCCGCCTCTAGAGCGAAAGCTTTAGGCACGCTGGTGATGTTGGCGGGGCTGGTGTTGGTGGCGCTTTAGGTCAGCGATAACTATCTCAGCGCCTGCCAAATCAGATTAAAGCCGACCAAGAACATGGCCAGAATCACCAAACGGTAAAACAGCGTTTCGTTGACGCGGCTTTGCAGCCAGAGGCCGTTGCGCACGCCGATCCAGGCGATGGGCACCAGCAGCAGCGACGCCCAGGCGCTGGTGAAGTTGATCTCGCCAAGCCACATATAGGGCGCTAGCTTGATGACGTTGACTACGGCAAAGGTCACTGCACAGGTGGCGATAAAGGTCTCTTTCGACAGCTTGCGCGGCAGCAGGTACACGTTTAGCGGCGGCGCGCCGGCATGGGCCATAAAGCTGGTAAACCCGCAGACGCTTGCCGCAGGCAACGCCCAGCGGGCGGAAATAGGCTTCTTGGCGACGGGTTTCAGTAGCATATAGGTGGCGAATAGTAAGGTGATCACGCCGAGCGTCAGGCGTAAGCCCTGTTCGCTCAAACTACCAAACAACAGCGTCCCTACCGTCACGCCGATAAACAGCCCCGGCACAAAGCGCCAGACCTCAGTGGCGTCCTGCTTGCCCCACCACGCTTTCACCGCAAACACATCCATCACCAATAGTAGTGGCAATAGTAGCCCGGCTGCCTGGGCGGGGCTGATCGCCAGTGCCATTAGCGGTACCGATAGCGTACCAAAACCACCCGCAAAGCCACCCTTGGAAACGCCGGTCAGGTAAACGGAAAAGGCAATTAACAACCAGGCAATGACGGAGTAGTCGGGGAGCATAGGGCCTCTATGGTCTTTTATTAAAGAAAGCCCCGCATCAGCGGGGCCAGTTAGCATAGCATTAGATAACCGTTAGCGGGCGAAGTGTCGATCTATCAAGCGTTCATCAGCCACTCGTGGTCGGGGTCGTTGTGGAATTTCCATGCTCGCTTGGGCCCCGCCATCACATTTAAGTAGTAGAGCGAGTAGCCGTGCGCTGCGCCCACTGGGTGATAGCCTTTGGGCACCAACACACAGCAACCGTTCTCTACCGCCATGGTTTCATCAAGGCTGCGGTCATCGGTGTAAACGCGCTGGAAGGCAAACCCTTGGGCAGGATTAATGCGGTGGTAGTAAGTCTCTTCCAGCAGCGTTTCGTGGGGTAAGTTATCCACATCGTGTTTGTGGGGTGGGTAGCTCGACCAGTTGCCCGCGGGTGTGAATACTTCCACCACCAGCAGGCTATCGGCGGGTTCGGTTTCCGGCAAAATATCGTGAACATGGCGGGTATTGGTGCCCTGGCCACGGGTGCTCTGCTTGATGTTGTCAGGCGCGATTAGCCTGGGGCGTGATTGCCATGCCCAGGGGCGGCGCACACCGCTAGTTCTAAATCCGTTGTCGCTTCCACCGCGTAGCTAACCCCATTGGGCAGATAAACCGCGTAGGGCGGGATTTGCTCAAAGATATCCATGCGCTCGCCGATATCTTCAAAGCGGTGCTCGCCGCAGGTCACCGTGGCGCGCCCGGTGAGCAGCACCAGGCACAACTCCTGGTTATCGCTGCTGGCCTCCAGGCGCTGACCTTTGGCGAGTTTGTGCACCCGAAAGCCAACGTGCGTCCAGCCAGCCGATGTTGGGGTAACGTTAACCACGGTGCCTTGGGCATCTGGGGCGGTGGGGCGTACCAGTAGTGAAGCCATACGTTGCTCCTTTATTTATTAAGGTCGGCATCAGCCTGAAGCAGGATTTTGCGGCCTTCGCGCAGCGAGCGCTCCGCTGCGTCGGCTAAGCGCAAGGCTTCTAAGCCATCCTGAGCGCCTGCAAGAGGGGCACGCTTTTCCCGCCAAGCATCGACAAAGTCGCCAATCTCTAATCGATAAGCTTCGGCGTAGCGCTCTAAGAAAAACCACTTGGGTTTCTCTTCCACTTGGCCTGCTTCGCCAGTGAAGCGTAGTCGGGTGTCGCTTTCGTTTTGGGCCTGAAGCATGCCTTGGCTACCAAAGGCTTCGATGCGTTGATCGTAGCCGTAGCTGGCGCGCCGAGAGTTGCTGATCTGGCAAAGTTTTCCGCTGGCGGTGGTGAGGGTGACCATGGCCGTATCTACATCGCCCGCTTCGCCAATGGCTGGGTCGATGATGCTACTGCCGACGGCAAAAACACTCTCGATGGGTTCATCGAGCAGCCAGCGCGCCATGTCCAGATCGTGGATCATCATGTCCCGGAACAGGCCGCCGGACTCAGCCACATACTCGGCAGGCGGGGGAGAGGGGTCGCGGCTAATAATGGTCAGCGTTTCAAGTGCGCCAATACGTCCTTCGGTAATCGCTTTTTCAGTGCTGCAAACTGAGGGTCGTGGCGGCGGTTAAAGCCCAGTGCACAGGTCACAGGATGCTCACTGAGTACCTGCAGAGCATTTCGCGTGCGGGCTAAATCCAGGGCGATGGGTTTTTCGCACAGTATCGCCTTGCCCGCGCGTGCAGCCCTTTCTAGATACTCCGCATGAGTGGGCGTGCTTGAGGCGATCAGCACCGCGTCAATATCATTATCTGCGAAGATTTCATCCACCGAGGCCGCTCGGCTGGCGTACTGCTCGGCCAGGGCTTTCTGCGGCAGGCTGATGAAAATCAGCCACAGCAGCCAGGGTAACGTTTGGGTGGGAGTGGATGGCCTGAGCATGCACTTTGCCGATACGTCCAGCGCCGATCAGTGCGAGTTTCATAAGCTCTCCTGTTTTGTTGTTGGTTTTGGCTTGTTTGAGTGTTTAGGGCTTTGGTTTTTTACCTGGGGCTTTTTCCTGAGCGTGTTCCAGCGCTTTCTCCTGGGATTTGTCTTGCCGCACGCCCAGGGCAATCGCCAGGGCTTGGGTCAGGCAGAGTGATGCGGTCAAACTGCGGAAACTTTTCACTTCAGCTTCGTTGACAACGAAGGTTACATCCGCGAAACGCGCCAGCGGGCTGAGGTTCGAATCGGTAATCACCACAATGGGGAGACCGCGCTGATGGGCGTCTTCGCAGGCTTTCTGGCTCTCTTCGGCATAGGGGGAGAAGCTGATGGTCAGTAGGGCGTCGTGCGGGCTCATGGCGCGCAGCTGCTCGCCATACATCCCGCCCAAACCATTGACCAGCAGCGCAGGTTTATCCACATGGGCCAAGGCATAGGTCATGTAGCTGGCGACCATGAAGCTTCTGCGTGCGCCCATCACATGAATCGCATGAGCCTTTTCAAAATATCCAGCGCCTTCTCCAGGCTCTCTGGATTAATGCGGCTGGGTAGCTGTTCAAGTACGGCGCGGTTAGCGTCGGCGAACTCCCATAACAGCTGGGTGCTATCCGGTGTTTCTCCGGTGGCGCTGCGTACCGCACGAATCCGCTCGGTGTAGTTAGGCAGCTCATCGACCAGGCGGCTGCGAAACAGCTGCTGCATTTCGGAAAAGCCCTTAAAGCCCAAGCTATTGGCCAAGCGAATTAAGGTGGAGGGAGTGACATCTGCCTGCTCGGCAATTTTGGCCACGGTCGCTAAAGCAACCTCCTGGGGGTGATCAAGCATAAAACGCGCGGTTTGCTGCAAGCGTTTGCTTAGCGTGGCGTACTCGGCAGTGATCAGAATTTCCAGCTCACGGTAGCTTTGGGGTGGCTGCGGCATACAAATTCCTTAGCGTTAACTCATGTACCAATCATTCACGACTGGGCATTAGCACAGAGCAAAGTGACTGGCTGTTATGCAGTCTAGTTGATTGGAATAAATATTCCATTTATACCAAAGTATAGAATAAATAATTTGCAGTGATTGCTATTTGGAACCTATATTCCATAGCGCCAAGGCATTTAATGCCACTTCCCTACCAACAACGATAATGTTAAGAGGAATTACTTATGGCACGTCTATCTCAATGGCTTCTAGCCTCGGCCGCCACCACGGCATTAATGGCAGGTGCCGCACAAGCACAGGAACCGGAACAAGAAGCGAGTCGCTTCGTCATGGTGACCCATGGCGTTCCCTCTGATCCTTTCTGGTCTGTAGTGAAGAACGGCGCAGAGGCTGCCGCTGATCTCGTCGGCGCCGAGCTGGAGTACCGTGCGCCCTCCACCTTTGATATGGCCAAGATGCAGCAACTCGTACAGGCAGCGGTGGCGTCTCAACCTGACGGTTTGATCCTCTCTTTCACCGACGAAAATGCCCTGGGCGGCGTTGTCCAAAATGCTGTCGATAACGGCATACCCGTCATCACCATTAACTCCGGTGGCGACGTGGCAGGGACTATGGCGCCCGTCTGCACATTGGGCAGAGTGAGTACGAGGCGGGTAAACAGGCCGCCGAGCGTATGCAGGAACTGGGCGTTGAGAAAGGCGTTTGTGTTAATCACGAACAGGGTAACCAGGGACTTGATCAGCGCTGTGATGGTTTTGTCGACGGCTTTGATGGCAACGCTGATCAGTTGGCGACCACCTACGACCCCACCAATATTCGCAACGCTATCGTGGCTTATCTCAACCAGAATAACGACGTTCGAGGTGTGTTAACGCTGGGCGCGCTGGCGGCGGATCCAATGATTCGTGCTATGCGTGAGCAAGGGGCTACCGATACCTTCACTCTGGGCACCTTTGATCTTTCGCCAGGCATTCTAGAAGCACTTGATGCGGGCGACCTGGACTTTGCGATCGACCAACAGCAGTACATGCAGGGCTACTTACCCGTTATGTTCCTGGATCAGTTCGTCAAGAATGGGCTGCTGCCCGCAGGGGATGTGGCTACCGGCCCAGGGTTTGTTACTCAAGAAAACGCTGCACAGGTTATTGAGCTGAGTAGCCAGGGCATCCGTTGATAACGAGCTAATCAGAAAAGGCTCGGCGGTGTCGAGCCTTGGGAGTCGGTCACCATGAGTTCCACTGAAACGAAACCATCGGTTGCGCCAGCAGCGGCTGATAAAGATGAGCGTATCCAGAGAGTCTCTTTATGGAAGAGAGCGCTTAATCGCCCTGAGTTAGGCGCACTAGCGGGTGCCGTGTTGGTGCTTGCCTTCTTTATTGTCGCGTCCAGCGGCACTGGGATGTTCACGCCCGCGGGTATTATTAATTTCCTCGAAGTCGCCGCCCAGCTGGGTATTATCGCCACGGCGGCGGCGCTGCTGATGATTGGCGGTGAGTTTGATCTTTCGATTGGTTCGATGATTGGCCTGGCGGGCATTTTGATTGCGATCCCCGCGGTGGAGTATGGCTGGCCGCTATGGGCCGCTATTTTATTGGCGTTCGCCTGTGCGGGGCTGGTGGGCTGGATTAACGGTAATCTGGTCAATAAAACGGGGTTGCCGTCATTTATCGTTACGCTGGGCTTTTGTTCATTCTGCGTGGCCTGGCGATCGGTACCAGCCGCTTGTTGACGGGCCGTACTCAGGTGGGGGGAGTGCAGGATCATATCCCCGGCGATTGGTTCGCGGCGCTTTTCTCCGGCGAGGTGGCTACAGGGCTATTTAGTTGGATGGCGGCCAATGGCTGGATGGCGACTAACTTTGCAGGCAACCCCGTGGTTTCGGGCATTCCCGTCTCGATTGTCTGGTGGCTGGGCTTAACGGCGGTGGCAACCTGGGTGCTGTTGTGTACGCCTTACGGCAACTGGATCTTTGCCAGCGGCGGCGATGCTAATGCGGCACGCAATTCGGGCGTCCCCGTCCATCGCGTCAAGATTTCACTGTTTATGTTCACTGCGTTCTCCGCCACCATCTTTGCCTGCATTCAGGTGATGGATACCGGCTCGGCGGACACCATTCGAGGTTTATTAAAAGAGCTGGAGGCCATTATCGCAGTGGTCATTGGCGGCGCTTTGCTGACCGGCGGCTATGGATCTGCCATTGGTGCGGCCCTCGGTGCGCTGATCTTCGGCATGGTGCAAATGGGTATCTTCTATACCGGTGTTAACACTGACTGGTTCCAGGTCTTTTGGGTGTGATGCTGCTGGTGGCCGTGCTATTCAATAATTACATGCGCAAAAAGGCGATGGAGGCTAAATAACATGACCACTCGTACGCCAATGATTGAAATGCGCAGTGTCAGCAAGCACTTCGGCAGTGTCATCGCCATCAGTGATATCTCAATGCAGGTCTATTCCGGTGAAGTTATGTGCCTGCTGGGGGATAACGGTGCTGGCAAGTCAACGTTGATTAAAACCCTTTCAGGTGTTCACCAGCCCACCCATGGCGAGATGCTGCTGGATGGCAAGCCCGCTCGTTTCAAGTCCCCGGCTTACGCGCTCGACGCCGGTATCGCCACCGTTTTCCAGGATCTGGCGATGGTGCCGTTGATGTCGATTACCCGTAACTTCTTTATGGGCCGCGAACCGACAGTGGGCTGGGGGCCGTTAAAGCGTATTAATTGGAAATATGCCGACCGGGTTGCCAAACAGGAAATGGCTAAAATCGGCATTGATGTACGCGACCCAAGCCAGCCGGTGGGTACGCTTTCCGGCGGCGAGCGCCAGTGCGTAGCGATTGCCCGTGCCGTCTATTTTGGCGCCAAAGTGCTGATTCTTGATGAGCCTACGTCAGCGCTTGGGGTCAAGCAGGCCTCTGTCGTGCTGCGCTATATCGCCAAAGCCCGCGCGGATGGGCTTGCGGTCATCTTTATTACCCACAACGTCCACCACGCTTACCCAGTGGCCGATGCGTTCACCCTGTTGTCACGAGGCGGCAGCTTAGGCACCTTCCGCAAAGAAGAGGTCAGCCGTGAAGAAGTGCTCAACATGATGGCGGGTGGCGCTGAGCTTGAAAGCCTGGATGCAGAGCTTGCGGAGTTCCAGCGGGACGATAAAGCCAAGAAGGCCAACTTAGCCGATCAAGGCACTCAGCCTGGGGAGAAACAAACACCGGGCAGCCTTCACCGCGTATTGCCGGTGGCTTTTAGCGATCCGTTACGACCTTGCGGTGCTTTTGCTTTAACCGCCATCCAAGTATATCGCGATGTGCCGAGACCACGAGAGTAACGTGGGGAGACCTTATGCTGAATAACAATAGCCAACACCGACCGCTTGATCTGATCTGCTTGGGGCGGGTGGCGGTGGATCTTACGCCGAACAAATCGGTAGCCGCCTGGAAGACGTGGCCAGCTTTGCCAAATACCTGGGCGGCAGTTCCGGCAACATGGCCTACGGCACTGCGCGGCTTGGGCTGAAATCCGCCATGCTCTCGCGGGTGGGCAATGAGCAGATGGGCAACTTCGTGCGCGAAGAGCTGGCGCGGGTGGGGTGGATACCTCCGCGCTACAAACTGATCCTGAGCGCCATACCGGTCTGGTGCTGCTGGCGTTAAAAGACCGCGAAAGCTTTCCGCTGCTGTTTTACCGTCGCGACTGTGCTGATATGGCCATCGACGCCGACGCCATCGACCCTGAATTTATTGCCCGGGCAAAAGCGCTGGTGATCACCGGTACCCATCTTTCCACCGATACCACTCGCCGGGCATGCCGCAAAGCGCTGGACGCCGCCGCCCATTATGGCGTTAAGCGGGTGCTGGATATCGACTACCGTCCCGTGCTGTGGGGCTCACCAATCCCGGCGATGGCGAAACCCGCTTTGTCGCCGATGACAAGGTGACCACCGACCTGCAGCGCTGGCTGCCGGATTTCGACCTGATTGTGGGCACCGAAGAGGAGTTCCATATTGCCGGAGGCAGCACGGACACCTTGGCGGCTCTGCGTGCAGTGCGAGAGGTTAGTGAGGCTACCCTGGTATGCAAGCTCGGGCCCATGGGCTGCGTGGTGTTTGAAGGCGCTATTCATGACCGCATCGAAGACGGTGTTTTGGTGAAAGGCGTGCAAGTCGAAGTGCTTAATGTGCTGGGTGCCGGTGATGCCTTTATGAGCGGTCTGCTGCGGGGCTGGTTACGCGGCGAGCCGTGGCAGACCAGCGCTGCCTATGCCAACGCCTGTGGCGCGCTGGTGGTCTCCCGTCACGGTTGTGCCCCGGCCATGCCCACCGAAGACGAGTTATTTGATTATCTCGACAGGCGTGATGAGGTTCCCCGCCCGGATATCGATCAACGGTTGAATCATTTACACCGGGTCACCACCCGAGTGCCTGCTCAATGGCCCGAAGTGTTGGGCCTGGCATTTGACCACCGCCGCCAGCTCACCGATATGGCCCGCGAAGAGTATGCCGACAGCGCGCGACTGCCTAAGCTCAAGAAGCTGTTGGTGTCGGCTGCCGAGGAGGGCGCCAAGCTGGGCGGCATTACCACGCCTGCGATTCTGGTAGATGACGTGCTGGGTCAGGAAGCGCTCAATCAAGCCAGCGGCAAAGGCTGGTGGATCGGTCGACCGGTAGAGCTGCCGGGCTCACGTCCGCTGCGCTTCCAGCATGGCGACGATTTAGGTGCCTGCCTGCGCAACTGGCCTAGAGAGCAGATCATTAAATGCCTGGTGTTCTACCACCCCGACGATGAAATCTCACTGCGCTTAGAGCAGGAGGAGCGGCTGCGCCAGCTCTACCAGGCGGCCTGTGCCTATGGGCTGGAACTGCTGATTGAGGTCATTCCTCCTTCGAGTATGCCCGGCGATGACACCACGCTGCCGCGCAGCCTGCAGCGGCTTTACAACCTGGGCATTCGGCCCGACTGGTGGAAGCTACCCACTATGTCAGATGCTGCCTGGCAGGCGGTGGGCGAGACCATTGAGCGCGAGGATACCTACTGCCGTGGCGTGGTACTGCTCGGGCTTGATGCCCCCATGGACGACATGAAGCGCGGCTTTGACGAGGCTGCTAAACACCCTTGTTGTAAGGGGTTTACCGTCGGACGCACGCTATTTGCCAGCGCCAGTCGCGACTGGCTGGCGGGGCGCATCGACGATGCAGCTTTGGTAGCACGCGTTGCCAAAATTATGCCGAGCTAATACAAGCGTGGCGGCAATTAAGGCAGGCGCAGCCGCAAACGCTGGCCCACACCGAGGAGGCGTAAATGAGCACCATTCGACTCACCATGGCTCAGGCGCTGGTCAAGTATCTTGCCGCGCAACGTATCGAGATTGATGGTCAAGAGGTGGCGCTTTTCGAAGGCGTGTTTGCGATTTTGGTCATGGCAATGTGGCCGGAATGGGTGAAGCGCTCTACCACGTGCAGGACACGCTGCCCACCTTCCGCGCCCACAACGAACAGGCCATGGCCCACGCGGCGATTGCTTTTGCCAAAGCCAATAATCGCCAGCGCCTAATGGCCGCGACCAGCTCGATTGGCCCAGGGGCGACCAATATGGTCACTGCCGCGGCGCTGGCCCATGCCAACCGGTTGCCGATCCTGCTGCTGCCGGGGGACACCTTTGCCACCCGCGAACCCGACCCGGTTCTCCAGCAGGTGGAGCATTTCGGCGACCCTACGCTTAGCGTTAACGACTGCTTTCGTCCCGTGTCGCGCTACTTTGATCGTATCAGCCGCCCGGAACAGCTACTCACCTGCTTGCCCCAGGCGATCGCCACAATGCTTGACCCGGAGCACTGCGGCCCCGCGACCCTGGCGCTGCCCCAGGATGTGCAAACCTTCGCCTACGACTATCCAGAAGCCTTTTTTACTCCCAAGGTGCATCGCATTCGCCGCCCGCCACCGGATGCTTATGAGCTTAGTCAAGCAGTCGCTGCACTCAAGCAGGCCAAGCGCCCGCTGATCATCGCCGGTGGCGGTGTGCACTACGCCGCTGCCTGCGAAGATTTGGCCGAGTTTGCCAAAGCACGCGGCATCCCGGTCGCCGAAACCCAGGCGGGGAAAGGCGCGCTGGCGGATAGCCACCCTGCGCGGTGGGTGCCATTGGCGTCACCGGCAGCGCAGCCGCCAACCAGTTGGCAGAGCAGGCGGATGTCATCCTGGCGGTGGGCACCCGGCTGCAGGACTTCACCACCGGCTCCCGGGCGCTGTTTGAAAGCAGCGATAAGACACTGATTGCCCTCAACGTTGGCCGCTTCGACAGCCTGAAACATCAAGCGCTGCCGCTTAGCTGCGATGCCTTGGTCGGGCTTGGTCAACTCGACGCGGCGCTGGGCGGGTGGCGCGGCAGCGATGAGTGGCGCGAACAGACCAGCACGCTCAAGCGCGAATGGGCCGAGGCGGTACATCGTGTAACCGCCGATCAAGGGCTTTCGCTGCCCACTGATGCTCAGGTGATCGGTGCCGTCAATCGCCAGGCTGGCAACGATACCACCGTGGTATGCGCCGCCGGAGGTTTGCCAGGTGAACTGCATAAACTCTGGCAGTGTTCAGGCCCAGGTAGTTACCACGTTGAGTACGGCTTCTCCTGCATGGGCTATGAAATTGCCGGTGGGCTCGGCGTCAAGATGGCCAAGCCCGAGCGAGAAGTGGTGGTGATGGTGGGCGATGGTAGCTACCTGATGCACAACTCCGAGCTGGCCACCTCGGTGATGCTGGGCCACAAGCTGATCGTCGTGGTGTTGGATAACCGCGGCTATGGCTGTATCAACCGTTTGCAGCAGGCCACCGGCGGCGCGGGATTCAACAACCTGCTGCAAGACTGTCGCACTGTCGAGGCTGGCGCCCCCAAAACCGACTTTGCCGCTCACGCCAAAGCCCTGGGCTGTGAGTCTGAATCAGTGAGCGGCATTGCCGAACTGGAACAGGCGCTGGTGCGTGCTCGCGCTGCCCAATCTACCTATGTGATTGCCCTGGACACCGACCCGTTACCCAGCACCCAAGAAGGCGGCGCCTGGTGGGAAGTGGCCGTGCCCGAGGTTTCCGAGCGTGAAGCCGTCAATAAAGCCTATCAAGGGTACCGCGAAGCCAAGCAGCGCCAAGCCCGCTAATCGAATGTAGTACATCAGGGAGTCGGCGATAGGGTAAAGCGAGGGTCTTTCGCCTCAGGGACGGCGAAAGTAGCGCCCAGGGATGGGTTCACAGCGCCCTCGCGGCACCCTAACGCCGAACATGCTCAGACAAATCACAAGGAATACGCTATGCCAACGGTTACTTTAGGCATCAATCCGCTCACCTGGACGAACGACGACTTGCCCAGCCTGGGAGGCGCAACACCGCTGGAAACCTGCTTGCAAGAGGGGCGCGAAGCGGGTTTTAGCGGCTTTGAACTGGGTAACAAGTTTCCCCGCACGCCCGACGCCTTGAATCAGGTGCTGAGCGCCCACGACCTGGCGCTTGTGTCGGGCTGGTACTCCGCACGCCTGCTGGAGCGCAGTCCCGAAGAAGAGATTGAAGCCATTCAGGATCATATGAACCTGCTCAAGCAGTGTGGGGCCAAGGTCATGGTGTTGTGTGAAGTCACCCACTGTGTACACGGCGATCAGCAACGCCCACTCTCCCAGCGTCCGCACCTTTCTGAGCAGGAGTGGCAGCGCCTGCTGCATGGTCTGGAGGTGGTGGGCGACTATCTGAAATCCCAGGGCATACAGCTGGTTTATCACCACCATTTGGGCACGGTGATCGAAAGCCAGGCTGATGTTGAACGCTTGATGGACAACACCGGCGAAGGCGTGGGGCTGCTGCTTGATTTTGGTCATCTACGCGGTGCCGGTGGTGATCCGCTCGCCATCGCCAAACGCTACAGCCAACGTATCCGCCATGTGCACTGCAAAGACCTGCGTTTCCCGGTGCTGGACGCAGTGCGCAACCGCGACAAAAGCTTTTTAAACGGCGTGCTGGACGGCCTGTTTACAGTGCCCGGGGATGGCAATGTGGATTTTCTGCCCGCCTTAACCCACCTGTGTGAGCAGGGGTATCAAGGCTGGTTGGTGGTGGAAGCCGAGCAAGACCCGGAAGTGGCCCACCCGCTGACTTACGCCCGCCTGGGGTATCGCAATTTGCGTCAGCTTGCCGAGCAGGCGGGTTTTGACGTTGCCAGCTAAACATCGCCAGCGTCGCTGAAGCCCTCGCATATCCTGGTTCAGTGCAAGGCACATCTACGCGTCGTTGAGAAGGTGTCGAGCGGGGCGGATAGCCGCCAGTCAGCGACCGAGGGCGTTTGTGAATTATCGACTTTGTCCATTGGAATAATGACAATGAAAACCCTCAAAATTGGCTTAATCGGCACCGGCTTTATGGGCAAAGCCCACGCCATTGCCTTTAATGCGGCGTCCAGCGTTTTTGATCTGCCCGCTAAACCGGTGTGCGAACTGTTGGCGGATGCCGACCTCGTCACTGCAGAGAGCAGAGCGCGGGCCTGGGGATTTGCCCGCGCCACCAACGATTGGCGCACCCTGGTGGAAGACAGTGACGTAGATGTGGTGGATATCTGCGCACCCAACTTCCTACATAAAGAGATGGCACTGGCTGCCATTGCCGCTGGCAAGCATGTTTACGCCGAAAAACCGCTAGCGCTGAGCACGGCAGACGCCGAGGAGATGGTCGTTGCGGCTGAAAAGGCGGGCGTCAAAACCCTGGTGGGCTTTAACTATATTCGCAATTCCGCCACTCAGCTGGCCCGCCAGATTGTCGCTAGTGGTGAAATTGGTGAGCTGATTCATTTTCGTGGGCGGCACAACGAGGATTACCTGCTCGACCCGGAAAAGCCCCACGACTGGCATACACAGCGGGCAACGGCAGGTGCCGGTGCGCTGGGCGATGTGGGCTCGCATATCCTCAATATGGCCGAGTTTTTAACCGGGCAGCGCATTGCCGAGGTATGCGGTCAGCTACAAACCGTTATCCCCACTCGGCCCAAGGCCGACGGCAGCGGTATGGCGGCGGTAGAGAACGATGACCAAGCCCAGGCCATGCTGCGCTTTGACCAGGGATTAATCGGCAATATCGAGACGTCTCGGGTGGCGGCTGGGCGCAAAATGGGCTTGGCCTACACGCTAACGGGCACGAAAGGCGCCATAGTGTTTGACCAGGAGCGCATGAGCGAACTACAGCTATATCGCCACGGCGATACCCACGGCAGGCGCGGCTTCACTACCCTGTTAGCGGGCCCTGAACACCCCGACTATGTAGCGTTCAGCCCCGCGCCGGGTCATGGCTTGGGCTATAACGATCAGAAAATTATCGAGGTGCGCGATCTGGTCGAGGGTATTATTAACCACCGCCCCTCTATCCCGATTTTCGTGAAGCGGCTCGGGTCAATCGGCTGATCGATGCTATCGAAAGGTCAGATCAGGTGGGGCAGTGGGTAGGTGTAGTCGTTGCTACGACATTTGGTACTCCAACCAAGCGCTGGGTTCTGCTTTGGGAAGGCCCAGCGCCTGCCTGAAGGGAAAAATCACAATATAATCAGCGTCGCGAGCCCCAGGAAGGACAAAATCCCACCACATCGGTAACGGTAGTTAGAATCACCGCGCCGGATAAGGCGGGATCAATCTGCAGCTTTTTCAACACCAATGGAATCAGTACCCCAGAAACATTGGCCAGGCTCATATTGATAAAGATAGCCAGGGTAATGACCAGCGTAATCATGGCGTCGCCAAACCAAAGGTGCGAAATGAGGCCGACTACTAACGCCCACACCAGGCCATTGCTCATACCCACCCACAGCTCTTTATTGTAAAGCCACTTTATATTGTTGCCCGCAAGCTGCCCCAGGGCTAAACCGCGTATGACGACGGTGAGGGTCTGGCTTCCGGCAATCCCTCCCATGCTGGCAACCACCGGCATTAAAATCGCCAGCGCCACAATTTGATCTAAGACCACTTCAAACCGTCCGATCACGAAGGCGGCTAGAAAAGCCGTTAACAGATTGATGCCTAGCCAAATGCCGCGGCTTTTGGCGCTTCGCATAATGGGGTGAACACTTCTTCTTCATCGCTGACGCCGGACATATGTTTAAGCGTCATATCAGCATCATCTTGGGTGATTTCCAACACATCGGTGGAGTTGAGCTGACCAACCAATAACCCCTCACTATCGCATACGGGGACAAAGTGAAGCTCTTTAGAGCGCAATAATGCGGCGGCATCGCTGACTTTCATTTGATCATTCAGGGTGAAGAAATCATCCATATAATCATCAACCACGGCATCTTGTGGTTGCTTGATTAAATCAATCAGGGTCAAGGTGCCGAGTAAGCGTTTATCCTTATCCGTAATCATGATCTGCTGAGACTCATCATCAAGCAGATGATGAATGCGGATATAGCGCTGCACGGCTTCTAACGAGACGCCCTGTTTTACATTAACCGTCTCGGGATCCATGTAACGCCCCACCACATCATCTTCATAGGCATGAAGGTTCTCGACCTGGGCACGTATGTCCTGGTCTAAGCTGGCGTAAACGCTGGTTTTTATGGCCTCGTCAGCAACATCCAGTACTTCAGCAACTTCTTGAGCATCCAGGCCCTTAACTATTTGCTCTACGTCACTGGCGGATAAATCCTCGATGTAGTCGGCGCGGATGTCTTCGTCAACTTCGGCAAGTACCTCGCCGATTATCGCATCAGGCACATATTCCCAAAGATAATCGCGTGTTTTGGCCGGGAAGGACTCAAGGGTTCGCGCAATGTCTAAAATATCGAGTTCAGTGAAAAATTCCTGAAGAGCCGCTGTGTCTGGGGTGTCTAAAAGCTTTTGAAGATAGAGTAGCAGCTCTTCGTTATTGGTATATTTTTCATCATCGCGCATAGCGTCCGTCCTTTTGGAAACTAGGTGTTAAGGCAATAGAATTGCAAACTCTCGGCGGCTCGCTTTGGTGAGTTTATAGACTGGCTTGGTTGAAAGCCACGCGTACGCCATAGGCTAAGCGCTGCTGTGCGGAAACGGACGGAACATCGGTACCTATCATTTCATCGGCGGCGTCGGCCCAGGTCAGCGTGCCGTGGGTGAATCCCAGTGGTGCCAGCGCGCGGCCAATCCACTGCGTACCGGTAAAACGCTGCGTCTCGCCATTCTGGTCGATCAGCAAGCTGACGTTGTTATCCTGATGCAAACGAACAATGTACCAACCCATATCGAGCCCATGGACTTCTACGTCGGGCAACGGCGCTGAACAGTGTGCAAGCTCGTCAAGGGTAAGGTGAGCGGGAAGAGTTGAAGACATGGCGTATCCTCATAGTAAATATCCTATACGCCAAGACTAAAGGCTGTACTTTATTTGTACAGCAGTAACCGCCTGATCGGCGTTATTTAAGCGCTTAATCAGGCGGGGTAAGGTGGGCGTTTACTTCTAAGAGATTACGGGCTTAGCCACTACGGGCTTAGCCACTACGGGCTTAGCCACTACGGGCTTAGCCATTACGGAATAGGAAGCTGTAGGCATTTAATGCAGGTACGCCGCCCAAGTGGGCATAGAGCACTTTGGAGCCAGAGGGGAATTCGCCGTTGCGCACCTTATCAATCATGCCGTGCATGGATTTGCCTTCGTAGACCGGGTCGGTGAGTACGCCCTCCAGGCGGGCGCACAGTCGAATGGCTTCCAGGGTGCCTTCATTGGGCAAGCCGTACTCGGGGCCGCCGTAGCGGGTATCCAAAATCACATCGTCATCGTTAATACCACCTTCCAACTCAACCAGTTCTGCGGTGTTGCGGGCGATGCGTAGAATCTGTTCACGGGTTTGCTCAGGCTTCGCAGAGGCGTCAATGCCAATCACTCGCTGGGCACGGCCGTCAGCGGCAAAACCCACCACCATGCCTGCCTGGGTGCTGCCGGTAACCGAGCACACCACGATATAGTCGAATTTGAAGCCCAGCTCTTTCTCCTGCTGGCGCACCTCTTCAGCAAAGCCCACAAAGCCTAAGCCGCCGTAAGGGTGCTCGGAGCAGCCAGCGGGAATCGGGAAAGGCTTACCGCCCCGTTGGCGAACATCTTCCATCGCTTGCTCCCAGCTGGGGCGAATGCCGATATCGAACCCCGCGTCGTCCAAACGCACGTCGGCGCCCATGATGCGCGACATCTCGATATTGCCTACCCGGTCATACACCGCGTCGGAGTAGTTGACCCAGTTCTCCTGTACCAGCACGCACTGCATACCCAAATGTGCGGCCACAGCGGCAACCTGGCGGGTCTGGTTGGACTGAATGCCGCCAATCGATACCAGCGTATCGCAGCCCTGTTCCAGCGCTTCGGGAATCAAGTACTCCAGCTTGCGGGTTTTGTTACCGCCAAAGGCGAGACCGCTGTTGCAGTCTTCGCGCTTGGCGTAGAGCTCCACGTCACCCCCAGGTGTTCACTCAGACGTTTGAGCGGCGTAATGGGGGAGGGGCCAAAGGTGAGCGGGTAGCGTGGAAAGCGTTCTAGGTTCATAACAGGCTCCAGCATATAAGTGTTTCAGTGCGAAATAGAAAGCTCGCTTGGCGAGGGTTTAGATGAAAGATTTAGGTAAAAGCTTCGTGTGAACAGTTGGCGGGCTCTGCTATTTATACTAAGTGTTAGCTGATATTTTTGTGTTGCAAAATAAGAGGATTTAAAGCAATAAGAATTGGCATAAAGTGGTTTATATGGTTTTAAATGGTGTATAAAGATCAATAAGGTAAATAATAGTGCGCTCAAAAACCTCCCGTTCAGGCGCTGAGCCTGATGATCAGGCGGCTGACCTAGACCGAACAGATCGGCGTATTCTTAAACTGCTGCAAGACGACGCTACGCTCTCCAATGTGGCATTGGCGGAGCGGGTGAGCCTGAGCCCTGCGGCGTGTTTACGCAGAGTGGAAAAGCTCAAACGGGACGGGGTAATCAGTCAGGTGGTGGCTCACTTAGACCCGGAGCAGCTACAGGCAGGCATGGTGGTGCTGATTGGCGTGGTGCTGGATCGCTCGACGCCGGAATCCTTCGCCGCCTTTGAAGAGGCGGCCCAGAAGGTATCCGGCTGTATGGAGTGCCATGTAGTCACCGGGGAGTTTGACTACTTTATGCTGGTGCGCACCCGGGACAGCCAAAGCTTCAACAAGCTACACGCCGAACAGCTGCTCTACCTGCCCGGCGTTCGCCAGATCCGCTCGTTTATGGGGCTGCGTCAGGTGGTCTCTACCCATAAGGTGTTGGTTTAATCTTTTGGAAAGCGCGCTTCCAGCTCGGCCACTTGCTCCTGCGTTAGCCCCCGCGGGTTCTCGCCCCGCAGCAATAGGTAAAGCTTGGCGGTCTCTTCCAGCTCTTCAGTGGCATACACCGCCGTTTCGAGGTTTTTCCCCGCTACCACTGGACCGTGGTTGGCCAGCAGTACCGCGCTGTGTTTGCCGGCTAAGCCCCGCACCGCATCGCCCAGTTTAGGATCGCCGGGAATGTGGTAGGGAATGAGCGGCAGCTTGCCCACCCGCATGACGTAGTAGGCGGTGAGTGGGGAATGCAGTCGCAGGGATCTACCCCGGCAAACAAGAGACCGCCACCGAGTGGGTGGAGTGCAGGTGTACTATAGCGCCAGACTGCGGGCGCTCTTCGTACATTGCCATGTGCAAAAACTGCTCTTTGGTAGGCTTATCGCCACTCAGCAGCTGGCCGTTGTTATCCAGATGGGATATTCGTGCAGGATCCAGACGCCCCAAGCAGGCGTTGGTGGGGGTCATCAGCCAGCCGCCATCGTCTAGCCGCACACTAATATTGCCACTGGAGCCCATGGTTAGGCCGCGATCAAACAGCGATTTGCCCAGGGTGCTGATCTGTTCCCGCAGGCTGTTATGGCGATGTAAGTGGATGCTCATGCCAGCACCTCAAACGCCCGAGTAAAGAAGTCGACGCCACCGAAATTGCCAGACTTCAGCGCAAGCGACAATGGTGTCTCGCGTACCGCCAGTGGAGCTTGAGTCCAAGGCACGCCGGGATCAATCTGCTCACCAATCCGTAGGGTAGTAATGCCGAGTGCTGAGACCACCGCGCCGGAAGTTTCCCCCCGGCCACCAGCAAGCGGCCCACGCCTTCGTTGACCAGCGTGACGGCCAGTTGGCTTAAGGCCTCTTCGACGAGATGGCCCGCACGCTCCACGCCCAGTTCGGCTTGTGCGGCTTTCACTCTCTGGATCCGCTGAGGCGTAGATCAATACCGGAGCGTTGCTGGATAAACGCTCCAGAGCAAAGGCCAGCGCTTGCTCCCACTGCTTGTCTCCTTCACTTAGCGATAACGGATCAAGGGCAAAGCCACCGTCGGGGTGCTTGGCCAGAAAATCCGCCACCTGAGCCAGCGTCGCCCGGGAGCAACTGCCGGAGAGCACCAGCGCACCGCCTGAAGCAGGAGATAAACGGCCCGGCTCAGTGATACTTTCTAGCCAGCCCTGGGCACGGTATTGAGCAGGCAGCGCCTGCCCCAGACCAGACCCACCTGTGACTAACGGCATCAAGACGGTAGCGTCGGCTAGCACGTCCAAATCCTGCTCATCCAAGGAGTCACAGATCACATGGCGCATGCCGTGCTCGGCCAGTGATAATAAATGCGCACGGGTGGCCTCCGCCCCTTTAGCTAGTATGGCGCGATTGGCTAAGCCCACGGGGTGTGGTGTTTGGCGAGAGAGTACACGGACTAAATCCGCGTCTTGCATGGGGGTTAGCGGGTGGTGCTGCATGCCGCTGTCGTTCAGTAAGCGATCACCGACAAACAGATGGCCTTGGTAAACCGTACGGCCGTTAATCGGGAAAGCGGGCACCATCACCGTTTGATGCGCTCCTAGCGCTTCCAGCAGCGCATCCGTAACCGGGCCGATATTGCCCTGGTCGGTGGAGTCAAAGGTGGAGCAGTACTTGAAGAACAACTGCCGGGCCCCCTGCTGGCGAAGCCACTCAAGGGCGGCCAGAGAGTCCGCCACGGCTTTGTCCACCGTGCAGGAGCGCGATTTCAGCGCCACGACCACCGCATCGATATCAGTGAGGTCGATCTCTTGCTGGGGCACGCCAATCACCTGCAGGCAGCGCATGCCACCGCGCACCAGGTTATTTGCAAGATCCGTGGCCCCAGTGAAGTCGTCGGCAATAGCGCCTAATACAATTGTCATACGTTGCATCCGTTGTCAGGGTTCAGGGAGTGGCGGCTTTCATGCGAGCGCGTTTAATCAGTGGCGAGATAATCGTCACTGCCAACAGTAGTGCTGCAATGGCCAGTAAGGTGGCGCTGATGGGGCGGGTAAAGAAGATCGATATATCTCCCTGAGACATCGACAACGCACGGCGCAGCTCGCTCTCTGCAATGGGGCCTAGTACTAGGCCTAGGATGATCGAAACCAGCGGGAATTTTAGTTTTTCCAGCAGGTAGCCCATGACGCCAAAGCCAAGCATCAACCACACATCAAACATGGAGTTGCGCACCGAGTAGGTACCCACGATGCAACACATAATAATGATCGGGCCGAGTGCCGAGTAGGGCACATTCAATAGCTTGGTGAACAGGGTGATAAATGGCTTCGAGAACAACAAAATCATAAAGTTGACGATAAACAGACCCGCGAACACGGCATATATTAGGCTGCTGTGGGTCATCATAAACATTGGGCCAGGCTGCAGGCCGTGCATGATAAATGCCCCAAGAATGACCGCTGTGGTGCCACTACCTGGAATGCCCAGGGCAAACAACGGTACTAAGGCGCCCATGGCAGCGGCATTGTTCGCCGACTCTGGCGCTGCGATACCTTCCGGGGCCCCTTTGCCAAATTTCTCAGGATGCTTAGACCAACGCACTGTTTCGCTATAGCTCACCATTGCGGCGGTGCTTGCTCCAATGCCCGGTAAGATGCCAATGATTACGCCAATAATAGAAGAGCGGGTAAGCGTGGTGCCGATTTGGCGCAAGATAGGTAGATCAAAGATTTTAACTTTTACTTTCGTAATCGGCTGATGACTGTCTTGATCTAGGGCGCGTTTCATCACTTCAGAAACGGCGAACAGCCCAACGATCATCGGTATCAGTCCCACACCTTCCATAAGGTTCAGGTTATCGAAGGTATAGCGGCTGGTGCCTGTCAGTGGGTCAATACCAACGGTGGCGATAAACAAGCCAAGAGTGGCGCCAATCAGTCCGTAGATCAGGCGGCCTCCTAAAGAGGCAACAACGGTTAAGCCAAGCACGGCAAGGGCAAAATACTCGGGGAGGAGAACCTTAGCGCCATTGTGGCCAACATGGGGGTAAAGATAATCAGCGCAATGGTACCCACTAAGCCGCCAATCGCGGAGCTTAGTACGCCAATGCCCAGTGCTTTACCTGCCTGGCCCTGCTGGGTCATCGGGTAGCCATCGAAGGCGGTCATTACCGCTTCTGGCGTTCCGGGGGCACGGTAGAGAATAGCGGTGATTAAACCAGAAAAACGGTCGCACCATAAATGGCAGTTAGCAGCATAAAGGCCGTGGTGGAGTCCATGCCGTAGGTGACGGGCAGCAGGATAACCACCAGAATAACACCGCTGATACCGGGCAACGCACCGCCAATAAATCCGATAAATACGGCTGAAGTAAGTAGTAGCAGGTTGAGTGGTTGCATCACCACGGCCAGCCCGCCTAGAAAATTTTCTAGCATCATCAACTCCAAAACAGGTAGCAGTAGCGGTTATCGGGGAGCTTCTTGGCAACAAGTGTCATAGCGGGATGCCTAGCAGCATGACGAAGACACCCTGCATCAGCAGCGTGGCAACCAACACTGTAATTAGAATCGTGCGCCAGGAGCGAGCCCCAAGCAGCAGCGTACCTACCAATGTGAAAGCGATACTGGCGATTAAAAAGCCCACCATGCTGATTAACCAGGTATAGATAACGGTGGCGGCAATCAACCACCAGTGTCGCGTGGACACTAGGGCAAAGCGTTGAGCCGTGACGGGATCGTTCTGAGGACGAGAAGCTTCTTCCGGTTCATCGTCATAAGTGGTGCCTCGCCGCGCATCACGCCAAGTGATCAGTAGCAGTGCGCTACCCAACCCAAGAAGCGCAATTACTAGCGTCAGAGGCCATACGCGAGGGCCGATAAAGGTAGAAACCTCAGCGGAACTGGGAAACTGCAGTGTGGGCACTAAACTGACCAGTGCTAGCAACACCACCGCGAATGCGAAGAGAGAAATCCTGGCGTGCATGATAAACCCCGAGAGAATGTGGCAGAGCCTATTTGATAAAAATAGTCCCTGCCAGTGAGTTAAAAAGCAGGCAAATTTATTGCCTGCCTTCACTTAGCACTTAATTCGATTTTTATTGATCGTTATTAAGTAGGCGCGAATAGAGTTCATAGTTATTTTCTAGGCGCTGACGATATTCGTCGCTGCCCATCCAGCCTTCACGATAAGTAAGGTTTACTCGCTCGGCGTATGCCTGGTACTCCTCAGAGTCGTAAACCTTTTGAAAGTATCTTCTAAGCGTTTCAGAAGCGGTTCAGGTGTATCGGCATGGACAAAAATGGCACGGTCATTGCCATCGGTTAGATCCCACTCGTATTCAGCTGTAGTTGGAACATCAGGATAATCGGCCAAACGCTCATCGCTGAATACTAGGATTGGCATCATTTGGCCCGCTTCCATATAGCTCAGCAAAGGGCTAAGTGACGTGGTGGTCGCGTCGATATTGTTGCCCAGAACATTAGCGGTAGCATTGCCTGTGCTGTCGTAAGGAATGAAATTCATATCCAGGCCTGATGCATCACGCAACGACAGAAATGAAACGTGGTCAGGGCTAGCGGTGTGGGTGCCGCCCACAGTGACCTCGCCTGGGTTTTCCTTGGCGTACTCCAAGAACGATTCAAAATCCGGGTAACGCTCTGGATTGACGAATAATGCCATTACATCTGACTGCATCCGTGCCACTGGCGTGAGTTGATCTAAGCCGATTGGGTTTTGTCCCGCTGCTAAAGACGTCACTAAGGTGGTGGAAGCGAAATCAAGGGTATGGCCGTCAGCTGCGCCAGTAGCGGTGCGCTGGTGCGCTAATGCACCAGAGGCGGAGGGCAGGTTAATAACTGTAATATTTGCGCCGCCCAGGGCTTCTTCAAACATCGGGCGAACCACACGAGCGAAGTTATCCGTGCCGCCACCAGCGCCTGCCGCTACCAAAAACTGGATAGTCTTTGTCGGATAATCCGCTGCATCATCAGCGTTGACAGCTGTGGCGACGCTAACCAGCGCGACGCCGAGCGTTGCCATTTTGAAAGTGGATTTAGTGAGCATAGTGTTTCTCCTATCTGATTGTTATTGCTTTTAATTCCCGTTAGGGAAGTTTAATTTAGCGCGCTGTCGATAGCGGCTTTAGGAACTAAGGTATTTTGCTGAAACAACTGATCCTGCTTTTCACGAAGCTGTTTTAAGGTTGATTCAGGCAGTGCCACATCCGCTAAGGTAATGGGCTGATTGGGGCAATGTCTCGGATCACTTGAGCGCCTGGCAGTAGATAAAAAGGCACTTTTGCTTCTGGTGCTAGCGCCGCGGCGGGATGCAGCTCTGGACGTAGCCCTTCGATGTGCCTGTGGTGGCCGCGCATTTCGAGGTGCTGGCCCGCTTTCATGTGCTGGGTTGCCCGCGCTGTTAGGTCAAACCTGGGTGTCGTGGCGTGACCACCGCCGGAGGTTTGACCATTGATGACCACATCGAGAAGTGAAATCGGTGCTTCTAAACCAAGCAAGTGTCGGGGCAGGTAAATCATCGCACTACTGCCGCTGCGGCTAAGTACATGGCCTTTATCCCGCAGTAGAGTCCAAACATGCAGATCTTCACAGCGCACCACCACAAAAACACCTCCTGCAAAGCTCAGTTCATCTGGTCGGCGTAGGCAATTAAACACTTCCAAGCGCTCAAGGCCCTGCAGTGCCCCACCTTGGCTCTGAATGTCCAAAGGGTCGGTACTTCCGCTGTGCGCAGTACCATGGCATGAAATTCAGGGCGATCAGGACGTAGCCCCGTGGCATTGGCTACGTTGACCATTTCGCACAGATCAGGCACCGAAATTTGCGGGATCGCAGCGAGGAGCTTGCTGCGTGCTTCCACCATATCGCGCTCTTGGCCTGGCGGTAATTCCCAAAGTTCTTTCAAGCCAGGGGCAGGAAAGGCGGTACCGTTGCAAGTAACGGTGTCGCTTGCCTCATCCCAAATAAAGTCATATTCGCTACTTTTACCTGCAGCAATAATCTCAAAGCCAAGTGTACGGGCCCAGGTGAGTAGGCCAATAAGCAGGCTAGGCTGGTCACCATCTAACGGAGTGAATAGACGACCCTGTTGATAGGCCAGGCTAGTCAAATAGGGGCCAACCACAGATTCCGTCTCTTTAGTGGCAATGCCAACGTGCTTACCTGCGAGTAAAGCGGCTTCTGCATGGCGCGCGCCTACATCAGGTATGCCAGTAGATTCCACTAAAATATCGAAAGGCAGCGCTTGAATTGTTTCAAAGGCACCCGTGGCGATAAACATCCCTTCTTGCCACGCTTTTTCAGCGTCACTTTTAGAATGGCATACCATTATCTGAGCATCAGAAATGCCTGCATGCCGCAACGCTTCGGCTGCTTTTTCAGGATTAATATCGATTGCAATGCGTGCTGATAGTTTTTCCATCTGCCGCGCTTGTCGCAAAACGCCGCGGCCAAAGTCACCAGAACCCGCGATACAGGCCTCAACCACCTTGCCTTTTTCAAAATATTGTAAGTAGTTCATACGGTGTGGGTATTCCCTTTACTGGTCAAACTGCTGCCATGACATTTTCTATCGTCATGGCGCTAAAGAGGTGAGCTTTTCAGCAATCGTATGTATGGAATGTAGTGGTATACCATTTTGAGGGTCAATTGGTTGACGTTAATACTTTGGTATTGAGTAGATCTATTTTCTATTTATAGTGTTGATAAATATGGATTTTAAAAACAAGATTTTTAATGCTATTTGTTTGAAAGGATTTTTTGGTATGCCATTCTTGGCATTCGCTTACTATGTGAATATGCCAATGGAAGAAGTCGTTCAGCCAAATCAGCCTGGACTTGTGGAGAAAGTCGCGAATTATCTGCGTGAACATATCGTGATGGATCATTTTCAGCCTGGTCAACGTTTGCCCGAGCGAACATTGGCGATTGAACTTCAAGTATCCCGTACTCCGTTACGGGAGGCGCTGAAAATTCTAGCTGCGGAAGGGCTGGTGGTGATATCGCCAAACCGGTGCCGTGGTGGCGGATGTAAGTCCCGCCGATATGAAAGAGAAAGCGTATGTCTTGAGTGTGCTTGAGCAGGCCGCCGCAGAGCTAACGTGCGCCAACGCCAGCGATGAGGATATTGCGGAGTTGCAGGCGCTTCACTATGAGATGAAGGCGTCTTTCTTAAGGCGAGACCGGCAAAATTACTTTCGCTTAAATCAAGATATCCACAACCGGATTGTGGCGCTCTCTGGTAACACCACATTGATTGATATGCACGCTAATCTGAGCCGTCAGCTTTATCGCGTTCGTTACCTTTCAAATCAAAAAAAATGAAAAGTGGGCAACGGCAATGGAAGAACACGAAGCCATCCTGGCTGCTCTGGAAGCGCGGGATGGAAAACGTGTAGGTCATGAACTACGCAATCACCTGGGCAAGACGTGGGTAAAGTATGCCAATGGGGAACCGTTGGCTTAGGCATTGGTAAGAAGATCTCTAAGTCCACAGCGTCAGTTATAGACAAGCTTGTCAAAGCACAAAATCTCAAGCACTCTCTCGATCGATTAGTTTGAC
Organism: Vreelandella olivaria; assembly: GCA_004295565.1. Lineage (GTDB taxonomy): Bacteria > Pseudomonadota > Gammaproteobacteria > Pseudomonadales > Halomonadaceae > Vreelandella > Vreelandella olivaria. The sequence continues at coordinate 4,339,496 of AP019416.1, read as the reverse complement.
ACCTAAGTCTATTCTCGTTTCTGTATTTGCTGTGTCGTTGCCCCTAAGTCGTTCGAGCAATAACCGGGCGATATGCTCGCCAATGGCTTGTCGGGGAGGTTCCACCGTCGTCATTGGCGGGACAGTGCTGTCAGTGAAGTCCTGATTGCCGAATCCTACGATTGCCAAGCGCTCGGGTATCGACCAGCCTTGTCGCTGGCATTCAAGCATTGCGCCTAGGGCGACCATGTCGTTGGAACAAAATACTGCATGGGTCTCAGGGTGGTCGTCGATCAAAGTGTACAGCAGGTCGCCGGCCTCCGCGGTATTGCTCCGTCCTGCCAGCTCGCGAAGCACCACCGAGCCGCCCGAGTCGATGATGGTGTCGCGAAAACCGAGGTAACGTTCTCGAGCGCGGATGTCACGCTGGAAGTTTGTGCTCAAAAAGCCATGTGCCGATAGCCGTTACGCATGAGGTGCTCCGCCATCAGTCGCCCGCAGGTGCGGTGAGAAAAGCCCACCACCATGTCCAGCCCTTCTTGGCCGTAGTCCCACATCTCAACGATGGGAATATCGCTATTGCTTAGTAGTGAGACCGACTTTCGGCTATGCGAGAACCCAGTTAATACCAATCCGGAGGGATTCCAGCTTAGGATTGATCGGATCAGCTCCTCCTCACGCGAAGCATCGAACTCGGTGTTGCCTATTAATAGTTGGTAGCCAGCAGCGCGAAGATTTCTTTCTAGTGTTTCAAGGGTTTCCGAAAAGAACGAGAAAGTAATCGTGGGCACTATCACACCAATGATATTGGAGCGCGAGGAGGCCAGACCACCAGCCATCGTGTTAGGTAGATAGCCTAGCCTGTCGATAGCTGTCTGAATGCGTTCAGCCCTGCGCGAAGAGACCTCATTTGGTCGACGCAGGTACAGCGATACAGTACTTGGAGAAACATCCGCGAGCTGTGCGACTTCACTCATGGTGGCTCGTTGTGAACTTCGTTTGCGTTTTTTCACTTTTCTTCTCTACCCATTTTCTTTGTGAAAGAGATTTTTGCATTCTTTTGATTAGGATGAACAGTTATCTCTCAATAGTGAATTTACTATCGATAAGGCGGATAAACGCGTACCGATATTAGTATCAGCGCCGACCTTGAGTGATACCCACTTGGCGAGCCATACGACCAAAGGACAACCCCATTCTCATTGACCTCTCATATCGTAGCGCTACGATATGAGAGTAGAAAAGTATAGAAATGGATCAGGAAGGATCAAAATTCAAGCTAACAATACCAGTAATACATAATTTCGTAGCGATACGAAAAGGAGGTTATAATAATGAAGCCTATACGCCACTCCTTAGCTCTGATGGCCCTCGTCGGGGCCTCCCATGCCGTTCAAGCCCAAGAAACCTTGGAAATCGTTGTCCCATTCGCAGCGGGCGGCGCCACGGATATTGTCGCGCGCAGTTTCGAACCGATTTTCTCTAAGCAACTTGGTGTCACCTCGGTGATACGCAACCTTGCTGGCGCCAGCGCCACGGTAGGTACTAGCGAGGTCGCCAAGAGTGAAGGCAATCCCAACATTATCGGCTACGAGCCGGCCGGCGCGCTCAGCATTCAACCCTCCTTGAAAGATCTTCCCTACGGGCCGGAAAGCTTCACTTATATTTGCCGAACCACGTCCAACCCAATGTTTCTCATGGTGTCTAAGTCGTCTGATGTCGAAAACTTTGACCAGCTTGTTGCTGCCTCTCAGGAGCAGCCACTGCTCTATGGCTCTTCAGGCCCAGGCACTTTGCCGCATTTGGCGCTGGCAGCGCTGGTGCTCAACAGCGAGCTGCAGGCCGAGCATGTGCCCTATAGCGGATCCGGCCCGGCGATGAATGCGTTGGCGGGCAACGAGATCCAGGTTATGGCTGATACCGAGACCATTCTCGGAAACTATGACCTCCGCCCCTTAGCCGTCTTCTCGGAGCAGCGCGTGGAAGGCTACGATGAAGTACCGACTATCGGCGAACTCGAGGGTGTGCCGGATATGGACTTTTCTGTATGGCAAGGTGTCGTGGCACCCAGGGGTATAACCCAGGAGCGTGCCGATCAGTTTACTCAGGCGTGCAAGGCCACCGCGGAATCTGACGAGTTCAATAGCTTTGCTGAACGGGCTAACGTCAATATTGCCTATCTCGGGCCAGACGAGTTCGAGTCTTTCGTGAATGAGCGCTTTGAGGCCAACAAGCAGGTGTTGCGCGATGCAGGCCTGCTCGATTGAACCGATCAAGGCATAACGATCTAGCGAGGTAAGCAATATGGTTGCGAGATTGGCCCACCCCAGGGTGTTGCTGGCCCTGGGACTGTTCCTGATCGGTGTCGTGCTGGCGCTCCATACCTGGGGCGGCCCATCCGATGCCATGCTGGTTCCGCGCATTGTCCTGACCTTGTGGTGCGGGGTCGCACTGGTGATCACGATTGTTGAGTTTTGGCGTGCATCGGGGCTGGGAAACTGGTCGCTATCGGTACTCCCCGTGCTGATGGTAGCTATGTTAATCGCCGCCATCGCTGTGGCAAGCCTGGGATTTCTGATCTCCTCGCTACCGCTCGTTGCCTTGACCCTATGGATGTTTCGCCTGCATCGCCCACTACCGTTAGTAGTGGGTACGCTCGTTATCGCTGGTGGCTTGTGGTTTTTGTTTCACCACGTGCTGCTGATTCGATTGCCGACACTATTGACCAGCGGGGCGCTGTGATATGGATACCATTCTTGCCGCGGTGAGTGATGCCTTCACTTGGCAGGCTTTACTCGCCATCGTCATCGGTACCTGGGCGGGGATAATCATCGGTGGGCTGCCTGGCCTCGGGTCGGTGGTGGGGCTGACCATTTTCCTTCCTTTACCTTTGGCATGGACACTATTACCAGTATGGCGCTGTTGATCGGTGTCTACTGCGGCTCGGTCTACGGTGGCTCAATCACCGCCATTCTTATCAATACGCCAGGCACGCCCCAGTCGGCAGCGACCACCTTCGACGGCTACCCCATGACACAGCAAGGGCGTGTCGACGAAGCGCTAGGCTGGGCGACGTTCGCGTCCTTCTTCGGCGGCGTGTTCTCCTGCGTGATACTGATCTTCTGCGCGCCGCAACTCGCCAAGTTCGCGGTCAACTTCGGCTCGATCGAAGTCTTTGCTCTCATTTGCCTGGCAATGATGTGCATCGTTGGCGTTTCCAAGGGTAGCGTTATGAAGGGGTTGGTTTGCGGCATGATCGGCTTTTTTCTCTCCATGGTGGGGCGGATCCCATCACTGGTGCCGACCGCTTCACCTTTGGCAGCTATGCCCTGTCTTCAGGCCTAACGCTGATTCCGGTAGTGGTTGGCGCGTTTGCTCTTTCGGAAATCTTCGTTCGCTTTGCCTCGAGAGACGATCCCAGTGCGAAAATCCCTGAAGCTACTTTACGGTTTCCCAAGCTCGGCGAGTGGTTCAAGCGCTTGACCGAGCTGGTGCGGGGTTCATTGATCGGCAGCTTCATCGGCGCATTGCCGGGCACCGGGGCGGCCGCTGCCGCGTTTATTAGCTATGCCACGGCGCAAAGCTGTCTCCACGCCGTGACCGCCTGGGGAAGGGCGAGCCGGATGGCGTCATTGCTTCCGAGTCATCCAATAATGCAGTGACCGGCAGCTCGTTCATTCCCACGCTCGCGCTAGGCATTCCTGGCGATGTCGTAACGGCGATGATGATGGGCGCGATGGTGATTCATGGCATCACGCCGGGTGTGCGATTGATGGTCGATCAAGCACAGACGGTCTACTCCCTGTTCGTCGTGCTGATCATCGTCAATGTCGCGATGCTGATCTTGAGCAAACCCTCTATCGGCCTGTTTCGTTACCTGTTCCGGCTGCATCAGGGCTACATAATGGCCGCCATCGTGATCTTCAGTTTTATCGGTGCCGCGACGGTGCGCGGCAATCCGCTCGACCTGGTGGTAGCCGTCTTGACCGGCATCCTGGCCTACGCCCTGCGCCGTGCTGATTACCCGATGGCGCCACTTGTAATTGGTATGGTGCTGGGGCCAGAGCTGGAAAGTTCACTGCGTCGTGGCCTGCTGATAAAACGCGGCGACTTCCTTGAATTTTTCACCCATAGCGGGATTTCCATGGTGCTGTTTTCGTTGCTCGCGCTGTTCATCGTCTGGACTGGGTGGTCGAGCATCGCCCAGCAGCGCCAGTCATCGGCCAGCTCCCAGCATGCCGAGGGCGACTCAGCCAAGTAAGGCCCCCCTTTCGAATTTGTTACCGGACACGCGACATCATGATCATTACCGACATCAAGACACATGTGCTTTCCGCTCCGCTCGAACAGCCCTTTGCCTTCTCTCAAGGGTGGGTGCATCAGCGCACCGCTATGTTGGTCGAGATACACACAGAAGATGGCCTGATCGGCTGGGGGAATCGATCAATCATGGGCTTCAGCCGCCACAGGTGGCCCAGGCGGTTGTCGAGTATGCTCTCAAACCGTTGCTTATCGGCCGCTCAGCGCTCGATCACGAAGTGCTATGGGAGGAGATGTACAACCACACCCGCCCTTACGGTCAGAAAGGGGTGGCCCTGTTTGGTATAGCGGCGATAGATATTGCGCTATGGGATCTTTTCGGTAAGGCGTTAGGGCAACCGATTCATCGACTCATGGGCGGTGCGTTTCGGCGAGAGATCCGTCCCTATGCGACCGGCTTCTACCGTCGCAGGACGGGCGCTACCCCGAGGGCATCGTGGAAGAGGCGCTGCGCCATCAGGCCAATGGTTACCGGGCGATGAAGATCAAAACCGGTTTCGGTGTCGATTCGGACATTCGTGACATGCGCGCGGTAAGAGCAGCGGTCGGTGACGACGTACAGCTCATGATGGATGCCAACTGTGCCTATAGCGTGCCAGCGGCGCGCCGGATCCTCATGGAGCTCGAAGATACACGTGTGCATTTTTTCGAGGAACCGCTTAGCCCGGAGAATCGTCATGGGTATCGCGAACTCAAGGGCGTATCGCGCACATACGTGGCTGCTGGTGAAAATGAATACACCAAGATTGGCTATCGCGAGCTGATCAGCGAGGGAGCGCTGGATATTATCCAGCCCGATCTGGGAGCCGCCGGCGGATTCACTGAGTGCCGCAAGATCGCCGCACTTGCCCAGGCCTGGCACGTACCGCTGATCCCCCACGTGTGGGGCACCGGCATCGGTCTCGCCGCTGCCGTGCAGTTCATTGCCACACTGCCACCACAACCGTTGTCGCTGAATCCGGACGAACCGATGCTCGAATACGATCAGTCGGCGCACCCATTCCGCCAGGAGCTGATCGGTGGGGAGTTCGCACTCAACGTCCGTGGTTGTGTGGAGGTACCCGACAAACCTGGACTGGGTATTGAGATCGACCGAAACGTCATTGACCGCTATCGACTCTGAAACGCGTACGTTCTAGCCAAGGGAGCATTTTATGCACAACGCGAAAAAAGTATTGTTACTGGGCGTCGACGGTCTGATCCTCGAGTTGGTCGATAGGTTTTGCCTCGAAGGGGTGCTTCCCAATATCGATCGGTTGCGCCGTGAGGGCGGCACAACACGACTTATGCCCTATATCTCGACCTGGGGAGATACCAACTTTGTTAACTTTCTAACCGGGCAGGCACCTGGGAACAGTTGGGTAGGGCAGCGCCTCTCACCCAGCGGGACGCGACACTTGTTAGAGTTGATGACCGAGGCGGGGCAAAAGTGTGCACTGGTTCACTTTCCCGAGTCCCTTAAGCCCAGCGGCAAGAACGATCTCTGCCTGGCGCCATTTTGGAGCGGAAAAGGCCCGGCACCGATGGAGATGGCTGCCGCTGGACTACACAGCACGGATCTTTCACAGTGGCCTGATCTCCCGCAGAACGAGGCGCTGGGCTGGCCACCTAGCGGTAGCTTGGCTCACCACCAGAAGCACAATCGTCACGCGATCGAGCGCTCAGAAAGGCAATATCATGTCGCTATTCGACTCAATGCTGGCAGTGCAGTGGAGGTGACATTAGCACCAGTAGCCGATGCCCGGCTGCAACTGACAGTTCAGAAGAGCACGACAACCCTATGTCTCCAAGAGTGGAGCGAATGGCTGCCCATTGAGGCGGGCGATGAGAGAGGAAGTGTGCGCTTCAAGTTGTTGGCCTACGATGCCGAGCGAGGGCACTTGGATCTGCTGCAATCACAGATCACCATGCCCGAGCGGCTGGGCAACCAACCTGCGCTGGCCGAAAAGCTAACTCATCGCCACGGGCCATTCATTTCCAAGTGGGCCGTTTCGGCAGATCCGGACACGCCCTATTTTGAGACCAGTTTCGAAGAGGGCCGTTATCAACTGGAGTGGCTCGTCGATAGTGCCCTGACCTTGCTGAACGAGGAGGAATTCCGCCTGTTCGCCACGGTGTTCCGTCTCAATGACGAAACCCATCACACTTGCCTAGCCTATTGCGACCCAGAATCTCCGTTCTTCACCTCCGATGACCAGGCTCGTTACCTGGACACTATCCGCCGGGGGTATCAAGTGCTAGACGATGCAGTTGGACGGCTGCTGGCTGGGCGGCGCGACGATACCGTGATCGTTCTCGCCTCGGATCATGGTGACGTACCGAATCACTACCTATGTGATATCCACCGACGTCTGGCCGAATTCGGACTCTGTACGCTCGACGAGAGCGGCCAACCCATACGCCAGCGTAGCCGAGCCTTTCTCAAGGACGAGCGCGGTGGCCTGAAATTTTCGTCAATCGTGACACGCTGGACGAAGGTATCGTGCCCGAGGCAGATGTAAGCGAAGTGCAGACGAAGATACTGAAGACCTTGAGCACCTGGTATATCGATACTCCGCAAGGTGAGCGCAACGTGGTCGCTTTCGCCCTCAAGAAACAGGACGCCAGTGTGCTGGGTTACTGGGGAGATGCTGCTGGTGATGTGCTATTCGCCTACGCTTCGGGGTTTGTGTGGGTGTTAACCGACGCGGTGATACCGTGGCCGCCGTTGAAAGCGCCGGTGCCAACCATGGCCCCCAGGTACCGTCTGCAAGTACTGCGTTCGCTTCTAACCATGGCCTAGTGATCCTTCATGGTGAGGGAATACGGCCAGGTTCCAGATTACCATTCGATACGCAGCGCGGAATCCAGCGAATGGACAATGGCGGGGCCACATTCGCGCGCCTGTTAGGGCTGGACACCAATCCCCTTGATGGCATGCCGCTGAATGCGCTATTAAACGAAGGTGTTAGATAGCGTACTCCTGAGCCGGCACACCCGGCCTACCGGGCAGAGTGCGCTATGCTCCACCTGCCAGACTATCTGCAATGGCCTCTGGTTGCTTCGACGGGATAGACGCTGTGTATCGAGAACCTTGACACTCACTTGGTGGTTATGGGGTAGGTTTCATAGTTTACTTAAGTTTTTGCTGATGAACTCCAGAAACCGGTGATCGTTGGCATGGGCAATATTTATACGCATTGAGTTGGCATCGGTACTGTCGGGACGCAGTGAAAAATAGCGCCTGGCGCAATGAAAATGCCTTTTGCAGAGGCGCGTTTAGCCAACTCAGTGGTGTTGATATGGGGTGGCAATTTGGCCCATAAATAGTAGCCGCCGCCGGATCCAATGACATCATTAATGCCTATTTGCCCCAACACTCTTATCGCCGTAGCGCTTGCCTTAGCCACTCTCGCGCAACTGTGCTAGGTGGCGGCGATAGCGGCCTCTGGCTAGCAGCTCATGCACGATCATCTCATTGAAGGTCGAAGTGTTGACGACTTTCTCCCGATAAGTGGCTGATGTCGAACTAGGAATGGGCTTCAAAAGCTGAATGACCGCCCTAGAAAACGGTTTGGTTATCGAACACCGGAACAGGCGTTCCTGGGCGAGTACTCAGGAGCCTTGGATACCTCAGGTGCTGCACTTATTAGTTGAATTCAGGTAGTTAAATTCAGGTCTCAAACTATTCTAGGTCGGGGCCATTGATCGTGGGAACTCCCACCAGTTTCGCTTTGGCGATACGACACTTTTCAAACAGTGGGTAGTAGCCCGGTATTTCAACCAGAACACTCTCTCCATTTCAAGGCGCTTGCTACGAGTCTCTAGCTCTGTATACAGGATTGTTTCCCTTATTCTTTTACGATCGCCCAAGAACTAGTTGTTGAGCCCTGCGACGGAGCTGCATTTCGATTTATATTTTGACTTTATGAATTGTATTCTAATAGCCTATTGCTATGCGCTTGGTTATCGGGTAAAAGACACATGCACCCCTCAAGCTTTAACTATGCAGTGCGACCACTGCAATCATCGTTAATGTAAGGACATATGCTACTATGGATTACGTTGAGACTGTAATACGCAATGTTACGAGGTCTCGCGAGGCGTAAGGTAAATAGCAGGGGGCTTTTTTATCCTGGTAATATACAGGCTGGAGTCTGCCTTGAAACTGCTGAATCCCTCTAGTCGATCAATTGCCAAACTTAATTCCCTTGACGAGTTATGCAACCTTTTAGGTGTTAACAAAGGGCACTTGCTTTTTATCTGCTACAAGCGTCCAGATGAGCTGAAATATAAATCATTTGAAATGCGGAAAAAGCGAGGTGGGTTCAGGAGAATTGATTCACCACAAAAGGCTTACGAGTAATTCAGAAGAAGTTAGCGGAGCTTCTTGAAGAAAATGTCGAATTCAAAACTTGTGTTCAGGGATTTGTTAAAGAACGAGGTGTTTTCGAAAATGCTACATTGCACAAGAAATCTAATTGGGTCTTAAATGTCGATATAAAAAAATTTTTTGGCTCAATTAATTTCGGTAGAGTTCGTGCGGTTTTTATAGCAAAACCCTTTGAGATTCATCCTGATGTAGCGACAGTGATCGCTCAGATTTGCTGTTTTAAAAACTATCTTCCTCAAGGGGCCGCGACGTCACCAATTGTTTCAAAAATAGTTGCTAGTACCCTCGATAATCAAATTATAAGACGTATTCGAAATCATCGGCTACTTTACTCTCGTTACGCTGACGATATTACCATTTCGGCAAAACGAATTTTCCCTCGAGAACTTGCCTATATTAGCGAAGGAAGGACTGTTGTCGGTGAAGATCTTATAAATATTTTCTCCAGAGCAGATTTTGAGATAAACCAGAAAAAGCCGCCTTCAATCCAAATATAGCCGCCAAGAGGTCACGGGTTTAATTGTCAATAAAAAGTGAACGTTCCTGCTGAGTATAAGAATAAGCTGCGTACTGCTATTCATCACTGGATTGATGACCCAAGAGAGGCAGAAAGAAAATATTATGTTGATATATTAGGTTTGACACCAGAAGAGGCAGAGTTAACTGATGATGGAAGTAAGCTGAGACGTAATATATATGGGCGACTTTCATTTCTGAATATGGTGAAAGGGGTGATGACCCTACCTATATAAAGCTTATTTTGAAAATGGCGGAGCATGATCCTTTGTCGCCTAAGTTTGTTAAGTATATAAAAGCGGAGTATAAAATGTATGATGTTTTTTTGTGTCACGCCTCTGAGGATAAAGCAGAAATTGTTGAGCCTTTATATCAAGAGTTGAGTAAGATAGGTGTGCATGCTTTTTATGATAAGAAAGAAATTGGTTGGGGGACTCTCTGGTAGGGACAATCAATAAAGCACTCTTGAAATAAAAATACGTTATTGCTGTAATGACGGATAATTCTGTTGGTAAATCTTGGCCTCAGCAAGAGATTAACTCTGTTCTTAATGGTGATATTTCAGGTGGAACAAAAGATTGCTTCCACTTATATGTGGAGATAAGGAAAAATTCTTAATAATAATTTTTGATGAATGACAAACTTTACGTTGAATGGAAAGATAACCCTGCAGAAATCGCTCAAAAAGTGCAGGAGTTGCTCTCACAGAAAACAAACTCATCATGAATTCACCTAATAATAACCCTTGGCGGGTGCTCATGCCTATACCGCACGTACCGGGCGCTATCGGTCACTTACCCATTGGGAAGCGGATCATGATGGTAACCTAACCGGCACCCTTGAGATGCCCATGCCAGTGGGATTAATCGGCGGCGCTACGCGAGCGCACCCAACCCACGGCGGTGCCTTGAAATTTTAGGCGTGAGTAGCGCTGATCGTTTAGCCCGTATCATTGTTGCGGTTGGGCTAGCGCAGAACTTTGCCGCATTAAAAGCGTTGGCCACCACCGGTATTCAAAAGGGCATATGGCGCTGCATGCTAAAAATATCGCCCTAATGGCAGGAGCGGAAGGGGCGGAAGGGGCGGAAGGGGCGGAAGTGGCGTTGGTCGCCGACGAATTAGTGAAGCAAGGGAGTGTGCGGGTTGATATAGCGCAGGCGGCGCTGGCCAAGCTACGGTCTGAACCCGAATAAAGCGGCTTGAATATGCAGTGTGAGCATGCCAGAACGCTACTCTGCAGAGGAAGAAGAAGGCTCTGGCCGGGTAGCCAGCCACAGGGCAATCAGCACCAGTAGGGCGATCACTCCCCAGCGTTGCCAGCCGGGGCCGAGTGACCAGCCGGTGATCAGCGCACTCAATGCGATCATGCTAACGGCCGCCAGCTTGGCGCGACGGGGATGGCACGCTCCTGCTCCCAGGTAACCAGCAGTGGCCCGACATAGTGGCGGGAGCGGATCCAGGCCTCAAAGCGTGGCGAGCCTTTGGAGGCGCAGTAAACCGCCATCAGCATAAACACAGTGGTGGGCAGCAGAGGCAGAAAAATGCCCAGTACACCGATGCTAAAACTTACCCCTGCCAGCACCACCCACATGAGGCGGATCAGTCTCATTCCTGCTCCTAAATTGGCGACCTGTGCAAATGACAACGTGCTGCATGGATTAAGTATGAACACATTGAGGCGCGCCGTCAGCAGTGGTGACCTAGCATGAAGGTGACTTTAGATCTCCATTAAGCCGCCAGGATTTCGGCGATATCGCCCCCAAGCGATCGATGGCCAATGCGGCCCCGGTGGTCAGCCATCCAATCAGCAGTGCCGCCAGCGAGCGTCGTATCAGGCGGGTTGCTTTCATGCCACCGCCTCTTGCTTGCCGAGTTCATCTAGCAACTGCCGCCACTCTCGGCGCTCAGCGCGGCCTTCCTGGCGCTCTGCATAAAGCTGTAGCACCAGCGAGCCTTGGGCATCGAAGGCCTCAATGCTGGTCACGCCGCCGTCGCGGTTGGGCTTGCTGACTTGCCAGACCTGGTCAATCGCAGTGTCATCAAGGTGCAGAGTGAACTGCTCGCCAAACAGGTTCAGCCAACCACGGGCGCGCTGTGGAGCGGGCAGTGTGCCGGTATGAATCTGCACGCAGCCGGGACTGGCGACAAACAGCATCAGCGGCAGCCCGCGCTGGCTGGCTTGCTGAAGCACCATCTCCAGTGCGTGCGTAGGTAACGCCTGGGTATAGCGGCCTTCCATTAGTTGGTTGGCCTCAATGCGCTCCAGGCGGTGGCGCTGGAGAAGGGCAAAGAACTGGTGCATATCGCGCATCGCGCCCCACTCGCTGGCAAGGGAAGGTATTTCGGGAGTGGGCGCTTGAGACGAGGCATGCTCTGGGTAAACGCCGGCGTGTCTCGCGTTCCCAAGGCTGCCAGTGCGCCCCAAGGGCGCGGCAGCGGGTTTTCCAGAGCAAAGCATTTATGCACGGCGCAGCCATGCTGGTTAAATATCTGCAGGCTCCAGCGCCACTGCGGCTCTTCTGCGTTGCTGGAAGGTAGAGGGTCGCGGATCAAGCAGGCCCAGTGCCAGTGGGTGTAGAGCAAGCGTAGATCCAGGCCGCCGGGGTCGAGCAGCAAGCCACTTTGCGGCCCGCCGCTGAGTTCAGGGTAATCGCCGGTCTGTTCCAGCACGGCCAGCCGGGAGCGGGTCAACGCCTTCACCCGCCCCAACTGGGGCAGGTAGGCGGCAAGCTCGTTGGGCGTAAGCGGCAGCGTCCATACATCGCGGCCCAAACGAGCGGCTTGGAGTTCACCTTCACTGATCGCTAAGCGTTCGGCAATCTCAATGGCAGGAAGGCGTGGCTTAGCGGCGCGCGCCGCGTCAAGGGCTTCGATAATGGCGATCTGTTGGGAGGGAGTCATGACGCACCTCTTTATGGTTCACTGGCTGGGTGCGATGGGCTACCTGGCTGGCTTTGCTGTATAAATCTTTAAATGAATCAGGGCCTGAAGTGTTTACCGCTTTAAGCATTGAGGATTAGCTTGCCGCTTTTAGTACGGCGCAACACATAGCGGCGCTGTTCATGGTGAATCACCAGTTGGCCCGAGCTATCAAGCAATTCGCTGCTATCTACTTCGCGGGGCGCTGAGGCTGATGTATCCCTCTGGGGCGTATCCCCTGGCGAGTGCCCTTATCGGCGATCTGCATGAGAGGATAACTCCTGTGTTAATGATAACTATTAGCGTTAATTTAGCAGAGTTGTCGGTATCTCTCAATAGGATTTGGAGAGGATAGGCGGGTTAACCACACGTTCTTCATCTAAATGCAGCCACTACGTCATCGTGTTGTCATTTAGCTTCTTTAGTGTCTCCTAACGTTCAATCGTTGGCCTACAAACGATCAGGGGGAGACCATAATGAGTAAAGAGATCGAAGATCATCGCCTGTTTAACCACAGCGGCAATCAACCTTTCGCAGAAGTATTGGCGCACCATGTATCCCGGCGCGATGTAATGCGCGGTGGTTTGAGCATGGCGGCAGCCTCGATGCTTAGCTTTGGCGGCGCTGCTCAAGCGCTTGCCTCCAGCGGAGCCCAAAAACACCCCTGACACTGGCGTTTGAGGCGGTTCAAGGATCACTTACCGATGCTGTGGTGGTGCCAGAAGGTTACGTGGCCCAAATCTTAGTGCCTTGGGGGACGCCGTTAAGCGCTGGCGACAGTTGGCAGCCCGACCAGCCAATGACCGCCGAGCGCCAAGCTTCGAGTGTGGGCATGCACCACGACGGCATGGCTGGCTTTGCCCTGGATACCGACAACGCCTCACGGCGTTTTGTGCTGGCGCTTAACAATGAGTATATCGACCAGTCGGCACTCTGGGCGCCCCAGGGCGGCCCCACCAATGCAGATGAGGGCCAGCGTCCGGCCGAGGAGTCACGCACCGAGATCAATGCTCACGGTGTCACCCTTGTCGAGGTGGAAAAGACGCCAGTGGCCAATGGGCGCATGTACCGGGTTCGCGCTATAACCGTCGGCTTACCAGTGCGACGGTGATGGAACTTTCCGGGCCAGTGGCGGGCAGTGACTACGTCAAAACGCGCTTTTCGCCTGAGGGTACCCAAACCCGTGGTACCAACAATAACTGTGGTAACGGGGTAACGCCCTGGGGCACTTATATAGCCTGTGAAGAGAACTGGCCCGATATCTTTGTGAACCGCGGCGAACGCTTCCAGGACGATGCGCGGATTGGTATTCCCACCGATAAAAGCCGCTATGGTTGGGATACTTCGGCAGGTGATGCCTCAGAACAGAATGACGAATTTGCTCGCTTCGATATTACCCCGCGCGGCAAGCGTGCCGAAGATGATTATCGTAACGAAGCACGCACGTTCGGCTACCAGGTGGAAGTGGATCCCTATAGTGATGCATTGGCGGTTAAGCGTACGGCACTCGGCCGTTTCCGCCATGAAGGGTGTTGGTTAGGGAAGCTGGAAGCCGGTCAGCCAGTGGTTTACTACTCGGGGCACGATGCCCGCAACGAGTATGTATACAAATACGTCTCCGACGCTGCCTGGGATCCCGCCGATGCCAACCGCCCAGGTGAAGAGTACGATCGTCTTGCCATTGGCAACAAATATTTGGATAACGGCACCCTCTATGTGGCCCGTTTCCATGCTGACGGCAGCGGCGAATGGCTGCCGCTAACGCCTAGCACCCAAACGCGCGATGGTCGCACACTGGCGGCGGCGTTGGGGCTAGCCGACGACGATGCGGCAGGTATCATCATCAACACCTGCGATGCAGCGGATTTGTTGGGCGCCACGCCAATGGATCGTCCTGAGTGGGCTTCCGTCGATCCTGCATCCGGTGAGGTGTATCTCACCCTCACCAATAACACACAGCGTACCGCTGAAGGTACATCCCCAACCTACATTAATGACGGTGAGCACCTGGAACAAGCAGGTGTTGGTTACGATTTAGCGCCCACCAATGCCGCCAACCCTCGCGCCAATAACGAAGCGGGGCATATTATTCGCTGGCGCGAAAGCCGGTTGCCCAACGCCTTTACTTGGGAAGTGTTTGTGTTTGGCGCCGCCGCTGACGATGCCGATAATCACTCGGGCCTGACAGAAATGAATCAGTTCGCCAGCCCCGACGGACTCTGGTTCGACGAGCGAGAGGACGGTCAGGGTATCCTCTGGATTCAGACCGATAACGGCTACGAAGGCATCACGGAGTACACCAACGACCAGTTGCTTGCAGTAGTCCCCAATGGGCTGGACGATATCCAGGGAACCGGCCCGGTGGTCAACAGCAGCAACCAGCAGCAGCTTAAGCGCTTTGCGGTGGGGCCGAACGGCTGTGAAGTGACGGGTATCTTTGCCACGCCGGATAAAACCGCGCTGTTCATTAATATTCAGCACCCAGGTAACTGGCCAGCGGATGATAACGCACTGGTACAAGACGCCACCGTTGCTGCAGCGGCCAAGTCCGTCCACGGGCATCGACTGTGGTCATTCAGAAGCGTGACGGTGGGCCGGTAGGGGTTTAAGAGCCAGCCTTCAACACTGCGTAGTATGCCTATACAAGCGTCGAACCTCTCCCAGGTTCGACGCTTTTTTTGATGCTAGCGTTGCGCTACATGGCATGTTTTCTGCCGAGCCTTTAACGCCTGAATGGCATCGACCTTTAGTGGCAACTGGTTAGCCCAGAGAATATCTTCGCGGCAATGGCCAAGATCCCTCAGTACCTGGTCGTCGTAAGCCAGTAGCGGCAATACATGGCGGCGGAATAGCCAGCGGCGGCGGAAACGCCACCAGCGCATATCGAGCGCTCTAATCAGCCCCATTGGCGGCATGGCAGGCATGTAAAACTGCAATTGTGGCGGCTTGGGTGGCGGCGCCAATTGGCTGGCTTTTTCCCAAGCGTTATGGGCATGTTGGATAGGGTTTTACACTTCATCGCGCACCTCCATTTCCACGCCTGCGGTTGGCTAAACGGCGCCTGAGCACCCTTACGGCAGGTGTGTTTTGTGATTAATAAGTGGAGGGTCGCGACCTCTGGTTATCAGCTTGGTGCTTTACCTTGGATCAATCAAACGAAAAGAACTACACTGTGGGTTAAGATTTTCTGAAAGGTGGGTGTGATGAATCAACTCTCTACCATAGCGCCCAGCCGGGCCGCCTTGCCGCTACTGGATAGCGAGGTGCTGCGTACCTTTGTGACGATTGCTGAGAGCGGCAGCTTTACCCGCGCCGCCCAGCAGTTATTTCGCACCCCTTCCGCCCTGAGCATGCAGATCAAACGCCTGGAAGAGATCCTTGGCCAGACGCTGTTTGTCCGCGAGGCGCGGCATGTCCGCCTGACGGCCGAGGGGGAAGTGCTGCTGGGCTATGGCCGTCGGCTGCTTAAACTCAACGCGGAAGCCGTGACCCAGTTTTTAGCCCCTACCATAGAGGGGCGCGTGGGGCTGGGGATAACCGACGACGTGGTGGGGCGTATCCTGCCCACTGTATTGGCGCAATTTGCCCGCTCGCACCCGGCGGTGCAGGTCGATGTCGAGGTGGGGCGCAGCAAAGACCTGCTCGCCAGGCTGGACGAAGGTGAGCTTGATCTAGCCCTGGTGATGGCTGGAGGGCCTGGTCAGGCGGCACGGGGAGATTGTCCACAGTGAGCCGCTGGTGTGGGCGGGGCGTGAGGATGGCGTTGCCGTGCAGCGCACGCCACTGCCGGTAACCCTGGCCCAGCAGGGGTGCGCGTGGCGACGAATTACCCTCAATGCCCTTGATCAGGCGGGGATTGCATACCGCATTGCTTACTCCTGCGACCACTGTGCCGGGCAGGAGGCCGCCATGCTGGCCGATTTGGCCGTGACGGCATTTCCAAAAAGCTTGGTTCGACCGCCGCTCAAACGTCTGCACAACGAATCGCTGCCCCCGCTAGGTGATTACCAGGTGGCGCTGGTGAAGCGTCCAGGCAGTAGTGATGCCAGCGAGGTATTGGCCGAACGGGTGATCGAAGCATTTCGGGAGGGATGAGGGGGAATCTATTAAGTGGCAAACCGGGTAGCTAACCCTCCATCAACGTGCGCAGCGGAAGTTGCTCTTTATTGATAGGCGTTTTGATAACGATATAGCTGAAATATTTTTCGATACCGATTTCGTCCTCAATGAGTGCCTCCATCACGCGCTGATAATGGGCAATACTGCGCGCTATAAAACGCAGTAAATAGTCATAGCCGCCGCTAATCAGGTGGCACTCCATGACTTCATCGACCTGGCGAATTTTCTGCTCGAAGCGCAGAAAATCTTCCCGATGGTGATCCGACAGGGTGACCTCCGTAAAACGGTCACGCTCTCCATCATTTTCGATAGATTGAGGCGGGCTTGAAACGAAGTGATATAGCCAGCGGCTTCTAATCGCTTGACGCGCTGTAGACAGGGGCTGGGCGATAGTCCGACAGCATCGGCTAAATGAACGTTAGTCATTCGGCCATCTGCTTGAAGCTGAACGAGAATGTTAATGTCGATACGATCAAGTCGAACGCTAGCCACCATGCACAGTCCTTTATTTGTTAGAGGGGCGAATGAAAACGCCCCGTTGATTTGAACTCATACCTTTGTCTAAAGCAATTCACCGCGTAGAGCAAGCTGATGCTGATAAATAAAATCGCTTAGTGAGATACATGACTGCTTATGGGGTTGGTCGGCTTTGGCCTTGCGAGTGATACGACAGTGCCCGCCTCGGCTATTAACTGAGGCGGGGCCAGCGGTTAAGAGCAGGACATGGCTATCCGCCTCCATCTCCCGAAGTTTGGCGCGGGCGCCCACAAAGCTGCCGGTGGTGAGCCGCTCATCTGCTGAAAGACCGATGCGCTGATTAAACGTAAAGAACTCCTGCTCATTGAGGGACGTCACGACTCTGAGCTGATAGAACTTGCGCAGATAGTGAATAGCCCCAGGGCATCTTCATAAAGTGAGCCAAAGCCAAGTGAACTGGCGAATTCGATCCCTTCTTGCCAATCCGCGGCTAGCCCCCAGCGGTTGGCCAGGGCGCGATAGACAGTACAGTGAGCCGAAACGGCGCCCATCTGCTCATCCGTGAGTTCATGCAACGCCTGTACATAGTCTGCCAATACCTGCTCCTGTGAGGGAGGTGTTGGCAGCATCGCTAACAGGGGCGATAGGCCGCGAATAATGTCTCTGTCTCGATCGATCAGCACGCCATGGGCATCCATGCACAGCGTTGTATAGTCGTTCAATTGCATGACGTCCTGCTCCCCTGGCATTGGCGATGAATTAGTGAGTGGTGTTCGATAGCGCGTTGTCCAACATCGCCACTGCTTCGTCGACTTGTTCGTCGCTGGTATTCAGCGGCGCCAGGAAGCGAATGACATTGCGATGAACGCCGCACTTGATCACCAGCAAGCCCGCTGCACGGCAGTGATCGATGACCTGTTGCACCAGGGCGGCGTCTTCCGGTGTGGCCCCCGGGCCGTTGAGAAGCTCGATGGCAAGCATGGGGCCTTGCCCGCGTACTTCGGCAATCAAAGGGTGCTTGGCTTGCAGCTGGCGCAATCCTGTTTCCAGCCGTTTGCCCATGGCGAGGCCGCGTTCAAGCAGTTGCTCATCGGCAAAATATCCAGCACCGCCAGCGCCGCCGCACAGCTTAGCGCGCTGCCGCCATAGGTGCCGCCGAGGCCACCGGCGCGGGCGCTTGCATCATCTCGGTACGCCCCACCACGCCCGAGATCGGCAAGCCACCGCCCAGGCTCTTGGCGACAGTGACCAGGTCTGGCTGGATATGGCTGTGTTCAAAGCCAAACATCTTGCCCGTGCGCCCGAAGCCGGTCTGAATTTCATCGGCGATGAGCACAATGCCGTGGCGTTCAGTCAAGGCGCGCAGTGCCTGCATAAACTCGACCGGCGCAGGCAGGAAGCCACCATCACCCTGTACCGGCTCGATCAGGATAGCGGCGACCTGCTCGGGGACGACTTCCGTGGCGAACAGCGTATCCAACTCGGCAAGCACATCCTCACTGCTGACGCCACGCAGCGCATCCGGGTAGCTCACGTGGTGGATAGCGGGGCAAAGGGCCAAAATTTTGCCGATAGGGCTGGCTCATACCCGTGAGCGTAGTGCCCAACAGCGTGCGGCCATGAAAGCCGCCGCGAAAGGCGATCACGTTGGGGCGGCCCGTGTGGGAGCGGGCAATTTTGATGGCATTTTCCACCGCTTCAGCACCGGAGGTAAAGAGTACGCTTTGGTAGGCGTTGCCATCGCCGACCAACTGGGCCAGCTTGTTCGCGAGTTCTATATAACCAGGGTAAGCAGCCACCTGGAAACTCATATGGGAAATACGTTCCACCTGGGCCTGAACCGCCGCCACCACCCGTGGGTGATTGTGGCCGACATTGAGCACGCCGATACCCCCACAAAATCCAAATAGCGCTTGCCGTCGACGTCAAGACTTCGCTGCCGCGGGCATGGGAAATCACGATAGGGTGGGCATTCACCACACCGCGGGGAATGCACTGCTCGCGCTGGCTTAGCATGGCGTGGGAAGGGTGGGCGTCGGTCTTCATCTGCGGGCTCCTTAAACATATTCACGGTTATAGTCACGATGTTCATGTTGTGGTGTGTTGGCGCCGCCTTTAGATAGAACGAGAGAGCGAGCGCCAATACCCATACGTTCTTGAGCTTACCGTTGTTAGCAAGCTAGATACGCTTGGCATGGCGTCGGTAACCGCGTAATCCTTCGTATTTTCCAGCCTGCGCAGCATCATCCACTGTCATGGGGAGCGCAGCGTAATCTGCGCCTTGAGGGCGGATTTAGGCCCATGGCTTCGTTTCACCACTGTCAAAACGGTATCCGATGCCTCTCAAACCACCGTAGGATGACGTTTTAGCTAAGGAGACGCGCTATGGCACTGCTGTATAAATCTGACCCGGTGCGCGGGGCCCGGTGGAAAGAACTGTTTGCCCAACACGCGCCGGATATTGAGTTCCGCCAGTGGCCCGATATCGGCGACCCTAATGAGATCCGCTATTTGTTGGCATGGACGCCCCCGGAAAACATCATGGCGTGCCTGCCCTCCCTTGAAGTGCTGTTTGCCACCTCTGCGGGAGTCGATCAGTTTGATTTTGACGCCCTGCCTCCAAAGCTGCCGGTGGTGCGGATGCTCGACCCCGCCATTGAGCGCGGCATGATCGAGTACGCCACCTTCGCCACGCTGTGGCTGCACCGCCGAATGGCGACTATGTGCGCCAGCAGCGCGAGGGGGAAATGGCAGGCGCATATGCTTGTGCCGACTGAAAAACGACGCATCGGTATCCTCGGTTTAGGCCAGCTTGGCTGCGCCATCGCCACCATCTGGCAGGTTACGGTTTTGACGTGCGTGGCTGGTCGCGTTCGCCAAAGCAGGTGGCGAATGTTCACTGCCACAGCGGCCAGGCAGCGCTGGATGGGTTCCTGGCTGAAAGCGATATTGTGATCTGCGTGTTGCCGCTAACCGACGCCACTCGCGGCATTCTCAACAAGGATCTTTTTGCGCGTATGCCCGAAGGCGCGGCCTTGATCAACATTGGCCGTGGCGAGCACCTGGTCGACCACGACCTGACGCAAGCCCTCAACGACGGGCATCTGAGTTCGGCGGTACTGGACGTGTTGAGTGAAGAACCACCCGCCGACGATCATCCCTTCTGGCAAGACGAGCGGATTTTGCTGACGCCCCACGTGGCCGCAATGACGCAGCCCGATAGCGCTTTCCCTGTTCTGCTTGACAACCTGCGTCGTTATCAACTCGGTGAACCAATGGTTGGCCGTGTCGATCTGCAGCGTGGTTACTAGCATAGCGTTTTCCCCACTCGCTCGCTCTGTATCGGCGAGCGAGTGGGGTATGTCGGCGTTCGTTAAGTCCGCGTTAGTTCAGCCCGCCCATATGAAACGCTTTCTTCCAGGTACTCATCCAGCCCCTGGCGGGCACCTTCACGGCCCAGCCCCGACTGTTTCATGCCACCAAACGGGGCGACTTCCATAGAAATGGAGCCGGTGTTGAGGCCGACCATGCCGAACTCCAACGCTTCGCCGACCCGCCAGGCCCGGCGCACGCTCTCGGTAAAGAAGTAAGCGGCGAGCCCAAAGGGCGTCGCGTTGGCAATACGGATGGCGTCTTCTTCGTTGTCAAATTGCATAATGGGGCGACGGGGCCAAAGGTCTCTTCCTGGGTGACCAGCATGGCTTCGGTTACCTTGGTGAGCAGTACCGGCGCCACAAAGCGATCCTGACCATTAGGTAGCTCACCGAACACCAGTTCCGCGCCATGGGATAAAGCGTCATCAAGATGGCGGGTGACTTTTCTCACCGCCTGGTCGTTGATTAATGGCCCTATGGTTGTGCCTTCCTCCATGCCGTCACCACAGCGCAACGCCTCGATTTCCGTCGCCAAGCGGGCCACAAAGCGGTCATGAATGCCGGATTGAACCAGAATGCGGTTAGCGCAAACACAGGTCTGGCCCGCGTTGCGGAACTTGCTCGCCATAGCTCCGGCCACCGCCAGTTCCAGGTCGGCATCGTCAAACACGATGAGCGGAGCATTGCCGCCCAACTCCAGACTGAGGCGCTTGATATCGTCGGCACTCTGACGCATCAGCAGGCTGCCCACCCGGGTCGAACCGGTGAAGGAGAGTTTGCGCACGGTGGGGTTGGCGGTCAGTTCACCGCCAATCCCTTCAGGTAGCCCGGTGACGATATTAACCACGCCTGGAGGAAAGCCAGCACGTTCCGCGAGGACTGCTAAGGCCAGTGCTGACAGCGGCGTCAGCTCCGACGGTTTGATCACAATCGGGCATCCGGCCGCCAGCGCTGGCGCGCACTTGCGGGTAATCATGGCGATGGGGAAGTTCCAGGGGTAATCGCACCGCACACGCCCACCGGCTGTTTGAGGATGACAATGCGGCGATCCGCGCTGGGGGAGGGATGGTCTCGCCATAGGCGCGGCGTGCTTCTTCCGCAAACCACTTGATAAAACTTGCGCCGTACTGAACCTCTCCTCGTGATTCGGCTAGCGGCTTGCCCTGTTCCAGGGTCATCAATACCGCCAGATCCTCACTGTTTTCCAGTATCAGCGCATGCCAGCGCTCCAGCAGTGCTGCGCGCGCTGCCGCTGTTTGCGCACGCCAGGCGGGCCACGCCGCTTCGGCGGCCTCGATTGCCCGGCGGGTCTCGTTGGCACCCATGCTGGTATGCTAGCCAGCGCTTCGCCGCTGGCGGGGTTGTTGACGGTCAGCGTGGCCGCATCGTCGGCGTCGCACCATTGTGCGTTGATAAAGGCCTGCTCACGTAGCAGGTTACGGTCATTGAGGGGCAGCGTCGGCATGCTTTTCTCCTTGTCATTAATAGGGCTAGTGATTAAACGGGCGCGGTTGACGGCTGCGTATGGGTCGACCATTGGCACCCCTCCAACCAGCCTGGCTGGAGTTCAGGCACCGAACCGATCAGCTTGCGGGTGTAGTCGTGCTGTGGCTGGTTGAGCACCGTGCTGCAGGGGCCGAACTCCACACTCCCCCTGGTAAAGCACCATGACGTCGTCGCACAGCGAGCGCACCGTCGAGATATCGTGGCTGATAAACAGGTAGGCAACGCCAAGCTCACGGCGCAGTTCGGCCAGCAGCTCGAGAATGGCGGCGCCCACCACGGTATCCAGCGCCGAGGTCACTTCGTCGCAGAGGATCAGGTCGGGCTCTGCGGCCAGCGCCCGGGCGAGGTTGACGCGCTGCTTCTGGCCACCCGATAGGCCGCTGGGCTTGCGGTCGAGCAGGGTGCGCGGCAGTTTGACCAAGTCCATCAACTCTTCTACCCGCCGCTGTCGGGCATCGCGGCTCATATGGAAATAGGTTTCCAGCGGACGGTTGAGCAGCCGCCTCACCGAGTGGGCCGGGTTGAGCGCATTGTCGGCGCTCTGAAAACGATCTGGATACGCCGAAACTGGTCGGGGTGCGACCACGCAGCGTCGGCGGTAGCTCGCGGCAATTGAACTGAACTTCCCCCCGTGACGGGGCCACCAACCCAGCGACTGCCCGGGCAAGCGTTGATTTGCCCGACCCGGATTCACCAATCACGCCTAACGCCTGGCCGCGATCAATGCGCAGTTGGATATGATCCAGCACGACATTATTCGGCAGCCCATTGCGATCACAGCGCCCGTAGCCCACTTGCAGATCATCAATGCGCAACAGTTCGCCGCCGCTTGCCGGAAGGCTGGCTGGCACGCGGGTCTCCGGTCGTGCCGCCGCCAATAAGCTACGCGTGTAGGCATGGCCTGGATTGTCCAGGATTTGCCCAATGGGCCCTTGCTCCTGCTCTTCCCCATCCTGTAGCACCAGCACGTGATCGGCAATCTGCGCCACCACGGCGAGGTCATGGGAGACATACAGCGCCGTGGTGCCCCGCTCGCGCATCACGCGCTTGAAGGCCCGCAGCACATCGACCTGAGTGGTCACATCCAGTGCCGTGGTCGGTTCATCCAGAATCACCAGGGCAGGATCGGTAATCAAGGCCATGGCGGCCATAAGGCGCTGTAGCTGGCCCCCGGAGACCTGGTGGGGTATCGGTCGCCGATATGTTCTGGGTCGGGCAGGGCCAGCTCGCCAAACAATTGAATGGCTTTCTGCTGCGCTTGCTGTCGATCCATCACGCCATGGATAAGCGCGCCTTCGATGACCTGATCCATTAGCCGGCGCGAGGGGTTGAAGGCGGCCGCGGCGCTTTGGGCGATGTAGGTCACCCGATGGCCGCGAAGCGCGCGGGTTTCCACCGCAGAGAGAGTGAGTATGTCGGTCTCTCCCAACTGCACGCTGCCCCCGGCGATGCGGCAGCCGCGCCGGGCGTAACCCATCATGGCCAGCGCAATGGTGGTCTTGCCTGAACCGGATTCACCGATTAGTGCCATCACTTCGCCTGGCTTGAGCGCGAAATTGATCTGGCTGACGATCGTGCGCTCCTCCCTCACCAGGCGGGGTCGCACAGATATCAAGATCGCGTACGATCAGCGATTCACCTTGCATGGCATCACTCCTTCTGGTTATCGCGGCTGTTCGAGAGGCTGTCGATCAACAGGTTGGCACCGACGGTTAATGAGCCAATCGCCAGCGCCGGGGCAATCACTGCCAACGCCCCCTGGCTAAGCCCGCCGATGTTTTCACGCACCAGGGAGCCCAGATCGGCGACCGGCGGTTGCACGCCCAAACCCAGAAAGCTCATGCCGCTGAGCAGCAGTACGATAAACACAAAGCGCATGCCCATATCGGTGAGCACGGGTTGGATCATATTGGGAAAAATTTCCACGGCGGCGATATACAGCCGTCCCTCTCCCCGGGTACGGGCGACTTGAACGTACTCCAGGGTGGCGAGGTTTTTGGCCAAACTATGGGCGATACGAAACGAGCCCGGCGCGTAGCTGAGCACCGCCGCCAGAATCAGCAGTGGGATAGAGGTGCCAAAGGCGGAGACCATCACCAGGGCCATCATTTTGCTGGGAATCGAGATCAGCGTGTCGAATATCCTCCGAACGCTCTCCTCAAGCCAGCGGGGCAGGAGCACCGTCAACATACCAAAGCCCGCACCAACCAGGGTTGACAATAACGCGGCCACTAGCGCCAGCCCCACGGTATAGCGCGCCCCGGTGAGCATGCGGCTGAGCATATCGCGGCCCATATAGTCGGTGCCCAGCAGGTGGGCCGAACTTGCCCCGCCGTATATTTGGTCAGAGACAAACGCGCCCATGGGATAGGGTGACAACAGTGGCCCAAACATGGCCACCAGTAGCCAGAAGCTGAACAAACCAAGACCGATCCAGCGGGTGAGTTGCAGCCGGGAGCGGTTGCGTTGTTTAAAATCGCTATCGGCAGGCGGCTTCTTGGCGAGACATAGAATGACGGTTGCCCTTGTTAGCGGGCATTGTCTTGGTGTCGTTCATCGGTTTCGCAGCCTCGGGTTGGAGAGGATCGCGCATAGATCAGCCAGCATGACCAGCAGCAGGTAAGCGCCGCAAAATATCATGGCGCAGGCCTGCACCAGGGCGAGATCCCGGTTGGAAACCGCATCGACCATCAAGCTGGCGATGCCTGGATAGTTGAAGATGGTTTCGACAATGATGACCCCGCCCAGTAGATAAGAGAGGCTCAGCGCCACCGCATTGGCAATCGGGCCGACGGCGTTAGGCAGCGCATGACGCAGGACACGCCGCATGGGCGGAACGCCTTTGAGACGCGCCATCTCCACATAAGCGCTGTCGAGCTGATCGATTAAGGCCGCCCGGGTCATACGTGCCATTTGGGCAATCAGTACACTGCACAGGGTGAGTACCGGCATGGCGTAAACTTTCATAAAGGCGCCGAAACTGTCGACAGTGGAGACATAGGAGAGTGCCGGTAACCAGCCGAGTTGCACGGCGAAAATCAGCACCGCCAGGGTGGCGACCAGAAACTCGGGTACCGCCACCATCGACAGGGTGATCAGGTTCAGGGTGCGGTCAAGCACGCCACCCCGGCGCATGGCGGCGGCGATACCCATAGTCAGCGCCACAGGGACAGAGATAGCGGTGGTAATCGCGGCTAGCAGTAACGAATTGGGGAGCCGGTCATTGACCAGCTGTATGACATCCACGCCATTACTGGCGGAGCGGCCAAGGTCGCCGGTGGCAAAGCCGCTTAGCCACTGCCAGTAGCGCAGCAAGGGCGGCTGATTAAGGCCTAGCTGGGCACGCAGCGCCTCTACCTGTTCCGGCGTGGCAAACTGCCCCAGCACCTGCTGGGCGGTGTCCCCTGGCAGCAGCGAGGTAATCGCAAAGATCACCAGCGATACCAGCAGCAGGGTAATAAGACTGGAGGCCAAGCGACCTAGCACCAGCCCAAAGAGAGAGTCGCGCATCTTTCTTCTCCGGCTCAAGGGCCATGTTGATCATCACCAGGATAGAAATTAGACGCCCTGGTGATGATGCCCATGGCCTGTGATCACAGTAGGGAGAGCAGGAACTAGGAGCCTGTCCGGCTTGGCCGATCGTCGCGAGAAGCAGTAGATCAGTGTTAAGTCGGACAGGCTCCTAACCTTTCCACCAGATATGCTCGGCGAACATATAGCCCATGAAACTGCCCAGGGGGACGGTACGATCCATGCCGCCAATGCGGGAATCGAAGCTTTCAATGCTGCTCAGGAAGACGGGGATGCCGATGCCGCCCTCTTCATGGATCATGGTCTGCATGTCGGCGTACATCTGCTTACGGGTGGCCAAATCCGGCTCTCCCCGCGAGGCAATCAACAATTGATCAAACTGCTCGTTGTGCCAGCCGGATTCGTTCCAGGCTGCGCTGGAGAGGAAAAACTGCGAGAGCAAAATATTTGCCGTGGGCCGCGGGTTGATATTGCCGAACCCCAGCGGATGTTTCATCCAGTGGTTCGACCAGTAGCCGTCCGAGGGAACCCGGTTGATATTAAGGTTGAGCCCTGCCTGAGCCGCGGACTGCTGGAGAAGCACGGCCATATCTTCCGACGAGGAAGCCGCAGGCGACGCCACCAGTGGCACGGTGGCGCCTGCCAACCCTGCCTTGGCAAGCAAGGAGGCCGCCCGCTCTGGTCGTACTCTCGCTGGGGTAGCCCATCGAAGTAGTAAGGGGAGCTGGAGATAATCGGCTGGTCGTTGGCGATCTCGCCATAACCGCGCAGGGCGACACGTTTGATCTGCTCGCGATCGAAGAGGTACTTCATCGCCTCGCGGAATTCGGGGCGGCTGGTGGGCTGCTGGTCAAAGCGCATGACCAGGTCGGTGTAGTTACCGGCGTTCGTCGCTTTTACCTGGTAGCCGTCACTGGTTTTCAAGCGCTCTGCGGAGTTGCCACTGACTTCATTGATCATCTGCACATCGCCAGAGAGCAGCGCATTGACCCGTGATGATTCGTCGCTAATCCCCACCACCTCAATGGCATCCAGATAGGGATGGCCATCGCGCCAGTAGTTCTCGTTGCGGACGCCGATCGAACGCACGCCGGGGTAAACTCCTGGCACTTAAAGGCGCCGGTACCCAGCCCTTTCGAGAAGTCGCTGGTTCCATCGGCCACAATCACCAGGTGCGAAACGGCCAGGATAGAGGGCAACTCGATATTGGGCGAGGAGAGGTTGAACTCGACGCGGTGATCATCCAGTGCCCTGATACTGTCGATTTGCTCGACCATGGAGGCGACCTTTGAACCGGTCGCGGGATCCTTATGGCGCATGATCGAAAAGATCACATCCTGGGGTGTCAGTGGTTTGCCATCGTGGAAGGTAACGCCGCGCCGCAGGGTAAAGATCCAGTGGCTGCCGTTATCGGTATTCTCGAACGACTCCGCCAGGCAGGGCTGGGGCGTCAGATCTTCATCGTACTGGGTCAAGCCGTTATAAAACATGTAGGCGCGGACATAGTCGATGGCCGTCGCCCCTAAGGCGGGATCCAGGGTGTCTTTAGTGGATGCCGAGTGTGCCGCTATGCGGATACGGCCGCCGTACTGGGGCGCTGCGCTTTCGCTGTCCGCCGCCCAGGCCGAGGAGAAACCGGGAAGGGCGCCAGACGCGGCGGCAAAGACGCCCGCCGCGCCAAGGACTTTCATGGCCTCGCGTCGAGACAGCCCGCGCTGCATGGCGTTGTAAACCTGCATGCTTTGTTCGGGAGAAACAAACAGATCATTAGGATTTTTTTCACGTGTCATAAGCCTTCTCCTTACTGCGATTAAGTGTTGTTGTGAGTCTGGCAGCGCGTGCTTAGCTGTTTTTAATGGCTCTATTTTTAATAGCCCTGTTTTTATAATCGCTGTTTTGATCGCTCTCTTGGTGAGTTTGGGAAGTCATGTGAGTGTTGTGGTGATGGCTTAATGCAATCGATCCTGTAGTCGGTACCAACTGCCCACCAGGGGTAAAAACCACGGTTTGCCAAAATGGCCGGGGATAGCTGGCCACTTGGTGTCCTGCCAAGGATGGTTTTGGCGGTTGCCAAGCATCACCTCGGCTAATACATGCCCCATATGCACCGACATCTGTACCCCATGGCCGCTATAGCCCATGGCGTAGTACATGCCATTGTGCTGTCCTGCATGGGGAAACCGGTCTTTGCTCATATCCACCAGCCCGCCCCAGCAGTAGTCGAGACGCACCCCTTTCAGTTGGGGAAAGGCCTCTTCCAGCCCCCGGCGCAGTATCTCGCCGCTCTTGGCATCCGATTGGCTGCCGGACATGGCAAAGCGTGCCCGCCCGCCAAACAGCAGTCGGTTATCGGCGGTCAGGCGGAAGTAGTGACCGACGATACGGCTGGTGACATAGGAGCGTCGCTGGGGTAGCAGCTGGGCACACTGGGCGGCTGAAAGCGGCTCAGTGACGACGATAAAACTGCCCACCGGCACCAGGCGGCGGCGAAACCAGCTGAGTGGCCCTGTTTGCGAAGCGCCGGTGGCCAGCAACACGTTTTCGGCGCGAATATCACCGCTGGGCGTGCCTAATCGATACCCTGATGTCTCGCGGGTGACGCGGGTCATCGGGGTATGTTCAAAAATATGCGCGCCATGTCTGGCTGCCGCTTCGGCCAAGCCGACGCCGAAACGGCCCATATGCATCTGACCGCCGTTACGCTGCAGCAGCCCGCCATGGTAGAGCGGTGAATCGACCTCCTCTCGAACGGCGGCGGCGGAGAGCATCTCCACGTCGCTATCCACATCACGGCGAATGGCGTCGCAGGTGCGCGCGAGCTTGTCGTAGTGTTGC
Source organism: Vreelandella olivaria (assembly GCA_004295565.1). Classification (GTDB taxonomy): domain Bacteria; phylum Pseudomonadota; class Gammaproteobacteria; order Pseudomonadales; family Halomonadaceae; genus Vreelandella; species Vreelandella olivaria. The sequence goes on along the minus strand of AP019416.1, from coordinate 4,311,548 downwards.
GGTTTAGCCGCCAGCTTCAGCTTGCCGTGGCGCAGGTAGTCGCAGTCGATTGCCTCTTCGGCCATCACCTGCTCAACGCTGGCGACCGCCTCGGCGTAGGTGGTGTAGTGGGCAATCGCGCGCTCGCGGCCAAGCTGCTCGACCAGGCTGGCGTAGTCCTGGGCCACGCCGGTGTTGCACTGGCCGCCGTTGCGCCCCGAGGCTTCACCAATGATTTGGCCCGCCTCCAGTAGCGCTACGCGGGCCCCGCCCCGGGCCAGCGTGCGGGCAGCCGACAGCCCGGTAAAACCGCCGCCCACCACCGCAACATCGTAGTGTTCTTGGGTGAGGGCCTGCTGGCCCCCGGTAAAGGCGGGCGCTGTGGACAGCCAGTAGGAGTTGAGTTGCATGGGCGGCTCCTGCACGGTGGGCGAAACAGTCAGCTTAAAGACCGACTAACGCGGGCAAGTCGCGGATATCGTTAATTTTGGTGGCACCGTAGCCGTCGCAATAGGGCTCGTGGTTGCGCGCCACAAACGCCTTGTTCTTGATGCCCATCAGATGCGCTGAAATAAGGTCATAGCGGAAGCTCGATGAGACGTGCAGCAACTCTTCGGGGTGGCAGTCCAGGCTGTCGATCATGGCTTCGAAGGCGGCTAGACGTGGCTTGTAAACTTTGAAGGTATCGGCGGTGAAGACCTTGTGAAAGGGCACCTCGAGCTTCTGCACGTTCGACATGATCTGGCTGTCATCGGCGTTGGAGTAAATCACCAGAGGGATTTTGTCGGCAATTTTCGAAAGCCCCTCTATCACGTCCGGGTGCGGGCCCCAGGTCGGGACGGCGTTGTAATAGAGCATGCCTTCGTTGTCGCGGTATTCGATGCCCCAACGTTTGCAGGTGCGCTCCAGCGCCGTGCAGAGAACCTCGGCGTAGGGCTTCCACTCGCCAAGGACTTCGTCGAAACGGTAGGCGCCAAAATCCTGCACGAAGCGCTCCATGCGATCGGCATCGGGGATGCGATCAGCGAAAATTTCGCGGGTCATGCGCCCCATCTGGAAGTTGGTGAGTGTGCCGTAACAATCAAAGGTGATGTACTTAGGGCGCATAATCTCGCTCATGGTGTTTGTTCCTCTTTGTCATGATTGGGGTAATGGGAGAAATCCTTGGCGCAGCCACTCATTTCATTACAGCATTCTTGAGCAGGCGCCAGACGCTGAAAGTACGCGCCCGGCTAACACAAACCGCCTTTTTTTGGGAGGGATGCAGCATAGAATGCGGCAGGTCGCTCACATCATTTCTGGCTGGCGGATACGGCTGCCATCGGAGAAGCGGTTGATGTGGTAAGGCTCGGGATCTACAACCGGCGTTGCATTGGTCGCCAAATCCGCTGCCAGTTTTCCCGCGCCGGGCCCAATACCAAAGCCGTGGCCGCTACATCCAGCGGCGACGATAAAGCCGGGGATGCGCTCAACCGGGGAGATGATCGGAATCATGTCCGGTGTGGTATCGATCATCCCGGCCCAGGCGCGGGCAATATGCACACCTTTCAGTTCTGGGTACTCTGCCTTCAGTTCTGCCAGAGCGGCACGTGCCTGAGGTAGATCAGGGTGGGGTCAAGCACGCGTTGGCGCTCAAACGGCGATACCTGATCGAACTGCCAGCTACCTGCCGCTTCTGGCCCGTTGAAGAAAGACGCGCCAATGCGGATCTGCAGCTTCTTGGCTAATTTGCTGCGGTAGGCGGCGTAGAATTTGCTCGCATAACGAAGCCCTTGGGGCTGATTTCCACCCGGCCAAGCCCTGGCAGCGCCAAGGTGTAGCTGCCATCCAGGCGGCGGCGCAGTGCGACCCTGGGGGTGATCAGGCAGCCCGGGGTGACCTCCGGCGCGGCGGTGGTTTGCAGCGCGGTGCCCATGATATTGGCCGAGGGTAGCTCAACGCCGTGGCGACGGCAGAAGCGAGAACTCCAGGCCCCGCCTGCACAGATGACCGTCGAGGCTTTGATCAAGCCGTGCTCCGTCCAAACGCCGCTCACCCGCCCGTCATGCAGATCCAGGCCGCGCACGGCACAGTTTTGGTGAAGGTAGGCGCCGTGTTCACGGGCCCCAGTAGCGATGGCCGAGCAGGCCATCGAGGGTTCGGCCTGAGCATCGCTGGGCGACCATACGCCACCAATACAGGTTGAGGTGGTGCCGGGGCGCGCTTGCGGGCTTCTTCGCCACTCAACATATGGCTGATAAAACCTCGCTCCTGGGCCTGTTGCCCCCAGGCCTCCCCACTTGGCAAGGGTCGCTTGGCTATCCGTGGTGTAAACGATACCGTTGCGTCGAAAGCCCACGTCTCGGCTTATCTCTTGGGAGAACGCCTCCCAGCGGTCAAGGCTATACATGGCCAGCGGCAGCTCGAACATATCGCGGTTCTGCTGACGTACCCAGCCCCAGTTGCGGCTTGACTGCTCGGCGCCGATAAGCCCCTTCTCCAGCAGCGCCACCGAAACCCCTTGTCGCGCCAGTTCATAGGCGGCGGTCGTCCCCACAATACCGCCACCGATTACCACCACATCCACCTGCTCGGGAAGGGCCGGGCTGTCGTGCACGGCGTCCACATTGATAAACATGCTGCTACCTCTAGTTGGTAGATAAAGTCACCATACAATACGCGGTGTCACTCACTGGTCGAGATCAATCAATACGCTCTTATGCTGCAGGCAGGCGTCAAAGGCCGCACGGCCAAGATCCCGGCCCACCCCGGAGCGCTTGTAACCGCCAGTGGGCAGAATGTAATCGTTACTGCGACCGTAACGGTTAACCCATACCGTGCCTGCCGAGTTTTTCTTACCGTGCGCAGCGCACGCCCCAGGTCAGCGGTATGAACGCCCGCAGCCAAACCGTAAACATCGTGATCGGCCAGCGCTAGCGCCTCTTCTTCATTTTCGAAGCTTTGAATGGTCAGCACCGGGCCAAAGATTTCTTCCTCCACGGCGGGATTGTGGCGGTCATTCGTATGCAGCAGGGTGGGCTGGTAAAGTGGCCGCCATCATGGCGTTCAAAGCGCTCTCCACCACTCAGCAGCTCAGCGCCCGCCTCGCGGGAACGCGCCACGATGGATTCAATGCGCTCCAATTGGGTAGCGGAAATAATCGGCGAAAACCAACCGCCAGCCTGCCAGGTGTGACCAGGGGTAAGGGTTTTGAACAGCCCGCTAAGCCGCTCAACCATGGGCTCAAGCAGTTCCCGTTGGATCAATAGCCGCGAGCCTGCAACGCACACTTGCCCGGCGTTGCCGGTAATCGCGGCGGCAAGGGTTTTGGCGGTGCGATCAATATCCGGAATGTCCGCAAACACCAGTTGCGGGCTCTTGCCACCAGCTCCAGGGTGACCGGCTTGGGCCCTGTTTCAGCACAGGCGCCCATGATGGTGCGCCCGGTCACCGTTGAGCCGGTGAAGGTGACCTTGGCCACAAAGGGGTGACGGCAGAGCGCATCGCCAGTGACCGGCCCGTTGCCCTGGATAACGTTGAACACCCCTGGCGGCATGCCCGCCTCGATGGCTAGCTCGGCAAGCCGCACGGCGGTGAAAGGGGTCATCTCGGAGGGTTTGAGCACCACCGTGTTGCCTGCGGCCAGCGCGGGGGCGACTTTCCAGCAGGTCATGCTGAGGGGGGAAATTCCAGGGCGCGATGGCGCCAACGACGCCCAGCGGCTCGGCAATCTGCATACCCAGGTGGTCGTGGGCGGTCGCCGCTACTTCGCCGCCGTGCTTGTCGGCGAATTCCGCAAAGAAGCGAATACCCTCGGCGGTGTAGGGCACATCCCAGGCCCGGGTCTGATCGATCGGCCGGGTGGAACCAAGCGATTCCAGCGGGGCGAGATAGTCAATATCGGCTTCAATCAGGTCTGCCCAGCGGCGCATAACCCGTGCCCGCTCCCGCGGCGCAGCGTGACCAGTCACCGTGCATAAACGCCTGATGGGCACTGGTCACCGCATCATCGACGCGATTGGCATCGGCCAGGGGCAGTGCGGCATAGATGGTGCCATCGGAGGGCGCGATACATCGAGCGCGCTCGGGTCAATAACGCGCTGGCCCTGGATAAAGTGCGCACAGGGGAGAGCAATCTGGGCAGGATCGAAACTTGGCATGTTAGTCCTTTATTAGAGAGACTTAATAATTAGTAATGGTGGCGGCACCCAACGGGGCGTCTTGCTTGCCTACCATCCTAGGTCGGATGCCCCAGCATGGGGTGCTGAGTACAGGGGGTTGGGCGCAGGTGATGCGCTCCCCTATAGCCGCGACGGTTAAATCTGCTGAATTGCACCAAACGCCCTTTTTCGGCGTGGCACAGCGCCGCCCTGAGTGCCAAAGTAGCGGCAAACCGATCAACACCAGCTCAAGGAAAATAGTGCGATGACTGACTCCCCTTCGATGTCTGCTTCTTTAGCTAACGCTCCCGCCCGCTTTGAACGTGAGAACTTAACGTGGCGAACAATGACCGTTAACGATCTGGAGGCAGCGCATCGCCTGTCGTTCAAGCTTGGCTGGCCCCACCGCGTCGACGATTGGCGCCAGATGCTTGAGGTGGGAGAGGGCGTCGTCCTGGAAAATGTTGACGGTGAGCTGGTAGGCACTGGGCTCTGCTTCAATCAAGGGGCTGTGGCCACCCTGGGTCTGGTGGTAATTAGTGACGAGTGGCAGGGCCTCGGGCTTGGGCGCGAGATGATGGCACGGCTGATGGCACTGGCGGGCCCACGAACGCTGATGTTGGTCGCCACGAAAGCGGGCCAGCCCCTGTACCAAAAACTGGGCTTTGAAACGTGTAATCGCATCTGCCAATACCAAGGAGTGGTCACCGGCGCACCGCCTGCGCCGCGTGAGCCGGGTTTACGTCCGATGGCGGCAAGCGATCAGGCGGCACTGATCGCGCTCTCACCCGACAGCCCTGCTCATGCGGTGGCCGTTCAGTCGGCTAATAGAGGGGTGGTGATTGAAAAGGCAGGCGTGATTGAAGGGGTAGCGCTGAAGCGTACCTATGGGCGCGGCGAGCATATTGGCCCCATTCTGGCGCGCAGTGCCGAACAGGCGCAGGCGCTGGTGTTGGCGCTGCTGATGGATGCTGAGGGTGATTTTATACGCATTGATTTAGTCGATCCGGGCGACGATAGCTGGCTGACGGCGTTAGGGCTCACCTGTGTCGATCAAATTACCCGCATGCGCTGTGGCGAGGCTGTCGAGGAGGAACCGTTAACGCGCTTTGGCATGCTGACCCAGGCGCTGGGCTAACGGTGGAGGCAGCTTATGAACGCGAATATCATGGATGCCGCTAATGCCCTCGCTCCTCAGCTCTCTGCCCAGCGACGTGACTTTCATCGCTACCCCGAGCAGGGGTGGATGGAGTTCCGCACCGCCAGCCTTGTGGCGGAACGGCTTAGCCAACTGGGTTTTAGCGTTCAGTTGGGGCAAGCGGTGGTGAGTGAACGCGCACGTATGGGCGTGCCGGATGCACAAACGCTGGATGACGCCTTGGCACGTGCACGCACTCAGGGCGCTGTTGAGCGCTGGCTGCCTGCCCTGGAAGGGGGCTTTACCGGCGTTGTGGGTACGCTGGATACGCAGCGCCCGGGGCCGACCCAGGCATTCCGTTTTGACCTTGATGCCCTGCCAATCGTTGAGTCCAACGAGGGTGATCACCGTCCTTACCAAGCGGGCTTTCACTCGCTCAACCAAGGTTCCATGCACGCCTGCGGCCATGATGGCCATACCACCATTGGGTTGGGGGTGGCAGAGCTGCTGAGCCAATTTTCCAGCCAGTTGTGCGGCAAAATAAAGTTGATTTTCCAGCCCGCCGAAGAGGGCGTGCGGGGCGCCCAGTCGATGGTCGAGGCGGGTGTCGTCGATGACGTTGACAGGTTGGTCGCCACACATTTGGGCCTTGGGCACCCCAGCGGCCAGGTGATATGCGCCGCCGATGGCTTTCTTGCCACCACCAAGCTGGATGTGCGCTTTTCAGGCAAGGCGGCCCATGCCGGCGGTCAGCCAGAAGTTGGCCAAAATGCCTTGCTGGCGGCCGCCCAGGCGACCCTTGGCTTGCACGCCATTGCCCCCATAGCCAAGGCGCTGCGCGGATGAATGTTGGCCAGCTGCATGCCGGGAGTGGGCGCAATATCATTGCCGATAGTGCGCTGTTAAGGCTGGAAACCCGTGGTGCTACGGAAGACATCAATCGCTATATGGAAAACCGTGCGTTTGAGGTGCTCAAAGGGGCTGCCGCTATGCAGGGCGTTGATGTCTCGATCGAGCGCGTTGGTGCTGCCAGCGCCTGCGCCGCCAGCCCTGATCTGGTAGAGAAAATTGCCGCTTGCCTCGCCGATTACCCGGGCATCACCCGGTTAGTAAAGCGCGATGTGACGCCCTCGGGCTCAGAGGATGCCACCTCGCTAATGGCCAGGGTGATGGCGCGCGGAGGGCAGGCGACTTACATGATTTTTGGTGCGGATCTTGCAGCTGGCCACCACCACGCCTGCTTTGACTTTGATGAGGCAGTGATGCCACTGGCAGTCGGCGCGTTGATGCAGATAGCCCTTAATCCTTGAGTACGCGGTCGCTATGTTGCTAAAGGGAATATCAAAACACCTCGCTAAGCGGCTATGGCGCTTAGCGAGGTGGCTTTGTGTTGTTGAAGAGCAGCGATAGTCAGCCCCGTCTTGGATCAGGCAACCTGTCTTTCAAGTTCGCCAGGAATCAAGAAGCCGCGTAGGATTTTCTCCATTCGCTGGCGTGCGTCAGCATGCTCAAGGTCAAGAAAATGTCCTGCGTTGGGCACGACTTCGAACGTGCATTTCGGCATATAGTCGTCGGCAATCAGAATGTCTTCCGGCGTTGTGTACTCATCCAATTTGCCATTCACGAACAGTGTCGGTATCTCAATATTACCCAGTAGCTGTTCATAGTCGGTGTCGTTCATGGAGAGTATTTGTTCGATATGAAAGCAGACCTGCTGAAGCTCTTGATCATCTAACCGTGAGAGATGCCGATAATTGATATGTTTTAATAAGCGGGGTAAGTATTTTCCCACTTCTTCATTAAGCAGGTTAGCTGCGGTTTTGACATCGCCAATTTGAATATAATGGCGAGCACCATTGATATAGCGCAGCATGCCGTAGTTAAGCTGAGTGGAAAATGAGGCTAGCACTGCTCTTTTAATCGATGAGGGGGATTGCGCCAATGCCATCATGGCGGCATAGCCTCCCCAGGAGACTGAAAGTAACGAGGTGGGTTGGTAACGTTCAATCAGGGCGAGGAGGATATTGACTTCATCCTCCTTGGTAATGATGCCGCCTACTGGGTTATGCGCTTTCGACTGGCCAGCAAACGGCAAATCAAACAGGATAACGTTTAATCCATCACTCAAGTATTTGACACAGTTGGTAAAGGAGGCGGTGGTGGCTAGCGCGCCGTTGACCATAATAATACTTTCAGTATTTTGTGGCTGTTGATAGATTTCTACATGCACGCAATGATTGCCTATTTTAACGAGTTCGGTGTCGGCTTTCATGATGTTTTCCTTGCAGTAATTGGGTCAGTTAATGCGAGTTCTATTAATGTGAGCTCTATGCGCGTGCATGTCTGAGTAATTGATTCTGAACCGCTCAAGTTCATTAGCTGTCACAAGTGTGCAAGTTTTTTTAATATTTCTTTATTTGTGTCTACCTGATTGTTGAGGGTATAGGCTGCTGTGTATGTAGGATATTGCTGACAGCATTTGTAAGAGATTCGCTATGCGAATGTAAGAAATATCTTATAAGTAAGTTTTTAATGCGCAGCTGTTAAGTAATGTGTAGTCAGGTAGTATTTGGATTGATTAGCGTAGTTAAATATGGCTGATGAATGTTACGGGGAATTAAAGATAAGGCCAGCAGAAGGGGAGAGAGTAAATAGGAGAAGAGGAGAGGAGAGGGAAGAAGCAACCCCTCACCTAGCCCGAGTGAGGGGTTATAGCGACTTGATCAGTACGCGACGCAGAAGCGTTGATTGGTATGACGTGGATTCTCCAATTCATCGATCATGGCGACAGCATAATCCTGCACAGAAATACGGCTGTTGCCTTCGCTATCGGTGAGTAGCGTATCGCCGCCAAGCCGGAAGCTACCCGTACGCTCGCCGGGGAAAATCTCGGCGGCGGGGAGAGAAACGTCCACGCTTGAGCCGTTTGCCCGCGCAGTGTCTCAAGGGCTGTTTTCGCCCCTTCCGCCGTGGCTCGGTACTCTGCTGGGAAGCCCGGTGCCTCTAACAAAAGCTTACCTGGCGCTACTTCAAGTGTGGCCGCGCCACCTACTAACAACAATCTAGGCACAGAGGCGTGTTGAGTGGCGGCCAAAATCGAATTAAAGCCTTTGAGATAGTAGTCGTAAACGTTCTCCTGGGCATGGCCGCTAAAGGCGCTGATAACAGCTTCAAAACCGCGGAGCTGCTCGGTAAGTGCCTCGGTATTTAACACATCGCTTTTAACGGTAGTGACATTCTCCTGCGCTGCCACCCGTTCAGGGCGAGTCACTAACGCCGTGACATGGTGGCCGCGGAGAGCGCCTCGGTTAATAGGGCTGAACCGATAAATCCGCTGGCGCCAATCAGTGCTATTTTCATCGCAGTACTCCTTCAGTGGGTAGTCGCTGCATTGTCGGACGCTTTATTGATTTGAAAAATAGCGACGAACGTAATTTACTGTTGTTGAATTCATAACAATAGGGCGCTATATGACCACCGCCAGCGAGTTCGACTTAAACGGTTTGCCGATCTTTATCGCCCTGGTGGAGGCAGGTAGCTTTACCAAGGCGGCGGAGCGGCTAGGCTGCACGAAAACCCGGGTAAGCCTGCAAATTCGCCAGTTGGAGACGCGCCTGGGGGTAACGCTGTTCCTGCGTACCACGCGACGGGTTCAACTTACCCAGGCCGGAGAGGCGCTTTACCATCAATGCTCACCACTGTTAACCGATCTCCAGGGAGCGCTTGCCAGTGCCGTAAGTGACACCCTGCAACTGCAGGGTGAGCTGCGAATCACTGCTCCGGAAGATTACGCCGCTGGGGTGTTGAGCGAAGCGGTGGTGGCGTTTAGCCGTTTGCATCCGGCGCTGCATATAGAGCTACGTAGCGGCGACCAGATAAGCGATATGGTGCAGGAGGGTATCGACTTGGCGTTTCGTTTAGGCTGGTTAAAGACTCCACGCTGCGTGCTCGTCGGCTAGGCGCTTTTCAGCAGCAGGTGGTGGCTGCGCCTGATTACTTGAAACGCCATGGTACGCCTGCGCATCCCAAGTCGTTGGAAGAGCATGCGTGGATCGCCTTTACACCGTTAAAGGCGCCATTAACCTGGACGTTTCAGCGACGGGATGAGCGGTGTGAGGTGCAAATGAGCGCGGGTTGGCGGCTAACTCAACGGTGAGTTTAGTCGCACTGATGGCTGCGGGCGGTGGTCTGTCCGTATTGCCGGATATTACCGCGGCACCTGAGATAGCCGCCGGGCGTCTAGTGCGCGTGCTTGACGAGTGGGCACTGCCTGAAGGCGGCGTTTATGCAGTATATCCGCCAGGGCGGCACGTAACCGCCAAAGCACGCGCATTTATGACCTTTTTGACGCCTGGTTATAAGACAGCACTAAGTACTCCCGCCGGTCTGGAGTGTAAAGCCCACATCGTGCTGGCGGCGGTAGACGTTTTGCCGCTTAGCCGCCGAATGAGTTCTTTGGCGGCTAAGCGGCCCATCTCTTCTCTGGGTGAAAGAATAGTGGTGAGCTGAGGGGTTACGTGCTGACCAAGGGGCAGGCCGTTAAACCCGGCAATGGCGATATCACCTGGAACGTTTAGCCCTTGACGTTGAGCAGCCAGCAGGGCCCCTGCTGCCAGGTCGTCGTTGGCAAAGTGAATGGCCTGGGTATGGGGGTATTGCGCAAGCACTTGAGCCAGCCCTTCAGCGCCCGCTTGCAGGCTGCCCAGGGTATCTAGTTCCAGTAGTGGCGCGTCGATCCCTTTCTCCTTTAGCACCGCTTTATGTCCATCAAAACGCATGCTGGCGCGATAATCCTGCGAGAGCCGGGCGCCCACATAAACAATATGGCGGTAGCCTTTGTCGAGAAGATGGCCGGCCATACAGCGGCCTGCCGCCACGTGATCCAGCCCAACGTTAAGATCCATGCCTTTGCCCAACTCCATCACCTCCATAATGGGGTGATCCCAGTTGGCCAGCAGCGTATGGCATGCCTTGTTATGGCGCAGCCCGGCGGTGACCAGTGCAGAGCATGACCAGCCCAGAAAAGTACGCACCAACTGATACTCGCGATCTAGATCGTAGTCGGTGTTACCCAGCAGTATCTGATAGCCCTCGGCTTCCAGCGTCTCCTGCAGCCCCTTGATGACCTCCACAAACACGCTATTGATCAGTGACGGCACAATCACCGCAATCAGCCGCGAGCGGGAGGAGGCCAGGCTACCGGCTACCAAGTTGGGAACGTAGCCCAACTGCTCTACGGCTTGTAGCACACTCAGACGTGCACTATCGCTGACCTTATCAGGGTGGTTCAGTGCTCGAGATGCGGTAATTGGTGATACCCCTGCCGCTTGGGCCACTTGGCTGAGCGTGACCTGATCGGAGCTTCGGCGCTGCCTGGCAGTGCTGGGAGAGTCTTTAGACATTGGTCGCACATCCCTGATATTCAGCTTGTCGAAACGCCAACAATAATCTAAAACGAATGGTAGCGCTATCATGACAGCGCTACCATTTGGCTTTTAATGACACTGCGATGATAGCAACAAACACAATAACGATCTCAGCAACAGTCTCAACAGCCGTCTCAATCACCGTCTCAACAAAGAGGTGTCGTTAGGTGAGCCAACACGATAAGCAATCACTTCAAGTAGGTCTTATTGGCCTGGGCGCCATGGGCATGGGTACGGCCACCGCTTTGCTCAAGCAGGGATTTAATGTGACCGGGTGTGATATTTCCGCTGGGGCACGCGATGCCTTTGCGGCAGCAGGGGGGCAAAGCGTAGCCACTCCTGCTGAGCTAGCTCACTGCCATATCGTGTTGGTGGTTGTCGTTAACGGAGTGCAGGTTGAGCAAGTACTGTTCGGTGAGCAGGGGTGGTAAGTCACTTGGCCCGGGGCAGTCTGATCATACAGTGCGCCACGGTGGCGCCCAGTCAGGCGAAACAGCTTGGTGAGCGTGTGGCGGCAGAGGGATTGATGCTGCTGGATGCACCGATTAGCGGCGGTGCTGCTAAAGCCAAAAGTGGTGAACTATCGGTGATGGCCTCTGGGGCAACGGAGGCATTTACCTACGCCGAAGCGGTGCTAAACGCCATGGCTGCCAAGGTTTATCGCCTTGGCGATGCGCCTGGCGTTGGCTCAAGTATGAAGCTGGTCAATCAACTGCTGGCAGGTGTGCATATCGCCACCGCCGCTGAAGCCATGGCGCTGGGCATTCGCATGGGGCTCGACCCAGAGGTTATTTATGACGTCATTACCCACTCGGCGGGCAACTCCTGGATGTTCGAAAATCGCGTGCCGCATATCCTGAGTGGTGACTACACGCCGCTTTCGGCGGTGGATATTTTCGTCAAAGATCTCAATATCGTGCATCAAACCGGCCGCGAGCTGGCGTTGGCAACACCGGTAGCGTCTAGCGCTCTGCAGCAGTTTACCGCTGCCAGCGGTGCAGGTTTTGGTCGCGAAGATGACTCTGCGGTGATCAAGGTTTATCAGCGGCTATCGGGCATCGCGTTGCCAGAAGCTGCCAACGACGCCCAGGGAGCCTAATAAAATGGGTATGGGAGCGAACATCGTACTGGGCGCCATTGCCGATGACTTCACTGGGGCGACCGACCTTGCCAATAACCTGGTGCGCGGCGGTATGCGCTGCCTACAGGTGATTGGCGTGCCCCAGCAAGAGGTCGACCTCACTGATATCGATGCGGTGGTGGTGGCGCTGAAATCGCGCTCCTGCCCGGTGGTTGAGGCCGTGGCGGACTCACAGGCAGCCCTGGAGTGGCTTCGCCAGCAGGGCGCCCGGCAGCTGTTCTTCAAGTACTGCTCCACCTTTGACTCCACTGATAAAGGCAATATCGGCCCGGTAGCGGATGCGCTGCTGGAAGCGCTAGGAGCGCGTCAAACGGTGATGGTTCCCGCTTTTCCGATTAACGGTCGCACCGTCTACCAGGGCCATCTGTTTGTGGGCGACCGCTTGCTCAACGACAGCGGTATGCAGCACCACCCACTGACCCCCATGCAGGACGCGGATCTCGTGCGAGTACTCTCCCGCCAAACGCCGCACTCGGTGGGCTTAGCCAACCGCACGGTGCTGGTTCAAGGCGCAGACGCGACCCGTACTCACTTAACGATGTTGGCAGATCAGGGGTTCGCCATGTTATTTGTGATTCCTTGGACGAGCAGGATTTGGAGATTCTGGCTGAAGCTACCGTTGCGTTGCCTTTAGTGACCGGCGGTTCAGGGCTAGGGCAGGCGCTGCCCGCTCAGTACCGTGCCAAGGGCTGGCTAGACACGATCAGTGAGCCGGGGCGTTTATCGCCTGCCTCGGGCGGTGCGCTGGTGCTTTCCGGCAGTTGCTCCCAGGCCACGCTGGCCCAGGTGAAGGATTTTCTGGCCAAGCACCCTGATGGTGGCTTCGCCCTTGATCCCTTGGCGTTGGCCGAAGGAGGAAAACAGCAGGAGCTGGCGCTGGCATTCGCTCGGCAGCGGCTATCTGCTCAGGCGCCGGTATTACTTTACGCATCGGCTGTTCCCGACAAGGTGGGGGCAGCCCAGCAAGCCTTGGGGGTAGAGCGTGCAGGCGCGCTGGTGGAAGAGGCGCTGAGCCAGTTGGCTGTTAAGCTTGTAGATGAAGGCGTTGGCCGGCTGCTGGTCGCCGGGGGCGAAACGTCAGGTGCAGTAGTCTCGGCGTTGGGCATTACCACCCTGCGCATTGGTGCGCAGATCGACCCTGGCGTGCCCTGGACGCAAACCCCAATGGCGGGTCGCGAAGCGCCGCTTTCTCTGGCGCTGAAATCTGGCAACTTTGGTGGCGTCGACTTCTTTACCCGGGCGTTTGAGGTGCTGGTATGAGCATCCACTTACATCGCCATCCCCAGAACAGTTTGCGGGAACAGATCAGCGCTCTAGGAAATCGCTGTTTGATCGCGGCCTGACCATGGGCTCCAGCGGCAATATCAGCGTGCGGCTAGACGATGGCGGCTGGCTAATGACGCCGACCAACGCCTGCTTGGGGCGGCTGGATCCTGCGCGGATATCCCATCTTGATAACAACGGCCAGCTGCTGAGTGGCGATAAGCCTACCAAAGAGCAGTTTTTGCATATGGCGATGTACGAAGAGCGCCCTCAGTCCGGTGCGATTGTTCACCTGCACTCCACTCACTCGGTGGCGGTCTCTTGCCTGCCCGATGTGAATCCCTGTGACTGTATACCACCACTCACTGCCTACTACGTGATGCGGGTGGGGAAGCTGCCGCTGGTACCGTACCACATGCCCGGCGACCCCAAGCTGGGCGATGCAGTGCGGGGATTAGCGGGGCAGCATAGCGCGGTGCTGCTGGCCAACCACGGCCCAGTGGTGGCGGGTAAAACCCTCGAGGCAGCGGTCTACGCCACCGAAGAACTAGAAGAGACCGCCAAGCTTTACCTGCTGTTAAGGGGCGAAAACCCGCGAGGGCTAACGCCGGAACAGGTGGCGGAGCTGGAAGCACGCTTTCCACGGGATTAACGACACACTTAACAAGGTCGTACTTAACAACAAGAGCATCACGATGATTCGATTAGCCGCCAACCTCAGCATGCTGTTTAACGAGCACGCCTTTATGGATCGCTTTGCCGCCGCTGCGAAGGCGGGCTTTAAAGGCGTTGAGTACCTGTTTCCCTATGCGTTTTCTCCGGAAGAGCTGCATCAGGCACTGCAAGAAACTCAGCTGGAGCAAGTGCTGTTTAATCTGCCTCCAGGCGATTGGGATGCAGGTGAGCGAGGCTTGGCAAGCTTGCCGGGTCGAGAAGGGGAGTTTCGTGACTCGGTGGTTGAAGGGCTACGTTACGCTGAAGCGCTCAACTGCCCTCGGGTGCATGCCATGGCGGGACTGCTCCCGGAAGATGCCGATGCTGCGACCCAGGCTGAACACCACGCCATTTATATTCGCAATTTGCGCTTTGCTGCGAGTGAAGCGGCCAAGGTTGGCCGGGACATACTGATCGAACCGATTAATACGCGCGATATGCCCGGCTTTTTTTCTCTCGCCAGGCCCAGGCCATGGCGGTATTGGAAGAAGTAGGGGCAGAAAATCTAAAGCTACAGTTTGATATTTACCACTGCCAAATTATGGACGGCGACCTGATTCGTCGTCTTGAACGCCAGTTCAGCGCCATTGGGCATATTCAAGTCGCAGGCGTCCCCGGGCGCCATGAGCCTGACGTGGGGAGGTGCACTATCCCGCTATCTTCGAGCGCTTAAGCGCACTGGGCTATAGCGGCTGGGTCGGCTGTGAGTATCGTCCGCAGGCGGCTACCCGGGCGGGATTGGGGTGGGGAGCACCTTACGGGTTGCTGTCCAAATGATGTAGATAAATCTAACAATGATCTGTGTTTAGGAGAGTACTATGTTCAATCGCAAGTGCATCACTGTCTCTGTAGTATCACTCGCTGTGTCTGCGGGATCTCTAATCGCTTCTGCTCAGGATTTCCCAGCCAAACCAGTCAATCTGATAGTGCCTTTCAATGCTGGAGGTGGTACGGATTTGCTTGTTCGAGGGTTTGCGCCTGAATTTGCTGAGGCCCTTGGTGGTGACGTTTATGTTTCAAACATGGCAGGTGGATCTGGGGCCGTTGCAGCTGCGGCCCTGGCTGGTGCAAGGCCCGATGGCTATCGTCTCGGTTACTGGTCGGTGACAGTTGCCACAATTCAACCTCAAATTAAAGATGTACCTTACGATATAGATAGCTGGACACCGATCTGTTCCATCGCTGAATCACCAACTCTTTTCTTCGTTAATGAAGATAGTGAATTTGAAGGTATGGATGACGTTGTCGCTGCAGTAGAACAGTCACCGGGGCAGTATATCTTCGGTTCTTCGGGGCCTGGCGCAGCAACGCATCTGACAATGGTCGCAGCCTTCGAAGGGCTGGGGTGCTTGATAAGGTTCGGCACTTACCGTTCCAAGGGTCAGGGCCTGCTCTTCAGGCGATGGCTGCGAATACGGTTCAGTTTTTCGGCGATACTGAAATTCTAATGGATCGAGGAGGTTTTCGCCCGCTAATGGTGTTTAGCGACGAGCGGCTAGAGAATTACCCCGATGTGCCGACTGCCGCGGAGGTGGGAATTGTCCCTCCTCTTGATGAGCTCTATCTTTGGGAGGGCTTTTTGCACCTGCTGGGCTGGATAGCGAGATAACAGAAAAGCTTAGTGAAGCCTGTGAGGAAGCGATCCATTCTGAGAGATTCCAGACGTTTGCCACGCAATCAGGCACCGTGCTGAATTATCGTGATGCGGAAGATTTCGATGAATTTTTCCGCTCGCAATACGAATCAAATACTAGCCTGATTGATGCCTCTGGCCTTTAATCTGACGAGTTGTTGATATCCTGCCATTTAGAACTGGATCTAAAGGGAGAGTGTGGTTATGCGTTCACCATTATCGAGCGGATGCATTGTTGCTGCTGTTCTATTGCTGGGAGTTATTGCACTTTCCCTTTCGACCTTCGGGCTTGAATTCGCAGAGTTAGGTGGGGCTTTTAGCCCCATCTTTTCCGAGGATAGTTCTGGTTTTTAGGATTCTTTTGCGCTATCAATTGCGTTGCAGAGCTCATGGTCAAGCGCCGAAATGGATCCATAAAGCTTTGGCCGATGTTATCGGTTTCCATTGGTATAGTTGCATATGTCTTGATGATAGAGCCTTTAGGCTACTTCTTAGCATCGGTCATTGTTGGTGCAGTAATGCTTTTGGGCCTGGGGGTGCGCCAACCGTTGCAGTTAATCGGAGCGCCCTTCATTGGCGCAGGCAGCATCGTGATTTTATTTAATCACATTTTGTCCATGCCGCTACCAACCTCTCCCTTCACTTGGTGGTTCTAGGAAAGAATTATGCTTGCATCCATGCCAGAGGCGCTGAGCCTCATTTTTTCTGTCGAAGGACTCCTAACGCTCGTGATTGGCACGTTTATTGGGATTACCCTTGGAGCACTTCCAGGTATTGGTTCTACCGTTGCAGTGGCCATGGTGCTGCCTTTCACTCTTTCCATGGGGCAGGCACCGGCAATTCTTTTGCTCTTATCCATATATGCAGGGTCTGTTTATGGTGGGTCTGTTTCGGC
The DNA here is from genome assembly GCA_004295565.1 of Vreelandella olivaria. Lineage (GTDB taxonomy): Bacteria > Pseudomonadota > Gammaproteobacteria > Pseudomonadales > Halomonadaceae > Vreelandella > Vreelandella olivaria. The sequence goes on along the minus strand of AP019416.1, from coordinate 4,295,220 downwards.
AATACTCATTAATACACCAGGCACACCACAATCGGCAGCTACTTGTCTTGATGGCTATCCTCTTGCTCAGCAGGGAAAAGCGGGATTGGCGCTAGGCTGGGCGACATGTGCTTCAGTGGTTGGCGGACTTGTCTCGGCAGTTGTACTCATTCTGGCTGCCCCCAGCTTGCTGCCTTCGCACTAAATTTCGGCCCAATCGAAACTTTTTCGCTTATTCTACTAGGGTTAACATGTATTGTTTCGGTCTCCGAAGGGTCTTTGATCAAAGGTCTCATTTCAGGTGCGCTAGGACTTTTACTAGCAGTTGTGGGTGGCGACCCGATTACTGGAGAGGCGCGCTTCACCTTCGGACAATTCCAGCTCCTTGCGGGTTTGATCTCCTCGCGGTAGTGATTGGAGTGTTCGCTTTATCTGAAGTTCTCATTCGCGCTGCTGCGGGGCCAGAGGCCGGACAAGCGATGATCAAGTTCAATGGCATCGTTCTACCGCGCTGGGTTGATTGGAAAGGGCGATTCGGCGGTTTGGTCAAATCGGTGTCGATTGGCAACGCTGTTGGTATCTTGCCTGGGACTGGGGCGGCAACGGCAGCCTTTATTTCCTATGCAGAAGCCCGTCGCTCAGCACGGACGCGCGAAAATTTCGGTAAAGGAGAGCCGGATGGCATTATTGCATCGGAGGCTGCCAACAACTCTGTTACCGGAGGTGCGCTGGTGCCAACTATGGCACTCGGTATTCCTGGCGATGCTATTACTGCCGTGATGTTAGCTACTTTGACTCTACATGGGATTACGCCAGGTGTAAGACTGATGGCCGACAATCCTGTGTTGATGGGGGCAATATTTAGTGGGTTTTTCTTCATTAATTTACTTTTATTACCTCTTGGATTGCTGTTCGGAAAAATAGCTGCTCCCCTCCTGAGACTGCCAGAGACTTTGATGCTGGTGATGATTGTCTTTTGAGTGTGGTTGGTGTCTATTTTGTCCGAGGTAATCCTTTGATTTGTTAGTAATGGCTGCTGCTGGTTTTTTAGGTTTTATCCTTCGTAGGCAGGGCTATCCAGTAGCACCACTAGTTATTGGTATGGTTCTAGGGCCTACACTTGAGTTGAGCTTGCGGCAAGGGCTAATTATTACCAATGGTAATTTCTGGGTTTTTTTTACACAGCACCCCATAGCATTGTTCCTAGCAACGCTGACACTATGTATGTTGAGCCTTCCACTACTACGACGCGTACAGCATAAAAAAGTCGCCGGTTAAACGATGAACTTCAATCTCCTAGTGTGGGATTCTGGATGATGAAGCCGCCTATAGAAGTTATCCTTTGCTAGCACAGAGAGTTTCTTCATCAATTCATCAGAGAGCAGGCACATGGGCATCAAACTGCATCGGCAAGCGACGGCTGCACTGAAGATCCTGCCCGATGTTGATCAGCAAATCGACTGGAGTGTTAGAGCGCCGCTAACCATCAGTCTGGCTTAGGTGCCCCATACGCCGCCAAAACACATCCACGGCGCTACTGACCTGGTGATGCAGCTCTTCATCGCTGGGGAGGTGGCGAACGCCCATGCGGACTTCTGTGACCAACATGCCTTGCCACATACTGCACAGGTGGTTGGCGGCAAGCGTGGGTGCGTCAAGCGTTAAATGCCCGGTTTGGGCTAGCCCCTCCAATTTCTCCTGCAGCCACTGCTTAGTGGCCCAAGGGCCTGCCTCAAAAGCCTGTAGCAACTCAGGGTGCTGCTCCCCTGAGTATTCATCACCCGCTCAACCGCCAACACATGGGGCTCCAACAGAAAGTGCACTAAGCTCATACCGACGTCGATCAGTGATTGGCGAACCCCCTCGTGGGTATCGGGCAGCTTATCTAATCCCCTGCGGATGGTTTCGGTTTCACGACGGATCACACTGCCAAACAGTGCCTCTTTGGTCACAAAGTGGCCGTAGACTGTGACTTTGGAAACACCCGCTTCTCGGGCAACGGCTTCCATCGTTACCCCCTCTAAGCCGTAGCGAAAAAACAGACACGCCGCCGCATCCATCATGGCATCTCGTTTAGCCATATCCTTGGGTCGGCCAGCGCGGCGCTTTGGTTCAGGCGATGTATGTTGTGGCTCTGTCATCCGGTGCAATCCATGCCCATTGAGTAAATAAATATTGAACGTGAGCGTACAGATATTATAGTGAACGGTATCGTTCAAGAATAAACCATTTCGAGGCCAACATGGGCACTCCTCTAAAAACTTCCTGGAACCACCGGTTTCGCGGCATGCTGGCAGCGCTGTTGATGGTAGGTGCCACACTGGCGACGGTGTTTTTTCTATCCAGTCAGCACAGCAGTGCTCAGCAGGCCCGCCAGCAAGGCGCTGATAACGCCCTGCTACAGGTGGCGACCGAGGCCCTGGAGCAAGCCGAACAGCTGCAACGCGATGTGCGCTTAACCGGGCGTGTGGTGGCGAGCCAGTCGGTATCACTAGCGTTTGAACCCGCGGGCCGGGTCAGTGCTGTGTCAGCAGACAGAGGCGATGCGGTTGAGCAAGGGGATGTGCTTGCCACACTGGATACCCGCCGCTTGGAAAGCCGCTTAGCGGAGGTAGCTGCGCGCAGCGAAGAGGCGCGCGCGAGTCTTGCCCTGGCTCAGCGCCAGGAGGAGCGTGAAGCGCAGCTCAACCAAAATAACTTTGCCAGCCGCACGGCGCTGGATCAGGCCCGGACAGATCGACTGACCCTCCAGGCTCGCCTGGCGGCGCTGGCAGCCGAGCGCGATAGCCTTACCGCCGATTTGGATGACAGTACGCTGAAAGCGCCCTTTGCCGGACGAGTGATTGAGCGCCACGTCAGTGTCGGTAGCTTGGTGAGTAGCGGCACTACCGCTTTCGATCTTATCGACGTCGAGCAGTTAGAAGCGCACCTTGGCCTACCCGCCGCGCTGGTCGCGACCTTTACCCCAGGCGAAGCCATTGAGCTGATGGTGAATGGTGAGGAAGTCAGCGGTAAGGTACGTGCTCGGCTCCCCCAGGTTGATAGCGACAGTCGCACCCAGACGCTGGTGGTGTCGCTGGAAACCCCAGACCATGCCGTGCCCGGCGATCTGGCAGAGCTGCGCTACAAGATCACAGAGTCCGCAAGCGGCTACTGGGTGCCGTTGGATGCCCTGCAAGCCGCTGACCGTGGCCTGTGGAACGTATTGGTGGCTGAGCCGCTAGCGAACGATCACTACCGCGTGGCCCTGGCCAGCGTGGAGCTGCTGCATAGCGAAGGCGACCAAGCCTTTGTGCGCGGCACGCTGGCGCCAGGTATGCGGCTGATTACCAGTGGCACCCACCGTGTAACGCCAGGTCAGCAGGTCACGCTAAGCGAGGGAGTGGCCGATGAAGCGCCTTGAGTGGTTATTTAACCGGCGACTGTTAGCGCTAGCCCTGGGCCTTCTCGTTGTTGCCGGGCTGTCGGCCATTCAAACGTTGCCACGTGCAGAGGATCCTCACTTGGTAGCCCGCATGGCCACAGTGCTCGCGCCTTTCCCTGGTGCCACCCCCGAGCAGGTCGAAGCCTTGGTGGCGCGACCCATTGAGGATGAACTACGTACCATTGCCGAGATTAACGTGCTGGAATCCACCTCACGCCAGGGCATTGCAGTGATTAGCCTTGAGCTTGAGGATGCCGTGACCAACGTCACGCCGGTGTGGAGCCGCGTGCGCGACAAGCTGGCCGATGTCGCCCCTACACTGCCTGACGGCGTGCAAACGCCGGAGCTGCTGGATGATCGGGGCTACGCATTTAGCATCGTGGCCGCACTGCGCTGGACACTGGACTCCCCACCCAACCCCCAACTGATGGAGCGCTACGCTGAACGCTTGGAAGCGGCGCTCCGAAACGTCCCGGGCACGGAGTATACCCACCGCTTCGGCGTGGCGGGGGAGCAGGTAGAAGTAAAGGTTGACCCGCTTGAACTGAACGCCTTGGGACTCTCCGTCGGGCAGTTAGCGGCCACCATTGAGGCAAGCGATGGCCGACGTACCGCAGGTGAGGTGGTCACCGATGGCCACCGGCTAACGGTAGGGCTAAGCGGGGAGTTCGATGCGCTCGATAGGCTTCGCGATATAGAAGTAGCGACTCGTCAAGGGCAAACCGTCAGGCTTGGCGAGTTGGCTGAGCTACGCCGCGGCGTGCAAGACCCGCCCGCCGCGGTGGCACTGATAAACGGCGAACGCGCGGTGTTTGTGGGTGCACGTATGGCACCCGGCCAGCGTATCGATAGCTGGGTGGAAAAAGCGCAAGAGCAGTTGGCGGTGTTCGCCGATGAGTTGCCAGTCGGTATCGCGGTTGAAGAGGTTTTTGAGCAGGCCAGTTATACCAACCAGCGCTTAAGTGACGTGGCAGGCAGCCTGTTGATGGGGCTGGTGCTGGTGGTGGCGATCCTGTTCCTCACCATGGGGTGGCGCTCGGCGGTGACGGTGGGGTTAGCGATTCCCGCCACGGCCCTGCTCACCCTGGCGCTCTTCAGGCCGCTGGGTATCGATATCCACCAGATGAGCATCACCGGCATTATCGTGGCGCTGGGGCTGATGGTCGATAACGCCATTGTGATGACCAACGCCCTGCGCGAGCGTTTTTAAAAGGCGATTCAGCGCTTGCCGCTACCCGGGACACACTGCGCCACTTAGCGGTGCCGCTGCTGGCCAGCACCTTGACCACCATTCTGGCGTTTATGCCGATTGTGTTGATGCCAGGCCCTGCGGGGGAGTTCGTAGGGCCCCTGGCCATGGCGGTGATGGTGGCGTTGGTAAGCTCCTATCTGGTCTCACTGCTGCTGGTGCCGGCACTCTCTCCCATGCTGTTAGCCAGGGTCGCCAATAAACCGCCAGTGCCTCGAAATAACGGCGTCAGTGGGATGGTCAAGCGCGGCTTCCGCCGAACGGTACGCAGCGCGCTGCGTCATCCCTGGGCTGCCATGATCATCACCCTGTGTGTGCCCGTGGGTGGCATGGCGTTGATGCCCACGCTGGACGTGGCGTTTTTTCCTCCTGCAGATCGCGACCAGTTTCACATCGAGGTGCGCCTGCCCCCGCCAGCAGTATGGCCAACACCGAAGCACTGGCCCATGAAGTAGATGCCATGATTCGTGAGCTGCCAGGCATCACCCGCGTCTCGGCGTTTGTCGGTGAAAGCGCACCGATGATGTATTACAACGTGCTCACCAATGAGGATAACAACCCCGCGTTTTTGCACTTGGTGGTCGACACGACGTCTTTACAGATCACGAATCAACGAGTGCCCGCCTTGCAGCAGGTGCTTGATCAGCGTTTCCCACAGGCTCAAAGCGTGGTGCGCAAGTATGAACAGGGGCCACCGTTTAAAGCCCCGATTGAACTTCGTGTCTATGGTGATGATCTAGAGGTGCTCTCTTCGCTGGGACTTGAATTGGCGGGTCTAATGCACCAACTGCCTCAGGTGACTCATGTACGCGCTGGCATGCAGCGTGATTTGCCCAGGTTAACCCTGAATATCGACCATACGGCACTGAGTGATGTGGGGCTAACGCCGCAGCAGTTAGCGGAGCAGGTGGGGCCGCGCTCTCGGGGCAATCAGCAGGCATGCTGCTGGAAGATACCCAGCAACTGCCGGTGCGGGTACGCTACGCCGATGAGTGGCGCACCAACGCTGAACAGCTGGCGGCGCTGCGCCTGGTCAGTGATCAGGTGGCTGAGGGCCTGCCACTGGCAGCGGTGGCAGAGGTCTCGCTCACGCCTGCCTGGAGCGTAATTACCCGCCGTAACGCGGAACGGGTACAACTGGTGCAAGGGTACCTGGTGGCCGACGCTCTGCCAGCGGTCTCCATGGCTCAACTGGATGCCAAGCTTCAGTCGGCGCTGGCGTCGGGGGCGTTTAAATTGCCTCCAGGTTATCGCATCGAAACCGGTGGTGAAGCCGCCGAGCGAGATGAAGCGGTGGGCAAGTTGCTTGCCTCGGTGGTGCTGCTGGTTATCGCCATGGTGGCCACCGTGGTGCTGGCCTTTAACTCCTTCCGGCGGGCCGCCATTGTGTTTATTGCCGGAGCGCAAGCGATGGGCATGGGTATTGTGGCATTGCTGTTAAGCGGGCATGCGTTTGGCTTTGTGATTATCGTCGGCATCATGGGGCTGGTGGGGTAGCGATTAATGCCACCATTATCATTATTGCCGCCTTGGATGACGATGAAGCCGCCCGCCGAGGCGAGATTGACGCCATGCTGGCGGTGATCAGCGGCCCCACCAGCCGGCATATCGTTTCGACCACGATCACCACCTTTGCAGGCTTAATACCGCTGATGGTGGCTTCCGGCGGGCTATGGCCACCATTCGCGCAAACGGTTGGTTTTGGACTACTCTTAGCGACGCTTGTGTCGTTTTTCTTTACCCCAGCGCTTTACCGGCTATGGATATCACGGCCAACTGATATTTAGTACCGTGACCTCACGACTATTTTACAAGGATGAGTAAATAGCATGTACCAGCACTATGCGAGACCAGGGCAGGACGCCGATGGTGAAGAGCCCGGCCATGCGGTGGCCATTCTCAGTGTTCAAGGAAGCTCGCCTGGAATTCATATTGTCGACGTTAATACCGACTATCAGCGGCTCTGGGGTGGCAGCCGTGAAGAGTGGCTGGGAGCAGCGCCCATTATCGTTCAGCAAGAGGCGGCCAACCGGCAAATTGTTGAACAGTTGCACGATGCGCTGAATCCCTTGCTCAATGATGCGGAAAGTTTTTTCGAGGGTATTGGTGGGCTGGAAGTCAATCGCCGCCATGATGGGTCGCGTCGCTATGTTGAATGGCGAATTACGGCGATGGGGGTGCGCCACAATGACAGCATTACACTCGTGTTAACCCAGCGCAATGTGACCGAGCAGATGGAAAAGAGGCGCAGCTTGAGCGGCTAGCCACCACCGATATGCTAACGGGGCTAGTGAATAGGTCACAGTTTGATGCGGTACTGAAAAGCGAGGTCAGTCGGCAACACCGCTATGCTCGCCCCCTCTCGTTGATCATGCTGGATCTCGATTTTTTTAAACAGATCAATGATAGCCACGGCCACGATGTCGGTGATCAGGTGCTGGTAGCGCTAGCCGGTTTGCTTAAGCGTAACTTGCGCAAAGCGGATTGCTGCGCACGGTGGGGTGGTGAAGAGTTTATGCTGCTAGCCCCTGAAACCTCTCTTGAACAGGCGGTGCGCCTTGCGGAGAAAATTCGAGGTGCGATCAAACATACCGACTTTCCTATTCAAGGCAGCGTCACGGCAAGTTTTGGTGTCGTTGAAGTGCATTCGCAAGAGTCGGTCAAAAGTGTAATGAAACGAGTGGATAACGCCCTTTATCTAGCCAAAGAGAAAGGGCGTGATCGTGTTTCAACGGGTGGCTTATTAACACCGGCGAAGCAGGCTTAAGCCGGGTCGCGGTCTATAGCAAACGCTGACCATGCCTGACGAACGGTCATAATTTCCAAGCGATTGATGTTGATATGGTCGGGCAGGGTCGCCAGGTAGTAAAGCTGCTCGGCGATATCTTCCGCTTGAAGTGGCGTTGTGCCTCGGTAAAGCGCATCCGAAGCGGCCTGATCGCCTTTGGTTCTGACCAGCGTAAACTCGGTTTCGGCCATGCCGGGCGCTAGATCGGTGACGCGCACGCCAGTACCCAACAGATCGCAGCGCAGGTTATAGCTGAACTGCTGTACGAACGCTTTCGATGCGCCATATACATGCCCGCCCGGATAGGGCCACTGTCCCGCCACCGAGCCGAGATTGAGAATGCTCGCCCCTTTACCGGTTTTCAGCAGTAGCGGCAGCGCCGCGTGTGTCACATTGACCAACCCGGTGATATTGGTGTCGATCATGGTGTGCCAATCCTCTAGCGCCACCTTTTGCGCCGGTTCCGGTGCCAGTGCCAATCCCGCATTGTTGATCAAACAGGTGAGCGGCAGAAACTCCTCAGGCAGCCCACTAATCGCCGTTGTCACTGCGTCGCTGTCACGGACATCCAGCGCCAGTGTCAGTACGGGCACCTGCCCAGAGAGCTCCTCTTCAAGGGCTTTGAGGCGCTCAACGCGTCGCCCGGTTAAAATCAACGACCAGCCTGCTTTGGCAAACCGCTGGGCCGCCGCTTTACCAAATCCTGACGTCGCTCCGGTAATAAGTACGCTAGGCATTGCAGTTTCTCCACGTTATTCAAATGATTAAAAGGCGATGGGACGAGTTCTGACATCACTGTAAGTAACGCTGGTTCAAGCCTTTAGAGCCAGTTAGTGCCTGTTACTGTGACATCACTCGTCTGTCCCTCTGGTATGTAACGACTGGCCCTACAGCCTATGCGGTTGACTCACTAGGCTGGCAAGCACGCTATTTGTTAACGGATTAATCAGGGTGCCTGCTATGAATACCAACATTGCCGCTTCACATCCACCCGTAAGCGGTGTGGATAATACTTATGTACACACCTTGGATCGTCAGTATGTGTTCCACTCCTGGGCGCAGCAAGGCAGTTTAGACCCCATGGTGATTGCAGGGGCTGAAGGGTGTCGCGTATGGGACTATGTGGGGCGCTCGTATTTGGATTTTAGCAGTCAGTTAGTCAATACCAATATTGGCCATCAGCACCCCAAGGTGGTGAGCGCGATTCAAGCCCAGGCCGCGAACTTGTGTACCATTGCCCCGGCCCATGCCAACTTAGCCCGGGGTGAAGCGGCCAAGCGTATTATCGCCAAAGCCCCCGCGGGTTTTAGTAAGGTGTTTTTTACCAATGCGGGCGCGGATGCCAATGAAAACGCCATTCGTATGGCGCGTCTTTATACCGGGCGAAGCAAAATACTATCCGCCTACCGCTCCTATCACGGCAATACCGGTTCAGCGATTGCCGCCACCGGTGATTGGCGGCGTGTGCCCAATGAGTATGCCAGCGGCCATGTGCACTTCTTCAATCCTTACCTTTATCGCAGCGAGTTTTGGGCGCGCAATGAAGAGGAGGAGTGCGAGCGGGCGTTGCAACATCTGCGCCGGGTGATTGAGTGCGAAGGTGCTAACGCGGTCGCGGCCATCCTGCTGGAAACCATCCCCGGTACGGCTGGCGTGCTGTTACCTCCGAAGGCGTATCTTCAAGGGGTTAGAAAACTCGCTGATGAGTTCGGCATTGTACTGATTCTCGATGAAGTGATGGCTGGTTTTGGTCGCACGGGACGCTGGTTCGCCTTTGAACATTACGACATGGCGCCGGACTTAATCGTCTTCGCCAAAGGGGTGAACTCGGGCTATGTGCCCGCCGGCGGGGTGATTATCTCTGAACCCATCTCACGCTATTTCGATGACCACTTTTTGTCGGCGGTCTGACGTATTCCGGTCACCCGCTGGCCATGGCGTCGATCGTCGCGACTCTGGATGCAATGGAAGCAGAGGGCGTGGTTGAAAACGCTGATGCGATAGGTAACGGCCCGTTAGCCGCAGGATTGCAACAGCTTGCCGAGCGATACGCCATCATCGGTGATTGGCGAGGTGTTGGTGTGTTTCATGCTTTGGAGCTCGTCAGCGACCCGGTTTACAAAACGCCATTACCAGGAGCGGAGGTGTTGAAACTCAAGCAGCAATTAATGGAAAACGGACTGCTGGTCTTTACCGTTGAGAACCGCATCCATGTGGTGCCGCCGTGTATTGTGACGGCTGCTGAAGTGGAGGAGGGATTAGCCATCCTGGATCGCGTATTGAAAAACTATACGGCATCACGCTAGATGAGGGGGTTAAGTGCCCGTTTTTAAAGTACTCAGGGCGTTATCGTAGGCGAGGCCCAGGCGCTGTATGCCTGGGTCGATACGCTCCCTCTCGATGGCGCCAAACCCTAGCCGGAAAAAGCGTCGCGGCGGGGCGGCATCGAAGAAGTGCTGGAAGCCGGGTTCGATCAGCACACCGCGCTGGGCGGCATGCCAGGCTAGACGTTGGGTATCAATGCTAGCATCCGCTTCCATCCAGAAGGCGCTGGAGCGACTGCTGCTATGGCTGAGGCAGCCGGGCAAAGCCTGATCAATAGCGAGCCGCATCGCGTCGCGCCGCTGGTCGATCTCCTCCACATGAAGTTTGAGGTAGCGCTCGTAATAGCCTTGCGAAATAAACTGCGCCAGCTGGTGCTGTAACGCGGCGGGGGTGGCGGTACATCATACGCCGCAGTGCTCGCAGTTCGTCGATCACCTCAGCATCGGCCACGACATAACCCATGCGCAGCCCGGGTGAGAGTGCTTTGGATAAGCTGCCCATGTAGATAATTCGCGCGCTCTGGGCACTGGCTTTGAGCGCGGGCAGCGCGAACTGGTCGCCGTGAATCTCGGCGTCGTAGTCATCCTCAATGACGATTTGGTCGCGGTGGGGAGTTGGGCCAGCAGGGCCTCCCGTCGCTCGCGGCTCATGGTGACGCCCGTGGGTACCTGGTGGCTAGGCATCACATACAGATAGTCACACTGCTGAGATCCCTCAAGGCACATGCCATCCGCATCCACGGTTTGAAACTGCAGGCTGGCGCCGCGGTGAGAAAACACGTTCATCGCCCTCGCGGTAACCGGGGGATTCCAGCGCTACGCGAGTGCCCCGATGGCAAAGCAGTTGTGCGATCAGATAGAGCGCATTCTGCGTTCCCATGGTGATCAGAATCTCTTCTGAGCGAGCAAAAATACCTCGGCGCGGCAAAATACGTTTGCGCAATTGCTCAATCAGGAGCGGGTCGTCCTGGTCAATACGATCACGCAGCCACGGTTTATCACGCTGTGAGCTGAGTAAACGCCGAGAGACATCACGCCACTGGGCTAACGGAAAAAGGCGTGTATCTAATTGGCCATAAATAAACGGATACGCATACTCCGACCAATTACCGGGCTTGAGAATCCCTTGGTAGTTAGTAGGGCGCTGAGTAATGCGTTTGTGCCAGTTTGGTGCACTTACCGCGTCGTTATGGGTGTCGGTTAGCGCTGATAGTGATGAATCAAGCGTTGAGGGAGGGTCGTTATAATCAGGGTGTAAATAGTAGCCGCTACGGGGCGGCTTATTAGATAGCCATCCTCGACCAGCTTTTCATAAACAATCGCCACCGTATTACGTGAAATACCCAGCTGTTGCGAAAGTTTGCGGCAGGAGGGCAGCGCATCCTCGCTGGGTAAACTGCCCATACGAATGGCTTCTAACAGCGTTTTTCGTAGCTGCTCTTGCAGGCACGTGCCAGCGTTAGGGTCGACCTCAAGGCACAGCGTTGTCATGCACATCCCCTCTACAAAATCCTGGCCGTATAGCCCATTCACTCAAGCATCTCTCCTTAAACAAAGCATCTTTCGTGCCAGCTCTCATATCGGCAATGGGGTGCGGTAACTGTCCTTTAATTTGCGCTAACTGGCTCTAATCGCTGAGAGGATAAAAATCTAGGGTGAAGTCAGCTTCTGCGTGTCGCCGAAACGTTTGCAGCCACACTGGATGTAGAAACAGGCGAGTGATTTTTTGAAGCGTATTTTTCTATAACGAGTTTTTCTAAAACCTAGGGAATATCGGACGATGAAAAAATAACGGCCTTAGCCTCCGCAATAAGCATCGGCGCACTTGCTTTAAGTGCTTCACTGACGGTTTCCGCTGCGGATTTAGATGAAATAGAGAGTCGCGGCTATATGAGCGTGGCCACTGAAGATAACTACGCGCCGTTCAACTTTATGAGCGGCAGCGACCCCGACGGCTTTATCAAGGATATATTGATCGAGCTGGAGGAGTACGCGGACTTCGAAATCCGCCAGGATATTCTGCCCTGGACAGGCCTTTTAGCCTCGGTGTCATCGGGTCAGTACGATATGGCGCTCACCGGTGCCTCAGTGACCGATGAGCGCCTGCGGGTATTTAACTACGCGCCGCCGTTTGCCTCGGCTCAGCACTTTTACATCAAGCGGGCAGGCGATGACCGTATCAACAGCATTGAAGATTTAAGCGGTATGACGCTGGGCGTTCAGGCGGGCAGTGCACTGCTATCGCGCCTGCCCGAGCTGGAGGTCATGCTGGAAGAGAGCGGTGGCGAGCTGGGCGATGTGATGGAGTATGAGGCCTATCCAGAAATCTATGCGGATCTCGCCAACGGTCGTGTCGATTACGTGATTAACTCCATCGTTCCGGTGAATGACCTGATCCGTGAACGCCCTGATGTGTTTGAAGCGGGACAAGCTGTCTCCGGCCCAGGCTTCGTGGCCTGGCCGATGCCCAAAGGCAGCCCTGAATTGCTGACCTATATCACCGACTTTATGAGCCACCTGCGTGATTCCGGCCGCCTGGCCGAGCTGCAGGAAAAGTGGTTTGGCGAGTCCTTTGACGACCTGCCGACAACCCCGATCACCTCAGTGGAAGAGTTCCACGAAATGGCCGGTATGTAAGCCATCACCTTCGCCTGCCGCCCAGAAGCGTTATCTGGGCGGCTGTTATTTCATCAAGCGAATCAGGGGTGAGTGAGCATGGACAGTAGCGCATGGGGACTTCTCATTCAGGGTGCCTGGACAACGCTGTGGATATCCGGCATCTCCATTGCCATCGGTGTGGTAATGGGACTACTAATCGCTTTGCTAAGGGTGGCCAAAATCCCTGTTCTGCATCAGTTGCTAGGCGTTTACATCAGCCTGGCGAGGGCCACGCCGCTGGTGACGCTGGTGCTGTTTATCTTCTTAACCGCGCCGACAATGGGCGTAAACCTCAACCGCAATGTGGCCGGTATTATCGCGCTAACCCTCAATACTACCGCTTTTAATGCTGAAATTTGGCGCTCTGCATTTAACAACTTCTCCAAAGAGCAGCGTGAAGCGGCGCTGGCGATTGGCATGACCCCATGGGTCTATTTCCGCCGCATTATGCTCCCACAAATTACCATTACCAGCCTGCCGGGCCTGGTCAACGAGATGTCGTTTCTGATCAAGGGCAGCCCTGCCATTGCCGTCATCGGCGTGGTCGACCTGACCCGTGTGACCAACCGTATTTCAGCGGTTACCTACGACCCACTGCCACCCATTTTAGCGGCTGCGGCGCTGTATATGCTGATTATCAGTCTGTTGGTGTGGTTTCAACGCGTGGCCGAGCGTAAAGCCAGCCGACTGGCCGTCTAAGGTGGTCGTTATAGGAAGCCATTATGAGCAACTGGGAAATTCTTTGGTCATCTTACGATGTGTTTTTAAGTGGTTTTTATAACACCTTAAAACTGTTTGGTTTATCCGCCGTGCTAGCTTTTTTAATGGGTAGCAGTATGGTGTTTTTGTTGGAAGGGTCTCGCCCGCGGTTGAAGATTCCGCTGCGGATTTTTATCGATGGCATGCGCATGCTGCCGTTTTTGATCCTGGCGTATCTGCTCTATTACGGTTTACCCAGTGCAGGCATCCGCATGAGTGCCTGGACGGCCGGGATTATCGCCCTGGTGATCTACCACGGTGCATACTTCGCGGAAATTCTACGGGGCTGCCGCGCTACCTTCGCCCAAGGGCAGGTAGAGGCCGCCATCGCTCAAGGGTTTTCCCAACCCAAAATGTTTATGCGCATTATCCTGCCGCAGCTGATTTTGAAAACCCGCGGTTTGCTAGGTAATCAACTGATTATCCTGCTCAAAGACACCGCCTTTCTGGTGATTATCACCGTGCGCGAACTCACTGCGGCGGCAAGCAGTTTGTCGAGCACCTACTTCATTCCCATGGAAGCGTTCATCGTGGTGATCGGCTTCTACTGGCTGATCAGCATTGGTTTAGAACTGTTTATCAAAATGATTGGCCGTTTTGGCGCCAAGCGAGGATTCGAAAATGCCTGAGACCGCCGCTGTGAGTATTCGTAATCTTTCCAAAAGCTTCGATGGCATCGAGGTGCTGCGGGATGTATCGCTGGAAGTGCAGCCCGGGGAAGTGGTGAGTATTTTGGGCTCATCGGGTTCGGGTAAATCGACCCTGTTACGCTGCATTAACTGGCTTGAACAGCCCGACCGCGGCGACATTCGTATCGACGGTGACCGCATCGGCGTCAGCGACACCGGCAAACCCATGTCGCGCCGGGAGCTGGCGGGTATGCGTGCGCGCTTAGGCATGGTGTTTCAGGGCTTTAACCTCTGGCCCCACTTAAGCGTACTGCGCAATGTCACCGAGGCGCCTATTCACGTTCAGGGCTTAAGTAAAGCCGAGGCCGAAGAGCGGGCCATGGCGCTGCTCGAAAAAAGTCGGCATGGCCGACAAACGCGAGCAGTACCCCACACCCTTTCCGGTGGTCAAAAACAGCGGGTAGCGATTGCCCGGGCACTCGCCATGCAGCCCAAGGTGATGCTGTTCGATGAGCCGACTTCAGCGCTAGATCCTGAACTGGTCGGTGAAGTGCTTGGAGTCATCAAAGACCTCTCCAAAGAGGGCTACACCATGGTGCTGGTAACCCACGAGATGGAGTTCGCTCGGGCGGTCTCCGATCAAGTGGTGTTCCTCGATAAAGGCATCATTATCGAAAAATCTCACCCCAGCGAATTTTTCGAGAACCCTAAAACCGATCGAGTGCGGCGCTTTTTGGAACTTGAAGCGCCTGCGGTGTGAGTCAAACATTTATCTCGGCGAAGTCGAACGGACTATCGCTAACTGGAGAACATCTAGGCTGACAGAAGGGGCAGCGTTGCACTAGACTGAGATAAACATACACAGGAGGCGCTTTATGAGCACCCCACTGGATCCGATTATCAGCGAATTTGAAACTCAAGAGCAGGCTGATAGCTACCAACGCTGGTTCCGCGAGCGCGTGCAAGCCAGCTTGGATGATCCTAGACCTTCAAGCCCCACGATGATGTGATGGGAGAGATGCGCGAGCTTATCGCTAAGCGTCGTGATGCTGCTAGTTGAATGGCGCCCCCAGGCCCGCGAATCGCTGTGGGCGATTCTCGACTATCTCAGTCAACGTAACCCTTAAGCTGCCGAAGCGCTTTATCAAGCCATTGAAGAAGCCACTGAGGCGCTACCCCAGCATCCCTACCTGTATCGCCCAGGTCGCGTTGTCGGTACCCGAGAAGCTGTGGTGCACCCCAACTATATTGTGGTTTACCGCATATCGACAGGTTGTATTGAGATAGTTAACGTTCTGCATGCACGCCAGGAATACCCTTAGCTAATCATTACCCCAACTGCCTGCGCCAGCGGTTCTCAATGGTATCCAGCTCTGCCGGGCCGTAAACGGCATGATCATGCGCCCCGTAGTAGACCCATAATTGATCGCCGTAATCGAAGTGCCACCACTCGCTGGGCAGGTTGGTAAAGCCTTGCTGATGCAGGGTGTGATACAGCAAGCGGCGGTTATCCCGCGCCTTATGTTGCTGCGGGGTAAGTGTTTCCAGCGTTTCGAAATAGTCGCTATGAGAGGCGGGTATCGCCTCATCAAACAGGGTGCCCATATCCAGCGGCAGGCCGTCGGCATCACAAAGCGTGACATCGACAGCGCCACCGGTGAGATGCGGGCTAGGGGCTAAAGGGTCGCGGCTGGGTACCGAGACAAACTCTCTTGTGCGCTCCAATAGCTCCGTTTCACTGAGATCTGGATGGTGGTGGTGGATGGCTTCATTAAGGGTATCAAACAAGTACTGCTGCACCCGCCATGGCCGCCAGCCATCCAGTACGATTAAACCGATGCCCTCGGGTAAGCTACGTGCTGCAGCGAGTAACGCCCGATAAACCCCCTCACGTACAAAACACTCCGGTACCGCACCCGGAATGCCCAGCCGCGCATAGGCGGGGAATACGCTGACTGGTGCCGGGGCGAGGCTCATGGGTACCAGGCGCTCACCGTTATCTTCAATAGGCGCACGGCGTAACTGCTCCCAGCAAGGGGCTGGGTGGCTGGGTATCGGCGGCAAAGCCTTCAAGAGTGTGTTCAAAGGCATCATGTTATCCAAAGAGGGTGTTATCAAAATTGAGTTGGCAGCCATAGCGTCAGCGATGGAAAAAAGATTAATAGAATAAGCACCGCAATCGCCGTCAGCACAAAGGGCCAAATGGTTCTGAACAGTGACACTATCTCTAGTCGACTGACCGCGGCAGCCACAAACACACAGGCGCCCAAGGGTGGCGTGATTAACGCAATGGTAATGTTCAGCGTGATGATGACGCCCAGGTGAATGGGGTCGATACCTGCCATCATGGCCACTGGCGCAAATATAGGCGTCAGTAGCATCAACGCCGACACCTCCTCCATAAACATGCCCGTTATAAAGGTAATGGCACTCAGTAGCAGCAGAATCACTACTGCGTTGTCTATGTAAGGGGATAACAGCGAGACAAATTGCGCGGGCACCTGCGCATAAGAGAGCAGCCAGCTAATCGTCGCCGAGGCTGCCATGATGAGAAAAATCGCTGACGTTAAGCGCGCCGTATCGACGATGGCTTGCCAGCACTCTTTAAGACGTAACCCTCCCAGCATGAAGCCACACAGGGCCACGTACAGCGCTGTCAACGCGCCCGACTCGGTCGGCGTTACAAAGCCCAGTACGATGCCCGCAACGATAATGAAGGGGGCGATAAGTGCAGGCAGGGCGGCTACGAAGGCTATGCCAAGTTGGCCGAGTGAGGGCAACTGACCACTTTTGGGTAACCGGTGGCGCCAGGCATACCAAGCGTTCATGCCCATAAAGGCAACGCCCAGTAGCAGCCCCGGCACGACGCCTGCCAGAAATAGATCGCCTACCGAGGTGTTGGTCAGTGAGGCGTAGAGAATCATAAAGATACTGGGCGGAATAATCGGGCCGATTAACGAACTGCCGGCGGTCAACCCAGCGGCAAAGGCCCGTGAGTAGCCCTCCTTCTCCATGGCAGGTACTAACAGCGACCCCAATGCCGAGGTGTCCGCCACCGCTGAGCCATTAACACCCGCGAAGAATACGCTCGACACCACATTGACGTGACCCATGCCGCCCCGCAAATGCCCTACCATCAGGCGGGCGAGCCCCATCAAGCGCTCGGTTAAGCCGCTGACGTTCATCAGGTTGCCAGCGAAGATAAATAACGGAATAGCCATCAGGGAGAACACATTGATACCGCTAAAGAATTGCTGGGGCAGCATACGCGGAATCATCGAAGGGTCGACAAACAGAAAGCCCACTATCGCGGTGGTCAGCAGCGCGATAAACAGAGGCAGCCCAAGCAAAACGTGGCCTAGGAACACCGCCAGCATGGTCACAATCATAGGGAGTCCTCAACGGTCTTCATAGAAAGTCCTCAACGGTTTTAAGCGGCGCGGGGCCATAGAGAAGCGCATGCCAAGCCAGTAATAAAAAGCCAACGGGTAGCGAGAGGAGGGCACCGTGCGGCTAATGCCGAGTCCAGAGGTGGTAAACATGCTGACCGAGAGTGCATAGCGATAGCTTACCCAGGCACCCCCGCTGCAATCAGCAGGGTGAGCAGCCACTGATACACGTTCAGCAAATGCGCGAAGGGGTTGGCAGCAGCTTTTCCAACAGGCCAACACGCATGTGACCCCCTTCCGACCAGACGGCGCCAGCTGCGAGCATCACGGTGGCGATAATCAAAAATCGCGATAGCTCATCTGTCCAGATAGGTGCGCCACCAGCGATGTAGCGGGCAAACACCCCATACAATATGGCCGCAACATTGATGGATAGCAGCGCGCCCGCCAGGGTCAGGGTAACCGGGCGACTGATCGCCAAAAGACGGGATCGAAGCGTATTAAACATGGCAGCCTTCCATGAAGCACAGAAACGTTAAGCACTAGAACATTAAGTACTGGGACATTAAGAACGGAAAATAGGGGGCCGGTAAGGTTCCAGCCCCTGTTTTGCAACGGTGTTAACAGCCGTTAGTCGAGCAGTCCGCTCATGCCTGCATCTTCCAACGCCATATCGATCCAGCGTTGCTCGATATCACGCTCACCGAGCCACTCAAGATAAGCAGGCTGGCCGATTTCGCGGAAGGCGGCGAGCTCCTCTTCAGAAGGGCGAATCACTTCCATACCTTGCTCTTCCAGATAGGCAATACGCGCCTCGACTTGCTCTTCGTTATGCTCGCGGGCATTGTGATTGGCTTCGGCGACGGCCTCCATAAAGGCGCTACGAAGCTCATCATCCCAACCCGCGATCATTTCGCTGTTGCCTACCAGGAATTGGTCGGAGTACTGGATATTGGCGAGGGTCAGGTAGTCCTGCACTTCGTAAAGGCTGCCTAGGATGATATACATCGGCGGGTTCATTTGGCCATCAGCCACCCCGGTGCGCAGTGCCATGTAGGTTTCTGTCCAGGGATGGGCGTGCCGGAGGCGCCGAAGGCCTCATAGAGAGCGACCTGGCTAGGATCCATGGCGCGAAAGCGGAGTCCTTCGAAGTCGTCAGGATGGCTGATCGGCCTTTCGTTATTGGTGAACGCCAAAAAGCCGCCCTCTTCCACAACGGCTAGCATATCGATCCCCGCACGCTCCTGCAGAGCGTTGCTGACTTCCTGCCAATACTCACCCTCATCGAAGAAAGTGCGGGCTGCAGAAAAATCGTTGAACAGAAACGGAATAGCGCTAACGAAGATTTCATCAACAAGAGGAGAGACACCCGCAAATGACGCCACATTGAGCATCGGCGTGCTCATGGTCTGTTCCATGCGCTCCTGCTCTTCGCCCAGCATGCTATTCGGATAGAGCTCAAGCTGGATCTCACCGTCAGTTTTTTCGTCTACCAACGTTTTAAGATTCTCTGCAAAGACGTGGACAGCATTCTTCTCTGGGTCGGGTGCACCGTTATAGCTGAGATTAATGGTGGTGGCTGCAAGAGTGTTTCCTGCCATCATGGCAGAGCCAATCAGGCAAGCCGAGATGAGTCGTTTGGGTGAAAAGTGCTGAGTAAACATCGTAAGTCTCCTGGTTTATTGTCGTGAGCTATGAGGCGCTAAGGGCGCGTTATTGGATTTATAAGGAGTGCCTACTAGAAGACTATGTATTGAGGTGTTGACTATGCAATACCTAAACTGTGGCTTTTATTGCAACAGTCGTGGTGCATCGGCGGAGAAAAAGCGCATGCCTTTGTGCAAATGATCGATGCAAGTGGTTGAGGCAACCGGGAGCTCTTGCCCTTTCAGGCTAACAATTTGTGCCCGCGTACCGTTCATCACCGGATACTGCATCGGCAGTGTGAAGATTTCACCGCGCTCAATCTCATCCGCTACGGTGAGTTCGGGCATAAACGTAACGCCAATGCCTGAGCGGACGAAATTCTTTAACACCGAAACAGAGTTGGTATGCAGGCGTGCTTCAAGATGAATGCGCTCCTGGTGGGCCACCATGTTGACCATTTGCCGCATACCGAAAGGGTTATCCATTAACGCCAGGGGCCACCCCTTTAAGTCATGCAGGGTTACAGGGCGGTTAAGATCACTCAGTGGGTGATTGGGGGCACAATAACATCGAGCGGCTGGCGCGTTTCTACATGGCAGAAAAGTTGCGGGTCTACCGGCGGTGCATAAAGTAGCGCTATATCCACTTCACGATCTTTGAGTAACGACATCGCTTCGTTGACACCCGCCATGCGAATTTCGACATTGATACCTGAAAACGCTGACATAAAAGTGCCTAACGGTGCGGCGATCAGGTCAGCGATAAACCCTTCTCCCACGGCAATACGAACCTCCCCTTTCGCTAGGCTCTGAAGGGCCATGAGCTGGGATAGTACGGCCTCTTCTGATGCTCGCTGGGCATGAAAATGGTGCACCAGGAGCTGGCCCGCTGCAGTAGCACGCATCCCCCTTCCGTGCCGCTCACATAGCTGGGTATCCAACTCTTCTTCTAGCGCTTTTAATTGGCGGCTAACGGCAGAGGCGTCAACATTGAGGTGGGCGGCGGCGCGCCTGAGCGAGCCGCGGCGAATCACTTCATTGAGGTAGGTTAATGCACGCTGGTTAAGCATAAAACACGCCTGTAGTGGGATGCTTTATATCTTACCGGAAGCCTGCCCGGACTTGTCATGGTTGGGACTAGCTAAGCGACTGGGTGGCTTGCTGAGAGTGGACGTTTTTATCCTCTATCGCATCCGCCAGCATATCCGCCGTGATGGCGGAGAGCGTCCAGCCCAGGTGGCCGTGGCCGGTGTTGTAGAACACCGTGGGTAACTTGCCGGGGCCGACTTTGGGCAACATATTGGGAAGCATCGGGCGCAGGCCCGCCCAGGGCACCACGCGGCGGGTGCTGACGCCGGGGAAGCACTCTTCCACCCAGCGGATCAGCGGGCGGATGCGGTTATCGCGGATATCGCGGTTATAGCCGTTAAACTCGGCGGTGCCTGCAATACGGAAGCGATCGTCGCCCAGGCGGCTGGTCACCAACTTGGTTTCGTCATCCAGCAGGCTCACGGTGGGGCTGCCTGCTGGGAGGCGGCATCATCAAGCTGCACGGTGATCGAATAGCCCTTTACCGGGTAGATATTGACCCGGTCGCCCAGCTTGGCGGCCAGGGCGCGGCTGCCTACGCCTGCGCATACCACCACGCTATCAAAGGTTTCGCGTACCGGCTCACCGTCAGCCTCGCCTTCAAGGGTGGCGGTGATCCAGGCGTGCTGTTCGTCCGCGCCGATATCCTGCACGCTGTGGCCATATTTAAGCGTTACGCCGCGGCGCTCGGCGGCTTGTGCCAGACCGTGGGTAAACTTATGAATATCGCCGGTGGCATCGCTTTCGGTATAGAAGCCGCCGTAGTAGCTGCCCGCCAGAGTAGGTTCGATGGCGCGCATCTCGTCGGGGGTGACCGCGCGGCGCTCCAGTCCGCCTTTGCTAAGCAGCTGCGATACCTTGGTGGCGTGGTCATAGCCCGCTTTATCGCGGTAGATATGCAAAATCCCTTTCTGCTTGAGGTCAAAATCGATCTGCTCGTCTTTTGCCCACTGAAACAGGTGCTCTCGTGTGGCAATGGCCAGGCGGGCGGTCTCGGTAGTGTTGGCAGCGTAGCGGGGGATCGAGGCGATAAACTCGCCAAACCAACTGAGCTTGTGCCAGCTTGGGCGGGGTTAACCAGCAGCGGAGCGTCGTTTCTCAGCATCCAGCGCAGGCCTTTGACCACCGTCGGCCAGTGGTTCCACACCTCGGCGTTAGACGCCGAGAGCTGACCGCCGTTGGCGAATGAGGTTTCCATGGCGGCGTAGCGGTGCTTTTCAAATACGGTGACGTCATAGCCACGTTTGGCCAGGGCGTAGGCGCTGGTAATGCCGGTGATACCACCACCGATAACGGCAATGCGTTGCATAACTCTCTCCAGATTGTATGAGCGTCGGGAATACCACCTAACGGCGTAAATGCTGCTGGGCGTACCCCTTCCGTCATGGAACCTGAGAGATTCACGCATCCGCTGGTGCGTTTGCTCCTTCGGTGGGCTGAGTGACGCAGTCATCAGCCGCTCTTCGGAAAGCGAGGGTGATAGCGGTCCGGTTGCCTGAGAGTTTCCGGGGCAGTTGCTCCTTCGGCGCTGGCGTCATCGACTGTTGATGCGCCAAGCTCTCCCGCTATCACTTTATTAATCATTGTCTTTAATTCGGACAGTTTTAACGTGAACAGTTTTAGCATAAAAGACGACCATGGTCGTGAACGCTTATTCCACGGGCTCACTCAAATGGCTTTACTCCGCAGGTCGAGCACGCTGGATGATCGCCGCGCAATCCAGCCCGGTGGGCAGCGTGCCTGTATTGAGGCCACTGCGGTCGGCAAGCCGACCAGCGCAGAATGCATCGGCTACATAAGCGGGGCGTGCTGAACCAGCAGGGCGCCTTGTAGCGCTAGAGCCATACCGTCCGCCAACTGGCGGGCGCGGTACTGGAGCGCTTGGGTATCCTGCATTGAACGCTGTAAGTGGTGAATAAAGCGGTCAAGATGCGCATCAGCGCCTTGCGCTTTGGCAAGTTCGGCGAAGTAGGCGTCGAGCACTTCAGGCTGCTTTTCAATCGCGCGCAGAATATCCAAACACTGTACATTTCCGCTGCCTTCCCAAATGGCGTTGATGGGCGACTCGCGAAACAGGCGCGGCATCATATGGGTTTCCATGACCCCGCTTCCGCCAATCACCTCCATTGCCTCGTAAGCGTGGTGGGGCGTGCGCTTACAGATCCAGTACTTGCCGACGGGGTGGCGATTCGCGAAAGCAGGCGCTCATGCTCGTTGCCCTGGTGATCCATGGCTCGGGCCATGCGCAGCATTAAGGTGGTGGCGGCTTCGCTCTCAATGGCCAGGTCAGCGAGCACGTTTTGCATCAGTGGCTGTTCGCTCAAGCGCGCCCCGAAGGCATGGCGATGAGAGGCGTGGTGGATCGCCTGGGCGGTGGCCTGGCGCATTCCGGCAGCGGAGCCAATCATGCAATCATAGCGGGTCATGGCGACCATCTCGATGATGGTGCGCACACCACGCCCTTCATCGCCCACCATCCAGGCAAAGGCGCCCCGAAGCTCTGTCTCGCTGGAAGCATTCGATACGTTGCCCATTTTGCGCTTTAGCTGCTGTATATGAAGCGGGTTCTTGCTGCCATCGGGCCGCCAGCGAGGCAGCAAAAAACAGCTCAAGCCGCCGGGTGCCTGGGCAAGTACCAGAAAGGCGTCGCACATGGGGGCAGAGACAAACCACTTATGCCCCACCAGCTCAAAGCTTCACCCGGCCCGCCTTGATCAATGGGGTGGGCGCGGGTGGTGTTCAGACGCACATCGGAGCCGCCCTGTTTTTCGGTCATTGCCATGCCGAGAGTGAGACCCTGTTTCTCGAAATAGGGCACGTTGCGCGAATCGTAATGTGGCGCGGTGATTTTATCGCCCCATTGTTCAAGCAGGCTGGGCTGATGGCGAAGAGCGGGCAGGGCGGCAAAGGTCATGGTGATTGGGCAGCCGTGACCGGCTTCTACCTGAGTCTGTAAAAAGTAGTGGGCGGCACGATTAACATGCGCACCGGGTTGAGGGTTTCGCCAGGGGCTGGCATGCAGGCCATGCTCTATCGCCGTTTGCATAAGCTGATGATAGGCGGGATGAAACTCGATCAAATCGACCCGATGGCCTTGCCGGTCGTGGGTGACCAGCTGGGGGGAGTAGCGGTTGGCGTCAACCCCCAAGGCAATCGCCTCGGGGGAGCCCGCCCACTGGCCAAACGTTTTGAGTGGCGCGTCGTCGTCAGAGCCGCTTTCTCGTCTAACGCCCTCCTGAAGCGCACGATCAGTGGTGTAGCTGTTGTAGTTCTCCAGTGACGGTGGCTGGTTTTCCACCAAATGCGTGCTGGCGTGAAGTCGATCGGCAAGCGGGTAGTGGTGGGTCATGGCATGCACCTAGCGCGTAGTGACGATAAGGGTGTTTATTTAAACGAACGTTTTATGATTATTAGGGTAGTTGCTTGGCAGGAAAGACGCTAAAAACGGAAGGCGAAGAGTGGAATGGATTTGCCTTGCTTTGCTCAGTCAGCGTATTTAACCGACAATGCCGTTTGTCCTTCTCAGTCTTGGGTACTATCGATGCAGCCATACGCAATGCAGACAAACGGCTTTTTGACGAAATCGGCGAAACTATCGGTGAAGCGATCCGCGTGGTGGTGGATTTTCTGCTGGGCATTTTTACCAACTTCTTTGCAGCGTTCGGCGATTTTATCGACGGCTTGACCCGTTCGCTGGGAATCAATGATTCCTTTTTCAGTATTGCCGTCTTAGTGATCGGGCTGCTGATCCTGTGGGGCGGTTTGCGTGCGTTTCTGCGCGGTTCGCTGCTAGGCGGTATTGTGCGTACCGTGCTGGGGCTGTTTATTCTTTCCTGGTTGATGATGTAGGCACACTGAGAGGAGTCGTAAATGAAGCAATATGCGTTAGTAGCCCATGACTATACAGATGAAGATGCCATAAACCGCCGCTTGGCTTGTCGCGAACCCCACCTGGAAGGCCTGCGCACTCTCTACCGGTCGGGTAATTTCGTCAGTGGTGGGGTGATATTGAACGATGAAGGCAAAATGATCGGCTCTAATGCCCATTTCCGATTTGCCACGCGAGAAGATTTAGAGGCTTGGCTGGCGCAAGAACCTTATATGACGGAGCGTGTTTGGGAGCAGGTTGATATACGCGAAGTTAAACTGTTTGATCCTTCTATTTAGCCCTTCTATCTAATATGACGATCAAGCCTGGGGTGTGTTTATAAAATTGTATGAAAAAATAAACGCCCACCTTTTGCTAGCCTGAGTTAATTAGCCCGTGAGTCAGTTTCATCAGGGGCATGACAGATTGTCATTTGCTTATTTGGTGCATTTTGGCATCATTTGCACTCATTTTGTGCAAAGCGAGTGCAATGAAAACTTATCTTGGCAAGATGCGGGGCAGCCAGTTAAGCGCACCCAGGTAGGCTGGCAGGATGCTTTTGGTCATGGCTCGGGGCCTTTACCGGTATGGCGGTCATTTGCTGGTTAAGCTCGGCGTGGCTGTCACAACAACTGCTGATCGTAGGCTCCTTCGGCGCAACCTCCGTGCTCATCTATGCGGCACCTGAAAGTCCTTTTGCCCAACCCAGCCATGTACTGTTTGGCAGCGTGCTCTCCGCGGGTATTGGTGTTGCTTGCTATCAACTGCTGGGGGCGACACCGCTTTCAATGGCCCTGGCCGTCTCGCTGTCGGTACTGGGTATGCAGCTAACCCACACGGTTCATCCACCGGGCGCCGCGCTGATTGCGGTAGGCGGGGGTGCCAGCGTTCATCAACTGGGGTGGTGGTACCCTCTTTGCCAATTGGTGCGGGCAGTATAGTGATGTTGATTATCGCTATCCTGGTCAATAATCTTGCCCGTCACCGCCGTTATCCACGCTACTGGTAGTGTTAAAATTGGCTCAGCTGTTGTTCCAGAGCAAAGATATGGGCATCTTTGGCGCCTAGTTCCCGCAGCGCCACGGCCAGATTGACCAGGTAGTCGCGGTTGGGGCCGCTGGGGCCATGAGCATTGGCAATTTGCTGGGCGATTTCATCAAGCGGCGCGTCGCCCAAAAAGGCCGGATTGTCTTCACTGGCCAGGTAAATAAGCCCTTCACTCTGTTCGGTTCCGCTGCTCTTCTCAGCAACAGACGTCTTCTCATCAACGAACGTCAGCGCTACTTTTTCCCGCAAATAGCCGTTCTTCTCACGCACATCCAGCGGGGCGAGCACTTCCGGAGTGATGCGGTAAGCCATACCGTGGCAAATCGAACCCTCGGCGCGAACCAGCGTCGCCACCCGCCCAGGCGCTTCAGGCGTGCCACGGTGGTCGTGGGAGCCCTGCCAAAACCGCCGTTCCCAGCCGTGTATATACGCCGGGCGACGCTCTAAGTAGGCAAAATCCGCCTTCCAAATCAGCGAGCCGTAGCCAAATAGCCATATCGCGGCATGGCCCTCAAAGAAGTTTCTCTGCTGGTTAAGGGCAGTAGTATCAAGCATGGTTATCAAGCAACATATCGTCATCAAATAGCATTGTGGGCTACACCTTTGTAAAACAGCCATCTTACCATGTCACTGGTGATCACTTACCTGACAGCTCACACGGCTTATTCAATCCCAACGAGTGGAGGCAAGCATGCGCGCGATATTTCTGGTGGATAACGGCTCGCTACGAGCGCAGGCGACGCTGAACTTACGTCGCGTGGCGGCTGCGCTTAGCGAGCTTATCGGTGAAACCGTGCAGGCGGCTTCGCTGCTGCACTCCAATAAGATTCCGGCCGACGAGATCGATGGTATCCCTGCCACTACCCTTGGCCCCGCCGCTGAACGCAGTGCCGAACAGGGGGCAACGGAGATTATCGTGCTGCCATTCTTTTTTGGCCCCAGCAAAGCACTGACGGGTTATCTGCCTGAACGCATGGCCACCCTGCAAGAGCGCTTTCCCCACGTTAAAGTGCGCGTCGCCCAGCCCTTGGTGGATGAGTTCGGTGATAACGACCTGCGCTTAGCCCATCTGCTGGCCGATAACGTGCGCGACAAGCTTCGACCAGGCGCTAAACCCCGCGTGGCGTTGGTGGATCACGGTAGCCCGATTCCCGAAGTCACTGCCGTACGCAACCGCCTGGCGGGGCAACTTAGTGTGCTGCTTGGCGATGACGCCGCCTGTGTTGCCGCTGCCTCCATGGAGCGCCGCCAGGGCGATGAGTACCGCTTTAATGAGCCGCTACTGGAAAACTTGCTGGCGCTGCCGGAGTTCAAGTCAGGTCCGTTTATCTTGGCGATGCTGTTTCTTTCTCCGGGGCGACACGCCGGGGAGGGCGGCGATATTGCGGAAATATGCGCTGCCGCTGAAAAACAGCATCCAGGGCTTTCCGTTACCACGACCCAACTGGTGGGGGGAGCATCAAGGGGTCGTCGATATTTTACACTCGCGATTGCGCCAAGCGATTGATGATGAACGCTTTCTACTCGATATCCCGGCAATCAGTTGATGTGACTAAAGTCTGATGGGTGAATACCCGTTCAATAGCGCGTAGAATCGCGAGCCTTTCTATTCGTTGTAAGCTGTCGTTACTGACAATGCGCTAACCAGGGCTCCTTTGTGATCGCTACCGCCAATATCACCATGCAGTTTGGGGCTAAGCCCCTGTTTGAAAATGTCTCCGTTAAATTCAATAACGGCAACCGTTATGGCCTGATCGGCGCGAACGGCTGTGGCAAATCCACCTTTATGAAAATTCTCGGTGGCGATTTGGAGCCCTCTTCCGGCCAGGTGATGCTGGATAGCAGTACTCGGCTGGGTAAGCTGCGTCAGGATCAGTTTGCGTTTGAAAACGAGCGCGTTATCGACACCGTGATCATGGGCAATGTCGAGCTCTGGTCGGTCGCTGCCGAGCGCGAGCGCATCTACTCTCTGGCAGAGATGAGCGAAGAGGACGGCATGGCCGTTGCTGATCTGGAAGTGCGCTTTGCGGAGCTGGATGGCTACACCGCTGAGTCCCGCGCCGGTGAACTGCTGCTGGGTCTGGGTATTCCCATTGAGCAGCACACTGGCCCGATGAGCGAAGTGTCACCCGGCTGGAAGCTGCGGGTGCTGCTGGCTCAGGCGCTGTTTTCAGACCCGGATGTACTGCTGCTGGATGAGCCGACCAACCACCTGGATATCAATACTATCCGCTGGCTGGAAGATATTCTTAAAGCGCGCAGCAGCACCATGATCATCATCTCCCACGACCGCCACTTCCTGAACAGCGTCTGCACCCATATGGCGGATCTGGATTACGGTGAAATTACCCTGTTCCCGGGTAACTACGATGATTATATGACTGCCGCCACCGCGGTTCGTGAGCGCCAGCACTCGGATAACGCCAAGAAAAAGGCCCAGATTGCCGAGCTGCAGCAGTTCGTAAGCCGCTTTTCTGCCAACGCCTCAAAGGCCAAGCAGGCCACGTCTCGGGCGCGTCAAATCGATAAAATCAAGCTGGAAGACATCAAGCCTTCCAGTCGGGTAAGCCCTTTATCCGTTTTGATCAAGCCAAGAAAATCCACCGCAATGCCGTTAACGTGGATGGCATTACCAAGAGCTATGAGGGCGACAAGCCGCTGTTCGAGCGCCTCTCCATGACCGTTGAAGCCGGCGAGCGGATTGCTATTATCGGCCCCAACGGCATTGGTAAAACCACGCTGCTGAAAACCCTGGCGGGCGAGCTGCACCCGGATGCTGGCGAAGTGAAGTACCGAGGCCGCCGAGGTGGGTGTTTTGCTCAGGATCACAGCGATGATTTTGCCGTCGATGCCACATTGTTTGAGTGGATGTCGGCATGGACGCAGGGGGCGAGCAGGTGGTTCGCGGTGCCCTGGGGCGGATGCTGTTTTCCAGCGACGATATTGGCAAATCGGTGAAGGTGATTTCCGGTGGCGAGCAGGGGCGCATGCTGTTCGGTAAGTTAATCCTCACTCAGCCCAACGTAATGCTGATGGATGAACCGACGAACCACCTGGATATGGAGTCTATCGAGGCGCTGAATCTGGCCCTGGAGAACTACCCCGGCACGCTGCTGTTTGTGAGTCACGACCGCGAGTTTGTGTCCTCGCTAGCCACGCGCATTATTGATATGCAGCCCGATGGCATTGTCGATTTTAGCGGCAGCTACGATGACTACCTGCGTAGCCAGGGGGTGGTGTGACGCTGTTTATGGCAATCCTGTTTTTACCAGCATAGCTTGGCAAGTCTATTCGCCAATAATTTGCTCAAATGTGCTGTCGGTGGCGGGTTCGCGCTCGGCATTGAGCATTTTGCCGCTAAACACCGTCTGCATCTCTTTGGCGAGTTCTACATAGACGTGCATCTGTTGATTACGTCGCTTACGTAGCGGTGGTTTCACTAGCAGGCTAATACCCTTAATGGGCTCATGGGTTTCGCCACGCAGCAGGTCAGGCATTTCCCCTGGTGGAAAGGCGTTGGCTACCGTGACGGGATTGGATGGCTGCTGACCGTCGATTAAAAATATCTTCTTGAGAGCGTCGTAGTGGGCGCCTTTCTCCCGTAGCCAATGGGTAAGGCGCTCGTCTGAATCTTCACTAGGCTGATCAAAGATTACGAATAGTGAATGCTGCTTGACTTTTTTAGCTTGCTTTGAAGGTGCGGGGGGCAGGTTCCTGCTCTTCTGCAGCGTGATCTTCTTGTACCGGTCGAGAGGCTGCAGCTTTCGCTGCGCGCCGCCGCCTGCGCCAAGGCACAATGACATAAATAAATATCGCCGTCGCCATGGCGGCCAATACCAGCGACGCGAAGGCTAATAGTATTATGGTAGTAGTGCGATCCATAGTCTCAGAACCCTTTGTTTTTAATCAGCGCTCAGGCTTTTATTTAGCCGAAAAATAGTGGCATTGAGGGCTAGCGCAAGTGCTACCCAGAGCCAGTAGGGCACCATAAGCCACGCGGCTAGGGTGTTTACCTGGAAAAACAGTGCGATGGCAATCGTAATTAATACCAGTAACGCCATGATATCTACCAGCGCTGCGACAATTTGCTTGCGCCCAAAGAACAGCCATGACCACATGGCATTGACCATAAGCTGCAGTGCGTAAGCCACTAAGCTTGCCGAGCGCCATGCTGAGTCATCCGCCATATAGATACGCCATGCGGCGATAGCCATCAATAGATACAGTATGCCCCAAGCGATAGGAAAAGCGATATTCGGTGGTGTCCAACTTGGCTTACTGAGTTCGCGGTACCAACCATCAGGTCGAAAGCGTGCACCGGTCATGGCGGCAGCGCCGACGAGCAGTAGAGACACCAGCAGCGCTAACAGCGAACCAAGCATTCATCACCTGTGTGTTCAAACGAAAGAATCAAAAGCTTAGCAGTGTTTATCTAGTGCGCTCAACACAAAGCCATTACTGGAAGCAATCAGTCAATGGTATTGACTGAGTTTACCGTGCTCGTGCAAAGCAGTATTGTCATGACTAACAATCTGATGAAGCGCTTTTTATGAAATACTGCCCAACAACCGATGATATCGATGGCGCTTTTCTGGCGGGTGCAGGAAGTGCTGCTTGGCATCGTCATATGGCGAGCCTGGTACGCTCATCGGGGCAGCGCGATTTCCCCGTACGCCTGGAGCATGTGCTGCGTGCGATAACCGGTTTCAGTACGATTCTGATCAGTACTTACAAAGGGCGTCACAGACCTCTGCTAATTCACGACGATTACCCGCCTGAAAATCGCCCTCAAGCAATAGATCGCTACCTCAGCGGGGCGTATTTATTGGATCCTTTTTTGCCGCTATGAGCGGTGGCCTGGATAGCGGTGTGCACCGTTTACGGGAGCTAGCCCCTGATCGTTTTGGAGTCCAGTGACTACTATGCCCACTATTATCGCGGGTTAGGGTTGGCGGATGAGGTGGGCCTCTTCGCACGTGTGGGGATGATGTCTTGATGGTGGTATCACTGGGCTTTCAGACAGGAGCGCCCTTGAAGCGACGTGCGTTGCAGGTACTGAAGAATGTGGAGCCGATGATCGAAACGTTGTTAATGGAGTATTGGAAGTGGCAGGGCGTCCATTTCCAGTCGACATTGGAAAAGCATGCTCCGGTGGAAGCCGCCTTCGCAAGCTTTGGTCGCGAGGTTTTAACGGCACGTGAACAAGAGATCGTTCGTCTGTTACTCGCTGGTCACTCTACCAAATCGGCGGCCCGGGAGCTGGATATCAGCGATGGTACTGTGAAGGTACACCGCAAACATATTTATCAGCGCCTGGATGTCTCCAGTCAATCCCAGTTGTTTCAGCTCTTTCTCGATCATATTTCCCTCGTCTCGCTGCAAATTAATGCGAGAAGCGACAGAAACTGAGTATGTCGAACGGCATATGAGGAGACTGTTTGTGTGGCCAAAACCGATTAATGGCTGCGCCCATCTAGCCGGCAACTGAAGAAACGTTTTCTGCGCGTCCGATCGCTGCAATTGTTTGATGCGACGGCTGAGTGTTCCGTTTACGTATACCCCAATGAGGGTATTTTTTTTTATTTCTTATGTTGCTAGTTTTCTTATTAAACAACGATAACGATTTTCTAAAGTGTAACGGCGTCAGCACACAATAACTAACTAATTAATAAGGTGATGACCATGTTGGATAAAAAAGTAACGCGCTTTATCTCTGCTATCGTAATTGCTTCGAGCACAGTGGCACTAAACGCTTCAGCGTCAGATTATCCTCAACAAGATATCCGTATGGTTATCCCCTATGGCCCTGGAGGGGCAACCGACGCCATATTTTGTTTAGTCTCTAAAGAAGCAGAAAAGCATTTAGGCGTGTCGGTGATACCTGTCAATATGGCAGGCGCTGGGGCAACGACCGGTTCACGTCATGTCAAAGAAGCGCAGCCGGATGGCTATACGCTTCTGGGGAGTCACGATACGATCGCGCTTTCACGCCTCGCGGGCACGGTCGATTACTCTTACGATGCCTTTGAGCCCGTGGCACTGTTGACCCAAACGATTGTGATTCCGATGACCTACGCCGACCATCCTGTCGACGATATGTCTGAACTGGCCAGCTATATCTCTGAACATCCGGGTGAGGTAACTTTTGGAATGACGCCCTCTTCGGTGGATCACTTCTACTGGGTGCGGCTATTCGATGCGCTTGGTGTTAACACAGAAGACGTACGATTTGTCGGGTATCAGGACACCAACGAGCAGATTGCGGCACTGATGGCGCAAGAGATAGATTTCGTTAACGCTGATATGCCCTCAAGCCGTGCTTTTTTCGAGAGTGGTGATTTCCGGCCTTTAGGTGTGTCTCATGATGAACGCCTTAAAGGGTTAGAGGAGGTGCCTACCTTAAGAGAACAGCAGGTGGACTTGGTCAGTGCTACCAACCGAGGCATTTTCGCTCCCAAAAGGCACCCCCACACATATTTTAGAGGTATTGGCGGATGCTTATGCTAAGGCGCTTGAAGATGAAAGTATTAGAAGTCGTATAGAGAATGAGTTTGGCTCTGTCGTTCATTTCCTACCCACCGATGAATATCAGCTTTTCTTAGATGAAAATGAAGCTGCGTTAACACGAGCCGCAGAAAATATCGATTTCTAAAACTAACTGTTGAGTGTCTATAGCGCCCTGTATGGCTTTTTAAATCAGCATACAGGGCGATTGTATTGATGAACTGTATTGATGAGTTGTGGTTTTATATCAAGCGTTGAGGGACATCCAGATGGTCTTGATCTCCGTATATTCGTCAATGGAGTGCAGTGATTTATCCCGCCCATTTCCAGACTGCTTCACCCCACCGAACGGCACTGTCATGTCCGGGCCTGCCCAGTTATTAACGTAGACCTGCCCGGAGTGCAGCTTGCGTGAGACGCGCATAATACGATCAATGTCCTGGCTCCAGACGGCGGCCGCCAAGCCGTATTCGCTGTCGTTGGCAAGTGTCAATGCCTCCTCTTCGGTATCGAAGCCAAACACCGACAGCACCGGCCCGAAGATCTCCTCGCGACCTATGGTCATGGCCGGGGTGACATCGTCAAACACGGTGGGAGGAATAAACAGCCCGGAGCTATCTAATGGCTGTCCCCCGGTACGAAGCGTGGCACCCTCTTCCTGCCCCTGGCGGATATAATCCAGCACCCGCTGGTATTGAGTGTTATCGACCATCGCCCCCATAAAGCTTTGCGGGTCGAGTGGGTCGCCTGGTTGCATGGCAGCCGCAGCGTCCACCACTTTCTCGACGAAAGCGTGGCGAATGCTATTTTCCACCAACAGCCGCGAGCCAGCGATACAGACTTCACCTTGGTTATGAAAAATCGCAGCGGCTGCGTGCTGAGCGGCAACGTCTAGATTTTTGCAGTCGGCAAAGATGATGTTGGGGCTTTTGCCGCCGCACTCCAGATAAACGCGTTTCAAATTGGATTGGCCTGCGTACTGCATGAGCTGTTTGCCCACTTGAGTGGAGCCGGTAAAGGCGAGGCAGTCGACCTCCATCGACAGGGCCAGCGCTTTACCCACGGTGTGGCCATAGCCGGGGAGTACTTGAAACACCCCGGCGGGTAGGCCCGCTTGTTGGCTTAGTTGAGCAGGCGTAGCGCCGATAACGGCGACTTTTCTGACGGTTTGAGAATAACGCTGTTACCGGCCGCCAATGCCGGTGCAATCTTCCAGGCGGTCATCATGAGCGGGAAGTTCCAGGGGACGATGGATACCACTACCCCGAGTGGCTCGCGCACAATCAAACCGAGATGATGGTCTCCCGTCGGGGCCACCTCACCATAAAGCTTATCGATACTTTCGGCGGTATAGCGCAGGCAGCCGATGGCACCGTCAATATCCCCCAGTGCACTGGTAATCGGTTTCCCCATATCCAGAGTGTCTAGCAGGGCAAGCTCGTGTCTATGGGTCTGCATTAACGCCGCCAGATCAAGCAGCGTGGCTTTGCGCTGACCTGGGGCGAGTCGCGACCACTCTCCCTGGTCAAAGGCCTGCCGAGCTGCGCGGGTAGCGAGCTCGGCATCAGCGTCATCACAGCTGGCGACCCTGGCTAACACCTCGCCGGTGGCTGGGTTCACCGTGGATAGGGTGGCGCCACGCTGCGCATCGACAAAGGTGTCGTTGATATAGGCGCGGGTTTCAAAGGAGAGTGTGTCTGCCAGTGATTGCCACTCGGACGGGTTCGTTGGGACAGTTGTGCTCATTGGGTAACCTCAAGGTCGTTAGCGTTATGCAGTAGCGCGTCGCAAAGCACTTGGGTGCCAAGTGCACACTGCTCCGGCGTTGAGTACTCGGCTTCGTTATGGCTGATGCCATCGCGGCAGGGAATAAAGATCATCGCGGTGGGGGCCACCCGTGATACATACACCGCATCATGGCCCGCACCACTGAGCATACGGCGGTAAGCAATGCCTCGGGCCCTGGTCGCCTGTTCGATGGACGCAATACACTGCTCGTTAAATGCCACCACCGGGGAGTTCCAGAGGCGTTGCGGCGTTACTACGACACCAAAGGCCTCCACCAAGGCATCCAGCTCGCTATAGAAGCGGGCCTCCAGCGCGTCTAGTTGGTCATCGTGCACATGACGAAGGTCGACAGTCATGGTGACCTGGGCAGGAATCACGTTGCGGGAAGGCGTATCGATCTCCAGGCAGCCAAAGGTCACCTTGCTGTCACCGCTGGTGTCGCTGGTGTCGCTGGCGGCGATGGCGTATAGCCGGTCAATGAGCCGGGCGGCAGCGGCCAGGGCATCGTGACGATATGCCATGGGAGTGGTGCCCGCATGAGCAGCGCTGCCTTCAATCGTCAGGTCAAACCAGCGCATCCCTTGCACCCCGGTGACCACACCGATATCTAAGCCCTCCTCTTCAAGTACCGGCCCCTGTTCGATATGCAGTTCCAGAAAGCTGGCTAACCGAGGCTCGCCAATAGGCAGGCTGCCCTTCATGCCTGTTTCCTCAAGGGCCTGTCCAAAACTGATCCCCTGTTCGTCCAGGCGAGCCAGGGTCTCCTCCACAGTAAACACCCCCGCATAGGTGCCGGAAGCCACCATCGCGGGGGCAAAACGGCTGCCTTCTTCGTTCGTCCAAACGATCAGTTCCAGTGGTCGCTCGGTAACGATTTGATGATCGTGCAGGGTGCGAAACACTTCCAGGCCCGCGAGAACTCCCAACACGCCGTCGAAACGCCCCCCCTTTCGGCTGGGTATCCAGGTGGCTGCCGACAGCGGCAGGTGCCAGATCGTCACGTGTGCCGGGGCGACGAAAAAAAGATTACCTACTGCATCACTGCGGACGTGGCAGCCAATATCGGCGCACCACTCGATTAACTGCTGCCGACCGGCAGTATCTTCGGGTGTAAGTGCCAAGCGGTTGCTGCCGCCATTGGGGTAGCGCCGATCTCTGCCATGGTCATTAAACTTGACCACAATCGCTGGCCATCGATGGACACTTGCATGGCATGTCTCCTGTTGTGTTTGTTGGGTTAAGGAGATCCACCATAGGAGGCCTTCTGCGCAACCGATATACCCCAATGGGGATATATTCCCGGCACTGTTTTCCCCGCTAGCCTGTGAAGCCACCTCTACAACGGCTTCCCTAATAAGCGAGGGCAT
Source organism: Vreelandella olivaria (assembly GCA_004295565.1). Classification (GTDB taxonomy): domain Bacteria; phylum Pseudomonadota; class Gammaproteobacteria; order Pseudomonadales; family Halomonadaceae; genus Vreelandella; species Vreelandella olivaria. The sequence continues at coordinate 4,260,712 of AP019416.1, read as the reverse complement.
AATGATGACTCAGCAGCAGGCGCAAGCCTCTTACGATGCGCAAGACCTTTGGCACAAAGATAAAAAACACTTTATTCACCCCTTCACCGACTTCAGCTTGTTCCACGAAAAAGGCTGTGACTTGATTACCGACAGTGATGGTATCTATGTCGAGGATGTACACGGCAATCGCTTTATCGATGGGATTGCGGGCCTGTGGTGTGTCAATGTGGGCCACGGCCGTGCCGAAATTGGTCAGGCGATGGCCGAGCAAGCCACTCGTATGGCCTACTTCTCCACTTTTAACAATCTCTCCAATGCCCCGGCTACCGAGCTGGCTGCTAAGCTCGCCGAGCTTGCGCCTGCTCACTTGAACCATGTGTTTTATAGCTGCGGTGGGTCAACGGCAAACGATGCCACCATCCGGCTTGTGCATTACTACTTCAATCGCTTGGGCAAGCCTTCGAAAAAGCGGATCTTGTCGCGCACCAATGCCTACCATGGCACCACCTACATGGCGGCGAGCCTGACCGGTATCGCCAGCAATAACTGGCAGTTCGATACACTTGATCTGGTGACACACTTGAGCGAAGCCAACTGCTATCGCCGTCCAGAGGGGATGAGTGAGACCGAGTATTGTGATCACTTGCTCAACGAGCTCGAGCAAACCATTGACCGGTTAGGGGCAGATAACATAGCAGCCTTCATTGCAGAGCCCATTATGGGCGCAGGCGGCGTATTGGTGGCACCGCAGGGCTACCACTCCCGTGTGCAGGCCGTATGCCGTGCCAACGATATTCTGTTCATTGCCGATGAAGTCGTCACGGGCTTTGGTCGTTTAGGGCACTTCTTTGCCTCAGAAGCCGTGTTTGAAACCCAGCCCGACATTATCAACGTGGCAAAGGGCTTTCCTCAGGCTACGCCCCACTGGGGGCAACGCTGATATCAGACGACCTTTATGCCGTGCTAAGTACTCCTCAAGGTCCAGGCGGAGTGTTGAGCACTGGTTTCACCTACTCCGGGCATCCCGTTAGCTGTGCTGCAGCGTTAAAAAATATCGAAATCATTGAACGTGAAGGCATTTGTGAAAATGTTCTAGAGGTTGGCCCCTATCTTGAGTCACAGCTAAAACCCTCGCCTCTCATGAAACGGTAGGCGATATACGTGGCAGTCATTTCATGATGGCGATTGAAAATGTGGCAGATAAAACGACCAAGGAGTTGCTCCCAGTGGAAGCACGCGTGGGTGACCGCGTGGCGGCTGAAGCACAGAAGCGAGGTTTGATTATTCGGCCCGTCGGCCATCTCAATATCATTTCTCCGCCCTTGATCTGGACGCGCCAAGTCGTGGACGACGTCGTAGCGATTCTTGATGACGCTTTTGCCGCCACCACGCGCTCACTTAAAGCGGATGGTTACTTATAAACACTGCTATGAGAGGCGGGCGTTAGCGCCCGTCTTGAGTAGTGACCTACGACAACGATAACGGGGAATAACCAATGGAAGAGTATGGGATTTTAAGCCTTATACCCACGTTAGTGGTTTTAGTCATGGCGATTATTACCAAACGCACGATTGAGTCCCTTCTGGCAGGCGCGCTGGTCGGCTTATTAATGTTTCAACCTCTCAATGTCATTACCCAAGGGTCGGATATACTGCTATCGGTATTGGGTAATGACACGGTGACATGGATTATTCTGGTGTGCGGGCTATTTGGTAGCTTGATTGCCTTGCTGGTAAAAAACGGGCGGCGTGTTAAGTTTTGGTGATGCTGTTACCCGACGCATCCATACCCGTCGACAAAGCTTGTTAGCTACCTGGGGGCTGGGACTCATCATTTTGTCGATGACTATCTCAATGCGCTGACCATTAGCGCTTCCATGAAGAAAGTCACTGATCGCTTTAACATATCCCGTGAGAAGTTGGCCTATATCGTTGATTCCACCGCTGCGCCAATCTGTATTCTCGTACCTTTTTCCACCTGGGCTGTGTTCTTTGCAGGTTTGCTGGAAGAGAACAATGTCGCTGGTAACGGCATGGAGCTGTACATCGAAGCCATACCGTTTATGTTTTACGCCTGGATAGCGGCGGCGCTGGTGCCCCTGGTGGCACTAGGCATTATCCCCAACCTTGGCCCAATGCGAGCAGCTGAGGCCCGCGCTGAAGCTGGCCAGCCGCAACCAGATGGCGCTGACGATAGCGCGCTGGAAACAGAAGATACAGGCAAAAACGCCCTCATCTGCTCAATTTTCTGCTGCCCATTGCGACGCTGATTTTCTTCACCTGGTATTTTGAGATTGATGTACTGCGCGGCGTGATTGTGGCACTTGCGGTGACGCTAGTGCTTATCGCGGTGCAACGGCTGTTAAGCTTTAACGATACGTTTGACACCGCGCTGGATGGCTTCAAAGCCATGATTATGCCCCTTGGCACGCTGGTGGCTGGGTTTGTGCTTAAGGAGGTGAACGACCTGCTTGGCTTAACCAACTATGTGATCGAGAGTGTTCAGCCTTTAATGACCGCGGGTATGCTACCGGCGGTTGTCTTCGTCACCATGGCCTTTCTCGCTTTTGCGACCGCCTCCTTCTGGGGGCTGTTTGCCGTGGCGATGCCTATCGTATTACCGCTTGCCAGTAGTATGGATGCGCATATGCCGCTAGTGGTGGGGGCTTTAATCTCCGCCAGTGCCTTTGGCAGCCACGCCTGCTTTTACGGCGATTCCACCGTCCTTTCTGCCCAAGGGGCCGGGTGTACGCCAATGGCCCATGCGTTAACGCAACTTCCCTATGTCTTAATAGCCGCTGCTGTGGCGACGGGCTTCTTTATAGTGGTGGGGAATATATGAAACATGCCACTACCCTACCTACAACGGCCACCGGCCCTCTGGCGGGTGAGCCAACACCTAAAGCATTGGGCTTTTCAATGCCTGCGGAGTTTGCCCCCATGCTGCCTGCTGGATGCTCTGGCCCCAGCGCCCAGATACATGGCGCTTCGGCGCAAAACCTGCCCAACAAGCCTTCGTCGATGTAGCGCTAGCGATTGCCGAGAGTGAAACGGTCTTTGTGGGTGTCAATGATGAGCAGTATGAAAATGCCCGTAACCAGTTGCCTGCGCATATCCGAGTGGTTGAGCTGTCCAGCAATGATGCCTGGATGCGCGATGTCGGGCCCACCTTTATTACCCACCCCGATGGGCGACTCGCCATGGTGGACTGGGAGTTCAATGCCTGGGGCGGGTTGAAGGAGGGGCTCTACTTCCCATGGGATAAAGACAAGCGGATTCGTTGTAAAATCAGTGAAATGCTTGGTATTCAACGCTTCGAGGCCCCGCTCGTACTAGAGGGAGGAGCCATTCATGTGGATGGTGAAGGTACGCTCATCACCACAGAAGAGTGCCTGCTGAATCCTAACCGTAATCCGGAGATGAGCCGCGCCACGATCGAACACTGGTTGCAGGAGTATTTAGGCGTCAGTCACATCATCTGGTTACCGCGTGGCTGTTATCTTGACGAGACCGATGGCCACGTGGACAACCTGTGCTGCTTTATTGCGCCAGGCCATGTGGCGCTAACGTGGTGTGAGGATGAGCAGGATCCCCAGGGCGCTATCTGTCGGGAAGCATTGCGTGTGCTGGAAAACGCCACGGATGCTCAAGGCAGGCGGCTCACTATCCATAAACTGCCCCAGCCAGGCCCGCTCCATATTGCCGACGATGAGGCCAGTGGGATTGATCGCCTGAACAGCTCGCATCCCCGCTTACCTGGGGATCGCATGGCAGGCTCTTACGTCAACTTTTATATAAGTAACTCGGTCATTGTAATGCCCTTGCTGGATCCTCGTTACGATGAACAGGCTAAAGGCATTCTATCCCGGTTATTTCCCACCAAGAGGGTGATCGGCGTTACGGCAAGGGAAATACTGCTTGGCGGTGGGAACATTCACTGCATCACTCAGCAGCAACCACGCGTGTAGCGTTTCGCAGGAAAAACGCCCTGTTCAGTCACAGGCTGAACAGGGCGCGGCGGAAAGCTATCTTTGGCTGTTACTGGATACGGTCATAGCCATTATCCATAAACGGATAATCGGTGTAGCCCTTCTCATCACCGCCGTAGAAGGTTTCGTGATTTGGCTCGGTAAGCGGCGCATTAACGCGGAAACGCTCGGGTAAATCGGGGTTGGCGATATAAGGGCGGCCAAACGCAACGGCGTCGGTGGTGTTCTCACCAATACGGGCTTCAGCGCGCTCTGCATCATAGTTACCGCAGTAGATCAGGCTGCCGCTGAAACGCTCGCGCATCTGCTCGCGGAAGCCGTCAGGGAAAGTGATATCGCCACCGGCCCAGTTAGGCTCGTTCAGATGCAGGTAAGCCAGGCCGCGCTTGGAGAGCTGCTCGGCCATGTAGAATGCCATCGCTTCCGGCTCATCATCGGTCAGGCCAAATAGCTCGATAAACGGCGTCATGCGGATGCCCACCCGGTCTGCGCCGTAAACGTCAATCACCGCGTCGACCACTTCCAGCGGGAAGCGGGCACGGTTTTCCAATGATCCGCCGTACTGGTCGGTACGCTTGTTGGTACCGGTGGCCAGAAACTGGTTGAGCAGGTAGGCGTTTGCCGCGTGCACTTCAACCATATCGAAACCAGCGCGCTTGGCGCGCTCGGCTGCCTGACGGTAGTCCTCAACTATGCCGGGGATCTCGTCGGTTTCCAGCGCTCGCGGTGTGCTGGTGGGGTGCTGACCCGCGGTGCCGTCTTCAAACTCGACGAAACACTGGGCGCCTTCGCCTTTCAGCGCACTCGGTGCTACCGGCTGTTGGCCGTCAGGTTGAACCATTTCATGGGAAACACGCCCAACGTGCCACAGCTGCAAGGCAATACGGCCACCTTTAGCATGGACGGCTTCAACGACACCTTTCCAGCCAGCTTCCTGGGCATCCGTCCAAATGCCTGGGGTATAGACATAGCCGCGGGCGGTGGGGAGATATTGGTGGCTTCGCTGATAATCAGCCCCGCACCTGCGCGCTGGCCGTAGTAAGCTTCCTGCATTTCGCCCGGTACGCTATCCGGGGTACGCGCACGTGTCAGTGGCGCCATGATCACCCGGTTAGGAATCGATAGGCTGCCCATTTGGAGGGGCGTAAACAGTGTTTCGAAAGCCATCAATTAAGCTCCTTTTGATTGCTTTGATGAAATAGTATGCACCAGAATAGACCAGTTTACTAGTTAGTGCCAGCCAGATATTTTTTAAACGTATTTGTGCGCTAGATCACCTTTTATGTGGCATCCAAACTCGCCATCTCTCTGGTACTCTTGCTGCTTATTACCAAGGATGTTGTTGATAGCATGTTAAAAAACGCCCCTCAGCGCCGCCCTTATCAGGTGGCGGAAACCATTAAATGCTGGATCGTGGATAGGCACCTAAAGCCAGGTGATCGGTTACCTAGTGAGTCGGAACTGATGGAGACCCTGCAGGTGTCGAAAGGGACGGTACGTGAGAGCACGCGAGTACTGGAAGCCCAGGGGTTGGTCGAAACTCGCACAGGGCCTGGTGGCGGTGCTTTTGTGCGTGAGATGAGCGAGGCCAAAGCCGTATCGCTATTAAGCAATTACCTGTTTTTCAAAGAGATATCGATCAAGGATATTTATCAAATACGGCTGGCGTTAGAGCCTGAGCTAGCCGCTTCTTTAGCAGGCAAAGTGGCCGCCAGTGATATGGCACGCTTACGTGAAAGCCTGCATAGCTACGCAGCCCCAGCGGACGATAGCGAGACGGAGCGTCAGCAGCATCTTGATTCGCTGCATTTTCACCTAATGCTTGCCGAGTTAGCTGGTGGAAATCAGTTGCTGACATTTATTATCCGCTTCACCATACAAGTTCTCTCAGATCTGACGATTTATCACCGTCTCTATGAGCCAGTTACCCACGATTTAGGCCAAACTGGCTGTCGTTATCATGCGGACATTTTGGATGCCATTGAGTTAGGGGATGCCGAAAGCGCTTATAACATCATGCGTGAGCATATGCTCGATGCCCAACAAGTGATGAATCAGCAGGAGGCTCAGGTGCGCCGAGGCTTTTTACCTGAGCCACTAGCGTAACGGACTGAGGGCGGAAAATGCTATGGACGTGGCAACTGCTGTAAAAATGCCATGACCACTCGCGTCGCGGCTTCGCCGTCTTCGGCGGTAATAGCTTCGTCTGGGTGGTGGCTAAGCCCCTCTTTACAGCGCACAAACAGCATGCCGATATCGGTTAATGCCTGCATGGCTAAGCCATCATGCCCCGCGCCGCTAAACATTCGCTCTGCCGGTTGGCCAATTTGGGTGCATGCCTGTTCGAGGGCGGTCATCATCCAGTCGGCACAGGCCACCGCATCGGCGCTGTAGGTGTTTTCAATATTAATGGTTAATCCGCGGCGTTTCGCCACTGTCTCCAACGCTGCTGTTACGGCCTCCCTTCCATATTGGCGAGTAGCCGACTCTGGAGAGCGTAACTCTACCGTGAACGTTACCTGGGCGGGAATCACATTGACCGCGTTGGGGTGGACATCGAGTCTACCCACCACGCCGACCAACTCATCGGTATTCTGCAGTACGCTATCAATGGCAAGCACCATTTCCGCCGCGCCGACTAGCGCGTCATGACGCATGTTCATCGGCGTAGTACCTGCATGACCGGCTTTGCCGCTTAGCGTGACCTTGTGGCGTTCAATACCCGTTAGCGCCGTGACAATGCCCACCGCATGATCCCGCTGCTCCAGGATTGGCCCTTGTTCAATATGTACTTCTAAAAAACCCAGCGTGTTGGCCGGTTCGCGGGCTGTTGCGGGAATGTCCTCAGGCGTGCAACCGAAGGCTATTAATGCTTCTCGTAAAGAGATTCCCTCGGCATCCTGGGCTTCCAGTTGGTCGGGTGTCACGTTCCCCGCCAGCGCTTTACTGCCGACCAGCGTGGTCGGGAAGCGCACACCTTCTTCGTCGCCAAATGCGACCACTTCTACCCCGAATGGCAGCGTCACGCCTTCGCGTTTAAGCGCCTCCAAGGCCAATAGCGGTAGGGCCACGCCTAGCATGCCATCGTATTTGCCGCCTTCTATTACTGAATCTTGATGGGAGCCCATAATGAAAGTTTTTTGCCCGCTTGGGCCTTGGGGCAGCGGCCCACAAGGTTACCGGCGGCATCTAACTGAGGAGTTAGCCCAGCCTGCTCCATCCAGCGGCTGATTAGCGGCAGTACCTGACGATGCGCCTGGGAGCAGAACAGTCGCGTTACGCCGGGGCCTGGCTCAGAGCATTGGGCAGCTTTGTCTAGGCGGTCGATGAGTACTTGGCCCAACTCACCCTGGTTAAAAGCAGTATTGATCATAAACGCTCCAATAGACGCTGGGCTCATGGGCATGCGGCTCAGCGATAAGATAAGACGTGCAACTTAGCGCAGCGGTAGCTGGCGCCAAAAGGATTGAAAATCGTCGCCCTGAAACCGGTCGGCTAATGACCGCAAGGTACCTACGACGTCTTCCGACCAGTCGACGCGCAAATCGATGGGTGCTTGATGAAAAGATTCGATACGCAGCGCGGCCGAGCGTGCACCGCGCTTATCGCCGCCCGCTGATAGAGCAGCATCAAGAGCGTCAATCATATGCGTAAGCAGATGTTGGTCGTGATGAATAGGGAAGCGGGGCGACTCGTCGCGTTGAATGGCGGCGCTGCTATTAGTGGCGCTAAGGCGTAAAAATCGCTCTGCAAAAATCCGCACGACTTCGGCGCTCTGCAGCATGTTGCCAACGGCAGCAACGCTGGGAAAGCAGGTTTCAGCCACTTCAGGCACATTCTCTGCACCTGAATGTACTGATGTGCGGCCCAGAGAGTCCATCACCAAGCATTGGCGGAAACCTGAGTCGTTGTCCTCGCTAACGGCGGCGCGAAGCGCCTGCCGGGCGCTGGCGCCCGCGGCAAGTTCTTCATATATCCTTGCTGGGTACCACGGGTTGGTAAAGCGTCCTTGGGTGACGCATGCCCCAGTGCCTCGCCAGCAGTGATGCACATAGCCTCCCACCGCCACTCCGCCTGTAGCGGTGATGGCCGCTACGGTGCCTGTGGCAGGATTGCAATGAACGAGAGAAAGCGTCATCGCGGTTTCCTCTATTGTTCAGTAACCCACCAAGTGGCCAATCACCAATCCTACCCAGGCTAATACATACACCAACGCCATAAAGGGCATAATCGCCTTCAACCACTGGGCGTATGAGACGCGACCCAGCGCCAGCATGGCGAGTGTGCCGCCAGACGTGGGAACAATCAGATTGGTTAAGCCGTCGCCGACTTGGAAGGCGGTAATCATTAGTTGACGGCTCATACCCACAAGATCTGCGACGGGGATCAGAATCGGCATCGTCACCAGTGCCTGACCGGAACCGGAAGGGATAAATAGGTTGATAATACCCTGCACCACGCTGGCCATAATCGCGGAAAATATTGACGGAATGCCGTCGATCATGGCGCTCAGGGAGTTAACGATGGTGTCGATAATCACTGCTTGCTCAAGGATGACCTGAATAGAGGCCGCCACCCCGATCACCAGCGCGCCTGCGGTTACGCTGGCAGCACCCTCCATCATCTGTTTAACAATACCGTTCGCCGATAGGCCGTTTAAGGCGCCAATGATGATTGCCAGGAGTAGGAAAGTGCCTGCAATTTCATTGATATACCAACCGCGAGTGAACACCCCAATGAGCATAGCGACCAGACCGCCCACAAAGACGACCATGGTGAGAATGTTGCGCTTAGAAAGATGGTATTCGTTAAGCGGTTTGCTCAACGCTTCCGCATTATCCGGCTCTTCAAACTCCATCTTGACCACCCGCTTACAAATATACAGCGAGAGCAGTGCAAGTGACGAAAGCACTAGCAACGTACGCAGCCAAGCGCCAGAGAAGGTCGGCAGCTCAGCGATCCCTTGAGCAACCCCCACGGTATAGGGATTGATGGGCGAGAGTGCAAAACCGATCCCAATACCCCCAACGGCCATAGCGGTACCCACCAAACTGGAGCAGCCAATGGCGCTGGCGATGAGAACCGCAATGGGGACTAATGCAATGTTGTTTTCAAACCCGACGGCGACACCAAAAAAGCCGTAGATAAAGGTACCGACGACGATAATGACGTTACGCCGCTCAACGCCAACACGATTAACTGCTACGCCGATCGCGTTCTCTAACGCGCCGGTCTTTTGCAGAATATGAAACAGACCACCGGCGATAAAGACGATAAATAGATACTGCGAGGCGGAGATAAGCCCTTCAGGAATCGCTACAAAAATATTGAAGGGCGGAATATTAGCGACATCTTCCAAGTAGGCAAAAGAGCCAGGCACGACCACCGTTCGGCCATCCTGGGTAACACGTTCAAATTCACCGGCGGGGATAATGAAGGTCAGAAAATAGGTAGCGACCAGAATAATAAAGATTAGCACCATGGGGTCGGGAACCGCCTGATACCACTTTTTACGCGAGCCAGAGGCTGCCGCGGTTTGTTGTTCAGCCATGAGGATACCCTTTCTTGTGATGTGTCTCAGCGTTGACGCTCGTTGGCGTCTCATCTTGAATTTATCATGATAAATAGCAGGGTCAAGCGAGAGCTATTTTTTTAGAAGCAGGGCGGGCTTCGACCAGCCGCCGCTACCGTAACCGGCGTATCGGCGAGTTTTTAAAAGAACTGGATTTAACCGAAGGCCGTTCAACGGGGGTGCCAAAAATTCTTCGGGTAATGAAGGCGAATGGTTCTCCAGAGCCGGTGTTCGAGACCGACGATGAGCGCAGTTACTTTTAATTCGCTTACCCGTTCACGAGGGGTTTTCGGTTGAGAAAGAGGCAGTGACTGAAGTCACCCCCGAAGTCACCCCCGAAGTCACCCCGAAGTCACCCCCGAAGTCACCCCCGAGATTTTACGTCTGCTCAAATCATTTGAAGGGGAGATGGGAAGAGCTGAGTTGATGGCAGAGTTGGGGCTGCAAGACGAGAAGCATTTCAGAGAACGTTATCAGCAAATCGCAATGAAACAGGGCTTAATCGAGATGACGGTTCCAGACAAACCTCGTAGTCGCCTGCAAAAATATCGATTAACAGTCCTAGGTAAGCAAGTGCTTGCTACCAAGGATACGCATCAATAAACACTGCCCCTAGCATTTTCCAGGTCTGGAGCGTCGCTACTTGCCTGCTACCATGCTAGCGATCACCACTAGGAGCCTGTCCGGCTTGGCCGATCGTCGCGAGAAGCACGGATTTTGAGCCAAATTTATCGATCGATTGAGGCGAATAGCGTGCTATTTAACGAAATCGATCGAATAAAGTTGGCCAAAATACCGGGATTCGCAGTAGATCAGTGTTAAGTCGGGCAGGCTCCTAGATATCTGCTGGCCTAGTGAATGCCCCAATGCTTGGTCAATTCCACTTAATCCAAGGCCAGCGGCGCTTTGTGGGAGTGTCGATCTGCTGCAGCGCGCTTGAAAGTGGCAACATAATGGCGCCCAGTTGGCGATAGCAGACGGCGCTGCTGAGCACCCCTGGGCACTGTTTGAGTAGCAGTTCGCACTGCTGGGAGGCGATATAGAGCTGTTCGGTGACGGCTGGGGCAAATAGCGGCTTGGACTGTTGGCAGCAGCGAGTGAGTTCCCGCGACAGCATGGAAAGCATGCTGGTATCCATCCAACAGGGCAGCGGGTCTTCCAGGCGGCCAGCAATAGAGTGCTGAACCGCTTCAAAAGAGGTGCGCAGAAATATCAACGTTTGGCGAAGTTGGCGCTGCTCACTGGTCATAGTGCTTACCTTTACCTCAAATGATCGTCACCTCATATAGATGAGAGAGCTAAAAATAGTGTTTCTCATTTGCATCTGTGCTGACGATAGCGCTACTCCATCGAGCTGTCAATGCTGTGACTATCAGCATGCCTCAAACAAACGCCAGTCGTTATTGGTCAGTGGCTTGGCGCCTTGTTCTGTCACCACCACCGTATCGCTAATGCCCACACCCCACTGGCCGGGTACGCGCAGGCAGAGCGGCAAGTGAAAAACCATATTGGTTTCAAAAGTACGTGTCTGGCCTTTGGCGATAAAGCCGGTGCCCTCCACCCAGCTGGGTGGAAACTGGGCGCCCACGGCATAGCCAAAGACACCAGAGAAGAAGTACTGGTCACGATACGGGGAGAGGAGGGCATCGGCGGCTTGTGCCGCTTGTTCGAAGGTGTTGCCAGGCCGCATGGTGTCGCATAACGACTCAAACAGTGAGCGACACAGATCACGTGTAGACGCTAATTCGTTGCTGGCTTGGCCCGTAACGGCGGTGCGCATCATGGGGCGGTATAACGCTGATATGCAGCGCCAAACTCTAAGAAGACCGGCTCATTGGCCTGGATGACACGCCGTTTATGGTTGACGTGAATCACGCCGATACGGTGCCCGCTGGTCACAATGGGCTGTAGGCTCATAAACTCGCTGCCATTTTCAAGCAGCGCTTTGGCGCCCACGGCGGCAATAGCGTTATCGGTCATGCCAGGGCGAATACTCTGTATCGCGGTTTCTAACCCGAGAGCGGTGATCCGCGCGCTCTCGCAGCATCTCCAGCTCGGCGGGGCTTTTAACAAGCCGAATTGCATCGACCACTGCGCCTGCCTCGCTAAAACGCTCACGGCCGATAGTCTGCATCAACGCATCGATCACCCCAAAGCGCAGCCCGCTGCTCCAGCCATCAATACCAATTTGCGAGCAAGGGGAAAGCAGGTCTGCCAGCGGCGTGATGATTTCATCCAGATTTTCCCAGCGGTAACCGATGATCTCATCGACCCGGGCGGTGACCACCGCCGCACCGGTTTCAATCGAGGCGACTTGTAGCACTAGCCGCGCTTGAGTGCAGACCAGGCAAGCGTGCACCGAAACTTCAAAGGTGTGGTAACCGGTGAGGTAATTGATATCGGCGGGATCGGTGAGTAGCAGCGCGTCTAATCCATGCTCTGCCATACCCTGGCGCACCTTCTCCAGGCGCGCCTGATATTCGACAGCGGGAAAGGGCAGTTCACTCTGGGCGAGTGTTTCCGCAAGGGCTTTGCGGTAGTGGTGGTAATCCATAGCGACCTCCATTAACAGGTAAGGTCAGTATAGGCACCTGCTTTAAGCTCGCTTTTATTCCCCTCAACGTTAGGGGGCATGAAAGTTCGCCTCCAGAGGGGCGGTATATAAAGAGAGAGGTACCTATTTCCAGTTGTGTGACCGTCACTTGTTATGAGTGGATGTTGCTTTTTAGTAACATTTTTTCAGAGAATAAAGTCTTACCCCTCTATAAAGCCGGTATTTGCTGAGGCTTGCGTATTTTTGCAGCGGTCTATATGATTATTTTGGTTAAAATAATCAACAAAAGGGTGATGGCAAATGCAACCTCAAGCTTCTTCCGGTCATGTGGATTCTTACTACGCAGCATCGTCACACTCCGCATCGCAAAGGCCCATGCTGGACGGGGACGTGGAATGTGATGTCTGTGTCGTGGGGCTGGGTTTACAGGTATCTCTGCAGCGTTGCATTTGGCGGAACGCGGTCACCGAGTGGTGGTGCTGGAAAGTGTGGCGATAGGCTTCGGGGCTTCCGGCCGCAATGGTGGGCAGATCGTCAATAGCTATAGCCGTGATATGGATGTTATCGAAAAACAAAACGGCGCTGAAACCGCCCGAGCGCTGGGGGCTATGGCATTCGAGGGTAACCAAATTATCCGTCAGCGCATTGAAAAGTATCAGATCAACTGCGACCTAAAAGAGGGCAACCTTTTGCCGCCTGTAATAAGAAACAGTGGGAAGGCTTAAAGGATCAAAAAGCTTATGGGAACGCTATGGCCATCAGCAGCTTGAGCTGCTGGAAGGCGAAGAGGTCAAGCGAGAGGTAGGCAGCACACGCTATGTGGGTGCCTTGGTGGATCACTCTGGTGGGCATTTGCACCCTCTCAATCTGGTGCTGGGGCAGGCGGTGGCGCTGGAGTCGTTGGGTGGAAAGATTTTTGAACATTCTCCCGTGACAAGAGTGGAACACGGCGAGCCGGTAACGCTGCATACCCCCAAGGGGCGAGTGACTGCTCAGCGGGTGGTCATGGCTGGCAATGCCTATTTGCAAGGGTTGCTACCCAAGCTGGAAAGCAAAGCGATGCCGTGTGGTACCCAGATCATCACCACAGAGCCGCTGTCTGCAGAGTTAGCCGCGCGATTACTGCCTAACGATAAAGCGGTAGAGGATTGTAATTACCTCTTGGATTACTATCGCCTGACCGCCGATAACCGTCTTCTGTATGGCGGAGGCGTGAACTATGGCGGGCAAGCATCCTCCAGTATCGAGGCTGCTATTCGACCAAAAATGCTCTCTACCTTCCCAGAACTTGGCGATGTTCGAGTCGATTACGCCTGGAGCGGTAACTTCTTGCTAACACTCAACCGTCTGCCGCAATTTGGCCGCATTAATAGCAACGTATACTACGCTCAGGGGTACTCTGGCCATGGGGTAACGTGCTCCCATCTGGCTGGCAAGTTGGTGGCAGAAACGATTAGCGGTGAAGAAGCGCGTTTTGAAGCCTTTGCGCAGATTTCCCACCTACCCATGCCCGGTGGGCGTTTGCTACGTGTTCCACTTTCCGCGATGGGCGCGTGGTTCTACGCCATGCGTGATCGGCTGGCAGTTTAGTGCTGATTAGTTTGATGATGGCTTAAAAGCGGGCTGGCGAATACGTTCGTCAGCCCGTTTTTATTTGCCACGGATGCTTACGGGCAATACCGAATAAAAGCTAATAGAAGGGCGGGATAGGAGGGTAAGGCTGGCAAAGTAACAAGAGAGGCTGCGAGCGCCTCTCTGTTCTATCAGCGGTCTAACAACTCATACGTGGCGCAGGTACCAATCGTACTCCATGGCGCTGACTTCACGCATGGTGTCGGCGCGCTCTGCTTGGCGGTTGGCAATGAACACTTCAATAAAGTCTTCGCCTAGCTGCTCGCCGAGTACGTGGTTGTTACCCAGCAAATGCAGCGCGTGTGCCCAGCTGTTAGTCAACTGAGGTGCAATTTGTTCATAGGCGTTGCCGATGATGGGCTCGGCAGGTGCAATCTGCTGGGTTAGGCCATGGTGGATGGATGCCAGCACGGTGGCCAGTAAAAGGTAGGGATTTACGTCGGCACCCGCTACGCGATGCTCTATTCGTCGTGCTTCTTTCGGGCCAGCGGGTACGCGTATTGCCACGGAGCGGTTGTCGTATCCCCAGGTAGGTGCCATGGGTACATAGAGCCCTTCCTGAAAACGGCGAAACGAATTGAGGTTAGGGGCCAGCAGTGCCATGGAGTCTGGCATCAGTTCCAGCAGCCCTCCTACAGCTTGTTGTAGTGCTGCGCTCTGCAACGGGTCGTCGCCGTTTTCGGCAAAGATGTTATGTCCGTTGCTATCTATCAGGCTGACGTGAACATGGGTGCCGCTACCGGCTTCTGAACCGTATGGCTTGGCCATAAAGGTCGCTTCAAAGCCATGCTTTAATGCAACGCCCTTGATGAGGCGCTTGAGCAGTACCGAGTGGTCGCAGGCGCTTAACGCATCATCTGTATGAATCAGGTTGGCTTCAAATTGGCCTGGTGCGCACTCTTTCAATACCGTATCCAGCGGCAAACCTTGCGCCTGGGCGGCACACTGCAAGTCATTGATAAATTCAGCGTACTCATCTAATTCCAGCACCGAATATAGCTGGCTTTGAGTGGCCCGCTCGCCGCTGGAGGGGGGACTGAGGTGGCTGAATTAAGTTTTCTTCGTCACGTACGCGGTCGACCAGATAAAACTCCAGCTCAAGGGCGACGACGGGGGTTAAGCCACGGTCGGAGAACTGCTCAAGAATGCGCCGCAGTATTTGGCGAGGGTCGGCAAAAACGGCGAGCCATCCATTTCCTCCATGGTCATTAACAGCTGGCCATGCTGGTTGTTATCCATCCAGGTGACCGGGTTGAGTGTACCGGGAATGGCGCGACATACGCGATCACCGTCACCGCTGGAAAGCCCAAGGCCGGTCTCTTCCACGGTGTTGCCATTGATGTCCAACGCAAAGACCGAAGCCGGCAGATAAATGCCTTTTTCAAACACTTTGGCGAGGTTGTCACAAGGAATGCGCTTTCCTCGGATGACACCGTTAAGGTCACTGATCAGCAGGTCAATGGTGGTGATGTCTGGGTGCTGGTCGAGAAAGTCCGAGGCTACGTTTTGAGCGTCTGTGTCATTGGCAGAGGACATACGTTGACCCTTATTTTTATGCCGTGTTAGTTGTGTTTCTGCTAACAGTATCCTTGCGGCGTCGATCGTTTCTGTCAATTATTTAATAACAAAAGCGTATAAAAATTTATTCTTCATGATGGTTTTATTTTTTAATCTATTATTTTTCAAATGCTTGGTGTGTTTTTTGGCAAAAAGGCATTTTGCACTTGGAAAATAAAACGAGTCACGCTATGTTGAATTGAGTGTTGAATAAAACATAACAACCGACCAAGTGGTTTGACTATGCAAGCAACGCATTCTCCGCGCCCCCTAGTGGGGGTTATCGCCTGCTGCCGAGAGGTGGAAGGTCATCCTGCCCAAATGGTGACCGATAAGTTTCTTCAGGCGCTCTACCACTACGGCGTTACGCCGGTGATTCTTCCGGTGCTGGTGGCTGATATAGCGTCGCCCGAGCAGCGCGCAGAGCAGGCTGTCGATCTGTTGGGCAGCCTGGATGGCTTGATGCTAACCGGCAGTTACTCCAACGTCGCTCCTAATCGCTATGGTGCCGAACGCGCCCCGGAGAATACCCGTGATGACGCACGGCGCGATGAAGCGGCGCTTTGCTGGGTGCATGAGGCGTTACGCCAGGCGTTACCCTTATTTGGCATTTGTCGTGGCTTTCAGGAAATGAACGTCGCCCTGGGGGCACGCTTCACCAGGCCGTACAAACGCTACCAGGCATGCTGGATCATCGTGAGCCGCCCGCCAATGACATGGCCGGCCATTATGCACCCTCCCATACGGTAAAAATTCGCGCTGGTGGAGCCCTGGCTGCGCTCTATAGCGGCGAACATGCTGAAGTGAATTCACTACACCAGCAGGGAATTGATCGGCTGGCGCCGGGCCTGGAGGCAGAAGCCTGGGCACCGGATGGGTTAGTCGAAGCGGTCTCCGTGCGCAGCGCCGCCGCGTTTGCACTGGCTGTTCAGTGGCATCCGGAGTGGCGCCCTAAAGAGCATCCTTTCTATGACGCCCTGTTCCAAGGGTTTGCGACGGCCTGCCGTCAGCATCGTACCAACGTGCCGCCCAGCTTGCTGTCGGCTGAACGCGTGTTGCAACGATTTGAGCAGGAACTGATTTATGCAGACTCAGGATTACCAGGCGTTGGATCGCCAGCACCACCTTCATCCCTTCACCGACTTTAAATCCCTCGGCGAAGAGGGGAGCCGCATTATCACTCATGCCGAAGGGTATACATTTACGATAGCCAGGGCAATCGTATTCTTGATGGTATGGCGGGCCTTTGGTGCGTCAATCTCGGTTATGGTCGTCAGGAACTGGTTGATGCCGCCTCCGATCAGATGCAGCAATTGCCGTACTACAACAACTTCTTCAAAACCTCCCACCCACCGGCAGTGAAGCTGGCCGCCAAGCTAAGTGAGCTGGCACCCGAGCATATTAACCGTGTGTTCTTCACAGGATCCGGCTCCGAAGCCAACGATACCGTGCTGCGCATGGTGCGCCGCTATTGGGCGATCAAAGGCAAGCCGGAAAAGCAGTGGATCATCTCGCGTGACAATGGTTATCACGGCTCTACCGTTGCAGGCATGAGCCTTGGCGGCATGGCGCCGATGCACGATCAAGGCGGCCCTTGTGTGCCGGGCATTACCCATATTGGCCAGCCTTACTGGTTTGGCGAGGGGCGCGACATGAGTCAGGAGGCGTTTGGCAAGCAGTGCGCGCAAGCGCTGGAAGCGCAAATCCAAGCGTTGGGTGAAGACAAGGTAGCCGCCTTTATTGCCGAGCCGGTGCAAGGTGCAGGCGGTGCGATCATTCCGCCGGACAGCTATTGGCCTGCGGTGAAAGAGGTGCTGGCTAAGTACGATATTTTGCTGATTGCCGACGAAGTCATTTGCGGCTTCGGGCGTTTAGGCGAGTGGTTTGGCAGTACTCACTATGGGTTAACGCCAGACTTGATGCCGATTGCCAAGGGGTTATCGTCGGGCTATCTGCCCATTGGCGCGGTGCTGGTGGGAGATCGCGTGGCCGATACATTGATAGAAGAGGGCGGTGAGTTCTTCCACGGTTTTACTTACTCCGGCCACCCGGTCTGTGCGGCTGTGGCGCTTAAAAACCTCGAACTGATGGAAAGTGAGCAGGTGATCGACAACGTTCGCAATGATCTGGGCCCTTATCTGGCGAAACGTTGGCAGTCGTTGGCGGAACACCCGTTAGTTGGTGAAGCTCGCTCGCTAGGATTGATCGGGGCACTTGAACTGGTTGCTGACAAGGTGACCGGCGAGCGCTTCGATAAATCCCTTTCCGTAGGCAATCTGTGCCGTGATTTGTGTTTCGAAAGCGGGCTAGTGATGCGCTCAGTGGGCGACACCATGGTGATATCCCCGCCGCTCATCATCACGCACAGTGAAATTGATGAACTGGTGAGCAAAGCGCGTTTGGCACTGGACAAAACAGCCGAAAAGCTGGCGATAACACACCCCATGGAGAGTGCATAATGGTGGCAGATAACACGAAAACCCTAGCCGACTGGCAAGCAAAAGCAGCGTCACTGAGCTTTGAAACACGCGCTTTTATCAATGGCGAGTTTGTGGCCGCCACCGATGGCAACACGCTGACCAGTATCAATCCTGCTAACGGAAGCGTGCTTGCGGAGGTGGCCAGCTGCGATGCGCCCGATGCTGAGCGTGCAACGCAAGCGGCCCGTGCAACCTTTGATAGCGGTGTCTGGTCACGTTGCCATCCGAGTCAACGCAAGCGCGTGTTGCTTCGCCTCGCGGATTTGGTAGAGACGCACCGCGATGAGTTGGCGTTACTCGATACGCTCGATATGGGTAAGCCGATTTCCAGCTCACTCGGGGATTTGGCAGGCACCGTTGCCTGCTTGCGCTATCAGGCGGAGTGTATCGATAAGCTTTATGGCGAAGTGGCCCCCACGGGAGATCGTGCGCTCGGGTTGGTGCTGCGTGAACCCATGGGCGTTGTTGCGGCGATCGTGCCATGGAATTTTCCACTGATGATGACATCCTGGAAGATTGCCCCGGCACTGGCCGCGGGCAATAGCGTCATTCTCAAGCCATCGGAAAAATCGCCGTTGTCGGCGCTGCGCTTGGCTCACCTAGCCCAGGAAGCCGGTATTCCTGACGGCGTATTTCAGGTTTTACCCGGTTACGGCCATACGGTGGGCAAAGCCCTGGCGCTCTCCATGGAGGTAGATTGCTTGGCGTTTACCGGCTCCACGGCGGTGGGTAAACAGCTCATGCAGTACGCTGGACAATCCAACCTGAAACGCGTGTTTCTAGAGTGCGGTGGCAAAAGCCCAAACATCGTTTTTGCTGACTGTCAGCATCTAGATGCCGTCGCCCAAAGCACTGCAGAAGCTATTTTCCACAACCAAGGTGAAGTCTGTATTGCCGGTTCGCGCCTGTTGGTGGAAAACAGTATTCGCCAGGATTTTGTGGCCCGCGTGGTGAAAGCTGCTGAGCACATGCAGCCAGGAGACCCACTCGA
The DNA here is from genome assembly GCA_004295565.1 of Vreelandella olivaria. GTDB lineage: Bacteria > Pseudomonadota > Gammaproteobacteria > Pseudomonadales > Halomonadaceae > Vreelandella > Vreelandella olivaria. Next base: position 4,241,956 of record AP019416.1, on the reverse strand, counting down.
CCCGAATAGCTTCATGGGCGCCATGGTCGATGAAGCGCAGTACCAACGGGTACTTGAGTATATTCGCCAGGGCGAAAACGAAGGTGCCATTTTGAAGTTGGGGGCGAAGCCAGCGATTCCAAGGGATATTTCCTCGCGCCGACGATTTTCGATGATGTGACTCCCGATATGCGCATTGGCCGCGAAGAAATCTTTGGCCCCGTGCTGAGCGTGTTCGGTTTCGACAGCGAAGAGCAAGCGATTGCACTGGCCAATGATAGTGACTTTGGTCTCGCTGCCGGCGTTTGGAGCCAGGACATTGACCGTATTATGCGGGTCTCGCGGCGCCTGCAATCCGGCCAGGTATATGTGAATAACTGGGCGGGTATCGATCAGACAGTGCCTTTCGGCGGCGTGAAGCAGTCGGGCAATGGGCGCGATAAATCGCTTCATGCGCAGGAGAAATACTGCGAAGTGAAGACGGTGTGGATGTCGCTGAGCGTTTGAACCGTCGACGTTCGTAACAAGCTTCGCCTAGGCACTTCTCCCTTTATTGATTCGATTCAACAGCGCTAGGTGTCACGGCAAATGCCGTGGCCCTCGCCGAGGGGTCTTGTGCCTGAAAAACCAACAAAAACAAGCATAACCATGATCGGAGTCGCCATCACTGCAATGATTTCCTAACGGAAATACGACGACCAATAATCAAACATTAAGTGAGAACATTATGTCGACTGACCACACTGCTAAGGAAGACCAGGAAACTCCCCGCCCAAGCTTAAAAGCGACCATGATACCGATTGTGTTTATGGCGGCGTCATTGGGCGTTTTTATCGGCTATTTCGAAACTGACCCGCATTTACCACTCTTTTGAGCGCCATTGTGGCGACCTGCGTGGCCGTGGCGACGGGTAGTCGCTGGAAGCATCTCGAAGCGGGAATCATGCGCTCTATTGGCCTGACCACCCAGGCGATTGTGATTCTCATCATTATCGGCACCATTATTGGCTACTGGATTGCCGGTGGGATTGTGCCCACGATGATCTATTACGGCCTGAGCATTTTGGCACCAGACTACTTTTTGGTCGCGGCGTGCCTGATCTGCTGCTTGGTATCGTTGGCAGGCGGTAACGCCTGGACGGCGGCTGGCACTATTGGCATCGCCCTGATGGGCGTTGGTGAAGGGCTAGGCCTTAATCCGGCGATGGTAGCAGGCGCCGTGATCTCTGGGGTTTATTTTGGCGACAAGATTTCTCCACTTTCCGAAACTACCAACATGGCGCCAGGTGTCGTCGGTGTCGATCTGTTTGAACACATTCGCTATATGCTCTACACCACGGTTCCTGCGCTGGCGGTGGCACTGGTGCTTTACACCATTATAGGCCTGAACATGACGCCTTCCGGCGATGGCGCGACACAAGTTGCGGAGTTGCAGCAGAGCTTAAATGAACTATTTATCATTAGCCCCTGGCTGCTGCTGGTGCCTGCGGCAGTAATCGTGATGATGATCAAGAAGGTGCCAGCCATTCCTGCGCTTGCGGTTGGCTCGCTAATGGGAATCATCTGCGCGATTGTGGTTCAGGGCGTACCTCTAGGTGATAGCTTCACTATTTTTGTGGAAGGCTATGCGGTGGACACTGGCAATGTCACGGTGGACGACCTGCTGACCAACGGCGGTACTGACGCCATGATGTGGACGGTTTCACTGATCATCATTGCAATGAGCTTTGGCGGGATTCTTGAGTCGGCAGGCTTTTTCCGCACCATCGTGGAAAGCCTGCTCAAACTGGCCAAGACCACGGGTAGCCTGATTGCTACTACGGTTGCGACAGCGATGGCTGCTAATGTCGTGGGGTGCGATCAGTATCTCAGCATTATTTTGCCCGCCCGCATGTATGCCAAAGAGTACCAGCGTCGCTCGCTTAAGCTGAAAAACCTGTCTCGCACGGTAGAAGATGCTGGCACCATGACGTCGCCTCTAGTGCCTTGGAATACCTGTGGTGCCTTTATGTTTGCCACGCTAGGCGTCAGTGCTTTCAGTTACGCCCCTATGCCTTTTTAGCGCTGCTTAGTCCGCTATTTGCCATTCTTTACGGCTTTACCGGCTTCCGAATTGCTTATGAAGACGAGTCTCTAGAGGCTCACGTGGTCTCTGGGTTGGCTGATGCTCGAAGTACTTGAGCTAACCGTGACGATGTGCAATGACTAAGCGAATTATCTTTAGTAGAAAGCGCCCTTTAATTAAGTTTTTGCCCCACAGCCGTGGGGGTTTTTTTGCGCTATTATGTGCCCGTCAATAGACCAATAACGTAATTTACTTATTGATAGGGAGTGAAAAAGCATGTCGGATGACGTGGGTGCGAGCTTGCGCTCTCTGCGCAAGCAGCGAGGGATTTCGCAGCGTGAACTAGCCAAGTTGTGTGGGTTACCCACTCAAGTCTTTCGCTAATAGAGCAAGGAAAAGTTAGCCCATCCGTCAGTTCCCTAAAGAAAATCCTAAACGCCTTCTCTATGAGCGTCGGTGATTTTTTTACCATGGATCTGGATAGTCAGGAGCAGGTGTTCTATTCAGCGGATGACTTGGTTGATATTGCCTCTGGTGATATTTCCTTCAAGCTTGTCGGGGCAAATCGTCCTAATCGTGCCTTGGCGTTTATGATTGAGCGGTATTTGCCGGGTGCTGATACTGGGCAAGCCATGATTACTCACTATGGTGAAGAGGCTGGCTTTGTCGTAGAAGGGGAGATTGAAATTATCGTTGGAAGCAATACGAGGCGCTTAGGGCCAGGGGAGTCCTACTATTTCAAGACCAGCACTCCGCACCGTTTCAGAAATATTGGTGATGTTCCCTGCAAGATAATCAGCTGCGCTACGCCAGGTAAGGCGTTCTGACATTGCTGGCTTGTATGGTGCGGCAACTGTTGCTGCAATGATGGCGCGCAAATCGCCTGAACTCCGCTGCAACACTAGCGGGTGAGTAGAAAGACCCCTTGCAAAAGTAGAAGACCCCAATGCCGGTGACGATCCAGCGTGTCCAGGTGCGGAAGTTGGCATCGGTGAGACGGTGTAAAATGCGGTTGCCGGTGTGGGTACCAAAGATCGCAAACGGCGCCGCTAGCAGCACAATGCCCCACTCTTCGGCACTAAGCGCCATGGCGGCACCCAGGTAGAAAATGATTTTAATGCTGTGCGCCACCACCTGAATCATCGCCTTGGTGGCGACTACCTGACGTCGATCCATGCGAGAGCGCACAAAGAAAATATCGATCAATGGCCCAGAAACCCCCGCCGCTATTGTCAAACCGCCGGAAGCGATACCACAGCACAGCGCGTGGCTGGCGCGGTTGGCATCCAGGTGAAACCAGCGTTTGGGTATCCATACCAGAATCGGCATTAGGCCAATCAAAATCGATACGCTGGCGGTATTGGGGCTGTAGTTAAACAGCAGCAGTAAGCCCGCGGCACTCAGCACACCCAACGTCATAAAAGCGACAATACGCCAGACAATAAAGCGCCGCGATAGCCATGCTCGTGATCCATTCGCGGTGAGTTGGATCACCCCGTGCACCGCCATGGCCGTGCCTGCGGGAAAGATCAGCAGCAGAAACCACAGCAGTACCAAACCGCCCGCCATGCCAAACACACCCGACAGCATCGAGGTGAAAAACACCACGCTCACAAAAGCAATGCCTATCCATAAGCTCATAACGCTCTTCCTTGCTCTTTTCTACGCTTTCTTAACTGCGGCAAAACGGCCAGACCTGATAAAACTTGCGGCATTGAAACTCCGCTTCACAGCTATTGAGCTGGGCCTGGTAACGATTAGCGCGAGCGGCTACTTGTCTTCCTGCACTTAATACCTGGGGCTTTCCGCGATAAGTGCCACGTTGGTAGCCGCCTGCGCCTTCGTGATAGGCGTAGTAGAGGTGTTCAGGATTGGTTAGCGGTATACCCGCCTGCTGTTGGGAGCGGCGGTTGTACCAGCCAATAAAATCGGTGGCGTGCTTCATATGGGTACGCCGGGCAAACAGACTGCCCGCTTGATCCTCATACTCTTCCCAAACCGGGTCTTGGGCCTGAGCGTAGCCTTTAGCAGAAGAGGGCGGGGCCGGGGATAAAGCCTAGATAGTACTTACGGTCCGGGCGGATATGGCTACGAAACGAAGACTCCTGTTGAATAAACGCCATCTGGGTGGCGATGGGTGTGCCCCACTTTTCCTGCGACTCCCGGGCGTAGTCGTACCAGCTGGGCTGCTCGCGGAATATCTCGCAGATATTGCTTTGATCCTGAGGCGGGTTCGGCGCAAAGTGGCGCAGCCGGAAAGCAGCGTTAAAAGGCCCAGCGTTACCCATAGGCGCAGCTTAGTGAAAGCCGCTGGGAAGCAAGACGAGAAATCAGCGCTAAAGTGCTCAGTGATACCATCAACCGGGTGACGCATAGCAAGTCCTTGTGAATTGTCTTTTGTGGATTAGCTCTTGTGAATAGACACTTGTGGATAAACCCTTGGAAGCCTGTGGGTAAGTGTTGGGTAACTTTATTGGATCAATCGCCCTAGCGTAACAGGGCCTCTAAGCAGCGGCGCAGCCGTTGTGCTTCGCGCACTAGCGTTTCACCCGAGAGCATACCCACCCCCATTACGAGACCAGATCGGGAGTCGCCCTTAGCGCATACCGGACTCAACGGACGCACAATTAAGTGCTCTTTTAATAGCGTTTGAGCAATCTGCACATCGTTTACCTGTGGCTCAAACTCGACGCATAGGCTAATGGCGCTACTCGGCGGCGAAACGCTGCGCACTAGCGGTAATGAGCGAAGCTGATCATGCAGCACCTGTTGGCGCCCTAAGTAGTCGCGCTGAATGCGTCGACACCAGGCGTCCAGGTCGCCATCAAAAATAAACTGTGCCAGCACCGCCTGATCCAGCATGCGTCCTTCGCGGAAAAGCTCGCTGCGCAGGCGGTTCATTGGCCCCGCTAAATGGTGCGGCACGACTAAGTAGCCTAAGCGCAGGCCTGGAAACATCATCTTGGAAAAAGAGCCCACCAGCAAGTGGCGCTCCGAGTGTGGGTCGAAGAGCAGGTTAGAATGGTCGTCGCGGTTAAACTCGTAATCATCTTCGATAATATAGGTGGGCGATAAGGCATCGCATAAGCGCTGTTTATCCGCCGCGCGGGTAGGCACGCTGAGCGGGTAGTGGTGCGAGCCGGTCAGGTAGGCCAATTGCACCGGGGCAGAAACAGGTGGAAGGCGGTGCCCTGACCGGTACCCACGCCACCGGTTCGATTTCCAAACCAGCGGCGGTAAAGACATTGCGCGCCCCCAGTAGCAGGGCGACTCCATGGTCACGGTGTCGCCAACATCAGCCAGCGCCACGGCGCAGAGTTCGATGCCGTTATGGGTACCGTCGGTGATGATGATCTGCTCCGTGTCGCAGCTAATATTGCGCCAGCGCGCCAAAAATCGCGTATCGCGCGCTTCAACGGGCCGTAGCCACCGGTGGAGTAGGAGAGCAGCAGGGCGTTTTGCGGCACCGTCACGCTGGCGTAGAGCTGGCGCCATTTACGCATTGGAAACTGGGCGATATCGGGAATACCGGGCACGAAGGCACCGCTTTGAATTGCGCTAGCGCCAGGGCCATCCAGTACCCGCTGGGCACGTTGAGAGAGTTGCGCATTGCCACGCAGGGGAGGGTCTTGCGTAACGGGGCGGCAAGTCCAGGTGCCTTGGCCATGGGCGGTTTTAAGCAGTGCTTCTTTGAGTAGCGTATGAATTGCCAGTGCCAGGGTTTGACGGGCAACGCCCAACGCATCCGCCAACTGGCGGTGAGAGGGCAGCCGCAGTCCGGAAGGCCACTGCTGGTTAATGGCCTGACGTAATGCTTGCTCTATACGCACCTGCTTACTCAAGCGCTCCGGTTGGAGTGCATAAAGTTGTACAAGTTGGTGCACCACCTCTTCGCGATCCATCTGGTCTCCCCTTGATCCCGCTTAACCCGCTAACGGCGGGCTCTTAGACGAAAGCCGTATGAAAATGGCGCACTCTTTTGGTGCGTCTGAAAAGTGGTCTAGTCGAACGCAAAAGTGGTGCATTCGCGTTTTCTCTCCCGCCTGCTAGCGTGTGGCTATCCTGTGTAACAAGCCCGTTGAAAAGCGAGGCTGTTGAAACAGGATCAGGATACTGCGCCCCTGAGCGCCTACGACAACATCCAATAACTCGCAGGACAATTTCAAATGACCACACCCTCATCAGAACAGGCAGGGCTCGTCCGGGTATTGGCCCGTGGCGATGTACTAGCGCTGGCTTTCGGCGCGATGATCGGCTGGGGCTGGATTGTACTCACCGGTACCGCCATTCAATCCGCAGGCAGTCTAGGCGCCATTATAGCCTTTATTATCGGCGGCTTAGCGATAGTGTTGGTGGGCCTGACCTACGCTGAACTTGCTGCTGCAATGCCCAAAGTCGGTGGCGAGCACGTTTACAGCTACCGCGCTTTAGGCCACTTGCCCTCTTTTTTGTGCACCTGGGCGATTATTTTGGGCTACTTAAGCGTAGTGGCCTTTGAAGCCGTCGCCCTGCCCACGGTGATCGAACACCTGGCACCCAATTACGCCGTTGGCCACCTCTGGACGATTGCCGGTTGGGAAGTGAAAGCCACCTGGGTCGCGGTAGGCGTCGGCGGTTCGCTGGTCATGATGATCATCAACTACTTCGGCGTGACCACCGCGGCGCTGCTGCAAAAGTGGTCACCGGGTTAATTCTGCTGGTGGGGTGATGTTTGTCACCGGTTCGCTGTTTGAAGGCGAAACCATCAATATGATGCCGCTGTTTACTCAGGCCGATAGCGGCGTGTTCGCAGGCATAGTGGCGGTACTGGTGATGGTGCCGTTCCTGTTTGTGGGCTTTGACGTTATTCCCCAGGCGGCGGAAGAGATTAACCTGCCCTACAAAGCCATCGGCAAGGTACTGATGATGTCGGTGATCCTGGCGGTGGTGTGGTACGCGCTGATTATTCTGGCCACCAGTCTGGCGTTGAATAGTGATGAGTTGGCGGCAAGCTCGCTCAGCGTGCCGGACGCTATGGGTAGCCTGTTTAACGCCGCGTGGGCCAGTAACTTAATGGTCATGGCGGGTATTGCGGGCATCATTACCAGCTGGAATGCCTTCTACATTGGCGGCTCCCGGGCAATCTATGCCCTCGCTAAAGCAGGCATGCTACCTGCGCCATTTGCCAAGCTGCACCCTCGCTACAGAACCCCAACCAATGCCATCTTTATGATGGGCTTTCTCTCCTGTTTGGCGCCCTTCTTTGGCCGCCCAGCGTTGGTGTGGATCGTTAATGCGGGTGGCTTAGGCATCGTATTGGCCTACCTGTTTGTGGCCATCTCCTTTGTCGTGCTGCGGGTGCGTGAGCCGGATATGCCCCGCCCTTCAAGGTGAGTAACGGCAAGCTGTGCGGCACCCTCGCGATCATCCTCTCTTTCGGTATGGCGTGCCTCTACCTGCCCGGTAGCCCGGCGGCGCTAAGCGTTGCGGAGTGGACTATTTTGCCGGTTGGGCGGCGCTGGGCATCGTGCTGTATCTGCATGCGTTGCGCACCTACGGGCGCGAGTATAGCGACCGTCACATGAAAGTGGATCTGTAAGCCTCTTAACACGTTACCCAGGAGCAATGTATGAGCTTTATTGAACAGTGGTTGCACGATGGCGTCGCGGGCCTGATTGGCGATGAGTGGCGTGCAGGGAAACAGACATTTGTGGTCGATAATCCCGCCACCGGCGAAACGATTGCCCGCGTAGCCGAAATGGGCGCGGATGATGCCCGCGATGCAGTGGCCGCCGCTTATAACGCCGGTGCCGCTTGGCGCGCTACCCCAGTGAAGCAACGCTCAGCGCTGCTGCGCCGTTGGTTTGAACTGATCATTGAGCACGCCGATGACCTGGCCCGCCTGATGACCTTGGAGCAGGGCAAACCCTGGCGGAAGCCAAAGGTGAAGTGATCTACGGCGCCTCGTTTATCGAGTTCTTCGCCGAAGAAGCCAAGCGCATGGCGGGTGAAACCCTGCCCAGCCACGGTGCCGACAAGCGCCTGCTGGTACTGCGCGAGCCGGTCGGTGTGGTGGCGGCAATTACCCCATGGAACTTCCCGCTGGCGATGATTACCCGTAAGTGCGCCCCGGCTCTGGCGGCGGGCTGCACCGTGGTGATCAAGCCCGCTGAAGCGACGCCGTTAACCGCGCTGGCCGCCGCGTATCTGGCACTGGAAGCAGGCCTGCCTGCGGGCACCATCAACGTGATTACCGCCTCAAAACCGGCAGCGGTAGGTGAGGTGCTCACCACCGATCCACGGGTGCGCAAAGTCTCGTTTACCGGCTCTACCCCGGTGGGCAAACACCTGCTGGCCCAGTGCGCCAGCACGGTGAAGAAACCGCCATGGAGCTGGGCGGCAACGCGCCCTTTATCGTCTTTGACGACGCCGATGTAGATGCCGCGGTTGATGGTGCAATCGCCTCTAAATTCCGTAACGCCGGGCAAACCTGCGTATGCACCAACCGCTTTCTGGTGCAGGACGGCATTTACGACACCTTTGTCGCCAAGCTGACCGAGCGTGTGAATGCGCTGAAAGTGGGCGATGGCCTGGCGGAAGGCAGCGTTATCGGCCCGCTGATCAACCAAGCCGCGGTGGATAAAGTGCAGCGCCACGTAGATGACGCGGTCAATCAAGGCGCGCGGCTGTTGTGCGGTGGCAAGCCCCATGCCGCAGGTGAGCGCTTCTTTACCCCCACGGTGCTGGCGGATGTCACTACTAAGATGGCGGTGGCGGATGAAGAGACCTTTGGCCCGGTAGCGCCGGTGTTCCGCTTCCAGCGCGATGAAGAAGCCATTGCCATGGCCAACGATACGCCCTTTGGTTTGGCGGCCTACTTCTACGCCACGGATTACCGCCGCATTTGGCACACCATGGAGCAGTTGGAGTACGGCATGGTGGGGGTCAACGAAGGACTTATCTCCACCGAGTTGGCGCCCTTTGGCGGCGTGAAAGAGTCCGGGTTGGGCCGTGAAGGTTCCCACCACGGTCTCGATGAATTTACCGAACTGAAATACGTCTGCGTTGGCGGCCTTTAAAGAGAAAAATGATGACTAACCAAGAATTGAACGACCTGAAAAACCGTTACGTGGCCAACGGTGCCGCCACGCCCACCACCCAGTTTGCCGAGCGCGCTGAAAACGCCGAGCTGTGGGATGCCGACGGCAACCGCTGGATCGACTTCGCCGGCGGTATTGGTGTGCTGAACCTGGGCCACCGCCACCCCAAAATCGTCGCTGCGGTAGAAGCGCAGCTCAAGAAAGTCATGCACACCAGCGCCGCAGTAATCTCTTACGCGCCCTACGTGCAGCTGTGCCAAAAACTGTGTGAGCTGAGCCCAGTACGCGGCCCCGAGCGTAAAGCAATGCTGGTCAATACCGGTGCTGAAGCGCTGGAAAACGCCGTAAAATTGCCCGCGCCGCCACTGGCCGCACCGGCATCATCACCTTCGACGGCGCCTTCCACGGCCGCACCATGATGACCCTGGCGATGACGGGCAAAGTGCTGCCTTACAAGAACGACTTCGGCCCGATGCCGGGCGACGTGTTCCGCGCACCGTTCCCCAACCCGCTGCACGGCATTAGCGAAGACGCCTCGCTTGACGCCATTCGCACGCTGTTCAAAACCGATATCGCCCCGCACCGCACGGCGGCCATCGTAATTGAGCCGGTACAGGGCGAAGGCGGGTTCTACATCGCCTCACCAGACTACTTGAAAGCGCTGCGCGCGCTGTGCGACGAGCACGGCATTCTACTGATCGCCGACGAAGTGCAGTCCGGCTTTGCCCGCACCGGCAAGCTGTTTGCGCTGGAACACAGCGGCATTGAAGCGGACATTCTGACCACCGCCAAGAGCCTGGCCAACGGCATGCCGCTCTCGGCTGTCGTTGGTAGCGCCAAGGTGATGGACGCCTCTGGCCCTAACTCCCTGGGCGGCACCTACAGCGGCAACCCGCTCTCCTGCGCAGCGGCGCTGGCGGTGATTGAGGTGATCAAGGAAGAGAATATTCTTGAACGCAGCGAGCAGATGGGCAAGATGCTAGCGGAGCGTTTCGCGGTATGGGAAGCGCGCTTCCCTGCCGTGGCTCACGGACGCCAGCTAGGCGCCATGGCAGCATTTGAACTGCTCGATAGCGACGGCAAGCCAGATACCCAGATGACCGGCGCGCTGTGCGCCAAGGCGCGTGAGAAAGGCTTGATTCTGCTTTCCTGCGGTTTCTACGGCAACAGCATCCGCATTCTGGTGCCGTTAACGGTCTCGTCTGCTGTTTTGGAAGAAGGACTGGGTATTATTGAGCAGTCACTGGAAGCGCTTAGTTAATACTTTCTGCTAAGCCCCATCTAGCCCGCCATCGTCAAACAGTGAAAGCTGTTGGCGATTGGCGGTTTTTATGCGTTGAAAGCTCAAGGCTTAGATAGTCAGCCGCCCTAAGCATCCTGTGCTAAGCTGGGTTTGGTAGGGTGGATGAGAAAAATAGCAAGACAGATAACCTCCCAACTTGGAGGTACTAGCAAATGCAGCAGAAGCGCGAGTTCTGGATATGCAGCCTAATAATAATTAATAAATATAAGAATCAAAGGTTTGAGAAAATATGACAGGCTGCATTTTTGGAAAATCACGCCGACGCTATCATCCAATCATAGAACGCGCTGTCTAATACCTGTTGGGCGATAGGATGAAGGGAAAGCGATATGCCGCGTACTGCTGACTATACGATTCAGGGGTTTTTGTATCAATTTAACAAGACTGTTTTGGATATACTGAGCGCGCAGGATGAGGACAAAGTAACAGTTGAGGGCATTATTGAAGACATCGAGGTCGCCACCCCTACAACCTTAACCGCGGTACAGTGCAAGTACCATGAGGCGAGCACATCTTTCACTGCGAGCGCTGTTTACAAGCCATTGCTCCAGATGCTCAAACACTTTTCAGAGAATCAGTCCGCGAGCATTCGCTATATCCTCTTTGCCCATTTTTCTGGCGTGGGTACGCCCGCCCCGTAATTGACAATGCAGTACTTGAAGCTGCCTTGAAGTCTAAAGACAAGGCCCTTGCAAAACACGTTGAGGCAGTGCCAACCGGCGTCGACCTTGATGGATTCTTAGGCCGGTTCACTATGGAGTTCGATTGCTATGACGAAATCGTGAAGCGGGTCGGCGAGGAACTGGAAGCGAACGGGATGCCGAGCGGTGAGATCGAGACCTTGGCATATCCAAATGCGATCCATAAGATCGCCTCACTTAGCGTTAAGCATAACGTCACCGAAAGGCAGATCACGAAGAAAGATTTCCTTTCTAATCTGATGGCTATACGTAAGACGGCTATTTCCCGATGGACTCTGGCGCTCAAGACCCGGGAGAAACTTCTCCAGGCGCGCCGAAAGCAGCTTAAAATTCACTTGGATAAGAACTCCCGGCTGCGCTACTTCGTGATTGACCCCAGCAACATCAAGGACTTTGATAGTGAAATCGTGCTTTTATTTCTGACTACATTGGCAAGTATCACTTTAAGTCTGCACACATCGACACACCTATCTTATGTCTTCATGCAAACCGAAACGTAATTCAGGAAATCCAGCATCGTCTGTATTTGAAGGGTATTGTGGCCACCGACGGCTATATGGGCAGACAGTTTGAAGAGTCATTTTTCTTTCGTGAGCCGCTTGCCCCTAAGGTCACTGGAAATGAAGTGAAACGTGAATTCAGTCTGCGCATTCTGAGCTTCTCCGAACATGGCAAAGTCCTAAACAATCGGAAGTGTGACGATCTATTCATAATTGGCGACCCGGATTGCGATGATCTCGATACCGTAGACATCAATGTCGAGCGTCTAGCTGGCGCAACAATTAAAGAAGTTAAGTATGTTATGGGGGTAAGTAATGTCTACGAATAGTATTGGCCAGGTTCTCTCCTGTTCACCGGAGGCCGTTATAGTACTTATAGATGATCTGAAAGTGTTCGAAGAGCACAAGGCGGCCCTTCAAGTAGGTCGGTACCTACGGATTGCTCAGGGAAATAGTGATTTCACCATAGCTTCTATTCGAAATATCCGTGGAGTTCACGGTCAGGATTCCGAGGGTAAGCCGAAGTGGCAATTTCAAATTGAATGTCAGGCCGTCGGTACGCTTATAGACGGTAAGACCTTTGAGCGTGCAAGTGTTCTGCTGCCAGTTCCTACTGAGCCTGCATTCACTGCAGACGAAGAAACCCTGAGCAAGCTATTCGCGGAAGACGCCGAATATCAGTTTCCCCTGGGCCGACTATCACTGAATAAGGCGACGCCCATGAAAATCCATGGAGACCGTTTCTTCAGCAAGCATATAGCGATTGTTGGTTCCACGGGTTCCGGGAAGTCATGCACAGTATCTCGGATTCTCCAAGACGTAGTAGGAATCGCAGACGACAAGAACTCAAACCTCGGCCAACAGAACAACTCTCACGTCGTCGTATTTGATATTCACGATGAGTATACGGCTGCGTTTACTTTGAAGGCGGAGCAGAACTTCACGTTGAACCGCTTGGATGTAGACAGCCTTCAGCTTCCTTACTGGCTCATGAACTCTGAGGAACTAGAGAGTATGTTCATTGAGAGCAATGAACAGAACTCGCACAACCAGGTGAGCCAGTTCAAGCAGGCCGTCATTTTGAACAAGGAACGACACAACCAGGGGTACCAGGACATGACGTACGATACCCTGTATATTTCTCGATCAAGGAAGTGTATCGCTTCATTGAGAACATGAATCGTGAGGTAATTGGGCGATTAACTGGAGAGGATAGACCGAAGTTAGCGGATGGGACGCTGATCGACGCGCGGGAGGACTATTATTTCGATAAGAAGTGTGTATTCGTTGCCCCGTCCACCGCGGCCGCGACTAAAGCGACAAACGGTCCATTCAATGGTGAATTCAATCGGTTCGTGTCGCGACTAGAAACGAAACTTGCTGACAAGCGTCTTCGGTTCTTGCTTGATCCTGTCAAATCCGATGGGAAAACGTTCGAGACGGTGGATTTCGAGCAAATTATGAAGCAGTTCCTTGGCTACCTTAATAGAGCTAATGTCACAATCATAGACCTCAGCGGCATTCCCTTTGAAGTCTTGAGTATTTCAGTAAGTCTTGTGTCACGATTGATTTTCGATTTCTGCTTCCACTACTCGAAGTTAAGACACAAAGAGGATTCACTGAGCAACGTGCCAGTCATGATGGTCTGTGAGGAAGCGCACAATTACATACCGCAGAGAGATGAAGCGGCATATCGGGCGTCCCGAAAGTCGCTGGAGCGTGTAGCGAAGGAAGGTAGAAAATATGGCCTTAGCATGATGGTTGTGAGTCAACGCCCTTCAGAGGTTTCCGAAACCATTTTCGCACAGTGTAACAATTTCGTTGCGCTTCGGCTCACTAACCATGCAGACCAAAACTACGTTAAGCGGCTTTTCCCTGACAATTCGAGCGGGATCACAGATATTCTTCCAAACCTTGCCCCCGGCGAAGCTATTGTTGTGGGTGATGCCGTTCTGCTTCCAGCCGTTGTTCAAATGCCACTTCCGAAACCTGAGCCGCATTCTCAGAGTGTTTGTTTCCACAAAGAATGGAAGGAGCCCTGGCAGGATGTCAGTTTTGGAGAGGTGATAAGTCGTTGGAGAAAGGAGAAAATTTTAACCTGTCGGTCAACCGGACACCAAAAGCGTGACGCTTCTGGTTCCCTACGCTGGCGCTCCGGTGCCGGTTACCTAATCGTTAAAGGTCAGAGGAAGCTATGAACAATATCTTGGAAATCGATCTCGATAAAAAAATGGAAATTACAATAAAAACGAGGTTCCTGTTTCCTTAAAAGACCTATCGCTTTCTCTACTATCGTTCAATCATCAGTTCCATAAATTCGTCGAATCTGAGACTGATCGCGAAACTGACATTGGTTCGGAGCTTCTTATTAAAGAGGTTCGCAAAGGGTCGATCGTAATTGAGCTCGTTTCCCAGGCTGCGCCAATAGTTCCGCTACTTTGGGACGGCGGAACGTTATCGCAGTGGTCGGGAGTCGTTCAGGGCATCTGCAATTGGTTGCTAGGTAAAATCGAATCGCCGCCAAAGGAAATGACGAAACAAGACCTTCAAGAGTGGAATAAATTCGTCGAGCCCGTTGCGAAAGACCACGGCTCCCAGATGAATATCAATGTTTCCAGTGGTGGCACTGTAATCAACAATTTCACCATCAACTCTACAGAAGCCAACGCAATCCAAAACGAAATTGGCCGTAAGATTGAGCAGTTAGATGAGCCTGAAGACCATATCCATAGACGCAAGGTCATGTACTGGTATCAAGCAAAGTTTGACCCTGACTCAGAAACGGGCAATCGAGCTATCATTGATGATCTCTCGAAGAAAAGCATGAAAGTAATATTCGAAAATAACACGGTGAAAGAGGCCATGCTTCATCCTTCTGAGAAATTTAAAAGCAGTGGCACGAGTTGGCATATGTCGTAGACGTTGAGGTTGAAACGGTTCGGGGAGTTCCGAAAATCTATAAGGTATTACGGTACTACCCTGAATACACCTTCGACCCCGAAGAGGAATGACCTTTAACAAGTGCAGGCAAGGGACGCTCCTGACGTCGCGCCCCTACTGCAAGCGTTAGTTTTAAGGAAAAGTTATGAGTGAAGTGGCTATATATTTCAAGGCAACAGCCAAACTTGCATCAATTGTTAATTCGTCATTTATAAACTATAAAGCAGAGAAAGCTTTAATCGAAATGGCAAAGGTAAAAGGGATCTTAATGAGATCTGTAATAGTCACAGCGAAATGTTTAGGTTTTCGCTTTTCATAGACTCCTTGAATAAAGCTTCAACTTACAAAAAGGCGAATATTTTAAAAGATTTGTATTTGGCATTTGATTCTGAAGATAAAAATGAAAATAATGATGATCTATTTTTGAAATATTCTCTATATTAGGGGAGTTGTCAGGCCGAGAAATACATCTTCTTGATTTACTTGAATACTACTATTCAGAGAATATTAAAAATAAAAGAAATGACGAAAAGTATTCTAAATATTTTTAGAAATTACTGGTGAAGATTTTGGTCGAGGCGGTGCCTCGTCAGACTCATTTACCATTATGTAAGTGAAAAACTGAATATCCCTTCTGAAATACTTTCTGGTTTGATGAAGAGGCTAGAAAGGTCTGGGCTAATCGAAGCTTCAGTACTCGATGAGAATGCAAGATATCAGGGATATAGGCATACCGCGTTATACGGAGAGATCAAGACTAGAATTATTGTGGCTATGGAGAACTCTTATGGCGGTAATGAACAATTGGGTTCAGATGTCATATAAAACTAACAAGTGCCTGCAATCTGACCTTCGGCCACTGTCACCTTTTTGCAAACAACCGCAAAAAAATTGCCAGCAGCCTATGGCAGTTGAGGCGGGAGTTTAGGAACTTTCCTGTCAACTGAGTAAGCAAGTATCGATCGTTCCCCAAATGAGACGCAGGATAGGTATCGACTAGCGGCATTACTGAAACAGTTCGCCAAGAATATCAGTAACGTTGCGAATTATGGGCTACTTCTCATTGCGCATATTTTATGCCGTGCTGTTCCCCCGATGTGGCCGGGCCATCTGCTGACAAGCTAGCCAAACTCAACAGCTACTTATCCTCCAATCCGCCTTCATCAAACAGCGAAAGCTGCAGACGATTGGCGGGTTTTGCTTTTAGTGCGCCGAGCGGGCGGTCTTCGCTGGCTCGCCAGCTTACCCACAATCGCTTGGCTGGCTTCTCTGGCGTCTGGGGTGCGACGCAACTCATACAGCATCTTCTTCCAGTGGCGCGCCTCACATTCAAAGTCGTTGGGGATGGGGTAGTGCTCGCCGGGTTGAAAGCCGAACCGCTGGCGTAGGCTTTCGGGTAGCGCCCAGGGCTTGGCGCGCCACTCTAATGGCAGAACCGTTAACTCTGGCACCCAGTTGGCGACAAACTCACCGCTAGGATCGTTATCCTCCGCCTGTTTGATGGGGTTATACACCCGTAGTGCATTGGTGCCCGTGGCACCTGCCTGCATCTGTACTTGTGGGTAATGAATGCCCGGCTCGAAGTCAGTAAACAGCCGCGCCAAGTGCAGTGCTGGCTCAACCCAATGCAGCCCAAGGCCAAAGGTGGCGTGGGAGATTAGCATGGCGCGCATGCGAAAGTTGATCCAACCGGTGGCGATCAGGCTGCGCATACAGGCATCGACCAACGGTACCCCGGTTTGCCCACACTTCCAGGCGATCAGGTTGGGGTGTTTGGGATCACGCTCCCGCAGGCTGCGCAGCGCCGGGTGAAGAGTTTGTGACTCAATGCTCGGCTCGCTTTCCAGCTTTTGAATAAAGTGGCAGTGCCAGTGAAGCCGGGAGGCGAAGGCGCGCAGCGAGCGCGACCAGGCGGTGTCTTCAGTATGCTTTTGCGCTGGCGACGCAGTGACTGCACTACTTCGCGCATGGAGAGGGTGCCCCAGGCCAAATGGGGCGAAAGCCGCGAGCCAAACTCCCAGGCCAGTAGTGGTTTAGAAATGGAGCCGCGATAGCGCCGCCCGCGCTGGTTGATAAAGCTGCGCCACACTGCGCGCCCTTCACTTCGTCCGCCTGGCTGCCGCTCCGGGCAGGGCGTGGTATCAAATCCTAACGTCAGGCCGTGAAGCTGTTCGACGTCAATATGGTGAAAGGCTTGCCAGCCCTCAGCCGCCTGGGCGTTTTGCGGGGCAGTGGCGGTGGGCGCCGTCATTAACGTTTCCCACTGCTTTTCCCATGCGCTGCGGTCAGCCACTCTGGATTTTAAGCCACGCACCACGCCGTGCTGGCGCGCCTCATGCCATGGCGTGTCGTGCTGCTGGCACCATGCTTTGACGTCAAGGTCGCGGGCAAAGCTCCAGGCGTTGCCGGTCTCCTCGTGGGAGTGAAGAGCAAACTCGCCGTAATGGGTTTTCAGGGCGTCCAGCAAATCGACAATATCGCCTTGCCAAAGACACAGCGGCAGGCCCAGTGTAGCCAGTGCGTTTGAAAGGTCTATCAGTGAGTCCGCGGCAAACTGCCAGTGGCGCAGGGCACTATCCGGCGCTTGCCACTGGCCGGGTTCAATGGCAAATACGGGCAGTACTGGGCCTGCCATGGCGGCGTTGGCAAGCGGCGCATGATCATGAATACGTAAATCGCGTTTGAACCAAACAACCTGGATAGGTGCCTTAGCCATGCCGTACCTTGCGGTTGAGGGCTATTCGCCGCTAAGTCTATTCGCCACTGAAATGTGACGTTACCATCAAGCTACCGTTTGCCAAATCAACCCAGCAGGGTCAACTCTGCAGGAACAAACCCCTAGGAGAGTAACGATGTATATTGCCATGAACCGTTTTCGGATTGCTCCAGGCCGCGAAGAGGACTTTTTAGAGGTGTGGCGCAACCGCGACTCCCACCTGGATGAAGTGCCGGGCTTCAAACAGTTCAAGATGCTGCAGGGTGAAAGCCAGGAAGATCACACCGTGTTTATCTCCCACAGTGTATGGGAGTCAGAGCACGCGTTTCGTGCCTGGACGCAGTCAGAAGCGTTTCGCAAAGCCCACGCTAATGCCAAAGCCCCGGAGGGTATTTATCTTGGCCCGCCCAAATTTGAAGGCTATGAGGTGGTGCTTTAATCGTCCTTTAGCCCCTTAATTAGAAAAAGGCCAAGCCAATAGATAGCAGCACGCTATAAATAAGCGTCGAGATGGCTGTCTTCTTCAGCATGCCAGTCAGGATTTCGCCATCACGGATATGGCGTAGTGTGCTGGCGGCATCCGTTAGCGGCTTGGCCACCAGCAGGCAGCTCCACCCCACCAACGGCACCGGCAGCGCGATTAGGTAAACCAGCGTCAGCAGTAGCGCCAACCCTAATAGCACCCAGTGGTAGTTAATCGCGCTTTCGCGGCCTAGCCGCACCGCCAGGGTGATCTTGCCGTTACGTGCATCACTTTCAATATCGCGCACGTTGTTCACATTGAGTACGGCGGTCGCCAGTAGCCCGCATGCGGCGGCGGGGAGCAACGGCAGCCAGCTTAGCTGCTGTACGTGGAGGTAGTAGGTGCCCAACACACCGAGTAGTCCGAAAAACATAAAGACCGCAATATCGCCAAATCCCCGGTAGCCGTAGGGAGTACCGCCGAGCCCAACGGTATAGGTGACCGCTGCCAATAGCGCAGCCGCCCCTAACAGTATAAAGGTGAGTATCTGCTCCCACTGGTTTCCAAAGGCGGCAAGCAGTAATAACAGCCCCAATAACGCGGCGGTGAGGGCCGCAACCACCATTCCTTTGCGCATCGTTTCGGCGCTAAGCAAACCAGACGAGACCGCCCGCGCAGGGCCTATGCGCTGATCATCATCAGCGCCGGATGCGGCATCACCGTAATCGTTGGCTAGATTAGACAACACTTGGAGCGCAATGGCGGTCAGCAGGGCGAGCACAAGCACCGCACCATTAAAGGCATCCACGCTCGCTGCTAGCCCAGTACCCAAAGAATGGAAGCGCACGCCAGCGGTAGCGTGCGAGGGCGTGCGGCTAGCAGCCATGCTTGAAAGTAGCGGCGCTTACTGTTTTGTTCCATTACGTCGATATTCCTGTGACCGTTGTCATTTAATAAACATTCGGAAATGTATGATTAACTGCTAAAAGTAGATCTACGTCAAAATATGCCGCGTCATCTTGTCCCACACTGCAAGCACCCCTTGAGTAGGAGTTTACGCGATGATTGGCGACTTATTTAGACATAACAAATATATGGCGGTAGTTTGGTTACTGCTACGGCTCTATTTAGGTATCACTTGGCTGACGCTTGGCATCGGAAAGATAACCGGTGGTTTTAATGCCGAAGGCTTTCTAAGCAATGCCGTGGCCAATCCCGTGATGCGAGAAGGAAGCGCGGTTTACCCCAATTATGTCGCCTTCCTTGAGAACTTCGCGCTGCCCTATGCGGATGTTATTAACGTTATTATACCGCTAGGGGAGGTGTTGGTTGGCCTGGGTTTAATCGTTGGTGTGTTGACCTCTTTTGCTGCGTTTTTCGCCATTGTGATGAACATGTCCTTTTGATGGCGGGCACGGTGTCTACCAATCCATGGATGATTGCACTGACGTTCTTTTGCTGGTAGCAGGCGCCAATGCCGGTCGGCTTGGCGGCGATCGCTGGGTGCTACCCTATATCAAGAAGAAGCTAGGCTTAAGGTATCAAGTGGTCGCCAGCAGGTAATTGAAAACGCTGGCCTAACAGGCGAACTATGCACTCTAACCCTATTGAAGCCCTCAGGCATCAGCTTGCTACGCTTTGTGATGCCGCTCAAAAAGGGGTTATCTGCTTAAGTACCCCGTGTCAGGTGAACGACATGATGGGGTGGCTAAACATGCAGAGCGTTTATCCCCGTCTCTACTGGCAATCACGTGATGTGGGTGCCGTTGAGTATGCGACGCTGGGGGCTGTTAACACCTTTGAATCTCTAGCGGCATTGAAGGCTGATCTTGTTGCGCTGGACGATATTGGCGGCCATCAGCCTGACTTTTTGGCGGCATGGCCTTCGACCCTGGCACGCCAGGATGGGCGCACTTCCCAGCCTGCTGCTTTTTGCTGCCGCGTATTGAGCTTAAACGTCACCAAGGAGGCGCGACGCTGTCACTGAATCTACGTTTCGATGACCGCTGCCCCAGTGTCGAAATCGCCCAGGCCCATGCCTGTTTAGAAGCCTTGGCAGCAGAGCAGCCGCTGCCTCGCCTGCAGCCTCTGGTTTACCAGCGTGAAGACCGCCCCAGCCAACAAGAGTGGGCGGCTTGGGTGGAGCTGGTGACGAACCCCGACCACCTAGTGCATACGCCCAAGGTGGTGCTTTCTCGTGAAACACGGCTGACCACACCGCAACCCCTCAATCCCTGGGCGCTGTTGTCACGCTGGCAGTCGGGCGCTGCCGCCTGTTTTCACTTTGGCGTCCAATTGACACCGAGCGGGGCATTCATTGGCTGCCCTCCCGAGCAGCTATATAAGCGTGAAGGCAGGCACTTAACCACCGAGGCGCTAGCCGGTACAATACGCCGCGGTCGTGATGCCGCACAAGACCAAGCGCTTGCCGCTGAGCTACTGGGGGATAAGAAAAACACGCTGGAAAACCAGTGCGTTTATCAGCAACTCCTGACCCAGCTGGAGCCGCTTTCTTCACAAGTCCAAATGGGTGAGGCGCATATTGTTAAGCTGCGCTCGGTGCAGCATATTCGCCGACTGATCCACGCCGAATTACACCATAGCGTCACCGACCACTCTTTGCTCTCCTCACTGCCACCGACGCCGGCGGTGGGCGGCGTTCCACGCGAGTCAGCGCTAGCGTTTATTCGTCAGCATGAGCGCCATCAACGTGGTTGGTACTCCGGGGTGTTCGGGAGAATCAGCCATGCCAGTAGCGACCTCGCCGTGACTATTCGCTGCGCCCATATCGATTCAGAAATGATCCGGCTCTATGCCGGTGCGGGCATCGTGGCGGGCTCCCAGCCGGACGAAGAGTGGCGGGAGCTGGATACTAAAATCGCCGATATTATGTCGCTGCTAGGGATGGGATAACACGTATGACAGCTTCTGCATCGAGCGGTTTTGCGCAAGCGCACGCTACCTTTAATCATGTTTGGGCGGCGCTAATACTGGAGGAGCTTTATCGCTTAGGCGTGCGCGATGTGGTGCTGGCGCCCGGCTCGCGCTCATCGCCGCTGACCATGGCCGCCAGCGAGCATGTTGGGCTGCGCTGCCACTGCCATTTTGACGAGCGCGGGCTGGGGTTTATGGCGCTGGGTATTGCCCGGGGCAGTCATCGCCCCGTGGTGGTGATTACGACGTCTGGCACCGCCGTGGCCAACCTCTACCCGGCAGTGGTGGAAGCCAATTTGCTTGGCGTACCGCTGATTGTGCTATCCGCTGACCGACCCATTGAGCTGCTGGATAACGGCAGTAATCAGGCCATTGACCAACGGGATATCTTCTCCCGCCACACGACTGTTCACCACGACCTGCCAACGCCGGATGCTGAGATAAAAGCAGCGTTTCTCCTCAGCACGATTGATCAAGCGGTTGATCAGCAGCGCCGCACCCCTGGCCCCATCCATATCAACTGCCGTTACCGCGAGCCTCTTTACCCCGGCGAATGCTTGGTGGATGCCAGTGACTATCTCGCCCCGCTGGGGCGCTGGCTGACGGACTCCTCGCCTTGGAGTGACTGGTCATGGGGGATATACAGACCCGCACCACCATTCCAGCGCTTAGTGACGTATGGGAAGCGTTTGCCCAGCAGCGCGGAATTATCGTCGCGGGTAGCATTGATGACCCGCAGCAGGCGCAGCAAGTGGTAGCGCTCGCCAAGCAACTGGGCTGGCCGCTGCTGGCGGAGGTGCAGAGCCAGCTCCGTTTTGATCCTTATAACCTGATCCATTTTGATCTGGCGCTCCATGACAAACGCTTTAGCGCGGAACTGGCTAAGGCAGAGGTGGTGCTGCAGTTTGGCGGTCGGCTAATTTCCAAGCGACTCACGCAGTTTATTGCCCAACAGCCCTGGCAGGATGTCTGGCTGGTTGATCCGCTGCCCCATCGGCTTGATCCTGATTACTGCGTTCAGCGCCGGTTGATAAGCTCGCCTGCGGATTTTATAGCTGGCTTGCCGAACATTTCCGAACAAACGCCTTGGCATCAATTGGATAGCCTGCAACACCGCACCAGCAAGCTTATGGAAGAGCAGTGCGTGGCCTTCACAGAGTTGGTGTTTGCCACCTGCTAGCGCAACTGGCGGAAGGGCAGCTGTTTATCGGTAACAGCCTGCCTGCACGGCTGATGAATATGCTGGGAACACACCGCCAAATGCCGCTGCGGGTATTGGCCAATCGCGGCGCGTCTGGCATTGATGGCTTAATCGCCACGGCCTATGGCGTCAGCTGCACATGCTCAGCGCCCACTACCATTGTGCTGGGAGATACCAGCGCACTGCATGATCTCAATAGCCTCGCACTGTTAAAGCAGGCGGCTCAGCCGCTGGTGGTGGTTATTCTCAATAATGATGGCGGCAGTATTTTTCATATGCTGCCGGTGCCCAAAGAGGGGGAACTGCTGGAGCGCTATTATCGCCAGCCACATGGGCTTAACTTCGAGTATGCCGCCAAGATGTTTGGGCTTGGCTACGCGGCGCCCAGCTCATTGGAGGCCTTCGCGGCGGCTTATACCCAGGCGTTAGAGTCGGGCGTTATGTTGATTGAGGTTAACGTACCCCATCAGCAGGTCGCCGATGATCTAAAGGCCTTAGGCGCAGCGATTCGAGGGGCGTCGCGTGAGCTGTAAACCTCACAAACAGGCGCCGACCCTGGTATTGCTCCATGGCCTGTTGGGCGATCGACAGGACTGGGTTGAGGTCATCGCTGGCTTGGAAGGCATTAACTGCCTCGCGCTGGATTTGCCCGGCCACGGCCAGCATCATCAGATGCAGGCAACCTCTTTTGAGGCGTTTCACCACTGGCTGAGCGATACGCTGATAAGCCACGGTGTAAGCCGTTACTGCTTGCTGGGCTACTCCCTGGGCGGGCGTTTGGCGCTTTATCACGCCAGCCGCCAACCGCCGGGGCTGGAAGCGCTTTGGCTGGAGAGCGCTCACCCTGGGCTACCCGCCAGTGAGCGTCCTGGCCGTATTGCTCATGATGAACGCTGGGCGCTTCGCTTTGAGCAGGAGCCGTTGGAGGACGTACTTATCGATTGGTATCAGCAGACGGTGTTTGTCGATCTCACGGAGGCCCAGCGGCGTCGGCAGATTCAACGCCGCTTGGCGAACCGTGGGCCAGCCGTCGCCCAAATGCTGCGGTCAACATCCTTGGGGTATCAGCCTTCGCTTTGGCAGTGGCTGGAAAGTACCTCGCTACCGGTCAGCTACTTTTCAGGTCGGCGGGACGCCAAGTTCCACACTCTGGCGACGCAACTAACAAGGATGGCCCCGCGCCTGCGCCATATCACGCTGGAGGGGGCCACAATCTTCATGCTGAGCAACCGGGGATGATTGCTCAGCAGCTCAATGCCTGGTATCGGTGAGGCTAATGCTTATCAGCTGATCACCATTAACCAGGGCAGGCCGATCACCAGCCAAACCACCAGGAACAGCAGCCCGAAGATGGCTCCTAGCCGCCAGAACAGTGCGCTGGGTAGGTAGCCGCTGCCGTAGTAAACCGGGCTTGGGCCCGTGCCGTAGGGGGTAAGAATGCCCATAAAGCCGAGTGTGGGGAGTAGCAGCAGGATAAACATCTGCATATCCAGCCCGGCAATGCCCGATGCCGCCGCCAGGATCACCGGCAGCAGGGCGGTAACGTGGGCCGTTACGCTGGCAAAGAAGTAGTGCAGCAGGTAGAAGATAACCACCAGTGCCACCATGGCCATCAGCGGATTGAAGTGGCTTATCTGCCCGCCGACCACACCGCCAAACCAGTTAACGAATCCCACCTGGCTGAGACCACCCGCAAGCGCCACCAGAGTGGCAAACCATACAAAGGTATTCCAGGCGGCTCGGTTATCGAGAATATCGCTCCAGGTCACAATGCCGGTTAACAGCATGCCGCAGATCACCAGTAGACCTACCAGCGATCCAGAGATAATGTCGCCCGCGAAAATCCACAGCAGCAGGGCGGTGACCACCATCATGACCAGCATGATTTCATGGCGGGTCAGTGCCCCCAGTTTGGTTAGCTCCTGGCCCGCCCAGTCGGAAATTTCATTGCCCGCTTTCACTTCGGGCGCGCATAGCCAGTAGCTCAACAGCGGCACCAGCAGTAGCAGCAGAATGCCCGCCGGTGCTACCGCCATAAACCACTGCCCCCAGTTGATATGAATGCCTGTTGCGCTCTCGGTTAGCGCGATCGCCAATAGATTGGGCGCTAGAGCAGTCAAAAATAGCGAACTGGTCACACAGGTAGAAGCTAGCGCTGTCCACATCAAAAAGCTGCCCATGCGCTTCATGCTGGGGTCATTGGGGTGCGAATCGTAAAGCGGCGGCAGGTTGCGAATCACGGGGTAGATTGTGCCTGCGCTACGTGCGGTGTTCGAGGGCGTAAACGGTGCCAGAATGCCATCGGCAATCATCACCGCGTAGCCAAGGGTTAAGGTGCGCTTCCCATTGCCTTGACCAACCAGAGAGATATTCGCCTGCCCAGGCCGGTTTTTTCATACCCCAAGGCAAACATAAAGGCACCAAAAATCAGCCATACCGTAGAGTTGGTAAAGCCCGACACGGCCCACGAAAAGGCTTGGCCTGCGGCATTAAATCCCTCAGCGGCCAGTTGTTCCGGAGAGAACAGCACCCACCTTGAAAGCAGCGCCACAAGGGTGACGCCAATTAGGCCTACCACCGCGCCCGGTAGTGGTTCAAGAATCAAGCCCACTACGCAGCCGAGGAAAACGGCGAAAAAATACCACGCATGAGGGGCAAGCCCCGGGGGCGTGGGTATCAGCGCGACGATGATAGCGACTGCAAGCGGCGCTAATAGTTTCCATCGCGGTGAGGGTTGAGCATTCGTCATCATGCGGCACCTCTCTTTAGTTTTCTTGAGTCTGTCTGGGCTTCTTTTATTGCTTGGTATTGCCTGGCGGATAGCTATCCGCCCTGCAGTGAGTGGGTTGAAGAGTAGGTGCTGCAGCGCGGGGGGAACAGCAATACCGGCTCGATTCTCCACTTGCTTGACGCACGTCAATAGTTCTTTCGACTAATGAGCAGGGCCTGTCATAGGCGTGGTAAGTTGGAGTGATGAAAGGGCACCGAAGAGTGCCGCCGGTACCACCTTTGACTTGGCTAATGGAAGGGGTTGTCATGCAGCAGCGAGATTTCGATATCGTCATTGTCGGTGGGGGCGGCGCAGGCTTACGTGCTGCTATTGGAGCTGCCGAGCAGGCTAAAACCCAGGGCACCCTCAGCGTATTGCGCTGCTCTCCAAGGTGTATCCCATGCGCTCCCATACCGTTGCCGCGGAAGGCGGCGCGGCCGCCGTCACCAGTGCTGAGGATTCCCATCAGGCCCACTTCGACGACACGGTGTCCGGCGGTGACTGGCTGGTTGAGCAGGGCGTCGTCGACTATTTTGTTCATCACGCTTACCAAGAACTGGTGCAGATGGAGCGCTGGGGCTGCCCCTGGAGCCGTAAGGACGATGGCCAGGTGCAGGTGCGCCGCTTTGGGGGCATGAAAACCGCCCGCACTTGGTTCGCCGCCGACAAAACCGGCTTCCATATGCTCCACACCCTGTTTCAGACTTCGCTGAAATACCCTGAGATCGAGCGCTTCGACGAATACTTCGTGCTCGACCTCGCCGTCCATGAAGGCGCTGTGATCGGCGTGATTGCGCTGCAGATTGCCACCGGCGAATTGACCCTGCTGCGTGCCAAAGCAGTAGTGCTTGCCACCGGCGGCGCGGGACGCTTGTTCCGTTTCAACACCAATGCGGGCATTGTCACCGGCGATGGTATGGCGATGGCTTATCGCCACGGTGTGGCGCTGCGGGACATGGAGTTTGTTCAGTACCACCCTACCGGCTTACCCGGCTCCGGCATTTTGATTACCGAAGCGTGCCGGGGCGAAGGTGGCATTCTGCTTAATAAAGATGGCTACCGCTATCTACAGGATTACGGCCTTGGCCCGGAAACACCGCTTGGCAAGCCGGAGAACAAGTACATGGAGCTGGGCCCCCGGGACAAGCTCTCCCAGGCTTTCTGGCAGGAGCAGCAGGCGGGCCGCACCGGTAAGTTTGGCGACAGCGACGTGGTCTATCTTGATCTGCGCCACTTGGGTGAAAAATACATTCTGGAGCGCCTGCCGTTTATCTGTGAGCTGGCCAAATCCTATATCAACGTCGACCCCGTCAAAGAGCCAGTGCCCATTCGCCCGGCGGTTCACTACACCATGGGCGGTATTGAAACCAACCCTCAGTGCGAAACCTCCATCGCCGGGCTCTACGCCGCCGGGGAGTGCGCCTCGGTGGGCCTGCACGGTGCTAACCGACTGGGCTCTAACTCGCTAACTGAGCTGCTGGTGTTTGGCCGCCTGGCGGGTGAGCAGGCAAGTAAGCGCGCAGCGCAAACCGAGTGGGCGGATGAGCGCCTGCTGGAAGCCCAGGGCGACCGCCAGCAAGCCAAACTGCTGCGGTTATGCGACGGTACCGGCAGTGCGGAGAGCTGGGTAGAACTCAAGCACGCTATGGTGCAGGCCATGGAGAGCGGCTGCGGGATTTATCGCACCGAAGAGGGCATGCGCCATTCGCTGGATACCATGCGCCAGCTGCGTGCGCGCTTTAACAAGGTTCGCATTAACGATACCAGCAAGATTTTCAATACCGAGCTACTGGAGTGCCTGGAACTGGAGTGTGGCCTGGATATTGCCGAAGCCTCCTGCTTAGGTGCGCTGGAGCGGCGTGAATCCCGCGGCGCCCACCAGCGCTTGGATGAAGGCATGCAGAAGCGCGATGACGTTAACTACCTCAAGCATAGCCAGGTGTTCTACCAAGGCGATGGCCATGCCGAGCTGCGCTGGCAGGACGTCGATGTGCAGTTCTCCGCTCCGGCGGAGAGGGCCTATGGTGATGCGGGCAAGGGGAGAAGGCATGAGTACCGATCAGATTACTGCCAAGCGTGTTAGCACTAATAACACCAGCACCAAGCACATCAGCGTCAAACGCTACCTGCCGGATAACTCAGCTGAGACGTTCTGGCAGGAGTACGACCTGCCGGTGGACGACAGCACTTCGCTGCTGGATGCCCTCAACCACATTAAAGAGCAGCTCGATAGTACCTTGAGCTACCGCTGGTCCTGCCGCATGGCGATTTGCGGCTCCTGCGGGGTTATGGTGAACGGCATTCCCAAGCTGGGCTGCAAAACCTTCCTGCGCGATTACGAGGGCGATATTCGTATTGAGCCGCTGGCCCACTTCCCGGTGCAGCGGGATCTGGTGGTGGATATGGAGATCTTTCTAGAACACTTGGCGGCGGTGAAGCCCTATCTGATTGATGACAACCCGGTAAAACCCTACGACCCCACTGCGCCGGAAACCTACCAGCAGTCACCCGAACAGCTCGCCCGTTATAAGCAGTTCGCTAACTGCATTAATTGTGGTCTCTGCTATTCCGCTTGCCCCCAGTTCGGGCTTAATCCGGAGTTCCTTGGTCCGGCGGCATTAACGCTGGCTCACCGTTACAACCTGGACAGCCGAGACCACGGCAAAAAACAGCGCATGGCCGAGCTTAACCGCCACGACGGCGTATGGAGCTGCACCTTTGTGGGCTTCTGCTCGAAGGTGTGCCCCAAACACGTTGACCCCGCCGCCGCGGTAAATCAGGGCAAGGTCGAGGCAGCCAAACACACGCTTATTGCGTTGTTTAAAGGGTAGGGGCGACTAGGCCGCGCTGCCCGTGCGGCAGGTTTCCGCGAGGGCGCTGTGAACCCATCCATGGGCGCTACTTTCGCCATCTGACCGCCATGGATGGCGGAAATGCCGGAATTGTCAGGAGCATTTTCCGGCCATGGCGAAAGACCCTCGCTACAACCTGCCCCACTCACTGGTATCGGATATCCGTAACTAACTGAGATAGCCCTGTTAGAAAAGGTGTAGGAGATAAGGTATGGATAAATCATCATCGCAACGCCTGCCACCGCTAAAACGCAACTGGTGGCTAAAACATCGCTTTTTTAAGCTCTATATGCTGCGTGAAGCCACGGTGCTACCGCTGGTGTTTTTCACGCTCTGTTTACTCGCCGGTATGGTTGCCCTGTTGCAAGGGGCGGAGAGTTGGCAGGGGTGGATCGCCTTTATGGGTTCGCCCGTTGTCTTGCTACTGAACCTTATCGCATTGGCTGCCAGCCTATTTCACGCCGCCACCTTCTTTGTGCTGTTCCCGCGGGTGATGCCGATCCGCATTGCTGGGCATAGCCTGCCCGATCAGGCCATTGTCGCTGGGCAGTGGGCGGGCGTAGTCGTGGTCGCGCTGCTGTTTTTCTGGCTACTGGGGAGGGGGGCATGAACATGAACAAACATGAGGTTCAGCATAAACAAGCTTTTGATGAACCGCTTTGGTGGGGACTTTTCAGCGCGGGCGGCGTCTGTTTCGCTGTTTTACTGCCCGCCGTTATTCTGTTTATCGCCGTTCTACTGCCCCTGGGCCTGCTGCCCGCCGAGGCACTAAGCTATGAGCGGGCATCATCGCTGCTGTTTAGCGTACCGGGCTTTCTGTTTGTTGGGGCGGTCGTGTGCCTGCCGCTATTCCATGCCGCCCACCGCCTGCGCCATGGGATGTTTGATATCAGCGTGGGCAGTGACGCACTCAATAAGAAGCTGATGTACGGTGGGGCGGCGCTGTTGAGTGTTTTGGCGTTGGGCATCGTTGTGGCGGGTTTCCTTCGCTAAACGGCGCCTTGTTATCAGCTTACCCCTGACAGATAAAAAAAGAGACTGGCATGATTAAAGGACTCACTGAAGCACAACTCTACGCGGCGATTGAGTGGCAGGATCACTCAAACGACTACCAGGATATTCTGTATCACACATCAAAGAGGGCATTGCCCGCATCACCATCAACCGCCCCGAGGTGCGCAACGCCTTTCGCCCGCTGACGGTGAGCGAGATGATCCAGGCGCTAAGCCGGGCGCGTTACGACAGCGCCATTGGCGCGATTATTCTCACCGGAGCCGGCGACAAAGCGTTCTGTTCCGGCGGTGATCAGCGTATTCGTGGCGACTACGGTGGTTACCAGGACGAAGAGGGTGCCCACCACCTTAACGTGCTGGACTTCCAGCGCGATATTCGCACCTGCCCTAAGCCGATTATTGCCATGGTGGCGGGTTACGCCATTGGCGGTGGCCATGTGCTGCATATGATGTGCGATCTGACCATTGCCGCCGATAACGCCATTTTGGCCAGACTGGCCCCAAAGTTGGCTCTTTTGATGGCGGCTACGGCGCCTCGTATATGGCGCGCATTGTGGGCCAGAAAAAGGCCCGGGAAATCTGGTTCCTCTGCCGCCAGTATGATGCCGCCCAAGCGCTTGAAATGGGGCTGGTCAATCATGTGGTGCCCCTGGCAGAGTTGGAAAAGAGAGCGTACGCTGGTGCCGCGAGATGCTGCAGAATAGCCCGATGGCACTGCGCTGCTTGAAAGCCGCCCTCAATGCCGACTGCGACGGACAGGCCGGGCTGCAGGAGCTGGCGGGCAACGCCACCATGCTCTTCTATATGACCGAAGAGGGGCAGGAGGGGCGCAATGCCTTTAATGAAAAGCGCCGCCCGGACTTCTCCCGCTACCCGCGCAACCCATAATGCAGCTGGCGCTTTACCGCTACTCGCTACCGCTACGCCAGCCGTTGATGTTTAAAGGCCAGCGGCTGGTCGGCAGAGAAGGGTTGCTCGTGACGATCAACGGCCAGTGGGGCGAGATAGCCCCGCTGCCTGGCTTCTCAATGGAAACCCTGGCGGAAGTAGAAGCTGAAAGCCTGGCCTGCCTTGCTGCCATTAAGCGCGGCGAGAAAGCCACGCCAACGTTACCCTCAGTGCAGTTTGGGTTCGACTGTGCCCAGCGCTCTTGGCCTGCAAATCTTCCCGCGCCTTTACTGCCCTATCCACTGCTTCAAGGCGCGCCTGCGGCGCTGTTAGCCAATCTTGATAATATCGTGACAGATTGGGGGCGTTGCCGCCGACCCGGCTCAAGCTCAAGGTGGCACGTTACTCCATGGAGGAGGAGCTGGCGCTGATTAACCAGCTTGCTACTCGGCTACCTGCCACCCAACTGATTCTGGATGCCAACGGCGGCTGGACGCGGGAAGAGGCTCTGCGTTTCTGTGAGCGCCTAGCCCTTAAACAGATCGACTACCTGGAAGAACCCTGCGCTGCTTTTGCTGACAGCATCGCCGTGGCCGAGGCAACGGGGATAGCTATCGCCCTGGATGAAACGCTATCCCGCGGGGAAGCATGGCACTATCACCCGCAGCTTAAAGCTCTGGTGATCAAACCCACCTTGATTGGCTCGCTAAGTGCCTGCGAAGCGCTCGTTAAACGGGCGCGAGCGGATAATCTGCGTGTAGTGATCTCTTCCAGCTTTGAGTCTGATCTAGGCCTTGGGCAGCTTGCCCGCCTGGCAAGCGAGTGGGCGTCGAATGAGCCGCCGGGGCTGGATACCGGTCATTGGCTCACCGAGCGAGTGTCCAATGCCGCAGGCGAAGTGATGACAGAAAACATGCACTGTCTCTTTAAAATGGAAAATTCAGCGTGATAGATACCTGTCCCATCCACTACTGGGCCAAAGAGACCCCTGAGCATATTGCGGTAGAGGCTGGCTCGGTATGCCTTAGCTACCGAACACTCAGTCGCCGGGTTGCCTCTTTAGCACAACAGCTTGTGCGCGAAGGTTTTGTGCCCGGTGATCGCTTAGTGGTGCCCGCCAAAGGCTCGCTTAAATCTTTGCTGCTGGCATGGGCTTGCCTGCGGGCCGGGGTGATTTTCTGCCCGCTTAATCCAGCGTTCCCTGTAGCCCAGCAGCTCAATCTGGCCAAACGCTTGCAGGCTGGGCGGGTTTGCCAAACGGAAAGCGACCATCATTACCCTGCCGAGCTCACACCGGTTAGCCTCGATTTTATGGCGGAAGCCGATGTGAGGGAGCCACCGGTGCTGGATAGCAACCAGCTATGCAACACGATTTTTACCTCCGGCTCCAGCGGTACGCCCAAGGCGGTGCTGCACCGTTTGGGAATCATTTGGCCTCTGCCCGTGGCTCGGCGTCGTTGATTCCCGTTGATCAAAACAGTGGCTGGCTACTGTCGTTGCCGCTGTTTCATATTGGCGGCTACGCGATCCCGTTTCGCGTCTTTCTTGCCGGTGGGCGGGTGATCCTTGACGAGGCTCCCCATTCACTGGCGGAGCGCCTGGAGCAGCAGGCGATTAGCCATCTTTCCCTGGTGCCTACTCAGCTTTGGCGGCTGCTGAAAGCGGGTTTTACCCTAAGCGCACCCAATTGCGCGAGCTACTGTTGGGCGGTGCGGCGATTCCTGCGCCGCTGGTGGCGCAGATGACATCGCTAGGGTTAATGCCGAAAGTTAGCTATGGGCTATCGGAAATGGCTAGCCAGGTCTGCACGGGTGTTCCCACGGCGCCCGGTGTGGTTGGAAAACCGCTGCCGGGCCGGGAGGTTAGTGTCGTTGATGGGGAAATCCAGCTACGCGGCGAGACCCTGTTCTGCGGCTATTTGAATGATGGCGTGATTGACCCGGCCCTCAACGCAGAAGGCTGGTTTGCTACCCGCGACAAAGGCCACTTCAACGCGGACGGGGCGCTGGTGGTGGAAGGGCGGCTCGATAATGGCTTTATCTCCGGTGGCGAGAATATCCAGCCGGAAAGCATCGAGCAGCGCTTGGTCGACCACCCCAGCATCGCCCAGGGGCTTGTGGTAGCGGTGCCCCACCCCGAGTGGGGCGAGCGCCCGGTGGCGTTTATCGACTGGCACGGTGAAGCGGTATCGGAGCAGGCGCTAAGCGCCTGGGTTCGCGAAGCACTGCCCGGCTTTATGGTACCCGATGCCTGGCTGGCCTGGCCGCCGGGGTGGGCTTTAAACCCTCCCGCAAGCAGTTTGCTGAGCTGGCGCAGGAGCAGTTAGCCAACAAGTAGCCAACTTATGTGGTTATGCCATTCCCGGCGATGTTAGTGGCGGCAAATAGCGCTCAAGCAACTGAGCGGCATGCAGTACTTTTAGATCTTGGTATTTGCCTGCTACAAGGTGCAAGCCTACCGGCAACCCTTGGCTGTCCAGCCCGCAAGGCATGGAGGCGCTGGGCTGTTGGGTAAGGTTGAAGGGGTAGCTAAATGGCGTCCAATCCATCCAGTCGTTATAGCGCCCGCTTGGCGGCACGTTGTGGCCCGCGGCAAAGGGCGCAATGGGCATCGTAGGGGTGACCAGCAAATCAAAGCGCTCATGAAACGTTGCCATATGCGCCGTTAATTCGCTGCGCTCACGCCGGGCGGTGAGGTAGGCGGAGAGCGATACATCCTGCCCGCGCCGTGCGATATCCAGAAATCCTGGGTCGAGTGCCGCCTGCTGTTGTTCGTTGAGTTTTTCGAGCGCTTGGGTGGCGCCCGCAAACCACAGCGTATTAAAGGTTTTAGCGGATCGCTAAAGCCAGGATCAATTCTCTCTACCGTAGCGCCCAATGCTTCTAAATGGGCAACGGCTTCCTCAACCCGCTGGGCAATATCCGGGGCTACCTCTACATAGCCAAGGTCGGCGCTAAAGGCGATTCGCCAGCCGCTTAGATCCGCAGGGGCGGCGTTAGCCAGTCTGGCCCGAGTGGGTTGCCTGAATAGCCATCCCGTGCATCGGGCTGCGCCATCACGCTCAGCATCAGCGCGCTGTCGGCGGCGGTGCGGGTCATTGGCCCCAGGTGAGAGAGCGTACTCATGGTGCTGGCGGGCCACTGAGGCACCCAGCCAAAGGTGGGTTTAATACCAAAGGTACCAGTGAAGCTGCATGGGATGCGAATAGAGCCCCCGCGTCGCTGCCCTGGTGAAGCATGCCAAGGTTAAGTGCAGCGGCAGCCCCGGCGCCGCCGGATGATCCCCTGGCGTGAGATCGGTGTTCCAGGGGTTGCGGGTAATACCGTGCAGCGGGTTATCGGTGACGCCTTTCCAGCCAAACTCCGGCGAAGTGGTTTTGCCAATCACGATAGCCCCGGCATTACGCAGATGACGGCTGATCGGCGCATCCACCTCCCAAGGGCCATCCGGCCGGGTGGTCGTTGAACCCAGTCGGGTGGGCAGCCCTTTGGTTAAGGTTAAATCCTTAATGGTAACGGGGATGCCGTCCAGTGGGCCGCAGGGCGTGCCTGCCTGCCAGCGCCGAGCGGATTCTGCTGCTAAACGGCGGGCCTCTTTGCTGTTAACGCAAGTGAAGGCATTGACCTTGGGGTTATCCCGCTCAATACGCGCCAAGCAGTCATCGACCAGCGTTTCCGGCGAGAGCGACCTCTCGCCGAAGCGTGCCAAGGCGTCGACTGCTGTGAGTGTTTCAAAGGTGTCAGCCATGGTTACTCCCCGCTTTCTACACCGGCTGCGTCTAACATCGCGTGCAGTAGGACGTTACAGCCAGCGTGAACATGCTCTGGCGTGGCGCTCTCG
Source organism: Vreelandella olivaria (assembly GCA_004295565.1). Lineage (GTDB taxonomy): Bacteria > Pseudomonadota > Gammaproteobacteria > Pseudomonadales > Halomonadaceae > Vreelandella > Vreelandella olivaria. The sequence goes on along the minus strand of AP019416.1, from coordinate 4,208,713 downwards.
ATTTCGTTATGACTAATACCATCCTTGCAGGGAATAAAGATCATCGCGGCGGGGGCAACGCGGCCCACAAACATCGCATCGTGACCGGCACCGCTGATGATATCCATATGCGAGAGATTGAGTTTCGCGGCCCCCTGACGCACTGCATCAACACATGCTTTGTTGAAGTGCTCAGGTGCAAAATCCGCGGTGGGGTTAGCTCGTACGTCAGCCCGTGACGTTGGCAAATTTCCTCAACGGCAGCGGCAACAGACTGGCCCATTGCGATAAGCGCTTCTGGCTCCCAGTGGCGCATATCCAGGGTCATTTTGACTTGGCCGGGAATCACATTGCGCGAACCTGGGTGCAGCGTCATACAGCCGACCGTGCCGCGACCGTGGGGCTGATGATCAAAAGCGATTCTGTTGAGCGCTTGAGTAACTTCCGCAGCACCCATCATGGCATCCCGACGTAGGTTCATCGGCGTGGGGCCTGCGTGGGCTTCAAGTCCGGTCAGGGTTAAATCAAACCACTTCTGACCAAGCCCACCGATAACCACGCCAATGGTGGTGTCGGTATCTTCCAGGATCGGCCCCTGCTCAATGTGGGGTTCAAAATAAGCTTTATCTCATCTGGCGAAACGCTGTCGCTGCCGCGGTAGTGAATGGCGTCCAGGGCATCGCTTACCGTGACGCCATCGACGTCGGTGCGCGCCATCATGGCGTCAAACTCAAGCACGCCACTAAACACACCGGAACCCATCATGCAGGGTGGGAAGCGGCAACCCTCTTCGTTCGTCCAGGCGACGACTTCGATAGGGGATTGCGTGGTGATGTTGTGCTGGTTAAGGGTGCGAATCACTTCCAAACCGGAGAGTACGCCAAAGCAGCCATCATACTTACCGCCGGTGGGTTGGCTATCCAGGTGGCTGCCCGCCATCACCGTTTTGGCGTTGGGGTCGCTGCCTTCACGGCGGGCAAAAATATTGCCGATATTATCAATGCGAATTGTGCAGCCTTCGGCGCGACACCACTGGATAAACAGGTCGCGCCCCTGGCGTTCTAAATCGGTAAGCGCTTGACGATTGACCCCGCCTTTGGGTGTGGCGCCTAGTTTGGCCATCTCCATTAGCGATTCCCATAGGCGGTCGCTATCAGTACGTAGGTCGGTGCTATCTTTGCTGGGCGTAACGTAGGTGTTCATTTCACTCTCCTCGCAAGATTAAACGGATGCATTTTCCGTCGCTAGGTCGTGTAGCTTGGAACGGTGATTCTGAAGGTTGGGAGAATCGTTGCTGATCAGCATCTGCGCGGCCATTTCCGCTTCCAGCGCGCTCATATGGTGCTCGGCATCGGCCATATGCTCAGCCATTACCTGGCGCACACGCTGGGTATCTTCGGCCCGGTAGGCGTCCACCAGCTGGCGGTGGTAGTCCTGATTGGCGTGATCGAACTGCTTGCGTTCGGGCACGTAAGCTTTCTTTATCACTACCAAATCGCGCAGCATGTCGTTTAAAAACTGGCACATAAAGGCGAGCAGAGGATTAGGGCAGACACGCGCCAGCAGTTGGTGAAACTCCAGCTCTAAAAAGCGCTGGTGTCGGTGATCCTCTTCATCGCTCGCGCAGCAAGCGCAGGCCGACATATTGGCTTCCAATTGCTGGAAGTCGTGCTCGGTGAGCCTTCCCACCACTGATGCCGCCAGCTCTACTTCCAGCAGTTTGCGCAACTGGTAAACCTGCCTGCCATCCAACTGCTGGAAATGCAGGAAGTTACGCAACATTCGACTGGCGGGCTCCATCCCCGGCTGGTTGATTACCGCGCCCCTTTAGGCCCGGTTTTTAAAGTAACTAGCCCCTCAACCTCAAGAATCTTGAGTGCTTCACGCACCGTCGCCTTGGCACTACCGTAAAGCTCCATCAGCGCTTTTTCGTTCGGCAGTCGGTCGCCTTCTCCCAAAGACTCGGCGGCAATCCAGCGCTTGATATCATCGCTAATCAGCTCGGCAAGTTTGGGTCGGCGCCGAGAGGCTGAACTGGGGGCTTGAGTCATCAACTCACTCCTTATTTGTAGTTAGCGGCGTTGGTCGTTTCTTGGGTGTAAGCAGGCAAGCGTTCGGGGTGGTACTCGGCATCATAGTCGTAGCGTGCCTGGATGAACCGCTCCACTACTGCTGTATCGCGACGGTGCAGCGCATGGCTTAGGCCAACGAACAGCACCGCATTCAACAATAGTCCCCAAATACCCGCGTGGTAACCAAAGGGGGCACTTAGCGGGCCAAAGGTCATCAGTAGTACACAGGCAACACCGGCCCAAAGCCCCGCGAGCGCCGCAGTGGGGTGGGCTTTTTCCAGGTGATAGCGCCAATGGTAGGAATAACCAGCTGTGCGGTACCTGCTAGCGCAGCAATGCCGATAGTCACCAATACGCCGGGAACGGTAAGCGCCATGATATAAGCTGCCAGAGAGAAGCCTACTAACGATAAACGACCGATATAAACGATCCGCGCTTGGCTTGCTTCACGGTTCACATAGCGCTTATAGATATCCATCGTTACCACTGTGGACACCGCGTGAATCTGCGAGTTAGCGGTGGACATCGCTGCTGAAGCGCCTGCTGCCATAATCAGCGAGGCAAGCAGGTAGGGGCGTAATCCATCAACATGATGGGCAGGATTTGATCGGGGTTTTCCACATCGGGCTCAAGCAGCACGCCGGAGTAGCCAGAGAGCACCGAACCTACATAGGCAAAGGCGGCCAAGCCCAGTAAAAGGGCATTAAGTTAAACAGCTTGCCGTGTTTGACCGAGTACATACGCAGCCAGATTTGGGGGCCCATAAAGGCACCAATCGCGGTAATCGCAAACAGCGAGAACCACATGGGGTAGCCCATCGTGCCGTTAGGCCCAGGCATGGTGAGGTGCTCGGGTGAGCTTTGCTGCAACTGACTAAACAGAGCGGTTGGCCCTCCTACCTGGGTGGAAATATAGTAACCGGCATAGAGCATGCCGAAGAACAGCAGAGCGCCATAAATAACGTCGGTCCAGGCGATAGCACGAATGCCGCCAATCCATACGTAGATAATAATAATGAAGTAGAACAGCAATGCGGCGAGCCAGAACGGAATCAACCCACCAGAGGCGACTTCGATTAAGTAGGCGCCGCCAGTGAGCTGGATCTGCAAATAAGGCACGGTGAAAATCAGCGTAATAGCGGCAACGGTAATGCGTAGCGCCTCGCTGTTATAGAAGTCACCAATTAAATCCGAAGGTGTTAAATAATTGAATCGCTTGCCTAAAAACCAAACCCGCTTACCGATCCAGTAGTACATAAAGCCAAACAGCAGGTTCCAGGCGAGCGCGGTAAGAAACACTGGCCCATTGGTATAAAAGGTGGCGTTAGAGCCAAGGAAGGCAAAGGCACTCCACCAGGTTGCTGCCACGGTGAAAAACACCGCGATACTGCCCATGGCGCGACCCTGAACGAAAAAGTCTTCACTGGTTTCTTGCGATTGACGTGCTGATAGAATCCCCACCAACAAGGGAATAATCATAAACGCCGCAATAATTAATAGACTGCCGGTCATGTTTAATCCCCCTCTTAGTGTTGTTTAGTGGCGCCTTCAGGTGTGGATGTTGGGCTGCCCCAGTTGGTGAAATAGGCCACCAAAAAAAGCGCCGTTAGCACAAACCACCAAAACAAGTTCCATACCAGCAGGAAGGGGATGCCCATCAACATGGGCTCTATACGGTTAGCCAACATAATGATGGGGCTTTCCAGCATAAAGAAACTGAAAAGCATGACGCTGTAAATCGACAGTTTGAGGGGAGTTAAATACTTCATAGCGAGTTTGCCCTATGTGCATAGTGAATTGTTTATGTTGAGTTTGTGAGCGGTATTTTCAGTACGCAGCTACCAACAGCGAGCTTCTTGGAAGCAGCGTGATAGGTGCCAATTACCGGTTGGGCGTGCTCCATAGATTTGTTGTATTTATTCGTATAAATATAATGATTAGGCGCTTTCTCAATCGACGTCAAGGTCAAGAAGCATGCCGAGATGCCTTGTTACGTATAGATTCTCTAACGTGAACAAAAGAAGAGCGTAATTTTATAAACGTGTCTGGTGGCGCATGCTGAGGCAATGCCCTATAGCGATGGAGCTGGACACCATGTTTGGAATAAAAGCAAAACCCCGCTGAAACCTCGAGTGCCCCGTCAGTAGATACGCCTTCAAAAACGGCGCTTAACCAACACTATTGGATGCCGTTTAGCGCCAACCGCGATTTTCGTGCTAACCCGCGCGTTATCGCCGGGGCGGAAGGGCGTTACTACATTGATGACCAGGGCCGTAAGCTATTCGATTCCCTTTCCGGGCTTTGGACTTGTGGCGCGGGGCATAACCGTGAAGAGATACAGAAAGCCGTGGCGGCGCAGCTCGGCAGCCTCGATTTTGCCCCCGGTTTTCAAATTGGTCATCCGCTGGCGTTCAAGCTGGCGGAAAAGGTGGCTAGCCTCACGCCTGCAGGGCTGGATCATGTGTTTTCACCAACTCAGGCTCTGAAGCCGCCGATACCTCAGTCAAGATGGCCAAAGCCTACTGGCGTTTAAAAGGCAAGCCGGAGAAGACCCGCATGATCGGCCGCGCCAAAGGCTATCACGGGGTGAATATTGGCGGCACCAGCCTGGGCGGTATCGGTGGTAATCGTAAACACTACGGCCAGTTGATGGATGTAACGCACTTGCCGCACACCCTGCAGGCGGGCCATGCCTACACCCGTGGCCAAGCGGAAACCGGTGCCGAGCTGGCCGATGCGCTGTTGGATCAAATCGCCCTACACGATGCCTCCACCATTGCCGCAGTGATTGTCGAGCCGATGTCCGGTTCGGCGGGGGTGATCGTGCCGCCAAAAGGCTATCTGGATCGGCTGCGCGAGATCTGTACTGCCCACGATATTCTGCTGATCTTTGATGAAGTGATCACCGCTTTCGGGCGCAGCGGCGCGACCACCGGCGCCGAAGCCTTTGGCGTAACGCCAGATATCATGAACGTGGCCAAGCAGATCACCAACGGCGCCATCCCTATGGGTGCAGTGATCGCTTCCAGCGAGATTTTCGATACCTTTATGCACGCCGGTGGCCCCCAGCATGCCGTCGAGTTTACCCATGGATACACCTACAGCGCCCACCCGGTGGCCTGCGCGGCGGGGCTGGCGGCGCTTGAGATGATGGAGCGTGAAAACTTCCCCGCCCAGGTTAGCGCCATTGCGCCCGCCTTTGAACAGAAGCTGCACGCCCTGAAAGGTCGCAATCATATCGTCGATATTCGTAACTACGGCTTGGCCGGGGCGATTCAGCTAACGCCCCGCGATGGCGACCCAACGATTCGCCCCCGGGATGCGCATATGGCGCTTTGGGAAGCGGGTTTCTACGTGCGCTATGGCGGTGACACGCTGCAGTTTGGCCCTCCCTTTGGCACCACTGAGGCCGAGCTAGAGCGGCTGTTCGATGCGGTGGCCACCACCCTGGATTCGTTGGCATAAGTGACTGATCTAAACTTCAGAGAGTTTGAATATGAGTAATGTTTCGCACCTGATTAACGGTGAATTAGTGCAAAGCCAGCGCACGCTGGACGTGACCAACCCCTCAACGGGCAAAGTGATTCGCCAAGTAGCGGATGCCAATGCCGCCGACGTAGAGCGTGCCATTGCCGCCGCCCAGGCGGCATTTCCCGCTGGCGCGATACCCCGCCCGCCAAGCGCGCCCAGGTGATGTACCGCTTTAAGCAACTGCTCGAAGATAATGCTAACCGCTTGGTGCAACTGGTCAGCGAAGAGCATGGCAAAACCCCGGAAGACGCCATGGGGGAACTCAAGCGCGGCATTGAGAACGTCGAGTACGCCTGTGGTGTCCCGGAACTATTAAAAGGTGAGTACTCCCACAACGTAGGGCCGGGTATCGATGCCTGGTCTAACTTTCAGCCGCTAGGCGTGGTGGCGGGCATTACCCCGTTTAACTTCCCCGCCATGGTGCCACTGTGGATGTACCCCATGGCAATCGCCTGCGGTAACACCTTTATCCTCAAACCCTCGGAGAAGGATCCTTCAGCAGCCATGGCCGTTGCCGAACTGCTGCAAGAGGCGGGGCTGCCGAAAGGCGTGATGAATGTGATACACGGTGGACGCGAAGCGGTGGAAACGCTGCTGGACGCCAAGGCCGTAAAAGCCATTTCCTTTGTTGGCTCAACGCCGGTCGCGGAAGCGATCTATAGCCGGGGCTCTGCTGCGGGCAAACGCGTTCAGGCTCTGGGTGGGGCGAAGAATCACGCCGTCGTGCTGCCGGATGCCGATTTAGAGAACGCCGCCAATACGCTAATGGGCGCAGCATTTGGTAGCTGCGGCGAGCGCTGCATGGCGATCTCGGTGGCGGTGTGCGTCGGCGATGAAACGGCCAATCGCTTAGTTGAAACCATGCTGCCTAAAATCGCCCAACTGAAAGTTGGCCCTGGCACCAAAAAAGATCTGGATATGGGCCCGCTGGTGACCGCCGAGCACCGCGCCAAAGTACTCAGTTTTATCGAAGATGGTGTAAGCGCTGGAGCAACGCTGGTCGCTGATGGTCGTGATCTGCAAGTCCCAGGCTATGAAGAGGGCTACTTCGTGGGCGGCTGCTTGTTCGATAACGTTACCGCCGAGATGCGCATTTACCAGGAAGAGATTTTTGGACCGGTGCTCTGTGTCATGCGGGTCGCTAGCCTGGACGATGCCATGCAACTGATTAACGACCACGAATACGGCAATGGCACCTGCCTGTTCACCCGCGATGGTGAAGCCGCCCGCCGCTTCACCGACGCTATTGAAGTGGGGATGGTCGGGGTGAATGTACCGTTGCCAGTACCCGTGGCTTATCACAGCTTTGGCGGTTGGAAGCGCTCACTGTTTGGTGATCTTCACGCCTACGGTCCTGACTCAGTGCGTTTCTATACCCGCCGCAAAGCGGTTTCCCAGCGCTGGCCGTCGGTTAGCGAAGCGACCCGAGCGGAGTTCTCGTTCCCCGCCAATCAAAGTTGACGTTCTAGGGTAAATAGGACATCTTCTCAGCACCGTCGCTCTGCGGCGGTGCTTTTAAACTTGGTGCGAAAAGTCGGCGAGCGAAGGTCAGGCAAGGCAAAAAACGGCGAAAAGCGGAGTTTACGGGGTGTAAATGAGCATTTTGAGCCGTTTTTAACGCAGCATGGCCGAGCGCAGGCAGTTTTCGTACAAAGCCTAGTGCCTTCTTCGATGTAAGGAACGAATGCAGCGTGGCAAGAACCCAGGATGAAATTCGCCAGACCAACGTTAAGAAGATTCTCTTAGCCGCGGAGCAGCTATTTGCCGAAAAAAGGCTACGCCGGTGCCTCTATGGGGAAATCGCCCAGATGGCTGAACTTCCCAAGTCCAACGTGCACTACTACTTCTCCACCAAAAAGCCTTGTACCAGGATGTGTTACTGGAGCTTTTAGAGGTCTGGAAGCAGGACGCGCTCTGCTTCGAGCTCTACGATGACCCCCGCGTCGTGCTTTCCACCTACATTCGCGCCAAGATGAACCACTCCCGCAATCGCGCCCACGGCTCAAAAGTATGGGCGGCCGAGGTCATGCAAGGCGCACCGATACTCAAAGAGAGCCTGCGCGACAACCTCTATGAATGGGCCAAGCTCAAAGAGTCGAAAATCCGCGAGTGGGTGGAGTCAGGTCAGATCAATCCCGTCGAGCCTTCCTACCTGCTCTATATGATCTGGGCCTCCACTCAGCACTACGCCGACTTCGACTACCAAATCTACCTGCTCAACGATGACCAACCGCTGGATGACCTGCAGTTCGAAAAAGCCGTGCAATCGGTCACCTCGGTGATTTTGCGCGGGATTGGGCTGACGGCTTAATATGATATTTAAGGATCTTTCCTAAGGCTGAAAGAGCATTGATTTGGATGAGTCGATATACTGCATTTTAATGAGACTAGGAAGGCTGGCGCATCTTTCTTCAACAAAGCTGATACAGTTAACTACAGCTTTGCATTTGTTAGTTTCAGGGTGGTGATAATGAGGTCTAGGTGTACATAATAAGAGCTCATTACAATGCTTTGTAGCAGTATCCAGGTGGTTTTATTAATAGTGGGATGACAACCTATATGTTAGCAGTGAATGATAGGGTTTCTTATGAGCAAGCTGATCACGGAGGCCTTTCAAGTGTGGCCTACGAGGCCATCATGCGCATGATTCTCGCCCGCGAGCTTTCTGGCGGCGATATAGTACAAGAAAGACGCCTCGCAGATAAGTTGGATATGTCGCGCACCCCTGTACGTGAAGCCCTAAGACGACTTGAGGCAGAAGGTTGGCTTGTACGCTTGAATGCACGCACCATTGGCGTGAAAAAAATCGCTATCAATGAATATGTGGCAGCACTTCAGGTGCGAGAGCTGCTCGAACCCGAGGCAGCGGCTATGGCGGCAGCTAAGTCACAAACCAAGGAAATCGCGGACTGGGTAGAGAGGTTAGATTCAATTAGGCTTTCTAAACAAGTGGGGCTTGAGCAGCAGTGGGAGTTTGATCAAACGCTGCATATGGGGATCGCACAGGTAACCGGTAACGAAGTGCTTCTAAAAATTATTTCTGAACTGAGAAAAACGACGCAGATTTTTGAAAACCAGACGCTGCCCGCCAAATCTTTCCCTGGATATGAAGCACACTTGGCGATAATTAATGCCATCTTAGAAGGCGATTCAGATAAGGCGCGTAAGGCAATGTACGATCACCTACGTGAAACGAAGAAAAATATTTTTGAAGCCCTCTAATTTTAGTTCGTTTTGATGCACCGATTTGGTGCTCTCAGATACCAGATTATTCGTTATTAAGCTTTCGAATCTTTGCGAAAGCTTAATAAGTGCAAGAGAATCTAATAGACAGTAGAGGCTTCGCACAATTTTTGTGCAAATGTCTTATTTTATACCCTTTTTTGGAGCGTAGAAATAATTTTTCCACGTGGGGTTATTGGTTGACAGCTGGTATACCGTTGGTCTACAAATAATGTGTCAACGTCTAAGAGAGATAATTATGAAAAAATCTATAGCTGTTGGAATTATTGCACTTACCTCTATTTACTCCACGTCTTCTTGGGCTGAAAGCTTAGTATTGCGCGCAGGGCACTCGGCCAACTTGAGCGAGCCTTATCAAAAGGGGCTAGAAAAATTCGCAGAAGTTGTCGAGCGCGAAACAAACGGCGAAGTTACCGTGCAGATATTTCCTAACAATCAGTTAGGTAACGAGCGCGAAATGATCGAGGGGTTGCTTTTAGGTACTCTGGATATTGCCGTTCCCACTAACGGTGTTTTGACCAACTTCGTTTCTGAATTGTCGATTTTTGATCTGCCTTTCCTGTTTGATGACCGTCAGCACATGTATCGCGTTATGGACGGCGAGGTTGGCGAGCGTCTGGCCGGTTCTATGCAGGACAACGGCTTTAAACTACTGGGCTTTTACGAGGCGGGCGTTCGCCATATCGTGACCCAGGAGCCGGTCAACAGTATCGAAGATCTGGAGCGCCAAAGTATTAGAACTATGCAGATTCCGGCCCATGTTGCCTCTTTCAACGCGTTTGGTGCTAATGCCTCGCCACTTGCTTACAGCGAGCTTTATGCGGCGTTAGAGTCTGGCGTGGTGGATGGCGCTGAAGCTGCTTTCACCAACTATCAGGCACAGCGGTTTTACGAAGTGGCGCCATACCTCGCCGAAGTGAGCTGAATGCGTTGGTTGCGGATCTAATCATGTCCGAGGAGCGCTTCCAAAGTCTGCCCGAAGATGTGCAGCAGGCTGTGATGATTGCAGGTAAAGAGTCCGCTCAATACGAGCGTCAAGTATATGCCGAGATGGACGCGCGCATCCGTGAAGAGCTTTTAAGTGCCGGCGTTGAGTTTACCCAGCCTGAAATAGAACCCTTCCGTGAAAGGTCTCAGGCGGTCTATAGCGAATTCGTCGATACGGATCAGAAGCAAGAGCTTTTGAACGTCATTGAGCAACTACGCTAGCAGTTTAGAGAGTCAGGGCTATTGATATAGCCCTGCTACTTCAGGGGGTAATTATGGCACCTATAGTGCAAGTGGCTGAGCGAGTGCTGCACGGTATCAGGTTCTTGATTGCCGTATGTGTCGTTGTCCTTTTCAGTTATATGGTCGTCGCAATACTGACGCTTGTGGCAGGACGGTATGTCTTCGGATTTTCCGTGGCTGGTGCGGCAGAAACGGCTACCTTCGCCCAGATATGGGTTATCTTTTGGCCGCCGGTATTGCCATGCGTGAAAAGCTGCATATTGGCGTTGATATCCTGTATGACGTCTTGCCCGATATCCTCAAGCGAATTACCGCACTTTTATTCTGCTTTTGGGCAGCTGGTTTTTATGGCTCGCTATTCTCGCCAGTCAGCGGCTACTTCAAATTGGTCAGATTCAAACTTCGTCGGCATTGGGTATTCCCATGTGGATACCTTATCTCTCCCTGCCGGTAGGGCTTGGCTATTTCTTCCTCGAATTCAGTATTGCCTATTTAAAGAAGATTTTCGCTAAAGAGTGCGCTGACAATAATAATGAGGAAACCGCATTATGATCATGGTCATGGTGTTATTCGTACTGCTTTTAATTGCTGGCGCCCCCATCGTTTTTTACCATGGGCGTCTCGGCGAGTCTTGTGCTGGTGGGCGAGGGGATATCTAGCAGCATTATTCCCCAGCGTCTGTTCGCGGGTCTGGACAGTTTTACCATCATGGCCATTCCGTTTTTCGTCCTGTCAGGGCTTTTGATGGAGCGCGGCGGTATTGCACGTCGCATGATCGATTTTGCAACCGCGCTGGTCGGCTGGATCCGAGGGTCGCTGCTGCTGGTGTCCGTCGTATCGGGCACCGGGCTTGCCGCCGTGTCGGGTTCTGGCTCTGCGGATACGGCGGCCACCGCCTCTTTAATGCTGCCCGAGATGAGAAGTCGCCGTTACGATATCGACTTTGCCGCCGGTTTGATGGCCGCCGCGGGCTCCCTGGGTCCCGTCATTCCTCCCTCCATCATGATGATCGTGCTGGCCTCGGTAGGTAATGTCTCGGTAGGCGATATGTTTATCGCCGGTGTCGTACCAGGTTTTTAATGGCGCTGGGGCTGTTGCTGGCGGGGTATTTTCACGCCCGGCGTTATGGCGGTGTGTATAGTCAGGTGCAGCCTTTCTCCTTGAAGGAGCTGGGTGCGACCGCCTTGAGGGCCATTCCGGCTTTTCTGATGCCCATCATCATCATCGGAGGTATTGTCGGGGGCGTTTTTACGCCGACCGAAGCCGCCTCGGTCGCTGTTGCGACCGGACTTCTGGTGGGGCTCTTTATCTATAAAGAGCTCAAGTTTCGTGATCTGCCTCGCCTGATACTGCGGGCGGCGAGTATCTCGGCATCCGTGATGATGATCATTGCCGTGGCGAACATTTTCTCGTGGCTGGTCGCCAGAGAAGGCGTGCCCCAGTTGCTTGTGGGTTTTCTGCAGTCTTTGTCCGACAATCCCTGGGTATTTCTGGCTCTGCTCAATGTCGGGCTGATTTTTGTCGGCATGTTCATGGAAAGCATTGCCGCCATATTGATCCTGGTGCCGGTGTTGATGCCCGTGGCGCAAAGCTACGGTATCGATCCGCTGCATCTGGGCGTGGTGATCATCATCAACCTTTCCATCGGCATGATCACGCCGCCCTACGGCATCACGCTTTTGTCGCCAGCAGTATCGCCCAGCGCCCCATCATGCGCGTAGCGGGCAAAATCATCCTGCCCTTGAGTTTCATGCTGGCCGTGCTTCTGCTGGCGACTTACGTCCCATCTGTCGTGACCGCCTTACCCGATTTTTTTAGAACCCGTTAACGTTGAGTCGGAGAGTTAAATGTCCCAGTTTGCTGGTACTTATAGTGTTCTTATTACACCTTTCGATAAAGACCTGAAAGTCGACGTAGAGAGACTGCGCACGTTTATCGATTGGCAGATTGAGCAGGGTATCCATGGGTTGATCCCGCTTGGCAGTACCGGTGAGTTTCTTTCGATGACCGACGACGAACGCCATCTGGTGGCCAAGACCGTGATCGATCAAGCCGGCGGTCGCGTTCCCGTGCTGGTAGGTACTGGCGCTGAAAATACCAATGATGTTATTCGTTACAGCCAGGAAGCCGAACAGCTGGGCGCGGACGGGCTGATGATCATTCCGCCTTACTACAGCTGTCCCACCGAAGACGAGCTCTATCACCACTACAAGCAGGTATCCGACGCCGTCTCGCTGCCAATCATGATCTACAACAACCCCAATGCGGCCAACGTGGACATGATGCCCGAAACGGTGGCACGGCTTGCCGAGATCGAAAACGTGGCTTACATCAAGGAGTCGACGCTAGAGATTACGCGCGTGCGCGACATTTTGAGGCTATGCGGCGATAAGATAGGCGTGTTTGGCGGGGTGCTGGGGTTTGAATCCTACGTGGAAGGCGCGATCGGCTGGGTAGCCGTTGGCTCCAACGTTATGCCTAAGGAGTTTGCCGATCTATACACCGCCACGGTGGTGGAAAAGAATCTGGATCGCGCCAGGGAGGTGTATCACCACATTCTACCGGTCATTGATTTCGTGTTCGGCCATCGCTACGTATCCGGCACCAAGGCGCTGCTCGAGTCGATGGGGAAAAGCGTTGGGCATCCGCGTCCTCCGCGGCTTCCCTCGCCCCGTGAAGACAAGGTGTGGGCTGATGACATCGTTCGCAAGCTTTCTTTGAAATAGGAGGCTTTAATGGACGCGCTGGGAAGCAGGATCTCTAAAAGAGCTAAAGAGATTACCTTTACTTTCGAAGGCGAGGAGGTCAGTGCCGTTGAAGGTCAAAGCCTGGGGCTGCACTTGTCGGCGCGGGGCACCTGTCTCATCGGGAAGGCCGCCTGGGGGAAGCCCATGGTCATTATTGCGGCATGGGCGCGTGTTTCGAGTGCCTGGTCAGCGTCGACGGCCACTCCGGTGTGCGCGCCTGCATGACACCTGTTCAGCAGAATCAGTCGGTCAAGCGCCATCCCTACAAAACCCCGTTCGATATCGAGGCGCAGCGTCAAAGTGCTGTCCGAGCAGCGTCGCCTGAGGTGGTGACGACCGATGTACTGATCATCGGGGGAGGGCCTGCCGGTTTGCAGGCCGCGCTTTCGGCGCGGGAGGCGGGGGCGAGCGTACTCTTGATCGATGAGCGCACAAGTCTGGGTGGTCAATATTTCAAGCAGTTGTCATCGGCCTATTCAACACAAGACGGCAATGCGCCGGATAAGCAGATGCAGGCGGGTCGTGCGCTAATCAATGAACTCGAAAAAGCGGACGTTCAGCAGTGGCGCAATACGCTGGTCTGGGGAGCGTTTCGTGAGCGTGCCGATCAGATTCAAATCGGGGTCGAGCGAAACGGCCAGGCGCTGATCGTCGAGCCCCGATCCATTGTCATTTCCACCGGCGCCACCGAGCGGCCCTACCCCGTACCTGGCTGGACGCTTCCCGGCGTGATGACCACCGGCGGACTGCAAACGCTACTGCGCTCCTACCGCACGGCACCGCCCGGGCCTATTCTGGTCGCGGGCAACGGACCGCTCAACCTGCAGGTCGCGGCGGAACTGGTCTCGGCGGGCGTCGAAGTGGCGGGTGTAGTGGAAAGTGCAAAGCTGACGTCACTGACTGCATTTACCCAGACCGGGCAGGCGACTCGCCATGCGCCGTCCTTGATCGGCGCCGGGCTTGGCTACCTGCTTATCCTCAAGCGTGCTCGCGTACCTATTTTCGATGGCTACGCGGTTGCGGAGATCAAGGGCGAAAGCGCCATCGAAAGCGTAGTGCTGGCGCCGGTTACTTCCGCGGGCGAACTGGGGCAACCGACCCGGCAGCTTGACGTCAAGGCGGTAGGTCTTGGCTATGGCTTCCAGCCGCAGGCCGAAATCAACCGGCTGCTAGGGGTCGAGCACCATTATGGGCCCGCCACGACTTCAGCTCTCAAGTTGCTTTCAGCTGAGCGCGCGGCGGACGGCAGCTGCAACGTCGAGGGCGTTTTCGTTGCCGGTGAGGCTGGCGGATTCGGCGGCGCCCAACTGGCCCTCGCCCAGGGGGGCGCTTTCGGGCATCGCCGCCGCCAATCACTGTGGTTATCACACGAATGCTCCCACCTCGACATGGCAGGCCCGACAGCGAAAGCATCGACGTTTTCAAAAGGCGCTGTGGGGCGCCTTTGCATCGCCGCTCAAGCCGCTGGCGGGCGTTACCAACGATACGATCGTCTGCCGCTGCGAAGGCATTACCGCCAAAGAGATTCTGAACGGGCGCGAGGCGTGTAGCGACGTAGCCTCGATCAAACGTCAGACCCGCGCGGGCATGGGGCGCTGCCAGGGACGCTACTGTGCCTCGACGGTTAGCATGCTGATCGCCACCGATAAAAATTGGGCAGTCAGTTTGATCTACCAGCACCGCAAAATCCGATCAAACCGGTGGCCATAGGGGCCCTGGTCATTGAAAAGGGCGAGTGGGCCGGGCACCGGCGCGTGACGCCGCCGGTAATGCCTACTCGCCATCAGACAACCGATTCTCGAGCCCCTATTGAGGTCGACGTGCTGGTGATCGGCGCCGGCGTTGCTGGAAGCTCTACCGCCATGGAGCTGGCTAAACAAGGCGTGGAGGTGGCGGTACTCGATCGCGGCCTGCCCAACGGCCAGGCATCCGGCGCCAACGCGGGCAGCCTGCACGTTCAACTGCTGTCGTTCGACTTTGGTGCGAAAGCCGAAAGGGGAGGCGGCCCGCCGCCAGCACGCTGCCGCTTCAAAAGCCAGCACCTCGCTTTGGGAGGCCTTGGCTTGCGAGCTCGATAACGATATCGAGTTCAAACGCAGCGGTGGCATCATGGTGGCTGAAAGCGACGCGCAGATGCGCTTTCTTGAAAGGAAAGCAGCGTTAGAGCGCTCGCTGGGCATCGATACACAGATTGTTGGCCGCGGCGATATCGAGCGTAAGCTGCCCGCGATTAGTGATGCTGTGATCGGCGGGGCGTGGTGTAGCGAGGAGGGGAAAATCAACCCGCTGCTTGCCACTCCCGCCCTGGTTCGGGCGGCCAAGCAGGCCGGGGCACGCTTTTTTACCGGTGATGGGGTTCACAAGGTGGAACATACCAACGGCAAGTGGTTGGTCACCACCAGTAGCGGCTGTTGCTATCGGGCTAATAAGGTGGTGAATGCCGCCGGCGCCTGGGCGGGGAGATCGGCAAACTGGCCGGGGTGCACGTACCCGTTCATGCGGCCCCTTTGCAGATGATCGTCACCGAAGCCGCCGATCCCATCGTGGATGTGCTGCTTGCCCACGCCGATCGCCACCTGACGTTGAAGCAGGCGGCCAACGGAAACGTGATCATTGGTGGCGGATGGCCGGCGGGGCTGAGTATTCCCTTTGGCTATCAGCGCCCGCTTCTGGAAAGTATCGAAGGCAACCTGTGGGTTGCCCAGCACGTGCTGCCAGCGTTGAATCAGCTGCACGTGTTGCGGTACCTGGGCGGCGATTAATATCAACATAGACGGCGCGCCCATATTGGGTGAGGTACCTCACTGTCCGGGCTTTTACAACGCCGTCACGTCCAATGGCTTTACCCTGGGGCCGTTGGTTGGCCGTATCACGGCGGATTTGATTACGCGTGGCAAGAGCGATTGGGATCTAACACCTTTTTCGCTCAATCGTTTTGAAGGGCAGCCGGTCACATGAGCGTGGTGACTATGCCAGCACAGCGTCCGCTTCACGGCATTGCCTGTATGCTCGCCGCTGCAGCACTTTTCGTGGGCATGGACTCTCTGGCCAAGTATCTGGGCGATCACTACTCGCCGGTGCAACTGGCGTGGTCGCGCTACAGCGTTCACCTGATCGTGCTGGTAGTACTGCTGGCCGTGATGGGGCGGCTCAATTGGGCCGAGCTCGAAAGCCGTGCGCCCTGGAGGCAGTTTGGCCGGGGGTTGTTGCTGCTTGGCGCCACGCTGTTTGCGTACCTGTCGGTGCGGGTTTTGCCGCTTACTCAGGTCTACGTCGTCAACTTCAGCTCGCCGCTGATCGTCACGCTACTGGCAATACCGCTTTTGAGAAGGTCGGCGCCAAGCGCCTGCTGGCGGCCGTGTGCGGATTCTCAGGCGTCTTGATTGCGGTACAGCCCGACGTGGGAGGCCTGAACGCCAATCTTCTGTTGCCGGTCGGCATGGCGGTCTGCTTTGCGCTCTATCAATTGGCGACGCGCTACTTTGCTGCGCAGGATTCGGCGCTTACTTCGCTGCTGTATACCGCCGCCGCTGGCGGCGTGGTCAGTACCCTGGCGGTTCCCTTTTTCTGGGTGCCTGTGCAGCGTGAAGACATTGCTTTATTTGTTCTGATTGGATTGCTTGGTGCATTGAGCCACTTTGCATTGATCGAAGCCATGCGCTCGGCCTCGGCGTCGCTGGTCTCCCCTTTTTATATTCACAGCTTATTTGGGCAACGCTCATCGGCTATTGGTTTTTCGGCGACTATCCCACTAAAGCCACGTTTATCGGGGCAGGCCTTGTCGCTATGGCAGGTGGTTACCTCATTATCAATGAGCGCCATCAACATTAAATAGGGAGAAAACTTATGAGTGAACAAACGAAAACAGTTTTGATGTTTGTTAACGGTCAGGCGATGTCTGGTGGGAGCATCAATTTTGCTTTGCAGGAAGCGAAGTTTTGGGCGCTGCCAAGACCGCTGCTAAGTATCGCTTTTACTCAGTGCGAGATGAGTTTCCCGGCTTATGGCCTGTAGAGCAAGGTGGGCAGTCTATTCCCGGCGAACTCTATGAAGTCAGTTACGCGCAGCTCCGTGAATCACTACTGCCTAACGAGCCTTCCGAATTGGAGCTGGGTGTTATCGAAATGGAGGATGGTAGTGGCTCTTTGAGCATGCAAATGCGTGAAGAGGAAATTACTGGCAACGGCGTCGTGGATATTACCAACGAAGGCGGCTGGCATAAATATCTCGCTGCTAAAAAAGCATAGACTTCAAAAGCCTGAGTGCTAATCAAGCAAAGATAGATGAGCTATTGAAGTTAAACGTATTACCATCATAGTAAAGGCACCTTTATGACCGGATTCGATTTAATCATTCGTAACGGCACCGTGGTTACCGCAAGCGACACCATGCTATGCGATGTTGGTATCAGGAACGGTAAGGTGGTGGCATTAGCGGACAAGTTAAGCACTGCAAAGCGAGAGATTGATGCCACTGGTTTATTGCTCATGCCAGGGGGGATCGATAGCCATGTGCATCTGGCGCAGCCGACAAGCGATGGCAGTGTTATGGCCGATGACTTTGAGTCGGGGACGCGTTCAGCGGCTTGCGGCGGTAATACAACGGTTATTCCTTTCTCTCTTCAAGAGCGAGGAAAGTCGCTTCTTGAATCGGTCGAGAACATCACAAGCGTGCGGCAGGCAAATGCTACATCGACTATGCATTACACGCTATTATTACCGACCCGACGCCTCAGGCACTCGAAAGTGATCTACCCAAAGTGGTTCAGGGGGGGTAACGTCGGTCAAAATCTTCATGACTTATCAAGACATGGCTTTTAAACGATGGCGAAATCTTTAAAGTCATGGAAGCCACTACGCCGAGAAGGCGCTCTGACCATGGTGCATGCGGAGAATTTCGACGCGATCCAGCAGATGACCGAGCGCCTGGAGCAAGCAGGGCAGACAGGATAAGAGGCCATGCAGAATCACGTCCTATCTTGGTCGAGCGTGAAGCTACCCACCGTGCTATCAGTTTTGCGGAGCTGGTAGATGTACCGCTATTTGTCGTGCATGTGTCCGGCGGCGATGTCATAGAGCAGATCGAATGGGCAAAACGCCGAGGCTTGCCTATCTATGCTGAAACGTGTCCTCAGTATCTGACACTAACCGCAGAAGACTTGGATAACGCTAATATGGAGGGAGCAAGTACGTATGCAGCCCGCCGCCCCGAGACAAAGCCAACCAACAAGCTTGTTGGGATGCGTTGGCAAGAGATGTTTTCTCGACATTTACCTCTGACCATTGCCCGTTTATCTATGAAAGCTTCACGGGGAAGAAAAAAGCAGGATCTGATACCAGTTTCAAGTATGTGCCCAACGGCATACCCGGTGTTGAAACACGCTTACCGATTCTGTTTAGTAAGGGGGGTCTCGGAAGGCCGCATCAATCTGAACCAGTTTGTTGCCCTTTCGGCAACGAATCACGCAAAAGTGTATGGCATGTACCCACAAAAGGCACCATCGCCATTGGTTCCGATGCCGATATCGCTATTTGGGATCCTAAAAACGCGTGACGCTATCGCAATCTATGCTCAATCATAACTGTGACTACACGCCTTACGAAGGCATGGAGTTAACCGGTTACCCTGTTATCGTTATTTCTAATGGAGAGGTTGTAGCCAAAAACGGTCGCCCGGTGGGTAGCGTGGGAAGAGGTCGATTTATTCCTCGGGGTAAATCAAGCCTGATACCTGAATAGCGAATTTGTGAGGGCTGAAATATCTAGCGCTGGCGAGCGAAACATATAGACTTCAGTCGCAAGGGTGCTACGAGTCACTTTATAAGTGACCAAAGAAGGCTTGAAGACTTATAAGTAGACACCTAAACTATGGCTATATAGTCTAGGTGTCTACTTGTGGATCAAAAGATCGCTCGCCAACGGTTGGATGCTTGGGATCGCCAGGGGCGCACTATCTTCACGCTGCGAGATCTCGCCAAGCTGTTCCATGAGGATAGCCCGAAAACGCTGCAAGAAGGTGTGAACCGCCTCCGCCGTCATGGGGTACTTGAGGGTGTTGCGCGGGGCATCTATCTCTATGCGCTCTCTCGAACCCCAGACGCTTATCGGCTGGAGCGTATCTCGTGCCATGCGGCGCGGCGAATACAGCTATGTTTCTTTAGAGTCTGCCTTATCTGAATACGGTGCTATCTCACAGATCCCGGTTGATCGGCTGACTATTATGACTACCGGCCGAAAAGGAACCTACCGCACACCTTATGGCACCATTGAATTTACCCACACAAGCCGCTCAATCACTGAATTGATGAAGCGCATGAAGGATATTGGCCGTCCTCTCAAAATCGCGACACCTGAAGCTGCCTGGGCTGATCTTAAACGCGTAGGGCGAAATACCCACCTGGTCGATGTTGAGGTGTTGGAAAAATTGTCAGGCTTAAATGACGCGATTCCTACCCATTTAAACGCTGGGTGATCCTTGATTCGCTGACTTTCTATCGAGTGAGCTTACAACCATGCATAGTTCCGTCGTGGGGCAACGCTGGACGGGCCTGATCCAAATACACCGCCTCCTGAGTTTAAGCTTTGAAGCCTCCTCGACCTGCCATTCGAAAAAGCCGTGCAATCGGTCACCTCGGTGATTTTGCGCGGGATTGGGCTGACGGCTTAAGCTACCTAAGTGCTCTAGCTGATCTGAAGAAGGGTTTAACGATGGACAATTTCGGACAGCCTGTAATCGGTGTTGGCGCTATTCTTGTCCGGCCTGACGGGGCAGTGCTGCTTGGCTACCGCGATAAGCCCGGTGAATCGCCATGCTGGTGTTTGCCCGGAGGTCATGTTGATGCGGGAGAGTCATTTAAGGCGGCGGCTGCTCGCGAAATTGCTGAAGAGACGGGTATTTCCGAGTTGCAGAGTACTAAACTGCTGGCGATTACCCAAAACTTGAATAGTGCAGCCTCTATAGTGACAGGGGCAGTACTCGCCAAGGTGAAGCAAGATGCGGAGGCATTTGTGCTTGAGCCGGAAGTATTTACTGAATGGTGCTGGTTTACCCCCAGCGCTCTGCCCGCTCCGTTATTCCCGGCAAGCCAGGCGGTACTTGCACACTGGCAGGGCCATGAGCCGCCCGCCGGCTGGTTGACGTACCCCATCGTTCCAGTAGCGTAAATCTCACTATGTAGAGAGTAAGCTTTCCATTGGTACCGACGTCTCAAACTTATGCCGCTTACGCGACAGTAGCGTGCGGAACTTGCGCAGGTTGTTGTCGCCATAGAGCACACGGTCGCAGAAACGGTCGTATTGATCTAAATCTGCCACCGTCACAATCAATACAAAGTCACACTCACCGGTCACTTGGTAACACTGCTTAACTTCCGGTGCGCTCAGTGCTGATTTCAAAAACGCTGGTAGAGTGATTTGTTATCCCTCTCCATGGTGACTTCTACCACCATATGCAGGCACTGCCCAAGGGCGTCAGGGTTGAGCAGTGCTACCTCTCTTTCAATGACTCCTTCTTCGCACAATCGCTTAACTCGTTTTAAACAAGCTGAGGGAGAAAGGCCCACTTCATCCGCTAATGCTTGATTGGTCAGGCTGGAATCACGTTGAAGCTGGTCAAGAATGCGTCGATCAATGGCGTCCATGAAATAAAATGTCCTTTCTGAGCTCATAAAGAACGAATAGTGATTGTTAGTGCGGAATTGAAAAGAAGATTCTGCATTGCCTCCTTTACCATAACGGTTATTCATACGATGGCAATGGAGAGCTAGAGGCCTATGAGCATTTATCGCCTATTGGATGGCTTATGTAGCGTTCTCAAAGACGCGCTGCGGGTATACGTGACGCTACTCAAAATCCTGATTCCGGCGCTGCTCATCGTCAAAGGGTTAGAGTTGTTGGGTGTTGTCGATTGGTTGGGAGTGGCATTGGCCCCCTTAATGAGCGTGCTTGGCCTGCCCGAGCAGTTGGGCGTTGTATGGGCGGCGGCGCTCTTTACCAACTTGTACACCGCCATTGCAGTGTTTTTTCAAGTAGCCGGTGATATGCCCTTGAGTGTCGAGCAAGTAACGGTGTTGGGGGCGTTGATGCTGGTAGGGCACTCGATTCCTGTGGAGGGCGCGGTCGCCAAGCGGGCGGGGGTGCCCTGGTGGGCCACGTTAGTCCTGCGTGTCGGCGGGGCTTTGCTGTTTGCTTGGTTGTTACACTGTTTTTACTCAACGTTTGGTTTACTGCAGGCACCGGTTGAGCTGATGTGGCAGCCAAGCTTTTCATCAGAGCCAACGCTAAGCGGTTGGGCAGTTGCTCAGCTTGAGACATTAGCGCTTATTTTTGTGATTATTTTCGCGCTGATTGTACTCCTCAAACTTTTACATAAGCTTGGCCTTGAGCGTTGGATTCATCTTGTGTTGCGACCGCTGCTCAAGCTATTGGGCATTGGCCGTTCGGCCGCTAATGTAACGGTGATTGGGTTCACGTTGGGGCTAAGCTATGGCGCCGGGCTGCCTGATCCGTGACGTGCAAAACGGTGTGCTTGGCAAGCGCGATAGTATGCTAGCGCTATGCTATCTCGGCCTCTGCCATAGCGTTATAGAGGATACGCTGTTGATCTTAATGCTCGGGGCCGACGTGGCGGGCGTCTTGTGGGCACGGCTGCTGTTTGCCGTTGTGGTTGTCGCGGTGATTGCCCGTTGGCCTGCAACCGAAGTGAGTAATAAATAGCCTTTACACCGGCTGGCGTAAACGCAAAATAGAGATGCCCAACCCAATAAAAGCACTACCTATCATACGATTAACCCACTTCACCCGTGAGGCACTGCTCAACCAACGAGAGAGGTGTTTCGCGAGCCCGCCATAGAGCATTAAAACAGCGAAGGAGAGCGCCATAAAGGTGCCCACCATAATCGAAAACTGGGGAAGCAAGGCACGTTGTGTATCCAAGAATTGCGGAAACAGGGCGGTAAAGAACAGAATCGCTTTAGGGTTACTCACAGCTACCAATACGCCTTCACTAAAGGTGCGCCACCTAGGGGTTGGTTTAGCCGCGATAGTAGAGATCGCAGGAGAGGTTCGGCTACGCCACTGACGCATACCCAGATAGATCAAATAAGCCGCGCCGCCCAGTTTAAGCAGGTTAAACAACACCTCTGAGGCATTGAGTACCACGCCTAACCCCAATACAGCCGCGCTCGCCAGGATGAGCAGCCCAGTAATATTGCCCAGCGATGACAGCGCCACGCGCTTCGCACCTCCTGCCATGCCATTGCGTACCGCGACCAGAAACGCGGGGCCAGGGCTAGCAATACTGACCATGGCCACGGCAACAAAAAGCAACCAAGTGGAAAGCAGCATGGACGTATCTCCCGATGAGGTTGAAATGACTCACTGTTGTTAATCTTAATGGATAACACCCGTGTCGACGACCCAGCGTGTATTTTAGAGATGCTGTTAATGGGCAAGCTCTCTGCTCGCCTCTGATATCTCTTTTGGAAGTGGCTTATCGTTCAGCTTGCGAGTACATCACCCATCTGGTTCTACAATGTCGGCATGCCCACCAGTCTGCTTCGATTTGCTCGAAATTGTCAGCATTTCAGTGAAAAGCCCCCAATTTTGTAAGACATTCGCTATTGGTTTTGTAAGAGATCTCTTAAAAGTCGATGACCTGATTGATTTTATGAGTGGATGCTGTAGTTTTTCTTCGCACTTAGGGGATAGTGCCAGAAGTGCAATACCCGAACCTAATTCGAGTTCAAGGCCTAAGCGGTAATTGGCGTCAGCTTAGTAGACTGTACATAGAAGAACCCTTTCTCAGCAAAAATGAAAAGGGCGATCACTCATGGCGGCATCCGGTATCGATGACGCTTGTGTTTAGCTTCACTGGGTTTCAGGTGCATGCCTCTATTTATTTCGATTATCTCTACCTTTCCCACCGTGATTTTTACGGTTCTGCTCTGTGTGGCTGTTGTTTACTGGTTACTTTCGTTATCGGGACTGGCCGATAGCGATGTCATAGAGGGTGATGTTGGCGATGGTGGTTCACTGGCATTGGGTGGCTTGCTGGCAACGCTGGGCTTGCACGGCGTTCCCCTGCCGCTAGTGATTACACTGTTGGCATTAACCGGCTGGCTGTTTAGCTATTTTGCGATGCTGTTGTTAGGAACCCACCTAAGCCCAGGCCTGTTGCTGTGGGTGTTTAATGGCGTCGTGCTGATATTAGGGTTTGTTGTCGCCACTATCATAACGTCCTTTCTGATTCGCCCTTTGCGGCCCCTTTTTCGACCCGCTCAGCACCTGCCTATTGAGCAGCGTTTGACAGGTAAGCAATGCACCGTTCGCTCGGCAGAGGTGACAAAAGAGAAAGGCCGCGCCGATGCACATATCGATGGTGACCATCTTATTTTACAAGTGCGAAGCGACTCAGCGTTGGAGCGGGGTGAGCGAGCCATCATCATTCAGTACTTGGTTAATGAAGATGCGTACTGGGTGGTGTCTGAGAAAGATTTTGAAGCCGGCTTAGCCGATTAATTGCCTTGGTGCAGGAGATAAAGATGGATTTGTCGTGGATCATGCCACTACTGGTTAGCATCAGTGTGATTGTTATTGCACTGCTTGTAATACTGTCACTGTTTAAAGCCTTTTATCGGAAGATCGACCAGGGGCAGGCATTAATCGTCAATGACCTTTCCGCAACGCCCAAGGTTTACTTTACCGGGGCTATGGTGCTGCCCGTTGTTCACCGTTCCGAAACCATGAAGGTGTCGGTGATCACCCTGGAGCTCAATCGTACCGGGAAAGAGGGCTGATTTGCCGCGATAATTTGCGTGCTGACATCAGCGTAGCGTTTTACCTGCGTGTTAATGCTACAGCCGAAGATGTCTTGCGGGTTGCTAAATCCGTTGGCGTAGGCCGTGCTTCCGATCGCGACGCCGTTAATGAGTTGTTTAACGCCAAGTTCAGCGAAGCACTGAAGACAGTCGGTAAAAGATGGACTTTATGCAGCTCTTCGAAGAGCGGCAACAGTTCCGTGACGCCATCGTTGAGACTATTGGCCAAGACCTCAATGGCTATATTCTCGAAGATGTCGCCATCGACTATTTAGAGCAAACGCCGAAAAGCTCGCTGGATCCGAATAATATTCTGGATTCAGAAGGTATCAAATGCATTACCGAGATTACCGCTCGCCACAATGTTGAAACCAACCGCTTGGAACGCGACCAAGAGTTGGAAATTCAGCGCAAGAATGTCTCCGCTCGGGAAGCAGCGTTAGAGCTGGAGCGAACCCAGGCGGATGCCGAAGCGCGCCAGCGTCGTGAAATCGAAAGCCTGCAGTCTCGTGAGCAGTCCGAAGCTGAGCAGGTGCTCCAGCAGGAGCGTGCGAAAAGCGAAGCCGCGCGAATTAAAACCGACGAAGAGCTGGCGATTGCCGAAGAGAACAAACAGCGCCAGATCGAAATGGCCACCAAGGCTCGCGAGCGTGCGGTACAGATTGAAGAGGTGCGCATCCGTCAGGCCAAAGAGCTTGAGGACGTAAACCGTGAGCGTGCGGTAGAAATTGAACGAATCGGCATGGAAAAAGCGCTGGAAGAAGAGCGCAAGGAAATTGCCGAAATTACCAGCCAGCGTATTGCGGTTGAGCGCAGCGTGGCGGAAGAAGAAGAGAATATTAACGATGTGCGCAACCGCGCTGAAGCGGAGCGCCAGAAGGTCACTCGCCTGACTGCGGCCCAAGCCGAAGCCGAAGAGCGCAAGCTCAAAGAAGTGCGTGCAGCGGAAGCTGTGTTCGAGCGCTCCAAGCTGGAAGCGGAAGAGGCGGTTATTCGCGCCCAAGCCGACCTGGACGCCGCAGAGAAGAAATCCGCCGCAGAAGAGAAGCAGGCGCGCGGCCAGCAAGCCCTTGCCGCGGCAGACGGTTTAGCCGAAGCGCAAGTGCTCGAAGCGCGTGCTCACGCCCAGCGTAGCGAAGGCTTTGCCCAGGCTGAGGTTAAAACGGCCAATGCGAAAGCCGATGAAGATGCTGGCTTGGCGGAAGTGCGAATTCTTGAGCAGCGCCTTGAAGCTGAGGCGATGGGCGAAGAGAAGCTGGGCACCGCAAAAGCACAAGCCCGGGAAGCGATGGCCAAAGCTGAAGCCAATGGCTTGGTCGAGAAGCTGCGCGCTTACGACAATATGTCCGAAGAGGCACGCCACTTCGAAGAGTTCCGTATGAACCTGGAAGTCCACGAAAAGAAGTTATGGCGCAAATCGAAGCCCAGCGCATCGGCATGCTCGAAAATGGCAAGGTGATGGCTGCCGCGATGCACAATGCCAAATTTGAGCTGATTGGTGGCGACAGCGATGTGTTTGAAAAACTCACCGCCGGCCTGGGCTACGGTAAAGCAGTACAAGGCGTGCTCGATAAATCGCCAGCGCTGCAAGCTACCCTGGCGGGCTTGGCGAATCGTGCCCTGAACGCCGATGCTGGCAAAGCCTCCGAATCTGCCTAAGGGCAGGGCGACTCTCTAAGCAGAGAGTCGCTTTCCCTCCTATGCAGAGAGTCTCGGCCTACGTCGTTCCAAGCGGCCGGCGACACCTTTCCAAGACCGCAATCGTCACCCCATTGCGGTCTTTGCTATTCTAGTGAGCACTTTTCAGGATGACTACTATGTCGAAGGAGCACTCTTCGGTTGAAAACATCGTCAGAGAAAGCACCGCATTCGAGACGATTCAGCGGCGCTTGAGAGCCCAGGGCGGCGAACTGGGCGCTTCGATTGGTAAGCTGAACGAAGCCCGCGCGGATGTGTTTGGTAGCAGTAGTATGGCGCTATTGGGCAGGGCCCGGGTACGTACCGAAAATAACGCCATTGCCCGCGATATGGTGCGTATTGGTGAGCAAATCCTGTTTGGCTTCAATGTGCAATTGGGGTTGCGCAAAGAGCTTGAGGCGAGCGATATCTTTGCGCTTTATCACCTCAAAGATGATGAAGAGGGGCTTGAGTTAAGCGAAGCGCCGATGGCGGATAGCTTCCTCACCGAGAGTCGCTTTGTTCAGGATTTCAAAGAACTCCAGAAATACTACAGTCACGCTACGCTGGTTCAACTAGTCACCCTGAACAACAAGCTGCTGATCGCTTTTCAAATAGGTGAAAAACTTAGCGACCTGCGTGTCTTCCGCTGGGAATTAGCCGCGAGCGGCGAGGTGAGCCGCTATATCGATAACCGCGGCGAGCGCGATCTGGTGTTCCCCGACCGCTTCGCCTTCCCCTGGCAGGCAGCAGGTCGGGATATGCAGGAGCAAGGCCGTGCTCCCCACCTGAATATCCTCGATACCGTCTTCGTTGATAACCTGCGCGGCAACATTACCTTCAAGATCGAGAACAACACCAGCAGCGGTGAGGGGGTATTTGCCGATCCAGTGGAGTCAGACTCCCAGTCGCTGGACGATGCCACCTTTGAATATGCTGATCTCGGCGCGGTGGTGCTGATCCGCATTTTGCCCTTCAATGAGAAACAGTGGCGCTACTATGTTTTTAATCGTGGCGAGCAGCACGTTAAACGTGTCGATGCCATGGCGGGCTCGGTGGTTGAGCTGCCGGAAAACCACGGCCTGATTTTCCCTTCAGGCTACTATTTAAATACCGGAGAGTTGACCACCTACGAAGTGCCCGAGGAAGACCTGCGTTTCAAGCGCATGGTACGCTCGCCAAACGGCGAAGATGTTCTGTATATCTTCTACGCGCCGCAAACCGGACAGGTGGTGCTTTATCGCTACAACTTGATCCGCAAGCAGGTCGATACCCCCATGGTAGGGCACGGGGCGGCGATACTTGAAAACGGCCATCTGGCAATTTTTTATGCCGAAGATGAGCCGACGCTGGTTCACCCCATCCAGGTATGGGCGACGCCCTTTATGTCGGAGCGCTTCCATGCCCAGGACGCGGTGCGCAACGATACGCCACTAGGGCGGATCGGCAACCAGATCTGGTGCGCGGCATCGCCGAGCTCAATAGCATCGTGCAGCTCGCTAACGAGCAACAGGCGTCCGAGCGGCACTTTAACGCCATTATTCGTCGAGTCGACCGCACGCTGAACCAGTTCCACTGGATTGGTGAAGCTGACTTTAAAACCATTCACGCCGCGCTTGAGCAGCTAAAGCACACCGCTGAACTGATGCTCGATGAGTATGAGAAAGTCCAGGCGATTCGTGCTCAGACTGCCCAGGCGCTAGACGAGGTTGAGAAACAGCAGGCGGCGCTGCTACGGGAGCTCAAGCCCAGTAGTTGGAAAACCCCGATCTATTCGTTACCTATCTGAAACACTTACGCGACCATCGTGGGCGGCTAATGGCGCTGCGCGAGCGCCGCTACCTGGATGAAGAGCGCCTGCAAACGTTAGAGCAGGCGCTGGATAAAGCGGAACAGTCGCTGACCCAGCAGACCTTTAGCTTTCTTGCACAGCCGGAAGCCTTGGACGGCTACCGTGAAACCCTGGCGGCGTTAAAAGAGCAGGTAGGCGAGGCGGAAAATCGCCAGCAGTTGGCAGAGTGTGTAGGGCGTTACCGCGAGTTGACGGCGGGTCTGGATATGATCCAAGGGCTGCTGTCGTCGATGTCCGGCGGCGATGCTATCGAGCAAACGCGGATCACCGAAAATATCTCCAGTATCTACGCCTCGATTAATCAGCAACGCTCCGAGGCTGAGATCCGTCTAAGAGAGCAGGGGAGCGCCGAGGCCCAGGCGCAGTTTGCGGCCCAGATTCGGCTGTTTGAGCAGAGCCTGGCCAACGGTGTCGGCGCGCTGCGGGAGCCCGATGACTGTGATCAGTTAATGACCCGTATGCTCGATCAGCTCCAGGAGCTGGAGAGTCAGTTCGGTGAATTTGATGAATTTTTGACCACTATCCTTGAGCAGCGTGAAAGTGCCCACGAAAGCATCGAAGCACGTCGCCAGCAGCTGCAGGATGAGCGTCAACGCCGCGTCTCTACCCTAACCGACGCCAGTCAGCGAATCCTGGCCAATGTGGAGCGACGCACGGAGCGCTTTGAAACCCTGGAAGAGCTGCATAGCTTCTTCGCGGCGGATGCCATGGTGGGCAAAGTGCGTAGCATGGTCGATGAGCTACGCGAAATGGGCGGTAACCTTGAGGCGGACGATATCGCCGGGCGGCTACGCTCCTCCCAAGACGCTGCCATGCGTAGCGTGCGCGACCGCTCCGATATCTATGAATCCGGTGGCGATGTTATTCGCTTAGGCCCGCGTCACCGCTTCAGCGTCAACCAGCAGCATCTCGACTTAACCCTGGTGCCGCGCCAAGAGCGCATCATGCTGCACCTGACGGGCACCCAGTATTACGAGCCGCTGGAAGATGAGCGGCTGAACGAGCTGCAAGAGTACTGGGGCATGCTGCTGCCTTCGGAAAGCCCCGCAGTCTATCGCGCCGAGTACCTTGCCTACCGCTTTATGGGTGAACTGGCGCAGCCCGGTGCCAAGCCCATTAATGTGGAAGATTTTAGCGAGCTGCAGCGTCAGATAGCCAATTTTGCCTCGCCGCGCTACCGCGAAAGCTACGAAAAAGGTATCCACGATCACGATGCTGCGCTGATCGTACGCACCCTGTGGCCGGCTCGCCAAAGTGCTGGCTTGCTAGGCTTTGGGCCTCTGCCCCGGGCATTGGCAATGCTGTTCTGGGCCGATCGTATTCATGATGAAGAAGCGACCCGTAACCTGCGTGCCCGCTGTCTATCGGCGGGTATTCTGTGCCGCATTATGAACAACGAGGATCTGCTCAACGCCTTGATCCAGGAAGTACAGCCGCAGCTTGACGCTTTTGTATCGGCCCAGCAGATCAAGTGCTCGGTGAGTGAGATCAGCAGTGCCACCGACTTTCTGGTGCGCCAGCTGGCGGAAGAGGGGGAGCGTTTTCCGGTCACTCAGTACGCTGCCAGCCTGGTGGAGAGCTTTACCACCTCCATGCAGCAGCAGGGCCACTACGCACACTTCCAAGAGGCCTTGGCGGTGGTGGCGGGTAACCCTGGCGCCCGCTGGGTGATCACTTCTCATTGGCTGCAGGCCCACGCGGGGCAAGCCAAGCAAGAAGCGTTGCTGCACTACCTGCCTGAAGCGATTGCCATGCTCAATACGGCGGATCGGTTAGCCACAGCGCCCCATAATGTCGAGCTAGCCTTCACCATTACCGGCTTGCTGGGCCAGCATGGGCGGCTTGAGCAGCAGGAGCTCACGCTTCAGCTCGATGACTTTCAGGAGCGGTTGCGCCACCATGAGCAGGTCGTGATACGCGACTGGACGGCACTGCAAGAGCGTCGTCAGCTCATTCTACGCGAGCAGCGGGAGCGGCTGAGGCTCGAAGAGTATCTGCCCAAACCGCTTAACTCCTTTGTGCGTAACAAGCTGATTACCGAAAGCTATCTGCCCATTATTGGCGATAACCTGGCTAAGCAGATGGGCACTGTAGGCGATACGCGGCGAACGGATAATAGCGGTTTGCTGATGATGATCTCGCCCCCGGCTACGGTAAAACCACCCTGATGGAGTATGTGGCGAACCGCCTGGGGCTGATCTTTATGAAGATTAACTGCCCCAGCCTTGGTCACGATGTGACCTCGCTGGATCCAGACTCGGCGACGCACTCCACCGCCCGGGCCGAGCTGATCAAGCTCAACCTGGCGTTTGAGATGGGCAACAACGTGATGCTCTATCTGGATGATATTCAGCATACTCACCCAGAGTTTCTGCAGAAGTTTATCTCGCTATGTGACGGCAGTCGGCGGGTTGACGGTATCTGGAACGGGCGCACCAAGACCTACGATATGCGCGGTAAGCGTTTCTGTATCGCCATGGCGGGTAACCCCTACACCGAAAGCGGCGATGTTTTCAAAGTGCCCGATATGCTGGCCAACCGCGCCGATGTTTATAACCTGGGCGATGTGTTGAGTGGCATGGAGGAGGTATTTGCGCTCTCTTACATCGAGAACGCCATGAGTGCCAATACGGTGCTCGCCTCTTTGGCTACACGCGGCATGGACGATTTCTACCGCTTTGTTGATATAGCCATGGGCCGGGAGGTGCCGAGCACCGACTTTGAACACGACTATAGCGCCGCAGAGCGCGAAGAGATCGTCGCGGTATTGAAGAATATGTTTAAAGCCCGTGAAGTGGTGCTGCGTGTTAATCAGCAGTATATCGCCTCCAGCGCCCAGGCCGATGAGTACCGCACCGAGCCGCCGTTCCGGCTACAGGGCAGCTACCGCAATATGAATCGGTTGGCGGAGAAGATGTCGCCGATCCTCAGCGACGACGAGCTTGACGCGATCATTGATGACCACTACGTCGGCGAAGCGCAGCTGTTAACCCACGGCGCCGAAGAGAACCTACTCAAGCTGAAAGGGCTGAGAGGCACCTTGAGTGAAGAAGAAAAAGCAGCGCTGGGAAGATATCAAACGAGAGTTCCAGCGTCGGCAACTCACCGGTGGCAATGAAGAGACCGGTGCCCTGGTGGTGCGGCAATTAAGCTTGATTGCGGAGGGGGTTGGGCAGTGGGGAAGGCAAGGCCGGGGAGGGTTAATGCCGACTGTATTGTCGCCCCCCTGGTTAATCATTTGTTATCGATAATAGTGTTGAGTCGATAAAAAAATCAGCCGCTGGTTATCAGCGGCTGACTAATCCTTTATCTAAAAGCACTAGCCTAAAGCACTTAATCAATAGCCGAGAAAGGATTTTCTGCCATTAAGAAAGCACGTAAATCGGCTTTTTGAGCGTGGTTATGTAGCCACTCACGAGCGTCACAGGCTTTTTGGTAGTCTGTATCGCCAAACTTGCTGCGATAAAGATTTTCAAAGGTTTCACTGGTTTTTTCCTGACGTATCCGTTTTTGCCAGGAATCTGTCAGTATGCTATTCAGATTGCCTGCCAGTCCTTCCGCAACCAGCATTTCCCACTCGCCTTTATTTAGCCAAACGCCCCTACACGAGCGCTATAGTCGATGCGGTGGGCATTATCTTTAGTAATGCGAAATTTACTCATAATGCCGCCGGTCACCGGGCAAATAAGTGCGCCTACGGTATCTTCAGCTTCAATGCTCTCGACACCAATATCCTCAAATACGTGTTCGGGGTGACGTTCTTTCCAACTGATGTAATCTTCAATCAAGATCCAATTGCCGCCGCAATTGTCGCAAGTATGGCTGCGGAAAAGAGCATCAATAAAGCTGGGGACTAAGTTCCCTTGTTGGCATGCGGTACATTTCATCGGCGCGTTCCTGCTGTTAAGTCCATGATATCTTTCTCATGTATGAAAGTTGTCACAAAGGCTAATTAAGAGCAAGTTGTCACGCCGAGAAATTAAAAACTTAACCGACGCCTGCAAGCTAACTTCCAGCGGGTCGCCGACCACTACCCGGGTGCTGCCGCCGCTGGAGGGGTAGTAAGTGGTGTCGAACAGGTTCTTGGCGTTGAGCTGCAGGTGCAGGTTGTCGCCCAGCCAGGGGTGTCCCAACCGATAAAGGCATCGGCGACGGTGTAGGCGTCTAACTGGAAGCTGTTGTCAGCGTCGCCTTCGCGTTCACCCACATAACGAACCCCACCACCCAGGCGCCAATTGCCCAGCTCAGGCGCGGTGGTCAGGTCGTGCGCCAGGTAGAGGCTGGCGGTGTGGCGTGCGGCGTTGGTCAGCTGGTTGCCCTGGGTACCTTCGGTGTCTTTGCGCACTTCGGTATCGGTATAGGCGTAAGCGCCTAGCAGTGAGAGCCTATCGGTCAACTGGCCGGAAACCGTTAGCTCCACCCCTGGGAGCCCGCTTCGCCTACCGTGCGGGTGACGCCGTTGTCGGAGACGGCAACATTCTCCTTGCGGATATCGAACAGCGCAACGGCCAACGAGAACTGGTCATTCCACAGGTGTTTGACGCCGATTTCGCTGCCCATGCTGTGTTCAGGATCCAGCGCTTTGCCGGTATCGCTATCGGCGCCATTGGGCACAAAAGCTTCACTGTAGCTGGCGTAAACCGATGTTTCCGAGCTCAGGCGATGCAGCAGGCTGAGCGACGGCAGGAAAATATCGTCGCTGATATCGGTGGCGGTCACGAAAGGGCGGCCACGGCCACCAAACTGCTCGTAGTGGGTATAGCGCCCGCCAAGCCCCAGCGTCCAGCGGTCGTTGAAGTGCCAGCGGTCGTTGAGGTAAACGCCGGTGCTATTAATCTCATCCAAACGTTGGCTAAGCGAGCTGTTGAGGCTCTCGCTATCCAAATTCAGGCCACCGTAGCTTATGTCGTAAACATTTTGATCCGTCACCGCCGTGCCACGATACACCTCGGCCAGATAGTCGCGGCGGCGTTCATGATCCACACCGATAGTGAGGTCGTGGCGCATACCTGCCAGAGTGGCGGTGCCGGTGGTGTCCCAGGCGGTGTACTGTACGCGGCGGTCAAAGCCGATATTGGCATCGGCACGCCGGGTTAGCGCGCCGGTGTCTTCATTCACGCGCAGCACTCGCGGCTGGCCATCGCTGTACTGGCGGCGGTTCCAGCCGTAGGTCAAGCGTGTCGACCAGGCGTTGTTGATATCCTGCTCCCACCAGGCGGTGACCGCTTCGTCGTGACCGAATACCCGCGACCAGGGTTCGTCGAAACGGCGGTCGTTGGGCACCTTGGCGGGCTCGCCGTTGACAATCACCGTGCCGCGATCCAGATCCAAGTCGTAGTCGCGGTACTCATAGGCGATCTGCGCACGACTGTCGCTGCCTTCCCAGCGTAGCGAAGGGGCAACAATTGTGCGTCGGTCATTACCGAAGGCACGAAAGGAGTCTTCATCTTCATGATGGACGATAAACCGGAACGCCAGGCCGCTATCGGCAAGCGGGCCGGTGACGTCAACACTGGCATTGCCGCCGCCCAGGGAGGTGGTTTCGGCGCTGATCTCGCGCTGCCACTGGTACTCCGGGCGTTTGGTCACCAGGTTGATCACCCCGCCTGGATCCTGCTGGCCTTGAAAGAGTGAGGCTGGCCCCTTGAGGACTTCGACATGATCCACCGTTGCCATGGAGAAGGTGCCGCGGGGCTGGCGAATGCCGTCGATCAGCGTCGAACCATCGCTGTTGCTGCCGAAACCGCGTTTGATAAAGCCGTCCTCGGTGCCGCCCATAGTGTTGCCTTCGGTGACCCCTGCGACCATCGCCATCGCTTCAGTGAGGCTGTCGATATTATGATCGGCCATCACCTGGGCAGTGACGGTTTCCACCGTGCGGGCTTCTTCCAGAAACGACACCGGCTGTTTGCTGGCCAAACGGGAGCGCTGGGCCCGATAGCTATGTGGGGCCACGTCCGTGAGGCGATCTGAGGTGACGATCACTGTTTCTGAGACCGTTTCTGAGACTGTTTCTGAAGCGGTCTCGCTGGTTTGTTGAGCATAGGCATAGGGCAGCGGATTCAGAAGCAGCAGCGGCGAAAACAGCGCTATGGTTCGGGAGCGGAGCATGGGGGGATCGATCCTTTTGTCGTCAGTGGGTGGAGTGAGCAAGCGTTATTGAGCGTTGAGTGCGCCCCAGAAATGTCCCTCGCGGCTTAGCGCTGGCGGGGTGGGCAGCAGCGCATCGAAGGTGGCGGCCGGGTCGAGGTCGCTAAACAGCGTGGGGTGCAGCCACTGGGCAATACGCTCCAGTGCCACGATGGCGAAGGGGCCTTGATGGAAACCGTGCCAAAGCGCGTAGAACTGCCCTTGCTGAACGGCGTCGAGATGCTGCCAGCCGGGCAGTTCGTGGCTAAGCGAGCGCAGGTCTTGGGCAATCTCCGCATCGCTAATCCCAAGCCCTACGCGGATGCCATCGCCTGCTGCCCACTGCCCCGCGGTATTGATAACGACCTCGGGCGGGTGGCTAAGCACCATTCGTTGCTGAGTGTCGCCGATGCGCCAGGAGCTAAAGCACCGGCAACATTATCGCCGCCCGCCCGGGCCACTAAGTCGGCAAGCCCGTTGCGTAGATTGGTGCGGCAACAGTCAACTTTGACCCCAGGGGCGACATTGATCAGCACCGTGGGGGCGTCGGCGGGCCGCTCGGCCAGGCGCCGGTCGATACGTGCCAGGTGCTGCTCAATCAGGGCGATAACATGATGAGCACGCGGGGTCGCATCCAAGGCTTCGCCTAGCAGCGCCAGGCTTTTGGGCGTGTTCTCCAGCGGGTGACGGTTAAAGTCGATAAACAGGTAGGCAATGCCCAGCTCGTCCAGCAGCCGTGCCAGCGGGGAGCCTTCCACACTGCCCGCACGGGAGAGGTCGAACAGCACCAGATCCGGCGCCAGGTTCAGCAGCGCTTCGCTATCGAGCTGAGGTGTCGGCGCGCTGGACAGCGTGGGCAGTTGGGCAAGTGCAGGCCACTGGGTAATAAAGCGCTGGGCCATAGCGGGGTCAAACACGGCCAGCGGATAAGCCCAGCCCGCCAAGTGCGGGGTTGGGTCATCCAGTAGCGATGCCAAGGCATACAGCTGGCGCGGCTGGGTTAGAAACAGCCGAGTCGGCGGTGCTGAAAGGGTCACCTGGCGGCCTGCTAAATCGGTAACTTGTTTAGGGAAACCTTCTACAGGCTCACCTGCCAGGCATGCGGCAGTGCTTAACAAACTCATCCAGCACAGCAAATTAATAGCCAAGCGGCGCATGTCGGTATCCTGGGGTTAATTCGCTGAGAGATCGCTGACGCGATCGCTTAACACCACCGGCCGCCCCAGCGAGCAGTGCTCTACTCGGGCCACCACACCGTAGGCGGCGCGCAGTACGTCTGGCGTAATCACGTTCTGTGGGTCGCCTGCGGCCAGCAATCCGCCGTTACCAAACAGCAGCACCTGGTCGCAGAAACGCAGCGCCAAGTTGATGTCGTGAATCGCCATCAGGCAGACCGCCTGACGCTCTGCGATCACGGCGCGAACGGTATCGATCAGCGCCAGCTGCCAGCGCAGATCCAATGCGCTGGTGGGTTCATCCAGCAGTAACAGCGCAGGCTGACGGGCAATCGCCTGGGCCAGGCCGACCATCTGGCGCTGACCGCCGGAGAGCTCGCTCAACGGGCGCAGGGCGAGCGGTCGAATGGCCAGGGCATCGAAAACGCGCTCGATCAACGTGTCTATTTCTACCCGGCTGAGATCGGGGCGGACGGCACGGCAGGCGCTAAGCACCGCTTCGTAGGCCACTAACGTTGTGGCTTGAGGGAGCGTTTGTGGTAGATAGCCCACATGGCGCATGCGCGCTGCGCCGCTGAGGGTGGCAAGGTTGATATCGTTAAGCTGCATTTGCCCGCTGGCAGGCTGCAAGCCCGCGATGGCCTTTAGCAGGGTTGATTTACCCACCGCATTGGGCCCCAGCACCGCGACCAGCGAACCGGGTGGCAGGGTGGGTAGATTTAGCTGATCGAAGACGCGTCGTTTGCGGTAGCCCGTCGTGACGTTGCTGAGTGTAAAACCTGCCTTCATCGTGCTCGCCCCTGCAGCATGATCAACGCCATAAAGAAGGGAATGCCCACCAGCGAGGTCACCAGACCCACCGGCAACACCAGCCCATCAACCAGCGTTTTACTGGCGATGGAAGCAAGTGACAGCACCAGCGCCCCGGCCAGAGCGCTGCCGGGTAGGTAAAAGCGGTGATCCTCACCCAACGCTAGGCGTGCCATATGCGGGCCAACCAGCCCAATAAAGCCAATGGTGCCCACAAACGCCACCGCAGCGGCGGCGAGCAGGCTGACTCTAAGCAGCGAGATAAGCCGCAACCGCTCAACCCCAATACCGAAGCTGCGCGCGTGCTCATCGCCCGAGCGTAGTGCCGTCATCGCCCAGGCGCTGCGTAGCGAAGGGCAGGCAAACGGCCAGCACTGCTGCGACGATGGCCACCGTCTCCCAAGAGGCGCGGGACAGGCTGCCCATTGTCCAGAAAACGAGTTGCTGTAACGCATCGGGGCTGGCAATCAACTGTAAAAGCGCGACCAGCGCGTTGAGCACAAACACCAGCGCAATACCAAACAGCACGATGATTTCACGGCTGGCGCCATAGAGGCGCGACAGCGCATTGATGGTCAAAATCGACGCCGCCGCAAACATGAACGCCATCAAGGCGGTGGCGTAGTGGGCATTTAAACCAAACAAGGTGAGATTAAAGACAATCACCAGCGAAGCGCCCAGGGTGGCCGCCGCGCCCACGCCCAGGGTAAAGGGGCTGGCCAGCGGGTTATTCAGCACTGTTTGCATCTCTGCCCCTGCCAGGCCTAGGGTCGCGCCTACCAGCACTGCCATGAGCGCTGCCGGCATACGGATTTCCCAGACAATGGCCTGCTGAATCGGCCCTTGGGCCTGGGCGTCAATAATCAGAGCGATCAGTTTGCTCAGGGGAATATGCGCAGGGCCACTGGCAATATCAGCCAGTAGAGAAATGACCAAGGCGATGGCGAGACCCGCGACAATCAGCAAACGGATAACGATAAAGCGCCGATAGGTGGATGCCAACGGAGCTGCAAGCGGCGGTGAGGCGGGCATTGTAAAAGTGTTTCCAAGTGAGAACACAAGATTAGCAGGCTTAGTCTTATTTGCGACTAAAACTCATTCGTGATTGTATTTTCATCCTTTAGTCGTAGTCTTGTCAACTGCAGGTAAACCTAGCGCCACCTGATTGCGGCAGTGCTTTCCCTATGCTCTATTGAAGGGCTAGGCTTTATGAAAACGATAGACTTCATTTCAGCACTATTTGGCATACACTTACTTTTTGTTACATAAATATAAAGGAGTTCATCATGACCGATATCGCCGCTTTGCTTGGCAGTGACGCCGATAGCTTGCTTAATCACACGTGCCAGGGCGTACCACGGGATAGCTTGCATCTGCCGGGCCCGGATTTTATTGACCGTGTCATGGCGGATAGCGACCGCAGCCCAGCGGTGCTGCGCAGTATGCAGAGCTTTTTTAATCACGGCCGCTTGGCGGGTACCGGTTACCTCAGCCTGCTGCCGGTAGATCAGGGCATTGAGCACTCAGCGGGTGCTTCCTTCGCACCCAATCCGCGCTACTTTGACCCCGCCAATATCGTTGAGCTGGCACTAGAGGGGGGATGTAACGGTGTAGCATCGACGCTGGGTGTTTTGTCGTCGGTGGCGCGGCGCTATGCCCACAAGATTCCAATGATGCTCAAGCTCAACCATAACGAGACCCTGAGCTACCCAGCGATATACGACCAAACGCTATTTGCCGATGTGGAGCAGGCCCACGATATGGGCTGCGTGGCGGTGGGGGCGACGATTTACTTTGGCTCCCATGAGAGCCGTCGGCAAATTATGGAGATCAGCGAAGCCTTCGAGCGCGCTCACCAATTGGGAATGGTCACGGTGCTGTGGGCGTATCTGCGCAACCCGGCCTTCAAACAGGACGGTACCGATTACCATGCCGCAGCCGACCTCACCAGCCAGGCGAACCATATGGCTGCAACCCTTAAAGCGGATATCGTCAAACAGAAACTGCCTGAGAACAACGGCGGCTATCCTGCTGTGGGCTTTGGTCATACCCACGATAAGGTTTATAACGAGCTGACCACGGATCACCCCATTGATCTAGCCCGTTACCAGGTCGCCAACTGCTTTATGGGTCGCGCTGGTTTGATTAATTCCGGCGGTGGTTCCAAGGGGCACTCCGATCTTGGCGAAGCGGTGCGCACGGCGGTGATCAATAAACGTGCCGGTGGTATGGGCTTGATCTCAGGGCGTAAGGCCTTCCAGAAACCAATGCAGGAAGGCGTTGAACTGCTGCATGCGATCCAGGATGTCTATCTCTCTACCGACGTGACGGTGGCTTGATGGTTGGTAAGTGTTAACTGTCGTCATTAAGTGAGGATCTGTAACCTTGCTGAATATTACTTAATATTGAATAATCGTCGTATTGAAAGGTTTACAACGGCATACGCTTAAGGAGCTGTACGATGAGTGGAAAGCCAGCAGCACGTGTCACTGACCCTACTGCGTGCCCTAAACCAGGGCACGGCACAAACCCGTTGGTAAGTGGCTCGCCCGATGTTTTTTATGATGGGCTGTCTGCCGCAAGGTTAGACGATAAGTCGGCTTGTGGCAGTCCGATTACTCATGAAGTGTCGCCCACGGTGCTCGTCAATGGCAAACCTGCCGCTATTCTTGGCAGTGTGGGGGCTCACGGCAATACCGTGATCAGTGGGTCGGGAACAGTCATTATCGGTAAGTAGTGATTTCTGTCACTATTTCTTCAGTCACTATTTCTGTGGCGTTAACGGCGGCTCAATAGCCCAAAAAATTGCCATCCAGACCCTTGAAAATTGATTGAGCGCTCCTATTTTGCAAACTGTAGAGGCTGCTTCGGTGGAGTGGATAAGAGGCCGCCTCTTATCGCAAGTCTCACAGTCTGCTTAACGTAGGAGGTGTTCGATATGTTCGATGATCTCAAGCGTTTTGAAACCGGTTCGCCTCGACAGTTTGACTGGTTTAGTCAACTGCTGGATGGCTTCTTCCCCGACGGCAACGCGATGGATATTCGCGCGGTGCCGCGAGGTAGCTTCCCCATGATCAACGTGGCGCGTAGCGATGACGCTGTGCGTGTCTACGTATTTGCTGCGGGGCTGGCACCTTCGGATCTGACCATTGATATTCAAGACAATGTGCTGACGCTGCGTGGCAAACGTGATGCTGTGAAGGGAAGTAATGAGGACGGCAGCACGCGCCCGGTATTTCGCCGTGAACGCGCCAGCGGCGAGTTTGTAAGGGCGATTGCACTCCCCGACGGCCTGGATGCCGAGCGGGCAGAGGCTCGCCATGCCCATGGTGTGTTCGAGATCGTGCTGCCTAAACGGGAAGAGCTCAAGCCGCGGCGTATTGATGTTCAGGCGGCGTAAATCATGTTTGTTAACCTTGTAAAAGGAGGGATAAATCATGAATAACGTTGTTCGTTCATCCAACCACTCCCCGCTTCAACAGCGTGGCGAGCAACAGCGCGAACAGGAAACCCTGCTGCCAGCGGTGGATATCATTGAAGAGCCTAATGCGCTCAAGCTGGTAGCGGATATGCCCGGCGTTACCCACGAGACGCTCAAAGTAGAACTCGATAACAACGTGCTGAGCCTGGAGGGCGAGATAGCGCTGACTATGCCCGAAGGGTTGAGCGCGCTGCACGCCGAGGTTCGCGGCCAGCGTTTTGCGCGGCGTTTTAACCTCAGCCACGAAGTGGACAGTGATGCTATTACCGCCACTATCGTTAACGGCGTACTGACGCTAACGCTGCCCAAGAAAGATAGCCACCGCACGCGCCGTATTGAGGTGCAGGCGGCCTGAGGCCTGGCCTCCGTGTAAAAACTTGATTGAAAAGCCGAGTGTCCGCTAAATGGCGGGCACTCTTTTGCGAGTCGATTGGCTATCTTTCCAGGTAAAACTCGCCTTTTCCCACCACTTTTGCGTTACCGCCCACCGTCACAAGGCCGGGCTTAATCTCGCCATTGGCGGCGGTATAGATAGCGCTGGGCCGCCCCATCTCCACACCCTGATGAATCTTGCACTGCAATGCACTTGGCTGGAGTGACGCTAAATAGCCGGTTAAAGCCGCTGCAGCGCTGCCGGTAGCGGGGTCTTCGCAAAGGCTGGCATGCATACAGAACATGCGGCTTTTAATCACCGTTTCTGTCCCGCCTTGTTGCTCAATCACATACAGGTAAATCTGGACAGCACTGCTAGACATAACAGCACTTGCCCAAGTCGCCGTAGAAATACGCACGCTCTCTAACGCTGCCACGTCAGTGAGTTCGATCAAATGAAAGGGCAGCCCGAAGGAGGCAATCACCGGATCACCTATCACCTGGTGGATGTCCAAACCCAGCAGTTCAACGGCAGTGATGCGATCAATAGTGCTGTCGGTGACCATGGCGGGCTGGGCGGTCTTAAACGTTGGCCTATCATGTTCATAATTAACCACTAGCTCGCCTATGGGAGGATTTAGCACAACGCCTTGCTCGCGGTTCACTAAATTCAGTTCCGCTAGCAGATGCGCGGTGCCTACTGTGGGGTGGCCTGCAAAGGTAGCTCACGCGTCGGTGTAAAGATCCGCATGGGATAGCGATTTGGCCCAGAAGCGGCACTTAAAAACACCGTTTCAGCGAGGTTAAGCTCATTGGCCAACGTCTGCATGGTACTGGTTGACAACCCATCAGCCTCTAGAAAGACGGCCAATGGGTTGCCGGTAAACGGCTGGTCGGTAAAGACGTCGAGTAGGTAATACTCAGCGGT
Source organism: Vreelandella olivaria (assembly GCA_004295565.1). GTDB lineage: Bacteria > Pseudomonadota > Gammaproteobacteria > Pseudomonadales > Halomonadaceae > Vreelandella > Vreelandella olivaria. The sequence goes on along the minus strand of AP019416.1, from coordinate 4,168,672 downwards.
TTTCATAAGGCCTCTCATCTAGTGGTGTATGCTTCCAAAACGCTTTATGACCCTCTTTGAGCGCCTGTGTACGGTTAATGCCGATATCTTCAAGAAGCCTGTCATCCAGTGATAGCAGTTGACGGCGGCTACGGCGGTAGTGACGATACTGGCGCAGTTGATAGCTTATCTGGTAGCGAAGCTGAGTAAGGTTGAAGCGTGGCATGGCGGCTCTCCTTGAATACTATGTGCCTAACCAGATTACTCAGTGCGACTGTTTGAATACAGATATAGGATTTATTATTTTCAGGATACAGAAGGGCGTGTTATACCTCTGTATGGTCGCTGGAAAGGGCATCTGTATCGTTATCGGACTGTGGGTGGGTATTATGACGCGCTATGAAGAAGTCGCTACCATTTTGCGGGAACGCATCGAGCACGGTATTTACCGCGTGGGTGACCGCCTACCGTCTATCCGGGCGGTGTGCCAAGAGCTGGACGTTAGTATTTCAACGGCCCAGGAAGCCTATCGGCAACTGATAGATGTAGCGCTGATTGAGTCGCGGCCTAAATCGGGCTACTTCGTGCTACCCAGTCGCGTGCCATCGGTGTTGCCCTCCGTCTCTCGGCCTGCCCAGCGCCCGCTGGATATTTCTCAATGGGATCAAGTGCTGGAGCTTGTCGCGACCCAGCGTGATGATGTGCGGCTGCTTTTGGGGCGAGGCATACCGAATTTTGAATATGAGACGCTGCGACCGCTGTCTAAAATCCTTGCTGGCCTGCATCGCAGTAATGACCTGCACGGGTTCAACTACGACAAGTTGAGCGGTAGCCCCGAACTGCGCCAGCAGGTGGCGCGGCTGGCGATTAATTCTGGCTGTTTGCTGCACCCGGACGACATCATGGTGACCACCGGCTGTCAGGAGGCACTCGCTATTGCGCTGCGCACGCTTACCCAGCCTGGCGATGTGGTGGCCGTGGACTCGCCCAGCTTTTACGGCACCATGCAGATACTCAAGGCCAACGGCTTAAAAGCCCTGGAGATACCCACCGACCCACAGACGGGTATCAGTCTGGAAGCCCTGGAGTTGGCGTTGGAACAGTGGCCGATCCGCGCGATACAGGTCACGCCCACCTACAACAATCCGTTGGGCTACACCATGAGTGAGGCACGCAAGCGGGCACTGTTTCAGCTCGCCCAGCGTTTTGATGTGGCGATTATCGAAGACGATATTTATGGCGATTTGTCGTTTACTCTGCCAAGACCGCGCACCGTGAAATCCTTCGATGACGACGGGCGCGTAATGCTGTGCAGCGGCTTTTCCAAAACCGTGGGGCCGGGGTTAAGAGTGGGTTGGCTGGCGCCAGGGCGCTACCGTGATCAGGCACTGCATATGAAGTACGTCTCCACCGGTGCCTCCGCCACGCTGCCGCAGCTGGCCATAGCGGAATTCGTCGCCAAAGGCCACTACGAGCGCCACCTTCGCTATGCTACCCGACAGTATCAGCGCCAGCGAGACATTATGATCAGTTGGGTACAACGCTACTTTCCTAAAGGGGCGGGGATCAGCTACCCCAAGGCAGTTTCTTGCTATGGGTAGAGCTACCCGCCGCGGTGGACTGTGTGCGCCTCAATGAACGCTTGGCACAGCATGCCATCCATGTGGCGCCGGGCTCGCTGTTCTCAGCCTCGGGCAAATTCCGCCAATGCCTACGCCTGAACTACGCGTTTACGTTAACGCCTGCGATCGAAAACGCGGTGCGCACCGTGGGCGAGCTTGCCGCCGAGATGGTGGCAGACGCGCGGGCAATGCTGGCCTAGCCGAATACGCCCTGATATCAATAGATTGGTCATTCCCCCTCTTCAGCAGGCGCTGACTCCCCTGCTCATATTAGTCTCATTGGCCAGGGGGAGCTTTTAGGTTGACGCAAAACGCTCTGTTAGCCGTCGCTTAGCGGCTTTCCTCGGTCAGCAGGACGCGCTATCGTCGTTCTTTCTAATCCGTTGCTAAGTTATCTGAGATATTCTGGCAACGGTTTGTTTCAGAAAAGCATCGAGATAGTGCGCGAAGCGCAAGGGCTGGAGGATGCTGATCAACACCGCCTAGAACGGCCTGCATGGTAAAAAGCAAGAGAGGAGCCGCCAATGTCAACCGCGCTTTCGCGTATACCCGCCTATCATCGCTACGCCGGGAAGGCGTTGCCAGGCCAACCGGGAGACAGCTGCCATCTGCTGGCTTGGCACAGCCTGGACGTGGCCGCCGTCGGCTGGCAACTGCTGGCCCCCGAGCGCCCCTTGACGCGGCAGTTGGCTGCGCAGTTGGGCATCGAGCCAGAAGCGCTGCGGCGTTTGCTGGTGTTTCTATTGGGGCTTCACGACCTTGGCAAGTTTTCCCGGGCCTTTCAGGAGGTGCTGAAGCTCTCGCTGGGCGGCATGGCCTCGCCGCAAGGAAAACCTTACTGCCAGCGCCACGACCGCCTGGGCGTCCTGCTCTGGGACGCCTGCTGGAGCACCTGGCGCCGAGACGGCGTATTGCACTGGCCAGAGGACGCAGAGATTCCCGCCAGGAAGCTGTTGATCCCCATGAATAGCCTGATGGCACCGTTCTTCGGCCATCATGGCCAACCTGTAGCGACAGGGCAACTGACGCTTGCGGATTTCTTCGTCGATGATGGCGAACTTGATGATGCCGTCGCCGCACGGGACTTCGTGGCTGACTGGGCCGCGCTGATCGAGCCTCACTGGCCGCTCGACAGGATGGTGGACAAGCAGTGGCTGGCGCGTTTCAAGACGTTGAGCTGGACGGTGGCCGGATGGGCGACGCTCAGCGACTGGCTGGGTTCCCACCGCGACTATTTCTCCTACTGCCAGCGGGCCATGCCGTTGGCTGACTACTGGCCGCGGGCGCTCTCCCAGGCTGAAGCGGTGCTGGATGCCACCGGCTTCGGCCGCCCGCCCGAACCGATACCTTACGCCGGGCTTGCCCACTGGTTTGCGGGCACGGTCACCCCGACGCCGCTGCAGCAGAAGGCGGAAAGCCTGCCGCTCCAGGCCGGGCCGCAGCTGTTCATCCTCGAAGACGTGACCGGTGCAGGCAAGACCGAAGCCGCCTGTATTCTGGCCCAGCGGCTGCTGGCCGACGGCCATGGGGAGGGGCTCTATTTCGCCCTGCCCACCATGGCCACCTCCAATGCCATGTACACCCGACTGGGTGATTTGCACCACCGCTTTTACAGCAGCGCCTCACGGCCCTCGCTGGTACTCGCCCATGGCGCCCGAGAACTCAACGAGGCGTTCGAGCGCGCCGTGATGGCCGCCAGCCGGAAAATGACAACTACACCGACAGGGAAGTGAGTGCCTCGACCCAATGCAACCGCTGGCTGGCCGACTCGAACAAGAAGGCGCTATTGGCCGATGTGGGCGTTGGCACCATCGACCAGGCTCTGATGGGCGCGCTGCCGTTTCGCCACCAGTCGCTGCGCCTGCTGGGACTGGCGCGCAAGGTGCTGATCATTGATGAAGTCCACGCCTTCGATCACTATATGCAGACCCTGCTGCACCAGTTGCTGGCCCATCACGCCCGCCAGGGCGGCAGCGCTCATTCTGTTAACGGCAACGCTCCCCCACGCCATGCGTCAGGCGCTCACGGCAGCTTGGTGCCATGGCTTGGAGGCTGAGGCTAGCCCGCTTGAGACGCACGATTACCCTCTGCTGACCCACTGCGGAAAGAGGGAGGCCAACGAATATTCAGTTGAAACCCGCCCGGCGGTCGAACGCAGCGTGGCCATTGAGTGGCTGGAGAGGGAAGACGAGGCCATTGAGCGTGTGCTGGCCGCAGTGAAGGCGGATGAGTGCGTCGTCTGGGTGCGCAACACCGTCGACGACGCCATCCGCGCTTTTCAACAGCTGCGTGAGCGCCACCCCGAGCCTGCGCGTTGCCTGCTCTTCCACGCCCGATTTGCCATGGTGGATCGCCAGCGGATCGAATCCGAGGTCATCCGCCGCTTTGGCAAAACATCAACACCGAACTTAGGCGAGGCCAGGTGATTGTCACCACCCAGGTGTTCCAGGAAAGTCTCGACTGCGATGCTGACCAAATGGTCAGTGATATCGCGCCCATTGACCTCTTGATTCAGCGCGCCGGGCGTCTGCAACGCCACCAGCGCGGTGAACGTCCCAAGCCCGTGCTGCAGGTACTCGCGCCCGCGTGGAGCGATACCCCCGGTGCCGACTGGCTGAGCCAGGCGCACCGCGGCACCAGGCGGTCTACCAGGACACCTCGCTGGTCTGGCTGACCCAGCGCGTGCTGCGTGAGCGGGGCGCCATCACCATGCCGGGTGAGGCGCGAACCCTGATCGAAAGCGTCTACGCCTTTCCGGTGGACGACATTCCCGAGGCGCTGGATCAGGCGCGCTTCGAACGCACGGGGATGGACAGGCTCGCGGTCTCGATGGCCACCCACAACGCCCTGGATCTTGAGGCTGGATACCAGCTTGATGGCGATTTCGATCCGTGGCAGGAGGAGCGCGAGTTTGGCACCCGGCTCAGTGACGAACGCAGTGTCGAAGTCGTGCTGCTCAAACGTCAAGACGACGCGCTAGTGCTATGGGCGGAAGACCATCGGCATGCCGACCGCTTGAGCCGATGTCGCCTAAGGGAGAGCCAAGTCAAGAAACTCGCCGCGCTGCCAGGGCATTATGCGGAGCAGTGGGAAGCGCTCCAGCAGCGCCACCGGGGCTTGCGTTTCGTCCATCCCTGGCTGCCGGAAGAGGACGAGAAGTGTAATTACGATGAGCAGTGGGGAAGTTTTGGAAATGAAAATCCCCGCTGACGCGGGGAACGGCTGGCACTGTGTACCTATGACGGTTCATCCCCTGTCTAAGAGGAACGGCCTCATTATACAAATCAGATGACTATTGCGCATTTTTTCTATATGTACTTATGACTTGTTGTTTGTTTTTTGTACTTTAAGCTGATTTCCATATTCAGCTGAAGGGGGCAGCTATGCGTGACTGGTTTAAAGATCTATTTCGTGAAGCGGGGCATTGGGATTGGACGGAGATCGCTTTGAACGGGCTTGGACGTCTGTTTTTCAAGCGGTTATTACGATAATTCTGAGAAATAAGAGGGACAAATGAATCTACTCACAGCCTCCTGGTTGCCCTTTCGCTATCGAGGTGGCCGAATCGAATACCGCCCACCCTCGGCGCTTGCCGACCGCGATGTGCTCGACCTGGCGCTGCCCCGGGCCGATTTTCAGGGCGCGGCCTGGCAATTTCTGATCGCGCTGTTGCAGACGTCGATGACGCCGGAGGATACCGACGCCTGGCTGGATCATTACCAGACGCCGCCCAGCGTGACCGAACTTGATGAGTTGTTGGCCCCTTTGCCTCCGCTTTCGAGCTGGATGGCGACGGCCCGCGCTTCATGCAGGATCTGGATCCGCTTGACGATGTCAAGGAAGCGTCGGTTGCCGGTCTGCTGATCGACTCGCCCGGCGCCAATGGCATCAAGAACAATACCGATTTCTTCGTCAAGCGCGGCCGGGTGGAAACCGTCTGTCCGGAGTGCGCGGCGCTGGCACTTTTACCATGCAGATCAACGCGCCCGCCGGTGGGGCCGGGATTCGCGTTGGCCTGCGCGGTGGCGGGCCACTGAACACGCTGATTCTGCCGGAAGACGAGAGCAAATCGCTGTGGGCGCGGCTCTGGCCCAACGTGATGCCCGCCGAGGCGGTGGGCCAGCGGGGGCAGACCTGGCGCGCCCCAGGGTCGATGATAGCGATCTGTTCTTCTGGATGGCCGAGACGCGCATCAGCGACAAGAAAGGCAAAGAGGTGCTGCCCGAGCAGGTTCACCCGCTGCACGCCTTCTGGTCGATGCCCAGGCGCTACCGGCTTTTGTTTGACGACACGCCGGGAACTTGCGACCTCTGCGGTTGTGAGGCCGCGCGCCCGGTACGCCGTTTGCGCGCCAAGAAGCAGGGTGCCAACTACGACGGGCCCTGGCGGCACCCGCTGACGCCCTATCGCAAGCTCAACCCCAAGAAAAACGACGAATTGCCGCTTTCCAGCAAGGGCCAGCCCGGCGGGCTGGGCTATCGTCACTGGCCTGGGCTGGTGCTGGAAGATGAAGCCGTAAGCGGTGCGCTGCCCGCTCGCGTGGTGACGCACCATCTGCACAAGTACCATATGGTGGCGGCTGCGCGAGACGATGGAGAAGCGTTCGAGGCGCTTTTCAAGCGCACTCGGCTCTGGGTGTTCGGCTACGACATGGACAACATGAAGCCGCGCGGTTGGTACAGCGTGGAAATGCCGCTGGTGGGCGTGCCCGATGCTTATCAAGAGACGCTGCGCGGCTGGGCCAAGTGCTTCGTCGATCTGGCCTCGGAGATTACCTGGACCTGCGCAACCAGCTCAAGCGCGCCTGGTTCAAGCGCCCGGAAGACGCCAAGGGCGATATGAGTCAGATCGACGCCCAATTTTTCGAGGCGACCCAACTGGCGTTTTTCTCCGCGCTGCGGGAGATGGGCGAGGTGCTGCGCAAGGAAATGGAGACGCCGGAGCTTTCGCCCGAAACCCACCGCCAGTGGTATTTGGCGCTCAAGCACGAGGCGCTGGTGCTGTTCGACGACCAGGCGATCAGCGGCCCCCTGGAGGGCATGAAGATGCAGCAGCTCGAGCGCATCACCAGCGCGCGGCGCTACTTGCACGCCTATCTGAATGGCCGCGGCAAGAAAGTCGGCAAAACGGTGCAGACCTTTGCCCAGGTGGGCGGTTTCGAGTTGAGCACCCCGGCACCTGAAAACAATCCGGAGGGGACTACCGTATGAGTGAAGTAGAACAACGGTCAGAACAGCCAGAGTCTGGTGAGAAGACGGCTGCGGCAGAGGGCTATCTGTATGCTCTCGACAAGCAGGAGGCGATCGCGCTGCGCCAGTGGTGGTGGCGGCTGGTCATGGATCAGCAGGAACTCAAGCGATACACAAAGCAGTGGCCTTACCCCCGCGGTGTGCGCGCCGCGCTGCGCCGCTGTGCCACCATCGAGTCGGTCATGCTGACGGAAGCGTTCCGCCACCTCTGGCAGGCGCTCGAATCACGGGCCTGGGAGGAGGCACCGCCCAAGGCCTCCCGCGATCAGCGCCTCACGACATGGGCGGTCGTTGCCGCCGTCGCGAGCGAGCTGCGCGCCGAGACGTTTGACGCTTCCCTGGGCAAACGGCTGGGCGTACTAATACCGTCGATACCCCGCGCATGAGCGATTTACGCTTTCAACAACTGCTCGACTGTCATACGCCAGAGGAGTTGATCCGGCGCTTTCGCCGGGCGCTCAAGCTCGCTGAGAACACCGGCGTCAGCGTTGTCCGTCTGGCCGATATGGTTGCGCTATGGGAGCGCGAGCAGCGCGGCCAATACCGCGCCAAGGCGCCCCAGCGCTTTGCCTTCGTCATGAGCGATGCCTACTTTCAGGCGCGAGCGTTGAAAACGGCAGCGGGCGACTGAACGTCGGTCATCGCTTTTCAACAACCACTTTTCGGCATTCGTCACATTTTTATTCAGGGGACACATCATGAGTCATTTTATCCAGCTTCATCTGCTGACCTCCTACCCGCCTTCCAACCTCAACCGCGACGATCTGGGCCGCCCCAAGACGGCCTTTATGGGCGGCGCCCGGCGGCTACGCGTCTCCTCGCAAAGCCTCAAGCGCAACTGGCGTACCTCCGATCTGTTCGAAGCGGCGGTCGATGGCCACAAGGGCACGCGCACCAAGCGTCTGGGAGGAGAGGTTTACAAGCGGATGACCAACGCGGGCGCCAACGAGAAGGTGGCGAGTAGCAGCGCTGAGAAGATCGCCGGTGTCTTCGGCAAACTGCGCAAGGTCGAAAAGGGCGAAAAGCACGAGTACGAAATCGAGCAGCTGGTTCACGTCGGGCCGGAAGAAATTGCCGCGCTTGAAGAGCTCGCCGATATGCTAGGCGCCGAGAACCGCGAGCCGACCGATGTCGAACTCAAGGGGCTGCTCGCTCGGCGGCCCACTGCCGTCGATGTGGCGCTGTTTGGACGCATGCTGGCGGCCGCGCCGAGCTATAATGTTGAAGCCGCCTGCCAGGTGGCCCACGCTATTACTGTGCACGCCGCCGAGGTTGAGGACGACTACTTTACCGCTGTCGATGACCTCAACACCGGCGATGATGATCGTGGCGCAGCGCATATCGGCGAGGCTGGCTTTGCCGCCGGGCTGTTCTACCTCTACATCTGCATTGACCGGGATCTGCTGGTCGAGAACCTGCAGGGCAACACCGAACTGGCCGACCGCGCCATCGACGCGCTGGTGGAGTCCGCCGTCAAGATCTCGCCCAAGGGCAAGCAGAACAGTTACGGTTCCCGCGCCCAGGCAAGCTATGTGCTGGCAGAAAAAGGCGACCAGCAGCCGCGTTCATTGGCCGCGTCTTTCCTGCAGCCGGTCAACGGCGAAGCCCAGGCGGTCAGCGCCATCGACAAACTGGAAAGGCAGGCCCAGGCCTTCGATGATGCTTACGGCGCAGGGGCGGATCGGCGCTTTATCCTCTCGGCCACGCCGGAGTACGATACGCCTTTCCTGAAGGGGGACATTCAGCGCGGCAACTTGCAAGCGCTGCTGGCCTTTCTCAAAAGCGATAATTAAGCGGAGGCGATATGCCACACCATCTGGTTTTTCGCCTCTATGCGCCCATGGCAAGCTGGGGCGAGGCCGCCGTTGGCGAAACGCGGCCAACGGCTACCTACCGAGCCGCAGCGCCATTCTCGGGTTTATCGGCGCTGCTCTCGGCATCCGCCGCGATGACGATGATGGCCAGCATCAACTGCGCAAGGGCTTGCAGGTAGCGATCAAACAGCGCTCGCCGGGGCTTTTGATGCGCGATTATCACACCGTCCAGGTACCGTCGTCGCAATCGAAAGTGAGCCACCGTACCCGCCGCGAGGAGCTTGCGGTGCCCAAGGAGGCGCTCAACACCATTCTCTCGTCGAGAGATTATCGCTGCGACGGTCTGTGGAGTGTAGCGGTACGGCTGGCTCCAAACGCTGCCTGGACCTCTGGAAGAACTGAAAGCGGCGCTGGAAAAGCCCCGTTTTCCGCTCTACCTCGGCCGCAAGGCATGCCCCCTAGCCGCGCCACTGGTGCCGACCGTGGTCGAAGCCAGCCACTGGCGCCAGGCACTGGATCACTGTTTTGAAAGCGCGCTGGATCCGGAACGCACCTGGCTGGCGCTGGTGGGGAATGAGGAGAAGGATAAGCGCCTGCTACGCCTACCCGACGAGGTGCTTTACGCCTGGGAAGGGGCGGCCGATGCGCTCGATGGCGTTGCGACCAGTGAGTCCAGCGAAGTATGGGATGAACCACTCCATCGGCGCCGCTGGCAGTTCGGCCCCCGCCTGGAAAACCGGCGCACTGAAACGCTGAAAGGAGAGCGCTAATGTATCTTTCAAGTGTCAGGCTGGATCTCAACCGCCTCACCCGCGCCGAGCTGTTCGATGTGCTGGAGGGCGGCGCCTATACCGCCCATCAGTTGCTCTGGCGGCTGTTTCCCGGCGTACCTGAAGGCGAGCGGCCGTTTATCTTTCGCCAGGAGATGGAAGAAGACGCCAACGGCAAGGGCGCCGGACTACCCCGATTCTATGTCGGTTCGGCGTGTGCTCCAGAGCCGGTAGAGGGCTTCGAGGTACAGTGCAAGCCGTTTGCCCCTCTGCTTGCCAAAGGCGAACGGCTGGCCTTTCGCCTGCGTGCTAATCCCACCATTGCCAAACCGACGGGCCAGGGCCGCCGTTCTAAGCGAGCCGACGTGCTGATGGATGCGCGTTACCCCTTCCCGAAAGGAGAGCGGACGAGCCAGGCATGTACCGATGCGATGGATGCCGCCGCACGCCAGTGGCTGACTGATCGGGCGGACGCCTTTGGCTTCACGTTGCCCGTCGCACCGGAGGTAGGTGCTTACCGTCAGTACGCGCTGAGCAATAAGGAGGGGCGCAGCCCATCCGCTACTCCAGCGTGGATTACGAAGGTCTGCTGGAGGTGGCCGACCCGGCGGCGCTCAATGAGGCGCTACGACACGGCATTGGCCGTGCCAAGGCGTTTGGCTGTGGGCTGTTGTTACTGCGCCGCGTACCGGAGTGACCCATGAGCTTCATTCCCCTCAAACCCATTCCCATCAAGGATCGCATGTCGATGATTTTTTGTTGGCATGGGTCAGATCGACGTGCGCGACGGGGCCTTTGTCGTCATCGACGACGTCAACGGCGAGCGTATGCATATCCCGGTGGGTTCGGTGGCGTGTTTGCTGCTCGAACCCGGCACCCGGGTCTCCCACGCGGCGGTCAAGCTCGCCTCGGTGGTCGGCACCCTGCTGATCTGGGTGGGCGATGCCGGGGTGCGGCTCTATAGCGCCGGGCAGCCTGGCGGGGCGCGTTCAGACAAGCTGCTCTATCAGGCACAGCTGGCGCTGGATGAGAGCCTGCGGCTCAAGGTCGTGCGCAAGATGTTCGAGTTGCGCTTTGGCGAGGCGCCTCCCTCGGCGCAGTGTCGAGCAACTGCGGGGCATCGAAGGTGCTCGGGTGCGCAAGACCTACCAGACACTCGCCAAGCAGTATGGCCTGAAATGGCAGGGGCGGCGCTATGACCCGAAACAGTGGGAATCTGCGGACGTCGCCAATCAGTGCCTCTCGGCGGCCACGGCTTGCCTTTACGGCATTACCGAGGCGGCCATTCTCGCCGCAGGCTACGCCCCAGCCATCGGCTTTCTGCATACCGGCAAGCCGCTGAGCTTCGTCTACGACATTGCCGATATCGTCAAATTCGAGACCGTCGTTCCGGCAGCGTTTCGCATCGCTGCCAAGCATCCGCCGATGCCCGAGCGCGAGGTGCGTATTGCCTGCCGTGACGCCTTCAAGCAGACCCGGCTACTGCAACGCATCATCCCCATGATCGAAGAGGTGCTTGCGGCGGGCGAGATCGAACCGCCACCACCGCCAGCCGACGCCGTGCCTCCCGCCATCCCCGAGCCGCCGTCGGTGGGCGATAGCGGCCACAGGAGTCAATGATATGGCCATGCTCGTCGTCGTCACCGAAGCCGTGCCACCCCGCCTGCGTGGGCGGCTGGCCGTCTGGCTACTGGAGGTTCGCGCCGGTGTTTATGTCGGCGATGTCAGCAAGCGCATCCGCGAAATGATATGGGAGCAGATCGAGGTTCTGGCCGAGGAGGGCGGCAACGTCGCCATGGTCTGGGCCAGCAACCACGAATCCGGCTTTAATTCCAGACCTTCGGCGACAACCGCCGCGTCCCCATCGACCATGACGGACTGCGTCTGGTGCGCTTTCTACCGCCAATGGATAAGTGACTGTTTTCAAGATCTTTAACAATGTAGCGCTGGTCAAAAAATAACCAATATTGTCGGTGGCTTTTCCGCTGACGATTTTTCTTTTTGAAAACAAGTGGCTACAATTAGTCCGTTCCCCGCAGGCGCGGGGATGAACCGCCTACCGAAGCCCGCGCCTTGGATCTGATCATCCGTTCCCCGCAGGCGCGGGGATGAACCGTCTGGGAAGCGCGCCCAGGCGTCGAGCGATGCCCGTTCCCCGCAGGCGCGGGGATGAACCGACGGAGACGGCTGGCCAGCGCGGCGAGCTGCCCCGTTCCCCGCAGGCGCGGGGATGAACCGTAATTCCTCTAAAAATTAACTGTTCACTGTTACCGTTCCCCGCAGGCGCGGGGATGAACCGCAGGTGTCAGCCTCTTGGCTCTTGGCAATCAGCCGTTCCCCGCAGGCGCGGGGATGAACCGTGTTTCGGCCTGCTTATCAAGCGCGGCCTGTACCGTTCCCCGCAGGCGCGGGGATGAACCGTGTTATGGGCGGGAATGCCAAACTGCTTTGCCCCGTTCCCCGCAGGCGCGGGGATGAACCGGCTACGTGTTCGCTATGGATGAAACCGGCAAGCCGTTCCCCGCAGGCGCGGGGATGAACCGAAGGAGCACCGCCATTGCCACCATTGGCAGAACCGTTCCCCGCAGGCGCGGGGATGAACCGAATGCCTTTTCAACAGCGACTTTGCTCGACCGCCGTTCCCCGCAGGCGCGGGGATGAACCGTCAAACGGTTCTTCGGGCGAAAGGCCAGTCGTCCGTTCCCCGCAGGCGCGGGGATGAACCGAACTCACCGACATTACTGAATTGTTGGGACGCCCGTTCCCCGCAGGCGCGGGGATGAACCGCCCTAACCCCACCCAGCCCCGCCACCCAGCGGCCGTTCCCCGCAGGCGCGGGGATGAACCGCCAATAATCACCATTCGTTTGCTTCCTTGATTCCGTTCCCCGCAGGCGCGGGGATGAACCGGCATTTTGTAAAGCCGCTTTATTCGCAGCATACCGTTCCCCGCAGGCGCGGGGATGAACCTCTGACCCAGAAAGCTGAAGGGGGTGCGTGATGCCGTTCCCCGCAGGCGCGGGGATGAACCGATGGGCGAACAGCCCGGTGGCGGATCGGCTGCCCGTTCCCCGCAGGCGCGGGGATGAACCGTCATACCTGGAGCTGGCGCGGGATGCGCTCGACCGTTCCCCGCAGGCGCGGGGATGAACCAGTAGCGGCGGAACGGGTATTCGCTGGAAACCGCCGTTCCCCGCAGGCGCGGGGATGAACCGCTGCGCTGGCCAAAACGCTCGCCCATTTCGGTGGTTCCCCGCAGGCGCGGGGATGAACCGTGTCCCTATCGGCTGAATCCGCGTGGTTGTCGCCGTTCCCCGCAGGCGCGGGGATGAACCGATCACTTGCTAAGCGGTTATAACTCGGCCCTACCGTTCCCCGCAGGCGCGGGGATGAACCGCCTCAACACAGAACCAAAATACGGCTCTCGATCCGTTCCCCGCAGGCGCGGGGATGAACCGCCTCATAATATCCTTATGGGGCTTTTCTTATGCCGTTCCCCGCAGGCGCGGGGATGAACCGATATCCCAGGGTTTGCCAACGGCGGCGCACACCCGTTCCCCGCAGGCGCGGGGATGAACCGTGTTCTCAACAACCCGTACTTATCGACGAATCCCGTTCCCCGCAGGCGCGGGGATGAACCGAAGAGGAGTTGGTTTAATGGATATTATTCGCCCCGTTCCCCGCAGGCGCGGGGATGAACCGGTGGCGCGGGCACGACCTCGGGAGAAAATGGGTAGTTCCCCGCAGGCGCGGGGATGAACCGAACGCATTGGCACAGGCCATTGCACAAGTTTTCCGTTCCCCGCAGGCGCGGGGATGAACCGAACGATATCCGCCTCTGTGTGCCCATTACCTACCCGTTCCCCGCAGGCGCGGGGATGAACCGGCCGTCAGATCGACCCAGAAAGCGACGAAATACCGTTCCCCGCAGGCGCGGGATGAACCACGCTGAGGCGCTACGAACTAGCGATGAAGCGCCCGTTCCCCGCAGGCGCGGGGATGAACCGGCCGCGTGTCGCTTCAAACTGGTTCAGTAGAGCCGTTCCCCGCAGGCGCGGGGATGAACCACCACTTTGCCTACCCATTCTTCAAACCAGTTGCCGTTCCCCGCAGGCGCGGGATGAACCGTCACCGAATACTTCATCGTCAGCTGATCCGATCCGTTCCCCGCAGGCGCGGGGATGAACCGGTTGGGGCGGTAGCAACGTCACGCAAGTGCATCCGTTCCCCGCAGGCGCGGGGATGAACCGCTAAACCGGCAGGCGGCAAAACTCACGGTCGACCGTTCCCCGCAGGCGCGGGGATGAACCGCCAAAGGTCAGCGTTTCGACCGCCTGGTCAACCCGTTCCCCGCAGGCGCGGGGATGAACCGTCAGGGCAGGCGTGGGCATCGCGCGCGACGGGCCGTTCCCCGCAGGCGCGGGGATGAACCGGCCAACGCTTCGAGATCATCGTCGCCACCCATCCGTTCCCCGCAGGCGCGGGGATGAACCGATATTAACTATAACGATTTATTGCCTAACGGCCCGTTCCCCGCAGGCGCGGGGATGAACCGAGTTTATCGAGGCGTGGTTAGACGCGGATACCCCGTTCCCCGCAGGCGCGGGGATGAACCGAGTGGGCATCTATGGGCGAGGTTTTGAACAGCCGTTCCCCGCAGGCGCGGGGATGAACCGCGTTCAGGCCAGCGGCTCAAGGATCGCGGCGACCGTTCCCCGCAGGCGCGGGGATGAACCGGCGCGTGCATAAGCTAGCGCTGAACCACCCCCCGTTCCCCGCAGGCGCGGGGATGAACCGCGATTTGCGCTGGCTGGCAGTGGACGGCGACGCCGTTCCCCGCAGGCGCGGGGATGAACCGGTTGGGCGGAAATCGAACGCTTTAAGAAAGACCCGTTCCCCGCAGGCGCGGGGATGAACCGAAATACTTAGCCGAAATCGATGGAACCATGAACCGTTCCCCGCAGGCGCGGGATGAACCGCCGTGGCCGCCGTGTTCACCCCGTTTGGCACTCCGTTCCCCGCAGGCGCGGGGATGAACCGCCGATGTTCTCGATTTTCACGCGGACAAAGAGCCGTTCCCCGCAGGCGCGGGGATGAACCGCTACCAAAATTTCTTAAAACTGCTAAAGGACGCCGTTCCCCGCAGGCGCGGGGATGAACCGTCAATGCGGTTTGGCGATAGTGATTCCGCCTGCCGTTCCCCGCAGGCGCGGGGATGAACCAGATGGGGCAATCGTTAGAGTCATCGCTTCAAGCCGTTCCCCGCAGGCGCGGGGATGAACCGTGACAATTACAAATATCACGTTTGTTGGTGAACCGTTCCCCGCAGGCGCGGGGATGAACCGTATTGCTGTTCTTTGCGATACCGGATGCTCTCCCGTTCCCCGCAGGCGCGGGGATGAACCATACCACTTCCGCCTGATTGGCTTGATCCGATCCCGTTCCCCGCAGGCGCGGGGATGAACCGGTGGCCAAGTTTCGGGGTGTCGGTGGAAACCCCGTTCCCCGCAGGCGCGGGGATGAACCGAAACTCTCAATTTTATTACTTGTTGTAAGCCTCCGTTCCCCGCAGGCGCGGGGATGAACCGGTGGAGAAATACCGTGCTCAATAATGTGGTGGCCGTTCCCCGCAGGCGCGGGGATGAACCGCTCATTTTGCTGCAGCCCGCGACCTAATAAAAGCCGTTCCCCGCAGGCGCGGGGATGAACCGTCTTGATCAATCGTATCGCTTGCACGCTGCAACCCGTTCCCCGCAGGCGCGGGGATGAACCGACGAAGAGCTATTTTGTATTCCGGCCCAAGGCCCGTTCCCCGCAGGCGCGGGGATGAACCGTGTTCAGCGGCATTGAGGTAGAGGATCTTATTCCGTTCCCCGCAGGCGCGGGGATGAACCGCTGTCTGCGTCATAGCTGTTCAGTTCAAACATCCGTTCCCCGCAGGCGCGGGGATGAACCGGAACCAAAAACGCCGCGCCCTTTATAGCCAGTCCGTTCCCCGCAGGCGCGGGGATGAACCGCTCTGTCCAGGCTCCGGCCTGCACCCAGCTACCGTTCCCCGCAGGCGCGGGGATGAACCGGAGTGAATGCGCAGGCTGATGCGCACGTAGCGACCGTTCCCCGCAGGCGCGGGGATGAACCGAAGAGGAGTTGGTTTAATGGATATTATTCGCCCCGTTCCCCGCAGGCGCGGGGATGAACCGGATGATTGAGTTAATGATGATGGGCGGTAAAACCGTTCCCCGCAGGCGCGGGGATGAACCGATCGTTCACGGCTATCGTTTCACTGCTGATGGCCGTTCCCCGCAGGCGCGGGGATGAACCGCCACCATGAGCGAAGCCAAGCGCCAAGCCAACCGTTCCCCGCAGGCGCGGGGATGAACCGATGTGGTCGAGCGTGCGGAATCGGCGCTCCAGCCGTTCCCCGCAGGCGCGGGGATGAACCGACTGTTGTACTCCGCACAGAATCGATTGAGCCCCGTTCCCCGCAGGCGCGGGGATGAACCGCGACAGCACTCCACCAGCTTACGAAGACCCCGTTCCCCGCAGGCGCGGGATGAACCGCGTAAATAACGTGCGCCAAGTGGCAATGAGTCCCGTTCCCCGCAGGCGCGGGGATGAACCGTAGAAAACGATTTAGCCGCAGTAGACGCGGCACCGTTCCCCGCAGGCGCGGGGATGAACCGCTGGTCTGTCAATGCACGAACGGTGCGCTCTTCCGTTCCCCGCAGGCGCGGGGATGAACCGCCAGTGGGGGAACGTCTGTGGTGGGCAGACCCCGTTCCCCGCAGGCGCGGGGATGAACCGGCCACGCCCTACATCTGCATCTACCAGCTAGCCCGTTCCCCGCAGGCGCGGGGATGAACCGTCAGTATACACTGGATCACTTTGTTGGATAATCCGTTCCCCGCAGGCGCGGGGATGAACCGGTTACAGACGACGGCACCAATGAATGGTAAATCCGTTCCCCGCAGGCGCGGGGATGAACCACAACGTTGATTGCTTATGCCGAGCGTGAAGGCCCGTTCCCCGCAGGCGCGGGGATGAACCGAATGTCTCATAGTATGACGACTGGAGTGCAGCCCGTTCCCCGCAGGCGCGGGGATGAACCGCAGGCAGCCCCGGCGAAAGCCGAACCGACTGACCGTTCCCCGCAGGCGCGGGGATGAACCGATTGCAGAACAGCAGCGCGATAAACACATCGCCCGTTCCCCGCAGGCGCGGGGATGAACCGATGCAGAACAGCAGCGCGATAAACACATCGCCCGTTCCCCGCAGGCGCGGGGATGAACCGAGATTATTTCACCTGTAGGCTGCAACCCTAGCCGTTCCCCGCAGGCGCGGGGATGAACCGATTCATCGTGTGAGAGCGTAACTGCCAGGTTCCCGTTCCCCGCAGGCGCGGGGATGAACCGATTTTCTAGTGTTCGTTCCATGTGACTCTCCACCGTTCCCCGCAGGCGCGAGGATGTACCGCCGAGCATCCAGGGGACACGATCAAAGACACACCGTTCCCGCAGGCGCAGGGAGCAGCTATCCCCAAGCCGCTGCCTGCTCTGGGTGGAGCTACCTGCGGCGGTGGACTGCCTGCGCCTGAACTACGCGTTTACGCTAACGCCTGCGATCGAAAACGCCGTGCGCACGGTGGGGGATCTTGCAACTGAGATGATGGAAGAGGCGCAGGCGCACGAGGTAGGTTTAGGGTAAGTGGTCTTCCTTTCAATTAGCCGTGAAAGCTGCCAGTAACGAGTCGGTAAGTGTTGGAGAAGGATTAGCGCCTGTCAGAATAGTCGCGATGGAAGCATCCTGAGTCCACTGATCACGCCTAGCATAGGCGGCTGCTAAACCGAGTGCCCCTGCGGGTTCCAGTAGCAGCCCCAGATGTTCCAGGCCCAGGCGCATGCCATCTTCAATACTGGCTTCGTCCACCAGCCAAATATCATCGACTAGATCGCGCATATCCTCCAGTGCCTCGATAATGGGGCGCGAACCGCCACCATCTGCCATGGTATCCACCCGATCATTAGTGACTAGCGTACCGCGCCTCCAGCTTTGCCAGGTGGCATCCGCCCCTTGAGGACAGATGCCGATCATGCGGGTGGCGGGGAAGAAGCTTTGAACCAGCGGCCTACGCCGTTTATAAGCGCGCCATTACCAAGGGGCACCAGCAGCGTGTCGAATGTGTCACCGTTAGCGAGCATTTCAACCGCGATAGTGCCTGCGCCCTCGGTAATCGCGGCTTGTCGGCCATCCTCTACAAACAAGCCGCCGTGCTGTTGAGCAAAGTGAGCCGCCGCCTGTTTGGCCTGATCGAAGTCCTCTCCTGCGCTGATGACCATCGCGCCCAGTGCGCGGATGCCGGCGATTTTGAGTGGGTTAGCATTTTCAGCGACAAAGACGCTGAGGGGCAGCCCGTGCTGCTTGCAGGCATGCGACAGCGCTAGCCCCCAGTTTCCGGCGCTGGCGCAAACCAACGGGGCAGGTTTCTCCTGCTGGATATGGTGGGAGACAAAATGGTCGGCACCGCGCCCTTTGAAGTTGCGTAGGGGGTTGAGCGTTTCGACCTTCACTGTCATGGCGACGCCTAACGCGGTATCGAGTGAGGGCGAACGATACTGTGGGGTTGCTAAGAAAGCGGGACTGATACGATGGGAGGCAGAGGCTATATGCTCCAGCTTGATGCGGTGCTCGCTGCGTTGGGGCGCAATCAGTTCGGCGTGGTGAGCAATAGGCTGCAAATCCTCCGGACGCTCTACCCGATCCACCATTAGCACGCCATCAAGATGATCAACCTCGTGCTGGATCAGTTCTGCCAGTGAGGCAGATAGGTGGTTCCAGTGGCAGGTTTTGCCGCTTTCGTTTTGGTACGTCAGGCTGATGCTGGCGTGGCGCTTAACATTGGCAATATGGTCGGGCACGCTCATACAGTCATCCCATACCGGCTGCGTCTCTTCGCTTCGCCAGACAATGACTGGATTGATCAATGTAAACGGGCGGCCACCCAATTGAACCGCCACGATGCGCAAGGGTTCGCCTATCTGAGGGGCAGAGATGGCGCGGCCAAATCCGGTACGTGTCCGAAATTCGGCAAGCGTGGCATGCAGTTCGGATATCACCTTCGCTATATCGGACGTAATTTCTTCTATTGGTTGGGAGATGGCTCTTAAGCGTGGATCGCCCTCGGTCAGGATCGTGCGTATTTGGCTCATGGAGTTGTCTCTGCCTGTATGGTTAAGTTCTTTGCTTGAGTTGCGTTAGCTTAACGGGCAAGACTTTATTACTGGCCGCATATCCTGGTGGGCCATTGCGGGGAGACTGCATAATGAGTGACCAAACTGCGGGCGAGCGGCCTGCGGATCAATTGGATGATTTTGATCGGCGGATTTTGGCTATTTACCAGCACGATACGCGTTTGACGGGGGAGAGTATTGGGCAAGCGGTTGGCTTGTCGGCGGCGGCAGTTCAGCGGCGGCTCAAGCGATTAAGGGCGCGGGGCGTTATTGTCCAGGAGGAGGCACGGCTAGATGCCAAAGCACTCGGCTTGCCGACTACTTGCATCGTCGGTGTCGATCTCGAATATGAGCGTAACCAGCATGTCGATGAGTTTAAGCAGCGGATGCGGGAGCACCCAATGTGCAGCAGTGCTATTACGTGACAGGGAATTTGGACTTCGTTCTGGTGGTGGTGACCCGTACGCTGCAGGAGTATGAAGATTTCACCCGTGAGGCGCTGATGGAGCATCCCAACGTACGCTCATTCACGACCCTGGTTTCCATGGACGCAGTCAAATTGGGATACGCGCTGCCTTTATGAGTTGGGGAGTATGTGTAATGGGGATTGATGTTCTAAGCAAAGCCGAGGAACAGGGCCAGCGAGCGGTTAATCGTCACCATGGTGCTGTCGTCGAGGTGACCGAAAGGCTCGCCTAGCTTGTCACGTTTCACCGTCATGGGTTTATCCACCATGATTTGGGAACGCTTGCGTAAGCCATTTTCCAATGTAGGCGCCACCTCAATGCGGATCAGTGGCGCATCAATCAGGGTGCTTGAAAGCAACAGCACCGTGACCGTCGCGGTGGAAATGAATTGATCGGATTGTATGGTCAGTGCTGGGCGTGGTTTGCCAAACTCCCCTGGAGGAGCAACCGTCACCAAATCGCCGCGTCTTATACTTCCCACCCTATGATTCCCACTCGTCATCCACATCTAACAAGGCAGTATCCATCAGCTCCTGTAAATCGTGATCGGCATTGTCCGCCGCTGCCACTATTTCGCACTGTCGCTTAATCTCATCGCTAAAGCCGGGGCGACGAGTATCCGGCACCCAAATTTGAATAGGGCGCAGCCCTGACGCTCTAAGCGTTGCTCGGTGCTTCTGGACACGGTCGTTGATGTTTGAGGCAGTCATGGTGAAGGCTCTTTGCTATGATGTTACATGTAACACTGTAGTCCGTTTTTGTGATCTGCAACATCGACGTCAGCGGTTTCCTACTCCACCCCCATGTTCGAGGTACCCATGCGCCGTTATGCTCTCACCTACCGCGCGTTTGGAGCACCGCTGGACACATTGAAAATGGAAGCATCAGACGTTCCAGGCCTCAGTGAAGGCAAGCTCAGGGTTCGGATGTTGTGTGCCCCGGTTAATCCCTCTGATTTGATCCCCATCGCCGGTGCCTATTCGCATCGTATCAAGCTGCCCGCTGTCGCCGGTTACGAAGGGGTTGGTCGTGTTATGGATGCTCCGCGAGAGTACTCCTACTTGGTCGGGAAGCGAGTGCTGCCATTGCGAGGCGATGGCACTTGGCAGACTATTTTAGATTGTGACCCAGCTCTCGCAGTGCCCGTGCCCGATACCATTTCTGACCACGTTGCCGCGCGCCTACATTAACCCCTTGGCTGCCCTGACCATGCTTGAGACGTGGCCAGTAGAGGGAGGCGTGTGCTTCTGACTGGAGCCGGTTCGAACTGCGCTGAATACCTTGGGGTATGGGCCTATCAGCACGGCGCCAAGGAAGTCGTTGGCATATACCGCTCCGAGTAGAGTTGCCCGCCTGGAAAAGCTCGGGATCAAACCGGTATCGATTCAGGATATATCCCTGGTCTCGCGTGTGGCCCGTAAGTCTGACGTAGTGTTCGATACTTTAGGGGGCCAGTTGCGGCAAATATATTGCAACTTATGGCGCCGGGAGCGGTGTTTATCGCCTACGGGTTATTGACGGGGCAGGCTATTCAGTTGGATTCCAAGCCTGGCGCTCACTACAGAAGGTTTCACCTACGCGATAGTTTGGCCAGCATGTCTGCACGAACGTGGCAGCACAAATTCTCGGTTATTTGGAGACTTTTAGGCCAGTCAGCGATGCCTGATTATCAAGTGTTTTCAGGCCAAGATTGGCGGCAAGCGGTCGAGAGGGCACTTTGCCCAAGCGGCCAGAAGGTGCTTCTGAACTTCACACTTGCATGATTAGCTTCCAACCTCGGCGGTCACCTTAAAGAGATGGGCGCGTCTTTACAGTGTGAGATTGCCGGGACGCACATCCAGCTGCTCCAGACGCTGCTTCAAGAGGCCTGGGAATCGGGTATACCAAGTCTGATTGAGGGGAGAGGGGTGAGGCAGTGGGTAGAGTGTAAAGGCCTGTTCTTCACCCCGATCATCCTCCAGCGTCACTTCGATACTGCTCTCAAAGCGATTCTCACTCTTCCAGAAGCTCTCCAGGCGCGCACGCTCCTCCTTTGAACGACCAATGCCAAACCACAGGAAAGCCTCGCGTCCCAGCGTGATCAGTGTCCGCCCCTCCAGCGCGAGATCAGAACCTCGTTCATCAGGCCGTGAAAGTGGCGCTTGACCTTCATTGACCACGCCTTATTGCCGACGGGCTTGTAGGGGACGGTGTTGATCCAGAAAAAGTGTTCTCCTACGGCACGAGAGGCCTCGAAGTCCGGCATCTCCTCGTCATACAGGTGTGCGTAGAGCGCCTTTCGAACCAGTTGCCCGCCAGCGCCGATAAAGGGCTCGCCATGGCGTACCTCATCGCGCCCTGGGTCGCGCCCGAAAAAAGCCAATGCGCAGGTTCGGCTTGCCAAGACCGATGATCGGCTCCAGAGGATCGCGCTCAAAGCGTTTGTAGACCTCGATATCGATTCCTTCGATCTCTGCCGCCAGCGCTCTGAACTTCTCCTGTTGCCGCGGGGTCAGTGACATCTTCCATGCTCCTTGTGCAGTTAGGCAGCAAGTTCAATAAAAGCACTCTTGCGCCGTACGCCATAGGCACATACCGGCAAAGTAAACAGACGCAATGCCCCATCCCCATAAAGCCCAGGTGGCGTGCTCGGGGCTTGAGAGTACCAACGACGTTGTACATGCACACCACACCAGTGTGATGGCAATATTGAACGGCATGAACTGGCGCACACGAAAGGGGTGGAGAAACTTCATCTTAGTGACGGTAAGGATGGCCAGAAAGACGATAGCGGCAAAGGTGATGAAAGGCGGGAAGTCGAGAATATAGAAATAGGCCGCGGCGATGTTCCAGGCGGCGGGAAAGCCAACAAAGTAATTATCCTGGCTTTTCATATCGACATTGCAGAAACAGAACATCGATGACAGCAGAATGATAAACACGGATAGCAGCCCTAAATAGGGCGGCAGTTCAATGAAGTAGTAGATGAACAGGGCAGGAATAAAGGCCCAGGTCAGGTAATCAATGACCATATCAAGCGTTGAGCCATCGAAATGGGGCAGTATGGCTTTCACTTCATACTTGCGTGCTAGCGTGCCATCGATACCATCTATCATCATGGCGGCACCTAGCCAGAGCAGGCAAGCAACGGGATTGTCATCGACCAGTGCGAGTAGCGCCATCGTGCCGAGCAGCACTCCGCTGGCAGTAAATACGTGAACGCTCCATGCCTTGCATATTGATGCGCGGGATTCTGCCTGCGAAGAGAGCGGTTGAGCCACATTAACCCCAATGGGAACGTGGTGTCCCCGTGCTATTTGGTTTATAGATAAGTGCTGAAAGCACCATACCCTACTACAAGAAGATACCTGGAGAATACGCGGGTAGGCCCTCTGTCCATGACGCTACCTTTGCCCGCCATGCTAAAAGTATAGTGTCTTCCACCTTTTTTGTTACGCCGGTCGCTGAAACTGCTGCCTTGCCTGTTCGACCCGTTCGCGGGTGATGCAGCTTGGCGAGTGATCATTGAGCAGCCCCATCGCCTGCATAAAAGCAAAAGCGGTGGTTGGGCCAACGAATTTCCAGCCGCGCTTTTTCAGCTCTTTGGCCAGTGCGATGGATTCAGGCGAGGTGGTCTGGGTTTGCGGCGCGGGGAGTGAATCGGCGTTTGGCTCGTAACGCCAGAAGAAGGCAGCCAGAGAACCTGCCTGTTCCACCATTTCTTGTGCCCGCTGGGCATTATTAATGACGGCTTCAATTTTACCCCGGTGGCGAATAATACCCGCGTCGTGCAGCAAGCGTTGCACATCATCTTCGCTAAAGTGGGCAACCTGATGAAAATCGAACTGGTGAAATGCAGTGCGGAAGTTCTCGCGTTTATTGAGAATAGTGCGCCAGCTCAAGCCCGACTGAAAACTCTCTAAGCAAAGCTTCTCAAATAGCCGCTGATCATTGTCTACCGGGAAGCCCCACTCGTTATCGTGGTAGGGCAGAAACTCCGGCGCGCCGCCACACCATTGGCAGCGAGGGTGTCCATCGGGGGCGATAAAATCGGGCATTGGGCGCTCCTAATTGTTTAGTCCAAGATGTGGGTGGCTTAAGCTTAACCATGTATCGCTAAGCCACGCGCCTGCCGCTAAAAGCTCGCTTTCCGTCGAGCCTGCATAGCCGAGCACTAATCCAGGGCGCTTGTTCTCGGAAAGGTAATAGCGGGAAAGTGGAGAGCGTAATGCCCGCTTCACTGGCACGCTTAACGAGCATCCCCTCTGCCTCAATAGTATCGAGTTCAGCTAATAGATGCATACCCGCATGGCCGTCAGAAAGCCGAAGCCCAGCGGCCACTGCAGGCGCTAATGCCGTGCGCAAACAGGCTTGGCGCTGACGATAAGCGGCCCGCATACGGGCGATGTGACGAGTAAAGTGACCGCTGGCAATAAATTCAGCAAGTGCCGATTGCACGGGATAGTTACCCTCACGGTGCAGTCGGGCATGGGCACGTCTGACGTCGTGGGCAAGTGTATCAGGCAGCACCAAATAGCCTAAGCGTAAGCCGGGATAGAGCACTTTACTAAAGGTACCTACATAAATAACCGATGCCTGCTCGGCAAGGCCCTGTAGAGAGGGCGTCGGTGGCGTGTCGTAGCGAAATTCGCTGTCATAATCGTCTTCAATGATCCAACTGCTGGTGCGATAAGCATGCTCAAGTAACGCCAGCCGTCTGGGCACTGGCATGGTCACGCCACTGGGATACTGGTGGGAGGGTGTCACGTAAATTAGCCGAGGTGCTGGTGCATTCTCGGGGGGCAAGTGATGGGTTTAAGCCTTCTTTATCGACGGGTATGGGCATTACCGTCAATCCCGACGCCAGAAAACAGGCCTGGGCGCCGCCGTAACCGGGCTCTTCCATCCAAACTGAATCACCAGGGTCAGTGAGCAGTTGAGTAATCAGTTCAAACGCCTGCTGGGCGCCTTGGGTAATCACAATCTGTTCTGGTTGGCAGCGCACCGCGCGGGAGAGTCTTAGATAGTCACAAAGGGATGCTTTGAGTTCAGGTAGCCCACCGCTGGTTTGATAATCCATCCATGCCATTTCCGCATGATAATAGTGACGCCGTAGCAGGCGCTGCCACTGCTCGCGGGGAAACAGATCGAGCGCCGGGACGCCTGGGGCAAAGGGGCGATGGCCGTGGCTCAAGGTTCCGCTGAGTGTTAATAGTTTGTTACCCCGGCTTGAGTAGCGGACAGGCAACGGTGGTGGAAGCTCCGCTCGGGTTAACAACGCGGGGAGATTCGCCACATAGAGCCCTGCTCCCTGTCGGGAAATCAGCAACCCTTCCGCCAGAAGCCGATCCATGGCGGCCAGCACCGTATTACGGCTAATGCCCAAAGCCCGGGCCAAGTAGCGGGAAGAGGGAAGCGTATCGCCATCCGTCAGCTCACCGTGCTGAATCCACTCCTTAAGCGAGCAGTAGAGCTGTTGAACAAGCGTGGTGGCTTCATTCGCAGTTAGCCTTAGCGCTAGCGCCTCCGCAATCCAGTCGCTAGCGGCATCACGTCGTTTCACTGGTTCCCTCAATTTAGCGATAAGTGGTTCTTTATCGTAGACCACTATAGCGGCAAGCTGTGGTTAATCACCACCCAGATGGAGCAGTCGTTATGGTTAACATTCGTTCGGCGGTACTCAATGACTTAGAGCCCCTCAGTACATTACTTGATGGCTATCGTCAGTTTTATAAGCAGCCGAGTGATCTTCAAGCGGCGCGTGATTTTTTAGAACAGCGCATGGGGCTAGGGGATTCCTTCATTCTGGTTAGCGAGAACGGTGAAGGAGCGCTCACGGGGTTTGTGCAGCTATATCCAGGCGTTTCCACGGTGGGCTTAAATGCGCGCTGGACGCTCAATGATCTTTTGTGTTGCCAGAGTGTCGCGATAAGGGCACGGGCAGGGCGTTAATGGAAGCCGCCACCCAGCTTGCCCATGATCACGGCGTGGCACGTTTGATATTAATGACGCAAGTAGAGAACGAACGTGCCCAGCACCTTTATGAATCATTGGGCTGGCAGCGTAATACCGCTTTTACGGCTATTTGCTGGACGTTAAATAATACTGCGCATAGGTGCGTGCTTAAGTGGCGTTCTCCGGCAACTTACACATCCACCCATTCGGCATTGACCAGCTCGGCCAGGCGCTTGGGGCTTAGACGCACGGCGCTGGTGGGCGAGCCTGCGGCGGGCAGCACTTCATCAAAAGCGTGTAGCGATTCATCGCAGTACACCGGCAGGTCGGTGGCGAGGCCAAGGGGCAAACGCCGCCGACTGGGTGGCTGGTGAGTTCCATCACCGTTTCAGCGTCGAGCATTTTGGCCTTGCCGCCGAAGGTATCGCGAATCTTACGGTTGTCGATACGCGCATCGCCACTGGCCACAATCAGTAGCGGCTTTTCACCGACTTTGAATGCCAGGGTTTTGGCGATTTGACCAGGCGTTACACCGTGGGCGTCAGCGGCGAGCTGAACAGTAGCAGTGCTGGTTTCTAGCACTTCGATGTTGATATCCGGCGCGTGCTCGGCAAAAAAACTGGCGAACGGTCTCAATGCCCATCGTGGGTTTCCTTCGTCGGTCATATTGGTCGATTAAATGATTAATCTAACCTGCCAAAAGTGCTTTAGCCAAGCCACGGTGGCGTAGTGATCTTGCTCGGCTCACGCTGCATGATGATCTCGCCGTGGCGTACGGAAAGCAGCACTTCGCCTTGAGTGCGCAGCACGCTGTAGTCATCCTCGCCCTCCAGCAGATTGAAGCTGGCGGGTTTGCCGACCTCGATGCCGTAACGCGCTTCAATATTGAGCGTGCGGGCGCTGTTGTCGGTAATCAGTGAGAGCGCCTGGCTGAAGTCCTGATAGCCCATCATCTGGCAGATATGCAGGCCAAAATCCAATGTGCGCAGCAGCTTTCCATTCCCCAGGGAGTACCAGGGGTCAAAGATGGAGTCCTCAGCAAAGCAGACATTAATACCCGCTGCGTTGAGCTCTTTTACCCGTGTCACGCCGCGGCGTTTTGGATAGGTGTCAAAGCGCCCCTGCAGATGAATGCTTTCGGTGGGGCAGGAGACAAAGTTAATACCCGAACGTTTGAGCAGCAGAAACAGCTTGGAGCAGTAGGCGTTGTCGTAGGAGTGCATCGCCGTGGTGTGGCTGGCGGTGACACGGTTGCCCAAATCATTAAACAGCGCTTCGCAGGCCAGCACTTCGAGAAAGCGCGAATTGGGGTCATCAATCTCGTCACAGTGCACATCCACCAGGCGGTCATACTTGATCGCCAGCTCGATTACCCGCTTCATGGAGGCCACGCCCAGCTCGCGGGTGTACTCGAAGTGGGGAATGCCGCCTACCACATCGGCGCCGATCTCTAGCGCCTCCTCCATCAGCCGATCTCCGCCGGGGTAAGAGAGCAGGCCGTCTTGCGGGAAGGCGACTACCTGAATATCAATTTTATCTTTTAATTCATCGCGCAAGGCGCACAGGGTTTTAAGGCCAATCAGGCTAGGGTCGCTGGTATCGGCGTGGGTGCGCACAAACTGCACGCCATTGCCGATCAACAAATTCAGGGTCTTCAGTGCCCGCTCGCGAATATCCGCTTCGGTGAGCATGGGCTTGCGCTCGCCCCAGCGCTCAATGCCTTCAAACAGCGTGCCGCTCTGATTCCAGCTTGGCTCACCCGCGGTGAGGGCGGCGTCTAAATGGATATGCGGTTCAATAAAGGGCGCGCAAACGAGCTTGGCACCCGCATCAATCTGCCCTTCAATAGCCGTTTGCGGCGCATCCTGGGTGGTGATCGCCGTAAATATGCCGTTCTCAACCTCAAGTCGGTAAAGCTCTGGGCGCTGGCGTAGGCGGGCGTTAATAATCTGCATGCTCATATAAAAAGGGCTCGCTTATTGCTTAGCAGTAGAGGGAAGCGTATCGCTTAGCGTAGCGTGGTTTAAACGAAGTAACATGGCGTAGCTGCCCGCTGCCACTATCACACCCACCAACGGAGGCAGTAACGGAGAGAAGTAAGCCGCCCCGGCGCCCAGCGCATAGGCAGCTAACCCTCGCCGGTTGAAGTCGGGTAGTCGTGCTTTATCCAATGCGGGATAGCGCCCTTTATGCTTGAGCCAGAAGTCCGCCATGATCACCCCGCCCATGGGCGGTATAAAAGTACCAGAAGTACCAAAAGGGGATCAACAGGTTATACATGCCGCCTACCGCCAGCACGGTGCCAATCGCTGCGCCGCCTACCGTGACCAGCCGGCGCTTTTCGGTGCGCAGTAAATTGCAGCCCGCCACGGCGAAGTTGTAGATGGTGTTGTCCTGGGTCGTCCAGATATTCAGAAACAGCATCAGCACGGCGATAGTGACAAAGCCCTGGGCGATCAATACATCCACGATATCCGCCTGCTGGTAAATCATGGTGCCGAGTGCGCCGGTCAGAACCATTAAGCCGTTACCGACAAAAAAAAGCCGCCAGGGTGGCGATGACGGCAATTTTCGGTGTCTTGGCGAAGCGGCTCCAGTTAGTGGCTTGGGTGCCGCCGCTAATAAAGGTGCCGATGATGACGGTAATCGCCGCTGCTACGCTCATGCTTTCCGTGGGTGTTTGCTGGCTCAGTCCCGCGAAGCCGCGCACATCCACCAGCCCGGTGAAGAGGCTGATTAAGATAAACAGCATCATCGCGGGGACGGCAAAGCGCGAAAGCCAGTCCATGCCCTTGTAGCCGATCATGGCGGTGACGCAGAAACCAAACCCAAACAGCACCATTAAGGGGATTTCCAGCCATTCAGGCATCCCAGTGGTGCGTACTAACACTAGCGCAATCGTCGCGGTGCCCCAGGCGTACCAGCCGATCTGGGTAAAACCGAGAATAAAATCGGAGAGCTTGCTGCCTTTTTCACCGAAGCAGAAGCGCCCCATCAGCACTGAATTGAGCCCGCTTTTACAGGCGATATAAGCAAGTGCTGCCGCATAAGCCCCAGCAGCAGGTTGCCAATCAGTATGACCCATAGTAGTTGGCCAATCGGAAAGGCTTGGCCTAAGGTGCCGCCTGCCCACATGGTGGCGGTGAAAAACGTAAACCCAAGCAGTACTGCCGAGGTAGAAAGCAGGCCCTTGCGGGCACTGGTAGGGACTTCACTGAGGGGATAGTCAGAATTATGCATCAAGTTCTCCTAATGTAAATCAGCGAGTCTGTCAGTTATTTATAAAGCAAGAGATATGCCAAAAGAGTAGGGCAACAAGAATGATTACGTTTGTTATTTTTTAAGACATACCAGCCCATTTTAATGATACTTTAGTTAATAAAACCTAATTGTTTGTGTACGTTTGTCGAATAATATAGTGGTCATAAAAGTTTGTTGGTTAAAGAAATGGGGCTTATTGCGCTTGCGCCCAGGTACGCCCGCTGCAGCGATCACCATGAAGGAACCGGAGTAGATGCCAGAACCCCAATATAGGAGTGCTTCACTGCCTGTGGCTAAACTTCCTTGGCATCATACCCTGGTGGGTAAGGTGGTGATGTTTATGCTAATGGGCGTGCTATTTGCGTATTTAATGGGGGCGCTGTCGGGTTTTTTGATAGTGGAGCGTGGGGCTCGGGAGCAGTGGTTGCGCGAAGCGCAGGTGAATGCCCAGATAGTGAGCGCGACAATTAGGCGTATTTATACGTCCGTGGCGGTTAAGACAGATGACACCGGTCAAGTCACGCATATCATTTCCCAGCGTCCGATTGGCGATGAAGAGTCAGTCCTGGAAACTGGGTTTAGTCCAATTGATGTATTGGCGCTGGCAAGTGCACAAACACGTAACAATGTATGGCTGTTCGCGAAATCGTCAGAGGGCTTCACCGTCGTGGCTGATGCACTTAATACATCATCAGACTCACCCGCCAATCTGGAGATCGATACGTGGCATACAACATCAGACGCCGCTGATTTTTATGTTGGATTTGCCAACATTGGTAATGAAGAGTACTTCATTAGTTCGCTGCCCATTGTTACTCCTGATGGTCAGCTTTTAGGGGTACTGGTAGCCACTATAGGCCAGAAAGAAGGGCTGTATCAGATGCGTGATGATCTGATCAGCAAAGCATTTTGGCGTTGCTGGCGGTGCTGATCGCTACAGCCCTGTTAGTCACTATTTTAATGCGTCAGTTATTTACACCTGTGCCGGTATTAATTAGGTCACTCACCGACATCGCCAAAAACCAGACTGCTGAAAGCACGCCTTATACCGACCGAAACGATGAAATTGGCCGGATGGCAAAGGCCATAGATGCGCTGCGTAAAAAAGTCATTGAGCGTGAACACTTACTTGAAGTTAAAGACGAAGCTCTACGCTTCCAGCATCTTGCTCATCATGATGAACTGACCAAGTTGCCCAATCGTGTGCAACTCAATAATGCGTTGAAAACGGCAGTGAATTCACTGCATCAAGGCGACGTATTTAATATCATGCTGTTTGATCTTGACCATTTTAAAGCAGTTAACGATAGCCTGGGTCACGCGGCGGGTGATGCTCTGCTCGTTGAAGTTAGTCAGCGGGTGCAGGGGCTGCTGACCCACAATGATTTGGTGGCGCGCCTTGGTGGCGATGAGTTTGCCATCATTCAACGCGTCATGCATAGCGCCTCCAGCGAGGCAAAAGTACTGGCGGAAGCGATTGTATCTACTCTACGTGAGCCGTATCAGTTTAATAACCAGGAAATTAACATTGGCGTGAGTGTTGGCATTGCTACCGCGCCCGCGGATGGCCGCAATAGCCATGATCTGCTACGTCACGCAGATCTGGCGCTCTATGCGGCCAAGGCGAAAGGGCGCGACCGCTATATGCTCTATGCCGCAGGGATGACAATGGATTCCAGGATCATCGAATAAAGGTAAGCCTATGAAGTGGCTGGTAGCGTTATTAATGATGAGTGCGATGTGGCAAGGTGCCGCTGCTAGTGAGGAGATCGCTTCCTCGCCGACGTTGTCGCGTATTGCGTCGGCTGGTGAGATTGCTATCGGCCATCGTACCAGCGAAGTCCCCTTCTCCTACCTGGTCAACGACCAACCAACAGGCTATGCGATCGAGTTATGCCGAAATGTCATTGAAGGTTTGGAGGCAACATTAGGGTTAAGTGATCTCAAGATAACTTATGTGCCGGTCACGCCTGCCAATCGATTTATATTGGTGCGTAATGGCGACGTGGATATCGAGTGTGGGGTGACCACCAACACCCCTGAACGCCGACGCCAAGCCGCTTTTTCATACCCTCATTTTCTAACCGCAACGCGTTATGTATCCCTCGCTGATCAGCATATGGACAGTTTGCAGGATTTGGCGGGCCGCAGCGTGGTATCAACCACGGGTACTATCAATATTGCTCAGCTTAACGAGCTTAATCGCACCGAGGGGCTCAATATATCGGTGATGCTCAGTCGTAATCATGAAGAAGCCTTTGAGATGGTCGCCTCCGGGCAAGCTTCCGCGTTTGTGATGGATGAGATTTTGTTGGCGGGTTTGGTTTCATCAGCCGCTGACCCTGCCGCTTTTCATATTTCTCAAGCAACTCTGAGCAGTGCCGAGCCCTATGGCTTAATGATGCCACCTGATGACCCTGTTTTTGTTGAGCTGGTCAATGAAGAGCTACGCAACATTTATCAGAGTGACACTATCCACACGCTTTATGAAAAATGGTTTTTGCAGCCGCTTCCTCCCGATAACCGAGTATTGAACTTGCCGCTAGCGCCGGCGCTAGCTGCTATTTTCGCCAATCCTGAGCAGTACATAGAGTAGAGGAGGTGTGTTATGCGCCGGAGTTTATTGCTTGGGTGGTGTAGTTTACTGGTAATGATGTCTGGTGGAGAGGCAGCCTATGCAGAGACGCCTATCGATTCGCTTGAACGCATAGAAGCAACCGGCGTGTTAAGGGTTGGTTATGGTGATACGGCGCCATTCTCATATTTAGATGATCAGGGTAATGTCGTCGGTTACTCTATTGATATTTGCCAACGTTTAGCGAAACAGCTGCAAGTGCAGTTAGGTCTGCCTTCCCTGGATATAGAGTATGTGTATCGTACGCCTAGTAATCGGGTACAACTGCTCAATAGCGGTGATATCGATATTGAGTGTAATGCCAGTACTAATACCCCAGAGCGACGGCAGAGCGCGCAGTTTGCACTGAGCCATTTCTTTGTCTCGGTGCATTATGTGGCCTTGAAAGAGAATGGGTTTACCACCTTGGAGGACTTGGCCGGACGAAGCGTGAGCGTTGCTAGGGGCACCGTTAATGTCAGCCAGATCAACCAGGTCAATCGAGAACGGCAACTGAACTTGTCGGTCGTGCCAGTAGAGACATTGCAGGAAGCGTTTGACTTAGTCGCTGATGGGCGCGTAGCGGCCTTCGCGATGGATGATATATTACTGAGCACAATGATGGCTGAATCCGAGCACCCTGACGCGTACGCGCTTTCCGAAGAAGCCATTACGTCGACAGAGCCACTCGGTTTTCTAATGCGATTGGGCGACGATGCCTTTGCCGCTGAGGTGAACAAGGCTCTTGAGCATATTTATACCAGTCCGGAAATGCCGCTGCTTTACGAACGCTGGTTTCAGCAACCTATTCCGGGTAAAGACATTACGCTTAATGTACCGATGAGCACCGTATTGGCTGAACACTTTACCGCCCTTCGCGAGGTGGAGGTGGATTAAATGTAGTAAGCGTAATTGGAGAAAATACCTGCTCTCAACTGGTTCGAAATAGTGTTTAAAATGCCTATAGTGTTCAGCGCTTTAAGATTGGATTCAGTCTCATACGCTTTGAGAGTTAAATAAGCCACGCATTAATGTTTCGACGATACCCTCGCTGTCATCGGACAGGGAGTACTCCTCAGGGTCTTGTAGCCAGTCAAAGCAGACCCCAATCAAAAATCCATGAAGCTGGCGGCGGGCGCTAGCCGGTGAGATGCCTGTGCGTAGGGCGCCGGCTATTCGGGCTTCTTCAAACAACTGCTCTATCTGCATTTCGACATGATCAGAAAGGCGCGTGATCATGCAGATTCGAGGGTGTTCCTCTTCGAGCTTCTCACAGCGGTGCAGCACGATAGTCGCCGCCCGCTGCAGCGGGATGTTATAGCAAATGGTTGCCAGCAGGCCTTGGGCAATAGCGCGAAGGCACTCTACCGGCGAATCGCCTAGCCGTTGAACGGCCTCACCCACTATTTCGTCAAGTGGAACGCGCACTCGCTCCAGCAGCGCATCAAAAAGTGCTGCTTTGTCTTCAAAGTGCCAATAAATGGCCCCTCGGGTCACGCCTGCTGCCTGGGCGATGTGCGCCAAGGTGGTACGTGAAACGCCTTGGGCTAGAAAGGTGGTCTCTGCCGCGTCCAGAATGGTTTCTCGGGTACGTTCAGCGTCGGCCTTACGACGGGACATGGCGGCTCCTATTAATAAAAGTAGCGGTATTTTGGCAGTGATGGATAGCAAAGTCGCCGGTTGATGATTATTATATATCTCACTGACATTCGTGAATGTCAGTGAGATATATACCTCACTGGTTTCTCTACGTCAGTTTTGGAAAGCGGTATAGACCCTCAAGGAGCATCCCGTGGCCGTTACTCTTCTCCGTTCATTGCCCATCCTGCTGGCTCTGCTCGTGCTAACGGGCTGTGAGCAACCCCAGGCGCAGTCAACTGATGCAACGCGACCAGTCAAGTTGATCACATTGCAGTCAGCCAATGCCGCCGCCTTGCGGCAGTTTCCGGCGCGGGTGGAAGCCTCGACGCGGAGCAATTTGTCTTTTCGGATGGCTGGGGAGCTGTTGGAACTCAATGTCAGCCCTGGCCAGCGTGTAAGCGAGGGTGAGGTGATTGCGCGGATTGATGATCGTAATGTGCAAAGCGAACTGGACAGCGCCCGCTCGCGATTGGAGCTAGCCGAGGCAACGCTGGAACGCATGCGCTATACCCTGCAGCGCGGGGCGGTCAGTCAGTCCCAGTTTGATGAGTCGGAAAGTGAGTGGCGGGCCGCCCGAGCCACCTTTGAGCAGGCCCAAGAGCAGGTCGAGCATACCAAGCTTCGCGCCCCTTACGATGGCGTGATTGCCCAAGTGCCGGTAGATAACCGGCAGATTGTTCAGGTACAGGAAACGGTAGCGGTGATTCAGCAGCCAGGGCAGCTAGACGTGGTGTTTCATCTGCCCGAGCAGATCGTGCAGCGCATACCGCGAAGCAATGGTACGCCCTTCGGTGATGCGCTGGCGTTCGAAGTGCGCTTTGGCAATAGTGACAAGCCCTACCTCGCCCAGCTTGCCTCTTACACCACCCAAGCCAGCGCGCAGAGTTTGGCGTATGAAGTCACCCTAACGCTTCCCCAGCCGGACGATATCACCCTTTTAGACGGCATGAGCGCCAACGTGCGCTTGGATTTGAGCTCGCTGCAAACCGACAATAGCGCCCCGCTGTGGCGCCTGCCCGCGGAGGCGGTGAGCTATGCCGGTGATGATCCCGACCAGGCCCAGGTATGGCGGTTCATTGCGCCGGAAAACGTTGAAGCAGTGCCGGTAGAGGTCGGTCGATTAACCTCAAGCGGTCTTGAAGTCAGCGGAGAGTTGGCCGCGGGGGATCGCATTGTGGCCGCTGGCGCCCACCGTTTAACCGCGGACACCCAGGTGACGCCGTGGGAAAAAGAGCAGGGGCTATAATATGGTCGACTACTTCCTACGCCACCGCGCGGCCAGCTATTTAATGACGGTGGTGCTGCTGGCGGGCGGCGCGCTATCGTTTTTAGGCATGGGGCAACTGGAGTTCCCTGAATTTACCATTCGTAATGCGCTGATCACCACTCAGTACCCAGGTGCGACGCCTGAAGAGGTCGAACAGGAAGTTACCTCGACCCTGGAAGAGTCGATCCAGGAGATGTCATCGATCAAACGGGTTAGCTCGGTAAGCTCTGATGGCCTCTCGCAGATTACCGTCGAGCTTGAAAGCACGGTACAAAACGAAGAGTTGCAGCAACTGTGGGATTCGCTGCGCCGTAAAGTACAGGACGCTCAGGCCGCGCTTCCGCCAGGGGCAAGCCAATCCCGCGTTAACGACGATTTTGGCGATGTGTTTGGCTTTATGGTCAACCTGACCGGCGAGGGCTATAGCATGCCGGATCTGGCTGACCATGCTGATTTTCTTAAGCGCGAGCTCGCGCTGGTGAAGGGCGTTGCAAAGGTATCATTAAGCGGTGAGCATGAAGAGCGCATCTATATCGAAGTTGATCGCGAACGCCTGCGTGCGCTCAATATTCCGCTTTCTCGCCTACAGCAACTGCTTGAGACTCAAAATGCCGTGGCAGACTCAGGACATCTTAAACAGGATGGCCGTCGTTTTCGCATCACGCCCACGGGCAGTGCGGCGAATATTGAAGATCTGCGCGCCCTGATTGTCAGCGAGGGCGATGGCGAGTTGGTACGGCTGAGCGATATTGCCGATGTGAGCCGTGAGCTGGCGGAGCAGCCCCAGCAGCTTTACCGCGATATGGGTCGACCGGCGATCTCGCTGGGCATCTCCTTTGAGAGCGGCGTCAATGTGGTCGAGGTGGGCGAACGGCTAGAGCAGCGGTTGGATGAACTGCAAAACCGCACACCGCTGGGCATGGAGCTAAACGTCGTTTACAACCAACCCCAGGTGGTCGATGACGCGGTATCCGGCTTTTGGTCAGCTTGATCCAGGCGGTGGCCATCGTCATCGTGGTGCTGATGCTGTTTATGGGCTGGCGCAGCGGGGCTATTAATGGGTTTTATCCTGCTGATCACCATTATCGGCACCTTTATGTTGATGCGCTTTCACGGGCTGCAGCTGGAGAAAATCTCGCTGGGGGCGCTGATCATTGCTCTCGGCATGCTGGTGGATAACGCCATTGTGGTCACCGAAGGTATGCTGGTGGGGTTAAAGCGCGGCAACACTATTCGTGATTCGGCCCACCAAGTGATTCGCCAAAACGCCTGGCCTTTGCTGGCGGCCACGCTAATCGCGATTGCCGCCTTTGCGCCCATCGGCTTATCGCCAGACACCACCGGTGAGTTCATCGGCTCGCTATTTTTCGTGCTGCTCTACTCGCTGCTGCTGAGCTGGATCACGGCGCTGACGTTAACACCGTTCTACTTCAAGCTATTTTTCCGCAACGTTGCCCCCGGGGATGGTCAGGAAGACCCGTATAAAGGCGTGGTCTATCGTTTTGTAGGCCGCGTTATTATCGCCGGTATTCGCTGGCGCTGGCTAACCTTGGTGCTGATGGTGGCGGTGTTGGCGGGGGCGGTGGTCGGCTTTGGTTCGGTTAAAAATGCCTTTTTTCCGGCCTCGAATACGCCGATCTTTTTTGTCGATTACCGCACACCGGAAGGTACCGATATTCTCGAAACCCAGCGTCGCGTTAGCGAGTTGGAAGAGAGCGTGATGGAGATGTCGGGGTTCGCCACCTGACCACCACCGTGGGCGGTGGGGCGCAGCGCTTTACCCTCACCTATTCGCCGGAAGATCGCTACGCAAGCTATGCGCAGTTGATAGTCGAAACCGACGATAAAGCGACTCAACACGACCGCATGGCAGATGTTGAGCAGGTGCTTAAGCGCGACCATAGCGATATCGATTATAAAATCGCCCCGTTGGAAGTCGGCCCCGCACCGAAAGCCAAACTAGAGGCACGCTTCTACGGCAGCGACCCTGCAGTGCTTCGCCAGTTGGGCGACCAGGTGGAGGCCATGTTCCGCGATACGCCGAATATGACCAGCGTGCGCACCAGCTGGCGTAACCGCGTCCAGGCGATTGAGCCCGTTTTTCTTGAAGATACTGCACGTAGGCTGGGTGTGACCCGTGAAGACCTGGCCAGCACCCTGGCTCTGAGTACCAGTGGCAGTCAGGTAGGCATTTACCGCGACGGCAGCGACCTAATTCCGATAGTGGCGCGGGCAATCCCTGAGCAGCGCCACGATGTGGATAATCTCGGTTCACTTAACGTCTGGAGCGCAGAGCAAAACCGCTATATCACCGCCGATCAAGTGATCAGCGATATCATCACACAGGTGGCGGATCCGCTAATTATGCGCCGCAATCGCGAGCGCATGCTGGCGGTGTACGGTGAGCCTGACCCGTTAAGCGGGATGACCGCCGCCAGCGTATTGGCCGAGATTCGCCCAAGGGTGGAAGCGTTAGATCTACCCGCAGGCTATCGGCTGGAGTGGGGCGGTGAGTACGAGACCGCGGGGGAAGCGCAAAGTGGGCTGTTTGCTTCGCTGCCGCTGGGCATCGTGATGATGTTTATTCTCACTGTGGTGCTGTTCAATAACTTCCGTCAGCCGCTGGCTATTTGGTCGCTGGTGCCATTAACCATTATTGGCGTCGTGGGCGCGCTGTTGCTCACCGGTATGCCTTTCTCGTTTATGGCGTTGCTGGGCACGCTGAGTTTGATCGGGATGGTGATCAAAAACGCTATCGTGCTAGTGGAAGAGATCAACGTGCAATTGCCGCTGCACCAAGACCGCTACCACGCAGTGGTGCGGGCGGCCGTCAGCCGGGTGCGTCCGGTCGCTATGGCTGCGTTAACCACCATGTTGGGCATGATCCCGCTGATTAGCGATGCCTTCTTCGCCAGTATGGCGGTCGCGCTGATCGGTGGCTTGGGTGTCGCCACGCTATTAACCCTAATCGTACTGCCGGTGGTTTACTGCGTGCTCTACCGGATTCGCATACACCCGGATAAATAACACCCTGCATTGGATTGCTTTTACCCTACCTAACCGCCGTGGCTTAGCGAAGTCACGGCGGTGAAATGGTTGATTTTTTATTAGACTAAAGTTGATGGGCTGTTGGCCGATAAAGATAAAGTTTTGATAAAAATCAAACGGTCAATTTAACTTAGTCTAAAATCGCTGGAATGTCTCTAGCTAGATTACATGAATTGCCAATAACTAATCTAACCCTGGAGTAGTTCTGTAAATGAATCGCATTCTTAAAAATATCTCTATTAAAATGAGCTTAACGCTTGTTTTGGTCATTTTTCACTGCTAATAATCATCATTGCTTTTCTCGGTTATCGAGCAGGTGTAGAGGGTAGCTCGTCGCTTAAAGAGGTTGACCGTGCAGCAGACCAAATGCGGTCAGTTAATCGGGGACAGCTGTCAATTGCGAACGCACAGCTGTTTTACGTGAATAGCTATGTCGCGGCTTATGAAGGGGATACTCGCGCAGCGCGTGATTACCTAACTGAAGCACAGAGCATGCAGCAGGCAGCTCAGACATACTTTTCCAGATTTGAGTCTATCGCTATTCAGACGCCCCTTGTGGAAACCTTACTGGCCAGTTTCCAGGACTTGACGGAGCAGGGTTTGATGCCCCAAGAAGTAGCGTTGACAGCTGGTGATGAGGAACAGTTTCGCAATGCAAGGGAGATGGCCAGTGATTTAAATCAGCAGTTCATAGAGGCGGGAACGGCCTACAACGATTACATGGCGGCGCAAAATAGAATAATGGTGGACGATTATGACAGTGATATGCAGCTCCTCACCTATATTGATATTGCGGTACTTTTAATAGCCGCGTTAATCGTGCTATTTGTGCGCATCGCCATGGTGGGCGTGATTGTCAAACCACTAAACGAAGCGGTCATGCATTTTGAGCGTATTGCCCAAAACGACTTGTCGCACAAGATTAGAGAGCGCGGGCGTAACGAGATTGGTAAACTGTTTAGCGCCATGCAGCATATGCAGAGTAATTTGGTTAAAACCGTTTCAGAAGTGCGCGATAGCAGTGGCTCGATTCATATCGGGGCGCGTGAGATTGCCAGTGGTAACGCGGATTTATCCTCGCGTACCGAGCAGCAGGCGTCATCACTGCAGGAAACCGCCGCCAGCATGGAGCAGTTAACCGCCACCGTTAAACAGAATGCCGATAACGCCCGTCAGGCCAGTCAGTTGGCAAACGATGCCTCAAGCACCGCCAGCAACGGAGGTGAAGTGGTTGAGCAGGTGATTACCACCATGCACGGTATTTCCAGCAGCTCACAAAAAGTGACGGATATTATTACCGTTATCGACTCTATTGCCTTCCAAACCAATATTCTGGCGCTTAACGCTTCGGTGGAAGCGGCACGGGCAGGTGAACAAGGGCGTGGCTTCGCCGTGGTGGCCAGCGAAGTACGTAACCTGGCGAGCCGTAGTGCGGATGCTGCCAAAGAGATCAAAACACTGATTGATGCGTCATCCACTCAGGTGAAGGAAGGTTCGGCGCTAGTAGAAAGTGCTGGCGCTACAATGCGCGATGTGGTGTCTTCGGTACGCCGTGTGACCGATATTATGGATGAAATCTCCGCAGCATCTCAGGAACAGAGCTCGGGCATTGAGCAGGTCAATCAGGCGGTTGCCCAGATGGATGAGGTGACTCAGCAGAACGCGGCCCTGGTTCAAGAGGCTTCTTCTGCGGCAAGCTCGTTGGAAGAGCAGGCAGCGCGGCTTGAAAGCGTTGTCTCGTCCTTTCGTTTAGCGGAAGGGGAGAGTCGCGCGCAGCATGCCCCGTTAACCTCGCCACAGCGTTCCTTACAAGGTTCTACACAGCACTCGCCACAGCACACGTCACAACAACAGCCCGCCCTACTGCGGCCAGCGCCGCGTAGCCAGCAAACGAGTAGCGTCGACCAGGATTGGGAGTCTTTTAAGCCTGAGTCTCTCTTTGGGTTTCAATAGCCCAACCATTTGAGCAGTTCAACTGCTGAGCTGTGCAAAAAGCGCCATAGACTTAAAACAAAACCTAGCGCGCGGATGAGAGATCATCCGCGCGAATCTTATAAGTGCTTAATTTCTTTAGACAGTAGTTAGCGTGAAAACAAGCCAATTGTTAAAAAGTATGAACTCGGTGTTTTAGGCTGAGAGAGGGTTGTAATATCAAGTAACCCAAAGGTGGCTGATTACTCCTAATGAGATAGGGGGATATGAGTTGCCTCTCTTAACTTTAAGCACAGCCGGAGCGAAAAGCTCAGGAAGCGAGGCTCTTACCTATGAACCGACTACTTAGTAATGTCTCAGTGAAAATGAGTTTGACACTCATGCTCGCTATTTTTCAATATTAATACTAATAATTGCTTTTCTCAGCCACCAGTCTGGAAAACAGGGGGGCATATCCCTCGAAGAACTAGACGATATCGCAATGCATCAAATGCTGCCTCTCAATCGTACTCAGCGGTCGGTTGCCTATACGCAACTCTTTTACTTGAATAGTTTAGACGCAGAACACGAAGGCAATAGAGAAGAAGCGAGAGATTACCTCGCCCAAGCAACGTCGTTTCAAACGGATGCCCAAGAGTTCATTTCGACTTTTGAGTCACACGATCCTCGTGCAACTCATGTAGAACTTGCTGAAGCAGTAATTACTACTTTTAATAACCTGATGCAGCAAGGCTTAATTACCCAAGGCGAAGCGTTACAAGCAGGCGATGAGGCTCGCTTTCGTGATGCAAGAGAACTCACCAGTGATTTGAATCAACAGTTTTTGGAGGCAAGTATTGCTTTCAACGAGTACTTGGTTGAGCGCGGCGACCAATTGTTTAGCGATTATGAAAGTGAAATGCAGTTATTCGGTTATATTGAATTGGCAGTGCTTATCATCGCCGCATTGATGGTGCTGTTCGTGCGTATCGCCATGGTGGGGGCCATTGTTAAACCGCTGGATGAGGCAGTCTTGCTCTTTGAGCGGATCGCGCAAAATGATCTTTCAGGCAAAGTCAGTGAGCGCGGGCGTAACGAGATAGGCAAGCTGTTTAGCGCCATGCAGCATATGCAGAGCGGTTTAGTCAAAACGGTCTCGGAAGTGCGCGATAGCAGTGGCTCTATCCATATCGGCGCGCGTGAGATTGCCAGTGGTAACGCGGATCTGTCGTCGCGCACCGAGCAGCAGGCCGCTTCTCTGCAGGAAACCGCCGCCAGCATGGAGCAGTTAACCGCTACCGTTAAGCAGAATGCCGATAACGCTCGTCAGGCTAGCCAGTTAGCGAACGATGCCTCAAGCACGGCAACTAACGGTGGTGAAGTGGTTGAGCAGGTGATTACCACCATGCACGGCATTTCCAGCAGTTCACAAAAAGTGACGGATATTATTACCGTTATTGACTCTATCGCTTTCCAAACCAATATCCTGGCGCTTAATGCCTCGGTGGAAGCCGCACGGGCAGGTGAACAAGGGCGTGGTTTTGCCGTCGTGGCCAGCGAAGTGCGAAACCTGGCGAGCCGCAGTGCGGATGCCGCTAAAGAGATCAAAGCACTGATTGAGGCGTCATCAACCCAGGTAAAAGAGGGCTCGGCATTAGTCGAAAGCGCTGGGGAAACCATGCGTGAGGTGGTCGCTTCGGTGCGCCGGGTGACCGATATCATGGATGAAATATCCGCGGCATCCCAGGAGCAGAGCTCGGGTATTGAGCAGGTCAATCAGGCGGTCGCCCAGATGGATGAAGTGACCCAGCAGAACGCGGCGCTGGTTCAGCAAGCTTCCTCAGCGGCAAGCTCGTTGGAAGAGCAGGCGGCGCGGCTTGAAAGCGTTGTTTCAGCCTTTCGCTTAACGGAAGGGGGAGAGCCGTACGCAACATGCCCCGTTAGCTGCCCCCCAACAAAAGTCGCCTGCGCTTATGCGGCCAGCGCCTCGTAGCCAAGCCAGTAGCAAAACCACGGCGAGTGCTGAAGGTGATTGGGAAGCTTTCTAAGCTCACGTGTTCCGACGCTTAGATTTCTCGATACTTATATTTCCCGATACTTAGGCAGTATTACCCCCTCTTCAAGAGGGGGTAATGGTTTAGCGAGCGCCTAGCCCCTTGACGAGCTTAGTGCCGCAGCCACTTCTTCAACCTGAAGCGCCAGGCTCTGTAGTCCACCGCCTGAGAGGTACCACAGCGCGGGCGTTAACATAACGACCCGCGCTTTCTCAGCTCCCGCATCGAAGAGCGTTTGCGCTAAAGCATCAGCGTTGGCGGGTTCATCGCCAATCGCGGCGCTGCGATCAATCACCAGCACGACCTGCGGATCAATTTCACTAATTGCCTCAGGTGAAAGCGGGGTAAATGTACGGTTACCGCGGGTTTCAGAAGTGACATTGGCGGGCATCTCTAATGCTGCAATGCCCAGTACGTCGTGAACGACCGGGTGTTGATTCAGCATCAGATTGCCGCCGTTGTGGGTGACTACCAGCGTGCGGGGGCGTTGCTTAACGCTTCGCGCTGAGTCTCAATTTCGGCGTGCAGTGTACCAAGCGCCTCTTCGGCTTTGCTTTCCACTGCTAAACGACTCGCTAGTTCGCGTACATTGGCGTCAAAAGCAGCCAGATAGTCGTCACCCTGCAGGCTGGTGTTGAGCAGCGGGGCGATTTCGCCAAGCTCTCCTTCCCACTCACCCTGGCGGCCAGTGTAGAGAATCAGGCTAGGCTCGCTTTCGCCAAGAGTATCCATATCCGGTGAGCGCAGGCCGCCAATATCGGTGACGTTATCGGCTGCATATTGCTCAAGATAGTCAGGCAGGCTGGCTTTTGGCACACCCACTACCTGCGCATTTAAACCTAGCGCATCCAGCGTATCCAGGCTGCCTAAATCGAAGGTGGCGATTCGCTGGTCAGCGCTCACGGTGGCGCTGGCAGTTGCTAAGAGTATAGCGGTGGTAGTGATAGCGAACTTCATCGGTCTTCCTTTTATGAGAAAATATTCTATATGCGACAGCTTCTCATGTTCTCAAGGATGCTGTGTCTTGTCGCTACTTGGTGATGGAACAGCACGTTGCGCGAAACGCGACCGCCCTCACAGATGGAGGGCGGCGGGAGGTGAAAGCGAGGGTTAAGAGCTTAAGAGGCGACCCGGAAAGGGTTGCGCGGGTCGTTATCCCAGGCTAGGAAGGGTTGCCCTGTTTCCTGGGGCACCATGGTGATGCAGTTCTCCACCGGGCAGGTGATCTGACATAAGTTACAGCCTACGCACTCCTCTTCAATCACTTCATAACGCCGCGCGCCGTCCTGCTCGGTAAGCTTGGCAATCGACTGGTGGGAAGTATCCTCGCAGGCGATATAGCAGCGGCCACACTCGATGCACAGATCCTGATCGATCTTGGCGATGGTTTTGAAGTTGATATCCAGATGTTTCCAGTCTGTCGTCTGGGGTATCGCCTTGCGCGAGAACGCCTCAATGGAGTCGTAGCCCTTCTCCGCCATCCATCGGGAGAGGCCGTCCTTCATCTCCTCCACAATCCTAAAGCCGTTGAGCATCGCCGCGGTGCACACCTGCACGCTGCCCGCGCCGAGTGCGATAAATTCCGCTGCATCCCGCCAGGTGGAAATGCCGCCAATACCGGAAATGGGCAGCGTTGGCGTCGCTGGGTCGCGGGCAATTTCCGCCACCATGTTCATCGCTATGGGTTTGACGGCGCTGCCACAGTAGCCGCCGTGGGTGCTCTGGTGGCCGACCGTGGGTTTGGCGACCATATTGTCCAGATCGATGCTGGTGATCGAGTTGATAGTGTTAATCAGCGAGACCGCATCGGCACCACCCTAAGCGCTGCCTGGGCGCCCACGCGAATATCGGTGATATTGGGGGTGAGTTTTACAATCACCGGCTTGGAGTAGTGCTTTTTACACCAGTAGGTGACTTTTTCGATCAGGTCGGGGTTTTGGCCTACTGCCGCCCCATGCCGCGCTCCGGCATACCGTGAGGGCA
The DNA here is from genome assembly GCA_004295565.1 of Vreelandella olivaria. Taxonomy (GTDB): domain Bacteria; phylum Pseudomonadota; class Gammaproteobacteria; order Pseudomonadales; family Halomonadaceae; genus Vreelandella; species Vreelandella olivaria. Next base: position 4,125,832 of record AP019416.1, on the reverse strand, counting down.
ACCCAGATTGAGCTCAATGCCGTCCGCGCCGGTGGCTTCTACCAACGGCAAAATATACGCCCAGGCCTCTTCATTGCAGGGCACCATAATGGAGACGATCAGCGCACGGTCGGGCCAATCCTTCTTCACCTGGGTGATCTCTTTAAGGTTGATCGCAAGCGAACGGTCGGTAATCAGCTCGATATTATTAAAGCCGATGACCTCGCGGTTTTTTGCCGTAATGGGCCGAGTAGCGCGAGGAGACATTCACCGCGGGTGGCTCTTCGCCGAGGGTTTTCCATACCACGCCGCCCCAGCCAGCTTCATAGGCGCGGACTACGTTGTAAGCCTTGTCGGTGGGCGGTGCAGAGGCCAGCCAGAATGGATTGGGGGCTTTGATACCGGCAAAATTCACCGATAGATCAACGCCGTTGACGACGCTGTCGCCACTGTTTTTCTTACCTGGGAAAGAGAGCGGGGCGGTATTCATGCGGCCTCCTGCTTGGCGGCGAGCGCTTGATGAATGGCGTGAGCGGCCAGTTTGCCGTGCTGCACGGCCTGAACGGTAAGGTCTTGACCGGGCTTCACACAGTCGCCACCGGAGTACACATTGGGCAATGAGGTGCGGAACGTCTCATCCACATGAATACGTTCGCCGTCGCGGGCGAGCTCAGCGGCGGTGGCGTCGCTTAGACTTTCGCCCTCGAAGTCCTGACCGATGGCTTTAAAGATGGCGTCAGCGGCAACCTCGAAGGTTTCTCCGGTAGTGGTTAAGCCGCCTGCTTGGTCGTGGGTCTTGGCAAAGCGCATGCCCGCTACACGGCCCTGATCATCTAGCAGAATCTCGTCGGGCTGCGCCCAGGTCACCATGCGCACGCCGTTGGCTTTGGCGATCTCCTGCTCGTGGTCGGTAGCGGACATGGCTTCAATACCGCGACGGTAAACCAGCGTTACCTCCGTAGCGCCTAAGCGGGCCATTTGGGTGGCCATATCAATGGCGGTATTGCCCGCGCCAATCACGATACAGCGCTTGGCTACCGCAAGAGTGCCCAGGTCGTCGGCCTGGCGGAGAACTTTGATGTAGTCCACCGCAGGCATCAGGCCGGGTGCTTGCTCCCCGGTTAAACCCAGGGCACGACTGGCGCCCAAGCCCAAGCCGAGAAATACGCTATCGTACTGCTTATGGAGCGTGGCAAGCTCCAGGTCTTCGCCCAGCCGTTGGCCGTACTGGATCTCGATGCCGCCAATTTCCAGCAAAACTCGACTTCCTTGCGGGCGAAGTCGTCGATCATTTTGTAGCGGGCAATTCCGTATTCATTTAGCCCGCCGGGCTTCTGTTCGGCTTCAAAAATCGTTACTTGGTGGCCCAGCATGGCTAGGCGGTGGGCGCAGGAGAGCCCGCTGGCCCGGCGCCTACCACGGCAATATGGCGGCCTGTGCTGGCGGCACGCTTAAAGGGGTGGTTATCGAACTGCATGTTATCGGTAGCGTGGCGCTGTAACAGGCCGATTAGCACCGGCTGGCACTCGGCGTCGTGGTTGCGTACGCAGCTGCGTTCGCAGAGAATTTCGGTGGGGCACACCGGGCGCAGCTGCCGCCGAGAATGTTGGCTTCCAGAATGGTTTCTGCCGCGCCGTTGATATTGTTCTCGCTGATCTGGCGAATAAAGCTCGGGATATCAATATCCGATGGGCAAGCCTCTACGCAGGGTGCGTCATAGCAGTAGAGGCAGCGCTGGCTTTCAATCATCGCCTGGCGCGGAGTAAGCGGTGGGTGTAGGTCGCTAAAGTTGCTTGCCAGCGTATCCGGGTCATAGGTGCCGACCTCTTTTGCGCTGGGTAGGTGGTTCAGTGGGCTAGTCACAGTAGAGCCTCCGCTGTTGTTATGGGCACAGCTGTTGGTCTTGGTCGTTCTTTCTTATTCAGCGCTTGACCGCCATCGGCGCATTCAGCTCGGCGCGTTTGGCCAACAGCTCAAAGACACCGGGATAGGCGGGGCGCTCCAGATAGCGGCCTGCACCGCGCTCGGCGCGCAGATCACCGTCACGCCATACCCACTTGCCGTGGCTGATGGTGTGGCGAGCGATACCGCGCACTGTTTTGCCCTCGAAAATATTGAAGTCAACGTTCTGGTGATGGGTTTCGGCAGAAATCGTCCGGGTGCCGTTGGGATCCCACACCACGATGTCTGCATCAGATCCCACCTGAATCGCCCCCTTGCGAGGGTAGAGATTGAAAATCTTGGCGGTGTTGGTGGACGTCAGTGCGACAAACTCCTGGGGCGAGAGCTTGCCGGTGTTAATGCCTTCATCCCACAGCACGGCCAGACGATCCTCGACCCCGGCGGTGCCGTTGGGAATCTTGGTGAAGTCGTCTTTGCCCGCGGCTTTCTGATCGGCGCAGAAACAGCAGTGGTCGGTGGCGGTGGTTTGCAGGTTGCCTGATTGCAGCCCGTGCCAGAGGGCCTCTTGATGCCCTTTGGGGCGGAAGGGAGAGCTCATCACGTGGGCGGCGGCACGGCCCCAATCAGTATCCTGGTAAACGCTGTCATCGATGAGCAGGTGCCCGGCTAAACATTCGCCGTAAACCGGATGACCCTGCTGGCGGGCATAGGCGATTTCGTCCACTGCGTCTTTGGTGGAGACGTGCACCAGGTAGATCGGCGCGCCTAAGGTGCTGGCAATACGAATCGCGCGGCTGGCGGCCTCGCCTTCGACCTGGGGTGGTCGGAGAGCGGGTGCGCTTCCGGCCCTGTCATGCCCTGGGCGAGCAGTTTCTGCTGCATGTGGTACACAAGCTCGCCATTTTCCGCATGAACGGTGGGGATCGCACCCAGCTCCAGGCAGCGCGAAAAGCTCTCCACCAGAATGTCATCGGTGGCCATAATCGCGCCTTTATAGGCCATAAAGTGTTTGAAACTGTTAACGCCGTGCTCCCGCACCAGGGTGCCCATCTCCTCCTTTACGCTCTCATCCCACCAGGTGATCGCCACATGGAAGGCAAAGTCGGTGGCGGCTTTTTCCGCCCAGCCCTGCCAGGTTTCAAACGCTTCCAGCAGCGACTGACCCGGTTGGGGAATCACGAAATCGATGATTGACGTGGTGCCCCCGGCCAGAGCCGCGGCGGTGCCGGTGTAGAAATCCTCGCTGGCCACGGTGCCCATGAACGGCAACTGCATATGGGTGTGGGGGTCGATGCCGCCGGGCATCACCAACTGCTCGCTGGCATCGACAATCTCGCAATCGGCGGGTATCTCTAAATCGGTGCCGATGGCGTGGATTTTACCGTCAACGCACAGTATGTCGGCGCGATAGGTGTCAGCGTGGGTGACGACGGTGCCGCCCTTGATTAGTAAACTCATTGTTAGCTCCTGTATTGTGCCAGCAGAATCATTCGCCGTCGGTTAAGCGGGTATAGGTTTCCGGGCGCCGGTCGCGGAAGAATTGCCAGTTGTTACGCACCTCGCGAACCATGTCCAAATCGATCTCGTGAACCAGCAGCTCGTCTTCGCTTTCGCTGGCCTGGGCTTCGATTTTGCCGCGGGGGTTGACGATATAGCTGGAGCCATAAAAGTCGCCGATATTCCACGGTGCTTCGGTGCCGACACGGTTGATGGCGGCGATAAAGCAGCCGTTTGCGGCGGCGGAGGCGGGTTGCTCCAGCTCCCACAGGTATTGGGAAAGACCGGCCACAGTGGCGGAGGGGTTGAAGATTACCTCGGCGCCGTTAAGCGCCAGCGCCCGCCAGCCTTCGGGGAAGTGGCGGTCATAGCAGATATACACGCCAATTTTGCCGTAGGCGGTATCGAATACCGGCCAGTTTGATTGACCAGGCTTGAAGAAAAATTTCTCCCAAAACCCCGCTACTTGGGGAATATGGGTTTTGTGGTACTTGCCCAGGTAGCTGCCGTCGGCATCGAACACCGCGGCGGTATTGTAGTAAACGCCTGTCTCGGTCTCTTCGTACACCGGCACGATAATCACCATGCGGTGCTCGGCGGCGAGTTTTTGCATCATCTGGCAGGTAGGGCCTTCCGGCACCCGCGGCGGCGTACCACTTGCCGTCCTGGCTGGGGCAGAAGTAGGGCTGGTTAAACACTTCCTGAAAGCACAGTACCTGTACGCCCTGATCAGCCGCTTGCTGAATCATCGGCAGATGCGCTTCGTTCATCGCATCACGGATGGCTTCGGGTTCCAAATCGGTGCTGGTTTTCAGACCCATTTGAATCAAGCCGATTTTCATTTTCTGCATGAGACACTCCCTCTGATTGTTGATTTAAAGCGTGTTTAGGAGTTGAGAATTAATACTAAAAAGCTGACTGGTCTGGCAGCTTTTGTTGAAAGTATCGCTGGCTTGGTGGTTTTAGCAAGTCTTAAAATTCAATTTCTGCAATCGCATTTAACTCTTTGAGTTTGTTTGTTTTTATTATTTTATGCAGCTGCATTCACTTTTTTGGTGAACCCTTGCACCGTTATGGATTTCCTATTTTTGCTTTTTAGTCATTATGTTACTTAATTTTTTATGAGTATTTGTCGTATTTTTGTGTTTAGTATTGGTGCAAATATTTTTTTGATCTAGCTTTGTTTAATTGGTTTTTGTTTGAGTTGGGAAAGAGGGTAAGGTAACAAGCTAACAATAATATTGTTGTCCGTTAAGACAGTTTTTTAATCAAGGAGTTAGTCGTCCTGCTTTTGTGGATAGGCACGCTTATTGCTTGTTTTCTAAAAGCTATGGTTTCTAACAGCCATGATTTCTAAGCGTCTTTTGAACAGCTCCACTGACCGTGGGAGTGATGGACAACGCAATGCTGAGGAGATAAAAATGACCGAAACAACCTCTCAGATGGTGGATCGAGGCGGATTGATTGAGCTTGATGTAGGTAATGATGTACGCAACAGCACGCGTTTTAATGAGGATATTGCGCCTACCCAGGCCAGCGAGCGTACTTGGAGCAAATGGAATATTGCGGCGCTGTGGGTAGGTATGTCGATCTGCGTACCCACCTACACGCTAGGCGGGGTATTAACCGCCTATTTTGGGTTGAGCGTAGGGGAAGCGCTGTTCGCCATTCTCTTGGCCAACGTAATCGTATTGATTCCTCTCACTTTAAATGCCTTTCCTGGAACCAAGTTTGGTATTCCCTTTCCGGTCGTGCTGCGCTCATCGTTCGGTATTTTAGGCTCCAACGTACCCTGCCTGGTGCGCGCGTTGGTTGGCTGTGGCTGGTTTGGTATCCAAACCATGTTTGGCGGGCTGGCGATTCACTTGCTGCTGTCTGAGTTGATTCCCGCTTGGGCTGCGCTTGGCGGTGTAGGTGAAGTGATCGGCTTTTTTGTCTTCGGTGCAATGAACCTCTACGTGGTGATTCGTGGGGCAGAGTCGATTAAATGGCTGGAGACGCTGGCGGCACCATTGCTGTTGGCAGTCGGGGTTGGCCTGATGGTGTGGGCATGGCCGCATATGTCGATGACCGAACTACTGGCGCAGCCGCCGTCGCGGCCTGAAGGAGCATCGGTATACGGCTACTTCTTCGCGGGCTTAACCGCCATGGTGGGTTTTTGGGCCACGCTGTCGCTGAACATTCCTGATTTCAGCCGCTTTGCCAAAAGCCAAAAGACCAAATCGTCGGCCAGGTGATTGGACTGCCGCTGACGATGTTTTTCTTTGCCGCCCTCGGCGTGGTGTTAACCGCTGCTTCCGAGACGCTGGTGGGCCAAACCGTTGCCGACCCGGTCAATCTGATCGGAATGATCGATAGCCCATTTTGGGTCGTGCTGGCGATGCTGTTAATTATCATCGCAACCCTTTCTACCAATACCGCCGCTAATATTGTCTCACCCACCAACGATTTTCAGAATATTGCGCCTAAGTTGATTAATCAGACGCGCGGCGTACTTTTAACGGGTGCTGTGGGTGTGCTGCTGATGGGCTATGATCTGCTGCAAAAAGCGGGAATCATTCCACCTGGCGTGTCTCTGGAGCAGATGTACTCCAACTGGCTGTTGGGCTACTCAAGCCTGCTAGGCCCTATCGCGGGCATTATGGCGGTCGACTACTTCCTGATTAAAAAACAGCGTTTGGATGTGCCGAGCCTGTACATGGATAACCATGCCTATCCTGCGGTAAATATTGCTGGTTTCATCGCCTTCGGTGTGCCCGTGGCACTGACGTTACTATCGCTGTTAACCGGCACCATGAACTGGTTCTACGACTACGGCTGGTTCACCGGCTCGGCGCTGGGGGCCATCGTATATTTTGTTGCCAGCCAAGTGCTGGCGTCATCGCCACAGGCGGGGCCTGCACCGATAATGGCCAAGGAGCCAGCCGAGCAGCGTTAAACAGTTGAACCCCGGCTTCGTGCCGGGGTTTCTATTTTAGCTGCTCTTGATGAAACCCAAGAACGCATCAACAACCCGGTTAGGGCGGCGATCATGGCGGGTAATCAGTACAAAGGGGATGCGGTAGTGCTGCGTATTGGTATGCAGCGCCCGCATTTTGCCTGCAGCCACCCACTGGGCTGCGACATGCTCAGGTAGAAAGCCGATAAAGCGCCCGGTCAGAATCAAAAGGCGGCGCCTTCGCGATCAGATGCCGAAGCACGCAGGCTAAGCCCATCATGCGCCTGGCGCGCCTCAACCGGTAACGGATAGCGGGGCGAAATAGCGGCGTGCTGGGCAATATCCTCACCACTGAGCATGTCATCATCCTCAGTAAACAGCGGATGGCCCGCCGCGCAGTAAAGATAGGATGGCTCGTCATACAGGTGGCGCGCTTCTAAACTGGTGGGCAGGTTCACCGCAGGCACGACGCCGACGTGCAGGTGGCCATCCATCACGCCTCGGATGACCGCGTCAGACGGCTCCATATGAATATGCAGCGTTACCTCATGCTCCGGTGCGCTAAGCTCCGTCAATGCATTAGTGACATGCATGGCGGGCAGTGTCACTAGATTATCGGTGATGCCGATATTCAGCTCGCCTTTAATCGTTTGATGCAGCGCGTTAACATCGCTTTTAAACGTTTCAAGCGCCGTCAGTAGCGTTAACCCTGCCTGATAAATCTCTTTGCCCTCTTCGGTTAAACTAAACCCGCCACGCCCCCCGCTGGCAGAGCGAAAAAGCCCAGTCGCCCCTCCAGATCATTCATATGCTGGCTAATCGCCGAACGGCTAATACCCAGCGTGGTTTCCGCCGCGGTAAAGCCGCCGCACTCAACGACTGTCTTAAAAATACGGATGAGACGTATCTCGTAGTCACTCATCTGGCCCAGCGATGCCATAACAATTCCCTGGTAGGTAGGCTATCAATACAGAAGGTCACGCTTTTCAACGTATTAACGGTGATAAAAACTGATATACATCCTAAAAGCGCCGCGGCACTATTCAGCTAAAGCCGCGTGTCAGCGCGTGCTTTAATAGTATTTCTGGTTACTTTTACACTCTATCAGGTGTCCCCATGGGTTACCTGCATAAGGCTTCTGCGCGATGTCCGCTACCTCCATTAATGTAAATGATGATGTGTTGAAAGCTACCAAGACTTACCGGCAACAGCGTCGCCATGTGATTGCGCTATATCTGCTAGCACTACTTGTTATGGGAGTACTTTTCGGTTGGCTGCTGAGTGAACAGTATAAGCAAGAAATTGAGGCCGCCGAGTCGCGTATTAATGCCCGCGCCAACGTGGTTACTGAGTGGGCAAAGGGGTATTTGCACAAAGCGGCCAGGCCCTGTTTGGGCTTGCGGAACTACTCGCTCTGCAAGGGATGCCTGATAGCGACAATACTCAGGCGCTTCAGCGCACGTTAGAAAAACCTGACCCTGTATGTACCCATGGTGGACGAAATTGCAGTATTGAGTGCCGAGGGTCGAGTATTGGCGAGCGGCCGCGGCAACCGGAAAGCAGATGTTGATATCAGCGAAACAGTGTTTTTTAATGCCTTTAAGCAACCAGGGCAGGAGGAGCTAATTACTCCGCTGTACTGGTCTGACAGTGATCAGCGCTACTATCTCTACCATGGCCGACGATTAGAATCCTCGTCTGGTGAGTTTGCAGGCGTGGTCATTTCCAGCATTGTGCCCGAAGTCTTTGCCGACGCCCTTGAGCAGATGAGTGTCTACGATGGCGAGAGCATTGCGCTGGTCGACCCCGGTTTAAAATTTATTGCCCGGTACCCCCTACCCGACGTGCCATTTTCGATCGGCAGTCAAATTGAGAGCCCAGAAACGGCTGAGTGGTTAACCCGTGGTGAGTCAGCGTGGTCAATCAACATTGAGTCACCTATTGATGGCCGTAAGCGGCTATTTCGCATGCTGAGGGTGGGCGAGTATCCCATGCTGGCCGTGGTCGGCGTAGACCTTCACGAACTGCTTTCCGCCTGGCGGCAGCGCGCTTTGATTTTAATGCTGGTGACGGCAGTGATTGCCCTGCTGGGCGCTTGGGGGGTACGCCACTACCTGAACCGTTTAGCGTTGGCGCACCAACTGCGTCAGCGTATTGAAGAGCGTGAGCAGGCCCGTGCCGAGGCGCAAATCGCCGCTGCCGCCTTTCAAACACATTTAGGCATTCTAATCACCGATCCTCGGGGCACCATACTCAAGGTGAATGAGACCTTCAGCCGTATCACTGGCTATAGCGAAGCCGAGATAGTCGGTAACAACCCTCGCATGTTCAGCTCTGGCCTACAAAATGCCACCTTTACCGGCGTTTATGGAAGCGTGTTATCAAAACCGGTAACTGGGAAGGCGAGATATGGAACCAGCGTAAGAATGGTGAACTGTTTCCCGAGTGGCTAACCATAAGTGCTGTCTACAGTGATGAGGGCACCTTAACTCACTACGTAGCCACCATGAGCGATATCAGCGAGCGTAAAGCCGCTGAGCAGGAGATTCATCAGCTGGCGTTTTATGACACTCTAACCGGGTTGGCGAACCGGCGACTGTTTATGGATCGCATGGGCACTGCCCTTAAGGAGCTTCAGCGCCACCAGCGTTGCGGAGCGCTACTGTTTATCGATATCGACAACTTTAAGCAAATCAATGACACCTTGGGTCACTATGCGGGAGATCAGGTACTACAGAGCGTTGCACGACGGATGGGCCAGATGTTGCGGGATACCGACACCTTGGCGCGGCTGGGGAGCGATGAGTTTGCGGTCTTAATTGAGGGCGTGGATAGCAATGATGCTCAGACCACGCGGCTGGTGGAGCGTATCGCCTATAAATTGCTGACAACCCTTAACGAGCCAATCACGCTCGCCGAAGAGAGCATTATGGTGACGGGGAGCATTGGTATTACGATTATGGCGAGCAATGAGTACGGCGTTGATGACTATCTGCAGCAGGTGGATATGGCGCTCTTTCAGGCTAAGAGCAATGGTCGCCACGGGGTCTGCTTTTTGATCCTTCAATGCAGGCAGCGTTATTGGCCCATGTAAAACTAGAGTCGGATCTGCGCCAAGCCCAGGCCAGTCAGCAGTGGCAGCTCTATTACCAGCCACAGGTGGATCACTACGGAACCATCACTGGCGTTGAAGCGCTGCTGCGCTGGCATCATCCTGAGCGTGGCATGGTCTCTCCAGGCGACTTTATACCGCTGCTGGAAAGCAATGAATTGATAAACGATGTGGGCGAATGGGTCTTGGAGGACGCCTGCTATCAATTAGCGCGTTGGGCACAGCACCCCGGCTAAGCCAATTGACCATATCGGTGAATATAAGCCCGCTCCAGTTTCGCGATGAGCAATTTCTGGCCCGAGTAGAAGGGGTTTTTGCGCGTACTCAGGCGCCGCTTCAACAGCTAAAACTGGAAGTGACAGAGTCACTGTTTGTGGAAGCGCGGGATGACGCCCGGGATAAAATGCTCGCCCTGAAAGCGCGGGGCGTGCGTTTCTCTCTGGATGATTTCGGCACCGGTTACTCATCGCTGGCGTATTTGGCCCAACTGCCGCTGGATCAGCTTAAAATCGATCAATCCTTTGTGCAGCAGGTGCTGGAAAGTCAGGCCAATGCGGCGATTGTGGAGAGTACCATTGCCCTGGCAGAGAGCCTCAATCTAGAGGTTATTGCCGAGGGGTAGAGACCAAAGCGCAGCAGGCGTGGCTACTGGCCCACGATTGCCACGCTTATCAAGGCTATCTGTTTGGTCGTCCGGCCACTGCTGCGGCCATTGAGAGATTGATTATTGGTGATTAAGCCAGTGTTAGCGAGCAGAGCCGAGCTTCTATATCGATAGTGGGGGCGGTATCGGGAAGGATGACTTCCAGTCGGGAGTCTTGCCGCCATGCGCTGGTTTCGATGCTTAAAGCGCCGTCAGCGCGATTAAGGCGTTTCCAGCCGCTATCCGTATGGAACACGCCTTTAATGCGCGCTTGCTGGGGTAGTTCTCCCAAGCAGTTGGCCAGGCTATCCAGGTCGAAGCGCTCGCTTGGGTGCCAACGCAACCCCGTACTGGTGTAACCCAGGGAGGTACCAGTTTCTCGCTGGGGCTTGCCGGGAGGGGGAGGGACGTCAAAAACGAGCCCTCCAGGCTGGGCGTTGCCGCCAACTGTTGATGGCTGGCGGGCACGCTAATATCACTTGCTTCGGCGTTGCCGCTCTGCATTAACAGTGACATTGGCAGCTCGCCTTGGCTGGCTTCCTGCACCCACTTGCGCGGCGGCCAGCGCTCAGCCACAAAAGCGTGGGCAGCGCTGAGCTGTTCGGGCGTACTCTGGTCGAGCATAGTGAGCGCCACGGCGTCGGCCATATCGAGCTGGTCGCGAAAGGTGTCGTGCTGCCGAGCGCGGGCGTCATCTAACCGGCGTGGGTCGAGGGTGGCAATAATATCGCGCACCTCAACCACCTCATGAAACGCCTCGCCACGCAGAAGATCCAGCAGACCGGCCGGGTGGCCAAGGCCAGAGGGCTCGATGATGACCCGGTCGGGTTTGCTGCGTGCCAGCAGGTTAACGAGCGCCGCTTGCAGCACAAAGGCGAGCTGGCAGCAGAGGCAGCCGCCGGGCAGGCCCTTGATGACCACATCCTCACGGGCGTCGAACATGGCTTGGTCGATGCCGATCTGGCCAAACTCGTTAACCAGGATGGCCCACTTTTCATCCACAGGCTTCTGCTCGATCAGGCTGTGGATAAGCGTGGTTTTGCCACTGCCGAGAAAGCCGGTGATGATATGTACCGGCACTTTTCTGCTAGCCACTGCTGCTGACACTGCCAACGACTACCCCCCGTCATATTCATAAAACGCACCACCTGCACATCACCATCGGTGGTGAAGTGGTGGCGCTCCGGCTTGAGCGGCAGGGCATTGATGATGGCCTTTTTCAGCGCCTGCATATTGCCGGGGTGGCGGCGCAGCACGGCGCGCAGATCTACCGAGTGCTCGTTGCCTAGGCAGAGCAGCAACCGACCCTCAACCGTCACGCGTACCCGGTTGCAGGTGTCGCAAAAATTGTGACTATGGGGCGAAATAAACCCTACCCGGCTATCGCTATCCGCCATTTTGAAGTAGCGGGACGGCCCAGGAGTCGTTTCGGTCGTGGGAATTAACGGATAGCGGGACTCAATCAGTGCCTGGACATCATCGCTGGAATAAAAGGTTTCCGCCCGTGAGTGGTCGGAGACATCGCCCAGCGGCATCTCTTCGATAAAGCTAATATCGAGGCCTTCCTGGCGCGCAAAGGTAACCAGGTCGATCACTTCGTCGTCGTTACGGCCTTTCAAGATCACTGCATTGAGCTTGATGCGCTTAAAACCCGCTTCCTGGGCGGCGTGGATGCCGTCGATCACTTTGGCTAAATCGCCGGTGCGGGTGAGCTGCTTAAAGCGCTCCGCATCCAGGGAATCCAGGCTGATATTCAGCCGCCGCAGGCCGCTGGCGTAAAGCTGCTTGGCGTGCTTGCGCAGGCTGGCGCCGTTGGTGGTCATGGTGAAGTCGTTAAGGCCTGGCATGGCGCCGATTTCATCGACCAGTTGCTCAATGCCGCGACGAACCAGTGGCTCGCCCCCAGTCAGGCGAATCTTCTCCACCCCTAGCTCGGTAAAGGCACGGGCGACCATGGCGATCTCTTCCAGCGTCAGTACCTGGGCGCGGGGCAGAAAGGTCATCTCCTCGCTCATACAGTACACGCAGCGGAAATCGCAGCGATCGGTGACCGAGATACGCACGTAGCTAACGCGCCGACCAAAGTCATCGATCAGTTGCTGGCCAGCTTGCACTTGGGTGGATTGCTGTTGGCCAGATTGCTGTTGTGCGGTTCGTTGCTCGCTCATAGCCATCCCGTTAGCGGTTGTATGCTGACTACCTCGCCTGGTTGGGCGCCGTCTTGGTCATCGGTCAGCTCAATCAAACAGTTAGCAGCCACCATCGAGGTTAAAATCCCCGAACCCTGGGCGCCGGTACTACGCACGTGTAACTGCCCGTGCTCATCAGTATGGTAGACGCCGCGAATAAAATCAGTACGTTTGTAGCGGCTTTTTAACGCGTTGTCGGCAATCGCATTAAGGCGATTGGGTGGCGACAGTGGTTGACCATCAAGCCGATCCAGGAGCGGCTTTACAAACTGCAGAAAGGTTACCATGACCGCTACCGGATTGCCGGGTAGGCCAACAAACGGAGTGTGCCTTTCGCCCAGCCAGCCACAAACCATAGGGCGCCCAGGGCGCAGCGCTACCCGCCAGAAGGCCAAGCGGCCCAGTTGCTCTAATGCTTCGCGGGTAAAATCCGCCTGGCCCACCGATACGCCGCCGCTGGTGATCACCAGATCGCTCTGCTGGGCGGCGTTCTCCAGGGCCGCTTTTGTCGCGCTTAAGTCGTCCGGCAGAATGCCCAGGTCAATCACCTCGGCTCCCTGTTCGGTTAGCAGGCCCATTAGCGTAAAGCGGTTGGCGTCATAAATGCCTGCCTTGGGTAACGGCTCGCCAGGCGCAGTGACTTCGTTGCCGGTGGAGAAGATCGCTACTTTCGGGCGTCGGCAAACGCTGATTTCGGCATAACCCAAGGAGGCTAAAAGCCCCAGAGACGCCGCATCAAGCCGTGCCCCTCAGGCAGAGCCGTGTCACCAATGGCTATATCTTCACCGGCCTGGCGAACGTGTTGGCCGTGTTTGAGAAGTTCGGGCGACGCAATGATCACATGCGCTGGCTGCTCATCTAGCGATTCGCGCAACTGTTCACTCATCACCACTGTATCGGTGCCCGGCGGTAAGGGGGCGCCGGTGGTGATGCGTACACAGTGCCCGGCAGGCACTAGCTCGCGGCGGTACTGCCCGGCCAATACTTCACCGGCCAGCGGCCAATGGGCTTGCTTGGCGCCAACGCCTCTCTTAGGCAAGGCTAGCGCCACGCCATCCATGGCCGCATTGGTGTTTTGCGGCACGTTAATGGGGGCTTGAACGGTTGCTGCCAAGCGGCGGCCGTGGGCCTGCGCCAAAGAGATACTTTCGCTGCCCAGCGGGCGTTCAATCAGGGTGGCGAGCGCTTGGCGCGCTTCGTCCACGCTAATCATCTGTTCGCCCAGGTCAAAGCAGGAGAGGGTCATTTTACCTCCTTGCTCGGAGAGCCCATGACTACCTTCTCCAGGCGCAGCTTCTCCTCTTCGGTATTGAGATTGGCAAAGGCGTCGGGGCAGTCCGACATATCGACCTTGCACCAGTCGTGGCGGGCGTACCAGCGGTCAATTTTGCGCTCGCCCCGGCAAGGGTCTCGGCCAAGTCATCGGCCAGTGACGTGCGCAGCAGAGCAACCACCGGGTGCAGTCGTTCGCCATCAAAGGCCACGGCGATGTCATGCTCGCCGTTCTCTGAGGCGATGCCTGCCACCATGCGGGCGACTAAATCATCGGGCAGGGCGGGGGGAGTCGCAGGGAGCCACTAACAGCCAGGGGGTTTTTGCCGCGCGCAGGCCACTATAGATACCCATCAGCGGGCCTTTAAAGCCATCTTCAGCATCAGCAATGACCCGATCAGCGAAAAAGCGGTAAGCGTCGGCATTGCGGTTGGCGTTAATCACCAGCTCGGCCACCTGGCCTTCAAGGCGCTTGACCACATGGCCGACTAGCGGCAGGCCTGCAAAGGTTCGAGCCCCTTGTCGCGGCCGCCCATTCGGCGCCCTTCGCCGCCAGCGAGAATCATGCCAGTGAGGTCGTGAGTGGGGATCATGAGTTTGCCTTCGTTGATGAACGATATTGTTGAGATGAACGGGCATGGGATGGCCGAGACGGGATCGCGTCCAGCGCTAAACGGTTTTGGGTATTGATCGCCTGGAAGTGACGGCCTTTGGCGCGGGCGATCAGCATCACCCCAAAACGCTCGGCCAGTTCAACGCCTTTCTGGGTGACACCCGAGCGCGATACCAGCACGCTAATACCCATTTGGGCCACTTTCAGCACCATCTCAGACGTCAGCCGCCCGGTAGTGTAGAAAATATCCGCATTGGCACTGTCTGCCTGCTGCAGCCATTGGCGTCCCGCCAAAGTATCCACCGCGTTATGCCGACCGACGTCTTCAACAAAATCAAGCACCTCGGTTTGATAGCAGAGCGCACAGCCATGCACTGCACCCGCACTGCGATAGGTCTCATTATAGGCATTAAGATTTTGCAGCAGTTGATAAAGCGTGGATTGTGCCAACGGGGTGTCCGGCAGTGTCGTGAGGGCGGTCTGGTCGAGCAGTTTACCAAAGACCGTGCCCTGGCCGCAGCCGGTGGTCACCGTGCGGGTGCTTAGCCGGGCTTCCAGATCCTCGGGTAGATGGCGGGTAATCACCACCGCCGCTTCGACGTCCCAGTCGACCTGCACTGCCTGCAAATCGTCTGCTGCACGCAGCAGCCCCTGATTGCGCAGATAGCCAACGACCAAGGCTTCGGGATCGTCGCCCAGTGTCATCAATGTGACAATTTCACGTTTGTTGAGGTACACCGTCAACGCTCTTTCAGCGGCGATAGCCTGCTGGCGGGCATCGCCATACTCATCAACGATGCTGATCTCGGTGGTGGCAGGTAAGCGGGCTCGGCTTATCTGAAGAGCGGGCTGAAGGGCGGGCATGGCTAATCCTCGCAAAACGGTTCTCGCAAAACGACAGGGTTGACGATGATGGCGCCGTGGAGGCTTACTTGTCTACCTATTCAAGCGCTATCCGTTTATGGCAAAAGGTCTGATGTTATGAGTGATAACCTACGCCCAGTCAGTATTACCTTGATTGCCGAAGCCAAGCAGGTGGGGCGCTTTAGCCTAACCCAGTGGCGCATTGCTGAGCTTGCGCTGTCTGATCAGGGTGAGCATGTGCTTAACCTACAGCTGTCGATGACCGAGCGTGCTGCCTACCGCTTTAATTTAACCTCCGCTACCCCACGGCTATTTGTGCGGGCTGGGTTCACTGGGCAAACCCCACAGCCTGATGCCATCACTGCCAGCCAGGATGTGGCGGCGGGGTGGATGGATGGCGAACAGCAGGTGTTCGAAGCGCCCATGCCCATGGCGATTCAGGTCTGGATTGAGAGCTATCTCGCGCGCCACGGCGAAGCACCGCTGGAAATGCGTAAGAAGAAACGCAAAGGGGCAGGGCGCGGCAAAGAGACGCCCACCAAGGAGCAGCCAGAATGAGTCGTTTAGAGCGCTGGTCGCGGCTGAAGCGTAATGTGCCAACGCAAGAAGACGTATCTCCCGCGGACGCACCCACAAATGATGAAACGACTGCGGAGTCGAGTGCAGCGGCTTATAACGAGACCGAGCAGCCGCAACAGCCAACTGACACACCGCAAGTGCCAGAACGGGAACCAGAACCCGGCAGTCTCGACCATACCTTGCCTGATCCAAATACATTGGAAGCAGGCAGCGACTTTAGCGCTTTTATGGCACCAGGGGTAAGCGGCCCTTTACGCAGGCAGGCCTTGAAGCGACTGGTGCACGGGTAACTACAACGTTCGGGATGGTCTGGACGACTACGATGCTGACTACAACAAACTGTTGAAGCCCATGAGCTCGGAGCTCGCCAGCACACTACGCCGTTGGACACATAAAGTGGAAGAGGTCGTGGATAAGTCGCTGGAGCACGCCGAGCCCGAGTCTCCAAAAGAGCGGACAGCCGACGAGCCGACCAATGAGCAAACGGTCACGTTAGAGGATACGTCCTCAATATCTTGCGTTGACAGTGACAACACTGTAAAAAAATGCGCCGCTAGACGACCAGTCTGATTATTTATCTGATACTAAGACGAAAACATGAGATCAATGTTAAGTCTATATGAGTCAACGGTTTAGGCGCGAAAGAGCTCCCCAGCGTTGGCAGCGTTGACGGTAATCAGGTTGGCAATTTATGGATTTCGCCATAGGCTGAACTTAGCGTCAACGCATTGTTATGCCACAATAGTTAAATAATATAACTCAAAATTATAATAAGAATTATTCACCTGACCGTGAGAACGCATGAACCAACGAATCCAACTGGCGTCCTTAGACGACCAGCGTAATGCCGAGGCTCGGGAAACGGTACGCCAGCGTATCTCTTGGCCCGCTAACCTGACGCCTGCCAATGTGACCTATCACAGTCGCGGTCATGCGCTGCTGCTCGGCAGTGAGCGCGATACCCGGCAGGCCGCACGTATTCTGCAAGGGCGTGGTTTGGCTTCATTGACCCTGCTCTTTACCGCGCCCAACGCCGCAGATGTTGACCAAGAGGTGACGGATAGCGATTTGCTCGCTGCCACCGAGATCCTTATGACCCAGGCGTTAACCCGTGGCCAAGCCGAAAAGCTGCACATTAGTGGCCATTTGGGCATGTTCAAAGCGATGCTTGATGGTGATGAGCCGCTTGATCTTGCCCGTGCGTTGATTCAGCGAGAGGCGTTCGATCTCATCCTGGATTTAAATACCACTCCTTGCCTGCCCGTTGAGTTACCCCCGCCAGGTTATGTGGTGATGCAGTGGCAAAACGTTGAGCAACGCAGTGATACCCTTGACGATTTTGTAGGGCTAGTGGGCGAATTCGACAAGCCGCGCTATTTTCAGGTCAATAGCGACTTATGTGCCCACTCCACCAGCGGCAATATTGGCTGCACCCGCTGTTTGGACGTCTGCCCGGCAGATGCCATCTCCAGCATTAAGGGGCGGATTGAGTCGCATATCGAGATTGATCCGTTTCTCTGCCAAGGTGTCGGCAGTTGCACCAGCGCCTGTCCCACTGGCGCTATCGAATTCCGCCTGCCTGAAACCCGTCGCCAACAGGATACCCTCTCCGCGTGGCTTAGTGCCTACCGCGAAGCAGGCGGCCAAGCCCCGGTGCTGCGTTTTATTACCCATGATTCCCAGGACGCTGAGCGCGCCGCGGGTGTCGTGCCCGCAGGCCATGTCATTGACGCCCCGCTAGAAGAGCTGGGCGCCGCCGGTCACGACCAGTGGCTAACCGCCCTGGCCTCCGGCGCCGCTGAAGTGCGTATCCAGCTTCACCCCAATATGCCTGCCCGCCTAAGTGCTTTTTTTGACCGACCAGGTTGCTCAAGCGCATGCATTGCTGAGCGCCTTGGGCCATGATTGCGCTCGCGTAAAACTGATCGAGATTGCCGATTCAGCGGGGCGGGATGCGCTACCGGCGCTCACGCCATTGACAGAGACTCCCCTGAGCCTGCCCGAGCCAGAAAAGCGTGCACGTTTGAACCGTGTGCTGGCGCGCCTGGCCGAGCTGGGCAATCCTAGCGGCGAGCGGGCTGAAATGCCGGTTGGCGCTGCCTACGGTGCGATTCAGGTCGATAGCGATGCCTGCACGCTGTGCCACGCCTGTGTCAGCAACTGCCCGACTCCGGCACTGAAGTCGGGTGGCAAAACACCCGCGCTGAGCTTCCTGGAAGCGGACTGCGTGCAGTGTGGTTTGTGTGAGCAGGCCTGCCCGGAAAATGCGATTACCCTGATGCCCGGCTTCCTGGCCTCCAATGCCCGCGAAACGCGCCATATCTGTCACGAAGAGGCGGCGTTTGAGTGTATTAGCTGTGGTAAGCCGTTTGCCACCGTCAGCACGGTAGCGACCATTAAACAGAAACTGGCTAACCACCCTTACTTCGCCGGTGATGCGATGATCCGGCTGGAAATGTGCGAAGACTGCCGGGTTAAAGATGTCTGGAAAACCATGATTCGCGATCCTGACGCGCAACTGAAGGTATAAGCCGATGACGGATGCACTGCCCACGCTCAAAGAAGCCGATGCGCTACGCGCTGATATCTACCGGCTGTTAGCCACGTTGCTGCGCCAACCGCCGGATACTGAGTTACTCGACTGGTTGGCTGAGCTAGCTATCGAGCAAGATGGCAGCCGCTTGGCAGAGTGCTGGCAGGCGTTGGCTTTCGCCGCCAACGGTACGAATACTGAGGGACTGCAGCGAGCGCACTTTCGCCACCTGGTTGGTGTAATTCAAGGTGAGGTAGTGCCCTATGCCTCCTGGTACCGCAACGGCGAATTGATGGAAGCGGCGCTGGTGGCGCTGCGCCAAGACCTAAAAATGCTCGGTTTTGAACGCAGTGAGCATACTCGGGATCCTGAAGATCATTTGGCGGCCCTGTGTGAAGTGATGGCGATGCTGATTGACGCCGAAAGCGCCGAGCAGCGCTATTTCTTTGACCAACATTTAGCCCCTTGGGCGGCCAGTTGTTTTGCCGACCTTGGGCAGGTAGACACCGCTTTCTATGCAGCGCTGGGGCAGTTGGGTGGCGCTTTTATGGAGAGTGAACAGGCTCGCTTGAGGGTTGATGCGGGCCATACGCCAGTGCGTATTCTTGAGCCGTAACGCAGGCTTCATAAAAGAAACAGCAAAAAGCAAAAACAGCATAAAAAGACCCGCATAAAAAAAAGCATGCAAGAGGAGAAACCCATGCAACCGTCACACAACGCTGAGCGCCGCCGGTTTATGAAAACCGTTGGTTGGGAACCGCTGCTGCTGGCGCTGCAGCGGCTGTCGGCCATGTCACTCTGGCCCAGGCCGAAACGGCCCCGGTGAAAAACGAAAAACAGTCGGTTAACTACCGTGAGACTGATCACGTCCGTGCTTATTACGCCTCACTGCGTGACTGACGGCGGAATGCCAGGAGATTTGCCATGCGCTTAACTCGCAAAACAGACACCCCAAAGGCCTCCGGGCTGGGTATTTCCCGCCGCCAGTTCCTTAAACGCAGCGGTGCAGCCACCGGCGGTGTGGCCGCCGTTGGCTTTATGGGTGCGCCCATGATGCGGCGCTCAGAAGCCGCCGACAAAACACCCGTGCTGGACTCGCCGGTCGAGACCAAACGCACCATCTGCTCCCACTGTTCAGTGGGTTGTGGCGTGTATGCCGAAGTTCAAGAGGGCATTTGGACCAAGCAGGAACCCGCTTTTGATCACCCCATCAACCGTGGTGCGCACTGCGCGAAAGGCGCTTCGCTGCGCCAGCACGGCCACTCCACGCGGCGCCTCAAGTACCCAATGAAGCTGGTGGCCGGTGAGTGGGAGCGAATGAGCTGGGATGACGCCATTAACGAAATTGGCGACAAACTGCTTGAGCTGCGCGAAGAGCACGGTCCGGACAGCGTTTACTGGCTGGGCTCAGCGAAGTTCAGCAACGAGCAGGCGTATTTAATGCGCAAGCTTGCTTCGCTGTGGGGCACCAACAATACCGACCACCAGGCGCGTATCTGCCACTCCACCACCGTGGCGGGCGTGGCGAATACCTGGGGTTATGGGGCGATGACCAACTCGCTCAACGATATGCATAACAGCAAGGCGATCCTGTTCATTGGCTCCAACCCCAGTGAAGCGCACCCGGTGGCGATGCAACATATCCTGATCGCCAAAGAGCGTAACAATTGCGACATTATCGTCGCTGACCCGCGCTTTACCCGCACTGCCGCCAAAGCCAACAAGTACGTGCGTCTACGCCCCGGTTCGGACGTTGCCTATATCTGGGGCTTGTTGTGGCACATTTTTGAAAACGGCTGGGAAGACAACGAGTACATCAATCAGCGCGTTTACGGTATGGATGAAGTGCGCGCTGAAGTCGCCAACTTCCCGCCCAGCGTTGTAGAAGAAGTCACTGGCGTGCCCGAAGCCGAAATGTTTGATGTCGCCAAACGTCTTTCCGACAACCGGCCTGGTTGTGTGGTTTGGTGTATGGGCGGCACCCAGCACACCACCGGTAACAACAATACCCGCGCTTACTGCATTCTTGAGCTGGCGCTGGGGAATATCGGTGTGGCAGGTGGTGGCGCTAACATCCTGCGCGGCCACGATAACGTACAGGGCGCAACCGACTTGGGCCTTGGCTGTGATTCATTGCCGGGTTACTACGGTTTGGCGGAAGGCGCCTGGCAGCACTGGGCGCAGGTGTGGGATCTCGACTACGAGTGGCTTAAAGGCCGCTATGACGACACCGAGTATGCCGATGGTAAGCCCATGTATACCGCCGGTATTACGGTGTCCCGCTGGGTCGACGGCGTGCTCGAAGAGGACGAGAACATCTCCCAGCGTACCGCGCTGAAAGCGATGTTCTACTGGGGCCACGCGGTTAACTCCCAGACCCGCGGCGTCGAGATGCAAAAAGCCATGCAGAAGCTGGAGATGATGGTCATCGTTGACCCTTATCCCACCGTTGCCTCGGTCATGCATGATCGCAGCGATGGCGTCTATCTGCTGCCAGCGGCCACCCAGTTCGAAACCACTGGCAGTGTCACCGCGACTAACCGTTCGATCCAGTGGCGTGACCGGGTGATCGAGCCGCTGTTCGAGTCCAAGCCCGACCACGAAATCATGTACCTGTTTGCCCGTAAGCTGGGCTTCGGTAATGAACTGGTCAAAAACTATCAGATGAACGGTGACGAACCGCAGATTGAAGATATTCTGCGCGAAATCAACAGCGGTATGTGGACGGTCGGCTACACCGGTCAAAGCCCAGAGCGCCTCAAAGAGCACCAGAAAAACTGGCACACCTTCAGCTTCGAGAACCTGCGCGCCCAGGGTGGCCCGGCGGATGGTGATTACTACGGCTTGCCATGGCCCTGCTGGGGCACGCCAGAGTTCGGCCACCCAGGCTCGCCTAATCTTTACGACACCAGCGTTCCTGTGATGGAAGGCGGCATGGGCTTCCGCGCCCGTTTTGGTATCGAGCGTGACGGCGTCAACCTTCTGGCGGAAGGGTCAGCGCCGGTGGGCGGCGATATTGACGACGGCTATCCAGAGTTCAACGACCAACTGCTCAAAGACCTAGGCTGGTGGGATGACCTGACCGCCGAAGAGAAGCAGGCGGCGGAAGGCAAAAACTGGAAGACCGACCTCTCCGGCGGTATCCAGCGTGTCACCATCGAGCATGGCTGCGCCCCCTACGGTAACGCCAAGGCGCGCGCCGTGGTTTGGACCTTCCCCGACCAGGTGCCGAAGCACCGTGAGCCGCTCTACACCACCCGCCGTGATCTGGTTGAGCGCTTCCCTACCTGGGACGATTTCGACTCCATCATGCGCCTGCCGACCATGTACAAAACCATTCAGGATCGCGACAACACCGGTGAATATCCGATGATTCTCACCTCTGGGCGGCTGGTTGAGTACGAAGGCGGCGGTGAAGAGACGCGCTCCATGTCGTGGCTCGCCGAGCTTCAGCAGGAGATGTTTGTCGAGATCAACCCGGCGGACGCCAACGACCTGAGTATCAAAGATGGCGACGATGTCTGGGTGGAAGGCGCTGAAGGTGGCCGTGTCAAAGTCAAAGCGCTGGTCACTCCACGTGTTGACCGTAACGTGGCGTTTATGCCGTTCCACTTTGGCGGCATGTTCCAGGGCGAGAGCCTGCGCGACCGTTACCCGGATGGGTCGGATCCGTACATCATTGGTGAGGCGGCCAATACCGCGACCACTTATGGTTACGACCCGGTGACACTGATGCAAGAGACCAAGTGCACCATTTGCCGCATCGAGCGGGCGTAAGCTTAGAAAAAAGTCGCGACCGACCTGACAGCACGACGGTGCGGGAGCCATCCCGCACCGGCATGAGGAGAACACCATGGCTCAAATGAAATTTATGTGTGACGCCGAGCGCTGCATCGAATGCAACGGCTGCGTCACCGCGTGTAAAAATGCCAACGACGTCGAGTGGGGTATTCAGCGTCGCCGCGTAGTCACGCTTAACGACGGTGAAGCGAGTGAAATGTCTATCTCAGTGGCCTGTATGCACTGTGACGATGCGCCGTGTATGGCGGTTTGCCCGACCGACTGCTTCTACAAAACCGATGACGGTATCGTGCTGCACGATAAGGATCTCTGCATTGGCTGCGGCTACTGCCTCTACGCCTGCCCGTTTGGCGCCCCGCAGTTTCCCCAACAGGATGCCTTTGGTGAACGTGGCAAGATGGACAAATGCACCTTCTGCGCGGGCGGCCCGGCCGAAAGCAAAGAAGAGGAGTACCAGAAGTACGGCTCCAACCGCATTGCTGAAGGGAAACTGCCGCTGTGTGCTGAGATGTGCTCCACCAAAGCGCTGCTGGCCGGTGATGCTCAAGACGTGGCTGATATCTTCCGCCAGCGCGTTGTGCATCGCGGCCACAAAGATGGCGCCTGGTCTAATAACCCTCAGGCCAGCGCCGACAACCTAGCCTATGATGCTGCCCATAAAGGGTAAGGAGGCGTGTCATGAACCTGTTGACTGCACAGGCACCCGGTGGGGTGCCGCGCTCAGGTAAAGGGCTCGCCCTGAGCATTGGGCGCTTTATGCTGGTGGCGCTTGCTCTGGTGCTAAGCCTCGGCTTCACGCAAATGGCCGCTGCTCAAGCGGATCCTGATCGTGAAATGACCACTGCCGCTCCTGGCATTACCGCCGACCAGTGGCGCCAGGTACGCAGTGGAGAGACCGGGCCTAACTACCGCGATTCACGCGCTGACAGTAACTACAGCCTGATCAACTCAAGTGGTGAAACCTGGCGGCAGATTCGCAACCGCTGGGTATCACCCTTTGGCTTGATTGCGGTATTTGGCATGGCGGCGCTGATCGCGCTGTTCTACTTCATTGTCGGGCGTAAGGAGCTTGAGCAACCGCGCACGGGTCGCCTGCTTTTGCGTTGGACGCTGATGAAGCGTGCGCTGCACTGGACGGTAGCGACGCTGTTTATCGTTCTGGCGCTGACCGGGATGACGCTGCTGTTCGGTAAGTTCGTGTTCCGCCCCTGTTTGGTGATGGGGTGTGGGCCTGGATGATTGCGGCGACAAAAGTGCTGCATAACTATCTGGGGCCGATCTTTGGCATTCTGCTGGTGATCCTGCTGGTCAGCTTGATCAAAGACAATATTCCCAAAAGCACGACCTCGTCTGGTTTAAGAAAGGTGGCGGTATGATTGGCAAAAGCATGTGGATGCAGGCTTTGCCAACGGTGGCGAAAAAGCCTGGTACTGGCTGTTAGCGACGGTGGGCATCCTTGTAGTCGCCAGCGGCTTTGTGCTCGACTTCCCCAACTTCGACCAGAGCCGTGACACCATGCAGTGGGCCAATATTATCCACGCAGTGGGGGCATTGGGGCTCACCGCAGTTTCCCTTGGCCATATCTATATCGGCACGCTGGGTACCGAGGGCGCGTTAGAGGGTATGACCACAGGCTATGTGGATGAGACCTGGGCCAAAGAGCACCACAATCTTTGGTACGAAGAGGTCAAAGACCAAACGCTAACGGAACAAGAAGTGGCGGCCCGCAAGTCATCTGGCGGCAGCAGTGAACCGTCGGCAACGCGAACCAGTTAATAAGCACTTAATGGTCGCTAAGACACCGCCTTTCGGCGGTGTCTTTTGTTATGCTTCACGTTAAGTTATTAAGTAACCCAAGCCATGTATGAGAGGAACGGTTATGTCAGCGTTTGATGAGTTAGACCCAACCACGCGCACCGAGCTTGAAGCCGCTGCGTTTCGGCGCTTGCTACAGCATCTGGACGATAACAAAGATGTCCAGAATATCGATCTGATGATTCTGGCGGACTTTTGCCGTAACTGCTTATCGAAATGGCTGGTTAGCGCCGCTGAAGCGCGGGATGAAAGCCTCAGCTACGAAGAGGCCCGTGAGTACGTTTACGGTATGCCTTACAGCGAATGGAAAGAGCTTTACCAGCCCCCGCCACGCCGGAGCAGATGGCCGCTTGGGAAGCGCATCACGCCAAAAGAAAGCAGCCAAACAAGGGTAACGTCAATGAGTGAGCCAATGGTGCCCCTCAACATAGCCGTCCTCACTGTCTCTGATACCCGCACGGAAGAGACGGATCGTAGCGGTCAAGCCCTGGTCGATCGGCTAACCAACGCCGGTCATACTCTCGTTGAAAAGCGCATAGTGCCTGACGATGTCTACCGCATTCGTGCGGTGGTCGCCAACTGGATCGCCGATACGGAAGTACAGGTGGTGATCACCACCGGCGGCACCGGCTTTACTGGCCGCGACTCCACGCCGGAAGCCATCTCGGTGCTGCTGGATAAGCGCATCGAAGGCTTTGGCGAACGCTTTCGCCAACTAAGCGGTGAAGAGATCGGCAGCTCCACCATCCAGAGCCGCTGCCTTGGCGGCTTAGCCAACGCCACGGTAGTGTTCTGCCTGCCGGGCTCAACCGGCGCCTGCCGCACCGGGTGGGACGGCATTCTGGCCGAGCAGTTGGATAGTCGTCACAAACCCTGCAACTTCGCCAACCTGGTCATCCCAGGTCGGGGGCAGCATGGTTGAGTGAGTGGCATATTTTCCAGGCTGCCGCTTGCTGTAGCAACAAGTGTGCGTGGCGACGTGTATGAGGTTGCGCTGTCGCCGCGCTTTTGAACGTTAGTGTCAATGCAATAGATGCATTGGTTTTATCCGGCTAGCTCAATGCTTCTTCCTTTAGAAAGTTGAGCAATAAAGGGTGATTCGCTAGAGCAATATTGATCCGAAGAGCAGATCCTGACACGTCATTGCCTAAAGTAAACAAATTTCCAGGTGCTAGGAAAATCCCCTGGGCAGACGCTTTTTTTGCTAGCTCAAGGCCGTCTACGCTTGTGGGTAAAGGGCACCAAATGTAGTAACCCCCTGTGGGTGGCTGAACTTGCTTGAAACCAATATTTTTCAATGAGGAGATCGCTGCTGCGCTAGCCTTAGCCACTCTCGCGTAAACGAGTCATTTGGCGACGATAGCGACCATGAATGATCATTTCATGGATCATCCTTTCAATAATGCTTGAACTGGTAACCACAGTGAGCATTTTAATATCAATCAGTGACCGAACCAGCGTCTGATTAGCTGCAATGTAGCCACAACGCATACTGGCAGATAGCGTTTTGGAAAAAGTACCAACGTATATGACTCGGTTAAGGCCATCGAGCGAAGCAAGGTGAGGCGTTGATCGGGGGAGAATATCACCAAAAGGGTCGTCTTCAATAATGGTTAAATCATGCTGTTCAGCGATACGTAATAAGGCATGCATATTCTGGAGAGACATGGATGTGCCGGTAGGGTTGTGAGCCATAGGCTGAACAAACAAAAGCCTTGGCCGGTATTCCCGGATACTCTGTTCCAGCATATCGAGATCCAGCCCTTGGGGCCCTCTAGTGATGCCGATGGTTTTAGCACGCTGTAGTCGTAATTTACCAAACATTGGGTAATAACCAGGGCTTTCAACTAGCACCACTTCACCGGGTTCTACAAAATGCCTAACAATCAGGTCGAGTGCATGGTTGGCACCGAACGTCATCAAGATTTGATTTGGATGAACACTAATTGCACGATCGTTTAGCGTTCTGGCGATATCTTCTCGCAGGCCGATCAATCCCTGAGGGTTGCCGTATTCGAACTCATCTCTGGCGTCATTATCCTGATTGCTGCGTTTGAAATAGCGGCGTATGTCGGAGCTCTCCATCCAACTTGCCGGCAGGCGTCCATCTCCGGCTCTGACTTCATAATGCTGATTCAATTGTTCTCTTAATAGAGAAACCAAGTCGACCGCTTCAGTAAAATGTTCAGGCTTGATAGCTGGGTGAGCTGGTCTGGTTGCTTCCACATAAAAGCCAGAACCGCGCCGAGGGCTGATATATCCGGTCGCGACTAAGCGGTCGTAAGCATCAATTATAGTATTTTTGAAACCCCAAAGCTCAGGGTTGCATTGCGAATGGAGGGTAACCTTGTCCCCGCCGTTAGCTGCCCCTGCTCAATGCGCTCAATAACTGTATTGGCAACTTGTTGCGCTCGAGGTGGTTTTTGCTTCATAAAAATGCTCAATTGTACCCATTAATTAAAGGGTACAGTACATGGGTCAATTTTTGAATATTGTACCTTGTCCAGTTTTCTCTATCACCCTAACTTAAGATAAGAGTGTGTTTTATTTCTAACAATAATAGGTGATGCAGCAGTCTCTAGTTAGCGCTAATAGCACTGCCATTCACCATGGAGAGCATCGTGAACTTAACAACCATAAATAAAAGCTGGTTCTTTTTAAAAACCATCGCAGCTGTGTCCGCTATGACAGCCTGTGTGGCTCCTTCTGTAGCTATTGCCGAGGAGCTGCCCAGCGTAAACTGGCGAATGCAGGCGCTTTGGGATGCGGGGACAACGCCCTATGAATACGAAGAAAAATTTGTAGAGCGGGTATCCGAATTAACTGATGGGAGATTTGAAATTCGATTGTTCGCCGGTGGACAATTAGCGCCATCGGCCCAAGCATTTGAAGCTGTACGTGCAGGTGCCTTCCAGATGATGAAGACATTTGACGGCTATGAAGCAGGCTCTATACCTGCTTTTGCTTTCACCAGCACAGTACCGTTTGGTTTTCCTGAGTCTGACCAGTACGAAGCTTGGTTCTATGAGAAAGGGGGAATTGAGCTGGCTCGTCAGGCCTATGCGTCAGCTGGTCTCTATTACATTGCACCTACGGTTTATGGGCAAGAACCCATCCATTCTAAATTTCCTATCGAATCTCTGGATGATCTGGATGGTAAAAAAGGCCGTTTCGTTGGCTTGGCCAGTACGGTGATGAGCGAATTTGGTGTGTCTACGACAGGGTTGCCTACGGCAGAGGTGTATCAAGCACTTGAGAAAGGGGTCATTGATCTTGCCGATCGCGGCGACCTAACCGCTAATTTTGAAGCAGGCTTGGGAGAAGTGGCCGGATATATAGCCGTACCTGGCTTTCACCAACCGACTACAGCTACCAGTTATGTAGCGAATCAAGCGGCTTACGATAGTTTACCTGACTCTTACAAAGCGGCCTTGGAAGTGGCTGCCCGGGAGATTTCGTCTTCTTTACGGCAGCACATCCTTGCCCAGGATACTGTTGCTCTCGAAGAGTTCGAAGCGCAAGGCGTACAGATCACCCATTTGAGCCCCGATCTCATTGCAGAAGGGCGCCCGACCGCGATGAATGCATGGAGGAGAGCGGCTGGAGATGACGAATTGGCTAACGAAATTCTCAATAGCCAAATCGAATTCATGCAAGAACTTGGCTTGATTGACTGAGTTCCAACTCTACGGTTTAGCGTGATGGCAATCCGGTAATAGGCCGGATTGCCTTCCCATCGAGGTTCAATTATGGCTGTTCTGCTTGGCTACTGCCGCCTAATAACGGCTCTGAACCGTTGGGTGGCCACGGTTGTATCGGCTTTTGTCTTCATTATGGTGGCCGTCATCAGCTACGAAGTAGTGTCGCGCTATTTTTCAATGCACCCACTACCTGGGCTATGGAGCTTGCGACACTATTATTTTAGTCCTTACTTCTTACTGGCTGGCCCTTATATTCTACATACTGCTGGACACGTCAACGTTGACATACTTTACCGTAAACTGCCGTTTAAGTTGGCAGGCTTAGTAGACTGTCTAACATATGCGCTGATTGTTGTAGTAACGGTGATTTTTATAGATCAGAGCCTACCTATAGCGCTGAATGCCTACGCAAGTGGTGAAACTTCATTTACCTCTTGGAATCCCCCCGTCTGGCCGGTGAAAGCGCTTATTCCGATCGCTTTTTATTGCTTCTCATGCAAGCGCTGGCTGAAATTATTTGGGCAGTTAAGCGTATTCAAGTTCAAGAGGTGAAAGCATGAGTTCTACTCTTGTTCTTTCAATGATGTTTGTCTCACTGTTGGTATTGTTGCTCAGCGGGATGCCTTTAGCATTTGTACTGGCATTTTTGGCAATTTTATTCACAGTCATACTGTGGGGAGCTGATGCACTAGTGCTGACCGTTCTCCAAACCTTTGATGCAATGACATCAGACATCTTGCTGGCTATCCCACTCTATGTGCTGATGGCAAGCGTGCTTCAGCGCTCAGGTATTATTGAAGCTTTATATCGTGCAATGGAACTCTGGTTCCGACGTTTGCCGGGAGGATTGGCAGTCGGTACCGTGGCGATCTGTACGGTGATGGCGGCGATGACTGGCATTGTTGGGGCGGCTGTTGCGGCAATGGGCATCCTCGCATTGCCATCTATGCTGCAGCGCGGTTATGACCAGCGATTAGCGCTGGGCACAATCTGTGCAGGAGGTACATTAGGCATTCTGATCCCTCCCTCAATTATTACGATTGTATATGCTTCTACTGCCCAGATATCAGTTGGCAAAATGTTTGCTGCCGGTATTGTTCCAGGAGTAATACTGGCAGGGCTGTATATTCTTTATATTATCCTGAGAGCAATTATTCAGCCAGACCTAGCTCCTCGACAGTCTGGAGAACAGACAAACCTAGGGGAAATGTTGAGTTCTCTTAAAGCTCTGATACTACCAGTGCTGATTGTTTTATCCGTGCTGGGTAGTATCTATGCCGTATTGCCACACCCACCGAGGCAGCAGCAGTGGGTGTTGTTGGAGCGTTGATTTCAGCGGCCTTTCAGAAGCAGCTGACATTTAAAAACTTATCTGCTGCATCTATGGATACCTTGCGTGTGACCACTATGATTATGTGGATCACGATTGGGGCGAAGATATTTGTATCCATCTTCACCGGCACTGGCGGGGCGGACTCGCTTCTACAATTCATTCAAGACCTTGAAATGAATCGCTGGTTAGTACTGCTTTCCATGATGCTGGTTTTAGTCTTCCTTGGGTTATTCCTGGATGAAATTGGCATCATCCTTTTATGTGTGCCTGTCTTCTTACCTATCATAAACGCCTTTCAATTTGATCCGGTCTGGTTCGGAGTGCTTTTCCTTATTACTGCTCAGATGGGTTATATCACCCCTCCTTTTGGCTACACGCTTTTTTACATAAAGGGAGTATTGCCACCTGATATTGGTATGGGAACTGTATACCGGGCCATCGTACCCTTCTTGGTTTTGCAGCTAATTGCATTAATTTTATTTATGCTTTTTCCAGAAATCGTTACTTGGCTGCCTGAACAACTTTCACAGACAGTACGCTCTTAAAAAAGGAGATAAAAACAATGACTACAACGACTTCTCGGATTCCAGGGTTACACAAAATGTCACCTGAAGAGCGGCTACAAAAGGTAGTGGAAGTCACTGGATTGAGCGAGGATGTTGTCAGACACCTGGGCAATACCGGTAACCTGGATTCAGCCACAGCAGATTCCATGATCGAGAATGTCATTGGCACCATGAACATTCCTTTGGGCGTGGCGACCAATATGCTGGTAGATGGACATGATGTCCTAGTGCCCATGGCGACAGAGGAGTCTTCGGTGGTAGCTGCTGTGTGTAACGCAGCCCGTCAGTGCCGCTCGACCGGTGGTTTTAAGACAGACATGTCGAATTCTCACATGATTGCCCAGGTTCAGTTGCTGGGGTTCCGAATCCTGAATTCGCTCGTTTGCAGATACTAGAGCATAAGTCGCACGTTCAGTTGATATGTGATGAAACAGATCCGGTCTTGCTTAAACACGGCGGCGGCTTCCGTGATATGGAGGTGCGTGTTCTGAAAGGACGCACTGGGACAATGGTGGTCACCCATCTGATTGTTGATACTCGTGATGCGATGGGCGCTAACGCAGTGAATTCCATGGCGGAAGCCGTAGCCCCCATATTGCAAAATGGACGGGAGGGAAGACCTATCTGCGTATTTTATCCAACTTGGCGGATCGTCGGTTAGCGAGAGCACGGGCTACTTGGGCTTTGGACGAAATTGGCGGTGCAGAGGTTCGTGATGGCATATTGGCCGCCTATGACTTCGCCGATATTGACCCTTATCGCGCAGCCACGCATAACAAGGGCATCATGAATGGGGTAAGTGCTGTGGTACTGGCAACTGGAAATGATTGTCGGGCTGTAGAGGCGGGAGCCCATGCTTATGCTGCCCGTACAGGGCAGTACAGCTCATTAACACAATGGGAAGCCGATGCTGACGGAAACCTGACCGGCACTATTGAAATGCCTTTGGCGGTAGGCTTGATTGGTGGAGCCACGCGCTCTCACCCTACAGCGCGTATTGCGCTGGATATAATGAACATAACGACTGCCGAACGGCTTGCCTGCACTATTGCTGCAGTCGGTTTGGCTCAGAACTTCGCTGCACTCAAAGCACTAGCGACGACTGGCATCCAAAAGGGTCATATGGCACTCCATGCGAAAAATATTGCAGTCATGGCAGGTGCGGTTGGTGACGAGATTGAGAAAGTAGCCGACGCGTTGGTGCAGCTTGGTAAGGTAAGGGTCGATGTAGCAGAAGAAATTCTCAACGAGGTGCGACAGTAACGCTTTAGCCAGCTTATATAGTCGTCTAGCTAGATGTACCACTACGGGCTGTTTCTGAGGGTTGATCGTGGCATTCTATCTACAGCGCTAATCTACCCTTTAAGGTTAACGACCCCGATTTTTCTGTTTTAGAGATGACTATGCCATCACTTAATAATACCCGGTTCATGCTTACCAACCTGGTCATCCCAGGCCGGGGCAGCATGGCTGATTTGCAGCCGATATCCGCCGCGCTTGAGGCGCTGCTAGCAGACGTCAGCGCACTCGATGCAGAGAGCGTTCCGCTGGAAGCCGCTGGAGGGCGTGTGTTGGCCGAGGCCGTCACCGCACAGCTGGATGTGCCGCCGTTCGATAATAGCGCTATGGACGGCTACGCTTTGCGTGCCTCCGATGCCGGGCAGTGGCTGCCGGTAAGTCAACGCATTGCTGCTGGTACTCAGGCTGAAGCGCTTGCGCCGGGCAGCTGTGCGCGTATTTTTACCGGCGGGGAGATTCCCGCTGGCGCCGACTGCGTGGTGATGCAGGAGCGTGTAGAGGTCGATGGTGAGCGTGCGCTAATGCCTGCGGATATTCCAGCGGGAGATAACGTTCGTCGCCAGGGGCGTGACGTGAAAAGCGGCTCTGTGTTGTTAAATGCCGGTGAGCGGCTCGAAGCGGCGGCCCTTGGCCACTTGGCAGGTCAAGGTGTTACCTATGTGAGTGTGCGCCGCCGGCCCCGTGTGGCGCTGCTCTCGACGGGCGATGAGATTATTGATCCGGGCACTCCGCTAAAGCCGGGTCAACTCTACAACTCCAACCGGCCGATGTTGAAACGTCTGTTAGAGAACTTTGGCGCCGAGGTGGTGAGTACCGTTAGCGTGCCGGATGACTATGCTCGCACCGTGGCGCTGTTAACGGCCGCCGCTGCTGAGGCAGACCTGGTGGTTACCACTGGCGGCGTGAGTGTCGGCGAAGAGGATCATGTCAAAGCTGCGCTGGAATCGATTGGTCAGCTCGATATGTGGAAGCTGGCGATCCGTCCTGGTAAGCCGCTAGCACTGGGTCGTTTGCCTCGCGATGGCGGCAGCCAGGCGCGGTTTGTCGGTTTGCCAGGCAATCCGGTCTCAGGATTTGTCGGTGCCTGGCTGTTTTTACGCCCCTTGCTGGGTGCAATGCTGGGTTGTCCAGCGCTAACATCGCTGCCAGCGGTAACCGCGAAAGCTGGGTTTGCTACCTCCACCGGCCCGCGTGAGCACTATATGCGTGTGACGCTTGAGTTCACGCCAAGCGGGGTGAAGGCGACCGCCTTTGATGACCAGAATTCCGGCGTGCTCTCATCCTGTATTAGCGCCGATGCCTTTGCGGTCATTCCGGCCAATAGCAACATAGCCGAGGGCGATGCCATTAGCTGTTTGTGGTTGGCTGGCTAAGAGCTGGGGGCTGAGAAAGCGGATTAAGCTTGTGGGCATCCAGTAGCAGTACTAGCTGCTGCTGGTCGAAGGTTAACCCGCATAGCGCCGTGGAGAATCGGCGGGAAAGCAGCAGTTTAGGCAGCGGGTAGAGCGTATTGGCCGGTAGTTGTTTAAGCGTTACGTCACCGCTCACGCCCAGTTGCCAAGTGCTGTTGTTGTCGCTGGCTGCTTGAGTGTCGCGCAGGGTGAGCCAACGGTTAGATGGAGTGTCATGGTCGCCACCTTCATAGAGCAGCGCTTGAGCATTGGCGGTGCGCAGTGCCGTAGGGTGATCGGTCATGGCCAGCACATGGCATGCTTCCAGAGCTGCACGGTAAGGCCCCACGCAAAACAGCACCAAGGCAACCTGGGCTTGTGCATGATGGCTGCGATGTAAGGGCACTTTAGCCAAGCCCCTGCTGGTAAGCGTCGAATAGCGCCTCTGGATCAAGCAGGGCAAGCGCTTCTCGCTCATCTCTCTGCCACAGGGCACTGACATAAGGGCGCAACGTACCAGAAAGCGTCTCTGGCGGCGCTTGCAGTATACTCTGGGTGACCTCGGATACATCATCTAGCTGTTCAATACGCACGCCGCTAGTAATCCCCGCCGCGCTCACTAATAGAATCATCCCCTTACTGTCACTCTCCGGTGCAGGTAAACCGAGTAGTCGATGCAGGCTAATGACGGACTCGATTTTGCCTCGCAGGTGCAGCACACCTTCGGTAGAGGCGGGCAGTCCCGGTACGTAATAGACAGGTTGGTCGCTGGATAGAATTTCGCTCACCGCGCTGCCGGGTAGTGCAAAAGGCTGGCCGTTGAGCCGAAAGAGCACTAGCTGTTGGGTGGGCTCATCAACATCCACCACTGCCTCTGCATCGCCGTGTGCTGACAATGCCTCGTCAAGGGTTTGGGTCGCGGGCGGCTGATCATTCGCCTCGCCGTCGCGGGGAAATTCAGCGGTCATCGGTCGGCTCCGTCGATATCACTACCTGATTGCGACCATGGTGTTTGGCGCGATAGAGCGCTTGGTCGGCGCTTAAACGTAGCGACTCGGTAGAAGGTTGTGCGGGGAAGCTGCTAATGCCTGCGCTAAAGGTGCAGCGAAAGGGAACCTCACCGGCGTGAAAATCGACCAGTGCAAAATCCTCGCGCAGGCTATCGATTAATTTGGCGGCTTTCTCGGCATTAATGCCCTTTAGCAGCACAACAAACTCTTCTCCGCCGTAGCGACCGATAATATCGGAGAGGCGCAGGCGGCTCTTTAATAGTCTTGCCAGGGTGATAATTACCTGGTCACCCGCCAAATGACCGTGGGTGTCGTTGACCTGCTTGAAGTGATCAATATCGATCATCGCCATGGCGTGCTGGCTATTATCACGGTGAGCCTGAGCGAGGTTTTTATTGATCAGTTCGGTGGTAGTGCTGTGGTTATACAACCCGGTCATGCTATCGCGGGTCATTAACGAGCGCAGCAGGCGCAGGCGTTCGGCGCGTAGCCGCACGGCAGAAACCAGCTCTTCGGGCTGAACGGGTTTGGTAAGAAAAGCTTCAACGCCTGCGGACATGGCGGTCATCTGCTTTTGACTGTCGGTTTCACAGGAGAGATAGATAATCGGTAGCCCCAGGTGTTCCGGCTGCTGGCGAATAATCGATGCCAGCTCTTCCCCTGAACACACCGGCATATACACATCGACCAGCACTAAGTCGGGGCTAAAGCGCTCCATAGCATCAAGTGCATCGGCCGGGTGATGCACTTGATGAACGCTCATGCCGCCCTCTTCAAGCAACAGAGCGTGGTAAGCGGCTGCTTCTGGCTCATCATCCACCACCAGCACCTTCAGCGGCTCTTCCGCTGCCGGAGCGGTCAGCTCATCCACTGCCAGCATCAGATCCAGCGGTTTTACCGGTTTGGTAAAGTAGCCGCCGCAGCCTGCACGAACGGCACTCAGGCGCGAATGAAAGTCGCTATGGGCCGACAAAACGATGGCGGGAAGCGGTTGACCTGTCAGTTTGTTCAAGCTGGTCAGGGTTTCAGTGCCTGCCGTCTGGCCTTGGGGGAACTGCACATCCATGATCACCGCGTCAGGGCGACGAGTGAGCACCGCGTTAAAGAATGTGTCTGTATCGATAAACTGAACGACTTCGTGACCAAAGCAGCGCAGGTGATGGATTAACTGATCGACCTGCTCGGGCTCATCGTCGCACAGATAAATTAACCGCTGACGCTTATTGCGCAGTGGTTCGCCTTGGCTGGAAAGCTCGAAGCTGTTGACGGCCGCCAGCGCTTGCTGCTGGCCGTGATGGGAGCGCAGATGCTGCTGTTCGCGTCCCATCTGGAGAAGCAGTTGACTGATAAACGTATCGATATCGGCGCGGGCGGGGAAGTAGTGAGCGCCTCTTCCGCCTGATCCGCCAGCAGGGCGAGCCGCTCAAAGCCCAGCGACCTCCCGGTTCCTTTCAAACTATGAAAGAAACGGTGCAACTCTGGCGCGAGTCGCGACTGTTCTTCGCTCGTCGTGCGACTCTGCTGCCACAGCTCGGCGGTTTGCGCTAAGCGGGATGGAAGCTGCTCAATAAAACGCTCACGTAGCTGATTGAGCTTATCGTGTAGCGTAGGGGCGGGCTTAGACATCAAACTACCTACGTAAGTGATCGAAAGCGGCGATCCATTCCATGATTAATCCCTTTCATCGCATCAAGCGTTGCTTAGCCGTTGAGTGCCAGTGTCTGTTTCACCGCAGCGTCAAGGTTCCAAGCAAGTTCGGCATCTTTACGTAAACAGGCGTTCAGGCCAGGGGTCTGCCGTAGCGTTGTATCTGGGGTGTCGCCGGTGAGTAAAATAAACGGCAGGTGATTATCTTGTTCGCGCAACATCTCTAACAGCGCTAATCCGCTGACAAGGGGCATGTGCATATCGCTGACGATCAGTTTGATATCGCTATGAGCCTCTAACTGCTCGACGGCCTCCATCGCGTCACTGGCCAGCAAGGTGTTATGGCCCTGAGACTCAAGCAGTGCTGCCGTCATTTCCCCGGCAAGCGGATCGTCGTCTACGACCAGGATATGCATTCCATGACCTCATGGTTGTTGTGGCATTTATGGTGGTATCAGTAACGCTCACTGTTAGCCCAGTAGGGCCTGGAGCGTCTCTACTAAATTGTTTTGGTCAAAACTACCTTTGACGATATAGGCGTCGGCACCGACTTCAATACCGCGACGCCGATCAGCCTCTTTTCCCGTGAGGTGATAATGATGATCGGCCGATAACGATAAATCTCATTTTCGCGCAGTCGGGCAGTCAGCGCAAAGCCATCCATTACCGGCATTTCAACGTCGGTCAGTACGGCATCAAAAGGCTCTGCCAATGCTTTGGCTAATCCATCGCGACCATTTTCGGCCAGCGTGACGTGATAACCCCACGCTTCGAGTACGTCTTTTCTATTTCACGGGTATTCAGTGAGTCGTCGACCACCAAAATGCGTTTCGCGAGAGCGGCGGAGGCACGCTCTTCGTTAGCACGCTGGGTGCCGCGTTGGTTGGCTTCCAGTAAAGCGGGTACGTGGAGTAGGCTTACCAGCGCATTGCGGCCCATGGAAACCATGCCCGAGACCAGCGGTAAATAACGAAGATGCGCAGGCAGCGGCTTGATGATCATATCGCGTTCATCAATCAGTGAGTCAATAATGAGAGCAAGCTTTTGGTGCCGCTGGTGGACGACCAGCAGTAGGGTGGTATCAGTACCAGACGCCGTCTCAGGTAGCTCAAGCAGTTGGGCTAGCGATACCACCGGCACAAACTCATTGCGTAAAATCAGCGTGCGCTGACCCGCAGCATCAATAAATGCTTGTGATGAGCACTCTACCAACTCTGATACGTAGGGCGCTGTTACCCCTAGGTTGACGCCGCCGACGCTGACCAGCAGTACCCGCATCATCGCCAACGAGAGTGGCAGGCGCAGAGTAAAGCGGGTGCCGCTACCGCGTTCGCTGGCAAGCTGCAGATCGCCGTTAAGCTCATCTACCACGGTGCGCTTGACCACATCCATGCCCACACCGCGGCCAGAAAAATCGGTGATCATGCTCTTGGTAGAGAAACCCGGCAGGAATATAAGCTCTAGCGTTTCCTGTTCGCTCAGCGCATGGAGCTGCTCTTCGCTGACCAGCTGTTTAGCGAGCGCTTTCTGGCGAACTGCTTCAAGCGAAATACCCGCGCCGTCGTCGCGCATCTCTACCACCACCCAGTCCGCATCCTGCCAGGCTTCGATAATCAGCTGCCCACGGGGAGGCTTACCCGCAGCCTGGCGCTCGGCAGGCAGCTCTAAACCGTGATCCAAGGCATTGCGCAGCAGGTGAATAAGCGGATCCGACAGCCGGTCAATCATCTGACGATCAAGTTCGATTTCGCTGCCTCTCACCCGGCAGTCGACCTGTTTGCCGAGTGACTGGGCCAATTCTCGGGACATATGCGCGAGTGGATCAAACGCCACGCTTAGCGGCAGCATGCGCATTTGCAGCGCCCGGTCGTGTAGGTCGCTCATCAGTGAATCGTGGCTTAACACGCTATCTTTCAGCTCTCGGTGAAAGGCGTGAAAAGGCCCCTGCTGTTCGGCAGGAAGGGTGGTGCTTAGCTCACGGGCTTGGTCAACTAGGGTATGTAAATGATGGTGGCCGG
Organism: Vreelandella olivaria; assembly: GCA_004295565.1. Taxonomy (GTDB): domain Bacteria; phylum Pseudomonadota; class Gammaproteobacteria; order Pseudomonadales; family Halomonadaceae; genus Vreelandella; species Vreelandella olivaria. The sequence continues at coordinate 4,089,130 of AP019416.1, read as the reverse complement.
AGAGTACTTCGCCCATCAAACGAATAACATCGTCCAGTCGATCCAGGCGAACCCGCACCGTATCGCTGAGCCGCAGTTCGCTCTCCGTCACCAGCGCAGCGGAGGAAGGCGGTGTTGAGGAGGATGGTGGTACTGGAGCAGAGGACGGCATCGCCTCAGCGGAAGTAATGGGGGAGGAAGCTGGCCGAGGGCAGCCGCTTCCAGGGCGCTACATAGCACTTCATCCGCCGCGGGCAGGTCGTCACCTGTCGCGCCTTCGGCGAGTCGACTGACTAAGTCAGAAAGACCATCCACCGCTTGGCTGAGCAGGCTGGTCACCGTCGGGGTTGCGGTGAGGGTGCCGTCGCGCAGAGCGCTGAGCAGCTCTTCAGTGCTATGTGCCAGCGCCGTAATCGGCACCAGTTTAAGCATTCGCGACGAGCCTTTCAGTGTATGCGCTGCGCGGAACAGCTCGTTGATCTGTTCGCGATCAGCATGGCCCTGCTCCAGTGCGCTAACGCCTTCGCGCAGGCGGGGCAGGTGGTCGGCCGCCTCTTCAACAAAGCGCTGTATAAAGCGGCGAATATCCAGCGCCATAATTAACCCACTCCCTGTGTGGTACTGGTTGATGCCAGTGTTAGGTTAACCGCGTCTAAATAACGTTCGGCTAGAAAACGCGCATCACCTGGCGGTAGCGGTGGAGCGATAGTGTCTAGGCCGCCATTAGAGGTGGGCGCGGTGGTCAGCAAACGAACCACCGCGGCATAGCTACGCTGGCGTTGAGCAGGCTTGTCGGTCAGTTCGCCTTGGCGATAAAGTTCAGCTAAGTAAAAATGGGCCGGCCAACACTCCGGGGCGACGTAAATAGCCCGCTTAAAATGGTCGTAGGCGAGCTGGGGCTGCTGCTGCCAGCGGGCGACCAACCCGGCCAGCACTAGCGCATCGATCGACCACGGCTGGTGCTTAAGCAGTTCCTCAAGTAGCGTCGCGGCGTCGTCAAAAGCATTTTGGTTGAGCAACCGATGAGCGGTGTGCAGTTGGTGGCTAATGCTATCCGTTGGCTCATTTTCCGTCGCATGCTGATGTGGCGCTTGGGGGGCCACATCAGTGCAGCTGTCTAAGGCTATCTGTTTATTCGTGCTCTCAGCAACGCTAATACTCTCTTCAGCCATGTTGTCCATTGAAAGTAATGAAGGCTGAAGGGGAGTCGCTGGCACTATTGCGGGTTGCTCTGCATGGCGAAAGTAAAATATGCCCTGAGCTTCGGTCAATTCAAACACGCCGAGATCGTTACCTAGGGTTTCGGTGACGCCGCAGAGTAAAATGCCATTGGGGGCCAGCAATTGGCTAAGCTGCTGATGAATATGGCGCCGCGTCTGCTGATCAAAGTAGATGGAGACATTGCGAAACAGAATGACATCAAAGGGGCCGCCGGGGCTGTCTTCGTTGGCGTTTAACAGGTTAAACGGTCGAAAGGAGACCCATTGGCGCAGCGATTCGTGAAGCTTGTAGCGGCCCTGGTGGGGGCTGAAGTAACGCTTTTTGAAGGCGGGGGAGAGGGCGCGAAACGCCATGCCGGCATATACCGCTTGGCGTGCCTTGGCGAGGACTTGGTGATCCAGATCGCCGCCGGTAAGGGTAAACAGGGCTTTGGCCCGCTCGCCAAAAGCGCTCAAACAGCATCATCGCTACGCTATAGGGCTCTTCACCGGAAGAGCAGCCCGCGCTGAAGATAGAGAGCGGCGGCTGCTCTGCCGTTAGGCGTTCCGGTAGATAGGTGTTGACCAGCCAGTCCAGAGCGTCAGGTTCGCGAAAAAGTAGGTTTCGTTGACCGTTAACTGGCTGACAAATTGATCGAATAGCACCGGGTCGCGGCTGATTTTCCTGAGGAGCTGGGTGGTGTCGGTTAGCCCAGTGGAGGCCTGTAAGCTGGCGACTGCTCGGAAAAGCCGGGCTTCGGCCAAGCCCTCTAGGTGTAGTCCGCAGCGCTGATGTACCAGGGCTTTGAAGGGGGCAAAGGCGCTCATGCCAGAGGCTCCGGTCGGCTATCCATGTAGCCGCGGACATCGCGAAGCAGCCGATCCGGAAGGCTATCGAGCGGTAATTCATACTGTATGACGCCTGCTTTGACGGCTTCCTGATTCATGCCATAAATCACCGAGCTGGCTTCATCTTGTGCGAACGTGGTTCCGCCTGCACGATGTATCGCCCGCATGCCATTCACTCCATCGCGGCCCATGCCCGTCAGAATAATGCCAATCGCATCACTGCCGTAGACCTCTGCGACACTTTGCAGCAGCACATCGCAACAGGGGTGGTATAGGGAGCATTCAGGACTGGGTTGAAGCTGGAAACGGTGGCGGGAGGATACGCATAGATCACGCTCGGAAGGTGATAAGTAAATATGCCCAGGGCGTAGCAGTTCGCCCTCTTGGCCCACGCTAACCGGCATAGTGCAAAGGGATGCCAGCCATTGCGCCATGCCATCAATAAAACCATGGCTGATGTGTTGGGCGATCACAATGGGGCTGGAAACCCGCTGGGGAGCCTCCGCAGCACCCGCACTAAGGCTTGCGGGCCGCCGGTTGAGCAGGCGATAGCGACCACGTGCTGGAAGTTACGCGGCACCCCCGTGGCGTTACCGTAATCGCTGGTCTCGGGGGAGTAGGGGGAGGTGCTGAGCCGCGTCGACGTAGACGAGTGATGACCGCCACGCCGGAAAGCAAGCGTACGCGCTCCAGCAAGCGTTCGGCATCGGCGCCTTCCAGAGTGGGTTTAGGCATCACCTCCAGCGCGCCTACCTCAAGGGCTTGATAGGCCGTTTGCGCATCGGAGCGGTCGCTGACCACCAGAATGGGTACCCCTTTGCTGTACATGATCTCTTCGATAGCGGACAAGCCGTCCATCACCGGCATATTGAGATCCATGGTGATCAACTGCGGCGCAAGGCGCTTGGCCAGCTCCACCGCTTCGCGGCCATTAGTGGCTTCCCCACGATCTCAATATCATCGTCCCGGCTGAGGATATCGCGTAGCACGTCGCGGGCTACTTGGCTGTCGTCAGCAATGACTACCCGAATTACACTCATCCGGTATCCTTATCAGCGATCTTTATTTGTTAGGGTGAACTCCTGCACCAGCGCGTTAAGCTCAGCCGACATATGGATCATGTCCTGGCTAATATCGGTAATACTGCGCACTGAGTGTGCGTTGCGAGAACTGGCCGTATCGATATCGCGTAGCGCCATCACCACCTGGCTGCTGGCGGTTTTTTGCTGCTGTGTGGAGAGCGATATCTGCTGGGCCGCGCTGCTGGTTTGGCTCGCCGCCTTGAGCAGCGCCTCCAGATCCTGGGCGGTACTCATGCTTGCCTCAACGCCCTGCTCGATTGAGGAGGCGCCTTTTCAGAGGCCACCACTAAGCGATTAATCGCTGTCTGAATATCATCGGTATGCGCTTCAATCTCTTGAGTTGAGTCGGTCACGCTGTCAGCCAGGCGGCGTATTTCGCTGGCGACAACCGAAAAGCGGCGGCCCGATTCGCCTGCGCTTGAGGCTTCCAAGGCGGCATTAAATGCGATCAGCTTGGTCTGAGCGGCCAGGGTGTTGATCAGCTCCATCACCTTGTTGATCTGTTTGGATTTCGCCCCCAGGGTCATGATCTCTGTCAGGCTCTGCTCGCTGTCACTACGGATGTCCTGCATTTTTGACTGTAGCAGCTGCATGGCCGAACTGCCTTTTCGGCTGCGCTCTAGTGTCTGATTGGCAACGTCGACCACCGATTGGGAGTGGTCGGCGATTTGGGTGGATGAGGTAGACAGCTCCTCCATGGTGGACGTGATTTCTGCTACCGAAGAGGCCATCTCCTCCACCGCTGCGGCCATGGTTTGGCTCGCTTCATGATCGATATCGCTACCGTGCACACCGGAAAGCCCGGCAGTTTTCGCCAGCCGGTCTGCCACTTGGGTTAGCGCCTGAGCGTTTTTGGCCACTGCCGCAATAGCACGGGAGAGGCGCTCAAGGAGCTCGTTGGTTTGATTGGCTAAGTCGCCAAGTTCGGCTTTGTCATCGGTGCTGACCCTACGCGAAAGATCCAGGCTGTGGGTGATGTCTTTCAACTGGCGCTGGAAATCAATCAGCGGGCGGATGAGGCTGCCAGTCAGCGGGTAGAGTACCAGCAGCCCAACGAGCAGAATGAGCAGCCCTATGCCGCTGGACTCCAGGAAGCGCTCTCGGGTGGACGCCAGATACGCCTCTTTATCGACTTCCACCATCAGGTAGCGCTGCAGCTCGGGGAGCCAGATCGTGCTGACCAACACTTCTTGACCGTCACGGGTCGCTTCATGCACCTGTAGCTGCTCGTTTTGCAGCAAACGCTGCGACGCTTGCTCTGGTAAGGGCTCGGTGGCTGTTGCGACAGTAGGCGCTGATTCATCACTACGATTGGCTTGGTTGCTGCGAATAAGCAGCTCCCCCTCGGCGCTGAGCAATGAGGCGTGTCCGCTACCGCCTAAGCGAAAGTCATCAATCAAGCTGGCCATTTGGGAGAGATCGAGTCCCGCACCGGCCACGACCAGCGGTCGACCGTTGGCGGCATTTACCGTGCTGCGATAATTGACGTACACAAAGGCATCGTCGGGTGAAAAGGTGTCGCTATCTAAATTTAGCTCGTAGGTGTTATCGCTGTCGGTAAAATCGTAGTACCAGTCATCTTCGCTGCCGGGGGCTGGATAGTGCGCTGCAGAAATTCACCGTTGCGCAGTTGGAAATAGTAGCCCCGGCCCTGGTGTTGAGCGGCGATAAAAGCAGCTCGGTGTCTAACTGCTCCATAAGGCGCGCTAGATAAGCCGTAATGTCGTTTTGTCGCTCTTCCGGTAAGCCGTCGCGAACCCACTGCTCAATAAAGTAGCTATTAGCCAAGCTTTCGGAAATGGCAAGATCCTGGCTAAGGTTGAGATTTATATGTGCTGCCAGCCCTTTGACCTGTGCCGGTAGCTCTTGATTAAGCAGGTTATCCAGCCGCGCTTGGCTGTGTGAACGCGCTTGAAGATAGAGCGCCAAAAGCATCGCGAGTGCTAAGACTGTCCCAAAGGAGAGAAATAGACGAAGCCGTAAAGGTAGGGATTTCCAGCGCGCCATCATGTTCGCCGTTGCTCCAAAGTAAACGGTGGCCCTAACGGCGCTGCTCAATAGCGCTCAGGGTGAGAAGTAGAGTGATACTTACCACTCTACTTAGGGTAGTAGCAACGATTTCAGCTTTTTTTGTGAGGGCTGTCCAGCCTGGATAAGCGCGTTTTGGTACTTGCGTTTACACGATAGCGTGGGGCACGAAGCAGGAGGAGTCTTTGGTAATGCGGCCTACGTCTTCGCGAATGCCCATGCCACAGGCGCGGTCGCCCACCACCCAACTGCCAATTAAGGCGTGATTGTTACCAAAGCGGGGCATCGGGTGGTAGGCCTGGCGAATCCATGGGCTGTCGGTGTAGGGGCCGCCCACCGCTTCGCGCTGTCCGGCGGGGTGATTAGCTCTACGTTACTGCCTTCCCGGGAGAAGAACGGTTTACGCACCCAGCCTGCCGGCAGCGGCGGGCTGTTGTCATCCTCGAAGAACGCCGGTAGCAGATTGGGATGGCCCTCAAAGTGCTCCCATAGCAGGGGCAGAATACCCTTGTTGGAGAGAATCGCTTTCCAGGGCGGTTCAAACCAGTGGGTGTTTAGCTGGGGATAACCTCGCCAAAGGCATCGTCGGCCATCTCTTCCCACGGATAGAGTTTGAACAGGGCGTGGATGGGCTGGTTATCCAGGTCAACAAAGTGTTCCGCACCGGGGTGGATGCCAATATCTTCCATATAGATAAACGGTGCCTTGAGGCCTGCCTGCACCGCCACATCCTGTAAGTAGTGCACGGTGGCACGCTCTTCTGTGTTCTCTTTGATGCAGGAAAAATACAGCGTGCGCGCTTCTATGCGATCACCCAGGTGCGCCATGGCATTGATCAAGCGCTCCTGAATCGAGTTGTACTGATCCGCATGGCGCGGCAGGATACCTTGCGTGATGGCCTGCTCAAGCCACACCCACTGAAAAAAGCCCGCTTCGTAAAGCGACGTGGGCGTATCGTAGTTAAGCTCCAGCAGTTTTGCCGGGCCATCGCCTGAATAAGCAAAAGTCCATTCGCCCGTAGAGATGCGGCTGCCCTGATTTCCACGAATTATGGATGCTATCCCACATATGCTCGGGCAGTGCCAAACGCTGCATAAGCGCATTGGAGTGGCAGACCTTGTCCACCAGCTCCATGCACATCTCATGCACCGTCTCGGTAGGCGCTTCGATATCCCGCTCTACCTGTTCTAGGGTGAACTGGTAGTAGGCGTCCTCTTCCAGTAAGGCTCCCCGTCGATGGTATGAAAATGAAAGCCCAGCTCGTGGGCCAGGGCTTTCCAATTGCTTCTTTCAGGGATATCGATTCGCAGCATAGTAACCTTTGCTGGCGGCTTAAGAGCCCCAGCCACCCCGCGCAGAGGAGCGTGAACCGAAACCGCTGCGCTGCGACGCTGCTTGGCGATTCTGAACCACTGAACTACGCATGGCATCGTTACGCTGGGTGACGCGCTGGGTAGCCTGATTGGTCGCCGTGTTCCAGTTACCCTGGTTTTGACGATTGCGATACACCGGTTCCTGGTACACCCGCTCAAAGGAGCGCCCACGGTTGGTATTGGACATCATGCTACCGACCATATAGCCCATCATGGCGGGCATAAACCAACTGCCCCCGGTGCTTCCGGTTGCGGCCTGGGACTGTTCGTCGGTTGGGGCAGTACACGCCCCTTCACCATTTTCAGCTTCGCACTCTTCAAGCGTGCTATAGCGCGGCACCTCTTTAAAGAGGCTTCATAGGCATCTTCACAGGCGCTGCGGGTATAGACATTCTCCGCCACACAATCCTCGACGCTTTGAAAGCTGCGCGGCTGATCGAACTCTATATCGGTGATTTGCTCTTCCTGGGGCGGTTGACCACAGGCGGTAAGACCAAAGGCGCTGGCGCCCATCATCGCCAGTGACAAGCGCCCGCTGCGCTTGCGGCGCGGCAAATGAGGGGTACTATCGTGTTTAGACATGCAGGCTCTCCTTTACCACGTCGTCGTTACCAAGTCATCGAAGCGGCGTTGAGCAAGCCGACTGCCACGGCCACGCTGGCCATCAAAATGCCGTAGGCCTGGTGGCCTTCGGTGATGTGCTGCGAGAGGCTTTCACCCTGTTTACGCAGAAACAGCTTAACGGCGAAGAAGGTGGCCAACTGAACAATAAAGGCCACCACGCCCCAGAGCACAAAATCGATAAAGTTGATCGAGTGGGCCATCGCGCTATATAGCGGAATAGTAAAGCCTAAAATAGAGCCGCCGTAGGCGGAGGCGGCGGCCGCGTTACCTTCACGAATCAGTGTCCACTCGTGGTGTGGGGTAAGTCGGCTGTAGCAGTACATAAAGGCGGCAAGCAGTAGGATCGCCGTCACTAGATAAGCAAGAAATGACGGCAGGCCGTAAAGATAATTCACCATGATGGCAGTTTCCTTGTATAGCTCTTAAGTTAGCGTTAAAAACAGCTGACAGATTACATTGCGTCGATATCAACGGAGGCTACGTCCACCCCTACGTTGTGCACCACCATAAAGCTGCCTTCGCCATCGTTTTCAGCACTCAGCAGTAAGTACTCCATACGTTCAGCGCCTTCGATGGGGCGCTCATAGAGCATGGCATGGTGGGTCACCTGCCTGGCCGACACGCTCTCGGTGGTCATCACCTGCTCATCGAAAACCACCGGCGGCGACCACAGGCTGTCGCCATTCCCCACTCGCTGATAGGTGCAAGTGCGCGCGTCCTCAGTGGTTGAGGTAAGCGCGATGGTTTGGGCGCCGATGCTGTCGGGCTGCTTATCTTCCCCGTTGATCAAATTATCAAATTCAGCATCCGAGAGGTGGGCAACACGGTAAAAGTCGAACAGCTTATATTCAAGCACCTGACCATGCTCAATGTTGGCCTGCAGCCAAGTGTCGTTATCCAGATAGAAGCGCACCAGGTGCGCTCCCTGACCAAGATCGACGTGTCCCACGGCAGCAATGTGATGGTAGGCATCGTCGTTCCAACGAAACAGCGCATCGGGGTGGGCACGCAGACCAATCAGCTTGATATTAACGCGTCCATCCAGGCGTAGGCCCTCAAGGTCTTCCTGGCTGATACCCATCGGTAGGCCCGCGGCTACCGGTCGGCCTGTGTTAGGCTCGGGCGGCTTTTCCGTGGTGGCGCGAAAAGTGCCTTGAGGGTGTTAAACATGGCCTGGCTCCCTAATAAATTTAAACGCTGACTTGCTCTTAACGCTTATTCCTGTGCGGCGTTTTTCTTCGCTTTCAGGCGCGCTAACACGTCGTCTGCTTTGCGATTCTGGCCACCTACGCCGGCTGCTTTCAGGCGTGCTTCAAGCGAGCTACCGCTCTCTTCTGCCGCCATGTCGTCAGCGGCCTGCATTTGCGCTGAATTAAGCTGCTGGCGCTCTTTAATACGCTCCAGTGATTCCATCGCGCTGCTCATGGCGCTGTTCTGACCCGAGTGGCGAGCGGCCACGGCGGATTGGGCTTTCTGCGCTGACTCAGTCGCTTTCACGACGCTCACCTGCTGTTTGAGCTGGCGGAGCTGGTTGTCGGTGCCACGAATGGCGCCGCGCAGTTTTTCGATGCTAGCGTCGTACTCACTAATAATGGCACGCTCCGCTTCCAGGTCATCCTGAAGCGCCACCATGCGCTCGGCGACTTCCACCGCTAGCGCTTCCTCGCCTTTATCCAAAGCGGCTTCAGCGCTTTTTCCAGCTCGGCAATTTTGCTTTCCAGCGTGTCGGCTTTATTGCTGTTCAACTGGCGCTGGCCCATCAGGCGGGTAAGCTCGGTTTTAGACTGGCTCAGGTGGTTTTCCGAATCGCGGATTTCCTGGTCTAAAATACGCAGAGCCTGGGAGTCCACCACCGCTTGACCGGTTTCATTCGCTTTGCCGCGCAGGGCGGTCATGATTTTGCTTAACATAAGAAATTTCTCTTAAAAAAGGACGGTAAAGTGCCACCTAGCAGGTGGCATTGGCCAATTGACGAACGTTAGGCGAAATGGCTCTGGATCAGTTCGGCGACATCCATGGCGGCACTGGCCGTGGCGTGCAGCTCGGCGCAAATTGATTCAAGTTTCGAGTCGCCAAACAACTGCCCATAAGCCACATAGAAGTCGTGACCATCTATCTCGACAATCCCCACGGAGGCCAGCGGTAACGCAATGCCCTGACGCAGCAGTACTTCGTTGAGCTCCGAGGTGTTTTTAACGCTCTGCACGGCAACGATAGGCGCCATGGCGAACCACTCATTTTCGCTGCGCGAGAGGGTAATCGGCAAGTTGCCGTAATCGTTAAGCTCCCAGATCAAGGTCTGATTCGTCTCATCCAGGCTGATCGTGCCCTCAGGCCACTCAAGGGATCCATCTCCAGCGCTGTTGTGCGCTGGTTGACTGACTAACTGATATAGCTCGGTGGCGGTGATGCCGTTGGTAACGGTAGGCGTAGTCAAGGCAATCTGCTCCATCGTTTGTTAAGTGGCCTTACCTTAACATTTCGTAGAGCAAATGGTTCAGTTTAGCCGTTGGTTTCACTTTCTCACCGACTAGCCAAGCTTATACCCTTAGAGGGCATGGCATGGTGTCGCTGAAATATGGACATGCACCTTGCGATAAAAGCGATTAAGCGACAGGGTGGTAATAAAGCATGAGCCTGCTATAAAGAGTAGGTGCAACTCTTGTAGAGATATGCGCTGTCTTTGCCTGGAGAATTAGTGCCAACCTTATACACAACTTATGGGGTACGTAGCTTCCAACTGTTTGCTATGGCTCTTGTGGCTTCTATCTTGTTAGCAATGGGCTGGCAAGGTGTACGCGTGCAAGAAGCCGTATTGAGTCAGATGCCGCTGTCAATCAGCGACTGCAAACCATTACGTTAATCCAGGCCCTTCGATCAACATTATTGGATTTGGAAACCGGCGAGAGAGGCTATGTCATTACTGGCCAAACCGCCTACCTCTTGCCTTATCAACAGGCCCGTGAGCAGGTAGCTAATAAGCACGAACAGCTAATGCAAATCTTGTCGTTGGGCTCCGCAGAGGTTGCGCCCTCCCTTGAAGCCCTTGATGCCTTAATCGCTCGTCGGATCAAAATTGCCGAGGATAACATTGCGGTACGTGAAAGCGATGGCCTGGAAGCGGCTGCCTTAAGGCTTTTAGCGGCGGGAGGGCGCCAAGCTACAGACCAGTTGCGCAACCACCTGAATACGTTGGAGCAGAACGAGCGTGAGCGGCTGCAAGAGCTCAGCCAGTACGCGGATCGTCAGGCACGGAAATCGCGCTGGATGTGGGGCGGAGGTGTTGCTTTGGCAACACTGCTGTTAATTATATCTGGTGCTTCAGTGGTAAGTAAGTGGCGCCACCGACAGCGTATGGTCACCATGCAACAGACATTTGTCTCGACTGTTAGTCACGAGTTACGCACCCCTCTTACGGCAATTTGTGGTGCCTTGAATATGTTGCAAAGTGGCTATGCCGGAGCATTATCTGAAGACGCTCAGCGGTTAATCAAGGTGGCACACCATAACGGTAACCGTTTGGCGCAGTTGATTGACGATATCTTAGATATTGAAAAACTCGAAAGTGGGCAACTCACGTTTCACCGGCAGGTGGTGGCCCTAAAGCCATTGATTGTGCAGTCGCTTGAGGCGAATCAGCCTTTGCCGCCAGCTTTTCAGTTTCGTTAACACTGGGCGCAGCCGTAGAGGCGCTAGGTGAAGATGACCATGTTGAGGGTGGATACAGGGCGGTTTGCGCAAATAATGGCCAACTTGATTTCTAACGCCTGTAAACACTCCCCGGCCGGCGCGAAGGTGGAGATAAACGCTCGGCAAGTTGAAAATGACTGGCTTGAAGTGAGCGTCACTGACGAAGGCAGCGGCATCCCTTGGTCGTTTCAGTCACGAGTGTTTGAGCGATTTGCCCAAGCTGATGGTCTGACCGCCGCCGTACCGGAGGTACCGGTTTGGGGCTGGCAATTACCAAGGGGCTTGTGGAAGAGATGCGGGGCAGTATTGGGTTTCGTTCGGAACCGTCACAAGGGAGCTGCTTTTATATTCAGCTTCCCAGAGTGGTGGTTGAGCGATAACGCCACTTTAGGTTATTACATTAAGGATGCTTATGACATCAACGACAGCCACCATCTTAATGGTCGAGGACGAAGAGGACATTGCTTTTCTGATTCGCTTTCTCCTCGAACGAAATGGCTATCAGGTTGAACATGCTGCGGATGGTAAACAGGCGTTGGAACGCATTACCCTTGATAAACGCAATGCCCCTGACCTTGTGTTGCTGGATATTATGCTGCCTTACCATGATGGTTTGGAAGTGCTCGCTCAGCTACGTGCTCAACCAGATTGGGAGAGTGTGCCGGTATTAATGCTGACCGCTAAAGCGCGGGAAGCGGACATTATCCGCGCGCTGGAGCTAGGCGCGGATGATTACGTCACCAAACCTTTTCAACCAGACGAGTTGCTGGCGCGGTTACGTCGTTTTTGCGTAAACGTATTTAGGGAGTCGTGGATGGGATCAGTAAAAGAAAGGTAGTGACGTGTGTTCACCACAATAGCCACTACTTACTCTTGTTCTTACTTTGCTTAGGTGTCGGCTTGCCCGCAAAGGCCGATGAGAGGCGAACAGAGGTAGAGGTGTCTCAGCGTTATGAACATCTTGATAGTGGGTTTTCTGCTTGGCAGACCCAGCGTTTGGATGCTCAAACCCGCGGCGCTGATGGTGTTACCTGGTATGGAGCCGCCTTACGAGAGCAGCGCTACTCAGGCTGGGACGAAGGTGTAGAGCTGGGGGCGGCTATTCCGTTAACCCCACAGTGGGTTTTACAGCCAGAGGTAGGTACGGCTTTTGGTGCCGATTTTTGCCGCGTTGGTATGCCGATCTACGCGCACAGCGCCTCCTTCCCAATGGCTGGGTTAGCAGTGCCAGCCTGCGCCGTACCGCTTATGACAACTCCCAAGTGGATCGCTTGGCGCTTGGCGTGGAACGCTACTGGGGTATGTGGCGGGGGCCTATACGCTGAATATTAGTGATGTTGAAAACGCGGGCACGCCAATAGGCCATGCCGTAGCGTTGGATCGCTATTACAACGAACGCAGCTTTGCTGGTCTGCGCGCTAACTCTGGGCGTGAAGAGGAGGTCTTACCAAATAGTAGTGTCGTCGATACGTCTGTTACCGGAATAGGCCTTAGAGGACGACACTGGTTGGATGCTGACTGGGCCATTGCCTGGGATCTGGGCTGGGTCAGTCAGGGGGATCTTATAACCGCTACGGTGTGCAGATAGGCATCCGTCGTGCCCTCTGAGTTTTATGCATGGGCAGAATTCGTTACCTCTGCTTTGCGCCAATTAACCATCATACCTAGTGATCCAGCCTTGCGGTTAGCTGTTTATAGCGCCTTAGCGTTGGCAGGGATCACGCTAGTGGTGATGCTCAATGTTTTGGTGCTTGCCGAGCTAGCGTCGCGTCGCGAACGGCGCCGAGAGGTTTTTAGCCGTTATTGGCGGCCAGTACTCTCCGCATGGAGCATAGAGGAGAGTGTCGAGCTATCGCCGTTGAGGCAGCGCAGAGAAGAGCGGCTATGGTTTTTATTGATGTGGGCCAACTTACAGCGCCAACTACGTGGAAGCACAAAGCAACGGCTCAATAGGCTGTTTGATCGCCTATCGATGGATCGCTATGTGGTAGAGCTGCTGGAAAGTCGCCGCGTACATCGACGCCTATTGGCATTGACATGCTTTAGTCATTTAGCAGAAGAGCGTTATTGGGGAGCGGTTGCACCGCTGGTCGCTTCGCCCAACCCAGTCGAAAGTCTGGCCGCAGCACAGGCATTGGTCGCGATGAATCCCAAACGAGGCATGCGTGTGTTAGTGCCTGTGTATGTAAAGCGCAAAGACTGGGCACGCCTTCGGTTCAGCGCTCTGTGCCAACAAGCGGGGCGAGGCTGCTGGGCCTGCGCTGCTAAACGCTTTACAGCAGGCGTCATCCCCACGTGTTGCGGCACTGATAGCCTGGATAGAGCCTGCCAATGCAGCCGAGTGGGCGCGGAGTATCCTACGTACGTTACTCGCTAAATCCGAGCTGGAGAGTGCCCAGCGAGAAGCCGCCTGTGCAGCGCTGCACTGCTTGGGAGAGCTGCACGATAGGCAGGATCGCGAGGTCATTGAGATGGCGCTGAGTCACCCTTTGGCAGATGTGCGGGTGGCCGCGTTACACGCGCTTAAACGCCAATCTGATGTGGAGGACGTTGCTTTTTTTACCCTCGCTTTAGGTGATTCGAACTGGTGGGTACGCCAGGCTGCCGCAGACGCACTGGTAGCGCTACCTGGGATTGATGAGGCGCGTCTAGGTGTTCTGTTAGAAGGGCTACAGGATCGTTATGGCCGAGATGCGCTACGTCGCGCCATGGCAGAGGAGAGGCGCTGATGGAGAGCTGGTGGGCAACGGTAGCGAGCGTAGACTGGGTCTGGTGGGGACAAGCGGGATTTATTGGCTACTTCGTCCTACTGAACGGCGGTTACTTGGTACTAAATGTGCTTTCGATGGTGAGCCTGCGTCGTTATATGCGCCAACGCGCTGAGCTTGGCGCGACTGCACCGTATCTAGGCGTGGAGCCTGCTGTATCCATTCTGGTGCCTGCGTTTAATGAAGAGGCTACCATCCGAACCTCCATCCTATCCTTGATGCAACTGCAATATCCCGAATTTGAGATTGTGGTGATCAATGATGGCTCCAAAGATAATACTCTGGCCGTTTTGAAAGCAGCGTTTGAACTTGAAGCGTACCCAGAACCATTGCGTCGTAGTGTGTCCCACCAGGAGATTCAGGGGTCTATCGCTCGCGCCGTTACGGCAATATTAAAGTCATCGATAAAGCCAACGGGGAAAGCGGACGCCTTGAACGCGGGCATCAACGCCGCTCGCCACGGGCTATTCTGTGCGGTGGATGCTGACTCTATTTTGCAGCGTGATAGTCTGCTGCGGGTTGTGCAGCCGTTTTTGGAAGACGAGCGCACCGTTGCAGCGGGTGGGACGGTGCGAATTGCCAACGGATCAAAGGTTCAGGGTGGTTATCTGCTTGAAGCGGGGATACCTGATAGCCTGCTGGCGCGTTTTCAAATTGTAGAGTACCTGCGCGCCTTCCTATTTGGTCGTTTGGGGTGGTCGCCGCTGAATGCGGTGCTGATTATTTCAGGGGCCTTTGGCTTGTTTAATCGTGATCGGGTGATGGAGGTTGGTGGCTATAGTACCACCACGGTAGGCGAGGATATGGAGCTGGTCGTGCGGCTGCACCGCTATCACCGGGAAAAACGCCTGCCTTACCGTATTCAGTATTTGCCGGATCCCATCTGCTGGACGGAGGCCCCTGAAGACCTTGCCACGCTGGGCAAGCAGCGCAGTCGATGGCAGCGCGGCTTGGCGGAGAGTTTGTCGCGCCATGCCAAGCTGGCTGTTATGCCTCGAGGGGGCGCGCCTGGCAGACTCGCCTGGCCATTTATGACCCTATTTGAGTGGCTTGGCCCGCTGATTGAGCTGACTGGCTATGTGTTTATGCTGGTTGGCTTTAGCCTGGGTATTATTTCACCTCTAGCGTTAACGGTGTTTATGCTGGTGGCGATTGGTATGGGCATACTGCTATCAGTTAATGGACTGCTGCTTGAGACACTGTCGTTTCGTGTATACGCACGACGACGCGATATAGGGCGGCTGTTTCTGGTGGCGGTAGTTGAGAACTTTGGCTATCGCCAGTTGAATACGCTGTGGCGCTGCCGGGGGATGTGGCAATGGTTTTCCCGTCGCAAGCATCAGTGGGGGCGATGAAGCGCAGCGGCCAGTGGGGGCAACACTAGGCTTGCACCAGCCTGCTTGTTTTAAGATTTACGCTATTTTAATCATCACAACGCCTCACTGGAGGCGTTGTGATAGGTGAAGGCTGTATAAGTCTTAGGTAGCCTGGTAGGTGTCATTGAACTGTTTACGCAGTTCATTTTTCTGCACTTTGCCCATGGTGTTGCGCGGCAGTTCATCGACAAAGAAGACCCGCTTGGGCTGCTTGTACTTAGCCAGGCGACCATCTAAATGATTAATCACTTTAGCCTCTTCAAGTGTGACGCCTGGTTGGCGCACGACAACGGCGGTAACGCCTTCACCAAAATCAGGGTGGGGAGGCCGATCACGGCGGATTCGGCCACTTGATCAAGCTCGTCGATCACCTGCTCCACCTCTTTGGGGTAGACGTTGTAGCCGCCGGAAATCACCAGGTCTTTGTCGCGACCGACGATATGCACATAGCCTTGTTCGTCGACCATGGCGAGATCGCCGGTAATAAAAAGCCGTCGTCCAACAGCTCCTCACGGGTTTTTTCAGGCATTCGCCAGTAGCCGATAAACACATTCGGGCCGCGAATCTGCAGCATGCCAATCTCACCGCTTGGCACCTCAGCGCCAGTTTCTCGGTCGGTAATACGCATCTCCACGCCGGGTAACGGCATACCTACGGTGCCCGCCCGCCGTGCCCCCCTCATAGGGGTTGGAGAGGTTCATATTGGTTTCGGTCATACCGTAGCGCTCAAGAATCGCATGGCCCGTTTTGGCTTCAAATGCCTCGTGGGTTTCGGCGGTAAGCGGGGCAGAGCCGGAAACGAACAGCCGCATATTGGCGGTAGCTTCTGGGGTCAGTCGTTCGTCCTGAACCAGCCGGGTATAGAAAGTGGGAACGCCCATCATCACGCTGCCACGGGGCAGCTCTTCGAAGATCACATCGGCATCGAACTTAGGCAGGAAGAGCATGCTGGCGCCCGCCATCAGGGTGACGTTGCAGGCGACGAACAGACCGTGGGTGTGGAAGATCGGCAGTGCATGGATCAACCGATCATCAGCGCTGAAGTGCCACGCTTTGGCCAGGGTTTCGGCGTTAGAGGCGAGGTTTTGTGCGTCAGCATGGCGCCTTTGGAGCGCCCGGTGGTGCCCGAGGTGTAAAGGATCGCGGCCAGGTCACGCTCGCCAAGCGCGACGATATCTTCTCGTGGGGTTGCCGCTTGGGCGGTTTCCATCAGGCTGCCATCCGCGGCGCTGCCCAGGGTGGCCACCGCCGGGCAGCCGGTCTCAGCAGCAAGCGCCTGGGCCTCATCTAGCAATTTAGGGCGGCAAACAAATAGCGCGGGCTCTGCGTCGTTTAAAAAGTAGCGAATCTCATCGCCGGTGTAGCCGGTGTTTAAAGGCAGATAGACGCCGCCGATGCGCAGGCAGGCCAGGTAAAGCAAAATGGCTTCAGGGCTTTTATCCACCTGCACGGCGACGCGGTCGCCTTGCTTAACGCCTAGCTCGGTTAGTGCACCGGCAAGCTGCGCACTGATGGTTAGCGCATCGGCGTAGCGATAGCGGCGGCCGTCGCGGGTGGTAATAAAATCGGCCTCTGCGCACTCGCGCATTTTGGCAGCAAAGGTTTCAAATAGGTTGTGGCTCATTTGGTGGTCTCTCCCTTGGCCAGCTTGCGGGCGCGTTTGGCGAGATCACGCACCTCATTTGAGCAAGCAACGGTCGCCTTGGCGGTATAGTTTTCGTGATTGCGCTCGATATCGTCCAGCACATAAAGGTAGTTAACCATCAGGCCTGCGGCTTGTTTAAAGCCCTTCTCGGAAATATCGCCCAGCCAGTTAATGCGGTGAAGTTCGGCGCCGTTGCCGAGGTGAAAGCGGGCCACTGGGTTGAGCGGCAGGCCGTGGCGGTTCTTCTCTTCAACCAGATAGCGGGCGGCAAGCGGGCGAATGATGGCTTTGAGCTCCTCTTCGCGGGGCTTGTCCTGATGCCACCCCGGTGTTTCAAGCCCTTTGAGTGATTTACGCAGCGAAGAGGGAAGCTGCTCATCATCACGCTGCTCCTGAAGCCATTGGGCGAAGCCAGGCACCGGCGAGAGGGTGACGAAGTATTTAAGATGCGGCAGCTCCTGGGAGAGTTCTTGCACCACCTGTTTGATCAAAAAGTTACCGAAGGAGATTCCGCGCAGGCCGGTCTGGCAGTTGCTAATGCCAAAGAACGCCGCTGTATCGGCATCTTCGGGGTCGTCGATACCGTTTTTGCTATAGCTGCTTTCGCCAGAGAGGATGGGCTGAATACGGCTTGGCAAACCCTTATGCAGGGCCACCTCCACAAAGATTAGCGGCTCGTCGCCAATCGCCGGGTGGAAAAAGGCGAAGCAGCGCCGGTCACGGGCATCCAGCCGCCGGCGCAGATCGTCCCAATCTTGAATTTCATGCACCGCTTCGTAGCGAATGATCTTCTCTAAAATCGACGCGGGGTGTTCCAGTCAATGCGCTTGAGCATCAAAAAGCCGCGGTTGAACCAGGAGCCGAACAGATGGGCGAAATCGTCGTCAATAGCCGCCAGCTCGGGCTGCTCACGCAGCAATGCCAGCAGGTCTTCACGCATTTTAACCAGCTCATAGGTGCCGTCGCTGGCCAGGTTTAAACGCCGGAAAAGCTCCTGCCTGCGTGGCTCGCAGGCTTCAAACAGACGCTGTAGCGATTGGTTGTCGCGCACCTCTTGATAGGCCAGATAGGCCGCATCAATGGGGCCGGGCTCGGCTGCAAAGTCAGCCATGAGGCGGGCAAAGAAGTGGCTCTTTTCAGCCGCCGAAAGGCGCTGATAAATCGCCAAAGCACGGCTTGCCAGGGCGATACTGGAAGCTTCGCCATCGCTTTCCAGCAACTTTTGGCAGGCTTTCACCAACTGCCCATGGTCGGGCGTTGACGTTTCGTGTTGGCGGCGGCGCAACAGTGCATCACGCTGGGTGATGTTGTTGAACAGCTCCTGCAAAAACAGCATGTTCATGGTCGAACTCCTTAACCCATGATCAAGTTAGGTAGCCAAAGCGCGATGCCTGGGAAGAGACACAGCAGCAAGATACCCAGCACCATGCACAGCGCGTAGGGCAAGCTTCCCATCAGAATGTCGCGCAGCGAAATATCCGGCGCGATGCCTTTAATAATGAACAGGTTGAGGCCCACCGGCGGCGTAATCAGGCCAATCTCAAGGTTGATCGTCAAAATCACCGCAAACCAGTAAGGGTCGAAGTTAGCCGCCAGAATAATGGGTAGCAGAATCGGCGCGGTCATCACGATGACGGCCACGGGTGGCAGGAAGAAACCGGCCACCAGCAGGAAGAGGTTAATCACCCCATCAGCGCCCAGCGGTTAACTTCAAGGTCGGCAATCGCGGCGGCGACGGTTTGGGTAATAAACAGGGAAGAGAGTGCATAGGCGAACACCTCGGCTGTGGCGATCACCAGCATGATCATCACGCTTTCCCGCAACGAGTCGCGCATAATCAGTTTGATCGGGCCCAGTTGCCACATGCGGTAGATTAGAATCGCCAGCGCCAAACAGAGGAAAGCACCTACGCCCGCTGCTTCAGAAGGTGTTGCTACCCCACCGTAAAGTGCAAACAGAATGCCCGCCACGACGCCTAAGAAAGGCAATACACGGACGAGTGCTTTCAGGTTGGTATCGACATTCTGCTTAACGTTCTCTTTTAGCCGTTCGACGGACTCTGCCATGGGGTTGTTGTAACCACCGGCCATTTTGCAGGCGATCATCGTCCAGATCATAAACAGGCCCGCGAGCATAAAGCCTGGCACCACCCCGGCAATAAACAGCCGTCCAATAGAGGTTTCGGTGGAAATACCGTAAATAATCATGGTGACCGAGGGCGGAATCAGAATGCCCAAGGTGCCGCCCGCGGCAATGCAGCCCGCGGCGACGCCATCGGGATAGCCGCGCATGCGCATTTCGGGAATGCCCATTTTGCCAATCGCTGCACAGGTGGCGGGGGATGAACCCGAGAGCGCAGCAAAGATAGAGCAGGCGCCGATATTGGAAACCGCCAAGCCACCCGGCAGCTTGCCCATCCAGAGATCCAGCGAGCGATACAGGTCGCGCCCGGTGGGGAGGAGGCCACCGCGGCGCCCATCAGAATAAACATCGGAATGGCGACAAAACCAAACTCGGCGATGCGGTCAAAAAGGTTTCCCCGAAGTAGGTGAGCTCGGATAGGCCACGGTCATAGATCAGTGCCAGCAGCGATACACCGCCCAGGGCAAAAGCGATAGGGGTGCCAATGGCCATTAGCGCAATCAGCGCGATAGCGACAATAATGCCTAAGGTAATGGGATCCATGCTTAGCTCTCCCCACGCAGAATTTCAGCCACATACTGCAGCGACAGCAGGGTGGCGCCGACGGCCATGGGCAGCAGGGCTGGCCACAGCGGTGGATTCCAGACGGAACCCGTGCATTCACCCGCCATGGAGCGCCTCAAAGACATACACCCAACTGGCGTATGCCAGGGCGGCACAAAACCCAACCCAAACAGCGAAGCGATCAAACGCATGATGGTGCGGGAAATGCCGCCCAGCGCATCGGGAACAATAGTGATGGCGACATGGCCACCGGTCATCAGCACATAGGGGCTGCCCATTAACATCGCTGCCGTCACCGAGAAGATGGCGAATTCAGTCTGCCAACTGGTACTCATTCCGAGTAAGTAGCGAATAAATACCATCTGGCAGATCACTAATACCCCAGCGATAAATAGGGCGCAGGCCAAATAGGCCGAAAGCCGCGAGAGCTTATCCATGACGCGAATGTAGCCGCCAATGATGCCCCCCTCGCACGGGGGCTTCGTGAGTGGTTGTGGTTGCCATAGTTCCCTCAATCAGCACAGTAAGCATCAGTGTTAAGCGACCATCCAAAGGGATGGTCGCGCCGTTCGGCGTTGCTTACTCGACGGCCAGCGCTGCATCGATAATGGCCTGGCCATTGGGAACATTGTCAGCAAAGTTTTTGTAGGAGGTTTCGCGAGCGATCTCAAGCCAGGCGTTGTAATCGTCCTCGCTCATGCTGACCACCTCCACGCCATTCTCTTCGTAGAGGTCGACCATCTCCTGGTCAATGGCGGCAGCTTCTTCAGCGAAGAACGCTTCGGCGGCTTCACCGGCCTCCATCAGTGTCGCCTGCTGTTCTTGGTTAAGCGACTGCCAAGATTGCTCTGAGATTAGGATTGGTTCATACATAAACCACAAGGCGAAGTCGCCGGGTTCAGTAAGACAGTCGACCTGTTCGTAAAGGCGGTAGGAGATGAATGACATCGACGAGGTGTTGGCGGCGTCCAGCACGCCAGTTTGCATGGCGGCATAAATATCTGAAGAGGGCATCGACGCAATAGGTGCACCGGCGGCCTCTAGCATCTCCTCAAATGCTGGTCCCGCTGCGCGGAAAGCCTGACCCTCGGCGGTATCAGGCGAGGTAATGCACTGCTTGCTAGACGCAAAGCCACCCGATAACCAAGCGTCGGCCAGCACCCGCGCGCCACCTTCCTGGATCACTGCTTTGATCATGTCCATGAATTCAGAGTCGTTAAGACGCTGGGCATGGGCATGGTTGCGCACAAGGCCGGGCATCAGCGTAGCCGAAAATTCCGGATGCCGACCACTAGCGTAGTCCAATGGTAGCGAGGTGATATCGAGGCGACCACGAGCGATAGCGCCCCACTGTTCACGCGCTTTGAACAGCGATTGGCCCGGATAGACTTCGATGGTCAGCCCTACATCGGCATCGGCCACTTGGCGGGCCATCATTTGCACCATTTCATCGCGGACATCCCCCTGGCCTCCAGGAAATTGGTGGGACGCGCGCAGCACGGTATCGGCGGAAGCGTGGGAAGCCGCAATGGCGAAACCAAGGGCGGCGGCAGTAGAGATCAAATAGCGTTGCATGTGGCGTCTCCAACAGTTGTTGTTGTGTGTTTGGATGAGCTTTATATGTTTATCAGCTAGGCTGATATATATATCAATAGGCGCTACGTATGCTAATGTCAACTATATGACAGTATTAAACGGCTAAGATGGGCCGCGATCCAAGGAGGTAAAACATGACGGGCACCAAGCGATCCAATGCTCAGCGTTTAAGAGATTCTCTTGAGGATGACATCATCAATGGCCGCCGTTTACCGGGAGAGCGGCTGGATCCAGAAGCCTTGGGTCGTGAGTTTGAGGTCTCGCGTACCCCGGTGCGCGAAGCCTTTCAGCAACTGGTCGCCAGTGGCTTGGTGACTGTTTCGCCTAAGAAGGGCACCTTCGTTGCGAAAGTGGGCATTGATCAACTGATCGAGATGTTCGAGGTAATGGCGGAACTTGAAGGCATGTGTGGCCGTCTGGCGGCACGCCGGATCACCGAGCAGGAACTGGCCGCATTAAAAGAAGCCCACCAGCGCTGCGAAGCAGCGGCGCTGGCCGGTGATAGCGACGAGTATTACTATGAAAACGAAGGCTTTCACGACTGCATTTACACCGCCAGCCACAACACTTTTTTGGCCAGTGAAGCGCGCCAACTTAAACAACGTTTAAAGCCTTACCGGCGCCTGCAGCTCCAGGTGCGCCAGCGGTAAATACTTCCCTCAGCGAGCACCAAACCATCGTAGAAGCCATTGAGCAGGGCGATCCCGTGGCGGCGCAGCAAGCCCTGAGCGACCATGTGTTGATTCAAGGCGAGCGCTTTAGCGATTTTGTTTCCAGTGTACGCCGCATGGAGGCGCCGTTAGAGAGAACGGGCTGATCCAGCCCCTGTTTCCAGTCCTTAACTCCAGCCCTAGGCCTAGTGAATTTATCGCTATGTCCGTATCGGTGGGGTAATCGTCCTTGCCGACATAAGCCGCAGCGCTGACACTCTCTCTAATGCTTCGATTCCCCTTAGCGGAGAGAGACTGTGACTCGCCATGTTGCTCTATTTGCCTACCCCGACTGCCAACTGCTGGATGTCAGCGGCCCCTGGCAGGTGTTTGCCAGCGCCAATGCGCTAAGCCCCCAGCCGCTCTACCAACTGACCCTGGTCGCCGATGCCGTTGGCCCGGTTGCCACCAATGGCGGCTTAGCCGTGCACGCTACGCACACCTACCACCAATTGAAGGGGTTACTGCCCCTGGATACGCTGTTGGTGGCGGGAGGCAGCGGCGTCATGCAGCAGTGTGAAATAGCCGCAGTAACGCGGGCGCTTTGTGAGGTCGCCCCAGCGGTAAGACGGCTAGGCTCTATCTGCTCCGGAGCATTTTTATTAGCCGCTGCAGGGTTGCTGGATGGCTGCCGCGTCACCACCCACTGGCGCCATGCGCCTCAATTGGCAGATGAGTACCCCGCGCTTAGCGTCGAGCCCGATGCACTCTATATCGAAAGCAGTGGTCGCTACACCAGCGCCGGTGTCACGGCGGGCATCGATTTGGCGCTTTCGCTGGTAGAGGCAGATCACGGTGCTGATCTGGCTGGCCGAGTGGCCCGTGAGCTAGTGGTATTTTTACAGCGCCCAGGAGGGCAGTCGCAGTTCAGCGAGATACTGCGGCACCAACAAGAAGCGGGCCGCTGCGCCGCTTGCTGGATCAACTCCACGCCGATCCCAGTGTGGATCATGGGATTGAGAGCATGGCGGATATGATGGCGGTCTCTCCACGCCATTTAACCCGGCTATTTAGGCGCTACTTAAAGACCACCCCTGGCGCTTACCTCACCCAACTACGCCTTGAGCAAGCGCGTCTGGCGCTGCTCAACGGTCGCGAACAGCTCTCCCTTGAGCGCCTGGCACAACGCTGGCGGCTGGGTGGGAGCAGCTGCGCCGCCAGTTTCAGCGCTATTACGGCGTATCGCCCTCGGTCTATCGCCAACGCTTTGCGTCTTCCCACACTGATCCACTTCAGGAGCCTCTCTCATGCCTTTAACCGTCACCCTGCTATCACTTTGCCAAGCGTTGCTGGTCACCGGCAATGTGCTGTTGATCGCTGTGTCACCGCTGATCGGGGCCTCTTTGGCGCCTAGCGCGTCATGGTCGACCGCGCCGGTGGCCACCCAGTGGCTGGGGTTGATGTGCGCCACCATCCCCGCCTCGTTAATCATGGCCAGGTTGGGGCGTAAACGCGGTTTTGTACTGGGCAATATCGTCGGCTTGGTGGGCGCACTGACGGCCGTACAGGCGCTGATCGGTGGGCATTTCGGGCTATTTCTGCTTGCCACCTGGCTGATTGGTATCGGCATTGGTTTCGGCCAGCTCTATCGCTTTGCCGCGGTGGAGGCCGCTCCCGCGCAGCTGCGCGACCGGGCGATTGGCCTGGTGATGGGGGCGGTGTGCTGGCGGCGTTCGCCGGGCCGTGGTTGTCTAGGGTGAGTCGTGAGCTGGGGGAGGTGCCGTTTCTGGGAAGTTTCGTTGGTTTAGCCGCGATCTACGCACTGGCGTTAGTGGTGCTGATGCTGACACGGCTACCGCCTGCATCCCGTACCCACGGTGAAGGCAGCGCACTGCCGCTGGGTAAGATACTCCGCCAGCCTGGATTTATTGTGGCGGTGAGTGCGGCGATGGTGGGGTATGGCGTGATGAACCTGGCCATGACCGCCACGCCGCTGGCCATGGCGGGGCGGGGCACCACTTTAACCACGTTTCCCTGACCATTCAGTGGCATGTGGTGGCGATGTTTTTACCTTCGTTCTTTACCGGTCATTTGGCCACCCGTTTCGGCGCCAAGCAGGTCATTGTGGCGGGCTGTCTGCTGCTGGTAGCAAGTGCCTTGGTCGCCCAGTGGGGTATCGGCTTAGCCGGCTTCAACGTGGCGTTGATTTTGTTGGGGTTGGGCTGGAACTTTACCTTTTGCCCGCCACCGGGCTGCTTACTGAGAGCTACCGCCCGGTGGATAAAGCGCGCACCCAGGCCGCCAACGAGTTTTTAGTCTTTGGCACCGCTGCCATCACTGCGTTGCTCGCTGGGCCCATGGTCAGCGGCTTAGGCTGGGCGACGCTTAACCTACTGCTGATCCCCGTCGCGCTGGTGCCCTTGGCAGTGCTGGTGTGGCAGCAGCGAGCGAGGCTGGCAAGCACTTAAAAATCCCCCGGCGCGCACTGCAGGCAAGTAAGCCCGAGGGCGCGCCACTGGGCGACCACGGCGTCACGGTCATCCAGCACCAGCCAAGGTGCAAAGCCGTCGCTGCGCATTTGCTTGAGTAGTGCGGCTTTTACCTCTTCATCATCCACATGATCATCGCCTTCAGGGCGCAGGTACATGGCATCAAAGGGGATGGTGTGGCGCTCTAACCAGCGCTGGGTGTGCCCACGGTGGCTATCCGGACGGCCGCTGCAAATCACGATCTGCTGGCCTTGAGCCTTCAGAATCTTAACCAGTTTGGCCACCGCTTCGATCACCGGCGCTTCGGCCATATGGGCAAAGAAGGGTTCCCACTGTTTTTGGCTGCCCAGCACCCAGTCACTGACCTGGTGGGGTGAAACTCGGCTAAGGTACCGTCAACATCGACAATGACTGCGGACATGCAAAACTCCCTAAACAGGAAAGGTGACTAAACGTGAATGAGTAGAGAAACGCTGGGCAGTGCAGAGACGATCGCCTAGTAGCCCCTGCCAGGCGTTTAATTCGTTATCGCTAAAGCGGGTAAATAGCGGCACCACTTGGGTGACGCCTAGCTGATCGGCAAGCGCCACCAGGTGTGAGGCACGCAGGTGTACATTCCAGCGCTGCCAGCTTATTTCACCCGCGGCTAACTGGGCGCGGCGATCAGGGGTTAGATAACCGGTGTGGAGCAGATGGTGATTGGGCCACTGTGCCGGGGTATCGTTGCGGTCACACATCAACTGAAGGGTTGGCGGGCAAGCGTTTTGCCGTGCTAACAGCAAGCGAATCGAGTGGTCGAGCACAGGCCGACGCAGTGTTGCAGGCAGAGCCAAGAGCGCGGCCAGGTTGTCGCGAATCACCGGGTCGATAGCGAGTGTTAACTGTCGCCTATCCGCCTCTTCCGCCAGCCAGAGTGCCATTTCCAGGGCGCGACCGGTCTCCGGCACCGGAAACGCCAGCGGCTGATCAAGGCGTTCACTAATAGCCTGAACACAATACGCTTGGGGCTGGTCGTAGCTGCCGTAGGAGGCATCCAGCAGCGCAATACGCGCTGGTGGTGGCGTATCAAACGGAAAAAGGCGTGATTCAAAACAGGCGTCGCCGCTATAGAAAATGCCGCCTCCCACCGCTAAATGCAGCCACACTCCGCCGAGGGAGTGCCCCGCCTGGCCGGTAGTGACGATAATACCTTCCACCGCTAGCGAGCCGCGCTCGGGCAGCGGATGCCAAGCGCGGTTGGGAGGCAGTGCCTTGGCCACCAGCGGTGTGCAGTAAAGTGGCACGTCCTCCGCCAGTTCGGCCACGCCGCCGATATGGTCAATATGGTCGTGGCTAATCAGTACGGCATCCACATCCAGGTTGTTCGCCCAAGTCATGGTGTCATCCGGGTGGAGTGCACCACCGGCATCCAGCAGTAGGCGTTTTCCTGGGCTTCTACCACTATCGCAGCAGGCCCTTTGGCGCCTAAACCACTGAGAATCTCGATAGTGACACTCATTGGTCGGGCTCCAGACACCAGCCCTGGTGAAGACTGACGGCAACCTGGCTGCCCAGTGCAGGCGCGCTGTGATGGTAGGCCAGCAGTGTTTCGCCGCTGGGCAGGCGCAGCGTTAGTTCATAACGCTCGCCGCGGAAAATCACGCTCTCCACCTGTGCGACAAGCTGGTTATCAGTGTGAGCTGCGGAGGATGCGGGTGCTGCGCTGATCTGGATATGCTCAGGGCGCACCAGCACGCTTTGGTGCGCTCGGACGCGATGGCGTTGAGTCCGCGCATCAGGGTAGCGCCCTCAAGGCACTTCCCAGGGTGACCGGCGGCGACCTTTAATTGGCTGCCCTGGCCGATAAAACCCGCTACCCAGGCGGTTCGCGGCTGCCGATAAAGCGTTTCAGGGGCACCCCACTGAACCAGCTTACCCGCTTTCATCACGGCGATTTTATCCGCTAGCGCCATGGCTTCGGTTTGGTCGTGGGTGACGTAAACCAAGGTGGCGCCGGTACGCCGATGAAAATCGCGGAAGCTGTGCTCCATGGTGGCGCGCAGGTGACGGTCAAGGTTGGCCAGCGGTTCATCCAGCAGCACCACCGAGGGGTCGCTCACCAAACAACGTGCCAAGGCGACGCGCTGGCGCTGACCACCGCTGAGCGCCTGGGGCATGCGGTCAGCGTAGGCATCAAGCTCCACCAGGGCCAGGGCCTGATTAACCTTTTGGTGATACGCCGCCCCGCGCAGGCCGCGCAGTTTGACCGGGTAGCCCACGTTGTCCGCCACGCTCATATGCGGCCATAGCGCGTAGGACTGGAACACCATGGCCATATTGCGCTGTTCAGGGGGCATATGGGTATCAGCGCTTGCCAGGGTGCGATTGGCTAATTGAATCGTACCGTCGTTGACCGTCTCAAACCCCGCCAACATGCGCAGCATGGTGGTTTTGCCACAGCCACTGGGGCCGAGCAGGGCGACAAACTCGCCGGGATTGATCGTCAGCGACAAGGCATCCACGGCCGTCTGTTCGCCAAAGCGTTTGGTGACACGGTCGATCGTTAGCCCTGATGTGGCTAGCTCTGCCATGGAATGACTCCTTTGGGTAACCGCGGCGCCAGTAAACTGAGTGTCAGCATCAACGAGGCGACCATAACCACCACCAGCACTGACACCGCCGACGCCAGCACGCTTTCGCCGCCTTCGTCGAGGTTGAAAATCAGTACGCCGAGGGTTTTCGTTACCGGCGCTCCAGAGCAGCGCTGACACGGTCAGTTCGTTGACTGCCAGCAGAAACACCAGCAGACCACCGGCGAACAGCGCGGGCGCCACCAGGGGTAAAATAATGCTGCCGAGACGCCGCCAGGGGCCTGCCCCCGCGAGCTGTGCCGCCTCTTCAAGGGAAGGATCCAACTGCGCCAGGCTGGCGGCGACAGGCTTGACGCAGACCACCAGAAAGCGCGCCAGGTAAGCGATAAAAATCAGCCCCAAGGTGCCGTAGAGCGCCACATTGATAATCGGCAGTGGGCGGACAAATAGCAGAATGCAGGCAATCGCCAACACCACGCCGGGAAGCGCATAGGGGATCTCGATAGCGCTGAGCACCACGCCTCGCCAGCGTTCCGGCAGGCGCTGTAGCCGGTAAGCCAGTGGCAGGCTCAGCAGCATCAGCACCACGGCCGCGCTACCCGCCAGCCACAGGCTGTTATTGACTGCTCGCCATGTGGCGCCTTGACGACCCACCACTTCGGCATAAGCGTTCAGGGTGACGGTTTCGGCGTTTAGCGGCACGCCCATGGCGGGCACCAGCGAACTGATCACCAGGGCGAGCAGCGGTGCGACCAGAATAATCAGTAAGATACCTATCAGCGTGGCGGTGACCGGGGCTCGCCAACGACCCAGGGTAAAGTCGTGGGAGCGACCACTGTGGCCGCCCAGCCCAAAGCGGCTGCGGTTCATCAACTGCTGCTGCAGCGCCACCCCGGCCAGCGCCAGTAACCCAATCAGCAGCGACAGGGCGGCCATTTCTGCCAAAACCCCGGTGCCGAAGTTGGCCATACGCTGATAGATCAGCGTGGGCAGCACGTAATAGCCAGCGGGAATGCCCAGCATGGCGGGGATGCCGAAGTTACCCAGGCTTGAGATAAACGCCATTGCCCCGCCGGCGATCATGCCGCTACGGGTCACGGGCAGAATAATATGACCCCATACCTGGGTTTGTTTGGCGCCGCTAATGCGTGCGGCTTCGATTAGTTCCCGAGGTAGCGAAAGCAGGCTGGTGCGCAGGGCCAGAAAGACCAGCGGTGCGCTCTGGATACCCAGCAGCAGGGCGATGCCTTCAGCGGAGTAGAGCGGCTGCGGGCTGCCGAGCGGCGGGGCCATGCCAATGCTTTTGAGTAGCGGGCTGGCTGGGCCAAAGAGCTGCAGCCAGCTTAACGCGGTGACCTGGGGGGAATCATCATCGGCAGCATAAAGCAGAACACCAGCCACGCTTTGCCACGGATATTGGTGAGCGTGATGGCAAAGGCGAACAGGCTGCCCAGGATCAGGGCGATCAGCATGCCGAGCCCTGAGGTGTAGAGGCTATGCCAGAGTGCTCGCCACGTGCTGGCGCTGTTGAGTACCTGCCAAAGCGGTGACTGGCGGCCCAGGGCAAGGTCGCTCAACGCCTCGATCAGCAGGCGCAGGCTGGGTGCCAGGCTGAGCAGTACAATGGCGATCAGCAGGCTGGAAAGCAGCCAGCGATGCTGGCTGCCGTACTTGTTGTCGCTGCCGGTCTTATTGTCACAGTTGAGAGCGGGCGTCATGATTACCCGCCGAACAGATCGCTAAAACGCTGTTTAAGCTCGGCCTCCTGGGCCAGTGCCTGCTCGGTATCCACCGGCATCAATTTAATGCTGTCGCGCGCGGGGAAGCCTTCCGGCGGAGCAACGTCGTTATGGGCGGGCAGGTAACCCTGCTGGCTGACCAGTTCCTGGCCCTGCCGGGAGAGCACGAAGTCAACGAACTTCTGAGCAGCATCGACATTTTCTGCCCCTGCATAATGGCGACCGGCTCGGTCACCGCGCTCACGCCCTCTTCAGGGAACACAAACTCAACCGGCGAACCTTTGGCGGCTTCACGAATCGGCAGGAAGTCCACCACAATGCCGTAGGGCTTGGTGCCTGCGGCCACGGCGTTAAATACGCCACCATTGCCACCTTGTGCTTCGGTGCGATTGTCGTGCAAGGCGTTGTAGTATTCTGCGCCTAATTCTGGGTTGGCACTAATCGCCGCCATATGGATCAGTGCCGCGCCGGAGTAAAGCGGACTGGGCATAGTAACCAATCCTTCGTAGTCAGGCCCCAGCAGGTTTTGCCAACTTTGCGGCTGATGCTCGGCGCCGGTGTTATAGACAATTCCAGTGGTGATCAGCTTGGTGCCGTAGTAGTAGCCTTCCGGGTCATACAGATCGGCGTCATACCCTTGGCGCTCATCACTAAGGTAAGGCTGTAAATGCCCCTCCTGCTTGAGTGACTCCATGGTCATGCTGTCGGCAATCAGCAGCACGTCAGGGTTGCTCACCCCGGCGGAAAGCTCCGAGCGCAGCCGGGTCATCAAGCGCGTGGTACCGTCGCGTACCCACTCCACGTCGATATCGGGATAGGCCGCTTCAAAGGCGTCAACGGTCTGCTGGGCATCGCTATTGCGCTGACTGGTGTAGAGGGTCAGCGATTCGTTGGCCGCTACCTGAGCGGAAAGGGAAAAGCTGGCTACCGCGACGGCAACCGTAAGGGCAGATACCGGGATAGATAACAGGGGCGCTTCAACATGGGTAAATCTCCAGTGAGTGAACCCCACCTAAGTTACTGTCATCTGCTTACAACAAAGTGACACTATGCTTTCGTTCAACATTTTGTGGCTTTCGTTTGCCGTACTTTTTGCTTTCGTTGTGCTGAGAGGGGCTATGCGCCAGTTCGAACGTCGACAACAGCTGTTACAGCGAATCCACTCTCAAGGGCGCCAATCGGTAGACAGTCTGGCAACTGATTTTGGGGTGTCTGTGCAGACCCTGAGGGGAGATATTCGCCATCTAGCTGATAAGGGCTTGGTGCTGCGCCGCCAAGGTGAGGTGCTGCCCTTTCCCGAGCAGGAGAATATCGGCTACGACCAGCGTCAGATCGTCAACGTGGCGGGTAAACGGCAGATTGCGGCGCGGGCAGTGAGCTTGGTGCAGGATCATCAAGCACTGTTTTTAGGCACGGGCACCACGGTTGAGCAGTTGGCCGATGCGCTAAGCGGGAAGCAGGGCTTGCATATCATGACCAATAACCTGCATGCGCTGATTAAGCTGTGCCAGCTGAAATGTGAGTTAGTGGTTGCGGGTGGGCGCGTTCGTCGTCGTGACCAGGACGTGATCGGCGGCGATGCCTGGCGTTTTTTCCAACGCTACCGTGCCGATGTAGGCATTGTGTCGGTGGGGGGAATGGATAGTCATGGCCAGCTTTATGACTACAACGACGACGAAGTCATGGCCCGTGAGGCGCTGCTGGCCCATGCCGGTTATCGAGTGTTAGTACTGGATAAAACCAAGTTCGATCTGCCGCTACGCTGCGCTGCAGGCCATCTGGGGGATTATGATGCGGTCGTCACCGATGTGCCGCTGCCTGACAGACTACGCAGCCCACTGGCTGCCCAAGGCGTACGGTTTTTGGGGTAAAGGTTCGCTTGACTGGTTGCTGCTATGCTTAGAGATTATGACTGGTATAGCGAGGGAAACAACTATGGCAGGCGGATGGGCAAAAGATGGCGCCGAACAAGAGCAGATGGAGAGCACGTTAGAAGATGCGGTGCAGCGAGCTCGTAGTCAGTTGCCCCGTGGTGAGAGTCTTGATGTTTGTGAAGAGTGTGGCGACCCGATTCCCGAAGCGCGCCGCAAGGCCATTCCGGGGTACGGTTCTGTGTGGCCTGTCAAAGTGAACGGGACAAGCAGCAGTCGGCCTTTAGTGGCTACAACCGCCGCGGTAGCAAAGACAGCCAGCTGCGTTGAACGCAGCTTTCTAAGCGTCGTGATCGGTGTCCGGTAGCTTCTTAAAATAGACAAAGCGGTGAAGACGAATCGCCGGACGAATTAATAGCTGTAAGCTACCAACCACAAATAACCACACGCCAACGGTTTGTACGCCACCTTGGTAAAAAAAGCAGACACTGCCGATCGTAAACCAGATGCCCAGCATGAAATCGTTGATCATGCTAAGCACCTCATAGCGTTGGTGTACAACGAGTTCGCGATGGCCAATGGTAAATGTCCAGTCGTTCGTCATCGGATCCTGTTGGCGCTGCATCATTAGCCTCCTGATTGAATGTTCATTGAATAAAAATTCGGATGGGTTTCGTTTAATATATTGTGCCAATATTCACTTTAACTAAACGTTATTGTGGCACACTATTCAAGTACTCTAAGGTAATGGTTGGCTTCGGGTGTTTATAAATGATGCATGAAAGCCGGGAGTTAGTGTATGAGGCATTGAGGGCGAGTAATGGTCAATGACACGCTGCTAGCAGCGGTGGAAAACGAGTTGCGCAGAGGGCCTTGGCGGTTACGTTTTAGTGAGCAAGTGGAAGCGCGTTTTGAAGCTGATACTCAGCGCCGGCGTAGTCGTCAGATGATGGTCTCAGGGCTGATATCAGCGTTCATCTACTGTCTGTTTCTGATCAATGACTACAGCTTTCGTCCTGACTCTTTTACCACAGCCTTGATATTACGCATTGGGGTGATGCTACCTATTGGCTTGCCCATTTTATGGTGGGTCTATCGAGGCGTAGCGCCGTTCCTTCGTGAGACCTTAATGGCAAGCACGGTTGTTGTGGCAACGGTGGTTTCATGTTTGATAGTGGCGGAATCCACGGTTCCCTACTCTTATCTGGATATTTTCTCTTTCGGGCTTATCTTACTGGTCGGTAATATTGTTTACTCATTACGGTTTAGTTATGCCTGTGTGTCGTCCGCTATTAGTATATTTATAATATTAGGCTTTGTTTTGCCCTATGAACCAATGCCGCCAGAGGTTAAAAGGCTCGCGATATTTACTATCATCGCTCAAGCATTGTTTACCCTGGTGGCAAACTATCGTTTCGAGCAGAGTGAACGAACCTCCTACTTGCATGTGTTGAAAGAACAGCTTCGCGCCGGATATTACCTCCAAGACAATCAAAAGCTGACGCGGATGTCGGTTACCGATCCCCTGACGAACCTGGCCAATCGACGCCAGTTCGATGCAGTGTTGCCTTTGCGCTGGCAGGAGGCGGCCGATAAAGGCCTCTGTTTAGGCATGATGGTTATCGATATTGATCATTTCAAAGCCTACAACGACTACTATGGGCATCCTCAGGGTGACGCATGTTTGCGTCAAGTGGCTGCTGCCATGCAGGCCAATAGCCGCGATTCCGATTTGGTCGTACGTTTTGGCGGCGAGGAGTTTTTAGTGCTGATGACCAATGCAACACCTGAGGCCGCAAAAACCGCGGCAGAGCGAATACGGCACGGCGTGGAAGCCTTGGATATTCCTAATCACGGTGTCTCGGCGAATAGCGTTGTTACCGTGAGTGTTGGTGTTGCGGTGCTACGTCCCGCGGTAGGCTTTACACCAGCTGACTTGTTATTAAAAGCGGATGTGGCGCTTTATGAAGCTAAACGGCAGGGCCGTAACCGCATCAGAGAGGCGAGTTTGGTTGATGTACCACCCTCCGATGACGCTGTTGATGGCTTAGGTATTTCTGCCCAGTAGCGGCCAAGCATACTTTAAACGTTCTGTGAGGAGTGACCTTTGGAGATTGATCAACAATACCGCGCGCTCACCGTCGACACTCTTTCCCAGCGGGTTGGTGGTGTTGAGGCGGTGGCTAGTCGAGTGGGCGGTGAGCCTGCCAGTTGGGAAATTCGCGAGGTGGGAGACGGCAATCTCAACCTGGTGTTTATTGTCTCCGGCAGCCACGGCAGCGTAGTGGTAAAACAGGCACTCCCCTATGTGAGAATGGTGGGAGAGAGTTGGCCGCTGCCTATTTATCGTGCCCATTTTGAGTATTACGCCTTGATTCGCCAGGCTAAGCGGGCGCCAGGCATTGCCCCCGAGGTCTACCACTTCGATAAGCCCCAGGCGCTTATCGTCATGGAGTATCTGCATCCGCACACTATATTGCGCCGTAAGTTAATCAACGGTGAGCGGGTCGTTCGGCTGGGTGAGATCATCGGCCAATTTTGTGCGCGCACCGCGTTCCGTGGCTCAGAGCTTTCACTAAGCAGCCCAGAGAAGAAGCAAGATGTGGGACTTTTCTCGGGCAATGTAGCCATTCCCGCAATCACCGAATCGCTGGTGTTTACCGACCCATATTACGGCGCGGAAATGAACCACCACACCCCGGAGCTTTCGCCGGTGGTGGATGAGTTGCGTCGCAATGCGCGGTTAAAAGCCAAAGTGCAGCGGCTGTTGATGAAGTTCACCGCTAACACCGAAACCATGCTGCACGGTGACTTGCACTCCGGTTCTATTATGGCCACTGATACTGACGTCCGGGTGATCGACCCTGAGTTCTCTCAGTACGGCCCTATGGCTTTTGACCTGGGCATGGCAGTGGCCAACTTCCTGATGGCCTACTTCAGCCAGCCCGCCCACCGCCAGGAAGGTGAGCTTGAGGCGTATCAAGCCTGGATCCTTGAGGTGATTGAAGCGTGCTTTAGCAGCTTTGATGCTGAGTTCCGCTACCTATGGCAAACCGAGCGGACGGGTATTCTGTTCCCGAAAGCCTTGTTTGAAGAACAGGGCAATAGCGCCGACGACGCCTGCGATGCGCTGCTGGAAGAGATTCGCCTGGATGCCCTGGCCTACTGCGGTATCGAAATGCACCGCCGGTGCTGTCGCTGGCCCACAACGCCGACTTTGAAGAGATCGACGACACTGGGCTGCGCGCCAAGCTTGAAGCGCGCAATGCGCTGATGGGCCAAACGCTGATTATGGAGCCGGAGACTTATAGCGATTTTACCGCTCTAACGGATCTTGCCAGAATGTATAACCAGCAACAGGTGTTGTAAGCGCTTAACCATAGCTCGGCGTAACCTTCGGCACCGCTGCGCGCTGCTTCCGCGGGTGCGCTGACGCTTACGCCGCGCTACAAAGAGCCCAACTCAACTATCGCCTAAGCCCCGTAGCGCGGCGTAACGAATCTCGCGAAGAACGAGCGTATAAGACACCCGCGACGGCGGCGCCAGCCGCCTGGATGATGCCACCGTGACTCATCAAGCCTCGGTGCCGCCTTCGGCACCGATAGCGCGCTGCTTCGCGGGTGCGCCGACGCTTACGCCGCGCTACAACTGCTTTCCACCTTTGCTCCTCCTTACGATTCACCCCTTACGCCTCACCGCTTACAACTGATCCAAGCGATCAAATTTCCCGGCGATATCGCTTTCAGTCCAGTGCGGTACCCAACCTTCCACGTTGTCGAAGAAACGTAACGCGGTGAATTCCGGCGCTGGGCCCATATCGAACCAGTGGGGTGTGTTGGCGGGTACGCTGATCAGATCATTACGGGTACACAGTACCTGATACACCTTGTCATCAATGTGCAGGCAGAACAGTCCTTGTCCTTTGACGAAAAACGTACTTCATCTTCGTGGTGGCGATGCTCGTTTAAGAACTTTTGGCGCATGGCGTCTTTGTCTGGGTGCGTGGGCACCATATGCAATACATCGACAGTTTGATAGCCGCCCATGGCTTTGACACGGTCGATGTCGTCTTGATAAAGCGCCAAAATATCTTCCTGGGTGGCGTCGTCGGCAATTTCGCCCGGCGCTGCCCAGCGCTCAAACAGCACGCCCACCTTGTTTAGCTCAGCGCTAATCTGCTCGCCGTCGGTGGTGTCGATCAGGGCATCGTTCGGGTTCTGATCAGCAAATACTTTTAGTTGCGACATCGTCGGTTCTCCTAAAGCGC
This sequence comes from Vreelandella olivaria, assembly GCA_004295565.1. Taxonomy (GTDB): domain Bacteria; phylum Pseudomonadota; class Gammaproteobacteria; order Pseudomonadales; family Halomonadaceae; genus Vreelandella; species Vreelandella olivaria. Next base: position 4,054,629 of record AP019416.1, on the reverse strand, counting down.
AATTTCATCAAAGCGAGTAACGCAAGCATGGTGTTTTCCAGGCTGGGTGCCTTCGCGCACCAACTGCAGGGTTTGCATGCCTGCCTGCTTGGCGGCGTCCAGTTCTTCCACCACGTCAGACAAGAACAGCACCGCTTCCGCTGGTAGGTCAAGCTCAGTGACAATACGCTGGTAGGAAGCGGCCTCGCGCTTATGGCCAATATGGGTATCGAAGTAGCCGCTAAACAGCGGGGTTAGGTCGCCCTCATCGCTATAGCCAAACAGCAGCTTCTGCGCCTGCACTGAGCCGGACGAGTAGACGTACAGCGCCTTGCCCGAGTCCTTCCACTGGCGCAGGGCAGGGGCTACATCGCTATACAGATGGCCTTTAAAGTCGCCGCGCTGGTAGCCATCGGCCCACACCATGCCTTGCAGTGCTTTAAGCGGCGTAACCTTTTGATCAGTCTCGATCCAGTGCAATAGTTGATTAATGACCGCTTCCAGCGTGGCATCAGGGTCTCCCATCTCACTACGCACGGCATCAATCTGCTCGGCTACTGCCGGGGTTGCTGAGTTAGCGCTTAGAAAGTCAGGCAGTTTGGCGTGGGCGTAGGGAAACAGCACCTTATGGACGAAGTTAATATCCGTGGTGGTGCCTTCAATATCGGTCACAATGGCGCTAACAGTTGGGTTACTCATTTAAGACTACTCATTTTTAAGACCATCGACTCTCTTCAAGAACACAGGCGAGTAAAAACTCGATGGCTTCCAGGTGGCGGCGGCAACTGGCGATGCTATCACCTACGGCGTAAATGCCGTGGCCCGCAACCAAAAAGCCCCAGGGCATCGGCCAGCCATTGCGTACGTGCTCGGCCAGTTCTTCCATATCCTGGGAGTTGGGCACCACCGGTAACGTAATGGTAGCGTCGTGAGTGACGTTACCCGCCAGCGCTTTTGCATCTCAAAGCCGCTTAGCTCAATACCCTCTGGAAAGCGCCGTGAAAGTACCGTGCTGGCTACCGTATGGGTATGCAACACGCAGTGAATGGTGCTGTCCAAGCGGTAGAGGGCGGCATGCAGGTCACTTTCTGCGCTAGGCTTGCCGTTGCCTTCAAGCACCTTTCCATCAAGGTCGCAGAGCAACAAATCATCGGCTTGAATGCGGGTTTTATCCCGGCCAGAGGCAGTCACCCAATAACCCGTTTCAGTACGGGCGGAAAAATTGCCACCGGTGGCTGGCGTCCAGCCCTGCTGCGCCGCCCATGAAATGGCGGCCAGCAGTTCAGTTTGTAGCGTCATCATAGGATCTGCATCGCCTCTTCTAGTGGCAGCCATTCTATATGATAAGCTTCGCGCCTGATAAGCCGCGACGTTGTTCAGTTAGGCAAGTGCTGCTAGTTAAGTTCAAGTGCTCAAGGAGTCCATCAATGCCACACTTACAGTCACGCAGTTTGCGGGTCTATGACGACCACCTTGAGTATTTGGATCAAACCCAACTGCCCCAGGCGGAGCAGTGGGTACGCTGTGACTCGCCTGAAGGTTGGCAGGTTGCGGTTAAAAGCTTAGCTATTCGCGGCGCGCCGCTGATTGGCTTGAGTGCCGCCTTTGTACTGGCCCATTATGCCGCGCGTCATCCAGACGGTGATTGGCAGTTGGTAAGCGATCGCTTACGCGCCACTCGCCCCACGGCAGTTAACTTAATGTACTGCCTGGATGCCATGGAGTCCTGCTTTGAACAAGGCGCCAACGCCCTGGCCGAACGTGCCGCTGAACTGTTTTCAGAAGACCGGGCGCTGTGCCAACGCATGGCCGAGCGGGGTGCTGACTTATTGCAATCGGGCGATCATGTGCTGACCCACTGCAACACAGGTGCACTGGCGACCGCCGGGGTGGGTACGGCCATTGGTGCGTTGGCAGTGGCCAAACAGCGCGGTGTAGAGCTGCATGTGTTTGTAGATGAAACCCGCCCGTTGCTGCAAGGGGGCCGTTTAACCGCCTGGGAAATGGACGACCTGGGCATTCCCTACCAGCTAATTACCGACAGCATGGCCGCCAGCCTAATGGCAGCAGGGAAAGTCGACAAAGTGATGGTGGGCGCCGACCGTATCTGCGCCAACGGCGACTTCGCCAATAAAGTGGGCACTTACATGCTGGCGGTGATCGCTCACTACCACCAGGTGCCGTTCTATGTGGTGGCTCCCTACACGACGATTGATCCCGCCTGCGCCACCGGCGCGGACATTCCTATTGAGCAGCGCGACCCCGCCGAGATCCGCGGCGCTGCGGGTGCCTTTGGTGAGGTTATCTGGGCACCCGACAACGCCCCGGTATGGAACCCCGCCTTTGACGTCACTCCCGCCAAGCTCGTCACGGCTTGGGTTTTGGATACCGGCGTATTTGATGCCGCCGCGATAGCGCGGGGGGAGCACTGCCAAGGACGGCACTAATCCAATAGCGTTAGCTCATAAACATGGCGGATACGCTGACCATCCCAGTCATAACCGAGGTGACGCTCTTGCCGTGTTGCGGAGAGCACAGGTGGTCGTAATACAGCGGCGCACTCGCCATCCGGATCTCGAACGCTAGGGTAAACGATGCCGTCCGTTTGTTCCTCCCAGGCCCTTCTCCCCAAGGTTTGTCCGGCCGCCCAGCTATCCGGTCTGAGAAGCGTTTGGGCCGCATCCTGACGGCGTAAATCAATTAGTTGGCCCGTTAAATCCGACAGATAAACACGCTGCTGAAGCATCATGGGCGGTTCGTTTGACTCTCCCATAAAGCGCTCTGCGTGGTAAACGGTTTCGGCAATGGCTGTAGCTTCGGTGAGTGCACAGTAGTAGACGCCAAAGGTGCCATCGCTAAAACGCGAACCGGTCGCAGGGAAGTGGCAAAGGCGGCCATGACCGGCGTCCAGCCGGGGCCATAGCGACGGTCATCATCACGGACGAGGTGAATGGTGCCTGCTTCCTCACGTAGCCTTGCGGAGGTTTCACCCTCAAGCTCATTGAGTAAGTTCCAGTCATCAGGGTTGCTGTTGACGCCTTCGAATAAATCAATGGGGGGAAATCGCGAGGGAATAACCCGATAGCTGGGGCGCCAAGTGATATTGCTCAACGGGAATGTCACGCATGCCCTCCACCTCGCGCTGCATCCAAGTGCTGGCGAACAACGTAGAGGTCGGAGACTTGGCCGTTTAACAGGCGCTCCATTGGTGTGTGACCGGCAAAAGAGGGCTGTTGTTGGCTCTCTGCAACCAGCTGTTAGCAGCTTCTTTACTGGGCAACAGTATATGCAGTGCTTTGTAGATGCCGAGAATCAACGACATCCGTTCCAAGTGATTGGCATCAAGTCGCGCCTGCTCAGGCAACTGCTTCCAACGCCGATAGGTGGAATCCGGCACCCCGAGCAGCAGAGCGGCCTCGCTCTCTTTCAGCCCCCATGCGTGTGAAATATTGGGGTAAGTGCGCATCGCAGCGGCCCCCATTTCGCGGCGCTTATCGGCTGTTTTATGCTGAATGGCCATATAGCTTTCTCCTCACTTACCTATAGTTTACGCCAAGTGAGCGGTTTTTGAAAATAACGACCATTTGAGCTTAATGCTTAGATGCCCTAAAAATGACTGTACGAACTGACGCTGGAAGATCAACAGGCGAACAACCGCGGGGCGATAGTTCACCACGCCGCGGCCTTAGGCATTCTCTTCCAACGGATTGACAGTATGTCCGCCAGCCCAATGGCGGCGGGCGCTCGCCAAGGAGCACCCAGGTTGGTAAAACTCAGGCCAGGAGCAGGCTGTTCTCGTTGAGTTCGTTAATGCCGATGTGCTCCACAGTGATATGAAACTCGTCCCGAGCGATGACTACGTCATCTCCTATCTGCGTGGCACTGTCGAGCAGATCCGCTTGATCCTCGAACAGCCCAACCGCGAACACCAACCAGTCCTGATCTCCAGCATGTTGGTTGAAGTCTTTGATGACGGCACTGCCCCGATATCCTTCGTCGAACACAAACAAATCGTCGCCTACCCCACCATAGAGCACATCGTTGCCGCCATGGACAATCAAAGTATCGTTGCCCTCGCCACCATAGAGTTGATCGTTGCCCTGGCCGCCAATCAATGTGTCATTTCCCTCCCCACCATGTAGAAGGCTGCCACTCTCCAGCGCCGTTAGGGTATCGTTCCCTGCGCCGCCAAATACCACCGCACCAATGAGTTCGTTATCGCCAGCATCGCCCTCTACATGGTCGCTATAACCCAGATCACGTTTGAACCATTCAAATGGACTGAAGCGCTCGTCGGCCAGCTTTTCCTCTCCCACCGAATAGCGCTGATTGATCAGCGATGTACCTGTGGCTGATGTTAGCCCTTCGAATTCCACGTAACTGACGTTTTCCACCTGTTTCAAGCCAAGCGCCTGCTTGGAATTAAAGAATAGCGTGCCATCCGAGAGTTGATAGATATCCCAATCCGTTCCATTGCCTTCAAGGCGCAGCGTATTGGTTCCCGAGCCACCATCAACGCGATCGGCACCGCTGGACAGGCGGATCAAATCATCGCCTCCACCTGCGTAGATATAGTCACTACTCTCGCCACCGCGAATTTTGTCGGCATGTTCGCTACCAATGAGAAAGGCGGGTTGGCCGAAATGGTTTGAACTCGAGGTCTGTTTGTCCTCTACCCAGACCGTCGAACGTGAAAGGGAGGAGAGACTGGAGACGATTACTGCGCTGTCACGGTCGGTGTATTCATAGAAGGGAGAGTCGGCAATACGCTGGATGGCATCCGAGAGTAGGCCGTCGACATGGGCATACCAGCTCACCGGAATATTCAGCAGCGAGAAAGTAGGTAAGGGCCATAGTGGTGAACCATAAATGTCGTTGAATAGCACGATGTTGTCCGTGCTCGACGCGTAAGAGGTATCAGGATGGCTCAGTAGCGGCCCCTGTTCCTGCAAAGCTTCAAGCAAGGAGTCCGAGCTCCCCGCTACACGGTGCACCGCATCATTTTCGTAGCCGTAGTTGTATACCACCTCGGGGTCATCGTAGATCAGTGGCGATGCGTGACCGATATAGTTGGCCTCGGCGAAGAAGCCATCGGCTAGCGTCTCGCGTGATTGCGCCATGATGTTGGTCATTCCGCCACCCAGGCTGTAGCCGGTGATCAGGACATCTTTGGCCTCCAGACCGTTGGCTTGGGTATAGTCCTTGAGCGCAACAAGCAGGGGTTCGAAGTTGGGGCGATGGTGCCCGCATTGAGTTGCAGGTAGTCAAGGATATCGACCGGCGAGTTGGTGCCGGTGAAGGTGAGTGAGACGCGAGTCAGTTGACCCTGTTCATCGAACTCGCCCAATATTTTTGCCTGAGGCCCGGTTGGCAAGGTGCCAGTGATCGGACTTTCGATGATGTAGTGGCCCGACGCATCAAGGGCGCTCTCAGGGAGGCCGAGCTCGGCCGGTGTTAGTTCCCGCCACCCCTCGGGGAGGTCGGTATCTATTTCATTAGGATAGCCATCCTCAGGAAACTGATCGGTGAATCCCCTGTACGATGTCTCGACTTGGCCCAATACCCATAGCCCCGGACAGGCTGGCATAGGTGGCGAGTTTGTGGGTTGTCAGTAGTAATTCGCTGGATGCTTCGCTGGTGTGGTTTTTGTAGTCGAACATTGCCATATTAAGATACCTCCGTATCTCGTGATTATTATTGTTGATTGAGGGTGCTGCATTCACTGCATCTACGGGTGTGTCAGGAAAATGGGAAAGATTAAGCGACTGATTAAAACACCTGTATCATTCAGGTGTTTTAATAGTAATTCAATACTACTTGTCGGAGGCAATACGACCTTGGTTGCGCGCCTTTAGTCTAATTAAGTCGATTGGACTTGCCGGGGAAAGCGTGGTGAAACAGCAAAACCTGCAGTAAAAGACGTTTATTCGCTCTCGGTTTCCCGATGCGCCAGAATGACATCCAGAAAGCCCTCGCCATAATCCGCCAACTTACGTGCACCAATGCCGGAGATCGCGCCCAGTGCCGCCAGGCTCTGGGGTTTCTGTTCGACCATTTCGGCCAGAGTAGCGTCGTGGAAGATCACATAGGCAGGCACGCCCTGGGCTGCGGCCAGCTCGCGGCGGTGCTGGCGCAAGGCTTCCCATAGTGCGCCGTGGGGCAGCGTGGCAGAGCCCGCTTTGCTGCCTCGCCGGGCGGCCTTGGCCTTGCTTGGTTTACGCAGGGTGAGTGACTGCTCGCCGCGCAGTACCGGCTTGGCATTGGCAGTGAGCTTGATGCCACCGTGCCCCTCCATATCCACGCTTAAAAAGCCGCTGGCAATCAACTGGCGAAAGAGCGCTTTCCACTCGTTAGCCGCGAGCTCTTTACCAATGCCGAAGGTGCTTAGGCGGTCATGGCCAAAGCGGGTGATCCGCTCGTTATTTTTACCTAGTAGTACGTCCACCAGATAGGTGACGCCGAAGCGCTGTTCGGTGCGATAGACACAGGAGAGTGCCTTTTGCGCCGCTACTGTAGCCTCCCAGGTCTCGGGCGGGGTCAGGCAGTTGTCGCAGTTGCCGCAGGGGGCGTCCAGATGATCGCCAAAGTAGTGGAGCAGCGCCTGGCGGCGGCAACTGATGATCTCGCAAAGCCCCAACATGGCGTCGAGTTTCTGTTGCTCGATACGCTTTTGCTGGTCAGCGGCGCTGGAGTCCTGCTGCATTTGGCGCAGGGTGATCACGTCCTGGAGCCCGTAGGCCATCCAGGCATCGGCGGGCAGGCCGTCGCGCCCGGCCCGGCCGGTCTCCTGGTAGTAGGCTTCGATGCTCTTGGGCAGGTTGAGGTGGGCGACGAAGCGCACGTCGGGTTTATCGATACCCATGCCGAAGGCGATGGTGGCCACGACGACCACGCCATCTTCACGCAGAAAACGGGTCTGGTGGTGCTGGCGCTGCTCAGGGGGAAGCCCCGCGTGGTAGGGCAGTGCGGTCAGCCCCTGGCGTTCAAGCCAAGCGGCGGTCTCCTCCACCTTGCGCCGGGAGAGACAGTAGACAATACCCGCCTCGCCGTCGTGGTGCTCGCGGATAAACTGCAGCAGCTGTTCCTTGGCCTTGCCCTGATTCTCGGCGATATGGTAGCGAATGTTGGGCCGGTCAAAGCCGCTGTTATACAGCGCTGCGTCATGGAGCTGCAGATGCTCCATGATATCGTGCCGGGTGGGCACATCGGCGGTGGCGGTCAGCGCGATACGTGGCACCTGGGGAAAGCGCTGGTGCAGGTGGGAGAGCTGGCGATACTCGGGTCGAAAGTCGTGGCCCCACTGGGAAACACAGTGGGCTTCATCAATGGCGAATAGCGCGATCTGGGTCTGTTCCAGCAGCGTCTGCATACGCGGTGTGGCCAGCCGCTCCGGCGCCACATACAAAAGATCCAGCTCACCCGCCCACAGGCGGTTTTCCACCTCGACCGCCTCATGGTAATCAAGGCTGGAGTTGAGGTAGGCCGCTTTGACTCCGTTTTGCTGAAGTGCCGCCACCTGATCCTGCATCAGCGCGATCAGCGGCGAGATCACAATCGCGGTGCCCTCGCGCAGCAGCGCCGGAATCTGATAGCACAGCGACTTGCCCCCGCCAGTGGGCATCAGCACCAGCGCATCGCCCCGGCCATCACATGCTCAATGATCGCCTGCTGCGGGCCGCGAAAGCTGTCGTAGCCAAATACCTCCTGCAGCACCTTGAGGGCTGTTGGGTGGGTGTCGCCGTGCATCAATGCTCTCCCGTGTCGCATGCTTAAGAAAGAATTGTGCACGAAAAACGGGGAGGGCGTCAGCCTAGCGAATCCCGGCCCTTAAAAACGACTGCACGAATTGGCGCTGGAATAGCAAAAGGCAATGAGCAGTGGGGCGATACTTAACAGCGTTGCGGCGCTGACGGTGGCCCAGTTAACGCCTGTTTCGGGCGCGGAAAATACCCCTAATCCAACCGTGAGCGGGCGGCTCTCTACCGAGTTGGTGACCACTAATGGCCAGATAAAGTTGTTCCAGTGGTGGCTGATCGAGACCAGTCCGTAAGCCAGATAGGTAGGCTTGGCGAGCGGTACATACACCTTCCACAAAATTTCTAGCCAGTTGCAGCCTTCGATGCGGGCGGCGTCTTCCAGCTCCCTTGGGATGGTTTTAAATGTTTGGCGCAGTAGAAAAATACCCAAGGCGCTGGCGACATAAGGCAGGCCAATACCGGTGATGGTGTTGATCAACCCCAGCTCGCTGGCAATGCGGTAGTTCTCGACAATCAGCACTTCGGGGAACACAAACAGCTGAATCAGCACCAGCATAAACAGTACGTTCTTCCCGGGAATTGGGAAGCGCGCAAAGGCAAATGCCGCCAGGGTACAGACCACAAACTGACCGATCACCACCCCCGTCACCAGCGCAAAGGTATTCAGGTAGTAGCGGGCAAAGGGCGCTTGAGACCAGGCATTAGTGAAGTTCTCCAGTGTCAGCGGGGCGAAGAGCTCAAAGTTCACCATAAACTCGCTGGGGTGGAAGGCGGCCCAAAAGGCATACAGCAGCGGAAAAATCCAAATAATCGCCAGTAGCCACGCGGCCACGGTTTCCAGCGCTGGAACTGAGAAGAATCGGGAGCGGGGCGCATAGGTCGTGGTCGACTTCATTGATAGTGCGTCCTGCGGTCTAAAATCGTGAACTTCAGCGTGGCCACTACCGCCAGCACCACCAGAATGACCACCGTAATGGTCGCCGCCGTGGTGCGGTCAAAGAACGAGAAGGCGTTCTCGTAGACGTAGTAGAGCAGCAGGTTGGTGGCGTTGTTGGGCCCGCCCTTGGTCAAGATAAATAGGTGATCGACGACCCGCACCGAGTTAATCAGCGCATTGATGAGCACAAACAGCGTGGTGGGCATGAGCAGCGGAAAGGTGACACGCCAAAGAAGCTCCAGCGGCTAGTGCCTTCTAGGTCAGCCGCCTCTTTTAGCTCGGGTGGCATACTTTGCAGCGCCGCCAGATAGAAAATCATAAAAAGCCGGCTTCTTTCCATACCGACATCACAATCACTGAGCCCAACGCGACGCCTGGGTCGCCTAGCCAGTTAACGCCAGGCATTCCCAGTGCGCCGAGCAGACTATTGAACAGGCCAATTTGCGGGGCGTAGAAAAACATCCAGATATTGGCCGCGGCAATCATGGGTAGAATCGTCGGCGTAAAGTAAGCCATGCGCACAAAGCCCCGCCCGCGAAGCTTGCCATTGACGAACAATGCCATACCCAAGGCCAGCGCAATAGACGTAGGAATCGTACCGATGGCGTAGATTAAGTTGTTTCGCGCTACTTTCCAAAACGTCGGGTCATCGAACAGCACCTGATAATTTTCAAGTCCTACGAATTCAGTGGGTGCACCGCGAAAACCGGGTAAAAACAGGCTGTTAATGACCGTTGTCACCGTCGGTAAATAAGCAAACGCCGTCAGCAGTAGCGCAGCGGGCAGCAGCAGAAGCGCGCCATAGAGCTGCATTTTGCGGTGATTGGTGAATGACATAGAGACGTACCGCACGTTGGAAAAGCCGGGGCATGCCCCGGCGAACAGTCAAATGTCTAGCGTTTAGCGGGCGTAACGACGCAGTACGCTATCGGCCTCTTGCTGCGCCTGGCTCAGCGCTTCTTGCGGTGTCATTTGACCGGTCAGCGCTGCTTGCACGGCGTTATCCAAGGCGCGGCGAATGCGGCCGCCCTGATAGGTGGAAAGCTCCGCCGTGGCATGCTCCAACTGGTCGCGGGCGACTGCGGCAGGCGGGAATTCTTCCACGTAGCTTTGCAGAGCGTCGGTCTCATAAGCGGCAGGGCTAACGCCCATATAGCCGGTTTCGATCGACCAAGCGGCGGCGCGCTCAGGGGCAGTCATCCAGCGAATAAAGGTCATCGCCGCGCGCTGCTCCTCTTCCGTCGTATCCTCGAAAATGTAGAAGTTGCCGCCGCCGGTAGGGCTGCCACGCTGGGTTTTCATCGGCAGCATAGCCACGCCAAAATCAAAATTGGCTTCGCTGCGTACGGCGGTCAGGTTGCCGGTGGTGTGCCACATCATGGCCGTGGACTCTTCCAGGAAGTTCTGGCGCAGGGTGCCCCACTCGATGGTGCCGTCGGGCATGGCATCGTGCTCGGTGGCCAGTGACACCCAGTACTCCAGCGCTTCAACCGCTGCGGGGTCGTCGAAGTAGACCTCGGTGCCGTCTTCGCTCATTAGCCGGTGGCCGTTCTGAAAGGCAAAGGCCTGGAACATCCAGTAGGGATAGCCAGTCGACGGCACCATCACACCCCACTGCTCGCCGTTGGAGGCTTCGCGAACGGTAGCGGCCATCTCGGCCATCTGTTCCCAGTTTTCTGGGGGTGTTTCGGGATCTAGGCCTGCGGCTTCAAAGGCGTCCTTGTTCCAGAACAGTACGATGGTGGAGCGCTGGAAGGGGATGCCGTAGGTTTTGCCATCCAGTTGGCCATTTTCCATCAGCCCTGGGTAGAAGCCATCGAGCCATTCGCGCTCTTCATCGGTTTCGACTAGATCGTCAAAGGCGACGATGGCGTTCTGCTCAATCAGCTCGTAAAGGTCGATGGAGAACATGACCGATAGTTGGGGTGTTTCACCCGCCTCCATCGCCGACATGGCGCGCACGCGGGTGTCGTCGTAGTTACCGGCGTAGATCGCTTCCACATTGATATCGGGATATTCGCTCTCAAACTCTGCCACCAGATTATCAACGACGTCGGTGAGTGCACCGCCCACCGCGACCGGATAGTACATGGTCAGATCGACGCTATCCGCGTTTACCTGAGCGGCGCTTAATAAGCCCGCTGCCAGGGCGGTCATTGCAAAGGGGTACGCAAACGCATAAGAGACTCCGCAAGTGTCAGTACTGCATCAGGGTTGAAAAGCTGATCAGTGTTGAAAAGAGCCCACCACCGGTGGACGAGGAATGCTTCTGGGTGAATGGGGAATGATGTCGGCGTTATGTCATCTCGCCGTAAACCGTCAGCACCAAACAGATGTGCATTTTCACTCGTCCAGTAGAGACGGCAGGGCTGTCCTGCAAGGGCGTGCTTACCACTCATTCGAACCCTTACGCTATGGTTGCCGACGTTTACATGGGCAATGGTGTCGGCGCCCAGATATTCATCGCTGACCACTAACCCAGGAATACCGTCTGTTGCGTTAATTCTCAGCTCGATATCTTCCGGTCGGATGCCCAAATGTCCGCCGATGGCTTCCATTGGCGCAACTGGCGTACTCGGTTCGCCTTCGATAACGGCACCCTGTTCACCTTTAACGAGTGGTAACAAATTCATCGCGGGGCTTCCAATAAAGCTGGCGGCAAAAGCGCTAGCGGGGCGGTTATAGAGCTCGTCAGGCGAGCCATCCTGCACGATCTTGCCGTGCTGCATCAGAATCACTCGATCACCCATGCTCATGGCTTCCACCTGATCATGGGTAACATAGATAACCGTCATACTCAGGCGGCTCTGTAATGCTTTGATTTCCCGGCGCATATCGCTACGCAGCCGCGCATCCAGGTTGGATAGCGGCTCATCCATTAGGCAGATCGGGTGTTCGGAAATAACCGAGCGCGCCAGCGCAACCGTTGGCGCTGGCCGCCGGAAAGCTGGGCAGGTTTGCGGTGTAAGTAGTCGGTGAGATCCACCAGCTCGGCGACTTTCGCCAGGCGCTCGCGCTGTTCGGCCTTGGGCACCTTGCGGCTGCGCAGGCCAAACACGATATTGTCAGCCACACTCAAATGCGGAAACAGCGCGTAGGACTGAAACACCATGCTCAGCCCGCGGTCACCGGGCGGCAGGCGCGTGACGTCACGCTCGCCAATATGAATACGCCCGTCGCTGGCCTCTTCAAGACCCGCGATCATGCGCAGCGTGGTGGATTTTCCACAGCCGGAAGGCCCCAGCAGAATGACAAACTGCCCAGGTGTGACGTCGAAGGAGATGTCATCGACAGCAGTGGTCGCGTCCCAACGTTTGGTGACGCGTTCCAGGCGGATACGCGATTGGTTTGACATAGCACACACATCACCGACTGTTGGTTGTTATTGTTTCAGCTTGTGTTGAAGGTGTTGCCGTTTTATGACAGTTACATGGATGGTTGATTACGCTAGCGGTGTCAAGCAGAAAATCACTTGGTAACTTTAATGCCATAGCGCTGCAATCGACGCACCACGCTGGATTGGCTGATGCCCAGCCGCTCGGCAATGGCGTAGGTGCTGGGGAGGGTGGTGCACAATTCTTCAAGCGTCTCCCGCTCCATTCGCGCTAGGTACTGCTTGAGGGTTTCCTGGGGTTCGAGTGCTACTGCCAACGCTGCTGGCGAGGCGCTAGGTAAACTGGCTGGGTGTTGCTCGGCGTGAGGGAGTGCGGCGGGCACCTCGATTTGATCGGTGGGGCTGGAAAGCCAGGCTCTCTCAGCCAGTTCTCCAGCTCGCGGACGTTACCCTGCCATTCGCCGCCCATCAGGGTCGACCAAGCGCGGGTATCAAGAATTTTTGCCGCCCATAGCGCTGGTTGAGCCGGTTTAAACACGCTTCAACCAGGTCGGGGATATCCTCCCGGCGGTCACGCAGCGGCGGCAGGGTGACTGGGATCACATTGAGGCGGTAGTAAAGATCCAGACGGAAAAGTCCGGCCTCTACTTGCTTGCCCAAATCCTGATTAGTCGCCACGACCAAGCGGAAATTGACCTTGCGAGAGCGGGTGTCACCCAGTCGGGTCAAACTACCGTCCTGAATCACCTTGAGCAGTTTGGTTTGCATTAGCAGTGGCAGCTCGCCTATTTCATCCAAAAACAGCGTACCGCCCTCGGCCTGCTCTAACAGCCCGGCCTTGCCCTGGCGAGCGGCACCGCTGAAAGCGCCGGGCTGGTAGCCAAACATCTCGGACTCAAACAGGTTTTCGGGAATAGCGGCGCAGTTAACGTCAATAAAGGGCCCGTCACAGCGCTGGCTCCAGCGGTGCAGCTGTTTGGCAAAGGCGGTTTTACCCACGCCAGACTCACCCAGCATCAACACATTGGCATCCGAAGGGGCGACCCGCTTAAGCAGCAGCGCAATTTCGCGCATCACGCTGCTGCGCACCTGCAAATTGTCCAGGGCGTCATCCAACGCCTGCTCTTCCGCGTCTGGCGCTGCCTGGCTGCGCTTTAAGTGTTCGCTAAAGCGCTTTTGCAGTAGGGCATATTCGTCCTGCAGTAACTGCAAATCGGTTAAATCCCGCGAGCGGCTGATAATACGCTCCAGCTTGCCGTCAACGAACACCGGGTAGGCTTCGGCAATCACCCGGCGGCCTGTTCCAGTGACCTGCATAAGCTGTGCAGGTCGGCGGGTACGCATCACTTCCATGGTGATGGAGGGCTTAAGCACCCCGCGGTTTGCAGTTGCTGAACGCTGCTGGCGAGCAGCTCTTCCCGCGAAACGCCGTATACCGCTTCGGCGCCTGGGCTAATATCCAGCACACGTCCTTCGCCACTGACGATAAAGAAGTGATCATTGGCGGTTTCCACAATGGTTTGCAGCACGCGTTTGTCTATTTCACTCATTCGAATTCACTCATCTGACTCACCCGCGGTATTAGCCTTCTAATCGAACCATTTTTGAATCATCGATGCAGTATTGAATTGATGGGTCGTCAATTTAATGCATTTTGCATCAAATGGCTAGCAAAGTGCCTTTCCTGGCGGTTGTGATGACTTGGCACGCTCTGTGCAATGTCTATTGATAGACAAGCTGTGCACGCATTGCGATTCAGCAATTTCAAATAACGTCTAGGTTCAAATAACGTCTAGGAGAGAACTATGTCGGAGTTTAATCAGCCCCTGGGCGGTAATACCATGCCGCGCTTTGCAGGCCCCGCCACCATGATGCGTCTGCCAACGCAGGAGACGGCCGAGGGTTTGGATGCGGCATTTATTGGGATACCCATGGATATTGGCACTTCAAATCGCCCAGGTACACGGCTCGGGCCACGCCAGATCCGCGACGAATCGCGTATGCTGCGTCCCTATAACATGGCGACCCGCGCCGCGCCCTTTGAAAGCTTGCAAGTAGCTGATATCGGCGACGTCCCTATCAATACGTTTCACCTGCCGAAAAGCGTCGACATCATTACCGCCTTTTACGATGACGTGCTGAAACATGACTGCATTCCGCTGACCCTGGGCGGTGAACATACGCTCACGCTGCCTATCCTTCGCGCCATGGCCAAAAGCACGGCCCGGTGGGGCTGATCCATATCGATGCCCATGCCGATGTTAACGAGCATATGTTCGGCGAACCAATTGCCCACGGCACACCGTTTCGTCGTGCTCAGGAGGAGGGCTTATTGGCCCATGGCAAGGTGGTGCAAATCGGCCTGCGTGGTACTGGCTATGCCGCTGAAGATTTTGACTGGTGCCGCGACCAGGGCTTTCGTGTCGTTCCCGCCGAAGAGTGCTGGTACCGCTCGCTAGCGCCCTTGATGCAGGAAGTGCGTGAGCAGATGGGTGATATCCCGGTGTATATCAGTTTCGACATCGACGGCCTGGATCCTTCTGTTGCCCCCGGTACCGGCACGGTGGAAATGGGGGCTGACCTCTAGCCAAGGATTGGAGCTGGTTCGCGGTGCCGCTGGGCTCAATATTGTCGGCGGCGACCTGGTGGAAGTATCACCTCCTTATGACCCCAGCGGCAACACCGCGCTGATGGGCGCCACGCTGCTGTATGAAATGCTCTGCGTACTGCCGGGTGTTAAACACAGCGAGTGACGCCGACCACATAGCTAACAAATAGATAGCTATCAAAGAAATAGCGACTAAATAAAAAGTACTGACCTAGCCACGCCGCCGGCCCACCTCCAATAATCACTTCCAATGGGTGAACCCTATGTCGTATAGCAACGTTAAATCGGAACAGCCGACCTCGTCGGCACCGATACCCCGCGCGCACTTACTGAAATTTATCATTCCCTCGCTAATTGGGGTGCTGCTGTTTCTCGTCCCTTTTCAGGTGGGCGATACCATTAACATCGGCATGGGGCTCATGGCCGATAGTTTGCAGGCCTTGCTGGGCTCGGCGCTGCCAGCTATTGCGGTAGTGGTACTCTGCCTATCGGTGGTGGCGACGATTTACGCCAAGGTGACGCATCCTGGCTGGGCCGAGAAAGGCGTGTTGCACGAGATGTTTCACGTAGGGCCTTTGTGGCTTGCGATGCGCATCCTCGGCGCGATCTTTGCCGTGATGACCTATTTCCAGTTCGGGCCTGAGTTCGTCACTGCGTCATTTACCGGTGGCGTGATGCTCAATGACCTGGCGCCGGTACTGCTTACCTTCTTTTTCTTTGCCGCGCTGCTGCTGCCGTTTCTGGTCGAGTTCGGCTTTATGGAATTCATCGGCAGTCTGGTGCGCAAGCCTTTTCGGGTGATTTTTAACCTGCCGGGACGCAGCGCCATCGATGCCACCGCCTCCTGGATGGGCTCGGGCACCGTCGGTGTGCTGATCACCACTCAGCAGTACGAGCAAGGCTTCTATAACCGCCGCGAAGCCTCTGTCATTGCCACCAACTTCTCCGTGGTGTCGATTGCGTTTGCGCTGCTCGTCACCAGCTTTGTCGATATTAACCACCTGTTTGTGCAGTTCTACTTTACGGTAGTGGTTTCCGGGTTGATCGCTGCGGTGATTGTGCCGCGCCTGCCGCCGCTGTCGCGCAAATCCAATGACTATTACGAGCCCGTGGGCTGCCAGTTGAGCGAAGAGCGCACCGAAAAAATGGGCCTGTTCCGTTACAGCTTGATTCAGGCCACCAATCGCGCCGCTGGAGCTCCCGGGCCCCGTGAGTTGGCACGATTGGCGCTCCTCAACGTGATGGATATTTTCCTCGGCTTGCTTCCTCTGGTGTTTGCCATTGGTACGGTGGCGCTGATTCTGGCGGAATTTACCCCACTATTTACCTGGCTTTCCTACCCCATGGTGCCGGTGCTTGAGCTGCTGCGGATTCCTGAAGCAAAAGCGGCGGCGCCCGCCACCCTGGTGGGCTTTGCCGATATGTTCCTGCCCGCGGTGCTGGCGACCAATATCGAAAGCGAGCTTACCCGCTTTGTGATTGCCTGCCTGTCGCTCACCCAACTGATCTACATGTCGGAAATCGGCGCGCTGCTGCTCAAGTCGAAAATTCCCATCAAGCTCTGGGAACTGGTCGCCATCTTTCTGCTGCGTACCGCCATTACGCTGCCAATAATCGCCTTTATGGCCCACACGTTTTTCTTCTAAGGGGCCTGCAATGAACGCTGATGTAACGAGCAATCAATCGACTATGACCTGTGCCGAGCTGCTGATCCGGCTGCTGCGCGATACTTACGGCGTGCGGGCCCTGTTCGGCATCCCAGGCGTGCACACGGTGGAGCTTTATCGCGGGTTGGAAGGCAGCGATGTGCAGCATATAACCCCGCGCCATGAGCAGGGCGCCGGGTTTATGGCCGACGGCTATGCCCGGGCCAGCGGCCAGCCGGGTGTCTGCTTGATTATCACCGGACTGGGGATGACCAATATAGCGACCGCCATGGGCCAGGCGCTGGCGGACTCGATCCCTATGCTGGTGATCTCCAGCGTCAATCGCCGCGATACGCTGGGTATGGGCCAAGGACGGCTGCATGAACTGCCCAGCCAGCAGCATATGATTAGCGGTGTGGCGCGCTTTAGCCACACGCTGCTGGACGCCAACACCTTGCCCGAGGTGCTGGCCCGCGCTTTGCTATCTTCAACGGGTCACGGCCAGGCCCGGTGCATATCGAAATCCCCATCGACCTGTTTAATGCGCAGGTCACGGTGCCGATTAGCTGGCATGCGCCCACGCTTTACCGGGCCGCACCTGACCCAGAAGGGCTTGCCGAAGCCGCCCGTTTGTTACATGCGGCGAAACAGCCCCTGGTGCTATTAGGCGGTGGCTGCATTTCAGCGCCAGAGGCCGCACGGGCTTTGGTAGAAAAGCTCGATGCCCCACGGTAACGACCATTAACGCCAAAGGGCTGCTAGGCCGCGACCACCCGCTGGATTTGGGGGCTAATGCAGCGCTACCCGCCGTTCGCGAGCTGGCGGCCAACGCCGATGTGATTCTGGCCATAGGCACCGAGCTAGGTGAGACCGATTACGATGTGGTGTTTGATGGCGGCTTTCACCTTAACGGCACGCTGATACGAATTGATCTCGATCCTGAGCAGCTGGTGCGCAACCAGCGCACCACGCTTGGTCTGGTGGGCGATGCCGGGCGCAGCCTTGAACTTCTATTGGCTCATTTTCCAGACACATTGCAGCGTAACGGCGTTGAGCGAACTGCCGAGGTATTAAGCACGCTGAATCTGCAAAACGATCCTGCTTTTAGCGCCTTCGTTCCGCTATATAAGACCCTGGCCGAATACCTGCCCGAGGCGATTTTGGTAGGTGATTCTACCGCGCCGGTGTATGCCGGTAACCATTTGGTCAGTCAGCCAGCGCCAAGGTGTTATTTCAATGCCTCAACGGGGTACGGCACTTTGGGTTATGGGCTACCGGCGGCACTGGGAGCTCAGTTGGGTCGCCCTGACCTTTCGGTGGTGGCCTTGGTAGGCGATGGTGGCGTGATGTTTACGCTCTCTGAAATAGCCACGGCGGTAGAAGAGCGCCTGCCAATCGTCATCGTGCTATGGCACAACGCCGGTTTTGAGGAGATCCGTCGCTATATGGATGCCAACGGTGTGGCGCGCCTGGGCGTGGATATTCAGGCGCCTAACTTCCTCACCCTGGCCGAAGGCTTTGGCTGCCCCGGCGTACTGGTAGAGAGCCCCGTCGAGTTGGCTAACGCGCTCGCCAACCGTGAAGCGAACGGGCCGTTACTGATCGAGAATTGACGCCGCTGCGTGGCAGCGTGCGTGCGCATTTTCTGACTAGGATATTTCCATGCAGTCACTCAGCGAGCAGTTAATTAACAAGCAGTTTATCAATAACCAGTGGGTCGCCTCATCGGGGATCCGCCTACTTGATGTGATGAATCCCTATCGCGAAGAGCGTATTGCTCAGGTCACTGCGGGCGACGCTGCAGATGTCGATGCCGCGGTAAAAGCCGCCCAGCAGGCGCAGCCCGCTTGGCAAGCACTGGGCGGTACTGCACGGGCTAAATATCTCGATGGGTTTGCCGATGCACTGGAAGCTCGCAGGGATTCGATAATCACGCTTTCAGCGACCAATAACGGTAAACCACTGGCAGAGGCGGAGATCGATCTAGACGATGCGATTGCCTGCTATCGCTACTACGCCGGCCAGGCCAGGGCGCTGGATGCCCGGCAGGGCGAGCTGGTCAGCGTGGAGATGGAGGGCGTTGAGGCACGTACCTATCATGACCCTGTCGGCGTGGTAGGGTTGATTGCGCCTTGGAATTTCCCGCTGGTGACCAGTGCATGGAAACTGGCGCCCGCGTTGGCGGCGGGTTGTGCCGCAGTGCTCAAACCTTCAGAAGTGACACCGCTGCCTGAGTTGGTGCTGGCCGAGATAGCCCTAGAGATTAACTTGCCCCTGGTGTGTTGAATCTGCTTAATGGTGATGGAGAGGGTATCGGCGCACCACTAACCAACCATCCTGATGTTGATAAAATTTCCTTTACCGGCAGCAACCGCGTCGGTGAAGCAGTGATGCAAGCGGCTAGTGCCCGCACTGCCAGCATCTCACTAGAGCTAGGCGGCAAATCACCCATTTTGGTGATGGAAGACGCCGACCCCGCCCAGGCCGCCGGCTGGGTGATGGCCGGTATCTACTTCAACGCTGGGCAGATCTGCTCAGCGACCTCACGGTTGCTAGTGCACGAAAGTGTAGCGGAAGCGCTCTATGCGGCACTTGCCGAACGTATGGACGCGCTGGCGCTGGGTGACCCGCTTGCAGAAGGCACCGACTTAGGGCCACTGACCAGCGCTAAACAGCGCGACGCGGTACAGCGCTATTTGGATATTGCCCAACAGGAAGGACTAACAGCAGTGCGCGACAAGCGACACCGTACGCTGCCAGAGAAGGGCTACTTTCTAGCGCCCACGCTTTACCGTGATGTGCCAGTAGAGAGCCGCTTATGGCAGGAAGAGATTTTTGGCCCAGTGCTGTGTGGGCGCAGCGTGGCAAGCGAAGCCGAAGCTATTCAGCTTGCCAATGACAGCGTGTATGGATTGGCTGCTACGGTCATCAGTGGTGACCCCGAGCGGGCCAAGCGCATAGGCCGCCAGCTCAAAGCCGGAAGCATCTGGTACAACAGCGAGCAATTAGTGCTACCCGAAACCGGCTGGGGCGGTTTCAAGCGCAGTGGTATTGGCCGGGAGTTGGGCCCATGGGGGTTAAGTGCGTACCTTGAAGTGAAGCACGTGATTGGGCCTGCCTAGCGATAACGCTTAGGCGTGAGCTTTAGGCATGCACTTATGTCATCGCATAACGCCGGGTCGATTTTCCGGCTTTTACCACCTGTCCTGGTACGTCATGGCCGATAAGGTCGGGAAGGGTGGCGGCAACTTCAAGTAGGGCATCCAAATCAACGCCGGTATCCACGCCCATGGCTTCAAACATATGCACCAAATCTTCGGTGCACACATTGCCGCTGGCGCCGGGGCGAAGGGCAGCCGCCTAACCCACCTAATGAAGCATCAAAGCGGCTAATACCTGCTTGCCACGCCGCCAGGGCGTTGGCCAGCCCCATGCCGCGCGTATTGTGGAAGTGCAGCGTGAACGGTGTTTCAGGCCAGCGCTCAAGCACGGCTTCACATAGGTGTTTGACCTGGGCAGGGTTGGCCATGCCGGTGGTGTCGCAGAGCGTGATGCCCTGAATGCCAAGGCCAATAAGCTTTGCAACAAGCTCTACTACCCGCGCTTCGGGTATCTCGCCTTCAAAGGGGCAACCAAAGGCGGTGGAGAGCGAGGCGTTGATAAATACGCCGCTTCCCTGCGTCACTTCCAAGATCGCCTCGAACTGCTCAAGGGATTGCTCTGGCGTCATGCGCAGATTGGCTAGCCCGTGGCTATTGCTGGCTGACATGACTAGATTGATCTCATCCACCTGGCAGGCCAGCGCCCGTTCGGTGCCCTTTACGTTGGGTACTAGCACGGTGATATCCACGCCCTCCCGACGTTGAATACCGGTGACAACGTCTGCGGCATCACGCAGGTTGGGGATCGCTTTAGGCGACGTAAACGACGTTGCTTCAATACGTCGTAGTCCGGTGGCGGAGAGCGCGTCGATCCAGTGGATTTTATCTTCCGTGGGCACAAAGCGTGCCTCAATCTGCAGGCCGTCCCGGGGAGCAACTTCGTTGATCTCTATCTTGGCGGGGCAGGGTGATAACTGGTTCATAACTAACTCTCTAAATAATGCCCGCTTGGCGCAGTTTAGCGCGGGTTTCGTGGTCAATGCCTAGCTCATCCAAGACATCGTCGGTATGCTGGCCAAGCTGTGGGCCACCATTGCCAAGCCGCCCAGGGGTAGCGCTAAGCTTGGGCAGTACGCCGGGGACTTTGAGCGGTTTGCCGTTGGGGCGGGTAAAGGTTTGGATCATCTCGCGGGCTAAATAGTGGGGGTCATGGGCAATATCTTCCGCCGTGTAGGGGTAGCCTGCGGGCACACGGGCCTCATCTAGGGCTTGCAGAATGGCATCCCGAGGTCGCTCTTCCGTCCAGGCCTGAATCGCCGTATCAATCATCTCGGCTTGCTGGCTGCGTCCATCGTTATGGGCCAGAGCCGGGTCGTTGGCGAGGTCATCACGATCAATTACGCCCATCAAGCGCTTGAAGATGCTGTCGCCGTTACCGGCAATTAGCACGTAATCGCCATCTTGGCAGCGATAGGCGTTGGAAGGGGTAATGCCGGGCAGGGCGCTGCCGCTGGGTTCGCGCACTTGGCCACTGGCATCGAACTCCGGCAGCAGGCTCTCCATCATGGCAAATACCGACTCATACAGCGCCACGTCGATCTCTTGGCCCAGGCCGCTGCGGTTGCGCTCCTGAAGAGCGAGTAGTGTACCGATGACGGCGTAAAGTGCGGAAAGCGAGTCGCCGATGCTCACCCCCACGCGTACCGAAGGCTCTCCCGGCTGGCCGGTGAGGTAACGCAGCCCGCCCATGGCTTCGCCAATCACCCCAAAGCCGGGCTTATCGCGGTAAGGCCCCGTTTGCCCATAGCCGGAAATATGCACCATGATCAGCCGTGGGTTGAGTTTGGAGAGCGCTTCCCAGCCTAGCCCCCAGTTGTCTAAGGTGCCGGGGCGGAAGTTTTCCACCACCACATCGGCCTCGGCGGCGAGCTGGCGCACCAGGCCTTGACCCTCTTCACTACGCAGATCCAGCGCCACCGAGCGCTTGTTGCGGGTCTGCACGTGCCACCACAGCGAGGTGCCCTCTTCAAGCATTCGCCATTTGCGAAGTGGATCACCGGTGCCCGGCGGTTCGATTTTAATCACGTCGGCGCCGAACTCGCCCAGCAGTTTGGTGGCGAAAGGCCCCGCAATCAGTTGGCCAAGCTCAAGTACTTTTAAGCCCTGTAGCGGAAGCTGGCGCGCTTCGGAAGCATTCATTAAGGCTCTCTCTTATCATTGAGTTCTCACTATTAGCCAGCATGCGTGAGCTATTCGAGGCGGACAATTAGGCAATGGGTAACAAAGGGTTCGTGGCTTACGAAGGTTGGTGCTAGCATCAGTCAGCCGTCTTTGGGGAGTTTTTCATGCGTCGCTTCGATTTTGTCACCCTTAAACTGTTTATCTCCGTAGCGGATGAGGGCCGTCTGACGGCGGCGGCGGAGCGCGAACACTTGGCTCTCGCCGCGGTGAGCAAACGGATAAGCGACCTGGAGGCGCTGGTGGGCACAACGCTGCTCTATCGTCGCCCCAGAGGTGTAGAACTGACCCCCGCAGGTCAGGCGTTTTTGCATCATGCCCGACGTATTATGGATAACATCGAGCGGCTCCACGCCGAACTCAGCGAGTATGGCGAAGGCGTACGCGGCCATGTGCGTATCCACTCCAATACTTCGGCGATCATTGCCTTTCTTCCCCAGGATCTCAGCGCCTTCTCACGCCTCTACCCTGAAATCAAAATTGATCTGCAAGAGCGCGTTAGCAGCGAAATCATTGCCGCCGTGCGTGATGGATTAACCGATATTGGCATTTTCGCTGGCCATGTGGCAGCGCCTGACCTTCAGCAACTCTCCTATCGCCATGATCGGTTAGTCCTCATGACGCCCATTGATCATCCTTTGGCTGAGCGTGAAAGCATCGCCTTTAGTGAAGCGCTGGCCTTCGATTTTATTGGCTTACAGCAGGATACTTCGCTGCAGTCGCTATTGAACGAGCAGGCCAACCTGGCAGGTAAAGCGCTGCGGATGCGCATTCAGGTACGTAGTTTCGACGCCATTTGCCGCATGATTCACCACGGCATGGGGGTTGGCGTTCTGCCTGAGCAAACCATCTACCGCGACTTAGGCGATCTGCAGCTGAAAAGCATCCCGCTGAGCGACCCCTGGGCTCAGCGCGAGCTGGTGATTGGTATGCGTCGCTACGCCTCGCTACACGTGACTGCCAGGCACTTGGTGGATCATCTTACTCAGAATGAGGATGACTCATAGCCTCTTTAATGGCTTCGTGCTTTGAGAAAGCTAAGCATCGCTACTTAACCGTTCACTGGCCTAAGACGTGCGAGACAGTAGGTTGATTACAGCCGTCAGGTGTTCATCTTTGGTCGTATAACGGAGAGGGAGGTTAAAAAGCCTGCTATAGCGGCGTTTCTAGCCATCGTATTTGACGAAGTCAGCCTTCTTAAACGTCGATTTGAGCCCATGGGCAGCTTGTTTCAATATCAGTTAAGCGTTACGAAAATACAGCAAAGCACCACATCCAATAACGACAACCGTAGAGAGACAATCCCATGCGGAAACAACTGCTTGCCACGCTGGCGACCCTAGGCATGCTAACGACGGCCCCGTTCGTCTTGGCTAACCCCATCGAAATTCAAGTCAACAACACTATGAGTGAGGGCGGTTCGGAAAGCGCCGCGGTGGAGCGCTTTGCTGAATATTTAGAGGAGCAGGCCCCCGGCCGCTTTGAAGTGCGTCCTTTTTAGCCGGTTCTCTTGGCGGTGAGAACGCCGTGTTGGAACTGCTCAACCTGGGCCAAACCCAGCTCTCCATTACCGGTGGTAACTGGCGCCAGCAGTATGCGCCTGAATACGACGCCATCACCGTGCCCTTTGTGTTCACCACCTGGGATGAAGTAGACGCCTATATGGAGAGCCCTTCCGGCCAAGCGCTGGTGGAGAAAGCAGAAAGCCAGGGCGGCCTGAAATATTTTGGTTTGCAGCACCGCGGCCCTCGCCATATGACGGCGAATAAGGAGATTCACACACCGGAGGATCTGGAAGGTTTTCGCCTGCGCCTGCCTTCGCTGCCGGTATGGCTGGAAGTGTGGGAAGAGATTGGCGCTCAAGTGGTGAACGTGCCGGCACCAGAGATTTATCTCGCCATGCAAACCGGCCAGGTAGATGGCCACGAGAACTCGCTTTCCTCCCCTATACCCGTCGCCTATGGGAAGTACAGGACTACCTGATTATGACCAGCCACGTACAGTTTCCGTGGAGTTGGGTGGCCAGTTCACGCTGGTGGGATGGCTTAGAAGCCGATGATCAGGCGTTGATTGAAGAGGCGATCGACGTAGCTCGTCAATACGGATCAGAGCAAGAGCGTGAGCTCGACGAGTTCTATCT
The DNA here is from genome assembly GCA_004295565.1 of Vreelandella olivaria. Classification (GTDB taxonomy): domain Bacteria; phylum Pseudomonadota; class Gammaproteobacteria; order Pseudomonadales; family Halomonadaceae; genus Vreelandella; species Vreelandella olivaria. The sequence goes on along the minus strand of AP019416.1, from coordinate 4,030,889 downwards.
AGAAGCACTTCAGGATGAAGGGATGACCGTCATTGAACCGGATGTGACACCTTTCCGCGAAGCGGCGTTACCGGCCATTGATCGTGTTATGGCTGACATGGCCGACGGTGTTCGTGAAGATGCCCTGGGTGACCAGAGCGAGTAAACCTCCTTTGGCAGGAACAGCGGCGGCCCACTGGGCCGTCGCTGTCTTACAGGTAAAGAAAGTTTTACAAGACAAATAAATTTTCATAACCGAAACAAAAGACGTCAGGGTAAGGAGTTCTGCTGTGGAAGACGCTGTAGCGCCCAGCCAAGGGCCGGATCGAATCGCTTTCTATACGCTGCGCGGTGTCACCCGCCTATGCGATGGGGTAGGCGTGGCGTTAATGGCGGCCATCCTGCTGTTGATCGTGGCGGCGGTGATTGCCCGCGACCTGCTGGGGCTGGGTATGCCCTGGACAGAAGAGGTGGCGTCCATGCTGGCCATCTACGCGATTGGCTTTGGTTCGCTATCGGCGTGGGTGCGCAGCGAGCACCTGGTGGTGGATCTGTTTAGCCACAAGCTCTCAGGCCTGGGTAAAAATATTCAGTATCGGCTGACGGCGCTGATCTCATGCGCTTTTTTGCTCTCGCCGCCTGGGGTGCATGGATTATGTCGGACATGAGCGCCAACAATAAAACCGTCTCGTTAAGTATCAGCTTCAGCTACCTCTATTACGGAGTGTTTTTCAGCTTTTTGGGTATGGCGCTGATCGCCGTGTGGCAAACCCTGCGGGGGCCGGTGGTTTGGTTGGCTGCGCCTGGTGAAGAGGGGCAGGAAGAAGGAATCGTTAAGCCATGACCGAACTACTGATTTTTGTTGGTGGCCTGTTAGTGCTAATGGCGATTGGCTTGCCGGTAGTCGTCGCTATTGGTGTCACCTCGTTTATCGCCTTGGTATTTACCGGGACTGGCGGTTTGCCTGTCGAGCTTTTGCCGCTACGTATGGTGCAAACGCTCAATAACTTTACCCTACTGGCGATACCGCTGTTTATTTTGGCCGCCAATATCATGAATATCGGCTCGACGACCACGCGGATTTTCGACTTTGCCACCGCTTTGGTGGGCTTTACCAAGGGCGGCCTAGGCCACGCTAACGTGGTCGCCAGCTCCATCTTTGCCACTATGTCAGGCACCGCCGTTGCCGATGCTGCCGGGCTGGGTAGCATTGAAATCAAGGCCATGAAAGAGCGTGGCTATGCGCTGGACTACTCCACCGGTATTACCGCCGCCTCCAGTGTTATTGGGCCGATTTTGCCGCCGAGTATTGCGCTGGTGGTTTATGGCTGGCTGGCCAATGTGAGCATCGGCGGGCTGTTTATGGCGGGGCTGCTGCCGGGTATTTTAATGGCGTTGCTACTGATGGGGATGACGGTTCTGCTGGCAACCACTGGCAAGGTGGTGATGCCTAAACCCACGCCCTTTGATGCCTGCGAAGTCGCCCGCACGGGTAAGCGTGCAATTCTGCCGTTGATGATGCCGGCGATTATTGTTGGTGGCATTTGGGGCGGCTTTTTCACGCCGACGGAAGCCGGCGCGATTGCCTCGCTTTACGCGGTTATTCTGGGTGGCTTGATCTATCGAGACTTGAATTGGCGGGATCTATTCAATGCCTTTCAGCGTACGCTGATGTTCAGTGCGGTGATCCTGCTGATTATTGCGGTCTCCAGCTTTTATGGCTGGATTCTGGTGCGCATGGGCATCCCACAGGCGTTGGCGGGCCAGGTCGCCAGCATCGATATGCCCATGTTTGCACTGCTGCTCTGCTTCGCGCTGTTCTTCCTGCTGATCGGCTGCTTTATGTCGGTGATCGAAAGCATCCTGATTTTCACCCCAATTGTGGTGCCTGCGGCACTCAGTGCCGGGTTAGACCCCGTTCACTTTGGTATCGTGATGGTGATTACGCTTTCGGTGGGGTAATTACGCCGCCCTTCGGCACCGTGCTGTTTTTGATGGTGGGCATTACCCGGCTGCGCTACGGTCAGGTCGTTACGGCGATCATGCCGTTCTTACTGCCGATTATCGCCACTATTTTGCTGCTGATCGCTGTGCCTGGGCTGGCGACCTGGCTGCCAGACGCTATGGGGTATTGATCAAGGCGTTCCTGGTAGAACCGCCCCGCGGCGTTGTTCCGCGGGGCAGGTAGGCGTTGTTAGTGCTCCTTTGCAGGCAGGATCCTCCCTGGATTCATCAGACCCTTAGGGTCAAACAGCGCTTTAATGCCGCTGACCATTTCCCGCTCAACAGGCGATAGCCGCGCCAGATAAGGCGCTTGCTTGGTGCGGCCAATGCCGTGCTCGGCGCTGATGCTGCCGTGGAAGTCGTCAAGGACGTCAAATAGCCGCTCCTCCAGGTCATGCAAGTGGGTTCTCTTGTCGCTGTCCGCCAGTGATACGGGCGGCAGGATATTGAAGTGCAGATTGCCATCGCCCACATGGCCGTAGGCAATGATTTCGCACTCGGGTGACGCCGCCATGACCACGTCACTGGCTCGGCTGACGAAGTCGGGAATTGCCGAGATAGGCACCGATATATCGGTGCGCAGGTGCTCGCCGCGCCGCCGTTGGCCTTCCAACATGCTTTCGCGGAACTGCCAAAGCTGGGCGGACTGGGTGTCGCTGGAGGCCAGCGCGCCATCCAGCACCAGTTCGCGTTCCATACCGTTTTCCAGCAGCGCTTCCAGCATCGAGCCGAGATCCACCGGCCCCGTTGCCGCGATTTCCATCAACACGTACCAGGGGTAGGCGCTGTCCATTGGGTCGCTTAGTTCCGGAGTAGCTTCGATGGCGAGCTCGATACAGCGGCGGGGGATTAGCTCGAAGGCAGTCAGTAAATCGCAGCACTCCCGGCGCGCCAAACCGTAGAGATCAATCACCGCCTGAACGGAGGGCAGCCCGAGCAGCGCGGTGCGGTTTTGGGTCGGGCGCGGTGAGAGCTTGAGCACCGCGCCGGTCACAATACCCAGGGTGCCTTCGCTGCCTAGAAACAATTGTTGAAGATCGTAACCGCGGTTGTCCTTGTGCAACGCACTCAGGCTTTCCCAGATGCGCCCATCGGGCAGCACCACTTCAAGCCCCAGCACCAGCTCGCGCATCATGCCGTAGCGCAGTACGTTAAGCCCTCCCGCGTTGGTGGCAATATTGCCGCCGATCTGACAGCTGCCTTGTGCACCTAGCGAGAGCGGGAAGTCGCAGTCATGCTCAAACGCCGCCAGCTTAACGTTCTCAAGAATACAGCCCGCGTCCACCGTGATGGTGAAGTTAACCGCATCAATGGCGCGCACGCTGTTTAAGCGCTCCAGGCTGATCACCAGTTCCTGACCGTTTGCGGCGGGCAAGGCGCCTGCCACCAGGCCGCTATGGCCGCCCTGGGGTGTCATGGCGACGCCTTGCTCATAGCAGCGCTTAACGACTTCGGCGACGTCCAAGGTGTTGGCCGGGCGGGCCACGGCTAACGGCATGCCTAATGTGTCGCCCGCCCAGTCGCTGACGTAGCGGGCCATGGCCTCCGGCTCGCGCAGCAGACCGCGTTCGCCGAGCAGGCTGGTGAGCTCATCTAAAAGGGTGTGGTGTCGGTCATTAACTCTCTTCCTGCCAGGCCGCGCCCTCGGGAAGCGGTGCTGGGCTTGGGACTCCGCATGCATGGCAATGCTGTAACCCGGCGCCTCAGGCACCTGGTAGCGGCCACGGTTGATGACTACCGGGTCGATAAAGTGTTCGTGTAAGTGATCCACATACTCAAGCACACGGCCCTCAAGGCTGCCGGATACCGCGATATAGTCGAACAGTGAGATATGTTGGGTATATTCACACAGCCCAACGCCACCGCCGTGGGGCAGATCGGTACGCCGAACTTGGCGGCCATCAGCGTTACTAAAATAACTTCGTTGAGCCCACCCAGGCGTGCCGCATCGAGCTGACAATAGTCGATGGCATCGGCCTGGAAGAACTGCTTGAACATCACTTTGTTATGGCAGTGCTCGCCAGTGGCAACGCCGATAGGCGCTACCCGGTGGCGGATTTCTGCATGGCCGAGAATATCGTCAGGGCTGGTGGGTTCTTCGATCCATAGCGGATCGAATTCCGCCAGACGGCGCATTTTGGTGACCGTTTCGTCGACTTCCCACACCTGATTGGCGTCCATCATCAGCACGTTGTCCCAGCCGATCTCCTCGCGCAGCAGCGCCGCGCGGCGGGCGTCCTCTTCGATATCGCCGCCAATCTTCTGCTTGAAGTGCGTCCAGCCTTCGGCCAGCGCTTCCCGGGCCAGGCCGCGCACTTTCTCGTCGCTGTAGCCCAGCCAGCCTGCGGAGGTGGTGTAGGCGGGTAGCCATCGCTGCGCATTTCGGCTTCCCGGGCGGCTTTGCCAGAGGATTGGCGGCGTAGCAAACAGATCGCTTCTTCGGGTGTTAGCGCATCGGTGACAAAACGGAAATCGAGGCAGCGCACCAGCTGTTCCGGCGTCATATCCACCAGCAGTTTCCATACCGGCTTGCCTTCGTTTTTCGCCCACATATCCCACACGGCGTTAACGATGGCGGCGGTGGCTAGGTGAATTGCGCCTTTGTCGGGGCCGATCCAGCGTAGTTGGCTGTCGCCGGTAATTTCCCGCCAGAAGGTACCCATATTGTCGGTCATTGAGGCAAGCGTTCGCCCTTCAATCAGCGGTGACAGCGACTGCAAGGCGGTGACGACAATCTCATTGCCGCGGCCAATGGTAAAGGTTAACCCATGCCCTTCAGGGCTGCCGTCATCGGTGTGCAGGATGACGTAGGCGGCGGAGTAATCCGGCGCGGCATTCATGGCATCCGAGCCATCCAGAGAACGCGAGGTGGGAAAACGGATATCCTGGATCTCGACGCGAGTGATGGTTGTCATTGTGCTCTCCTTGGCGTTGAGGGGGTGGCGTACTGATTGATAAGAGGAGTATTAGCGGCGTGCCAAGTGGCGCATCAGTTCGCGAATACCGTAGGTCCAGGGCGGCAGCTGATCGCTTCTACCTACCTTATTGACCAGTGCGCCCAGGGCCGGGGTGGCGATAGTGACGCGGTCATTCATATGATGAGTGAAACCTTGGCCCTTACCGTCGCGATCCTGAATGGGCGAGAACATGGTGCCGAGGAACAGCATAAAGCCGTCCGGGTATTGATGGTGGGCGCCGATGGTTTGACTGACGAGATCCAGCGGGTCGCGGCTGATTTCGCGCATATCGCTCTCGCCCTGAAGCAGAAAGTCGTCGTCTTCACCCTCAATACGCAGCGATACCTGACAGTTGCGCACGCTGTCGATATCGAAGTGGTCATCGAAGAGACGAATGAAGGGGCCAATAGAGCAGGAGGCGTTGTTATCTTTGCCTTGCCGAGCAGCAGCGCGCTGCGCCCCTCAACGTCGCGCAGGTTGACGTCGTTACCTAGGGTCGCGCCACGCACCTGACCACGGCTGTCCACCGCTAGGACAATCTCGGGCTCGGGGTTATTCCATTGAGATGACGGGTGCAAACCCACCGGGGTGCCAAAGCCTACCGAGGAGAGTGGCTGGGATTTGGTGAACACTTCAGCATCGGGGCCGATGCCCACTTCCATATATTGCGACCAGCCGCCGCGGGCCTGTAGCGCTTTTTTAAGCGCCATCGCTTCTTCAGAACCCGGTGCAATCTTGGAAAGATCGCTGCCGATCAGTGCCTGTAAGTCGTCACGCAGTTCGTCAGCACGGGCGGGGTCGCCCCCGCTTGCTCCTCAATCACTCGCTCCATCAGGCTGACTGCAAAAGTGACGCCGCACGCTTTAACCGCCTGCACATCGCAAGGGGCGAGCAGGTAGGGCGCTTGCGCTGGCGACGCCTGGGAGTTAGCCAGGAGTGTTTCCAAACTGCCCAGCGGCTTACCTTCTGCGCGTTTGACTACTTCCAGCAGGTCGTCGCGTTCAAGCAGGTCGGCCATGGTCGGGCCAAGATCGGTGATATCAATGACTTGGCCATCGTGCACGGACACCAATGCAGGTCCAGCATGCGGGCCATCCAGCCATACACGGCCAACCAGCAGCGCGTTATCCAGGTCATTGGGAACGGCGTCAGTAACGGAAAGTGGGTTCATGCGTACCTCCTGTAGTAATGATGGAACAGTCATAAGTGGGTCTTTAAAATGGTGTGCGACTGGCGGTTGGTGCGCCATCGCCTATCCTGTTATGGATATCGTGTTGTATGACAGGTATGCCAGTTCATGCCTTACTCTAGCGCACCGCTCTATTTCGGGTCGATAGGTAAATCTGTCTAGATGACGGCGACTTCACCGAGCACGGCGTTCAACAATAAAAGCAAAAAAGCATTAAGGAGAATTTCATGTTAGACGAGTGGAAAGGCAAGCGAGTATTGATTACCGGGGCTAGCCGCGGCATCGGCGCCGCCGTGGCTAAGCAGTTGGGCGCGCTAGGGGCCCACGTGGCGGTGCACTATCACAGCAGTGAAGCGCCCGCCGAAGCGGTGGCACAGGCTATTCGTGATGCAGGTGGCGACGCCTTTACCCTTAAAGCGGATGTCAGTCACACCAGTGAAACCCAAAAGCTTGTTGACGATGCTGCCGAGCGGTTAGGCGGTTTGGATCTGTTGATCAATAACGCGGGGGACATGATGGGCCGGGTTGGCTTGGATGAGATGGACGATGACCAATATGACCGGGTCATGGATCTTAATGTCCGCTCGGTGATCATGGCCAGCCGCGCAGCGCTGCCGCATTTTCGCCGCGCAGGGGGCGGGAATATTATCCACACTACTTCGATTGCCGCGCGCAACGGTGGCGGGGTGGTGCCGGGTTATACGCCTCTGCCAAGGGGTTTGTCAGTACGATAACCCGCAATATGGCCAAGGAACTAGCGGTCGACAATATCCGCGTGAATGCCGTGGCCCCCGGTACGATTGCAACCGATTTTCATGACCGCCACTCCAGTGAGGCTCATTTAGCCGCTGCTCGGGCGTCGATTCCCATGGGGCGCTTGGGCACGGCGGAAGAGTGCGTGGGTGCGTATGTGTTTCTTGGCACCGATACGCTCAGTGGCTACGTCACTGGCCAAATCATCGAGGTCAACGGCGGGCAGTTAATGCCATGAATACTTCATCGTCCGATTTTGCGCCTAAGCAGTGTTATGAAATCGCCATCACCATGAACGAACCGCAGCTGCTCGTGCGCTGACACCATCAGCTCAGTTCGCAGCTGGCATTATCATAAGCACTACGAAAATCCTTAGCTGGATAGTTGCGCGATTGCAGGCGACCAACTAGGTTTGAAGCTGGTGGTATGATACGTATACATCACTATGATCAGTTACGTTGGCGGCCGCCGCTTAAATAATAACCAATAAATCACAATAAACAGCAGTACATCACAGTAACCAACAACAAATCTAATGGTTATGAGGAGTACACGATGAGCCATAAAAGCCCGCAACATCTCCGCATGTCCCGCCTGCTAACCGCTACGCTTATCGCCGGTGGTCTCTCAGTGACCGGTGCTGTGCATGCGCAAGAAGAACTCACCTTTGCTCACGTCTACGAGACATCCGAGCCCTACCACGAGTGGGCACTGTGGGCGGCAGATGAAATCGAGGAGCGTACGGATGGCCGTTATTCAATCAGTGTCCACCCGGCATCGTCACTGGGTAAGGAGTCGGACATCAATGAAGGCCTACAGCTTGGCACGGTTGATCTGATCTACACCGGCAACCAATTTGCCGGTCGTTTCTATGGCCCGGTGGGTATCGCTGGCGCGCCCTATATGTTCCGCGATTTTGACCATTGGCAAGCCTATGCCGATAGCGACCTGTTCAAGGAAATCGCCCAGGGCTACCAGGATGAAACCGGTAACGTACCGTTGGCCATGAACTACTACGGGCGTCGCCATGTAACCTCCAACAAACCGATCAATACGCCGGAGGACATGCAAGACCTGAAAATTCGTACGCCCAATGCGCCAATGTACATGATGTTCCCCGAAGCGGTGGGCGCCAACCCCACTCCGATCGCATTCTCCGAGGTTTATCTGGCGCTGCAACAAGGTGTGGTGGATGCTCAGGAAAACCCACTGCCGACCATTCGCGCCAAAGCGTTTCATGAGGTGCAGGACTATATCAATCTGACCGGGCATATCACCGATTCGCTAATCACCATCGCCGGTGGCCCGTTGTGGAATCGCCTCTCTGAGGAGGATCGCGAGATTTTCCGTGAGGTCTACACCGAAGCTGGCGAGCGCATCACTCAAGATATCCAGGAATCCGAGGAAGAGTTGGTGGCTTGGTTCGAAGAGCAGGGTGTGACCGTCAACGAAGTAGATATAGAACCCTTCCGCGAAGCCACGATTCCTGCCCATAACGGTGAAGCGGCGACTTGGGATCAGGAAACCTATGATCGTCTGCAGGCTATCGGACAGTAATGCCGTGAGGCATGATTTTCCAGAATCCGTACGTTTCCGGAATCGTTTTTTCGTAGACCAAGACTCGCCTCACCCAGGCCTTGGGTGGGGCGAAGCGGGAGCCTTCCATGAGCCAAACCGACCCCACTGACGAGATCAGCCTTGCAGGTCTCGACGATGATTCCTTCAACATTCACGACTATGCCCTGGAGGATTTCCTGACGCTTGGGATCTTCTGGCTACTGGCACTGGATGTCTTTATGCAGTTTTTTAGCCGCTATGTGCTGGGTAATTCCATCGCCTGGACGGAGGAGATGGCGCGCTATCTATTAGTCATGGTGGGCTTTATGGGCAGCACCATGGCCGTGCGAAAGGGGTCGCATATCGCAGTGGAATTTTTCTATCGCTACATGCCTGGGTGGCTGGGACGCGTGATGTCGACGCTGGTAGATTTAATCAATATTGCCTTCTTCGCCAGCATGGCCTGGATCACCTTCAAACTGGCTGATCGTACCAGTGCCATGATGACCTCTGTGGATATCCCTAAAAGCTGGCTTTACTACTTGGTGATGGTGGGCTTTATCATCATGCTGGTGAGAGGGGTGGAGGTGGCTATTCGTCACTGGCGCTCGGGCACCAGTGAACTGCTCAATACCCAATAACAACACGCCAACACGCTACTCTCTCGGAGATCACCCCAATGCCCAACATTCTGGCTGTGAGGCGCGGCGGTGCGATAGTGCCGCCATTGGTCGCGGCTGTCGCGATACTCGGCTGTATCGCATTGGCTGCCACCCAGCACTATTTACTGTTCCTGTTTGCGGCGCTGTTTACCCTGCTGGTGATGGGGGTGCCGATCGCCATTAGTCTTGCTGGTTCGTGCCTGCTGTATGTGCTGCTGACCGGGAGAGTACCCGATGTGGTGGTGATGCATCGCATGATTAACGGCGTCGACAGCTTTCCACTGTTGGCGATTCCGTTCTTTATACTTGCCGGTAACCTAATGAACAATGGCGGCATTACCGTGCGGATATTTGACTTTGCCAAGGCGTTGATGGGCTGGATGCGTGGCGGTCTGGGGCACGTCAATGTAGGCGCCAGCATTGTTTTTCCGGCATGTCAGGAGCCGCAGTCGCTGATGCTGGGGGACTAGGCACCATTGAAATCAAGGCCATGAAAGATGCCGGTTATGACGAGGAATTCTCGGTGGGTATCACCGCGGCATCTTCGACCATTGGCCCGATTATTCCGCCGAGTCTGCCCATGGTCATTTACGGCGTAATGGCCTCTGTGTCGGTCGGCCAGTTGTTCGTCGCCGGCCTGGTACCGGGCCTGTTAATGGGACTGGTATTAATGGCCATGATCACGATCATTTCACGGCGGCGCGGCTATACCCGCGATGCAGTGTTCTCGCTTCCAGTGCTTGGTCATACGTTCAAGCGCGCCTTCCTGTCACTACTAACACCGGTCATCATCGTGGGCGGCATAATGTCGGGGGCCTTCACGCCTACCGAAGCGGCGATTGCCGCGGTGGTCTACGCCTTGGTACTGGGGGCGTGATTTATCGTAGCCTGACCTGGCGCCGCCTGCTCAAGGTGAGCATGGAAACAATCGAAACCACCGCCGTTATCCTATTGATCGTCGCTGGTGCCTCGATATTTGCCTGGATATTGACCAGCAACCAAGTCACTCAGCATGTGGTCACCCTGCTTGGGCCATTTGCCGACAACCCCATCGCCACGCTAATCATTATCAACTTGGTGCTGATCGTCGTGGGCTGCTTTATGGAGACCATCGCGGCGATCACCATTCTGGTGCCGGTACTGTTGCCGGTAGCTGTTACCGCGGGCGTCGATCCGGTGCACTTCGGCGTGATTATGGTGCTCAACCTAATGATCGGCCTGCTGACGCCGCCAGTGGGCATGGTGCTCTATGTGCTGTCGCGGGTGTCCGGCATCTCTTTGAAAAATGCATGCGTGGCACGTTGCCGTTCCTGGTGCCGCTGGTCATCGCCTTGCTACTGGTCACCTTCATTCCAGCCATCTCGCTGTGGCTGCCGACACTGCTTTATCGTTAAGCATTACCGGGGCTGGCCAATGGTCAGCCAGTAGCCCGATCGAAACCAGGAGCTATCGATTAATGAGAGATATATCGTCTAATTTTCGCGTCACTCGTGAAGACCTGGCCCGCTTCATGCAGGCCGTTCTGAAGGCAGTAGGTGCTAATCAGGCATCAGCAAACGCAGTCACTCGGGCGCTGATTACCGCCTCGCGGATGGGCACCGACAGCCACGGCTTGCGGCTGCTGCCCCACTATTTGCAGGCGCTTAAAGGTGGGCGCATTAATGGGGCGCCTAACATGCGATTTCACCAGCGCTTGGCCGCAACGGGGTTTTTAGACGCGGACGATGGGCTAGGCCACCTGGCGGGTTATACCGCGATGGAACACGCCATGGAAATGGCGGCAGAGGTGGGCATGGGGGCTGTCGCTGTCGGTAACTCTTCTCACTTTGGTGCAGCGGGCTGCTATGCCTTAGCGGCGGCTGAACGCGGTTATCTGGGAATGGCGTTTTGTAACTCCGACCCCTTCGTGCTGCTGCATGATGGCGCCAAGCCTTTTCATGGCACCAACCCCATCGCCTTTGCAGCACCCGTGGCGGGTGAGGCGCCGTATCTGCTGGATATGGCCACCAGTTCGGTACCCTGGAACCGTGTACAGCAGTACGGCGCCATTGGTCGTGAACTGCCGGATCAGGTAGCCGCCGATGTCAACGGGCAGGTAAGCCGCGTTCCCAGCGAGGTGGCTGCTCTGCTGCCGTTAGGCGGCAGCGCCTTCGGTTTTAAAGGCGCCGGGCTGGGCGGCATGGTGGAGATCCTAAGCTCAATGCTATCGGGTATGCAGCACGGCTTTCAACTCCCCCATGGGCGGGCCAGATATGGCCACGCCGCGTGGAGTAGGGCATTTTTCCTGGCCATGAACCCCGATGCGTTTGTAGACGAAGGTACTTTCGCGCGCGGGTTAGCTGAGTACTTGGCCGACCTGCGTGCCCAGCCTGCCGCCGAGGGGGGCAGAGGTGCTAGCACCGGGGGATCGCGAATGGCGCTGCCAGAGCAAACGCGATACCGAAGGCATCCCGCTCGATGCCGCCAATCAGTTAGCCTATGCCGAAATTGCTAAACAGTACTCAATAGCGCCGCTTACTCAACTCTGTTGAAAGCCGGTTTGAAGGATAATGACTAAAAATGCAGTAAAATGGCGGAAAATTCCAGGTTAACCAGGGGTGACTGCCTATGAGCAGATACCGGATCGAGCGAAAAACGCTGTCCGAACAGGTCGCTGAGCAGCTCGAGGCGGAGATCCTCGAAGGGCGGCTAAGTGAAAATGATCAACTGCCTTCAGAGAGGGAGTTGATGGAGCAGTTTGGTGTTGGCAGGCCAGCGGTGCGCGAAGCGCTGTTCCATCTTCAGCAACTTGGGCTAATTGCCATCAATAGCGGCACCCGTGCCAGGGTGATTCGCCCCACTGCCGAAGCGGTGATGGCGAGGCTCTCCGGGGTGACCCGGCAACTGCTTTCAAGCCCGATGGCCAGCAATACTTTCAAGAAGCGCGGGCCATGTTTGAAATTTCATTGGCGCGCTATGCCGCGCGTAATGCCAGTGAGGAAGATTTGGCCAGATTGCGCGATGCGTTGGCCGATAATCGCGATGCGATTGGGGACGAAGCGCGCTTTAAACGCTCTGACAATGATTTCCATGGGGTGCTGGCAAGCATTGGCCGCAACCCCATTTTTGATGCCATGCATTTGGCGCTATCGGAATGGCTGGACGACCGACGTGCCCAGGTGTTGCAACAAAGGACGAGGATAAAGCTGCCACCGCCGCGCATACCGAAATCATCGAGGCCATTGAGTCCCGTGACCCGGATGCAGCCGAAGCGGCGATGCGACGCCACCTCGACCGCCACTATGGCACCTACATGCAGCTCAAGAAGCGCCTCGCGCCTGATTGACCCGGCGTATTTTGCTGCTAGAGAGACACGCCTCGCTTCCAGGGAATAAAGTCGTACTGAGCAAGCGACACCGCACGCGGCCGGTAACGTCCAACTGGCCGCTGTCACTGGCAATGGTCTGGCTCATGGCAAGGCTCCAGTGGTGGGTTAGCGAGGTTTCTCCGCCTTTTGAATCAGCGCTGCTGGTCGGCTACGACGGTCTGCTGCTGCTCACCGAGCCCTTGGATACCCAGGCGCATGCGCTGGCCGGGTTTTAGGTAAACCGGCGGCTGTTGACCCATACCGACACCGGGCGGCGTGCCGGTGGAGATCACATCGCCCGGCTGGAGGCTCATAAAACGGCTTAAGTAGCTGATCAGAAAAGGAATCTGGTAGACCATGGTACGGGTGTTGCCATCCTGGTAGCGCTTACCATCCACCTCAAGCCACATATCGAGCTGGTGGGGGTCTGCCACCTCGTCGGGGTGACGAGCCACGGGCCCAGGGGGCCGAAGGTGTCGCAGCCCTTGCCTTTATCCCAGGTGCCGCTGCGTTCGAGCTGAAAGGCGCGCTCGGAGACATCGTTGACCACGCAGAAACCGGCGACGTGCTGCATGGCATCGGCTTCGTCGATGTAGCGTCCGGCTTTGCCGATCACCACGCCAAGCTCGACTTCCCAATCGGTTTTCTCGGAATCGCGGGGAATGATCACCTCGTCATTAGGGCCGCAGATAGCGCTGGTCCATTTATTAAAAATCACCGGCTCCGGGGGAACCTGGGCACCGGTTTCGGCGGCATGATCCGAGTAATTCAAGCCAATGCAGATGAACTTGCCCACACCCGCAACGCAAGGGCCAATGCGCGTCTCGGCGGTTATCTCAGGCAGGCTGGTGGCATCCAGTGCAGCAAGGCCTTCGAGGGTGCGGCGGTCGAGAGACTCGCCAGACAGATCGGTGATATGGGCCGACAGGTCGCGGATTACCCCATGGTCATCCAGCAGGCCGGGCTTTTCATGGCCGCGCGGGCCGAAGCGTAATAGTTTCATCGGTCGGTTCCTTGGTTTACATGATCAGATCAGCCAGCCACCGTCGATAATCTGGGCGGTGCCGGTGGTATAGGCGGACTCATCGGCGGCCAGGTAGGTGGCCAGGGCGGCAATTTCTTCCGGGCTGCCAAGACGCCCCTGAGGCTGGCGGGCGATAAATTCGGCGTAGACATCCTCTTCTTTTCGTCCCTGCCGCTTGGCTTGTTCGCCAATGCGCTGGCGCAGCGAGGGTGAGTCCACTGTGCCGGGGCAGATGGCGTTGCAGCGAATTCCCTGGCCGATGTAGTCGGCGGCCACCGACTTGGTCAGGCCGAGTACTGCGGCCTTGGTGGTGCCGTAGGCGCAGCGGTTGGGCACCCCTTTGAGGCTAGAGGCCACCGAGGCCATGTTGATAATACTGCCGCCGCCACTATCGAGCATGGCAGGCAGAAAGGCGCGAATCATGCGCATCATCGCCATCACATTGAGTGATAGCGAGAGTTCCCAGTCATCATCGCTGCCATCCAGCAGCGAGCCATTAGCCACGTAGCCGGCGCAGTTGAAGAGGATATCGATGGCGCCCAGCTCGGCGGCTAGCCCCTTGATGGCGGACTCATCCAGTACGTCGAGTCGGCGCGTGGTGATGCCGTTGATGTTGGCTAGTTCATCGAGACTTTGGAAATTGATGTCGGTGGCAATGACCCGCGCGCCCTCGGCGGCGAAATGCAGCGCTGTGGCCCGGCCAATGCCTTGGCCTGCAGCAGTGATCAGTGCCGTCTTGTCTTTAAGTCGCATGGCGGTTCCCGGTGCTATTGTTATTGATTCAGTACGGTTGTTAACCCGGTACTGCTGTTGATCCGGTGATGATCGCTTGTTAGTTGCTAGGTTGATAATGAACAGTCATGTGGTATGACAGGATACTAGCATGACGTTTAGCTAAGTATGACCCAGTTACTGACAGTTGCCAATATTCTGAGGGGCATTATGAAACGCAAAAGGGACAGCCGCGGCTGTCCCTGTCAGTGCTTTTGAGTATTTTTTTGTTAAGCGGTGAATGAAGGGAAAGGCCCCAACGCTGAAGGTGGTTACTCCGTCATTGATGATTCAGCAATGCGCTGAAACTCAGCCACTAGGTCTTCACCAATGCGCGGCGCCCACTCTTCGTAAACCGGCTGCACGGCTTCCTGGAAAGCGGCAATCTGCTCGTCATCAAGGCGGGTAATTTGCATGCCGCGCTCTTCAAGTTGATCCCGCGCCCAGTCGTCGTACTCGCTGGAAAGCTGGATTTCGTAATCCGCTGCCTGCAGCGCGGCGTCCTGAATCAGCTCCTGATACTCGGGGTCGAGGCGATCCCAGGTACGCTGCGAGATCATCTTGATAAAAGGGGTGTAAACGTGGCGGGTTTCGGAGCCGTAGTCCTGCACCTCATAGAAGTTGGAGGTCAGGATGGTGCTCCAAGGGTTCTCCTGGCCATCGACTACGCCCTGTTCCATGGCGGAGAAGAGTTCACCAAAGGCCATGGGGGTCGGATTGGCGCCCAGGGCTTCCCAAATCGCCAGGTGCACCGGGTTCTCCATGGTGCGAATCGACAGACCACGAACATCCAGGCCTGCTACATCTTCTGGAGAAGAGACTTCCCGAGCGCTATTGGAGAGCTGACGGAAGCCGTTTTCAGAGAATGCCAGCGCCTTCAGGCCGGTGCCATCGAAGGCGTCGAGCATCTCCTGGGCAGCATCGCTACGCATGGCCTCGACAGCCGCTTCCCGGGTAGGTAGCAAGAAAGGGAGGTCGAAAACCGCCAGTTCCTCAACATACCCGGTAGCAGGTGAAGAGGAGGGGTAAGTCATATCCAGTGTACCGGTCTGCAGCATCTCCATCATCTGCACATCGTCGCCAAGCTGGCTGTTGGGGAAGATGTTGACGGTGATACGGCCTTCACTGCGCTGGTCAAGAATATCCGCGAAGTACTGGCTGGAGATGTACTGAGGCGAGCTTTCCGCTAAGCCAAGCCCCATGCGCAGTGTAACGCTGCCATGATCGCCCACCGTCTCGCCTTCGATTTCAGGCGGGTCGGAAAGGTCGGGCGTTTGCGCGTAAGCGATGCCTGAGCTGAGCAGCGTGGCGCCGGTCAATAGTAAGGTGCGTTTCCAAAGATGGTGCATAGTCATCACTCTCCTGGGATGCAGCAGGTCGCTATGCAGAGGGGATTTTCCTAGCGAGCTGCAGCTTAGTTACTGTTGTTGTTGTGGGTAAGCTATTGTTGTGTGTAGCAGCACTCACTCTTAGGGGATGCCGTGCCGCAAACCGCCAAGGTGAATGTCTAACGTTTTTCCTATATGTTCAACATATACTTTTGTATGTATCGACGTTAGAGCGAAGAAAGCGTACCGTCGTGACCAATCTCTCTTTGACTCTTACAACCTTACTCTAGGCGTGGAGTGGCACCATGGCCAATTTTCAGCGAATAACTCCTGAGCAGTTGCGTTCACGCTACTGGTTCGATAACCCAGACCACCCCGGCACCACGGCGCTGTGCATTGAGCGCTACCTGAATTACGGTATTACTTTGGATGAACTGACCAGTGGCAAGCCAATTATTGGTATCTGTCAGTCAGGTTCTGATCTAACGCCATGTAACCGCCACCATATTGACCTGGTTAAACGGGTGAAAGACGGCATTCGCGCGGCGGGCGGGGTACCGTTTGAATTCCCCATGCACCCTATTCACGAGAACGTACGGCGCCCCACCGCCGCGCTGGATCGTAATCTTGCCTACTTAGGCATCGTCGAAGTGCTGCACGGCTACCCGTTAGATGGCGTCGTATTGACCACCGGTTGTGATAAAACCACCCCGCGGCGCTGATGGCGGCGGCAACGGTGAATATCCCTGCTATCGTGCTCTCCGGCGGGCCGATGCTCAATGGCTGGCGAGGCGCCGAGCGGGTTGGTTCGGGGACGATTATCTGGGAGCTACGCAAGCGCCTGGCGGCGGGAGATATCGACTACGCGGAGTTCCTCTCTCGCGCTAGCGACTCGGCCCCCCTCGATTGGCCACTGCAACACCATGGGCACCGCTTCCACCATGAACTCCATGGCGGAAGTGCTGGGCATGAGCCTGCCGGGGTCGGCGGTTATTCCCGCCCCCTATAAAGAGCGCGCCATGGTGGCTTACGATACCGGCACGCGGATTGTCGATATGGTCTGGGAAGACCTGCGCCCGCTGGATATTCTGACCCGGGAAGCGTTTGAGAACGCCATTGTGGCGTGCTCGGCGCTGGGCGGTTCCTCTAACGCGCCGGTGCATATCAATGCCATCGCCCGCCATGCGGGCATCGAGCTGGACAACGACGACTGGCAGCGGCTGGGCCATGAAATTCCTTTGCTTGCCAACGTGATGCCTGCGGGTGCTTTTCTGTGCGAAGAGTTCTACCGTGCTGGCGGCGTTCCCGCCATTCTCCACGAGCTACAAACGGCGGGTAAGCTGCACTGCGATGCGCTGACGGTGAATGGCCGCTCCATCGGCGATAATCTGCAGGGCCGTGAAACCCAAGACTCCGATGTGATCTGCCGCTATAGCGACCCACTGGTGGAGCACGCGGGCTTTCTCAATCTCAAGGGCAATCTATTCGACTCGGCGCTGATGAAGACCAGCGTGATATCGCGGGATTTCCGCGAGCGCTTCCTTAATGATCCCAACGACCCGGAAGCCTTTGAAGGCAAGGTGGTGGTGTTTGATGGCTCAGAAGATTACCACGCCCGCATTGATGACCCGGCGCTCAACATCGATGCGCGCACCATTCTGGTAATGCGCGGCGCAGGCCCAGTGGGCCACCCTGGCGGTGCCGAAGTGGTCAATATGCAGCCGCCGGAAGCGCTGATCAAACAGGGCATCGAATCGCTGCCGTGCCTGGGCGATGGTCGCCAGTCGGGCACTTCCGGCTCGCCCTCGATTCTCAATGCCTCCCCGGAAGCCGCCACCGGTGGCGGCTTGGCGCTGCTGGAGAGCGGCGACCGTCTGCGGGTCGATCTTAAACACGGTGAGGTACAGCTGCTGATTGACGCCAGCGAACTGGAAGCGCGCCGCGAGCGCTGGCCCAGCAGGGCGGCTACCGCTACCCCGGCCACCAGACGCCTTGGCAGGAGATCCAGCGCAGCATGGTCGAGCCGCTGGATCGCGGCATGACATTGGAACCCGCCACCAAGTACCGTGATGTGGCTCGCCAGCATCCGCCCAGGGATAATCACTGAAGGGGCGAGCACTAAAGATGAGTCGTTTAAGTACCTTGTCCCATCGCCAGCAGGGCCTGCTGCTCACCGCGGGTGGCGCGATCATTATGGCGCCGGATGCCCTGTTGATTAAGGTCGCCAACCTGCCCGATGCAGAGATCCTGATGTGGCGTGGCTTTCTTTCTGGGTTAGGTTTTCTACTGATCGCCCTAATGCGCTATGGCCGTGGCACGCTGGCGGCTTATCGTCGCTGCGGCTGGACAGGTATCGCCGTGGCGCTGCTGTTCAGCCTGACCACCTGTGGCTTCGTGCTGGGCAACCAGTACACCAAAGCGGGCAACGTACTGATGATACTGGCTAGCTCGCCACTGATCGCGGCTGTGCTCTCCTGGATTATCCTCAAGGAGCAACTGCCAAGGCGTACCTGGTTAGCGATATTGCTGTGTATGGCAGGTGTTGCGCTGATCGCCCTCGATGACGCGGGCGCCGGCTCTTGGTTGGGCAATGCTTTTGCCTTGATGGCGGCAACCACCCTGGCGATTAACTTTACCCTCTGCCGTACGCGACCGGGGGTGGATATGAGCCCCATGCTGGTATTCAACGGCCTTATCGTGGGTAGCACTGCGGGGCTGTTTTGGCTGGCAGGGAGCGAACCGAGCCTGCCTGGAGCCAGCCAGCTTGCCGTCGTTATTCTGCTCTGCCTGATTATTGTGCCCTGTGGCGTGACGCTGCTGCAGCGCGGGCCGCTCTATCTGCCCTCAGCGGAAGTAGGTTTGCTGATACTGCTCGAAGTGGTGCTGGGTACGCTGTTGGCCTGGTGGATACTGGCTGAGCAGCCCGCGCCAATGGCCATGGTCGGCGGCGCACTGGTGCTGGGCACGCTGAGTGCTAAGGGCCTCTATGAACGGCGGCTTGAAATGAGGATGCGCGCCAGGCTCGAAGCTACCCCGTCGGTAACAGTCGACCGGTCAAGTACGGTATGATTGACAGGAATTGAAATAGGGCCTTATCGCAGTGACGTCATCTCCCAGTAAGCCAGCCGCTCGCCCCAGTATCGCTGAACATCTCGCCGAGGAGATCTTCGGTGGCCGTTATCACCCCGGTGACCTTGTGCCCCGGGAAATGGATCTATGCGAACGTTTCGCCATTAACCGCTCGGCGGTGCGTAGCGACCTGCGCCAACTGGTCGATGCGGGTATTATCGAACGTATCTCCGGGCACGGCTCTAAGGTGCGCGAGTACTCAGAGTGGCATATTCTTGACGCCCAGGTGACCGACTGGCTGACCCGCTATGCGGCGCCCAACCCGGATATTCAGCGTGAAATCCTCGCCTTCCGTTTGGACGTTGAGCCCTACGTGGCGATGACCGCCGCCAAGCGGGCCAAGGCGCGTGATCTGGTCGCCATTGAAGAGGCGTTCGAAGGCCTGGGGCAGAATCTGCGCAACGCCACCTGCGAAGAGGAGCGGCGCCTGCACAGCGAGTGCGATGTTGCCTTCCACGAAGCCATTTTCAAGGCGACCCACAACATCGTCTGGGCGCAGCTATCGCATATTCTGCGACCCTCCATCTATATGCTGATCTCCATGTCTAACGAGAACGCCCCAGATCCTGAAGAGAGCCTGGAGCGCCACCGTCAACTGATGGAGAGTATCCGTCTACGCCGCCCCCGTGAGGCGTTTTTAGCCTCTCAAGCGGTGTTGGCAGGTACCGCCGCAGCGCTAGGGCTTGAGCATAGCGTTAGTTCATTAGGGCGCAGCGTTGAGTTGCCCCATACCGCCCCCCTAATTCCCTATTTTCAATGGCAAATACAAAGGCAAGCGTATGTCTGACTTCAACCTCGGCTTAGTGGGCGTAGGTAAAATCGTCCTCGACCAACACCTTCCAGCGATAGCCGCTATCCCGAACTGCCATCTTGTCGCCACGGCGGATCCCTACGCGGAACTACCCGATGTGCCGGCCTATCAGAATCTTGACGCGATGCTAGACGCTCACCCGGAAATCACCGCCGTCTCTATTTGCACACCAACGCACCTGCGCTACTCCCAGGCGCGAACCGCACTGATGCGCGGTAAGCACGTGTTGCTTGAAAAAGCCGCCGGGGGCGACGCTTAGCGAAGTGGAGGACTTGATTGCCACCGCGGCCAAGCAGGGTGTTAGCCTGTTTGCCGCCTG
The DNA here is from genome assembly GCA_004295565.1 of Vreelandella olivaria. Classification (GTDB taxonomy): domain Bacteria; phylum Pseudomonadota; class Gammaproteobacteria; order Pseudomonadales; family Halomonadaceae; genus Vreelandella; species Vreelandella olivaria. The sequence goes on along the minus strand of AP019416.1, from coordinate 4,011,060 downwards.
GCACTCGCGGTTTGCCCCCGGTGTGGCGCAGGCTAAGCAGTGGTTGAGGGAGCGTCAGGTGCAGCGGGTAGAGATCGAGTGGAAGGAGGATGTGCGGGTATGGCATCCCGGCCAGGCGTGGATCTGGCAGCCCGGTGGCATGGGGGTTTTTGATCCCGGTATCAATGCGCTGTCGATTGCAACTGAAATCCTGCCCCAACCGTTCTTTTCTGCAACAGGCGCGGCTGCTGGTGCCAAGCAACGCACAAACCCCGATTGCCGCGGATCTCACCTTTTCCGACCCACAAGGTGCCTCTATTGAGGCCGCGTTTGACTTTCGCCAGAGCGGCCCGCCCACCTGGGATATGCATATCGACACCGATAAAGGTCGTTTAAGCCTTACCCAGGGTGGCTGCCGATTGGTCATCGACGATGAACTAATCATTGAAGACGAAGAGCGTGAGTACCAGGGCCTCTACGCGCGGTTTGGCGAACTGATCGCAAACAAACGCAGTGAGGTGGATGTTGCCCCGCTGCGCCAGGTCGCCGATGCGTTTCTATACGGTTATCGTGAGGCTACCGAAGCGTTTATCGAGTGAAGGCTTTATATGGAAATATGAGGTAGCCAAGAAGCTATCTTAGTGGTCTCAATCGGATAAAATCTTATTGCGTTTTATACAGCTGTCGTACGCTTGGGGAACAAAGCTATCTTCCCCACGTCGTCTCGAGCTAACGTAAGGAACTCGCAAAGCGGTGGCAGCATATGGGGGCTAGCTGATAGGCGTTTAACGTTTCAGTCAGGTAGCGCATATCTTTTCAGCATTACCAAGACTGAACTGTAACTTCGTGCACTCCTTCTTTAGTACCCACTCCATAACGGGAGCGAGCATCGCGCTGTTGGCTCCCCCTTGTGAGCAGATTTCCAGGAGTTTGTCTTGTGAAACGTCCATGCCAGCCGCCATAGTGGCCGCCTCACTAACTAGGGCAGCAGCCCCTAACGAGAGAAAATTATTAATCAGTTTCAGTTTGTGCGCTGAACCCACCTTACCCACATGAAAGATGTTTTCCGCGAAACTTTCCATGACCGGCGTAATGCGCGCCACTGTGGAGGCATCGCCACCTACCATGACATTTAGCCGTCCATCTCTGGCTTCACGAGGTGTTCGTGCTAAAGGCGCGTCAACGAGTACCACCTCTTGATGTTCTACGTTTTTCGCAAGGCGCTCAGTTGATTCGGGATGAGCTGTAGAGCAGTCGACAATAATAAGCCCTTCATGGCTTCCGGCCATTAAACCGTCAGCTCCGCTGACGATTTCGTTAACCTGTTCGGATGTCTTAACGCAGATAAAAACAATATCGCTATTGCTTGCCATCTCTGCGGGCGTGCTAACTTCCGTCGCGCCTTCCTGGCATAGGGCTTCAAGGGGGGATCGATTCCTATGGGCCATCACCGTTAGCGGATAATCGTTTCGTACGATATGTCTGGCCATTTCTTTGCCCATTAAGCCGAGCCCAATGAATCCGATGCGTTCTTGTTTCATAGTCGCCTCTGATGAGAGTTGGTTCACCACACCTGAAATATCGCCCGCTAGACCCATGCATGAGCGGCTGTTATTGCAGCGCCCGAGGGAAAGTAACCCCCAGACGTTCCGACCAATCGGCTAGAGCTTCGGGAACACCGTCTGGAAGGGGCACGCCCTCCTGCGCATAACGCTTATGGAGGGCAAGCCCACGCTCGCCAGGAATTCGTACTGGAGGGCTACCTTCCGCAACAGGATTGTTACGGCAAGCATCCACCAAAGCGCCGGTTTCGCGTTTGAAGGCGTCAAGCCCACCAAAGGCTTCGGGATCCATGATCTGCACCATGACCGAGGCACCCCATTGTGCAGGCGTCTGCACACGGCCAAATCCAGCGAGCCCAGACGTTAAGGCTTCCACCATTAGCCCCAGCGCATATCCCTTATGGCCATGGTCAAGCCCACCAATTGGCATGATGCTCCCCTTAGGATCATCGAACAGCACGGTAGGTTGATCGGTCGCATTGCCCTGGTGATCCTTAAGCCACGGATATGGCAGTTGGCTGTTTTGTTTGTGAAGTCGGCCGACCATGCCATTAGTGGTAATGGATGTGCTGACATCTAACAGAACCGGGCCTGAAGCCGTCGGATAGCCCACAGCGATAGGGTTAGGGGTGTGGGTCGCTTGCAAACCGCCATGCGGGGCAACCGATTTGGTCGCCGGATCGGATGATTCGATCACCACCACGAGGTCTTGATCAGTGGCACGTTTCAGATAGGCCGCCAAGCAGGCGATATGATTTGAGCATCGAATCACGACCGTCCCCGTGCCGCAGGCGCGGGCCATCAATTCGGCGGTTTCCATTGCTTTAATGATCAACCAGGGACCGGGAAGATAACGACCATCCCATGTCTGCACGGCAGCGCGTTTGGAGATTACCTCATACTCACCTGACACAGGCATCCGGCCAGACTGAATCTCGCCAAGGTAAGGGGATAGTAGCTGAAGCCCGTGAGTCGTGTGTCCCATCAAGTCGCCTTCGACGAGTATCTCGGCAACTGCTTGAGCCTTTTCTTCATCGAGCCCGGCTGCTACAAGTAAAGCGGTGCTGAATTGAGTCATTTCCTGAACGTCGTAATGGTGGCTCATTGTATTTATTCTCCTAAATTTGTTGTTGTCAGGCTCTCTTAATCATTGCGCCGTCGGAGTTGGTTGATTAAGGCGCTGTGGTCTAACTCGCCATCCCCTTGATCGACGAGCTCTTCAAAAAGTGTGTTGACCAATGACGAAACCGGTAGCTTAAGATGTAGTGTGTCGGCAAAAGCCATCGCGGTCTGGGTATCTTTCAATTGCCATTTCGCTGGCCCTCCCGGTGTAAAGTTTTCCTGAATCATACGCTGCCCGTGTATACGCAAAATGGTCGAGTCAGCAAACCCACCTTCAAGCGCACTGAGCATTCGCTCGGGGTTTGCCCCGCCCTGTTCTGCCAATAGTATGGCTTCTGCCACGGTAGCAATGGTGTTGGCCACAATCATTTGATTGGCGAGCTTAGCAAGTTCCCCGCTACCTGCAGGGCCAACATGGACGGGCCTGCCGAGAGATAAGAGAATGGGTTCTACTGCTTTAAAACTTACGGCATCGCCGCCCACCATAATGGCCAGCGTGCCGTCGACTGCTCCCTGCTCACCGCCAGAAACCGGTGCATCAAGGTAATTAATCTGGCTCTTGGCGGCTTCTTCTGCTTGACGGCGAGCGGTGTCGACAGGTATTGAACTCATGACAATAAGTGTGGCATCACGCTGCATGGCATTGAGTAGACCGTTAGGGCCCAACAGCATTTCATCACACACAGGCCCAGAGCTAAGCATAACGATAACGACATCGCTTTCGGCAACGGCCTCTTCGGGCTTTTCTACGATGGTGGCACCCACCGACTCTAAACGGTTGGCTTTGCTTTTGTTCTATTCCAGACAAGTACTTGGTGTCCTGCATGTGCCAAGCGTGCTGCCATCGGCGCACCCATAATGCCCGTGCCAATAAATCCGATAGTACGTGACGTTGTCATTATTAGTTCCTCTATCTAGATGAGCCCGTCAAGGGTTCCCGTAATCCTTGTTTAGCAGGTCGATACATTGCTTCAATTGAAGAGATGGGGCGTCCACGTTCGTTATTTGGTTGTTAGCGCAGGTAAAGCGGTATATCGATATCACCTGATTCTCGGAAGTTAATCAGCCGGTCGAGTACCTTGGATTCTGAACGCTCTAAATGAGTCGCCAAAGCTTTGCCTGCTAGCGCAGGTTGTTGCAGACGCATTTTTCAAATATCCATAAATGTTCATCGAAGAAAGGGTCTTGATCGGGAAGCTTTAGTACTCGTCCAAGCAGGTGTTTACTAACTAATAAGATAGGATGCGTGCGCCGGAGCATATTCATGACCTCCTGGTTATCACCTAAACTAACGGCAGCATGGTGGAGGTCATTTTCTAACTCATCTAGTAGTTCCCCCTTTATATTCGGATAGCTCTCAGCAGCGTGTTTGAGTTTGGTGATATAGCCTTTAACGGTGCTTTCTGGTATATGTTTCGTGGCCCGCGCAATCATATAAGGTTCTAATTGGCGACGTGCTTCATAAAGATTATGTAACCGCTGATCATTCAGAGGTACCACGCTCCAGCTATTGTATTTAATCTTCTCGACTAAACCGATAGACTGTAAATAGAGCAAGATTTGATGAGTGACCGTGCGGCTGACATTAAGCGTTTTGGAAAGCTGCAGCTCATTGAGTTCAAACGAATCCTTAATCGAACATAAAACGATGTCATGTTCAACGCTGTCGATATGCGCCCGCCAAGAAACGATACGGTCTACTTTTGGGGCATGGCCAAGTTGTTTGAAATCATGCTCACTGAGCGCACGCCGCACTACCTCACCTGGCGATGCGCCTACTAAGTAGCCGCGCCCCTCAAAACGGCAGATATACTGCTCTTCGTGCAGTCGGCTTAATGTTTGCCGAACGGGCGATCGGCTAATACCAAACAGCTCCGCTATATTTCCTTCAAGCAGTACTAAACCGGGTTCAAGACGTTTCCCAACAATACTCTGCTTAAGAGCCGTGTAAAGTTGGTCGCGCAGCGTTTGTGTCATAGTCAGTTAATTGCTCTCTAATGGAAATTTAGGTGACGGCACCTACCAGCCAGGGAACGAATTCATTATTACCGTAACCCAGTGATTCGCTGGCGCTCATATCACCTGAAGCGATGGCAATAATACGCTCAAAAATTTGCTCTCCAACACTTTCGACACTGTCGGTGCCATCAACAATAACGCCACAGTTTATATCCATGTCTTCATGCATTTTCTCATACATGGAGGTATTCGTTGCGAGCTTAAGGCAGGGGAGCGGGTTTGAAGCCTGAGACTGAACCTCGCCCAGTGGTAAAGCAGACTACGTTAGAACCGGAGGCGATTTGACCCGTGACCGAAATCGGGTCATAGCCAGGGCTATCCATAAAGTTAAAACCGCGCGTTGTCATCTTCTCAGCATACAGCAGCACGTCGTTAAGGCTCGACGTTCCGCCTTTAGCTACTGCGCCCAATGATTTCTCAAGGATAGTTGATAGCCCACCCGCTTTATTGCCTGGGGAAGGGTTGTTGTTTAGCTCAGCGCCATTTATCTCGGTGTAATGTTTCCACCAGGTAATCCGGTCGAGTAGTTTCTGTGCGACGTTCTCATTAATGGAGCGGTCTATCAGGAGGTTTTCAGCGCCATAGATTTCGGGGGTTTCGGCGAGTATAACGCTGCCACCATGTTGCACTATAAGGTCGGCGGCATGGCCCAAGGCTGGGTTCGCGGTAATACCTGAGTAGCCGTCTGACCCGCCACACTGCAATGCAACCACTAAGTGCTCAAGGGGGGCTGGTGCACGCTGTTGTTGGCCGTGTTGGGTGGCCATTTGCATGATGTGATCACAGGCCGTTTTGATACTAGTGCGTGTCCCTCCCGCGTCTTGAATATTAAAGTAAGCCAGACGCGAGGCATCTTCCAACCCCTTTCTTTTGACTAACGTTTTGACCTGGTTGGTCTCACAGCCCAGGCCAATGATGAGTACAAAGGCAAAGTTGGGGTGCTGGGCATATCCCGCTATAACACGCTCAAGAAAGGCAAAACCTTCTGAGTCAGTATTCATGGCGCAACCAGAGCCATGGGTAATGGCCACTACACCATCGAACCCCATTTGGCTTAACTCCCCGACTGATTGAGCACGTCCGCAGCGGCTTTAGCCACCGTGGCAGAACAGTTCACGGTAGAGAGAATACCAATATAGTTACGCGTTCCCACGCTACCATCAGCCCGTTGGTAGCCCTGAAATGTCCGTGAATGGCTAGCGGTGATGGTTTTTTGATGGGGTTGAAAATCTTCTAAAGAAGAGCTGAGTTCAATCATGGTGAGGTTGTGGGTGTGCACATGCTCACCAGGATTAATATCCCGTGCAGCCAGCCCAATCAGTTGGCCATATTTAAAAACGGCCTCGCCATTTTTGATATGCGTTAGCGCAACTTTATGTCCTGCCTCAATATTTTCTTGAGCAAGCGTGCCCTTTTTATCAATAGGAATATCTTTTGGAACTGCTTTTGAGGCAACGCCTACGTTATCCCGCGGATTGAGATGAATAATAACTGACGGGGAATTAATGAGATTCATCGTTTACCTCAAGCTGATTATTGGGCTTTTGTTGCAAAGGTCAGGCGCAAGCTTAAAAGCGATCATTGTGGGTGCACTCTAGCAAGACGGCTGCGTACGTCGATTAGACTATTGTTCTATATAATGTTCATTGAGTGCAATGGTCATTTGGTCTAGATTGCTTTCATACACACGGCCCACAACGCTAATTGCCAATTGCGGCTCAGTTGGAAGGCCAGCTCACCATTACGCTGCAGGACAGCAATCCCCTGAAGGTAATCCGCTTGGTGGATGGGCAGCGTGAGCAACCCCATATTTGAGCCACCGTTCACAGTTTTGCTAGGCGTTTTTGTAAAGGCCTTGGCAGCTGTAAAATACATCACTAGACTGCTGTCATTCAGTCATACTGTATGACACCTTGGGCGAAGAGATTGCTGGGTTCACGAGCCAAACAATAATGAGAAATGACAATGCCCCACATAATCAATTATTTAACAAAAATTCAGTTCGGTGAAAACGCTATTGCGGAATTAGCCAATGAGCTGCAATTGCTGAAGATAAAGCGTCCGTTGTTTGTAACTGATAAGGGGCTCAGTGCGACCCCTCTTATCACACACGTTATTGAGTCTGCTCAGCTTGATGATGGTGCATGTGTTTTCGATGATACGCCGTCCAACCCTACGGAAGTCGCGGTAGAGCAAGCGCTTACTTACCTGCGTGCAAGCAAATGTGATGGCATTATTGCCGTTGGCGGTGGTTCCAGCATTGATTTGGCTAAAGCGGTCGCCTTACTTTTTAATCATCCTGGGCCGTTACGCCAATACGCTGCGATTGAAGGCGGCGTAACCAAAATTAAAGCCGATGTGCTGCCATTAATAGCAATACCGACAACGGCGGGAACCGGTAGTGAGGTGGGAAGAGCCTCATTGATTACCATGAAAGACAATCGCAAAATTGGCTTTTCTTTCTCCTTATCTGATTCCTTCGGTCGCTATTTGTGATCCTCGTTTGACGCTAGGTCTACCACCTTTTTTGACCGCCGCCACGGGTATGGATGCGATTGCTCACTGCGTTGAAACCTTTTAAGCCCCAAAGTGAATCCTCCGGCTGAAGCGATTGCTTTGGATGGGCTGACGCGCGCTAGCAAATATCTAGTAAAGGCAGTTGAAAACGGCGAAAACTTAACGGCGAGAAATGAAATGATGATGGCGGCCCTTGAAGGCGCTATGGCTTTTCAGAAGGGGTTGGGAGCAGTGCACTCCTTATCCCACGCGCTAGGCGGTCTGCACGAACTTAAACTTCATCACGGTACGCTCAATGCTGTGTTGATGCCGACTGTTCTAAGGTTTAACCACTCCAGCTGTGAGGAAAAATATGCATGCCTCAAAGACGCGATGGGTCTCAATCATAACGACGATTTAGCTGAAGCATTTGAAAAGCTCAATGTGAAATTGGGGATGCCTGCTAGCTTGAGCGAAATGGGCGTCATGGAAGAGCACTTGGATCAAATGGCTCAGTGGGCATTGGAAGATCATTCCACGGCGACCAATCCGCGCGTGCCCTCTAAGGAAGACTTTTATAACATGCTCAAAGAAGTTTTCTGATTAATAGAGTTCTATACACTTAATAGTGCGTGTAGGAGGCTTTTGACAAGAAAAACATAAAGTAATAAAGCATACAGTTCCAAAAAAGACAATCAATTGTAAGCAATACATTACTAAAGGAAAATGAATATGATAATTACAAACCATTCCCTTAAAGCTATTTTTGCTTCAAGTATAGCAGCAGCTGTTATGACAGTATCTGGCACTGCCTTTGCGGACTACCCCGAACGCCCCCTTACGTTGATTGTGCCTTGGGCTGCTGGTGGTGGCACTGATGCGACGGCGCGAACTATCGCTCGTGCTCTGGAAGAAGAGCTGGGGCAGAACGTTAATGTTGTCAACCGAACAGGGGGCAGTGGCGTTGTTGGTCATACCGCCATGATTAATGCTGAACCGGATGGTTACACGATTGGCTTGGCAACTGGCGAAGTTAACATGATGCATTGGTTGGGTTTAACTAACCTGACGTATGAAGACTTTACGCCTATTGCTCAAATCAACTATGACTTTCCAGGCATACAGGTAGCAGCCGACTCTCCTTATGAAACCCTTGAAGAGCTCCTTGAAGCGATACGCTCTGAGCCTAAAGGCACGTTTACTGCTTCGGGTACTGGCCAAGGCGGTGTGTGGCATCTGGCCTTTGCTGGCTTTTTTGATGGATCAAGGTATTCCCGCCGACCAAGTGACTTGGATTCCTAGTGAAGGAGCAGCACCAGCGATGACTGAGCTGGTGTCTGGGGGGATTGATATTGTACCCAGCTCTGTGCCTGAAGCCCGCTCAATGATCGAGGCCGGCCGGGTTAAGAGCTTTGCGGTAATGTCCCCAGAGCGTATACCCAGCTTTCCTGATGTGCCCACCACTAATGAAGTAATCGGCAGTAGCTACCAAGTGGGTGAGTGGCGCGGGATTGCAGGGCCTAAAGGCATGGATCCAGAGGTAGTAGCAACACTTGAATCGGCACTAGAGGCTGCTTACAACAGTGATACTTATCAAGGGTTTATGAATCAGCAAGGTTTTGGTACCGAATGGCGCAACGCTGAAGAGTTTGGTCAGCTTATGCAAGATATGGACGGCGTTTTCGGTGAAATCGTCGAACAGGTGGGGCTGGCTAACTAATAGGCTTGCTCTCTTCTCTCGCCTGTCGGGGAAAGAGACCCGCTCGAAGGTCACTGACCGTAACGCGATCGAACTAAAGAGAAGTTGGTTGTAGCGGTAACGGTCAGTGACTGTGTTGCCTGGGTTTATGGTGTGAGTCATCGCTATTGACTGTCAGGTGCAGGAGTGAATAACCGTCCATGTCTCTAGAGGAGTCAAAGGATGCAGGTACCTACCAACACATTCAAACAGGCGTTGGCCCAGCAAGCCTCGATGTGGGGCTGCTGGGCCGGATTTGCCACGGGTTACGCCACCGAAATCGTTGCTAGCACAGGATTCGATTGGTTATTGATTGATGGCGAGCATGCACCTAATACGCTCCCTTCCATCCTGGCCCAGCTACAGGCGGTAGCCCCTTATTCGACGGCGCCGGTGGTTCGTAGCGTTAATCAGGATCCGGCGCTGATCAAGCAGTTGCTCGACATCGGTGCACAAACGCTGATGATACCGATGGTGGAGAGCGGTGATCAGGCGGCCGCGCTGGTGCGAGCAACCCGCTATCCTCCGCACGGGATACGCGGCGTTGGCGGTGGGGTCGTACGTGCCACACGCTGGGATGGCGTGGATGACTACTTAAACAAAGCACATGAGTCCCTTTGCCTGATCGTCCAGGTGGAGTCCCCCAAAGGCGTCGATCAGGTAGAGGCTATCACCGCAACGGAAGGTGTAGACGCCGTGTTTATTGGGCCAGCAGATCTTTCGGTTGGAATGGGCTATCCCGGAAATCCGACCCATCCCAACGTTCAACGCGCCATCGAAAAGATCATTCGAACGGCACACGACGCGGGCAAGCCGGTAGGAATTTTAGCACCAGTCGAAGGGGATGCCCGCCGCTACCAGAAGCTTGGCTGCCAGTTTATTGCTGTCGGAATTGATATCAGCCTGCTTCGACAAGGAGCACTTGCCACCATTGGCCGATACAAAGAGCAGCCTGCTGAGCGCCCATCAAGAACGTATTAAGCCTGTTATTTGGCTGGGCGGATATTGATGCCGTAAGTATGAAAAGCGTATGACAAGAACAACTAAACAGACGGTAAATATTCAAGGATTTTCATCATGCACAAGATCAGTGCCAGATTCCAAACCCTTCGTTACTCGCTTTTGATAGCGATAATCGCGCTAGTGTCTACCTCGGCTTTTGCCGATTACCCCGAACGTCCTCTTACCTTGATCGTGCCCTGGGCTGCCGGCGGGGGAACGGATGCAACGGCACGCACCATTGCTCGGGCCTTGGAAGAGCAATTGGGGCAAAACGTCAACGTGGTGAATCGTACCGGCGGCAGCGGTGTCGTGGGCCATACCGCCATGCTCAACGCGGCACCTGATGGCTATACCATCGGCTTGGCCACCGTCGAGGTCAATACCATGCATTGGCAGGGCTTGACGGATCTGACGTACGAAGATCTTACCCCATCGCGCAAATCAACTACGACTCTCCCGGCATCCAGGTAGCCACCGACGGAGCGTTTGAAAGTCTTGATGCGATGATGGAAGCCATTCGTACTGAGCCTAAAGGCAGCCTCACCGCGTCGGGAACCGGGCAGGGTGGCATCTGGCATCTCGCCTTTGCGGGCTTTTTTGATGGATCAGGATATTCCTCCTGATCAGGTTATCTGGATCCCCAGCGAAGGCTCGGCGCCCGCGATGACAGAGTTGGCATCTGGAGGGATTGATATTGTTTCTACGTCGGTGCCTGAGGCTCGTTCGATGATTGAGGCGGGACGTGTAAAAGCTTTGCCGTCATGGCCCCAGAGCGTCTTTCAGCCTTCCCAGATATTCCTACTACCCACGAACTTGTGGGTAGTGACTACCAGGTCGGTGCGTGGCGAGGAATCGTTGGTCCTCAAGGAATGGACGCAGAGGTTGTCGCAACGCTTGAGTCAGCGCTCGAGGCTGCTTATCAAAGTGACACGTACCAGGATTTCATGGCGCAGAGGGTTTGGAACCGTGTGGCGTAACGCGGAAGAGTTCGGCCAGCTGATGCAAGAGATGGATACGGTGCTAGGCGAAATCGTCGAACAAGTTGGCTTGGCTAACTAAGGAGTGACCATGAGGGATTTGTTTACCGGGTTAGCGTTTGTCATTGCGGGGATCGCAACGATCGTCACGGCCCAGCAATTTCCGACGCTACCCAGCCTTCAGTATGGGCCCTCGCTTTTCCCTTCAATTGTTGGAGCGGGATTTTTGTCTCGGGGGTGCGCTCCTGGCGGCAAATGCGTTATGGAATAGAAGAAGGGTGTTGGCTCCACAAACATCGACGGAGGCCACTACCCTGAAAGAGCCCTCCTCAGGAAAATCCGGTTTGGCAATGCTGCTACCGCCCATCGCCATTGTCTTTTACATCTTCGCCAGCGGCTACCTGGGCGCGATGATCACGATGGCGGTCATCATGTTTGTCCTGATGATCATGAGAAAAACTGTCCCCTGGGTGGCGCTAGTTGCCTCGTTACTAGTGGCTCTAGCGATCTATTTCATTTTTTCACACTACTTGCTTATCCCGTTGCCGCAAGGAGTTCTGCTAGAGGGACGTCTGCCATGGATATTCTGATGAACGGGGTCGGCTTGGTTTTGAATTTTGAAACCCTGCTGGTCATCTTGCTGGCGTCGCTTTTTGGCATATTTGTTGGTGCAGTGCCAGGGCTAACGGCAACGATGGCTGTTGCCCTACTGGTGCCTTTGACTTTCTATATGGACACCATTCCTGCTATCGCCGCCATTGTCACAACATCGGCTATGGCGATCTTTGCTGGCGATATACCCGGTACTTACCTGAACATACCCGGCACACCTGCCTCTGCTGCCTATGTCGGGGAGTCGTATGCACTAGCCAAGAAGGGAAGGGCCCGCGAGGCGTTGGGCATCAACCTTGCCTGCTCTGTCTTTGGCGGTATTTTCGGCACCCTCGTCTTGATCGTGGTGGCTCAGTCGCTTGCTGAAGTCGCGTTGAAATTCAGTGCCTTTGAATATTTCTGGCTGGCAATACTGGGGTTGAGCTGCTCGATATTCATCTCTGTCGGCTCTCGAATAAAAGCTTTTCTATCGCTGCTCTTTGGCATTTTGCTATCGACGGTCGGTCTGGACATGATGAGCGGCGCGCCGCGTTTCACCTTCGGCGTGCCCGATCTAATGGCGGGCATCAACTTCATTCCGGTCATGATCGGCATGTTCGCACTCAATGAACTGATGAGCTATTACGGCTCCAAGTCCGAGAAAAAGACCATCAGCGTTGTCGATCAGGACAGCGTGTTTCACAACGTGCCTGGTCACATGAAGCGTTACTGGCGCAACATGGTGCGTGGCAGCTCGATCGGTACATTGATTGGAGCGTTGCCCGGCGCGGGAGCCGATATAGCGGCCTGGATTTCCTACGGCGTGGGTAAGGGAAGATCCAAGGACAAAGAGAAATATGGTACGGGTAATATCGAAGGCATCGTGGATGCTAGTTCCGCCAATAACTCTGGTATCAGCGGTGCATGGGTGCCTGCGCTTGTGTTCGGCATCCCTGGTGATTCCATTACGGCTATCGTTATTGGTGTTTTGTACATGAAGGGCATGAACCCCGGTCCGACTATCTTTATGGATGGCAGTGGCTTGATCTACGCGCTTTTCATCGTGTTCATTCTGGCCAACCTGATGATGCTGCCTATCGGATATATTGCGATTCGGCTTTCCAAGCTCTTTATCCTCACGCCTAGTCGGATACTTATGCCGGTTATACTCTGTTTTTGTATTGTAGGCGCTTTTGCTATCAACAACAGTATCGTCGATGTCTGGCTGATGCTGATTGTAGGGCTGATAGCCTATATTTTGGCAGTCAACGATTTCCCTATGGCGCCGGCCATACTGGGACTGGTGCTGGGATCCGTGGTCGAGAACAACTTTATGAGCGCAATGCTGCGCACAGGGGGGAGACCTGACGAGCTTCTTTGCACGTCCGATCAGTGCAGGCCTGGGTATCGCCGTGATACTTCTGTGGTGTTCACCGCTTCTGATCAAAGTGTATCGTTACCTGCAGACTAAGTCTCAGCACTCCTCGGCGTAATGAGCTTTGAAGAGGCATTCAAGCGCTAGAATCGCGTATTGAATGCCTCATCGCACTGTTCGAACAAGCAAGGTGGAATTCGTCAAGCAAGGGAGCAGTGGCTTAGCGACATATCAACTAGGTACAAAAAAACGCAACGGGGATGGGATCCTCGCTGCGTTTGAATTACTAAGGGTTCGGTGTCAGCACTATCTCTGAGCTGGCAGCATGACCTTCAATACGATGTTTATTCACGCTTGCCATCGACCAGGCGTGACACCCCATAGGGGTTACCGTCGCGGATCGCCTCGGGCAGTAACCCTTCTGGCAGCGCCTGGTAGCACACCGGGCGCAGGAAGCGGAAAATTGCCGCGCTGCCTACTGAGGTGGTGCGGGAATCCGACGTTGCAGGGTAAGGGCCGCCGTGCACCATGGCGTGGCACACTTCTACACCCGTTGGCCAGCCGTTGGCCAGAATCCGCCCCGCCTTGCGCTCCAGGGTGGGCAGCAGTTGCTTGGCAGTCGCCAAGTCACCGTCATCCATGTGTAGCGTAATGGTGAGCTGGCCTTCAAGCTGGGCAGCGACCTTCGCCACTTCCTGGGCGTTAGCACAGGCGATTACCAATGAAGTGGAGCCGAAAACCTCTTCCTGAAGGGCGGACTCATTGAGGAACGCTTCGGCCTGGGTAACGAACAGCCCCGCTTGGCAGGCATTGGCTGTTTCACCTGCCTGACCGCGCGCCACCTCGGTGACCTTGGCGTGGTTGGCGAGCCGATCAACACCCTGTTGATAGGCGTCATGAATGCCCGGCGTCAGCATGGTTTGGGCAGCGCTGCCCTTAACCGCTTCCCCGGCCGCTTCAACAAAGGCATCCAGTTCAGGGCCCTGAACCGCAATCACCAGCCCGGGGTTGGTGCAGAACTGCCCGGCCCCCATGTTGAGCGAGCCAACAAAGCCTTCGGCGATGGCTTTGCCACGAGCTTTGAGTGCTTCCGGCAGCAGGAACACCGGGTTGATGGAGCTCATCTCGGCGTAGACCGGGATCGGCTGCGGCCGCGCCTGGGCGGTGGCCATTAATGCCGTACCGCCACTGCGTGAGCCGGTGAAGCCTACCGCCTGAATGCGCGGGTCGGCGACCAGCGCCTGACCGATCTCCTTGCCGGAACCAAACAGCAGCGAGAAGACGCCCTCAGGCAACTCGCACTTGGCCACGGCGCGCTGAATCGCACGGCCCACCAGCTCAGAAGTGCCGGGGTGGGCAGAGTGGCCCTTGACTACCACCGGGCAGCCTGCGGCCAGTGCCGATGCGGTATCACCACCGGCCACGCTGAAGGCGAGCGGGAAGTTGCTGGCGCCAAACACCGCCACCGGGCCCAGGGCAATATGCCGCTGGCGCAGGTCGGCGCGGGGCAGGGGTTCACGATCAGGCAGGGCGGGATCGATACGCACATCGAGCCACTCGCCAGCCCGTACCACGTTGGCGAACAAGCGGAGCTGGCCGCAGGTGCGGCCACGTTCGCCCTGCAGGCGCGCTTCAGGGAGGCCGGTTTCGGCGACGCCGCGCTTGGTCAGCTCTTCGCCGATTGCCTCGATCTCGCTGGCGATGGTTTCGAGGAACACGGCCCGATCTTCAAGCGACGTTTCGCGGTAAGTGGCGTACGCCGCTTCGGCAAGTTCACAGGCTTGCTCGACCTCGGCCTTGCTGCCGCCGGGGTAGGCGGGCGCCAGCGTTTCGCCGGTGGCGGGATTCACCGCATGAATGTCGGCCTGTTGGCCACTGATGGCCTGCTGACCGATGAGTAGTTTACCTTCCAGAGTCATACTTCCTCCTGCTGGTTTAAAGCGATTTTACGCTGATGGCCGGTGCGTCTGCTTCCACCCGTAGCGGGTTGCGCAGGGCGCGGCCAAACTCATTGATGTTGATCTCAAAGCGATCGCCTTCGCGCACCTTGATGCCGTCGGCAAAGCTGAGTGTTGCGGTGCCGAAAAAGTGCACATGCACATCGCCGGGGCGACGGAAGCCCGGGTATTTGAAGTGGTGATACTCCAGGTTAGCCAGGCTGTGAGCCATATTGGCCTCGCCGGTGAGAAAGGGCTTCTCCCAAACTGTTTCGCCACTGCGCTGGATACGGCTGGTGCCCTCCAGGTGCGCGGGCAGCTCGCCAATCAACAGCTCGGGCCCAAAGCTGCAGGCGCGTAGCTTGGAGTGGGCCAGCCACAGGTAGTTGAAGCGCTCAGTGACGTGGTCAGAGAACTCGTTACCCAAAGCATAGCCGACGCGCCAGGGTTGGCCATCGTTGCCAATCACATAAAGCCCTGCCAGCTCGGGCTCCTCGCCTGCATCTTCAGCAAAGGCGGGTGAGTGGATCTCGGCTTCCGGCGCCACTACGCACTGGCCATCGCCCTTGTAGAACCACTCCGGTTGCGCGCCTGGCTGGCCTGCGTCGGGTTTGCCGCCCTCCACGCCCAGCTTGAACATGCGCATGGAGTCGGTCATATCCTCTTCAGCCGCTTGCGCTTTGGCGTGCATCGCCGAGCGGGTATCGGCACTGCCCAGGTGGGTAAGGCCGGTACCGGTCACCAGGCAGTGCGCCGGGTCGCTATGCGTCAGCGGTGGCAGCAGGCGCTTATCGTCGACCAGCGCCTGGTAATCAAGGCGGGTGTCGGTCAGCGCTTCCGTCACTATCTCGCTGAGTGGCTTACCGGCGCTAATCGCCCGGTTGGCCAGGGTGTAGGTGTCGCCGTCGAGCAGTCTGACCTGCTCGTCGCTCTCGACCAGGGCGGCGCGAACCTGGCCGTCGTGGTCACATTGAATCAGGCGCATGGTGATCTCCTTATGAAGCCCAGTTTAGTCGATATCAGAGCGGCCAAATGGCCAGTTGCGGCCAGATCAATAGTGCCGCGAGTATGCACAGCTGAATGGCCATAAAGGGTAGTACAGACAGGTAGATATCCTTCAGGCTGATATCCGGCGGTGCCACGCTTTTAAGGTAGAAGGCGGCGGGCCCGAAGGGCGGTGACAGGAACGACACCTGCATATTCACGGCGAACAGAATGCCAAACCAGATGGGGTCGAAGCCGAGCTGAATAACGATGGGCAGAAAGATCGGCAGGGCCAGCATGGCGATCCCGATCCAGTCGAGAAATAGCCCCAGTACCAGCATAATCGCCATCATTACCAGGATAATGACAATCGGCGCGACGTCGAGCCCGAGAATCAAGCTCGACACAAAGCGGTTGCCCCCATCAGGTTGTAGACGCCTACCAGGGCGGCGGCACCGATGCCGATCCAGATGATCATGCCGCAGGTGTTCAGGGTCTGACCCAAGCTATGGTGCAGCATGCCGGGGTGAACTCTCCACGCACAATGGTGGCGAGCAGTACGCCGAAGACGCCCATGGCTGCAGCCTCGGTGACCGAGGCGATGCCGCCGTAGATAGTGCCCAGCACGAGAAAGGCAATTAGCCCTGGCAGCAGAATGGCTTTGACCGCATCCAGCTTACTGGCGAAAGGATTGTCCTGGGTGTCTTTATCCAGCGGCGGGCCCAGCGCGGGATTCTTCAGGCAGCGCACCAGCACGTAGGCGATATAGGAGCCCATCAGGATGATGGCTGGCGTAACGGCCGCGGCGAACAGGTCGGCAATCGATACACTGGCGATCAGGCCATAGATAATCAACACGATGGACGGTGGCATCATGGTACCCAGGGCGCCCCCGGCGCACACCACGCCAATGGAGAGGCGCTTGTCATAGCCCAGGCGGAGCATCTGCGGCAGCGCCAGAATCCCCAGCAGGACGATCTCCCCGCCGATAATGCCCGAAAGGGCGGCCAGGAAAAAACGCCACCACGATGGTCTGCACCGCCACGCCACCCGGCAGGCGGCCAGCAAAAACACGCATGGCGTTGAAAAGATCCTTGGCAATGCCAGAGCGATCCAGCAACGATGCCATCAACACAAACATGGGCACCGCCACTAGCGAATACTCGGTGATAAACCCATAGACGCGGCTGGTGACCAAGGGCAGCGCCGCTTCACCGAACCAGCCGAAGGTGAATGCCATGGCCACCAGGCCAGTGATAAAGGCCAGCGGTAAGCCGGTAACCAGCAGCGCGAAAATTGCCCCGACCATAAGGATCGTAGCGGTTGAAATATCCATCAGCGCGCCTCCTCGATGCCGGTACGGGGCTTCGCCTTAAGCGATTGCCACAGATGCAGTGCGGCCTGCAGGGTCATCAACGTCAGGGCAAACAGAATCATGCCCTTGACCATGGCGGAAAGGGCGGATTCCAGGAGGTGCCGGAGCGCTCCAGCGACCACTCGCCGAGCGGGTTATGCGACGCGCCCCAGAACATATGAAAGGCGGCATAGCTCATTGCCAGACAGAAAATCAGGGTGAGCAGGTCATTGAAGCGATCCATCCAGCACTTCAGTTTTGGCCCGGCACTGTCGTAGAGCACCTTGACGCGGATATGGCTATTGCGCGCCATGGCCGCTGGGCCACCCAGCACAAAGATAATTGCAATCAGAAACACCACGGTTTCGTGTACCCAGGAGGTAGGGTTGTTAAAACCGTAGCGCATAAAGACCTCGACGACGCTGATACCCATCGCCACCAGCACCAGCCAGGAAACAGCACGGCCACCTCGTGCAATCAGGCGGTCTAACGTATTACGTTCGGGGCGATCTCCTCTACCGTTTCGAGAATCTCAGGAAGATCATGGGTAGGAGGCGAGCGGTATTGATTGTCAGGTTTTTTTTGAGACATGGCGCGACTCTACGCGCATCGCTCGGGGTGCCCCGAGCGATGCGTTGGTTAGGTTAATGAGGCCGAGTTGAGAGCAAAAGTTAGAGCAGATTGCGCGAGCGCAAAAGGCGGTCGCCGAGTCATAAATCTTCTGGGTCATCTCATTTTCACCGGCCCACTCTTGCCACTCCTGCTCAGCCGCGGTACGGAATTTCTGGCGCTCTTCAGCGGGAAGATCAAAAGGGTGAACATCAGGGTCTTCCTGAAGCCGCTGCAGGGTCTCGATATCCTGCTCCTTGAGGCGGGCAATTAGGTCGTAGGCCATGCCGTCAAAGGCGATATTTAACGTCGCTTGCAGCTCTTCAGGCAGGCCATCCCAGATGTCCTTATTGATCGATACGGCGATCATGGGCATGGAGTGAAAGCCTGGGTAAAGCGGGTAGGGGGCGAGCGTGCAGGCCCATGGCGTCGTTATTCGAGAGCACCGTAGAGTCCGCAGCGTCGATCACGCCTTTTTCCAACCCGGTATAAACCTCAGAGCCCGGCAGGTTGACCGGCGTGGCACCAATGCGCTCGAAGATGTTGTACACCATGCCTTGAGGGGCACGGATTTTTAGCCCTTCAAAGTCGGCAATGGATTCGATGGGCACCGTGGAGGGCACCGACTCCAGCGGGAAAGTCGCTGCGCTGATTAAATGGGCGCCGTAGGGCTCGACCAGTTCGTTATAGAGTTCTTCACCGCCGCCGTACTTCATGTACTCCAGAAAGTCGTAGGGGTTCTGCCAAGCGCCGACGAGGTTGCCGAGCATGCCAAAAGCGGGATCCTGGCCGGAGAAGTAGCTGGGGTCGGTCATATGGCCCTGCAGAATCCCTGAACTCACGGCGGTCAGCGTTTCGGTGGGGCCCACCACGGAGTTAATCGGCATGACCTCGATCTCGACGCGGCCATCGGTCATTGCCGTGATCTTCTCTGCCCACTCCTGCTTGATCTTGAAGCTGGGTTCGCCCGAGGTTTCTGACGCCTGAAATTTCCATTCATACTCGGCCGCTTGGGCCGTTGAAAGGCCTAGCAGCAGTGCTGAGCCAGTGAGTAGCAAGCTGTACTTGGATTTGAGCATGGCACTATTCCTCAAGTTTATTGTTGTGAAAAGCGTTGTGGTGGACGTTGTTATGAACATCGCAGTGAACATGGTGATGCAATGGAGCAATTAACCATGCGGGAGGGTAATGTTGAACATTAAGATCAATTGTTCAACATATACTTTTGTATGGTCATTGGTTTTCGGGGGAGTTTAGTGTCTTACACATTTGGTGAAGGCATCACACCTTCGATCAGATCGTCAGCCGCCATTGACCTAAAACAAGGCGTTAACTTCGGTGTAACGCATCCCTTCGCATTAATCGGATTGGGCAATGATTTCGCGCAGGGTACTCATTAACGCGGCGGCACCGGGAGAAAGGCGCTGGTGGCGCAAGCTCACCAGTCCGTAAGGTTGAACACTTAGCGTCTCGCTGAAGGGCAGGAGATGAAAACGTTGCGGTGGGCAGAGTAGATCGGCAGCTTCCCGTGTGGTCACCGTAATGGTGTCGGATTTATCCACCAGTGCCAGCGAGAGCAGCAGGTCGGCGGTATCAACGATTTGGCGGGGCGGCGCGACCTGGTGGTGTAGAAACAGGCTATCCACCCGCTGGCGCATCAGCGCACCGGCGGGCTGCAGCGACCAGGGGTAGCTCGTCATATCCGCAAGGTTGAGCGTTTTCTTAAAGGATAATGGATGCCCTTGGCGGCACACGAAGCAGAGCTCCTCCTCGCCGATTTCTTCAAAAACAAAGCGCTCGGCATCGACACCTGCGGGAATGCGGGTAATCGCGAAATCCAGCTCGCCTTCGAGCAGGCGCGGCACCAGCACCTTGCTGACATCCACATCCACGCTGATTTTTAACCCCGGTCGGTCGCGGTGCACCCGCTCAATCGCGCTGGTAAGCAGTGTGACCGCCGGAGCCATTACCGTGCCGACCGCTACCGTGCCCGCATTGCCTTCGCCGAGAGCGCTCAACTCCTCACCGGTATGGCGTAGCGCTGAAAGCATGCTGTGGGCGTGACGAATCATAATCTCGCCGTACCAGTTAGGCGTTAGCCCGCGGGGTGGCGATCAAACAGCCGAATACCCAGATTGGCTTCCAGATCGCTGAGTAGTTTTGATGCGGCGGGCTGGCTCATATTGAGCTGGGCCGCAGCGCGATGCAGGTTGCGCTGCTCATCCAGTGCTAAAAATAGCTGAAAATGGCGCAACTTTAGTCGCACGTCTAAAAACCAGTTCTCACCGAGAACGCCCATAGAATAAGCCTTGAATTGTTGTTGATACTAAGAAGTATATCGATAGTGAGGTATTTGTATATTGGTTGGTTATGCCAGACATGGCTACTGTAGTCTCTGTATCGGTGATAACGCCCTAGGCTTTGTCTGAAAAGTCGGCGAGCGAAGGCCAGACAAGGCAAAAATTGGTGAAAAGGCGGAGTTTACGTGTTGTAAATGAGTACTTTGAGCCGATTTTTAACGCCGTATGGTCGAGCGCAGCCAGTTTTCAGACAGAGCCTAAGTTAACTCATCGACCTAACAACAATAAGCTAGCAACATAAAGTACGCCTCCAGGAGGAAGCTCATGCCTCTCATGTATAGCCAACGATTACAGAAGGGTTCGCCACTGATGTTCGGTGCAATTGTCGCAGCGCTATTGGCAAACGCTGCGCAAGCTCAGAGTAGTTCTGACACCGACGCGGGCAGTGGTGCCGATAGCGGAATACAGACATCGGTATTTGGCCACTTGCCCGATGGCCGTCAGGTCGATGTCTATCAATTTACCAACGCCAACGGCATCGAACTGCGGGTGACCAACTACGGCGGCATCATCCTGTCGCTGAAGACCCCCAACGTGGATGGCGAATTTGACGATATCGCGCTGGGTTTCGACTCCCTGGAAGCGTATCTCTCTGATGAGTATCGCCAGGCAAATCCCTATTTCGGCGCCATCATTGGGCGTTACGGCAATCGTATTGCGAATGGCCAGTTCTCCCTGGATGGCGAAAGCTATTCACTGGCCACCAATGATGGCAACAATCATCTTCACGGCGGCGATCAAGGGTTCGATAAAGTGCTGTGGCAAGCCGAACCCTTTGAAAACGAAGCAGGCTCTGGTCTGGTGTTGCGCTATACCAGCGAGGATGGCGAAGAGGGCTACCCCGGTAACTTGGAAACCGAAGTCACCTATACGCTGACCGATAATGATGAGCTGATGGTGGATTATCGGGCAGTAACCGATAAAGCCACCGGTTAACCTCACCCAGCATAGTTACTTCAACCTAAAGGGTGAGGGTAGCGATACCATTCTTGATCATCAGCTAATGATCAACGCCCCAGAGTTTACCCCGGTCAACGACAGCCTGATTCCCACCGGCGAGATTCGCTCGGTAGACGGCACACCGTTCGACTTTACCCAGGCGACAACGATTGGCGAGCGGATTGATCAGGAGAACGAGCAGCTCGATTTTGGCGGCGGTTACGACCACAACTTTGTGCTGGCCCGGGATAACGCGGCAGCGGATGAACTGGTGCTGGCTGCCAAGGTGTGGGGAGCCGGAGAGCGGCCGCATGGTGGAAATCACCACCACTGAGCCCGCGATACAGTTCTATTCCGGCAACTTCCTTAACGGTGATCTGACCGGCAAAAGGGCCAGGCATACGAACACCGCTCTGGCTTTGCGCTGGAAACCCAGCACTATCCCGATTCACCCAACCAAGAGGCATTTCCCAGCACCATTTTAGAACCCGGCGACACCTATCGTTCGCGCACGGTTTACCGTTTCTCAGCGCAACAAGATATGGGTTCGTAAGCCTGGTTCTTAACGATGGTTCTTAACACCGGTTCTTAACCCTCTGTGGTTTGGGAATAAAAACTGAAACAGCAGTAAAAGCTGCAATAGCAATAAAAAAACAATGCTAAAAATCGTAGGAGTATAACAATGAGATTGACTAAGACATTTACCCGTTTAGCCCTTGGCAGCGCGATTATGCTGGCCTCGCTGGGATCCGTACAGGCCCAGGAAGACGAGGTGAAGATCGGCTTTATCGTTAAAAAAGCCCGAACAGGCATGGTTTATTAACGAACAGCAAGCCGCCACAGAAGTGGGCGAAGAGCTCGGCTTCGATGTGGTGCGTCTGGGCGGCGAGGATGGTCAGGAGGTGCTCAGCGCCATTGACAACCTCTACGCGCAAGGTGCTCAGGGATTTGTGATCTGCCCACCAGACGTGCGCCTTGGGCCCGCAATCATGAACCGCGCCAACCAGTATGGTATGAAAGTGGTCACCGTGGACGACCAGTTTGTTAACGCCAGCGGTGAACCCATGGAGGGTGTGCCGCACCTGGGGATGTCGGGCACCAAGATTGGCCGACAAGTGGGCGAAGCCATTGCCGCCGAAATGGAGGCCCGCGGCTGGAACCCCGAAGAGGTTGCCGCATTGCGCATCACCAACAACGAACTACCTACCGCCGTTGAGCGTACTGATGGCGCCACCGAGGCGTTGTTAGCGGCAGGCTTCCCGGAAGACAATATTTTTGATGCGCCCCAGCAGAGCACCGATACCAGCGGGGCTTTTCTCCGCCGCATCGCCGGTGCTTTCCCAGCGTGGCGATTATGAGCACTGGGTGATCTATGCCCTTAACGAAGAGAGTGTGCTCGGGGGGTTAGGGCCACCGAGCAGTATGGCTTAGCGCCGGAAGATGTGATCGGCGTGGGTATCAATGGCTCCGGTGCTGCCTTTTCCCGGGATAACCCAACCGGTTTTCACGGCACGGTAGCGGTGAGCTCCACCATGCACGGCCGTCAGACTGCCGAAGACCTCTACCGCTGGATTAGCGAGGATCAAGAGCCGCCTGCCAATACCGAAACTTCCGGCACGTTAATGACGCGCGACAACTGGGAAGAAGTGCGCGCTGCGCTGGGTCTATAAAGCGCTTGGTTGGCAATAAAAGAGGCCTGTAACGGGCTCGCTGTTACAGGCCATCTGCGGAGTACTCATGCATGTCTGATGCTTATTTACGGTTCGACGGGATTAGCGTCGTGTTCCCCGGTGTGCGCGCCCTGGATGGGGTGAGCTTTGCCGCTCATGCCGGCCAAGTGCATGCGCTAATGGGTGAGAACGGCGCGGGTAAGTCCACCCTGCTAAAGGTGCTCAGTGGCGTTAACCGGGTCGCCGAGGGCGCACTGTGGATCGATGGCCAGCGCCACGTCTTCAGCAACGCCCGGGAGGCGCTGCGGGAAGGCATCGCGATTATCTACCAGGAGTTGACCCTTTCGCCCAATATGTCGGTGGCCGAAAACCTGCTGCTGGGCCAACTGCCCACGCGGCAGGGGTTTGTTAACCGCCGTGAGTTAAAGCAAAAGGCCCTGGCGATTCTGGCTGATCTCGGCGAAGGGGAGATCCACCCTTCGACCAAGGTGCGCGAGCTCTCCATCGGCCAGCAGCAGATGATTGAGATCGGCCGCGCGCTGCTGCGGGACGCCAAGGTCATTGCCTTTGACGAACCCACCAGCAGCCTCTCGATTCAGGAGATCCGCCAGCTTAAGCGTATCGTCCAACGGCTGCGCGATGAAGGCCGGGTGGTGCTCTACGTGACTCATCGGATGGAGGAGGTGTTCGAGATGTGCGATGCGGTCACCATCTTCCGCGACGGTCAGCATATCCGTACCCATGAGGACATGTCTGAGCTCAACCATGACCTGTTAGTCAGTGAAATGGTCGGCCGCGATATCGACGATGTTTACGGCTACCGGGCGCGCGAGCAGGGTGACATTGTCTTGAACGTGGAGGGAATCCAGGGGCGTGGTTTAAAAGCCCCGGTGAGTTTCTCCGTTAAGCGCGGTGAGGTGTTCGGGCTGTTTGGTTTGGTGGGCGCCGGGCGCAGCGAGCTGCTGCGGCTGGTCTGCGGCGTCGAATCCCCCAAAGCCGGCAGCGTGACCTTTAACGGCAAATCGCGGCGCTTTAAAAGCCCGGGTGAGGCGATCCGCGCCGGTATTGCCATGTGCCCGGAGGATCGTAAGTCTCAGGGGATTTTTCCGGTGGCTAGCGTGGCCGACAATCTCAACATCAGCTGTCGGCGCTTTTTCAAACGCTGGGGCGTTTTTCGCCATCCCGGGCGCGAACGGCGCAATGCCGAAGCCTATATCCAGCAGCTCAGCGTTAAAACCCCCGGCCCGCGTACGCCGATTGGCAAGCTCTCCGGGGGCAATCAGCAAAGGTGATTTTGGCCCGCTGGCTCGCCGAGGAGATTGACCTGTTCGTGATGGACGAGCCGACCCGAGGCATCGATGTAGGCGCACGGCGGGATATTTACTCGCTGCTCTACGACCTGGCGGAACAGGGCAAAAGCGTGGTGGTGATCTCCAGCGATCTGGCGGAAGTCAGCTCCATCTGTGACCGCATCGCCGTGATGCGCGACGGGGAACTGGTGGAAGTAGTACCGCGGGAGTCGGCTACGCCGGAACGTCTACTGGGGCTGGCACTACCCGCCTAAGTCAGTTTTTTTACACGCTATTGGCTCTTAAAAGAAGAAGCTCAGGACAAACACCATGACAACGAACAACGCAACCCAAGGTGAGACGACACCTGCCCGCCCAGCGGGGCGCCAGGGGCTTATCAAACCGCTGCGCACGCTGCTGGATACCTCGGGACTGATCGCGATTTTTCTGCTCCTGTTTATCGCTCTAGCGGTACTCATCCCCGATTTTCTGACCGGCCGCAATATGGTCGGGCTGTTGCTCTCGATCACCCTGATCGGCAGTTTGGCCACCACCATGATGCTGGTGCTGGCCCTGGGGAGGTGGATCTATCGGTGGCCTCCACGGTGGCCTTCGCAGGGGTGGTTGCAGCGGTGGTGACCTCCAGTACCGGTAGCGTCTTTATCGGCGTGATAGGGGCATTGTCGCCGGGGGTGCGGTGGGCGCCTTTAATGGTCTGGTGATTGCCAAGTTTGGCATTAACTCTTTGATAGCCACTCTGGCAGCGATGGAGTTTGTGCGCGGTCTGGCCTACATCACCTCCGGCGGCGACGCGGTGATGATTACCGTGCCGGGCTTCTTTGACCTGGGCAGCGCCTCCTTTCTCGGCCTGACTCTGCCGGTATGGACGATGCTGGCCTGTTTCGTGATCTTTGGCGTGGTGCTCAATATGACCGCCTTTGGGCGCAATGTACTGGCCACCGGCGGTAACTCGGAAGCCGCAGCGCTTGCTGGGGTCAATGTCCGTCGCCTCAAGATTATCGTTTTCGGGCTCCAGGGCGTTGTGGCGGGCGTGGTCGGTGTATTGCTGGCTTCGCGGATGGGTCTGGGTGACCCCAATACCTCCATGGGCCTGGAGCTGGCGGTGATTTCTGCCTGTGTACTGGGCGGCGTGGCGCTATCCGGCGGCGTGGCCACCATTACCGGCGTGGTGGTCGGGGTGCTGATTATGGGCTGCGTTCAGAATGCCATGGGGCTGCTCAACGTCCCCACTTTTACCAATACCTGGTGCGTGGCGCGATTCTGCTGCTGGCGGTGATGTTTGACCGCTGGAAACAGACCCGCCGTCAGCGGGCTTAACACCACTTCTCAATACCTTTTTTACCATGATCTTTTCACCGATTTTTTACGGAGAGCCCCCATGTCTGATCGCAAGCCGCCCTTACGCTCTGCCCAGTGGTTCGGCACCGCCGATAAGAATGGTTTTATGTACCGCAGTTGGATGAAAAACCAGGGTATTCCCGACCATGAGTTTCAGGGCAAGCCGATCATCGGTATCTGCAACACCTGGTCGGAGCTGACGCCTTGTAACGCGCATTTTCGCAAGTTGGCGGAGCACGTGAAGCAGGGCGTGCTTGAGGCGGGGGCTACCCGGTAGAGTTCCCGGTGTTCTCCAACGGTGAATCCAACCTGCGCCCCACCGCTATGTTTACCCGCAACCTGGCCAGCATGGATGTGGAAGAGGCCATTCGTGGTAATCCTATCGATGCGGTGGTGCTGCTGGTGGGCTGCGACAAGACCACCCCGGCGCTGCTGATGGGCGCGGCGAGCTGCGATATTCCCACCATCGTGGTCACCGGCGGGCCGATGCTCAACGGCAAGCACAAAGGCAAGGATATTGGCTCCGGCACCGTGGTGTGGAAACTCTCGGAGCAGGTCAAAGCGGGGAGATTTCACTCCACGACTTTATGGCCGCCGAAGCGGGCATGTCCCGCTCGGCGGGCACCTGCAACACCATGGGCACCGCCTCCACCATGGCCTGCATGGCCGAGTCGCTAGGCACCTCGCTGCCGCACAATGCGGCGATTCCCGCGGTGGACTCCCGCCGCTACGTGCTGGCCCACCTTTCGGGTAACCGGATCGTCGAGATGGTCAATGAAGACCTGCGACTCTCCAAAATCCTTACCAAGGAAGCCTTCGATAACGCCATCCGCACCAATGCGGCCATCGGCGGCTCCACCAACGCGGTGATTCACCTCAAGGCGATTGCCGGGCGTATCGGCGTGGATCTCACCCTGGACGACTGGAGCCGGGTAGGGCGCGGCACCCCGACGGTCGTTGATCTGCAGCCCTCCGGGCGTTTTCTAATGGAGGAGTTCTACTACGCCGGTGGCCTCCCGCGGTGCTTAGGCGCCTGGGCGAGGCCGACCGGCTGCCCTTCAAAGACGCCTTAACCGTCAACGGCAAAACACTCTGGCAGAACGTACAAGACGCCCCGCTGTATAACGATGAAGTGATCCGGCCGCTGGATAACCCCCTCACCGCCGACGGCGGCATCTGCGTCGTACGCGGCAACCTGGCCCCCAACGGCGCGGTGCTCAAGCCCTCGGCGGCGACAGCGGAACTGATGCAGCACCGCGGCCGCGCGGTGGTATTCGAGGACTTCGATGACTACAAAGCACGCATCAACGACCCGGATCTGGACGTGGAAGCCAACGATATTCTGGTGATGAAACACTGTGGGCCAAGGGGTTATCACGGTATGGCGGAGGTAGGCAATATGGGCCTGCCGCCCAAAATCCTCGCCCAGGGGATTACCGATATGGTGCGCATTTCTGATGCGCGCATGAGCGGCACTGCCTACGGCACCGTGGTGCTGCACGTCGCCCGGAAGCCGCCGCTGGTGGCCCGCTGGCGGCGGTACGCAACGGCGACTGGATCGAACTCGACTGCGAAAGTGGTCGACTGCACCTGGAACTCAGCGATGAAGAGCTGGCGTCGCGCCTGGCCGAGAGCGACCCCACCGCCGCCTCAACGCTGATTGCCAGCCAGGGTGGCTACCGACAGCTCTACATTGAGCGGGTACTCCAGGCAGACGAAGGCTGCGACTTCGACTTTCTGGTCGGCTGCCGGGGTTCTGACGTGCCGCGTCATTCGCATTGATCGGTTACCCGGTGCTAACGATCTTGCCTCGCCCCAAGCTGGTTAAGCTTCTCTAGCAGTTTGGCTTTCGAGCAGCGTTTCACCATCGGTGGCGTTCAGCGCTATGGCGATGCCGCCCATGCAGGTCATATCGCGATCCCAGGCGCAGCTTTCGATGCGGGTGGAGCCCATTAATTCGGCCACTAGGGCTTCGTCGATAGCGCTATGCATGGCCGCTTGCATGGCGTCAAAGCCGCGCACGCCGGAACCGGTAATCAGCACTAGATCGGGGTTAAACAGCGCCAGCACATTGGCGATGCCGTACCCCAGTGCGCGGCCTGCCTCTGCATAGATGCGCTGAGCCAAGGGGTCGCCTTGCAGCGCCAGTTGGGTTAGCGCCTGCATCTGCTGCTCGGAGGGGTGTGCGCTGTCGCCGGAGGGGAGTTCTAGATGCTCAGCGGCGGCGCGATAGAGGGCATAGTCACTGGTATAAGCTTCAATGCACCCCCGTCGCCCGCAGGCGCAAAGGGCACCGTCGGGCTGGTATTTGCTATGCCCAAACTCGGCCGCCGAGCCATTGGCGCCGAGATAAGGCACGCCGTTAATCAACACTGACATGCCGATACCGTAGCCCAGCATAATCACCACCAGGTTGGGGCAGTCCGCATAGGCGGGCTGGGCCGCCAGCACGCTGGCGATACAGTTGGCATCATTCTCGAGCAGCACGCTGCAGTGAAAGCGCTCCGCCAATCGCGCCGATATCGGTGCATTGCGAAAGCTTAAAGCGGGCGACCAGATGATCGTACCGCTTTGCGACGACACCACCCCCTGTACTGCCAAACAGATCCCCGCCAAGCGCTGGAACCCTGTCAACTGTTGGGTGCAAACAGCGCTGATCTTCTCTTCCAGCAGTGCTTCCAGGTCGTCGGCGCTCAACGTCAAGGTAGGCACCGCGTGGTGCTCGCTATGGTGTATCTGGCCCGCAAAATCGCCTACTACCAACTGAATCTCATTGATCGACAGCTTGATACACACCACGCAGGCGGCACTGGGGTCGAGTCCAATCAAGGTTTTTGGTCGACCGCGCCCGTTGGGGCGGGGGCTTCAGGCGGGCGTTCAGTGATCAATCCCTGCTGGAGTAACTCGGCGCTGATCGAGGTGACGGTGGCAGAGCTAATGCCGTTGATTGCCCCCAGGTCGATGCGTGCCACCGGTGTGGTCACGCAGAGTGCGGATCACCGCCAGGGTGTTGTCGAGGCGGCTGGTATCAGTCGACGGAAGGGCCATAGGGTCGCCGTTATAGTTCGTGTTGAAAAAGGCTGTCATGCCAATTGTTTTGCGCACTCATCCTGGGGCGTTAGCGCGATTGTCAAAATACGACCTAAGTTGCATATGCAAGTATTTATTTTAGCGCCTAAAGTAAATCAAGCATCATCCTAACGCAATCGATGCTGATAAGCCCCAACACAATAACAACAGACATTATCAGGTGGCCCCATGCTGTTATCAGCGCGCAAACTCTGCCGCTCCTTTGGTGACAACCAAGTGTTATTCGACGTTGACCTCGACCTGGAGGCGGGGAAGTGCACGCCCTGCTGGGTGAAAACGGCGCTGGTAAATCGACGCTGGTAAAAATCCTGGCCGGTTATCTTCGCCCTACTTCGGGCGAGGTGCTTCTCAGCGGCGAACAACGATACTACCGCTCTAGCGGCGAGGCGGAAGCCGACGGGGTCGTCATGATCCACCAGGAGCTGGCGCTGGCAGAGCAGCTCAGCGTAGAGGAGAACATTTTCCTGGGCCGCGAGCTGCGCCGGGGCTATTTCTGGATCGGCGTGCCATGCGGGAACGCAGTCGGGCGGCGCTGGCGGAGCTTGAAACCCATGTGGATCCCCGCGCACGGGTGAAGGATTTGAGCACCTCTGACCAGCAGATGGTAGAAATCGCCAAGGCCATCACCCGCGACGTGCGCGTGCTGATTATGGATGAGCCCACCGCCACCCTGACCGAAAACGAAGTGAAGGTGCTGTTCGCACTCATCGACCGTTTGCGCCAGCGGGCGTGGCGATTCTGTATATCTCCCACAAACTGCGTGAAATTGAGCAGATCGCTGATCGCGTGACGGTACTGCGCGACGGCCATTTGGTCGATAGCGGCCCCATGGCCGGACGCAGCAAGGAGGAGCTGGCACGGCTAATGGTGGGGCGTGAGATTACTGAGATGTATCCCCCGCGTACGCATCTCCCCTCCGATGCGCCGGTGGTGCTGGAAGCGCGGGACTTCTTGGTGCCCGGGGCCGTGAAGCAGGCCAGCTTTACCCTACGGCGGGGTGAAGTGTTGGGATTTGGCGGCATTGTGGGCGCCGGACGCACCGCGCTGATCGAAGCGGTGCTGGGCCTCCGCGGCAAAAGCGCAGGCCAAGTGCTGCGCAACGGCCAGCCGGTGGTGCTGCGCCACCTGCGCGATGCGGTGCATCAGCGTATCGCTTATCTCACCGAGGATCGCAAGGGCAAAGGGCTGGTGCTCAATATGGATCTGCGTTCCAACGTGACGCTGCTCAATTTACGCGCTCACTGCCACCCCCTGATCGACCGCCGCCGTGAAGAGCAGGCCTTCCAGCAGGCTATCGAGCGCTTTGATATCCGCCTGCGTACGGCCGCGCGCACCGCCGCCGAACTCTCCGGCGGTAATCAGCAGAAGCTGCTGCTCGCCAAGGTGATGTCCATCGACCCCGAAGTCGTGATTATCAACGAACCGACCCGGGGCATCGATGTGGGCACCAAGCACCAGATCTATCACTTCATTCGCGAGCTCACTGAAGCGGGCTGCTCGGTCATCCTGATCTCCTCAGAGATGGGCGAGTTGATCGGGCTTTCCCACCGAGTGGCGGTGATGTGCGCAGGCGTGCTCTCCGGGGTGCTTGAAGGCGAGCAGATTAATGAGCACGAAATCATGCAGTACGCATCCGGTATTAAGGGAGTAGGGGTCGATGAGCAGCGTTATGGCTAATAACAAATCAACGAATAAAGCAGCTAACCCAACCACTCAGAAAAAGGGCTTCTCCATAGCCCTTAAAATAGACCTTAAAACCTGGGGCCTTTCGTCGCGCTGCTCGCCCTGGCGCTGCTGGGGGTGCTGATTAATCCTGCTTTTCTGGGACTGGATAATCTCTCGAACATGCTCACCCGCAGCGCCTTTATCGGCATTATCGCCATCGGCACCACCTTTGTGATTACCGCGGGCGGACTGGACCTCTCGGTCGGGGCGATGGCCGCCTTTATTGCCGGGGTAATGATCATTCTGATGAACAGCCTGGTCGAGCAGTTCGGTGCCGGTGTCACCACCGTGCTGCTGGGCGTGGGTGCCTCACTGCTACTCGGGCTGTGCGCTGGTTTTATCAACGGCATGGTGACCACCAAAGGCAAAATCGAAGCCTTTATCGTCACCCTTGGCACCATGGGCATTTACCGCTCGTTGGTCACTTACCTCGCCGATGGCGGCACCCTGACCCTGGATTGGGCGGTGCGCGATATCTATCGCCCGGTCTATTACGGCAGCTTTCTGGGCATCACCATTCCGGTCTGGGTATTTCTGGCGGTCGCGATTATTGGTTACATCCTGCTCAACTACACCCGCTTCGGGCGCTACTGCTTTGCCATCGGCTCCAATGAAAAAGTTGCCGAATACAGCGCCATCCACGTGGATCGCATCAAAACCATGACCTACATGCTGCAAGGCGTGTGCGTGGCCTTGGCGACGATTATTTATGTGCCTCGGCTGGGCTCTGCATCAGGGGCTACCGGGGTGCTCTGGGAGTTAGAGGCAATTGCCGCGGTGATCATCGGCGGCACCATGCTCAAGGGTGGCCATGGGCGTATTTGGGGCACGGTGGTGGGCGCCATCATGCTCACCATGATCGGCAATATTCTCAACTTGACCGACGCCATTTCCAACTATCTCAACGGTACGGTGCAGGGGATCATCATCATTGTGGCGGTCTATCTGCAGCGTGCCTCGTGGAGGAAGGCAGCACCTTAAGGCGCTCAAAGCCAGCGCAACATAAACCCATAGCAGCTCGCAGCCTAACAAGTACAAACACGAAAGGAGCATCACTATGCGAACCATCAAAACAGCCGTGGCGGCCTGCGTCGCTACCGCAGCACTCACTACAATAATAGGGTTTTCCGGCGCCGCCGTTGCCCAGGAAGTCACCATCGGTGTATCAATTCCCGCTGCCACCCATGGCTGGACGGGGGCGTTAACTACCACGCCGAAGAGGCCAAAAAACGCCTTGAAGCGCTCTATCCCGATATCGAAATCACCATCTCCACCGCGGGTACGGCTGGCGAACAGGCCAATGATCTGGAAGACCTGGTATCGCTACGCAACATCGACGCGCTGGTGGTGCTGCCGTTTGAATCTGGCCCGCTGACCGATCCGGTGCGGCGTGTTAAAGAGTCGGGGGTTTTCGTGACGGTAGTGGATCGTGGCTTGACCGAAGAGGGTATCGAAGACCTTTATGTGGCAGGCAACAACCATGAGTTAGGCCGCGTTTCTGGCGAGTACATCCGTGAACGCCTGAATGGCGAAGGCGACATTGTGGTGCTGCGCGGCATTCCCACCGTGATTGACGACGAGCGGGTGCAAGGCTTCCAAGAAGCGATTGAAGGCTCTGACGTTAATATCCTCGATATGCAGCACGCCAACTGGAACCGCGACGATGGCTTTGAAGTGATGCAGGACTACCTATCGCGCTTCGACAATATCGACGCCGTCTGGGCCCAGGATGACGATATCGCCCTCGGCGTCATCGAGGCGGTTCGCCAGGCGGATCGTGAAGACGAGCTGTTTATTGTTGGCGGCGCGGGCATGAAGGACATTATCAAGCGTGTCATGGACGGCGATGAATTAGTGCCCGTCGATGTGCTTTATCCGCCCGGTATGATCGCCACGGCAATGGATCTGACCGTGCAGCACTTTGTCTCCAATGGCCCGGTGGTGGGCGAATATATTCTTGGCTCCCCGCTGATCACCCAGGAGAACGCCGAGCAGTACTACTTCCCTGACTCTCCGTTCTAAACACGGTCTGATCGCGTACTGATAACGCGTACTGATAGATAGGCGCGGATAAAAGCACCACTCCAGCCCGCGCCTACCCACGCACTTAATCGAAACGATAGTGAGAGAGTCCTATGAAAACAATCAAAGGGCCAGCGCTCTTTCTCGCCCAGTTCGCCGGTGACGAAGCCCCATTTAACAGCCTCGATAGCATTGCCGCCTGGGCGGCGGGATTAGGTTATAAGGGCGTGCAGATTCCCAGTTGGGATGCACGCATGATCGATTTGAAACGCGCCGCCGAGAGCCGCACCTATTGCGACGAGATCAAGGGCACCCTGGCTGAACACGGCCTGGTGCTCACCGAGCTCTCTACCCACTTGCAGGGCCAGCTGGTGGCCGTGCACCCGGTTTACGATGAGATGTTCGATGGCTTTGCGGTGCCCGAGGTACGCGGTAACCCCAAGGCACGGCAGGAATGGGCGGTGGATCAGCTCAAGCTGGCTGCCAAGGCCTCGCAAAACCTCGGGCTCACCGACCATGGCACGTTTTCCGGGTCTCTGGCATGGCCGTTTATCTACCCCTGGCCTCAGCGCCCGGCGGGCTCGTCGAAACCGCGTTTGACGAATTGGCCAAACGCTGGCGTCCCATTCTGGACGCCTTTGACGAAGCCGGGGTCAATCTCTGCTACGAAATTCACCCTGGCGAGGATCTCCACGATGGTATCACCTTCGAGATGTTTCTTGAGCGGGTCGGCCACCACCCCGCTGCCATATCCTCTACGACCCCAGCCACCTGATCCTGCAGCAGCTCGACTACCGCGGCTTTCTGGATGTGTATCGCGACCATATTCAGATGTTTCACGTTAAGGACGCCGAGTTTAACCCCAGCCCCAAACAGGGCGTTTATTCCGGCTATCAGTCATGGACGGAGCGTGCTGGCCGCTTCCGCTCCCTGGGTGATGGCCAAATCGATTTCAAGTCGATCTTCTCGTGGATGGCGGCCAACGACTACCACGGCTGGGCGGTGCTGGAGTGGGAGTGCTGCCTGAAGCACCCGGAAGTCGGCGCCCGGGAAGGCGCGACCTTTATTCGCGACCACATTATCGAGGTCACCGAGCGAGCATTCGATGACTTTGCTGACGGTGGCTCCGACGAGGCTGCCAATCGCCGCATTTTGGGTCTCAATTAACTAAAAGGGAGGCAATACGACATGAGTGATCAATACGACACGACACGTCGGCTGCGCCTGGGCATGGTCGGCGGTGGCCAGGGGGCCTTTATCGGCGGGGTGCACCGCATTGCCGCCCGGCTGGATGAC
Organism: Vreelandella olivaria; assembly: GCA_004295565.1. GTDB lineage: Bacteria > Pseudomonadota > Gammaproteobacteria > Pseudomonadales > Halomonadaceae > Vreelandella > Vreelandella olivaria. The sequence continues at coordinate 3,977,565 of AP019416.1, read as the reverse complement.
CATTACGAGCTGGTGGCCGGGGCCTTTGCTTCTGACCCTGAGCGCAGCCGGGCCGCCGCGGCGGAGCTACACGTCGCCGAAGATCGCGCCTACCCCGACTACCAGGCCATGGCTGAGGCGGAGCGTAAGCGCTCGGATGGTATCGACGTGGTCGCCATCGTGACCCCCAATCATGTGCACTTCGACGTAGCGCGCACCTTTTTGGAAGCGGGCTTTCACGTCATCTGCGACAAGCCGATGACGATCACCCTGGAAGAGGCGCAAACCCTCGCCGAGCTGGTGGAACGGACGGGACTCTTCTTCGGCTTGACCCATAACTACTCCGGCTACTCGCTGGTTCGCCAGGCGCGAGATGGTGGCCAGCGGTGAGCTGGGTGACCTTCGCGTCATCCAGGTGGAGTACCCGCAAGATTGGCTATCCACCCGCTTGGAAGAGAGTGGCGTCAAGCAAGCCGAGTGGCGCACCGACCCCAAGCGCAGCGGCCCGGCGGGCTGCTTGGGCGATATTGGCACCCATGCCTACCACCTGGCGCGCTATGTGACCGGGCTGGAGCTCCAGTCACTCGCCGCCGATATGCACACCTTTGTTGACGGACGAGCGCTGGATGACAACGTGCATATGCTGCTGCGTTTCAAGGGCGGTGCCCAGGGCATGCTGTGGTCGAGCCAGGTCGCGCCGGGCAATGAAAATGGTCTACAACTGCGCGTTTATGGAAGCAAAGGTGGCCTTACTTGGCGCCAGGAAACCCCTAACCAGTTACTGCACTCACCGCTAGGAGAGCCCACGCGCATCTTAACTCGCAATGGCCCAGGTTTAGGTGAAGCTGCGATGGCAGCAGCGCGCATCCCCGCGGGGCATCCAGAAGGCTATCTCGAAGCCTTTGCCCAGCTCTATCGCGATTTCGCGGTGCAAATTCGTGCCCACCAGAAGGGTGGAAACGTTGATGCGCTGGCCGCGCCCACACCGGGTGTGACTGACGGCGTTGACGGCCTGAGGTTTATCACCCGCGCGCTGGCCTCGTCCGCCGCCGGTGGGCAGTGGGTGGATGTCTAGAACACGCTAAAACATGCAAAAGAGAGAGGTGGGAAACCCTATGAATCAGCACTCAGCGCGCTATGTAAGCCTTGAGCAGCGTGTGGTCTTTATTACCGGCGGTGGCAGCGGTATTGGCGCCGCGCTTACCCGTGCCTTTCATCATCAGGGCGCGCGGGTGGTGTTTGTCGATATCAACGATGCTGCCAGCCAAGCGCTGGTCGATGAGCTTCGCGCCGAGACTGGCGAGGCACCTTGTTATTACCACTGCGATATTCGTGATGTGGCCAGCCTACAGCAGGTCATCGCCGAGACCGGCCGGGAGTTCGGGCCGATTCATACCCTGGTCAACAATGCCGCCAACGACGACCGCCACGACTGGCGGGAGGTGGATGTGGCCTATTGGGATGAGCGCATGTCGCTCAACCTACGGCCAATGTTCTTCGCCGCCCAGGCGGCGGCTGAACAGATGATTGAGGCGGGCGGGGGATCGATTATCAATTTTGGCTCGGTCAGCGTGCAGATGGCGCTGGGGGGACTGCCCGCTTATGTCACCGCCAAAGCGGCGGCCCACGGCCTGACCCGCAGCCTGGCCCGGGAGCTGGGTGAGCATAATATCCGCGTTAACACCCTGGTGCCCGGTTCGGTGATAACCGAACGCCAGCTCGAAAAGTGGATTAGCCCTGAGGATGAAGTCGCTATCCAACAACGCCAGTGCCTCAAGATGCGCCTTGAAGCCGAGCATATCGCCCCTGCTGTGCTGTTTTTAGCCAGCGCCGAAAGCCAGGCGATTACCGGCCAGGAGCTGGCGGTAGATGCCGGCTGGGCCTGAGTTCAATAACGTTAAACACTATTAGGAGAGTTTTATGCAGGTATCTAACAACTACAACGTGCCCTGTTCACGCCCTCGTCACTTAGCGCTAGCCGTTGCCGTTGTTGCTGCTTTGGGATCCGTCGCTGCGGCAGCCGATACCACGGTGACGGTGTTAAGGGTTGAGAGCAGCAGCGCTGAAAAGGACTACTACAACGAAGTGGTTGCCGATTTTGAGGCGCAACACCCCGATATTAACGTTGAGTTCGAATACCTTGCCAACGAGGCCTACAAAACGCGCCTGCCCACCATGCTGCAGTCCAGCCAGCGACCGGATATCTATTACACCTGGGGCGGCGAAGGATTGCGCGATCAGGTGGATGCGGGATTTGTCCGCGACTTGACCGAGCCGATGCGCGATGGCTGGCAGGATATCTACCCCGCGTCGGCGGTACGCGCCTTTACCCTGGATGATCGTGTCTATGGTGCGCCGCTCTACGCCACCGTGGTGGGTATTTGGGCGAACACCGCGCTGACGGAGCAGGCAGGGGTCGATGTAGAAGCGATCAAGACCTGGGAGGATTTTAAAAACGCCGTGGTGGCGCTGCGGGAAGAGGGCATAACGCCGCTGGTGGTCGGTGGGCAGGATGGCTGGCCGCTGCACTTCTATTGGGGCTCTTTAGTCACCCGCCTGGCCGGTGGCGAGGGCATCGAAGCGGCAAAAATGGTGAAAACGGCGGCTTTGAAGGTGAGCCCTTTGTACGCGCTGGCGAGATGCTGCAGTCGTTGGTTGAGCTTGATCCTTTTCAGCCCGGCTTTATGGCCACTTCCTACGAGCGCGCCAGCGGCATGTTTGGCGATGGCGAGGCCGCCTTTCACGTGATGGGTGACTGGGACTACCTCCCTTCCAAACAGCGCTCGGTGAGCGGAGAGGGTGTTCCGGATGAGGACTTGCGGTTTATTCCTTTCCCGGAGGTCGAAGGTGGTGAGGGCAACGAACAGAGTTTTGGTGGCATGAACGGTTTTGCGGTCACCCGCGACGCGCCCGACGAAGCGGTAGAGTTTCTACGTTTTCTACTCAATGCGGAGAATCAGCGTAAAGCGGCAGCCACGGGGATCTTTGTGCCGGTTGCCGAGGGCTCCGCCGAAGCCCTTGAAACCCCTATGCCCGCCGCGTCGCAGAGATCCTTGATGAGTCCGAGTTCCATCAGGTGTTCCTGGATCAAGCGTTGGGCACCTCCGTTGGTGCGACCATCAACGACATTAGTGGCGATCTGGCCCAAGACGTGATCACGCCGGAAGAGGCCGCCGCCCAGGTTGATGAAGCCTGGCAGTTTAGATGATAGCCCCGCTTAAAGAGCACGCGCGTTTTCGCTCGTGCTCCCCATATCCTGTCTCGGAGTTTGCCATGACCACGCTTGACCGAACCGCCGTGCCGCGGAGAGGGAATGCCGACCGGGTGAAGAAAGGCTTGGTGAGCGGTAAATTCACCGCGATGCTGATTCTGTTGCCACCGGCGTTAATTCTGTTTTCGCTATTCGTCATTCTGCCCCTGGCGGATGCTGTTTATTACAGCGGCTTTTCCTGGAATGGCTATGGCGCGCCCAGTGACTTTGTCGGCTCGCAAAATTATCAGCGGCTGCTGGATCACTCGGTGTTTCATACTGCGCTTTGGAATACCGCCAAGCTTATTCTGGTGTCGCTACTGATCCAGATGCCCCTGGCGCTGGGGTTGGCGCTGCTGGTGTATCGCAAAACGCCCACTAATACCCTGTTTAGGCTGGTGTTTTTCCTGCCCTATATCCTGGCAGAAGTGGCCGCCGGGCTTATCTGGAGCTTTGTTTTCGACGGTGACTACGGCATTACCAGCTCGCTGTTGCATGCCATGGGCCAGGAGTCGGTGTATGTGTTGGCCAACCACCAATGGGCGTTTCCGGCGATTATGACGGTGATCGTTTGGAAGTACTTTGGCTTCCATATGATGATCTATATTGCCGCCCTGCAGAGCGTGCCCAAGGATCTTGTCGAAGCCGCCAAGCTGGAAGGGGCCAAACCCAGGCAGGTTGCGCTCTTTGTGCAAATTCCGCTGATTAAGCACGCCCTCGTCGTCAGTGGTTTCTTTGCCATTATCGGCTCGCTGCAGATATTCGACATTATCATCCCGATGACCAACGGTGGCCCCTCCAACTCGACCCATACCATCGTCACCTACCTGTATAGCTTCGGCCTCTCACGGCTCAATATCGGCTTCGGTAGCGCCGCTGCGGTGGTGCTGTTTGTGCTCGCTATCGGGATCGCCTTCTTCTACCAACGCACCACCGGCAAGGGGAGCAAGGCATGAAAAGTATTACGACCCGAAACACCCTGCGCGTGATCATCCTGATTGTAGTGGCCAGCATTGTGATTGGCCCGCTACTGGCGGCATTCTTCGGTGGCTTCAAGGGCAATTCTGAGCTGCGCACCAATCCACTGTGGCTGCCCGACAGTTGGGATGCGGGCAATTACATCGGCATTCTGCTGGATGGCAACTTCTGGCGCTACTTGGGTAACTCGTTTTTCATCTCGCTAATGACGGTGTTCTTAACCCTGGTGGTGGGGGCCGCCGCGGCTTATGTGTTTTCGCAGATCCGCTTCTTCGGCGCCAAGATGATCCTCTCCTATCTGCTGCTGGGGCTGATGTTTCCCTTCGCGGCAGCCATCTTGCCGCTGTTTATCAAGGTGCGCGATTTGGGCCTGCTGGATACCTACTGGGCGGTGATTCTGCCCCAGACGGCATTTGGTCTGTCGCTGGCGATTCTGCTGTTTAAGGCCTTCTTCGACCAGCTGCCCAAAGAACTGTTTGAAGCGGCCTATGTGGATGGGTGCAGCTATTTGCGCTTCTTCTGGTCGTTCACGCTGCCGCTCTCGACCCCCATTCTGGCCACCGTGGGCGTATTTGTATTTGTGCAGAGCTGGAATAACTTTCTGCTGCCGCTGGTGGTGTTAAACGACCGCTCTATCTACACCTGGCCACTGGGCATGATGCAGTTCCAAGGGGAGTACCTGACCCAGTGGAACATGATTCTGGCTTTCGTGACCTTGACCATCATTCCGGCGGTAATCTTCTTTCTCGCCGCCCAGAAATACATTGTGGCTGGCCTGACCGGCGGCTCCGTTAAAGGATAAAGGAGGATCCCTAATGGACGATGTTATCCACAACCCGATTCTGGCCGGGTTCAACCCCGACCCCTCGATTTGCCGGGTAGGCGACGACTACTACCTGGCCACATCGACCTTTGAGTGGTACCCCGGTGTTCAGATCCACCACTCCCGCGACCTGGCTAACTGGGAGCTGGTCACCCGGCCATTGAGCCGGGCCAGCCAGCTGGATATGCGCGGCAATCCGGACTCCTGCGGCATCTGGGCGCCCTGTTTGAGCTACGCCGACGGCCTGTTTTGGCTGGTCTACACCGATATGAAGCGTTACGAGGGTAACTTCAAGGATGGACATAACTACGTGGTGACAGCGCCACGTATTGAAGGCCCCCTGGAGCGATCCGGTCTATCTCAATTCGAGCGGCTTTGATCCTTCATTGTTTCACGATGACGATGGCCGCAAGTGGCTGATTAACCTGCAGTGGGATTATCGCCAGCGGGAAGGGCGGGATCGTTTCGGCGGCATTGTGCTGCAAGAGTACGATGTGGAGCTGCGCCGCCTAGTCGGTGACATCACCACTATTTTCACCGGTACCGAACTGAAGCTGACGGAAGGGCCGCACCTCTATCGGCGCGATGGCTGGTACCACCTGCTGGTGGCCGAGGGTGGCACGGGCTACCAGCATGCGGTCACCATGGCGCGTTCAAAAACGCTAACGGGCCCCTATGAGGTACACCCTCAAAATCCTCTCCTGACGGCTAGCCATGACCCCGATCATCCACTCCAGCGAGCAGGCCATGCGGATTTGGTCGATAGCCCTGAAGGTGACACTTACTTGGTGCATTTATGTGGCCGCCCCTTGCCGGGAACCCGGCTTTCACCGCTGGGGCGTGAGACCGCTATTCAGCGAGTGGCGTGGGGGTCTGATGGCTGGCTACGGCTCGACCATGGGGGCAATACCCCGGCGTTAAAGGTCGCCATGAGCGGGGTAACGCAAAAGCCCCCTGCGCCGGAGGAGCACTACGATTTTGCAACAGACACGCTGCCAGCCGCCTTTCAGTGGCTGCGTACCCCTTATCCTGATCGGCTCTTTTCGCTTACCGAGCGGCCCGGCTACTTGCGCCTGTTTGGCCGTGAGTCGGTCGGTTCCTGGTTTGAGCAGGCGTTAGTCGCCCGGCGCCAGGACAACATCCACTGTAGTGCCGAAACGACCCTTGAATTTGAACCTGAAGATATTCAGCAGTTTGCCGGGCTGATCGCCTACTACAACCGCTTCAAATTCCATTACCTGGCGGTGACCCTGAACGACGCAGGCGACAAGGTGCTCAGCGTTATCAGTTGCCTGGATGACTGGCCTAACGGGAATCTGAAGATAGCTGATGTGAGCGTGCGCCCCTGGCGCCACGATTCGGCTCGGGCTGGATATCCACGCCCGGGAGCTGTGCTTTCGCTATGCCCAAGGTGGCGAGGCGTGGCAGCCGATCGGCCCCGCGCTGGACGCTGGCCTGCTCTCCGACGAAGGCAGCGGTCGTGCCCACGGCTACTTTACCGGCACCTTTTAGGCATGGCCGCCCACGACATTAGCGGCCGGGGCACCCCGCCGATTTCCAGGCGTTCTGCTATCGCCGCGCCCCTCTTTCAGAGACGAGATAAGCTCATGGCTGAAGTAACACTGCGCGACATCGAAAAAACCTTTCATGGCAAAGCCACGGTCATCCCCGATTTAAATCTGCATATAGAAGATGGCTCTTTCACTGTGCTTGTCGGGCCTTCCGGCTGCGGCAAATCCACGCTGCTGCGAATGATCGCAGGCCTTGAAACCGTAACCCAGGGCACGATCACTATCGGTGGAGAGGATGTCACCACCGCCGAACCGAGCGACCGGGATATTGCCATGGTCTTTCAGTCCTACGCGCTGTATCCGCACATGACGGTTGCGCGCAATATCGACTTCGGTATGCGCCTAGCCAAGGTACCCGCCAAAGAGCGCGAGGCCAAAGTGGCCGAGGCCGCTCGCTTGCTCAATCTTGAAGATCTGCTGGAGCGTAAACCTGCTGAGCTCTCCGGCGGGCAGCGCCAGCGGTGGCGATAGGGCGTGCCATTGTGCGCAGCCCCGGCGTGTTTCTGTTTGACGAGCCGCTCTCCAACCTGGATGCCTCGCTGCGCAACCGCATGCGGGTCGAGTTGGCCGAACTGCATCAACGGCTCGAGACCACCATGGTGTATGTCACCCACGATCAGGTCGAGGCGATGACCCTGGCCGACTGCATCGTGGTGATGAACGCCGGGCGGATTGAGCAAATGGGCAAGCCCATGGCGCTCTACCAACGCCCCGAAACGCTGTTTGTGGCGGGTTTTATTGGCTCGCCGAAAATGAACTTGATCGAAGGGCCGCTAGCCGCGGCCTATGGCGCCACCACCCTAGGCATCCGGCCCGAGCACCTAGAGGTGAGCCGTGAACAGGGCGAGTGGAAAGGGCGCGTGCGATTCATCGAGAAGCTGGGCGCTGACGCTTTCGCCTATATAGACAGCGAGCAGGCTGGCCCACTCACTGTCCGCCTCTCTGGCGATATCGAGCTGAATCATGGCGACACGCTGTTTATGACGCCTCAACAGGCCCAACTTCACGCGTTCGATGCCGACGGACAGCGTCTGCCTGACGACGCGGTTCGCCAGCGTTCAAGCAGTCGTGAGAGCACGCTAAACCACTAACGATCATCAATTTCCCGACTTTTTAATAGACATAAAAACGCTCAATAACAAATCCAAGGAGCTCGACAATGACACAACAAAGAACGCTAAGCCGCTCATCCTATATTCTGGTGATTTGCTGTATTGCCGCCATCGGCGGTTTCCTGTTTGGTTTCGACAGTGGCGTGATCAACGGCACGGTGGATGGCCTACAGGCCTCTTTTAACTCCGATAGCGCAGGCACGGGTTTTAATGTGGCGTCGATGTTGCTGGGCTGTGCGATCGGTGCTTTTTTTGCCGGTCGCCTGGCGGATCGCTTTGGCCGCCGCACACTGTTGATCGTGGCCGCTGTGTTCTTCCTGATCAGTGCCTGGGGCTCCGGCGTTGCCGGTAGTTCCATGGAGTTTGTGATATATCGCATTCTCGGTGGGCTTGCCGTCGGCGCCGCCAGTGTCATGACCCCGGCTTATATCAGTGAGGTAGCACCATCGGCCTACCGAGGGCGTTTGGCTACGATCCAGCAGGTAGCGATCATCTCTGGTTTGTTCTTTGCCTTTCTGAGCAACTATGTCTTGGCTTATGTAGCGGGCTCGGCTATGTCAGAGCTATGGTTTGGCTTCGCGACCTGGCGCTGGATGTTCTGGATTGAGCTGATACCGGCTGCCGTTTTCCTGGTGGCACTGCTGTTTATTCCAGAAAGCCCGCGTTATCTGATCAGCACCGGTAAGCAGGGCGAAGCCCGTCGTGTGCTTGGGTTAGTAATGCCGGAACGCGATGTGAGCACTAAAATCGATGAAATTAACACCACCCTGGATCAGGATCACAAACCACGGTTAAGCGATGTGATGAATCGCACCACTGGCAAGCTGCACGGAATCGTTTGGGTGGGGATTGGCTTGGCGGTTTTCCAGCAATTAGTGGGTATTAACGTCGTTTTCTACTACGGCGCAGTGCTTTGGCAGTCCGTGGGTTTCTCCGAAGGCGATGCGCTACTCATCAATGTGATCTCTGGCGCCGTGAGTATCGGTGCCTGCCTGCTGGCCATTGCGCTGATCGACAAAATTGGTCGCAAGCCGCTGCTTTGGGGCGGCTCGGTAGGCATGGCGGCGACACTGGCGTGCCTCTCTTATGCGTTCTCTACGGCGACGATGGTGGATGGCAGCCTACAGTTATCCAGTGACATGGGTGTATTTGCGCTGCTGTGCGCCAACCTTTATGTGCTGTTCTTCAACGCCTCTTGGGGGCCGGTGATGTGGGTCATGCTGGGCGAGATGTTCCCCAATCAAATGCGCGGCTCGGGGCTGGCGATTGCCGGGCTTTTCCAGTGGCTGGCCAACTTCGGTATTACCATGACCTTCCCCATCATGCTGGCCTCTATCGGGCTGTTCGGGGCTTACGGCTTCTACGCCATCAGTGCCGTTGCCTCGGTCTTTTTCGTTATCTACTTCGTCAAAGACACGCGGGAAAGAGCTGGAGGCGATGGCCTACGAATAAGTCACCATGTTGCCCCGATGGCCTGATCCATCGGGGAGCATGTGCCTATTTTAAACAGTTTAATCCTAGTTTTTGTTAATAAAATCAAACAGTTGGAGCGCGTTTAAAACATATAAGCAATTGTTTAACAATGACTTTTATTAACTATTGGCACAGGCTGGCACGGGCACTGCAGTGAGTTAAGTAAGAGTGACACAGGTAGGACGACCTGACGCTCTTACACGTTAAACCAGTGCGATGCTCGCACAGATGTTTAAGTAGCAACGTTTGATAGGAGCAGTATCATGATGAAGACGGAATCTCTCAAGAAACTTGGCATCCTAGGTGTATCATTTGGCCTGATGGCCAGCCCACTTGCGTTTGCTCAAGTGGACAGCAGCGACGAGTACGAACCGGCCCCGCAAGAAGAAACGCAGCAGGATGAGCAAGGCACCTACAACAGCTACGACACTGAGCAAGACAAAGGTTCGGATGTAGGTACTGAGTACGAAGAGGAAGAGCAAGAATTCACTTACGAAGAAGAGGAAGAGGAGCAAGAAGTCCCCACCACTGATGAAGAGGAGGATGACTCTGGGTGGTAATTGCAACTTTTAAGGAATAACTTTTCTCGGGCTCAAGGATGAGCCAACGGATGCCCCGCCAACTGCGGGGCATCTTTGTGTGTGGCCGTTAACACTGTCAACCAAAGCGGACGATATAATTTCACGCTAAAGTGTTAAGCACCCTTATGCTTAACCAATGCCTACGGTGCCCACAAGGATGTCTCGATGCCTCTGAATTGGAAGGAAGTTCCCCAACTGCCCAAGGCGGAAGGCCGCATAGAGGCGATAGATTTAGCCCGGGGTCTGGCCATCGGTCTAATGATTATAAGCCACGCGGTCAGTGGGTTGGTGGGTATTCGCAATGTGCCCGATTGGGGTATGGTGCCGATCCATTTTCTGACCAAATTCTCCTCGTCGCTGTTTATCCTGGTGTTTGGTATCGCACTGGCCGTGGCGTTTCTTTCTCATACCCAAAGCGACGATTGGCCTAAACGCCGTTTAAAATTGTGGCTACGCGCTGTAGAAGTGTGGTTCTGGTACAAAGCGCTGCTCGTTATTGAAATGCTGCCGTTCTATCCGCCCAGCGAGATCGTCGATGCACTGCTCTACGGGCGTTTTGCCATTTGGGTTGAAATCTTAGGCTTCTACGCCATTGCGCTGCTGTGGATCCCGCTGGTTTTGCCACTATGGGCGCGGGCGCCGCTGTGGAGTCGAATCGCCACCATCGGCGCATTAACAGCGCTCACCATTTGGCTTCAAAGCCTTACATTTGGTGGTAACGACATTCTCAAAGCGCTGCTGGTAGACCATGAAGACCACTACACCTGGGGCAAATCAGCCGCGCCCCTATGATTCTCGTCGGGTTGCTGATCGGTGAAGCACTGCTGCGCTGCTATTTTGAACCGGCCTCGCGGCGGCGCTTGGTGCTTATTCTGCTAGGTTTAGGTGCACTGATGGTTGCTGGGTTTTATGGGTTGGCATTTGCCAGTGGCGATGTGCACGCGGCCATGCTGGCGGTGGCGAAAAATGTAGGCAAACACCCGCCTGGGCTAGCATTTATGCTGTTTAGCCTGGGCGGTGCGCTGGTGCTACTGGCTCTCGCGCTTGCTGGTGGCGCCAAGGCAGCGAAGGCACTTTGCCGCTGACGATTGTCGGCTCAAATGCGCTTATGGCGTTTATTTTCCATATTGTGATGATCTTTTAGTGCTGCGCTTTCTGTGGGAAGGCGAGGGAATGTATACCTATCCACAGGCGCTGGGTGTGGGCGGGTTGTTGATACTTGGCGCCGCGGGGTGGATCTGGTTGACTCGCTGGATGGCTAGACACCGCTAATCACCACTTATATTTCGGGAGCTTACGATTTGCGACACTGGATTCAACGCGGAGTGGTTGCCTTGGCACTGTTAATAGCGCTGCCTGTCCACCCAGAGAGTTACGCGACCAGCGAGTACGCTACACATTGGTACTACGAAGTAGATAAGCAGAGTACGTGGCAAGGCGATTTAACCGCGCGTCTACAGGCTATCGAAGGTGTCTTTGAGGGCGAATTGGGCGTTTATGTGCAAAACCTTGCCAGTGGCGAGGCCTACTCCTGGCGCGCCGACGACCCTTGGTACTTAGCCTCCCTGATTAAAATACCGGTGGCAGCCCAGGTGCTCGCTGAACGTCAAGCGGGCACCTTAACACTGGACGAACGGCTGACGCTTGCTCAAAGCGATTTTGTTGATGGCGCAAGCCCCACCAATTGGCACGATCCCGGTACGCCAATCTCCATTCGTTACCTAATGGAGCAGATGATTACCGTCAGTGATAACACCGCTACCGATATGTTGATTGACCGTGTGGGACTGGAAGCGGTCAATCAACGCGCCCGAACCATGATCGCGGCAAGTGGGGGCAACCCCGATGACATTGGCCCTATCTCTAAATTGGTCGGCGTGCGCCAGGGGGTTTACGGCGAGCTGCACCCGGATGCCCGCGCACTGGGCGGAATGGATTTTATCGCCCTGCGCCAGCATCCGGTCAGCCAGCGCGGGCAGGCGCTAGCCCGCGCCCTGGGTGTCAACGTGAATACCTTTACTCAGCCGGACTATGACCACGCTTTCGATGCTTACGAAGCCACCGGTGAGAATGTAGGTACGCTAAGAGCTTACGGTGATCTGCTGGCTAGCTTGCGGCCTGTCCAACAAGGACGTGCCATGGAGGATTTAGATGCCGAGCAGCGGCAGACACTTTGGATGTAATGGAGCGAACCAGTTCGGGCAAACAGCGTCTTAAAGCGGGTCTTGGAAGCAGCATAAGCTTTGCCCATAAAACCGGTACTCAGCAGCGGCGTAGTTGCGATGCGGGGATTGCCGAGCGTGATAATGCCGATAGTGCAACACAAGGGTCGTGGGTGATTGTCAGCTGTACTCGCGGCCCTTTGGCGGTGAGTGCCCACGAACGAGCCTTGACTCGCGTAGGTGAAGCGTTGCGCGATAGCGGTGCTCTCGGCAAGCCGTGATAAACTATTGCCCTTTTAAAAGTGACACCCCAGAAAGAACATTACAGAAAGAACATCAAACTCAGTCAGGAGAAATTTATGACACGCGCCAGCGCCCGCCACATTTTGGTCAGCAGTGAAGAGCAGTGCCTTGCACTGAAAGAAGAGATCCAAAACGGCCGCGACTTTGCCGAAGTCGCTAAAGAGCACTCCAGTTGCCCATCGAGCCGTCAAGGTGGCGACCTGGGTAGCTTTGGCCCCGGCCAAATGGTGCCTGAGTTCGACAAAGTCGTCTTCAATGACGAAGTAGGCCAAGTCCACGGCCCGGTAAAAACCCAGTTTGGTTACCACCTGCTGGAAATTACCGAACGCTCTTAACTTTTCCACCAACCGCTCTTAATTCTGCCTAAAAGGCCGTCAAGCGCCGCGACCATAGTGTTTAAACTATTGAGTCGCGGCGTGAGGAGTACGCCTTGAACGACCCAATTATTGCCATTAACGGCCTGAATAAAACCTACGAAGGTGGCTTTCAGGCGTTAACTCATATTGATTTAACGATTCAGCGCGGCGAGATCTTTGCTCTACTTGGCCCCAACGGGGCAGGCAAGACCACGTTGATCAGCGTGGTGTGCGGTTTGGTCAATCCAACCGCAGGCCATGTGCTGGTAGACGGGTTCGATAATATTACCCACTACCGCCAGGCTCGGGAGCTTATTGGTTTAGTGCCTCAAGAGCTCACCAATGAAGCGTTTGAAACGGTCTGGAATACCGTCAGTTTCAGCCGCGGCTTGTTTGGCAAAGCCCTAACCCAGCGCATATCGAAAAAGTGCTCAAGTCGCTAACGTTATGGGATAAGCGTAACAACCGCTTGATGACGCTCTCAGGTGGCATGAAGCGTCGCGTGCTGATCGCCAAAGCGCTCTCCCATGAGCCACGCATACTGTTTCTCGATGAACCCACTGCCGGGGTGGATGTAGAGCTGCGCCGCGAGATGTGGGAGGTCGTGCGGCAACTGCGTGATAACGGCGTGACCATTATTCTAACTACCCACTACATCGAAGAAGCCGAAGAGATGGCCGACCGTATCGGCGTTATCAATCGCGGTGAGCTGGTGTTGGTGGAAGAGAAGGCTGCGTTAATGAGCAAGTTGGGCAGCAAGCAGCTAACGCTCAACCTGCACAGCCCGCTAACCGATTTGCCCGCCACGCTGCAGCGCTTTGAGCTGAGCCTTGCGGCGGAAGGGTATGAATTGATTTATACCTACGACGGCAGCCAGGAAGAGGACGGCCACGCGATTTCAGAACTGTTAACGGCCTTGGAGCGGGAAGGCATTACGTTTAAAGATCTGAATACCCGGCAGAGTTCGCTTGAAGATATTTTTGTCGACCTGGTTAACCCAAAGGAGCGTGCATGAACCTTCACCCTGTTCGCGCTATCTATATGGCGGAAATGGCCCGTACGCGACGCACGCTACTGCAAAGCATTGTCTCGCCGGTGATCTCGACATCGCTCTACTTTGTGGTGTTTGGTGCCGCGATTGGCTCACGCATCAGTGAGGTCAACGGTGTCAGCTACGGCGCCTTTATTGTACCGGGGCTGATTATGTTGATGCTGTTGACCCAGAGCGTCTCAAACGCCTCTTTCGGCATCTTTTTCCCAAGTTTTCCGGCAGTATTTATGAGCTGCTTTCGGCGCCTATCTCGCATTTAGAGATTGTGATTGGCTATGTAGGCGCAGCGGCCTCGAAATCGATTCTGCTGGGGCTGATTATTCTGGCAAACTCGGGCTTGTTTGTACCGCTGGAGATCGCCCACCCGTTTTGGATGCTGTTCTTTCTGGTGCTAACGGCTGTCACCTTTAGCCTGCTCGGCTTTATTATCGGCATTTGGGCCGATGGCTTCGACCGGCTGCAGCTGGTGCCGCTGCTGGTGATTACCCCGCTGACCTTTCTGGGGGCAGCTTCTACTCTATCGATATGCTGCCGCCGTTCTGGCAAACCATTACCCTGGCCAACCCGGTGGTGTATCTGGTAAGCGGCTTTCGCTGGAGCTTTTACGGTATCAGCGACGTTAGCCTAGCGGCGAGTGTCGGCATGATTGCACTATTTCTAGTTGCTTGCCTGGGTACTATCGGCTGGATTTTCCGTACCGGTTATCGCCTCAAACCCTGATTGCCATCCAGCTCGCGATTCACCCTTCACCCCTCACTCTTCACTATGGAGCGCTAGTAAACCCTTATGCCGCTACTGCAAAGTATTGTGCACCGCCTAGACCCGACCCTTGACGGTGAGCGATTGACGCTGACCGCCGCACCTGCCCCTTCGCCCAGTGATGACACGGTAATGGCGAGCCTGGTGGGTGCGCTTAACGACACCTACAACACCAAGCCCAAAGGCTGGGGGCGCTTTGCTGAAGAGGGCGATCAGGCCGGGCCGCTGGCTATGTGGCTGCGTGATTATCTGGCGGACAATAAAAGCTTTGCTGAGTTGTCAGTAGACTTAGCTGAGCGGCTTGCCAAGCAGCTTCAAGAGCAGCTGTCGGTAAGTGGTTACTTAGTGTTTAGCCACCAGCGCCAGGGCGATACTGAAACCCTGCTGATGGCTTTGGTGCACCAGCGGGAAGGGGTTGGCATTAATGATGATCACCACGCGGTGCCCGCTGCCCAGCTCAATACAAGCCAGCTCACTCTGGCGGCGCGCATTAACCTCACTCAGTGGCAGAGCGATGCGCCCAATGCGCAGTATGTGTCGTTCTTAAAAGATCGTGGCGGTAAGAAACTCGCCGAGGGCTTGGTCGCGCTGCTGGGGATGGAAGAGGGTGTCGATGCCCCGGCGGAAACCCGTACGCTGCTCAAAGCGTTTAGCGACTACGTCGAGAAAGAGGATTATGACGACGAAGTCAGCCGTGAAAAAACCGATACGCTGGTGGATTACGCCAATGAGCAGCTGCGCCGCGGCGAGCCGATGACCCTGGAAGAGCTGTCCGGGCTGGTGGACGAACAGCAACCCAAGGCGTTTTACGAGCATATACGCAACGCCGATTACGGGCTCTCGCCGGAGATCCCCCCGATAAACGCACCTTAAGCCAGTTCCGCCGTTTCACCGGGCGTGCCGGAGGCGTCTCCATCAGCTTCGACTCCCACCTGCTGGGCTCAAGCATCGAGTACGACGCCGCCCAGGATCGCCTGATTATCAAGCAAGTGCCCAAGCAGCTGAGAGAGCAGCTTACCAAGAAGGATTGAGGTAAGGACGACGCTGTAGCTACCTAGGAGCCCCCTATGCTGAATGCCATTACTGATTTCTTCCAGCGCACGCTGGCGCACCCTGAGCAGCGTGAAAACCAAGCGCTGACCCTGGAGCTCGCTACCGCCGCACTGCTATGTGAAATCATCCGCGCCGACTACGACACCAGCGAAGAAGAGCTTGCTGCCCTGCGTATTATGCTTACTGAGCGCTATCGGTTAAGCGAAAGCGATGTGGAAGAGCTAATGTCGCTTGCTCAGGCAGAAGTGGATGAAGCTGTCGATCACTACCAGTTCGTGAGCCTGATAAAAGAGCACTACGATTACAGCCAGCGTTGTGAATTGGTCGCACAGATGTGGCAACTGGCCTGGGCCGATGGCAATGTCGACCCCCTGGAGGAGCATCGAATTCGCCGCTTGGCGGACTTGCTTTACGTTAGCCACAGCGATTTTATCCGTACCAAACTGCAGGTAGAGGAGCGCAATAACCACGATGCATAATCGCAACGAAGACTCGAATTTAATGGATCTAATCAGCTCGATAGAGCAAATGGAGCAGGAGGCTTCTCGAGTTAGCGTTGACGATGTGGTTCATGCCGTGGGTAGGCGATCGTTTGGGCCGCTGCTGTTGGTCGCTGGGCTAATTACGCTCGCTCCCATCATTGGTGATATACCCGGCATGCCGACGTTGATGGCTGCACTGGTACTGCTGGTTTCTGTGCAACTGCTGGCAGGAAGTGAAGCATTCTGGTTGCCACGTTGGTTACTTAAGCGCTCGCTTTCCCGGCAAAAGTTCGATAAAGCCATCCAGGTGATGAAAAAGCCAGCCCGCTTGATTGATGGACTATTGCGGGTGCGCTTACCATGGCTGACGGGCTATATCGGTATCCGTGTGACTGCCGTCGTTTGTTTATTGATCGCGCTGGCAATGCCGCCGATGGAGTTTATTCCCTTTTCGGCCAACGGTGCGGGGCTGGCGCTGACGCTACTGGGGCTAGGCCTGGTAGCCCGCGATGGCATTGCGCTGTTACTGGGGTTTGCGCTATTCGGCGCCACTTGCACCTTCATCACGATGAGTCTGATATGACAAAAGGAGTATTACCATGACTGATCCGGTTTCAACGCCGCCGCCTAAGCCCCCAGAGAGCCAGAATGATTGGGAGCGGCGCATTGAGACGGCGTTATGGAACTCACGCTTTTTGGTGATGCTCGCGGTCGTGCCCAGCCTATTGGGATCGCTAATGCTGTTTATCGTCGGCACCGTTGATATTTTCAAGGTGGTCGCCAACGTAATGAGTTACTACCTATTGGGGGCACCCAGGACATTCACGACAGCCTAGTGCCCGATATCATTATTGCGGTGGATATCTACCTGATTGCTATTGTATTGCTGATTTTCGGACTAGGCGTATATAGGCTGTTTGTCTCCCGCATAGACCAGGCCGAAGCGAGTACCCTACGTCACCCCTTTAATGTCGCCTCGTTAGACCAACTGAAAGACAAGATCGCCCGGGTAGTGATTTTGGCGGTAATTATCGAATTTTTCCGCGCCGTGGTAGATATCCGCTTTGCCACGCCCCTGGAAGCCATCTATTTAGCGCTTTCAGTGCTGGCGCTGGCAGCCGCGCTCTATTTGATGAGTCTTGGCCATAAAGGTGAGTAAGCGTTAGCGCACCTGCGAACTGCCCGTGCTGCTCACTGCTCACTGTTCTCTATTAACAAACGTTCCACCAGCCTATTTAACTGCTGCTGGAACTGTCCGCCCGGCGAGGGTGGGGTAGGGTCTGAAGTGATCACCACGGTCATCTCTCGCTCGGGAATAACGAACAGCGCCTGGCCGCCGTATCCGCGCCCGTAGTACACATCTTCGCCCGCCAACTGGGTAATAAACCAACCGTAGCCGTATCCGTCGCCAGTCCAGCGTGATGTGCCGCGCGGCTGCCATGATTCTTCTACCCAGCCCTCCGGCAGAACGCGCTGTTCGTCTCCTGCCTCATTAAACACGATGCCATCATTCCGATACAGCTCGCCCACCTCTATCAGTGCTCGTGGCGAGAGCTGCATATCATTGCCGCCAAAGTAGATCCCTTGCGGGTCGCGTAGCCAGGGGCGAATGGTGATATTAAGCGGATCTCCCAATAGGCGCTGGGCAAGGGCATGGGTCGACTCGCCGCTGGCGTGGGTGAGCGCAGCGGAAAGCAAGTGGCTTGTGCCGGTGGAGTAGAGCATCCGCCCGCCGGGTTCATCCACAAAAGGGCGGGTAATGGCATCATTCACCCAGTTAGCGCTGGCGACCCAGGCGCTGTAATTGCCGCCTGACGTCCGTTCTAGCCCTGCCTGCTGGGCGAGTAGATGGGCGACGGTGATTTCATTAACACGCGGGTCGATGCCGCTCGGCAGATGATCGCCAAATAGCGCCACCATAGGTTGCTCAGCGGATTCAATGATACCCGCTTCAATCGCCGCACCCGTAATGGCAGCCAGCACGGTTTTGGACAGCGACTTAATGTTGGCAGGCGAGGCCACCCCGGCCCACCCTGGTGCAACTCATGGATAATCTCACCATCGTAGGCCACCACCACGCTGTGTACGCGGTCTAGTTGGCGGGTTTGCCGGTCTAGCGCCTGGAGTGCATCTGCAGAAGGTTCATTCGCTGCGGCATAGGCGGTGGGTAACAACGAAGTAACAGCAAACGAAACAAGCAAAGCAGTAGCGCGCATCGCAAAACCTTCGGTATAAGTGGCAAAGGTTCGAGGTTTAGAAGTAGCAGAGGTTCCACAATACAAGCACCGCCACGTTCTAACAGAGAAATGCCACGACATTACGCAAAAGCAGAAAAAGCCTGCTAGGATGTGGGTGTTGGCTCATGGGTAAGCAAGCCTTTGATTTCTCTAAAACGCAATAAGCAAGGAGTGCCCTATGCGTAATATTATCTACATTATTGGTCTTATCGTGGTTGTGCTGTTCATTCTTTCGATGCTCGGCCTGCGCTAAGTGATATAGAGCTAGACCCTATAAAGCTAGGCTTTAGAAAATAAGCTCGCGCAAAAAAACCGCCCGAAGCGTTTGCTTTTGGGCGGTTTTTTTAGGCCTCATGGACAGGCTCTTCTGATCAGCAGTGTTTGGCAGCAGAAGACGTTAAGCGCAATCGGCCGCCCCTGGCCAAACATATCAAACATTATGTCGCGGCCAAGGCGAGTCAACACAAAGCGACCATACTCATTGAAAGTGGCGGCTTCACTGGCTTCCATTACCTTTTGGCAGGTTGCCCAGGTGGGTGTTGCGGCACACAGTGTGAGCAATTCACGGTGGGCTAAACCGCGCTGCGGTAAGGTAATGGTTTCAAGGACATGGCCGTTGTCGTAGAGCAGTTCAGCGGCAATTGATAAGCATTGACGAAGGCTACGCTGAACGTTCGCAGTCGTCGACAGCCCACTTGACGAGGGGGCAGAGTGTTCTTTCGTAGGCTCGGGAGTCATCACATGTTCTCCAGCGGTCAGCACCAAATCGGGCTTGTTGCAGCGCATTATAAACCAAGGTCGATGTTAGACCAAGGTCTATCATTCGGTGGTGCTCTCCCGTTATTGAACTCATCAACGTTAAGCCAATGTGCTACGCTCGTCGTCACGTATTTTAGCGAGTCAATAAGTCATGCATATCAGTGTATTCGGAACCGGTTATGTCGGCCTTGTGGCAGGCGCTTGTTTAGCCGATGTAGGCCATCAAGTCACCTGTATGGATGTTAATGCTGAGCGGATTGAACAGCTTAATGGCGGTGATGTACCGATTTTTGAGCCAGGGCTAAGTACCATCGTTGCCCACAATATAGCGGCGGGCCGTTTACGCTTCACCACCGATGCTGCTCAAGCGGTAGCCAGTGGTGAACTGCTATTTATCGCGGTGGGAACGCCGCCCGATGAAGATGGCAGTGCCGATCTTCGCTATGTGCTAGAGGTAGCGCGCACGATTGGCCAGCATATGGATAGCTATAAGCTGGTCATTGATAAATCTACTGTGCCTGTGGGTACTGCCGAGAAAGTCCACGCCGTGATCAGTGATGCACTGGAACAGCGCGGTGAATCACTCGCGTTTGATGTCTGTTCTAACCCTGAGTTTATGAAAGAAGGGGCAGCGATTGAAGACTTTACCCGCGGCGCGCGGATTATCGTCGGCACTGAAAGCGAGCGCGTGAAATCACGTATGCAAGAGTGCTACGCCCCTACAATCGCAACCACGAAAAGCTGATGTTTATGAGCGTGCGGGCTGCCGAGCTCACCAAATATGCCGCCAATGCCATGCTTGCCACCAAAATCAGCTTTATGAACGAAATCGCTAACCTTGCCGAACGGCTCGAAGTGGATGTGGAGGACGTACGCCGTGGGATTGGCAGCGACCCCCGTATTGGTTACCACTTTATCTACCCTGGCTGTGGTTACGGCGGCTCCTGTTTTCCCAAAGATGTCCAGGCGCTAGAGCGCGCTGCGCGTCAGCTAGGCTATACCCGGAGTTGCTTAGCGCTGTTGAAGCGGTGAATTTACGCCAAAAGCAAACCCTGTTCACAAAACTGCAAGATAATCTGGGCAATCTAAGCGGTAAGACCATTGCGGTATGGGGCTTGGCTTTTAAGCCCAACACCGACGATATGCGTGAAGCCCCAAGCCGCACGTTAATGGAAGCACTCTGGCAAGCAGGTGCCAAGGTGCAGGCGTTTGATCCTGAAGCGATAGCGGAGTGTCGGCGCATCTATGGCGAACGGGATGACCTAATGCTGGCAGGTGACCGGATTCAGGCTGTGAAAGGTGCCGATGCCCTAGTGATCTGCACCGAGTGGAAAGAGTTTCGTAGTGTCGATTTCAAGTGGTTAGCCGATCAGCTGGTTGAAAAAGTCGTCATTGATGGGCGTAATTTGTACACGCCAAGCGCTGTTGAAGAAGCAGGTTTGCGGTACATAGGGGTGGGGCGGAGAAACCATGAGAGAAGCCACGATTAGGCGGTGAGCGAAAAAGGTTTAAGTTTAATTTCAGATGGTCGATAGTTAATAACTAATACGATGATAAATTTCTTCACGAACAGTGTAATCAGTAGCGTGATGACGTTATAAAAGAGGACGGTAAAGTATGGCTTCCATCTCATCACTAGGTATTGGCTCAGGCTTAGACCTCAACGGTTTGTTAGATGACTTGCAAAAGGCCGAGAAAGAGAAGCTTGTTCCCATTGTGGAGCGGCAGGAAACCCAGCAGACCAAGATTTCCGCCTATGGGCAGCTGCAGAGCGCGCTTTCGCAGTTTCAAACCGCGGCAGAAGCACTCAACGACAGTGCCCTCTACGAAAGCCTCTCCACTAGCGTGGGTGGTTCAGCCATCACGGCTGCTGCCGATGAGGAAGCGCAGCCTGGCAGCTATAACGTTACCGTTGACACCCTGGCCACTCGTGGCACACTCGCCTCAGAAGGGGTAGCAGCTGCTGATGAAGCCATTACGGCCGCTGACCAAAAATTAACCCTGAACTTTGCTGATGGTTCCACCCAAGAGATCGATATCGCGTCAGGCAGTACCCTGGAGGATATTCGCGATACGATTAATGCCACTGAAGACTCTGGCGTCAATGCGACCATCATTAATGATGGTACCAATTACCGCCTGGCGCTCAGCTCTAGCGAAACTGGCGCGGATGCCTCGATTGCCGATTTCAGTTTCGATGGAACGGCACCGTTTACGGCCGATACCGCTAACACACTACAAAGCGGCACTGACGCAGCGCTTACCGTTAACGGCATTGATATCACCAGCTCTACCAATCAGGTTGAAGGTGCTATCCAGGGCGTAACGCTAAACCTTCAAGAAGAGGGAAATAGCACTGTTAAAGTAGAACAAAACACGCTAAAGGTTCGCGAAGCAGTAACGGGTTTTGTAAATGCCTATAACGATCTTAAAGATACGATTAGCGATCTAACCAGCTTCAACTCCGACACAGGCGAGGCCGGGGAGCTGGTGGGCGACAGCGTTGTACGCACCGTCGAATCACGCTTGCGTGGCGTTTTGGGTGGGGTGGTTGACGGTGAGCTCTCTATCCTTAGCGATATCGGTATTTCACAGAAGTACGATAGCGGGCTTGGGTATAGCAAGCTAGAGATTGATGAAGGCAAGCTGAACGATGCCATTGCCAACAATCAAGAAGCGCTTTCAACTTTCTTCGCAGGCGATACGGAAGAAGCGGGTATGGCAGGGCAAATTAATACCACTATCGAGCAGTTGCTGAGTTCCAATGGCCGCGTATCAGGTGCAATCGCTGGGGCGGAAAACAGCAAAGCATCTCTGGTAGAGCAGTATACCCGCATGGAACAATCAATTGAGCAAACGATGTCTCGTTACCGCTCCCAGTTTGGTCAGCTGGATGGCATGATCGCGCAAATGAATCAGACCAGTAGCTACCTTACCCAGCAGTTCGATGCCCTGGATGCGCAGCTAGGTCGTAGCTAATCAACTCGGCCACGCATCAATACTACAAAACGCCTGCACTAAGCAGGCGTTTTTATTAGGAAAATAAAACAACCCGGTTAGCGCGAGAAAAGCGCTAAAGTTGCCTTCTGTTCAGTCGATAGAGTTATTATCATATTTTAACGCAAGCAGTATGTGCGTACTTATATTGGTTTAGCCCTTTGCACTGAGGAACACCCCGCATGGCGACGATAACCTCCTAGGCGTTGGCTCGGGTCTCGACCTGACTGGCCTGTTGGATCAATTACAAGAAGCAGAGCGTGGCAAGCTCGCCCCTATTACCCAACAGAAAAAAGACCAACAAGCCAAAATCTCCGCTTATGGTCAGCTACAAGCGTCGCTCAATGCGTTTCAAGATGCCTTGGGTAAGCTCAACGATCCCAAACTGTACCAAAGTCTTTCCGCCAATGTGCGTGGCGATGCGGTTAAAGCGACCACAACCGCCACGGCACTGCCGGGCAGTTACCGGGTAGAAGTCAGTCAACTGGCGACGTCTGGCACGCTCGCCTCCAGCCGTGTTGATAAAAAAGACCAAGCGCTTGATCTGCAGGGTGCAACCGCTATTAGGTTAGCCTTTGGTGGCGGCGAATCGATGGATATCGCTATTGAACCCGGTAGCTCGTTAAACAAGATTCGTGATGCGATTAACGCTAATAAAGCATCCGGCGTAAATGCCACCATTATCAATGACGGCCAGGGTTACCGGCTGGCACTGAGTTCTAAAACCACTGGCGCTGAAGCCTCGATCGGTAGCTTTAGCTTTGTCGATGCCGGTGGTGCCAGTGTGGCAGGGCCTTTTGGTGAAGATGCAGTTACTAAGCAGGCTGGTAAAGACGCCCAGTTAAGCGTTAATGGTATTGCCATCAGCAATGCCAAGAACCAAATTGAAGGCGCCATTCAGGGGGTGACGCTCAACCTAGCGGAAATCACTGTTGCTGAAGGCGAGACAGCAACCAGTACGGTGACGATTGAACGCGATACCTTAAAGCAGCGCGAGGCGATTAACGGTTTTGTAAAAGCGTTTAACGATTTAAAAGACACTATCGCCAAGCAAACGTCATTCAGTGGTGACAGTGAAAGCGCCGGTGAGCTACTGGGAGATAACGCCGTGCGCACGATCGAATCGCGCCTGCGCAGCGTATTAACCGGGGGCGTGGAAGGTGGTGAGCTATCTACCTTGAGTCAGCTAGGTATTTCGCTGGAGAGAGACGGTAAGCTAAAAGTAGACGATACCAAGCTGAGCGACCTAGTCGCCAATAACCCCCAAGCACTAAGCGCTTTTTTTGCTGGCGATAAAAAGAGGGTGGGTTAGCCGGCAAGCTAGAGGCGTCAGTAGCGCAGATGCTAGGCACTAACGGTGTCCTCAAGGGGGCTATTACGGGGGCAGAAAATCGAGTAAAAGCCTAGATACTCGGTTTGAACGCATGGAAAAATCAATTGATGCTACCATGGCCCGTTACCGCAGCCAGTTCAGTCAGTTGGATGGCATGATTGCCCAAATGAACAGCATGAGCTCTTACCTCACGCAACAGTTTGACGCCATGGATTCCCAGTTAGGACGTAAGAAGTAGCGCTAAAAACATTTATTGTTCAAGTATGACAAAACAGCGCCCAGCGCTGTTTTGTCATTTTGAAGTGAAGGCCACCGCGACGGGGTCGCTGCGATATCAAGGCAGTTTCATTGTGAACGCAGTAAAGCAATCTGGGGTTGCGAAGTGTAATTGCGAGCGCAGCGAAGCAATCTTAAGCATTCGGCGTCTTCTAGCTTAAGAACCTGAATTCATAGAATAACTGCAGCACTTTGGATCATACGGTAGAGGCAGGAGGGCCAGCAGCGGTACCCTCTCCGCCTTACCGACCAAAGTGAAGCAGAGTATGGGATACCGACAACTGACCCAGGCACAACGATATCAAATTTTTGCCCATAGGGATGTAGGATTGAGCCAACGTCAGATTGCTCAACAGCTTGGCATTCACAGCAGTACCGTGAGCCGTGAGCTGAGACGTAATTCGGGGGCCAAGGGATATGAACCCGCACAAGCGCAGCGTTACAGCGATCAGAGACGCCGCTCTGCCTGGAAGTGGACAAAGCGACTCCCTAGCCTGATCAATGCTGTAGCTGACAGGCTTAGGGAAGAATGGAGTCCAGAGCAGATTAGCGGTTTTATGGCGCCGTTGACGGGGATAGAGGTGAGTCATCAATGGGTCTATTCGTTGATCTGGGACGATAAGGACAAGGGTGGCGATTTGTGGCGACATCTCCGCCAGCCCAAGCGTCGCAGTAAACATCGTGCCCATGCCAAAAGTGCAGGACTCGGCAAGATTCCTAAGCGTGTGGGGATAGAGCATCGGCCGCCTGCTATCGAAAAACGCCTCACCATCGGTCACTGGGAAGGCGACACGGTGCTTTATGGGCATAAGCAAGCGGGGATAGTGACGTTGGTAGAGCGGCGAAGTGGCTACTTATTGGCGGCACGTCTGCCAAAGGTAACGGCAGAACTAACGCAGAGAGCCATGGTTCGTTTACTTAAGCCTCGTCGGGGCGCGGTGAAGACGATCACGCTAGACAATGGCTCGGAGTTTGCAGACCACGAGACGGTCGCAAAAGCGGTTAGCGCCTCCGTGTATTTCTGTGATCCTTACTGCTCAGGCCAGCGTGGGACAAACGAGAACACCAACGGCCTGATCAGGCAGTATTTTCCGAAAGGTACAGACTTTCGGAAGGTGACTAATGCAGAGCTGCGACGCATTGTTCACAAGCTGAACGATAGACCCAGGAAGCGGCTGGGATACCGAACCCCAGCACAGGTGTTCTTAGGAGAATATTCAGGAGCACTAGAAACCGCGGGTGCTGCACTTATTAGTTGAATTCAGGGAATGAAAACCGTCACTATTCAGTTACCAACGTTTACATCTTTTTTTACAGCTTGCCCTAAAGATCCCCCTCGCCCTGCCGTTAATTAGTATAACGGCGCACAACACGCCGAACAGCGGGCCACATGGCCAGTCTTATAGAAAGGGGAATACCACCATGTCAGTGATCAATACCAACATCACATCAATGATCGGCCAGCAAAACCTGGGCAAGTCGCAAAATGCTCTGCAGACTTCCATGGAGCGTTTGAGCTCTGGCCTGCGCATCAACAGCGCCAAAGACGACGCTGCTGGCCAAGCCATCGCAAACCGCATGAGCGCCCAGATTACCGGTCTTGCGCAGTCACAGCGTAACGCTAATGACGGTATTTCATTAGCGCAGACCGCGGAAGGCTCGCTAAACCAAGTTAATGACAACCTACAGCGTATTCGTGAATTATCTGTTCAGGCGCAAAACGGTACCAACTCTTCAGACGACTTGACCTCTATCCAGAACGAAATTGGTCAGCGTCTGAATGAAATTAACCGTATCTCTCAAGAGACAGAGTTTAACGGCGTAAAAGTACTGGCTTCTGATCAAGGGCTGAAAATTCAAGTAGGCGCTAATGATGGTCAGGCTATTACTGTCGACCTAAAAGAAATCAATGCTAAAACATTGAATCTTTCAGGATTCAATGTGGATGGTAAAGCTGAAGTCGCCAATAAAGCAGCAACCGAAGATGACCTGAAGCTTGCAGCTAATGTGGCTGTCTCTACCGGTGCTGGTGATTATACCTTGCAGCAAAATAATACCGCAGCAAAAGCTAGCGATGTGCTATCTAAGTTAGCGGCTGCTGATACTGTTGCGGTTACTAGCGATGGTACAGGTACAGCTGTCACAACTGCTAGTTCCTTTGGTTACAACAGTGGTGCGGTAAGCGGAACATTTACTAGTGACGGTGCTGGAAACCTAAGTTTTGACGTCACTGGTTTTGCTGAAGCTGATGCTGCTGCGCTCGCAACTGGTACAGCCGATGCTCCGAAAGCGGCTACCTATACCTTCAGTGGTGGTTCGCAGGATATCCTGGTAGATAGCACTGGCAATATCACTGACCGTGATGGCAACCAGATGTACTTGAGTGCCGCAAATGAGCTGACACTTAATGATGGTGGCTCCGGTACCGTTGCGACCGCGACCAACCTGACTGCAGCGATTGCTGCTGATGCTGGCGCTGCCGGTAATTCCAAACTCGCTATTGAGGGCGGCCCCACCCTAAGCTCGAATGCTGCAGCTGATAATGCTGTAACTGTCAGCGGTGCTTCAGTAACTGCAGCGCAACTGGCTACTTTTGCTAATGATAATAACCAGTTTATCGAAACAACGGTTCAGTCTGCTGGAACACCTGAAAACATTATTATTAACGATGATGGAAGCGTAGTCGAAGCCACTAGTGGTGACGCTGTATACGTTAATGCTGAAGGCACATTAGTTGATACCGCCACTACCGATACTGAGCTGTTTGTGCGCGAGAACGGCAATGTTACAGATGCATCTGCCAATCAGTATTTTGTTGACAGTGAAGGTGCTTTGACAAAAGAAGCAACAACGGTTGGCACAAAAACTGAAGATCCGCTGAAAGCATTGGACGCTGCTCTGAACCAAGTTGACTCTCTGCGCTCAGACCTCGGTGCGATTCAGAACCGCTTTGAATCTGCAATTACCAACTTGAGCACCAACGAGACTAACCTTTCAGCTGCGCGCTCACGCATCGAAGATGCTGACTACGCGGTAGAAGTAGCCAACATGACTCGCGCGCAGATTCTGCAGCAGGCGGGCACTTCAGTACTGGCCCAGGCCAACCAGATCCCGCAGAACGTTCTTTCTCTGCTGGGTTAATCTGAAGCTTAGCGTTGGTAGGGAATATTCTCTATCGCTAAGGTGTACAATAAACCGGCTCCCTTGTGGGGCCGGTTTTTTAGAGTTGATGTGAGCAACAATGTGCAGACTATTTCAGCGTATAGTTTAGTCAACGATGTCGTTCCCAAGCTTAACGCGGTGGAAACGCTTGTCGAGAATACGTTAAAACAAATTATCGAGACCAGTACACTGCCCGCACAGATTGAACGCTATACTAAATTACAAGTAGAGTTTCAGCTCGAACTGACCATGATCCGTATGAACCTTGAGCATCTACTCAATCGCTATCATCACGAGCTTGAAACCGTCAAAATGACCCGCGCCAGGATTTGTTGCTCACCCTGGACATACACGAAAGCGTGGCGGTTGATAGTGCCAAACAGCTTTATGACCGCGTGCAGCGCCTACAGCAAGGCCACTAAACCCGCGCGAAGTGAGTGCGACCATGCAGCCCGATGAACATGAACACGTGATCCAAGAGTTGGAAACGCTTATCCGCGATACCCAAACTACCATTGATCGTATCGAAACCTACGGTTTGAACGATACGATGCCCGATGATTATCAGGCATTACTGGATATTCTAGACACAGCTATTAAGCAGCAGCGTGAGCATACGCTGGTGATGTTGAATCACTGAATTGGTGCCAGCACGGCGCTTGCTGGTTGAATGCAGGGTTTGAAATTGCTCGTGTTTGTGGCGGCTAAGGCTTTATGGCCTGACGCAGCGCTTTGATCTCATCTTCTGCGAACCCTGGCATAGTAGTGATCTGGGTGTTCGTTAACAGTTTGATTTTGATTAATTTTCGGCAACGCTCTCTTAGCTTTTTTCGCCGCCTTCTTGCTTAGCTTGGTTAGTAAACGAACCCTCATTGGTGGTGGCTTTGGTGCTAATCTAGAAATCTAGAGCGACTATATTCCCCAAGGGAATAAAAAATAAATTTTATATTCTTTTATTTGCTTTTGGTGTAAGAGTAAAATAAGACCTATACGCCTTGCGACCCCTCAAAAGGAAACAGACTCATGCCACTAACACACAAGCTTAATATCACCCTCACCGCACTTTCGTTAAGCGTTGCCAGTGGGTTGTTTGCCGCCTCCGCTCAAGCCGACACGCTTCGAGTCGGTATGTCCGGTGGTTATTTTCCTTTACGTTTGTGGAGCAAGACGAGTTAAAAGGCTTTGAAATTGATGTGATGAATGCCGTGGGTGAGATCACCGGCGATGACATAGAGCTCGTTACCGCGAGCTTCTCAGGCTTGGCGGGGATGCTGGAGTCTGGGCGTATCGACACCATCGCTAACCAGATTACGATCACCCCAGAGCGTGAAGCGAAGTATGTGTTCACTTCGCCTTACGTGTATGATGGTGCTCAGGTCGTCGTAAAGGCAGGTAATGATACTATTCAGGGCGTTGAGGATTTGTCCGGCAAAAGCGTGGCCGTCAACCTGGGCTCGAACTACGAGCAGTTATTGCGTGAGCAGCCGAACGCCGATGAAATCGACATTCGCACCTATGAGTCCAATATCGAGCAGGATGTAGCCTTGGGCCGGGTAGAAGCCTTTGTGATGGATCGTGTTAGTGCTACGCAGGTCATTAAAGAGAAAGGCCTGCCGTTAGAGCTGGCGGGCCAGCCTTTCTCGACCATTGAGAACGCATTACCCTTCCGTGACGACGAGGCGGGCCGCGAGCAACGCGACCGTGTAGACGCAGCCCTTGCTGAACTTCGCGAAAACGGTGAGCTGCGCGAGATATCGGAAAAGTGGTTTAATAGTGATATCACTCAGCCGTAACCGCTGGGATCATCCTTAGACACGGCCGTGGCCATTGCCACGGCCGTTTGGTTATAAGCGATTTAGCCTATGTTTAATTATCATGCTTAACCTTGAATACATGTGGGGTTGCTGCCGGTTCTGCTGCGCTACTTGCCACTCACCCTTCAAATGGCAACGATTGCCATGTTCTTTGCGCTGATTCTGGCATGTCTGCTGGCGGTGGTTCGCGTATCAAAGGTGCCGTTCTTGAACGGTTTCTCGCTACTGTTTATCTCTTTTTCCGAGGTACGCCGCTGCTGGTTCAGCTGTTTCTTTTCTACTATGGCTTGCCGCAGTTAATAAGCTCTTTGATCGCCATTACCGGCGTAACTGCCGCGGTGCTAGGGCTAACGCTGCACTTTTCTGCCTACATGGCCGAATCTATTCGTGCGGCGATTGTCGGAATTGATCGGAGCCAGACGGAAGCCGCACTCTCCATTGGTATGATCCAGTCTCAATTAATGCGCCGTATCATTTTGCCTCAGGCAACCCGCGTGGCAACGCCGACGCTAATGAACTATTTCATCGATATGATCAAAGCGACCTCGTTGGCCTTTACGCTGGGGGTGACCGAGCTTATGGGGGCCACGCAAAAAGAGGCCGCGGGCAGTTTCCTCTATTTAGAGGCGTTCTTGCTGGTGGCGCTGATTTATTGGGCAATTGTGGAAGTGCTCTCCTGGGGGCAGCGTCGGTTAGAAATTTACCTGAATAAGGCCTATCAACGATGATTTCGCTGCAAGGCATTACCAAGCGTTTTAATGGCCATACGGTGTTTAAAGATATCGACTTGAGCCTTGCTCAGGGCGAGATTATTGTGATCATTGGGCCTTCCGGGACGGGTAAGTCGACGTTGCTGCGCTGTATCAACTTTCTTGAGCGTCCTGATGCAGGCCGTTTGCAGGTGGGTGATTTGAGCGTTGATACTCAGCGTGCCAGCCGTGCAGATATCCTGGCACTGCGTCGGCGTACCGCCTTTGTATTTCAGAACTACGGCTTGTTCGCTAACAAAACCGCGCTGGAGAATATCAGCGAGGGGATGATCGTGGTGGATAAGTTGCCGAAAGCTAAGGCCCACACCCGTGCCAGAGAGATTCTCGAGCGCATTGGCTTGGCGGATAAAGCGGATGCTTACCCGGCTTCGCTTTCCGGCGGACAGCAGCAGCGGGTGGGTATTGGTCGGGCGATGGCGGCCAATGCTGATGTAATTCTGTTTGACGAGCCCACCTCTTCACTTGACCCTCAGTGGGTAGAGGAGGTATTAAGCCTGATGAAGCAGTTAGCAGTAGAACGCCAGACGATGATCGTGGTCACCCACGAGATGCAGTTCGCCCGGGATGTGGCAGACCGAGTGGTGTTTATGGACGAAGGCGGCATCGTCGAGCAAGCCCCGCCAGAGGAGCTGTTCACTGCCCCCAAAGATGAGCGAACGCGTCATTTCTTGCGCAAAATTTTAGCGCCTACCGGGCAAACCGTCCCTTAAAGCCTAAATCCTTACTGCCTGAGGTTACTATGCCCACGATTAATAAGGCATTGCTAAAAAGCATTGAGCAGTTAGCCTGGGAAGCGGGCGAGGCGATCATGCAGGTATATCGTCGTGACTTCGCTGTTGAATTCAAAGCCGACAAAAGCCCACTCACCGAGGCGGATAAAGCGGCTCATGCGATTATTGCCCGTGGTTTGCAGGCGCTTACTCCTGAGGTGCCGATACTTTCGGAAGAGGATACTCAAAGCTTTAAGGGTGCCAACACCCAGGGTTTTTATTGGTTGGTCGACCCGTTGGATGGCACCAAAGAGTTTATCAAGCGTAACGATGAGTTCACCGTTAACATTGCCTTGATTGAAAAGGGAAAGCCAGTACTCGGTGTGGTGGTGGCGCCCGCCTTAAAGCTTGCTTATCTCGCCGCCAGAGGTTTAGGCGTATTTAAAACGGATGATGATGTTCAGTGGCAGCCGATCAGGGCGGCATCGCCTCCGTTAAAAGGGCAGCCGTGGCGTGTTCTGGGAAGCCGCTCGCACGCGGATTCCCGTTTGTCGTCTTGGCTTGGCGAACTGGGTGAGTATCATCTTCAGCCCATGGGCAGTTCGTTGAAGGCATGTTTTATCGCTGAAGGAAATGCCGATGTATACCCTCGGTTTGGGCCAACCAGTCTGTGGGATACGGGGGCTGCTCAAGCGGTTGTTGAGCAGGCCGGGGGCGGGTGGTTACTTTTGATAACCAGCCGCTGAGTTATGCCATGCTAGAAGATGCTACTCCCGTGCAAGTGCTCAACCCTGATTTTGTCGTGTGGGGCCGGTCGGCTACACCGTGTTAACGACTGCTTGATTGCGGCCGTTTTCTTTTGCCTGGTATAGGCCTATGTCTGCGCGTTTAAGGGCATACTTCAGCGCTTTTTCGTTGGTTGAAATAGTGGTTATCCCAAGTGATACGGTTAGCCAGAGCACTTTTTCTGAGTGCTCTTCTGAGATGTTAATGGGGGTGGCAGCAGCTTTGCTCCGTATGCGTTCGGCTACCTGTTCAGCTTGTGCAAGCGAGGTGTTGGGAAGCAAAATCGCAAACTCTTCACCGCCTACTCGGCATAGTAAATCTTCCTGGCGAAGCAGTTCGGTCACTATTTTTGTGAAGCTTTTAGGACGTCATCACCAACGTCATGACCATACGTATCGTTAATACGCTTAAAGTGGTCAATATCAATAGCGATGAATGCGATTGGGTGGTGTTGTCTTCGCGCCCGGGATATCTCAGTCGTCGCTTGGGCCTGTAAATAGCGCCGGTTGAAGACGCCCGTTAAAGGATCAGTCATGGCTTGGGCGCGTAGCTTTTCTTCGAGTTTTTGCGTTCTGTAAGGTCAAACACAGTGGCGCGTGAATGGACAAATTGGCCATTGCGATAAAAGGCGGAGGCCTCAATCATAACGTGGCGCTGCTCTCCGTCTCGTGTTAACAGGCTGCACTCGGCGCTACCGGGGCGATTTTGTTTAACATTTTCGAAGGCTTTATCAAACCGATCGCGTGTTTCTGGCGTGATCATTTCTCGGTAAGTGATATGACCAATAACTTCCTCTTCGGCGTAGCCTAGCCAGGTGAGCTCGGTGCGGTTCATTTTTATGATCCGCCCTGTGCTATCGAGCGAATGGTAACCGCAAGGGGCATTTTCATATAGGTCGCTGACTTCATGGGCGTGTCGCTGAGCCGCCTTACGAAGCTGCCGCTGACGCTGGCTGCTGAGAGCCCAGAATATTCCAAAGGCGACGGCGACACTGTAGGTAAGCAGCAGAAACCAGAGAACGGTGGTCTCTTCTTCAATCAGCGAGCGCCAAGAGGGCTGTGGAAGTGTCACGCCTAACTTCCAAGGGTGATAGGCGTTTTCACTAAAAATAGTGCCCGCTAGGCTACGGTAGCGTTGGGTTCGTATATCTTCGGTCTGGAAACGTAATAGGTGATTATCAACGCTGGCATGACCTGCATTGCGTTGCTGGATCGCTTGCCAGTAGTGAGGGGCTAGGGAGGCAAAATCGCCACCAAAGCTGGCGGCTTCGAGAGGAGATATGCCTTCGTTGAGCAGCCAACGACCTCGAGCGTCGATCAGGATTGCATTGGCATTTGGGTCAAGCAGCATCGCTTGGCGTAGAGCGCTTGTGAGATAGCCCCAATTGAGGCTTAAAAGTACCACGCCACGGCGTACCCCATCGCATCAAAGACGGGGGTGGAAACGTTGACCACCGGGATCACGTCGTTACCCAATAGCTCAAATTGCAGATTGCGACCCGGCGGTGAGATATAGAGGTCGCGTGGCAGCAGTGAGGATGCTTCTCCGAAGTAGTCGGTATAAGCATGATAATTGCCCGTCACTCGCGGCCCTGTTTCATTGCTTGTGGGGGCGCGGAGTACTTCACGCCCTTGGTTATCGATCAGTACCAGCTTGGTATAGCGGGGGTTGTGATTGATCAGCGTGTTTAAAAACGTTGAGAGCTGCGATAAGTCACTTAGAGAATAGTGTTGGTCAACTATTAATGTCTCGTCTTGCGCTGTCAGATACCGCCTTAATGCTGGCATTTCGGCAATCGCCAGCGCGTAATTGAGGCTTTCATTAATATCGCGTGTTAGCGCCTCTTGCCCAACTTTCAGCAAGGCATTGGCCTCGGCATGCAGACTATCTAGTCGGGATTCCATATGGACATGGAGCACAGGCAGCAACGTTGCCGACACTAGAATCAACGGTATGCAAATGGCTAGCAGTAAGCGAGTATATAAACGCCGCAATGACACTGACATGTTTCCTATGAGCAAGTCTGCGCCGGGCAGCCTGCTTTTAAAGTTATAAGTTGTACTTATAAAGGCGCAGCTAGCAAGCTCGCCAAGCGCGTGATAGACTACGCCATCCTCTCAGACAAGTCCCGTGAGCGGGCAGCTTATTTCGACTGCCTGCTACACACTTTGGTAGGGTAACACGTCTGCCAAATCAATTGGTTGTTGCGGAAACGTCGTGCTGTG
This sequence comes from Vreelandella olivaria, assembly GCA_004295565.1. Classification (GTDB taxonomy): domain Bacteria; phylum Pseudomonadota; class Gammaproteobacteria; order Pseudomonadales; family Halomonadaceae; genus Vreelandella; species Vreelandella olivaria. Next base: position 3,944,563 of record AP019416.1, on the reverse strand, counting down.
ACAGCGCAGCCGACGAATACATATTTAATTTCGTTGCCGTTTTATCGGCAACCTTTATTCTCCAAGGAGATACCCTGTGGCGAACAGCAAGCAAGCTCGCAAGCGCGCCCGCCAGGCCGAGAACCGTCGCGTCCTGAAATCCAGCCAGCGCAGCATGGTTCGCACCTACATCAAGCGTGTAGTGAAAGCGATCAGCACCGGCGACCACGCCAAGGCAATGGAAGAGTTCAAGGCAATGCAACCGGTCGTTGACCGTATTGCGAACAAAGACGTGCTGTCTAAGAAGAAAGCAGCTCGCCTGAAGAGCCGTTTGAACAAGCGTATTAAGGCACTGGCGGCGTAAGCCGGCAGGCGCCATAAAAAACCGGCTGCGGCCGGTTTTTTTGTGTCTGGATATTCTCTTTGGATGGTTTCTTTGGATGGTTTCTTTGGATGGCCTTTTCTGGATAGCTTATGACGGCGAAGAAAGCACCCAATACCTCCCCTGATACCGCAATAGCCCGTCGTGGGCTAATGCGTTCGGGCCTTGTGGTGAGTGCCATGACCATGCTGTCGAGGGTGATGGGGCTGGCGCGCGATGTTGTCGTTGCAACCTTGCTGGGGGCAGGGGATGGCGCCGATGCGTTCTTTGTGGCGTTTAAAATTCCCAATTTTCTGCGCCGTCTGTTTGCCGAGGGGCCTTCAATCAAGCCTTTGTGCCGGTGCTTTCAGAGTACTCCACCCAGCGCAGCCGGGAGGAGATACGCGCACTGCTGAATGCCACTGCCGGTAGCTTAACGGCGGTGCTGGCGTTGATGACCGCCGTGGCCATGCTGTGTGCGCCGTGGCTGATCTGGGTGTTTGCCCCGGTTTTGGTAGTGACCCGGAGAAGCTGGCGCTGACCGCAGACATGCTGCGCTTAACGTTTCCCTATTTATTGCTGATCTCGCTCACCGCGTTTTCTGGCAGCGTACTGAATACCTGGAACCGCTTTGCGGTACCCGCGTTTACCCCGGTGCTGCTGAATCTTTCGCTGATTGGCGCGGCGCTGTTTTTAATGCCGCTAATGGAAGAGCCCGCCATGGCCCTGGCTTGGGGTGTTCTGATCGCTGGGGCCGCCCAGTTGGTTTTTCAGGTGCCGTTTTTACTGCGCTTGGGCTTGATGCCCACACCCTGGCCTAATTTTGCCCATGAGGGCGTGCGGCGCATACTGAAGCTTATGGGGCCTGCGCTGTTTGGGGGTATCGGTATCGCAAATTAACCTACTGCTGGATACTGTTTTGGCATCACTGCTGGCGGCGGGCAGCGTGTCGTGGCTCTACTACTCTGATCGTTTGGTCGAGCTACCCCTGGGCGTGTTCGGTGTGGCCATTGGGACGGTGATTCTGCCCGCGCTCTCTAAACGCCATGCCGACCAATCCAAAGAGCACTTTGCGGCGATGCTCGATTGGGCTATCCGCATTGTATTGCTGTTAGGCTTACCCGCAGCGCTGGCGCTGGCAGTATTGGCTGAGCCGCTATTGATCACGCTGTTCCATTATGGGGCGATGACCGATAACGACATCCAGATGGCGGCCATGAGCCTGCGCGCTTATGCCTTCGGTTTGGTAGCCTTCATGTTGATCAAAGTATTGGCGCCGGGCTTTTTGCTCGCCAAGACACCAAAACCCCGGTGAAGGTAGGCATTATCGCCATGGTCGCTAATATGGTGTTTAACCTACTGCTGATTTGGCCACTGGCCCATGCCGGGTTGGCGTTAGCCACCGCGCTTTCTGCGTTCTTAAACGCGGGCTTGCTGGGCTACCTGCTCTATAAGCAGCAAGTATTGGTCTTTCAGCCGGGTTGGAAGCGCTATTCGGTGCAACTGATAGGTGGTAGTGGATTGATGTGTGCGGCACTCTACTTTGTAGCGCCCGACTGGCAGGCGTGGCTTACCTTTGGGCTTTGGCAGCGGATAAGCTGGGTCACTGGGTTGGTCATACTGGGCGGCTCGCTCTATTTTGCGTGGCTGGCGGCACTGGGTTTGCGCGTTCGTCATTTTAAAATGCAATCGTAACTGCACCCCGCCGGGCGTGTTCGTTATAATCAGAGGCTTTATGTCCTCCAACGGCTGAGGTGCCATGCGCGTCATTCGAGGTCTGCACAATTTGAAAGCGGCTCATCGAGGCTGCGTTGCCACCATCGGTAATTTCGATGGTGTGCATCGCGGTCATCAAGCCATTCTGCAGCAGTGCCGTGAACATGCAGCACGCTGGAGTGTGCCGCTGACAGTGGTCGTTTTCGAGCCCCAGCCGCGGGAGTTTTTTGCCGGTGAGCAAGCGCCACCGCGGTTAACCCGGCTGCGCGAGAAGGTGCGGTTACTGCGCGATTTTGGCGCCGAGCAAGTGCTGGTTCTGCCGTTTAACGATGCGCTGCGCAGCCTCACCGGTCGCGAGTTTATCGATCAGGTGTTGATTGATGGGTTAGGCGTTAAGCACTTGGTGGTGGGCGATGATTTCCGCTTTGGCTGTGATCGCCGCGGTGATTTTGCGCTACTGGCGGAGGTCGGGCTGGAGCAGGGCTTCGGCGTCGAGCACACCCGCACCTTTACCGTGGATGACGAGCGGGTTTCCAGTTCGCGGGTGCGTACGTTGCTGGCGAGCGGTAACTTTTCTGCCGCTGCGCGTTTGCTGGGCCGCGCCTATTCGTTACATGGCCGCGTGGTGCGCGACCAGCAGCTGGGGCGCACCATTGGTGTACCGACTGCCAATTTGCCATTGATGCCTCAGCCGTTAACGCTGCGGGGCGTCTTCGCAGTAGTGGCTGAGCTAGAAGATGGCCAGCGTTACCCGGCGGTGGCCAATGTGGGCTTCCGTCCCACGGTAGGGTCGGAGCGGCCAACGCTGGAGGTGCACCTGCTGGATTTTAACGCTGACCTCTACGGCCAACGCATGACGGTGTTTCCCTGCGCACGCCTGCGGGGCGAAGTGAAGTTTGACGGCCTTGAAGCGCTGAAAGCGCAAATTGAGCGTGACCAGGCCCGCGCTCGCCACTATTTTGCGGCGATGGAGGGTAAGCAAGACTACTCTCTTCCGCTGGCCTCGGCCCCGCTTGGGCGTGATACGATTTCTTATGATTCTTCTTCGGCGGATGACGCCGTCGATACTGACAACGGCTGACAGACCATGGATTACAAGCACACGCTGAATTTGCCTGAAACTGATTTCCCCATGCGCGGCATGCTGCCGAAGCAGGAGCCTGGGCGGGTTTCCAAGTGGCAGGATATGAACATTTACCAGCGCCTGCGCGAAGCGCGTGCGGGCGCGCCGCTGTTTGTGCTGCACGATGGCCCTCCCTACGCCAATGGCAGCATCCATATTGGTCACGCCGTTAATAAAATTCTTAAAGATATTATCGTTAAGTCAAAAACTTGGCTGGTTTCGATGCGCCCTACGTACCGGGTTGGGACTGCCACGGCCTGCCCATTGAGCACAAGGTAGAAACCACCCACGGCAAACACCTGGCGCCCGAGCACGCCCGTGAGCTGTGCCGGGAGTATGCGGGGGCGCAAGTAGAAACACAGCTGGCCGACTTTGTGCGGCTCGGTATTATTGGTGACTGGGATCATCCCTACCGCACCATGAACTTCGCCAACGAAGCGGGTGAAATGCGTGCGTTAGCCGAGATGGTCGACGCGGGTTACGTGTTTAAAGGCTTGAAGCCGGTTAACTGGTGCTTTGACTGTGGCTCGGCGCTGGCGGAAGCCGAAGTTGAGTACGCGGATAAGAAGTCCGACGCCATCGATGTTGCCTTCCCGGTAGAAGAGGCGGACAAGCTTGCCGCTGCGTTTGGCTTGACCGAATTGGCGAAGCCCGCCGCCGTGGTCATCTGGACGACCACGCCCTGGACCATTCCCGCTAACCAGGCGCTTAACGTCCACCCAGAATTTACCTATGCGCTGGTCGATACCGGTGAGCGTCTGCTGCTGTTGGCTGAAGAGTTAGTAGAGAGCTGCCTGGAGCGCTTTGACTTGCAGGGCGAAGTCATTGCCACGACCCAGGGCAAAAATCTTGATCTAATCAATTTCCGTCACCCCTTCTATGATCGCCTCTCGCCTGTCTATCTGGCGGAGTACGTCGAGTCTGAAGTGGGCAGTACCGGTATCGTTCACTCTGCACCCTCATACGGCATGGATGACTTTATCACCTGCCGCGAACATGGCATGGAGTTTGACGACATGCTCAACCCGGTGCAGGGCAATGGCGTTTACGTTGACGACCTGCCGTTCTTTGGCGGCCAGATGATTTGGAAAGCCAACCCGCATATCGTCGAAAAACTGCGCGAAGTGGGTGCGCTGATGGCGCATATCCCGATCAAACATAGCTATATGCACTGCTGGCGCCACAAGACGCCAGTGATCTACCGTGCTACAGCGCAGTGGTTTGTGGGCATGGATATTAAAGGCAAAGACGGCAGAACCCTGCGTGAACGTGCCCTTGAAGGCATCGAGGCCACGGCGTTTACACCTGCCTGGGGCCAGGCGCGCTTACATAGCATGATCGCCAATCGTCCAGACTGGTGTATCTCCCGTCAGCGTAACTGGGGCGTGCCGATTCCGTTCTTCTTACATAAGCAAACCGGTGAACTGCACCCGCGCACCGTTGGGCTGATGGAAGAGGCGGCCAAGCGCGTTGAGCAAGAGGGCATCGACGCCTGGTTCAAACTCGACCCGGCAGAGCTGTTGGGTGCGGAAGCAGCGGATTACGATAAAGTCACCGACACCCTGGATGTCTGGTTCGACTCCGGCACCACCCACCGCCACGTGCTGCGCGGCTCGCACCCCATGGCCACGAAAATGGCCCGCGGGCGGATCTCTACCTGGAAGGCTCTGATCAGCACCGCGGCTGGTTTCATTCGTCGCTGCTGACGGGGTCGGCCATTGACGGGCATCCGCCGTATCGTCAACTGCTTACCCACGGCTTTACCGTTGATTCTCAGGGCCGCAAGCAGTCCAAATCGCTGGGCAACGTCGTCGCGCCCCAGGAAGTGATGGATAAGCTGGGCGGCGATATTCTGCGCCTGTGGGTGGCCTCGACCGATTACTCTGGCGAAATGGCCGTCTCGGACGAGATTTTGAAGCGCACCTCCGATGTGTATCGGCGGATTCGTAACACCGCGCGCTTCCTGCTTTCGAACCTTAACGGGTTTGATCCAGAGAAAAACCAAGTGGCCTTTGGCGATATGCTGGCGCTGGATCAGTGGGTGGTAGATCGTGCTCACCAACTACAGGCGCGGATCGAAAAAGCCTATGAAGAGTACCGCTTCCTGGATGTTTATCAGCAGGTGCACGGTTTCTGTGCCCGGGAGCTGGGTGGCTTCTACCTAGATGTCATCAAGGATCGCCAGTACACCACGCAAACCGATTCCCTGGCGCGGCGCAGTGCGCAAACCGCGCTCTACCATGTGGTGGAAGCGCTGAGCCGCTGGATCGCACCGATTCTCTCCTTCACCGCTGAGGAGATTCACGAGAATATCCCCGGTAAGCGCGGTGATAGCGTGCTCTTGGAGACCTACTACACTGGCCTTGGCAGTCTGGACGACAACGCTGAGCTGGGTCGTGCCTTCTGGGAGCAGGTGCTGGAGGTCAAGCACTCGGTCAACAAGTGCCTGGAAGACGCCCGTAATGCCAAAGTCATTAAGGGTAGCCTGGCAGCTGAAGTCACCCTGTATGTCAGCGACGAGCTGCAGGCGACGCTGGCCAAGCTGGGCGATGAGCTGCGCTTTGTGATGCTAACCAGTGAAGTGAGGCTTAAGCCCCTGGCTGCTGCGAGTGATGCAGAAGCGACTGAGCTGGATAGCTTGAAAGTCGCGGTTAAAGCCAGCGACAACACCAAGTGCGAGCGCTGCTGGCACCACCGCCCTGATGTCGGGACTCACGCTGATCACCCGGATCTGTGTGGTCGCTGTATCAGCAATCTCCCCGAAGGCAGTGGCGAGATTCGTTACTATGCTTGATAACAACACGCCTAGTGATACCGATAAAAACGTGCGGCCGAAAATGCAGCGGCCGCTGCGCTGGCTATGGCTGGCAGTGGCGGTGATAGCCTTGGATCTTGCCACCAAGTACATCGCCAGTAGCCAACTGGGGTATGCACAGCCGGTAGAGGTACTGCCGTTCTTTAATTTGACTCTGTTGCACAATACCGGCGCGGCGTTCAGCTTTTGGCCACGCATCCCGGCTGGCAGCGCTGGTTCTTCGCTTTGATTGCCGTAGGTGCCAGCGTGGCGCTGACGATGTGGCTTTCGCGGATTAAAAACGACGAAAAGCTATTGGCGATAGCGCTGCCGTTAATTATTGGCGGTGCGTTGGGAAATCTTTACGACCGCCTGGTGCATGGCTATGTGGTCGACTTTTATCGTTTCACGTTGCCGGTTGGTACTACCCAGCGTTTAACGTGGCAGATATTGCGATTACCCTGGGCGCGGTCGCGTTAATCTGGGAATCCATTATGGGTGAGCGGCGGCGCAAAAAAGCAGCCAACGCTTCCCATTAATCGAACGTTGAGAACAACTGACTATTGAGAACTGCGATGAGCGACTACCAGATCGATGAAGGCATGGAAGTGACGCTGCACTTCACCTTAAAGCTGGAAGATGGCACTTTGGTGGACTCCACCAAAGATAAGGCGCCCGCCACCTTCGAGTTTGGTGATGGTAACCTGCCGCCTGGTTTTGAACATCCTATTAAAGGGTTGGCCGCGGGGCAGGAGGGGACGTTCCAGATAACCCCAGAGCATGCGTTCGGGCAGCATAACCCGCAAAATATTCAGACCCTGAAGCGCGCCGATTTTGGCGATGAAGCGCCAGAAATTGGTATGGTGATGTCGTTTGCCGATAAAGCGGGAACGGAATTGCCAGGCGTGGTCAAAACCATTGACGGTGATCGCATTGAAGTGGACTTCAATCACCCGTTAGCAGGTCGCACGCTCACCTTTGAGGTGGAAGTGTTGGAGGTTAAGCCGGTGACCACTCACTAAGCTCAGCCTACCATCTGTGGGCGGCGATCGAATTTACTAAGCAGATGCCTCGGGCATCAAGGCACTACTATGAATTTACCCAGTACTCAGTCAACAAGTACGCAGTCAGCAAACGCGCAGCAAGCACAGCCTATTCAAATCAAACTGGCTAATCCGCGTGGTTTCTGTGCCGGCGTAGATCGCGCCATCGATATCGTTAATCGCGCGCTGGATGTATTTGGCCCGCCTATCTATGTGCGCCACGAGGTTGTCCACAACCGCTTTGTGGTCGAAACCCTGCGTGCCCGTGGGGCGGTGTTTGTTGAAGAGCTGGATGAAGTGCCGGACGACGTTATTGTGATTTTCTCCGCCCATGGCGTCTCTCGTGCGGTGCAAGCTGATGCTGAGCGGCGTGGGTTGAAGGTATTCGATGCTACCTGCCCACTAGTCACGAAAGTGCACCTGGAAGTATTGCGCTACGCCAAGCGTGGCCAGGAGTGCATTCTCATTGGTCATGAAGGCCACCCGGAAGTCGAAGGTACCATGGGGCGTTACGACACTTCTCACGGCGGGCGTATCTACCTGGTAGAGGATGAAAAAGACGTCGCCAAGCTGGAGGTAAATGACCCCTCGAAGCTGGCCTTTGTCACCCAAACCACACTATCGATGGACGACACCGCCAAGGTGATCGATGCGCTGCGCGAAGTTTTCTGACATCCAGGAATCGCGCAATGACGACATTTGCTACGCCACGCAGAACCGCCAAGATGCGGTGCGCGAGCTAGCCGCTCAGAGTGATTTACTGCTGGTGGTGGGCAGCCCCAATAGCTCTAACTCCAACCGGCTGCGAGAGCTTTCGGAAAGAATGGGCACGCCTGCCCACTTGATCGATAATGCTGACCAGATTGATCCGCAGTGGCTTGAAAATGTAGCCCGCGTGGGGGTAACTGCAGGTGCCAGCGCCCCAGAAGTGTTGGTGAAAGGCGTGATTGCCAAGCTGCAAACCATGGGCGCAGACTTACCCGAAGAGCTACAGGGCCGTGAAGAGACCATTACCTTCTCGATGCCAAAGGAGTTACGTGAAAAGGTGATTGCCAGCAGTTGAGCATAGGCTGTGTAATGCAATGCGTATTAGTTTGCGACATACTGAAACGGTATGAGCCAACTAATACAGGAGCAGAGCCGCGTGTCCTATGTTTCGCATTCTTTTCCCGGTCGTTCTTTACTGAATGGCCAGCGCGGCTTTACCCTCATTGAATTGATGATTGTGCTGGTGATCATTGGCATCGTCGCCTCCTTTGCTTACCCCAGCTATACCCGCTATGTGCAGAAATCAGTGCGAACCGACGCCCATGCGGGCCTGATGCAGGCCGCTTCCGAGCTGGAGCGCTGTTATACGCGCAGCTACACCTATAGCGATTGTTCTATCAACAACTCCTCTCCTGAAAACAACTACACGATTGCGGTCACTATTAGCGGCAACGGCTATTTATTGGCCGCCAGCACTGATCAAAATGACGGCTGCGAAGGTGATATTACGCTAAGTTCGAGTGGCGAAAGGTTACCCAATGCCTGTTGGTGAGTTAAGGAGACAACGAGGGTTTACCCTGATTGAGCTACTGGTGACGCTGATGATCGCAACGATTATCGCTGTTATGGCGGTTCCTGCTTTTATGGGCTTTCTTGCCCGTCAGCAGCTAGCTAGCGACGTCAATGAAATGATCTCTGTTTTGAGCTTTGCCCGTAGCGAGGCGATAAAGCAACGCAGTGATATATCGGTAATCTTTTCACCACCTGATGTGTCCAATTCAAACCGCCGCCCTGAATCCTGTAGAAATAATGAAATCAAGGAAGGTTCGATTGAAAACAGTGAAGAGAGCATCCGTTACCGTTACTCGGGAGGTTGCTATTGGGTGGTACAAAGCGGTGCAGAAAGTCAGATACTAAAAGTAGGGCAGTCCGCTAATATAACCTCGCCGACCCTGGCGTTCTCCCTCACCTTTCAAAGTTTGGGCGACGCCGATATGTCCAACTGCCCTGACTCACCCTGCGAAATGACGTTAAATACCACTGGGGAAAGTGCATTAACCACTCCTGTAACGCTGGTGATTCGTGCAACGGGCAGCATTCGAAGGAAGGAGGGTGAGTCATGAACTCTCAGCGTGGCTTTAGCTTAATAGAAGCGCTAATCGCACTGGTAGTTCTCTCTATTGGCCTGATCGGGGTTGCCGCCATGCAGCTTAAAGCGCTGCAGAGTGCCAATGCAGGCTACCAGCGTTCGGTGGCAAGTGTTGCGGCTGTGGATGCTCAGGAACGGCTTTGGGCGGAGTGGGCAAAACCCACAGTAAATAGCTGCGACGATATCGATGGAAATGAAGCGAACTGGAGAGACAATTGGTTTGCAGATAGCGATTCAAAACCTCTGCGTAATGTTAAGGAGCAAGGAGGTAGAATTGAGCCGACTGAGACTGATTGTGAATTTACCATTGAGATAGACTTGGTTAACCGGGCGGACGATTCCACTTCAGATACGTTTTCTTATACATTTCGTCTGCCACACCTTGGGAGGGGGGAGTAATGGCACCCAAGCAAAAGGCTTTACGCTTGTTGAGCTAATGGTGGCAATGGCGATTGGTACGGTCATTATTCTGGGGCTGGACAACTCTTCTTAACAACATTTCAGACTTTTCAGACCATTGATAAGGTCAGTCGCAAGCAAGAGACGCTCATTTTGCGGTTAATTTACTAGCTGAAGAGGGGCGGAAAGGTAATATCGGTGATTATGCAATTAGATCCGATCAGCGTATTTCAAATGGCCAAACGCGTTACTACTGTGTGTTGCAAGATGAGGTAAAGAAACAACCGGTAGTAGATCTTGCTCTTGTGGATAGTGTGACAGATTGCCCTACGCTTACTGAAGCAAACAGTGATGGAGTGCTTTATAAGCTAACACTGTTGGTGGGCGATTGCCGAAAAGAAGATAATTTAAGCTGCGATAAAATTAATTTTGCGGTCAGCGACCGTAAACAAGCCATAACATTACGCGAGACGACTTCATGAAACAACAGCGAGGCGCTGCGTTAGTGATTGTCATGGCGCTGCTCTCCGGCGCACTGATGTTAGGTATCTCAGGTATGCAGAGTGCGTTAATTGATGAGCAACTGGCAGGGAATTATCGTGCTTCTGTTCAAGCGCAGATGAACTCCGACAGCATGATGTCGGAATTTAGAAATTACTCATCTCTAAGTTTATTGGATGATATTTATAATAAAGAGTGTGACGAGGTTCAGGATTGTTACCAAGGGTTTGAAAGTGACTTTTTAAACCATTTAAACACCGCGAGAAATTTTGAAAACCTTGAGAAAGCGGTTGATATTCGTGTCGATAAAGAGAAAAGTACCGTCACTATCATTACGAGAGACCAAGGCACCAACAATAATGCTGACCGAGAAACGATTGCTACATACGGAAGATCGAGCGAAAGTGATAACCCAGAAGAAGGCGGTGCCGGTAACGGCAGTGATGGCAATAATGGGGGGGAGTGAGAATCCCTTTGCATCACCCGTGGTCGGCTGTGAAGGGGTCACTTCGGCAGGGGCTCCACCATCAGCAGCTATCGCTCGAGTGAAGGGGCTTGGAACGGCCAGCCCGGCCGCTTTGCTGATAACGATATCCCTCTTATACGCACAACCGCTGATAACGCCAACGTGGTGCTTGGTGGAAACGAACAGATTCATGGCGGCATAGAAGCGCTTGGTTCCGTTACCCTTGATGGCTCCTCTCAAGTGTTTGGCAGCATACTGGCAAATAAAACAATCTCTTTAAATGCAGGAGGCGGGCGCGTCCGAGGTAATGCTGAGAGCTTTGAAGATGTCATATTTGGCAGCAGTGCACGAGTAGATGGCAACGTAAGGGCCATGGGTGATGTGCGTTTAAATAACTGGTCTGCTAGTGTGGGTGAAGGTATTTATGCCGGTGGGGACATCATTACTAGACGTAATCCTCCTGCTGATCACATCGACCAAGTTAACCGAGCTAACTTTTTCTCACGTCGCAATGTGGTAATGGATAGGGTAGAAGAGCAGTCTTGCGATACCGCTGACTTCGCAGGTAATTCGCTGAGTGAAGAGATGACGCGTTATCAAACGTCGCTCACTTCAAGTGGAGATATGATAGTAGGCGCGCATCCAAATGTGGAATGGCGGCTTACACCTCAACAAATTGAACGCTTTGATAAAACTTGGAACGTTAACCGTTGGGTTACTCATGCGTCACCTGAAACTAATACTCTTATGGGTGAGCAAACGCCAATCTACCGAGTCAACAATCTTAGGCTAACAAGCTCTCCATCCTTAAGAGTCAGCGGTGGGGATGTGGTTATAGTGGTAGGTGGGGATTTTACGATGGGGGCGGTGGGCCTGGACTGGTTATAGATCCAGACAGCAGTTTGACAGTCTTCGTTGCTGGTCAGACTGATTTCGGCAGTGTGCTGAACATGCCCGCTGCTAACTCTATTAACAGCAATGGGAAACCAACCTTTTCGCTTTTTCAGGCTATAAAGGCTCGGGCACAGGCGTAAATTTCAGCTCCAGCAATCGTGTGGTTGCCAATGTATATGCGCCATATACCAATGTTTCGGTTAATTCTGGCTCAGGCTTTTTGGCAGTGTAAGAGGACGCAGTGTGAGTGTTAGTGGTGGTGGCAGCATTGTTTACGATGAATTGCTGGTTGATGCCTTTGGAGGCCCCTCAAACGGTATGCCAGAAGAAGGGGCAGTGGTAATTGGCAGCTAGTTGGTTGGCAATAACCCCATTCGCCACACGACCAAGCGCGCGTTATCATACCGGTATTTGCTTAAGAGCCTGTAAACTAAGAGTCATGAAAAACATGAGCCAGACCGCCAAAACCCGTGTTCTCACCGGTATCAACACTACCGGTACGCCCCATTTGGGCAACTATGTTGGAGCGATCAAGCCCGCCATTGAGGCAAGCCAGGATCCCAACGTGCAGCCGTTCTATTTTCTGGCCGACTATCACTCCCTAATCAAGTGCCAAGACCCCAAGCGTGTGCAGCAGTCTCGCCTGGAAATTGCCGCGACTTGGCTTGCGCTAGGGCTAGATACCGATAATGCGATTTTCTACCGCCAGTCGGACATTTTAGAAATCCCAGAGCTGACTTGGATGCTCTCCTGTGTTTGTGCCAAAGGCCTGATGAATCGAGCCCATGCCTACAAAGCAGCGGTAGCTGAAAATGAGGAGGCGGAAAACCAGGATCCTGATAAAGGCATCACCATGGGGCTGTTTGGCTACCCCGTGCTGATGGCGGCCGACATCTTAATGTTTAACGCCAATAAAGTGCCGGTCGGGCGTGACCAGATTCAGCATATCGAGATGGCCCGGGATATCGCTGGACGTTTCAATCATTTGTACAAAGGCCAGCACTTCACTCTTCCTGAAGCCGTAGTAGACGATAAAGTACAGCTGCTGAATGGCTTGGATGGGCGTAAAATGTCCAAAAGCTACGACAATACCATTCCGCTGTTTGTGACCGAGAAGAAGCTGCAAAAGCTGGTGCGCAAGATTAAGACCAACTCGCTGGAACCCGGTGAGCCCAAGGATCCTGATACCTGCACGCTGTACCAGATCTATTCAGCCTTTGCGTCAGCGGAAGAGACCGCCAGCCTGCGTGAGCAGTACGCGAACGGTATTGGTTGGGGCGCGGCTAAGGATCTGGTGTTTGAGTATTTGAACGCCCACTTGAGCGCGCCGCGTGAACGCTATAATGCCCTAATGGAAGACCCAGCCCATATTGAGGCAGTACTGCAAAAGGCGCCGAGCGGGCACGGGAAGAGGCTGCAGTAACGATGGATCGTCTTCGTACAGCCGTTGGCCTGGGCCGGTTTGTGTAATCCCAGAGCTCGGCCGCAATACCCATAGCAACCTGCCCGTTGTATCAAGGCAGTATAAACGACGAAGCCCCTTCCAACCGGAAGGGGCTTCGCTTGTTTCAGGCCTTGTTTTTCAGACCTGATCTAGGCCAAGAGCAATCGCTTAGCCTTCGATCGGGGCGCGCCAGTCGTCGGAACCAGAGGTGCCGGCAACTGTGTGTTCCCAATCAATTTTACGGTAAGCCAGTGACACGTCCATCAACTGGGTGAATTCAGACTTGGAGATGTCCTGGGCGTGAGGCATACGCAGGTTGATGTCAACGATAGTGGCATCGGTCAGCGTGGTGGTGAAGAAGTGCTCCTGCTTACCTTCTACAGACGTGCGGTACCACTTCAGCTCAACATTGGGCAGCATTTCACCAGACGCTAGTGCGTTGTACATCAGCGGTACGGCTTTGTTCAAAGCAACGGTGAAGATGAAGGGCTTGTGAGCACGCTGACCGGACGGCTGACCAGACTGAGGGTCAGTGGGTACGGTAACGACATGCTTGAATTCCTGCACCAGCATTTGGTCTTCATGACCTTCAACGTAGATATTACCTACGGAGTCAGGGGTAAAAGCGCCTGAAGTGATGTTGCCCTGAGTTTGGCCTTCGATGCTGATATAACATGGTGTTGGCATGGTCTGCTCCTTGACTGAAAAATTAAGGGTTGTCACGTGACCTTCTAAGTAAAGCAATGGATATGCCATTATATTTTTTATTTTTATTTTCAATATCTTATGATTTTTAATGAAAAACTATTAATTTTTATTAGGCAATTTATGGCCTCATCTAGGCAACTCATTGCTTGCTTGGCAATGGGTTGCTTGATTTTTGATGTTAAATTTGATAAGTCTTAGGGAAGTAACGAAATCTGGTTTTTGGTTCTTTTTATGTAAAGTTAATATGCTGGATGTGATTTTCTTACCTGGAAAATTACATTTTAATGCCTTGTTTTTTTAACGACGATTAGCATTATCAAAATCATTTGTACGTTATTTCTGTCAAAAATGTAAGAGATTGCCGATAGAATTTGTAAGAAATATCTTACAAATTTTAATTAGACCATTAGCTTTAGTTAGGATTGATGTTATCTCCGCTTAAATTCTGCAAAACAGCCGCCAAATGAGATTAAGTTGAATTTGTGATTTTGGGGTTATGACCAATAGGCGTCTCTTGTTCACGTAAGTCGGAGTTGGCGTCGAACGATGTAATTCGTTACCTTCCCGGGATTGAGAACTATTCACGGTTACATTGATACACTTCTCTCTCCAAGGCTAAATATCATGGCTAAGCAAGGAACTGTTGCTCCCAAGGAGCGCATCAATATCAAGTATGTGCCAGCGACTGGCGATCAGCAGGCTGATACTGAACTGCCATTGAAATTGTTGGTGGTAGGCGACTTTAAAGGCGGTGAGGAAGAGACTCCCATTGAAGAGCGACAGTCCGTTTCTGTTGATAAGAACAACTTTCAGTCGGTAATGCGCGAGGCGGGGTTGAGCCTACAAACTGCTGTGCCTAATCGTCTTGATGAGAGTGATGAGCCCTCAGATATCGCTGTCAATCTTGATTTTAAATCTCTGGAGGATTTCTCTCCTGATGCGGTTGCCAAGCAAGTGCCCGAGTTACGCAAGTTGGTTGAGTTGCGCGAAGCGCTGGTCGCTTTGAAGGGGCCGCTGGGTAACGTGCCCGCTTTCCGTGATCGGCTACAGAAGCTGTTAGAAAATGACGAAGCTCGCCAGCAGTTGCTGAATGAGCTGGCATTGTTGGATGCAGATAAAAATCAGTAATTCTCCAGTGTTAGCAGCGTTTTTTTATTTCAAATCAGCGAATTCGAGGCATAGCGATGAGTAAGACAGCAAAGCAATCGAGCACAGCGGCAGAGACTGAAAAGGATGTTTCGTTGCTTGATCAAGTGATGGCGCAAACACGTATGGCGCCAGCCGATGAGGGTTACGATGTTGCCAAACAGGGCGTGGCGGCTTTTATAGCAGAGCTGCTCAATGATGGTGAGGCGGCTCCAAAGGTCAACAAGTCACTTGTGGATAATATGATTGTTGAGCTGGATAGGAAGATTAGCCATCAAGTAGATGAGGTCTTGCATGAGCCGAATTTTCAGCAGTTGGAGTCGGCTTGGCGTGGTTTGAAGCTGCTGGTTGACCGGACTGATTTCCGTGAAAACATTAAGCTTGATGTGTTGCACGCCACCAAGGAAGAGTTGCTGGAAGATTTTGAGTTTGCACCTGAAATTAGCCAGAGCGGGCTTTACCATCATGTCTATAACGCAGGCTATGGTCAGTTTGGCGGAGAGCCGGTAGCGGGCATTATTGGCCACTATGATTTCTCGCCCTCCACGCCTGATATGAAGCTGCTTCAGCATACGGCAGCGGTTGGTGCTATGGCGCATGCACCCTTTATGTCTTCAGTTGCTCCCTCTTTCTTCGGTATTGAAAGCTTTGAAGAATTGCCGAATATCAAAGATTTCAAGGCTATTTTTGAAGAATCTAAATATGCTCGTTGGCGTAGCCTTCGTGAGTCTGAAGACGCCCGATATCTTGGGCTAACGGCCCCGCGCTTCTTGCTGCGGACGCCCTATGATCCAATAGAAAATCCGATCAAAAGCTTTAACTACCGCGAAGACGTTAGTGAAAACCACGAGCATTATTTATGGGGTAATACCTCTTATTTGCTGGCGGAGCGTCTTACGGACAGCTTTGCCAAGTACCGCTGGTGCCCCAATATTATTGGCCCGCAGAGTGGTGGTGCAGTCGAAAACTTGCCGGTGCATACCTACGAAGCATTTGGCCAACTGCAGGCAAAAATTCCTACCGAGGTATTAATTACTGACCGGCGTGAATTTGAAATGGCTGAGGAGGGGTTCATTTCACTGACCATGCGTAAGGGAAGTGATAATGCGGCCTTCTTCTCCGCCAACTCTGTTCAAAAGCCCAAGGTTTTTCCAAATACTGCAGAAGGGAAAGCGGCTGAAACCAACTTCAAGCTGGGTACTCAGCTTCCTTACATGTTCATCATTAATCGCTTGGCGCACTACGTCAAAGTGCTTCAGCGCGAACAAATAGGTTCATGGAAAGAGCGTCAGGATCTTGAGCGTGAACTTAATGCTTGGATTCGTCAGTACGTGGCTGATCAAGAAAATCCCCCTGCAGATGTCAGAAGCCGCCGCCCGCTGCGCGCAGCTTCTATCCAGGTGTCTGATGTCGAAGGTGATCCAGGTTGGTATCAGGTTTCCATGGCGGTTCGTCCGCACTTTAAATACATGGGCGCCAACTTCGAACTCTCGCTTGTTGGCCGCCTCGACAAAAGAATAAGGGAAAGCAGTGATGGCAACGGAGAGCGGAGGGTTTTTGGGGAGGGCGCCGCTAGGAGGCCGCTTGTTTGAAAGGCTTGCCGCTCCCCACCAACCCGTGTTGCGAAAAGAAGCCGACGAGTTGGTGGACGTTGTCGAGTCGATCAAACGCCACTTAGTTGACTTGCTGAACAGCCATCCTGGTAACAGCGCCTGTGCGCCCGAGCTCGGCTTGCTCGACTTCAACGATGCCACGATTGGTGTTCTGGATCTGGAGCGCAATATTCAACGCGCAATTTGTCAGTGTATTGAGCGCTATGAGCCGCGGGTCAAACGTGTGGACGTTGAGTCGTTACCTAACCATGGTGATCCGTTGCAACTGCGCTTTCAGGTGCATGCCACCATCGCTTTAGGCAGAGAAAACACCCAAGCGACTATCGATTTGTTGCTTAACAACAAGCGTTATCAGTGTCTCAACTGATATGCCTGAGAGGCACGAATGCTGAATCGCCACTATCGTGACGAGCTCAATTTTTAAAGCGCCAAGGGCGGGAGTTTGCCGATGCAAACCCCGGCTTAAGCCGCTTCTTGTCCGAGCGCAGCACGGATCCTGACGTAGAGCGGTTATTGGAAGGGTTTGCGTTTCTCACCGGGCGGATGCGCGAAAAAGTCGAGGATGAGTTCCCCGAGCTGACGCACTCGCTAATCAGCATGCTGTGGCCGAATTATTTGCGGCCTGTACCCAGCATGACGGTGGTTCAATTTACGCCTAGCTGGTACTCCCTGAGTCAGCAGCAACGTGTTGAGCGTGGAACGGAACTTGCCAGTGAGCCGATAGAGGGCACGCCGTGCCTGTTCAGAACTTGCCATGATGTATCGCTCTATCCATTGGCGCCGATAGGTGTGGATGCGCGTCATACGCGGGAGTCCTCAATCGTAGAGCTTGCGATGGAAGTGCGTAGCGACCAACCGATGAATGCCATGGGCATCGACTCGCTGCGCTTGCATTTGGGGGTGATGGCTACACCGCACGTACACTTTATTTATGGATGAGCCACTATCTTTCACGGCTGGAGTTGGAAATTGATGGTCAGAGTCAGCGCCTACCTGCTGATGCGCTAAAGGCTGTTGGGTATGAGCGTGATCAAGCGCTCCTTCCTTACCCGCAGAATGTTCATCAGGGGTATCGCATTTTGCAGGAGTACCTCTGTTTTCCGGAGGCTTTCCATTTTTTTGATATTTTAGGGCTCGGGCACTATTTGCCTGCTGGCACGGCGAGCAACGTCACGCTGCGCTTTGTATTTTCACGTACCTTGCCAACCGATGCACGGGTGAAGGATGAGCATCTGGCGCTTTACTGTACGCCGGCGATCAACCTTTTCGAGCATGATGCTGAACCTATTGATTTGAGTGGCGAGCGCAGCGAGTACCGAATACGGCCTAATAGCCGCGCCCCTTCGCACTTTGAAATTTTTAGCGTTGATGAGGTGTTGGGAACGCTGGAAGGCGGGCGCACTGAGTGGCAAGAAAAGCCACGCCGCTATGTTCCTTTTGAGAGTTTTCAGCATCAAATTGAGCGTGACCGGGGCAGGGAGTCCCTCTACTACCGTGTTCGAGTGCGTGACAGCCTGCGCAGCGATGGTTTTGATCACGACATCGCCTTTGTTCGCGGGGATGAGCGCGCCTGTCTTGGTCGTCGTGAAACGGTTTCTCTGCAACTGACCTGCAGTAATCGTGAGTTACCAGAGCAGCTAACGATAGGCGATTTGTGCGTGGCAACGGAGGAAAGCCCTGCTTACGCTACCTTCCGCAATATTACCCGGCCGACCCCGGTGCTACGCCCTGCACTCGATGATGGGCTGCTATGGATATTAATCTCAAATTTGTCGCTCAACTACCTCTCCTTGCTCGAGCGTGATGCGCTGTGCTCGGTACTGCGTGCCTATGATTTCCGAGCCTTAGTAGACAGGCAAGCAGAACGGGTTGCGCAAAAAAGGCTAGCCGGCATTCTTGAAATTGACACCCAGTCTGTTGATCGCCTGCGCAAAGGTTTGCCCGTGCGTGGGCTGCGCTCGGTAATGACATTGGATCAAGAGGCTTTTGGTGATGAGGGCAGCCTCTACCTGTTTGGCAGTGTGCTGGCGCGCTTCTTCTCGCTGTACGCAAGCATTAACTCTTTTCACGAATTGCATGTCATTAACCGTCATAACCAAGAGCGCTATCAATGGACCTTACAGGTGGGGCAGCAGCCCCTGATGTAGCGCTGGCACCGGTCATTCGGGGGCGCGACGTTACGAATTTTATCAACTAGTAGAGCTTCTGCACCGTCATCATGACGATGATTTAGAGCAGCGGCATGGCGGTAGCGTGCCCTCATTTCAGCGCGTGCGCTATACCGCTTCTGCGTCGTTGGGCTTTCCGGGCAGCGATGTGCTTGCCCTGAGTGAAACCCAAGTCGGCCAGTACGAGATGGAAGTCAGTTTCCTGGGATTACAGGGGTCGCAATCGCCGTTACCCGGTTATTACCTGGAAACCTTGGCGCATAACGCCGCTCACCAAGAAGGGGACGCGGGTGATTTCCTCGACTTCTTTAACCATCGACTCTTAACGCTCGTGCATCGTAGCTGGCGAAAATATCGCCACTACGTTCGCTATCAAAACGATGCGAAAGATGGTTTTTCTGCCGCAATATTTGCGTTGGTTGGGCTCGCTGATAGTGATCTGCGCGGTGAAACACCGATCAACTGGAGCAAAATGCTCGCTTATGCGGGCCTCTTGGCTGGACGGTCGCGCTCGCCTGATGTGGTTAGCGGCATTGTTGGACACTGTTTCGACTTAGCACAGGTACAGATAGAAGAGTGGGTGCAGCGCTGGGTGGAGATTCCTCTGGATCAGCGCAGTTGTATGGGGGTCTCGGGGATGACACTTGGTGGTGACATGGTCGCAGGCGAGCGTGTTGCGGATGTGAATGGCAAATTTGCGCTGTGCCTGCGCGGTTTAAGCCTGGCGCGATTTAGAGATTTTCTACCTGATGGTGAAGAGCATAGCCCCTTAAAACGCTGGTGAGTTTTGTACTACGAGAGCCTTTAGCCTATGACCTCGAACTTGAATTGCTGGATAGCGAGGTAAAGCCCATGCGTTTGGGGGATGCCGGGTCATGCCAGCTTGGTTGTTGTTGATCCAGAGAGCGACGGCAACACTAAGCGCCGTCGTGTACGCATTCAGATGACGAGTTAATCCATGCATTCCAATCAACTAGACGCCATCACCTTGGTTGTCATCAACAGTGAGCAGCTCGAAGGGCGCTCGACCAGCAGCTTTGTCTTCCATAACGAAGGGGGCACGCTGGGAAGTGGCCGACAAGATAACTGGTTACTACAAGATCATAGCGGGCGAATTAGGCCCAGACATGCCGAAATCACCAAAATCGATGGCAAGTTCTGCCTAGTAGATCTGAGTGGACACACCTTTATTAACCGGACGACGCTTCCAATTGGGCGGCATCGAAAGGTTGCTCTACGCGATGGTGATGAGCTGATGATTGGCGAGTATCGCTTGAAGGTACATCTCGGTGATCGTCACGCATGGCAGCCAGGTGTGCACTCGCTGGCCACACTCATTGACGAAGAGCATGACGAGGTCACGACCCAAGGCGCTGTTTGGTCAGCAGGGGCGGGCATACCTTCATTCATGAAGCAGAAAAAGGCGACCCAATGGAAGCCTTAGGGGAGCTGTGCCAGGCTCGACCGCGAATGACCCGATGGTGGCGTTAGACCACGAAGAGAAGTCGTCGGACGCCATGGAACCGCTTGAGGCCATGTCGCTCTCATATCGCCAGCAAGCGTATCAAGGGAATGCTGGTCAAGGACATAAATTCCAAGAGCCAGCATATGCAAATAATCGGGGGCAGTGGCAGCAACAAGAGCGCCATGAGGAAGCCTTAACCCTACCCGATATCAGAACACCGAAAGGCACAACAACGCAGAGGAGCAACGGTATGGATGAGCGGCAGATAAACGATTTGGAGCGCTCTGTTGGGGAGCAACTGGAAGATCGCTGGCAAAAGCCAACAACGCAATCGCTTGGTCATGTGGGGGCAGACCCTCTGTTAAGAGGGTTAGGTCTTGATTTACCCTTCCGCGATAGCGAGGAGCAGCAAGCATTTCTAGAAGAGGCGGGGCACACTCTACGCGCGACTATAGATGGCTTGCGCTTACTGCAGCAGGCGCAGAGCGATAGTAAGTACCCACTTAGAGACCGCCGTTTACAGCCGATCGAAGATAATCCTCTGCGCCTTGGTCAATCTTATAACGAGACCGCTGAGACCCTCTTTTCTGCCCAGCGTAGCCCGGTACATTTATCAGCGCCTGAGGCGGTAGCAGAGTGTTTGCGCCACCAGGGACAGCATCAAGCCGCCGTGGAGGAAGCCATTGGTCATGCATTGGGCGCCATACTGGATGCGTTCTCCCCTGACGCGCTGCTCAAGCGTTTCCATGCATACCGTGGTGCGGGTAATCGTATTGAAGACGAAGGGGGCTGGGCTTGGGAAATGTACCACTACTACTACCGAGAGCTTAACTCGGGGCGTCAACAAGGCTTTCAAAAACTGTTTTGGGAAGTCTTTGAACAAGCCTATGACCAATCGGTACGTCGCCAGCAGCGGGAGGAGGCATGAACGTGCACAGCATTGCCCGGCTTGCCTGGCTGCTTTGCATCATTCTGCTGCTAGCAGGCTGTGCCTCGACCCGTGAAGCCACGGGCAAAGCATGGCAGGTAATGCGCGACCCCTCTATTCCTGTCGGCTACCCCGAAGATCAGCCCACCACAGTTGACTTAAGCATGATTGCTGAGCCAAACGTCAATACCAATGTGGATGGTGAAGGTACGCCGCTGCGTTTTCAGGTACTGCAGTTAAAAGATGACTCCATGTTGATGGCCGCTGATCTAGGTCAACTGAGCAGTGATTTAGAGGAAGCGCTGGGTACCAATTACCTCACCCACGATGACTTTACCCTGCTGCCTGGGCAGTGGAAGTTTTATGAGCCTTTCGACATTGACGAAGAGACACGCTACATCGGGCTGATTGCTTTCTACGCAACGCCCAACGAGGCGGAGTGGAAGAAGGTCGTTAAGGTGAAGAGTCGTGGCGAGCACTACCACTTACTGGTTCACCTCCGGGATAGTGAAGTAGAACTAAGGAAGGAGGAGTAATGGCTAGCCGAAATCGTGTGGTGTGGAGCGAAGGGCTATTTATTAAGCCTCAGCACTTCCAGCAGCAGCAGCGTAGTGTTGAAGGACTGATAGATGCACGACTCAAAGGGATTAGCCACTATTTATATGGCTTCCATACGCTGGAGTTGAATAGTGAATTTTTAAGCTTTGGGCGTATTGCCATTAGCCGTGCCAGCGGCGTTATGCCGGATGGGGTCGCTTTTGAACTACCGGCCGATGATATCGAACCTAGCCCGCTAGAAATTAGCGACGCCAGCATTACCAATCAGGTGGTCTATCTGGGTCTGCCGTTGGCCACAGACGGTGTGGGCGAGGTGCGCTGGCCGGGCGACGAGCTACCTGCACGCTATCGCCTCTCCTCACGTAGCGTACGTGACCTTCACTCCCGCGATGGCGCTACGGCGGAGCTTGAGGTGGCGCGGGTTTCTCCACGCTTACTGTTAGAGAGCGATGACCGCAGCGGTTACGCCTGCCTTTCTGTGGCACGCATTATTGAGCGTCGCCCAGATGGCAGTTTAGTGCTTGATGAGCAATTCTTGCCCACCCTGCTTAACGTTCAAGCAGCGCCAGGGCTGCAACGGTTTGTGGGCGAGATGGCCGGTTTAATGCGAGAGCGGGCGCGCAATATCGCTCAGCGCCTCTCTACGCCGCATCAAGCCGGTGTGGCCGACGTCTCTGATTTTATGTTGCTGCAGCTCCTTAACCGTGCCCAGCCCCGTTTTCAGCATCTTGCACGGCTGGGCCAGCTCCACCGAGCGGCTTTACGACACCATGCATGAAGTAGCCTGTGAACTGGTGACCTTTACCGATGAGTCGCGGCTACCGCCCGAATGCCCCGCTTACGATCATGACCACCCCGAGCGTGCTTTCCGACCGCTGATGAAGATGTTGCGTCAGGCACTTTCTACCGTACTTGAACCACGCGCTGTCGCCATTCAGCTACAGGCGCGCCGATTTGGCCTGCTGGTGGCACCGCTTTCTGACGTTAGCCTGATTGAGTCTGCGGAGTTCATCCTGGCCGTTAGGGCCGACATGCCTAACGAGCGCTTGCGCAAACTCTTTGCAACAAACCAAAGTGGCCAGCGTCGAGCGTATCCGCGATCTCATCAGCCTACAGCTCCCCGGTGTGCCGCTTGAACCTTTACCGGTTGCACCTCGCGAGCTGCCTTACCACGCCGGCTACAGCTACTTCCAGTTGGATCGCCAGAGCGAAGCGTGGGGAATGCTCAATGGGGCCAGCGGGTTTGCCTTCCATGTCGCCGGTGAATTTCCAGGGCTGGAAATGCAGTTCTGGGCCATTAGGAGTTAAGCCATGCAGCATCTTGCAAACGAAGATCAACGCTCTGTACGACCACGTGGCGCAAGCGACAAAGTCCGTCATGAAGATCTGATTAATGAGCATGGCCTGGAACATCTCATCCATAGCCATGCCGAGCAATTGGATGCCGATGAAGACTACTGGTTTCGTCTGCGTGGTCACAACCTTAACCCACTGGTGGATGCTGCTAGCAGCCTGCTTGGCATGGTGGTGCGTGTGCGTCAGCTTGATAGCGCAGGCGATGTTGAACGCCTCTATCGGCAGGTAGTCGACGAGATCGCTGCTATCGAAATTGAGCTCACTGAGCAGGGCTATGACCGGGCCACTCTACTCGCTTACCGATATGTCCTTTGCTCCTTTATTGATGAAGCCGTCATGGGGATGCCGTGGGGTCGACAGAGTAAGTGGGCCGAGCACTCGCTGCTAACACGTTTTCATAATGAAACCTGGGGCGGCGAAAAAGTGTTCTCCATTCTCTCGCGTCTACAGCAAGAGCCCCAGCGCTACCGTGACATGTTGGCGTTTATTTATCTCTGTCTGTGCCTTGGTTTTGAGGGCCGTTACCGTGTGATGTCCCACGGGCGCGATGAGTACGAGCAAATTGTCCGGGCGTTGGGTGACCAATTAGCCACGCTTGATCAGCCACCCGAGGACGCGCTCACCCAGCCGCTGCGTAATGTCGTAAAAGGCCGCCAAGGTATGCGTAGCGGATTTCCTATATGGGGAATATTTACCCTATTTGGGGTCGCCATGGTGGCCGTGTATCTGGGTTTTTCCTGGTCGCTTGATCAGCAAGCCGAACAGATTACTTCGCTTCTTAACCAAATTTACCGTTAGGAGATCCCATGCTCAGGGTAGAGCTACCGGCGCTTATTAGTCGACTAAATGAAATTGCTCGCCAGGGTCTGGAGCAGGCGGCCGTATTGTGCGCCGAACAGCAAGCACCCGAGGTGACCACCGGGCACCTAATGCTGGCGCTGGTCGACCAGCCGCTGTGTGATGTGCGCATACTGCTGGAAACGCTTGATGTCGATGTCGAGGAGCTGCGCGCAAGAATGGCGGAGGAGAGCCGTCCGCCGCGTGATCTTGAGGTGTCGACACCCAGCTTTTCACCGCTATTAGTCGAGTTGCTCCAGGATGCCTGGTTGCTGGCAACCACCGAGTACGGTCATCAAGCGCTACGCAGCGGCGTGCTTTTCACAGCGCTACTGCACAATGCCCCTCGCTACTTGGGGCCGAAGAGCGTGGCGTTACTGGAAGATATCAATCGCGAAAATTTACGCCGTCACTTAGAGCGCTTAACAGCAGACTCAGCAGAAGCACCCAGAGTGGGGCGCTAGCCAGCGCCAGGCTGCCCATCCTGCTGGCGATGACAGTGCGCTGGCACGTTTTGCCACCTCGTTGACGGAGCAAGCCCGCAATGGTGAGCTAGACCCTGTCCTGGGACGCGACCCGGAAATCGACCAAATGCTCGATATCCTGGGGCGTCGGCGCAAAAACAACCCCATCGTGATTGGCGATGCGGGAGTGGGTAAAAGTGCCGTAGTAGAAGGTTTAGCCGCCCGTATTGTGGCTGGCCAAGTGCCCACGGCGCTGGCAGATGTTGAACTGCTCACCCTTGATTTGGGCGCACTGCAAGCCGGTGCCGCGGTGAAAGGCGAATTTGAAAAACGCCTGAAAGCAGTGATCGACGAAGTCAAAAACGCACCACGCCCTACGCTGCTGTTTATCGATGAAGCACACACGCTGATCGGTGCTGGCAACCAGGAGGGTGGCGGCGATGCGGCCAACTTGCTCAAACCTGCGCTGGCGCGGGGGGAGCTACGCACTATCGCCGCCACCACCTGGCGGGAGTACAAAAGTACTTCGAAAAGACCCGGCGCTGTCGCGGCGCTTCCAGCCGATTGCGCTTTCCGAGCCAAGCGTTGAGCAGGCGCTGGTGATTCTACGCGGCCTACGCGATGTGTATGAACGCGCCCACGGTGTGCTGATTGGCGATAGCGGCCTGCGTGCTGCTGCCGCGCTTTCTGCCCGCTATTTGGCCGGTCGGCAGTTGCCCGATAAAGCCATTGATGTGCTGGACACCGCCTGTACCCGGCTGGCGCAAGCTCTAGATACGCCACCGCGTAAGCTCAGTCATCTTCAGAGTGAACATATCGCCGCACTGCGCGAGCGCGACCAGGTTGAACGTGAACGCCTGTTGGGGCGCGAACCCGATAGCGAGCTCCACCAAGACTTAACTGAGCGCTTAGCCAAGCTGGAAGAGGAGTTGGCAAGCCTGGAAGCCGCCTGGCAAGCGCAGCGCGAATGCGTCGATGCCATTGTGACGCTACATCGCCAACTGCTAGAGGCAACGGAGGGCGATGCCGTGGATCAACTTCCCGAGGGGGTTCATCAAGCGCTCGCCGAACGGGAGCAGCAACTGGCCCAACTGCAAGAGACATTTGCCCTGGTCAATCCTAGCGTTGAGGAAGCCCAGATCGCCCAGGTGATTGGCGACTGGACTGGCGTGCCGGTTGAGCGAATGACCAGCGACGAGCTAACGCGACTCACCGAACTGCCCACGCATCTGGATGCGCTAATCCAGGGGCAGAGCAGTGCGATTGAGCGTATCCACCGCCATCTATTAACCGCCCGTGCTGATCTTCGCCGCCCGGGGCGCCCGCGTTTCTTTTGGTAGGCCCCAGCGGCGTAGGTAAAACCGAAACCGTGGTACAAATTGCCGACCAGCTGTATGGCGGCCGTCAATTCCTCACCACGATCAATATGTCGGAATACCAAGAGAAGCATACGGTTTCACGACTGATTGGTTCTCCACCGGGGTACGTCGGTTTTGGTGAAGGAGGGCTACTTACCGAAGCGATCCGTCAACGCCCCTATTCGGTGGTGCTGCTGGACGAAGTCGAAAAAGCTCATCCCGATGTGCTGAACCTTTTCTATCAAGCGTTTGATAAAGGCGAATTGGCCGATGGCGAAGGGCGCGTGATTGATTGCAAAAATGTGCTGTTCTTCCTGACTTCCAACCTGGGTTACGAAGCGATTGTCAGCTACGGCGATGACCCCGCTGCGCTCGACGCTGCGCTCTATCCGGTGTTGGCCGAATTCTTCAAGCCGGCGCTATTGGCGCGTATGGAAGTGGTGCCTTACCTGCCGTTGGACGGCGATACTCTGCGCGACATCGTCAAGGCCAAGCTGGATACCCTGGCAACACGCATCCGTGAGCGCCATCGTCAGGCCGAGGTAGTGCTTGATGACAGCCTGGCGGAGGCGATTTGCAAACGTGCGACGCGGAGTGAAAACGGCGCCCGTATGCTGGAGTCGGTGATTGATGGTGAGCTGCTGCCGCCGCTTTCCCGAGCGCTGCTTGAGCGCATGGCACGTCGTGAGCAGGTGAGTCGAGTCGTGTTAGGTGTGGATGCTGAACAGGGCTCATTCACCGCGGAGGTTGCGTGACGACATGACACTTCAAGCCCTAGACACTTTCGCTGCAAACACAGCGTGTTCACTCTCTCCGCTTGCCGCGATGCCCATTGCGTTAACTCTGGTGGAGAGCGAAAGCACGGAAACGCTGCGTAAACGGGCAGCCCAGGTGTTATGCGATGGATTAGGTCTTGATTGCTCTGAGTGTCTGTATGTTGAGGGAAGTGGTCGTTGGTTGGGCCGCGATGGCAATTCGGCACAGTTTGATTGTAGCGATTTTAGTCACCCTTATGCCCATGTCATCCGCAGTGGTAAGTCGCTCACATTAAACGTGGGTGATGCTCGTACGCGCTTGGATCATGCTGGGTTTCAAGACCAGGTTGCTCAATTGGCGCCAAAGAAGTGCCTTCAAATAAGACCGCTGCGTGCCCAGGATGGTGAGAAAGAGTGGCTGGGTGTGCTGCTGATGGTGGGTGAAGGAAGCCGCATTAGCACCCTGAACGATGATCCCGGTATGGCGGCGTTTGAGGAGTTGCTATGCCGATTATGGGCGCGTTTGTCGCGGGAACAGGGTGAACGGCATCGGTCGCGGGCACTGCGAGATTCGCTAGTCAAGCTTAACGATGGCGCCCGTCGGCAAGCGTTGGCCGATCAATTAGCGCAGGAACTGCTGGGAAACTCGAAGGCTATGCAAGGACTGCGGCGTCAAGTAGTGCGAGCGGCGGAAACCAACTTGGCGGTGTTATTGCAAGGGAAACGGGAACTGGGAAGGATCGGGTGGCGCGTGCGCTCCATCAGCTCTCCGGGCGCTCGAAAGGTCCTTTTATGGCGATTAACTGCGCCGCTATTCCTGAAGCGTTGCTTGAGTCCGAGCTGTTTGGCCATGCCAAAGGGGCATTCTCAGGCGCAGACCAGGCACAGGAAGGACTTATCAGTCAGGCTGACGGCGGTACGCTGTTTCTGGATGAAATTGGTGACATGCCGCTAGCGCTGCAAGCCAAGCTGCTCAGAGTGTTGGAGAGTGGCCGTTACCGTCCGCTAGGCGCCAGTGAAGAGCGCTGTGCTGATTTACGATTAGTGGCCGCTACCCATCAGCCGCTACGCGAGCATATTCGTGCGCAGAACTTTCGTGCTGACCTCTACTACCGACTGGGCCAGTTTCCGCTCACCCTGCCACCGCTTGCAGAGCGACGCGATGATATTACCCAGTTGGCGCAATCGTTCATTGCCGATTTTTGCGCACGTGAAGCGCGGGACGATATGGGCATTACGCCGGCAGCACTGCGCTTACTCCAGCAGCGTAACTACCCCGGTAATGTTCGTGAGTTAAAAAACCTGATCGACTATGCCTGTGCCATGACGCCCCAGGGTGGGGATATTGATGCTTATCTAATACCAGGGGAGCAAGAGGGTGACGCGCAAACGGCACCCAATTCGCCGATAAGTAGCACCTTGCTCCCTTTACCAAATGACATCGATGACTTGCGCCAAGCACTTCGCGATGTTGAAACCGCCATCATCCGCCAACGGTTAATGCATTTTGGTGGCAATCGCGCCCAAGCCGCTGCAAGCCTTGGCTTACCTAAGCGAACACTGGCCCATAAATGTCAGCTGCTAGAACTGGATACCAAATGAGAGTGACGTTACAAATTCGCCAGTGGTCATACTGGGGACTGCTTATCATCGCTGTTCTGGGGAGTTCGGATGCTTTAGCAGACGAGCACCAAGCAATGCTTGAGAACGCCTTGGCATGTGCTGATGAGCCCTCTCGATTAGAGCGTTTGAGCTGTTATGACGACATATTTAAAACAGCGGCCTCATCGGCTGATGAGCGAGAGCTGCCCGATTTATGGTACGCCATTGAACGCCAGGAGAGGGGGCGCGATGGCGATGATTTAGGCGTCATCGTTCAACACGAAGGGGATGATGTGTTGATGAGCGTCCCTGCGTTGGGAACCACACCGCCACGACCCATTATGGTGATGGCGTGTGAAAAGCAGATCACCCGCTTTCAACTGCATTTGCCCGAGCCTATCGACAATGCCCGTGTTGATCTGCAGCTTCGCACCAATAGCGCCAACGTCAATCAGCAGTGGCGGGTTCGTGACGGCGGTCATGTCATCAATGGTGGCCGTGGGTTGCCCGCCATTGAAACGCTTCGCCAACTGCTGGGGGCCAATGACGTCGCTATTAGTAGCGATGTGCCGAGTTTAGATGGGCTGCGTTTTGATATTACCGATCTCCGCCAACTCATTCAGCCGCTACGTGAAGTATGTCGTTGGTAAGGGAAAACACTATGCGCATTACAGCTGAAGCTCACCTTGACCCATTATTGGCACCACTGGCTGGTAACGAAAAAGGCCAGCCAGTGGGTGAACCGCTCGAAGAGTCGAACGACTACCTGGCACTTGATGCTGAAATGATGAAGGTCGGTTCGTTGCAGCACGCTAGCGTTGCCTGGGAAACGGCTGAAACACTGGCTATTCAAATGTTTAGTCAGCGTGGCAAAGACTTGAAAGTGTTAGGTCATTTACTGCACTGCTTGCAGCACGATGGTAACGGGGTGCGCTTTGCGCTCTCACTGCGCTTGCTAAGGCGCGCGTTGGAGCAGCCCTGGTGGGAGCATGCCTACCCTTTAATGGCCCGCGTGGGGCCAAACTGCGCCCGCGGCTATTTCAGCAATTTACCCAGCGTAGTGTGAAGCTCGCCGCCGGGCTTGATTTTCATAACGCTGAAGATGAGTACGAGGCCTGCCAAACCGCACTCGCCGAGCTACAGGCGCGAGTAGAGCAGGACTCATTACCCGCAGACGCGTTGAGTGAACTAAGCCGTCAATTAGAGGCTAAGCGCCCGACCCAGTCGACCTCTTCAGTGAGTGGTAGTAACGCTGCTCAACAGCAAGAGCGACCCCAAGCCGCCGGTAGCCATGAAGCTCTTCAAGAGGCCTCTGCATACGCTTCAAACCAAGCACCTGCAAAAGCGCCAGAGCTGCGTCTAGAGGCGGGCAACGAGCGCTCTAATCGGCAGGCACTACTCAAAATGGCCGATTTTTGAGCGAGCAATCACCGGGTGAACCGCTTGCTTATCGGCTTCGTCGTTACGCAGTCTGGAGCGCGATACAGGCGCTACCAGCGGCTAAAGGGGAGGGTAAAACAGAATTAGCCCCGGTGTCGGCAGACCGTATTGCCGACTACCGCGAAGCACTGCGCGAGGTGGCGACGGCGAACTCTGGCAGCGGATAGAAAATAGCTTAGCGGTAAGCCCTTACTGGCTGGAAGGACACCGACTAAGTGCGGGCCTTGCCAAACAGCTTGGCCATCCACGCTGTGCGGAGGCGATTCGCGATGAAGCGCAACGTTTTGTCGAGCGGCTTCCTGGTATCGAAGCCCTGACATTCAACAACGGGACAAGGTTTGTCGACGATGAAACCCAACGTTGGCTATATAGCAGCGCATCAGGGGGCAGCGGAGCCGCGAGTAATGGCAGCGATGCGTGGCAGATGGGGCTCGAGGAGGCTCGTGACGCGGTAGAGAACGGTGATATTGGCGCTGCATTAAAAGTGCTCGACCAGGGATTAAGCACCTCCCGTTCACCCCGCGAAAGCACTTATTGGCGATTAGCCAGTGCCGACCTATTGCACGAAACCGGGCTAGAAAGCCTCGCGCAGCAACACTATCACACCCTGCATCAGAGCGTGACCGAGCTGGCATTAGAGCACTGGGAGCCTGCGCTGGTATCACGCCTTAAAGCAGCGGTTAAAGAGACGCACTCATAATGTTCATCATTAAAGGGACGAGGGACAAAGGCTAATGTGGTCAACATTAAAATCAAAGCTAAGCCGCTGGGTGCCAGGCATGTCGCGGGCACAATCAGCTCAAAATCGTGCCCAGGCGCATAGTAATAAGGCCAAAGGACTATTGCGGCTTTCAACGCTGCTATGGGCAGTACTGCTCATTGCGCTACTGATCGCGATTTGGTGGCTGGGGCCTGGCTGGGAGGTGCGTGGTGTGATGCCGCTCGCGCCGTTAACCAATCGCCTGTTAGCCACGCTGGTGGTGGTCACCGTGATCGCCGTGGTCTGGGGGTACGCTTGGCACGGCGCCTTCGGGCGTTGGATGAAGAGCGGCAGCAAGAGGACGCACGCCAGCAAGATCCTATTATGTCGCAAGTCGAGCGTCAGGAAGCCTCGCTGAACAGTGTATTGAGTGAAATTACCGAGAGCCTGGGCGGCGGTAATAGTAGCCGCTACCGCCTGCCCTGGTACTTGGTCATGGGGGTAGAGAACGCGGGCAAAACCAGCTTGATTAATCGCTCGGGCCAAAACTTCGCGCTTACCCATGTGATGAAAGCATCCGGCCAAAGCAGCAAGCAAGGACAGCTAGGTTTTGACTGGTGGATTGGCGATAAAGCGGTGTTGATCGACCCCGATGGAGAGCTGTTGACACAAGGCGCTATGGAGGGAGGCGAGCCTCAAGCGTTGCAGAGCAGATTGTGGGATCACTTTGTTGATTGGTTAGAGCGCAATCGCGCCCAGCGCCCGCTGGATGGCGTGGTGCTGGTGCTGGATCTCGCTCGTTTGAGCCATGCCCAAGTGGCGGTACGTAAAGGCTATGCTGCGCTGCTACGCAGCCGCTTGCGAGAGCTGATGGAGCGCCACGGTACCCGGCTACCGGTTTACGTGACATTTAGCAAAATGGATTTGCTGCACGGCTTTGATGACTTCTTTCGCCACTACTCCCGCGAGGCCCGCCGTGCGCCGCTTGGGTTTACTTTTACCCCGGCCTCGATGGAGACACCAGGTAAGTGGGAATCGGAGTTTGAAGCTGACTACGATGCCATGCTGGCGCGTTTGAATCAGCTGATGCCGACGATGCTGTCGGAATGCCGTGACCGCGAAGAGCGTGAGTCTGTGTTCCGCTTCGTGCGTCAGTTGGCAGGGCTACGCGATGTGCTGTTCGGCTTCTTGACCGAGGCATTATCGAGTGACCGCTTCTCGACTGCTGCAATGGTTCGCGGTGCTTACTTTACGTCTGTGTATCAGCAAGGCGTTCCCGAAGATCCCTTTGTCGATGCCGCTGCCCGACGTTATGGCATGGATGACAGCGTTCAGCCTGCTCATCGGGCTACTCGCAGCGCGCTCTACTTCACCGAAGAGTTATTTGAAAAAGTCATTTACCCCGAAGCAGGGCTGGCGGGTGATAACGCCAGAGTTACCCAGCGTCGACGCCGTGCCCGCAATATCAGCTTAGCCGCGTGCTTGATTATGGGCATAGGCTTGGTGGGGGTGGGCACACTTCTATCAAAAGAACAGCGTGTCCCTGGCCGCCGTCGAAGAGCGTGCAGAAACGTTTTAGCCACCCAGCCCGAGGCATTTCAAAGTGATGACCCCAGTGGCTATGAGTTTTTAGAGCCGCTCGATAGGCTGCGTTATGCGCTGGAGACGTTCTCCGAATACCGCTCGCACACGCCTTACCTTGCAGATATGGGGTTGTACCAGGGCCATATCATTGGTGCTCAGATTGAGCGCGCTTACCTCGCCATGCTTGAGCATCAATTCCTGCCCGCCTTGATGATCGGCATAATGGACGATATGAATCGCGCCGAAGAGGGTAGTAACGAGAAATTGGCGCTGCTGCGTGTGCTGCGCATGATGTCGGACGCCAGCGGTCGTCAACCAGAGCGGGTAGAGCGCTTTATGGCCCAGCGCTGGCAAGGCTACTTCCCTCAGCAGGGCGAGGTTCAGGAGCGCCTCTTAACCCATCTGGACTATGCCTTGGCGCATAGTGATATAGAGGGCATATTGCAGAAGGGCAACAGCGACCCGCCCAGGCGATGGCGCCACTGCGCGGCAGCTTGAACGCAGCTCAGGAAGAGCTTTCGCGCCAACCCATTGATGAGCGTGTATACGCTGCCTTAAAAGCCGCCAGTGACCGCCAGGGTGAACCGTTGGATTTACGCCGTAGCGTGGGCACCTTGTTTGATACCGTGTTTATGGCGCGAAA
This sequence comes from Vreelandella olivaria, assembly GCA_004295565.1. Lineage (GTDB taxonomy): Bacteria > Pseudomonadota > Gammaproteobacteria > Pseudomonadales > Halomonadaceae > Vreelandella > Vreelandella olivaria. The sequence goes on along the minus strand of AP019416.1, from coordinate 3,912,381 downwards.
CGATGACCCTGAGCATGTTCGTCTGCCCCACCTGGTTACCCGAGATGGCTTTGAAAACTACTTTTACAAGAGCTGGAGCGGGCCACAGAGCTGGCATTGATTGATGTGTGGGTACTGGGGCAGCGCGATAATATCAACTTTAGTGAGGCTGATAAGGAGCAGTTGCAAACGGCGCTGCGCGAACACTATGTCAGTGACTACCATGTCAGCTGGCGTGACGCCCTGCGCGATACCCAACTCGTCCCCCTGCCGGATATCCATCAAGCCATCGTGGTGGCCGACGCCCTGGTGGGGCACAGCGCCCGCTTGATCGGCTATTGGCAGCCGTTGAGCGCAATACCAGTCTTTATCCTGAACTACCTGTTGATGATGAGCAGGCACGCAAAGCGCTGCAACAGTCCCAGCGTTACCAGCTTGCGCTAGCCATTGAGCAGCCCTTTACGCCGATTAATCAGCTCAGTCAGGAGCGTAACGACAACCCCTCCTCACTGGCGGAGATCAAGACCGCGGTGACGGCGTTGCGTGACTACTTGCTTGAGATTGAGGAGTCGAGTGATGCCGGCCGTGCTGCTTTCATCAATGTGCGAGACCGGCTCTCGCTACGCGGTGATGACCCGATCTATAACCTACAGCGCATTGCTGACAACACCCCCGAGCCGGTAGGCAGCATGTTGCATGACTTGGCCGATCAGAGCTGGCAACTGATGATGGCGAGCGCAACGCGCCACTTGGAGCACCGCTGGTTAGACGACGTTGTAGCGCCTTATCAGGAGCGTTTGGCGGGGCGTTATCCGCTCACTCCCAATGCCAGCCGTGAAGTGGCGTTAAGCGACTTTGAAGACTTCTTTGCCCCAGAAGGCACGTTGGACACCTTTTATGAGGAGAGCTTAAAACCCTTTATTGAAGGTGCCCCGGAGTACTTAGTGGATGCCGAGGGTAACTCACTGCTGCGCGATAGCCTGTACACGGCCATACAGCAGGCCGAGCAGATTCGCCGCGCCTACTTTAGCCGCGACGGCGCGTTGGATGTGGAGTTTGCCCTTGAGCCGGTTAGCCTAAGCCCCGATAAGCGGCGCAGTGTCATCAGTGTGGATGGCCAACTGATCGAATACGCCCACAGTGCCAGTCAGCGTGTTTCGATGATTTGGCCGAATACGCTGCGCGGCGGAACGGAAAGCCGCGTCACCATGGTACCCAGTGAGATTAACCGCTCTCCACGCAGCGTGAGCCAAGATGGCCCCTGGGCGTGGTTCCGGTTATTGGAACAAGCCGATATCACCAGTATTAGTGAACGAGAGCTGGAGCTGCGCTTCAACGTAGACGGCGGCACGATGCGCTATCGCCTGTTTGCCAGCGGCGCGCCGAACCCTTACGCGCCCACTGGCATCGGGGTTCCAACTACCGTCAGCACTCTACGCAGAACGAGGTGGCAATGCTGACCAAACTTAAGCGTCTGTTTAGTTCGGGCTCGCCCCAGCCTGCTGCACGTCAGAGGCGAAATGCAGCAAAACGTTCCCGTCCATTAGAAGACGCACGCGAAGAGGATATCGATAATTTTATCGAGGCCGTCTACCGCGCCGACGCTAAGGGCACTCTCCTTGGGTACTCCGTGACAGCAGCGTGCTGGAAACCCTGCGCCGGGCGCTGGAATTCACTGTTCATCGTGGCCTGTGGCTGCAGCGGGAAGAGGGCAGGTAGCCCACTGGCAGGGGCGTTTGTTGGCCCTACGCCATGGGGAAGGGCCGCCGCTCGGCATGGTACTCGCCTGTCGACCAGATGATGAAGCGGCCAGCAACTGCGCTTTTTCTACATCGGCCAGGAGTGGAAAGGCAGTGGGCATGGCACACGGCTGCTGATGGCGGTGCGTCGTAGCCTGAATGGTGTGCCGCTGCAAACACGCCTGCCACTCGCCTGCCACTCTGCAATTGATAGTCTTGAAGCGGCAGGTTTTAGCCGACAATTCGTAGACGCTTTTGATGTTGCCAGCTATGAAGCGCCCGCCAAGTGGGATGAATAGGTGGGATGAGTAAGCGGAACCGCAATAAAGGAGTATGAACAATGGGCCAGAAGTTTGTATTAGTGGGTGATATGGGCACCGACCACGATGGCTTTCCAGCGACACCGGTCACGGCAGGCAGTGGCACGGTGATAATGGACGGCAAGCCGGTCGCCCGCGTGGGAGACCCCCTGGCGCCGCATGATAAACCCAAGCATCCGCCTCACCCACGTGCCATCGCGCAGGGTTCAAGCACGATTTTAATCGACGGCAAGCCGGCTGCCCTCACGGGCCACTCGGTGGATTGCGGCGGTGTAGTGATTGGCTCTGGTTCAGGGGAGGGAAGTTGATATGACCACGGGGCTACAATTCACGTTAACACTCCCCGGCGTTGACGAGATCGCAGTGATTGACTTCACCCACCGAGAAGCGCTCTCCCAGCCTTTTGAACTGGTGCTGAACCTTGCCAGCCGCGACGGCAGCCTGGATGCCGCGGAGCTGCTGGATCGTGAGGCGGAACTGACTATCTGGCAGGATGGCGAACCGCTGCGCCGAGTGCACGGTATCGTCAGCGAGTTTGGCCAGGGCGACCGCGGCCATCGCCGTACCTTCTACTCGCTGGTGCTGCGCCCAGCGCTCTGGCGGCTTTCACTGCGTCAGAACTCGCGTATTTTCCAAAAGGTCGATCCGCTCACCATCATTAATACCCTGTGCGATGAGCGGGGGATTACCGATGTGGGGTTTGCGGTAAACCGCGACCTAGCCGAGCGTGAGTACTGCGTCCAGTACCGTGAAACCGACCTCACCTTTATCGAGCGTCTGGCCGCCGAAGAGGGCCTGTTTTACTTCCATGAATTTGCAGAGGGTAGCCATCGGCTGATCTTCGCCGATGACCCGCAGGTACTGACCAACCTCGGCGAACGCACTTACCACAGCCGTGCAGGCGGCACCGCCCCAGCCGCCATGTGCGCAAACTCAGTCATACTGCCCGTGTGGCGACCGCGTCCGCCACGCTGAAAGAGTACAGCTTTAAAAACCCCGCTTATGCGCAGTTACATGACCACCTGGGGCGCGACGTAGAAGCCCAAGGTCAAAACGCGGACTACGAACACTACGACTACCCTGGCCGCTATAAGCAGGACGCCTCCGGCCAACCGTTTACCCGTATTCGCCTGGAGCAGCTACGCCGCGAGGCGATTACTGCCAGCGCCGAAAGCGATCTCCCCGAACTGGCCCCCGGCCTGCGCTTTACGTTGATGGATCATGACAGCGATAGCCTGAATCGCGACTGGCAAGCCATTGAAGTGCATCACCACGGCGAGCAGCCCCAGGCGCTGGAAGAAGACGGAATGACGCACAGTGATGCGAGCGGCATGACGCGTTATTACAACCAGGTCACCCTTATTCCCGGCGATACGGCCTGGCGCGCCACCGCCAACCCCAAACCCCGCGTCGATGGGCCCCAAGTCGCTTTTGTCGTCGGCCCCGAAGGCGAAGAGATCCACTGCGACGAGCACGGCCGGGTCAAGGTTCAGTTCCCCTGGGATCGCTATGCCGAGCCCAACGACACCGCCAGTTGCTGGGTGCGGGTCGCCCAAGGCTGGGCAGGCGGTGGCTACGGCAGTATCGCCATTCCCCGTATTGGCCACGAAGTCATCGTCTCGTTTTTAGAGGGCGACCCGGACCAGCCGCTGGTCACCGGGCGCACCTACCACGCGGTGAATACGGCGCCTTACCCGCTGCCGGAACACAAAACCCGCACCGTGATCCGTACCCAGAGCCACAAGGCCGAAGGCTTTAACGAGCTGCGCTTTGAAGATGAAGCAGGCGAAGAGCAAATCTGGCTCCACGCCCAGAAAGACCTGGAACTGTTAACCCTCAACGACCGCACCGAAGAGATCCAGCACGACAGTCACCTCAAGGTGCACAACGACCGCATCAGCGAGATCGATAACGACGATCACCACACGGTGCATAACAACCGTCACACCCAGGTAGATGGCGACGACCACCTGATGATCGACGGCACCCGCCATGAGAAAGTCGGCCAGGCGCAGCTGCTGGAAGCCGGGCAGGAGATTCATCACAAAGCGGGCATGAAGGTGGTGATCGAAGCAGGTGCGGAAATCACCCTAAAAGCAGGCGGCAGCTTCCTGAAAATCGACCCCAGCGGCGTCACCATCGTGGGCCCGCAGGTCAAGATTAACTCTGGGGGGAGTCCTGGATCGGGAAGTGGGCAGGCTGCGCAGGGGCCGCGGTTGCCGGAGGAGGTGGAGGCACCGCCTGTGTTCACTCCGGTAAAAGCGCCTCAACAGGCGGCACTCTTACAGCAACAGGCGCTATGCCCTGTCTGTGAGGCAACAAGCGAATGAGTCGTTGGCCACTAAGCGCTGGTTTACAGGGCGGTGCATGGCACTGGCCTGAAGGCCAGCAGGTATATCTACTCCTGGATGGCGTACGCGTTGAGCAGTTGGCAAAGCAGGTTTATGAGTGGTCGGCGGAGTATCCGTTGGATGCAGACCTGCTTTACGCAGGAACACCGTTGGCAGAGGTTAGTGATATCTCGCCATGGCTTATTGCATTGCCGGATGCGCAGCATCCCGTCTTACAGCCTTTTTAGCGCAGGGTCTAGATGACGAGTGGGGCTATCTCATTGAAAGCCGAGCACCGCTTGAAGAGGTTGGCAATCACCTGCGCCATATGTTGCAAGTGCGCCATCCTTCAGGGGGCGCCATGTGGCTACGTTTAGCCGACCCCGCCGTGATCGCGGCGCTTTTGCTCGATCAAAGCACTCCGGCCATGGCGCCGTGGGGGCCTATTGAAAGCCTGGTGTGCCCAGATGCGGTAGCCAATGAATGGGGAAAAGCACCCCCAGAGTGCCGCCGAACCACCCGTCGCGATTCCCTCGAATGGCTATCTACTCAATGAAACGCAGGTTAGTCGCTTGCAAGCATGCGATAAACGTCGCGACTTGCGTACGCTGCTGCATTTTGTTGAGGAGTACTGCCCAGAGTGGCGGCTACCGGTGGAGCAACTGGAACGATACGACCTGCTGGCAGCGCTGACGCAATCTGCACGTGGGTATGGCTTTACCAATCCGCGCCAGTGGGGCTGCTGTGCACGCTCTTTTCCCGCGAGCGTTGTACTAGCTGGTCAGCATTAAGCGATAAGGCGCCCGAGCTGCACGCTTGCTTAACCAAGAGAGCAGAAGCGTCGCCCTCTGAAAGGCTCAAAAGAGCGTTTGCTATTACTTCTACTTACTCTGAAACGACATAGGGAGTTTGTCATATGTCTGCGTTTGAGCGCCCCACTGATGACCGGGACGACGGTGCACTTGCCGCCCACGAACTACCATGCCGTGATAGCGAAGATGGTGCCACCTGCCCACTGCTTCAAGGCAAAGTGCAATTGCTTCCGCTTCGCTATGGTCTAGTTGAGGAGCTTGAACCGGGATGTTCCATGCCCTACGCCCTGAGCGCCCGGCCGCTAGGCCTTCGCCTGCTGCGCAATGGCTATCTCTATATACTCGACGGGGAGACGAATGAACTCGCCGAGTACGAGTTTCGTGATCAGGGTGACACGATCACCGGTGGAAAACTCGACTACGAGACCGACCGTACGCTCTACGTCTGCTTTTCAGAAGTCGAATGGACAGACGCCAAACGCGCCCAGGTACAGGAAAGCGAAGAGGATCGCGATGCCTTTATGCAAGCGGTCAATCTTGAAGGTGCCAATCCTATTTCCGGTGGTGGCGAGCATCTAATTACTACCGCCCAGGCTGAAGAGTGGGTAGCTGAGTTTGCGGAAGACGCCGAGCTAGAAGCGCCAGAGGATGGGTATGAACAGGAAGGCGAAGCCTACCACTGGGAAAATGACCACTACTACCACAAAACCCGCTTGGGCAAGCTACTGGCACAGCATGACGTTGAAGATCGAGACGAGTGCCTTTGCCTGATTGTACGAGATGATCTTGGCGTCATGCGTGATTTGGCGCAGTTTCAGGATAATGTGGTGGATTGGCATGAAGAATGGGAAACGGAAAAGGAGGGAAAGACCAAGCGGGATTACGTCCTAGGCAGCTATATCGACTCGTTAATCACCGTCAATGAAGATCGGTTGCTAATGCGTGCCCAAGGAGGTGACGAAGAAGCCGTAGCCTTATTCGAAGATACTAATGAGGCGCAGCGTCAGACAATTTATGACCATCTCCTCGCCAAGAGAGATTATCAGGGGGCAATTCCTACGGGCACGGAGGAGCATTGGCGAGACAAGCGCTATGCGGATAATGAATATGTGCAAACCTTTCTGGCTATGCGAGATTCCCTAGGCAACGAACTTTATGACAAACATCGAGATTTGATCACTAGACTGAATCTTGAAACGTTTCATACTTTAAATGGGCGCAGCCTAGGCCAACGCGGTATCAATCAACTGATTGACCGGGGCCAAATTGAGCAAACGCTAGAAACTGAAGGGGCCAAGCTGTCTCGATGGAGCAGCCTTCTTGACGCTGTAAGCCATGATCGTGCCGATATGCTAAGCCAGAGCCGCTTTCAAAAGGCCGCCTGGTATTTTGATCCGCAGGACGAACAGCAATTAGCGCTTGCTTTCGAGACTGAGTACGCCTGCACGCGTGATATCTGCCGTAATGATGAGACCATTGACGCCATTGGCGATTGGCTGGAACAGCATCCAGAGTTTGACCGTCCACTCTTCCATACGCTGACACTTCAGGATCAAGCTGCCATGGCTCTTGAGTTAGGCAGTTTGGTATCCGCAAGCTATGGCGTTGGGACACGGTCAGTTAAACTTCTAGAGAACCTTGATGAGTGGGCTGAGCGGTTGCACGTGTTGGAGCAGGGCAAGCTACCCGACATCATCGAACTGCCAGATGAAGTCCATTCGACCGCGATACTCGCCCGCGAAAATCTGACACCGGCTATTGGTCGTGGCATAGCCCGTGCTATGGAGTCGATAGCGTTAGCGCTGGAAGGCAACGGTGAATTACCCCCCTTGAGGAAATTTTCCGAGACTTACCCAAAACCCTGGGGCACCGCCTGATGAGTGCGGCTCGGGAAGGAGGCGTCACCTTCAAGTTGGCGGATCTGGAGGAAGTCGCTAACTTTCGCCGCCTGATACAACACGTTTTGTCGTTCAGGGTTCAATTAGGCCGCTTGAACAGCCAGACATCTCAACTGCGTGATCGCCAACAGCATGGAACAGAGAGCTACCGTCAGCTAGAGCAGGAGAAAAGGCAAGTACAGCAGCGCCTAGACCCTTTAGAGGAACAGCTAGCCCGTGCCATCAGTCCGGTAGAAGACTTGCCTTCTGAGGCCGAGTCAGTGGCAGCCCATCGTGAAGCTTCCAGTGTTGGCAAGGCGAGTGCCGGGATAACGATCGCTGCTAGTGGCGCCGGTATATCGGCCGCCCAGCTCAATCAGACTGGCGGTATGATTCGTGGTATACGCCAAGGATATCGTTCGGCCTCCCCAGTTGCGAAAGGCGGGGATGCCCTGTCGTTGCTGATTTTATGGCCCAAACTGTCAACTTGTGGATGACGGTAAAGATTCAAACCGTTCGACTACCTCTGACCCCTTGGCTGAGGGAGAGGAGTCTAAGTTTTGGCAGGCCCTGGCGGGTACAGCAGCCGCTGGTTTGTTGGCTGCCCAGTCTATTGGCGATAATGCACTTTCCAGCTATGCCCGCACACTAACTCAGACTATTGGAGAAAATGCTCAGGCTACCAAAACTGTTTATGCTCAGATGGGTCGCCTACATATCCTTATTGGTGGTTTTGGCTACTTAGCTGGCTTTGTTGCTGCTCTTTATAGTTTAGGGAGTGACTTTAGTAATTGGCAGTCGGCACTGCGCAATGGCAACCGCACTGCTCAATACGGTGCCCTTACCGCTGCAGGCGGCAGCGCTGGCTTAGTTGGCAACTTTGGTTATGGTCTACAGCGCACCGTTATTACGGGGCGTGATGTACTATTGCGTCGAGTCACTCTAGAGGTGGCGGGTAGGCATTTAGGCCAGGTGCTCGGTAGGGTCAACCTGTTGGGTTTGGTCTTTTCTCTACTCCAATTGGGTGGCACCTGGGTTTACAACCGCTACAATCTTGACCGGCATGACCGCTGGTTAGAAACAACGCCTTGGGGAGCGCTAACCGTGATGCCTCACTCGATGTGTATACCGACGAACTAACCTCCATCAATCAAGCAGTGCATGCCACCCTTGCCCAGCAGGATAACCTCTATATGGTGGGCATTATATTGCCGAGCCTAGCCAAAGAAGCGTTTCAGACGCCCCTGGGCGGGCGGCCTGCGGTAAGAATCGCTTTTCAGGCTTGGCAAATACGCCCGGAGCCAAGATATCGCCTTGCTGGCCCTGGCCCAGAGCAGCCTGGTGAGCTATGGGCACCAATCAGCGACAACTTTGGGGCTTCGCTGCGCCTTTTAACCTCCCAGAGTGCAACGGGGATCGCTATTCGAGGCTTAATGCCTCCACGGCGCTTTGCGCCTGAACACTTCGCGGTTGCCGTTCGTATTGAACGTTTAGATGACGCCGGAGAATATCAAGCCAATGATCATGATATTCAAGTGGTCTATCTAAACCCCTCTCTTGGCACAGGGCCAGGGTCGCACTACCAGCCGACCGATAGCGTCAACGCGCCGATCGAACAAAATGGCTGGTATATACTAGATCCGCGCACCATGGTAATGAATCCGTAAACAGGAGCCAAAATGGCCAAGAAACATAAAGGCCTTATGGGGCCTGACCCAACTAAACTGCAGCAAGCGGGTAATATGGAGAGCCTGCCAGGCGGAAAGATGGTATTCCTGGCACCTCACCCTCTTCCCACGGGTGAGCCCGCACTAAACGAAGGAGCGGTCAGCGAGATCAACGACAGCTGGCTGGACTATGGTGCAGGGTGGCCTGGCATATTTGGCAATCAGCTCATCATAGCCTTGTCATTTTGGTCTTTTCTTTTCATGGCTGTAGTGGCGCCATTAATACTTTCACCGTTTATGTCGCCAAGGTTGTTTAACGCTCTCTCCGATGGCTTTACAAGAAATGGTCTTTATATGGCGGCAATAGGGCTCGTTTTTGGTCTCTGGGGTGTGATTTCCGTGCACTCAAAGCGCAAAAAGTGATCCCTACGCGTTTCCATCGCCAACGCCGCGAAGTATGCTTTGTACCTGAGAAGAAGAGCAGGGATGGTTACGAGGCGCCGGTGTTTGTCCCCTGGGAATCATTGCGTGTATGGGTTTTTGAGACCCGTGGCGCCACGCAGTATGGTGTGCAACAACAGTACGGCATGGGGATCGGCTATGTGTTGCCGGGCACTGATAAATGGGTGAAAACCGAGTTTATGACCCCAGCCTTGCCGTTAGCCATTTCCGAGTGGGAAGCTTTGCGGAGCTATATGGAGTATGAAGTCAACTCCCTGGATGAGATCCAGAGCCCCTAGCCATTCGGGAAGAAGGTGACCCTCCCTGGGAAGGGGCACATACTATCCGTAATGCCCACCGCCGTCTTCATCGCCGTCGTCGCGATGGGGAGGTAGGCTGGTTGTACACCCTGGGTTGGTATCTCTACCACCTGCTCACTTTCTGGACGTTACCGGGTTATCTGGCCGAGTTTGAAACATGGCTACTAAGGCGCTCCGGCAAAAGTCACTCCCTCCAGAGATGGTGGAGTGGTCGAAACCATTGCCCAAAGAACAGTGGGCCAAGCCTAGTGACGAGTTGGTAAGGCTCTCTGAAGAAGTGAGGCGGATTCGTAATGCCGACCCACAGCGGCTCATCGAAGACGTGTTTGCTGAGGCTTACCGGCGGCAGGGACTAGAAGCCTGATCTTATGGCCAAAAGACATAAAGGCCTTATGGGGCCTGACCCAACCAAACCACAGCGTGCGGGCAATGTGGAGCGCCTGCCTGCTGGGAAAATGGTATTTCTGGCACCTCATCCCCTTCCCACAGGTGAGCCCGCACTAAACGAAGGAGCGGTCAGCGAGCTCAACGATACCTGGCTGGATTATGGTGCGGGATGGCCTGGCGTATTTGGCAATCAACTAATTTTGGGGGGAGCGTTTAAAGGGTTTCTTCTGATCGCTGTTGTGGCGCCGCTATTGCTTTATCCGTTTATGTCGCAAAGACTGTTTAATGCTCTCACTGATGGATTTATTGTAAATGGCCTCTACATGGCGGCTGTTGCGTTGCTTTTTGGGCTTTGGGGAGCACTTTCTGTGCACTCGAAACGCAAAAAGTTATCCCAACGCGTTTCCATCGCCAACGCCGCGAAGTGTGCTTTGTACCTGAGAAGAAGAGCGGAGGTGGTTATGAGGCGCCGGTGTTTGTTCCCTGGGAATCACTGCGTGTGTGGGTTTTCGAGACCCGTGGCGCTACCCAGTACGGTGTGCAACAACAGTATGGCATGGGGATCGGCTATGTGTTGCCGGGCACTGATAAATGGGTGAAAACCGAGTTTATGACCCCAGCCTTGCCGTTAGCCATTTCCGAGTGGGAAGCTTTGCGGAGCTATATGAAGTCAACTCCCTGGATGAGATCCAGAGCCCCCTAGCCATTCGGGAAGAAGGTGACCCTCCCTAAGGGGCACATACTATCCGTAATGCCCACCGCCGTCTTCATCGCCGTCGTCGCGATGGGGAGGTAGGCTGGTTGTACACCCTGGGTTGGTATCTCTACCACCTGCTCACTTTCTGGACGTTACCGGGTTATCTGGCCGAGTTTGAAACATGGCTACTAAGGCACTCCGGCAAAAGTCACTCCCTCCAGAGGTGGTGGAGTGGTCGAAACCATTGCCCAAAGAACAGTGGGCCAAACCCAGTAAAGAGCTTGTACCACTCTCTGAAGAAGTCAGACGTATCCGTGAGCAGAATCCGGCCTTGTCCATTGAGGTGGTGTTTAGCGAGGCCTATAAACGGCAGGGCTAATGGTGTCGTATCGACTACGATGAGCGGGGGATTACCGATGTGGGGTTTGCGGTAAACCGCGACCTAGCCGAGCGTGAGTACTGCGTCCAGTACCGTGAAACCGACCTCACCTTTATCGAGCGTCTGGCCGCCGAAGAGGGCCTGTTTTACTTCCATGAATTTGCAGAGGGTAGCCATCGGCTGATCTTCGCCGATGACCCGCAGGTACTGACCAACCTCGGCGAACGCACTTACCACAGCCGTGCAGGCGGCACCGCCCCAGCCGCCATGTGCGCAAACTCAGTCATACTGCCCGTGTGGCGACCGCGTCCGCCACGCTGAAAGAGTACAGCTTTAAAAACCCCGCTTATGCGCAGTTACATGACCACCTGGGGCGCGACGTAGAAGCCCAAGGTCAAAACGCGGACTACGAACACTACGACTACCCTGGCCGCTATAAGCAGGACGCCTCCGGCCAACCGTTTACCCGTATTCGCCTGGAGCAGCTACGCCGCGAGGCGATTACTGCCAGCGCCGAAAGCGATCTCCCCGAACTGGCCCCCGGCCTGCGCTTTACGTTGATGGATCATGACAGCGATAGCCTGAATCGCGACTGGCAAGCCATTGAAGTGCATCACCACGGCGAGCAGCCCCAGGCGCTGGAAGAAGACGGAATGACGCACAGTGATGCGAGCGGCATGACGCGTTATTACAACCAGGTCACCCTTATTCCCGGCGATACGGCCTGGCGCGCCACCGCCAACCCCAAACCCCGCGTCGATGGGCCCCAAGTCGCTTTTGTCGTCGGCCCCGAAGGCGAAGAGATCCACTGCGACGAACACGGCCGGGTCAAGGTACAGTTCCCCTGGGATCGCTATGCCGAACCCAACGAAACAGCCAGCTGCTGGGTGCGCGTTGCCCAGGACTGGGCAGGTGGCGGCTACGGCAGTATCGCCATTCCCCGTATTGGCCACGAAGTCATCGTCTCGTTTTTAGAGGGCGACCCGGACCAGCCGCTGGTCACCGGGCGCACCTACCACGCGGTGAATACGGCGCCTTACCCGCTGCCGGAACACAAAACCCGCACCGTGATCCGTACCCAGAGCCACAAGGCCGAAGGCTTTAACGAGCTGCGCTTTGAAGATGAAGCAGGCGAAGAGCAAATCTGGCTCCACGCCCAGAAAGACCTGGAACTGTTAACCCTCAACGACCGCACCGAAGAGATCCAGCACGACAGTCACCTCAAGGTGCACAACGACCGCATCAGCGAGATCGATAACGACGATCACCACACGGTGCATAACAACCGTCACACCCAGGTAGATGGCGACGACCACCTGATGATCGACGGCACCCGCCATGAAAAGATTGGCAGAGCACACCTGCTGGAAGCCGGGCAGGAAGTGCATCACAAAGCGGGCATGAAGGTAGTGATTGAAGCCGGTGCGGAAATTACCCTAAAAGCAGGTGGCAGCTTTCTGAAAATCGACCCCAGCGGCGTCACCATCGTCGGCCCGCAGGTCAAGATTAACTCTGGTGGCAGCCCCGGCTCGAGTGGGCAAGCGGTGGAAAGCCCTTTACTACCAGGGCGTGCGACGGCGGAGGTGCATGAAGATGTCACTATGGGGCCTATTGTGGGGCATCGCTTAGAGCAGGCAATGGTCGAGCATCAACCATTAGTAGAGCTTTGCCAGAAACCGTCGAATGGTGGGCCGTGCCCGCTAGGTAAAGATTGCCCATGTGACGAAGGAGGAACGGCAGCATGAGTGAGCTGCTGCCTGCTTCACGTATAGAGGGCGTTGAACCTAACCACGCATTGCCTTGCTGGCTGGTGGTAGATCGTTACCCAGAAACGTTAGAACGCATCTACCAGTTAGAGCCATCGCCACAACTGACGTATTTATTCCAAGAAACTAAATACGCATCCCTGGATGAATACAGCCCTCTGGTTGTTCGTATTGAGCGAGGAAGTGCGCTTTGGCATGCCTATTCGCAACAGCAGGATGCCGCTGTTAAGTGGCTATGCATAAGTTATAGAGTAATTAGTGCCGTAACCATTGCACACTCTTTTGACCGCTTCACAAAGCTTATCGAACGAACTGTAGGCTGTTAACGGTAACCACCGGTATTTGATTTCGCGCCAAAGGATTTCGATCAGGTTCAGCTCCGGCGAATACGGCGACAAATAGACCAGATGAATGCGATGTGCCATCCAATCAATAAGTTTGCGCTGGAATGCCTTGGAACGGTGCATTCTGGCATTATCCAGTATCACGACGGCGAATGCGTCAGGGTCTTTATGTGCTGCAAACTGATCAAAGGCTTCTATAACGATCTCAGTGGTCACTGACTCGGTGGTCATGTGGTGAAAAAACTCATCTTTTCTGGTGAGAAAGCCCAGTACATTCAACCGTTTGCTGTGTGGGTAGGCCGTGACTTCCCAGGGCTTGCCTATCGGGCTCCATGCATAAGGAAGTGACGATGATTGCGAGAAACCGGCTTCATCAAAGAAATAGAGATCGCACTCACCCTCATCTTCCCACTCCTTCAATACATTGATCATCTCTTGCGTATGGCGGAAATCTGCCTCGTCACGCTGTGCCCTCAATGAGCGGCGTATCCGCTTACAGCTATAGCCTTTTTTTAACGCGCGCCGCAACGTGTCCTGGCTGACGACGTTGCCTGTCTGCTCCTGAAACTTGGCATGGAGGACAGGCAATTGATGGGGGTATTTTTCAACCAGTTGCTCTAATACAGCAAGATCACTCTCGCTGAGAAGGTGGGGCGTCCTTCGCGAGGCTTGTCTTGAAGCCCTTCAATACCCTCTGCTTCCCATTGAGATAACCAAGTCGATACGGTATCGCGCCTGACCCCGATAATATCGCGAATCTGGTTAATTGTATGGCCCTTGTGGTTGAGCAGAATGGCGTGAGCCCGACGACGTAGCGCTCTCTTTCGCCGTACTGGTAGGCTTCATTTAAGATACGTTGCTGGTCAGGTGTTAAAGAAACAAAACGTAAGCGCCGAGACATGGTTCCGTGTTTTACTCTGATGGATCTTTGTTCTTTATACGCGATAATTTATGCATGATCACTTAGCCAAGGCGTTTTGATAATGAGCGAGGAAACAGAGCAAGCCGTACTTAAACATCTTCGTCAACGTCTCGAAATTCACTTCTATGGATCTCGAAAAGCGTTATTTCGCTTTTATGACCCTTGTATTGCGAGTGTGTTTTTTAGCGCGGATCCGGCGATTGATAGATGGCTCGGCCCGCTGGAAAGGGTTGTTTGGTACGGTGGCACTTGGGTTCAGATAGCAGAGCATGGAAAGCGGTGGTACAGCTGTGTGGGACAGCCACACCAGCAGCGAACAGAAGAGCAGTATAAGGATGAGGAGCCTTACAAGCTTTCACCATCACAGGAAAAGGCGATGGAAAACTTTGTATTAGTTCAGGCCGTCTGGCGTAAGTGGACTAAGCAAAAGAGAGCCAGGGAGTCTTCAGAAGAAAATATTACCTACTTTGCCCAACGAGTGTTGGCCGCTATGCGGCTTGAGCCTCCCCCGAACATTTGCAAAAAGTGCTAGAGATTTTCCTAACCTTAACGCCCGGCGAATGGCTAGCAGGCGTAAGTGAGTTGCCAGCGGTTAATCGGCTGCAGGAAATCGAGCGGCGTGCAGAGAATAATTCCCAGTCAAAGACCAGGAGTTTCACCGTATGAGTGGTGTATTGGGTAACCCGGCCTGTGAGGGTGAAAAGCTATTTATTCAGGTAATGGGTAAAGATCATCCGGAAGGGCATGAGATCGTTATCGTCAATCAGCATAGCGGCGAACGCCTAGATGATTTTGGCGAGGCAGAAACAGAAGAGCTTTCTGACCCAACGAGTGTCCTGCACAAATGGTGTTGGCAAGGTTTACAGCGTGTGGATGCACAGCTCCATATTGCCACTGAAGCAGGCGAGCCAATCAAGCTGCCCCTATTGAAGTGGCTTTATAAAAACGAGCGCAAGCCCCGTTATCAAGACAATATTATCCAACCAGTAATGCCTATGGCATTGTTTCAAGAGGTGACTGGCGATACGCGGCATGCTTTACCTCTACGCTCTGGCTATCTCTATATTTACTTTGGAGAGACGTTATGGCGTGAACTGGAGGTCAGCGCCAATGATGAGGAGAGCAAATTAGAATTTCGTGATATCCATGTGGCGGAGCATCGCAATGAGCAGGGACAATATCAACAGGATCGTCGGCCTGCTGTTGGTGTTCCGCTAGAGGAAGTCTGGCTTCCTTACCGCCAGGAAGAGCGGGCCATTGATGGTCAACTGCGCGTTGCCTTTTCTGAAGTACAGTTGTCTGCCGCCCGTTTAAATTACTTAGAAACAGATCAACAGGCGCGCTTAACGCGGTGCCAGTCAATTAATTTATCGAGTGGCAACAATTTCCCTCTTTGGGTATGCTCTACCTGCTTGAAGGAAACAGCGAACAGCGTTTGCGTTTACCTTTCTTAGAAGAAAATATTGCTTTTCCGAGCCAGTTGGCCAGTGACCTTGAAGGCAGTTTTCTGCAACAGTTACGCGATCAAGCGGCTCAAGAGCTGCAGGTATTTGACGCGGGGGGAGAACAGGCACGCGCATCGGCTGATGCTGAAATGGCGCGTGATCAAGGCCAATCTTCATCTCCGCTCTATCTGCAGGCGTCCGCACGGTTGGCAGCTCTTAGCGCGCGTTTGCAACAAGAAAGCGACGATGAAGGAGCTGACAGTATCTGGCAGGAGTCGCTGGGGAGTGCCTCCAGCTGCTTCAGCGACATAGCAGAGCGCAATATTCCTGGATTAATGATTCAAGACACGCTGTTTGAATTGCGCCATGCCATGCGCGGAACCCAATCCAGCTTAGGGTATCTACAGCAAATTCCGTCGTTAGCGGCAGAAGACGAGCTTTATGAATGTGCTGCGTTGGTCAATCAAACGATTCTGAAACAGCAGAACAGTTCAGGAGAAACCAACCCCTCAACCGATTTGCGGATAAAGCCGACTTAAGTGATACGGGGAGCTGCATCGCATTTTACGTGGCTCCCACAGAGCGCTGGCACGCTACCAGTTTGATGCTTACCAGCATCGGCTTTCTTCGCTGCTACTTAGCCGCCCCGCCACAGCGGTACTTGCCGATCTTTTAAGCCTTGAGGGGCACGATTACATTGGGGCATATTCGCTTACCCTTGACTTGCTGGAAGGCTTGCGTGAAAGCGCAGAGCGGGCTGATTCGCTGAATGACTCAACGCCCACCGCACTATCACGTGCGCAGCAGCTATTGGTTAATATTCTAAGTGACAATAGCAATTACGCGCTGCATGCCATGCTGTTCCCTAGCGATGAAAGCACCCCCTTAAACGCACCGCTATCGTTACCAGAAGAGCCGGAAGAGGATGAAAACCGAGGCGACGGCCTAATCAGGCTGAAGGCGATATCAGAACAGCACCTGCTTGACCCGCCCACAGAAGACGATGATGTACAGCTGTTGGAAACCGCATGGCTGGCAGCGTTAGCCAGTGATGGCGGAGAAACCTTGTTAAGCACTGAGCTAAAACGCTGGGGCGGAGTAGTCGATTTACTGTTCGGGCGGTTGGCTGAGCAAGTGGAAGTGCTGTTCGACCAAAGCGCTCAACAGGCCATGATGCTGCCTGTTGCACGATTAGCGCGCGTCGGTTTTCCAGAGCTGTATGGCCAATTGACAGCTACCCGCGGCGTTATACGTGAAGATATTGTGATTCTCGGTGTGAAAGACAATGCGGGTCAGCTACGTAACGGTTTGACCGCTCAGGAACGTGCTGCTACCCAGCAGGGGCGCAAGCACAGGCGCGGCAAAGTTTTGAAAGCGCTGTGCGTGATGCGTCGGGTAAAACACTGACCCCAAGCCAGGCGCGGCGTTTGGCCACCGCGGCAGAGGCTGCCGGGCAGCAACACCTCACCGTGCTGGTGGCAGAAACAGACTCTAAAGCAGTACAGTTATCGCGACGAGCACGGCATCAACTGAACTTCTCCAAAGCAACTGAAAGTTTGCGATTGCCCTATTTAATTGCGGCGTTTGAGTTGTTTAATTTGAGGCAGGAAGTGATAAATCTGCGCTCATCTACAACTAAAAGAAGCGAATATGGGCGTAACGCTGCTATGTTCGATGTGATAATAGCTACAGCTAAAGCTGCCGAATACTATGGAGAGCGAAATCAGCGTCTACAAAAATGCGTGCCCGTGTGATTAGTCGCCATATTCCTTTTGGTAATGCAATTTCACGCTCTCAGACTAGCTTGCTGGCTATACTTGGAGGGCAGTTAAAAGGAACAATGACAATTGTAAATTTTGCAGGTGTGTTTGCTGGTGCCGTTAGTTCGGCACTGCTTGCTTGGGATGCTTGGAATCGTTTTCAGCATGGGAACCTAGGAGCCGGTATTGCTTTAAGCGTGGCATCTGTTAGTAGCTTGGTTGTCGCCGGCAGCGCGCTATTTAAAACCAGTCCATTGTGGTTAGGGCTAGGGCCGGTGGGCTGGATTGCATTAGGTTTGTCTCTGGCCGCCGCTCTGATTGCAATCAAGTTAACGGATAACGATATTGAAGAGTGGCTGCGGCTGGGGCCTTTTGGCACTAATGGCCGCTATGATTGGCGCAATGACCCGGCGGATGCGTTTGAGCGTTTAGTCAGTCTTTTGCCAATATTCGTATCCGCGTCGAGCCTATTGGAGCAATGACCGCCGAGATGGTCGCAACTGATGGCGAGCAGCGGCCTGCCATTGGCATCCTTAGCCAGTCACCTTCCCCTACTCACGCTGAAAACCTGATTGCCGAGCAGGCCGTCAGTCGTTTTTCTGGCCCAGTCGCCAACACGCGGGTGGTGGTCAACAGTAATCTGCCCGGTTTGGCGCCTGGTTGGGAGCAGATCGCCCATTTCAGGTTTGAGCAAACAACCGAATACAAGCATGAATTCCGTAAGGATGGTTACTCTCAGTGGGTAGAGGACGGTAAAGAACTGGGCGATAGGGTGCAGCCGTTATTTGAACGTAGCACTACAGATGGCCGGGAGTACTATCTCTATACCCCTGCAACCACTACCCAGCCGGGGTCGTGGCGGAGTCGTGAGCGACGTACCCAGCATAAACTAAAAGTACGTGTGCAGTGGCAGCTCCAAAACGAAAATCAAAATAGCGTCGAGCTACCGCGAATGTTACCAGCGCCTAAGCCGACCCAAACGGCCAGCGGGAATCCATTAATCCCAGACTTTACCCGTACAGAGCAACCCTATTGGGCCGATGAAACGACCCATCAGGATAACGAGAGTGCGAATGACTGATTTGACACCCATTACCTACGCTGACACCGCGCATACTTCTGAGAAATTTTTATGGCCGCGTTCAGAGCCTTGTCACCACGGCAAGCGCTTTCGCTTATCTGCGGCCTCAGGACAGCGGCTAGCGCCAAGAAACCCTACCATCAGTATACCTCCTGTGGCGAAAGGGCTTGAGTTAATTACTCCTGCACAGTTACGAAATATTGAAAGTCAACCGGGTTTTTCACCTCGCCCAAAAGGCTATCAGCAATATCCGATAAGGATGGATGAGGAGTGCTTGCGCTACACGAGTCAAACTAAATCTAATTTTGTTGTAGGGGCTTGTCGTGGGCTTGGTATGGTGGGTTTTGTTTTAAGCTTATGCGTTTTGTTTTTGTCTTTATTGCTAAGTATTTTTTTCCTTCTCACAATATTAGTCTAGCGGAAGAAATAATGTCTGTCATATTGACAAATAGTGTATTTATACTTGTTTCTTTGTTTATGTGGGGGGCGGTTCTTATTTATCGTATATTTCCTAATTTTGCCGCTGGTTTCCAGCCAGGCCCTATGTGGGAGCTAAATCGGAGTACGGGCATGGTCACAGTCTTTGCCAATTCTGCTAGGAAAAGCACCGCTTGGAAGGTGGATCATGTATTGCCCTTCCATGAGTTCGATTGTTATATACAAAGCTCCCCGACTTCCCAGGGCATTGCTCAATACAACCTAAGCCTAGTGCATTACAGCGTTGAGGCCCATGTTGCGCTAGTGGGCATGTTTGGGGTTACCAGCCGCCTGGATCAATTGGCTGCTTGGGACATGGTTCAGCACTATATGGATACATCACAGCCTTTACCTGACATACCCGTTTTTGAAATGTATCGCTCTCTGGATCCTACAACAGTCGAAGTGGACAAAGAGACAGGCCGCCCCCCGTTTTTGGCGGGATATGGATGATACAACCTTTAACCAGAAAATAACGGAACTGCAAGATCGCCTCTCGGCGTTTTATTACGGTTAAGCTTCTTTTATTCATCAATGGCAGGGGCGGACGAGTATTATTAAGCTGCTCTGCTGACACGGTGATCTGCCTTCACATGATAACGATGCTCAATGACTGATTTGACACCCATTACCTACGCTGACACCGCCCATACCTCTGAGAAGTTTTTATGGCCGCGCTCTGAGCCTTGCCACCACGGCAAGCGCTTTCGCTTATCCGCGGCTTCGGGGCAGCGGCTTGCCTATCGCCACCCAACGGAAGCCTTATTTCCCGCTCGAGAGCTGGTGGATACGCCACCTAAACGATTGCGCGAGCTCGAGCAGATGCCCAATCACTCGCCTCGACCAAGTGATCGCCCCGAACATCCGCTACGGTGGGATGAAGAGTGTTTGCGATATACGAGTCAAACGAAGATTAATTTTTTTATTGGAGTTATTCGTGGTTTAGGTATGGTTAGTTTTTTTCTTTTTTTATTTGTTGTCATTGTTGGGAATATAATCATTTTTTTTGCTTCGTTTTCCAACTCTGATATAGAGTTCGGAGGCTTTTTATTTGGTCTGTAAAGGTTTTTCTATAGCTTTACCCTTATGTTTATTAATGTGGGGAGGATCAAATCTACTTTATCGATTTTTTCCAAACTACACTTCTGGCTACCAGCCTGGCCCTATGTGGGAGCTAAATCGACGTACGGGCATGGTCACAGTCTTTGCTAATTCTGCCAAGAAAAGCACCGCCTGGAAGGTGGCGCATGAACTTCCTTTCCATGAGTTCGATTGTTATATACAAAGCTCTCCGACTTCCCAGGGCATTGCACAATACAACCTAAGCCTTGTGCACTACAGCGTTGAGACCCATGTCGCGCTAAGGGGCATGTTTGGGGTCACCAGTCGCCTGGATCAATTGGCTGCCTGGGACATGCTACAGCGCTTTATGGATACTTCTCAGCCCTTGCCAGACTCCCCCCAGTGGGAACAGTTTCGTCCGCTCGACCCGACCACCCTGGAGTGGGATAAAGAAACAGGACGTCCCCCCGCTTTTGGCGGGATATGGATGATGAAACGTTCAATCAGAAGATAGTGGAGCTGCAGGATCGGCTCTCGGCGTTTTATTACGGTTGAGCTTCTTTTACTCATCAATGGTAGGGCGGTGGACTGATGTTATTTAACCGCTCTGCCTTCACATTATAACGATGTACTAATGACTGATTTGACACCCATTGCCTACGCTGACACCGCGCATCTTCAAGTTATTGCCTGCTGAGATGGTGGAGTGGTCGAAACCGCTGCCCAAAGAGCAGTGGGCCAAGCCCGGTAAAGAGCTTATAACGCTCTCTGAAGAGCTTAGGCACATTCTCCAACAAGACCTTGATTTGCCCATTGAGAAAGTGTTTGCCGAAGCCTACCGTCGACAGGGTATGAAAGGCTGAGGTCTGTTGGGCTCGGTCCTCATGTATAAACAGAAAATTCAATGTGATAGCGAGCATAAATTAGTGAAGACATTCGATGTTTATGAGCACTCTGCCCATGGTGCAAGGGCAGTCAAACAGGGTATCAATTGGCCAGCTTTCTTATTCTGTTGGATCTGGGCCATGGTGAAAAGATGTGGGGAATAGGGTTTGTTCTGCTCGGCCTATTGGTGGTATTCGTCAGTATGGAAGATTTTTTCTATTACTACGCCAATATGGGAGGTGTGTACTTCATGTGGGCAATGCAGCTGGCCGTGTTCCTGTTCGCTGGAGCGAAGGGGAATGACTGGCGTAGAGGTTATCTTCGCAAGCGCGGCTTTCAGTACATCGGAAGCGTAGAAGCGACTAACCAGGATGCTGCAATAATCTCGGTAAAGCAAACCGACTCGACCGTATGAAACAGTAGGAGGCCAGGCCTAATATCGGCAGCGCTGATGATGGGTTACTC
This sequence comes from Vreelandella olivaria, assembly GCA_004295565.1. Classification (GTDB taxonomy): domain Bacteria; phylum Pseudomonadota; class Gammaproteobacteria; order Pseudomonadales; family Halomonadaceae; genus Vreelandella; species Vreelandella olivaria. The sequence continues at coordinate 3,891,226 of AP019416.1, read as the reverse complement.
TGGAATGCCAAGGTAGATAGGATACTTTCCCAGAGTGGAATATCTAAATGCTGTATATACAGTAGAGTTAAATAAAGATTGAGTAGTAAAGAAGAGAAGCCTGTGTTTAAAGACTTGGCTTTCGAGTGCCCCGCATGTACCGCATGTACCGCATGTTCCTGCGATGAGTCACAGGGAACTACTGAACTTTTGAAAACTGATATGGCCACATACCCACTTTGTGAAAGCGATTTATTGACCGGAATAGAAGGTATGGGTCGTCTAACCAACACTATAAAAGAGTGGTTCGGAAAAGTCATATTATTTTATGGTACACTATATTATTATAGAGCTTATCGTGTCTCTCTACATCGGCGGACTCGGCTTTATGCTTTATATGCCCGTCGGACTTTTGGCTTTTTCTTTACTGAAAATGCTGTTTCATAATCAGCCGGAGCTGACGGTAAGTCTGAAATCAGCCACATAACTGAAACCTATCTATTCAACCGACAGTTGGGTGCTCGGCACCATTTTAAGGGGCGTTTGCGTGTTTCCATTAAGTTTTAAAAAGTCTTTTGACCTTGAGTTTATTCAATCACTGTATGAACGGTTAGCGTGCCATGACGACTCTGTAAAGCTAATACTCAGAACAAAGAGTGGGCGAAAGACCGATGACCCCAGCAAAGCCGGCATTGGAGAAATTCGCAATGCCAGCAACAAGCAGCTGTTTGGGATGAGCGCGAAGGAAGGAATCGTCCACACGAAGCATGCGGGGCGCTCCAAACCCCTTTGTTTGACTTTCTGAAGGAGCGGGACATTCACCAGCAGGAGGTCAGTCCGGATATCGGCGTCGCCTGTGTGCTTCTTTATGTGGTTTTGGTCGCCGGCGGTGGGTTGCTATATACCACTCACAATAATGCCGAGTTTCTCTATCCCTATATCCTGGCCTGTGTGATCTTCGTTCTCTCTGGACTAGCGTTGATATCTTATGCCTATAAATCTGACCAGAAGAAGTGGTTCATCCCCTCTATGCTACTCCTCGCTATTGGTGCCTTACCCACTGCCCCTTCGAGCCTGCTGGCATTACCGATGATCAATTATCTGGGGCGGGCCAAGCTACAAAAATACTTAACCAGGGCGAGGCAGACACAAAGACAATCCATACGTAGCCTCATGCATGCAGCCACCAATACCAAGCCCGCTCATGAGCTGTCGTGCCTACCGCTTTGCATTGAGGGTTGCCATAACCCTGGCAAAGTGAGGATATGCGCTTTATTCAATCCAAGCGGGCTATATCGTCCAGATACTCTGTAAGTATGTGGACGCATGCACCAACGGCTCAAAAGCAGATTCACTCCAAGAGTAGGTGTCTGTGAGGTTTAGTTGATATTCCATAAGGCTATAAGCACGATTCAATAAAGAATTTCCCGCGCTCTACAGCTATCGTTAGGCTTATAACTATTGTCCATGTCTTCCAAAAGCGCCTGTTTGTTAACAGGCGCTTTTGGTGCTGCTAAAGGTGAATATATGTCTACAACGACGGTTGCTGCGCCGCAGAGCTATCGTGTGCCGCTGATTGCCACGGCGGCGATTGTGTTAGGCGCGCTGCTTATTGGGGTTGTCTTTGACGCCAATATTGGTCTGCTGATGATTGTCGGTGGGCTGTTTGGCATGGTGCTGTATCACGCGGCGTTTGGTTTTACCTCAGCGTGGCGGGTATTTATTACTGAGCGGCGCGGGCGTGGCCTGCGTGCCCAAATGGTGATGCTGGCGATTGCCGTGGTGCTGTTTTTCCCTGCCTTGGGGGCGGGCACACTGTTTGGTAACGAGGTGTCGGGCTTTGTGGCGCCGATTGGTATCTCCGTGCTGGTAGGGGCTTTCCTGTTTGGGGTGGGCATGCAGTTGGGCGGCGGCTGTGCCTCGGGCACGCTGTTTACCGCAGGTGGCGGTAACGCTCGTATGTTGATTACGTTGGTGTTCTTTATTGTCGGCTCGGTGATTGGCTCCGCGCATTTTGCCTGGTGGCAGAGCTTGCCTGCCTTTCAGCCGGTATCGCTGGTTAACGTCGCCGGGGTCAGTGGCGGGATCGCCATTAGCCTGGTGCTGTTTGCTGCTATTGCGGCGTTTACCTGGGTGATGGAGAAGCGTCGCCATGGTCAGTTAGAGCAGGCGCCTATGGTCGATAAGCATGGCTATGAGCGCTGGTTGACTGGGCCTTGGCCGTTAGTGGCGGGCGCGGTAGCGCTGGCGCTGCTCAACTTTGCCACTTTGGCACTGGCAGGTCGCCCGTGGGGATTACCTCAGCGTTTGCGCTGTGGGGGCTAAAGGTTTTGAGCTGGTGGGCGGCGATGTCAGCCAGTGGGGGTATTGGCAGGCGCCGGGCAATGCGGCAGCGTTGGAAGCCAGCGTATGGAGTGATATCACGACGGTCATGAACGTGGGCATTATGCTGGGCGCGCTGGCTGCCGCCAGCTTGGCGGGGCGCTTTGCACCTAACTTCAAAATCCCGTTGAAATCTATCTTGGCCGCGGTCATTGGCGGTATCTTGCTGGGTTATGGCGCGCGGTTGGCGTTTGGCTGCAATATTGGCGCTTACTTTAGCGGCATTGCCTCTGGCAGCCTTCACGGTTGGGTGTGGCTGGTAGCGGCGTTTGCGGGCAACATGGTTGGCGTTAAGTTACGGCCATTCTTCTTTGCTGGCGTAGAGGGGCGCAAACCCACCGCTAAAACGAGTTAAGACATTATTAATAGCGTTGTTTGCGGAATAGCGAATAGCGTCATTACGCCTCGGTTTAGTCGTCCTAAATCGAGGCGTTTTTTTATCTACATGGTCGCTCTCTTCCACCTTTGTCGCAGGAGCATGTTACATTACGCTCAAACGCCGCGAACGCCCGATGTTGCTGCATTGCAGCAGTGATTGACATAAAAAGAGAGTGCTTATGACTACTCAGAGTAGACGCCCCTATACCTTCCTTACGCCGGTCCTTCTTTGCTCGAAATGCCGCTATTGAACAAAGGCAGCGCGTTTACTCAGGAGGAACGCTTGGCGTTCAACCTGATTGGTCTGCTACCGCAAAAGGTGGAAACCATTGAGGATCAGCTTGAGCGGGCCTATCGCCAGTACCAGCAGTGCCATAGTGATCTTGAAAAGCATATTCATCTGCGCGCTATTCAAGACGACAATGAAACGCTCTACTTCCGCTTGGTCTCCCAGCATCTTGAAGAGATGCTGCCGATTATTACACCCCCACGGTGGGGCAGGCGTGTCAGGAGTTCTCCAATATTTACCGTAATCACCGCGGTCTGTTTATTAGCTATCCTGACCGCGAACATATGGATGACATTCTGCGCAGCGCCACCAAAGATAACGTTAAAGTCATCGTGGTGACGGATGGCGAGCGCATTTTAGGTTTGGGTGACCAGGGGATTGGGGGCATGGGTATCCCAATCGGTAAGCTGGCGCTATATACCGCCTGTGGCGGCATTAGCCCGCTTACACGCTGCCGATCATGATTGATGTGGGCACTAATAACAAAGCGCTGCTGGATGACCCCATGTACATGGGCTGGCGCCACGAGCGGGTAGGGCAGGAAGAGTACGATGCGTTCATGGCGGAATTTATTGCTGCTGTGAAGCGTCGCTGGCCTAACGTGCTGTTGCAGTTTGAGGATTTTGCCCAGGCCAATGCGGTACCGCTGCTAGAGCGCTATCGCAACGAACTGTGCTGCTTCAACGACGATGTGCAGGGGACTGCTTCGGTGGTAGTGGGTACGCTCATGGCGGCTTGCCAGGCCCGTGAAGAGACCATTGCCCAGCAGCGGGTGGTGTTTGTGGGTGGTGGCTCGGCGGGGTGTGGAATCGCCGAGCAGGTGGTCGTAGCGATGGAAGCCGAAGGCTTGACCGAAAGCGAGGCGCGGTCACGCATTTACATTGTCGATCGCGACGGCTTGATGACCAGCGATCAAGCGTGGCAGCGTGACTTCCAGCGCCGGTTAGCCCACGACCCTTCGCTGGTCGCCGGATGGAATGGCCAGGGCCTGGAAGAGACGATCGCGCAAATTAAACCCACGGTAATGATCGGCGTCTGTGGTCAGCGCGGTATCTTCACCGAGCAGGTGGTGCGCACCATGCACGCGGGCTGTGAGCACCCGGTCATCATGCCGCTGTCTAACCCGACTTCCCAGGCAGAAGCGGTGCCAGAGGATGTTATTCGCTGGACTGATGGCCAAGCCTTGGTCGCCACAGGTAGCCCCTTTGCGCCGGTAGTTTATAACGGCCGCACTTACCCGATTGCCCAGTGCAACAATGCTTATATCTTCCCAGGTATTGGCTTGGGCGTGATTGCCGCTAGTGCCAGCCGCGTTACCGACGAGATGCTGATGAGTGCCTCGCGGGCGCTGGCCCGTGAAGCGCCGCTGGTTAAAGAGGGCAAGGGTGCTTTGCTACCGCCGCTGTCGCGTATTCGCGATATCAGCAAGTCGATTGCCTTTGAAGTGGCAGCCCAGGCACAGCAGAACGGCGTGGCGTTAAAAACCAGTGGCACAACGCTGAGGGAGCTGATCGAAAAAGCATCCTGGTCGCCGGATTACCGCACCTATCGTCGCCGCGCTTTTTAAGCGTTGTGCTAAAAAAAGCCCCCACCGAGGTGGGGGCATGCTATTGGTAGGTTTTACCCTTTAGGCTGCGCCGATCATCTTGCGCAGCACGTAGTGAAGGATACCACCGTGACGGTAGTAAGCCAGCTCGTTTACCGTATCAATTCGGCACTTGGCATCAACGCTACGCTCCCCATCGGCATTTTTGATCACGATTTTGACCGTGCCACCTGGCGTCAGGTCGCTTAATCCGGCAATCGAAATCTCTTCATCGCCGGTTAACCCCAACGTTTGACGGCTTTCCCCTTCGGCAAACTGCAGCGGTACAACGCCCATGCCGATCAGGTTAGAGCGGTGAATACGCTCAAAGGATTCGGCGATGACTGCGCGAACACCCAGCAAACGGGTGCCTTTGGCCGCCCAGTCCCGTGAAGAGCCGGTGCCGTACTCTTTACCGGCGATCACGACCAGCGGTTTGCCCTCCTCTTTGTACTTCATGGCCGCATCGTAAATGGCCATCTGCTCGCCGCTGGGTACGTGGCGTGTCTCACCGCCGACCACGCCATCGAGCATCTCATTTTTGATCCGCACGTTGGCGAAGGTGCCGCGCATCATGACTTCATGGTTACCCCGGCGTGAGCCGTAGGAGTTGAAGTCGACTGGCTTGACGCCGTGCTCTTGCAGATAGCGCCCGGCAGGGCTGTCCGGCTTGATAGCACCGGCAGGGGGAGATATGGTCGGTGGTCACCGAATCGCCAAGCATGGCGAGTACCCGGGCACTGTGCACATCTTCAATCTCATCCGGCTCGCGGCCCATGCCTTCAAAGAAGGGCGGGTGCTGAATATAGGTGGATTCAGGCCACTGATAGACCTTGCTTTCTGACACGTCGATGGCTTTCCAGACATCATCACCCTCAAACACTGCGCCGTACTCTTTACGGAACATCGCGGTGTTGACCTGCTCAACGGCGCTGGCAATCTCGGCCTGGCTGGGCCAGATATCTTTAAATAGACCGGTTCGCCGTTGCTGTCTTTGCCAAGCGGCTCCTGGGTAAGATCAAGCTGGACGTTACCGGCCAGGGCGTAAGCCACTACCAGGGGCGGCGAGGCGAGCCAGTTGGTTTTGACCAACGGATGGACGCGACCTTCAAAGTTACGGTTACCGGAGAGCACTGAAGCCACGGCAAGGTCGCCGCTGTTGATCGCTTTTTCGATCTCATCAGGCAGTGGGCCGGAGTTACCGATACAGGTGGTGCAGCCATAGCCGACCAGGTTGAAGCCCAGTGCGTCCAGGTCATCGTTTAATTCCGCGGCTTCCAGATAATCGGTGACTACCTTGGAACCCGGTGCGAGTGAGGTTTTCACCCAGGGCTTCGTGGTCAAGCCCTTTTCACGCGCTTTACGGGCCAGCAGCCCGGCGGCCATCATGACGCTAGGGTTGGAGGTGTTGGTACACGAGGTAATCGCCGCAATCACCACCGCGCCGGGGTCAAGGCTGAAGTCCTGGTCATCCAGCTTCACGGCTTGGCTGGTGTCATGCTCAAAGCTGCGCGCCACGCCCACGGCGGTTTGGCCGCCTTCAGAGGAGAGTTTCCCCTTGGCGCTGGCATCCGCGTTGACATCTTCCTGCATAAATTTGTCAAAGGCCGCCGCCATGTCTTTAAGCGCCACGCGATCCTGCGGACGTTTAGGCCCGGCCAGGCTGGCCTCTACTTCGGACATGTCCAGTTCCAGAGCGTCGGTGAAGATCGGCTCATCACTGGGTTCACGCCACAGTCCTTGGGCTTTGCTATAGGCTTCCACCAGGGCAACTTGCTCATCTTCACGCCCGGTCAGGCGCATATAGTTGAGGGTTTCTTCATCCACCGGGAAGAAGCCACAAGTGGCGCCGTACTCAGGCGCCATATTGGCAATCGTGGCGCGATCCGCCAGGGGGAGATCTTTCAAACCGTCGCCGTAGAACTCAACGAATTTACCCACTACGCCTTTTTTACGCAGCATCTCGGTAACGGTAAGTACCAGGTCAGTGGCGGTAATGCCTTCGCGTAGCTTGCCGGTTAACTTGAAGCCAATCACTTCAGGAATCAGCATCGACACTGGCTGCCCGAGCATGGCTGCTTCAGCTTCGATGCCGCCTACGCCCCAACCCAGTACGCCCAGGCCGTTGATCATGGTGGTGTGGGAGTCAGTGCCGACGAGGGTATCCGGGTAGGCAAAGGTCTTACCGTCTTCGTCCTTGGTCCATACCGTTCTGCCCAGGTACTCCAGGTTGACCTGGTGGCAAATGCCGGTGCCGGGGGCACCACGCTAAAGTTATCAAACGCCTGCTGACCCCAGCGCAGAAACTCGTAGCGCTCGCGGTTACGCTGCATTTCAATATCGACGTTCTCTTGGAACGCTGCCGGGTTGCCGAACTTATCGACCATTACCGAGTGGTCAATGACCAGGTCGACGGGGAGAGCGGATTGATCTTCGCAGGGTCTTCGCCCAGTTTTTCTACCGCGGCGCGCATGGAGGCTAAATCTACCACGCCGGGCACGCCAGTAAAGTCCTGCATGAGTACCCGCGCCGGGCGGTAGCCGATTTCACGGCTGGATTTGCCTTCGGTCTGCCAGTCGACCAGGGCCTGCATATCTTCTTGATCTACGCTTTCGTCATCGGCGAAACGCAGCTGGTTTTCGAGTAGAATTTTGAGCGTCTTGGGAAGCCGGTCAATGCTGCCCAGGGTCTCGGCCGCTTGGGGCAGGCTGTAGTAGTGATACGTTTTACTGCCAACCTCTAAGGTGCTTAGCGTATCGGGTGTCTTGCTCATGTCTCTCTCCTCTGGTTGCTGAGCGCTGGTCTCAGCGTGACGGTCACGATCTTCCTTTAGTCTGAGTTACCCCCAGTATGGCGTTAATTTAGTAATAACACATGGGTGTTTGATGAGAGCCTTTCAAGGTTTCTTCGCCTAATAGCGTAGACGAAACCTTGCAATCGCTTGTACTTGGCGCCATTTCAGGCAGACTCTTTGCCAAATCACAGCTATCGATAAAGCTATCAGTCAGATATTTACAAGGTGGTGTCATGGAAACTCGTCATGAGCGTTTGATTATTCTTGGTTCCGGCCCCGCGAATATACGGCGGCGGTGTACGCCGCACGGGCCAACCTGAAGCCGCTACTGATTACCGGTATTCAGGCGGGTGGCCAACTGACCACCACAACCGATGTGGATAACTGGCCGGGTGACGCTCAAGGCGTCCAGGGGCCGGAGTTGATGGAGCGCATGAAGCAGCACGCCGAGCGTTTCAATACCGAAGTGCTGTTTGACCACATCAACGAGGTTAGCTTAGGCGAAAAACCCTTCACCTTAAAAGGCGATAGCGGCATTTATACCTGCGATGCGCTGATCGTGGCCACCGGCGCCAGTGCGCGTTACCTGGGGCTGCCTACGGAGCAGCAGTTTATGGGCCAAGGGGTGTCGGCCTGCGCTACCTGCGACGGGTTTTTCTACCGCAATCAGGAAGTCATTGTGGTGGGCGGCGGTAATACCGCCGTGGAAGAGGCGCTCTATCTCTCTAACATCGCCTCCAAGGTGACCCTGGTACACCGCCGTGACACGCTACGGGCGGAAAAAATCCTCCAAGATAAACTGTTCGAGAAAGTCGAAGCGGGCAAAATCGCCCTTGAGTGGTTCCAGGAAGTCGAAGAAGTGCTCGGCGATAACTCCGGCGTTACGGGCGTGCGGGTTAAATCCACTAAAGATGGTTCCAGCAAAGAGATCCATGCGCCTGGGCTGTTTATTGCCATTGGTCATAGCCCCAACACGGGAATCTTTGCTGGCCAGTTGGACATGAACGGCGGCTATATCAAAGTGCACTCCGGCCTTGAAGGCAATGCAACCGCCACCAGCGTCCCTGGCGTGTTTGCCTGCGGCGATGTGATGGATCACATCTATCGGCAGGCGATTACCTCGGCGGGCAGTGGCTGCATGGCAGCGCTGGATGCAGAGCGCTATTTAGACGGTATTGCCGGGTAAACATTGGCTAGCATGGAGCGCCTAGCAATCGATAGGCGCTCCATCAATCCGCAAGCGTCCCAATTGGCTGAGTACCAGCTTTTTACCTTGGGAGCCTTGAGCACCGCTGTTTGGACAAACGGCAAAACTGCCGTTGTAACCGCTGGTATAGCCTAACGGGCTGTAGCGGATGCGTGACCAGCCCCGGCTATAAGTGACCTGCGTGTTCTGTTGCGCGGGTACGATGCGCAGAATATCGTCTGTGGTGATACTGTTGGTTTTATCCCCGCGCACAATCATTAGCTCACTACTCCAGTCGTTGGCGCAGGCCTTGCGGCGCTTGTCGGCAGGGCAAAGGGTAATCTGTTGGCGTTGACTAATCGCTGTATTTCGCGCGAACGCAAAAGCGCTTTGTAAGCGGTTTATTTCGCTGCTCTGCGCGGTTCGCTCCCCAAGCGCTTGAAAGCTGGGCAGCCCCAAAACAGCGATAATGCCCACCAATAGTAGCGTGACCAGTAGCTCAAGTAGCGTAAATCCGCTTTCGGGTGTGGCGCGTGCCTGGTTGTGGAAACCGACCATCCGCTTCTCCTCACTTGACCACGTTATTGCCCGCGCTATGCTCACTTGGCTTATAAACTCTGGCGGCGAGCACATCGTCGTTAAGAAGACATCCTAAGCGACGCTACGCTTTTTTTATGTAAGCCAAAACGGACAATGTTGTGAGAGATTTCTTAATTATTGGCGGCGGCGTGATCGGTATGATGACCGCGCTGCAACTGGCCGATGCTGGCCAGCAGGTCACGCTGGTCGATCGTGGTGAGTGTGGTAAAGAGGCTTCCTGGGCGGGGGCGGTATCGTTTCGCCGCTCTATCCCTGGCGCTACGACACCGCAGTGTCGCAACTCTCCCGCTGGTCGGAAGGCGTTTACCCCTCTTTGGCTCTGCGCTTGCTAGAAGAGACCGGTATCGACCCCGAATATCGCCAAAAGGGGCTGCTCTACCTAAATGTGGACGATGCCGACAAAGCGCTGCAATGGGCGCGCCAGTTGGGTAAACCCCTGGAGCGGGTGGGGGCAGACTTTGTCCATGCTAAAGAGCCTGGTGTGGCCATGGCGGACGATAGCGCACTGTGGATGCCGACACTGGGTAGCGTGCGCAATCCGCGCTTAGCCAAGGCGCTTAAGGCGCGGTTAGCGGCGATGCCCCAGGTCACGCTGAAAGAGCAGTGCGAGGTCAGTGGTTTTATTCAACAGAGTGGACAAGTAAAAGGCGTAGAGACCTCTCAAGGGCCGTTGACGGCTGAACGCATTATTGTTTGCGGCGGTGCCTGGGCGGCACAGCTCTTGTCGCTGTTGAATGTGCAGTTGCCGGTAAGGCCCGTAAAGGGCAGATGATCGCTTACCAAGCACCCAAAGGGTTGGTGCAGCGCGTGGTATTGAAAGATGGGCGTTATATTATTCCGCGTGCAGATGGCCTGCTATTGGTGGGTTCTACGCTGGAAGAGGTGGGTTTTGACAAGCGCACCGATGAGGCGGCATTGGCGTCACTAAAACAGAGTGCTGAAGCCATCCTGCCCGCATTGGCAACGTGCCCGGTAGCGCACCAATGGGCCGGCCTGCGGCCTGGATCCCCAACGGGCCTCCCCCTTTATCGGCGCGCTGCCTGAACGGCCTAATGTATTCGTCAATGCCGGGCACTATCGCAACGGCTTGGTGTTGGCGCCTGCCTCGACCCATTTGCTGGTGGATCAACTGTTGGGGCGCGAGCCTCTGATTGACCCCGCGCCATACCAACTTACGCCAGAGCGGCTAATACACGCTTAAAACCAGTACAAGTTTAAGGTGTGCCATCCTTGTTCTGCTGCTCCTGCAGAAAGCGGTCGCGATGGGCGCTGGAGCAGAACCACTGCTCCTGGTCACGCAGTGCTTCGTCTTCAGGAACGTGTACTTCACACCAGCGGCAGCGCACCATTTTGCCACCCTCGTGACGGTTCACTTTGCTATGCTGCGCTTCATGCTCAAGCTTACGTTGCCGGTAGATGCCGTAGAGTTTTAAACCGGCATAGAATACAACGGCGAAGATAATCAGCCGAATGATCAAGAGGTTCATCCTTTTGTGTCTCCCGAAGTAGGGATATAAGCGTTTGAGTGCCGCGTGACCTTTGCCAGTTGGCGGCCCTTGCGGGACAATACGACAATGACGGTGTAATCCGATTTTAAAGATTCTCAAGAGATTTTGACGCCCATGCAAGACTTAACGCTGGTAATGGCCCAACTCGATCCTCTGGTCGGGGATATTCCCGGCAACGCCGCACGTGCGATTGAAGCCGTTCGCGAAGCCCGGATTGAGCATGGGGCGGATATTGTTGTCTTTCCTGAGCTTTTTTTGTCGGGCTACCCGCCTGAAGATCTGCTGTTGCGCCCCTCAATGGAAACCCGTCTGCGCGAAGCCCGTGCGCTAATGGCATCGAAGGTCGCCAGCGATGTGCTGGTGATCATTGGCTATCCCGGCGTGCGGGAAGGGCGTTGCTACAACCTGGCGGGCCTGCTCTACAACGGCCAGTGGGAAGCTGAGTACGCCAAGCAGGCGCTGCCTAACTATCAAGTGTTTGACGAGCAGCGCTACTTTACGCCCGGCACAGAGACACTCGTTTATGAGCATAAAGGCGCCAAGCTGGGTATCGTGATCTGCGAAGACCTGTGGGATGGCGCGCCGGTTAAGGCCGCCGCGCAAGCGGGGCTGAGGTGCTGGTCTCCTTGCACGCCTCTCCCTATCATCAGGACAAGCCCGCGGAACGGCTGCGCCTGTTGGAGGAGCACGCTCAGGATACGCAGCTTCCTATTGTGTATGTGAACACCATCGGTGGTCAGGATGAACTGGTGTTTGATGGCGGATCCTGTTGCGTTAACGCAAGCGGAGAACTGCAAGTGCTGGCGCCCTACTGGCAGGCGGGCCTGATGCCGGTTCAGCTCCTCCAGACCAGCGCTACTGTTTGGGAACCCCAGCCGGGAGAGATTGACCCCGAAGTAGAACCGGAAGAGAGCCTTTACTGTGCGTTGGTTACCGGGCTTCGCGATTACGTCAACAAGAGCGGTTTTGAGGGCGTGGTGCTGGGGCTTTCCGGCGGTATCGATTCGGCGCTTTCGCTGGCCATTGCGGTTGACGCACTGGGCCCTAACGGGTGCAGGCGGTGATGATGCCTTACCACTACACCGCGGATATCTCCAAGCAGGACGCTGCAGAGCAGGCCAAGATGCTCGGTGTGCATTACGAAATAATGCCGATCGAGCCCATGGTAGAAGCCTTTATGGGCACACTGGCGGAGAGCTTCGCGGGCACTGAGCGAGATACTACCGAAGAGAATCTGCAGTCCCGCTGTCGCGGTGTACTGCTAATGGCGATCTCCAATAAAAAAGGCTTGATGGTACTGACCACCGGTAACAAGAGTGAAATGGCGGTGGGCTACGCCACGCTGTATGGCGATATGGTGGGCGGGTTTAATGCCATTAAAGATGTCTATAAAACCTGGGTGTATCGCCTGGCTCGCTGGCGCAATACCCAATCACCCGCGATACCCGAGCGTGTCATTGAGCGGCCACCCAGCGCGGAGCTGGCGCCAGATCAGCAGGATAGCGACTCGCTGCCTGATTACGACGTGCTCGATGCAATCCTATTAAGCTACATTGAAGGCGATATGAGCGCTGAAGCGATCATTGCTGGTGGCTTTGATGCTGAAGACGTTTACAAAGTAGTGAAGCTGGTCGACCGCTGTGAATATAAGCGCCGCCAGGCGCCCATTGGCGTGCGGGTGACGCCGCGGGGCTTTGGCCGCGACCGCCGCTACCCCATCGTCAATGGCTGGCAGCCCGGCGAGTAAGCCGGGGACTGTTTCATGACGCGTACTGCTTCATTGCTCCATAAGGGGGGCTGCCTCAGGATTAGGCGGGCATCGGTGGTGGGGCCAAGCTACGTTGTACCATCTCGGTAGCCGATACCGGTTTGCAAAAGTAATACCCTTGGAAGGCATGACACTGGTGTTCGTTTAGGTAGCGCCAGTGTTCTTGGTTTTCGACCCCTTCGGCGATGACCTGCAATCCGAGTGAATGCCCCATGGCAATAATGGTTTGCACGATGGCCTTATCGTCCGTGTCTTTATGCAGGTTACGCACAAACGATTGATCGATTTTGATTTGATCTAAAGGGAGCCGTTTGAGGTACTGCAGCGAGGAGTAGCCAGTACCAAAATCGTCTAAGGAAAAGCTAACTCCCTGCGCTTTGAGCTGGTGCATGCGGGCAATGATGTCATCTATTTTGCCGATCATTGTGCTTTCGGTTAGCTCCAGCTTTAGCCGGTGTGCCGGGGCACCGCTCTGGGTTAGCAGGCCGCAAACGGTGTCCACGAAATCGGGCTGTTGAAACTGTTTGGCGCTGACGTTGACTGCTAATGTTAGATGCTGCGTGTTTTCGTCATTTGCCCAGGTGACCAGCTGCTCGCAGGCCGCTTTCAGCACCCAGCTTCCAATCGGCACGATTAAGCCCGTTTCCTCGGCTAGGGGGATAAAAGTACCTGGCGATACAAATCCGCGACGCGGGTGTTCCCAGCGGATCAGTGCCTCAGCGCCAATAGCTCGCCCCAGACTGTCCACTTGTGATTGGTAGACCAATACGAACTCTTGCCGCTCTATGGCCATACGCAGGTCGTGTTCTAGTTCGGTTCTGGCTTCCAGTTCGGCTTGCACTGCCGGGTCGTAAAACCGTAACCCGTTAGGGCTTGTTAGTTTGGCAAGATGAACGGCTGCGTTGGAATACTGGAAGAGGCTATCAATGCTTTCTTGAAGGCCATTAAACAGTGCAATACCCATGCTCACACTAAGAAAATGCTTTTGTCTTCCACCCAGTAACAGGGGCTTAGCGTTCGCTGTAACTGTTCGGCAAACGCCTCGGCTTTCTCGGCCGCTTCTAGCTGCTCGCTGGCTAAGCCATCGATGATGACCATAAACTCATCGCCGCCTAAGCGACCCATAGTGATGCCTTCGACCTTCAGGCCGGTAAGGCGCTCGGCAATTTGCTGGAGTAGGTTATCGCCCATACGGTGACCGCAGCTGTCGTTGATGCGATTGAAGTCATCAACGTCCAGGTAGATCAGCGCGCCGTAGGTCTCGGTCTGCTGGCTAGTATCGAGCGAATGTTGAAGATGCTCTCTCATCAGCTGCCAGTTGGGCAGCTGGGTTAACGTGTCGAAATATGCCAATCGGTGTACTTTACATTCGGCTTCCCGGCGTTGTTTTTCTGCATCTCGAAACGTCATTAGTGCGATAGCAATACGCGTCAAAGAACCACTTCGCTGTCGGCTCATCTGCTCAATCGCTTGAAAATCAGGCAGTTTTTGCTGGCTTTTGGAGAGCGACAAAATAGCGTCCCCGATGATCATTAAACGCTTATTGCTACGCCAGACGAAAAGAATGCAACTCCGATTAGCCCTCCCATCATGCAAATTCCCAGCAACATCATTGCAAGCTGAACGATAGTGTCAACGTTGTTCAGTGATTGTTTTACCCGAATCTCCATGGCAATGGCCATCAATAACAGTGCAGGCAGCACTACCATCAAGATGGGTAGTAAGAACATCTTAAATAGGCTTTGGGTGGGCTTCATCGTCGTCTCGGGTGAGGGCTATAAAGAACGGCTCCTAAGGGCTAGGAGCCGAATCCCTCTAAATAGTTAATTGAAAACCATTTTTAATTTAGAAACTTTCCCACTCAGGTGCTGCCTCCTGACGTTTAACGGCGGGGAGTGCGTGCCTGTTAGCAGAATGACTACGTGTCGGAGCCAATGCGGTATGCGACGGCTGTGCGTTTGGGAGAGCGTTCGGCAGTTTGAAGACTTCCATAGCGTTTAGCAGAGAGTGCGCGTTTTGGCGCAGGTTGTTGGCTGCGGTGGCACTTTCGTGCACCAGGGCGGCGTTCTGCTGGGTGACTTGATCCATCTCGGTTACTGCCCGGCCCACTTCTTGTACACCGGTGCTCTGTTCGGCGCTGGCGTGGCTGATCTCCTGCATAATGCTGGTTACTCGCTCGATAGCCGCGACGATCTGCTCGGTCGATTTGCTGGCTTCTTCGGCGCGCTCGTTGCCATGGGTGACCCGTTCCAGGTTGCTAGAGATAAGGTCGTTGATCTCTTTTGCGGCATCGGCACTGCGCTGGGCAAGTTTACGCACTTCTTCTGCGACTACCGCAAAGCCACGGCCATGTTCCCCAGCCCGGGCCGCTTCGACCGAGGCATTAAGAGCCAGAATGTTGGTTTGGAAGGCGATTGCATCAATAGTTGAAATAATACCGGCAATTTCCTGTGAACTCTTATTAAGATCGTTCATGGTGGCAACCACCTGACTGACCGCTTCGCCACCCTGTTTGGCTGTGCTGGATGCGCTTGAAGCTTCCTGGCTGGCCTGCTCAGAATTTTCAGCGTTAAGTTTTACGGTGCTATTGAGTTGTTCCATTGCCGAGGCGGTTTCGGCTAGTGCGCTGGCCTGCTGCTCAGTACGCGAGGAGAGGTCGTTATTGCCTTCAGCAATTTGCTCGCTGTTGCTGGCCACCGCTTCTGCTGAGGCGCGCACCTGAGTCACAATGGTTTGTAACTGCTGCGCCATGGCAACCTGCGAGGCCATAATGCTGCGGGTATCTCCCTTCTTGAGCTTACCCTGGCTGGTTAACTCGCCGCGACCAATAGCTTCTGCGAAGGCTTTGACTTCGTAGGGCTCGGCACCCAGTTCACGTAGCAGCTGGCGGGATAGAAACACCGCGATCAAACCGCCCACCAGCAATGCAAACAGTGTTAGCCCCAGCATTTGCATTTGGAAGCCGGAAGCGGTATCGCGGGCTGTCGCTGTAGTAGCATCGTTCAACTGCTGCTGAAGATTGATAAATTGATTTATGCGGTTAAGCCACTCGGTGTAAGCGGGCCCTGCCTGTTCCAGTAGCAGCGTTTGCGCCGTTGCATACTCGTCTGCTTGACGGGCGGCTATTACTTGCTCTGTTAGTTCTCGTGTAAGTATGGCTTGGTCATTAATGCTGTTAATAATAGTCTGCTCTTGAGCAGTGCCAGCGAATTCGTTGGTCACTTGCTCCATGCCTGTCGTGGCTGTGCTGTAAGCGCTACGCAGGCGTTCCATTTCACTCTCTAAGGAACTGAGGTTGCCATTCCCGGCGGTGATCACAATGTCACGAAGCACGATAGCGCGGTCGTGTACACTGCCTCGCCAGTCCACTGCAAAGCGTTGTTTTGTTCCGTTGACGTCGTTGATTGTCGATAAGTCGCGGTCAATTTGATTGACCTGGTAAATACCGACAGCGGTTAACAGAACCAGCAGCCCAAGCAGGGCAGCAAATCCGAGCGTTAAACGCGTGCTAATTTTGGTGTTGCTGGAACGGGCGTTAAGAAGTGACATTGAGTGCTCCCTTAGGTGCCGTTAAGGCACTTTATTATGCTAGACAGGCTCATCATATATTTGTGTATAGTTTTTGTATAGGAAATAATGGCTACATGTATAGTATTTTTAGTTAATTTTGTTTTCTCTTTTAAAATCAAATGCTTGTGATTTTTTTGAATAAAAAACCACGCCGAGGCGTGGTTTTCTAAGACATCTTGTACAGCTTTTAGCGAATGATAACTCGCAATGGTTTAATCATTTTGGCCTAGATGCTTAGGCACGAAGCGACTGCCTTGAAGCTGCTCGTGATCAGGCGCGTTTTCCCGCAGCACGGCGAGGACTTCATTGGCGCGATCCTCCATGTCGAGGCCTTGGTAGCCTTCCACCATGGTGGCCAGGGCATCCCGGGTGGCGCTGGATTCAGGGTAGTTTTCGATTACCCAACGGCCACGCTCAACGGCGGCCAAGTAAGCACCACGGCGCAGGTAGTAATCGGCAACATGGAGCTCATGGCGAGCCATCAACTCGCGCAGGTAGACAATGCGCTGCTGAGCATCAGCGGCGTATTCACTCTGCGGGTAGCGCTGGATCAGTTCGCGGAAGTCGTTGTACGCATCCCGTGAAGCCCCTAAGTCACGCTTAGAGATATCGATCAGGCGCAGCCGCTCTAGACTAAAGCGGCCCGCCTGCCAAGCGGAGAGGCCGCGCAAATAGTAGGCGTAGTCCACTTGGGGGTGGTCAGGATGTAGGCGAATAAAGCGGCTGGCAGCGGCTCGAGCCTCTTCCCAGTCGCTGTTTTCATAGTAGGCATAGATCAGCTCAAGCTGGGCTTGCTCGGCATGGGCACCAAACGGATAGCGGGTATCGAGTGCTTCCAAACGCTCTATCGCAATCGGGTAACGGTTGCTGTCTAGGGCTGTGCGGGCCAGTTCATAGAGCTCGCGCTCTTGTACCCCAGCAAATTCATCGTCTTCTTCTTCGCTAGAGTTATTGCTCGCACAGCCCGCTAGAAGGGCAAGGCTTAGGGCTAGAGCACCAAAGCGGTTGGCAGCTGAAAAACGCGCATCATCATCCTCGTTGCAAACAAGCCTTGATCACCAAAAAAGCGGCGATGGCCATAAGTAGAAATGGTAGAATAGGTCTCAGTCCGCCCACTATAAAACACCTCGGCTCAAAACGCAGGCTTAGCGACGTTTCGTTAGGTGTCGTCAAAGGTGGCCGCTAAGGTTTTTTGCGTCTTAAAGAGGATTTTCATGTCTCGAATAGTTGAAGACACGCAGCGCGTGCCCGCGACGTTAGCCGGTGCACGGTTAGACCAAGCGGCGGCTGAGTTGTTCAGTGATTACTCCCGTGAGCGCTTAAAAGCGTGGATTAACGCGGGTGAATTGACGGTGGATGGTGCGCAAGCCAAGCCTAAAGCCAAGCTGCATGGCCATGAAGTGTTGGCGCTTCAGGCGACCATCGAGGACGATACTCGCTTTGAGGCGCAGGATATCGCGCTGGATATCGTTTACGAAGACGACACGGTGATGGTGATCAACAAAGCTGCCGGCATGGTGGTGCATCCTGCCGCAGGCAACCCGGACGGCACGCTGTTAAATGCGTTGCTGCATCACCAGCCGACACTTGCCGAAGTGCCTCGGGCAGGCATTGTTCACCGCTTGGATAAAGATACGACGGGCTTGATGATGGTGGCGAAAACGCTGCCTGCCCAAACGGCCCTGGTCGAACAGCTGCAGGCGCGCAGCGTGTCACGCCAGTACGACGCCGTGGTGATTGGTAAGCCGGTGTCGGGGAGCACTATTGATGCGCCCATTGGCCGCCACCCCAAAGACCGTAAACGCCAGGCCGTTACCGCTTCGGGTAAGCCTGCCATTACCCATTTCCGCGTGGTTGAGCGCTTCCGTGCCCACACCCATGTGCGTTGCAAGTTGGAAACTGGGCGCACTCACCAAATTCGTGTGCATATGGCCCATGCCCGCTATCCGCTCATTGGTGATCCCATGTACGGCGGTCGCGCCAAGCTGCCGCCGGGCGCCGCTGAGCCGCTGAAAGAGATTCTGCGCGAATTTCCCCGTCAGGCCCTGCATGCGCGTAAGTTGATTTTCAAGCACCCGGTCAGTGGCGAAACATTAACTTTTCAAGCAGACCTCCCCGATGATTTGTTAATGTTGTTGGATTACCTACGGGAAGATAATGAGACCATGCGATGAGCGATGCCATTAATTTACGGCCAACGCTTTTAGTGCCTGACTGGCCCGCGCCATCCAATGTGCGTGCTTTTGTAACAACCCGGGAATCGGGGCCTAGCCAGGGTGATTTCGCCGCTTTTAACCCCGCTTCCCATGTGGGCGATAATGCTGATCATGTGGCGTTGTGTCGGCGTTTGCTGCAAAGGAGCTTGGCGATGAGCGCCCTCTGCTATGGTTGAACCAGACCCACGGCGCCCGTGTGCAGCAGTTTTATCAGCCTGATGCTGCCGATGCGGATGCATCCATTGCTACTTCAATGAGTACGCCTGCGTCGTACTGACGGCAGACTGCCTGCCGGTGATGTTCTGCAATCGCGCGGGTACCCAGGTGGCGGTGGCCCATGCAGGTTGGCGCGGTCTGGCGGGCGGCGTGCTGGAGGCAACCATTGCCGCCATGAACACTGACCCAGACGATATTCTGGTGTGGTTAGGGCCGGCTATCTCCAATGCGCAATTTGAGGTTGGCCCAGAAGTTTACGGCGCTTTTGTTGCCGTTCACCCAGATACCGCGGACGCCTTTGACCATAGCCCTTACCGGTTGGGTCATTACATGGCCGACTTATACCGGCTGGCGCGCTTTCGCTTAGAGGCGCTGGGGGTCAACCATATTAGTGGCGGCCACTTTTGTACTGCCTGCGAGTCGCGTTTCTACTCCTTCCGCCGTGATGGCGGCAAAACCGGACGAATGGCCAGCGTGATCTGGATCAATTAACGTCCACAAATGATTCCTTAAGCCTGCGGTTTACGTGGGCACCTCTTGAAAAGCATGGAACTGACGCCATTTAACTTGTCAAGCTAAGAGTGATTTAGCACGTCTAATGACACGTTATCGGGTCACGCGGTGCGTCCAAACGCACGGCACCCCCAGGAGGAACTCCATGCGTTTTGATAAATTTACCGCCAAGCTTCAAAGTGCGATTGCCGAGGCGCAGTCGCTGGCCGTTGGGCGCGGCCATAATCAGCTAGACCCAGCGCACTTGCTGCTGGCCCTGCTTGACACCAAAGATACCGGTATTAAAGCCCTGATTGAAAAAGCCGAGGGCAGCCCTTCACGCCTGCGCGATGGGTTGGTGCAGCAGTTGGATAACTTGCCCAAGGTGGGGCAGTTCGACGGCGAAGTGCAGCCATCGCGGGATTTCATCAAGTTGTTTAATTTAACCGATCGCGAAGCGCAAAAGCGCGGCGACCAGTTTATTGCCAGTGAGCTGGTACTACTGGCAGCGCTGGAAATGAATTCGGCGATTACCAAACTGCTGAAAGACGCAGGCATTAACCGCAAATCCCTTGAGGCCGCTATTAATAGTCTACGCGGCGGCGCCACAGTGGATGATGCCAACGCCGAAGACCAGCGTGAAGCGCTGAATAAATACACCATGGATCTGACCCAGCGCGCGCTGGATGGCAAGCTCGACCCTGTGATTGGCCGCGACGATGAAATTCGCCGTACGATTCAAGTGCTGCAGCGGCGTACCAAAAACAACCCGGTATTAATCGGCGAGCCGGGCGTGGGTAAAACCGCCATTGTGGAAGGGTTGGCCCAGCGCATCGTTAACGGCGAAGTGCCGGAAGGCTTGAAAGATAAGCGCGTGCTCTCCCTGGATATGGGCTCGCTGCTTGCAGGTGCCAAGTTCCGCGGCGAGTTTGAAGAGCGCTTGAAAGCCGTACTTAAAGAGCTCTCCCAGGAAGAGGGCCGGGTAATTCTGTTTATCGATGAGCTGCACACCATGGTCGGCGCAGGCAAAGCCGAAGGCGCCATGGACGCGGGCAATATGCTCAAGCCTGCCCTGGCCCGCGGCGAGCTGCACTGCGTGGGTGCGACCACCCTGGACGAGTACCGTAAGTACATTGAGAAAGACGCTGCCCTGGAGCGCCGTTTCCAGAAAGTGCTAGTTGATGAGCCTTCCGAAGAGGACACCGTGGCCATTCTGCGCGGCCTGAAAGAGCGCTACGAGGTTCACCACGGCGTTGATATTACTGACTCCGCGATTATCGCTGCGGCGAAGCTCTCTACCCGCTATATCACGGATCGTCAGCTGCCTGATAAAGCCATCGATCTCATCGATGAGGCCGCTTCGCGGATTCGTATGGAATTGGACTCCAAGCCAGAGTCGATGGATCGTCTTGATCGCCGCTTGATCCAACTCAAAATGGAGCGGGAAGCGCTTAAGAAAGAGACCGATGAAGCGACTAAAAAACGTCTGGAAGCACTCAATAATCAGATTCACGAGTTAGAGCGCGAATACGCTGATCTTGATGAGATCTGGAAAGCCGAGAAAGCCAGTATCCAGGGGGCTGCGCAGTTTAAGGCGGAGCTTGAGCAGGCGCGCATTGACCTTGAACAGGCCCGCCGTCAGGGCGACCTGGGCCGCATGTCGGAAATTCAGTACGGCAAGATTCCCGAGCTGGAGAAGAAGATTGCCGAAAGCGGCGAAGGTGAGGCGGATACCTCCAGCCACCAGCTGCTGCGCTCTAACGTCACTGAAGAGGAGATCGCCGAGGTAGTCTCCCGCTGGACAGGCATCCCCGTCTCCAAAATGCTCGAAGGTGAGCGCGATAAACTGCTGCGGATGGAAGAAGCGCTGCATCAGCGAGTGATTGGGCAGGATGAAGCCGTCGAGGCGGTCGCCAACGCGGTGCGCCGCTCACGGGCGGGGCTTTCTGATCCCAACCGGCCCAACGGCTCATTCCTATTCCTCGGCCCCACCGGGGTGGGTAAAACCGAGCTGTGTAAGTCGCTGGCCAACTTCCTGTTCGATACCGAAGAGGCCATGGTGCGTATCGATATGTCCGAGTTTATGGAGAAGCACTCCGTGGCTCGCCTGATCGGTGCACCCCAGGCTACGTCGGCTACGAAGAGGGCGGCTACTTAACCGAAGCAGTTCGCCGCAAGCCTTACTCGGTGCTGCTGCTGGATGAGGTAGAAAGCGCACCCGGATGTCTTCAATATCCTGCTGCAGGTATTGGAAGATGGCCGTCTAACCGATGGCCAGGGCCGCACGGTGGACTTCCGCAATACCGTGATCGTGATGACCTCGAACATGGGCTCGGACATTATCCAGCGTATGGGGGCGACGTTAGTGCTGATAAAGACAGCGACTATGAGTCGATGAAGAGCATGGTCATGGAGGTAGTGGGTAACCACTTCCGGCCTGAGCTGATCAACCGTATCGATGAAGTGGTGGTGTTCCACGCCCTAGGCCAAGAGCAGATTCAGGCGATTGCGGGTATTCAGCTTGAGCGCTTAAAAGTGCGCCTTGCCGAACACGACCTGAAGCTTGAGGTGAGTCCTGAAGCGATGGCGCAATTGGCCGTCGTTGGCTTCGACCCGGTATATGGTGCGCGACCACTCAAGCGGGCCATTCAAAGCCGTATCGAAAACCCGTTGGCGCAGGATCTGCTGGGGGCAAATTCTCCCCAGGTGATACCATTCATATCAACGCGGAAGACGGCAAGCTGGTGTTTAGCTCGTAATTGTGGCTGCCACTTCGGCTAATTGAGGTAGATAAAAAGCCTCGCTAGCTTTGCTGGCGAGGCTTTTTTAACTCTTGGGGGGTATCAGACTTTAACTCGGGCCCCTGATAGATGAACCCTACGTAGTTTAACGTCGTTACCTACCAAGTGTTTTTGCAGTTCTTCAAGAGAAACATTGCGCGTTTCCGGCATCAGGGTCAGCACGAATACTAATTGCAGCAACATCATGATGGCGAAGAAAGCGAACACCGATTACCACTAAAAGTGCCCAGTACCCAAGGCATGACCAGGGTAATCAAAGCTGCGAAGACCCAGTGGATTGAGCTGCCAAAGGATTGACCGCGAGCACGCACATGGTTGGGGAACACCTCTGCAATGAAGACCCAGATCACCGCCCCTGACTGATAGCGTGGGCAGCAATAAACAGGGCCAGTAGTAGCGGCACCTCGATACCGCCCAGGGAATCGGTGAAGAAGGCACGTGAGATCAGTACTAATGACAACAGGTACCCTGCGGAACCGATGAACAGGAGTGTGCGCCGTCCGAACCGGTCGATTAGCGACATCCCTATCATGGTGAAGACCAGATTGACTAAACCAATGCCCGCGGTGGAGAGCAGTGCCGCTTGGCTGCCGAGCTGAGCGGCCTCAAGGACGCGTGGCGCGTAGTAGATGATGAAGTTGATACCTGACAACTGATTGAAGAAGGCGATCAGAAGGGCAAGTAGGATCGGCAGCCGATAGCGGCGAGAGAAGAAGCGTGCATTAGCGGAGCGCTCCTCGTTCTCGGCGGCTCGCATGGTGGCAATTTCCGCATCAACATCCACATCTGGGTCGATCATCCGCAGCACGCGACTTGCTTCTTCGACGTCATTGCGTTTGAGGATGAGCCAGCGTGGGCTGCGAGGAACACGGGTAATCATCAGCGTGTAAATCAGAGCCGGAATGGCCTCGATGCCCAGCATCCAGCGCCAGGCGATATCCCCCTCTATCATACTGCCGATGACATAGTTGGAAACGAACGCCATAAGGATACCGAAGACGATATTGAACTGGTACATGGCCACCAGCACACCCCGATGTCGAGGTGGGGCAATCTCGGAAATATAAATCGGGGCGGCGACTGAAGAGACGCCCACACCAATGCCACCGATAAGGCGGAAGAGGGCGAAGACCCAGGGGTCAGTGGCCACAGCGGATCCTATCGCCGATACCAAATACAGAACACCAATCAACAGCAGCGTCATGCGTCGACCAAGGTGATCGGTGGGCCAGTTACCGAAGATGGCGCCAAGTACAGTGCCCCATAAAGCCATCGACATGATCAACAGACCATGCTGCAGATCACTGAGGCCCCATAGAGCTTGAATGGGCTTGTCGGCCCCAGAAATTACTGCCGTATCAAAGCCGAACAGGAAGCCGGCTAGTGCCACGGTAATGAATTCATTGCACAATGCGTGACATGAGCTTTTCCTCGCGCTACTTGTTGTTGTAGGTCAGTTATCTGACCGTTCGTGGATAAGTGAATCGTTTCACCTAATGAGTGCTAACCATCTCGAAGTAGGCTGAATTTAGAAAGCCTATGAGAAGCAAGGAAATGCTGGCGATGTTTCCTCGGAGGTGCACTTCAAGACACAGTGCTGTAAGTGTCGAAATAAAATTTAGCTGAATCGTGTCATCTAAAATATTACACAACCGCACAGACGGTATGCGAATATCTCGGCTTAGACATTGGTCTCGTGCGTCGAGAATCGTATCTGGATTACCGCAACTCTGAGCCGAAAAGGGGCTTATGGGCGCATTCAGCGAGCAATGGCGGTTGACAGGGCGGGGCTGCTAATGGAATCTTGTCGGTTCCTGATTTGCGGGCGCGGACTCAACGGGCAACCCCTAATTCCCGCGCGAAGGGTAGGCGAAAGCCTCTACCCGCCGAAGGACTTCCGGGCTTGGGCTAACCGCCCAACCTGGCCAACGCCCCGACACGGCGAACTGCTGTGATAAGAGTGCAGGCCCTAACCGGGCCTCCTGCCAGGGTTTGGCATCAGGTGTCGGCATGGGCCGACAGCGGCACACCGCCGCACTCGACACCGTGCCCAGGTGGGTACGGATCGCACTCGAGACCTCCAGGGAGAAATACAGTGGAACTGCTTTCCGGCGCAGATATGATCGCCCGCTTCTTGCAAGATGAGGGCATCGAATACATTTATGGTTACCCCGGTGGGGCAGCGCTGCATATCTATGATGCGCTCTTCCGTCAGGACAAAGTGAAGCACATTCTGGTGCGTCACGAACAAGCGGCTACCCACGCAGCCGACGGCTATGCCCGTGCCTCAGGCAAGCCCGGCTGTGTGCTGGTTACCTCCGGCCCCGGTGCCACCAACGCCGTCACTGGTATTGCCACCGCCTACATGGACTCTATCCCCATGGTAGTGCTGTGTGGCCAGGTGGCGAGCCATCTGATCGGTGAAGACGCCTTCCAGGAAACCGATATCGTCGGTGTGACGCGCCCGATTGTGAAGCACAGCTTCTCGATCCGTCACCCGTCGGAAATCCCGGAAGTGCTCAAAAGGCGTTCTATTTAGCCTCAACCGGTCGCCCTGGCCCGGTGGTGGTGGATATCCCTAAAGATATGACCGCGCCCACCGAGCGTTACGAGTACATCTATCCGAAAAGGTCAAGCTGCGTTCCTACAACCCGGTAACGCGCGGCCACACGGGGCAGATCAAAAAGCCGTTGAGATGATGCTAAAGGCCAAACGTCCGGTGTTTTATACCGGCGGTGGCGTGGTCACGGGCAAAGCCAGCGAAGGCCTGACCGATCTGGTCAAACAGCTGGGCTACCCGATCACCACTACGCTGATGGGCATTGGCGCGTATCCGCAAAGTGACCGACAGTGTTTGGGCTGGCTGGGCATGCATGGCTCTTATGAGTCGAACATGGCCATGCACCACGCCGACCTGATCATTGCCATTGGGGCGCGTTTTGACGACCGCGTAACCAACAGCACGTCGAAATTCTGCCCCACCGCCAAAATCATCCATGTGGACGTCGACCCAAGCTCAATCTCTAAAACGGTGCGTGCCGATGTGCCGATCGTGGGGCCAGCCTCCAGCGTTATCAACGAGATGATCAGCTTGGTGCAGGGGCACAAAATTGCCCATCCTGAAGCACTTACCGAGTGGTGGGAGAAGATTGATGGCTGGCGCGCCGACCGAGAGGGCAAGCTATACGAGCCTTCCAAGGTGGGCGAAGCGCTTAAGCCACAGGAAGTGATCGAAGCGCTTTGTCGGGTAACCCGCGGCGAAGCCTACGTGACCACCGATGTTGGTCAGCATCAGATGTTTGCTGCTCAGTATTACAAGTTTGATAAACCCAACCGACTGATTACCTCAGGTGGTTTGGGCACCATGGGCTTTGGCTTCCCCGCCGCCATGGGTATCAAGCAGAACTACCCGGATGATGACGTGGTGTGTGTCACCGGTGAAGGCAGCTTCCAGATGATGATGCAGGAGCTCTCCACCTGTAAGCAGTACGGGGTGGGCGTTAAGATCGTCAATCTTAACAATGCTTCGCTTGGCATGGTGCGTCAGTGGCAGGACTTGAACTATAAATCGCGTCACGCGCACTCCTATATGGAGTCGCTGCCGGACTTTCATATGCTGATTGAGGCGTATGGATTTACCGCGATTACCGTCAATACCCTTGACGAGTTGGAGCCTGCGCTAGAGCGTGCCTTTGCTGATAAGCATGAGCTGGTGTTCCTTGACGTGAAGGTCGACCCTTTTGAGCACGTCTATCCGATGCAGGTGCCGTTAGGTGCCATGCGTGACATGCTGCTGTCTAAAACGGAGCGTACCTGATGCGTCATATCATCTCGATTCTGTTAGAAAATGAACCGGGTGCGCTGTCACGTGTAGTCGGGCTGTTCTCCCAGCGCAACTTCAACATCGAAACGCTTAACGTAGCGCCGACAGAAGACCCGTCGCTTTCGCGCTTAACGGTCACCACCGTGGGCGATGACCGGGTCATCGAGCAGATCACCAAGCACCTCAATAAGCTGATTGATGTGGTCAAGCTGGTGGATCTCACCGAGGGCAATCATATCGAGCGCGAGCTGATGCTGGTGAAAGTGAAAGCGCTAGGCGCGGCGCGTGATGAAGTGAAGCGCACGGTGGATATCTTCCGCGCCCAGATCGTCGACGTGACGCCTAGCCTGTATACCGTGCAGATCACCGGCGATGCGGGCAAGCTGGATGCCTTCCTGCAGGCCATGGCGCCAGTCGGTATTCTAGAGGTCGCCCGTACCGGGGTCTCTGGGATTGCTCGGGGCGATAAGGTGTTGTCGCTTTAGGCATTAAAAGCGTTAAGCATTGACTGCCAAATAAGAGCGCTGCTCCCTCCCAGGGGTGGCGCTTTTTCATGGCGGCTTAATTGTCGCTCGCTGACTGAGGCGCAGAGAGCATCAATACAGCAATTGGCTGGCTGAGTAGCACTCACCGTGTAGAATGAAAGCAACTACTGTTCCCGTGACTTCACTTTTAATGGATGAAACCTATGACACAGGACGCTCGCGATCAAGAGCACTCAGGCTCAGGTCAGGCAAGTTCAGATCAGGCTAAACCAGGCCCGATAGGCGATGAGCAGCCAAACGACACTGATCCGTCAGAGGTAGGTGGCAACGAGGATTTGGCGACTGCCTTCTTGCGTGAAACGGAGGTGGTTGAGGAAACTGTAGAGGATGGTAAAAGATCCGCCGTCGAGGTATCTACTTACTGCCTAACTTATTTACCACCTCGGCGCTGTTTGCAGGTTTCTTTGCGGTCGTTGCTGGTATTAATGGCGAGTTCACCTCGGCCGCCGTCGCGATCTTTATTGCCATGGTGCTGGATGGCTTGGATGGCCGTGTCGCACGTATGACCAATACGCAAAGTGAATTCGGCGCTGAGTACGACAGCTTGTCTGACATGATCTCCTTTGGTATGGCACCCGCTTTAGTTGCTTTTACCTGGATTCTTCAGGACATAGGTAAAACCGGCTGGGTGGTGGCCTTTCTTTACGTGGCCTGCGCGGCACTGCGCCTTGCACGTTTTAATGTACAGATCGGTAGCGTCGACAAAAGTGGTTTATTGGGTTGCCAAGCCCTTCTGCCGCCGCGCTAGTAGCGGCCAGTGTCTGGACCTTCCATAGCTTTGATGCCGATGCCTTTGGCTTCAAGTTACTGATGCTGGTTGTGGTGGCGGCGGCAGGTGTGCTGATGGTGAGTAATATCCGCTACTACAGCTTCAAGGATCTCGACTTTAAAAAGCCGGTACCGTTTGTTGTGCTGCTGGCCATCGTTCTGGCTTTCGTTATGATTTCGGTTGAACCTTCGGTAATGCTATTACTGCTGTTTGGAGCCTACGTGGCTTCAGGGCCTGTTTTAGCCGTTATGCGCAAGGCAAAACCTAGCCGCTAGGACTTTTTGACAGTTCTTTCAAAAGCCCTTGCCAACCCGGCAGCGAATCCGTAAAGTACGCATCCGCTGCCGGGGACGCCAAGCGTTACCAGCGGTGCATAAGGTGTAAAAGCCTTGGTTTGTCAGGAGGTTAGAGCAAGTTCTATCGCTCGCCTTGCTCGCTGGAAACAGCGGTTGACAACCACCAGGAAATGCGTAGAATACGCCTTCCTCGCTGAGGCAAGCCAGTTCAACGGTTTGCTAGTTAAATGCAGCGAAACAGCTCTTTAACAATTTGATCAGGTAATTCATGTGGGCGCTTGCTGATGTTGGTGACAAATCACCAAATATCAAGGCAAGCGACTCAAGCAATAAGGTTTTAAAGGATTCGTCCTTTGGAATCTGTTTTGAATGAATTCGTTTGAACCTTGAGCCAAGTTTGATCCGCTTTTGCTGCTGTCGGCTAGTCCGTCAGTTAGCGAGTAAGGATCACAATGATTTTAAACTGAAGAGTTTGATCATGGCTCAGATTGAACGCTGGCGGCAGGCCTAACACATGCAAGTCGAGCGGTAACAGATCTAGCTTGCTAGATGCTGACGAGCGGCGGACGGGTGAGTAATGCATAGGAATCTGCCCGATAGTGGGGGGATAACCTGGGGAAACCCAGGCTAATACCGCATACGTCCTACGGGAGAAAGGGGCTCCGGCTCCCGCTATTGGATGAGCCTATGTCGGATTAGCTAGTTGGTAAGGTAATGGCTTACCAAGGCAACGATCCGTAGCTGGTCTGAGAGGATGATCAGCCACATCGGGACTGAGACACGGCCCGAACTCCTACGGGAGGCAGCAGTGGGGAATATTGGACAATGGGGGAACCCTGATCCAGCCATGCCGCGTGTGTGAAGAAGGCCCTCGGGTTGTAAAGCACTTTCAGCGAGGAAGAACGCCTAGTGGTTAATACCCATTAGGAAAGACATCACTCGCAGAAGAAGCACCGGCTAACTCCGTGCCAGCAGCCGCGGTAATACGGAGGGTGCAAGCGTTAATCGGAATTACTGGGCGTAAAGCGCGCGTAGGTGGCTTGATAAGCCGGTTGTGAAAGCCCCGGGCTCAACCTGGGAACGGCATCCGGAACTGTCAGGCTAGAGTGCAGGAGAGGAAGGTAGAATTCCCGGTGTAGCGGTGAAATGCGTAGAGATCGGGAGGAATACCAGTGGCGAAGGCGGCCTTCTGGACTGACACTGACACTGAGGTGCGAAAGCGTGGGTAGCAAACAGGATTAGATACCCTGGTAGTCCACGCCGTAAACGATGTCGACCAGCCGTTGGGTGCCTAGAGCACTTTGTGGCGAAGTTAACGCGATAAGTCGACCGCCTGGGGAGTACGGCCGCAAGGTTAAAACTCAAATGAATTGACGGGGGCCCGCACAAGCGGTGGAGCATGTGGTTTAATTCGATGCAACGCGAAGAACCTTACCTACCCTTGACATCTACAGAAGCCGGAAGAGATTCTGGTGTGCCTTCGGGAACTGTAAGACAGGTGCTGCATGGCTGTCGTCAGCTCGTGTTGTGAAATGTTGGGTTAAGTCCCGTAACGAGCGCAACCCTTGTCCTTATTTGCCAGCGAGTAATGTCGGGAACTCTAAGGAGACTGCCGGTGACAAACCGGAGGAAGGTGGGGACGACGTCAAGTCATCATGGCCCTTACGGGTAGGGCTACACACGTGCTACAATGGCCGGTACAAAGGGCTGCGAGCTTGCGAGAGTCAGCGAATCCCTTAAAGCCGGTCTCAGTCCGGATCGGAGTCTGCAACTCGACTCCGTGAAGTCGGAATCGCTAGTAATCGTGAATCAGAATGTCACGGTGAATACGTTCCCGGGCCTTGTACACACCGCCCGTCACACCATGGGAGTGGACTGCACCAGAAGTGGTTAGCCTAACGCAAGAGGGCGATCACCACGGTGTGGTTCATGACTGGGGTGAAGTCGTAACAAGGTAGCCGTAGGGGAACCTGCGGCTGGATCACCTCCTTAAACGATGCGTCACAGTTAGTAAGCGTCCACAATGAATTACCTGATCAGAATGCTGTTAATGAGCAGTGATAAGCCAACCGCCTGCGGCGGTGCCTTATCACTGCTTATAGCAGTCGCTCTTTAACAATGTATATCATGCTGACAAGAACACTTCTTAGGAAGTGCTTCTTAAATTGTGATACGTCTCAAGCGTATCCGGCAAAATAGAACGTTATCATTGCGACATCCAGACTCCTTCGGGTTATAGGGTCAAGCAATGAAGCGCACACGGTGGATGCCTAGGCAGCCAGAGGCGATGAAAGACGTGGTAGCCTGCGATAAGGTTCGGTGAGGTGGCAACAACCTGTGACCCGGACATCTCTGAATGGGGAAACCCACTCATCATAAGATGAGTATCGTGCATTGAATACATAGATGTACGAGGCGAACCAGGGAACTGAAACATCTAAGTACCCTGAGGAAAAGAAATCAACCGAGATTCCCCTAGTAGCGGCGAGCGAACGGAATCAGCCCTTAAGCATGAGACTGATTAGGCGAACACGCTGGGAAGCGTGGCCGTAGCGGGTGATAGCCCCGTAGTCGAAAATCTGATCATGTGAAATCGAGTAGGTCGGGGCACGAGAAACCTTGACTGAAGACGGGGGAATATCCTCCAAGGCTAAATACTCCTGGCTGACCGATAGTGAACCAGTACCGTGAGGGAAAGGCGAAAAGAACCCCGGAGAGGGGAGTGAAATAGATCCTGAAACCGTGTGCGTACAAGCAGTAGGAGCAGACTTGTTCTGTGACTGCGTACCTTTGTATAATGGGTCAGCGACTTATATTCAGTGGCGAGGTTAACCGTATAGGGGAGCCGTAGGGAAACCGAGTCTTAACTGGGCGACACAGTCGCTGGATATAGACCCGAAACCGAGCGATCTATCCATGAGCAGGGTGAAGGTTGAGTAACATCAACTGGAGGCCCGAACCAGGATCTGTTGAAAAGATTTGGATGACTTGTGGATCGGAGTGAAAGGCTAATCAAGCTCGGAGATAGCTGGTTCTCCTCGAAAGCTATTTAGGTAGCGCCTCACGTAGTACCGCCGGGGGTAGAGCACTGTTTCGGCTAGGGGGTCATCCCGACTTACCAACCCGAGGCAAACTCCGAATACCGGTGAGTAACGCGTGGGAGACACACGGCGGGTGCTAACGTCCGTCGTGAAAAGGGAAACAACCCAGACCGTCAGCTAAGGTCCGAAATCCTGGTTAAGTGGGAAACGATGTGGGAAGGCTCAGACAGCTAGGAGGTTGGCTTAGAAGCAGCCATCCTTTAAAGAAAGCGTAATAGCTCACTAGTCGAGTCGGCCTGCGCGGAAGATGTAACGGGGCTAAACCAGGTACCGAAGCTACGGGTTCATCCTTTGGATGAGCGGTAGAGGAGCGTCGTGTAAGCCGATGAAGGTGGATTGAGAAGTCTGCTGGAGGTATCACGAGTGCGAATGCTGACATGAGTAACGATAAAGGAGTGAAAAACTCCCTCGCCGGAAGACCAAGGGTTTCTGTTCGACGCTAATCGGAGCAGAGTGAGTCGGCCCCTAAGGCGAGGCCGAAAGGCGTAGTCGATGGGAAACGGGTCAATATTCCCGTACCGGACATGGTTGCGATGGGGGGACGAAGAAGGCTAGGTGAGCCAGGCGTTGGTAGTCCTGGTGAAAGTGAGTAGGCTTGGATCTTAGGTAAATCCGGGATCCTTTAAGGCCGAGACACGAGATGAACTGACCACGGTCAGGAAGTCACTGATGCCACGCTTCCAGGAAAAGCCTCTAAGCTTCAGATCATGTGCGACCGTACCCCAAACCGACACAGGTGGTCAGGGTGAGAATCCCAAGGCGCTTGAGAGAACTCGGGTGAAGGAACTAGGCAAAATGGTGCCGTAACTTCGGGAGAAGGCACGCCGGCGTAGGGTGAAGAGACTTGCTCTCCTAGCCCGAACCGGTCGAAGATACCAGGTGGCTGCAACTGTTTATTAAAAACACAGCACTCTGCTAACGCGCAAGCGGACGTATAGGGTGTGACGCCTGCCCGGTGCCGGAAGGTTAAATGATGGTGTTAGCCGCAAGGCGAAGCTCTTGATTGAAGCCCCGGTAAACGGCGGCCGTAACTATAACGGTCCTAAGGTAGCGAAATTCCTTGTCGGGTAAGTTCCGACCTGCACGAATGGCGTAATGATGGCCACGCTGTCTCCACCCGAGACTCAGTGAAATTGAAATCGCCGTGAAGATGCGGTGTACCCGCGGCTAGACGGAAAGACCCCGTGAACCTTTACTATAGCTTCACACTGGACGCTGATGTTGCCTGTGTAGGATAGCTGGGAGGCTTAGAAACTCGGACGCCAGTTCGGGCGGAGCCAACCTTGAAATACCAGCCTGGCATCATTGGCGTTCTCACTCAAGGTCCGTTATCCGGATCGAGGACAGTGTGTGGTGGGTAGTTTGACTGGGGCGGTCTCCTCCTAAAGAGTAACGGAGGAGCACGAAGGTACCCTCAGCACGGTCGGACATCGTGCATTGAGTGCAAGAGCATAAGGGTGCTTGACTGCGAGACAGACACGTCGAGCAGGTGCGAAAGCAGGTTCTAGTGATCCGGTGGTTCTGTATGGAAGGGCCATCGCTCAACGGATAAAAGGTACTCCGGGGATAACAGGCTGATACCGCCCAAGAGTTCACATCGACGGCGGTGTTTGGCACCTCGATGTCGGCTCATCACATCCTGGGGCTGAAGTCATTCCCAAGGGTATGGCTGTTCGCCATTTAAAGTGGTACGCGAGCTGGGTTTAGAACGTCGTGAGACAGTTCGGTCCCTATCTGCCGTGGGCGTTGGATGTTTGAGAAGGGCTGCTCCTAGTACGAGGGTAGGTGGACGACCCTCTGGTGTTCCGGTTGTCACGCCAGTGGCATTGCCGGGTAGCTATGGTCGGACGGGATAACCGCTGAAAGCATCTAAGCGGGAAGCCCCCTTCAAGATGAGACATCCCTGAGGCCTAGAGCCTCCTGAAGGGCCCAGCGAGACCAGCTGGTTGATAGGCACGGTGTGGAAGCGCTGCAAGGCGTTGAGCTAACGTGTACTAATGGCCCGTGAGGCTTGACCCTATAACACCCAAGGGGTCTGGTCGTAATGATGACGAAGCATTAAAAAGCCGGATACGCAGCGTGTGGCCTGACTCAAAGGAGCAGGCGGCAGGCAATGAGACGCACACAATTTAGCCATAGTCAGCATGATATACATTAACCGTTACGCCTGACGACCATAGCATGCGTGAACCACCTGATCCCTTGCCGAACTCAGAAGTGAAACCGCTTAGCGCCGATGGTAGTGTGGGGTCTCCCCATGCGAGAGTAGGTCATCGTCAGGCACTTATTTAACGAAGAACCCAGCCAACCGGCTGGGTTTTTGTTTGTGGTGCGCCAGGCATGGCGCGCAGCGCCTTGACTGGCGCTGTTCCTGGGGTGGTGCCTCAGGATGACTTGGGGTGAAAGTCCCCTGCACGCCCGGCAAGGGGAAGTGCTAGCTGACGGCAAGGGTGTCCCCCGTGAGAGGGAATCCGAAGGAAGCCCGAGGCAAAACGCTGGCCTGACGAACAGGAAGCGGATACGAGGCGCTATGGCGGGGTGAGGTGGCCACAATCATCAAAGCCCAATACTTGCACGGAACGCCATGGCGTAGATCCGACAGGCATAAGCGGGAAGGTCGCGCGTCTTACCCTGGGAGGTCTGGTGATCTGCCTCGGTGCTACCGGCGTCGAGAGGCGACGGGATGGATCATCAGACGTCAGCAGAGGCCATAGTAAGTGCCGGTTCACCGCGGCACCAAGGGCCGAACATGAAGAACCGCGAGTAGGCGATACCGTCTCGAGGATCGATCATGAAGACAGAAACCGACGCTAATACCGTCACTCACCCAGAGGGCAGGGACAGTATCCCGCGTCCCGGCCGGTGAGCGTCGAGACGTCCCCGGCGTCGCTATCGTGGACGAAAGCGGAGCCCATCTCGCTCATGGAGCGGGTCGTCGACCCAGAGAACATGGAGCGAGCTTACCGTCGGGTGGTCGCCAACAAAGGCGCACCGGGTGTCGATGGCATGACGGTGTATCAACTAGCTGACCACCTAAAGCAGCACTGGTTAACGCTGCGCGAGCGGCTATTAGCCGACGAGTATCACCCCAGCCCGATCCGCGCCGCCGCCATCCCCAAACCCAAAGGTGGGACGCGGCAGTTGGGCATTCCCACGGTCACTGACCGCTTAATCCAACAAGCGCTGTCCCAGGTGCTCATGCCGATCTTCGACCCGACTTTCTCAGAGTCGAGTTACGGCTACCGCCCCAGACGCAGCGCCAAGCAGGCTGTCTCGGCCATGAAGGCCCACGTCACCGCTGGCCACCGCTGGGTGGTCGACCTTGACCTGGAGGCTTTCTTCGACCGCGTGAATCACGACCTGCTGATGGCACGGGTGGCGCGGCGCGTTAACGACAAGCGCGTGCTGCGTCTGATCCGCCGCTATCTGGAGGCGGGCCTGTTCCAGCACGGGTTGCCCACGCCGAGACGGCAGGGGACACCCCAGGGCGGCCCCCTCAGCCCGCTACTGGGGAACATCCTGCTGGACGGCCTGGACAAGGAGTTGGAGCGCCGAGGCCACCGCTTCTGCCGCTACGCCGATGATGTGCAGGTGTATGTCAAAAGTCGGCGAGCAGGTAAGCGTGTCATGGACAGCTTGAGTGAGTATCTCGAGAGCTCACTCCGGCTGACGGTCAATCGCCACAAAAGTGCGGTGGATCGGCCATGGAAACGCGGCTATCTAGGCTACAGTCTCACTCGGCACAAGCAGTCGAAACTGACGCTAGCCAAGAGCAGCCTGAAGCGCATGATGCAGCGTGTCCGTGAGATCCTGAAGCGTGGCAGGGGGCGTAACATCCAACGGGTAATCGAAGGGTTGAGGCCAGTCCTACGAGGATGGGCCAACTATTTTAGCCTCGTTGATGTGAAACGCCCCTTGGAAGCACTGGATCAATGGATACGCCGCCGCTTACGCGGTCTGATCTGGCGGCAATGGAAGCGCCCGGCGACCCGGTGGCGGAAACTCCGAGGCCTAGGTCTGGACGCGCACCGTGCCTGGAAATCGGCGTGGAACGGTCGAGGCCCCTGGTGGAATGCCGGGGCTTCGCACATGAATCAAGCCCTGCCGAGGGAAATGGTTCTACGATCAGGGCCTGATCTCGATACTTGATACGGTAAGAGTGCTCAAACGTTGTTCATGAACCGCCGTGGTACGGAACCGTATGCCCGGTGGTGTGAGAGGACAGGGGAGGCGACTCCCCTTCCTACTCGATTGGAAGAAAACCAAGGGGTCTCCCATGTAGAGTAGCGGAGAGCCGCCCTGCGGATGGCCGCCCCGAACATCGTCAGGCACTTATTATGAAAAAATCCCCCAGGGCTGATGCCTTGGGGGATTTTTTTGCGTGGTTGTGAGGGGGCGGTTGTGAGGGGGGAGGGGTAAATAGTGAGGAGTAAGGGGAATAGTGAGTAGAAAATGTTGGTATAAGGGTATCTAACGAATATCCTGCTCCACCTCACACCTCACACCTCACACCTCACACCTCACACCTCACACCTCACACCTCACACCTCACACCTCACACCTCACACCTCACACCTCACACCTCACACCTCACACCTCACACCTCACACCTCACACCTCACACCTCACACCTCACACCTCACCCTGACTAGAGAAGCGTCTCTAACGCCTCAATCAAACTATCCATCTCATCATCGGTGCCGATGGTGATGCGTAGGAAGTTGTTAAGGTCTGAGGTATTAAAATGGCGCACTAGAATGCCTCGCTCGCGTAGGCCAGCAAATAGCTGCGCGCCTTCGTAATCAGGGTGCTGGGCAAGTACAAAGTTAGCCTTAGAGGGCAATACTTCAAATCCCAAGGCTTTAAGGCGCTGGCGAGTGCGTTCGCGGGTGGTAATAACACGCTCGCGGCAAGCTTCAAAATGCTCGACATCTTTGAGTGCGGCGATGCCTACTAAGCTTGCCAAGCTATCGACAGGATAAGAGTTAAAGGAGTCTTTTACCCGCAGCAGGCCATCGATCAACTCCTCTGAGCCCACCGCATAGCCTAGCCGCAAGCCAGCCAAACTGCGAGATTTGGAAAACGTACCGGTGACTAATAGATTAGGATAGCGGTTAATCAGCGCAACAGCACTCTCCGCGCCAAAATCCACATACGCCTCATCCACCAGCACGACACGATCCGTGACCCGCTTAAGCAGCGTCTCAATTGCTGAAAGTGGGTGCGCGTGGCCCGTTGGCGCATTTGGGTTGGCAAAGATAACGCCGCTTCGGTTAGTCTCTGTTCCAAGCGCATCAATATCGATTTCCACTGCTCATTGAGCGGATGCTTGCGCAGCTCAACGCCATAAAGATTGGCGTAAACGGGGTAAAAGCTATAGGTGATGGCGGGTGCGTCGAGTGGTGCGCCATGGCGGAAAAACGCTTGAAACGCTAATGCCAGCACTTCATCGGAACCATTACCAACAAACACTTGGCTGCTGGCTACCTGAAACGTCTCTGCCAACGCTTCCCGCAACGCTTTAGAGGTAGGGTCAGGGTATAGGCGCAGATGGTCTGTTGCATAGTCGCGCAGCGTCACCAACGCTTGGCGCTGGTGGGTAAGGGTTTTCATTGGTATTGAGCTTAACAAGCTGCTCACGGGGCTGCTCGCCGGGCACGTAAGGCGTAAGTTCGCGAACGGCCGGACTCCAGTATTGGCTCATGTGGGTAACCTGATTATCCTAGCAAGGTACACCATGGTCGCTTGAAGGTTAACGAAGCGCAAGCATTCGCATTGCTAGGGGTGTGCGTCGCACCTTGTAACGGTTATGCTGTCACAACTGCGCATAAACAAATGTGATGTCCAACACGAGATTAAGGAGACACTCTATGCAACTTAAGAGTTTGCTGGCCGGTTCGGCCATGTTGGCACTGCTGGCTGGCTGTGCAAGTAGCCCCATGGAGCAACAGCAAGAAGAGGCGGCTACCGCACAGCAAAATTACCAAGGTTCACTGCCTTGCCGTAACTGTGATGGTATTGATCTGGACGTCACGATGGTGGGAGAAGAAACGAGCGCGGCTGAAGAGCGCACCTTTACGCTGAACGCTTCATATCGGAACCATCCTCAAACACCCCCGGATGAAAACTACGCGGGTAACTGGGAAGTGCTGACCGGTACGCCGTCTGATCCAGACGCTACGGTTTACGAGCTGACACCGAATGGTGATGGCCAAATCTACTACTTCATGCGTATTGATGAGAGCACGTTGGAGTTGATTGACCCAGAACGCCGCCGCTTTGAAAATGGTGAAATGCTGCAGCTAAAGCGCCAATAACGCGTTAGCCAGTAGTACAAAAGGCGGCCAATGGCCGCCTTTTGTGTTTGCTGACAGTAGTGAAGACAGCGGACGCGACGATTAAAAGCGATTAATGTCAGTGAATGCTAACGGCAGCAAAGCGAACGTTGCCACTTAGTGACAGCAACCCTAGGAGTGTAATGGCAGTGGCCAAAGCCAAAAGCGCCTTTGTATGCACCGAGTGCGGCGCCGAATACCGTAAATGGCAGGGACAATGTAGCAGTTGCCAGGAGTGGAACACACTCAGTGAAGTGCACCTGGCGAGCGCTCGCCCTGGCGGCGGCGCAGCCCCGGTCGAACGGGCTACGCGGGTGATCTATCCCGTGAAGTGATCGACCTGGGCAATGTGGATCTTAGTGAAGTGCCGCGTATGAGCTCGACGTTCGCGGAGTTTGATCGCGTGCTAGGCGGCGGTTTGGTACCCGGCTCGGCGGTACTGCTGGGTGGCAATCCTGGGGCCGGTAAATCGACCCTGCTGCTGCAAACGGCCTGCAAACTGGCCCAGCAGCGGCGTATCCTCTATGTAACCGGTGAGGAGTCACTCTCCCAGGTAGCGATGCGTGCGCACCGCCTACAGTTGCCTACCAATGGCTTGAAAATGTTGGCCGAGACCAGCGTGGAAACTATCTTGGCGGTGGCTGAGCGTGAGAACCCCGAGATTCTGGTGATCGACTCCATCCAGACCATGCATCTGGAAGATATCAGCTCTGCACCCGGTGGCGTTGCCCAGGTGCGCGAGTCAGCCGCGGCGCTAACGCGCTTCGCCAAGAAAACCAATACGGTTTTGCTGCTGGTAGGTCACGTCACCAAGGATGGTAGCTTGGCGGGCCCTAAAGTGCTTGAGCATATGATCGATGCCTCGCTGTTATTAGAGGGTGGTGCCGACTCGCGCTTTCGCACGCTGCGGGGCAGAAGAACCGCTTTGGCGCGGTGAACGAGCTAGGCGTTTTCGCCATGCTTGAACAGGGCCTTAAAGAAGTTAAAACCCCAGCGCCATCTTTCTTTCTCGTCAAGAGGAGCAAGCGCCGGGTAGCTTAGTCATGGTGGTGTGGGAAGGCACTCGACCGATTCTGGTTGAGGTGCAGGCACTGGTAGATGAGTCCGCGCTGGGCAATCCTCGTCGGGTAGCGGTTGGCGTGGATCAAAACCGTTTAGCCATGCTGCTTGCGGTGCTTAATCGCCACGGTGGATTGTTTACTGGCGACCAGGATGTGTTCTTGAATGTCGTCGGTGGTGTCAAAGTGCTTGAAACCAGCGCCGACCTGGCGGTGCTGCTGGCCGTGGTTTCTAGCTTGCAAAATCGCGCACTGCCCAAAGAGTTAGTGGTATTTGGCGAGGTTGGGCTATCGGGCGAGATACGCCCGGTGCCGAGTGGCCAAGAGCGTATTGCCGAAGCGGCCAAGCACGGTTTTCTACGCGCCATTGTGCCGCGGGCTAACGCACCTAAGCAGGCGCCCAAGGGCATGGAGGTGATTGCCGTGGATAAACTCAGCGATGCGTTGGACGCCCTGTAGACTGAAGAGTGGGCTAAACTAATGATATCCCCCCAAAAGTGCCAAGGAGAGACACGATGAGTTCGATTCGCTTGACCCAATATAGCCACGGTGCGGGCTGTGGCTGCAAAATTGCTCCCGATGTACTGGATGGCATTCTCGCCAAGGCTGGGCCGGCTGCGGGTCATAAGAAACTTATCGTCGGCAACCAGGGCCGCGAAGATGCGGCGGTGTATGATCTTGGCGATGGTCGCGGCATGATCGCTACCACAGATTTCTTTATGCCCATTGTCGATGACCCCTTCGATTTTGGGCGTATCGCGGCGACCAATGCCATCAGCGATGTTTACGCCATGGGGGGACGCCAGTAATGGCGTTAGGCATTCTGGGCTGGCCGCTGGATAAGCTTAGCGCTGAAGTGGCCGGTGATGTAATGGCCGGGGCCCAGGCGGTGTGTCGCGAGTTAGGCGTTGCCCTGGCGGGCGGTCACTCCATTGATGCACCCGAGCCGATTTTTGGACTCGCTGTCAACGGCTTGGTCGACCTGGATAAGCTCAAGCTTAATAGCACCGCCAAACCGGGGGATCTGCTGTATCTAACCAAGCCGCTAGGGGTGGGTATGCTAACCACCGCCGAAAAACGCGGTTTGCTGCAAATGGGCCACCACGGGCTTGCACGCGAAACCATGCTCAAGCCCAATAGCATTGGCGTAAAGCTTGCCGATGTGAAAGGGGTGAACGCCATGACCGATGTCACTGGTTTTGGATTGGCGGGTCACCTTACTGAGATGTGCCAAGCCAGTAACGTCATGGCACAAATTGATTTTCGTAAGCTGCCACGCTTAGCCGAGGCCGAGTCCTATCGCCGCCAGGGCGCAGTGCCTGGCGGAACCCTGCGCAATCGCGATGCCCTGGGTGACAATCTGCCGGCCATGGATGAAGCCCACTGGCAGTGGTTATGTGACCCTCAGACTTCCGGCGGCTTGTTACTGAGCGTTAACCCTGCCTGGGAGGATGACGTTGAACGTATTGGCCGCGAATTCGGCCTCTCATTACGCGCCTTTGGCGTCATGAAAGCGCGCCAGGGCAACGCCTCCATTGAGGTGGTCGGGTGACGCTATCCACGACGCCAGCCACCACCCCGGCAGTATTGAGTTTAATCACAGAAGAGCGACCGCTTATCGATGTGCGCGCCCGGTGGAGTTTGCCCAGGGTGCGCTGCCCGGTGCCGTCAATCTGCCCTTGATGGATGATGATGAGCGTCATCAGGTGGGGATTGCCTATAAAGAGCACGGCCAAGCCGCGGCGATTGAACTGGGCGAGCGCTTGGTCAGTGGCGAGGTCAAGCAGGCGCGGATTGCGGGGTGGCAGGCGTATTTAGCCGACCATCCCGATGCAGTGATTTACTGCTTCCGTGGTGGGCTGCGTTCGCAAATTGCTCAGCAGTGGTTGGAAGAGGCCGGTATCTCAAGGCCACGGCTGGAGGGAGGCTGGAAAGCCATGCGCCAGGCGCTCTGTGAGCGCATTGATACAGCAGCGCGTCAGCCGATGCTGGTGGTTGCAGGGCTCACCGGATGTGCAAAAACAGCGCTGATAAATCAGCTCGATAACGGCGTCGACCTGGAAGCTTATGCGCACCATAAAGGCTCGGCCTTTGGGCGCAGGCCCGAAGAGCCTG
This sequence comes from Vreelandella olivaria, assembly GCA_004295565.1. Classification (GTDB taxonomy): domain Bacteria; phylum Pseudomonadota; class Gammaproteobacteria; order Pseudomonadales; family Halomonadaceae; genus Vreelandella; species Vreelandella olivaria. The sequence goes on along the minus strand of AP019416.1, from coordinate 3,851,420 downwards.
CCACGCAAATCAACTTTGAGCATGCGCTGGCCAAGCGGCTAATCGGGCTGACGGAAGGGCTGGTGATCGAAGATGAGTCCCGTCAGATTGGCAACGCCAATATTCCGCTGACTTTCTGGCGAGCGCTGCAGCAAGCCCCCGGGTGCGTATCGAAATGCCGCTGGATTGGCGTCTTGCGCAGATTCAGCAGGACTATATTATCGACCTGGAGCAGGCCTATGCTGCTCGTCATGGGGCCTATCAAGGCTGGCAGCTAATGCAGGCGCAGCTAAGTAATGCGCTTGTCCGGTTAGGCAAACGGGCAATGCCCGCCTGCAGCGCTTACAGCGGCTCCAGGCGCTAGCCTTCAAAGAGCATGCCCAAGGCAATCCCCAAGCCCACGAAGCCTGGCTTGCGCCCCTGCTTACCGAGTACTACGACCCGCTCTACCGTTACCACTTAGAGAAGCAGCGTGACAGTGCACCGCCAGAGATCCACGTGGGTGATTGGGATAGTTGCCTGGAAGCCGCCAGGCAGTGGAACCGCTGACGGCACTCCATCCTTCTGCGGTTACGCCGCCTTAAGCCACTGGGTCATCAGTCGGTCGAGCTGTGGTGCAAGGTGAATAAAGCGGTTGGGGTCTGCTAATATTTCCGCCGCATCCTGAACAAAGCGGGTGGTGGAAGGTGTGGCGGTGGGCCACTCAGCGCTCCCCAACAGCTGTTTGACACTTGCCGCGGTGGCTTCTAGGTGGCACAGCAGGCCGATAACGCGCCCTCTGTCCCAGGCAAACCCTTGCAGCGGCGCGGCTTCGCTACCGCCGAGGGGAAAAGCGTCGTCGGGTAGGCTGAAAACGTAACGATGCCACATAAAAGCAGTGAAGGTTTCGGGTAAATCGAGCGAGCTTTCCGGCGCCAGGGTGACCGTATGCCAGCCTGTTTCCGGGTAGGTACCAGGCGCCACCACTGAGCCCAGCGCCTGGGCGATCCAGTGAGCGCCCAGGCCAATGCCCAACAGCGGTTTTTGGCCATCCAAGTAGCGGTTGATGAGTTTATCTTCCGCTTTAAACCACGCCGGTGGTTGGTCGAGTAGCGCCTCTGGGCCATCAAGGACAATCAACGCATCGGCTTCGCTTGGGCGGGGCTAAGCTCGCCTGCGTAGAGATGAAAAACGGTGTAACTATGGCCCATGCTGGTCAGCCAATCGGTTAAACGGGCGGGGCCATGGTCAGGGCCGTGCTGTAGCAGATGAATATGCATGGTAATCTCCTTGCCGGCCGGACAATCATCAACTGGGGATCGCCCCAAGCGTAGAGAAACGATAACGTACCCGCTAACTTTCACCAATAACCCACGTCAAGCGATCCAGGAAATCAGTATGGTGTCGAAACCCCAGGGCTTTTACCAACGGTTGCAAGATCTCCCTCTACCTGCCCAGCAAGCCTTTATGGCAGCGCTGTGCGAGCGCTTGCTGCCTAACTATGTGCTCTATGAGCAAACCACCGGCCAGGGAGATAGCCATACACTAGGGACTGTGCTGAGTTTGGTTTGGGAGCGGCTTAATGTACCCAATGCCAGTATCGATTTTGCCCGCCAAGCGGAAAAGTTAGCCGAGTGCGAGCCGCCCGAGGAGGATGACAGCTTTGGTGCCCGGCGCGCCCTGGATGCGGTAGTGTCTGTCTCGGCGCTGCTGGACACCTTGCAAGGCGACTCTCCAGAGGCGGTGCTGGACGTTAGCCGCACCTCCCGAGCGGGCGTACGCGCCTTTATAGAGCTCACTGAAGGTGAGGTCGACTCGCAAGCGTTGGCACTGATTATTCGCGACCATCCGCTGATGGCCGACGAAAACGACTTCCAGGACGCCGTGTTGGAAGCCGTTAGCGGCTCGCTGGATAAGGCGGCGCTGAAAGAGGTGCGAAAATTAGGACGCAATGGCGGTATCAGCAACCTGGGGTTATCGCTGGACGAGGTCGAGGAGTAGCGGCTAAAAGCGCACTCCTGCCGTTATCATCATGCCGGCGGCGCCAAACACAATCAGATCAGACTCAAACCGGCCCCATTGCACCCCAATACTGGGGAGTGCGGCCGGGGCAACTTCAAGTGATTGAGCGGAATTTTGTCGCGATACTCGCCTTTATATCCGCGCAGGAGACCACCGGTGAGTTTGGCGCGCACCTTTAACCCCTGATCGGTTTGCCAAAGGGGAAACTCCCGCCCGCATAGAAGTACCAAGTGGGTTGATCATAGGAGTTTTTGAACCAAGCCGCGCCCGCTAGCCAGTTATTCGGGTTATGCAGTTCAAGGCTGATCAGGTCTTGCTGATTGGTATGTTCCGGGTCGGGACTGAAGTGGCGGGTATAAAGGCTGGTTTGCACCAAGGTATGGTCCCACTCCAGTGCCGGTGTCCAATCAGGCAGCGAGAATGCGGTAGCAGGCATACTAAACAGCAAGCCTGCTAGCCATCCTATCCATGGATGTGAGCGAAACATTCGAAATTCCTGGTTGATAAAGGGCATTTTAAAGGCGCATGTCGATACCGCGTTCGGCCATATAGCGCTTGGCCTCGGGAATGGTGTATTCGCCAAAGTGGAAAATGCTTGCGGCCAGCACCGCATCGGCGCCACCTTTTAGCACCCCTTCCACGAAGTGATCCAAGTTGCCCACACCGCCCGAGGCAATCACGGGTACGCTCACCGCTTCGGAAATCGCGTGGGTCACGCCCAGGTCAAAACCACTCTTGGTGCCGTCGCGATCCATGCTGGTGAGCAGCAGTTCACCGGCACCGAACTCGACCATCTTCTTCGCCCACTCAACGGCATCCAGGCCCGTTGGGCGGCGTCCACCGTGGGTGAAAATCTCCCAGCGGGGTGTTTCTCCCTCTTTCGATACGCGTTTGGCATCAATCGCCACCACAATGCACTGGCTACCAAAGCGCTCGGCGGCTTCGCGCACAAACTCAGGGTTAGTGACCGCGGCGGTGTTGATGGAGACCTTGTCCGCTCCAGCATTCAACATGGTGCGTATATCGTCGCAACTGCGAATGCCGCCGCCAACGGTCAGCGGGATAAACACTTCACCGGCAATGCGCTCCACCATCTCCACCGTGGTGTCGCGGTCTTCGTGGCTGGCAGTAATATCGAGAAAAGTGATTTCATCGGCGCCCTGCTGATTATAGCGCTGGGCAATCTCCACCGGATCACCGGCATCGCGAATGCCGACAAAGTTAACGCCTTTGACCACGCGTCCTGCATCTACGTCCAGGCAAGGAATAATGCGTTTGGTAAGGCTCATGAAGCGCCTCCCGTCAGTTGGTCGCTCAATCGCTGGGCTTCAGCCACATCCAGGCTTCCTTCGTAAATTGCCCGGCCGGTAATCGCGCCCAGGATGCCGCTATCAGCTACTTCGCAGAGGGCTTTGATATCGTCCAGATTGGTCACACCACCCGAGGCAATGACGGGTAAACCGCCTTCACGGGCCAGTTGTGCGGTGGCTTCCACGTTGACGCCCTGCATCATGCCGTCGCGGGCAATGTCGGTATAGACGATGCTGGAAACGCCATCGTTGGCGAAACGCTTGGCAAGCTCGGTGGCCTTAACCGTGGAGACCTCGGCCCAGCCGTCGGTGGCGACATAGCCATCTTTGGCATCGAGCCCCACGATCACATGGCCGGGAAAGGCGCGGCACATCTCACCCACAAACGCAGGCTCTTTCACCGCTTTGGTGCCGATAATCACGTAAGAGACTCCGGCACTTAAATAGTGCTCGATGGTTTCAGCACTGCGGATACCGCCACCGATTTGAATCGGCAGATTGGGATAGGCGCGGGCGATAGCCGTGACAGCGTCGCCATTGACCGGCTTGCCCTCGAAGGCGCCGTTCAAATCAACTAAATGAAGGCGGCGGGCGCCTGCTTCAACCCAGCGCGCCGCCATGGCCACCGGGTCATCGCCGTAAGAGGTCGCGTCTTCCATACGGCCCTGTTTCAACCGGACACACTGGCCGTCTTTGAGATCAATAGCGGGAATTACCAACATACAAAAATCCTCTCAGGGCGTCCAGGTAACAAAATTTTCAAGCAGGCGGAGTCCTGCGCGTGAGCTTTTTCCGGGTGAAACTGCACCGCGAAGGTCGAATCCCGGCCAATGGCTACGTGGGCGCTTACCTTACCGTATTGAGTCGTGCCAAACACCTGGGCATCTTCCGCGGCATTCACATAGTAGCTATGCACGAAGTAGAAGTGTTCGTGGTTATCAATACCTGCCCAGAGCGGGTGTTCGTGGTGCTGTTCGACCACATTCCAGCCCATGTGCGGTACTTTCAAACGCTGCTCGTGGGCGTCGCGCATATCGCCGGGAAAACGATCCACGCTGCCTTTAAAGAACCCCAGGCACTCCACGCCGCCGTTCTCTTCGCTGCGCTCCAGCAACATCTGTTGGCCCACGCAGATCCCCAGCAGCGGTTTAGCCTGGCGGGTTAAAATATCGTCCACCAGCCCACGTAACTCGGTGCGTTCAAGTTCGCCAACGCAATCACGAATGGCCCCCTGGCCCGGCAGCACTAAACGCGTGGCACCAAGGATGCGGCGCGGGTCGCGGGTAATGACAACATTCTCATGGGTCACATGCTCCAGCGCTTTGGCTACAGAATGAAGATTGCCCATTCCGTAGTCGATCACAGCAATGGTCATGAAGCGCTCCTTGGAATAGTTGTTAAGATATTGCTTAAGACAGCACTTGGTACGGTGCTCGCAGTCGGGCTAGCGGAGAGCAGCATTACAAACTCCCTTGGTGGAAGGCATTTGGCCTGCCATGCGGGGGTCTTCCGCCACGGCCATACGCAGCGCCCGGCCAAAGGCTTTAAAAATCGTTTCCGCCTGGTGGTGAGCATTAAAGCCTTTAATGTTGTCGATATGCAGCGTTACCCGAGCGTGATTGACGAAGCCCTGGAAAAACTCCCAGAACAGCTGGGTGTCCAGGCTGCCGATGGTGTCGCGGGTGAATTCGACATTCATATAAAGGCCCGACCGACCAGAAAAATCGATCACCACGCGAGAGCGCTTCATCAAGGGGCACATAGGCGTGACCATAGCGGTAAATGCCGCGTTTATCGCCAATGGCTTTAAAAAAAGCTTGGCCTAGGGTAATTCCCAGGTCTTCTACGGTATGGTGGTCATCGATATGCAGGTCGCCAGTGGCATTGATATCAAGATCAATCATCCCGTGGCGGGCAACTTGATCAAGCATATGATCCAGAAACGGAACACCGGTTTGGCCGCTAAGACGGCCTTCGCCGTCGAGGTTGACGCTGACCTTGATCTGCGTTTCGTTGGTGTCACGGCTAACCGTGGCAATACGCGCTGACATGTTGCATCTCCTGCGCTGAAGCGCACTCTGAGGGGCGGCTGGTGGCTCTCATCAACTTACCACTGTTTGATCAGCCTGTGGCGAAGCGACCATTATAGTGAATCGGCGCCCTCATCCGCTACAATGCGCGAAATGTAGCCGCAATCAATTGTGGCAAAAATAGCAGCTAGGCTGCTTTGGCGAAGAGGATTTCACCATGCCGGTGACACTGCACCATGTCGACCAGGCCCGTTGGGAAGCCGATGAGCAGGTGCGCCTTGATCTCGTGCGCATCTACCAGGATGCGCCCCAAGAGCGTATGCCTACCCCAACGGTTGAGCCATTTATTGAACAACATTTTGCAGGCCAGCACTTTTTTGCCTGCGCACTCTTTAATGATCGGCTGCTGGGGGCGGTCGCTGTTCAGGAGGGCCAAGACCGAGCGTGGTGGCTGTCTGAACTCTGCGTGCGCAAAACCACCCGCCGCCGGGGCGTCGGCTCGCGCCTGATGGCTCTGCTTGGCGAGCAAGCCAAGCAGGAAGGTCGCGTACTGCGCATTGAAACGTCCACGTTACCACTGGCCGACCGCGTGCTGCTCTCCAAGCTAGGTTATCGGCCAATGGCTAACCCAGAAACGCCGGCAGCGGGGATGCCTGCCACCAGCGATTTTGTTGAGTTAGACCCACAAGGGAAAGGGTAATGAAACAGCTATTACGTATTTTGCTGGCAGCGGTCGGCATTCTTGCCATCGTTGCGGTCGCCGCCGTGGTCTATGTGACCACTTTTCTGGATCCAGAAGACTTCAAGCCCCGTTTAACCTCCGTTGTTGAGGAGCAAACCGGTCTCAATTTAGCGCTGGAAGGCCCGATTACCTGGTCATTCTACCCGCGTATCGGCGTCAGCGTAGAAGGCCCGCGCCTGGCTGCCCGAGCAGGCTGAAGATAGTGCTGCTTTTGCGGCGATTGACCGCGCAGAGGTGAGCGTGGCATTTGGCCCGCTACTGCGTGGGGAGATTGCGGTTGATGGTCTAACCCTGGACGGTATGCGCCTTAACCTGGAGCGTGATGCCCAAGGTGAAGGTAATTGGGAGCCCCTGTTAGAGCGCCTCTCCGAACATAATGAGGGAGCGGCTGAAACGGTGCTGGCACCCGCCAGTGCCGGCCCTAATGCAACGCCGGTAGCTTGGCGGTGGTGCTCAGTATTGCCAGCGTTGAAGTGAAAAATGCTGATATTCGCTTCCGCGATGCGCAAACCAAGCACTATGGCGCATGCAGCAACTGAATATCTCAGGCAGCAACGTCAATCCACTGCGCGCCTTTCCACTGAAGGCCATGTTCACCCTGACCAAGCATAACCGGCTCGATGCCGAGGTCTTGGAGCGCACCCCAGACCTGACCAGTGAGATTAATCTCGAAACCCGCGTGCGTCTTGGTTTAGCAGATAAGCTTTTCGCCCTTGAAAATATGGCGCTGACCACCCGCACGACGCAAGGTGCTGAGGGTGAACCGCAGCAACTCAGCTTAAAAGCCGCCGAGTTTCTCGCCCGAGTGGGTGAACAGCAGTTGACCATCAAAGAGGGGCTGCTTGAGACAGGGCTGCGCAATGCAGATAACTGGCAAGGTAGCTTGGCGCTGGCGCTTGCCTTTGGCCTGGAGGGGGATTGGCAGGCACAAACGGCCCAGCTCAAGGAGCTGCAGCTCACCGGGCCGGATGGTCTAAGGGTGAGTGGGCACCTTAATATTGAGCAGCTACGTGATGCCCCCAAGTACCGGGGCCAGCTAACCGCTGCGCCGTTTACGCTACGCCCCTGGCTTGCCCGTGCTGGGGTTACGCTCACTACCGCGGGCGAGGCTGCGCTTAGTGATGTCGCCATGACCAGCCCCGTCGAAGGTGATACCGAACAACTCTCGCTGCCTAGCCTCTCGTTAGTGGTTGATGACAGCACCTTTACCGGTGAACTGGCGGCAGCGCTGGATGGCTCACGCCTGGCGTTCGATCTAGCCGGTGATCAACTAGACCTGGATCGTTATCTACCCGGTGAGGCCACCGCCGAACAGGCCAGCCGCGGCTTGTTACGTAAAGCTTTTGCCCAGGAGTCCAACACCTTGCTGCCGCAATCGTTGCTCAGTGGGCTGGCGCTAGAGGGCGACCTGAGTGTTGATACGCTTATTTTTGCAGGCCTTACCTTCAACAAACCACGCTTGCAGCTGCGTGGCGACGACGGCGTTCATCGGCTAACGGCGTTTGAATCTGGTTTCTACGCAGGTGAACTCAGCGCTACCGGCCAGGTTGATGCGAGGGAGTCCATCCTGGAGTGGTCGCTATCGCCTACCATTAACAACGTCCAGATGGCGCCGCTGATTGAAGCAATCAGCGAAGAGGAAGAGGCATCACCACTGCGTGGCCGCTTAAATCTATCTGGCGACCTTACCAGTCAGGGCAATACCCGCGAAGCACTCATCGGCAACCTCAATGGCGCGCTTAATGCTCGTCTAAACGATGGCGCTATTTTAAATACCAATATTTCCAAACAGATGTGCGAGCTGGTGGCCCAGTTAGAGGGGGAGGGCACTTTGCGGGATTGGCACACCGATACTCGCTTTGAGCGCTTTGATGCTACCTTCCAAATCAGCAATGGCTTAGTGAAGAGTGACGACCTGCTCATTACCCTGCCCGGTATCGATGTGCGTGGAGAGGGCGAACTCAACCTCGCCAGCTTGAACTTTGATACCCGTGCGAATGCTCGTTTGGTCGACACCGCCGACGCGGCCTGTGAGGTGAATCCGCGCCTTGAGCAGTTGCCGCTGCCGGTGCGCTGTGAAGGTAATTTCGGCGATGAGCGCACCGAGTGGTGCCGCTTTGACCGTGAGATGTTCCAAACCGCTGTCGTTGACCTGCTGCGTAACGAAGCCGGAGATCGTGTAAATGAAGAGCTGGAAGAGCGCCTGGGCGACTCGTTAGATGAACTCGACGAACGCCTCGGCGAAGGCGCTGCCAAAGAACTTCGCGATGGCCTACGCAGCCTGTTTAACTGAGCATCCAGGATGTGAAGTGACGCATTCATTGAAACAGTAAGTGCTGCGCCGGCCTAAACGCCGGCGCTTTTTTATTGGCACGGGTGTCTGCCCATTGCTGTTTCATATACCCATTTCTGTTTAAGGAGCGTGCATGGCAGCTATGCCCACCCCCGGCTGGCGGCAAACGAATTCCAACAGCGCCTATTGGCCTGGTTCGACCGCTATGGCCGTCACGACTTGCCGTGGCAGTCACCGCGTAGCGTCTACCGCGTGTGGGTGTCGGAAATTATGCTGCAGCAAACCCAGGTGGCCACCGTTATAGGCTATTTTGAGCGTTTTATGGCGCGCTTTCCTACTCTGGAAAGTCTTGCCAAGGCACCACAGGATGAAGTGCTGCATCTCTGGACGGGCCTTGGCTACTATGCCCGTGCGCGCAACTTGCATAAAGCTGCCCAGGTTGCCTGGCAGGAGCATAATGGTGAGCTGCCGACGGAGAGTCTCGACGCGTTAGTCGCCTTGCCCGGTATTGGCCGCTCCACCGCTGGCGCTATCATTGCGCAAAGCACAGGGCAGCGGGCCGCTATTTTAGATGGCAATGTAAAGCGCTCGCTCACGCGTTTGCATGCGCTGCCCGGCTGGCCGGGTAAGCCAGATGTGGAGAGGAAATTGTGGGCGTTGGCGGAGTACTACACCCCCGCAGAACGCCTGGCGGATTACACCCAGGCGATGATGGATTTTGGCGCCACGCTATGTAAACGCAGCAAGCCAGACTGCCTGAGTTGCCCGTTTAACGATGTCTGTTTGGCCTATGCCCAAGGCGAACCAAAGCGCTACCCGGAGTCCAAACCCAAAAAGGCGCTGCCTACGCGACAAACGATCATGCTGATGCTGCGTGACCCGCAAGGGGCGGGTATGGCTGGAACAGCGTCCGCCTAGCGGTTTATGGGGAGGATTATGGAGTTTGCCGCAGTTCGACAGCCACAGCGAACTCAACGACTGGCTTGAAATTAACGCCGTTAACCCTAAGCGGGATACGACGTCGCCCAGCTTTTACCATACCTTCAGTCATTTTCGCTTAGAATTACCCCGCAGCCGGTGAGCTGCGATAGGCTGGGCGGTGTTCGCGAAAGCGGCGTATGGTACGACGTTAATCATCCGCCCGAGCTGGGGCTTGCTGCCCCGGTCAAAGCGTTGCTCAGCCAGCTAACGCCCTTTAGCCTCAACCCAACATCAGGGCACGCTTAAGCGTTTGCTAACTGATTGGATGAGATCATTGAATGAAGACGCAGAACCAGGAGCATGTTATGAGCAATACCGTTTTTGCCGTAAGTACCAAAAGAGTTGGAAGCACTGCCGTTCCCACCTTTGCCGGGTAAGCAGGGGCAGGAGATACAGGCCACCGTTTCCAAGCCCGCCTGGGAAGCCTGGCAGGCGCTGCAAACCCGCCTGATCAATGAAAAGCACCTCAACATGCTCGACCCTGAATCCCGTGCCTACCTAATGGAGCAGATGCAGCGCTTCCTGGATAACCAAGAGACCGACCAAGCCGAAGGTTATGTCCCACCTACTCAGGCATAACCCACGCAGCCATAAAAATAGCTGCCATAAATAGCGGGCATGAGGAGAGAATGAGGAGGGCGGTTTGGAAGAGCAACTGACTTGTAATCAGTGGCTCTCAGCCGGTGAACAAGGCAGGGCGAGCTAACGGTGGCGCAGGAAAAAAGACCCCTAAGCATCGGTATCGCAAGAAAGTTTCACAAAGGTGTTGACGAAAAGCGGCGTTTTTAGTTTAATACGCACCGTTGGCAGCGGCCAGATAGCTCAGTTGGTAGAGCAGGGGATTGAAAATCCCCGTGTCGGCGGTTCGATTCCGTCTCTGGCCACCACACTGCTGGGGTATCGCCAAGTGGTAAGGCACCGGTTTTTGGTATCGGCATTCCCAGGTTCGAATCCTGGTACCCCAGCCATTGCCAACAAGATTTCTTGTTGATTGTAGAGCCTAACAGCGAAGCAGTCATTTTCTCAAGAAAACGTGAAGCGCCGACATAGCTCAGTTGGTAGAGCAACTGACTTGTAATCAGTAGGTCCCGGGTTCGACTCCTGGTGTCGGCACCACTGAAAAGTGGTTAAAGGTTAAGCGTTAGAGAATTAGATTAAGCCGTCCTTAGGGGCGGCTTTTTCGTGTGTCTACAAAATGTCTACAGCGTAGATATTGTCAACTGGTTTTGCTTCCTTAAGAAGATCCAGCGCGCAGAAGGCGTATTGGTTAAAAGGGTGTGCTGGCAACCATTAAAGCAGGGGGAACTACTTTCATCGTTCATTCGCTAGGCCATTGCTGCGCACTATGCAACACGCGAAGAACTTCAACGCGGTCTGTCTTAAGGCGGTACACGCTGATATAAGCGGTGCCGGGTATCACCAGCTCACGAGTTCCGGGCATGCGCCCATCACGACCACGCTTGGGGTGATCGACCAAGCCAGCGGTTATGGCTTCGATTGTATCCAGCATCGCGAGGGCAGCGGTGGGGTTATCAAGCGCAATATAATCAGCGATGCTTTCTAGGTCGTTAAGTGCGCGCCTAAGCCATTTAATCTGCATTCAGCTCTCGCTTAGCGCTTCCTTCCTTAATCCGCTGACGTAGTTTTGCCATGGCGGGCGCGTGGTCAATCCATTCAGCGTTAGGGCTGTCAGCCTCTTCTAGCGCGGAGGCCACCTGATCTCTAAACCATGCATCGTGTTCAGCCGCTTCATGGGTGCGCGCCAAGCGGCTTGCCGCGTCAGGCCGTGAGCGTGTTGGTGTGGCATCGTAGTGCTCAGCGTTAACGCTGAAACGATCGATGCCTATCTGTTTTAGATAGCGTGCCAGTGTCTCAAAGCGGCTGAACACACGCACCGAGCCACGGCGAGACACTAACCTTCCTCGCGTACCGTTCAGATCCACTTCAACAAACCAGCCGCCGGGCTGGCCTATTGCTACTGTGTCTTGCATTGACTGATCACTTGCCAGCCGTGTCAGCGTATGGTGATCAATATCTATAAGCGTCATTATGATGTCACCAGTTATTTATAAAGCGGTATACAGTTAGTAATTATAGGAAGTTTCTCCATGCCCAGCCAGCGTCTCACCGCAAACAAAAGAGGTTCAGGACGACGCAGCTGCACTTCGATTGACTAACCACATTGCTAATAAAGATGCACCGCTTCGAAGCTAGCCAGTGGTTCATTATTATCATCCAATAACTCAAGTGCTAAGCCATCCACATGCCATGCAGCTGCCTGCTCAAGGGCTGCTAAAAACGCTTGCTCGGTTTTCATCTGCGCAGCTGGGCAGGCCATTTTGGTGGTGGCGACCTGATTAAACGTGATGTGCTCGCTCTCCACGGAGTAACTGCCCATCAAGTTATTACAGCCGGTAGCGCCTGCTAAACGTGAGGCATCTTGGTGAAGTACCAAGTGGGGTTCACGAAAATTCTCTCGTGCGACGACTGGCGCGCCATCAAGCGTTACCAGCTTCCAGTAGGTGTAAATCAACGGTTCATCCGGGTGCTCTGTTGTCTCTTGGTTATCAATGGTCGTCGACGAGCAGCCAGTGGTCACGAAGGTAATACCGACCAATACGCAAAGCGTTAAATGACGAAGCAATGCATTACTCCTTATTCGGATACTGGTGCATGTTGGGCTTAGCTTGATTGGATAGATAAGCTGTGGGATTTTCCAAATGTCACCATAGCCTCACTTCGCTAGCTGCGGGCATTCGTCGATTGACCATGTTCAGATTGCCATACTTCCTGCCATTGCCAACCATCCTTATGAACGTAGGCCATCAATATTTTCTGGTGGGGCAGCGAGGCTAAATAGTGCTGTATCTCCGTACTTGATTTTTCAAACCCCGGTAATTCGGCATAATCAATAAGCGCCGGAATATCAGGCGTGTGGCGGCTAGGGTGAATGAAGGCGCTACCTAGCGTATCAAGAAACTGCTCGATTGTTGTGCGTGCAATTAATAACTGCTCACGCGATGCGGTATCTAGCCTGGAGCTGGCAAAGCAGGCAACTGCAACTGCTTGATACAGTTTTGCAATCGCTAATGAAAGTGCTTTGCTGCTGGTCTCACTGTGATAGTAGTGCAGGATGGGATAGGCTAAATGCTGCTGGCCTAAAGTGCTGATGGATTGTTGTAACGGCTGGAGTTGGTTTACTAATGTTGCATATTGGCCACCGTCGTTAGTAGAGGCGAGAATTTTCTGTGGATTTTCGCCTAGCGCACTGATCGCCAACGATGTTTGACGTTTTTCAATAACATTTGTGATGATATTAAGTATATAGGTAATAGATATGGTGAAAAGGAAAAACCGTTAGCAGCGGCTAATACAGGGGGAAGACGCCAACGATCATTGCCTGCCACAAAGTCACCATAGCCCAGCGTCGTGAGGGTGTAGCCCGTGAAATAGGCGCGCTCAACCAAACTAGCGGCGGCGTTTGAGGAAGACAGCACTACGGCCTGGGGCGAACTACAAAAAGCAAAAACCAACCGAGCCAAGCGACGAGAAACCATGTTAGCAGTAGCATCATTGTCATCCATGGGCCAACTGAGGAGAGCATGGAGTGACTTCTTCGGCGCTGATGAATACCCAGCAGCACAAACCAAATACCACTTACTAGACGATTGGTCAGTGGGCCGCCAGAGCTGGATACCGATAGCGTGGTGCGAATAGCATCATAAACTACCAACAAAATGAGTAAGGTACCCATGACTCCAATTAACGTGCTTCCAATCACACTAAGCGCTCCTTTGAGATAGCTTACCGCTCTCTCGCGGCCGCTAGTTCAATATTAATATGGCTATTCCCGTTAAATAGAGGCCGATGATGGTCAAACTCTCAAAACCAATTCGACCAGGCCCCATCTCTTGGCGATGCAGTAGACCCAGTATCAGTACCCCTGTCATTAATACAGCAAGGGCGACCCATAGCATGACATGGTCGGGAATGACGTGATAAATGGAACCGCCTCGATAGGCTACATCGGATGCAGCGGCAAACAAGGTATCAAACGCATTGCCGCCGATGATCCCCGCTACCGCTAGTGTTAGCGCCCCACGCCGTACCGCAGCGACAGTCGTTACCAACTCAGGTAGAGATGTCACTATCGAGGTCAGTAAAACGCCGACAGCAGCCTGACTAAGCCCTGTCTCTGTTGCAATAACCGTAGCGCTGCGCTCAAGCAACCACCCTGTGATGCCTATGGTAAGCGCGAGACACACAAATACGAGCCATAGTTGTAGCAGTGTTTGAGTTCCATCAGAGTCATCAGGCTGATCTTCACGGGTTTCGCGCGTTCGCTTCGGTGCCCACATCGGGTGGTGTTGGGCGTTTTTAACTAGCTTCAATCCAAACAGATAAGCAATAAATAACAGCGGAGTGATGGGATGTATCTGCCAGAGAGTCCACTCCGGTGCGAAGCGCCCCAATAGCAACATACTAAGCAGACACAGAAGTAAGGCGCCCTGAATCAGGTTGCCAAGGGAAGCGGCCGCATGTTCAAGGTTAGCGCGCCGGTACACCATGTCTGCAATTCCCAAAAATAGTGTTTGAATGGCAATACCACCCAGCGCATTACTTATTGCCAGCTCAGGTTTGCCAGTCCAGGCGGAAGAGACAGAAACCACAATACCTGATAGCGAGGTAGCCATACCAAGCAAGGCAGCGCCAGCAATCGCTTCACCTAGCCCGGTTCGATCAGCAAGGTCATCCACAACACGGGCAAGCCGTGTGCCAATAATACCAATGACAACCGCGCAAACGCTGAACAGTGCACAAGCGGTAGTTAGCGAAATATGACTGAGCGATGTGAGCATTGGTTTACCCCGGTCAGGGCATGTTGTCATGACATGCCGATATTGGCGTAAAGTAATGAAATTAAAAATTATTGGATGCTGTAAAGTCTCACAATGCTGTCGATTCAGCACTGTTTTCGCTGGGCCACGCTGTCACAACCACTTCATAAATACGCCAGTCGTAATGGTTTAAAAAATCGGCGGCGTCGCGTAAGTGTTGTGCCAAGTTCTCATCGCTATGCGGCACTACGAACGCTTCACCACTAAAGACGTGTCCCTCTTCTCTTAAGCGCACGGCAGCACTGGCGACCCACTCCATGGCGCATAATTGTTGCTCCAGGTCTTCAGCGAGATGTTCCGGTTTAGCTTTAGAGGTAAAGCGGGGGCGACGGTCGAGAAGATCCCCGACGGCCTCCTTAACATTGGTAATACCATCCTTGGTAACATCTAGCGCGATAAGTGCCCCTGCCAGCGCATCCGCCCACCATAGGCCAGCACCCACGCCGACTATCCCGGCGATAGCCGCAAGCCCGGTCATCCAGTCCGCTTTGCTCATTTTGCCATCAACAAACACGGTCTTTTCATGGACTTTTTGGCGGCTTTCATTTGTAGGTGGCCGATAATGACAGGGGGAATGACGCTATAAACCAGCGCGCCAATCATTAACCAACCCATCCAGAAAGTGGTGCCGAAGAGCTCTACGGCGCCGATGCTAGGGTGCTCCATTTTGGCAAGCTTAATTAACGAATCAAGCAGTAGAATACTACCGAGTAGCGCCAAGGCCGTGGCTGCACAGAGGAATGCGATACTCGTGGCTCGTTGATAGCCATACGGAAAGATCTCATTAGGTGCTCGGTTGCGATAACGCATCGCAATAAGAAAGGCGATAGGAGGAATCAAGGAAAGCATATCCTCAAACCAAGCTATTTTCATTGCCTGACTACTACCCAACACTAAGGCCAGTACGCTGACGATTGAAATGCGAAATCCAAGGTTCCACCATTCAAGTCGTATTAAGTAATCAAGGTCTTCCTGTTTCTCAAGAGGCAGTTGATGCGTATGTCTTATTTTCATTGCGCCGCCTCCAGTTGTTGAAGTCGCTCTTCAATATTTGAATAGCCATTAAGGTGTCGTTGTAATGCCAGCATCCAAGCGTTCTCACCTTTGGGCAGCGCCATTACATGCTTGTCGGTAATAATCTCCCAAGGGCCGGCATCCAACCCATGGGCCGATAACCACCATGTAGGCGCGGCGACTGGGCTCTCTGTATGGGTGATATCGATCACTTTTACCGGATTGGCATTTTCGTCTTTAAGCGCGGCATGTATGTGGTTAATGGGAGGAATAGCGACTTCCACACCATCCAGCGAAGTAGGGAGTTGAGCCCCAGAGCGAACCCCGACGGTATAGCGGCTTTGATAATAAGGGCGTGTCAGCGCTGCCTGTGAGCTTAGGCGAGAGCGCTTGGTTAATCCTCCAATTACCAGGTCAAGTTGGCGGTGTTGCAGCGCTGCAAGCAAGTCATCTTCGCTGTCCCAGTGCCAGCGAATTTCTGAGTTAAGCTGTTCGGCTAGTGAGCGAATAATTTCCGGTTCCAACCCAGCAGGATATCTTCGCTACGTATTACCCAAGGCGGATTTTCAGTAACCCCAACTTCAAGCACACCATCTTGGATCCTCTCCATTGTATTTTCTATATCCTTTGGGTAGCGGCATCCTAGGAGAGCTACCGCTGGCAGTATCCCCAATAGGAGGAATAAAAGTACATGCTTATACCGAAAAGAGACCTGAACTTTTTGGGTTGACATTTACAAGCCCCGATGATTAATAAGTTTACTAGTGATAATGAATGAATAATGCAGTTGACTACGTTAAAGCTAGATCTTTATCCTGTAAAATTGAAATAAAATGATTAGGGGTCATGGGGTCATGGGGTCATGGGGTCATGGGGTCATGGGGTCATGGGGTTGTGAGTTTGACTCGTTTGCAATGATTTTTAGTACGATTGAAGAGAAAAAGCGATTTTAAACAATATCTAATGGTCATTAGCTGATTTAATTTTTACCTAGTGTAAAGTCTGGTGGGTCGCTTGCAGGGAAGCTTTCATCACTCATTTCGTCGACATGCTCCTGCTGTTCTCGGTCAGTAGTGAGCTTTATAAACGCAGTCAATGGCTTAGCTAACACCCAATGATCATTCTTTAGAGTGAACTCTTTATCAGGAACGCTATACGTATTGCCATCGATTGCTTCAAGCACTATTCGTTTTAGATGGCTATCTTTTAAAAAGTATCCTATAAGCTTCTGATGGTTATCATAAATTGGCTCTTTCACAGTAATTGCTTCTCTAGTTGAGATTAATAATGTGTGAGTGAAAATTTGATGCTCGTATCAATTTTGAAACTATTTGCTGTCCTTGGAAGATGCTTTGTTTGTTTTATTTTTAATGTTATCTTTATGCTTTTTTTCTCCTTCGCCAGCTGGGCGCCTGGAATAGGTGTCTCCTTAATAGAGGTGTTATGCGCTGGCGATGAGGGATTCTGTACAGCTTTTGATTATCTACGTTTTCGTCTGGGCGAAAGGGTTGTGGTTCTTGGTTGCGTGATTCTTCATGATCAGGACTGTTATCGCCACTGGGCATATCCTTATCGATTAGCTTTTGGGCTTTTTTGGTTTCGCTAGATTTTTCATTTTGTCTATGGTTCATGGCGTATCTACTCCGTTATTAAAAATGGGTTATAAAAATGTTAAGGACAGGGCTTGTTAACTGTTTCCTCAGCGGTGGGTTGCAGCGGAGCAATAGATCGAATATTAGAAATGATAAGCCCGCTTCGTGGGCGAGCCGGTATTGTATTTAGATCAATCGTAAGATCTTGCGTTGGTATGTCGTAGCTAATTTTATGAGCGAACTTACCAATTGCTAAATCGATTAGTGCTTGAGTAATCCACTCCCCGGGGCATCGATGCTGAGTAGCGTGACTGCTACCGCCTTGGGGAATCATTGCGAAGTTATGAACCTCCTCACTTTCCTGCTCAAAGCGCTCTGGCAGGAATTGTTCCGGTGCTTCCCAGCGGTGAGGATCGTGATTGGTACCGTAGAGATCAAGAATAGCCTGCCAACCGCGCTTAAAACGATAACCTTGCCAAGTAAAGTCAGTTCTAACACGAGCGGCAACAAAGGGAAAAAAGGATAGTAGCGTCTAACTTCTTGAATAAACTGCTGACGATAGTTGTCAGAATCCTCATGGTTGAGCCTATCAAGGTAGCGAGGATGCTCATGCATCGCAATGACAGAAAACATCATATATCTAGCTACCGCTACAATTGGACGGATAACATTAATTAACTCTACAGCCACAATTCGGTCGGGTAGACGGTTACCATCTGCATCGCGAAAAGCTGCAAAGGTAGCGAACGGAGTTGCGCTATCGACTTTATGAAACCCTAACCGATATTGGTTAATTAAATCCATTAGTGCATTTTCAGTTAGACGCCTTGCGCGGCGGCTTGCCCAATGTTTAGGGCCAATAGCGGCTCCGCCTTCAATCATTAATACTAATCTTTTGTCATCTCTGGCGCATCTACACTATGCAGAGGGATGCCACACCATTCACAGGCTGCCCGGCATAAAATAAGATGGAGCTCATCGAGAAGAATGATTGAATCTTGTGACTCCCAATACGAGAGTCGTGACTGCCAATACCGTTCAACTAGACCGAGCAATTCATCAATACGTGAGTGCGACATTAATGAAAGAAACAGTGCTTTGCGGTGATGATGCACCTCGTGTTCGAGGCCTTGGACACCACCTTCACCAAATAGCGTCTTTTTCAAGCGTTTGGGGGCCGCATTCTCTCGGGTGAAAAGTGCATGATCGTAAAACAGCTCAGCTGCCTCTTCGCCCCTCATGAATAATGTCTTTTTTAACATCAAGCGAGAGCAGAAGAGGTTAGTTCCTAATTTGTCACATTGTGCTGATATATAAGGATAACCACTGCGCAGTAAGGGATATGTACACTCCAAATTTGCCATTGGCGGCATAGCGTTACGGCCCATTAGTGCCTCCCGAGTCGAGGAGCTTTAGCAATAAAGCTTTTGGAAAACTGCCTCAAGGACGCTTTGATCGTCTCTAATGCATCAGGGTCTCCGTGCAACATTGCAGACATATAGGCCTTCGCCTGCTGTTTAGAAATATGCGGAGGAATGGGGGAATATCAGGATCAGTATGGAAATCAAGCACTGTGGGGCAGTTATTGGCGATTGCTTGATCCCAAGCGCTGGCTATTTGCTCTGGATCGGTCACCTCAATGCCTTTCAAGCCAATAAGCTCGGCGTACTGTGCATAGGAAAAAGCAGGTAAGTCCTGTGACGCCTCATACTTTGGATCGCCATCCTGAGCACGCATTTCCCAGGTAACCTGATTAAGGTCGCGATTATTGAGTACGATGACAATGAGCCGTGGGTCTTGCCAAGTTGACCAGTATTTTTGATAGTCAGCAGTTCAGCATTGCCGCTCATTTGCATGGCACCATCACCCACAAAGGCGATCGCCACACGTTCAGGATAAGCAAATTTGGCCGCTATGGCGTAAGGCACAGCGTTACCCATGGTTGCCAAACCTCCTGAAACTGAGCCGCGCATGCCAGAACGAAACTTAAGATCACGGGCATACCAATTGGTAGCAGAGCCTGAGTCACAGCTGAGTAAACTTCGCTCGGGTAGACGCGGGAGGCTTCCCAGAAAACGCGCTGTGGATTGATTGGATTTGCGTCACTCAACGCACGTTCACGTAGTAATTCCCACCATTCGGCGACATCTTTTCAATAGCCTGCTGCCAAGCTCGATCGCTTTTATGCTTCAGAAGAGGGATCAGAGCCTGAAGGGTAAGGCGGGTGTCGCCAATGAGGTTCACCTCCATTGGATAACGCATGCTTAGCATGCGGGGCTCAATGTCAATCTGCACACCCCTTGCTTGGCCCTCTTTAGGTAAAAACTCCGAATAGGGAAAGCTTGAGCCAATCATCAATAACGTGTCGCACTCAGACATGAGTGTCCAGCTGGGGTTGGTGCCTAAAAGCCCAATGGAACCCGTAACGTAGGGGGAGATCATCAGGCAGCACATCCCGTCCAAGCAACGCTTTCGCGACGCCTGCACCCAAGCGGTTAGCCACTTCTTCTACTTCTCTCTGGGCGCCTCTGGCCCCGCGCCGACTAAAATGGCGACCCGCTTTCCGGCGTTGAGAATGTCTACGGCCTGGGCCAGGGATTGTTCATCGGGTATGACGTTTGCCGAAGTATGTCCCACGCCAGAGTGGACAGTGCCATGTGCATGAGCGGGCGTCTCAACAGCCTTTTGAGACTGTAAGTCGTTAGGAACAACAATGGCAGTAACGGTTCGTTCACCAGCGGCAATACGCATGGCGCGATCAATAAGGTGACGAATCTGACCGGGGCTAGTAGCAAGGTGGACGAAATCACCTGCGACATCCTTAAATAGCGAGACCAAGTCCACTTCTTGTTGGTATTCGCCACCTAGTGCGGTGCGGGCCTGCTGGCCTACGATTGCGACGACCGGGACATGGTCTTTTTAGCGTCATATAGGCCGTTAAGCAGATGAATCGCGCCCGGCCCAGAAGTCGCCATGCAAACACCCACCTCGCCCGTATATTTTGCGTAGCCACAGGCCATAAAGGCCGCCATTTCTTCATGTCGCGGCTGCACAAATGTAATCGAACCATTCGCACGGTTTAGCGCGCCCATGAGTCCGTTATTACCATCACCTGAATAACCGAAAATATGCGTTACTTTCCATTGCTTCAATCTAGCAATGATGTAATCACTAACCTGTTGTGTCATCCGTGAACTCCTAGTGGTGAGTGTTACTCAGTTAGTCTAATCGTTCATTAGAATTTAACTGCCAATAAAGAGTTTTTCCTATTTTAAAATTTTCAATGTCATCGGTAGTTTTTACTAGCTGTTGCTAAAAGCTAAGCATTAGGTTTTAGAAAGAAGATTGGCTGGTTTATAAGTGATTGATGGTGAAGTGTAAGTTTTAAGTTGTTTTTAAAGTAATAATGCTATTCAAAGGTTTTGGAGTTTGGTCTTAATGCTCGATTGATTAATTCCAATACCAGCATATGGTTACCCTTGTAATGTTGTGCATAAACATATAAGCAAATGTAGAACTTATCGGTTAAGTAGTCCAGATGATAGAAAGGTTAGGCGAGATTTTTAACATATGTGGAAATCTGCATTTTTAGCTGGCCTGATGCCCCTTTCTATTGCTGTTGGCTGAAAATGCAAAGCTCAAGCTACAGCAGCCAATGGTTCTTTCGGGGTTAGGGCTTGGGGCAAGTGGGCTGCTGGGGGCTCTGTTTAGCTGGGGCGGGTGGCGCCTGAGTATGACGAAAGCTGAGTGAGCCCCGGTAATGCCTTTGCATTATATGACAGCGTGGCGGTGACATGACTGCGCTTCCTTAAGGGCTTCCTTCCACACACGGTGAGCTACCATTTGCCGGTTGTTATGAATCACCTCGGGTTTCTTAATACACAGAGGGAAATAAGAAAGCGATTAGTTTTGTTACTAATTTTTCGTAACTTAGGTTATGAAAATTCGGCAGGCTCTGCTGATTTCTTCGGTTAGGTGATTGGGGAGGTTTTTGATTTAATTTAAAGTATTTTTTGACAAAGATTAAAAAATACTTTTCTCAGAAATCCGGCTTGAAGTATACGCCTCTATGGCTATTCTCCGTAGTGCTCGACTTGATAAAGCGAGCGATGGACGAAGTCGAGTAATTAAACTGAAAGGTTTTAATTGTTCTACTAAAGGAGTTTTATCATGGTTGATAAACGCAAAGACCAAGGAATGTCTCGCGAGGAAGCAGGCCAGAAAGGCGGCGAAGCTACCTCAGCAAGTCATGGTAAAGAATTTTATGAAGATATTGGTCACAAAGGTGGCCAAGAAAGTAGTGGTAACTTTGCCAATGACCCTGAACGTGCTTCTGAAGCTGGTAAGAAGGGTGGTGACGCCACTGCAGATTCTCACAGTAAAGAGTTTTATGAAGACATAGGCCATAAAGGTGGCCAGGAGAGTGGCGGTAACTTTGCTAATGATCCTGAGCGGGCTTCAGAGGCTGGCCAGAAAGGTGGTAAGAATAGCCATGGTGGCAATAGAAGCTAATCGCTTTTGATTAGATGGCTTGGTTAGCTTCGCCAAAAGGAGGTGATTACTATGTCGAGTCCAATTAAGGATAAAGATTTTGATATGGTAAGTACGCTCTATCATGCATCGCAAGGAGCGAATCTTTGTTCGCAGTTTTCTCGTGATGCAGATAGCAACTCAGATCAAGATGCCAAGGCTTTTTTTGATCGAGTAGCCCGCCAATACGATGATATCGCTCAGGAAGCAAAGAAGTTACTGAGAGACAAGCTGTAAGTTAACAGCCAAGGAGGGCGTTTCCTAGCAGCCCAGGCAATGGATGCAAAGAGAGTGCTCAAGGATGAGCGGTAGTTAACCCACTAGGGATGGAGCCCTAACGGGTTCTCGCATTGGAAGCTATCAAGTTACTTAAGGAAGAGCCTTAAGCTTACTGTCAGGGAAAGGAGTTCCTGACAGTTTCTCTACAAGGAGTGCAACCTATGTTTCATCATTCAGCAAAATTGCAATATCCGGTGAAAGTCGATAAGCCCAACCCTGAGTTTGCGATGCTACTTCAGCAGGCGATTGGCGGTATTGAAGGCGAAATCCGTGTGGCTATGCAGTATTTCTTTCAGGCAATGGGCGCGCGTGGAGATGACCGTATACGCGACATGCTTATGTCCACGGCCACTGAAGAGCTTTCGCATATCGAGATGCTGGGGCATGCGGTAGCGCTTAATTTGGAAGGAGCACCTGTTTCTTATCAAGAAGCAACCGCCAAAGACCCTATTATGAATGCCATTCTAGGCGGTGCTAATCCTCGCCATCTATTGTCCTCCGGGCTCTCAGCCATGCCGGTAAATTCTAATGGCGTGCCGTTTGATATGAGCCATGTCTACGCGACCGGTAATATCGGAGCTGACAAGTTAGCCAATGCCACGGCAGAAGCGGGTGGTAGAGTGCTTGCCTCGCGGTTATATAACTGGACTGACGACCACGGTATGAAAGATTTCCTGTCTTTCTTGATTGCCCGTGATACCTATCATCAGCAACAGTGGTTAGCCGTTATTGAAGAGTTAGGCGGTATGCAATCACAGTTGCCGATCCCCAACTCAACGCCTGAAGAGCATGAGGCGATGCAACACTCTTACTATTACCTAAATACGTTACTCGATAAGGAAGCCCCGAAAGGTCGGTGGTCTGAAGGCCCTTCTTTGGATGGTAAGAGTGAGTATTCAGTCGTCAATCAGCCAGCACCAGAAGGCCAGGAGCCAACATTAGGTAACGCTAAGCCGGGCTCGGGTGCGCAAAAGAGCAAATTGAATAGTAAATCAAACAGTTAAACATTGTCGTAATAAGGAGAGTACGCAATGGACAGCAAGCATTTAGTCGATTGGCTACGCGATGCGCACGCTATGGAAAAGCAAGCCGAGAAAATGCTGAAATCTCAGGCCCAGCGGTTAGAGCATTATCCATTGTTACAAAAACGGATAGAAGAGCATATTGATGAGACATTGCATCAAGCTGAAAAACTTGATCAATGTCTAGCATTGCTAGGCGCTGATACGTCAACTTTTAAAGATATAGGCGCTGAATTAACTGCATTTGGCCAGGCTGTTGGTGGTATGATGGCTGAAGATGAGGTAGTTAAAGGCGGCATCGCGTGTTACGCGTTCGAAAACTTTGAGATAGCAAGTTATAAAGCCATTATTAAAGCAGCTGATATGGCAACACAACCTGAGGTTGCTCGCATCTGTAAAGATATTCTTCAGGAAGAAATAGCCATGGCCGATTGGCTGAGTAAACACTTGGATGAAACGACGCAGCAATTTTTAGAGCGCGATAAAGCAGATGGTCTGCGCGCGAAGACATAGCTCTTTATTGTTGGTTCCATTTGTTCAGTCATTCTTTGCTCTCCCCCCGCCAGAGCAAAGCCCTTTCCCCAGCTGTCCAGGCTGGGGTTTTTAGAATTTTATAAGGCGTTTAAAAGATAAGATATCTAAGGTGGTGCCGCCCTTTAAGGTTGTTGTAGGGCGGCAATTGGTTTGGTAGAAAAAACTAAACGTTGTCTCTCTCTATAACACTTTCCCAGTTTTTAGAAAAACGCGATACTCGTTTTCGTAAGCATCCAACTGGGCATGCACGATAAAATGATCTGTTGTACAGCTGAGCGTTGTCCGTGTGTACACTTCGGTATTCCAATCACCTCTCTTAAAACAAGATTCTGTTAACGTTTCACCTCGTGCTGAAGTGAAATCATCGTTGATTGTTCGATAGTACTCTCGAGCGCTGCGATGAATGTCGGTACCAATATCATTAATACGAAAACGACCCTGATTATTAATCACCTCAAGTGTAGATGCTTTGGTAGCCAGGTCGCGATGCAATAGCCAGTTATGTTCGCTAGGTTCCAATAGCGTTGTATCAAGCGGAGGTGCCGCTTGGGGGTATCAAACGGTGAGAGATCGGCATCGCTAGTTTGTGGTTCTCTAACAGGAAGCGTGAGCTGACAACCCGCCAGATAAATTCTGACCTTTGCAGGCTCTGGTGGCAGCCAAGCGAGCGGCCAATAAGAGGTGGAAATTGACACCCTTAACTGGTGGCCCGCTGGGAATTGCTGGGCAATACCATTTAACGGAATGGTAACCCTGTAGCGCCGATGCGGCTCAAGGGGTTCTGGATGGGAGTCGCCATCCCTATGGGTGAGATTAAGTAAGCCATAGGAAACCCTTGTTGACTTGCCATCTGGGCCCACATCCGACAGGCGCACCGCTAACATTGCCTGGGGCTTATTACTTGATACCTCTAATGCTAATTCAGGCATGCCGAAAATATAGAGAGGTTCGGTTAAGCTTGGAGTGCTAAAAATAAGCGAGCCGCCATCCTCCTCTCTCTGGTCGCCAGGAAGGTCTGGTGTGGCTGTATATGAGCACCATTTGCCCGCTTCCAGCCCAACACTGAGCGGTGACTGTACTTCCATGGAGGCGTACTCATCAGTGTCGCTAAGGGCTTGCTGATTTTCTGACGCAGCTACCAACTTATAGGGCAATAAAGCGTAACGGCGCTCTTGCACATTCGCTGTTGGCCATTGGCGCTCAGCAATCCAGCGACCAGGTCTGTCGTCGTAAGAGTTGTCGGGAGGTACGCTATCTTGTTGCCACGCGCGTAGCATTGGCTCATCCATAATGCCGTTGGGATCGTTTTTAACCAATAATCCCACCAGCGCAACGCTTCTTGTAGAAAGCCAATGGCCGGGCCTGGCAACCCTTGATGAGGATATTTATGCCCCCAAGGGCCTATAAGTCCTTTACGGGGTACTTGAAGGTGCTCCATTAACCTAAAAACGGTATTGGTAAAC
This sequence comes from Vreelandella olivaria, assembly GCA_004295565.1. Taxonomy (GTDB): domain Bacteria; phylum Pseudomonadota; class Gammaproteobacteria; order Pseudomonadales; family Halomonadaceae; genus Vreelandella; species Vreelandella olivaria. The sequence continues at coordinate 3,826,752 of AP019416.1, read as the reverse complement.
CCGTCGGCCCACCCTCCAATCGCGTAAACCGGGCAACGTATAGAGGCGTAATTCTCACAAACGGAGCTGGTCGACCAGTAAGCGTCGCGGCGTTGATGCCTGAGCCACTGATCGATCCATAAGCCGCTTTTCTCCATGCGTTCGAACCACATGTCTCGCCAGTTATCACCGACGATCTCTGGGTCAGGTGGCAAGGCATTAAAAGCAAACATCACGGTTGCTTCAGATAAATTATCACCCAGTAAGCAGCCGCCCATATAGTGCATATTGTCAGCGTACAGGTCGTCACTGGAACAAATGCTAATAATCGCTTTAAGAGCAGGAGGCTGTTTTGCCGCTACTTGCAGGCTATTGAAACCGCCCCATGATATGCCCATCATGCCTACTCTGCCGTTGCACCACTCCTGTTTGGCGAGCCATTCAATAACATCAACGGCATCTTGCTGCTCTTGCTGCGTATACTCATCGGTTAGTACGCCCTCTGAATCGCCACTACCGCGCATATCGACACGTGCGCATACATAGCCATGGCCCGCGAGGTAAGCATGGTTAGTTGCATCTCTGCCACGAGTAACATCTCGCTTACGGTAAGGTATGTACTCCAGAATGGCTGGCAGTGGCGTTGACTCTGCCTTCTCGGGCAGCCAAATGCGCGCGGCTAGCCTTTGCCATCCCGCATAGGAATGAAAACGTTCTCAATTTCACGTATTGAATAGGGGAATGCTTCAACTATCTGCATATTCACCTCTTATTTACTCATTCATCGACATGCTCGATTTCAAATTGAAGTGCCTTCAAACAGTATTGAAACTGCTCCTCAATTTGATCGTGATCAGCGGCTGCCAAATAGAGCGTACCTAATCGATAACAGAAGTTATCCTGGTGCATTAAGTCGCTTAAGTGCTGCCCGACCTGTACGTCAATTATTACCTCTGTATGAGGAAAGTGAGATCTGATCTCCGCAATTTCAGCTTCACTTGGAATTTTTCTAACAATGCCATCCTTGTGCTCATAGGGGATGAAACACTTGGCGGCAACAGGGGCTACTCCTTGTCGATTTAGTAGAGAAGGGCGTCGGCCCAACGCAATATCAACAGCGACTTCATGGTTGGACATGCCATCGACCATAACGAATATTTCGCTATGAGACTGTGAAATGCGGGTGTTGAACTCTACTACCCAGAGTTTATCGTCTTCCTCATTCCACATAAATTCAGCATTGAAACAACCATTGTCATATTCAATATGTTCAAGAAACTTTCGAGAAACCTCTATCATTTTATGGTGTACATGTTCAGGTAAATTGCTGGGGTATTCTAATCGGTCAAATAGTGTTTCTGTATATTTTGATTTGGGTTGTGAAATAATCCCATGTACGTTGAACTCTCCTTTGAACATGGTACCTTCAGGAGCACCTTGAACACCGCTTATTATTTCCTCCGCAATACAGGCATTGCCGCCTAGTCGCTTGATATCTTCAGGAGTGTTCGCATATTCGAGTGCTTCATTAAAAGGTTCGCCTAACTGGTTGATTTTTTCTCTTATTTCTTCTATTGCAGCTTCAAACTGCTCAAAGTTTTCAATCTTAAAACCTAGGTGGGAGGAAAAAGCTTTAACGGGTTTGATCCAGAAAGGATAGTTTAAGGTCACTTGTTCAAAAGGTGATTCTGCGAAGGGGTCGACACCACAAAACCGTGGCACGACTTCAGGGATTACTTTTGCTGTTCTATTCTGCTCCATAGTTTGTGCTCACACTTTAAAACACTAGTCACAGAAGGTGAGGGTATACCATACTCTTTGCATAGTATGGGAACTAAAACACTGGTAGGAAAGTCCCATTGAGCAATAATTGCATCGACGCTGTCTGGAAAACGGGCTAGCGTCTCTAGCGGTTGCTAAGATTTCGTTAAAGAGAATTGCTTTGCTTCCACAGCCGTATCCACTGTTAACAGGCTGTGTATCTCTAGTTCCTTAGCCTGGCGTAGAGTTTTAAGCATAGCTTTCTGCTTTTCTTCCAATGCTACAATAAAGATATTCCTTTTCATGGTGCTTTCCTTAGCAGTTTAAACATCGTGTTAGTGGATGGTTGAATTGGTTTTCCCTCAGCTTCGATAGAAACCAGTTTCTGTATGACAAAAAATACTCAATAACATAAGTTATAGATTTTTATCTGACTTGTTTTTTAATAAAAATTAATTTTCTGGTGAGAGAAATGACGCTTCTTTGGATGTGTTTTTAACAATTGTTAAAGTTATTTCGTGTGGGAATATAAAATACAGTTGTTAAAATTTGATAGCATGGCTATGCTTTTTAAACGCTATTTTTCTGTTTTTCTTGTATTTAATTTTTTTTTGTATAGCTTTTTCCAGCTGCAATGGAGTGTAGAGATGACAAGCAATGTGGTTGATATAAGTGGTTCTGTTAGCGGAAGTAACCACCAGGCTGAAGAAGTCGTCGTCAAGGCTCAAGGCACCAGGTTAATAGGGCTTGGGAGATTCTTGGTCGCTATGCTCATCTAGGTGACGAGGCCGTTGGTCAATTATCTAGTATTAAAGTTAAAAGCATTGAGTTGAAAAGGAATCAAAAGTTATACTCTGCAAGTCAAGATAAATCAGATATTTTCATAATAAGAAAAGGATGGGTAAGTTTATGCCATTCAGCCACCGGTCGTGGAGAAGATATATGCAATGTCTACATGCCTGGTGATATTGTAGGTCTTCGTGAAAGTTTTTCATAAGCCATAGTATAACTTTGTTGGCGCTGCAGGCTTGTCAGCTAGACAAGATATCTGTTGACGACATACATGAGCTTTTGAGAGAAATTCTGATATTAAAAAATCCATTGTGTCTTATATAATGGTCAATGATAATATTGCCATTGAAAGGTTAAGAAGTTGCACTCATTTAAAAGCAGAGGAGAGGGTTGCTCATTTTTTACTCGAGATATATGAAAGATTTAGTTTTAATGAGATGGTTAGGTCGAAATTGTTGTATTTCCCTGTGACGCAGGAAGTTGTTGGTGAGTTGTTGGGTATTACGAATGTTCACGTAAGTCGTTGTATGACGACATTAGAACAAAAGAAGTTAATTCGTAAAGTAGGAATTCAATCAAACTGCTTGAGCCTGAGTTGCTAGCAGAACTCACAGGGTTTGATCGGGATTTGATTTATAGTCATATTGATTTGGCTTATCTAAATATTGATTAATGTGTTGATTTTTAGTGTGAAAAAATGGTTGATGCTTATTATGAAACAGTGATGGCTTTTGTAGAAGTGGGTACCTTTTTATATGGGTTGCTTTTGCTCAGGTGTTTTTTTTAAAATATAAGCGTCAACGAAAGCCTCGTTTTATTATTCATATGGAGGGCTATGATCTTCATAGCATGAAGCTGGTATGGACAAATATGTCAGCAGATCCTGTTTATATAAGAAATATATTTATCACTGTTGAGCGGGGGATAAGCGAGAGCATAGTTGGACAGTTTATAATTTTGATAATTTGCATAGTGGAAAAACTGATATAAAAGAAGTGCATGGTGAAAATGTAAGTGGACGGGAGTATCAAGGCACGGTTCTATCCGGTGGTTGTGCTGGATTGAAAATAGGCTGGATGTTTAACCCATGTTATTCAAATAGGGAAGGTAAGGCGTCTTTGAATCCTATCAGCGTTAAACAAGGCGATGTCGTTAATATATTTTTTGTTTTTTTCATGGTGCGGATAAGAGGCTGATGGGGGCCTCTAGGCGCTTCAGGTTTTTTGAAGGATTTAATGACGGTTTTTTACTCCTTTAGGTTGGGATACGGCTTCTTGGTCAACTACTTATGAGCGGAAAAAGCTTATGAGGGCGTTAAGATTAGAGAAGAAAGATTATCCCGGATTTTATTAGGGTAAAAATTTTAATTTTTCACGTAACACATGTTATGAAAGCTACTGAGGAGCCTTGCATGCTGTTTTGTTTTGTCTAAGATATCACCTGTAACAACATTCGACCTGAAACCTAATCATACAAGGAGTGGATTAGATGACAGTCAAAAGTACACCACTACATACAGTAACCGCTCATAAGCAGTATAGCGAAATGGCCGATGCGCCTAATGTGCACAGCACACAGTCGCAACGCGCACAGGTACAGGATGCCTACCCGTCGCGCTTAGCCACACCCCTGCACAGACCTGGCTGCCGCGCCAGGATGCGGTGGTCAAGGGGCGCCAGCTTTCCGGCCCATTAAGCCAGGCGCAGCTCGATGAGTTTGAGCGGAAGGGCTTTCTGTTTATTCCCAACCTCATTGATGGCGCAGAGCTTGAAGAGTTGCGTCAGGAAATGAAGGCGTTGATGAGCAACGATGAGTATCTCAATCAGGATTTCAGCGTCACTGAGCCAGAGAGCCAGGAGATCCGCTCGCTATTTGCGGTGCACTTCCTCTCTGAACGGTTGGGAAAACTGGCCAGCGATGAGCGCGTCGCGGGTGCGGCCCGTCAAATCATTGGCGGCGATCCTTACGTGCATCAGTCGCGGATTAATTATAAGCCTGGGTTTGCCGGTAAGGGCTTTAACTGGCACTCCGATTTTGAGACGTGGCACGCGGAAGACGGCATGCCCGCAATGCATGCGGTTAGCGCTTCGTTGATCTTAACCGACAACCACGAGTTCAACGGCCCGTTGATGCTGATTCCCGGTTCGCACAAGAAATTTGTACCCTGCCTGGGTGAAACGCCAGAAGATAACCATAAAAGCTCGCTGAAAGCTCAGGAGGTGGGCGTGCCAAGCCCAGAAGCGTTAACTGAGCTAGTGGCAGAGCACGGTATTGAAGCGCCGAAAGGTAAGGCGGGTGGTTTATTGCTGTTTGATTGCAATACCCTGCATGCTTCGAACGCGAACCTTTCGCCCGACCCGCGTAGTAATGTGTTCTTCGTGTTTAACCGCCAGGACAATCGCTGCGGGGAGCCGTACGCGGCGGCTAAGCAGCGGCCGGATTTCTTGGCTCATAGCCCTGATCAGCAGGCTCAGCAGTATCGCTAACCAGCAGTGGGGAAACAAATTCATGGCCGAAGGGTGTGGAACCTTCGTATAGGTGGGGTAAACTGTTGCGTCTGTCGTTGCGAATGCGGCACGCATAATGAGAAGGAGAATACCCGCCATGCGTTTTGTTCCACAGTTTACCGATGGCCAGGAGTTTCCCCACCCGCTGGGCAAGGTTGTCTGCATCGGCCGTAATTATGCCGACCATGCGAAAGAGCTGGATAATCCGGTTCCCACTGAGCCGCTGCTGTTCATTAAGCCGTCGACCAGCGTTGTGGATCTGACCAAGCCGTTGGATCCACCGTTTTCACGCGGCGACGTGCATTATGAAGTCGAGCTTGCGCTGTTAGTGGGTGAAACATTAACCCACGCCACCCTGGATGAAGCCGAGCGCGCGATTGTTGGTATTGGGTTGGCGATGGATTTAACGCTGCGTGATGTGCAGACCAAGCTAAAAGAGAAGGGGCACCCTTGGGAAATCGCCAAAGCGTTTGATGGCGCCTGCCCGCTTTCGTCTTTTCTGCCGCTAAGCCGGGTACCCAACTGGAATGCGCTGGCGTTTACCCTTGAAATCGATGGGGAAGAGCGTCAGCACGGCGAAGGTTCCGATATGATCTTTGCGGTTCCCACGCTGGTGGCTGAAATGAGCCGTCACTTCACCCTGGAGCCGGGCGATGTGATCCTAACCGGCACGCCTTCTGGCGTTGGGGAACTGGTTCGCGGTTCATCACTGCGCTTAACCTTGACCGGCGGTTTGGAAATTGAGACCAGCGTCGTCGAGTAACCAACTCGTTGATAGGCAAGCAGTGAAGCCGATAGCCCGCCACAAGCATTCGCTATCGTTATCAATAGAAACGCCACCCGTTAACCACGGGTGGCGTTTCTTTGGGCTGTTAAGCTACCCTAGCTAGGTAGGCCATCCAAGCCAGCTCATTCAAGATAGGTATAGCCTTCCAGCCCTTCGCTTAAGCTGGCCGCAAAGCGGGCCTGCTCATCCGCCGAAAAGCCACTGGCGGCTAGCTGGTCGGTGAGCTTCTGCTTGAGCACGTTGGCATTGAAGTTGACGTAGGCCAGCACCTGGGCCACCGAATCGCCTGCCAAAGGGTTGGAGAGCGTCCACTCGCCATCGGCATTGAGTGCGGCGTCGACGGAATCGGTATCGCCAAACAGGTTATGCAAATCGCCAAGGATCTCCTGATACGCGCCCACCAGGAAAAAGCCCAGCCAGCGCTCGTCGTCTGAAGCCCACTCAGGCAGCGGTAGGGTGCTCTCTACCCCTGGCCGTCGACGTAGCTGTCGATGCGGCCATCGGAATCGCAGGTAATATCCTGAATCACCGCCCGCCGGGTGGGGGCCTGATCGAGCCCGCTTAGCGGCAACACCGGGAAGATCTGCTCAATACCCCAAACGTCAGGCACCGACTGGAACAGGGAAAAGTTGACGAACAGTTTATCGGCGAGCTTCTCCGCGAGTTCATCCATAATTTCGCGATGGGCGCGGTTACGGGTATCGAGCTGGGTACGCAGCCGCGCGCAGGCAGCCATATAAACCCGCTCGCCTTCGGCCCGGGCGGTAATGTCGCTCAACCCCATGACAAAACGCTCCTGCAGCTCGCTTACTGCTTGCAGCAGGTCGTGCCACGCCTCGACCAGCATGCGCGGCTCTTGGGCTGTCGCTAGCTGCTCAAATACCCGCCACAGCAACTCAACCTGAGTGTCCTCTTGAGCATGCCGCTCCGGTGGGGTGTCGTCGATACGCTCCTCGCCAATCACATTGGTGATCAACACCGCATGGTGAGCGGTCAGTGCGCGCCCCGATTCGCTGATCAGGTGCGGCTGCGGCAGGTTCGCCTCCTGGCATAGCTGAGCAAAGGCGCTGACGACGTTGCGGGCGTATTCACGCATCGAGTAGTTGGCCGAGCAGAAGCTGCGCGAACGCGTGCCTTCGTAGTCGATCCCCAAGCCGCCGCCCACGTCCACCGTGTCAATTGGGGCACCCAGTTCCATCAGGTTTTGGTAGAAGCGCGCGCATTCGCGCAGGCCGCGCTGAATGTCGCGAATATTGGCGATCTGGGAGCCCAGGTGGAAGTGGACTAACTGCAGGCTTTCCAGCGCATTCTCGACCCGCAGCGTATCGACGACTTCAAGTATCTGACTGGCGGTGAGGCCGAACTTGGATTTTCGCCGCCGGTATTCTGCCATTTGCCTTTACCCACCGAGGCCAGGCGGGCGCGCAGGCCTATGCGGGGCGTAACCTCCAGCTCGCGGGCCTCTTCCAAAATCAGCTGCAATTCGGAGAGCTTTTCGACCACCAAGTAGACCTTGTGGCCGAGCTTTTCCCCAGCAGCGCCAGGCGCACATACTCGCGGTCTTTGTAGCCGTTACACACAATCAGCGAGGAGCCGCCGTCGGAGAGTGCCAGCACTGCCAGTAGCTCCGGCTTGCTGCCCGCTTCCAGCCCCACGCGACCACTGCCGCGCTCGGCGGTGGCCAGAATCTCTTCCACCACCCGGCGCTGCTGGTTCACTTTAATCGGGTAAACGGCGGTGTAGCCGCCCTGGTAGTCGCAGTCGCTCATGGCGGCATCAAACGCACCGCACAACTGCTCGACCCGGTCGTGAAGTATATCGCTAAAGCGCACCAGCACCGGCAGGCGCAGCCCGGCTGCTTGCAGTTGGCGCACCAGGCCGCTAAGCGGTAGCGCTGGGCCTTCTGCATCACTACCCAGCGGGCGTACCAGGGCCTGGCCGTGGTCATCTACGTCGAAGTAGCCGCTGCCCCATTGGTCGATATTCCAGGTGCGCCGTGCGCGAAGGGCAGGGCTAGTCGTTGCCATCACACTCATGCAGAAACCTCAGGTAGCGGCAGTGCACCGTGGGCAATGCGCGCGTTTAAAATGGTACGGAAACGCTCCGGGTCGTGGGGCGTCAAGTCGTGGGCCGGTGGATCAACATAGACCACCAGCAGACGAGACAGCCAGTAGCGCAGGGCTGTCATGCGTAGCATGGTGGGCCACAATTCCCGTTCATCTGTCGTTAATGGGCGGCGCGCCTGATAGGCACTCAACAAGGTATTGTAGCGCTCAGGGTGGAGCGTGCCATCGTCGTTAGAGGCCCAGTCGTTGATCACGATCGCCAGATCAAACAGCAGGTCGCCAGTGCAGCCATTATAAAAGTCGATAATGCCGCCAAGCTGGTCATCCTCAAACAGGGTGTTGTCGCGAAACAGGTCACCGTGAAGGGCGCCTTGGGGAAGCTCACCGTGCTGTGTAAAGGCACTTTCGAAATCGTCGACTTCATCCTTCATCAGCGTTTGATCCGCGGGGCTCAGGTAGCTCAACACCTTGTGGTGCATCACCTGCAGCCAGTTCAGATCCCGTGGGTTCGGGCGATGGCCGGGGAAGCGCTTCGACACCACGTGCAGGCGACCCAAAGTATCGCCTAAGGCTTGGCACTGGGCCAGATTGGGTGCTTCCGGATGACGGCCAGGCAGGCGCGGGAATAGCAGCGCCGGTTTGCCCTCCAGACTATGCAGCGCGATGCCTTCACGGTCGTGAATGGTGCCGGGCACCGGCAGGCGGTGTTCGTCTAAATAGTCGAGCAGTTCAACGAAGAACGGCAGCTCGGCGTGCTCGCCCTGTTCGAACAGGGTCAACACCAGCTCGCGGCGGTCGGTGGTGACAAAAAGGTCGAATTTTCGGTGCCGCCCGCCACCCCCTGTAGGGAAACGAAACTGCCAACATCAAATTTTTTCTAAAAACGCGGCGACCTGTGCGTCGCTAAGCGGGGTAAATACAGCCATGAGAGTCTCGCCCAGGTTGCTAAGCCCATTATTGTAGCGGCTTGGTCGCTGAGTTGGCAGCGTTGTTGTATGAAAGAGAGTGTTGTATGAAAGAGGGGAGTTTGACTCTGCAGGCAGCCTGCGCAGCGGGTATCATGGTAGCAACTCATTTTAGCAATTTTTCAATAATGGAACTTGGTTATGGCTCGCGCTCCGATCGTCCTCGTAGATGGCTCCTCCTATCTGTACCGTGCCTTCCATGCGCTGCCGCCGCTAACGACCTCCAATGGTCAGCCGACGGGCGCGGTGAAAGGCGTGTTGAACATGCTCAAACGGCTGATCAAGGATTATCCCGACAGCCCCATGGCGGTGGTATTTGACGCGCCGGGTAAAACCTTCCGTGATGAGATGTACAGCGACTACAAAGCCCACCGCCCGCCCATGCCCGATGACCTGCGTAGCCAGATTGCGCCGCTGCACGCCTGCGTAAAAGCATTGGGCCTGCCGCTACTGTGCATCGAAGGCGTGGAGGCGGATGATGTGATCGGCACCTTGGCCCACCATGCCACCCAGGCGGGCCGCGACGCGGTGATCTCCACCGGCGATAAGGACATGGCGCAGTTGGTCAATGCCCATATCACCCTGGTCAACACCATGAAGGATGAAACCCTGGACGAGGCAGGGGTAGAAGAAAGTTTGGCCTGCCCCCCGCACTGATTATCGATTTTCTCGCCCTGATGGGGGACAAGGTCGATAACATCCCTGGTGTGCCCGGTGTGGGTGAAAAGACCGCGATTGGCCTACTGCAAGGCATGGGCGGCGGTCTGGAGACCATCTACGGTGATTTAGAGCGAGTAAAAACGCTTACTTTCCGGGGCGCGAAAACGCTGCCTAAAAAGCTTGAAGAGCATCGCGAGCAGGCGTTTCTCTCCTATCAACTGGCGACCATAAAAGTCGACTGCGATCTGCCGGTGGGGCTGGATGATTTGGATATCGCCCACCCGGATCGCGAGGCGCTGGTCACGCTGTATAAAGAGATGGAGTTCCGCCAGTGGCTCGGCGAGCTGCTGGAAGGCAAGGACGAAGGCGTGGATGACGTTAAAGGCGGCGAGACAGCGCCCGCCAGCGCTGACGATAACGATCTCGAAAGCGCGGAGGCATCTGCCAATGGGAGTGCCCGTGAAGATCATGTCATTCTCGAACAGGCAGACTTTGAGCGCTGGCTGGAGAGGCTACACAACGCCGAACGCTTCTGTTTTGATCTGGAAACCACCAGCCTCAACTATATGGATGCAGAAATCGTCGGCGTCGGCCTGGCGCTGGAAGCAGGGGAGGCGGCCTATATCCCGCTTGCCCACGACTATCTGGATGCGCCTAAGCAGCTTGACCGCAAAACGGTGCTGGCAGCGCTAAAGCCGCTGCTGGAAGACCCGCAAAAAACCAAGATTGGTCAGAACCTCAAGTACGATATTTCGGTGCTAGCCAACTATGCGATTGCCGTGGCGGGCCCGTTTGCCGACACCATGCTGGCCTCCTATGTGCTCAACTCCACCGCCACCCGCCACGATATGGACTCCCTGGCGCTTAAGTACCTGGGCGAGAAGACCATCTCCTTCGAAGAGATTGCGGGTAAAGGCGCCAAGCAGCTCACCTTTAACCAGATTGCCCTGGAGCAAGCGGCGCCTTACGCCTGCGAAGATGTCGATATCACCTTAAGGCTGCAGAGATGCTACGCCCTCAGGTGGAGAGCGAAGGGCGCCTGGCGGAAGTGCTGGATAATATCGAGCTGCCGCTGATCAAAGTGCTTTCGCGCATCGAGCGTAATGGAGTGGCCGTGGATGCGGATCTACTGCACAAGCAGAGCCAGCAGTTGGAAAAGCGCATTGGCGAGTTAGAGCGCGAAGCGTTTGAGCTGGCCGGGCGCGAATTTAACCTGGGCTCGCCCAAACAGCTGGGTCAGATTCTGTTTGAAGAGCAGAAGATCCCGGTGCTTAAGAAAACGCCCAAAGGCGCGCCCTCTACCGCAGAAGGCGTGCTGGAGGAGCTGGCGCTGGATTACCCGCTGCCCAAGGTCATCATGCAGCATCGTGGGCTGGCCAAGCTTAAGTCCACCTACACCGATAAGCTGCCGCGGCTGCTTAACAAAGCTACCGGCCGGGTGCATACCAGCTACCACCAGGCGGTGACCGCCACCGGGCGGCTGTCGTCGTCGGATCCCAACTTACAGAACATCCCTATCCGTACCGAAGAGGGGCGCAAAATTCGTCAGGCGTTTATTGCCCGCCCCGGCTACCGCATCGTCGCTGCCGACTACTCTCAAATTGAGCTGCGCATTATGGCGCACCTTTCCGAGGATAAAGGCCTGCTGGAAGCCTTTGCCGAAGGCCGCGATATCCACACCGCCACCGCGGCGGAAGTTTTCGGCACCTCCCTTGAGAAGGTGTCGGGCGACCAGCGCCGCAGCGCCAAAGCGATTAACTTCGGTTTGATCTACGGCATGAGCGCCTGGGGCTGTCCCGCCAGCTGCATATCGAACGTAATCAGGCGCAAACCTACATCGACCGCTACTTTGACCGCTATCCTGGCGTGGCCCGCTATATGGAGCGCATCCGTTCCCAGGCGTCGGAAGATGGTTTTGTCGAAACCGTGCTGGGTCGGCGGCTCTACCTGCCGGAAATCCAGTCGCAAAACCGTAACCGTCGCCAAGGTGCCGAGCGCACCGCTATTAACGCACCGATGCAGGGCACCGCGGCGGATATCATCAAGCAGGCGATGATCGACGTGGATGCGTGGCTGGCAGAAGGCGAGTTCGATGCGCTGATGGTCATGCAGGTGCACGATGAGCTGGTGTTTGAGGTGGCCGAGAAGCAGGTCGAGACGTTTATCGAGCAGGTGCAAAAACGCATGCAGGGCGCGGCAGAGCTGAAAGTACCGCTGATTGTGGAAGCCGAGAGCGGTGCTAATTGGGATGAGGCGCACTAGGAGCCTGTCCGACTTAACACTGATCTACTGCGAATCCGTGCTTCTCGCGGCGATCGACCAAGCCGGACAGGCTCCTGGGAGGGCATTTTGTCGCAACTGCGCAGTGCACAGATAAGGAGTTGACCAGGATCAAATTTTTGGCTCGGGTGGAGGCATAACCTTATACCCATCGCTTTACCTGGGTGGGCGCCAATGAGCGGCTTCCCGGTGGGGCGAGGGTGTGTTTACGCTATCCATCGGGAGTCACTCATGGACATTGTTGAATTATCCAGGTTGCAGTTCGCCTTTACGGCGATGGTGCATTCCTGTTTGTACCCTTAACGCTAGGGCTGTCGATACTGCTGGCGATCATGGAGTCGGTCTATGTGATGACCGGTAAGACCATTTATCGTCAGATGACCAAGTTCTGGGGCAAGCTGTTCGGTATTAACTTTGCGCTGGGGGTCACCACCGGTATCGCCATGGAGTTTCAGTTCGGCACTAACTGGTCGTACTACTCTCACTATGTCGGCGATATTTTCGGCGCGCCGCTGGCGATAGAAGCCTTGATGGCGTTCTTCCTTGAGTCGACTCTGGTCGGGCTGTTCTTCTTCGGCTGGGATCGCCTGTCGAAAGAGAAACATCTGGCGGTTACCTGGTTCATGGCGCTGGCGACCAATATGTCGGCCCTGTGGATTCTGGTCGCCAATGGCTGGATGCAGCACCCGTCGGGTCGGAGCTCAACCTTGCCACCATGCGCATGGAGTTGGTCAGCTTTGCGGAAGTGCTGCTCAACCCCGTCGCCCAAGTCAAGTTTGTGCATACCGTGTCCGCGGGCTATGTCACCGGCGCGGTGTTCGTGCTGGCGATTTCAAGCTGGTACCTGCTCAAGGGCCGCGAAGTTGCCTTTGCCCGGCGCAGCTTCGCGATTGCGTCTGCTTTTGGGTTGGCCAGTGCGCTGTCGGTGATCGTCCTCGGCGATGAGTCCGGCTATGAGCTGGGGGACGTTCAGAAGGTCAAACTGGCGGCCATTGAAGCCGAGTGGCAAACCCATCCCGCACCGGCAGCCTTTACCCTGTTTGGGCTCCCCAACGAGGCGCAACAGCATACCGACTTTGCCATTCGTATCCCTGGCGTGATGGGCCTGATTGCCACGCGCTCGCTGGATACCGAAGTGATGGGCATTCGCGAGCTTAAAGAGGAGCACCGCGAGCGTATCGTCAACGGCCAGGAGGCCTATGCCCTTATGCAGCGCCTGCGCAGTGGTGAGGCGCGCGAAGGGGATCAGGCCCGGTTCGAGGAGGTGCGCAGCGATCTCGGCTATGGGTTACTGCTTAGCGCCTATAGCGATGATGTGGCCAATGCGACGGCCGCCGAGATTAACCAGACCGTCGAGGCGTCGATTCCCAAGGTTTGGCCGCTGTTCTGGTCTTTTCGCGCCATGGTAGCGGCAGGTTTTAGCATGCTGCTGCTGTTCGCACTGGCCTTCTGGCATAGCGTGCGCCGTCAGCCAGAGAAGTCCCCGTGGTTACTGCGCTTTGCGCTATTCAGCCTGCCGCTGCCCTGGATCGCCTGTGAAGCGGGTTGGTTCGTGGCCGAGTATGGTCGCCAGCCCTGGGCCATCGGCGAGATCCTTCCGGTACACCTGGCGATTTCCAGCCTAACGGCGGAGCAGGTGCTCACTACCCTGATTGCCATCGGCGTCCTCTACACCACCTTCGTCATTATCGAAATGTGGTTGATGCAGCACTTGCCCGCAAGGGGCCATCCGGCAGCGGTTACCTGGATGATGATGCCGATGCTGACTATCCACCCCCGCCCGGGAGGCATGATGATGGACTACGAAACACTTAGGTTTGTCTGGTGGGTGCTGATCGGCGTGCTGTTGATCGGCTTCGCAGTCACCGATGGGTTCGATATGGGCGTTGCCTCCTTGCTCAAAATAGTCGGGCGTGGCGACGAAGAGCGCCGGGTGATGATCAACTCCATGGCGCCTCACTGGGACGGCAATCAGGTCTGGCTGGTGACCGCCGGGGGCGCACTGTTTGCCGCCTGGCCACCGGTTTACGCAACGGCGTTCAACGGCTTCTATTTCGCCTTGATGCTGACGCTGTTTGCGCTTTTCTGCGTCCTTTAGCGTTTGATTACCGCTCCAAGTTGGACAACCCCACCTGGCGCAGCCGCTGGGACTGGGGGCTGACGATCGGCTCCGCCGTGCCCGCGCTGATCTTTGGTGTCGCCTTTGGCAATCTTCTCCAGGGCGTTCCCTTCCAGTTCGATGACTATCTGCGCTTGGAGTATCAGGGTGGCTTGCTGGGGCTTTTGAATCCGTTTGCCCTCTTGGCCGGGCTGTTGAGCCTGCTGATGTTTGTTACCCACGGAGCGGCCTGGCTGCAGCTCAAAACCGAGGGCGAACTGCGCAGTCGTAGTGCCGCCATCGGCAGCCTGACGGCACTGGTGTGCGCGGCACTGTTCGTGCTGGGTGGGGTTTGGTTACTACTGGGTATTGATGGCTACCAGGTCACCAGCGTCATCGACACCCAGGGCTACAACGACACCACTGGCAAGATCGTCGCCGTCAGCGCTGGGGGCTGGATGACCAACTACAGCCGCTTCCCACTGTTATGGCTACTGCCAGTAGTGGGCGTTTTAAGCTTTGTACTTTGCTCGCTGACCATGAAGCTGGGACGCCATGCGCTGGCATTTACCAGTTCGGCGGTTGCCATGGCCATGGTGGTGGTCACCACGGGGGTGACGATGTTCCCCTTTGTGATGCCATCGTCGCTCAACCCCAGCCATAGCCTGACCATGTGGGATGCCACAGCAAGCGAGCTGACGCTCAAGATCATGTTCGTGGTGGTATGCATCTTCGTACCCCTGGTGCTGCTCTATACCGTCTGGAGTTATTGGGTCATGCGCGGTCGCCTGAATGAGCAGTTCATTCGTGATAACGACAAAGCGCTTTACTGAGGAGGATTTCCTATGTGGTATTTCGCCTGGATTTTGGGTGTCACGCTGGCGGCCGCCGTCAGTATTCTTAACGCCATGTGGCTTGAAGTGAATGGCTATGAAGGCGAATCCGAGCATGAGCGGAGCGACTGAAGCCAGCAGGGCAGCGGCTAAACCGCTGCCTGGCCCCGCAACGCTGGTGGTTGCGGGGCGCCACGCTGCTGGCGATGATCGGCGTGGTGCTGCTGATTGCCCAGAGTTGGCTGCTGGCCACGCTTTTCCATCACTGGTTACTGCGTTGGCAGGGAGTAGATGGGCAGGGTGGGGCGTCGCTGGGCCAGCCGTCGGTCTGGCTGGCGGGGCTGGCCATTTGCATGGTGCTGCGGCCCTTTCTCCACGCTGGCCGTGAGTGGCTCGCCCGGCAGGCCAGCCTGCGTGTCCGTGACGCCTTACGCAGCCAGTTATTAACCCAGCTTGGCCGCCTTGGGCCGGTTAGGCGTCTGTTTGGCAGTGATGGTGCCTTGGCCACTCAGGTGCTGGAGCAGGTGGATGCGCTGGACGGTTACATTAGCCGCTATCGGGTACAGAGCCTGCTGGCGGTGTTGGCGCCTTGCCTGATCGCCGCGGTGGTGGCGTTGCATAGCCCGCTGGCGGCGGGTTGATGCTGATCACCGCGCCCTTGGTACCACTGTTTATGATTCTGGTGGGGCGTGCTGCTGCGGGGGCCAGCCAGCAGCAGTTCACCGCCCTGGCGCGCATGGGCGGCCGCTTTCTCGACCTGGTGCGGGGCATGGCAACGCTGCAGCGCCTGGGGGCGATCGACCAGGCCCAGGCCAAAGTGGCGGAGGCAAGTGAGGTCTACCGTGGGCGCACCATGCGGGTGCTAAGGCTCGCCTTTCTATCCAGCGCGGTGCTGGAGTTTTGCTGCCTTGGCGATTGCCCTGGTGGCGCTCTACCTTGGTTTGGGGCTGCTTGGCCTGTTGCCCTGGGCGAAAGCAGACGTGCCGGTGCCCTATCAGGGGCGCTGTTTATTTTGCTGCTGGCGCCAGAATTCTATGCGCCGCTGCGCCAATTGGGCAGCGATTATCATGCCCGTGCAGAAGCAATAGGCGCCATGCAGGCGTTGACGCCACTGCTGGAGGCTGACACTTGGCAACCCCAAGGGCGCCGCTCTCCCCAGCAGTGGTAAGCGGTGAGTCTCTTGCTGTTGAGTGTCGCGAGCTGAGTGTTAGCGGCGAGGGCGGGCGTTTGCGGCTGGCGCCGCTTAACCTGACGCTGGCCGCGGGTGAGCGGCTGCTGGTGCAGGGGAGAGTGGGGCGGGCAAGTCGAGTTTTTACAAGCGCTGCTGGGGTTTACCGCCTACCAGGGCAGCCTGAAGGCCAATGGTCGCGAGCTTTCCCAGTGGCCCCGCGACGCCTGGCAAGGCCAGCTTGGCTACCTCAGTCAGCAACCGCCGATACAGTCCGGCAGCATTGCGGAGAATCTGCGCTTGGCGGCCCCAGAAAAATCTGATGCAGAGCTTGTCGAAGTGCTCATCCAGGTCGGGCTTTGGCCAATTCTGGTGCGTGGCGATGGGCTTGCCACGCAGTTGGGTGAGCGCGGGCAGGGGCTTTCCGGCGGCCAGCTGCAACGCCTGGGGCTGGCGCAGTTGCTGCTGCGTGATGCAGCGCTCTGGCTGTTCGATGAGCCCACGGCGCATCTCGATCCGGATGCCGCTCGGCAACTCAACGCATTGATCGGGCGGCTTAGCGGCGGGCGCAGCGTGATGGTCGTCAGCCACGAGTCGGCGGGGCTGGGGTGGGTTGACCGGCGAGTAGCGCTGTTATCGCCAGAGGCTATGGCATGTTGCGGCTAAACAAGACACCGGCTGGGATACCCACCCCACCATTCGGCTGCGTGATTTACTGCTGCTGCGCCGCGGCAGCTGGTCGCTGGCGTTCTTGCTGGGTACTGCCACGCTGCTGGCCGTTATCGGCTTGCTGGCCATTTCAGGCTGGTTCATTACCGCTGCGGCGGTGGCCGGGACAGTGACAGCGAGCGCCTTCGGCTTCGACTATTTTCGTCCCGCGGCGTTGATTCGTCTGTGTGCCATCGTCCGCACGGCCGGGCGCTACGGTGAACGCCTGGCCTCCCATGATGCCGCCCTGGGGCTGCTCAAAGACCTGCGTTGCCGCCTGTTTATGGCATTGGGGCAAAAGCCTTTACAGTCGGCTTCCGTTCATTGCACCACGGTACGGCCAGCACCATGCATCGGCTGGTCAGCGATATCGACCAGCTTGATCAGGTGGTGTTGCGGGCGCTACTGCCCTGGGGCTGGGCCGGGCTAATGGTGATGGTCGTTATGGCAGGCCTTTACTGGCTAAGTGCCCCTCTGCTGTGGGCCGCGATGCCGGGGTTACTGGTGGCTTGGCTGGGGTTGCCGCTGTTGGCGTTATGGCGCGGTATTGGTCAGGCCCGCCGGAGTGCCGAGTTTGCCGAGCGCCGCCGGGTGGCGCTGATCGAACCTTTGACGGCGATTACCTCACTGGTGCTGTGGGGGCGGTGGGCGGAGATGGCGCAACGAGTGAAGCAGCGTGATGCCGCCTACCTGGCGCATCAGGAACGCCAATTACTGCTTGCCAGCCTGACCACGGGGTTGCAGCAGGTGGCGCTGGGAATGAGCATCGTTGGCGTGCTCTGGCAGGCAGAAAGCTTATTAGCGGCGAGCCATTTGACGCTGCCGATGCTGTTAGCCGCGGTGCTGGCAATCCTGGCATTGGGGGAGATTCTGGCACCGCTGACCAGTAGTTTTCTGGCCCTGGGGGCGAGCCTTGCTGCTCGGGATCGTCTCAATGCCTTGACGGAAGCGGCGCCAAAGACGCAAACCGCCCTTGATAAGTCACAAACCTCGCCGCTCACCTGGCAGCTAAATGTCAGCCAGTTGACCGCACGCCAGCCCGGCGCGCTGGTGGGGCCGCAGGGAATCAACCTGGCGTTGAAGAGTGGCGAGATACTCTGTGTGCATGGCCCCTCGGGGTGTGGGAAGTCGACCCTGTTGCAGGTATTGGCTGGTGAGTTGCTGCCGCTCTCCGGGGAGTATTGTGTTAATGGTCACCCCATTGAGCAGCGCTCGATGAACAATATCGTCGGTTATCTACCCCAGCAGTGGGATGTGTTTGATATGAGCCTGGCGGAGAACCTGCGCCTTGGAGACCGGCATGCCAGTGATGGCGCGCTATGGAGCGTGCTCGATGATTTGGCGCTGGGCAGCTGGGCGCGAGGGTTGCCCAAGGGTTAGCGACACCCTTAGGTGAGTATGGCGCCGCCGTTTCCGGTGGGCAGGCACGACGTATTGCCCTGGCGCGCGTGCTGCTGGCACGACGGCCCCTGCTACTGCTTGATGAACCGTTGGCCGGACTGGACGCGATGACTCGGCGCCATGTGGTCGCAAGCCTTGTGCGCCGTGCTGGGGAGGGATAGTGGTGATTGTCAGCCATGTGCCCCTGGAATTGCCTGCCACTCAGGTGCGTAGCCTTTATATGCAGGAAGATGGCCGTCTCCACAGCTCTCCGCCAGTGCCGGCAAGCGTAGCCGCTCTATAACGCAAAACACCCGCAGCGCTAGCTGCGGGTGTTAATGTAACTACTTGCCCTGAAAGCGGGCAGAGGCTTAACGCCAGCCGACGCGATCAAAAATGCGGATTGCTTCCGGGTTGTTTTCACCCAGCACGCTGATATTCACGTCATCCGTCTTGAAGTTGCCCCAGGATTCCAGCACCGGATCTTTCTTGATACCTTCAACCACCGGGAACTCGTTGTTGCCGGAGGCAAAGATTTCCTGGGCAGTGTCTGAGGCCAGGTATTCAAGGAAGCGCACGGCGTTATCGCGGTTAGGTGCGCCTGCTACGACACCGGCGCCGCCAACGTTGACGTGGGTGCCGCGATCATCCTGATTGGGGAAGATAAGACCTACTTTGCGGGCCGCTTCACGCTCGGCGTCGTCGTCAGATTTCAGCAGGCGAACATAGTAGTAGTGATTGGCCACGGCGATGTCACACTCGCCGCTGGCAACGCCAAGAATCTGGTCGGTATCGCCGCCTTCCGGATCCCGCGCCATGTTATTCACCACGCCCTGGGCCCACTCTTCGGCACCCTCTTCGCCATGGTGCTCAATCATCGAGGCCAGCAGTGACTGGTTGTAAATGTTGTTGGAAGAGCGGATGCATACCTTGCCTTCGAACTGGGGATCGGCCAGGTCTTCATAGCTTGTGATCTGGCTTGGGTCGAAGTTTTCGCGGTTGTAGAAAATAACCCGGGCGCGCTGACTAAAGCCAAACCACTGGCCATCTGGGTGGCGCATGGATTCGGGCAGGCGTTCGTTAAGGACGTCAGACTCGACGTTTTGGAAAATGCCTTCATCTTCCGCACGCCATAGGCGGCCTGCGTCGACGGTCATCATGACATCAGCCGGGCTCGCCACGCCTTCGCGTTGAATACGTTCGATCAACTGGTCTGAGTCGCCTTCAAGGATGTTGACTTCGATGCCGGTCTCTTCGGTGAAAGCGTCATAGAGGCGCTCATCAGAGTCGTAGTGGCGTGCGGAGTAAAGGTTGAGCTCGTCTGCCATGCTGGTACCCGCAACGGCTGAGCCTGCCATAATGGCAGCTATAGATAACGTAAGGCGTGCTTTTTCATTGCCGTTAACTCCGTCTTTATTTGATAATAAGTTGCATTTACAAGGCTAGCATTCAAGCTTTTATCACCGTTGAGGTCAAGTTAAATGCTAACCAAACGCATTCAACGATGGTGACTAGGCGTGCATCTCATCGCAATAAAAAATAGAATGCAAATAGCTTACAAATGTATTCAATCCGTATTTTGGTGTTACTGGCGCGGTTTGCTCACCTACACAGTACAGTGGTGATTTATGACAGCTACCCTCAAGGTTGCCCCGGCGGCGTCCAGCGCTTCGGCGTTGACGCTTAACAGTGTGTGCCATGCCTATGATGGCCATACAGTCGTGAAAGGGGTGGATTTAAGCGTTGCCCCAGGCGAGGTGGTGTGTCTGCTTGGCCCCTCTGGCTGTGGTAAAACAACGCTGCTACGAATCGCTGCGGGTCTGGAAGTGCTGCAAGAGGGCAGCGTCTCCTTGGAAGATATCTATATAGCCGGGCAGGGCCACCGCCATGTGCCGCCGGAAAAGCGCAATGTCGGGTTGGCGTTTCAGGATTCGGCGCTTTTCCCCCACCCTCACCGTGTTGGAAAATGTCACCTTTGGACTTAAACATCTAGCCGCTCGGGAACGTCGGGAGCGGGCAGCACAGTTGCTTGAACAGCTGGGTATGGCCGCGTATATGGATGTTTATCCGCATATGCTCTCCGGTGGGCAGCAGCAGCGGGTAGCGCTGGCGCGGGCGCTGGCGCCATCGCCGCGCTTAATGCTGTTGGATGAACCTTTCTCAAGCCTGGATGCGCGGCTACGCGACCGCATCCGCGACGATACCCTCCACGTGCTTAAAAAAGTCGGTGCGGCCACACTGCTGGTGACCCATGACCCCGAAGAGGCCATGTTTATGGCCGATCGCATCGCGCTGATGCGCGATGGACGGATCGTCCAAACAGGAACCCCCGCGAGCTTTACTGCGCGCCTCAAGACCCTTTGTGGTGACCTTTTCGGTGACGTCAATGAGCTGCAGGGCAAAGTACATAATGGTGCGGTGAGCACGCCTGTTGGGCGGGTACCTGCCCCGGGATTAGCGGAGGGCAGCGACGCTCAAATCATGATCCGCCCCGAGGCGCTGCGAATCGTCGAGCGAGATCTACCTGCGGGTGAGCATGGCCACAGCCATGTGGTAATGGCGAAACTGCTGGGGCGTACCAGCCTGCTACACCTGTGTGCCCATGGCGAAAACGGCCTCGAGGCCCACCTGCACGCGCGCGTACCGGGGTATTTCTACCCGCAGAAGGCCAGCCGGTGGATATTCACCTCGACCTTTCACAAGTCTTTGTTTTCCCGCTCACGGCTTAATCTTAATCAGGAGTTAGCACCGGGACGTGAGCGGCGCATGGCCATGCTCAGCAGAATAACCGGCAAAATGCCCACCACCACAATGGCCAGCGACGAGGTGGAGGCTTCAGCCAGCCGTTCGTCAGAGGCCAGGTTATGCGCCCGCACGGCCAGGGTGTCGAAGTTGAAGGGCGCAGAATAATCGTCGCGGGCAGCTCCTTCATGACGTCAACGAAGACTAATATCCCTGCCGCCAGTAGGCTGCTGCGCATCATCGGTGTGTGAATATGGCGCAGCGTGCCGCCCGCGGTCTGGCCCAGGGTGCGCGAAGCGGCATCCATACTGGGTGTAACTTTGCCCAGACTGGCCTCCACCGCGTTGAAAGAAACGGCTAAAAAGCGCACTACGTAGGCGTATAGCAGGATAAACGCCGACCCACTGAAGACCAGGCCAACGATGTAACCATAGTGATTATTCAGCCAGGTATTAAGGGCGTTATCCAACCAGGCAAACGGGATTAAAATACCCACTGCGACCACCGAGCCCGGAATTGCATAGCCCATGGAGGCGACCCGGGAAGCCACCCGCGCAAACGTTGTATCGTGCATGCGTACGCCGTAACTCAGCACCACCGCCAAGCCCACGGCGATCAGCGCGGCCACGGTTGCCAGCCCCAGGCTGTTCCAGGCGTAGCCGATAAAGCGCGAGCCCCACAGCGAATCGCCTCCCTGCAGGGCTAAATTGAGCAGAATGCCGCTGGGCAGTAAAAGCCCACCAGCACCGGCACCAGACAAGCCAGCGTCGCCGCTGCAGCGCGCCAGCCGTGCAATACGTACTCGGGCAACTGCTGATAGCGATTGGTGGTGTGGAAATAGCGCCGCTTGCCCCGCGACCAGCGCTCCAGCAGCACTAACACAATCACGAAGGTGAGCAGGCACGCCGCCAACTGCGCCGCTGCCACCTGCTCGCCCATGCCAAACCAGGTGCGGTAGATACCGGTGGTAAAGGTATCAACGCCGAAGAACTGAACGGCGCCGAACTCGTTAAGCGTCTCCATCAATACCAGCGATACCCCGCCCACCAGCGCCGGGCGTGCCAGCGGCACGGCCACGCTGGCAAACAGTTTCAGGGGCCCCGCCCTAGCGTGCGGCCCACATCCAGCACGCAGACCGACTGCTCTAAAAACGATGCCCGGGCCAGCAAGTAAACGTAGGGGTAGAGCACCAGGGTAATCACCGTTGCGGCACCACCCAGGGAGCGAATATTGGGAAAGTAGTAGTCGCCATACCCCCAACCAAATGTCTCGCGCAGCAGACTTTGTAGCGGCCCGGCAAACTGCAGAAAATCAGTATAGGCGTAGGCAATGACGTAGGTGGGCACCGCCAGCGGCAGCAGTAGTGCCCACTCGAAGAGTCGTTTGCCGGGAAAGCGGCACATCACCACCAGCCAGGCGGTTCCGGTACCGATGACCAGCGTGCCGAGTCCTACGGTCACCACAAGCCAGAAGGTGTTGTTCAAATAGCGGCCCAGTACGGTGCTGGCCAAGTGTTGCCAAACGCCATCGGTGGGCATCGCGATATGGGCGAAGACCACCAGCACCGGCAGCGCCACCACGAATGCTACCGCTATCAGGGCAATCGACCAGGGATTGGCGCGACGGCTAAGCGAAGAAGGGAAGGCAAATAGCCCGCGATAGCCGGATCTGAACAAGCGAACACTCCTTGCATTGACGGAAAGCAGTAGTGGGAAGCCGGAAAGTAGCGCTGCGCGCTTGATGCGAAACTTGATGCGAAATAGTAACGGGTGTGAATAGTAGCACTGGCGCCGCACGACTGCAGCCTTGCAGGCTCGCCGGCCGTACAAAAGTAAGCCCGCCGAGGCGGGCTATTAATGGTAGGACGTGAACCATTAAGCCGATGGGGAAAAGGCCTAGTAACCCAGCATCATGCTCGGCAGGCCGGTGATCAGCCAGGGAAGAAGGCCATCAGCGTACACGCCAGTAGAATCAGCGCGACGAAGGGCACGACTGCCTTGTACAGGTCGACGATTTCAACCCCGGGCGGTGCCACCCTTTCAAGTAGAACAGTGCGTAGCCGAAGGGTGGGGTCAGGAAGGAGGTCTGCAGTACCACCGCCACCATCACCACGAACCAGAGCATATCCACGCCCATGGTGTCGACGATAGGCAGCATGATAGGGAAGCTCAGCAGCACAATGCCGGTCCAATCCAGGAACATACCCAGGATAAACACCAGGAACAGCATAAGAATCAACGCCCTATGGTGCCACCGGGCATGGCCAGTACCAACTCGCTGATCACGGTCATGCCGCCACCGCGGGAGAATACGCCGGTAAAGGCTGTCGCACCCACCAGCACCAGCATGACCATGGTGGTGGTTTTGCCCGCTTCGATCATTGTCCAGAAGCAGGTGGAGACTTTACGGTCGCCGAAAATCAAAAACAGAATAAAGGCAATAAATACGCCGATGGCCGAGGCCTCGGTGGCCGTGGCGACGCCGGTAAATAGCGCACCCAGCACGCCTAGAATCAACGACATGGGCGGGAGCACATACTTGGCCAACATAATCAGCAGCTGTTTAGTGCTGACTTCAGCGCGCTCTTCTGGCGGTACTTTGGGGCCGTAGCTGGGTTTGATATAGCAGATGATCAACACATAAAGCGCATACATGACCCCGAGCAGCAAACCGGGAATCAGCGCGCCAGCAAACAAGGCGCCCACGGAGACCGGTGAGTAGCTGGCCATGAGGATCAGCATAATGCTGGGCGGAATCAAGATACCCAAACAGCCGCTGGCCATAATCACGCCGGCGCTAAGCTCTTTGTTGTAGCCATACTTGAGCATCGGCACCAGGGCAATCATACCCATCACCGCAATCGAGGCACCGACAATACCGGTGGTGGCCGCTAGCAGCACCGAGACGATAACCACGGTAAGCGCCAAGCCGCCGCGCAAGTTCGCCAGTAGCAAGCGCATGGCGTCAAACATCTTCTCGGTAACGCCGGAGTCGTTTAAGAACCGAGCCATCAAGATGAATAGCGGTATCGCCACCAGTACATAGTTATCCATGGCGTTACCGAAAATATTATTGATCAGGGTGCCGAGAATGCGTTCACCGGGGCCGAGAAAGGCGCCGATAACCGCTACACCGCCGAGCACAAACGCCAGCGGGTGACCCATAAACAGCCCGATCATCAGGCCACCAAACATCACCAGCGTGAGTAATTCAGGACTTAGGTTCATGCTGATGTCTCCTCGCGAAGCTGCATGATGGCACGCAGCACAATGGCAATGGCCTGCAGCAAGATCAGAATAGCAGCGACCACAATCACCCCTTTAATCGGGTAGACCGGGATCGAGACCATGCCATAGGTGGTTTCACCGCGGCTCCACGCGCGTTCAAAGAAGCTCCAGCCCAGGGTGATCAGCATCCAAATAAAGGGGACAAAGAAAATGAGATAGCCGAGTACGTCAAGCACGGCTTGCTTCCTGCGCGATAACAGGCGCTTCAGTACGTCGACTTCTACGTGGGCGTGATGTTTTAGCCCATAGGCCGCCATCAGCATGAAGTGGGCGCCAAACAGCATTTTGGTGACGTCAAAAGCCCAGTCGCTGGGGCGCCCAAACAGAAAACGTGACGCAATATCGAACAGAACAATCAGGGTAATGATGGCAATCAATGGAGCGATGATGCGCCCAAAGGCTTCATTGATGGCATCGATCGCCTTGGCAATCGCATTCATGGAAGATCTCCGCGGTCAGCACAAAAACCGCCCGGAAACCGAGGCGGCAGAGAAGCGCCTTACAGGCAGGCTTCGATCTCTTCCAATGAGGGCAGGTTATCCATCACGCGGCTCATGTTGTAGGGAGCTGAAACATCGCGCCAAGTCGCATAATGCTCAAGATAGGCAATCATCGATTGGTAAACCTTGGCGTGGTCAGGGTCTTCGCAAGCGCCGCGCAGAATAACCTCGTTGGTGACCTCCTGGATGCGTGCCAGATCCTCTTCAGAGAACTGGTTGATCGTTACGCCCGCATCAAGGAACTTCTGGGTGGCTTCGGTAGACTGGCGCTCTGACCAGGCTAACGACCACGCCATAGTGGCGTCCGCGGCGATACGCAGGGTTTCTTGGGTCTCTTCGGAGAGCGCATCCCAGGCGTCTTTATTGATCATTACGCCAAATACGCTGGCCGACTGGTGCCAGCCGGGCGTTGCCCAGTAGTCAGCCACTTCGGCAAAACCGGCGTTAAAATCAACACCTGGGGTGGAGAACTCACCCGCATCGATAACGCCGCGCTCAATGGCTTGGTAGACTTCACCCCTGCCAGGGTGACCTGCGAGCCGCCCAGTTCTTCGAGTACACGGCCCTGGTCGCGGCCCGAAAGACGTAGACGCTTGCCGTCTAAATCGGCAATGCTCTCAATCGGGGTACGGCCCATAAAGCCCGACTCATTGTTGGTAATGCCGTAGGGGAGATAAACCATGTTGAACTGGCCATAAATCTCTTCATACAGCTCGCGGCCGCCCCACTGCTGAATCCAGTTGAGGTAGTCAACGCCATTAAACAGGCTGGTGGTGGTCGCCAGTGGCGAAGGCGGGATTCAAGCCTGCCCAGTAGCCCGGCCAGTCGCCTGCGGCTTCAATGCTGCCCGTTTCCGTGGCGTCAAACACTTCGGTGCCGGGCATTAGCGTGCCGCCTGCGCGGAAATTGATCTGTAGCTCTTCGCCGGCGAGTTTATTGACCAGTTCCACCCAGTGCTGGTCAATCTTGATCAGGTCAAGGTTTTCCGGCCAGGTGGTGGTCATTGTCCACTGCTCTTGTGCTTGGGCGGTGGTTGATAAGGCCGCGAAGGCAATGCCGGCAGTGAGGCCGGTGAGAGCGAATTTGGTCATTTTTTCATGATGTATTTCCTGGTTTGGCGTGTGGCGTTATTAGTGTTGGTTACCTGGAGTCAGGAAAGTGCAGCGCTACTAGGTTACGTTTACGTAAACAAGGGTTTTAGCGCTTCAGGGCTAAATTAGCACATCAACCCCGCTGCGGTGCAATATCAGTAATGTAAGAGATGTCAGTTGTGGAGTTTTATACAGGTTCTTTGCAAATTTAATTAAAACATGTGGTTACCTATTTTTTTGAGCGCCAAAAGGAGCGGCTAAGTCACTCGAAAACGTTGAAAGGGGTTAAATTGTGCAACCAAAGTTGTAAGGGTGAGGCTCACAATCAGGCGCTCAGCGGCACACTGACACACTTAAAAGGGTAACGTAATGGGAAGCAGTCGTGCTGGAGAAGGCGGTCAGTTGTTAAATAGCCAGGTACCAGAGAATAAGCAGCAAGCACGAAGGGTGGCAGCGCTTGTTCATCATGCGCAGCGTTTAGCTCGCCGCCGCTGGCGCCAGCTAGTGTGGCTAAGCGGCGATGCCCAGCAGTGTAAAACCCTTGCACAGGCGTTGTGGCAAGCCCACTCCTGGCATGCACCGCTGTGGGTGGGAGATGGGCATCTTTCGCCTAGCAAGGCGCGCACGCGACTGGGCGCAGAGCATCAGTTGGTAGTGCTCGATACCCACGGCAGCGGATTTGATCCTGAGGCGTTGGGGGCCTTGTCAGGAACGCTCACCGCCGGTGGTTTACTGGTACTACTTACTCCACAGCCTTGGGGAGCGACGCCGGATCCGGACTACGCACGTTTTGCTGATCATCCCTGGCACTGGCCAGATCTGAGTTGCCACTACTTAGCGCGTTTGGCGCGTCAGTTGCAGACCTCGTCTCAGGTAGTGCGCTGGGGCGTTGATCAGTCGCTGCATCTGCCCCACCTGCCTTCGCCCATCGTAGACGACACTGGAACGACTGATAGCGACTGCCTCACCTCCGATCAGGCCTACGCAGTGCGGCAACTGGTTGGCTTAAAGCGCCGCCGCCCGCTGGTCATCACCGCGGATCGTGGGCGCGGCAAAAGCGCGGCACTGGGTATCGCCTGCGCTCGGTTGCTAATGCACAAGGCGCAGCGGGTCGTGCTCACGGCGCCGCGATTGAGTGCGGTTGCGAGCGTGTTCGAACGGGTAGCAGCGCTTTGCCCGGACGGCCGTCGCGTTGCGCCAGGCCACTTTGTGTTGGCCCAGGGCAGCGAGCTGGTTTTTTACCCCCGGATCTGCTCAGCGGGCAGATTAACGCTCAGCAGCAGGGCGGTGATGGCAGCTATTTGATGGTCGATGAGGCGGCGGCGATTCCCGCGGCGCTGCTGGGGCAGTGGCTCACTGCCTTTCCGCGTATTGCTTTTGCCACCACGGTGCATGGCTATGAGGGCTCGGGAAGAGGGTTTGCCTTGCGCTTTCGCGCGACCCTGGACCGCCTGACGCCTCAATGGAAAGCGCTAACGCTTAACGCGCCCATTCGCTGGCGCAGCGGCGACCCTGGAAGCCCTGGTCAATCAACTGCTGTTGTTAAAAGCGCCGCTGCCCAGCGCTCAGACGGATGGCAGCGTCGTGGCAACCAAGGTGATTGATCGCGCCTGGCTTGCCCAACAAGATGCCCTCTTGGAGAAACTGTTTGGACTGCTGGTGCAGTCCCACTACCGCACCTCTCCCAACGACCTGCGACAACTGCTTGACGGCCCAGGCACTCAATTGCGCCTAATTGCGCAGGCGGGCGAGCCTCAAGCGGTATTGGTTACCCGCGAAGAGGGCGGCTTTGAGGCCGCCCTTGCCGAGCAGGTCGCCCGTGGTGAACGCCGCCCCAGGGGCATCTGCTGGCACAGTCGCTGGCGACCCATGCGGGAAGCCGAGATGCACTAACAGCCCGCTGGCGGCGGGTGGCGCGTATCGCGACCCACCCCGAGCGGCGTCGCCAAGGCTTGGGGCAAGCGCTGCTGCATGAGGATATGGCTGCCGCCAGGCAGCAGGGGGTGGCGCTCTATGGCGCGACCTTCGGGGCAGAGGCGTCGTTGCTAAGCTTTTGGCTGGCGTTGGGATTTAGACCGGTACGCCTGGGGATTAGCCGGGAGACATCCACCGGTGAGTTCGCTGTTATGGTGGCCAAAGCGCTGAACTCTGAGGGCGAGGCGGTGCTTGCGGATCTTAGTGAGCGCTTTCAGGCGGCACTGCCAGGTCTGCTCGCTTTTGAGCTTAAAGCGTTGCCCGCTGCGGTGCTGGTACGGCTGCTCGGTCAACTGCCAAGCACGCCGCTGAGTGACCGTGAGTGGCAGGATGTTAGGGACGTAGCAACTGCCCATCGTGACCCCGTCCTTGCCCGCCCGGCGCTGCAAGCCTTGGCCCGGCAAGCCAGCCGCTGCACGTTAACCGAGCCCCAGCAGCAGGCACATCAACAGCTAGCCGCCTGGGCGTTTCAAAATAGTCCTCTGGCGGATGCCCACGGCGATGCCTTGAAAGCCCTACGCCTCGCTGCCAACAGCCTCATTGAGGTAAAGTAGGCTGGTTACCGATAACGAAGAGTCCTTATGATTACCGCTTGCCAAAGTGATACATACTAAGAGTGAGTTTGCATGAATCTCTTCTTCAGCACGAACAATTTTAAACTCAATGGAATAAGCTACACAGGCTTCCCAGTCCTTATTTCCCGAGATGGGCAGGTTATTGAGGAAGCTCTAAACTTTTGTATAGCGCATCTCATCAAGCGTGGAAGGGTTCAATCCAAAAAGTCTTGGATAACTTACGGAAAAGCGTTGTATCAGTTCTTTGGCTGGTGTGAGGTAAATGGCATTAACTGGCGGGATGTGGGCAATGACCGAGAAGCGGTCTTGCTGAGTTCCGAGACTGGAACCTGAGCTCCGAGGGTGGAAGCCTTGCCGCGGCAACGGTGAATGCCCGGCTAAGACTTCTCTGCGCATTCTATCGGTATGCCGCCAACAGTGGTTTGGTGAAGACTGTTCCGTATGCGATGGAAACGGTAACGGTGAGGCAACCTAAAGGCTTTCTCGCTCACATTGATGCGAGTGGTGGAAAGCGCATGACAGCTGACGTTATGTTGAAGACCCCACGTACCGTAATTCGGGTATTAAGCAAGCATCAGTCGATTGATCTTCTGAACGCCATTACCAACCCCACACACAAGCTGATCGTGCGGTTGGCGCTCACAACAGGAATGCGTCGAGAGGAGCTGGCTACGTTTCCCCTGAAATATGTTATCAATCCGTTAACATACACCAAGCACCGTTCTTTCATCCGGGTAAATCTTGATCCACGTGACATGACCATCAAGC
The DNA here is from genome assembly GCA_004295565.1 of Vreelandella olivaria. Classification (GTDB taxonomy): domain Bacteria; phylum Pseudomonadota; class Gammaproteobacteria; order Pseudomonadales; family Halomonadaceae; genus Vreelandella; species Vreelandella olivaria. The sequence goes on along the minus strand of AP019416.1, from coordinate 3,797,831 downwards.
GACATCAGCCCCGGGGGATTGATGTGCCTCGTACCGTAATGGAAGCCCTCTGGCAATATGTATTGGATCGCCGCCATCAGCATGAGAGCATTTCAGGCCAGCGCCAATCCGTTTTGTTTCTAACTGGATCTGGTCAACCCTACGCAAACGATGGAGCTGCCTTTCTAGGCCTTGTGAAGAAGGCTGGGAGGCTGCTGGCATTCCTTACATCAACGTCCATATTCTTCGCCATACCTACGCTACACACACTTTGTACTCGATGCTTCAATCCAAGGCCCAGACACATGCCTTGCTGTACGTGCGCGATCGACTGGGCCATGCCTCGGTCACAACAACTGAAAAGTACCTTCACTCTCTCAGAGCTTGAGGATGCGCTGATGAACGACTACCAAAGTGAAATCGATCTCATCAGTAGGGAGATTAGTGGTGCCTAGAAAAAACTGCTTTCATCAGCCTCCCGTCCTGACAAATCCGGCAATGACGAAACGCTAGATCTCATGAGCCTACCTCCAACAGAGATGGTCGTGCATTTGCCCAGGCATGCGGGTAGCTTACGCAATCTGGATTTTGCTAAGTACTACGGAAAGGATTGCGATGTTGTGACCTACGCCACTCAACGGGCAATAGATCGCATAACTAGAGCCAGCACTGAAAGCGGCGGCAAAACGCTCAGCGCTTCTACTATCTCAAGCTATTATAAAAATGGTTTAAGATTCTTTCTGCCGTTCTGTTCCACGTTTGCCAAAGCGCTGCAACGCGATCTGTGTCTTGATGATATTAACCGACAGTTTATCGACCATTTCATTGCTCATTTGCGTCAATCAGGTGTTAGGCCCGCGACACAGAAAGCTCGATACCAAAGCACCAAGTCGGTGCTAGTTGTGATGGGTCAGGCTGGTTGGATTGCCAAAGACATTTTTCCGCGCAATCCTTTTCCGAATTACAACCGATCCACGAATAGCCAGACTGCCCTTAGCGAGCCTGAGCGCCGTAGCATTATGCGAGCAATAAAAGCCGATATGCAGACGATTATTGCGAAAAGCGAGCCGTTAACCTCGGATGAACTTTCCGTCTGCTTGCTGGCCATTGCAGCGCGAACGGGTATCAACCCGATCCCTGCTGTGGAGCTCTTGACTGATTGCCTTCAACCTCACCCCATCAAGGCTGACCGATACGTGCTTGCCAGCTTCAAGCGTCGCGGCAATGCGACACACATACAGAGCCTACGTCGCGCCGTTGACGTTGAGTCGATGTTTTCAGCGTTGCCTGATGTGGCTCGTATAATTGATCTTGTGCGTGAGCGCAACTCCATACCACGTGAAGCGAGCAACTACCCAAAGCTACTGTTTGTTTACGAAAGCCGAAGCAATGCACACCCAGGGAAAAGTGCTTTCTATCTAAAAATGTTCTCGCCGAAGGCATTAAGGCATTTCTCGATCGGCATAAGATAAACGATGCTGACGGAAAGCCTATGAAGCTCAATGTCATGCGTCTGCGTAAGACTTTTGAGAACCGGCTGTTCTCCTATCCGGCCAAGACCCGTTCCTGACCGCCAAACTCGGCGGCCATTCCCTGAAGGTGTCCAATAATCATTATCTTGAGGCTCCAGAAAGCGCTGAAAAGATTGGAGGCTAATGGGCAAGATTCGGACCGAAGAGCTACTGAACCACGGCAAGATTCTACCCCTGTCGACGCAGAATACGCCGGTAGCCCGTTGTCGGGATACCTTGAATGGGGAGCGTGCTCCCAAGAATGGCGAACACTGCCAAAAGTTTTTGCCTGCTTTCGTTGCCGATCATTCGTTGTTACGGGCGATGATCTGTACCGTGTCTTCAGTATTTATTGGCTGTTGGTACAAATGCGCCAGAAAATGGGTGCGAACGCTTGGAAACGTGTTTACGGCCACATCATTCGGATTATTGATCAGGAGATAACACCGCAGTTTGATGGCGAACTGGTGAACATCCAACGGCAGCGGGCGAAGGTCGATCCACACCCATTCTGGCGTGAACCGGAACAGCTGGAGGACTTAGCGTGAACGCAGCAGAATTCCATGCGGAACAATTAAAAGTCCTACATGCCATCAAGGTAGGAGAGATTGATCCAAACGCAATCATCACCGGTATGGTTCTGGAAGACGGCTCCTATCATATTCTGAGTCGCATTGGCGATGATGTTTGGACTTTGCCCGACAGTCTTTTCTCAGCGGGAATAGTAGACAGCATGAAGATGATCAACTTCTTACATGTGCCGGTGGCGTTTCGGGAAACGCTTCGGGGGTGTATAGCCCGTTATATACTAAGTGGCATTGAAGGACGAAGCCTACCTAAGGGCGGTACGATACGTGGTTTTTTCAATTTGGCGACGCTTTTTTTAAGCTGGCTTCATGAACAGCACATAACCCGACTGAGCGACGTGACGCCGCTGATTGGCCAGCAATATGTGGACTTCTGTAAAGGGCTGAAAAGCCAAAAATGAAGCCGCTTTCAGATGGAACCCTGAATAATCGTTTCAAAGCTGTAGAAACGATCCATATACTCAGTCTGCAGTCCGATGACCCTATGCGACATCCCTGGCCGGAAACTTCAGCATTACATCTGGCAGGGTTGACGGGACAAGGTCATCTTCAATTTCAGGAGGCCAGGACCGAAATCATTCCGGATGCGATTCTAGGGCTGATGTTCCAGTCAGCGGTTGAGTGGCTAGACCGGGCCAATGAAATCATCAGCCTTCGTGCTCAGGTGGAAAGCTGGAAGGCAGAGGGTCTGAGATGGAAGCTCATTCATCCACGTCTGAAAAAACTCGGCTGGAGTTTGGACGGCATCCGCAAATCGGAGCAATACCTGCAACAGGCGTGTATGTGCATCATCTTGATCACTAGCGGAATCCGTGTATCTGAACTGTGTTCACTGGAAAACCAGTGCGCGTTCAGAACGCTGGATGAAGAGGGTGACCCCTTTCACTGGATGCGTGGAACCTCGTACAAGACGGGGTTGGAGCATGCGAGTGGCTGGTAGCTGAGATTACCCACCGCGCTCGCGGTGGCTGAAAGTCTGGTGCGCCCTCTGCAAGCGCAACTCGAACAACGTATTTTCGAACTGCGAGCCGATAATCCGAGGAACCCCGACATTGTGCGATTGGAAGCACATACCCATCGCCTGTTCCTCGGGGTCACAAAGCCTAAGCGCAACCGAATTGAAACGCTTTCAAACCAGAGGATCATTGCCCGCCTTAATGACTTTGCTGCGCAGTGTGGACTGGACTGGCGCTTTACGCCGCATCAGTTCCGGCGCACCTTTGCGGTCTACGCGGCTCACAGCGCTTTTGGCGATCTTCGATACCTGCGAGACCATTTCAAGCACTGGACGCTAGACATGACCACTTTGTATGCCATGTCCCGGCTCCAAGATGCCGACCTTTACGACAGCGTGGGCCTGGCTGCACTCAGCATCAAGACCGATCTTCTTGAGCACTGGCTCGAACCTGACGCCATTTTGGTGGGAGGCGCTGCCGAGCCAATCCGGGCGTTCCGCACGAAAAACGAGGCCGTATCCACTAAAAGGATCGCTCTGAGATGGCCGAAACGATTAGCCCCCTTGTTCATCTGCGAGCTACTGGCGTCGCGTGGTGTACCGCCGATACGGGAGGCTGTAACGGTGGTCAGGGCGTCGAGACAACACGTTGTGCTGACTGTAGCAATGCGGTCATCGATGAGTCACGCAAGTCTGTATGGCAGGGTATTTATGCCCAGCAGCTTGAGTTGCGTGATCTCGCAGACATTGAATCTGGAGGAGCCGAACGGGTGAAGCGTGACATTGAGCGCTGCGAGGTGATTCTGCAGGAACTTGGTGCCAGTTACAGCATTTGATGTAACTTTCTATTAATTGCAGTAATGAAATTTCAGTAACAAAACGAGTTGATTAGGATAAATAATGCCATTACCACATAATCTAATAAATCGAGTTAAAGAAGGGAAAGTGGTGCTTTTTTTAGGATCAGGAGCACTATATGGCGCCACAATAAATAATCATGACAAACTAATAATGGGTAATGATTTAAGAGATCTATTATCTGACAGATTCTTAGGTGGAGATTTCAAAGAAGACAGTTTGGCTCACGTAGCGGAATTATCACAAAGCCAAACAAGTTTATTTGAAACCCAGGATTTTATAAAGGAGTTATTTGACAACATTACTCCTGCAGAATTTCACTTGAAGATTCCAGAATTCAACTGGCGCGCTATATTCACAACAAACTATGATAGACTAATGGAAACTTGCTATGAAAGAAATGAAAAGCGCATTCAAAATCACACAGTTAAGTTTTCTAATCAAGATAATCTTGACGAATCCAGAATAACTAATGACATTGTACCAATTTTCAAGCTTCACGGTTGCGTTACGCGAACACATGACGAAAACTTACCTCTAATACTGACAATAGATCAATATAACGACCATAAAAAACAGAAAACGATTATTTGATTATCTATATCAGCTTGCTTACGATACGACTATAGTTTTCATAGGACATAGCTTGCTAGATCCAAATATCCGAGCAGTAATGATGGAAGTACAGGAAGAAGCACCACAAGGTCAAATTCACTATTTTATTAAACCGGGTTTAAAAGAGGCTGAAACTCAATTTTGGGCGCAAAGGCGAATAACAGCTATTAATAACACTTTAGAAGGCTTCGTTAACGAACTAAACGGGAGCATATCTGATAACGATAGGAACTTAACATTAGCAAAGCCGAGCAGTAATCACAGCATAACCAAACGGTTCTCAGTAAAGTCTCCACCATCTGAAAATCTTGTTCGCTTTTTAACAGACTCTGCAGAACATATACATTCGGATCTTCCTTATACAAAATTTACTCCAGAAGAATTCTATAAAGGATTTGACCTCGGCTGGTATCCAATAGCTGAGGGGTTAAACACAGACCGAAAGTTAGCAGACAAAATCAACGAAGAAGTCATTAAAAAACCAGAATCAGAAAGAAGAAGAACAGTAGAGCTTTATCTAATAAAAGGTGCGGCCGGATCTGGAAAATCTGTAATATTAAGAGAAATTGCGTGGAAATGTCGGGCACAAGGAATTGGCACATTCATATGGATTAAAGACATACCAAAAATCGACATAACAGTACTAAAAGAACTTCATGAAAAAACAAAAGAGCGCATCTTTATTTTTTGGGATGATGCTGCAATAAACTCTATAAAAATCAGCCAAGCGATCAAACAATTATCAAACGATAACATTCCAGTTACTATATTAACAGCGGAAAGATTCAGTGATTGGAACAATAGGTGTGATAACTTAGATGAACTTGTAGGAAAGGTTTATGAAGTTGGTAGGCTTAGTCACAGTGAAATCTCTGACTTAGTAGATAAACTAGACATACACAGCTGTCTAGGTCCAAACCTAATTCCTAAAAACCGAGATGAACGGATTGCCGAGTTTTCTGACAAATTTGAAAGGCAACTACTGGTAGCTCTCTATGAAGCTACTATGGGGAAATCATTTGAGGAAATTATTGTCGATGAATACATTAAAATATCTCCGCCTACAGCACAATCTATTTATAGAACAATCTGTACTTTAAATAGACTTAGGGTTCCTGTGAGAGCAGGCCTAATTGCACGCATACATGACATACCTTTTATTGCTTTCAAAGAACGATTCCATAAACCACTTGAGCAAATTGTTCTATGGGCTACAAACGCTGGTGACCATGATGCTCACTATAAAGCACGGCATCCAGAAATCGCTGACATTATTTTTAGACATGTTCTTACAGATACTCACGAAAAATATAATGAATACATTCGAATTCTAGACAAAATTAATATTTCTTTTGAATCTGATAACAGTTCGTATAGATCTCTTATCAGAGCTAAAACGCTAACAGATATATTTCCTGATTACACTGACGTCGCAAGCATTTATGAGAAAGCCAATCAGAGTATCGGAAAGGACTCGTACCTTTACAACAAATGGCAAATTTTGAAAGAATCAGGCCCAATGGAAGTATTGAAAAGACCATCGAAATACTGAAAGAAGCTAAAGAACTTGCACCTGATAACAGTAGCATACTGCATTCATTAGCTATTGCGTGGCGTGACAGAGCAAAGACTGAAACTGATGGTCAAACTAGATCTGTTTGCAGAGCTGAGGCTCGCTCATATATTGACCAGGCGCGCAATAGGTGGGGGGATTCATCATATATTTCTTCTGCTGTAGTTGAAATTGCTTTAGACGAATTGAGAGATCTAATTGAAACTCCTGAATCTAATCAAAGGGCTTTAGATGACGCATTGAGACTTGTTGAAAACAAGCTTTCTGAAAGCAAACAGAAGTTTCCTAAGGATGGTTTTATATCAAAAATTGAAGCTAATTTGGCTCAGCTTCTAAAAGATAACCAGCGAGCGACTGACGCGCTCAAACGAGCGTACACGGAAAACAATCGCGACCCTTACTTGGCTATGCGACTAGCTTCAATATATAAAAATGAAGGGAAAGCTGATGAAGCAGAAACTATACTCAGGGATGCTGTCAATAGGTTAAGAAGCAATAAACAACTGCACTTTGCTCTCGGGGAACATTTACGAGAAAAAGGTGAAAAAGATCCTAAAGTATTATCTTACTACTACAAGCGGGCATTCTCACCAGGAGACGACAACTATCAAGCACAGTTTTGGTATGCTCGATTCCTTTGCGACATTCATGACTCTAATGAAAGAAATGCATCAGATATGATTTTTTCAAAATTGAGGCGTTCAAGAAATAGCTATGAAATAAAGAAAACGATTAGAGATTATAGTGGGGAATTGATACCCTACATTATTTAAAGGCACTGTGGTAACAAAAGGTGCTGATTTTTGCTTTGTAAAAGCTGATGGTAGCGGAATTAATTATTATTGTCCTATATCAAGCATATCGGACGATATATGGGGTGCTGTTAATGAGAATGATAGACTATCATTTAAAGTCGGCTTTAACTACGGTGGCCCTCAATGTATAGATGTCGCTCCGTTATAGGTAATGTATTTAGCAATACCAAGACTATATGTTTAAGAATGCAGTTGGTAAGGACAAATGTAAATATTATTACATTTAATGCATATTTACGAACACAGCTTACTAAAATTACTTTTGCCCAGCTTTTTTTAAAACGTTATATCGTATAACTTGATAAGCTTACACTAGGGGCAACTGGAGAGAATCTGGCCCATGTCGCAAACTGAAGACACTTACCAACCCCCTACTCGGGGTGAATTGACTGGAAAGGCCATACGCCAAGCCATTGTGCGTATTGAACAAGGCCGCCCTAAGGTGATCAAGCCGGGGCGTAAGCTCAGTATCCAGTCCGTGGCTGAGGAAGCCGGGGTCAGCCGAGCAACCATTCACAACAATCACCCTGGACTCGCAGAGCGTATACGGGAGTCTGGAAATAAGGCTGCTCGGACGCAACGGGATGAAAAAATATCGAGCTCAAAGAGCTGAGAGCCAAGTTTACCGAACTTAGACAGGAGCACATTCACGCCCGCGAACTTAGTCGGGACATGGCTTCTGAAATGGCCTCACTCATAGCGGAGAATCAGCGTCTGCGAGCTATCGCTGAGAACAAAATGTTGTCGATTTTTCCTTGAAAAATCATAAAACTGTTACTTAGTATTTTTATTAAATAAATTAATAGCTTATGTTATATAACATGTTACAAGATGAGGTAATGTGATGAACGCACATCTTGACGCGCTTGAGCCCTCATTGGTTTGGCGCCACTTTCGAACGCTATGTAACACGCCGCGTCCCTCCGGGCATGAGGCGGCACTCGTCGCTATCCTCGAAAGCTGGGCCGATGCCCAAGGCCTCGCCCATGACCGCGATAGCTTCGGTAATTTACGCCTACGTAAACCGGCATCCTCAGGCTGTGAACAGGCCCCGGGGTGGTACTCCAGGGCCACCTGGATATGGTCGCCCAGGCCAATAGCGGTCACGCCCACGATTTTACCCGCGATCCAATCAGCACTTATGTGGCTGACGGCTGGCTACACGCTGATGGCACTACCCTGGGTGCAGATAACGGGCTGGGCGTGGCGGCCATTCTTGCCGTGCTGGAAGACCCTGATTTACGCCACGGGCCCCTGGAAGCACTCTTCACCCTGGAGGAAGAGACCTCCATGGGCGGTGCGCTGAACCTGGCGGAGAACTGGCTGGAAGGCTCGCTGCTGCTCAACCTGGACAGCGAAGATCGGGGCCAGGTCTATATTGGCTGCGCGGGCGGTGCCGACGTTGAAGTGGATGCCCAGTTGCCCAGCGCCGCCGCTGGTGATCACGAGCAAGTGATCGAGATCGCCTTGACCGGCCTGAAGGGTGGCCACTCCGGCGCGGATATCCATAAACCGCTGGGAAATGCCAACCGGTTATTGGTTCGAGTTTTGCGCTCCTTGGAAGCGTTTGACGCGCGCTTGATTAGCTACCACGGCGGTACCTTACGCAATGCCATCCCTCGGGAAGCCTTTGCCCAGGTGGCGCTGCCTGCCGATGAAGTCGACGCCGCCATGGTGGCTATTGCGGGGCTGGAACCGATTCTGCTAAGAGAATTGGGCAGTGGTGATAGTGGTCTGAGTATCAGCGTTCAACGCCTAACCGAGGTGCCCGAAGCCGAGCCGCTAACCTTGGACGCCAGCGTTATGCTGTTGGCAGCACTCCACGCTGCCCCCTGTGGGGTCGAGCGGATGAGCGCCGATGTGCCGGGCGTGGTCGAAACCTCCAATAACCTGGGCGTGCTAAGCCTGGAGAATGGGCGGCTGCACCTCTGCGCGCTGGTTCGTTCGCTGCACGACAGTGCGGTGGTCGCCATGGCGGATCGCTTTCAAGCACTGTTTGGATTGATTGGCGCACGGGTGAAAGTCGAAAACGGTTACCCAGGCTGGGCGCCTAATCCAAATGGCGAGCTATTGGCGACCTTTAATGCCCGCCATGCGGCGCTGCTGGGACGTGAGCCGGAGGTGAAGGTTATCCACGCCGGGCTGGAGTGCGGCATTCTTGGTAGCAAATATCCGCATTTGGATATGATCTCTTTTGGGCCGCTGATTCGCGGCGCCCACTCACCGGATGAGCGGGTGGAGTTAGCCTCGGTGGAAGAGTTCTGGACGCTGCTGCGGGCGTTGATCGAGGATCTCGCGACGCAACGTTAATCCGCGTTTTCAATCGATAAGCGCAACGAAAACGGCACCCAAAATGGGTGCCGTTTGACGTCAGGATGACTAAAAACTTTTTAAACGCCTATTTGCTCAAGTAGGCGTTGAGCATCCAGATGGTTTTTCCTGTTCACGGATATAGTCACCGGCTTGTGCGGCGGTGCCTTCATCGTCGGCGTCAGAGGCGAGCGACAGCAGTTCACGCTGCAACTCAATAATCGTTTGGTACCCTTTGAGCACACCTTTGACACAGGTAGTGCCGTCGTGAACGTCTTTATCTTCCTGAATACTTGAGAGTTTCACGTAGTCACTGTAAGCGTGTACCGGCTTGTGACCCAGGGTCAGGATACGTTCGGCAACCTCGTCTACTTTGGTCAGCAGGTCGGTATAGAACTCTTCAAACTTGGCGTGCAGCTCGAAAAATCGTTACCACGAACATTCCAGTGGTAGCCGCGCACGTTCATGTAGAAAATTTGGTAGTTGGCCAGCAGGTGGTTGAGCTTTTCGGCGAGCTGACTAGCGCTGCCTTCGTGTAGGCCAATGCTATTGGTATCCGTCATATCCTGCTTCCTCATGTATGCCACCGTGTTTGTCCACGGTAGGCGGCGGTGAATTCATGCTTCCAGAATAGGGCGTCTTTGCGGCGCTGCAAAACAAGTTTTTGCATCGCTGCCATAGCGTTTCGGCATCAGCATTTGTACATCAGCGCTATGACATTACAACGTTGCCGCTATCCTTTGACTACTTTGTTAGATGCTGGCGACGTAGGCTTTTTTCAAGGGCTTGTTTCAAGGCTTGTTTCAAGGGCTATGCACCCACAGCCGCAACAGGCTTTCGCAGCGTGCTTCCAGAAGTTCAGCGGTGCGCGGCAGGGCATCGGTTAAGGACATGGGGCCATCGGCCAGCGCAAACGCTGCCGTGACACCCTCGTCAAAGCAGGCCTGCCAGCCATCGCCCAGGCTGCCCGCCAGCACAATAACGGGTTTGTGGAGGCGTTGGGCGGCACGGGAGACGCCAATCGGGGTTTTGCCGGACAAGCTTTGGCCATCCAGACGCCCTTCACCGGTGATCACCAAGTCGGCTTTGGCCAAGAGTGTGCTCATATCGGCCTGCTGCATAATCATCTCAATACCGGGCTTCAGGGTGGCATTAAGAAAGGCCTTGGCTGCAAACCCCATACCGCCAGCGGCACCAGCGCCCGGTAGGGTGCGGTAATCATCATCTAATACATGGGCGCTGATATCGGCGAAGTGGCCCAGCGCACGATCCAACTGCTCCACTTCCTCCGGGGATGCGCCTTTTGTGGGCCAAATACCGCGCTGGCGCCCCGCTCGCCCAGCAGGGGTTATCCACATCAACGGCGGCTTCCAGGCTGAGCTTGGCTAACCGCGGGTCTAGCCCTTCGAGTTCTAAGCGAGCTAGTCGGTTAAGCGCCGCGCCGCCAGGGGGCAGCGGTTCCCCGTTTTGATCTAAGAAGCGTGCGCCCAGCGCCTGGAGCATGCCCGCACCGCCGTCATTGGTCGCGCTGCCACCAAGCAGTAGCAGCGCTTTCTCAGCACCCTGATCCAGTGCCGCCAGCAGCAGTTCGCCCACCCCGAATGTGGAGGTGTGCAGCGCAGTGCGCTCATCGGCCTCAAGGTGCTGTAAGCCACTGGCTTCTGCCAGCTCAATAAACGCGGTACGCTGGTCGCTCAGCCAGCCCCAGGCTGCTTGGCGAGCTCGTCCCAGGGCATCGTGAACCTCTAGCAGGAGACGCTCGGCGCCAGTGGCGGCGATCAGCGCATCCAAGCTGCCTTCGCCGCCGTCAGCCAACGGGCAAACCTGAACATGTGTCTGAGGTGCGGCGCGCTGTACACCCGCGCCATGGCGGCAGCGGCGTCTTGGGCGCTGAGTGCATCTTTGAAGCTGTCGGGGCAAAGCAACACATTCATTAGCACGATCTCCGCAAAATAGTGTCTTCAATACGGTGTCTTCATTACAGTATCAGTTAAGTATGACCACCTTTGGGAGCTTAGCGCGCTAGCCTGCGCCGAACCAGCGGCCTCGTCCGTTAAAGGATCTAACATGAAGTCGATACCCATAAGCTTAACCTGTCTGCTTGCACTTGCTGGCTGTCAGGTAGTCCCTGATCGCCTGCCTCAAGCAGAACCCGCGCCTGCGGCTTCGTGCTACTTCCCCGCCGCCCATGAGCAGGCGCTGGAAACCAGCGTTGATGTGCTCACCGAGTGGGGCTTTACCCTGAACTCTACCGATACCACCTTGGGGTTGATCAGCGCCAGCCGCGAACGTCCGCTACACGGCTATTACGACCCTTACGATGATGCCTTCGGTTATGGGCATGGGATGCGCCTATTTGGTGGTTTGGGCGTAGGCCGGGGTGCCGGGATAGGGTTCGGTATAGGGGTGGTTTTGGCGGTGGTGTAGGCCAACAGCCGGTGGAGGTCGAACGTGTCGCTACTGGTGGACGACGCACATATTCGTATCTCCCGTGATATTCGCCGCTTCGATCACTGGGGCGACTTGCGCGAATCCTACAGTGCCAGCAATGACGATTTCTGCCAGCGTTTTCAAACCCGCTTTGCGCAAACGCTACCTGCGACGACCGGGAGGCCGTTATGAAAATCCGCCACTGGTTCTTAGTAGGGCTATTGGGAGGGCTGGCTGGCTGCGCGACGACGACGCCTTTAGAGCCCCGTGAACTGGTTTATGCTACCTCTCCAGAAGAGACGTTTCGCGATGCGGTCGAGCTGATGGTGGAGCAGGGGTATGTGGTGCGCCATGCGGATCTGTCGTTGGGGCGTGCGGAAGCATCGCTTGCCCGCTGGCCGGAGTACCGTTTGCAACTGCAGGTGAGCGAAGAGGGGGTGGCAGCCGTGTGCGCGTGTCGGCACTTAGAGGCAGCCAGCCACTGCCGCCCCGGTTGCTCGACCCTTGGCTTGTCGCCTTGCAGCATAAATTGGGTGTTGCGCCATGAAGTGGGCCGGGAGCGCCGTTGCCGTTTGCTTGGCCATGAGCAGCTTTGTGGTCAGCCCTGATGCCCGTGCCCATCCTCATGGCTGGATTGACTTGAGTGTACGGGTCATCACCGATGATCAAGGCGTGGTCAGTGGCCTGCATCAAACCTGGCGGATGGATCCTTTCTACAGTCTGGTGGTTTTGAAGAGCTGCAACAGGTGGAAAACGCCAGTTTGGAGGAGGGCCTGGATCAGCTTGGCAGAGATTCGCGATAATCTCGCCGCGCAGCACTATTTAACCGAAGTGAAGATTAACGGTGAGCGCCAGGCGTTAGGCGAGGTAAGCGAATATACCGCCATGGAGCGCGATGGACGACTCATCTTTATGTTTATCCTGCCGCTGGAGACGCCTCAGCCGCTGACAGACGCTCTGCTTAGCTACCAGGTGTTTGACCCCACTTACTATATCGAGGTGGTACACGAGGAGGAGGACGGCCAACCCCAGGATGATGCGCTGATACTCCACGGTGATCCTGCCTGCGAGTTGTCTATCCTGCCTGCTGATCCAGACCCTGACATGGTGATGCAAGCGGCGCTGCTCGATAAGGATGAGAGCGGTGAGCCAGGCTTGGGACGCTATTTTGCTGAAACTGGCCAAGTTGATTGCCGCTAGGCGTTATTTAAAGTGTGCTGGTCATGCTCAACCTATCGACTATAACTGTGTTTATGTTACTTTGTAACAATTTTGCGGTGGAGCGGTAAGATGTCATTAACACGGCCCTTTAAACGACACCTAGGGTTAATGCTGGGTCTGCTGTTCGTCGCAGTCGTGCTTATCATCGCTTGGCAAGGCGGATTTCAGAGCGTGAGCTATCAGCTACTCGGGTGGCAGCGCGATCTACACCGTTCGCTAACGCTGGCAATTACCGAATTGTCGCGTACCCCTACCCTGATGACATGGGTGAGCCTGCTGGGCCTTAGCTTCGCTTACGGTATTTTTCATGCCGCCGGGCCGGGGCACGGCAAAGCCGTATTGGCGACTTACCTAGCCACCCATGGCGGTGCGGTCAAGCGTGCTCTGGGGCTGTCGTTTGCCGCCTCCTTATTGCAAGGGGTGACCGCCATCGTGCTAGTCGTGGTGTTGGTGTATGGCTTGGGTTGGGTGACTCGGCAAGCCATGGGTAGCGTTGTCTGGGTGGAGCAGGCCAGTTTTTGCTGGTGGCGGCCTTGGGGGCGTGGCTATGTTGGCGAGCCGTAAAGCAACTGCGGCGAGCCTACCAGCCAGAGCGAATTATCCACTCCACGGCCCAGGCGAGGAACAGCATCAACACCACGCACACAGCCACGACCATGATCACAGTCACTGCTGCGGTGGTGCGCACCATATTGAACCGCAGCAGGCGTTGGATTGGCGGACAGCGGTGATGACGGTCGGTGCCATTGGTATGCGCCCCTGTAGCGGTGCCGTGCTGATGGTCGGCGCGGCCAGCTTGCTGGGGCAGTTTGAGGTGGGCGTGGCCTCGGTCGTGGCCATGTCGATCGGCACTGGGATAACGGTGTCAGCGCTTGCGCTGGCGAGCATTTTGCCCGCGGTTGGGCACAGCAACGCTTATCCAAGCAGCAGCGCAGCCAGCGTGGCGTGCAAAAGCCACCGGCTGGGTAGCCTTAGCCGGCGGTGCGTTGATCGTGGTGTTGGGCACCTCCCTTAGCATTGCGGGGTTACCCAGCCTGCCAGTGGGCCCCTGCTCAACGAGCCGCCTGCTCGGCAAGGTCACCCATTAACGGGGTAGCGGTAGGCTATACATTGAGGCCATGAATAAGTGCCAGCAGTTGATCCCGTAACTGCGCCTGGCCATCCAGATCGTAGGGTTCGGGTGAGCCATTGCCCCATACCGGGGCAGGCCAGGTGGCATCGCCGTGGTGTCTAAGCACCACATGCACATGCAGCTGGCTAACCACATTGCCTAGCGAAGCAATATTGACTTTGTCTCCCCCAGGGCTGTTTTCATTGCGTCGCCTAGCTGAGTGGCTTCACGCCATAGCTGCTGCTGGTCGTCGGCAGAAAGCTCGAATACTTCGCTAATAGAAGCGTGGCGCGGCACCAGAATCACCCAAGGGTAGCGCGCGTCATTCATTAGCAGCGCGCGGCTTAGCGGTAAGTCTGCGATGGGAAAGGTGTCGGCGGCAAGACGTTCATCTAGCTCGAAATTGATCAAATGCTAGGCTCCAGGCAGTGGTTTTGGTAATGGCTAGTATAGTCGCCGCGAAGTGAAGTAGGGAAAGTGAGCGCAATTGCCAAAACGCTGTTACCCTGAAAAAACTCCCAAGTGGCAAATTACCTTGCCAGTGGAGTTTCCCGATGTTGAATGACTCGTTAAGGAGAACGGAAAATGAAAAAATTATTGGCCATGAGCTTTATGCTGCTGATGACGGCGGGTGTTCTAACTGGTTGCAATACCATCGCTGGCGCTGGCCAGGATGTGCAAGAGGGCGGTAAAGCCGTTCAAGATGCAGCTGAATAAATAGGCAAGACTGCGTTTTAATGTAGCAATATCCACGGGCCAGGCTAGCGCCTGGCCCGTGGGTTTTAAAGAGTACTCTTATAACCTACCTTTTGGAGATTCAAGGATGAAACCCTGTACTTCTTTGGTCAAGTTTGCCGCTGTGAGCGCCTGTGCGCTGTTGTTAACGGCCTGTGTTAACTCGCAAATGCCAATTTCTCCTGCCAACGATGACGTAGACGCTGCGCCACCGCCGCCAACGGTGGGGTCGAGTGGCGCTAGTGATGAGCAAGCCGCCAGCTGTGATCTAGACGCTATCCAATCGGCTATCGGTGAGCCCTTCGATGAGGCGCACGTTGCGCAGTTACAAAGCGACAGCGGCGCGCGACAAGTGCGCGTACTTCGCCCTGGTGATATGGCCACCATGGATCACCGCCCGAACCGCTTAAATGTGCATCTTGACGATCAGGATATGGTTGAAGATCTGCGCTGCGGCTAGGGCCTGTTGACGTTTTATCATCCCAAAATCAGCACGACGCAGGCGGCGGTCAACACGCCCATAGTAATATTGAACGCCCGCCATGCGCCGTCGCTTTTGATCCACTGCCCAATGGCCGTGCCAAAGGCTGCCCATAAGGCAATGCAGGGCAGGGCTACCACTTCTGCAAAACCAGCCAGTAGCAGCGCATTAAATACCGGTTGGCCGCTTTCGGGTAGAAAACCTGCCATCAACGCCAGCCCCATCACCCACGCTTTTGGATTGGCGAACTGAAACGCCGCTGCCTGCCAAAAGGTAAAGGGGATGCTATGGGTCTGCGCCTTAAGATTGGGTGGCGGGGCGCTGGCGATTTTCCATGCCAAGTAGAGCAAATAGGCGCTGCCGACCCAGCGTAGTGCGGTTTGAATCGCCGGGTAGCGTTCAAACAGCACCCCAAGCCCAGCGCTATGCCCGCAAACAGCAAAAAGCAGCCACCTAAAATTCCCCACATGTGCGGCAGTGTGCGCTTAAAACCGAAGTTAGCGCCGGAAGCGGTGAGCATAACGTTGTTCGGCCCCGGCGTAAGGGTCATCGACATCATATAGAGCGCGGCCGGACCAAGGATTAACCATTCACTGTTCATTTTATTGTATCCATACAATTAAAGGCAAAAGATTGCTTTGAAGGATGTATTGTTAGCATAATGGGGTTTAAATTGACGTCAAAGGTTTTATTGTCACCATGACAATGTGGGTGCCTTCGCTAGCTGAGTTTTCTGGTTCACGTTACCGCGCTATTGCCAGTGCCATTGAAGCCGCTATCCAGGCAGGTGAGCTTCGGCCTGGGGAGCGTTTGCCGCCCCAGCGCCGCTTGGCAGATGCATTGGGTGTGACCATTGGCACGGTTACCCGGGGGTACGCTGAGGCGGAGCGTAATGGCTGGGTGTCGGCACGAGTGGGTAGCGGCACCTACGTAAAGAGCCAAACCCAAAACAGTGCTGTTAGCCTGACATTCCCCGCTGACGAAACGGCCGGTGTGATCGATTTAAGCCTTAGCCTGCCGCCTCCTAATCCGCTGCGACAGTCGCTATTGAGCGAAGCGCTGCATGCTTTAAGCCAATCCGGGGCAGCATTGGCACGTGGCGTTACCTACCAAGGGGCCCAGGGGCGCCATGAGCATCGTGAAGTCCTCGCTCGCTGGTTAAATACCCTAGGTATGCCACTAATGGCCGATGAACTGCTCATTACCCAGGGTGGCCAGCACGGCATTAGTCTGGCGCTCAGCACCTTGCTTCGGCCAGGCGATCTGCTGGCCGCCGATGCCTTGACCTATCCAGGTGCCATTAGCGCAGCGCAGCAGGGCCATTTAAAGCTGGTGGGGATTGGTCAAGACGGTGAAGGGATGCGTATGGATCTGCTTGAGGCGCAGTGTGCCCGGCAGCCGCCTCGGGCCATATACCTGACCCCGGAGCAGAACAACCCCACCGGTGCATGTTTAAGTGAATCACGACGCGAACGGTTGGTGGCGCTGGCGAGACGCTACGATATCTGGCTGATTGAAGATGGCGTGCAGTATCTGCCCGCTGAGCAGCGTGGCACGCCGCTTTATAAACTTGCGCCGGAACGCACGTTGTTTGTATTTAGTACCGCTAAAGTACTCGCGGGCGGGTTGCGGATAGGCGTGCTGCGCGCGCCAAAAAGCTACACGAGCGGCTAGCGACAGGCCTACGCGCCCAGAGTTGGATGGTGCCGCCGCTAATGGTCGACGTGGTCTGCCACTGGGTTAGCCAGGCTGCGGCTGAAAAGCTACTTACCTGGCAGACCCAGGAGCTGGTGGAGCGTCAACGGCTGGCTGCCGAATGGCTGCAAGGGTTTACCCTCAGCGGGCGATCCCACAGCAGTAATGTTTGGTTGACGCTGCCTGAGGGAAGCCGGGCCGGGGAACTGTGTGATCGGCTACTACAGCGGGGCGTTAAGGTAAGCAGCGCAGAGCCCTTTTGTGTGGGCAGCACGCCAGCGCCCCAAGCCATCCGCCTCTGTATAGGGGCTGCGGCGGATCGCAGCGAACTCGTTCAAGCGTTGAGTATCGTTGCCGCCTGTCTAACTGAGCGGCCTTTAGCCCCCGCGACGTTGTGAATTACTCATAGCGGTCTTTCCAACCCTGGTGGCGCACCTGATCTTTGAGCATTTCGAGGATGTCGTAGAGCACTTGTTCGGTGACCCGGTTGCTGCCTTCGTCCACCTTCAGCCAGCTGTCGAAACCGCTGTCGGCGGTGCGCTCCACCAGTTGCCTAAACTCATCCGAATGAATGCCGAGCAGCAGTTCATCGACTAACCGCTGAGCAACACCACTGAGCGAGGCTTCCATCGCACTGGTGGCCTGCTGCCCCATGGGTAGCCGGTTCAGGCGCTGAATTTCGGGGCTTTCACGTAGCGTGCGGCTCACCAACTCGCTGATCGCCGCCATAATGGATTGGCGGTTGTGCTGGTAGGCTTTGCCGATAGTGCTCTCCAGCCGCTGAGCGATCTCATGAATCAGCTGCGCTTTGCGCGGCATGATCACGCGCTCAATAACGCGCTCGGTGAGAGAATCGCTGGCGCGTATCTGCTGCTGCACATTGCCCAGTAGCCGCAGGGCTATGCGGTCAGAGAGCTCCTCAAGCAAAATATCGTAATACTTGGCCATAAATTGATAGATATCCCAGCGGGTAACATCAATAAGACCCAGGCGGTGGAGGCGGTGGAGCAGCGATACGACGCGTAAAATACGCAGCAGGCGGAAGCCCGACAGAGGAATGCAGCCCAGCACGTCATACCAGTGCACGAAAGGGTAAAGAACCAGCGGTGATAGCGCCGCTCGGCAATGGCGATTGACCAGCCCAGCAAAACATCGGCGACAAAAAAGCTGACAAATACCAGGTCGATGGTAATGAAACGGCTATGAATCACCTCATCATAGAAAGTGTGAAAACCGGGGGCCAGGTTGGCAATGCCCTGGTTAATAGGGCCAAGTAGAAACAGCGAATCAAACAACAGCAGCGCAAGGTTGATGACCACCAGCGTCAGAATGAAAAAATCCCAACCAATATGGGCGTATTCAACCGCTTTAGGCAGGTGCGGATAGCGATCCCTGGCGGGCATACGAACTCCTTGTCGTTGGATGGGTTTTATGTCGAGGGCTATATTTTTGACTGGGTATTAGGCGGGTACTGATGCTGGGTAAACAGCTCTTCTTTCTCGGCCTGTTTGCGTAACTTCTTGCGTAAAGCCGCCTTTTCAAAGCGTAGCTGCTGTAAGGGCGTTGCCAAGCTGAGCGGCGGTACGCTGGCGGGTTTACCGTCAGCGTCCACCGCAACCATGGTGAGGTAGCAACTGTTGGTATGACGGATCAACTTATTACGAATATCCTCAGCCACGACCTTAATGCCCACCTCCATTGAAGAGCGCCCAACGTGATTGACGCTGGCTAAAAGGTCACCAGCTCGCCGACGTGGATCGGCTGCTTGAACAGCACCTGATCCACCGACAGGGTCACCACATAGTGGCCTGAGTAGCGGCTGGCGCAGGCAAAAGCGACTTCATCGAGTTTTTTAAGAATCGCGCCACCATGGACTTTGCCGCTGAAATTCGCCATATCGGGCGTCATCAAAACGGTCATGGAGAGTTCATGCTGCCCAGGCAGGGCAGCGTTCGCGCTGATTTCGGCGTCTGTCATACGGTGCTCCTGCTGTCATTGTATCTCAGTTGGCGATCTGCACATCTCGATATCGAGGGCAGGTTTGCGCGAGGGCGCTGTGAACCCTTCCATGGGCGCTACTTTCGCCATCCCTGGCCGAAAGACCCTCGCTCCAACCTGCCCTCGCATCCGTCATTGGATATTTGAAAGAGTTGCTATTTCCATCTGTGATGGCCTTGTTTTAAAACCAGACCAGACCGACGGAAATAATAACGCCGGTGATGAAAAGCTGAATCAGGCAGAAGCCCATAATATCTTTCGCCTTGAGGCCCGCAATGGCGAGCACCGGGAGTGCCCAGAAGGGCTGTAGCAGGTTAGTCCATGCATCGCCCCAGGCCACCGCCATGGCGACGCGTGAAATGTCGGCGCCTAGCGCCTCTGCAGCAGGCAGCATGACCGGTGCCTGAACCGCCCACTGGCCGCCGCCGGAGGGCACGAACAGGTTGACAATCCCGGCGCTGATGAACGACCAGAAGGGCAGTGTCGTGGCGGTGGCAAAGGAGACCAGCCACTCAGACATGCTCTCTGCGAGCCCCGACTGCACCATGATCGCCATGATGCCCGCGTAAAGGGGGTGGATGACAATCCCCGCACCGCCTTTAATCGCTTCGTGCAGGCTATTGAGCAGATTACGCGGCGTACGGTGCAGCACAATGGCCAGGAACAGGAACATAAAGTTAACGACGTTAAGGTTTAAGCCGCCACCCCGTAGCAGAAAGTGATCAAGCAAGAACAGCAGCCCCGGCACGCCGACCAGTAAGGCGAGGGTGAAACTGTTTTCCAGGCGCTCCGCGGGGCGAGTAATGCGACCAACCGGTTCAGGCTCATCATTTAGCACGTTGGGGTCAACGTAGACGCTATCCTTCTCATCCGGCAGCATCATGCGGTTTACCAACGGGATAGCGATAAACAGGCAGACCACAATGGCGAGGTTGAAGAAGGCGAAAATCGTAGAGCCGGTGCCAATCACGCCAATCTGGTCGGCGGAGAAATGCCCTCGGTCGCGATGGTGAGCGGTATCGAGCCTGCCAAGCCGCCGTGCCACACCACAAAGCCGGA
Organism: Vreelandella olivaria; assembly: GCA_004295565.1. Classification (GTDB taxonomy): domain Bacteria; phylum Pseudomonadota; class Gammaproteobacteria; order Pseudomonadales; family Halomonadaceae; genus Vreelandella; species Vreelandella olivaria. The sequence continues at coordinate 3,777,898 of AP019416.1, read as the reverse complement.
GTAAGCACTGGCCACTAATAGGCGGTAGTCAACGCGAATCAGTCTGGCCAGCTCTTTGGCAAATAGCGCGCCGACCACAAGGCCAAACCCCCAATTGATCCAACTGGCTGCCAATGAGACCAGCGTCACCAGGATAATTGCGCCGCCAGGCGATTTAGCGGTACCGGCGATTTTTTGCAGAATGCGTTTAACCGGCGGTGAGCTTGCCAGCATAAAGCCGGTGACCAGTACCAGCAGCATCTGCATCGAGAACGTCAGCAAGCCCCAGAACCCATCGCCCCAGAAGCGCAGCACCGCCAGCGGTGTTTGGCGCTCAATGGCGATGGCAGCGACCGAGGCAATTAACGTCAGCAGCAGAACGAAAATATACGGGTCGGGGAGATAGCGCTCCACCAGCTTGACCGCCGGTTTTGAGATCATTTTAAGCATGGGATGCTCTCTTTATTCATTATTAGGAAGTGGCTAAGCAAGGTCTTGGAAGTGCATAGCAAGTGCAACGACACAGCTAATATACGGGTGAGTTCAGAAATTTTCACGTTGAAGCTACCCGTTAAAGCTTACGTTAGCGCAGTTAGGGTCAGGCGTAACGGTTTTAACGCCAACGGGCCAGTCGATAACGGCGATAGTAATGAATCAGGACAGCTGAGCGAACCAGCGTAAACAGCGTAAACGCCAGCCAGAGCCCATGATTGCCCAGCCCCTGGCTAAACCACCAGGCGGGCAGGTAGGCGGCTAGGCCAATAAAAATACTGTTGCGCATTTCGCGCACGGCGGTGGTACCGATAAATACCCCGTCAAGCAGGTAGCTCCATACCGCAATCAGCGGCATCACGACCATCCATGGCAAATAGTGTGCCGCGGTCGTGCGCACCTCTTCAAGGCCGGTGAGCAGTGCAATCAGCGCATTGCCGCCTAACGCGAACAGCAGGGCCGCAGCACCGGCAGTCCAGAACGAAAAACGTGCGGCGGCGCGCACAGTGGCGGCAAAATCGCGCCAATCTTGGCGCCCATAGGCGCGCCCAATCAGTGACTCGGCAGCGTGAGCAAAGCCGTCCAGGGCGTAACTGGTGAGCATGATAAATTGCAGCAGCACAGCGTTGGCAGCAAGTACGGTATCCCCCTGACGCGCGCCTTGAGCGGTAAAGAACGCCATGGCAAACAGCAGGCCGAGGGTGCGCACAAACAGATTGGCATTCACGTTAAACAGGGCTGTGTAAGCCGTGAGTGCCAGCAGGCGCTCGCGCAAAAATGGCCCTCTAGTCGGGTTAGCTGGCGGAGCACCAAATAACTTCCGAACGCCAGCGCGCTGTAGTCCGCGATGACGCTGGCCCAGGCCACGCCGTTACTGGTCATGCCTAGCCCGACCACAAACCATAAATCCAGCACGATATTGACGCTGTTGGTAAGCAGTAGAATCATCAATGTGACCCGGGAGTTCTGCTGGCCTAAAAACCAGCCCAATATGGCGTAGTTGGCGAGCACCGCTGGTGCCGACCAGAGGCGGATATGGGCGTACTCCCGGGCTAAATGGGTGGCCACCTCGCTGCCATCCAATAGCCACAAACCCAGCGTAATCAGCGGCGAGGCAAACACAATCAGCAGGCTGCCAATCACCAGCGCGATGATCAGTGACTGCCCCAGCAGGTTGCGTACATCAGTGCCGCTCGCGCCCCATGGCTTGGGCGACCAGCCCGGTGGTGCCCATGCGCAAGAAGCCAAAACCCCAATAAAGAAAGCTAAACAGCGTAGCGCCCAGGGTAACGCCTGCAAGGGAGTCGGGCAAATGCCCGACCACAGCAGTGTCAACCAAACCAAGTAACGGGACGGTGATATTGGAGAGAATGATTGGCCAGGCAAGGGCCCAAATCCGCATGAGGTTTAGGCGGCCGTGATGATGCGGTACTTCTTCATCAACTGCTCATGGCTTTCGTGGCGCTCTGGATCCAGCGGAATACAGTCCACCGGGCAGACCTGCTGGCACTGGGGCTCATCGTAGTGGCCGACACATTCAGTGCATAGATTAGGGTCGATGACGTAGATCTCCTCACCGGGGAGATAGCATCATTGGGGCATTCGGGCTCGCAGACGTCGCAGTTAATGCACTCGTCGGTAATCATCAGGGCCATGGGCATACCTCGCAGATGGCGTTCGCACCCAGGCTATCAAATACCTGAGTGTTTTACTCAACAATGGCGTTGGTTAGCTAGTGTAGTGGTTACGCAGCGCTTCGGCGACCTGAGGATGCACCAGCGGAGAAATATCGCCGCCCAGCTTGGCAATTTCACGCACGATGGTGGATGAGATATACGAGTTTTCCACCGCGGGGGTTAAAAACACGCTCTCCAGCTCTGGGTTTTGCGCCCGGTTCATATTGGCCAGCTGCAGCTCGTACTCAAAGTCGGAAACCGCACGCAGGCCGCGCAGAATAATTGTCGCGCCCTGCTCATGCATCATGGTGGTGAGCAGGGTTGAGAAGCCGATTACCTCAACGTTGGGCAGCGGCGCACAGACCGTTTTCGCCAATGCCATACGTGTTTCCAGGTCGAGGTGGGGGCTTTTGCCGGGGCTGGCCGCGACCGCGATGACCACTTTGTCGAACATCCGCGCGCCGCGCTCGATCAGGTCAAAATGGCCATTGGTGATGGGGTCGAAGGTGCCGGGGTAGACGGCGATATTCAGCTTCCGCGTACTCATTGCTCGCTCTCCTCATCCAGCCGACCGAATGGATTATCGCTGGTTAATGAGACGGCGTGGTCGTAACCGGGAATATGAATCCGGTCGGCATGAATATCCAGTTCGGGGCCTTCCAGCACCGCTTCACCAAACTGATAGCGGGGCGCGTAGTGGCCATGGTCTGCCTGGGCAAGGTAGAGCGCTGCTGCTTCACGGGTGGTTTCGCGCCGCATTTTCCAGGCACTCACCGCCGCCGCGCCGTGACGCTGAGTCAGCAGGCGCTCGGTCACCGCAGGTGACAGCACCACGCCGGTGGCATTGTTACCGCCGAAGCCCTTGGCGTTCAGAAAAGTCGCGTCCGCTCGAAATGTTTGTGCCGTTTGCGAGAAGTGCAGTCGCTCAGCGTAGACATCGTCGGCCACCGCATCCAGCGTGGGGATACCCGGCAGTAGGTCGTGGGCAAAGCTGCCCAGGGCGCTCGCCAACTGATCGCCCGCTGCGGAGCCTTGGGAGTGGCCGATAAAGGCCTTGATCGCCACTACCGGCCAGCCGCTGATGCCGTTGGCGCGGGCGATTTCGTCGAATACGTGGGATTCGGTAATGCGGTTTTTGGGGGTGCTGGTGCCATGGGCGTGCAAAAGCTGCGCTCTTTGAGCGATTTTTCACCCAGCATATCGCGCACCAGCGCAGCGGCTTTGCCCAGGGTGATGTAGTTGCCAATCCCCGGCGCCGAAATCGAGCGTTTGTAACCGTCGGCATTGACGAATACGTCAGGCACAGCGCCGAGAATATCCGCGCCGACTTCCATCGCCAGGGCATCGTCCATTAGCAACACAAATTGGCTGGCTTCTGCCATGGTAAAGCCGCAGTTGCGTGCAAACGGGCGGCAGGCGCGCTGATAGTCGCTGTCGGTGAGCAGTTCCAGGGCATCCAGCGCTTTTAATCCAGCGTCGTCAGCCAGTGCGCCCATGGCCCGGAAGCCTTCGATGATTTCCGGTGTGATGGGGCGTCTGCGGTGCCGACCATCACCACTCGCCGGCGTCCGGCGCGAATGTCATCAATGCCCAGGCGCAGGTTATACAGAAAGCTGGCGCAGGCACCAGTGCCGCGCCAGTGCCGCCCACACTGCCCAATACGTAGGCATTTAAAAAGTCGGCGGGCATCTGGCCATAGCCCAGGGGCATCTGCTTAGAGGTGGCGCGTTGTCCACTCACCAGGCTTTTCAGTAAGCCGCCCCAGCCCTGATCGTCTAACTGACCAATGGAGTTACCGGCGTACACGGCAATATGATCCGGGTTCAGCTGCTGACGCAGCGTCTCCCAGGAGAGGCCGCTGGCGCCCAGGCAGTCGCTAGCGCCAAATACCGCCAGGGATAGGCCACGGGGTGGTGAACACTGCGGTAAAGGCTCGCGGGGTCAAAACCGCTGGGTAGCTGAGCCGCCGCGCGAACCCGGGGAGCTGGGCGTCGGGTAGCAGTACCTCCAGCACCCCTGCGGGCACACTTACTTCTACCTCGCGGGCATCGATATCGCGCACTTGCCAATCCTTCGGCAAGTGTTCGGGCAACTGGCGGCGGCGTAACCTAAAGCGCAGCGGCTCGGCGAGTTGCATACTGGCTTGCCGGTTGGCTGGCATGCCTGGGTCGAGAAAGCGCGGGTCTTCATTGCGCCGGATCAGGGTATGCTTCAACACCTGATCACGCAGCGACTGCGCCGGGTCATCGACGGGGTGGCCTTGGCTGTTCTGCCACCCCTTTCAGAGTGCTCTACTAGGCGCATAAGCGCCGCCAAGCCTTCCAATGTCTGGCGTTGCTGGTCAGCAGGAAGGGCATCAAGCACAGTGCGGCGGAAGGCCTGATGGCCAGAGGTTCTGCCAGCGGGATTGATGCCGCCCATGCCGACAATCACCGGTAAGTGTGACAAGCCGGGTTCCTCGTGGTGCAGTGGTGGTAATAACAATTATTGGCATGTCTAAAGAGCAAAATTCGCCCAGTACCATGCGCTTAATAAGTACACTAATAAGTATGTCAGGTGTGATCATAGCACCGGCTGTGCAACGGCGTCATGCCGCAAGCGTTCGAGACTGATAGAATCACGCTTTTCAGCCGAGTAATGGCATGCAACATAATTCTCGACCCGTCATTTCCAATCAGCCAGGCCCCCATCAGGATTTGGCACGCCGGGTGAGCCGAGCACTATCGCACCCTTTGCGTAAACCGATTGCCGAACATACCCAGCATAGCTTTGCCCTGGCGGTGGAGTGGCTCGCGGGTCGTCAGGCACCGTTGATACTCGACTCAGGCTGTGGGGTGGGTATATCGACACGCCAACTGGCGGCGCAGTTCCCCGCCCATGCGGTAATCGGCGTAGATCGCAGCGAGAATCGTTTGGGGCGTGATCACGGCACGTTGCCTGACAATGCGCTGCTGGTAAGAGCCGACCTGGTCGATTTTTGGCGTTTGGCCTACCAGGCTGGTTGGGCGCCAGAGTATCACTTTCTGCTTTATCCCAATCCTTACCCCAAGGCGGGACATCTAAAAATGCGCTGGCATGGCCATGCGGTTTTACCCACACTGTTGGCCCTTGGCGGGCGCCTTGAGCTGCGCTCAAACTGGTCACTCTACGTAGAAGAGTTTGCCTTGGCGGTAGCACAGGTAACCGGTCAACAGGCAGCGGTAACTGAAATTGCGCCTAAAGACGACTATTTAACGCCGTTCGAGGCTAAGTATGCTCGAAGTGGCCAGGCACTATGGCGGTTATGCGTTGATTTGGAGCGAACATGACGTTTGTCTATTTGGTGCTGGCGATTGTGGCCGAAGTAATCGCCACGAGCGCTTTAAAAGCTTCCATGGGGTTTACGCGCCCACTGCCCAGCGTGGTGGTGGTCGTGGGCTACGGATTAGCTTTCTATTTGCTTAGCCTGGTGCTGCGCACGCTGCCGGTGGGGGTCGCCTATGCGATTTGGGCGGGTCTGGGCATTGTGTTGGTTACCCTGGTCGGCATAGTGGCCTTCGGTGAAAAGCCTGATTTACCGGCGGTGGTAGGCATTAGCCTGATCGTTGCCGGCGTGGTCATGCTGCAAGTGTTTTCTAAAATGAATGTGCATTGAGGTATCGTAATGGGTCGTTTTGCTCGTAAGCGTATGCGGCGCTGGTCGCTGGTAACCGGTGTTGCCACGTTAGCGCTGTGTGCCAGTACCAGCTTGCTCGCCGATTTTAATCGCCTGGGACAGCTGCAGAATAAAGGCTTTTCGATTAGCGCCGAGGCCCGCCTTTTGGATGCTGACGCAGGTGCCAATGCACGGTTAGGCAGTATCACCCCGGATCGTCAGCTATCACCCGCTTCGGTAACTAAAGCCTATCTTTCGGCGGCGGCGCTAAACCGCTTTGGCCCCCAACACCGCTTTACCAGCCAACTGGTTAGCTCCGCTGGCATCGATAATGGCGTGCTGCGAGGCGATTTGGTGTTTGATGGCGGTGGGGATCCAGGCCTCACCACTGAAAACCTATGGCGTTTGGTGCAGCGTTTGCACTTAGCCGGGGTGCGCCAGGTTGATGGTGCTTTGGTGGTCAGCCAGTGGCGCTTTGGGCCGGTGGAGTGTATTACCACCGACCGCTGCAATGCGCTCAATCGGGTCGCTAATGCGTATAGCGCGCCGCTCTCCTCGGCAGGCGTTAACTTCGGCAGTTGGTGCGTCAATGTCGCCCCTGCCGCTAGCGCAGGGACACCTGCCCAGGTGGGGCTATGCGATAGCCAGACATCGCTGATTACTATCGATAACCAGGTAGTCACGCGCCCGGCCAATAGTGGTACTGAGATTAGCGCTGAGCGTGTCACTGATGAGCGCGGTGACGTGATGCGGCTAACAGGCCAGATTTCCACCAACGCGACTGCGCGCGATGTCTATCGTGGCGCGGGCGATGCCGCCGAAACCACCGCACAAGTGTTGATGGGTATGTTAAACCAGGCGGGCATTTCGGTGCGCGAGCCGTGGCGCGTCAGCTCGTCACAGCCGCCCAGCAGTGCCCGGCGGCTGGCAGCAGTGGATAGCCAGCCACTGCAAGAGCTCTTGCTGCGCATCATGAACTACTCCAATAACTACATGGCCGATGTACTGGCGCTGGATCTCGTCGATACGCCCCAGGCGCAGCTACGCCAGGCAGGGCAAGCCATTGAAAATTATGCTCAGAACCTGCCCGGGCACGGGCCGTTAACCCTGTATAGTGGCAGCGGGCTGACCACTGAAAACCGTACGTCGGCTCAGGGCGTCAACGTGATGCTGGAGGATATGTTTCGCCAAAGTAGCCTGTTTCCCAGCTTTGTGGCGGCTTTTCAGTCGCCGGCGAACGGGTAATGCGCTTTATTCGGCGAGGCTCCTCCACGTTTCAAAACAATGTCATGATCAAAACGGGCACCCTTAACCAACCCTTTGCTGTGCGTGCAGCGGCAGGCTATTTTCGCACCGCCCAAGGACGCTGGGGGTATTTAGCGTCATGGTCAATGGGAACAGCAGTACGCCCTATTTAAGCTGGTCTGAGGTGCTGGATCCGTTGTCACTGGATCTAGAAGCAATGATATTGGCGAATTGAACAAACTCCACGCTCACAAGGTGAGGCGACTTGCATGAAACCTGGGCATACCGGTTTAACACATTTGGTTCACTCCACGCGCTATTCGTGGAAAGGCTTGAAAGCGGCGTTTAGAAACGAAGCGGCTTTTCGCCAGGAGGTGGGCATTACTGCGGTGTTGCTGCCGCTTGCTTGGTGGATTGGCGAAGGCCCTATCAGTTGGCTGCTGCTGGTGAGTAGCCTGTTTTTGTGCTGATAGTGGAGCTACTTAATAGTGCGATTGAAAACGTGGTTGACCGGATCGGCACCGAGCACCATGAGCTTTCCGGGCGCGCCAAGGATATTGGCTCGGCAGCAGTGATGCTGTCGCTGATTATGGCCGGCCTCACCTGGGGGCTATTGGGCTGGGAAAAATTCTTTGGCTAAGCTGATTTAAAACCACTCATTTTTAGCACGCTGTCAGCGAGGTCGTTATGCAAGCATTTAAAGGACTTAGGAACGACGATTTTTACCGTTGTCGACGTTGCCAGCGTCGTTACATACCGCCACCCAGTCTGCCTGGAAGCGGCTAACCGAGGCGCTTGCTCAAGCCGATAATATCGCCGAGATGACCAAGCAGGAGCTACCTTCCAGTAATTGGCAGGAACTTTCTGAGTCGCGCCGCGAGGCGCTTGCCAGAGTCTTGGCCATATCGACCTTTGCGCTGGATACCCTGATCCGCTACCCCCAGTGGTTAGCCGAGTTGGATATTGCCGGAGAGTTGGACGCCAACCCAGGGCGGGACGAGCTGGCCAGTTGGCTAAATGAGTCATTGGAGGGTGCCGAAGACGAAGAAGCAATGCAGCGGGCGATACGCCGTTTTCGCCGCAAGCGTATGCTGGGAATTATTTGGCGAGACCTTAATCGTGCCTCTGGCTATAGCATGTGGGATACCGCCAGGGCGGTCTCGGAGCTCGCTGAAATATGCTTGGAAGCTGCGTTAACCTGGCTAGAGCAGTTTTACGCACCGCGTTGGGGCTTACCTGCCCCCGCAATGACGGCACCCCCAGCGTCTGGTGATCCTGGGCATGGGCAAGCTGGGCGCGGGGAGCTGAATCTCTCCTCCGACATCGATTTGATCTTTGCCTTTGCCGAGAAAGGCGAAACCCAAGGCGGTCGTAAGTCATTAGAGCATCAGGAGTACTTTACCAAGCTGGGCCAAAAGCTGATTGCCGCGCTAGACGCCATGACCGCCGACGGTTTCGCCTTCCGCGTTGATATGCGCTTGCGCCCGTTGGGCGACGGCGGCCCGTTGGTGGGCAGCTTTTCCATGCTCTCCAGCTACTACCAGGATCAAGGCCGCGAGTGGGAGCGTTACGCCATGCTCAAAGCACGGCCGGTCGCCGGGGATCTAGACGCGGGCGGTGAGCTGCTGGCCGGGCTGCGCCCCTTTGTGTATCGCAAGTATCTCGATTTTGGTGCCATTGAGTCACTGCGTGAGCTGAAAGCGATGATCAATCGCGAAGTGAAGCGTAAAGGCATGCAGAGCAATATTAAGCTCGGCCCGGGCGGTATTCGCGAGGTTGAGTTCGTGGTGCAGGCGTTCCAACTGATTCGTGGCGGCCGCGATACGGAACTGCAGGTGACATCGCTGAAAACGGCACTTAATCGCTTGCCCGAGCTGGGCCTGTTGCCCCAGGAAGTGGTCGATGAACTGCTGCCCGATTACGCCTTTATGCGCGATGTCGAGCACGCCCTTCAAGCGCTGGAAGACCGCCAGACACAAACCCTGCCCAGCGATGATGGTGATCGTGAGCGGGTTGCCTTCGCCATGGGACATGAAGACTGGCCGGGGCTGATTGCTCAGCTCGACGAAGTGCGTGACCGGGTGCGCCAGCACTTTGATGCCGTGATTGCCGACCCCGAAGAGGATATCGACGAGACCAATAATGATAGCCAGCTCGGCTTGGCCCAGTGGCGGCTTATTTGGCGCGGCGAGTTAGAAGTGCAGGAGGCGACTGCGCATCTTTTGATGCGGGTTTTAACGAGCCAGAAAAAGCCTTGAAGCGGCTGCATAGCCTTTATCATTCGCGGCAAGTGCAAAGCATGCAGCGGATCGGCTTCGAGCGCCTGGATGCATTAATGCCGCTGCTGTTGGATGCCGTGGCGGACAATGAAGCACCGGATACCGCCCTTGAACGGGTGCAGCCGCTGATTGAAGCCGTGTTGCGGCGTACCGCTTACCTCGCGCTGCTGCGCGAAAACCCCAGGCGCTTGAGCATTTGATGCGGCTATGCGCCGCCAGCCCTGGATCGCCGAACAGCTGTCACGTTATCCCATTCTGCTCGACGAGCTGCTGACCCCGGAAACGCTGTATACCCCCGCCGATAAAGCGCGCCTGGCCGATGAATTGCGCCAAACGCTGAATCGCCTGCCCGAGGACGATGAAGAGGCCCAGCTGGAGGCGCTGCGCGTTTTAAACACGCCCAAACGCTACACGTGGCGGCGTCTGATATCGCTGGCACGCGACATCTGATGAAAGTAAGCGATTACTTAACCTTTATCGCCGAAGTGATTCTCGATGCCGTGTTGGCCATGGCCTGGAAACATATCACCCGAAAACATGGCGTGCCTGAGGGGCTGAACACCGGGGAGGCGGCGTTTCTAATTGTCGGTTACGGCAAGCTGGGGGCATTGAGCTGGGGTATAGCTCGGATTTAGACTTGGTGTTTCTGCACGATAGCGATGGTCAAGGTTCGACCGATGGCCCACGGCCCATTGATACGGCGGTGTTTTTTACCCGCCTGGGGCAGCGCATTATTCACCTGCTGACCGCGGTAACGCCCACCGGCACGCTTTATGAAGTGGATATGCGCCTGCGGCCATCGGGAAATTCCGGGCTATTGGTGACCTCACTTAAAGCCTTTGCCGAGTATCAACGTCAAAATGCCTGGACCTGGGAGCATCAGGCATTGGTGCGCGCCAGAGTGGTGGCGGGTAGCGAGACGTTGGCCGAGAAATTCAGTCAGCTGCGGGCGATATCCTAGGCGCTAAGCGAGATAAAGCTGCGCTGCGCGAAGAGGTGGTCAAGATGCGCCACAAAATGCGTGAGCACCTGGGCAGTAAAGCCGCCAGTAATACCTTTAATGTCAAACATGACGCTGGTGGGATGGTGGATATCGAGTTTCTCTGCCAATACGCGGTGTTAGCACTTGCTCACCAAACGCCTGAGTTACTTACTTACAGCGATAATATCCGCATTCTAGAGAGTTTGACGGAGAGTGGGCACTTACCCGCTGAAGAGGCGGAGCGTCTTCGCGAGGCTTATCTGGCTTATCGTAGCGCTACCCATCGGGCCGCGCTCACTGGTCAGAAAGCACTCAGCGATGGTGAGGAGTTCCGTGCTCATCGTGATATCGTCACCGCGCTCTGGCAGCGCTTTCTTGAACCCTCCACCGCTGATAACAGCTAGCTAGGCGGCTTTCCCAAACGAACCAGGAAGCAACAGTGATAACAAGGAATAGGGTAGGACGGCCCATATGATTGGACACATTTTGGCCACGCTATTGCCGGTATTTTTAATTGCCGGCTGTGGCGCTGCCTATGGGCGCTACCGTACGCCGGATATTCGCAGCCTCAATACGCTCAATATGGAGCTGTTCGTTCCGCTATTGGTGTTTGCCGTGCTGGCCGACCGTCAAGCGCCATTGGCCGAATACGCTTGGTTGGCTACGGCAGCCATAGCGGTGGTGCTGGGATCGGGGGTTGTGCTGTGGCCGTTGACCAAGTGGCTAAAGCTGGATAGTAAAATTTTCCTCCCGCCGATGATGTTTAACAACGCGGGCAATATGGGGTGCCGTTGCTGGTGCTGGCGTTTGGTGCCGAAGCACTGCCTGCAGCGGTAGTAGTGTTTATCGTTGAAATGCTGCTGCACTTTTCGGTGGGGCTTTACATGCTTAACCCGCGCACCTCCCTATGGAGAATGCTGCGTATGCCGATTGTGCTAGCGAGTCTGGCGGGTTTAGCGGTGAATATCAGTGGGCTGCCGCTGCCTGGCTGGCTGCTTGAGGCGATGCATATGCTGGGTGGAGTATGTATTCCGTTAATGCTGTTTGCATTGGGGGTGCGGCTTTTGGAGATCGACTTTAGCGACTGGCGGACAGGGATGCTGGGAGCGCTACTCTGCCCGTTGTCCGGGCTAGTGATTGCCTTGCCGTTGATGTGGCTACTGCCACTGAACGCGCTGCAAGCGGCGGTGCTGCTGGTGTTTGCAGCACTGCCGCCTGCGGTGTTGAACTACTTGGTCGCCGAGCAGTATAAGCTTGCGCCACAGAAAGTGGCTTCGTTAGTGCTGATTGGTAACCTGGGGAGTCTGGTCGTGATGCCGCTCACCTTGGCGGCGGCATTTACCTGGGTGTATGCGCCCCTTTAACTTTCCATCGACGGTGCAAAAGACATCACTCACTGCGCGATTAGCGCTCATCTTTAACTTCGTAACTGCCTTCTAATACGTCCTGATGACCTGGACGGTTATGTGCCGACGTAGACCCGTTGGAGTAGCCGCCACCGATATCTTGCGCCTGCTGGGCACGCATCTGCTCCATACGTTTCTTCATTTTATGCCGCACAAACGGCATCATTGCCCAGCCAATCAATAGGAAAACAGGCCGAGTACTACACCGACTATCATTAACGCGCCAAACGCCAGCCATGTGAACAGCAGCTTTAAACTACCTGCCAGGCCAGTGGGTTGGGTTTGAGCAGCACGGGCACGCCATTGGTTAGCCGCTTGCCATGCAGCGTTGCGTTGGTCGCGATTCATCTGTGGCATAAGAGCCTCCATCGGTTATTCGCACCCATTGGAACACAGTTGCTCTAGCAAGTTCACTGGTTGGGAGTAGCGCTGAGATGCGTAGTCAACTTCCAGTTACAGTGCGATGAGGTTTTTCAACTGTTACCATTAAGCTGTACAGGACAGGTTTGGTTGTACAAGCATGCGCTTAATACGCTGTGCTTACCTAAATAGAGCTCATCTAACAGGACGGTTATATGGCTAATCATGGAGGCAAGTCGGTATTCATCGCATCGGTGGTGATTATTTTGGCTTGGTAGTTGTCGGAGCGTCATTTCCTGAAGGATTTGCCAACGCGGCAGAGGGAGCACTGACGACTATTACTGGGCTATTCGGGTGGTTTTATCTATTTTCAGTATTTGGTTTTGTGATTTTTCTGTTTGGTCTGGCGCTGAGCCGGTACGGCAGGTGCGCTTGGGCCCCAGGACAGTCGGCCCAACTATTCGTTTTTTTCGTGGATTAGCATGCTGCTGGCGGCAGGCTTTGGTGTCGGGCTGGTGTTCTATGGCATGGCGGAACCCATGACCCACTTCATCGAACCACCTTATGGTGACAGAACCGCTGAAACGGAAGCAGCGGCTCGCTACGCGATTCAATACAGCTACTTTAACTGGGGATACACCAGTGGGCGGCTTTCTCGATCGTGGGTTTGATCATCGCCTACTTCCAGTTTCGCAAGGGGCAGGCGGGGCTGGTCTCATCCGTGCTGTCGTCAATCACGGCTAAGAACCCTAAAATTCGTCCCTATGCTTCCTGGTTGGATGTGTTTGCCGTGGTTGCCACTGTTATGGGTGTGGCTACCTCGCTTGGGCTGGGCGTTCTGCAGATGAACGGCGGTTTAAATGTTGTGTTTGGCCTGCCAGAGAGCGGTTTCTGGCAGTTTTGATTCTCTTCGTGATGTTCTGCGCTTACATGGCATCCACTTGGTCGGGCCTGGATAAAGGCATTAAACGCCTCTCTAACCTCAATATGATTTTATGTATCGGGTTGATGCTGTACGTGCTGTTCACTGGCCCGACCGTGGCGATATTAGAGACCATCACGGTGGGTATTGGCGACTATCTGCAGAACTTTATTGGCATGAGCCTGCGCATTTCTCCTTACAGCGATAACGAGTGGGCGAGCAGTTGGACGATTTTCTACTGGGCCTGGGTGATTGCCTGGTCGCCCTTTGTGGGTACCTTCATTGCCCGGGTTTCCCGTGGCCGTACTATTAAAGAGTATGTGTTTGGGGTGCTGTTTGTACCGCCGCTGCTGGCCTGTTTGTGGATTGGCGTATTCGGTGGCGCGGCGCTTCACATGGAGTTAAACGGCACCGATATCGGCCTAGCTGCCGCGACTCAGGATAATATAACCGTCGCGCTGTTTGAGATGTTTGAGTTGATGCCCTTTACCGGCCTGCTGTCGGTCGTGGCGATGCTGCTGATCTTTATTTTCCTGGTCACTTCCGCTGACTCGGCCTCGTATATCGTGGCGCAAATGACCGATAATGGTTCGATCAACCCGCCGCTCTACAAGCGCGTCATTTGGGGGTGCTGATCGCGGCTATCTGCCTGACGCTGATTGCTTCGGGGGGTTAACAGGGCTGCAGTCAGCCGCAGTGCTTTCGGCGCTACCGTTCACCTTTATCCTCTATATGATGGTATTTGTATTGGTTCAGGAGCTACGGGCAGACCGAAAGGCGATGCTTACTCAGCTTTATCGTCGCCATGGCGAAACACCGGTGGGGGCGGATGCCTTTGAAGCCGAGCTGCTGGGTGAGGAGCGCTTGCGGCGTGCACCGAGTGTGGTCAATCGGCGCATTAATAGTTAGCATCACTCATCAGTACTCATAAAAAGTAACCAAGCCTTCTATTGCCGGGCAAGGTAATTCGGGAGCAGCGACGAATGAAGCGAAGATGCTAATGGCGCGGCAAGGGCGCCATGGGGCGACACGAAGACAGGCTAAAGGGGTGGGGTTTGATCGCTGGCTTGATCGGGTGGTGACAGTGGCTGTGCTTACGGCGATGATCATCGGTCTCGCTGCTGTGGCCGCTCACTGGTTGCTCTAATGTACCTGCTTTTCGCAATACTTTTCGCAATAGAAGTGCTTAACGTCCGGCTTTCATGCCAGGCGTTTGCGTGTCTCTACGCGGTTACGACCAAGTCGTTTGGCGTTGTACAGGTGCTGGTCGGCGCGTTCAATCAGCGTTTCAGCGCTGATTGAATGGCCGGGCGACATGCTGGCAACGCCCATGCTAACGGTGAGGTCTGTGTGGGTGCTGGAAAAAGCGTGGGGAATGGCGAGCGACAGCACCGCCTTGCGCAAACAGTTGGCGACGCTCACGGCGTCGTCATGATCCTGACCTGGCAGCACACAAACAAACTCTTCACCACCGTAGCGGGCAAGCAGATCTCTGGTGGGGTCAATACACTGATTGAGCGCTTTAGCAACGGCGCGCAGGGTATCGTCACCCATGGCATGTCCATAGTGATCGTTAAACTCTTTGAAGTTATCGATATCGATAAAAATCACCGATAGTGGCTGTTGGTTTTGCTGTGCCAGGTGCCAGTGACGTTGATAAAACTCGTCAAATTGGCGGCGGTTTGCCACGCCGGTTAAGCCATCCATATTGGATAGGTGGTGGAGTTGATCGCGCTGCTCCAAGCCTTGCTGGAACGCATTTAACAAATGATCCAAGCTATCTACCAGATGCCCTAATTCATCATCCTGATGACCGCGCAGCGTGGGCTTGGGCCACTGGCCGGGGCGATTGGTATCGGTTTGGGCAATAGCAGCGTGTACCTTGAGCAGTGGGCGTGTAATAAATAGATGAAAAAAAGCGATCACGACGATGCTTAAAATAAACGCTTCTAAAATACTTACCCCGACCACCCTGTAAATACGCGCCAGGAACTGCTGGGTTAAGTAGCCTTCTGATAGCATTAATTCAATTTCGCCGACGACTGCTTCCGGCATATCGCTGCCCATGTAATAGGCGAGTGACGTTTGGTAGTGGACTATATCGCCAAATAAATACTGGCTGAGCCAAGTCGAAGCAGCCTGTCTGGGCCTCTCAAATTCAGCCAGAGCGCGCCCAAAATCGTCACGAATCGATACCCATGCGACCTCGTCAGTATTAAATAGCCCATAGGCGATTTGGTGGGCGAGGTCAGGTTGCTGGAAAGCGGCTTCTGCTGCGGCTCCGTTGACTATGGCCAGTTGATGGGTAATGCGCTGCTCGGTTTCCTGGCGTATGTTGGAGGCGTGGCTGAGTAGTTCAATACTGCCCGCTATGCCGCTAATCAGCATAGCGACCAGCAGGGTGAGTAGCGCTTGCTTACTGGTCAGACTGCCTTTTTTAGGGGCTGGGGCCGAGAGCAAAAACGTGGGCGAGGTGGGGTCACTGGCTCTCCTCCTGCATTTCGCGGTGCAGGGCATTCAACTGCGTTTGCAGCCGCGCCAGCAGTGCTTCTGGCACACTGGGATGGCAGGCGAGATAAAGCGGTGCGCGGTAAAAGGTAAATAAGTGCGTTAGCGCGATGTGTTGTTCTTGTGCCATAAATTCACCGGTTGCTTTGCCTGTCACAATCACATCGAGCAGGCCCGCCTCTAAACGCAGGATATTTTCTCGCTCCGAGGGAGCACGTAGAACACTAATGCCACGAGAGGCGACATAATCGCCTACGGCATCCTCGCGAAAACTACCCACTCGCCAACCGTGTAGCCCTGAAAGTGAAGCAATGCTGAGACCGCGCTCGGCTAAACTAAACGCAGCCCACTCATTAACCACCAGCGGCCCTACCCAGTGAAACAGCGCTTCACGTTCTGGGGTGCGCGTCGTGGAGTAGACGCAGTGATAGTCGCGTAAGCGTGCTTCGGTGTAAGCGCGTGCCCAAGGCAGTAACCGAAAGTGCGCCTCAATGTCTGCCCGGCTTAGCGCATGACGTAGCAACAGCGTTGCGCTGCCAATAATTTGCCCCTGGCCGTCGGTATAGTTGAACGGGGGTACTCTTCCGTATTGATCGTTAGCGGCAGGGCTTGATTTGGCATAGCCGCTAGTGGCATCGCGTGCAGGGACAGTGAGCAACTGCCGATAGCGGTGAGTAGCGCAATGGTCATACGGTACTGCCATCGGTGGGTTACCTGATTAGCCATCGTCAGCTACCTCTGGGGCCGTTCCGCTAGCACCCTGTCTAATGCCTGCTGCATCAGCGTTACCAAGCGTCGGTCAGTGGCTTGGTTAATGGCAAAGTATAGCGAAGATTCGCTGAGTGTGTATCGGAATTAAACTATCGCTAGAATAACCTTCCGATTCCGCTATCCAGGCAGCCACATCTGCACTGTAAGCCCACAGGTCAACTCGCCCGCGGGTGAGCATACTGAGCGCGCTGCGGTTATCAATGGCCGGTACCAGTAGGCGTTCAGGGTAGCCTGCCTCCAATAGCGCCTGGGCGCCAATATCTTCCCTAATGACCGCCACGGTCAGGTCGCGATCAATCGCCTGTGACAACGCATCAATCGTAATCGGTGCGTCCCGGTGGGCAAGCAGCACGACCCGGTCTTGGGCAATCGGCCCCACCCAGTGGAAACTGGCTTCCCTTGCAGGCGTGCGGGTAGTGGAAAACAGCACTGTGTTAGGTTGGCTTAGCGCTAGCTCATAGCCGCGAACCCAGGGGTAGTAACGGACGTCATGACGGCTAAGAGGGGTGTCGGTGGCTGCAAAAATAGCCTCCAATAAATCAATTGATACCCCGGTTAACTGCTGATTATCGAGATAGTTGTAGGGTGGGTACTCTTCAGTAATGAAGGTTAATGGCGCCAACGTATTTGCCCCATCAGCCTGCACGTTTGCAACGCTTGCCAGCCAGAGGCATAGCACGGCCAACAGCCTGTTTAACAGTTGTCGATATAATCGCCGTGGAGATGTCTGGACTAACTCCATCGCAGTCTATCCATATTACTTGTCAATCAACCAAACTTAGAGCAACGCTGGTCGGCTGTCACCTCTAATCTGCCAACGCAAGCCGTGGCGTCTTACGGGTTCCACCTGCTAGGCTTACGGCTTCCCCTGTGAGAGAAAATCAATGTTGTCTGCTAACTCTGCTAAGACGACGGATGACTACGCATCGCGTCGCGAAATATTCGGCTGGGCAATGTTTGATTTTGCCAACCAAGCCTACACGCTACTGATTATCACTGTGGTATTTGGTGAGCTGTTTACCACCGTCATTGTGGGGGATCGCGGCGATAACTTCCGGCTTGCCAACTTCCTATGGAGCTTGGCCCTGGCGGTTAGCTATTTGATGGTGGTGATCACAGCACCACTATGCGGCGCCGTGATGGATTACCGGGCGGAGAAAAAGCGCTTTCTGCTGATTAGCTACCTGGCGACTGTCGTCACCACAGCAATGCTTTACTTCGTTGAACCGGGCTACGTTATCACTGGGCTGCTGCTGATAGTGCTATCTAATTACGCTTACTCAATGGGCGAATCATTTATAGCCTCTTTTTGCCCGAGCTTGGACCGCCTCAGTCGCTGGGCAAAATTTCCGGGTTTGGCTGGGCGTTAGGCTACATCGGCGGGCTGTTTGCGGCGGGCTTCACCCTGGTCGTGCTTGGCGAGGCAAGCGCAGATAACTTTGAGCGCATCCGCTGGTGGGGCCCTTTGCGGCAGGCTTTTTCCTGATTACTGCCATTCCTACCTTTTTATGGTTGAAAGAGCGCGGCAAGCCCCAGCCCCGCGGCGTCTCTTATCGGCATATTGCGCTGAATCGTGTCGCAACCACTTTTCACGAATTGCGCTACTTTAAAGATCTGACCGTGTTTTTGGTTTCACTGCTGTTCTCGATGGCCGGTGTCTACATCATCATCGCCTTCGCCTTTATCTATGGCGCTCAAGTGATCGGCTGGGATGAGAGCGTACGTAATATCATGTTTATTATTGTCCAAATCACTGCCGCGGCGGGCGCCCTGGGGTTCGGCTGGATTCAGGATCAGCTGGGGCTAAGCGAACGTACCAAATGACGTTGGCGCTGTGGGTCGTGGCGATTATTGCGATCTGGGCAACGCCGGAGGTGACTCAGTGGATAAACGGTCATTTTGAACTGCAGTGGCAGGCCCAGCACGTATTTCTGGTGGTCGGCTGCCTGGCGGGGCTTAGCCTGGGATCTAGTCAATCCGCCAGCAGGGCGCTGGTGGGACTGTTTTCACCCTTGGCTAAATCAGCAGAGTTTTTCGGTTTCTGGGGGTTGGCTAATAAGCTCGCAGGCGTTCTGGGTATCGTCATGCTGGGAGTGTTACAGACGCTGGTTGGCTTGCAAGCGTCTATTCTATTATGTGTTGCCCTGTTCGTTATCGCGATGCTGATTTGCGCCAGGGTCAACGAGCGTCGTGGCCGTGAAGCGGCCCTCGCCTGGGAGACCAACCGTCATACCAACAATAATAACGCTAACGAGGCATCCTTACCTCAGTGAGGTGGCGTATGGCAACCATAAGGCAGGTCAAGTGTCCCAGCGTGGCGGCATCGTTATGATGCTGCTGTTTTGGGTACTGTTAATGGCAGTGGGTACTTGGTGGATTCACGGTGGCCTGGAAAAGATGATGCGCCCCAACGCCAATATTGTGCAGACCCTGCCCGCGGGTGAGCCCGTTACCCTGAAGCGTAACCGGGCCGGGCATTTTGAGGCGCCGGGAAGCATCAATGGCAAACCGGTGACCTTTTTGCTAGACACTGGCGCCACCTATGTCGCCATACCGGCCGATTTGGCAAGTGAGTTAGGCCTTGAGCCTGGGCGAAGTGCTTGGTTCAATACCGCCAACGGCCGAGTGGAAGGTGCCTTAACGGAGCTTGATGAGGTTTCCCTTGGCGGACTAAAAGTGCAGAATGTGCAGGGGTCTATCAGCCCTGGCATGGAGCGCGACACTGTCCTACTCGGCATGAGCTTTCTGAGTTTATTGTCGATAGAAATACAGGCAGGTGAGATGGTGTTGAGCCTTCCCGAGCAGTGAGTCCAGCTTGGGAATGTGCCACTGATATGATTGTCTAAGTTGATACGAGTGCCAACACGCTAAGGAGTTGCTATGGGCATTGAAGTAGGTGGATTATTAGGACTAATTTGGCTCATTATTGTGATTTGGGCCATTGTTAAAGTGGCCAAAAGCGGGGCTGGCGGTCTTGCTAAGCTGGTATGGATTCTGGTGCTGCTGTTTTTCCCGTTAGTTGGCTTAATTGCATGGTTTCTGTTTGGGCCCAAAGGGTAGGCGCTGAAAAGCAACGCTGCGGAAAAGCGCGCCTAGTGTAATTGCGTCAAAACCTGTAGTGAAGAAAAAAGGCAGGCCACGAAAGGTCTGCCTTTTAATATGCTTTAGCAGTAGATATACTTAATCAAACATTACTCAATGGTATCGTTTCCTTCCCCGGGCGGCGCCTTATAATGCCCCGGGATTTTTAACTTCTCCCCATTGGGCAGGTCGCGTACTTGGGCTGGAACGTAAACACGTTTTATAACACTTTTCGTTTTGCTACTTCCCATGGCAGGCTCCCCCTGTCAAATTGTCGACAGTTTGCGTTTACACATTAGTCCCCGGTTAAGGAAGAATCAAGTGTCTGGCCACACGCACTCACCAATACGCGCAATGGTAACGACAGAAGCGGGTGTTTTGGTGGTTTTGAGTTATCCTGAGTGCCAATCATGGGGCACCTGCGTTGGTATTGGGTGAGCGGGTGAAAAATAAACAGCCTAAGCGGAGTGCATAAAGAGGATGGTAGATCATTTGGAACAGCAATTTCAGGCGCTTGAGACGCAAGAGTCTGTAACGCCTGACTATCCCGATCAAGATCATGTTTTGATCATTGAGGATGACAAGCGTCTGGCCGAGCTTACCCGTGATTACTTGGAAGCGAACGGCTTCCAAGTAACGCTGGAAGCAGACGGTGCTAAAGGGGTTGACCGTATTTTAACCCTGCAGCCCGACCTGGTGATTCTGGACTTAATGCTGCCAGGGGAGGACGGTCTGGCGATTTGCCGCCGCGTTAGACCCAATTTTGCCGGCCCAATCATGATGCTGACTGCGCGCACCGACGATCTTGATCAGGTCTTGGGGCTCGAAATGGGCGCCGACGACTATGTGCCGAAGCCGGTTCAGCCGCGGGTACTGCTGGCGCGCATGCGCGCGCTACTGCGCCGCGCCGACGGGCCTGCCCCGGATGGCGAAATGCGGCTGCGTTTTGAAAACCTGGAGATCGATAACGCGACTCGTGAAGCCTGGCTCTCGGGTGAGCGTATTGACTTAACCAGTGCCGAATTCGACCTGCTTTGGCTTCTGGGTCGTAACGCAGGCCGCGTGCTTACCCGTGAAGAGATATTCAGCGACCTTCGGGGCATTAAGTACGACGGCCAAGACCGCTCTATTGATGTCCGCGTATCGCGCATTCGACCTAAAATTGGCGATGATCCTAACCAGCCTCACCGGATCAAGACCGTGCGCAGTAAAGGTTATCTCTTCGTTAAAGACAGTTGATCATTCAGAGGGACAGCATCATGCGGCGGGTGCTCAGTAACGGCTCGTTTTTACGCTTCTATCTGTTGCTGGGCATCGCGCTACTGGTGGTGTTTGTGATCGCCTTGGTGGGGCGCTCCTTTATTGAACAGGTGCGCCGGGAAGACTACCGTGAGCAACTCGCCGCGCTCCCCATGTCGCTGATGACACAACGGCTAGCCGATACGCCGGTAGAGCAGCGAAGTGCTTTGCTTGAGCACTTTTCAGAGCAGCTCGATTTGCAACTGACTCTGCAGCCCATCACCGAGGCGGATTTGGGCTATTTTGAGCGCTCACGGTTGGAGCAAGGCAGAATACTGGTCGCCGAAAAACCCTGGTTGTTGCAACAGCGCCTGCCCGGAGATACCTGGCTGCTGCAAGCACGCCTTGACGACTGGAGCGAGCACCAGTGGCATGGCAGCCTAGAGCTGCTTGGCGAGTGGCTCGCAGCAGTGCCAGCAGAAGAGCGTGATGGCCGCATTGCCCAGTTGCGTTCCGGGAGTTGGCCGCTGCAGCGGTTGTCTTCCCCTACCTGCAGGGCTAACGACGGCGCAGCAGACTCAACTGGCCAGCGGCAACGTTATCACGCAGCTCGTCTCCGATAAGCTGTCGATTACGCTGCTCTATCAGTTGCCGGGCGAGCAAGAATGGCTGAAAGCGGGGCCTATTTCCCGCGGTGATACGCTACCGCTCAATTTGCATCTGCCTCTCCTGGTGGGGCTGATGATTGTTCTCAGCCTGATCATCTATTTGATTATGCGTAGCATTGAAGCCCGCATGGCGCGGCTGGAGCTGGCCGCCACCCGGATCGCCAGCGGTCGCCTGGAAACACGGGTAAAGGTAGAGAGCGGCGACTTTTTAGGACGCTTGGGCATGGCGTTTAATGGCATGGCCAATCAGGTGCAGAGCCTGCTGCGCGGCCAGCAAGAGATGATTCGGGCGGTTTCCCACGAGTTGCGCACCCCGGTGGCGCGTATTCGTTTTGCCGTGCAGATGGTCGAAGATATGACTGACCAGCCCGCCATTCGCCGCCAGCTTCAGGGTATCGATGCGGATATTGCCGAACTCGATGAATTGGTTGATGAGATTCTTACCTATGCCCGCCTAGGAGGGGAAACGGTTAACGGCGCCGAGCTTGAAACGGCGCTGGTAGAGTGCCGGGCTATGGCAGAGCGGGTGATTGATACGCTGTCACCGCTGCATAAAGGTTTAGCGCTGGCGCTTGCTCCAGGGCCTGAAATCGAGCTGCTGGCGGAGCCGCGCTATCTCCAACGCGCGGTGCAGAATTTAGTCGGCAATGCCTGCCGTCATGCCAAGTCCCAGGTGGTGATTCAACTCTGGGATGAGCCCAATCTGGTGCGTATCGATGTTGAAGACGACGGCCCCGGCATTCCCCCCCTGAAGCGCGGGCGGATATCTTCAAGCCTTTTGCCCGGTTGGACGACAGCCGCGCCCGCAGCTCCGGTGGCTACGGGTTAGGGCTTTCGATTGTGCAGAAAATCATGGCCGGACACGGTGGCAGCGTGACCATCGATACCAGCCCCACTTTGGGCGGCGCGCGCTTTACGCTGCTGGTTCCCCGTCGCGATCCGCCGGCTTAACGCCGGTTAGCACAGCAAAGGAAGTCTCCCGCGCAGTGCGCAAGAAATCCTGCATCCACGGCGCTTCGCGTGTCTCCTCGCGGATAGCCGCATACAGCGTGCTCCATACCCCCTGCTCGCCTAGTTTCACTGCGCTAACGTAATCGCGCTCTAAATACTCAGTAAGCGCCCAATTGGGCAGGGCACACACGCCACGCCCGCTGGCCACCAGTTGCATCATCATTATCGTTAATTCGGCAGTACGGATCTCCCGGGGGCGTACATTTGCCGGCTGCAAAAACTGGGTGAAAATATCCAGCCGCGACTGCTCGACGGGGTAGGTAATCAACGTCTCCTCGGCCAGTGCCTGAGGCTCTATAAAGCCCCGACCTGCAAAGGGTGCTGGCGGGCGACGGCCAATAGCCCCTCATAGCGAAACAGGGGGGCGTAGTGAATCCCGTCAAGAGGTTGGGGATCGGCGGTGATCACCAGATCCAGCTGCTCGCGGGCAAGCGCCGGAAGCGGGTCGAAGTGGTGGCCACTGGGGATATCGATTTCCACTTCCGGCCAGTGATCGCGAAAATAATCCACCGTGGGCATTAGCCACTGAAAGCAGCTGTGGCACTCAATGGCCATATGCAATCGCCCCTGCTCGGTGCCTGCCAGGCGCGCCAAATCACGCTCTGCCTTGCGTACTTCAGGCAGTATCTGGTCGGCCAGGGCTAGCAGGCGTAGCCCCGCGCGGGTGAACTCCACCGGACGGGTTTTGCGCACAAACAGCGGACTGTCTACGCGGCTCTCCAGGTCTTTGAGTTGGTGTGAAAGCGCCGATTGGGTCAAATGCACGCGTTCGGCGGCATCGACCAGGGAGCCGGTTTCGCGCAGCGCCAGTAGGGTGCGGAGGTGTCGTAGCTCAATCATGTCATTGCTCAATAATTATGAATATTTTTCATTTTTGGTATTAAAAACTTTAGTTTGATTCATTGGTGCGTGGTGCCCAGACTGTGTGAAATTATTCACGTTGGTAGGGTTCATCATGACAGTTTCTCATATTCTCGGCTATCCCCGTATCGACGCTCAGCGCGAGCTAAAAAAAGCCACGGAAGCGTACTGGAAAGGCGAGTGCACGCGTAGCGAGCTTGAAAGCACCGGCCGCGAGCTGCGTTTGCGCCACTGGCAGGCGCAGCAAGACGCCGGTTTGGATTTCGTTAGCGTGGGCGATTTCGCCTTTTACGATCAAGTGCTTAACGTCTCAGTAGCGCTCGGGGCGGTGCCTGGCCGCTTTAACGCGGCAGCAGAGGTGGCTGGTGGTGAGGTCGACCTTGATACCACCTTTCGCATGGCCCGCGGACGGGCACCCAGCGGTGCGCCCGCGGCAGCGTGTGAAATGACCAAGTACTTCGATACCAATTACCACTACCTGGTGCCCGAACTGCACGATGGGCAAACCTTTACCCTGGCCTCCAGCCGTCTGTTTGATGAAGTGGATGAGGCGTTACGTGCAGGGTTTACCCCCAAAGTAACGCTGACGGGCCCGCTGACCTGGCTGTGGTTGGGTAAAACCAAGGGCGGTGATTTTGACCGCCTGACGCTGCTCGATAGCGTACTCGACGTATATGGCGAAATATTAGCGCGGCTCGCCACCCAAGGTATTGAGTGGGTTCAACTGGATGAACCTGCCCTGGTGCAGGACTTGCCGCTGGCGTGGCAGCAGGCCTATGAGCGCGCTTACCACCGCCTTCAGTCTGCCCCGCTAAAGCTATTGCTAGCCACTTACTTCGGCGGCTTGGGCGATAATCTCTCGCTGGCGACCCGGCTGCCCGTGGCGGGTTTGCACATTGATGCCGTGCGCGCTCCCCTGCAGGTGGAAAGCGTGATTGATCGCCTTGGCCCCCATCAGGTGTTATCGGTGGGGTTTGTTGATGGCCGCAACATTTGGCGGGCCGATTTGGCTGCCTTGCGTGAACGCCTGCTGCCGTTAAAGGTGCGTCTGGGCCAGCGGCTGTGGCTGGCGCCGAGCTGTTCGCTACTCCACGTGCCGGTGGATTTAGCGCAGGAGAGCGATCTTGATGATGAGTTAATCAGCTGGCTGGCCTTTGCTCGGCAGAAGCTAGACGAGGTGGTGACCCTGGCCCGCTTGATCGATAACCGCGCCACGCCTGTTGATGAGCAGCGCCTGGATCAGGCCACTCGAGCCTTGGATGCTCGGCGTGAGTCAAGGCGTATTCACCAACCTATAGTCAGCCAGCGCTTGGCAGCGATTAGCCCCGCCGATAGCCAACGCCAGGCATCTTATCCTGTCCGCGCTGAGGCTCAGCGGCGGGCGCTTAAGCTGCCGCTATTTCCCACCACGACGATTGGCTCTTTCCCGCAAACCGACGAGATTCGTGCCGCCCGGCGCGCCTTTAAAGCCGGTGAGCTGGGGCCAGCCGACTACGAAGCCCGCATGCAGGCCGAGATTGCCTACGCCGTTGAGCGCCAGCAAGCTCTGGATATCGACGTACCGGTGCACGGTGAAGCCGAACGTAACGACATGGTGGAGTACTTTGGCGAGCAGCTCGAAGGGTTTGCCTTTACCCGCTTTGGCTGGGTGCAGAGCTACGGTTCTCGCTGCGTGAAGCCGCCGGTGATTTTTGGTGATGTCTCCCGCCCTGCGCCGATGACGGTGCGCTGGAGCGAGTACGCCCAAACCCTGACCGACAAACCCATGAAGGGCATGCTGACCGGGCCGGTGACGATTCTACAGTGGTCGTTTGTACGTGATGACCAGCCACGGGAAACCACCTGCCGCCAGATTGCCCTGGCACTGCGCGATGAGGTGCTGGATCTGGAAAAGCCGGGATCAAGATTATTCAAATCGACGAACCGGCGCTGCGTGAAGGACTGCCGCTTCGCCAGCATGAGTGGCAAGAATACCTTGATTGGGCAGTGGAGAGCTTCCAGCTAAGCGCCGCGGGCGTGGCCAACGCCACCCAGATTCATACCCATATGTGTTACTCGGAGTTCAACGATATCATTGGCGCGATTGCAGCGTTGGATGCCGATGTGATCACTATTGAAACATCGCGCTCGGATATGCACCTATTGGATGCCTTCCAGGACTTCGCTTATCCCAACGAAATTGGCCCAGGTGTTTACGATATCCACACCCCGAATATTCCCGAGGTAAGCTGGATGGTCGATTTGATGGAGAAAGCCCTGGAAAAAATCCCCGCCGAACGGCTGTGGGTGAACCCGGACTGCGGCTTAAAAACCCGTGGTTGGACGGAAGTAGAGCCAGCGCTGGCCAATATGGTGGAAGCCGCCAAGGCACTCCGACAGCGCTATGCATAACGGTTAGAGGTCGGTATCAACCCCGCTAAGCAGCGGGGTTTTTGATGTTTAGGTGTATGTTCGATGCCTAGCTTTTAGACGCATAGGCGTAGAGCAGCGTTTCCTGGGCACTGATCGCGTCGGCATCACCTGGGTCTTGTAGTTGATAGCTGCCGTCGGTCTGCAGTAGCCAGCTCTGGCAGTTATCCACCAGGTATGTCTCCAGGTCTTTACGCACCCGGGTGGCGAGCTTCTTATCCAGCAGCGGAAAGCAGGTTTCGACACGGTGGAACATATTGCGCGACATAAAATCCGCGCTAGAGCACCAGGTTTCCGACTTGCCATCATTGTGGAAGTGGAACACCCGGGTATGCTCCAGCAGGCGGCCAATAATCGAGCGCACGCGGATGTTGTCGGAAACCCCGGTACGCCTGGCTTCAAACAGCACATGCCGCGAATAATCAAGTCGCACTCGACTCCCGCCTGGGAGGCCCGGTAGAGCGCTTTGATAAGCTTGGGCTCGGTTAACGAGTTGCACTTAATGATGATATGTCCGCGTTTACCCTTGCGCGCTATCTGCGCTTCCCGGTCGATCATTGCCACCAGTCGCTCGTGCAGCGTGAAGGGGGCGTGAAGCAGCGTGTCGATTTTGCGTGCGCGGCCCATTCCTGACAGTTGTTGAAAGACTTTATGCACATCCGCACATAGCGCTTTGTTGGCAGTCAGCAGGCTGTAATCGGTATAGAGCTTGGCTGTCTTGGCGTGGTAGTTGCCGGTGCCCAGGTGGGCGTAGTAGCACAGTTCGCCCTTTTCACGGCGCACAATGTGGAGCATTTTGGCGTGGGTTTTGTAGGCCATAATGCCGTAAACAACGATGGCGCCCGCTTCCTGCAGGCGTGAAGCCAGCTGTAGATTATCGGCCTCATCAAAACGCGCACGTAGCTCAATGACCACCGTGACCTCTTTCCCCTGGCTGGCTGCTTCTACCAGAGCATTCACAATGGCCGAGTCTGCGCCGGTGCGGTAAAGGGTCTGTTTTACCGCCAGTACATGGGGGTCGCGGGCGGCTTCACGCAGCAAGTCTTCGATTGGCGTAAACGACTGGAAGGGGTGATGGAGCAGAATGTCGTTCTTGGCGATAGCGTCAAACAGGCTACCCGCTTTGAGCGCTTTGGGAATGCTGGGGGTAAACGGCCGATAGAGCAGCTCGGGGCGATCCACATCGCCCAGCACCGACATCATGCGGGTCAGGTTGACCGGCCCTTTGACGCGATACAAGTCGTCGCTCTCAAGCTCAAACTGGCGTAGCAAGAAGTTGGTCAAGTCATCCGGGCAACTGTCGGCGACCTCAGGCGCACGCCGCTGCCGTAGCGGCGTGCCAGCAGTTCACCGCGCAGCGCTGAGGCAAGATCCGAGACCTCCTCGGGGTCAACGCTCATATCCGCGTTGCGGGTCAGTCGGAACTGGTAGCAGCCGCGCACGCTCATGCCGGGAAATAGCTCCTCGGCGTGGGCATGAATCATCGACGAGAGGAAAACATACTCGGAAAAACCCTCTTCGCAAATCTCTTTGGGCAGTGCCATCAGGCGCGGCAGTGAACGCGGCGCGGGGAGAATCGCCATGCCGCCGGCGCGGCCAAAGGCATCCTTGCCTTCCAGCTCAACGATAAAGTTGAGGCTTTTATTCACCAAGCGGGGAAGGGGTGCGAGGGATCGAGCCCAATCGGACTGATGACCGGCATAATTTCGTTATCGAAGAACGCCTTGACCCAGGCTTTCTGCTCATCAGTCCACTGATCGCGGCGCCGAAAACGCAGCCCCTGGGTTTCCAGCGCGGGCAGTAAGGTATCGTTGAGTATTTGATATTGGCGGTCGATCTGTGCGTGAGCAAGCTGCGAGATCTCCGCCAGCACCGCTTTAGGCAGGCGGCCATCGGCAGCGGTGGTGTCGTCGCCCAGAGCAACTTGATGCTTCAAACCCGCCACGCGAATTTCAAAAACTCATCCATGTTGGAGGAGAAAATCAACAGGAACATTAACCGGTTGAGCAGCGGGTGGGCGTCGTCTAACGCCTGTTCCAACACGCGGATATTGAACTGTAGGTGTGACAGCTCGCGATTAAAGTAGAGCTGGGTATCGTCAAGATCCGTTTCAGGCAGCACTTCACGTGCTTGAACCCCGGTCGGGGTACGATTGATCCGTAGTGGCATATCGCCGTCGCTGCTGGTGTGATCAGTAGACGATAGTGGTAATGAATCTGAAGCTTGCTCGTCCATGGTGGATCTCCCCGCGTTGATAGCTCGAAGGTATCATAGCCTGATACTGGTATATCAGTGCAGTATGCGGGGAGAAGATGACAAATAGGTGTCACCTGGTTGTCATCTTAGCGTTGTTGGAGTAAACGCGCGGCGTCAAGAGCAAAGTAAGTCAGAATGCCATCCGCGCCTGCCCGCTTGAAACACATTAACGACTCCAGGATAACCGGTGCTGCTTCTAACCAGCCGTTGTCGAAGGCAGCGCGGTGCATGGCGTACTCGCCGCTGACCTGATAAGCGAAGGTGGGTACCTGTAGCTCACTTTTCACCCGGCGAACGATATCCAAGTAGGGCATGCCGGGTTTGACCATCACCATATCGGCACCCTCGGAGATATCCATGGCCACTTCGTGCAGCGCTTCATCGCTATTAGCGGGATCCATTTGATAGGTGCGCTTGTCCGCCTTGCCCAAGTTAGCCGCCGAACCGACCGCATCGCGGAAAGGGCCGTAGTAGTGCGAGGCGTATTTAGCGCTGTAGGCCATAATACGCACGTTATGCAGGTGCTCCTGCTCCAACACCAGGCGTATCGCGCCAATCCGACCATCCATCATGTCGGAAGGGGCGACCACGTCGGCACCGGCTTCAGCATGGGAGAGCGCCTGCTTGAGTAGCGTATCCACGGTGCGGTCATTCTGCACGTAGCCGTGCTCGTCAAGAATGCCGTCCTGGCCGTGGCTGGTATAAGGATCCAGCGCCACGTCGGTGATAATGCCTAGTTCGGGCAGCGCCTCTTGAGGGCGCGCACACTGCGCTGAACTAGACCGCTGGCGCTATAAGCCTCTTCGGCAAGCTCACTCTTGTGCTCGGGGCCAACCACTGGAAACAGGGCCAGCGCCGGGATGCCCAGCGCATATGCCTCGCGAGCTTGCTCGATCAACAGGTCGATAGAGAGCCGCTCGACGCCGGGCATGGAGGCGACGGCTTCACGTTGATTGTCGCCTTCCAACACGAACACCGGCAGGATGAGGTCTGACGGCGTCAGACTGTTCTCCTGCATCAACCGGCGTGAGAAATCATCGCGGCGCATGCGGCGCATGCGGGTGGCGGGAAAATGACGGGCAGTGGGTGTACTCAAGGAGGCTCTCCATTAGACGTCGTAAAAATCAGGTAACGTGAACATTAAGGATAGTAAATAAATATGCCCTAAGGCTTGGAGGGAGTATATCAGCCATGCCTTGCGGCGAAAGCCGCCTTGTGACAATACGACAGACTGACTAAAGTGAGCGATTGCTTTGCTGTATTGCGTTCGGCAGACCCTGGGATAAGGAGATAGGCATGACCAAACAGGTGGCAGTGATTTTAGCCGGCTGCGGCGTTTACGATGGTTCGGAAATATATGAAACCACGCTAACGCTGTTGCGCTTGGATCAGTTGGGGATCGGTTACCGCTGTTTTGCTCCCGATATAGAGCAGCACCAGGTAGTTAACCATCTCACTCAAGAGGTGGTAGAGGGGAGCAGCGCAATGTGCTGCTGGAGTCTGCCCGCCTGGCGCGGGGAGAGATCAGCCCGCTGGAGGAGTTAGAGGCTGACAAGTTTGACGCTGTGATCGTGCCCGGTGGTTTTGGCGTTGCCAAGAACCTGTCTGACTTCGCCAGCGCCGGTGACAGTATGCAGGTGCTGGAGGCATTAAAAGTGGCCTTGGTAGGGTTTCGTGAGGAGGCCAAGCCGATTGGTTTGATGTGTATTTCCCCGTCCTGGTGCCCCGCCTATTGGATGAAGGCATTGCGGTGACAGTGGGCAATGACCCGGCGGTTTCCGGTGCCATTAGTGCCATGGGTGGCCTGCACCGCAGCTGCGGCGTAGAAGATATCGTGGTGGATCTTGAGCACCGCGTGGTCACAACGCCTGCCTATATGCTGGCAACGCGTATCAGCGAAGCTGCGACCGGTATTTTCAAGCTGGTAGACCGCATTGCAGAAATGATGGATTAAGCTCGCTGCGATGCTGCAGTGAAAAAGCCGCCGTCATTGTCAATGACGGCGGCTTTTAAGTATCGACGCGGAGAGTCCTGCGTTTAGAGATCTGCCTCTTGCTCTTCAGCCGCCTCTTTCTCCTCTTTACGCTTGCGCACCAAGCGGCCAAACAGCAGTCCGACTTCGTAAAGCAGGTACATCGGAATCGCCAGCAGGCTCTGAGAAATCACATCCGGAGGCGTTAGCAGCATACCGACCACGAAGCAGCCCAAGATAATGTAGGGACGCTTTTTAGACAGGCTTTCCACCGTGGTGGCGCCCGACTGTATTAACAAAAAAGTCGCAATAGGGATTTCGAACGCGACACCAAAGGCAAAAAACAGTTTAAGAACGAAGTTCAAATACTGGTTTATGTCGGTCATGACAGCGACGTTTTCCGGCCCCGTTTGGGTGAAAAACTCAAACAGCAGTGGAAACACCACATAGTAGGCAAACGCCGCGCCGCCGTAGAACAGCGCAATGCTCGACACCAGGATCGGTATCGCCAGTGCTTTTTCATTGTCGTAAAGCCCTGGCGCGATAAACGCCCAGGCCTGATGCAGCACGAAGGGAATGGCGATAAATACCGCCACCACCAGGGTGAGCTTAAACGGCGCTAAGAATGGCGAAGCGACTTCCGTGGCGATCATTTGCGAGCCTTCGGGCAGCAGCGCCATTAACGGCTCGGCAACAAACGTATAGATATCATTGGCAAAGGAGTAGAGGCCCAAAAGACCACCAAAATGACGATCACGGCGCGCATTAGCCGTGAGCGTAGCTCTATCAGGTGCTCAATCAGGGGGGCTTGGCTCTGGTCTTCCCGCGGCTCCTTTGAATCGCCAGACATACTCATTGGTGATTACGATCCTTTTCAGATTCAGCCTTATTAAGTGCCGTCGGCTCTGGGTCAGCCGCTTCCGGTTCGGCCTGGCGGGAGGGCGCTGCTGAGGCGGCAGGCGCGGAAGATGACGGAGGCGTTTCTTCACGCACCGTTTGCAGGGCATCATCCAATCGGGAGCTGGCCTTGGCAACGCGCTGCTCCGTGTCGCTCTGCGCCGCCTGGGTGGGCGGCGTATTGGGCGGCACCGCATCAGAGCGGGCAGGGGTATCGGCAATGCTCTCTACGTCCAGCTTGGCTTTCTTCAAACTGTCATCGAGCTTTTTCTGCTGTTCATTGAGCTTTTGACGCAGCTCTTCTGCTTCCAGCTGGGCGCTGATTTCACGCTGCATACCGGATACCGTGCGCTTAATTTTGCCAATCCACATGCCTGTCGTACGGGCGGCGCGGGGCAGCCGTTCCGGGCCAAGCACCAGCAGCCCGACGATGCCAATCAGCATCAGTTCAAGAAAGCCGATATCCAGCATGGTTTATTTGCGCTCTTCGTTGCGGTCGCTCGCGGCCTGTTTCTCTTCGGCTTGAACGTCATAAGTGTTGCCCGGCTCTTCATGGCTCACTTTGGCATGGGGTTGGTCGGCGTCTTCTTTATCAGCCTCTTTGCCTTTCTCCTCGTCGTGCATGGCTTTCTTGAAGCCCTTAACCGCCCCACCCAGGTCGGTACCCACGTTACGCAGTTTTTTAGTGCCGAAAACCAGAATGATGATGCCCAGTACAATCAGCAACTGCCAAATACTAATGCCACCTAACATATGCGTTTCCTCATGGGAGCAGGTTAACTATCTATTGAGTGCTATCTATTTCAGCGTTATCTCTTTAACCACCGACCCGGTAAATACCAGTTCAATGGCTAGGAGCAGGCTACCGCACATGCGTTACCACTATGCGATAGCCCTATTTAGCCACTATGGCTGGCGGGCGGCTTTTTCCTCGTGTCCGGAAATGCCGAAGCGCCGTGCCAGTTCGTCTAAAACGGCCTGATGATCCATTCCCAGGTGCGAGAGCATCACCAGACTATGAAACCACAGGTCGGCGGTTTCAGAAATCAACGCTTGCCGTTCGGCCTCGCTTCCATGCTCGGCATCTTTTGCCGCAAGCACTGTTTCTGTGGCTTCCTCGCCCACCTTTTCGAGTATCTTGTTCAAACCCTTATGATGCAAGGAGGCAACATAAGATTCTTCTGCCGCTGCATGGCGCCGCTGCTTTAACACTTCATTGAGCGTATCCAGCACATTGGTATGGCTAGTCGAATTGTTAGGCGATAATGCGTTGCTGTCCATGGGAATCCTTGTAAGCGTTTAGTGCGCCGCTGCGTCGTTATCTAACAATAGCTTATTGCCATACCAGCAGCAGTAGGCCAATGGCAGCAGCCGCTAGTATCGGCCACTCCTGGAGCGCAATCCAGCCGCTTAATGGCTGCCACGCCAATGCCAGCGCCAATAGGATCAAGCCGGCCGGAGGCGGTAGAGTCGCTTACCCTGGCGGGCCATCTGCACACGCATGGCGCTGATGGCGTCTACCTGCTGATGGCGCTGGCGATGCTCATGCTCCATACGGCTCAGCGCCTGGTGAGCCAGTACGGGCAGTTCGGGCAACTGGCGTGAAAGCTCTGGCGCCTGGCGCTTTAGCGACTCCCATAACCCGCTGACACCGGCACGCTCTTTCATCCACTGCTCTAAGTAGGGCTTGGCGGTGCTCCAGAGATCCAGATCGGGGTAGAGCTGTCGCCCTAATCCTTCGATATTGAGCAGCGTTTTCTGCAACAGTACCAGCTGCGGCTGCACTTCCATATTAAAGCGTCGTGCGGTTTGGAATAGCCCTAATAGCACCTGCCCAAAGGAGATATCTTTCAACGGTTTCTCTAAAATGGGCTCGCAGACGGTGCGAATCGCCGCCGCAAACTCATTGGCTCGGGTGTTTTCACCCACCCAGCCGGACTCAATGTGCAGCGCAGCGACTTCATAATAGTCCTGGTGGAAAAACGCCAGCAGGTTGCGCGCCAGATAGTCCTGGTCTTCCCGAGTCAGGCTGCCGACAATGCCGCAGTCGATGGCTATGTACTGGGGGTCTTCGGGGTTGTCACAGTTGACGAAGATATTGCCTGGGTGCATATCCGCGTGAAAGAAGTTGTCACGGAAAACCTGGGTAAAAAATAGCTCAACGCCTCGTTCGGCGAGCTTTTTCAGGTTGGTGCCCCGGGCTATCAGGGTATCTAAGTCGGCGACCGGAATACCGCGAATGCGCTCTTGCACCATCACGTGGCGGCGGGTGAAGGGCCAGTAGATGGTGGGTACAAACAGCAGCGGCGAGTCTTTGAAGTTGCGCTTGAGCTGGGAGGTGTTGGCGGCCTCTTTGTAGAGATCCAGCTCGTCAAACAGCGTGGCTTCGTAGTCGCGAATCACTTCTACCGGGCGCAAGCGACGCGCCTCGGGGATTTTGGAAAATAGCTTAGCGACCTGGTACATCAGCGCCATATCCTGGCGCATGACACGGTCAATGCCGGGGCGAATGATTTTCACCACCACGTCTTCACCGCTGTGCAGCCTGGCTGCGTGCACCTGGGCAATCGATGCCGAGGCCAGTGGCACCCGGTCAAACTCAGCGAAAGCCTCTTCCAGCGACATCTCCAACGCTTTCTCGACCCGGGCGGCGGCTTGCTCGCCAGGAAAGGGCGGCACCTGATCCTGTAGGCGTTTCAGCTCATCGGCGATATCCGCTGGTAGCAGGTCGCGGCGGGTGGAGAGCATTTGGCCGAATTTAATAAAAATCGGCCCCAGCGCTTCCAGCGACAGGCGCAGACGTTCGCCCCGTGAGCGTTTGCCAACGGGCACCAAGCGGAGCGGAGAGAACCATAGCAGCGCCCTTAGCCACCAGGGCAGCCGCTCTAACGGCAGTAGCGTGTCCAGTCGGTGGCGGCTGATCACCCAGCTTATCCGCAGTAGACGCAGGCTCATGGGGGCGTCTCCTGTGGCGTGGGCTGACGCTGCTCCAGGCGCCGCTGCAAGCGGTTTAGGCGTGCTTCCAGGCGATCGGTCGCTACTTCTAGCTCGGTCAGGTGCTCGCGGAGTAGGCTACGCTGCTGGCGGCCTGGCAGCAGGCGGGCCTCTTCAAAGACATATTCAGACACATCCTGCATCAGCTCGTCTTTGGCGCGTAGCCCCAGCGGGCAGCACGACGCAGCCCTTCGGCCAGGGAGTGGGCGGGCATATCGCCCAGCCAGCGGGCCAGCTCGCTTTCCCAGTCGATATCCAGGTCAAAGAGCAGATCGCGAGTGGCTTCAAGCAGATGGATACGGCCACGCACGGCGAGCTTGCCGTCAAACATAAGGCGTTCAATGGATGCGCCGCTGATCCACTCGGAAAAGGTTTCCGGAGTGAGTTCCACGACTGCGTCTACGTCGGTTTCATCAACGTCATCACCACGCATCAGGTCGAGCCCAGCGTGATGGTAGTGAATGACCAGCGCTAAAGGAGGCTGTTCCAGGCGCACCAGGAGGCGGCTCCCCGCCAGTGCCGCTAGCCGTGCAGGCGCCGCAGGGTCACGGGCGAGTAGAGCGTTAAGCGTGCGTTCACAACCGGCCAGCAGCAGGGTTGGAGTTACCAGCATGCTGACCTCTTGGCAGGAAACGTCAGGGCACAAAACGTCATAGCTTAATGCCGCGGTGCAGGGCCACGATACCGCCAGTCAGGTTGGTGTACTCGACCCGCTCAAGCCCGGCCTCTTCCATCATGGCTTTGAGCGTTTCCTGATCCGGGTGCATGCGAATCGACTCCGCCAGGTAGCGGTAGCTGTCACCGTCGCCCGCCACTAGCTCGCCCATCTTGGGCAGCAGGCGGAAAGAGTACTCATCGTAGGCCTTGGAGAGCAGCGGGTTGTTGGGCTTGGAGAACTCCAGCACCAGCAGGCGCCCACCGGGCTTGAGCACCCGGGCCATGGAGCGCAGCGCTGCGTCCTTGTCGGTGACGTTACGCAGGCCAAAGGCGATGGTGATGCAGTCGAAGCTGTTATCGGGAAACGGCAGGCTTTCGGCGTTGGCTTGCACATACTCGACGTTGCCGCCGACACCGTTATCCATCAGTTTGTCGCGGCCCACTTTGAGCATTGAGGCATTGATATCGGCGAGTACCACTTTGCCCCGGGGGCCAACCATGCGGGAAAACTTGAGGGTCAAATCTCCGGTGCCGCCAGCGATATCCAGCACGTGGTGGCCGGGGCGCACACCTGCGCGCTCGATGGTCATGCGCTTCCATATCCGGTGGATGCCCATGGACATCAGGTCGTTCATCACATCGTAGCGGGCCGCCACAGAGTGGAAAACATCGGCCACGCGGGAGGCTTTTTTCTTCAACAGGGACTTCCTGAAAACCAAAGTCAGTGGTGCGTTTTTCTGTGGGGCTCATTGGGCAAGTAGCTCCCGAATTCGAGGCGGAGGCAAATCGACCCTACGTTTTTTGACCTAGGAGCCGACGCGATTAAAAGTTAATCCCATTGTAGCCTTCTCCACCCAGGCTTGTCTGCCCGGCTTCTTGTAGGGGCCTGAGTCAGGTAGTCACAGTTGCTTGAATTGAATACTGGCGGGCTCCCGTGAGGCTCCGGCCTCTTCTAAGCGCTGTAAGTAGTTGTTCCAGTAAGCCTCTTGATGGGTAGCGAGGTCATAGAGGTAGTTCCAGCTAAACAGGCCGCTGTCGTGACCATCATCGAAGTGCAGCTTCAGTGCATAGTTACCCGCCTGGGTTATATTCTGCAGGCCGACATCTTTTTTGCCCACTTGCAGTACCGCGGAGTCACCGCCGTGGCCACGCACTTCGGCAGAAGGTGAGTAGACGCGTAACAACTCCACCGGGAGGCGAAAACTCTCCCCATTGGCGTAGCCAAGCTCCAGCCTCGCGGGCCTGTTTATGGTAGTGAACCCGGTTGGGGGTAGGGGCGTTCATGATGAGACCTCATGGCTAAGTGTCCATGGCTAAATATCATGACAGCAAGCCCGCAAAGCGCGGGCTTGCTGCTGCTGACTATACCAATGCTGATAATAACAGCCGACGCAGCTTACAAAATATACCGCGACAGATCTTCGTCGACGGCCAATTCGCCAAGCTGCGCATTGACGTAGTCGCCGTCAATCACCAGCGGGCTGTCCATATCGCCGCCCCTGAAAGAGGCCTCCTCTAATAGCCGTTCCATCACCGTGTGCAGGCGGCGGGCGCCAATATTCTCGGTGCCTTCGTTGACCTGCCAGGAGATCTGAGCGATACGCTCAATGCCATCAGCAGTAAACTCAACGTCCAGCCCTTCGGTGGCCAGCAGCGCTTGGTACTGCTTGGTCAGCGAAGCAGAGGGCTCGGTGAGAATACGCTTGAAGTCGTTGGGCGTTAGCGCATCCAGCTCAACGCGGATTGGCAGGCGGCCCTGCAGCTCTGGAATGAGATCCGATGGGCGCGACAGGTGGAAAGCACCGGAGGCGATAAACAGGATGTGATCGGTCTTTACCATGCCGTACTTGGTCGAGACGGTAGAACCTTCAATCAGTGGCAGCAGATCACGCTGGACGCCCTCGCGGGAAACTTCGCCGCCACTGGACTGACCGCTGCCCTTGGCGACTTTATCGATCTCGTCCAGGAATACGATGCCGTGTTGCTCCACCGAGTAGACCGCACGGGATTTGATTTCCTCTTCGTTAACCAGCTTGCCTGCTTCTTCATCGCGTAGCAGTACCAGCGCCTCTTTGACCGTAACGCGGCGGTGTTCACGCTTCTGCTGGCCCATGTTGGAGAACATGCTCTGCAGCTGGCTGGTCATCTCCTCCATGCCCGGTGGGGTCATAATGTCGATGCCGGGGCCCTGGGAGGCGATTTCGATATCGATCTCTTTATCGTCCAACTGCCCTTCGCGAAGCTTCTTGCGGAAGGTCTGGCGGGTGCCGCTGTCTTCGCGGGGCTTATCTTCCTGCCCCCGCGGCGGTGGCAGCAGGGCATCCAGCACGCGGTCTTCTGCCGCATCTTCGGCGCGGTGGCTAACTTCTTCCTTGGCCTGCTCGCGCACCATCTTGATGGCCGCTTCCATGAGATCGCGAATAATCGACTCGACATCGCGGCCCACATAGCCGACTTCGGTAAATTTGGTCGCTTCGACTTTAATAAACGGCGCTTTGGCCAACTTGGCCAAACGGCGGGCAATCTCGGTTTTACCTACCCCCGTGGGGCCAATCATCAAAATATTTTTCGGGGTGACTTCCGGGCGCAGGTCATCATCGAGCTGCATCCGGCGCCAGCGGTTACGCAGGGCGATAGCAACGGCGCGTTTGGCATCCTGCTGGCCAATAATGTACTGGTCTAGAGCGTGAACAATTTCGCGGGGTGTCATCTGAGTCATATAAGTAACCTTAGTGTGCAGTGAGCGGCGTTTGGGGATCGCGGGGATAGATCAGCGATCATCAATCGACAGCTCTTCGAGGGTCACGTGGTGGTTGGTGAATACACAGATATCACCAGCGATCGAAAGCGACTTCTCGGTGATTTCACGCGCCGACAGCTCGGTGTTTTCCAGTAGCGCTCGGGCGCTGGCCTGGGCGAAGTTGCCGCCCGAACCAATGGCAATGATGCCGCGCTCGGGTTCGACCACATCGCCGTTGCCGGTAATGATCAGCGAGGCGCTGTGATCCGCGACGGCAAGCAGCGCTTCCAGGCGGCGCAGCGCCCGATCGGTGCGCCAATCTTTGGCAAGCTCAACCGCTGCCTTGGTCAAATGGCCCTGGTACTTTTCCAGCTGCGCTTCAAAGCGCTCAAACAGTGTAAAGGCGTCCGCGGTACCACCGGCAAATCCGGCCAGTACCTTGCCGCGGTAGAGGCGGCGAACTTTGCTGGCGTTACCCTTCATTACGGTATTGCCCAGCGATACTTGGCCGTCGCCAGCGAGGGCGACCTGATTTCCACGGCGAACGGAGACAATAGTGGTCATGGAGATAACTCCTTGGGGGGAGACGCGCTCCCGATGATTGGCTGATCACTTACTGTTTAGCAAACTGTTCCTGAAAGCGACCGTTGTGTAAGCATTCACAACAAAATGCGGGCGGCTGATAAAAATCAACCGCCCGCAGGGTATTCCAGGAGGGAATATTAGTTTTGCAGTTGGATAAGCAGGGTTCTATACCTTGGGTATTCATTAAATCCTGGGCCCGGTTCAGCTCGCGGGTGTCCTCGTAAGGCCCCACTTGTACCCGGTGCCAGGTATTGCCATCCGCCTTTACTTCGCTGATTTCCGCCAGCAGGCTCAAATTGCGCAGTCGGCCGCGCAACTGTTCGGCGTCGCTTGCCTCGCGAAATGAAGCCGCCTGAAGCATATAACGCCCTGGGGTATTGGTGGCCGCTTCATTCTGCTGAGCTGTCGAGACCTGATCTTCAGGTCGGGTATTGGCGGCGATGACCTGGGCGATAGGGTCATCGCCCGAGGCCGCATCGCTATCGGCTGTTGGTTCGGGGACTTCCGGGCGCACAACGCTTGACGGCAGCGTGACGCCGGGGGCAATGACCTCGGTTTCCGGCAGTAGGGTATAAAACTCAAACGTTGGCATGGACGGCTCGGCGGCCTCCTCGGTTTCCCGAGCGGCAGCGCGCTCTTCGCTGCCAGAGGGCTTGGGCATCACCGTGGCCTGGGGAGTGTCGCTTGGCTGCTCTTGCCAGGGAGCCGTACCGTGCTGGTGCTGCGCCAAAAGAAGCCTGCCGCCATACCGGCAAGGCCCCACAGCCAGCCAGGTAGGCGAAATCCCCCGCCTGAGCTGCGGTTGGACTTGCGCTGGGAGGTGGCGCCGCGGCGGGGGCGGGCTTTTTACGCGGGCTAGCCATTACTTACATCTCCTCTGGGGCGCTAACCCCATTAAATCAAGCCCGTTGCGCAGCACTTGACGGGTGGCGAGGCCCAACGCCAGGCGCGTGTTGCGCAGGGTGTCGTCCTCGACCATGACTTTGACGGCGTTGTAGCAGGTGTGGAAATCGCCGGCAAGATCGAGCAGATACTGAGCAACCTGCTGGGGTTCGCGGTTTCTGGCGGCGGTTTCCACTACTTCAGGGAAGCGCGCTAGCCGGTTAAGTACCGCTTTCTCCTGGTCGCTGTCCAGCAGCGCCAGGTTGGCCAGTGCCAAGGCGTGATCAAGGGCTGGTCAGCATCCTGGGCTTTGCGCAGCATGCTGCAGACCCGGGCATGGGCGTACTGGATGTAATACACCGGGTTGTCGTTAGACTGGGAGCGGGCCAGGTCGATATCAAAGGTGAGCTGTGAGTCGGCGCGGCGGGCGGCGAGGAAGAAGCGCGTGGCATCACGGCCGACTTCGTCGATCAGGTCGCGCACGGTGACATAGCTGCCCGCGCGCTTGGAGAGTTTTACCTCAACGCCTGAACGGGTGACCATGACCATCTGGTGGAGCACGTAGTCGGGCCAGCCCTTGGGGATGCCGACTTCCAGCGCCTGCAAACCGGCGCGTACGCGGGTGACGGTGGAGTGGTGGTCGGCGCCCTGTTCGTTGATCACGGTTTTGAAGCCGCGCTGCCATTTGTCCAGATGGTAGGCCACATCGGGCAGGAAGTAGGTATAGCCGCCGTCGCGTTTGCGCATCACGCGGTCTTTGTCATCGCCGAAGTCGGTGGTGCGTAGCCACATGGCGCCGTCATCTTCATAGGTATGGCCCGCGCTCACCAGTTTCTCAACGGTTGCCTCTACCTTGCCATCCTCATAGAGGGATGATTCCAGGAAATAGACGTCAAACTCGACGCCGAAAGCCTTTAGATCCAGATCCTGTTCGCGACGCAGCCACGCCACGGCGAACGCTTGAATGGCGTCCAGATCGTCAGGGTCGGCTTTGGCGGTGACTTCGCGGTCATCGGCGCTGACTGTTTTGCCCGCCAGGTAGTCGTTGGCCACATCGACGATATATTCGCCGCGATAGCCATCTTCAGGCCAGCTTTCATCGTCAGGGCCCAAGCCTTTGACCCGCGCTTGTACCGAACGCGCCAGGTTGGTGATCTGGGCGCCTGCATCGTTGTAGTAGAACTCGCGGGTGACATCAAAGCCGGTGGCTTCGAGCAGGCGGCAGAGGCAGTCGCCAATGGCTGCGCCGCGGCCATGACCTACGTGGAGCACCGGTGGGGTTGGCGGACACGAACTCGACCTGCACCTTCTCGCCTTTGCCCACCATGCTGCGGCCAAAGGTATCGCCACAGTCGAGTACCTGGGCAACGATTTGCGCGGCGGCATCAGCGGCGGCAAAAAGTTGATGAAGCCGGGGCCCGCAATCTCGGTTTTTTGGATGGCGTCGCTTTCGGGCAGCGCTTCAACCAGTGCGTTGGCTAATTCACGCGGATTTTTGCCTGCCGGTTTGGCCAGCATCAGTGCCAAGTTGGTGGCGTAATCGCCGTGGGCCTTGTCTTTGGTTGGATCCACTTTGATGGTGGGCTGAAGGTCGTTGGGCAGCACGCCTTGGTGCTTGAGCGCGGTGACCGCGCCTTCGAGCAGTGAAACAATCGTCTCTTTCATGTAGGTATCCGGTTACGTCTATGGCGGCGTGTGCTAACGCGCAGCAGTAAAGGTGCGTCGGCAAAGCGGCTATTATCGGCAATTGAGCCGCAGTTTCAAAGCCATGTTGCTAAACAAGCGGTTCTGTACATGTATTGGTGCCAGGGCAGGTTTCCACGAGGGCGCTGTTAACCCCTCCCTGGGCGCTACTTTTTCCGTCTGACCGCCATGGATGGCGGAAATGCCGGAATTGTCGGGAACGCTTTCCGGCCTTGGAAAAAAGACCCTCGCTACAACCTGCCCTGGCACCAGTTATGTAAATCGCTGTTTTAACTGTTAGGTACAAGTGCTAGGCCAGGGTTTGTGGGTCGATATCAATCGACCAGCGTACCTTGCGCGCCTCGCGATTGGCTTCAAGCCACTGCACCAGCCAGCTAACGGCAGGGTGTAGTTGGCTGCGCTTATGGGCTGTCAGCATAACGTGTAAATGGTAGCGGTTTTGGCGTCTTTCCATTGGGGCGGGCACCGGCCCCAGGCAACGGGTGGCGACGCCGCTCTCTTTTTAACCACTGGCGCAAGGCCTGGGCGGCCTGCTGCGCCATGGCCAAAGCGGCCTCCTCTTTAGGGCTTTCGATGCGTAGCAGCGCCATAAAACAGAACGGGGTAGCTGGGAAATGCGTCTTTCTTCCAGCATATTGCGCGCCAGCGCCCCATAGCCATGCTCGGCCAGTTGGCCCAAATGAGGGTCGTCGGGGTGTAGCGTTTGCACCAGCACGCGGCCTGGTGGGCGGCGCGGCCGGCCCGGCCCGCCACCTGCTCGAGCAGTTGGGCGCTGTGTTCCAGGGCGCGAAAATCAGCGGCGTAGAGGCCGCCGTCGGCATTGACCACCACCACCAGCGTAACGTGGGGTAGGTGGTGTCCCTTGGCGAGCATTTGGGTGCCGACCAATACGCAGGGTTCACCCCGGTGTATCTCTTTGAGCGCTTGTTCAAAGCTATCTTTCCGCCGCGTGCTGTCGCGGTCGATGCGGTAGATAGTGGTCTTGGGGAACAGCGTTTGCAGTGTCTCTTCGGTACGTTCTGTACCGCTACCCAGGGCGCGCAGGTCGCCGCTGCCGCACTCGGGGCAGGCATCCGGCAGGGCGCGGCGGCTATCGCAGTGGTGGCAAGCCAGTAAGGGAGGTTGGCGGTGTAGCGTCATGCGTGCGTCGCACTGATGGCAATCGGCGATCCAACCGCAGGCGTGGCAAGCAAGGGTTGGTGCAAAACCGCGCCGGTTGATAAAAATCAGTACCTGTTTACCAGCGCTCAAGGTGTTTTTAATCGCCTTGATGGCGCCAGGAAGCAGCCCCCTGGCGGCGCTGGTGGCGTAGGTCGATCAACTCCAGCTTGGCCGGTGGGTGCTGGCTGGGGCGCTGGGTCAGACGCAGGTGGCGATAGGCGCCGCTAAGCGCCTGATGCAGGCTCTCCAGCGAAGGCGTGGCGCTGCCCATCAGCAGTGGGATTTTATGGTAGTGAGCTCTGGCCACCGCTAAATCCCGGGCGTGGTAGCGCAAGCCGTCGTGCTGTTTGTAGGAGCCGTCGTGCTCCTCATCGACAATAATCGCCCCGGGGTTGGCCAGCGGGGTGAAAATTGCCGAGCGGGTGCCAATAATAATCAGCGCCCGACCGCTGGCGGCGGCCTCCCACACGTCTAGCCGCTCTGGGTCGGTGAGGCCTGAGTGCAGCGCTACCACGGGCACCCGAAAACGGTTTCTAAAGCGGGCGAGTGTCTGGGGGTTAAGCCAATTTCAGGTACCAGTACCAGCGACTGTTTGCCTTTGGCGGCAATGGCTTCAATTAGTTGAAGATAGACTTCGGTTTTACCGCTACCGGTGACGCCTTCGAGCAAGCAGGGGTGATAGCTATCAAGCTTTTTCGTGCAGCGCTGCCAGCGCCGTGGCCTGTTCGCGATTAAGGGGAAGTGCCGGTGTTGCCAACAAGTTGCCGCTGGGGGCGCTGGAGCAGTGAGAATGTGTTCCTGACTCGTGGCCAGGCCTTTTTTCTCCAGCGCCAGCAGTTGGTCGCGGGCAAAGCCGTGGGCGCTAACCGCACGACTGGGTAGGCCGTGTGGGTGTTGGCGCAGCAGCGAATATAGCTCGGCTTGTTTGGGGGCTCGGCTGAGTATCTCTTCTGCGCCTTTGCCCTTGGCGAGCCATAGGGTTTGGGTGCGCCCCGCCATGGGATGTCCCTGGCGTAGCCGTGCTGGCATGGCGTGGTGCAAGGTGTCGCCCAGGCTGTGCTGGTAGTAACGGGCGGCAAAGCGGCATAGCCATAGCCAATCTCCCGGCAGTGGGGCATCATCAAGCGTTTCACTAATCGCCCGGAGTTGGCTGCGCGGCAGGTCGCTGCTGCCAGCCAGTTCGACCACCACGCCAACCACTTCGCGCCGCCCAAACGGCACCCGCACGCGCAGCCCCGGCTGCCAACCGCAGGAGGGTACTTTCCTGGATGGCAGGTAGTCGAACAGGCGGCGAAGCGGCGAGGGTAGGGCTACTTTAAGCACCTGGTCGGGTGTTTGAGCAGATCCTTGAAAAGATGCCTGTGAAGAAAAGGAGTCAGCCAATTGGCCTCCGGCGTTAGTTTTGCTAGAATATGCGACCGCTCTGAATCTTAACGATCTTTATCGATCTATTGTAAAGGTTTCTCGTAACGACAGAGCGGCTAACCGGTTAGTCGTTTTTCCAAACCCGTATGCGGTACTTGGCAAGAGATCAGGTGGCGGCATACAGCTTAGTGAGGCTCGAAATGAGACAAGGTATTCACCCGAATTACAACACGGTCACCGCCAGCTGTTCTTGCGGC
Organism: Vreelandella olivaria; assembly: GCA_004295565.1. Lineage (GTDB taxonomy): Bacteria > Pseudomonadota > Gammaproteobacteria > Pseudomonadales > Halomonadaceae > Vreelandella > Vreelandella olivaria. The sequence goes on along the minus strand of AP019416.1, from coordinate 3,734,905 downwards.
GCCACTTTCCAGGTAGGTACGACCTCTGGTCAGGACTTCTCCTTGGATGTGTGCTCTAACTGCCACCCGTTCTACACTGGTAAGCAGAAGCAAGCGACCACTGGTGGCCGCGTAGAGCGCTTCAACAAGCGTTTCGGCGCTGCTGTTAAGCGCGGCTAATCCCAGTCGGATAGCCATATCGCCAGCCTGCCTGCGTATATCAGGTTAGGCTCGCGCAAAACCCACGCCTCGGCGTGGGTTTTTGTACGCAGGATATATACTTGCTACATGGAGTTCATGTGGAAAAATTTCCATAGATGCTGCCATGCAGCAATAAGCAAAGCGTTATGAATAAAGCCTGTTTGCATAAGTTTCTGCAAATAGTGGCTAAAAGTGACGAATATGAAGGTAAAATTCAGTTAAACGAGCGTTTTGTTGTAAGTTGACGGCGCGCTTGAGGCGTTATGGTTTTTCTATATTCTGAAACGACTTATCTACTTTATGTTAACTGGACTCTGACCATGACGGATGCAAATAAGCAGGCTGCTTTGGATTATCACGCGAAACCGATTCCCGGTAAGCTTTCGGTGGAGTTGACCAAACCCACTGCGACGGCGAGGGATTTGGCACTGGCGTATAGTCCGGGCGTGGCTGAGCCAGTGATTGAAATCGCCCGGGATGCGGAAAATGCTTACCGCTATACCGGCAAGGGCAATCTGGTCGCCGTGATTACCGATGGCAGCGCTATTCTGGGGTTGGGGAATCTGGGGCCGCTGGCGAGCAAGCCGGTGATGGAAGGCAAAGGCGTGCTGTTCAAGTGCTTTGCTGGCATCAACTCAGTGGATATCGAAGTGGATGCGGAGAGCCCTCAGGCATTTATTGATACCGTGGCGCGGATTGCCGATACCTGGGGCGGCATCAATCTTGAAGATATCAAAGCGCCGGAGTGTTTTGAAATCGAGAAAGCACTGATTGAGCGCTGCAGTATCCCGGTATTTCACGATGACCAGCACGGCACCGCGATTGTGACGGCGGCTGGCATGCTTAATGCGTTGGATATTGCTGGCAAAAAAATCGAAGACGTTAAGATTGTTTGTATGGGTGCTGGTGCGGCGGCGATTGCCTGTATGCGCCTGCTGGTCTCCTGTGGTGCAAGTAAAGAAAACCTGGTAATGCTGGATCGGCGTGGCGTTATTCATACTGATCGCGAAGGTATCAATGAGTATAAAGCTGAATTCGCCCGCGATACCGAGATGCGCACCTTAGATGATGCTATCGATAACGCTGACGTCTTTATCGGCCTGTCATAGTCCAGGGCTGCTCTCTGCTGAGCAGGTTAAGAAAATGGCGCCAGATCCGGTGATTTTTGCCTGCACTAACCCAGATCCGGAAATTCACCCTGACGTGGCCCGTGAAGCGCGCCCTGATGTGATTATGGCGACCGGCCGTTCGGACTTTCCAAACCAGGTCAACAACGTGCTGGGCTTCCCGTTTATCTTCCGCGGCGCTTTGGATGTTCGCGCCACGCGCATTAACGAAGAGATGAAGCTGGCCGCGGTGCATGCGCTGAAAGATCTGGCTCGCGAGCCGGTGCCCCAGGAAGTGTTGGACGCCTACGAGCGCACCGAGATGAGCTTTGGCCGCGAGTACATTATCCCCACGCCTGTTGATATTCGCCTGCTGGCGCGGGTTACCTCGGCGGTTGCTCAAGCCGCGGTTGATTCTGGCGTAGCGCGTAAGCCATTCCCAGCGCACTACCCGCTGCAGTCAATTAACGATGTTTACGGCGGCTGAATCGCTGCGCCCAGGCTTATCCTTACGCCCGCTTCTTAGCGGGCGTAAGTGTTTTGAAGGGCTGTTCCGTTACTCTTTTGTATAGCGCGTTAGTCCCTCTTGAGCAGTAGAGGCCACTAGGCGGCCGTCGCGGCTGTAAATATGCCCCGTGCCAACCCTCGGGCTCCGCCTGCCCAGGGTGAGTCGATAACGTATAGCAGCCAGTCGTCCAAACGGGTGTCCTGGTGGAGCCACAGGGCATGGTCAAGGCTGGCGATGCGCAGCTTGGGGTCGCGGTACTCAATGCCATGGGGAATCAGGCTGGTGGTCAGCAGATTGAAGTCTGAGGCGTAAGAGAGCAGGTGGCGGTGCAGCGCCGGGTCGTCCGGCAGCGTGCCGGAAAGACGAAACCATAGGCATTGGCCTGCTGGCGTGCCGCTGTCGGGGTTGCCAGGTAGATGCACAAACTCAATGGGGTGGCCGGGGAAGCGCTCGTGCTTGGCCTCGCCGTTTTTAATTAGCGCTTCGGGTGCTGGCACATTGGGCATGGCGCGCTGATGACTAAAGCTCGCCTCTTCGCTTTGAAAGGAGGCGCTGCAGAAGAAAATGGGTCGGCCTTTTGAATGGCAGTGACGCGGCGGGTGGTGAAGCTGCCGCCATCGCGAATAGTATCCACTTGATAGACAACGGGACGGTGGGGATCGCCGGGTCGCAGAAAATAGCCATGTTGAGAGTGGGGCGGCGCTCATTGGGCACGGTACGTGCGGCGGCTGCCAGCGCCTGACCGAGCACCTGGCCGCCATAGAGTTGAGGAAAGCCTAGATCCTGACTCTGGCCACGATATAGCGTCTCTTCCAGTGTCTCTAGCTCTAGTAACGCTACCAGTTTATTCAGCGCGTCTGTCATTCTCGGTATCCTTGCGGCTGTCTCTATAAGAGGCTGTCGGTGGAAGTGAGTTGCCACGGCAAAGGCAGCCCTTTCATACGATCGTTTAGCTACCTTAGCGGAGTTTACGTTTATGCGCAGCGATGAATTTTACATGCACCGGGCGCTTGACCAAGCCCATCTGGCTGCGGCGGCGGGCGAGGTGCCCGTGGGGCGGTGGTCGTCGATGCGCAGGGGGAGATCATTGGCGTCGGCTGCAATGCGCCGGTGGCCAGCTGCGACCCTAGCGGTCACGCGGAAGTTCGTGCCCTGCGCGCAGCGGGCCAGCACCAGGGTAATTATCGCCTTGAAGGCTGCACGCTGTTTGTCACCTTAGAGCCATGCATGATGTGCGCAGGGGCGATGATTCATGCACGTCTAGCTCGTTTGGTTTATGGTGCCGCCGAACCTCGGGCGGGCATGGTTGAATCCAAGGCTAACCTGTTGGCGCAGCCGTGGTTTAACCATCAGATATCGGTGACCGGTGGCGTGTTGACATCAGCTTCGCAAAAATTGCTAAAAAGCTTTTTTGCCGCGCGGCGCGAGCAACTGAACCAGAAATAGTTAAGAAGCGTTAATTAAGCGGCGGCACAAGCTCGAACAGTAGCAGTGGATCATCGTTGACCGGCGTTTGTTCTAATTGGAAAACTGCTGACGGCTACGCTCAACATACTCAATCATTTCGTAGTAGCGACGGATGTTGCGTACGTATATTACCGGCTCCCCGCCCCGGGCGTAGCCGTGACGCGTTTGGCTATGCCATTCACGCTGTTGCAAGAGCGGAAGCGCGGCGCGTACATCCACCCAGCTGTCGGGGTTGCCCGCGCGCATTTCGGCGATCTTGCGAGCGTCGTATAAATGCCCCAGGCCTACGTTGTAAGCAGCCATCGCCATAAACAGCCGGTCATCGCCGGTGATGCTTTCCGGTAAGCGATCCTTGATGCTGCGTAAATAGCGGGCACCGCCATCAATGCTCTGGGCCGGATCGGTACGGTCGCTGATGCCCATCTCACCCGCAGTGTCATTGGTCAGCATCATTAAACCGCGTACCCCCGTTGGCGAGACGGCGTCAGGATCCCAGTGAGACTCCTGGTAGCCCACGGCCGCGAGTAATTTCCAATCAAACCCCGTTTCCCGAGCAGACTGCTGAAAGAGGTCTCTGTAACGGGGCAAGCGCGCGTCCAGGTGATCAAGAAAGGTGCGGGTGCCTACATACTCTAAGTAGTCGTCATGGCCAAAATAGCGACTTACCAGCCGATCCAGCGTGCCGCTCTCCTGCAGATCCTGGAGGAAGCGATTAGCGTCCTCGAGTAATCCTAAGCCGCGACCACTGGGCACCGCCCACGCCATGGAGAGCGGGTCGCCGAGGATAAAGCCGCGTTCAACGTTAGGAAAAACAGCCGGTTCAAACGGAATTGATGCTCAAAAATAACCGCTGCGTCCAAGGTGCCGTTCTCAACCCGGGCCAGTAGTTCGGCGACTTCCAGTTCGTGAGACTCTTTCCAGCTCAGGGTGGGGTAGCGATTCTGGAGGTCGCGCAGCGCTTTCGCTGGTACCCGCTTCGCTAAGCGTACCAAGCTCCAGGCCGACCAGATCGCCCGGCTCACTGATGCCATTAAGGCCGCGCCGGTAGACAACCAGCGGCTGCATTTGAATAATCGGTCGGGTGTAGTAAATGCCGGAAGGGTTGGGTAGCAGCGGTAGCGCGGCCGCGCCCAGGTCGCCGCTCTCACGTACCGCCGGCAGCACACTCTCAGGGTGGTGGCGGGCGTTAAGGTTAAGACTCACCCCAAGGTAATCGGCAAAACGGTGCATAAGCTCATACTCAAAGCCGGTAGGGCCTTGGCGACCCTCGTAATAAGTAGTGGGGGTGTTACGGGTGTGGACGGTAATAAAATCTTTGCAGTGATCTGCGTCAGATGCTCGCCGGGGGGAATCAGGGAGAGCGTCGGCACCAGCGTCAAAAGCGTAATAGCTATCAGCGCATAATAAGCGCTGGCTCGGGCTACAAAGTGTCGGCAAATCAACGTCAGCATGGCGTCTTGTCGGCATGAAACAAGCTGCCACGATACCAGCCAGGGGCAGGCTGTCACCTTGTTGATTTCGTGTGGCGGGTGGTTTCCAGTATCATAGGCAATTTTCGGCACCATAAAGCATGGCCGCATAGCGGCCCGGTGATTTCCCCTGCTCGAATTTCCCTGCTCTAGAGGCTTCAGGATATGCTCGAACTGCGAGGCGCGCCCGCCCTTTCTGCCTTCCGTCATGCTCGGCTGTTAACGGTGCTGCGTGAACGTGTTCCCGAGGTGGAGGCGCTGTCTGCCCACTACGTTCATTTTATTGATGTTCACGCCCATGACCACCGCGAGGAGCTGGATGACGCTGCCCGCGAACGTTTGGCGCAACTATTGGACTACGTGCCGAGCCATAGCTCCCAATCGAACGAAGAGGTTCCTGCGCGTGCCCAGCGTTTTTTGGTGGTGCCGCGCCTAGGCACCCAATCGCCCTGGTCGTCAAAAGCCACTGATATTGCCCACAACTGTGGCTTGCGCCAAGTTAGCCGCATTGAGCGTGGCATCGATTATCGGGTCGGCTTTACCACTATGCCGGATGAAGAGGGGGTGAAAGCGCTGGCGGCTCTGCTGCACGACCGTATGACCGAAACTGTGCTGGCCGATGCTTCGGACGCCGCCAAGCTGTTTGCCCAACACGACCCAGCGCCACTGGGCAGTGTGGATATTCTTGAGGGTGGCCGGGATGCGCTGGCAACCGCCAATCAGGCGCTGGGGTTGGCGCTGGCCGAAGATGAAATCGACTACCTTGTCGATGCTTTCAATGAGCTGGGGCGTAACCCCAGCGACGTTGAGCTGATGATGTTTGCCCAGGCCAACTCTGAGCACTGCCGTCACAAAATCTTCAACGCCGATTGGTGATCGATGGCGAGCCGCAGAGCCACTCGCTGTTTAAGATGATCAAAAACACCTTTGCCTCCTCGCCTGACAATGTCCTCTCGGCTTACAGCGACAATGCCGCCGTGATCAAGGGCAGTCAGGCCGGGCGTTTCTTTGCTACGCCGCTGACGGGCGCTGACAACGAGCGCGCGCTCTACGCCGCTCATCAGGAGCCCATCCATATCCTGATGAAGGTAGAGACTCATAACCACCCCACCGCGATCGCTCCTTTTCCAGGTGCGGCGACCGGCTCCGGTGGTGAAATCCGTGACGAAGGTGCCACCGGCATTGGCGGCAAGCCTAAAGCGGGCCTTTCAGGCTATACCGTTTCCAATCTGCGCATCCCTGAGTTCGTGCAGCCCTGGGAGGCGTTTGATTACGGCAAGCCCGAGCGCATGCAGTCGGCGCTCAATATTATGCTCGATGGCCCCATCGGTGGCGCTGCGTTCAATAATGAGTTTGGTCGACCCAATTTAACCGGCTACTTCCGCACCTACGAGCAGGAGTCGCTTAACGAGGGCGGCATCGAGCGGCGCGGCTTCCATAAGCCGATTATGCTTGCCGGCGGTTACGGCAATATTCGCGCCCACCATGTTCAGAAGGGCGATATCCCTGTCGGCGGCAAGCTGATTGTGATGGGCGGCCCGGCGATGTTGATTGGCCTGGGCGGCGGGGCAGCCTCCAGCATGTCATCCGGCACCTCCAGCGCCGATTTGGATTTTGCCTCGGTACAGCGTGAGAACCCGGAAATTGAGCGCCGTGCTCAAGAGGTGATCGACCGCTGCTGGGCGCTGGGCGACCACAACCCGATTCGTTTTATCCACGATGTGGGCGCCGGTGGGCTCTCCAACGCGCTGCCGGAGCTGGTTAAAGATGGCAACCGCGGCGGCCTATTTGATCTGCGCGCGGTGCCTAATGCCGAGCCGGGCATGAGCCCGCTGGAAATCTGGTGTAACGAGGCGCAAGAGCGCTACGTGCTCGCCGTTGCGCCTGAAGATTTAGACACCTTTGATGCCCTTTGCAAGCGCGAGCGCTGCCCCTATGCAGTGGTCGGTGAAGCGCTGGAAGCGCATCACCTTGAAGTGCGCGATGGCCACTTTGACAGCAAGCCGGTGGATTTGCCGATGAGTGTACTGTTTGGCAAAGCGCCCAAGATGCAGCGCGAATTCGAGCGTCACGACCCGGAGCTTTCTGGGGTAATGCTCGATAACCTCGACTTGCGCGAAGCGCTGGATCGGGTGCTGCGCTTGCCCACCGTGGCCTCCAAAGCTTCCTCATCACCATTGGTGACCGCTCGATTACTGGCCAAGTGGCTCGCGACCAAATGGTGGGCCCCTGGCAGGTGCCGGTGGCCGATGTGGCGGTGACCACAGCCAGCTTTGATACCCACACGGGTGAAGCCATGGCCATGGGGGAGCGCCCCCCGGTGGCGCTAATCAATCCTGCTGCCAGCGCCCGCTTGGCGGTTGCCGAAGCGATTACCAATCTAGCGGCAGCGCCGATTGCCAAGCTTAGCGATATCAAGCTCTCTGCTAACTGGATGAGCGCGGCTGACCACCCAGGGGAAAACCAGGCGTTGTATGACGCTGTGTATGCGGTGGGTATGGAGATGTGCCCGGCGCTGGGCATTGCCATCCCAGTGGGCAAAGACTCCATGTCGATGCGCACTTCCTGGGTCGATGAGAAAGAGGAGGGCGAACACGAAGACAAAAGCGTCACCTCACCGCTCTCGCTGGTAGTCACCGGCTTTGCCCCGGTGACGGATGCATTGGCGACGCTAACGCCGCAGATCAATCTGGATCAGGATGAATCGGATCTGATTTTGATCGATCTGGGCAATGGTCAGAATCGCTTGGGCGGCTCCGCCTTGGCACAGGTGTATGGTCAAGTGGGCAACGACTGCCCCGATGTGGATGACCCGGAAGATATCAAAGCGTTCTTTGAAGTCATTCAGGGCCTGAACCGTGACGGCAAGCTGCTGGCCTATCACGATCGTAGCGATGGCGGCCTGCTGGTCACGCTGCTGGAAATGGCCTTTGCTGCTCACGCCGGGCTTGAGATCAAGCTCGACTGGATGATCGACGAGCCTGTGGAGGCGTTGAACGCGCTATTCTCGGAAGAGCTGGGTGCCGTGATTCAGGTCAATCGGGAACACACTGAAGAAGTGCTGGCGCAGTTTGCCGTGGCCGGTATCGAAACCTGCGGCGTCATTGCTCGCCCGCGTTACGATGACCAGGTGCGCGTTACACTGTTTGAAGAGCCGCTGCTGGAAACCACGCGCCAGCTTACCCAACGTACCTGGACAGAAACCAGTTACCGGATGCAGAGCTGCGCGACAACCCCGAATGCGCCAAGAACGAATACGACAATCTGCTCGATAGCCGCGATCCAGGGCTCTCCGCAACGCCCACCTTTGATATTAATGACGATATTAGTGCGCCGTTCATTAATACCACTAGGCCCGCCATGGCCGTTCTGCGTGAGCAGGGCGTCAATGGCCAGGTGGAAATGGCCTGGGCCTTTGATAAAGCTGGGTTTGACGCCGTGGATGTGCATATGAGCGACATCCTGGAGGGGCGCGTTTCGCTGGAAGCGTTTAAAGGCCTGGTGGCCTGTGGCGGCTTCTCCTATGGCGACGTGCTGGGCGCTGGCGGTGGCTGGGCCAAGTCGGTGCTGTTTAACGAGCGTGCACGGGCACAATTTGCGGCCTTCTTCGCCCGTGAGGACAGCTTCTCGCTGGGCGTGTGTAACGGCTGCCAGATGCTGTCGCAGTTGAAATCGCTGATTCCCGGCGCTGAAAACTGGCCGACCTTTGTGCGCAATGAATCCGAGCAGTTTGAGGCGCGGGTGTCGATGGTGCGGGTTGAAAAGAGTCCCTCGATTCTGCTCGCCGGTATGGAAGGCTCTCAGCTGCCCATCGCCGTGGCCCATGGCGAAGGGCAGGCGGCGTTCCGCGATAGCGCGCACCTGCGCAGCATGCAGTCGAGCAGCCAAATCGCGCTGCGCTACATCGATAACTATGGCCAGGCCACCACACGTTACCCGGCTAACCCCAACGGCTCGCCTGCGGGCATTACCGGTCTAACCACGCCGGATGGCCGAGTGACCATTATGATGCCCCACCCCGAGCGCGTTGCACGGGCGGTCACCAACTCCTGGCGTCCGACAGAGTGAATCGAAGATGGCGCTTGGCTACGGCTATTCCGCAACGCGAGGGTGTGGCTCAACTGATCCAGGTGACACTCCCGATAATGCGTTGGGCGTAGCGCCCATGTTAACGGCGGATCTCTTTCCGCCGTTAACAGTTACGCGCATCGTCACAACAGTTATTAAGAGTGCCGCTGGGGAGCGCTAGCCGGTGTTTTATCAGCGCCTTCGGGCGGCAATCCTAGTTTGGCCTCCAGCGTTTCAAGCTCTAGCCGGTAGCGCTCAACGAGGTACTCGAAGCGTCCAAAATCGTGCCCGCAATCCATACAGAACACATGGGCTTGATCACGACGTGTGGCGGGCAAGCGTTTTAAGCGGCTACCGCACTCCGGGCATTCAGGGCTGAAATGGTTGGTTGTCATGGCTCACCTCACTATTATCTTCTCGCTGATAGACGGTGCGAGTTCAGGGATTATTTAAACCATCACTACTACGACGCGACGAAAGTCGTAATAGTTCAATAGCGGGCTAATTAACTTGTCGATACCTAGCAACTCATTAGCCACCTCATCAACGCCCCAGCTTCGCCCTTATCAGCAGGAAGCGGTCAAACGGGTGGTGGGCCATTTCCGAGCCTCAAGCGAGCCTGCGCTGGTAGTGCTGCCCACGGGCAGTGGTAAATCCCTGGTGATCGCTGAGCTAGCGCGCTTGGCCCGTGGGCGTGTGCTGGTGCTGGCCCATGTGCGCGAGCTGGTGGAGCAGAACCATGCCAAGTACCAGGCTTACGGGCTTGAAGCGGACATTTTTAGCGCTGGTTTAAAGCGCAAGAGGCGAGTCGCCAAGTGGTGTTTGGCTCGGTGCAGTCGGTGGTGCGTAACCTGGAGAGTTTTAACGACGCTAATTTTACCCTGATGGTGATTGACGAGAGCCATCGCGTATCACTCAACGAAGATGCTAGCTATCGACAGGTGATTGAGCATTTGCGAAAGCACAATCCCCAACTGAAGATACTTGGCTTAACGGCGACCCCTTACCGCTTGGGGCAAGGGTTTATCTACTATCGCCACCATCACGGTATGGTGCGGGGCAGTGAAGAGAGCTTTTTCCGCGACTGCGTGTTTGAGCAACCGCTACGCCTGATGGTCAAGCAGGGCTATCTCGCTGAGCCCAAACGCCTGGATATGGCCATTGAGGGCTATGACTTCTCCGCGCTCAAACCCTCTTCAAGCGGTCTGTTTCAAGAGGAAGAGCTTAATCGCGTGGTAGCAGGCAGTCGGGCGACGCCGGGCATTATCGGGCAAATTGTCGAACGTGCGCTTGATCGCCAGGGCGTGATGATTTTTGCCGCCACCGTGGCCCACGCTGAAGAAATTATCGGTTATTTACCCCGGGCAGAGGCGGCTTTAATCACCGGTGCAACACCTTCCCAAGAGCGCACTGCGCTGATCGGTGCTTTTAAGGCGCGGGAGTTAAAGTACCTGGTCAACGTGGCGGTGCTGACTACCGGTTTCGATGCCCCCACGTGGATTTGATCGCTATTTTACGGCCCACTGAGTCGGTAAGCCTTTATCAGCAGATGGTGGGCAGGGGCTGCGTCTGTCGCCGGGCAAGAGCGACTGCCTGATTCTGGACTATGCCGGTAACCCTTGGGATATTTTTGCTCCAGAAGTGGGCGAGCCCAAGCCGGATAGCGACAGCGAACCGGTGCAGGTGGAGTGCCCCGCCTGCGGCCATGCCAACCTTTACTGGGGTAAGCGCGACGGCGATCTGGTGATTGAGCACTTTGGCCGCCGCTGTCAGGGGTTGGTTGATGATCCTGATCGGCCTTCCAAAGTAACAGGCGGCCAGCGCGGCGCGGCTTCGGGCGCCTATAACCAACCCGGCGCGGCTTCGGGCGCCTATAACCAACCTGGCGCGGCTTCGGGCGCCCATAAAAAGCAGTGTGAGTTTCGGTTCCGTTTTAAAGTCTGCGATGAGTGCGGTGCCGAGAATGATATTGCTGCCCGCCGCTGCCACGGTTGCGAAAAACTACTGGTAGACGCGGATGATAAGCTCAAGGACGCCTTAAAGCTGAAAGACGCCAAGGTACTGCGGGTCAGTGGTATGCAACTGGAAGCAACGACTAATGGTCGCGGCCTGCCGCGCTTGAAAGTCACCTATCACGACGAGGACGGCACCCACCTGGCCGAGTGGTTTGCGCTGGAAACTCCGGCCCAGCGGCGCGCCTTCTACGCCGCCTTTCTGCGCTACCATCTGCGCGCACCGGGAGGTAAATGGCAGCCGCGAAGCGCCGAGGAAGTCGTCGCAGAACAGCGCCGCCTGCGCCACCCAGATTTTGTCGTAGGCCGCAAAGTGGGGCGCCATTTCCAAATCCGTGACAAGCTGTTTGATTACGCTGGCCGCTATCGCAAAGCGGTGGAGGCGGGGTAGTACGCTTGTGCAGACTTTCTAATAGGACGAGGCGAATGCTGACGACTTTGCTAAACTGTTCGCTTGTGCCGATTTCCACTTTTCAAGAGAGCCGACCCGCGTGAGCGAGACGCCAAGCATTAATGTCGACATAGAAACATCTGTTTCTCAGCCTAATGAGCCTGTGCAGATGTCGTTTGGGCGTCTGTTTAATGAGCCGATTACGCAAATGCCGGAGGATCTGTATATTCCTCCGGAAGCGTTGCGGGTCTTCCTGGAAACCTTTGAAGGGCCGCTGGATCTGCTGCTCTACCTGATTCGCCGCCAGAATCTGGACATTCTGACCATTAACGTGGCCACCATCACCCACCAATACATCGAGTATGTGGAGCTGATGAAAGCCATGGAGATCGAACTGGCAGGGGAGTACCTGCTAATGGCCGCCATGCTGGCCGAGATCAAGTCGCGCACGCTGCTGCCTCGCCCGCCTAAAGCAGAGGGCGAGGAGGAAGAGATCCCCGCGCCGAGCTTATCCGTCGGCTACAAGAGTATGAACGCCTAAAAGAAGCGGCGGAAACGCTGGATACACTGCCGCGCATGGGGCGCGACTGGTTCAGTGTGCAGGCGGGCTTACCACCGTTGGAGTCCCGGGTGATTCACCCGGAGGTGGCGTTGGATGAGCTGCTCAGCGCGCTCTCCGATGTGCTCAAGCGTGCCGAACTGGTGCAAGCTCACCAGATCAGTCGAGAGGTGCTCTCTACCCGCGAGCGCATGCTCAAAATTATGGAGCAGCTAAGTCTCGACGACGCCCAGCAGCGCTATACCCCCTTTGAGGCGCTGTTTACACTGGAAGAGGGGCGTGCAGGCGTGGTGGTCACCTTTATGGCCATTTTAGAGCTAGCTAAAGAGTCCATGATTGAAATTGTCCAAAATGCCCCGCTGTCACCGATTCACGTGCGCGCACGGCGTGCTGCCCTGACAGATGGTGAGGAGAGTGCTTTTGATGAGGGCGAAATAGAAGGTGATGCCTATGGTGAGTCCGCTTTTGAATCTGGCGAGGAGACGTCATGAGTGACGCCGCCACCGCGTTAGACGACATTATTGAAGCGGCCCTGCTGGCCGCTGGCGAACCACTGCCTCTTGAACGCCTGGAAACGCTTTTTCTGGAGGACGAATGCCCCACGCGCAAGGAGTTTCGTGACATCCTTGAGCGCTTGCAGCAACGCCATTCTGGGGGCGCGCTTGAGCTGTTAGAGACCGTTTCGGGCTATCAGCTGCGTATTCGCCCGCGGCTCTCCCAGTGGGTGTCGCGGTTGTGGGATGAGCGCCCTCAGCGCTACTCCCGGGCGCTGCTGGAGACCCTGGCGTTAATCGCCTACCGGCAGCCGGTGACGCGGGGTGATATCGAAGAGGTGCGTGGGGTCAGCGTGAGTAGCTCGATCATGCGCACCCTTGCAGAGCGTGGCTGGATTCGTGTGGTCGGTCACCGTGATGTGCCCGGTCGGCCAGCGGTCTATGCCACTACGCGCAGCTTTTTGGATGATTTTGGCTTAAAGACTCTCGACGCGCTGCCACCCATGCACACGCTGGCGAACTGGGACGAGAACGAACTACCTGAAGAGCCGGGAATGACGAAGAATGCGGATATTCAGGAACAAAATGACCCCGGTTTAGAGCATGAAGCACTGGACGAAACGAACGAAACCGTGCAGGATGCGCCTCCCCAGAATGATGAGTTAAGCTCGGCTGAACCCGCCGAGACCCACGCCGAGACGGCGTTAACCCAGCCGTTGAGTTTTGCCGACCTACAGGCCCGACTCGCGGCACGTGCCAAGCGCCAACAAGATGAGCGCGAAAGCACGCAGACTACCGATGTGAGGTCAGACGACCATGAGTCAGAGTAATAACACCACGCCCCCACCAGCGAAAAGCTGCAAAAGTTTTGGCCCGTGCAGGCCTTGGCTCGCGGCGTGAGATGGAAACGGCGATTTCCGCCGGCCGGGTTAAAGTGAATAGCCAGGTGGCCAAGCTGGGCGACCGCGTGGAAGCGCGGGACAAAGTCAGTTTTGATGACCGTCCGGTGGCACTGCGCCCGGAAGAAGAAGTGCCTCGCCGGGTGATTATGTACAACAAACCGGAAGGCGAGTTGTGCACCCGTAAGGATCCGGAAGGTCGCCGTACGGTATTTGACCGTTTGCCGCGCCTGAAAGGCGAGCGCTGGATTGCCATTGGCCGATTGGATATCAATACTAGCGGTTTACTGCTGTTCACTACCGATGGCGAATTAGCCAACCGCTTGATGCACCCCTCTACCCAGGTAGAGCGTGAGTACGCGGTGCGCGTGATGGGTGAAGTAAAGCGCGAGCATATCCTGGCAATGGTCGATGGCGTGATGCTGGAAGATGGCCCAGCGCGCTTTACCGATGTGCAGGAGTTTGGTGGCGAAGGTATCAACACCTGGTTCCACGTGGTGATTCTGGAAGGGCGTAATCGTGAAGTGCGGCGTCTTTGGGAGTCCCAGGCGCTGACGGTGAGTCGTCTGAAGCGCGTACGCTACGGCAATATCTTCCTCGATAAGCGGGCAAAAGCCGGCGAATGGGTCGAGCTTACCCAGGATGAGGTGGATGACTTGGCCACGCTGGCTAACTTGGAAACCCGCAAAGTGCCCGCTCTAACGCCGGATGAGAAGAATCGCTGGAATCGCGATAAGCACAAGCGCAAGCCGGTACAGGCGCTGCGCAAACCGAAAAACAAGGCGCGCTAGACGCCTCTTGCCGAGCCCGTTGAAGTGCTTGGCAGTCAGTCGTTAGCGGTTAGGTGGATAAGCGTGCCTGCCAGCATTGAGTGACGCTAGCAGGTACGCAAATGGTTCATTGTTGTAGAATGAAAGCGAAAAACGCTTGCTATCAATAAGGTGTAAGCGTAGGATATGCATCCGTTCAGGCGGGTCGTTAGCTCAGTTGGTAGAGCAGTTGACTTTTAATCAATTGGTCGCAGGTTCGAATCCTGCACGACCCACCATTCAAACGACTGATCAGTTTAGATAAAGTCAGTTTGAAGTCGGTGGTGAACGTTTAAAGTATATGTAGCAACAGCATGTGTAGCAACGCTGGTAAGTGAACAGCGCAGCAAGTTTGGGTCGTTAGCTCAGTTGGTAGAGCAGTTGACTTTTAATCAATTGGTCGCAGGTTCGAATCCTGCACGACCCACCAAATTCAACGCCCCTGGCAGTTTAGCTGCCAGGGGCGTTTTGCTGTGTGCGACATTCTGTTTGCAGTCAAACGCTATTCCCCGCCAAAATGGTTTAAAATAAATCTGTTCCGAATGGATTTTAAGCGATGGCCATCGCGAGACGCAGCGGCCCATCGCTCCTACGAGCGGCGCATGTGCAAGACGTACTGCGCCGTAGCCCAGTGTTTAACAGGGGGATTCCCTGTTCGTCACAGTGGTAGACACAATGACTATTATGACTACTCAAGCGAAGCTTGATGCCCCGCTACCCACGGCCTACTGCCCGACCCGCATTCCCGCGGAAGATCAGGCCCGGGTTGAAGAGATCAAGCGGCTTTTGAAAGCCCATAACGCCGTTTTGGTTGCCCACTACTACACCGATGATGCTATCCAACAACTGGCAGAAGAGACCGGCGGCTGTGTCGCTGACTCGCTGGAGATGGCGCGCTTTGGGGCTCGCCACGACGCCACCACTTTGGTCGTCGCCGGGGTTCGCTTCATGGGTGAAACCGCCAAGATCCTTTCGCCTGAAAAGCGCGTACTGATGCCCACCCTGGAAGCCACCTGTTCGCTGGATATTGGCTGTCCTGCCGATGAGTTCAGCGCTTTCTGTGATGCCCACCCTGACCGCACCGTGGTGGTGTATGCCAACACCTCCGCTGCCGTTAAGGCGCGGGCGGATTGGGTGGTCACATCGTCGATTGCGGTAGAGGTGATTGAACACCTGCAGGCCAAAGGCGAGAAAATTCTCTGGGCACCCGATAAGCATTTGGGCGGCTATATCCAGAATAAAACCGGCGCTGATATGTTGATGTGGGATGGCGCCTGTATCGTCCATGAGGAGTTCAAGGCCAAGGGCGTTGAAGACCTCAAACGCATCTATCCGGATGCCGCGGTGCTGGTGCATCCAGAGTCGCCGGAGCCGGTGGTTAAACTGGCCGATGTGGCAGGTTCCACCTCGCAACTGATCAAAGCGGCTAAAGAGCTACCCAACGATAAGCTGATTGTGGCCACTGACCGTGGCATCTTTTCAAGATGCAGCAGGCGGTACCCGACAAAACCCTGTTTGAAGCGCCGACGGCAGGCAATGGCGCCACCTGCCGCAGTTGCGCCCACTGCCCCTGGATGGCTATGAACGCACTGGATAATCTGGCCGGTGCGTTGCGCGAGGGGAGCGGTGAAATTGAGGTGGATGAAACGCTGCGCCTGCAGGCTTTAAAGCCCCTTGAGCGGATGCTTAATTTCAACGCATAGCGAGAAAAGATTAACCGAATGTCATTGCCGCGTCGCTACGCTCCTCGCAGTGACATAGGTTTAGTTAAAATCTTCCAGGGTTTCGCGATACTCAATGAAATCCTCGCGGCGCTGCTCAATTCTCGCCAGTGCCTGCTGGTCGTTCTCACGCTCGGCGGCATCCCGGGCGATGGAGAGCTGGCGAATGCCGCGGTCAACGCGACCGGTTAGCTGAAGGTGCTCTGCGCGGGCCAAATGCCCCCAGCTGTCATGCCCACTGCGTCCGGCGGCTTCAGCCAGCAGATTAAAGCCCTGCGGGTTTTCCGGGTGTTGTGCGGTAATATCGTTTAGCAACTGGTAAGCCGCCTGTGGGTCGCGCTGGAGCTGTGCTTCGGCCAGTATCAGTTGGGCGGGCAGGTAGTTGGGCGTAAAGCGCAGCAATCGCTGGCTGCGCTGAATGGCCTGTTCGTAGCGCCCCGCTTCCAGCGCCACGCTGGCGGCAGAGGCGGGCAGCATGGCGTAGTCAGGATGCTGGTTGGCAAGCCTATCCAACTGTTCCAGGGCGCTGTCGGTTTGGCCGTTGCGCGCATTGATCAGTGCAGCCAGGTAATCCAGGGCGGCTTGGTCGGCACCTTCCCGAGAGGCGAGACGTGGCTTGCTGGGGAGTGTTGCTGTAAATGCTCAGTAGCGCACGGGCGCGCATCATGTCGTAGAGGGTATCGCTGGTGTACGCATCGGCGACATTGAGTTGGGCGGCGCGGGCTTGGGCGGCGCTAAGGCGACTGTCGGTAACCGGGTGGGTGAGCAGGAATTCCGGCGGTGTATCGCCCTGAAGGCGGGCCATACGCTGCATGGCTGAGAACATGCGTACCATTGCCTCGGGATCATAGCCCGCATCTGCCATGGCCTGCAGGCCTATGTTATCGGCTTCCTGTTCGAACAGCCGCGAGTAGCTGAGTTGATCCTGAATCAGTGCCGCCTGAGACCCCATGGCGGTCGCCATGCCAACGTCGCCCCCGCCACTGGCGGCAATCAGCATGCCTGCCAGCATGGCCGCCATAGCGGGCAGTTGGGTCTGTGCTGCGCGGGCACTGCCCCGGGCATAGTGGCGTTGAGAGAGGTGGCCCAGTTCGTGAGCTAGCACCGAGACAAAGGCGCCTTCATCTTCGGCAAACGCGAATAGTCCTGAATTGATTCCTACTACGCCGCCAGGGACGGCAAAGGCGTTCAGGGAGCCGTTATCGACCATGACGGTGATGGTACGCAGGCCGTTAATATCACTGTGCGGGGCCAGCCGGGCAATCAGACTTTGCAAATAATCATTGGTAATGGGGTCTTGCCACTGCGGGGCCTGGGCACGAAACTGACGCAACCAGGCGCGGCCCAAGCGATACTCTTCATTGCTGACAGAGGTAGATGCCGCCCCTAGACTGGGTAAGCCGTAGTCGTTATTAGCAGCGCTTGGTGGACTAAACAGTAAGCTGCCACAGGCACAAGCGAACGCACATATCCAGCCTGGGTAAGCGGTACGATGGGTCGGCATGGCATCCTCTTAAGTGATGGTTAAGCTCGTCAGTCACAGTGTGACATTGATAAAGGCGGGGAAGTGCCGTTAAATCGACTGCCTAGTGAAATCAATCGCTAAAAGACAGTGTATGCCGCAGCGTTTATTAAACAATGTTTATGCAAAGCAGTGATCAATCTACGTCGTCAATAGGCAAGTTATTTTGAGGGAGAGTGTATGTCTGAGCAAACCGGGGCTTTCAACCCGATACGGTGCTTGACGCTTGTGGGCTGCATTGCCCATTGCCATTGCTAAAAGCCAAGCAGGCGCTGTCGGGCCTGGCGGCAGGCCAGTTGCTGGAAGTGCGTTCGACAGATGCGGGGTCGTGGCGGGATATGGCATCGTTTACCGATCAGAGTGCGCATACGTTAGAGGGTCGGGAGCAGCGCGACGACGTTTATGTGTATTGGATTAGAAAAGCTGGGGATGCGCACTTATGACCCTGCGCACGATTCTGAAAAGCTGGGTGGAGCGTTACTTCTCGGATGAGGAGGCGCTCATTCTGTTGGTGGTGCTGGTAGCGGGCTTCGCGGCGATTATCTGGTTCGGACGAATGCTGGCGCCCTTTTTTACCGCCCTGGTAATCGCGTTTCTACTGCAAGGTGTCGTCAGTGCGTTTACCCGGCGCGGCGTGCCTCATCTGTTGGCGGTTATCCTGGTCTTTCTGGCTTTTATCAGTGTGCTGCTTACCCTGGCATTTATTTTGATGCCGTTGATCTGGAATCAGCTAGTGGGGCTGGTTCAAGAGACACCGCGGATGTTTGCCAGTGGTCAGGGGTGGTTGGATGAGTTGCAGGCGCGCTATCCAAACATTATTACGCCGGATCAGATGCAGAGCTGGATAGGTGTCGCAAGCCGTGAAATCAGCCAGCTAGGTCAGCGCGCTTTAACGCTCTCGTTGGCCTCGCTAGGCAACATCATGGCGCTGATCATCTACCTGGTGCTGGTGCCGATTCTGGTCTTCTTTATGCTCAAGGATCGTGACGTGTTGGTCGGTTTTATACTCTCACTGCTGCCCCAAAAGCGTACGCTGTTATCGCGTATTTGGCGTGAGATGGACGACCAAATTGCCAACTATATTCGTGGTAAATTTATTGAAATCATTATCGTGGGGACGGTGGCGTTCTTTACCTTTGCGTTCTTTGGCTTGCCGTATACCGCCTTGCTGGCGGTGTTGGTAGGGCTATCGGTACTCGTGCCTTATATCGGTGCTGCGGTGGCCACGCTGCCGGTCGCCGCTGTGGCCGGTTTCTATTTTGGTCTTAGCGAAGACTTTGTCTATGTACTGGTGGCTTATGGCGTAATTCAGGCGTTGGATGGCAACGTATTGGCACCGGTGTTGTTCTCTGAGACCAATAATATTCACCCGGTCTCTATCATAGTGGCGGTGCTGTTTTTCGGCGGAATTTGGGGTTTCTGGGGCATTTTCTTTGCCATTCCCTTGGCCACGCTGCTGAAAGCGCTGATTTACGCCTGGCCGCGCAGCATGCAAGGGCGTGATGAGCAGCAGGGGTGGAAGCCCAGGCGTCGGTAAAAGAGTACGAGTAGCGCCCGAGCACTGCCCGCGCTGGTCGCGGGCACGGTGGGTTAGCTAGCCGCGTTCAGTTTTTCAGCCGCTGCAAGTACTTCGTCAGCGTGGCCAGGCACTTTAACGCCACGCCACTCTTGGGCTAGCTTGCCCTCCTTATCGATCAGGAAGGTGCTGCGCTCAATCCCCAGGTGCTCTTTGCCGTACATCTTCTTGAGCTTGATAACGTCAAACAGCGTGCAAACATTTTCATCCTTGTCGGAAATAAGGTCGAAATTGAAATCCTGCTTGGCCTTGAAGTTCTCCTGGGCGCGTAGACCGTCACGAGAGACACCTAGAATCACCGTGTTGGCGGCGTCGAAGGCGGGCTTGCGGTCACGAAAGTCGCCTCCCTCGGTGGTGCAGCCGGGCGTGCTGGCTTTGGGGTAGAAATAAATAACCACTTGTTTGCCGCGTAGTTCCGACAGTGTCACGCTGGTATTACCAGTGGCAGTGGCGGAAAAATCTGCGACCGGCTGGCCGATTTCAACAGACATGATGAGATCC
The DNA here is from genome assembly GCA_004295565.1 of Vreelandella olivaria. Lineage (GTDB taxonomy): Bacteria > Pseudomonadota > Gammaproteobacteria > Pseudomonadales > Halomonadaceae > Vreelandella > Vreelandella olivaria. The sequence goes on along the minus strand of AP019416.1, from coordinate 3,715,623 downwards.
TTATTAGCGGTGGATGTTAAGGGTGATTACACGCAAGCCAGAGAGCATTGTCAAAGCGCAAAACAGCGTGACGACAAACTCACATCGCTTTACGCTGTACAGGCTCGAATCGCCTGAGTACCATTTGGCCTCTGTGCGGGTGGTCGCGTGAGGCGAAATAGCGTCATCGCGCTCGGTTTCGACAAGTCTCTAAAGCAGTTGGCAGTTAAAAACCTAGCATTTAGAAACCTAGCACTTAAAAACTAGATAGTTGATATCACAATTTGGCTGGTGAGGAATAAACGGATGATCACAGGCAGCATTGTCGCCCTGGCGACGCCTATGAAGGTCAATGGCGACATCGACTGGGAGGCGCTCCGTCGCCTGGTGAACTTCCATCTCGAAAATGGCACCGATGCCATTGTGGCGGCGGGTACCACGGGCGAACCGACAACCATGTCCTTCGCGGAGCACTTTGACGTCATTCGCAGCGTGGTAGAAGAGGTCAATGGTCGTATCCCCGTCATTGCCGGTACCGGCTCGAACAACACCACTGAAGCGGTGGAATTGACCCGCTACGCGAAAGAGGTCGGTGCTGATTACTGTCTCACAGTGGCGCCCTACTACAACAAGCCTACTCAGGAAGGCCTGTTTCAGCACTTCAAGGCCACCGCCGAGGCCAGCGACCTGCCGGTTATTCTTTATAATGTGCCTGGCCGTACCTGCTCGGATATCTACAACGAGACCGTGCTGCGTCTGGCCGAAGTCGATAATATTATCGGTTTAAAAGATGCCACGGGGAACCTGGAGCGTGCGGAAGATCTAATCACTCGCCTAAAGGGCAGTGGCTTTATGCTCTACTCTGGTGACGATGCCACCGCCTGCGACTTTATGTTGATGGGTGGCCATGGCGATATCTCCGTTACCGCCAATGTTGCCCCCAGAGCGATGCATGAGCTTTGCGCGGCAGCTGTCGCCGGTGATGCCGATAAGGCGCATCAGATTAATACGCGTTTGATGCCGCTACACACCAATCTGGGTATAGAGTCGAACCCTATCCCTGTGAAGTGGGCGCTGAATCGTATGGGTTATGCGGATGCGGGTATTCGCTTACCGCTAACCTGGCTGTCGGAAAAGTACCACGCCACAGTGAGCGAAGCGCTGCAGCTGGCGGGCGTCGTAGAGGAGTAACCCGACGCAATACCTTTGCTACCCAGCTCACCTTCCGCTGAGCTGGGTACCTGATTTGTTGACATAAGGTGGCTTGATGAGCTCTGTGCTTGAAATACGTGCGCTTAAATGGGTTCCGCTGGCACTTGCAGCGGCTGTCGCGCTCTCTGGTTGTGCGCGGGATGGTTTTTACCACGACCGTAACCTGGACTACACCGAGGCTGCTCCGGCGCCGCCCCTGGTGCTACCAGAGACCCGCAATACCCAACGCTACCGCGATGCGCTGCCGGTTCCTCGGCCGCCACCCAGGGGGCACGGCTTGACGAAGCGGCAGAAATCCGCCCTCCGCAGTCACTGGCAATCGGTAGTGGCTTGGAGCCTGAGTACGTCGAGCGTCGTGAAGTGGGCGATCAAACCTGGCTAGTGGTGGCCGCCGATACCGGTACGGTTTGGCCGCAGCTGGAAGAGTTTGTACGCACCCGTCAGTTGGAAGTACAACAGAGCAGCGCTTCCCAGGGGGTTATTGTGACGTCCCAGGCGGAAATACGACTACAAAGCGCGCTGCGCGCAGGGAGTAGCGAGGTTCGCTGTGAACGCGGCGGCCAGATCATGGCTAGCTGTCTGGATGCATTAGAGAGCCATCTCAGTGCACGCAGTGCATCTGCCAGTGTCTCCTCTTCCTGGACGGCTCAGCGCCTTACCGATGAGCAGACATTGCAAATCCGTCAGCAGAACGACGAGTGGGAAGTGGTGATTCCGCAGCCGATCGATCGGGTATGGGCCGAGTTGAATCACTATCTTGAACTGGATTTTGCTCAGGAAGGTCAGCGTGATTTACTAGCCGCCGATCCCGCCAGTCATGAGTTCATGGTTGAATATATGACTGAAACCGAGCGCAACCGTAACCCGCTGCAAATCGTCTTCAGCCCGGATGTGCGCAAAATGTCACAGCAAATTCGTCTTGCTCTGCAGCCTAATGGCGACCAGACGATTCTGCGTGCCATTAATGCCAGCGAACGGACATTCAGCGCCGATGATCAGCGCGAGCTGCTTGAGCGTGTCTCCGGCTATTTACGTTAATTTGTTGATCCCTCAATCCCTTACGGAGCCCCCCATGGAAAAGCGCCAAGAACTCTACGCCGGTAAGGCGAAATCTGTATATACCACCGACGATCCGGATTTGTTGGTGCTCAATTTTCGTGATGACACCAGCGCCTTCGACGGTAAAAAAGTGGAGTCGCTGGCCCGCAAGGGAATGGTCAATAACATCTTTAACGCCTTCATTATGGAGCGGCTGCAGGAAGCGGGTATTCCTACCCACTTTGTAAAGCAGCTCTCCAATACGGAGAGTCTGGTCAAAAGATGCAGATGATCCCGGTGGAGTGCGTAGTCCGCAATATCGCCGCGGGTGGCTTGGTGAAGCGGCTGGGTGTCGAAGAGGGTATCGCCCTGACGCCACCGACCTTTGAACTGTTCTTAAAGAACGATGAGAAGGGCGACCCGATGATCAATGAGTCGCTGGCGGAAACCTTCGGCTGGGCCACGCCTGAGCAGTTAGCCAAAATGAAGGTGCTCACCTTTAAGGTTAACCATATCCTCAAAGCGCTGTTTGCTGAAGGCGATATGCTGCTGGTGGATTACAAGCTGGAGTTTGGTGTCTTCAAAGGCGAGGTGGTGCTGGGGGATGAGTTCTCTCCGGATGGTTGCCGCCTCTGGGATGCCAACACCCGTGAGAAGCTGGATAAAGACCGCTTCCGCCAGGGGTTGGGTGGTGTGATTGAAGCGTATGAGGAAGTTGGCCGCCGTTTGGGCATTACCTTCCCCGCGTAAATCGTCGCGCTTGAGTTAGAATTGGCGTAAGGTTCGATAGCCATCACCTCTAAGGTGGTGGCTTCGCCGTTTTGGCGGGGGCAAAACTTAACGTCCACATCGCGCAGTCGCACACCGTAAAGCCGCTCAGACCCCTGATCCTTTTGCTTGTAGGCGGGCCTAGGGTCTTGGCTTAGCACCTGTTCAATTAATGCCCGCAGTGTGGCACTGTCCTGGCGCTGAGCGAGCATGTCCAGCGCTGTGGGATGAAAGGTGACATCCATGAGCGATGGCGCAGCAGGGGCAAAAACCGGCCTGTGCGTTGGGATGAGATTCGGCCCAAGGCAGATAAGGCTTGATATCGACCACCGGGGTGCCACTGACTAAATCGCAGCCCTGGAGAAGCAGAGTGACGCCATGCTGAGTGTCGATAGCGATTAATCTCACCAGCGAGAGCCCCAAGCGGTTGGGGCGGTGGGTGCTGCGGCTGGCAAAAACCCCCACCTTTTTATTGCCCCCCAGGCGCGGTGGCCTTACCAGCGGCGACCAGCGCTCGGGGCTTTGATGAAAATAAAGCTCAGCCACAGGTGGCTGAAGTCTTCCAAACCGCGCACGGCGAGTGGGTCGTTGTAAGGCGCCGTGAGTACAAGCTGGGCATTGGCCGCCGGAGCGAGCCCGGCTGGCGCGGGATGCCGAATTTATCGGGGTAGTCGCTAACCACATGACCAATGGGCGTCAGCGTAAAGTGCTCGCTGTTAGGGGCGTCGTCCATCACACTGCCTTTTGCTAGGGTTGATTCGCGTATAATTGATCCAAGTAGTATAAAGCAGGCCAATGCCTTAAGCGTGACCAAATGGGTGTGACCCAGTGGGCATGATCGAAGGAGTCTTGATTGAATGTTAGCTGAACAGCTCAGAGGTGACGCATGACGAATACCGAGGAGCCGCAAGCGCCAACCGGTACGCGGATAATGTATCGTGCGGCGCTGGCCCGGGATGCTGCTGACCAGGCGGAAGTGTTTTACCACGCTGTGATGCAGGGTGCGGCCACATTATACGCTCTCGGAGCGCAAGGCCTAGGCACAGGCGCTGCCCCGAGAGGGCAGCGCGTGGGGAGTTAGGCAGGCGCTCTACACCACCTTGGTGGCAACCTGCGATGGTCGCTGCGTGGGGTTTCTTGAGCTGGATTTAGTTGCCGGGCGGGTTGAAACCCTCTACGTATGGCCCTCATTGGCTGGCCGCGGTATCGGCACCACGCTATTGGTACATGCCGAACGGTTGCTTATTGAGGAGGGCAAGGGGCAAGTTGAGATAGAGGCTAGTTTAGTACTTTATGAGCGCTTACTGCGCCGTGGCTGGGAGAACCACGGCGAGCAGTGGGTCGAGCGAAGTGGAGAGCGGCTGTTGCGTTATAAGCTCACCAAGCGGCTTAACGCCGTCGAGACGTAAGCAGAGTTACACGCTATAGCTGCGGGTAATCCGCATGGAAAGATCGATCGAGGCGATGTCCTTGGTCAAAGTGCCGCTGGAAATACAGTCAACGCCGGTATCGGCGATTGCCCGCAGGGTGGTGGCGTCCACATTGCCTGAAGCTTCCAGGGTGGCGCGGCCACCGTTAATTTCAACGGCTACGTGGAGGTCTTCAATGGCAAAGTTGTCGAGCATGACAATATCAGCCCCCGCTGCCAGCGCCTGATCCAGCTCTTCAAAGGTTTCTACCTCGACTTCCACAGGCAAGTCGCTGGCTAGCTTTGCGTGCCTGGGCCACCGCCGCTTGAATGCCCCCACAGGCAGCAATGTGGTTCTCTTTGATCAAGAACGCGTCCCACAGGCCAATGCGGTGGTTGTGACCGCCTCCACAGGTGACCGCATACTTTTGCGCCAAGCGCATACCGGGTAACGTTTTGCGGGTATCCAGCAGGCGGACGCCGGTGCCTTCGATCAGGTCGACATAGGCGCGGGTGGCCGTGGCAGTGGCCGACAGCGTTTGCAACACGTTAAGTGCTGCCCGCTCGCCGGTCAGCAGGACGCGGGCAGGGCCTTCCAGGGTTAAGAAACACTGACCTGCTTCAATTTTATCGCCGTCGGCGGCGTGCCAGGTCAGGCTTACCCGACTATCCAGGCGGCGAAACAGCTCATCCACCCAAGGGGCTCCGCACAGTATGGCGGCATCGCGGCTAATCACGTCGGCGCTGGCCCACTGGTGTTCAGGGATCAATTGCGCGGTAATATCACCCGGGCCAACGTCCTCAGCCAACAGGCGAGCGGCGCTGGCGCGGATTTCTTCAGCAAGAGCGGATTGATAATGCATGGCAGTGATTCTCTGAACGTCATCGATTGTGGGCGGCCATTATAATGAAAGAGAGCCGTGGAAGAACGCATTACCGTAGAGGAGACCATGCGTATGGAAGACAAACAACCCTTTAGCGGTTGGTGGAGTAGCGCCCGGCAAGTCGTTTCACCCAACTGCGACGCCCGGCTCGGTAAGGAGGTCTCGCTACTGCTCATTCACGCCATTAGTCTGCCTCCCGGTCAGTTTAGCGGCGACGCTATTGAGGCGCTATTTACCAATCGGCTACCGGTTGATGAGCACCCCTTTTTTACGGAAATAGCGCACTTAAGAGTCTCTGCTCATCTGCTCATTCGGCGTGATGGCGAATGTGTGCAGTTTGTTGATACAGATCATCGTGCGTGGCATGCCGGTCGCTCATGCTGGTGGGACGCGGATCAAGCAGGGTGGCGAACAGCGCTCAACGATTTCTCGGTGGGTATTGAGCTCGAGGGAGATGACGTTACCCCTTACCGCAAAGCTCAGTATAGCGCGCTGGTAGAGGCGACAGTGTGGTTAATGGCGCGCTACCCCGAGATCAATAGCGAGCGTATCACCAGTCATGCCCGGGTGGCGCCGCTGCGTAAAACAGACCCTGGCCCGGCATTTGATTGGGCGTATTTTCACCAGCAGCTGAGTCGCGCATTGCACGCAAGGAGGACGAGTGAGCATTTCACTAGTTAAGTGTTTCACTTCCAACATAATAAAACGGTAGTTTAATTACATTTGGCGTCCTGCAGATAGCCGCCTGGAGTGCTCTATATATCGCTTATGTTGCACTGCAATAGTTTGTTTTCGATAGGCTTTTCCACCGTGACGGAATTGGCAGCGTGGCGACTTTGAGGTATCTTCACCTATACAAAAGGCTAACGCTTAACAGCATCATGTAGCTTTACTACATCAATAAGTACCCAAATAAGTACGTAGCTTGTTGAATGTAGAGCTAAAACCCCTATCCGGTGTTTGATCACCGGCTGAATATTGGCGCGTGGTGAATTTTCACTCCGCCACCCCAGGCCCTTCAGGGTAGCGGGGATTTTTGTCATTTATCGTCATTCGGAGAGACCTCTATGAGTCTGGAGACAAGAGAAGATCTCGATCCGATCGAAACCACGGAATGGATTGATTCCCTGGAATCGGTATTGGATCGTGAGGGCGAAGATCGTGCCCGCTACCTGATGACCCGCCTGGCGGATCGCCTGCGCCGGGACGGCATGAAGGTGCCCTTCTCGGTGACAACCCCGCACCGTAATACGATCCCGGTTCACCGCGAAGCCCCGATGCCTGGCGACCTGTTCATGGAGCGTCGTATTCGTTCTCTGATCCGTTACAACGCCATTGCCCAGGTCATTCGTAACAACCGCGCCAAGCCGGGCCTGCGGCCACATTGCCAGCTTTATGTCCTCGGCAACCCTGTATGACGTGGGCTTTAACCACTTCTTCCGCGCCCCTCAGGGCGATTTTGCCGGTGACCTGATCTATATCCAAGGGCACGTGGCGCCGGGTATCTACGCGCGTTCCTATTTGGAAGGCCGTCTATCTGAAGAGCAGATGGACAAGTTCCGCCAGGAAGTCGATGGCGATGGCCTCTCGTCCTACCCGCACCCGTGGCTGATGCCTGACTACTGGCAGTTCCCCACGGTCTCCATGGGTCTTGGCCCCATTCAAGCGATCTATCAAGCCCATGTGATGAAGTACCTGCATCACCGTGAGCTGAAGGATATGTACGACCGCAAGATCTGGTGCTTCATGGGCGACGGCGAGTGTGACGAGCCGGAATCCCTGGGGGCCATTTCCCTGGCCGGTCGCGAAAACCTCGACAACCTGATTTTCGTCATCAACTGCAACCTCCAGCGCCTGGACGGCCCGGTACGCGGCAACTCCCGCGTCATGGACGAGTTCGAAGGCGTCTTCCGTGGCGCTGGCTGGAACGTGATCAAGGTCGTTTGGGGCCGTCACTGGGATCCGCTGTTCGAGAAGGATAAGAAAGGCATCCTTCAGAAACGCATGGACGAAGCGGTCGACGGCGAGTACCAGAACTACAAAGCCAACGGCGGCGCTTACACCCGTGAGCACTTCTTTGGCAAATATCCAGAAACCGAGGCGATGGTCAACGACCTCTCCGACGAAGATATCTGGAAGCTCAACCGCGGTGGCCACGACCCGTTCAAGGTTTACGCGGCGTACAACGAAGCGGTGAACACCTCCAACGGCAAGCCCACGGTGATTCTGGCGCATACCGTTAAAGGTTACGGCATGGGCAGTGGCGATGGCGAAGCGGCCAACGAAGCGCACCAGGTCAAGAGCATGGAGTACGAAGCGCTCAAGACCTTCCGTGATCGCTTCGGCATTCCGCTGACCGACGAACAGCTCAAAGACGTGCCCTACTACAAGCCGGAAGAGGACTCTCCCGAGCTCAAGTACATGCACCTGCAGCGTGAGCGTCTGGGTGGCTATCTGCCCAGCCGCCAGAGCGACTTCGAGGCCTTGGAGATCCCCAGCCTCGAAGACAAAACCTTGCCTCGCAAATGGGTGGCTCGAAAGGGCGTGAAGTCTCCACCACCATGGCGTTTGTGCGCGTGCTCAATGGCCTGGTGAAAGATAAGACGCTGGGCAAGAAGGTGGTGCCGATTATTCCTGACGAGGCGCGTACCTTCGGTATGGAAGGCATGTTCCGTCAGTTGGGGATCTACACCTCGGAAGGCCAGAAGTACGAGCCGGTGGATAAAGGCCAGATCATGTTCTACCGCGAGGATCAGAAAGGTCAGATCCTCGAAGAGGGCATTACCGAAGCGGGCGCCATGTCGGCCTGGATCGCCGCGGCGACCTCCTACAGCAACAACAACGTCACGCTGCTGCCGTTCTACATCTACTACTCGATGTTCGGCTTCCAGCGCATTGGCGATCTGGCCTGGGCGGCGGGTGATCTGCAAGCCCGTGGCTTTATGGTCGGCGGCACCGCAGGGCGCACCACGCTTAACGGCGAAGGCCTGCAGCACCAGGATGGTCACAGCCTGATTCAGGCCTCCACCATCCCCAACTGCCGCAGCTACGACCCGACCTACGCCCATGAAGTTGCCGTGATTCTGCAGGATGGCCTGAAGCGCATGTTCACCGACAAGGAGAACTGCTTCTACTACCTGACGGTGATGAACGAGAACTACGAGCACCCTGCGCTGGAAAACGTGCCCGCCGACGATATCGTCAAAGGCATGTACCTGCTGCGCGAAACCAAGGGCGACAAGGGCCGCGTTCAACTGCTCGGTTCCGGCACCATTCTGCGCGAAGTGGAAGCGGCCGCGGAACTGCTCGAGAACGATTGGGGCATCGGCGCCGATATCTGGAGCGTGACCAGCTTTAACGAGCTGCGTCGTGAAGCGCTGCTGCTGGATCGTGAAGCCTTCCTTAACCCGGACGCCGAGGCCGCCAAGCCTCACGTCACTAAGTGCCTGGAAGGGCGCGATGGCCCGGTGATCGCATCGACCGACTACATGAAGCTATACGCCGATCAAGTGCGCGCCTGGGTACCGGGTGACTACACTGTACTGGGTACCGATGGCTTTGGCCGTTCAGACACCCGTGAGAAGCTGCGCTACTTCTTCGAAGTAGACCGCTACTTCGTGACCGTGGCGGCGCTGCGTGCGCTGGCTGAACGTGGCGAGATTGATCGCAAGCAGGTTGGTGAAGCGCTTAAGAAGTACGGCATTGATGCCAATAAGCCTAACCCGCTGACTAGCTAACCCGCTGACCGGTGGGCGCTTGCCCACCGGCTCGATCCGATTTGGAAGGAGCGCGACCTTGAGTAGCGAAATCATCAAAGTTCCCGATATCGGCGGCGATACCGATGTCGAAATCATCGAGATTGCGGTGTCAGAAGGCGACGTCATTGAAGCGGAAGACACCCTAATCACGCTGGAATCCGACAAGGCCAGCATGGACGTACCGGCCCCGAAAGGCGGCAAGGTGCTCAAAGTGCTGGTTAAAGAAGGCGATAGCGTCTCTGAAGGGGACGACATCGTTGAGCTGGAAGTCGAGGGTGGCGGCGACGAGAAGCAAGAGAGCTCGTCGGACAGCCAGGCTGAAGAGGCCCCAGCGAAACAGGATAAGCCGAAAGAGCCGTCTCAAGAGCAGAAGCCCGCGGCTAAAAAGGCCGCCGGCGGTAAGCAGACGGTGGATATCAAAGTGCCCGATCTCGGCGGCTCGGACAGCGTCGAAATTATCGAAGTCGCGGTCAGCGAAGGCGATGAGGTCGAGGCCGAAGACACCCTGATCACCCTGGAGTCTGACAAAGCCTCCATGGACGTGCCCAGCCCCATAGCGGCAAGATCGTCAGCTTTACCGTGAAAGAGGGCGACACCGTCTCGGAAGGCGATGTGATCGGTAAGATGGAGATCGCAGGCGAAGGCGGCGACGATAGTGAAGATGCACCGCAAGAGAGCGCTTCTTCTGAGCAGTCGTCTAGCCAAGCCAGCAGCGAGCCCGAAGAGTCGGTAGGCGAAGACGATCAGGAAGAGACCGCCAGCGGTGAACCGGAGCGCAAAGAGATTCGTGTGCCGGATCTTTCGGGTTCCTCTGATGTGCCGATTATCGAGATCGGCGTAGCCGCGGGAGACGAGATCAACGAAGAAGATCCGCTGATCACCCTGGAGTCTGATAAAGCCTCTATGGACGTGCCCAGCCCCTATAAGGGCAAGCTCCTTGAGCTGACCGTTAAAGAGGGCGACACCGTCTCTGAAGGCGATGTGATTGGCTATATGGAAGTCGCGGGTGCTAAAAAGCGGCGCCCAAAAAGCGGCACCAGCAAAAGCCTCGCAGAGCAGTGACAGTAAGGGCAGCGCTAAACCGTCTGAATCCCCGGCGGGCACCCCCAGCCCGGAAGCGCAGATGGCCGCCCATAAGCCCCGGGATGGCAAGCTGGTGCACGCAGGCCCTGCGGTGCGCATGCTGGCCCGTGAGCTGGGCGTTGATTTGGGGCTCGTTAAGCCCAGCGGCCCGAAAGATCGCGTGCTCAAAGAGGACGTACAGTCCTATGTGAAGCAGGCGATTGCCAATCAGGGTAAAGCTCAGCCAGGCGCGGCAGCCGCGGCTACCGGCGGTGCGGGTATTCCGCCCATTCCGGAAGTCGACTTCAGCCAGTTTGGTGAAGTGGAAGAGAAGCCGATGGGGCGCCTGCTCAAGATGGGCGCGACCAACCTGCATCGCAGCTGGCTCAATGTGCCCCACGTCACCCAGTTCGACGAAGCGGACATCACCGAGCTGGAAGCTTTCCGCAAGGCGATGAAGGCCGAAGCGGAAGCCCAGGGTGCCAAGCTGACGCCGCTGCCGTTTATGGTTAAGGCCTGTGCCTTTGCGCTGCGTAAATTCCCGCAGTTCAACGTCAGCCTGAAGGGTGACGGTGAAACCCTGGTATGGAAGAACTACGTCCATATCGGTATTGCCGTGGATACGCCTGACGGTCTGATGGTGCCGGTAGTGCGTAACGCCGACAAGAAATCCTTGATCGAGATCGCTAAGGAGATGGCGGAGCTAGGCAAGAAAGCTCAGACCAAAAAGCTCAAGCGCGACGAGATGACCGGCGGCTGCTTCACCATTTCGAGCCTCGGTTCGATTGGTGGCACGGCGTTTACTCCGATCGTCAATGCGCCGGAAGTGGCTATTCTGGGTGTCTCGAAAGCGCAGATGAAGCCGGTATGGGATGGCAGCGCCTTCCAGCCGCGCCTGATGATGCCGCTGTCGCTCTCCTACGATCACCGCGCGATCAATGGCGCCGATGCGGCACGCTTTACCGCCTTCCTGGCCGATGTACTGACCGATATTCGTCGCTTACTGCTGTAACTGTTAGCGATAAAGCTTTCTAGCGGCGCCCCTCGGGGCGCCGCTTGTGTTTACCTCAACTTAAAGGCTTGCTAAATCTCGCAGGGCGACCAAAGTGGTAGATTTAGGGCATTTGGCTGTTTTAATTTAAAAAATTGAAATAAAAGCGGGTCTCTCAGGCTTTTGGGGAGTTGTGTCGCTTGAGAGGCGCGGTTATTGTCAGTTAACAGAATTTTCAAACTCATTTTTTATACGCTTTTTCATACCAAGAACTTCAAGGAGCAGTGCCATGCGTTTAATCCTGTTGGGTGCCCCCGGCGCGGGGAAGGGGACTCAAGCTCAGTTTATTTGCGAGCAATTCAAGATTCCTCAGATTTCCACCGGGGATATGCTGCGCACGGCCATTAAAGATGGCACTGAGCTGGGCCTGAAAGTAAAAGAGATCATGAACAGCGGTGGCCTGGTCTCTGACGATATCATCATTGACCTGGTCAAAGAGCGCATCAGCCAGCCTGACTGCGAAAATGGCTTTCTGTTCGATGGTTTCCACGCACGATTCCCCAGGCCGACGCCATGAAAGAGGGTGGCGTTAAGCTGGATCACGTGGTGGAAATTGCCGTACCCGATGAAGAGATTGTTAGCCGTTTGGCGGGTCGCCGGGTTCACCAGGCCTCTGGCCGGGTCTATCATGTTGATCACAATCCACCCAAAGAGCCGGGCAAAGATGATGTGACCGGTGAAACGCTGATACAGCGTGAAGATGATCAAGAGTCCACGGTGCGCAATCGGCTGTCGGTTTACCACGATCAAACGGCGCCGCTGGTCGATTACTACCAGCAGTGGGCCAAGCAGGATCCTCAGAACGCGCCCCAGTACCACCGTATTGAAGGCGTGGGCAGCGTGACGGATATTACCCGTCAGGTAAAAGAAGCCCTGAGCTGATAAGCGCCTTTAGCTGATACATAGCGTTTTACCTGTTTCGATGGCCCGCTGAATGCGGGCCATCGTCGTATTAGTGTGGCGAAGGTATAATGCTGCAACTTTTCTTTCGAGTGGCCATTTGTTATGCCGTTACATCTGCTTGCCCTTGACGCCTCTTCCAGCGCCTGCTCTGCAGCGCTACTGCGCCAAGGCGACTCGGGCACTGAGTGTCTGGCGCGCTTTGAGATGACGCCCCGTGCCCATACCCGTCGGCTGCTGCCGATGGTGGATGAAGTGCTTGCCGACGCACAGGTAATGCCTTCCCAGCTTGATGCCGTTGCTTTTGGCCGCGGGCCGGGTTCGTTTACCGGGCTGCGAATAGCCGCGGGGGCTGCTCAGGGGTTGGCGTTTGGCCTGGACTGCCCTCTGCTGGGGTGTCTACTTTGGAGGCGCTGGCCCTTCAGGCCCATCGCCGCTATCACCTACGCCACGTAGTGACTGCCTTAGACGCCCGCATGGGTGAGGTGTATGCCGCCACCTGGCACTGTCTTAACGATACCATCACGCCGATGAGTGCCGAGGCGGTGCTCGCCCCGGAGAGGCTGAGGCTGCCGGGTGACGAAACCGACTGGGTGGGCGTGGGCAGTGGTTTTTCGCTGTGGGAGCAATTTACTGTCGATGTGCAGCTCAGCATGCCCCAGCATTTATATGATTTAGAGCCCCGCGCCGAAGAGATGGCGTGGCTGGCGGCGCGTGATTTTGCCGCTGGCTTGGGGCAGGCCGCGCACCTGGTTCAGCCGGTTTATCTGCGCAACGACGTGGCCTGGAAAAAGCCCGCATGAGCCTTGTGGCGAACAACGTTGAGAGCGATGTTGAGAGCATCGTGCTGCCTGACGGCCTGCGCTTGGTTCAGGACGAAGAAGGGGTGGCGCTGGTCGGTGATGAAAACGCTACGGCAAGCCGCTCAGGGTTGATTTTGTGGCGGGCAAAGCGGCCCATCGGCGCCGCTTTGGCGGTGGACGAGGCCAGCTGGTCGCCAAGGCGTGTGGTCTCACCAAGGGCGTAACACCGAGCATTGTTGATGCCACCGCCGGGCTGGGGCGCGATGCCTTTGTGTTGGCGAGTCTAGGTGCTCAGGTATTGTTAATTGAGCGAGTCGCGGCGATTGCGGCGCTATTGGAGTATGGGCTGAAGCGCGCTTCGAAACATAGCGAGACGGCGGATATTGCTGCCCGGATGACGCTGCGTCACGGCGATGCCGCTCAAGCTCTGGAGGCGCTTGTCGCCAGTGCGGACTTTATGCCCCAGGTGATACACCTGGATCCGATGTTTCCCCATCGTGAGAAATCGGCGCTGGTAAAAAAAGAGATGCGCTTGTTCCGGGAGTTGGCTGGTGACGATAACGATGCCCCACGGTTACTTGAAGCCGCACTGGATGTGGCTACTCACCGGGTAGTGGTTAAACGCCCCGTAAGGCCCCACCTATTGCAGGCCCCGCGCCTCAGCACACCCTCGAGGGTAAAACCAGCCGCTACGATTTGTACGTGCATCGCTCATTAGCACGCTAGCGTGTTGGCAGCCATCAACCCAGGAGCACCTATGCGGCACGTGTGGCGAGAAGGTAATCAATTTACGCTGCTGCCAGAGGCTGCGCGCTTTCTGCCAGCCATGTTTGAGGCCGTCAGGGTCGCGCGCCACTATGTGCTGGTAGAACTCTACCTGATGGAGTCAGGGGAGTTGGCGGATCAAGTCAGCGATGTGCTGATGGAGGCTGCCCAGCGAGGGGTACACGTCTGCTTGCTGCTGGATGGCTATGGCGCGATGGGACTCTCCAGCGCTGATCGTCTAAAGCTGCTGCACGGTGGTGTGCAATTGCGCTTTTTTAATCCCATTGGCTTTCACTCTTTAGCGCGTAACTTAAGCCGTGATCACCGCAAAATAGTGGTTATCGATGGTGAGCTTGCGTTTACCGGCGGCTTTGGCGCGGTGGATGAGTTTCTCAACGCCTGGTACGAAATTGCGCTGCGTATTGAAGGGCCGGTGGTGGCCGATTGGGAGCTGCTGTTTCGGCGCCTCTGGCATTCGCGTCTGACCCGCGCGGAGAAGGGCGATAGACGCCCGGCGACTCTCCCCAGCCCCGTAAGCCACAGGCGCTGCCCAATGGCGTGCCTGGGCGGGCAATGTCAGCACGGGGCTACCGCTATCAAGCAATTCGCCACTCGCTGCATCATCGTGTCAGCCAGGTAAATGAACGGCTCTGGCTGTGTACGCCCTATTTCGTGCCCACTTTTGCGCTGCGTCGGCGCCTGGTTCGGGCGGCTCGCCGCGGGATTGACGTGCGTTTATTGCTACCGGGGCAAAGCATGACCATCCCAGCGTTCGCTTTGCAGGTCAGCGCTTTTATCACACCATGCTCAAGGCTGGAGTGCGCATTTTGAGTTTCAGCCGACCTTTATCCATGCCAAATTTGTGCTCGCCGATGAGTGGGTGAGTATTGGTTCGTGTAACTTCGATCACTGGAATTTGCACTGGAACCTAGAAGCCAACCAAGAGGCGAAGGATCCGAAGCTCGCGGCCGATGTACGCGAACTGTTTGAGCGTAACTTTGCCGCCAGCCAGGAGGTTGATGCCGAGGCATGGGCGGCCCGGCCTTGGGGGCAGCGCGTCCGGGAGTGGCTCTATGGTGTGCTTGACGCGCTGATAATGCGGCTTAAATAGCGTCGTATGCCTACGTGCTTACCTACGTTTCTATCGAAGCAGCTAGCGCTTTTTGCCTTTTGCAGGCGTTTTTTTGCGCGGTTTGGGTTTGGGCGTTTCCTGGGGCACGCGGTAGTGCAGGTAAAGATCTAACACCAGTTCCGGCAACTGTACTACCAGTGACTCCTGGCGCGCTTGATCCTTGGCCAGCTCGGCCATGTCCGGCTCATCGTCGAACAGTCCAGAGAGCAGCATAAACGGCAGCAGTAGAGTGGCGGCGGCCTCTTCATCGTCCTGGAACCAGGCGCTCTCGTCGCTGAAGACGCCCTCCATAAAGCCCGCACACCAATCGCCAATCGGCGTCTCTTCGGCAGGTTCACCGCCCAGAGTGAGTTCAAAGGGGAGTTCCGGTAAGCCGCCTTGCTCGAGTACCGCCACCGCATTGTCGCGCAGTAGCGTGAGCAGGGTGGTAATCTCATCGCGCTCGGCATCGTCGGTGTAGCGCGGCTCACCCTGGAATAGCTCCGCCAGCCACTGGGTGGTGGGCACTTCGCTGGGGGCTACCGCAAGGGCCACTAAAAAACCATGGGCGGAGATCAGATCCAGGGCGTCTTCATCCACTTGATCTGAATCGAGGAAGTCGTCCAATCTATCCAACTGCTCATCCTCGAGCAGTGGCTGCGGGGCGTGTTCGTTTCAGGCGTATCGCTGCGCTCTGCCATGAGTAAAGCCTCGTTAATACAAACATTCATCAATGGTTATCTTTAACGGCTAGTTTATCACTAATGAAGACATTACCACTGCCCCCTTGGCCTGCCGCTGAATTGGCAGCCATGTCGGAAACGGCGCTGCACCAGG
The DNA here is from genome assembly GCA_004295565.1 of Vreelandella olivaria. GTDB lineage: Bacteria > Pseudomonadota > Gammaproteobacteria > Pseudomonadales > Halomonadaceae > Vreelandella > Vreelandella olivaria. The sequence continues at coordinate 3,700,047 of AP019416.1, read as the reverse complement.
CCGCGCGGGTTCGCGTTGAGCAGGCATGGCAGCGCTGCTGTGAAGTGTGCCCGTCCCTGCCTGCGCCAAAAGTGTGGTTTAACCTGCGCGGCGCGTCAGCCGGGCAGGCGCACCTGGGCACGGCGGTTTACGTTTTAATCCGGTACTGCTGAATGAAAACCGCCCGGCGTTTTTTGATGAGGTGATTCCCCATGAAATGGCGCACTGGCTGGTATTTCATTTGGACAATGGCCCACGTCTGAAACCCCACGGCCGCGAGTGGAAAACGGTCATGCGCGACCTGTTTGGTTTAGTGCCCAGTGTTACCCATCGATTTGATATTAAGCAGGCGCAGTCCGCACCTTATCGTTACCAGTGCGATTGCCGCTTTCATCAATTTACCCCGAGGCGTCATGCTTTAGTGGTAAATGGGCGTCGCTACCGCTGTCGACACTGCGCTAAGACCTTGGTCTACAGGCCGGAAGCTGTCTCGTAATTTGTTTATAAATCTTTGTTTTTTATATAAAAAATGATAATACCAATGTCTAAAGGGAAGCCTGCGCGAGGAGGTTTATGCTAGGGGAACATTAATGGCAGTCGATACTTACGATAATGGCCAATTAGGCCCCATAAATAGTCGTATCGACTACAGTTTCTTAGAGAATGCATTTTCACGGACAGAGGCAATTTTATGAGCGATCAACAGAACGTCTATCCGGTGCGCGATGATTTCGCCGCCAATGCCTGGGCCGATAAAGCCAAATATGAGGCCATGTATCAGCAGTCGATGGACGACCCGGAAGGCTTCTGGGCCGAGCAGGCCAAGCGTCTGGACTGGATTAAAGCGCCCACTAAAATCAAAAATACCTCCTTTGCGCGTGACAATGTCGATATTCGTTGGTTTGAAGATGGCCTACTGAATGTGAGTGCCAATTGCCTTGACCGCCATCTTGAAAAGCGTGGTGATCAGACGGCGATCATTTGGGAAGGCGACAATCCCGATGACTCCAAACATATTACCTATCGTGAACTCTATGCACGCACGAATCAGCTGGCCAATGCGCTGAAAGAGCTGGGTATCGGTAAAGGCGATACCGTCACGCTGTATATGCCAATGATTCCAGAAGCCGCCATGGCGATGCTGGCCTGCTCGCGTATCGGGGCCGTTCACTCGGTTGTCTTTGGTGGCTTCTCGCCGGACGCCGTTGCCCAGCGTGTTATCGGCGCCGACTCCAAGCTGGTGATTACCGCCGATGAGTCGGTGCGCGGTGGCAAGCACGTGCCGCTGAAGGAGAACGTGGATGCCGCGCTGACCCGCGAAGGTACTGACGTGTGCAAAAACGTCTTGGTGGTGAAGCGCACCGGCGGTGAGATCGACTGGAAAGAGGGCCGCGATATCTGGTTTGACGAGCTGGTCGACAAGCAGTCCAGCGAGTGTGAACCGGAAGCCATGGGCGCCGAAGACCCGCTGTTTATTCTCTACACCTCCGGTTCTACCGGTGCGCCTAAAGGTCTGAAGCACACCACCGGTGGCTATCTGACCTATGCTGCCATGACCCACCAGTACGTGTTTGACTATCAAGAGGGTGAAATTTACTGGTGCACCGCGGATGTTGGCTGGGTCACCGGGCACAGCTATATCGTCTATGGCCCCTTGGCCAATGGCGCGACCACACTAATGTTTGAGGGCGTGCCCAGCTATCCCACCCATGGCCGGATGGGGGATATCGTTGATAAGCACAACGTTAATATTCTTTACACTGCGCCCACTGCGGTGCGTGCCCTAATGGCTCATGGCGAAAACGTCATGGACTCCAGCAAGCGCGATAGCCTGCGCTTGCTCGGCTCAGTGGGCGAACCGATTAATCCGGAGGCCTGGGAGTGGTTCTACCGCGTTATCGGCAACGAGAAATGCCCGATTGTGGATACCTGGTGGCAAACCGAAACCGGCGGCATCATGATTGCCCCACTGCCGGGCGCCACGCCGCTTAAGCCTGGTTCTGCGACGGTGCCGTTCTTCGGTGTGAAGCCCGCGCTGGTCGATAACGAAGGCAAACAACTGGAAGGCGCCACTGAAGGCAATCTGGTGATTCTCGACGCCTGGCCGGGGCAGGCGCGCTCTATTTGGGGTGACCACGAGCGTTTTGTCCAGACCTACTTCTCGACCTACGACGGTATGTACTTCACCGGTGACGGCTGTCGTCGCGATGAGGATGGTTACTACTGGATCACTGGCCGTGTGGATGATGTTCTGAACGTTTCGGGTCACCGCATGGGCACCGCTGAGATTGAGTCCTCTCTGGTGGCCCATAGTGCCGTTGCGGAAGCAGCCGTTGTTGGCTTCCCACACGATATTAAGGGACAAGGCATCTATATTTATGTCACCCTGAATGACGGTATCGACCCGACAGATGAGCTCAAAAAAGAGCTGACCCAGTGGGTGCGCAAGGATATTGGCCCGATTGCGTCGCCGGATGTCATTCAGTGGGCGCCAGGCTTGCCGAAAACCCGCTCGGGTAAAAATCATGCGCCGTATTCTGCGCAAGATTGCTGCCAACGAGTGTGATGGCTTGGGTGACACCAGTACGCTGGCGGATCCCTCGGTGGTCGATGAACTGATTGAGCACCGCGCCAATCAGTAAGGGCGACACTGCTATAGGCTGTTTAGCCTAATCAGGCCTGTTTATCTCGTAAACCGTGCCGACCTGAGTAGGTCGGCACGGTCGTGTTTATAGATACGCGTTTATAGATACGTGTTTCACTCGGATGAACGATCTATTATAAATTGTGCATGTGATGCTTGGGCATGATGAAGCCCATGGGGTACCATGCTTCACAACCGTAAGAGCCTAGCGTCGCGGCGGCAGACAACCCCGCTGCTCGAGGAACCGGAGGAATATCCATGGCAGTAGCTCATAAGTTTATCGTCGCTGACGATCACCCGCTGTTTCGTGCAGCGCTGACCCAAGCGTTACGCCAGTTGGCCCCCCAGGCGGAGATTGTCGAAGCGGACACCATGGAAGCCACCACTGATGTGGTGAATCGCCATCCTGATGCCGACTTGATTCTGCTCGATCTTCATATGCCGGGAGCCCACGGCTTCTCAGGCTTGATCCAATTACGTGGCCAAATGCCCGATATTCCCGTGGCGGTGGTATCCGGCAGCGATGAGCCCTACGTGGTGCGTCGTGCTATTGACTACGGCGCGTCGGGTTTTATCCCCAAATCATCGTCGCTACAACTAATTGCTGAGGCCGTAGGAGAAATCCTGGAGGGCGAAGTGTGGTTGCCAGAGGCGTTGGCCAACGTGCTGGAAGAGACCAGCGAAGAGGAGTCGCGCTTTGCCGAGGCGATTGCCTCGCTGACGCCCCAGCAATTCCGCGTCTTGAATATGCTCACCGAAGGCCTGTTGAATAAACAGATTGCTTACGAACTGAGCGTCTCTGAAGCGACCATCAAGGCCCACGTAACAGCGATTCTACGTAAGCTGGGCGTGCACTCGCGTACCCAAGCGGTGATCGCGGCGCAGAAACTTGAGGTCGAGCCGCCGAAAGTCGTTTCCTAAGCCAGGAGCCAACAGCAAGCATCGCCTGCTTACAACCGCGGCGCGCTTAACGCGCCGCGCGATTGGCCTGCAGGGTGCGCGTCAGTAGCGCCCTCAGCGCCGCGGGTTTAACCGGCTTGAGTAGCAGCTGATAGCCCGCCCGCTTGATCTCTTCGGCCACCGCCTCGGTACGGTCAGCGGTAATCACAATCCCCGGTACCGCCCCCCTCAAAACGCTCGCTGAGCGCTTCCAGCGCCATTAACCCGGTGACTTCGTTATCCAGGTGGTAGTCCGCCAGAATAGCGTCAGGGTCGCCGTCCATATTGCGTAGGATCGATTTGGCCCCGCCGATACTGGTGGCGGTAAACACTTCGCAGCCCCAGCCGCTCAGCATGGCGGTCATGCCTTCCAGAATCAGCGTCTCGTTGTCGATACACACAATCCGCGTACCGCTCAGCTTATGGCTGCCTCGCCTCGCCTGCGGCTCCTGCTCGGTACTGCTCGCCTCACTGGCGGTAACGATCGGCACACTAACCGAGAAAACCGCGCCTTTGCCGACCGTCGAGCGGACTTTTATGGGGTGATTCAGCACCCGGCTCATACGGTCAGCAATTGACAGCCCCAGGCCCAACCCTTTCTCACTCTCTTTATGGCGGGAAACCTGATCCAAGCGTCGGAACTCCTGGAAAATCTCCGTTAATTTGGACTCAGGAATGCCGGGGCCGCTGTCCCATACTTCAATGGAGAGCCAGCCATTTTGGCGGCGACAGCCCAGCAGTACGCGCCCCTCTTGGGTATAGCGAATGGCGTTGGAGAGGAAGTTCTGCACAATGCGGCGAAGCATTTGCGGATCTGAGTCGACCCAGAGCTGGGTTGGTACGACGTCTAAATCCAGTCCCCGATCGTCCGCCATCACCTCAAACTCGGCGCGTAGCGGGCGGAAGATGTCGGCCAGGGCAAAGTGACTGCGTCGCGGCGTTAAGGCGCCTGCGTCCAACTTGGAGATATCCAGCAGGGTGCTCAGCAGCTCCTCGGCGGCCTGCAGCGAGTTGTCGATATGGCCAACGATGCGCTGGGTGTCGGTGGTGGTCACGTTCTGCATCAGCGCAGAGGTAAATAGCCGTGCCGCGTTAAGCGGCTGCAGCAAGTCGTGGCTGGCCGCGGCCAAAAGCGTGTCTTAGAGGCGTTGGCATCTTCCGCTAGCTGCTTAGCCTGGCGCAGCGCAAGCTCCGCCTCGGCGCGTACCCGGTTCTCCTGGCGCAGCGCCGCGTTGGCTTCGGATAGCGCTTGGGTGCGCTCGCGTACACGCTCCTCAAGGGTTTCGTTGGTCTCTTTAAGGGCAATCTCCGCCTGACGGCGTTCGGTAATATCCTGATAGAGCGCAAAGAAGCCCAGGATTGCCTGGCTGTCGCCAAAGTGCGGCGTGTAAGTGACCAGCATATAGCGCATGGCCTCGTTGACCCGCAGCGAGACTTCAAAGCTGACTCGCTCACCGTTAAGCGCGCGGTTCACCCAGGGGTGCGCTCCTCTGCCTGTTTTATCGGCAGCACGTCTTCAAAGCGGCGGCCAATAACGGCGTTACGGTCAATATTGAACGCCTGCTCGTAGGCGCGGTTGGTAAATAGGTAACGGCACTCTTTGTCGAAGTAGGCAATCAGCGCGGGCACGTTGTCGGTGTAGATACGGATATTGTTTTCCGAGCGAATCAGCGCCTCTTCGATGCGCTTCTGCTGGGTAATATCCTGATAGGTATACACAAAGCCGCCGCCGGGCATGGGATTGCCCTGCACCTCCAGCACGCTGCCATCCTGGCGGTAGCGCACGTAGCGGTGGGGCTGGCCTTCGCGGATATTGTCGAGCAGTAGCTGCACGTGCTCTTCCGGGTCACCGGGGCCATACTCGCCGTTGTGGGCGTTGTAGCGGAAAATGCGATCAATGGGCGCACCGACGCGAATCAAATGGTCAGGGAAGCGGAAGAGTTCCAGATAGCGCTGGTTCCACACCACCAGGCGCAGGTTCTGGTCGACCACGCTGATACCCTGGTTAATGTTTTCAATGGTGGCCTGGAGCAGCGCCCGGTTGAACTCAAGCACCTGTGAGGCCTCATCGACAATCGAGATGACATCCGAGATGCCGATGCCACGCCCCTGAAGCGCCGAGTTAACCACGATACGTGCCGATGAAGCGCCCAGCACCGAGGCCAGAAAGCGCTCTGTAAACTGGATAATATCGATTGAGGCGCGGGTGCCGTCATCCAGCGGTTTACCCACCCGACGGGCGTAGTCTTCAAAGGCGCGGTCTACTTGGCCGGCGCCTAGAAAACGTTCACAGAGGACTTTTAAATCGCCAACGGTGGTCGCCCCATTCAGGGGCGGTTAACCGAGGTTTGACGTGTCTCCACGCTATCGACGAACAGCGAGGCCTGAATACGCTCCACTACCCGCTGCGAAGTGACCTGGGAAACAAAAATGTAGCAGAACAGGTTAACCCCGAGGGAGAGCATGACCCCGTGGGTAAAGCTGTCGCCCAAGTTGAGGCCGAACAGCGTCGTGGGCGATAGCCAGTTAAGCCCCAGCGGGCCACCGTCAAGCCAAACGGAGGGCAGTACGCCCGCGTTGATCATCGCCGGCATCAACAGGCTATAGGCCCAAATGGCGAAGCCCGCATTCATACCGACAATCACCCCAAGCCGGTTACCGCGCTTCCAGTAGAGCCCGCCAATCAGCGCCGGGGCGAACTGGGCGGCGGCGGCGAACGAGAGCATGCCAATCGAGGCCAGCGAGGTGAATTCGGCAATCAACTGGTAGAAGCCGTAGGCCATGGCCAGGACGGCAACGATGGTTAAGCGCCGTGCGCGCAGCACCAAACGACCATAATCCCGCGCCTTGGTATCAAACCAGCGTAGCCGGAATAGCGCCGGGATCACGATTTCGTTGGAAATCATGATCGACACCGCGACGGCGGCAACAATCACCATGCCCGTTGCCGCCGAGAAACCGCCGATAAAGGTAAGTAGCGTTAACCACTGATGGCCTGAGGCCATGGATAGCGCCAGCACGTAGGTGTCGGGCTCTACGCCGCTTTCGGAAAACAGCAGCAGACCAGCGGCGGCAAGCGGCACCACAAAAAGGCAATCGCCAGCAGGTAGAGCGGGAACAGCCAGCGGGCTTTGGTGGCGTCGTCAGGGTGAATATTCTCCACCACCGCCACATGGAACTGGCGGGGCAGGCACAGAATCGCCAGCATCGCCAGCAACGTTTGTGCCCAGAAACTCTGGCCAAAATCCTGGTTGGCCAACTGGCGCTGGAGTTCGAGCTGGCTTTCGGCATGCCCCATCAGCTCACCCAGGCCATCAAACATGCCCCAGGTGACAAAGGCGCCGAGTACGACGAAGGCCAGCAGCTTGACCAGCGATTCGAACGCCACGGCGTGGATTAAGCCTTCGTGGTGTTCGGTGGCATCGGTGTGGCGGGTGCCAAATAGAATCGCGAAAATCGCCATCACAATCGCCACGTAGAAGGCCGTATCGCCAAATAGCGGCGTATGGGTCACGTCGGTGGCATCGGTGAGTACGCTAAAAGTGGTGGATACCGCTTTTAACTGTAGCGCGATGTAGGGCAGGGTGCCGACGAGTGCGACCAGGCTGGCAAAGGCGGCCAGCGACTGGGTCTTGCCGTAACGAGAGGCAATAAAGTCGGCAATCGAGGTAACGTTTTGATGCTTGGCGACGCGGATCATTTTGGCCAACACCGGCCAGAACAGTAAGAACGTTAAAATCGGCCCGACGAAGATGCTCGCAAACGACCAGCCCGCGGTGGCGGCTTGGCCAACCGCGCCGTAAAACGTCCAGGAGGTGCAGTAAATAGCCAGCGCCAGGCTATAGATAATCGGGCGCCGACGGGTGGCGCCATGGGTGCGTGCACGGCGGTCACCGTACCAAGCGATGCCGAATAGAACGGCAATGTAGAGTAACGAAACCGCTACCAGTAGCCCGCCGTGAAACATGCCTTTCTCCCCGCCAGAGTGTTTAACGTGCGCCAGTCAAAAGGCTTCATTCTAGGCGAAACAGCGGGTCGTGTACGACCGTTTGTACCACGGGCTGTTTATTTGTCTATGTGCAAACGTTGTTGAGCAGCGGTGATGTTTCGCGCAGCGTGCGAATCTCTTCCAGAATCGGTTCGCGGGTCTCTTCATCCAGCGGTACCAACTCGCGGTTATCGCAATTGAGTAAGTAGGGCTGGGTGATCAAAATATCGGTGTGGTGGCGTTCAAACTGATAAAGGATAAATTCTGCCAAGCGGGCGCCATCCTGCTCGCTCATACGAATATTGTCACTGTCGATCATGCTGAACTTGGTGGTCATGGGAATGGCAGATTCATGGGCGCCATACCGCCGTGCTGCTTTCGGTGGAAATGACTGTCGCGGTCTCAGGAAGCTGCGCCTGCTTATGCTCAAACCAGCTGTACTCGACCTGGATTTGATAGCCCAGCATGCCCAGCCCGCCACACACCGGTACGATCCACTTGGGGAGTCGCTTACCGCTCAGTGACCGAAGTATTAAGCCAATCCCTGCCGCCGCAAGACCGGCAAAAACAGCGGCGATCAAATGCCATATCATAAAATATCCTTTCAAAAAGCCGTCTATAAAAGCTATCTATAAAGCCATCGGGCCTCCCTAAGGAAGCCCGATGGTAAGGTCAATTCCTAAGCGGCATCACAACAGTCAATCGCCGCCAGGAGGGATTATGACTTAATGATCGATCGCCATACCAGCACCTTTCGGATAGCGAACGCTTTCCACCAGATCCTGAATTTCCTGCGGCGGTGCAGCGGTCACTCTGGAGACCGCGAAGGCAACGGCGAAGTTGATCATCGCGCCTACGGCACCGAAGGAGAGCGGCGAAATACCGAAGATCCAATTATCCGCGGTGTTGGCCAGCATGTTGGTATCGGGAATAAAGAACCAGCCCAGGTAAGTGAAGATGTACAGCAGCGTACAAATCAAGCCTGCCAACATCCCGGCAACCGCCCCTGAGCTGTTCATCCGCTTGGAGAAGATACCCATCATCAGCGCTGGGAAGAGCGAAGCGCCAGCGATACCAAAGGCCAACGCCACCGTTTGTGCCGCAAACCCTGGCGGATTAAGCCCCAGGTAGGTGGCCAGTAGTATCGCGCCACCCATGGAGATTCGCGCCGCCAACATCTCGCCTTTTTCGGTGATCTTGGGGTTGATCATGGTTTTAATCAAATCGTGACTGATCGCGGAAGAAATTGCCAACAGCAAGCCTGCTGCGGTAGAGAGTGCCGCCGCAATACCACCGGCTGCAATCAAACCAATAACCCAGCCGGGAAGATTGGCAATCTCCGGGTTGGCGAGTACCAGGATATCGTTGTTAACGGTGAGTTCGTTGCCTTCCAGCCACGGTCAGAGAAGTCAGCAGCATCATTATACATCTGGATGCGGCCATCGTTGTTGAGGTCTGTAAAGTTGATCAGGCCTGTTTCTTCCCATGTACGCACCCAGTCTGGACGCTCTTCGTACAGAATCGGGTTTCGCGCAGCCTCTTCGTAGTTCTCAACCTGCCCCGCCATCTCGGGGTAGACGGTGGTCGCCAGGTTAAGGCGTGCCATTGAACCAACGGCTGGCGCGGTCAGGTAAAGCAGTGCGATGAACACCAGCGCCCAACCGGCAGACCAACGGGCATCGGCCACTTTCGGTACCGTGAAGAAGCGGATAATAACGTGGGGTAGACCGGCAGTACCGACCATCAGCGACAGGGTGAACAGCACCATGTTGAGCTTGTTGTCCACATCGGCCGTGTAGTCGCGGAAGCCCAGCGCGCTCACCACGTCATCCAATTTAGCCAGCAGCGGAATGCCGGATTCAGTATGCGTACTGAACATACCGAACATCGGAATCGGGTTGCCGGTCAATTGGAAGGCAATAAACACCGCAGGAATGGTGTAAGCGATGATGAGAACGATGTACTGAGCTACCTGTGTATAGGTAATGCCTTTCATGCCACCAAATACGGCGTAGAGGAAAACGATCAGCGCGGCTAACCAGATTCCCCAGGTGTTGCTGACTTCAAGGAAACGCGAGAAAGCCACGCCCGCACCGGTCATTTGACCGATAACGTAGGTAACCGAGGCCACAATCAAGCACACGATCGCCACCAGGCGAGCGGTGTTGCTGTAGAAGCGGTCACCGATGAAGTCAGGCACGGTGAACTTACCAAACTTACGCAGGTAAGGTGCTAACAACATCGCGAGGATAACGTAGCCACCTAGTCCAGCCCATGAGGAAGGTGGAGTTGGCGTAGCCACCCGAGGCCAGCAGACCCGCCATGGAAATAAACGATGCCGCTGACATCCAGTCGGCCGCGGTGGCCATACCGTTAGTGATGGGGTGTACCCCACCACCTGCGACATAGAAGTCTTTCGTTGAGCCGGCGCGCGCCCAAATCGCAATGCCTATATATAAGGCAAAGGAGGCGCCGACGAACAGTAAGTTAATTGCAAACTGGCTCATACCGGCTTACTCCCCAAGGCCAATTTTTGATCGAGCTTATTCATCTTCCAGGCGTAGAAGAAGATCAGCACGATAAACGTTAGGATTGAGCCCTGTTGTGCAAACCAGAAGCCAAGATCAGTGCCGCCAACCGGGATACCGGCGAGCAGCGGGCGGAAGAGGATAGCGCATCCGTAAGAAACAAATGCCCAAACGGCCAGGCATCCGAAAATTAACCGGACGTTTGCTTTCCAGTATTCAGCAGCATTGGTTTTGTCGTCTGCCATTGTGTTGCTCTCCACTTGTGATTTTTAAGGTTGGGAAAGTTCACGAGGAATAGCGTGTGACCCATCAGGGCAATCGCACGTCTAAAGCCACTCAATCGTTAGGAGTGGTGAGCCAGTTCCTGTTGGCACGTCACCTTATTATTCGATATGCAATGTCGAGTTAGTTAGTGACGTGCGATTACCCTGCATGACTCATTGTTAATACTGGGCAATAAACGTCAAAAATAAATCCCAGACTTTGGTATCAATAAACATCGAAATGGTTGTTTATGAGCTGCATGCTATTGAAAATATGAGTTTTTAGGCGCTGTTTAAGCGAAATTTGAAGGCGTTTGCAGAGCTATGGGACGATAGTCTAGTGAGCAAATTAAAGCCGTTATTGGCTACTTTAAATAGATGCGTTGAGTTTTGCGTGAAGAATGGTTAGCAAAAGCCAATACTTTGGTCGTGTATCAAAGTCGCTTCGACTTTAGCGTGATAGCTAAAGGTATAACAACGTTCTACTTGCTACTTGGGAAGTGAATCCTTTATACCCGTACAGCCACCTTCATATAATAATCGATAATCTCTTTTGAAGCGCTGGAGTGACGCCTTCGATATGAATCAGTATCAAGCAGTGCCATTTTTAATACGACTTACATACTCTTTAGTTCGCCTTTAGTTGAACGAGGTTAAACCCCATGGTCGATGTGGATCTATCCCAGCTGCCGTTTACGCTTCTTGACGATGAGGGGCGTGACCACATTCGCCGTGGCATTGATCTTGCCTATTTTGATCGTGACGAAATCATTTTAGAGACTGGCCAAGTGGGGAGTTTGTCTTTCTGATTCATAAAGGTGAAGTGGCTGAAATCGACCCTACGCTACCCTCGTCCACTTCACGTATTGGCCACTACACGGCGGGGGATCTGTTTGGCGCGATCAGTATTCTCAATGGTAAAAGCCGCTATCGGTTCAAGGCTGAGCAGGAGTGCCTGTGTTATCTACTGCCCAAGGCGCTGTTTCAGCAGTTGTGTCGCCACTATCCCGATTTCAGCAATTTCTTTCGCCAGTCGCTGACCCATAAGGCTCGCCTGCTGACCGAAAAGCGTGCTGAGGGAGGCGTCACCATGGCGGGCTTTATGCTGGCCAAGGTGAGCGAGTGTATGCGCGAGCCGCTGCTGATGGCGGCGGCGACCGATATTGCCAGCGCGGTAAAACAGCTCAACGAGAGCCACGCCGACAGCCTGCTGGTAGAGACCCAGGACACGCTGGGCATGGTGACCAAAACCGACCTGCTCAACGCGTTAGTGTTGAAAGGCAGCGCAGTAACGTCAGCCGTGGATGACGTCGCCCACTTTAACTTGGTGACCGCCGCGCCGGATCAGTACTTATTTGAAGTATTGGTGCTGATGACCCGCCATAAAGTGGCACGGGTGGTGGTGATGGAGCAAAACGTCTTGAAGGGCGTGGTTGAGCTCACCGATGTGCTTAGCTTCTTCTCAAGTCGCAGCTATGTGGTGAGCCTGCAGGTAGAGCAAGCCAGCAGTTTAGAGGCGCTTTCGGCAGCCAGTCAGCGCACGCCGGAACTGGTCAAAGCGCTGATGGCCCAGGGCGTTAAGCTGCGCTTTGCGATGGATCTGCTTGCCGCGCTGAATGGCCGCATTATGAGCAAGGCCTGGGAGTTCACCATTGCTGAGCGCTATCAGGAGCAGAGCTGCATGATGGTGATGGGCAGCGAAGGGCGCGGTGAGCAGATTCTCAAAACGGATCAGGATAACGGCTTGATCCTGGCCGATGACGCCCAGTGGCCTGATCTGGCAAGCCATATGCAGACGCTCACCGATACGCTGATTCAACTGGGCTACCCGCCGTGTCCGGGCAATATTATGGTGTCGAATCCCGAGTGGGTGGCCACGGTATCGCAGTGGAAGGGCAATATTGCCAAGTGGGCCAGGGAGCGGGATGGCGATAGCCTGATGAAGCTGGCGATTATGCTTGATGCCCATGCTGTCGCGGGCAACCCCCACTTGCTTGAGAGCGTCCGTAATGAACTGTTCGATCGCTGCTCGGGGGATGAGCTGCTGCTCTCCTATTTTGCCCGTACGGCGCTGCGTTTCTCGACGCCGCTAACGCTGTTTGGCTCGTTGAAAAGCCCCAACACGGCATCGATATCAAGAAAGGCGGTATTTTTCCGATTGTTCACGGCGTACGTACCATGGCGCTTGAGCGTCGGATTAAAGCCACCTCAACCTTTGACCGCTTGGATGCACTGGCAGCCGATGGTCGCCTGGATCGTCGTTTTGCAGAGGATCTGGGGAGGCGTTGGCGCTGTTCTCCGAGCTGCGCCTCAAACAGCAGCTAGCGGCGCTGGAGACACCTGGCGGTGCTCAAGAAGCGAATGGCCAAAACAGCAGTCGCGCTAATCGCGTTGTAGTGCAAAACCTCTCTTCCCTGGAGCGCGATCTACTGCGCGAAGCAATGCATATTGTCAAAGACTTTAAGCAGCGGCTTTCTCACCGTTATCATTTGGAGTATTCGTGAGCGGAATGCGGTTATTGGATCGACACGTGCCGCTCTTCAGCGGCTCGCTGCGCACGCTGCTAAGGCGTGAAAGCGACCGGCGTCGCTGTGCAGACTCCCCTATGCCTGGCTGTTTCAGCCCTATATGGGCGAGGAGTTGGTGGCGCTTGCCTGCACCGTAACGCCCTCACCATCATCGCCGGTGATTAGCTTGGCGGCGGTGGTGCTTAGCCAGCAACAGGTGCATACCAGCCGTGCTTTTGTAATCACGCTTGGTTGCATGAAACAGCCCGAGAGCAAGATACTGCGCCGTCATCACTTGCTGTGCGAGGCCGGGGCGGTACTGTCACCTAATGGGGATAACTTGAACGCATTAGTCGAATTTATCGGCAATCGTCCCATCGTTGGCTGGCAGTTAGAGAAGCGCATTGGGGCTTTAAATGCGCTGCTCAGTAAACGGCTGAATTTTGCGCTACCCAACGCCCAGGTCGATGTGGCGAGACTGCATCAGCGCCAGCTGCGGCGTTTGCACCCGGAGGTCGAAGCGCCCAGCAGCTTTGCCCAGGCGTTAGCGTGCTGGCAAGTGCCCGCCATGGACGTGCAGAGTGTGCTGGGTGAAGCCACCGCCAGCGCCCTGCTGTATATGCGCCTGCAGCGCGTTATGGCACAGGCTGCTTAGGATATAGGGGTATGCTAAACGACTAATGACGAGATGCGAGGGAGGTTGAAGCGAGGGTCTTTCGCCATGGCCGGAAAATGTTCCCTACTATTCCGGCATTTCCGCCATCCATGGCGGTCAGATGGCGAAAGTAGCGCCCATGGAAGGGTTCACAGCGCCCTCGCGGAAACCTCCCTCGGCATCAGGCTTGACTAGTGTTTGGGTCGGGCGATGAGTGTTGTTAGAATGTCGGCAATATTCTCTCTTTAGCGCCTTTCACTATTGGCAGTGCTTATTTCATGCAATCCCTAGATTATTTCGAACCGCATTTCGACACACCCGATGCTGCTTCTGCTGCTTCTCCAGACGCTGAGCTGGCTGATGCGAAGCAGAAGCGTGAATTTAATAAGCTGCAAAAGCGTCTGCGCCGGGAAGTGGGCAATGCGATTATTGATTACCAAATGATCAATGAAGGCGATCGCGTGATGGTGTGCCTCTCCGGTGGCAAGGACAGCTACACCATGCTGGAGATTTTGCGCAATTTGCAGCGCAACGCGCCGGTCAATTTTTCGCTGGTGGCGGTCAACCTTGACCAGAAGCAGCCGGGTTTTCCCGAACACGTGCTGCCCGCGTATCTGGATAAGCAGGGCGTGGAGTATCACATCGTCGAGCGCGATACCTACTCGGTGGTGAAGGAGAAAACTCCAGAAGGTAAAACCACCTGCGCGCTCTGTTCTCGACTGCGCCGTGGCTCGCTGTATGGCTTTGCCGAAGAGATCGGCGCCAATAAAATCGCTCTGGGGCACCACCGGGAAGATATTCTCGAAACGCTATTTCTGAATATGTTCTTCGGCGGCAACCTGAAAGCGATGCCGCCCGCTGTTATCCGATGATGGGAAAATATCGTTATTCGGCCGTTGGCCTACTGCAAAGAGGCGGACATCGCCGAGTTCTCGCGGCTGATGGAATTCCCAATCATCCCCTGTAACCTGTGTGGCTCACAGCCCAATATGCAGCGCCAGGTAGTCAAAGAGATGCTCGCTGAGTGGGACAAAAAGTTTCCTGGCCGTCTGGAGAGCATGTTCAAGGCCGTCACTAACATTGCCCCTTCCCAGTTGGCAGACCGCAGCCTGTTCGATTTTGCAGGCCTGGAAGCCAAGCAGGCAGAGCTACTGGCAGGGCGCATCCAGGCCTTCAACGTCAGCTAACCGTTTGCTCCTCCTCTTCGGCGAGAGTGATCAAGCGCGGCATATCGAGAATGTTGACCTCCCGACCGGAGACCGCCACCACGCTCTGTTGCTGAAAGCGGCTTAGAATGCGGCTGACGGTTTCCACCGCTAAGCCCAGGTAGTTACCGATATCGGCTCTGGGCATTGAGAGGCGAAAGCTGTAAGGCGAGTAGCCCCGGCGACGAAAACGATCCGAGAGTAATCAAGAAAGTGGCCAGACGTTGGTCGGCGGTTTTGCGCGAGAGTAGCCGCATCATGCGGCGGTCATCGCGCAACTCTTTGCTCATGCTGCGATAGAGCTGGCCGCGCAGTTCGGGCAACTCTTCCGAGAGCAGATCCAGGCGGTCGAAGGGAATCTCGCAGACGGTGGTGGTTTCCAGAGCGATAACGCTACCGGGATAGTGCTCTTCGTCAATGCCATCCAGCCCCACCAGCTCACTGGGTAAGTAGAAATTGGTCAGTTGCTCGCTGCCATTGCCCTCAGCACTGGTCTGTTTCAAGCTGCCCGAACGAACGGCATAAACGCTGGTAAAGGGATCCCCCTGGCGAAACAGCGGCTCGCCTTTTTTTAGCGGCGCACGGCGGCGAATAATCGCATCGAACTGCCCCATATCATCCAGCTCAAGGGCAAGCGGCAGGCAAAGTGAGCTCAAGCTGCAGGTTTGGCAGCGAGCTTCGTGGAGTAGCGAGCGCCGACGGCTCATGGGTTCCAACATGCGTTGCTCCTTGAGTGAGTCACGCTTATCAATTAGAAAAACCTTACTTATTGTAATAGCTTTAGCATGCCTGCCTAAAGGTGATTAAACAATCTTTGAGTAACGCTGTCCCGTTTGCTGCGGCAAATGAGCATCGAAGGCCATGGCTAAATGGCGAATCAGCAGCCGTCCCATGGGCGTAGCGTTAAGCTGATCGCCGTTGCGGGTCAACAGTCCATCCTGCTCTGCGCTCTTGAGATGTTCAAGTGCTGGCGCAAAGTAGCGGGCAGTATCGATGTTCCAGCGCTGGCTGACCGCGGCCAGGTCAATCCCCATGTCGCACATCAGCCGCTCAATCACGTCCCGGCGGATGAGGTCATCATCACTTAAACGTATGCCACGCACGGTGGCGAGCTGGCCCTGATCCAACGCCGCTTCGTAGCGGACCAGGTCGCCAGGGTTCTGTGCATAGACGTCATCAATGCGCGAAATAGCCGATACGCCAAGCCCGATTAAATCGCACTGAGCATGGCTGGAGTAGCCTTGAAAATTGCGCTGTAGCGAACCTTCGCGCTGGGCAATGGCGAGGCTATCGTCAGGCCGGGCAAAGTGATCCATACCGATATGCACGTAGCCTGCCGCAGTGAGCATTTCAATGGTGGTACGCAAAATCGCCAGTTTCTCTTCGCCACCCGGCAAGTCATCGACATTGATACGCCGCTGGGGGCAAAGCGCTCCGGCATATGGGCGTAATTAAACACTGAAAGGCGCGCCGGGTTGAGCTCGATCACCTGGCGCAGCGTATTTGCAAAGCTCTTTTCGGTCTGAAACGGTAAACCGTAAATTAGATCAAGATTGAGCGAACGAAAGCCCAGGCGATGGGCTTCATCCATCAGCGTTTCGGTGAGTACCCTAGGCTGGATTCGGTTAATCGCTTTCTGCACCAGCGGGCTCAAATCCTGTACCCCCAGGCTGATACGGTTAAAGCCTAACGACTGTAGGTGACGCAGGGTAAATACATCCGCTTCGCGAGGATCTATCTCAATGGCGTAATCGCGATCAACAGACGATGAAAGGCCAAAGCGGGCATCCAAGCGATCGATCAGATCGCCCATCTGATTCAAATTGAGAAACGTCGGCGTACCGCCACCCCAGTGCAGCTGTTCTACCGTTCGTGATGTATCCAGGTGGCGGGCAGTCAGTACCATTTCACGGTCAAGCCTCGCTATATAGGGCTCGGCCAGCGCGGTGTTCTTGGTAGCGATTTTATTACACGCGCAGTAGTAGCAGATCTTGCGGCAGAAGGGCACATGCACATACAGCGAGAGTGAACGCTTACTGGCATTGCTACGCTTCAGCGCCTGGGTCAGGTCGTCAGGCGTGAACTGGTCGTGAAACGATAGTGCCGTGGGGTAGGAAGTGTAGCGCGGGCCGCTAGTGTCGTAGCGGCGCAGCAAAGCTTCATCCCACACCGGCTGCGGGGGGCGGCGGCTGCCGCAGGTGCAATGGGCAAGGCAGCGGGGGCATGAACGGGCATGAAAGGACGCTCCGACGTTAGGAAATGCCGCTAGCCTAACTCGCAGAGCGGGGGTAAACGTTGAGCTACGTCATGCTAATGGAGGTTGTGTGCGGTGAGTGACCAGAGCTGCCATAGCGCAAAGCGATAATCGTCAGCGCCGCCACGCTGCGCGTTGCCGGGTGACGAATCAAATGGCTGAGCTGGCGCGCGGCCAGGCCCGTGGCCAGCAGCGCCGGCAGGGTACCCAGCCCAAAGGCACCCATTAGCAGGGCGCCCTGAAGCGGGTCGGCAATCGCCAGGCTCCAGGCCAGCATGGAGTAGACCAGGCCACAGGGTAGCCAGCCCCAAATGGCTCCCAGGGCAAAGGCTTGGGGAAGATGCACCACCGGCATTAAGCGCCGCCCCACAGGCTCGATAAAACGCCATAGGCGGCGGCCAACGGCTTCGACCTTGAGCAGCCCCTTCCACCAGTTGGCGATATAGAGTGCCATCAGTATCAGCATCAGCGCGGCAAACACCTGAAGTAGCAGTCGCGCCGTGGCGGACAGCGAAAATAGCGTGCCTAACAGTGCCACCAGCGCGCCTGCGCTCATATAGCTAATAATACGGCCTGCATTGTAGCTGAGCAGCAGGCCCCCCATGCGCGCTGGATGGCGCATGCTGGGGGGCACGGCAAAGGTGAGCGCGCTCATAATGCCGCCGCACATGCCAATGCAGTGGGCGCCGCCCATCAAACCAACACAAACGCCGCCATGAGCGGCGGCAAATCAAGCCCTGTCGGATTCATGGCCGTGGCTCTTGGTCGTCGGGTGTCTCTCTCGCTGCTGTTTCAGAGCGCTTCGCCTGCTGACGCTGGCGGCGCTGCTCAGGGCTGAGGTCGTTCTCATCCTCATCAAACAGAATACGGTGTGCCGGCCCTTCCAGGTCGTCGAACTGATCATTCTTCACCGCCCAGAAAAACGCCCAGACGGCGAGGCCGAGTAGGATTAGCGAAAGCGGAATAAGCAGATACAGAATCGTCATACGGTTACCGGTGTTGAAGTGCCAGGCGATAGTACAGGCTGGGGCGCCAGCGTGACAGTCGCAGGGCGTTACCGACGACCACCAGCGAGCTAAGCGACATTCCAATCGCGGCTAGCCAGGGCGGTACCAGCCCCATCGCCGCCAGCGGCAGCGCCGAAAAGTTGTAGCACACTGACCAAATCATGTTCTGGCGCATGATACGCCGCGTTGCCCGGGAAATCTCGATGGCCTCAAAACCCGCATTAGGCGGGCTGAGTAGCACCGCATCGGCGCGGGTGCGGGCCAAATCCGTCGCCCCATTCATGGCAATCGCCACATCGGCTCCGGCTAACACCGGCACGTCGTTAATGCCATCGCCTATCATCACCACCGTTTCGCCTGCGGCTTGAAGCGCTTTCATCCGGGCCAGCTTGCCCTCTGGACTGACGCCTGCATGCCAGGTGGTGATATTGAGCTGGTCGGCTAGGCTTTCCACCGCATCCTGGGTATCGCCGGAGAGCAACTCCACGCTTAAGCCCTGGGCCTGGAGGGCGCTGATTGTATCGGCAGCGTCGTCGCGAACGCCGTCGTGCAGGCCAAACCAGGCCCGGGGTTCGCCGTTTTCGCTAAGCAGCAGCCACTGGCCCTTGGCGGGTGCTGCTATAACGCTATCCACGGCGTCATCCACAGCCCTGTCCATGGCAAAATCGGGCTTGCCCAACCGCCAACGAGCGCCGTTTAGGCTCCCTTCAAGCCCTTGCCCGGTGTGGCTGTGAATATTTTTGGCTTGCAGCGTGGCATCCCGGAATGGCCGAAAGGCGCGGGCGATGGGGTGCTCAGAGTGAGCCTCCAGTGCGGCGGCAACGGCCCGTGCGCGCTCAGCGGTGAGATCGCCAAGAGGCTGGGTTTGGGTCAGGTGCATCTCGCCGCGGGTGAGGGTGCCGGTTTTATCGAAAATCACCCGAGTCACGTTGGAGAGCGTCTCCATGGCATCGGCGCGGGTGATCAAAACGCCGCGCTTACGCAGTTGTCCATGGCCTGCGGTGAGGGCCGCGGGGTGGCTAGGGCCAGTGCACAGGGGCAGGTTACCACCAGCACCGAGAGCAGAACCCAGAGCATCCGCGTGGGGTCGATAAACCACCAGGCAATCGTCACGCAAGCCGTTACTATTAGCAGACGCAGCACAAACAGGTGTGCCATGCGGGCAGCCATCTGGGCAAGCCTAGGGCGGCTGGCAAAGGCGCGGTCGGTAAGGTCGACGATACCTGCCACGCGGGCATCACGCCCGGCGTGGGTCACCCTAATCACTAGCGGGTTTTCCATGTTTTGGCTACCGCCGGTAATGGGGTCACCCACGCGCCGGGTGATTGGCAGGTATTCGCCGGTCAGCATCGATTCATCCAGGCTTGATTCGCCCTCCTCAATGATGCCATCAGCAGGTACGCCATGGCCGGGCTTGATCAATACACGGTCACCTGGGGCAAGTTCGCTGGCGGGCAGAATGCGCTCGCTGCCGTCGCTTTCCAGGCGCGTGGCCGAAATCGGCAGCACGCCGCTGAGTGCGTTGCCGCTATGACCACTGCGGCGTCTGGCGCGGCCTTCCACGTAGCGGCCAAACAGCAAAAGAAGGTGAACATGGCCACCGAGTCAAAATAGACCTCGCCGACGTTAAACAGCACCGCGTAACTGCTGGCAAGATAAGCGCCGCCAATCGCCAGCGACACCGGCACATCCATGCCGAGTACGCCGGTGCGTAGGTCGCGCAGGGCGTTGCGGAAAAACGGCTGGGCGGAGAAAAACACTACTGGCGTGGCTAGCGCAAAGGAGAGCCAGTGAAACAGGGCGTAGAAGTCGTCGCTGATTTCTCCGGGGCCGGAGACATAGATCGGGATCGAGAACATCATTACCTGCATCATGCCCACCGCGGCGATAATCAGCCGTCGTACGTTCATGCGCTCTTCATGCTGCAGGCGCGCCTGGGCTTGATCGGGCTCGTAGGGCTGGGCGTCGTAGCCAATGGCGGCCAGTTCAGCCAGCAGTTGCGAGAGCTTCAACTGCTGGGGATCCCAGCTCACTCGCAGGCGGTGGTGGGTCAAGTTTACCGCGCTGGAGGCAATGCCTGTTAAAGCGTTCAGGCGGTGCTCAATCAGCCACGCGCAGGCGGCGCAGGTAATGCCTTCAATGGCGAGGGTGGCTTTTACATTGCCCTCATCGCCATCGGGGTGGACAAACTGTGCCTGGAGGCCGGGGTCGTCAAATACCGACCAGGTGTCGGCCTTGGCTGCCTGGCGCTCATCCGGACGTTCGGGTAGCTCGGTACGGTAGCGGTAGTAACTCTCAAGGCCACCATCGACAATGGCATGCGCCACCGCTTCGCAGCCGGGGCAGCAAAGCGGCTTGGGGTGTCATCCAGGGTAATCGTCCAGGGCGCTCCCGCGGGCACCGGGTTACCGCAGTGATAGCAGGACGCGGCAGTCGTTACGTCGCTCATTCGCTTGCTTTGCGTCCTCCCGGCAGTAGCGTGACGCTGTTTTCATCGGGGAACGTAGCCTCACCGGTAAGGCGCCAATCGGCATCTTCCAGCGCGGGCTGAATCTGCAGATACCAGCGGTAGCGCAGGTTGTCGGGGCCTTGGGTGATATAGCGGCCATCGCGGACATGCTCAAGTACGAAGGATTGATCACGATCATCTTCGGTCGGGAAAATAAGATCTAAATAGAGTCTGTCCGGTCGCGCATCGCCGCTTAAATCAATCACAATATCGCTGGTCAGCGGATCAAGGCGTAAATCTGCACTTAGGTTTAACTCTCGGGCACGGTCTTGCTTGGCAAGCACCATATTGATGGCTTTACCATGCTTGTAATAATCCTCTTGAACAACCATGCCATCAAAGCTCTTAACCGACATAACGGCAAAAGTAATACTAAACATAATGGACGAGAGCAGAATGCCGATTAAAACCACGGCCAAAACTGTTTATACCAAGGCGTCACCTTATCGCCAGAAGGTAGGGATGACATAATTGTTTATCTCCTAATATCGCCCAGGAAGCTGGTCTCGCGCTCAAGGCGAATATCCGCATCCTGCTGAGCCTGCAGCGTGAATACAATGGGGTGGCTGGGTTGCTGTAAGTCGTCGGGGTTTGCCGTAACAGTGACCACTTCCAGGCGCGACGCCCCGGCCGGTACGCTAATAGATCGGCTGTCCAGGGATAGGCTGGGTAATCCGGCAACGCTCAGTTGGTAGGTGTGGTCTTGATCATCCAGGTTACGAATGGTCAGGCTAAACACATTGCTAATCTGGCCGTCACGAGTCACTTGGTAAAGCTGGGTACGCTCGCGCTCAGCGTCAAAATTGAGCGGCATGCGGTCGTTAATGGCCCAGGCAAAGGCGCCCATCATCAGCACCAGAGCGGCGAAGTAGCCGAGCAGGCGCGGGCGCATGATATGGCTCTTTACCCTCAAGGGCGTTTTCGGTGGTGTAGCGCACCAAGCCTCGTGGGTAACCCATTTTGTCCATTACGCTGTCGCAGGCATCGATGCAGGCAGCGCAGGTAATACACTCATACTGCAGCCCATCGCGAATATCGATGCCGGTAGGGCAGACCTGTACACAAAGCTCGCAGTCGATACAGTCACCATAGCCAGCCTCGCGGGCTTCAAGATGGCTCAGGCTTTTCTTGCGACGCCCACGGGGTTCACCGCGTGACTCATCGTAGGAGACGATCAATGTGTCGCGGTCAAACATGACCGATTGGAAACGCGCATAGGGGCATGTAGATGCACACCTGCTCGCGCAGCCAGCCAGCATTGAGGTAAGTGAAAACCAGAAAAAACCGACCCAGAAGTAAGACCAGCCATGGGCCTCCAGGGTGGGCAGTTCCGCCACCAATTCGCGAATCGGGGTGAAGTAACCCACAAAGGTGACGCCGGTGGCGAGGGCAATGAGCAGCCAAGCGGCGTGCTTAGCCCCTTTGCGCCAGGCTTTCTCGGCATTCATTGGTTGGCTGTCGAGTTTAATGCGCCGGTTGCGCGAACCCTCAATACGGTGTTCAAGCCAAATGAATAGAAACGTCCAAACGCTTTGCGGGCAGGTATAGCCACACCATACGCGGCCAGCAAACACGGTAATAAAAACAGCCCAAAGGCGCAGATAATCAGCAGCCACGACAGCAGGATGAACTCCTGAGGATAAAAGTGGCGCTAAAAATATGGAATTCACGGTTAGGCAGGTCAAATAGAATTAACGGCCGATCACCGATGTTAATCCACGGTAAGAGAAAAATGCCAGCATTAACGCCCAGTTGGCACTGCGCCGTAGCTTCTGGAAGACACCCTTAATTTCGCGCACGTAAATGTGGCGACGCTTGGCATACATTTCCTGGGTAACCGTTTCAGAGGGCATGATGCCCCACCGGGTTCGGCGTGACGTCTTGGCTTGGTATCTTTCCATGGCGATATTTCCCGGCTCAGAAGGCAGGAGAGATGGCACCCTTCCATTAAATGAATTGCTCAGTTAAACGAGGTGCTTGGTAAAATTTTAGTGCTTAGTTAATTTTGATGCTTAGTCGGTCTTAGGTGCTTAGTCGGTCTTAAGTGCTAGGTGTTTCGCTAATATTGTATCGGGTTGGGTATAAAGAAAGGGTGCGGTTTGGAGCCGCACCCTTGCTTGGTTAGCGTTACTGGTGGTTGCCGCTATCAGCGGTCAATCAGTCCGCCAGGCGCAGGCTATATACGTAGGCTGCAACCAGGTGAACACGCTCTTCACCGATATAGGCCGCTTGTGCAGGCATATGGCCGTTACGGCCATTGCGCAGCGTTTGACGGATAGAGTCACCCACTTCTTGGCCCGGTGCCAGATAAAGCCAGATGTCATCGGTCAGGTTAGGCGCACCAAGCGCCGTGTTGCCCGTTCCGCTTGGCCCGTGGCAGGCAGCACACACCGCCATAAAGGTGCTTTCGCCCTGTTCGGCTCGCTCCTCGTCATGCTCTTCATTAGACAGCGATAGAACGTATTGGGTTAGATTTTCGATATTGTTCTGCCCCAACTGCTGCCAGGAGGGCATAAGGCCGTTACGGCCATTATTCAGTGTGGTCAGAATATTTTCTGGTTCACCACCGTATAGCCAGTCGTTATCGGTCAGGTTGGGAAAGCCGTAACCACCCTGAGCGTTGGAGCCGTGACATACCGCGCAGTTGTTTTGGTAGATACGCTCGGCGACCTGCATCGCCTCTGGGTCTTCGGCAAGTTCAGGAATAGGCACTTCCTGGTACTGGGAGAAAATCGGTGTGAAGCGCTCCTCGGCCTGAGCAACTTCCTCTTCCCATTGACCCTCCTGAGACCAGCCTAACAGCCCTGCATAGTTGCCCAGGCCGGGGTAAAACACCAGATAGCCCAGTGCAAAGACCACCGTTAAAACGAATAGCTGGAACCACCACTTTGGCAGTGGGTTGTCATACTCTTCGATACCATCGGCGGCGTGGCCGGTGGTTTCTACATTACCGTCCGCATCAGGCGTTTTATCGGTGCGGCGGTTGGCCAGCAGTATCCATACGCTCAGCGCAATCGTGCCCAGCGTAATGATAATGATCCAGGCGCTCCAGAAGCCGGATAGGGAGTCACCCCATAGATTATTCATATATTCTTATCTCCCCTGTCGTCGCGGGAATGCGCTTCGCTGTCGCGTTCACGCGAAGCGTGCTTGTCACTGGTCGGTAGCTCATCGTCGTCGGCAAGGGCAAATTAGCCGCTTCGTCGAAGTCTGGCTTGCGTCGCTTGGAGTACGCCCAGAGGGCAATACCGATAAACGCAAAAATCAAGATCAGCGTGATGAGACCGCGAAAAGTTCCCGTATCCATAACTTAGCGAGTGCCCTCGAGCACGGTTCCGAGCTGCTGTAGGTACGCGACCAGGGCCGTGATTTCCTGGGTGCCGCGAACATCGTCAGTAGCGTTGGCAATATCTTCGTCGGTGTACGGCACGCCTAGCTGGCGCAGTGTGCGCATTTTAGCCGGAGTAGCATCACCATCGAGGGTGTTCTCAAACAGCCAGGGGTAAGCCGGCATGATGGATTCGGGCACTACATCGCGGGGATTGTAGAGGTGGGCGCGGTGCCAATCATCGCTATAGCGGCCGCCGACGCGCGCCAGGTCTGGCCCGGTGCGTTTGGAGCCCCACAGGAAGTTATGCTCATAAACCTGCTCGCCCGCCACATTGTAGTGGCCGTAGCGTTCGGTTTCAGCGCGGAATGGGCGCACCATTTGCGAGTGACAGCCCACGCAACCTTCGCGGCGATAGATGTCTCGGCCTTCCAGTTCCAGAGCTGACAGCGGCTCCAGGCCTTCGACTGGCTCGGTCGTCTGCTTCTGGAAAACAGTGGGACGACCTCCGCCAAGCCGCCGAAACTGATCACGACAAGGATCAACACGGCAAGCAGGCCAACGTTCTTTCGACAATCTCGTGTTTCATTGGTCTCAACTTCCCGGTTTAGGCAGCTTGTGGCGCTGAATGGCTGATGGCCTCACGACGCTTGACGGTCATGTACACATTGAACGCCATGATCAGCATGCCGGTGACCCAGAAGAGGCCGCCGATTAAGCGAACAAAGTAGCCCGGTGCGCTGGCTTCAACGGCTTCAACGAAGGTGTACATCAAGGTGCCGTCAGGGTTGATCGCACGCCACATTAGGCCTTGCAGAATACCGTTAACCCACATGGAGGCGATGTAGAGCACGGTGCCAATAGTGGCCAGCCAGAAGTGCACGGCAATCAGGTTGACTGAGTACATCTCCGTGCGACCAAAGACGCGTGGGATCAGGTGATACATCGAGCCGATGGTGATCATCGCTACCCAGCCAAGCGCGCCAGAGTGAACGTGACCAATGGTCCAGTCAGTGTAGTGCGACAGCGCGTTGACGGTCTTAATCGCCATCATCGGGCCTTCAAAGGTAGACATGCCGTAGAACGATAGTGCCACCACCAAGAAGCGCAGTGTCGGATCCGTGCGCAGCTTATGCCAAGCCCCTGACAGGGTCATCATGCCGTTGATCATGCCGCCCCAGGAAGGTGCCAGCAGAATAATCGACATAATCATACCCAGCGACTGTGCCCAGTTAGGTAGCGCTGTGTAGTGCAGGTGGTGAGGGCCTGCCCACATATAGATCATGATCAATGCCCAGAAGTGGACGATTGACAGGCGGTAGGAGTAGATCGGGCGTTCAGCCTGCTTCGGCACGAAGTAGTACATCATGCCCAGAAAGCCTGCGGTCAGGAAGAAGCCCACCGCGTTGTGTCCGTACCACCACTGCACCATGGCATCTACCGCACCGGCGTAGATCGAGGTGGAGTACATGGGGTTACAGGGATGGCCGCATTGTTGACGATATGCAGCACCGCAACGGTCAAAATAAACGCCGCGAAGAACCAGTTCGCCACATAAATATGCGACGTGGTGCGCTTTTTGATCGTCATTAGGAACACGATGGCATAGCTGATCCAGACGACCGCGATCAAAATGTTGATCGGCCACTCCAGCTCAGCGTACTCCTTGGTGGTGGTATGCCCAAGCGGCAGTGACACCACGGCGGAGAGGATAACCGCTTGCCAGCCCCAGAACGTAAAGGCCGCTAACTTGTCAGAGAAAAGCCGTGTCTGACAGGTACGCTGGACAACGTAGTACGACGTGGCAAAGAGCGCCGAGCCGCCAAAGGCGAAAATGACGGCGTTAGTGTGTAACGGACGCAGGCGCCCAAAGCTAGTCCAAGGTATGCCGAGGTTCAGTTGCGGCCAAACCAGTTGCGAGGCGAGGATGACACCCACTGTCATTCCCACAATGCCCCACACAACGGTCATAATCGCGAACTGCCGAACTACCTTGTAGTTGTAGGTCGGGTGTTCAAATGCTGTGCTCATGTCATGTTCCCATCGAACGCGGTTAGGGGTAACCCGTGGCATTTTGCACGGGTGCGGCCACCCGCTTGATGATGCAGGTCAAGATCCGACCAAGATTCTAGCGCAGCAGAGGCTTAACCTGAACACACCAATTGGTTAAAGACTGAATTATCAGGAGCGATGGGTGTCACATTATGCTTTGTCTGGTTATATCGAGGTACTTCCTCAGGCCTTAAAGGAGGCGCTTAAGCGCCAGCCAAATGGCGCTTTCCTGGTGCAGGGCATGGGGCCGTTGGCCGTCCATGGCCAAGCCAGGATAGGTCGCTTGCTGTTTGCCCATGGCGCAGGGGCAGGGCAGCAGTCACCTTTCATGCGTCAATTTGTCACCTCGTTGGCAGATCGAGGGGTACAGGTTTTATGTATCGACTTCCCTTATATGCAAAAGATGCAGGAAACCGGCAAACGTCGACCACCGCCGCCTATCGCCCAGACCCTGGAGCAGTTTGGCCAGTGGTATGTGCTACTCGATTCTTTGTTTGAAGAACCGCTATGGATTGGGGGCAAATCAATGGGGGCGCGTGGCGACCCTATTTGCCAGTAAACAACCAACCATTCACCCGCAAGCTAGTGAGCAGCCATCCGTTGGTGCAGTGCCGGGAGTGGTGGTAGCAGGCTACCCATTTCATCCTGTTAAAGCGCCTGACAAGCTACGCCTGGAACACTGGCCTGCGATTGACTGCCCCATGCTGGTTTTACAAGGCGAACGTGACCCCTTTGGCACCCGGGAGGAGGTGGCTGGCTATACATTGCCGCAAAACGCGCAGCTCGCCTGGCTAAAAGATGGCGATCATGACTTTAAGCCGCGGCGCCTTTCTGGCCTGACTCAAACGGTTTTGATTGACGAAGCTACCCAAGTTGCGGCATCCTTCGTCCGCGCTCATGGCTCTGTCCATGCGGAAGTGGGCAATGTGTTAGTTTGAAGGCTAGTTTAAAAGTAGTTTTAAATCAGTTTTTAAACACGGCATGTTGACATTTAGTAAGCCTTCTGTAGAATGCAGCGCCACGTGACCAGCGGGTGGTTAGCTCAGTTGGGAGAGCACCAGCCTTACAAGCTGGGGGTCACTGGTTCGAACCCAGTACCACCCACCATATTTAGTGGAAACTAAAATGGGTTGGAAACGTGTAGTAAAAAGCATGATTAAGTTTTGATGCGCATAACGGACCGGTAGTTCAGTCGGTTAGAATGCCGGCCTGTCACGCCGGAGGTCGCGAGTTCGAGTCTCGTCCGGTGCCAGCATCAACTCCATATCTGCTTAAGCTAATTGCTTGAAACTAGTTGTTTGAAATAGCTGTTATCGATTCGGACCGGTAGTTCAGTCGGTTAGAATGCCGGCCTGTCACGCCGGAGGTCGCGAGTTCGAGTCTCGTCCGGTCCGCCATGATAACTGCTAAGCAGGATTATCAAGCGCAATAAGCGTTTGTTAATAGATGGGTGGTTAGCTCAGTTGGGAGAGCACCAGCCTTACAAGCTGGGGGTCACTGGTTCGAACCCAGTACCACCCACCATCACCTACCTTTAGAAGCGCCTCTGAACCGCTTATAATTGTTAGTCCTGATGGTTTGTTGTAGAAGTGCTTTTAAGTGCACCGGTAGTTCAGTCGGTTAGAATGCCGGCCTGTCACGCCGGAGGTCGCGAGTTCGAGTCTCGTCCGGTCCGCCATTAAGCATTTAGATCGGCACTTGCCGAACGAATTCCAAAAAGCCCGGATCATCGATCCGGGCTTTTTCGTATGCCTGTGCCTTAATTTGCCGCTTTTAGCCGGTAATCGCGGCAACACCTGCTTTAGCCACCTGCACATCCTGATCGGGTTTTACGCCGGAAATGCCCACAGCGCCCACCACATGGCCGTCAACCGTAATCGGCACGCCGCCTGACAGCAGGCCTTGCAGCGGTGCGGTGACAAACGCCGTGCGTCCACCATTAATCATCTCTTCAAATACCTGGGTCTCTTTACGACCTAGCGCCGCACTGCGCGCTTTGTGCGTAGCCACTTCGGCACTGAAAGGGGCCGCGCCATCCAAGCGCCGCAGCGCCAACAGGTGGCCGCCGTCGTCAGTTACCGCGATGGTCACCGGCCAGCTATTGCTGTCAGCCTCTTTCTGCGCGGCATCCAGAATATTCGTTACGTCGGCCTGGGCGAGAATGGCTTTTGTTTGCATGTTTAAATCCTTGTTAAGGGAGGGTGAAGTGGCCGCGCGGTTAAAGTCTGCGCGGCCTGGGGTTAAACGTTATTGGTGAAATGCTAGCTGAGCGCGGCATCGACGATTTCAACCCAGTGGCGTACCGGCGTGCGATTGGCGCCTGCCAAGTGGGTTTGGCAGCCGATATTCGCCGTTACGATCACCTCGGGGTCTCCAGCTTCCAGTGCATTGAGCTTATTGTCACGCAGTTGAGTGGCCAGTTCAGGCTGGGTGATCGAATAGGTGCCCGCTGAGCCGCAGCAGAGATGCGCATCCTGTACCGGGGTTAACGCAAAGCCCAGCTTGCTCAGCACGCCTTCGACAGCACCGTTAAGCTTTTGAGCGTGTTGTAGCGTGCAGGGGCAGTGGAACGCCAGTCGTTGTGACGCGTTAACGCTCAATTCGTCCAGCGGCTCATCGCGCAGGATTTCGACAATATCCTTGGCCAGAGTGCTGACCTTTTGCGCTTTAACGGCATAGTCAGGGTCATCCTTGAGCATGTAACCATACTCTTTGACGAAAGCGCCGCATCCACTGGCGGTTTGCACAATGGCTTCGGTGCCTTGTTCAATATATGGCCACCAGGCATCAATATTGGCGCGCATACGCGCACGCCCATCGTCCTGGGCGTTGAGGTGAAAATCAACGGCACCGCAGCAGCCTGCTTCAGCCACTGGCGTGACGCTGATGCCGAGCCGATCCAAAATCCGCGCAGTGGCAGCATTGGTATTGGTGACAGCCCCGGCTGAACGCAGCCTTCCAGTATCAATACCCGCCGGGTATGGCGGTTGGCATCCGGGCGTGGGCCTGCATCTATCGGCGCTGCGGGCATTTTATTGCGCAACTTGCCAGGCACCAGTGGTTTAAAGGTTTGCCCCAGCTTTAGCAGCGCTTGGAAACGTTTGGGCTCGACCATCATTTTTCGCAGCGCATAGCGCTGGGCCCGCTCACCGGCCGGGCGAGGAACGCGCCGCTCAATTTCGGCACGGCCTATATTCAGCAGCTTGTGGTACTCCACGCCGGAAGGGCAGGTGGTTTCGCAGTTAAGGCAGGTCAGGCAGCGGTCAAGGTGCAGGCGCGTCTCGTCGGTGACCTGGTCGTCATCGTCTTGGCTCTCCAGCAGCTCCTTCATGAGATAGATACGCCCACGGGGCCATCGCGCTCATCGCCTAACAGCTGGTAAGTGGGGCAGGTGGCGTTACAAAACCGCAGTGAACGCAGGTGCGCAGAATACGCTCCGCTTCTTGAATATGCGGCTTCTGAAGGTCAGCATCGGTAAATTGCGTCTGCATGTCAGCTCTCCTTAAAGCGCCGCATAAAGGCGACCGGGATTAAAAATGCCATGGGCATCCAGTTCCGCCTTTAGGTTACGGTGATATTTTTCCACTACTGCATTGAGCGGTGTAAACGGCTCAGCGGCACCGCCTTGGGCGTGGGGGTATAGCAGGTGGCATGCCCCCACCGCAGCACAGGCGGCGCGGAGAGTGTCCGCATCCAGAGTGGTTTTCACCCAGCGCTGGCTGCCCGCCCAGTCGTAAAAGATATCGCTTTCGGGAATATCCAGCGCTAGCGGTGCGCTGTTGGGGGAGTGACAGTCGCCACAGGGCTTGGCCATCGCCATAGGCAAAGAAAGCGTGGGTATGGTCGCGCAACTGGTGCCAGAAGCTGGCATCAAGCGGCTCGCCGCCCAGGCTTTCCTGGGTCGCGCTAACCGAGCTTTTACCGCCTTCCAAGCGCAAAAACAGCTCGCCGTGATGCCAGGCTGCGGCGGTAATCGGTAGCGGCTTGCGACCCAGCTCGGCGAGCTTTTTAAGCGCCTCATCCAGCCCAAGCGTTAAGCGTAAGCTGTGCGTCGCAGTGGGAATAGGCAGCACTTTAAAGGAGATATCCGTGAGTACGCCAAGCGTGCCCTGGGCGCCTGCCATCAGGCGCGACAAGTCGTAACCGGCAACATTTTTCATCACTTCGCCACCAAAGCGAAGCAGCTTGCCCTGTTGGGTGATGATGCGCGTACCCAGCACAAAGTCACGGGTTGCGCCTGCCCAGGGGCGGCGTGGGCCGGAGAGGCCGGTAATACGGCGCCACCAATGGTAGACGCTTCACCAAACATGGGCGGCTCAAAGCCGAGCATTTGATGTTTCTCCGCCAGTACTTGCTGAAGCTCGCTAAGCCGCGTGCCAGCGCGCACAGTCACCACCAGTTCCACCGGGTCGTAGCTCACAATGCCACTATGTTCAGCCATCTGTAGCGCCTGGCCCTCCACCGGTCGGCCATAAAGGCGCGGGTATCTCCGCCTACAATGCGTAGCGGCGTGCGCGCATCATAGGCGCTGCGCACCTGTTCACATAGGGCGTCAGCGATATCGCGGTCGGCAATCGCTCGTTCGGTCATGGTCTTTCCCACTATTGGTCTTTTCCATTATTCGTTTTGGCTAATTATTGTCTTAGCTTCGGCTTGGCTCGCTGCTAAAAGCGCGGCAGCTCAGGGTGTGGTAGCTCGTTGTTATGCACATGCATAGCACCAAACTCAGCGCAGCGCGCCAGCGTCGGAATGTTCTTGCCGGGGTTGAGCAGCCGCTGGGGATCAAAAGCGGCTTTCAAAGCATGAAAACGCTGATTTCATCCGCCTGGAACTGGCTACACATCTGATTGATTTTTTCACGCCCAACGCCGTGTTCGCCGGTGATCGAGCCGCCCGCGGCCACGCAGAGTTCCAGAATTTTGCCACCCACCTCTTCGGCAAGGGCTAACTGGCCCTC
Organism: Vreelandella olivaria; assembly: GCA_004295565.1. GTDB lineage: Bacteria > Pseudomonadota > Gammaproteobacteria > Pseudomonadales > Halomonadaceae > Vreelandella > Vreelandella olivaria. The sequence goes on along the minus strand of AP019416.1, from coordinate 3,669,232 downwards.
TTTATTGGCATCAAACAGGATCAGCGGATGCATATTGCCATCGCCAGCGTGGAACACGTTGGCCACCGCCAGGCCGCTCTCTGCGGAAAGCGCGGCAATGCCTTTAAGCACGCGAGGAAGCTCGCGGCGGGGATAGTGCCATCCATGCAGTAGTAATCCGGTGACATTCGGCCCACCGCTGGAAGGCGTTCTTGCGCCCGGCCCAGAACTTGGCACGTTCGGCTTCATCCCGGGCCTGTTGGATATTGGTCGCCCCGGCGGCTTCCAGTACCCGGCGCACGGTATCGCAGTCGTCGTCCACGTCGGCTTCAACGCCATCCAGCTCGCAAAGCAGAATCGCCTCGGCATCAAGGGGATAGCCCGCTTTGACAAAATCCTCGGCAGCTTTGATGGCGAGTTTATCCATCATCTCCAGGCCGCCGGGAATAATGCCTGCGGCAATAATATCGCCGACGGCGCGACCGGCTTTCTCAACGTCATCGAAGCTCACCATCAGCACTTTGGCGGTTTCCGGTTTGGGCAGCAGCTTGACGGTGATCTCAGTGACCACGCCTAGCATTCCTTCAGAGCCGTTCATCAATGCCAGCAGGTCAAAGCCTGGTGCATCAAAAGACTAGCGCCCAGCGTCATGTGCTCGCCCTCAATGGTGAGCACATCGACGCGCATTACGTTATGCACCGTTAGGCCATATTTTAAGCAGTGCACGCCGCCAGCATTTTCTGCCACGTTGCCACCGATGGAGCAGGCAATTTGCGAGGAGGGATCCGGCGCGTAGTAGAGGCCGTAAGGTGCTGCGGCTTCGAAATGGCCAGGTTGCGCACGCCGGGCTGCACCCGCGCCAGGCGGGCATCCGGGTCGACGTTGAGAATTTGATTAAAGCGCGACATGACCAGCAGCACGCCCTGTTCCAGCGGCAAGGCGCCGCCGGAAAGCCCAGTACCCGCGCCGCGAGTGACCACGGGTACGCTTAGCGCATGGCAGCGCTTGAGTAGCGCTTGCACCTGGTCAAGGGTTTCAGGCAGCGCCACCAGCATCGGTAACACGCGGTAGGCCGCCAGCCCATCGCACTCAAAGGGACGCAGGTCTTCTTCGCGATGCAGCAGCGTCATTTCGGGAACCGCTTGCTGCAGGTCGGTTAAAACCTCGCTTTTATCGCGCTGAACCAGTTTGCCATCCAGGCGCTCATCAAAGAGGATATTCATCACGACATCCCATGCTTATTATCATTAAAGGTAAATGCTGAAACGGTCTATGGGCCTATTCTGCACGCAACCTACTTCATAAAGCGTTCGTTAAAGGCATGGCCCAATTTGGGCCTTTTTTGTCCGTCTGTCCAGATCGTGGTGCATTGGTCAGACCAGTAATTAGTCGACCCTGTCATATAGAAGCGAAACAGAGATGTCTTCTACTGCGAGTAGTGGCAAGCTGGCAAAACTGTTTAGCGAGAGTGACCGTCATGCCTGCGGAGAATCAAGTATTGACACCCGGACAGCGAATGCCCGAACACGTGGCCACCCGGCTGGAGCGGCTGATTCTTGATGGTGTTTTTCGCCCCGGCCAGCTACTTCCTTCTGAGCGGCGGCTGTGCGATCGGCTGGGCGTCTACGGCTCGCTGCGCGAGGGGTTGAGAATTCTGCGCAGTAAAGGAATTATCGATACCCGCCAGGGCCATGGCTCGACGGTCGCCACGCTTTTGCCGGTGGGCAACCAGAGCCCGTTGATGCACCTGTTTAAAGACCACCCACGTACGCTGTTTGATCTGCTAGAGGTACGCGCGCTGCTGGAAGGGGGAGTCGGCGCGGTTAGCCGCGAGCCGCGGCACCTCCGCCGACCGGGTGCTGATCACCCGGCGCTATCGTGAAATGGCTGACTACGCGGAAAGCGCAGAGACCATTGATGTCGAGCGATTGGCGCGGCTGGATCACGCCTTTCATCTGGCGGTTTCCCAGGCGTCCCACAACCCGGTGTTGGTGCATACGCTGCAGAGCCTGACCGATCTACTGCTTAGCTCGGTATTTGCCTCGGTCAAACATCTTTATCACTTGCCAGCGCCCAGAGCGATGATCAATCAGCAGCATGCGAAGTTGCATGAGGCAGTCGTCAACGGCGAGCCGGAGCAGGCCGAACAGGTGGCGCTGGAGCACCTCACCAGCATTACCCAACTGCTGCGGGATTTGGAGGAGGAGCACGAACGGCTAGAGCGCTCCTCCATGCGTCTTGAAGAGTGGCAGTAGCTGATTAGCTATTGGCCACACTCTTATCGTCTTCCGTATCGATCACGCCCGCCAAGGTGGCCACTTCAATCTTGTTGCATAGATGGTCACGGAGAATTTGGCCCAGCAATTGGCTATCGCGTTTCTCAAGTGCCGCCATCATATTTTCGTGGTCTTTTACCGCTTGGCTCCAGTAGCGTTCGGTCATCTGTTTGAGTAACGGACGCGTTTAACACGCTGGCTTAAATTACTATACATTTCTTGCAGTACATCGTTATTAGACGCGGCCAAGATGCTTTCGTGAATTTGCCTATTAACCTGGAAATAAGGCATCAAATCGCGGTTGCGATAGTGTACTAGCATCGTATTGTGCAGTTGCCGAATGGCAGCAATTTCAGCGTCGCTAATATGCTGACAGGCAAGTTCACCCGACAGGCCTTCCAGCGCGGCCATCAGGTCATAAGTGTCTTTAACGTTCTTGAGCGTCAGCCGCACCACCCGTGCACCTCGATTGGGAAGCAGCTCGATTAGCCCTTCGGTGGCAAGCACTTTTAGTGCTTCGCGTAGCGGGTGCGCGATACGCCAAAGCGGTCACACAGCTGCTTTTCAGAGATGCGCTCACCGGGGGCAAGCTCGCCGTGCTCAATCAGGTCGCCAATTCTATCGGCCACTTCACGATATAAATTACGTTGCAGTATTTTTGTCATGAGTCAGTTCCTTGTCAGTGGTGCGCTCGGTTTACTGCCAAGCTAACCAGACCACCTGGATCGATTTGAGCACGATGCCATATTCGTATAGTGGCTATTGTTTATATGATCTGCAAAAGTAATTATGAATTCAATATTCCTTTGGTGGCATTTTGCCAACCACCGCCTACGACAACAACAAAGGAGAAACCGATGGCCGGACAAGTATTTCATTGCAGCGTGCAGCTCGCCAGAGAGCAGAGTAGGAAGATAGTCGATGGCGCCATGCAACAAGCACGCGATTTGGGGTTGCCGCCGCTGACGATCGTCGTGCTGGACGGCGGCGGGAACTTGGTTGCCGCTGAGCGCGAAGATGGCTGTGCTCCGTTGCGTTTCCCCGTTGCCCAGGGTAAGGCCTACGCCGCTCTGGGCATAGGCATTGCCAGTGGGGTGATTGGCGCACGTAACGCTGAGCGCACAGCGTTTGTTGCCAGTGTTGCAGCAGCCTCCCAAGGACATTTTGTGGCAGTGGCCGGCGGGGTGCCCATTCTTAATGAACAAAACTGCTTGATTGGTGCAGTGGGGTTAGTGGCGCTTCGTCAGAGGAGGATCAGCAGGCAGCCATCGCGGGTATTGAGTTGGCCGGTTTGCACTGGGGCTTGAACCGAACTAGGAAATGAGCGGAAGTGCCGATTAAAGCGGGCAGATGGCTTATTCAGCCACTGCCCGTTTTTATTTATCGCAACGTTTTAATAACTTCTTTAAGAATCAGCTGCTTGAAAAACAATTTGTGCGACGAGACGAAAGTTTAATACCTAATTTTGAATTTTGAATTCAAATTGAAGTGGAAGAGGATCCCTGGAGTAAGTGCCCATCAATAATAAGCAGGCCTGCTCAGGCGTCTCCTTTGCAGGTGCCATCGGGTGGCAAAGCCACGGTGGCGACAGTGCTAACAACAACAAATGCGTTACCTGGAGTTCACTATGAAATTGCTCAAAACAGCACTCGCAACGGTCGTTGTGACCTTTTGTTTGCAGGCCGCTGCGGCCAACGCAAACACTGAAATTCGACTTGGCCATGTGGGCGGCCCTGGCTCACTATTTGAAATTAGTGCAAACCGCTTTGCCGAACTCGCTAATGAACGCCTGGAGGGCGTTGCCGAAGTGAACGTCTATGGCAACAGCCAGCTGGGTGGCGACGAGTCGATGATGCGTCGCCTACGTTTAGGCTCTTTGGATCTCTCGCTGCCGTCGACGGTGATGAGCTCGGAATCCGCTCAGTTTGCGCTGTTCGAAATGCCATACTTGATCGAAGACCGCGAGCATATGAAGCGCGTGCGTGAAGAGATCGTTCGTGGCCCACTTTATGACGCTGCCGAGGCGCGTGGATTTAAAATTATTGGTGTGTGGGAAAACGGCTTTCGCCAGATTACTAACAACAAGCGGCCGATCGTTACGCCAGAAGATCTCGCAGGTATAAAGCTGCGGGTTCCAGGCGGCACATGGCGTATCGATATGTTCCGTAGCTACGGCGCGGCACCCTCGCCAATGTCGCTGTCGGAAGTGTTTGTTGCCCTGCAGACAGGCGCAATGGACGGCCAGGAAAACCCCTTCATCCAAAACCTACTCCTCGCGCTTTCATGAAGTTCAAGACTACCTCTCTATCTCTAATCACGTATATACACCTGCCTATCTGACCGCTGGGGCTAGCTGGAATCGTTTACCGGAAGAAGTGCGGACAGTACTCGAAGAAGTGGCCGTTGAGATGGAGGATTTCGTACTCGAAGAGGGCCAACGCCTGGATGATGAAACCCTCATAAAAATGCGCGATGAAGGCATGGAAGTGAATGAAGTCGACTTCGAAGCTTTTGTTGAGGCCTCTGAGACCATCTACAGCAAGTTCGCTGACGAAGTGGATGGTGGCCAGGAAATGATTGACGCCGTGGCTGCTCTTCGCAGTAAGCAAGCGCCACTCTATTAGGGTGCGTCGCAACTTGGCGAGGCACCTCGCCTTTCGGAGGTCTCAATGAGTACTTTACAAAGTTCAAGAACGCCTATTTTGCGTTTCTTGAAGCCATCGTGGTCTTTCTGGTCATTGCGCTTGCCATCGTCGTGACACTTGGTTTTGTGACCCGCTATCTGGGCTCGCCGCTCAGTTGGTACGACGAGCTAGCTGCCGCGTTGCTGGCCTGGGTGACCTACTACGGTACCGCATTAGCAGCCGCAAAGGTGCGCATATAACCTGCCCCAGCGTGTTGAACATGTGTCCGCCCGCTATTCGGGTGCCTATTGCCCTGTTAGCTGAAGCCATTACGATCGGGTTCTTTGTTTTCCTGGGCCTCGCCAGCTACCAAGTCATGCTGATTCTCGAAGGCGTGGGCATGGTCAGCCTCCCAGGGGTCTCTATGCAACTGGTTCACTCAGCGATTCCCGTCGCAGCTGTGCTGTTCATCATTGCCGAACTGCTGCGGCTGCCTGACGTGATTAAAAGCGCTCGAGGCAGAGGCTTTATTGATCATGAGCTTGAAGAAGCCGGTATCGACGCGGAAGAAGTCGCCTCCGTCAGCACACATCAGCGAGGGTAAGTAGCTACCATGGTGATACTGTACATATTTATAGCGCTGATACTGCTTATTCTGATTAACGTGCCGGTCGCCGTTGCCTTGGCACTGGTCGGCACCATTGCCACCTTTATGACATACGGCAACATGGCGATGCCCACCGTTGGCATGACGATGTTTGAGGGGCGACCAACTTCCCGCTTATCGCAATACCGCTGTTTATTTTAGCCGGTGCCATTATGAACGCCTCGAGTATTTCGCGGCGCCTGATCGACCTGGCCATGGCAATGGTGGGGTTCATCAAGGGTGGCTTGGCGATGGTGACCATCGGCGCTTCGGTTTTCTTCGCCGAAATCTCCGGGTCGGCAGTGGCGGGTGTATCGGCGATCGGCAGTATTCTGATTCCTGCAATGCGCAAGAAAGGCTACTCAAAAGAGTTTGCTGCTTCTATATCTTCATCCGCTGCAAGTCTGGCGATTATCCTGCCGCCCTCTATCCCGATGATTCTTTACGCGGTGATGTCGGGTGAGTCAGTGGTGCAGATGTTTGTGGCCGGTATTTTGCCAGGCTTACTGGGCGCAATGGGCTTAGCCGCAATGTGCTACTACCTGGCACGCAAGAACAACTTCCCTTCCGAGGGCGTTTCCGGGTTTCGCAACTTTGGATTGCCTTTAAAGATGCAATCTGGGCGCTGCTGATCCCCGTTATCATCCTGGGCGGTATCTTTGGTGGTTTCGTTACCGCGACCGAAGGTGCGGCGCTGGCAGTGTGTGGCTATCTTTATCAGTGCAGTGGTTTATCGGGAATTCACCATCAGGAATTTTATTGATTCTTGTAAAAGTGCTGGTGTGCAAACAGCCGTGGTTATGCTGTTGGTGGCTGCATCCGCAGTGGTAGGTGGCTACCTTACCGAAACCCGAGTACCTCAAGAAATCGCCATGCAGATCAGCGAGCTAACCAATAATAAATATCTTATTTTGGCGCTGCTCAATGTCATCTTCCTGATTTTGGGAATTTTTCTGCATTCAGCAGCGGCGATTATCTTGGTCGTGCCCATTGTATTGCCGTTGGTTATAGAGGTCGGTATCGACCCTCTCCATTTCGGTTTGATCGTGACCCTGAACCTGGCCATCGGCCAGCAAACGCCACCGGTGGCCAGCGTACTCATTGCGTCTTGCTCAATCGCCAAGTCAGATGTATGGGCTACGTCTAAAACCAACCTGTGGTTTATCGCCGTCCTGTTCGCCGTGTTAATGATCAACACCTATATCCCCGCGTTTGCGCTGGCATTAGTGAATTTTGTTTATGGCTAACCAGGCGACATGTGAGCGTGCTATGTCGGGCGCTAACGTCCGGCAGCGCGCGGCAGAAAGGAGAAGCTGATGAACAGCACAAACGAACGACAACTCGTCGACAGCGTTACATTCGCCGTTCGCAATGGCGTGGCCTGGATAGGCTTCAATCGTCCTCAGAGCCGCAATGCCATGACCTGGGAGATGTACGACGCCCTGGAGAAGCACTGCGATCAGTTGGCCGAGGAGGACACTGTGTATGCCGTGGTTCTTCACGGTGTGGGTAGAAGCCTTTGTCGCCGGTACCGACATCAGCCAGTTTTCGGGCTTTAGTAAGCCTGAAGATGCGATTGGCTACGAGCGTCGCATTGACCGTGTGGTGGGCAAACTCGAAACCTTTCCCAAGCCAACCCTGGCGCTGATTGAAGGCGCCTGTGTCGGTGGCGGTGCGGCGATTGCGCTGGTGTGTGACTTCCGCTACGCCACACCAGCGCTGAAATTTGGCGTGCCGATTGCCAAAACGCTGGGCAATACGCTTTCGATTAACAATGTTACTCGCATGATCGACATGCTTGGCGTTGCACGCACTAAAGAAGCGCTGATGATGGCGCGGTTGTTTGGTGCTGACGAAGCCCATGCGGCGGGCCTGATAAATCAGCTGTTTGACGCTGATGCGATTTACGCCGAAGTGGCTGCGCTGGCGGAAACCTTTGCCAAGCGCGCGCCATTGACGCTTCAGGCCAGTAAGGCACTGATTGGCCGAGCGATAGAGCAGCGAAGACTCCCCGCAGATGCCAGCGACGACTGGGTAACCACCTGCTACATGAGTCGGGATTTCGCCGCGGCGGTGGATAAGTTTGTCAATAAAACGCCCTTTGAGTGGTCTGGCCACTAGCGTTGGCGTTTAAAACTTCACATTAGGAGGAGAGCGCATGCTTCCCCTACAAGATATAAAAGTGCTCGATGTATCACAGATTATGGCAGGCCCCTACTGCACCATGGTGCTGGCCGATATGGGCGCCGAAGTCATCAAAGTCGAGAAGCTCAACGGCGGGGACGATAGCCGCCAAATGGGCCCTTACGTCAACGGCGAGTCGACCTGTTTTTCGCAGATTAACCGCAACAAAAGAGCATATCGCTCAATCTTAAAGACGAGCGGGCGCGGCAAATCTTCTACCGCTTGGCCGCTGATGCCGATGTTATTGTCGAGAACTACCGGCCTGGGGTGACCAAGTCGCTTGAGATCGACTACGACACGATCAAAGCCATCAATCCTGGCATCGTCTACTGCTCCATTTCAGGCTATGGCCAAACCGGGCCCTATAGCCACAAAGGGGCTTTGATCTGGTCGCGCAGGGCATGACAGGTTTGATGTCGATGACCGGGGAGGAGGGCAAGCGCCCACTGAAAACCGGTATCGCGGTTTACGATATTGGCGGTGGCTTAACCGCGGTGTATTCGATTCTTGCCGCCTGTATCCACAAGATGAAAACCGGCGCCGGGCAGCATATCGATATCGCCATCACCGAGTGTGGTCTGCCCTGGTTTACCTGGGAAGCGGCGGCTTACTTCTCTGAAGGCACCGTGCCAGGGCCAACGGGCTGGCGCCACCGCGTCTCCGCCCCTTATCAAGCAGTCAAAGCAAGCGATGGCTTTTGATGCTCGGCTGCGCCAACCAGCGCACGGAGCGCTTCTGTCAGGATGTCTTAAAGCGCGAAGAACTCATGCAAGACCCACGCTTTATTACCAACCAGGATCGAGGTCAGCACGTAGAAGCTCTGGAGGCGCTGCTGGAAGAGCTGATGGCGGATAAAACTGTCGATGAGTGGTTAGCACTGTGTGACAGCGCAGGAGTGCCCGCCGGGCCCATCAATGACTTCGCCCAAGCGATGCAGGATGAACACTACTTAGCACGGGGCATGGTGCAGGAGATGGAGCATCCGGTCATCGGCAAAATGAAAACCATCGGATTTCCAGCAAATTCTCAGCGACACCGTCGCAAATTCGCAGCCCCGCGCCGCTTTTGCCCAGCACACCGATGAAGTGCTCGACAGCTTAGGGTTCTCTGGCGCTGAGCTTGATGCGTTACGTGCTGAAGGATGCATCAAATAGCGCTTTTTGATGTGAGTAATTGCATTCATTATCCATTTTAAATAACGCTAATCGATAGAGCTAGCGCTTAGCCTGACAACAACAAACAGGAACCTCATCATGTTAAAGCTTAATTTTCACCCATCCGGCCGTCACTTTTGCAGATTCCTGGCCCTTCACCGGTGCCAGACCGTATTTTGCGGGCGATGAGCCTGCCCACCATCGACCATCGCGGGCCTGAGTTTGGTGCCCTGGGTCTTGAGCTACTCAGTAAGATTCAAAAATCTTCAACACCGAGAATCCGGTCATTATCTACCCGGCCTCAGGTACCGGTGCCTGGGAAGCGGCGTTGGCCAATACCATGTCACCGGGCGATAAGGTACTGATGTTCGAGACCGGCCACTTCGCCACGCTGTGGCACAAAATGGCCCTGCGGTTGGATATTCAGCCTGAGTTTCTGGGCTTGCCGGGCTACGAAGGCTGGCGCCACGGTGTTCAGGCGGACATGATCGAAGCGCGCCTGAAAGAGGATACCAACCACGCGCTTAAAGCGGTTTGTGTGGTGCATAACGAGACTTCGACCGGCGTGACCAGCGACATTGCCGCTGTGCGTAAAGCCATTGATGCCGCGGGCCACCCGGCACTGCTGATTGTCGATACCATTTCCGGGTTGGCCAGCGCCGACTACCGCCATGATGAGTGGGGCGTTGATGTCACCGTCTCCGGCTCGCAAAAGGCCTGATGCTGCCACCGGGCATTAGCTTTAACGCGCTTTCGCCAAAAGCGATTGAAGCCAGCCAGCAGGCCAAACTGCCTAAAAGCTTCTGGGCTTGGGATGAAATTCTCGAAGCCAACAAGAATGGCTACTGGCCCTACACGCCCAGCACCAACCTGTTGTACGGCCTGAATGAGGCGCTGGATATGCTGCTGGATGAAGGCATGGACAACGTGTTGGCCCGCCACCAGCGCTGGGCCGCTGGGGTTCGCGCGGCGGTAGAGGCGTGGGGCTTGAGATTCAGTGCTTGGATCCAGTCGTTTACTCGCCGGTGCTGACCGGCGTGGTGATGCCTGAAGGTGTCGATGCAGATGCGGTGCGCAAGATTATCTATGAGCGTTTTGACCTCTCATTAGGCATGGGGCTGGGTAAAGCCAAGGGCAAGATGTTCCGGATCGGTCATTTGGGTGATTGCAACGACCTTACGCTGATTGCCACCCTGGGGGCTGTGAAGCGGGCATGAAGCTGTCCGGCGTTAATCTCAAAGGCAGCGGCGTGACGGCAGCACTGGACTACTTTGCGGCTAACCCGCTTAACCCAAGCGAGCGCTAAACGACGGGGAGAGCCATATGACGTCTCTGACGAACCAACACCCGTCCCGTGATGCCAGATTAAACCGCTCGGCGAGTTCGCCGAGCGTTTATCCCGAGAAATGGCGGAGAGGTGTTGTTTGATCGGGCAACCCGTGGGCGCTACGCAACCGACGCCTCCATTTATCAGGTGACGCCGGTGGGCGTGGTGATTCCACGCCATCAGCAAGACCTGAAAATAGCGTTGGATATTGCTCGTGATGCCAAGGTGCCGATCTTGGCCCGGGGCGCGGGTACCAGCCAGTGTGGCCAAACCGTCGGTGAAGCCCTGGTGATCGACACCACCCGCTGGCTTAATCAAGTGGTTGAGTTCGACGTCGAGGCGCGCACCGTGGTGGTCGAGCCCGGCATGGTGCTGGATCATCTCAACGCCTGGCTTAAACCCCATGGGCTCTGGTATCCAGTCGATGTTTCTACCAGCGCCCAGTGCACTATCGGCGGTATGGCGGGCAATAACTCCTGCGGCTCGCGGTCAATCTACTACGGTAACATGGTGCACAACGTGCTGGGGGTGGACGCGCTATTGGCTGACGGCAGCGCGGCGAGTTTTGGTTTCGTTGACAGCTTCGCACAAGGCTCGCGGGAGCAGCACCTCGCCCAGCAGGTGAGGGCGATTGCGGAGCGCGTAGGCCCGGAAATTCGCGATCATTTCCCCAAAGTGCTGCGTCGTGTCGGTGGCTACAACCTGGATCTGTTCGATTGCCAGAACCCGATGCCAGACCACCGCGCCAACCTGGCCCACTTGCTGGTGGGGTCGGAAGGTACGCTAGGGTAAGCCAACGCATCAAACTCAGACTGTCACCGCTGCCCGAGCAGAAGGTGTTGGGGTGGTGAACTTCCCGACCTTCTACCAGGCGATGGATTTTACCCAGCATATCGTCAAACTTGGCCCCACGGCGGTGGAGCTGGTTGACCGCACCATGATCGAACTGTCGCTGGAGAATCCCGCATTCCGTCCGGTCATTGAAAAGCGCTAATCGGCAAGCCGGAAGCCATTCTGCTGGTGGAGTTTGCCGGTCACGACCACGCAGCGCAGCTTGAGGCGCTGCGAGGACTGAATGAACTGATGGGCGACCTAGGCCTGCCAGGCAGCGTGGTGGATATGCCCGAGGCCGCCGAGCAGAAAGCGCTATGGAACGTGCGCAAGGCTGGGCTCAATATCATGATGAGTATGAAGGGCGACGGTAAGCCGGTCTCCTTTATCGAAGATTGCGCGGTGCCGCTAGAGCACCTGGCCGAGTACACCGATAAGCTCACCGAGGTGTTCAACCGCTACGGCACGGAGGGTACCTGGTACGCCCACGCAGGCGTCGGCACGCTGCACGTGCGGCCAATTCTCGATATGCGCCGGGATGGCGCAGAGAAAATGCGTGAAATCGCCGAGCTGGCCTCCGCGTTAGTGCGTGAATACAAAGGCGCCTACTCCGGCGAACATGGCGATGGCATCTGCCGTGGCGAGTGGGTGGCGTGGCAGTTTGGCGAAACGGTCAACAATGCCTTCCGCGAAATAAAGCAGCTGTTTGACCCTGAGAACCTGTTTAATCCCGGTAAAATCGTCGATACCCCAAAATGGATGACGAACGCTATTTTCGTTTTCCGAAAAGTTACACCACAATCCCGCTAACCCCGGTGTTTGATTGGTCTGCCTGGAACGTGAAGCGCGACCCGCTTACCGGCGAGCAAACCGCGCCAGGTTCCGGCGGCGATGCCACCCATGGCTTGGCCATGGCGGTGGAGATGTGCAACAACAACGGCCACTGCCGCAAGTTTGATGCGGGCACCATGTGCCCCAGCTTCCGCGTGACGAAAGATGAGCAGCACCTGACTCGCGGTCGAGCCAATACGCTGCGCTTGGTGCTCTCGGGGCAGCTAGGTGATGAAGGGCTGGCCAGCGACGATGTGAAAGAGGCGCTGGATCTCTGCGTGTCGTGCAAGGGCTGCAAGAGTGACTGCCCCACGGGCGTGGATATGGCCAAGTTTAAGATAGAGGCGCGCACTGCTCGTGCTCGCGTTAAAGGCCTCTCGTTACGTGATCGTATGGTCGGTGAAATGCCGCGTTACGCGCCCTGGGCAAGTAAGTTTTCAGCACTGGTCAACGGCGTTGAGCGTGTGCCGTTTTTGGCTAAGCAGATCAAGCAGGCGCTAAAGCTGGCGCCCCAGCGCTCGCTGCCGGTATTTAACGGTAATTTCCTCGCCAGTGCCGAAGCGTCTCGGCAGCCAGTCACCTCTGAGCGGGAAGTGTTGCTGTTTGTGGATACCTTCAATAACTATATGGAAGGTGATAACGCCAAAGCGGCCAAGCGGGTGCTGGAAGCGGCGGGCTACCGTGTACATCTCAACGTGACCAAGGGGCAGCGGCCACTCTGCTGTGGGCGTACTTACTTATCGTCCGGGCAGTTTGATAAAGCCAAGTCTGAAGCCAAGCGTACCCTTCTGCACCTGATGCCGTTTGTAGAGCGGGGCGTGGCGATAGTAGGCCTGGAGCCCTCTTGTTTGCTCAGTATGCGTGATGAGTTTCTGCAGTACGGCTTTGGCGAAGAAGCGAAGGCGTTGTCGGAATCCGCCTATCTGTTTGAAGAGTTTTGGTCAAAGCGCGTGCGGCGGATCAGCTTCCCCTTGAACTTAAGCCGCTGAACTACGAACGGGCGATGCTGCACGGCCACTGCCATCAAAAGGCGTTTGATGCGCTGCGTCCCGTCGAGCAGGTGCTGGGCTGGATACCGGAATTAATGGTCGAAACCATTGAGTCTTCCTGCTGTGGAATGGCCGGTAGCTTCGGCTACGAAGCAGAGCACTACGATGCTTCGCTAAAATGGCGGAGCTGTCGCTACTGCCCGCTATTCGCAAGTCGGATAGCAAGGCGGTGCTGATTGCCGATGGCACCAGCTGTCGCCATCAGATTCACGATGGCAGCGGCCGCGAGGCGATTCACGTTGCTCGATTGCTGGAACAAGCGCTAGCCTGAACGCGGTACACCAATAATAACCTAGGAGGTCTCCGTGGCCATTTACCAATACGGCGAGTATCGGCCTGATATTCAGGACGACGTATATATTGCGGAAACGGCGGATGTTATCGGGCAGGTAACGTTAAAATCCCGTGCTAGCGTCTGGTATCAGGCCGTGCTGCGTGGTGATAGCGATCACCTTGAAGTGGGCGAAGAGAGCAACATTCAGGACGGTGCCGTACTGCACGCTGATCCCGGTTTTCCGCTCAAAGTCGGCAAAGGCGTGACGGTTGGGCACCAAGCCATGCTTCACGGCTGCACTGTGGGCGATGGCTGCTTAATCGGTATCCAGGCCGTCGTGCTCAATGGCGCGGTGATTGGGGAGAATAGCCTGGTCGGTGCTGGTGCTTTTATTAAGGAGGGCGCGGTGTTTCCGCCCAACTCGTTAATTGTAGGCTCCCTGCCAGGGTCGTTAGAGAGCTTTCAGAGGAAGCGGTGGCGGGTATGAAGAAGAATGCCCAGGGCTACGTGGAGCGCGGTAAGCGCCACAGCCAAGAGCTAAAACGGATCGGCTAGGTGTAACCCCCAGGCCAAGACCTGGGGGTTGTGCTTCTAACGTGGCGCTAACGACCGCATCTTCACATCACATCAATGGATCCGTAACGCCAATGACGTAGAACGCAACCAGCGCGATGATGCCGGTAAAGATGAGGTAGTAGAGGGTGGGCAGAATCGTCTTACGGATCGTTGCACCCTCGCGGCCCAGCAACCCGACCGTGGCGGATGCGGCAACCACGTTATGGATAGCGATCATGTTACCCGCCGCGGCACCGACGGCCTGCAGCGCCACCATCATGGCCGTGGAAAGCCCCAGGGTTTCAGCTACGCTGAACTGGAATTCCGCCAACATCAGGTTAGATACCGTGTTGGAGCCTGCAATGAAGGCGCCCATCGCCCCGACCGCGGGGCAAAGAAGGGATAAATACCGCCCACACTGTCGGCTACTGCCTGGGCCATCATCACCGGCATCGAGACAAGATCCGCACCGTTGACACCGGAGTTAATCAAAATACGCACCATCGGCACGGTAAAGATCAACACGAAGCCAGCACCAAAAATCGTTTTGGTCGATTCAGACACCGCGGCGCTGATTTTTGCGGGTTCATACGGTGCAGGAAGTAGGTGACGATGACCACGGCAATAATAATACCGCCCGGCAGATAGAGCGGCTGAACGCCACCGCTTACGCCCGCTTCGCCAAGGATATTATTCCAACTGAGGTTGATCGAGGTCAGCGCTGCTTTGAGGGGCTCAATAATGCGAGAGGCCACCAAGAACAGTGCCAGCAGTACGTAGGGTACCCAGCCTTTGAAAGTAGACATAGGCGCTCTACCAACAACGTCTTCAAGCTTGATCTGCAGGTTACCGATCCACTCGTCTGGCCAAGAGGAGGACTCGGGAAATCCCAGGTATCTTTTGGCATCAAAAGCCGCGTTTGGCAGCGGGAACCACAATGGCCAGGCCCACCATGGCGCCGATCATTGAAGGGAATTCAGGGCCCAATAGCACGCCTACCAGCATGTAAGGCACTACGAAGCAAATACCGGTAAAGATGGCGAAAGGGGTAATCGAAAGCCCTCTTTCCACGATTTGTTAGCACCAAAGAAGCGCACCATCACGGTGACCAAAATCAGCGGCATTAAAATACCCACGATACCGTGCGTAATCGCCACTTCGCTGGTCACAAGCTGGAAGAAGACATCCCAGCTAGAGCCTACCGAGTCGAGTTCGGCGCTAATACCAGCACGATCCAGGCCGCTACCTACACCGACCACAATAGGCGTGCCTACTGCACCGAAGGAAACCGGCGTTGATTGAATCATCATACCCACGACCACCGCTGCCAACGCCGGGAAGCCGAGAGCAACCATCAGCGGTGCGGCAACGGCGGCGGGCGTACCGAAGCCTGAAGCGCCTTCGATAAAGCAGCCAAACAGCCAGGCAACAATCAACGCCTGAACGCGACGGTCAGGGCTTATGCCTGAAAAGCCGTTGCGAATAGCGGTAATACCGCCGGAGTGCTTAAGGGTGTTAAGCAGCAGGATGGCGCCAAAGATGATCCACAAAGACCAGCGGTTTGAATCAAACCTTGAATAGTCGACGCCGCCACGCGGCTAAACGACATATCCCAAGCGGTTAAGCCAATAATGGCGGCGGTCAGGAAAACAATTGGCATCGCTATCTTGGCAGGTATTTTAAACCCGATGAGCAAAATACCGGCCAGCAACAGCGGCAGGAAGGCCAGAAGTGCAAGTATCGTCTCGTTCATGGAAGGAACTGCCCCTTGTTTTGATTTGGTATGCTCCGCAATAACCGTCTAGCAGTTGTGCCGCCAGTCGGATGTAGGTGAAAGATACGGTTAGGCTAACCATATGACTACATTGGAAAATTGGTCTTACCAGTTTGGGGCCCGTTAGGAATGCCGCTTTATACGGATTTTGTTTTTCTAGTTACTTGTTTTTAAATAATTTTTATTCAGGTAGGCAGGAGTGCTAGCAAGCGGCGCCATTAGACTAATAGACAGTACAGTTGCCATTGGCTGGATAAGTACAGCGCTCACTAGTTGCGTCATAGCAGGCTTACGCTCATTGTTACCAACTGAAGTGTTTTTACGCATTATGATCAACCACACGGAGGTTATGGCAGTGGCAATGACTCTTTATGATCTTTGTGGCCGGGACGAACGGCTACGTTTCTCACCTTACTGCTGGCGTGTGCGCATGGCGCTTGCCCATAAGGGGCTGGACTACACCACCGTGGCATGGCGCTTTCTCGATAAACAAGCGCTGGCATTCGCTGACTACGACAAAGTGCCGGTACTTTGCGACGGCGATCAGGTGGTGACCGACAGTTTTGAGATCATGCGCTACCTGGATAAGGCGTATCCCGAGGCCCCCGTGCTGGGGGAGGGCGTCAGCTATCAGCGGGTATTACTGTTCAAATACTTTGTAGAACGCAGCGTCAATCCTGCGCTATTCCGCACTATTGCCATGGACTTATTCGCCGCCGTCCATCCCGATGACCGCGCCTATTTCCGTGAAACCCGCGAAGCGCGGTTTGGCTGTACGCTGGAAGAGTTCCATCAGCCCGAGCAGGGTAAGCAGCAGCTTAAGCAGGTGTTGGCACCGGTGCGTGACATGCTGCGGAAAGCGCCTTTTAGACGGTGATTCTCCCAGTGGCTCAGATTACCTGCTGTTTGGCAGTATGATGTGGGCGTATGTCGTGTCGACACAGCAACTGGTCGAACCTGGCGACCCAGTGGATGAGTGGTTTAAGCGCATGCTCAGCGTTCATGACGGCGCGGCCGCGAATGCTCTAACGGTGCGTGATATATAGCGTCAACGACGTGATATAGTTAACAGCGGCGGTACGCTAACGTACCGCCTGATAAATTTGAAAGCGTGATAGTCTCATCGTGAGAGTATCAACGCTTTCGTCAAGGAGATGGCAATGATTGACCTGTATTACTGGACAACACCTAACGGCCATAAAATCTCCATTATGCTCGAAGAAGCCAAGCTGGCGTACCGAGTAAAGCCGATTAACATTGGCCGAGGCGAGCAGTTCGATCCTGAGTTTCTCACTATCGCCCCAATAACCGCATTCCCGCCATTGTCGACCACGCCCCGCAGGATGGCGGCCAGCCGCTATCGATGTTTGAGTCGGGCGCAATCCTTGAGTATCTGGCCGACAAGAGCGGCCTCTTCTTACCCGCTGCAGGCCGCGAACGCTATATCGTATTGCAGTGGCTGCATTGGCAAATGGGCGGCTTAGGGCCGATGGCAGGCCAAAACCACCATTTTGCCACTATGCACCGCAAAAGATCGAGTACGCCATTGAGCGCTACGTGCGTGAAACCAACCGGCTTTACAGCGTGTTAGACCAACGGCTGGCGCACCACACCTATGTGG
The DNA here is from genome assembly GCA_004295565.1 of Vreelandella olivaria. Lineage (GTDB taxonomy): Bacteria > Pseudomonadota > Gammaproteobacteria > Pseudomonadales > Halomonadaceae > Vreelandella > Vreelandella olivaria. The sequence goes on along the minus strand of AP019416.1, from coordinate 3,652,107 downwards.
GGGCGACGACTACTCGATTGCCGATATGGCGATCTACCCCTGGATTGTGCCTTGGGAAAAGCAGCGTCAAACGATAGAGGAATTCCCCGACCTAGAGCGCTGGTTTGAGATGATCAAAGCGCCCAGCGGTGCGCCGGGCTTACGCATTGGTCGAAGACGTTAACCCCAGGCAGGGTGGAAATGGACGAGCAGGCGCGTAAGCACTTGTTCGGTAACCGCTAGTAGCCGGCTGCCGTCAGCCTTATTCTTTATCTGCGAGTGAGCATGCGCAGCATGAGGAAAAATCATGTTGCGCTGCACAAAAGCACTGCTAGCTTTAAAGACAGCAAAGGCAAAACCCTGAGTAAGACCCGCCTAATCAGGCGTGTTTATGTGCTAGCTCACTCTTGGAGGTATTATGATGAATAAAGCAACTGATAAAACCACGCAGCAGTTCGAGTCCGTTTTGTTTCACCGATGCGCTCTTACACACTGACCGCGCTGGATTATTATGACCAGTTGTTCAGTGCCCAGATGGATGCCGCTCGTGCCTACTCGGATATGGCGATTGCGCAAGCGCGCACTTGGCTTGACGTAAAAGACCCCGACAGCTTCAAAAGGCTCTGGAAAGCCAGCAGAAAACGGCGAGCGATTTCATGGAGCGCGTAAAAGGCGACACGGAAAAAGTCACTCCATCAGCAAAAGTTTTGCTGAAGATAGCCAGAAGCAAGTAGAAGAAACTACTAAGAAAGCGGTAGAGACTGCCAAGCAGTAATGGAATAGGCAGTCGTCGAAGTAATACCGCTTAACGGCGCCGCGCCCAAGGGACGCGGCGTTTTTGCATACAAAAATGAGTGTTTATCCTTTGTTGTTGAAAGCGTTGTTGAAAGCGTTTTTAAAAACTAGGATTTTGTCGCCCGGTCAATTAAGCGAAAACGTGCAATACGGATGATCTGCTCAATGGCCGTTTGCCGTTCGGTGGCCCCATCGTTGTTCAGGCGCTCCTCGAAAGCAGCTAATATGGCATGCCGATCCAATCCTTTAACGGCAATGACAAAGGGAAGCCAAATTTTCCTTATACGCCGTATTAAGCGCCTCAAAGCGCGCGAACTCCTCGGGCTGCACTGGTCGAGCCCGGCGCCTGCCTGTTCGCTGGTTGAGTCTTGAGTGAGTTCACCCGCCATAGCCGCTTTGCCCGCCAGGTCAGGGTGCGCTTGAATCACTCTGATTTGCTGTTCACTGCTCGCCTGCTGCAACATAAGCCCCATAAGCTCAGCCAGTGCCTCGGGGCTATCGTGAGCCTCAGTAAGACCGTGCTGCCAGGCGGCTTCGGCCACCCAGGGCGAATGCTCATACACATCCCCATAGTGATGGGTAAGCATTTCAAGGCTGCACTTACTGGGCGCGGGTGAAAGCAGTAACGGCTGTGATGTTGGCACTAGCACTCTCCAAAGCGGGTAATGTTAAAGCGTCGTTGATTCACAATGTACGAGGATGGAATTACTGTATACAACAAATAGCATCAAGGTACTCTTTGACCAATTGGTCAAACAACGCTATCAATAAGGAGTGCTATGGGACGCTTAACCACCCACGTACTGGATACCGCCAAAGGTCAGCCAGGCCAGGGGATTACTATCGAAGTATTCCGCCTTACCCGTAATGAGCGCCAACATCTCAGTACCGTAGTCACTAACAGCGACGGCCGCTGCGATGCACCTATTCTAGAGGGCGATGCGCTAACGGCGGGGAGTATGAGCTGGTGTTCCATGCCGGCGACTACCTGCGTGCCCAAGGCAGTGAGGCTAATGAGCCGCGCTTTTAGACGTTATCCCGCTGCGTTTTGGCGTCGCTGATGCCAGCCAGCACTATCATGTGCCGCTACTCCTCTCGCCCTATGGCTACTCAACTTACCGCGGTAGCTGATAGGGGACTTCCGTTATGCAAGCGTATCTAATCGATTTTGTTAATTTGCTGCTGCGCTGGCTGCATGTCATTGCGGCCATCGCCTGGATCGGCGAGTCGATCTATTTCGTGATGCTGGACAACAGCCTGCGCTCGCCGAAGGCAGCGGAAGACCGCGAAAAGGGCGTGTTTGGCGAAATGTGGTCGGTGCATGGCGGCGGCTTCTACCACAACCAGAAGTACGCCACGGCGCCTGCCAAGCTGCCTAATGATCTGCACTGGTCATTCTGGAAAGCCTACACCACGTGGCTTTCCGGCTTTGCGCTGTTTGTGATTCTCTACATGGTCAATCCGGGTTTCTATCTGGTAAACCCCAATAGCCCCTGGCAGTGGGCCGCTAATCTGACCGGCTGGCAGGCCAACCTGCTGGCGCTGGCATTTCTGCTGGGCGGCTGGGTGGTTTACAACGAGCTGTGCAAACGCATTAGCCCCAATATGGATCGCGACGGCCTACTAAGCATCGCAGTTGCCGTTATGATGGTCGTAGTGGCCTACCTAAGCACGCAAATGTTCACCGGCCGCGCCGCCTTCCTACTCACCGGCGCGGTGATGGCGACGGCGATGTCGGCTAACGTCTTCTTCTGGATTATCCCCGGCCAGCGCCGCATGGTAAAAGCCATGAAGGCAGGCGATGCGCCCAACCCGCTGGATGGTAAGCGCGGCAAGCAGCGCTCGGTGCATAACACCTACTTCACGCTGCCCGTCGTTTTACTGATGGTGAGTAATCACTACTCGTTTATCTACTCCCACGAGCTTGCCTGGGTGGTGATGGTGCTGCTTATCTTTGCCGGTGCCTTGATTCGCCAATTCTTTGTTTTAATGCACGCAGGCAAACCCAGCCCGCCTACCCGGCCTTTGGGGTAGGGCTTATTCTGCTAGCGTTTTGGGTGGCTGCACCGAGTGCATCGTCAACGGGTAGTGATGCTGGCGCCCAAGGGCCCGACCAGGCACAAATCACCGGTTTGATTGAGCAGCACTGCGTGCAGTGCCACGCACGCAACCCGAACATGCCGGTTTCTCAGCGCCACCCGCTGGGTTTGCGTTTGAGAACTGGGATGAGATTCTGGGCCATAAAGCACAAATTCAGCAGGTGGTGGCCAGCCGCTATATGCCGTTAGGCAATATGACCAACATGAGCGATGAAGAGCGCGATATGATTGCCGCTTGGGAGGAGTAATCAGGCTTTGAACGAAAACTGCCTGCGCTCGACAATACTGCGTTAAAAATCGCCTCGAAATGCTCATTTACACTCCGTAAACTCCGCTTTCTCGTCGATTTTTGCCTTGTCTAGTCTTCGCTCGCCGACTTTTCGTACAAACCCTTAGGCCTTGAGAGGATAGCTATGAGTGATGCGCAGGCGCCGGAAAAGCGGCGTGCTCCTGTTAAAGAAGGCAAAGAGAGTAAAAAGAGAGCAAGAGGGCGATGAGCGCCACGAGGCAATCTACCGTGCGGTGAGCGATGCGATCGTCGAGCAGCGGCTGAAGCCCGGCGCACGGCTGCGCGAAGATGCGCTGGCGGATGTGTTTGGCATTAGCCGCACCGGTATTCGTAAAATCCTCCAGCGTCTGGCGCTAGAGCAACTCGTTACGCTAACCCCGCGCCGCGGCGCCAGCGTTACCCGGCCCACCGCTGACGAAGCCAAAGACGTGTTCGATGCCCGCCAGTTAATCGAGTGCGGGTTAATGCCCGATGTAGCGCGGCGCATGGGTGAAAAAGAGGCGGCAGAACTGCGCGAAATGGCCCGCCAGGAGCGCCAGGCGCTGCGCAGCGGCCAACAGAGCGTCGCCATACGGCTATCGGCCGATTTTCATGTGCGTTTAGCCCAGCTTTCGGGCAATGCCACCCTGGCAGAGTTTGTCGAGCGGCTATGCTCCCGCTCATCGCTGATTTTGGCCGTTTACGGCCACCGGGGCCACTTAGGCTGCGAATCCCACGACCACGACGATTTGATTGGCTACCTGGAGGCAGGCAACGGCGAACGTGCCAAAGCCTTTATGAGCCGCCACCTAAAAGCCATCGAAGCCTCGCTTTCCATGGTCGAAGAGGAGGAGAGCGCACCGGATCTGCAGCAGATATTTGGCGGGTAATGGCGGTTGTCGCTTACATCAAGCGCCAAAACGCGTCGACTAATGGATTTTTAGGTTTTTCTTTAGGGTAAACAAGCCAATATCGTAGGGCTCCAGTTCCGGCGTCACGTCGAGCACGCGGATGCGATCCACCAAAGGACTGTTGTCGAGGACGATTTTGGCACCACCCCAATGCCAAAACCCAAGCTCACCATACTCACAATGGCTTCATTACCGGTGACCTGTGCATAAATGCGCGGGGAGACATCCAGCTGGCGAAACCACTCATCCACACGGGTTCTCGAGACACCGCTTTCCGATAGAATCATCGGGATGCTCGCCCACTCTGCCGGTGTGGTTGGCGTACTCGTTGGCACATTCGGCACCTGCTGCTCAAGGGGCGCAATAAACAGCAAAGGCGACGTGGCAATGGATTTAAACGCCAGGCCACGGGGCAAGTTGGCAGGCTGGGCGGCAATGCTTAGATCTCTTTACCATCCAGAACATGGGCAATAGCGTGTTCTGGATCCCCTGTGCGCAGCTTGATTTCAATGATCGGGTAGGCAATACGAAAGCGGCGCAGCAGTTCGTGCAAAAGCTGTAGCTGGCGGTGACGGAGCCATACAGGCTGATTTCACCGCTTAATTGATCAGGATTGTCGGTTAATTCATGACGAATCAAATTCCATTGGCTGCTGGCATCCCGGGCATACTTGAGAAACTTTGCCCTCCTGGGTCAACACCACGGTACGGTTGTCGCGGTTAAACAGCGACACCCCCAGCCTCTTCCAAATGCCGGATGTTGCGCGACAGGGCAGAAATGCTGACGTAGCACTCATCGCTGGCGCGCCCGAAATGCAGGGTTTCTGCCAAGGCCAGGAACTGTTTTAAAATTTTAAAATTCATAAACGCCATGATAATTGAGTTTTGCAAAAAGGGACATGCTGTTGCAAATATATCAATTTAAGAAATGGTCGTTTTGGGTAGATTAGCCCACATAACGCTGGATCTCGCATCTGGCGATTGTGTCACTCTTTAAGTACCAGTTTTAGCATCGATGTGCCTTACATCGATGTTGTGCTCATAACATATCAGGATGCTAACGATGGCTAACTACTTCAATACGCTGCCGCTCCGCGAGCAACTGGCGCAACTCGCCAAATGCCGTTTCATGTACAGCTCTGAATTTGCCGATGGCGTAGAAGCACTGAAAGGCAAAAATGGTCGTTATCGGTTGTGGCGCCCAGGGCCTTAACCAGGGCTTGAACCTACGCGACAGCGGCTTAGACGTCTCTTACGCACTGCGCCCTGAAGCCATTGAGCAAAAGCGCCAGTCCTGGAAAAACGCCACCGAAAACGGTTTTACAGTAGGTACTTACGAAGAGTTGATCCCCACGGCCGACGTCGTTTTGAACCTGACGCCTGATAAGCAGCACACTGCTGTTGTGACAGCGGTCATGCCGTTGATGAAAGAGGGCGCCTGCCTCTCTTACTCCCACGGCTTCAACATTGTAGAAGAGGGCATGAAAATCCGTGATGACTTGACCGTCATCATGGTGGCGCCCAAGTGCCCGGGTTCTGAAGTTCGCGCTGAATACGTGCGTGGTTTCGGGTTCCCACCTTGATCGCCGTTCACGAAGCCAACGATCCGAAAGGCGAAGGTCTTGCCCTGGCAAAAGCCTACGCAGTGGCACTGGCGGCCACAAGGCCGGCGTATTGATGTCCTCTTCATCGCCGAAGTTAAATCCGACCTGATGGGTGAACAGACGATCCTTTGCGGCATGTTGCAAACTGGTTCACTGCTGTGCTTCGACAAAATGATCGAAGAGGGTATTGAGCCGGGCTACGCCGCTAAGCTGATTCAGTACGGCTGGGAAAACATCACGGAAGCACTGAAATATGGCGGCGTGACCAACATGCTGGATCGCTCTCTAACCCAGCCAAGATCAAAGCTTTTGATCTAGCTGAAGAGCTGAAAGAGATCATGCGTCCGCTCTACAACAAGCACCAGGACGACATCATGAGCGGCCACTTCTCGCAAACGATGATGGAAGACTGGGCGAACGATGACGCTAACCTGCTAAAATGGCGTGCAGAAACCGCAGAAACCAACTTCGAGAAACCCCTGCGGGCGATGTAGAGATTACCGAGCAGGAGTACTTCGATAACGGCATCTTGATGGTGGCGATGGTTAAAGCGGGCGTTGAGCTGGCTTTTGAAACCATGACCGCGGCGGGCATTATCGCCGAGTCTGCTTACTACGAGTCGCTCCACGAAACGCCGCTGATCGCCAACACCATCGCGCGTAAGAAGCTGTACGAAATGAACGCGACCATCTCTGACACCGCGGAGTACGGTTGCTACCTCTACAACCACGCTTGTGTACCGCTCTTGGCTGACTTTATGAAGGGCATCAAATCCGACGTTATCGGTAAAGGCCTGGATGTGGACGACAACGGCGTTGATAACGCGCGTTTGATCGAAGTTAACGATGCGCTCCGCGCCCACCCGGTAGAAGCCGTTGGCGCAGTGCTGCGTGGCCATATGGCGGACATGAAGAAGATCGTTTAATCGGCTGATTAAATGATAGACCGCTAAGTCGTCTAAAAGCCGAGATATCGCCACGATATTCTCGGCTTTATCTCATTGCATGCGAACAGTGACCTTCGAACAGTGACTTTTCCAAACAATAAGGAACACATTGATGGAGCTTCAAACCGCTTAGCGCGTATTCAGCTAAACAAAGCGACAATCAGTTTTGATGATCGCTTCACCCTAAGCGAGATTGATTGGATCATCGAACCCCACCAGCATTGGGTCATCACGGGCACCAATGGCTCAGGAAAATCGGCCTGGCGGCGGCGCTGGCGGGCGTTGGTAAGATTGAAGCAGGCACGGTTCAAGGGCTACCCAACAACGTTGGGTTGGTCTCTTCGAAGCGCAGGCCGAGCTTATCGCCAAAGAGCTAAAAAGACGATGCCGATATCATGGATGTCATTTCACTCGGCACACCTGTTAGTGAAATGATTTTCGAGCAGTGCCAAGACCCTGAACTTGCCAGCGACCTAGTCGAAAAGTTTGGGCTGACCAAACTACTCGACCGCGCCTTTCGTAAGCTCTCCACGGGCGAAACCCGCAAGGTCATGCTGATTCGCGCTCTGTCGAGCAAGCCGGATTTGCTGATTTTAGACGAGCCTTTTGATGGTTTGGACGTCGACACCCTCGCCATGCTGCAAGCCCATCTCGCCTCCATCATCGACACCGTTCCCATGGTGATGGTGCTGAATCGCTTTGATGAGATGCCAGGCTTTATCACTCACGTGGCTTATCTGGATAAAGAGCGTTTAGAGAAAAGAGGGATAAGAAGCGGGGAGATGGTGGGCGATTAGCGTTCACCGTAGAGCGTCAGGATGAAGCCGCCTTCAATGAGTTGTACCAATTGCTGCATCTGAAAACCACTGACCTAAGCCTGCCAGAAGCGGATCCAGCCAGCAAATTACCCGCTCTCGACCCCAGCCAGCCGTTAGTAAAACTCAAACAAGCGACGATCCAATACGGCGACACCGTGATTGTCGATAAGCTCGATTGGACGATAGAGCAGGGCCAGCATTGGCAGCTGAGTGGCCCCAACGGTAGCGGTAAAACCTGTGTTTTGTCCCTGATCACGGGGATCATCCGCAGTGCTATACCAACGACATTTTTGTGTTTGGCTTCCAGCGCGGTAACGGCGAAAGCATCTGGCAGATCAAGCAGTTTATCGGCTATGTCTCCACTGCCCTGCAGTGGGAGTATCGCGTCAGCACCAGCTGCAAAACGTGATTATTTCAGGTTTTTACGACAGCATTGGCGTGTACACAAAAGCCACTGATCATCAGAAAAATCGCCGACGAGTGGCTCGAACTACTGGGCATGCAAGAGCGCGCCGATCAGCCCTTTAACAAACTCTCCTACGGCGACCAGCGTCTGCTGCTTATCGCCCGCGCCATGGTGAAACACCCACCGCTGTTGATTTTAGACGAACCTTGCCTGGGCCTGGACGACATGAACCGCCAGTTGGTTCTCGCCCTTATCGAGAAAATCTGTGCAGGGAAAGAAACCACGGTACTCTACGTCAATCACCACACGGAAGACAGGATAAAGGAAATAGGCAATCATTTGGCGCTGGAGAAGAATCACTAGTGGGTGGGCAGGTCGTCTACCTTGGCACCTGTCTTGTGCTCTTCCACTGGTTAGCTCCTATTGACGCATGTGTATATGCTGATAATATACAATTATGATCAATTGGGCGCATGTCACTGGCTTTGATTGGGATGCAGGTAACTCTCGCAAGAACGCAGAGAAACACGGCGTTAACCAATCCGAAGCGGAAGAAATTTTCTTTAATGAGCCGCTTCTGGTGCTGGAAGACCCCAAGCACAGCCAGACTGAGGCCCGTTTTCATGCCCTTGGTGAAACAGATGATGAGAGATTGCTCCACATCACCTTTACACTGAGGCAGGGCGGTACGCTGGTTCGGGTGATCTCCGCTCGCGATATGCACCGAAAGGAGAGGGCTGTTTATGAGCAAGCTAAAAGATGCCTGAGTTCAAGAATGAGGCCGAAGAACGAGAATTCTGGAAATCCATGATTCCTCCGACTATTTGGACTGGAGCCAAGCAAAATCTGTTTCTTTCTCGAAGCTGAAGCCCTCAACCAAGACTATTTCACTCCGCTTGCCGGAAACCCTGCTTGATCGGATCAAAATCGAAGCTAACAAGCGAGATATGCCCTACCAGTCACTGATCAAGGCTTGGCTTGCGGATGACGTGAACGACAGTCGCCGAAGCTGAGGCACTAATGCCAGCGGCGAGATGTTAGAGAGCCCTCTTGCCTGCTGTTTAGACTTTGAACGTATTGTGTACATGGTTCTCGAGAAGAAACTGTTGAAATTCCCATTGATGACTCAATCGATCCTTCTTTCTTGGACGCGCGGTTGGGTCGGTGTACATATACAAGTGAAAACGGCCGCCAGAGCGCTGCTGTGCGATTTCCTCAACCTCAGAATGCGTCATTAGCCAGACCTTTTCACTTGATAGGTCAACGAAAGCAACCAACTCAGCGGGCGAATCCTCGCGCAGCCACCAATCTAAAGCTGCCTTACCTGAACCACCTCCTGGTTTTGCTCTATGGTTGGTCTTCACTTGTATTGTTCGGGCGTCTCCATCTTTGGGAGAGAACGCAACGAGATCAACGCCTGTGTCGGTGCTCATTGGAGCAGATTCTATTCCGCACAAAGGAGACGGTACTGAACTAAAAGTTCACCGCATTTGCCTATTTGAGCTTTGGATAACTCCATGACACTCCCAAAAATCTACGCTTGGAATTCAGCCATTACGAAGGACGCTTAAGTTGGCCTCTAATTTCTTCCCATGACACCCTTTGAACTTTGCCAGTCTCAAGCTCATAGAGCCGCTGTTCAGCAAGAGAGCCAAGCAGCATCGACCCTTTCATCGTGCTGAGTTTCAAGGCTAGAAATCAGCCAATGGTCAAGCAAAGCTCTATCATTGGCTCCTGAATTCATAGAATAACTGCAGCACTTTGGATCATACGGTAGAGGCAGGAGGGCCAGCAGCGGTACCCTCTCCGCCTTACCGACCAAAGTGAAGCAGAGTATGGGATACCGACAACTGACCCAGGCACAACGATATCAAATTTTGCCCATAGGGATGTAGGATTGAGCCAACGTCAGATTGCTCAACAGCTTGGCATTCACAGCAGTACCGTGAGCCGTGAGCTGAGACGTAATTCGGGGCCAAGGGATATGAACCCGCACAAGCGCAGCGTTACAGCGATCAGAGACGCCGCTCTGCCTGGAAGTGGACAAAGCGACTCCTAGCCTGATCAATGCTGTAGCTGACAGGCTTAGGGAAGAATGGAGTCCAGAGCAGATTAGCGGTTTTATGGCGCCGTTGACGGGGATAGAGGTGAGTCATCAATGGGTCTATTCGTTGATCTGGGACGATAAGGACAAGGGTGGCGATTTGTGGCGACATCTCCGCCAGCCCAAGCGTCGCAGTAAACATCGTGCCCATGCCAAAAGTGCAGGACTCGGCAAGATTCCTAAGCGTGTGGGGATAGAGCATCGGCCGCCTGCTATCGAAAACGCCTCACCATCGGTCACTGGAAGGCGACACGGTGCTTTATGGGCATAAGCAAGCGGGGATAGTGACGTTGGTAGAGCGGCGAAGTGGCTACTTATTGGCGGCACGTCTGCCAAAGGTAACGGCAGAACTAACGCAGAGAGCCATGGTTCGTTTACTTAAGCCTCGTCGGGGCGCGGTGAAGACGATCACGCTAGACAATGGCTCGGAGTTTGCAGACCACGAGACGGTCGCAAAAGCGGTTAGCGCCTCCGTGTATTTCTGTGATCCTTACTGCTCAGGCCAGCGTGGGACAAACGAGAACACCAACGGCCTGATCAGGCAGTATTTTCCGAAAGGTACAGACTTTCGGAAGGTGACTAATGCAGAGCTGCGACGCATTGTTCACAAGCTGAACGATAGACCCAGAAAGCGGCTGGGATACCGAACCCCAGCACAGGTGTTCTTAGGAGAATATTCAGGAGCACTAGAAACCGCGGGTGCTGCACTTATTAGTTGAATTCAGGGCTGAAAGCCTTTTGTCTCTTGAATGACTTTTTCGAGTCTCATGGTCGTGGAGCCTCTTTGCATTAGCAGATTTACGCTTTAATCCTAGGATGCTGGCGACGGTAGAAACGGCATAACGCCTGCAATAAACGACGCGAGGAACGAGCGTCCGAGCGTATTATGGCTTGGTTATGCATTCCCTAGGCACTCACTTGGCACCCAGCCTGAACCTTTAGCTTTGTGCTCTACCCAACACCATTGGCAGTGCTCATACTTGACACTGAGTCGTTCACCCGGATCGACATCCAACTCTTTAGCTGAGTAGAATTTAACCGCAACTCCGCTAGCACCATTTTCAGATAGCTCAATATATTCGAGCGGTGCCCAGCCGACACGGCTTTTTATCGGTAATTTTCACCCAGCCGGCATATTCCGTATCTCGTTCTCCAACCAAAAGCCTATCTCCGGCTGCAAAACTGATCGGATTCGGGTAATTTGATCTGTGTTCTCGAACCACAACTACTTCAGGCATATGTAGGCTTTGTAATGAAGGCGCAGCCGCAACGAAAAAGCGGTCGCTGTGCCTGCGATTGTTAGGGCGATGCATAACCAAGAAGCTCCATATCCAATTTCCTTGGTGTCGATAGTGCACCTAACCTTGGCTCAAACTCAAAGTCACGATAATGCAAGCAGCGATAACAAAAGCCGAATATGCTTGGTCATACTCACCGGGGACTTCAAATCGCTTTCTTGGCAGTCGGCTCCTGAGCTCCTTGTTTGCTATGGAGTCATAAATAAAAACTGATCTAGGCGCATGAAAATGAAGATATTTTGATGCGAGGGAACGCTTTTCAATACCTGTAGCACTGGCAAAAGGTCTGTAAGAATTTTATGTGCATTCAAGACAATAAATATATTATCAATTGTCGGTCGATTAATGTTTTAAGGTCATTAATTGCGGCATCGATACCGAGCCAATTAATATTTGCGCTGCATCTACAATATTAAAATCTTTCCTGCCTTTCGTTCAATACTAGCCGAGTAAGAGCGGCCAATTACCCAAAGCTTGCCGACAACTGTATCGACACTATCATGCAATGGTCTCGGAGCACATCCGATAGAGAACTTCATTTCCCCAACCTGAGTAGTCTTCAGCATACTCCATAATAGTCTCTAAGCTCTCTAACGAGGCTGTAGAAAAACCCGATTTTGAGCCATCTCTACCGCCTGTGATCCTAATTTATTTACCCAGCCAGTCATCTGGCTGGATAATATTAATATCGGTATTCAGCCACTAAAGTGCGCGCCTAACGCCAGTTAAGAGGACTATTCGGCTCTTATGTAGCGACTTATCTCGCTCATAGCCCTTCATGACGCGGCCAAGTGACCATAATTCGCTAACTTCTCAATATTGTGCACCAGACAGTAGAGCTTCCACTGACCTTGCACCTTCTTCTTGCCCCGCAAGCTGAAGCGGCTTAGCCTTTTCGTCGTACCAATGTTGCCGAATACCGGCTCTACGACTGACATGCGATGACTGTAAATTTCTTTTCCCTTGGGGCTATCGACTCGGTGCTTCATCCAGGCAGTGTAATTAGGTAAGCGATTGTTATCGATAATAAAAGATACTTGTTGCCCTGCGCCTTTGCGATGGTCGGCTGAACTCGGGTTCTGCATGCATCGGTATTTCTTTGGGCAGTGCCGACATTGCAGCAAGCGCCCTTCAAAGTGTATCCGGGTCTTGCCATTGTCCGTTTCTCGTTGCCCGCGATAGGACAGTTTTTCGCCGGTTGGGCAGATACACGTTTGCTTTACAGGATCAAACTGGAATGCGCTAGCTGGCATCGTCTCTCGCCAGCTTTTGTCCGGCAGGTTCTGATGGCGCTAGTCGAGCTTTTGCTCAATCAGGTACAAAGATCCCTGGCTGGAGCTGATCGTGCTTATAGGGCTTAAAGCACGGCATGTTGACCACTCCTCGTCTGTTTTCTCGATCCTACCAAAACTTAGCCGTCAGTGGGTTTTTCACAGCCTCAACGCCCAGCTCACCAGCGGCCAAACCAAAGTGCTTTTGTGTTGAGTAATTTCAGAAAAATTAACTTGATCGACAAGAATTAAAGGCGTGCCGTTCTCGTCTAACGGGTACTCCATTCCTCTTGAATGAAGGTATTTCCAAAGTCGACTTTGCTGGAGCTTTAAAGGGTCGTTATCTAAATCGGCGATCAACCTTTACGCTTACGCCATTCAGGAACAAGTCTACCAGATGCCCAATACGCGATTTCGATGAACGGTCATTTTCGATTGCGATGGAAATCGCCGTTACCACGTAAATGAAATCCTCGTAAGTGACATCGCGGCGGATGGCACCTGCTTCCTGTCCACGCTGAAGCAGCCGATGCCCTTCTGCAGTGATCGCATTACACCCGGGCGTACCGCATTGGATAATAGTCCCAATCGAAGCAGCAAGGCTCTGGTAAATGCTCATGTTCCTAGCAAGTTCTTCAAGATAAGCGCGTACCGCGTCACCTGGAGTGAGATCTGAGTCGCGTGCACGGCTGGTCTCCGCCAGCGACAAGAAACGCTCATTGCTCGTCGCGGCCAAAAGTGCCTCGCGCGTGGAAAGCGACGATAAAGCGTACCTATACCGACGCCTGCGCGCTTGGCAACTTCCTCCAGCGGAACCCCGCTCCTTTTCCAGAAAAGCTCCTCGGCGGCAGTAAGGATAAGTTCGCGATTTTTCTGCGCGTCAGCCCGGAGGGCAGGTTCATTACTCAATTTTTTCCTCTTTCGCTTGTTAAATGGAGTCTACCTCCATATATTAAGTGGAGCAATGCTCCACTTATTTAAAAGGTACTAGAAAATGACGAAACGTTTTGAAAACAAAGTTGTGGTGATAACGGAGGTAGCGACGGCATCGGCCTCGCAACGGCGAAACTGTTCGCCATCGAAGGTGCGCACGTTTACATCACAGGGCGTCGGCAAGAACTACTCGCCGAGGCGGTGAAAGAAATCGGCCACGGAGCGGTCGGCGTGCAAGGCGACGTCACCAACTCTGCCGACGTCGCTCGGCTCTACGAACGGATCCAACGTGACCACCAAAAGGTCGATGTCGTGTTCGCCAATGCGGGCATTTACGAGGTCATTCCACTCGATGCGATCGAGGATAAGCATTTCGACTCGACCTTCAACGTCAATGTGAAAGGCATGGTGTTCACTGTGCAAAAGCACTACCGCTGATGACAGCGGAAGTGCTGTCGTGCTCAACGGCTCCATTGCTGGCAGTAAAGGCCTGCCAAGCCAGTCTCTTTACAACGCCAGTAAGGCAGCAGTGCGCTCTTTCGCTCGAAGCTGGACGAATGACCTTAAGGAGCGAGGCATCCGCGTGAACGTGGTTTCGCCTGGTGGAACAGAAACTCGACTGATAAGGAGCTACCTTGACTCGCAACCGGAAGTCGAAGAGGCACTAAATAAAAGCGTTCCGCTTGGGCGGTTGGGGAACCGAACGAGATAGCACGAGCAGTCCTATTCCTGGCATCAAGCGAGAGCAGCTTTGTCGCTGGACATGAACTTTTGTCGATGGCGGTGCAGCCGCAGTTTAGCCCCGGGCAAGTCTCGTTCAGTTCTCAAGATATTGGAGTCAGATGAAGATTAGTTCTCAGAGTAATTGCAGTAATTTTCATTTGCCCCCTTCTTCTCCAATGTGGAGGGATCCTCCATATTGCAATGGCATACTCACACCGATTTCAATTCTCAATAGAGGTAGTCAACATGATCAATCTCCGTACTCTAACCTTGTCCGTAAGCGTCACGCTAGGCGCCATAATTGCGCTGCCGGGCATGGCTATCGCTGACGTAAAGAACATCGTTCTGGTTCACGGCGGAAACGTCGATGGCAGTACTTGGAGAGGGTTTACGACCGACTGACTGCCGAAGGCCTAAAAGTCACAGTTACTCAACTGCCAATGACATCCGTCGAGGATGACGTCACGGCATTCAGCGAAGCCTGGACGCAGGACGGCCCGGTGCTGCTCGTGGGGCATTCTTATGGCGGCGTGGTTGTAACAGAAGCCGGCATCGACCCAGACGTCAAAGGTCTCGTCTACGTCACAGCCTTCCAGCCTGATATCGGGGAAAGCGGCGGCGACCTGCTAGCCTCAGCGGCCAGCGATTTCACGGCCGACAAGCTGACGGTCTCCGACGATGGCTTTCTTTTGGTCAATGACGACGCGTTCTCTCCTTGGCAGGTAACGGTCTTTCAGAAGAAGATGCACTCTTTTGGCAAGATCCCAAGTATGGGCCAACGCGGGAATCTTGCTCACAAAGTTACTTCTGCAGCATGGCAGGATAAACCGAGCTGGATGACGGTCGCTACCGAGGACCTTCTCATCTCACCGGAGTTGCAGCGCCGTATGGCCGAGCGTGCCGGTTCGATAGTCATTGAGATCAAGAACGGCCATATGCTGCCGATGACGAGCCCCGATGAGGTGGCCGAGGTGATCGCGCAGGCCGCCAAGGCGGTGAACTAGTCCAGCCCTCCCGTGCGGATCGCGACAGCGGTTCGCACGCTTCTACACAAGATCATCGTTTTAGTAGATATTTTCATCTGACCCAAGCTTCAAACGCAGTAAATAAAGCAGCTCCGTATCCCGTTACTGACGTAATCAAGATGGCTGCAGTTATTATATGAATTCAGGCAAATCGAAAATATCTCATTTTGCTGAGTTTGAGACCGCAAAATACGTTGCTTGGTACCGCCATGGGAGTTTGTCAGCAGGTTCCAAATCAGCCGCGCCAGCCTGCGCCACAAAAGCGCCATCGGCAAAACCGATGGCGCTTGTATCAACTTTAATCAGCTAGTTACGATCCATTTGTCTACTGTTGAGCCAATGCAGGCGCAGCCTTAAACTGCCGCATCAAGCCGTAGTAGAACAGTCCACCCAAGGCTGCGCCAATCATCCAGCCAAAGCCGCCAAGGGCTGAAAGCGCGGGTACTAAAACGGTGGAAAGCGAGAACATCGCCGCCACGCCAAAAGCGATAAGGGCGCGGGTGTTCCAGCCGTTTACGTAGTAGTAGGCGCTGCCGGGTGCTGATGAGAACAGCTCCTGCATGTTCAGGTGCTGGCGCTTAATCAGGTAGTAGTCGACCACGATAATGCCGTAGAAGGGCGCCACGACTGCCCCAGCGCATTTACAAAGCCGGGTACTCCAATCTGGCTGATCACCGAAAGCCATAGCGCACCGACGAAAACGCAATCACCGCGGTAATCAGGCCGCCCATCTTGAAGCTGATTTTGCTGGGGAACAGGTTAGCAAGGTCGTAGGCGGGAGGAATAAAGTTGGCCACCAGGTTGATGCCCACCGTGGCGGCGAAGAAGGTGAGGGCGGCGACAATCGTGAGCGGTAGTGAGTCCACCCGCTCAACGATATCGGCGGGGTTGGTTAGCGCTTCGCCAAACAGCACTAAGGTGCCTGCGGTAATAATCAGCGCGATAAACGAGAAGAACGCTACGTTAAGCGGCAAGCCCAGCAGGTTGCCCAGCTTCATCTGGCGTTCGGTTTTACGAAGCGGGTGAAGTCACCGAAGTTGATTACCACCGCTGCGAAATACGCCACCATGGTGCCCACAATCGCCATAAAGGCGGCGATTGAGCTGCCGCTGGCTTCACCGTCGCCGCTAAAAATGGTGCCAATGGCGGGGATCAGCTCACTTCCGCCTGGTACCAAACAATGACCATTAGTACCAGCATCACCACGTAGACCAGCGGCCCCGCCCAGTTGAGGAAGTGCTTAATGCGCTCGATGCCCTGCCAGAAGATCGCAATCTGAAACAGCCACACAATCACAAACGACACCCAAGCCACGCCGGAAAGCCCCAGGAAGGTGCTGCCATTGCCTGCGCCAAAAATGCCGTAATCAGCAGGGTGACGGCGGTGGAGGCGAAGTAGGTCTGCACGCCGTACCAGAAAATCCCCACGATGGCGCGCAGCATCGCGGGTAGGTTGGCGCCGCGTACCCCATGCTGGCACGCACCATGACCGGAAAGGGGATACCGTATTTAACGCTGGGCTTACCGGTAAGATTGACCAGAAACATCACGATCACACCGGCCAGAATAATCGCCGCCATCACCGCCCAGCCGTTTAGGCCGTAGGTTAAAAACAGCGAGGCGGCCAGGGTGTAGCCAAACAGGCTCTGGATGTCGTTAGACCAGACGTTAAAAATCTCAAACGCGCCCCAGTTACGATCCTGGGGTTTAAGCGGCGCCAGATCCTCGTTATAGAGCGTGGGATCGATATGTTTGATATCCAGGTCGCTAACGTCGTTGCTCTCTTTCATTGTATTGGCTCGCAGGTTGGCAAATGGGTTACTGGCTAAAGCGCTGGCAGGGTGCCCAGTACTTCATTAGCAGGTAGTAGCTGACGCCTGCGGGTATCAGGCTGGCGTACCACGAGATCGCCGAGAAAGAGAGCGCGGCCACAATACCGATAGCGGTGGCGATAAACGCCGCTAGGTTCACGCCTTGGTAAGGGCCGTTGACGTCATACAGTTTGTCGATATCCAGGGTGCGGCGGCGAATCACATAATAGTCCACCACCAGAATGGCGAAGATCGGGCCTAAAAAGGCGGAGTAGGTCTGCACAAACAGCTGCAGGCCCGCCGCGGAACCTGGCTGCACCAGTTTCCAGGGAAGGTGGCGAAGGCCAGCAAGCCTACGATCACCGTGGCGACCGAGAACTTGATCTTGAAGACGTCCATCAGCACGTAGGTGGGCGGTACCACGTTGTTGAGCACGTTGGTGGTCACCTGGGCGAAGGCGATGAACAGCAGGGTGGTCATTAACAGCGGGGTGTTATCGACGGCGTTGGCAAATACCTGGATAGGGTCAGCGGTGCCGGTGGCTTGCGAAACCATATAGCCGATCAAGCCCATAAACAGCGTGCAGGGCAGAATCGACATGGCGTAGATGGTGGTGAGCAGGCTTTGGGCGGTGCCCTTTTATGCTCGCGGGAGTAGTCGCTGACGTTGAGCATCATGGTGCTGTAGATGCCCAAGAACAGCATGGTCGCGCCCCAGAAGGGCATGCCCCAGGAGCCTTCCATGGTCAGCAGGCTGGCGGAAAGCTCATCGCCATAGCGCTGCACCGTGGCGTAGAACATGTACATCAATGAGGCGAGGATAAAGGCGCTGCCGATGTTCTCTAACCACTTGATGCCCTGGAAGCCCATCACCGACAGGCCAATTTGTAGGAACTGGAAGGTAATGAAGTAGAAGATAAGGTTGTCGAAGCCGAACAGGGTGGCCGACACCATATTGAGTGCCCCGGCGCCAATCCAGCTTTGAAAGCCGTACCACACTACTGCAGGCACCGCGCGCACTAGCCCCGGCAAGCGGGTGCCGGTAAAGCCGAAGGCACTGCGCGCCTGCACCATAAACGGAATGCCGTACTTGTAGCCTGCGGCCCCATTAATGGCCAGGGCTATCCCGATCACAAAGCAGCCGATGGCGATGGCCAGGGTGGCTTGTAACAGGTTCAGGGTGCCGACGACGCTTGAGCCCATGGCAAAGGTGCCTATGGAAACACAGCCGCCGAACCAGGCCAGAAAATAGGAGCCTCGCCCCATAATCCGGGTGTGTTGCGGGGCCAGGCTTTCTGCCCCTAGTGCTTTTGATCCGTCATCGGATCGTTCTTGTGACGCAAGAGCCGAGGGTGAAGCGCTCATGATGTCGTCCTCGCAAGATTATCGGTTTTATTGGCAGCTTGGGTATTTGGAATCCCCAGGCAACGCTTGCGGCGTGGCGTGCTATTGGACGTTCGTGTTGCTATTGGACGTTCGTGTTGCTATTCGTTTGTTATTAAATGTTTGGAGTCATGACTGTTTTTATAGCGGTTATGACTTAAGCGGTAGTGCAAGCTCAGAAAGCTCGGAAAACTTACCCGTGAAGGTCTTTGGCCGTGGGTAGGCAAGGTCGCCATGCTTACTGGTATGTAGACCCAAACTGACCAGCGACTCCGCCAGTTTCAGCGCGGCGGTGACCCCTTCCACTACCGGCAGGCCCACTTCGCGGCTGATCTCCTGAGTCAAATTCGCCATACCGCCGCAGCCTAAAACGATGGCGCCAATGCCGTCTTCATCCCGGGCGCGGCAGCACTCTTCAACAATGCGGGTAAACGCCGCGTCAGGGTGATGCTCAAGATCCAGCACAGGGATTTCCGCGGCGCGTATACGACGGCAGTGGTGGCTAAAGCCGTACTGTTGCAGCAGGTGCTCGGCGATAATGCCGGTGCGGCCCAAGGTGGTCACAATAGAAAAACGGGTGCTCACCAGGGTGGCAAGATGAAACGCCGCTTCGGCAATACCAATCACCGGTGCGCGGGTGAGTTCGCGGGCAGCGAGCAAGCCCGGATCGCCGAAACAGGCCACCACGTAGGCATCGATGCCGCCTTCGCGTTCGCCTTTAAGCACCTCTTCGGCAACCCCTACCGCGCTGATCGCTTCGTCAAAATGGCTTTCTATCGAAACCGGGCCCGCGTCAGGCTGTGAAGCGCTAACCGTGGTGCCAGGCCCCGCCTGCTGCTGTGCTGCCTGACCCATAGCAGCGGTCATGGAGGCCGTGGTGTTGGGGTTAATAATGCGTATATGCACGATAGGTATTCCGTGTGTAAACAATATGGCATTTCTTGTATACAAAAATAGGGCGGTTTTTCGTGACGCAAGGGGCTAACCAGCAATCGGCGATAAAAAGCGGCTTAGAAAACTTGACCATTTGTTCAAGTTTCAATGGCTTAACGCCTTTTAAACTGAGAAACGCTATTAGGGTCAGGGGATTGGCGAGCGACCGCGTTGCGGTAGGCTATGAATGTCGCTATTTTGTATACAAATTATTTTGTGTATTACTGGGCGGCTATTTGCCAGTGATCTGCCCAGGTTTGTATGAATGGCTTTGTATGAATGGTTTGTATGAATCAAGGAGCTCTCTATGTCGTCATCACCTAAGGGTCACTATTCACGCGATTTAATCGGTTATGGGCGCAACCCGCCCCATGCCAACTGGCCCAACAAGGCCAAAATTGCCGTTCAGTTTGTGCTCAACTACGAGGAGGGCGGCGAAAACTGCGTGTTGCATGGTGACTCAGGTTCAGAGCAGTTTCTGTCAGAAATCATCGGCGCACCGGCTTATCCTGATCGCCACTTGAGCATGGAGTCGATCTACGAGTACGGCTCCCGCGCTGGTGTGGCGCATCCTGCGCGAGTTTGAAAAACGTGATTTGCCGCTTACGGTGTTTGGCGTTGCCATGGCGCTGGAGCGCAATCCGGATGTGGCTATGGCCTTTAAAGAACTGGGTCACGAGATTGCCTGCCACGGCTACCGCTGGATTCACTATCAGGAAGTGCCCGAGCACGTCGAGCGCGAGCATCTTCAGCAGGCGATGGAGATTTTTCAGCGCCTCTACGGCGAGAAACCTCAGGGTTGGTATACCGGCCGCGATAGCCCCAATACCCGGCGTTTAGTGCTGGATGAGGGCGGTTTCCTTTACGATAGCGACTACTACGGCGATGATTTACCGTTCTGGACGCAGGTAACCGACAGTCAGGGCAGTGACCATAATCACCTTATCGTCCCCTACACCCTGGACAGCAACGATATGCGCTTTGCCGCACCACAGGGCTTTAACACCGCGGATCACTTCTTTACCTACCTGCGCGATGCCTTTGATGTGCTCTACGCGGAAGGGAGGAGGCGCCTAAAATGCTGTCGATTGGTATGCACTGCCGCTTATTGGGGCGCCCTGGGCGCTTTCGCGCTGCAGCGCTTGGATTACATCGAAACCCATGACCGCGTTTGGGTGGCTCGGCGGGTTGATATCGCCCATCATTGGGCGGAACATCACCCTTTAACTCGTTAATTAAGCGCTTAATAGGATGCTATGACGCCGCATATCGGACAGCGGATTACCGCCCAGTTTGACGCGCTAACTGCCCAGGAGCAGCGGGTGGCGAGCTTTATCCTCGATCACTTTGATGATCTGGCGGTGTACAGCGCCGCTGATTTGGCGCGATTGACCGGGGTCTCCAAATCGACCGTCAGTCGCCTGTTCAAGCGGTTGGGGTTTGAGAGCTACCGCACCGTTAAAGACCATGCTCGCCAGTTGCGCAACCTGGGCGTGCCGCTAGTGATCGACGCCAACGCCATGCAAGAGGAGGCAGGGCGCCGTTCCAGCGCCATTTGCAGCGGGAGCAGGATAATTTGCAGCGCTGTTTAAATAGCATTGCTCATCAGGATTTTTCAGCCTTGGTGGAAAGCCTGGATAAGGCGCGCCATGTGGTCGTTATCGGTTTTCGTAACAGCTACCCGCTAGCGCTGCATTTTCGCCAGCAGTTGATTCAGGCGCGCACCCAGGTGCGGGTGGTGCCTCACCCTAACCAGTCGTTAGCGGAAGAGATCGTCGATCTCACCGAGCAGGACGTGGTGGTACTGTTTGGTTTTCGCCGCCGCCCAGCGGCCTTTGCTTCGCTCATTGATGCACTTGAGCGCTCGCCTGCCAAGGTAGTCTTACTGGCTGACCCTACCGCGGTCAATTTCGCCTCCCAGGTAACGTGGTTTTTGAAACGCCGCTGGAAAGCCTCTCGGCGTTTGATAGCTACGCCGCTGCCAATAGCCTGATCTGCCTGATTGCCAACGGCGTGCTGCACCGGCGTCTTGCAGAAGGTCGAGAGCGGATCAGCGCGATTAGCGATGTGTACGCTGAGCTGAGTGAGTTGGAAGCGCCGACCATGAGCGTGGATTGGAGCGCCCAATAGGCTGGGCCTCCTTTCATGGTGCACCTCGCCCTATTGATGGGTGAAAACTGCACCAGAACGTTGCACCTCTCTTTTTATACCTTCCTCTCAATGCGGCAAACGCTGCGTTGTGGCTCCGCGTGTCCGCTAAGCTGCTGTTATAAAAACCTTATCCGCTTCTGGTATCGCGATTGCTATTCAGTGATCAAGTGAAACGAAAGTTTCTTTGTTAGATTTTATGCAACAAAGCTTTCATTCACTTAGCTTCCATTGCCAAGACCACCACTGCTAATTAGCCAGCCAATTGTTTCTAGCAAAACCGAGATTTTGCAGAACATGCGTCTGCCAGGAGAGCTTTATGCAATCGTTATCGCACCGCTTCAATAACTCCTTTACCCGCCGCTTCAAGTCTCTTCAGTCCAGCGTTTTAGCCACCGGCCTGAGTGCCGCAGTCGCCCTGGGGGCTTTGACGACTAGCCCTAGTGTTCAGGCGGATGCCCTAGAGGATATCGAGTCCCGGGGCACTATTCGGGTGGCTGTACCGCAAGATTTTCCGCCCTTTGGTTCGGTAGGTACCGACTTGCAGCCCCGTGGCTACGATATCGATATGGCCCAATACCTCGCTGATGAGATGGGGTTGAGCTTGAGCTGATCCCGGTCACCAGTGCCAACCGTATTCCCTACTTGCAGACGGGGCAGGCGGATTTAGTTATCTCCAGCCTGGGTAAAAATCCAGAACGTGAAGCGGCAATCGACTTCTCAGACGCTTACGCGCCGTTCTTTCTGGGCGTATTCAGCGCCGATCAAGATGAAAGCGTGGATGGCCCGGAGGGCTTGGCCGACAAAACCATCGGTGTGACCCGCGGTGCCGTGGAAGATATGGAGCTTTCTGAAATTGCCCCGGATTCAACCACCGTCCAGCGCTTTGAAGATAACGCCACCACCATTTCTGCGTTCCTTTCCGGCCAGGTCGATTACGTGGCCACCGGTAACGTAGTCGCCGCCGAGATCGCCGAGCGCAACAGCGACCGTGCGCCTTCGCTGATTTATCAGCTCAAAGACTCCCTGCTATGTGGGCATGAATAAAAACGAGCCAGCGCTAATGGAAGAAGTGAATCGCCTGATTGCCCAAGGCCTGGAAGATGGCACCTTGAATGAGCTATCTCAACGCTGGTTCAGCGCCGACCTGCCTGAAAACTTCGGTAGCTGAGGCTTAGCATGGGGCCAACACTCGATTTCCTTACCCTGTTGCCCTACGTCAGTCAGCTTCTCAAGGTCTTACCACCACGGTCATTTTGACCGTGGTGACGACCTGACGGGGCTAGCGCTGGCAGTGGCGGTGGCGTATTTACGTGTGCACGCGCAGCCATGGGTGCGTTGGGGCTGGGAGGTTACGTTGAAGTAACCCGCAATACACCCTTTATTGTGCAGTTGTTTTTATTTTCTTCGGGCTACCGGGGCTCGGCATTAAAATTGATGCCATTACCGCGGCGTTTATTGCCATGACGCTCAACCTGGCCGCCTACAGTGCCGAGATTCTACGCGCCGGTATTAGCGCCACGGCGAAAGGGCAGTTGGAAGCCGGGCGTGCACTGGGCATGACCACACTGCAAAGCTATCGCCATATCGTGCTGGTGCCTGCCTTTGCGCGGGTTTACCCGGCACTGATCAGTCAGTCCATTATTGTGATGCTGGGTTCGGCGGTGGTGTCGCAGATATCGGTATTTGATCTGACCTACGCCGCGAATTTTATCCAGTCGCGCAACTTTCGCAGCTTTGAAGTCTACCTGCTGATCACGCTGGTCTATCTGCTCCTCGCCTTCGGTATGCGGCGCAGCTTTATGCTGGTGGGCAAGCGGGTATTCGCTTATCAGCAAGGAGAACAACGATGATTGAGTTCACCTTCTGGGACATTCTGCGCAACCTGCTGCTGGCGACTCGCTGGACCATTGTGCTGTCGCTGATTGCCTTTGTGGGTGGGGCCACCGTGGGGCTGCTGCTGACCTTTATGCGTCTCTCTAGCAACCGCTGGCTGCAGCGCTTAACGTCGCTCTATGTTGATCTTTTCCAAGGCACGCCGCTGCTGATGCAGCTGTTTTGATCTTTTGGCGCTGCCGCCATGGGGCATCCGATCTCTGCCTGGCTGGCGGCTTCTATTGCGTTGACGCTGTTTACCAGTGCCTTCCTATGTGACATCTGGCGCGGCTGTTTAGAGGCGGTTGCCAAAGGGCAGTGGCACGCGGCGCGGGTGCTGGGCATGAACTACTTCCAGACCATGCGCCATGTGATTCTGCCCCAGGCGCTGCGGCTTTCGATTCCGCCTACGGTGGGTTTCTCGGTACAGGTCATCAAAGGCACGGCGCTGGCCTCTATCATTGGCTTTGTCGAGCTGACCAAGGCGGGCACCATGCTCAATAACGCCACCTTCGAACCCTTCACCATTTTGCCCTTGTGGCCCTGCTTTACTTCGCGCTGTGCTACCCCTTTCCTGCTACGCGCGCTATCTGGAGAAAAAGCTCTATGACGCTGGTTTACGTTGATAACGTTCATAAAGCCTTTGGCGACCTGGAAGTGCTTAAAGGTATTAACCTTTCGGTTGCCCAAGGCGAAGTGGTGGCGATTATTGGCCGCAGCGGTTCGGGTAAAAGTACTTTGCTCCGTTGCTTGAATCAGCTGGAAAAACACGACCGCGGCCAGATCACCATCGCCGATAAGCAGCTCGATGCGGCGTCAATGTCGCCTAAAGAGCTGAGTGAAAACGTCGGCATGGTATTCCAAAGCTTTAACCTGTTTCCCCATAAAACCGTGGGTGAGAACGTCTGTTTGGCGCCGCTGGTGGTGCGTGGCGAGGAGAAAGCCGAGGTCGAGAAAGTCGCCCGCGAAGTGCTCAAGAAAGTGGGGCTCTCCGACAAATACGATGCCTACCCGGCGCAGCTTTCCGGTGGGCAGCAGCAGCGGGTCGCCATCGCTCGGGCGCTGGCCATGCGCCCCAAAGTGATGCTTTGCGATGAGGTGACTTCCGCCCTCGACCCTGAGCTGGTCGGGGAAGTGCTGCGCGTGCTCGAAGCGTTGGCAAAAGAGGGTATGACGCTGATTCTGGTCACCCATGAAATGAGCTTTGCACGTGATGTGGCCGACCGCGTGGTGTTTATGCACCAGGGGCGCATCCACGAAGAGGGCGCCCCAGCGAGCTATTCAGCAACCCGCAAACCCCGGAGCTAAAGCAGTTTATCTCTGCCGTGCTCTAGCCTTTTAGACAACGCCTGGGTTAATATTGTATACAAGGTTGGATACATAAAGCTGTCGTGTTAAGCGGCAGCCAACACGCCATGCTCAATCAGAAAGGGAGAAACAATGCCAACAAATCGTCGCTCGGCGAACTATTACGCCCCACCGGCGGGCACCCGCCGCAAACACAAATTACCGCCGACCGTGCGGTATTTACCGAAGCCTATGCGCTGATCCCTAAAGGCGTAATGCGCGATATCGTCACCAGCAATCTGCCGTTCTGGGAAGGCACGCGGCTATGGGTGCTGGCGCGGCCGTTGTCAGGATTCGCCGAGACGTTCTCCCAGTACATTATGGAAGTCCAGCCCCAGGGCGGCAGCGATAAGCCTGAGCCTGATCACCAGGCGGAAGGCGTGCTGTTTATTGTGGAAGGTGAGTTAACGCTTACTTTGTCAGGTGAGCGCCACACCCTGCAGCCCGGCGGCTACGCGTTTATTCCTCCGGGCAGTTCGTGGCAGGTGCGCAACGAGTCTAACGCGCCGGTACGTTTCCACTGGGTACGCAAGGCCTATGAGTTTGTGGAAGGGCTTGAGGTGCCACAGGCGTTTGTCACCAACGAGCAGGACATTGCCCCATCGAAATGCCGGGCACTGAAGGGCGCTGGGCCACCACGCGCTTTGTCGACCCTGCGGATGTTCGCCACGATATGCACGTAAATATCGTGACCTTCCAGCCCGGTGGCGTGATTCCTTTGATGAAACCCATGTCATGGAACACGGCCTTTACGTGCTCGAAGGTAAAGCGGTTTACCACCTGAATCAAAACTGGGTAGAAGTAGAAGCCGGGGATTTTATGTGGCTACGCGCCTTCTGTCCCCAGGCCTGCTACGCCGCTGGCCCAGGGCCATTTAGGTACCTGTTGTACAAAGATGTTAATCGCCATGCCTCTCTTCGCCTAAGTGCACGATAAGAAGGCGAGGGCAGACCGAAGAGGAGGTTCTACGCCATGGCCGAGAAGTGCATCCCTGCAATCTCGGCATTTCCGCCATCCATGGCGGTCAGATGGCGTAGGTAGCGCCCAAGGATGGGTTCACAGCCCTCCTCGTAGGCCTGCCCTCGACTGAGATATATCTCAAGGTTAGCTTTCAAGGATAACTCTATGCTAGAACTAAAAGCCGAGCCACTAACGGCTGAAGCCTTCGCCCCTTTGGCGATGTGATTGATGCACGCACCTCCGCTTCGTTTCCCATCAATGCCGGGCGCACTCAGCGCCACCATGATCTTGCCAAGGTGGAAACCCTGGGCGAAAACGCTCACACGCTGATTAATATCTTCGTGAGCCAGCCGATTACACTGCCGTTGGAGCTAACGTTTTTAGAGCGTCACCCTCAGGGCAGTCAGGCGTTTATGCCGCTGCATCAGGAGCGCTTTATTGTGGTGGTCGCCCCGCCGGGTGAGCATATCAACCCTTCAGACGTGCGTGCTTTCGTCACCGATGGCCGCCAAGGGTGAACTACCGCGCAGGCACCTGGCACGCCATTCAATCGGTGCTGGAGCGCGAAGGCGAGTTTTGGTAGTGGATCGCGGCGGTGATGGTAATAATTGCGATGAATTTCCTCTCGCGATCACCGTGACGTTGACTTAACCCCACCCCTGCGTTGCACTGCTGTCATATAGAGCGCGTTAAACTGGTAAGCTAGGCTTTGTCTGAAAAGTCGGCGAGCGAAGGCCAGACAAGGCAAAATTGGCGAAAAGACAGAGTTTACGTGTTGTAAATGAGTACTTTGAGCCAATTTTAACGCCGTATGGTCGAGCGCAGCCAGTTTTCAGACAGAGCCTAGGGTTACTGAGTAGAATTACTTAATAAAAGTCACTACACGCTAAATTGCATGGTTGGAACATTATGAACGCACTGCACTTCTCCACGATCCGTCGTACCAAAATTGTCGCCACCCTTGGGCCTGCCAGCGACCGGGAAGGCGTATTGGAAGCCATGCTCAAGGCGGGGTCGATGTGGTGCGTCTTAATTTCTCCCATGGCACAGCGGATGATCACCGCCGTCGGCTAACCGAGGTGCGTGAAATCGCCGCCCAGCTAGGCCGCAGCGTCGCAGTGTTGGGTGATCTGCAGGGGCCCAAAATTCGTATTGCGCGGTTTAGAGATGGGGCTGTGGTGCTTAAAGAGGGCCAGCCGTTTATTCTTGATATGGCGCTGGATGGCGATGCAGGGGATA
This sequence comes from Vreelandella olivaria, assembly GCA_004295565.1. Lineage (GTDB taxonomy): Bacteria > Pseudomonadota > Gammaproteobacteria > Pseudomonadales > Halomonadaceae > Vreelandella > Vreelandella olivaria. The sequence continues at coordinate 3,625,234 of AP019416.1, read as the reverse complement.
GCCATCAGGTGGGCTGCGACTATAAAACCTTGTCGAAAGACGTTACTGCCGGGGATCGCCTGCTGTTAGACGATGGGCGCCTGGTGCTGGACGTGGCACGTGTTGACGGCCAGCAAGTGCATACCACTGTGGTCGTGGGTGGCAAGCTCTCTAACCATAAAGGCATCAACAAGCAGGGCGGCGGGCTGTCCGCTCCGGCATTGACCGAAAAGATAAAGAAGACCTTAAGACCGCCGTTGAAATCGGCGTTGACTACTAGCCATTTCTTTCCCCGCCATGCTGAAGATATGCTTGAAGCACGCCGCCTGCTGGGCGAGGCGGGCAAAGAGATTGGCCTGGTTGCTAAGGTGGAGCGCGCCGAAGCGGTGGCAGATGACGCCACGCTGGATGGCATTATCGAAGCCTCTGAAGCGGTGATGGTGGCGCGGGGCGATCTAGGCGTCGAAATTGGTGATGCCAAGCTGGTCGGCGTGCAAAAGCGCATGATCAAACGAGCACGCTCTCTGAATCGTGCGGTGATTACCGCAACGCAAATGATGGAAAGCATGATTTCAGCGCCGTTGCCTACCCGAGCGGAAGTGTTTGATGTGGCCAACGCGGTGTTGGATGGCAGCGATGCGGTCATGCTCTCGGCGGAAACCGCAGCGGGGATTACCCGCTGGAAACCGTGGAAGCCATGTCACGTGTTTGCCTGGGCGCTGAGCGGGAAAAGACCGCCCAGGAGTCGGGACACCGTATTCATGAAGGCTTTACCCGCCCTGACGAGACCATTGCGCTCTCCGCCATGTACGCGGCCAACCATATGACCGGCATTACCGCGATTGCCTGTATGACCTCATCGGGCTATACGCCGCTGATCGCTTCGCGCATTCGTTCGGGCCTGCCGATTGTGGGCTTGGCGCATAACCCTATCGCTCAGCGGCGCATGGCACTCTACCGCGGCGTCGTCTCGCTGCCGTTCGATACCTCTGAAATGAGCGCCACTGAGCTAAATGACCGTGCCCTTGAGCTACTGGTGAAGACCGGTATCTCCAAGCCAGGCGACCATGTGATTCTTACCCGCGGCGATCATATGAACGCTCACGGTGGCACCAATACCATGAAGGTGATGGAGATTACCGACGAGCATGCTAAAAGCTAAATTAGTCCATAGGCTACTGCTTGCTGCCTACTACTAACCGCTATAGCGGCGCCCTGCGGCTGCCTCTGATTTGCAGTTTGCGCTGACGGAAGCCGCTGAGCGGTTTCAGCAGCAAACTGGCCATGCCCTGCGGCTTAACTTCGGTTCTTCGGGCAACTTTCGCCGTCAAATTGCCCAGGGCGCGCCCTTTGAGCTCTATCTCTCTGCTGACGAGCGCTACGTTCAAGCGCTCTATGAAGAGGCTACACACAAGATGAGGGCGTGATTTATGCCATTGGTCGTCTAGTGTGGCTGCAGCGCGCTGGGCGTGGTGATTTGCCTAATGAGGAGATGCCGCTTGAAGCGGTTCAAACCGCCTTAGAGGCGGGGACTACTGAACGAATCGCCCTGGCCAACCCCGAACATGCGCCCTATGGCGTTGCGGCACAGCAGGCGCTTGAGCACGCCGGGCTTTGGGAGCAAACAGAGCCGCTGCGGATACTGGGCGAAAACGTCTCCCAGGCGGCACAGTTTGCGCTTTCCGACGATGCGCGGGGTGGCCTGGTGGCTTACTCCTTGGCACTGGCACCCTCACTAGGTGAGCGAAGTGAGTACGTACTCATCCCCGAGACTTGGCATAGCCCACTACGCCAGCGCATGGTACTGACCAATCAGGCTGGAGAGATTGCCACGGCCTTCTATCAGTGGTTGCAAGAGGACGAGGGACAATCCATTTTGCGTAACTATGGTTTTAACGCGGAATAATGGCTTTAGCGTCGAATGATGAGCGCTTCTTAATGGAAGGGGCATAATGGATTGGTCGGCGCTTTCGGTCTCGTTACGTCTCGCGGCATTTACCTGTCTCATCTTACTGCCCATTGCCATTTGGCTAGGCCGCTCTCTGGCCTATGCGCGTTTCCGCGGCAAAGGGCTATGCGAAGCGCTGATCGCACTACCGCTGGTATTACCACCTACCGTATTAGGTTTCTATCTGCTGCTGAGCTTTGGCCGCGACGCGCCAGTGGGTTCGTTTTGGGCAAACATAACCGGCAGCGGGCTGAATTTCACCTTTACGGGCATATTACTGGCTTCCCTGATCGCCAATTTGCCGTTTGCCGTGCAGCCCATTCAGCGCGCTTTTGAACATGTGCCCCACAACCTTCGTGAAGCTGCCTGGTGCAGTGGTTTGAGCCCTTGGCAGACGCTGCTGCGCATCGAACTGCCCTTGGTGTGGCCCGGCATAATGTCAGCGGCAGCGCTCACCTTGCCCATACGCTGGGCGAATTTGGCGTCATCTTGATGGTGGGAGGCGCCATTGATGGCGAAACCCGCACCCTCGCCATTGCCATCTATGATCGCGTCCAGGCCTTTGATGAACAGGGCGCTGCACAGATGTCGGCGCTGCTGCTGTTGGTATCGTTTATTACCTTGGGGCTTGTCTATGGGCTGGCCGGGCGAAGGCGGTGGGTACGTGGCTGATTCGCGCATCACAGAGACGGTCTTTGGGCCGATTGCAGGATTGAGCGTGGCGGTTAATCAAACGGGGCCGATTCCACTGGCCGCCGAGTTCGTTTGCCAACCCGGCGAATTGCTGGCGCTGGTAGGGCCATCGGGCAGCGGAAAAACCACGCTGCTGCGCACCATTGCCGGGCTTTATCGTCCCCAGGGCGGGCGAGTGGAGTGCGCTGGAGAGGTTTGGTTTGACGCCGAACGTAAGCATTCACTCGCCCCAGCGTAGGCAGGTCGGCATAGTGTTTCAGGACTATGCGCTGTTTCCGCACCTAACCGCCTCGCAAAATATTCAACTCCCTCTGCGTCACTTGCCCCAACCGAAACGCCGTGAACAGGCCGAGCAGTGGCTAGCCAAGGTGCGTTTAGACGGGCTGGGCAAGCGCTACCTAACGCGCTTTCCGGAGGCCAGCGCCAGCGAGTGGCACTGGCACGGGCCTTGGCCCGCGACCCCAAAGTGCTGTTACTTGATGAGCCGTTTTCGGCGGTGGATCAAGTCACCCGGCGTCGGCTACAGCGCGAGTTGGCGCTGCTTCGTGAGCAGATCGATATCCCCATAGTACTGGTGACTCACGATCTGGAAGAGGCCGCCGCGTTGGCCGACCAAATCTGCGTGCTACATAACGGTGCAAGCCTTCAGCAGGCCGCTCCTGACGCGCTGTTTAGGCGCCCCGCCTCGCCGTTGATAGCTCGCTTATTAGACAGGCATAATCTATTTGAAGGCGTCGTTGTTGACGTAGCGGGACAGCGGCGGCTGAAGTGGGGGACACTTACTTAGAAGTGGCCGAGCGGCTTGCTCACCTGTCACCGGGTGAAACGGTGGCCTGGTATTTGCCCCGTCAGATATTGTGCTTCACCGCCGTGACCGTCCTTCCCAGGGTGAACGGGAAAACCCGATCACAGCCGCGGTCAGTGAGCTGGTGGTATTGGGTGGCATTACGTCAGTTTCACTGCGCGTCCATCATGGCGATATGTTACGTTTCGATATTGCCACCCATGCCGCACGGCGTAACCAGTTAACCCGCGGTGCAGTGGTGAGTGTTTCACTATTGGCCGAAGGCATTCACCTTTGCCAGGCCACCGAGTTCGCGCAGATGCGCATGACAAAAGGAAGTAAGCATGGATCCCACGCGTCGCACGCTGCTTAAGGCGTCTTTACTGTTACCACTGACGGCGCTATTGCCGATGTCGCTACTTAGCTCATTTGCCTGGGGGCAGACGTCGACGAAAGCGATGCAGACGTTGCCGCTGGCTATTCACAGCGATGGGGGCCCACATCGTTTAGAGGTTGAGGTGGCGGAAACGGTTTCCCAGCGCCAACGCGGCTTAATGGGGCGCGAGAGCTTGCCTGAAGCAAATGGCATGCTATTTCGCTTTGAGAGCGAGCAGGCCGCTAACAATGCCTTTTGGATGTACCGCACGCTAATCCCCTGGATATTGCTTTTATCGATAGCGATGGGCGGATCGTGGCGATTAATACCATGCAGCCCTGCGAATCCTCGTCGCCGAGCGACTGCCCTCTTATCCGGCGGGTGCGGCTTACCACTCTGCGCTAGAGGTGAATGGCGGCTACTTTGCCGAGCGCGGTATCAACGTAGGAGACTGTGTTTCCATTCCTGACGAAGCCGGTTTCTGCCAACCCGCAGACTAAGCCGGGCGACGGCGAAATCGGGTCACAATCAAGGCGATACCCGCGACCACTAAACCGCCCCGGCTAGCTTATGCACGCCTAGGCTGTCGCCCATTAACAGCGCGCCTAGGCCAACCGCCAATACCGGTACCAGTAGCGTCATGGGTACCACGCGATTAACCGGGTGGCGGCGCAACAGCGCGTACCAAATCCCGTAAGCGACAATCGACGACATCACGGCGGTGTAAATCATCGCCCCCAGCCTAACCAGGTGGCTTGCTGCATCGCCTGCCATTGACCGCTCTCAAAGAGCCATGACCCCAGCGCTACCTGAGGCACTGCGAACAGCGCCACCCAGCCTGCCAACGCCATCGGCGCAATGGGTGGGCCGCGCTTGATTAACAGCTGCGACACCGCCCAGCCCATGGCACTGCACAACAGGATCGCCAGTGGCAGAGGAGAGGGCAGCGTTGGCCCGCCCGCCAGCACGACGACCCCAGCAAAGAGAGCAGCAGTCCGGCAATACGCTTGGGCCCCAGCTTCTCTTTTAGAAAGATTACCGCTAACAGCGTGGCAAAGGGCGTGCCCATTTGTACCAGCAGCGCGCCGGTACCTGCCTCAGCGTGCTCCAGGCCAATAAACAGCAGAGCAAAGTGTAGGCTGCCAAACGTCACCGAGAGCAGCAGCAAAGGGTAGCTGTACCCGCGCCACTGGGTAGAAAGGCACCAGCAGCGTCGCGACGAGCATAAAACGCAGTGTGGTCATCAATAGTGGCGGTAGTTCCGCCACACCAACCTGATCACAATGATATTCAACGCCCAAATGGCGATAACAAACAGGCCGAGTAGCAAATCGCGTAGAGGCACGTTGATGTCCGTTGGTGGATGGAAGCGGCAGTCATTATATCAGCTTGGGAGATGGTAAAAATAATAGCGCTATAAGTGGTTGTTTAGCATTGCTGCTGTTTGATACTAAAGTGTTAGTTTTTCTTATTAATCCTATAAGTGCTTTATAACCAATGGTTTGAGAGCTGATTGGCGAGAGGGTAAGTTCTTTTTGACATCATTAAAGCGGTAAAAAGAGTGCTGACTTGCACATTCAACTGAGATGATCTAAAAAATGTAACCGATTACATTCTTGCATCGGCGCTTTCACAACCCATAACAATCCAACAACAACGAGGTGGATATGGATACCCCGCGACGCTTAAAACGCATGAGTTCACAGGCTCTATTGGCTGCCAGTGCCGTGACGCTGTCAGCGCTGAGTGTGCCTGGCTTTGCCCAAGCTCAAGACCATTCAGCAGAGCTGCCCATCGCCGTGCAAATGTACACACTGCGGGATTTTGGCAGCTTGGAAGAACAGCTAGCCGCTGTAAATAGGGCTGGTATTTCGGCGATTGAAACGGTGGGCACCCAGGAAGTGACTGCTGAAGAACTCAATGCACTGTTAGAAGAGCACGCGCTTGAGGTGATCTCAAGCCATGTGCAATTGGACGACCTGCGCAATCGCTTAGACGAAACGGTGGCGTTTAATCAGGCGGTAGGTAACGACACTTTAACAGTGCCTTATCTAGCCGAGGACGCACGCCCTAGCGATGCCGAAGGCTGGCAGGCGCTGGGTGAAGAGCTAGGTGATATTGCCGCAACGCTCGATGCCGAAGGGTTGCGCTTGGCGTATCACAACCACGATTTTGAAATGGAAGTGTACGACGATAAAACCGCCCTAGAGCATCTTTTGATGCAGCCGGATCTGACCTGTTGGCAGAACTGGATCTCGCCTGGATCGCGCGGGGTGGTTTTGACCCGGCAGAGTACGTAACGCGTTTTGATGGGCGACTGTTTGCAGTACACGCCAAAGATAACGCGCCAGAAGGCACCGCTGAAGAGGAGGGTGGGTTTGCCACGCTTGGGGAGGGCGTGCTGGATTGGGATGCGATACTGCCCGCCATCGAGGCCGCTGATGTTGAGTGGTACATCATCGAACACGATATGCCGCTAGACGCTGAAGCGGTGATTACCGAGGGAAATAGTTTCCTAGAGGAAAAACTGACAGCGCTTCGTGAAGAGTAATACACGCCTAGGCCATCTCATTTAGATGACAAACGCGAGGATGCTTTATGAAGCGCTACCTTATTGATCGGCGAAGCCTGCTGCGCCACAGCGTGACCGGTTCTATTGGTCTGGCGGCGCTACCTCTGCTTGGATCTCAAGCCCTGGCTGACGATAGGTCTTCCCAGCCGGCACTAAAGGTAATATCCAGCATTCGGTTGCCCGCTGGACGTTCGATTTTTGCGTCTGGAAGAGCTGTGCCAGCTTTCAACTGAGTTGGGTATTACGGCGATTGATCTGGTGGGATCCGAAGAGTGGCCTGTGCTTCAGCGCTATGGGCTCGACTCCTCCATGTGTAATGGTGCCGAGTTGAGCCTTGAGGATGGCTGGGGCGACGCCCGCTTTCATGCCGAGCTGGTTGAGCGCTATCTCAACCATATCGATCTGGTCAGCCAAGCGGGTTACACCAATCTTATCTGCTTTAGTGGCAATGCTCGGGGCATGAGCCCTGAGCAGGGTTTGCAAAATGCCGAAACGGGACTGAAGCAGATTCTTGCCGAAGCAGAAGCAAAAGGCGTGGTGCTACAGATGGAGCTGTTTAACAGCAAAATCGACCACCCTGATTACCTTTGCGATAACTCTGCCTGGGGAATTGAGCTTTGCCGTCGTCTTGATTCACCCAACTTCAAGCTGCTCTACGACATCTATCACATGCAGATTAGTGAAGGCGATGTCATTCGCACCATCCGTGAAAACCACCCGTTTTTCGGCCATTACCATACGGCCGGTGTGCCGGGGCGGCATGAAATAGATGACACCCAAGAGCTCAACTACCCGCGATTTGTCGCGCTATTCGAGATACCGGCTTTAAGGGCTATATCGCCCAAGAATTTATCCCTGACCGGACTAGCCAACAGGCAAAATAGAATCACTGCAGGCGGCTATTCAGCTCTGCGACGTGTGATTCGACTCTAAAAACAACACAGTAAGGAAGATAACCATGCCAGATAATCACTACGATGCCATCGTGGTTGGCTCAGGCATTAGCGGCGGTTGGGCTGCTAAAGAGCTAACCGAGAAGGGGCTAAAGGTTTTGCTGCTTGAGCGTGGGCGCAATATTGAGCACGTAAAGGATTACCACAATGCCGACAAAGAGGCGTGGGATTATCCCCACCGCAATGAGCCGACTCAGGAAATGATCGCTAAATACCCTGTGCTCAAGCGCGACTACCCCTTAATGAAGCCACCCTGGGCATGTGGGCGGATGAACAGGCCAATCCCTACGTAGAAGAGAAGCGCTTTGACTGGTTTCGCGGCTACCACGTAGGCGGGCGTTCTCTGCTTTGGGGCCGGCAAAGCTACCGGCTCAGCCCGATGGATTTTGAGGCCAACCAGCGGGAAGGCATCGCCATTGATTGGCCGATTCGCTACGAAGATCTCGCCCCTGGTATGACTATGTGGAGCGCTTTGCCGGTATCGCAGGCACCCAGGAGGGGTTGGATATCCTTCCCGATGGCGAGTTTCTGCCGCCGATACCGCTTAACTGTGTGGAAGAGGATGCGGCCAAGCGCATTAAAGAGGCCTTTGGTGGCCAGCGTCATCTTATCCACAGCCGGGTGGCCAATATTACCCAGCCAAAGCCAGAGCAAAATCGCGTCAACTGCCAATACCGTAATAAGTGCTGGCTGGGGTGCCCTTTTGGTGCCTATTTCAGCACCCAGTCCGCTACGCTTCCCGCGGCGGTGGCCACAGGCAATTTAACCTTGCGGCCGTTCTCGATTGTCAGCCAGGTGCTGTATGACAAGGATCGCCAGCGAGCGCGGGGTGTGGAAGTCATTGATGCCGAAACCCATGAAACCCACGAGTACACCGCCGATGTGGTGTTTCTCAACGCCTCGACCTTCAACACCACCTGGATTTTGATGAACTCCGCCACCGATGTCTGGGAGGGCGGCTTGGGCAGCAGTAGCGGCGAACTGGGCCACAACGTGATGGATCACCACTTCCGCTGCGGTGCCAGTGGTGACGTGGAAGGCTATCTCGACAAATATTACTTCGGACGCCGTCCTGCAGGTTTTTATATTCCGCGCTTTCGCAACGTAGGCGATGAGCAGCGTAGCTACGTGCGCGGGTTTGGTTATCAAGGCGCGGCGAGTCGCCAGGGCTGGGATCGCGAAATTGCCGAGCTCAATATCGGCGCTGATTTAAAGCAAGCACTCACCCAGCCAGGCGGTTGGACGATCGGTATGACAGGCTTTGGCGAAATGCTGCCCGATCACGATAACCGTATTTCTCTGGATCACAGCGTTCGCGATAAATGGGGGCTGCCGGTGCTGTCGATCAATGTGGAACTCAAGCAAAACGAGCGCGATATGCGCCGGGATATGGTTCAGGACGCGGTCGATCTGCTAGAGGCTGCGGGCGTGAAGAACGTCAAAGGCGACGTAGGCGATTACGCACCGGGCATGGGAATCCATGAAATGGGCACTGCACGGATGGGCCGTGACCCGAAAACCTCAGTGCTGAACAGCCATAACCAGGTGTGGGATGCGCCCAATGTGTTTGTCACCGATGGCGCCTGCATGACGTCATCCTCTTGCGTGAACCCTTCTCTAACCTATATGGCGCTTACCGCCCGGGCGGTGGATTATGCCGTGGAAGAGCTGAAGCGGGGAATTTGTCATGAATCGTCGCGAATTACTCAAAATGATCGCGCTGACGACCGGTACCGCGATGATTGGAGGCAAATCCCTATTTGCCTTTAGCGATGCTGGCCAGTCGGATCACCCCTTTAGCAGCCAGGATGTAGAGCGGCTGGACGAACTTGCCGAAACTATTTTGCCACGTACCGATACCCCAGGTGCTAAAGACGCGGGCGTCGGGGAATTTATGGCCATGTTCGTTAGCGACTGCTATACGCCCTCAGAGAGAGGTGTTCTATTTTGGGTTAGCACAGCTTGAGGCGCGCAGCCGAGCGGCTTACCAACGTGATTTTATGGCGCTGAGTGGCGAGCAGCGGTTAGAGCTCATCACCGAGTTGGATCGCGAAGCGATGGCGCACGCCAGCAGCAGGCCCGCAAACAGCCAACCCCGCTGAAGCACTGACGATAGAAACCCAGACCGCGCAAAATCAAACGGCAGAAAACCAGTCATCACAGGAGCATGTGGAGAGCGAAGATGCGCTTCCACACTACTTCACCATGATGAAGCAGCTAACGCTGTTTGGTTTCTTCACCTCAGAAGTCGGCGCGACGGAAGTCCTACGCTACGAAGCGGTGCCAGGCCGCTATGACGGCTGCGCGCCTTATAACGGCGAGCCAGCCTGGGCAACCTAATTCAGCGGAGAGCATGATGAAGAATCAACGTACGCAAACACTCAAGCCTTACTCCTATGCTCAGACGCTTTGCCTATTGGCCTGCGGCAGTTTGTTGGCATTCGATAGCGCAGCTCAGGAGGGCGCATCGAATGAGACGCTGACTCCCGAGGAGCAATCCGCCAAAACCGAAGTATGGGAGCCTGTGCCCGCAAGCGTTGCAGTGCCTGACGATGGTGTTCCCTCCGATGCCATCGTGCTATTCGATGGCACCGACTTAGACGCCTGGGAGGGCGAAGAGGGTGGGCCAGCCGAGTGGCACGTGGATGACGGCGCCATGACGGTAAATCGCGGTGCGGGAGGCATTCGCACACGCCAGGATTTCTGCGATGTGCAGCTCTACCTGGAGTGGCGCTCCCTGAGGATATTGAAGGTATGGAGGGCCAAGATCGGGGCAATAGCGGCGTCTTCCTGCAGGAGCGTTATGAAGTCCAAGTGCTGGACTCCTACGACAACCCGACTTATTCCAACGGCCAGGCGGCATCCATCTATAAACAGCATATTCCACTCGTCAACGCATCGCGCCCACCCGGTGAGTGGCAGAGTTACAACATCCTCTACACCGCGCCACGCTTTGATGATGAAGGCGCCCTTGAATCGCCTGCCTACATCACCGTTCTGCATAACGGTGTCGTGGTGCAGCACCATGCTGAAGTGCAAGGCACCACCGAGTGGATTGGCGAACCCAACTACGACGAAGCCCACGGCTGCGCACCCATTTACCTGCAGGATCACGATGCGGACGTTAGCTTTCGCAATATATGGGTGAGGGAGCTATAGCTAGGCACTTATAAGCCCCTAAGCGAGCAGGCCCAGTCTTCTGATGCTAGACAGTATCGAGGGCTGGGCTTTTGTACCGCTCTCATTGACTATGCTGTAATACATTGTAGTCGTCAGGGGTGGGGGTATAGATATGGGTGTCACTACAGTTCGTCTTCAGTCAGACGTTGAACAGCATTTGGAAGCTATCGCGAGCAGGCTCCACCGGAGCAAAGGCTGGGTAATCAACCAAGCGTTATCGGAATACATCGAGAAGCAACAGCTTGAGCAAGAGCGTTGGAAGCAAACGCTGGAGGCGATGGAGTCTGCCGCACAGGGGAAAGTGGTTGATAGCAGCGAGGTTCATCAGTGGCTCAATAGCTGGGGAACCGAAAACGAGCAGGATGCACCGAGGTCGGGTAAGTGAAACTGGTTTACACCGATGAAGCCATTGAAGATTTGAAGCGCCTTAGAGAGTTCATCGCCATCCATAATCCCTCTGCAGCAGGCAGGATAGCGGCAGAGCTGGTCGGTAAAATCGACTTACTGCCAGACTTTCCCAACATGGGTACGCCGGTTGAAATGGCACCGGATTCCGTTCGTGACATGGTCTTTGGTAAATACGTTATTCGCTATTCAGTGCATACGAGCGTCATCATTATTCTGCGTGTATGGCATGAACTGGAAGGTGAGCGCTAGCTATTAAGCCAACTGCGATTCTTGGCTATGGCAAAATAGAAGTGAAAAGAAGGCGGATTCGGGCGAGGTATTTACTTGTTACGTTTAACCGAAAAGGAGTTTTATGGACGGCTTTTTGAAGAGATAGGCAGGGGTTTTTTAGGGGAGTAGGTTACATACTGGCAGAGGTATTCTTCAGAACCATTTGTTACTGGGTTGGCTGGCCAATCTGCAAACTGGTTACTTTGGGAAAATACCCTTCGGCTTCTAAAATGATATATCTCGATGAGCATAGGAGCCGAACCGACGGCGCTTGGTGTGCAGTAGTGGGCTTGCTTGCGTTGATTGTGTTTGCGCTGTATTTGTTAGGGCAGTTTTCGTACAAAGCTTAGTAAGCCGGGTGCCGCCAACGCCCCGGCTTTTTATGTTCTATATCCTTACACGTTAGGCTTAGCCGCTACGCTTTTATCGTTTTTAAAGGTGAGGAAGAACAGCACCAGCACTGCGATAGCAAAGATCGCTGGGAACATCCAGATACCTTGCCAGTCGTGGGCGCCGTTGGTGGAGAAGTGGTCGGTAATCTGGCCTGCGACCCAGAAGCCTATCAGCATGCCTACCCGTAAGTGGCCAACGTGATCATGCCTTGGGCGGAGCTTTGAATTTCTCCCCGCGCGGGCATCGGTGTAGATTTGGCCGGTCACAAAGAAGAAGTCGTAGCACACCCCATGCAGTGCAATACCGATCAGGAGCATAAACACCATCTCATCGGCGTTCCCGAACGCAAACAGTGCATAGCGCAGTGCCCAGGCCAACATACCGATCAGCAAAGTCTTCTTGATACCAAAGCGGTGAATAAAGACCGGTAGCAGCAGCATAAACAGTACTTCTGATACCTGGCCCAGGGTCATTTTACCGGTTGGATTGGTCACGCCGATCTCGGCGAGAAAGGGGTTGGCGTTTTGGTAATAAAACGCTAACGGAATACAAATCAGAATAGAGGCGATAAAGAAGATGGCGTAGTTGCGGTCTTTTAGCAGGGCCAGTGCATCCAGCCCTAGCACTTCTTTTAAGCCCACCGGGCCATCTGCTTTCGGCGGCGTCGCGGGAAGGCTAAAGCTATATAGGCCAAGGGCTAAAGACGCGATAGCGCACATCAAGAAGGTGTTACGCAGCATGCCGTCGGCGATGCCTTGGGAGGAGTCCCAGGCGAATAAGTAGCTGATCCCCAGACCCGCGATTATCCAGCCAATGGTTCCCCATACGCGGATTTTGGCGAACTCCTGGCCTGGGTCGCTCATTTGGCGAAAGGAGACCGAGTTAACCAGCGCCAGTGTCGGCATATAAATAATCATATACACCAGCACCAGCGGATAAAACGTACTGAAATCGCTGGCCATATAGAGGCCGTACATCAGCGCTGCGCCTGCTAAATGCAGCACTGCGAGAATGCGTTCAGCGTTAAAGTAACGGTCGGCGATCAGGCCGATAATAAAAGGGGCAATAATGGCACCCCAGGATTGAGTGGAGAACGCCATGCCAATCTGGCCACCGCTGGCGTTGAGGTTGTTGGCCAGGAAGGTGCCCAGGGTGACAAACCAGCCGCCCCAGATAAAGAACTGCAAAAACATCATGATGCTGAGTCGTGTGCGTATCATAGCCATGACGTGATCCTATTTTGTGGTTGTGGTTGTGGTTGTGGTTATGGTTAAAAACAGTTCACTAGCGATGCGGAGGAAGGCCAAGAATTCGGCGGTTGCGTGAAGGGCTGGCGGTGACACCGGCAAAATCGTCAAAGGCGCGACCGGCGGGCTGAATTAGATGTGCCTCGATAAAAGGCGCACCCTCTGCAGCACCCTGGGCGGCGTCTTTAATGCAGCACTCCCACTCAAGCACCGCCCAGCCATCAAATCCGTACTGTGTCAGGCGGCTAAAAATCCCGCTGAAATCAATCTGCCCATCGCCTAATGAACGGAAGCGGCCGGGGCGCTCTACCCAGCCCTGGTAACCGCCATAAACGCCGCTGCGGCCATTGGGGTTAAATTCAGCGTCTTTAACGTGGAACATGCCGATACGCTCGTGGTAGCGGTCGATAAACTCGAGATAATCCAACTGCTGCAGCAATAAGTGGCTGGGGTCATAAAGAATTTTCGCCCGCGGATGGTTGTCCACCGCCGCCAGGAACCGCTCGAAGGACGCACCGTCGTGAAGATCCTCGCCAGGGTGAATTTCAAAGCACAGGTCAACGCCAGCTTCGTCAAAGGCCTCCAGGATTGGCCGCCACCGCCGGGCCAGCTCATTAAAACCTTCTTCGACTAGCCCCTCGGGACGCTGGGGCCAGGGGTAAACAAAGGGCCAAAGCAGCGCGCCGGAAAACGTAGCATGGGCAGTTAACCCCAGCCGTTGGCTCGCTTTGGCAGCCAGTTTTAGCTGCTCGATGGCCCACTCGGTACGTTCCTGGGGCTTGCCGTGTAACTCTGCAGGCGCGAAGTCATCGAATAAGTCGTCGCAAGCGGGATGCACGGCGACCAGTTGGCCCTGTAAGTGGGTAGAGAGTTCGCTGATCACAACGCCAGCTTTTCGCAGCGGGCGTTGAGCTCATCGCAGTACGTTTGGCTTTCAGCGGCCTTGCGCAGGTCGATAAAACGGCTATCAACAGTGGGTAGTTGGATGGCCTGATAACCCTGTTCGGCCGCCCAGCGAGCGATACCGTCGAGGTTATCGAAAGGCGCTTGATCGCCGATAAACTGGGCCAGAAAAATGGCGGGGCCGCGGATGCCTTTGTGAGTGTTGGGCATGATTAGGCTCCTGGTAGTTGAGTAGCGGGCAGCGGTGTCCATTTCTGTTCGCTTTTGGCGCTGGTGGTGACGGCCTCAATAAACGCCATGCCCCGAAGCCCAGAGGCCATGCCGGGAACACCCTCAACATCGCCTTGCTTGCCTTGATGAATCGCCTGGGCGAAGTCGCGGTAAAGGTTGCCGAGTGCTTCCAGATACCCTTCAGGGTGGCCGCCGGGTAGGCGCAAGCGCTGCATTGCGCTGGGGAAAAGGTCGGGTTGGTCGATGCCCGCACGGAGGGTGCGCATCGGCGCTTGAAGCGGGCGGTAGAGCAGGCTGTTGGGTTCCATTTGGTGCCACTCCAGCGCTCCTTGATCGCCGTAAATGCGGATTTTGAGCGCGTTCTCTTCTCCGCTGCAGACCTGGCTGGCAATGAGGGTTCCGCTGGCGCCTTGGTCGGTGCGCAGCAGCACATCGCCATCGTCGTCCAGTTGTCGGCCATCGGCGTGGCTGGTAAGCAAGGCGCATAGCTCGCTAACACGATGCCCAGAGATAAACTCAGCGAGGCCAAACGCGTGGGTGCCAATGTCGGCCATGCAGCCGCTGATACCTGCGAGCGAAGGATCGGTGCGCCACGCGGCCTGCTTATTACCCTGCTGTTCTAAACGCTCGCCTAGCCAGCCCTGGGGGTACTCTACATGGATTTTGCGAATGCTACCTATTTGGCCCTCGCTGACCATTTCCCGGGCTTGCCACACCATGGGGTAGCCTAAGTAGGTATGCGCCAAGCCATACAGGCAGCCGCTGGTATGCCAGCTTTCTGCTAAGCGCTGCGCTTCTTGGAGCGATACTGCCGCCGGCTTTTCGCAGAACACATGAAAGCCTGCCTGCATGGCCGCTGCCGCGATTGGCACGTGAAGGTGATTAGGCGTGGCGATCACCAATAACTGCATGCGTTGTTCGGCGGGAAGTTGCTGCTCGCCTTCGAGTAACTGCTGCCAGTCAGCGTACACACGCTCTTCGGCTAGGTGGCACGCTTCGCCGGTCAACTGGTTATTATCCGCCGAGCGGCTAAAGGCACCACACACTAGCTCGCAAGTATCATCGAGGCGGGCGGCTAAGCGGTGAACCTGGCCGATAAACGCCCTTGGCCGCCGCCGATCATGCCTAAGCGGATACGGGGAGTGGGTCGCGGCATAGAGAGGCTCCTGTGTTAATAAACTGAGTTTGTTTATATTCGCGGTGATTGTACTTTTGATAGAATGTAACCGGTTACATTTGTTTTGAAACTAAGTCTTGATGCTGCGAGCGTCAATGAGACAAAGGTATACGGTGTTGAAAACGTGCCGGAAAATAGCGCGCTGAGTTTAACGTTGGGATACGTTAAGCTGAGATGAATAGCGCCGCGCAACCATCTGCTTGGCTGGTAAGAAAAGTCGGCGATCACAGAGCAATAAGGGAGGCCATGACCAATATACGTAAGGTCGCCGAATTGGCGGGCGTGTCGGTGGCGACAGTATCACGGACGTTAAAGTCGCCGGATATCGTCTCGCCCACCACCCGGGAAAAAGTGCTGAGGGCCGTTGATCAAGCGGGCTACAAACCGAATTTGATGGCCGTGCAGTTTCGCTCCCAGCGCACTTATAACCTGGTGGTTTTAGTACCCACTATCGCCAATACCTTCTTTGCGCGGGTAATCAGCGGTATTCAGGAAGCGGCCCAGGAACGCGGCTACGGCGTTCTGCTGTGTAATACGCTGGGTAATGAAGCGATGGAAACCCAATACGCCAGCTTAGTCAGTACGCGCCAGGCGGATGGCGTGATCCAACTGCGTGCTTTCAATCCTTTTCTGAAAATGCCTTTCCCGCTGGGTCTCCATTGCCAATGATCAATGCCTGCGAAGTGCTGGATGATGCGCCGTGTCCCACCGTTAAACTGGATAACCGCGCGGCGGCGCGTGAGGTCACTGAGCACTTGATCGCCCTGGGGCATCGGCGAATAGGCATGATAAAGGGCCCACGGCGCAGCCCCTTGACCCGTGACCGCCAACAAGGCTACCAGGATGCATTGAGCGCGGCGGGCATTCCGTTAGATGAGAGACTGCTTTGTCCTGGCGATTTCACGCCACTTTCTGGCTATCAGGCGGCTGAAACGCTTATCGCTTTAGCGGAGCGCCCCTCCGCGATCTTTTGTGAAAGCGATGAAATGGCCATAGGTGCCATGAGCCGTATCAAGGAAGCGGGACTGCGCGTTCCGGAGGACATTTCGGTGGCGGGTTTCGACGATATCGCGTTTGCTTCCTATAGCGACCCGCCGCTAACCACGATTGCCCAACCGGCGGAAACCTTCGGACGCGAAGCCGTTGCGATGTTGATCGAGGTGCTGGAAGGGCGGCAAGTTAATAATCTGATGTTGCCTTACTCTCTGGTATCCAGAAAAGCACAGCGGCATGCCGACCTTAGGCGTGTTTCTTTCGCGCGCTAAGTGCATACAATAAGTGGGGCTTTATCAAAAGCCTCACAGCTGCTATCCACGCACACTACCCAACGCACACCATAAAAATAGCTAAAAAGGATCTACCATGACGCTGACACGCTCAATAGCTCACTTCACCGCTGGCTTGGCCGGTGCGGCACTGCTTTCCGCCTCCCTTTCTGCCCAGGCACGCGAACTTTCGGTTTCCACCGTTTTGTCTGACGCTTTCCCTTGGGGGCAGGCGGCGGAGAAGTGGGCAGAACTGGTGGAAGAACGCAGTGGCGGTGAATTAACGCTGCGGGTGTATCCAAATTCACAACTGGTTTCCGGCGATCAAACCCGTGAATTTTCTGCCATGCGTTCTGGGTTAATCGACGCGGCGGTGGGCTCGACCATTAACTGGTCGCCCCAGGTGCCGGAACTTAACTTGTTCTCTTTACCCTTTTCATTCCCGATGAAGCCGCCGTCGATGCGGTTACCGGTGGTGAGGCAGGGAGTTGGTGTTTGAAGCAATCGAGTCCCGTGGCGTTATTCCGCTGGCCTGGGGGAAAACGGTTTCCGCCAGGTGTCCAATTCTCGCGGGCCGATTAGCCAGCCAGGCGACTTGGACGGCCTGAAAATTCGCGTTGTCGGCTCACCGCTGTTCCAGGATACCTTCTCGGCATTGGGCGCCGACCCCACCCAAATGAGCTGGACGGACGCTCAGCCCGCGCTGACCACCGGCGCAGTAGATGGCCAGGAAAACCCGCTTTCGGTGTTTGACGTCGCGCGCATTGATCAGGTCGGTCAGGAGCATTTGACGCTGTGGAACTACATGAATGACCCGCTGATTTTTGCGGTCAATCAGCAGGTCTGGCAAACATTGAGCGAAGAGCAGCAAACTCTGCTGCGTGAAACCGCGGTAGAAGCGGGTGAGTGGGAAATCGCCATGACCCGCGAAGAAGAGGGCGAGCGTCTTGCGGCAATCCAAGAGCGCGGTGTCACAGTGACCGAGCTTTCCGATGAGCAGTACCAGGCGTTTGTCGATGCCACTCAGTCCGTTTACGAAAAATGGGCGCCGCGAATTGGTGAAGAAGTGGTAGAGGCTGCACAAGCCGCTATCGACGCGCGCTAATTACCTGTGATGTTCAAACTCCCGGTCTTTAAGGCTGGGAGTTTTTTGCTGTGAGGCTGCCATGAAAGGCTTTCCTGATGCGCGCCCTGAGCGCTGGCTGGGTGCGCTGGCATTAATCATTATCTCTTTGATTAGTCTTGGTAATGTGATTACTCGCTACTTAACCGGTGGCTCTTTTCATTTACTGAAGAGTTTTCTGTATTTTTGCTGGTGGTGCTGACCTTTGCCGGTGCCTCGGTGGCGCTGCGGCGTAACCGCCATATTCGTATTGGCTTTTGGAACGGGCATTGCCGCCCAAGTACCGCCGTGCGCTGATTTTTTTCAAGCGCTTTGCGGTGTCACCGTGCTGGGTTTGATCACCTGGTATGGCGGCAAGATGGCGTGGCAAGAGTATCAGTGGGAGTCGCTGTCACCTGGGCTTGGCTTGCCTCAGTGGTGGTATTTAGTCTGGCTGCCTGTGCTTTCTGCGGCCATGGTGTGGCGCTTGGTTCAGCAAACGGCCGACCGTTTGACGGGGAGGCTCACCGATGAGTCCTGATGTGTGGATGATTCTGGCCTTTGCGGGTTTGCTGATAGCGGGGGTGCCAGTAGCGTTTTCGCTGGCGCTCTCCGGGGCCGTTGGCATCGTGCTGGGGCTGTCGCCGGATATGCTCGCGACGATGGGCACCAACACCTATAACAGCATTGCCAAGTACCCGCTTATTGCGATTCCACTGTTTATCTTAACGGGGCTTATTTTTGAGCGCTCCGGTGTGGCGTTGCGCTTAGTGCGCTTTGCCCAGGCATTGATTGGCCCGCGCCATGGCGGTTTGGCCTTGGTGGCGGTGCTGGTGTGTATGATCATGGGCGGTATGAGCGGCTCAGGCCCTGCCGATGCGGCAGCGGTGGCGATGGTGATGCTGCCGAGTATGACCAAAGCGGGCTACCCCAAGCCGTTTTCCGCCACGCTGATTGCCGCCTCTGCCTCGACGGCGATTCTTATCCCGCCTTCCGTGGCGCTTATTCTCTACTCAATCGTGGTGCCGGGCGTCGATCTGCGCGCCCTGTTCGCGGCAGGGTTATTTCCCGGTATTCTGGCGGGGCTGGCGCTGCTGGTGCCCGCTATGCTCGTTTCCAAACGCTACGGCTGGGAGGGCGGCACACCGGTAGAGGGCGCCGAACGGCTCAGCGTACGCACTACGTTTAAGCAGGCGATACCGGCGCTGTTTGCCCCGGTGCTGATTTTGGGTGGTTTGCGCTCGGGCCTGTTTACCCCTACCGAAGCAGCGGTGGTCGCCGTGGCTTATGGCGCGATTGTCGGGCTGTTTTTGACCCGCGAGCTGTCGCTGCGTGATTTATGGGAGCTGTTGGGTGAGGCAGCGATTATCTCCGGCGTAGTGATGCTGATTATCGCCCTGGCGGGTATCTTTGCCTGGGCGGGCACCATGCTGGGTACGTTCCGGCATTTAGCGGAGTGGATTATCAGCTTGACCGATAACGGCGTGCTGCTACTGATCCTGGTAATGCTCGCGGTGCTGGTGGCTGGGATGCTGCTGGATGCGATCTCGATCTATCTGATCATGATGCCGATTTTGATCCCTGTGATGCAGCACTTTGAGTGGAACCCGGTGTGGTTTGGCATTCTGTTGGCAATGAACATTGCTATTGGTCAATTTACCCCGCCAGTGGCGGTGAATTTGATGGTGACCACCGAAGTGGCCAAAATTCGCTTGGAGCAAACTCTCGGCTGGGCGCTGCTGTTTGTGGTCGCGATGGGGTGCGCTCTGGCACTGGTGGCGCTTTTTCCCGCTATCGCGCTGTGGCTACCCAGCGTGTTGGGCTACAACGTTTGAGGGTGACACGGTGACTGCTGGCAGGCAAAAGAGGTCGTCCGCGTCCAGTAAACAACGAAAATGCTTATTCCCTATGTCAAAACGGTATAGGAGTTAACGCTTACTAAACGTTCGCTAGCGCTAAACTCATTGGCATGAAAGGCATGTTCGTGAGGCGAGGGCGGGCGTGCAGCAGAGACGGCGACTACTTCTCTGATTCAGACAGCTGTTTTTCCGCTGAGCGTTTTAATTTTCGCTAAAGGCTTAGTTTTTCGCTAAAGTAGTATTAGCAGGCAACCAACCAACGGGACGCCTGTAACAGTTTGTCTTAAAAACAGAATGTTTGAAAAACGTTTTGGAACAAGGCCGCCTGAGGGAACGGTTCATCAGGCGAGACCAAAACGCACGATGTTTGTAACATCAAATACGCTCATAACATCAATACAAAGAGGTGTGTTCATGAAACGCCATGTATTTTCCACTGCCGCCTTCTCTGGCGCGCTGATTGCTGCCGCCACGTTCGCGTCGCCTGCGGTTGCGCAGGAACGCTACATCACTATCGGTACCGGTGGCCAAACCGGCGTTTACTACGTCGTAGGCCAGTCGGTTTGCCGCATGGTTAACCGTGGCAGCGATGACCACAACATCCGTTGTAACGCTCCTTCTACCGGTGGCTCGGTGGCTAACGTTAACGGCATGAAAAGCGGCGAGCTGGACATGGGCGTTGTTCAGTCTGATGTTCAATACCGTGCTTACAACGGCGAAGCAAACTTCGAAGAAGAGGGCGCTTGGGAAGATATGCGCTCCGTATTCACCATGCATGGTGAGCCGCTGACGGTTGTAGCGCGCGCCGATTCCGGCATCGAAACCATCAGTGATTTCCCTGGCAAGCGTGTCAATATCGGTAACCCAGGGTCTGGCCAGCGTAATACCATGGATGTCGTCATGGACGCGTTCGGCTGGGACGAAGATACCTTCGCTCTTGCATCTCAGTTGGATGCCGCCGAGCAGTCTGCGGCCCTGTCCGATAACAACATCGATGCCATGGTGTATGTTGTGGGCCACCCGAACGGTTCTATTCAGGAAGCGACCACCACCATCGATGCTCGCTTAGTCCCGGTGACGGGTGAAGAGATCGACGCGCTGGTTGAAGAGTATCCGTACTACACCCGCTCCGTGATCCCGGGTGGCCTGTACCGTGGTAACGACGAAGACGTCGAAACCTTCGGTGTTGCGGCAACTTTCGTTTCTTCTGCTGATGTTGACGAAGAAATCGTTTATGAAACCGTCAAAGCCGTCTTTGAAAACTTTGATCGTTTCAAGCGTCTCCATCCAGCGTTTGAAAATCTTAACGAAGAAGACATGATCTCTGACGGTCTTACCGCTCCGCTGCACGATGGGGCAGCGCGTTATTACCGTGAACGTGGCTGGATCGAGTAAGTTCGAAGCGGCGTAAAAATCGGCAGGTGAGCAGCGTTCACCGCCTGTAGTAAAGCGCGGGCGCCTGGTAATTGTTAACCCAGGTGTCCGCGCTTCTTGTTGAAAGCGCTGATTGTCAGCGCTGACCATTAGGCAGGGCAAGCGTATGCGTGATGACAAACAACCTTCGGCGGCCGCTGAACAAGACCTAGAGGATATGGTCGCTTCTAGCGATTCTGGGGCACGAAAACCAGTGGGGGTACCGGGCAAACTGCTGGTGAGCATTGCAGCGATCTGGTCGCTGTTTCAGCTCTGGATAGCTTCACCACTGTCTTATATGGTGGGTTTTGGCGTGTTCAGTGCTACTGAGTCTCGCTCGATTCATTTAGCGTTTGCACTGTTTCTCGCCTTTATGGCTTACCCCGCCTTAAAACGCTCGCCGCGTGACCGAATTCCATTGCAGGATTGGGCATTTGCTGCAGTAGCCGCGTTTTGCGGTGCTTATTTGTTTCTGTTTTACGATGATTTGGCGCAACGTCCCGGCCGTCCTATCACCCAAGACATCGTGATTGGCGTGATTGGCATTATTATGTTGTTGGAAGCCACACGACGCGCGCTTGGGCCGCCGCTGATGGTGGTGGCCGGTCTGTTTATTGTTTACTCGCTGTTTGGCCCCTATATGCCCGGTATTTTGGCCCACCGGGGCGTGAGCCTGGGCGGCTTGATTAATCACCAGTGGCTGGGTACCCAAGGGGTGTTTGGCATTGCACTGGGGGTTTCTACCAGTTTTGTTTTCCTCTTTGTGCTGTTTGGTGCCCTGTTAGATAAAGCAGGGGCGGGTAACTACTTCATCAAAGTTGCCTTCTCTATGCTGGGCCACTTTAAAGGTGGCCCAGCCAAAGCGGCTGTCGTCGCTTCGGGTATGACGGGTTTGATCTCGGGGTCGTCGATTGCCAATACGGTAACGACTGGCACCTTTACGATTCCGATGATGAAGCGCGTGGGCTTTAGTGCTGAAAAAGCGGGCGCCGTTGAAGTGGCATCTTCAGTCAATGGCCAGATAATGCCGCCAGTCATGGGGCGGCTGCCTTTCTGATGGTGGAGTATGTTGGCATTTCTTACGTAGAAGTTATCAAACATGCCTTTCTGCCAGCGATCATTTCCTATATTGCACTGATTTATATTGTTCATCTGGAAGCTTTGAAGGCCAATATGAAAGGGCTGCCTTCAAGTAACCCGGCGCGCCCTCTACTCAACAAAATCCTGGGCTTTATGACCGGGCTGATTCTGTTGATGGCGCTATCCTTCGGGGTTTATTACGGGCTTGGCTGGCTTAAACCTGTGCTCGGTGAGGCCACTCCTGGGTTATCTCAGTCGGCTTGGCCGTGGTATATATCGGCTTGTTAAAAGTGAGTTCGAACTACCCTGAGCTTGAAATGGATGACCCTAAATCAGCGGTGCTGACCCTGCCGCAAACGCGTCCCACCGTGATGGTGGGGCTGCACTATATTCTACCGGTTGTTGTATTGGTGTGGTGTCTGATGGTGGAGCGCATGTCGCCAGGGCTTTCGGCGTTTTGGGCGACCATGTTCATGATCTTTATCATGGTCACCCAGCGCCCGGTGATTGCTTTCTTCCGTGGTCAAAGCCAGCTTGCGGCAGATGTCAAAGAGGGCTTTAAAGACCTATGGGACGGCCTTGTCGCCGGTGCCCGTAATATGATCGGGATTGGTATTGCCACCGCAACCGCCGGTATCGTGGTCGGTGCCGTTTCGCAAACCGGTGTAGGCCTGGTGTTGGCGGATGTAGTGGAGATTCTTTCCGGCGGCAACCTGATGATGATTCTGTTGCTTACCGCGCTGCTTAGCTTGATTTTGGGCATGGGTCTACCAACCACGGCTAACTACATTGTGGTCTCTGCGCTAATGGCGCCGGTCATTGTGCTCCTGGGGCAGCAGAATGGACTTATTGTACCGCTGATTGCCGTTCACCTATTCGTGTTCTATTTCGGCATTATGGCGGATGTCACGCCACCCGTGGGGCTTGCCTCGTTTGCGGCGGCGGCGGTGTCCGGCGGTGATCCACTACGTACTGGCTTCCAGGCTTTTACTACAGCCTGCGCACCGCGGCGCTACCGTTCCTGTTCATCTTCAATACTGACCTGCTGTTGATCGATGTCACCTTTATGCAAGGTATTGTCGTGTTTATCGTCGCGACCACCGCTATGCTGATATTTGCAGCGGGTACACAGGGCTACATGATTGCCCGCAACCGTTGGTATGAGTCGCTACTCTTGCTGCTAGTGGCCTTTACGCTGTTCCGCCCTGGTTTTTGGATGGACCGAATCCACGATCCCTACGAGTCGATTCCGCCTACGCAGTTTGCAGAAGCACTCGGCAGTGTCGATGATGGCAGTAACCTGCGGGTGCAAATTGCGGGTGTTGATGATTACGGCGATCCAATGACCACCTATATTCTCGTTCCTGTGCCCAGTGGAGATAACAGCGAGGAGCGTATGGAAGCGCTGGGAATGGAGCTGTTGGCAGATGGTGATCAGGCCGTCGTCGACTTTGTCGAGTTTGGCAGCCAGGCCGCCGAGTTAGGGTTTGACTTCGATCAAGAGATCATTGAAGTGCTGGCTCCCGTGGATCGCTGGACGAAAGAGTGGATGTGGATACCGGCGCTGGTCATCTTTGGCCTAGTGGTACTACTGCAGCGCCGTCGGCGAGAAAACAGTCTGCCGATGAATCAGCAGCAACCGCTTAAGGAGGCCATCATGTATCAGAAAATCTTACTGCCCGTGGATCTTAATGAAGAGGGGTCGTGGAAGAAGGCGCTGCCTACGGCGATTACGCTTTGTAAGACCTTTGGGGCATCGTTGCATGTGGTCACGGTGTTGCCGGAATTTAAGATGCCCATGGTCGGGGCCTATTTTCCCAAGGATTTTTCTAAGAAAGCGCATGAAGCCGTCAAAGAAGCTCAGCATGCGTTCATTCAGAAGAATGTGCCGGAGGAGATTCAAACGCAAAGCGTGATTGTCGATGGCTCGCCTTGGGAAGCCATTATTAAGGCGGGCAAAAGTTGGATGTCGACCTGATCGTTATGGCTTCCCATACCAAACGTAAGTTTGTTGATTACGTGTTGGGCCCCAATGCTGAGCACGTGGTGCATCATGCCAAGGTATCGGTAATGATTGTGCGCTAGGTACGACATCAGCATAGTAAGACGTCAGCATTAGACGGCCATATAGGCAAAACCAAAACTCCGGGCAGCTAGCTCGGAGTTTTTTATTGTCGGTATTATCAGCCTCACTACATTTGCTTTTGCTAACCCAGCAATTTAATTGGCGCTTTATAGCTATTTCGTGGATTTTTTGTACGCGTATCTTAAAGTGCCATCCTTCAAGGGCGTTGGTCAGCTACATTAAGAGAGTATTACTGCAGAACGTTAAGCTATTAATTTGGCATTAATACCATCGGCGAAGATCGAGCGTTGATGCGATAGAGGTAAATCCTGAATCCAGGATCTATATCAGGAACAACAGGAGTGATGCCATGAATGCGGCTACAACAAAAACAAACCACCATTCGAACCATCCCAGTGTGAAAATCAGTATCAATAAGGTCGGATTGGATCGACCCAGGGCGTGGTTGGCTGCAGGCGTTGAGGATTTTCGCCGTGCTACGGTAGTGAGCCTTTCTTATGGCATGTTTTGGGTGGGATTGAGTATTGCTATTACCCTCGGTGCTTTCACACTGGGCTATTGGTACTGGCTACTGCCCATGATTGCAGGGTTTATGTTTATTGGCCCGCTGGTGGCGGTTGGCTCTTATGGCATTAGCCGGGCGCTGGAGCGAGGACAAGTGCCTAACCTGGGGGATGCGTTCGGCAGTTGGAAACCCCATGCAGGCCAGTTGGCGATGATGGGGGTCATGATGATGATCTTCTTCCTCGCTTGGATTCGTTTGGCCACCCTTCTGTTTGCGCTGTTTTTTGGTTTTGAAGTGCCCAGCCCCGCTTCGCTCTATACCGCATTGCTGACTACCTCAGAAGGTTTGGGGATGCTGGCAGTCGGTACGGTAGCGGGCGGCATTCTTGCCTTTGGCGCCTTTGCTATTAGCGTTGTAGCGATTCCTACGCTGATGGATCAAGACTTAACCTTCATGGAAGGCATCGAAGCGAGCGTACGTTGCGTTGCACGTAACTTTCGCGTGATGCTGCTATGGGCGGTGATTCTTACCCTGTGTGTTCTGGTTGGAGTGATGACATTTTATATTGGCTTGGCGCTCATCCTGCCGGTGTTGGGCCACGCCAGCTGGCACGCCTATGAAGAGTTAGTGCGCTTTGAACCCTTCGAGGAGATCAAATCGTAACTCAATTGTGAACACCCAATAACACTTCAGTGACCAAAAAAAGAGTATTTGCCCTGACCTGATCAAGGAGATGGCGTAATCTTTACGCTATCTTCTTTTGCTGCTCCCTGGGTATGTAACCTGAGCGTGATCTTGTGCGAGGTGTTTACTGTGAAAGCGTTGTTATTGGGGTGGGTCGTACTGATGTTCAGTACTCCCCTGGCGGGGCTTGCTCAATCAGCTGATGGGTTAGAGGTGCCTAACGGGCCCGTTATCTTGACGATCAGCGGTAAGATCGATCATACCAATGAAGGAAGGGAGGCGCAGTTTGACCGTGCCATGCTGACGGCTTTACCACAGCACGAGTTCGAGACAAGTACGCCTTGGACAGAAGGCATTAGCCACTATAGTGGTCCATTAATGCGTGACCTACTGGCCATGGTAAGCTCCGACGTTGATGCCGTTCATGTCTCTGCGCTGAACGGCTACGAAGCCGAAATACCGGTAAGTGATTTTAATGAGTACGATGTCATCTTAGCCATGAAAAAGACGGTGAGGCGATTCCGGTTCGGGAATATGGCCCTTTGTGGGTGCTATACCCTTTTGATCAAGATGAAGCGCTGTTAAGCGAAAAGATTCGCTTTAGAGCGGTATGGCAGGTTATGCATATTAATGTTCACTAGCGCTTCTAATGCGCGGGCCTCAAGCCTACTGCGTTATCCTCGTCGTTTTAAGCTCGTTGCCATTGTGGCGGTATTACTATTTGCTGCAGCATTGGTCGTCGCCACTCTGGCCGCCTGGCGGCAGGAAAATCTCACTCAAAGCTTGCGGGAAGACACCGCTTGGGTTGTCTATAAGTTGGATCGCGATGCGGTACAACTGCTCAACCATTTGTTGGCAGTGACCCGGGAGCCCCTCTCGGCTCAGGCACGCGAGGAGTTAAATCTTCGCTTTGAGTTGCTCTATAGTCGCATGACGCTGCTAAACGACGGTGAAGTTCGCAACCTCATGCAGCAAATTGACACCGCCCGTGAGCTGTTAGGCCAAATCCAGCAGCAGCTTGATTTGCTGGATAGTATGTTTACCCCCCGGACTGAAGGCGGGCCTGATGAGGAACTTGATCGACTGCCGGTCGCATCGTTGGAAGAAGAACTGCAGACGTTAACGCGGCTCACTGAAAGACTGGTTATTGCTATTAATGGCTACTTAGCTGAATCGGCAACGGAAGAGCGCGCCCAGCTCAGTCTGCTTTACAAGCTTCTCATGAGCCTGATTATTGGTATGAGCTTAGCGGCTTTCCTGGTGATTGCCTTTTAGTGCGTGAAATGCGTGAGAGTGCGGCGATAAGGCGGATTCAGGAGCAGCTTGGCCGTCAACTCGAAGTCACCGCCAAACAGGCTCAAGCAGCGAACCAAGCCAAATCAGACTTTTGGCGATGGTCAGCCATGAAATTCGCACACCGCTGAACGGCGTTATTGGTATGAGTGAGCTGTTACGCGAATCAGCAAGCCCTGCTCAGGTTGAGGATTACGCCCATACAATCCACGACAGCGCCAATCAATTGCTGGCAATGATCAATGAAATCCTCGATTTCTCAAAAATCGAAGCAGGGCACCTAACCCTCGAAACATCGCCCACGGAGCTAAAACCGCTGATTGATAGCGTGGTGGTGCTGTTTGCCCCGCGAGCCAAAATGAAAGGGTTAACGCTTAAGGTTAATGTTGATTCGCTGGTGCCAGCATGGGTGCAGGTCGATGCGGGGCGATTGAGGCAAATTTTGCTTAACCTTATCGCTAATGCCATCAAATTCACCGACCACGGTGAAGTCAGCGTACGCGTCTCTTCAACTGTGGAGCACTTACTGTTTGAGGTTAGCGATACGGGCTGTGGTCTAAGTGAACAGCAACAGCAGCGTCTCTTTGAGCCTTTCCAGCAGGCGGATGAGTCGGTGGCACGTCGGTTTGGTGGTACCGGGCTAGGGCTGGCAATTTGCAAGCGGCTAAGCGAAGCCATGCAAGGTCGACTAGGGGTAAAAAGCCAGTTAGGCCAGGGGAGTACCTTCTGGTGCGAGCTACCCTTAATCGCCGCTGACCCCATAACAACATCGCTGCCCCCAGCGCCCAAGCGTGACTTTACCGGCACAAAACTGCTTCTAGTCGAGGATAACGCCGTTAACCGCAAAGTCGCGATGGGCTTATTGGCGCGCTTGGGCTGCGATATAGTTTGGGCCGAGAGTGGTCATGATGCCCTGGCCATGGCTCAGTCGCAGCAGGTGCATCTGATCTTTATGGATATTCAGTTGCCCGATATGGATGGCTTGAGGGTCACGCAACGGCTGCGTGAACAGGGCGGGTGGTTAGCCAGTGTGCCGATAGTCGCCATGACTGCTGGAGGCGCTGAAGATGATCGACAACGCTGCCTGGCAGCGGGTATGAATGATTACATCACCAAGCCTCTATCGCTCTCTGCACTAAGCAACGTGTTGGCGTTGCAGCTTTTGCGACTCCGGACGCACCTTTAAGGGCGCTAGCGGCGTCTCCGACGCTAGCCGGAGAGCCATCACTGCTTAATAGCGACACCCTGAGCATGTTGAAAATGACGCTAGGGGAAGCGAGCATGATTCAGCTAATCATGCTTTACCACCAGCAAGTAAGCGATTACTCCGCGCAATTGGCTTCTTGTTTGTCTGCAACGCCTTTGACGTCAGAACAGGAGCAGCAGATCGTACGGCTTGCACACCAGCTGCGCGGCGAGTCGTTGAGTATGGGGGCCGACCAGCTTGCCGGGCTGGCAAAGCAGCTTGAGCTACTAGCCAAAACGCAACGCACCACATCTAGGCAGCTTGATGAGGCATTCAGCGCGTTAAGGCTTGCAGCAGCGCATACGCATTCCGCATTGGAGAGGTGGTGCCGTGATCACTTATCCAGTTGAACAGGGCATTAGCACAGCCGCCAGCCAGCAGACCGATGCAAGTCGGGCAGCGGCGGAGCTCGCTGACGCATTACAGCACGAACACCTGGGATTCGTACTGTTCTTCTGCAGTGCGGAGTATGATTTAGCGGCACTAGCCGGTGCGCTGGAAAGCCGCTTCCCCGCTACGCCGCTAAGTGGCTGTACCACCGCTGGGGAAATAACGCCTGCAGGCTATGACCGCGGCTCTATCGTGGCTATCGGGTTCGATCGTCGCCTGTTTGCCATTGAAACGGCGCTGATTGACGACCTCGAACACTTTGAGTTGGCCGATGCTCAGCCGTTGGTCGACACGCTATTGGAACGTTGCCGACAACAAGCCATCGCGCCGATCAATGAGCATAGTTTTGCGCTGACGTTATTGGATGGTTTATCCAGTCGTGAAGAGCAAGTGCTCGCCACCCTGGATGCGGCGCTAGGGCGCATCCCTAGTTTTGGCGGCTCGGCGGGTGACGACAACCACCTTAGCCATACCCATGTATATACCGCTGGGTGCTTTTATACGCGGGCGGCGGTGGTCGTCATGATCAATACCCGGTTGCCCTTTGAAGTGTTCTCAACCCATCACTTGATCCCATTGGCCCACAAGCTCGTGGTGACCGAGGCCGACCGTGAGCAGCGGCGGGTGGTAGAGCTCAATGGCCTGCCCGCCGCCCAGGTGTACGCAGCGTTGGTCGGTGTTGCCCCAGAGCAGCTCAGTGCCGCAGTGTTTGCCCGCCACCCATTAGCCGTCCGCATTGGCGGACAGCACTATGTGCGCTCTATTCAGGGTGTTAATAGCGACAGTAGTTTGAGTTTTTACTGTGCAGTGGAAAACGGCATTGTACTGACTGCCATGCAGCCAACACCGCTCCTTGATGACCTCAAGGTGATGCTGAATGGAGTGAGCGCCAGGTTGGGGGCGCCGAGCATGATTATTGGCTGCGACTGCTTTCTACGCCGCATGGAGCTAGAGGCATTGGGGCATGTGGATCAGGCGTCGCAGCTGCTGCGCCAGGCAGGCGTCGTGGGGTTTAATACCTACGGTGAACAGCATCATGGTATGCATGTGAATCAAACGTTTACGGGGTGGCGTTTGGATCTCTTCCAGCTAACGACCACGCCTGAAGCAACCGATAGGGCTGCTGCAACTGATGTCGCGGCGCTGCGGAAGAGAACCGCCGCCTGCGTAAAGTGTGCCAAGCACTGATGGAGCGGGTGGAAACCGGAGGCGATATCGATCCCGCCCCTATGCCGCCTTTGAACGTTCGGTATTGCTTGCCGAACAGGTACGTGAGCGCACCGATGCGTTGCACCGTACCTTAGACGAGCTAAGCCAGGTCAATACCCGCCTACTGGCCGCGAAAGCCGAAGCCGAAGCCGCCAACCTATCCAAAACGAAATTCCTGGCGGCGGTTAGCCACGACCTGCTGCAGCCGCTCAACGCCGCTCGTCTGTTTGCCAGCGCGTTAGAAACGCACTCACTGCCTGAAAGCTCGCAAATGCTCGTCAGCCATATTGGCCGCTCGCTAAAGGATGTTGAGGGGCTGATAGGCACACTGGTGGATATTTCACGCCTGGATGCGGGGGTGCTCCATGCCGATAAAGCCCCCTTCGCGGTGAGCACGCTATTGGATGCGTTGGCGGAGGAGTATCGCCAAATAGCCGGGGTGAGAGGGCTGGCCCTGCACTACGTGCCCTCCAGCGCGGTGGTCGAATCCGATCTGGCGTTACTTGCACGAGTGATCCGCAACTTCTTAAGCAATGCGGTGCGTTATACCGAGCAGGGGCGGGTGTTGCTGGGCTGTCGGCGGCGCAAAGAAGGGTTGGAAATTACCGTGGGCGACACCGGCCCTGGGATCCCCGAGCAGCAGCGGGAAGCGATCTTTCTCGAGTTTCGTCGCGCTAACCAGCCTAACGGCGCACACAGCCGTGGCTTGGGATTGGGGCTCGCCATTGTTGATCGTATCAGCGCCATGCTGGGGCAGCCGATTTCGCTCGCCTCGCGTCCCGGCGTGGGCGCACTATTTTCGATCACCGTGCCCTACGCCGCGGCAACGCTTCCCGCCGTGGATAACACTCATAACACGGTGCTGCCTGAAGGCGCAGAGGATCCATTGAGTGGCCGTGTTATTTGGGTAATCGATGATGATTTAGCCATTATAGACGGCATGCAGGCGCTGCTGGGTAGCTGGGGGTGCCGAGTGCGAGCCGCTGCCACGGTGAGTGCGCTGGAGGCTGCCAGCGACGGTGAGCAGCCGGCGGTACTGCTGGTGGATTACCATTTGGGGGATCACCGGGAAACAGGGATTGAATTGGCCGCGCGACTACAGCGGCGCTATCCAGGCCTTGCAGCGGTGGTGATTACGGCCAATCACGAGGCGGAGATTAAGCGTGCCACCCGGGAAGCTGGCATGCACTGCTTACTCAAACCGTTAAAGCCCCTGCGGCTACGTATGCTGCTCGGGAACCTGCTTAGTAAAGCCTAACTTGAGCACCCTAACGGGCGCGATTGGCCCGGTAAAAACTGAGATCCTCCTCCCCGCGATCACGATCGCATGAACCCGGCTGGTGGCATTCAATTTGCGTAGAATCGCCGAAACATGGGTCTTCACGGTGGTTTCGGCAATCAACAGCTCTCGGGCAATATGCTTGTTCGACATGCCTGTTGTCATGCACGCCAATACCTCTAACTGCTTGTCGGTTAAGCGCGCCAAGCGTTCGCTGGTTGATGAACTGCTGTTGGTGGGTTGAGGCGCAGCCGCGCGCGGTGTTGGGCGACGCATAACATCGGGCGGCAGGTAGAGCTGGCCTTCAAGAATCTGCGTTAACGCAGCCAGCAGCGCTTCCCGGGGGGTGGATTTGGGGATATAGCCCACCGCCCCCAAGGTAATGGCATCGAGTACCAGCTGGCGCTCCTGATGGGCAGAGACAATTGCTACCGGCAGCGAGGGAATGCCTCGCGCAGCCGTGTTAACCCTTCTAGCCCTTCTGCATCCGGCAGGCTTAAATCTAGCAGCAGTAAATCTAACTCGGTGTTCGCTTCAATCAACGCTATCGCAGCAGCGAGGCTCTCTGCCTCCAATAGCTGGCTACCTGCCAAGCCCCGCTAATCACGGTTTGTAGCGCATCGCGGAACAGCGGATGGTCATCCGCCACCAACAGGGAATACATGGCGTCTCCTACCAAGGGATGAGGGCTAATCCTGCCATCGGGCTATATCGCCATTTGCTTTAGTGAACAACACTGTCAAAGCAGCTTAAAAAAGCACCTTAAATAATCATAATACTCAGGAGCTACACAATGATCTACGCCAACCCTGGTGATACCGGTTCAGTGGTGTCATTTGAAAAACGTTACGGTAACTATATCGGCGGCGAATTTGTCGCTCCGGTGAAAGGCCAGTATTTCGACAATATTAGCC
Source organism: Vreelandella olivaria (assembly GCA_004295565.1). Classification (GTDB taxonomy): domain Bacteria; phylum Pseudomonadota; class Gammaproteobacteria; order Pseudomonadales; family Halomonadaceae; genus Vreelandella; species Vreelandella olivaria. The sequence continues at coordinate 3,593,795 of AP019416.1, read as the reverse complement.
CCGTCAACGGTCACGTTTTCTGTGAAATCCCCGCTCCACGGCAGAAGATATCGATAAGGCACTGGATGCTGCCCACAAAGCGGCGCCTGCCTGGGGCAAAACATCAGCACAAGAGCGCAGCAATATTCTGCTGAAAATCGCCGACCGCATTGAACAGAACCTGGAAATGCTGGCCGTTGCCGAAACCTGGGACAACGGCAAAGCCGTGCGTGAAACGCTGAACGCCGATCTGCCGCTGGCGGTTGACCACTTCCGCTACTTTGCCGGCTGCATACGCTCCCAGGAAGGCACGGCGGCTGATATCGATGCCAACACGGTTTCTTATCACTTCCACGAGCCGCTGGGCGTAGTGGGCCAGATTATCCCCTGGAACTTCCCGATTCTAATGGCGGTTTGGAAGCTGGCGCCTGCACTGGCGGCGGGTAACTGCGTGGTGCTCAAACCGGCGGAGCAAACCCCAGCATCGATATTAAAAGTCGTCGAATTGATTGGCGACCTGCTACCTCCGGGCGTGCTTAATATCGTCAATGGCTTTGGCGCTGAAGCAGGCCAGGCGCTGGCCAGCAGCAAACGCATCGCCAAAATCGCCTTTACCGGCTCTACCCCGTTGGCTCGCATATTCTGAAATGCGCGGCGGAAAATATTATCCCCTCCACCGTAGAGCTAGGCGGTAAATCCCCAATATCTACTTCGCCGATATCATGAACGCTGAGCCGACCTTTATCGATAAAGCGGTTGAAGGCTTGGTACTGGCGTTCTTTAACCAGGGCGAAGTGTGCACTTGCCCGTCACGTGCGCTGATCCAAGAGAGCATGTACGAGGAGTTCATGGCCAAGGTCATCGAGCGCACCAAAACCATCAAACGCGGCAATCCACTGGATACCGACGTGCAGGTGGGGGCCCAGGCTTCTCAAGAGCAGTTCGATAAAATCATGTCCTATATGGATATCGCCCGCGACGAAGGTGCGGAATTCCTCACCGGCGGTAATAAAGAGACCATGGATGACAGCATCAACAGCGGTTACTACATTCAGCCTACGCTGCTGAAGGGTAACAACCAGATGCGCGTTTTCCAGGAGGAGATCTTCGGCCCGGTGGTGGCGGTGACCACCTTCAAAGACGAAGAGGAAGCGCTGGCGATTGCCAATGACACCGAGTTTGGCTTGGGCGCAGGCGTGTGGAGCCGTGATATCAATGTCGCCTTCCGCATGGGGCGTGGCATTCAGGCTGGTCGTGTGTGGACTAACTGCTACCATCAGTACCCCGCCCACGCGGCCTTCGGTGGTTACAAAAAATCCGGTGTTGGCCGCGAAACCCATAAAGTTGCCCTTGAGCACTATCAGCAAACCAAAAACCTGCTGGTCAGCTACGATATCAACCCGCTGGGCTTCTTCTAACCCGCCCCGTTTTCCTATGTATAGCCTAGCCACACCGCCCGGCACCCGTCGGGCGGTATGTCAGTTCCCCCTGACGCTGACTCTACCGATAAGAGCCGTTGTTAAATGGCCGTATCGTAAACTATTAGGAGTTGCATCATGGATAGCTCAATGCGCGCGGCGGTCGTTCGTGAGTTTGGCCAGCCGTTGGTTATCGAAGAAAGTTGACGTACCTCGCCCCAAGCAGGGCGAGGTGTTGATGAAAGTGGCAGCCTCTGGGGTTTGCCATACCGATTTACACGCTGCTCACGGCGATTGGCCGGTAAAACCCTCACCGCCGTTTATTCCCGGGCATGAAGGCGTTGGGCATATTGTGGCGGTGGGTGAAGGTGTCTCCCACGTCAAAGAGGGCGATCGTATCGGTGTGCCCTGGCTCTACTCAGCCTGCGGCTACTGCGAACACTGCTTAGGTGGCTGGGAAACCCTGTGCGAGTCTCAGCAGAACACCGGCTACAGCGTTAACGGTGGGTTTGCCGACTACACCTTAGCGGATGCAGGCTATGTCGGGCGATTGCCGGATGCCGTTGATTTTATTGAAATAGCCCCCGTGCTGTGTGCAGGGGTAACGGTTTATAAAGGCTTGAAGATGACCGATACCCGCCCTGGCCAGTGGGTGGTGATCTCGGGCATTGGTGGCCTGGGCCATATGGCGGTGCAGTACGCCAAAGCCATGGGGCTGAACGTGGCGGCTGTGGATATCGATGACGGTAAGCTAGCCCTGGCCGAGCGCTTAGGCGCCACGGTAACCGTCAATGCCATGAAGACCGACCCAGCGGCCTACCTGAAGAAAACCATTGGTGGCGCTCACGGTGCCTTGGTGACAGCGGTATCGCCGAAGGCGTTTGATCAAGCGCAGAATATGTTACGCCGCGGCGGCACATTGGTGCTCAATGGCTTACCACCCGGCGACTTCCCACTGCCGATCTTCAGCACGGTGCTCAACGGTATTACCATTCGCGGCTCCATCGTTGGTACCCGCAGCGACCTGCAGGAAGCGCTGGATTTTGCCGCCGAAGGCAAGGTCAAAGCCACGGTCGCAACCGATACGCTGGACAATATCAACGACGTATTCCAGCGCATGATCGACGGCAAGATCGAAGGTCGCATCGTGTTGGATATGGCTAGCTAGCTAATGCCTGGCTAGTGTTCCATCAGGGAAGGCGACTTCCCCTTTTAATTTTACCCATGAACTTCACACCAACCCATTCCCTATCTGTTATCACCTAACCAACGGCGTGCCATACGCTCGGCGTGGGCTAGGTTACTGACGACCGCTAATGTACCTACTTCGCGTTTAATGCCGGCACGCTTTATTTTCAGCGCCATGCGTGGCGGCAGCCCAACAAATATAACGCCAACGCCTTGCTCGCCCAGTTCCCGGCGCAGTGACTCCAGCGCCACCATGGCGGTGGTGTCCAGGCTGGGCACATCGCGCATATCCAGAACGACCACCCGAACACCGTGATCGATCACCCGCAGCGTGGCAATGGCCTTTTCTGCCGCACCGAAAAACAGCGGGCCGGTGATTTTATAAAGTGTTACTTCTGGCGGGAAGTGTTCGCCGGTGTCGGGTGCTGCCAAGCGCTGGGTATGAGTGAGCTGTGCCATACGACGGATAAACAGTGCGGCAGCCAGGCCAATGCCCACGGCCACGGCAATCACCATGTCGAAAATCACCGTTAGGGCAAAGCAGATCACCAGCACTGAGACATCGCTGGCGGGAGCGCTTTTTAGCGTATGCACAAAGTGGCGCGCCTCGCTCATGTTCCAGGCGATGATAAACAGCAGGGCGGCGAGTGCAGCCATGGGGACAAACCCCAGCACCCCGCCAGGGCCACCACGGCAAGTAGCACCACGACAGAGTGCACCACTGCAGCGACAGGTGAAAAGGCACCACTTTTGATATTGGTCGCGGTGCGAGCAAGGGCTGCTGTTGCGGTAATGCCGCCAAAGAAAGGCACCACCAGATTGCCCAGCCCCTGGCCAATTAGCTCGGCGTTAGGATCATGGCGAGTGCGAGTTAAACCATCTGCCACCACGGCGCATAGCAGCGACTCAATGGCCGCCAGCAGTGCAATGGCCAGCGCCGGGCCAAGCAGTGCTTGTATCAGCGCAAAATTAATCTCAAGCGGGTTTCCATCAGCGCCGGGAAAATGCCAAGGGGCGGTAAAGCCAGGCGCGAAAGGGGGAATACCGCTGCCGCTGGCACCCTCAAACTCCCAGCTAAAGCGTGAGGCGATGGTATCGACTTCAACGCCACTCATCATCAATAAAGCGGCGGCCAGGGTGCCCACCGCCAAACCCACCAGCGGGGCAGGAATTGGCGTATTTAAACGTGGCCAAATCAGCAGCGCTGCCAAGGTCACAACCCCACGCTGATCTCCGCCGGTGAAATACTGGGCAGTGCTCGGCCAATCAGCATTAGGTTATTCAGGGTGCTATCGCCTAGCTCCACGCCAGCTAGGCCCAGAAAGTCAGGTAACTGCAGCAGTGCAATGACAACTCCGATACCTGCGGTAAAGCCAAGTATCACCGGGTAGGGGATGTACTGAATCAGGCTGCCCAACCGCGACAGCCCCAGCGCCACCAAAATAGCGCCAGCCATCAGTGTGGCAATCAGCAGCCCCCAGACCGTGGTTGGCCACAATGGGAAACAGAATGACCACAAAGGCGGCGGTGGGGCCGGAGATGTTAAACCGTGAACCGCCGGTTAAGGCGATCACTGCGCCTGCCACGATAGCAGTGTAGAGCCCGTGCTGGGGCGGTACGCCAGTGGCGATTGCCAGCGCCATAGATAGGGGTACCGCCACCACGCCAATCGTCAGCCCCGCCATCACATCGCGCTTTAACCTGGCCAGCGTATACCCCTCACGCCAAGCGCTGACCAGCGCGCTGCCAGGCAGCGGGAAAACGTAACCCGAAGATCGATGGGCGCGGGACATGGGGCGAGCCTCCTAAGTAATAGGGAAAACAAGCCATTACGCTACGCCTGCGGTGAAATTTGCACAACTGGCTATTGGTCATTTAGGGCTAAAATAGCGGGGTGGGGCGAAGCGCGTCTTTCTGTATTGAATAAGAGGGAGGCGGTTCGTATCAGTCGCAGATATTAAAGAAGTGAAGGAAGCTGTTAGGCTCTGTCTGAAAACTGGCTGCGCTCGACCATACGGCGTTAAAAATCGGCTCAAAGTACTCATTTACAACACGTAAACTCCGTCTTTTCGCCAATTTTTGCCTTGTCTGGCCTTCGCTCGCCGACTTTTCAGACAAAGCCTAGTCATTAGCTGTAGAGTTCCACGCACCATATTTCTGGATCGCTGAATGCCCCCTTTATTGCCTGTCTGTTACTCAGCAGGATTTCTTTAATCACGCTCTTGGGTTGGTTTCCACATTTTAACCATATGACGAGTGGAGGGCCGCCCCATAGCAGGCTGAATTCGTGGAAATCTGCGTCTAACGTGACAATCGCGTATTGATTATCCTTTGCGTAGCGCCATATCGTTTGATCCGGTGCTGCGCCCAGATCCAATAGTGAGACCTGATTACTGCCAGGGAAGAATTCTTCCAGGTGTTTAACCAGACGATAAGAGATTTTGGTCAAGAAGTAGCTTCACGCTGCAGGTATAACTGTCAGATGATGTTCACGATCAGCTGCATAGGCCAAGCAGGCGTGAATTTGCTCTGCGCTCAGTTCTGGAAAGTCTTCTAGAATTTCCGTTGTGGACATGCCATTGGCAAGCCAGCCCAATACATCGTACACGGATATTCTAGTGTCCTTCACACAAGGCTTTCCGCTTCTTTTACCCGATGTGATCTCAATATGCGCTTGGTAATTCATGATTGATCCAAGGTAATCGATTTATGTCATTCATTCTGGTTCTTGGGGGTTGAGGCGTCAAGAGGGGGAGGTTGGCAGCGCTGTGAGGTTGGTTCTGTGAGGAAAAGAGCAGCCTGGGTTGATTTAGGAGGCAGTGAAAAAATCCCGGCACGCGGGCCGGGATTGATCTGTGGGCTTAAACGCTCGCGCCGTTATATCTGGGAGTCTTCCGGCGGTTCGCCGATGGTGCCGGGCATTGCCTGCACATGGCCCATCTGCTCACCGGTCAGGGTGAGGAAGTGAAGGTGGCGTTCATACTCGGCCACCAAATCACCAATTACCTGACCACGGGTGTAGCCGTTAAGGTCTTTATCCTGGCCACCTTCGGCTAAGTACACATCCAGACGCACATAAAAATCATCATCTGCTGGGATAAAGCTCGGTGTGCGCATGCGGTGCGGGCAGACCTGGTAGACAAAACTGGTCGCTTCGCCGAAGTCGACCTGGAGCATCAGGTTGGGTAGCGATTCACCCTCAACGTGCTCTTCGGTCACATTGGTGGTTTGACCTCGGCTTTCGAGCTCCTGAGCAAACTGGGTCATCGCCGGGCGAATAGAGTGCTCAAGGGTGGCCGCTGCACCTGCGCGCGTGGAGGTGTCCAGGGCGCGATCCAGGCGCTCTCGCCAGTCACCACCGGGGGCGCCACCAGCAATCATGCGGCGGGCATCGGCTTTTTGCCTTCCAGCTTCAGCGCTTTATACATACCCACCATCACTGCGAAAATAACTAATGAGAAGGGCAGTGCGGTGATAACGACGGCACTTTGAAGCGCGTTCAAGCCTCCGGCCATTAGCAGGGCGATAGTGATCAAGCCAATGACTGCTGACCAGAAAATACGCAGTTTTACCGGCGCATCGTGGTTTACGTCGCTCAAAATAGAGGTGAAGTTGGCCAGCACCAGCGCGCCTGAGTCCGCTGAGGTAATAAAGAACACGATGCCCAGCACGGTGACCACTGCTGCGGTTAGGCCAACGTAAGGGTAGTACTCAAGCAGCGTGTAGAGCGTGGTTTGCGGGTGTTAAGGGCCTGTTCACCCAGCTCGGCTACGCTTTGGTTGGCGACCAGCTCAATGCCGCTATTACCAAATACCGACATCCACACCATCATAAAGGCCAGCGGAATAAACAAGGCGCCTGCAACAAACTCACGAATGGTACGGCCACGGGAGATACGCGCCAGGAACAGGCCGACGAACGGTGTCCAGGCAATCCACCAGCCCCAGAAGAAGATCGTCCACCACATTTTCCATTCGCGCGCGCTCTCATCGGCAAAGGCGTAGGTATCAAAGCTTGCACCGACAAAACCCGATAGATAGTCACCGGCGTTGTTGACCACTTTATCCAGTAGCACCAGGGTGTCGCCGGAAAAGAGCACAAACAGCATCAGCGCCAATGCCAACAACATGTTGAACTCCGAGAGGCGGCGGATGCCTTTCTCAACGCCGGTCACTACAGAAATCGTTGCCAACACAACAACCAGGACAATCAAAATCACCTGCACGGTGAGCGTTTCCGGCACGCCGAACATATAGGTGAGGCCGTAGTTCAACTGCATCACCCCAATACCCAGGCTGGTAGCAATGCCGAACACGGTGGAGATGACGGCGGTAATGTCTACCGCGTTACCGATAGGGCCGTGAATGCGCTTGCCCAGGATGGGATAGAGCGCGCTGCGGATTGCCAGCGGCAAGCGGTGACGGTAGCTGAAGTAGGCCAGCGCCATACCCATCAACACGTACAGCCCCCAACCGGAGAGCCCCCAGTGCAGATAGGTTTGAACGACGGCATTCCGCATCGCTGCCTGGCTTTCCGGGGTCAAGTCCGGCGGTGCTAAATAGTGGGCAACCGGCTCGGCAACACTGAAAAACAGCAGGTCGATACCGATGCCTGCGGCAAACAGCATGGCTGACCAGGAGAGTAGCGAAAACTCGGGTCGTGAGTGATCGGGCCCCAAACGGATGCTGCCAAAGCGTGACATGCCAATCGCAATGACAAAGACCAGATACGCCACAATGGCGAGCATGTAGTACCAACCAAAGGTTTTGCTGACCCAGGCAAGCCCGGCATCAAAAAAAGCACCGGCTTGCTCGGTGAACAGCATGGTGAGTACTAAGAAGATAACGATACCCGCCACACTGCCGTGGAAAACCACGGGGTTGAGGCGGTCGCGGGAGGGAGGATGGGGTTGTCTTTCGCCATGCAGGCGGACTCCTGTTGTTGAAAGATGATTTTATTTTGAATGAACGTTCAAATAAAATACGTGATTAACCGACCACCATCAAGTTAACCTCTCCTATTTAGGTTGAATTAGCGTGGAGTTAGCAGCGAGCTGGCTAAAGCACAGACACAAAAACGCCCGGAAAAACCGGGCGTTGGATCTGGTTTAAGGCTTGGCCTGGGTTTATTCGCTATCGGCGTTATCGCCACTATTACCATCGTGATGACCACGTTTACCGTGCTTGTCACGGTACTCTTCATGGGCTTCCTGCATGGCGTTGCGCAGCGCTTCCTGCTCTTCTTCGGTGAGAATTTCAGCTACCCGCTCGTGGTGTTCTTCGCGCAGTGCCTGCATGGCTTCACGATGTTCGGCGTGTGCTTCGTTGAGCTCAGCCTGTTTCTCGGCTGAAATATCAGCGCGCTCGTACACCTCTTGGCGACGCTCCTCCATGCGCTCTTCCATACGTTCGCGATCAGGGCCTTGCCCTTCATGGTCGCCGTGGCTATGTGCTTGAGCGTTAAACGCTAATGGAGCAATGGCGATAGCCAGCAGGGCGGGAGCAAACAGTTGGCGAATTGACATTTTCCTAGCACTTGAAACGTTCATAAGTTCTCTCCTGGTAAGTTGACGATGACAGTATCGCTAGGCGGCGTGCAAACCGTTTGCAGATAGTGTGCAACAATCATGATCTTATTGGCTTGTTGCAGGTCGTAGTGGGTAGGTGAGGGGTCACCTAATTTTCAAGGAGAAGCATGATGTCGCGAACCGAGCAACTTCGCATATGGCAGCAGCGGTGCGCGTTTACCTCTGGCCTGGGGGCAATTGCCTTAATGCTGAGTGGCTGCAGCGCTGCCCAACACGTTACCCAAGATGAGCTCGCGATTGAAAGCAGTGTGCTGCGTGAACCCCAGTCTTTTACGCGCTTGGCACCTGCCACTTATACACCTGAAGAGTGGCCCCAGGCGTTAGCAGCCGATGTTTATCTACCCGACGACTCGAACGGAGAGTTGCGTCCTGCTGCCCTGGTGGTGCATGGCGGCGGCTGGCGCAACCGCACACCGGAAGATATGCAGGGCATCGCTGAACAGCTAGCGGGTCAGGGCTACGTCGCGGTGAATATTGAGTACCGTTTTGCGCCTGAATATCGCTTCCCTAGCCAGTTACATGACTTGCAGCAGGCGATGGCCTGGATTCACGCTAATGCGGACGAGTGGCAAGTGGATACACACCGCATTGTCGGCGTGGGGTTTTCTTCTGGGGCGCATTTGGTGAGCTTGCTGGCGGTGGCGGGAGTAGAGGGGCCGCTGGCCGAGCCCTACGGCGGAGAGCAGAGCCGTTTAGCCGCTGTTTTAGCGGGAGGGCTCCCCAGTGATTTATTGAAGTTTGATGACGGCCCTTTAGTCGTCAATTTTATTGGCGGCACCCGCGCCGAAGAGAATGAAGCGTATCGCCTAGCCTCTCCCGCACGGCAACTTACGCCTGACTCACCGCCGTTCTTCCTGTTCCACGGCAAGTGGGATCAACTGGTGCCGGTGGATCACGCCACGGACTTCTATCAAGCCCTGCAGGAGAACAACATCGAGAGCGAGCTTTACCTGCAGCGCTGGCGCGGCCACATAACTAGTTTCCTGCTGCGTGGCGGCGCCATAGATGCGGGCATCGCGTTTCTTAATCGGCAGGTCAATCCTTAACGCCTCAACGTCATCAAGACATGGCCAATGACATCATGTCGATAACAGCGCCATCATCAAGATCCAGCTGAGTGACGAGTTTGCTTAGTTGGCCCATAGCCTCTTGAAGCGAATTATTGAGGCTACTGATTTCCTGTTGCAAGGCGTCGAGCTTTGCTTGGCGTTGTTCATCGTTTAGGGACTGGTCGCGCATAACCTCTTCCAGTTCCTGCTCTTTCTCTCTTAATTTTTCTCTATATTCAGCAACTCGCTTTAGTAACTCTTTGATCTCCTGAGGGAGATCGCTTTCATCGATTTTGGTGTTCTTCGCTTCCTGTGTGTTACCAGCCTTTTCTGAAGCTGAGGCTATGCCTCTAGCCACGGGCGATAGATCCAAATGAATGCTGGTATTGGAATCCGTCGTTGCGGCGTTGGAAGTGACCGATGTTGTTGTTACTTGCTGGGCATTTGACGGCTCACTACGTAAAGGATGTGCGTCTAAAGGGGCACTCCCGGTAGGTAAAGAGAGGGTCATGGCAATCTCTCGTTAGCGTTAAGGGCTATTTTAAGCAGACGCGACAGCGACTACGCAGGCCTGCGTAAATAAATAGGTTCTAAGCAGGCTAATAGAGTTATCGACAGTCCGAGGCAATACTTTAGCATATGCTAAGAAATACTCAGGTGACCTGGAAGTCAGTGAAATAGGGATAGCCATCATTGCTGCATGACCATTGATGCAGGCATGGCGTTTCTTAATCAGCAGGTAGTTAGTGAGGTTTAGACTTTAGTTGTGATCTTTCTCTATGCAAGGTTGGTGACAGTTTCGTGGGGTAGCGTTTTAAGCACACAAGGTAAGAACCTGTGTCGAAAACCCAACAAACTTATAAAAGAGAGCCTCGCTATGCTTAACACTTCCAGTGCGTCCTTATCGCTCAATATCAAATCCATACTGGTCGGGGCAACGGCCGCCATTGCCTCTCTATCAATGGCGCTTCCTGCTGTCGCTGACGACTTTCCCTCACGACCGCTCAACATGGTAGTAGGTTTTGGCACCGGCGGTAGCGCGGATCGTATGACCCGCATGATGTCTGGCCCCATTTCCGAAGAGCTAGGTGTACCGGTACAAGTGACTAATCGTCCTGGGGCGGGCACTCAGGTTGCTTCTAATTACGTTCTTAACGTGCCTGATGACGGCTATACCGTCTACGCCTCGACGTTTGCTCCTTACTTAACCAACTCGATCCTGACGGGTGATGCAGCGTTTAGTGTCGACGACTTTTCTTATATCAACTTCCAGTGGTTTGATTTGGATCTAATCGCTGCCAATAAAGACAGCGGTTATGAAGACCTGCCAAGCCTGCTTGAAGCGATCCGCGAGGAAAAGGGTCAAGTACGCGGTGCGGTGGTTCAAGGCTCTGCTGGGCACTTAATGGTGCGCTTGCTACTTGATGAAGCAGGTATTCCCCAAGATAACCTCAACTTGGTGACTTATAACAGCGGTGGCGAAGCCCGTTCAGCGGTAGCGGGTGGGCAGGTGGATTTCGTCTCTATTAGTGCCCAGGGCAGCGAGGGAATCCGTGAGTTTTTAACCCCATTGGCGATCGTCAATGATGAGCGCATTGAACAGTGGGATGCACTTCCGATCAATGAAGCGCTGGCGCCGATGAATCTTGAAGTGCCAGTACTGCAGGGCTCAATGCGCGGCTTTGCAGTGACCAGTGAAATGGAGCGGCAGCATCCTGAGCGTTTTGAGAAGCTCTCCTCGGCTATTCAAAGTGCGCTGGCCCGTAAAGATGTTCAAGAGCAGCTTGAACGCAACGAAATGGGCGGCGTTTGGGTAGGCCCCGAGCGCTCCAACGAGCTGATGCGCGAAAACTATCAAGTGTTTGAAAAATACGCTCACCTGCTTAACTAATTTTCACGACCCGTTTTTCCGAACTAATCCTTCCATGATAGCTGGCCCCTCACATTAGTGAAGGGCCAGCATGGGGGTTTTACCATGTCTGAATATAAACGTGACTATGGGGACTTTATCGTTCTCATGGGGCTGGCTGGTTTTACACTATGGTATTTATTAGACGCCATTCGCGTATCCGCCACACCGCAAAATCTGCTGCTTATATTGCCACTTGCCGTTATCGTGTTAGCGATTATTGCACTTGAATTGATCCTGCGTATTAAACACGGCTCGCTGTTTCGCTCCTCTGAAGAAGAACCGCTGCATAAAACATTACCTGTTGTGGGGCTCTTCGCTGCCTATGTACTGTCGCTTGAAGCGATAGGCTTTGATATTGCCACTGTAGTGTTTCTGGCGCTTTTCCTGATCCTTAAAGGGGAGCGCAATTGGCTGTTGGTAGGCGGCTATAGCATCGCTTTTGGGCTGAGTGTCGCGTTCTTTTCTCGCAGATGCTGCCGTACCCGATGACACTGCTGCTGCTTCCAAGCTGAGGAGATACCATGATTGATTTTGGCGCAGTAGGGCAGAGTTTTGATCTGCTTTTTTCTAATTTTGGCCCTTGGCTAGTAGTCGTGCCGGGTATTGTACTGGGGCTTATTTTTGGCGCAACGCCAGGCCTGCAGATATCAATGGCGATGGCCATTTTCCTGCCGATGACCATGTACATGGACTTTATTCAAGCCATGTTGTTTCTTACCGCTATTTTTACGGGCGGCTCCTTTGGTGCCGGTATTCCAGCCATTTTGATGAATATACCGGGTACCTCTTCGGCCATCGCTACCGCGTTTGATGGTTACCCAATGGCGCGGAAGGGGCAGCATAACCAGGCGTTAGGCGTTGCGTTAGCCTCCTCGGTGATTGGCGCGCTGATGGGCTACGTGGTGCTGTTCTTTATGATCCAGCCGCTTTCTTACATGGTGCTGAGATTGGGGCCAGCAGAGATGTTTGTGGTTATTCTCTGGGGGATGACGCTGATTGCGAGTTTAAAAGGTGAACAGGTTCTCAAAGGGTTAGTGGCCGGGTTTGTCGGGCTTTTAGTCGGCACGATTGGGTTTAGCGAAATCGGCTTGGCACGCGGGACGATGGGGCAGACTTACCTGTTGGACGGCGTTCCCGTCATTCCTGCCATGATGGGTATGTTTGCCGCCTCAGAGCTATTTAAGCTAGCTAATAAAGGCTTCATCGTTGAATCTGCCGATGCCCGCAAGGTCAAGGTGGGTGAGATCTTCGAAGGTTGTAGAATGGCGATGCGCTACCCTGTGGTGATGATTCGAGGTGGTTTGATCGGGGTATTGGTCGGGGCGGTTCCTGGGGTGGGCTCATCCGTGTCTAACCTGCTCTCTTACATAGAAACTAAGCGCCGTGATCGGGATCCCGATTCATTTGGTAAGGGAAACCCAAAAGGCGTGGTGGCATCCGAAGCGGCGAATAGCAGCTCCGAAGGGGGCTCAATGGCTACCCTGCTGGCGCTAGGGATTCCCGGCGGTGGCGCTACAGCGGTAATGTTAGCGGCGTTTGCTATGCATAATATTACTGGCGGGCCGCAGTTTATTCGCCAACAAACCGATGTGGTTTACGCGATTATCTTCGCTAACTTTGCCCAGGTGTTTCTACTGGTGATCATCGGTTTACTGTTTATTCCTCTCTTGGCCAATATCGTCAAAGTGCCCATGCGCTACTTGATACCTTCTGTGTTGGTGCTGGCGGTCATGGGATCCTTCGGGCTAACCGGCAATATGACGGGCCCCGCTACGGTACTGGTGTTTGCGGTGATCGGTTGGATATTTCGCCACTACGGCTACTCCGTACCCGCCGCTGTTATCGGCATGCTATTAGGATCGTTGGCTGAAAAATCGCTACTTCACTCCTACCAAATCAGTGGTGGCGACATCACGTACGTTTTTGAGCGCCCAGTAACGCTGGCGATTTTTGCCTTACTGCTTATCTCGCTATTTAGCCAGCCACTCATGAAGCGCCTTAAAGCGCGCCAAGAGGCTGCTCAACTATGATTCCTCAATTCAGAAGTTGAAATGTTGAAAAGAACTGTCATTACCGTTGGTTTGGTTTTGTGGGTGGCTGGTTGGCCACCCTTTTTCATTGCCCTTGGCTTGGATGCTGGGCTCTCTGTTTATGGTGATGTGCTTATCACTGATGGGAGTGAAAACAGGTGTCGATAAGCGCCTGCATCGCACCGCCATCGCACTGCTAGGGCTATTTATCGGCAGTCGAATCCAAGCAGATGAACTCGTAGGATTGGTGTTGTGGTACCCCAGTGTGCTGGCAATGCTGGTTTATATGGGACTAATGCTGATCGGCGGATTCTGGATTTTTAACCGAGCAAGTCTAGGGCGGATGAATGCTATTTTTGCTCTTACCCCGGAAGCATGAACTCAGCGCTGGTGCTGGCTGAACGTGCTAATGGAGATTTACGTTGGATCGCTATCTCTCACTCACTACGCTTAGTCACCGTGGTTTCGGGTGCGGCTTTCGTGGCGAGTTTTTTTGTTGAAGATGTGGCGCTTGCCAGTTCGCCATCAGCGTTAGCCTTAGTCGATATTTTGCCTCTGTTGTTGGCACCACTGTGTTGGTGGTTAGCGCGCTTGTTAAGAATTCCCCTGCCTGAGTTTTTTAGGGCCCATGGCCGCAGGGGCCATTATTGCTAACCTTGGCTTCGACTACTCCCTGCCAACCGGGATAGTGCTTGCCGCATTTCTGGTGCTGGGGGCCTCTGTAGGCTCGCGTTTTTCAGGAACACAGTGGTCGCAGGTGGTCAGCATGGGGCGTTATGGGATTACTTTTGCTCTATTTGCGTTGGTGGTAGCGGCGCTAATGGCGTGGTTGGTTTCCAGTGTTACCCAACTCGCCTTCGTGGCGGTTCTGCTTGCGTTAATTCCTGGTGGAGTAGGGGAAATGGCGGTGATTGCCATGGTGATGGGGATCGACCCGGTCTATGTTGTTTCTCACCATATACTACGCCTACTGCTATTGATCTTTATGACCCCGCTAATGCTGCGAATAGTCAATCAGCCGCTTAAATAGCGGGGAAAGTCACCGTGACTTCAAAGCCGCCCTGGGGACGATTCGTTAGCGCCAGGCGGGCAGAGTGCGTCGTTGCAATTTGTTCCACAATGGCCAGCCCTAAGCCGCTTCCAGGCGTATGTTTGTTGTGGCGGAAAAAGCGTTCCGTCAATTTGCAAAGCTGTGCTTCCTCCACGCCGGTACCCTCATCGCTAACCGTTAATGTTACTTGGCGTGCGTCAGCCGTAAGGGCAACGGTTATAACGCCTCTATAGGCCATGCTGCCACCCGCATGCAAGCTGGCATTTTCGATGAGATTGGTCACTAACCAGCGCAGCATAATGGGGTCGCCCAAAATGTTAGGTATTGCTTTCTGTTGATCAAAGGCGAGTTCTTGGTTTTGTTTATAAATATTAGGGGCTGTCTGAGCACAGGCATCATGGCAAATGGCGATTAAATCGACACTTTCGAGGTGAGATGTATCGACTAATTCGCTGCGTGTTTTGGCGTATTTAAGCAGTTGCTTAACGGTATGGCTGGCATGCTCAGCGATGCGTTGAATCTCCCGCAGGCTAGTATGAGCGGGTGATTGGGATGCGTCTTTAAGCGACATTTCCGTTAAAGCGCGGATCTCTGAGACAGGTGTTCTAAGCTGATGCGAGACATCGGCATTGAGCTGCTGAGTGCTTTCAATACTACGTCGCATACGCTGCATTAAATGATTAATACTCTGGATTAGCGGCAGGATCTCTTTTGGGGCTGCATCATCCAATGCATGCAAGTCATTCGGTGAACGTTGTCGCAAGGCTTGGCTAACCGCATTAAGAGGTGCTAACCCAAGGTGAATGGCTAAAAGTGCAATTGAAATGGCTAGTAATCCTGTAACGACCATTAATCCTGTGAGCGTTATCATGAAGTCGTTGGTAAGGGTGTGGCGAGCTTCCTTTGATTCGGCGACGACGACTTCAATGTCGACCGGTTCGCCTCCTCGCCGAAATGGAAGGGTAAGCGCAACGGCTCTTAAAGCATTGCCCGCATAATCTACATCATAAAAAACTGGTTCATGCGACGTTTGGGGTGGATCTGTCAAACCGCTAAAGCCTGCGATTATGTCTCCGTCATTTTCTTTAATGCGATAGAAAATTTTTCCTTCACCTCTGCTGCCAAGTGTACTGATGCTGAAATAGTGCATATTGATGCGCAGTTCACCATCCGCCGTGTAAATTCGACGCTCCAGCCGCTGAGCTGCATTAAGTAGCAGGTCATCAAAGGTTGCATTGATTTGCCGAGACAGCAGCAGGTGACTAGAGATCAATGCCAAGATTGCGAGGGCGGTGAAAGGCAGCCCAATCCATAACAGCAGCCGACTGCGGATCGATTGGCGTTTATTCATCGTCAGGGGCTTTCACGTCTTGAGGTTCGCAGTCTTTAGCTTCCAGGTAATAGCCCAGGCCGCGTACCGTTTTTAAGCCGAAATCGTAGCCAATCTTTTACGAATCCGAGAGATGTAAGTTTCCACTGCGGCGTAGCTGACCGACTCATCTGAGGTAGATAGTCGGTCGATAATTTGCTCCCTTATTAACGAGGCGATTTTGGTTAATCAGCAGGTACTCCATGACTTCTAACTCGCGGCGATGCAACAGCAAGGGCTTGCCATCAAGCCGCAGCTCCATGGCATCGGGTAAAAACTCTAAGCGCCCACACTGTAGCGTTTCTCCGCCAAAGTGCTTGGCACGCCGCACTAACGCCCGGGCACGTGCAGTCACTTCTTCCAGCGAAAAAGGCTTGCATAGATAGTCGTCTGCGCCCACTTCAAGACCATGTATGCGCTGATCCAGGCTGTCGCGTGCCGAAATAATCAAGACAGGGATCGTATTCTGCTGGTGGCGTAAGGTGCGTAGTAGGGAGATGCCATCCAATTCAGGCAGGCCAAGATCCAACACCAACAGGTCGTATCCGCCCTGTTCAAGCATATGAAGTGCTTTTCTTCCATCGTCGGCGACATCAATGCTAAAGGCAGCCTCGCTAAGTGTGGCTGCAATAGAGTTAGCTAAATTAACGTTGTCTTCTACTACGAGCGCCTTCATACGTCGTCCTATTGTTACCCCTCCGGCTGATACTTATAGCCGACGCCATACACCGAACGGATAATTTCCAGCTCAGGCAGCGCTTCGTGGATCTTCTTGCGCAGCTTTTGATGTGGCTGTCTACGGTGCGCTCCGAGACGATGCGGTTGTCGCGGTACATGTGATCCATTAGCTGCTCGCGGCTGAAGATACGTCCCGGCGCCTGCATCATCACCCGCAATAGCTGGAACTCCACCGCCGTTAGGCCTAAATCCTGCCCATGGGCGAGCGCCTGCCAGCCATCTTCGTTTAATACCACCGGTGCGTTTTGCACCACGGCTGGGGCATCGGCCGCCGCTTGGCTACGGCGTAGTACCGCTTTCACCCGGGCGACGACTTCCCGAGGACTGAACGGCTTGCAGATATAATCATCGGCGCCCAGCTCCAACCCCAGCAATCGATCCACCTCTTCTACCTTGGCGGTGACCATAATGATCGCAATGGCAGGCCACTTTTGACGTATTTCCCGGCTGAGGGTGAGGCCATCTTTACCCGGCAGCATGATATCGAGTAGCACCAACGCAGGGGAGTGCTGCTCCAGCCACGGTATCACCTCATCGCCGTGGCCCAGGGTCGTCACCTCAAAACCGTGGGTGGTTAAGTAGTCTGCCATTAGGCGGGCAATCTTCGGTTCATCCTCAACAATCAGTAAAGAGGCAGCATCAGACATAGCGGTAGACTCGCTTAACAGTGAACGTAAAAGCAGGGCTTAACGGTTCGTGTAATATCAGTTTTGGTGGTACTAATCCCGGAAATATTAATCAGCAGCCAACAGCGGAAAACGTAGCGTCCAGCGTAGCCCACCCAGCGTGGAGCTAGAGGGCGTTAGCGTTGCGCCGTGGGCATTAACCAGGGCGCTGGCAATCGAGAGCCCCAAGCCGCTGCCGCCGCTGGCACGGCTGCGCGAGCCTTCCACGCGATAGAGCCGCTCGGTCAGGCGGGCTAATTCACCTTCCGGCACGCCCGGCGTAGTGTCTTCCCAGGTGACCACCGCCATCCCTTGGCTCTTGGTGAGCGTGACTCGCAGCTCACCCGGCGGCTGGGTATAGGCGCAGCTGTTGTCCAACAGGTTGTTCCAGAGCTGGCGCAGGCGCTGGGCATCGCCACGAATCATAATGCCAGGTTCGACCTGTTCGGTCAGCGTTAACCCGCTTTCGACTAACCAGCGGTCGGCGTCGGCCAGGCGGCTGGCGAGGCAGTCGCTAAGATCCATCGGTGCCAGTTGAATATCCAGCGCACCCGCGTCGCTTTGCGATAGCAAGCGCAAATCCGCCACTAAGCGCTCTAGCTGACCCACCTCTTGGGCGAGGGAGCTAAGGTTCTCCTGGTTTAGCGGGCGAATGCCATCCTGCATGGCTTCGATTTCGCCGCGCAGCACCGCCAGCGGCGTGCGCAGCTCGTGGGCGGTGTCAGACACCCAGCGGGCGCGGGCATCGCGGCTGGCTTCCAGCGTGGCCGCCAGTACGTTGAAGTCACGTGCCAGGCGCGATAGCTCATCGCGACCGCGTTCAGGCAATCGAGTGTGATAGTCGCCCTCGGTAAGCCGCAGGGTGGCGCCCGCCAGTGCCCGGGTGCGTCGCCCCAGCCACCAGGAGAGCCCGCCCGCTAACAGCAGCGAGGCAACGCAGAGTGATACTACAATAAGCACGAGATTACGCTGTTGGCGCTCCAGGAAGCGACTCTCCATGCGCTCCATCATTTCTCGGGAGGGCGGAAACCCAGTGAGCCGATATGAGTATCGCCGCTGTGAAGGGTGAGCCAGTGCCAACTGCCCGAACCTTCTCGTCCACTTCTGGGCGGTACCACAAAGCGGTTATCGGCGGCGCGCAGAGTGAAATCCCGCGCTTCGCCGAGTGGAGAGGGCCGGTCGCGGTGCTCCTGGCCGAGCTCAAAGCGGACGATATAAGGCCAGCGTTCCGGTGACTGCTCCAGCCACTCCCAGCTCTGCTGGGTTTCCCAGCGCGTGACGAGGCCGTCAGCCAGCAGCGTTGCGCGGCGCTCCTGGGCTTGATTGAGGTAGTCGAGAAAGCCGCGGTCTATACTGTAAGAGACCGCCAGAAACATGCTGGCTGAAATCGCTACGTTCACGCTGAGAATAATCACAAACAGCTTGAGCCCCAACCGGGAGGGGCGCCATTGACGTATGGCTGTGAGCAAGGCCATCAGTGGGCTCCCTCCTTTTGTCCAGTACGGGCTGGCGCGGTGCGTTAAGTCGTTCGCGGATGTTCTCCATGCCCAGGTAGAGGCAGGGTACCAGGATCAGCAGTATCACGGTGGCGAACAGCATACCGAAGCCGAGCGAGATCGCCATGGGGATCATAAAGCGCGCCTGCCGCGAGGTTTCCAAAATCATCGGCGCCAGGCCTAGAAAGGTCGTCAGCGTGGTCATCATTATTGGCCGCAGGCGGCGGGTGGCTGCTGCCACAATGGCTTCCCCGGGCACCCATGCCTTCACGGCGTTTGCGGTTGGCGTAGTCGATCAGCACCAGGGCGTCGTTAATTACCACGCCTGAAAGTGCCAGCATCCCCAGCAGGCTAATGATGGATAGCCCAAAGCCCATGATCATATGCCCAGCGACGGCACCCACAATGCCAAAGGGGATCGCCGCCAGCACCAGCAGTGGCTGTAGGTAGCTTCTAAAAGGAATAGCCAGCAGCGCATAGAGCGCGGCAATCATTAACCACATGGAAGTTTTTAGCGTGGCTAAGTTGTCGGCGGTGTCCTGCTGACGACCACCCATGCTGACTTCCAGCCCTGGCCAGGTCGCTTCCAGATTGGGAAACTCCTCTTCCTGGAGCGTCGCGAGCACTTGGTTGATGGCCATATCGCTTTCGGAATCGGCGGTGACGGTAATAATTCGCCGCCCGTTAATGCGCTCAAGGCTGCTAGAGGCTTGGCTGATGGTAATGTCGGCCACCCGGGAAAGCGGCACACTTAGCCCGTCAGGCGTGCGCACCGGCATGCGGTAGAGCTCGTTCAAGCTGTCGCGGTTATCGTTGGGCAAACGCACCTCAACGCTGATTTCACTGCGCCCTACGTACTGCTCAAGCGCCGTGGCGCCCTGGAGGGGGCCGCGCAGGGCTTGGGCCAAGTTATTACCCGTAAGCCCCAGGGCGCGGCCTTCGGCAGAAAGGCGCATCTCTAACTGTGGTTTGCCGTCGCCCAGGCCGCTGTCGATATCCGTGAGGCCATAGCCGCCCAACGTTTCCGCTAAGCGTTCGGCGGCGGCTTCAAGCACCTGGGTGTCCGGGTGGGAGAGGCGAAGGCTGAGTGCCGCGCCACTACCGGGGCCGCCGACATCGGCTTCAAAACGCACCGACTGGGCGCCGAGCAAATCACCGGTAAGCTCGCGCCACTCTCGGGCGATGCGTGAGGGTGGCCACGCTTCCAGGCTTTCGCTGGCAATATCTAACCGCACTTCCAGGCTTTCGCCGTCCAGGCGGCTGCGTGAACTGCTAAAACTGAGGGTCTCTTCGCGCGCGCTAAGGGCATCGGCGGCGTCGAGCAGCTGTTGGCTTAGCTCGCGGCTAATGCTGATATTACTGCCAATGGGGAGGGTGACCGTGGCCTGCACCTGATCTGATTCGACCCGTGGCATTAGCGAGAAACCCAACCGCCCGCTCATCGCCCAGGAGAGCGCGATGAGCAGAATGGCGATGCCCAGTGAAATACTCAGCAGGCGTTGGTTCAGGGCGCGCTGTAAGAACGGCTCAAACTGGCGGTAGGTAAAATGGTGTAAACCGGCCTGAAGGCGTTGGCGCAATGCTTCAAGGGGGCGCTGCCACGCTGGGGTTTGGCGCGGTTTGCGGCTATGCGCCAGGTGGGCGGGCAGAATCACTAGGGCTTCCAGCCAGGAGATCAAGAATACCGTCACCACCACGACCGGCACGGTGGCAAAAATCAGCCCCAAAAGCCGGGTAAAAGAGTAGCGGCAGGAAGGCGACAATATTGGAGAGAATCGCAAAGGTCAGTGGGGTAGCGATTTCGCTGGCACCTTTCACCGCCGCATCGCGCAGTGAATAGCCCTCTTCCCGGTAGCTGTAGATATTCTCGCCGACGATAATGGCGTCATCGACGACGATCCCCAGGGCGATAATAAAGGCGAACATCGACATCATATTGAGCGAGACGCCGATCCAGGGCAGAAACAGCATGGCGCCGAGAAACGCCGTGGGGATACCCAGGGTGACCCAGAACGCCAGCCGTGCTTCTAGAAACAGCGCCATAAGTACCAACACCAGCGCTAGGCCCATCCAGGCATTTTTTAACAGTAGGCTGAGGCGGTCTTCGTAAACCTCTGAGCTGTCGCGGGAAATGTCCAGACTAACGCCTTCCGGCATACCTGCACGCAGTCGTTCAAGCTCACCGTTGACCGCTTGTGAAATACTGGTCGGGGTTTGATCACCAATCTGGTAAACATCCACGGAGAGGCCGGGTTGGCCGTTATAAAACTCCTCGCGGTCGGTTTCGGCAAAGCCATCGCTGACCCTGGCGATCTCGCCCAGGGTAATCGGCGCCCCTGAGTGCTGGTCAGAATCGGCAGCTCGGCAAAGGCCTCGGCGCTGTTACGTCGTCCCTGATAGCGGATCAGCCATTCGCCTTCTGCCGTTGTGAGCTGGCCACTAGCGAGATCAAGGGCTTCTTCGGCAATGCGGCTGGCCAGTTCCTGGTGATCAAGGCCATAGCGCTCAATGGCCTCTTCGTCCAAGTGAACTTGAATCTCCCTCTCGCGGTTGCCGGATAGCTCCGCACGGGAGATGCCGGGAGTGGCTTGTAGCTCACCGCGTACATCCTCGGCCGCGTTGTGCAGTGCCTCCAGGCCGACTGGGCCGTAGACCTGCAGGCTCAACACGCTGCGGGAGCGCCCCGCCAGGGTAAAGCGGGGTGGGTCGGCAGCGCTGGGCAGGGTAGTGATGGCGTTCACTGCTTGCTGAATATCCTGATAGGCGCGCATCACATCCACGCCATCAATCAGCGTGGCGTTGACGCTGGCGCTGCCTTCACTGGCCGTGGCGGTCAGCTCGTCGATGCCTTCTACATCAGCAATCGCGGCTTCCACCGGTAGCAGCAGGCTCTGTTCCACATCCTCCGGCGTGGCACCAGGATAGCTGATAGAGACTTGCACGACTTCGATGTCGAATTCGGGAAGACCTCTTTTTTAATCGCCAGCGACGCCATTAGGCCGCCGACGATAAACAGCACCATCAGTAAATTAGGTGCTACGCCGTGATCCACCATCCAAGCTAATGGGCCGCGTGGCACCTTCATGATTCGTCTCCCGGTTCATTGCCTGCTTGAGCCGGGGTGTCGTTGGGGCGGCGGATACGTACTAATTGGCCCTCTCTTGGCTGGGCCAAACCGGCAGTAACAACCTGCTGGCCAGTTTCCAAGCCGTCACGAATCAAGGCATCATCTTCGCCGCGATAAGCCAGGGTAACCGGTGTTCGGCGCAGGCGATTCTCTTCATCTACCCGCCACGTTACGTCACCTGGGCGCAGAGCCGCAGAAGGTAGTGAAATAAGCTGCTCCTGAACAGCCGGTTGAAAAGAGGCGCGTAGGACATCGCCCAGGCGTAGGGCCGGGCCGTCGGTCTCTAGGGCGAGCGGGTCGTTAACGGCGATCAACAGTTGAGCCTGCAGGCCATTCTCTTCCAGGCTAGGCAGCATTGAGACCAGGGTTCCTTCGCGTTTGGCGCCTTCGGGCCAGCCGCGGCTGGTTAAGGTGACGGTGGTGCCTGCTTCCAACCACTCTGTCCACTCGCCGGGGAGCGAGGCGCGCACCAAAATTGCTCAACGCCCACCAAGTGCAGCACCTCGGTACCTTGGCTGAGTAAACTGCCGGCACCGACCAAGCGTTCTTGCACCATGGCCCGCCAGGGAGCGGTGAGGGTAGCGCGCTCAACATTCAGCGCCGCTTGGTCGCGGGCCACGCGTGCTTGGGTGACTTGGGCCTGGGCTTGACGCAGTTGGGGCTCTCTCAACACTAGCGCCTGTCGCTCTGCCGAGAGCTGGCGGCCAAAGGATTCGTACTCGCTGCGCGCCCGCTGCTGCTCTGCCTGCTCTAGCGCGAGCTGGGCCTGGGCGTTGGCGAGCTGCGCCTCGGCATCTTCAAGGGCTAGCTGTAAGTCAGCTTGGTCAATATAGGCAACCGGCGCTTGCTGCTCGACTACCTGACCGGGGACAATACCCTCGGCAAAACGCTCCAACTGGCCCGCCACACGGCTGGCCAGCATTGTTTCCCCTGCTCTGCTTCAACGCGCCCAAAGGCGTACAGACTCGGTGCCTGTGAACTCGCTTTCACCGTGACGACGTCTACCATACTAGGCAAAGGCGCTGGCGGTGGGGTACGCTCTATACGCGGCGGTTGGGTAATAATCCACCAAGCAAGGGGCAAAGTGGCAATAAGAACCAATAAAGCAACTACGGCACCCAAGCGAATGCGGCCTTGTTGATTCGTAGCGTAATAGCGAGAAAGAGTCATTACCGCGCGTCATCCATTGGGGCGAAAATTCCAGAAAAATAAGCGTATGATGCTAGCATCGCGCATTGTTAAGCAGCCATTAGTCAAGCAATGTGCAAATAACATGCAACCGCCACACACCAGGCTTTATTACAAATTGGCTTTTATTCACTTGGCTTTCTCACTTGAAAGTAATAGACTGACTGGTCTACTTTAAGCATATGAAAAATACCGCAACGCGTGACAAATTAATTGATAGCGGCGCTCAGCTGATTAGTCAGCAAGGCTACAACGCAACGGGCATTAATGCCGTTTTAAAAACCTGCGGTGTGCCTAAAGGCTCTTTCTATCACTACTTCTCCAGCAAAGAAGATTTCGGGCTGGCGGTGATCGAGCGTTTTGCCGCCAGCTATGATGAAACGTTGGTGGCGTTGCTAGAAGATAATGACACGCCGCCGCTTGAGCGTCTAAAACGCTACTTCGCGGCAGGCCGTGATCATATGCATGAGTGCAACCATGCGACGGGTTGTCTGATCGGCAACCTTGGCCAAGAACTTTCGGGTCAGAGTGATACCTTCCGTGATGCGCTAAATCTAGTATTTCAGCGCTGGGAGCAGCGTTTCGTGCGCTGCCTGCAAGATGCCCAGGCGCGGGGAGATATTGCCCCCATACAGCGCCAGAAGCGCTCGCCAGCTTTATTCTTACCGGCTGGGAAGGTGCCATTCTGCGCGCCAAGACGTTGAAATCTGTTGAGCCCATGGAGCAGTTTGAAAAATTCTGTTTCAGCAGGTGTTGGTGCCTTCCTCTTAGCGCTAGTCCACTAATCACCAATGACCTAGTGACGAGCGCGAAAGTGATGCTCTCCATCGGCCACGTCGTTACGGGTGGCGGCTATCAGGGTTTCGTCGAGTGAAGGATCATCCAGAGCGATTAATCCGCACTGTGCCAGCGCTTCACGCAGGCTGATCTGTTCATCCAGGCGCTGATACACCACCCGCACACAGCAGGGCATACGCTCGCTGTTATCCGCCACGCCCATTTTTAAGCCGGTCAATCGCGTCACTTGGCTTTGAAAGCTCGGAAACAGAATCGTCTGGGTGATTTCGTGGCCATTAAGGGTTTCGTGGTCGACCAAAAACAGCCGATCCGCAAGCTTAACCGCGGTGCCCACATAGCGATTGTGGCACGGGCGGGCGCCGGGGCGGTCTGCATCCGCTCGGTGCGCTGATAAACGACGCCACCTTCCCGCTCTTCCAGGCAAACCAAGGTACGCATTAACTGCCCTGGTCGGGACATCGAGTGATAAAGCTCAAAGTAGCGACCTATATAGCGCTCCATCCCTTCGCTGCCGCGCTGAACCAGTGCGTTTGGCCAAGGTAGAGTTGCTGCGTTGGCTTCTCTATTTAGCTGGCCCGTTTGCACCAGGGCACGAAAATCGTGGTGAGGGAGGGCAATATCCTCAACGGTAACGCCGAAAAAGTGGCAAATGCGCTGTAGTGCCGCGTGGCTGGGACGGTAGCGCCCACTCAGGTAGCGGTTAAACTGGGCACGGTTAATCGTTAAGCGCCGACAGACTTCAGCAATGGACGGATAGTAACTGCAGAGCAGGCGCAGGTTGGCCACGAAATCGTCATGCATGGGGTGACTCGAATTCTCTTAGTGTCGTGGCTGCCTAATGTGATGCCTTGCGCCAAAGAGTGCAACGCTTTCCCGCTTGCCGTGGCGGCTCCCCAGCCTAGAAGGCTATGCTATATAATAGTCAGCTACATTACTAATATGCACAGCAAAAGGCTTCTGCAACAAACCAGGAGTACGCCATGTTTCACGGGTTTGAAAAATCGAAACGCCAGGTTAACGGCGTTGAGATCGCTTTTCGACAGGGCGGCAGTGGCCCTGCGCTACTGTTGCTTCACGGCCACCCTCAGACCCATGTGATTTGGCACAAAGTCACGGAAACGCTTGCCCAGCACTTCACGGTAATCGCCGCGGATCTGCGCGGCTACGGCGACAGCAGTAAACCCGACGACGACCCCGAGCACCTTAATTATTCCAAACGCGCCATGGCGGCCGATATGGCTGAGCTAATGAGCGCGCTCGGTTTTGAGCATTTCAAAGTGCTGGCCCATGACCGAGGCGCGCGGGTCGCTCACCGTTTAGGGGTTGACCACGCGGAACGGGTAGAGCGCATGGTGCTTCTGGATATCGCCCCGACGCTTGCCATGTATCGCGGCACTACCGAGGCCTTTGCGCACAGTTACTGGCACTGGTTCTTCCTGATTCGCCCCCAGCCACTGCCGGAAATGCTAATCAAGAGTGATCCGGCCCAATACCTGAAAAGCGTAATGGGCGCCCGCAGTGCCGGTATGGCGCCTTTCTCACCGGAAGCGCTAGCGGAGTATGAACGCTGCCTTGCGCTTCCCGGTACGGCCACCGGTATCTGCGGCGACTACCGCGCCAGCGCCACGATTGATTTGGAACATGATCAGGCGGATATCGACGCGGGGGTAAAACTCACCTGCCCGCTAAAAGTGATGTGGGGCGCCGATGGGGCCATTGAAGCCTGCTTTGATGCGCTGGCTGAATGGCGCAAGGTCGCTACCACGGTAGAGGGCAAAGCGCTCCCTTGCGGCCACTATATCGCCGAGGAGATCCCCGAACTATTGCTTGAGGAAGCGCTGCCGTTTCTCGGAAAGGTAGATTGATGGTAGAACGGTTTATCGGCTTGTGTTTTTAACGCTCCATACGGCTAACGATAAGCGCCGCGTTAACGCCACCAAAACCGAACCCATTGCACAAAACATGCTGGGTGGAGTGCTGCTGACCGGTCGTTGTGACGAAGGTTAAATCCTGCATATCCTCATCGCACTGCTCAAGATTAATGGTAGGTGGAAGCTGCTGCGTATTGCAGGCCAAGACAGAAAAAATACTCTCTATGCCTCCCGCTGCACCTAGTAGATGGCCTGTGGCGGCTTTCGTTGCCGAAATCGGGATGGCGGGCAGGCGCTCACCGAAGACATTACGCAGTGAAGCAATTTCAGCCCGGTCGCCAACGGGGGTCGAGGTGGCGTGGGCATTGATATGATCAATAGCATCAGTAGAAAGGTTCGCCATACCCAGCGCTGCTTGAATCGCTGCTGCGGCGCCAGCCCCATCTTTGGGCCTGCCGTCAGGTGGTAGGCATCCGCGCTGGTACCGTAGCCGCTGATCACCGCTAGCGGCGTTGCACCCCGCGCGACCGCATGTTCAAGCGTTTCGATCACCATAACGCCCGCGCCTTCGCCCATCACAAAACCGTTACGGGCTTTATCAAAGGGCCTGGACGCACGTTCAGGGGCGTCTGCTTCTGTGGAAACTGCCTTTAAAGCATTGAAGCTGGCTAGGGAAAGAGGGTCAATACATGCCTCTGCGCCCCCGACGAGGGCAACATCGGCTTCTCCGTTGCGGATAATGCGCATGCCGTCACCAATAGCCTGTAGACCCGCTGCGCAAGCCGTTACCGGGCAACCCAGTGGGCCTTGAAAGCCATAGCGAATGGAGAGATTTCCAGCAGCCAGATTGGCTAGAAAGGCGGGCACCGTGAAGGGGGAGAGTTTGCGATGGCCGCGCTCAGCAAGTGTTTTTGGGCTTGCGTAATGGTCGGGAAACCGCCAATGCCAGAGCCAATAATGGTGGCCGTTCGGCGTTTTTGCGCCTGCTCAACGGGGAACCAGTTGGCCTGTGACAGTGCCTCATGGGCTGCCGCCAAAGCGTAGAGACTGAACAAGTCCATTTTGCGCTGCTCTTTGGGGTCGGCTATCGCATCCAGATCAAGACCGCCACTGGGGTCTTGGTTAATGCTCGGCACTACCCCGGCAATTTTGATCGGGATATTGCTGGTGTCAAAGCGGTCAATAGTGCTGATGCCAGACTGGCCGTTAACCAGTCGCTGCCAACTTTGTTGACGCTGTTGCCGAGCGGGCTGACCATACCCATACCGGTAATCACAATAGGTGATTGCATAGTGACTCCTAAATGTTTGATAGGGTCACCCTAGCAATGGGCAGTATATGATCAAGATAATATTTAGCTGACGAGGTAGCTATGCCTTATCCCAAGAGCCATAAATCGAAAACCAAAGAGCGCATTTTGGCGTCGGCGACGGAGCTATTTAGTCGCAATGGGTTTCAAAAGGTATCGATTGGCCAGATCATGAAGCTAGCGAAGATGACCCACGGCGCCTTTTATGCCCATTTCGCTTCAAAAGAGGCGCTTTACCATGAGTCTGTTCGCCTGACCATTGATAACAGCCGGGCGGCTAGGCTGGTAAAGGGCCGCTTTCATTACAGCACCTAACCGAATTGGTCGCTAACTACTGTAATCTTCAGGAGCTGGAAGCTAAGCACAAGCCAGGGCCCGAGGCGATACTGTTCAACGAAATAGGCAGTGAAAAGCAGAAATCCGCACGTTGTTTGAAGCCTCATATATGAGCATGAAAAAAATGCTTGAAACCCGGCTGATAGCGCTGAGTAAGCTGAAACAACTCCCTTTGCCAATGATCGCAAAGCGATTGCCGATAAATCCCGGGTTATATTGGCCTCCCTGGTAGGAGCCGTCGCCATTGCCAAAAGCCTGCCGGGAGAGGCGGAGCGCAAGCAGGTATTGATCGCCACACAGCGCCAGATTCTACTCATGCTCGGGGTCAGCGAAGCTGAGGCAGAGCGTATGATGCAAGCGCAATAGTTCGGTTATCTACGGAAGAGAGCCCTGAGTTGCTGTTGAAGCAAGCACGGCCACTTTTGCTTGACGATGAATAGCCTATTTTTGTCACGGCTAGGGTTCCGCTTTTTGCCTTATTTTCTCGAGACTGGAAAGAATGCATTACAGCAGCAAGCGGAATCGCGTTAACGCATTAACGGTTTCGGGTAGTCGTTGATTAAAAAGTAAGCCAAGGTATTCATCTGTATCGAAAGGAGGGTTTTTCAGGCTTCCACGATGCCGTTGTGCCGCTTGAATCACATGCCCAGGGCTTAAAGCCAGCATATCGGCTATGAACTCATCGGGGTGTATGGCTTTGATATCGTACTTTGTAAGCGATTCGTCAGGAAAATCTTTGAGGTTAAAGGTGATAATTGCCTCGGCGCCACTGTGAATAGCGCATGCAAGCACATGGCGATCATTGGCATCAGGAAGCGCTAACCCTTCGATTAAAGATTCAAAACCAGTCACGACAGCGTCCCGGGTGTGCTTGTCCATCAAATCGCGGACGCGTTCAAGTTTCTCCCGCGTTAGATCACTGCGTTGAGCCAGTAGATTGCGCATCCACTCTTCGTGTATTTGAGGCGACCAACGAGCACGATATAAGTCGGTCATTGCCAAATGAATCAGCAGGCTCCGAAGTGGTGCTTGATAGAGTACGCATGCATCGTACACAACCGTATAGTACGAACTCATCAGTATCCCAGCCCTAATGATTGGTCTAGGGCTGACAGTTCATCCAGTGCTTGCAGGCGTTTTTGGTCGACATCTTCTTTATACGCCATTACATCAGTGTATTTCAGTTTCCGCCGATTTCCCGCGCGGTGATAAGGGATTAGTCCGTCGTCCAGTAACTTGATAAGCGTGGGGCGAGACATGTTGAGTACATCTGCGGCTTCTTGTGTCGTCATCTCTGCATGGATGGGAATGAGTTTAACCATGTTGCCTTCGCCCAACTCGGTCAATATATCGACTAACAGACGTAAGGCACTCACAGGCACTTCTACGCGGTGCAATTTGCCATCTTTATCACTAATAGCTACTCGCTGTGTAGACGCGCGCGTTTCGACATAGGCCGCTAATTCGCGGCTTGAGAACTTGGCAAGTGCCGACTCTTCTTGGCTAGGTAGCAAGGTGGATAGTGTGCTCATTTCTCTTCTCCTGTGGCCATACTCTAGAGATACTGACGGTTGTTATCATGCACAGCATAAATGATATATTCGAATTTTTCGAAAAACTAGCCGCCGCCTCATTGAGATACTCCACATGGGATAGGCAGACTCCGAAGACTGCCCAAGACGAAGCGGGTGAAAAACTGGATAATGGCTGCCATTCGCCTATCAGCTTAAGTATTTAACAGCTCAGGCACACTCATTACCCCGGACGCCCGCTCATGGAAATCAAAGTTAACTATCTCGACAACCTCCGCCTGGAGGCTAAGTTCGACGATTTTACGGTCATATCCGACCAGCCGATTCGCTATAAGGGCGACGGCTCGGCGCCTGGCCCGTTCGATTACTTCCTGGCATCATCGGCCATGTGCGCCGCCTATTTCGTCAAGGTGTACTGCAACGCACGCAATATTCCCACCGAGAACATCCGCCTGTCGCAAAACAACATCGTCGACCCGGAAAACCGCTATAAGCAGATTTTTAAAATCCAGGTCGAGCTGCCGGAGGATATCTCGGAAAAGATCGCCAGGGCATGCTGCGCTCCATTGATCGCTGCACGGTGAAGAAAGTCGTCCAGACTGGCCCCGAGTTCCAGATCGAAGTGGTCGAGAATATCGACGAAGACGCCCAGGCTTTGCTGATGGGCGCGCCGGAAGGCAGCCATACCTATATTGAGGGCAAAGACCTGCCGCTGGAGCAGACCATTGCCAATATGAGCGCGATCCTTGCCGACCTGGGAATGAAGATTGAGATCGCTTCCTGGCGCAATATCGTGCCTCACGTGTGGTCGCTGCATATTCGCGATGCGGCTTCACCGATGTGCTTTACCAACGGCAAAGGCGCCACCAAAGAGAGTGCGCTCTGTTCGGCGCTGGGCGAGTTTATCGAACGCCTGAGCTGCAACTTCTTCTATAACGACCAGTTCTTAGGCGAAGAGATCGCGAACAGCGACTTTGTTCACTACCCCAATGAGAAGTGGTTTCAGCCGGGCCCGAACGACGAACTGCCTGTGGAAATACTCGACGAGCACTGTCTGGCAATCTATAACCCGGAAGGCGAGCTGTGCGGCTCAAACCTAATCGATACCAATTCGGGTCGTGAAGATCGGGGCATTGTTTCGCTGCCTTTTGTGCGCCAATCCGATGGCGAAACGATCTACTTCCCCTCCAACCTGATCGAAAACCTGTTCCTAAGTAACGGCATGAGCGCGGGCAATACCCTGGTGGAAGCCCAAGTACAGTGCCTCTCGGAAATCTTCGAGCGGGCGGTCAAACGGGAAATCCTCGAGCAGGAGTTAACCCTGCCGGATGTACCCCAAGACGTGCTGGCGAAATACCCCAGCATTGTCGAAGGCATCAACGCTTTGGAAGCCCAGGGCTTCCCGGTGCTGGTGAAAGATGCCTCCATGGGCGGGCAGTTCCCGGTCATGTGCGTGACCTTGATGAACCCGCGCACCGGCGGCGTGTTTGCTTCCTTTGGCGCCCACCCAAGCTTTGAAGTGGCGCTTGAGCGCAGCTTGACCGAGCTGCTCCAAGGCCGCAGCTTCGAGGGCTTGAATGATCTGCCGCTGCCCACCTTTAATTCGCAAACGGTTGCCGAGCCCAATAACTTTGTTGAGCACTTTATCGACTCGGTGGGCGTGGTTTCCTGGCGCTTCTTTAGCGCCAAGCCTGATTTTGAGTTCAGCGAGTGGGACTTCTCCGGCAGCAACGAGGAAGAAGCCGAGACACTGTTTGGTATCTTTGAAGAGCTGGGTGCCGAAGTCTATATGGCTGTCCATGAAGACCTGGGCGCGCCGGTGTGCCGCATTCTGGTGCCGGGCTACTCCGAGGTGTATCCGATCGAGGATTTGATCTGGGATAACACCAATAAGGCGCTGGATTACCGCGAAGATATTCTCAACCTGCACCGTCTTGATGACGACCAGCTCACCGACCTGGTCGAGCGGCTGGAAGAGAGCCAGATGGATGACCACGCCGATATCATCACCCTGATTGGTATCGAGTTTGATGAAAACACTGAGTGGGGCCAGCTGACCATTCTGGAACTGAAGTTGCTGGTCTACCTGGCGCTGGAGCGCCATGAAGAGGCACTGGACTGCGTGCAGATGTTCCTGCAGTACAACGACAACACCGTCGAGCGTGGCTTGTTCTACCAGGCAGTGAACGCGGTGCTAGAAATCGTCCTGGATGATGAACTCGAATTGGGTGATTACCTGCACAACTTCCAACGCATGTTCGGAGAGACAACCATGGCGGCGGTCGTAGGCTCCGTAAGCGGCGAAGTGCGCTTCCACGGATTGACGCCTACCAACATGCAACTGGATGGGTTGGAGCGCCACCAGCGCTTGATCGAAAGCTATAAGAAGCTCCACGCGGCACGGGCGGTTAAAGAGGGTATTTAAGCATTATCCAAAATGGTGATAGATCTCTGCTGGCGTTAAGGGGCCAGCAGAGCTAGGTCTATACAGCCGGTCTGTTCCGAACGGAAAGCCTAACCAGCAGAGTGGAACCAGCTTTGGTGGCTGAGAAATTCGATTAACTCGCTGCGAAATGCCTTTGCCCGCGCTGACAGGCTGCGTCGGTAGGGCCATACCAAGTAGATCTCTCTATGGCGTCCCTGCCACTCAGGGAGGGCTCGTATTAACTCTCCCGTTTGTAAGCTATTTGCCACCATGCTGGCGGGCATCAAGGCGACGCCAGCGCCCGATTTAGTGAGGTTGAGCACAATATTCATGTCGTTACTAATGTGAAGATGACTCTTGTGACAATCGTGCTTATGACCCTCTTGGTGGAACAGCTGCCAATCGCTAAACATTTTGGCCGCCACACTCGGACACGTCTGTAGTTCCTCCACTGTCTCGGGCAAAGGATGCTTCATCGTCGCTGACGCCACCAAAATCGGCTCTATATAGCCTAGGTATTTCTGGATCAGGGTTGAATCTTTTGTGGCCCGGAGCGAAGCGCAATATCCGCCTGATGGTCGCGAATATCGACCACGTTGTTATCGAGCTCGATCGTCAGCGCGATCTCAGGGTAGCGATCAATAAAGTGACGCCAAAACGCATCTAGTGGCCCGCTGCCCAGGTTGACGGGCGCCATAATCTTCAACGGCCCACTCAGGCTATGCAGCGTCTGATCCAGATCCAAAATGCGCTGATCCAGCGCAAGCACTAACTCCTCGCACTCGCGGTAGTAGGACTCACCGTGGGGCGTCAACGTTAACCCCTTGGTTGAGCGATAGAGCAGCTCCACGCCTAGGGTTGCTTCTAGCGCGCTAATCCGCCGTGACACCGTGGCAATAGTCATCTTCAGTGTTGCTGCCGCTGCTGTAAGGCTGCGTTGATTAGCGGCCACAATAAAGATATTTAGGTCATCCAGAGAAGGTTTGCGCATTTTGCAATTCTGTAAAATGGTTTCTTATATATTGGCATATATTACCGTAATGGGTATTTGGTAGCCTTGTCCCAGGTAAATAATGCTTTTAAGGACACCCCATGAAACACAGAATTATTTTCGCGCTACTGATGTCTTTCACACTCGCTGATTATGTCGGCGTGGGTGACTTACGTGAATATCGGCGCTCATCCCGATTTTGTGGCTATTTGGATGCATGCATGGCTCCTTGCTTGGCCTGCCGCTGGGATCATCGCCTTTATCAGCGGCCCCTTTATTCATAAGTTAGCCCATCGCATTGCCGAGAAAATCTGACGGTTCACCTGATGCATCCAGTGAGAAAGTGAGTGCAAATAACGGCCCTCTGGCTCATTGCTCAATGCACAGACCCATGGTAGGCCGCAGCGAATTTTCCCGCCATATCCGCAAGACGCCTATCCAGTGTCCATAGCTGCGTATCGGGGGTGATGAGTGTGGAGGCAAGCAAGCACATATCGACTAAACCGCATCCCAGGCCATAGAGCTTTTCGCGTTCGATGAAATCCATCACCTCCGACAAGCTAGCCTGATGGCATGACCGCAAGAGGGCAACACTCTCTAGTGTTTGAGTGCGTGGGGAAGGAGGTGTCCCGCAGGCTAATTCAACCAACACCATGGGGTGGTTCAGTACAAGATCCTTTTCGATCAATTCGACCAGGGTATCGTTTCGTTTTCTGAAATGATCCACCCAGACCGATGTGTCGACTAGCACGCTCATTGCGTTGAGGGCTCATCGCGACGTCGGGGTATGTCGGGCATCTCTGGTGCAGTCCCGCCTAAGGCGGCAAGGCGCCGACCGGCTTGTATGCGGACATAGGTCTTCATAGCCTCGCGAAAGAGGTCTGATGGTTTATCCATTCCCGGCTCGGCAAACGCCAATGCTTGCTCGTACAGCTCATCGTCAATGGTAACAGTGGTGCGCATGATTTAATCCTCGCATCGTTTTTGATGCTGCTTTGCATCTATTAAAGCATCATTTCAGGCGAGTATAAATAACACAATCAGGTAGTCGCTGCGCATTCTTACCAATGGTTATCACTAACAGTCACCACCCCGGGCAGCTCTCCGGAATCCACATGCCTGATGCACTCTGGTGCACTCATTGATGCAGTCACTGCATACAACTGCAACGCTGCGCCAAATTTAATCCTGCCCCATGCTTGGTAAAACGTTCTCCGCGGCGCGAATTCCAAACGCGCGATAGCAACGACGCGAATTCCAACATAACGCTAATACAAAAACGCGGAGAGAATCACATGCTCGATATGCTCAATGACCTCCTGTGGGGAAGGTTCTGCTAGTGCTGCTGGTGGGCGTTGGCATCGGTTTTACCGTTGCATCCCGCTTTGTGCAGTTTCGCTATTTTGGTGAGATGTTTCGTATCCTCGGTTCCGGTCAAGCCTTTAAGCGTAATAAACACGGCCATTTAAGCTCGTTCCAGGCGCTGGTGCTTTCGGTGGCCGGGCGTGTCGGTGGCGGCAACATCGCCGGTGTAGCGGTGGCGATTACGCTGGGTATCCAGGGGCGATTTTCTGGATGTGGCTGGTGGGTTTGATGGGTATGGCTACCAGCTTTTTGGAGTGCACCCTGGCGCAGACCTATAAAGAGGCCGAAGGCGACGGCACTTACCGCGGCGGCCCTGCGTACTACATTGTTAAAGGGCTGGGAAAACAGTGGCGCTGGCTAGCGGCTTTTATTCGGTACTGTTACTGTTGACCTTCGGTTTTGCTTTTACCGCGCTGCAATCCTATGCGGTGGCAACCTCTTTCGGCGATGCTTTCGGCGTGCCGGTGCTGTATAGCGGCATAGCTCTGGCCATGCTGGTCGGGCTGATTATTTTCGGCGGCATCAAGCGTATTGCGCGTATATCTGAGTTTCTCGTGCCCTTTATGGCGGTGAGCTATATCGCCATTGCGCTGCTGGTTATCGCCATGAATATTACCGAAATCCCTGGCGTGATTGCGCTGATTGTAAAGAGTGCCTTCGGCCTTGAGCCGCTAATCGGTGGCGGTATTGGCGCGGCGATCATGATGGGCCTGAAGCGTGGTCTGTTCTCTAACGAAGCGGGCCTGGGCAGTGCGCCCAATGTGGCGGCAGTGGCCTACGTGCCACACCCGGCCAACCAAGGCATCGTGCAGGCATTCTCAGTCTTTATCGATACCGTAATTATCTGTTCGGCCACGGCGTTTTTGATTCTGCTTAGTGGTGCTTATGATCCCACTGCGGGTGCTGGCGTTGAGGGTATCGCTCTGACACAGGCAGCACTGGCTGATCATGTGGGCGAATGGGGCGCACCTTTGTTAGCCTGGCGCTGTTGCTGTTTGCTTTCAGTACCATTCTCTATAACTACTACCTGGGCGAGAACAGCCTTAACTTCTTCAGCCGCGACAACCAGAACCTGTTTAACGCTTTCCGCGTCGCCATTGTACTACTGGTGTGCTGGGGCGCGACCACCGATTTGGGCACCGTATTTGGCTTTGCTGATGTCACCATGGGTCTGCTGGCGGTGGTCAACCTGATCGCGTTGATCATGCTGTTCAAGTGCGGTCTGCGCATTTTGAAAGACTTCGATGTGCAGCGTCGGCAGGGCATCAAACAGCCGATTTTTGATGCCAACCAGCATCCCGATCTCGACCTGGATCCAAAAGCCTGGGAGCTAGAGCCCGAAGAGGCTGAAGCGTTAAAACAGCGCCTGGAAGGCTCGCCTGCGAAGTAAGCAGTTACCTGGATTGTACTGATAAGGAGAGGAGCGCCATGCCCCGCGTACTGATGCTCTATACCGGTGGGACGATTGGTATGCGGCCATCGCCACAAGGTTATATACCCTGCGCGGGGCTGGCCGAACGCCTGGCGGCGCATCTGGCGCTGGGTGACCCTTACCGGCTGCCAGCGTTTGATGTGATTGAGATGCAGCCGCTGATTGATAGCGCCGAGTTAATGCCTGAGGCGTGGAATCGTTTGGTGGCAGCATTGGAGACGCACTGGCAGGCTTATGATGCCTTTGTCGTGCTTCATGGCACCGATACCATGGCTTACAGCGCCGCGGCGCTTTCGTTTATGCTCGGTACGTTGAACAAGCCGGTGATCTTTACCGGCTCCCAAATTCCATTGTGTGAGCCAAGAAGCGACGCGCTGAACAATGTGGTCAGCGCGCTGCAGCTTGCAGCTCACCCCGCGACACCTGCGAAGTTACCCTGGCGTTTCACGATCGGCTGTTGCGTGGAAACCGGGCTCGTAAGGTGCGCGCACAAGGCTTAGATGCTTTCGACTCACCCAATTTCCCCTGGCTTGCCAAGCTGGGCATTGGCATTAGTTTTCCCCAACCCTCGGCGCTCCTGAGCGGATTACCCAACTTTGCGCCTATTGAAGTGAACCATGAAGCGGTAGCGGTATTGCCGCTGCATCCAGGGATGTCGCTGCGCCGTGCCAAGGCGCTGCTGGAGGATAAAACGCTGAAAGG
The DNA here is from genome assembly GCA_004295565.1 of Vreelandella olivaria. Lineage (GTDB taxonomy): Bacteria > Pseudomonadota > Gammaproteobacteria > Pseudomonadales > Halomonadaceae > Vreelandella > Vreelandella olivaria. The sequence continues at coordinate 3,558,237 of AP019416.1, read as the reverse complement.
GCTGGTGCTGTATAGCTACGGGGTTGGCAACCCGCTTAGCTTTGAAGGCGAACTGCTTAATGCCTTGAAGACGGCTAACGAGCGAGGCGTCGCGCTGCTTAACGTCACCCAGTGTGCCCAAGGCGAGGTAGTGCAAGGCGCCTACGCCAGCGGTGCAGCACTTAATCAAGCGGGGGTGATTGCCAGCAGCGATATCACTCTGGAAGCCGCCATCGCGAAGCTCACGGTGTTAATTGGGCAAGGGTTGGTGGGGCCAGCGCTGCGCAAGGCACTGAGTGCATCCATGCGCGGTGAGTGTAGCCGCTAATCCCATTAGCGGGAGGAAACGCTCAACGCGGTGACGGTGATCAATATGATCCCCATGCCTACCATTTGTATAACGCCCAGGCTTTCGTTTAACACCGCTACCCCAAACAGGGTAGCGGTGACCGGCTCCACCATGGCCACCATGGAGGCTAACGCTGGCGCCGCATGTTTAATGCCGACCACATAAAGCAGGAATGAGAGGCCCGCGCCCAAAATGCCCAGCGCTACAAACAGCGGCAGCTCCGGGGCATTAATAACGCGGATCACCTGGGGAATATCCGCTGGTAGCAGCAGCGTTATTGCTAATACGGTGAAGGCAATCATGAGAATGGCGGATGGGCTGCCATGGGGGCTGCATACTTAAAGCCAAAAATGAACAACGCATAAGAGAGTCCGGCAAGCAGACCCGCACCTACGCCAATGAGCGATAGCTCGCTGGCGCCAATGGCATAGAGCTTGGTTAACAGTACCACCCCACCATTACCATTGCGATGGACAGCCACTTGGCTGCGGTGGGGCGCTCAAGCTTAAGGGCAAATGAAACGAGATAGACAAACATCGGGGCGCAGTACATCAAGGTGGCCGCGACCGCCACATTGCCATACTCAATACTAAGAAAATAGAACGTGAAGTTACCTGCCACGCCTAGGCCAGCCACCACCGACCAGAACCAAAGCTGACTGCTGTTCAGCCCGCTATGCCGACGCTGAAACAGTAGCCAAACAAGCGCGAAGAGAAGTCCTACAAATCCTCGATAAAATGATACGACAGCCGGTTCCCAACCGCTGTCTAACAGAATGCCCGCGATTCCTCCGGAAATTCCCCAGAAAAAAGCGGCGAGCGCAATCAACATTGTGCTGGCGCCTGCCATATTTCACCTTTCATCCTTGAGCGGTTAACACCTGGGAGCAACGGCTGCTTAAACGCATACCCTGCTTAATGGGCTACTGGTCTGCTGCCTGCAAACCTTTAGATATCCACCTAAAAGTAGACGCTGTGCGCCATGAACGAAAGCTACTGACCACCGGTTCACCCAAAGAACCAGTAGCACACTAAAATGGCCGTGATGATGCCCGCAGCGTCTGCTATTAAGGCGCAGCCTAAACCGTGACGAATACGGGTAATGCCCACGGCGCCGAAGTAAACCGCCAGCACATAAAAGGTGGTTTCGGTACTGCCTTGCATGGTGGCTGCAAGAAGACCAGGGAAGCTATCGACGCCGAAGGTGTCCATGGTTTCAATCATCATGGCGCGGGAGCCGCTGCCGGAAAGCGGTTTCACAAAAGCGGTGGGCAGGGCGTCCACAAAGCGGGTGTCCCAACCAACGCCTTCGACTAGCCAGCGGATACCGCCTAAGCCTGCGTCTAGTACACCGCTGGCGCGTAGTACGCCCACTGCCACCAGCATGGCAATCAAGTAAGGCAGCAGCGTAATGGTAAAGCTCAACCCCTCCTTGGCGCCTTCGATAAAGGCGTCATATACCCTACACCACGCAGCGCGCCGACCACTAGAAACATCATCACGATGCTAAAGAGCGTCAGGTTGCCGACCAGTGTAGAGGCTGCGGCCAGGGCCTGAGCGGACATACCCGCCAGCGTGGTGATCAATAGTCCCAACGCCAGAGCCGCAGCTACTAAATAGGCCATCACCACGGGTTGCCAGAGTTTTAAGCGTTGCATCAATGCCACTGCCAAAAGCCCCGCCAGGCTGGAGGCGGTTGTCGCCAGCAGAAGAGGTAAGAAGACCAGCGTGGGATCAGCAGCGCCTTGCTGGGCGCGATACATAAAAATCGTTACCGGCAATAGCGTGAGAGAAGAGGTATTGAGCACCAGAAACAGAATTTGCGCATTGCTGGCGGTCTCGCGGCTGGGGTTAAGACTCTGCAGCGAGTGCATCGCCTTGATCCCAATCGGCGTGGCGGCGTTATCCAGACCCAGGATATTCGCCGCGAAATTCATACTGATCAGCCCCATCGCCGGGTGTCCGCGGGGCACTTCAGGCATTAAGCGACAGAACAGCGGGTCGAGCACCCGCCCCAGCAGGCGAATCAAGCCTGCTTTTTCAGCAATCGAGAGAAACCCCAGCCACAGCGCCATGGTGCCCAGCAGCACCAGAATGATATCGACGCTCACTTTCGCCATATCGAACAGCGACTGCACCAGGCGGGCAAACACCTCGCTGTCCCCGCCGACCAACCACTGCCAGAGTGAGGCCGCAAAGGCAGCGACAAAGAAGCTTAACCAAATTCCGTTGAGCATGGGGAGTGGGCATCCTGGGGGGTAAACGTTTTTATAACTCCAGCAATGCCGCTTATCCTAACCAATGAGCGCCCGTTACCGCTAACCCGACAACGAAAGAAAAACAGAATTAGCGGTGGGAGAGCAGTGAAAGGATAAACCCACTGACCACGGCAATGGGCACGCAGGCTACACCGCCGTGCTGCTGAATGACGGGCAGGGTGAAATCCATGGAGGTGGCGCCGCCGTAGCCAATCGCCAGCGCGGTGTGGCGGTGGATGACCAGCGGAATCAGGATAAACGCCAGCAGTTCCCGGGTCAGGTCGTTGAAAACGCCACGCCGCCCATCAATGGGCCAAGCTGGTCGCCAATCAAAATGGCTGAAAGCGAGTACCAGCCAAAGCCTGATGCCATTGCCAGGCCTTCGTTCCAGCTGAGCGAGAGCAGCGGGGCGGCGGCTAAACCTGCCAGCAGGGAACTTAGCGCCAGTGTCACCGCAATCGCCAGCCCCATGCGGTTAAGCAAAATCTGCTTGAGTGGCATGCCGGAGTTACGCAGTTGGCAGCCGATCAGCGCTAGCAGCACATAGAGTACCCATTCGGCCAGTAAATCTGCGCTGTTGAAAAGCCTTTCGCCCAGGTGTGGCCCCAACAGCAAGCCAGTGATCACACCCCAGCCACCACGGCGACCAATAACAGTGACCCCTGCATGGCCGCCAGCTTGCTGGTGGGAGCGTCTTTGACCACCGGCGAGTTGCCTGCCTTAAGCGTTAAACGGCGCGATAACCACCATAGCGCTGCTAAATTAAACAGCGTGGTAATGCTAAACAACAGCAAGGCGTTGCCGCCCAAGCGTGAAAGCTGACTAGACAGATTCTCAAGGCCGGCAAGGCTTATACCCATGAACAGTAGAATAAGATAGACCGAGCTATTAACCGCTCGATTGATCAAGTTCTGTAACTGTGGGGAACGGACGCGAACTAGGTAGCCCAATAAAAGTGGTAATAGAACGATCAATAAACCGGAAAACATTTAGGGCGTCGCGCCCCGTTTGGGTTGAAGTTAGTCAGTGTCAGCTGGGTTTCACGGCTGCCCTCTTTTGGTACACCACCGATAGAATCAGGCCGGGCCAGTCAGGATGAAAACGGATTCGGAGAAGACGGTCAGGCTTTTCAACATCGATGAGCGATACGTTGAGTGCTTCGAACGCGTCACCAGGCATGCCAATGCTTCCTGGATCAGTTACCCGTTGCTTTTCAACATAGTATTGGAAATGCTCATCACGCCCTTTGTGATCGACAAACTCAATATCGCACGGGGCGCTCTCTGTGCACTCTTCGTGACCTGCTCGGCGCGATAGGTCAAAGAGCGCCGTCTGACGGTCTAAAGTGGGAATATCACGTTCGCTCAATTGATAACTGTCGCCCACGCCGAGCAACGAATAGCTACTGCTATAGAGCAACGCGTGAGTATCATTGTTGTTCAGCGAAAAACGGCTGAACTCCTGGCCGCGTGCCACGGTGACTGAAAAGCGCATATCGCTCAACCAGTGATTTCCTTCGTTAGAGAGGCGATGGGTAATAGTGGCCCCAGGCCAACCGCGAACCTCTAGCCGGTACTGTGCCTCAAAGGGACGAGGGTCTTTGAGTGTGTCTGCTGCTAACGCCATATCGCTGGAACACAAGACAGCAAAACTCAGCCCCATCCCTGCTAGCAAGCGGCCAGGCAGTCGTGCGAGAACATTGACCAAGAGCCTTCCTCCATAAAAACGTATCTTCCTAAGAGCCTTTTAGACTGCACTTGGTTCCCAGCGCGCCAGTATAGCCGCTGGGGGCATCGTCAGTAACCTGCCTCGGGGTTGATGGTGGAGAGTTTTTCGCCCGATTCAAAGGCATGCAAGTAAGAGATCACTTGGTCGATGGCATCGTTAAGCGGGGTAGGCGCCGCCATATGGGGAGTGACGATTACCCTGGGATGCTGCCATAACGGATGGTCAGACGGCAGCGGCTCTTCATGGAATACATCCAGCAACGCACCCCGCAGGTGGCCCTGCTGGTTACTGCTACCCAGTGCTTCTAATAGCGCCTGTTCATCAATCAAGCTACCCCGGCCAGGATTAATCACACTAGCCCCTTGGGGCAGCTGAGCCAGCCGCTCGGCGTTGAGGATATGTTGGGTGGCGGCGGTATCGGGGAGAATAGTGATCAGGCTCTGTACCTGGCCGAGCAGCTCGGTTAGCCCTTCATCGCCGTGAAAGCACTGCACACCACTGATCTGCTTGGGGAGCGGCTCCAGCCCAGCACCGGGAAGCCCGCCTGCTGCAAGGCACTGGCCACGAAGCTGCCAATAGCGCCCAGGCCTAATACACCCACCGGCCACTGAGCTTTTTCCACCACCTCTTGCGGTTGCCAAGTGGCGTTATGCTGCTGAGTGGCGTAACGATCCATGCTGCGGTAGAAGTGCAGCACGCCATATAAAACGTAATCGGCCATCAGTTCGCCCATGCCCGCATCGCGTAATTTTACAATGGGTACGTCTTTAGGCAGGCCAGGGGTTTTCAGCAGATAATCCACCCCTGCGCCTAGATTAATGATGCCTTTGAGCTGGGTCTGCTCTTGCAGTATGTGTGCTGGGGCCTTCCAGATGGCGAGATAGTCAGCCTCTTTACGTTCATCTGCCGGCGCTTCGCTGGTGAGTACGGTGGCTTGGGGCAAGGCTTCCGCAAGTGCGGCTTGCCACTGATCAGCCTCATCAATATGCACAACAATTTTCATCGCCATCCCCTGTTGATAAAAGTGTCATTACTGCCAGCTATCATGGTGAGCCCCAAAGCTCGTTGCAAGCTCGCTTAGTACAAATAACGATGCCGTATGCGCTTTTTGTCATAAAGCCTTTGACCCCCAACCAATGGTCGGTGCTAGTATCGGGTTAAGACGACATTGGCGGGCCTGCTGCAAGCGCGGCAGATGCAACCCCGACGCCTGATCGGTGGTGGCCAGGTCGATCCTGTGGCCCAGCGTTGCGTGCCTATGGTAGGCAGTACGTTGGTTCTTGGTGATCTTTAATGGCGAGTTGCCCGATGACTCAGGTTTCCCTGCCTTTCACGCGCGAAGAGTACGCTACCCGCCTGTGGAAAGTGCGTGCTGAAATGGCCAGTCGTGGCATTGACGTATTGATCGTCAGTGACCCTTCCAATATGGCTTGGCTAACCGGCTACGACGGTTGGTCGTTTTATGTGCATCAGTGTGTACTGGTGGGCCTTGAAGGCGAACCGGTATGGTTCGGGCGGCGCATGGACGCGAATGGTGCGCTACGTACCTGCTGGATCGATCCCGACAATATTACCTACTACCCAGATTACTACGTACAGAATCCGGACATGCACCCCATGGAGTATCTGGCTCAGTCGATCATGCCTGATCGCGGCTGGCACTTGGGTGTGGTGGGTATGGAGATGGATAACTACTACTTCTCCGCCAAAGCCTATCTAAGCCTGCTGAAAGAGCTGCCCCATGCGCGCTTTATGGATGCCAATTCGCTGGTGAACTGGTGTCGGGCGATCAAGTCGCCGCAAGAAGTTGAGTACATGCGCATTGCCGCCAAAATTGTCGAAGGCATGCATACGCGTATTCTGGAAGTGATTGAGCCAGGCTTGCCCAAGAGCAAGCTGGTGTCAGAGATTTACCGCGTTGGCATCGAAGGTTTTGTGGACGAGAACGGCAAAGTGTTTGGCGGCGACTATCCTGCCATAGTACCCATGCTGCCCACTGGTAAGGACGCCGCCGCGCCGCACCTGACCTGGGACGACACACCGTTTCGCAAAGGGGAAGGCACCTTCTTTGAGATTGCCGGGTGTTTAAGCGCTACCACGCACCGATGTCGCGCACGGTATTTCTGGGTACGCCGCCGACGGATTTTATTCGCGCCGAATCAGCTCTGTTGGAAGGCATCGAGAACGGCTTGGCAGTGGCCAAACCTGGCAACCGCACGGCGGATATTGCCATGGCGCTGGGGGCGGCGATGGATAAATACGGCTTTGACCGTGGCGGCGCCCGCTGTGGTTATCCCATCGGTATCTCCTACCCGCCCGACTGGGGTGAGCGCACCATGAGCCTGCGTCCCTCTGATGACACCATTCTGCAGCCGGGCATGACGTTCCACTTTATGCCTGGGCTGTGGGTCGACGAGTGGGGCTTGGAAATTACCGAAAGTATCTTAATTACTGATGATGGCTGTGAAACCCTGGCCAATTTTCCGCGCCAACTGTTTGTTAAGTAGCAGCTTGTTAAACAAGGAATATCCAATGACCGATCAAGCGAGCCAACTGCGGCCTAGCCCGATTTCCGCCACCGTTGATTTTGAGGCTGATGGCGTGCAGCACGGCTTTTTAAAACTACCGATTTCTACCGATGAGTCTGCCTGGGGCGCGGTGATGATCCCCGTGACCGTGGTTAAAAACGGCGAAGGCACCACGGCACTGCTGACCGGTGGTAATCACGGCGATGAATATGAAGGCATCACCTCGCTGTTGAAGCTCTCTTCAACGTTGAAGGCAGAAGACGTGACGGGGCGAGTTATTATCGTACCGTGCATGAATACTCCAGCGGTAATGGCGGGCAAGCGCACCTCGCCGATGGACAAGGGCAACCTCAATCGCAGTTTTCCTGGCGACCCTAACGGCAGCGTCACGCCGCAAATTGCCGACTACTTCACCCGCGTGCTGGTGCCCATGGCGGACGTTGTCCTCGACCTGCACTCCGGTGGTCGTACGCTGGATATCCTGCCTTTCGGCGCGTCTCACGTGCTGGATAATAAAGAGCAGCAGCAGGCCGCTCTGGAAGGTGCCAAAGCCTTTGGCGCCCCTTACGCCATGGTGATGTTTGAGCTGGATGCAGAAAAACTCTTCGACACCGCCTGCGAGCGCCAGGGCAAAGTATTCGTCGCCACCGAGTTGGGCGGCGGCGGCACTTCGACGCCTCAAAGTATCGCCATTGCCGAGCGCGGCGTGCGCAATTTCCTGATTCACTACGGCCTGGTAGCCGGTGAAGTGGAGATGCCCGCAGGCGGGCAGATGTACCTCGATATGCCCGATGCCAGCTGCTACGTGCAGAGCCAGCACTCGGGCGTGCTAGAGCTGTTGGTCGCGCTGGGGGACGAGGTTAAAAGGCCAAACCATCGCCTACGTGTACGATATGACCCGCAGCGGCACCGAGCCGGTGGCCTATAAAGCAGAGCGCGATGGTATTCTGATGGCTCGCCGCGCGCCTTCACTGATCAATATGGGGGATACCCTGGCGGTGATTGCCGATGTTGTCGAACGCCTGGAGGCGTAACCCCGGCATGATGAAACTTGACCGTTACGATCTGAAAATTCTCGACATCCTCTCCCGTGATGGGCGAATCACCAAGTCGAAGCTGGCCGAGGCGATCAACCTTTCGGTCAAGCCCCTGCTGGGAGCGGGTAAAAGGCTGGAAAAAGCCGGGGTGATTGAAGGGTATACCGCGCGCATCAACGCGGATGTGTTGGTGCCGCGCAATCCTGTATGGGTGCAGATTGAGCTCAAGCAGCACAACGCCGACAGCTTTGCGCGCTTTGAAGCGCTGGTCATGCAGACGCCGGAGGTGACTGAGTGCGTGGCGGTGGGGGCGGGGTGGATTACCTGGTCAAGTTTGAAGCCCGCACCATCGACAGCTATCAGCGCCTGATGGATAAGTGGCTGGTATCTGAGGCCGGTATAGAACGTTATTTCACCTATATTGTAACTAAAACCGTTAAGCGGGTGCCGATTGGCATCGATACCGATGATATTTTATAAACCGCTACATTTACCTTTTGCGATGCCCCGCCGAAAAAAACACTGCCAAACGCTCCCTGACAAAAAAAGTCGCGTGATAAGTCCCGGTTTTCAAAAACACTTCGTGGCTCCTCTCCGTTAACCTGGGGCATTCGACGGCAAGGCTAATAAGTGCTTGCTGACAATGCCACACAGTAATTGCAGTGCTCGGTTAGCCAGCCTGCATTTGAGGAGAGGTTCCCATGACCACACTATCGACCACGCTCGCCAAGCGCCTGGAAGATCCGCGTCTGTTCCGGCAGTACGCCTACGTGAACGGTAAGTGAATCCACGGGGAGGGCGGTCGCGAAGAAGCGGTTTATGACCCCGCCACCAATGAAGCCATTGGCCATATCCCGCTGCTGGAAGCTGAGCAGATCACCGCCGCTGTGGATGCCGCAGAAGCGGCGTTTGTGCACTGGCGGGCGCTGCGCGCCGACGAGCGCTGTGAGCGTTTGCTGGCCTGGTATGACCTGATTCAAGCCAACCGCGAAGACCTTGCCACTATCATGACCTTGGAGCAGGGCAAGCCGCTGCCCGATGCCCGTGGCGAGGTAGAGTACGGTGCCAGCTTCGTGCGCTGGTTCGCCGAAGAGGGCAAACGCACCTACGGCGAAACCATCCCCAGCCATATTCCGAATGCTTCTCTGGGCACGATTAAAGAGCCGGTGGGTATCGCGGCGATGATTACGCCCTGGAACTTCCCGCTGGCGATGATCACCCGCAAAGCCGCCGCCGCTGGCAGCGGGCTGCCCGGTGATCGTCAAACCCGCCAATGAAACGCCATTCTCAGCGCTGGCGCTGGCGGAGCTGGCTGAGCGAGCGGGTATTCCGGCGGGGATTTTCAACGTGGTGTTGGGGGATCCGGCGGAAGTCTCGAAGATTCTTTGCGCAGAGTCGCGTATTCGCGCATTGTCGTTCACCGGTTCCACCCGGGTCGGCCGCCTGCTCATCGAGCAGAGCGCCAACACCGTCAAGCGGCTCTCCCTGGAATTAGGGGCAATGCGCCCTTTATCGTGGGGCCTGATATGGATCCCAAAGAGGCGGCCTTCGCGGCAATCGATGCCAAGTTCCAAACTGCGGGGCAGGACTGCTTGGCCGCCAACCGTATTCTGGTGCACGAATCCATCCACGATGAGTTCGTTGAACACTTTAGCGAGCGTATGCTGGCGCTAACCCTGGGTAACGGTTTGCAGAGTGAGATTGACCTTGGCCCACTGATTCACCGCCAGGCAGTAGAGAAAGCGGCGGCGATTGTCGATGACGCCATTTCCAAAGGCGCCACTATGATCGGCGGTGATCAAAGCCAGGCACCCGGCGAAAACTTCTTTATGCCGGCGATGCTGACCGGTGTGACGCCGCAGATGAAAGTGTGGCGGGAAGAGAACTTCGCCCCTGTGGCCGGTATCACTGCTTACAGTACCGACGACGAAGTTATCGAAATGGCCAATGACACCGAGTACGGCTTGGCTGCCTATATCTACACCCACGATATTCGCCGTATCTGGAAGCTAATGCGCGCACTGGAGTACGGCATGGTCAGCGTCAACTCGGTTAAGATGACCGGCCCGCCGGTTCCCTTTGGTGGCGTGAAGCAGTCCGGCCTTGGCCGTGAGGGCGGCGCCACCGGTATCGATGAGTACCTGGAAACTAAATATTACTGCCTGGGTGCGCTAGGTTCGGTGTCTGGAAGCTAGCGCGGATAGTGTCACAGTCGAGGCTGGTTAGGCACTAAGCGAACCGTCTTTTCAGGGATGAAAAGCCGAGCGCCCAGGGACGGGTTTACAGCGTGTTCGCGTGTGCCTAACCAGCCGTGCAGCCCGCAATATTTTAAATGCCGCCCCGCTGATCGGGGAGGTTTACTGTACAGAGAACGCTATGAGCTTGCATCAGGATTTGATCGAACGCGACCGTAAAGTCACTTTCCACGCCTCTACCCACCTGCGCGACTTCGCCCATGGCGATTCGCCGGGCCGGGTGATTACCGGCGGTAAAGGCATCAATATCGTGGACAAGGATGGGCGTGAATTTATCGACGGCTTCGCCGGGCTTTACTGCGTCAACATCGGCTACGGTCGCACCGAAGTCGCCGAAGCGATCTATAAGCAAGCGTTAGAGCTCTCTTACTATCACACCTATGTGGGCCACTCCAACGAGCCGCAGATCGAGCTTTCCGAGCGCATTCTGAAAATCGCCGGGATGAACATGTCCAAGGTGTACTACGGCATGTCCGGGTCGGATGCCAACGAAACCCAGCTCAAGATCGTGCGCTACTACAATAACGTGCTGGGCCGCCCGCAGAAGAAAAAGGTCATCTCGCGCATGCGCGGCTACCACGGTTCCGGTATTGCCTCGGGCTCGTTAACCGGCTTGAAAGCGTTCCATGACCATTTTGATCTGCCAATTGACACCATTCGCCATACCGAAGCGCCGCATTACTACCTGCGCGCCGCCGAACAGCACGGAATGACCGAGCTCGAGTTTTCCGCTTACTGCGCCGACAAGCTGGAAGCGATGATTCTGGAAGAGGGCCCGGACACCGTGGCCGCCTTTATCGGCGAGCCGGTACTGGGTACTGGCGGTATCGTACCGCCGCCGGAAGGTTATTGGGATGCGATCCAAGCCGTGTTGGCGAAGTACGACGTACTGCTGATCGCCGATGAAGTGGTGTGTGGCTTTGGCCGTACCGGCTCCGATTTCGGCAGCCATCACTACAACATGAAGCCTGATCTGGTCACCATCGCCAAGGGCTTAACTAGCGCCTACCAGCCGCTTTCCGGCGTGATTGTGGGCGAGAAAGTTTGGCAGGTACTGGAGCAGGGCACCGGTGAGTATGGCCCCATCGGCCACGGCTGGACCTACTCTGGCCACGCCCTGGGCTGCGCGGCAGGGCTTGCTAACCTGGATATCATCGAGCGTGAAAACCTGGTGGGCAACGCTGCTGAAACCGGCGGTTACTTCCAGCAACAGCTAAAGGCTAACTTTGAAGGCCACCCGCTGCTGGGTGACGTACGCGGTGTTGGCCTGATGGCGGCACTGGAGTTTTCGCCGGATGCCAAACAGCGCCTGCACTTCGACCCAGCGCTTAAAGTCGGCCCCCGTGTGGCCGCTGCGGCCATGGAAGAGAATCTGATTGCTCGCGCCATGCCCCAAGGCGATATTCTTGGCTTTGCGCCGCCGCTGACCATTAACCGTGGTGAAGTGGATGAGATGATTGGCCGCGCCAAGCGTGCCATTGATCGGGTGACCGACGAACTGGTGCGCTCTGGTGACCTGAAAAGTGGCGAAAAAGAGGCCGCGTTTACGGTTTGATCGACTGTTTTAGCCTGCTAAGCGCCGCTGCCCGTGCAGCGGCGCTTTTGTTATTGAAGGTGTCTACTATGCTAAAGATACAAGCTGAACTCAGGTCACAATTAATTGAAAGTTAAGGAGTAGCCAACGATGCAACCGGTCTTAGCCTTCGATGTATACGGTACGTTGATCGATACCCAAGGGGTTACCGTTGAGCTTGAGCGCCGCCTCTCGGATGCCTCAAAAGCGGGTGAGTTCGCCCGCCGCTGGCGCGATAAGCAGCTAGAGTACAGCTTTCGCCACGGCCTGATGGGGGCTTATGTGCCGTTTTCGGAGTGCACCCGCGAAGCCCTGGTGTTTATCGACCGCGCGCTGCAAACCGGGCTTTCGGATAATGACCAAGATCACCTAATGGCGGTGTACGGTGAGCTGCCCGCGTTTGACGATGTAGTGCCTGCACTCGATCAGCTTCGCGATGCGGGCATACGCTGCGTGGCATTTTCGAACGGCACCGCCGATGCCGTGTCCAAGCTGCTCACCCGCGCGGGTGTTGAGAGCCATATGGACGACGTGATCAGCGCCGATGAGGTAAAACGCTTTAAGCCAGACCCGGCGGTGTACGCTCATCTGCGTAGCCGCTTGGAAACTCGCCCCGAAAACACCTGGTTGGTGTCCAGCAACCCCTTTGATGTGATTGGCGCCACCCATGCAGGCCTACGCAGTGCCTGGGTACGGCGCAGTCCTGATGCACCTTTTGACCCCTGGGGTATCGAGCCGGATATGACGGTGACCGATCTGGAAGCATTGGCGGAACGCATCATCCGCTAGGTTGTTAACCTATGTCGACAAGCCGCATAATGACGCACGCTTAACGACTTAGGAGTTAACCATGTCAGAAAAAAATCTACTGTATTGCTGGTTTTAAACCCAAACCGGGCAAGGAAGAAGCGGTATTCAAAGCGCTTCAGTCGTTAGAGCCGAATACTCACCGGGAAGATGCCTGTATTCACTATACCGTAACCCGGCAGATCGAGAACCCTTTCGCTCAGGGCACCAGCTACCCGATTGTGTTTCATGAAATCTGGGCCAGTCGCGAAGAGTTTGAAGCTCACTGTCAGCGCAAAGAGATCCAAGACTTCTTTGCCAAGCACGTTGAAGCGCCGGATGGTGATATCGAAGATGCCAACGTGTGTGTTTACACCGATGAACCCTGGAATTTTGACGCGCCCCAAGTTTAAACGAATCGAGCTTTAAGCGAATCAAGCTTTCAGCGCAAAAGGAGCCAACATGACCGATAAAAGATGAACGTCGAGAGCTTTAACCTGGATCACACCAAGGTAAAAGCCCCGTACGTTCGGTTAGCCGATATTAAAGAAGGCCAGAACGGCGACCGTATCCATAAATACGACCTGCGTATTTGCCAGCCCAACAAAGATCATATGGAGATGCCCGCGCTGCACTCCCTTGAGCACTTAATGGCTGAGCTGTCGCGCAATCACACCGATAAAGTGGTCGATATCAGCCCCATGGGCTGCCAAACCGGCTTCTACATCGCGATGATCAACCACGACGACTACGACGGCGTGATCACCATCATCGAGCAAACCCTAAACGACGTGCTAGAAGCCACTGAAGTGCCTGCCTGCAATGAAATGCAGTGCGGTTGGGCCGCCAGCCACAGTTTGGAAGGCGCCCAGGAGCTGGCTCGCAACCTGTTGGCCAAGCGCAGCGAGTGGACGGAAGTGTTCGCTTAAGCGTGATGTAACCGTCAATGGGTAGTTAGCCGACGCCTCCTCGTGCTGTATCAAGCAAGGGGAGGCGTTTTTAGTGAGAGTGTTTTAACGAATGGAAAACGCCAACCAACAGTGACATGCTGGCGTAACGTAAATATCTTCCACGGGGTAGGCGTTACTATGCTGTTGGACACTTGGCTTTTATACCTAATCGCCTGCCTTGGTCTGTCGCTTTCGCCTGGGCCAAATGGCCTGCTGGCGCTTACCCATGGCGCGCTACATGGCAGCCGTAGAACCTTGTTTACCATCGTTGGCGGCGCCACAGGGTTTATGCTGATTATTGCCCTGTGCATGTTTGGCATTGGTGCGCTGCTCAAATCGTCCGTGGTGTGGCTAACAGTGCTGAAATGGGTCGGTGGGGGTATCTTGTTTGGTTGGGTATCCAGGTATGGCGCTCGCCACCGATTACGGGCGAGGTGGATGTGAGCGCAAGCCAAGCCAGCGGGTGGCACCTGTACCGCCAAGGGGTACTGGCATCGATTACCAATCCCAAGGTGCTGCTGTTTTTCAGCGCTTTTCTGCCTCAATTTATCGACCCACAGCGAAGCTTGATGCTGCAATATTTCGTGCTGGCAGGCACCTTTGTAGCTATCGAGTGTATGGTTGAAGGGCTGCTTGCCAATATGGCTAACCGCATTCGCCGCTGGCTGAAACGGGTTGGTCGAGGATTTAACCGCACCTGCGGCGGCATCTTCGTTGCCATCGGCGCCGCGCTGCCTCTAAGGGCTTGAACTTCCTTCCGTTTAGGCGATTCAGTTGTTAAGCCCAGGGAGGGCTTATCGTGGTATTTTGATTGGGCTTTTGGCGATAGCGTAAAGATATAATTCCACCTAGGATAGTGAGTGAACGTTGCCAGACGACTCGCTGTCTTAGCGCTAAATGATCTATAGTGAAGGTGTTGAAAGTCAAATAAGCTATTAGGGCGTCTAACGCCTATATAAGGAGGAGAGCATGTCATTACGTATTAATGCCGTCGTACCTGATTTTGAAGCGGAAACGAGCCAAGGGCCGATTCGTTTTCATGACTGGATTGGCGACAGCTGGGCGATCCTGTTTTCGCACCCAAAAGACTTTACCCCGGTTTGCACAACGGAATTCGGTGCCGTCGCGCAGCTGAGTGCCGAGTGGAAGAAACGCGGCACCAAAGTGATCGGTGTTTCCGTGGATGGCGTTGAAGACCACAAGCGTTGGGGCAATGACATCCAAACCGTCAGTGGCAGCGAAGTCGATTTTCCGATTATCGCTGATGATGGCCTAACGGTGTCAAAACTGTACGACATGCTGCCAGAAGATGCCTACCTGCCGGATGGGCGTACGCCCGCAGACAGCGCCACGGTGCGCTCGGTGTTTATTATCGGGCCGGATAAGCAGTTGAAGCTTTCCATGACCTACCCGATGACCGTAGGGCGTAACTTTGCCGAAATCCTACGCGCCCTGGATGCATTGCAAACTACATCGAAACACGGCGTTGCTACTCCCGCTGATTGGACGGTAGGCCAGGACGTGATTATTCCGCCTAGCGTTTCTGACGCGGATGCCAAGCAGAAGTATGGCGAATACGAAACGGTTCTGCCTTACCTGCGTAAAACACCGCTGCGCTAATAGCGTGATGTAAGAAGCGAAAAGCCAGTGTCTATGCGCTGGCTTTTGCATGGCGCATCAAGCGGACTCTAGCGCAAGCTGTTCAATGGACGTTGAAACGTTGCGCGCCCCAATGAGTATCTCATTGACGATAATCTCGATTTCACTCACGCTGGTTTGGCTCGATTTCCCCTGCTCCACTACCTGTTGCATAGCGTGAGTCGTCCGCTCTACCAAGGCTCTGTTCTCTTTTAGCACCCGGGTAATATCCTCCACCGCTTCACTAGAGCCTTTGGCCAAGCGGCGCACTTCGTTAGCCACCACCGCGAACCCGCGCCCCTGTTCACCTGCGCGTGCGGCTTCCACTGCGGCATTGAGCGATAGCAGGTTGGTCTGGTTAGCGATACGGGCAATCGATTCGGTAATACTATTGATGCTTTGGGCTTGGTTGTTAAGCGCGGCAATTAACTGCTGTGCTTCAGCCAAGGTTAGCGCTGCTTGCTCTGAATCACGTACCACCCGCTGTAGGTGGCTAAGACCGTTTTGGGCGATCTGCTCTGTTTGTGAAGAGGTACTTTGGGCGGCAGTAACGGCCCGTGTGGCGGATTCTGCTGCCTGAACGGAGCGGGTAATATCGGTGGCAAACTTGACCACTTTTACGACGTTGCCCTGGCTATCCTGAATCGGGTTATACGTCGCCTCTAGCCATACGCTGGCGCCACGAGAATCCAAACGCTCAAACTTACCTTGCATGTACTCGCCCTGAGCCAGCCGCTCCCAGAAGCGAGGATTGGTTTTTGAGAAATTGGCAGGGCAGAACATTCGGTGATGTGCACCTATAAGCTCGTCATTGCGATAGCCCATTGTCTGTTCAAAATTTGAGTTTGCATTGAGAATTTCACCACTCGGGGTAAATTCAATGACCGCCATGGAGCTGTTTAATGCATCCAAGACAGCATTTTGCGCTGAGCCTCTTGGTGATACTTAGTGACGTCGTTGGCGATTTTGAGTATCGAGACTACCTTGCCGCGACGATTCTTGATCGGTAAATAGGTAGCATCAAGCCAAAGCTCGTCGCCCTGGGCATTCGAACGCCGAAAGCGTCCATGCTGACTGTGCCCTGCTGCCAGTGTTTCCCAAAAGTTCGATATTCAGGGCGACTGCTTTCTTCAGGAAAACAGAAAATCCGGTGGTGTTGCCCTTTCACTTGATCAAGGGTGTAACCGACGGTGGTTAGAAACTGTTCACTTGCCTTTTGGATAATTCCTTCCGGTGTAAAAGCGATACAAGCAGTGTGCTGATTAAGTGCGCTATGTACATCGTTAGAGGCTAGATACTTAAGCATTGTGGATCCTCTCAGAGGAGCTATTGGAGTCGTGTGTATAAGAGTAGAGCGGGAGCATGGCTTTGTATCTAGATGACACAAAATGTTGCATTTGTGAGGTTCTAGGTGTTTTTGATCATTAATTGTTGCTAATGATCAGTGTGTTTATCCGGGTGGTTAATAATAATTAGTCACAAAATTTGTCACCTTAGAAAGCTGTTTGCTCAAGCAATTTCAAAAGTGGTGGTGTCTAACCTTTCAGGTTAAATTTTCATGTACAATATGTGTATAGCTATGATTGTAGAGTAAGCGCTGAGAAAAAACACTTCAATGTATAGCTTGCGTATAATTTTTTTAAGCGCGAGAAAAATTCCGCTGGTGGGAAGCGGAGGAGGGCAGTGAGGTGGTATGCAGAGCCTGGCTGAAGAGGCTAATCGTCTAACGTTTGGCGAGAGTTAAGCAGGGAGCTGGGGTGCCGTTTGCCAGCTTGGTGCAACAGGTCGAATTGACGTGCGCAGGTGCGGCAGGCTTGGCACATCGATAGATGAATACGAAGGGCCAGCTGGTCACGCAATGATAGTGTTGTGTCCTGTTTTAGAGACATCAACTCCGTAGCTTCGCGGCACATAAGCATATCAGTTTCCCTTCAGCTAATTTAACCAACCATGATCTAAGCATTCTCGTAGCCGTAAACGTGCACGGTGTAAGATCACCCAGCAGTTGGTTTCAGTAATGCCTATTTCCTTACAGATCTCTGTAGTGGAAAGCCCCATGAGTTCACGCAGGGTAAATACCCGTGCGATGCTCTCCGGTAAGGCGATCAAGCAGGCATCAAATACCTGCCAAAATCGCTGGTTTTCTAACACCTGCTCAGGCTCGCCCCAGTGGCTGGGACGGGCAGCGCTCTGCCAGTGACCATCCTGCTGAAACAGACGGTCAAGGGTGTCCTCATCTACGTCCAGGCCCAACGGTTGCCAAGTCCCTTGACGGCGCTGTTGACGTAGTTGATCCAGAATTTTGTATTTCAAAATGCCAAACACCCAGGTCTCGAACTCGGAGCGCCCTTCAAAGGTAGCGCTTTTCTCAAAGGCAGTGAGCAGGGTCTCCTGTACAGCATCTTCAGCGGCCGTAGCATCGCGTAACTGCAGGCGCGCAAAAGCTACTAAGCGGGGGCGTAGCTGGGTCAAGTGGGCGGCGGCGAACGTAGCAGAAGGAGGCATGAGAATCCCTTTTTAATGTTCCCAAAGCGCACTACTGACATCGCGCTAATGAAGACCATCGTTATTTATTCATTAGGCATTAATGCGTTAAAGTACGTGCTGATAGCACGTTAGACAACAACGTGTCGTTGTGTCGTTCTCTCTGATGCCTTTCTGATTGCCAAGCGAGTTTATGCTGTCCATGGAAAATACGTTGTTACTAGGGTTTTGGGCAGCTTAATTGCTGGATTGTTGACGGCGGTGGGGGCGCTGCCGGTACTGCTGGGCAAAACACCTAGCCGGGGTTTTCGTGACCTGGCGCTGGGCTTTGCGGCGGGTGTGATGCTGGCTGCGTCATTTTTCTCGCTGATTATCCCCGCGCTGGACGCTGCAGAAATCTACTATGCCGGTGGCCCTGTGCCTGCCGGGATTGTTTGTGCGGCTATTTTGTTGGGTATGGGTGCCATTGCACTGCTTAACGAGCACTTGCCGCATGAACACTTTGCCCAGGGGCGTGAGGGGCCGGAAGCCGCTTCGCTGCGCCGGGTATGGCTGTTTGTGTTTGCGATTACCATTCATAACCTGCCGGAAGGCATGGCGGTAGGCGTCGGCTTTGGTGCCAATGGGTTAGAAGGCGGCATGCCACTGGCGATCGGCATTGGGCTGCAGAATATGCCGGAAGGGCTGGCCGTGGCGGTTGCGCTAATGGGCGAGGGCTACTCAAAGTGGCGCTCCTGGTCGATTGCCGCCCTGACGGGCCTCATCGAGCCTATTGGCGGGCTATTTGGCGCCAGTATTGTTAGCGTGTCCCAAATACTGCTGCCCTGGGGCTGGCGTTTGCCGCCGGTGCCATGCTGTATGTGATCAGCCACGAAATCATCCCCGAAACTCACCGCTGCGGCCACCAGAAAAAAGCCACCTTTGGTTTGGCCATGGGCCTGGTGATTATGCTGTTTTTGGATGTGTGGCTGGGTTAGTCCTAGCCTATGATTTCTGCGCCACCGTGGGGCCCGACTGGTGACACAGGCGGTGGTCGCTAAGTACGTCAATGATATGGCACTGGCCAACACTGCCTCCCGCGCACTGATTAATCATGCGTTTTAGCTCATCGCGTACCGCGGTGAGTCGCGCCAGTCTCGCCTCCACCTCGGCAAGATGGCGTTTTGCCAGCGTATCCACCTCCTGGCAAGGCATCGCTGGATGGTCAGCCATTTCCAGCAATTCTCTTACCGCCTCCACCGAAAAACCAAAATCCCGCGCATGACGAATAAACGTCAAGCGGCGGATAGCAGCTGTGGTGTAGCGCCGCTGGTTTCCCTCGTTGCGCGGTGCTGAAGGCAGCAGCCCAATCTGTTCGTAGTAGCGCACCGTTTCTGGTTTGCAACCGGACTCACGTGCCAACTCACCGATGCCAATATGCCGCTCCTGGGTGGGCTGGTCTGAGAGATGTTCTTTCATTACTTGAACCTCTAGTGACTATAGGTATTACGCTGCTCTTAATATAGATGAACTGGGAGCGAAGAGCGATGAGTGGCACCACACCTGCTAAAACGTCACAACACCAGACGCCACCAGCAGCGAGCGCACCAACTACCCTGCGCGTGCAGGGCATGGACTGCGGCGGCTGCGAACGTAAGGTAGAAACGGCGCTAAAGCGCTTAAGCCACGTTGAGCTAGTTTCAGCGAGTTCTGTCACCGGCTCGGTGCGATTAACCGCGTCGCCTGGTAAAACCCTGCCACATGCCGATATTGAGTCAACGATCACGGCGCTGGGCTACCAGGTAATCGATGAGTCGGTGAACACAACTGAATCAGAAAAGCCGTCCTCATGGTGGCAGTCGCCTAAAGGACGTTTGGTAATTATCAGCGGTGTATTGCTGGCGCTTGCCTGGGGCTTAAATTCGCCTGGCCCGCCCTGGGCAGTTGGCCGTTCATCGCCGCAACGGTCGTTGGCCTTGTGCCGATTATTCAGCATGCCTGGCAAGCGCTCAAACTGGGCAATCCCTTCACCATTGAAATGCTGATGAGCATCGCAGCCCTAGGGGCGCTGGCGATAAACGCCGCCGCTGAAGCGGCAGTGGTGGTGTTTCTATTTGCCGTGGGGAGATGCTGGAAGGCGTTGCCGCAGCCCAAGCACGCCGCAGTATTTCGGCGCTTTCCAAGCTGACTCCTTCTACTGCGCGATTGCTGGAGCAGGGCGAAGCTCGGGAAGTCGCTGCTGCGTCTCTGGTGCCGGGCCAACGGGTGCAGGTGCGCCCCGGCGACCGGCTGCCCTGTGATGGGCAAATTATTGCCGGTCACTCCTCGATCGATGAATCGCCGGTCAATGGCGAATCGGTGCCACGGGAGCGTAGCGAAGGCGAATCAGTATTTGCTGGCACCGTCAATCTGGATGGCGTGCTTGAGGTTGAGGTAACCCGCAGCGCTGAAAACAATACCATCGCCCGGGTGATTAAACTGGTGGAAGAGGCCCAGGCGGCGAAAGCGCCGGTGGCCCGCTTTATTGACCGCTTTGCGTTTTACTATATGCCGGCGGTCGTCGGGGTGGCGCTGGTGGTGGCTATCGTTCCACCGCTGGTGTCCTCAATGCTGTGGTCTGAATCTATTTACCGTGCCCTGGCGCTGCTGCTCATTGCCTGCCCCTGCGCGCTGGTGATCTCGACACCTGCGGCCATTGCTGCCGGGTTATCGGTGGGCGCTCGCAACGGTCTGCTGATGAAAGGCGGCGCGGTATTAGAGCAGCTAGGCAAACTCAAGCGGGTGGCGCTGGATAAAACCGGCACGCTGACCGCGGGTAAGCCCACAGTGACCGATATAGAGAGCTTTGATGGCGTCAGTGACGATGAAATAGTGCGCCTTGCCGCCGCCCTGGAGCAGGGGTCAAGCCACCCCCTTGCCGTGGCGATTAGCGACTATTTTCACAATATTAATGGCCAGCAGTCACAAGCTACATTGCCTAAAGTAGACGCTGGCCGTGCGTTAGCGGGGCATGGCGTTGCTGGGCAGGTGGAAGGGCGTGAATTAATGCTAGTGAGTCCGCGCTACTTACAAACGCTCACTCAGGGCAGCAGCAAGCTAGACGCTACTATTACTGCGCTGGAAACCCAGGGTAAAAGCCTTGCAGTGCTGTTAGAAAACCAACGGCCTATCGGTCTAATCGCCTTGCGGGATGAGCCCCGTGAAGATTCTCGCAAGGGGCTTCAAGCGCTAGAGCGCCTGGGCGTACAGGCCGTGATGCTCAGCGGAGACAATGCCCGCACCGTGGCGGCTATTGGTAAGCAGCTGGGTATCGAAGCAGAGGGCGAACTAATGCCCGAAGACAAGGCCCTGCGCGTGAGCCAATGGCAGGCAGCAGGGCTGGGCCCCATAGGCAAAGTAGGCGATGGTATCAACGATGCACCGGCGCTTGCGGCAGCAGAAGTGGGTATCGCCATGGGTAGCGGTACCGATGTGGCGCTTGAAACCGCCGACGCAGCACTGCTTAAGAACCGCGTGGAGGGGATTGCCGAAATGATTGCGCTTTCCCGAGCAACCATGCGCAATGTAAAAACCAACGTGGCGCTGGCGCTGGGTTTCAAAGCGCTGTTTTTGGTCTCTACGGCGCTGGGGATTACGGGGATGTGGGTCGCGGTCATGGCAGACACCGGGGCGACCGTACTGGTCACCCTCAATGCACTGCACTTACTGCGTTACCGCTTTAATGACAAAGCCTAGGCTCTGTCTGAAAGCTGGCTGCGCTCGACCATACGGCGTTAAAAATCGGCTCGTGCGCGAGTTCGATCAAAGTACTCATTTACAACACGTAAACTCGCGCGCGAGTCCGATCCGTCTTTTCGCCGATTTTTGCCTTGTCTGGCCTTCGCTCGCCGACTTTTCAGACAAAGCCTAGCAAGCGATCAGCCAGAAAGAGCCAGTTAGTGGCTCTGAACATACTCCACCAGCGCCTGGGCGAAGGAGTTGGTGGTGCCGGTGCCGCCCATATCAGGGGTGACCATATCGCGGCGGGTTTCCAGCACGGTACGAATACCCTGGCGGATGGCGGTGCCTTTCTCCGTCATGCCCAGGTGGTCAAGCATCTGGGCCGCGGCCAGCAGCAGGGCGCAGGGGTTGGCGATGTTTTTGCCTTCGATATCCGGCGCCGAGCCATGTACGGCCTCAAAGATCGCCGCTTTTTCGCCGATATTGGCCCCAGGGGCCAAACCTGCCGCCGACTAGGCCAGCGCAAAGATCAGAGAGAATATCGCCAAACAGGTTGGTAGTGACCACCACATCAAACTGATGTGGGTTCATTACCAGCTGCATGCAGGCGTTATCGACGATCATCTCCTGGAACTCGATCTCGGGGTACTCTTTGGCGATCTCCCGCGCCACGTCCAGGAACAAACCCGAGCTGGTTTTGATGATATTGGCTTTATGTACCGCGGTGATCTTCTTGCGGCCGTTGCTTTTGGCCAGCTCAAAGGCGTAGCGCACGATGCGTTCTGAGCCTTTGCGGGTGACTTTGATCACCGAAATGCCGGTGTTGCCGTCGTCGATCATCTCCTGGCCGTCGGAAAGGTACGCTCCTTCGGTGTTTTCCCGAACCGTGATCATATCGATGTCGTCGTAGCGCGAGCGGGTGCCGGGGAAGCTAATCGCCGGGCGCACGTTGGCATAAAGGTCAAAGTGACGACGTAGCTGTACGTTAATCGAGGAGAAGCCTTTGCCAATCGGTGTGGTCAACGGGCCCTTAAGCGCAATGCCGTATTTTTCGATGGCGTCCAGTGATTCCTGGGGAATCAGCGTGCCATGCTTTTCAAGGGCGCCTAAGCCGGCATCGATGTGCTGGTAGGTTAAGCCGCAATCTAACGCGTCGAGTACTTTTAGCGTGGCATCCATAATCTCGGGGCCGATGCCGTCGCCCTTAATGACTGCAATAGATTGGCTCATTTGCTGCTCCTCTTTGATCGACAAGTGTGTTGCGTCTGCCGCTTCAACGTAATAAATAGTTGAGACTTGATAAGACGTCATATTCGAGCGCAATAGTACGCCAAATTGAGTCTGGAGGGCACCCTGCAAAGGGGGGAGCACGGATGCAGAGAGTGCTAATTGCTGATAGAATGCCGTCGTTTATGGCAGTGCCACCTTTAACTTTGCGTTCTTCTTACAGCAAGGCATAACGGTAATGATCCTTTCACGTTTATCTCAGGTACTACCTGGTTCAGGGCTGATGACTCCGCCCTAAGTTTTCCCCCTTCTCAAGAAAATGTCTGACCTCGTTAATGGCGATGTCATGGCGTAGCGGCATGCTATTGTCAGCCGCACCCTAGCTTGCTCCAACACTGACTTATCGGTCTGACGCCGCACACTGTTGTGTGCTGATGCGCTGCGTCGAGAGTTTATAAAATCTTAACCTCCAGCCATGGACTCCTGAATGTCTCTCTATACCAAGCAAGAGTGGTTTTCCAACATTAAAGGCGACACGCTCTCGGGAATCGTTGTCGCCCTTGCACTGATTCCCGAGGCGATTGCTTTTCAATCATTGCAGGCGTTGACCCTAAAGTGGGCCTTTACGCTTCATTCTGTATCGCAGTGATCATTGCGTTCACAGGGGGGCGTCCCGGCATGATTTCGGCGGCGACAGGGGCGATGGCGTTACTGATGGTGACGCTGGTGAGAGAGCATGGGCTTGAGTATTTGCTGGCCGCCACACTGCTGACGGGCGTGCTACAGATTATTGCTGGTTACCTGAAGCTCGCCGATTTGATGCGCTTCGTGTCGCGCTCAGTGGTGACGGGATTCGTTAACGCGCTGGCGATTTTGATTTTCATGGCACAGCTACCGGAGTTGACCGATGTGACTTGGCATGTCTATGTCATGACATTGGCCGGACTGGGCATTATCTATCTGTTCCCCTATTTACCTGTCATCGGTAAGTCCATCCCCTCACCGCTGGTATGTATTGTGGTGCTTACCGCGGTCTATATGATCAGCGGTATGGATATCCGCAGCGTCGGCGATATGGGTGAACTGCCTGATACACTGCCTGTATTCCTGTGGCCAAGCGTGCCGCTGACGCTGGAAACGCTGTGGATCATTCTACCTTACGCGATGATGCTAACCGTGGTCGGCCTGCTTGAATCAATGATGACTGCCACCATTGTCGATGATCTCACCGATACGCCGAGTAATAAAAACCGCGAATGCAAGGGACAGGGAATTGCCAATATTGGTGCGGGGCTGATGGGCGGCATGGCCGGCTGTGCGATGATTGGCCAATCGGTCATTAACATTAAGTCCGGTGGCCGTACGCGGTTATCGACGCTGATTGCCGGCGTGGTGCTATTAATGTTGGTGGTTTTATCCGACTTGGTCTCGCAGATTCCTATGGCGGCGCTGGTGGCGGTAATGATCATGGTATCAATCGGCACCTTTAGCTGGGAGTCGATCCGAGACCTGAAAAAACACCCGCTAAGTACCAATATCGTCATGTTGGCTACCGTGGCGGTCACGGTCAGTACGCACAATCTGGCGATTGGTGTGTTTGTCGGTGTGCTGCTGGCCGCGCTGTTCTTTGCTAATAAAGTCGGCAACATTCTCTACATCGGTTCAAGAGAGATCGAAGCTGGCAAGGAGCGTGAATATCAGGTGGTCGGCCAGGTATTCTTCGCCTCTTCTGAGCGTTTCACGGCCGCTTTTGATCTTAAGGAAAGCATCGAGAAAGTGACGATTGATCTTTCTCGTGCGCATTTTTGGGATGTAACTGCTGTGCAGGCACTGGATCGGGTGGTGATTAAATTCCGCCGTGAAGGTACCGAGGTCGAGCTTGTGGGCTTGAGCGAGGCCAGTGCGACGGTAGTGGATCGCTATGCGGTACACAACGACCCTGAAGCGGTTGAAAAACTGATGGGCGGCCACTAAACCAACGCATGGAGCGCAACATGACAGATCAAGTATTAGCCGCTATTGACGGCTCCCAGTTTTCTGAAGGCGTTTGCGATTACGCCGCCTGGGCAAGCTTGGCTATGAATGCACCGTTAACCTTTGTGCATGTGGTCGATAATCACTCCGAGGTGCCCGAAGAGCAAAACCTTTCCGGCAACCTGCGTTTCGGTGCCCGCGAACGGCTGATGAAAGAGCTTTCCGAGCTCGACGAGCAGCGCGCTAAGGTGAATCGTGAGCAGGGTAAGCTGATGCTGGAAGCGGCCAAAGCGCGAGCTTTGGAAGAGGGGGTAAGCGACCCCATTACCCGCCAGCTCAACGGTACTCTGGTCGAAACGCTAGTAGAGCTTGAAAAAATATGCGGCTGCTGGTGGTGGGTAAGCGCGGTGAAACCGCTCATCAGGCCAGTGGTCATCTCGGCTCCAACCTTGAGCGGGTGGTACGCGAACTTCACCGCCCCATCCTGATGGTGCCGAAGACCTTCAAGCGCCCTGAAAAGATCTTAATGGCCTTTGACGGCAGCAAAACCGCCCGTAAAGGGGTCGAGATGCTGGCCCGGTCACCGCTCTTTGCTGGCACCGAGTGCCATGTGCTGATCGTGGGGCGGAAACGGCTGAGCGCCGCTCTGAGCTTGAGTGGGCGTTAAACACCGTGCGTGACGGCGGTCATAAAGCCGAAGGCGCCATTCGTGCTGGCGAGGTAGACGAAGCCCTGCAAGCCTACGAAAAGAGCATGCCATCGACCTGCTGGTGATGGGCGCCTATGGGCACTCGCGTATTCGCCGCCTATTAGTGGGGAGTACAACGACGGCCATGCTTCGTGGTAGCCGCATACCGGTGTTGATTCTGCGTTAACGCTCAACCAAGCGGTAGCGCATCACCGTTAGCTCACGTTGCGATTTATTTCCTGCAGCCGGCCCTCATTTCTTGAGAGCGCCGGCTTTTATGGTCTTTAATGGTTAAAAAATCATTCATCAAATGATGCTAATATTGCAATGCGGTTCTATGCTGATAGACAGGTTGTGACCTATTCACCCACTGGAATAGCGAGAGGAGCCTTCTGTGAACATGCCCATGTTGGAAAAGTCGCCTATTGGCTTCGATGAAGCCTCCCCCTCCACCGTTTTGTCGCCGAATTACTCGCCCAAGCCGATATCAGGCTTGATGGTCATCGCCCTTGGGATATTCAGTTGAAGGCACCCGGCGTTATCGATAGCGCCCTTTCGCGAGGCAATCTGGGGCTTGGCGAAAGCTATATGAAGGGGGAGTGGGACGCAGAGCGGCTGGATGAACTGTTTTACCGCTTAATGCGTGCCCGGTTAGGGCAGCGCATCAAACCCACCAACTCGCTTATCACTCGCTGCGCTCACGCCTGCTGAATCGTCAAACAGCCAAGCGCGCCTGGGAGGTGGGCCAAAAGCACTACGATCTAGGCAATGATTTCTATGCGGCGATGCTCGATCAGCGCATGACCTATACCTGCGGCTACTGGAAAACCGCCCAAAACCTGGACGAGGCCCAGGAGGCCAAACTCGATCTGGTCTGTCGTAAACTGCAATTAAAGCCTGGTATGCGGGTGCTGGATATTGGCTGCGGCTGGGGCAGTTTTATGGCCTATGCGGCTGAGCATTATGGGGTGGAGTGCGTGGGCCTGACGATCTCCAAAGAGCAAGCGGAGTTTGGACAGCGGCTGATCAAAAAGGGCTGCCGGTAGCGTTTCGTTTGCAGGATTACCGTAATGAAAGCGAGCAGTTTGACCGCATTGTGAGCATCGGTATGTTTGAACATGTGGGCCATAAAAACTACCGCGAGTATATGAATGTCGCTAACCGCTGTTTGAAAGATGACGGGCTGTTTTTGCTGCATACCATCGGCAAAACATAGCCAACACGGTGACTGACCCCTGGATTGATAGTATATCTTCCCCAACGGCGAGCTACCCGCCTTGGGGCAAATCATGGATGCCGCTGAAGCGCTGTTTGTAATCGAGGATCTGCATAATTTTGGGGCCGATTACGACCGTACCCTGATGGCATGGCACAACAACTTTGAGAGGCACTGGCCCACATTTGCAAGCCAGTATGGCGAGCGTTTTTATCGCATGTGGCGCTACTACTTGCTGAGCTGTGCCGGTGCCTTTCGGGCCAGGGAAATCCATCTTTGGCAACTGGTGATGAGTAAACAGGGGTGCTGGGAGGGTACACCCGGGTTAGTTAAGTGTTTGCTCTGGTGGCTCTGGTATTAGCTTGCTAGGTACCCAGCGTAAGAACGCCACCATACCCAATAGCTCTACCAGTGATTGAAACACCACCACCACGATGGCTGCCTGCCAGGCGCTAGGTAGCGTCAGGGCAATGGGCAGCATCACAAAAAGAGTTACGCGTGCCAAAGCTGAACGCTAGCGTTCTCGTGCTGGCGATGGGTAGTTTAAACAGCTTGCCAAGCCCCTTACCCAATAAAAGCCGCAAAGAGTAAAAAACCAATAAAAATAAACACCACCTGCACCAGCACTTGGCTAAGGCCGAATACGGTATTGACCTGGGAAGCGGCAATCATAAACACCACCAAAGCCAGCAAGGGGACTGGGAGTAATCCCAGGTAATGTACGCTTCGCTTAACCGCTTTGTGGCGCTGGGCGGCGTACTCGGTCAGCCAGGCGAGCGCTAATGGGGTAAGAATAAGCCCAGCAAAAGCGCTTAGCAGCTCGCGGGAGAGGGTCAGCCCAAACCACTCACTGCCCAAGAACAGCCACAAATAAACCGGCAGCGCGATCATCTGCACCAGCAGCAGGAGCGGGGTGGCGGCAACCGCCTGAGCGCTATCCCCCTTGCCTAAATGGGTGAAGGTGATAAACCAATCGGTGCAGGGCACTAACAGGACAAGCAGAACCCCTGCCAGCACGGCGGGGAGAGTGGTAGCCAAACAACGGTAACGGCTAAAAGGCCGGAATGGCGATAAAGTTACCGACCATCAGTGCAGCCATAAAGCGCGTGTCTTTAAAGCTACTGGCAACGCGCAGTAGGGGATTTGGGTAAAGGTGGCGTAGAGCAGTAGGCCGAGCAGGGGCCAAAGTAGCCCTTCGAGCTGCTCAGCAACGAACGGCGCCTCGACGCCTAGCGTTAACCCCACACCAATGAATAGCAGGTAGAGCCAAGACTGATGCTTCTCCATGTGATCGTGCATCTGGCTAACCCTTTGGTCGACGTATGCTATTAAAACGGATTGTTAACGATTAAGCGCCATACGCTCACCCACCACGGCGGCGCCCAGCCAAAGGGGCAGGCTAACCACTATATAAACCAGCGCTATCCCTGGTCGGCCTATCTGCACCAAATGCCATGTCTCTAAGCTAAACAGTGAAAAGGTGGTAAAACCGCCGCAAAAGCCAGCGACCAGTAATGGTTGTAACGGCGCCAATTGACCGTGAGGAAAGCGCGAGATAGTGGCCGCCAGCCAGCCAATCAAACAGGAGCCCAGCACGTTGACGATGAGCGTTCCCCAGG
Organism: Vreelandella olivaria; assembly: GCA_004295565.1. Taxonomy (GTDB): domain Bacteria; phylum Pseudomonadota; class Gammaproteobacteria; order Pseudomonadales; family Halomonadaceae; genus Vreelandella; species Vreelandella olivaria. Next base: position 3,530,250 of record AP019416.1, on the reverse strand, counting down.
AAAATAGCCCCCAAGGCCGCCTGGGAGAGCAGTGAAACGCCATAGCGCAGCACGCTGCCCAGCCCGCTGCCCAGCCCTACGGCTAGATAGGCTTTCCAGGCACTCATAGCGAGCCCCCGCTACCATCCACCCCAGCGCAACCATCGCCAGGCCCAATAGCAGTGTGGCGCCCACGTTAAGAGCGGCACGCAGTGCCTGACCGCCCTGCCACAGCTCAAGGGTTTGTAAGCTAAAGAGGAAACGGTGGTGTAGCCGCCCAGCAGGCCTGCCACGGTGAAGAGCCATACAGGCGAGGGAAGGCTGGCTAACCCTTGACTGCCAAGCAGCCACCCGGCAAAAAGGCGCCGCTGGCGTTAACGGCCAGAGTGCCCCAGGGAAGGCCTTGCCAAAATGGCGGGCCATGAGATTGGAGATTGCGAACCGCCCCATGCCACCTAGCGCACCGCCAAGCGCGACTAACAGCACGCCCGTTAGACCATACCCCATGCTCTCCTCCGAGTCGCCAACTTCAATAGGCCGCTAAGTTTAGCATGTGCGTTTTATAGCGTCCGAAGCACGTCAGAACGTTTTAGAGTGTCCCGGGTCAATGAGTTCGTGTAGAAAAGGAAGAGAATAACAATAATGTTGGTGCACCCGCTCAAGGAGAAGTACCCCATGTCAGATCGCGTGTTGGCAGCTATCGATAGTTCTCAGTTTTCAGAAGGTGTGTGTGATTACGCAGTATGGGCTGCCAAAGCACTGAATACGCCGCTTAGTTTTATTCATACTGTGGATAACCACGCCCAGGTAGCCGAACCGGATTTAACTGGTAACCTGGGACTAGGTACTAGAGAGCACCTGCTGGAAAAGCTGTCAGGCATTGAAGAGCAGCACGCCAAAGTCTCCCGTGAACGGGGTCGCCTGCTGTTAGATGCCGCCAAGGAGCGCGCGGCCAACGCCGGTATTGCCGACCCCAGTGCTTGCAGCGCAATGGCACCCTGGTGGAAACCCTGGTCGAACACGAAAAGACGTAAGGCTTTTGGTAGTGGGCAAACGGGGTGAGACGGCGCACCAGGCCAGCGGTCATTTAGGCTCCAACCTTGAGCGCGTGGTACGGGAAATGCACCGGCCGATTCTTATGGTGCCGAAACAGTTTACTCAGCCGCATAATGTGATGATGGCGTTCGACGGCAGTAACACTGCGCGTAAAGGCGTTGAAATGCTGGCCAAAAGCCCCTGTTTGAGGGCGCCACTTGCCACGTGGTAATTGTCGGTGCGGAAACTGCTGAAAACCGCTCGCAGCTGAACTGGGCGCTGGAAACCTTACGCGAGGCCGGGCACACCGCCGAAGGGGCGATACGCGCGGGCGAGGTGGAAGAGACGCTGCGTACCTATAAGCAAGAGAATGATATCGACATGTTGGTGATGGGGCCTACGGCCACTCGCGGATTCGTCACCTGCTGGTCGGCAGTACTACCACCACGATGTTGCGTAAAGCCCAACTGCCGGTGCTGATTCTGCGCTGATGGTGAATGCCGCCATTTCACCCCATGCTTAGCGACGCGGCGCCACTAAGCATGGGGACGTTATAGCGTTCGTTAGAGTGCCAGTGCAGCAGCTTGGGATTGAGTTTCTTGACCGGTTTTCTTAGCCGTGAGATTGATACCCGACAGCAGCGCCTTGAGCGATGCACTTACGGTATCGCTGTCCTCGGCTACCGCACAGAGTCGCTGACCATCGATATTGAGCTGCACAAAGGCGATGGCATTGGCTTCGCTGCTGGCGCCCAGTGAGTGCTCGCTGTAATCGATAATTCCCACACTGCTGCCGGAGTGGCGCTGCCAGGCATCGGTAAACGCCGACATTGCGCCGTTGCCCTTGCCAGAGAGGCGCAGGGTTTCATCACCCTGTTGCAGCGTGACCTCAATGCCCTCCTGCTGCCCTTTGGAGAGCTGGTAATCCACTAGGGATAGCGGTGCTTCCTGGGTGAAATTGTCGAACATCACCTGACGAATCATTTCGCTGGAGAGTTCGCTAGCGCGCCGTTCGCTCTCTTGCTGAACGAAGGGCGCCAAGGCCAGCATCATCCAGCGCGGCAGGCTAATGCCGTAATCCCGCTCCAGCAGAAAGGCCATGCCACCCTTGCCGGACTGGCTATTGACCCGAATCACCGCTTGATAATCGCGGCCGATATCGTGAGGGTCGATAGGCAGATAAGCGACCTGCCACGGCTCGTCGGGCTGTTGGTGCTTGAGGGATTTACGAATCGCGTCCTGGTGGCTGCCCGAGAAAGCGGTATAGACCATCTCGCCCACCCAGGGGTGGCGTGGGTGCATGGCGATACCGGTGCACTCGTTGACCACTTGAATAATTTCATCCGGGTTGGAGAGATCCAACTGCGGATCGATGCCCTGGCTGTAGAGGTTCATGGCCAGGGTGACGATATCCATATTGCCGGTACGCTCGCCGTTGCCCAGCAGGGTGCCTTCCACCCGCTCGGCGCCGGCTAACAGGGCGAGCTCCGCAGAGGCCACCGCGCCACCGCGGTCGTTATGGGTGTGCACCGAGATAATCACGCTGTCGCGACGGCTGATATGCTGGCAGAAGTACTCAATCTGGTCGGCGTGATGGTGCGGCCCGGCCACTTCCACCGTGGTGGGCAGGTTGAGAATGCATTTGTTCTCGGGCGTCGGCTGCCACACATCCATCACCGCTTCGCAGATCTCCAGCGAGAAATCGATCTCGGTGCTGGAGAAACTTTCCGGGGTGTACTCGAAACACCACTCGATATCGGGGTATTGGTCAGCATAGGTTTTGACCCAGGTAGCCCCTTGTACCGCGATATCGACAATCCCGGCACGATCCATCTCAAACACCCGCTCGCGCTGAATGGTCGAGGTAGAGTTATACAGGTGAACAATGGCGCGCTTGGCGCCGACCAGTGAAGCAAAGGTCTTTTCGATCAAATGTTCGCGGCACTGCACCAGTACCGCAATGGTGACATCCTCGGGAATCTGATCCTCTTCGATCAGCCAGCGCACGAAGTCGTAATCGGGCTGGCTGGCCGAAGGAAACCCACCATGACTTCTTTAATGCCCACTTTAACGATCTGCTGCCAGAAGCGCTGCTTCTGCTCAACGGTCATCGGCTCAAGCAGCGCCTGATTGCCGTCGCGTAGGTCTTCGCTCACCCAGATCGGGGCGTGATCCAGATCACGATCCGGCCACTGGCGATTGAAGGCAGGCACGCGGGGCGCAGGACGATATTTGCGATGATCGAAAGCAGACATAGTGAACTTCCTGAAGTAGAAAATAACCGTTTTATGGATAGCGGCTGCTTGTGGCGGCCGTGCTGAGTGATTCGCTGCTTTTGGCAACTCGTATAGTGTAAAGGGTTTGCAGCGCTAGGTTCTTGCGAAGATAGGGGATGTTAGATGATAATTGGCAGAAAGTTTCTTTAATATTTTATTTTTGGCAGGAGCTGCCTTTTATGTCGGTGTCGCCACTAGTGTTGGATCGTTTTGATCGCCATATTCTGGATATTGTCCAGCAGGAGGGGCGCATCAGTAATCAGGAGTTGGCTGATCGCATCGGGCTTTCGCCTTCGCCCTGCTTGCGCCGGGTGCGGGCCCTGGAGGAGCACGGCCTAATAGTGCGCTACCGTGCGGAGGTAGATTCGCGCCAACTGGGCTATCAGTTAATGGCGCTGCTGCATATTTCCATGGATCAGCATACGCCGGAGCGCTTCGATAATTTTGAGCGTCATATTCGTGAGATACCCAACGTTATCGAGTGCCTGATCATTACCGGTCAGGCGGCGGATTTTCAGCTTAAAATCCTGGTACGTGACATGGACGACTACCAGCACCTACTGCTGCATGTGATTAACCGCATCGAGGGGTGACCGGCGCACACACCAGTTTTGTGCTCCGGCGGGTCTTTGAACACCGCCCGGTGCCGACTGATCGGCTTTAATAAAGAAGGCATGGTCAAGGGCAAGCCAGGCGGTTTAGACTGCTTTTCTCAACCTGTTAGGAGTTTGCACTATGACCATCCAACGTCACGATACAAAAGCGCGCATGAGCCGTGCGGTGATTCACCAGGGCGTGGCCTATCTGTGCGGCCAAGTGGCTGGCCCGGAGGCTCGCGAGGGCGATATCACCGCCCAAACGGAAAGTATGCTGGCGCGGGTGGACGCGCTACTGAAAGAGATTGGTTCAAGCCGTGAGCAGTTGTTAAGCGCAACGATTTACCTGAAAGAGGGTGGCGACTTTGCCGCCATGAACGAGGTGTGGGATGCCTGGGTACCCGCAGGCTACGCACCGGCGCGCACCTGCGTCTGCGCGCCCATGCCCGCCGATGAACTCAAAGTGGAAATTACTGTTACTGCCGCGGTGAGCCACTAACGGCTGATCCTTTAGCGCTCAAAAGTGTATTGCCATATCTCTAGGGGACGAGGGCAGGTTGAAGCGAGGGTCTTTGCCAGGGGCGGAAAATGTTCCCAACAATTCCGGCATTCCCGCCATTCATGGCGGTCAGATGGCAAAAGTAGCGCCCATGGATGGGTTCACAGCGCCCTCGCGGAAACCTGCCCTCGTCACCTTCCCATTAGCTATCCAAACATGTTCACTTCCCAGGCTTTTCCACCGGAAAGCGGGTATCGCGCAGGCTATCTTTGATTTTCTTGAGGTGGGGTAAGAAGTCTTCACCGCGCCTCAAGGTCACCCCGGTAGCCAGCGCATCAATCAGCGTTAACTGAATGACCCGCGAGGTCATCGGCATGTAGTGGTCGGTGTCTTCGGGGTGGCGACGTCCAGGGTGGCGGTGCACTCGTTGGCTACCGGCGAGTTGGGCGCGGTGATACCGAGTACCACTGCGCCGGCTTCCCGTGCCAGACGGGCGATATCCACCAGCTCACGGGTGCGCCCGGTGTAGGAGATGATCACTACCACATCCCCGTGTGACAAGCAGCGGCGACCATGCGCTGCATCAGCACATCGATGTAGGCCATCACCGGCAGGTTGAAGCGGAAGAACTTGTGCTGGGCATCCTGGGCCACCGCGCCGGAGGCACAAGCCAAAAATGTGGATCTGCTTGGCCTGGGTGAGGTAGTCGACCATGCGCTCGACGGCGCTCATATCGATTTCGCGCTGGGCTTGATCGAGGGCGGCGATGGTGGCGCCAAAAATTTTGTGGGTGTACTGGGTGGCAGTGTCACCGGGCTCTACTGCGCGGGTCACGTAGGGCGTACCACCGGCTAAGCTCTGGGCCAGTTTGATCTTGAAATCAGGGTAGCCTTTGGCGCCAAAGTTGCGGCAGAAACGATTAACCGTAGGTTCGCTGACGCTTGCCGCCTGAGCCAGGCTAGCAATGCTGAGACTGGTGGCAACCGTTGGGTCTTCAAGAATTACATTGGCGACTTTACGCTCTGAGCGGTTGAGTTCTTCTAAACGTTCGCGTAAGCGGTCAAGTAAGTCATGAGCCATTAACGGTCTCCGTATGGGGGTGGAACAAAGTGGCTTCCATTCGCTGCACCAGGCCACAAATGCTTCGGCAGGCAGCGGACGAGCATAGAAGTAGCCTTGCGCGGCTTCACAGCCGATAGAGCTTAAATAGGCTGCCTGGGCTGAGTTTTCGATGCCTTCTGCTACTACATCGCAGCCCACACTATGAGCAAGCTGAGTAATGGTATGCGCCAGTTGACGGTCAATCGCGCTGGTTTCCAAGTCCATCACAAAGGCACGATCTATCTTAAGCGTCGAGAAGGGCAGCGTTTTAATATACGCCAACGACGATTGGCCGGTGCCAAAATCGTCGATGGCCACGGCGATATTCATTGCAGCCAATTGGGCAAGCTGCTGACGAGCGTGATTCATATCGCTCATCAGCCCCGACTCGGTGACTTCCAGGGCCAGGAAGCGCTCGGGAATTTGCCACTGTTCAAGGCGAGCAAGCAGCTGTTGGGCAAAGTCTTTGCGGCTTAACTGACGCGCGGCCACATTCACCGCAATATGAAAATCGTCATTGAGCAGCCCTTGTGCCCGCCAGGTGCTGATATAGCGCATGGCTTCATCCAGCACCCAGTCGCCTATGCAGAGAATATCACCGCTGGCCTCTGCCAGCGGAATAAATTCACCTGGAGAGATGAGGCCGAACTCCGGGTGCTGCCAACGGAGCAGCGCTTCCGCGCCGAGAATCTTGTGGTCAGCCAGCGATAGTTTGGGTTGAAAGGCGAGCGACATCTCGCCACGCTCGGTGGCGCCGCGGATCGCCTGCTGAATATGCAGCCGATGCCGCTGCTGGGTCTCAAGCGCCGGTGTGTAGTACTGAACCTTGAGCGACTCCAGAGGTGGCAGTGCTAAAGCCGCCATATGTACCAAGCGTTCTGTGTCAAAGTCGCCTGCTTCGGCGCTAATGCCGATACGGGCACTGAGGGAAGCAGAAACTCCTCCAGCGCCTGATCATGGTCGAAACACTCGAGCAGTTGCTCGGCCAGTTGCAGCAGTTGGGTGGGGTTTGCCGTAGGGTAATGACCAGCAGCTCGCTTCCTCCCCATATCCCGAGCAGGCAGTCAGCGTCGAGCTGTTGGCGCAGCCGTTGGCTAACCGTACACAGTAGTTGATCGGCAACCCGGTAGCCGTGCAGCCGCACCACATCATCGAGTTTATCAATCGCGATAAACAGTAGCCCCGTGCCGGAAGCTTTAAGGGCCGCCTTACGCAACGCCTGATCTAATCCACGCCGGTTAGGCAACTGGGTAATAGGGTCGGTGCGTGACTGGCGATCTAACTCTTGGGTGCGTTTGGCGACCATCTGTTCGAGGGTGTCGGCCTGCTTATCACGCACCTGGTAGCGGTGTTCAATGTTTAAGGTATTGCGTATGCGTTGCAATACTTCATCTTGCTTGAATGGTTTGGTGATGAAGTCGCGTACGCCCATACTCAGGGCCCGATGGCGGGTCACGTCATCAATTTGTGCCGTCAGCACGATAATCGGCGGCATCTGCTCGGCAAAATGTGCACTGAGCTCTTCAATCACTGCGTAGCCGTCTAGGTGCGGCATACGGATATCCAGCAGCAGTAGATCCGGCAACTGCTGCTGGCAGTGGCGAAGCACCTCACGGGGGTCATTGATCCCGTGGATGTTTTCAAACCCATACTCGTCAAGAAGATCAAACATGAGCTCGATGTTAACCGTGCTGTCATCCACTATTAACAGATGTTTTTCAGTAAGGCTCATGGTTCCTTCCCTGACGCAGTCTGAATGAACTGGGCAATGGTGGCTTCTAGTTTATCAAGTTCCAGCGGTTTGGTGAGGTAGCCGTTAAAGCCTGCTTCTAAACCGCGCTTGATGTCGCCCGGCAGAGCGTTGGCCGATAGGGCCACCACCGGCAAGGCTTGCAGCTGTGGGTCACGGCGCATCGCTTCCAATGTCTGATAGCCGTTCATGCCCGGTAGGTGGACATCCATGAGTACTAGGGCGGGCGAGCAGTGGCGCATTATTTCCAGGCCAATTTCGGCACTGGGCGCAATCTGCAGCGTTATCTCGCCCATCTCTTCAATGATATCTTCCATCAGCCGCTGATTGGCGGGGTTGTCCTCAATATAGAGCAGCGTAAAAGCATCGCTAGGCTGAGCATGAACCGGCTGAGTCGCAGGAGGCGCGTCGGCGGTAGCATCTGCGTTAGCAGTGGGTAAGGTAAACCAAAGGTCGCGCCCTGGCCGGGCTGACTGTCTACCCCATCTCGCCGTTCATACGCTCGACCAGCTCCCGGGTAATCGCCAGGCCAATACCGGAGCCTTCGATGCTGCCACCTTCTGCATCAAGGCGATTAAAGGGTTCGAATAGCTCGTGCTGGCGTTCAGGGGCAATGCCGGGGCCGGTGTCGGTCACGCTGATGCGCACATGGTCAACCAAGTGGGCCACGGCTATATCGATTGAGCCGTTGGTGCTGTTGTACTTGATCGCATTGGAGAGCAGGTTCAAAAGTATTTGTTTGGTGCGGGTGTAGTCGGCGTTGACCTGCCAACGATCATTGGGCGATGTATAGCGAAAATGGATGCCTGCTGCCTCGGCGCAGTCTTCCAAGGTAGAGCAGGCGTCGTTAAACACGTTGGCGAGAATAATCGGCTCGATGGAGAGCGTCATATGACCCGCTTCGATCTTGGCCAAATCCAGCACTTCGTTAATCAGGCTAAGCAGATGCTGGCCACTCCGCTCGATTTGGGAGACCTGGCGATGCTGTTTGTCGCCCAGCGGTTCGCGGCGGCTATTGGCCAAAATCTGTGAGAAACCGATAATGGCGTTGAGCGGGGTGCGTAGTTCGTGGCTCATTGACGACAGGAACTCGCTTTTCGCCCGGCTAGCAGTTTCCGCCTGGTCGCGGGCCGCCGCCAGATCACGCATGACCTGTTCGCGCTCGGCCATTTGTCTGTAAAGGTTGACCAATAGCGAGCAGGTGTCGGTAAACGGCTGTAGCCAATCCAGCAACGCTTGGTTAAGCGGTTGTTTACTGTTGGCAATGGCGTACATACCGACTAACTGTTCGCCGCTGAAGATGGGCACACCGAGGTAATTATGCAGGGGCGGATGCCCGGGAGGAAAGCCGCCGCGTTGGGCGTGACCATACACATCGTCGGTCATAATCACTTCACCGAACGCAAACACCCGGCCCACTAGCGAGTGGGGGTTCGTGATGGTCATGTCGCCGCTACGCAACTGCTCCATTAGGAGGCGAGACTCTTCACTCCATGACAAATCAGTAATGGCGTGGATTTTAAGGGCATTGGTGGTGTTGGTGGGCAGTACTTCGCCAATCAGGGCGTAGTCGCTATCGGTCAGTTCGCGCAGTGCCTCCATTAGAAATACCCACAGCCGTTTTCCCGACATCAGCGCTTGGTAGTCCGTAATGCCTTGGTGAAGCACTTTAAGCAGCTTCTTCTCTTTTCTCAAACGACGAGCGGTTTGGGCTAGCTCCAGCTGCAGCTTGTGTTGGCGAAGTAGCTCTTCAACCTGGCCCGCTAAACCGCCGAGTAGCTTTAATTCACGCTCGCTGAACTGACGCGGCTGGTGATCAATAATGCACAGGGAGCCGATGGCCATGCCTTCCAGTGGCCGAAGTGGGAACCCTGCGTAAAAGCGGATGCGCGGCGCGTCGGTGACCAGCGGGTTGTCAGCAAAGCGCTCGTCCTTATGGGTGTCTTCAATCACCAGCGGAGCGTCATGGGCGATGGCATGGGCGCAGAATGAAACGGTTCGATGGGTTTCGCACACCTCAAGCCCCTGGTGTGATTTGAACCACTGGCGCTCTTTATCGATCAACGACACTAATGCAATGGGCACGCCGAACAGGTCGCGTGCCAGTTGCGTCAAACGCTCAAAAGCCGAGTCGTGAGGCGTATCGAGTACCTCTAGAGCATGCAAAACCGCCAGGCGCTCTGTTTCGTTATGAGGAGTGTCTGGGGCGTGCATGGCCGTTCCAAAGCTGAGGGTTAATAAAACCTTCTATAAGGGCGTTAGACTAATAGGTAATTACATATCGGACATTAACCCACAAGCTTTAGCCAAGACCTATAAGTTTTATTAGCCAGCGTCGGTAAGGTGGATACAGCATGCGGCTAGCCGAGCGTTTAGCTTGATAGAAGACGCCACGCAAATGGCTAAAACGTTCAAAGCCGTGACGACCATGGTACGCCCCATGCCACTCTCGCCGACGCCGCCAAAAGGTAACGAGGGCACAGCGTGATGGAGCAGGGTGGCATTAAACACCAGTGCGCCGGAACGTGTCGTTTGCAGCAACTGCTGCTTTAAGCCCTTATCATGTGTGAAGGCATACAGCGCTAACGGGTGGGGCGGGCATTGACATAGCGTATTGCCGCTGACATGTCGCTCACGCCAATCACCGGTAAACAGCGGCCAAAAATTTCTTCGCGCATCACCTGGAGCCCCTGGTGGGGTCGATAACCAGCGCAGGGGCATGAGGGCCGTGATCGATGATTCTGCAGCCGTGATCATGGGCTTCTTGCAGCATGGCATCGAGCCGCTGCTGGTGGGCCGCGTTAATCGCGTGGGTGGCCGCATGATCATCGGGGCGCTGACGTTGAATAGCCTCGCTCAACGCTTTGACCACAGCACTAATATGTCGGCTCTCAACCAGCACGTAGTCGGGAGCGATACAGGTTTGCCCAGCGTTCATGCCCTTACCAAAAATAATATCCGCTGCCGCCTTATCGATATCCGCATCGCCTGCCACGATCACGGGGGACTTGCCTCCCAGCTCCAGCGTTGTTGGGGTCAAATTCGCCGCGGCTGCTTGGGCCACTTGCCGACCTACCGCGCTAGAGCCGGTAAACACCAGGTGATCGAACGGTAAGCCGCTAAAACGACGCGCCACCTCTACATCGCCTTCAACGACCTTGAACTCTTCAGGGGTGAAGTATTGGGGCACCAGCCGTTGCAGTAGGGCGCTGGTGGCGGGGGAATGCTCGCTGGGTTTGAGCATCACCACATTGCCTGCTGCAAACGCATCCACTATCGGCATTAGCGCCAGGCTCCAGGGGTAATTCCAGGGTGATATCACCCCCACAACACCAGCGGCTGTGGCGCAATGCGTGCCCGGGCAGGCATTAACCGCCACGGCATACTGACCGACCAAGGGCGCATCCAATGCCATAGATGCAGTCGGGTGTGGCGGATAGCATGCAGCACTGCGCTGATTTCAGCCATGCGTATTTCCACATCGCTGCGCTGGCCAAAATCCGTCTGAATCGCACGGATAATCTCAAGCTGGTGATGCTTGGTCATACGCGCTAGACGGGCCAATCGGTCACGACGCACCGTTAGCGTCGGGTAGGGCATTTGATCAGCCGCTTGGCGCTGCGTTTGAAAGTCACCCGTTAGATCGCGCGTCATGGCCTCTCCTTATGTGCCGTTCCCGGCGTGGCATTAACGTTAAGTACGGCAGTTCAATCGCCGCATCTGCTTTCGTTGGCTTCGTTGGCAGAGCCCTTGAATTAGCTCTTTGAATTAGCTCTTTGATTTAGCCCGTTGATCTGGCCAGTGGGTATAGATGATGAGTGTAAACGGTTTCTATAAACAGTTAGTGTAAAGTGGTCTTTTAGCCTCTATACGCCCGGGAAGGTGCTATGCCGTTACCCCCACTGTCGATCACTATTCTACCCACCATTGAGGCCATTACGGCAAGCCAGTGGGATTCACTGGTAGATGACGATCAGCCATTTTTGCGTCACGCGTTTTTACACGCCCTGGAGGCCAGTGGATCTGTCAGCGAGGCTACGGGCTGGGAGCCGTGCCATCTGAGTGTATGGCAAGACGAACAGCTGGTCGCGGCGCTGCCCATGTATTGCAAGCATCACTCCTACGGTGAGTATGTGTTTGATTGGGGCTGGGCGGAAGCGCTGGAGCGCGCCGGGGCCGCTACTACCCAAAAGCCCTCAGCGCGGTGCCGTTCACGCCGGTGCCAGGGGCGCGCACGTTAATTGCCAGGCACGCCGACGCCAGAGCCGTCCGTGCACTGCTGGCCAGCGCGTGGCGGGAGCAGTGCGAACGCCTTGATCTATCAAGCTGGCACCTGCTGTTTGCCAACGAGGCAGATGTCGCCGCCTGGCAGGCACAGTGCCCTGAGTTGATCAGCCGCGAAGGTGTACAGTTTCAGTGGCGGGATCGCGGCTTCGGTGACTTTGAGGGCTTTCTAGCCAGCCTGACCTCGAAACGGCGCAAAATGATCAAGCGCGAGCGGCGTTTGGTCGCCGAGCAAGGCTTACAGGTAGCGCGTTTGGAGGGCGAGGCGATCACCTCAGCGGATATGGCGCACTTCTATCGCTGCTATGCGATCACCTATCATGAACGTGGCCGCCCCCTTATTTAAACCATGATTTTTTTGAGCGCCTGCGCCAAACCATGCCGGAGGCGCTGGTACTGGTACAGGCATACATTGAAGGGCGCCCGGTGGCGGCAGCGCTCTATTTTCGTGGCAGCAGCACGCTCTATGGGCGCTACTGGGGAAGCGAAGTGGTCGCTGATTGCCTGCATTTTGAGGCCTGCTATTACCAGGGGATCGACTACTGTTTACAGCGTGGCTTAACGCTGTTTGATCCCGGTACCCAGGGCGAGCATAAGCTGGTACGCGGTTTTGCACCCCAGCGCGTGCGCTCGCTGCACTATATTAGTCACCCTGGGCTTGCCGCGGGTGTCGCCCAGTTTTGCCATCAAGAGGGCCAGCATGTCAGCGCCTACCGTGAGGCGGCCCAGCAAGCGCTGCCCTTTAAGTAGTCATTTAAGCTGCCATTTAAACGAGGCACGGCTCGCTGGTGTTGCGCCTTGATGGCATAATGCGCGCCAATCAGCGCGTCTGTTTGATACAACTGCTGTTTTAAAACGTGATTTTTACCTGCAGCTTAATCGAGCGTAAGCAAACGTTAGGCTGTAATAGATAGGTTATCGGAGAGCAGTAATGCGTAAATGGCTAGTGTTGACATTGCTTGCTGTCTTCGCGCTGCTGCAATACGAGCTGTGGCTAGGCAACGGCGGCTGGCGCGATTTGCAGCAAGTGGAGCAGCGGGTCGCAGTGCAAGAGGCGGCCAATGTGCCCATGCGCGAGCGCAATGCGCGGCTGGCGGCAGAGGTGACGGATTTAAAACCGGTTTAGACGCGATTGAGGAGCGTGCCCGCAGTGATATGGGCATGGTGCGCACCGACGAGCAGTTTTTCTGGGTGCCGGGAGTGGCGATTGAAAATGAGCTGATCGGTATTAATGCAGGTCTGGTTGCTCCCCAGGAGCCGCCGCAGTGAGTCAAATCTGGTTAATTGTTCCTGCGGCGGGTCAAGGCCGCCGTATGGGGGCCGATAAACCCAAACAGTATTTGACCTTGGCCGATGAGCAGCCGGTGCTTGCGCATACCTTGGCGCGTCTTCATCATGCTTTTCCTAGCGCTCGCCTGGTGCTCTGCCTGGATGCCGATGACCGCTGGTTTTCACCTCACTGGGTGCCTTTTACTGACTGGCAGCGGGTGGTGGGCGGCAGCGAGCGAATGGACAGCGTATTAAATGCTCTGCACGCGATGACGGCCGACGATGACGATGTGGTGTTAGTGCATGATGTGGCTCGTCCCTGTATTACCGTGAACGATCTTCTGGCGCTTTATCAAGCCGCGGCGACCCACTCCGCCGGTGCTCTTCTGGCGATGCCGGTAGCCGATACCATGAAACGCGCCGATGACCAGTGCCAAAGCGCGCACTGAACCCCGGGAGGGGTTGTGGCACGCACTAACCCCCTGTTTTCGCTATGCGCTGCTGCGGCGAGCGCTGGAAACCGCTCGCCAGCAGCAAACGCTGGTGACCGATGAGGCCTCGGCGGTTGAAGCCTTGGGCGAGTGCCCACAATTGGTAACTGGGCGGCGCGACAACCTGAAAATTACCCACCCGGATGACTTGGCGCTGGCAGCCGCGATTATGGCGGCACAAGCCGCTAACACGCCAGGCAGGCTTTAATCACTAGGAGCTTATAATGCGTATCGGCCACGGATTCGATGTACACCGTTTCGGCCCCGGCGATCATTTAATGATCGGCGGCGTTAAGCTGCCGTTTGAGCACGGTTTTGTGGCCCACTCCGATGGCGATGTGCTGCTTCATGCCATTAGCGATGCACTGCTGGGCGCCTGCGCGCTGGGCGATATTGGCCGCCACTTTCCGGACACTGACCCGGCATGGGCGGGCGCTGATAGCCGCGAACTGCTACGCCACGTGGTCATGCTTGTTCAGGAACAAGGCTATGGGGTCGTCAATATCGACGCCACGCTGATGGCCCAAGCGCCCAAAATGGCGCCACACATCGAGGCCATGCGGAAAGTCATTGCCGCCGATCTAGACGTTGGGCTTGGTCAAGTCAACGTGAAAGCCACCACCACCGAACGGTTAGGCTTCACCGGGCGCGGTGAAGGCATCGCCGCGGAGGCGGTGGTGCTACTTAATCGTGCTGAGGCGCTTAATGCTTAATGTGCCAGCGTGGCAGCGCTGTTTAGACGCTCAGTTTGGTGCGCCCAAACCGGGCCAGTACCGTGCCCAGCCGGAAGACTTCTGGGTTGATGAGCTGCTTGATTTTACCCCCGAAGCGCACGGGGAGCATCTGTGGCTGCGAGTTGAAAAGCGCAATCAAACCACGTTAGATGTCGTCAAGACCTTAAGTCGGCTTTGCGGCGTAACGCCTCGTGATATTGGTTATTCCGGCATGAAAGACCGTATTGCCGTCACGCGCCAGTGGCTAAGTGTGCATCTGCCCGGTCGTGACGCGCCGGCTGAGCTTGAGCAGTCGCTTACTGCGCTGGGCATCACGGTCGTGGAGCAGGCGCGCCACCCGCGTAAACTCAAACGTGGCGTTCACCGTACGAATCGGTTTGTTTTGCGCTTGAGCGGTGAAGCCATTGAGAGCGACGATTTTATTGGCCGCTGGGAAGCACTCTGTCAGCATGGCGTGCCCAACTATTTTGGCCCCCAGCGCTTTGGCCCGGAGGGACGCAATCTGCAGCGTGCCGAAGCATTACTTAACCGAGGTTGGCGTAAACGCGACGATCGCCAGGGTATGATGCTCTCCACCGCGCGCAGTTTTCTGTTTAATGAACTGCTCAGCGCGCGCATCGCCGATGGCACCTGGTCGCAGCCGCTGGCGGGCGATACGTTAATGCTGGACGGCACGCAAAGCGTGTTTGGTATCGATGCCACCGACGCGACGCTCCAGGCCCGCGCCGCGGAGTTGGATGTGCACCACAGGGGTGTTGTGGGGTGTTGGCGAAGCTGGTGAAGGCGACGCTGGGGTTTATGAGGCGCGCTTGCTGCAGCACTATCCAGGTCTATGTAGTGGCTTAGAGCGCAGCGGGTAAAACAGGCGCGCCGAGCACTGCGTATGCGGCTGCTTAACCCCCAACTCACTTGGGAACCTGGCGCCGTCCGACTTTCGTTTGCACTGCCGCGGGGCAGTTTCGCCACCGCCGTGCTGGGTGAGCTGATATTAGCGAGCTGACGTAAGGTGGCTGAACGCAGCCGTCAGTGCCTGGATAACTAATCAGGCTTAGAGGTTAGTAAAAGTGATGGATATGAGCCATCACGTTACGCGCTTATGATCAAGGAGACCCGCCATGCGGCGACTACTGCTTTCCAATGATGATGGTGTGCACGCACCGGGACTGCGTGCGCTGCACGATGCGCTGTTGGCCCATGCCAATATTCGCGTAGTGGCGCCTGACCGTGACCGTAGCGGTGCCAGCAACTCGCTTACTTTGTCACGACCACTCTCGTTGACGCCGCTGGATAACGGCTTTTACAGCGTCGATGGGACGCCCGCGGACTGCGTCTATTTGGGCGTTCACGGTGTGTGGGACGAAAAACCTGATTTAGTTATCTCAGGTATCAACCACGGCAGTAATTTGGGGGACGATGTGCTCTACTCGGGCACCGTTGCGGCGGCGATGGAGGGGCGCAATTTGGGGATGACGGCGATTGCCATGTCGCTGTGTGGCGAGCGCCATTTTGCGACGGCTGCCCGGGTGGCTGCCACCTTGATTGGTGCTGCGGATCAGCTCGCTCCCGCCGCGAACACTGCTGAATGTCAATGTGCCCGATGTGCCCTGGGAGGAGATTAAAGGCGTTAAGGTGACGCGCTTAGGCTATCGTGCACCGGCAGAGAAGCCGTTGGCGGTTCAAGACCCGCGTGGGCGCACGCGCTACTGGATTGCGCCGGTAGCCGCCAATGCTGATGACGGCGATGATACCGATTTTGCTGCCGTCGAAGCGGGCTATGTGTCGATTACCCTCTACAAACAGACCTAACGCGGCACCCCGCGCTTAACGATGTGCAGGAATGGTTGGATGTTTTTGCCTGATATCTCTCCAGGAGAGCTGCGCGGTCGCGGCATGACCTCCCAGCGCACCCGTGACCGTATGGTCGAACGCCTCATGCAGCAGGGCATTAGCGACGCCCGGGTGCTGGAGGTGATGGCCAGTGAACCGCGTCATCTGTTTGTTGACGAAGCGCTGGCCCATCGCGCCTATGAAGATACCGCGCTGCCGATTGGCTTTAGCCAAACGCTCTCGCAGCCGTTTATTGTGGCGCGGATGACAGAGCTCGTGCTGCGCGCCGCGCCGCGCAGAGTGCTCGAACTGGGAACAGGGTCTGGCTATCAGACGCTGATTCTGTCGCGATTGGTCGAAGAGCTCTACTCCATCGAGCGTATCAGCGCGCTACACGAGCGAGCGGCGGAACGCTTAAGACGGCTAGCAGCACCTGCCACCCTGGCGGTGGCAGACGGTGGTTTTGGTTGGCCTGACGCCGCGCCGTTTGACGTTATTTTACTCACCGCCTGTGCTCAGACGGTGCCTACAGCGTTACTTGAGCAATTGAGCCATGATGGGGTGCTCATCGCCCCGTTAGAAGAGCCCGATGGCAGCCAGTGGCTTACTCAGGTAAAGCGCATCGGCAGTGCCTTTGAAAAACGTCGGCTTGAGCCCGTGCGTTTTGTACCCTTACTGCAAGGAGTAGTGGATTGAAGCGGCAACCCTTGGGAATATTTTTTAAGAGGCGCAGGGATGGGCGCTGCCGACGCGGTGCCCGGCGTGTCGGGAGGAACAATTGCGTTTATTAGCGGTATTTATGAAGAGCTGATCAATACGATCAAACAGTTTGGACCCAGCGCTATTGGCGCTTGGCATCGCGGCGGCTGGCGGGCGCTTAGCAACCATTTGAATCTCGCCTTTCTGGTGCCTCTACTGGCGGGGGGTCGCGGTTAGCCTGTTTAGCGTGGCGCATTTAGCACTCTGGTTGATGAAAGCGCACCCGCTGCTGCTGGATGGGTTCTTTTCGGCCTGGTCTCTGCCTCTGCTTTGGTGGTATGGCAAGCGAGTAAGGGCTGGAAACTATGGTATTTATTGCCGCTACTGGTGGGGTTAGTGCTCGCCCAGGCGTTGCCAGGCATGATGCCACTGGTGTTATTAATTGGTAATGAAGCACTGGTAGTGATGGTGGCAGGCTGTATCGCGATTAGTGCCATGCTATTGCCGGGCGTTTCAGGCAGCTTTCTATTGCTGACCATGGGTCTCTACGGCACCATCATGGGGGCAATCCGCAGCCTTGATATGGGTATTATTATACTGTTTGGCATGGGCTGTATGGTGGGGTTGGCGCTGTTTTCTCGGCTGCTGGCCTGGTTGTTACGGCATCATCACACCTCAACCATGCAACTGCTACTGGGGTTTATTGTCGGTTCGCTACCGGTTCTCTGGCCATGGCGTGAACTGTTACGCTATCAAATCGGGCCAGAAGGGCAAATGATTCCTCTGGAGTACCGCTATTTATTGCCCGCTGACTATGCCGCATTGACCGATGCTTCGGCACAAGTGGTCGGTGTTGTCGCGCTAATGGCCGTAGGTGCCCTTATTGTCGTGTTACTCAACCGATATGCGGATCGTCGGCCAATCGATACCCAGCTTGGCGCTGAAAAGGAGTAGGTTTATATGCGTAAAGGTTATCTACCTAAAGTACTGATGATGTCGGCGCTGGCACTGGCAATCGCTGGCTGTGCCAGCCAGCAAGGCGGAAGCCCCCAGGTGCGGGATTTAAGTCAGGCCCGCCAGGCGGTGGAAAACTCGCCCCAATATACGGTTAAAGCCGGCGATACCCTGTATGGCATTGCGTGGCAGCACAATTTGGATTATCGCCAGCTCGCGGCAATGAATAACATTAACCCGCCTTACCAAATCCGGCCAGGGCAAACCATTGCCCTGCGTGAAGGCGCTGGGTCGGCATCAAGTGCCAGTAACCAGCCGGGTGCTAACACCTCACGTGGTGGCGCCGTGGCGACTGGGTTGAGCCCGCAGACGGCTTCCGTGGCGAGCGATGACCAGGAGCTGGATTGGCTACTGCCCGATGAATCCGCGATTCAGCGTAATCAGCGCCTCACTGCAGAGCGCAATGCCGCAGAGCAAAAGCTGATGAACCGTCCTCAACACCTCAGCCTGAAGTCGTCGCGGCGGCTGATCCTGAGCCGGCCCAGCAGCCTGAACCACAGCCATCATCAGAACCCGAACAAGCGCCGGCACCGAAGCCCGAAGCTGAACCCGCGGCACAGCCAGAAGCAGCTCCTGCCACACAAAGTGCCAGCGTAGACCGCTCATCGCGTACTTATACGCCCGCCGAAACCATCGACTGGCAGTGGCCTGCCGATGGCAATGTGGTCGGGCATTTGGACAGGGTGATAGCATCACCGCTGGGATTGATATCGCCGGTAAAAAGGGGCAACCTATTAAAGCGGCAGGCCCCGGCATCGTGGTCTATGCGGGTAGCGGCGTCAGGGGTTATGGCAACCTCATCCTTCTCAAGCACAACGATCAATTCCTCAGTGCGTATGCCCATAACGACAGCTTGCGGGTCAAGGAAAATGATGTGGTCGAGGCCGGTGAGGTGATTGCCACAATGGGGGATAGCGATGCAGAAAACGTCAGATTACACTTTGAGGTTCGCCGAGATGGGCAGCCGCAAGATCCCATGGAATTTCTGCCTTCCCGCTAATGCTCTCACAGGGAGGTTGAGGCGTCAGCGTATGACTTGAACGTTGCCCGAATCGCTGCATTCGAGCGTCATATAACAATCGTCACATAACAATATGGTGTGCGTCCTTGAACGCACCCCTTTGACTTTCTAAATGGCGGGTAGGCGACAAACGAGGGGTAAGGCCATGAGTATGTTGGAGAAAGATCTACAGGAGGTTGACCTGGATGCTGCTGAGGAGGCGCTTGATGATACTGATGATGTCACGGTAGAAGAAGACGCTTTCGAAAAGGCACTAGGGCGCGAGGATCGTCAATCGACCCAAAGCTTGGATGCGACGCAAATCTACCTCAACGAAATCGGCTTTTCGCCACTGTTAACGCCAGAAGAAGAAGTATATTACGGCCGCCTGGCGCGTAAGGGTGACCCCTTGGGTCGCTCGCGGATGATTGAATCCAACCTGCGGCTGGTGGTAAAGATTGCCCGTCGCTACCTGAACCGTGGCTTGACGCTGCTGGATTTGATCGAAGAGGGCAATTTGGGCTTGATTCGCGCAGTGGAGAAGTTCGACCCCGAACGGGGCTTCCGGTTCTCTACCTACGCGACCTGGTGGATTCGTCAAACCATCGAACGGGCGCTGATGAATCAAACGCGCACCATCCGCTTGCCCATCCATGTGGTCAAAGAGTTGAATATTTACCTGCGTGCGGCGCGGGAATTAACCCAAAAATTTGACCACGAAGCCACCGCTGAAGAGATCGCCGATCATCTCGATAAACCGGTCGATGTGGTCAAAAGATGCTTGGTCTTAATGAGCGGGTGTCGTCGGTGGATTACCCCATGGGGGCGAGCGATAAGCCACTGATCGATACCCTGGCGGACGATGAAGTGCAGGGCCCTGAAGCACGCTTGGTGGACGGTGACGTCAAAGAGCATGTGGATCTGTGGCTGGACGAGCTGAGTGAAAAACAGCGCGAAGTGGTGGTGCGCCGTTTCGGCTTACGCGGCCATGAATCGGCCACCCTCGAGGAAGTCGGTGCCGAAATCGGTTTGACCCGTGAGCGGGTGCGCCAGATCCAGGTCGAAGCACTCAAGAAACTGCGCCGTGCACTGGAAAAACAGGGCCTTTCTTTAGAAGCGCTGTTTGAAACCTGAGTGATTCTTCGGTGCAGGTAACTTGCGCCTTCCCTCTAAGCCGGGCGAGTGACATTGAGCGCTTCCCCGGCTTTTTATTGCAAAAATGTTTATTAATAAGCTTTTATTGCTAAATCAGTAAGTGAGAAAGCACATGCGCCCCCTTGTGGCTGATATTGATCTTGACGCACTGCGTCACAACTATCAATTGGCGTGCCGCGCCCCAAAGCCGCTCAGTGGCAGTGATTAAAGCCGATGGCTATGGCCACGGCGCGCTGGCCTGCGCAAAAGCGCTGGAGAGCCAGGCACCGGCGTTTGCCGTTGCCTGTATCGAAGAGGCCCTTACCCTGCGTGAGGGCGGCATTACCAACCCATCATCCTGCTGGAAGGCATCTTCAGCGCCGACGAGCTGGCGCTGGTGGACAGCCACGGCTTCTGGATTACGGTACACAGCCAGTGGCAGGTCGATGCCCTGTTGGCCGCTTCACCTAAACAGCCTATTCCCGTCTGGTTAAAGTGGACTCCGGCATGCACCGCCTCGGTTTTGCTATCGACGAGGCCGCCGCCATCTGGCGTCAGCTTAGCGCAGCGCCGAGTGTGGCGTCGCTCCACCTCATGAGCCACTTTGCCAGTGCCGATTCCCGCGATGACGGCTACTTCAAGCAGCAAATGACCCGACTGCAGAGGCTTGCCAGTGAGCTTTCAGCGCCGCTATGCCTGGCCAACTCACCGGCCACCCTGGCGTGGCCGGTGGCCCACGGCGATTGGAACCGGCCAGGGGTCATGCTCTACGGCAGCGATCCCCTGGAAGAGGCCAACGACATCACCCAGCAACTGCAACCGGTGATGACGCTACGCTCGGAAATCATTGCCCTGCGCGAGCTGGAAAAGGGTGAGCCCGTGGGCTATAGCGGGCGCTGGCGTGCACCGCGGCGTTCACGCATTGCCGTGGTTGCTTGCGGCTACGGCGATGGCTACGACCGTCATGCCCGCGATGGCACGCCGGTACTGGTCAACGGCCAACGCTGCGCCATTGCCGGTAAAGTCTCTATGGATATGTTGACCGTTGACGTGACGGATGTGCCTGATGTCGCGATCGGCAGCGAGGTTGTTCTCTGGGGCAGGGCCAGCAACGGCGAGGTGCTGTCAGTGGATGAAGTGGCCCGCTACTGCGATACCATCAGCTATACGTTGCTCACAGGGGTACTGCCCCGGGCGCCGCGGCGTTATTATGGGCGTTTTGCTTAAACGGTTGTTTGCATGTCGAAATCACGTTACCCGCGCTCGTTCGCCCACCCGCGATACTGGCCCACATGGCTCTCTATTGGTGCCATGTATATCGCTGCCTGGCTGCCCTGGCGGTTAAAAATGGCCATCGGCAAAGGGCTTGGCCTACTGGCCTGGCGCTTTGCCAAGCGCCGTCGGCATATTACCGAAACCAATATAGCGCTCTGTTTCCCCGAAAAAAGCCCTGAACAGCAGCGACAACTGGTCAAAGACACTTTTATTGCCAATGGTATTGGTTTGATTGAAACCGCCACGGGTTGGTGTCGGGATAGCGAACCTCTGCGCCACCGGGTCACTTATATCGGCGAAGAGCATATAGCTCGCGCCGAAGCCCGTGGCAAAGGAGTAATCATCGTTGGCATTCACTTCTCTACTCGATTTAGGCGGTGCCCTGCACTCACTGTTTTTTTCTGCCGATGTCGTTTATCGCCCTCATAACAACCCGCTGTTTGAGCGCTTTATGACCCGGGCCCGTAGACGCATTTTTGGTCAGGCGATTGACCGTCATGATCTGCGCGGTGTAGTGCGACAGCTAAAAGCGGGACGCATGGTTTGGTATTCACCAGACCAGGATTTTGGCCGTGATGTGAGTGTGTTTGCACCGCTATTTGGCCAGCCGGCAGCCTCTATTCGTTTGACGGCCAAGCTTGCGCGAATGACAGGCGCACCGGTAGTGCCGATGATGTTTCACCGCAACCCGGATAATGCGACGTATACGATTGAGAGCCTGCCGGCTCTGGAAGGCTTTCCCAGCAATGACGAAGTAGCCGATGCCACACGGATCAACCAGTTTATTGAGCTGGCCATTCGCAAGCACCCCGAACAGTACCTGTGGCTGCACCGACGTTTTAAGACCCGCCCCGAAGGCGAACCTGGGGTTTATTAATCACTCGCGACAGCCATAAAAAAAGCCAGCATGAGCTGGCTTTTGGTGTTCCGGTGCTGCGTTGAGGCCAGATTGGGGCTTAATCCAGATTGCGGGAGTAGAAAATCTCCAGCATCTCTTTACGCAAACGACCCTCGATGTCCCGGGCTTCTTCAAAGGTAATGTCGCGACGCGACGTGCCGAACAGGTAGTTATCCAGTTCGAAGTCTTTGAGCAGCATCTTGGTGTGGAACATGTTCTCCTGATACACGTTAACGTCCATCATCTGGTACGCATTCTTGGTGTCTTCAGCAAGGTAGTCTTGAATGGAGGTAATACCGTGATCGATAAACAGTTTCTTACCATCCACATCGCGGGTAAAACCGCGTACCCGGTAATCCATGGTGACGATGTCAGAGTCAAAACTGTGAATCAGGTAGTTCAGCGCTTTTAACGGGCTGATATGACCACAGGTGGAGACATCGATATCCAGGCGGAAGGTGCTAATACCGTTGTCGGGGTGCGACTCGGGGTAGCTGTGCACGGTAACGTGGCTTTTATCCAGGTGCCCAACCACGGTTTTCCGGTAGCGGGCCGGGGCCCGGCTGAATCTGCTCAGGCGCTGCCTCGTCAAGCTCATGTTCGGCAATCAAAATCGTCACGCTAGCGCCGTGGGGTTCATAGTCCTGGCGGGCGATATTGAGTACGTGAGCACCGATGATATTGGTGACGTCTTTAAGAATTTGCGTCAGACGCTCAGCATTATAGAGCTCATCAATATAGTCGATGTAAGCCGCTGTTTGCTCTTCGGTTTTGGCATAACAGATGTCATAAATATTAAAGCTCAGCGAGCTGGTCAGGTTATTAAACCCGTGGAGTCGGAGATTGTCTGTCACGTCCGAGCCTCCTCCATAATCTCAAAGGAATGGGTGATCTTAACGCCGCCGTTAACCAGCATGATCGATGCACTGCAGTACTTTTCAGCGGAGAGTTCAACCGCGCGGGCAACCTGCTTCTCTTTCAGCGCGCGACCGGTTACCACGAAATGGACGTGGATCTTGGTAAATACGGCGGGCACTTCATCGGCGCGTTCGGCATCCAACTCAGCGACGCAGTCGGTGACATCCGCACGCGCTTTATCAAGAATATTCAGGATATCAAAAGCGGTGCAGCTGCCCATGCCCATCAGCAGCATTTCCATTGGGCGAGGCCCTGTGTTGCGGCCGCCGTGGTCGGGCGGGCCGTCGATCACAACGCTGTGCCCGCTACCGGATTCCGCCACGAATTGGCGGCCTTCTGTCCATTTTACCCGTGCTTTCACGCGGCTCTCCTCATCTAGGCGACGAAAGGTAAGTCGCGCAGCATAACATTTCTTGGCCTGCGCGCCTCTTCTCAACGTGGTTGTTGAACATTACTAATGCTCGGCATGTGCCAGCCGCCCTCAGAAATGGCTGTTTTGCCTGTCACGCTGGGATTGTAAAGATACACCCAGGCGAGGCCAAAACAGGTGGTTATCTGCTGACGATCATATTCGCCCGCGGTCGGCGCATCGGCACGATAATCCTCTAACCGATCCAACTGGGCCAGTTGAGCAATGCTTATCTCATAAACCTCTATCATGACCCCTTTTGACGGCTGCCATTTAGCACCGGGGTAGCGGCCAATATCGTAGAGTGTCAGCGCTGAGGTGATGTCGCTTCCCAGCAGTGTGGCACCGTTTAGCCAGTGGGCATTGTTGAAGCCTTGTTTAAGCGTGCCATAGACCGCCACCCGCGGCGTGTCAGCGATTGCTTGGCATAAATAGTGCGGATGCATAGGTTAACCTTTGTCGCCCATTATCTGCTCTTCCAGTGCGACCAGTCGTTCCGGGGTTCCCACGTCGACCCACAGCCCTGCGTACCGTTCGCCGCTTACCCGTTGGTTATCAATGGCGGTTCTCAGAAGTGGTGCCAAGGCAAAGGCCCCCTGGGGCTGATCGGCTAATAGGGCCGGGTGAATCACGCTGATACCCGCATAGGTCAAGCGCTCAGGGCTGGTTTGATTTACGCGCCCGCCCACCAGTCCAAAAATCCCCATTCGCATGGTGAGAGGGGTTTTCCACTAGCAGCAGATGAGCCAGGTCGTTACCTTGTAGCGCGTGCTGGTCGGGGAGTGCTTCGCACCAAACGTCACCGTTAACCAGTAGAAATGGTGCCTCGCCAAGCATCGGCAGTGCTTGCTGAATGCCCCCGCCGGTTTCCAGAGGCACTGCTTCCCGACTCCAGTGAATGCGCACTCCATAGGCGTCGCCACTGCCGAGCGTGTCAATAATCTGCTCGGCACGATAGCTGACGTTGATGACGACTTCATGAATACCCGCCTGGCGAAGTCGCTCCAGGTGGTGCACGATCAGCGGTTTGCCCGCTACGGGTAGTAGCGGTTTGGGGCAGTGGTCAGTGAGTGGTCGCATTCGCTTGCCCAGACCCGCGGCTAAAATCATTGCTTTCATAACACTTCCGCTAGCCGTTGCATGATGGCAGGCCGTAAGCTGCGGTTGACCCATTCAGCGAACTCAGCCTGCTCGGTCAGGTGCGAAAGGCTATCTTCCAGATGATCCAGAAAGTGCGGTAAGCGTTCAAGATAGCCACTTTTTTGATCGCGCAGGGTTAAACGGCAGAAAATGCCCAACACTTTTAGTGTGCGTTGGGCGGCCATGGCGTGGCATTGGGTGAGAAAAGTGGCAAAATCCACGCTGCTGGAAAGTCGACCGTCGCTGCGAGCCTGGTGATAAAAAGCCTCGACAAAGTCGCCAAACTGCTCGTTGCTAAAGCGGCAGTAGCGCCCCCGCAGTAGCGAGATTAAATCATAGCTAAGCGGGCCCGCCACGGCGTCCTGAAAGTCGATCATGAACAACTGCTGCTCATGTACCATCAGGTTCATGGCATCAAAATCACGGTGTACAGTAACCACCGGCTGCGCTAAGGCGTGCTGGATTAGCTGCTCACGAACGGCGTACCAACTGTCCGGCGGTGGCAGCGTTAACCAGGCGCTGAGACACCACTCGGGAAACAGGTCGAGTTCACGGCCCAGCAACGCCGTATCATAAGCGGGGGAGTGCGTCAGGGCCTGCGCGGTTTTGCAGCGCGGCGATCAGCGTGAGAGCCTGAGTGTGGTAAGCCTGGGTGGTCGCGTCGTCGTTAAATAAGTGCTGTAGCGGCGTATTGCCCAAGTCTTCAAGCAGCAGAAAGCCGTCCGCCAGGTTGGCCGCGTGTACCATGGGTACCGGCAGCCCGGCGCTGCGCCAGCGCTTGGCGATATTAACAAACGGCTGGGAGTCCTCTTGCTCAGGGGGGCATCCATGACCACTTGGGTGGTACCGTCGGGTAGCGTAAGGCGAAAATAGCGCCGGAAACTCGCATCGCCCACGGCGGATGAAAGCGAAATATCGGCCTGGGATAGGCCATTTTGTTGGGCAGCCCACGTGGTGAGGGCGTTAATCCGATATGAGGACATGCAAGCTCCTTGCTGGTCGGGCATCATGCGGGCTGTATAATACCGATTCTGGATGCCAAGGATAACGAACATGGGCAAGCGATTTTCGCGCACCTTGCCGGTTGCGCATACGCTAATGGGCAGTTTGCTTGCTAGCGCCTCGTTTACGGCGGTGGCTCAGGGTCAAACCATGTCCGCTGAAGCGCTGGATTGGCAACCCTGGGGAAAAGAAGAAGCGGCTACTCAATTGTGCCGCGGGCGCTACGTCATGCCCAACTACCGCTTGCCAGCGGAGGATAACCCGGAAACGCTCTCGCTAGAGGCCAGCGACGTCGATTATGCCGCCGACGGCGAGGCGTTGCTACGCGGCGATGTAGTACTGCGACGCGGCAATGAGGAAGTCCAGGCGGAGCGGGTGTTCTTACCCGCCGACCGCCAGCAGGTCGATGCTGAAGGCAACATTGCCATACGCGACGGGCGCGCTTTATTGCGTGGCGAGCAGGCGATGCTCCGGCTAAACGAAGACCGGGCCACCCTGGGCAACAGCCACTATGTGCTCTACGAGCAGCATTTACGCGGTCAAGCCAGTCAACTGGAACAGACCGGGGAAAATGAGTATCGCTTGCAGGACGCAAGCTTTACCACCTGCGACCCGGGCGCCAATAGCTGGCAACTGGTCAGCAGCGATATTCGTTTGGATCAGGCTTCAGGCTTTGGTACTGCCCGTCATGCGCGCCTGGAGGTAAAAGATGTGCCGATTTTTTACTGGCCATGGCTACGCTTTCCCATTGATGATCGCCGCCATACCGGGCTGCTATCGCCATCGATCGGCTTTTCCACGGATGGTTTCGACTATGCACAGCCGTTTTACTGGAATATTGCCGCTAACCACGATGCGACGATCACGCCGCGTTGGATAAGTGACCGCGGGCTGTTGATGAACGGTGAGTACCGCTACCTGTTCGAGGAGAGCGCGGGCATCGTTGAAGGCGGCTATTTAAACAGTGACGACGGTGGCTCTGGCGGCGGAGAAAATCGCTTCGAGGGTGATGATCGCTGGTATGTGGATGCCCGTCATGCAGGGCGGGTAAACGAGCGCAGTAATTACCGGCTGCGCTACGGAGCGGCCAGCGACGGACGCTATTTCGATGACTTTGGTGGTGAGTTTGGCGACAGTGATCGCGCCAGCATGGAGCGCTTGGCTCAGGTCGATTACCGCGGCCAGCGCTGGCAGTTGGATGCCCGTGCCCAGGGTTTCCAGCGCCTGGAAGACCCGCTTAGCGATAGCGATAAACCCTTTACCAACTGCCGAGCCTGAGCGCGAATGCCAACTGGCAGTTCGACAACGGGCTCTACACCCAGTGGCGATCGAACGCGACCTATTTTTGGCGCGACGTGGATGAGCGCCGCGTGCCGGAGCGCGAAGCGGCCACCGGTAGCCGTTTGCACCTAATGCCTGCGGTTGGCTGGCGCTTTGAGCGGCCCTGGGGCTACCTGGAACCACGCACCGAGCTATGGAACACCGCCTATGAGCTGGATTATGGCGAGCGCGATACGCAGCGTAGCGATTCACCCAGCCGCAGCGTTGCGCTGACCTCCATCGACAGCGGTCTGGTCTTTGAGCGTGAGCTGGCGCTCGGTGGGCGGGAGTACCGCCAAACCCTGGAGCCGCGCTTGAACTACGCCTATGTACCGCGTACCGATCAGAGCGAGCTGCCTGACTTCGACAGTCGCGAGCGCGCTTTTTCCTGGGATCAGCTCTGGTCAGCCCAGCGCTTTTCCGGCACCGACCGAGTGGGCGATCTTAACCGGCTCTCTTACGGTGTTCAGTCTCGGCTACTGGAAGATGCATCCGGCCAAGACCGGCTCTCGTTCGGGGTAGGCCAGAGTGTTTACTTTGACGACCGCCGCATCGATAGCGAAGGCGATGCCGATACGCTGCCGGATCGACCGGAAGACAACCCTAGCGTCAATCCAGAAAGCCGTTACCAGGCTACCCGGAATCGTTCGCCGCTGGTGTCCCGCCTGGATTGGCAGATCAATGATCGCTGGAGCAGTGGCGCAGAATGGCTCTACGATGACCACCGGGAACGCACCGAACGCTCCAGCGTTGATGTCGGTTATCGGCATCCCGAAGGGCATGTAGTGAACCTTGGCTATCGTTGGGAGATCGAAGGGTTCGACCCCAGCGTATTGCCGGGCGATGATGGCTTTCGCGACTACAGCCGTGAAGAGTGGGATCTCTCATTTGCCTGGAAAGCCAGCACCAACATTGATTTGATCGGCCGCTACCTGCACGATCAAACCAATGATCGCTCACTGGAGCAGTTGGCAGGTGTGCAGTGGAACAACTGCTGTTACGGTCTGCAGTTGGTGTGGCGCGAATGGGTAGATGACAATGACACCGCCCGCATTAATGATGACTTTAATGATCGCGGGCTGTTTTTACGCTTCGTATTCCGTGGCTTAGGCGGCGTTGGCCAGGATGCGGATAGCTATTTTGAACAGACCATTCCTGGCTATCGTCCGACTGCCCTTTAAATGACTTCCAGAGAATGGCTAATGAAAGAGACGTTTGTTATGAAAATGAGAAAGCCCCTGCTAGGCCGCATGAAACAGCTCTCTGCTGGAAGCCTGCTCGCTCTGTTTGTAGGCGCAGGCCTTGCGTTGGCCCCGCTAGCCCTTCAGGCGCAAGACTTCCAATCCACTCAGCGTCAGGCGTTAGACAGTGTGGTGGCGGTGGTTAACGATAATGTGATTATGCGCAGCGAGCTTAATGACCGTATGGCGCAAATCGAGCAGCAGGCACAAGCCCAGGGCGGCAACCTTCCCCGCGCTCCCAGTTGGAGCGGCAGGTGCTTGAGCGCATGGTGATGGAAGAGATTCAGCTGCAAATGGCCAAAGATGCCAATTTGAGCATTGATGACACCGAGCTAAACAGACAGGTTCGCTCGATTGCTGAATCCAATGGCATGACGCTGGATGAGTTTGCCGATGCCGTGGAAGCCGACGGCATGACGCTGGCCAGCGTGCGTGAAGACATTCGCCGCGAAATGCTGATGCGCCAAGTGCAGCAGCGTCAAATCAGTAACCGCGTATCGGTCAGTGACCGCGACGTCGAGCGCTTTCTAAATCAGCAGCCTGGACAGTCCAGCGAGCAGAACTTTATTGAAGAGGCGCGTGCCCGCCACGTGCTGATTGCCCTGACCCCTAATCGCGATGAAAACCAGGCCCGCGCACGCGCGGAAGAGGTGCGTCAGCGTTTGGCACAGGGCGAGGATTTTGCCTCAGTAGCGCGTGAGATGAGTGACGACAGCGGAACGGCCCTCAACGGCGGCGAACTGGGTTGCGCCCAGGGCAAACCGTTCCCGCCTTTGAAGAGGCGATGCGTGAGCTGGACGTTAACCAGATATCCCAGCCGGTACGTTCTCAGTTTGGCTACCACGTGATTGAGGTAGAGGAGCGTCGTCGTCAAAACGTTACCCAAGAAAGCCAGCGCGAGCAGGTGCGCCAGGCGATCTTCCAGCGTCGCGCTAACGAAGAGTTAGAGACCTGGCAGCAAGAGGTGCGCTCTCAGGCCTTTGTTGATATTCGACTCTAATGGTAGCGGGCGCTTTACCAACCGATACCGCTTTGCCGGTGGTCGTGACCACTGGCGAACCGGCAGGTGTCGGCCCAGAGCTAACGCTCATGCTGGCGGCTCGGGGTAAGCTTCCTGAAAACACGGTGGCGATTGGCGATCCGGATATGCTGCGCCAGCGCGCAGCCGCGCTGGGGCTCAACATCACCATTAATGTGTGTTCGCCCGGCGAGCCTCCGTGGCACCAAGGGGTGAGGGTTTGGCCTGTCGCACTGAATGCGCCTGCCACGCCAGGCGTGCTCAATCCGGCCAATGCTGATTATGTGCTGGCGACGCTGTCGCTGGCCGTGGGCGCCTGCCAAAAGGTTTGGCTTCCGCCATGGTGACGGCGCCGCTACACAAAGGCGTGATCATCGACGGCGGCCATCCAGACTTTACCGGCCACACCGAGTGGTTGCGCGACGCCTGCAGCGTCGAGGAGGTGGTGATGATGCTCGCCACCGACACGCCGCTGCATGCGGCGTCGCCAAGCTGGCAAGGGGGTGGCGACCTGCGTGTGGCGCTGATGACCACTCACTTGCCGCTGCGCAACGTCGCCGACGCTATCACCTTTGAGCGGGTAACGCGTATCAGCCGCTTGCTGGCGGCCGATTTGCAGCGCCAGTTTGGGATTGCCCAGCCACACATTGCGGTGTGCGGCTTAAACCCCACGCCGGTGAAGATGGCCACCTGGGGCGCGAGGAGCTGGATGTTATTATCCCCGCCCTCGATGCGCTGCGTGCGGAGGGGATGAATATTCTTGGCCCCTTGCCCGCCGACACGCTGTTTACCCCCAGACACTTGGCGGGTGTCGATGCGGTGCTGGCGATGTACCACGATCAAGGCTTGGCGGTGTTAAAATACGCAGGCTTTGGTCAGGCCGCTAACATTACTCTGGGCTTGCCATTTGTACGCACTTCGGTCGACCATGGCACCGCACTGGATCTGGCTGGCAAAGGCGTGGCAGACCCCGGCAGCCTAAACGTCGCTATCACCCTTGCGCGCCGTCTAGCCGCGCAGCGGTTGTCTGCTGCTGAAATTTAATTCGGTGCCAGGGTAGGTTGTAGCGAGGGTCTTTTTCCAGGGCCGGAAAATGTTCCTGACAATTCCGGCATTTCCGCCATCCATGGCGGTCAGATGGAAAAAGTAGCGCCCAAGGACGGGTTCACAGCGCCCTCGCGGAAACCTACCCTGGCACTGATGCGAGCAGACAACCCGTTGCAACAGTGCTGGCTGCTACCTACTTCCGATTGAATCCGCACTCCAAGGAACACCGTTTGATGTCTACTGTGCCCCAACACCGCGCCCGTAAACGCTTTGGCCAGAACTTTCTACGCGACCTCGGCATTATCCTCGCGGATCGTTCGCGCCGTTGGCCCGCGTTCGACGGATCGCCTGGTCGAAATCGGCCCGGGCCAGGGAGCGCTGACCGAGCCCCTGCTGGAAGCCGCGGGGCATTTAGAAGTGATCGAACTCGACCGCGACCTGATTCCCGGCCTGCGGGTGCAGTTTTTAACTACCCCGATTTTGTGATTCATGAAGGCGATGCCCTGAAGTTTGATTTTGCCGCCTTGAAAGGCGATGGGCCCGCGCTACGTGTGGTGGGCAACCTGCCCTATAACATCTCCACGCCGCTGATCATTCATCTGCTGGCGGCAGGAAGTGCCATAGAAGATATGCACTTTATGCTGCAAAAGAGGTGGTTGAACGCTTAGCTGCAGAGCCCGGTGGCACCGACTGGGGGCGGCTGTCGGTGATGGCCCAGTACTACTGCCAGGTCGAACAGCTGTTTATAGTGCCGCCGGAAGCCTTTGTGCCACGGCCAAAAGTCGACTCGGCCATCGTGCGCTTAACGCCCCATGAAACGCTTCCCCATACCGCGGAAGACCCAGCGCTACTGTTTGAGCTGGTAAAGCTCGCCTTTGGCCAGCGGCGTAAAACGCTACGCAATAACTTCAAAGGGCGGGTAACTGCCGATACTCTGGAAGATCTGGGCATTGACCCCATTCGCCGTCCGCAAACCTTGACCGTGGCGGAGTACGTGGCCATTGCCAACCGTGTTACCGCCGACGAGCAGGCAAACGGTGAGCGGGGAAGCCAAACGTGAGTGACCTGGCGATCAAAGTAAGCGTTGTGCCTGACTACCGTGCCGATGAGTCTAATGATGGGGAGTCACGCTACGTATTTAGCTACACTGTGACCCTCCAAAATCAAAGCCCCACAGCGTTCAGCTGATGGCGCGCTACTGGAAACTTACCCAGGGAGGTGGCGAGTACCAAGAGGTGCGCGGCAAAGGCGTCGTCGGCCAGCAGCCGCTGATCGGCCCCGGCCAAAGCTTTCGCTACACCAGCCGGGCGATTCTCCAGACCCCGGTGGGAGTAATGGAAGGTGCCTATACGCTGTTAGACACCTCCACCCAGCGTGTTTTTGAGGTGGCGATTAACCCGTTTAGGTTGGCTGTGCCGCTCCAGCTCCATTAGGCGTTAGCCTACTCTCCAGATGGTCGCAAAGCCGCAGGGCCAACTGCACAAGGGTTAACGTGGGGTTGGCATGCCCTGCGCTGGCAAAAACGCTGGAGCCCGCCACGTAGACGTTATCCTGGGCAAACAGGCGACAGTCGGCATTAACAATGCCTTCCTCCGCATTCAGGCTCATGCGCGTGCCGCCCATATGGTGACGGCCCGCCAACTCGCCCTCACTGGGCAGTTCCACAGGCGTAGCGGCTAGCCAGGGCGCCAGTTGCAGCCTACCCACCTCGTTATTGCGCAGATACTCCCCCAACAGCAGCATACTTTCGCGAATGGTGCGGCGATCCAGCTCAGATTGCCGCCATACCAATCGGCTACGGGGCACCCCCAGTTTATCCAGCTCATCGCTCAACTCAATGCGATTGTCATAGCGCGGTTCCTGCTCCCAGGCGGCTCTTAGCACTGCACCGTGGATTACCCGCCCCTGGGCCTGCCAGACACGTACCCGGCCGGCCAGCGTGGGCGCCTGACCGGCGAGCTCGTCAATCAGCTCCTGGGTGGCTTCAGCGTTCATGCGGTGCAAACGCAGCCCACAATTAAGTATTTGCCGTGTGTTGATGGCGTCAGCGGTAGGGGAGAGGAAAACATTGTACTCGTCGTCCAAACCCAGGGCGGCGGGCTCAAAAATGAGTGCCTTGCCCACCGTGGCGTGAGGGTGCTCCATCCAGTAGCGCCCCAGGGTGTCGGCTTGGGGGATTAGCTGGCCATTTAGTTGCTGGTTGCACCACAGCAGCAGGCGCGAGTTTTCGATGCCGCCGCAGGCGAGTACAAAGTAGCGCGCCTGAACCTTGCGGTAGTCGCCCCGGTAATTGCTAAAAGTGGCGCTGGTAACTTTGCCATCCTGGCTTTCCAGCGCCACCAAGTTGGCTGTTAGGCAGCACGCCAGGGTGGCCGAATCGCTCAGCGTAGCGGCATACTTCTCCTTCATGCGTGTGGGGTGACCCAGCGAAAAATAGATGCGTTTTAGCCCCGCCTCAGGGATTAAATAATCGGCTGGCGTAGGCTCTTGTCCTAGCATGTTAATGGCGGCGCTGTAGTAAGGCGCTAGCGCATCGCGGCCTATAGGCCAGGCCGTTTCGATGGCGGCGGCTTTGGCATTGAAGTCGTAGCGATCCAAAGGGCGACAAATACCGCCCCAGTGGTTGGTCGACCCGCCCAAATGGCGCAGCCGAGCGCCATACAGGGGAATATAGGGGTCGCCGACGACGTCGCCTCGATAGCACTCCTGAGAGCGTTCGCTGTAGTCCGCATCGCCGCCTTCGCAGAGCAGTACCCGATGCCCTCGCTCCGCCAGGGTGACGGCCATGGAAATGCCCGCGGCACCCGCGCCGATAATGCAGACATCCACAGTGTCGCTGTGTTCGCTGATATCCTCAAAGGCGATATACATCAGCGATCACTGCTGTTCAGTAGCCAGCCATTAACCGTCACCGCAACGGGTGGCGGGCCAAGCTGGGAGCAGCGGCACGTGCGGCAGGCAGAAGCGCTGTGCCGGGAAGTATGAGGGCACCCAGGCCCGCCAGCGTCGCCGCTCGCAGCAGGCTGCGTCGAGAGTGATCCATTGTCATAGGCGTATCGTTTTCCTTAACGGTTATTACCAGGTGGCTAACTAACGAATGGCTAGGCTATCGAAATGCTTAAGAGCATCAAAGCGTACTTTTTTATAGTGAGCCAGGTTCGCTCTTTTCACCAGTGTTAATCGTTACCATAAACCGCCAACGGCAGGCATAAGGGGTCGCTGAAGTGGTAGTATTTAGGCCACTTACTTTATGAAGAAGGCCTTGCGCATGAGTACCTATGCGATCGGCGATCTGCACGGCTGTCACGCCGAATTTGTAGCGCTTCTTGAGAAGCTCAGCTTCAACCCTACACGGGATACGCTATGGCTGGTGGGCGATTTGATTAATCGTGGGCCTGGTTCACTGGAGTGTCTGCGAGAAGTGCGCGCACTGGGTAGTTCGGCACGCTGCGTATTGGGCAATCATGATTTTCATTTGCTGGTGGTGGCCCGCGGCGACGGCAAGCTGAAGAAAAACGACACCCTGAGCGATATTCTGAGTGCCCCTGATCGCGAAGCGCTACTGGATTGGCTGCAGAGCCAACCGCTTTGCGTGTTTGAAAACGGTTCGCTGATGACCCACGCCGGGCTGCTTCCCCAATGGAGCGTGGCCCAGGCCGTTTCTCTGGGGCGTGAAGTGCAGGCGGCGCTTTCCAGTGAAGCATCCGGTGAGTTTTTAACCCAGTTGTTTGGCAACCAGCCGGATGCCTGGCGCGACGATCTAGACGGCATGGATCGTCTGCGCCTGATTGTTAATGTACTCACCCGCATGCGCTTTATTGATGCCCAGGGGCGTTTGGATTTTGCCGCCAAAGAGGGGTTGGATAGCGCGCCTTTGGGTTTTCTGCCCTGGTTTCAATACCCGCGAGATGATGATACACGGCTGCTCTTCGGCCACTGGGCAGCGCTGGAGGGAAATACCCCCAGGCGCGGGTACCCGTTGAGGCGTTGGATACGGGCTGCGTTTGGGGAGGGCGGCTAACCGCGCTCAATCTGGACAGTGGAGAGCGAATCAGCGTGGCGAGCCAGCAACGGAGCAGACAGCAACGGAGCAAACAGTAGTGAAAGAGACCAATAGCGATCCACGTTTAGCGGGCTTGAGCGTGTATCGGGTAGGCGGCGCCGTGCGCGATGAGTTACTCGGCTGGCCGGTCTATGATAATGACTGGGTGGTGGTGGGCGCTACGCCAGAGGCCATGCGCAAGCGCGGCTTTAAGCCCGTGGGGCGCGACTTTCCGGTCTTTCTGCATCCGGATACGGCCGAGGAGTACGCCCTGGCCCGCACCGAGCGCAAGTCTGGCCATGGCTATGGTGGGTTTGAAGTGCACGCCAGCCCCGATGTCAGCCTGGAAGAGGATCTGTTGCGGCGTGATCTGACCATTAACGCCATTGCCCAGAGCACCGACGGTGAATTAACCGACCCGTTTAATGGACAAGGCGATATCGAACGGCGTGTGTTGCGGCATATCTCTGCGGCATTTAGCGAAGACCCTCTGCGGGTGCTGCGTACCGCACGTTTTCTGGCCCGCTATGCGTCACTCGGTTTCACCATTGCCCCTGAAACTTTGGCGCTTATGCGCACGGTAAGCCAACGTGGCGAACTTGAACACCTGGCCGCCGAGCGGGTTTGGGTCGAAACGGAAAAGGCCTTGGGTGAACCAAGCCCCGAGGTCTACTTCTCCACCCTTGAGCGTTGCGACGCGCTCCGCGTGTGGTGGCCGGAATTGGCGGGCGATGCATTGGTGAAGGGCTTGGCAGCGATGGCTCAGGTGCCTGATAGTGACATGTTCCCATTGGCTCATTGGCGCCATGCGCAGCTGGTATCGCCGCTAACCGCTGAGCAGCGCGATGCTTTGTCGGAACGGCTCAAACTGCCCAATGCGGTTGCCCAATTGGCTCGCCATACCGCGCTTACCCATTCTTTAATAAACCATTCGCTAACAAACCAGGCGCTGCCTTCCGATACGTTAGAGGGCGCCAACGTGTTGCGGTGGCTGGAGCGTTTGGATGGCTGGCGCAAGCCAGAGCAGGTCGAGGGGCAACTGGCGTTAGTCAAGGTGCTGGCGCCGGAGCAGGTTGATCCGCTTGAAAGCGCCTGGAAAGCTGCGCGGGCGGTTAGCCCCAAGCACTGATAGCCGAGGGCTATCAAGGGGCGGCGTTGGGGAGGCCTTGCGAGATCGCCGCGCGCAGGCCGTTGAGGCGGCACTAACCTAGCCGCTTACCGGCGTGCCGCCGCCAGCAGGGGCTGTTGATCAGCCTGGGAGATCCAGCGGCCGCGCCAGCTGAAATCCACCGCCCAAAGGCGTTGGCTACCAAGCTCAAAGGCGTTCCATAGCGCAGCATAGGGCGTGCCGCAGCGGGGGTGGCGCTCCTCGGGCAGCAGCTCGGCGAGCGGCTGTAGCACAAACGCATTATGGGTGATTTCGCTACGCGGTAAGTCGATTTCGTCAACCGTGCCGCAAAGGCTACCCACGGTGAGCAAGTCGATATCCAGCGCGCGGGGGCTGAATTTGGCAATGTCGGGCAGGCGGCCATGCTCTATTTCCAGCTGCTTGCCCCATGCTTGAAGTTCGCCAGGCGTCCAGGTGCTATAAAATGCCACCACCAGGTTATAGAAATTGCGGCTGTCGGCGAAGCCGACCGGCTCGCTTTCAAACACGAGAGATTTGCAGGGAGCCGAAAGTATCAGCAAGCGCATCGAGGCAGCAACGGATATGCCGAGTGGGGTGGATATTGCTGCCTAAGCTGACGGTTACCAGGTTCATGCGTGGGTCTCCTGGGCTGCCTCCGGCAGGGCGCCGCGAGTAATTTCCAGGCCGACGCTGGCGGCGTTGGGAACCGCCCCGGTTTACGTACCGTTAAGCGCAGCCAACTGATCGGAAATTCCGTCCGCAGGCACTCAGCGAGCCGTTCGGCAAAGGTCTCGACCAGGGCGAACTGATGGGCGTCGGCAAACTGCTGAATGCGCTGGCAGATAGCGGCGTAGTCCAGGGTAAGGCGTAAATCGTCGGTGGCGGCCGCCGAG
The DNA here is from genome assembly GCA_004295565.1 of Vreelandella olivaria. GTDB lineage: Bacteria > Pseudomonadota > Gammaproteobacteria > Pseudomonadales > Halomonadaceae > Vreelandella > Vreelandella olivaria. Next base: position 3,494,231 of record AP019416.1, on the reverse strand, counting down.
CGAATGTCGGTCGCCAACACCAGGTCTAAGCTTAGTGACTGTTGAATCGAGCGCTCCCAGTCGTAGACACCAATCACGGTATCGACGCTTAACGCTTCAATCAAAATGCGATCCATCCAGCTTCCCCCTGCGGTAACAAGCGGGCGATTGTACGTTAGGATGGGGGGAAACGACAGTATATCGGGCCACAAAGCGAGCATGGCACCATGGTGTGGATAGTGGTGGGGTATTTAAGTGGCAGTTGGCTGGCAGCGCTAAGCGTTTGCCGCCTGGCGGGCGTGGGCGATCCCCGCCAATTCGGCTCGTTTAATCCCGGCTTTTCCAACGTGCTGCGCTTATATGGCTCTCGTTTAGCGGCAGCCACGCTGCTGTTAGATGCCTTAAAAGCCATGCCTGCTGTTTTGGGCGCAAAGCTGATGGGCTATCCAGTCTGGCTGCAGGGCGTCGTGGGATTGGCCGTATTGCTCGGTCACAGCTTTCCACTGTGGCATGGCTTTCGTGGCGGTAAAGCGGTCGCCAGTGCCTTTGGTGTGCTGCTGGTGCTGGTGCCTCAGGTAGCGCTCCTGAGTGCATCAATATGGGCGCTGCTGGCGTGGCGACTAAAAACCGCGGCGCTGGCCTCGCTGGTGAGCGCACTCGTGGCGCCGCTGGCCTGTGGCTGGCTGGCGCCGGAATATGTGATGGTGGTGGGGGCTTCAGCCTGTTGGTGTTGGCCCGTCACGGGCTTAATATTCGCCGACTGCGACGCGGCGAAGAGCCGCCGTTTCGTGGCTCTTAGCGTGGTTGTTAGGTTGAGACAGGCGGGGTCAACTGATCCAGCGGCCAACGGGGCGTCGCCTGCATCATGCCGGGGGCGTCGTGCTCGCCCGCTGCCAGGCGTTGAGCGCCGACATAAGCAATCATGGCGCCATTGTCGGTACAGAATCGCCCACGCGGATAGTAAGCGCGGGCCTGGCGTTTCTCACACGCCGCTTGTAAGCGTTCGCGCAGGCGACGATTGGCGCTGACTCCGCCCGCCACTACTAGACGCTTCAAGCCGGTTTGATCCAGCGCTCGACGACACTTGATCACCAGCGTATCGACCACGGCCTCTTCAAAGGCGCGGGCAACGTCGGCACGGGCCTGGGCGTCGAGTTCACCGGCGGTTTCCAGCTGGCGAATAGCCGTCATGGTGTGGGTTTTTAAGCCCGAAAAACTAAAGTCTAGCCCTGGCCGGTCGGTCATGGGGCGCGGAAAGCGAAAACGTTTGGGGTCGCCCTGTTCCGCTAACTTGGCGACCTGGGGGCCGCCTGGGTAGGCCAGTCCCAGCATCTTGGCAGCTTTGTCAAAGGCTTCACCTGCAGCATCGTCCACCGATTCGCCGAGCAACTGATAGCGACCCAGCCCCTGAACTTCGACGAGCTGGGTATGGCCGCCGGATACCAGCAGCGCCACGAAAGGGAACTCGGGTGGTTCGTCTTCCAGCATCGGAGCCAATAAGTGGCCTTCCATATGGTGTACGCCGAGCACCGGAATATTTAAAGCGCGTGCCATGCCGTGAGCCGTACTGGCGCCCACCATTAATGCGCCGACCAAGCCGGGGCCGGCGGTGTAAGTGATGCCATCCAGATCGCGGCGCGTCAGCTTGGCGTCGCTGAGCACTTGCTCAATCAACGGCAGCAGTTTGCGGGTGTGATCGCGAGAGGCGAGTTCGGGCACTACGCCGCCAAATTCTGCATGCATGGCGATTTGACTATACAGCGCATCGGCAAGCAGCCCCTGGCCGCCGGTTAACGAGGTGTCGTAAAGCGCGACACCTGTTTCGTCGCAGGATGTTTCAATGCCCAGAACTCGCATAAAGTGGGACTCTCAAAGGCTATCAAAAGATATAAAGATGAAAACAGAAGGGCGCTAGTCTAGCATTATCGCCGTGGGTCAGCGTAAGCATTTGCAAAGATGGTCAACGGCGACTAAACTACTGTGCGCTGTAAAACTGGGTCGTACACCGTGTTCTGAAATGTAATATCGCAGTGTACGTACTATCCGAACTCAAGACTCCTTAAGGTAGGTGAGTGCTTAATGCCTTCTGTAAAAGTACGTGATAACGAGCCGTTTGACGTCGCCCTGCGTCGCTTCAAGCGTTCTTGCGAAAAAGCCGGTGTTCTTTCTGAAGTACGCCGCCGCGAGCACTATGAGAAGCCGACTGCTGAGCGCAAGCGCAAAGCGGCAGCTGCCGTAAAACGCCACGCTAAGAAAGTCCAGCGTGAGCAAAAGCGTTTCGAACGGCTCTATTGATCCGTACCCGAGGGGCCGGAGCAGTTAGCTGGTCGTCTCAAGAGGGATGCCAAGCGGCCGCCACTAGGTGGCCGTTTGTTTTTGACTGTTGTTTTTAAAGCCATCGTTTTTCAAAGCGATCGTTCAAGAGCGTCGCTGTTTAAGGTGATCTGGCAATGGGCCTGATGACGTTAAGCAGGGTTGTTAGGAGCGGTTTTTAAAAACAGTCTCGAAAGTTAGCGCTTTGCGCGAGGATGCCCGTAGTTCATGGCAGGCCAAATTCCACAGCGTTTCATTGATGACCTGTTAGGCCGCGTTGATGTGGTCGAGGTGGTTGGTGAGCGTGTGCAGCTTAAAAAGGCTGGCCGCAACTATTCCGGGCTATGTCCCTTCCATCAAGAGAAAACCCCATCGTTCACCGTCAGTGCTGATAAGCAGTTTTATCACTGCTTTGGCTGCGGAGCTAATGGTAATGCACTACGCTTCTTGATGGAGTATGACAAGCTACCGTTTCCAGAAGCGGTAGAGCAGTTGGCTGGACGCCTGGGTATTGAAGTGCCGCGGAAGGCGCTGATGACCCGCGTGCTCAGCAGCGTGAAAAGAAGCGCAAAGAGGGCGTCAACCTGCTCGAACTCGCCGCCAGTTTTTACCGCGAGCGGTTAAAGATGCAGGAGGGTCAGTCCGCTCAACGCTATTTGTCGGGTCGTGGGCTCTCGGACGAGGTGATCAAGACCTATGGCATTGGCTACGCCCCGGCAGGCTGGGAGGCGCTGAAACAGCACCTCAGCGAGCGCGGTATTGGTGAGCCAGTGCAGGTCGAGTACGGCCTGTTGATTCACCGCGAAGATACCGGACGTACCTATGACCGCTTTCGTGATCGGGTAATGTTCCCCATTCGCGATCTGCGCGGTCGTACGATTGCCTTCGGTGGTCGAGTGATGGGTGATGATCAGCCCAAATACCTTAACTCGCCGGAAACACCAGTGTTCCATAAAGGCCGTGAGCTATACGGCTTGTATGAGGCGCGCCAAGCCTCGAGCAAGCTTGAGCAACTGGTCATGGTCGAAGGCTATATGGATGTGGTGGCGCTGGCGCAATACGGTATTCATAACGCCGTGGCCACGCTGGGTACCGCCACCACGGAAGACCATTTGACCCGCCTGTTTCGACTGGTGAGCCGCGTGGTGTTCTGTTTTGACGGTGACCGTGCAGGCCGGCAGGCGGCCAGCCGGGCGTTGGAAACCGCGCTGCCACAAATGATTGATGGCCGTGAAGCGCGCTTTCTGTTTCTGCCCGAAGGCGATGACCCGGACACCCTGGTGCGCCGTGAGGGCACTCAGGCATTTCAGGATCGTGTGACCTGTGCCATGCCGCTGTCGGAGTTTCTGTTTGAACAGGCGGCCCAGGGGCGCGACTTGAATACTGTGGAGGGGCGCGAGCGGTTTGCCAGTCAGGTGCTTGAGGCATTGAACAAAGTGCCTGAAGGCATGCTCAAATCGTTACTGTTGGAGTCATTGGCAAAGCGCAGTGGTTTGGCGCAAGAGCAGTTGAAAGTGCTGCTTGAAAAGCGTGTTCAGGCGTCGCAGCGATCCATCACCAAAAGTGATGCTTCGCAGGCGCAGGCAGAGCAGGATGAGCCCGAATCGGCCTCATCCGCGCCCGGCGCTGTTTTGGCAGCGTCAGCCCGCTCATCGCGCTCGCGTTCCCAGGCGCTCTCTCCGGTTGGGCGTATCGTGCAGCTGTTACTGCATGAGCCCAACCTGGTGGCCTCGCTGCCTGATCATTTGGAGTGGTTGCCGGACGATGACGATGCGCCGCTATGCCGGGAGTTGGTTGAACTGCTCAAGGCGGGGCGCTACCGCAGCCCGCAAGTGGTATTGGCGCATTTTCAAGGCAGCCAGCAGGGGCAGGCCTTGGCGGCCTTCGCCAAGCGCGAGCTGTTGATTCCCAAAGCAGATCGGGAAGCAGAACTGCAGGGCTTGGTGGAACACTTGCAGTACGTTCAGCGTCAGCGTTCTCCCAAGAGGAGTACACGGCGTTGCTGGCGCAGGAGCGCGCTGGGCAAAAGTTGGATAAGGAGCAGCGTCAGCGTTTGGCAAGTTTGGTAATGGAGCTTGCTCAGCGCCAATGAGGCGGTGTCTTGGGCGATGGGGGTTGAATTCCTAGCGTTTCAGCACCAGATATAGGGTCAGCCACCGAGCGTTGGCCTAACCGAACAAACTAACACACCTGAATTACCGCGCAAATACGTTGGGCTGGAAAATTTCCTGCTTTTTACGCTATACTGTACGGCTTGTTGAGTTTAATCGATTCAGCGCTCCAGGTGTTTCATTCTTCTTCGTCGAGATAGGGTTTCTATGGCTGGAAATGCGCAGCAGCAGTCGCGTCTGAAGGAGTTGATCGCTCGAGGCAAGGAACAGGGCTACCTGACCTATGCCGAGGTCAACGACCATCTACCCGAGGATATCGCCGACCCGGATCAAGTGGAAGACATCATTGGCATGATCAACGACATGGGTATAAGTGTCGCTGAAGAAGCGCCAGATGAAGACACTTTGATGATGTCGGATCAATCCACGGACGAGTCCGCTGCGGAAGAGGCCGTAGCGGCCCTGCCGCCGTGGAAAGCGATGTAGGCCGCACCACTGACCCCGTACGTATGTACATGCGTGAAATGGGCACGGTTGAACTTCTGACCCGTGAAGGCGAAATCGAAATCGCCAAACGGATCGAAGAGGGTACCCGTGAAGTGATGTCGTCTCTGGCCTATTTACCGGGTGCCGTCGCGTCTATTTTGGACGCTTATGACGCCACTCAGGATGAAGAAGCGCCAGGGCGTCTTTCGGATCTGTTTTCTGGTTTCATTGATCCCGATGAGGGCATCCCTGGTGTTGCCGAGGCAGAAGTACCTGAACCGGAGCCTGAAACCGACATTGACGACGACGTTGAGAGCGACGGCGACGATGAGGATGAGGACTCTACGGCCAGCGAAGGCGGCCCGGATCCCGAGGAAGCACGTGCGCGTTTCGAACAGATTCGTGAGCAGAACGCCTTGGTCGAAGCGGCGTTTGCCAAGTATGGCCGTGGCAGCGCCGAACTCAAAGCCGAGCAGGCTCGTTTGGCGGTACTTTTCTCGCCCATCAAGCTGGTACCCAAGCATTTTGAGCGCTTAGTGGGCCAAGTGCGTATCAGCGTTGAGCAAGTGCGTGCCCAAGAGAAAGCGGTCATGCAACTGTGCGTGAAAAAAGCCAAGGTGCCGCGTAAGACGTTTATCAAGTCGTTTCCTGGTAATGAGTCGAGCAAAACATGGCTGGATGAATTCCAGGCAGCGCAGAGCAAGTACGCCGACCGCCTTGAGCCGCTGCGCGCCGATATCGCCCGCGCACAGCGCAAGATCGCCTTCGAAGAGGACATGGTGCAACTCTCCGTTGCCGATCTCAAAGAGGTGAACCGTAAGCTCTCGATTGGTGAGGCGAAAGCTCGCCGCGCCAAGAAAGAGATGGTTGAGGCTAACCTGCGCTTGGTAATCTCGATCGCCAAGAAGTATACCAACCGGGTTTGCAGTTCCTGGATCTTATCCAGGAAGGCAACATCGGCTTGATGAAAGCGGTCGATAAGTTCGAATACCGCCGTGGTTATAAATTCTCGACCTATGCTACTTGGTGGATTCGTCAGGCGATTACCCGCTCGATTGCCGACCAGGCCCGCACCATCCGTATTCCGGTGCATATGATTGAGACGATCAACAAGCTCAATCGCGTATCGCGCCAGATGCTGCAGGAAATGGGTCGTGAGCCGACGCCGGAAGAGCTCGGTGAGCGTTTGGAAATGCCCGAAGATAAAGTCCGTAAGGTGCTCAAGATTGCCAAAGAGCCGATCTCCATGGAGACGCCGATTGGTGACGACGATGACTCCCATCTGGGTGACTTTATCGAAGACGGCACCATGCTGCTGCCCATTGATATGGCCACCGGTGAAGGTCTTATCGAAGCCACGCGTAACGTGTTAGGCGGCTTGACCGCCCGCGAAGCGAAAAGTGCTGCGCATGCGTTTCGGTATCGATATGAACACCGACCATACGCTGGAAGAAGTGGGCAAGCAGTTTGACGTAACCCGTGAGCGAATTCGTCAGATTGAAGCCAAAGCGCTGCGTAAGCTGCGTCATCCCAGCCGCTCAGAGCCGCTGCGTTCGTTCCTCGACGAGTGAGTGTCGTAAGTAGTGATTGGTAAATAGTAAAAAGCCCGCCGTTCTTTTTGAACGGCGGGCTTTTGTTACTGGCAATTGTCGTGCGTTTAAGTGGATATCTGCCGGGCCTGATAAATGCGCCGAGCCAGTAGCAACAATTCCAGGGTGGCGATCAAAATTAGGCTATAGCCGAGCAGCTCGACGACTTCTTCAGCAACGCTCTTGAAGGTTCCCGAGTAGCTCTCTTCAAGAATGGCTTGCCAGAACTCCTGCCGCCCATAGAGGCGTGAGAATATATAAGTGGTCAGCACGCCGGCGGTAAACAGGCCAAAGGCGAAGGTGTTGCTGTAATGAGCGAACTCCTCAATAAAGCGTTGGCGCTCCTTAATCACCCAAACCAGTGATGGGAGAACAATCAGCGCAACCAGCACCTTCCAGGTGTGATGAGCCACATAGTTATCCAAAAAGTATCCTGTTCACGCACTAGAGAGGCGGCCACAAATGCCAGCAGCAGCAGTGTAACGGTAGGCCAGACTCTAAGCACCTGACGGATATAAATCAGCATGGCGCAGCAGGTGGCCAGCACCAGCGTTTGGGTGAATTCGGTAAAGCCCAGCTCAGAAAAAGCGTACTGAGGGGAGATAGAGCGCTTCTAAATAGGCACCTTGGGCTATCGCGCCAATAAACAGTACGTACAGCACCGCACGTACTAAGATGGTTTGAAACCCAATGGGCCAGGAAGGGGGGGAAGACATACCAACATCCTTTGTGGGTAAGCAGCGTTGCTATTCGCATATTGAAACATGCATGGGTGAATGTTCATTATATCGTCACACTTATGTGTTCGCACGTCGATATTGCGGTTAATCACTCGACGATTGGTCGTCGGCGCTGCAAAGTGCCCCATAGGGAACGCCTCTACAGCCAAACACCACAGACCTAGTTAGAACACGGCTTGCTAATATCCAATTCGTCCTGGTAAACCATTGTTGATACATTCAGTAATCCTAGTACGCTGTGAAATAAGTTGTCATGCGATGCGGGGTTTCCAGCAATTTCCTTTAGGCACCTAACATCTATACTTTCGCGTTGAGAAAAATTGGGTGAAAGCCACCACAGCATGGGGATATGAGTTTGTTCATCCGGTGCAATGGCATAAGGAATACCGTGTAGATAAAGCCCTTTCTCACCAAGTGATTCTCCGTGATCAGAAAGATAGATCATTGAGGCATCATAATTTGATTGATTAGATAGTATTTCAATGATCTGACTCAAAATATGATCTGTATAAAGAGTAGCGTTATCGTAACTATTGGTAATCTCTTCTTGAGAGCACTGCGATAAGTCGGCAGTTTCACATGTGGGAATAAATCGTTCGAAATTGCTGGGATAGCGTTGATAATAGCTTGGGCCATGATTGCCGAGTTGGTGCAGAATAATAACCTTGTCATCTGGGGTTGGCTGCTTTATCTGATGACTAAGCTCGTAAACAAGTGCTTCATCTAAGCAGCGCCCTTCTTGACAAAGTTGGGGATACTCATCAGCCGTTATCTTCCAATTCTCCACACGATCACAGACACCTTTACAGCCTGACTGATTTTCTATCCACATGACATTCAAACCTGCACGTTTTAATACATCAAGTAAAGATTCATGCTGTCGAGTATAAGCTTTATCGTAGTCGCGACGGCCAGGCAGTGAAAACATACAAGGTAGGGAAACTGCTGTACTCGTACCGCAAGATGTTACCTGTTTAAAATTAATAACAGATGCCAGATTGGCCAGTTCAGGTGTAGTCTGGCGCTGATAATCATTAAGCCCCCAGTTTGCGGCACGTACGGCTTCACCCACGACAATGACGAGAAGCTTGGGGTTTGTTCCTTCACTTGGTTCTACAACTGCATCCGCTCCAACGGCCAAGCGTGGTGAATGAGCAGACGGCGCTTCGCTAGTAAGCACTTTGACCATAGAGACTAGGTAGTTACCCGGTGTTATTAGGTATCGAAGCTCCTTGTTGTTGCGCATTAGTGACGACATGTCTTGGTAAGATAGGATCGTCGAAACCAGAAGCACAGCCACTCCGCTCAGCCAATAGGTAAGGCGGCGTACTGCTGCTTTGGGCCACGGGGTTTTCTTGAGATTGACCCGCCATAATGCCATCGAAGGCATAATAAAATAGAGCAATAAGTGGAAAAGCAGACCGAATGTCAAAAGTTCCTGAGCCTCACTGGTATCTGTCTGCAAAACATTGTCCAGCATGGTCGTATCAAAATATACACCGTAAGAGCCAGTAAAGTAACTTACAACAGAAGCTAAAAGGAGTAATGTTGACAGTACAATTTTGGCAGACCAGTAAAAAGAAAATAACAAAAATACAATAAAATGAAGGCTAGTAATAATTAAAAGCATAAGTATTGCTATGCCTGCTGACCGAGGTTCACTTATATCATACCTAGATAAAACTTCATACCAGAAGGCATTGTTATACATGATAGTAAATAGTATTGTGACCAGCAGTGTAAGTAGTTCAGAACTTATGTGTGGACGATGACTTATAGCTTTAGAGATTGCCTTGTAATAAAAATATATATATTTATTCATGATTGCTGTTACCAATTTTTAATGAGAAAATAGGGGTGTTGGTCTTTGGTGTAGTGTGTGATTAAATAACTGGTATCGGCTATTAATTTATAGCCTTAGCCTACTAGCACGAAAAGCCAAACCCCTATTGTCAAGGCTATACTTAATAAAACTGCAGCAGAGCCGATATCTTTTGCACGGCCGCTAAGAGGGTGGTGGTCAAAGCTTATTCGATCTACCGTTGATTCTATTGCAGAATTAATTAGCTCAACTATAAGAACTAATGTCAGCGACATAAATAGAGCTGCCTTTTCAACTGGCGTTGTGTCTAAGATAAAGATAAGAGGGTAAAGAAAAAGGCTAGCGACAATTTCCTGCCTAAACGCTGCTTCACTTCTCCAGCAAGCATAGAGTCCATCAATAGCGTTCACGGAAGCACGATATATGCGCTTTATTCCTTTTCCATTAGTTTTAGCTGGGGAGGAGGATTCATGGTAGTGCTCTCATCAGTCCGTTAGGCTATTCACAATAGAGCACTAAACTTACCAGCCACTTACTTGAAACTTACCTGAAACTTACTCCTGGTGAGCGCTTGAATCTAATTTTACGCGTATTTTTAGGTTAAACAGCTCAGGGGCTTACCAGGAGCAATTGAAGAAAAATGGTGTGATGCTGTAAGAAAGCAGCATCATCGTTGCCACAATCATGTCTGCGCCCAGCTTCACCAAAATCGAGTTCAATACGCAGCGGCACCTGACTACAAAATGGGCATGTGGCACATTGGCATGAAGGTGCACGTAGGCAACGAGGATGAGTTTGGTTTAAATGAGAATTTTTTCAGTAAGTTTCAGGTAAGTCAGGTGATAAATACTGCTTTTTTGAAAGTAAAAAATGCAAAGAGGCTCCTTATGCAGTCATCATTCACATCAACGCATTGTTTCAATACAGCAGCTATCCGACGTGCAACTGCTACGCTAATTATTATTTGCCTATCTATACCTCTGACGGCGCTCGCTACTGGCAAGCAGGCTGATGACGATTCATTCTGGGAGATCGGATTGGGAGTCGTCAGTAGCCAAGAGGCTTATACTGGTATGGATAGTGATATTATGCCATTGCCGATAGTGGCATTCGAAAATAGGTATATTCAACTTTCAGGGCCGGAACTTGCGCTTAAGCTGCCCAGTTATGAGCTTAGTGACTCAAATGAGTTTAATTTCAGTATTTTCGGAAGGTATGATTTCCTTGGCTATGAAGAAGGAGATGCACGCATTCTGAAGGGTATGGAAGATCGTGATGGCGGCTTCTGGGCAGGCTTTAAAACAGAGTGGCAAAACAGCTTTGCTGATATTAGCGCTGAATTTGCTACAGAAGCCGCCGGTGATAGCAAAGGTGGCAGTTTTAATTTAGCTATAGAAAAAACGTGGTATTTTAAAGAAAATTTTATGCTGACACCTCGCCTAACTGCTAATTGGTTAGATAGTCATTATATCGACTACTACTATGGTGTGCGTAAAAATGAAGTGACCGCTGATCGTGGCTACTACAATGGTGGAGCCGGTGTCAATGTTGAAGTAGGCGTACTGGGAGGCTATATGTTCGAGCAAAAACATTTTGTGCTTCTTGATGTTGGCATCACAAGTCTGGCATCTGAGATTAAAAACAGCCCCTTGGTTGACCGTTCAACCGAGAATTCTATAGCGCTTGGTTATCTCTACCGTTTCTAATGAACCGTATACTTCTGCTTGAAGATCATGAACGCTTGGCGCGGTTGATATGCAAAGGGCTAGCAATAGCAGGTATCGTCGCTGATGTGTTCAGCCGTATTGATCACGCGATGGTTGCTTTGCAGCAGGTGCCTTATCAGGCGTTAGTGATCGATCGAGGCATCCCAGACGGTGATGGTTTATCGTTGTTGCAGCATTTACGCACGGCAGGCAATGCCATTCCCTGCTTGGTGCTGACAGCGCGCACAGAATTGAATGATCGAGTCGAGGGCCTAGACGCCGGAGCGGATGATTACCTTGCCAAGCCATTTGCAATGGAAGAGCTGGTCGCGCGGGTGCGAGCGCTGCTGCGCCGTCCTGTAGAAACTCGCACACTGGAGCCGCAATGTGGTGATTTGACGTTACGGCCGGCCGATAGCCTTATTTGTTGTGGAGATAAATGCGAAATTTTGGCCCAGGCTGAAATGCAAATAATGTTACTGCTGATGCGTAGGTATAAAGAGTCGGTACGCCACAGCGCACTGGAAGCCGCTGGTTGGGGGTTAAGCGAGGCCGTTACACCCAATGCTTTGGATGTTGCTTTACATAGGATTCGACGTAAATTGCTAGCTATTGGTTCACAGCAATGGATAGTGAATAGAAGAGGCATAGGCTATGCGCTTCAGGATAGAAAAGCAGCTAAATAGTATCAGCGTTAAAACATTATTGGCCTTTTTTATTAGCATGGTACTGAGTATTAGTCTCATTGTTTTTGTTCTGGATGCTGTATATTTTTTCAAGAATAGTATTTTTTCAGAAACTGATGTGAATGACTTTGCTAAGAACTTTGCTCAAGAGATACTATACAATAAAGAGGGCATCCCGGAAAAAATGGGACTTGAGCTGGAATATCCCTGGCTGTTTGAAAGTTTAGTACAGGAAGCTGCTTACAGAGTTATTGATCAATCGGGAAAAGTGGTATTGTATTCTGCAGCAGGCGCTGCATTTTGGTCTTCCGTTGATATTGTTCACCCAGTAACTACGGGATATTTTAAGTTTGAACATGATGGTGTCTTAATGGATGCTGCCACCGCAAAGGCAGAAAACGACGGGCAAAGCTGGTTTGTTCAACTTGCTGTAAGTCGACGGTTTATGTTTTTTTCTCATGATACATTTGGTTTTCGCTTTGTAAGGAGCGGGGTGATAATATTTTCATTGGTTCTGCTTTTGGTCTTTTTTTTCTGTGCCCATTTTATTGTTCGGCATACACTTAAACCGCTACGTAAACTATCTGAGTCGGCTGCATTAATTTCTCCAAAATTTTTACAGGCTCGGCTTGAAAATGACAATTTGCCGACAGAAATTGCTCCTTTAGTAATCAGTTTTAACCATACGCTTGAAAGGCTTGAGCATGGCTACCGTACACAACAAGAATTTCTTTCCACAGCAGCTCATGAATTGAAGACACCGCTGACACTAATTCGCACACAGCTGGAGTTAATGGAAGAAACAGAAGAGCGTAACTGGTTGCTTAATGACGCTAATTACATGTCTCGCCAGGTTCAGCAGCTGCTTTTGTTGGCTGAGACAAGTGAGTTTAATAACTATAATTTTATTGTTGTCGATATAAGATATGTAGTTGATGAGGCGATATATTATTTGCAAAGAATGGCTGAATCTGAAAAAGTTAACTTTGTTGTAAAAGATTATAGCAACGGAAGCCAGTGGCGAGCTGACAGAGGCGCGCTATTTACCCTGTTGAAAAATTTATTAGAAAACTCTATACAACATGCGCCTGCAGATACGTCTATTCTTATAGTCATTTATTCGAATAAAATTCAGGTGAGAGATTGGGGAGTGGCATTGACGAAAGCCAGTTACCACTCTTATTTACTCGTTTTTGGCGCGGAGATCACCGGCGAGATATTGGAGCAGGATTAGGTTTGTCTATATGTCAGGAAATAGCACATGTTCATGGTTGGACGATTTCTGCCCAAAGAATGCAGCCTGGCTTACTTTTTCAGTTAACTGTGACCCCTTCCGATTAATTGGAAGCTCTGCCTCGGATAAAATCTAGTAAATAGCGCTCTATAGAAACATTTCATGCAGTCAACAGCCGATATATCATTGCTCAGCTACCTTACAAGGGCTATTGTAAATAAACCTATATTTGAAAATGTCATGGGGTTATTGGATTAACTGGTTAATGAAAGCATTACAGGGTCGTCTTGAAACTCTCCCTCTCTTCTACGCTACGTTGTTTTTTTACATATGAAACGATATGAAAATGATAAAGATACAGAAATATCGGTGAAAAGCACGAGAAGACCATCATCGTGCCCGTCATTATGATAGATGCGCTCGCCCTTATGTTGCCGCAGTCAGGCATAATCGAGCTTCAAAAACATGGAGTTGATTTGCCGACATGGAACGTGCAGTTAGAAATAATACGCCATATAGCAAAGCTACAGAGCTCATCAAGGGAAGTATTCTCAAAAGATAGTGAGCTCACTTGAGTGAGAGTTAATTCAGGGAGCACGCATAGTCTAGTAACGCATTGCAGTGGCCAAGCCGCTGAGTTTGCACCTTAGGTGTTATGGAGCGCTCAAGCAATTGTGACAACCCAGTTAAGCCGCTTTTTCCAGCTCAACTACCATCGCTGATCCGTAGTCGTTAGGGCTGCTGTAATCCAGCGTCGAAAGCAGCTGGCTTGGTACATCTCGTAAAGCGTAATATTAAGGCTGGTGATAGTATCGTGAAAATAGCCTCAAGTGAGGGCTACAGAATAGGTCTTTAAAACGTTATAGCTTGCTGATGTTTTGCTCGACCAGCGAACTGTGAAACCATCACAGGCAACATACCTCAGGTAATAACAGCGTTGTGAGGCTGGATACAGATGGCTATTAGTGTGTTTGATCTTTTCCGAATTGGTATTGGGCCCTCTAGCTCCCACACGGTGGGGCCAATGCGAGCCGCCCGCGACTTTGCTTTGGCACTTGGCGATACCCGCGTTACCCGGTTGGTGGTGAGGCTGCATGGTTCGCTTGCCGCCACTGGGGTGGGGCATGGTACCGACCAGGCGGTGATCATGGGGCTAATGGGCGAAGCGCCTGAAAGCGTCGATCCGGACACGATTGTCGCGCGGTTAAAGCAGCTTGAAGAGGGCGAGCCGCTGGTGCTTGCCAATGGCCAGTCAATCGCTTTCGACGCGCGTAACGACGTGGAGTGGGATGAGACCTGCCTGCCGTTTCATCCCAATGCCATGGTGCTGAGTGCCTATTGTGATGATGAGCTGATAGCGACCAATACGTTTTACTCCCTCGGGGCGGTTTCTATGTCGATCAGGCTAAGGCAGATCAAGGCGAGGTGGGTGAAGACGCTACTGAACTGACGTATCCCTTCAATACGGCTGCCGAGCTGCTCGCGCTATGCCAGCAGCATCAACTGCGCATTAGTCAGTTGATGCTGGAAAATGAAAAAAGCCTGGCGTAGCGAATCAGCCATACGTGAAGAGCTGCTGACTATTTGGCACGCCATGAGCGACAGCATCGAGAATGGTCTGCGTGCGACTGGCCATTTGCCCGGTGGTTTGAATGTGCGCCGCCGTGCAGCTGCTCCATCAACAGCTACTTAATCCACCGGCCAATCAGCGCCTGATCGTGTCGAGTTTTACCGTGATGGATTGGGTCAATGTCTTTGCCCTGGCGGTGAATGAAGAGAACGCTGCCGGGCGGCGCATGGTCACCGCCCCGACCAATGGCGCGGCGGGTATTGTGCCCGCTGTATTGGCGTACTACTTGAAGTTTGAGCCCGACGCCAGCGAGGCCGATGTGGTGGATTTTCTGCTTACCGCCGGGGCTGTGGGTATCCTATGCAAAAGAACGCCTCTATTTCCGGTGCGGAAGTAGGTTGTCGGGGGGAAGTGGGCTCCGCCTGTGCCATGGCGGCCGCAGGGCTTGCTGAGGTACTGGGCGGAACACCGGGCCAGGTGGAGAACGCCGCCGAGATTGGCTTGGAGCATAACCTGGGTTTGACCTGTGATCCGGTGGGTGGGCTTGTACAAGTGCCCTGCATCGAGCGTAATGCGATCGCCTCCGTCAAAGCGATCAACGCGGCACGAATGGCACTGCACGGTGATGGCGAACACTTTATATCACTGGATAAAGTGATTCGTACCATGCGCGACACCGGCCGTGATATGCAGGATAAATACAAAGAGACCTCCAAGGGCGGGCTCGCTGTCAATGCCATCGAGTGCTAGCTCTTCAAGTGTTAAGCCAGCGGGTTATTAGGCAATAAGCTGTCAATGTTGGCAGCCAAGTAGTCGACCAGCTGGCGTATTTTGGGCGACAGATGGCGGTGTCGAGGGTAGACCGCCCAGACAGCAGTGTCGTGGTGTCGAAAGGGCTCAAGCACGGCCACCAGTTCACCGCTGGCCAAGTAGGGGCCAACATAATAGTCGGGCAGTTGTGCAAGCCCCAGTCCTTTAAGTGCGGCATCTAATAAAGCCGGGCCTGAATTGGCGCTCCAGCGACCTTCTACGCGCACTTCACGACGCTGACCGTTCACTTCAAACAACCAGTTAGGCCGTGAACCGATAAGACAACGATGCTGGTTAAGCTCGCCCAGCGTGTGCGGGCGTGGCGCTTGGCGAAAGTAGCTTTGTGAACCGACGATATACTCGCGGCGGTCGCAAAGTCGCTTGGCGATAAGGCTGGAATCCTTCAACACTCCCATCCGAATGGCAATGTCGTAGCCCTCCTCAATCAGCTCTACCGGCCGGTTAGTGAAATGCAGGTGGATGTCCAACTGTGGATGTAAACACTGAAAATCATTAACCAGTGGGGCGATAAAGCGCTCACCGAAGGTGGTGGCGGAGGTCAGTTTAAGCAGCCCATTGGGCTTATCCTGAAGTTCACTAAGTGCCTGCTCGGCATCCCGCAGACCATCAAATAGATGGCGGCAGTGCTCCACGTAGGTAGTGCCTGCATCGGTTAAGCGGATCTGGCGGGTGGTGCGGTAGAGCAGTTGTACCCCTAACTGGTTTTCGAGCTGACTAACCAGACGGCTGATATGGGAGGTTGATACCTTCAGATGACGGGCCGCAGCAGAGAAGGTGCCTAAACGCACCACCTCGACAAAGGCTTCAATACGGCTCCAGTGCTGCATGCTAACTCCCTGGGTCAATAGCGATTGTTGCTGTGTGGCAATAATCTTGTGAGTGTATCCCGGTTTATCAAGGGCGCCTAGCTGGCCTACACTGCTATCATCGGTAGCTTAACAATGGAGCCTTTTGCTTATGTCTATATCCGTATCTCAATGGTCGCGTGGCGCCTTGGCAGTGGCCGTGAGTGCTGGCTGGGCAGTGACTGCCCAAGCAGAGCTACCCACTCAGCAGCAAGAACAAGCGCCGGGCTGGTTTCGTATGATGGTCGGGGAGTATGAGGTAACCGCTCTATACGATGGTCATACGGCTATTGATACCTCCTTGCTAAAAGGCATGGAGCAAGAAGAGATTCTCCGCCACCTGGATGCGTTATTCATTGATGCAGAGAGTGGTATGCAAACCGCGGTAAACGCTTTTCTTATTCACACTGGCGAGAACCTCGTGCTAGTTGATGCCGGTTCTGCCGCCTGCTTTGGCCCCTCTTTGGGCCAGGTAGAGAGCAACCTGCGTGCATCTGGCTACTCGCCAGATGATGTCGATACGGTGCTGATGACCCACCTGCATCCTGATCACGTTTGCGGTTTGGCCGATGAGAATGGCGAAGCGGTCTACCCCAATGCGGAATTGCGTGCCAGCCAGGCAGATGCTGACTTTTGGCTGGATGAGGAGCGTGCAGCAGCGGCCCCTGAGTCTGCCCAGGCCTTCTTTACCATGGCCCAAGAGGCGGTAGCGCCTTATCAGGAGGCTGGTCGTTTCAATCCCTTCACGGCAGGTGATGAAGTGCTAATGGGAATCGTTGCCCAAGATACCCATGGCCACACCGCCGGGCACTCAAGCTTTATGCTCAACAGCGATGATGACGCCATGCTGGTATGGGGTGATGTGGTGCACAGTTACGGCGTTCAATTTGCCGACCCTACTGTGGCCATTGAGTTTGACTCAGACCCCGAGCAAGCCATTCGCACTCGAGAAGAAGTGCTCGAAAGCGCGGTTGAAGATAAGCACTGGGTGGCTGGTGCCCATATGCCATTTCCTGGTATTGGTCATATCACCAAAGATGACCAAGGCTATCGCTGGTTGCCGATTGAATTCGGCCCGGTAACCACTGATAAGTAACGTCTTAGTTTTTCTGAAGTAATGTACATTTAGGAGCCAAAATGAAGTCACGCGCAGCTGTTGCACTGGAAGCGGGCAAGCCGCTTGAACTGGTTGAGATTGATGTGGAAGGCCCGAAGGCTGGGGAAGTGCTGGTTAAAATGGCCGCCACGAGCGTCTGCCATACCGACGCTTACACGCTCTCCGGTGCTGATCCCGAAGGTAACTTCCCTGCGGTGCTGGGCCATGAAGGTGCTGGCGTGGTTCAGGAAGTAGGCGAGGGCGTCACTAGCCTTAAGCCAGGCGACCATGTGATTCCGCTCTACACAGCCGAGTGCGGCAAGTGCAAGTTCTGTCTGTCGGGTAAAACCAACTTGTGCGGCAGTGTGCGCGCTACCCAGGGTAAAGGGGTAATGCCTGACGGTACTTCGCGTTTCTCACTCGATGGCAAGATGCTCCATCACTATATGGGCACCTCCACGTTCAGTGAGTACACCGTGCTGCCTGAGGTCTCCCCTGGCAGTGGTTTCCAAAGAAGCGCCCATGGATAAAATCTGTCTGCTGGGCTGTGGTGTGACCACCGGTATCGGCGCGGTGCTGAATACCGCCAAAGTTGAGCCGGGCGCCACGGTGGCGGTGTTTGGTCTTGGGGCTATCGGTTTGGCCGTTATTCAAGGCGCGGTAATGGCCAAGGCGGGGCGTATTATTGCCATCGACGTCAACTCGGATAAATTCGAGCTGGCCAAGCAGTTTGGCGCCACCGACTTTGTAAACCCGAAAGAGTACTCAGACCCCATTCAGCAGGTAATTGTTGATCTGACCGACGGCGGCGTCGACTACTCCTTTGAGTGTATCGGTAATGTCAACGTGATGCGTTCGGCGCTGGAGTGTTGCCACAAGGGCTGGGGTGAATCGATTGTGATTGGCGTGGCCGGCGCTGGCGAAGAGATCTCGACACGCCCGTTCCAGTTGGTCACTGGGCGGGTCTGGAAAGGTTCTGCTTTTGGCGGCGTAAAAGGCCGCAGCGAACTGCCGGGCTACGTTGATCGCTATATGAACGGCGAAATCAATATCGACGACTTTATTACTCACGATATGCCGTTCGAGAAGATCAACGAAGCTTTTGATCTGTTGCACGCAGGTAAGAGCATTCGTACCGTGCTGCATTACTAGGCTCAGCACGATTAGGTGCCTGCCAGGGCAAGTTTCCGCGAGGGCGCTGTAAACCCATCCATGGGCGCTACTTTTGACATCTGACCGCCATGGATGGCGGGAATGCCGGAATTGTCGGGAATACTTTCCGGCCCTGTCAAAAGACCCTCACTCCAACCTGCCCTGATACTGCGTTATCGGGAGCTTTACAGACAGTCAGTTGCCCTGTGCATTACTAGGCCCAGCATTATTAAGTAGTATAGAGAGCACGTTTGAAACGCTAAAACGCGGTAGGGTAGACCTGCCGCGTTTGCTGCATTTAAAGGAACCTGCCCATGAGCATGAGTGAAACTTTAGAACTGGTGTCTGCCAACCGTAGTTTCGGTGGCTGGCATAAGCGCTACCGCCACTACTCCCGTGCGCTGGATTGCGACATGATCTTTGCCGTTTACTTGCCGCCCCAGGCGGAAAACGAGCGCGTGCCGCTGCTTTGGTGGCTTTCGGGGCTGACCTGTAATGACGAAAATTTCATGCAGAAAGCGGGCGCTCACCGTATTGCCGCTGAGCTGGGCGTGGCGATTGTGTGCCCTGATACCAGCCCACGGGGTACCGACTTGCCCGGGGAGCATGAAAGCTATGATTTAGGCTCTGGCGCCGGTTTTTACGTCAATGCCACCGAGTCTCCCTGGAAGTCTCACTATCGCATGTATGACTATGTGATTGAGGAACTGCCTTCCGTGGTGCGTCAGCACTTCCCGGTCAATGGGCGTGAATCGATTAGCGGGCACTCAATGGGGGGGCACGGGGCGTTGATTCTGGCGCTACGTCACCCAGGGCGTTTCCGTTCCGTGTCGGCTTTCTCACCAGTGGTCAATCCGATGAACTGTCCTTGGGGGCAGCAGGCGTTTAACGCCTACCTGGGGGATGATCAGGCTCGCTGGCGCCAGTATGATGCTTGTGAACTGGTGGCCAACGGCGCTTCACGCCAACGTCTGTTTATCGACCAAGGTGAAGCGGATCAATTCCTGGAGGAGCAGCTTCAGCCAGAGCGTTTAGAAGCCGTTTGCGAAGAGCACGATCACCCGTTAACGCTGCGCCGTCAGCCGGGCTACGATCACAGTTACTTCTTTATAGCCTCGTTCATTGAGGATCATCTGCGCTATCATGCAGACCACCTCATGAAGCGTTAAGGATAACGGGATGCTCAATCGCTCGCTGCGTCGTTTTATGCGTCTGCTATGGCGGATTGTTTGGCGCGGCGTTTTAGCGTTTGTACTGCTGTCAGTCGCGCTGGTACTGCTGTTTCGGGTCGTTCCTCCACCGGGGTCGATGGTGATGGTCGAGCGCAAAATAGAGAGCTGGATCCACAGCAATCCGATTCGCATACAGCGCGAGTGGCGGGGATGGGATTCGCTCTCTACTAATGCCAAGTTAGCGGTGATTGCGGCAGAGGATCAGCGCTTTCCCCATCACCAGGGGTTTGACCTTGTCGAACTGCGTCGCGCGTTGCAGGCCAGCCAAGATGGGGGCGACTGCGTGGTGCCAGTACCTTGAGCCAGCAGACGGCGAAAAACGTTTTTCATAATCGGTCGCAGCTGGACGCGTAAAGGGTTAGAAGCGTGGTTTACGCTGCTGATAGAAATACTTTGGAGCAAGCAGCGTATTTTGGAGGTCTATCTCAACGTCGCCGAGTGGGATCGCGGTGTATTTGGCCTAGAGGCCGCTGCTCAGCACTATTTCGGCGTCTCTTCTAATTCGTTAACTGAGCGCCAAGCAAGTCTTCTCGCGGCTATTTTGCCCAGCCCGCTGACACGCAGCGCCGCACGCCCTGATGCCCAGGTTGAGCGGCGAAGCCAGTGGATTCGCCAGCAGATGCGTAACTTAGGTGGGGCGGATTACTTGCAGCATCTATAGCTGTTTTTAGTCCCGTTAGTCATATTTAGCGTCATCAATCTCCGCCAGTGCTTCTAAGTTGGGATGGGAGAAGTAATAGCCTTGTTGCATGGGAATGCCCAGCGTCAGCAGGCAGCGCGACTCCTCACGGGTTTCCACGCCCTCAGCAATCAGCTTTGTCCCCAGTGTTTTTGCTAGCGCCACCAGGCTACGTAGTATAGCTTGGCGGCGCTTGTCGCTATCGCACTCCATTACCAGGTCACGATCGATTTTTAGCGTATCAGGTCGCAGATCGGTCAACAGATCGAGGTTGGCGTAACCGTTACCAAAGTCATCCAGCGAAGTGGTAAAGCCCATTTCGCGATAGCTCTCAATAATGGTGCGCATATGAATGCGGTCTTTGACCCGCTCGGTTTCGATAATCTCGAAATTGAGCCGCTCGGTGGGCCAGCCAACACGATGGGCTGTTTCCAAGGTGGCTTGAATGCAGGCCTGCGGCTCATAAACGGCATTGGGCAGAAAATTAATAGAGAGCCGTTCCTGCATGCCCAGTTCGCTGGCGAGTTCAATCGCTTTAATGCGACATGCCTGGTCAAAACGGTACATCAACGCATCGGTTACCTGTTCCAGTATTGAAAAAGCGGACTCACCGTTGGGGCCGCGTACTAACGCTTCGTAGTAAATAACTTGTCGCTGACTGACATTGACGATCGGTTGAAACGCCATCGTAAATGCAAAAGGTACCGGAGAGTCGCAACGGTTACAGTGTCCGTTCACCCTGGCACAGTGGTGTTGTGCTGACATGTTTATCCAAGCCCTGGTCTACAACTATCGTTAATTATAAAAAGCGCGTTAATTATAAAAATCGCGTCATCGTCTAATCGCCATCACCACCCCAGTAATGGCAACCAACATCCCCATAAGTCCTAGCAGGGGAAGGCGTTCGTCAAAGAGCCACCACGCCTGAAGCGCCGTGACCGGTGGCACAAGATAAAAAAGACTCGCCACACGCGAAGCTTCCCCCTTTTTAATCAAGGCCATGAGTAACAGGATAGCGGCAATTGAGAGAATCAACACCAGCCAACCCAAGGTGAGGATAAAGGTGCTGCTCCACTCCACTTGGCGGCTCTCAAATAACAGCGCACCTATCCCGAGCAGAGCGCCCGCCGCCAGGTACTGAATCACTGCCCCGGAAAGTAGCGGCATACTGGTGCAGTACCTCTTCTGATAGAGAGTACCCAGCGAAATCCCCATCAAGGCGGCGGTGACACATAGCAGAGCGCTAATGCCGAAACCGTCAAACAGCGACTCACCCACCTCAAGCTTACTACCCAGTACCAAACTGATACCTATTAGGCCCAGTCCTAGCCCTAACCATTGACGCCAAGAGAGCTGCTCGCCTAACAGTGGCCCGGCGAAAGCGGCGGTCAGGAGCGGCTGAAGCCCGACCAGTAGCGCTGCTAAACCGGCGGGCATACCCAGGTAAATGCCATAAAAGACACCCCCAAGTAGGCGCCATGAACTAGAAAACCCGATATTGCGATATGTGTCCATAACCTGGGTGATGATGGCCAGGGTATTCGCATCACTACTACCAGTGGAATCAGCAGCAGTAGCGTGAGTACAAAGCGAATAAACAGGAACGTAAAGGGTTCTGCATACGGCAGCCCGAACTTGGCGCCGATAAAGCCGGTACTCCACAGCAGCACAAAAAGTGCTGGCATGGCGGCAAGCCCTGCCGAGGATAGGTTTTTGTGACGTAAGCTGTTGAATTTGCTATGCATGTGCTTTCCGTAGTGGCGTGCGTAATTCGATTTTTTGATACATTCTGTTCTTTTTGTTACTAGCTTTTACATAAAAAATTGAACCTGGTTGAATACGGCGCGTCACAGTGGGCACATACACAACGCAATACTGAGGTTTCTTTTATGCAACGTATGACTGCTCTGTTCTCCGCTGCCCTGCTCGCGACCGGCCTGATGACGGCTACTGCCCACGCCCAAGAAGAGCAAGGCGCTGCACAAGATCCTATGGCAACCCAGCAAGCACCTGCCCAGGATTTCTCTGACGATCAGCTCCAGCAGTTTGCCGATGCTTCTCAAGAAATTGCGGTTATTTCCCAGGAATATACCCAGCGTCTGCAGGAAGCGGAAGATGAATCAGCGCAACAGGAAGTGCGCACCGAAGCTAATGACCGCATGATCGAAGTGGTTGAAGACAGCGGCCTTGATGTTGATACCTTCAACGCTATTGGTCAATCTATTCAACAAGACCCGGAAATGATGCAGCGCGTGCAGGAAATGGCTAACCAGTCGTAAGTCATACTTGCTGAACGTTATCGAGGTCATTTTTGGCTAATGCTGCTATTGCTTATATAGCAACCTTTACCTAGCAGCCTACATGACGTCGACCACAAAGCCCGGTGCTTAACTGCACCGGGCTTTTTTATGGGTCGTTCAGCTTAGGGATAGTTTTATTATGCTTGGAGGGGTTTACCTGACTTAGCCTTCCCGCCACACTTTAGGTAACGCGTTGGTTATCCCGCCTATTGTCCGGCAAGCCCAAGGAGTCCGTATGGATGTCGAGCTGTTAGAAATACGCCAACATATGGGGCGGTTTCCCCCTTTGATGGGCTGTCGGATGATCTCCTGGATGCCATTGCTGAGCAGGTGGAAGTGAGCTACTTCAAAACCGGCAGCAGCATATTGGCGCTCAACGAGATGCTCAATGATCTTTGCTATATCCGCAGTGGCGCCGTGGAAGTTTATCGTAGCCAGGGAGAGCTATATAACCGCTTAGGTGAGGGCGATATTTTTGGTCACTTTAGCTTGCTGCGTAACCATAAGGTGCGTTTTCCCGCTCAGGCGATTGAAGATACCCTGATTTACTTTATTCCCAAGGCGGTCTTCCTTCGGCTGTGCGAGGAGGATGAGCACTTTGCTGATTTCGTAGAGCTGGAACGACCGCGTCTTGAGAGCGCTGCCGAGCAGCAGAAGAAGTCCAACGATATGATGGTCACCCGGATACGCAAACTGCTGACCCGCTATCCGGTAATGGTGGAAACGTCTACCAGCGTTCAGCACGCCGCGCAGCAGATGAGCGAAGCGCAAGCATCCGCCCTGCTGGTGATAAAAGAGGGGAGTGATAACCCACGCTACAGTTTCAAAGATAGCGAAGGCCAGACTTGGCAGATGTGCGGGATTTTAACCGACAGCGATTTTCGTACCCGTGTGGTGGCCGAGGGGCTATCGCCGCAAACCGCGGTCGGTGAAGTGGTTTCCTCAAGGCTAATTACCATTCAATCGGACGCCTCTGTTTATGAGGCCATGCTGACGATGCTGCGCAGTAACGTACATCACCTCCCTGTCTTGTATCGTCAGCGCCCGGTGGGCGTGGTACACCTTTCGGATATTATCCGCTACGAGACCCATAGCGGCCTCTATCTGGTCAGCAATATTTTTCATCAGTCCAGCACCCAGGGGCTGGCACGCTTGGCACCGGATGTGAGCGCGGCATTTGTGCGTATGGTGCAAGAGGGAGCTAATTCGCAGATGGTGGGCAGCGCGCTATCCACTATCGGCCGAAGCTTTACGCGGCGGTTGCTGGAAATGGCCGAAGCGGAACTGGGCCCACCGCCGGTGCCTTACTGTTTTATGGTCAATGGCTCAATGGCTCGCAACGAGCAGAGCATTGTCACCGATCAGGATAATGCGCTGATCCTATCCGACGAGTTTAATCCTGAAGAGCATGACGACTACTTTTACGCCTTGGCTAAAATAGTCAGCGATGGCTTGGATGCCTGTGGCTATACCTACTGCAAAGGCGATGTTATGGCGACCAATGCTCAATGGCGTCAGCCGCTCAGCGTTTGGAAGAGCTATTTTCAGGATTGGATGGCCAAACCAACGCCTGAACGACTGCTTCACAGCTCGATTTTCTTTGATCTGGATAGTTGCTACGGCGAAGACCTCTATGTGGAAACACTGCAGGATTTAATTGCTGAGACCGCACCAAAATCACCGCTGTTTTTAGCCGCCATGGCGCGCAACGCACTGAACCGTACGCCACCACTGGGGTTTTTCCGCACCTTTGTGATGGAGCAGGATGGCAAGCACAACAACTCGATCAACTTGAAGCGCCGCGGCACGGCGCCGATGGTGGATTTGGTGCGTATTCACGCCTTGGCCTGCGGCTCCAAAGCGCAAAACTCATTTCAGCGCTTAAATGACATCAGCAAGACCCAGCTATTGGCGAATGGTATGAGCGACAAGCTGAGCTACGCATTTGAATTTTTATGTATGTCGCGGATTCGCCATCAAATGATCGATCTGCAAGAGGATCGTCTGCCGGATAACAATATCGAGCCTGAAAACGTGGCGGATAGCGAACGGCATACCCTCAAAGACGCTTTCCAGGTGTTGAGCAACGCGCAAAAGTTTCTGAAATACCGCTACCCTATGCCCGCCCAGCGGCAGGGGCGTTAAGATGTTCGGTATACGCCCCCGTCAGAAAATCACCCAGGCCGACTGGACGGGCTATATGGCCCAGCGGGCTCAACAGGCGAAAAATCCTGCGCTTCAGCAATTTTTTGGTACGCCGTTGCCTGACCCTGAAACGCCCATTTCCGAAGTGCCCATGGTGGCGCTGGATATGGAGACCACGGGGCTGGATGAGAGGCGACATGCGATTGTCAGTATCGGTCTTGTACCCTTTACGTTAAATCGTATCAAATTGGCTGAGCGGCGCTACTGGGTAGTGAACCCTTCAAGACCGCTGGCAGAAGCCTCAATTACCTACCACCATATTACTCACTCAGAGATCGCCCATGCGCCGGACTTGGAAGAGATCCTGGACGCACTGTTGGCCCAGTTAGCAGGTCGCTTGGTGGTGGTGCATTTTCGCAATATTGAGCGGCCCTTCTTGAACGCGGCGGTCAAAACCCGGCGTGGGGAAGGGGTGCTGTTTCCGATGATCGATACCATGTCACTGGAAGCGCGGCTGCATCGCCAAACCCTATGGGCGCGTTTTCGCCGCTGGCTGGGTCGCCCACCGGTTTCCATCCGTCTGCACGCAAGCCGTGAGCGCTACGGCTTACCTGCTTACCAGGGGCACCATGCCCTGGTCGATGCGCTGGCCACCGCAGAGCTGCTGCAGGCGCAAATTGCCACCCACTATCGCCCTGACACGCCCTTAAAAGATATGTGGTGTTGAAGGCTATCTATCAGCCTACCAATAAAAACGGGCAACCCAGTGGGTTGCCCGTTTTACTTGCTCGCTAGGTTTAAACCGACGACCGGTTTAAAACAGCGCTAGACCGCCTTGGGTTCGCTCATCAGTCCCTTGATGATGGCATAGCAGGCCACCAGCAATATGATGGTAAACGGGAAGCCGGTAGAAACCGCCATGGTTTGCAGCGCTGTCAGGCCACCGCCTAGCAGTAGCGCAATAGCAATCGCGCCTTCTATGATCGCCCAGAAAACGCGCTGTGGCGTCGGTGCATCGACCTTACCGCCAGCGGTGATGGAATCAATCACCAGTGAGCCAGAGTCAGACGACGTCACGAAGAACACGATGACTAGCACAATGGCCACGAATGAGGTGATTTGTGATAACGGTAGCTGCTCGAGCATTATAAATAGCTGCAGATCAACGCCTGCATCGCGAACGGCCTCAATGCCTTGGCTGACGTACTGATCAATGGCTGTGCCACCAAACGTGGTCATCCATAGTATTGATACTGTGGACGGCACCAGCATCACCGAGACTAGAAATTCACGCACTGTACGGCCGCGGGATACCCGCGCGATAAACATACCAACATACGGAGACCAGGAGATCCACCAGGCCCAGTAGAAGGCTGTCCAGCCCTGGCTGAAGTTGGCGTCTTCACGACCAAAAGGATTCGATAACGCAGGCAGATGAACCGCATAGTTCCAAATGTTTTCAAAGAAGCCCGTGGCAATCATCAGGGTAGGGCCAACCGCAATCACAAAGAAAAGTAGCATTGCCGCAAGAATAATATTGATTTTGGAGAGCAGTTGTACGCCCTTATCAACGCCTGCCACGATTGAGCCGATGGCGATCATCGTAATACCGATGATCAACAGGATCATGGTGATATCACTTTCTGGCGCACCAAACAGGTAAGTGAGGCCTGCTGCTGCTTGGGTTGCCCCTAAACCAAGGGACGTAGCCAAACCAAACAAAGTGGCAAACACTGCCAAAATATCAATTACGTGGCCTGGCCAGCCCCATACGCGCTCACCCAAAAGGGGGTAGAACACTGAACGCATGGATAGCGGTAGGCCCTTATTGAAAGAGAACAGCGCCAGCGAAAGCGCGACCACAGCGTAAATCGCCCAGGGGTGCAGGCCCCAGTGGAAGATGGTTGCGGCCATGGCTAACGCTTCAGCACCGGCAGCATTGCCTTCCGCACCCGCAAGCGGCGCCCAGCTGCCACCGTCAAATGAAGTGCCAAAGTGCGTCAGCGGTTCGTTAACGCCGAAGAACATCAGGCCAATCCCCATGCCCGCAGCAAACAGCATCGAGAACCAGCCCATATAGGTAAAATCCGGTTTGGCTTCAGCGCCACCAATACGGATTTTACCTAACGGTGAAAAAGATCAGGCCAACACACAAAATAACGAATATATTCGCCGCGAGGATAAAGAACCACGCCAGGTTGCCGGTTAAAAAGCTGAAAATGGCGTCATAAATAGGCGCGATGGTGTCTTGCAGTGCAAGGGTTAGTACCACAAACAGCAGTACGATAACGGCCGAGATACTGAACACCTTGCCGTGGAGATCAAGATTGAGACCCAGGGTGTTGGTGGTGATGTTGTCTTGGCCGATAACGTAATCGGTATCAATCAGGTTGGCCGCACCCTCTGGGGCAGGTATGCCCTCAGAGACCGGCTCTTCAGGGGGGCGTTTATCGTCGTGGTTAGCCACAGAAGCCTCTCTAGTTAGGTGAAGTAGTAGGTTTACCAGAAACCAAAATGTGGTCATCAGCCAGCATTGCATGGCGCGCGCTCAGGTGCTCACAATAGCAAATCTGTTATGACAGTATTCAACGCAATGTGAACCTTGGCGCTTAAACAGTACTTAATAGCAGTGCTTAAAACAGTTCTTAAAACGACAACAGAGGGCCGAAGCCCCTGGTGTCGTGACTGCTAGCTCGTTTAGCTATCGAGCCACTCTGCAACTACGTCTTGGTTATCTTCAACCCATTGCTTCGCGTTTTCGTAGGGGTCGCTGCCATCTTCCTGGTTCATCAGCATGACTTCGCCCATCTGCTCAGGCGTCCACTCGAAAGCGTCGAGAATCGCATACGCTTCCGGCATATCATCTTCCAGACCTTGGCGAACCGCGGTATGGATCTGCTCCGCGCCGCCATAGACGTTCTCGGGGTCTTCTAGATACTTCAGATCAAAGCGGGCAAACATCCAGTGGGGCGTCCAGCCGGTAACAACGACATCTTCTTCGTTATTGATCGCGCTGGATAACGCGGCGGTCATGGTGGCGCCGCTGCCGCTACGCAGATTCAGCTCAAGGTCATAGGTATCCACAACCTCTTCGGTGAGGCTCATTAAGCCTGCACCGGGGTCAATACCGATGATCTCGCCATTAAAGCTGTCGGCGTTATCGTTGAGGTCAGCAATCGAGTCGACGTCGGTGTATGACGGAACAACGAGGCCTAGCTTGGTGCCGTCCAGGTTGGGGCCAAGGTCTTCAATGCTATCACCCAGGCGCTCCATATAATCGGCGTGAGTGGTTGGCAACCAAGCGGCAACGATAGCATCCGCATCGCCAGTGGAGAGCGCTTGGAACATGGCCGCCGCTGAGAGTGAGGTTAGGTCAACCTCATAGCCTGCCTGCTCAAGCACCGCGGCAATGACGTTAGTAGAAGCAACTTCGGATGACCACTCCACGTAGGCCAGGTTGATTGTGCCTTTTCTTCGGCTTGCGCCGCGCTGCTGACGGCAACGCCTGCACCTGCAAGCAGTGCCAGTGACGCAAGACGGATACGGAGGTTCAATGTGCGATGTTTCATTCACTTTCTCCCTTGGGTATAAAGTTATTAACGTACACAGTTATCAACAAACACAGCTGCTGCAAAACACAGCATGGTGAGCATAGGGCGACTTAGCAAGCTAATGGCTCAACGCAGCCGCTTCTGCTCTCTTACTTTATCGTTTTCCGTTACCCGTGCATTTTCGCTATTGTCGGGTTTTTTCTTAGTGACTGCGTTAAGCGGCCCAGCAGCATGGCCAGAATAACCACTGCGATGCCTGCTTCAAAGCCGTCGCCAGGGCGCAAACGTTGAATAGCACGCCATACTTCGCTGCCCAGGCCATCCGCACCAATCATGGCGGCAATGACCACCATGGAGAGCGCCAGCATAATCGTTTGGTTGATACCCGCCATGACGGTGGGCAGTGACAGTGGTAGCTGTACTTTGATTAGCTTCTGACCACGGGTGGCGCCGTAGGCATCAGCCGCTTCGATCAGCTCCACCGGTACTTGACGAATGCCCAGGGTGGTAAAGCGAATCGCCGGGGCATTGAGAAAATCACCGTAGCAAAATTGCCGAGACCGAGCCAATCCCGAAAAAGGGAATCGCCGGAATCAAATAAACGAAGGCAGGCATGGTCTGCATAAAATCCAGGATCGGCATAATGACCCGATAAAGCCGATTGGAGAGCGCCGCCGCAATACCTACCGGTAACGCGATGACCACCGCCACCATGGTAGCGAACACCACCAGCGTGAGGGTCTCGATCATCGGATTCCAGAGGCCCAGATTCCAAATCAGTGCCAAACCAGCGACGGCGCCGATGGCAAGCCGAGAGCCCGCCAGCTTCCAGCAGAGCAGTGCGATCAACGCGAGCAGCGCCCACTCGGGCAACCACATCAAGCTGTCATTTAAAACATCGATGCCGGTTTGAGTAAAACGCGATATACTGCGGGTAACCAAGGAGTATTCGCTGGTCAACCAAGTCAGACCGCTTTCAATCCAATCACCTAGCGGGATGCGTGGGATATCCATTATTGCTCTCCTGCTCGTGCCAGTTCATCGAGTACTGCGCCTTTAACCACCACACCCAGTAGCTGTTCCTGCTTATCAATAACGGCGATAGGGAAGCTCTTTTCACTAAACATGGCGAACAGGTTGTGCAGTGGCTCATCCATGGGGACTTTGCGGAAATCTTGGGTTAAGTAGGGGATGATCGAGTCGGCACCCGCTTGAATGGCCTTGCTGGCGGCATCAGCCTCAAGCAGGCCGAGCAGGCGGCGGTCGCGGTCAACCACATAGATAGAGTCGATTGCATGGTCACGCATGCGGTGTAGTGCCGTGCGTGGGCCATCGCTCTCCCGTGCGGTGGAGCGTAGTGGCCGCATGGCGCTCTCGGCGGTCAAAATACGCGCTCGATCGACGCCTTCGATAAAGCGCCGCACGTAGTCGTCCGCTGGTTTGGTGAGAATTTCTTCCGGCGTGCCGATCTGTACCACTTCGCCATCTTTCAGCAGCACGATGCGGTCGCCAATATTGAGCGCCTCATCCAAATCGTGGGTAATGAAGACCGTGGTCTTCTGCATTTTGGATTGCAGCTGTAAAAGCTCTTGCTGCATATCTTTGCGAATCAGCGGGTCGAGCGCTGAGAAGGCTTCGTCCATCAGTAGAACGGTGGCATCGTTCGCCAGTGCGCGGGCTAGACCAACGCGCTGCTGCATGCCGCCGGAAAGCTGGTTGGGGTAGGCGTCTTCCCAGCCCTCCAGGCCCACTTGTTTCAGCGCATTGTGAGCAATTTTTGCCGCTCACTCTTCTCTACGCCGCGAATTTCCAAACCGAACTCGGCATTTTGCTGCACAGTGCGGTGGGGAAATAGCGCGAAATTTTGAAATACCATAGAGAAGTGACGGCGGCGACACTCCAGCAGCGCTTTCTCTTTTAGCGTCGGAATGTTTTCACCGTCGATAATGATTTCACCTTCGGTGGTTTCAATCAGACGGTTCAGGCAGCGGATCAAGGTCGATTTGCCCGACCCTGATAGCCCCATGATGACGAGTAGCTCGCCTTCATAAACATCAAACGAAATATTGGATAACCCCAGCGTCTGGCCGGATTTCTCCAGGATTTCGGGGCGTTTCATTCCCTGGTTACGTAGCTCAATGGCTTTTTGTGGTTGCTTGCCAAAGACTTTGCTTAAGCCGCGCACTTTAATTTTGACGGGTCGTGTCTCGTCCATCGGCGATGCCTTTTTGTTGAACAGAATGGGCGGTTGTCATTGCTTAGCCATTCATAAAGAAATAAGAGTTTGAGTCGGATAATTTATTAAAAATTATTATACATAGGTAGGGGCAGTGTGTCACAACGGCTCGCTCAACGGGGCAATTAACGTTACATGTGTCATTTTTCACCCACCAGAGGTGTTTTGCTGCGCGCTTATTGCGATATGCTTGTTTTTATTTAAGTTTTTGATTTTAAATATTTTATTTTTATTTTGACGAGTTTGGCACGCAAAGTGAATAGGCTGGGTGTAGGCAACCTATTATCTGTGTCAAGTTGGTTAGCCATTAGTTAGTGAGACGTTTAGAAACATACGGTGTTAGCAATGGAGGTGGGTATTATGGATAAGCATCACGACCACATTGAGAGTAAGCAGGTTTCCAACCGCCCACGCTGGTTAACGCTATGTATGATGGCGACGGCAGCAAGTGTACTTGTACTAGCCGGTTGCGGTGACAATGAAGAGGCAGCGCCGCCTGCGGATGAAGCTTCTCCTTTAGAGCAGGACGCGACTTCTCAGCCAGAACCGAGCATGAACGAAGAACCCGCGATGGAGCAGGATCCTGGTTTAAGTGATGATCCCGCCACAGAAAGCAATATGACACAACCGGAAGGAACGATGTCTGAGGACTCCATGCCAGACAACACCATGGACGAGCCCGCAGAAGGTACGATGAATCCTGATGAGGACGAACCTGGCTTTGGTGAAGGTACCGACCCTATGCCCGGTACTGAAGACGATGAAAATTCAACCGCTAATTAATTAGTTAACTTTTTAAGTAACTGTTTTTAAACCACTGTTTGAAGTTTGAGCAAGTGTACCGCTCCCTACGATGGTAAATCGACCCAGCTGTTTGTTCCCTGCGGCTGCTCCACACGGTTTACCATCCTTTCCGCCCCGCGCCCGCGGGGGTTTTTTTGTCTGCTTTTTAGCTCTTGCCTGCTACCTACTTGCCTACTTTCTCATCAGCGTGTGTCGTTTCTCGAATGAGCTACTTGATTGAGCCTATTTGATTTAACTGCTTGGCGGCGGCTACTCCTCATTATCTTCCAGACGGCGATAAAGCGTCCGACGAGCAATTCCAAGAACTTCGGCAGTGCGTCGCTTGTTCCCACCGGTGGCTTCCAGCACTTTGTTAATGTAGCGCTTTTCGACCTCTTCTAAACTGGGCCAGCGGATTGGCGGTGGTGTGGGCATCTGTCCGCCGGCTAGCACTTCGCCGCTCACAGTGGGCACCAGAGGGCTGCCGGTTTCCACCGTCGATTGCTCACGCAGACGCTCGGGCAGATCTTTATAGCTGAGCGAGCCATCCTCACTTAGGGTAACGGCCCGCATAATGGCGTTTTCCAGTTCGCGAACGTTACCGGGGTAGGCGTAGTTGAGCAGGTTGTTGAGCGCTTCCGGCTCGATTTGCTCAATCTGTTTACCCTGTGCTTCCGCGTGCTTATCGATAAGCGCAAATACAAGGTGCTCAATATCGGTACCGCGCTCGCGCAGCGGGGGGATGCGCAGTGAGAATGTCTCCAAGCGGTAGAATAAGTCGCTGCGGAAGTTCTCCTGTTCGATCTCTTTCTCCAGGTTGCGGTGAGTCGCGGCGATAATTCGTACATCAACCGGTTCTTCTCTTTCTCCGCCCACCGGGCGCACGGTTTCCTGTAACGCGCGCAGGAGTTTAGCCTGCAGATTGATAGGCATTTCACCAATCTCATCTAAAAACAGGCTGCCGCCCTGGGCGCTTTGGAAGAGCCCTTTGCGTGCTTCATTAGCCCCGGTAAAGGCACCTTTAACATGGCCAAAGAACTCACTCTCCATCAAATCCGCGGGAATGCTCGCACAGTTAACCGGTACAAATGGCTGGTCATGGCGAGGGCTTTCCTGGTGAATGGCGCGGGCAAGTAGCTCTTTGCCGGTGCCGCTTTCACCCAAGATCAGAATGGGGGCATCGCTTTTGGCAAGGCGGGAGGCGTCATGAAATAGCGTCTGCATGACCTGGCTCTTACCCACAATGCCATGGAAGTGGTTGATATCCGTGTCGTGGAAAACCGCCAGACGTTGGCGTTCCAGCACACGAAATACGGCATCGCGGATGGCATCAAGATCTAACGGCTTGGTTAAAAGTCGTCAGCCCCTAGCTTTAGTGCCTCAACTGCCTGGTCGATGGTACCAAAAGCGGTAATGACAATAATGCCCAGCTCACTGCCCGCGTGGCGGAGCTGTTGGAGTAGTTGAATGCCGGTCATGCCCGGCAGTCGCACATCGGTAATCACCAATGAGACGGAGGTGTGGCTTAGTAAGGCGATTGCCTCTTCAGCGCTAGGGACGCCGAGCGTTGTGTAGCCTGCATCCTGCAGTTCTTCTTCTAATAACTCGCGTATAGCGGCGTCATCTTCCACCACCAACAAAGGTAAAAGGGATTCCTGTTGGGTCACAAACGTTGTCCTCACGCGGATGCGGTTTCACTAATAGGTAGTGTAATTTCAAATCCAGCGCCGCCAAGGGCGCTGTCAAACACGCCGATCGTACCGCCGTGGTCGTTAATAATGCGATGTACCATAGAGAGCCCCAACCCACTGCCTTGGCCGACCGGTTTGGTAGTGAAAAAGGGTCGAACACTTTATGGTGATGAGAGTTGGGTATTCCCGGCCCGTCATCTTCCACCCACAGTATCAATTCGTGTTCTTGCTGCTGGGCGTGTACCCGAATTCGGCTTACTTCGGGGGCTTGCGCGGCATTGCGCAGTAAATTGGTCAGCACCTGTACAATTTGTTGGCCATTAGCGAGTAAGTTGGGTGTCGGCTTCGGTAATTCAATGTCTAAACGAATATTGCGTGGTTCCAGCTCATCTTCCACCAGGTCTTTGGCACTTATAATAAGCTGATCGAGCGCCAGTTCACCTTTTTCTACGTTATGTTGACGGCCTAATTCCATCAGTTGGCGCACAATTTCAACGATGCGCTCAACCTCACCGCGGATGCGGCCCAACCTGCTCGCTCGTCATCACCAATAACACTGCGACGAGCCAGGCGCTGGGCCTGGCCATTAATCACCGTCAACGGCGCCCCTATCTCGTGGGCCACGCCGGCTGCCAGTACGCCCAGCTCAGCCAGCTTTTTCGATTTACGCAGGCGCTTTTCAAGCTCTATTTCGCGCCGCTGACGCTCCTCGATTTCATGGTCTTTCTCGGCCATCGCGTCCAACATGCCATTCAAACCGGAAGCGAGGCGGCGGTACTCGGTGGGGCCGTTTTCAGTGGCACGCTGGCTGCGATCACCATCTTCTACCAGCAGCATTACGTGCAGTAGCCGGTTGAGCGGGCGCTCAATATGGCGCCGGAAGCCCCACCAAATACTAAACACGATCCCGGCGGCACCAATCACAAACACCAACACGGCCACAATGCTGATAAACCCCGTGTAGTTCTCAATACCGGTATTTAGCCGATTGACCTGTAGTACGCCATACACAGTGCCATCTTGTGAGCGCAGTGGTGTCAACGCAGAGTAGTAGTTCCAACCATCATGTTGGCGATAATTACTATATAAGTCATCGCGCTCAATGACTTGCTGAATCTCTTCGCGACTGAAAATATCTTTACCAAGGCCCAGGCCGTAAATATCACGACCCTGAGTATCGAATACATAAGCGCCGTAAATGCGGTGAAATGAGAACGCTGACTGAAGCGCTTCTTCAAGCGGTGTGCTGCTATCTGGCGTCACCGCGTAGCTGAGCGAAGAGCTCAGCGTGCGGGTAATAATCTCCACTTCCGTTTGTAGCTTCGAGCGTACGTTATCCTCAAGCGACTTGATCGCCACTAAGCTAAACACCACCAGGATGACAAACAGCGGCACAATCACCGTCAAAATAATTAAATTGCGTAATCGCATGGGGCATCCATGGTGGTGTTAATACGGTTTAGTATCAGCGGATGAGTGGCGTGCTACTGGTCTGTTGGCGCCAGGCGATACAAGCCGCCCTGTGGATCATCAGTCAGCAGATAAATAGCGCCATCAGGGCCTTGGCGCACATCCCGAATACGACCTACTTCACCCTGTAAAATCAGCTCCTCTTCGGCGACCCGGCCCTCATCTAGGCGCAAACGCAGCAGTTTCTCGCTACCTAAGCCACCGGCTAATAAGCTGCCCTGCCACTCGCCGAAGGCTTCACTGGTGACTTCGGCAAGCCCGGCAGGGGCAAAGCGGCCTTCAAAGAGGTACACGGGATCCTCCATGCCGGGTAACGAATCTTCGCCAATGGGCTCATTGGTCGCGTAATCATTGCCCTGGCTGACAGTTGGCCAGCCATAATTGTTGCCCGCTTCGATATGATTCAGTTCGTCGCCGGTGCGGGGGCCGTGCTCAGATGCCCAAGCTTCGCCGTTACTGAGCACGGTCATGCCCTGAATATTGCGATTACCCATAGAGTAAATTTCGTCCAGCGTGGTGTCATCGCCGACAAAGGGGTTGTCATCTGGAACGCCGCCCGTTGCGGTAAGGCGCAGGGTGGAGCCTGCATGGTCATCGCTTGCCTGGGCGCGGGGTGGTTCACTGCCACGGTCACCAATACTCATCAGCAGGGTGCCGTCGGGCAACCACGCTAACCTTGAGCCGTAGTGGCGGCCAGGCCCAGAAGCACGATCCTGTTCAAACAAGTGCTCCACCTCACCCAGCCGGTCATTTTGCCATTTTATCCGCGATAATGCCGAGCGGCTGTTGTTGCCGTCGGGCTTACTCCAGGTGAAATAGATCCAGTCGTTGTCGCCTCCGCCGTTCCCCCCCTTCAAAATCGGGGTGCAGAACTACATCTAACAGGCCGCCCTGGCCCCGAGTGCTCACTTCCGGCATGCCTTCCAGCGTATGGGCTTCACCGCTTCCGGGGTCGACCAGTTTCAGCTGCCCGCTGCGTTCGCTCACCAAGTAGCGGCCATCGGGTAGAAACGCCACCGCCCATGGGTGCTCGAACCCATCAGCAATGCGCTCAATGGAGAGCGTCAGGTGGTCGGTCTCCAGTGATTCCTGAATAGTTTCCGCCTCTGCCGTGTTGATAGCGCTCGCCAGCACTAACCCACTGATCCCAGCCAAAACCGTCGGGTTCAGACGGGTAGGATGGCTGTTGTTCATATAAAGCATAGCGTGCCCTCTGGTGAAATTAATCATTGGCATCCTTGCCAGTAGTCTAGCAGTGACCCTATCGCCACGTGGGGGTTCCACTATTACATCAGCAGGGCAAGTAGCACTGGCAGGTAAAACAGTGCTAACAACGTTGAGCAGAAGACCAGGCTGGCCACATAGACGGGTTCGCGTTGAGCACGCTGCGCAAAGAGATAGTTGAAGACCGCGACCGGCATGCACATTTGCAGTACTAAAATGCTTTGCGCCAGAGGTGGAAGGCCCACCCAGCCAGCGATCAGCCAGGCGACACCGGCGGCGAGCGGCACTCGCACCAGGCTAAACCCTAGCCCTGAGCGCAGATTCTTCACCTGAATGCTGGCCAGTGATACGCCCAGAGTAATGAGCATGAGCGGTACCGTGAA
Organism: Vreelandella olivaria; assembly: GCA_004295565.1. GTDB lineage: Bacteria > Pseudomonadota > Gammaproteobacteria > Pseudomonadales > Halomonadaceae > Vreelandella > Vreelandella olivaria. The sequence goes on along the minus strand of AP019416.1, from coordinate 3,458,377 downwards.
CCCTGACATCAAGTCCACCGTATTGGCCAACCAGGGCGGCAGGGCAGTGTCTGTCAGCAGTAGCGCCATGGAGATGGCGATGGCGTACACCGTGGGGGTTTTGACAAGGGTTTTTAGCGGGTTGCCCTGGCTATTCAGTACGGCACCTAAGGTGAACTGAAACAGCGATACGGTCACCATCACCGTAATGCCGTAGGCAAACCCAGCACTACCAAAGGCATAGAGCACCACAGGTAAGCCCATGTTGCCGGTATTGGGGTACATCATGGGGGCAAGTAAAACCCGCCAGCTACGGCGCAACAGTTTTGCCACCAAAAAGTCGCGGCCCCCATGGTGAGGATCACTAACGCGGCGGCCAGCATGGTTTGGCCAAAGGTGGTGGCATCAATGTCAGCGCCCGCAAGAGAGGCCAATACCAGTGAGGGCGTACCAATGTTAAATACCAGCCGGGTAATAAAGTCGACCGGATAGGGGTGTCCTAAGCGTACCCACAGGTAGCCGAGCCCTGCACCAGCCAGCACGGGCGCCATGACGGCAAAAAGTTCGGCAAGCATTGGCTGTCCTTGGCAATCGTGAGCCGCCCATTGTCGTTAATAAGCGGGCTAACTGGCAAGGCAAACACTCGAATTAACCTACACCGTCGCGGCTGGCATGCGCCAAGGTGTAGGAACTTGGCTACGTAAAAACTCTAACAGGGCGTGGGTACGGCGGGTCTGGTGACCGTAAGCATAGAGCAGCGTGATAGGGAGTGGCACCGGCTCCCAGCCGGCCAGGCAGTTAATCAGCTCGCCTGGATGATGCTGTTCGCGTTTTGCGGTTAACCAGTGTGAGAGCAAGCCGATACCCTGGCTGCGCGCAATGGCATCTATATGCAGGGTAGTGAGATCAACCCGCAGCCGTGAACGGGGCGGGTTAAAGGTGTATTCGCCATGCTCTGGATGAGTGAGCAGTAGCCCGTCAGAAGCCGTGCCCAACAGGTCTATCCAGGCGTGTTGGTTTAGCTCATCAGGATGGTGCGGCGTGCCAGCCGCTGCTAAATAGCGTGGGCTAGCATAAAGCCCGCGGGATAGGTGGCCCAGGCGCTCCTGGTTTAGCCCGCACTCATGAGTCGGCCCAAGCCAGACATGCACGCTATTGCTGTGCATTTTAGTGGGCGGCGTTTCCCTGGTGTGTAGCGTTAGCTCTACTTTAGGGTGGCGATTTAAGAACGCATCAATGGCACTGGCTAACCAGCTGCGGGCCAGGGCACCGTGCACTTCAAGGGTGATTTCGCCGCTAATCTCCTCGCGCAGCTCAGCCAGAGCTTCCTGGCTATGCGCCGCCATTGCCAAAAGCTCGGTGCAGTAGTTGTGAAACAGCAGCCCCGCTTCAGTGGGAATTAAGCGGTTTGCCTGGCGCCGTAGCAGCGGCTGGTTAAGCCGGGCTTCAAGCTGGCTGATGCGGCGGCTAAGGGTCGATTTGGCTAATCCGAGCTTCTGAGCACTGCGTGTCAAACTGCCCGTGGTCATCACATCGGCAAAGGCGGTCAGTTCGTCAAAGTCATACATGGTCAGGCCCACGGGAAAAGGGAGAAGGCTGATTGTGCCATTTTTCGGTGCGAATGGAAATAATAGGCATTTGTGTTCCGGTATGTTGAACGTACCGTCTCACCCCGGTGTGCAAAGAGTGTAAAAATACTAATGCTAATAATTCGCATTTAATAGAGCGGATGCTTATCCACATTGCTTACACACTTCTCAAACACTATGAAGGACCAAGTTATGTCTCCCTGTTTGCGCCGTACGCTGCTGGCCAGCGCTATCTCTTCGCTTGCCAGTAGTGCTCTATGGGCACAAGATGCGCCCCGCTTAGACGATATGGTGGTAACCGCGTCAGGTTTTGAACAGCAGATTACCAATGCACCTGCCTCTATCAGCGTGGTTTCCCGGGAAGAGTTGGAGCAAGGCCACTATCAGAGTGTTACCGATGCGCTGCGCGATGTGCCCGGTGTGATTGTCACCGGCGGCGGGAGAGGGGATAACGGCCAGGATATCTCCATTCGCGGCATGCCCTCCCAGTACACCCTGATGCTGGTCGATGGTCGCCCGCAGAATTCCCGCGAGTCTCGCCCCAATGGCGATGCAGGTTTTGAGCAAGACTGGCTGCCGCCGCTACAGGCCATCGAACGTATAGAGGTAGTGCGCGGCCCCATGTCGACGCTCTACGGCTCTGACGCCATTGGTGGGGTGATCAATGTGATTACCCGCAAGGTGGCTCAGCAGTGGCACGGCAATGTGCAACTCGACACCGTGCTTCAGGAAGACAGCGACTCCGGCGACAGTCGCCAAGCCAATTTTTACCTCAGCGGCCCGCTGGTAGGGGATCGTTTAGGTCTTCAGCTCTATGGCCGTGCCTCGCAGCGCGATGAAGACAATATCCTCAACGGCTACGAAGATAAAAGCCTGCAAAGTCTGACTGCACGGCTAAGCCTGGCGGCAACCGAGAATCACGACCTTACGTTTGAAGCCGGCATTACCGAGCAAGACCGCCAGTCGCTGATGGGCAACTCAGCGCCATCAGAGGGCTGTCGCGGCGGCTGCTCCGATAGCTTTAATGAGTTTACCCACCAGCATGTCGCGGTGACACACAGCGGGCGCTTCGAGTGGGGCACCAGCGAAACCTATCTGCAGCGTGAAAGTAGTGAAAACAAATCGCGGGATATTGAAATCACCAACACCACCGCTAAAACCAGCGCGGTCATTCCGCTAGGCATGCATATGTTGACGGTCGGCGCTAGCTACGAAGAGGAGTCGCTTGACGACAGTACGACAAATCAGTTGCCTGGCTCTGATCGTAGTGAGATTGAGAATAGCCAGTGGGCCCTCTTTGTGGAAGATGAGTGGATGCTCACTGACGCCTGGGCCCTGACCGGCGGGTTGCGTATTGATGACGACGATAACTACGGCAGCCACCTTAGCCCGCGGCTTTACAGCGTGTGGAATATGACGCCTGACTGGACGCTGAAAGGTGGTGTTTCGACCGGTTATAGAGCGCCGAACCTGCGCGAGATCACCCCCGACTGGGGGCAGGTCAGCCGTGGGGGCAATATCTACGGTAACCCTGATCTTGAGCCAGAAACCTCGCTCAATAAGGAGCTGGCCCTGCTTTATGCCAATAACAGTGGCTTAAATGGCAGCGTCACGCTATTCCATAACGACTTTGACGATAAAATTACCCGCATCGCTTGTCCCATCGATATCTGTACGGACGGCGCTAACCAGTTTGGCAGCGACCCGACTTATCGCGTTAACGTTGATGAAGCGGTGACTCAGGGCGTAGAGGCGAGTGTGGCTGCGCCGTTAACCGATACCGTTGAGCTAACGGCCAGCTACACCTATACCGATAGCGAGCAAAAAGCGGTGAGTATGCCGGCGAGCCGTTAACACAGCTGCCTAAGCACCAGGTATCCGCTTCGCTGGATTGGCAAGTCTCTGCCAAGTTGAGTCAATGGACAAAAGTCACTTACCGCGGCGAAGAGAGTCAGCCGACTACCGGCCCTTCGAGCAGTGCCATTGTGGCTCCTTCCTACACCTTTGTAGATGCAGGCGTTGGCTACCAGTTGAACGAAAGTACTCAACTGAACGCGGGCATCTACAACCTGTTCGACGAAACGATCAACTATGACGAGTACGGCTATGTGGAAGATGGTCGTCGGGTTTGGCTAGGCCTCAACGTTGCCTTCTAAGCGCTAGTTGCCGGTTATAAAGGCACCACCATAGCAGCGGCTATCCAACGATAGCCGCTTTTTTTGCTGCTTAGGAAAGGGGGGAGTGGGAAAGAAATAAAAAAGCCCCAGCGCATGGCTGGGGCAGAAGGTGAGCATCGAAACAGTAGCGAGCTGAAACCGATTAGAACTCGTAGCGGGCGGAGAGCCAAAGACGGCGACCCTCTTCACTATTGGCGTACACGTTGCCAAAGCGGGTGCCATCGCCGTAAGCGCGGTAGTCGACAAAGTCTTTGTCAAACAGGTTGAAGATAGTCGCGCTCAGATTAAGCTGATCGGTGACCGCGTAATTACCGCCCAAGTGAAACAGCGAATAGGCTTTAAAGTCGCCCAGGTCATCAAACGAGGGGCGCCGCGGACGCTTTCGCGGTTACGGTAGCGTTCGCTGCGGTACTCTGCAGAGAGCCAGGTATACAGCTTTGCCGTTGTCTGCCAGCGCAGGGTGGCGTTAATGGCGTGTTCCGGGGTATCCGTCAGCGGCTCGCCCTTGTTATCGCCACTCTTCTGTTCGCTATCGGTGTAGGTGTAGTTGGCATTAATGCGCCAATCAGGGGCGAATTGGTAGCCGGTAGAGAGTTCCACCCCTGGGTGATCGCCTCGTCGACGTTGACCTGTTGGCTGTAAAGGCCGTCAGGAATCAGCGGGTCGTTTTCCACCAGTATATCGCTGCCGCTGGCAATCTTATCGTCAAACTGGTTGTGGAACAGCGTGGCGCTGGCAGTGAAACCCTGTTGGTTATCGTAATGCGCACCGATCTCGCTGCTGGTGCTGGTTTCCGGCTCAAGATCCGGGTTACCAATCGTGAGTATTGTGCCCTGACCGGTTACCCCGTTAATGCCGTCATGCAGGTCATTAAGCGTGGGCGTTTTATAGCCGCGGCTTACGCCACCTTTGAGTGTCCAGTTGGGCGTCGTGTTCCACACCAAGTAGCCGCGCGGGCTAAACTGGCTGCCGAAGGCATCGTGGTGATCGTAGCGGCCGCCCAGGGTTAGCGCTAAATCGTCCCGTAGCAGCCACTCATCTTCCGCAAACAGCGACCAGGTAGTCTGCTCAAAGGTTTCACCGGCCAAGCCATCGTCAAGCTCCGCATCCCACCACTGCATACCCACGGTGGCAATGTGATTGTCTAGCGGCATGATGAACTTGCTGTCGAGCACGGTATTAGTGGTTTCAAGCTCCCGCGGGGCACCGCCGACAATGCTGGGAAAACCTTCATACGCGACGCCCGTATCACCAGGGATGGTGCGGCCTTTGGTTTCGGTGGTGTTGCGCATCAGGCTGGATTCCAGGGTGCCCGAGGCAAAACGGCCGGTGTGGCCAAGGGCGATTTGCTCGCGCTCAAAGCGGAGCTCATCCGCATAGCCATTGGCGTTTCCAGGGTCGGGCGCACAGCTACGAGTGCGGCCATCCAGGGTGCCTAGCTGGCATTCATCGTTGTCGTAGCGTTGGCGGCTCACTTCACCATCCAGCCATAGATCATGGCTGTCAGTGGGTGTCCAAGTTAGCTTGCCACCCAGGCTGTAGGTATCGCCTTCCACTGGGCTAGGGCCGCGCTGGTCGACTTCGACAGGTTCACCGTTGTTATCGGTATAGGTAAGCTCGGAAGCGTCGCGCTCATAAACCCGACCGCGCAGTTGAAGGCCCAGAGTATCTTCGATCAGGGGGCCACTGGTATACAGATTGATCTCGCGACGGTCGCCAAAATCGCGATCTTCGTTAAAGGTATTCTCGACCCCAATAGAGCCTGTCCACTCACGGCCAACCCGGCGGGTAATAATATTGATGACACCGCCCATGGCGTCAGAGCCATACAGTGTCGACATCGGCCCACGAATCACCTCAATGCGCTCAATGCTGGAAATGGGTGGAAAGAAGCTGGTGGAGGTTTCACCAAAGCCATTGGGGTTACGCTGCCCGCTGCGTTTTGACGGCGGCCATCAATCAGGATCAGCGTATAGTCGCTGGGCATGCCACGGATACTAATGTTGCGACCACCGGTTTTGCCTACCGACCCACCCACATCGACCCCTTCAACATCGCGCAAGGCATCGGCAATGCTGGTAACCCGTTTACGCGAAAGCTCCTCGCGGGAGATCACTGAGATGCTGGCTGGGGCGTCGACCATTGCCTGTTCAAAACCGCTGGCCGAGACAACGATGTTGTCCAGCTGTTGGCCCTCTTGGGCGGAGGCGGTGCCTGCAGAAACAGCGAGTGTGACGGCGCTAGCGAGAACAGAGCGGGTAAAGCGTGGCATGTCATTCCCCTTGGTGACGATAATTATTAGCTAATGATACTAATTGTCAAATAGGGGCGAGAGTCTAAAAGAAAAGTTCCCAAACGCGAGGGTACGATCATGGAACGTTGCGTTGCGCAAACTGAAACATGCGTGCGGCGCAGGGTGGGGTGGAAGGGTTGCACAAAATGGAACACGCTATTCCCAGGAATAGTAGTGCAAGTGTTTTTGAGAATCGTTATTATCCGTTGAAATGTATCGCACCGAGAGAAACTTATGTTTGTTAAAACTGTGCTGGTGAAAACGGCGCTGGATAAAACGGCCTCAATGACAGCTACCCTCACTAAAGGTGCGCGTTTAGGTGTGGTCAGCGTTCTGCTAAGCGCTTTAGTGGCAGGCACCGCGCAAGCGCGCACGCTGGATACCGCCTTTGGCGACGTAGAGGTGGAGGGAACCCCTGAGCGGGTTGTGACCCTTTACGAAGGCGCGCTGGATGCTGCCCTAGCGGCCGGCATTACGCCATTAGGCGCCGTCACCACACGCGGTGGCGATAACGTCGCCGAGTATGTGGAAGCCCATTTGGGCGATGATCGTCCCGCCATTATGGGCGTTGTCAGGGAAATCAATATTGAAGCCGTGCTGGCGCAGCAGCCGGATCTGATTTTGGCGCCCGCCCAGCTTTCCGATGAGCAGTACCAACTGCTTTCACGTATTGCGCCAACCGTTGTGCCGCATACCCAGCCGTTAGCCGCGGATAACTGGGAAGCTGAGGCGCGACTTTACGGCGAAGCGTTAAACCGTAAAGACGCGATTGAAGAAGCTATTGCCGCGGTAGATCAACGCACCGCAGAACTGGCTGAAGCGTTAGCCGCTGCCGATGTAAGCGGCACCGCCTTTTAGTGCGCTGGATGCCGGGTGGCCCGATGGTAATGTCGGAAAACCTGATTGCCACTGGGCTGCTGGATCGGGTTGGCCTGGATGTACAAGGTGCAGATCTGATTGGCGAGCGGGGCGTACACAGCGATGTGCTCAGCCTGGAAAACCTTGCCCAAGTAGATGGCGACTGGCTATTCCTGGCAACCCTCAATGAAGATGGTCAACAAGCCTTGGACGCCGCTAAACAGAGCCCTGCGTTCACTCGCCTTAACGTGGTTCAGCGAGAGCAGGTGGTGCCAGTGAATGGCCAGCTGTGGAGCAGTGCCAATGGCCCACTGGCCGCGCAAGCCATTCTTGATGATATAGAGGCTGCGCTGTTGCCGTGACGGTTCTCGTTTTGCAACGCCTGGAGTCGCCAGGCGTTCCAGCCCTCGTACGTTAATGCTGTTACTACTCACCGCCCTTGTGGCGGTGAGTGTCGTTAGTTTATTGATGGGGGCAGGCAGTGTTGGCCCGCTGCGGGTAGTGGCGCTACTAGGCGGCGCGCAGGACAGCGAGGCGAGTTTTATCGTCTGGGAGCTGCGTGCCCCGCGTACTTTAATTGGCATTGCGGTGGGCATGGCGCTGGGGGTAGCAGGGGCACTATTACAAGCGGTGGCCCGCAATCCCCTGGCCGAACCGGGGCTTTTAGGGGTTAGCGCGGGGCGGCGTTTGCCGTGGCGCTGGCCTTGGTTCTGGGGGCCAGCGCCGCCACTCTGCGCATTTCAGTCGCACAACTCGGCGCCTTGGTGGGCTGTGTCTGCGTATTGAGCGTGGCGCGCTTTCGTGGCGTGGGAAATGACCCTATTCGGCTGGTGCTAGCGGGTGCCGCGTTTTCGAGCCTGCTGGCGTCATTAACCTCCCTGATACTGCTTTACGACCAGCGCGCCGCCGATGAAATACGCTTCTGGGTGATTGGCAGTTTGGCGGGACGCCGCTTGGATGACCTGCTTGCCGTGCTGCCCAGTATGCTTGCGGCGTCAGTCATGGTTGCACTGATTGCCCGGCCATTAGCTGCGTTAGCTCTAGGCGAGCGGGTTGCTTCGGGGCTGGGGCACCACCCCAACCTGATCCGCTGGCTGGTCGTCGCCTGCGTGGCGCTTTTTGGTGGGCGCTGCTACCGCCATCGCCGGGCCGATTGCCTTTGTGGGATTGGTGGTGCCCTTTGTGGCTCGTGCGTTTGCCGGGCCGGATATTCGTCGCACGCTGCTGTTTTGCCTGCCCATCGGGCCGCTGATGGTAATCTCCGCCGATATCATTTCCCGCCTGGTGGTGGCGCCTTCAGAACTCCCCCCTGGGCGTGCTTACTGCGCTCTGTGGCGCCCCCGTCTTAGTCGCCGTCGTGCGTGCACGCCGCCTCCCGATGTTATAAGTGGGTTTATGAAAACCGCATCCAGGTCTTCTTCATCAATGACTGTCTCAACGGGCAAACCGGCTGCTATGCCTTTCTCTCATGTGACCCCAGCGGTCTCGGCTGAAAACGCCACCGTCTTGCCGCCTCAAGGGTACTGGCGCTTAGCCTGGCAACGTCAACGGGGTGTGAATAGCATCCTGTTTGAACAGCGGGCGGTGGCGGTCAATCTGGGCCTGTTTGCCGCGCTACTAGTCGCCAGCGTTCTCTATCTAAGTCTCGGCAGCGTTAAGGTCGCACCCGCCGCGGTGCTGCAGGCGCTGTTGGGCAGTGCGGATATGATGGCGAGTTTTGTGGTGTTAGAGCTGCGCTTGCCACGCTTGGCCGCCGCCTGCAGCACCGGGGCCGCCTTTGCACTGGCCGGTATCCTCATGCAAACCCTGGCCCGCAATCGCTTGGCAACACCCGGGATTATCGGCATTGATAATGGCGCAACGGCCTTTGCCGTGGCCTCCATCGTGGGTGTAGGTGTTTCCATCGCACCACCCGTCATGGCGCTAGCCGGGGCAACGACCGCCGCGGTACTCACCTTTGGTTTAGCTGCGGGCAGCGGTACCCAGGGCTATCGTTTTATCGTGGCGGGCATTGGCGTGGGCGCGGTGTTTGGCGCGGTGACTCAACTGATGCTGGCGCGAGTGGCGATTGACACTGCCAATGCCGCCTACCCATGGACAGTGGGGTCGCTCAATGCCCGCCCAGCGGGGCGTTTCAATTACTGATGCTCGGCCTGGCCTTAGGGCTGGCCACGGCAATGGCGTTAGCCCGTTCGCTAACACTGCTGCGTTTCAAGGATGCCACCGCCAGTGGGTTAGGCGTGAACGTCAAGCGGCGCCGATTGGAAGTGTTGCTGTTATCTGTCGCGTTAACCGGTTTGGCGGTGGCTGTTGCAGGCCCGGTGGGCATGGTGGGGTTGATTGGCCCCGAGATTGCTCGGTCAATGTCGAGTTCGCGCAGTGTGCCGGTGCTGGCGGCAACCCTGGCAGGGGCGCTGGTGATGGTACTTGCCGACTTGGCCGGGCGTACGCTGCTGGCGCCGATCGAGATTCCGGTGGGGATCGTTACCGCCGTGGTTGGCGGGCCCTGGTTACTTTGGATATTAATGCGTCCGCAACGGAGCTTCACATGAGCCAATCGACAACACCCGCGATGCCTTCTCTTGCCACCCAGTCGCTCGGCATGAGTTATGGCGCTCGGCAGGTGATTGATGGTTTGGATATCAGCCTGCCCAGCGGCCAAGTCACCGCCATTGTGGGCCCCAACGGCTGCGGTAAATCAACGCTGCTAGCCGGACTTGCCCGGCTACATAAACCCGACAGCGGTGCGGTATTGCTCGACGGCGCCGATATTCAGCGCCTGCCCATCCGTCAACTGGCGACCCAACTGGCGCTACTGCCCCAGGAGGCCGTGGCGCCGGAAGGGCTCACCGTGACCGAACTGATTCGCTTTGGTCGCCAGCCCCACCAGGGCTGGCTGCGCCAGTGGTCGGCAGAAGACCAGTGCGTGGTGCAGCACGCGCTGGCGGCGGCAGGGCTTGAACAACTCGCTGACAGACCGATTGATGCGCTCTCCGGTGGCCAGCGGCAGCGTGCCTGGATTGCCATGACTATTGCTCAACAAACTCCGCTGCTGTTGCTAGATGAGCCCACCTCAGCGCTGGATTTGGGCCACCAGATCGAAGTATTCGAACTGGTTAAGCACCTGCCCAGCATGGCCGCACCGTGGTGATGGTGCTCCACGATCTCGCCAGCGCCTGCCGCTATGCCGACCATCTTATCGCCATGAGCGAAGGGCAGATCGTGGCGGAAGGGCCGCCCGCTCAGGTGGTGACGCCTGATCTGGTGCGAACCCTCTATCAAGTAGAGTGCACGCTGCTCACCGACCCCGATACCGGCAGCCCATTGCTGGCCAATGTGCGTCGCTCCCCGGCGCCCGCTTAACGCCTCAAGCAGTAATGCGTTGAGCCGGAGCATTGATTTCATTACGCTAGCGCCTACCTAGGCTTTGTACGAAAACTGCCTGCGCTCGGCCATGCTGCGTTAAAAACGGCTCAAAATGCTCATTTACACCCCGTAAACTCCGCTTTTTCGCCGTTTTTTGCCTTGCCTGACCTTCGCTCGCCGACTTTTCGTACAAAGCCTAATTGGCCTACAACAACCTCAGTAAGGAATGCTCGTGGCTGCTTCTCCACCCCGTTCTCAGAATCAGAGCTTTCAAGCCCTGGTGCGGCTACTTCGCTACGCTAAAGGCTATCGACGGCGCATTATTGCCGCCACTACCTGTTCGATTATCAATAAGCTGTTTGATATTGCCCCGGAAATTCTGATTGGCGTGGCGATCGATGTCGTGGTCAATCAAGAGCAGAGCTTTGTGGCCAGCCTGGGGTTTGAAACGCCCCAACAGCAGATCACCATGCTGGCGGTGCTGACGTTTGTTATCTGGGCAGGGGGAGTCGCTGTTTGAGTACCTGTTCCAGATCCTATGGCGCAACTTGGCCCAACGCTTACAAGCGGATATGCGCCAAGATACTTACGAACACGCTCAGCGGCTGGATATGGCGTTCTTTGAGTCGAAAAGCTCCGGCCAGCTGGTGGCCACCATGAACGATGACGTCAACCAGCTTGAGCGCTTTCTGGACGGCGGGGCCAATTCGATTATTCAGGTGGTCGTCACCGTGGTGACGGTAGGCGCGGTCTTCTTCGTGCTTTCACCATTGATTGCGCTGCTGGCGTTTACACCGATTCCGCTGATCATTTGGGGCGCGTTCTTCTTCCAGCGTAAAGCCGGGCCGCTCTACAGCGACGTGCGTGAAAAGGTTGGTGACTTGGCCAGCCGTTTATCCAATAACCTTAGCGGCATCGCGACGATTAAAAGCTTTACCAGCGAAAACCGCGAAGCCGAGCGCCTGCGGGATGCCAGCGAAGCCTACGTAGACGCCAACAGACGGGCGATCAAGGTGAGCTCCGCGTTTATTCCGGTGATCCGCATGGCGATTTTGGCCGGTTTTCTGGCCACCTTTACCGTGGGCGGCATGATGGCACTCAACGGCTCGCTAAACGTGGGGGCATACGGCGTGTTGGTATTTTTGACCCAGCGCCTGCTCTGGCCGTTGACCGGTCTGGCTCAAGTGATCGATCTGTTCGAGCGCGCCATGGCCAGCACCCGGCGGATTCTCGATCTGCTCGAAGTGCCGATTACCGTTAAAGACGACAGCACCACGCCGCTTACCCAACCGGTGCACGGCGAGGTGACGGTAGACAATGTGAGCTTTCACTACGCCACCAGCGGCGTAGGAGTGGATGGCATTCACCTGCACGTGCCCGCAGGCAATACTTTGGCGTTGGTGGGAGCGACAGGGTCGGGGAAATCCACCCTGATCAAACTGCTGCTGCGGTTTTACGACCCCGAAAACGGCCGCGTGCTCATTGATGGGCAGCCCATCACCGAAGTGAGTATGAACTCACTGCGTCAATCGATTGGTTTGGTCAGCCAGGATGTTTACCTGTTCGAAGGCAGCATTCGCGACAATATTGCTTACGGCAAGCCGGACGCGGACGAAGCCGCGATTATTGATGCTGCCAAAACCGCCGAAGCGTGGAGCTTTATCGAAATGCTGCCCCAAGGCTTGGACACCCCGGTAGGCGAGCGGGGCGTGCGCCTTTCCGGTGGCCAACGCCAGCGGCTTTCACTGGCCAGGGCACTGCTTAAAGACCCGCCTATCTTGGTGCTGGATGAAGCCACCAGCGCGGTGGACAATGAAACCGAAGCGGCCATTCAGCGCTCGCTTAAACGCATCGCCCATGGCCGCACGGTGATTATGATTGCCCACCGGCTCTCTACCATTGTGCACGCCGATGAGATCGTGGTGATCGAGAAGGGTCGAGTGGCCGAACGCGGCAGCCACTCAAGCCTATTGGCCGCTAATGGCCACTACGCCGCCCAGTGGCGGGTGCAAACTGGCGAAGCCCAAGCGGGGGATATGGAGGTGCTCAGTCGTTAATCTTTAACGGCTAGCGATTAACCAAAAGTGCATTAAGAGTGACGGGCACATGCTCGTCAATCTCTTGGTAGCCCAGCAGCGACAGCACGGTTTTTACCGTGCTGTTTGCCATTAGCGCTCGTCCATCCATCGCCATGGGCTCCGCGTGGGTAATCCGTATCTCATTCAAGCCTTCGCGGGTAAACCGCAGCGGCACGGATTCCTGTTGGTTAACCATGTCGGATTGCACGCTAAACGTCAGCGTCTCCACCAGTGATTCGCCAATATCCAAACTATCCAACCGCTCTGGCGGCATTTGCGCTTCCAGCGTTACCAGGGTGGTATTTGCCAACAAGCCTATCCACGGTGGCAGCTCGCCAAAGCGTTCAAGCACATCCGTTTGACTGAGTTTTAACGGCAAGCGCAGGGTGCCATCGCTGGAGATATCACCCTGCAGGTTGCGCACCTGGTGGTGATGAGTTTGCGGGGTGTCACCGTTCAACTGGGTAATCGACGCCTGCACCCGCGACTGGGCAGGATCAAGCTGCCAGTCCGCATGCACGGGCAGTACCAACAATAAAGGAACTAGAGCAATCAATGCTTTCACAGCGCGTCTCCGCATAAAGAACTACTCACCAGACTGCCCAATCCACATAAAGTGCCGTAATGACATCAAGATAGCGCAATGGGGCTAGCCTCACACCGCCACATTCGCTATGATATGCACGCTTTTCGGGCCTATAGCTCAGTTGGTTAGAGCAGGGGACTCATAATCCCTTGGTCGTAGGTTCAAGTCCTACTGGGCCCACCATTCTCAATGCTTTCCTGCGCTTTTTCCTTCCTGGCTGTGTTTCTTTTCCTCGCAGTAGCAACCCAACCCTTCGCGGTCGGTACGTAAACGCGTAACTGAAATGATCAGGCGCTATGTGAGTATTACGCTGCGGCTCGGGTGTTCCATTACTATCCGTAGTATTAATACGTTCGCCGTGATAGCGAAAAGGGCTGGTGAGCGTATGACCTTGTGACTACGGCTTTCAGGAGCTGAGATAGGACAAACAATGAGTAATGAACGCTTCTCCAGTGTATGGGATGCCATCGAAAACACCCTGCGGAAGCTGAAAATATGAAGCTGCGCTCAACGTTGATAACGGCTCTTAAAGATCACATTGACCGTACTGGTTTGAACCAGTCCCAAGCGGCCAAACTGTTTGGTGTCACTCAGCCGCGAGTTTCCGACTTGATGCGTGGGAAAATATCTTTGTTCGGCCTAGACGCTCTGGTGAACATGGCTGCCGCTGCCGGGTTGTATGTTGAAGTGCGGGGCACCGTGGCAGCATAGAGGATAAGTGAAAACTCTCAATAAACTGGATGATTGGCCTACGCTGTTGTAAGTCTACACTAAGGAGTTAAAGAAATTGGTCGCCGCTTTTCAAGAGCATTGCGCTTGAAACTTGATGGCGCCCTGCAGGGCTATTTCTAAGTTTATAACACCGGCAATATTTTTGCGTATAACGCACAATCTTCTCTATAGCACGAGCAGGATGCCTCGATGAGGCCTAGCCGGTCTAGCACCGTAATTGTTCCCCGCTGGTAGCTGATTAGGCCACGTGACTGCAATGCTATTGCCGCCAGGGTAATGCCAGCACGTCTAACCCCAAGCATCATGGCCAGAAATTCATGGGTCAGGTTCAGTTGATCAGTCCCCGCGCGATCCTGTGTCATCAGCAACCAACGAGCGAGGCGCTCTTCAATTCGATGGAAGTGGTTGCACGCCGCAGATGTTGCCAATTGGCTCATGACTACATAGATATAGCGCTTCAGCCGCTGATGCAATATTGGGCTGACGAGTAGTAGCCGCTGAAAGCGTTCAGCGGTCATGCGAAGGGCAGACCCCGCGCCTTGAACCAAAGCGATCAATTGGGTCTCTTGGATGTTGAGTACCAGGGGCATACCCAGCATGCCCTCCCGGCCTGCCATTGCGACCTCAAGCCGGTTATCAGTGTCGATGACGCTAATCAATGAAATGAAGCTATCGATGGGAAAATAGACGTGGGTAAAACACTCGACGGGTTGGAGCAGTACTTCGCCAAAAGTAAGCTTCACCGTTTCGCACTCTGCCATAAAGGCCTGTCGTTCGACTTCCGGCAGCTTAACAAGTAGCTGATTGGCAGCGGGAACGTTCAAAATAGACGCCATGTGCCTCTCCGGTGAAAGAACCTGGCAAACGGCACAATGAAGGTTTAAATCATTTTGATGTCGGCTGCAGATAGGCCGCCACAGGGGGGATTGACGGTATATGCGTATATTAACATTGAGTAAATCAAGCGTCGGCACGCTAGCGTACATAGCGAGCGAATGGTGGTTATAGGTAGATTCAAGGAGTGGGCTGGGAATTATATGACGTCATGGTGATTGAGTAGTCGGTCGTACTCGCGCTTAACCACCGCATAACACTCGCAGACACGCTTCTCTAGCCCAGGCCTGTCCAGGACGGTGATATGTCCGCGGTTGTAGGAGATGAGCCCGGCTCTCTGGAGTTTACCTGCGGATTCGGTCACGCCTTCACGCCGCACGCCCAGCATATTGGCAATTAGCTCCTGGGTCATAATCAGTTTATCGCCCGGTAGTCGGTCGAGACTGAGTAGCAGCCAGCGGCATAGCTGCTGGTCAACGCTGTGATGCCTATTGCATACCGCTGTTTGGGCCATCTGAGTCAACAAGGCCTGTGTATAGCGTAGAAGCAGCCGCTGAAGGGGGCCGGCCCGATAGAATTCATTTTTAAGCAGTTGCCCCTTAAGGCGGTACGCCGTCCCCGCACTCTGCACAATTGCTCGGCTGGGTGTGGTCTCACCACCCATGAACAGAGAGACACCAACGATTCCTTCATAACCCACTACTGCGATTTCCGTCGAGGCACCATCCTCCATCACGCAAAGCAGCGAAACGATGGCATCAAGAGGAAAGTAGACGTGGCTCATTTGCATGCCTGACTCAGAAAGCGATTGTCCTAATGTCAGTGAGACCTTTTCGAAATGCGGCAATAAAACGGTGAGTTCTTCTTCTGTTAGCAGGCCAAGCAGAGCATTCTTCCGCAATCCTTCAGTGTCTTGCATAGAAAAATATCTCCCTCTATGGCTGGCTGTAGCGCTTGTTCTGATTGCCAAGTACCAGCGGTACGTGCGCGTATAGCGATTAATAGGCATGTATTGCAAAAATATAGAGCACTACCCGCCGATTGTAGAGTTCTGGCGAGTAACGTCTGTACGCTACCGAACCTAGGGGGTTATACACCCCTGTATAACACGAATAGAGTGGTCTAAACGTAGGGTTTTGAGTCACTTCGTCACCTATGTACGTCAGCGCACAATCAGCGATGGGGTTATCCTGTAACGTTAAATTGAGTGAGGCAACGGAAATGCCAATACAGGATGTTCCACTTTGCGCTGCAAGGAGCGCAGCGCTTCCACTTTCAAGCAATAAACGGCTTTTTTTATCAGCATAAATGATTCCCCTCCGGCTGTTTAAAAGTAGGAGACTCGCGTTATAGAGAATAAGGAGCGGATCGATGGCGTTGAAAAAGCACATGCTGATCGCTAACGGCCATAGAGGAGGTGTTTGTAAACTCAAACATCCCATCGATCTGGAGCATGCTGAAACCCAACTGCGTGATGCTGAAGCCGCCTTGCAGGACGCCACAGAGTGGGCTCAGTCGACCCTAAACTCAATCGGCGATGCCGTCATAACGACCGACCTAGCGTACCGCGTTACCTACCTAAACCGCGTTGCGGAACAGTTGACCGGCTGGGTGAGTCTGGATGCGATCGGCAAGCCCTTGTCGCAGGTGCTTACGCTCGTCGATGGGCATACCTTTCTGGCAGCCAATAACCCTGCGCAGCGCGCTATAGAAGAAAACCGTACCGTCGAGCTTGCTATGGGCTGCGTACTGATTCGTCAGGACGGTAGCCAATTGAACATTGAAGACTCTGCGGCGCCCATCCACGACCGTGAAGGTAACACCAAGGGGGCGGTGATCGTGTTCCATGATGCCTGTCAATCGCCTGCTCAATCTTTGAAACTGGCCTACCAGGCGCAACATGACTCCCTCACCGGATTGCCCAACCGCGTCCTGTTGGCAGAGCGGCTCTCCCGGGCGATTGGTTTGGCAAAACGGCATCAGCATCAGGTCGCACTGATCTACCTGGATCTCGATGCCTTCAAGCCTATCAACGACTCACTCGGCCATGCGGTAGGCGATGCGCTCTTGAAGTTAGTTGCTGGTCGGCTGAGTGTATGCGTACGGGATACGGACACTATATGCCGTCAAGGAGGCGATGAGTTTGTGGTGTTGTTAAGTGAAATTGAAGAACCTGAGGACGCCGGCAGGATTGCGCAGAAAATCCTCAGTGCGTTAGCGGCGCCATATCGGATTGATAATCATGAGTTGCACATTACGACCAGTATCGGCATCAGCCTTTATCCCCATCATGGCAGTGATGCCAGAACCCTGCTCAATAATGCAGATACGGCTATGTACCACGCCAAGGACAGCGGTTCTAACCACTTCCAGCTGTTCAGAGCGGACATGAATGTGCAGAGGGAACAGCGCGGTCAGATCGAGCACCAACTGCATCGGGCACTGAAGGAGAAAGCGCTCTTTCTCGAATTCCAACCCAGAATAGACATTGCCACCGGTTACTTGAGTAGTAATGAAGCGCTGGTTCGCTGGCGCAATCCGGCACTGGGGCTTGTGCAGCCTTCGGCGTTCCTGCCTGTCGCAGAAGCTTGTGGGCTTCTTCGCCCTATTGGGCACTGGGTACTGTGCGAAGCTTGTCACCAGTTAAAGAACTGGCGTGCGCAGGGCGTTGAGATTGTACCCATGGCGGTGAATATGTCGGCTATGGAGCTGCGCGATAGGTCGTTACCCGCTCGTATTGCTGAAATACTGTCTGAGACGAGTCTAGATGCCCATTTTTTAGAGTTGGAGGTGACCGAAAGTAGTCTTATGTACCACCAGAACGACGCTGTAATAGCGACCCTGGTCGAGCTGAGTCATTTAGGAATACGTATTGCCATTGACGACTTTGGAGCCGGGAACGACAGCCTTAAGCGACTGAAATGCCTTCCAATCGACACGATTAATATTGCTCCCAGCTTTGTCCATGACATGCTGGATAGTTTAGAAAATGCCAATTTCATCAAAGCACTGATCAACTTTGGGCAGAGTTTATCCTTGCGCGTCATTGCCAAGGGCGTTGAGACCCAAGCGCAGCTGGATCAGCTTATAGTGCAAGGTTGCGATGGTGCCCAGGGCTTTTTATTCAGCAAACCGCTTGCGGCCAACGATTACCAAGCGCTACTCGTAGCTGGCGGTCTCAGGTTGAAACACAGCAATGCTGCACCTGGTAATACTTTGAGCTCAACGGTAACGCCCCCGAATAAAAATCCACCTATCCCTCTCGGCATTGTTGAACCCAGATGTCTGCCTCTTCCAGGGATCAACAAGGGTAATAAGCCACACTCCAAGCCCCTTGTGAGTACCTGCATCGCTATCGAGTAGCGTTGAAAACCTCCGCTCCAAGCAATTGAAAGCAACTATTCAAAAGCGCTATCATGAATACAAATAACAACGATTATCATGATGCTTATGCTCTGCTTTCTCTTTGCTCCTAAATCCAACTGAGACCTCACAATGCCTCGTCTGCCGTTTGTTCGTCGTCCCTTGGCGCGCTCAATTTCCGCGCTGATCCCTGTTACCGCAGTACTCTTCTGCGCATCCGCCTACGCCCAGGAAGAGTCCGCTTCCAACGATACCGTGGTGGTCACGGCTACGGCGCTAAAAGTCGATACCCCGCTAGTAGAGACGCCACGTCCAGTGTCCAGCGTTGACCGTGAAGAGCTGGAAACCCGCAACGTTCAGCAGCTGGATGAAACCTTCCGCTATCGTGCGGGCGTGCTGTCGGGCCATTACGGTAGCGATAACAACACCGATTGGTTCAAGGTACGCGGTTTTGACCAATCGACTTATCAAGATGGTCTGCGTATCTACCGCGAAGGGTTTTATCAGTGGCTGCCGGAGCCTTATGGCTTGGAACGTGTGGATGTCTTCAAAGGCCCTTCGTCTATTTTGTACGGTGAGGCGCCTCCCGGTGGTCTGATTAACGCGGTAAGCAAGCGCCCGACCGATACACCTCAAGGGGAGGTCAATTTGCAGCTTGGCAACCGCAATCACCGCCAAGTAGGCATCGATACCAGCGGGCCGGTGGGCGAGTCTGACGATATACGCTATCGCTTAGTGGGCCTCTATAAAGAGCGCGACGGCGATTTAAATGCCACGGATAACGAGCGCTACTACTTCGCGCCGAGCCTTGCGGTAGATTTCAGCGACGATACGACCGTAACGTTTCTGGCCAGCGTGCAGAAAGATGATGGCGTTCCGGTGAACCCGTTCAAGCTACCCTATGGCACCGTGGAGAATACCCCTTTTGGTCGTGTTGATCCGCAAACTAACCTCAGCGAACCAGGTTACGATAAAGATGAACGCACCCAGTGGGCGTTAGGCTATGAGTTGCGTCATAACTTCAACGATACCTGGCGTTTTGAGCAGGATTTGCGCTACAGCGAGCTGGATTTAGAACTGCGCAGCACCTACGCCTTCTTTATGGCCGATGAGCGGCAGGCTGCCCGTGGTCACGTCTACCGCGATGGCTCGATCGACAGCTGGACAGTCGATAACCGCATGGTGGGTACTTGGTACACCGACCGAACCGAGAACACCTTATTGCTGGGGGCGGATTATCAAAACCTCGGTGTGAGCGGCCAAGAAGCGGATCCTTTTCCTTCGGCGACCCTATCGATATCTTCAACCCCACTTATGGCAACTTTACCCCGGTGGGCGCGGATGATCTGCTCACCCGCGAAATCGACAAAGAGCAAACCGGCCTGTATGCCCAAAACCAGTTGCGTATTGACGACCGATGGGTACTGTTGGGCGGCGTGCGCTACGATCAGGCTGAAACCGATAATCGTAACCTGACCGCAGGAACAACCCAACGTTCAGATGACGATCAAGTCTCTTGGTCTGGTGGGGCGATGTATCTGGGCGAGAACGGCGTTAACCCTTATATCAGTTACACCGAGTCCTTTGACCCGCTAGGCCGGGTTGATGATGCAGGCGACCTCTACGAGCCCCGCGAAGGCCGCCAGTGGGAAGCTGGTGTGAAGGTAGCGCCCTTTGGTTGGGATGGCTACGTGACCGCGGCGCTGTTTGATTTGGAAGAGAGCAACACGCTGGTGAACTCCCCAGCAGGCTTTCAGGTACAAGAGGGCAAGCGCACTTCACAAGGCTTTGAACTGGAAGGGGTTGGTTATCTAACCGACGCGCTAAAAGTCACCGCGGCTTACACATATACCGACTCTCGCTTGGAAGACGATGATCGCGCGCCGTTAATTCCTCGTCACCAAGCCTCCACTTGGCTGGATTATGCCTTCACTGGCGGCGCACTAAATGGCGTTACGCTGGGTGGTGGCGTGCGTTATGTAGGCAGTACCGTTGACACCAGTGTCGCTGACAACACTGAGGTAGACAGCTATACCCTGCTTGATGCCATGGTCGGCTACGAGTTTGCTGACGGCTGGCAGGCGCAGCTCAACGTCAATAACCTCACCGATAAAGAGTACGTGGCCAGCTGTGAATACTGGTGCTACTACGGTGAATCCCGCAGTGTGATTGGTAGTGTGAAATATAGCTGGTAAAGGGCTATCTCGAACTAAAGTCCCTATTTAATGAGTGTCCACTATCTGCGGATGACGGCAGGTAGTGGACGAGTTAATGACTAGCAATTTTCGGATGTTTCAGTCTATGTTAAATCTCTCGGCCAGGTGTCTGAAAGCTGATAACCCTCTGGCCATGGGTCGCTGGGATCGAGTAAATGTTGATGAGTACCAGTAATCCAGGCCCGGCCAGCTAGGCTGGGGATAATTGCTGGTCGACCCTCCATATCGCATTGGCCTTCAATTCGGCAATCAAACGTCGAGCCAATAATTGATCGGCCGATAAAGCGCTCTCCAACCTTCAATTGGCCTTTCTCGTGCAGCACCGCCATGCGTGCAGAGCAGCCGGTGCCACAAGGAGAGCGGTCAATCTTACCAGGACGAATCACCACTGCATTCGTGGCGGTTGCTACACCGCTTTCGTGGCTCACCGGTGCCGCTATTTGGCAAAAAGATATATGTGACCATTCTGGATTCAATGGATGCGTAAACCCCAGCTGTTCATTGGCAGCATGGGTAATCTTAAGGCCGGTGGTGACTAGATCGGCTGCTTCATCAGCGTGCAGTGAAAACCCCAGCTGTTGGGCGTCGGCAATGACGAAGCTATCGCCCCCGTAGGCGGTATCGACTTGCAGCGATCCTATCCCTTCAACCTCGATCCAGCGGTCAATTTTGTCGGCAAAGGACGGTACGTTACGCACTTCAACTTTCTCGGCCTTGCCGTCTCGGCACTGCGCGGTAATCTCAACCAGCCCCCCTGGCGCTTCCAGTACCAAATGGGTGACAGGCTCCGTCATAGGCAGAATGCCGCTATCGAGCAGCACCGTCGCGACACAGAGCGAATTAGAACCGGACATCGGTGGTGTGTCGGCGGGTTCCATGATGATCCACGCCATCTGGGCACGAGGGTCTTTTGACGGCATCAGTAGATTGACGTGGCGAAATACGCCCCGCGTGGCTCGTTGAGCATGAAATTGCGCAGGGTTTCATCCTGTGCAATCCAGCGTGATTGCTCCCATAACGTATCGCCAGGTGGTGGGGCGACGCCACCGACGATGACGTCTCCGACTTCTCCCTCGGCATGACAGCTGACAACATGAATGACTTTGCTTGAACGCATGTAAACCTCTAGACCACTGACTTGAGAAAGGCGGCTGTTTCCGGCTTCTGCGGGTTGTCGATCACTTGATCGGGAGGGCCGATCTCATGAATGAGGCCTTCGCGGAAAAAGGCCACACGGTCGGATACATCACGGGCGAAAGGGATTTCGTGGGTGACCAGAATCATGGTCATGCCGTCTTCGGCCAGCAGGCGCATGGTATCAAGTACTTCGCCAACTAATTGCGGATCAAGTGCTGAGGTAGCCTCGTCGAAAAGCATATAGTCCGGTGACATGGCCAGTGCACGGGCAATTGCCATACGCTGCTGCTGGCCACCAGAGAGCTTACCGGGAAATACCTTGAGTTTATCGGCAAGGCCCACATGGGTGAGTTGCTTAACGGCCAATTCTTCAGCTTCCGCTCGACTCTTGCCCAACACTTTGCGTGGTGCGAGCATAGTATTCTCCAGCACATTCAAGTGCGGAAAGGCGTTCCATTGCTGGAAAACAATACCAATCTTCTGCCGCAGCTTATTAATGTCGGTGCCCTTGGCATGTACCTCTGTGCCATCAACCCTGATCGATCCGCCCTGGATATTTTCCAGCCCGTTGATACACATCAGCAAAGTTGACTTCCCCGAGCCGGATCCACCAACAATGGAAACCACTTCGCCCTTTTCCACCGTTAGATCAACACCTTTGATCACTTCCAAATCTTTAAACGATTTGTGTACTTTTTCGATCTCAATCATTCTGCTGCCACCTTTTTTCCACTTGGGCGCCTAGGCGGGAAACCACCAAGCTGATGAGGTAATAGATGAGCCCTGCGATGCACAGCACCAGCAATGGCTCTTGAATGCGTGTGACGATGGCCTGGGAGGCACGGAGTAATTCAATGATGCCGATCCACATCACTAACGCGGTGTCTTTCATGGCTGAGAGGGATAGATTCAGCCAGCCGGGAAAAGCGACACGCGTTGCTAATGGCATCACCACGTAGCGCAGATCTTGCCAGTAGGTCATGCCAAGTGAACGGCTGGCCAAACGCAGATTCTGAGGCACCGATAGCACGCCGCTGCGAACAATCTCGGTGCAGAAGGCGGCTACATAGACGCCAAGTACGACACAGCCAACGGTAAAGGCGCTCCAGTCCAAACCGACAATGCTCTTGAGCGAATTGAACAGCACAAACTGGATCAGCAGTGGCACGCTGCGAAAGATATCCAGAAACCACCCCAACGGTATGGTGGCTCGTGGCAGTAGTGCACGTAGTAGCCCGCAAGAGACGCCCATAACGGTGCCCAGCAGCATCGACCAAAACGTCAGTAATAGAGTGACCCAGGCCCCTTGAAGCAGAAACAGCAGGTCGTTCCAGGTGAAGCTAGTTGAAAACATAAAGCCATTTGAAAACATAGTCAGGCCCTCAATAGCGGAATAGCCGCCAGGCCAGCAGCCGGGCTATCACTACAATCAGTTTGGCGATCAGGTAATAGAGCACCGCTGCCAGCGCAAATAACTCAAAGGTGCGGAATGTTCTAACGTTGTAATCCTGAGTCACGCCGGTGAGATCGTTATTCAGGCCAACGATAACGCCCAGCGATGTCATCAATACCGCCCACACCATCTGATTGGTGATCGGGTAAAAGACGATGCGCAGTAGTTGGGGCACCACCACCAATCGATAGGCCTGGAAGCTACTCATACCCAAGGAGCGGGCTGCGCGAACTTGGGTATCGGGTATTGCTTTAAGGCCACCGCGAAAGTTTTCAGCTAAGTACCCCGCGTTATTAAACGTAATACCCGCTAGCAGTGCTGCCCAGGAGCTGACGTGCATACCGATAGCGCCAAGACCGAAATAGACGATATAGATCTGGAACAGCGCAGGCGTATTGCGAGCGATTGATACCCACGTGCCAGCCACTGCTCGTGTGGCGGGATTAGGAGCCTCCCGCATCGCCAATAGCGCCAGGGCGATTAAGATGCCGAAGATCATCGATAGCGCTGCGGTCTCAAAGGTAACAACAGCGCCCTCGAGCATATCCGGCAGGGCCCTAAAGGCAGTTCGCCATTGGAAGGTATAATCAAACATGGCTTAGTGTGCTCCTTGACGAGTCGCAACGGCCGTCAGCCAAGTGGGCAGGCGACCGCTGGCCTCTCCACTGCAGGCGGTCTCGACGCATTCGGCGAGATTGCCGAAGTGCACCTGGCGACCGACTAACCCTGGGGCGTAGTGGGCATATTTGCCCGAATTAGTCATTAGTGTGCGCGCCGTTGGTGGCACCACGGGTTCACCCAGCATGCACCAGCAGGTATCGTTGATAAGCTGTGCCCCGAAGCGCTCCAGGGTGGTGATGTATCCGGCCGCGCTGGCGTCGTCATACACCGCTCGCCCCAGTGTGACCGCCATGGTGACATCCGGATGTTTGCGACGTCCTGAACAGAGCGCTGCCAGCGCCGCACATTCGCTCAACGAGAAGTGGGGGTTGCCCAAAGAGATAAGGTCTACCTGGGATGCTTCAGCATGATCCAGCTCGTACCAACTAGCGAGTAGATCAGCGGGCTCGATGGTTAGATGACGTGAAGGCGGGAGGCCGCCGAGGGCCTGGGACTCCCGCATCGCTTCCGGAGTAATCTGGCTAATATGGAACATCGGCGCGGCGGAGGTGGTTGCGAAGGCTGCACAGAATGCTTTGAGATCATCGCGACTGGGCGCTGTGTTCTCCAGGCCGCAAAGTAAGGGAATCTCGCTGCCGCAAAGCAACCCCACGTGATACCCAAGCAATGGCCAGAAAGCATCATCCAGGGAATCGAGAGGCTTAACGTCAATACGCAACGTGGCAAAACGCCCCTGATCTCGATGCGCTCCAATGAAGGGTGCACGACCCGTTAAGGCGATGCAGATATCCAGATAGTCAGGGTATTTCAGCGTGCGTGCCGCCAGCACGCTATTTGCATAAACAACGGCGTTGGATTCCGCCCAAACGATTTGTTCGTGGGCCTTGGGGGCGCTGGCGAGCAAATAGGGCGCGCAGGTGTAACTCAGCTGCGCGCCCATGGCCATGTAGGCATTGCCTAGCGCGCTGGCAGGCTCGCCGAAAGCGGGGCGATGTCCTGCGCCCGCCAGCGGCACTGATCAACCGAGATAGAATTAAGTGTAGTGGGAACGCGCACTTGGGCGCCCCATTCCACTAACTGCTCAGCGAAACGCAAACTGGCTGGGCCGGTATAAATACAGCCATCAATATGCGCTTGGCTGATGTCAATCAGTTGCTCGGCTCCTTGGAGCTCTGCCACTCGCAGTACGATCCGCATAGCCTCCTGGGCTGCCTTACCGTAGTGGCCTGCGAGTAGCGCTTGGTCATCATCGCTTAGCGTTAGGCTGGAGGGGCTAGGGTGGATTGCTGAGAATAGCGGGTGGCGGGCTCTGCTGCTGAGTACTCTTGGGAAGGCGTATCGGAAAGGTGTATTTTTTCATTTTCAATACATGCATATTTTCCTAGCCGCAGCGTGGCAAATGCCTCGGGGCTGATGAATAGCACCGGAATAGAGGCTTCAAATAGCGTTTCGGCAATGATCACACCGAGGGTCAAAATCTCTTCTTGTTCGGCAAATATCAAGGCAGAGGGCGCGTTTTGACCGGTAAGCAACTCAAGCAGCACGCTGCTGCCGGTACATGAGCCACGTCCACTAGGCAGGGCGAGTATACGTCCGGCAAGGCACTGGCCCTTTAACGGATGGTGACAGTCAATTATCTCGCCGCTGAACGGGTCGACACCACCCCAAAAGCTCAAGCCAACGTCGGTATACAGTAATTCACCCTGCGCTGAACCACGCACCAGACTACGACCGGTGAGCGAAACATCAGACATAGTGTCATCTCTTTCGGTGGAAGAACGCGCCACCAGAGCGGCGCGCGATACATTGTTATTATTCAGCGATTAGTAATAAACGTTGGGTACGGTGAGATCGACTGGTTCACCGTCTACCCATTTGTCGTAGAGTTCCGCATAACGTCCGGTGCGCACCTGCTGGTTCACGAATAAATTTAGATAATTCAGAAGGCCATACTCGGTGCGGTTAGCTGCAAGGGAGACGTAATCAATAACATAGGGTGCTTCTCCAGCAATTTTCAGCCCCTCGTATTTGCCGGATTCGAGCGTCGAGGAGGCGACGGTGTTAGTAACCACGGTCGCATCAATGTGCCCTTGGGCGACGGCTAGAATGGTGTCGTTCTGAGTTTGATAAGCGCGAAAACTGCCGTCACCCCACTCATCTACATCTTCTTCCAGCGCCATTGCTTCGTAAGTGCCACTGGTATTGCCGACAGGACGACCCTGCAGATCATCGTACTGCTCGATACCAGTGTCTTCACGGGTCAGAACGACCATCTGAAAGGCGAAGTAGGGGATGGTCATGCCAACGGTTTTGGCACGCCCCAGGGTGTCAGAGGTGGAGGCGACGATAACGTCGGCGCGGCCAGAAACCAGCGCAGGAATACGATCGGGGAAAGGTGTTTCAACGATTTCAGCATCGACTTCGAGGACATCGGCCAAGTCGTTACAGTAGTCGACATCGAAACCGGCAGGTTGGTTGTTATCGTCGCGAAACCCCATGGGGGGAAAATCGAGGGTGACGGCACAACGTAGGGTGCCTGAGCTAATTATTTCATCGAGCTTGTCAGCCTGTGCCTGACCGATGACGGATACACTCAAGATAGCGGAAAGCGCTAATGGAGCGGTCTTGTTTATCATTTTTGACCTCCTAGGTGGGCTTTGCTTGGTTGCTAGAGACAGCAAACTTAGTATTTATTATTTCGGATACGATTTGCAAGTTTTGAGGGTTTTAATTGAATTTAAAATTTAAGTGATTGTTTTAATTGATTTAAATGGAATAATTGAGTGGCGATGAGAGCTGAAATATTAATATAAGTGCAGGCAAAAACCGCTATATCAGCGCTTTGGAACCTCAGCGTTGAAACAGATCACGCAAGCATCAAACAACAGATACTGGGAAGTTGGGTAGAGATGCGAACATCGCTACCCAGCGGATAAAGAGGGCAAGGTTTAGTGATCTAAATACTTTCTGAAAAGTCAGTGGCTACTCAGCAAGCCGATTAGGTAGATGATCGTAGAGTGTTCGACACACACCAATAATATGGCGTTCAACCAGCGCAGCTGCTTCATCGGCGTCGCCTTTGCGGCAAGCGGCAATAATAGCGCGGTGTTCTTTGTCAGCGCGTGCCTTGCCCTTGGACAAGCTTAACTGTAAGCGGAGATAGCGTTCTACCTTATCGTGGATAGAGCGTATCAGGCTCATCATGAAGGGGCGTTGGGCAGGCTCGTAGAGGCAGGCATGGAACTCCCAGTTCAGTGCGGCCCAGCGGCCCACATTGTCCTCATTATTGAACTCGTCGCAAATGCGCTCAGCATTGTCGAAGGTGGCTTGGCTCATATTGGGGACTGCCAGACGAATAGCTTCTACCTCGAGCAGGACGCGAACTTCAAACATCTGGGCGAGCTCGGGTTCAGAGATCTTCGTCACAACGGCGCCCTTATTGCGCTGAAAAAGCACCAAACCCTCTGCTTCCAGACGCTTTAGAGCTTCCCGTACAGGAATTTTGCTAACGTTGAATTTATTGGCAATATCATCCTGGCGTATTGGCTCACCCTCTTCGAGTTGGCCGGCAATAATGGCTTCGCGCAGGTGTTTTACGATCACCTCAGATGCCGAGGGCGTAATGCCAAGATTAGGTGCGTTAAACATGGTAAGTGGCAACGATGAGAGTCCGTAGTTGAGGGGGATATACCAGATACTGTATACCAACCCAGAATTATGCAATTTATTTTTCGCGTCGCAAAGGCGTAGATAAATACTGACCTTTTAGGAATGTCTGCGTTTGTTTTCCAATCAGGTAAATCGGTTTATTCGATAAGGTGATAAGTCGGCAACGGCATGATTGGTTGCGCTAGGGTGACGCTCGCCTTGTGTCGCTAGATTGGCGATGATTTCTGCTGTCACTGCCGCTTGCGTCAAGCCAAGGTGGTGGTGTCCAAAAGCTAGCAAGACTCTACCGTCTTGGACACTGTCAATAATCGGCAAAGAATCGGGTAGGGAAGGGCGAAAACCCATCCAGGGTTGGGCGTCAGTAATATCCAGCTCACTTCTAAATAACCCCTGGCTGAGTTTATGTAGCTGCCAGGCACGCTGCATATTGGCTGGCCGCTGAAGGCCCGCAAATTCCACGGTACCTGCCAAGCGTAACCCCTCTTCCATTGGTGTCATGATAAAGCGGCGCTCCAATGACGTAATCGCTACCGGTAGCCGTTCACGCTCATGGGGAAGCATTAGATGGTAGCCCCGCTCAGTATCCAACGGAATACTGGTGCCCGTTAGCGCGGTGGTAAGTTTGGCCGAGTGAGCCCCGCAGGCGATCAGCACTTTGGGGGCTGTCAGGGCAGTTGAACTATCCGTCTGCAAGCTTACGCAGTGACCACTCACACTCCCTGACACTACGGTTGTCTGCCGGAATTGCACGCCGTTCGATTTGGCGGCCTGAACCAGTGAGTTAACCACTTGCCAGGTATTGATGACATGGGCGGTGCCTGGGAAAAATAGGCCCCCTTGAATGTTATCCGACAACTGAAGGGCAACATCGCGAATGGCATCGCCTGACCAACGTTCCACTGCGACTTGCTGCTCGACCATACGTGCCCGCAGCGCCTCTAACTCGTCGGCATTGTCGGCTTTTTCGTATACGAGGAAGGAGCCCTCCTCTTTGAGTAAGTGCCTGCCATCGATGCTGTCGAGTAGCCGTTGCCAGGCAGCCAAACTCTGCTCATTAAGCGCACGAATACCGGCCACGCTAGCTTGATAGGGGGCTTGACGCAGGTTCCAGAGTAGCCGAGTGAACCAGGGTAGTGCCTTCGGCACATAGCGCCAATCCAGCCGCAGTGGCCCCATCGGATCCAGCAGCATTTTGGGAAGTTGCTTCACAATGGCGGCATCGGCAATGGGGAATACCTGCTCCGTTGCCATATGTCCGGCGTTCCCATAGGAAGCACCCATGCCGGGCGGCTGACTATCCAGCACCACGACGCGCCACCCTTGTTGACTTAACGATAGGGCACAAGCCGTACCAATGATACCGGCACCGATAACGATGATATCAGCCTCCACATTGGGATCGCTGGTTGCCTGTGGGTGTGCGTCCATGGCAATTCCTGGTTTCATAGCGAGGCAGACCAGCTCGCGTACCAAGTGCGGAACAGCGCGTACTGGGACTCCACATAATGACGTTGCGAATCGCTGAGCGCATCGGTTTCATTAAAGTGCAGGGCGTATTCAGCATCGCCGTTGAGCACCATCAGGTGCTTGTAGTAGAGAACCAGATCGCCGCCTTCGTCGAAAGAGGAGAGCACTCCTAGTGCTTCCTCTAGCTCCATGGCTAAACGCCGTGCTTTGACGTCCCCTTTGGCGGCCTGTTGGCTGAGCGAGACAAGCTGCAATACCTCTCGGGGAAGCGCATTGCCAATACCGGTAATAGCGCCCGTGGCACCACAGTTGACGAAGCCGTGGTAGACAGTGGTATCGACACCGACCATTAGAGTGACATCTTCGTCTTGAGAGGTAATATTTTCCGCCGCATAGCGGAGGTCATCGGCGCCGCCAAACTCTTTGAAGCCAATCAGGTTCGAGTATTTGTGGCGTAGTTCAAAGAATAAGTCGGCACGTGTGGCGAAGCCGTAATAGGGGCTGTTATAAATCACCGCAGGTAGCTTGGGCGCCGCATCCAAAATGGCCGAAAAGTGTGACTTCTGTGCGGCTGCCGAGGTGCCTCTTGAAAGCACGCGGGGAATTACCATCAGTCCTTGGGCGCCAACTTTAGCTGCGTGAGCCGCATGGGAGACGGCCTCACGAGTGTTGATTGCACCGGTACCTACAATGGTGGGAACGCCTGCCTCAACCAAGCGCGCGACACCCTCCTGGCGCTGCGCTTCGCTAAGTAACGGCCAGTCACCCATTGAGCCGCAATACACCACGCCGCTCATTCCCAGATCCACCAGTTCACGGCCTTTAGCCACCAGGGCGTCGAAATCGGGTTGGCGGTCAGCGCTGCAAGGGGTCATTAACGCCGGTATGCAGCCAGTAAAAATGTTATCGCTCATCGTTGTTCCTTTTCGTTTGGTGTTATCAGCTATATGGAGTTGGCGCTGGGTTCGAAAGTGGGGCAGGCGTGGTCATTGGTTACGAGGCAGTGATTCCCCAGGCGAATGGGTCTTGCTCATCAATCAAAAGGGTGGTGTCGGCGCTCAGGTAGGCGCGACCCTTAATGTAGGGGCGAATGCGATCACCCTCCCATTCGTAGTACCCCTCAAACTGGCTGTCACAGATACTTGCCTGCATCCAGGTTGCGCCGGGCGCCAGCTTGCCATCCGCCGCCAGGCACGCCAGTTTGGCGCTGGTGCCGGTTCCACAGGGGGAGCGGTCATACGCCTTGCCAGGGCAGAGCACGAAATTACGGCTATCAGCCACGGCGTCGTCGGCAAACAGCTCGATATGATCGATCAGGCCGCCGTCTTCGCCGGTAATGGCCGCAGCCTCCAGCGCCTGACGAACTGCCCAGGTGAAGTTAGTCAGCACTTCGACGTTGTCGAGGGTCAGTGATTGACCATGGTCGCTAATCAGGAAAAACCAGTTGCCACCCCAGGCAATATCGCCGTGTACCCGCCCGAAGCCCGGTACCTCCAAGGGCACTTGCTGGCGATAGCGATAGGCGGGCACATTGCGCACGGTAACGGCGCCGTCTTCATGCAGGGTTGCACTGATCGGGCCAACTGGCGTGTCGATTTTGTGATCGCCAGGGGATATCAAGCCCAGGTGATGCAGGGAGGCCACCAAGCCTATGGTGCCGTGGCCGCACATGCCCAGATACCCGGTATTGTTGAAGAAGATGACCCCGCAGGTTGCATCCGGCGATTCAGGTGCACAGTAAAGCGCCCCCACCAGCACGTCATGCCCGCGAGGCTCTAACATGCAGGCGCGCCGCCACTGATCATGGGATGCGCGTAGAGCGTCACGTTTTTCCGCCATAGTGGTGCCAGGCAGTAAGGGAAACCCCTCCATGACTAGCCTTGTCGGTTCACCCGCCGTATGGGAATCAATCACACGTATGCGTTTCATGGGGCACCTGCGGTTTTTGGATATAGGTGACTAATGGTGAAGATAGCAGCTTACCTTTCTATCCGCTGTTTTTTTATATCTTATACAATATTCAAAATTTGTTGTGAAGCCCTGGCCGGGCGGCAATGGCATGGCCTCGGCTAGATGGATAGTCCAGCAAAAATCGGCGATAAACGCCTATATCATTAGTAAGTAATTGAATTTAAAAGATGGTCATTAAAAATTTAGTTTTTATGCCAAGAAATTCTTGCAATGATTTTTTGTATATCTTATACCAAAAGAAGAGGCGGAAACTAATCACAGGACTTAGTGAGTTCGTGACTTACCCATTTTTGGTAGCGCGATAAGCCTTTCTCAGGGAGATATTACTAAAAACTAATGCTTAGAAAGGTGAGCGATCATGAAAACAGTTTTAAAAACGGTGTTAAAAACAGATTTAAATACAAAGCAGTGGCTTTATTGCGTTTTAGCGGCAATAGCGCTTTCCTCTCCTGTTTATGCAGCCGACGTTGAGTGGCGAGTGCCCACTTCGGTACCGGGAGGCTCTCCGTTCTATGAAAACTTTCTTGAGCGGTTCGCTGACAATGCGGAGATGCTTACCGCAGGGAGAGTTGATATTAGGCCTTTCGGTGCAGGTGTGATTGTGCCTGCATTGCAGGTCTATGATGCGGTAAAAGAAGGCACCGTAGAGGCTGGCCACTCCACCCCTAGTTACTTAGTTAACCAAAATCCGATTAACGCTATTTTTGCTGGGTTTCCTGGCGGTATGGGATCACAGGCGTATATCAACTGGATTTACGAAGGGGCGGCCAACAAGCGCTGCAAGAAATTCGCGCTAGCGAAGGGCTGCATTCATTGATCGTGGGAATTGGTTCTACAGAAATATTTGCTCACTCCAACGTGCCCATTAACGGGCCTGATGACCTGGATGGCTTAAAGTACCGTACTTCCGGGCCGTGGGCTGAAGTTGTGCGGGAGTACTACAATGCGGTGCCTACCGTTGTGCCGCCCGGCGATATCTATACGTTGTTACAACGTAAAGGCGTTGACGCCATTGAATGGGCAACCCCTTCCAGCAATTATCCTGAAGGTTTTCATGAAGCAGCCCGTTACATCATCGTGCCCGGCGTGCATCAACCCACCTTTCTATGGAAGTCGTTGTTCGTCAGGATACGTGGGATCAAGTACCAGACGATCTAAAGCTGCTTATTGAGTCAGCTGCCAAATTGACGACCTACGAAGGCCTTAGCAATTTCTACCATAACGACCTAATCGCCATGGAAGATTACCGTGCCGGTAGAAACGAAGTGATCAGCTTGGACGAAGCCTTTGTTGAAGAGCTATCGGAGAATGGTCGTGCCTGGATCGCTGCCCGGGCAGCGGCAGAGAGTGATGCTGGTAATCCAGCCATGGAAGAAATTTTAGAAAATTACCAAGCCTATCAAGCGCGCTGGAATGCTCAGAAAGACTATCTCATCACCGATTAATATAAACCTGCCAGGGGAAGGCACCCACGCCTTCCCAGGGAGTTATACATATGATCATTGTACCGATATGAGTGATGTCTATTATGTTTTTTAATTTAGTGGATCAGCTGTCTAAAATATCGGCTTGGCTAAGTAAGTTGGCGCTCATCATCTTAGCGGGTGCGATGCTATACGAAGTAATCGCGCGCTACGTTTTTAATGCCTCCACCATATGGGCATTTGATATTTCCTACATGGCCACAGGCGTTGCCTTTATGCTGGGTGTCGCCTGGACGGCGCAGGTGGATGGTCACGTCAAAGTAGATGTTCTGAGTAGTCTTATGCCCGTGCGTATCTCACGTATTATAACGGGAGTGGCGTATACCATTGTGTTGTTTCCTCCCTTTCACTTGTTGCTTGGTTTGGCTGGAAGAAATCGCTATCAGCTTTCACAACCAATGAGGTGGAAATGGTCAGTATATGGGCGCCGAAAATGTGGCCGTTTTACACCTGTATTGCCTTCGGTTTGACGCTTCTTGCGCTACAAGTTCTGGTGATTGGGCTGCGTTCGTTGATTGATAATACCCATCATAATAGGGCCAACTAAATGGATACCATTACGGCTGCCCTGATGTTTCCAGGACTGTTCTTATTGATCTTCATGGGGATCCCTGTTGCTTTCTCACTGATTACCGTCTCATTGGTGGCTGGCTGGTTCGCCTTTGGGCCTATTATCTTTCAGCAACTTTACGGCAGTATTTATAGCGCTTCATCTAATTACGTTCTCTCCTCAATTCCACTCTTTGTGCTTATGGGCGCGATACTTGAGAAATCGGGCATAGCCAAAAACCTCTTCGATGCTATTCAAATGTGGATTGGTCGATTACCTGGCGGTTTGGCACTCACCACGATTGCCATGGCGGCCATATTTGCGGCGGCCTCTGGCGTTGTTGGTGCGGTAGAGATAATGATTGGATTAATGGCTATACCTGCCATGCGAGCTTACCGCTATAACAATTCGCTGATTGCGGGGACTATTTGTGCAGGCGGCTCTTTAGGCACGATTATTCCACCTACGGTCATTGTTGTCGTCTATGCGGCGCTCGCTCAACTATCCATCGGCGCGTTATTTGCAGCGATTATTTTTCCCGGCATTTTGATGTTGTCTCTCTTCGCTCTTTATATCATTGGACGTTGTTGGTTGCGGCCTCAAGATGGCCCTGCCGCCACGGCCGTTAATGATGATAAACCCCTTAGCATTAAAATCAGCATTACGCTGAAAGCCTTACTGCCGCCTCTGCTATTGATGTTTGCGGTACTTGGGTCGCTGTTGGGAGGGATCGCGTCGCCCACAGAAGCCGCTGCCGTCGGTGTTGCTGGCGCAGTGATCTTAGCGGTCATCAATGGTGGAATCACCATGCCTTCTTTGGTTGATTCTCTATCACTCACGGTGCGTATTACCGCGATGATTCTGCTTATTGTGGCCGGGGGCACGATGTTTACCGGCATTTTCGCAGTCAACGGTGGCGGCGAGATGGTGTCCACAATAGCTAGTGGTTTGGGGGTGGTACGACAGGCGTCATCCTATTTTTTCTAGCCGTCACTTTCTTACTGGGGTTTGTGCTTGACTGGACATCAATCGTTTTGATCTGTGTGCCCATTTTTACTCCTATTATCAAACAGCTGGGTATTGACCCTATTTGGTTTGCCACGCTCGTGTTGGTCACTATCCAAACCAGTTACCTGACTCCGCCTATGGCATCGTCAATCTTCTATTTAAAGTCGATTGCGCCCAGCGATATTACCTATGGGCAAATGTGCAAAGGGGTATTGCCCTTTATCGCAGTACAATTACTTACGCTTGCGGTAGTGGCGTTATTTCCTGCAATGGCTACATGGTTACCCGATAAAATAGTGGGTTTTTAAAACGAAGTGCTATCGAAGGAGGTGGGTGAGCAATTGCTCATCGATCATCGATAAGTGTATTTACTCTATAACTGCGGTATTAAATCTCGCCATTCAGAGCAACTAAGGTGCATTTCTACCTATACTGAGGATGCTGGCAGCTCACCTTTGAGCAGAACAGCTCACTCAGGAGTGGCCATGCTACGTTTACCCCGTCGATCCATCTGTGTCCTACCGTTTGTGATATCCGCTGTTTTAGTCAGTTGGGCATCACCGGCTGTCGCGCAAACACTCGACAGTGACATGTTAACTGCCGAAGAATCAGACCCTAACCGGTTAGGCTGGATGCAAGGCTTTCCCCCGCTTCCGAACGGGTCATTGGCCAACCTGACGCCAACTACTTTAGCTTTCCTAAAATGCGCTGGACGGTATGCCACTTCCGCGAATTGCTGCCCACCAAACAGGTAAGTAGAGGATTAGGCGCACCTGCACCGCTCATCTACGCACTGGATGACGCTATCAATGAGGTGATGTTTACCCCGCTTGATGGTACTGAGCCCATGTCATGGCAGGCGTCGCTAAACGAAAACTACACCGATGGCGTGCTGATTCTGCATCAGGGGCAAGTGGTTTATGAATACTACGACGGTTGCTTAGATGAAGCTGGCAAGCATAGGGGCCATGTCGGTCACTAAATCGATGACCGGCCTATTAGGGGAAATTCTGGTAGCGGAAGGCGCATTGGATGAAGAAGCGCTGGTTGGCGATATACTGCCAGAGCTGGCCGATAGCGCTTTTGGCGATGCCACCGTGCAGCAGTTGCTAGAAATGACCACAGGCCTTGCCTATAGCGAAGATTACAGCGACCCTAATGCGGAGATCTGGGCTTATAACGCAGCGGCAAGCCCGCTCCCCAAACCAGAAGGCTACTCTGGGCCACGCACGTACTATGAGTATTTAGCCACCGTACAGCCGGAAGGTGAGCATGGCCAAGTGTTTGGCTATAAAACCATCAATACCGATGCGCTCGGTTGGGTAATTGCGCGCACCACGGGCGAGTCGGTGACGTCGTTGCTGTCGTCGCGAATTTGGCAACGGATAGGCGCCGAGCAGGATGGCTACTTTACCGTTGACTCCATCGGTACACCGTTTGCTGGTGGTGGTTTAAGTGCAGGCCTGCGGGATATGGCCAGAGTAGGGCAGTTGGTGCTGAGTGAAGGCGTTATCAACGGCGAGCGACTGTTTCCCGCTGCCGCGGTAGAGCGCATCCGGCAAGGTGGCGACAGACAAGCGTTTGCCGCTGCAGGTTACCGCACTTTACCCGGCGGTAGTTACCGTGGCATGTGGTGGTCGCTGCATAATGATCACGGTGCTTTCGCTGCCCGTGGTGTGCATGGGCAAACGATATATATCGACCCCACCGCGGAGATGGTGATAGTGCGCTTTGCCTCTCACCCGGTGGCAGGCAATGCTGCTAACGACCCCTCCTCGCTCCCAGCTTATCAAGCGGTAGCTGAGTATTTGTTGGAGAAGGCCCACTAGGCAAGAGCTGCCAGCCGTTTCGTCTTTTCATCATGTGCTATCTTGCAATCAATGATGTCAGAGTTAGCATTGAAGAGGGTGTGAAAATGGCAACTATAACGGTGCGTAACTTGGATGATGAACTCAAAGCGCAGCTCCGTGTTCAAGCGGCGAGCCATGGACACTCTATGGAAGAAGAGGTACGGCTTATTCTTCGCAAGGCGTTAGTAAAGCCACAACAGGGTGGGTTGGGAAGTCGCATTCATCAGCGTTTTGCCGCTGGAGGTGGGCTAGAATTAGTGTTGCCAAAACGTGAGGAACAACCAAGAGCTGCGGACTTAATCTATAAATAAAAGTGCCGCCATCTGTCAGCGGCATCAGATCCAACTTCCCAGCCACAATGTGAAAGACTTCAAATATTTAGGCATCTCCATTTTCGACCTATGGCGGTCAGTCAGTACTTTCCGTTATGGGTTCAGGATGCGACTGATAAAGCCCAATCTTGGTTAATGTCGAGGAATTGACAAGTATGCAAGATGAGGTGTTTTCACGCCACGTTTCGATATTTTTGAACACAATATCGAAACTCCTAGGGCATACTAGTTTTACGCCACCCATGCCATATAATAGCTTGGCCACGATGTATTTTCTCTCCGTTTCTTCCTCGATATTGTGAGCTTGATTGTATTCCGAGTCTTCTGAGTCCCACCATTCGGAACTGCGAAAAACGCCCTTTATACTTTTGTTATCTACATGATACACCCACGGCCTGGAGTCATTTACTCCAATACTTTTAGCTACATTGAACCTCAATGAATCTATAATAAATGGCGTGGTAGTAATGATAATCGCTAGAAACATAAATGTACCAATCCCCGCGCCGATCCATTTTTGAGGAGCTTCCCAGCCTTTCGATAAAAGATAGAATAAAGCTGGGAGAAGTGTGGCCTGCATATTAACCATCACGAGCGACATCGCCAAGATAGTAGACCAGAATCCCTCATCCCACTGATTCAGTCTCAGAACTATTACGCTGACAAATATACCTGATATAAAAGCAGTGAATGATACCATTCCGAAAAGTATGGTAGTTGAAGCTTTAAACCTGAAATAATGCCAGTATGTGAGTGTGTAAATGTCATTTTTGTGACTTTCGTTCTAGGTTTTACCAATGGCTTAGTGATCGCAAAGAAGAAGGTGATGAGAAAAAATAAAGCAATAAAACCTATTATTTCACCTGGTCTTATAATCTTCGTATTTATTTCAGCTTCGAGAAATGATACTGCAAAGATGGTGGCAATTAAAAATGCCATACCTCCCGAAGCAAGATATAATAGACGTCTCGCCAACAACGTGTGTTTAGGCTTAACGACGTAGCGCTTCATCTCCTCGTGGGTTAACACTAGGAGATAAGATGGGACGAGTAAGGAAAGCAGAGCCAGCATTCCGAATAATACGCCTATGGTAAGAATGTAGCCAACTGCTGACATTTCTCCCAGAGCTTCCAGGAACACGTCCGACCGTCCCACCATGTCTAAGTAGGAATAAATGAACCAGACACTCCAAAGGCTGGATGTTCCACCGATGATAGATGCAATTTTCAATAAATTGCTTAATTTCAAACCTTGCTTTTGATGCAGGCTATCTTCAAGGTTTTTTCATAAATAACAGGCTCTTTTATATGACACTATATTTTTCTCTCAATTAGATAAAATAAATAACCTAATCGATTTTCATGGTTTTATCATCGAAATTTGCTGGCTAGTTCGATGGTTTCTCCTGCTTATACTGATAAAGGCGGTGCTGCGCTATCTACTAATGGGTTGTTCTGATATTGCTCCGCACGAAATAAATACTTCATAGCACGCTGTCTTCTTCGGCAAGGGAGCAAGATTCAGTAATTGAGTGATGCCGCTTACGCGGCACACAAATCGGGCTGCCGCTTTCGGGGTCGTGGATGACATGGGCATCCAGGTCGAACACGCGCTTGAGATTGGCCGTGGTAAAGACTTCACTGGGCGTGCCGCTGGTGACGATACGCCCATCGCACATCATCACTAAATGATCAGCATAGGCAGCGGCCAGGTTCAGGTCGTGGAGCACCAGCAGTAGGGTGCGGCCTTTTCATGAGCCAGGCGCGAAAGCAGCTCCAGCAAATCCACCTGTACCTTCAGATCCAGAAAGGTCGTGGGTTCATCAAGCAGGATCAGGTCGGTTTGCTGGGCCAGTACCATGGCAATCCAGCAGCGCTGGCGCTGGCCGCCGGAGAGTGCATCGACGTTGCGCTCGGCAAACTCCGTTACGTGGGTATAAGCCATGGCTTCACGAATGGCCTCGGCATCTTGCTGAGCATTTTTCTGCCATAACCCCTGGTGCGGAAAGCGGCCCATGCCCACCAACTGCTTTACGCTAAGCCCCTCGGGTGCCACTGGCCCCTGGGGCAGAATCCCCAGGCGCTTGGCGACCTCCCGCGTCTTGCTGCGATGAATATCCTTGCCGTCCAAATACACATACCCGTCACTCGGCGTGAGCGTGCGGGCAAGGGTTTTCAGCAGTGTCGACTTGCCACTGCCGTTCGGCCCTAACAGCACCGTGAGCTTGCCTTCCTCAATCGCGATGTCGACACCATCCAGCACTCGTCGAGTGTCATAACCCGCGTGCAGGGCTTCACCCGTTAAACGAGGCGGAAGGGGAGCAGGATGTGGCATGGATAGGCTCATTGGGGTTTGTAAAAGCAGGCAGAACCGTAAGCCAAAATATTCTCATTTTCAATCTTTCCTGCGAGAAGGTAAGCAATTGCTTGCAACCTCCAAGCACCAACCGTATGGAAAATATAGGGCAATGCTGGGGGTGATAGCGCCGTTAAACCGAACGTTTCGTTGCACTTGAGTAGACCTTAGCGCTTTATATGAATAAAATAATTATTATCATTTAGATATAGATTGCGTTTTCAAGGAAAATTTACTCATAAGCAGGGGGGATAAAAACTAGATGTACTCTAAGAAACGCCAGGTATTTTGGCCTACGGTGACACTCGCCGGTTTGGTAGCTGCCAGCCACGCTTATGGGCAGGAGTCTGCTTCCACAGAATCGCAAAGCGCCGCCAGTGATGCCGACTCGACCATGGTGGTGACGGCCACCCGCAGCCATAGCGAAGCGGGCCAAACGCCACAGCGGGTTACGATCATTACCCGTGAACAGATCGAGCAGCAGCTAGCCATCACCGACGACCCAGGCCAGGTGCTTAGCAACCTGATTCCCTCCTATTCCCCCAGCCGCCAAAAGCTCTCCAATGCGGGCGAGACATTCCGCGGCCGTGATGCCCTGTTCCTGATTGACGGGGTGCCGCAGTCCAACCCTTTGCGTGACAGCTCACGGGATAGCTATACCATTGACCTTTCCATGGTGGAGCGTATTGAAGTCATCCACGGCGCCAGCGCCGAGCACGGTTTAGGTGCGACCGGCGGTTTGATCAATCTGGTAACCCGGCGCGCCGAGGGTGGCGGCATTAGCCAGCACGCGGGCATCAGCCTGACGACGGATGATGATTTTCAATCGGGTGGGCTGGGCCACAAACTGGATTACCGTATTAGTGGTCAACAAGGCGACTGGGATTTCGTGGCCGCAGCCACCCGTCAGGAGCGCGGCGTTTTCTACGATGGCAACGATAAGATCGTTGGTATTGCCTACCCAGGCGAGCTGCAAAACTCGGAAAGCTACGATCTGTTCGGCAAACTGGGTTACTGGATCGACGACAACCAGAATATTGAGTTCTCGCTTAACCATTTCGATCTGGAAGAGGGCAATGACTACGTACCGGTAGCCGGAGACCGCTCCGCAGGTGTTCCCACCACGGCACGCAAAGGCCGTCGTGACGGCGAGCCTGGGTTCAACGAAGTGACCTCGGCGCGGCTTGCCTACTCTCACGCTGACTGGTTTGGCAACGAAGTAGATGCCCAGGTGTATCGTCAGCGCTTCCGTGCACGCTTCGCCACTACGCCCTTTTTCCCCTATCTGGATAGTGCAGGGGATACCCAGTATGACCAAACGCGGAATGAGTCTGACAAAACGGGCGCCAAATTCACCTTAAACCGTGATGGGATGCTGGATGACCGTTTGGGTGTGACGGTCGGTTTGGACGTATTGGAAGACGAAACAAGCCAGATGCTGGTGCATACCGGGCGTACCTATGTGCCGGAAAGCCGCTATCGTAATTTGGCGCCGTTCCTTCAAGGTCAGTTCAAGCTCGCGGATCCACTGACACTGCACGCCGGGGTGCGTCACGAGCATGCTGAGCTTGAGGTGGATACCTTCCAAACGATTGATCGCAGCAATGTTACTCAAGACAACGTCACCGTGGACGGTGGCAAGCCCAGTTTCGATGAAACGCTGTATAACGTCGGCTTAACCTATCAAGCCACCGACTGGGCTCAGCTGTATGCCAACTACTCGGAAGGCTTTGGTATGCCCGATGTGGGCCGGGTGCTCCGCGGCATTGGCACGGCGGGCCAGGATGTGGACACCTTGCTGCAGCTTCAACCGATTGTTACCGATAACCGGGAAATCGGCGCACGTTTTGACTGGGATGGCTACGGGTTAGAGATCAGTTATTACGAATCCAACTCGGATTACGGCCAGCGGCTCACCGAGCAGAATGGCACCTGGGTAGGTAACCGTGAGAAGACCGAAATCCAGGGTGTTGAGATTACCGGCGATATGCAGGTGGCCGATAAGCACGACCTATCGCTCTCTTATGCTCACACTGAGGGCAAGTCTGATCAGGATGGCGACGGCAGCGTGGATACCAAACTCACCGGTATCAATATTGCCCCGGATACGCTCAAGCTGGGTTGGAGCGCTACCTGGAACGAGCGTGTCTCCACGCGCTTACAGGGTAGCTATTACTTCGATCGCAGCGTCGATAACCCTGAGCTTGATTTTGACGGCTACGGCTTAGTGGATGCTTCATTAGCCTATCGCCTGCCCACCGGCAGGGTGTCAGTGGGTATCGAAAACCTAACCGATGAAGACTACCTCACTTACTACTCCCAAGCCGCGCGCATTAGCGACGAGTACTACTTCACTGGGCGTGGCCGCACCTTCACGCTGGGGTACCAGCTAGATTTCTAAGCAGCCGTTTTCTACTTTCTATTTTTTATGCTCGATACTGTTTGGCGGTGCCCCGAGGGTGCCGCTTTTTTTCGTCAACAGATCCTAAACGCGAGTTCGCGATCGATGTAACAAATAGACAAAAAGGGCGCGCCTATCCCGGCAACGAAGATGCCCGCAGGCAGGTCTTTGGGTAAAAGGCCACTCGGCCCAGCAGGTCGGCGTAAAGCACTATCAGGGCGCCGACCAGTGCTGATGCGGGCACCAGCTGTGCCATATTACGCCCCACCAACCTGGCTGCCAGATGGGGGCAATTAACCCCACAAAGCTTAAGCCTCCCGCAAATGCCACCGCTGCACCGGCCAGCACCACGCTGCAGGCCAGCAATGCCAATCGACTGTGTAGAATCGCCACCCCGAGCCCTTCGGCAACGGTGTCGCCCAGTGCCATGGCGTCTGCATGGCGGGCGAAGGCTAGGCTAATAGGCACAGCGACTAATAACCACGGCAGTAACCCCCGTACATCGTCCCATTGCGCTGCATACAGGCTGCCGGTGAGCCAGACATAGGCGGTCATGGCAGCCGAGTCATCGCTGATGACGATTAACAGGGTGGTGCCAGCGCCCATGGCCGCCGCCAAGCCAATGCCGACCAATACCATGCGCGATGGGCTGATGCCGTTTTTCCAGGCGAGACTAATCACCAACAGGGCGGATACCAGCGCCCGAGCATGGCCGCCACGGGCAGCCAATGAATGCTCAAGGTCGTGCTCAATAGCGCTAAAACAGCACCGCCGCGAGCGCTGCACCGCTGGTAATGCCGATCACGTCCGGTGACGCCAGCGGGTTGCGCACAATGCTCTGCAGAATTGCCCCCGCTATCGCCAGGGCGGCGCCGACCAGTATCGCTAGGGCAATACGTGGCAGCCTTAACTCCCAAACGATAAAAGTGATATCGCTATTCTGCGGGGCTGTCAGTGCGTGAAGCACCTGCAGAGGCGGTGTGGGGAAACTGCCCAAACAGAGTGACAGCCCAGCGCTTGCGATCAGTAACAGGCTTAACGTCAGCAGGCTGCGCAGTAAGCGGTTACTTTCGCTCTTTGCTTGACTGTTGAGCGGTAACGTTGCGTTTGCTCTCATTGGCCTGCCATTTTTCGTCGTGCCAGGTAGATAAAGAAGGGCGTGCCGATCAGCGCAGTCATGACGCCCACCGGGATCTCCTGGGGCGGCATTAAAAACCGCGAGGCAAGATCGGCCAACAGCAGCA
This sequence comes from Vreelandella olivaria, assembly GCA_004295565.1. Lineage (GTDB taxonomy): Bacteria > Pseudomonadota > Gammaproteobacteria > Pseudomonadales > Halomonadaceae > Vreelandella > Vreelandella olivaria. The sequence goes on along the minus strand of AP019416.1, from coordinate 3,416,764 downwards.
AACACGCCCCCAGTAGGGCGCAGGCAGGTAGCAGCCAGCGATGGTCGATACCAAATAACCCCCGCGCCATATGTGGCACAATCAGGCCGACAAAACCGATCATGCCCGCCAGCGCCACGGAGCTGCCCGCCAGCACAATCACAATTAAGCCGAGCAGCAGCTTGATGGTGGTGGCCTGCATGCCCAGCCCGGTGACCATGTCATCGCCCAGTAACAGCGCGTTGGCGTGGCGGGTTAGCAGTGCGCTGAGCAGCAGCGCTGCGCCGAAAAGTGGCAGTAAGGGCGCTATCAATGAAAGATCGCGCCCCGACACTGAGCCTGCCAGCCAGTAAAGCACGCTTTCAAAGCTTTGTTGGTCAATGACCAGTAACCCTTGGCTGAACGATACAAACATCGCCGTTACCGCCACACCTGCCAGCACAACCCGCAGCGGGGAGAGTTCTCCGTGGCGGCCGCGGCTTAACACTACTACCAGTACGGCCGCCACCAGTGCGCCCAACAGTGCGGCCCAAACGTAGTGGGCGGGCGTGTGCAGCGGCAATAGCGCAACCGCGACCACCACAAAAACATCGCGCCAGCGTTAATGCCGAGAATGCCCGGCGATGCCAGCGGGTTGCGCGTCATGGTCTGCATCAGTGCCCCGGCAATCGCCAGGCTGGCGCCCACCAGAGCGGCGATCACCGCGCGGGGCAGGCGCTCGGTTAGCAGAATAATGTGGGCGATATTGGTCGGGTCGTAATGGGCGAGCGAGCCGAACAGAGACGATAGGGCGATCTCCGTTGTGCCTAGCATTACGCTGGCGAAAAAGGCACTCAACGCCAACAGCGCCCCAAGCAGAAGGCCAACACTTTTTGCGGCGACGCTGTTCAGCATGAAGTCGGCTCCCCATGACGGGAGGGGGGCAGGCAGGCAAGCTTGATGCTGCGTCGGTTCCGGTTGCGGCAGTTTATAGTGGCTATATAGATCGTCCAGCATAGCGTTGGCCGCCAGTATGCCGCCGCCCATCATCCAACTCACCGGGTCGACTTCAAAAACGCGCCCGCTTTGTACCGCTGATAGCTGTTGCCAGAGAGGGTGGGAGGCCCAGTGCCGGTAATTATCTGCAATGGCGGGGTCATCCGGTTCCAGCAAAATAAACAGGGCATCGGCATCCAGCACGGGAATGTTTTCCGTACTGGAAAGCTTCATTCCCCAGCTTTGGCTTTGCAGGGTATCCGGTTGCGCAAAGCCCAGCTCGTTCAGAATCGAGCCTGCAAAGCCGCTGGTATAGATACGCACATGGTCGCTTTTAAAACGCACCACAGCGACCTTTTGGGGCCACTCACTGCCCAGTTTGGTGGCAATCTGCTGACGAAAGTCGGCTGTTCGCGCCTCCCACTCTTGCAGTAGCTGGCTGGCATAAGCTTCACGGTTGGTGGCATCGGCCACCATTCTGAGCGTGGTCTTGAAGTTAAACACTGTAGGTGCCGATACCGTGGGGGCAATAGCGTTGAGTAGCGGCGCTATGCGCCCGTGGCGAAAGTTGCTGGCAATCACCAGATCTGGGGCTAGCCAGGCAATCTTTTCCAGATTGGGCTGGGTCTCCAGCCCCACGTGCTCGACGCCCTCAAGCGGGTTCCGCAGGTAGCGGTACATGGGCTTTTCCAGCCATGAATCGACGACGCCAATCGGCGTCAGCCCAAGGGCTACGGCGCTGTCGGTAGCCCCCTGGTAAAGTGTCACAATACGTGGGGATTCAGGGAGGCTGGGTGGCGCGTTACCCGTCGATATAGTGGGAAATAGCGCCGCCAGTGTTATCAGCAACACACTCATTAAAACGTTCTTGCCATGGGTGTGTGCTTTCAACATTGATGTCACTTTACGGTTGGCCTGGAGTGAAGAGCCAGGATGATGGCATGGTGTAAAAGCTAATGCAAAGCATTACCAAATGAGGGCGGCGACCTCCACCACGCCAAACACCGCGACCCCGGCCGCGACCGGCCAGCCCAGTGAGCGCACCCGCGACCACACCAGCAGCGTGACGGCAAGCCCGATGGCGGTGGCGATCCAGGAAATCGCGCTGGGGTTGACCGGCACAATGGAGACCCCAAGTACGGCGGCAATCATCAGCGGGCCGAGAATGCCCAGCCACTGGGGCATGTTATTAAGGCCACTTTCGCTGTTGAGGCGGCGCTGCATCCATAAAAACGGCACTAGCCGCATCAGCAACGTGCCAAGGGCAGAAACCGCTACCGCCAACCAAAGTGCAGTGCTCATGATTCGCGCCTCCTATTGGTGGCAAATCTTTGCGTATAGAACTGCATGGAGTAGAAGCACAGCGCCGCAGGCGGCGGCTAGGGGATCGCCACGTTGCTCCAGCCAACCAGGGTCAAACACAGCGCCGCTAAAATGGTGCAGCCCATGGCGACTGCCCAGCGCTTGTCGGTAAAGCGCGGTGCCACCATGGTCAAAAAACAGCGCGGGCAGCGCGAAGGGCATAATCTCACCCAGTAGCGGCCAGCGGGCGGTAAAGGCCTCACCCGCGGTAGCGCCCACCGCGGTGCCGATGATCCAGGCGCCCCAGGCCAGCAGTGATGCACCCACAAACCAACTAAAGCGCTTTACCTCGGGCAACTGGGGCAGCCGGGTTAAGGCCAGGGCAAAGACCTGATCGGTGAGGCCGTGCATTAGCCAGGGCCAGTGACGGCTGCGCGGCAACAGTCCTGCCAAATTAGGGCCGTAGACCACATGGCGAACGTTAATCAGCAGTGTCATCGCCACCACCAGCCACAGCGGTGCGCCGGTGGCGATCATGCCCACAAACAGAAACTGTGAGGCGCCGGCGTAAATCAGCGCTGAAATAGCCGTGGCTTCCAGGGTGCTAAAGCCTGCCTGGGTGGCCACCAAGCCAAACGACAGCGCTACCGGAATATAGCCGCCCAGTAACGGGATAGCTTCGCGCACGCCCTGTAGCGCGCTACGCAGTGGAGAGTGGCTGGTACCTTGGCTCATGGGGTTTGGCCTTCTGCACCGTAGGTGATGGTCATCATTAACGTGGCCTCCGCTGCTTGGGTGCGGTAAAGGTGTGGCTGGTCGGCAGGGAAGGTCACTGTGTCGCCGGGTGTGAGTTGTGTTGTGGCGCCCTCTATCCCGCTTCCAGCCAACCGCTAATTAGCGTAAGCGATTCACGGGTGCCGCTTGTATGGGCTTCAGCATGGCGCAGCGTATTTGGCGCGCAGCGCATCCAGTAGGCGTCCACCTGGGGGAAACCCTTGCCTTGGTCAATTAAGCGCACCTGCACACCGTCTTCGCCCAGCGGAACGCTAATCGGCGCTACCAGCGTACCGAAGGGTACATTGAGCTGCACCGCCAGCCGCCAGATGGTATCTATGGTCGGATTACCGTTGCCTTGCTCAAGGCGACACAGATTGGATTTGGCGATGCCCGCCTCATTGGCCAACTGCGACAGCGACCAGCCCCGCTCAAGGCGCAGTGCTTGAAGGTGTTGGCCCAGCGTGTTGAGTGAGAGCTTGTCCATGAGGCTGCCCGCCGTTCTTTATCGTCGTTAATGTACCGTTCTTTATATAGAACGTTCTATATAAAGAACACTCGCCTGTCAATGATCTTATCTGCCAGCGTCACCGTTTGCTAACGCCGTGACCTGTTAGCAATAGATGCGCGCCGTTAAGTGGCACTCTTTATGCATCGACTTAAGCTAAGAAGAATATTTAGGTGAAGAACTTGCGACGAGGAAGCGCAATGCGTTCATTGGCAATGCTCCAACCAGTTAAATCGATTTTGCGCAGTGTCGCGCTTTTGCTGTTGGGCAACGGTCTGCTTAACACGTTGCTTACACTGCGCGGGACGGCGGAAGGTTTCTCCAGCGCGCTGCTGGGGTTAATTATGTCCGGTTACTTTGTTGGTTTTATCTGCGGCACCTGGGTGAGCGGACGGTTAATCAGGCGCATGGGGCATATTCGTACCTTCGGCTTTTGCGCTTCCATTTGCTCGTCGGTGGCGCTGCTGCACCTGGTGTTTATCAGCCCGTGGGTATGGCTACCCTTGCGGGTGATCTACGGGCTGGCGTTTATTACCTTAATTACCGTGATCGAAAGCTGGTTGAATAGCCAAGCCGCCAGCCATGAACGGGGGCGTATTTTTGCGGTATACATGGTGGTTAACCTGGGCGCCTTGGCACTGGCCCAGCAGTTGCTGCGCCTCTCTTCTCCGGAAGGTTTTTTGCTCTTTGTGGTGATCGCTATTTTGATCAGTTGGGCGCTGCTGCCCATCACCATGACCCGTCGCGTGCAGCCCAAAATACCTGAGCGGCCCAAAAGTAGCCTGCGCGCGCTGTTAGGCTTTGCGCCATTGGCGGTGGCTTCCGCCGCGCTATCGGGGCTTGCCATGGGCGCCTTTTGGTCGATGACACCGATATACGCGACTCAGTTGGGGTTTGATATTGGCGGCGTTGGCTTGGTAATGAGCGTGGCGATTATTGGCGGGGCGCTGCTACAGATTCCCATTGGGCGCTTCTCCGATAAACACGACCGCCCTATGGTGATGATCTGGGTAGTACTGCTTGCGGCCTTGAGCGCCGCGGCCATGCCTTTGCGCCCAGCCACGAGGTGTTGCTGGGGCTCTATTTTATCTGGGGTGGCTTGGCATTTTCGCTCTACCCGCTGGCGGTAGCGCAGTTGATCGACCAGCTTCACCCGGATGAAATTGTCTCCGGCTCGGCGGATATGCTGGTAATGCACGGCGCGGGCTGTGCCGTGGCGCCGATAGCGGCGGGGTCGCTGATGAACGTAGTGGGTAGTCATGGCCTGCCGCTCTATATTGCCTGTGTGTTCACCTTGCTGGGTATCTACGCGCTGTATCGCCGCCGCCGCGTCAGGGCAGTGGTCACGCATACCGCCCACTTTGAGCCGATGGTGCAAAGTAGTGCAGAAGTGTTGGAAATGATCTTTGATGATACCCAGCGCGACCTATTTGATGACCCGAGTTTTTATGAAGAGGATGAACGGGAGCGTTTGGCGAGGCTGGTCAAAACATCCACCGGTTAATGCGGGAGCGTAGTGGAGAAAAGTACGCGGGGAGTGGTTGTGATAAGCAGCCACTCCTCAGGGCGAAGGGTTAAGGGCGTTTCGCCTCTTGCGACTGGCAGGCGGCGGCGGTGAACAGCACATCGGTCGAGGAGTTGAGCGCGGTTTCGGTGGAGTCCTGCACCACGCTGATCACAAAACCAATCGCTACCGCCTGCATAGCCACTTCTGTAGAGATTCCGAACAGGCTGGCAGCCATGGGTATCAGCATCAGTGAACCGCCCGCCACGCCGGAAACACCGCAGGCTGCCAGCGCTGACACCACACACAGCAGCAGTGCCGTGGGGAAGTCAACGCTAATACCCAGGGTATGCGTAGTCGCCAAGGTGATCACGGTAATCGTAATGGCCGCGCCGCACATATTGATCGTCGCGCCCAGCGGAATGGATATGGAGTAGGTGTCCGGGTCGAGCTTTAGGCGGCGGCACAGCTCCAGGTTGACCGGGATATTGGCTGCCGAGCTGCGGGTGAAAAAAGGCGGTAATGGCACTGCCCCGCAGGCAGGTAAACACCAGTGGATAAGGGTTTTGCCGGGTGGTGAAGTAAACCAGCAGCGGGTTGCTAACCAGCGCGACAAACAGCATGCAGCCCACAATTACACCCAGCAGCTGGGCGTAGTTAAGCAGCGACGCAACGCCGGATTCCGCCAGCGTGCCAGCTACCAAGCCAAAGATACCCAACGGTGCCAAACGAATCACCAGCGTGACGATGCGGGTGACCGCCGTGGATAAATCACTCAGCGCTTGGCGGGTAGTATCGCTGGCTTGGCGCAGGGCCAAGCCCAGGCCGATGGCCCAGGCCAAAATAGCGATAAAGTTCGCCTCCATCAGCGCGCTAACCGGGTTGGCCACCGAGTTCAACAGCAGGTCGCGCAGAACGCTAAAAATATCCCCGGGTGGGTTGCCGTCAACCTGGCCTGCATTCAATGAAAGCTCGGTGGGAAATAGAAAGCTGGCTGCCACTGCAATTAACGCAGCGATCAATGTGCCCACTACATACAGTACCAGCACGGGGCGAATGTGGGTCGGCTGGCCTTTTGATGGGCAGAGATCGCGGCGGCTACCAGCACAAACACCAAAATGGGCGCGACCGCCTGTAACGCGGCGATAAATAGCTGGCCCAGCAGGGCGACATCGCTGGCAACGCCCGGTGCAAACAGGGCGAGCACTACCCCGGCAACGATACCGATTAAAATCTGCGGGATAAGGCCCAGCCGTATAAGTGGCCGGAAAACGGTGCGGGCGGTGGCGATCATTGCGCAACTCTCAGGTAGTAAAAAGTGGTGTGGCGTTAGGGCGTTGGGCCGCTAACGCGCCTGAAAGGGGCGGTATTCTACCAGCTACAAGCATGACGCGGGCGACTAGGTAAAAAAACGCGCAGGTTATATACTGCGCCCGCCGTTGAGTGCGAATAATCATCTGTCACTTGGCCCGCAACTTGCTGTTTGCTTCTAAAAAAAACAGGGAACTTTCCAATGCGAATCAGAACGTTGTTAATTGCGCTTGTTGCGCTATGTGCTTCATCACTGGCGATGGCCGCTGACTACTATGTGGATGTCACCAACCGGACGGGTTACACCATTTACTATATGTACGTGAGCCCAGGGAACTCGAAGAGCTGGGAAGAGGACGTGCTGGGTGACGATGTATTAATGAACGGCGATACCCAGCGAGTTACACTAACGGGCTATACCAACCCCATTTTTGATATTCGCTTAGTTGATGAGGATGAGGACAGCTATACCTTCTGGAACGTGGATGTCTCAACACAAGATATCATCGTCACGCTGGATCACTTGGATTAACGACTGTATTCATGCCATAAAAATGCCCCTGCCTCATTCGCGGGCAGGGGCATTAGTAAATGATGTTGGTTGCCTTGGCGATCTAGCCTTTAGGTCAAGCTGCCACGACGTCGAGAGCTGCGGGAGTGGTTTTTTGCGGCTTTCGGATAGTTTCGTCGTTATCCGCAGATAGCTCCCTGCTGCCAACCATCTCCGTATACCCACGCTGTGTTAAAGCAAGTACCTCAGGGGAAGTACCCCACTTCATCAACATCTCATCCAGCACTTGATCGGCTTTTTCAGCCTGGCCCCAGCGGGTAAGTAGTTGGGCAATGGCGTAGTCGCACTCGGGGGTGTCGAACAGCTCATCCTTGATGTCCTGAATGGCGATCTGAAGACCCGACTGGGTAAGGTCGTTTGACGTTTCGCTATGCATATCACGGCTCCGTGTGATTGCTAATGGTTCTACGGTTAACTTGAGATAACCGCCTGAATTTGGGTTGTACGTGTGTTGTACGAAACTGAGCTTAATATAGCCGTGAGTGAGAAGCAAATGCGAAAAAGGCTGTGGCAAAGGTTATTGCTCCGTGGCTGTGGTTGGCTTGATAAATACGTCTAACTGATGCTGTTTGCCATCCAGCGGAATACGCACTTCACCTTGCTGGCGGGTGAGTATTCGGCCATCAAGCTGGGCGCTGGGCGCCTCATTGGTGGTGATGACCTTAACCGCGTAGCGGGTGTTGGCAATGTTCAGCGTTGCGCTATAGCCTGGCCAATCCTGGGGAAGGCAGGGGGCAATCACCAGCCAGCCACCTTCTCGGCGAATGCCCAGAATGCCTTCCACCCCGGCGCGGTACATCCAGCCCGCTGAGCCTGTGTACCATGTCCAGCCGCCACGCCCGGTATGCGGCGCAACCGAATAGACATCTGCGGCCACCACATAGGGTTCGACGTGATAACAAGCGACCTCCTCGGCGGTACGGGCATGATTGATCGGATTGAGTAGCGCAAAGAGCCCATGGGCTTTGCTGCCCTCGCCGAGCTTGGCGAAGGCGAGAATTGCCCACATTGCGGCATGGCTATATTGGCCACCGTTCTCGCGCATACCGGGTGGGTAGCCGCCGATATAGCCAGGGTCGCGCTGGGGCTGATCGAAGGGGGGCCAGAACAGCAGTGCAAGCTGCTCATCGTGCCGGATCAGCTCGCGCTCCAGTGACGCCATGGCGAGCGCCGCTCGGTGGGGCTCAGCCGCACCTGAGAGTACCGCCCAGGTCTGGGCAATCGAATCAATTTGGCAGGCGTCGCTCTCTTTGCTGCCCAGCCAACTGCCGTCATCGAAGGTTGCTCTGCGGTACCACTGGCCGTCCCAGGCGTTGCTTTCCAGGGCAAGACGTAAGGCGGTGATATGGGCGCGCCAGCGCTCAGCGCGCGGAGTGTCCGGCGCCGTTGCAGGCGATAGTTTTTCGCGCTGTTGGGCAAAGGGAAGAAACAGTTCCAGCGTATGTACCAGCAGCCAGCCTAACCACACGCTCTCACCTTTGCCCGCTTCGCCAACGCGGTTCATGCCATCGTTCCAATCACCGCCACCGATCAGCGGCAAGCCGTACTCACCAGTTAGCGCAATGCTCTGATCCAAGCCGCGGGCGCAGTGCTCAAACAGCGAGGCGGTTTCCCCTGCGATCATCGGTTGGAAAAAACAGTCGTGCTCGCCAGGCGCTAATTCGGCGCCTTCCAGAAAGCTCACCGGCTCGTCCAGTACGGCGGCGTCGTGGGAGGTGGCGATGTAGCGGGCGCAGGCATAGGCCAGCCACACCCGGTCATCGGAAATACGTGTACGCACCCCCTGGCCGGAGTGGGGTAACCACCAGTGCTGGACATCGCCTTCGACAAACTGACGTGAGGCGGCACGCAGTAAGTGCGCGCGAGTGGTGTCGGGGCTGGTGAAGGTTAACGCCATACCATCCTGCAACTGGTCTCGGAAGCCATAGGCGCCGCTGGCCTGGTAGAACCCGGAACGTGCGGTAATTCGGCAGGCAATGGTTTGGTACATCAACCAGCCGTTGAGCATAATGTCCATGGCGCGGTCAGGGGTGGCCACTTGCACCGCGTTAAGCTGCGTTTGCCAGTGCGCAGTGACCAGCGCAAGCTCGGCGTCAATATCCGCCTGGCGATAGCGCGCAATCAGGGATTTCGCTTCAGTAATTGAGCTGCTCTGCCCCATTAATACAACGATATCGACGCTTTCACCTACCCCAAGCGTTACGCCACGATTAAGCGCGGCGCAAGGATCCAACCCTGCACCGTGAGCCCCGGAAAGCGGCGTGTGGCTGCGCAGCCCCGCTGGCGCTGCCAGGCTGCCGCCGTGGCCGATAAATTCGCAGCGGTCAGCCGTCCAGGAAGTAGGTTGGGTGCCGATATCCAGAAACGCTACCCGGCCAGGAAAATTTATATTCCAGGGATTTTCCACCAGCAGCGCGCCGCTTTCGGCGTCTGGGTGTGAGATGAGAAAAGGCGCTGAGCCGCTGCGTGAAGTCCCCAGCACCCACTCGGCATAGGCCGTGACGGAGAGCGTGCGGGGTCGCCCGGAGTGATTGCTAAGGCGTAGTCGCGAAATCCGTATCGGAGCCTCTAACGGCACGAAGTGCAGCAGCTCTAGGGCAACCCCGTCCGCTTGATGTTCGAACTGGCTATAGCCAAAGCCGTGCCGTGCCAAGTAGCGGCCATGATCACGTAAAGGGCGGGAAGTGGCGGTGTAGAGCGCCATCGACTCTTCATCGCGGACATAGATCACATCGCCACTCGGATCCACCACGGGGTCGTTTGACCAGGCTGTCAGCTGGTTTTCGCGGCTGTTATCCGCCCACACGTAGCCTGCGCCTTCTGCGGACACCTGAAAGCCGAAGCCCGCGTTGGCGATCACGTTAATCCATGGCGCGGGGCTGGAGCTTCCCGCCTCAAGTACCGTTACATACTCGCGGCCATCCTGAGCAAAACCACCCAGGCCGTTAAAAAATTCAAGCGCTGGAAGTGGCGTTTCGCTGACATTGAGCGGGGTGTGCCTGGGTAGGAGGCGTTTGATCAAGGCTTGGGGCGGTATTGTGGCGCGGCGTGCGGGCAGCGTTAGGGCTAATTGGTTCGCTATGCTGCCGCGATGAGCCATTAACGCAACGCAGGCGATCGACTGAAGCTGTATACGCACCTCCAGGCTCATCAGGTCGGCACGCAGGGCAATCACGGCGCCCTGAGCAAACTCCTTTTTAAATCGTGGCTGGGTTTGGCTGCTCAGCACGGCGGTTTCGATGGCTTGCTGAAGATCCTGAATATAGGAGGAAGAGCGTTCATTGATAATCACCACATCCACGCCTAGCCGCTTCATGCGCCAATATTCGTGGGCACGCAGCAGCTGGCGTACCTGGCCAATGTCATCAATGCTATCGATGCGCATCAGAATAATGGGCAGATCACCGGAAATACCGTGTTGCCAGAGGCGTGACTGTGGCCCGGCACCGCGCTCAATGGCCTCGGCGGGCGCCCTAAAGCGGGCATCGGGGTAAAGAATCGGCCCGGCCAAGCGTTGGAAGTCGGCGGCCTCTTCAGGCTGAATGCCCAAATGGCGAAGCTGCACCTGCGCCTGGGGCCCAGGCGAGGGTTTTGGCACGCTCAAAGGCACTGCGATCGTGGTGTTTATCAATTAGATCCATCAGCGCTTCACGGGAGGAGGCGACCACTGTCCAGTAAGCGATGCGGGCGGCTTTACCGGGGGCCACGCGCAGGCAGTAGCGCAGCGCAAAAATAGGATCCAGTACGCTACCGACACTGCCCGATAGGTGCTGACCCGCTGCCAGTGCTGAGGCGTGCAGCGTACTTCGGCCGCGGCCTAAAAACCGGGCTCGGTCGGTCTCGAACTCCAGCTCGCCGACAGTGTCACCTTCTACCACCGCAAAGTGAGCCGCCCAGACCGGCTCTTCATCGGGTGAGCGCCGTCGTCTCGTGGCGATCAAGGCGTTGAAGGCTTCCAGATATTCGGTCACCACAAACATTTTGGCAAAGGCGGGTGCGCATTGTCCGCACTAGGCGCGGTCAGGACTAATTCGAGATAGGAGGTGATCGTGATGTCGCGGGCGTGACGACTGCTGTTCGTTAACGAAAGGTGGCGCACTTCGCTGTCATCCTCGCCGGAAACCAGCACCTCCATATGACTGGTGATGTCGTCATGACGATGGCTGTAGCGAGCATAATCCTCGGCAAATAGTGCATGGCTATGTTCATCCAGAGCGCCAGCTGGGTGCGCAGCCGTTTGCCCGGTGGCTGTCCACACGCCGGGGTGCTTGGCATCGCGCAGAAAAATAAAGCTGCCTAAGTGGTCGCGGGTAGCGTCCGGCTGCCAGCGGCTAATGGCAACGTTGCGCCACCGGCTGTAACCACCGCCGGTGGCGGTGAGCATCACTGAGTAGCAGCCGTTGGAAAGCAAATGGGTAACCGGCGGGCCACTGGCAGCCGTTGAAGCGCGGCGAATGGTTTGTGCTTCGTTAATCGTCTGGCTGGCGTTTGACTTCACCTCTTCAGCGCGTGGGTGGGCAATCGCCACGTTACGCGGAACCCGCTCTTGGAGCAGCAGTTCGCTGGCTTGAATCATCGGCTCACGGTGAAAACGGGCGCGCATCTGGCCGTGGTGCAGGGTGTTAGCGATCGCCGCGATGGTCATGCCCTGGTGGTGGGCCATAAAACTGCGCACAATCACCACTTTCTCCCCTGCGGGTAGCCGCGAACGGGTGAAATCCAGCGCTTCATAGAAGCCATAGCGGCCTAGTGCGCCCATCTCCGCCAAGCGTTTGAAGTTACGACAGGCGCCGCTGGGGTCAACCATGGCGGCTAACCCGGTGGCATAGGGTGCGATCACCAGGTCAGCAGATAGCCCCCGTTTGAGCCCTAACCCCGGCACTCCAAAGTTAGAGTACTGGTAGGTGAACTCCCGGTCACGGGCGTTATAAGCAGATTCTGAAATACCCCAAGGGGCGGAGAGCTGGGCGGCGTAAGCCTCTTGACGCTTCACCACCAGCCGATTGGTTTGCTCCAGCAGGCTGCCCCCAGGGGCGCGCATGACCAGCGACGGCATCAAGTACTCAAACATCGACCCCGACCAGGAGATCAGCGCCGAGCCAAAGGTGACCGGGGTCGCCGCCCGGCCGAGTTTGAACCAGTGGCGGGTGGGAATATCGCCTTTGGCAATCGCAAACAGGCTGGCGAGCCGCGCCTCGGAGGCCAGCAGGTCGTAGCAGCTGGTGTCCAGGCAGTTGTCATCCAGCGAGTAGCCAATTGACAGCAGATGGCGCTCACTATCGAGTAGAAAAGCGAAATCCATGCCCAGTGCCAGGCGACGAGTCGTGTCCGCAAGCTGCTGCAGGCGTAGGGCGAGTGCACTCTCTTCGATATTCAGATGGGTTTCGCGGTCATGGCAGTGTTGCGCCACTGAGTCATGCAGTGCTTGCAACCAAAACAGCAGGTCTTCGCTATACGGGTCGCTATGTTCGTTGAGGGGAGTGCGCGCCAAATTTAACGTGCTATGCGTCAAGCTGGCGATAGTTGCCAGGCATACAGGCGACATCACTTCGCCCTTCAACTGGGTGTCCATGGCCTCTAACTGCACACTAAGCTGAACGGTGAACGTTGCCGACAAGGTGGACGCTTGCTTAAGCGTCTGACGGGCCAGGTTTAAGGTGTCGGCAATGCCGACGCGCGGGTCAGCTAGATAGCCTGCCGTTTGCCATATTTCGCAGGCATTGGCGATAGCGATCAGGTGCCCTGCCAGATTGCCGCTATCCACCGTTGACACATAGCGGGGGTTAAGCGGGCGCAGGTCGTGGGTAGCGTACCAGTTATAGAAGTGGCCGCGGTAGCGGGTAGCCCCAGCATTACGCCCAGGGTGGCTTCAAGCCGTTCAAGGGTCTCATGGGTGCCTATCCAGCCGAAATCCCGCGCTGCCAGGGTGGAGAGCAGATAGAGCCCCATATTGGTTGGCGAGGTGCGCTGGGCGAGCGCGGGCTGAGGATCCTCCTGAAAGTTGTCCGGCGGCAGGCGGTTATCGGTGGTGGTCACGAAGGTTTCAAAATAGCGCCAGGTTCGCCGCGCAATGGCCCGTAGCTCAACGGCTTCTTGCGCTGAAATAGTGGCTTGGACAACGGCGCTTGTGCTGCTGCTTAACCAAGCTGCTACCGCTGGCGCGGCCAACCACAGCAGTGCCATGGGCAGTGCGATTGGCCATGTGTGGCTGGCTGTCCAGAGCGCACTAATGGCTACCGCTAGCCCCAGTGCGGTGCCGGGCGCCATACGCTGGTAGAACCCCAGTACCGTTAGCGGCGGGCTTTTCATCGACTGGGCGGCAGACGTCCACTCCAGCAGATGTCGGTGGGTGACCAGTACGCGGACTAAGGTTCTGGCGATGGCATCCAGCATGCGCCAAGCCTGATCGGGCAAAAAAAGGATCAGTAGCAGCATTTGCGCGCTACCTAGCTTTAGCTCGTCAAACCAGAGGTGGTAGTGGTGGCGTAGTTTCGACCACGCCCGAAAGGGAATAAATGAAACCGCCAGGGAGAGCAGCACCGGTGCGCCCACAACGGCGAGTAGCAGCAGCGTACTGGTGATGGCCATGCTCAGCGGCAATTGCCAGCTAACGGCAAGGCTTGCCAGGAGTAATGGCGGCGTCACCGAGCGGCGCAGGTTGCCGAGCATTTTCAGGCGCCCGGTGAGGCGGCAGCGCCGAGGCCATTAACCAGGGGAGTAACTGCCAGTCGCCGCGTGTCCAGCGGTGCTGACGCTTGGCGGCTACGTCATAGCGGGCCGGGAAGTCTTCTATCACTTCGATATCGGAGGCGAGCCCCGCTCGGGCGAACACACCTTCGAACAGATCGTGGCTGAGCAGGCTGTTTTCGGGCACCCGGCCAGCCAGCGAGGCTTCAAAGGCATCGACCGCGTAAATACCTTTACCGGCGAACGAGCCTTCGCCGACCAGATCCTGATAAAGATCTGCAATCGCAGCGGCGTAAGGGTCAATTCCCCCTGGCGCGGAGAAGAGCCGCTGGTAGATGGAACCTTCGCCCCCGTGGGCAGCGACGGAGTCACCCGAGGCTGCAGTATCGCATACCCCTCCACGACCCGGCGTAGCTGTTGATCCAGTCGTGGCTGGTTTAACGGGTGTGCCATTTTACCGATCAACTGGCTGGCTGCGCCCCGGGGCAGGCGAGTGTCGGCATCCAGAGTGATGACGTAGCGCACGCCACTGGGCAACGGGGGCGGGTCGATAAAGGTGGTGTCCATAGCGCCACGAAGCAAGCGGTTTAGCTCATGCAGTTTGCCCCGTTTACGTTCCCAGCCCATCCAGGTACTTTCGCTGGCGTTAAAGACCCGCTGCCGATGGAGCAGAAAGAAGCGTTTATCGCTATCGAGGGCGAGAGGGCAGTAGCGCTTATTTAACTGCTCCACCGCTGCTTGAGCGACCGTTAACAGCGCGGCTTCATGGGGAAGTTGCGCTTGGGAAGCATCCACGCCGTCAAGCAGCAGCGCATAGCCAAGCGCCCCCTCTCCGCTGGATAAGTGGTGCACTTCAAGACGCTCAATCTGTTCGCGCAGATCTTCTTCGCTGGTCAGCAGCGTAGGCACCGCTACCAACGTTCGTAGCTGGGGCGAAACGCCCTTGGCAAGGTCGAGGCTTGGCAGCGGCTGAGCGTCGATAGCGTAGATAATCAGCCGGTTAACGATCAGCGTTGCCACTTCCACAATAGGCAGAAAACCGAATGCCCCTAGCAACATGAGCCAGGGTAGCGGCACCTCGCCGATCGCCAGCGGCAACGAAACCAGTAGTCCACCTGCCAGTGCCATCAGACTCAGTGTGACAACCGCCATGAGTACGATATAGCTACGAATACCGTGGTGAACGAGTGTTCTGCTCAGCCACTGACGGGGGGAGGGGTAAAACCTATCTGCTGCTCAAGGGTTACCCTGCCTGAGCCCACCAAAAAGTAACCCGGATCTCCCACTCGGGCAGCTTCGATGGGGTCGCCATGACGGGCTACTGCCTGGTGAGTTAACGAGAGCGTCGCCTCGACCACTTCAAGCTCGCTGTATTGAGAGCCGCGAGCGAGCTGCTCTACGGCGCTGCGATACTGATTGCGGGTGGGGAAATCGAGTTGGTCAAAGCTACTCTGCTGGCGTAGCCGCCGATCCACCAAACTGACGCTCTCAAACAGTTCGGCCCAGTCGATGCTGGAAACAAATCGCATGCTGGTAATGACATTGCGTACGGTGACGTTGGCGGCACCTTGGCGCTGCTGGGCGTGCTGTACCATGTCGTCAATGCTTTCACCCTGTTGGCTGAGTTGCTCATTTAGCCAGCCCACCAGCGGGCTACAGCGGGGATCCAAGCCGCGTAGCCGCTTTGCAAGCTGAGCGGTGAAGGGCTCAGCCAGAGAGTCCTTTGTGCACATTTAGGGTGCTGGTTTCCAGGTGAAAGGTATGGCGCTCCTGGGGCGTTTGTTGGTCGGTAGGCGTTAGCCATTTAGCCGCTACTGCATCGGCTTCGTCCCTGGCGGTTTGTTCGCTGGTAATTTGGTCGGCAAGTCGTCGCAGGTTCTCAATCAGCACAATCCGGAGCGTGATCGCCACCGCCCACAGTTCGCCAATGGTCAGTGGCTGAACGCGCTGATAGGCGGTGATAAAGTTCTGCAAATTATCCAGGTCGATATGGCTGTCGGTGTGCGCCACAAATGCCCAGGCGATACCGAATACCCGTGGGTAGCCGGCAAACGGCCCGTTGGCTAACTTCGGTAACTGGCGATAATAACCAGGGGGAAGATCGCTGCGGATCTCACGAATTTGCGCTTCAATCAAGTGGTAGTTGTCGAGCAGCCAGGCGGCGGCAGGCACAATTTCTCGCCCTCCTGCCAGCGCGGAGGCACTGGCGCGGTAAGCATCCAGTAGAGTTCGCGCGTTATCGTTGAGCCGACGTGTTAAGGATACTACGTTGGGTGGCGCGCTGGTCACCGCTTGGTTAAGTGCCAAGCTGCCTGCGTGCTGTTCAAGTCGTTCTGCGCTGAAGAGCTCTTCCCTAACGGGGGTAGTCGAGTTCCACGGCGCTGCAAACGTAGGGTGCGGACGCACAAAACGGAGAAGTTGTTTCACAGATTCCATCCTGGTGAGAATGCACCTCGGGGCACCAACGATGCTTCCTTACCAGAACAATGGTCGTACTTTGATATTTCGTCCGTGCGCTAGCGCACGTTGCGCTTATATCACTGCTGTATCTGCTAATTATTAAACTAAAGTTGTTAGACTTTGGTTGTAATTATGGGCAATTTACTGGACTAATGGCCTATTGCAGTGAATAAAGGGCGCCAAAGGAGGCTCAGCGTGTTGCTAAGGGTGGCTCCTTTGCCTGGAGGCTAACGTTGTCTTTTTTTATCCCCGACCAAATAAGTGGCCGCTAACGATATGCATACAACTGCCCTGACCATGGTGTGGAACCAGCTATGGCACTCCCACTACCAAGCCAAAAACTTATTGATGTGCGCGCTGCCAACGGGTGGGGCCGCCAACGCCGCGGCCTCCAATACCAGGCGCGACCCTTCTCCTCAACCTAAGCCGCCTGCCTACACCACGCCGCAGAAGGTTGGCCTGTTGCTTGGCCCGCTGCTGTTCGCTTTTGTGGTGATGTTCTTTCACCCTGAAGACTTAAGTTTTGAAGGGCGCATGGTGCTCGCTACCACTCTGTGGGTGGCCGTATGGTGGATCACCGAAGCCATTCCTATTCCCGCGACCTCGTTGCTGCCTATTGTGCTTTTACCGATTACCGGTGCGCTGGATGGTAATACGGTGACTGCTGCTTACGGCAATCCGATTATTTTCCTGTTCCTGGGTGGCTTTATGATCGCCCTGGCGATGGAAAAGTGGGATTTACACAAGCGTATCGCGCTGTCGATTATTGCCGTGCTGGGCACCAGTATTAATAGCATCGTGTTTGGTTTTATGGCCGCGACCGGCTTTTTGTCGATGTGGGTCTCCAACACCGCCTCGGTGATGATGATGCTCCCCATCGGTACCGCTATCGTCTACCAGGTGAGCCAAGAACTGGCAAAAGTGACGGCGACCACAGTGCCGAAATCGATAAATTCAGCAAAGCACTCATTTTTGGTATCGGTTACGGCGGTACCATTGGTGGTTTGGGCACGCTCATTGGCACCCCGCCCAATATTATCCTGGCCGCGATAGTCAATGAGCTGTTTGGCATCGAGATCTCCTTTGCTGGCTGGCTGATGTTTGCTTTCCCGGTCGTTGTAGTGTTGCTGTTTAGCACTTGGCTGCTACTGACGCGGGTGTTTTTCCGCATCGAGTTTAGTCACCTGCCGGGGGGACGAGAGCTGATTAACAAGGAAAAAGCGGCGCTGGGTAACACCAGCTTCGAAGAGAAAGCGGTGCTGGCGGTTTTCCTGTTTGCAGCCTTTATGTGGATCACCCGTTCGTTCTTGTGGCAGGGCCAGATCATCAACATCCCTGGTATCAATGACACTATGATCGCGATTGTCGCCGCGCTCCTGCTGTTTCTGATCCCCTCCAAAAACAAAGGCGGCTGCCTGCTGGGTTGGGACGTGGCGAAAGACGTCCCCTGGGGCATTCTGCTGCTATTCGGAGGAGGGTTGGCGATTGCGGCAGGCTTCGGTTCATCCGGCCTGGCGGAGTGGATCGGCGGTCAGATGAGCGTGCTGGAGGGCGTCAACTTCCTGCTGGTGATTCTGCTGGCGACCGGCATGGTGCTGTTCTTAACCGAAATCACTTCAAATACAGCTACGGCCACCATGATTCTGCCCGTGCTGGCGTCGTTGGCGCTGGCGCTGGATATCCACCCCTTCGTGCTGATGGTGCCCGCGGCCATGGCTGCCAACTGCGCCTTTATGCTGCCGGTGGGCACCCCGCCCAACGCCATTATCTTTGCCACTGGCAAGCTAAAAATCATCGAGATGGTGCGTACCGGCTTCTGGATCAACATCATCGCCATGTTGCTGATTGTGGCAGCGGTGTATTTCCTTCTGCCGATTATGTGGGGGGTTGATCTCACCAATTACCCGGACGCTTTCCGGCGTTAGTAACGCTGTTGAGTGATTAGTCGCCCCGCCATTGAGCGGGGCTTTTTATTGGCAACTGGTAAGACGCGCTGTGAGCATAAACAATATTAAGATTCACCGTAGAGGTTAGACAAATCAAAGCGCTTAACTATAGTGCCTAAATGGCGCCAAAAAGAAAGTTGGGGTTCATGGCGTGATAAGGAGATGAGCAATGGAACTGCTTGAAAAAGTTAGCGAGTATTTACAAAAGCATGAACTTAAAATGGCCACAGCGGAGTCTTGTACTGCGGGGTTAATTGTTTCCGAACTCGCCAGAGTGCCGGGCAGCGGGCAATCGATAGACTGTGGCTTAGCGGTTTACTCACCCGAGGCCAAAAATCGCTACTTGGCCGTCAGTTTTGAAACCATCGATAACCACGGGTTAACCAGTGAAGCAACCGTGCGTGAAATGGCATTGGGCGCATTAAATAATAATGACGCCAATGTGGCGCTTGCCAATACGGGGATTGCGGGGCCTGAGCCCCACGATGGAATACCCGTCGGTACGGTATGCTTTGCCTGGGCCTTTCGGCATAACCAACAGATATTCCTAACCACCGAAACGCGGCGTTTCTCAGGTGACCGGAATCAGGTTCGTCTCGCCGCCGCCCACTACGCTCTGGAAATGGTTCCGCAGCAACATGGTGACGTGCTGGCAGGTAACGCGCCGCGCGTGGATGAGTCGTAACAGCGATTCCCTATCAATGGCATGGAGGCAGAACGAGCAATGACTCAACAAGCAGATCAGCAACAGCTTATTCAGTCAGCGTTACAGGTGAAGACATCTATGGCGCCGCTTGATGAAATCAATACCCGGGTCGAGTTTCTTTGCAGCCAAATGATAGAGACAGGCCAGCACGGACTGGTACTGGGTATCAGTGGCGGCGTGGACTCAACTGTCGCGGGGCGGTTAGCCCAGTTAGCCGTCGAAAAAGCCCGCGATAAAGGGGTTGACGCATATTTCTACGCGATGCGCTTGCCTTACGGGGATCAAAAGATGAAGAGGACGCTCAACAGGCACTCACCTTTATCGGCCCCGATGAAGTGTTAGCTGTCAACGTAAAGCCTGCTAGCGACGCTATGCTAACGTCTCTGGAAGAAGGGGGGCTGGAGTTTAAAGAGGCTGCTCAGCGGGACTTTGTATTGGGCAATATCAAGGCGCGACAGCGCATGGTTGCCCAATATGCCGTCGCGGGGGCTAAGTCAGGTTTAGTGGTGGGAACTGATCAAGCGGCGGAAGCGTTGATGGGGTTTTTCACCAAATATGGTGACGGTGCATGCGACTTGGCGCCACTGACCGGTCTTACCAAAGCGCAGGTAAGAGAGATCGGCGCTGCCTTGGGCGCGCCCACTTCCCTGGTCGAGAAACTGCCCACTGCCGATTTGGAATCACTGAAACCTCAATTGGCTGATGAAGAGGCAATGGGTGTCAGCTACGCTGAAATCGACGCGTTTCTTAGCGGCCAGGAGGTGAGCGAGCAGGCTTACACGACCATTACCCGCACCTACCAACGCACCGAACATAAACGCCAGCTACCCAAAACGCCGTAGCACCGTTTGATACTAGCTCAACGCAAGCGCTAAACGCAGCCCTATTAGGTTGTTATGATGCCGCTACACTATTGGCAGTTGAGCTTGTTATGCGTCTACTTCACACCGCCGACTGGCACTTGGGGCGGCTATTCCACAACCTTTCGTTGCTGGATGATCAGCGCCATGTGCTCGATCAGCTCATTGAGATCATCGACCGGGAGAACATCGATGCGGTGCTGATCGCGGGCGATATCTACGACCGCTCGGTGCCACCCTCTGCGGCGGTAACGCTGCTGGATGACGTGCTCCATGCGCTCTGCGAGAGCGCAAGTTGCCGGTGATTATGATCTCGGGTAATCACGACGGTGCCGAGCGGCTGCGATTTGGTGCGCGCCATCTGCGCCAGGCCGGGCTGCATATTCTTTCCGATCTAGCCGATTTTGCCACTCCTGTCACGCTGACGATCAAGGGTGTTGAGGTGGACGTATTCGGCATTCCCTACGCCGACCCTGAGCATGTGCGCAGCCAGTTTAACGTTGAGGTACGCGATTTTGACGGCGCCCACCGCTACCTGGTTGAACGCATCGAAGAGCAGCGCCATCCTACACGCCCCTGCATACTAATGAGCCACTGCTTTGTGGATGGCGGTAGTGCTTCGGATTCAGAACGCCCGCTGACCCTGGGTGGCGCCGAAAGCGTCGCCTGGGAGCCGATGCAAGGCTTTGACTATGTGGCGCTTGGCCACCTGCATGGCCCCCAGTACCGCGGTGGCGAGCATATTCGCTACAGCGGCTCGCTGCTCAAATACAGCTTTTCCGAAGCCAGCCAGCGCAAAGGCGTAACGCTGGTGGATCTCGACGCGTCCGGCGTCACTCAGATTCAACAGGTTCCCCTCATACCCAGTCGTGAAGTGCGCGTACTGGAAGGCGAGCTTGATGCATTGATCGCCCAGGGGCGAACAGACCCGCACGCTGATGACTATCTGCTGGTGCGGTTAACCGATCGTCACGCCATTCTCGACCCCATGGGCAAGCTGCGTGAGGTGTATCCCAACGTCCTGCACCTGGAGAAGCCCGGCATGCTGGATGCCCGTGGTAATCAGCAGCTCGACCGTGAGCGGCTGAAGTTCAGCACCCTGGATATGTTCAGCGACTTCTTCGCCCAGACCAGTGGTGAGCCCCTGACCGACCAACAAACCGAGGCGATAAACTCACTGATAGGCGAGCTTAGCCGTGATGAAGAGGCTCAGGGATGACACCGCTAACCCTTACCATGCAGGCGTTTGGGCCCTTTGCGGGCAGTGAGACCATCGACTTCACCGCGCTGGGAAGAAGCCCGCTGTTTCTGATTAATGGCCCCACCGGCGCCGGTAAAAGCTCGATTCTCGATGCGCTCTGTTTTGCGCTCTACGGCCAGACCACGGGCAATGAGCGTGATCCGGCGCAGATGCGCTGCGACCAGGCCGATGCCTCTCTGCTAACCGAAGTGACGCTGGACTTTCGCCTGCGGGGTGTGGATTACCGGGTGCGCCGGGTTCCCCAGCAGGAGCGCCCCAAAGCCCGCGGCGAAGGCACCACCACACATAACGCGGAAGCCCAGCTGTGGCGATTAAAGGCAGATGGTGATGTAGAGACCTGCCTGGTGGCGCGCAAGGTCAACGACGCCACTGCGGAGCTGCAAACCCTGATCGGCCTGGATGCCAACCAGTTTCGTCAGGTGATGGTGCTTCCCCAGGGCAAGTTTCGTGAACTGCTGCTGGCAGGCTCTAAAGAGCGCGAAGTGATTTTCTCCCAGCTGTTTCAAACCCAGATTTTTCAGCGTATCGAAGAGCGTCTTCGCACCCAGGCCAATCAAATCGAGCGAGCGGTGAATGATCATCGCCAGCATATTAGCGGCATTCTCGCCGGGGGTGAGCTTGATAGCGAAGCCGCATTAGCGCAAGAGCTTGAAGCGCTGACGCCCCAGGTAGACCACGCGCGGCAACGCTTTGAAACTGCCCAGCAGCAGCGCCGTAGCGCCGAAAAGCAGCGTGATGAGGCCATGGCGCTGCAGCGCCAGTTTGAGGCTCGGGATCAGCTGGCGGCGGATAAAGCCCGCCATCTTGAGCAGCACGCTGAGATAGAAAGCTGTAAGGAGCGTTTAGCGCAAAGCTCACGCCCAGGCGCTGCGCCCTCAGAGGGCTGCCTTAGACCAAGCGCAGCAGGCGTTGACCACCGACCAAGCCGAGCAGCGCCAGGCGCAAGCTGCGTTCGCCACTCAACGTAGTAACGCCGAACAGGCGCAGCAGGCGTTAGAAGTGGCACGCCAGCGTCAGGCAGAGCTTCCCTCGCTCCAGGAACGGCATCGCCAATTGGGCGAATTTATTCATAAAAGCCTGCAGTTAAGCGAGCTGCAGGCACGTTTTCAAACGGCGCAGGCTGCTTGGCAGCAAGCCGATGGGGCGCTCAAACGGGATGAAAAACAGCTAGAAAGCATCCGCCAGCAGGGCGAAGCGATTAGCGTTAATCTGGAACGCTTACAGACAGAGTTCCAGCAGCTGGCCAGTGCCCCCACTGAGCTAAGCCGCCATAACGACCTGCTGACCCAGCGCCAAGAGCTGGATGAGCTCACACGGCAAGCGCGTGAGTTAACCAGCCAACAGCAGCAGGCGATGGAGGCACTCAACCGTCAGCAAAGCGAAACAGAACGAGCGCAACGCCACGCCACTGAGCAGGAGATGCGCTGGCACCAGGGCAGGCCGCGCTGTTAGCGCTCACCCTTGAACAGGATGCGCCTTGCCCAGTGTGCGGCAGCCTGGAGCATCCCTCCCCAGCGGTTAACCGTGCCGAACTGGTCACGCAGGCACAGGTTGAAGAGGCCAGATCGGCCCAAGAACAGGCTCGCCAAGCACAACAGCGCGCCGAACGTCACCACCATCAGCTCACTCAGCAGATCAACTACAACACAGAGCAGGCCCACCGGCTGACCCAACAGCTGGGCGAGTGGGCTAGTCAACCGCTGCTTGAACTGCAAAATGCCTGCGAAGGCTTGCGTCGCCAAGTGCAGCGCCGGGAAAGTGTTGAACGTGAGATTAGCCAGCAAACCGCCGCCCGGGATGCGCTGCGCCGCGAGTGGGGCGCGCTGGATAAGCAGCTTAAAACCCAGCGGCCTGCGGTGGAGAAGGCGAAAGAAGAGGCGTTGCGCCTGGAGAGTCAGCGCGATCAGCTGAGCCAATCGCTGCCGGAAGATGCCCGCGACCCTGAGGCAATGCGCCGAACCCTCACGGAGCTTGAACACCAGATCACCCAGCTCGAAAAAGCCTGGGAGAGCGCTCAACAGGCACTCTCGGCCAGCCAAGCCCAACTGGCGCGGGTGGAAGAGCAGCGACGCGGCGCGAACGAGCGGGTCGAGCGTAGCGAACAGTCGCTTCAGCAGGCTCAAGTCGAGTGGCAAGCCGCGCTGCAGGCTAGCCCCTTTGGTGACGAGGCGGCGTTTCAAGCCGCACAGTTGGATGACACCCAGCGGCATGAACTGACTCAGCGGATAGAGGCGTACCAACGCCGCCTAGCCGAGCTTGAGGGCGCGCTGGCGAATTACCACACCCAGCTGGCGGGAAAAACACTGCCGAATATGGCCGCGTTGACCAGCCTAACCGAGGCCGCCCAAGTAGAAGAGAACGACCAACTGGAGGCTTGGCGGGGGCTGGATGGAAGGCTGTCCACACTGCGAGGCATTCGTCAAAAGCTTGCGACTGCCCATACGGCGCAGGCAGAGCTCGAAGCTCAGTATCAGCTGTGGGGCACGCTCAGCGAGGTCGCTAACGGTCGCACCGGGCACCGCATTAGCCTGCAGCGCTTTGTGCTAGGGGTACTGCTGGATGATGTGCTGATTCAAGCCTCCGAGCGTTTGGTACGCATGAGCCGCGGGCGCTATCAACTCGTTCGGCGGGAAGACCCCTCCAAGGGTAACAAGGCCTCGGGGCTGGAACTTGATGTGGCCGACACCTACACCGGCAAGAACCGTTCGGTAGCGACACTCTCCGGCGGAGAGTCGTTTATGGCCGCGCTCTCGCTGGCCCTGGGGCTCTCGGATGTAGTGCAGGCGTACGCTGGCGGCATTCAACTGGATACGCTATTTATCGATGAGGGTTTTGGCAGTCTCGACCAGGATGCCCTGGATCAAGCCATTGCCATGCTCAGCGAGCTGCAAATGGGCGGGCGAATGATTGGGGTGATCTCCCATGTCAGCGAACTCAAGGAGCAAATGCCAGTCCGTATAGAGGTACGTGCCAGCCGCCACGGTAGCTCGGTGGAGGTAAAGGGCGCGCTTCTTTAACGCCTAAAACAGTGCTAGTTCATGCTGCGTTCATACAGCATGTTTTATAACCTAAGTTGGCCGTCAAACGAGCCCGAAAGATACTTTCTATCTAGGAGCACAAGGATGAACGCAAGCAAGATTTTACAGCAGTTGATGCAGCAAGCTGGCGGTAGCCAGAAGGGCAGCAGCAGCGGGGTAGATGTTAAAGGCATGCTGAGCGGGCTTTCAAAACAGTTGGGCGGTGGCAGCAGTCAAGGTGGCGGTGGCTCCTCCAGAGGTTTTGATATGAAAAGCCTGCTTGGCGGTGGCGCCATGGGTATGTTGGTCGGTTCCAAACGCGGCCGCAGTATGGGCGGCAAAGCGCTGAAATACGGCGCCATTGCTGGGGTGGGCGTGCTGGCGTGGAAAGCGTGGCAGAGCTCCCAGGCGGCGAAAAATGGCAATGCCCAGCAAAATACGGCCCAGAATGCGCCAGAGGGCGAGCGGGTAGAAGTACTTAGCGGTGAGTACCAGGAGCGCCGCAGCCTGGAGCTACTGCAGGCGATGATTATGGCCGCCCGGGCCGATGGCCATATTGATGAGCAGGAGCAGGCGCTGATTACCGAACAGATTGACGCCCTGGGTGCCGACCAGGAGATGCATAACTGGGTGGAGCAGCAGCTAAAAGCACCGCTGGATGCCCAGGCGCTGGCCCGCGAAGCGGACTCCCTCAAGCGGCCCGGGAAATGTACCTGATCAGCGTGGCCGTGACCGATGATCAAAACCCCATGGAGCGCGCCTGGCTGGATCAGCTGGCCAGTGCCCTGAATTTACCCAAAGAGATGACCGCGGAACTTGAGCGTCAAGCGCAGCAGGCGGGTTAATGCTCGATACGGTTAATTTTTGGATAGCCACCGGCTTTGGGCTGGGGCTATCGCCGGTGGCGCCAGGTACTTTTGGCTCGCTGCTGGGCATTCCCTTGGCGTGGTGGCTGCTAAGCCGTCCGCTGGTTCAACAGGGCTCTATCATCGCTGTTCTACTGGTGCTAGCGGTGCCGGTTTGTCACGTCGCCGCCTGGCACTATGCTGGCTTGGATCATGGCAGTATCGTTGCCGATGAATATGTAGCGTTCCCGCTGGCGGTAATCGGGTTGCAGGCAGCACGCCACCCGCTAGTCATGGCGCTGGCGTTTGGTGTTTACCGACTTCTCGATGGATTGAAGCCGCCGCCGATTCATCTGGCAGAGTATGTCCATGGCGGTTTTGGCATTGTGTTGGATGATGTTATCGCGGCGCTGGTGACCTGGGTGGTGCTGGCGATTGGGCTAAAGCTTTGGCAGCGTCGAACGTTTCAGCGAGTTTGAAAAAACGCCGCCCATCTGATCATCAGAAGGACGGCGCATTCTTTATCACTCGCTATTTACAACTTACGACTCACCAACAACATCATTACTCTTGCACGACAATCACTGACTTGGCATTGACGAACTCGTGCATGCCGAAACCGCCGTGCTCGCGGCCATAACCGGAGTTTTTAACGCCGCCGAAAGGCATTTCGGGTGTCGCAACGCCAAAGCCATTGATAAACACCATACCGGTATCAAAGTACTTGCTGGCAAGCTCGGTGGCGCGTTTCACATCTTTAGAGATGATGCCGCCGCCCAAGCCGTAACGGCTGTCGTTAGCAATGCGCATGGCATCTTCGTCATCTTTGGCGCGAATCAGTGCAGCCACGGGGCCAAACAGCTCATCGTCGTAAGCGGGCTGGCCGGGCGTGACATTATCCAGCACGGTGACCGGGTAAAACGCGCCCTTACCGGAAGGCTTTTCACCGCCGCAGAGAATCTTCGCGCCTTTGCGCACGCTCTCTTCCACTTGGTCGTGGAGGTCATCGCGTAGATCCACGCGAGCCATGGGGCCCAGGTCGCTGTCTTCTTGGGTGGGGTCACCCGCTTTAAGCGACTGCATGCGTTCTACATAGCGCTTTTTAAACGTTTCGTAGTTCTTTTCAGTGACCACAAAACGCTTGGCCGCGACGCAGGTTTGGCCGCCGTTGTAGACGCGCCCCTGGACGCAGGTGTCGATGGCGACATCCATATCGGCGTCATCAAGCACCAGGTAGGCGTCGTTGGAGCCCAGCTCAAGCACGGTCTTTTAAGGTGCTCCGCCGCTTTGCCAGCGACTTTGCGGCCTGCGCCATCGCTACCCGTTAGCGTTACGCCACGTACCGCAGAATGAGCGATCACCTCATCAGACACATCGTGAGAGATTACCAGCGTACGGAAGACGTTTTCCGGAAGACCCGCTTCGCGGTAGATCTTTTCCAGCAACAGGCCACTGCCAGTCACGTTTTCAGCGTGTTTCAGCAGCACACCGTTACCCGCCATAAGATTGGCGATGGAGTAACGTACCACCTGGTACGCAGGG
Source organism: Vreelandella olivaria (assembly GCA_004295565.1). GTDB lineage: Bacteria > Pseudomonadota > Gammaproteobacteria > Pseudomonadales > Halomonadaceae > Vreelandella > Vreelandella olivaria. The sequence continues at coordinate 3,390,516 of AP019416.1, read as the reverse complement.
AAGTTCCAGGGCTGAATGCCGTAGATCACCCCCATTGGTGAGTAGGTCACGAAACCGCGCTCGCCATTGCCAGGCTGGCGCTCTTCGTCTGCCAGTTTTTTCGGGCCGTGCTCAGCGGTGTAGTCACAGATACCGGTACACAGATCCACTTCCTGACGGGCCTGAGAAGGCAGTTTACCCATCTCTTTGACCATCAGGTCGGCAAGCTCGTCTTTATGCTTTTGCAGCGCTTGACCAATGGCTTTGACCGTTTTGGCGCGGCTTTCCAGCGATTCCAGGCGCCAATCGAGAAAGGCCTCGTAGCAGGCGTCCACGACCTGTTTCGCTTCTGCGCTGCTCATCAACGCATAGGTTTCGAGGGTTTCACCATTGGTGGGATTGATCGTCTTGATACTGTTGCTCATAAGATCTCCTATCTATAGATCAACGTAGGGTCAAAGCGTCCAGCTCCAGGGCGCCTAATCGACCGGTCTATTACTGGTGCACGGTCACTGTAGTACAAAAGAGCGACCATGCATAACATTGGCGTTATCTATCCGGCAGTGATTAAAGCAAACAGTTCAACCCATCACTTCAGTCAATGTGTTCATGGTGTACCGCTTGCTACTCAAACGTAGGCCCGCCAGCTTCTTCACCCCACACTTCTTCCAGGCGGCCATCACGACCACAGCTGTAGCGGTAAAACTTATAGCGCACCGGGTTCTTTTGGTAATAGTCCTGGTGATACTCCTCAGCAGGCCAGAAGGTGTTCGCCGGTACTATTTGGGTGGCGATCTCCTGATCAAAGCGTTCTGCCATTTCCGCTTTGGACGCTTCGGCCAGTTCGCGCTGCTCGTCGTCATGATAGAAGATCGCCGAGCGGTATTGATCGCCCACATCGCAGAATTGACGGTCGACCGCAAAGGGGTCGATGTTGCGCCAGAAGATTTCTAATAACTGTTCGTAGCTGATCTGCTCGGGGTCGTATTCGATTTGCACGACTTCAGCGTGGCCAGTACCGCCCTGGGAGATTTCTTCGTAGCTGGGGTTCTCTAGCTCGCCGCCGATATAGCCGGAAATGGTGGCAGTGACGCCGGGTTGGTTATCGTACGGCGGCTCCATACACCAGAAGCAGCCACCGGCAAAAGTCGCTTCTGCACTGCTCTGGGTTTGAGAGGGCTGCTCTTGAGAGGACTGAGCTTGAAGCGAAGGGCTGGCTAGGCCAGCGGCAGCCAGCACGACGAGCGTAAATGGACGAAAAAGGGGCAGTCGGATCATTGTAAGCACTCCAATAACGGTGGCGAATTACTGCTCGATATTAAGTTGGTTAGTGGCTTAGTGTTCCATTTCCTTACGCCCCTTTCTTACAACTTAGTCCAGCCTATGAGGCCATACCTCGTCCAGCGTGCTAAGCGCCGCGTTAACGGTGGGTTCGTTGGTGCTTTCATGACGCCAGATAAAGCTTAATGCGCAGGGCAGGCGAATATTGTCCGCCACTGCCAAGCCACTCTCCTGGCGCTCGGTCATCGCCAGGGCGTCCCGGGCCAGGCTTAAGCCAACGCCTGCGCGCACCAGGTCAAGCATGCAGGCCTCCTGGTCAACTTGGGCCACCCGGTTGGGCACTGCGCTGCTCGGTGCCAGCGCCTGCTTTAACAGCCGGTAGTGGGCGGAGTCTTGGGGCGTCACAATCCATGGCAGCGTCGCCAGATGCTCCCAACGGGTGTCAGTAAGCCGATTTTCCCACCCGCAGGGGCAATCACATGGTAATCAAAGTGGGTTAGCTCACGCCAAGCGAGCCCTCCATGCGCTTGGCCCGATCCTTCGCCGGGCGGTGCCAGATAAAAACCGACATCCAAATCGCCCTGTTCAATACGATTAAGCACGCTGCCGCTCATGCCATGGTGCAGCTCGGTTTCTAACTGGGGCGCACGGGCCATCAGGCGGCTTAGAAACGCCCCCAGGCGGAGAAATTCCGGGTCAACAATAGTGCCGATTGAGAGCTTGCCGCGCAGCGTGCTATGTAGCGTTCCTGCGGTCTGTTCAAACACCTGGGCGCTGGCCAGGGCTTTTTCAGCAGCAGGTAGCAGCGCATGGCCGTCGGCCGTCAAGGCAAGGCCCTGAGGGCGGCGGCTAAACAGCGTGAGGCCCAAATTGGCCTGTAGCTGCTTCAACTTTAGGCTAATGGCCGGTTGCGTCAGGTGTAGCTGCTCTGCAGCACGCGACACGCTGCCCGTTCGTGCCACGGCCACAAAGGCGCGCAGCGTGGCGTACTCTTGCATGATTAGCCTCAAATACTTGTCGTGATATTAATAGAGCTTATAACTGGCTTTTAAATAACTCAATTGATCCGTTCGCTGGGCCCAGTAGGCTAGGCTGAAGGTAAGCTCTCTGTACACCCTCTCAGCGTGCGTTCTTAACAACAGGTACTCCCATGACAACTATGACAACTACAGCGATTCAGCACTTTATTAATGGTCAGGTCACCGCTGGTGAGTCTGCTCAATCCCAGGATGTCTTTAACCCCGCCACTGGCCGAGTTACCGGCCGTGTATCGCTAGCTTCCCCGGCGGACGTCAATACGGCGGTAGCGGCTGCCCAAGCCGCTTTTCCCGCCTGGGCTGATACCCCACCCATCCGCCGCGCCCGAGTGATGTTCAAGTTTTTAGAGCTGTTAAACGCGCATAAAGATGAGCTAGCCGAAGCGATTACCAAAGAGCACGGCAAGGTGTTCACCGACGCCCAGGGTGAAGTGGCCCGTGGTATCGATATTGTTGAATTTGCCTGCGGTATCCCGCAGTTGCTAAAGGGCGATTACACCGAGCAGGTGAGTACCGGGATTGATAACTGGACGACGCGCCAGCCGTTAGGTGTCGTCGCTGGTATAACGCCATTTAATTTCCCGGCCATGGTGCCGATGTGGATGTTCCCCCTGGCCATAGCCGCGGGTAATACGTTTATTTTGAAGCCAAGCCCGCTCGATCCCAGTGCTTCACTGCTGATGGCGGACTTGCTAAAGCAGGCGGGTCTGCCCGATGGCGTATTTAACGTTGTGCAGGGTGACAAAGACTCGGTGGAAGCCCTTATCGACCACCCCCACGTTAAAGCGCTGTCGTTTGTGGGCTCAACGCCGATTGCCAACCTGATCTACGAGCGCGGCGCCCGCAACGGCAAGCGCATTCTGGGCGGGGCCAAAAACCATATGGTCGTGATGCCCGATGCGCATTTGGATAAAGCCGTCGACGCATTGATCGGTGCCGCCTATGGCTCAGCTGGCGAGCGCTGCATGGCGATTAGCGTGGCGGTGTTGGTGGGTGATGTGGCGGATAAGGTCGTCCCAGCATTGGCAGAGCGTGCTAAAGCGCTGAAAGTAAAAGATGGTATGCAGTTGGATGCAGAAATGGGCCCCATTGTGACCCGCCAAGCTCATCAGCGGATTACTGGGTATATTGAAAAAGGCGTGGCAGAAGGCGCCGAACTGGTGGTCGATGGCCGCGATTTTAATGCCTCCGAGGCGGGTGATGAGTGTGCTGAAGGGTTCTGGATGGGCGGCACGCTGTTTGACAATGTGACCCCCGAGATGACGATCTATAAGGAGGAGATTTTTGGCCCGGTGCTGGTCTGTGTGCGGGTACCGGATATCGCCACGGCCATTCAACTGATTAATGACCATGAGTTTGGCAACGGCGTTAGCTGCTTTACCGAAAGCGGTACAGTGGCGCGGGAGTTTGGCCGCCGTATTCAGGTCGGCATGGTGGGTATCAATGTGCCCATCCCAGTGCCTATGGCGTGGCACGGTTTTGGCGGTTGGAAGCGCTCTTTATTTGGCGATACTCATGCTTATGGTGAAGAGGGCGTACGTTTCTACACCAAGCAGAAATCGATTATGCAGCGCTGGTCAGACTCCATTGATGCCGGGGCCGAGTTTGTGATGCCCACGGCGAAGTAACGCCGCCCACGTTACCGGAGCCGACTCATGTCAGAACTCATCAATAACAACGTCGACACTACCAGCCACTTCGACTATATCGTGATCGGCGCAGGCACCGCGGGGTGCCTGCTGGCTAATCGTTTGAGTGCCAACCCCCGTAATAAGGTGCTGCTGATAGAAGCGGGTGGTCGTGATAACTATCACTGGATTCATATTCCGGTGGGCTATCTCTACTGCATCAATAACCCGCGCACCGACTGGCTGTTTCGCACCGAGCCCGATAAAGGGCTCAATGGCCGTTCGCTGATTTACCCGCGGGGGAAAACTCTGGGCGGCTGTTCCAGTATTAATGGCATGATCTATATGCGCGGCCAGGCACGGGACTACGACCACTGGGCGGACGTCACCGGCGACGCTGCCTGGCGTTGGGAGAACTGTTTACCCGACTTTATCAAGCACGAAGACCACTACCGCCTGGATGAGGGCGGTGATGCAGATGCTGGGCATCGCGACTTTCACGGCCACGGCGGTGAGTGGCGAATCGAAAAGCAGCGCCTCAAGTGGCAGGTGCTGGATGATTTCGCTGAAGCAGCCGTCCAGGCGGGCATCCCGCGTACCGACGATTTTAACCGCGGCTCCAATGAGGGCGTGGCCTACTTTGAGGTCAATCAGCGCTCGGGCTGGCGCTGGAATACCGCCAAAGCGTTTTTGCGCCCCGCGCTGAAACGCCAAAACTTAACGCTCTGGCACTCCACGCAGGTCAATCGCCTGCTGTTTGATAAGAGTGGAGAAGCGCTGCGCTGCAGGGGGGTGGAGGTGGAGCGTAATGGCAACTCCCAACGCGCCCTGGTGAGTGGAGAGGTGGTGCTTTGCGCCGGTGCAATCGGTACACCGCATTTACTCCAGCTTTCTGGGGTTGGGCCAGCCGAACTGCTGCGCGAAAAAGGTGTTGAGGTAGTGCATGAACTGCCCGGCGTGGGAGAGAATCTGCAGGATCATCTACAGATTCGGTCGATATATAAAATCACCAATGGCAAAACCCTCAACGCCATGGCCAGCACGCTGTGGGGTAAAGCAGGCATTGGCTTGGAGTACCTGCTTAAACGCTCGGGGCCGATGAGTATGGCGCCTTCGCAATTGGGGGCCTTTACCCGCAGCACCCAGGATCAACCGCACCCCAATATTCAGTACCACGTGCAGCCGCTAAGCCTGGAAGCCTTTGGTCAGCCGTTACACCCTTACCCAGCGATTACCGCCAGCGTCTGCAATCTGAACCCTACTAGCCGGGGAACGGTACGCCTTAAAAGCAGCGACCCGCGCCAGGCTCCGGCGATTTCTCCCCATTACTTGAGTACCCCAGAGGAATCGCAAGGTGGCGGCGGACTCCTTGCGCGTGACACGGCGCATTGCCGAGCAGCCTGCGTTTGCCAAATACGCGCCGGAAGAAGTTAAACCCGGCGTCGAGTACCAAAGCGATGAGGAGCTTGCTCGGTTGGCCGGTGATATCGGCACGACGATTTTCCACCCGGTGGGCACCGCACGAATGGGCCGCGAGGACGATGCCATGGCCGTGGTCGATGCGCGGCTGAGAGTGCGCGGTATTGACGGATTGAGAGTGGCCGACGCCAGCGTGATGCCGACGATCACCAGCGGCAATACCAACTCGCCCACGCTAATGATTGCAGAGAAGGCTGCTAGTTGGTTACTGGCTGAGCGTGGAGAAGTTTCTGGTGGCTCGTAGAGCTATTAATCGGCGTTTATCGGGGTGTTGACGTGGGAGGGTGGTTAAGCGCAAAATGGCGGAAGTAGGTTAGCAAGTCGAACGTTGTCAGCAGTATAGAAGCGCCTCTAGCGTTAAATCTGGTGAAAGTCTCTTGTTATACCCACTGTAATTCGGGTATTTCCCGGTTTAATTAGCAACATCGAGGATTTCGATCATGGCAACTGGTACCGTTAAGTGGTTTAACGACACTAAAGGTTTCGGCTTCATTTCTCCTGACGACAATGGCGACGATCTGTTCGCGCATTTCTCAGAAATTCAGGCTGAAGGCTTCAAATCTCTGCAAGACGGCCAGAAGGTTTCCTTCGACGTCACCCAGGGTAAAAGGCCTTCAGGCTTCTAACATCAAAGTTATTTAAGTTAATTCTTAAGCACTGAGATGTTAGCAATCATCGCTTAGCGCTGATTGACCAGAAAACCCGCCAAGCGCGGGGTTTTCGCTTTTCAGGTTTTGTAACTTAAACTCGCCTCACCCCTCACCCCTCACCCCTCACCCCTCACCCCTCACCCCTCACCCTCACCCCTCACCCTCACCCCCTCACCCCTCACCCCTCACCCCTCACCCCTCACGTTGTATATTCCATTTCGATCTTTAAATGTTTCTAAAAATAACTTTTTAGAATATAAGATTGGCTTCACAATACCACCATGCTTATTGGTTAAGGATGTCGTGGTTATGTCACTGGATGCTTGGATAGCGGTAGGGGTGGTGCTCACTATTTTTCCGTTAATGGCCTTTTCACGCCTGGGGCCGGATATTATCTTGCTGGGCGCGGTTATTGTGCTAATGACGCTTGGCGTAATTGCCCCCAGCAGGCGCTGGGGGCTTCTCCAATAGTGGCCTGTTTACCGTGGCGTTTATGTATGTGCTGGTGGCCAGCATTCGCGAAACCGGCGGCATCGACCTGATTATTCGCTATGTGCTTAAACGGCCCAAAAGTGAGCGAGGTGCGCTGGTTCGCCTGCTGCTGCCGGTGGCCTCGCTTAGCGGCTTTGTCAATAATACCCCCGTCGTTGCTACCTATATTCCCGCGGTCATGAGGCTGGAGCCGTCGGCTGCGCCTGTCTCCCCAGCGGCTGCTGATGCCGCTTAGCTTCGCCTCTATCCTCGGCGGCACCATTACGCTATTTGGCACCAGTACGAACCTGGTGGTGCATGGACTATTGTTGGAGCGCTACCCTGAGCTAGGCATGGGCCTGTTGGATTTGGCCTGGGTCGGTGTGCCCGTGGCAATCGCAGGACTTGCTTATCTCGTCTTGTTGGGGCCTCGTTTGTTGCCCGCTAGGGAAGGACTGGCCAATGCGTTTGCCAACCCACGCGAATTCACTATCGAAATGGAAGTCGACCCGGCAGGCGTGCTGGTGGATCGCACCGTTGAAGAGGCAGGGCTACGCCACCTGCAGGAGCTGTTTCTGGTCGAGATTGAGCGCGCAGGCAACGTGGTCAGTGTCGTTGGGCCCGGCGAGCAGCTTAAGGGTGGCGATCGGCTGGTGTTTGCAGGCACCTCTGATGCAGCGGTGGAGTTGCAGCAAATTCGTGGCTTAATCCCCTCCCGTGATGGTACCTCCAGCCTGGAAAAGAGTTTAAAGAGCGCCGCCTGGTCGAGGCGGTGGTCTCGAATCAGTGTCAGTTTATAGGCCAGCGTATTCGCGATGGTCACTTTAGAACCCTCTATGGGGCAGCGGTGCTGGCGATTTGCCGTGGCGGAGAACGGGTTAAGGGCAACCTTGGTCAAGTGCGACTGCAGCCCGCCGATGTGCTGTTGCTGGAGGCGCGGCCCCCCTTTATTGAGCGGCATCGACAGTCGCGGGACTTTTGCTGATTAGTGAGCTCAATGAGCGCGGCGCGGCCTATCCATGAAAAAGCGCCGTTAGCGTGGGGCTTACTGTTAGGTGCCGTGCTGCTCGCCGCCTTCGGTGTGCTGAGCATGCTTAACGCTGCCATGCTGGGGGCGGCATTAGCGCTACTCACGGGCTGCTGTTCGGTGGGCGCCGCCAAGCGTGGCTTGGATACCCAGGTGCTGCTCACCATTGCGGCCTCCTTTGGGGTGGGGGCAGCGCTGCAGAGTTCCGGCGCTGCCGGCGTGATCGGCGGTGGGGTGTTGACCCTGGTGGCGGGTAACCCACTGCTGCTGTTAATTGGCACATACTGCGTGGTGGCGCTGCTGACCGAACTGGTCACCAATAACGCAGCGGCGGTGATTATTTTTCCGGTGGTGATGAGCGCCGCAGAAAGCTTGGGCGTTAGCCCGATGCCCTATGTGGTGGCGGTGATGTTTGCCGCCTCGGCGAGCTTTTTAACCCCCATTGGCTATCAAACCAATTTGATGGTGTATGGCCCAGGTGGTTATCGGGTGAGCGATTTTCTACGCCTGGGCAGTGGATTAAATATACTGACGGGTGCCATCGCGCTGGTGTTAATTCCCCTGGTCTGGCCTTTTTAAGTGTGTTGTCACGATTTTAGGTGCACTCGCGCTCGCTGTTAACGTAGGTTTGCGCTAGGGTGACGCTTTTTGCATAAAGGAATACGACGTTATGACTGCTCCTGGCGAACTGGTTATTGAGCCGAAAGATGGTCAACCCGCCGATGCCTGTGTGTTTATTATTCACGGTTTGGGTGCGGATGGGCACGATTTTGAGCCGCTGGTGCCCGCGCTAGCGCTGCCCAAAGATTCCCGCGTGCGCTTTATCATGCCCCATGCGCCACGCCTGCCGGTGACGATTAATGGCGGTATGGTGATGCCTGCCTGGTACGATATTTTGGCCATGGATTTGGGCCGCCGGGTCGATGAGGTGCAGCTCAAGAAATCGGCTGAGCGAATCCAGGCGCTGATCCAAGAGCAGATCGATCAGGGTATCGATAGCCAGCGCATTATCGTGGCGGGCTTTTTCGCAAGGGGGCGCGGTTGCCTACCATGCCGCGCTGACGTTCCCTGCGCCGTTAGGAGGGCTGTTGGCCATGTCGACTTACTTTGCGACCGCCGACAATATCGACCTCGCGGAAGCCAATCGTCAGATTCCTATTGAGGTTCAACACGGTAACTTTGACCCCATTGTGCCTGAAAGCCTGGGCCGCAGTGGCGTCGAGCGCTTAAAAGCGATGGGCTACGCGGTCAACTACCGCCAATACCCCATGGCCCATGCGCTCTGCCCACAGCAGGTTAATGATATAGGCAAGTGGCTGAGTTCGCGGTTGAACTGAGCACCTATTCGTGACCGATGCAAGGATGTAGCGAAAACGAATGATAGCTTTCTTTGAGGCGATAGCCGCTTTTGATGTCATCGAAGTGCTGCTGGCGCTGGGCCTGATGGTATCGGCGCTGGTGTGTCTGTTTGACCGCCACCTGGTGCGTGCCTGCTACTTTTTTGTGGTGTTTGCGGCTGCAATGACGGTGGCATGGTGGCAACTCGGCGCTCCTTGGCTGGCAGCTGCTGAGCTGGTGCTGGGATTAGGGTTAACTGGCCCGTGTTTTTTTTATGCCCTGGGCCACGTTTTCCCCGGCGCTTCCTCCTCTCTTGAGCGCGATATCTTCAGCGAGCCTAGATCGCGGGTGGTGATACGGGTGCTCTTGGCGCTGGCCTGGTTTGTCATGGTGGGCGCCGCGATTCGCACGGTAATCGCCGACATGGCGTATTCGCCTTTAGAGCATCCGTTGCTGCTTGCCGGGTGGCGATTGCCGCCAGTGCCTTAGGCGCCTTTGCGCTTCACCGTCATTTGCTGCGCCGTTTGCTGGCGTTCAATATTCTCGGCTCAGGGGTGTTTATGCTGCTGGCAGGCGTGGCAGGTACCTCAACGACTGCTCAGGCACTGATTAGTGTAGGGCTGCTAGTCGCCTGGCTGGGGTCAATGCTGGGTGCGCTGTTGATTCGGCAGCTTTTGCATCTGGAAGGGGTCGAGGCTTTGGGGCGTGACGGTAAACCTGAAGAGGGCGCCACATGATTTGGCGCTTTGGCCTTTTCGATAGCACCTTTGAACCCCTTCTCCCTACCCACTGGGCGCTGCTAGTGGCGCTTGGCTTGCCGCCACTACTGGGCATGCTGGCGGCACTCTTTCCTCCTAAGCGGGCATGGCCCGTCTTGCTAGCCAGTGTGCCAGTATTGGCCTCTGGGCTAATGCTGCTCTCTGCTTACGATCAAGCGGGACTACTGCGCTGGCAGTGGAAATTGCCGGTATCCTGCTGTCGTTGCGTCTAAACGGACTTAGCGTGCTACTGCTGTTAATGACCCAGGTGATCGGCGTTGCGGCAGCGCTCTATACGCCGGGATATTTGCGTTTAAGCGAAACGGGGCCGTTGGCACGCTGGCTGTGGCCTTTGATGGGCGTTGTGCTTAGCGCGCTATCGTTAATTTGGCTGGCCACCGACCTATTGACCCTTTATGCAGCGCTGGAGCTGATGGGGCTGGCGGCGGTCGGCATGCTGATGCTATCGGGAAAGGCGCCCGCACTCGTGGCAGGAATGCGCTATCTGCTACTGGCGCTGGTGGGCTCGCTCACCTATCTACTTGGAGTGGCGCTGATTTTGGGCCACTGGGGCCGGTTGGATTTGCCAGGCTTGGCTGAGGTCGTAGAGCCAGGGCCGGTGGCGTGGTTCGCCGCTGCGCTGATCGGTGCGGGGCTGGCTTTAAAAGCCGCGCTATTTCCCCTACATGCGTGGCTGACACCCGTACATGAGAGCGCCTGGACGCCGGTAAGCGCGCTGCATGCGGCGCTGGTGATCAAGGCGTCGCTGTTTATATTGCTGCAGTTGTGGAGCATTCTGCTCCCTGATGCTTTCTACGCCCCGCGTGTTATCGCCTGGCTGGGCATGCTGGCAATTGTATGGGGCGGGCTGCTGGCATGGCGTACCGATTCACTTAAAACCCTGGTGGCGTCATCCACCGTGGCGCAGTTGGGGTATCTCATGGTGGCTTTCCCGCTGCTGCTGGGGCCGGATATTGCGCCGCTACCCCGCGCGTTAGCCTGGGAAGGGTTTTGGCTGCAGCTGATGGGCCACGCCTTTGCCAAAGCCGCCATGTTTATGGCCGCAGGCAACCTGATACTGGCCACAGGGGAGAGCACGCTCAAAGGTTTGGCCGGTACCAGTCGCCGTTTACCGCTTTCGCTATTAGTGTTTGGTATCGCCTCTATCACCTTGATGGGGTTACCGCCCAGCTCAGGGTTTACTGCCAAGTGGTTGCTGCTACAAGCGATGGTGATCTCTCAGCAGTGGTGGGCGGTGGCCGCGCTCTTAATCGGCACGCTGCTGACAGCGGCCTATATATTCCGATTGTTCCGCTACTGCTTTGATGAGACGGCCCCACGGCATCGCTATCAACCCCTGGCGCCGGGCATGGAACTGATCGCCCTAACCCTTGCCCTGACTGCGCTCGCCCTGGGGCTATTGGCGCATTTTCCGCTGGAATTGATGCACGGAGGCAGTCCATGAACGCCGCCTGGTTACCGCTGACTGCTTTGGCCACTTCGCTGCTGGTGGTGGTGATTATTTTGCGCTGCCAGAAGACGCCAGGCGGTTGCGTACCACCATTAACCTGACTGCGGCGGTGGTCAAGATTGTCCTGGTGATGCTTATGGTTCAGCGGGTAGCCGCGGGCCATGAGGACATATTTAGCTTTCAAGTCGTCGGGGCGTCGATTTTGTCCTGCGCAGTGACGCGCTAGGGGTGATGTTCGCTGGGTTATCGTCACTGCTGTGGCTGTGTACCACCATCTACGCCATTGGCTACCTGGAAGGTTCCGCTAATCGTAAGCGCTTTTTGGCTTTTTTAGCCTCTGTGTGGCCAGCACGATCGGTATTGCCTTAGCGGATAACCTGTTTACCTTCCTGATCTTCTACGAAATGTTGACGCTCTCCACCTACCCCTTGGTGGTTCACAAAGGCACTCAGCAGGCCCTTGATGCGGGGCGCGTCTATTTGCGCTACACCTTAAGCGCTGGTGTGGTACTGCTGCTTGGCACCGTGCTGCTGTATAGTCTGACCGGGGATCAGTCGTTCTCTTCAGAGGAGGGCTTGGGCGACTATTTAAACGATCATCGCGGTTTGCTAACGCTGATATTTGCGCTGTTAGTGGGTGGGTTGGCGGTAAAAACGGCCATGGTACCGCTGCATGGGTGGCTACCCAGGGCGATGGTGGCGCCCGCGCCGGTGAGTGCGCTGTTGCACGCGGTAGCGGTGGTGAAGGCGGGCGCGTTTGGCATTCTGCGGGTCGTTTACGATCTGTTTGGCATTGAACTAAGCGTGGAGCTGGTGTTATTACCGCGCTTGCGGTAGCGGCTTCCATCACGATTATTTATGGCTCGCTGCGCGCCATAGCCCAAGAGGAGCTGAAACCCCGCCTGGCGTTCTCCACCGTGAGCCAGGTCTCCTACGTTATTCTGGGTATCGGGCTGTTTGGCCCGTTTGGCACCGTCGGCGCCTTGGCGCACTTGCTGCATCAGGGCCTAATGAAGGTCACGCTGTTCTTCTGTGCGGGCAACTATGCCGAAGAGCTGGGGATCCATCGCATTGATGAAATGGACGGCGCAGGCAAGCGTATGCCGTTGACCAGCATTGCCTTTACTATTGGCGCGTTTGGCATGATTGGCCTTCCGCCGGTGGCGGGGTTTATTACCAAGTGGTATCTCGGCGTTGGCGCGATTCAGGCCGAGATGTACTGGGTCGTCGCCGTACTGGTAGCGAGCAGTACCCTCAACGCTATGTACTTTTACCCATTGTGCACCGCTTATGGTTCCGCGTAGGGCCAGCCCATGGCAACGGCAACTGGCCCAAAGAGCAGCGGCTAGGCCGTTTTGAAACCCATAGCTGGCTGTTGGTGCCGATGGTGTTTACCGCACTGGTGAGTTTAGGGGCAGGACTGTTCGCCGGGTTGCCCTTTAGCCCCTTGGATTGGGCGGCCCGGGTCGCCAACGGGGAGTATCTGCCATGATGACAATGCTGCTTGCCCTGGCGCTGCTTTGGCCGCTGGTCGTTGTCGGTTGGACGCTATGGATTGGCTACCGCACACCCACTCAACAGCAGGGCTATTTTTCAGCATTATGGCTAAGCGCCGCTTGGCCCGCGCTGCTATTAGCCTACGGCGGCGAGGCCCACTGGACGATTGATGGCTGGATGTTGGGCGGTGAGTGGTCGCTAAACGCGTTAAGCCGCCCCTGGCTTGCGTTTACCGCACTGCTCTGGAGCTTGGCAGCGTTGCATGCCAAGGGCTATTTTGCGGCGGAGCAGGAAAAGGCCCGGAGCGGTGATCAGGAGGCCCAACGGCGCCTGCTGCGTTTAGCGCTGCTGTGGCCGCTGACACTGCTTGGTAACGTACTGCTGATTATTGCCCAGGATATCGCCAGTTTTTACCTAGGTTTTGCGCTGATGACCTTTGCTGCCTACGCCATGGTGGTGCATAGCGGTACCGAAGAGGCTCGGCTGGGAGCCAAGGCCTATTTGATGTTAGCCGTGGTAGGGGAGGGGTTAATTCTAGGCGGCTTTCTATGGGCGGCTGGTGAGGCGAACACGCTGACGTTGCAAGGAGTGCGTGAAAGTATTCTGGAGGCGGAACAGGGGGCATGGATGGCCACTCTGCTGTGCTTGGGCTTTGGCGTAAAAGCCGGGGTCATTGGCTTGCATGTGTGGCTACCGCTGGCCCATCCGGTGGCACCAGCCCCTGCCAGCGCCGTGCTGAGTGGGGCAATGATTAAGGCGGGTCTGCTGGGCTGGATCAACGTGTTGCCGCTCGGGAGTGAGCAGGTTTCAGCCTCGTTAGCCCAGTTTGGTCGCTTCATGTTAATCGCAGGGCTGGCGGCAGCCTTTGGTGCCGCCCTGTATGGCGTTTTTCAACGTCACCCTAAAGCGGTATTGGCCTACTCCAGTATTAGCCAGATGGGCATGATGACCGCATTGGTGGCCATGGGCTTAGTCGCGCCAGAGGTATGGCCACTGCTGTGGCCGGGCCTGGTGCTGTTTGCTGCCCATCACGCGCTGGCCAAAGGCGCACTGTTTATGGGCACCAGTATCAGTGAGCACTTACCCCGCTGGCCACTGCCGGCGGTTTGGGGCTTGATGGCTCTACCGGGTATCTCATTGGCGGGCGCCATTGGGGCGGGCCTGGTCAGCAAATGGGGCGTGAAGAGTCCGCTCTATGAAATGCACCACGAGTCTTTGATCAAGCTGCTCAGTTGGGCGGCTGTTGGTACAGCAGCACTGGTAAGCGTTGCCCTATGGCGCCAGTGGCAGCAGCGCCATCAAGGGGCAGTCACCCAGGGCAGTGGGGCGCCTGGTTAGTTGCCATCGTCGCAGCGCTGTTAACGCCTCTTTGGCTCCCTCTACCTGCGGACAGTCTTGAGATGCCGCCCCTGAAAGAGTGGCTGGGGATTATCTGGCCCTTTCCGGTGGGAATGCTGTTCGCCGCGGTGGGTTGGCTGCTAACCCGCCCGCTTAAGGTAAATCCCTCCCCGCCGGTGATCTATGGTGGCTCTATGCGGGGATGGTCGGCACTGCATTGGTGCCGATACGTCTGTTTGGACATTATTGCGCCAAGCTTAAAGCGGCAAGTGTGCTCGCTGGACAAAAAGCGGAGGAGGGATTTATGCGCCGTTTAACGCCTTTGTTGTCGTCTGAGTTCTGGTTGCGTCACCATACCAGCGGGCTGATGATGGTGTTTGCCGTGCTGCTTGCGGCGCTAATGATGTGGGAAGGACAGCAATGAGACGACTGTGTGAGATGAACTCGTCAGGAGCCTGCTATGGGTAAACTCCCTCGTGGCCGCCGCGCGCAGGTACCTGGCGATATTCCTCAGCGGGGTGGCACGACATCACCTGGCGGGTAGTGCGCGCCGCGCGTCGTAACCGCCTGACCATGCTGGCGGCTGGGGTGGCTTTTACGCCTTGCTGGCGCTGTTTCCTACTATCGCGGCGGTCATTTCCCTCTGGGGGCTACTGTTTGACCCTTATGAAGCTGGCCAGCAGCTGTATGAAATCAGTCGTTTTATGCCGCCGGATGCTGCCGAGTTAATCGATAAGCAGGCCCAGCAGGTAGTTGAGAGTGCGGAGTCAGGTAGCTTTCTTGGGGCTCTAGCCGGGTTGCTGATTGCGATGTTTATCGCTTCCAAAGGGGTAGCGGTGCTGGTTGTTGGCCTTAATGTGGTATACGGCGAAACCGAAAAACGCAGCCTGATACATCGCACTGTGGTACTGGTCGCGCTGACTTTTGGCTTGATTTTTATGACGCTGATCTCGCTAGCGTTTATCGCCATCGTACCGGTGGTGGTCAACTCCCTGGCGATTGATCCGCCGCTGAATCAGATTTTGCAGTGGCTGCGCTGGCCTGCACTGTTGGTAGTAATGAGTATGCTAATAGCGCTGCTCTACCGCTATGCGCCTTATCGACGTTCGGCCCAGTGGAGTTGGTTGAGTTACGGCACGCTGCTGGCAACAGGGATGTGGCTGTTAGGTTCCGGCGGCCTTTCGCTCTACGTTCGCTACTTCTCTACTTTTAGCGAGCTATACGGCTCATTGGGAGCGGTGGTAGCGCTGATGCTCTGGTTCTGGCTGTCTGCCTTTGTGGTGCTGTTTGGTGCAGAGGTCAACTGTGAGATGGAGCGCCAAACCTTCACCGACACCACCATCGGTGAGGCGCGCCCGCTAGGGGAGCGCGAGGCGTTTGCTGCGGACACCATTGGTGCCCCCGGCCGTGGAAGGACATTGAGGAGAGTAACGATACTTGAGGGTGGAGAACCCCCTCCCACCAGTGGTGGAGGGGGCGGTTCTAAAAGCAGGTTTAAAGAAGAAAGCTTAAAGCAGCTCTTCCGCCGCCAGGGCCAAGCGTGAGCGTTCAACGCTTTTCAGCGTGATATGCCCAGCGTGGGGCCAATCACGGAAGCGCTCAACCACAGCGGCCATACCGCAGGTATTAGCCGTTAGATAGGGTGTATCAATCTGCCCGACGTTGCCCAGACAGACAATCTTGGTGTTACGCCCCGCCCGTGTCACCAGCGATTTAAGCTGTTTGGGGGTGAAGTTTGCGCCTCATCAATGATTAAAAGGTGTCGTTTAGGGTGCGACCGCGCATAAAACTTGGCGAGCGGATTTGCACCCGCGAGCCAATCAACTGCCGTGTGGCACCGTTATCCCAGCTTGATTCTCCCTCCTCGTTGCGCAGCAGGTTATCCATATTGTCGTGGAAGGCACCCATCCACGGTGACATCTTCTCCTCCTCGGTGCCGGGTAGAAAGCCAATGTCTTCCCCCATGGGGATCGGCGCGCGGGTAAACACAATACGTTCAAACAGCTTGGCGTCCAGGGTCTGCTGAAAGGCCGCGGCCAGGGTCATAAAGGTCTTACCGGTACCGGCATTACCGGCAATGGTGACCAGATCAATATCGGGATCCATGAGTAGGTTGAGCGTGAAGTTTTGCCGACTGTCGTGGGCGTGAACGCCCCAAACGCCCGCGTGGTGGCGGTAGTTCGTCAGCAACTGAAGGCGCGCCGAAGAGGGCCCCAGTTCGCGAACGATCGCTTCGAACTCTGCCCCGTTTTCGCTATCCGAGACCAGCATGCCCACGTGCCAGTGGCGGGGCATGGTGCCGGTGAGTTGGTAGAAGGTGTGGTGGTCGAGACGTTCCACCGTGACATCAACATTTAACGCTTCCCACAGTGACGCGCCATGCTGGCCAGCGGAGGCATAAACCTGGGCGCCCTCGATCATGGCGTCGCTGTCGGAGAAGGCGCGGTCGTTGAGATAATCCTCCACCGGCACTTTTAGCGCGGCGGCTTTAACGCGGAGGTTGATATCCTTGGTGATCAGGATGACCGAGGCGTCAGGGCGTTCTTCGCGAAGGCGGCAGGTTTCCGCCAGTATGCGGTTATCGGGGCTATCGTCGAGGGCGTCAAAGAGCTTTAAATCGTTGTAGCATAAAAAGTGCAGGCGTCCTGTGTCGCCGCTAATACGGGGAATTGGAATACCGCGTTGGATCTCATCAAAGGTGACTTGGCTGGTAAGGTCAGAGAGCGTACGGCTGATTTGGCGAGCCGTGCGGGCAATTTCACGTACACCATTTTTGTGCTTATCAAGTTCCTCCAGGACGGTCATGGGAATAACAACGTCGTGCTCATCGAAGTGGTAGAGCGCGGTGGGGTCATGAATGAGGACATTGGTGTCCAACACATACAGCCGAGTGGCTTTCTTATCGAGTCGTACCATCGGTGGAATCACTCCTTGGTTGACGGCAACTTCGACACTGGCAGGTGCGTATTACGTCTGGATGACACTTACCAGTGTTCCTCACGTGGCGTGTCCTGGCGGCTCCTTATTTAGCTCTTTGTAATAGCGTGGAAGGCTTTGCTGTTTTTTTCCATAAAAAGATTTCAACGATATGTCAGTGGGTTCGTATTGGCTTAATTCAGCGTAGCCAAAAATGCGTCACTTTATTTAACAGTGCAGTGGCGACCACGCCGCAGTTATCACTCTCCACGTAACGGTAATAGTGGCTGTCTAGCGCTAGATCGTGATTTAGCGTGCAGAGCGTGCCCGCCTCCAAGGCGCCTTTGACTAAAGGGTAAGGCAGCAGCGCCCAGCCGGTCGCGTTGATGACGGCATCGCGAATCACCTCAAACATGGTTAGCCCAAGATAGTTACCTGAAAACAGCGCTTCGCTGATCAGCTTGTCATCCTGCACGTGGGTCAAACACACTTGAGTGTACTGGGCCAAGTCGTCGCGGTTAACGCTGGGGAGGCGGCTTAAAGGATGATGGGGCGCTGCCACTAAACGCATACTGACGGGAGCCAGGTTGGCCGCGTTGGCATCAATGCCTTCGGCGGTATACAGCCCAAAGGCAATATCCACCGTTTGGCGCTGCACAAACTGGGTGTGCTCCTGGGGTGGCACCAAGTACACCGAAATCGCGGTTAACGGAAACTGCTGTTTTAAATCGTGCATCACCTGGCGCCAAAACACCTCAGGTAGGGCGTCATCACGGGCAATGCCCAGTTGGCTTTCAACGCCCTGCAAGTGCTGGTGGCAGTGTTTTTGATCCGACTGGCGCTAGTCAGCAGGCGGTAGCAGTCGGGAAGCACGCTGTCGCCCACGGCGGTCAGCGTTAGGCTATTGCCCGAACGCTCAAATAACGCCACGCCCAGACTATCCTCCAGCGCATTGACGGCGGCACTCAGTGTGCTCCGTTTTAAGCCGGTATGCCGTGCAGCGGCAGCAAAGGAGCCATGCTCGGTGACATCAATAAAAGCCTGTACCTGTTCAGCGCGCATAGTCGCCTCGTTTAATGCGTTGAGCGCCAGTTAACTTGGCGCTGAGCGATTCGTGATTGTCATAACTCTTCTCTATTATGGCGCACAATTCGCCTAACGTGATGGAGTTATCCGCGTGACCCCCTTTGTTGCCGAGCGCCGTGCGCTAAGATTTTCAGCCATTTCTGCTAGCCTGTTTGCGTTTACCGGGCTGGCGCTAGGGTTGACCAGTGGTTCCATAACGATTCTTTTGATAGCGGTTACTCGCTGTTAAGCCTGGTGTTGGCGTCGTTATCGTTATTTGCACTAAAGCAGGCGCGTAAACCTGCAGACGATCACTACCCCTTTGGGCGGCTGACGGTAGAGCCCCTTGCAGTGCTGCTCAAAGGCGTAGTGATCGCGATGGTCTGTATCGTCTCGCTGGTTTCCGCTCTGTGGAGCCTGCTCGACGGTGGGCGGCTGGTCACGCTGGATTTGGCGCTGATGTTTGGCGTGGTCAACGTAATCGGCTGTTTATTAACCTGGTGGTGGCTGGCGCGCTACGCCCGGGTGGCGCGCTCTTCGCTGTTGGCCGCCGAGCTACGCCAATGGCAGATGGATACCTGGCTAAGTGCCGCTGTTATGCTGGGGTTTGGGCTGACCTGGCTGTTAACCCAGTCGCCCTGGGCCAGCTACGCGCGCTTTGCCGACCCGGTGATGGTGCTGGTTATCGCGGGCTACTTCTTACCCATGCCGATTCGCATGGTGAAGGGGGCGCTGCGTGAGCTGATGTTCGGCGGCTCGTGCAGCAGCGTGCGGCGCGATGTGGTGGAGGATGTCGCCGACTTTGATGTCAGCGCCGACGATGTGCGCCTGGCCCAGGTGGGCAGCTTTTAATGGTCGATATCCAGCTGGATAAGCAGCAGTTCGACGACGCTCAAGAGATTGTGGATAGCGTAGAAAAGCGCTGTAAGCGGCTAAACCTGCGCCCGGTTACCAGTCTTACCTTAGTCACTGGCTGAGGCGGGTGAAAAAGATTGACGTGCTGTTAGCGGCAGTGCTATTTAGCGCTACCGACAATAGGTGTCGGCCTAATAGTGCTACGTTGAGGGTTGTAAAAACATGCCATTGCGCCGCTGTTTACCCGTACTGCTGCTGACCGCACTGGTCGCTGGCTGTGCAAGTTCTACCATTGCGCCAAGCTATACCACCGACAATCCAGATGTTATGCGGATTGGCGGCGAGCGCCCGGCTAACCGCGATGCGAGCGTTGAAAGCGCCGGATCGTTCTGCCTGGAAACCGCCGAACGCTGGAATGAGCATGGCCGTACGCCAGATGGCCAAACGCTTTGGGCAAAAGACACCCTGCGCAAAGTGGTGCCTTGCAAGCAGTAACGGTTAGCAAGTCAATACCAACAGCGCCAGCTTCGATAAGCTGGCGCTGTTGCCTTATATGGTTCTTTTAGCAGACAGGGGCAAGAGGATGATCAATCCTGTTTCTTTTCCGGCTTGCCTTTGCGCTTTGTGCTCGCGAAGTCTTCGAGCTCCTCCTCGCTCATGGAGTCATACATCTCTTTAGACGAACCATAAAGTTCACTGGGCTTGGTTTCTCCGCGCTTAGCAGAGAGTGCCGCGCCCGCTGCTTTCTGTTGCGCTTTAGAGGTTGCAGGCATTGCTGATCTCCTTTCATTAGCTTCCATTTACCTACTGTACTATTGAGCATTGCACAGTTAAGGATAGATGCTAGAGCTCAGCTTTCCATTCATAGCGTGCTAATATTCATGCCCCCCCGTTGACTTCCCTTTGCCTGCCACGTTATTAACCTATTGGGCGAAGTGGGCCACTCAGTAACGTCATCGTATCAACGCTGTTAATGAAGAGAACGACATGACACCGGCTATCAATAGCGCGAAACACGCAGGCATTGGTTTTCAAATCCATGAGTACGATCACGACGTCACTGCATACTCCTATGGATTGGAGGCGGCTGAAA
The DNA here is from genome assembly GCA_004295565.1 of Vreelandella olivaria. Lineage (GTDB taxonomy): Bacteria > Pseudomonadota > Gammaproteobacteria > Pseudomonadales > Halomonadaceae > Vreelandella > Vreelandella olivaria. The sequence continues at coordinate 3,370,634 of AP019416.1, read as the reverse complement.
AACTGGGCGTTGCGGTGGAGCAGGTATTTAAAACTCTAGTAGTGAAGCTGGATGGCAAACAGCTGGCGGTAGGCATTGTGCCGGTCAATGGCCAGCTGGGGTTAAAGCAGATCGCCAAAGCCGCCGGCGCAAAGAAAGCCATCATGGCGGAGCCGTCGGAAGTAGAGCGCACAACCGGCTATGTGCTGGGGGCGTTAGCCCGCTGGGGCAGAAAAAGCGTTTGGCCACCTTTATTGATCACTCTGCCGAACATTTTGCCAGTATCTATGTGAGTGCCGGGCGACGCGGCCTTGAAATTGAGCTGGCGCCTGGGGACTTAGCCAAGCTGAGTCAGGCCATCTTTGTGCCCCTTGCAAGCTGATGTCGATGTGATGGCGGCGCAGCCCGGGGCACTTTCTGGTATGGTGCGGTAATATTTGCGTGTGTCGTTTGCCCTTAAGGCAGCGCACGCTGTTTTTTCGATGGCCACCTCGCTGTGGCCCAAGCAAGGTAATACCGTGTCTGACTCCTCTTTCTCCTCGTTAGCGTTGCCAAACGTTCTGCTAAGCAACCTTGCGTCCCTTGGCTACCACGAAATGTCGCCGGTGCAGGCGGAGAGCCTGCCGCCCATGCTGGTTGGGCGCGATGTATTGGCCCAGGCGAAAACCGGCTCAGGGAAAACGGCGGCGTTTGGTTTGGCCCTGCTGGCTAAATTGAAAGTAGAGACCTTCGCGGTGCAAGGCTTGGTGTTGTGCCCCACAAGGGAGCTGGCCGATCAGGTGGCAGAAGAGCTGCGCCGGTTAGCGCGTGGCATGGCCAACGTAAAAATACTCACCCTCTGCGGCGGCGCGCCCTTTGGCCCTCAGCTCGGTTCTTTAGAGCATGGCGCGCATATTGTGGTGGGCACACCGGGGCGTATCGACGAGCATTTGCGCAAAGGCTCGCTCACCCTGGAGTCCCTCATGACGCTGGTGCTGGATGAAGCGGATCGGATGCTGGATATGGGCTTCCAGGCGACCATTGATGACATTATTGCTGAGACCCCAGCCGACCGCCAAACGCTGCTGTTCAGCGCGACTTTCCCGGACGAGCAGTCATCGGGCGGCCTAACGGCGATGACCCGCGGCATTATGCGTGAACCGGTGATGGTCAAAATCGCCGAGGTACACGACGCCACGACGATCCAGCAGCATTTTTATAGTGTCGCTGATGAAGAAGCGCGATTCGACGCCCTGCGCCAACTGTTGCTGGTCTATCGGCCCGCGACCAGCGTGGTATTCTGTAACACTAAACGCGAAACCCAGGCAGTGGCTGAGCAACTGACCGATGCAGGGTTTAGTGCCGTGGCGTTAAACGGTGATTTAGAGCAGAAAGACCGCGATCGCATACTCATTCTGTTCTCTAACCAGAGTGCCTCTATTCTGGTGGCCACGGACGTTGCCGCCCGTGGCCTGGATATTGCCCAACTGGACGCCGTGTTTAACTACCAAATTGCTCGCGAGCTTGATGTGCATGTGCACCGGGTAGGCCGCACTGGGCGTGCCGGGGCCAGCGGTATTGCCTGCACGTTGGTAACTCCTAAAGAGAGTTATCGGCTGGAGCGGCTTGAAGGCTTGCTGGAGCAGGCGATTAAAACCGAGCCCCTGCCGAAACCCCAGCACTCGGTACCGTTCGAGCCGCTAATGGCGACGCTGCAGTTAGCTGGTGGTAAGAAAGATAAGCTGCGCCCCGGTGATATTCTGGGAGCGCTAACCAGTGAAGGTGGGCTGCGCGGCGATCAAGTGGGTAAAATCAAAGTACTCGCCCGCAGTGCCTATGTGGCCGTTGAGCGAGACGTGATTCAACAAGCTCAGGCCAAACTCGAGCGTGATAAATTAAAAGGGCGTGCTTTCCGTGTTCGCCGTATCCGTTACTGAACGCGTACCAAAGAGGAGCCGACGCAGCTAACCATGAAAATCCCTAAGCGATTACAACCCCTGGTCGATGATGGAATGATCGACGAGGTGTTGGTGCAGTTAATGAGTGGCAAGGAAGCGCAGGTCTACGTAGTGCGCTGCGGTGAGGAAGTGCGTTGCGCCAAGGTGTTTAAAGAGGCCAAACAGCGCAGCTTTAAACAGGCCGTTCAGTATCAAGAGGGGCGTAAAGAGCGCAACAGCCGCCGCTCGCGGGCAATGGCCAAAAAACCCGTTACGGTCAGAAAGAGCAGGAGCAAGCATGGCTGAATGCTGAAGTCGATGCCCTCTACCGTCTTGCTTCGGCGGGTGTGAGGGTACCTGAGCCCCATGGTTTTGTGGACGGCGTACTGCTGATGGAGATGATCAGTGACGCCGAAGGCAACGTCGCGCCGCGCCTGGACGAAGTGACGCTAACGCCAGAGCAGGCCCAGACCTACTACGCCAAGGTCATTCAAGACGTGGTGAAAATGCTCTGTGCGGGCCTGATTCATGGCGATTTGTCGGAATTTAACGTGCTGGTCGATGCCTCCGGCCCGGTGATTATCGATCTGCCCCAGGCCGTTGACGCTGCCGGTAATAACAGCGCGGCCGCGATGCTGTATCGCGATGTGGATAACATGCGCAATTACTTCGGCCAGTTTGCGCCAGAGCTTCTGAATACTGAATATGGCAGAGATGTGGGCGCTGTACGAAACCGGTGAACTGCATCCGGATAGCAAACTCACCGGCCACTTCGATGCCGACACCCATATTGCTAACGTCGATGAGTTGATGGAAGTCATCGACGACGCTAAAGAGGAGGAGGCGGAACGCCAAGCGCGTATGCGCGATGACGACGATGATGGCGAGATTCCTCAGCCTTACTGAACAGCCTCAATAAAGCAGGCTCCTCCCGTTTTACAGCAAAGTGAGGAGCCAGGTTCGAGTTATCTTAGCCCACGAATCCTTTGATGATTTTCCAGGGTCATGACCAACGCTTCAGCCGCTTCCTTGCCTTTGGCACGAAAATGGTCATGGAAAAACGCATGGTGCGTGCTGTGTTCATGAAAGTGATGAGGCGTCAGCACAACCGAAAGAATGGGGATTTCGGTTTCCAGTTGCGCTTGCATCATGCCTTCAATGACCGCTTGGGCAACAAATTCATGCCGATAGATACCGCCATCAATGACAAAGCCTGCCCCCACAATAGCGCTGTAACGGCCAGTTTTGGCGAGCAGTTTCGCTTGAAGCGGGATTTCGTAAGCCCTGCGACTTGGAATATTTCGACTTGGTCTGCTGAAAAGCCATGCTCGCCGGTAAGTTGAGCAATAAAGGCTGTTCTGGCCTGAGTAACAATATCGTGGTGCCAAGACGCTTCGATAAAGGCAACGCGAGGGGATGAAGAAGGTTGGGTCTGATTCATGGTTATCCTTGATGGATTGTTTACCAGAACCAGGGCATGAGGCATCCAATAGCACAGCACCCGCATGCGTTGGAACGCTACGGGTAATATCACTAGGAAACCTTCTCTTTTATCCGGACTATGACCGTCGGCTTCGGGATCTCACCGAATCTGCTGTCCTCAACCGTCAAGTTATACCCGTCGGTTGAGCGCTCGTGGGCTTGTCCGCATCGACTGCGGCATCACCACCGGTGGGGACTTGCACCCCGCCCTGAGAAAGTTCGCCATTACTGGCGGTGAGTATTATACGCTTGCTGGCGGACTCACGGATACCGTTAGCATGACAAGAAAAGTTAATTCAGGATCACGGCTAAAAGGCGATGCCAACCATAGAAGCGGCCCGTCTCCGCCACCCTAAAGCCCAAGTTGCTGGTTCAGTGGTAGACTACGATGCTCTTAGCAGGTTAATTATTATCTCAGGGGCTGAGTGGTGAGATATAGGGAGGCGGTGTGAAGGGCATCATTCTGAGTGCAGGGAGCGCTAAAGCGCTGTCAGTGTCGCTAATCGTTGGCGCCGCGGGTGGCACGCTGTTCCAACTCACCGGTTTGCCCTTGGCCTGGATGCTGGGCCCTCTGATTGCTAACCTGCTGGCTTCTTCACAAGGTGTTCAGGTCTCGGCACCCGAACCGCTACGTAATGTCTTTTTAGCGGTCATGGGCCTGGTGCTGGGTAGTCAGGTCACGCCGCAGTTGGCGAATCGTGTGCTGGATTGGCCTGTTTCTGCCGCGCTACTGCTGCTGGGAGTGGCGGCTTCCACCGCGGTGGCTGCTGCCTGGTATCGGCGTTGCGGGTTTGATCCGGTTAGCGCTTGGTTTGGTGCCTCGCCTGGTGCCATGACGGCGATGATCCTGCTGGGTGAAAAGTGCGGCGGCGACCCCCAGCGTATTGCAGTGGCGCAGTCGCTGCGGATCATTTTAGTGATTTTGGTGTTGCCGCCACTGTTTTGGGCCTATGAGGGGTGGTGGCGAGGGCATCGGCCCTGTACAAAGTGGCTTGGAACATGGCTGGATGCTATTGATGATCCCGCTGCTGTTGCCGCTGGGCCGATGGCTGCGCATTCCTAGCCCCGCTTTACTGGCGCCACTGCTGGTCGCTGCTCTATTATCCGGTGTTGATATTGCCAGCCTTGCGCTACCGGAGTGGGGAATGAACCTGATGCTGTGGGTGCTGGGTAGCGCCATTGGTTCGCGCTTTCAGGGCATGACGCGACAGCTCTTTGGGCGCTATTTATGGCAGTCTGGCGTGGCGACACTGTTAGCGCTGCTTGTGCTGGCGCTATTTGCCGAGCTGATTCACCAGCTGCTCGGGGTAGGGCGCGATGTAGCGCTGCTGGCGCTGGCACCGGGCGGCATTGGCGAGATGGCCATTTTGGCCGTGGCGTTAAATATTGATCCGGTATTTGTCGCTTTTCATCACCTGTTGCGTATGGTGACGCTGATGATTATTGCGCCGTTTTGGGCGCGTTGGCTACTGCGTCACTCCCATCCTTCATGACATTTTAACGACATCTACCCTCTACACACTTACGCATAACAAATTAAAGACCGTTAATACCAACGCCAGTAACGTAAGGAAGCCTCATGCTATCGCGTGTTTTACAGCCGTTATTTCGTTACTTTGAAACGCGGGTTAACCCCTACCCGGAAGGTAAGGTGGAAACGCCGCCCAAAGGCTTAATGCCCTTTATTGTGCACTTCTCACGGCCGATGTTGCCGCTATTGCTGCTTATGACGCTGTTTACAGCGCTAGTGTCGGCAGCGGAAGTTGTTTTTTTTAGCTACATGGGCCAACTGGTCGATTGGCTGGGCAACGTGGAACGAGCAGGCTTTTGGGCGGATAACGGCCTCTGGCTTGCTGGCCTGGGGTTGCTGCTACTGATCGGTTTGCCACTCTTGGTGCTGATGCAGTCACTTGTCACTCATCAGAGTATTTTCGGTAACTACCCAATGATTGGTCGCTGGTTATCCCACCGCCATATGCTGAGCCAGAGCCTGGCATTTTATCAGGACGAGTTTGCCGGGCGGGTGTCGCAAAAGGTGATGCAAACGGCACTGGCGATCCGCGAGACTGTCACCAAGGTGATGGATCTGCTGGTTTACGCCATCGTCTACTTCACCGGTGCGGCCTATCTGCTGGGCCGGGCAGATTTGCTGCTGCTGATCCCGCTGGGGCTGTGGTTAGTGGGTTATTTAGGGGATCATGCGCTACTTCGTACCGCGTTTGCGGGATGTCTCCATGGCTCAGGCGGACGCCCGCGCCCAGATGACGGGCCGGGTGGTCGATAGCTACAGCAATATCCAAACCATCAAGCTGTTTGCCGACACCGAGCGTGAACAGCGCTACGCCAAAGACGCCATGGAAGGCTTTATGGTCACCGTTCACCGCCAGATGCGCTTGGTGACGATCATGAGTGTGGGGTTGACGCTGCTCAACACGGCGCTGTTAGTGGGCACTGCAGCTATGGCGATCAGCGCCTGGTACACAGAGGCGATTTCGCTAGGCGTGCTGGCGATTGCTATCGCGCTGGTGATGCGCATCCGCTTTATGTCTGACTGGATCTTGTGGGAAGTCGCCGGGCTGTTTGAAAATATCGGCACCGTCCAGGATGGCATGAACACCATTGCTCAGGAGCCAACCATCAACGATGCACCCAATGCTAAAGCGCTTCAGGTTCCCGATGGGGAAATTGTGTTTGACCAGTTGCGCTTTCAATACGCTCAGGCGAAAGGGGAGAGTAAAAACGTCTTTGACGGGTTGAGCCTGACCATCAAGCCCGGCGAGAAAATCGGTCTGATCGGCCGTTCAGGCGCGGGTAAATCGACTCTCGCCAATCTGCTGCTGCGTTTTTACGACGTGCAGGGTGGGCGGATTTTGATCGATGGGCAGAACATTGCCGAGGTGACCCAAACCTCCCTGCGCCACCAGATTGGCATGGTCACCCAGGACACCTCGCTGCTACACCGCTCGCTGCGTGACAACATCCGTTACGGCAGTCCCCACGCCAGCGACGAAGACGTTTGGAACGCGGTGTGCCGCGCCCATGCGGACACCTTTATCAATGATCTGGTCGACCCGAAAGGGCGCCGCGGGCTGGATGCTCATGTGGGCGAGCGCGGTGTGAAGCTTTCCGGCGGTCAGCGCCAGCGGATTGCGATTGCTCGGGTGCTGCTCAAAAATGCCCCGATTCTGGTGCTGGACGAGGCCACCTCGGCGCTGGACTCAGAAGTGGAAGCCGCCATTCAAGAACAGCTGGATACCTTGATGGAAGGCAAAACAGTGATTGCCATTGCCCATCGGCTTTCCACCATTGCCATGCTCGACCGGCTGATTGTGGTGGATGAGGGCCGTATCGTCGAAACCGGCTCGCACCAGGAGCTATTGGCGAAAGGGGGTATCTATGCGAGCCTTTGGCAGCGTCAGTCGGGCGGTTTTTTAGGTCACGACCTTGATCTCGAAGAGAGTGCCCTCATCTCAAAATAGACCAGTCGTTTTTTTAGCGACATGCGTTCAATAGGAGGTAGTGATGCAAGCCATTCAGCTTCGAGAGCCCGGCGGTTTAGACAAGCTAGAGGTCGTTGAACTAGCGGCCCCAGGCGAGCCTGGCCCTGGCGAAATTAAAGTACGCCTTCATGCAAGTTCCTTGAATTTCCACGACTACGCAGTGGTTGCCGGGATGATCCCGACAGAGCAAAACCGCATTCCCATGTCGGACGGCGCAGGGGTGGTGGAAGCGGTCGGTGAAGGTGTCAGCGAATTCACCGTTGGCGACAGAGTGGTCTCAACTTTCTTCCCGCACTGGCTGGAAGGCCCGGCCAGAGTGGGCGATTTTCGCACCACACCGGGCGATGGTGTGGATGGCTATGCCCGTGAGCAGGTGGTGCGCCCGGTCGAGTGGTTTACCCATCAGCCCAAGGGCTATAGCCACGCAGAGTCCGCTACCTTAACCACCGCTGGCTTAACCGCTTGGCGTGCGCTCGTCGTCGATGGCGGTATCAAAGCGGGCGACACCGTGCTGGTGCTGGGCACCGGTGGGGTATCGATTTTGCCCTGCAGTTTGCCCGCCTGATGGGCGCGCGGGTCATCGCGACCTCATCATCGAACGAAAAGCTGGCGCGGCTGCGCGAGATGGGCGCCGAGCACACCATCAACTACAAAGAGACGCCTGATTGGGGTAAGCGCGTCAAAGAGCTCACCAACGGCGAAGGCGTTGATCATATCGTCGAAGTGGGCGGCCCCGGTACGCTGCCACAGTCCTTTGATGCGATTAAAATCGGCGGGCATATCGCCCTGATTGGCATACTCACCGGCCGTGAAGGTGAGCTGCCTACGGCCAAGTTAATGGCTAAGCAGGCGAACTTGAAGGGCTTGATTGTGGGCAGTCGTCGCCAGCAGATCGAGATGATTCGCGCCCTTGAAACCCTTGATATGCATCCAATCATTGACCGCGAATTTCCACTTGCTGAGATCGCCGACGCTTTCCGCCACCAGGAGTCTGGGCAGCACTTCGGCAAGATCTGCCTGACGTTTTAAATCAGTTGGCTTACTTTCGAGGAAGTGAGTCATAGACAAACAGTTTGCACGCCTTGCGTACTTGCCGGGCGTGCAAGTGCAGACTATTCTGGCAAACGGCTGTAGACCACGCCCTTTACTTCAAGCTCCAGTATCTCGTCGTAGGGCACCATGACGCCTTCAACGTCACCCGGTGTGCGCTGGCTGTTCTTAATCTCGGTTTCAGGTATCACCTTCACGCCCATCAATCCAACGTGCTGGATTCTGGCACTAAAGCGATTGCCTTCATGCTCAATCAGCAGCCGTTCACCGGCAATACATTTCTCAAGCTTGGCGTGCAGCTCTGCTTCGCTAACGGGGACAACACTCATCGCTTTCTCCTTTTAGCTTCTACTATTGCTTTCGCAATAAAAAATAGTCCGTTAAGTGCGCTAACTACTGCCTGTAAAGACTTTATTTTAGACCATAAGTTCGTATCGGAGGTCAGCTGCTGGGTGCGCCGTGCTAAGGTTGATGCCTAACGCTAGCCAAAAGGGAAAGAGTCATGGGGAGCAACCATCGTGGGTGGATACGCCGCTTTGGGAGGTCGTGGAACTAGATCAATTTCGTACCCCCGAGCAGACCCAGGCGAGCCAGTGGCGACGTTCATTGCGCTCGGTTTCGACATGGCTGGTGGGCAAAAGTAGCGCTGAGCAGCAGGTAAAAGAAGAGAAAGAGTTGCGTGCACTACCTGAGGTTAGGCTGGCGCATTTAGTGCCGTCCATCGATTGGTCGCCTGCAGTGAGTGCGTTAGCGCAACAGCTAGAAGGCCAGAACGCGCCGGTTACCTTTTTTATTACTCCCCCCTACAGCGGCCATGCCTCGGTGGTCAAACAGTGGGCAGAAAAGCATCATGTTGCCTGCTTAACGCCGCCCACGCTTAGCGAACTGGGCGAGGGCAGCACTCAATGGGTCGAGAGGTGTGTTATTCACCGCGCATGGGTCATTCCCTCCCTAGAACGCTATTTTTTACGCCATACCCAGGGTATTCAGGGCATCCGGGCGTTTCTTGAGCGCGCTTTAAGTGGCCGCTTGGGACGGGGAGTGATCGGTTGTGACAGTTGGGCCTATGCCTATCTCCAGCAGGTGATCGGTATTGAGGGGGCGCCGGTGTTTACCCTACAGTCGATGGAGGGCGAACAGCTGTCACGCTACTTTGCACACATTGCGACCCATGAGGAGTCGTCTCCTGCTATCTACAGCACGCGAACCGGCAAGCCGGTGTTGAGAACCGAGCAGCATGCCGATAACGCGCCTAATAAAGAACTACAACGCTTAGCTGCTCACTGTCGCGGTCATATAGGGATCGCCTGGCACTACTGGCGTGATCGCTTACGTGAGCCAAAAGCAGAGGATGAAGAAGCGTTGTGGCTGGTCGATGCCCTAGCGGAGGCGGAGTTGGCACCCGATACGGGGGATATTGCTACGCTACTGATGCATGCGCTATTGCTACATGGCGGATTGGATGACCACGCCCTGGGCCAGGTTTTGCCATTCTCACGCCACGAAGCAATCAATGCGCGCTTGGCCCTGCAGCGAAAAGGGGTTGTGGCAAGTTGCGAAGGACGCTGGCAGGTCACGCCGTTAAGCTACGCCAGCGTTCGTCAGTTATTGGCATCGCGTAACTATCTGGTCGATCCTCTCTAAGCGGCCCGTTATCAGTGCTAGGCCCGCGGAGGGCATCCTATGGAAGAGCAACAGAAGTACGCGCGACTGTTTAACGATATCGATAGCCAAACGCTGATAACCCTGGGAGTAGTACTGCTCTCGACCATTGTGTTGATCATTGTCAGTCAACGAGGGCTTAACTGGTTGGCCACTCGCTTACACGGTCAAATACGCTTTCGCATTTTTGCCTTGGTGCCGCTGACGCGCCTGCTGATTTTGATTACCGCACTGGCCATCATTGTGCCGATTGTTATCGAGCCTTCGCTACGCAATATGGTGACTCTGTTGGGCGCCCTGGGTTTAGCCATTGGCTTTGCCATGAAAGATTACGTAAGCAGCCTGATAGCCGGCGTTGTTTCAGCGGTAGAGCTGCCGTACCGTCCCGGCGACTGGGTTCAAATTGAGGATACCTACGGTGAGGTGAAACACGTAGGGTTACGTACGGTTGATATCCAGACGCCCGACGATGACCTGGTCGCCGTGCCGCATTTAAAACTATGGGATCACGCTGTTTATAACGCCAATAACGGCGGTGCCAGCTTACAGTGCGTGGCGAGCTTTTATCTTCACCCGGAGCATGAGGCAGGCTGGGTACGTAAAGCGCTGCGCGACGTAGCGCTGACCAGCGCCTACCTTAAATTCGACCAGCCGATCACGGTGGTGGCTGAGGAGAAACCTTGGGGCACCCACTACCGCATACGCGCCTATCCGGTGGATCCCCGTCAGCAGTTTCTGTTTATTACCGATCTCACCGTACGCGGCAAAACAGTGCTGAGTGCCGCGGGGGTGCAGTCAGCAATGTTGCCACCGGATGCGGCCTTGGATACCCGCAACGCGGTGGGCTCAGCTTCCTCAAGAGGTAATGATTAGCTATCGCTCTCTGCGGGCAATTCACCGCTGTGATAGACGTTTTGCACATCGTCCAGCTCATTGAGCATGGCGAGAAACTTTTCAAACATCGCTACGTCATCGCCTTCCACCGGGGTGGTGGTTTGCGGGAGGAACTGAATCTCGTCCGCCTCAAAGTCAATCTCACCGAACGCATCCAGCAGCGCCTGCTTGGCTTTGGCGTAGTCGGTGTGCGGAGCGAAAAACGGTGATGCGCTCGCCCTCTTGCTCAATGTCGGTGACATCCACATCGGCTTCCATCAGTGCTTCAAGCACAGCCTCTTCATCGCTTCCAGCGAAGGAGAAGATGGCACAGTGGTCAAACATATGGCTGACGCTGCCGGGAGTGCCGATTTTGCTCTTGGTTTTGGTGAAGCAGCCGCGCATCGCCAAAGGTGCGGTTGGGGTTGTCGGTAAGGCAGTCGACAATCACCATCACATTGCCGGGGCCGAAGCCTTCGTAACGGGCGGGGAGAAGTCTTCGCCACCGGCGCCACTGGCCTTGTCGAGCGCTTTATCAATCACGTGAGAGGGCACCTGGTCTTTCTTGGCCCGCTCCATTAATCCGCGCAGCGCCAGATTGCCATTAGGGTCAGTGCCGCCCGCTTTGGCGCAAACGTAAATCTCGCGTCCATATTTGCTGTAGACCTTGGTCTTTGCATCGGCCGTTTTGGCCATGGATTCCTTACGGTTCTGAAAAGCCCTACCCATGTTGCCGTCCTATGTTTTCTATACACCCAGCAGCGAGCGCTGGGGTGGATGTTTTCAAAAGAGCGAAAAGAGTAAATTTTACCCAACAGCGTACCATGCTAACAGCGTTATTTAAGGCGCTCGCCGAAGCATTGCTTGGCTTAGCGTATACTGGCCGTCAGTCCCCTCAGGGTAATATCAACTCTTCAAGGAGAAACAGGCATGCCGTTGACACTCTGGCTATCACTCGCAGCGATTTGTGCCATGGGGGCTATGTCGCCGGGGCCGAGTTTGGCACTGGTGCTTCGCCATACGTTAGGCGGCGGTCGCTTTACCGGGGTGACGGCCGCTATCTTCCATGCTTTTGGTGTGGGCTTCTATGCGCTGCTGACTGTTTGGGGCCTAGGCGCCTTAATCGCCGGTTTTCCGCTGCTGTTCCAATTGATTACCTGGTTCGGCGCGGCTTACCTGGCGTGGTTGGGGATTAAGGCGCTGCGCGCTGGTAGAGCCGGTGCTTTAGAGCCCAGTGCTGTTGCCACTAACCGGAGCCAGGCCGCCAAAGAGGGCGTACTGGTGGCATTAGGCAACCCGAAGCTGATTCTGTTCTTTGTGGCACTACTGAGCCAGTTTGTGACCCCGGAGATGAGTGGGGCCGCTAAAGCTATCATTGTATTAACGGCGATGATTATTGACGGGGGCTGGTACGTGTTGGTGGCGGTGGTGCTTTCCCACTCGCAGATTCTGCCCTGGCTACAGCAGCGTGCCCACTGGATTAACCGTATTACCGGAGTACTTTTAATCGCACTGGCACTACGTGTGGTCGCTGGACCGCTGGTGTAAAAGTCTAGCCGTGGCATGGTGATACCTATGCCGTTTGGGGTTTTGTGGGGCTGAGTGATGCAAATTTATGACAATGACTGCTATACCCACCAAGGGCTGCCGTTTAACTTACGTGCGCTGCGTGGCCAAGTGCTGCTGGTGGTTAACGTTGCCAGCCAGTGTGGTTTTACCCCGCAGCTAAGAGAACTCGAAACCCTTTTTCAGCGCTATCGGGATCGTGGCTTCACTGTACTCGGTTTCCCGTGTAATCAGTTTGGCCGCCAATCACCGGAAAGCGCCCAAGCGTTTTGTCAGTTTGGCGAAAAGCAGTTTGGGGTCAGTTTTCCATTGCTGGAGAAGGTTAAGGTCAATGGCCGTGATGCTCACCCTCTGTTTATCCATCTTAAGCGGGAGGCGCCTGGCGTGCTGGGTACGCAGTTGATCAAGTGGAATTTCACCAAGTTCCTGGTGGGCCGTGATGGCAAGGTGATTGCCCGCTTTGAATCGCGCGACCACGGGCGCCCACTACGCCTGGCAGTGGAAGAGGCTCTTGATCAGCGCTATCCATAGCGTTGAGTCTGCTAGACTTTTTCGCCCCTAGAAACGGCCACGCGATTCATGAGCGCATTCCAGCGGTGTCGCACCATCATGGTGGTTAGCCCTGAAAAAAGCGCCCAACTTTTGCGCCGCCAGCCTTTCAACCGCAGGTTGTGGCTTACCAACTGTTTCATCAGCTTGTAGTCGTCAAATTGTCGCCATTCGCTGGCGATTGAAAGCTGATGGCGAGACATCACCGGTGCCATTTCCAGGCGGAACATCCATTCAAGCTCGTTAAGGGTCATATCGTAGCGCTCTATGACCTCGACCATACGCGCGTAATCGCGCTCACTGGGCTCACGATCCAGCCACAGCGGGGCTAGCGCTAACCAAAGGTCGCCGCGTTCATCTACTAGCTGCTGTGCATTCATGCTCGCCTCTTGGTAAGTCGTTGCTGATATAAGCACCGACATAAGTACCTACAACATAAGTGCCTACAATTAAGTGTCTATATACATGCATAGACGGCTATCGTGACGCGAAAGCGTCGTTAGCTCAAGGGAGAATAATAGCTCAGCGGACAATAGCTTAATAGCGGACAGGGCGCCGCTAGACCGCTAGAATACTCCCTATGAGTCATAACACTGCCATGGCAAAAACGATATCCAATACTGTGCCAAAAACGTTGGCACAGACTATGGCAAAACGATGTCGCTGGTTATGATGTCAAAAGCGAAATCAATCCGATAACGAGGTTCGATGTGATTATTAAACCCAAAGTGCGCGGCTTTATTTGTACCACTACGCATCCTATTGGCTGCGAGCAGAACGTTCGCGAACAGATTGAAGCGACTCGTGCTCGCGGCTTGGATAAGCAGGCTGGACTAAAAAAAGTGCTCGTCATTGGGGCTTCAAGCGGCTACGGCTTGGCTGCCCGGATTACCGCGGCGTTTGGCTACGGCGCCGACACCCTGGGTGTGTTCTTTGAAAAGCCCGCCACCGACAAAAAGCCGGGCACCGCGGGTTGGTACAACAGTGCCGCTTTCGATAAGTTCGCCAAGCAGGAAGGGCTGTATAGCAAGTCGATTAATGGCGATGCCTTCTCCCATGAAGCGCGGGAAAAAGCCATTGAATTGATCAAGCAGGACATGGGCGAGATTGACCTGGTGGTCTACTCGCTGGCATCACCCGTTCGCAAATTGCCGGATAGCGGCGAAGTGAAACGCTCAAGCCTTAAGCCAATTGGCGAAACCTACCGTGCCACGGCTATCGATACCAATAAAGATGCGATTATCGAAGCGGAAGTGGAACCTGCTACCCAGCAGGAGATCGACGACACCATTACGGTAATGGGGGCGAAGATTGGGAACTGTGGATGGACGCGCTTGACCAAGCGGGTGTGCTTGCTAAAGGTGCGCGGAGCGTGGCGTTTAGCTATATTGGCACTGAAATCACCTGGCCGATCTACTGGCACGGTGCGTTGGGTAAAGCCAAAGAAGACCTTGACCGCGCTGCAGCGGCTATCGATGCCAAGCTGAAAGAGAGCGGTGGCGGTGCCAATGTGGCGGTGCTCAAATCGGTGGTCACCCAGGCGAGTGCTGCGATTCCGGTAATGCCGCTGTATATCGCCATGGTCTACCGCATTATGAAAGAGCAGGGCCTGCACGAAGGCACGATCGATCAGTTGAACCGTCTCTTCGGCGAGCAGCTCTACTCGGCCAAGGGGCTACGCGGCGAGTTTACCACTGACGACGTTGGACGCCTGCGTTTGGATGACTGGGAGTTGCGCGATGACGTTCAAAAGGCGTGTCAGGATCTTTGGCCGGAAGTTACCACTGAAAACTTATTCGAAATTACCGACTATGCTGGTTATAAGCACGAATTCTTGAAGCTATTTGGCTTTGAGCGTGATGATGTCGATTACGATGCCGACGTCAATCCAGAGGTGACGTTTGATGTCGTGAATCTGTAAGCCATTCACAGAGGCGGTAGCGCCGCCCAATTCGACCGGAACGCTGGAGGTGTTTATGGATACTAGGAAAGCAAAACCCCGGAAGAAGAGAAGCAGCATATTATCAATGAGCGGGTACCTGAGGATTATGAAACCTCAAAACCGCATCTACAGCCTGAAGCCAAGAAGCGGCCAGAGGGGCTGTATAAGCTGCTCCCTCTAGTGGTGATCATTCTCGGCGTGATTGTGGTTAGTATCGTCGTGTTAGGCATTATTAACCGGGGCAATTAGTACTTAGCTATGCTCTCTTATTTGCCGGGCCTTGCGCCCGGCAATTTGCATTCATGCGTCACGTTTTTGCTGCAGTGGTCATAACACTGCCATCCGCTACGCAATTGGGTAAGATGGTCGCTTACCTACGGCGATGGCGGTTTTCATGCAGCGTTTCACGCATCTTTTCAAGCAGCTCAATCAGTTATCATGCAGCCTAATCCGTTAGCCTCACAGGCAGCGCCGCCCCGTCGACGGGTGGCCTTTCTACTGTTGCCGGGGTTTTCGTTACTGACCCACGCCAGTGCACTGGAACCGCTGCAAATGGCCAACCAGCTGAGTGGGCAGATGCTTTACCAAACCGTCACGCTAAGCCTCAATGACGAGCCCGTGCGCAGTGGCGCCCAGCTTTCGCTAATCGCGCAGCATGAGCTAAGTACTGCGCTAGGCCCACTCGACCTGCTGTTAGTATGTGCACCAACGCCGCTGCCTTATACGCTGCCCGCCAAGCTGAATGAGTGGTTGAGAGGACACCAGGGGCGCGGCGTGGCTCTGGGGGGGCTGGCCGGAGGCACAGAGGTATTGGCACGCTGTGGGTTGCTTGAAGGCTATCGGGCAACGCTCCCCTGGCAGCGTTTTGAAGCGTTTTCCCAGGCCTATCCCCAAGTAACCCTTTCTCAACAGCTGTTTGAAATTGACCGCGACAGGCTGACCTGCGCGGGCGGTACCGCGGCCATGGATCTTATGCTTACGCTGATTGGCCAGCATCACGGCGCGCGTTTGGCGGAGCAGGTGTCGGAGCAGTTTGTCTGTGATCGCATTCGTCTGGCCGATGAGCGCCAACACGTGCCGCTGCGCAGCCGCCTGGGCCATGCGCCACAAAGCCTGGTGGAGGCTGTCACGCTGATGGAAGCCAATATAGAGGAGCCGCTCTCGACCCTGGAGCTTGCCGAGCACCTGGGGATTTCCGGCGTCAGTTGGAGCGGCTATTTAAGAAGTATCTGCAGGCGGTGCCCAGCCGCTACTACCTCGATTTGCGCTTGCAGGAAGCCCGCAAGCAGCTTAGAGAGTGATCGGCCGGTAGGCGATATTGCCTTTGCCACGGGATTTTCCTCAGGCGCCCACTTCTCTACCGCCTACCGGCACCATTTCGGCATGACACCGCGGGAGGAGCGCCTGGGTTAGACAAGGATTAGGTTAAGGTATCCACAATGCCGCCTTCCACACGCAGTGCCGCGCCGGTGGTGGC
Source organism: Vreelandella olivaria (assembly GCA_004295565.1). Classification (GTDB taxonomy): domain Bacteria; phylum Pseudomonadota; class Gammaproteobacteria; order Pseudomonadales; family Halomonadaceae; genus Vreelandella; species Vreelandella olivaria. Next base: position 3,354,638 of record AP019416.1, on the reverse strand, counting down.
GCTGGCCTGGGGCGAGGCAGCGTAAACGCTCATGCTCGCCACCTCTTCGGGTGTCGCCAAACGCTGAATGATTGAAGAGGGGCGGTTCTCCTGCACGAAGCGTTCTTCCATCTCTTGCTGAGAAATACCCTCTTTCTCTGCCATTTCCCCAATCATCTTGAGCACGCCTTCTGAACGGGTCGGCCCGGGGAGAATGGCATTCACGGTGACCTGGGTGCCGCTGAGCACTTTGGCCAGCCCGCGAGAGACGGAGAGCAACGCCGACTTGGTCATGCCGTAATGCACCATTTCACTAGGGATGTTGATCCCCGACTCGCTGGAGATAAACTGAATACGCCCCCAGTCGCGCTCGCGCATGCCCTGAGCGTAGTGGCGGGAAAGCCGCACCGCGCTCATGATATTAATATCGAAAAATTGCTGCCACGTGGCGTCATCTACATCGAAAAAGTCCTGCGAATGAAAATGCCTACGTTATTGATCAGGATATCCGCGCTGGGCTGCTGCTTAATAAGCGTTTGGCAACCTTCAGCAGTGCCGAGATCAGCCGCTACACCCTCTACCTTCGCATTGGGAGTAGCGTTTTTAAGCGCGGCGATGGCGTCATCAACGCGTGCTTGGGTACGTCCTGTCACGACCACGTGAGCGCCAGCATTGGCGAGTCCTTGAGCAATTGCAAAACCGATGCCTGCCGTCGAGCCGGTGATAATGGCGTGTTTGCCGCTTAGATCAATATGCATACGTTGGTCTCCTCTCGTCCTGAGTATCAATACCTCGCTACACAACGGATAGCTTCATAGCTTGCTAATAAGTATGGGACTCTTTTAGGGTTCTTCAAGGTAGCCACTAGCATCACTAAGCGCCGCTATTCATAATTTGCCGTCCCATTGCTGAAAGCGGTTAAGCTGGTTGGCCCCTTATACTGTTTTCATTCCTTTCCTCCACTGGAGATAGCGTGCCATGAGCCATACCCCAAGCCGTCAGGATTACGACCATTACATGACGCCTAACTATTCCCCGCAGCAGGTCATTCCTGTGCGCGGTGAAGGCAGCCGCTTGTGGGATCAGCAGGGGCGAGAATATATCGACTTCGCTGGTGGCATCGCGGTTAACTCCCTTGGCCATTGCCATCCGGTGCTGGTCAATGCGCTCAAAGAGCAGGGCGAAAAGCTGTGGCACCTCTCTAACGTGTTCACCAATGAACCGGCGCTGAACCTAGCCAAAACGTTGGTCGAGCGTACCTTTGCCGATAAGGTGTTCTTATGCTCCTCCGGCGGTGAAGCCAACGAAGCCGCGCTGAAACTAGCGCGCCGCTGGGCGGTGGATAACCACGGCGAACACAAAGATAAAATCATCTCGTTTTATCAATCTTTCCACGGTCGTACTTTCTTTACGGTGAGCGTGGGTGGTCAACCAAAGTACTCTCAAGGCTTTGGCCCTGTACCTGGCGGCATTTTGCACGCCAACTACAACGACCTGGAAAGTGTCCGCGCGCTAGTGGGTGACGACACCTGTGCAATTATGGTCGAACCCATGCAGGGCGAGGGCGGTATCGTGCCGGGCACCCAAGAATTCCTCCAAGGGCTGCGCGATCTCTGCGACGAGCACAATGCGTTGCTGATTTTTGACGAAGTGCAGACCGGTGTTGGTCGTAGCGGCGAGCTCTACGCTTATAAGAACTACGGTATCACGCCGGATATTCTCACCAGTGCCAAATCCTTGGGCGGCGGTTTCCCCATTGGTGCTATGTTGGCAATCGACTCGGTGGCCAAATCGCTGGTGGTGGGTACCCACGGTTCTACTTACGGTGGCAATGCGCTGGCATCAGCCGTCGCCCTGGCGGCGGTTGAGTTTATCGACACCCCTGAGGTGCTCGAAGGCGTTAAACATCGTCACGACCTGTTCCGTGAACACCTGGAAACCATCAACCGCAAGCACGGGGTGTTTAAAGAGATTCGTGGTATGGGTCTGCTAATGGGCGCCCAGATGTCGGATGCCTATGAAGGGCGGGCCAAAGACATTCTACCGCTGGCGATTGAAGAGGGCTTGATGGCACTGATCGCCGGCCCGAACGTACTGCGCATGGCGCCTTCTCTGGTGATTCCGGAAGCGGATATCGCCGAGGGTATGGCTCGCCTAGAGCGCGCGATTGAGCGGTTAGTTGCGAGCGCATGAGTGAGCAACAGGCTGCGTCAATCGTGTTAACTGAAGGGGAGGCGTCGAGAATGCTGGTAGTTCGACCCGTTAAAGCGGCTGACCTGATGGCGCTGGAGCAACTGGCTGAGCACGCGGTGCCGAGGCTCACCAACTTGCCCGCCAATCGCGAACGGCTCCAGGAGCGTATCGCGCTCCCAGGACGCCTTCAACGGCGACGTCGAGTTTCCTGAGGATGAGCACTATACGTTTGTACTCGCCGACGACAGTCGCGAGGAAGTGCTCGGCACGGCCACTATTCGTGCCCAGGCAGGCGCCAATGAGGCCTATTACACCTACCGCCAGGAAACGCTGATTCACGCTTCACAGCAGCTGAACGTTCGCCGTGAAGTACAGACGCTGGCGCTCTCCCATGAAGTCTCGGATGCCACCCTGCTGTGCGCCTTTTCGCTTAACCCGCGTTATAAAGGCACCAGTGCGGAGAGCCTGCTGCGCCGGGCGCGGCTGATGTTTATCGCCCAGTACCCAGAGCGCTTTTCGCGCATTCTGGCGGTGGCGTTTCCCGGCTACCTGGATGCCCGCAATGAGTCACCGTTCTGGGAGAGCGTCGGGCGACACTTTTTCGCCCGCAGCTTTCAGGATATGAATCATATTGCCGGGGTGCGCTCGAAAAGCTTTATCGCCGAAGTCATGCCCCAGTTTCCGCTCTATTTGCCGCTGCTAACGCCCCAGGCGCGGGCGGCGATTGGTCGCGAACACCCCGCCCACGAAGAGGCGCTGGAGGAGATGCTGGCGGAGGGCTTTGTGCGCTCGCGGCATGTGGATATTTTCGACGCCGGGCCGATTGTCAAAGCCGAGCGCGAGCGGCTGGAAACCTTCCGCAGTGCCGCCTGGCACCCGGTGCGCATTCGTCCTGAACACGCGTTGCCCGATGCCGAGCCTGCGCTGGTTGCCAATCAAAAACTGGGCGAGTTCCGCTGTATCGTCGCGCGCTACGCGCTCTCGCCCACGGGCCAGTTGATGCTCTCAGCGGAGCACGCTGAGCGGTTGGGCGTTACCGAAGGGCGAGCGGTATTGGCCGCGCCGCTGACGCTACCCACTGTGGTAGACGCGCTCGATGAAGGAGAAATGTAATGCGCATTCGACCCATTGCCCGTGATGATTTGGATGGGCTTCAGGCGCTTGCGCAGCAGGCGGGCGTTGGCTTTACCTCGCTGCCGGATAACCGCGAGTTTCTAGCCGGTAAGATTGAAGCGGCCGCCAGCGCCTTTGAAGAGCGCACCCCGGTGGATGATCGCCTCTACTTCTTTGTGCTGGAGGATGAAGTGAGTGGCGAACTCGCTGGCTGCTGCGCCATAGAGGGCCAGGTGGGCCGGGAAGTGCCGTTCTACAACTACCGGTTGGGCACCTTGGCTCACTCCTCGGTACAGCTGGATCTGCACCGCACCATCGACACGCTGTTTTTAAGCTCCGACCACACCGGTGATGCCGAGGTGTGTTCGCTGTTTCTGCGCCCGGAATACCGCGGCGAAGCCAACAAACATTTGCGCAACGGCGCGCTGCTCTCAAAGCACGCTGGCTGTTTATCGCCCAGTTCCGCGACCGCTTCCCCGATAAAGTACTGGCGGAAATGCGCGGCGTGTTCGATGAAAACAACACCAGTCCTTTCTGGGAGAGCCTGGGCAAACACTTCTTTCCCATGGATTTCAGCGAAGCTGACCGCTTAACCGGCCTGGGGCAGAAGAGCTTTATTGGCGAGCTGATGCCCAAGTTTCCCATTTACACCACTTTTATGGCCGAAGAGGCGCGTTCCTGCATTGGTCAGGTGCATCGCCACACCCGCCCAGCGCTGGAGATGCTTAAGAAAGAGGGGCTGCGCTGGGAAGGCTATATCGATATTTTCGACGGTGGCCCGACGGTGGAGGCGTACATCGATGACGTGCGTGCCATTCGCAACTCACGGCTTTGCCAGGTGGAAGTATCTGCCGGGGCAAGCGAAGAGAGCGTCAGCCGCTGGCTGGCCGCTACCACTCAGATGCTGCACTTTACCGCCAGCTGGGTAGGCCGCGCGCCCAGCAAAGACAACACCATCGTGCTAAGCGAACAAGAAGCGCAGCGCTTAGGCGTTGCCACCGGCGATACCCTACGGCTACTCGAAACCTAAGGAGCCTCTGATTAATGTGATGAGCGCAGGCCAGACAAGGCAAAAATCAACGAAAAAAGGATCGGATTCGCGTGCGAATTTACGGGGTGTAAATGAGCATTTTGATCGGACTCGCGCACGAGGCGATTTTTAACGCAGTATGGCCAAGCGTAATAGTTAATCAGAGGTTTCCTAGGCGACGTTTACAGGAGAGTTTTTTATGCACGCCCAACAGCAGCAACTGATCAATGGCGCCTGGGTCGCAGGCGACGCCGAGCCGTTGAGCAAGCACGACCCCGTTTCTGGCAAGTCGCTATGGCAAGCAGCGACGGCTAGCGCTGAACAGGTCACGGCCGCTGTGAAAGCCGCCCGCGGTGCCTTCCCCGGCTGGGCGCGCACACCTTTTGCCGAGCGCCAGGCACTGGTCGAGCGGTTTGCCGAGGTGCTGAAAGCACGCAGTGAAGACCTAGCCGTAGCGATTGCCTCTGAAACCGGCAAGCCGCTCTGGGAAGCGCGCACCGAAGCGGGGGCCATGGTAGGCAAGGTGGCGCTGTCGGTTAAGGCGTATAACGAGCGCACCGGCGAACGGGAAAAGGTCGTCGGAAGTACCCATGCTGTCTTGCGCCATCGTCCTCATGGCGTGATGGCGGTGTTTGGCCCTTACAACTTCCCTGGCCACCTGCCCAACGGCCATATGGTGCCTGCGCTATTGGCGGGTAACTGTGTGGTTTTCAAACCCAGTGACCAGACGCCGCTCACGGCGGATTTAACCCTACAGTGCTGGCTAGAGGCCGGGCTTCCCGCAGGCGTGATTAATCTGGTGCAAGGTGGTGTGCCGGTCGGCCAGGCGCTGGCAGGTAACCCTGATATTGATGGACTGCTGTTTACCGGCAGCGCCAAAGTGGGCGGTATGCTGCACCAACAGTTTGCCGGACAGTTGGATAAAATTCTGGCGCTGGAACTGGGCGGCAATAACCCGCTGGTGGTGAAGGATATCGACGACGAACGTGCAGCGGTGTTGGCGATTGTGCAGTCGGCATTTCTCTCTGGCGGGCAGCGTTGCACCTGTGCTCGCCGTTTAATGGTGCCCCAGGGCGAGGTCGGTGACCGCTTGATCGACGCGCTTTCCGACGCTATTGCCAAACTCCATGTGGCCGGGCAGTTTGAGGAGAACCCAGCGCCGTTCTATGGCGGTTTGGTCAGCGTGGCGGCAGCAGACGGCCTGCTCAAGGCTCAAGAGGAGTTGGAAACGATGGGCGGCACGGTGATCAACCGCATGCAGCGCCTGCAGGAGAATACCAGCCTGTTAAGTCCTGCGCTGATCGATGTGACCGGCCTGGACGTGCCCGACGAGGAGCACTTTGGCCCGCTGCTGAAAATCCACCGCTATGGCGATTGGGATGAGGCGCTAGAGCTTGCCAATAACACCCGTTACGGGCTTTCTGCAGGGCTGATTGGTGGGGAACAAGCCGATTGGGACGACTTCCTGCTGCGTATTCGCGCCGGCATCGTCAACTGGAACCGCCAAACTACCGGTGCCTCCGGTGATGCCCCTTTCGGCGGTGTAGGTGACAGCGGCAACCACCGCCCCAGCGCTTTCTATGCGGCGGACTACTGCGCCTACCCGGTGGCCTCCATGGAAGCCGACAGCCTGGAGATGCCCGAGACCCTGCCGCCGGGAGTGAGCCTATGAGTGCCGCCGACATTAGCAGCGTCAGGGAAGTCAATTTTGATGGCCTAGTCGGCCCAACCCACAACTACTCTGGGTTGGCGGTAGGCAACGTGGCCTCCATGAGCCACGGCGGCCTGGTCTCCAACCCCAAAGAGGGCGCGCTGCAGGGGCTCTTAAAAATGAAGTCGCTGATGGACGCGGGCTACGCCCAGGGCGTGCTGCCACCCCAGCAGCGCCCGGATATTGGCGCACTGCGCGATTTGGGCTTTAGCGGTAGCAATAGCGACGTGTTGGCTCGCGCTGGCAAAGAGGCCCCTCAGCTGCTGCGGGCGGTATGCTCCGCGTCCAGTATGTGGACGGCGAATGCGGGCACTATTACGCCCAGCATTGATGCACTGGATAGTCGGGTACATTTCACGCCAGCGAATCTACAATCCAGCTTTCACCGCTATTTAGAACCGCAAACCACCGGTCACGTGCTGCAGGCAATTTTCCGCGACGAACAGCACTTCGCCCACCATCCGGTGTTGCCTGCAACGCCTGCTTTTTCTGACGAAGGGGCGGCCAATCACACCCGTCTATGTGGTGAGTACGGTGAACCCGGCGTCCATCTGTTTGTGTATGGCCGCCAGGCGTTTGGCGGTGAGCGGGAGCCAACACGCTTCCCTGCTAGGCAAACGCTGGAAGCCAGCCAGGCGGTCGCCCGCCAGCATGGGCTTACGGAAGCGCAAACGGTGTTCGCCCAGCAGCACCCGGATGCCATCGACGCGGGCGTCTTCCATAATGACGTTATTGCAGTCGGCAACGGCCCCGTGCTGCTCTACCACGAAATGGCGTTTCTGGATGAAGAGGGCACGCTGGACGAACTTCGCGCCAAAATGGCCACGCCGCTGATTCCGGTGCGGGTGCCCTTGGAAGCGGTGAGCATGGAAGATGCAGTGGCATCATATCTCTTCAACTCGCAGCTGCTCTCCAACCCGGACGGCACTATGACCCTAGTGGTGCCCGGCGAATGCCAGGAGCGCGAAGCGGTATGGAACACCATCCAAAATCACCTGCTAGCAGGTAATAACCCGATCAGTGAAGTGATCGTCAAAGACGTTAAGCAGAGTATGCGCAACGGCGGCGGCCCCGCCTGTTTGCGATTGCGCGTGGTGCTAACGGAGACCGAACGCGCAGCGCTTACCGGCCGCGTGCTGCTCACCGATGCGCTCTATGATGACCTAACCGGTTGGGTGAATCGCCACTATCGCGACCGGCTGGCCCCGGATGATTTGGCCGATCCACAGCTGGCAGAAGAGTCCCTCACCGCGCTGGATGAGTTAACCCAGTTGTTAAAGATTGGGGCTGTTTATCCGTTTCAGTTAGGGTAGAAGGTTAAGCTAGACACCAAAACGCCCAAGGCTATGCCTTGATTCTAAGGTCTGGTAATAGCAGTCATCATCGGCGATGCTGGCTTTTATCCATCCATTGCCTTCAAGTGGACGCCATGCAAGGTGGCAACCACAATGGTTATATTATGGGGCGTAATTTCGGATAATATCGAACTTATGAGGTGGCTATGAACACATCGACATTACATGACCTTCCAGTGGAGGAGCGTCTTCACTTGGTCGAAGAGCTCTGGGACAGTATCGCGGCCGACCAAAGTGCGCTTCACCTCTCTGAGGCGCAGCGGTATGAACTAGATCGCCGCTTGGAGGCTTACGAACTCGACCGTGATCCGGGCCGCCCCGCAGAAGATGTTGTCGCAGACATTCGCAAGCGGTTATGAGCCATCGTGTCTATATTCGTCCTGAAGCTGAGCAAGATCTTGAAGATGCCGCAGCTTGGTATACCCAGCAAAGACCTGGATTGGGGCAGGCGTTCCTTGATGAAGTTGTTAAATCCTTTGAGCAAATCGCCGAGGAGCCAAGACTTTATCCAATTGTGCACCGGGACACGCGCCGTGCACTTATTAGTCGCTTTCCTTTCGGCGTTTTCTACCGTATCGAAGTCGATTTTATTGTCATAGTGGCGGTTATGCACGGTAGCCGTGACCCTCAACGTTGGAAGCAGCGGACATAATGAGGCGCTGCAGTTGACTGCTCTTCGAACAGTCATCTCATCCCCACCTTGGGCCGAAGCAGTGCAAAGCCAATCGGGTCTGCCCCACGAAAATCTCAGCCTAAACCTCTTGGTCGTGCCCCTTGCAGGAGTATCCAAGGGTGCTATGATTTGTGTTAACTATTAACACAAGGTTAGGTCATGCCTAAATCATCTTCCAGAACAACGAGCGTCACTATCGGTGCACCACTAGACGACTTTGTCGGGAAATTGATCGCGTCTGGTCGTTACGGCTCAACCAGTGAAGTCGTGCGTTCGGCCTTGAGGCTGCTTGAACGCCAGGAAAATCAAGCGGCTGCGTTGAGAAGTGCTGTTGAAGCCGGTGAGCGGAGCGGGGAGAGCAATTTGTCTTTGCACGATATAGCCGCCCAGGTAAAACAGAAACACGATGTATAAGCTGTCCAACCTGGCGGCAGAAGACTTCTCCTTCATCTACGAATACACTCTGCTTAACTTCGGTACTCTCCAAGCCGATGCTTACACTGATCATCTTGAGAGTACCTTGCATCTTCTGTCTGGTTCTCCGCTAATGGGTTATGAGTGCCCAGAAATCGCCGATGGGTTACGCCGTCATGATTACCAACGACATGCCATTTTTTACCGGCAACGTGAACAAGATATTTTTGTTATCAGAATACTTCATCAGCAGATGGAACCGCTGAAACATGTTTTTGAACTATGACGGTGAGCGTAAAAAGTCTGATAGCATCTTAACGACCGAGTCCTGTCTTAGAGACATCGTGCTCTCAGGAAGTCGCATTGCGACATGCATGTTGACCTTAACGATAGGAATGCTGTTTTCCATGCCGATCAGAACACATGCAGATGGTTTGAATTTCGAGGCGTTGGTTTCAGAGCAGAGCGCTGTGAGCCAATTAGCATCGCTACAGCGCTTTGAAGCGCGCGATGGAACCGCACTGGCGTATCGGCATTATCCCAGTGAATCGTCTACTGCACTTATTGTTCTTCATGGGTCAGGAACGGACAGCAAATATTTGGCCACCTTTGCCCAGGCGTTAGCTGAAGCAGGCGCCGCCGCTGTGTATACGCCTGATGTGCGGGGCCATGGGCCTTCTCCGCAACGGCGCGGTGATATCGACTATATCGGTCAGCTTGAGGATGATCTGGCTGATTTTATTGGGCATATCAAAGCGGAAAATTCAGCACTATCCAGCATAGTGGTGGGTGGGCATTCGTCAGGCGGAGGTCTTGCGGTGCGCTTTGCTGGTGGGGAGTACGGGCACCTTGCCTCTGCATATCTCTTGTTAGCCCCCTACCTTGGGCATGATGCCCCTACCGTGCGTAATAACTCGGGGGGATGGGCCGAGCCGAGCGTGGCTAAAATTATTGCGCTATCTCTTCTCAACAGGCTTGGCGTAAAAGGCTTGAATAGCACGACCGTGTTGCGATTTAACTTACCTCCTGAGTACCGGGATGGGTCGGAGACACTGGCTTATTCCTATCGGCTGATGACGGGGTTTAATCCCGCTAACTACCGGGATGATCTTCGTTCTATCAATGTGCCGAGCCTATTCCTGACCGGCGCCGAGGATGAGGCCTTTTTCGCAGATCGTTTTGAGTCTACCGTTCGACCGCATGTCCCTGACGCCGATATCGTCACTGTCCCCGACACATCGCACTTGGGGCTGTTAGTGAATGAAGAGAGCATTGAATTAGTGCGGCAGTGGCTTCAAGGGCGATAAGTGTGCTGCTGTCGGCTTTGGTTTCAGCCAGGGTGGAAAACCGCCAAACTTGAACATCAACTGCATGCGGAGCGGCCCCGAAAAGCCTTGCTGGCGGCCTCTAAAGACAGCTTTTCTTAGCCGGTTCATGGGCGGTAGTGACCATAAAGGCTTACTCCTTCACTGTAGCCACCACTCCGGCCATATCACTCACTTCTAAACCATCCTCCCGGATGAGTTTTGTTTCAACACGCAGGCCATCCTGTGTTTGTAGTTGAAGGCGAAGGGGTGTGTTGCCCGGCTCTAAATGCTCTCCGCCCCACTCGCGAAGGGCGATAACCACGGGAAGCAGTGCGCGACCTTTCTCGGTCAGGGTATAGCCTTTGCGGGCTCGTTGCCCTGAATCACGATACTCATAGCGCTCCAAGATACCTTCTCGCACCAGTCTAGCGAGGCGATTGGACAATACCGAGCGAGTAATGCCCAAATCTTCCCTAATTTGGTCGAAGCGCTCAGCGCCACATATGACCTCTCGTAGTATCAGCAGCGCCCACATATCCCCAACAACCCGGATCGCCTTGGCCAGCGAGCATTCGGAAACGGGAACTCGGGTGTGGGAAGTGGATGCTTCGGCTTGATTTTTCATATGCACATGATAGCAAAGTTTGAAAATAGGACTAAGCGAGGCTAGTCTGGGTCTTTATTAAATACTCAGGTGGCCGATATGTCACAAACTGATTTTTTCCCCGAGCGCGACTATTCAGCGTTCAAAGCTGATCTTCTCACCCTCGCTGCGCTTGCTTTGGTACCGGCTATTGGACTAGGAATTGCCCGATTTTCTTATGCACTGCTGCTACCCTCCATGCGCGCAGGGCTCGGGTGGAGCTATGCCGATGCGGGTTGGATGACCTCGGTTAATGCAGCAGGATATCTTATTGCCGCGCTACTTTCGGCTCGCGCTATTGGGTTTGTTGGAGCCAATCGAGTGATGCGAGTCGGGGTTGCCGCGTGTGTGATCGCGCTGATCATGATGGGTGTATTTCGTCACACGGTATTGCTCAACGTATCCTGGTTTTTGGCTGGGTTTGGCGGCGCTAGCGCTTTTGTGGCGGGCGGGGTGATTACAGCTCAAGTATCCCAGCGTCATCCGGCGCGGGCGTCTTTTCTACTCGGTATCTTCTATGCAGGGCCTGGTCTAGGTATCGTCCTTTCGGGGCTAGGCGTGCCTTGGGTGTTGGGGCAATGGGGCACGATGGCCTGGTCGGCTGCTTGGTTAGTACTGGCGGCCATAGCAGTGGTGCTGGCGCTCGGCGTGATTTGGGGTGTTCGCGTCAAACCACGGCGTCGAGATCAGGAATATGCGTCGGCGCCATTAGGCTCCATGGGGTGGATGCTGATTGGTTATAGCTTTTTGGGGCTGGCTATATTACCTATATGACGTTCATGATTGCTTGGATCCAGGCTCATGGTGAGAGTGCTGCTTTTCAATCACTATTTTGGGTCGTGCTGGGCTTGGCTGTTGCACTGTTTCCTTGGCTTTGGACGGGCGTGCTGAAGAATCAGCGACATGGCCGTGCCTTTGCGATACTTAATGGAGTGACCTTGGTCGGTGCTGTATTACCGCTCATATCAAGTGCCTGGCCTGTTCTACTGGCGTCGGCAGCAATATTTGGTTGCGCCTTCTTTGCTGTTGTGGCGTCTACCACCGCTTTCGTGCGACGCAACTGTGATGCTTCGGCATGGGCTTCGGGGATTGGGGCCATGACGGTTGCCTTCAGTATTGGCCAGACCTTGGGGCCAACACTAAGTGGTTGGCTGAATGATCTTGCCGGGGGCCTATCGGTGGGTTTATTAACCTCAGCCGTTTTTTAGTCGCCGCAGCGCTGGTAGGTTTATTGCAAACAGATTCCAGAGCAACCAATGCGATTTCGGCCTCTCCCTGAGATAGCAGCGAATAAATGCTGTTATTAGATGCGGTGAGTATTTCGTGCCAAACTTTGAATATATCCAGCCATAAGCGAGACGTAGGTTGTTGAATCATAATGGCTGTTTTAAAAGGATCGATGCAAGGGAGATTAATGATTTGAGAAAAGTATTAATCAGCGCCTGCCTGTTGGGAAAAAAGGTTCGCTACGATGGTGGCGCCCTTGCGGTAGCTGATCAGATCGTTGAGCGGTGGCGTTCGGAAGGTCGGATCGTGTCTGTCTGCCCTGAAGTTGAGGCGGGAATGAGTACTCCCAGACCACCCGCAGAGATTTTTAAAGGTAGTGGTGAGGGCGTATTAAACGGCGAGGTCGATGTTATCGAAAAAGGCGGAGCCAAGGTAACCAATGACTTTTTAGCGGGTGCCTCTATTGCTTTAAACTTGTGCCGTAAATTCGATATCAGCGTCGCAATACTTGCTGAATTCAGCCCTTCTTGTGGAAGCTCTGCTATTTATGACGGCAGTTTCTCGGGTAAAAAAGTACCCGGTATGGGAGTGACAGCCGCACTGCTCCGTGAGCATGGCGTTCAAGTGTTTAGTCAGTATGAAATTGCGGCAGCCAATAACGCGCTTATTGAAGAAATTGTCTGAACGCAGCTATAGGATGGAAGATATGTCGCCTATTATTCGGCCTACTGACGACAAGGCGTTCGCGGAAAACATCATTATTCAGAATATGTCAGCCTACTACAACCAGCTTGATATGCGCTGGGATACCTCCCTGTTTGCTAAACAGTGGGGGGAGTTGGACAGCTACGAGTTAATCATAAACGCGTCACGAGTGGGTCTGCTATGCATCAATCACGATGAAAATGCCTACTATATTCGCGAACTACAAATTGATCAGAAGTGGCAGCGTCAAGGCGTAGGTACAGCGGCAATCCGCTACACGGAGGAAATTGCTAAACAAGCAGGCATTCACTTACTTCGGTTACGTGTATTTTGTATCAACCCTGCAAGCGCTTTGTACGAGCGAATGGGATTTCACGTGCGTAAAACCGAGGGGGGGACTCACTATATGGAGCGGCGAATTCTCTAACCAGTTCAAGGGGGGAAGATGAGGTTGCGCCGGTTTTGACGCTAAAACCTTCCGACGCATGCTTGATTATTTGCAGCTAGATAGCGGTCAAGTTTTCGATTTAATACCCTACGGTAAAGGCTTTCTGGATATGTTGAGGCGTCTCGGCTTCATCAAGCATCGCAACCGCGAAATCCTCCATTGAAATACGCGATTCTCCGTTATTGTCCACGACCAGGGTATCGGTGCCTAAACGATAGCGCCCCGTTCGCTCTCCAGGCATCAGCATGGCGGCAGGAGAGAAGTAAGTCCACGCTGTGCTGGTTTCACCCAAGCAGAGCTCATATTGCGCTTGGCAAGCCTTGGCAATTTCTAGCGCAGAGGCAGGCAGGAAATCGGGGGCTGTTAAGACCGTATCCCCGCTGCGACCGGGAATCAGCAATCGTGCGGCTCCGCCCACCAACAGCACGCGCTGACCTGGTAATGCACTCTCCAATAGAGAGCGAGTTAGGGCTACCAACGTCGCTTCTTTTCCATCGGGTGGGCGAACGGCGCTGATAAGCAAATCTTGGCCTTGAATAACATCAGCTAGCTGATGCGACTCTGCTATATCCGCGACGCAGCGATTTGCTTCAGGGGCAGTTTGCTAATTTGATTATCAGTTCTCACCACAGCGGTTACCTGATGACCACGGGCTAATGCTTCTCTCATAATGCGCGTGCCAACGTCACCAGCGGCACCAAATATTGCAATCTTCATGATATCTCTCTCTTGGGTTAATTAGGAAACCTCTGATTAACTATTGCGCTCGACCATACGGCGTTAAAATCGCCTCAAAATGCTCATTTACAACCCGTAAACTCCGCTTTTTCGTTGATTTTTGCCTTGTCTGGCCTTCGCTCATTACGTTAATCAGAGGCTCCTTAGTTAAGTTGTTTGGCTTTGCCAATATTAAGCAGTGCAATACCGGCACCAATTAACAGGGTGCCTAGCAGTAAGCCCTCGGGGCGGTTTCTCCCTACAACACTATGGCGACCGGAACGCCTACCACGGCGCCAACGGAACCCAGCAGGCTTAGAAACACCGGGCCGCCACTTTTCTGTAGCAGGAAGAGCAGTAAGAACTGGCCTGCGAAGACCATCGCCTGGAGTGTAATTAGCAAGAACGGTAGGGAGCGTTCTGTCGGAACGTTCAGTGAGAAGCCCGGCAGAAAGCCCACACTGAGTAGAATGATGGCCGCGGCGATAAGCATCCCCGGCGCCAGCGCATCGCTGGAGACGCCTTCTGGCCAGCGCAAGGTTCTGTAAAGATTGCCGATGGCCAGCAGTACGGGGCCGATTAAGGCAAGGAAAATCCAGAGATAATTGGCATCCGGCGCGGAAAGCTTATGGAAAGCCAGGGTGACGGCCCCCGCCAGGGCTGATATTACCCCCGCTGCGCGTAACACCTGAAACCGTTCCATTTTTAACGCTAATGCGCCGACGTAGGTGAGTAGCGGTGGCAGGGTGATGATTAATGCCACGAACCCCGCACCCACATGGGGGATAGCTGAGAAAAAAAGCAGGTTGGCACCCGCTACGCCAAGCAGCCCGGAAATAGCGTAATACTCAATGGTGCGAGCGTTAACTGGCGGTAGATTTCGGCGGAAGGCGGCGAGAACCAATAAAATAAGCGCCGCTCCTGCAATCGACCAGAACAGAAAAGCGAGCGCTGGTAGCTGAATGTCACCGGCAAGTTTTGCCAAATTAGTCGATAAACCCAGCAAGGCACCACCGGATAACAGATACATCAGTGGGGCGAGCCAAGCTCTTTGCGTGAGTGTGTGCAGGTAGTGCTTGATGATGTCATTAGAGATGTTCTCATTCATACCGTTTTTGAAAGTATCTTGATATCAAGGTATGTGTGATTAATCTTGACGTCAAGATAATTAAGCGCAAAATACGCTTATGGATCATGTAGACAACATTCTCAAACAGTGGCGGCAGGAGCGGCCTGACCTTGAAGTAACCCCGATGGGTACCATCGGGCGGGTCAAACGGCTTAACCACGCTTTAATGCGCGCAATGGAGAAGACCTGGGCGAAATACGGTCTGACTGATGCGAGCTTTGACGTTCTGGCGACCCTTCGTAGAGAGGGGGAGCCCTACGCGCTATCGCCGGGTGATTTAATGACATCCACGATGGTGACCTCAGGCACCATGACTCACCGCATTAACCAACTGGAAAAGGCGGGTTTGATCGAGCGGGTCAAAAACCCTGACGATGGCCGTGGCTTTCTGATCTCACTTTCTCAACGTGGGTTCGAATTAATCGATGAAGCCGTTGCTGCCCATGTGGAAACCCAGACGCAGCTGGTCAGCGCCTTGACTGAAGAGCAACGAGAGCAACTCGATGTTCTGCTTAAGCAGTTCTTAGCAGGGGTTGAGGGGGAGTGAGGGTTTGTCATAGTGGCAAATTTGCCACTATTGAAAAAAGTCACGTCTAGATCTTGTTCCATTTCGCTTAAATACCTGTAGACGTTGGCATGGCTGATCCGCAGCGCTCGGCTAGCGCCGGATGGCCCTCCACCTTGTAGTCGCGAGGACAATTGCTAGATCGTCCCACCTTATTTGCTGTTCATTCATGCAAGCTGAGTTGTCATTTTTCGCGAATGTTTGAGCGTATTTGAACAGGTTAGTCTGTCGTTGAACCAATCAATAGGGACAGCGCAGAATGAATGTATTGATCGTCTTGGCTCATCCTGAACGCAAGTCGTTCAATGGCGGCTTGGTGGATGTGGCGGTAAAACAGCTAGAGGACGCGGGTCATCAAGTTGAGGTGGGTGATCTCTATGCTGAACAGTTTGATCCGGTAGAGCGCGCCGAGCACTATCCGCAAAAAGCCGTTGATATGGACTACTTCTATCCCCTCAATGAGCAGCGGGCTCACTACCAGCAAGACACATTACCGCAGGATGTCCAGCGGGAGTTGGCGCGGTTGGAGTGGGCTGACCTGGTGATCTTCCAGTTCCCTTTATGGTGGCACGCCCAGCCCGCTATTTTGAAAGGCTGGTTTGATCGCGTACTGGTATATGGAGGGCGCTACACAAGCCGTATGCGTTATGATCATGGCTACTTTCGTGGCAAACGTGCCATGCTCTCAGTCACCGCCGGCTCTCCTGAAAAAGCCTTTCAGCCCTTTGGGCGTGCGGGTGATATGGTCGCCTGGCTATGGCCTATGCACGCTTCGCTCTACTATGTTGGCTTTGATGTACTCCCGCCTCAAGTAAGCTATGGCGTGCAGGGCGGTGGTATTGAGTATCAGAAAGAGGATGCACTGCGGATTCATCTCAATGCCTGTAAAGAGAGCTGGGCCGCGCGTCTTGCGCACTGGGAGCGTGAAAAGCCGATACCATTTGCCGGTTGGGAGGACTGGAACAGCGAAGGTGTGCTGTGTGAGACAAGCCCTTGGCGCTGGCGGCTAGGCTAAGCACGTATATTTCATGGCGCCGTGATAAAGGCTCTGTTATCAAATCTTCTGTACACTTTGCGTACACAAAATAACGCCATGAACGGGAGAGTTAACCGGTATGCCCTTAAATTTTCGCTGGTCCAGGTTCGATGAGCTCAGCACGCGCGATTTTTATGAGATTGTCAAAGCGCGAGAATCGGTGTTTGTGGTAGAGCAGCAGTGCGCTTATCAGGAAGTGGATGAGCTGGATCCGCTCGCCTGGCATCTCCCTGGCCACGGTAGCCGGGAAACTGGCCGCCTATATTCGTCTGCTGGGGCCGGGTGATAAGTTTGCCGAGCCCTCGATTGGCCGGGTGATGACCCTTAACGCCTTCCGTGGACATCAGTATGGGCGTGTGCTGATGAGTGAGGCGATTCGCTTCACCGAACAGACCTACCCTAGTCTCGGCATCAAGATTGGCGCGCAGGTCTGTCTAACCGCCTTCTATGAATCTTTCGGGTTTAAGGCCGTCAGCGAGTCCTATGATGAAGATGGCATACTGCATATCGATATGCTGAAACCCGCCGTGTCGGCGACTAAAAGCCCCTCTGTTAGATGACGTAGCCGTAGGACGTTTCTTTATGACTGTATCGAATGGTCGTTTTACCGATAGTGAACGACAAGGGGTTTACCGCGCCATCTTTGAGCGGCGCGACGTGCGCTCACAGTTTTTGCCCGACCCGATTCCCCCTGATGTGCTGACCCGCCTGCTGGAAGCTGCGCATCATGCGCCTTCTGTGGGATTCATGCAGCCCTGGGATTTCATTGTGATTGAGAGTCGAGACGTCAGGGAAACGGTGCTGGCACTGTTCGAGCAAGAGAACCACAAGGCCGCCGAGCGCTTTGAAGGTGAGCGTAAAGAGCATTATCGCAGCCTTAAGCTGCAAGGTATTATGGAAAGCCCGCTTAATCTCTGCATTACCTGCGACCGCAGCCGAGGCGGCCCCCATGTGCTAGGGCGCAATAGCATTGTGGAAACCGACCTGTTTAGCACTTGTTTAGCCGTGCAAAACCTCTGGCTGGCAGCGCGGGCGGAAGGGATTGGCGTTGGTTGGGTGAGTATTCTTGACCAGGCGCAGCTGAGCACTGCGTTAAATCTGCCTGAGCACGTTTACCCGCTGGCGTATCTCTGCCTTGGCTACGTGAGTGAGTTTTTAGATCAGCCAGAGCTTGAAGCGCAAGGCTGGCGTTCCCGCCTACCTTTAAGTGGTGCGCCAGGCATGGCGCGCAGCGCCTTGACTGGCGCTGTTCCTGGGGGTGGTGCCTCAGGATGACTTGGGGTGAAAGTCCCCTGCACGCCCGGCAAGGGGAAGTGCTAGCTGACGGCAAGGGTGTCCCCCGTGAGAGGGAATCCGAAGGAAGCCCGAGGCAAAACGCTGGCCTGACGAACAGGAAGCGGATACGAGGCGCTATGGCGGGGTGAGGTGGCCACAATCATCAAAGCCCAATACTTGCACGGAACGCCATGGCGTAGATCCGACAGGCATAAGCGGGAAGGTCGCGCGTCTTACCCTGGGAGGTCTGGTGATCTGCCTCGGTGCTACCGGCGTCGAGAGGCGACGGGATGGATCATCAGACGTCAGCAGAGGCCATAGTAAGTGCCGGTTCACCGCGGCACCAAGGGCCGAACATGAAGAACCGCGAGTAGGCGATACCGTCTCGAGGATCGATCATGAAGACAGAAACCGACGCTAATACCGTCACTCACCCAGAGGGCAGGGACAGTATCCCGCGTCCCGGCCGGTGAGCGTCGAGACGTCCCCGGCGTCGCTATCGTGGACGAAAGCGGAGCCCATCTCGCTCATGGAGCGGGTCGTCGACCAGAGAACATGGAGCGAGCTTACCGTCGGGTGGTCGCCAACAAAGGCGCACCGGGTGTCGATGGCATGACGGTGTATCAACTAGCTGACCACCTAAAGCAGCACTGGTTAACGCTGCGCGAGCGGCTATTAGCCGACGAGTATCACCCCAGCCCGATCCGCGCCGCCGCCATCCCCAAACCCAAAGGTGGGACGCGGCAGTTGGGCATTCCACGGTCACTGACCGCTTAATCCAACA
Source organism: Vreelandella olivaria (assembly GCA_004295565.1). GTDB lineage: Bacteria > Pseudomonadota > Gammaproteobacteria > Pseudomonadales > Halomonadaceae > Vreelandella > Vreelandella olivaria. The sequence continues at coordinate 3,336,334 of AP019416.1, read as the reverse complement.
AGCGCTGTCCCAGGTGCTCATGCCGATCTTCGACCCGACTTTCTCAGAGTCGAGTTACGGCTACCGCCCCAGACGCAGCGCCAAGCAGGCTGTCTCGGCCATGAAGGCCCACGTCACCGCTGGCCACCGCTGGGTGGTCGACCTTGACCTGGAGGCTTTCTTCGACCGCGTGAATCACGACCTGCTGATGGCACGGGTGGCGCGGCGCGTTAACGACAAGCGCGTGCTGCGTCTGATCCGCCGCTATCTGGAGGCGGGCCTGTTCCAGCACGGGTTGCCCACGCCGAGACGGCAGGGGACACCCCAGGGCGGCCCCCTCAGCCCGCTACTGGGGAACATCCTGCTGGACGGCCTGGACAAGGAGTTGGAGCGCCGAGGCCACCGCTTCTGCCGCTACGCCGATGATGTGCAGGTGTATGTCAAAAGTCGGCGAGCAGGTAAGCGTGTCATGGACAGCTTGAGTGAGTGTCTCGAGAGCTCACTCCGGCTGACGGTCAATCGCCACAAAAGTGCGGTGGATCGGCCATGGAAACGCGGCTATCTAGGCTACAGTCTCACTCGGCACAAGCAGTCGAAACTGACGCTAGCCAAGAGCAGCCTGAAGCGCATGATGCAGCGTGTCCGTGAGATCCTGAAGCGTGGCAGGGGCGTAACATCCAACGGGTAATCGAAGGGTTGAGGCCAGTCCTACGAGGATGGGCCAACTATTTTAGCCTCGTTGATGTGAAACGCCCCTTGGAAGCACTGGATCAATGGATACGCCGCCGCTTACGCGGTCTGATCTGGCGGCAATGGAAGCGCCCGGCGACCCGGTGGCGGAAACTCCGAGGCCTAGGTCTGGACGCGCACCGTGCCTGGAAATCGGCGTGGAACGGTCGAGGCCCCTGGTGGAATGCCGGGGCTTCGCACATGAATCAAGCCCTGCCGAGGAAATGGTTCTACGATCAGGGCCTGATCTCGATACTTGATACGGTAAGAGTGCTCAAACGTTGTTCATGAACCGCCGTGGTACGGAACCGTATGCCCGGTGGTGTGAGAGGACAGGGAGGCGACTCCCCTTCCTACTCGATACTTGGTGCATGGCGATAAGTGGGGGCAGCCGTTTAGCAGTGGGTTGTGAGCACGCTTCTATAGGAAGGGCCTGCTTGCTGTGCTCACTCCATCTGCCCATTGCTTACGGCGTTGGGTTTTATTTGCGTACATGCGCTCGTCTGCCAACGCAAACACCTGTTGGGAGGGAACTTCACTGGAGCTGGCGCAGCCTATGCTCACATGAAGCATGAGTTCTTCATGTTCACCGCTGGCGGTGTCGATAGTGCAGCGCTGTTCAGGCAAATTTTCTTGAATCAAGTTGGCCATACGCCTGGCTGCCGTGAGGTCGGCAGAGGGGAACAGAATGACGAATTCATCGCCACCGTAGCGAGCCAGTATGTCGCTGTCTCTACAGTGAAGTTGCAGGTACTGGGCAACGCAGGCAATTAGTTGGTCGCCTGCCACGTGCCCATAATGGTCGTTTACGTCCTTGAGCCTATCGACATCCAACATCAGCACCGCAAAATCCAGATTTGGCGTCTGCTCTTTGCCCTGAATGCTCATTTGCAGCGCTGATTCCAAAAAACCTCGGTTATAAAGCCCGGTGAGTCCGTCACGCTCCGCCGTTTTCTTCAGTTCCAAATGCAGCAATTTATTCTCGGTAGCCGCCGCCAGCTGGTCGGCAAACAGAGACAGTATTTGCTCCAACCCGTCGTCCCGACTGGGTGCTTTCACAATCAGCCAGCCTTCATACATGCTTAGTCGGCCCGCCATCGACGCGACATACAGATTCTCGCCTTCCTCTGTTTGTGGCAGTGTGGCCGGGTTTTCGCCTGCCCCTGAACGTTTGCGAATAAACATCTTAGGCGTTGTTCATCCTCTGGGCTTAGCCCTGCAGCCGCCGCGTAGCGTGTCACTTCTGGACGCTGCCGTTCTTGTAGAAAAACGGCAAATCCGTAGTCGGGGAAGTGGGTCTGTAGGTGGTTTAAGGAGTCAACCAGCAGAGTATGGATATTGATCGCGCGGTTTGCGACGGCGCCTAGATCAAGCAAGGCGTGAAAGACTCGGTTCTGAAACCTGGTTTCGCCTATGCTGCGGCCAATCTGGCGATTCTGACTGTAGGTGACGCGGCCAATGGTTAGAAAATAGACCACTGCACCGGCCCATTGATAGATGTCTAAACGGTTGCTTACATAGGGACGAAAAGTGAACCCCGTTAGGGCGCTTCCAATCAAAGCTGCAAGAATGAAAAGTCCGGCGGCAATAAGCATTTTCCGCACTCCACCGACCACTAAATTATTCATCAAACAGGCAAGCCCAATGGTGATGGTCGCTAAAACGTAAAAATCCAGTACGCTGCACCAAAAACCAAATAGCAGGCTGTCAAAGAGGAGGTTTCTGAACTCGGCACGCTTGGAGTTCTGGGCGTGTGCTGCAAGCGCATAGGCGACGCCGGGCCATAGCAGCAGCAACATCCCAGGTAGAATGAGCGTCCAGCCGCTGCCTTCTGCAACGGCGATCCATACGGTTAGCCCGAAGGTATGGCAAAAGGCAAAAATGCGTGGGGCAATTATTGCCAATGCAAGACGGTGTGGGCGTCTCAAAGAAGGTTGCATTCGTGAGTCTTTATTTAACGTTATTTGACCAACAGACTAGCACCTAAGCGGCTAAGAAGCCCTATACCGGCGCGAGACGAATAGTGCGTTTCATTCTCATAAGTTGCAGACAGTGTCAGGGCGTATCGATTGGATATGCTGAAGCTGTCTCGCAACTGGCCAGCAAATGGTTGGCGTGCTCGCGAAGTGCCGCTTTGAGGCCATCTGGCTTGAGTACGGTAAATCGAAACGGGAGCTGTGCCAGCCAATAGGAAAACCACTCGAAGCTGTCGGTTCGGGTGGTGAGCAGTAATCCACCGTCAACCTTCTCAAACGGGCCTGTACAGAAAAATCGGTTCTCAACGTCAGCGGACACGGCATGATCGATGTGTAGCACCAGTGATACTTCATGAGTTGGGCCCCAGGAGCTGAGGCTTTCGCTCAAAAAATCGGCTGCATTGAAGTGAGCGGGGCGTATGAAGGTATCATCGAGTAGGTGCACACCGCTGATACGATCCAGCCTAAATGAGCGCATGGCGCCCCTCAGATGGCAAAAACCAACGGCATACCACCGGCCCTGTTGGAAAACCAGTCCGTAGGGGTCGATCCGACGCTCAATCTGATCGTGCTGCGGAGAGTGGTAGATCAGCCCGACGGTTCGCATGGCTTCAGTAGCTTTCGTCAGCGTCTCAAGTGCACGGTCATCCCGGCTGGGTTCACGCCGGGGTAAGATCACCTGCGTGGTCTCACTGATACCGCGCACCCGTCTTTGTAAATTCGCAGGCATCACTCGCTCGAGCTTTGCTTGCACGCTGGCAATGGCAGGCGCTGCGTTCGTCAGACCCAGCTGGCTGGCGGCCACTAAGCCTAGAGAAACGGCGAACGTCTCTTCGTCGGTAAACATCATCGGTGGCAGCTTGAAGCCAGCCACCAGTCGATAGCCACCGTAGCGCCCCTGTTCGGTCACTATCGGCACACCTATATCTTCCAGCGCCGTAATGTAACGCCGTATAGTGCGTCGATCCACGTCCAGGCGTTCGGCCAACTCTGCTCCACCCATTTGACCATTAGCCTGCAGCAACTCAAGCACCGCAAGTACGCGTGTTGTGGGGCCTGCCATTAGCGCCTCCCTCCTGAAGCCATCGTTAAAGTCTTACAGAAAAATGCATTGTTGCTTTTATTTAGGACGGATTATCACCTATTAACACACTAATCTGACTTTGGCAGTACCTTATGTCACCGAAAAATTGACTGAAAAAGGAGCCTGATATGTCAGAGCTAACGTTTTACACTCACCCTATGTCACGCGGGCGCGTGGTGCGCTGGATGCTGGAAGAGGTAGGCATAGCCTACTCGGTAAAGGCGATGGAGTATGGCTCAGAGATGAAAGCCGAGGACTACTTGGCCATCAACCCCATGGGCAAGGTGCCTGCCATTAAACATGGCAACACTGTGGTGACGGAAGTAGCGGCTATCTGCGCGTACCTGGCAGATCAGTTTCCAGATAAAAGCTGTCTCCGCCCCGCAATCTCACGAACGTGGCGTTTACTATCGCTGGCTGTTTTTTATGGCGGGCCCGTTCGAAATGGCCACCAGCGCCATGACTTATGATTGGAAAATCGACAGCAGCAACGCACAGGCTGTCGGCTGTGGCCAAGTGGAAGACAGTATCAATACGCTTGAAAAAGCACTCACTGAAAACGCTTATATCTGCGGCGATCAGTTTACTGCCGCAGATATCTTGGTTAGCAGTTATCTCTGGTGGGAAACGATGCAGCAGAACATCCCGCCCAACGAGGTGTTCAAGCAGTACATTGAGCGCATGGAAAGCAGGCCAGCAGCCAAGCGGGCCAATGAGTTGGATGATGAACTGGCTAAGCACTTCAAGCCTGTGACCGCTTGATGACTTAGTTGTGTTGCCGCCCTGATTCTTAAGCGGATAGGGGCGGCGCTAGCCAGCCTACCCATATATCGCTACTGTATTTGCTTGTGCTAAATAAGACAGGCGCCACTTATGCAATACGATATCATTCTCCAGCGGCTAAGAGCCGACGATCCTAACGCTGAAATAGTCGCGGGCTGGACATTTGAATCCTGGGGCATTTGCACCCAGGGCTAACGCTGGAAAAGGCTATTGAATGGTTAAAGGCCGAATGTGGCCAGGGCGGTGTGCCTTCAATCTTTGTAGCGATGCAAGGCGAAATCCCTGTGGGAACCGCCAGCCTCATTGCTGATGATATGAGTATTCGCCGCGAACTTACCCCCTGGCTGGCCTCCGTATTCGTCGTGCCTGAATGGCGGGGGCAGGGTATTGCCTCAGCGTTGGTGCGCCGGGTTGAAGCAGAAGCCGTTGAGAACGGCTTTGAGCGCTTCTATCTCTACACCCCGACCAGCAGGCCCTTTATCGGCATTTGGGATGGCAAGATGTAGAAAGCCTCGAGTACAGAGGCGAAACCGTCACGGTGATGTCACGGCAACTGAGGCTTTAAGGGGCGCTTATGATCAGTGGCCGCGCATTACGCTATTTCGATACGGTGGCTCGGTGTCGTTCGCTGCGCCAAGCCGCTGCCCAGCTGCATATCGCCCCTACGGCGATTAGCCGCCAGATCGATTTACTCGAACACCAGCTTGGCGCACCGCTCATCGAGCGCGGCCCCAACGGCATTAGCCTAACGGCGGCCGGGGAGTTGTTAGCTGCCCAGACGCAGCGCACTCTCCGAGACCTAGAGCGGGTTCAGGAACATATTGCCGATTTGAAGGGCTTGCGAACTGGCAGGGTCAGTTTGCAGGTGGCGGAAGGCGTTGTGGCTGGCCTGTTAGCCCCAGCGTTAGCCAAGATGGGGCAGCGCTATCCTCATTTGAGTTTTGATATTGGAATCGCCAGCGCCAGCCAAATGGTGGAGGCACTGCGCCGAGGCGATGCGGATATTGGTTTATCGTTCTTTATGCCCCGCCATGATGACATTGTGCCTTTTGCCAGCGCTGAGTTGCACCACCATGCAGTGATGGCGCCAGGCCATCCATTGGCGGTGGCTTCTGAGGTGGGTCTGCATACCTTGGCGGAGCACCGGCTGATTCTGCCTGATGAATCCTATGGTGTGCGCCAAGCGCTGGAGCGCGCCGCTCATCAGGCTGGCGTTGCTCTGGCCCCCACTTTCAAGACCGCCTCACTGGAAACTCAAAAGCACTCGCCCTTAACGGTGCAGGTGTTCTGGTATTGCCACCGATGGCGGTAGCTCGGGAGTGCCAATTGGGTCAACTCGCTAGCATTCCCTTATCTCCTTTAGAGCTCGAAGCAGCGCGGATTGATCTCTGCGTTTATCGCCATCGCCAGCGTAGTTTTGCCACCGAGGCGTGCCTTTCGCTGCTGGCAAGTGCCCTACAAACACTGCAATCTCCGTCATCTTGAAAGATATTGAAAGAAGATTCTGAAAGAGTAGAGTGCACACAAAAAGTGGACACGCTGCAGTCAATATTGAAATAGCAGAGTGCGCTATGTGGGTTCATGCTGAGGTTATTGAGAGCGACAGTCTGATAACAACAGCAAAAGGTAATGCGATGCCTGAACTACACCAACTCACCGCCACCCAATTAATTGATGGCTACCGCGCTAAAATGTTTTCCCCTTATGAGTTGGCGGATGCTTTGGTTAAGCATGTAGCCCGGTGGGAGCCGCACATAAACGCGCTGTATGCCTATCAGCCTGAAAACTTCATGCAAGCAGCAGAAGCGTCCACCCAACGCTGGGCAAAGGCGAGCCAAGCGGCGCTTTGGATGGTGTCCCGGTCACCCTTAAAGAGTTGATTGCAACGAAAGGTATGCCGGTACCGGTAGGCACCGGGCTGGGAGAGCAGACAGCTGCCACTGAAGATGCCCCCCAGCCGCGCGTCTAGCAGAAGACAACGCCCTGCTGTTGGCAAAAACCACCTGCCCCGATTTTGGCATGCTTTCATCTGGCCTTTCGTCGTTTCATGGCTTAACCCGCAACCCCTGGAACTTAGCCTGTAATACCGGCGGTTCAAGCGCCGGGGCGGGCGCTGCGGCGGCGGCTGGACTTGGGCCGCTGCATGTGGGTACCGATATTGGTGGCTCGGTACGCCTGCCAGCGGCGTGGTGCGGGGTCGTCGGTTTTAAGCCTACGCTAGGCCGGGTACCCATCGATCCGTATTATGTGGGCCGTTGTGCCGGGCCCATGACCCGCAGCGTAGAGGATGCCGCGCTTATGATGACGACGCTTGCCCGCACGGATCGCCGCGACGCGATGCGCTTACCGCCCGAAGAGATCGACTGGATGAATCTTGCGCTAGACATAAAAGGCCTGCGGATTGGCGTGATGATGGAGGCGGGCTGTGGGTTGCCGTTGGAGGACGAGATTCGCCAACATGTTGAGCAGGCTGCCAGGCAGTTAGAAGCCGCCGGGGCAACGCTAGTGCCCCTGGCACCCGTGCTGACCCGCGAAATGCTGGATGGGCTGGATCACTTCTGGCAAGCCCGACAGTGGAGCGAGCTGTTAAAGCTCTCGCCAGAAGAGCGTGAGCAGGTACTGCCTGCCATTTTAGCCTGGGCCGACGGTGGCGCGCGCTTAAGTGGCGTAGAGGCGGTGCAAGGTTTTCAGCAAACCATGGCGATGCGACGCGCCACCGAAGCCGTATTTGATAAGGTCGATGCGGTGATGTCACCCACCACACCCAACATTGCCTTTCCGGCCGAGTGGCCATCGCCCACCAACGATCCGCGCCAGCCCTTTGAGCATATTGCCTATACCGTGCCATGGAATATGGGTGAGCAACCTGCGATCTCGCTCAATGCGGGATTTAGCAGTGGAGATATGCCCATTGGCGTGCAGTTGGTTGGCCCACGTTTTGCCGATCACTTTGTGCTGAAGCTTGCGCGGCAATTAGAAGCGCGCTTAGCCTTGCCAGCGCGCTGGCCTGCGCTGCCAGACGGTAAATCGGCTGTTCGATAAAATCACTTTTAACAAGTTGTCATTAAAAACGGTCTTTAAAAACTAAGGGGAACTCTTATGGAACGTTTGTTGGTGCTGCCTACCTCCCGAGCGGGCTGGGGCCTGTTAATTGCGTTTGTGGCGTTGGTCATGGCGGGAACGTGGCCGGTCATCGGCTTGGTCAATCGGGCAACGCTGGTAATGGGGCTGCCTCTAATGGTGGTGTGGAGCTACCTGGTAATTTTTGCCTGCGTGGTGGTGATGCTGATCGGCAACCGTATCGTGGAGCGAGACGACCATGAATAGCCCTTGGCCACTGTTGATTACCTTGACCTATGTCGCTATCGCCATGGTGATTGGCCTACGCGCCAGGGCAGGGCGCTCCATGAATAGCTTGGAGGTGGGGCGTGGCGGGCCGAAGCATGGGGCCGGTGACGCTCTACCTGCTGATCGCCGCCGGTAGTGTAAGTGCTTACACCTTTATGGGCGCGCCCGGCTGGGCTTACTCCAAAGGCGTCGCGGTGTTTTATGTGGCGATTTATCTTGCTTACCTGGCGTTGGTGGCGTGGTACTTCGGTCCGAAGGTGTGGCAGTTTGGCGAGCAGTTTGGGCACGTTACCCAGGCGAGTGCCATTTCAGACCGCTATCAAAGCCCCGCGTTGGGTGCGCTGGCGGCGCTCGTGATGGCCATTGGCTCTATTGCCTACGCGGTACTGCAAACCATTGGCTCAGCCTATATTTTGTTTGTGATGAGCGGCGGTTTGATCCCTATTTGGCTAGGTGTCTTGCTGGTACTGGCTTGCATAGCCGTCTACCTCTACGCCAGTGGTCAGCGGGCGATTGGTCGCACCAATGCCTTTCAGGGCGTGTTGATGCTGATGGTGGCTTGGGCCGTTGGCCTTTGGGCCATGCATAGCGCCACCGGGGGATTAAGTTTCGCTGGGGTATTCGAGCGCATTCAGGCCGAGCATAGTGAGTTTCTCACCCTGCCAGGCGCAGGCGGCGATATGAGCTTTAGCTTCTGGACGACCTCGATCATCGTTTCCATGTTCTCATTTATGCCGCCGGTGTGGACGCAGTGGATGAGTGCGGCCTCGGCACGCACTATCCGTCGTAGCGCGACGTGGCTGCCTACGTATTACGTGGTTATTCTGCCTATGGTGGTTGTCGGCTTTATCGGGATCTTTTCGCTGCCTGACCTGGCCCGAGCAGACACTGTGGTACTTGAGTATGCCATGCAGCACTTGCCGGTAGTATTAGTGGGATTGCTAGGTGCGGGTACCCTGGCGGCCTCAATGTCTTCCAGCGAGCCATTTATTCATTCGGTATCGCTGTCGCTGAGCAAAGATGTTCTTCAGCCGTTGCTAAAGCTCTCTGATGGCGTTACCGGAAAGCTCGCCCGGCTGCTGATTCTGCCCATTATGTTCTTCGTGGTCGCGCCGCTGGCAATTGCCGAGCCCGGCAGTTTGGTGATGATTCTGTTGGTGGGGCTGGGGTTTGCCTCCCAGGTGTTGCCTGCCTTTATCGGCATGTTCTTTTGGCCGCGGGCTTCTCGCTTGGGTGTCATGGCGGGCATCGTGGTAGGTTTTTTGATCACCACGGCATTTACTGTCCTTTGGCCACACCCACTGGGTATTCACGCGGGCTTCTGGGGGCTGATGCTCAATCTGCCGGTATTTGTCGCCGTCTCTTTGATGACGCCTGCTACCCACGCTGAGGTGGTGGAGCGCTTCTTCAGAATTGCCGCTCCAAGAGGTTTTACCCAGCGGGGATGTAGGGCTGCGGGGTGAGTGCTGACTTAATCTATTCATGGTTATCGACTACCTTTGTAGCAAAGTGCTTATAGGTACCAGCGCTTCTAATGAAACTTGCACCAACAAAGGCAACGTAATGAGCCATGCATTGACTGGACATAACCGCCCTCAGCGGGTGATTGAGGCAACCCAACAGGCAAATAACACCTTGCCAACGGCCACTCGCCAAGCCAAGTACGCCAAAATGGCTGCGTCGCCCTATCGCTTTTTCCGCGGCAGTAATCATCTGTACTGGAATGATGTATGGCACGATTGGCGTTTTGCCCTGTTTGGCGGCTGGCCGGAGACCCAAACCTGGTTGCAGGGCGACGCCCACGGCTATAATTTTGGCGCTTATGGTCATCATGATGATCAAGTGCGCTACGGCATGGATGACTTCGATGATGCGCTGATTGGCGACTACCAATATGACCTGTGGCGGTTGGCTATCAGCGTCGTATTAGATGCTCGTGAAAATGCTGAGCTGGATCCAAAAGCGATTGATAAAGCGCTTAAAAAAGTTAATAAAGGGCTATTACCAAACCCTGGCGAATCATGTTGACGGCAAACCTGTTCAAGCCGTGACCCTTGATAGCGCCAAAGGCACGCTAAAGCCCTTTATGAGCAAAGTTGCCGATAAGCAGAGCCGTGCGCGCATGCTCGAAAAGTGGACGACTCTGGATGAGCAGAAAGGGCGCCAGTTTGCCGAGCGGCCTGGCAAACTGGCTAACCTGCCGGCGGATGTGGCCAGCCAGTTGCGCCGCCTAATTGAGCAGGAGTACCAACAAACGCTGCAACATGCGGTTAAAGAGAGTGACCCCACCATTTTCGCGTCAAGGATACGGCACGGCGTTTGGATGCAGGCACCGGTTCGTTGGGCGTGGAACGTTATTACGTCTTGATTGAGGGCGGCGTTGAGCACGAGCACGATGACATCATCTTGGATGTCAAAGAGCAGGTGCCGCCAGAAGCATTTCGTTTAATGGATAAACACCAGCAGCAGGCGTGGCGTAAATTGTTTCCTAACGAGGCCATCCGCCATGCAGCTGCCTTCCACGCCATTGCCGAGCACCCGGACGCTTACCTCGGCTGGCTAACCATGAACGGAAAGGTATTTTCGGTACGTGAGCGCTCGCCGTTCAAGAAAGACTTTCCGACCCATAAACTTTCAGGCGGTAAGTCATATCGAAAACTGGCTCAGCAGTGGGGAGAAATTCTCGCCCGTGAACATCTGCGCGGTGCCCAGGCGCTTAACCAGGGGGACGCAACACGCTTTGCCAAGGCCGTTGGCCAGCGATTAAAAGGGCGTGAAGAGCTGTTTGTTGAGGTGGTGTCGACACTGGCAGTGGCTTACGCTGACTGCACAGAGCAGGATTATGCGGTGTTTATCGATCATTTTCTGGCCGCGGGTTCTGCTTAATCAGCCAATCGCATGGGCGATTACTGAGGCTGCTGCCTACCGAGCATAAATCCCTGCTCCTCGAGGGTCTCTTCCCAAACGACACAGCGGTTACGGCCGCTGTGCTTGGCTTTCTGATAGAGCGCTTCATCGGCCAGGCGTAGTAATTTCTTAGGGTCTTGGGTGTGATCAGGGTAGGTTGCCACACCGCAGGAGAGGGTGATTCTACGCAGTGGAGTGCCTTGATGGGCAAATGTCTGTTGAGCAATAGAGGTTAACAGCGCCTTGGCGCGAGATTCGGCAGCAACTCGAGAGGTTGCGGGTAGCAAGGCAATAAACTCTTCCCCTCCAAAACGACAGATTACGTCCAGATCTCTTAGGTGATGTCGCAACATCAGGGCAATTTCCACCAGCACGGCATCGCCTGCGTCATGACCGAAAATCGTCATTGATTCGCTTGAAGTGATCCACATCCATCATCAGCACGGAAAGATGACTGGCATGCTGCTTTACTCGCTGGCACTGGTGTTCGAATGCCATATCGAAATGACGGCGGTTATGCAGGCCTGTTAGCGGATCCTTGCGTGAGAGCCCTTCCAGTTCTTGCACTAACCGGTCAAGGTCGGCGGTTCGCGCTGCAACCTGCTGCTCTAGGGTCTCGTTGGCCATCGCAAGCTGTTGCTGTGTATGTCGGTAGTGCCACAGAAAAATAGCCGCGTTAGCTAAAGAAAAAAGCCAATGAGCCGTAGCTCAAGGGCACACTGCGCCAGTCCACAAAACCATGGGCGACCACCATGTCAGCCAACAGCAGCGGGGCAAAAAAAGTAAAACTCACTACCAGAAGGCGTTGTTCCAGAGTGAGCCGCTGAAAGCGCATGAGCGCGAGCGCCAACATGATGGGGAGCGTTATCGCCAGCATGACATCAAAAGACGGGGAAGGTGAGTGAAAGGCTCACCACCCCAGTTGAACCAAGCCAATCGCAAGAATGAGATACGCCAAATGGATAATCCACAGGCGTGTTATCCAGCGCCTAGCGGCGCCTTCCAGCCAGTGGCTGAGCAGCATTCTAGTGCCACCGGCAAAGTGTAGTAGCTGCCGGCGCGGAGGGTGTCCCAGGCCAGTGGCCCATCGGCAATGAATTGACGAGCAGGCGTCTCAGCCAGCAGCATTAGCCCTGAGGCGTAGGCAAATAACGCAATAGACCCAAAGCCGCGGCGTTCAGGGCCTATCAACGCGAAAATAGTGGCCAGGATAGCAAGCACCAAGACCAACGCACTGACGCCGAGATCCTGAGCGGAGTCATGGATAACCTGCTTGAGAACGTCAATGCGTTCCATTACCTGTACTTGGCCCCATAAACCAATACTGGTGTAGTAAGAGTAGAAGCGAAAGGTGAGCGTTTGACCGGCGACATCGTCTGGGAGGTCGATCATGTGCCAGGGCCAGCCGGCAAATTCGCCTTTGCCCTGATCGTCAAACTCACCATATTGATAGATGAGTTCGTCGCCTAGATACACTTGCCCAATCAAATTGATGCTAGTGATAAAGAGGACTGGGTCGCTCCAGTCACCCGCGGGAAGCGTTGTGCGGAGCCAGAGGTGTTCGTGCCCATCGCGACCCGGTGGGTTAGATGGGGAGTCGATCGACTGCCACTCGGTTGAGTCGCTTTGCAACCACTGAGGACGGTTATTGTCATCAAAGGAGAGTCGCCCCAGCGATACTCCCAGCTTTGCAGTGGTTGTGGCAGAGCAGCAGCCTGAAGACCACACGGAAGCATCACCAGGATGACCAGGAGGAGAAGTAGCTGAGCATAGTGACGTATGGCAAGCCAACGTGGCAGCATGATGGTCGTACTCACCTCTTGGTTATGATACTTCTACTGGCCAGTGCTTGAACCGGGTTCTACCGATGAGGTGGTGAGCGCAAAAGCAAGCACTTATTTTTGGCGTCAGTTTACGGTGTTAGGTAATGGTGACACCTCCAGCACTCTATAGCGCTCAAAGGTTAAAACGGTATAGCTGGATCTCCTTCGATCCAGCCAAATCGTGCTTTGCACCGCCACTATAAATAGCACTAAGCACTCTCGTATTGAAATAGTACTTTTTAAACGGTCAAGCACTCATTATTAATCGCTACAACGTTAATTGCCCCTGCTGCGCCACCGACGATGCCACTGCGAAGGTTGTTATCGCTGCCGTTGCCTCTCTTCAGGTGGTTAGCCACGGTGTCCTCCGGTGACCCAGCCATTTCACGGAACATACCCATAGAGCCAAGCAGGGCAGAGGACTCATAGGGCACAAATACTCGTTCGCCATCTTTTGCCATATTGGGTAGCACCTTGATATAACTCTGCCCCAGCAAGTAGCCCACGACGGTACGTTTGTTCTCTTCGCTATCACCAATAGCACTGAGAACCAGTTTGATGGACTCCTGCTCACCCTGGGCACGCAGGATAGCCGACTCTTTGTCACCCTGAGCGTTAAGGATAGAGGATTCGCGTTGCCCCTGGGCCATGGCGATCGCCGCTGATTTTTCCCCCTCGGCTTCAGTCACGGTGGCGCGGCGCTTACGCTCGGCGGCCATTTGCAGGCGCATGGCAGTCTCCACCTCTTCCGGCATGGCAATATCCTGCACTTCGACCCGGGAGATTTTGACACCCCACTTGGAGGCAGGCTCTTCCATAGCCGCCTGGATCTCGTTATTCACTTCCGCGCGGGACTCAAACAGTTTATCCAGCTCCATCTTGCCGACCACTGAACGCAGCGTGGTTTTGGCCAGTACTTCGACGGCTTGGCTCATATTTTCCACTTCATAAACGGCCCGCTTGGGGTCGATGATTTGGTAGTAGAGCGCACCGTTGATACGCACGGTGACGTTGTCGGTGGTGACCACCGGCTGACCGGGAAAATCCATCACCGTCTCGCGGCGGTCAATACGGGTTTCATCGGAGGTAATGGCGGTGTACTCCTCGCCCATTTTGCGATAACGCAGCATGGTGATTGCGCGAGGCTGCTCAATAAACGGAATAATGATGTTAATACCGCTTTCTAACACGCGGTGGAACGAACCAAGGCGCTCAACCACCATCACTTCCGATTGACGAATAATAATCAGACCTTTTGAAATGATCAGTACCGCGATCACGACGATAATAAGGCTTATCAATAAACCTGGGCTTATAGGTAGATCCATGGTTAAGGCTCCTTGCGTTGGGAATTGTCATCTTGCGGGGTGATGTCAGCAGGCTGATGTAGCGTGACCAGCGCAGTGGTTCCTTCAAAACGTCTAAATACGACCGGTGTGCCGGCAGGTAGCTCGGTTTCACCGCTATCAAGCACCCGCAAACGGTAGAAGTCGCCGTTGACTTTAATGCCGGTGGCATCATCAAAATCGCGGCGTAGAGTGGTATAGCGATTGCCTTTCTCTACGCCAGTGCCGGTGGTGCCATAGGCAACACCGCGGGGTGAGAAAACGCGGGCGAATGACCATAATGCAAATCGGCATTAAAACGCCGGTAAAGATAGCCATACTAAGCAGCTGCCAGGGGAGTGAAAGGCCCAAGGCGGTGACTGTAGCGGTTAGGGCCGCGGCAATGCCAAGCGCAAGCAGTACCATCGCGCCAGAAGTTAGCTCTGCCAAACTCAGCAACAAGGCGAGTACTAGCCAGCTATAAGCTGGGTTCCAGTCCATGGGCTCTCCAATGCAATAGGTCGATGATCCTCTTAGGGTAACCCACTTAGGCCGCCTTGACCTGTGGGCTACCTGTAGGTTTTAAACTTTAATTACCAATACTCACTATAGGAACGTGTCATGTCTTTTTCGATATCAACAGCCAAGCGCCTATTTTCCGGCCGCTTCTCGCATTGAAAAGGGCTACAGGTATGTGTGTGGTGGCTGGCGTGTTGGTAGCGCCGTCTGTCATTGCCCAGGAAAATGACCCTCTTGGTAGCCACGGTGAGCACAGTGCCGCTGCTGACTCGCACGGTAATAATCCTGCCGTCGCCGCCTACCAAGCTGCCAGTGATCGTATGCATGAAGATATGGCAATGGCGTTTACTGGAAACCCGGATGTGGATTTCGCACAAGGGATGATTCCTCATCACGAGGGTGCAATTGCCATGGCGGAAGTAGTGCTGGAGCACGGCGAAGATGGGGAAATTCGCCAACTGGCCGAGGAAATTATTGCTGCGCAGGAGAGTGAAATTGCTTTTTTGAAAGCGTGGTTGGCCAGGGAAGGGCATTAAAGGATAAGAAGCTCTGCCGTTAGATTCAGCAGAGCAGGCGAGAGGTTCGAGCCGGATACATCTAATTTTGGCGGATTAATGATCCGACTTTAACAATATTACTGGCCATTTATCCATGCTGGCTAGATAGGTGGGGGCTGAAGTGGTTCGTACCATGCCTGTTGCAGCCCTTTTTAAAGGTTGGGGCGGTACTCAAAGGAAGCGGAAGCCTCGGTATCAAAAATACCTGAATGCGTTGTTTACGCGGGGCAATGGTATTGACCATATTGTTTGGAAAGGTGTCTATTCGCGAATTGAAAGAGGCTACTTGAGCGTTAAAGATACGCAAAGCTGCTGCTAGATTATCTTCTAGTTCAGAGAGTTCGCGCATATAGCCGCGAACGACTTCGCTGGCTTGGAGCTCGGGATAGTTCTCCACGGTAAAACGCAGCCCACGAATCAACTCCGCTCCTTCGCGTTGTGCATCCTTAAGTGCAACACTATCAATTTCATTCGGTACACTCCGATTGAAGAGTCCGTCAAGATTCTCGCGAATGCGAGTCAAGCGCTCCTGAGTATCTTGCTCGTACTCTTGGTAGTCTTTGACCTGTTCAAGTAAAGCGGGCAGGGTGCGGAGGATCTGGCGCTCTTGAACCAGAACACCTGCCCACCCTTGCTCGACGCGATTGAAGGCATACATAATGCGGTTGTAACTTATGATAGCGCCGAAGAGTAACGCGACCGCGATGACAATGATTATTTCCACTTAAATGCTCCTAAGAAATTAAGGTCAGCCTTATTGGCCAGTAGTTGTTGCAGCGACATCTGCTCTATTCACATTTTGGGTGTGGTGGCCACTGAAGTTGTCGTCGAGATAACGGCGAATTTCAGCGATGCCCGCAAGCAGGGCTTCAGGTCCCTTGTTAATTTGGGTGGCTTTCAATTTTGATATTATTTGGTCATACATCTCAGGTGACCAGGCAGTCGGGTTTTCTCCCCTGAATTCAACAGTATGACTGAAATCGGTGTTAACTCTGTGCGTGCCGTGTCCATTTTGACCAGTAACTTGGTTGGACTCCCTCGTATTCTCCAGTGCTAAATCAAACGGATCCGGTCCTTGTCCAGGTAATGAACAGATCGTGGTCGGCAGTCACTTGTACATTCATGTCTTGGTACTGCTTGGCCATCTCCACCAGCACTTCCATGACACGGGGTTTAAGAAAGCGTGCCAGCGCCATGTTATCCCCCCTCACGTATTGTTAGTTGGCGTTCGAACCCTGGCGAAACGGCATACTCCATGGGGTGTTGCCAATTCTTGCTCTCCCGGGCATTCCAAATATCCAGTGGCCCATGAGTGAATAGGTTGCACCAGACACCGTTGCGAGCGAAGTATTGACGGTTATCCTCGCTGCCCGTGAACCAATTGAAGCGATAGATGTGGTAATCGAAGCTGCCAACCTCGCTCTTGCCTTGCTTGCAGTAAGACAGTTGACCATTCTTCTTGCTCGTTCGCGAGAAATCCGATACATCAAGTTTGAGTCGCTGCAGTAATTCGCCTGTATCACCAAGATAAGGGGTAAAGCCGCTGTCGATATCGCAATCCTTTACAAAAAGACAGTGGCGGAAATGCCCGATTAAACCTGCTAATAAAATTAACCCGAGACCTATAAATATCGAAATAACACTTGTTAGAAAAGTAATAGCAGCATAAGGGTGATCTTCTCCAAGCTTGAAGCTTAATCCAAAACAAATAGCAGCAATGGTGAATATGACCATGGCTGCACCGTTATGTTAAATTGTAACTGGACACTTTGGTAGCGAGCGCTCTCGACAATAGCAACCAGGTCGTTGGTCAAATTGGCTTGCTCGATATTCGGGCGTTCGCGTTTCGTGAAATAATAAGCGCGTATTAGTTCAACTATCATATTCCCTTGACTGTTATTCATGATTACCTGCTATTTGTCTTCTGTTGAGTAAAATGCTCAAAACGAGGTTGCTAAAGGGGGCATGACGGCACAGCAAATCCTCAACTCCCTCAGGTCTGAATGAGGTCACGTTATACCATTTCTAATGCCGGAATAGGCATAAGTGATTTGCTTTTAGTTACGCCAATCATCGATGTTCTCTAGATGTCTATTGCCCGTGATACAGGAAAAACCTTGAAACAGAAGAGGAGTTTCGCAGGGGAACCTGTTTGGAAAGCATTAATATTACTCCATAGCTTCAGTGGTTAACCCTCGACTTAACAACCGCGTGGCTTCACCCAGGTAGTACATCGATTTCACATCAACGGCTGTAGCGGATTGCTCCAAGTAGGGCTGCATTTCTATCCATTCCGAAATGCCCCATAAGCGCATGCCTTCATCTTTGGCGGCCTGGATATCAGCGGGTAACGCCCAGCTATTAATTGACCACATTAGCGATAGCCAGAATACGAATAGTAGACGCGTTGCTTTTGCCATATCTCTACTCAGAAACCAAAGCGGTGTGGAAATTTAGAGATAGGTGGCTGACGGCCTATCCATTCTGCTTCTGCTAACGCCTCAGCCTCCTGGCGTTCACTTTCATCCAACTTATCTTGGTTTCGACTCATAAGGCTGCTTGGAGCATTATCGCCATCCAGCTCATGTGATAGGGCATAAAGTATTGCCCAGCCTTTAATGGGATCTTCTTCATTGATACAACGTTGATCGGGGGGTAGGACGGATCAAGGTAACACCAGCCTAAACCAAAACGGTTACTAAGTGGCTATGCATAAGTTATAGAGTAATTAGTGCCGTAACCATTGCACACTCTTTTGACCGCTTCACAAAGCTTATCGAACGAACTGTAGGCTGTTAACGGTAACCACCGGTATTTGATTTCGCGCCAAAGGATTTCGATCAGGTTCAGCTCCGGCGAATACGGCGACAAATAGACCAGATGAATGCGATGTGCCATCCAATCAATAAGTTTGCGCTGGAATGCCTTGGAACGGTGCATTCTGGCATTATCCAGTATCACGACGGCGAATGCGTCAGGGTCTTTATGTGCTGCAAACTGATCAAAGGCTTCTATAACGATCTCAGTGGTCACTGACTCGGTGGTCATGTGGTGAAAAAACTCATCTTTTCTGGTGAGAAAGCCCAGTACATTCAACCGTTTGCTGTGTGGGTAGGCCGTGACTTCCCAGGGCTTGCCTATCGGGCTCCATGCATAAGGAAGTGACGATGATTGCGAGAAACCGGCTTCATCAAAGAAATAGAGATCGCACTCACCCTCATCTTCCCACTCCTTCAATACATTGATCATCTCTTGCGTATGGCGGAAATCTGCCTCGTCACGCTGTGCCCTCAATGAGCGGCGTATCCGCTTACAGCTATAGCCTTTTTTTTAACGCGCGCCGCAACGTGTCCTGGCTGACGACGTTGCCTGTCTGCTCCTGAAACTTGGCATGGAGGACAGGCAATTGATGGGGGTATTTTTCAACCAGTTGCTCTAATACAGCAAGATCACTCTCGCTGAGAAGGTGGGGGCGTCCTTCGCGAGGCTTGTCTTGAAGCCCTTCAATACCCTCTGCTTCCCATTGAGATAACCAAGTCGATACGGTATCGCGCCTGACCCCGATAATATCGCGAATCTGGTTAATTGTATGGCCCTTGTGGTTGAGCAGAATGGCGTGAGCCCGACGACGTAGCGCTCTCTTTTCGCCGTACTGGTAGGCTTCATTTAAGATACGTTGCTGGTCAGGTGTTAAAGAAACAAAACGTAAGCGCCGAGACATGGTTCCGTGTTTTACTCTGATGGATCTTTGTTCTTTATACGCGATAATTTATGCATGATCACTTATAACTTCCGTTATCTGATGCTTGCACCATCCACTGCCAGCTAGTTTCGAAGTCTTGTTGCTCTCTATTGACACGCTCCATTTGCTCCATGGCCGGCACATAACCCTGCTCTGCCGCACGGCTAAACCAGCTTTCGGCGGCGTCCAGGCGTCGGCTTTTCGTAAAATACCAGCCTCGTCCGTTCATAATATGGCGCCCCCATCTGGTTTGGGCTTCGGGAAGCCCCGCTTCGGCAGCTCGCTTTAGCCATTTGCTTGCCCGGGTGGGAATGCCCAGGAAATTGTAAACAGAGGTCAACCGGGAGGCATCGAGATTGGCGTAGATGTAGTACATGGCCAACATCGCCTCCGGGTCACCCGCTTCGGCTTTGGGCAGAGTGATGTCCAAGGCGGCTTCGCGCCAATCGTCACTGCCCTCAGGGCACTCGCCCCAATACATGCACCGCCTTGAAATAGTCGCAACATAGCGTAAGGGTCGCCTTGTTCGGCTGCCTTCAAATACCACTCCATGGCTTCAGTCGTTAAGCCCATATGACGCAAGCGATGTACTTCAGCCAGGTAGTACATTGCTTCCACATCACCTGCTTCTGCTGCGGGTTCCAAATAAGGAATGGTCTCTACCGATATCCCAAGGCCATACAGGCGCATGCCTTCATCTTTGGCGGCCTGGATATCGGCGGGTAGCGCCCAGCTATTAAGTGACCATATTAATAGCGCAGCAAGCACACTTTTTAAATAACATGACGAACAGTACCTTTTTAATTTTCACGATATCGAACCCGTGTGCCACGACTCGTGGAAGAAGTCTCACGATATTCCTCAATATCCGTCCCTAATCGACGAGATATTTGGTCGTATTTGTCTTTTGCTTCTAAAGCAAGTGGATCATCACTACCATTTCGCTGCATAAACTCATCCAACTCTTCGCGATTATGGCAGTAGGCCTCCACCCAGGAAGAATAACTATCAAACTGACCTGTTTGGGACATTCTTGCCACGGCGCGCTCGAACAGATGCTCAGCGGCCTCTCGGCTGTAGCGATTGTCCAAGTATCCTTGTTCCAGCCACTCCAAACAGTTGGCAATTGCGATTTGCTGTAGACCTGAATTCAACTAATAAGTGCAGCACCCGCGGTTTCTAGTGCTCCTGAATATTCTCCTAAGAACACCTGTGCTGGGGTTCGGTATCCCAGCCGCTTTCTGGGTCTATCGTTCAGCTTGTGAACAATGCGTCGCAGCTCTGCATTAGTCACCTTCCGAAAGTCTGTACCTTTCGGAAAATACTGCCTGATCAGGCCGTTGGTGTTCTCGTTTGTCCCACGCTGGCCTGAGCAGTAAGGATCACAGAAATACACGGAGGCGCTAACCGCTTTTGCGACCGTCTCGTGGTCTGCAAACTCCGAGCCATTGTCTAGCGTGATCGTCTTCACCGCGCCCCGACGAGGCTTAAGTAAACGAACCATGGCTCTCTGCGTTAGTTCTGCCGTTACCTTTGGCAGACGTGCCGCCAATAAGTAGCCACTTCGCCGCTCTACCAACGTCACTATCCCCGCTTGCTTATGCCCATAAAGCACCGTGTCGCCTTCCCAGTGACCGATGGTGAGGCGTTTTTCGATAGCAGGCGGCCGATGCTCTATCCCCACACGCTTAGGAATCTTGCCGAGTCCTGCACTTTTGGCATGGGCACGATGTTTACTGCGACGCTTGGGCTGGCGGAGATGTCGCCACAAATCGCCACCCTTGTCCTTATCGTCCCAGATCAACGAATAGACCCATTGATGACTCACCTCTATCCCCGTCAACGGCGCCATAAAACCGCTAATCTGCTCTGGACTCCATTCTTCCCTAAGCCTGTCAGCTACAGCATTGATCAGGCTAGGGAGTCGCTTTGTCCACTTCCAGGCAGAGCGGCGTCTCTGATCGCTGTAACGCTGCGCTTGTGCGGGTTCATATCCCTTGGCCCCCGAATTACGTCTCAGCTCACGGCTCACGGTACTGCTGTGAATGCCAAGCTGTTGAGCAATCTGACGTTGGCTCAATCCTACATCCCTATGGGCAAAAATTTGATATCGTTGTGCCTGGGTCAGTTGTCGGTATCCCATACTCTGCTTCACTTTGGTCGGTAAGGCGGAGAGGGTACCGCTGCTGGCCCTCCTGCCTCTACCGTATGATCCAAAGTGCTGCAGTTATTCTATGAATTCAGGGATCGATTGCCCGCCCTCTATCAATTTTATCTCCTTCGATGTCGACGGTAGTGAAAAACCAACCGGGAGCGGTGGTCAGTGTATTCAGTAGCGGCCCCAGTGCTTCAGGTGGAAGGTGTTGTAACCATGAGGCCAGTTTCTTTCTATCCGTACCTGTACGATTAACAATGACATAAGCCACCATCACCGCTCGGTTGCTCTGGGTCATTAGCTCGTAAAGGCGCTGAATACCGTCGATGCCTCGGGCGGCCAGTAGGCTAACATCCAGCAGGGTGGTGGTGGCCAGATAGGAGAGGTGGCTAAAGCCTTCAAAGGCATCGGCATCGACCCAATCAACAAATCCGTAGTCATTGTCGCGAAGAGCCTGGCTCAGCATCATCATCCAGAGATTAAGCTGCCGCGGGTCTAATTCAATCGCTATTTGTCCGCCAACGCCTAGCCCGGCAACCAGTTTGGCGCGAACATAAGCAACAAACTTGCCTTGATGAAGGCCCAACCGCATACCCAATTCGCCACCAATACCGCCGTTGGCTTCCAGCCCCAATACGGCTTTGCCCAGTGAGCGCCAGGCCTCCAGGTCGTTTCGCTGGGTGCTGAGGGTGAGCCAATCCTGGTCGGCCAGCTGAGGTAGCTGGCGGGTAATATCCATGGGCGGCTTCCAGCGTAACGAGCAGGCAGTCTGAACCCCCAGCGTAGCACCGGCAAATGCCTTCAGTGCGCCGGCTTCAGCTTCCCGCTTGGCCCACTCTGTCCCGGTTATTTTGACGCCTTTATTGTCAAAGCTCAGCCCCGTTTGAGCAGTCAGCGCAAGAGAGGCACCCGCAAACCCTTTAGCGACAGCGGTTACCTGTAATGAATAACGACCTAAGTTGCGTCGTTCGCCGTCGTTTTCTTGTAAGACGGCATAATAGGGCTGGGCGTCGGCTTCTTCGGGTAAGTTAAACGTCCCCAAGCTGATTTCACCCCGTGCCAGGTTGTACGTGCCTTTGATGGAGAGCTGCTGATTAACGCCCCACTGACCTTCGTTCCTCTAGCATTAGGATCGCGGGTGCTTTGCCAACTCTGATCGTGAGGGCCACCCATATTTCGCTGCGTGCCTACTTCACTGTTTTGCTTCGCGCTGCTAGCGGCATTCACCCCAGAGGTTGTCTTCGTCTCCTCTAGCTCAAATACTTCTAACGTGGCATTGCGCTCGATGAGTGTGACGGGCTCTTCAAAGTGAACCCCTAATGCCTCATTTAACTCAGTATGCGGCATGCCCACCAAGCGGAGCATTTGCGCCTGGGCGCTGGCATCAAACAGGCGTAGTTTTTCTCGGCTGGGGCCGGTGAAAATGATTCTTTCGAGGGTGTCTTTCCAGCTAGTTTTGGCCCCCTCATCCTGCAACGATTCGACGATATGGCCCCGCGCCGAAAGGGTGGCATACAGTTGGTCGGGTAGGAAGAACCCTAGTGGCTCTTCAAACCATTCGGTGTGTCGCAAAATGCGTTCGCAGCCTCGCTGGGCAAGCCAACTGGAAAGGGCCGTTTCGTTGGCTTGCCACAACGTGGCAGGCAGAACGCCATCTTGCTCTAGGTGCCTTTCTAAAGTGGCTCGTTCGGCATCAGGCATGTCGCGCATTAAGTGCCGCAAGCTGACATGGCTGAGAGCGCTGCCCCATTGGGGAGCTAAACTCCCTTAGCGGAAAGTCATTGCGCACCAATACATCAATGGATTGGCGTTCGTAGCCAAGCGCATGCCGCTGGTCTTCTATATCTGCCTGCCAGTAAAGTACTCGCTGGGGAACCATGCGTGCTACCTGGTACTCGGCGGCCTCGTAAAGCGCATCTAGTTGGTTGGTTAGGCGTTGAAACTCTGTCCGCTCTTCCTCGAATAAATGCACCGGAAGCTGAGTTCTACGGGCCGTGGCCCATTCGGATAGTTCATCCTCAACATCTTTGAAAATCTCAACCGCTTGTTTAAGCGTACGGTTGTAGTAATCGAAACCGTTGACACCCGGTTCAAGCCGCCCCTGCATACTGGTCGTCGTCACATCGGCCAAAGCCCACTCAGGCGTTGCGACGCCAAGGGTTGCTAGGGTGAGAATGCTCATTTGGTATGCAGAGACATCTGCGTCTAATTGCTCTGCTGACGCCTGGAAGTACTCCCCAATCACCTCGCAACGGGATGAGTCCTTGGGCGTCATGGATTCGCAATCTTCTAAGAAAGCTTGATATTCGGTTAGCGCCTCACTCACGGAAAGGAACTCACCGGGGTTGTCGACGGAAACCTTCTCGCGGATAAATTTCTCTCGGCATTGACGATAAGTTTCCAGCGCTTTCTCTATTTCTTCTTCCCAGGCGCCGTAATAGCGCCCGCCATCCAGTATGTAGCCTGCCTCTTTGGCCTTTTCGGTGCCTGTTTGATAAAGCGTAACTCGCTTGGTCTTCAAAGCGTAGTTCTCCAATGGCCTGCCAGTCGCTGTTGAGGCTGTCTGTATCGTGATCGGTCAGGGGTGAAACGCAGGCCGGGGGCGAGTTCGTGGAGGTCGCGCTTGATAGCGGCTGCCCTAATGGCTGTTTTGATTGAATTACTTACTGCTGTGCCCATCGGCGTTAACGCAGACGAATATTCTTTTGATACTTCTCTTCCTGGATTTTCTCTACCTCGGATTCGCTCATATCCCGCCAATAGCGCGGATTGCGGCCTTTGCGTTTGTCTGCGGCAGCGGTGGTGGGGTCTTTATGGCGATGAATTTCCAAAGCAGGTACATCCGGTAGCGGCTGAGAAACATCCATATAGCGTTGGATAAACTGCCACGCGGCCACCAGCTCGCCGGGCATATTGGTAGGCGGGAACTGGGCATCCAGTTTCTGGCGTAGACCCGTTTCAGGGTGATAAAGCATCAGCGAATAGGTAGGGCTACCTTGGGTATCCGGCGAGCTTTCAAGGTAGGCGTCAAATTCATAGATGGGTGCCGCTAAGCGCTCTTCCCAAGCTCGTTTGGGATTGTAAATCGTGAAAAAACCATTCTGACGATTTAGTTGCCAGAGAGGGGCTTGTAGTGGTCAAGTAAAACTGGCCACCGCTTTATAGTTAACCCAGTACTTTTCCTCTGCCTGGTTCGGACTCATACCACTGTTATGCTGGTGAGGCCTAAGCTGGCTGTAATACCGATTAAATAGTTCACGATATGATGCTGTCCCTGCAAGAATGAGCGATAGCCATACGTTGGCACCCATTCAACCTTTAAGCTCCTGAAGAAACGCTCCATTGGCGCATTATCCCAGCAATTACCACGTCGGCTTAGGCTTTGTTTTACCTGGCATTTCCAGAGTGTCTGACGGAACTTGCGGCTCGTATAATGACTGCCCTGGTCGCTGTGGAACATAACCCCTTTGGCCGCCCACGGCTCTCATAAGCCATTTTCAATGCGCTGCTGGTGAGTTCGCTATCGGGCGACAACGACATCGACCAGCCAATCGTTTTCCTAGCAAATAAGTCCATGACAACGGCTAGATAAGCCCAGCGTTTGCCAGTCCAGATATATGTGACGTCGCCACACCAAACGCGGTTGGGCGCCTCAACGTTAAACTGACGCGCTAAGTGGTTCGGTACCTCAACATGTTCATCACCTGTTTTCTTGAAGGTGTGCCCAGGCACTTGGCAGCTAATTAGGCCAAGCTTTTCCATCAGGCGGCCAGCGCGATAGCGACTTAACGGCACATCCTGACTTGTCGCCATCTCTGCGATGCTGCGCGCCCCAGCAGAGCCTTCGCTCTCGCGAAATAGCTCTCTGACCTTGGCTATTTCCTTAGTCTTCGTGGCACACACAGGTCTTTTTGAACGTTGTCTCCAGTATTTAAAGCTGCTGCGATGCACGCCAAACACGTCACACAGCTTTTTTACCGGGTAGCTCGTCTTGAGTTTCTCGATTAGCGAGAAGTGTTCAGGGAGTCCGACATCAAGAGAGCGGTAGCCTTCCTAAGAAACCCGTTGACCGGGGTCTGATATTGGGGACAATTCAAAGCCTAATGATTGCGCACGGCGTTGTAAGTTGCGAACAATACGTTGATGGTAGCGTTCCTCATAGTAGTCAGCACCAGGGTCTTGATAAACCCAGCCGTAGCGCAGGACGTTGTAGAATAAAACGGCAATTTTCCTTGCTGTCGCAGTGACAGCTTTGGCCTTGCCTAGGCGACTCGCCAATCGGCGGTAAAAAAGCACCAAGGCCTGTTTGAGAGCGCCCAATCGTGGTAGCCGCCAGACGCAGCAAGGCAGCTGCTCGATTCTTGGTTCGTCGGGTTCTTGACGATAGCACTTTGCCACCAGAAATCTTGCTTCCCGGTGACAACGCTAGCCAAGAGGTAAAGTGCTTGACCGTGGGCCAGCGACTCATATCGGTGCCACACTCGCTAATTAGCTTGAGTACCAAGTAGGGTCCAAGACCATGAATCTGGGTTAGGTCAATGCCCAGCACCTGAAATAGAGCACTGCGTACATCGAATGCCGGTGCATTAGGGTTGGCATCCCGATGCCGAGCGGCAGGCAGCGAGTTTTCCGGCATTGGCGTTGCAAGTGAAAGCCGTTTGAGAGTCGCTTCAATAAACTGATCGCATTCGGCGACATGCTCATGGTAGGTGTCGTACAAGGAGAGAGACTGACGCAGTGCGAGTAGATGTTCCTCGCGGTAGTGGCCCTCCAAGCTTTGACGAATTGTTTCCTCGCTGGCTTTACAGCGCGGATCACGAAAGGAGGCTAGTACAACGGAGTCATGCTGCCCCTGGGCAATAGCGCGCAGAATCCGCATCCCTGTTTTACCGGTGATATCGGACACAACATGATGAAGTTGCAAGTTCATCTCCATCAATGCTTTCTGCATATGCTGAATATGAGAGGCACAATATTCCAGTAACCGTTCCCGCTGGCGTAGTAACGCTCGTAGACTGGCAAGCTCTTGAGTCGGACGAAAGCTGCCACGTAGCAGGCCATAGGAATGCAAGCGTTGCAGCCACTGAGCATCGTTGATATCTGTCTTACGCCCTGGGACATTCTTGGCCTCACGGGCATTGACCAAAATCACGTCAAAACCGCGTTCTTCCAAGAGTTCGTAAACGGGGATCCAATACACCCCTGTCGATTCCATTGCGATGGTCACGATGTTCTTTTCCGCTAACCAATCAGCTAGGCGACGCAAATCGCCCGTAAAGGTATCAAAACGTCGTACCGGTTGCGGATCCCGATCAGGGGGGATCGCTACAACATGAAAACGTGAACCAATATCTATCGCTGCGGCATTAGGGTGGACGACTTGTAGCTTGTCCCGTTGATGCGTGGAACGGGAGGATTGACGAGCCATGACAGCATCTCCTCAGCAACCGTAAATGACGGAAGGGCCAGAGGAGGTGGCGTTGATAACATCTACCTTCCTAACCGGGATCACCTCAAACGGTGTCGCCACTTTCAAGTCCAGAACGCCACCCGAGCCACGTTTTTAACGGGGTCGACCACCAAAAAGCCAACGGCTGCGCCCCTGGCACCCAAGCTGAGTATAGGGCGCCGTCGGGTTTCTGTACCTACAAGCGGGTGCCAACCCATAACGGTTTTTTAGGATGTCTTTTTCCATCTCAATGTCACGGATGCGCTTTTCAAGCTCGCGAATCCTGAGCTGATCGGGTGTCATGGGCGTTGCTTTAGGGCTTTGGCCATCACGCTCTTGGCGTAACTGACGAACCCATTTGTCCATGCTCGAATATCCCACATTCATGGCTTCAGCCGCTTCACGAACCGTGTAGTGTTGATCGAGGACTAGCTGTGCTGCTTCGAGTCGGAATTCAGGGCTAAAGTTACGTTTTGGTCTTGTTGCCATGCTGCCACCTAGTGATGTCTTGGTGCATATTAGCACCTCTAATTAGGTGGCCAAATTCACTATGCCACTACAGCTTTTCGCATGCCATAAAAAAAGTTCAGGAGACAATTTCTCAAGCAATCTCCCACCTTTCCAAAGGGAAAATAAAACTAAAAGAAAAGGTGAAACAAAAATAAATACAGCTGTTATATCTTTTATAAGCTCTTCTAAATCACCCATGAAGATTGATTTAACTGAGAGTCCTAAGCTCATAACAAAAAAAACCACAAACTGAGAAAAGTCCCTCCCTTGCCTATACCCATGGTAGTAAATAATATTCCCGAAATTTTCTTATAACTAGGAGGAAGGATAGCCACATGGTCATAATGGACTCCAATCACCTTAAAAGCCTCGCTGTCTCCTAATCTACTCTCAGCTTTTCTAGTCTCCCATCTTTCAGAAATTTCAATGTTATTATATCCATGCTCGTCTTTAGTGCCATTATCCGTCGTACGACGATACCATGTTAAACGTGAGCCACTGATGTATTGACGATCTGGATTAGCTTCCTCCCACGCTACTCGTTGCGCTGGTTTATATGCCGTATCAGCGTAGTAATCTTTCGGGTTAGGTTGTTCAGACATTCAATGTTTCCTTTACCCAGTAGTCACTATTAGACGATGTGCTGTCAAAGACTTCTGCTATGTTGCTGGGCGCTTCCTTTAACGGCTCCGGCGCGGGATAGAACCGATCATTGGATGGAAAAGGGACTTGCGGCATTTCTCGAAACTGCACTTGCGCTTCCCAACGGTAACCAATGCCCGTCCGAGGCCCCAATGCACGGCGGCCTCAAGTTCCAAGTGCAACGCTATTGAATAGTGCTCGGATCGGCGACGGATTTCTTGAGCACCTCGGCGTAGACTTCCAGCGGCGTGCGCCAGTCCAGTGTCTTGCGTGGCCGTGTATTGAGTGAGTCAGCGATTTCGTCGAGTTCTTCCTGACTGTAGACCGACAGATCCGTGCCCTTCGGCAGGTACTGTCTCAACAGCCCGTTGGTGTTCTCATTGGAACCCCGCTGCCATGGGCTATGCGGGTCGGCAATGTAGATCGCTGTCCCCGTCTTCTGAGTGATCTCGGCATGCTTCACCATCTCTTTGCCCTGGTCATAGGTCATCGACAGACGGAGGGAGCGCGGCACCTCATTGAGCTTGTCGCTGAAGCCGATGGCCGCTGCTGTGGCCGTGGTGCCGTCCACTTTCGCCAGGATCACTAAACGCGTGGTTCGCTCTACCAACGTACCGACGGCAGAGCGGTTGTTGGCACCGATGATGAGGTCACCCTCCCAATGGCCAGGCATCAGGCGGTCTTCGATCTCAGGGGGCCGCAGATGGATGCTGACCAAGTCTGGAATCTGTTGTCGCCTATCCTTGCCACGGCTGCGAGGGCGACGTTTACCGTTACCCTGGCGCAAACAGGCAATCAGTTCCTTCTTGAGCGAGCCGCGCGGCATGAGGTAGAGCGCATTGTAGATGGCTTCGTGCGAGACGTGGCGGTCAGTGTTATCAGGAAACATACGCTTCAGTGTGCGGGCAATTTGCTCTGGTGACCAGTACTTGCGCAGCAGGTAGACCACCAGTTCGAACAGCTCACCATCGAGATGCAGCTTCGGGCAACGTCGAGGCCGACAGCGGGTCAGTCGGGCTCGGTAACCAGCGAGACTGGCGTCATACGCTCTGTCAGGTCTAACAGTATGGCGCACCAGTTCTCGCGAAATCGTACTGGGGGCACGTCCCAACTGACACGCGATGGCACGAATCGAGTGGTGACCCTGCATCAGCATGATGGCGGCTCGATCTTCAGCAGAAAGATGGTGGTAACAATAAGTCATGGCAATACCCTACCTGATAGGTTAGGTGTTGCGCTTGTTCATTGAGACCGCCCACCTTTACCCTCTGGCGTATAAACAAAGTAGCGAATGGTATGCACAGAAAGCTGAGTCAATATTGGCGTAATCTGCGTTTCTGACTCTTTCACCCAACCGCTAAATGCCGGTGTGTTGTAGGTTTTACCTTCTAGGCGTTTAATGATTGCGACATCTTGTAGCTCAACCCCATGCCGGGTAAGCTACTTTTCACCTCAATCACCGTATTGATAGGTGTCTGCTGAAGATGCTCTTGCCACATCTGGCCCATGAGAAATGACGTAGGTGTGGGGCGGTTATGGGTATTGCCCAACTGGGCCATTAATGCGCCGCGCTCTTGTGGCTTTCGGCAATTCATGCATTCACTCGCTAGAACTAATTTAAAACGTTAAGCTCACGCTACCGCCAAGGCAGGCGTTTGGTAGCGCCTGCCATAATAGTTTTGTTAGATTAAATGACTGGTTGCTGCCCCCTGGGGGTTCTAGCGTAAACGAATATTCTTTTGATACTTCTCTTCCTGGATTTTCTCTACCTCGGCTTCGCTCATATCCCGCCAATAGCGTGGGTTGCGGCCTTTGCGTTTGTCGACGGCAGCGGTGGTGGGGTCTTTATGGCGATGAATTTCCAAGGCAGGTACATCCGGTAGTGGCTGAGAAACATCCATATAGCGTTGGATAAACTGCCACGCTGCCACCAATTCACCGGGCATATTGGTAGGTGGGAACTGAGCATCCAGCTTCTGGCGGAGTCCCGTTTCAGGGTGATAGAGCATCAGCGAATAGGTAGGGCTACCTTGGGTATCCGGCGAGCTTTCAAGGTAGGCGTCAAATTCATAGATGGGTGCCGCTAAGCGCTCTTCCCAAGCTCGTTTTGGATTGTAAATCGTGAAAAACCATTCTGACGGTTGAGTTGCCATACTGGAGATTTTTGCATGTTATAAAAAAAACTCGGAAATTTTTTCTCAATAAATCGCCCTCCTCTCCAAAAAAAACAAAGAGATCGAAACTATCGGGAAGCAGAAAAAAAAACTCGTAGCAAAGCCTGACTTGAAATATTCAAAATCTTTTCCTCCTATGACCCAATGTCCCGCCATGACTAAGACAAGAAAAAAAAATGCAAATATGAACATATAAAAAGCGCCTTTACCAAAGGCCATAGAAGTAAATAAAATTTGAGACAACGCACTGTAGCTAGGAGGAATGATTTTTTATTATCATAATGAACTCTCATGGCTTCAAAAATATCCTTCCCCTTCACACCCAACTCAGAGCACTTATTCTCCAAGTTGTTAGAAATGGCAATGTTATTGTAGCCGTACTCATCCTTCGTGCCGTTATCTTGGGTACGACGATACCACGTTAAACGTGAACCACTTATTTGTTGCCGATCAGAGTTCGTCTCCTCCCACGCTATCCGTTTCGCCGGTGTGTAGGCAGTATCAGCGTAGTAATCTTTCGGGTTAGGTTGTTCAGACATTCAATGTTTCCTTTACCCAGTAGTCACTATTAGACGATGTACTATCAAAGACCTCTGCCATATTACTGGGCGTTTCCTTTAGCGGTTCCGGCGCGGGATAAAACCGATTATTGGATTGAAAAGGGACTTGCGGCATTTCTCTAAACTGCACGCGCGCTTCCCAACGGTACCCGGTACCCGTTTGAGCCCCCAGGGCATGTTTACCCTCTGGCGTATAAACAAAGTAGCGAATGGTATGCACAGAAAGCTGAGTCAATATTGGCGTAATCTGCGTTTCAGACTCTTTCACCCAACCGCTAAATGCCGGTGTGTTGTAAGTTTTTCCTTCTAAGCGTTTAATAATTGCGACATCTTGTAGCTCAACCCCCATGCCGGGTAAGCTACTTTTCACCTCAATCACCGTATTGATTGGTCTCTGCTGAAGATGCTCTTGCCACATTTGGCCCATGAGAAATGACGTAGGTGTGGGGCGGTTATGGGTATTGCCCAACTGGTTCATTAATGCATCGCGCTCTTGTGGCGGCACCCGGCGGGCAGTAATCGTAATGTTGGCCAATATGCCTTGCAGGCGGTAGTAGGCCTCTTCGGGCTCTTCCAGCCATGGTGCGCCCCGCTGATCGCCGAAGGGGCCATGCTTGACCCACTGTTCCAGCGGACCATCGGTCAACATAATGCCAGTAACCGCACCGCCCACCAACAATGCTAGCCCTACCCAGCCAACGGGATACTAAACACCAAAACCATAGCAGCGCCTACGGCGGCAAAGCCATACGCCACCGCAGCATCCATATCACCTTCTTTAAATCTCTCCATTGCCTCCCAAGCCATTGTAACTGCTGCCATAACGCCTGCCACCCTAGCAACAATCCAGTTAGCTGTTATTAATCCTGGAAACATTCGACTAAAGAGGTTGGCTTGTCCGTTACTTATCACTATTTTCTGGCTAAATTGACTAGTACTGATGACGAACTGATAAGCTTGATATCGCCGCGTTATGTAGTCACTTAAATTTAAAGTGGCAAGCCCCAAGTCGAATAAAGCAGCAACTAAGCTACTAATTTTCTTTAAATCTTCTCCACTCTTAATGACAGCTGCGCTTTGTCCCAAATTCATCGCCTGAAAGGCAACCATTAGGTAAGGCAGCCGGGTGGTTCCAATCGCTCGCTCAGTAAAACCAATTCGTTCGCGCCCCTGTCTTACCATCTCCGCTGCATCAGAGTCGATGGGGCAAAAATAAAGCGTACCTCTCGAGCTTCGCCGATATTTTTTATTGAGGGTAACCGGCCTTGGTTGGTGCTCCCGATCTGTTCACCACTGGAAGTGCGGTAAATATCTCCATAGAACTGCCGATGCCCATTGCGCGCAATGTAGGTGCGATCAGCACTATCGAGCCCAAACGTCATGCCTGACTGTACATCTTCCACGCCCAACAATACGAAATGGTTCATATCCATATTGCCCGTCGGCTGAAAGGTCAAGTCTCCCAACAATGTATGTAGTGCCCCCCGCGATGCGTTGAAAGGGGGCATATAGATTCTGGCAGCCATGGCCGTTCGTTCGCCTTGGTCTGCCACTTGGTTAAGCACGTTCTTGCCGCTTAACGCTATGCGCCCGAAGACGTTGTCCATCGCCCCCGACCAGCGGTTGAGCTCGCCAATCACATTCAAGCGGGCGGCGGCGGCAAGTAATGAGACTTCTCTGGTTTGGAGGTTTTCTGTGTCTGGCGGATCCCCTCGTTTACTTTCGTCTGCCAGCGCTTTGGCACGAAAGCGGCCTGTGCCGTCATTGCTTTCCTCTTCAGGTAGCACAAAAGGCTGGTCAACCGGGTGGGCTTCACTATCAGGGAAACACATCGCATGCAGCGGTGCTGTACTGCCCTCTTCAAGCAAGCTGACTAAAGTGCGCTGAGCAGTTGCGGCGTTAGCAGTGTGGAATAGCGTTGGAATTGCTTCATCCACCAAGATATCGACACGCTTTGGATCTAAGCTCAACGCGGTAAAACATTGCTCGGCTAAGCAGAAACCACTTAAGTAGTCACTTTCTTCTAAACTGAAGTAGTCTACCAACGCTCGTTGATAAGCTGAATTGCCGATGAGTTCGGCCAGCCGTGTTTGGTGAAACTCCCAAAGCCGATGGGCCACATCTCGCGCTAAAGTGGCCACGCTGGTATGGAATTCGCCGCCTAAATATTTGAGCGCTTGATTGGACGCCAAGCTGCGCAACGGGTTGCTTTCGCCTCCAATGTATTCGGGCATGATGCGCTTTTGCACCATAATAGCGCTGCGATAGTGGGGTTGTGCCGCGCAACGCCTCAAGCAATATCGATAAGTAGTTTTGGGATAGTTGCATCTGGCTCAGTGCGTGGCGAAGCTCGAACAGAGGGTCTTTGATAATTAGCCCAGGGATATGGCGTTGGCGCGCATCTTCTAAAACATCGCCACCGTCAGGTAGCTCTTCCCAATTGGGTGGCTCTTCTCCTTGTTCTGGTTGAGTCGATGTGGAGCTGGGGCGATATGCTTGGCACACTACATCCGCAGCGGCAGCCCGAAGGCCTACCTCACGTCTTAAAGGCGAGGCATCTCGATTGGCTTCGTTCCATGCGCCATTAACCGCTTCTGGGCCCCCTTTGTCGAAGCTTTGCTGTTCGCCTAAAGCATGCTGATAGAGAGACGAAACAGCGCTGCCTGAAAGATCCTCTACCCAAAGTGGTGGGTGAGCAATTTGCAACTCTAGGCAGGGGGGTGCGTTGGCGTTGGGGCACCAATTGCTCAGCGGCAAGAAGCTGACCGCTCACAACGCGTTCAGATGGGCTTTGCAGGGAGACCGATTGGAAACGCTGGTTGACCTCCGTCGAGTCGTTTTCTAGGCAGTTAAGCCGGGCAGCTGACCATTGAACGTCTGAAAAGGCTACCTTGACTTCGCCGCTTAGCCAGCTCGAGGCACGACGTGCTGGCAACCATATTCTGTAAGGGATTGGCCCGTTGCAGAACGTCGGTCATCCACAAAAGCGTCGCTTTCATCGCGGTGCTTTGCCAAATCAACATCTTTAAATTGCCATTCATCTGCTTCAGAAACTGACACTTCAATTTCGCGCCACAGTGCTCCACGATAATGAATATATAGGTAGCCTGGGCGGCTTGGCAGGGCATAAGAGGCATCGTCTACCAGGGATTGCCAAAAGGCGAGGGGCACAATGGGCTGAACAACATACTGCTGGAAAACCGTATCACGTTCATGCTCTTGCCAGGGGGATTGGCCCACACCCGCAAACAGCGGTACACGTATTGGGTCACCTTCTTCGCTGGCAATCTCTAACCAGACATTACGATCTGGTTCTGCCTCCCACTCCCAGCTGTGGATACGGCTTATTGGTTCTGGCAGATCTTCCTCTTCTACAGCATCTGTTAACCCAGGCTGCTCTTGCTCGTCGTGTTCATCATAAAAAAAGAACCGGTGACCTTCAGGATGGTCTTTACCAAGTACCTGGATATATAGTTTGGGTTCTTCACATGCTTTATGTTGGCTCAGTTCCTGGCTCATACGGTGCTCTCTGCCGTGGCGCTAACCGGATTAAGATTTTCAGCTGGGAATAATGCTTGTTGTGCTATATCGCTGTTCAAGAAGTGTTGTCGCACTTCCATATTGTCCAGCGACTCACCAGGGCTTCTATACTGTTTAAATGCCCTCGTTAATCGAATATACCGTTCAAGCGCTTGCTCCTGATGCCTGGTCAGTTGTAGCGCCTGACCGGGAGCAAGAACGCTTTCATCCGTTTGATCGACTACTTCCAGTGCTTGCCATAGTGGGGCGTCGTGGGTTTAGCGCCGATTTCGTCGCCTTGCCATATCCACTGGTCTATTGGCCCAAACCACTGCCTACTAACCCCTTCCGGTTTACTAAATAGCGCAGCAGCAATATCGGGGTGGTAAAACCGCAACATCCCTTTTCTGTTGCCGTAAAATGTTACTTCCAGACAGCTTCGCAAGTGGGCTAATACTTCGTTTCTCGGGGCGCGACTAGCGATAACGACCCCAGGGGCAATGCCCTTCTTGGATCGGCAGAAAATGTTTCTAGAATGCCTCTAGTAGCTTGGTTCAAAGGCATAACGATAGGGCTACGCTTCAAAAAAATCCTTATAGCGGGTCTGAAGGAATAACCAATCAAAATCGACATTTTGCAGTTGCCGATAAAGCGCCGATAATGTTTTGCCGTTTTCTTCCAGCACCAGCCAGTGCTGCAGCCCATCAGTCTGATTTAGCAGTTGCGATAACGTGTTTGCTTGAATGACTTTCATCACGCGACATTATTCCTACAGGGGCAATCAGCTAACGGACAGCTTCCATCACGCTGCAACTGGCAAAGCTCGACCAAAGGAATATCATCAGCCATTGCCTGTTCAAGCCGTTTACCAAAAACAGGCCCCATGGTGACATCTTCATGCACCTCTGCCACCGCATGCCCTGGTAGCAGTGGGCTTTCCACCGCTTGGCCGCTGCCGCTACCGGGGCTGCCGCCTGCGTTGACGCGTACCTTGGGGCCGACCATGGTGACGCCGCCTCCGTCCAGTTTGAGAAAACTGCCGCCAGCGTTCAGGGTGAGTTCGTTACCGGCTTCCAGCACCACTTTATGACCTGCTTTGATATGCAGTTCGCGGCCGCTTTCGCTGAGCCAGGCTTGGCCTGTGTTGATGTGCAGGGTGCCTTCAACGGTGAGGTGCTGCTGGCCTTCGGTGTGTTCAAAACGGTTGCCGTGAACCGTGTGATGGTCGTCGTTATCGACTTCGCTGATACGGTCGTTATTGACCTTCAAGAAGCTGTCGTTGCGGATCTCTTCAATACGATCGTTAAGGGTTAACAGTTCCAGGTCTTTCTGGGCGTGGAGCCAGATTTGCTCCTCACCCGCTTGGTCTTCAAAGCGTAGTTCGTTGAAGCCTTCGCCCTTGTGGCTCTGGGTGCGCAGCACCGTTCGGGTTTTGTGCTCTGGCAGCGGGTAGGGGCGGTATTCACTGCGTGATAAGTACGCCCGGTGACCAAGGGCTGATCCAGGTCGCCTTCCAAAAATGAGACGATGACCTCGTGGCCGATGCGCGGAATGGCGATGCTGCCGTAGCCACCGCCCGCCCAGCCTTGGGCAACCCGCACCCAGCAACTGGCGGTGTCATTAGGTTCTGCGTAGCGATCCCAGGGGAACTGGACTTTCACTCGGCCGTACTCGTCGCAGTGAATTTCTTCGCCTTCTGGCCCCACCACAAAAGGCGACTTGGGAATGCCATCGACGCGGGGCTTGGGATTAGGCGTTGCGCGCCAGGGGGTGTCGCCGGGAATCAGCGTGACCTGGTTGTGGTAACGGGTCATTCCAGCTGCATCGCCTTGAGTGATCCCGTCTTCTTCCAGTGCTTGGGGTTGCTCGCCGTAGTGCTTCACCTCAATGGCCTGCCAGTCGCGGTTGAGGCTGTCGGTATCGTGATCGGTCAGGGGTGAAACGCAGGCCGGGGGCGAGTTCGGGAAGGTCGCTTTCGGCACTGGCGATGATCGCTTCGCGGCGCAGCTGTTCCAAGCGAATACGGGTAAACGGTTTTCCCGAGGCGTCCTGTTTATAACGGCCAGGATAGTCGTAGTGTTCGTAATCGACTTGCTGCCCATGGTCTTCTACATCGCGACCCAGGTGTTCATGTAGTTGTGCGTAAGCAGGCTTTTTAAAGCTGTAGTCTTTTAGCGTGGCGGTAGCCGCGGCAACTCTGCTGTGTGGCTGAGTTTGCGAACATGGCGGTTGGGGCTGTGCCGCCCGCGCGGCTGTGGTAGCTGCGCGCGCCCAGATTAGTGAGCACCTGCGGGTCATCGGCAAACACCAGCCGGTGAGCGCTCTCCTCGAATTCGTGGAAGTAGAAAAGCCCCTCTTCGGCGGCCAGGCGTTCAATGAAGGCCAGATCGGTCTCGCGGTGCTGCACGCAGTACTCGCGCTCCGGCAGTTCGCGGTTCACGGCAAAGGCTACATCGGTAATACCGCGCTCGTCGCACAGGGTATTGATGATGGTCAGCGGGTCGACTTTCTGGAAGATGCGTGAGTTGTGGCGCAAAGAGAGTCGCCAGAGCGCGGGGCGCATTACTAAGGTATAGAAGGTGCGGCGGTGGCCACGGTCGCCCCGGCCAAACTCACTCACCACGCCACTTAACCGACGCAGCGGTTCGCCGTTCTGCCAGATGGTGAGGGTGGCTTCACTATCCAGCAGCTCGGCAGCATCCAGGTTGCCATCGCGGCTGGCCAGGTTTAGCGCCAGTTCAAAGGGCTGGGAGAGCGCTTCGCGGTGGGTGAAGTCGATTACTGCGATGTCGTCAACGCCGGGTAGCGTTAGGGTAAATTGCAAACCGGTACTGAGCGCCATGCCCCCTCCTGGAATAATCGTCAAACGTCGCCATGACAAATGAGAAACGCTTAGGATAGCGACCTAGTTATATACGGCAACCCCTAGAAGCTATCTGTCGGCAATGTCTTACAAGCCTTGTAGGCAATCTCTTACAAAACGGCGAGAAACTGATTAAAAAATGAACGATTTTGTACCTAACAGTGGCATCGAGAGTGCTATCCTGCCTGCCTTTAACGATAGCGAGTATTAAAGGAGAGGGGCGTGTCGGGCGTTGTTTACTGGCTGGATATGGCGGGTGTCATTGTATTCGCGCTTTCGGGGGTGATTTTGGCGTGCCGGTCGCGGATGGATCCGATGGGTATGCTGGTGTTGGCGGCGGTCACTGGCATTGGCGGGGGCACACTGCGGGATTTAGTGTTGGGCGTTAGGCCGGTGTTTTGGGTGACAGACCCGACCTACCTTTGGGTAATTTTAGCCACGGTGGGCGTGTCGTTGATGGGGTTTCACTATATCCACCGTCTTTCGCGGGGGTTTTTGCCCATCGCCGATGCGTTTGGGTTGGCGCTGTTTACGGTGATTGGTACACATAAAGCACTACTGCTAGGGAGCTCGGGCACTGTGGCGGTATTGATGGGCATGATGACCGGGGTAGCCGGTGGCATGATTCGTGATGTGTTGGCCCAGCGAGTGCCCATGGTGCTGCGCGAAGAGGTGTACGCCACGGCGGCGATGGCTGGAGGCGTTGTTTATGTAGCGCTGCATGCGCTGGCGGCGCCGCTAACGCTGACCATTGCCGTTTCACTCAGCGTCACCCTTGGGCTGCGTTTGGCGGCTATTCATTGGCGCCTGGCGTTGCCGGTGTTTGCCTGGGTCACGGTGCCGCCGAAACCCCATGACGAGGCTGCTCCGCTTTCTACGCCACAAAAGGCCAAAGAACGCGTGAGGATGATTCGCCGTGAGCGCAAAAAACGCTAAGTCTAATTATTAGGGCCTTGGGAGCGGTTTGCTTCACGCCAGCGGTCAAACCAGCGGCGCGGTTGAATCACCCGCAAGGTGGGCTCGCTGTCGTTAAGCTCTACCCTAACCCAAGCACGCCAAGCCGTGCATAGAGCGCACCATTGGCACTGCGCTCGGCCAGCGTGACATCCGAAAGGAGCAACAGTGGGCCGCCGGTGAGTGTTAGGTCACTCAGGCTAATGTGCTCGCCGCTGATTGCTAGTTGTGCCGTGCCCTCGATATCGTGAACATTCAACAGTCGTCCTAGCCAGTCGCTGTCCCTTGCCCGGGCGAGGAACAGCCGGGCGAGTAAGCCAGTATCGCGCATCTCAAGGCGGAGCTGGCTAGCGAGGCGAATAGGGTCTTCCCACACTAACTGCGCATCCAGCATGGAAAGCGTTACCCACCAACCGGCATCTGCGGAGCCGTTGTCACTCTGGCGGCTTACATTTTCCAAGCGTAGGAAGGAGTCGTTGGCAGTAAAGCGGCGTGTTTCCAGGTCTCCTTCGGTTAGCGCTAGATAAAGGTGCAAGTCGCCGCGTAGCCGCTGATCCAGCAACGCTAACTCTGCGCCAAAAGCGTGTAGGGTGATTTCGCCCTGGGCGTTTAAGCCTTCCAGCAGCCACTCGCTCTCCAGGCTGGCTTGCCCGTCCAGCAACCTGATACCCGCGTTTTCGGGCAGGTAGCGGTTGTAGCGGGTGAAGTCGGGCACTTCGGTAATTGGCAGCGCGATGCGGGTGGTGAAGTGCTCCGGCTGGGGAGATTCAAGCACGTCGCTAAAGTGCTCAGTTTGCGTGGTGAGGGCAAAGTGGCGACCCTCCAGGTGGGGGCTGTTGTCGTCTTGGCGTCTTAACGCGAAGCGGGGATGCCCAGTGAGAGCCGGGCTTGCTCGGCGCTATCCAATTGGGCGGTGAGTTCTCCGCGCCCGGTGGCGAGATAATCTAAAAACGAAACCTCTAGCTGGTCGGCGTTAACCCTCAGTCGGGTAGGGGCCAGCAAGCGGTTATTGCGAAAGGCTCCCTGGGCGAAGAGCTGGCCTTCGCCCGCAATCGTCAAACCATGAGCATCAGGTAGGAAAGCATTCAAAAAGCCCAGTTGTTGTACGCTGCCTTCCAGCGAAAATTGCCCGCTCGGTGCGTTACCACGGCGTTGAAAACGGCCATCGGTTAATACCAGTACACTCGCCAAGCGCTCACTTGGACGGTCAATGTCGGCTACCTGCCAAGCCAATCGGGTGCCGCTGATATTCAAGGTTGAGCCATCCATTGCCGCCTGACGAATAGGCAGAAAAAGCCGCATGTCACTGGTTAGCGTGCCGACTTGCTCTTCGCTTTGCCAGCGAGTAGTAAGCCGCTCTCCGGCTACATTCACCTCACCGCTGAGCTGCTCGGCGGTAATATCGAGTCGGCCATGGCTCGCGGCTTGCCCGCTAAGCAGCTGCAGCGGTGCCGGGTCGGGTAAAATGGCACCTAGATAGCTTTGTAACGCATTAATATTTGGCAGGCGTGCGGATTGCCAACGCAGCGTTGCCGATGCCTCTTCACGCACTTTTGCGGGTCAATGGGACTGGTGGCGATGATGTTGATGTCGGCTTCGTCAAGCAGCAACCGCTCTTGGTGGTGCAGCGTGGCATCGGCAAAGCTAAGCGTTGCCTCTATGATCTCCTGCGGCGTCAATTGGGCGTTAAGTGAGCCGCTGCCGCGGGCGATGAAGCCAAGTGTATCGGCTGCCAGTTCTGGCGCTTGAATCGTCAACTTGGCATCATGGGGGCGTGAGTCGCGAATGGTGGCATGGGCCTGAATTTGACCATGACCGGAAAGGTGGACGTTACCTTCATTGTTAACTGGGCTAACGGTAGATCCCGTGCCGGACGCTTCGTTATCAAGAGCCAGGAAGCGATCAAGCATATTTAAGCGCGTGATATCGCCCTTTAAAGCAAGTGTCGCTGTCGTGGGTAGTTCAAGCTGATCCAGGCGCTGGTTGGAAATTTGGGACGCTAAATGGAGGTCGGCATTCTCGGCGTAAGGGTGCGTGTCAGCAAGCGTTACATCGTTGAGCTGGGTCGAAAAATGTAGTTGGTCACTCTCAACGGCCAAACGCACCTGGCCTCGGCCGGTGGCTGTGTGGCGTGGTGGTGGATCGTCGGCAATTAGCCAGTTTGGTGTGTCAGTGGGGCGCGTAAACGCTGCTCATCAATGGCTAAACGTAGCAAGGGGGCGTTCAGGGTAACGTCGCTACCGGCTTGTAACTTGCCCGCGATGAGCTCTAGCGTTCCCGCCAGCGCCCCGCGGCCCTCCAGGGTTAACCAGGGGAGGGCGTCCAGGTAGGGCATAAAGACATCCCAGGCATCCGCCTGGGCATCCAACTGTAGCTGTGCGGAGAGCGCTGCCAGTAGGTTGGGGTTCAGTTCGCCGCTGCGGGCATTGACAGGGGTTATCGTTTTGAGCGTCGCCTCAGCGTTAAGATTGATAGCGCTTACCAGGGTCGCTTGATCACTTAGGCGAACTAAACGACCATTAGTGATGGCGAGGGAGACGTTAGGGATCGCGAGGGTGTCACGGCTTAGCGTCGTCTCCGCCACCTGCAGCTGGCCGTCAGCTTCAAGCGCAATGTCACCCACGGTCAGGCGGCGAATACCCTTTGCATCGAGTGCCTCGATATGCAGCTCGCCGCGCAATAGGGCCAGTAGTGAGAGCGAAAGAGTGGCGCGTTCGGCCTCAATCGAGATGGGCAGTGCTTCATCTTCACGAGCCAGATAGAGCCCCTCGACTTCCCAGCGGCCAGGGTGTCGGCTAGCGCCCTGCTCCCAGCGGATATCAATGCCCTCAAACTGTGAAATGCGCGCTGGCAACCACTGGCTATTAAGCAGCCAATAGCTGCCTGCCACCCAAATAAGGATGATAAACAGTAGGCCAATCAATACCCTCAGCAGCAGGCGAGGTAGGCGATTTTACGAGTGTTCGCGTCTGGCATAGTGGCTTCCCTAGCAGATAACTCCTGTTGGGGCGTGTTTTATGGCATTATGCGCGGCGTTGGGCAGTGATGGGTTTTCGATTTCAACGCTAGGCAGGCAACAAACGCCATGTTCAAGGATTTTTACACGCAGCGCGGAGGAGTATGTAGTAATCTCTGCAGAGCAGGCCAGTCGCTTTGCTAAAGGCGTAGCTGGTGACTACAACCCTATTCATAACCCGGATGCACGCCGCTTTTGTGTGCCCGGTGATCTACTATTTGTACTGATACTCACAAAGTTTGGGTTGTCGCGGCAAATGGAATTTCGTTTCACTAACATGGTGGGCGCTGACACGCCGCTTAAGTTTAGTGAGGCAGACAACGGTGCTCTTCATGTCTGCGATGAGAGTGGCAAATGTTACTTGCAGGTGGTGCGTAGCGGTGAGATTACCCGCGAGCCCGCGGTGGTGGAAGCCTTTGCACGTTGCTATGTTGCATTTTCAGGCAAAAATTTTCCTCACTATCTCAAGCCATTGATGGAAGAGCATGGGGTCATGTTTAACCCCAAACGCCCATTGGTGATCTACGATAGCATGGGGTTTTCACTCGAGCGCTTGGATGGCTTTTCGCCTGGCTTGACGTTGAACCACTCTTCGCTAGAGGTTCACGGTAAACGTGCCGATGCGCTGCTGGAGTTCTCGATTGAGTCCGAGGGGGAAGCGGTGGGCGTTGGATCTAAGAAGCTGGTAGTTAGCGGCCTTTGTGACTACGACGCCGATGAAATGGCCGCTATTGTCGATGAGTTTTATCGTCTCAAGGCTGCTTACGAGTCCTCCTGATACCCATCAAACGGGTATCAACACGCCAGTGGCATGACATCCACCTCAACCTCCAAACGATGTTCACCGCCGCCGTTCATAACCCCTTTGAGCGGGGCGACATCGGCATAATCCCGACCCCAAGCCAGCACCGGATGCTGCTCGCCAGCCACGGTACCGTTGGTGGGGTCGAGGGCCAGCTCAGCCCCATTCGGGAATCCAGGTCGCCAGCCACGCATGGGAAGCATCTGCGCCTATTAGGCGTGGCTGCCCAGGCGGCGGCTGCGTTTCCAGGTAGCCGCTGACATAGCGAGCGGCGAGGCCTACCGAACGTAGCGCACCAATGGCCAGGTGGGCGAAGTCCTGACACACACCGCGCCGGTTGGCGAGTACATCGCTCAGCGGCGTCGCTAGTGTGGTAAAGCTAGGATCGTACTCGAAGGTTTGATGAATAAGCGCATTAAGCGCGAGCGCTGCCTCCGCTATTGGCCTGCCTGGGGTGAAGCAGCTGTGAGCAAAGGTCGCTAATTCATCGTTACGGCGAATAAACGGGGAGTCGAGGCGGTAGAGCTGAAGGTCAAAGCTATTGGTCTGGCTAAGCTGTTGAGCAACGTTTTCCCACGCTGCGGAAGCATGCGGCAGCGCTGATAAGGGTTGCGTGCTTAGTGGCGTTATCACCGTGACATCCAGCGTTTTATGAACCTCCTCCATGGCGAAATAGAGCACTCGATTGCCAAATACGTCGCGACGCTCCATCTGCACCTGTGGCGCGGGGCTGATCTGCAGCTCTGAAGCGCCACACTGCTGATGTGGCGTTTTGCGGGGTAGCATCCGCGCTTCGCTATGGCACAGGGTCACGGGGGCGCTGTAGTGGTAACGGGTGGTATGGCGCAACGTGTAGTTCATACATCGGGCTCCATACTGACTAACTGGCGCGGCCGCTCTACGTGGCTGAAATGACTCTGGCTGATGGCTTCAGAAAGCGCGCTTAAGGGCTCAATCAGGGCATCCAGCAGTTGCGCCAAGGCATCTTGTGCCTCTGACGTATCGGCCAAGTGGCTTA
This sequence comes from Vreelandella olivaria, assembly GCA_004295565.1. Taxonomy (GTDB): domain Bacteria; phylum Pseudomonadota; class Gammaproteobacteria; order Pseudomonadales; family Halomonadaceae; genus Vreelandella; species Vreelandella olivaria. The sequence goes on along the minus strand of AP019416.1, from coordinate 3,293,900 downwards.
AGCGATCAATATCGGCCAGGTGCAGCGCCGCATTGGCTTGTATCAGCAGCCGCCGTTCAGCGTTACGGTAGGGGGATGAACTGCCGGGCAGGCGATCCATCTGCCGCTCAATGCGCTTGAGCATATAGCCCACCGAGCGGGGATTGGTTTCATCGAACAGCAGTAAGTCGAGAATCGCCGTAGGGTGAAGCTCGCTGCGGTAGCGGCGGCGATAGGCGGTAAAGTTATCGGTGGTGGCGAGCACGACTTCCCACAGCGCCAACCCCGGCGAGTGTGGTGCATTGAGGGTGAGCTTGAGCAGCGACAGCAGCCCCAGCACGCGATCCAGAAAGCGGCCAATATCCATAAACCGCCAGCCGTAGTGGTGGGGCATGGTTTCGTTACACAGCCCAAAGAAGGCGGCTAACTGAGCAGACAGCCCTTCACAGGCGCGCCGCGCCGCGCTATTCTAAGCTGGGGTTAAAGGTGGCCATGCGCTGGCGCAGTTGATGCACCACCCGCCAGGAGTCATCGCCCAAGTGGTCGCGCACGCTGCGGGCGTTGCGCATTAACTGTGCAAACAGCGGCTGCAATGCCTGGGGATCCACATCATCAAATTGAGCCAGCAGCGCGGCACGCTTTAGCTCAAAGCCCATCAGCGGTGCCTGTAGCCGCTGTTCATCCTCTTCGTTTAGCGTGGTGATATCCAGTGCCAGCAGGAGTTCATCAAGCAGTTGATCGGCGATCTCATCCTGGTCGTACTCCATCAGCCTAAGCAGCGCTTCACGAAGCAGTCGCGCACGGGTGTCTAACCGTTCGCCGTAACGGCCGAGCCAGAATAGGCTTTCGGCTACTCGGCTGGGTAGGTCGGTGCCGTCTCGGGTGGCCACCACCGGGCCTCGGGCCTGGCGAAGTTGGCTAACATGGGGCTGGGGGAGGCCGCCGTCACCCACATCCTTCATGACAGTGCTGCTTAACGATGGCGAGCCAGGTTCGCCGACCCAGGCTAAACCACCGGGCATTACCTGGTATTCGCTGACTGGACGGCTTTTGGCAGTGGCGCTGTTTTTAGCCATCGCGCTGCCCGGGGTACGTGTCACAAAACAGCGTAGGTTGAGCCTGGTGGGTTCCAGGCGCTGTAGGTGGCGATCAAAAACCGGCGCAGTGGCCGGCTGAGTCGTGGCATCAGCGTTGGGCAGCAGCAGGGGCTCACCCAGCAGGTGTTCGCACAGCATCGGTAAGTAGTCTGCCAACACCGGCGCTTCCAGAATGCCCACCCCCAAGGCGTTGGACAGCGCCACGCCGCCAGCGCGCATGGCTTGGAGTAGCCCGGGGACGCCCAACTGGGAATCACCCCGCAGCTCTAACGGGTCACAGTAAGCGTCGTCGCAGTGGCGCAGTATCACATCCACCGGCTGCAACCCCCCAGGGTGCGCAGCCATACCTGGGCATCGCGTACCACCAAATCCTGCCCTCTACCAAGGCAATATTGAGGTAGTTGGCCAAATAGGCGTGCTCAAAATAGCGTGGGCTACCCGGCCCTGGGGTTAATAGAATAAGCGTCGGGTTATCGCGGTGCTGGTAGGCCATCGCAATGAGTGTGCGATGGTGCAGATCAAGAAACCCCGCAAGCCGCTTTAAGGGCGCATTGCGATACATATCCGGCAGCGCGCGGGCCATCAGTATACGGTTTTCAAGCGCAAACCCAGTGCCTGACGGGGCCTGAAGGCGGTCTGCTATCACCCGCCACTGGCCCTGGGTATCCTGAATTACATCCACCCCGTGGGACGTGATCGGCGCGCGATCAGTGGGTAGGGAGCGGTGGCAGGGGAGTAAAAAAGTGTGGAGAGGCAAGCAGCGCCTGGCTTGGTAAGAGCCCCGTCTCAAAGAGCGTTTTGGGCCCATAAATATCGTCATACAGAGCGCTGAGCAGACGACTGCGCTGGATTAGCCCCGCTTCCAACGCATGCCACTGTACTTCATCAATCACCCAAGGGAGCGGGTCAAGCCGCCATGAACGCCCCTGGGTTTCATCGTGCATATTAAAAATAACGCCGTTTTCCGCCAGCAGACGCTGTATTTCCTCATGCTGTTGCAAGCGCCCCGTGGAGCCCATGCCTTCCAGAGAGTCCAATAAGCTCTGCCAACCGGGGCGTAACTGCCCCTGGCCATCGAGCATGGCGTCAAACGTGCCGGGCTGTCCCTTGCCTAGCTGGTGTAAGTAATCCTCAACGAGCCCGTGAGCCATGGGCGCGAGAAGTGAGGTAGAGACAGGGGCCGTCATTATCCTTGTAATCCTGATGGGTAAGGAGCGGATTATCCTGTACCGGGCGTTAAGAGAAAAGCATTAGCTTTGTTAAAAAACTTTAACTAGGCGTCCAGCGTAGATCGAGGGTCTGCGGCAGTTCCAGGCTGGGCGTTTCCAACTTGGGTACCTGATGGCCATGGCGATGCCCGTTGTCACTAAAACGCCCCAGGCGGCGCGCTTCGGCTTCAAACGCATTGACCGGGAATGTGTCGAAATTGCGCCCTGTGGGGTGCACCACGTAATAGGTACAGCCCGCCACAGAGCGCTGGTTCCAGGTGTCGATGACATCAAACACCAGCGGCGCGTGAATGGGGATTTGCGGATGCAGCGCAGACGGTGGCTGCCAGGCGCGGTAGCGCACGCCGGCCACCGCTTCGCCGTTTCTCCCGGTAGCGGAAAGGGGCACCCGGCGTCCGTTGCAGGTCACTACATAACGGTCACCGCTCATGCCGCTGACTTTGACTTCCAGGCGCTCCACTGAGGAGTCCACATAGCGGGCAGTGCCGCCAGCCGAGGCTTCTTCGCCTAATACATGCCAGGGTTCAATAGCTTGACGCAGTTCGATATCCAGCATGGGGGTATGCAACCGGCCATGCAGCGGGAAGCGGAACTCCAGGAAGGGGGCAAACCACTCCAGGTCAAAATCAAAGCCGTGATGGCGAAGATCCCCCAGCACGTGGTCAAGGTCGCTCCATAAGTAATGGGGCAGCATCCAGCGATCCTGTAAGGCGCTGCCCCAACGCACCGGCTTGGCCCGGTAGGGCGTTTTCCAGCAGCGCGCTACCAACGCGCGGATCAGCAGCATCTGCATCAGTCCCATGCGGGCGTGGGGTGGCATCTCAAAACCGCGTAGCTCCAATAAACCGAGGCGACCGCTGTCGCTATCCGGTGAGTAGAGCTTGTCGATACAGAACTCGGCGCGGTGGGTGTTACCGGTTAAGTCCGTTAGCAGGTGGCGTAATAGACGATCCACCAGCCAGGGCTGTACCACCTCGCCCTCGGGCATTTGTTGAAGGGCGATCTCCAGTTCGTAAAGCGCTTCATGGCGCGCTTCATCCACCCGCGGCGCCTGACTGGTCGGGCCAATGAACAGGCCTGAAAACAGGTAAGAGAGGCTGGGGTGGTGCTGCCAGTAGGTGACTAAACTGGCCAGCAGATCCGGACGGCGCAAAAACGGTGAGTCCTCAGGCGTCAAGCCTCCCAGGGTGACATGGTTGCCGCCACCAGTGCCGGTGTGGCGGCCATCGAGCATAAATTTTTCGGTGCCCAGGCGGCTTTTCCTCGCTTCTTCATATAGCCGTTCGGTTTGGGCCACCAGGGTTTGCCAACTGGCGGCGGGCATAATATTGACTTCGATCACGCCTGGGTCGGGGGTGATCATAAAATTTTCCAGGCGCGGATCCCGGGGCGGCGAGTAGCCTTCTACCATGACCGGGCAAGCTAGGGCTTTGGCGCACTCCTCAATGGTGCTGATCAGGTCGAGGTAGTGCTCCAAGCTGGTCAGCGGTGGCAGAAAAATATGCAGGCGGCCATCGCGGGGCTCCACGCACAGGCTGGTATGAATAACGCCACTCTCCCGGTCGCTATCGGCCCTTGGCTGCTGTTGAACGGCTTCGCCCTCGGGGTGCGTTGAACTAGGGTGGCTCGAGCGCCCCAAGCGCTCGGCATCGCTGATATGCAGCTGTTCGGCGTTTCGCCTGGCGACTTCACCATGAATATCACCCAGTTCCGGGCGGGGCGCGAACAGCGATTCAGGCTGGGGCTGCTCTTCAGGATCTGCCCAGGGCAGTGCCGAAAGGGGTAAACGCAGCCCCATGGGGGGAGTCGCCGGGCACCAGGAATAAATGGTCGCGCTTGAGTGGCCAGCGACCGCTCTCCCAGCGGTGGGCTTGGCTGATCGAGTGGCGCAGCGGCAGGGCGTAGCCCACCACTTCATCCAGGCCTTGCTCCAACAAACGGGCTAAGCGGTGGCGTTCGGCGTCATCTTTGAGATTGGCTTCCCGTGGGTCAACATTGACCGGCAGCGACTGCTCTTTCCAGAGGTAGTAGTAGGCATCTTCGTACGCCGGAATCCAGTAGCGTTCAGCCACACCCAAGCGTTCGCTAAGGGCCTGAGTGAAGCGTCGGGCCATCGCACTGTCAGCGTCTACTTTCGGAGCGCCTTCCATACAGGCGAGCCATTTTGGGTCTCGCCACAGTGGCACGCCATCTTTACGCCAGTAGCAGGCAAGCGCCCAGCGGGGCAACGGTTCGCCTGGGTACCACTTGCCTTGCTGTTGCTGAATAGCGCTACCGGGCGCATAGGCGGCTTGCAGGCGGGTTAGCAGCGCCTCAGCGCGCTCGCGCTTATGTTCGCCCAGGGCTTCGGTATTCCACTGCGGGCTCTCCATATCGTCAATAGACACAAAGGTGGGTTCGCCCCCATGGTGAGGCGTACGTCTTCGTGCAGCAGCTCGGCATCCACTTCGTCGCCCAGTGCGCAAATACGCTGCCACTGCTCATCGCTATAGGGCTTGGTGACCCGCGGGTCTTCGTGGATGCGTTCCACTTCCATGGTCACATCAAAGGTCACTTCACACTTATCCGAAAAGCCGGTGATAGCCGCCGCGCTGCCAGTGGTCGGCGTGGCGGCGAGTGGAATGTGGCCTTCGCCTGCGAATAATCCCGAGGTGGGGTCGAGACCTACCCAGCCAGCGCCGGGCAGGAACACCTCGGTCCATGCGTGCAGGTCGGTGAAATCCACTTCGCTGCCACTGGGCCCATCAAGGGCTTTGACGTCGGGCTTGAGCTGAATGAGGTAGCCGGAGACAAAGCGTGCGGCGAGGCCCAGGTGGCGGAAAATTGTACCAGCAGCCAAGCGCTGTCGCGGCATGAGCCGCTGGCCAGGGTTAACGTCTCTTCGCAGCTCTGAACGCCGGGCTCCAGGCGTACCAGGTAACCGATGTCGTCCTGGAGGCGCTGATTAAGCGCCACCAGGAAATCAACGGTGGTGGTGGGTTCGCGGGGAACGGCGCTAAGCCACGCCATTAGCCGCGGCCCTGATTCGGTTATTTCCAGATAGGGGCTTAGCTCCTGGCGCAGCGCTTCCGGGTACGCAAAGGGAATTTTTGCGCAATGTCGTCCAAGAAGAAGTCGAACGGGTTAATCACCGTCATCGGGGCAATTAGCTCGACCGCAATGGTTAACTCTTTGCGCGGTTCGGGGAACACTACGCGGGCATTAAAGTTGCCAAACGGATCCTGTTGCCAGTTTAAAAAGTGGTCGTCGCCGGAGAGTTTAAGCGAGTACGCCTCGATATGGGTGCGGCAGTGGGGGCTGGCCGCAGCCGAATAACGTGGGGCGAAAGACGCACCGGACGGTCAAAGTGGTAGGTCGTACGATGGTACAAGGCAACGCGAATGGTCATGGGCCACCCTCTAAGGAACCGTTATCAACCGGTTTGTCGGCTGGGTTAGGGAATAACCGAACGTTTCGCAAGTATCGTTCCACTTTTACTTTTTGCAGCCGCTATCTCAACTAAGGCGTTTAACTAAAGTGGAAATCGCTTTGTGCACCAACTTGAAGCTGCTTATGTGCACCATGTTAGAGCGAAAAGGCGTTTCATGTTTCTCCTGGCTCCCTGTCAAGTAGCGTTTGGGTAAGCAAACGTTGAAATATCGCAAAAGATGGTACGTATTTTGCTGTCAATTGTTTGATTGTTTTGCGCGCGGCAGGCCTACACTGAGCATTAAGGAAGTTGCCGCTTCCACCCCAGCGCCAGGAGAGCGCCCATGAGCCAAGTGAATTGGAATAACTATGCGTGTCGTGACTATTACGATGAGCTGATGGCCGCACCCGGTCAGCCACGCGAGTCCGCGGGTGAACTCTGCAACATGTTGGCAAGGTTTAGCGCCGAGGAGTTGGCCGAGCGGAAAACCGCGGCGGAGATCGCGATTCGCACCATGGGAATTACCTTCACGGTTTACTCTGAAGGCGCAATGATCGACCGCGCCTGGCCATTTGATATTGTGCCGCGAATTATCCCCGCCAGTGAGTGGCGCAAAACCGAGGCAGGCCTCAAACAGCGCGTGCAGGCGCTGAATCTATTTATTGATGACCTCTACCACGACCAAAAAGTCATTAAGGACAAAGTGCTGCCCGCCGAGGTGCTGGCGCAGTCGGTTAATTTTCGCCCCCAGTGTGTTGGCATTAATCCCCCCACGGCGTGTGGGCCCACGTGTGCGGTTCAGACCTGGTGCGCGATGGGGATGGCACGCTGTATGTGTTGGAAGATAACTTACGCATTCCTTCCGGCGTCTCCTATATGTTGGAAAACCGTAACGTTACCAAGCGGGTACTGCCGGAGCTGTTTGCCTCTGGAAAAATTCTGCCCGTTGATGATTACGTCGCGCAGCTTTATGACATGCTGGCGGCGATGTCGCCAAGGCCGGGGGATGACCCCCAGGTAGTGGTACTGACCCCAGGGATCTACAACTCCGCCTACTTTGAGCACGCTTACCTTGCCCAGCAAATGGGTGTTGAACTAGTGCAGGGGAGTGACCTGCTTGTCGATGATGACAATGTGGTTTACATGCGCACCGTAGAAGGGCTGCGTCGGGTCGATGTTATTTACCGCCGCGTAGACGATGAGTTCCTCGACCCGGAAGCGTTTAACCCAGAATCCATGCTGGGGTGGCGGGTTTGATGCGCGCCTGGCGGGCGGGAAAAGTCGCGCTGGCCAATGCACCCGGTGCTGGCGTGGCGGATGACAAGGTCGTTTATGCATTCGTGCCTGCGCTGATTCGCTACTATCTCGACCAGGAGCCGCTGCTGCCCAACGTGCCCAGCTATCTGTGTATGTTCGAGGACGACCGACGCTATGTGCTTGATCACCTGGATGAATTGGTGGTGAAACCGGCCAATGAGTCGGGCGGTTACGGCATGCTCATTGGCCCGCGCTCAACGAAAGAGACCCGGGAAGAGTTTGCCCGCTTGATTAAGGCGAACCCGCGCAACTACATGGCGCAGCCCACGCTGGCGCTGTCGACCACACCGACGTTGGCGAATGGTTTACCGCAGCCACGGCATGTGGATTTACGCCCCTTCATACTCTCTGGGCCTGAAATCCATGTGACCACCGGGGGGCTGACTCGGGTGGCATTGATCGAGGGGTCGCTGGTGGTGAACTCCTCTCAAGGTGGCGGCAGTAAAGATACCTGGATTGTAGAAACTGACGATAAGGCGGCAGCGGCCGCGGTGCAAGGAGTCTAACGCCATGCTGTCACGCGTTGCAGAGAACCTCTACTGGATGGCGCGCTATATTGAGCGTGCTGAAGATACCGCGCGTTTGCTGAGCGTCAACAGCCACCTTATGCTCGACTTGCCTGGGCGTCTGCCGCTCGGCTGGGCGCCGCTTATCGAAATGACCGGCAGCCTGGAAACCTTCACAGCGCGTCATTCAGACTTCGAAGAGCGCAATGTGGTGCACTTTTATGCGCCGATACCGACAACGATATTTCGATTATCTCCGCCCTTGCCAGTGCCCGTGAAAACCTGAGAACCACCCGGGATGTGGTGCCACGGGAGATTTGGGAAGAGGTTAACCAGCTCTATCTGAGTGTGGCCGATCATGCTGAAAATGGCGTGAGTCCACGCCGTCGGGATAGTTTTCTTAAAAGCGTTATCCGAGGCTGCCAAGCGCTGACAGGATTGATTGAAGGCACGCTAAGCCATGGCCCAGCGCGCACTTTCATTGAGCTGGGGCGTCAGTTAGAGCGGGCCGATATGACCACGCGCATTGTTGACGTGCGCTCCGCCAGCCTGCTGCCGCAAAACCCGGAAGAGCTGCTGCCGTTTGAGAACCTGCAGTGGATGAGCGTGCTTAAGTCACTTACCGCCTACCAAATGTACCGTCAGCAGGTGCGTTTGCGCGTACGTGGCCCCGATGTGCTGCGCTTTTTGCTGCAAGACCCGAACCTGCCGCGCTCGATTGCCTGTAGTCTGGAGACACTGGGCCATGAGCTGACGCTACTGCCGAGACAGGATCGCCCGGCGGCCACCGTTTCGCTGGTGCGTGCCGACGTGGTGGATGCCGATATTCAAGCGCTGGCCCACTCACCCAGCAAGCTGCACCTGTTTATCGACGAACTGCAGATCGGCTTTGCCGCCATCCACGATACGCTAAGCGCCACCTACTTTGTGAATGATGACAGCGTGCCCCGTGTCACCCAAACCCAGAGTCAGAGCCAAAGTCAAAGCCACGCGGGGGATAACGATAACGACTAGCCGGTAACGGAATTACGCTCTAACGGATTGGCGGCCTGTACGATTTGATGCAGATAGGCCAGCTTATCGCGCACCGCCGGGGCAAGCACCCCTGGGGCTAAATCGAGCAGGCCCATATCCCGGTTGAGTTCATTCACTGCCATCCCTACCTGGTGAAAGGCAATCAGCATACTCTCCAGGCTACCGTCGTACTCAACGTGGGTAATGCCCATGTGCAGTGCGGTATCCAGCACGGCGACCATATCCAGGTAATAGGCAAATGTTTCGGCAAAGTCCTCCCAGGGGTGCATGGTGGCGTAAGCGGAGATGAAACGGTTAGGCCAGTCGGCGGGGGCTCCCTGTTGGTAGTAACGCTCTAACGCTTCTGCGTAGCTTGGCCGGTGGTGGTTGCCAAAGACCGCTCGGCAGGCCTCTTCATCGCGATCCTTAACCAGCACATCCCAATAGTAGTGACCGATTTCGTGGCGGAAATGACCTATCAGCGTGCGGTGGGATTCGTTCATATCAACCCGTAAGCGCTCGCGTTCAACGTCGTCGGCCTCTTTAACGTTGATGGTGATATGGCCCGAGGCATGGCCGGTATACACCTTCTCCTGCTTGGCGGTAGAGCGCCATAAGCCCTGGTCGGGCAGGGCATCGGCCATAAACGAAAAGCTTAACGGCACAGAAATGTCGTCGTCTTTGGTGCCGTGGGGAAGTTTAAGTAGATCCAGAGTATGAAATAGCCGTCGTTTGGCTGCCTCAAGTGCTGCCCAGCGTTCGCGGTGGCCTGCTACATTGAGGTCGGGTATGACTTCGTTGTAACGGCAGCAGTCGCAGAGTGCATCTGCATGCCCGCACTCCATCACCACCATTCGGTTGCAGACATTCTCAACGGCGTAGTTGTGGCACTTCATTAGCGGCGTATCGCAACCTGGATGGGTACAACGATAGCCGCCGTTATCCAGGGGCTCAATGGCGGTAATATTGCTACAAACAGGGCACCAGCCCACCTCTGACTGACAGGCAAGGCAGTGGGTGTTTTCGTAGAACAGCGGATTGCCACAGCGGCAGTGAAAGTCCTGCATAGATAATCCCCTGTGTTTAAACACGTGCACTCTGATAAGCCGAAGCATAGCCAGCGTGGCACCACAATGGAAAGGCTAATTGACCTCCTGCTGAAGATTTAGTTTACTCATGCGACACTTGATTGACGTTAACGTCAACTTACTGCTATACCCTGTGTTCTTGCCTTACCGCAAAACACTTTTTAGAAACCGTTTTTATCACCGTCAAGACCATAGCAACCACAGTTGTAAATACACAATCATAAATAGGAGCAGCGCTATGTCCGTCCGCGAAATTACCATGTATATCGATGGTCAGCCCGTGCAGTCACAAAGCCAGGAGTGGCGCGACGTGGTCAACCCCGCCACGCAAGAGGTCGTGGCTCGAGTGCCGTTCTGTACCGCTGACGAAGTGGAGCGTGCCATCAGCAGTTCGAAAGAGGCGTTTAAAGAGTGGCGCAAAGTGCCGCTGGGTAAACGTATGCGTATTATGCTTAAGCTACAGGCACTGATTCGCGACAACACTGCGGAACTGGCGGCCTTGATTACTGAAGAGCACGGTAAAACCCTGCCTGATGCGGAAGGCGAAGTCGGTCGCGGTTTGGAAGTGGTGGAGCACGCCTGCTCGATTACCTCCCTGCAACTGGGTGAATTAGCCGAAAACGCTGCCAACGAGGTAGACGTTTACACCATGCACCAACCGCTGGGGGGTCGGGGCTGGGATTACCGCCTTTAACTTCCCCATTATGCTGCCCTGCTTTATGTTCCCGTTGGCAATTGCCACCGGGAATACCTTTGTTCTTAAGCCGTCGGAGCAAGATCCCAGTTCCACTATGCGCCTAGTGGAGCTTGCCCACGAAGCCGGTGTGCCAGCAGGCGTGCTCAACGTGGTGCATGGTGGCCCGGAGGTGGCCAACCAAATTGCCGATCACCAGGATATCAAAGCGCTGTCATTCATCGGCTCCACCCATGTGGGGTCGCTGCTCTATAACCGCGCGGCGGCAGCGGGAAAACGAATGCAAGCGATGATGGGCGCCAAGAATCACTGTGTGGTAATGCCTGATGCAAACCGCAGCCAGGCGATCAACAACTTGCTGGGCTCAGCCTTTGGTGCCGCGGGCCAGCGCTGCATGGCGAACTCGGTAGTGGTGCTGGTCGGCGAGGCACGCGAGTGGCTAAGCGATATAGTCGATGCGGCGCGAGCAATGAAAGTAGGCCCAGGCACTCAGCTTGATGCGGATTTGGGCCCGCTGGTGTCAACCGCTGCACGTGACCGTGTCCTGCGGTTAATCGATGCGGGGGGAAAAAGAGGGCGCCAAGCTGATGGTTGATGGGCGTAAGGTGCAGGTAGAGGGTTACCCCAACGGTAACTTCGTGGGGCCGACCCTGTTTGCTGACGTTACCGCCGATATGACCATTTATCGCGAAGAGATTTTTGGCCCCGTGCTGTGTGTGGTCAGCGTTGAAACGCTGGATGAGGCGATCGCCTTTATCAATGCCAACCCCAACGGCAACGGTACCTCCATCTTTACTAACTCTGGTTGGGTGGCGCGCCGTTTTGAAACCGATATCGATGTTGGTCAAATTGGTATTAACGTGCCGATCCCCGTACCGGTCGCTTACTTTAGTTTCACCGGTTCAAGAGCTTCAAAACTGGGTGATTTAGGGCCTAACGGTAAGCAGGCTATAGCGTTCTGGACACAAACCAAAACCGTTACGGCACGTTGGTTCGAACCAGAAAATGTTTCCAGCGGTATAAACAGCACGATCTCGCTTGGCTAGAAAAGCGCTTCCTGCATTAATCAACATTGGCCCTGCAGAAAGCAGGGCCAATTGATGGATGTTTTATTGGCTGTGCTTGCTTAAAAATTATCGAATAAAGGAAGGCTTTCTTCGAGCAGTTGCTCTATGGGGCCAAGCTGGCTTTCATGCAACACTAACAGCGACTCCTCACTCATGAAGTGCTCGGCAGGTGGGACAAGCAGAGCAAACTCACCCTCTTCAAGGTGAAACTCATGTATTTCGCGCATGCCCAGCGGTGTCATGCACAGCGTGCAGCGGTAAGTGTCATCTTCGCTATATATCAGTCGGTGGTACATTTTAAACAGCGTATAAAGGGCTAAACCGCCTTCAAACGCTGGCCAGTGAGCTGGTGTTTCGCGAATGTCGCTGTTGAGGTCTTGGCCCTCGGCTTCGGCGTCTGCAATTGCCTCAGCGAGTGGGGCAGCAAGTATGGCGTTTTCGTCGGCAGGTAGCGGCGTGTTGTGCTTAGAAGCGTGCTCAAAATCTTGTACCGCGCGTTTAAAATCAGGTACTCCACCCAGGGGGTAGTCGACATGTTGCAGGTCTTCGGGCTCAAACCCACCGTTTTCCCAGCCATGAATGACACGGAGTGTCATTTGATCCCGCCTTCATCGGGCGGGCAAGCAACATATGCAGCATGATACGAATATGTAGCTGACGCTCATCGGTATCATTTTCAAATGCGCGATAGGGGTCAGAAAACAGCTCGTTTAGACGGCCGGGTGTATGTTCCTTAGCTTCATTATGGCTCATGACAGTGTCCCTTTGAACGAACTGTTTGTTAAGAGTAGCACACGGCTTTTGTTACAGAGCGTCTCTATAGTATGGCGAGTAGGGCGGCTGGTCAAAAGCGCCTCAATTTAGCTTTTTTTACGCGTCAGCTAAATCGTTATTACCAGATGTTTAAACTTAACAATAAAGAGGTGAACATGTCTGCATCATTAAGTCGTTTTAACGTTCCTGAAACACTGGATGAACTGCCGGAAGATATTCGCAGTACCATTTTAGCGGTTCAGGAGAAAGCGGGTTTCGTGCCCAATGTGTTTCTGATGCTGGCCCATCGCCCCGCTGAGTTTCGGGCTTTTTTTGCCTATCACGATGCGTTAATGGAGCGCGAATCGGAAACGCTCACCAAAGCCGAGAAAGAGATGATTGTGGTCGCCACTAGTGCACGCAACCGCTGCTTATATTGTGTGGTCGCTCACGGTGCCCTGGTGCGTATTTACAGTAAAGACCCGCTGCTCGCTGATCAAGTGGCGATCAATCATCGCGTAGCGCCGATTAGCGAGCGCCATAGGGTGATGCTCGATTTTGCAATGCACTGCGCCATCGAGGTAGGTGAAATGACCGACGAGTGGCTCACCCGCTTGCTTGACGTTGGGTTTAGTCAAGAGGATTGCTGGGATATAGGCGCCATTTCGGCATTTTTGGCCTGTCGAACCGGTTGGTTACGCTCGCGGGCACGCCGCCCAACGAAGAGTTCTACTTAATGGGGCGTGTACCTCGCTAACATGCGGCCACGGTATCCTAAGCTTTACTAAGCGGTTATTCTGATTGAGAATAGTTCCTGAATCAGTTCTTAACCTCGTATCTACATTCACTGTCGCCAGGGGAGCCCTGCTCAAGAGGGCTGAGATGCGCACTACGCAGACCCTGGAACCTGATCCGGTTCGTACCGGCGGAGGAAGCGCGACATGCTTTACCTAACGTCAGCCGTGCTTGGCGCGGCGCTGTGCTGCTTTGCTTATTTAGGCCTGCGGGCTCGCTGGGTGGATGGCCCGCTTGACGACTATGTCACTGCTCGTAATTCGCAAACGGCTTCTACCCTTGGACTCTCCTTTCTAGCCTCCGGCATGGGGGCATGGATTCTCTTTGCGCCTCCTGAAATTGGTGCCTTTGTTGGCCCGCTGGCTCTGGCAGGCTATGCCCTTGGCTCTGCGCTGCCATTTATCGTTTTAGGGCTGTATGGGCCAAAGATTCGCCGTTCGCTGCCCGAAGGGCGTAGCATCGCCGAGTTTGCTGAGGCGTGCTATGGCGCGGGTGTACGGCGCTGGGTAACGCTGGTATCCATTGCCTATATGGCCTGTTTTTTAGCCGCCGAACTAACCGCCATTGGGGCAATCACTGCGCTCCTTTCCGATGTGCCCCCTGCACTGGTGATTATTGGCGTAGCGCTTACTACGCTGGTGTATACCGCAGCGGGAGGCCTGCGAGCCAGCCTTGCCACGGATCGCTGGCAGGCGTGGCTGCTGCTGGTACTGCTGTGTGTGGTGGGGGCATGGCGCTATGGCGACTCCCCACTATTCCCACTGAGGCTGTGCTTCCTTCTATTCCCGTTACCAGTGCGCTCAGCGTAGCGTTAACGCTAGTGATCGCGGTTACTGCAGCTAACCTTTTCCACCAAGGCTATTGGCAGCGCGTGTGGGCTGCGCAAGACGATCAGAGCTTGGGGCGCGGGGCCTGGTTAGGTGGGGCGATGACGGTCGTCGTCGTCATGGTGATTGGCGGTTTGGGCGTGTTGGCTGCCATGAGCGGTGTCTCTCTGGGGGAGCCCCCGATGCCCTTTTTGCCCTGCTAAGTGATGCCCCATTTGGCTTTCACTGCCCGCCTTGGTATTAGCGGTGACCTTGGTGGCCTCCAGCGTTGATACGCTGCAAAATGGCATTGCCTCGCTGGTGGTCGCACGCAGCGAGCAACAGGGCGTTTCACTCGTTGCTGCCCGCTGGATAACGGTCGTGGTGATGATTCCAGTGGTATTGATTGCCTTGCAGGGGCTATCGGTACTGCGGCTGTTTTTGATTGCCGACTTGCTGTGTGCCGCGATTGTGGTGCCTGTGTTGCTCGGCCTGTGGCAACGTATGACGCCAATGGCAGCCATTGGGGGTGGTGTTGCAGGTTTGCTAGGTGCCATTCTTCCTGGGTGGTTAAGCCAAGGAAGCCTGATGGCAGGGATCTTGGCTGCCAGCTTTCCGGGCAGTATCCCGACCCTGGGGCCATTCGTTGGCGCGTTAATCGCCTCAACGCTAACGAGTGTGCTGCTCGCGTTTTCAACCAGAAAAAGTGAGATGTAAGCAGTAAAGAGCTGATCGCGTTATGCTAGCAGAATAACAGCTACCTCATGGTTGATAAGACAATGAGCTTCCCCACAGCACCTGACGAAGATGCGCGGTTAGCAACCCTTTACGAACTTGCACTTTTAGACACTCCTGAAGAGCCTGCTTTTGACCGCATTACGAGGTTGGTGACCAAGCTGCTAAACGTGCCTATCTCGACGGTGACGTTGGTAGATGCGCAACGGCAGTGGTTTAAGTCGAGTATTGGCGTTGAGACCCAAGAGACATCTCGCGATGTGGCTTTCTGCGCTTATACCATTATGTCCTCAGAGCCCTTTGTTGTTGAGGATGCCAGCCAAGATGCCCGTTTTTCTCAAAGTCCCTTAGTGACTGCTCCCGATGGCATCCGTTTTTATGTGGGTATTCCATTACGCTCTTTGCAAGGCTTGGCACTGGGGTCACTCTGCGCTCTCGACACTAAGCCTCGCGTCGTGAGCGCAGATGAGTTAGCGGCCTTGCAGGACTTAGCGGCAATAGCGACAGAGGAAGTACATTTGCGTGAGCGGGTGGTGCTGGAGAAGAAAAAATGCCGAGGCATATCAGCAACAACTGAAAGAATTACACCGCAGTATGGAGTGCCAAATCGAGCGGCGCACCAATGAGCTCAATTTAGTCATCGAGTCAGCTTATGATGCCTATATCAGCATCGATGCCCACGACGTGATTTTGGACTGGAACCGAGCAGCGGAGGTGATGTTTGGTTGGCCGCGCAAAGAAGCACTGGCGAGGACAATAACGGAGCTTATTTTTCCCACCGGATTACCCCCAGCAATAACCGTGTTGCCATTATATCGACGGCACGACGCCGGGATGATACTGAACTACCTGTTGAAATTCGTATTAAGGCGCTAATGATTGATGGGCGCGAGCGGCGCAGCCTTTTTATCCACGATATTACCGAGCGTCAGCAGCTTGAGCGGCTGCGCGATCAACAGGCGCGTGAAGATGTGCTTACCAAGCTACCTAACCGACGGGCCTTGGATGAGCGCTTACCTGAAGCAATGGCTCGCACTCGACGTACCCAGCAACCCTTAGCCGTGCTGTTTATGGATCTGGATGGTTTTAAAGCGATTAACGATACCCATGGCCATGCCATGGGCGATGAACTGCTACGCGTGATTACTAAACGGTTGGTGCAGGCTATTCGTGAAACCGATTATGTCGCGCGCTGGGCCGGGGACGAGTTTGTTTTACTCTTGGAAGGCAGTGAGCCTACGGCCATTGAGCAGTTGGCTGACAAATTAATCCAGGTAGTTCAAGAGCCAATGGCCGCTGGCAAAGCAGCACTAAACGTCAGCGTCAGCATTGGGGTTGCTCTGTATCTACCCGCCAGCGCAGAGACCGCCAACGAACTGCTAAAGCGCGCCGATGTGGCGATGTATGAAGCCAAGCGCTCTGGAAAAGCCCAAGTGCGTATTGCCCACCCTGTTGATAAAGCTTGTTAAGCACCAGGGAAACATTCAAGGACGACCATGATTCGAACGATTTTGACCACCCCAGAAGGCGAAACTCACGAGGGCGATGAACGCCTAATGGCCGTGTGGCACTCCAACCCTGGCAGCCATATCTGGATCGATATGCAGGGGGAGCCCCAACAAAGTGAGCGGGCGATTTTAGAGGCGTTTGAGTTCCACCCCATGGCGATTCAGGATGCCCACAAAGAGCGCCATCCGCCAAAAATCGAAGAGTTTGATAATCACACCTTAATTATTTATCGTGGCATCTCCTCCTTCGATGCCGAACTAAATTACCTGCCCCAGCAGGTCTGTTTCTTTGTGGGCGAGCGATTTCTGGTCACCCTCCATCCCGGCCAAGCGCTCTCCATAGAACGGCTATTCAACGAGCACGGTAAAGCCCTACTGGCCCACTCGCCGGAACATGTCGCGCTGCGGGTGATGTATATTTCAGCGGGCTTTTATATCGATAGCCTGCTTGAGTTCGAAACGGCGTTAAGCGACCTGGAAGACGAGCTGCTGGAAAATGGTAATGATGTACTAATGCGCAAGATCATTACCTATCGTTCGCGGCTGGTTAAAATGCGCCGCATCTTTAGCTACCACCAGGGGATTACCCAAGAACTCACCGCTTATGACTATGAGCATTTACCGCGGGAAGAGAGCGAAACCCTGCACGCGATCAACGATGTAGCGGATCGCTTCGAGCGCCTCTATACCTTGACCCAAATGTACTACGACATTTGCGGTGACCTAATCGATGGCTATATCTCTATTTCCTCTCACCAGCTAAATATCACCATGCGGGTGCTGACGGTGATTACCGCGATCTTCGTGCCTCTTACGTTTATTGCCGGAATTTACGGTATGAACTTCGAAAACATGCCCGAGCTGCGCTATCAGTACGGCTACTTTTTTTGTCTGGGGAGCCATGCTGGGTATTGCGGGTGCCATGGTTTGGCTATTTAAGCGCAAGCATTGGTTTTAGCCCGTGAGCGAAAAGTTGACGCATGCATAGGTGGTCGGTGGCTGAGTGTGGCATCCTCTCCAGCGACCAAGACTATAAGGCATAAAGCCGTCGACTAGCGTTTTCACTGGGAGTTGTTCCATGACGATTATGATTATCGGGCTGCTGATTTTTTTAGGCAGCCACTCTGTACGTATTTTTGCTGAAAACTGGCGCCAGCAGCAGATTGCCAAACACGGTGAATCCACTTGGAAAGTCGCCTATGCGGCGGTCTCCATCGTTGGCCTGGCCATTGCGATTTATGGTTTTGGGCAAATGCGCCTCAACCCTCTCTATATCTGGTACCCGCCTATGGGCATGCGCCACGCGGTGGCGCTGCTGATGGTACCTGCCTTTATTATGCTGGTGGCGGCCTACATTCCGCATAACGCGATTAAGGCCAAGCTTGGCCATCCCATGATGCTGGCGGTAAAAATCTGGGCGTTTGCTCACCTGCTGGCCAATGGTCGCTTGGGCGATATTATCTTTTTGCTGCCTTTCTTATCTGGGCTATCCTGGCGTTTAAAGCCGCCAAAAGCGCGACCGCCTGACACCGCCTGCGCCCGTCAGTACGCATAAAATGGTCACCATTGCTACCGTGCTCGTCGGCTTGATAGCGTATGCGGTGTTTGCTTTTATCTGCACACAGTGCTGATTGGCGTCCCTGTTTTTAGCTAATCCGTTTTGATCAGTTTGACGTTAGCCCAACCTAGGAGTTACTCCATGGCCGAGACGACACACGGTGCCCACCACCATGGCTGCCATGCTATTGACCGGGCATGGCGGTATCGAAAAGCTGGAATACCATCAGGATGTCGCCACGCCGCAGCCCAAGGCGGGCGAGGTGTTGGTTCAGGTGACCGCTACGGCGAAGAATAATACTGACCGCAAGGCGCGTGAAGGCCTGTACCCAACCAAAGACAAAGGTGATGTGACTTCCTTTGCCATGGGCGGCACCCCAACCTTAACCTTTCCACGGATTCAAGGCGCCGATGTTGCTGGCCGTATAGTGGCGGTTGGCGAAGGTGTTGACGCCAAGCGTATTGGTCAGCGCGGACTGCTTGATTTCAATATTTACGCCGATGAACGCCGGGATATCAATCTAACCCCGGATTACTATGGTCACGGGGCTGACGGCGGTTTTGCTGAGTATATCGCCGTGCCTGCGGAGCAGTTTTATCACGTGCCTAACCCAGAGCTGCACGATGCCGAACTAGCCTCAATGGGTATGTGTTCGTATCAAACCGCTTATCATATGATGACCGCCGCCAAGGTGGGGCCCGGAGAGCGCGTTCTGGTCAGTGGTGCCAGCGGCGGTGTGGGCACCGCGCTCATTCAACTCTGTCGCATTGTGGGCGCGATTCCTTACGCAGTCAGTCAACTTGATAAAGCCGAGGCGCTCAAAGCACTCGGTGCAGAAACGGTGATTGATCGTGGTGATCTGCCCACTTTTGTTGAGCGGGTGCTGGAAAGCACTGGTGGCAAACCGATTGATGCAGTAATGGATTTGGTCGGTGGTGAGATGACCAATCTGTTTATCGACACCATGATTGTCGATATGCAGGGGCGTAAGAGCTACCCGCGCCTCTCCATTGCCGGTGCCAGCGGTGGCAACCTTAGCGAAATGATGGACCCGCATCTATCTTTATCAAGTACAGATATTTGGCGTTTCCCACGGCACCCGTGAAGAGGCCGAACAGCTGGTGGCATGGATTCGCAGCGGGGAGTTAAAACCAGTACTTCACGCCGCCTTTAAGCTGTCTGATCTGCACGCTGCCGAGCGCTATTTTGTCAATCGGGGGAGCAACTACCTGGGTAAAATCGTGCTTGTCCCCGATGCCCAATGGGCATCCCATGGTGCGCCGTTCGCCCTTGAAAATTCCTCCACTGCCGTTTAGGAGCACCGCTAGTGCCTAACCTTCATACCATCCAGCTAATGGACACCCATGCAGGAGGCGATGTTAGCCGTATCGTCACGGGGGGATAGATAGTCTGCCTGGCGCTACCGTGCGCGAGCAGATGGAGTATCTGCGCGATGACGCCGACGGTTTGCGCCGACTGCTGCTCGAAGAGCCCTACGGTATCCCGGAAATGTCGGTGGATCTACTGGTGCCGGCTTGTCACCCTGAAGCGGTGGCGGGCTACATCATCATGGAAGTGATGGGGTACCCCATTTACTCCGGATCCAATACGCTGTGTACTGCGACAGCGGTGCTTGAGAGCGGGATTGTCCCCAAGCAGGAAGGCATACAGCGGTTTAAGTTGGAAGCCCCGGCGGGGTTAGTGCAAATCGAAGCGAAAGTGCACAACGGTGTGGTGGAGTCGGTGACCTGTGGCGGCTTGCCCAGTTATATCGATACCTATCGCGATAAGATTCACGTGCCGGGTATTGGCGAAGTGACTTACTCCATCGCCTATAGCGGTGGCTTTTACGCTTTGGTCGACGCCACTGAGCTGGGCTTTAAGCTTTCCCGCGATGAGGAGCGTGCGCTTTCGGAGTGCGCCTACAAAATTGTCGAAGCGATAAAAGCGCAGCGGGGCTTTTCCCACTACACCCTGGGCGATGTGGGGCCGCTGCCATTTTGCACTTTATGGGCCCTGAAGAACAGATAGGGGAGGGGTATACACGTTCACGGTCAACGACCTACGTTCATCCAGGTGTTATTTGCCGCAGCACAACGGGCACCGGCACCTCGGCACGTCTAGCGCTAATGAATTACGAAGGACGTTTGAATGTAGGTGATAAGCTAGAGACGGTGTCACTGCGTGAGACGGGGTTTATCGGCACCTTCATTGGCACCCATCAGGAAGGGGCTTACCAGGTCGTCGAAAATACCATTACCGGCCGCAGCTATGTACTGGCCCACTCGGATATCGTTATTAACTGTGATGACCCGATGGTCGCGTGTGGCGAGCTACACCATATATTGCGCGACCGTCATCCGCCGGAAGCCCTGCCTTTAGAAACGTAGCCTTTAGAAACATGGTCTTTAGAAACATGGCCTTCGGCTACCAAGCGTTCCCATACCGGGGTCTTTTCGGCCTCGGTCATGCTGCCCCAAAGCGCAATTTCATCCAGCGTGCGGCCACAGCCTTCGCATACCGATGTGGTTGGTTCAATCTGACAGATCTGTATGCAGGGCGAAAGAGGGCGCTGAGCGGGAGGTGTGGCGTCTTTAGTCATTAAGAGGCCGACACCTTACCGCGCAGCGATTTAATTTGCCCTTACGGGTTTTGTGATCGACGCGGCGGCGCTGTGAGCCTTTGGTGGGCTTGGTGGCGCGGCGTACTTTTTGCGGTTTGGTGGCGCTTTGTATCAGCTCTTTTAAACGCGCTAGCGCGTCCTCTTTATTCAGCTCTAGCTTACGATGGCTCTGGGCTTTAATAATCACCACGCCCTCTTTACTGATGCGCTGATCGGACAGCGCCATTAGGCGCTCTTTATAATGAGGAGGTAGCGTGGAGCTGGGAATATCGAAGCGCAAATGCACCGCTGAGGAGACTTTATTAACGTTCTGTCCGCCCGCACCTTGGGCGCGAATCTGGCTGATATCAATCTCCCAATCAGCCAGGGTAACGTTACTAGAAATGGTGAGCATTAATGGCCTCTGTGTTACTTATTGGCTTATAGGCTAGCACAATTGGCACAGAGGTGGTGGCCGCTACGCTCTCTAGCACGCTCAATTAACGGGCTAGATTGTTGACGGGTTGACCATCGATATACGCCAGCAGGTTGCTGAAGGCATCGCCAAAATAGAGCTCATAGCTATCTTTTTCCACATAGCCAAGGTGGGGAGTGGCGAGCAAATTGGGTAATTCCAGCAACGAGTCTTGGAGCACAGGTTCAGCATCGAATACATCGACGGCTGCCTGACCAGGGCGCCCGGCTTTTAGCGCCTGCTCTAGTGCGCCGGGCGCCACTAACTGAGAGCGGCTGGTGTTGACCAGCAGTGACCTGGGCTTCATTTGAGCCAGTGATTCAGCGTTGACAATGCCCCGGGTGTCGTCATTCAAGCGGAGGTGCAGGCTCAGTACATCTGAGCGCTGGAACAAGTCAGTCTGGCTTGCGGCCACTTCTAGCCCGGCATCAGCAGCTCGTTGTCGAGTACCCTCACGGCCCCATACCAACACCTTCATTTCAAATGCTTGACCGTAGCGTGCGATTAAGCTGCCGATTTTTCCGTAGCCGAAAATACCCAGTGTGCGTCCTTTGAGGCCGGTGCCTAGCGTGCGTTGCCAGCGGCCCGCTTTCAGATTCTCAACTTCTGCCGGTATGTGCCGCATAGCCGAAAGCACCAAGCCCCAGGTAAGTTCTGCAGCGGCGTATGGCGAACCTGCCCCGTCATTACGGTGACGGCATGGCGGCGGCAAGCTTCCATATCCACATGGGCAGCACCCCCTCCTATCTGGCTAATCACTTTCAGGTTGGGCAGGCGCTCAAGTAGGGCCGCCGTGATCGGTGTGCGTTCGCGAATAAGCACTAACGCCTCTGCCTCTTGGAAACGTGCACTCAGCGCGTCCAGGTCGGTCAGCGTATCGTGGTAAATCTTTACATCGTGACCATCCAGCTGTTTGAAGGCGTCTAAATGGCGCACACAGTCTTGGTAATCATCAGGGATAACAATCTTCATTAAAAGGGATCCTCAAACTGGCCGCATCGATAATGGCAAAACAGAGCGTCGTGGGCTTTGCTGTTATAAAGTGATACTAACCTGAAATCTTGTCACCAAGGAGTCATCAATGAGTGATTACCTCTTAGAGGATGCACCGCTAAGCCCGGGGTTATATACCGGCTGCTATCTGGCAGCGTTTGCCCACGGCCCATTGCCTGGGTATCTACCCAGGATAAGCAGGAAATGCCAATTTGGCGCCGTTTTCCTTTTTTAATGTGGCCAGCGTAAACCCTCCAGTGCTGGCATTTTCGCCGCTACTGAATGGTAGCGGCGAACGTAAAGATACGGTGCGCAATTTAAATGAAGTACCAGAGTGTGTCGTGCACGTGGGTAGTGAAGGGCTCATTGAAGCGCTGAATACCACCAGTGCCAGTTTGCCGCCAGGAGAGGATGAGTTTGCCCTGGCAGAGCTTGAAAAGGCTGAAATGATGGGCGTTAGCGTGCCGCGGATTGCGAATGCTCCTGTGGCGTTTGGTTGCAAGCTGTTCGATATGATTAGCTTTGGAGATCAGCCCTTGGCAGGCACATTAGTACTGGCTCAAGTCGTCTCCATCCATATTGATGATTCGCTGTGGGACGGTCGCCATGTGGATATGGATTTACTCAAACCTGTTGGACGTCTAGCAGGTAGCGATTACATCCGCATTAGCGATCGTTTCGCTATCGAAAGGCCCGCTTAGCAACCGGTTGAGATTTTAAGAGCATGATTTTTGGAACCATTTGGCTTGCTTTGTCAGCTTGTGAGTGAGTGTTACAGAGTGGGTAACAAACGTTACTCATTAATTAACGATAATTAACCTTTAGTCGTATATTCTCCTGCCGATAGTAATAACTAAAAGTCCGGTAATGTGGCGAAGGTGTGAGGGGAAAGCTACGCACTTTCGCCCATGCTATTTACGTGGGGAAATGATCTAGCTATTAAGGAGCAGATCAATGCGACGATTGGGAACCAGGTTGTTAAGAAAGGTCTTGCTAAAAGGGCTTTATTCACAATGGCTGTATTAGGCGGAGCGTTTGCTCCCCTATTTGCGCAGGCAGAGCTTACCTTTGGCATTGTCGCCCCGTCCAGTGGCGGCGCTGCACCGCTTGGGTTGGGCATGCAAAAGGTATCGAAACCTACTTTGCTGAGGTCAATGCGGCGGGCGGGGTTAATGGCGAAAATTTGTCGCTGATTGCACGAGATGATCAGTACAAACCGCTACAAGCCGCCAGCAATACCCGACAGATGATTCAGGATGACGATGTACTGGCGGCGATTGGCAATGTCGGCACACCCACCGCTACGGTGACCATTCCCATTTATAATGAATATAAGACTTTGCTTTACGGTGCTTTTACCGGCGCCGGGGTGCTGCGCAAGTCGCCGCCTGACCGCTACGTGATCAACTACCGGGCCAGCTACGTACAAGAAACTGCCGCGATGGTGGATGGGTTGCTGGAAGCCGGTGTATTGCCCGAGGAAATTGCCTTCTTTACCCAAAACGATAGCTTTGGCGATGCGGGATACAATGGTGCCGCCCAGGCATTAACTGCCCATGGCGTCGATAATATCGCGGCACTCGCCCATGGGCGTTTTACGCGTGGCACGCGCAATATTCACCAGGGACTGGCGACTATTCTGGAAGCGCCAGTGACGCCTCGCGCCATTATCATTGTCGGCACCTACGGCCCCGCCGCTGATTTTATTCGTGAAGCGAAAAACGACTTACCTGACGCGGTATTTTTGAATGTCTCTTTTGTGGGTAGCCAGGCGCTTATGGATGAACTTGGTGATCTGGCCGAAGGCGTCATTATTACTCAGGTAGTTCCCCCCCTGGATGCCGACTTGCCCGCCGTAGAAGCTTACCGTGCAGCGTTGGATGCCCATGCCAGTGGTAGTGAACCGGACTTCATTTCGCTCGAAGGTTACCTGGCCGCGAAGCTCTTTGTGGAGGGTGTGAAAGCCGCCGGTGCCAACCCAGACCGTGACGCTATCGTGGATGGCTTGCTTGGTTTGGGGTCGGTTGATATTGGACTGGAAGAGCCCGTTAGCTTGGGGCCGAACGACCATCAAGCCAGTGATGCGGTGTGGCCAACTATTATTGCCAATGGCCGCTTCGAGTCGGTGGAGTGGGCGAGCTTGTTGCCTTAAAGCTTCGATTCACAACGCTTACGTTACCTGTAAGACCCTGACACAAGTGAAAACAGATAATGAAAAAAACCTTAAGTATTCGAGCAATGCTGATCAGCCTGTTTTTAGCAGCGGTGCTGGGAGCCCTAGTACTAGCGGCAACGGGCTGGGTGACCAACCAACGGCTTATTGACTCGCAGCGTTATATTATTGGTGAGGTGCTCCCGCTTGAAGATGCCAGCCGTGGCATGGTGCTCACGATGGGAGCGTTTGGCCAACGTCACGCGGATTTGCTTGCGGCAGAGAACGTAGCAGCCCTTGACGCGGCCACCCCTCAGAGCGAATTAGATGAACGCTTTCGCGCTGCACAGCAAGCATTGAGTGGAATCGATATAGCTGAAGGCCTGAGCGCACTAGAGAGCCACTATCAAGCGTTGTTGGGAGGCGATACTGCGCTTGAAGCGGTGCGGCGTGAGGAGCTGAGCCTGCAAATACAGATGGCTGAGCGGATTAGCGCTATGCAAGCGCTAATTTCTCAAGTAATGCTGAGTGCGGAAAATATTGCTGGGCGTGCTGCACTGGCGCAGGTTCGCAATCGCCAGGAGCAGCGCGTATTGATGGAAGCCTGGCGCGAAGATGGCATGACCACGCTGCCAACGCAGCTGTTGGACAACATGTTTGCGACACAAGCTGATATTGGTCGTTTAAGCGGAAACGCGCGCATGGCATTGGCGCAGCTATCCGACCTTGGCCGTCAGATGATGCAAACGGGCAGTGCCGATGCATTGGTCAACCTGCGTTACAACGAAATTGCCCAACAGGTGGGGCTGGCTCGTCAATCATTAGCGGCGATTGCAGAAGCACCCAGCACCGAAGCAGAGCAGCGCGCGCTGATTTTAGACTTAGACGATGTCATTGTTGAGCTGGAAGGGCTGATGGTGTCCGATGACAACGCTGTGTATGAATTACGTCTGCAACAGCTGGCGCTACACGACCAGGTACAAGCTGCACTTGCCAGTGTAGCTGAAGCCATGAATCAAATGCGTGATGCGTTGAGTGATGTTGAAGCCTATACCGTTGGCCAAGCCCAAAGTGCCTCTACCCAGGCCGAAACTTTAGCCAACGCTGGTCGCTCGTTACTGATTATGGTCACTCTAGCGGTTATCGTGTTACTTGCGATTTTTGGCTGGCGTACCATGGTACGGGTACTGGGGCCGCTAGTGGCGATGCGCCACCAAATGGAAAACATCAGCGGCGCCGCCGGCGAAAATGCCGACTTGTCCATGCGCCTTGAGCTGAAGCGTAACGACGAAGTGGGCCAAACTGCTCAAGCGTTCAACAATATGATGGATACCTTTGAAGGCATGGTGGCGCAAATCCGCGAAAGCGCTGAAGCCATCGCGGCCAGCAGCCGTCAAATTGCCGCCGGTAATGAAAACCTCTCCCAGCGTACTGACCAACAGGCGGCGTCATTGGCGGAAACGGCCTCAAGTCTGGAAGAGATTACTGCCACGGTGAAGCAAACCGCTGAGTACGCTGATCAGGCCAAAGACGCGAGCGGCAATGTTGACCAGCGCGCCCGTGCCGCAGGCGATGTGTCCACGCGCACGACGGCGGCAATGGGGGATATCCGTGAGGCGAGCGAGAAAATCACCTCGATCATTAAAGCCATCGACGATATCGCCTTTCAAACCAACTTGCTGGCGCTCAACGCCTCTGTTGAAGCGGCGCGTGCAGGAGAGCAGGGACGTGGGTTTGCCGTGGTGGCCCAGGAAGTTCGCAAACTAGCCGGACGCAGCGCCGAAGAAGCCGCCCAAATTCGCCATTTGGTAGACGATAGTGTCGCCAAGGTAAGTGAGGGTGAGCAGTTGGTAAACGCCTCAAGCAAACACCTGCAGGAAATCATTGATAGCCTGAGTGAGGTAACACGCTATGTTACCGAAATTGCGGGGGCGACCATGAGCAATCGGCTGGGATCGACCAGATCAACCAGGCAATTTCGCAGTTGGATCAGGTGACCCATCAGAATGCCCGCTTGGTGCAAGAAGCGACCACTGCCAGCCACACGTTGGATGATCGTGCCGGTGACATGCATGCGCTGGTAGGACGCTTCCGTGTTAGCGACCATGCCGGACAACCTCAACTGACGCTGCCGCCGCAGAAGGAAGTTTCACTGTAGTATTGACCTACTACCCGATGGCAGGGCGCGCTTGCTAGTCTCATCTAACACGCCCCGCGTGTGCTCAAACACTCGATCAATAACCATAAGATAGATAAGAGGAGCACTGAGATGAGCAGCAAGCGCATTTTAATGATCACCGGTGATTTCACCGAAGATTATGAAACCATGGTGCCATTTCAGGCACTCATGGCCGTTGGTCACCGTGTCGATGCTGTCTGCCCTGGGAAAGCCTCAGGCGATACGGTGGCGACGGCAATTCATGACTTTGAAGGTGATCAAACATACTCCGAAAAGCCCGGCCACCGCTTTGCATTGAATGCTGATTTTGCCAGCATTAACCCCGCCGATTACGACGCCTTGGTGGTGCCTGGTGGCCGTGCCCCAGAATATCTTCGTTTGAACAAAGAGGTGCTAACCATGGTTCAGCACTTTTTTGAGACCAATAAGCCTGTGGCGGCGATTTGTCATGGTGCTCAGCTATTAGCCGCTGCAAAAGTACTGGAAGGGAAGCAGTGTTCCGCTTATCCGGCCTGCCAGCCGGAGGTGGAGCTTGCCGGTGGTCACTTTGCCAACCTGGAAGTGACCGATGCGGTAACCGATGGCAACCTGGTTACTGCCCTGCATGGCCTGCACACCCAGCTTGGCTTGCGCAGTTTATGGCACTACTGAATAAGTGATATTGGTCGCAGGAACGTATGACGCTTGCGCCCGGCAGTTGCCGGGCGCTCTTGTTTGCCGTGTCCATAAATGCCGCTATGCTAAGTGTGGATACGAAGACACGAGAGACAACGCCCATGTGTAAGCTCTTTATTCAAGCCGACCCGTCGCTTTGGCGCAGCGAGACGCACTCGCTGCGCATTGATGGTATGGTCACCAGCGTGCGTATGGAGAATTACTTCTGGCACATTCTTGAAGAGATTGCCCAGCGGGATGGAATGAACACCGCGCAAATGATTACCCGGCTGTATCACGAATCCATTGACGCTGGGCATGATTTGGGTAACTTCACCTCGTTTTTACGCGTTTGTGCCCTGCGTTATCAAGCGCTTCAGTTGAGTGGAGATATCCCCACCATCATCAGGTGCCTATCGCCACCCTGGATGCTGAGCAAATTTTAGCGCGCGAAGATAGCCATAAGCGCGATCAGATACATTAACGAATAAGAGCTATTTAAGCCGCGCTTCCAGCGACGTTAAAAACGCTTCGATTCTTGCCGCGTTGGTGCCCACATCGCTGGCGCCCAGGCGCGATGCCGAGCGCATGTCTACCTGCACTCCGTTTTCAATCTCGGTTAAGCGAATGACCACATCATCCTCAAAGCCAAACCAGCGGGTAGTGGCGGTGGCTTCTATGTGATTGTCGCTGATGCGGGCGATCCGCCAGCCCGCCTCCTCGGCCTCAGCCTGGGCGGCAGCCAGCACCGTTTGCGGCGCTTCGGCCAGGATCAGTGGCTCGATATAAGGGTAAGCAGCGTGCTGCTGCTGAGCGGTGGCATCGCCTGGGTAGTCGACCGCGTTAGGCGCCGCTTCTCGTGCGTCAGCTAACGCTTCAAAGGCAGGAGGGTTTTGCGTATCGGTGGTGATGTCGTGAATCGCGGGCACCTGTTGAGCGCGTTGCCAATGCTGCCAGGGTATGTAAAGCAGTGCAGCCGCGGCGACGATGACCAGTGTGGCGATGAATGCCGGCCTGGAACGACGCACCAGCATGCTAAACAGCAGCGTGATAATACTGATCGCTATTGCGGCTCCGGCGGCATAGACGCCGTTGCGAAGTAAGTTAAACGCCTCACCTAAGCTGACGAGTTCGCCCCGATAAGCAGGCCCAGCGCCCGCCATCATTAGGGCCGCCACTGCTAGCAGCAGAATGGCTAAGCCAGCCAGTATACCTGGCCAACGGCCTCCGCGAGGGCGTACTGTTGTTAGTCGCGTTACCATGTTCTCTCCTTATCACCGCGTATTTCGCTATTCTTAGCACAAATACTCTTAGCACAAATACTTCGCCAATGGGCAGTGTGAACGTTTTAAACCCAGACGATAGGATAGATATGACCGATAACGTAGCCGCGCTTCGCCAGCTACTGCTCAGTGCACCGCATGATGCTCTGCCCATGACGTATCAGCAGGTGGCTAGCGCGCTGGCACTCACGCCGCCGCGCACTATCGCTCAAGTCACCCAGGCGTTAGAGCAGTTAATGCGTGAAGACGCTGCCCAGCAGAAGCCTTTACTGCGGCACTTGTCGTCAGCCGCCGAGGCGATGGTCTGCCCGCGGCTGGCTTTTTTGAACTGGCGGTCGCCCTAGGCCGCTTTCCTGCGGATACTGCACAGCATGAGATGGCTTATCGGGCTGAATTTCAGCGTGCTCTTAACGAGCGTTAGAATGCCGATAAAAACGCAAAGCCTTAGGTTTCGCCACGCTGACTCGGCGCTTTACGCAGTGGATCAAGCAGCGGGCCAAGCCCGTTGTGATCGATTTCATGCATTAAATGCAGCAACTGGCCAATTTCCCCAGAGGGAAACCCTTCGCGAGCAAACCAGTTTAAATAAGGGCCGGGCAGGTCGGCGATAAGGCGACCCTCATACTTGCCAAAGGGCATAGTGCGAGTCACTAACTTTTCCAGATCCTCTGGCTTCATCGCTTAAATTCCATTCGCTTTTATTTAAGTAAGATTGCATATTTCCGGATTAGTATATTTTTGTTAGACTTTAGTCGATAAATAATACCTCCCTTGATGCCGGAGACATAGTGTTCCGGTGCGTCCTTTCTGTATCGTCTGGGACATGACATGCAAAAACGTTTTAGCCTATTACTCTGTTCTCCGCTGTTGGCACTGGCATCCATGCCCCTTGCTGCCGATGAGCCGGTTGATGTTGTACTGATTGGCGGCGGCATTATGAGCGCTACATTAGGTACCTATCTACAGGAGCTTGAGCCAGAGTGGAATATCCATCTTTATGAGCGCTTGGATCAAGTTGCCGAAGAGAGCTCTAACGCCTGGAATAACGCAGGTAGCGGTCACTCGGCCTTCATGGAGCTAAATTACACGCCAGAGGTTGAGGGTCAAGTTCAAATTGAGCGGGCCACTAAGGTAACTGAACAGTTCGAAGTCTCCCGTCAGTTTTGGTCTCACCAGGTAGAGGCTGGCATTTTGGGTGAGCCTGATTCGTTTATCCAAACAGTCCCGCACATTGCAGTGGTTTGGGGAGAGGACGACGTCGACTTCTTGGGTAAGCGTTATCAGGCGATGACTCAAAACCCCTTTATGCGGGTATGGAGTACTCAGAGGATCGTGCGGAACTGGCCGAGTGGATGCCGCTAGTGATGGCTGGGCGTGAAGGTAACGATACGCCCGTTGCAGCTACGCGAATGCAGATGGGAACCGAAGTTAACTATGGTGCGCAAACGCGCCAAATGGTTGAGTCGCTGGCGCAAAGCGACCACTTTACGCTGGGTCTTAGCAGTGAAGTGCGCGGACTAGAGCGCAATGATGACAATACCTGGAAAGTGACCGTGGCGGATCTCGCCAACGGCGGGGAAACCACCGTGGATTCCCGCTACGTCTTTATCGGTGCGGGTGGTGCTGCGTTGTTGTTGCTGCAGGAGTCTGGCATTCCTGAAGCCGAAGCTTACGCAGGCTTCCCAGTAAGTGGCCAGTTCCTTTACACCACTAATCCAGACGTGGTGGCCCAGCACGACGTAAAGGCCTATGGCAAAGCAGGCGAAGGTTCTCCGCCCATGTCCGTGCCGCACTTGGATCGGCGCAACCTGGACGGTGAGCCCGCGCTATTCTTTAGTCCCTTTGCAGCGGTCTCCACCAAGTTCCTGAAAGAAGGTTCCTGGACGGATCTGTTCAGTTCGTTGACGCTGCATAATACTTGGCCGGTGGCTGAAGTTGGGATGGATAACTTTAATCTGGTGCGTTACTTGGTTGGCCAGGTACCTGATGTCCGACGATGATCGCTTTGAAGCACTACAGAAATACTACCCTGAAGCAAACCAAGATGATTGGACGCTGTGGACAGCAGGTCAGCGGGTACAAATTATTAAAGAAAATCCTGAAAAGGGTGGTGTGTTGCAGTTCGGTACCGAAGTCGTAACGTCGCAAGATGGCACCATGTCGGCACTGCTGGGCGCATCGCCGGGGGCCTCGACGGCGCCTTCCATCATGCTAAACCTGCTTGACCGCGTTTTCCCTGAACAGGTAGCCAGTGCAGAGTGGCAGGAAAAACTGACCGACATCGTGCCGTCCTATGGACAGCGCTTAGCGGAGAATCCTGAGTTGCTCAGTGAAGTACGTGCCTTTACCGCGCAAACCTTGCAGCTAGATGAGCCATTGAATCTTGCTAGCGATAGCGACGCAGAGCAGGTGAGCGAGGAGCGTGACGGGCAAGATGAGCAGAGCGAAGAGGCTGCAAGCGATTTGTAGTGGCATAGTGAATTTGGCCACCTAATTAGAGGTGCTAATATGCACCAAGACATCACTAGGTGGCAGCATGGCAACAAGACCAAAACGTAACTTTAGCCCTGAATTCCGACTCGAAGCAGCACAGCTAGTCCTCGATCAACACTACACGGTTCGTGAAGCGGCTGAAGCCATGAATGTGGGATATTCGAGCATGGACAAATGGGTTCGTCAGTTACGCCAAGAGCGTGATGGCCAAAGCCCTAAAGCAACGCCCATGACACCCGATCAGCTCAGGATTCGCGAGCTTGAAAAGCGCATCCGTGACATTGAGATGGAAAAGACATCCTAAAAAAGGCTACCGCTCTCTTGATGTCGGACTCCCTGAACACTTCTCGCTAATCGAGAAACTCAAGACGAGCTACCCGGTAAAAAAAGCTGTGTGACGTGTTTGGCGTGCATCGCAGCAGCTTTAAATACTGGAGACAACGTTCAAAAGACCTGTGTGTGCCACGAAGACTAAGGAAATAGCCAAGGTCAGAGAGCTATTTCGCGAGAGCGAAGGCTCTGCTGGGGCGCGCAGCATCGCAGAGATGGCGACAAGTCAGGATGTGCCGTTAAGTCGCTATCGCGCTGGCCGCCTGATGGAAAAGCTTGGCCTAATTAGCTGCCAAGTGCCTGGGCACACCTTCAAGAAAACAGGTGATGAACATGTTGAGGTACCGAACCACTTAGCGCGTCAGTTTAACGTTGAGGCGCCCAACCGCGTTTGGTGTGGCGACGTCACATATATCTGGACTGGCAAACGCTGGGCTTATCTAGCCGTTGTCATGGACTTATTTGCTAGGAAAACGATTGGCTGGTCGATGTCGTTGTCGCCCGATAGCGAACTCACCAGCAGCGCATTGAAAATGGCTTATGAGAGCCGTGGGCGGCCAAAAGGGGTTATGTTCCACAGCGACCAGGGCAGTCATTATACGAGCCGCAAGTTCCGTCAGACACTCTGGAAATGCCAGGTAAAACAAAGCCTAAGCCGACGTGGTAATTGCTGGGATAATGCGCCAATGGAGCGTTTCTTCAGGAGCTTAAAGGTTGAATGGGTGCCAACGTATGGCTATCGCTCATTCTTGCAGGGACAGCATCATATCGTGAACTATTTAATCGGGTATTACAGCCAGCTTAGGCCTCACCAGCATAACAGTGGTATGAGTCCGAACCAGGCAGAGGAAAAGTACTGGGTTAACTATAAAGCGGTGGCCAGTTTTACTTGACCACTACAATTCCCCGGCAAACGAGACGCAGGAAGAAGCCGTCACCGACGTATAACGTTTTGTTGGCCGCACTTTAACGTCAATAGCTAAAACGCTACCTCTGCTGTTTGGGGTAGCGTTTTTATTGCCTGACTGATGCTAGTTATTCAAGGCCCCTTCACTGGGCGATTTCACTAATTAGTTGGGCAAGCGCCCGGGCGGGTTCGCTCAAGTGGCCACTGGTCGGATGAATCAATCCTATGTCGCGGTGAAACGTTCGCTCGCCCAAATCGATTGCCCGCACTCCCACTGGCCAGTTTTGCTGCGCAATCGCCTGGGGCACCAGGGCAACGCCGACGCCTTGGGCGACCAGTTTAACGATAGCCTCTAGTTCATCGACTTCGCAGACCTCACGTATGTTGCAGTGGTTATCGCGTAAGAAGCGATCTACCTGACGGCCCCCAAAAGAGGCACGGTCATAGCGGACAAACGGCTGTTGGGTGATGAGTTCCTGCCACTGGTCGCCGTCAATATGGTGTGGGACGATTAATCGAAAAGGCTCATGGGCTAGGGGCGTCCAGCGCAAATCGCTGTGCAGTGAAAAGGGCGGGCGAATAATCACTGCCATGTCCAACTCCCCAGCGTCGACTTGATTCACTAGTTGCATAGATAGCCCCGGTACTACGCGAGTGCGACATTCGCGATAGAGGTGATGAAAGCGAGCTAGCACATCGGGCAACAGCGAGCGCTGTATCGAAGCGATGGCGCCAATGTTGACTCGTTGATTGGCTGGTTGACCCGCTGTGGTGTCACCCAGTGTGCTGTAGAGGGTGAGCAGTGCATGGGCTTGCTTTAACGTTTCCTGACCACGCTGGGTCAATATGGCGGCCCGCCCTTTGCGCTCGAACAGTGCTATACCCAGCGCTTCCTCAAGACGTTTCATCTGTGCGCTGACCGCTGCTTGAGTCAGGCCGATTTTGTTGCCTGCGGCGGCGAAGGTGCCTTCCTGTGCAACCGCAATCAGCGTTTTTAGCTCGCGGATCATTGATAAATCCTTTTGTGAATCAGCTAAATAGTTATTGATTTTATTTTCCCATGCGCCGCCCTAAGATGAATAGAGTGGAGCCTTATAAAGTGCCCGCTAACCTTGATAACACCCAATAATATGGAGAATGACCATGAGCCTTTCACCTTTCCATCTGGCGATTCCCGTTTACGACGTAGCGCTAGCCCGGGCGTTTTATAACGATGTGTTTGGTTTGGAAGAGGGGCGTTCCAGCGAGCAGTGGGTCGACTTTAATTTCTTTGGCCACCAACTGGTCATTCATGAACAGCCCAAAACGCCAGGGCAAGAGAGCGCACACACCAATCCGGTAGATGGACACAACGTGCCAGTGCCGCACTTTGGCGTGATCTTGGAGTGGGACGAATGGGAGGCCTTGGCCGAGCGCTTGAAAGCGAGGGATACACAGTTTGTGATTGAGCCTTACGTGCGTTTTAAAGGCGAGGTCGGCGAGCAGGCCACTATGTTCCTGCTCGACCCATGTGGCAACGCCCTGGAGTTCAAGGCGTTTAAAGATATGAGCCAGGTCTTTGCAAAATAAGCCCTGCGTTAAATCTCGTTTTAAGCTCGTAACGCCTGTTCCTGGCGGCGATGCTGAAGCGGTGGCTCGCCAAAGTAGCGCTTATAGTCGCGGCTAAACTGGGGCACGCTGCGGTAACCCACCGCCGCAGCGGCTTGATTGACGTTGTAATTATCCTGCAGCAGCAACTGCTGCGCTTTGATCAAGCGCAACCGCTTTAAATATTGGGCCGGTGACGAGCGGGTAATTTGTTTAAAGTGCTGGTGAAACGTCGACGGGCTCATATGGGCCTGCGCTGCCAACTGTTCCACGCTAAAGTCGTCGGCAAAATGAGTGTGAAGCTTAGACAGCACCTGCACGATGCGTGAATAGTTCCCATGCCCCAGTACCAGCGCCCGTAAAGCGGGCCCCTGTTCCCCCTTTAGCGCTTCAAACACCACGTCACGAATGCGGGCGTTGCCCATGGCGCTGCACTCTATCGCTACATTTAGCGCGCGTGCTAAGCGCAATACGGCCTCCTGCATGCCCTCTGTCATGGCTACCGAAGCCATGGGTAGTGGCGCCTGTATGTACTGTCCGGTATCGCCCATGGCCATCACCATCTCGCTTAACAGTGCCGGCTCCAGGCGCACCGATATACCAGTAACGGGGCTTCCGGCGAGCCGTAGGTTTCGCACTCAAAGGGCAGTGGCAGCGTTTGGACTAAGTAGTGGCCGGGGTCGTAATAGATTTCGCGATCACCCAGATAACCCATTTTACGCCCCTGGGCAATGATGGTCAGGCTCGGCTCATAGATCAGTGGTGTGCGGATCTGGTGGCGGCTTAAACAGAGTAACGACACGCCAGGCAGCGGTGTGTCATTGATGCCGTCGCCTTTAACCAGTGGCGCGATAACGGTAGCCAGCGCATTGCCAGCCTGAGCGGTGGAGGCCATGGGGATGTCTCTCTGGTTTCTGGTGGCTTTTGTATAATCATAACGATTTATGGTCATTTTTGTTATTTTATTACTTGATATCGGAGTATTTGGCAAAATGGCGTAGCTTCGTTCATCGCTATCACCACTGATTAGGCGAATACTATTGGCATACCTCGCACGAGGGGAATTGTCTGCTGATTTATAGGGCAGTCTTTTGCTGATAAGGAGTTTCACCGATGAGCCAAGCACTATCCTACGCCGCATTCGCTGCCGATAAGCCCTTAGCACCGTTTACATTTGATCGTCGCCAGCCGCGCCCCGATGACGTCGCCATCGAAATACTCTACTGCGGTGTTTGCCACAGCGACCTGCACTTTGCCCGCAATGACTGGGGCATGAGCCAGTACCCTGTGGTGCCCGGCCATGAAATTGTCGGCCGCGTGACCTCTGTCGGCGATAAAGTGACGCGTTTTAAAACCGGCGATCTGGTGGGTGTCGGTTGCATGGTGGATTCATGCCGTACCTGTGCCGCCTGTAAAGATGGCGTAGAGCAGTACTGCCTGGAAGGCTTCACCATGACCTATGGTAGCGAAGATCGCCAGGATGGCACCCTGACCCAGGGGGGCTACTCTGACGCCATCGTGGTGAGCGAGCACTTTGTGCTGCAGATGCCTGACGGTATCGATCTGGCCTCGGCAGCGTCGATTCTCTGCGCCGGTGTGACCACCTATTCGCCGCTTAAGCATCACGGCGTAGGTAAAGGCCATAAAGTCGGTGTCATTGGTATGGGCGGCTTAGGCCATATGGGCGTTAAACTGGCTAAAGCATTGGGCGCAGAGGTCACTGTGTTTACTCGATCCGACGCCAAAGTTGACGAAGCCAAGCGTAACGGTGCTGACCATGTGGTGGTTTCCAGCGACCAGGCGCAGATGGATGCGGTGGCAGAAACCTTCGACTTTATGCTCGATACCGTGCCCGTGCAGCACGATTTAAACCCTTACTTAACGTCGCTGAAGTATGACGGTACCCATATCATTGTGGGCCTACTTGAGCCTATTGAGCCAGCCATTGAAGCCTTTAACCTGGTCTTTAAGCGTCGTGTGGTGGCTGGTTCGCTCATTGGTGGTATTGCGGAGACCGAAGAGCTGCTCAAGCTGTGCGCGGATCAAGGCATTACCTGTGATATCGAAATGCTGGATATCAATAACATTAATGAAGGCTTTGCGCGGATGGAGAAAGGCGATGTGCGCTATCGCTTTGTGATCGATATGGCCACGCTGAAAACAGCGCAGCCTAGATGCTGATTGACGAGCTATCTATCTAACCGCTCAGGTAGGTGGCTAGCCTGAGTAAAACAAAACGGCCCGAGCCCTTTCCAGGACTCGGGCCGTTTTACTAGCTAGCCGCTTTACTCCTTGTGACTAACGCCTCTGACGTTCCAGTTTCACGCTTGACGGGCAGCTCTCGCTGCCACCACGCCGGGTAAGAGCATCAGCCCAGCCAGCAACCAAGCAGGCCAACTCCCCAAGCGAGTGAAGGGGGTCAGGCCCTCCATAGCGTAGAACTCGCCAGTAAGCGTTGTGGTTTCAAACTGTGGGGCGCGTTTAACAATTTGCCCTTTGGGATCGATAATAGCGGTAATCCCATTACTGGTGGCGCGAACCACATAGCGACCATTCTCTAACCCACGTAGGCGTGCCATCTGCAGGTGCTGGTGGGGGCCGATCGAGGCGCCAAACCAGGTGTCGTTAGACACCGTCATGATCACTCCGCTGTCTTGGGCTCGGCGAGCGACCAGCTGTGGGTAGATGATCTCGTAGCAAATGGCATTGCCAATATGAACCCCG
The DNA here is from genome assembly GCA_004295565.1 of Vreelandella olivaria. Taxonomy (GTDB): domain Bacteria; phylum Pseudomonadota; class Gammaproteobacteria; order Pseudomonadales; family Halomonadaceae; genus Vreelandella; species Vreelandella olivaria. Next base: position 3,257,966 of record AP019416.1, on the reverse strand, counting down.
GCGGCCTGCATCGGCGTTTGCTCATGCGCACCTTTGGTGAACGTGGACATGGGCAGATCGAAAAAATCGATCGCCCCGCGCAGTATGCTCTCCAGCGGCAGGTACTCACCAAAAGGCACCAAGTGCTCTTTTGGTAGCTGCCCTCTACATCGCCAACGCCAATCACGCTATTGAAGTAGCGCTCCTGCTCGTCGCGCTGAACGATCCCGGTGAGTAGAGCGACATCGGGCGGCAGGTTCGCTTGCACTCGCTCCAGGACTGGGCGAGCCTGGGTTTCCATCATTGGCAGGGCGGTTTCTGGCCAGATGATCAGGTCGACCTCATCAGCGACTTCGCGGGTGAGGTCGCTATAGGTATTCGCCGCTGTGCGCTGCCCTTCGGGTGTCCACTTCAATAATTGCGGCAGGTTGCCCTGTAGCAGTGCCACACGGGTAGGTTCGCTTGCTGGCGTGGTCCATTGTTGGGGGGAGTGCCAGGGGGATTAACCAAATAGCCGCTAGGGGGCGAGTGTCCACCACTGGCGGCGAAGCAGCAGTTCAGCCCCAGCGCGCCGCTAAGCGCGACCATAAGTGAGAGCAGGTAGACGCCGCCAATAGGCGCCCAGGCAGCCAACGGTGAGTCGACGTAGCCAGAGCCCAGCAGCAGCCAGGGAAAGCCGGTAAACAGGTAGGTACGCAGTACCTCGCCCAATACCCAGGCGCCCGCAAAGCTGATAAACGCGAGCCGCGCGGAGGTGAAGCGCCGGTAGAGCCAGAAAGTGCCGGCAAAAACAGCGCCAGAATCGTCACGAACAGCGCAGTTAAGAAAACGGCTAGCGGTACGCCGGTGTAGCCATAGTCGTGGATAGAGACATACACCCAGGAGGTGCCGCTGGCGAACAGTGCCACGCCGTATAACCAGCCTTTCAGAGCCGCCTGGGCGGGCGATAAGGTGTGCAGGCCAACATAGAGCAGACCAATCGCCACCGGGCCTAGCCACCAAAGCTCAAAAGGGGAAGCCGTTAGGGTGGTGAAACCGCCCGCCACCAGGGCAGCAAGCAGCTGTAACAAAAACGCGGGGGGGAACCCATAGCGATAACCTATCTACGGTAAGGTGCAAAAAAGTGGGTAGAGAGCAGCACGACAGCAAGCGCCTAGTCTGGCTTGTTCTCCTGGTCATCATCCTCTTCGTCATCACGACGCGTGTCGCGAGAAGCTTCGAGTAGACGAATGCGCCGAGTGTCGGCATTGAGAATCACAAACCGCCAGCCGCCCAGAATGGTGTGTTCACCGCGCCGAGGCAGATGGCCAAACTGCTGCATTACCAGGCCGCCAACGGTATCGAACTCATCGTCAGAGAACTCGGTGCCAAAGCGTTCGTTGAAGTCTTCGATCGGGGTCAGGGCACGAATGGCGTAGCGGCCATTCTCTATTTCGCGGATATCGTCCTCTTCATCGGTATCGTGCTCATCCTCGATGTCGCCGACGATCTGCTCAAGAATATCTTCGATGGTGATAATGCCCGCGGTGCCGCCGTACTCATCCACCACCACCGCCATGTGATTATGGGTATCCCGAAACTCTTTGAGCAGGCTGTTGAGCCGTTTGGATTCAGGGATAAACATCGCCGGGCGCAAAATATCATCTAACTTGAACGCATCACGCTGGGCCTGTGTCTGGGAGAGTAGGGGAGCAGGTCTTTGACCAGCAGAATGCCTTTACATCATCCAAGTTCTCGCCAATCACCGGATAGCGGGAGTGACCGGTTTCCTGAATCAGCGGTAGGTAGCCGTCGCTGGTTTGATCCAGCGCGATGGCGGATACCTGGGATCGGGGTATCAGCACTTCGCGAACCTGCTGATCGCTGATCTCAAGGGCGCCTTCGATGATCATGATGGCGTCCTGATCCAGCTTTAGTTTCCCTGCAGTATGGCGTAAAAACGTCATCAGCTCATCCCGCGAGCTGGGTTCGTCATTGTCTCCGGAAAGGGCGCCAAAGAGTTTCTCGAGCCAGGATTTTTGATTGGGGTTGCTCGATCGGTCTTCGCTCATGCGTCAATTCTCTCGTTTGCGGGCAGACAGTTGCTATCTCATTGACGACATCGTTATATAAACCATGTCGTCAGGTAGCTGTTTTATCACTGAAACGGGGGATAGTACCAGATTAGTTGTTACGTGATTTAACGCACCTACTGCCAAATAATAGAGAGGTAGGCGTTTAAACGTCATCCCTATTGGGCATGTGGATGTTATCAGCATAAGGATCGGGGATGTTTAGCTCCGCTAATAGCTCGCGCTCAAACTGCTCCATCTCCTCGGCCTCTTGATCATCCATATGATCGTAGCCCATTAAATGCAGGATGCCATGCACGACCATATGGGCGTAGTGATGCTCAACCGACTTACCTTGCTCAGCCGCTTCCTGGGCCACCACGGCATGGCAAATCACCAGGTCGCCGAGTAGCGGTAATTCCACGCCCGGCGGGCTCTCAAAGGGGAATGACAGCACGTTGGTGGTTTTGTCTTTGCCGCGGTAGTCGCGGTTGAGCGTTTGGCTTTCGAGCTCGTCCACAAAGCGAATGGTCACTTCAAGGCGCTGATCGTCCGGGTGGTGGGCAAACACACAGTCCACCCATTGGGTAAGCTGTGTTAATGAGGGAGTTGGTCGTTGATCGCCGCCTGGCGATCAACTATGCATCCATTCTTTGTACCTTCACTCATCGCGAGCTATCCCAAGCGCCTTCACGTGCCTGCATGCGTGCATCGCGCTCTTGCTGGCGCACTTCGCGACGGGCGCGCTCTTCCACTTCCTGCTGGGATTCAAACATATCGTAGGCTTCGATAATGCGCTGAACCAGTGGGTGACGTACCACGTCCTTGGCGGCAAAGTGGGTGACGCCGATGCCTTGAGTGTCTTTCAACACGTCGAGCACCTGAATCAGCCCCGAACGCTGGCCCTTGGGTAGGTCGACCTGGGTCACGTCGCCGGTAATCACGGCAGTAGAGCCAAAGCCAATCCGGGTCAGAAACATTTTCATCTGCTCCGGGGTGGTGTTCTGACTCTCATCCAGAATGATATAGGAGTTATTGAGCGTACGGCCGCGCATATAGGCCAGCGGGGCGATCTCAATCACCTGGCGCTCAATTAATTTCGCCACCTGCTCAAAACCGATCATTTCGTACAGGGCGTCGTAAAGAGGGCGCAGATAAGGATCGATTTTCTGGGCCAGGTCGCCAGGCAGGAAGCCCAGCTTCTCACCCGCTTCAACTGCCGGGCGTACGAGCAGAATCCGGCGTACTTCCTGCTGATTGAGTGCTTCTACCGCGGCGGCAACGGCAAGGTAGGTTTTACCGGTACCCGCAGGCCCAATGCCGAAGTTGATATCGTGTTCGCGGATGCTAGAGACGTAGCGTTGCTGGTTGAGCCCGCGCGGTTTGATCATGGTGCGTGGTGTGCGCATGATCACTTCATCGCCGCTGCCAGTGCCGTCCTCTTCCTCTTCCAGCGCTTCAAGCCCGGACTCTTGCAGGAACAGGTGTACGGTGTCGGCGTCGAGTTCGCTCGCCGCTGTCTCGCGATAGAGGTGTTCCAACACGTTTGCCGCTGCTTTGATGCGGTTGGCCGGGCCCGCTAGTTGGAATACATTGCCCCGGTTGCGCAGCGTCACATCTAGGCGGCTTTCAATCAGCTTCAAATGCTCGTCCTGCTGGCCGCAAAGGCTAGCAAGACGCTGCGGATCATTGGGTTCAAGGCTTAAGGTGATGATGCGATTGGCCTGAGGTGTTGGCTGGCTCAAGAGTGGGGAACCCCTCGTTAGTGTGTGTATCGTTCAGCTTACTGCCCCGCCAGAAGCGGGGCAATGATCTGTGATAAGTGAAAGTACATCACAGTACCAAGAGCAGGTTTCCGCGAGGGCGCTGTGAACCCGTCTTTGGGCGCTACTTTTGCCATCTGACCGCCATGGATGGCGGAAATGCCGGAATTGTTGGGAACCCTTTCCGGCCCTGGCAAAAGACCCTCGCTTCAACCTGCCCTTGCATTCGTTATCGGACATTTATAAATGATCAATAGCGCTCGGGTGAGGCAAGCTCACCGCGTAGCGAATTGGGAAATGCCTCGGTGATCTCTACATCGACAAAGTAGCCGATCAGCTCGGTGGGGTTGGCCGCGCGGAAGTTAACCACGCGGTTGTTCTCGGTACGCCCTGAGAGCTGACCGGGGTCGCGGGGCGAAAAGCCGTTAACCAGCACACGCTGTGTGCTGCCGACCATGCGGCGGCTAATTTGCGCGGTTTGCTGAATAATCCGCTCCTGCAGAATCGCCAAGCGCTGCTTTTGACACTCTCTGGCGTTTCATCCGGTAGGCCAGAAGCAGGTGTGCCGGGGCGTGCGGAGTAAACGAAGCTGAACGAATGATCGAAGCCGATTTGATGAATTAAATTCATCGTCGCTTCAAAATCTTCTTCTGTTTCGCCGGGGAAGCCGATGATGAAATCAGAGGAGAAACTGATATCCGGGCGATTGGCGCGGATGCGCTCCATCTTCTCAATGTATTCGGCCGCCGTATGCCCGCGCTTCATGGCAGTAAGAATACGGTCTGATCCCGACTGTACCGGTAGGTGTAGGTGGCTCACCAGCTCAGGGATATCGGCAAAGGCGTCGACCAGGCTGTCGGTAAACTCCACCGGGTGTGAGGTGGTAAAGCGGATGCGGTCAATGCCCTCTACCGCCGCCACGCAGGCAATCAGTTCGGCCAGGTCGATTTCATCGCCAAGCTGGTTCTCACCACGGTAGGCGTTAACGTTCTGGCCCAGTAGGTTGATCTCGCGTACGCCCTGGTCGGAAAGATGGATGACTTCATCCATTACCGCTTCGAAGGGGCGAGACTTCTTCACCGCGGGTATAGGGTACCACGCAGAAGGTGCAGTACTTGGAGCAGCCTTCCATGATCGATACAAACGCCGTCGCACCGTCGGAGGAGGGCTTGGGTAAATGGTCGAACTTTTCGATTTCGGGAAAAGTGACATCCACCGCGGCAATCTGGTTATTGCCCCGGGCATCCAGCATGGAGGGCACGCGGTGGAGGGTTTGCGGCCCGAATACCATGTCCACGTGGGGCGCACGTTTGCGAATGGCTTCGCCTTCCTGGCTGGCCACGCAGCCACCTACGCCAATCACCAGGTTTGGATTAGCGTCTTTCAGCTTTTTCCAGCGTCCCAGCTGATGAAACACCTTCTCCTGCGCTTTTTCGCGAATCGAGCAGGTGTTGAGCAGAATGACATCGGCTTCACGCTCATTATCAGTGAGTTCGAGCTGGTGAGATTCGCCGAGCAGATCCGCCATGCGGGAGGAGTCGTACTCGTTCATTTGGCAGCCGTGCGTTTTGATGAAGAGCTTCTTCGCCATCGGTACCTGTCATCTATGAGTCGTCGGTGGACGAGGATGAATGGAGTGTTGTCGCGCGGTCGGCCAGTATGCTGTGCCAACCACTGTCATGTGATAGGCGCATTATACGGATACAGGAAACCAGCGGCTAGCGTTCATCCATAATCGATACTTGACCCTCACGTTTCTATGAGTATACTACGCACCGTGTTTGAGCAGTTCCTCGATAGCTCAGTTGGTAGAGCAAATGACTGTTAATCATTGGGTCGCAGGTTCGAGTCCTGCTCGAGGAGCCAATCTTTCGCGGGGTTTTTTTAATCTACCTAGTGATGGTTGGGTTCTGCTTTAGACACGACAACTTACAATGTTCCTCGATAGCTCAGTTGGTAGAGCAAATGACTGTTAATCATTGGGTCGCAGGTTCGAGTCCTGCTCGAGGAGCCAAGTTGTCCTGCTGTTGATTGATATCTATACGTTGTTCCTCGATAGCTCAGTTGGTAGAGCAAATGACTGTTAATCATTGGGTCGCAGGTTCGAGTCCTGCTCGAGGAGCCATTTAGTTTTCCGCACTACTCCTTTCCTTTTTGTTTCCCGATGCTAACTATGGCGTCAGGGTGTTTTGTCGTGTCTGTCTGTTGCGTAACCGAGTGGTGCTTACCGCCAGCGACGGTTGTGGCGTAAACTACATACAGTGCATAGATGGTTAATCAGTCTGGGGCCTTTATGGTGGGTAAAGTAAATACACCGCAAGCCTTGCAGGTGTTTAAATGTTTAAGCGATGAAACGCGCTTGATGTTGGTGCTTCTGGTGGCTCAAGAGCAAGAGCTGTGCGTGTGTGAAATGACCCATGCGCTGCAGGAGTCGCAACCTAAGGTGTCGCGCCACTTGGCGCAGCTGCGTCAGTGCGGGCTACTGAGTGGCCAGCGCGAAGGCCAGTGGGTCTATTATCGGCTTGCACCAAAGCTACCTGCATGGGCGCTTGAGATTATTCACGCGGGAAGTCAGGGCAGTGCCGTTCAGTTAGCGGCGCTCACTAGGCGTTTAACTAAAATGGGCGATCGCCCCGCCCGGCTGGCGGCGCTATGTTAAAACCCGTGTTAAATCTAGGCTTAAAGCCAAAACGCCGCCTCTTTCTCAAGGGCGGCGTTTGGAACTCGGCTTACAGTTTGTTTAGCTGAAGGCTATTAACGTTTTGCCGCTAATCGACGCGTCTCTTGCAGGTGAGCATAGTCGAGTAGGATTTCAGCTGATTCGAGCACATAAGCGCGGTCAACGGCCGTTGCGTCATCCTCTGTGCTATCAGTCTCTTCGGTGTCATCTGGTTCGTCCATGCGAGCATCCATCCACTCATCCAGTTCTTCAAGGCCTAGTGCGCGGCGGCGCTGGTTTTCCAGGGAGAGCTGCTCGGCTTCCTGGGCTTCCATTTCGCGCTTACGCTGCTCGCGGTTTAAGCTCACGCTGGTGTGCTGCTCGCGTAGCTGACGGGCCAGCGTGGACTGACGCTCTAAATAGCGGAAGTTAGCGTTGTCCTGAGCGCGTGTATCGTGCTGGGCAATCAGCTTGTCCAACACCGTTTCGGGTTCGCCATAGCGGCGGTATTGAACGTTCTGAACAGTGTCCCAGGCCAGGGCGTTGTCCAGGCTGCTTTCACCGATACGCTCGGGGTCAATCAGGCTGGGGAAGTTGATATCCGGCTCAACGCCGCGGTTCTGGGTGCTGTCGCCGGAAATACGATAGAACTTGGCGCGGGTTAGTTTGATTTGTCCATGGCTCAGGTCGTTAAGCGTCTGCACCGTGCCTTTGCCAAAGGTGGGCGTGCCCAGTACCAGGCCGCGACCATAGTCTTGAATGGCACCGGCAAAGATCTCTGAAGCGGAGGCGGAGAGGCGATTCACCAACACCCCTAGTGGGCCGTCATAGAGCGTACCAGCTTCGCTGTCACCATACAGCTGAATACGGCCCTGGGCATCACGCACTTGTACGGTGGGGCCGCGATCAATAAACAGACCAATAAGTGAGTTGGCTTCCTGTAACGCGCCGCCGCCGTTGTTGCGCAGGTCAAGTACGATTCCTTCCACACCCTCTTCTTTTAGCCGTTCGACTTCCTTGGCAACATCACGAGTAGTGCTGCGATACTCTTCTTCGCCCGCTTGCCAAGCGTCAAAATCGACGTAGAAAGTAGGGATATTGATCACCCCAAGGCGGTGAGGTTCGCCGTCGCGCTCGACTTCAATCACTTCACCGTGAGCGGCTTGATCTTCAAGGCTGACGGTGTCGCGGGTAATCTCAACGGTCTGGGAGCGGGTCATATCCACCGCTTGGGCGGGCACCACGTCCAAACGAACCACGGAGCCTTTGGGGCCACGAATCAGATCCACCACGTTGTCCAGGCGCATGCCGACCACATTGACCATCTCGCCCTCTTCCTGGCCTACAGCGATGATGCGATCTGCTGGCTCAAGCACGCCTGCCCGCTCTGCAGGGCCACCAGGCACAAGGCTGGAGACTTTGACGTACTCGCCGTCTGATTGAAGCAGGGCGCCAATGCCTTCAAGGGAGAGGCTCATCTGAATATCGAAAGATTCGCCCTGGCGGGGGGAGAGGTAGCCAGTATGTGGATCGATACTGCTGGTTACGGCTGCCATCAGTACGCCAAACACGTCTTCAGATTCGGTTTGCTCCAGCCGTGTTAGTTGGCCTTCATAGCGTTGGCGCAGGTTGTCTTCAATCTGTTCGCTATCCTGGTCGGTCAGGGCAAGCGTTAAAGCGTCGTTTTTAAGCCGCTTGCGCCATAGCTCGTCAAGCTCGCTTTGCCGGGATGCCCAGGGTGACTCTTCACGATCAATTTCTAAACGCTCATTGCTTTCGAAATCGAAATCAAGGCCTTCGTCCAACTGCGCAAGCAGCGACTCAAGGCGCGCCCGCTGGCGCTCACTGAAAGCGTTATAGAGATTAAACGCATCATCCAGTTCGCCATTGAAAAGGGCGTCTGCCATGCCCGTCTCTAAGTGACGATAGGGCTCGATGTCGCTGCGCAGCAGGTAGGCGCGCTGGCCATCCAGAATGTCCAGATAGCGTTGGAAAGCGTCCTGCGACCACGCTTCGTCAAAAGTTATATCAGCATAGTGGCCGTAGCGGAGCGAGTCCGCAATTTCCACTGCCGCCTGGCGTTGTTCATCGGTCGGTTCAAGTTGCGCGAAGGCGGCTGGGCTGGTAACAACCAGCATGACTGCCAGGGCGACCGAACGCGAAAGCGTTGCAAACAAGCTCATCAGTCAAGCTCTCCCGGATTTGTGTACACTCATTCTTCCCTAGACTCGCATATGACCCATGAGTTGCGTAGGTCGAGGGAGTATTGTAGCAGGTCACCTGCGCTATGAGACTCAATCATTACTGTTATGAGGATTTCCATGTCCGAGACTTTCAACGCTGATCGTTTAACGCGGTTATGCGATTTTCTGCGCCAGTCACCGACCCCTTGGCACGCTGCCAGTAATATGGCCGCGCGATTGGAGCAAGCCGGTTTTCAGCGGCTGGAAGAGAAGGCTAGTTGGCAGCTAACGCCAGGCAAGCGCTACTACGTCACCCGTAATGACTCCTCAATTATTGCATTTCAACTGCCTGAGTCTGAATTAACGTCGCTGCGGATGATGGGGGCTCACACCGATAGTCCGGGCCTACACCTAAAGCCCAACGCTACTCAGTGTTCCGCTGGTTGGCTGCAGATGGGCGTGCAGGTATACGGCGGTGTTTTGTTGGCGCCCTGGTTTGATCGTGATCTTGGGTTGGCGGGGCGGGTGTATGTGCGCCATGCCGATGGGCGCTTGGAAAGTGTGTTGCTCAATATCGACAGGGCGATTGCCATGGTGCCAAGCCTGGCGATCCACCTGGATCGTGATGTCAACGCTGGCCGTCAGATCAATCCGCAGACGCAGATGGCGCCGGTGTTAATGCAGAGCGACTCTGCCACTTTGGAGCAGCTGTTGGCGCAGTGGGTGGAAGAGCAGCATGGGCTGCGTGCTGTGGAAATAGTTGATTTCGAATTAGGCTTTTACGACGTTCAGCCACCCTCCTTGGTGGGCGTGAAGCAAGAGCTGGTAGCGAGTGCCCGACTGGATAACCTGCTCTCCTGCTTTATAGGTATAGAAGCGCTGCTGGCTTGCGATGGTAGCCAGGGCGCTTTGTTGGTGGCCAACGATCACGAAGAGGTCGGTAGTGCCAGTGCCTGTGGTGCTCAAGGCCCATTCTTGGCGGATGTGCTAAAGCGCATTAATGGCCAAGTGGGCAAGGGGGGCGACGAGTCGCTGATTCAACTGATTCAGTCGTCGCTGATGATCTCTTGCGATAACGCCCACGCGCTCCACCCTAACTTTCGCGACAAGCACGATGAGCGCCATGGCCCGGCGATTAACGGTGGCCCGGTCATCAAAGTGAATGCCAGCCAGCGTTACGCTACCAATAGTGTCACTGGCGCGCTGTTTCGCGATGTGTGTCGTGAGGCTGACGTACCCGTGCAGTCGTTTGTGACCCGGGCGGATATGGGCTGCGGAAGTACGATTGGCCCGATTACCGCCACCGAGTTGGGTGTGCCCACCATTGATGTGGGAGTGCCTCAATGGGCGATGCATTCGATTCGGGAAACCGCGGGTACTAAAGATGTTGAGTATCTCACTCGTGCTCTAACGCAATTTCTAAACCGCCCGACATTAAGCTAATCTAAGCAAATAGATGAATTTTATTTAGCAAGAGTTTGGCAACATAAAAAGCCCGCTAATAAAATTAGCGGGCTTTTAATATGCTTGGTGGCTACGCCCTGATTTGAACAGGGCCCCATCATTATGAGTGATGTGCTCTAACCAGCTGAGCTACGTAGCCTTTCAACGGGGGCGAATGATACTGATAACCCCGTCTTTCGTCAATCTTTTATTGTCGTAAGTGTACTGGCTGCTGATTACACATTAAAACGGAAGTGCACTACATCGCCATCTTTGACAATGTACTCTTTGCCCTCCAGGCGCCACTTGCCGGCGTCTTTGGCTGCCTGTTCGCCGCCTAGCGATACGAAATCCTCGTAGGCCACCACTTCAGCGCGGATAAAGCCTTTTGGAAGTCGGTGTGAATCACGCCTGCGGCTTCTGGGGCCGTGGCGCCCTCTTTGACTGTCCATGCGCGCACTTCTTTAACACCGGCCGTGAAGTAGGTTTGTAGGCCTAGCAGTGAATATCCCGCGCGAATCACGCGATCAAGGCCTGGCTCATCCATGCCCATCTCGGTTAAGAACATTGAGCGCTCTTCGTCATCCAGCTCGGCGATTTCGGCTTCCAGCTGGTTGCATACGGGCACCACCAGTGCACCTTCCTCTGCAGCGATTTCATTAACAATATCCAGGTAGGGATTGTTCTCGAAACCATCTTCATTGACGTTGGCGATATACATGGTCGGCTTCAGCGTCAAAAAACCGAAGCTTTTCACCTGGCGCTGCTCTTCTTCGCTTAAACCAAAGCTGCGTAGTGGCAAGCCTTCCGCAACGTGGGGCTGGATACGGTCAAGAATTGCCTTGGTGGCAATGGCATCTTTGTCGCCCCCCTTCACCGAGCGAACCAGGCGCTGGCTGGCTTTTTCGACGGTATCCAGGTCGGCCAGCGCCAACTCTAAATTGATCGTTTCGATATCGGCGCGTGGGTCGACCTGGTTGGCTACGTGGATGACGTTATCGTTGTCAAAGCAGCGAACGACGTGGGCAATCGCTTGTGTTTCACGAATATTGGCCAGGAACTTGTTGCCTAAGCCTTCGCCTTTGGAGGCCCCAGCAACCAAGCCTGCAATGTCGACGAACTCCATAGTCGTCGGCAGTACTTTCTGCGGCTTGACGATCTCTGCGAGCTTATCAAGGCGCGGATCCGGCATCGGTACGATACCCACGTTCGGCTCAATGGTGCAGAAGGGAAAATTTTCTGCATCGATGCCTGACTTGGTCAGCGCATTGAAGAGTGTGGATTTGCCGACGTTAGGCAGGCCGACGATGCCGCAATTGAAACCCATAAAATGTTCCTGAGAATAAAGTGGTAGGGCGTAAAAGTAACCGCCATTCTACGAAATGCGCTGGCCGTCAGCTACCGGCGTGACTCGCCGGCTTTTGGCGACGTCTATTCTGGCTTAAAGCTATGTAGCTGGTTCATGGCTTTGGCCCAGTCACCCGCGAGCGCTAACGGTAGCGTGGCGATGCACTCATCCAGGGCGCGAAAAATAGCTTCGCTCTCGGCCTTGCCAGGACGCCCCAGCACATAATTCGTAACCTGCCGCGCCTCGCCGGGGTGGCCAATGCCAATGCGGGTGCGGTGAAACTGCTTCTGACCGCCTAATGCGCTGATAATATCGCGAAGGCCGTTGTGGCCGCCGTGACCACCGCCGGTTTTGTAACGTGCTTGGCCGGGGGGAAGATCGAGTTCGTCGTGAGCAACCAGTAGGTTTCCAGGGGCGAGTTTGAAAAACTGACACAAGGCTGCCACCGCAGCGCCACTACGATTCATAAAGGTGGCGGGGTTGAGTAGGTGCAGCTCATGGTCGCCTAGGCGTACCTTGGCGTAGTGGCCAAAAAATTTCTTCTGGGCGCAGCTCTGCATGGGCGTTCTGCGCAATCGCTTCTACCAGCCAGAAACCGGCGTTATGGCGTGTGGCGGCATACTCTGCGCCGGGGTTACCTAATCCAATAATGGCTGTTACCTGGCTCATCTTCCCACCTCATAAAAATATCCAGAAGACATGGTTGACGCCGTCCCAGCGATGGCCCCAAAAAATCAAGCGCCGGGGCGCTTGATTCTAACATCATGTCAGCACCACCAGGGCTATGCAGGCATAGCCCCAGCAGAAGTGCTTGACGGAGGCTTACTCGGCGCTGGTGTCTTCTTCACCTTCGCTTTCACCGTCTTCTTCGGCTTCAGCACGCACTTTTACTTTAGTGATGCTGAGTACCGCATTGTCGTGTTCTTCACCGTGGGACAGGTCAACCGAAGTGACGCCGGCCGGCAGGGTAAGGTCAGACAGGTGCAGGGTAGTGCCCAGCTCAATGGCAGCGATGTCGACTTCGATGAAATCAGGCAGATCTTTCGGCAGACAGCTGATCGCCACTTCGTTGGCCAGTACGTGCAGTTCGCCGCCTTGGTCTTTAATGCCGACACACTTCTCTTCGCCCGTCACGTGCAGTGGCACGTTGATGGTGATTTCGTGAGTCGCATCAACGCGCAGGAAGTCGGCGTGGGTCAGCAACGGCTTGAAAGGGTGACGCTGCAGGTCACGAACAACGACTTGCTCTTCTTTGCCTTCGATCATCAGTTTGATGACGGAAGAGAAGAAAGACTCGTCTTCAATCGCTTTGTAGAAAGCGGTTTTTTCGACTGCGATGGACTGCGCGCCTTTTTCGCCACCGTATACAACGGCCGGCACTTGCTGGTTCGCACGACGCAGGCGGCGGCTCGCACCTTTCCCCAGGTCGTTACGAACGCTGGCTTTCAGGATAAAATCAGACATGGAATTGCCTCTTAGTTAAAGTAAGGAATACGCTGCCGACCGCGACCAGACGACAACGCTTCCGAGGCCCCAAAGGGGGCTTTATCGTCAGCGAATTAGTGGAACATCGCGCTGACAGATTCTTCATTGCTGACCCGGCGAATCGCTTCCGCGATCAGGCCTGCAACGCTCAACTGGCGAATTTTTCCGCTCCGACGAGCAACGTCAGATAGCGGGATGGTGTCGGTCACCACCACTTCATCCAGTACGGAGTTGGTAATATTGTCGACCGCTGGGCCGGACAAAATCGGGTGTGTCGCATAGGCCACTACACGCTTGGCGCCGTGGTCTTTAAGCGCTTCACCGGCTTTGCACAGCGTGCCTGCGGTATCGATCATGTCGTCAACCACGACACAGGTGCGGCCTTCAATCTCGCCGATGATATGCATCACCTGGGCTTGGTTAGCCTGGGGGCGACGCTTATCGATAATAGCGAGATCGGCATTCAGCTGTTTGGCGATAGCGCGGGCGCGAACCACACCGCCTACATCAGGAGAAACGACCACAAGGTCGCTGTAATTCTGGCGTTCAATGTCATCCAGCAGAATGGGGGAGCCGTAGACGTTGTCGACCGGGACATCAAAGAAGCCTTGGATCTGATCAGCGTGTAGATCCATGGTCATCACGCGGTCAACGCCCGCTTTAACCATCATGTCCGCCACTACTTTAGCGGAAATCGGCACTCGTGCGGAGCGCACGCGGCGATCCTGGCGAGCATAGCCAAAGTAAGGCAGTACCGCTGTGATGCGAGTTGCCGAGGCGCGACGCAAAGCATCGACCATCAGGATCAACTCCATCAGATTGTCATTTGTCGGTGCACAGGTGGATTGCAGGATGAAAACATCCTTACCGCGCACGTTCTCATTGATCTCGACTGCGATTTCGCCGTCGCTGAATTGACCCACCGTGGCGTTACCCATACGGCTGTCTAAGCTCTCGGCAATTTTTTTGAGCGAGTGCGGGATTGGCATTCCCGGCGAAAACCATCAATTTTGACACGCGCAGCCACCTTTGCAGTGTTGGGGATCAGGGGAGAAAACGCAGATCATACTTAGGCCATATATAAAATGAAATTGGCTGGGGTACCAGGATTCGAACCTGGGAATGCCGATACCAAAAACCGGTGCCTTACCACTTGGCGATACCCCAACAATGGCCCTTCGTTAGCCGGGCGCTTTCAACTGCCCAGAGCGGGCTCTTACTAAAAGCCCAGAGCGGGCTTTTACTAAAAATAGCCCAGTGCAGCATGTAGAGGAGAGGTGTTGAGTCCGCGTGCAACCCATGTCGGCCAGTATTGTTCCGCTAATTGCGCGGTTGCCTGTGCTGTTTGCTGTGTTTCAAAAGTAGCAAACAAACAAGCGCCCGTGCCGGTCAATCGGCTGGGTGCGTGCTGTGCGAGCCAGTGAAAGGCTTCCGCAATTGGCGGATAGCGTTCCTTTACCACGGCTTCACAGTCGTTGCGCCACTCCGGCGCTCCCCCCTGCAGTGCGCGCGCCATAGTAATGGGGCGGCTGTCACGTGTCAATTGCGGGTCTTGGAAGACGCTGGGGTGGAGACACTTATCCCAGGGTGAATCACCACAAACCAGGGAGTATCAAGCATGACCTTAGTGAGTTGTTCGCCGACCCCTTCGGCCCAGGCGCTATGGCCGTGGACAAAGACCGGCACGTCAGCCCCAAGACGAAGCCCAAGGTGGGCTAATTCTACAAGCGGTAGGTTGAGCTGCCAAAGGTGGTTAAGCCCCACTAACGCGGTGGCTGCGTTGGAGCTGCCGCCCCGAGACCGCCGCCCATGGGCAGTTGCTTTGCAATCTTAAGCGTAGCCCCTAATGGTGTGCCGCTATGGGTTTGCAATAACCGTGCTGCGCGCACGACCAAATTGTCATCGTGGCTAACGCCGCTCACCTCACTGATCAAGTGGATCTCCCCATCACTGCGGGGAGTTAGCGTAAGCTGATCGCATAGATCGATAAACTGAAAAAGCGTTTGCAGTAAGTGGTAACCGTCATCACGACGGCCCACGATATGCAGCATGCGGTTCAGCTTGGCCGGAGCCGGGAGCGTTAACGGCGCGTTCATGTAAAGCCTACCTTTACTCGCTGGCTTGCCACTGATTAACGACCAGCGTAATGCGCACATCATCGTAATGCATGACCATGCGACGGGGTAGCCACAAGTCGTCGACTTTTTCCCAGTCGCGGTAGTCAATTTCCCAGCCGTCCTGTACAAGGTGGCTTGGGAAGCCCAGTTCGTCGGTTTCTAGCTGATAGCTGCCGGTATTGTCATTATCAGGGTCACCGGGCAATCCGCGTACCCAGTTGGGCATGGCGGTGACGGGTAGCGACCAACCCAACTGCTCTTCCATAAGTGCTTCTGGGGTTTCTGCTTCAAAGCGGCCGTCGCTATTGGTGAGCGAGAAACGCCCTTCGCGGCCCTCAAGCACATTGCGCCCGCCGCCAAATGGCCCACTAATCAGCATGCGGAAATAGTAAGGGGTTTGGTTCCAGTCCAGGTTGGCGCTGACATTCTCGTCTGGTGTGCGCAATCCGGCTTTGCCGACCAGTGTCCAGGTATCGAATGCCTCTACCTCGGCTTGCTGGCGCTCCCATTGGCCTGCCTGACGGCCACTTTCATCCATAGGAGCCTGGGAGGCGCACCCGGCGAGTAAGAGTAGCGTTAAGCCGGCAAGCCAGAGGCGCGAAGCGTGGCGTGTCAGTGGCCAGCGGTGGAAGGGGACGTCAGTGTCAACATAAACAGGCTCCATGTTAGGTAGTAACGGCGTAATGTGCTTAAAAGTGTGGTTCGCAGAGTTAGGGTGTCTCTGGCGGCGTTAGTTCAGGGTAGCGCTCAAGCACCTCGTCGATCAGCGGATGCTGGCTCGTTCGCTGCATGATTTGCTGGATCAGTCGGCGCGCCTCGTCATCACGCCCCAGCGCTTTCAGCACTTCGGCGAGATGCGCGGCAACTTCCTGATCCGGTAGCTGTGAGTAAGCACTTTCAAGCCAGGGTAGCGCTTCTTCAGGCTGGCCCATTCGGAAGTAAACCCAGCCCATGCTGTCAAGTACGGCGGGATTGTTCGGATCGGCCTCGTAAGCGCGCTCAATCAGCTCGAAAGCTTCTTGTAAACGCCCAGGCAAGTTAAGGTCAGCCAGGGTGTAGCCAAGGGCATTAAGCGCTTCGGCATTGCTTGGGTCGGTGCGCAGTATCTGACGTAAATCCTGCTCCATACCCGAAATATTGCCTGCTTCCCAGCGCCGCATGGCGCGCATATAAAGCAGCGATGCATCATCAGGCGTACGGCTAATCTCGCGGTCTAAGAGCGCATCGGCGTCTGCAGGCTGATTTATCTCGTCCAGCAACTGGACTTCGAGCATCACCAGTTCTGAAAAGTAGTTATCGAAACGCATCCGTTCAATACGCAGGAAGGCACGAGCATCCAGCAGACGATCCTCCTCAATCAGCATCTGCGCTGCCGCGCGAGCAGGTAAAAATTCACTGCCCTCGCTAACTTGGCGATAATAAAGCAGCGCATTATCGGTATCGCCTTGCTCTTGAGTAGTAGCGCCAAGTAGGTAATAGGCTAAATTCGGCACCTCGGGTTGGCCGATAAGGGGCTGCAACAAGCGTTGCGCGGGTTCGGGGTGGCCTTCCTCAAGATAGAGTTGGGCTAGCGATAAGCGCAGGTTTTCATTGCCGCCATGGCTGTCCAGCAGTGCATTGGTCTGCACTTCTGCAGCACTAATATTGTTAAGGCGAATTTCCGCCTGGGCCAGCAACAGGATGAAGCGCACATCGTCAGGCGCGAGCTCCAGGCCCTGCTGGGCAGCGCGCTGAGCAGTGGGGTAATCCTCAACTTCCAGTGCCAAGCGTGCTTTCACTAACCATAACGCAGCGGATTCTGGGTCGAGCACTTCGACTTGATCAAGCCGCCGCTGCGCCGGTGCGGTGTCGCCAAGGGTAGCCTCGATCAAAGCCGTGCCCAGCAGCACATCGCTATGGTGGGGCAACTGGTCAGCGTTAGGGCGAGCTAGATGCTCCTGCAACTGCTGAGCAATTAACCTCAGCGGCGCCTCTTCTTCAGCCACGGCAATCTCGGCAAAGGCGGTGATATCGCCGTGGCCGCCTGCTTCAACAATGGCAATGCGCTGTTCAAGGCTGTCGAGCCAATCGCCGCGCTGTAGCGAAAAAGCCGCCAGCAGGCGATTGGGCGCTTCTGCCTGAGGGTCAAGTTCTCGCCAACGCAGTGCAGAAGCCTCTATTAATGCGGCTTCATTGCCAAAGCGCGCCGCAAAGGTGGCACGTTCAGCAAGCGCTGGCTCGCGGTAGCGCTTAGCCGCTTCCAGGTAGCCCTGGCTTGCGTAGCGATAGTCGCCGCGCTGGCCCGCAAGCTCGGCGCCGAGTAGCGTGCTTAGCCCACTAGCATCAAGCCCACGCGTGATGGGCGGCGCATTGTGCATCGGATCGTCGCCCCAGGTGCCGAGAGGGCCATCCTGTGGGCTGGTGTTGATTGGCAGCCACTCAGCAGTAGAGCCGCAGAGGCAGCCACGGGTAGTAGTATTGAATGCCGTAACATAGCGCTCACTAATGAGAAGCCCGAACAGGTGGAGCCCATTAATACAGGGCCCGATAATGAAAAGCGAGGTCGCATGCGTCTCTCGATTAAGTGGCCGAATGCCCAGCATAGCGGCTTGCCTGCCTGCGGCAAAGTGGTGTGGGCCAGATGATAGCCTGCTGTGATAGAATGTTCCTCCTTGAAAAGTGGTCAGCAAACTTTATGCCTACTTATGACAGATTATTGTAGGCAGCGCTTGAACCACGCAAAAGACTTGTTTTAGCAAGCCCTAACCGATGGCGCAGCTGCTTATCTCAAGAGCGGCTGACAAAAGTCCGACACACTAGCGAAGACGCATAACGCATGACGCTTCTTGCCCTGGGAATAAATCATCTTACCGCCAGCGTGGCCGTGCGTGAGCAGGTAGCTTTACGCCAACGCAGCTTGAAACGGCGTTGGCAGAGTTGCGCGACCTGCCACAAGTTAGTGAAGCGGCGGTGCTCTCTACCTGCAACCGCACGGAACTTTACTGTGTCACGGATGCGGCTGGCGAACAGGCAGTACTCAATTGGCTCGGACGCTTTCATAACTTACGCGTCGATGAGCTGACGCGCTGTGCCTACCACTATTTGGACAACGATGCAGCGCGCCATTTAATGCGCGTAGCGGTTGGCCTGGATTCTATGGTGCTGGGCGAACCGCAGATACTGGGCCAGTTGAAAGATGCCTATCAGCAGGCGCGCCAATCCAAGGGGTTGGGCGGCGAGCTTGAACGTCTGTTCCAACATACCTTCGCGGTGGCCAAGCAAGTGCGTACCGAAACAGGCATCGGTAAAAACCCTGTTTCAGTGGCCTACGCTGCGGTCAGTATGGCCAGCCGCATTTTTGATGATTTTAGCCGTTCACGAGCGCTGCTCATTGGCGCCGGTGAAACCATCGAATTGGTCGCTCGCCATTTGCACGAAGCGGGCGTTCGCCAGCTTACTGTTGCCAACCGAACTCGTGAACGGGCTGAACTAGTGGCAGGCCCCTTAGAGGGAACGGCGATTACCCTGCAAGAGATTCCTGACGCCCTTGAGCATGCCGATATTGTGATCTCTTCCACCGCCTCACCTCTCCCCATACTTGGCAAAGGCATGGTGGAGCGCGCACTTAAAAAACGCCGCCATCGTCCGGTATTTATGGTCGACATCGCGGTGCCTCGGGATATTGAGCCCGAAGTGGGCGAATTGGCCGATGTGTTTCTCTATACCGTGGACGATTTGGAGGAGGTAATCCAGGAAAATCGTCGTCACCGCCAGGTGGCGGCTGATCAGGCCGAGTCGTTGATTGAACACGGGGTGGGGAGTTGGCAGCACGAGCGGCGTATTCGTAATGGCGGTGATCTGATTCGCGACTACCGCCAGCATGGCGAAGCGCTGCGCGATCTTTCCCGCGACCAAGCGCTGGAACGGCTGGCGCGGGGTGAAGACCCTGCTAAGGTCATTGAACGCTTGGCCCACCAACTGACCAACCGTTTGCTCCACCAGCCTACCCAGGCGATACGGGATGCGGCGTCTGAAGAGCAGCACGACTTGCTGAATGCCGCTCCACGCCTGCTGTTGCCTATAAAACCTGCATTCGAGACCACGCCTGCGCCCACGGTTAACCGCCAGAAGGATGATACGCCCGCATGAAAGAGACGCTACGCCAACGCTTAGACAGCTTCACCGAACGCTTTGAAGAGCTGGCGATGCTGCTATCGGATCCCGAAGTGATCAATAACCAGCAGCGCTTTCGCGACTACTCTCGTGAATACGCTGAGTTAGAGGAGCTGGTGGCTGCCTGGCAGCGCTACCGTGATATCGAAACCAATATGCACGAAGCCGAGCAGCTCAGCCGTGATAGCGACGCTGACATGCGCGAGTTGGCGGAGATGGAGTTAAGCGAAGGGCGTGAACGCTTAGCCGAGCTGGATCTCGAATTGAAGCGCTTACTGGTGCCGAAAGACCCTGACGATGGCCGTGGGGTGTTTCTGGAAGTGCGTGCGGGCACGGGCGGTGATGAGGCGGCTATTTTTGCCGGTGATCTGTTTCGCATGTACTCACGCTACGCGGAAAAACGCGGTTGGCGGGTCGAGGTGGTGA
Source organism: Vreelandella olivaria (assembly GCA_004295565.1). GTDB lineage: Bacteria > Pseudomonadota > Gammaproteobacteria > Pseudomonadales > Halomonadaceae > Vreelandella > Vreelandella olivaria. The sequence continues at coordinate 3,238,360 of AP019416.1, read as the reverse complement.
GTGCCAGCCACGGGGAGCAGGGGGGCTACAAAGAGATTATTTCCCGGGTAAAAGGCGAGGGTGTGTACGCCCAGCTAAAATTTGAATCCGGCGCTCATCGTGTGCAGCGGGTACCGGCGACAGAATCTCAGGGCCGCATTCACACTTCTGCCTGCACCGTTGCGGTAATGCCTGAAGTGGATGACGTGGGCGATATCGATATTAACCCTTCGGATCTCCGCGTGGACACCTACCGCTCTAGCGGTGCCGGTGGTCAGCACGTTAACACTACCGATTCTGCAATCCGCATTACCCACCTGCCTACTGGTGTGGTGGTGGAGTGCCAGGAAGAGCGCAGTCAGCATAAAAACCGTGCCAAAGCGATGTCGCTGCTGGCCGCTAAGTTGAAGCGTAACGCCGTCGATAGCCAGCGTCAGACGCAGGCGGATGCACGTCGTTCGCTAGTGGGCTCTGGGGATCGCAGTGAACGCATTCGCACCTATAATTTCCCCCAGGGGCGGATTACCGACCACCGTATTAATTTGACGCTTTATAAACTCAACGAAGTGGTCAGCGGTGAGCAGTTGGATGATGTGATTAGCCCGCTGATTCATGAGTATCAGGCGGAGCAACTTTCAGCCCTTCAGGACGCCTGATGTCCCTTGATACGTTGCTTCAACAGGCTGCCCAGCGCTTGCAGAGGGCGGGTTCCAGCTCGCCACGTGTCGACGCTGAAGTGTTGTTATGTCACGTGCTCGGGCGTGACCGCACCTGGCTCTACACCTGGGGCGATAAAATATGCCCCTTATGGGAGCAGGCCCGTTTTGATGCGCTAGTGGCTGCCCGTGCGCAAGGCACCCCGGTTGCCTACCTCACCGGCGAGCGCGAGTTTTGGGGGCTGCGCCTAGCGACTTCTCCCGACACTCTGATCCCCCGGCCTGATACTGAAACTCTCGTAGAGCTTGCGCTTAGCCGTGTGAACCAGCCTACAGGCAGGATGCTCGATCTTGGTACGGGCACTGGCGCCATTGCCCTGGCATTTGCCAGTGAGCAGCCCGACTGGCAAGTATTGGGTGTGGATCTGCGTATTGAAGCGGTCGCATTGGCAACCCGTAACGCACAAGCGCTGGGAATTGCCAACGCCAAATTCTTACAGAGCGACTGGTTTGCCGCCTTGGGAAAACATGTGGAAGAGGGGAAGCGTTTCGATATTATCGTTAGTAACCCCCCTATATCGCCGCAGATGACCCTCATTTAGGTGAAGGCGATGTGCGTTTTGAGCCTCGCTCAGCGCTTGTTGCTGGTGCCTGTGGGATGGCGGATTTGCTACATTTGGTGAGCTCGGCGCAGCGTTATTTAGCGGCTTCAGGCTGGCTGCTGCTTGAACATGGTTATAGCCAGGCTGACAAGGTGCGTGGGGCGCTCAAAGACGCAGGTTATCAAAACGTTGAAAGTGTTCGTGACCTGGGGGGCATGAACGGGTTACCCTGGGCCACCTTTAATAACTGCCTGATTCATCAGTATTGGATCCTGCCATGAAGCCAAAAAATAGAACGCTGGACCGTATCGACCTTAAAATCCTGCGCTGTTTGCGGGAGAATGCACGTATTTCATACGTTGATTTAGCTGCTGAAGTGGGCTTATCCACAACCCCTTGCCTTGAGCGCGTTAAGCGTTTGGAGAAAGCGGGTATTATTCGTGGTTACCAAGCCATCCTTGATCCGCGGGCTCTGAAGGCCAATTTATTAGTCTTTGTCGAGATAAGCTTGGAAACGCAGTCGCCAGCGGTCTTTGATGAGTTTCGCCGTGCTGTCGAGAAGCTGCCGCAGATTCAGGAGTGCCACCTCGTCTCGGGGCAGTTCGACTACATCTTGAAGTGCCGCATTCCCGAAATGGCTGCTTACCGTCAACTATTAGGCGATGTGGTGTTAACGCTACCGGGCGTAAAAGAGTCAAAAAGCTACGTGGTGATGGAAGAGGTGAAAGAGAGCTTCAATTTACACATCCCCGCCTTCGAGGAATTTGAGGATAAGTAAGCCGATGATGGATGACCAGGCGCTGCTGCGCTATAGCCGCCAAATCATGCTGCCCGAAGTGGATATCGAGGGGCAGGAGCGCCTGCAGTCTGCTCATGCAGTGATTATTGGGGCTGGTGGCTTGGGCTCTCCTGCAGCGCTCTATTTAGCTGCCGCGGGGGTAGGGCGCATTACCATCGCTGATGCCGATCACGTCGAGCTTTCCAATCTTCAACGTCAAATTGCCCACCAGCACGCCAGTATTGGTTTGAATAAGGCGCACTCTGCCCAGGCCAGCATGCAGGCACTCAATCCTCACTGCCACGTGATTGCATTAGATCAGCATGTGGCGGGCGAACCGCTGGAGCGCTTAGTCGCTTCGGCGGATGTGGTGCTCGACTGTACTGATCGTTTCTCAAGTCGCTATGCGGTGAATGCCGCCTCACAAAAGGCCGGTGTGCCGCTGGTGTCTGGGGCAGCGATCCGCTTTTCAGGTCAACTGGCGGTATTTGATCCCCGCGACGTAACTTGCCCCTGCTACGCTTGCCTCTATCCACCCGATGACAGCGGAGACGAAGCGCTTAGCTGTGCAGAGAGTGGGGTAATGGCGCCACTGGTGGGCTTAATCGGCTGCTTTCAGGCGGTAGAAGCCTTCAAGCTGCTGAGTGGCGCAGGTTCTGCCCATCAGGGGCTCTCCACCTTTGATGGCTTAAGCGGGCAGTGGCGGCATTTTCAAGTACCCCGTGATCCCGCTTGCCCGGTGTGCGCTAAGCGTCATTGATGCTGCTGGCAGCGCCTTAATCGTTTGCTTTTGCTTCCGTTGTCTCTTGCTCCGCTGGGTCGGCACTAAGGGTTGCACGTTTGTCGACGGTTGTCTTGGCGCGTTAGCGCCTGAGGCGCTGTTCAGTGAAGCCGTTTTGGTTGTGCTTTCAGTGGCGTCGTTAAAGGCACTTTTCAGCATTTCGTTGTCGGGATCCATATCGATGCTGCCATGGAAAACACTGCCATCTTCCAACACCAGACAAGGGGCCACAATGGTGCCTGAGACCTGGGCACCTTTGTGGATCGTTGCGCGGTGCAATACCACTAAGTTGCCAATGACTTCACCGGATACATGTAGGGTGTGGGCGAATACATCGCCATTGATATACCCATTGGCACCTAGGGTAACGGTATGCTGTTTACAAGTGATAACGCCGCTGACGCGCCCTCTACCGTCAAATCTTCATCGCTATTAATATCCCCCTCCACTTGTGTGTGCCCCCAATGACGGAGAGGCTTGGACGCGCACTGCTGGTCGCGGTGCTGGGCATGGCTGATGAGCGTGTATCAGGTGGGGGTGGTGTCGCGGCCTTGGTTTCAGGCGGGGCATTCTTGGCTTTGTTAAACATAGGGTGACTCCTAGTGAACGACGCCAGAGCGCCTTTGGGGTACATGGTAATGAGCATTAAATACCTTAATCGGCTTGGGGACGTCTTAAAGCCTGGAGTTAAGCCAAGTGAATGGGCTTATTCACGCCGCCGCAATATAACAGAACGAGTATAACGTTAGCTGGGGCAACTACATCTAAAGCGGCAGGAAGGGTATGGGCATTCAAGTATGGTTTATTGTGCTGGGCGTTGGCGTAATGACGCTGATCGTATGGGATGGCAAGCGCCGTAAGCTAAAGCAGCGCTCCTCAAGTGCGGCTGGTATAACGCAAAAAAACAGGCAGTGGAGGCTGCGCCCATCTCCAATCAACCCGCTGAACCGATCTCACCACCTCAAGCAAATGCCTCCACTGTGTCGACTCCCAACATGGAGGGTATAACGGGGGGCAGCCGCATTGGGTCAGCCACCCACATTCTAGGCAAAGTGATCGCCGATGAGCGTGTACTTATTAAAGGCCGCTTAGAGGGTACGCTCATCGCGCCCAATCACCCTGTCTCTGTGACCGCCTCTGGCCACGTAGCGTCTTATATTGAGGGGAGTTGTGTCGATCTTGACGGGCATATGGTGGGTACGCTTAAAGCCAACACCAAGGCCACGCTGCTATCGCGGGCGCGCTTACAGGGGGTAGTCGAGGCTCCTCGCTTGGAGTGTATGGCAGGGGCCTGGCTTCAGGTAGATGTGGCTCAGTCTGCCAACCGCCAAAGGGTTGCCATGGTGTCTTAGGCTTTGTCTGAAAAGTCGGCGAGCGAAGGCCAGACAAGGCAAAAATCGGCGAAAAGACGGAGTTTACGTGTTGTAAATGAGTACTTTGAGCCGATTTTTAACGCCGTATGGTCGAGCGCAGCCAGTTTTCAGACAGAGCCTAAAGACCGTGCAGTCAATCATAATGCTCCATATCAGTGAAAGGCCATGTTAGGACGGCATCTCAATTCACCCTATGGTGCTTTAGATTTTTTTATATTGGCCGATACCTTATTGAATAAACTATAAATATTAAGGAATAAACCGAATGAAGCACCTCTCTATCAAATGGAGCCTGACTGCTGCGTTAGCCCTACTGGTGCTTATGATTGGCTTGATCAGTGGCCTTGGATTTTACTCCAATCATAGTAGCTCACAGGCGCTTGAAGAATTAGCTGCCACCAACGTCCGGCTCGTTAACTTAGCCAACCGCACCCAGGTACACGCACTTAGAGCGCAAACATTTTTAGACCGTTCAGCAAGTTTCAGTACCCAGGGGAATCCGGAAAAAGGGCAGGAAAGCCTTGCCATGGCGGCAGAGGCGGTTGCTGAGGCAGAGGCACGTTTTAATGAGTTTCGTGCCGTGCCCATTAATCCGGAAGGCACACTGGTACCCCACCGTGATGCGATTGTCAGCGCTTATAACGCCTTTGTGACGGAAGGCATTGCGCCACTGCTTGAGGCCGCGCCTTTTCAGATTCAGCGTAGGCAAGAGGAGCTGGGGGCATTAAGTGCCGAACTGGATCTGGCCATGAGTGGTTTTATCGCTTATACAGAGGAGCGCGGCGCTAACGTCCTTCAACGGCTCAATCGCTTGGCAACGACGATTGGTGGCATTGCGATTACCCTGTTAGTGATTTCACTCGTGGCGGTGGTGGTGATTCGTTGGGCAATGATGCGTAGCGTTGTAAGACCCCTTAGGCGTGCCAGTGAACACTTTGCGAGGATTGCCGACGGCGATCTAACTGACCAGATTGAGGATCGTGGGCGCAACGAAATTGGTCAGTTGTATAGTGGACTCTCGGCTATGCAGGAGAAGTTAAAACAGCTGGTGATGGCGTTGAGAGGCAGTAGCGAGCGGGTGTTCAGCGGGGCAGGTGATATCTCTGCGGGAAGCCAGGATCTCTCTTCACGAACTGAACAGCAGGCCTCGGCTCTCCAGCAAACGGCCTCAAGCATGGAGGAGATGTCGACGACAGTCAGTAAAATGCTGAAACAGCCCAAGAGGCGGATCAGCTTTCGGTCGCGGCGTCACAATCAGCGGAGTCAGGGGCGAAGAGGTGGAGCGCACGGTGCAACTCATGCGCGAGATTGCCGCCAGTGCCAGCCAAGTCAACAACATTATCGGCGTTATCGATTCCATTGCCTTCCAAACCAATATCTTAGCACTCAATGCATCCGTTGAAGCCGCTCGAGCCGGTGAGCAAGGCCGTGGCTTTGCCGTCGTGGCCAGTGAAGTACGTTCACTAGCGACGCGCAGCGCTGACTCTGCTAAAGAAATTCGCCACCTGATTGAGCAGACCACCACGAAAATTAACGGTGGCGCTGAACAAGCGGAGCGCAGTGGGCAGACGATTCATCAAACGGTGGATGCGATTCGCCAGGTCACTACCCTGATGGGCGAAATTTCGACCGCGACGCGGGAGCAAAATAGTGGCATTGAGCAGATTAATGCTGCCCTTACCGAAATGGACTCGGTCACCCAGCAAAACGCTGCACTGGTGCAGCAAACCAGCATGGCCGCTAGCTCGCTAGAGGGCAGGCCCGCGAGTTGGCCGACTTGATGGCGACCTTCCGCATTGATGAGAACACTGCCAGCGCTGTTGCGCTGACGCATAAGGGCGCCTCACAGCAGCAACAGGTCGGCGGTCGCAGTGACCCCGCGCCGCGCCCGCAGGTGACGCAAAAGCAAAAAAGAGGCCGCAGATGAATGGGATGAGTTCTAGTTCTTAATCACCTTTTTTACATCTAGATAGAGGATTAACGCTTATGCGCGGGCAGCAACGCGCAGCCGCACATAATCTGCCGTCCAGTTGCCTTGCTCATCACGAAGGCTGTGACCCAGCAGCGTTAAGGTGTTTTCCAGTACGGCATCGCGCACATCCTCGTCGAGCCCATGTAAAAACGGGCTGGCGAACGTCTCAAGCCACCCAATCATGCCAGTAGGCAGTGGCGTAGGGCGCGGAATGAGCTCAATGCTTTCTACTTTGAAACCGACGGTTTCCAGCATATGGCCATACTCGTGCGTGGTAGGGAAGTACCAGGGGTGGCGTCCGCGGGCACTAATGCCCCGAAACTGCAGGGCGGCGATCAAGGCGGTACAAATAGCAGCGACATTGCCATGGCCGCCGAACTCAGCAACAAATCGGCCCCCGGCTTTAATGCACGCTTAACGCCAGCAAGTACTGCCTGGGGGTCTAGCATCCAGTGCAGCGCCGCATTGCTAAACACGGCATCAAATTCATGGTCGAAAGGCAGTTGGTGTCCATCAACAACACGAGCGGTAATGCCCCGTTGGCGGGCGGCATTTACCATTTCTTCTGAAGCGTCTACCCCGAGAACGTCAGCGCCCAACTGCACAAGGCGCTCTGTCAATGAGCCGTCACCACAACCAAGATCCAAAATACGTTCGCCGGGTTGAGGCGCTAATAGCTTGACCACTTCACTGCCTAGCTTAGGTACAAAGTTAGCATTCTGGGCGTAGTCGCTGGCATTCCACTCTTGCCCGGGTGCATTTTGAGAGGTATTGGTCATATCGGCTTCCTGGCGTCGTTATTATTCCATCACGTGTCAGTTATCAGCGTATAGCCATAGCAGTATAGCTTGCTGGTGTCTAACTTATTAGATAGACAACGAAAATCTAATAAATAACTCGCCATCGCTAGCTAATAGCTTAGTTATCGGCCCCGGTGCGCAACTTTTAATAGCGTTTGAGCAAAAAAGCTAGAATTATGCAGATTTGTCTGCGCAGTGAGGTTGTGAATGTGCCCATCTATACCGTGCTATAGCGTTAATTCTCCCATTGGTGTGATTGCCGATACCCATGGTGTGCTGCGTGATGAGGCTCTTTGTCTACTGGAGGGTGTGAACTCATTCTGCACTTGGGGGATGTGGGCAGCAAAGAGGCGGATAAAACGATCTTGCAACGTTTGGAGACAATGGCGCCGATGCACTGCGTGAAGGGTAATATCGATACGGCAGCGTGGGCGATGAGTTTGCCGATACATCAGGACATCATTGTGAACGAAAACACCTGCACCTTGTCCATCGCTTGGAGGATTTCGACCCAAAGACTTCCTGTGCGGCTGTTCTGCATGGCCACTCCCACAAGCCCCGCAACGAACATCAGGAAGGAAAGCTGCTCTTCAACCCAGGTGCAGCGGGAAAACGCCGATTCAAACTGCCTATTACGTTAGGCAAATTATGGATTGATCAAGGTGGCGTGCGCGGCGCTATCATCCATTTGCTGTAGTCAGTTTTAAAACAATTAGCCAACCCCGTCATGTTGTACGAATCTGTTACCCTATCGGGTAGTTACGTCAGATAAGCGTTATCCAGAAAAGCGAGGTTCCATGAACGACGTTATTAAGTTACTGAAATCCCACCGTTCGATCCGCAAATTTAGTGATCAGCAGATTTCAAGCGAGTTACTGCGGGAGCTAATTCAAGCCGGCCAGGGTGCAGCTACATCCAGCCATGTGCAGGCATATACCGTTATCCACGTAAAAAACCAGGCGAACCGTGAGCAGATAGCCGAGCTGGCCGGTGGACAGGGTTATATTGCCACCTGTTCAGACTTTCTGGTTTTCTGCGCCGATATGAAGCGTCCAACGGAAGCGTCGGAGCGCACAGGCGCTAACGTTGTTCGAGGCATGACTGAGCAACTGTTGGTGGCGACAGTAGATACAGCGTTGATGGCACAAAATGTGGCGGTAGCCGCTGAGTCTGAAGGGCTAGGAATCTGCTATATCGGCGGTATCCGTAATAACCCCCAACAGATTAGCGATCTGTTACGCCTACCCAAGCACGTTTATCCGGTGTTTGGTATGTGCCTCGGCTATCCAGACCAAGCGCCTGAAGTAAAGCCACGGTTACCCGTGGAGGCGGTTCTCAAAGAAGACTACTACACTGAAGACGGTGAGCAAGTAGAGGCCTTCGACACCACGATGCAGGCTTATTATCAGGCTCGCAGCAGCAGTAATAAAGATACCGACTGGTCCCGCAATCTTAAACCATTGTTCGATAACAAGTTGCGCCCTCATATGCGCGATTTTTGATCGAGCGCGGTTTCGAAATGAAGTAAGGGGTGCTGCACACTTTTACAGGACTTTTGGAGAAGAGAACTTTAGTCAGTCGACAGAGGTTCTCTTCTCCTTGCTTTCAGGAGCTTTACCGTATGCGCGTCTTTTCAAATCCCGTCGGTTCCGGCTCTCTATGGTTCGACAATCTTGCCACCGCAGACGGTATCCCCGTTGCCTATGACCCCCAGGCCCGTGCCTTTGTGCCAATGCCGCCTTTCTGTATCAATCGCGACATTATCGGCTGTAACTGGATCGCCCCTAAAGAAGGCGCTTTTGTCGCGCTTGTGCCATGACAGCGCTGGCGCCAGACCCCAGCCTCCCTGATGCGATGCCAAATTGGGCAAAGACAGAAGCAGCCAAACGCTGGGTTTTAGATAACCTGGGCCGTTGGCACTGGTTCCGCCCGGAAGATCCAGGCGCACCGCCGGTTTTCCATCTGTTGGCGGAAGGGCGTACGCCTGTACCCATGGGACACATAGAGGGGTAGTGACCATTAGTGTGGCCGAAGTAGACCCTGTGTTAGTCACGACCCGTCGAGAAGCGCTTGAAGAGCCCTATCGCACGATGATAGGGCACATGCGTCACGAAATTTCGCATATGCTGTGGTGGCGGCTCAGCTTGCGTGACGATTTCCTGGATGCTTTTCGCGAGATGTTTGGCGACGAGCGTCAGGACTATCAGGCTGCGCTCCAGCGCCACTACCAGGATGGCCCACCGCCCGATTGGAAAGAGCGCTATTTAACCACCTACGCCTCCGCACACCCCCACGAAGATTGGGCCGAAACGGCCGCGCACCTGCTGCACTTAACCGATATTGCCGATAGCTTTGCAGCATCAGACCTTTCTTCGCCAGAGCTACCAAGCCCCAGTGGGATTCTTATGCCGAGCCAGATGCCGAGCGTTTAATATATGTGGCAGCAGCACTAACCGTCGGGGTTAACCATGTAAACCGTTCGATGGGATTGCCGGATCTGTATCCGTTTGTGCTATCAGAGACGGCTCGTCGTAAGCTTGCCTTTGTCCACGACTGGTTACGCCGGGGCGCGCAAGGTCTGTGACCCGGAACGCTGATAGCCCTGCTGATTGCCACCGTAATAGTGAAGAATTGTTGTGATCATCTATACTGCAATTCAAGGCTTTATCCGCATGTCTATAACAATAAAGCCGATGGCGCCAAAAGCCATCGGTTAATCCGCATGGAGACTGTATATGACCCTTGATCGTGCTTACTACCTGTTGGCTGCCTTCTACAGTTTAATGGTCATCATTGGGGTGATTGCCATATTGGCTGGAGGGGGAACACTGCTTGCACCCATTCATTTGCTGTTGGGTGCGTTAGCAGTGATTGGGCTGTGGGGTATATCCTCAAACGAGGGTTTATGAACCCTCGTATGTGGAGGCCCTTAGCCGGTGTGCTGGCGGTGGGGATCGTGGTTCAACTGGTCATCATGCTGACATCATCGCTTTCGAGCGTGTTATTAACCTGGATGCTGACCAGTAGCATATTCTCCGTCATGCTGGTGATTATGCTTTACCGCTATGGTGATCGGGATCAACCTCTCTGGGCATCCGATGAGGAGCGCATTGCCGCTCGACAGCTAGACGTGTTGCTAAGCGAGCACTCCCCAATTACGGCGATTAAGCGTGACGGAACCCGTGAGAATAGCGTGAAGGTATCTAAATCAAATGAAGGATATAAAGCAAGCGTGACGCGGCACTCGCAAGAGGGACAAGAGTGCTTTGAAGAGCGTTTCCAATATCCTGAAACGCTAGTGTTTTTCTTGGAAAAATTTACCAGTGTAACGGTTAATGACTTTAGGCGGTCATCATCGTTGGATGAACATGGAGGGGCAACCGTAGAAATATAAACGCAAGGATCACGTTGTGAGAGAGGTGCTAGAAAATTCATGAGGCACTTCTCTTAATTGGAGCGTTAGTGTTTCTTGTATATGTAGATAGAGTGGTAAAAGTGTTAGTTTTAATCCGTTTTCTGCTTGTTGCTTATTGATGTAGTAGGCGCTTCTGCGACCATGGAAATCGATCGTTTCGCCTACCTTGGTGAAGTGAAAGCCAGTAAGGGAAAGAAGTCTAGGTAAACTAGGTTCCATCATTGCAAAAACCTGATTTTTACCTATTTGTTTACCTAAAACATAGCCAGTGATAAATAGGCTGGTAGCTAGTAAAGGAAAAAGTTGTCTCTCTTCAGTAGAAAAAGAAGGAGTGTTATTCATGGAATTGAAAGTAGTAGACACAAGGTCTTCCTTGGGCCTACTTCTGAAAAGACGATTTACAGCCAGTCGAGAAATTTCATAAAAGCTCTCTGGATCCAGTTTGTCGGGATGTAGCTCAGCGTGTGTCAGGCTATGGCGTCCATAAGACTGTAAAGGAAGCTGGTTAAGCGGATAGTGGTTAGAGGGAATTGGAACAACAACTCGCACGCAGCCTGCTACTAGTCCAGTTCTGCGATGTTCAACCAAACAGTGGATAGAGTTTTGGTCATAGATATCAAACTCGAGTTTTTTTATGGGGTCGCTGGCTTTTTCATATTGTAGCTCTTCGCAGTAAATATCATGTCTTAGGCGATAAACCAGCTCTTTCTCATGTGCGGCTATACAAAGCTTAAATCTGAATTCTTTTATGAATCTCTCAATCAATACCTCTGGTGATTCCCTGGTGTTAGCTTTCTGTTGTGAAGGCTTCATGCGCTATCCCTGTTTGAATCCAGAATGAAATTTACGATAGATTGCTGTTTATACAAAACGCTGTATTAAGTTTTATTGGTCTTCCTAGATGAAATCCCTGACCATAAGTTATTCCATAGGCCTTTAGTATAGGCAATAGTGCTTCTTGATCAACGAATTCAGCAATGGTTTGCTTGCCAAAACCTTTAGCAATGTCTGCAATAGCACGAACAATAACGCGGCTGTCAGGGCTAATGAGCAAGCTGCGAATAAATGAACCATCGATCTTTATATAATCGACGGGCAACTGTCCTAGATAGTGGAAACTGCTAAAGCCAACCCCAAAGTCATCCAGTGCGGTGCGGCACCCCAGGTCGCGTACTGCCTGAAGTACGCCGCGTGCGGTAGAGAAATCAGTCACCGCCGCTGTTTCTGTGACTTCCAATATAAGGTGATGAGGGTCAGCTCCACTGGCAGTCAGCTCGTCAGCCAAATACTGTTTCAAGCCTCCATCGTGAAGGGATTGTCCGGAAAGATTCACTGCTAGAGTAATACCTCGATCCTGCAATTGGCTAAGTGCTTTTAAACTGTGCCGCAATACCCAGCGGTCTATTAAGATGATTTGTCCGCTCTGTTCAGCAATAGGAATAAAATGGGCGGGAGAAATAAGGCCGCCATCTGTATCGCGCATTCGCAGCAGTACTTCGTGGTGTTTTACATCATTGTCTTCCAAGCGCATGATGGGCTGCACCATTAGCTCGAAGTTATCCTCTTCAAGTGCATTGCGTATGCGATCAACCCAGTAAACGCGTTCTTGTAGTTCGTCTTTTGCATTCTCTGATTTGGAAAGAAGATGCCAGTGATGAAGACCACTCTCCTTGGCTTTGTACATAGCCACATCAGCACTAGCCATAAGATCCGCAGGTGTATTGCCATGGGTGGGAAATAGAGCAATACCAATACTGGCAGTTACACGGTGCCGTCGTTCGCCGACAACGAAGCCAATACTATCCAGCAGTTGGACTATATATTGCGCCACATTGACTGCTTGATCTGCATTGGTGTCTTCTAACAGAAGTGCGAACTCGTCGCCACCAAGGCGGGCAATAACGCCACGGCGGCCTAGGTTATGAAGGAGTGTGTCGGCGACTTCGCTTAATAGTTTGTCGCCCACATGGTGACCACTCAGCTCGTTTACCTCTTTGAATTGGTCTAAATCTAGCAGCAGTACCGCCCCATTGTTTTCCGAGGGGCGGTCAAGAGCGATTTGCAGCGCATGCTGGAAATAGCGCCGGTTGTAAAGCTCTGTCAGCGGGTCGCGTTCTGCCAGCCAGGTTAACCGCGCTTCGGCAGCCTTACGCTCGGTAATATCGAGCCCGATAGATAGGCGGGATACTTTCCCCACACTGCCTGTTTGTAACGGTGCATGGTACCAAGCAATAGTATGGAGCCGGTGATCGGGCGTACGTAGCGTTTTTTCCTCTTGCTGGGGATGGGAAAACGTATGCACAGTAGTAGGGACACCCGCCTCGAAGACATCAACAAAATGCCTTCCAAGCAGCGAAGCTTCCTTTAGCCCTAACATCAACTGCGCATACTCATTAGCCAGGCTGATCCGACCAGTGCAGTCTTGGGCAATAATAAACACCTGCGCTGTGTCCAACAGGCCACTGATGAAATCACGCTCTTCAGCTAACTCTTCAATTCGCTCGGCTAGTTGATGGCCGCGCTCCTGAACCTCGCCTTCCAACAATTCAAGTTGCCGGGATAGCTCGAGCGTGCTGCTTTCAAGCACATCTATTTCATCAGGGATACGATGGCGGTGGCTGGGAATTGCGGAGTGTATGTCGCTGAATTTCCCGTCGGCCAGGGCAGGAAGCAATCCGGCGACTCTCCGTAGCCTGGCCATTGGGCCCAGCAATATGACTAATAGCAGTAGTTCAGCGGCAATCCAGCCGAGCACACCAACGAACAGTAGCGTGCGGGTATCCTGATTAATCGCCTTAATTTGCTCAGTAATGTCTGATATCAACAGGAAGTAACCGATATTGCTACGTTCGTTATCCTCTTCCATACGTACTGCGCTGAGTTCTAAATGCCTGCCGCCATACTCAAGACTGAGAGGTGCTTCCGTCAGGCGACGCAGACCGTATCGGCCGCTTGCTGTAAAGGTATTAAGCTTTGTTCTTCGCTGGTGAGTGCCAGCAACTGGCCATTCCACGCTTGCAACTGCCTTGTTGCGCTTACCTGGCTGTCTTCAACGGGCCCTGTTACGAATAGCGCGACTTCGCTGCCAGAGACTTCTTTGGCTTGCCGGGTAACATCGGCTAACGAACGGGACAACACGACCATACCGACACTTTCGCCCTCTTCTAGCACCGGCACGGCAGCGAACTGCTGGCAACTCGTTGAGCAGCGAAGCGCCGAGAGAGGTCGTTCGGAATTTATGACACGTCTTACCCAGCTCAGTAGGGGAGCTGACCTTGCGAATTGCCGGTGCCCCAACTGCCCAAGACTTCTCCTTGAGTATTGATGATTAGAATCTCATCAATCCCTGCCTCCAGCTGTAGAGCGGGCCACTGGGCGTCCAGAGCCTGTCCGACCTCGGCTGAACTACCCGCTTGTAAGGGCACTCCAAGGCTCGCAGAGGCGGCCGTTAAGCCGGCTAGCTGCCGTAAATTTTCCGATGAGCGGAGTAGCGCTAAGCGGATTTCTCGCTGCTGACGTTCGTGGTGCTGAGCCCTATTTTCCTGAAACTGACGAGTTAAGTTGTCGTGGCCTAGCCAAGTGAAAAGTGATACCAGCGCTAAAAGCAGCAGGCTACTTAACGCGATAACCCTCCAGGTCAGGCTAAGTCGCTGAGGCGCTCGCAAAGGGGAGGTGTTTTCATTGCGGTAACGTCCTAGCCAGGATTGGGGGGAGCCTTAAAAGCGCAGCGATAACTGGAATAACCACATGTTCCATCTCCGGCTGGTTGCTGATGAATCTGGGTTATCCTGTATGGGTAGCCAGCCAGTGCCGTCCACATGGTGATACTCTCCTGCCAACATAACTTGAGGATGCGGTGTCCACTGCAGGCCAAATGTTATATCATCTGCAAATTGGGTATGTGCAGGCCCTAGGCCATTAGCCTCAAACGCTTTCCCTGAGGCATCATTACGATTACTGATTAAACTGTCATATCGTATTAGCCACTGCCAATCGTCATAAAAGCGTCTTGTATATTGTAAATACCAACTCTCACCTGTCGTATCAAAGTTCAAAGAGGACTGATTGAAGTTTTTTAAACCTGAGCGGCGCAGCGCATATTCAGCTGTTAAACTCCAAAGCTCTTGATTGTACTGGAGGGAAAATACCCAAGGTGTAAAGTAAAAATTTCCGTCGCTTACTCCCGGTTGATGTGACTCTATTCGGGATTTCACCTCAGCCTTGCTCACCGCTGCAACAACGCGCCCCCGTCATGCTCATAGCGAACCTGTGCAATGGCGGATTGCTGAGGATCGAAGGTGCCCGCAATACGATTCAACTGAAGAGTTTGGTTTAAGTCATCTCCAGCCTGGGGTTCACCTAAGCCAATCTGCCCGCGTATAACCCCATTGTTCAATCGCTCTTCCAAATAAAACGTCACTCCGTCGCCTGTAAGAGCCATTGAGCGTGTTCGATCAAAATAGATAGACTGAGGTAGCAAGATACTTGGACGTGTAAAGGCTACATCACGTGTTTGGTTATAAAACCCAAAAGGATTTTTAATTCGGCCTAGTTGTACGCCAAAGTTACGCTGTTGATTAGAGATCATTTGGTAGTCGATCAGACCATAATCCAATTTCGCTTCTGCATCGCTGCTCTCGCCACCAGCTCGACGACTCAGCACCTGAGCAGCAACAAGCACATCCTGATGGGGGCGTAAGGAGGCGTTGAGGCCGACCTCAGTGAATTCTAAGCTGCCTTCATCTCGGCTACTGTGGCCAAAAAAATTGTTATCGTCAGTAATAATCAGCGCCTGGCTAAGAAAACCATGCACCTGCAGAGTATCCAGCACCTTTTCGTCGCTTTGGGCGTTAGCAGATAACCCCATCACAACGGTGCCTAACAAAGCGGCAATGGCGCTGCATTCATTCCATCGAAATGACTTGGACGCTATCATCCAGATACTCCCTTTCAAGATACCCAATAGCACCCGGCGTCGAGGCAACACGCTCGCGCATCTCTTCCTGATCGTTTACTCGGTCAGGGGCTTGCCCGGTACCTGAAAAGACCATGCGATCCCAGGCTAATTGAAGTTGGTGCGGGTATACAGCCAACTGCTCTTTAGTAAAGCGGGCATGCACGGGGTTGTTGTTACTTAGAACGAATACCCTAACCGCTTGACCATCCGGCCATGTGCGTTGCCGCATGGCGAAAATTGCGCGGGTGGTATCCCGATTGAGCCAGCGGGTGGCAACATCAGGATGAGCCACTAAATAAAGTGGTGCCTCCCGAGCGATGGCATTTGTTGCTGCGAAATTGAGCCCCACCAGCAAAACAAGGGTGGTCACTGCCAGTAAGGCCAGTCGCAATCTTGAGCCGCTTATAACGGATGGTGGCATTGATGGTGGCTTACTGGTTGATTGATGAACGCCAGTTTCACGCACGATGCAGTTCTTCTCTGCACATGAACGGTGTATGAATTGATGACGTGTTCTCCCTCGCAGCACTGACGGAACCGTTTTTATATTCAGCTCTCATGGTATGACTGAAAGATACGCCTCCAAAAGTAACTGTGCCGTATCGATACAACACATACGCAAACACTACATCAATTCAAGAAAAATAACAGAAAGTTATGTCAACGAATAGCGAGGATAAGTCGTGGCTATTCCATTACCGTATGTTTGTACATAATAGCTAATCGTCTGGGCGACACTGCGATTGGCATCTATCTAAAAGGAGCATCCACTATGTTTACTGGCCTCAGTGCATTTCCGCTAACCCCTGTGAGCGAGCAGGGCATTAAGGAGTATGAGTTTATCGGTTTGGTTGAGCGTTTAGCCGAGGCTGGGGTGGGCTCCATTGGCGTGCTGGGCTCGACGGGGAACTACGCCTATTTAAGCCACGCTGAGCGTGCCCGTGTTGTGAAGCTTAGCGTTGAAAATGCAGTGGGTGTGCCTATTATCGCGGGCATTGGTGCGTTACGTACTCGTGATGTGCTGGCCAATGCAGAGAGTGCTCAGGAGGCAGGCGCCAGCGGGGGTGCTGCTTGCGCCAGTTTCCTACCAAAAGCTCACCGATGACGAGGTCTTCGACCTCTACGCCACGGTATGTCAATCGCTGAGTGTGCCGCTCTGCGTGTACGACAACCCTGGTACCACCCATTTCGAATTCAGCGATGAGCTGCATGGTCGAATCGCCCAATTGTCCCAGGTTCGCTCTATCAAGATTCCCCCGATGAACAGCGATATTCAAGCAGCAACGGAACGAGTTACACGGCTGCGCAAGCTGATCCCTCTGATGTCACCATCGGTATTAGCGGCGACGCGGCGGCAGCCACCGGTCTAAATGCGGGGTGCGATGCCTGGTACTCGGTTATCGGTGGAATATTTCCGAAAGCAGCGCTGGCACTCACCCGAGCTGCTCAGGCGGGGAATGCCCAAGCGGCTCAGCAGCTTTCAGAACAGCTTGAGCCACTGTGGTCGCTATACCGTGAATACGGGGGGAGTCTGCGAGTAGCGGCTACTATTGCAGAAGTCACTGGCAGAGTGAGCCAGCCCTGTTTACCGCAGCCCTTGCAAGCGCTGCAAGGGAATGATCGCAGAAGAGTGGAGCAGGCACTGGAACAGCTTGGGCTTGATTAACGCTAAGCCTTTGTGCAATAGGCTTACTCTCTCTGAAGCCTAAGCGCCGACCTTGAAACGCTTCACCAAAGCTTGGGCTTCTTTTATGGAAGTCAAACGTACAAACTGTATATGCGCATAGCGGGGTTAATCATATCGGCAAAGTAGCGTTTCCGGTTTTGCCGCCATGTTTTAAGTGACCATAGCAGAACCGAATCACGGCTTAGAAATGTTTTGCGGAAGCTCTCGCGATTACCTGTATCAGGCCAGAGTTCCTCTTGGCTGATGATGCGTTTAACCGCACGGGTGAGGGCTTGGCTAAATACTCGCCAAAAGGGTAGTCGATCCACACCACCATATCCACATCACGCCACTTTATATGCCGAGTGCGGTCGAAGTTACCGTCCAACACCCAGCCTTCGGGTGAAGCGGCTAACGCCTTTTCCAGGGCAACAAAAACTCGTCATCGGGTGTCCCTTGCCAGTTAGCTCGCCAGAATAGTTGATCAAGCTGAACGCATGGGGCGTTCAAGGCGTCTGCGCACTGCTTTGCAAGGGTACTCTTGCCACTGCCACTGGTGCCGACCACATTAATTTTCATGAGCGTTCTCTTCAGGTGGCGCGGCATTTTAATGAGCGTTCTAAGGGGTGGCAAGTGCACCAGCGCTATTAACGCTCAACAGCTGCTAATCTTGAGAACATCCTTTATTGCTACTGACGACTGGAATTTGCAATGCCCACACGATCAGGAAGGTTTGCTATCAGTATCAAGTTTCTTATCGCGTTGCTAACGGGGGTATTACTCGGCAGTGTGGTTCAAACCCAGTTTAATTTGGCTGCGTTGCAAAGCATGGGCGTTGAAATACCCACAATGCTACGGTTGGAAACCACGCTTCAAGACCTCACCACTTTTGCACCGGTCTATGCAGCACTATTCATAGCGGGGTTTCTGCCTTCGCAAATAGCCGCTGTGCTGATATCGCGCTGGCTGGGAGGCAAGTTGCAAGCGTTGTTAAGCGCTGGCGCCGCAGCGATAGGGCTGCTGGTCTCGTTAAAAATCGTGGATAGTGTGGCTCCCATGCCAACCTTCATCGCGGCTACCCGAGAAATCTCTGGTTTGATCGCCATGCTGTTATGTGCCGCGCTGGCAGGGTGGCTATTCGCGCTGCTTAACGGGCATTCGAGAAATACTCACCTTTCTCACCCCACGGACTTACCAGCATTGCATTGTGGACGAGTGTCAGTGGCCTAATTGTGACCTCGCCACCGATTCAGGCACAAAGTGTACCGCCGTATAAAGTGAACATCGTCGCTGAGAATTTAGCGTACCCGTGGTCGCTCGCTTTTCTACCTGATGGGCGCATGCTAGTGACAGAGCGCCCGGGGCGTTTAAGAGTGCTAAGCGCCGATGGCAACACCTTGGTGGAATCCCTAAGTGGTTTGCCAGAGGTATATGCCTCTGGTCAGTCAGGTTTATTTGATGTAGTGCTATCGCCGCAGTTTGAAGACGACCAGCAGGTTTATTTCAGTTATGCGTGTGGTAGTGAGGAAGCCAACCACACCTGCCTCGCCAGCGGCACGCTGGCTGAAACCAGCCTCGAAAACGTTGTCGAGATATTCCGTGTGCAGCCCGCTAAACAGGACAACGCTCACTTTGGTGGTCGCCTGACCTGGCTGCCAGATGAGACCTTGATTCTTACTCTGGGTGATGGCTTTGATTACCGTGAGCAGGCGCAGAACCTCCACAATCACATTGGCAGTATTGTACGTCTGAATCGCGATGGCAGCGTACCCGACGACAACCCTTTTGTAGGCCGTGGCGATGCCCACCCGGAGATTTACAGCTACGGTCATCGCAACGTCCAAGGAGTCGTCTACGATGAGGAGAATCGGCGACTGATTACCCATGAGCATGGCCCGCGTGGCGGAGATGAGATCAATCTTATTGAAGCAGGGGCTAACTACGGCTGGCCAATTGCCACAGGAGGGCTGGATTATACGGGTGCACGTATCACTCCCTTCAAAGAGTACCCTGGTACCGTGTCGCCACTTTTAGAATGGACACCCTCTATTGCGCCCTCCGGCATAGCGCTTTACAGCGGCGAACTATTTCCGCAGTGGCAAGGCGACATACTCATTGGAGCGCTGGTCAATAAAGAGGTGCGACGGGTACGTTTATCTAACAATGGTCGCGAAGCCAGCGATATAGAAGGCCTGTTTGGTGAGCTGGGCGAGCGTATCAGAGATGTGCGGATAGGCCCAGAAGGCGAGGTGTATCTGCTTACCGACAGCCCAGAGGGCAGGCTGTTCCGAGTAGTGCCTTCAGACTAGCAGAGCTCATCTTGTCTACAAATGCCTACCATTCGACCCCGTAACGTAATAATGGCACACTTACCTTCGATAATGGATTCTCAAAAATGAGAAATTTTGCATGAAGCTAAAGCGCCTAACCCTGGAAAATTTTCGCTCCAAACCTGCTTTAACGCTTGCCCTTGCTGAGCGGCTAACATTATTGATGGGAGAGAATGGCAGCGGTAAAACCACGCTGCTTGACGCGGTAGCGATAGGTTTAGGGGAGGTTCTGACCTACTTGCCAGGCGTTTCAGGCATTACCTTTAAAAAACAGGGGGATATTCATCAACAGGCCAATCAGCTGTCTCCCTATGCGCGTATCACTTTAGAGACGACTCAAGGGTTAGTATGGGATCGTCTTAAACGTCGTGATAACAGCAAAAGACAGCTAGTCATATACCCCAAGGCCAAGGCGTAAAAGTATTAAAGCATTATCTTGACCAAGAAGTGATTGAGCGCTGGGCAGCAGGTGAGCCTTTTTCATTGCCCGTTTTTGCCTATTATGGCGTGAGCAGGGCGTTGTTGGATTTGCCGCAAAGCCGTAAGGGGTTTCCCAAAACTCACGAGCGCTTTGAGGCATTAACGGATGCGCTAACGGCGAACACTCGTTTCAAGTCTGCCTTTGTTTGGTTTTATAATAAAGAAAATGAAGAACATAGACTGCAGAAACAGCAAAAAGCTTTGAAGCCACCCTGCCGGAACTAGATGCGGTTAGGCGTGCCATTGTCGCTTTATTTCCTGACCTTTCCGAGCCGCATATTGAACTAAACCCTTTACGTTTTGTGGTAAAACAAGGGGGCGAATGGTTAAATCTTGCCCAGCTAAGCGACGGTTATCAAACGCTATTAGGATTAGTCATTGATCTCAGTGCAAGAATGGCGCTTGCCAATCCGCATCTAAATAATCCGCTGGAATCAGAAGCGGTCATTATGATTGATGAAGTGGATTTACACCTTCATCCTCAATGGCAGCGCCGTGTGCTGGGGATTTACTGCAGACTTTTCCAAATGCTCAATTCATTGTCACTACTCACAGCCCCTTTATTGTCGAGGCGCTGAACAATCATCTTAAAAAGTGGCAAGTTAAAAACTTTCCAATGACTGATCCAGAAATCGAAGCGCTGATGCCTTTATCAAGCAGTGATGTGGCTGCCTATGCTGTGTTTCCAGGGCAAGCTAGCTCATTAATCGATAGTGAAAGCGGTCTATTGGATGACCAACTGTTGCAGCACTTCAACGCGATCAATCTTCTCTACGACAAAATGCGTGATATTGAATGGGAGCAACGTCAGGGATGATGGTTAACCCCTATCCCGCCTGTACTTGCCAGCGTATGGGAAATACGCACGCACTGTGCCAAGGTCAGTTGACTCTGGGAGAACAGGGTAAACGGCTTCATTTATCGCTTAAGCAAGGAGAGCAAGCGCTTGCCATCGTGTTGGATGGCTGTGTCATGCAAGATAACTTGCCTAAATGTGATGGCCTTTACCTTTGGAAAAGCCACAACCGCAGTGTAGCCGTCCTGGTCGAATTAAAAGGCGCCGGAGACATAACAAAGGCTTTTGCACAGCTTGGCTACGTTCGGCATCAGCGGCCTGAATACCAAGCTTTAGTCGATTATTGGCATGGCACAAGTGCCTTGTCAGTTCAGCAAAAAGCCGTGATTGTCACCAATGGGCAGTTGTCAAAGCCAGCGTTAGAGCGCTTAGAACGGCAGCATAATATACGCGTGTCGGCATTATTACACTGTGAACATACCACCCCGGTACCTGATCTAAGAGCCTATATCTAAACTTCTAGTTACTAGCAACGCGTTGTCCTGCTTAGGGCTCAACGAGTAGCCCACAGGTTTCGATAAAGAAATACCTAAAAATGGTAGTAGACATATGATCCATACAGAACACCACCGTTCCCACCGTAACGGTTGGCTACGTGCTGCTGTAATGGGTGCTAACGATGGCATCGTTTCGACGAGCAGTTTGATACTGGGCGTTGCCGCGGCCAGTACCACTCAAAGTGATATTATGTTGGCGGGTATTTCGGGCTTGGTGGCAGGTGCCATGTCGATGGCCGCAGGCGAGTATGTTTCGGTAAGCTCACAATCGGATACTGAAAACGCTGATCTTGAAATCGAACGCAAAGCACTGGATGAGCATTACGAACTAGAACAGGAAGAGCTTGCGGCTATCTATGAAACCCGCGGCTTGGCGCCTGAACTGGCAAAGCAGGTCGCTGAGCAATTGATGACCAACGACGCCCTGGGCGCGCATGCGCGAGATGAGATCGGCATCACCGACACCAGCCAAGCTCGCCCACTTCAGGCAGCACTCTCTTCCGCCACGACGTTCACTATCGGTGCACTGCTACCGCTGCTGGTCGCGTGGTGGGCATCACATGCACTGCTGATTCCACTGGTAGCGCTGTTCTCACTGCTCTTTTAGCCTTGCTGGGGGCTATCGCTGCCCGGGTGGGCGGAGCACCAATCCTAAAAGCTGCGGCAAGAGTAATGTTCTGGGGCGCGCTCGCCATGGCTTTAACATCCGCCATCGGGCATTTGTTTGGCGTGATGGCTTAGAGGCAAACTGCGCCGGCACTGCTCGCATCCCGGGGTTGAATTCCACTTCAGTGCCTGCACTCATAAGGGAGTAATCAATTCACAAGGAGCCGTTATGACAACGTTAGTGATTGGCGCGAACGGACAGATCGGTAAACAGTTTTGCGAGCTGGCCCAGCAAGCCGATATGCCTATTAAAGCAATGATTCGTAGTGAAGAGCAGGCGTCGTGGTTTAAAGAGCGCGGTATCGACACCGTAATAGCCGATTTGGAAGGCGAGTTTGAACACGCCTTTGAAGGCTGCGATCAAGTGGTCTTCACGGCGGGTTCTGGCCCCACACCGGGCCAGATAAAACGCTGATGATTGATCTTTACGGCGCCATTCGTACCGTTGATATCGCCAAGCAAAAGGTCTCTCCCGCTACATCATGATTAGCGCCATGCGGGCAGAGAAGCCGTTGGAAGCACCCGAGAAAATGCGCCCCTATATGGCTGCGAAATTTGCTGCCGATGCCCACCTTCGCAACAGCGGTATGCCCTACCTTATTCTCAAGCCTGGGCGTTTGACCGACGAAACCGCCAGCCAGCAGTTCGCCAGTTCACTGGATGAAGCAGGCGACAACCAAGTCTCACGGGAGAATGTGGCTTATGCGCTACTTCACGCTGTACAAAAGCCCGATGTGGTTAATCAGGAGTATCTGCTGCTGGATGGCAAACGCTCGATTGGCGACATCATTCAGTAATTGGTGTGTTAGCGGTCGCTACTCAATGTGTGTTTGCACGCCATGTTGCCCCTAGTTGCAATTAAGTAGGGATATTATTAGAGTATCACGAGGTGGCTGTTGCCACCTCGTGATACTGATATTTTACAAATCAGGTATTGGTGCCCAGAGCTTGGGCTGGCGAGCAGGATGATTCACCACCCATTGCTAAACTCACACTAATGAATACGGCCGTATTGACTACTAAGCCGCAGAATCCAGCATGCCAGCCGAATGGAGTGCTAACACCAAATTGAAATAATAGGGTCAATGCAGCACCTATTGCTAAGCCAGCGAAAGCGCCAGTACGGGAAGCACGGCGCCAGAACAATGCGCCCAGTAGCATGGGCATTAACTGTACCACTATGCCGTATGCGCCGAGTAGCAGGTCAACTAATGAGCCGGGATTGACTAGGGCAAGAAGGTAAGCCGCAAGTGAGATTAGCACTACGCCCCAACGAGTCAATTTGAGCGCCTGATTATCTGGTATGTTGCGAAGTGCTGGTAAGTGCTGACCCACGTCGCGTACCAGAATAGTTGCGGAGGTATGAGCTAGGTTTGCAGCAGTAGACATGGCAGCGGCCAGGGCGCCGGAGAGAGCTACGCCTATCAGCCAAGCCGGGAAGTCAGCTAGCTCAACTACCAGCGTTAGCAATACTCGATCGGCGGAGTCAAGCGGGCTATCCTCCAGCAGTAGAACCCCAGCAAAACCAATAATTAGTAATGGTATCAACAGATAGCTGTAAAGAGGGTAGAGCACGAATACACGCTTGAGGGTTCGTTCATTGCGGGCACTATAGAACTTCATGAAAATGTGTGGCCACATTACGCAGCCTAGAGCACTTACCAGAATAGCCGTGGAGAAAGCGCCCCAGCCCATGCCGCCTGCGCCGGGCATGGTTAGGTATTCTGGGGCTTCTCTCTGTAGTTCGCGGAACATCTCGCCGACCCCACCAAAGAATTGGTCAGCCGTCGCCAAGCCGAGAAACCATGCTACGCCTACCATCATCACGCCCTGGAGAAGATTGGTCCAACCAATACCTTGTAAGCCGCTTGCATAGACATAGGCAGCTACCACGCCACAAGCGAGTAAACTGCCGAGCCAGAAAGGAATAGTGCCAGAGGTAGCAGCCTCGAAGAGAAGTCCTGCACCGGCGATCTGAATGGTTAAATAGGGAATCATTGCGAGCACACTAACCACGCCGATAAATAGGCCCAGCAAGTTGCCGCGGGTTGGGTAACAGGCAGAGAGGAACTCCGCCTGAGTCAGGAATCCATGGAGGCGGCCGAGTCGCGAGATATAGGGGCGATCAACCACCACACGATTACGGCCAGTGCTAAATAGGCGATAATATAGAGTGCCGGGGCTCCCTTGCTGTAGGCCCAGCCAGGCGCACCCAAGAAGGCGAAGGCAGAGAATATCTCCGCCCCAAGAATAAAGAACAGCACCAGTAAACCTATGTGTCGGCCACCGGCTACATACCCTTCCAGAGAGGAGTTTTGATTGTGGCGTGCGCTTAGTCCTACTGTTAGCACAATCAGTAAGTAGGCCAGGGTAATAGTCGTGATCAGCAGTGAATCACTCATCGTCCACCTCCTGTGCGGCATCATTGCGATAGGCAATGACCAATCCCACGAATAGGGCAAATACCCAGGCTACATACCAGAATAGGAAAAGGGCAAACCGATTATCATCGGTTCAATACGATTGCTATCAGTGCACCAGGCCAGATCATGGCCAGGGCACAGACAGTAAAATAAATCAGCATTCCCCTAGAAGGGAGCGAGGGTCGAGATTTCATTTGCATACCTCGTTTTTATGGATTTGTAAGGTTATTTCGTGATGCTTTTGTAGAGTTATAAGTAGTGGTGTTAGCCTTAGTCAGTTCGTGACGAGCGCGTTAAGGCCGACCGCTAAAAGCAACCGGCAGCCGGTGGGAATAATGTCGTCATTAAAGTCATAACGAGCGTTATGAAGTGGTGATGTAGTGTCGCCCTTCGCTGTGCCAAGAAAGAAGTAGGCCCCCGGGCATTGTTGCAACATAAAGGAAAAGTCCTCACCGCCGAGGCTTGGATCAACGTCACGTACTAGGGCCGATTCACCGAGTGTTTGCACAATGCAGGCTTCCACATGACGGGTTTCCGCCTCGGTGTTGATCGTCGCTGGAAATATGCGCTGGTAATCGATCTCAATGTCACCGCCATGGGTGATTGCCACCCCTTCACAGACGCGGCGAACCGCATGCTCCATACGATCCTGCGTATCAGCATCAAGGCTTCTTGCTGTTCCACTTATACGTACTTCATCGGGAATGATTGCGAAGCCGTCCAGGTCGCCACCCTGCAAACCGCATAGGCTCAAGGCGGCGGGCGAAAGCGGATTAATATCACGTGCGACCACGGAGTGCAGGTTTTGAATAAGGGCGCCCGCCATGCGAACAGGATCCGTCGATAGATGGGGATTGACACCACCATGGCCTCCCTTGCCGCGTACTCGGATATCAAGACGATCGGTGGCTGCCATGATCGCCCCGGGTCGAATAGCCACTTGGCCTGCAGGTAGCGAAGGCCAGTTATGTAGGGCATAGATCGCTTGCATAGGAAAACGCTCAAATAGGCCCTCTTCAACCATTGCGCGGCCGCCACCCAGCCCCTCTTCGGCTGGTTGGAAGACGAGATGAAGAGTGCCCGCGAAGTTACGATGTTCGGCTAGGTAGCGGGCCACGCCGAGCAGCAGAGTAGTATGACCGTCATGGCCACAAGCATGCATTTGACCGGGCACTGCTGAGGTATAGCTGTGTTCGCTTAGCTCCTGGATAGGCAGTGCGTCCATATCGGCACGAAGACCTATATGTCGTCCGTTGTCAGGACGTTTACCCGTCACGGTCGCAACGATGCCGGTCTTACCTATGCCCGCTTCAAAGGGCAAGCCGAGACGTTCTAGTTCTGTCGCGATGAGCTTAGCCGTTTCGTGTTCCTGAAATCCTAGCTCCGGGTGGCGATGTAACTCGTGTCGTATCTGGGTCAGTTCGGCGTGGTGGCGCTCGAAGAAGTTTGGATCAATGAGTTCTGTCATAGTCAATGCTGATGGTTGTGGATGGTCTTTTCATCTTGGTTGTTTCGATAACATAGAGAAAATAGTTTTTTTATTAGCTTTCCATACTAATATTGGATGGATTGCGGTTAGATGTTATGGCTAGAGGCACCAGATGGATTTTAAGCGTTTAAAATATTTCCAAGTGGTTGTGGAGGAAGGCGCCATATCATCGGCGGCCCGTCGGGTACCGCTTGCCCAGCCGGCACTATCGCGTCAATTGCAGTTGCTTGAAGAAGAGGTTGGTACGACGTTACTGATCCGTTCGCGGCATGGCATTCGGCTGACCGCCGCTGGTGAAGCGTTCTATCGTGATACCCGGCGCTTGCTGGACGAGTTTGAGAAGGCTAAGCGTAATGCACGCCGTATTGCAGATGGACAGTTCGGTCAACTGCGACTGGGAGTCACCGTCATGCATTTATGGGTGCCGCAGATCATCGGCTTGCTCAATCGCTTTCGTGAGTGTTATCCAGAAGTCACACTGAAGGTAGAATCATTGCTTTCCGGGCCTCAGGTTGAAGCCATTCGGCGTGGGCGGCTCGATGCAGGCATGCTTTTCTTTCCGCCAGAGGACGACAGTAGCCTGTGTTGCCATTGCCTTTATGAAGATCATCTCGTATTGGTCACCAGTGCCACCTCACGTCTAGCGCATAATCCTCCGAAGTCTCTTGCTGAGCTTAACGACGAAAATTTCATTTGGTTTGACCGCAATGCCACCCCGGTCTATCACGACAAGCTAATTCATGCCTTTCAGCGAGAGGGCTTCACGCCACATGTGGTGCAAGAGGGAACTGACAATGCGACGATGCTATGCTTGGTAGCTGCCGGTATGGGCTGCAGTATCCTACCGGCAATGACCATGGCTGGAGCACCAGAAGGACTAGTGAGTCATCGATTAGAAGACCTCAATCTGACCTTGCCTCTTATGCTGGTTTGGCGGCGAGACTCGGGTCTGTCAGCAGTACGCCGCCTCATCGAAATGGCAGAAACTGAATCCTTAGCGCCCCATGAAGTGAAGGAATGAGGTTTTATCCTGCAAAGGTGGCTTTGGCAGCCGTGGGGAGAAACTCGTCCAGGTTTTTTCGCCCCGCGTTTGGCTTGCTGAGTTAAAACTGCATTAGCCTCGCCATTGGCTGGCTGCAACGGCAGGCGATAGTGCACTCACGCGTTAACCCCCTTCATACCTTCCGGCGTGTAGCGTTCGCCGATGACCGGAAGGGATGCAGTGGCCGCTTCAAGCTGTTGCTGCTCATCGGTGGTTAGATGGATGGACGCCGCAGCCGCATTCTCTTCGAGGTAGCGCAACCGCTTGGTGCCCGGAATCGGTACGATGTTGTCGCCTTTGGATAGCAGCCAGGCCAGTGAGAGCTGCGCCGGGGTGCAGCCTTTTGAGTAGCCATATCACCAATCACGTCGGCGATTTGGCGGTTGGTATGCATGGCCTGTTCAGAAAAGCGCGGCAGGTTAGGGCGAAAATCACCTTCGCCAAAGTCGGCATTCTCCTGGAGTTTTCCCGTCAAAAAGCCACGGCCCAGAGGCGAGTAGGGCACGAAGCCGATGCCGAGTTCCTTACAGGTGGGAAGCACATCTTGCTCGACATCCCGCGTCCAGAGCGAATACTCGGTTTGCACGGCGGTTACCGGATGCACGGCGTGTGCTCGGCGCAGGGTGTCAGCACTGACTTCGCAGAGGCCAACGTGGCCAATTTTTCCCTCCCTAACCAGCTGCGCCAGTCCTTCCATGGTCTCTTCAATGGGGGTGGTCGGGTTAACGCGGTGAACGTAGTAGAGGTCTATTTGCTCAACACCAAGCCGGCGTAGTGATGCTTCGCAGGCTTGGCGAGCATAGCTTGCGCTGCTGTCCAGGCTGCGTTGGTACTCACCGGGATTGCGCACAATCCCAAACTTGGTCGCAATACGTACCTTGGGTTTACGGTTGGCGAGAAAGCGGCCAATCAACTCCTCGTTATGGTGTGGCCCGTACATATCCGCTGTGTCAAAGAAGTCGATTCCCAGCTCCACCGCCCGGGCCAACACCCGAAGCGACTCGCTATCGTCTCGGGGGCCGTAGAACTCGCTCATTCCCATGCAGCCTAAACCAATGGCGGAAAGGGTCAGGTCGCTGCCCAGTGTGCGCGTTTGCATAATGTTGCTCCTTGAATCGTTCTTGAGTCGCGGAGTGACAGCGTGGCACTATCCAGTAATGGAAAAAATAAACGAATTGGGCAAGCCGATTTCCGGTTTTGAAAAGCAGATGCCCCGCGGGTGGGTTTGGGATGACACGCGTACCTTTCTCGCGGTGGCCCGCCATGGCACTTTGAGCGGCGCGGCAGCGGAACTACACTTAGGTATCGCGACGCTCTCCCGGCGTATAGAGCGTCTGGAAAAAGCCTTAAAGCTGCCGCTGTTTGTTCGTCAGCAGTCGGGCTATCAGCTTACTGAAGAAGGGCCGGGCTCATCGAAAAGCCGAAGCCCTGGAAGCCGCTGCGTCGGCCTTTGCCAGCGGGGTGTCACGCGCCTCGCAGCTTAGCGGTAGGGTACGTTTGGCCACCGCTGAAAACCTGGCCACGGCGCTGATTCTGCCTGCATTGCCAGATTTTCACGCTCAGTACCCCGGCATCAGGCTTGAGATGGTGACCGATATCACTACTGTCAATCTGCACCGCCGTGACGCCGATTTGGCACTTAGAATGGTTAAGCCGGAGCGGGGTAATGTCACCCTTCGTCGCCTGGGCACCCTGGGGTTTGGGCTTTATGCTAGCCACGGTTATGTGGCTCAGCGTGAGGCTCATCATGACGCGGGCAATTACGACAGCGACGCCTTTATCACCTGGGGCGAAACGCAGGCGCACTTGCCTGCCGCCCAGTGGGTTGAGCGGATTCTGCAAGGAAGGGAGCCGGCACTAGCCACCACCTCGCTTGCGACCCAGCTAGCGGCGGCCAACGCGGGGCTGGGGATAGCGGTATTGCCGCATTTTCTGGCCCTGGAGGCGGGGCTGGTCTGTGTTGCCGCGGATCTTGGCGTGGATCAGCCCATCTATCTTGTTATCCAGACAGATCTTACCCAATCAGGCCGTACCCGGGCCGTGGCGGACTTTCTGGCGGAGTTGGTGGCCAATAACCGTGAGCGCTTGAGTGGGTGATGCAGTCGCTAAGTTTTCACTTTTTATCCTACCTACCTCAGTTCCCCTTTCAGCCACTCCGCCAGCGGCTCGCTGCGGCGAGTGGGTGAGTAAGTCGGCTTGGCTGGGCAGCCATAGGCAGAGGCGCGCAGGTGTTTGGATACTTCCCCAGGGCGCCACCAACCGGCCACTTCTCAGGTCATCTTCCACCAATAGCCTTGGCGCGATGGCGATACCCAGGCCCGCCACTGCCGCTTCCATCAAGTAGTAAAGGTGCTCAAACCCCTGGCCTTTGCTTAACGCCCCTTCAAGCTGAGCGAGTTCAAGACCCTGGGCACTGGCCCACTGTGGCCATGCCTGGGGGCGGGAAGCGGTGTGCAGTAGCTTGTTGGCAAAGAGTGTTTCTGGCTTGGTGGGGTTGATGTGGGCCATCAACTGGGGACTTACTACCGCGCAAATCTGTTCCGGCATTAGTTCGAATACCTCTACGTCTGCAGGCCAGGGTGGCTCGGAAAATGCCAGGGTAGCGCTGGCGTCGCTCTGTATACCGGGTTGCTCAGTTTCGCTGACGACCACTTTCAGTTTCAGCTCTGGCAGCTCGCGGTGCAGGCGATCAAGACGGGGAATCAGCCAGCGCGCCAGCAGGCTGCCAGGGCAGGCCAGGGTGAAGGGCGCTTCCTTCACATCACGTTTGAGCGCGGCGCAACTATTCTTGAGGCGGGCGAACGCCTCACCCACTCCGTTCTGAAGCGTCTCACCGTGCGGCGTAAGCACAATGCCACGGCCCGCTTTGGTAAAAAGCGCCACGCCAAAATGCTCATCCAAACTCTTTATCTGGCGGCTAACAGCGCCGTGGGTAACGCTCAGCTCCTCGGCCGCGGCGGTCACGCTGCCCAGCCGGGCAGTGGCCTCAAAGGCGCGCAGGGCACTAAGTGGGGGCATGCTGTTTTGCATTGATACGTGACTCCAGATCACATGTTGATGATATCTTATCGATTTTTATCCCGGCCTGCTTGCGCTACTTTCACTGCATTGTTCGATAACGCATTCAGAGGTCGTGATGAATCAACCTGTAGACGTATCCCAGCGCCTGCCCGACGCCAACGGATTATTTGGCAGCTTCGGTGGGCGCTTTGTCGCTGAAACGCTGATGCCGCTGATTTTAGAGCTGCAAGACGAATACGCCACCGCCAAAAACGATCCCGAATTTCAGCGCCAGTTGGCCTACTTTCAGGGTGATTATGTGGGGCGGCCAAGCCCGCTCTACTTTGCCGAGCGGCTGACCGAGCACTTTTGCGGGGCGAGTATTTACTTGAAGCGCGAAGAGCTCAACCACACCGGCGCCCACAAGATCAACAACTGCATCGGTCAGGTATTGTTGGCCAAGCAGATGGGCAAAAGCGCATCATCGCGGAAACCGGTGCGGGCATGCACGGCGTTGCCACCGCTACCGTTGCGGCGCGCTTTGGTTTGCCTTGTGTCATCTATATGGGCGCAACCGACATCGAGCGTCAGCAGCCCAACGTATTCCGCATGAAGCTGCTGGGCGCGGAAGTCATCCCCGTTACCTCGGGTACAGGGACGCTAAAAGACGCCATGAACGAAGCGCTGCGCGACTGGGTAACGAACGTCGACGACACCTTCTACATCATTGGCACCGTGGCGGGCCCGCACCCGTACCGGCCATGGTACGTGACTTCCAGGCCGTGATCGGCCATGAAACCCGTACCCAAATGCTGGAAAAGAAAGGTCGCCTGCCGGATTCGCTGGTGGCTTGCATTGGCGGCGGTTCAAACGCCATGGGGCTGTTTCACCCCTTTCTGAATGACCTCGACGTGAAGATGATTGGCGTGGAAGCGGGTGGCAAGGGCGTTAAAAGCGGCTTGCACGCGGCCAGCCTGAACGGCGGCACCCCGGCGTGCTGCACGGTAACCGCACTTACTTGCTGCAAAACGAAGATGGCCAGATTATCGACGCTCACTCGATTTCCGCCGGGCTGGATTATCCCGGCATTGGGCCCGAGCACGCCTGGTTGCACGAGCAGAAGCGGGTCGAGTACGTCTCGGCCACCGATGACGAGGCGCTGGAGGCGTTCCAGATTTGCTGCCGCATGGAAGGCATCATTCCCGCCCTGGAAACTGCCCATGCGTTGGCTGAAGTCGCCAAACGCGCCCCCAGCTTCCCAGTGAGCACTTGATGGTGGTCAACCTGAGCGGCCGTGGCGACAAGGACATGACGAGCGTCGCCCATCACCTTGGCGATAAATTCGGAGTGAAAAACGTATGAGCGCGATCCAGGACAACGCGATGAACACTATCGTGAATCAGACCATGCACACCCCCACGCGTCTCGAACACTGCTTTAGCACACTCAAGCAGCAAAACCGCCCGGCACTGATCAGCTACCTGACCGCCGGCGACCCGGATGCCGACACCTCCCGACGCCTGCTGCACGGGCTGCCCGCAGCAGGAGTGGATATTATCGAACTTGGGATGCCCTTTAGCGATCCCATGGCCGATGGCCCCGCTATTCAAAAAAGCGGCGCTACGTGCTTTAAATAGCGGCCAAACTCAAGCCAAAACGCTGGACATGGTACGCCGCTTCCGTGAAGACGACAGCACCACGCCGATTGTACTGATGGGCTACTACAACCCCATATTCTGCTATGGCGTTGAGCGGTTTCTAACCGACGCCGCCTGCGCCGGTGTCGATGGCCTAATCGTCGTGGATCTACCCCGGAGCATGACGAAGAGCTCTGCACGCCCGCGGCCCAGCACGGCATTGATTTTATCCGCTTGGCCACCCCCACGACCGATGCCAAACGCCTGCCGAAAGTACTGGCAAATGCTTCCGGGTTTATCTACTACGTCTCTGTAGCGGGCGTGACCGGCGGCAGCGCACCCACTTCAGAACGGCTGGAAAGCTCGGTGGCTAAGCTGCGCGAACATACCGAGCTGCCTATTGCCGTGGGTTTCGGTATTCGCACTGCCGAGCAAGCGGCCACCATCGGCCGGTATAGCGATGCGGTCGTTGTCGGCTCCGCATTAGTCGACTGTGTCGAACACGCCAGCACCCCCGATGAAACCGTTGAGCGGGTACACGACCTGGTAAGCGAACTGGCTGAAAGTATCCGGTCATGCCGCACAGAGAGCGAGCTGCAAGTCTGTTGATACAAGCACCGTAAAAAGCACGCTACGTTAAAAGAGCAGGCCAACCGGCCTGCTCTTTTTTAAGGTTGAGAAAAATTTTAATTAACGGCTAATCTAGGTGGATCGGGAGTGAAATAACTGTGAATGCTTATGCAAGCTAATAGGAACGCGCTTTCATGAACCTAACCACACTGCTGCTGTTTATCCCTGCCTGCTTCGCCCTCAATATGGCGCCTGGCCCTAATAACCTGCTGTCATTAACCAATGCTAAACGCTATGGCATCCGGGCAGCTTGTTTAGCGGGTGTTGGTCGACTGGTGGCTTTCGTTGGCATGATTACGTTGGCAGCGACCGGCTTGGCAACGCTGCTATACACTTCTGAGAAGATCTTTCTGGTCATTAAGGTTGTCGGTGGTCTCTATTTGCTATGGCTGGCCTATCAACTCTGGGCTGCCGATACCACTGAACATGATGACGTTGACGCTAAGCCCCGAAATCTTTTTGAGCTGGCGCGACAGGAGTTTCTGCTTGCTGCAGGTAATCCCAAAGCCATCCTGATTTTTACCGCCTTCTTACCCCAGTTTGTGGAACCAAGTGGCAACGTAGGGCAGCAGTTTTTAGTGTTAGGCGCGCTGTTTCTGCTACTGGAGTGGGTAGCGATTGCCGGTTACGCCTACGCAGGCAGCTTTTTAAGTCACTGGTTTTCGCGCCCCGCCATGCGGCGCTTATTCCACCGCAGTTGCGCAACTCTATTAGCCAGCGCAGGGGTAGGGCTGTTGCTGGCTAAAAAGAGTGAGTTGGCTGTACGGACGGATATTGGCTTAAATACGCGAGGTTTCTTTACTTACTGCTGTGAGGCTTGAATGAAAACTGGCAATACCACCATCGCGTTAGCGCAGCTCCCGGTGGAAAAAGGCGCAGTGGCTGAGAACCTTGCAATACACCTTACCTACATTCAACACGCCGCTAGGCTCAGGGCTGATGTGATGGTTTTCCCAGAGCTTTCGCTTACCGGCTACGAACTTGAGCTACTAGAGCAATTGGCGATGCCCCAAAGTGCAGAGATCTTCAGCACGCTTTCTGCCGCTGCAGTAGCTCATAATATAGTGGTGATAGCAGGTTGCCCGCTGGTGAATGAAAACAGTAAGCCCCACATAGGCGCTGTTATCTGCTTTCCCAACGGCGAGCGTGAGTTCTATGCAAAGCAGTACCTGCACGAAGGAGAAGACGTTTACTGTTCGGTTGGCGCCGAAAGTTACCTATTCACGGTTAACGGCACTAGAATCGCCTTGGCGATTTGCGCAGACTTTGCCAATCCTACCCATGCTGAAATGGCTGTCGACCAGCAAGCGGACGTTTATATTGCCAGCGCGCTTATCTCTGAAACAGGGTATCTGGCCGATGCGAACCTACTCGCTTCAATAGCGAAGCACCATCAGTTCCCAGTGCTGCTAGCTAACCACATCTCCAACACAGGTGGCTGGCAAACTTGCGGCAAAAGCGGCGGTTGGAGTGTAGATGGTGAGCTAACCATTGCTGCTAATGGTACAGAGCCTAGCCTAGTACTATGCAGAATCCATC
Source organism: Vreelandella olivaria (assembly GCA_004295565.1). Lineage (GTDB taxonomy): Bacteria > Pseudomonadota > Gammaproteobacteria > Pseudomonadales > Halomonadaceae > Vreelandella > Vreelandella olivaria. Next base: position 3,204,792 of record AP019416.1, on the reverse strand, counting down.
AAAGAACGCTAAATGGCAGGGTAGAGGATGTGGAGCCTTGTTTGGATGATCCGGCTTGCTGGGTCTTTTGACGACTATTGCAGCAGTCCGCTCAATGAGTAAGGATGCCCACCTTCATCGCTTGTGTGCTCCCATTGCCCCAGGCATTATCAAGGCTAGTACTGCCGCTGATCTTTCCCATAGCGTACGCTTAGGTACGCGATTAAAGCGTATTTACTGCAGGCAGCAACCAGCCAATATCCTATAAAACAGAGAGAAACAATGGGAAAGCTCTTTTCACTAATCGTACTGGTAGCGCTTGGCTATGCCGGCATTTACTTCTACTACGGGGTTGTCGTTGAGCGGGAAATCCAGCAGCAGCTGGATAGCCGCGGCCTTTCCTCTGTCAGCGTTGATAACGTTGAGTATGATTTGCTGGCCCCTGTTAGCACTTCTGCGGATATCGCCGTTACCGTCACCTACCGCGGCTCTCAAGCGACGCTGGATTTCTTGGTGCAGGGGCACCCGCTATTCTCTGACGAGGTAAGTATCGAATTCGACGCCCTACAAGCGTTGCGCCTGGGCATCAGCTTTGGGCAGTGAAGGGCAACCACACATGCTCATAGCCAATTGAAAGTGCCACAGCGACCAGCAACCCCGCCATCACCCAATTAAAGCCCTTAACGAGTCCTGGGCTTTTTAATGCGGTGGCCGACCAGGCTGCCGATCATCATATAGCTGCCGGGGGCGCCCGCAGCTAGCATCGCCAGCCCCAATGCCCAAACCGCCAAGCTAACGCCTTGAATGCCTGCCGCAGGAAACTGCAGTGTGGTAATGGGCAGGGTAGCGACAATGGCTTTGGGATTAAGCAATTGCATGACCAGCCCATCACGATAATTGACCAGCTGTGGGGCGTTGTCTGGCTCGCTTATATCAACACTTGAACGGGCAATTTTGCTGGCGAGATAAACAATATAGCCGCAGCCCAAGGCACTCACTACGATGAGCGCTTCATCATCGATCCATGCAGCACCCGCCCAACCCAATACTAATAAGTACGCCAGCATCGCGGTACCTACGCCAAGGCAAAACCCAACCGACTGTCTGGCTTGCCCATTGATGCCAATATTCAAACCAAGCAGATTCACAGGCCCAGGCGAATACATCGCGCCTAGGGCATAGGCGACAATTCTAACATGGTTAAACCTCTATAGTGGTATTTAGGTGTTAGCGTGCGATATCGCGCTGGTACTGATAGGGCGTCATGCCATAAATGCGCTTAAAGCGGCGATTGAAATGGCTCAGGTCGGCAAACCCATAACGCAAAGCGACCTCCGTTAGGGAAGCGCCAAGGTCTAGCGCCGAACGGGCCGCGTTAATCCGGCAATTAATCACATATTGGTGGGGGTGATGCCGTAATGTTGACGGAACAGACGCAAGAAATGGTACTTGGATAGGTGTGCTGCCTGGCTGATGTCATCAAGGGAGATATCGGCGTCCAGGTGTGCATGAACGTACTCTTTCGCCAAGCCCAGCAGCGCATCAGGCCGCGTAGTTACTTGGTTAGGTTGAGCAACACCGCCGAGTTGCACAGTGCGTTCGATCACCTGATAGAGCGCGTTCTCCTGGTCAATACAGCTACCAGTATACGAAGTGACTAACCTCGCCAGTTCCAAAATAGCATTGCGTAACCGAACATCCTGAACAAGAGTATTTCGTGAGCGAAAGTCAGCCGTGTGCTCGTGGCCCAGTGCGTTAGCAAACAGCGCGTTAACCTGTTCAGGGTGGGCATACACCATCAGGTAATCCAGCGTGTGCTCGCCACCCGGTTGGCCGTCGTGAACTTCCTCCGGATTGAACAGAATAACGTTGCCCGGTGGGCTGCGGTGAAACTGCCCGCTGCTGAAGAAATCCTGACGGCCCGCCAGCGTTACGCCGAAGGCATACTCCTCGTGGGCATGGCGGTCGTAGCTGAAATCCTCAATCGCAGCGTGAAGCACCGTTAGCGTAGGTACATACTGGCTCTTGATGAATTGAAACCGGCTTGCGTTACTCATGCCGCCCCTCCTGATTAGTCACACCACCAGCTTATGCAGCACGGACGCTTAATGCTTGTACATAATTGCTAAATCAGTGGTGACAACGATCCGGATGACGTTTTTACGCCGGTGACTGCTTGCGAGCCAGTACTAGTAGTAATACCAGCGCGAAGGAAGCGGCTGTTAATAAGGTGCTGATAGCGGCAATGGTCGGGTCGATTTCGTCGCGCAGTGCAGTGAACATGCGTACGGTCAGGGGGTTGGTTCTGGCCCCCCGAAATGAAGAGCGCCACCATGGTTTCGTCCAGGGCCTGAATGAACGCAAAGATCGCCCCGGTGACCACACTCGGCATGATCTGCGGCAGGGTGACGCTCATGAAGCTACGGAAACGATTCATGCCCAGGCTTCTGGCCACCATTTCCTGGGTCTGATCAAAACCGTGCAGGCCTGCGGTTACGGCAGTGATTACATAGGGCAACGCCAGCATCACATCCGCAATGATCAAGCCTGGAATGGTGTAAAGCATCCCCGACAGGGCATAAATAAAGAAACACCCCGGTGGCGACGATAATAATCGGTACGATCAACGGCAGCAGAAGTACGAGCTTCAGATAGCGCATCAGCCAGTGCGTCGAACTATTGATGGCATAAGCCGCTGCCACGCCGACCGGTGTCGCGATCAATGCCGTGGAAAACGCCACGATCAGACTGGTCTTCGCGGCAGACATCCAACCCGGATTATTGAAGAAAGTGTCATACCAGCGAAATGAGAAACTGCTGGGCGGAAAGGAGAGGAAGCGGCTGTCCGAGAACGACATGGGCACAACGATGAGCAGTGGCAGAATCAAGAAGATCAGCACCACGACCACATAGCCAATAAAACTTATTCGACTCAAGGATAGTTTGTTCATTTTGCACCCAGTATCTTCTCAAGGGGAACGAGGCGGCTCACCACATAGAAAATGGCCAGCACACAGATCAGCAGCACGACACTGACAGCACTGGCGGCGCCCCAGTCGTTATAGAGCTGGATGTTGCGGCTGACCAGCATCGAAGCCATGACCGTACGCCCCCACCCACCAGTTCGGGGGTGATATAGAAGCCTAGGCATAGCACGAACACCAGCGTCATACCCGCCAACACGCCACTAAGCGAAAGAGGGAAGAACACCCGTATGAAAACGTGCAGAGGCGTGCCGCCAAGGCTCGCGCCAGCCTGGATCAGGTCGCCGGGAATTTTCTGCATGGTGGCGTAAAGCGGCAAGACCATGAATGGCAGCAGGATATGCACGGTGGCGATGATCGTGCCCAGCTCGTTATGCACCAGTGCCAGCGGTGCATCGATAAGGCCTATGCCCATCAGCGACTCATTCACCACCCCTGAGCGTTGTAGCAGAATCAGCCAGGCGTAGGCTCTCACCAGTACGCTGGTCCAGAATGGCAGAATCACCAGCGCCAGTACCAGCATCGACCAGCGCCGTGGCAATATCGACGCCGCGTAGGCAATGGGGTAGCCCATTAGCAGCGCCAGCAGCGTGACGATAAAACTGATGCGAAACGTGACCCAGAACGTATTCCAGTAGATGCCTTCCGTGAAGATTCGCTGATAGTGCTCCAGCGAAAAACCGTCGGCATAGAACGATTGACCGATCAACCAACCGAGCGGAATGAGCAGTAGCACAAAAACCACCAGCACGGCGGGCGACATCAAAAGCAGCATGAGCGCATGCTCGCGCCGCCGATAGCCCAGTGACGCATCCCGGTGGCTAACGTGAGGGTAATTATTGTTAATGGCGGTCGCTTTCAAAGGATATCTCCTATCGGGAAGTCGACAAGCGTTGCCGTAACTCGCAGGCGAGCCGCGGCAACGACGCGCTTATCGCTGCATAAACTCTAGCCAGCGACGTTCCGCTTGTTCTCCTGCCGATGAAGCCCACCACTCGTATGACATCAACACCTGACGCTCGGCATTTTCGGGGAAACTCGGCAACTCCCTGGCACGCTCATCAGGAATCTTGCCGGTATCGAAGGCGGCCGGATTACCGGGGCCGTAGTCGATATGCAGAGGCAGGTTGGCCTGATACTCAGGGTCGATGGCTGCGTTAATGAACTCGACGGCCGTCTCCTGATTGGGCGCGCCTTCGATAATGCACAGGTGCGTGTTCTGCAAGACCCCATCGTTATAGGTGAAGTCAGCATCAGCGCCTTCATTGATGATGGCGCTAACTCGGCCATTCCACATCATCAACATATCCACTTCGCCATCGTAGAGGAGCTGCGCCGACTGCCCGCCGGAGGTCACCAGGTGGTGATATGCGGTTTGATCTCCTCGAGCTTGGCGAAGGCCCGGTCAACATCTAGCGGATAGAGCTCTTCTCGTGCAACACCATCAGCCATCAAGGCGGCTTCAAGCGTTCCCAGCGGGTGGTTGCGCAGTGCACGGTTACCGGGATACTCCTCTACATTCCAGAAGTCCTCCCAGCTTTGCGGCGGATTGCCAGCGAAGGCCTCTGGATTGTAGGCCAGTACGCTGGAGTAGAACTCGTAGGCAACCGAGTAGGGCGTCTTATACTCCTCGGGCATCGACTCGGCGTTAGGAATCTGGCTGAAGTCGAGTTCCGCAATCAGCCCTTGATTGCCGCCCCGCTCACAGTTCAATGGTGGTGTATCGACCACGTCCCATACCGCCTGGCCGGTGGTGCCTTGCGTCTTGATCATCGGCCAGGCGTCGGGGGCGCTCTCCTGACGAATGGTGATGCCCAGCGCCTCAGCAACCGGGTCGAGAATGGCCACCGTTTGGGCCTCCTGATACGCGCCACCCTGAGAGACGAACGTGATTTCGCCGTCGGCCAGCGTTTGCCCAGCGCCAAGCGCACCAACAACCATTACCGAGGAACCAAGCAAGTATTTGAAGCAGTTAGTATCTTTCATCTTGCGACCTCCAACTGAGTAAATGCGTCCGACGCCCAATCAGCGCCCGATTGCATCAAGGAACTGGTAGTAACCCGCTACCAGTCGAATACCGACTTCACGCAAGGGGTAAAGCGGGACGGCCTTGAGCCGTTCCGCGGCGAGCAGCGCCACGTCAGGGCTTTCACCCATGGCGTAGTCTGCCGCCAACCGCCCGAGCAATGTCGACATGGCCACGCCAGCGCCGTTGTAACCGGCGGCGTAGCAAACGCGGTCGTCAAATCTGCCGACATGGGGCAAAGCATCCAGCGTCATGCCCACATGCCCCGACCAGCGATAGGCAATGCCGATATCGGCAAGCGCTGGAAAGAGCGACACCATGGCGCTCTGCAGGGAATCGAACGCCGCCTGAGAATCACGCTTCCCAAACGCCCCACGACCGCCAAATACGATCCGTCCATCGACCTTGCGAAACCAGCGCATCATTCGGCGGGTTTCGCCATAGCTTCTATCCTTGATCAACAGGTAGTTCTGCAGCGCCTCTGGAAGAGGGTGAGTGGCGATAATCGAACTTCTAAACGGCACCAGACGCGCCTTGATCGTGGCACTGACAGGCGTGATGTCCGAATAGGCATTAGTGGCCAGGATCACCTGTCGCGCCTTGATCTCACCGCCTGGCGTCGTGATATGAACACCATCATTCAGGCGGCGAATGCTAGTGGCCGGAGTTCGCTCGAAGACGAGCTCGCCATGGCGTTGATTGAGCCCTTCCGCCAAACCCCGCACATAGTCGAGTGGGTGCAAGGTACCTACGCCAAGCCCTAAAACCCCACCCTTAAACGCATGAGACCCAGTCTCTTCGGCTACCTCGCCAGCAGAAAGGCAGCGTAGCGAATCATCGCCCATTTCCCGCCGCATCCACTCGGCTTCTTCGGAAATGCCTTTAAGAGCCTTGGCTGTGTGGGCACAGCGCAGGTTGCCGCAGCGTGTGAAGCGGGCGCTCTCCAGGCCATACGACTGAATCAAAGCGTCCACCTCATCCACTGCCTCATGGCAGAGCCGGTGCATAGCAGTGGCGACCGGCATGCCGTGGGCCTGGGCGATGCTGGGAAACGACAGCCGGAATTTGGCGGATACCACTCCGCCATTACGTCCGCTTGCGCCCCAGCCGATAGGGTTGGCATCCACCACAATCGATTGAACGTCCCTTTCTGCCAGCCGATGGGCCGCTGTTAATCCCGTGTATCCTCCCCCGATTATCGCGACATCGACGGTTTTATCGTTGGAAAGACGCGAAAAATTCGGGGCAGTCTTCGCCGTATCACGCCAAAGCGAAGCAATCTGGGATACCGGCTGAGGCCCATTCATGTCACACCTTCTCCACGGCGTCGGCCAACGCCTTCAGCGTGGGAAAATGGAAGTCTGGCGTTGTCACCTGTGCCGGTTCCGGTGTGCCGCCGAACCCCGGCTGGCCTTGACGACGCTCAATCCAGCAAGTGGTGTAACCCAGTTCCTTGGCAATGCCGATGTCGTGGTACTGGCTCTGGGCGACATGCAGTATTTCCGAGAATTGATAGCCGTGAGCGGCCTGACGACCACGGTTGTAAGCGAAGAATTGAGGATTGGGCTTGGCTACACCGGTCTCGTCGCAGGTCACGCTATCGTCGAACGGGTTGTCGAGAATATGCGAGTAGCAGGAGAACGCTGTGCGATCAGCATTGGTCATCGCCACCAGGCGATAGTGTTTACGAAGGCGCTTCAGTGCCGCCACCGAATCCTCAAAAGCCGGCCAACGCAGCACCGCCAACTGGAAGGCATCGGCCGAAACCGAATCTGCAGGTAGCTTCAACTCCTCCGCCAGCGAGCGATAGACATCCGCCATGGCACTACTCGAACGGCCAGGGTAGCGATCCCGCCCACGTTTGTAGGCCTCGAAGATGGTGTTGTCGCTCAGGTCTTGAGCAGCATTGCCACCAATGCGACGGACAGCATTCAGTACACCGGTTTCGAAATCGATCAGCGTGCCCACGACATCGAAGGTAAGAACTTTAAAATTGGAAAGTTCCATGATCGTGTATGACTCCTTGCTAAGGTGCTTTGAAGTTATGTCAGGCAACGTTTGTCGCCGGAGTGGGGCATCCCGAACGAGGCACGATGATGGTGTCCTCTGGATGCAGTACCACGCTCAAGCGCTCGCCGAGCGGTGGAATCTGTAGTCTTGCGGCATGGTGGCTGGGCTGACGCAGACTGATGGAGGTGCCGTCTTCCAGTTCGAGGAACAATCGCAGGCTATCGCCCTGGTAGACGGCCTCCATGACCCGACATGGCAGGCGATTGACGCCGGGCTCATGGCTGCCATCATCGATCAGCAGTTTTTCGGTTTGAATGGCCAGCAGCAACTCCGCATGAGAGGCGATGGGTTTGGCTGAACGTAGTGTGTGATTGCCGAGCCGGACACTATGCTCATCAATGCGGGTCACCGGGAGCAGGGTAGAGTCTCCAATAAAGCTGGCCACAAAAGAGTCTTTAGGATTGTTGTGCAGCGTTTCGGGGGCGCCGATCTGTACCAGCTCACCATCCTTGAGGATCGCGACCCTGTCGCTCATGGTCAGCGCCTCACGCTGGTCATGGGTCACATACACCACGGTGGCCCCCAATTTGCGGTGTAAGCGGCGCAGTTCAATCTGCATCGTCTCGCGCAGCTGCTTATCCAGCGCTGATAGCGGTTCGTCCATCAGGATTAGCCGTGGCTCGAACACGATTGCTCTGGCAAGAGCGACCCGCTGCCGTTGGCCGCCTGAAAGCTGTGATACTCCCCGATCCTGATAGCCATCCAGTTCCACCATGGCCAGCGCCTGACGAACCCGTTCCGGCCATGTTGACTTGGGGAGGCGACGAGCCCGCAAGGGAAAGGCGACGTTTTCGCCGACACTCATGTGAGGAAAGAGCGCGTAACTCTGAAAGACGATGCCGATGTTGCGCTTGTGCGGCGGCATGTAGGTCATGTCCTGATCGCCGACCCATACCGTCCCTGATGACGGCATGACGAACCCACCCAAGGCGCCAAGCAAGGTCGTTTTTCCCGAGCCTGAAGGGCCCAGCAGCGATACGAATTCACCCGGCTCAATATTTAAGGTTATGTCTTTCAGGGCTACCGTGCTGCCATACCGCTTACTGATGGAGCGTATGGCAACCCCCACACTGTCTCGCTCATCCATAGGATTTATCACCTTTCATTGTTGTGATGCCTATCGGTTGTCATTGAGTACAGCAGATAAGGGGAGCGGACAATTGCGAAATTCTTGGTGGTGGCATAACCTGAAATCATGCCTACATTGCGCCGACAACTACCCAGTGCCAACGCCCTGTTTGTTTTTGAGTCAGCGGCCCGCTGCGGTAACTTCACCAAAGCCGCTGCCGAACTGGGGTTACCCAGCCGGCGGTCAGCCGCATGCTGGCGCTTCTGGAAGAGTATCTGGAGGTCAAACTGTTCTTGCGCACGCCCGGTAAAACCGAGCTGACCGAGAGTGGCGAGATACTTTATCAAGGCGTTGTTGATGGCTTCCACAATATCGAAGCGGCGATTCAGGAAATCCGGGCGCGCAGCACTGGGCTTGAAACCGTCACGTTGTCGGTATCAACCGCCTTCACCACCATTGGCTGATGCCGCGCATGCACAGGCTGCAGGCGCAGCTACCCCATATCGATCTGCGCTTTCAACTGATATCGGGGTCGGTCAGCGGCTCGGTCGAGGATGTTGACCTGGGGATTCGCTTTGTTACGGGGGAGGACATTCTGCATGATGCCTCGTTGATACTGCCGGAGATACTGGTGCCGGTCTGCAGCCCGGCCTATCGAAAGCAGCAGCTCGAATCGTCCGGCAATGATGTCTCCACCACCCTGATTAGCCTCAGCGATAGCCGCATAGACTGGTTTGAGCTTTTGCCCAATTTCCATCTGCAGGCTTATGGAACCACTCACTCGCTGGTATTTTCGGACTATGCCGTCGTGATCCAGGCGGCCCTGCTGGCCAGGGTATCGCCATCGGCTGGCTAAACATCGCATCCCACTGGCTGGAAACGGGCTCGCTGGTGCCCGCTACTCCAACCGCGATTGCTACAGAACGGCTTTGTCATCTGGTTCATTCGCGTAAAAAAGCCACTGAGCGACGCGGCCAAGCAAGTAAGAGAGTGGATAATAGAAGAGACCCGCAACGACGTTGCGAATGTGGCGAAGCAGTATCCAGAGTTGAAGCTTGAATCGCTTTTGGCTAGAAGCTTCTAATGCTTAAGAGGTAAAAGGGCGGTTGATATACACCACACTTACCACAGACTTAAAGCGGCTGCTACTTAGCCGTGATCGTATAAGTAGTTGACTCACTTGATTAATCTAATTTTAAAGTGCGTAAATCCCATATGAAATATATGAAGAAAAATGGAAATATATGGTCTAATTTTATATTTTGGTTTTATTTTTCTATTTTGAATGATAAGTTTTATTTTTTACTCTGAATTTACATATGGAAGTGCAAATGGGCGCATCATTGACATGGATGGCTTGCCGTTCTATTGACATTAAAAATATTCAAAAAAAACTGAAAGTCAGAAAAACCTTTGATAAAGAGAAAGCGGAGTTCTTTGGCGTAGTCACTTTGGAGGAACAAGTTTTCATCTGGGATTGTGGGGTTGGAATATCTCCTGTTCTCAATCATGATGATTTGAGGCGCAGTATTTCAAAAGGTCACGAGGTTTACTTCTGTGTAGCTGAAGAGCATGTTATGTTCTCAGAAGCGTCACTCTGGGTTGATGGTCAGGAGATTTGGGGTGTTACTCACAGAGGGAAGAGGTCATTAACCATTTGGAGGAAAGAGGTAATTTGCCGGATTGTTACTATCCAATCAAAGAAAAGTGGGTGAAGATACAGGAAAAAGAGCTAGAGGCAGAAGATGAAGAGGATGTTGCTGACTGTATATTTAACGTGCCTATCAATTTAGCACAAGAGTTTACTAAATACGATTATAATATTGGCGAGCCAGAGGGGAGAAGTTTTACTGGAAGCGTGTAAAGCCTTCTTTGATCACTATTTTCGCGCATAAGTTGCTGGGTAAGTAATGACTATATCCTCTGCTGTCTCCATGTTGTTTTTTTCTTTATGGGTATGGAATTTACAGCTGAATTACACAATAGTGCATGATACACCATCAGTGAGGGTACACACTGGCTCTAGATCATGCCACACGCCACCTTAGCTTAAGCTAGTTCCATCTTTGAAGGCATATACATAATTGCTAATCGGATGTGGGAGGGTAAGCGTTGAACTATTTTGAGTTTATATTGACTACGTCACGCTGCCTTTAACGACAAGGAGAAGGACATTGAATCGCTACGGAACACTCATATTCTTCTGTGGTAAAATGGGCGCTGGGAAAAGCACCTTGTCAGTCAAAATTGCTCAAGAGCGAGAGGCTGTGCTGATCTCAGAAGATGCATGGCTAGAGGCCCTTTACCCTGGTGAAATCGAGGGTTTTAACGATTACCTAAACTACGCTTCGCGTCTCAAGCCAATACTCAGAGAGCACGTTAAGCAGATCCTGATGGCAGGCACCTCAGTGGTATTAGATATGCCCGCTAATACCCAAAACAGCGAGACTGGTTCAAAGAGATATACACAGAACACGGAATACCTCACGAGCTCTATTACCTGACGATTGATGACAAGGGCTGCTTAAAGCAACTGAAAGAAAGACAAAAGCAACAACCCGCTCGGGCACATTTCGATACCGAAGAGGTGTTTAAAATGGTGACTAGCTATTTTGAACCACCCACGGATTCAGAAGACTTGAACATAGTGATAGTAAAGTGAGAGATTGCATAAAAGCATTAACAGGTGTTTTTTCAGAATCAGCTGGTGCCCCTCAGATACCGATAGGGCGCGGGCTGATAGGCAGCCGCAGGAGAATTTGTGCATCAGTTAGCAGCCGAGTGGATAGTAGGGTTACTGAGAGATAGCAATATCCCTTTTCAAATATGCGGGGGACTCGCCGCAAAGGGGTATGGCGCTGAGCGTGAACTGAACGATATTGATCTGTTTGTCCCCGGCGAACACTTTTCAAAAGTGGTTCAGGCTGGCCAGTCATACATATCCAAGCCCGCCAAGCACTACTGCGAGGAGGGCTGGGATTTAACCTACGTCCAGTTCAAGTATGAAGGCATTAAGGTGGAAGTTGGCAACGCTGATGGTGCGCAAATTTTTGATACCGCCAGCCAGGATTGGGCGTCGCTAAATATAGAGTTTGACCGCTATGAAATAGTCAGTGTACTGGGCCTGAAGCTTCCCTTGATGCTGAAGGAAGACTTGATTCGTTATAAATCAGTGCTCTCAAGACCGGTCGATATCGATGATATACACGCCATACGATAGACAACCTCCATTTCACCATCGCCCTCAAGCAACAGGCACCGTACCACCATCAATCACATACTCCGTACCCGTGATGGTCGCCGCCAGCGGTGACGCCAGAAACGCAATCAGGTTGGCTACTTCAGCAGGCTTCGAAGGGCGGCCAATCGGGATGCCACCCAGCGATTCCATGATGATCTGCTTGCCACCTGCGTAATCGGTACCTGCGTCTTGGGCAATCCGCTCGGCCAGCGCAACGGCAGCTTCCGTCTCGATCCAGCCGGGTGAAACTCGAACCACACGCACTCCTTTGGGCGACACTTCCTTGGACAAGCTCTTGCTATAGGTGGAGAGCGCAGCTTTAGCCGCCGCGTAAGCCGTGGTTGATTCGGGCAGGGGGAGTTCACGCTGAATGGAGGTCACGTGGATAATCACCCCACCGCCCTGGGCCAGCATGCCGGGCAGCAGGGCGCGATCCAGCCGTACGGCAGGAAACAGGTTGATGTCGAGCTCGCGCTGCCACTCATCCTCCCCAAGGGCAGCGAACCCGCCGCCGGGCGCGGATGAGCCACCCAGCACATGAACGATAATATCCACTCCGCCCAAGCGTTCGTTGACTGCCTCGGCCACCGAGGAACAGCCTTCGGCAGTGGTTAAGTCAGCAGCAACAAACAGCGCTTCAGGCAGCTCGGCGGGCGGGTGCGGGCCGTGGTCAGCACCTGCGCGCCTTCCCCGCGAAGGAGTGCCACCACGGCAGCGCCAACCCCTTTGCTACCACCGGTGATCAATACGCGTCGCCCGTTCAAGTTCAGGTTCATTAGTGAATCTCCAATGACTGGATTTGTGCATCAGCAAGCTGGAAAGTGTGATCCAGTTGCACTGGGCTGCCGGGGAAGTTGCCGGTCACGGTGGCGGTAACCACCATCGTGTTGTCTTGATGGGAAACACTGACCGGCTCGACGCGATACGCAATCTTGGCACGGGTGGCACGTAGCCATGATTGAATAGCGGTTCGCCCGCGATGCGTTTCTCCCTCATCCAACACACAGGCATCTTGGGTAAAGCAATCGCCAAGGTGGGTGTCGTCCGCCCGTTACTGATGCGGAAGTAAGTGGTGATCGCGTCTGGCAGTGACAAACTCATGATGGTCATCTCTCGCAAGGGGTAATATGCGAGAATCTTCTGCCTGGAATTACGCGTTAGCAAGAACGCACAAAAGGTAAGTGGCTTACCCATGAGAAAGATTTATACGCCCGCTACCGCCGCAAGCGATGTGGAAAATGTATTAAAAATGCTGGAAGGGCGCTGGAAGCTGATTATTCTCTTTCATCTGTTCGATGGAAAAGTGCAGCGCTACTCCGATTTTGAAAAACTCATCCCCGAGATCTCCCAGAAAATGCTGGCCCAACAGCTGCGCCAACTGGAAGCGGATGGCATTGTGGCTCGAAAGGTCTATCCCCAGGTGCCGCCAAAAGTGGAGTACCGCCTGACCGAATGGGGCAAACGCTCTGCCCGGCGCTGGATGCCTTGCTGAAATGGGCAGAGCAGAAGGAGCACTTCAACGACCCTGCTCAGCAGAACGAACAAGACGATACCACCACCCAATGAGAGCCGTCTGATGCACTACCGCACCATGACCATCAACGATTACGAAGCCGCCATTGCCCTGTGGAGCGAAAGCGAAGGCGTGCGGCTGCGCGACGCCGATTCACGGGAAGGCATTGAGAAATACCTGCTGCGCAACCCCGGCCTGAGCTTTGTGGCAGAAGGAGAAAGAGAAGGGGAGCTGGTGGGAACGATCATGGCGGGCCACGATGGCAAGCGCGGCTATGTTCAGCACTTGTCGGTGGCGGATTCCCAGCGCCGCAAAGGCATCGCGACAAAGCTGGTCAGCCTTTGTCTGGAAGCACTCAAAAACGAAGGCATCCTGAAATCGCACCTGATGATCCTCCCCGAGAACGAAGCTGCCCAGACGTTTTGGGCAAGCCAGGGCTGGGCCTATCGATCCGATATTTTGCTCTATTCGTTCGTCAATGGAGATAACCACAACGTTTAGTTTTAATAGCGGTTTGTACGTTATGGGATTGGATTGACGCAGGTGAGCCTACACCGGGTCGGTTGGCATGGGGGCGCACTCGTTATTGGCGATTTTTAAGATAAATACTCAATGTTTCTGAACGTGAGCCGATAATGCTAAACGGTGACTAGCAGGATACGTTCTGTCTGAACACTTGCAGTTACCGAGATGGCTTCCACCTGCCCAAAGAAGAGTACTGCGGGCTTCTACGAGATCTTTCCATGCTACTTCTGAATCGAAGCGTTAAACTACGGCTTTCCGTGAGTTTGGGCGCCTTTATCCTGATGCTGATCGTGGTTGGCACGATCGGCCTCTAATCTCAGCAAGACGAACGATGCTGTCACCGATACCTATGAGCAGAACGTGCTTACTTTGGCGAGCCTGAGCCAAGTCAACCAAGCGCTGCTCAGCACTCGAGTGAAGATAACGGCTGAACAACGTGACCGGAACCCAGAAACTGCTTTGACCACCCAGCAAGAAATTGCTGAAAACGATGCCATTATCGATACCGCTTGGGCTGATTACTTCCCGGGCCGTGTATCCGATGATGTCGAGCGTGCTATCGCCCAAGATTTTATCGCTTCTTTGGGTGAGCTGCGTGCCGGTATCGACGACATCAACGCGGCAATGATCGGTAATGACTTCGATGCCGCTCGTGAGATTGCTACCACCACGTTGCGTACTGGGTACACGGCGGTGCTATCGTCGCTTCAGGATCTGATTAACCGCAACACCGCTCAAGCCGCTGCATACAATCAGCAAACGTCCGCAGACTATGCATGGACGCGTAACTTCGTCATCAGTTTGATAGCGGTATCGGTTATTGCTGGCATTCTGCTCGCGATATGGTTAATTCGTGGCATTGTGGCACCACTGGCCAAGGCGCAAGCACTTTCCAACGCCATGGCAGAGGGCAAACTGGATAACGAAATCGACATCTCCTGCAAAGATGAATTCGGCGACATGCTGTCGGCATTAAAGACCATGGAAGCCAAGTTCTCCCAAGTAGTCATGTCTGTGCGCAATAACGCCGAGTCCGTCAATATCGCAGCAGATGACATTGCCCGGGGTACTGAAGATCTGAGCAGCCGGACTCAGCAGCAGGCCGCCAGCATCGAAGAGACAGCGGCATCAATGGATGAAATCACCTCCACCGTGAGGCAGAACGCAGATAACGCCTCCGAAGCTGACAAACTCGTTTACGACGTTAGCCAGCAAGCCAACGCCGGTGGGGAGGTTGCAGGCCAAGCCGTACAAGCAATGGAGGGAATCAATGCCTCAAGCCGCAAAATCGCGGGTATCGTGGGCTTGATTGAGGAGATTGCTTTCCAAACCAACCTGTTGGCGCTGAATGCGTCGGTTGAAGCGGCGCGTGCGGGTGAGCAGGGCGCGGATTTGCGGTAGTCGCCAACGAAGTACGTAATCTGGCGGGGCGCAGTGCCAATGCGGCCAAAGAGATCAAACAGCTGGTTGATGAAAGTATCGGTCAAGTGGACAACGGCTCTAAGCTGGTCAACCGAGCGGGCAAGTCACTGGAAGATATCGTCAGCGGTGTACAACGTGTCTCGGTATTGATGGGTGAGATCGCCACCGCCAGCCGCGAGCAGTCCCAAGGGATCGAGCAAGTCAACACGGCCATTGCGCAGATGGACAGTGTCACCCAGGAGAATGCGAGCCTGGTGGAAGAGTCCAGCGCGGCGGGCCGTTCACTGCAAATTCAGGCAACGGCATTGTTGAAAGAGGTGTCATTCTTTAGGGGGGCGACCACGGATCAGCATCAGGCCGCGCTACCTGCAACAGGGCGACACAATGCCAGTCAGCCACGGGCCGCTCAACGGCCGAAGACCCACGTTCTGGGGAGCCAGCAGGACACTGATGAATGGGCATCTTTCTAAGCGCCTGAGTAGTGAGAAGCGCCAGCAGGGCGCTTCTGCATCCTCTACCCGATTCGTCATCACAATTGCTGCTGCTCGACGAGCCCAATAATCACCTCGACCTGCCATCGGCACAGGCACTGGAAACCCTGCTGCGTAGTTACCAAGGTGCGTTACTGGTGGTATCCCATGACGATGACTTTCTGGAAAATCTAGCCTTAACAGGCCGCCTGCTGGCAACCGAGCAAGGGTGGTATTTGGAGCTTCAATCCAGCTGAGCTTCTATCTCGGTCTTATCGATCACCGACCAGACTTCCTGAATCTTATTATCATGGAAGCGGTAGAACACGTTCTCGCAAAACGTCACGTTTTGCCCATTGATAGGTAAACCCAGGAAGTTGCCTTTAGGCGTGACATCGAAGCGCAGCCTGCACGCGACATGGGGTGAATCAATGGCCAACAGCTCAATGTTGAAGTGAAGATCCGGTATCTGCTCGTAATCGGCTTCCAGCATGGCGCGATAGCCATCAATCCCTAGGCGCTGGCCGTTATGTTGGACATCGTCATGCACGAACTGGCCAAGGTTCGTCCAGTCCTGATTGTTTAGACAGGTGATGTAATCTCGGTAGGCCGCTTCCAGATCCCGTTTGTTCATGCTGTTCTCCTTTCCTGGTCAGACGTGAAGACATTCGCCAAGGATACACAGGCTCAGTATTATAAGAGCCTAAACCAAGCTACAGAAGTCATCATTCATGTCGTGCCCACCTTGCCCTCATTGCCAATCCGAGTTCGTCTATCAGGATCAAAGCCTGTTTATCTGCCCCGAGTGCGCCCACGAATGGAACCCCGCAGAAGCTGAGGCGGAGGACACCGTGACGGTAAAAGATGCCCATGGCACCCTGTTAACGGAAGGCGACAAGGTAACGATGATCAAAGACCTCAAGGTCAAAGGCAGTTCACTGGTGCTCAAGGTAGGCACCAAAGCCGTGATCAAGCGGCTCATGGACAGCAAGGATCACCAACTGGACTGCAAAGTCGATGGCGTCGGCGACATGATGGTGACCGCCCATTTTGTGAAAAAGGCCTGACTAAAATCTGAACTTACCTGACAAGCGTGCCGCCGATGACTGCTAACCGACATTACCGCTGGGTTATTCTGTTGATAGCCACCCTGGCTCAAGCAGCGGCGTGTTTCTTCGTTCAGGGTATCGGCGCCATTAGCGTTTATATACAGGCCGATATGGGGCTCTCCGCATTTCAGATTGGGGCGCTGGTATCGGCGGCTCAGTTGGTGCCTTTGATCGGGCTGTTGGTTGCCGGGGAGTTGCTGGATAGGTTCAGTGAGCGTTTGGTGGTGGGGGTAGGCACCTTCGTCGTGGGCATCGCGCTTAGCGCGACCGTACTGGCTGAGAGTTACTGGGCCATGCTGCTGTTTTGGTCATCGTCGGGGCGGGCTACAGTACCGCCCAGCCCGGCGGTAGCAAATCGGTAGCGGCCTGGTTCGATAAATCCCAGCGCGGCTTTGCCATGGGCATTCGTCAGGCAGGCTTGCCGCTGGGCGGGGCGCTGGCGGCGATCGTACTGCCAACCGTCGCTATCACCTGGGGATGGCGCGCCTCTTTCTGGTGGGTGGGCTGATTGCGATCTTCGGGGCGCTGATCTTTATGCTCTTTATCGCGCCCCTGCTGGCGTGGTGTCGGTCGCAAGAGCCTCTGAAGGCAGCCTAACAAACGTCGTCTTGTCGCGGCTGGCGATGATTCGCGAACCGGCCATGAAACAGATCATGGCGTCCGGCATTAGTTTGATCTCGGTTCAGTACGGTATTTTGATTTTTACCGTGCTCTATCTGCATAGCCGTTTGCAGATAGAGGTGCTGCAGGCCGCGACCTTGCTGTTTGTGGCTCAGGGGGCCGGGGTTGCCGGGCGCATTTTGCTGGCAGCCTGGAGTGATCGCTGTCGCTCGCGCTATTTCCCGGTCATGGTGTGCATGGTGGCGGTGATCGTTGGGTTGCTGGTATTGGTTTGGCTACCGCTCAGTTCAATGTTTATGCTGGGTTGCTTGATGGCCTGGTTGGGCTTTTTTGGTTTCGGCTGGTACGGGCCTTGGGTGGCTTATGTGGCGGAGTCGGCACTCGTCGATAAAACCGGCTTTGTGCTGGGACTGGCCATGGCGATTAACCAACTGGCAATTGTATCGGTGCCGCCACTGATGGGGTGGATGCTGGATATAACGGGCAGCTTTATGCTCGGCTGGAGCCTGCTGATCGCCATGACACTATTAGGGCTACTGATGACCATCCAATGTAAAGGCGAAGCTAATGAAAGCCATCGTGTTTGATGTATTTGGCACTATTGTCGACTGGCGTTCCAGTTTGATTAACCAGTTCCGGGCGTTAGAGCAGGAGTTGGGTGTCGAGCTACCCAGCGAAGCGCTGACGGATCAATGGCGTCAGCATTATGCGCCTTCGATGGATCGGGTGCGCAAAGGCGAAATTCCGTGGACGGGGTTGGATGATCTGCATCGGGAAAGCTTAGTCAAACTCCTCAATCAACATGGGATTACGCTAGACGAGGCGACCATTGATCGCGTCAATCACTTTTGGCACCAGTTAGACCCATGGCCGGATGTTCAGCGCGGTCTTCAACAATTGAAAGAGCACACCATCATCGCCACCCTGACTAACGGCAATTTATCGTTAATGGTGGATGTTGCTCGTTATGCCAAACTGCCATGGGATATGGTGTTCTGCGCCGAGCTATTCCAGCACTATAAACCTGACCCAGAGGTCTATTTAGGGCTTGCCGCCTGCTGCGCCTTCCGCCTGAAGAGGTGATGCTATGCGCAGCGCACAATTACGACCTTGCGGCTGCCCGTGCATTGGGGATGAAAACGGCTTTCATACCCCGGCGCACAGAATATGGCCCGCAACAGCGTAAAGATTTAGCAGCCGAGCAAGAATGGGATTTTGTGGCTGAAGATCTCGTCGTGTTGAGTGAGCGGCTAAGAGGTTGACCCAAAAGCACTTACCGTCAGGGCAGTGGTTAGTATCATATAATGCCAAGGCGCCAAAGATCACAATGTGCTACCAGCAGCTGTTACGTCACTTGCAGAGCGGGCTCGAGACCAAGGTGGTTAACGAAGGGGATGAAGTCGCGATCCAGGAAAAGCAGCGGGAGGTGGTTCTCTATACAGAACGTCGCGATAATGACATCCGCGGTTTTTCTGATCGTAATGCCTTTTTTGCGTAACGCTCGATAATTGTCGGCACACTTTACCGTCATCGCTTTGCCAAACATTTCATACTGATCCAGCGCCAGTAAGCTTTGCTGGGTTTTACGGTAATCTTTGTCGTTGCGAATGCCTTGCAGGATTTCCAGAAATATCAGGTCGCCGATCGCGACGGCTCCCTCAATGATCGATAAATCCAGCAGATCGGTATGTGGGTTCTCGACGCCGTTGAAATAGTCGATCCAGACGCTGGTATCCACTAGTATCATTTGCCACTCCGCATCTCATCCAGATCGCCTTCCCACTTGATGTGGCCACGCAATTTTCGCAGCTCTTGCTGCTTGCCCCGTTGCACCAGGAGCTTCAGTCCTTGCTCAACGGCTTCTTTTTTGGTCTCGTAGCCAGAGATCTTTAGAGCTTCGGCCATTAATTGGTCGTCAATGACAATGTTTGTTCTCATACTGCACCTATGTGTATGAAAATGTATTTCTATACACAATTTAGCACCTTATTGCGAACAAGGCATTCTCCTGTTGACTGCACCTACAGCTGCGCAGGGATCTTTATCAGGTAGAGCTATCAGAGAACGATGATATCGGTAAGCTTGTGTTAGCCAATAGAATGGTTCGTAAAGAGAAGGAAGGTTAATAATCAGCGGTTGAGTCCTTGCAGAGCAGGGTAGCCTATTTCAATGTTGTGCCATAACAAACCATTAAAAACAAAGCATTAGCTTCATAGGAGATAGCATGGTACCCATCGAAACCTGGATGACGTATACCGTCGCATGCATTTTAATCATTCTTGTGCCAGGGCCTGACAATATTCTTGCCATTAGCCGGGGGCTTAGCCAGGGGCGTCTGGCGGCATGTATCTCTAGTGCCGGGGCTGCCCTTGGGCTGATGATGCATGTGCTTGTCGCTTTTCTGGGCTTGGCGGTTCTCATTCAAACATCGGCGGTAGCGTTTAGTGTGGTTAAATTTGCTGGGGCTGGATATTTGATTTGGTTAGGGATTAAAGTCTTACGCTCAAGAGAGTTGATTGCTTTCTCGTCTCAGAGTCACTTGTCCCATCGGGCTGTGTTTCTCACCGGCTTTTTAACCAATGTACTTAATCCCAAGCCAGCGCTTTTTATTTTGGCCTTTGTTCCTCAGTTCGTTTCTCCCGTGCATGGGGCAGTCGAGTTACAAACGTTCTTTCTGGGCACATGGTTTGCGTTGTTGGCATTCGCGGTTTTTACAGTGCTGGGTTCTTTTTCATCCCTATTTGCGAGATGGCTAGAAGGCCACCCGCGCGCTATTTTGGTTTGAATATTGGTGCTGGCATTACGTTTATCGCTGCGGGTTTATCTGTCTTGTTGCTTGGTCGGGCGGAGAGAAGTTTATAAGAGTAAGAGTTCAGCCAACTCGCCACTTCACGACGCAGTGAGCTGAGGTTCAGCGAAGATTGCCAGGGTGGGTGTCCAAGCCCTCTGCTCGGGGGCGATAAAGTAGGTATCGACCTTGGCGATGTATTTGCAGAAAATGGCATAAACAGCAACACTCTCGGTAACCCAGGGTATCCTCCAACGGCCTTTTCTACGTACCTAATAAAGGTAGTCACCATGTCAGCTACGATGAGCAAAGATGACGCACACAAGCTAATTGAGCAACTTCCTGCGAATGCCACTTGGGAAGACCTTATGCATGAGATCTACATCCGAGGGGCCATCGAAAAGGGCATGGCAGATAGCCAAGCAGGTAACATTACGAACGTGGCAGATATTCGCAAGAAATACGGCTTGCCTGAATGAATGTGTTCTGGACAGCAACAGCAGAAGCTCATTTGGACGCGATTTATGCCTATATTGCGCAGGACTCAGAAGCTTATGCGTTGAGTACCGTTGATAAAATCACCCGAAGGTCACAACAGATCGGTGATTTCCCCGCTTCAGGACGCAAGGTGCCCGAGTACGATATCGCGCAAATAAGGGAAGTCTTGTGTGGTGCTTACCGCATTATTTACTACATCAAACCAGATCAAATTGACGTTCTCGCCGTCCTACACGCATCTATGAACCGACTGGAAAGCGAATAGGGCGACGCTGTAGCGTAGGTACCCACCTCACGACGCAGTAAGCTGAGGCTCATCCACCACCACCGCATCACGCAACGTCTCAGCGAAGCTTGCCAGGGCGGGTGTCCAGGTCTCGGGTTCTAGGGCGGCAAAGTAAGTATCGACATTGGCGATGGACGAGGGCAGTTCCAGGGTGTGAATCCCAAATCGGTGTTGGTGGGCTTCGACTGTCCCACGGGGTAGCACCGTGTAGCCCATTCCAGCCGCGACACAGCCTAGCATTGCGTCCAGTGAGCCGAACTCAAAAATCCGGCCCGCATTAACCCCATGGGAGGCCAGCAATAGCTCGATACGCTGGCGGTAACTACACCCTTGGCGAAACGCCAGAAAGGCCGACGTCATCAGCGCCTGGGAAGAGGGCATCGTCATCATCGGCGTTGAACCCACCAGTACAAGCTGCTCGCTGAAAGCCTTGAGCAAGTGATAGCGGCCATGCTCAAGTCGACCTGCCACAAAGACACAGTCCACCTGCCCGTCCAGCAACAACTCCACCAGTTCCGCCGTTGGCCCGGTCTTGATCTGGATATCAACGTCAGGCTGCGCTGCGTGGTACGCCGCCAGTATCGGCGGCAGGCGCAGGGCGGTCGTGGTTTCCATGGCGCCTATACGCAGTCGGCCACATGCCTTCTCCTGGCCCTTGAACAGTGATATCGCTTCATCGTGGGTTGTCAGCATGCGTTCGGCGTACTCCATCAATGCCAAACCAGCGCTCGTAGGGCGAACGCGGCCCAGGCGCTGAATAAGCTGAACGCCTAACTCATCCTCAAGTTTCTTGATATGAGCCGTCACGTTGGATTGCACCGTGTGTAACTGATTTGCAGCCGCCACGAAACTGCCCGTTTCGGCCACCGCCATAAATAGCCGCAGTGATTTAAGTTGCATACCCCGTCTCCCCGCCAAGCGATTGTTCTGTCAAAAGCGCCATCTCAACAAAGCGTTATCTCAAAAAAAGATAGCAGCTATCAAAACTAATCGTTTCTAGAAATAGTTCTTCGCGCGTAGTCTGGCGGTGTACCAACGCGCTGCCCACCTTGCCCGAATGGCGGCACGAAAAGGACACAAGATGATGAATCGAACACTCACTGCCCAAGACCTACCCGCCCTAATAACCGGGATAATGGCGACCTTGGCGGGAATTGGCATTGCGCGCTTTGCCTACACGCCGCTACTGCCTGCGATTATTCAGGAAGGCTGGTTCACTGCCAGCCAAGGCGCCTACCTGGGGGCCGCCAACCTGCTGGGATACTTTGTCGGCGCACTCTGCGCCCACGCGTTGAGTGAGCGCTTCTCTCCCCGCTTAGTCATCGGCGCAAGCTTCGCGGCTATCGCCCTCAGTTTTATGGTTTGTGCTGGGGCGGGCGGTTTCACCTGGTTCTTCTTTTGGCGATTGGTCTCCGGAATTGCCGGGGCCATTTTAATGGTGGTTGGCCCTTCGCTGGCGCTGGCGGCCACGCCGCCTGGAAGGCGCGCTAGCGTTGGTGCCATGGTGTTTACCGGTATTGGCCTCGGCGCGCTGCTTTCGGCTTCCATTGTGCCCATGCTTCTTGAGTTAAGCCTAACGGTCACCTGGGGCACGCTGGGGTTGCTTTGCATTGCGGCGGGTCTTTTAGGTGACTGGGGAGTTAGCCACTTATCCGTAGCCTCACCTTCGGCAGCTAGCCCATCGGCCAATAGCCAAAAGGGCGTTGCTGGAGTCAAGCTAGTGGTGTGGCTGGTCATCGGCGCCTATGCCCTGGACGCGGTCGGGTTTGTGCCCCATACAGTGTTCTGGGTGGACTATCTTGCCAGGGAAAACACCCTGGGTAATCACGACGCTTCCCTACAGTGGGGCATCTTCGGCTTGGGCGCCGTATGTGGGCCGCTGATGGTGGGCGCCTTGGCGCATCGAGTGGGTTGGCATCGGGGCTTAGCGATCGCCTTTGTGGCAAAGGCCGCCGCTGTTTCGCTGCCGGTATTCTCGCTAGCACTGCTCAGCCAATCCATCTCCTCCTTTATGGTGGGGGCGATGATCCCCGGCATTGTCGCACTCACCTCTGGGCGCATTGCTGAATTAGTAGGCCCAACCGCGCATAAGAAGCTATGGGGCAGGCAACCGCTGCTTTTGCTGCTGCCCAGGCGCTGGCGGGATATGCCATGTCTGCGCTTTATGGTGCCTGGGAGACCTACGCGCCGCTATTTGCCATCAGCGGCTTCATGCTCACAGCAGGCTTTTTTGTTGGTGCTGCTTAGCCGTGGTGTACAGCAACGCCACGCGCACCTGACTACTCAGCAATCTACATCACACCCAGGGAGGCAATAATGGAACTCTACCTAAACGCCACATCACCCTATGCGCGCCTGGCGCGAATCGTTTTACTGGAAAAAGGCCTAGCGGAAAGCGTCACGCTGAAGTGGTGCGACCCTTGGGCAGACGATGCCGATCTATTAGAAGCCAACCCTGCCGGTCGTATTCCGGCGCTGGTAACGGAGGAGGGCATCCGGCTTAGCGAGTCACTGCTGATTGCCGTTTATCTGGATGGCGTAAGACCTAACAAGCCGATGATTGCCCAAGACAGTTTGGGTGAAGTGCTGCACCTGGCAGGGCTTGGCCAAAACCTGATGGATGCCGCGTTCAACACCGTGATTGCCAGAAAGCATTACGGCAACGAGATTGACGTTAGCGAGCTGGGCCAGCGGCGTACACGAGCCATGCAGCGGCTACTGAAACAGCTGGACGGTGAGCTTGGCGAAAAGAGCAGGCCTCAACCATTAACCTGGGCCACATCGCCACCGCAGTGGCGCTGGATTATCTCGCCTTTAGGCTGCCAGAGGTGAACTGGAAAGAAGAGTATCCACAACTTCAGTCATGGCACGCTGAAGTTACCGCGAGAGAGCTTTCAGCAGACGGCTTTCGGTTAGGACTTTCTATTAGGAAAAGTGGGGAAAGCGAGTTCAGTGCTGGATCTCAGCCCGCAACTTCTCCACTTCTTCGACGGGTAGTTCTTCAATATCCGCGATCATTTGATCATCCATTTCGGTGCGAGCAATCAGCTTCCGGGCCGCGTTGCGTTTGCCTTCCAAGGCACGTTGCTCGGCTTCCTGAAGTCCTTCCTGACGCCCTTCCTGACGTCCTTTCTCTATACCCAGCCGCTCAATCGTGTTTACGTAAGGCATGTGCTTCTCCTCCTGTATGGCGTAGACCGCTCATGAATTCCCCTCGTATCAATGCGCTACGTTACGGCATTGCAAAAGCAATATGCCTAAGAATAAGTAGCATGTTATCGATAATCAACTATTCGCTGATGAGCACCCGCCATTATCTAAATGAAAACTTCCCGCGCTTATCACTCATGTCAGACTTGTATATTCAAAATAAGAATATTAAATCATCCTTTTATGCTTTTTAGTAAATTAAGTATGCACTAAAATGGCGCCCTTTCTGAGCCAGGCCGCTGGGCGATTGCCGCCGCGTTAGGCCAACGATAGGGATGTCACCATGAGTGAGTCAGTAAGTGATCAAGAGGTGGCGCACTTCAAGCGCAGTATGCAGACGCGCCATTTGGTGATGCTCTCGTTGGGGGCGTGATTGGCACCGGTTTGTTTTTGAGTTCCGGTTATACCGTGCAGCAGGCCGGGCCTATTGGGGCAGTGTTGGCCTATCTGGTAGGTGGCATTGTTGCTTGGCTGGTGATGATGTGCCTGGGCGAGCTGGCGGTGCATATGCCCAATTCAGGCGCCTTCAGCGCCCATGCCAGCCGCTATATCGGCCCCGGCACAGGCTATATGGTGGCCTGGATGTACTGGCTCACCTGGACGGTGGCGCTAGGGTCAGAGTTCACCGCGGCGGCGGTCTTGATGGGGCGCTGGTTTCCAGACATCCCCGGCTGGTACTGGAGCGGCTTGTTTGCAGCGATTGTTTTGGCGTTAATGCGTTTACCTCGCGCTTCTTTGCCGAGTCTGAGTTCTGGCTTTCACTGATCAAAGTGATTGCGGTGGTGGTGTTTGTGCTGGTGGGCGCCGTGGCGATTATTGGCTGGGTACCGCTGCATGATGCCACTGGCGCTGAGGTCGCCTCACCGGGGCTATCGGCACTGTGGGAGAGGGCGCCATGCCGCCCAACCTGATGGCCATTGGTACCGCCTTACTGGCAGTGATGTTTGCCTTTTCCGGCACCGAGCTGATTGGCATTGCCGCCGGAGAAACGGTAGACCCAGCCCGCAATGTACCCAAAGCGATCCGCGCCACCCTATGGCGATTAATCCTGTTTTCGTTGGCACCATTGTCGTGATTGCGGCGCTGTTACCCCAGGATCAAGCCGGGCTTAGTCAAAGCCCCTTTGTGGCCGTATTCCAGCGCCTTGGCGTGCCGGGTGCAGCCGATATCATGAATTTTGTCATCATCACCGCGCTGCTGTCGGCGGCTAATTCCGGGCTTTATGCCTCATCGCGCATGCTGTGGACGCTCGCTGACCAGGGCACCTTGCCCAAGTCGCTTGGCCGTCTCAACAAGCGTGGCATCCCGATGAATGCCCTGCTACTCAGCATGGTCGGCGGCCTGGGCGCGCTGTTCTCCAGTGTGTATGCCCCTGAAACCGTCTACCTGGTGCTGGTCTCGATTTCCGGGCTGGCTGTGGTGGTGGTCTGGATGGCGATTGCGCTTAGCCAGTTCAACTTCCGCCGCCACTACCTGCGTGAAGGCGGGCAACTGAAGGATCTGGTCTATCGCACGCCGTTCTATCCCTGGGTGCCGATTCTTGCGTTTGCAGCCTGCCTTGCCGCGTGCATTGGCATTGCCTTTGACCCGCAGCAACGCGTGGCACTCTATTTCGGAGTCCCCTTCATTGGCCTGTGCTACCTGGTGCACTATGTGCGCCACCGTTCGGCCTCTCAACGTTCTGAATATTCGCCCAACGCCATTGAGGAAAAGACCGTATGAGTGAGTTAAATCCGATCAAAGCGCTGTTGGCTGACGTGCCCTTTATGGTCATCGACGGTGCCTTGGCCACCGAGCTGGAAGCGCTCGGCTGCGACCTCAATGACGCCCTCTGGTCGGCGCGCCTGCTGGCCCAGGCCCCGGAGAAGATTCGTCAGGTGCATCAGGCCTACTTTGAAGCCGGGGCCGACTGTGCGATTACCGCCAGCTATCAGGCCACAGTGCCCGGTTTTATGCAGGCGGGAATGAAGGAAGAAGAGGCGCAGGCGTTAATTCAGTTATCGGTCACCCTGGCGCAACAGGCGCGGGATGCGGTCTGGCAGCCCGGCCAAACCGACCGCCCCAAACCGCTGGTGGCTGCATCAGTCGGCCCTTATGGCGCGTATCTGGCGGACGGCAGTGAATACCGGGGCGGCTATGACCTGGATCGCGCTGGATTGGTTGAATTTCACCGCGAGCGGTTTGAACTCTTGATGGCGGCGGGGCGGATCTACTGGCGGCTGAAACCTTGCCCTCATTGGAGGAAGCGCTGGCGATCACCGATTTGTTGGCTGAAAACCCAGGCGCCCAAGCCTGGATAACCTTCTCGGCGAAGGATGGTCAACATATCAGCGATGGCACGCCGATTGCGGAATGTGCGAGAGCCCTGGTCAACTGCCCAGGCGTTGCGGCAATCGGTGTGAACTGCACAGCGTTGGCCCATATCGAATCACTGATTAAGGAAATCCGCCGTCACTGCGATCTGCCTATATTGGTCTACCCCAACTCGGGGGAAGTGTACGACGCGGTAACCAAAACCTGGCACCCGGCTCTGTGTGATCATCCCGCAGCCGATCTTTCCGGGCTGGCACAAGGGGTAGAACAATGGCTGGCGGCTGGCGCGTCAGGCATTGGCGGTTGCTGCCGGACGACACCGGAGGATATTCAAGCGCTGACCCAGTGGCGGCGGTCGCGCTAGTTTATTAGACCTTAATGCTGAGTCTCTGCTCGTAACCTTTCCACCTCTTCGACGGGCAGTTCTTCAATATCCGCGATCATCTGATCATCCATTTCGGTGCGAGTGATCAGCTTACAGGCCGCGTTGCGTTTGCTTTCCAAAGCACGCTTCTCGGCTTCTTGACGTCCTTTTCAATACCCAGTTGCTCACCAGCCCGACGCTCTTTTGCACCAGGTTTTCTAAATTCTCTGCCAACATATCTTTATCCTCCACCAAACTGTTGAGCTGCTCTAGATTCACCTCTGCACCAAGTCGCTGCAGGTGACGCTTGATCCAGCGCGTAATGACCTTATCAATGCGCTCTTTGTTCGGATCCGTTTTGATAATGGTCACAATACGATCAACGGCTCGCTGCAGGGTTTCCCAGCTTTCCCCAGCGTTTTCGACGCTGAACACGCCACTGAGCGGTGTCTGAACCAAGCCTAGCTGTTTATCAGTATAGCGCCCTTCATCTATGGAGGGTTGGCGTCAGCCGATAACCTTATTAGAGCGGGGTAGCATCGGCTAGGGAGTGCTAATGCTTTGAGACTTCATCGCCGCGGAAAGCTTGAGGAAGTCCGCCAGTTGTTGGGTGGCACGCTTTTGTGACGCCTGAACCATCATGAGCTCCACCACGGGCAGTGCCGGAAATCCTTCTTTCTTGCCAAGAATAGTGTGGTCTTCAGCCAGCGCACTGGCGGGAAGCACACCGATACCAAGACCAGCCGAAACAGCAGCACGAATGTTTCCATAAGAGGCGCTGGTATAGGCGCTGTAGCCGTGCTTTTGGTGCTGATCCAAGGTAGCCAGCGCCGCGCGTCTGTAGCAACAGCCGTCAGGAAAGATCACAAGTGGTACTTCCGTCATACGGTCAAAATCATGCCGTTGTGCTGCCACCCAATGGAGAGGCTCGCGCCGCAGCCGATGACACTCCCAGCGCTGGTCACTTGGCGTGAAGTCTCCTACACTTGAAAATGGCAAGATCAAGGCCGCTGTTATCGAGCTGGTGGAGCAGTTGCGACGAGAGGGCAGAGACGACTTCCAGGCGCAGATTGCGGTTCAACTCGGCGCAGCGTGAAATAGCCCCATGCAGATCCACTACCTTGAAATCATCGGGAACGCCAATCAGCAGGCGACCGGCAATCTCCGGTTGCTGCATGGCACTCACCGCCTCTGAGGTACGGGCAAGTATCTCATTGGCAGCGGGTAGAAAGCGCTCACCCTCTGCCGTTAAACCAAGGATGTGACCTTGACGACGTTCCAGTAACTTGCAGCCCAGTATCTCCTCCAGCCGTTTCAGGCTCTGGGTGACCGCAGACTGGCTGCGGAATAGCTGAAGCCCTGCCTGCTGAAAACCATTGCCTTCGGCTAACAGCGCAAAAGCGCGCAGGTGCTCCAGGGTGACCCGCCTATCGCCCAAGGGGGAGGGTTGGCAATCAAACACGTTCTGTCTCCATTCTAAACATTAATTTAACTAATTATGGTGGGTTGATAATTAATTTCCAATGCACGTAACTCCCATGCACCCTCCACTACGTAGTGGTGCAAAAGCCAGCAGGCGCTTTCAGGGGCTGTATGAACAATTTCGCGTTAACCGGTTTGGTGGTTATTTTCAGTATCGTTTGGAGTTCGGCATTTATCGCCGGTGCCATTGCGCTGACGGATTTTGATCCCTTTACGCTGCTCACACTCCGGTTCTTATTGAGTGCATTGCTGATGCTACCCCTTTGCCTTAGCTGCGGTGGGCTCCGGTGGTCAACCCATGGGGATCGCATCGCTATCAGGCGCGGGTTGCTGCTTGGCGTTCTTAACAATGCCCTTTACCTGGGGCTGAGTTTTGCCGCTTTGCAAACGGTTCGTCCCCAGGTCGTTATCGTGATTGTCAGCTGCGCACCACTGGCCACCAGTTTGCTATCCGCATGGTGGGGCGTAGAAGCCCTTTCCCCAATGAAACTGCTCGGTGCGGCGCTGGGGTTAGTAGGGTGGTGGTCATCTCAGGTGTTGCTAGTGGCGTGCCGGTGGATATCGGGGGCGTACTGATGGCAACCGGCGGCATGCTCGCTTTTGCCAGTGGCACCGTGTTCTTCCGTGGACAAGGTGCAGGCCTTCCTGTCTTACAGGCCAATTTCTGGCAATCCATCGCTGGCGCTGTCGCTCTTTTACCCATGGCAATGGTGTTCGGGCAGCCGCTTGCCGCGCCTTCTACCGCTACGATGATAGCGATGACACATCTGGTACTTGTCGTCACCATCGGCGGAATGAGCCTCTGGCTTGTGCTGATCCGCATCAGCGGCGCCTCGACGGCATCAAGCTATCACCTTCTTAATCCGTTTTTCGGCGTACTGCTCGCTTATCTAATCCTTGGGGAGCCGTTGCGCATGGCGGATTTTATTGGGGTAGCGCTGATTGTCATCGGCCTGCTCCTGACCACCCTGAAAAGATGGAGGGCAAAGGCATGCTGATCAGGAATGGTGTCGTGATCAGCGAGCAAGAGTCACCATTATGGTTATTCCCACTTTTGAGCATAATAAGGATGTGGGAGAACGCGTGCAGCTATGGAAAGGGTGGCTTTATAAATACAGGCTACCTCATTCATATTAACAGCGGGTTAGGCATCACGACTGCGGCTCGACTAAATGAAACCCACTGTTAGCTACTGCAAGCTTGGCTATCCGGTCGACCAATGGAGAGAAGGCGGGAGACAGATAGCTAGCGACGAAAGGCAGAGAAGAAAATGCTGGCTGAACTTTCAATGCCTGTAACTTACTATCGTCGGCAAACAGATCCGTAGGTAGCAACGCAACACCGGCGCCCCACATACCAATCGCGCCGTGACACTCATTGTATTGCAGTAAGTCAGCCGATCAGGACGAATGTTCTGCATATCAAGCCAGCGAAATTGGTCGGCATACAAGCGCGATCCAGGTGACAGGCTCAGGATGGATCGCCGAATTAGACTCATCGCATCTAATGTCGGCATTCGTTGCACTAGTTCTGCAGATGCCATCCAAGCAATAGTCGCCTGACCAAGGCTATGTCTGATAACCCGCTGTTGAAGTTGATCATCGGGAACTAAGGCAAGATCTATTGTGCCGTTGCACAATTTATCCCAGGTCTTTTCCGTAATATCGACGTCGATATCAAGCTCGATATTCGGCATGGTGCGTTTCACATCTATTATAAAATCAGCGAGCCACCAGAGTGCTATAGTTTCGGTACATCCTACTCGAATTCGGCCAACGGCCTCTTCTCCATCCTCGAAAAATAATGACAGTTCATCCCGCAAGGCGAGAATACGCTCCGCGTATCCAATCAACTCGCGACCAGCAACAGTGAGAGTAACCGGTCGCTTTGCCCGCTGGAATACAGCGGTGCCAATACGTTGCTCCGTTTCGGCGATGCGCATGGAAATATTGGGTTGTGTGGTATTTAACTTGTCCGCGGCTGCGCCGTACGAACCGAGTCTATAGATCCAATAGGCCGTTTCAAGATGTCTAAATTCGAGTCGCATCATTATTACTTATCCCCGCGTATCACAAAAGTTGATTTCCATATGCGCTCACGAGAGAGCAGAATTAGGTCTATATAACCTAATAATAGCAGTGGAAATAGAGTTTTGAAAAATCGAAAAACAAGACTTTTCAAAACACAATAAGGAGATGTGAGTACTCAAGAGTAGTTAGGGTAAGTGTTTATGAAAACTGCACATCCATCCAGAGAACGCTGCAATATTTTAAAGAAATTAAAGTCTTTAAAAATAAATTAAAGTTATAAATTCCAACAAGTTCTTACACCCACCTGTATATGGGGTTAAGGAGTGACATGATGACTAAAGTATATGATTTGGTTGGAGTTGGATTTGGGCCAAACAATATCGGTTTAGCGGTACACGCCACGCAAAAGGAGGCCGATATAAATATGATTTTTCTGGAGAAGCGTGATGAGCTGACTTGGCAAAATGGAATGATGGTTCCTGGAGCAGATATTCAACATAGCCCGCACCGTGATTTTATAACACCAATTGATCCAACGAGTTATTACACGTTCCTTAACTATTTAAAGTCACATAACAGATTGCTCGAGTTTTTGAATGTTCCAGCAACGTTTCCTCTACGTTTGGAGTGGTCGTTATATGTTCAATGGGTCGCATCACACTTCTTGGGAATAGTTAATTTTGGACAGGAAGTGGTAACAATTGACAAAGTTTTAAAGGAAGAAGGCTCGGTTTTAGAGTCACCACAGAAGATGGAAAGGAGTACCTTGGTCGAACAGTTGCCTTGGGTAATGGTGGTAAACCAATGATACCTGAGACGCTGGCACCACATCTTGGACAGCGTGTATACCATTTAACAGATTATCAAAAGAAAACAAATCAAGCTATTAAGGATGGGTGCAAGAAATTTGCAGTGATTGGGGCAAGCCAAAGTGCCGTTGAGATATTGATTGACCTATATAAAAGTCAGACATTAATATTTGTGCCATTACAAGAGGGATTGGTTTTCGACAAAAGACCTTAGTCCATTCACGGAGCACATTTTCTTTCCTGAATTTGTAGAATGGTTTCAGCGTCGCGATGCCTATTCGCGAAGGTTGATAAATTCTGAGTTAGAAAACGCGATTTATGGACGGGCAGATAAAGATGCTCTTGATGAGCTTTATCGCCTTTGGTATGAAGACTATTTACAAGGTCAGTCTCGCATGGAGCTGAAGAAGTATTGCGAAATTGAGAATGTTACTGTCAATGCAGGTATAACATTATTTCTCCGTGAAAAATATAGCAATATGCAGTACTCGGTTAAAGCGGACGCTGTGATCATAGCAACAGGATTCGAACGGATTGAATGTGGGTTCGACCCACACAGATTACCCAGTATGTTGAAAGAAATTGGTAACCATATAGAGCGTGATTGCGATGGGAGTTTATTCATTGCTCCCGACTACAGTCTTGGTGTTATTGATGGAGTTGGCGATCGACTTCCTTTGTTTGTGAACAGTTTCTCCGCTCCAAGTCATGGAATAGGTGATGCAGGCACTTTCCCACTACTCGCCCACCGCTCCGCAGCGATTATTTCGAGCCTTGTAGAGAAGTTAAAGGGTCATCAAGGAGTAAATAATGAATAATAGTGAACTGCTAGCTAGCTCAATTTTTCGCTTGATTGGTCGTGGGACGGGTTTTATCTTCGCAGGCGTTATACTAGGAGGTGGGTTATCGTGGCCACTCATGAAAATAGCCCTTGAAAACACTTCTCCCCAGGTTTTTTTGATATGGCGTCTCGCCTTTGCCACCATCAGTGCTTTTATATTGGTAAAATGACTCGTCAGTTTCGTATTCCCGGGCGCGAGGTCTGGTTTCCAATTATTTCGGTGGCCTGCCTGCAAATGGGGGCATTCCTCTGGTTGATCACAATCGGTGTCACCATGGTTCCGGCCGGCCGCGCAGCACTGCTGGCTTATACTAGTCCAATCTGGATGATACCTCTGGCGGTTGTGTGGCTGAATGAAAACTTGATCGCTCCGTCATTGCAAGTCTAGTTTTCGGCCTTGCTGGTTTGGCGTTCCTGCTTCTGCCGTCTACTCATACTTTGTCGAATACAGAAGCCTTGCTTGGTAAAGGTTTGCTGTTGCTTGCAGCCGTTGTCTGGGCATTTCAAATAGCCCTTCTGCGACGCTACCCTTCCGGATGGACGACATTACAGCTCTTGCCATGGCAACTCTTGGTTGCGACTTTTGGGCTGTCATCACTGACGGTTGGTTTTGGTGACGTCTCTTTGCTTCAAGGCCTAGATATTCAAAGTCTTATGGTGACGACCTACGTCGGTATTATTTCCACGACCTTCGTCTTTTGGGGTATGTTGCACATTGCCCGAACCATGCCCGCAATTTCTAGCACGATCAGTTTTCTCGGGATACCGGCGGTTGGGTTGTTAAGCTCCGTGTTGCTTTTGTCAGAGAGGCTAGATTTCGGGCTTGTGGCCGGATTTGTCATGATTGCGATTGCAGTTTTCATTCAGTCAAAGAATTCGCGATCCTGACCCCAGTTTCGATAACTTTGCCATGGCATAGAGGACAACGTCATCGAACACCACAAGCTGTCATGTTAGATAAACTGTAGGATCCCTGACGATCAGATGAACTATAGACGTTTTCCTCTGTTGAGAGCGAGAGCGCTTCTACAGCAGCTCATCCGGCCGCAGAGACATGGACACCAAGCTGCATACCGACACCGAAGCTTCGTGCAGAGATCCAAACGACACCCGCCAGCATCAGCGATAGCATGTTGGCTCGCCAGTACGGTGTCAGCGATTAAACTATTCGCCGTTGGCAGTACCGTGATGATGTTCAGGATCGCTCCCATACACGCCACAACTTGCTGGCCACACTGACGACTGAGCAGGAGGCGATGCTGATCGCGGCTCTTGAATTCCTGTGACTCGGCTTCGATGCGTGACCCGCGAGTTCCTAAATCTAGATTGTCGCGTTCGGGGTTGCACTGCACGCTCAAGCGGCGTGAAGTGCCAACACCCATGGAGCTGACTCGACAGGACAAAGAGGATGACGAGAAGCTCCGGCACAAGCACCGCAAAGACTACGAGCCAAGCTTCGTTCATATTGACATCAAGCATCTGCCACAGATGCCCAACGAGCACCAGAAGCGCTACCTATACGTAGCAATTGAGCGGGCTATGCGTTGATATCGACGGCATCAAGCTATCCCTTCTTAACCCGTTCTTCGGCGTACTACTCGCTTATCTAATACTAGGGGAGCCGTTGCGTGTGACGGGTTTGATTGGTGCGGCGCTGATTGTAATCGGCCTGTTTCTGAGCAATCAGGCAAGGGCGAGAGCACCGCAGTGTTAGGAAAGTCGTAGTGAATTAGAAAGCAGTGGCATAAACATGATCCAGATCATGGCCGTAGCCTAAAGTGTGATGAGTTGAGCATGGGATTCAACGAACTTTGCTGCTAGGCTCATTTTATTAGAGCTAAAAGCCGCAGGGAACAACCGAATGCCACAGGCACCTCGCATCGAGCTTCATCCCGTTAGCCAACGCGTGCAGGTGCATGTTGATGGCAAGCTGCTTGCCGACTCGACCAACGCTCTCGAACTCCGCGAGCGCGGCTACCCGCCACGCCACTACTTCCCACGCGAAGACGTGCGGATGGATTTGCTTAACACCTCAGAAACGACGACCCACTGCCCGTTTAAAGGTAGCACGGTGTGTTTCTCGCTAGGCGAAAATAAAGATATTGCCTGGAGCTACGAACAGCCGATTGAAGGGATGGAAGCTATAACGGGTAAGGTGGCGTTTTATGAGCAAATTAGCAAATGACGCCTTTCGACCCAAAGCGGTCATGTCGGGAAATGCAGCAGGCACGCGAGTTTTGGATATATAGCCTAATGGAAATTAATTACTCGAAGAATCATAGATTTGGGAGAATCTGGCAGGCTGCAGTTGCAGGAAAAAGTGCCAGCACGTTCGTTCAATCATAGAGCGCGCCGTCTAATACGCTGTTATGTGCTACTAAGCATCCAGTCAAATAGCCAATAGAACCAAGAGTTAATGTAATGTATAAGGGGATATATGATTACTGAAATACATATAGAAAATGTCGCGAGTTATAAGGGGCTTCAAAACTATTCCCTACAAACAAAATATCTCTACTTTATGGATTAAATGGTACTGGGAAAAGTACGATTTCAAACTACTTATACAACCCTGAGCTTGAACAGTACAAAACTGCAAGATAAACAAGAGTAGTGAGTGTGACATTCTTGTTTACAATCAGAACTTTTTAAGTGATTACTTTTATGAAGAAGATAGCTTAAAGGGGATATTTACTTTATCTAAAGAAAATAAGAGTATTTTGCAAAGCATTCACCAAGAAACAAAAAAACTTGAAGAGTTAGAGAAGAATAAGAGAGGAATTGATGAAAAGCTAGTTGATGTAGTAAGTAGACTTTCCAAGCGAAAAGAAAGCGCTACAAACAGCGTTTGGGAAATAAAACTAGCTATTCTGGTGGTGATCGTGTCTTAGAATATTGCTTAGATGGCCTAAAGAGGACTGAAAAACTTTTTACTCATATAAGCAGTATTCCTATTCCTGCAACCAAACCTGAAGATACGATAGAAAAACTAAAAGATGAGTTGTCTTCGATAAAAGGCGATAACGCAGTCAGAATCAACAGATTAAATTACTATAAATTTTCCGGCTCTAACGTTGAGAAAGACGCTCTATTTAAGAAGATAATTGTTGGAAGCCAAGAAGGAAGTGTAGCAGAGTTTATCAATAATCTTGGTAATATTGACTGGGTTAAAGCCGGCCTTGAATATGTTCCTAATGAAATTTCTGAAAATGCAATAGAGTGTCCATTTTGCCAAGAGAAAACAATAACAAAACAATTGCTATCATCAATTGAAAATGTTTTGATCTTTCATATGAAAATGACATTGAAGCCCTAAAAACTGCAAGAAAGTTATCAAGAATCTTCTAGTGAGCTCACATTTGGTAATGTTGATGATTTGATTGTAGTGACACCGGAAATATCAAAGCAATGGAGGTTGGCTACTGAAAAATCAAATCGATACATAGAGAAAACACACTCTTAATCGAAAACAAGTTAAAGAATCCTAGTACTCCAATAGAGCTAAAAGCTCTGACGATGCTGTATCAGAGATTAATGATGCCGCTATAAAATTAAATTCTTTAATTGATTCTCACAACAGTAAGCTTGAAAATAAAAGTAACTCTTTGAATGATATAAAAATCGCTTTTGGAATCTTATGCGTTGGGATTATGACCAAACGCTATCATCATACGAGACTGAGAGCGCTGAGCTTAAAAAGAAGAAAATAGTATCTTGGCAGAGCAGTCTGCAAAAGCTAAAGAGATAGCAGCGATCAATCAAAGTATTTCTTCATTAAGAAAGCAAACAGTAAACATCGAAGAAGCAATTGAAAATATAAATAATGCACTTATAGAAATTGGGGTGGTTGGTTTTTCTGTAGTCAAACACGGGGAGAGTCTCTATAAAGTAGCCCGAACAGATACGGATTCGGATGCATTTCACTCATTGAGTGAAGGTGAAAAAACTGTAATTAGCTTTTTATATTTCATTGAACTTTGCAAAGGTGAAAAGACCGCTGAAAGTAGCCCAAAGAAAAAGATTGTTGTGATTGATGACCCCATATCGAGTTTGTCTCATCTATATATTTTCAATATTGGACAGCTGATTAAAAGAACATTTTTAACTCAAAAGAATATGAGCAAGTTATTGTTTTTACACATAGTTTATATTTCTTCTATGAATTAACTCATACAAATAAAGAAAAACGCAACGAAACACAAAATCTATATAGAATAATAAAGAATTCAAATGGTAGCTCAATTGTTGGTATGAAATATGAAGAAATTCAAAACGATTACCAAACATACTGGTCAATGATAAAGGATAATTCTACTCCTCCAGCATTGATAGCAAACTGCATGCGAAATATAATTGAGTACTTTTTAACTTTGTGCAGAAGAAAGATTTCAATAACGTCTTTCAAAACCAGCATTATCAGCTGATAAGTTTAAAGCATTTTATAGATATATGAACAGGGAATCACACTCTCTCGGTCAAAACATATTTGACATCAAAGAATTCAACTATGAAACATTTAAAGAAGGCCTGAAATTGATATTCGAGGAGTGTGGATATATTGATCATTATGAAGCTATGATGAAATAGTAAGAAATCGCACATAACAAGTGGTTCCAGGTGACGCCTATGGCGCACCTGAACCAAGCGTTATATCAGAGGCTCCTAAAAGACCGCTCATGGCCGAAAACCGACATCACCAACGGTAATGTCGACTTTGATTACAACCTTCCCATCCCAATAACCCTCATCACCTCCCTAATCACCGCATCATTCAATATCCCGCGTTTGGCTTCGATTAGCGTCAGCCAGTCACGGGCGCGGGTGATGCCGGTGTAGACCAGCCTCGCGGGTGAGAATCGGGTTGGTGTTTGCGGTAGCAGCAGGGCGGTGTGCTGAAACTCTGAGCCTTGTGATTTGTGTACCGTCATCGCGAATACGGTTTCTACCGAGTGTAGGCGGGAAGGTGGCAACCAGTGGATGGGGTTTTCCGGGTCGCTGGTTGGGAAGGCAACTCTTAACGATCTTCCTGGCTTATTTGAAGGGCTTCGTGGATCAAGCACCGCCATTGTGATACCGATATCGCCGTTCATCAGTTTCAGGCCGTAGTCGTTTTGGGTGACCAGCACCGGGCGGCCTTCGAACCACCCTTTTTCTAACGTGTGGTCGTTGCCGAACAGCAGCTTTAACTGTGCAGTGTTTTGGCGATGCGCTGATTTAAGCCTTCTACTCCCCAGGAGTCCAGTAGCTGAAAGTGGCTGTAGATATCGATCACATCGTAGTTCTTAACCCTTTAGTCCATGGACTGGGCTAATCGGGAGGTTGGTCGATTCGGAGAGCAAGCAGGGGTAAACGCTTCCTAGTGAAAGGTCTTAAATTTTTCCTTGAGGTGTTCCTTATATTGTTCTATAAAAGAACATGTATTTTATAAGGAACGGTTAATGGAACACCTCGCTATCCTGGCCGACAATCTGAAGCATATACGGCTTCAGCGTGGGATGACTCTTTCAGGCTTGGCTCAGCAATGCGGTATCGCCAAGTCCACCCTGTCGCGGCTTGAAACGGGTCAGGAAATCCTACGATTGATACCTTGTGGGCCTTGGCAGGTGCACTTGGGGTGCCTTTTGGTCGCTTGGTAGTAGGTGATGAGAGCGGCCTATCTGCGCCTAATGAGTTCAATGACCAGGGAGCCATTGTTCGTCTTATGGAACGCCACCTTGGCAATCCGGTCGTCGAAACCTATCGTATGGAGCTCTCGGCAGGCCATATACGTCGCTCTGCTCCCCATGCACCGGGTGTTAGTGAACGGGTGGTGGTGCTCAAGGGATCTATGCTAGTAGGCAGTGCTGAGCGTCCTCAGCGGCTTAATCCTGGAGAGTCTTGTGAGTTTGCCGCAGATGTGGAACATCTCTATGGTGCTATCGATGAGCCCGCCGTGGGGATGGTGTTTATCGAGTATCCCGCCCAAGCCAGCCACTACCAATTGGCGGATCAGACCATCGATTGGCCTGATTCGCCTCAACATTGGGAGGGCGCCCGCAGCATTTTCCAACGCGTGGCTATCGAAACCGCCACCGGTATTGCGGGCAGTCTTTTGCGAATACGCCATGCGCCTGAGAGTACCGAGTCGTTACGTCAGCAGATCGCTGAATATACAGGCGTAGGCACCACTGATGCGTGGCCGATCTTCTCCATGGCGGGACGTGACGAGCACGGTGCATTCTGGGCAGCCCTGCCGCTTTCGACCACTTCGGCATTCGTTGGCGATCCTCTCGAAGAGGGAGGCGATGTTTTAACTGAAGCTAAGTGGCTGTCCCGGCTAGCCGAAATGCCTTTCTGCCGGATACCGCAGGCATGGCTGAAAAGAACCACGGCTCGCAGAAACTAATACTCGACTGCTTGGCAAGCGAGGTCTTGCTTCAGCGTGGCGTCGCTCGGTTGCCGAGTAAGTTTACGGTTGGTGAAGCCACGCCAGGCTATCACCTTGCTTCCCAGGAGAGCGAGGGCTTTTCAAGCAGGATTGATGTCGACCACTACGCTACTTACGAGTTGCTGCACCCTGCCTATGCGCGCCAGGTCGTGGCTATGGCGGAGGATGTGATTGCTTTTGGAGGCGATGCGGCATCGGGCGAGGCAATAGATATCGGATCCGGCCCGGAGCCCCTACTGATGTTGACCGAACTGTTGCCGGGACTGGGTGTGACCGCCATTGAGCCCGATAGCGTGGCTATTGCACACCTAAGAGCTGCCACGAAAGAGTTGCCGCGCATCAAGTGGTACTTCGGAGACTTTCTGGATATTGAGTTAGGGCGAGTTCACAGAAGCTGATCACATCCGTGGGGCTTCTCATCATTTAAATACGCCTCTCATGCTAAGGAAGTGCCAGTCGCTGTTGGAGCCCGGTGGGTTACTCTGTATCGCTGATGAATTTCTGCCTGAATTCCATGATCGACAAACACGATTGCGATCCCTGATTCTCCATCACGGCAGTTACATCCTAACGAGCACGGCCAATCTGGATCGTAGCGATCCTACGGCGTACTCGTCGAGCGCCGAGAGCGAGTACGACGACATTCGACAGTCCCTCTGCCTAGCGGTACTCGAAGCGCAGCGAAGTTGGATCAACGAGGCCGTAATACGTTGTCGGGGCCTGCTGTCACGGTTGAACCGGCAGGAAAGAAATACTCTTGCCGGATGCCCCTGGATGCTCACGTAAGGTTCTTCCGGCTGGAAATGCAGGCAATGGTGGCAGGCTTTGATTACGAAGTGGAGCGTAAGACCTATGCCCGACGCTTTCTGGAAATGGCGCGACTCAATGGCTTTGAGCTGTTGCAGCACCGGCGTGTATTCGCCACGTCGGGTACGGATGACTGGCAGGGCGGCACCCACGTGTTCGCCTTTCGTAAGCTCAGAGTAAGTCTATGAGTGCATTCCCAAGAGGTTGTCTGGCGATTGGCTGAGGGGCAGTTTAGAGAGTTAGGAGACCGATAGGTTGATGGACGAAACAATAAACTTCGAGACCGTGCGCTTTCTAGCTGCTGACGGCTACGTGTTGTCAGGAAGCTATTTTCCTACTTCTGTCCCTGAAGGGGGGACACCCGTGCTTATATGTCCTGCCACCGGGGTTCGACAATCATTTTATTATGCATTTTCCCGTTGGCTAAGTAAGGAAGGCTACAGCGTCTTGGTTTTCGACTATAGAGGTATCGGTTCGTCACTTGCTGAATCACATGTGAAAAATCCAAGGCTCGGAAACAGGATTGGGGCGAGTGGGACATGCCGGCCGCCTTAGAGTGGCTCTTGAGAAAGACAGATGCCAGTCAGGCTATTTTAATTGGTCACAGTGCTGGCGCTCAATTGGTGGGGTTGATGCCCAACCATGAGTCGATAAGTCATTTGGTTGCCGTTTCTGCCTCTTCTGGATACGTCGGAAATATAAAGTATCCCACTAAATTGGCGGCGATATTTTTCACCTTTATTTATATTCCATTGGCAGTGAGGTGGCTTGGCTATGCGCCTGCCAAATGGATTGGGTGGGGAGAGGATCTACCTCCCATGGTTGCGATGCAGTGGGCGCAATGGTGCCGTACCCCAGGCTATCTTGAGAGTGATTTTGGTGTGGGTGTGGAGCATGATTATTACAAAAACTAACTTGCCCAATTACATTATTTTCTGCTGATGACGACCCTCTTGCCACCAAAAATAATATAAGGGATTGGCTAAGGCTAATGCCCTTTGTTAACAAGGAAATCGTGCCTTTGAATCCACTCGCATTAGGCTGTGACTCTATAGGGCATATCAATATGTTTAGGACTTCGCGCGGTAAGGTATGGCCGTTGATCCTCTGCGCGCTTAAAAGAAGGGGAAGTAAAATCCGATAGTGACCAGAGAGGTGAAGAAGATGGATAGTCAAGGTGATCTTAGAAAGCGATTCAAAGAAGTGAGGAAGGAGGCAAGTTCTACTCGCTCATCTCTGTATCATTTAACTAACAAATGTAACTTACGGTGCAAAGGATGTTGGTTTTTTGAGAAAGAATTTGACAAGAGTAGTGACGAGCTTAATGACTTACTTACACTAGAAGCTCGTATTCAAGATGAAGTAGAAAGGGGAGTCAATGCTCCTTTGCTAATCGGAGGAGAGCCAGCTTTATTTTTGGACAGAATTTCGCTGTTCCGAAAATATATGCCTAAGGTTTCAATCTCAACAAACGGTTTGAAAAAGTCCCATACGAAGGGTTTGAGGATGTCACTATAGCAATCTCTGTTTTTGGTGGTGGCCCCTTGATGATGAGTTGAGAGCCATAGGCCCGACAGGTAAAAAATTCACAGGACTGCTTGATAAAGCCATGGAGAACTACAAGCATGACGACCGGGCAGGCTTTGTCTATGCCGTAACATACGATGGTATGCCATACATTGAAGAAACGGTAAAGAAAATAGAGGGAAACGGTAATAGGTTGCTTTTTAATTATTATAGTGATTATGGTTCAGGTGATTGTTTTAAGCCCGAGTATGAGCAGCGCCTGCTAGATTTACTGCTGGAGTTAAAGGAGAAATACCCTGAAACTATCGCAAGTCATCCATACTACATTGAAGCATTAATTCTCGGAAGAACGAGTTGGGGAGAGTTTGGTTATTATGGATGCCCTAGCGTTAGTGAAGATTATACTGGGAATGCACAACGCTTGGAGGAGGGAGGCCCTGCGTTGCCAAAATTCAACGCTTATGCGGCAGATATGAAGACGGTCATGCAGTGTTGCACCTCCGGCGACTGCGATAAATGTCGTGATAGCCAGGCTGTAAGTTCATGGTTGTTGGTTAACGCAAAGAAGATAATGCAGGAGCCTGATGGTCTGAGAATTTGGACAGAAATTGCTGAGTCCTATTTTAGCCAATTTGTTTGGTCAAGTTATCATCCTCGCAATAAGAGCTATGTGCAGCATTAACCAGTGTGTCCAAAATGGGTGTTTCCCAAACCTTTCTTCCACATAGGTCAGAATAATGAAGCCATGTTGGCAGCTGTTTTCCAGGGCTCCTTATACGTAGTTAGGGGCCCTTCTTTTATAGTGTGTAACGCAAGCGGAAGTTGCCCACATGATGATGCAGATCAAGCAATTTCGTCCTAATGTTTTCACATCCCACTAACCCTCATAACCTCCCCTAGTTACCGCATCACTCAATATCCCGCGTTTGGCTTCGATCAGCGTGAGCCAGTCGCGGGCGCGGGTGATGCCGGTATAGACCAGCTCGCGGGTGAGGATTGGGTTGGGCGTTTGCGGTAGCAGCAGGGCGGTGTGTTGAAACTCTGAGCCTTGGGATTTGTGTACCGTCATGGCGAACACGGTTTCTACCGCGTGAAGGCGTGAAGGCAGCACCCAGTGGATGGGGTTTTCTGCATCACTGGTCGGAAAGGCGACGCGTAGTAATGATTTACCCGGAGTGCGCGGGTCAGGCACGGCGAGGGTAATGCCGATATCGCCGTTCATTAGTTTCAGGCCGTAGTCGTTTTGGGTGACCAGTACCGGGCGGCCTTCAAACCAGCCTTTTTCTAGTGTGTAGTCGTTCCCGAACAGCAGCTTTTCGCTGCGCAGTGTTTTGGCGATGCGCAGGTTTAAGCCTTCTACTCCCCACGGGCCTTTACGTAGTGCGCATAGCAGCTGAAAGCGGCTATAGGCGGTTAACACTTGCTTTGCCCAGGCACTGTAAATCTCACCGTTCTCTTCAAACGTCAGGGCCGTATCAGGCCGTTCACTGGCTAAAGTATTCAGGTAGTAACGGTAGCCTGTGGGCGGCGCTATTGGCTCGCCCTTGTGGTTGGTGCGGCCTTCGCCTGCATTGGGGAAGCGCTCTGGACTGCCGGTGATGACCAGGCGCTCCAGGGCGCTGTCTTCGTTTTGCGCGTCGGGCTTCAACACCAGGTGGTGCAGGTCGGCGTAGCCGTTATTCAGTACGCTATGCACGGCTTGGTGTTTATCCCGCTCCCGCAATGTTTCACTGAGCGGCTGATTAATCGCCTGGGCGAGCTGGCCGATGCCGCTTGATTCAGTAAAGCGGTGGCTTACCCGCAGCATGGTAATGGCTTGATCCAGCGGCTGACCGTCCGGGTCGATTAATGCCTCTGGCAGCGGGTGGTCGGTGAGTTCGGCTAGCCACAGCGCCGTGGCGGGTTTGTAGTGGGCGGCTTCGGCGCGGCGGCACAGGTCGCCCAGCACGGCGCCAGCTTCCACGGACGCCAGCTGGTCTTTATCCCCAGCAGCACCAACTTGGCGCTGGCGGGTAGGGCGCTGAGCAGCGCCGTCATCATTTCGATATCCACCATCGAGGCTTCATCCACCACCAGCACATCCAGCGCCAGCGCGTTGGCGGCGTTGTGGCGGAAGTGGCGGGTGTCGGCGCGGGCGCCAAGTAGCCTGTGGATCGTGGTCACTTCCGTCGGAATTTCTATTGCGTTCGATGAGGGAACTGCTGATTGCTCATCTAATAGCGATTCCAACGCACTAAGGGTAGGTCTTTCACCTGCCCGGCGATGGATTCATTTAGCCGTGCGGCGGCTTTGCCGGTGGGGGCAGCTAGGCGAATGCGCAGCGGGTGGGCGTTGGGTTCTGCCAGTTGCAAGGTTTGCAGTAGCGCCAGCAGGCGCACCACGGTAGTGGTTTTGCCGGTGCCGGGGCCGCCGGTGATGATTGCGAAGGGCTGCGGGCAGCGAGCGCGCAGGCGTTCTTTGCCAATCCAGGCTGTCGCTAGCGGGGAATAATGTTTCTAACGCGCTTTTCAGTAACGGGCTATCTGCTTCATTACCGGCGCTAAGCCGGTTGGCTATTTCCTGGTGCAGGGTTTGCTCAAACTGCCAGTAGCGGCGTAGGTAGAGTTTGCTGGTGTTGCCGCTGTGGCTCACTACTAGCGGCGTATTGCCGGGGCCGTCGCTGATTAGCGTGGGTGGCTAAGCGCGGCCTGC
Source organism: Vreelandella olivaria (assembly GCA_004295565.1). GTDB lineage: Bacteria > Pseudomonadota > Gammaproteobacteria > Pseudomonadales > Halomonadaceae > Vreelandella > Vreelandella olivaria. The sequence continues at coordinate 3,161,690 of AP019416.1, read as the reverse complement.
CACTCACTCAGCGTTAGCGTGGCCAGCACATGGCTGGGCAGCGGCGGCGGGTCGTTTAGGTCGTCGCCTTCTGGCGGTAGCGAAAGAGCAAAATCTGGGGCTTCTAGCGTAGCGGCTAAATCCAGGCACACATGGCCGCGGCCAAGCTGGTGGCTGGCCAGTGCCGCGCCCAGCAGTAGTAGCGGCGGGCGTGTTGGCTTTCGCGCTCGAAAAGCGCACCAGCGCCAGGTCTAAATCCCGCAGCCAGCCACGGGAAACCCAGCGCTCACATAGCTGTAACAGCGCGGCGGTATCGCTTAGCGCGGGGGGGTGGGCGGCGCTGGTGGCTGATTCTGTCGGTGGTGCTACCGATGCGGTTGAATCTGGTGCAGCGGGCGGTGCGTCATCGGCGAACAGGTCGAAGTTCATGGGCTCGTTAATGGAAGACGTGTCTCGCTTGCTCATACCTCCACCTCCTTGTGGGCTGCTTCAGTATCTGCTGCCGTGCCCGCAAAGAGGTCATCCAGCGCTTCGATCAGCGCCACCGGGGCGAGTACGGCGTGTACCCCGCGGGCGGCGGTGCGGCTGCCGCGCAGAAATACCGTCATCGAGCCGCCTAAATGCTGGTTCGGGTCGTAGTCGGGAAGGCGCGCTTTGAGTAGCCGATGCAGCGCGAGCAGGTAAAGGGCCGCCTGCAGGTCGTAGCGTTTTTCGAGCATGGCGTTGCGCAGGGCGTCCGCGGTGTAGGCGCTGTCGTCGCTGCCAAGGTAGTTGGATTTCCAGTCGAGCACATAGAAGCGACCTTCATGCTCGAAGGCCAAGTCGATAAAGCCTTTGAGCATGCCGTTAAGGGTGTCGGCATCCAACGCGGGCGCGGCACCCCAGGCAGTAAGTGGTCACTTACCAGTTCGTCGAGTTTGCGCGTTCCCACCTGATGGGCGGCAAACCAGAACTCCAGCTCTACCTGGCAGCTGCCTAGTTCGCTTAGCGCTACTTGGTCGCTTTCGCCAGGTTGTGAAAGTGGCTTTGATGAAGGCAGGGGAAGAGGGACATTGAGCAGTTCTTCAAACCAGCCCGCCAGCGTATCGTGCCATGCATGCCAGCCGCGCAGCTGCACGCGCCGCCGCAGCATATCTTCCCGGGCGGCGAGGTCTTCCAACGCCTTGTTAAAGCCTAGCTGACCTGCCCACTCTAAAAGCCCATGGAGAAAGGTGCCGGGGCCGGGGCCGCGTGGAAAGCGGTGCAGGTGAAACGCTTCGGTGTTGATGGCGTTGTCGTGGGGCTCGTCCAGCACTTCCAGGGTGGTGGCTTCCTGGGGCGTGGTGGGTTCTGGCGTGGGCGTTGGCTGCGCTGTCGGTATCGCTCCTGAGATAGCCCCTGAGACAGCCCCGAGGTGCGCAGCGCCGAGTAGCTGGCGATCCACCACTGTTCCCGGGCGGGCGCAGCGGGGTGCGGGCGTGGCCAAGTGCTTGCTTCTCCGGCGCCGGGGTGAAGCGCAGCGCGGTGGGCTCTGGGGCGGCACTTAGGGCGATATCACTGCCTTTCACCAGGTCGCCAAGCGCTTGAGTAAACGCGCTGGGGCGATGGCTTTGCCGCCGTTGATCAGGTGGCCGATGGCGCTGTTCTCGCCGCCTTTTAGCGCTGCCAGCCCCAGCCAAGTGGCGTGGCGGGCGCGGGTGAGCGCGACGTAGAGCTTGCGCAGGTCTTCGCCCAGGCGTTCGCGATCGGCGGTGGTAAGTGTCTCTTCATCGGCGCTTAGGCTGAGTTGTAGCCTGCCTTCGCTGTCGTGCCAGCGCAGCGGTAGGTCGCTGTCGCTGACCGGGCGGTGGTTGGCGATAAACGGCAGGAACACCAGCGGGTACTCCAGCCCCTTGGATTTGTGAATGGTGACTACCTTGACCAGATCGGCGTCGCTCTCCAGGCGCAGTTTGTGGCTGTCGCCGTGGCTATCCGGGTCGGCAATGGCTTCCGCCAGAAAGCGAATCAGCGCGTGTTCGCCATCCAGTTCCTGACTGGCGTGTTGAAGCATTTCGCCGAGGTGGAGCAGGTCGGTTAGCAAACGCTCACCCTCGGCGAATTCACCCAGCAGTCGGGCGGCGATATCAAAATCGACCATCAAACGGCGCACCAGCGGCAGCACGCCTTGGCGCTGCCACAGGCGGTGGTAGTCGCTGAACTGTTCAACCCGCGCTTCCCAGGCCAGCTCGCTCTGGTTGAGGTGGTCGAGTGCTTCAAGGCTGAGCCCAATCACCGGCGTGGCCAGGGCGGCGCGCAGCTTGGCTTCCGCTTGGCGGGAGTTGGCCTGGGGCTCGGCGCAGGCGCGCAGCCAAATGGCTAGCTGCGGGGCAATGGGGAACTGAACACCTTGTCGTGATCGGAAAGGTAGACGCTCTTGATGCCCCGGCTGGCCAGCGCCAGACGAATCGCCCGCGCTTCCTGCAGGCCGTTGACCAGCACGGCCATGTCCGAGGGGGCCAGCGGAGTGAGTGATTGCTCTCTGTTATCCACACTGTTATCGGCCGCCTTCGCAAAGCCTGCTTGCTGTTTACGACCAGCTTCCAAAAGCTCGGCCATGTGCGAGGCGCAGCGCTCGGCCATCTCGGTTTGGTAGGTGGTTTTGGAGAGCTGCTCTTCGCTTTCCAGTGGCCACAGGGTCATCGCTGCTAGCGGCTTGCCGTTGAGTACCAGCGTATCTTTGGTGCCTTTGGCGTTGACGGGGTTGAACGGCAGCGGATTGTCGCCGCCATCAGCGCGGAACAGAAAGGCGCCGGCGTCATGCTTATCTGCGTAGCTAAAGCAGTGGTTGACCGCCGCCACCATGGCGCGGCTGGAACGGAAGTTGGTGCCCAGCGTCACGTGGCGGCCATCGGTGTCGTGGCGGGCCTGCAGGTAGGTGAAGATATCCGCGCCGCGAAAGGCGTAGATCGCCTGCTTGGGGTCGCCAATAAGCAGGATGGCGCTGTCGCGGCGGGGCGTGGCGACGTCATAAACGGCGTTGAAGATGCGGTACTGGATCGGGTCGGTATCCTGAAACTCGTCGATCAGTGCTACGGGGAACTGGCGCTGGATCTGCGCGGCCAGGGCGTCTCTGTTGGGGCCTTTCAGGGCGCGATCCAGATGGGTGAGCAGGTCGTTGGGGCCCATTTCGGCGCGGCGTTCCTGCTCGCGCTCCAGTCGAGCGCGGCACCACTGCACGGCGTGAATCAGCAGGTCGTTGCGCGGCTCGGGCAGGGCATCCAGTGCTTTCGGTAGCTGTGCCAGCGCTTCCCAGGCCTGCGGGCAGGGCGGTGTGCCTTCTTTCCAGATCTCGGCCATGCCGTCGGGCGTCATGCGTTTCCAGGCGGCGTCGGTGAGCGCGGGGCGGTCGGCCTCCGTGTCGCACCACTCCCGCAGCGCGCCTAGCCAGTTGGCGCGGCTTTTGGCGTTGAAGCTTTGGCCTTTGAAGGCTTTTTTTTTTGGCGGCGTCTTCCAGGGCGGGCACCAGTTCATCCAGCCAGGCGGCCCAGGGGCTTTGAGTTCGCTGAGCTGGGCGGCGCGTTCGGCCTGAGTGGCAGCCAGGGTCTCGTTGGGCTCGGGCTTTTCGTCGCCCAGCGCTTCGCTTTCGGGCAGTAGCCGTTGCAGCGGGGCGTGCAGGTCGTCTGGTGATTTCCAGTAGCGGGTGACGATGTCGAGGGCGTCGCTGTCCAGCGGGTAGTAGAAGCTGCGCCAGTAGTCGCGCACCACTTCCTGTTCCAGTTCGCGCTGGTCGTTCTCTAAATTGAGCGAGAACAGGCTGCCGCTATCGAAGGCGTGTTCACGCAGCATGCGGTAGCACCAGCTATGGATGGTGGAAACCGCGGCTTCATCCATCCATTCGGCGGCCAGCGCCAGGCGCCGCGAGCAGGCGGGCCAGGTGGCGGGGTCGTATTGGTCGCGGAGTTCTAGTAGCAACGGATCTAGTGCAACCGGGGCTTCCCCGGCGGTAAGCCTACGTGGAGGCGCTGTGAACCCATCCGTGGGCGCTACATTCAACATCCCTGTTGAATGACCTCCACTACGCCTTGCCCCCGGCGCCCCTTCTTCACATCCTCAGCTCGAAAAACTTCCGCCGCTTCCACCAACCGGTTACGGATCCGCTCTCGTAGCTCTTGGGTGGCGGCGTTGGTGAAGGTGACGACCAGAATTTCCGGCGGCGTGAGCGGGCGGATAAACGCGGTGTCGTCGTCAACGCTGTGGCCACCGAGTACTAGCCGCACGTAGAGCAGGGCGATGGTGAAGGTTTTGCCGGTGCCAGCGCTGGCCTCTATCAGTCGGCTGCCGTGAAGCGGGAGGCTTAGTGGATTGAGAGGTGCGGGCTGGCTCATGACGTATCCTTCTAATCAATAGGCAGAGCTTCAGCTAAGGCTTTCGCCTGGAGCGGGCTTGGTTCATCTGACGGATCATAGGTGACAATGTTAACCGGCAGCTTAAGATACTCTTCTAATATGCCTTTTAGTTCGTCGCAAGAAAGCTCGGAGATCTCTGTCTTGGAGGTCAGCAATAGATCAACACTGCCTCCTCGCTTGGTATCATCAAGTCGTGAACCGAAGACAAGAACTTCCACATCAGCATCAATGTACTCTTCCACCCCGGAGAGAATGATCGCGCGATGAGTTTGGGTAATACGCATGAAGTCAGCTCCTTAACTGTATGACAGCCCCGCCACCTGATAATCTTATTGCCGAGCCACTTTAGGTGCATTTTAGTTTACGCTACCGGCGGCTTCGGTTCACTCTAACGATGGGATCTCATGCTGACATCGCTGCTGGATAATGACTTTTACAAGATCACGATGCAGAACGCCGTGATCAAACGCTTTCCTTATGCCCATGCGCGCTACGCCTTTATCAATCGTGGCGAGCATGCTTTTCCTGAAGGCTTCGGTGCAGAGCTACGCCGCGAGGTCGATAAGATGGCGTCGCTGCGCTTGAGCGATGAGGAGAAGCGCTATCTCGAAATAACCTGCCCTTATCTCGACCCAACGTATCTCGATTTCCTTGCAGGGTTTCATTACAACCCTAGCGAAGTGATCATCGAGCAGCAGGGCAGTGACCTTTCGGTGATTATCGAAGGGCCCTGGTACCGCACTATTCTGTGGGAAGTGCCGCTGATGGCGTTGATCAGCGAGCTGTGGTATCGGCTGCGTGGCGTAACGATCACACCTGACGCCGATGCGAAGATTGAGCAGCGTGCCCAGGAGAAGATCGAGCTCTATCGCCGCTTGGGGCTGAAAATTGCTGAGTTTGGTACCCGTCGTCGCTTTTCTTCTGACGTTCACGACCGGGTGGTCGGTGCGCTTAGCCACCACGGCGGCGAGGCGTTTAGCGGCACCAGCAATGTGTTGATGGCCATGCGACACGGCGTCAAGCCGATCGGCACCCACGCCCACGAGTGGTTTATGTTCCACGGTGCTCGCTTCGGTTTCAAAATGGCCAATAGTCTGGCCCTGGAGCATTGGGTGGATGTGTACCGGGGGATCTAGGGATCGCCTTAACGGATACCTTTACCTCTAAGGCGTTTTACGACAGCTTCGATAAGAAGTTTGCCAAACTGTTCGATGGCGTTCGCCATGATAGCGGCGACCCTATCGAGTTTGCCTCCCAGACCATAGAGCACTACGAGCGCTTGGGGATTAACCCGCTGAGCAAGACGATTATCTTTTCTGACGCGCTAACACCGGAGAAGGTCGAGCGGATCCAGGCTTTTGCCAGGATCGCATCGGCATGGCGTTCGGTATCGGCACTAACTTCACTAACGATGTGGGCGCCGAACCCATGAACATGGTGATCAAGATGGTCGAGGCGCGCCCCGAAGGGCAGGGCTGGCTGCCGGTGATCAAGCTTTCAGACGTGGCGGAAAAGAACACCGGCGACCCGGAAATGATTTCGCTGGCAAAGCGGATTTTGTCGCTGAATGGGAATAGTATTTAGCCTGAGGCTCGTTGCATTCGCTGATCGTTTAGGCCCCAGCCCGGCAACGTTTAGTCATCCCTTGACCGACCTGTGCAACGGCGCGTAGAGCGCCTCGGTCAGCGTGGCGAAACTATGTCCAAGGGCACGCTCGTTGAATAGCTTTTCGAAGCTCGGCCATTGGTGGGCAAGGTAGGCGCTTTGGGCAACTTCGCCGGTTTGGAAGCGGCCACCTTCGTAGGCAGTTTCGGCGGCGGCGTAGGCGTCGCTGTCGGTTTCACTGTCAGGCGTGCCAAGCTTAGCCAGCCAAGCGAAAGCGGCTTGGGGGGCCAGCGGTAGCGGGGTCTGCATGCCGTCACACCAGGCGTTGAGCATGGCTTGTAACTGGTAGTGTGCATTCTCGGCGTCTAGCGGTTCCAGCCGTACATGGCCCGCTTTTGAGAGTAGCTGGGTGGTCATTGGCTGCTCAATATTGCCCGCCAAGTGGGCGACCCAGGGGCGGAGCAGGTGCTGCCAGCGGTACTGACCACGGCCGCGCCCTTGGCTGACCAGGCTACTGCTGAGCAGCAGCAGGCGGCAGCGGTTGCCCGCGTCATCCTGGCGAAGCTCTCCCAGCCAGTCTTCCAGTGTTACCTTCCCTTCCGCTGTTTCAACTACATGCACCGCCTGTGGTGCGGCTACCGCGTGGGGCCACTCTTGCAGTGCTTCTTCGTAAGCGCCAAACAGCGCCTCCATCGGCTCTGCGAGTGCTTCGCGCATCCGCTCACCAAAGGCGCCCACTGCCAATACACCCTGGCCTTTAAAGCGTTCCAGTGCCGCATGCAGTGCTTCGATACGCGGCTGGCCGTTATCCACGGCGTGGCGCTGGGCGGCGATTAGCTGATCCTGTAGTTGCCAGTTCTGTAGCCCGTCCAGGGTGAAGGGCTCCACATCCAGTTGAGTGAGTTCTTCTTGCTCGAAGTAGACCCCTAGTCGGTTATTGAAAAACGCTTTGGCCGGTTCGCGTAGAAAGTTGCCCAGCTGGTTCAGAGTTAGCGTGCTCTGCTGCTCGCTGTCCGCCTTAAGCTCAGGTGCTTTTGAGCCTTGGGTGTTTTCGCTACGTGGTGCGTGCAGGGCGTGCCACTCATGAGCATAGGTAAACAGCCGTGCCTGAGCGGAGGAGTCGTGGGCTTGTTCGGTAAAGTAGCGGCGGCTAAACGGCTGCAGCGGGTGCTCGGTGGTCAGGGCTTCCAGCAGCGGCTCGCCGCTCTGTGTTCGCCAACCCGCTTCAAGATGGTCGCGCAGTTGGCCAACCAGCACCGAGGGTGGCAGCGGGTTGTTGTCGATCTGGCTGCGCCCCACCCAGCTAATGTAGAGCTGCTGGCGGGCGGAGAGCAGCGCTTCCAGAAACAGGTAGCGGTCATCTTCGCGGCGGGAGCGGTCGCCGGGGCGGTAGTCACTGCCCATTAGGTCGAAGTCCAGCGGCGGCTGGGAACGCGGATACTCGCCGTCGTTCATGCCCAGCAGGCACACATGCTTGAAGGGGATCGCCCGCATCGGCATCAGGGTAGCGAAGTTGACCGCCCCGGCAAGAAACCGTTGGGAGAGGCTGTGCTCGTCAATTTGCCCCAGCCAGTGTTCACGCACCATGGAGAGTGGCATGGGGTCAAAAAGCTCGGCCTCTTCGGTACTGTCCAGCAGTTGCTGTAGCGCGGTTTCCAACTTGGTAAGCATCACGCTTTCTTGAGCGTCGTCGGTCAAGAAGTAGGTTTCCAGCAGTTCCCGCAGCCGGGCCACCCAGGTGGCAGCATCGATGGGCTGGCAGAAGGTTTCCCAGGTGCTTTCCAGCTTTTCCAATAGGTTCGCCAGCGGGCCTGCCAGTGAGGCTTCCAGTCCTCCAATATCATCAAACGGCTCGATGCCTTGCCAAGCGTCGGCACTGCCTACCGTATACCCCAGCAGCAAGCGGCGTAGGCCAAAGGCCCAGGTGTTCTGGGTGAGGCCCTCGGGTAGATCCAGACGGGTGCGCTGCTCGGCATTGAGTCCCCAGCGAATGCCCGCGCCCTCGATCCAGCGGCTCAGGGTGGGCAAGTCGTGCTCGTCGATGCCAAAACGGGTGCGCAGCGCGGGGACTTCCAGCAGGTCTAACAGGTCGCTCACCGAAAGGCGCAGCTCCGGCAGACGCAGCAGTTTTTCCAGCGCAATCATCAGCGGCAGCCGGTGGCGGCTGGCCTGATCCGAAAGGGTGTAGGGAATGTAGCGTGGGTCGTCGGGTTTTGCGTTATAGCTACCGAAAGCGGAGCGGTACTGGCCGAACACGGCTTCTATGTGCGGCGCGTAGCGGTCAATATCCGGCACCATGACGATGATATCCCGCGGGCGCAAATCCGGGTCGGCGCTGAAGGCTGCGAGCAACTGGTCGTGAAGAATCTCCACTTCCCGCTGGGGGCCGTGGGCAATATGAAACACGATGGAAGCGTCGCTGGCCGGGTCTAGCGCGGGCCAGTGGGTTTGGGTTTCCGCTACTGGGCGCAGCTCGCGGATATCGTCCTGTAGCTGGCTGAGCAGGCAGTTGCGCTCTTCGCCGCTAAAGGGCTCGAACATATCAATGCGCAGCGCCTGCTGCTCGAATAGGGTTTGGTAGTTGCCCGCGTCGTCGTGTTCATCGAGCAGGCGCAGGTAGTCGCGCCCCTGTTTACCCCAGGCGGCCAGCAGCGGTTGGGCGTGAAGGTGCAGGGCATCGTCGGCATCCCCGGTGCCCAATACATCCAAAGCGTCGGGCATGCCTGCCTTGCGCTGCTGGCGGTAGCGGCTGGCGCGCAGCAGGTCTTTGTGCTCGATGATATCCGCCCAGTAGAACTGGCAGGGGTTGTGCACGCAGAGCACGATTTGGCAGCAGCGCGACAGCGCCGCCAAGGCTTCTAATGTCTGTTGCGGCAGCGATGAGATGCCGAAAATAATCAGTCGCCGGGGCAGGCCGTGTGGGCACGCTTGGCCCTCAAGCTGAATGGCGGCTTCCAGGAAACGGCTGTGCACCTGGGCACGGCTGCTGTTAAGGCCTGCCTCGCCTAGGTTTTTAGCCACATCGTCGCGCAGTGCGCGCCACAGCTCTGGCTGCCATAGTTGGTGCACTTCCAGCGGGCGGGCCTCGCCTCGGGCGGTGATCAGCACGTCGTTGCCCTTGGCCCAGGCGTCCAGCCAGTCGGCACGATACACCTGATACTGGTCGAATAGATCCGCCAGCCGCTCGGCCAGTTGGTAGTGCTTGCGCTGGTCGCGATCCACTTCTAAAAAAGCGTGCCAGCGGGGCAAAGCTTCCTGCTCCGCAAGGCTGGGCAGCAGGCGCAATAAGCGCCATATCAACCGTGACTTATCAAAAGGCGAGGTTTCGGGCACCGCCTGCTCGTCATGGGTCAGCTGAGTTAGCACCGTGCGGTAGGCCTGCCATAGAAAGCGCGCGGGCAGTGTGACGTTCAATGCCGCCGCTATGCCTGCGCCGCCTTGGGCCGGATCTTCTGCCAGCGCCAGCTTCAGCCACTGCCCGATGCCGTTGCTCTGCACCAGAATGGTTTCATTCTCCAGCGGGCCGAGCGGATGGAGTCGCATCCACTCCACCGCCAAACCGCGCAAATCTTCCAGGCGATTGGCGTGCACTACCATAAAGCCCGGCGTTAGCGGCGTTTGTGAAAGCAGCGAGTTTGCAGGCATGCACGATGTTCCTTAATGAATGGTGCCTCACGGCGGTGGCGGGGCGACTAAGTGTATGGTGCCATAAGTTTAGTTCTGAAGCTTGAAACCCTAGCGTCCTGTTTGAGAGCTGCTATGATGAATATGTGATGCATATAAGTTGTATATTGGTTGTATAGGCGTAGCAGGAGGTTGCCGATGGCAATGGGCAATGTAAAAGAATCACTTAATGAGCCTTCCGGGTATCTGGTGCCTGATTCGTTCGAGCGGTTTTTGGCTGACTTGAAAGGCGCTGCTCGTGAAGATCGCCACCCACTGATTAACCCGAAGTTGTTTGCCAGTGCATTGAGCATCGATATTCAAACGCTTGCTAGTCAAGCGCACGTTCATCGTACGACGATCTCACGTGCCCAGGGGGCAGAAAAACTCCAACGTTATCTGCGGGATGCACTCCGTGTGCTCGGCGCCGCGGCGGATATTAATGGTGACTTCCATGACGCCCTGTTTTGGTTTCGCAATGAGCCGCTTAGTGCATTTGACTATAAAACACCCGAGCAACTCGTAAGTGAAGGGCGCGCAGTAGACCTATTGCGCTATGTTCAGTCGCTGCAAGCAGGTGTGGTGGGATGATAGTGCTGCCGGAGCTGAAAGCTCAGGCATACCGTGTACATGTTCCGCGCTGGGCGTTTTCTCCCTACCAGTGGGGCCGGTGCGAGAGAGCATGGCGGTCGACTGAACCGTGTTGGTGTAGATGCATTATATCTTTCGCTTGAGGAACAAACAGCGTTAGCGGAATACAAGCAGCTTTCTGCATTGATGCCGCCTGGGCTGATTGTCAGCTATACGGTCAGCGTAACTAATATTGTCGATTTTCGATCAGGCTATAACTCAAAATGGGACAGCCTGTGGCAAGAGCTCAACTGTGACTGGCGTAAGTATTGGTTTAATCAGCGCATTGAGCCGCCTAGCTGGCTATTAGGCGATATGGCGTTGGAGCAAGGTGCTAAAGGAATACTGTTTCCATCTTTGGCACATGCTTCAGGTACTAATCTCGTCCTCTATACCGAAACGTTAACAGAAAACGATAGCCTAGAGGTCTATGATCCGAAAGGTGATTTGCCCCACAACGCGCGCTCCTGGCAGTAATTGTTTTATTTTGATCTTCTTTTAAGACAGAGGTCATGTTGTAGAGCTAGGTATCATAAGTTAATCGTTTTCCGCGATGCTCGCTAGGCCGTCCTAGCTGCCCGCTTCTGGCCGCGATAGCGGTTTAATAGATAGGCGCATCCCCAAGGAATTAGCGACCTTGCTGATGGTCGAAAATGCTGGATTGCCTTCCCCGGACAGGGCTTTATAGAGCCCTTCACGGCTCATGCCTACGTCTTTGGCGAGTTGGCTCATGTTGCGGGCACGGGCGATATCACCAAGTGCGGCGGCAAGAAGAGCAGGATCATTTTCTTCCATTACTGCCTCAAGATAGGCCGCAATATCTTCCTCAGTTTGAAGATAATCAGCAGTATCGTAGTGGCTGAAAGTGACATTAGGAACGGTCATGGTTACTCCTTCCATTGCGCGGCAATGGCTTTGGCTAGTTCGATATCGTGGGATTGGGTGGCTTTATCACCACCGCACAGCAGAACCACGATTACTGGCCCCTTGGTAATATAATAGACGCGGTAGCCTGGCCCATAAGGAATTCGCAGTTCAGAAACGCCTTTACCGACCGGCTTCACATCTCCAGGGTTGCCCAGACTCAAACGTCGGATGCGGGCTTCAACCTTGGCGCGGGCACGGATATCGCGAAGCTCTCGTAGCCATCTATCGAAAACATCGGTTTTAATCAACTCGACCATATTGATAACTATAGTTGGCAGTTCTACGAGTGTCAACTTTGGTTGACGCCTAATCAAAAGCAAAGAAACGATGGGGAGAACGCCATGGTGTCAGCAGTTAATCATCTTGCGGGATGAGGATAATATCGCCAAGCTATGCGGATACCGTGGACAACGCTAAGAGAGATCCCCATGAACGAGCCTGAAAACAATTCCCGCCGCCACTCTTCCCAAGTGGTCGATGGCCCAGGCAAAGCCGCCAGCCGCGCTATGCTGCGCGCCGTGGGCTTTAACGACGAAGATTTCAAAAAGCCTCAGGTGGGGATTGCCTCTACCTGGAGCATGGTGACGCCCTGCAATAGCCATATTAATGAACTGGCCGAGTTCGCCCGCGATGGCGCCGATGCAGGCGGTGGTAAGGGTGTGATTTTCAATACCATCACCATTTCCGATGGTATTGCCAATGGCACCGAGGGAATGAAGTATTCGCTGGTGTCCCGGGAAGTGATCGCCGACTCCATCGAAACTGTGGCGGGCTGTGAAGGCTTTGATGGCCTTGTCGCCATTGGCGGGTGCGATAAGAACATGCCAGGCTGCCTGATGGGGCTGGCGCGCTTAAACCGCCCCAGCGTGTTTGTTTACGGCGGCACCATTATGCCTGGCAAAGGGCATACCGATATCGTCTCGGTTTTTGAGGCGATGGGCGCTCACTCCCGTGGTGATATCGACCTCATCGAGCTTAAAAATATTGAAGAGACGGCGATTCCTGGCCCCGGCTCTTGTGGTGGCATGTATACCGCCAACACCATGGCGTCGGCAATTGAAGCGTTGGGCATGAGCCTGCCGGGCAGCTCGGCGCAAAATGCCATCTCCCAAGAGAAGCGCGACGACTGTAAAGCCGCGGGCGAGGCAGTGCTGGCGCTGCTGGCCGACGATATCAAGCCTTCCGATATTATGACCCGGGAAGCGTTTGAGAACGCGATTACCGTGGTGATTGCTCTGGGCGGCTCTACCAATGCGGTGCTCCATCTGATCGCCATGGCGCGCACCATCGGCGTTGAGCTGTCGCTGGCCGATTTCACCGAGATTGGTAAGCGTGTGCCGGTACTCGCTGACCCAGCCCCAGCGGCCACTATATGATGAGCGAACTGGTGGCAATTGGCGGTATTCAGCCGCTGATGAAGATCCTGCTGGACGCGGGTCTTCTCAACGGCAACTGTTTGACCGTCACTGGTAAAACGCTGGAAGAGAACCTGGCCGAGGTCGCGCCTTATCCTGCCGAGCCGCCAATTATTGCACCGCTCGGTAATCCGATTAAAACCGAAAGCCATCTGCGCATGCTCTATGGCAACCTTGCTCCGGAAGGGGCGGTTGCGAAGATTACCGGCAAAGAGGGCACGCGCTTCTCTGGCTCGGCACGGGTGTTCGGTTCGGAAGAAGAAGCTCAAGCGCGTATTAATGATGGCACCGTCGTTGCTGGCGATGTGGTGGTGATTCGCTATGAAGGGCCCAAAGGCGGTCCCGGTATGCGCGAAATGCTGACACCTACATCCGCGATTATGGGCCGTGGTTTGGGTAACGACGTGGCGCTGATTACCGATGGGCGCTTCTCCGGTGGCAGCCACGGTTTTGTGGTCGGCCATGTGTCGCCGGAAGCCTTCGACGGCGGCCCGCTGGCGCTGGTGGAGGATGGCGATACCATCACCATCGATGCGGAAGCAGATACCATCGACGTGGATCTCTCCGATGAAGAGCTGATGCGCCGTCGCGCTGCCTGGCAGCAGCCTGAACCCCGCTACACCCGCGGTGTGCTGGCCAAATATGCGCGTCTGAGTTAGCTCGGCCAGTACCGGTGCGGTGACTGACCAGGAATAAACGTATTGCCGTGACGAGCGTATTCTTATAAACACGCTGTCATAAAGACTTAAAGCGCAGGGCTTAGTATAAAAGCCTTGCGCTTTTTTATTGGGATAACAAACAGGTGGCCAAAATGGTGGAGCAAACGCAGGCACGCGGGCGCATAGGTGAGGTGTTTTGGGCATTCTTAGCGCTCGGCTTAACTTCCTTTGGTGGCCCGGTGGCGCATCTGGGGTATTTTCGCACGGCCTTTGTCGAGCGTCGGCAGTGGCTCTCTGAGCAGGCCTACGCTGATCTAGTGGCGCTGTGTCAGTTCTTGCCGGGGCCAGCCAGTAGCCAGGTGGGCTTTGCCCTGGGCTTACTGCGTGCGGGGCCTTGGGGAGCTGCCATGGCGTGGCTGGCGTTTACGCTGCCCTCAGCGATCATCCTGGTGCTGTTTGCGTTTGGCGCGGCGGTGTTGGATGGCCCCATTGCCAGTGGCATTATCCATGGCTTAAAAGTGGTGGCGGTGGCGATAGTAGCCCACGCGGTGTGGGGCATGGCGCGTAACCTCTGCCCGGATAAAACCCGCACGGGAATCGCACTTGTGGCGATATTTACGGTGGTGTTAGTCAGCGGCCCGCTGGGCCAGGTTTCGGCGATTGTGCTGGGGGCTTAGCCGGGCTAGCGCTGTGCCGCGATAGTGCTGCTGTCACAGCAAGTGAGTCGCTGCATTTTCCTGTCACGCGGAAGGTGGGCATAGTGGCGCTGGGAGGATTCGCAGGGCTGTTGATTTTGTTGCCATTGTTGGCGGGTATGGCGGCTTGGCTGGAGATCGCCGATGCGTTTTATCGTTCAGGTGCATTAGTGTTTGGCGGCGGTCACGTGGTGCTGCCGCTGTTGGAAGCGGAAGTGGTGCAGTCGGGCTGGGTGACGCCGGATGAATTTTTGGCTGGTTACGGAGCCGCCCAGGCGGTGCCAGGGCCGCTATTTACCTTTGCGGCTTATTTAGGCGCGCTGCTGCCCGGTATAAATGCTCTCGCCGGTGCCTTGCTGGCACTGCTGGCGATCTTTATTCCTGGCTTTTTGCTGTTAGTGGGCGTACTGCCGTTTTGGAATCAATTCCGTCAGTGGGAAAGCGCCCAGGCACTGATGCGCGGTGCCAATGCCGCAGTGGTGGGCATTTTAGGTGCAGCGCTCTATCAGCCGGTGTGGACAAGCGCGATCATTGGTGCAGAAGAGTTTGCCCTGGCGCTCACCGGTTTCTTGCTATTAACCGTTTGGAAGCTGCCCGCTTGGGTAGTGGTGGCCCTATTGGCGGTTGCAGGGGTATTTATTCCTCTTCAGTAGACGTCGATGCTTCAAACTGCAGGCATGATGGTTAATAACCTAACGCTTGTATCGCGTGCGTCTCAAGTTTTACCTACTCAGTGGTTATCTTCTACGCTGGTAAAGGTGCAATTAATGGCAAACTTGGGAGACGTCATTATGACTGACATGGGAGTGTGTGCTTGTATCGGCTGTGAACATCAGGTTTCCAGCGAGCATGCGGCTATCAGTGAAGGGCGCACCTATTGCTGTACGGCATGTGCCGCTGGCCACCCTGCTGGAAGGGAGTGTATTCATGAAGGGTGTGCCTGTAATGAACTTAACCGTCCCCCAGCTGGGGAAGAAGTAATGGAAGAGCCCAGTAATATGCAGTTTTAACCAACTACATCGCTTTACTGAGAAATTGACAAGGAGTCTGTAATGTCTAGACAAGCCCGTATTGACCCCGTTATTGATGCCGACGATCTAAACGAGACTGTCACAGGGTGGCTGGTAATTGATGAGACAGTGCCCGAAAACGAAGTTGTCGTTTCCGAACATACCTCCAAAAAGGAGGCTATTCAGGCTGCAGAGGCGTTAGAGCAGCGCGAAGATTAACGGCTATCGAGAATATAAAACGCCTCGCTTAAGCGAGGCGTTGATTGGTTTTTGGCTATGGCGCCTCCAGCTCTAAGGTGCGACGTAGGGCGTGAAGTTCATCTACCCCCAGGTGCTCAAGCCTTCCGGCGAGCAGGTCGCTAATTTTTCTGAACCGGAAGCCCTGCCCGGCGGGCAATCTCTCGGCTTCCTAGGTCTGATACGGCGATCAGACGCGTGATAATACGCATTAATCGCGTACGTTTTTTCAAGTTCCCTGACGTCGAGGTCAGGGCTGCTTCGCGGAGGATCAAGCTGTTCCGCAGTGGCAGTTGCGCGTGCCGTGCTCATGTGGCTCCATCAGTCTGAAATGACAATCACACAATGCCGCCAACCGGTGCGTATTTCAATGCCTATTTTGATGAAAATTTCACGACCTCGACAAAGCCCGCAAACGCCGTGGCTCTGGTAGACTATCCGCCTTCCAATTTTGATGTGTGCCTGATGCAGCGCACGCTGTTTTTTCATTCGGTTTCGCTTTTTTTAGGCCGTTGGGCCGAGGAGTTTTGCATGTCGTCGAACAGCGCACCCAAGGTGGGCGTGATCATGGGATCCAAGTCTGATTGGCCGGTTATGGAGCATGCTGTCTCCATGCTGGAGCGTTTGGGCGTGGCTTATGAAACCCGTGTGGTCTCGGCGCACCGCACGCCTGACCTGCTGTTCGATTATGCCAAGAGTGCGGCCGAGCGCGGCTTGCAGGTAATTGTGGCGGGCGCGGGCGGTGCAGCCCACTTGCCGGGCATGGTGGCCTCGCAGACGCCGCTACCCGTGCTGGGCGTGCCTGTTGAGTCGAAAGCGCTAAAAGGTTTGGATTCGCTGCTCTCCATTGCCCAGATGCCCGGCGGCATTGCGGTAGGCACCCTGGCGATTGGCAAAGCGGGCGCGACTAACGCTGGTTTGTTAGCAGCGCAGATTGTTGGTCTGCAAGATGAGACCGTGAGAAGTGCGGTAGAAGCGTTTCGTGCAGAGCAGACGCAGAAAGTCCTCGACAACCCTGACCCGCGCCCCGAGCCGGAAGCGGAATAAGGAGCCTGTCCATGAACTCTGGTATTGCAAAGAGCGCCGTTGTCAAAACCGACGTTGCAAAAACATCGGCGTACTTGGCGCAGGCCAATTGGGGCGTATGTTAGCGCTGGCAGGTTATCCGCTGGGGAATCGTTTTACCTTTCTGGATACCACCGGTCACCCCAGTGCAGGCATCGGTGAGGTGATTGTCGATCCTGGCAACCAGTACTTGGCTGAGTTTTTGGCCAAGGTTGATGTGGTGACTTACGAGTTCGAACACCTGCCCGTTCAACTGGTGCGCGAGATTGAGGAGCACAAGCCGGTTTACCCCAGCAGTCGCGCCATTGAAGTGTGCCAGAACCGGGTCGAGGAGAAGACGCTGTTCGATCGTTTAGGCATCCCCACACCTGCCTATCGGGTGGTAGAGAGCGCCGAGCAGCTCGAAGCGGCCGCCCGTGAATTGGGTTGCCCGGTGGTGGCTAAGTCGGTCACTGAAGGTTACGACGGCAAGGGGCAGGCGGTATTAAAGCAGCCAGAGCAGGCCTTCGAGGCGTGGAACGCTATCGGTCATTCACAGTTGGTGGTTGAAGCATTCGTCGACTTCGTGCGGGAAGTCTCGATGATTGCCGTGCGGGGGCGCGATGGTGAAGTAGTGTTCTACCCCATGGCTGAAAACCAGCATGTGGATGGCATCCTCCGCTACTCCGTGGCACCGCTGCCTGACCTGGATGCCAGCGTTCAGCAGACCGCTGATGGCTATATTCGCGCGCTGTTGGATGAGCTGGATTACGTGGGTGTGCTGGCGCTAGAGTTGTTTCAAACTCGTGATGGTAGCCTGCTGGCCAACGAAATGGCCCCCGCGTTCATAACTCCGGCCACTGGACGATGGATGGTGCAGTGACCAGCCAGTTTGAAAACCACCTGCGGGCGATACAGGGCTTACCCTTAGGCGATACCCAAGCGATTGCGCCTACCTGCATGATTAACGTGATTGGTCGTGAAGGCGACAACGCAGCGATTTTGGCGCTTGCTAATACACATCTGCATCGCTATGACAAAGCTGAGCGCGCTGGCCGCAAGCTCGCCCACGTGAATATCCTCGCACCTAACCATGCCGAACTGCTGGAAAAAGTGAACGCCTGCAGTGCCTTACTACCGGAGGCGCCGCCTCCAGCCTTAAGCTTTTCCATTAAGCAGTAATTTCTAAAACTGTCCGTTTAGCTGCACCCAGCTATTGGAGTAACTTCCAAGAGCTGAGGTGCATTTAATTTTAGATAGTTAGTGAAATTAGCGTTTTTCGAAGTTCATGAAATTTAACAATTCTTGAAGTGCTAAGTGTTAGTCTTTTCTTTATTCTGACCTCATTATGTTATCCGAATCTCTTCTTTGCACCTAACCTAGTTCGACGCTTTTATATACGAATTGCTTATTTTTTCTTAGTTTTTCGACATGTTGCACAAAAACAAATGGAAGGTTGTAAATGGATGATTCATTCGACGAGAAAAATCGTTCACAACATCTGCGCAACGAAAAGTACGTTTGCTATATGGCAATGTTTGGCAGCCCGTTTTCGCGGGTGTCTTAGGCGCTATTTTATTAGCATTTCTTATGAAAGAAATGGTGAGCGTCGTTGTACTACTGGGCTGGCTTATCGCGATATTATTGGTTTATGGGTTACGTTTGAGAATAGCTGTCTACTTTTACGCGCCTCTTCAGCTGAGCAAGAGCGCCCACGTTGGCTGCGTTTGTTTGTCATTACGGTATTTCTGACGGGATGCGTGTGGGGCGCGGGCGGCTTGCTAATGTTTGACGGTGAACGGCCTGAGCAGGCTGCAGCTTTAGCTATTGTTCTATCTGGTGTGGCGGCGGGATGTGTGACGATGCTGTCTGCTCTATGGTGGATGGTGCTTTTCTTCATACTGCCTATCGCGATTCCACTCCAGCTATCATTTATATTTTCTGACGCCCCAACACACACTATGATTGGTATTTTGTTGGGCGTTTTTGTGTCATTACTAATCGCTACCAGCCATCGTTTAGGTCGTTTGATTCATAACAATATCGAATTGCGCTTGACCATGGCCGCTCGTGAAACACAGCTAGTGGAGAGCGAAAATCGCTACCTGTCGATTTTTCAGCACTCACCGCTGGGCGTCCTACACTTCGACAGGAAAGGGCGTGTCACCGACTGCAATAACAAGCTATTAGAAATACTCTCCATCGACCGAGCTAGGTTACAGGGCGTTTGTATGTGGAAGGGGCGGATGCTGATGTGGCTTCGGCTGTTCAAAACGCCCTGGATAAAGGGGCGGGGTATTACGAAGGCACGTTGCTGATGCCCTGTGTATCCAACCGCGCAGAAGGTACACCCGTGCGGGCTTTCTTTAATGGTGTGCATAGCGTTGATGATGAGATTGTGGGTGGCGTGGTCATCGTTGAGGATTTTACTGAGCGTAAGCGCAACGAAGAGATGATTTATCGCCAAGCCAACTATGACGCGCTAACCGATTTGCCTAATCGGCGGCTATTTATCGAACGGTTGGAAGCGCTCTGCGGCAAAAAAGCAAACCGAAACGCAGCCTGGGTTACTGATGTTTTTAGACCTGGATCGTTTTAAGTTGATTAACGATACCTGGGGGCATGCTACAGGGGACGATCTATTGGTGCAGGTCGCACATCGGCTTGAACGTTGTCTGAGTGAGGGAGATATGGCCGCTCGTCTCAGCGGTGATGAATTTGTGTTACTCGCGATGTTTGAAGAGGAAACAGAGGCGACCCTTGAAGCACGCGCTGAGCGTTATATGCATGAGGTTCAGCAGGTGCTCTCTCCGCCTTACCGATTGGCAAGCCACGATACGGAAGTAACACCCAGCATAGGTTACACCTGTTTTACGACCGCCGACTGTGACCACGAAGAAGTGCTTAAACAAGCGGATATTGCGATGTATCGCGCAAAACAGAAGGGCGGGCGCGGCTGTGCCGCTACCAGCCCTGGATGCGCGATAAGATGCAGTGATCTGAACGGTTAAGCCAGCTGACCGATGAGCAGTAGCCATAAGGCGATTAATGCAAAATGGCCGGGGTACCAGGCCAGCCATAAACGGCGCGGCATTACCAAGCTAACGGGGAATACGCTGCGCTGCACCTGCCGCAAGTATGAGCACGATGACACACGTGCCTACGGTAAACGATTTGGCCATATCAGAGGCATTCATCTGCCCGGCTATCCAGAGTACTGGAAAGGCCGCTAAGCCTGCCCATAAGCGCGCCTGAAAGTGGCTCTCTGCCTGGCTCAAGGCGTGCATCGCGAACATTAACAGCGGAATCAGCAGCAGCCCGTTGTGACCATACTCGACCCAAAAGCCGAGCAAGTACCACACCGTAACGCCTACCGCCGTGCCAGCTAACAGCCAGGGTAAACCTAATGTTTGCTGCTGGTAGTGCTGCCAGCCTTGGCGCACTAGTGTGCCTAGGGCTAAACCACTGGCCAGGGTAAAGCAGACGTTGAGAATAAAGGCGTCTGATGAGCGCGGCATCATCATATAGGGGAGTTGGGCAACCAAGCCGATAATTAGAATTCGGCGCGAGTAGCGCAACGGATTACGGGTATTAAACAGCCCGTGCCAGGCCACCATGGCAGCAAACAGAGGAAAGGCGATACGGCCAATGGAAGACCCCGCCCAGCTTAAATCCCAGTCGCCGGGCAGCACATAGCGCGTGAGGTGATCCACCGTCATGGTGATCAGCGCCAGCCACTGTCCCCAGCCATTCAATGGGAGGATGGGCGAGGGAGCGTGCCTGCATGTGGGCTTGTTGGTTGAGCCATAAAACCTCCGTGTTGAATATGCGCAATGATACACAGACAGAGGTAGCTTTACCTAGTTCACTTAATTAGCTTGGCTCTAAAGCACATTACCCCGGCAGTTGCCGGGGTAATGGACATCAAGGCTTGCTGTGTAATCTTACTCAGCTTCACCAAAATAACGGTTATAGATTTCGTCGTAAGTGCCGTCTTCTTGCACTTCAGCCAGGGCTTCGTTGAACTTCTCGGCGAGCGCTTCATCGCGCTGACGGAAGGCGATGCCAAAGCCGTCACCGAAGTACTCTTTTGGCTCACTGATGCGTTCGCCAACCACCACGTACTCAGCCTCTTCGCTTTCCAGCAGCGTGGATTGGCCAATCGGGAAGTCGAGGAACACGATGTCCAGGCGCTCAGCTTCCATATCCAGCACCATATCGTCGGCGGTGGAGTAGCGGCTAATCTCGGCCACGTCACTGAAATTATCGGTGACGTAGTTGTCCTGCAGGGTGCCGCGCTGTACGCCGATGGTCATGCCTTCCAGCGTCTCTTTAGTGGCTTCGCTGATGCCCAGGTCGCTGGCAGCAAACCATGCAGAGGGCATAGTGATGTAGGGGTCAGAGAACAGCACTTGCTCACGACGCTCGTCGTTAATGGTCATGGACGACATGATGGCGTCGTAATTGCGTGACATTAGGCCGGGAATAATGCCATCCCACTCCTGCTCGACCCACTCGCAGGTAACGCCCATACGGTCACACAGCTCGTTACCCAGGTCGATGTCAAAACCGGTGAGTTCGCCTTCAGCGGTGCGGAACTCCATAGGCTCGTAAGGAACGTCAACGCCAATGCGCACGTTATCGTAATCACGCGCCTGTGCCGAGGAAGCGGCGGCTACTGCCAAGCCGAGTAGCGATAGAGATAGTAGCTTTTTCATCTTATTACTCCGTAGAAAGCGGGTTCACTGAAAAGTGAGCCCGTTTTTAACCGACAAATAGTTGTTAGCCGACAATTAAACTAACCCAGGTTGGCGTTGACGAAAAGGGGACGTTGGCTTGTGAACCAACGTTTGTTTGACGGTTGCACCGTTTTTCCATCATCAACCTGTTTTCCATGATTAAGCATCTTGCGGCCGTAGGTGTGCGAGTAGCTTTTTCTCTAAAAAGCGGAAGAAGAACAAAATCGCGAAGGTTAAGCATAGATAAATCGCAGCCACGAACAGAAACGCTTCGAACGGCGCGTAGTAACGGGCGTAGACAAAGCGAGCGGCACCGGTGAGATCCATCAGCGTCACCACGCTGGCAATAGCGCTGGCATGAAGCATGAAGATGACTTCATTGCCGTAGGCGGGCAGGGCGCGACGAAAGGCGCTGGGTAAGATGATTCGGCGCATCATCAAGCTCTGCGACATGCCATAGGCGCGGGCGGCTTCAATCTCGCCTTTAGCCGTGGATTTGATGGCGCCGCGAAAAATCTCGGTGGTGTAGGCGGCGGTATTCAACGTGAAGGCAATCAGCGCTGGATAGAAGGCTTCACGCAGTACTGGCCACAAAAAACTCTCTTGGATGCCGTCAACAAAGACAACGCCGTAGTAGATAATATAGAGCTGAATCAACAGCGGTGTGCCACGAAACACATAGGTATACAGATAAACCGGCAGGCTAATCCATTTATGCTTGGAGCTGCGCATAATGGCCAGCGGCACGGCAAGAATTAACCCTGCCACAAGCGATAAAAATACCAGTTGCGTGGTCGTAACCAGGCCTTCCCAGTAGTACCCCAGTGTATTGGCGGTGAAGATGGTGTTGCCAGCGAGAAGGTCATTGAACCAAGCGGAAATATCGAGCATATCACTGACCTCCAAAGCCGATGTCGTAATGTTTCTGCAGGCGCGCGAAAATCCATTCAGATACGCTGGCGATGAGCAGGTACGCTACGGCGACGGGGAGCAAAAGGTAAACGGCTCATGGGTCGCCCGGGAGGCTTCCGCGGCCACACGCACCATATCGGTTAAGCCAATGACCGACACCAGTGCGGTGGTTTTGAGCAGTACCATCCAGTTATTAGACAACCCCGGCAGCGCGTGGCGCATCATTTGTGGAAAGCGAATGCGTCGAAACACCAGACCATCGCTCATGCCATAGGCTTTACCGGCTTCAATCTGGCCGTTATCCACCGCCATAAAGGCGCCCCTGAAGGTCTCGCCCATATAAGCGCCGAAGATAAACCCAATGGTAATGACGCCTGCCGCGAAGGCATTGAAATTAATGTATATATCGATGCCGTAATCGTAATAGAGAATATCGCTGATGGCGTTAACGCCAATCTGGCCGCCAAAAAACAGCAGCATCATCAGGACAAGATCGGGTACACCGCGAATCAGTGTGGTGTAAACCGTCGCCGTGCGTCTTAACAACCAGTTGCGCGACATTTTCGCACTGGCAGTCAGTAGCCCCAAAATAATCGCTAAAATCAGCGACAGCACCGCTAATTGGACGGTGACGCCTGCCCCCTCGATCAGCCGTAATCATAACCTTGCAAATCAATCATGGTGAGCCTCGCGGATCAGTATTTAGGTGCCAGGAACTGCTGCAGACGCGGTGATTGCGGGTTTTCTAGCACTTGCGCTGGGGGCCGGCTTCTTCCACCAGACCTTGGTGAAGGTAAATCACTTGGCTGGAGACATCCCGGGCAAATCCCATCTCGTGCGTCACCACCACCATGGTGCGGCCCTCTTCAGCGAGGCCGTGCATGACTTTCAACACATCACCCACCAGTTCAGGGTCAAGGGCAGAGGTGGGCTCGTCAAACAGCATTACTTCTGGATCCATCGCCAGTGCACGAGCGATCGCACCGCGCTGCTGCTGGCCGCCTGACATTTGTGCAGGGTAGGCGTTGGCGCGGGCGGTTAATCCCACCCGATCGAGCAGGGCGTGAGCCTGTTCCAAGGCCTCTTTTTTAGGTTTTTTCAGCACATGTATCGGCGCTTCGATGATGTTTTCCAACAGCGTCATATGCGCCCACAAGTTAAAGCTCTGGAACACCATGGAGAGCTTGGCACGCATCTGTACCACCTGCTTCCAATCGGCGGGTTCACGGCCGTGCTTCGTGGTTTTAAAGCGAATAGGTTCGCCATGAACAATGAGGTCGCCTTCATCGGGCTGTTCCAGTAAGTTCATGCAGCGCAAAAAGTACTTTTACCCGACCCAGAGGCACCAATCAGGGTAATCACGTCGCCCTTTTGGGCTTGCAGTGAGACCTTTCAGAACTTCCGTATCGCCAAAGCGTTTTTTAATATTACGCACTTCAAGGGGGAGTAGGCGTAGCGGCCATATCATTGGCTCCAGTACAGAGTTGCCGCAGCAACAGTTGGTTTGATGCGGCTGGCGCGAAAAAAGGGGCGATTCTATCAGGCTGGGCGCATTATGCGCGCTTTCCTTATAACATTATGCACTCGACGATAGTCGAAACGACATCGACAGCCCATTTATCGCCCTCACCATTATTATTGTCTTAGTTAAAGTCGTTCCGGCTTGGGGGATTAAACGATAGGCGCCACCAACAGCGCGGCGCGGGCGCCCACTTCTACCTGGGCATTGGGAAACACCACATGAAGGGGGTATCACCTACCCGGAATTCTCCCGCCTTAGCGTCTTGGGCCAGCAGTGTACCCGGCTCAAAGCAGCTGAAGTTGGCCGTGTCCTCGGCAAAGCAGAGTGTAAACTCCTCCGAGTGACGCATTAACTCGTGTTGAACCTGGAAAAACTGCATTTGCGTGGTGGGTTGATTCGGCGGCGTATGTCCTTCACTCAGCGCGGTGAGTAGTGTGCGCATCGGTTGCAATGATGCCATATCGTTGTGGCCAAAAGGCGCTACCCGCCCTAGCTCAAAGGTAAATGCCTGAGCGCCGTGATAGTGCTTGCTGTAGTGGGAGAACGTCCAACTGTGCTGGTGTTGATGTAGCACCGCCTGCATATCCGCCGCCGCTAACCAGCCCCACTGCTCGGCAGCGGTGGACGTTTCGGCAAAGGGTTCCACGACGAAACGGGGTAGCGGCTATCCCGAATGGCGGTATGTAGGTCGTAGTGCAGTTTGGGTCGCCCGGTATGGCGGGCATAAAACCATCCACCGCGGCCATTAATTCCCTGGCGCGATCTGGTTCCTCGCCCTTGGCGGTGAGTTCACGGCTAAATAGCCGGTTCAAATTGGTGGTAAGAAAACGCTGCTGCGCCTTAAGCGCGGGCAGATTGCCTAAAATCACCAGCACGGGCGCACCGAGCGATATGCTGCCTGCTTCCACGCCGCTTAACCACTCTCCTATTAATTCAACCGGCGCAGTCTCATTGCCGTGGATGGCCGCTGAAAAGATGCACGCGCGAGCGCCCTCCTAGCCGTGTTAGGAGAGAGTTCCAAAATGCCAGGCGCATGCAAATGGTAAGTGCCGCTGGCGAAGACGCCTTGGCTGGTAGTGGGAGTTGCCCATCAAGCGACCAGTCGAGCCATTGGCCTAGCATTGTCGCTCCTCAGTTAACTGTTTGAGTATCGTTGTCAGTATAAAAGCGAGCCTAGGTTTACCATGCTGGGCGTATGCCACAAGCCCGCAGGTCGTTCGCGTGTAAAAGCCTAGCGTATTCGTGAAAAAGCGTAATCATGAGCTGACAAGTAGCTCTCTTTAATCGCTAACAACAAAAAACGCCCATGGTGTGCATGAGCGTTTTTCAATTTGTTCATCAAGTTACGCTGAACGCTGACGCTGCATCTCTTCTTGGTACTCCCCAGCGAGCGACGTTTTCTGTTTATCTTGCAGGCCCCGGCCTGCCAATTGGAAAAACCTCTTGCTCCTCTTCATCCAGATGATGGGTGACTAAATCCTGGAGCTGTTTGGCGTGGGTGAGCCAATGAGTTGCGCTGTAGTCAGTTTCATCGAGCAGTTCTAAAAGCTCATCAATTTCATGATGTTCAGCAACGCTATGGCGGGCTTTTTCCTGGGTCAGGTCGATGGACATCATCGGGATATAAAGCGCTCGCTCTTCGGCGGCGGCGTGATAGTGCAATTCGGCACGCACCTGCTGGTATAGGTTATCGCGCTCGTCGCTATCTCCATGTGTTTCAACTAAGCGGGCGAGCAGGTCGCGCTGAATGTCGTGATCCTTGCGCAGGGCTTCAAAAATCGTCATTCCAGACTCCTTGGATACGTTTGATGTAGGCACGTCAAAAGTTAGTGGTGGTTGGCGTAAGTGCAGGTGGCGTGCGTCGATGAAATCGACGCCCACGGACGAAAACATTCGCTTTTTTCTACGTTTAAGTGCGCTATGTTGTTTGTATTACCTTTTGGGCGAGGCCCAATGCGCGACTCATTAATGAAGGTCTAAGTGAAGGAGATAGTAATGACGAAGGTACTGGTACTCTATTATTCCATGTATGGTCATATCGATACGCTGGCCAAGGCCGTGGCAGAAGGTGCAAAGGGGGTAAGCGGCGTAGAGGTCACCGTTAAGCGCGTGCCGGAAACCATGCCTGACGAAGCGTTCAAGAATGCAGGCGGTAAGCAGGATTACGACACGCCGGAAGCGACGCCTCAAGAGCTTGCCGATTACGATGCAATTATCTTCGGCACCCCGACCCGCTTCGGTAATATGGCCGGCCAAATGCGAACTTTCCTGGATCAAACCGGTGGTCTATGGGCGAATGGCGCACTGCGTGGCAAAGTCACCAGCGTGTTCACCTCTACCGGTACGGGTGGGGGCGATGAAATGACCATTACCTCTACCTGGACCACACTCGCCCACCACGGCATGATCATTGTGCCGATTGGTTATGGCCTTGAAGAGCAGTTTGATATTTCTAAGGTAGCGGCGGCACGCCATACGGCGCCGCAACGCTGGCCGGTGGCGATGGTTCGCGTCAGCCCGACGAGCGCGAGCTTAAAATTGCCCGCTTCCAGGGCGAGCTGGTCGCGCAAACGGCGGCTAAACTGACTAGTTAATGAGCTCATTAGCCAAGTCATATATGAGTTAGTCATGGTAAAAGCCTCGCTGGACATAGCCAGCGAGGCTTTTTTGGGTTGGGATAGGGAGGCTGGGATTATCGCCTTACTACGCTCCTCGCGCTGCCGTATAAATGGTGTAGACGGATTGGCTGGCCGTCATAAATAGCCGATTGCGGCCCTTGCCCGCAAAACACACGTTTG
This sequence comes from Vreelandella olivaria, assembly GCA_004295565.1. Classification (GTDB taxonomy): domain Bacteria; phylum Pseudomonadota; class Gammaproteobacteria; order Pseudomonadales; family Halomonadaceae; genus Vreelandella; species Vreelandella olivaria. The sequence continues at coordinate 3,135,491 of AP019416.1, read as the reverse complement.
AGCAGACTTCGGGTAGCAATACTCGGCCCAGCAGGGTGCCTTCCGGTGAAAAGACCACTACTCCGTCGATACCTTCGCCACCATTGGCACTTGACCAGATATTGCCATCCACGTCGCAGGCCATGCCGTCGAAAATCGTGTCTTCGCTGGTCACAATAACCTGCCGATCACTGACACTGCGCCCCTCTTCCTCCAGCGACCAGCGAATAATTCGCGCGGGTTCGTCGAAATGGGTGGGGCACTGTCACTGGCGTAGAATCCCTCGCCATCCGGGGTTAATACAATACCGTTTGGCTTATAAATATCGTCGGTCAGCATGATGGGCTCATCCAGGCTGTCATCGACGTAATAGATGGCTGTTTCTAGCTCCAAGTCTCTTTTTTTGCCCTCGTAATCGAAGTGGGCTCCATAGCCTGGATCGGTGAAAATCACTCCTCCAGAGGGTAGTGCCACCACGTCATTGGCGCATTGAGCGGTTTGCCCTGATAGCGCTCGGCGAGCACCGTTGTGCTGCCGTCCCACTCGTAGCGCAAAACGCGTGAGGGGTAGTGTTCGCAAGCAATTAGCCGACCCTGGTGGTCGAAAGTATTGCCGTTAGAGTACCCGACATTGTCTCTCAAAACGCTGACTTCACCAGTGGATTCGTCCCAGCGCATCTGCTTGGCACGGGGTATGTCGCTGAACACGACATAACGACCTATGGCGTTCCATGCTGGCCCCTCTGTCCACAGACCTCCACTCCAGTGGCGCTCTAGAGGACTGTTAAAAATCATGTAATCACTAAAGCGGGAATCTTCGACTTTCCAGGCATCGATGGGGTAGCGTTCCGGGATGGAACCTTGTGAACTCTGCAAAGCAAAAAGCTGGGGCGATGTGCCAACAGCGGCCAGGGCGGCCGATGCCGAAAGGAACTGACGGCGTCCAAGTTTCATAGCATTGTCCTGATGGTTGTTTGTTGATGTTGTTATGAGCGGAGTGAAACTGACGTTTCTTCCACCCCCAGGACAAATGTAGAACATAGGTGATTAAAATATACATTGGCTGTCCGGTTGGACTCAACCGGACAGCCAATCGCTATGACCTATGTGTGTCAGTGCGAAATAGCGTTGGCAATCGCCTTGCCTAAGCTTGCGGTGGTGCCTTCGCCACCCACATCCCGGGTAAGTACGGTGGTATCTCCTTCACTTAATACTTCCTCAATGGCTGTGACCATCGCATCACCGGCTTCTTTATAGCCCAGGTGCTCCAGCATCATGGCGCCTGACCAGATCTGACCGATCGGGTTGGCGATGCCCTTACCGGCGATATCCGGCGCGCTGCCGTGTACGGGTTCAAACAGGCTGGGAAAGTGGCCTTCCGGGTTGATGTTGGCGGAAGGGGCGATGCCAATGGTACCGGTGCAGGCGGGGCCGAGATCAGAAAGAATATCGCCGAACAGGTTGCTGCCCACCACTACATCAAACCAATCCGGGTGAAGAACGAAGTTGGCGGTGAGAATATCGATATGAAATTTATCCACCGCAATCTCAGGGTAGCCCTTGGCCATTTCGATCACTCGCTCATCCCAGTAGGGCATGGTGATAGAGATACCGTTGGACTTGGTCGCGGAGGTAAGCTTTTACGCGGGCGGGTTTGGGCCAGCTCAAAGGCGTACTTTCAGTACCCGGTCAACCCCGGTGCGGGTCATGACCGTGTCTTGAATCACCACCTCACGGTCGGTGCCTTCAAACATTTTGCCGCCAACGCTTGAGTACTCGCCTTCGGTGTTCTCACGCACCACGTAAAAGTCGATATCGCCTGGCTTTCGGCCCGCCAGCGGACTTTTGATCCCCGGCATGAGCTTGCAGGGACGCAGGTTGATGTACTGATCAAAGCGGCGCCGGAATTGCAGTAGCGAGCCCCACAGGGAAATATGGTCAGGCACTTTATCCGGCCAGCCCACCGCGCCGTAAAATAGCGCATCGAAGTCTTTTAACTGCTCAAACCAATCATCCGGCAACATCTGGCCGTGTTCGAGATAGTAGTCGCAGCTACCAAACTCAAAAGTGGTGAACTCGAGATCGATATTAAACCGCTTGGCGGTGGCCTCAAGGGCGCGAATGCCTTCGGGCATCACTTCGGTGCCGATGCCGTCACCGGCGATAATGGCGATACGGTGGGTCATACTGGTTCCTTATCTTGTTAGTTGCTTCTATGTTTGTGAGTCGTGAGTCGTGAGTCGTGAGTCGTGAGTCGTGAGTCGTGAGTCGTGAGTCGTGAATAAAGTGTAGCGGCTATTTTGGTGGAGATAATCAGGCTACTATTCAATCTATTGTTGCGTGAAAGTATAGAATAGCTGGGGAGAGGCATGGCGCATCTGGATGATTTGGCTTTTTTCAGCACTTGGCGCGGGCAGGTAGCCTTACCGCGACGGCTCGTGAGCTGGGGCTGTCGCTCTCTGCGGTGAGCAAGCGGCTTAAACAGTTGGAAGCGCGCCTGGGGGTAGAGCTGGCGGCCCGCACCACGCGGCGGTTGACGCTGACGGCGGAGGGGGAGCGCTATCTGGCCCGTGGCGCGTTGATTTTAGATGAGCTGGGTGAACTGGAAAACTCACTGGGTGAGGGGGCTGACCAAGCACTTAGCGGGCGTTTGCGGGTTAACGCCACCTTTGGCTTTGGCCGTCGTCATATCGCGCCACTGCTATCGCGCTTTTGTGCCGATCACCCTGAAGTGGAAGGGTGGCTAGAGTTGACCAATTTTCCGCTCAATTTGAGCGACCATGGTTTTGATATTGGTATTCGCGTGGGCGAGCCGCCGGAATCGCGCTTGGTCGCTCGGCGTATTCTGGCCAATCGACGGGTGCTCTGTGCGTCGCCTGCCTACATTGCCCTGGCGCCGCCTCTGCAAGTACCGGCAGATTTACAGCAGCACGCCTGTTTGGTGGTTCGCGAGAACGACAGTGACTTTCCACTTTGGCGCTTTGAACAAAACGATCAGCCTGCACAAGAAGGCGTTGGCAAGGTGCAGTCGATAAAGGTCAGCGGTCGATTAGCCAGCAACGATGGAGAGGTGATTACCCGCTTAGCCTTGGATGGCCACGGTGTCATGCTGCGCTCCTGGTGGGACGTGAACGAGCACCTTGCCAGCGGTGCATTAGTTGAACTGCTGCCTGGCTGGCAAGGCGTGCGGGCGGATTTTTACGCGGTGTTTGAGCAGCGCCGCCATGTGCCCGCCCGGCTACGCGCTTTTATCGATTATATTCAGCGAGAGATGACCGGTAGGGTCTCGGCGCTGCCAGCGGGATAAGGCGTTATCTGCTCGGGCACTCCTCGCCCTGGATAACGTCGATCAATTCATCGGTGGGGAAATCCAGCTCGGCTGCTCGCTGACGCAGATGGTTTTCTGCCGCGCTATCCATCTCCGGCGTGCGCGAAAGGATCCACAGGTAGTCACGGTTAGGGCCTGCCACTAGCGCCCATTGGTACTCCCTCATCCAGCGCAAGGACGTTATAGCCGCCGTAGAAGGGGCCAAAAAGCTCACTTTCAGGCGCCCGACGTTTTCGTCATCAATAAAGTAGGCGCGGCCCTCGGCTTCATCCCACGCTTGCTCCTCAAGGTTGTAACCGCGGTTGATCACTCGCACACCGCCCTCATCGCGCAGGCTGTAAGTGGCGGTAACGCAATCAAGGCCGCGTTCAAAGGAGTGATCCAGGCGAGCTATTTCGTACCATTGGCCCAGGTAGCGGTCTAGCTCAAAGCCCGTGACGGGCTCGGTGCCATCAGGGATGCCAGTACACCCCGTGAGTAGGGCCATGGTGATGACACTGCTTCCTAGCACTGCTTTCATTAACGCGCTCCTTGGCGAAAAAGCATGGGGATCGGCTATCTTAAGGACTATCTGACGCTATTTTGCCATACAAGAAGAGCACGTTGGTGATGTCGTGCCGTTATTAAACAGCAAACAAAGGAGTGTTTATGTGGTTCCAACAAGAGATCCATTTTCCCGAAGTGGCGCGCGGTTTTCATTTGATTACGGATGATATAGCCCGCGCGCTGCCATGCTTAAACGACTGCCATATTGGCATGCTGCATTTGCAACTGATGCATACCTCTGCCTCGTTAACGCTCAATGAGAACACTGATCCGGATGTGCGCCACGATTTAGATGCGTTTCTGAGTCGACTGGTGCCCGAAGATTTACCCTATTTCCGCCACACCCTGGAGGGGCCTGATGATATGCCCGCCCATGTAGCCGCCAGCCTGCTGGGCACACAGCTACCCTGGCGGTGCGGGATGGACGCCTGGCCTTAGGTACCTGGCAGGGCATATGGCTGGGAGAACACCGCAATCAAGCGGGGCCACGGCGGTTACTGGCTACGCTAAACGGGTGCGAGGCGCGCTAACCTGGGCCGCCAACTCTAGGCAGCGTTGCTGTATAGTAAAGGCGTTTTTAGGCTCAAACCGCCAGCGTGGCGGCTACATCATGTTTATTATTGAAAAGCGCTTTTAAATGCCTCGACGCTCCTTTTTCGCCTTTCCCGTCAGCGCTGGTTGCGGCTGTTCTTTACCTTAATCTCGCCCTGGTGGTAGGGCTGATTGCTCACCAAATTTGGTTGTATGTCGCAGAGCCCAAATTTGAGTCGGTGCATACCCTTGAAGTGGCTGATATCCGCGAGGTGCTGAGGGATCGAACCGATTACCGCTTTGCGGTGGTGGGCAATATCAATAACTCGGTAAACGTGTTTCAGGATGAGATTGTGCCGCTCATCAATCAGGGCGGTATCGACTTTCTGGTTTCTGCGGGCAATGCCGTGAATGGTGGGCGACAGGAGAGCTATCAAGCGATCTACCAGAGCCTGGAGACGCTCGATGTCCCTTACTTACTCACCTACGGCGAAAACGAAGATAGCGATTTTGGTAGCTACTTGTTTTACGAATACTTTGGCCCCCATTTTTACTCCTTTGTCGCGGGCAATAGCCACTTTATCTTCCTTGATGGCACCGGGAAGTCTTCCACCTCCTGGCAGCTTGATTGGTTGGAGCGGGAGCTTGCGGCCTCAGAAGCACAACATAAATTTTTGTTTGTTGGTTTGCCGCTGCACACTGTGGTGAGCGACGCGCCGCTGTTTGAAGCGGACAATTACCTCAATGACCCCCGCCTGGCTGATGGAATTATGGCGCTGGCGGAGGCGCACGGTGTCGATACCGTGTTCTCCGCCAACCTGACGCTTTTCTCTGAGCAGACGGTTAATGGGGTGGATTACGTCACCACCGGCGGTGGGGCGGTATCCTGATCGATGCCGACAGTAGCTTTCATCACTACGTCATCGTCGATGTCGACGGTGAGAGTGTCACTATTGCCCCCGTGCGTTTGAATGTGGATAGCCCTGGCTGGTGGCGGATGCTGAGTAGCGTCGCTTCTACGGTGTATGCATTTTTCTACGTTAGCTATACGCGGTTTTTGCTAATTGTGGGGTATTGGCGCTGCTCGCGATGCGCTTGCATCGGCTGATTTTTGAAGATCGCGACTACTACCCCGATTTTGATATCGACCCGACCCCTTTCCTGGGTAAATCTCTGCGCGTAGCGATGGTGTCTAATAACTACTTCCCCCTTTGTGTCGGGGGTATCGGTGTCGGTGGATCGCCTGCGCAATGGTTTATGTGATCTAGGCCACACCATCCAACTGTTTGTGCCGCGCTACCGAGAAACGTGGCAGGACGACAGTTCGATAAGACGCATCCCCACGCTGATGGCGTTTGGTCAGAAGGGCGAGTTCCGGTTAACCAATCCCTTTAGCGCGCGTTTCCGCCGCTGCCTGCGGGCGTTCAAGCCTGATCTTATTCACGTCCACCACCCTTTTGGCTCGGTTCCATGGGGCTGTTTATGGGCCGTCGGCTCAAGGTGCCGGTAATCTACACCTATCACACCCGCCTGGAGCACTATGCCCACTTTGTGCCATTGCCCGGCGCGCTGTTTCGTAACCTGATCTCGCACTACCTGATCAAGCGCTTTTCCAACCGCTGCCAAGGGGTGATTGTGCCGACCCACTCCGCAGAGGAGTATCTGCGCATGATAGGGGTGAAAACCCCCACGCTGGTGCAGCCTACGGGCATAGATGTTGCGCGGTTTGCCCAGGTTGAAGGGAGTGCGTTGGAAGCGTTGCGTGAGCAATTAGGTGTCGACCCTGCCAGCAAAATATTGGTCAGCGTCTCGCGGATTAGCAGAGAAAAATATTGGCTTTATGCTGGAAGCCATCGCCGAGCTTAAGGCTCAGGGGCACGCTGATGTTCATCTGCTGCTGATTGGTGATGGGCCGGATCGCGCGGCGATTCAAAAACAAATCGATACTTTGAAACTGACCTCGCAGGTCACCTTGGCTGGAGCGGTGCCGCCGGAGCGCATGGCACTTTATTACCATCTAGGCGATATATTTGTGTTTGCCTCCACCTCGGAAACTCAGGGCATGGTGATTCTTGAGGCGATGTCGGCGGGGTTGCCCGTCGTGGCGGTGCGCTCCAGCGGTATCGATGACGTGGTTCGCCAGGGAGTAAACGGCTTCAAAACACCGCAAAATCGCCAGGCCTGGGGGCAGAAAGTGGTGGAGTTAAAAGATAACGTTGAGCTGCGCCAGCAGTTGGGCAAGCAGGCCAGCCACTTTGCTGAGGAGTTCGATATCGCCAATTTCGCCTCAACAGTGGCGAGCTTTTACGCGGAGGTGCTGGCCAAGTATCACTCACCCTCACGGTGAGGCTGCTTTTTGCTGCTTGGCGACGGCTGGCATAACGTTTAAGGCCTATTAACAGCCCAATTCCGGCAGCGAGTCCGACAGCCGCTAGGATAAGTTCTTTCGCTGAAGCCGCGGTGAAAAGGGCGCCGAGTTGGCTGCCCAATAGGATCACCGCTGCCAGCCCAGGCACGATACCCAGGGTGGAGCCGATCATATAGTCGCGGAACTTGAGGTGAAAGGCGCCCGCCAGCATATTGGTGAGTGTGAACGGGGCTAGCGGCAGCAGGTTGATCACCGTCATGGTACGAATGCCGCGCTTCGATAGATAGCCGGAGAGGCCGCGTAGATGGCGCCCGCCATAGCGCATGAGCGCCTCTCGACCTAACCAGTGGCCTACCCAGTAAGATACAACCGACGACGTCAATGTGCCTAACGTGGCGTACACCAACCCCCATATCGGGCCAAACAGTAAGCCTGTTATGACGACCAGTAGGCTAAGCGGAAACATTACCAGCAGGGCGCTGGCGTAAGTGGTCATCACCGCGGCAAACATCCAGGGCGCGGTACGCCACTGGCGAATGTAGCCGATCAATTCGCTAAGCCGTGCCTGGGTGAGTAGGTCGTAGCGCTGCAGTAACTGCCACATGACGCCCAGCAGCACGACCACTACCAGCAGGCCTACGCCCTTGCTCAATGTCCGCGACATGCCCCCTCCCATCGGTTAAAAAAGCGCTAGCATACGCTAGCTGTCCGATGGGATGAAGGTGCGTTTACACCAAGCGTTAGTTGTCGAGCTGGGCTTCAATGACCGGCCAGGCAGGGCCACCGTCAGCGGTGGTGACGTCTGCCAGCATGGCTTCAATGCGTTCCGGGTGGTCGTTGATCCACTGTTCGGCGACATCATTAAGGTCTTGCTCTTCCTGGCCATACGCCTGAATCATCCAGCTCTGCTCTTCAGCCGAAAAGGTAAACTGCTCAAAGAAGGTCACCACATTGGGGTTGGCTTCAGCATAGCCACTGCGCAGTAGCGTTAACACATCGCTTTCACCGTTGTTCTCACCAAATAGGTTTTCGGGATCTTCCAGGTAGCGCATGGGAAGATCAAGGTTCATCCAGTGGGGCGTCCAGCCGACCCAGACAATCGGTTCTTCCCGGAGATGGCATCACGTGCAGCGGAAAGCATGCCCACTTCACTGGTATCGACTACCTGCCAGTCACCTAGGCCCCAAGTGTCGTTATCAATGGCATTGTGGAGAATCTCACTGGCGGCGGAACCTGCCCCAAAGCCATAAATTTTACCGTCGAACTGGTCACGGTTTTCGTCTAAATCAGCAAAGCTCTGAATGCCACTTTCATGCAGATACTCGGGCACTGCCAGGGTCATTTGCGCACCATCGACGTTATTCGCTACGTCAATCAGTACACCCGACTCCTTGCGGGGATCGAACATCTCCCGCTGGGCGGGCAGCCAGGCCCCTAGGAAGGCGTCGATATCGCCGCTCTCGATACCCTGGTAAATCACCTGCAGGCCGATTTCCTGGGTACTGGTTTCGTAGCCGAGTGGGTTTAAAAGCTGTTCGGCGATGGCCGTTTTTACCGTAATGCCGGGCCAGGCGGGTACACCGAAATCGAGGGTTTGATCGTCGGCATGAGCCGCCGAGGCAAACAGCGCGGTAGTGGCGAGGGCAATGGCTGAGGCGAGAGGCTTGAGGTGTGTCATAGGATCTCCTTGCTTGGTTTTTGTCTGGATAGGTGTTGTCGTTCAACAGTTATTATTGGATGACGCTAGACATTGCGGGCCAGCACGCGGAGGCGTGAAGCCAGCATATCGCGGTCTAAATAGGTGCCCTGTAAATGGCGTGCGCCGCTGTTGGGATCAAATTCGCGCCGCCCGTGGAGTACCCGGCGGTTATCAAAAGCGACCATCTGCCCTGGGAGAAGGGTGAACTCTAGCTGGTGCGCTTCGCTGTGAAACAGCTTCCATAGCAGGGCGTAGGCGCTGTACCAGGCATCCATCTGCTCTACCGGCAGGTGGAGGGCATCGCGAATCCAGTTGTTTAAGCGCATTTCGACCAGGTTACCCGCGCTATCCAGGGTGATCACCGGTGCCCGCATAGAGATATCGTGGGTTTCATCCTGAAAGCGAAAATCAATCGGCGTTTCGCTAAGAATCGCCAGCGCTGCCGGGTCTTGCTGGCGCAGGGCTTCGACCACCCGCGCACCATCGGCAACAGCGATTCGCTGCCGCTGGCGCCGTTTTGCAGGCAGTAGAGCAACTGAATATCCGGCGGCTGTCGCCAGTTGGGCAGGTCGATATGCAGCGGTAACCCCACGGCAGTATAGGCCGCGTTATTGGGGTTAGCTTGGAGCGCACGTCAAAGCGGGCGCCAAAGTTGGTAGCGCGTTGGGGCCCAATACGCTCGGCTAAACGGCTCACTTCCTCTTCCACCAGCGGGCCATCGGTCATCAATGCCAGCCCGTCCCGTAGCATGGCGGTCAACCAGGCTTTTTCGCCCTGAGGGGTTAAAAAAGTCGCTATGGCGAATGCGTTCGGGAGCAAAGTTGTCTTCCCACGCTGCGACCTTGGGAACGGCTGAGGTGAGCGGGGCTTCTGGGCGACGCTGATAGAGCCAGCCGCTATGAAAGGCACTGACATGACCATCCCGCCAGTTAAGGTGCAAGTGGCCATCCAGTAGCGCAACGCTGGGCGGTTCGGAGATGGCTTCAAGGGGCAGGTAGAGTCGTTCACGTGTCTGCGGGTGTCGGCAGGCTGGGCAGGCGCAGTGGTCACGTAGCCAACGCAGGGGCAGGGTCGTTTGTTGACCATCTTGCCACGTTAGCGCTACGCCATGCTGAGTCAGCATCGCTTGAGTGAGTGCCGGGCCTGTGTGATAAGGCGTTAATTCGCCCATTTCGGGGGCGTGATCCTGAGGTGAGGTTTGTAAAGCGTTGTTCATGAGAACTCCAATTCGCTCCCTAAGTGGCAGTGCCTGCAGCGGTTTTAGAGGCACACATCAGGGATTTGCGTAAGTGCTATCTAGGATGGGGAGTAGCCGAGGCATTGACAAACGATTAATCTGACCCCTAAGGTGTCATTTTATTTATAGGTCTCTTTTCCATGAGTCAGTTACCGCCTCTCCTATGGCTGCAAGCATTTGAGTCTGCGGCGCGCACTTTGAGTTTTACTGCCGCCGGCAATGAGCTGGGTGTCACTCAAGCGGCCATTAGTCAGCGAGTCAGGCTGCTGGAAGACCGCGTGGGCAGAAGCTCTTTGTGCGCCATGCGCGCAGCTTGACGCTCACCCCCGCCGGGCAGGCGTGGTTGCCAAGTATTCACGATGCCTTTGTGCGTATTAGCGAAGGCACCCTGGAAGTGTTTGGCAGCACCTCTGAACAGCCGGTGACGCTGCGGGCCACGCCGGTTATTCAGCAGTCGTGGCTGGCGCCGCGCTTGATTGCTTTCCACCGCGCTCACCCCCAGGTGGCGATTCGCCTGGTGAGCGCTATCTGGCCGGACGACTTTGGCCCCGAAGGAGCAGATATCGAGATTCGTTATGGCAAAGGGGAGTGGACGGGCATCGAAATGCAGCCGCTAGGCGAAGAGCAACTGCTGCCTGTTTGCTCGCAGGCATTAGCGGAGACGCTAACCGCGCCGAGCGATCTTGCTGGGCATACGTTGCTGCACGCCGTTGGGTTTGGCGTGGGGTGGCCGGGGTGGTTGCAGCAAGCGGGGTTGCCCATCTTGAAGCGCAGTGCTGGTCGCTCACTTGCGATAATCAGGTGATGACATTGGCCTTGGCTAGCCAAAGTGGCGGTATCGCACTAACTCACCGCCGCTTAATGGAGCAGCGTAGCGACTTGGTGGCGCCTTTCGAGCTGAGTGTGCCCAGCGATGAGCGCTTCTGGCTGGTGCGCCCTAGCCGACGCCACGTCAGCGACGAAGCCGTGCTGGTTTGGCAGTGGCTCGTTGGTTCACTGGCATAAGCGGTTGCTGCTGATTTAACGTCTTTTGCCAATTTTCTTGCCATTTTGGTGCAGCCGTGAAAAATGATGCGCTTTCATTGTTTAAAAGGCGTGATTTTCATGGATTTTACTCTTCCTCCGCTGCTGACATCGCTGGTGGATCGCGGCAACGGCCTGCTCTGGGGCAGTGTGCTGATTTACCTGCTGATTGGCGCGGGTCTCTATTTTACGCTGCTGACCCGCGGTATTCAGTTGCGCTATTTCGGCCATATGTTCAAGCTGCTGGGCAGTTCCCGCCAATCAAATGGCGGTATCTCTTCGTTTCAAGCACTCTCCACCAGTCTGGCGGCCCGGGTAGGTACGGGTAACCTGGCCGGTGTCGCGGTGGCTATCTATTTTGGTGGCCCTGGCGCCATTTTCTGGATGTGGATGACCGCCATGGTGGGGATGGCCACCAGCTTTGTGGAGTCAACCCTAGCTCAGGCGTATAAAACCGACCACGGTGATAACACCTTCCGTGGCGGCCCTGCACGTTATATCGAGCGCGGCCTGGGGTTGCGTTGGCTGGCGGTCTTGTTCTCTATCTGTTTGATTATTGCCTTTGGGTTGGCGTTCAACAGCGTTCAGGCCAACTCTATCGCCCAGGCCATGGAGCAGGCATTTGCCGTTCCCACCTGGGCAATGGGGTTAGTTTTGATGGCGGTGGTGGCACCGATCATCTTTGGCGGTTTGAAGTCGATTGCCAAGGTGGCTGAACTGGTGGTGCCGCTCATGGCGCTGCTCTACTTAATTCTGGCGCTGGTGGTAGTAGGGTTGAATATCAGCGACTTGCCCGCTGCGATCATGACCATTGTGCGCAGTGCTTTTGGCTTTGAGCAGGCGGCCGGGGGCAGTAGGCTACGCGGTTTCCCAGGCGATTATGAACGGTATTCAGCGCGGGTTATTTTCCAATGAAGCGGGTATGGGCTCGGCGCCCAATGCGGCGGCTACCGCCTCTACGCGGCCCGATCACCCCGCTGCCCAGGGCTTTATTCAGATGCTCGGGGTGTTTCTCGATACGCTGGTGATCTGCACGGCCACGGCGGCCATCATCATTATGGCCGGGCCTGAATTGATGGCCGGGGACGAGAACAACGGCATCCAGTTGACTCAAATGGCGCTTTCCAGTCATGTGGGCGAGTGGGGCGGTATGTTTATCGCGGTGGCGATTCTGCTATTTGCGTTTACCTCGGTGATTGCCAACTACTCCTACGGCGAGTCGAACATTGAGTATCTGGCCGGGCGTCGCGCTCCGGTTGCCGTGTTTATTTACCGCTTGGCAGTGCTGGCGATGATTATGATTGGCTCGGTGGCAAGCCTGGGAGCGATTTGGAACTTTGCCGACCTCTCTATGGGCATGATGGCGATTATTAACCTGGTCGCTATTTTAATGCTGTCGCCGGTGGCTTTCTCGCTCTTCCGCGACTACGAAGAACAGTTGAAAGCGGGTAAAGAGCCGGTATTCGACCCCAGCCGCTTCCCCAAGCTGGTGAATAAAGTCGATCCCAAGGCCTGGCCCAAAAAGTAATCGAGCTTAAGTAAACGAGTTAGCCATTTAATTCACTGGCTGCGCCCCGCCTCGCATTTTGCGTCGCGGGGCTTTTTATTGGTCGTCGCACAATTCGATTTAATCGAATACAAGTCGGAAAACGTTGCGCTTTTGCTTCCTGGAAAGCGCCGTAGAATAGCTCCCATTCCTTCCCCTTAATGATTTTGGAGCTTTCAATGACAACCCGTGCCCTGGTAATTACTTCTTCTATTCTGGCTGAAAATGGCCAATCCAATGCGTTGGCGAATCGCTTTATAGAACAGGCGAATGCCCGTAACGATATCGAGGTCACACAGCGTGATGTCGTCAAGAACGCACTGCCCCACTTGGATATCAGTGAACTAGGGGCTTGGCAAGTGGCGGCCGCAGAGCGTAATGCCGAACAGCAGGCGTTAGCCGCGTGCTCGGACGAACTGCTGGCTGAGCTACGCGGCAATGATGTTCTGGTGATTGCGGTACCGATGTATAACCTGGGTATTCCTTCACAGTTGAAAGCGTGGTTTGACCGTGTTCTGCGTGCCGGTGAAACGTTCCGCTATACCGAAAACGGCCCACAAGGGTTGGTGGAAGGCAAGCGAGCGATTATTCTGGCAGCGCGGGGCGGTCAGTACGCAGGCACCGAGTTTGACAGCCAAACGCCTCATCTGAAAACCATGCTAGGTCTGATGGGAATTAAAGAGGTTGACGTGGTTTATGCTGAAGGCCTGAATTTGGATGAGCAACAGCGTGAAGCCGCGATCAAAGAAGCTTTCCAAGCGATCGATCAATTGGTTGAGGGGCTTTAAGCACGTTTAGAGAGGCTCTTAGGGAATATCTCAAGGCCTCTCAAGGAATAGTAAAGGATAATCACATGCCCCGGCCGGAACTGCTCGAACAGATCTATACCATTGTTGATCAAATTCCGCCGGGGCGTGTGACCACCTATGGCCGCATTGCCGCTATGACCGAAGGCGCCACACCGCGCATGGTGGGGTCAGCGATGCGCCACCTGCCGGATGGCCACCAGTTGCCTTGGCATCGCGTGATCGCATCGTCTTTGAAACTTGCCGATCACGGCGGCGCCGAGCGCCAACACCGCAAATTACGCGATGAGGGCGTGCTGTTCGATGCCAAAGGCCGCGTGCCAGCGCACCTCGTTTGGCCTGATTGAACCTTATAAGGCAGCTTTAGAACAGTAACGCCGCCCAATTTGGGCGGCGTTATCGTATTTACGAATGCCTTTGATAAATGCGACTCTGTGACGGGGCTTGGTGATTTTACACCTCACTCCTCACATTTAACGCCTCACTTTTTCCCACATTTTACTCCTCACTCTTCCAAATTAGCCCCCGATTTCCACGACCAGTCGCGCCAGCGTAGATCAAACAGGTCTTTGCGGCGGTCTTTAAGGTTGGTTACCGAGCCTTCGGCACGTACCACCGTTAGGCGGGTTAGATCCAGATCCGAGAAGAAGATCATCTCAGTGTTGGGCGTGGTTTCCGCCAGTACCGCGTCGTGAGGGAAGGCGAAGTCAGAGGGCGAAAACACCGCTGATTGGGCGTACTGGATATCCAGGTTTTCAATCGAAGGCAGGTTGCCGACGCTGCCGCAGAGTACCACGTAGCACTCGTTCTCTATCGCCCGCGCCTGGGCACAATGGCGCACCCGCAGGTAGCCGTTTTTGGTGTCGGTCCAGAAGGGCACAAACAGAATGTCCATATCCTGGTCGGCCAGCAGGCGGCCAAGTTCCGGGAACTCCACGTCGTAGCAGATCAGGATGCCTACGCGGCCTGCGTCGGTATCAAACACCTGTAGCTCATCGCCGCCCTCGATCACCCAGTCGCGGCGCTCCTGAGGGGTAATGTGCAGCTTGGCCTGGCGCTCAACGGTGCCGTCGCGGTGGAACAGGTAGGCGATGTTGTAGAGGCGGTCATCGTCACCCACTTCAATCATCGAGCCGCCAACGATATTAATGTTGTAAGAGACCGCCATACGCGACAGTTCAGACTTAAAGCGCTCGGTGAAGCCGGCCAAAAGCGAATCGCGCCCATTTGATCCTGCTGGGCGGCGCGGTCCTGTAGGCCCATCAATGGCGCGTTAAACAGCTCTGGGAAAACGGCAAAGTCACTCTGGTAATCGGAGAGCGCATCGACGAAGTACTCGATCTGCTGAAGCGCGGCTTCCACCGAGGAGAACTCACGCATCTGCCACTGCACCGCGCCCACCCGCACCTGGGTCGGCTTGTTGTCGAGCACGCTGGCCGCGGGTTCAAACAGAATGTTGTTCCATTCCAACAGGGTGGCGTAACCCCGCGACTGTTCATCTTCCGGCAGGTATTTGCGCAGTAGGCGCTTTACCTGAAAGTCGTTGGCCTGCTGGAAAGAGAGAATCGGATCATAGATCTCTTTGCGGGAGACTTTATCGATGTATTGAGCGGGGTGAGCTCATCGGCGTGCTGGTGATACTCAGGAATCCGTCCACCGGCCAGGATCGCCCGCAGGTTCATGGAGCGGCACAGCTCTTTACGCGCTTCATAAAGGCGGCGGCCCAGTCGATAACCCCGGTAGTCCGGGTGAATCAGTACATCCAGCCCATACATAGCGTCGCCATCCTCGTCGTTGAGGATGATCTCGCGGTGGCCGATCAGGTCATCGTACTTATGCGGATTGGAGAATTCGTCGTAATCCACCTGCACGGTGAGCGCTACGCCCACCAGAAGGCCGTCGTCTTCAATGGCGATTTGGCCGTCGGGGAATTCCTGAATCAATTTGTCGATGGTGTGCTTCGGCCATGACCCGCCGATATCGTGATAGACAGCGTCCATCAACGCCTTGAGCTGATCGTAGTCATCGCTCATTAGGTTGCGCAGATTCAGATGCAGTTCTTCCAGGGACATATCAGGGCTTCCCAGCGTCAGAAGTAAACGACCATTCTATCATTGTTGGGCGTTGCTAGGCTTATCCGAGGTTAAACCACGTGCTAACGGGCGCGTCAGCGTTTGCGCCATGATCACCCCAGCCAGAATCAGCAGTCCACCGGTAAAGTGGAACCCCGCCACTTGTTCACCCAAGAAGGCCATCGCAATCAACGCGCTGAATAGCGGCATCAAGTTGATGAAAATACTCGACTGGTTGGCACCAATTTGACGTACTGCGCGCATCCATAGAAAGGTGGTGATAACAGAGGCGGGGATGCCCGCATAAATGATGAGACCGATGTTTTGGCTATCAATTGGCGTCATTGGCCCCATCAAATAGGGCGGTAGCAAGAACAGCACCGCAAAACAGACCTGAGCGTACAGCATCACCCAGGGCGGTAAATTCATCGACCAGCGCTTGAGCATCACGCCATATAGCGCGTAGCAGGTGGCGGCTACCACCATCAGCGCATCTCCCAGGGCCACCTGTAGCTGTAGCAACGAGAGAGGATTGCCGCGACCCAGGAGCACGGTAACCCCCACGAAGGCCAGTACGCCGCCTAAAACGCCACCTAATGAGGGGGGCTCGCGCAGAATCAGCGCGCTCAGCAGCACCGTTAACAACGGCACCATGGCGGCGAGAATCCCCATATTGGTAGCGGTCGTTGTCTCGGCGGCCACATAGGCCAGTCCTTGCCATAGACCCATGCCGAGTAGTCCCAGCAGCGCCAGCTTAGGCCACTGGCGGCGAATTTCGTCACGGTGGCGTAACGCTGCGGGGAGTACAAAGGGGTCATCACCGCCAGGGCGAGCAGCCAGCGTAGAAAAGCGATGCTGCTAGGCGCGATGGCGCCTACGCTAAGCTGATTAATGGTCATATTGCCCGACCAGATAAGCACGGTGGCGAGCGGCGGCAAAAAAATACATCAAGGGCATAGCAACGGTTCCTTATCGTTAGCCGGGTAATGTGCCGCGGATTTGCACGCTGGGCAAGCGGTTGGCCCCAGTATCTAGAAACCAAACATCGAGAGACCCAGTATCGAGAGACCCGTATCTAGGGGCTATACGTGATGCTCTGGATGTCATACGCTTGTTTGAATTTGTTTTATAATGCTTCTAATAAAATTAAGGAGACCTGTGATGAGCCAAACGCCCGCGTACCCAAATCTGTTTCGCCCACTGACCATTGGCCATTTAACGCTGCCCAACCGCGTGTTGATGGGCTCAATGCATACCAATCTGGAAGAGGCGCCCAATGGCTTTGAGCGCCTAGCGGCTTTTTATGCCGAGCGGGCGAGGGCGGGGTTAGCCTGATTGTCACCGGCGGTATCGCGCCTAATCCAGAGGGCGCGGTGTTCCAGGGTGCCAACGCGCTTATTGATGAAGCGCAGTTGCCGGAACACCAAGGGGTGGTTGATGCCGTGCATGCTGAGGGCGGCCACCTGTGTATGCAGATTCTCCATGCTGGACGTTACGCCTACTCGCCGGATTTGGTAGCACCTTCGGCTATTCAGGCGCCGATTAACCCCTTTATGCCTCGGGCGCTCGCTAGCGAAGAGGTTGAGCAACAAATTGCCGACTATGTTCGCTGTGCCAAGCTTGCTCAACAGGCGGGTTACGATGGTGTTGAAATCATGGGGTCAGAAGGCTACCTGATCAATCAGTTTATTTGCCAACGCACCAACCAGCGTGACGATGAGTGGGGCGGGCGTTTGAGAACCGCATGCGCTTTGCGGTCGAGATTGTGCGTCGGGTTCGCGCGGCGGTGGGGGAGCGCTTTGTGATTATCTTCCGTCTCTCGATGATCGATCTGGTGGAAGAGGGCAGCACCTGGGAAGAGGTCGTTACGTTGGGGCAGGCGGTCGAAGCTGCCGGGGCGAATGTGATCAATACTGGCATTGGCTGGCACGAAGCGCGGGTGCCCACCATTGTCACCAGCGTGCCCCGCGCCGCCTTTACCGAAGTAACCCACCGCATTAAAGCGGCCCTCTCCATCCCGCTTATCACCACCAACCGTATCAATATGCCTGAGGTGGCCGAGCGCGTACTGGCAGCAGGCCATGCGGATATGGTTTCCATGGCGCGGCCTTTCCTCGCTGACCCCGCCTGGGTGAGCAAAGCTGAACAGGGCCTGGCGGAAGAGATCAATACCTGTATCGCCTGTAATCAGGCCTGCCTGGATCACACCTTTGCTGGCAAGCTGACGTCTTGCCTGGTTAACCCCCGCGCTTGCCATGAAACCGAACTGACTATTGAGCCGGCACAAACGCCCAAACGGGTAGCCGTAGTGGGCGGTGGCCCGGCGGGGCTGGCAACGGTTGTGACAGCCGCAAGCCGCGGCCATAGTGTGGTGCTGTTTGAACAGCGCAGTGAGCTGGGTGGGCAGTTCAACTATGCGCGTAAGATTCCCGGCAAAGAGGAGTTTAACGAAACCCTGCGCTACTACCGGGTAATGCTGGAGAAATATGCGGTAGAAGTACGTCTAAACACCACGGCAAGCGCAGAAACCCTCGCCGATTTCGACGAGGTGGTGATGGCCACCGGCGTTCAGCCCCGGGAACTCAATCTTCCAGGTCACGACCACGACAAGGTGCTGAGCTACGCCGAGGCGATTGAATCCCTGAGCGCGTTGGCCGTAAAGTGGCGGTGATCGGTGCGGGGGCATTGGCTTTGATGTGTCTGAATTGCTGGCGCACTAAGGTCACCCGGCACTGGACATTGCCGAGTGGTGTGACGAGTGGGGCGTGGATTTAGCGGTGGGCGAACGGGGCGGCCTAAAAGCGCCCACGCCGCCTGCGGTTCCCCGTGACATTGTCATGCTCCAGCGTAAAACCTCAAAGCCCGGCAAGTACCTGGGCAAAACCACCGGTTGGGTACACCGCGCATCGCTTAAGCAGCGGGGAGTAAAACCCTCACCGGATGTGAATATCTCAAAATCGACGACGAGGGGCTGCACTTTCGCCGCGAAGGCGTCGATCAAGTGCTTGCCGTTGACAGCATTGTCGTGTGCGCCGGGCAGGAGTCGGTGCGCGATCTGCTGGCGCCGCTGGAACGCGCAGGAACAGCGGTACATATTATTGGCGGTGCCGATGAAGCCAGTGAACTGGATGCCAAGCGCGCGATTGAACAGGGCACTCGATTGGCGGCGAGCTTATAAAAAAGGGCATAAGGACGGCTTATAAGTAAGTGCTTAAAAGTGCAGGTGACGTTAGCCCATAAATGGCGATAGACTAAATGACTAATCTACCTATTAAGCATAGTTAGATATTTAAGGCGCGAGTGGCACCCAGCTCGCGCTGTTCGATCGCCAGATAAAAGGACTGTCGTCATGACCTCGGAGTGTAGCCCGCGATTTTTAGCCAGTGATAACACCTCCGGTATCTGCCCGGAGGCGATGGAATACCTGCTTGAAGCCAACCGTTGCGATGATTTGGCTTACGGCAACGATCTCTGGACCGCACGCGCTGCGGATCGCTTCCGCGAGATGTTCGACTACGACTGCGATGTCTTCTTTGTTTTCAACGGTACTGCCGCCAACTCACTGGCACTCTCGGCCATGGGACGCAGCTACCACAGCGTGATTTGCCACGAGCTGGCGCATATCGAAACCGACGAGTGCGGCGGTCCTGAGTTCTTCTCAAACGGCGCTAAACTGCTCACTTCGCCCGGGGCTCATGGCAAGCTAACGCCGGAAGGTATCGAGGCGCTGGTCACCAAGCGCAGCGATATTCACTACCCCAAACCCAAAGTGGTATCGCTCACTCAAGCCACCGAAGTGGGCACGCTCTACTCCCGGGAAGAGCTCATGGCGATTCGCGCCATTGCCGATAAGCATGACCTGCGCCTGCACATGGATGGCGCTCGCTTTGCCAACGCCTGTGCCAGCCTAAATATGTCACCGGCCGAGCTTACCTGGCAGGTAGGGGTAGATGCATTGTGTTTTTCGGGTACCAAAAACGGCCTGGCGTTTGGCGAAGCGATCCTGTTTTTTAACCGGGAGCTGGCCGAAGATTTCTCCTACCGTTGTAAGCAGGCGGGGCAGTTGGCCTCCAAAATGCGCTTTGTCTCAGCCCCATGGTTAGGACTACTAGAGAGCGGCGCCTGGTTAACCAATGCCCAGCATGCCAACGAGATGGCGCGCTACTTATCGGAAGGGCTGCAAGCGCTGCCGGGCGTATCGCTTATGTTCCCTACCCAAGCCAATAGCGTCTTCGTTGAATTGCCGCCCTCCGCTATTGAAGCGTTGAAAGCCAAAGGGTGACCTTCTATACCTTTATAGGCGCAGGCGGCGCCCGTTTTGTGTGTGCTTGGAACACTACCGTTGAACTGCTGGATGCGCTACTGGCCGATATTCGCTTGGTACTAGCGCACTAAAGGCGGCCGCTGCGCTCATTGTGGCGCGGCTTGAGACCCACGATCTAACAACGCCGCTGCAATAGTAGCGGCGTTGCTGGTTGAGTGCTTTGCGTTTATAGATGGCGCCTGGACTAACGCAACTATTCGTCGGAATAATTCTCTTATCTATATCGCTGCAGCGTTGAAGGTTTTAGTCATCACTTTTGCTAATGCTGACTACGCTAAAAAAGCGACACCTCGTTTGGCACACCGTTGCGAAACACTTGGCTTGACGGTGACTGCCTGGGGATGGGCCACAGGAGAGTTCCATGAGCATCTTTGATCACGTTCAAGACCGTTTTTCCCGCGTTCAACAAGAGGACATGAGCCTTGAGGAGTATTTGGCGCTTTGTCGTCGTGATCCGAAGGTTTATGCCAGCGCCGCCGAGCGCATGCTGGAAGCTATAGGCGAGCCTGAAGTGATCGACACGGCGAAAGATCCGCGTCTATCACGAATTTTTTCCAACAAAGTGATTCGCCGCTATCCTGCCTTTGCCGAATTTCACGGTATGGAGGAGGCCATTGAGCAGATCGTTTCCTACTTCCGTCATGCGGCTCAAGGGCTTGAAGAGCGCAAGCAGATTCTTTACCTGCTTGGCCCTGTGGGGGCGGTAAGTCGTCGCTGGCGGAGCGTCTTAAGCTGCTGATGGAGCGGATTCCGTTCTATGCCATTAAAGACTCGCCGGTTTATGAGTCGCCGCTGGGCTTGTTCTCGCCCGAAGAGGACGGAGAACTACTCGAAAAGAGTACGGCATTCCACAGCGCTATTTACGCAGCGTCATGTCGCCCTGGGCAGCGAAGCGGCTGAAAGAGTACGGTGGCGATATTTCCCAGTTCCGGGTCGTGCGTTTATACCCATCACGGCTTAACCAGATCGCTATCTCCAAAACCGAGCCGGGGGATGAAAACAACCAGGATATCTCGTCGCTGGTGGGTAAAGTCGATATTCGCCAGTTAGAGCTCTACTCCCAGGACGACCCGGATGCCTACAGCTTCTCCGGAGGCTTATGCCGTGCCAACCAGGGGCTAATGGAGTTTGTGGAGATGTTCAAGGCGCCGATCAAGGTGCTGCATCCACTGTTAACCGCCACCCAAGAGGGTAACTACAACCCTACCGAAGGTATGGGGCGATTCCCTTTGATGGTGATTCTGGCCCACTCCAACGAATCGGAGTGGCAGGCGTTTCGCAACAACCGTAATAATGAGGCGTTCCTTGATCGGGTGTATATCGTCAAAGTGCCTTATTGCCTGCGGGTTACCGAAGAGATCAAAATCTATCAAAAACTGCTTGAGGACTCGTCGCTTAACGCCGCGCCCTGCGCACCGGATACCCTGCGCATGCTGGCCCAGTTCTCGGTGCTATCGCGGCTAAAAGCGCCGGAAAACTCCAATATCTACTCGAAAATGCGCGTCTATGATGGTGAAAATCTCAAGGACACCGACCCACGCGCCAAGTCCATCCAGGAGTACCGAGATGCTGCGGGCGTCGACGAGGGGATGCAGGGGCTCTCCACTCGCTTTGCGTTCAAGATTCTCTCCAAGGTCTTCAACTTTGATAGCACCGAGGTAGCCGCTAACCCGGTGCACCTGTTGTATGTGTTGGAGCAAGCATTGGAGCGTGAGCAGTTGCCCTCGGAAGTGTTTGAGCGCTACTTGGGCTTTATCAAAGAGTATATGGCGCCGCGCTATGTGGACTTTATCGGTAAGGAGATCCAGACCGCTTACCTGGAGTCCTACAGCGAGTATGGCCAGAATATCTTTGACCGCTATGTGACCTACGCAGACTTCTGGATTCAGGATCAGGAGTACCGCGACCACGAAACCGGCGAGTTGCTAGACCGCCAAGCGCTCAACGAAGAGCTGGAGAAAATCGAAAAACCCGCGGGCATCTCGAACCCCAAAGATTTCCGCCACGAGGTGGTCAATTTTGTGCTGAGGGCGCGAGCGCAGAACAATGGCATGAACCCAAGTTGGCAGTCCTATGAAAAACTCAAAGGGGTTATTGAACACAAGATGTTCGCCAATACCGAAGAGCTGCTGCCGGTGATTTCGTTCAATGCCAAGGCTTCCCGCTCGGATCAGAAGAAGCACGAAGACTTTGTGGCGCGGATGGTCGATCGCGGCTACACCGAAAAACAGGTGCGGTTGTTATCCGAGTGGTATCTGCGGGTGCGCAAGTCCCAGTAAGGAGTGGCGTACTTAAGATGGTGTCTAAGGAGGTCGTATGACCTACTTTATTGATCGAAGGCCGAACGCGAAACATAAAAGCGCGGTAAATCGTCAGCGCTTTTTGGAGCGCTACCGTAAGCATATCAAGCGTTCGGTTGAAGAGGCCGTTAACCGCCGCTCCATTACCGATATGGAGCGCGGGGAGAAAGTCTCGATTCCGGCGAAGGATATCTCCGAGCCGGTCTTCCAACATGGGCCGGGCGGGGCGCGGAATATCGTTTCCCCGGTAATAAAGAGTTTGTCGCCGGTGACAAAATCCGCCGCCCCAGTGGCCAGGGGCGGCAGTGGCGCCGGCGAGGGCGGCGCCTCTAACCAGGGAGAAGGCGTCGATGAGTTCGCTTTTACCCTTAGTCGCGAGGAGTTCTTGGAGTTTGTGTTCGATGGCCTGGAGCTGCCCCATCTACAGCGCAAGCCGCTGAAGTCGCTGGAAGAGGTCAAAATGGTGCGGGCGGGCTCTCCCGGGACGGCGTGCCGTCGCGGATTAGCATTACCCGTTCGATGCGCGAAGCCTATGCCCGGCGTATTGCCATGCGCGCGCCGATTAAGCGGGCGCTAAGAGAAGCGATTGATGCCCTGGAGGCCGAAGAGCGTAAAGACCCGGTGCTGCGCAATCCAGCTCGCATTGTCGAGCTGAAAGCTGAAATTGAGCGGCTGGAGAAGCGCATCGCCGGGGTGCCGTTTATTGACACCTACGACCTGCGTTACCACCAGCTAAGCGCCCAGCCACAGCCCTCCAATCAAGCGGTGATGTTTTGCGTCATGGATGTCTCCGGCTCGATGACCCAGAATCACAAGGATATCGCCAAGCGCTTCTTCCTGTTGCTCTACCTGTTCTTGGAGAAGCACTACGAGAAAGTCGAGCTGGTGTTTGTGCGCCACCATACGGCTGCCCGGGAAGTCAGTGAAGAGGAGTTTTTCTACTCCCGGGAAACCGGCGGCACGATTGTTTCCAGTGCACTGAATCTGGTGAATAAGATTATTGAAAAGCGCTATCCCGTTGGCCAATGGAATCTGTATGTGGCCCAGGCGTCCGATGGCGACAACTGGGACGATGACTCCAATATCTGCCGTGACCTGCTGATCAAACAGCTTATGCCGCAGCTGCAGTACTACGCCTACGTTGAGATCACGCCCCATGACCATCAGTCACTGTGGCATGAGTATGAGAGTGTGGTGAAAGAGTTCCCCGAACGCTTTGCCATGCGCCAGATTGTGGAGGCGGGCGATATTTATCCGGTCTTTCGTGAACTGTTTAAGCGCCGCTTAAGCCAGTCCTAGTGACCTTGTATACAGGTTAGTGACCGCGTGCAGAGGAGTGGGCTATGAGTGCGACCCGCAAGCGTAAGCCGATTGCTACCGGCTCCGATTGGAACTTCAGCGTACTGGAGCGTTTTGATGCGGAGCTGGCAAGGCTCGCCGATGAGTATCGGCTGGATACCTATCCCAACCAGATAGAAGTCATTACCACCGAGCAGATGATGGACGCTTACGCCAGTGTCGGTATGCCGGTGGGCTACCACCACTGGTCATTCGGCAAGCAGTTTCTGGCTGTTGAGCAGGCGTACAAGCGCGGCCAAATGGGTCTGGCTTATGAGCTGGTGATCAATTCCGACCCCTGCATCGCTTATTTAATGGAAGAGAATACGCTGATGATGCAGGTGCTGGTGATGGCCCACGCCTGCTACGGCCACAACTCCTTCTTTAAGGGCAACTACCTGTTCCGCACCTGGACCGACGCCTCGTCAATCGTTGATTACCTGGTGTTTGCGCGTAAATATATCGCCAAGTGTGAAGAACGCCACGGCGTGCAGGCCGTTGAGCAGTTGTTGGATGCTTGCCATGCGCTGCAAAACTACGGAGTCGACCGTTACAAGCGCCCATCGCCGATCTCCGCCGAAGAGGAAGCGAAGCGACAGGAGGAGCGCGAAGCCTATCTGCAGACCCAGGTTAATATGCTCTGGCGTACTATTCCGGAGACATCCACCGGGGAAGCACCGCTACCTGGCAGCCTGCATGCAGAAGATGATCCGCTCGGGTTGCATAGCGGCGGTCAATACCCACCGGAGCCTCAGGAGAATCTACTCTATTTTATCGAGAAAAATGCGCCGCTGTTGGCGCCATGGCAGCGCGAAATCGTGCGTATTGTCCGCAAGCTGGCGCAGTATTTTTATCCCCAGCGGCAAACCCAGGTGATGAATGAGGGCTGGGCGTGCTTCTGGCACTACACGCTGATGAATCGACTCTACGACGACGGCAATGTCGATGAAGGATTGATGCTGGAGTTTTTGCAGTCGCATGCCGCGGTGATTAACCAGCCCGCGTTTGATAACCCTCACTTTAGTGGGATTAATCCCTATGCGTTAGGTTTCGCGATCTTTATGGATATTAAGCGGATCTGTGAAGCGCCCACCGATGAGGATCGTGAGTGGTTTCCTGATATAGCGGGCACGCCATGGCGGGAAACCCTGGAGTTTGCCATGCGCAACTTCAAGGATGAGTCGTTTATCCAGCAGTTTCTATCACCGAAGGTGATGCGCGACCATAAGCTGTTTTTGGTCGTGGATGATGATCAGGTAGAGACGCTTGAGGTTGCAGCGATTCATAACGAGCAGGGCTACCGGCAGGTGCGTGAGGCGCTTGCTACCCAGTACGCGCTCTCCGTCCGCGAACCCAATATTCAAGTGGTCGAAGCGGCTATTCGCGGAGATCGATCTTTGACCCTTCATCATGTCCAGGATAGTCGGCGCCCTTTGGGGCGCAGTGTCTATCCCGTGATTCGCCACCTACAGCAGCTATGGGGCTTTCCCGTTCATCTCGTCTCTTTGCAAGAGGGGCGGGTAACGCGGCGTTTTCACTGGCCGGTAGAGGATGAAAGTCCGACCTCTTAGCCGCTGGCGTGTCTTTCAATAAAGCTACCCCGCTCAAAAGGCGGGGTAGAGGTATTTATCAGCGATCAAGTGTTAGATGCTTAAGCTTGGGCGACAGGATTGGCACCAGCCACCAGGCGCGACGCTATTCTCCGGAAATAGCTGGCAGCCCTCGTTTTCTGCTTTGTAGAACATGCAGTTATCGCAGCGTTCGCCCTCTTCATACGCAGGGTGATCGCTGGCTTCACTGGCGTCTTCCACGTAGTTAAGCGCTTGGGCATTGCTTGAGGAAGGATCAAGACGTGGCAGCTCTTGGGCGAAAGCATTTTTAGAAAGAATGCCAGCTCCCAGTGGCAGGGCCGCAAGGCCCAGCATGCTGTTGCGCATAAAGTCACGACGGCTTTTATTAGCCATGATTACTCCTTATCGTCACGGTCTGACGTTTGGTCACGTTATCGGGTGGTTCTCCACCTCTTTATGCTCCGCATCATCATATAAGCCGGAGCTTTTGGCTGCATCTTTCAATCCTATACTTCAACTACATGCTAGCGGATGTACAAAGGTTGTGCGAATACTGGTGCAGGTATAGCGACAATTGGTCACGCTGTCGCCGGGTGCTGCGCTCGCTTCCTCGTCGCTGCTATACTCTGCCCAGCTTTGACACTACTTTTATGACCATTTTCTCTCAACTTTTGACTATTTTCTCTAACCTATATTTCTCTAAAGAGGCGCGCCATGCAAAACGCAGTTATTTTAATCAATACCGATAAAGGCCAGGTTAAGGCTGTGGCCGAGCGCCTGGCCGATGTAGAGGGCATTAGCGAAGTTTACTCCACCTGTGGCCGCTACGACTTAGTAGCCATTGCTCGCACCCGTGATTTTGAAAGCTTGGCCGAATTGGTGACGGAGCGCCTGAACGCTGTAGAAGGTATCAGCGATACAGAGACCCTGAATGCCATGCAGGTTCACTCCCGCCACGATCTTGAAACCATGTTCTCTTTGGGTTGGTAGCCCTTTATTATTTGGTTACACGCAAAGCGTTCACGAACGCAGTGAAAATGCAAAAGCGCTAATGTAAGCATTTAACAAGGGGACAGTCTGTTGGGAACATCGCTTTTGAGCTGGCGTCGGCAGGGGCGACGCCTAGGCATTGCCGTGCTTTTTTGTGGTGGTTGGCACAGGACTATGGGAGTTTCAGGAGCGCCAGCATAAAGATGCTTACACCTGGATGGGGGTGCCCACTTGGGAGGAGTTTCGCCCGACGACAATGCACCGGGTGTTGCGCAATGATGGCTACTTGGTGGGCTGGTCTGATGTGCGGGTCAATCCGCTATGGGTAAGCTATCAGGTTGAAGCTGTAGACGACTCGAGCATTGGCCCAAGGCCAAATTTTCAAGCCGATTGGCGCACGCTATGGCCGATAGGCACCGATAGCTACGCCGGTAGTGGCTATGATCGAGGGCATATGGCGCCCAATTATGCGATTGCCGCCGTGCATGGGCGAAGTGCCCAGGTCGATACCTTCCTAATGAGTAATATGACCCCACAGCGGCCCAACCTGAACCGACAGCTCTGGCAGCGCTTGGAAGAAGCGGTCATGGATCACTTCGCGCCGCGTTTTGACCGTTTGCAAGTGATTACCGGCCCCATTTTTCCAGAACACTTTATGGATAACGTCTTTAATCGCGTTGGGCTGGTTGAAGTGCCGGAAGCGTTTTATAAAATCATCGTGGTGCCGCATAGCGAAGGGCCTCTCGCGCTGGCCTTCATCATGCCGCAAGACGTGCGCGGCAATGAGCCGTTAGATGACTACTTAGTGACCATCGATGACATTGAAGCGCGCACAGGGCTTAACTTCTTCCCAGACCTGACACCACCGCTTGAGGCTGTCCTGGAGGGTGAGCTGCGTACACAAGGGTGGGCGCTGGAAGAAGTAGCAAAGCGGCCGGGGCGGTTTCAATAGTCGTTTAAGTACTTAGCGGCTGACCTATCTGGGATTCGTCTTTATCCAATACCCAATGGCGGAAGGCGCGCATGGGCTCTGTCAGGTGTCGATGCTGTGGCGTAAAGAGCGAGAGTTTTCCCCGGCTGGGTATGGTGAGCGGCAGTGCTTGAACAAGGTTCCCCTGTTGCAGCTCGGCATCTAAAAGTCGCATCCAGCCTAAGGTCACTCCTTGCCCAGCCAGAGTAGCATTCATCAGTAATTGGAAGCTGTTTGCGCGCAGCGTATGCAGCGGTGCCTGCCACGCTAACCCAAGTTCACGGAACCAGATCTCCCAGGTAAGCCAGTCATGGTAGTGGTCTTCTACAACCATTAGTGTGTGATCCACCAGCAGTTGTTCAGGCTTGATGGTGTTGCCGTGACGCTCCAGGTAAATCGGACTACAAACGGCCGCTACCTCCTCACATTCAAAAATGGCATTCGCTAAAAGACCCGGGGGATCCACTTCATGGGGAACGTGGTAATAGATGCCCAGGTCAAACTCCGCCAGATCAAGGCGATGCGGGTCTTCTACCGTTAGGATACGTATCTCGATATTGGGGTAAGCGCGCTGGAAGGCGGGCAATTGGCGGGCCAGCCAGATAGAGGCAATGGTGGGACTTGAAGCGAGGGTTAATTGTCGGTCATCTCCACGCCGCCTGAGGCGTGCAGTTTCATCGCCCAGATCGCGCAATAGTCGTTGCACAACGCGAAAGTAGCGCTCCCCGGTGGGGTGAGCCGCAGACCCTCGTGATGTCGTTCAAAAGGAGGCGCCCTAGGTCATGCTCAAGGCGCTTGATTTGCCGGCTAATCGCGCTTTGCGAGAGGTTTAGCTCGCTTCCGGCTTGCGTGAAGCTACAGTATCGTGCGGCAACCTCAAAGGCGCGCAGGCAAGATAGCGGTGGTAAAGCATCACGCATGGATCAAGCCTTACAATAGGGAGTCAATGGTTGCAGCGTACCACCGCCAAGCGGCGACTGCCGCCCGGCTGGATAGTCGAGACTAGATGGCTGTTCGGGGAATTTCTCGCTGCCAAGATTTATCGCTCACCAATTTATCGTCTTCATATGCGTGCTGCTCGGCATTCAGGTAAAACATGCTTGCATCGCAGTGTAGGTGGTAGCGGCTGACCACGGTAACGGCAAAGCTATCTTTTTCGCCTTCACGGCGAGCGCGGTACACCCATTCGATATTGGCGCGTGTCCGGGTGGCATCGTCAGGATGACTGGTGTAAGTCTCCTTGGCGTACTGCTCAACCTGCAAGCCGTGATCAAGAAATTTGATGTCCCCCATATCATCTTCAATGATGACGCTTACTTCGCCGCTGCCCACATCTTCGCTGATGGTGCGCTTGGGATGGCCGGTGCGTATGGCGTCCACCCGGCAGGGTGGAGCACTTTCTGGCGGCTCGAAAGGCATGGGAATGTAGGGTGCTTTGGATAACGGCAGCTCCAGGCTAGGCGTCCCAGATTTAAGGGTCAGGTCAGCGCGTTTTTTAGGCGACCACACCAGTGGAAAGCTGGCGCTGGAGAGTGCGACCCGTAAACGGTGCCCTTTGGGCAACCGATAGCCAATCAGATCCATGGTAAGCCTTACCTGCATGGCCTCACCAGGAATGGGGGAGTAATTGTGCCTGCGTCGTCGCGCAAGTTCAGGTTAAGCGTGCCGTAGGTGATCAAAGCACTTTCACCGCTAGGTGATACGTCGCATAGGCGTGCGTGCAGTTGGCCGCACGCCTCGCTACTGCCAGCGTCAGTGAAACGCAAGGCTGCCCAAGTATGTCGAGCCCCTGTGTATACGGTTCGGAGTCAAATGTTAGCGACAGCGCATCGTCACGGCGCTGGTCGGGCGGGAAGTCGGCGCCAAACCATAACGGGATATACTCCCCTTGCAGTGCGCCCGTAGTGAGTGGTGATGCAATTAAGCGATCTTGGCTTAGCTGGGTGTCGGGGGCGAGGCCGCGATCCCCCAAGGTCAGCGTGATGGATGCGCACTCGTCGTTAGGGGCTGGCCAGCCATGGGTGCGTACCCACTGCCCCGGTCGCTCCCGATACTTAGGCGCGGGAGGGACGCCATCCTGAAGGTAAAACGTGCAGGCGGGTTCGTCCATGACGCCTGTTTCAATACCTTTGAGCCAGTAATCCCACCAGCGCAGCGCTTCCTGCAGAAAGCCAATCGCCGGGTCAGGCAGTGCAAAGTGTGGGTATTTGTGCATCCAAGGGCCCAAAAGCGCTTTTTTCGGGCATTGAAGATGCTCCATCATTCTAGGGATCGTATTGATATAGGAGTCGCCCCAGCCGCTTATCATGTAAACGGCCGCTTCAATGTCGGCATACTCCTCGCAGATAGAGCCATGTTTCCAATACGCATCGCGATACTGGTGGGTGAGCCAGGTTTCAGCCAGCAGCGGCATATTGTCGAGGCGAGCCTTCCACATATCGAGCCATTTGGCGCCCACTAATGCGGGGTCTGGTACCGCCGCTGAAAAACTTAGCATGGTGGCCGCCCAGCCCAGATTCTCCAGCAGCATATTGCCGCCCTTGTAGTGAATATCATCGGCGTAGCGGTCATCGGTTGAGCAGAGTGTGATGATGGCCTTGAGCGGCGCGGGACGCAAAGCGGCGACTTGCAGGCTATTAAAACCGCCCCAGGATATGCCCATCATGCCGAGCTGACCGTTGCACCAAGGCTGACTGGCAATCCATTCGATGACTTCAAGGGCGTCAGCCTGCTCTTGAGGGACGTACTCATCTTCCATCAGGCCATCAGATTCGCCGTTTCCGCGCATGTCCACTCGAATGCAAGCATAGCCGTGACCCGCGAAGTAGGGATGGGTCAATTCATCGCGAATCGCGGTTCCGTCTCGCTTTCGGTATGGGAGATATTCCAGGATGGCTGGAACCGGTTGTGCCTCAGCGTCAACGGGTAACCAGATACGTGCAGCTAAGCGGGTACCGTCAGCCAGTGGAATCCAAGTATTCTCTATTTCACGGGTGCGATGCGGAAAATCCTGCTTGATATTCATGAGTCACGCTTGTTGCTGGTGAGTTTTGGAACACGGTTAAGTTGCTCAGGGTTTTTGAGCCAGACCCAAAGCGAACCGGTAGCTATCAGTACGATAAACAGGGCAGGGAGTCCGCCTAGATTGGATAGCATCTTGACCCCGTCAATGCCTACAAAACTCACCATCACCCAGGCGACGATACCCACAATCACCCCCCAGGTGACTTTCATGGTAATCCCCGCATTGAGGTCTGAATCCGCTGTTAGCCCACGGGTGCAGAGATTACCGATAGCATCGGTCTGGGAGTCGGCGGCGGTTACATAAGAGATATAAGCAATGAACAGCAGTAGCGGTATCCACAGCCCTGAAAAGGGTAGCTGCCGGAATAGCTCATAGAGCACGTTTTCCACCCCGCGGTCATTGAGGAGGGCGTAAAGATCGATGCCAGTGTGGGCCTGATAGTAAAGCGCTGTACCTGAGAAAATGACAATCCAGATGCTGGCGAACAGCGCGGGGTACAGCAGGTTAACGCGCAGAAACTCTCGCACGGTGTAGCCGCAGGATATCTTACCGAGAAATAGGGCGGCGACAGGTGCCCAGGAGAACCAGACGGCCCAATAGAAGATAGACCACCACTGAGGCCACTGATCTTCACCCGCCGCGCCGGTAAACAGGCTCTTGGTAAGAAAGTTATCGATAAACACGCCGAACGACTCTACCCCGAGAGCCAAGCTGAAAATGGTGGGGCCCGCGACGAAAGCGAACACGCCCAGAATAAGCAGCAGGACAGCATTTAGAGATGAAAATCGGGCAATGCCTTTTGCAGTCCGCTGGCGGCGGAAAGAACGAACGTGGTTACGATAATGGCAACAATGATACCGAGCCTTAGCGGGCTGGTTTCGCCCCCAGATATTGACCCACACCACCCGCCAGCGTTAGGGCGCCGGTGCCCAGCGAAGAAGCCATGCCTGCTACCAGGGCATAGAGTGAAATTGCATCAATAAGTCCTGCGAAGCGTCTAATTCTTGAGCCGAAAAGAGGTTCCAGCATGCTGGAAATAGAAAAACGCAGGCGCAAATTGTAAAACGCCAGGGCAAATATTAGTGCGGGTACGGCATAAATAGCGTAAGGCGTGAACGTCCAGTGTAAAAACATGGTCGACATCGCAAACACCATGGCATCACTTGAGCCCGCCTCTAAGCCACTTGAACTTGGCGGACTCATGAAGTGATAAAGCGGTTCCGCGGTGGTCCAAAACAGAACGCCCACGGCCAATGTGGTGCAAAGGGTGATCGAGAACCAGCGCAAAGGTGATAAAAGCGGCTTTGCGTCAGGGCCACCAATGCGAACATGGCCGATTGGAGAGAAGTAAACAATAACCGCCATAACGAGAAGGTAGAGGCTACCTATACTGAACAGCCATGAAAAATTATTCAGGATGGCTGCATTTAGCCCACTCGCAACGGCTAGAAAGGCGTCTAAATTGATATAACTGGCAATGACTGCAGCAAACAGAACCAGAAATGTTGGCCAGAAGACCAGCGGTCGCAGCGATGGTATCGGCATACCGTTCCCCCCTTTATCGTTATTGCTATGCATGAATTTCATGGCATAACAACCTAACGCCATTCTAATCCTGATATAAAGCGAAGACTCGGAATGGGGGTATGCGTTGAATGCATGGGCCACTGATAGATTAGCTGACCATATAGACAGAAATGTCTTGAGGTTAAAATCTAAAAGACGAAGAGGCAGCAATACTGCACGACTGTTGGCGTAAATTCTGAGGAAGGAGAAAGAGATGTCTAGGCGACAAGGGGAGACTATAGAGAGTCGAGAATATATTAAGAGTATATAAAATGATGCGGACTGGCCCATGGATAAATCATGGTGCCCAGGAGAGGACTTGAACCTCCACGTCCATACGGACACTAGCACCTGAAGCTAGCGCGTCTACCAATTCCGCCACCTGGGCGCATCATCTAACGCTTGGATTAACTGCTTACCGTTTGTGTTCGTATGGTGCCCAGGAGAGGACTTGAACCTCCACGTCCATACAGACACTAGCACCTGAAGCTAGCGCGTCTACCAATTCCGCCACCTGGGCGAACACAAACCTTGCCTTGCTTAACACCGTGCTGCTTATATCAATAGATAGCATAAAAGCAGTTTGGTGCCCAGAAGAGGACTTGAACCTCCACGTCCATACGGACACTAGCACCTGAAGCTAGCGCGTCTACCAATTCCGCCATCTGGGCAAGTGGCGCGTATAATACCGGGGTGATGGTTAAATGCAAGACCCTACAGGCGCTTTTTATAAAGCAAATTGCGTAAACAACGTCTAAGACGGTTGGGTGATTGAACGTGCAGCGCTATACTGCGCCTATGACTAAACAAAACCCTATTCATTTCAGCCTATCAAGCGCTGAAATACCCAGCCCGCAACGCACCGCGTTTGCGCCTTTTTATGCCCTCGCGCAAATGACGCCATCAAGGATGTTGATCGCATGAAGTACTGGACGTTAAGTGATGATCCGCACGCCGAGCGCGAGGCGCATAAATATGGTAACCCAGCGCCGAGCAGGGAGTATTTGCTTGCAGCCTTAGAAAGCTATGGCAAGCCAATCACCCACGAAAATATGAGCCGCATGCTGGGGCTGGAAGACGAAGAGCTGATCGAAGCGTTAGGCGCCGCTTAGCGGCGATGGAGCGGGACGGGCAGGTGCTGCGAGACCGTCGTGGTGCCTATGCGCTGATCGACAAGCTCGATTTAATCAAAGGTAAAGTCCTTGGCCATCGAGACGGCTTTGGCTTTTGCTTCGTGATGATGGCAAAAGCCAGACCTGGTACTGCCCCCACGCCAAATGCGCCGTGTCTTTCACGGTGACCATGTACTGGCGCGCATTAGCGGACGCGATCGCCGCGGCCGTGATGAGGCGACCATTGCCGATGTGATTGCACGCAACACGCAAACCATCGTCGGCGTTTACCGCAGTAATACACCTGAGTTTGGCATTTTGATACCGGAGAATCCGCGTATCACTCAGGAAGTGATTATTCCTCATAGCGCCTGCGGTGGGGCTAAAGATGGTCAGGTGATCTCGGCCAAAATCGTTCAGCAGCCGGCCACCCGTGTACAGCCGGTGGGGAAGTGATCGAAGTGCTGGGCGAGCGTATGGATCCTGGTATGGAAATTGATATTGCGATTCGCAGTTACGATATTCCTGCAGAATTTCCGCCTGAAGTGCTTGATCAGATCGCTGGTATTTCAGCGGAAGTGCTGGAAGAGGATAAGCAGCACCGCGTTGACCTGCGCGATGTGCCGCTGGTTACCATTGACGATGAGTCCGCCAAAGACTTTGACGATGCGGTATGCGCGTGGAAAACCAAATCCGGCAGCTGGAAGCTGCTCGTCGCCATTGCCGATGTTTCCCACTATGTGCGCCCAGGCACGCCGCTGGATGATGAAGGCCGCACTCGGGGTAACTCGGTCTACTTCCTGGCCAAGTGGTTCCTATGCTGCCGGAGCTACTGTCCAACGGACTCTGCTCACTGAATCCTCACGTGGATCGTCTGGTGCTGGTGTGCGAGATGAATATCTCGCAAACCGGGGCGATTAGCCGCTACCGCTTCTATGAAGCCGTCATGAATTCCCATGCTCGCCTGACCTATAACAAGGTGGCCGCGATTCTTGATGAGGAGAGCGAAGAGGGTGAAGCGCTCCGGGCAGAGCACAGCGAGCTGGTGAAGCCGCTGAAAAATCTGGAAGAGCTTTACTATTTATTGCGCGAAGCGCGTGCTGAACGCGGTGCGATAGATTTTGATACCACTGAAACGGCGATCATCTTTAACGATGAGCGCAAAATCGAAAAAATTGTTCCACGTAGCCGTAACAATGCCCACAAGTTAATTGAAGAGTGCATGCTAGCGGCCAATGTGGCGACTGCTCGCTTCCTGGATAAGCATGATTTGCCGGCACTCTACCGGATTCATGAGCGGCCTACTCCCGAGCGCCTCGATAAGCTGCGCCTTTTCCTCAATGAGTTGGGGCTTTCCGTTGGCGGCGGCGATATGCCGACGCCGCAGGATTATCAGGCGCTGCGTGAGGCGATTGCCGATCGTCCTGACTTCGATATCATCCAAACAGTCATGCTGCGCTCGATGAATCAGGCCGTC
Source organism: Vreelandella olivaria (assembly GCA_004295565.1). GTDB lineage: Bacteria > Pseudomonadota > Gammaproteobacteria > Pseudomonadales > Halomonadaceae > Vreelandella > Vreelandella olivaria. Next base: position 3,101,684 of record AP019416.1, on the reverse strand, counting down.
TATTCGCCACAGAATGAGGGCCACTTTGGCCTGGCGTATCAAGCCTACGCCCACTTTACTTCGCCGATTCGTCGCTATCCTGATCTGCTGGTACACCGTGCCATTCGTTCGGTGATCCGCGGTCCGCGCCAGACCAACACGGTGCTGCGCGTAGAAGGTGCACCGGTTGAGCCGCCCAGCAAGTGGTGCCCGTATACCTTCGAGCAGATGCTGGAGCTGGGTGAGCACTGCTCAATGACCGAGCGCCGCGCCGACGAAGCCACCCGTGACGTAGAGAGCTGGCTGAAGTGCGAGTTTATGTCCGACAAGCTCGGCGAGATGTTCGAAGGTACCATCGCTTCTGTCACCCAGTTCGGGCTGTTTGTACGCCTGGATGAGTTCTTCGTAGAAGGTCTGGTGCATGTGACATCGCTGCCTTCGGACTACTACCACTACGAAGCTGAGAAGCACCGCCTTAAAGGTGAGCGCACCGGCACGACCTATCGTTTGGGCGATGGCCTTACCGTGCAGGTGGCGCGTGTGGATATGGATGACCGTAAGATTGACTTCGGCCTGGGGGATGAAAAACCTCGCCCCGCCGCCAACCGCGTAAGAGCCGTGGTGGCCAAGAGGGTGCTGGTGCTAAAGGCGCTGGTGCTAAAGGTGATGGCGCAAAAGCGGCGGGGGATAAGAAATCTAGTAGTGAGAAGCCGGCCACCCGTCGTGGCCCCCGGCGTACCCGCAATGGCCCGCGCAAACCATCACCGAATAAGGGTTGAGCATGAAATCAGCGTCATCTCGGCGGGGGCCCAAAACTCCCGATGGCCTGGATCAGGTATACGGCGTTCATGCCCTGCAGAGCCTGCTGGACAGAGGTGAAGCGCCGCGCGAGCTTTGGGTGCAGCAGGGGCGGGAAGTCGCTTGAAGGAGCTGATCGCTCACGCTCAAGGGCAAGGGGCTAGAGTGAAAGAGCAGCCCCGCGACCTGCTTGATCAATTGACCCAGGGCGCGGCTCATCAGGGGGTGGTGGCGTTTTGTCCGCCGTTAACGCCTGAAGGTGAAGAGTCGCTTTGGCTTAAGCTGCGCGCCTGGCCCTCGAATACACCGCCGCTGTTGCTGATTTTGGATGGCGTGACGGATGTGCATAACTTTGGCGCCTGCCTGCGCAGTGCTGATGCCGCCGGTGCCCATGGGGTGATTGTGGCAAGGATAAGGCTGCACCGCTCAATGCAACGGTGCGCAAAGTCGCCTGTGGTGCTGCCGAAGTCGTGCCGGTTTATCAAGTGACCAACCTGGCGCGTACGCTCGCCAAGCTAAAAGATGCCGGTGTGTGGATAACCGGTACGGCAGGTGAGGCACAGGCAAGTGTATTCGAGATAGATATGACCGGCCCGACGGCGTTAGTGATGGGGGCCGAAGGGAAGGGAATGCGACGCTTAACCCGCGAAGCATGCGATAATCTTGCCAAGTTGCCGATGGCCGGTGAAGTCTCTAGTCTTAACGTTTCGGTGGCCACCGGTATTTGTCTATTTGAGGCTGTCCGCCAGCGCCAGCTTGCAAGTTAATCGCCGTACTACTAAGATACACGCGCCCGTTTGTCTGCAAGCGGGCGTTAGCTGTGAGAATTAGTAATTGAAACTGTCGTGAAAAACAGTTGTTGAAATAAAAGTTCTGTTTGATGCCCCGGTGGCCGCCCAGTGCGGTGGCGGAGCACTTCAGTTAACTCCTTGCTTCCTTGTCGTCGTTTATTGCACTTCGCAGTGGCACACAATGGAAGCTGTCAAACCGCAAGGAGATCCCATGCGTCATTACGAAATCGTGTTTATAATTCACCCGGATCAAAGCGAGCAGGTGCCGGCGATGGTTGAACGCTACACCAGCATCGTTACTGAAAACAGCGGCACTGTGCACCGTCTAGAAGATTGGGGCCGTCGTCATTTGGCTTACCCGATCAACAAGATCCACAAAGCCCACTACGTGCTGATGAACGTTGAATGTTCCGGTGAGACTCTCGACGAGATTGAGAACATCTTCCGTTACAACGACGCCATTATCCGCAGCCTGGTTGTTCGCTGCAAAGAAGCTGTTACTGAAGCTTCCCCGATGATGAAACCGGCAGAAGAAAAACGTCCGCGTCGCGAAGAGAAACCGCGCGCTGAAGAAGAAGAAACTGCCTGATTTTATTCACTGCACGTTTTAAGGAGCTAGTCCATGGCACGTTTTTTCCGTCGCCGTAAGTTTTGCCGCTTTACCGCTGAAGGCATCAAGCAGATCGATTACAAAGATCTGGACACGCTGAAGGCCTACGTTACTGAAACTGGCAAGATCGTTCCAAGCCGTATTACCGGCACCAAAGCACGCTATCAGCGTCAGTTGGCGACCGCTATCAAGCGCTCGCGCTATCTGGCACTGCTGCCCTACTCCGATAGCCACCAGTAAGCGTTTAACGTGATGCTGGCACTAGCCCGATGGCTAATGCGGGGCACGCCTTACGCTGCTGGCGGGCGGCCTTGGCAACGCTAGTGCCCTGGCTGTTCTGGTTAGGTGCAGCCATCGCCGCGCTGATGACCCTACGCAAAGGTTTCGCACCTGCGCTGCCGGTCATTATCGCTGCAGCACTCCCGGCCGGTTGGTGGTGGGCCCAGGGTGACGTGATTCCGCTGGCTAGCTTACTGCTAGTGACGCTGATGGCCGTTATCCTGCGTGAGAGGATGCGGTGGGGAGACTCTGATTGTGGTGGTCGCCGCTGTCATGGTTCAACTCGGCATCTTCAGTCCGCCAGGTGGCACTGAGCTAATGCTTGAGCAGTTGCGAGAAGGTTCAGAAGAAGTGGATCGCATGCTCACGGAATTTGCTAATCAGGGCTACGATACTCAAACCATTGCCTCGCTGGTAGTGGGTGGAGTGACCGGATTTGTGGTGCTGTTGGCAGCTATCCTGTGTCTGGCACTTGCGCGGAGTTGGCAAGCTGGATTGTATAACCCAGGTGGCTTCCGCGAAGAGTTCCACGCACTGCGCTTGACCCCCAAAGAACTGGCCGTGCTGGCCGTTATTGGGGTGATCGGTATGCTGCTAGGTGCTCATGCTGTGGCGATGCTGGGTTGGATTCCGCTATTGGTCGCTGGCGTTGCGTTAGTGCATGGTTTTATTGGAATAAAGGGGATGAACGGGCTGTGGCTGGTAGCATTTTATGTGCTACTGATCACGACCTGGCCCACGATTCTCATTGTGCTGCTGTTGGGGCTGATTGATACATTCGCGAACGTTCGCGCACGCCTTGCCCGCAGCAACTGACAAGAGGTTTACGAGATGGAAGTCATTCTGCTCGACAACATTGGTAAGCTGGGCGGCCTGGGTGACAAGGTCACCGTGAAGCCTGGTTATGGTCGTAACTACTTGGTGCCTTACGGCTTAGCCGTACCGGCCACCAAAGACAACATCGAAGCGTTTGAAGCGCAGCGTGCTGAGCTCGAAGCGCAAGCCGCTGAGCGTAAGGCAGAAGCCGAAGCGCGTGCTGAGCAGCTAAACGACATCGAGCTCTCTTTGGTTTCCAAAGCAGGCGACGAAGGCAAACTGTTTGGTTCTATCGATTCGCGTGACCTGGCCGACGCGATTTCCTCTGCTGGCATCGATATTGCCAAGAGCGAAGTCCGTATGCCGAACGGCCCGATTCGTCAAACCGGCGAATACGACATCACCCTTCACTTGCACGCTGAAGTGGATGCCGTTGTACGCGTAGTGGTAGTTGCAGAGTAAGCGAGCGTAATTAAGTTAGTCACGACGTAAAATCGTTACTAACTGCAGCTAATACAGCTGCCTCAAAAGGCGCGGGGTTTCTCCCGCGCCTTTTGTTTTTCTGGATATTCGCCATTTTTGGACGTTGCCAAAACTATCTAGCCCATCCCCCGCTGGGTATTTTAAGACAACGCCTCGATCATGTTGGTAGTCGCAACGCATGCGGCTAAGATAAGCATCTTCACCGGCTACGCAGTAGTGTTTAAAGGAGCTCGCTATGCAAGGACCAGCCTTCTGCTGATACAGAAACGGCAGCGCTAAAACTGCCGCCGCATTCATTAGAGGCGGAGCAATCGGTACTAGGCGGGCTCATGCTAGACAACCAGGCCTGGGATAACGTCTCAGAGCGGTTGGTCGCTGATGACTTCTACCGCTATGAGCACCGTTTAGTGTTCAATGTGATGATTCATCTGGCGGAAGCCGGTCAGCCGCTGGATGTGGTGACGCTTTCTGAAGCGCTGGAAGCGCGTGGTCATTTGGATACCGTAGGCGGCCTGGCGTTTCTAGCCGAACTTGCCCGTAACACACCCTCAGCGAGCAATATTCGCGCCTACGCGGATATCGTGCGTGAGCGGGCAACGCTGCGCAAGCGATCCGTGCGGCCAATCAAATTGCCGATAGTGCCTTTACCCCCCAGGGGCGTCCTGCGGATGAATTGCTTAACGAAGCCGAGCGGTTAGTGTTTCAGATTGCCGAGGAGCGTCCCAAAACCGGCGGTCCTATTGGCATGAGTGATCTATTGACTAAAGCGGTTGATCGCATCGACGAGCTGTTTAATCTGAAAGGTGAGATGACCGGGCTTTCCACCGGTTTTCGTGACCTGGATGAAATGACCACCGGGTTACAGCCATCCGACATGGTGGTTATCGCCGGAAGGCCCTCGATGGGCAAGTGTTTGATGAGTGGTTCGCGACTGGTAGATCCTAACAGTGGCGCGTTGGTCACAATTGATGAGTTGGTGGCTCGCCAGCAAGCCCCCCTTTGACGTTAACCAATGATTTTAAGCTGAAGCAGTCGCAGGCATCGGCCTTTGTCGATGACGGTGAAAAGCCCGTTTTTCGTGTTCGTACCGCGACAGGCAGGGAAGTTGCGACAACGCTAACGCACCCATTTTTAACCGGGAATGGCTGGCAGCCACTGCAAAAAAATAGCTGTTGGCGAACGCATTGCAGTGCCTCGCGAGATTCCGGTGTTTGGTCATGAGGCAATGCCAGAGCACCAAGTGAAAACGCTGGCGTTTATGTTGGCCGATGGCGGCACAACCCAAAGCTGCCCAATGTTTACCAACAGTAGCGCAGAGCTGCGCGCTGATTTCACTGAGGCGGTCAGTCATTTTCCAAGGGTAACGTGCCGTTTGGTGGAATGTGGCGAACACAACACTGAGCGGACACCTGTCTTGCGGGTAAGCCGGGATGCCGCACGTTTACAGCCGCTGCGAGAGCAGTTTTCTCGCGCTTTACGTGAGAAACTTCAGGCACAAAGCCTGACGGGGAGGCGCTTGCTGGATTGCTAAACGTGAGTAAAGCCGCAGTGAGTGCATGGTGCAATGGCAAGTCTGTTCCCGCTCAGTCAACCTTTGTGCCGCTTTGTGAGGCGTTGGGTATGCCTTTAACGAGCAACTACTCTGCGTCTGATTATAGTGCTTTGGCAAAAACGCTCCCAACCCTGTGAGACACTTTCTTGAAGTGCATGGGGTGTGGGCCAAAAAAGCATTACACAAGCGGGTGCCAGAGTGCATATTTCGCTTGCCAAAACAGCAATTAGCACTATTTCTAAATCGTCTCTTCGCCTGTGATGGTAGCGCCTTCGTACAGGCAAATGGCCAAGGCCGTATTAGCTATGCGTCATCAAGCCGCGAACTGATTCGAGATGTGCAGCATTTGCTATTGCGCTTTGGTATTTTGAGCAAAATTCGTGAGAAGCAGAATCGCTATGCCAATCTGCGCCAATCACCTTGGGAGCTTGAGATACTCGACCAGGCAAGCCAAAAGCGTTTTATCCAAGATGTGGGTATCTTTAGCAAAGAGCAAGCATTAGCAGTGCTTAACACCTGCATTAGCACCAAGCGTACGCATAGTAACCGCGACAGTTTACCTAAATCGGTCAATCGCTACGTGCTGGCAAAAAAAGGGCAGCGGTCTTGGCGCGAGCTGTTCGAGCAATCGGGTGAGCCCTTACCGGTGGGTTATAACGCCCACTTGTCAGGTCGTAGTGAGCGCTGTTTATCACGCCAGCGCGCTGCGATGTTTGCACAACTATTTGCGGGCGACAGCTACCTTGAAAACTTGGCAACATCGGATGTTTACTGGGATGAGGTGGTCTCCATTGAGCCTCTCGGCATGCAGCAGGTCTACGACTTGACGGTGGATGACACCCATAACTTCGTTGCGGAAGATATCTGTGTTCATAACACCACCTTCGCGATGAATTTGGTTGAGCATGCGGTGATTTCCAGCGATAAGCCGGTGATGGTGTTCTCCATGGAGATGCCCGCTGAGTCGCTCATGCTGAGGATGCTGTCGTCCCTGGGCCGAATCGATCAAACCCGTGTGCGTACCGGCCAATTGGAAGACGAGGATTGGCCGCGCTTAACCTCCGCGGTTAATTTGCTCAAAGACAAACAGCTGTTTATCGACGATACCGCGGCCTTGTCGCCTAACGAGATGCGCTCACGGTTGCGCCGTGTGGTGCGTGAACATGGCAATATTGCGCTGGTGATGATCGATTATCTGCAGTTGATGCAGATCCCCGGCTTTAGTGAAAACCGTACCGGTGAGATTTCCGAGATTTCGCGCTCCTTAAAGGGGTTAGCGAAAGAGTTTAACTGCCCCGTAGTGGCACTATCCCAGTTGAACCGCTCCTTGGAGCAGCGTCCCAACAAGCGTCCGGTTATGTCGGATTTGAGGGAGTCTGGAGCGATCGAGCAGGATGCGGACGTCATTGCCTTCGTTTATCGCGATGAGGTCTATAATCCAGATAATCCTGACAATCAGGGGATAGCTGAGTTAATTATCGGTAAGCAGCGTAATGGGCCTATCGGTACGGTGCATATGGCGTTTATCGGCAAATATACCCGCTTTGAGGATTTGGCCCCGGACAGTTACGGCCAAGCGTTCGGCGACTAGTTTTGTAAAGACTGGTCGGTAGAGACAGCTTTATGATGAGTCACTTGAGGATGGGGAGCGAGCTCGTATAATGCCCCACCCACGATATGTAAAAACGGGAGCAGCAAATGGCAGGTGGATTTCGGCGCGGTAACCGGCAGCGTCTTCCTAAGTTAGAAGGCCGCGGTGAACTAGAGGCGATAGAGCGGGAAGGCCCTTTCAAAGAGTGGCTGGGTATGCCTGACCTTTATCGCTACCATTTGGTAGTCGCAGGCGAGAAGTACAGTTACCAGACTGAAGATGGTGAGCTGCCTGTGACGGTGGGAGATAAGGTCGTGTTCCGCTACAAAGAGACTAAGGGTGGCAACTGGATTGACCGCAATTCGCTTGGTAAAGCCATCGACCCCTCTGAATATCAATAACCGCTTGATGTCTTGACCTGACGGTCAGGAACTCTCTTGCACTATTGACCTCTTAGCTATTAATGTCTAGTTATTGCTTATTGTCATTACATTGCAATGACGGGGCAACAGAAGTGTCATGGGGCGCAGTCATGCTGTGCCCTGACGACATATTCTGAAGACATACCGTTTGTCATAACGTATGAAATAGCCAAATAGTAGGAGGGAACCATGGAGCTTAAAGATCTTAAGCAGTTTGTTGCCAATCATGACAATTTTGAAATTCGCGTGATTACCCATTCGGGCAGCCGTTTTTATCAAGTTGAGCTGGAGGACGTTGAAGGCGAGCGCCATATGCTGACGCAGCGTACCAAGCCGATGCTGTTTCGCTCGTTGGACGATGCCTATATGGATCTCAAGCGCGCTGGAATACACCGCGCATATCTGGTTCAGCATGTGCCCCACGATGAAGTGATAGGCCGCGATGCGCACTATAGTGAGCCGCTCACATCGCGTATGCCGCTTGTTTTTTAACGCTGCTCTCACCCATCAACGTTTAGTCTGACGCTTTTCCCACCACCGCCCAAGCCGGATTCGGCGACGGGCAAAAATCGGTAACCGGCGTTCATTGCGCCGTATAGACCCGGTAAGCACGATAACTTCACTAGCCGCCGATAGCCCAACACCGCATAGAGGGCACGGCTGGCATCCATACCGATATACCACTCTCCTTGGCTATCCCGCAGGTGCAGCTGTCCCATCATGGCGTTAAATTCTTTTCCATGCTCCTTGGCGTTAAAGCCCTGAGCCTGAATATCGACCAGCGCAATGTGTTCCCGATGGCGATGCTTTTCCAGCCACGCAACTTCCTGTTGGCAAAAGGGGCAGTGGCCATCGTGAAATAGGGTGACAGGCGAGGTTGCCTTCAGCGGTGAGTAGCGGCTCATCGTTATTCCTTATTGGCTTTCGGTTGTGGACGTTGCATAGCCCGCCGTGTGGCAGAGTTGCCCGTAGCCAGATGACGTTTCCAGTTGATCCAGAAAGTGCTCGGCCTGTTGGCGGATAGCCTCGCGCTTCTCATCGGCCATGCGGTTGAGCGAGCCGTAAATCAGCTTCATACGTGGATTTTTATTCAGACGTTCAGCGTTGGTTTCAAGGAAGTGCCAGTAAAGGCTGTTAAAAGGGCAGGCTTTTGGCCCCGTGACCTGTTTTGGCGAGTAGCGGCAGTGTTGGCAGTGATCGGACATTTTGTCGATATACTTACCCGAAGCACAGTAAGGCTTGGAGCCCATTAAACCGCCGTCGGCATGGAGCACCATCCCCAGGGTGTTAGGCAGTTCTACCCACTCGCTGGCATCGGCATAAACCGCCAGATACCAGTCGCACAGCGCTTCGGGCTTAACGCCGCATAGCAGGGCGAAATTGCCCGTGACCATCAGTCGTTGAATATGGTGGGCGTAGCTGTTGTCGATGGTCATTTGGACGGCGCGATTTAGGCAGCGCATCTCGGTATCAGCGTCCCAGTAAAAGGCGGGTAAATCGCGCTCAAAACCTAGTTGGTTGGCGCTTTTGTAGCTTGGCATTTGTGTCCAGTAGAGTCCGCGCACATACTCGCGCCAGCCAAGAATTTGACGGATAAAGCCTTCGGCAGCGTTGATCGGCACATCGCCGTCATAGTAGCGCTGCTCGGCGGCTGCGCAGACTTCCTGGGGCGACAGCAAGCCGATATTCATCGCGGCTGAAAGTCGAGAGTGATACAGATAAGGCGCAGAGTCGCTAATGGCATCCTGATAGCGGCCAAAATCAGCCAGTCCATGGTCTATAAAATGGTCTAAATCCACCAGCGCTTGGCGACGATTGACTGGCAGATTGAAATTATCCAGAGATCCCATATGGTCGCCAAAATGGCGCTTGGCATCGCTGAGCGCTTCTTGGGTCAGCGCATCCTGGCGATGTTGAGGTAGCTCAGGAAACTCGAGCGCGGCCTCGATAGGCTGGCGATTGTCGTGGTCAAAATTCCATTTGCCGCCAGCAGGTTCGTCGCCCTCCATCAGGAATCCGGTACGCTTACGCTGCTCCCGGTAAAAGTACTCTAGGCGTAGCTGTTTGCGGCCTTTGGCCCAGTTGGCGAAATCATCGGGGGTGGTGAAGAAGCGCTCATCCTCAAGCAGTCGCCAGGGGGAGCGTTGCGTTTTCGCGCTGCTGCATCGTCTCCCACAGTCGCCACTCACCAGGCCGGGCAACGCGTATCTCATCACAGCCATACTGTTGGGCGATTCGCTCAGCCTCCTCAATGAGGGAGTGGCAGTTGTCCGCGTCATCCAGCGCGCTGTAGTGGACTTGAAAGCCTTTGTCGCGCAGAGCCTGGGCAAAATGACGCATGGCGGCCAAAAAGAGGCCTATTTTGTGGATATGGTGGGGCACATAACGCGCTTCTTCGGCCACTTCGCACAGCGCGACGATCGCATTGGCGGGCGCGTCCTGCAATGTTGTGAGTGACAATGAGAGCTGATCGCCGAGCACCAGAAGCAGAGGCTTGGACATGAGTTGGCCTGTAGTTATACAAATAATGTCGATAGTATAACTTTATGCCGCCGCTTTGCCGAAAAGTGATAAGATTTAATTAATTGATAGAAGAGCATCATCGTTATTTTTCCAGGAGCATGAGTCATGACCGAGAATGTCGTCAAGGATCAGCCGGGCGAGGGCCGTTTGGCCCATGCACCCAGCGATCATCCGCCGGTAGCGCGTGCCAAGGTGGGCGTTGTGCTAGCGAACCTGGGTACCCCGGATGCCACCGACTACTGGTCAATGCGTCGTTACCTCAATGAATTTCTGTCGGATAAGCGCGTGGTCGACTATGCCGGTTGGAAATGGCAGCCGCTACTTCAGCTGATTATTTTGACCAAGCGTCCGTTCTCATCGGGCAAGGCCTACCGTGGCATCTGGAATAATGAGAAAAACGAAAGCCCACTGCTGACAACCACGCGTGCTCAGACTGAAAAATGACCGCGCGGTTAAAAGCGCTTTACGGTGACGATGTTGAAGTCGACTTCTGCATGCGCTACGGCAACCCCTCGACAGAAAGCGTGCTGACGCGATTAAAAGAGAAGGGCTGTGAGCGTATCGTGTTTTTCCGCTTTACCCTCAGTACGGTTCACCGACCACGGCCACGGCGAATGATCAGGCATTTCGCACCCTGATGAAGATGAAGTGGCAGCCTTATATACGCACGGTGCCGGCTTATTTTGACCATCCTGACTACATTCAGGCGTTGGCCAATTCGGTACAAGAAGCCTACGACGGTTTCTCGACCCGGCCGACCAAGCTGGTGGCCAGCTACCATGGCGTTCCCGAGCGCTACCTGATGGAGGGTGATCCCTACCATTGTCAGTGCCAGAAAACGACGCGCCTGCTCCGCGAGAAACTCGGCTTTAGCAAAGAGGAGGTGGACACCGCTTTCCAGTCGCAGTTTGGCCCCGAGAAATGGGTCGGCCCGCAAACCGTTAAGCATGTGGCCGAACTTGCCGAGCAGGGGCATAAGCACATTGCGATTATGTCGCCTGCTTTCTCTTCCGACTGTGTTGAAACCTTGGAAGAGATCGAAGAGGAGATCCGCGATAGCTTTATGGAAGCGGGTGGCGAAACGTTCAGCTATATACCTTGCCTGAATGATCGCGATGACCATATCGATGCCTTGCTCGCCGTCATCAATAATGAATTAGCCGGATGGCTATCGGCTCCATAGCCTTAGCTATTTGCCGTTAACATTCGCTTGCAACAGCCGCAGTGCGCATTAAAACGCCTGCGGCTGTTTGCGTTTAAGGGTTTGACTGGTCAGCCAAAACTGACTGTTATAAGGTGTACAACTTTAGAATCACTATTATTCAACGCTGGCATGCCAGTGATAAGGCACGATGCCTGGGCTATAGCCGCTGTCTGATGGTGAGCCTTTCGTTATTCAGGAGGTTTCGCTTGATACAATTCGCCGTGTTAATGGGATTCGTGCTGGCGGCGCTGTCGCCAATGTTGAACGGCTGGTTCGGTCAGCGCACCAGTCTTGTACTGGCCCTGTTCCCTGCCGGGCTGGCCGCATGGTTGGTGCTTCAAGCTCCGGAGGTCATTGAGAACGGCAGTTTGCTTTTAGAGTGGCAGTGGGTGCCTTCTCTGGGGATCAGTCTTACCTTCCTGTTGGACGGTCTATCGCTGCTGTTTGGGCTATTAATTACCGTTATGGGTGCCTGCGTGCTGGTCTATGCCGGCGGGTACCTTAAAGATCACCCTGATCTTGCTCGATTTCATATCGCCTTGGTCGCCTTCATGGTGTCGATGCTGGGGCTGGTACTCGCTGACGGCCTATTAACGCTCTTCGTTTTTGGGAATTGACCAGCATTACCTCTTATTTGCTGATTGGTTTTAACCACGCTGATATCAATGCACGTAAATCAGCGCGGCAGGGCTTATTCGTTACCGTGGCGGGCGGGTTAGCATTAATGGCTGGGCTCGTGCTGCTAGGGATTGCCAGCGGTAGCTGGTCGCTGGCGGAGATTCTGGATCAGGAGGCTGACCTGCGTGAACATGCACTCTATACGCCTATGCTGATCTGTTTGCTACTGGGGGCCTTCACCAAATCGGCTCAGTTTCCGTTTCACTTCTGGTTACCCAACGCCATGGCCGCGCCGACTCCGGTTTCGGCTTACCTGCACTCGGCCACCATGGTGAAAGCGGGTATTTATCTGCTGGCGCGCTTACACCCGGAGCTTGGCGGCACGGCGATGTGGGTTGGCGTTCTTTCCGTGGTCGGGGCGACCACGATGCTGGTGGGGGCGTTTTAGCGATTCATCACACCAATATCAAAAAGCTGCTCGCTTACTCGACCATTATGGCGCTAGGCACGCTGACGATGCTATTGGGCATCGGTACCGAGTACGCGATGACCGCGTTTGTGACGTTTCTTTGGCGCACTCTCTATAAAGGGGCGCTGTTTATGGTTGCCGGTATTCTTGATCATGAAACCGGCACGAAAGATGTCACCCAGATGGGCGGGTTACGCTCAGTGATGCCGCTGACTGCCACCATTGCGTTGGTGGCTGCGCTTTCGCTTGCTGGTGTGCCGCCGCTACTCGGTTTTATCGGTAAAGAGCTGATGCTGGAATCAGTTCTCGGCGCCGATAGCTTCCGAACACTACTGGTACTGTTCGCCTTTCTGGCATCTATTTTAACTATCGCCGTTGCTTTCATTGTGGCGTTACGTCCTTTTTACGGTAAACGTCACCAAACCTTGCTTGAGCCACATGAGGCCCCGGCAGGTATGCTGGGCCCGCGTTGCTCGCGCTAGGGTCGCTCCTGTTAGGCTTGATGCCCGCTGTACTGGGTGCTGATGCATTGTTAACGGCAACCGCCACGGCTATATCCGGGCAAACAGTAGAAGTGGCGCTGTCGCTTTGGTATGGCATTAACGTTGCGTTGATCATGTCGATCATTAGCCTTGGTTTAGGCTTTTTGCTGTTTAGGCGTTGGGACAGCGTGCGTGGCAGACTCTCTGTATTGGCACCGTTGATGCGGCATGGCCCCGAGGCGGGGTATGAAAGCATGATGAATGGCGTTGTGCACTTCTCAGAGTGGCAAACGCGGCTGCTCCAAAACGGCTATATGCGTAACTACATTTTAGTGATGTTAGCGACGCTGATTGCACTGATCGGTAATTCAATTCTATTACGCCATTCGCCTGTGTTTGCTTTTGATCTGGAGGTGCGTTTTCACGAGGTGGTTGTGGCTGGCACCATGGTAATGGGGGCTCTGTTTGCGACTATTTCCCGATCGCGGCTGGGGGCTGTGGTCTCTGTGGGGGTCATGGGGTTTTCCATTGCATTGATTTTTATTCTGTTCAGTGCACCAGATTTAGCGATTACCCAACTGCTGGTAGAGACTTTAACGGTTATTTTGCTGGTACTGGTGTTGTTTCGCCTGCCGCGCTTCTCGAATCTTTCCACCAGCTTGGAGCGTATACGCGACGGTGTAGTGGCCGCGATGGTAGGTATTTTGATCTGCCTGCTGATTATGACCTCCTGGAGCATTCAACAATTTGAGCCCATTTCGACCTATATGATTGAGAACAGTGCGCCTTTGGCCTATGGCCGCAACATCGTCAACGTCATTTTGGTCGACTACCGTGCCTTGGACACGCTAGGCGAGATGTTCGTGTTAGCCCTAGCCGCGATCGGTGTTATCGCCATGTTAAAGCTACGCAACAACACGAAAACCGCCGACAGCAGCAATGTGGCTGCCAAGGAGCCTTACGATGGTTAAGTCAGGCACGATTATTCTTAATACCGCCGCGCGCTTTTTAATGCCGCTGCAATTGATGTTTTCTATTTTCCTATTGCTGAGAGGGCATGACGAGCCGGGGGAGGGTTTATTGCCGGCTTGGTCGCAGCAGGCGCCTTTACGCTCTATCTGTTTGCCTTTGGCGTTAGTGCCACTAAAGAAGTGCTGCGGATGGTCGACCCCCGAGACCTGATTGGGGTTGGACTATTGCTGGGAATGATCTCGGTAGTGCCTGCCTGGTTTATGGGCCAGCCATTTCTAACCGCCCAGTGGTGGACTATTCCGGTTATCGACTTTAAAGCCTCCACGCCGCTAATTTTCGATATAGGCGTCTACTTTGCCGTGTTGGGTTCGGTGACCGGTATGGTGATGACGCTGATGGAGGTCGACAAGGATGAACCTTGAGTTAACAGGAGGCACACCATGGAACCTTTAATGGCAGTGGCGATTGGCCTGCTGTACGCGACGGCTATTTTTATGATGTTGCGCCGCTCTATCGTCAAGTTAGTGATTGGTCTGATGCTGCTCTCTAATGCCGCCAATTTACTGATTTTTACCACCGCAGGCATGACCCGTGGGGTACCGCCACTGATCGCAGAAGGCATGATGTTGCCGCCCAGCGGGGTAGCCGACCCCTTACCCCAAGCGGTTGTGCTGACAGCGATTGTGATTGCCTTTGGGGTGCTTGCCTTTGCTGTGGTATTGATTCGACGCGCCTACGAAGTGGTTAAGGCTGATGATCTCGATAAGATGAAGGATACTGATACGTGAGGCCTGAAGTTGCTCTTCCCGTCCTCTTGCCCCTGCTGACCGGGGCGGTTTCCTTGCTGTTTTGGCGCTCGCGCCCCATGCAGCGTTTCTTGGCGGTGGCAGGCAATGTTGCGCTGCTAATGGTTAGTCTGTGGCTGTTTGTATCCACGCTGTCGGGCGGCTATGTCACCATGCAGATGGGAAGCTGGCCCGCCCCCTTTGGAATTACCTTGATTGCGGATCTGCTAAGCGCGGTGATGGTGTTGATGACCGCGATTATCGGTTTGGCAATGGGTATCTACTCGCTGGCCACCACTGGCCGCGGCCATGAGAAATTTGGCTACTACCCGTTAATGCACCTGCTGCTCGCCGGGGTGATGGGGGCCTTCTTAACCGGCGATATCTTTAACCTCTATGTATGGTTTGAGGTAATGCTGGTAGCTTCCTTTGCGCTGCTGATTTTGGGGGGAGAACGCGCGCAGATGGAAGGGGCGATTAAGTACGTCACCTTGAACCTGTTGGCATCGGTCATCTTCCTGACCGCGGTGGGGCTACTCTATGGCATGGTGGGTACACTTAATATGGCTGACATTGCGCTGCGCATGGATGCGGCGGAACATACGGGCATGGTCGAAGTGCTTGCAGTTATGTTTATGGTGGCCTTTGGGATCAAGGCGGCCGCGTTCCCGCTGTTTTTCTGGCTGCCAGCCTCGTACCACACACCGCCTGTCGCCGTTTCTGCGCTGTTTGCGGGGCTGCTCACAAAAGTGGGTGTGTATGCCATGTTCCGTGTGTTCACGCTGATGTTCGATCAAACCATGGGCTACCTTCAGGACATTATGCTCTGGGGCGCTGCATTCACCATGGTAACGGGCGTGCTCGGTGCCGCCGCCCAGCACGAATTTAGGCGGATCTTGTCATTTCATATTGTCAGCCAGATTGGCTATATGATTCTGGGCCTGGCGCTGTACACGCCCCTCGCTATTGCCGGCGGTGTGTTTGCCATCGTGCATAATATGGTGGTGAAGACCAATCTCTTCTTGATCAGTGGTATCACCCACCGCTTGCAGGGAACCTATCAGCTCAAAAAAAATGGGTGGGCTGTACCGGGAGCGTCCCTGGCTGTCGGTAGCGTTCTTCCTTTCAGCCTTCTCACTGGCGGGGATACCGCCGCTGTCAGGCTTTTTTGCCAAGTTTGTGATTGTGCGTGCCGGTTTAGAGATTGAAGCCTATTGGGTTACCGGCATCGCGCTGGCCGTGGGGCTAATGACACTCTACTCCATGGTGAAAATTTGGAACGAGGTGTTTTGGAAGTCTCTCCCAGAAGATAATCACGTTCCTGAAACGACCACACCGACTGGCGATGACGGGCGATTGCTAAAGCCCAGCCTGTGGATGATGTATTTGCCGGTAATGGTGTTGGCATTATTTTCACTGCTCATTGGTGTCCTTGCAGAGCCGATCATGTGGGTAATGATGGGGATCGGGGATCAGCTGTTCGAACCTTCGGGGTATATTGAAGCGGTGTTAGGCGTTGCGGCCAGTGCTGACGATGTGCTGCTGGAACCGCCATTAGAGGAAGCCGTATCAGAGACTACCGCTGAGGAGGAAGCGCCATGACCGGGGCCATTTGGAACCTGCTGCTAGGCCTTGCTTGGGTGCTGTTAAGCGGTGATTTTAGCGGGTTAAACCTTCTCGTCGGGTTAATATTTGGCTATATCACCCTGATACTGATTGAGCCTCAGCTCGACTCTTTGAAGGGCTACCCGGCGCGGGTACCGCGCTTCATCGGCTTTATTGGTTTTTTTCTAAAAGAACTGGTTCAAGCCAATTTGCGCGTCGCTTTCGACATTGTGACCCCACCCTGGCATATGAAGCCTGGCGTCATCGCGATGCCGCTTTCCGCACGCACTGAAATGGAAATTACCCTGGTGGCTAATCTGATCTCGTTGACACCCGGCACGCTGAGCCTGGATGTGTCGGATGACCGTAAAGTCTTATATATCCACGCGATGTTTTTAGACAACGAGGAAGAGCTACGGCGCAACTTAAAAGAGATGGAGCACCGGGCTTTGGAGCTGTTTCGCTAATGGACACCGTTATTCTTATCAGCCAGGTGATTATGAGCCTGGCGCTTATCCTCACCTTTGTTCGCGTAGTGCGCGGCCCGAGTCTGCCCGACCGTGTCGTGGCGTTAGAGCTTTTTTCGACCACCGTGGTGGGGTTAGTGGGGTTTATGCCATCAAGTCTGACGTGGCTAGTTTTCTGGATGCTGCGATTGTAATCGCCTTAATGGGGTTTTTAGCAGCCATTGCCTTTGCACGCTTCTTGGAAAGGGGGAGGCCCGAGGGATGATTGACTTTATAAAGGGCACGCTAATCATCGGTGGGGCGCTGTTTATACTGCTCGCCTCAGTTGGGCTGCTGCGGCTGCCTGATTTGTTAACCCGCATGCACGCCACCACCAAGGCCGCAGCGTTAGGCGTCATTTTAATTATGTTGGCGGCCGCTATGCACTTTGCTGAAGTAGGTATAGTGGCTCGCTCGTTCGCTATTATCGTGTTTATCCTGATGACCGCTCCGGTGGCGGCTCACGTGATTGGTCGCGCCGGCTACTTCGTTGGCTCCAAGCTGTGGAGCGGAACCGTAAAGGATGAGTTGCGCCCCAACTACGATCCACTCACCCATGAGCTGAAAAGTGGCCTGGAAACCCAGGAAAATGCCAAGCGCCAACCCCGCGAGACTGACCCTGATTAGCGTCTGATTAGAGCTGGCTAAATCGCCAGCCAATGCGTAATCGCCAAAGCCACCT
This sequence comes from Vreelandella olivaria, assembly GCA_004295565.1. Lineage (GTDB taxonomy): Bacteria > Pseudomonadota > Gammaproteobacteria > Pseudomonadales > Halomonadaceae > Vreelandella > Vreelandella olivaria. The sequence goes on along the minus strand of AP019416.1, from coordinate 3,084,517 downwards.
TAGGGTGGTTTTTTTGCGTCTGACGTAGGGGGTATGTAAACACTCGCTATTATTTCAACCGAAGCAAAGTGTGTACAATAAAATAATGTACAATAGTTGTACTGTATAAGATAATGAGTTCATGTTTTTACCATAAAACGCCAAAAATGTGATTAAACGTGAGTATGCGACGCAAAGGAAACCTGCCGGAAAAAACCTGTGTTGAATGCCAACGACCGTTTACATGGCGAAAGAAATGGGCGCGCTGTTGGGATCAAGTGCGCTACTGCAGCGAGCGGTGCCGCCGTAGTGCTAAGCAGCCATAGCCTAAAGTACCAGCATCCATGTACCAGGCATCAAAGCACCTCTAGGAGGCTCAAGCATGAACAGCACGATTGATATTGTCTGGTTGCGGGACGACTTGCGCATTGCTGATAACCCTCTTTTTCACTTCGCCACCCCCCCTTGTTACCTGCTGTGCCTCTACGTATTGGACGAGCAGTGGTTCTCTCCTTTATTTGACGGCGAATCGACACCACGTATCGGGCCTGCTCGATTGCGTTTTTTGTGGCAAAGTTTAATGGAGTTGCGTGGGGAGCTTCTGCAGCGCGGCAGTGACCTGCTGGTTCGTATTGGCAAACCCAGTGACGTAGTGATTGAACTGGCTTCTACACTTAACGCACGGCAAATCCGAGTTGCTGAGCATGCAGGGGTTGAAGAAACCGCTCATGTTCGGGCGGTTAAGGAAGGCTTGCCTAGTCAAACAGCATTTGACTGCCTTGAGAGCGGACGCCTCATCGACCAGTCGTCATTGCCTTTCGGGCTTGAAGCGTTGCCGGCGAGCTTTTCTTCCTTTAGGCGCAGCGTGGAGAGTGAATGCACCGTACCTGCCAGTGGCTGCGCACCTGTCACACTGCCCCCCTGGCCCGAGGCGGCAAGGGGTTTCCACCGCTCAAAGCCGTCTGTGAGCAGAGCGCTACCTGGCATCCCGATGCTCGTCAAGGTTATGCATATAAAGGGGGGAGTCAGCAGCACATGGGCGCCTGAAGGATTACCTGTGGCGTCAACAGGGCGGTGAAACGTATAAGAAAACCCGTAATGGGCTGCTGGGAGCAAATTTCTCAACCCGTGTTTCACCTTGGTTAGCGCGTGGCTGCCTGTCTGCCCGTCAAGTCAATGACGCGGTGAAGGCGTGGGAGGCTGAAAATGGGAGTAACGAATCCAGCTACTGGATTACTTTCGAACTGCTCTGGCGGGAGTACTTTATCCGTGCCGCTCAGTTGGAAGGAGAGAAGATGTTTGGCTCCCATCAAACTGATAGGCCGTGTGCCGCCTTCGATGCCTGGCGTAGCGGCACCACAGGACTGCCCTTTGTAGATGCTGCCATGCTGGAACTTCGTTACACTGGCTGGCTATCCAACCGTGCCCGCCAAAACGTCGCCAGCTTCCTAGTCAAAGACTTAAATGTCGATTGGCGGTTGGGAGCGTTATGGTTTGAGCACTGCCTGATTGATTATGACGTTGCCAGTAACTGGGGCAACTGGCGCTATATTGCTGAGCGTTGGGCGCGATCCACGCCAGGATCGCTACTTTAATGTGTTGAAGCAGGCGGGGCATTATGACCCCCAGGGGCTTTATGTGGCTCATTGGCTGAAGCCGCTTGAAAAGCTACCCCACGGTTTAGCGCGTCAACAGCCGTGGCGTGCAGACCCCTCTGTGTTTGAGGCTCCTTGCGTTGTGCCCGAGCAGTGGGAGCGGTGGTTGATTGCTAGTGGTGAGGCAGGCGGTTTAGAGGAGCAGGCAATCATTACCTTTGAGCTGCCGTGAAGGCTGGTATCTGGCTCTTTTCTAGGCCATCATCCCTGATATGCCAAGGACTGCCTAAGGATCGAAATAATGCCTCGTCATTTCTCTATTGGGCTGCGTTGTAGCCCGTTGCTGTGTGCCTCATTAATGGCCGCGTTAAGCACGCCGTTTGCAGCAAATGTAGCGCTTGCTAATCCGCAACTGATGTCTGAAGTCGATACTCAGACGGCCACTGAGGTGAGCTACGCTAATTTCCAGCAGTGGCTGCGCGATTTTCGCCAGTATGCTGCGGAACAGGGAATCAGTGAGGCGACCCTAAGTAACGCGCTGGATGGTGTTCGCTATCGTGAACGGGTGATTGAGCTTGACGGTTACCAACCTGAGTTTGTCCGCCCTATTTGGGAATATCTGGATACCGCCGTTTCATCCACGCGTATTAATAATGGGTTAGAAAAGCTGGCCGAACACCGCGAAACGGCGCAGCAAATGCAGCAGCGCTATGGAGTGCCAGCCGAAATCATTGTCGCCATTTGGGGCATTGAGAGCAATTACGGCAGTAATTTTGGCGATTTTTCGACCTTGGAGTCACTCGCCACGCTCGCTTACGATGGTCGGCGCCGTGACTTTGCCCGCGGTGAACTGCTCGCAGCGTTGCGGATTATTGATCAAGGGGATATTGCCGCTGATGAAATGAAAGGCTCCTGGGCCGGGGCCATGGGCCATACTCAGTTTATTCCCAGCAGCTTCGAAGCCTACGCGGTAGATGGCGATGGTGACGGTCGCCGCGATATTTGGGGCAGCATCCCCGATGTCATGGCCTCAACGGCCAACTATCTTGACCGAGCTGGATGGCAGGCTAACCAGCCCTGGGGGTTGAGGTACGACTGCCTGAAGGGTTTGATTACGCCCAGACCGAGCGACGCAGCAGCGATGAGTGGCGCAGTCAAGGCGTGCGGGCGCAGCAGGGTGAATTGCCGAACTTTGATAGCGCAGCCATTGTGATACCCGCTGGCGCGGATGGCCCCGCCTTTTGGTAGGTGCCAATTTCCGTGCCATCTTACGCTATAACAATGCCACCAGTTATGCACTGGCCGTCGCAACGTTAGGCGATGCGATCGCTGGACGCGGGGGCATTCAGCACAGCTGGCCGCGGGAGCAAGCGCCGCTGACTCGTGACGATGTTCAAGAACTTCAGCGCGCATTAAACCGTGCAGGCTACTCAGTGGGTGGCGCTGACGGCGTTATGGGGCCCAACACGCGGCAAGGGTTGCGGAACTTTCAGCGTGATCAAGGGGTAATACCGGATGGGTTTGCGACCCAGGAGCTGCTTGAACAGCTACGTCAGCGTTCGCAGTAAGTCGCGTTTATCGGATGCTTTTACTTTCCAAGGATGATGTTATGCAATTGATGGGTAAGATATTTGTTAGCAGTGTGGTATTAGGAGCCTTTCTGTCTGCCTCCACGACGATGGCGAATGATGATCAGGTATTCGGCTGGGTTGAAAAAGCCACCCTGCAACCCTGGGATATCGAAGTGAAAGCCAAGCTGGATAGCGGAGCATTAACCTCCTCGTTAGACGCCCGAGATATAGAGATGTTCGAGCAGGATGACGAGGAGTGGGTTCGTTTTCGGTTAAAGCTTGAAGATCAGGGAAGTGGTGAAGTGTTTAGCGATCAGATTGAGCGCCCGCTCTATCGGGAGCTATCCGTGCGTGGCGCAGGCGGCCGTGACGAACGCCCGGTGGTGCTGATGGAAGTGTGTATGGGCGATACCATTTACGAAGAGCAGTTTAGCCTACGCGACCGTGAAGAGATGAACTACCCGCTGCTGCTTGGGCGCCGAACCATCAGCCACCTTGGCCTACTGGATGTGCGTGAAACCTTTTGCAAGAACCCGGGTGCGGGGAAAACGCTGATGTTGTACCCCACGACCCGGCAGATGACCAGTCCTGATGCTCTCGGCCTGATGCACTAAAATAAGGCTTAGAACAGCCGTGACAGAAGCGCAGTGACGGCTGTTTCAACCCGTAAAATACGCGGGCCAAGGTGCATTCCCTCGCAGCCTGCCAGCAGCAATTGCTCTACCTCCCAAGCGATAAAACCGCCCTCAGGGCCTACCAGTAGTAGGGTAGGGTCACTGATGCCTCTTGGGCAAGCATTGGCCATGCCAGGATGCGCCACCAATCCGCGGCGTTGGCTTAGCAAAGCAGGTAGTTGCTGTTGCAAAAAGGGCGGAAGCCTTTGCTTAGGATTACCGAGGGTAGCTGCGTATCACGAGCTTGCTCTAAGCCAAGTACCAAATGCTGGTGAATTTTATCAGGGCGTAGCTCTGGGGATTGCCAGTAGCTCTTCTCGACCCGTTTAGTATGTAGCAGGGTGATCTCTTTAACGCCAAGTGCCGTCACATGCTCCAAGGTACGCGCCAACATACGCGGGCGGGGCAGGGCCAAGACCAGATGCACGGGTAATGGCGGTGGCGGTGGCTCGTTGAGGCTCTCCACTTGGAAATACGCCCGCTCAGTGGTGAGCTCTTTTAGCAGCGCTTTACCCATGTTGCCGCCTTGAACTCCGACGGTGAGCAGGTCGCCGGGTGACGAACGATGAACATCGCGAAGGTGTGTCAGGCGGCGTGGGTCGGTGATACAGACGTGGCCATCGTCGGTAAGATCGTTGGGGTTGAGCAGAATCAAATTCATAATAGTGGTCTATTGGTCAAGAATTAGCGCAGTGCGGCTATCTAAACGATTAAGGTGGCTTGCATAGGCGCGTGGTGCAGGCACAATACCAGTAACGGGAATAAAAGCCCCTATCGCGTTTAAGGAGATGCGCTGTGCGCGTAATTCGCAAATATGCCAACCGCAGGTTGTACGATACTCAGCAGAGCCGTTATGTAACGCTGGAAGATCTGCGCCGTTTAATCATCGAAGAAGAGCCGTTCAGGGTGGAGGATGCCAAAAGCGGAGAAGACCTGACGCGCACTATTCTGCTCTCTATCATTATTGAGCAGGAGCAAGCCGATAGCGAAGCGGAAGTATTTTCAAACGATCTGCTGGCGCAGCTAATCCGTGTGTACGATATGACATCACCGCTGCCGCTGTCGCGTTATCTCGAGCAAGGTACGCAACTGATGCTGGAGCAGCAGAAGCGTCTGCAGAGCCAGTGGAAGCAGGCTATGCGTAATACGCCGCTTGAATTTATGCGTGAACTCGCTGAAGAGAACATGCGTTTTTGGCAAAAACCTTGAATCAGCCAGGGCAGATTGATGAGCCGGGTGATGCTGAGCAGCATGAGAGCGATAGCAGCGATGCCAACAAGGATAACAAACCCTCCTCCTGACCCCACTTGGTGCTGCGCTGTGGCATAATGCCGCCGATATACGCTCTCCGTTTGAGAAGGATGCACATGAAGGTTTTGATGATAGGCGGCGGTGGTCGCGAGCATGCCCTGGCCGGAAATTGGCGCAATCCACCCAGGTTGAACAGGTCTTTGTTGCACCTGGCAATGCCGGCACCGCGACGGAGACCAAGCTGACCAACGTAGCGATTGCCGCAACGGATCTCGACGGTCTGGTCGCTTTTGCCCGTGATGAGCAGATTGGCTTGACCGTGGTGGGCCCTGAGGCCCCTTTAGTGGAAGGCGTCGTGGATCGTTTTCAGGCGGCGGGTCTGACTATCTTTGGCCCTACTCAGGCGGCCGCTCAGTTGGAGGGCTCAAAATCTTTTACCAAGGACTTTTGGCCCGTCATGATATTCCTTCGGCTGACTACCAAACGTTTACTGAAGTAGACCCTGCGCTTGATTACTTAAGCAAAATGGGCGCGCCGATTGTGATTAAAGCGGATGGCCTGGCGGCGGGCAAAGGCGTCATCGTGGCGCTCAGTGAGGCCGAAGCTGAGGCAGCTATTCGCGATATGCTGGAAGCCAACGCTTTTGGTGATGCGGGCGCCCGTGTCGTCATTGAAGAGTTTTTGGAAGGCGAAGAGGCGAGCTTTATTGTCATGGTGGATGGAGAGAATGTCGTCCCTATGGCCACCAGCCAAGACCACAAGCGCGCCTACGATGGTGATACCGGTCCCAATACCGGCGGTATGGGTGCCTATTCGCCAGCGCCGGTGGTAACGCCCGAGGTTGACGCCCGCATCATGGAGCGGGTCATTCTGCCCACCGTGCGCGGTATGGCCGAAGAGGGCAATGCGTATACCGGGTTCTTATATGCAGGCCTGATGATCGACGCAGCGGGGAATCCCAAGGTGATTGAGTATAACTGCCGCTTTGGCGACCCTGAAACCCAACCGATTATGCTGCGCTTAACCTCTGATTTCGCTGAGCTGTGCTTAGCGGGTGCCGAGGGCGCTTGGCCGGGCAGCGCTGCGAATGGGATTCCCGCGCAGCGGTAGGTGGTACTCGCTGCCGGTGGTTACCCTGGCAGCTATCGCAAGGGCGATGTGATTCACGGTCTAGCCGCGGCAGAAGCAACGGGCTGCAAAGTGTTTCATGCCGGTACTGCTCAAAATGCTCAAGGTGAGATCACCACATCAGGTGGCCGCGTGCTATGTGTGACGGCATTGGGTGATAGTGTCTCAGCAGCGCAACAGCAAGCGTACCAGGGCGTTAGTGCCATTCAGTGGGATGGCGTCGAGTATCGCCGTGATATCGCCTTCCGGGCGATTGCCCGCGAGGAGTAAATAAGCCTTACGCTAAGCAAATACTGAACGGATACCCCGATTAATCAGTGGTTTCCTAATTCACTGACGAGGAAACAGGCATGGAGCGTGTCAAGCTGGACTTTCCCGCTGAGGCGGTCATTCATCGTCATCCTATGACGGTGCGGGTAACCGATATGAATTACGGCCGCCACTTGGGGCATGATGCGCTGGTATCGCTGCTCCACGAGGCGCGCATTCAAGCTTTCGCGGCATTGGATTTGCCTGAATGGGATATGCACGGATACCCTTCGGTAGTCGCTGATCTCGCCGTTCAGTATCAAAGCGAGGCGCGCTGGCCCGACGGGTTAACGATTGCAACCGCTGTACCTGAGCCGCAAGGTAAATCATTGACGATATATCAGCGTATTTATCAGCTGGATTCTCAGCAGGTGGTCGCCACCGCACGGGTCAATCAGCTTCTGATTGATCTTGCTAGCGGACGTCCTGTCGACGTGCCTGAGCAGGTTAAACAAGCGCTTTCCCGCGCGAGGTGTGGCTGATGTCTCGGGAGTATCCGATTATTGCGGTAACCGGCTCCTCAGGGGCGGGTACCACCACCGTACGGCGCAGTTTTGAACGCATGTTTTTGCGCGAAGATGTGCATGCAGCGATGGTCGATGGCGATGCCTTTCATCGCTATACACGCGATGACCTGCATCGCATCTTCCGGGAGGAGCCGGAGCGCAAAGATGAGCTTTCGCATTTTGCCGTAGAGGCGAATTTGCTGGATCGCCTTGAAGGGCTGTTCAGTGAGTACGGTGAGCATGGTTCGGGCACTTTTCGGCACTATATCCACGCTGAAGATAAGCAGAAAATTGAGGCAGGCTGTCGGGTCGGTACTTTCACCGAGTGGCAGTCGCTGCCCTGTGGTACCGACCTGCTGTTTTATGAAGGTTTGCATGGTGGGCTGGTCACGGAAGAGTATGACATTGCGCGCCATGTGGATCTGCTGGTAGGCGTGGCGCCGACCATGAATCTTGAGTGGATTCAAAAGATCGACCGTGACACCAAGCTGCGTGGCTACTCACAAGAAGCGGTCATTGACACTATCCTGGGTCGGATGGATGACTATGTGCGCTATATCCAGCCGCAGTTTTCGCGTACTCACATCAATTTCCAACGTGTGCCCACCGTCGATACCTCCAACCCTTTTGAGGTGCAGGATATTCCCACCGATGCAGAGTCATTCGTGGTCATCCGCTTTCGGGATCCCTCCACCGTCGATTTCCCTTGGCTACTGGCAATGATCAGGGATTCGTTTATGACCCGACCGCACACACTTGTGGTGCCGGGTGCGCGAATGTCGTTGGCGATGGAGTTAATACTTGCCCCCTTGGTCAGGCATCTTCTTGCGCAGAGGCGCTTCCGCTGAAGGGCGTTGGGTTGCTGTCTCCCCGTCGACGCCATTCATCGCTTGAAGAGATAATTCCACACTTGAGTGACAAGACGTAAACAATGGAGAGCTGTATGGATTGTCTGTTTTGCAAAATCATTAACCGTGATATCCCTGCTGATATCGTTTATGAAGATGATCATGTGCTGGCTTTCAATGATATTAGCCCGCAGGCACCTACTCATCAGCTAATCATTCCTAAAAAGCATATCGCCACGCTCAATGATATCGATGAGGCCGATCTGGCCTTGATTGGGCGGCTTCAGTTTACCGCTGCCAAGCTTGCTCGCGAGCAGGGCTTTGCAGAAGATGGTTACCGCGTGGTGATGAACTGCAACGAAATGGGCGGTCAAACGGTCTACCATATTCATATGCACTTATTGGGTGGGCGTGCCTTCACCTGGCCTGCTGGTTGAGTTCAGCAGGCCGCTATCGCAAGTCAACGGAGTGTTGCCATGGATCGTCAACAGAGTCGTTCAGATCGCCTGATACATCAGTTCGATACCGCCTTACGAACGCTGGTGCCCCACGCGGCCTCGTCCCAGCGTACCAGCCCTGGCGAAGGAGTCGCCGAGGGAGTGCTTGATGATCAAGAGCGCCGCCATGCGGCGGGCCTAATGCGAATTAACCATACCGATGAAGTGTGTGCCCAAGCACTTTATCAAGGGCAGGGCGTAACCGCTAAACTTCCCCATGGGCGTCACCAGATGGAGCAGTCGGCGCTGGAGAAGATCGATCATCTCGCCTGGTGCGATGAGCGCCTGGAGCAACTGCAGAGTCGAACGAGCTACCTAAACCCGTTGTTTTATGTTGCTTCCTTTGGGTGGGTGTGGCCGCGGGTGCGGTCAGTGATCGCATTAGCTTGGGCTTGGTCGCTGCGACCGAAGAACAGGCAGGTAAACATCTTGATTCACATCAACAGTCGCTACCCAGTGGCGATAACCGCTCACGCGCCATACTACGCCAGATGGCCATGGATGAAGCTCACCACGCTCAGCTTGCCTTAGAAGCAGGAGGCGTTCGTTTCCCAGCGCCGGTGAAGTGGGGTATGCGCCTAGCCTCTAAGGTGATGACTAAAAGCGTCTATCATCTCTGATACCTATTCACGTTGCATAATGGGATATGCGGCGCTGTTTTTAAGGAACGTTATTACCAAGGAGAGGAGCGAAACCATGCTAGGCAATGCGGTGCTGTTTTTAATTATTGCGATTATCGCGGGAGCGGTCGGTTTTTCAGGTATCGCCGGGGCGGCGTCTAGCATTGCGCAAATTTTGTTTGTGTTGTTTGTAATTTTGTTTCTTGTGTCTTTTTTTACAGGCCGCAGACGTTAGGGGTGTGCGCTAGTGTCAGTGTAAACACAAATGAAAAGGCCTCGCAGAGCGAGGCCTTTGCCGTCAGCATTGACTGCCAGCGTGATGCTAATGATCAGGCATCGATGCGCTTATACTTCATGCGCTTAGGCGTATCGTTTCCGACCCGCTTTCTATGGTCTTCTTCGTACTCTGCGTAGTTGCCTTCAAACAAGACCACTTCAGAGTCACCTTCAAAGGCCATAATGTGCGTGGCGATACGGTCGAGGAACCAGCGATCATGCGAGATCACCATGGCGCAGCCAGGGAAGGCCAGTAACGCGTCTTCCAGTGCTCGTAGGGTTTCGATATCCAGGTCGTTAGAGGGCTCATCGAGTAGCAAAACGTTAGCGCCTTGCTTGAGCGTTTGGGCAAGCTGTAAGCGACCACGCTCACCACCAGAAAGCTCAGATAAACGCTTCTGCTGGTCATTCCCCTTAAAGTTGAAACGACCCACATAGGCGCGCGAAGAGACTTCGTAGCCGTTGATATTAAGGATGTCCTGACCATCGGAAACGGCTTCCCAGACGCTCTGTTTATCGTCTAAGCCGTCGCGTAGCTGTTCGACATAGGCGATATCGACGGTTTCCCCTACCAGGACTTCGCCCTCATCTGGCTGCTCTTTACCGGTAATCAGTTTGAACAGCGTCGATTTACCCGCACCGTTACCACCGACGATGCCAACGATCGCACCTTTGGGAATGGTGAAGGAGAGGTTCTGGTAAAGCAGCTTGTCATCGAAGCGCTTGGCCACATCGCGAAACTCAATGACGTTATCGCCCAGGCGCGGGCCAGGCGGAATATAAATCTCATTGGTCTCATTACGCTTCTGGAAGTCGCCTGACTGCATCTCTTCAAAGCGGTTAAGACGCGCTTTGCTTTTGCCTGGCGGCCCTTAGCGTTACTGCGCACCCACTCAAGCTCTTGCTTGATGGCTTTCTGGCGCGAGGCTTCCTGCTTGGCTTCTTGATTCAGACGCTGATCTTTCTGCTCCAGCCACTGAGAGTAGTTACCCTCAAACGGGATACCCTGGCCACGGTCAAGCTCCAGAATCCAGCCTGCCACGTTATCCAGGAAGTAGCGGTCGTGGGTAATCGCCACGACGGTACCGTTATAGTCGTGAAGGAAACGTTCCAGCCACGCCACCGACTCTGCGTCAAGGTGGTTGGTAGGCTCGTCAAGCAGCAGCATATCAGGGCTGGAAAGCAGCAAGCGGCAGAGTGCGACACGGCGTCGCTCACCGCCCGATAGATTACCTACCTTGGCCTCCCAGGGCAGGCGCAGTGCTTCCGCAGCTACTTCAAGCTTGCGCTCCAGGTTGTGCGCATCGGCGGCTTCGATAATATTCTCAAGGCGTGCCTGTTCGCTGGCCAACGCGTCAAAGTCGGCGTCGGGTTCTGCGTAGGCTGCATACACCCCATCCAGCTTCTCCTGCGCCTGTTTAATCTCTCCTAGCGCTTCTTCGACGGTGTCGCGGACGTTTTTCTCGTCGTCAAGCTGCGGCTCCTGGGGAAGGTAGCCAACATTGATGCCGGGCATCGGACGAGCTTCACCTTCAAACTCTTTATCGACACCGGCCATAATGCGCAGCAGTGTGGATTTCCCCGAACCGTTAAGCCCCAGCACACCGATTTTGGCGCCCGGGAAAACGAGAGCGAAATATCCTTGAGAATTTGCTTTTGGGCGGCACTACTTTGCCGACCCGGTTCATGGTGAAAACGTATTGCGCCATGGAGATCCGTTAAGTTGATGAAAGAATAAAGCGACAGCAGCAGGCTACTGGCTCTTATTGCCGACTCGTATTACTGACCAGGGGGTGATGATAGTGGTCTACGCCAGGAAAGGCTAGGAACGTATAGCAAGCCAGGCCCACTCAATTGCTGAGAAGGCCGAGCTACTCAACAAGGGTTACTCTTCTTCGTCCCAGTCGTCTTCAATGGCGCGCTGGAGTCGGCGCTCTTCCAACCATGCTTCAACTTGGCGTCGCGCACGTAAGCTGTCTGCTTTGCTTGGTTTGCTTTTGCCGTAGTGGTCATCATTGACGGCGTCTAAGCTTTCAAACTCGTCTGATTCGAGTGCATCGGTAGTAAACGTTTCACGACTTAGGGGGTCACGGCTCATGTGATGTCCTCCAACCCAGCCGGCGTGCCGGCGAAACAACGGCTTCACACGAGGGCACATGCAGTTCAAAAACACATGCACCGTAACGTGAAGCGCCTAGCGCAGTTCAAGCGCCTTGCCGCTATATAACGCCAGTTGGGATGAAGTTCAAGCTTTATAGTTTTTTTTAGTGAGAAAGTTAATGATCACGCTGCTTTTGTAACTCTGCAAGTGCGAGCTGGGCCTCTACGCGCTCCGTCACATCTTTTGCACACCGATGTAGTACATCAGTTCATCAGCTTCGTCATAGACAGGGGTGATAGACAGCTCGTTCCAAAACATGGTGCCGTCTTTGCGGTAATTGCGCAGTACTTCTCGGGAAGGGTGGCCATCTTTAAGCGCATCCCGAATAGCGACGAGCGCGTCCTGGTCACGGTCTTCGTTTTGTAAGAAGCGGCAGTCGCGATACAAAATTTCATCCGCACTGTAGCCCGTTAAGCGCTCAAAGCCTTTGTTGACGTAGATGAGGATGTTTTCATCCCCTTCCTGTTCGGCAACGACGATGCCGTCTTCCGATGCGTCAACAATACGTTCAAGCAGCTCCGGGCTGATCAAAGGGGATCGTTTCATCAAGTGGTTCCTGTTGCAGCTCCAAGTCCTTTCCATGATTCTCAGCCGTTTCTACGCCTGTGAACCCTCGGAATGTCCGTTCACTTATTATAGGTAGCATAGCAAATGTGCCAACGCATCACTGCTATCTGGCCCTATCATGGCGAGCGTTGTCATGCATTGCAATCGTGAACGCTAGCCTAACGCCAACGTGCTTATTGAAAATAACCTTTTGTTTCATATTGTTTGCCAGCGGCATGTTACTCGACTTCGGGTAATTGATGCGCGCTTAGAATCGCTCCGGCGCCGGTAGCTGCCAGAATGAGCAGTAATACGCCGCTACCAAACCACTGTGCAAAGGCGCCAACGACACCACCTACGAGCAGCATTAATACGCCGGTTAAGGTGTTTGATAGGGCAACGTAAAGTGCGCGATTATCTTGACTTGCCATATCGACGAGATAGGTTTTACGTCCTAATCGCACGCCGTGGTGGACAATGACGAGCAGGGCGTAAATCGCTGCATAGGGCCAGATGCTGTGTGTCCATTCGCCGGGGAGCCAAGCCAGGCTGGCGGCCAATAAGCAGCAAATAGTGGTACCCATCGCTGCATCGCGCATCACGCCCCGGCTTGAATGATCTGCGCGTTTTCCCCATACCGGGCTAGCCACCATGGCGGCTAGTCCCGATACCACAATCAGTATGCCCAGGCCCCCCAGGTCGGTGCCGCTTTGGTTCTGCCCGAGAAGAGCGATATAGGGAAGAGCAAGAGCACTTGAAAGCAGGAGTGCCCGCGCAACATTGAAGTGTAAAAAAGTGCGGTCATCTTTCAGCAGCGAGAGCCCCAGTTTAATGCTGTCCCAGCCGTTTTCTCCTCCCTCTACCGCGCCGGCGGCTTCTTGAATGCGCGCGGCAGCGATGGCATTCATTAGCCAACCGCTGGCGGCTATGACCAGCAGTATTGCCACGACTAAATTGCCGGGGCGACTCTCAAACAGCATTAGCACCGCCCCTGCTGCCAGCGTCGCACCACCGGCAATACTGCCGCTCCAGCCCATTAACGTGCCACGGCGGCGCTTGGCAATGGTTTTACCCAGCACATCTTTTGTGGCAATTGAAGATAACCCCCGTGCCAGTGAGAGCAGAACGAGCGCTGCGAGCACTAACGCACCCCCTAGGGTGCCGTTGGCGAGTAACGCTAATAAAGCAAGCGCTAAGGCCGCGCATGCTTGGGTCAGTGCACCGGCGACCCATACCCATTTGCGCCTGGGCTTTAAACGGATAAACCCAGCCACAAAAATTTGTGGCAGCAGGGCGCCTGATTCTCGGATGGGAACCAGTAGGCCTACCATCCATACGGGAGCGCCAATAATGCCCATCAGCCAGGGTAAAACCAAACGCGCGCTCGACAGTTCGTCAGCCAACTTATTGCCCAAAGAGGCCCATACATGAAGAAAAAATTGCGCGGTTGCTCGTCGCAGGCGCTTTCAGGTATGTCGTCGCACATGCGGCTGTCGTCATCACCCGTCAGCCACTCATATAGACGAGTTTGCGAAACGCTACTTTCGGCCATTTTAAGCTCCTTGGTGGTTGTTAAAGATTGCTATCGCAAACCAGATTTGCTTGGCTATTCCAAGATGACAGGTCAAATTATCCAAATTATTTTCCATTGAGTGTGTCGCTGAGTGGAAGCAGTCGTCCTTTTTAGTGAGTATCCTAGCCGTCAGTAGGCTCCCATATTAACTTGCTTAGGAGTTCATGAGTGTCGCGCGTTCAAATCTGCTACTGCACCCAATGCCAATGGTTACTGAGAAGTGGTTGGTATGCACAGGAATTACTCTCCACCTTTGGTGAGAGCTTGAGTGAAGTCTCGTTAGTTCCTTCCCATGGCGGTACGTTCGAGATCTGGTGCGATGATGTGCTGTTATGGGAGCGTAAACGTGATGGTGGCTTTCCTGATATCAAGCTGCTCAAGCAGCGAGTGCGGGATCAACTGGAACCTGGGCGAGATTTAGGTCATATCGATCGGTGAAAAAGGCCTGCATGGTTGGCGTTGTGCATTGGTAGCAAAAATAGCTGTATCACCAGACTCTAAGTCTGGAGAGATAAGGGTGCTAGGAATCTGACGAATTGTGTATTTTTGTACATTAATATTTCAGTGCGTATATTTATTTTTCCTAACCACTTGATTGATTAGGTTGTGTAAGATAAAAGTATTAACAATGAGGACGACGGTATCGAGTCAGCCCTTAAATACCAGGATGGTACGAGTGTGAATGGTTCGCTTAATTGCCGTTGTCATAGCAGCTACCCCCGGTTTTTAGGATGAAAAAATGCGTAAAGATAATGACATTGAGGCTTTGAAACGCCAGTCATCCAGCGAATTTGACTATCAAAATTTCTCGACCGATAAAAGAAGTTCTGGCAGCAAACAGCGTTGGAAGCTTCTTGATGGTGTTGCTAACTATTCACCTGGGATGAGGAAGTCGCCTGTAAGGAAATCAGGTGAGTTCTCCCCTGCAGATGCCCCCGCTTCTGAAGAAACTCCGAGACTCACTCCGCAAGTATCTACTCCTAAGCAAGCGACAACTGTTCCGGTTTCCCCAACAATGGTCAAGCGCGTGAATATAGGCTCAAGGAGAGCTCTCGTACTATTTCAGTGCCACCTAGTGAGAGAGGTGTGGGGGCTTCTAAACCAGTTCTTCGAACATCTTCGCCTGATAAAACGTCAACGAGCCAACCTGCGTCTTTTGGAAACCTTTTCAAAGGCTATACCGAGAACAGCCAAGACGTTGAAAATCCCCTAAAACATCTTTAAAAAGCGCTGCTAAGGCAAATTGACTCATGACACTGATTTGTATCACATCCCCGAAAGGCGGGGTCGGTAAAACGACGCTAACAGCTAATCTGGCCTATACATTTCAACGTCAGGGTAAGCATGTCACCGTCATCGATTTTGACAGCCAAGATTCACTCAAATTGCACTTTGGTCTGTCATTCGATGACACCGATGGCGTCGTTGCTGAAGAATCACAGCACTCCAATTGGGATAACCTAATCGTAACAACTGATAGTGGTATAGATTTATTGCCCTATGGGCGAACCAACCGCAAAGAACGGCTTAATTTCGAGAAGTATTTGGCAGATTCCAGACAGCTAGAGGAAGCACTACGTCCCTATTACCAAGATGAAGATAGAGTACTACTGGTTGATTTGCCACCAGGCCACTCGGTGTCACTTGATGCTATTTCAAGATTGAAGCCTATTTTTGTAACGGTATTAATGGCAGATAGTTCATCCGTTGCAGTATTGCCGACCATCGAAAATGGTGATTTTTTCCCTGTTGAAGTAGAAAGCGATATTTACTTTTGGTTAACCAGTTGGATCTGCGTCAACGTTTAAGTGTGGACGTCTATGATTTGCTGAAGAGTCGGCTAGGGCCTCTCTTGTTAGGTGCTATTCATCGAGATGCCGCCGTACCTGAGGCGCTTGCAGCTCAAACCTCTATTTTCCAGCACGCGTATTCGTCGTCGATTGTCAGCGATTTAGAGCAGGTTGTGGACAACCTGGCAAGAGTAACGCTAAATGCGGATGCGCGTTTTAGCAGCCCAGAAAGGAGCATTTAAGATGAAAGGTGCTTTTACAAACTCTGGGTTGGCTTTTTGTTCTTCTTTATAGCGTTGTTTTTATTATCGTCATCGCTACACCTATGACCCTAGCTAATCAATGGGTTTTTGGTGGTGTCACCGTTTTGCTACTTATTTGCATGGGGCAAACGACTTCAAGGCGTGTGCGTTTGGCAATGGTACTGCTGACTGCCATCACCTCTACACGGTATATGTACTGGCGTGTCACTGAAACGCTTGTAACTGAAGGAGTAGCGGAAACAATTTTCAGTACAGGTTTGTTAGCAGCAGAGTGTTATGCATGGCTGGTTTTAATTATTAGCTTCTTCCAAGTGGTAAGGCCTTTTGAAAGGAAGATTGTTCCATTACCGGGCGATACTTCTCTTTGGCCCACTGTTGACGTCTATATACCCACATACAACGAAAGTATGGAGGTGGTGAGAGACACCGTATTAGCGGCACAAAACCTTGATTACCCAAGTGACAAGCTAAATGTTTACCTGTTAGACGACGGCAAAGGGCGGAATTCGGAGCATTTGCTTCACGAGCAGGTGTCGGCTATATAACACGCGATGACAATAAACACGCTAAAGCAGGCAATTTGAATAATGCGCTTAAGAAGACAAAGGGCGAATTAATTTGTATTTTTGACTGCGATCATGTCACCACCAGGGTGTTTTTACAAGCAACAGTAGGTGCTTTTTTAGATGACAAGGATTTAGCTCTTATCCAGACGCCTCACCATTTTTATTCTCCTGATCCTTTTGAACGAAACTTGGTTAGTGGGCGTGATGTGCCTCATGAAGGCAACCTCTTTTATGGTGCAGTACAGAAAGGCAATGATTATTGGAACGCCACTTTCTTCTGTGGTTCCTGTGCGGTTATTCGCCGAACTGCGCTGGAGCAAACCGAGGGGTTTGCAGTAGAAACAGTCACCGAGGATGCGCATACTGCTTTAAAACTACAGCGTAAAGGTTGGTCTACGGCTTATTTAGGCATTCCGATGGCTGCAGGTTTGGCAACCGAACGGCTATCACTGCATATCGTACAGAGGGCGCGTTGGGCCAGAGGCATGACGCAAATAATGCGGATGGACAACCCCTTGCTCGGTAGTGGGCTTACCTTCGCTCAGCGTTTATGTTACCTGAACGCCATGCTCCATTTTCAGTTTCCTCTAGCGCGCTTTGTTTTTGACTGCACCTTTAGCTTACCTGTTATTTGGACTCGATATAATTGAAGCCTCGCCCCAGGCAGTGGCAGCCTATGTGGCTCCGCACTTGTTTGGTGTTGTGTATACCAACGCTAAGCTTGTGGGTCGTTACCGATATACTTTTTGAATGAAATTTATGAAACAGTGCTTACGTTTCATCTGCTTAAGCCTACTCTAGTAACGCTGTTTGACCCAAAACGAGGTAAATTTGACGTAACAGATAAGGGTGGCAAACTTGACCATAGTTTCTTTGACTTTAATGTGCTCAAACCGCACCTCTTTGTTTTAGCTCTACTCCTGGCTGGCGTTATATGGGGTACTATTCGTCTTTTTTGGTTTAACACGGACGATGAGCAACTAAGTGTGCTGTTGTTTAACGTAATATGGGCTTCTTTCAGTGCTCTCTTTTATTGGCCGCAGTTGCCGTAGGTAGCGAGCAAAAGCAAGTCAGGGAGTATGTTAGAATCGATTTAAAGCGACCTGCCGTGATCCATCTGGAGGGTGAATATACCTTTAGTACTTCAACTCAGAATCTCTCGATGGGAGGTATTCAAGTTGAAACGCCGACCGACCTCCCTGCTGATCTCAATATTGATTATATAGAAATGTCTTTCGATAATCGGCCAATGCTTTTTCCGGTTGACTTGATAATGCGTGATAAAAAGTATGTTCGTCTACAGTTCCGCGACTTAGATGTAAGTCAAAGGAGAGCTAGTTAGATTAGTGATGGGTAGAGCTGATGCGTGGTTAGAAAAAGAGGTTCCTGTTGACAAACCTATTCGCTCAATTATTACCGTAGTGCGGGCTGTTGCTGGCTTATTCTTTAAGCGTTGGAAAGAGCGAACGTTATTTAGTGGTGGCAGTAGCCAACCCTCTCCTTCGGTTAAAAACACTAGTGGCGAAACGACGGCAGTAGCCACAACGAAAGGTACATGGCTGTGGCGAGCATTTTTCGTCTCCTTGCTTGTAGTGGCGATAATTTCTAGCCAGCGAGCTTGGAGTCAAACCCCTCAAGAGAGCAGTGTATCTCTTTCTAACCAAGTCATTGATTCTGAAAAGGGGATTGAACAACAGAGGGAGAGTAGTAGTCTGCCAAATTCTTTTCTTTCTGGGGCTTTGCCGTCAGTTAGGTTAAATCCCGAGGGTGGATTAAATTTTGATAACGCAGGTTCGTTTGGACTTGAATCTCGCGAGCATGTTTTTCCTTTGCGTCACTCTATGTCAGATAATGGCGAAGAAGACCCGGTTAGGGTTCAGGGAAGTGGGTCGCAAGTGGGGCTGGATTTTTCGATTAGTAGCAGTGAAGTTGTTACCGATGCGGCTCTAAGTTTATCAATTCAGTATTCAGATGCCATGCTGGAGGGAGTTAGCCGATTAGATGTTTCTCTCAATGGGGTAGTGATTGATACAATTTCACTGGATCGTTTCAATGCAGATGGTTATGTGGCTGAAATAGAGGTGCCGCCTGAGCAAATCGTAACTTACAACACATTATTATTGAGTCTTGTCGGTCAAACATTATCGCAATGCAATAATGTTCTCAGCGAAGACATATGGGTAGAGATCGAGCCAGAATCTTCACTAAGCGTTAATACGCAAGTACTGCCCCCATTATCGACCTTTCACGATTCCCAGCTCCTTTTTTTGATGATGCTGATATGGAACGATTACACCTACCCTTTGTGATGCCTGAGACCCCTCCGAGCCTCTTTTGGCTGCAGCAGGTACAGTGGCTTCACAATTTGGTGTGCTTGCAGATTTTCGCGGCGCGGATTTCCCTGTTCATCATAATCAGCTTCCAGATAGCCATGCTGTTGTGATGGGAACCATCGAGCAGATGCCGTTAGGACTGATACTTCCCGAAGGTGTCACGGGACTACACTGTATTGCAGATGCAGCATCCAGAAAATCCTCTCTACCGATTGCTAGTGATAACAGGCCGCAATGACTTGGAGGTAAGAACTTCCTCCCGCTACATAACGCAACGCTATGAAAGCTTGAGTGGACAGCGGATAAGAGCCGAAGAGTTATCGATACCCCCTCGTCAATCTTTCGATGCGCCCAAGTGGCAGTCATTGGATGAGCCCATTTATCTTGAGCGGCTTGTGGACGCAGGTACGATGGTCGGTGAGGGTATTCGACCTTCCCCGCAACATTATAGCTTCCGCTTGCCGCCGCTTTTTGTTTGGGCAGGGGACGATGTCAATCTGCAAGTGAATTACCAATTCCCCGAGGGTGAATGGCTTGATATTGATAATTCCCGCTTAGAAGTCAGTTTAAACGATCAATACATCGAGGGGTTGCCCGTTGAGAAAAATTCCATTGCTTGGGATCTATGGAAGCTGCTGGGGAATGATATTCGCCAGGAGGAAGCCATGCTGGATATTCCCCAAGAGCAGCTTTATGGCAACAATCAACTGAGCTTTTACTTCAACATGGCGGTTCATACGCCTGATGAAGGATGTGACCTTGGCCTGCCTGAACGCATTGAAACACGCATTATGCCCAACTCACATATTGATCTGCGAGAAGCAAAAAAATTCGCTGCATTACCTGAACTCTCATACTGGGTAAGTGCTGGTTACCCATTTACACAGTGGGCTGATTTATCACAAACATCTTTACTTCTACCCGAAGTGCCGCAGGCAAATGAGATAAGCGCAGCCCTTGGTCTTGTGGGGCGAATGGCGAATGCGACAGGGTATCCAAGCTACGGACTTGATATCCGCAAAGGATTGAACATGAGTAGCGCCTTGGTAGATCGCGATCTTCTCGTGGTGGCGCGCGCAGATCACATTGAGCAAAGTGCGCTGAATGAACTGATGGATCCGTTTGCAATTGTTGATAAAACGATAAGTATTGAACCCTCAAATCTATGGCAACGCTTGAAAATATGGGCGAAAGCCGATGTTTCTACCGAGTCGGGCCGAGCGCGTGATGAATTAACCAGTCAGGCGCCCGAACAGGCGTTGCTGGCAACTCG
The DNA here is from genome assembly GCA_004295565.1 of Vreelandella olivaria. Taxonomy (GTDB): domain Bacteria; phylum Pseudomonadota; class Gammaproteobacteria; order Pseudomonadales; family Halomonadaceae; genus Vreelandella; species Vreelandella olivaria. Next base: position 3,064,758 of record AP019416.1, on the reverse strand, counting down.
TTCACCACTCAATGACGGTCGCAGTCTGATTTTGGCAACAGGCTTTAGCGATCAGGGCATTCAGCAGTTGACGAGCATCATTGATCAACCAGAAATCAGCCGTCAAACCGTTGGCGATCTAGTCACCATTGATCAGCAGCAGAGCGTTGAAGCCTACCGAGTTGCAGAACGAAATATACGCGGCAACATTAGCTGGAATCGTTTAGTTCGCTGGTATGCGGGGCAATATATTATCCCCGTATTATTACTGATGGTCATCGTCGTGTTGCTTACGGCTGTTGTGCTTCATGGCGCATTGAATCGTCGAGAAAAATGGCGCACTCATCGCAAGTGATAAAAGAAAGGGCAGGGGAACCTCCATGCATAATTTATTAAGTACGCTTGCATCAGCAAAGTATAAAAAAAGAGTATTGATTAGTGCATTAGCATGTGGTTTTCCGGGGGGGCTGCTGCTGGCCCAAGAGAACACGTCGAGTGCTTTGGAAGCGCTTTTAAATCAAGCTGACTATTGGCAAGAGAACCAACGCCCTGATCTCGCGAGAGATGCTCTGGAGCGCTATCTTGATGGTCGTCCAGATCATCCAGAAGTGCTCTATCGGCTAGCAAGACAAGCGCTGATTAATGACGACGTTGAAGATGCCCAAGAATGGATTAACCGGCTGGAGCAACTTAATGCAGATGACCCGCGTCTAGCTGACTTAAGGCGTATGGAGCGTGGGCAAAATTTGGATAGTTCGCAGCTTGAGCGGGCCCGACAGCTCGCCCGGAACAATCAGTATCAGGAAGCAGCTACAATTTATCGTGCTCTCTTTGGTGGCCAAACACCTACTCGAGAGTTAGCGGTTGAATACTACCAAACCCTTGCTGGCGCAGGAGATGCTGGCTGGCGGGAAGCCCGCGCTGGACTACAACAGTTTAACGATGACTACGCTGATGATCATGAAATAGAGCTAGCTTTAGGTGAGGTCTTAACTTATCGAGAAGGAACCCGCCGCGAGGGAATCGAAACGTTAGCACGCTTAGCACAAAGCAGTGACTCCAGTGTGGCAGGCCCTGCCAAAGAGGCGTGGAAGCAGGCGTTGATCTGGCTTAGTGCTACGCCAGCTGATGAGCAGCTCTATCAAGCGTATCTAGATAGATTTCCGCAGGATACCAGTGTGGCGGAGCGCTTTGATGAGGCAACCACGCAAACTCGCCGTGGGGCGGGTTATATTGCAATGGAGTCGAACAACTCTCGCGATGCTGAGGCCGCATTTCAAGCTGCTTTGGAAGAGGATCCCGACGATGCAGAGGCGAAGGCAGGCTTGGGCATTCTGAGGCTTCGACAACAGCGCTTTAATGAAGCACGCACTTTACTGCAAGAAGCCATGGATGAAGCCCCTAGCCGCCGTGATGAATGGATGCCCGCTTTTCAAAATGCCTCTTTCTACGCGCGTTTGACGGAAGCACGTCGTCTAGCCGATGCAAACAACCTTGAGCGTGCGCTATCGCAGGTTCGGCCGTTAACCCAACAAGGTGGTGATGCAGGGCGTTCTGCGCGACTTTTAGAAGCCGATATTTTAAAGCGCCAGCGTCGGCTAGATGCTTCGGAACAAGCATATCGCCGTATTCTTAGTGATTGGAACAACAATGCAGATGCACGTCTAGGACTTGCTCAAGTCTTGGCTGAAAAAGGCGATTGGGAAGAGGCGCAGCAGATTGCGCAAAACTTGCCTGCCAGTATGCGCGAACAACTAACAGGCGTAGCCTCAGGACAAGTTAATGAATTACGCAATCGAGCGCAGAATGGCGATGCCTTTGAAGCAGAGACGGCCCTTCGGCAAGCTATTGAATTAGTACCTAGTGACCCTTGGGCTCGCCTTGATTTGGCACGCTTGCTTAAAACCCAGGGCCAAGACGAAGATGCACGTCAAGTAATCTCGGTGTTGGATCGCCCTACCGCTTCAGCCGAACAGCGCTATGCTTATGCCCTGTATGCCTCTGAGAGCGATCAATGGGACGAGGTTCAGCGGACGCTATCCGTTATACCGACCGATGAACTGACCGAACCCATGCGCACTCTGCGTCAGCAGGCTCGCCTACAGCAACCGCTTCAACAGGCAATAGCACAAATAGAGCGGGGCAATCGAGCGGCAGGGATTAATACACTTGAGCGCCTGTACGCCAGTGATAGTGACCTTAATCCACGTCAAGTCGGCCAAATTGCAAGCATGCTCAGTGATGCCGGAGAAACCCGTGAAGCAGCACGCTGGGTAGACAGAGACTTGCGGCAAGGATTCAACCCTGAGTATGCTAGTGCTTACTTAACCCATTCTTTAGTGTTAGCTCAAGACGAACGCCCCGCTGAAGCACGTCAATTATTGGATCGCATTAATCAGCAAGCTGATGTTTCTCTATCTAGGGCCGACCTAACAAGTGTCGAAACGGGTATCGCAGTCATCGAAGCGGATAGTTTACGCCGCAGCGGCCAGCTAGCCAGCGCTTACGAAGCTTTGGTCGCTCCTCTACGAGAAAATCCTGATGATGAGGGGCTCCTGCTCGCTATGGGTAGGCTATATGCCGATGGGCAGCGCTATTCCCAAGCCGAGCAAATCTACACTTACGCATTAACGCGCCACCCAGAGAGTGACAGTGCGCTCCAGGGGGCTGTGCAAACGACACTGTCCTCCGGTCGCCCCAAAAAAGCTCAGCAATTACTTGATCGCTATATGACGGGCACAGATACGCCAGAGAAATTGCTGCTGCAGGCGCAGGTTGCAAGAAGCAACGGCGATTCTAACCGGGCACTGGCGCTGCTCACAGAGGCGCGTCAATCCCTTGGAAGTAGCGGAGGGGCGCTGGCGTTATCGTCATCTAATCCATTTGAGGATCGTGCTCGTGGCCGCCAATCAGAGCTTAACGGTCGGCCCAGTTGGCTACCAGGGGGGAGTGGGAGTTACAGTGCTGGCAGCGAAAGAGCAGTGGTGAGTACGCCTAGCGTGAGACAGCAAATCGATAATTTAGCCAGAGAAATTCGCTATGAGCGTGCACCACGTTTAACTGGCGAGTTTGCCTTTAATTTCCGGGATGGGGAGAGTGGTCTTAGCGAACAGAATCGAGTGGAAGCACCGGTGAGTTTCTCTGCTGCCCCGTTTGGCGAAGGGCGTTTTGAAGTGACAGTAACGCCGACTTCCATCGATGCAGGTACCCCCTCTGGCAATAGTGTCCAGCGCTTCGGCCGAAGCGCACTAGCCGAAAGTGCAGGAACTTTAAATCAGTCATTGAATGAACTTAGCCCAATTTTGGATCAAATCCAATCGACGGTTACAACCTTTTTACTGCTCAGGATCGCCTAGCAACAGCACAAGCGAATCCAGACATTCCTGAGTCTGAAATAGCGCGCCTCACAGCTGAGCTTGAGGCGGCCGAGTCAAATACACCTCGGCGCTGGAGAGAAACCCTGTCTACGAGGCGGGCCTACGTATCGAAGACCTCACCCAAGCTCAGCGCGATGTGTTTGTAGCTTACCTAGCCCGGATGTTGCATCGGGTTGGTCAGCAGCACCAAATGCCAGGTTTGGTGGCGATGATGCCGCCCAGAGCTGGAAGTTGGCTATATATTGATCAATTTCCTGAGCTCAAGGCGCATTTCCCCCTACCCCCATGTGTTTTCTGTGCCGGGGACAGCACGCCGCGGCGCTATCCCGGCACCAGCTTGCTGGCCAGCTTCAGGAAGAGGTCCTGCTCCGGGTACTGGCTGCTCAACATCAGCCGAATCGTGCGCGTGTTGCGGGTGATGACAGCGCCGATCTTCAGCAGCTTCAGGCGGAGGGTGTTGACCTGGGCCTGGGCGAAGGCGGTGCGCTTGAGGTAGACCCGGCGCAGCCGCTCCAGCAGCAGGTAGGCCAACCCCGACAGCAGCAGTCGGTACTGGTTGGGCCACCATTCGTGGCAGCTGGTGCGGTCGGAGAACAGGAACTGCTGCTCCTTGATACGGTTCTCCATCTCGCCCCGAGCACAGTAGCGGTGGTCATAGAGCCACTCGGCGCTGCAGCCGCGCAGGCTGGTGACCACATAGCGGGTGTTGAAGCCACGCCGGCTGGTCTCGGACTTGACGATGACCTTTCGTCGACGCTCCTTCCAGCTCTTGGCAGCGTACTCGATGAAGCCGAAGACACGCTCCTTCTCCCAGGTCTTCTCGAAGCGGATGGCCGACGCGTAGTCGATGTTCAGAGCCAGCTTGGCCAAGCGCTTGTTGCCGGCGAGGCCGATGATGTAATCGACGCCGTGGCGGTCACACCAGTTGAGGATCAGTGGACGGCAGAAGCCGCTGTCGCCTCGGAAGACGATCTTCACCTCAGGCCACGCCTGGCGCAGCCGCCGGACTAACAGGGCGAGGATGGCACCGGCGTGGTGAGCGGCATCCAGCGAGGCCGGACGCAGATAGCTGACCAGCAGCTGGTCGCCACAGAATACGAACAGCGGCAGGAAGATGTAGTGGTTGTAGTAGCCGTTGAAGTGCCGCCCGAGCTGCTGGCCATGCACCCGATCGTCGGTGGCATCGAAGTCGAGGTAGAGCGGTTTCTTGGGTGGCCGCCGGAACGAGCGGATGAACTGCTCGATCATCTCTTCGTGGATGGTGATCGCCCAGTCCCGGTCGGCTTGCTGCTCGAAGCGGCACAAGGTGGACTGACTGGCCAGCACGCCATCGGTATCGACGGCGGTCTGCAGGGCGATATCGTGACGCAGGGCCTGGTGGTCATTGAGATCCTCATAGCCCAGCGCCAGGCCGAACACGCGCTGCCGGACTAGGGTTTCGGTGCGATGCAGGCAGCGCTGAGCGTCGCGCTCGTCGCTGAGCCGGCGAGCGACGGCGCGGGTCAGGCCCATCTCGCGATCGAGCTGCCGCAGCAGCAGGATACCGCCGTCGGAAGTGAGATCACCGCCATCGAAACGGGCGATGACCTGACGGCCTTTGCAGCGTGGAAAGGAAGCGGACGGCGTGGTACATTTTGTCATGGCGGCTGAGGCGGTTGGTTCTTGTGTAGGAGCTTGAATTATAACCGATTTTCAGCCGCCTTTTTCATGTCCTATGCAATATCCAGGCTAGGTGAGCAGGGCGTGGATTTTGATAATCTGGCGTTGAATGGAGAATCGGCGGACAGCTTTGCTAATAGCCGTGAGTTGATTGAAGCTTCACTCGCAGGGATTCAATCGCGTCTTCAAAGTGCGTCGCGAGTGGCGCGGCCTGGCACTCAGCGTGAGTCAGGTGCCGCTCTAGCATTAGGATACCAATACGGCGATGTGAAAATTGATGTAGGCAGTACTCCGTTAGGCTTTGATGAAACAAATATTGTTGGTGGAATCAACTGGACTCCCAATATCACAGAGAATACTTCTTTGTCATTGACTGCTGAAAGGAGAGCCGTTAAAGACAGCGTTCTTTCCTACGCTGGTGCTTATGATGCCCAAACAGGCGATACCTGGGGTGGGGTCGTCAGTACGGGGGGACGGCTGGGTATCAACTACGACACCTCTAATGGTGGGCTCTACGCTAATGCAGGTATGTACGAGTATACGGGGGATAACGTGGCTGATAATACCGCATACGATCTATCCCTTGGCGGTTACCTGCGTCCGGTCAATAATGAGCGGCGTCAATTGCAAACTGGCGTTAACGTAACCGCGATGGCCTATGATAAAGATTTAAGTCACTTCACCTATGGCCATGGGGGTACTTCAGTCCTCAGGACTACGTGAGTATCTCCTTCCCTTTGCGCTATCAAGAGAATGTCTCTGAAGATCTATCCTGGGCAGCTCAGGTATCACCCGGTTACCAAAGCTATAGCACCGATGATATTGACTACTTTCCAACCGATCCAGCCTCTCAAGAGCTGTTAGATATTTTCTCAACACTTGGCGCAACCCTCGAATCACGTTATTCAGGTGAAAGTGTGAGTGGGGCGGGTGTATCCGTATCAGGTGAAGTGAAATACAACATGACACCCGAACTGTCGTTAGGTGGACGTTTAGGCTTCAACAGTTTTGGAGACTACAAAGATACGTCCGCTGCGATGTTTATGAATTATACCTTTGGAGGTGGTAGTGACTAACCCAAACGTCGATACACAAACGTACCTTGCCTACTACACGCAAGATCACTGTAGTCCACAGTGGCAGCGTTTTTAACTCTCATGTTCGATGAGCTATTGACCCAAGCTGACCGCGAAGGGGCCACAGGCTTTTACGCCACATCGGCAGTCGTTTAGCGGCGGAATGGCCTCTTGGCGAATACGACACCCTTGAAGCATTAGAGCGTTCGGTTAATGATGCGCTAAGACGGCTAGATTGGGGGTGGGTAGCCATAAGGCCACAGGATAATCACTTAGTCATTCAGCATTATGCTTTTCCGATCCCCAGTACATCAGAAACCTCATTGGAGCAAAGCTTTCAAGCCGTTTCTGCTGTGTTAGAAGGCGTATATTCGACGTGGATCAACGAGCAGGGAGGAAGTGAGAAAAACGCCGTTGCGGTGTGTTGATACAAACGTCACACTACGCTCGTTGACCTTCCATTATGGTCGGTAATATCGATGTTTATTTGAGGGAACATAGCGATGAAGACAATACCGTCCCGTGTTATAGCGGTTTTAACACTCGTAGCAGGACTCTGCGGTATTGTCACCGCTAGTGCAGACGAAAGAAGGGTGGATCGTGCATGGGAGGCATATGTTGATCGTTTTATAACCGATGAAGGCAGAGTTATTGATACTGGTAATGGCAATATTAGCCATTCAGAAGGTCAGGGATGGGGCATGATGCTAGCGCAGCATTATGGTGATCAGCAGACTTTCCATAAGCTTTGGCAGTGAACCCGTCAGCAATTGGGACGGCAGGATGTATCGCTTTTCTCATGGCGATATGACCCCAGCAAAACACCACCCGTGCGTGACAATAATAACGCCTCAGACGGCGATTTGTTTATCGCCTGGGCGCTATATCTGGCCGCCGAGCAGTGGGATAATCGAAACTATGCCAACGCGTCGAGCAGTATCCGGCGTGCTATCGTGGATGAGCTAGTCACCGATATGGCTGGTTATACAGTGCTGCTGCCTGGGATTGAGGGGTTTAAACACAGCGATACTGCTGACCTCAATCTTTCCTATTGGTTTGTTCCCGCTATGCAGGACTTTGCTGAGATGGCACCTGAAGAACCCTGGCAAGCATTGATTGATGATGGAGTCTCTTTATTAGACGAAACCACTTTTGGCCACTATAGATTACCCACTGATTGGGTAACGCTGACTGCGGATGGTGTTGTCTCTCCAGCAGAAGAGTGGGAACCGCGTTTTAGCTTTGATGCTGTACGTATTCCGCTCTATTTTGCTTGGGGAGGGCGTGATGAGGGTGCAAGTATTGGTAGTATAACGGCCTTTTGGAATGATCCTGCCTATCAGCCCGCTTCCGCATGGATAAACGTTACTACCGATGAGCGAGCAGAGTACCCCATATCGCGTGGTGTGAGAGCGATCAATGCGTTTGCGAATAACCAAGCCTTACCTGATCCTGTTCCAAAGGAAGAAGATGACTATTATTCGGCCACGTTGCTGTTGTTGACGCATATGGCAGATGATATGCGCTAAAGCGAACGTTTGGTTTTTATGGCACACCGCTGCAGTATTGCAGCGGATGCCTGACTTAATAGTGATACTTGAAGTATGCAGGCCAATGAAGCTATTGGTAAATATTATGGAAGCAACGGTTCTAACGCTTCCCATACATTATCAAGGATAATCGGCTGCGCATCGGCGGTAGGATGAATGCCATCGCTCTGCATTAGCGCGTCATCAAGGGCGATATCGGCAAGTAAAAGGGTACTAATGAGACGTCATACTCCTCTGCCAGCGAGTAAAAGACGCCGGTAAAGGCATCCCGGTACGCTTGGCCATAATTAGGCGGGATATCGATCCCCAGTAGCAGTACCTGAGCGCCTGCCTCCTGGCTCTGCTCAATCATGCTGGCTAAGTTTGCCTGCATTTGATTGGGTGATAAGCCGCGCAGCCCATCGTTGCCGCCCAGTTCAATAAGAACAATATCCGGCTGCCGTTGTCCGATAATCTCAGAGAACCTTTGTAGACCCCCGGATGTGGTCTCACCGCTAATGCTGGCATTAATGACGCGCACATCGCCTTCTAAACGTTCTGCTAGCAGGTTCACCCAGCCCTCTTCACGCTCTATGCCGTACGCGGCGCTTAAACTATCGCCCATCACCAATAGGGTGGGGCCAGCGTCTGCATTGACAGGCTCTGCGTTGATAGACGGTGAGGCAACGGTGACTATCAGCAGTACCAGCCATCCGGTTACCATGCGGTTCAGTCCATGCCATGCCATAGGGATGCCACGCTTCATGTCTTACTCCTCAAATTCCAGTTCTTCAAATTCCAGCTCCTCAGATCAAACTGCGAATTCATCTATCGATAAAACAGTGTCAAGCGAGTCACCCCGGGGCGAGCGCCAGCCTACTACCGACAACCAAGCGGTTAACGATGTTCCCCACGGCGCTGTTAGGCCGCCCGTACTGCACGCAGATAAGCTGTCTAAAAAAGTCACCAGCGGTGAACGCTCGCTCACCATCTTACACGACCTGTCGCTGAGCGTAGCGGCGGGGGAGAGCGTCGCCATTTTGGGCAAAAGCGGCGCAGGTAAATCAACACTGCTGGGCCTGCTGGCCGGTCTTGATACGCCAAGTGACGGCGAGCTAACGCTATTTGGCCACGCGCTAAGCCGTTTGGATGAGGATGGGCGTGCAGCACTGCGTGCCGGACGCGTCGGCTTTGTGTTCCAGAACTTTCAACTGCTGCCCACCCTGAGTGCGCTTGAAAACGTCATGCTGCCCCTTGAGCTGTCGCCCCGAGCTGGGGAGACGGATACCGCTGCTCAGTGGTTAGAGCGCGTGGGGCTTGGCGAGCGGGTGAATCACTTGCCCAAACAGCTTTCCGGTGGCGAGCAGCAGCGGGTGGCCGTTGCCCGTGCTTTTGTTACCGACCCTGAGCTGGTATTCGCCGATGAACCCACTGGCAACCTGGATCCTGACACCGGTGCGCAAGTCATTGATCTGCTCTTCCAGCTTAACCGAGAGGCGGGCACCACGCTTATTCTGGTTACCCACGACCACGCCCTGGCGCGGCGCTGTGATCGCTGCCTGCGTTTAGATCATGGCAAGTTAGAGGCCTTCGTACCCACCGCGGCTGCGATTGATGAGGGCATGCAATGAGTGATGTGAATTGGCGTTTGGCCATGCGTAGTCTCAAGCGGGATCTACGCGCAGCTGATGTACGTGCGCTATTTATTGCCCTGGTATTGGCCGTGGCTGCCTCTACCATGATTGCATTTTTTCTTGATCGTTTAGAGCGCGGCCTGGAACGTCAGGCAGGTCAAATGCTGGGCGGCGACTTAGTGCTAGAGCAGCGTGATCCGTTTTCCGAGGAGCTGCGCGAACGTTTGGAGAGCGCGGGTTTTGTCCTTAGCGACCAGATAGATCTGGTGTCGATGATTAGTCGCGATGGCCGTTTTCAGCCCGCTAGCTTAAAAGCCGTGGATGAGGTCTACCCACACTACGGTGTCTCTTACGTAGACTTTGGCAATGGCACTGAGCAAATCGCCTCGGGGCCGCCGCCTGGAGAAGCCTGGGCTGACCCGCGACTGATGGAGTTGGTCGAGATTGAGCTGGGTGACCGGGTGCAAGTGGGGCAAACCGAACTGACCGTTAGTGGAATTATTGAGCGCGAAGCAGATCAGTCCGGTGGGTTTGGTAATTTTAATCCGCGCCTGATGATGAACACGGCGGATGTCGAGGCCACTGGCCTGGTTCAGGAAGGCTCGCGGATTGAGTTTGAAATTTTAGCTGCAGGCGCTCCTGCAGCGCTGGATCAAGTGCAGGGGCTGCTTGCCGAGCTCCGCCGCGACGGGGTAGAGGTGCGCGATGTTCGCGTTGACCGCCCTCAACTCGGCAATGCATTACAACGAGCAGAAAGCTACCTGGGGTTAGCCGGTTTAGCGGCGGTGCTGCTAGCGGGCGTGGCCGTGGCAATGTCTACCCGCCGCTATGTGGAGCGTCACCTGGATACCGCTGCGCTGCTACGCTGCTTTGGTGCCAGTCAGCGTCAGTTAGTGACCATTTTTACCCTTCAGTTACTCGGTTTAGCCCTGGTTGCGGCGGTGATTGGGGCGCTACTTGGGCTTCTGGGCCAAGCGGTACTGATTTGGCTGCTGGTGAGCTTTCTACCCATGACGCTCCCGCCGCCGGGTCTAATGCCCTGGGGCTAGGAGTATTCACAGCCCTTGCTGTGTTAGTTGGCTTTGCAGGGCCAACGCTGCTGCGTATCAAGCAAGTCAGCGCCTTAAAAGTACTGCGTCGTGAGCTTGATCCACTGCCGCCTTCGGCTTGGCTGGTCGTCGGTGTGGCGAGTGTTGTGTTTGGTGGGTTGCTGTGGCTCTACTCGGGCAGCCTGCCACTGGCCATTGGGTTGTTAATCGGTGGTGCGCTGCTGCTTGGCGTACTGTGGATGATTAGCGCCTTGTTGCTTAGTGGTCTGTTACGTCTTGTGCAGCGGTACTCAGGGCGCAGCGAGTGGTCGCAGGCGCTCCGCTTGGGTGGCCGTCAATTGGCACGGCGTCGACAAGCGGGCCTGGGCCAGTTGCTGGCCTTCTCGGTGACTTTCTTTGCCATGGCAATGATTGTCTTGGTGCGCGGCGATTTGCTAAGCACCTGGCAGGATCAACTGCCCGAAAATACGCCCAACTATTTTGCTATCAATATTCAGCCTTCTGAGCGTGACCCCTTTGAAGCCGCGGTCTCGCCGCGAGTGGAAACTAAAGCACCCTCTACCCGATGGTGCGCGGGCGGGTGATTGCGATTAATGATCAGCCGCCGAGAGACGCCGTACCGCCGGATGCGCGGGGCGACAACTCGTTACGCCGAGAACTCAACCTCACCTGGCAATCAGATGTGCCAGAAGGCAATCAAGTGGTGGCCGGCGAGTGGTTCTCAGCCGCGCAAACGGAGGGAGACGCGAGTCGAGGCTGGATGGGCGCCGTCGATGCCACGCCCCAAGCGGCCCCGGTGCCTATTTCGGTGGAAGATGGACTGGCTGAAAGGCTTGGTTTGGGGATTGGCGACGAGATGACGTTCTCGGTAGGTAGCGACGAAATCACTACCCAAATCACCAGCCTGCGCAGCCTGAATTGGGATAGCTTCCAGCCTAATTTCTTTGTCATCTTCCCGCCGGGCGTGCTGGAGCAGTTTGGCCATAGCTACATTACCGCTTTTCATCTGCCGGAGGCGGAGCAGGGGCTTATTCGGGAGTTGATCACCGATTTCCCCGGCGTCTCGTTACTTAACGTGGATGCGATTTTAGGCCAGGTGCGGGATGTGCTCGCCCAGGTCACCCGGGCGGTAGAGCTGGTGCTCGCTTTGGTGCTACTGGCAGGCATTAGCGTGTTGTACGCCGCGCTGACCGCAAGCCTTCCGGTGCGCGCCCATGAAAGTGGCCTGCTGCGCGTATTTGGCGCAGGCAGCAGGATGATTTCGCGGGTTCAGGGGCTGAATACGCGCTGTTGGGTTTTGCCAGTGGTTTGATGGGCGCTATGCTGGCAGAGCTAACCTCGGCCGTACTGTATATTTATCTGCTGGATCTCACCCCGCGTTTGCATTTGGGGCTATGGGTTTTACTGCCCATTGGTGGGGCGCTGTTGATCGGTGTTATTGGCCATGCGCTTTCGCGAGGGTTGCGTCGTCAGGCACCGGCAGCCAGCCTGGGCCTATTGGGTGAGGCTTAGTGATTATGAACTTATTTAGCTAACCAGAAACCGACGACAGTAGCGCTGATGACAGCAACGAAAAAGACCAAATTACGGGCGCGAGTATCACGACGTGGTTTCATAACGGCACCAATGCAGTGTTAAGTACGAGGTTGAAGTAAAATATGCCTAGCATGGTAACGTTTGTTGTCTGCGTCGTCATCTTACTGATCCAGTGACGCGACCGTTCGTTTAGGATCATTAGCTGTTTATTCAGGACTGCTATTTATGCCCCACAACACTCCGGCGACGCCCTCTGTTGCGCCAAAGCCGCTCTCCCTTGCTCAAGGACGCCTAGGGGCGCTGAGCTGGGGCGTGCTGACGCCCCAACCTGGTTGGCTTTACACGGCTGGCTGGATAATGCCGCCAGCTTTACTCGTTTAGCCCCGCTGTTGGTCGAGGCGTTGAATATTCGTATTGTGGCGCTGGATTTTCGCGGCCACGGCCATTCGGCACACGCGCCATCTGGCGGTGACTATGCGCTTTGGGACTACTGCCACGACGTCTTGGATGCCATGGAGGATCTGGGGCTGGAGCAAACCAGCTTACTCGCCCATTCCATGGGCGCGGCAGTGGCCTGCCTGCTTGCCGCTTCGCTGCCCGAGCGTGTCGAGCGGCTAACGCTGATTGATGGGCTCGGGGCGCTCAATACGCCTATTGAAGAAACCACTAGTCAACTGCGCAAGGGGTTAATCGCCTATCGTCGGCCGCTTTCGCGGGCACCGCGTTACCCCGATATCGAGAGTGCCGTTGCCGCACGGGTTGCTGGTGGGGTCACGCCGTTGGATAGCATCACGGCAACGCCGTTGGTGGAGCGTAATACCCAGCCTACCGCTGATGGCCATGTACAAATGCGCACTGACAGCCGACTACTGAAGCCTTCTCTGGTGCGCTTTACCCCGGAACAGGTGCTATCACTGCTGGCAGCCATTAACGCTCCGATGCTATTAATTGAAGGAGAGCAGGGGATTTTGGGGGGAACGAAAATGGGCCCAAGAGGCGCGGCACGTGGTCAAAGGGTTAACCCGTCAGGTGCTCAACGGCGGCCATCATTTACACTTGGAGCCCAGAGCAGTGGCGCAAGTGGCCTCGGTTATCGGCGGTCACTGGGGTAACTCCGGTTCCGTCTAGGGAAGGAACGTAGTATGAATGAATTGGCATATTTGAGTAGCGGCAAAAGGTCGCACTGGTGCTGGGCAGCGGTGGCGCCCGCGGCTACGCCCATATCGGTGTGATTGAAGCGCTGGAGGCGCGAGGGTTTGAGATTGTTGCGGTATCCGGGTGTTCAATGGGCGCCGTGATCGGCGGTATTTACGCCGCAGGTAAGCTACCTGAATACCGCGACTGGGTGTGTCAACTCGACTACCTGGATGTGCTCAAACTGGTGGATGTCACCTGGAGCCCTATGGGGGCGATGCGGGGCAGTAAAGTCATGAGCAAACTGGAGACGCTGGTCGGCGATATTCTAATCGAAGACCTGCCGATCCCCGTTACTACGGTTGCGACAGACCTGGTGCGTCAGCGGGAAGTGTGGTTTCAAAGTGGCCCGTTGCTGCAGGCGATTCGTGCCTCCATGGCCGTGCCAGGCGTTATAACCCCTGTTCATCTAGGTGAACAGGTGCTGGTGGACGGTGGGCTGCTCAACCCACTGCCGATCATGCCTATGGTCGCCGCCCACCAAGCGGATTTTGTGGTCGCAGTTAATGTGACTGCCCATAGCCCGTTGCCGGTGACCTTAGAGGAGTTACTGCCTAAGGAGGAGGAGACCGCCGATAGTCGCACCCAAAGTGAGATCGACCGTGATCAACGCATGGGGCGCTGGATAGGTGATGTGCGCGCCGTTACACAAAAACTGTGGGCAGGTCTTGGTGCTAATGTCGATGGCGCAAACGGGGAGGGCGACGAAGAAGAGCTAGAGGAAACCACTGAAGCGCGTGGTAAGCGCGAGTGGAGCAAGCTCGATATGATTTTGGAGTCGTTTGATATTACCCAGGCGGCGTTGGCCAAGTACAAGGTGGCAGGGTACCCGCCCGATGTGCTGATCGAAATCCCCAAAACGGTGTGTAGCACTTATGAATTTTACCGGGGCCGAGACTTGATCCGGCTTGGCCGTCATTTGGCGGATGAAGCGTTGGAGCGACGCATGCCCAGCATTGCGTCCGACGCAACCGAGTAGAGGGCTATTGGCCCCGCTTGCGGAGTAATATATAGACGGCCCCGGTGCCGCCATCAATATCGATGGCCGAGCAGAATGCCAGCACTCCCGGCCACTCTCGCAGCCAAGCGTTGGTATGGCTTTTGAGCACAGGAAAATCCGCCGTAGTGCCCCAGGCTTTGCCGTGCACCACCAGTACGCAGCGCAGACCCTGGCTAGCCGAATCGCGTAAAAGCTCTCTAACTCCGCACGCGCCTCCTCCAGCGTATAGCCATGCAGATCAAGCCCCGCTTGCCACGCCGTTTGGCCGCGTTTTAACTGGCTAAACGTGCGCCACGGCAAGTCGGGCACGCTGAACTCAAGATACTCGGAGGGGCGCACGGCTTCCACCCGGCCATCCGAGGTGCGTCCACTGGATTGGGGGTACTGCTTTCTATTGCCGCGTTGCGCCGCGCCTCATGGGCCTTATCGTCGCGTTTTGGCTTGCCAGGGTCTGCCTGATTCGTAGCGATAGGGCGTACCCCGCCGCCTTCAAAGCGTCGCGAAAGGCACTGATATCGTCATCATTAGGCAGGTGGCGGCGTCGCGTCATGGGCAGGCTCAAGTGGTAGAAAAAGTGAATCAGTTAAAGGAGCACAGTATAGCGGGCTGAGCGTTGCTGTGAACCGGACGAAGTGAAAGGTACAATCTTTTCATTCGTTATACGTATAACGCATTATTGCCATGAGTACCGTTAACCAGGAGCCGCTGTGACCACGCATCTAAACGTTGAGCATTCACACTCAACCCTTTCCCTGTCGGAGTCGTTGCTGGTGAGCCAGCTGTTTACCCTACGCGACTACCTGCGCTGGGTCTCCAGCGAGTTTTATCTGGCGGGGCTGCACTATGGCCATGGCACTGACTCAGCCTGGGATGAAGCGGTGGCGCTCTGCTTAGGCGCGTTGCACCTGCCGTGGAATATTGACCCCAGCGTGTTAGAAGCGCGGCTGCTGCCCGTGGAACGCCAGCGCATTATTGCCCTGGCGCGGGAGCGTGTCACCACCCGTCGTCCGCTGCCTTATCTGCTCGGTGAGAGCTTCTTTGCCGGCCACCCGTTTAGCGTTGATGAGCGCGTATTGATTCCGCGCTCGCCGATTGTCGAGCTGATTGAAGATGGCTTTGCCGCTTGGTTTCCCGAAGAGCCGCCTGCCAGCGTACTGGATCTATGCACCGGCTCCGGCTGTATCGGCATTGCTACGGCACTCTATTTGCCCACCTGTGAAGTGGCGCTGGCCGATATCAGCCAGGACGCCCTCGCTGTGGCACGGCAAAATATTACCCGCCACGACGTGGGTGACCGGGTGCGAGCGGTGGAGTCGGATGTCTTCAGCGGCCTGGAAGGTCGTCGTTTTGATCTTATCGTCTCCAACCCGCCCTATGTGGATGCCCGCGACCTGGCCACCATGCCTGCTGAGTTTCGCCATGAACCCTCCTTGGCACTGGGGGCAGGCAGCGATGGTCTGGATATTGTGCGGCGCATACTGCGCGAAGCGCGTGAACACCTAACCGATGAGGGCTGGCTAATTGTAGAAGTCGGCAACTCTGATCGCCATGTGGAAGCCGCGTTCCCCGACGTGCCTTTCCTGTGGCTTGAATTCGAGCGTGGCGGCCAGGGCGTGTTTGCCTTGAGCGCCGCTGAACTCGACGCCCATGTGGCGTCTTTCCAGTGAGGAACTAATCGCCATGTCTGGCAATACCTTTGGCAAACTATTTACCGTCACTACCTTCGGTGAGAGCCACGGCCCTGCTCTCGGCGCGATCGTTGATGGTTGCCCTCCGGGCTTACCGTTAAGCGAAGCCGATTTGCAGCACGACCTGGATCGCCGCAGGCCGGGCAGTTCACGGCATACCACCCAGCGCAAAGAGCCTGATCAGGTGCGGATCCTATCCGGGGTGTTTGAAGGTAAGACTACTGGTACCGCTATTGGCCTGTTGATTGAGAATACTGACCAGCGCTCCAACGACTACTCAAAAATCAAGGAGCAGTTTCGGCCAGCGCATGCGGATTACACCTACCACCATAAATATGGCCACCGCGACTACCGCGGCGGCGGGCGCTCCAGCGCCCGTGAAACCGCTATGCGAGTAGCCGCAGGGGCGATCGCCAAAAGTATTTGGCCGCTCAAGGGGTGCAGATTCGCGGCTATATGAGCCAGCTAGGCCCGATCAAGATTGAATTCAAGCAGTGGGAGTCGGTGGGCCAAAATGCGTTTTTCTGCCCTGATCCGGAGCGCGTAGCCGAACTGGAAGCCTATATGGATCAACTGCGCCGCGATCAGGACTCGGTAGGTGCTGAGATCACCGTGATTGCCGAAGGCGTGCCGGTTGGGCTGGGCGAGCCGGTGTTTGACCGCCTGGATGCTGATCTGGCGCATGGTTTGATGAGTATTAATGCGGTAAAAGGGGTTGAGATAGGTGCAGGGTTTGGCTGTGTCGCCCAGCGTGGCAGTGAACACCGTGACGAGATGACGCCCGAAGGCTTTCTCCAATCATGCCGGTGGCGTATTAGGCGGTATCTCCAGCGGCCAGCCCATTGTGGCTCGCTTGGCGCTAAAACCGACATCCAGTATCACCACGCCGGGTCGCTCTATTGATATCCATGGTCAGGCGGTGGAGGTGATTACCAAAGGGCGCCACGATCCCTGTGTGGGTATTCGCGCAACGCCCATTGCTGAGGCGATGATGGCGATTACGCTGTTGGATCACTGGCTGCGCCAGCGTGGACAAAATGGTGAGGTGAGCGTTGATACGCCGCGTTTAACCCAGCGCTAACGCAATACGGTGAGGTTTGCCGTTCGCTGCTACACTCAAATAAAACAAATGCATGAGAGTCAGTCATGAAAAACCGTGCAGGAGCCGCCTATGAAGATTAACGTTGAGTTTGATCTTACTCCCGATGAGTTTCGCCAATCGCTGGGACTGCCGGATGTCGAAGCTTTCCAGAAAAACCTGCTGGAAAATATTCAACGGCAGATGGAGTCTGGAGTAGAGGGCTACGACCCCATGAGTCTGATGCGGCCTTTCCTGCAGCAGCCGATGATGCAGCAAGGTCTCTCTCAGGGGCTCTCTGAAGGACTGTCTCAAGGGCTAGCCAACTTTGGCACTTATCAGCAAATGATGCTTGATATGTTGCGCCAAGCAGGCAGTGCAAGCACTAATGCCAGTGCGTCTTCGGCAAAGGGCAGCGAGGCGGAGCAGCACGGTAATACCAGCGCAAAAAGCAGTGCGGCGAGTGCCAAGGCGAATAGTGCCAATAAAAATGCCAGTAGTAGCAGTGGTGGTAAGGCCAAGTCGACAGCGTCGTCACGCTCCCGTTCAGGCTCAACCACGTGGTGCATCCAAGCGCAGTGATTGATAAAGAGTGATTCATCAATCAGTAACGCTAGATGAGCAAAAATAGGTTGCTAACGGCGACAGAAGAGAGGCAATGCGAGCCGTTTTTGCATCGCTGGTTAGCACAGTGCTACTAAAGCCGTGTCAGTGATACCAACATGGCTAAAAACAGTGGTGCTGTTGCAATGCAACATACCAAGGACTACTCTTTTGCAGTGCAGCAAAGCAGGTGAGGCAAGATCAAGATAGAGCCACATAAAGATAGAGCTACATCACGATGAGTCACTCCAAGGCTCATGCCAAGGAACTAAACAGGAGCAGACACTATGCAAGACAATATGATGGACGCCTTCAACGCCCAAACTAAGCAAATGTTTGAGCCCATGCGTAAAATTAATTCGCTGATGCTCAACAACATGGAAAAAATGACCCAGTATCAGCTGGAAGCCATGAAGCGCTACAGCCAGATGGGTACCGAGCGCATTCGTAGCGCTACCGAGATTCAAGATGCAGAGAGCCTGCGCGATTTCGGCACCAAGCAAGCTGAAATGATGAACGAGCTGTCTCAGCAGATGCAGGAAGACGCACGCGTAATGAGCGAGATGAGCCTGCAGTTTAAGTCTGAAATGGAAAAAATGTTCAGCGAGGCTGGCCAGCAAATGTCCGAGCAAGCCAAGGCGGCTACTAAAAGCGAGCAGCCTGCCAAAGCCTCTAGTCAGTCCTCGCGTAAGAGCTGATTAGTGACATCATCGCGGCGCCCAAGGGCGCCGCGATGCATTCTATAAGCTTAAATTTATATATGCTTACATAGCCAAAGCGGTCGGTGCGCCTGAAGATAGGCGTAGGGAGAATAAGTATGCAGTCAGCGTGGCACAATCCGTTCCAGGCAATATCGCAAGGGCTCTCTGAAAGTCTGTCTCATGGGCTAGGCGAAGGATTTACGCAAGGGCTTTCTCAAGGAGTGCCTGAAGGGCTATCTCCAGCAGAGATTGAAGCCTGGAATAATCAGCTTAAAGAGATTAGCGAACAGTACCAAGGATTGATGCAGGATCTGCTTTCCCGTATTGCACCCAGTGAAGCCGCCGATTCAATTTACAGTGATATGCGCGAAAGCTTTGAAGCGGGCGCGCAGTCGCTAATGCAAAACCCTACTCTGTTGTGGGAAACCCAGAGCCGATTGCTACAAGACCAGTGGCTGTTGTGGCAGCAAGCCGTACGCGGCATGGCGGGAGAGCAAGTCACACCGCTGATTACCCCTGCCAAAGTGACCGCCGCTTCAAAGATGAAGCCTGGACCCAAGACCCGCACTACATGGCCATTATGCAGCAGTACTTACTGTTTTCGCAGATGGTGGAAGAGCTGGTTGAAAGTTTAAGTGGGCTGGACGAAACCCAACAGCGTAACTTGATGTTTTATGCACGTCAGTTGGTCAATGCGATGTCGCCAACTAACTTTATCACCACTAATCCAGAGGTCATGCGGCGTACTATTGAGACCCGTGGTCAGAACCTTGTGGATGGCTTGGCTCGCCTACGTGAAGATTTAGGTAACTCTGGTGAAGGCATCAATGTCCGCATGACAGACCGCGCTGCCTTTGGCGTGGGCGAAAACATCGCCGTAACACCCGGTTCGGTGGTGTATGAAAATGAATTGATCCAGTTGATCCAGTACACCCCAACCACGGAAAAGACCTTTAAAACGCCATTGCTAATGGTGCCGCCATGGATCAATAAGTACTACATCCTTGACCTGCGTGAAGATAACTCCATGGTGAAGTGGCTGGTGGATCAGGGGCATACAGTGTTTCTGATCTCCTGGCGTAACCCTGGCCCGGAACAGCGCGATATCACCTGGGCCGACTATATGCAGATGGGGCCGATTAGCGCGATAGAAGCCATTGAGCAGGCCTGCGGCGAGAAGTCGGTTAACCTACTCAGCTATTGCGTTGGAGGCACGTTAACGGCTTCTACAGTGGCATACCTCACCAGCACGCGGCGAGGGCGTAAAGTAAAGTCGGTGACCTATATGGCCACGCTGCAGGACTTCCGTGATCCTGGCGACATCGGCGTGTTTCTAAATGATCGGGTCGTTGCAGGAATCGAAAAAACGCTAGAAGTGAAGGGCTATCTTGATGGGCGCTCAATGGCCTATACCTTTAACTTGCTGCGTGAGAATGATCTGTTTTGGTCGTTTTACATTAATAACTACTTGAAGGGCGAGACACCCGCCGCCTTTGATCTGCTCTACTGGAACACTGATGGCACTAACTTACCTGCTGGGACGCATGCATGGTATCTGCGCCATATGTATCTGGAAAACCGTCTGGTTGAGCCCGGTGGCATTGAGCTGGATGGCGTGAAAATTGATCTGCGTAAGGTCTCGGCGCCCAGCTACTTTGTGTCCACCAAAGAAGACCATATTGCCAAGTGGAACAGTACTTACTACGGGGCCTTGCTTCCCAAGGGGCCGGTTACTTTTGTGTTAGGTGGCTCGGGGCATATCGCAGGTATCGTCAATCCGCCCCATAAAAACAAATATGGCTACTGGACTAACGACGCGTTACCGGCAACCCACGAAGAGTGGCTGGAAAGCGCTACGGCACAAGAAGGCTCCTGGTGGCCCCATTGGCAGGCGTGGATGACCGACAATGGCTATGCCGATAGCGAAAAATGGTGCCCGTGCGTCAACCCGGTGACGGTGAGCTCAAGGTAATTGAACCTGCCCCAGGGCGCTATGTGAAGATGACAATTCCTGAGGTGTTGGGGGAAATCCCGTCTTCGTCGTAATTGGCTCAGGCGAATAACCTAAGGTTTCGCGAGCTGAAGCATCCTCCCACTAAAAAAGCCCGCTGACATTTTTCAGCGGGCTTTTCTTCGTCACTGTCAGTTTCGAATGAGATAGTCGAAAGCACCCAGCGATGCCTTGGCGCCTTCGCCCATGGCAATAATGATCTGCTTGTAGGGCACGGTAGTTACATCGCCCGCGGCAAACACGCCTGGCACGGAGGTCATTCCATGAGCATCGACGATGATCTCTCCTCGGGGCGTCATCTCTATCGGTGAGCCTTTTAACCACTCGGTGTTAGGCACCAGACCAATCTGAACAAAAATACCTTCCAGCGCGATGGATTTGCTCTCATCAGACGTGCGGTCTTTATAGTTCAAACCATTCACACGGCTGCCATCGCCCGTTACTTCAGTGGTTTGTGCGTTGAGAATGATATCGACGTTAGGCAGGCTCTTGAGCTTTTTCTGCAGCACTGCGTCGGCGCGCATCTCGCCCATAAACTCTATCAGCGTCACATGACCAACAATACCCGCCAGATCAATCGCTGCTTCAACACCAGAGTTACCACCGCCAATCACTGCTACCCGCTTACCTTTAAACAGCGGGCCGTCACAGTGAGGGCAGTAAGCCACCCTTTGTTGCGGTACTGTTGTTCGCCGGGTACATTCATTTCGCGCCAGCGGGCACCCGTTGCCAGTACCAGGGTTTTGCTCTTAAGCGTCGCACCTGACTCAAAGGTAACTTCGTGCAGTCCACCTTCCGCCTCGGCTGCTTTAAACGCCGTGGCAAGTTGAAGGTTCATGACATCGACTTCGTACTCTTTTACGTGCTCTTCAAGCGCGCTTACCAGCTTGGGGCCTTCGGTATGGGAAACAGAGATAAAGTTTTCGATCCCCATGGTATCAGCCACCTGCCCACCGAAGCGCTCGGCGGCAACGCCGGTATTAATACCCTTACGCGCTGAGTAAATGGCCGCCGCAGCGCCTGCCGGGCCACCACCAATGACGAGCGTATCGAAAGCGGCTTTTCGCTCAGCTTTTTAGCGTCGCGTTCGGCAGCACCGGTATCTACCTTGGCCAGAATCTGTTCAAGGGTCATGCGGCCCTGATCGAACGGTTTACCGTTTAGATAGATGCTCGGTACCGACATGATTTCCCGCGACTCAACTTCGTCCTGAAACAGTGCCCCGTCAATAGCGACGTGACGCACGTTCGGGTTGAAAATAGCCATCAGGTTAAGTGCTTGAACCACGTCAGGGCAGTTCTGGCAGGAGAGTGAGTAGTACGTCTCAAAAGCATCTCGCCATCGAGGGCTCTGATTTGGTCGAGTAGCTCATCAGAGGTTTTGGGCGGATGGCCGCCGACTTGCAGCAGCGCCAACACCAGTGATGTGAACTCGTGGCCCATGGGGATGCCAGCAAACACCACTCCCGTCTCTTCACCGGGGCGGTTGATTGCAAACGAAGGCTTGCGCGCGTCCTGGCCGTCGCTGTGCAGGGTAATCTTGTCACTCAGGCTGCTGATATCCTCAAGCAGGCCAAGCAGTTCTTGCGACTTGGCACCGTCGTCGAGGGAGGCAACGATCTCGAACGGCTGAGTCACTTTTCCAGATACGCTTTCAACTGGGATTTTAAATTGGCGTCCAGCATGACAGTAGCTTCCTCGCAAATAACAGACGTATTGAATAAACGTGTGTGACGGTGCTAATCACTGATATTTTAAAAGGGTTTAAAACAGAACGCCCGGGTGAAACCCGGGCGTTGAATCTGCACGCACTCGCGCTGCGAAACTAACAGCAGGCGCGTGACACCTGTAGGCGGTTTAGATTTTGCCTACCAGATCCAGTGAAGGCGCGAGTGTTTCTTCGCCTTCTTTCCATTTCGCCGGGCATACTTCGTTCGGGTTGGCACGAACGTATTGAGCGGCTTTTACTTTACGCAGTAGCTCTTCGGCATTACGGCCGATGTTGCCAGCGTTGATTTCAACAATCTGGATTTTGCCATCGGGGTCGACAACAAAGGTGCCGCGCTCTGCAAGGCCTGCTTCTTCAATCAATACTTCGAAGTTACGCGAAATCTGTAGCGTCGGATCAGCAATCATCGGGTACTGCAGTTTACCGATGGTCTCAGAGCTGTCGTGCCACGCTTTGTGAGTAAAGTGGGTGTCGGTTGAAACGCTGTAGATTTCAACGCCCAGCTTCTTGAACTCAGCGTAGTTATCGGCCAAATCGCCCAGCTCAGTGGGGCAAACAAAGGTAAAGTCGGCCGGGTAGAAGAAGAAAATAGACCACTGGCCTTGCAGATCCGCTTCAGTCACATCGACGAATTCGCCATTCAGATAAGCAGTGGCTTTAAACGGCTTTACTTCAGTGTTGATCAAGGACATTCAGATAATCTCCAGTTGTCATGAGTGTAGGTCTATAAAGTAAGGCTAATACTAACGGCTAGCGACTAATGTCTAAAATTAAAAAAAGCCATCCAGTCAATAGCATTGCCCTATTGGCGAATAATGAGAATGCTGGTTTTACAAGCTACTTAATGGGGTCGTTAGGGCAAAATACAAGAATTTTCCACATTGGCTTGCGGTAGGCGTCGCTGCACCGCAAAATTCGCACGGTCAGCATTATGGCCTACGCTATGGTTAGCCGCTGATGGCTGTTTCGGGCAGCGGCAGAGCATACTTGGTAAAACGCACGGGGCAAGACGTTTGGCTGAATGGTTGAGTGAATACTGAACGTTTACGTGAATCGGTTAGATAACAGGAGCAGTGATAATGGGGAACATCCACAAACTTTCCGCGGCCGTTGCGGCCATCTCGTTCGCCGCAGCGGCTAGCGCTGCCCACGCCGAAGAGGTGCGGGTGTTTAACTGGTCAGACTACATTGCCCCGGAAACGCTGGAAAAATTTACCGAGCGTACCGGCATTGAAGTGACCTATGACGTTTATGACAGCAATGAAATCTTGGATGCTGCACTGCTCGCCGGGCGTTCCGGCTACGATGTGGTAGTTCCTTCTACCTATTACTTTACCCGCCAAGTGAAAGCCGGTGTTTTCCAGCCGCTTGACCATGAGTTACTGCCCAATTTAGACAATCTTAATCCCGAACTGATGGCCAACCTGGAAACCATCGACGCCGGTAGTGAATACTCGGTTCCTTATATGTGGGGAACCAATGGGATCGGCTATAATATTGATCGCGTTAAAGAAATTTTGGGAGACGACGCGCCGGTAGATAGCTGGGCACTGCTGTTTGATCCGGAAATAACCGCGGCGTTAAGCGAGGCGGGCTGCGGCTTGTCGATGCTGGATTCCGCCGATGAGATGCTCTCACCCGCCATGGCGTACCTGGGCTTAGATCCACTGAGTGAGAATATCGACGATCTGGAAGCCGCCGGTGAACTGATCGCCGAAGTGCGCGACGACATGACCTACTTCCACTCTTCGCGCTATGTGTCCGATTTGGCCAATGGTGATATCTGCGTGGCCGCAGGCTACTCGGGTGATGTTTTCCAGGCTGCTGAGCGTGCTGAAGAAGCAGGGCGCGACTTCAGTATCGGTTATAGCATTCCCAAAGAGGGAGCCGCGCTCTGGTTCGATATGATGGCGGTACCCGCCGATGCGCCGAATGCGGAAAACGCTCACGCCTTCATCAACTTTATCCTCGACCCGGAAATCGCCGCTGAAATTACCGAGTACGTGCGGTATGCCAATCCTAACGCGGCGGCCGATGAGTATCTCTCTGAAGAGATCATCAATGACCCGGCTATTTACCCGGAAACCGAGGTCATGCAAAACCTATACGTCCAGGCCGAAAAGCCTCAAGATGTGTTGCGTGCCCGCACGCGCATTTGGAACCGCGTAAAGTCAGGTCGTTAAACCGACATTTATCCGATGGTGAGTCTGGGGTTGATGCTCAGACTCGCTGTTCGTCTTTTAATGCCCGGATTGCCGGGCCTTTTGATGGGAGTGGCGAATGGTCACTACGCCCCTATCGAACGAGCATTCATCTGCTTCACCCATCACGCCTTCTTCGTCGCGCCCCCAGGGTAAAACCCCGCGGTTTGCTGAAGATGTGGTGCTGGAAGTAAAGCGCTTAAGCAAGCGATTTGATGATGCGCTGGCGGTGGATGATGTCAATTTGCAGGTTAAGCGCGGGGAAATTTTCGCCCTTTTGGGTGGTTCCGGGTCGGGTAAATCAACCCTGCTGCGGATGTTGGCGGGCTTTGAAACGCCTTCTGAGGGCCGCATTGTCTTAGACGGTGAAAATATCACCGATATCCCTCCTCACAAGCGGCCTATCAATATGATGTTCCAGTCCTATGCGCTATTCCCGCATATGACGGTGGCGCAGAATATTGCCTTTGGTTTAAAGCAGGACAAGCTGCCCAAGGCGGATATCGGCGCACGGGTCGCGCAGATGCTGAAGCTGGTGCATATGGAACGCTTTGCCAAGCGCAAGCCCCATCAGCTCTCTGGCGGCCAGCGCCAACGGGTGGCGCTGGCGCGCTCGCTGGCTAAGCGGCCCAAGCTGCTACTGCTGGATGAACCCATGGGCGCGCTGGATAAGAAGCTGCGCACTGAAATGCAGTTAGAAGTGGTGGAGATCATCGAGCAGGTAGGCGTGACCTGCATTATGGTCACCCATGATCAGGAAGAGGCCATGACCATGGCCGACCGTGTGGCGATTATGGCCGATGGCTGGATCGAACAGATAGGCTCGCCTATCGATATTTATGAAAGCCCGGTGAGCCGTATGGTGGCGGAGTTCGTCGGCACAGTGAATCTGTTTGAAGGCGAGATTAGTGAAGACGCTGCCGACCACTGTCGGATTATTGCTCCTGCACTTGAGCGGCCTATTTACATTGACCACGGTATTACCACCCAGGCGGTAGATCGGCGGGTTTGGGTCGCGTTGCGCCCAGAAAAGATCTGGCTTACCCGTGAAAAGCCCACTGCGGAGTACAACTGGGCGGCAGGCAAGGTGGATGATATTGCCTACTTAGGTGGTTTCTCGCTGTACTACGTGCGCACCCAGTCGGGCCAAATCATTAAAGTCAGTATGGCCAATACAGAGCGTCGCGGTGATCGACCTACCTGGGAAGACAGTGTGTATGTCTACTGGGAAGACCACAGCACGATTGTATTAAACCGGTGATGCATGGCTTTTTTTACCGCGGGGAGACCACTCTAAATGATGCTATCTCGTGTGTCAGCGATGCTCAAACGCTGGCAATTAGGGCGTCGTGCCGTGATTGCGTTTCCACTTTTGTGGCTGACGCTGTTTTTTTACTGCCCTTTGCGCTGGTACTCAAAATCAGCCTCTCCGAGGGGGCGATTGCGATTCCGCCCTATGGCCCGCTGCTTGAGTACGCTGATCAGACGCTGCATATATTTCTGAATCTGGGCAATTACCTCTTCCTGCTCTCGGACTCACTCTATATCGCTGCTTACTGGGGCTCGGTAAAGACGGCGTTTATCGCCACGCTGTTCTGCTTGTTGCTGGGTTATCCGATGGCGTATGCCATGGCCCGTGCCCCGGCGCGCTGGCAACTGCTGTTACTGCTGCTGGTCATGCTGCCTTCTTGGACGTCGTTTTTGATTCGCGTCTACGCTTGGATGGGGATTCTAAGCAACAGTGGCCTGATCAATAACCTATTGATAGGGCTTGGCCTCATTGATTCGCCGCTGCGTATGATGAATACCCAGTTTGCGGTCACCATCGGCATTGTTTATGCCTATTTGCCGTTTATGGTGCTGCCGCTCTATGCCCACTTAACCCGTATGGACAACTCGCTGTTGGAGGCCGCCGCCGATTTGGGTTCGCGCAAACTCAATACCTTTATTAAAGTCACCCTGCCACTCTCAATGGGGGGATCGTCGCGGGTTCGATGCTGGTGTTTATCCCGGCGGTAGGGGAGTTTGTGATTCCTGAACTGCTGGGCGGCCCTGATACGTTAATGATCGGTAAAGTACTGTGGGAGGAGTTCTTCCTTAACCGTGACTGGCCCGTGGCTTCGGCGCTGGCCATGGTGATGCTGCTGCTGTTATTGGTGCCGATTGTCTGGTTCCACCGCTACCAGTCCCGCGAACTAGAATAGTGAGTCTTGAATCATGAGTGCTAAATTATGAGCGCCCTGCGACGGCCTAACTTCTCAACAGTCATGCTGGTGCTTGGCCTGCTGTTTCTGTATCTACCGATGTTTGTGCTGGTGGTTTACTCGTTCAACGCCTCGAAACTGGTTACGGTGTGGGCGGGATTTTCCACCCAGTGGTACGGCGAACTGTTTCGTGACCAGCAGATTTTGTCGGCGGTGTGGACAAGCCTGCGTATCGCGTTTTTCGCGGCCAGTATGTCGGTTTGTTTGGGTACCGTGGCGGCCTTTGTAATGACGCGCTATGGCCACTTCCGAGGTAAAACGGCGCTGTCGAGTATGGTCACGGCGCCGCTGGTGATGCCTGAAGTCATCACGGGGCTTTCGCTGCTGCTGCTCTTTGTGCAGATGGCGCAGATTACCGGCTGGCCAGCTGACCGCGGTATGGCGACTATCTGGATTGCGCACACCACTTTTGTAGTGCCTACGTCGCGGTTGTGGTGGCTGCACGCCTACGGGAAGTGGATCACTCCATTGAAGAGGCCGCTATGGATTTAGGCTCACCACCGGTGAAAACCTTTTTCTCTATCACGCTGCCGATCATAACGCCGGCGCTGGCAGCAGGCTGGTTGCTGGCGTTTACTCTCTCCCTGGATGACTTGGTGATCGCCAGCTTTGTCTCCGGTCCAGGGGCGAATACGCTGCCCATGGTGGTATTTTCATCGGTGCGAATGGGCGTATCGCCGAAGATCAATGCACTGGCCACCTTGATTATATTGATCGTATCCCTGGCCACCTTATTGGCCTGGTTTTTTATGCGCCGCAACGAAACCAAACGAAAGGCGGCGCTGCACAACGTTTAATTCGTGCTAGAGAACGTCGTCGTCGCGTCCGGTGACGACGCTGTCGAGCTCCCCAGTCACCGGCGAAACGATAATTTGTAGCTGGATGGGGGCGCAGCACTGATGACAATCTTCCCAGGTTTCGTGGCTGCCCTGGGAAGTATCTATCAGGAAGGTCAGCGGCGAATCGCAGTAGGGACAGTGGAAGTCATAATTGACCAGGGCGTCGTCTTGCATTGTTGGCTACCTTGTATAGCGGATGCGCTAAATCAGTTTCTTACCCAATGAGTGTAGCAGTGTGGTCGTCGGGTAGGGCATCAATGGATTGAATCAGGTAGGATATCTCAGGATTTAAGTTCCCAAAGCAACGCAGCGAGAGTAGCGATGATGTTACGTAACATGGCAGTAGCGGCCCTAGTGGCCTTTCCGATGGTCGCGTTGGCTGAAACCCCCAATGTCACTGCTGGTGAGTGGGAGTTTGTGAGCAAAACCAGCATCAGCGGCGAAATGGAAATTCCGGATCAAACGGAAACCGAACGCCAGTGTATTAGCCAGGAAGAGCTAGAAGGGGCCGAATTTGGCTTCATTGAGGAAGAAGAAGGCTGCGAGCTGCTCGACCAGGATCTGAACGCTGACGGTCTAAGCTACAGCATGGTGTGTCGCGCTGAGGGTGGCGAAGCCACCATCGATGGCGAAATGCGCTTTATGGGCGAGCGTATTGAAGGCAGCGTCGATATTCTTACCCAGTCCCCCATGGGTGAGCTGAGCATGAATACCGTGATTGAAGGCGAGTATCTTGGCGAATGTGAGTGATCGCTAGCTCTCTTTTAAAGGGTGCCGATAGGCACCCTTATCCGCTGCGCCTGCTCTAACGATGAGACGTCAGCAGCCCTAGTTGTCATTGAGAAAGTTGCTACGCTTCGCTCGTAATGACACCCCAAATGCAACCCCAGATTACCGAGCTTCGACTCGTTCTCCCGGACAGGTTTATGTTAGCTTATCCTGCAAAAGTAGGGTGCTTATCTGGCCTCTGGAGTGGTAATGCACGAATTACTCGATCCCACCAATGACTATGTGTTCAAACGTCTGTTTGCAGAAGCGCCTGATCTGCTAGTCGATTTGATCAATGACCTGCGCCCTGACTTACCCGATATTACTTCGGTAGAGATACTCAACCCAACGATTGAGCCTTCAGAACTGAACGGTAAATATATCATTCTTGACGTACTCGCTCGTGATAGTGGAGGACACTGCTATAATGTTGAAATACAGGTTCGTCGCTACGGTGCTTGGCACAAGCGTGGGCTGTTTTATTTAGCCCGTATGCTAGGAAGTCAGCTCGGTGCAGGCGAGGATTACCAAACACTTAACGCTACTGTGGGCTTACACCTACTCGACTTTGATTTGTTCACGGCGACGGACGCAGAACGTCAGCAGGCAACATGGCGGTTTGAAATGCGCGATGAGTACCAGCCGAATGTATCGCTGGGGAACATTCTGCAGATGAACTTAATCGAATTAAATAAGGCGGATCGTCTTGGGGTGCCGAAAGGCGCACTGCGCGCCTGGATCACCTTCTTTAAGCATTGGCAGGAGGAGCTTACCATGGCCAATATCGCCCACGAACCGGTTAAAAAGCGATGAGCCGCATCCGCGAGCTGAGCGCCGACGAAGACACGCCGATTGGCGTTAGTACGGGAACGGGCGCTGCGTGATGAGGTTTCATTTATTAACGAAGCTAAACAGGAAGGGCGCCAGGAAGAAGCGCAGCGGATCTTGCGTAAGCAGCTAGGTCTTAAATTTGGCGATTTACCTGGTTGGGTGGAGCAGCGCTTAGACCAAGCGACAGCTGAGCAGTTGGATGATTGGTCTGCCGCTGTGTTGACTGCCAATGCCCTTGATGAGCTGTTCAAGCATTGATTTAAAAGTGGCTGATAGCTGGGCTATTGGCTGCCTCTGCACTCTTGTGTCATTGTAAGGCACCTGCGCGACAAGGCAATCTCAAGCCAGTGGCTGCCTCTAAAACCAGATTGCCTTGCTTCGCAATGACATCAGTCAGATCGCGCGTTAGCTATTTCCTCTTCCAGCTGTCGCTTCACTGCTCCGGGCGAACCGGTGTGGCGCGCCAGCAAGTCGTAGGCTACAGGCACGACAAACAGCGTAAAC
The DNA here is from genome assembly GCA_004295565.1 of Vreelandella olivaria. Classification (GTDB taxonomy): domain Bacteria; phylum Pseudomonadota; class Gammaproteobacteria; order Pseudomonadales; family Halomonadaceae; genus Vreelandella; species Vreelandella olivaria. The sequence continues at coordinate 3,035,509 of AP019416.1, read as the reverse complement.
AGCGTTGCCGAGCCAACCCCGCCATAATCACGGTGCCGATGACCAGGCGCGATTCAGCCCCGGGCCCTGTCGAGATGATCAGCGGAATGGCGCCGGCCATGGTGGTCACGGCGGTCATTAAGATGGGCCTCAGGCGTGTCACAGAGGCTTCAATTAACGCGTTACGAAATGCTTTACCCTCATCACGTAACTGGTTGGCAAACTCGACAATCAGAATACCGTTTTTCGCCGCCAGGCCAATTAGCAGCACCAAGCCCACCTGGCTGTAGATATTCAACGATTGACCGCTTAGCAGCAGGGCAAGCAAAGCACCGCTCATCGCCAACGGCACCGTGAGCATAATCACAAAGGGGTGAATCAGGCTCTCGAACTGCGCTGCCAGCACCAAGAAGACCACAAGCGCGCCCAGTATTAGCAGGAACGCGGTGGCGCCGCTGGCCTGTTGAAAGTCCCGCGAGGCGCCTGCCACATTGGTTTGCACCTCTTCGGGGAGTAACTCCGCAGCGCTCTGTTCTAAATAGGCCAGGGCTTCGCCAAGGGGGTAGCCATCGGCGAGATTGGCTTCAATGGTGATCGCCCGTATACGGTCAAAGCGGTTCAGGGTACTGGCGCCAGCAAAGTCGGAGAGGGTGACGAGACTCGCCAGGGGGATCAGCTCCCCGTGCGTGCAGAGCGCACCTGTATGTTATCCAGCGCTCTCGGGCTGTTCTGACTGCCCCGGTCGCCTTCCAAAATCACATCGTACTCTTCACCGTTATCCACATAGCGAGTGACGTTACGGCCACCTAACAGCACTTCAAGCGTTCTACCTATCTCGGTGACGGTAACGCCCAGCGAGGCGGCACGTTCATAATCAATATCCACCCGCAGCTGTGGCTGTGTTTCGTTGTAATTGCTCTCAAGCGCCATCAGGCGCGGGTTATTCTCGCGTACATGATCGATCAGCGTATCGCGCCAGCGGGCCAGCTCTTCGTATGTCCCGCCCCCAGCACAAACTGCACCGGCTTTTGGGTGCGCTGCCCAAACCCTTGGCGCATCACTGGGAATGCCTGTACCCCTGGGAGGGTGCGTAGCTTTTCACGCACTTCGGCCATTATCTCCCAGGCGCTGCGTCGACTGCCCCAGTCGGCCATATTGACGATAATAAAGCCGCTATTAAAGTTCTCGATGTTACCGAAACCACGTGGGGCGCGCACCACCACGCGCTTCAGCTCACCGCTCTCTACTAACGGCGTCATGCGTGCTTCGATCTCATCCATATAGTCCATCATATAGTCGAAGGTAGCGCCTTCGGGCCCGTTGACTAATACGATAAAGTTTCCGCGATCTTCCTGGGGTGTGTATTCGTTGGGCAGTACCGTGGCCAGCCAGGCGGTGGCGGTAATTAACAATACAAACGCCGCGACCACCAGCCAGCGCATTTTAAGCATCCACTCTAACGTGGCCTGATAGCGGCGTTGAGTACCGCTGAGCAGCCACTGCACGGCTTTACCAATCCGGCTGTCGTGCATGCCTGGCTTGAGAATTTTAGACGCCATCATCGGCGTAAGCGTCAACGCCAACAGGGTAGAGACCACTACCGCGGCGGCCATGGTCAGTGCAAACTCGGAAAATAGCCGGCCAATATCGCCTTGCAACATACTGAGTGGCAAGAAAACCGCCACCAACACCAGGGTAGTGGCTATTACCGCAAAGGCGATTTGCCGAGTGCCTCGAAAGGCGGCGACTAGCGGTGTTTCGCCGTAGTCGTGCATGCGCCGATTAATGTTTTCAAGTACCACAATGGCATCATCGACAATCAGGCCGATCGCCAGCACCAACGCCAGAAGCGTTAGCAGATTGATGGAGAAGTTCATCGCCGCCAGCGCGGTAAAGGCTCCAATAACGGCAATGGGAACGGTCACCGCAGGCACCAGGGTGGTGCGCAAATTGCCCAAAAACATAAAGATCACCACCACCACCAAGCCCATGGCGATAAATAGCGTCATAACGACCTGCTCAATCGCTCCGGAGACAAACAGTGAGGCGTCGTAGTTCAGGCTTAGCGACATGCCTTCGGGTAGGGTTCCCTGCAGGCGTTCCAGTTCGATCTGTACGGCTTCGGATAGCTCGATCACATTGGCCGTCGACTGCATGATCATCCCCAGGCCCACCATGGGGATGCCATTGGAGCGGAATACCGAGCGATCTTCCACCGCGCCGACTTCGACTCTTGCTACATCGGAAAGACGCACCAGGTAGCCGTTGTCACCCTGATTGAGTGAGGTGTTGCGGGGAGAGTTGATGGCAAGACGCTGAAAATCTTCGGCACTGGCAAAACTGCGGGGAAGGCGGACAATAAACTGGCGATCCTCGGATTCAAGCGAGCCTGCCGGTAGCTCGACGTTCTCTGCCCGCAGGGCATCTTCGATATCGCTAACAGTGAGTCCGCGTGCGGCCAGGGCATTGCGATCCAGCCATACGCGCATGGCGTAGTCGCTGCCGCCGCCGACACGCACCCGCGCGACCCCCGGTTGAACGGAAAGGCTATCGACCAGAAAGCGGTTAGCGTAGTCGGTCAGCTCGGTGATCGAGTAGTCTTCGCCGGAGAGGCTTAACCACACGACTATCTCTTCGCTGCTATCGGCTTTGGTGACCTCGGGGTTGTCTGCATCATCGGGCAGGTTGCGCAGTGCGCCGGAAATGCGGTCGCGAATATCATTAGCGGCAGCATTGATATCCCTATCGATGCCAAACTCGATTTCGATTCGTGATCGGCCATCTTCGCTTTGCGAGGTAATCAGCTCAATGCCTTCCACGCCCGCAATACGGTCTTCTAGGACTTGGGTAATGCGTGTTTCGACGACACTGGCCGAGGCGCCGGGGTAGCGGGTATCGATAGTGACCACAGGTGGGTCGATAGTGGGGTACTCTTGCAGCGGCAAGCGATTAAGCGCTAGTAGGCCGAAGGCAATAATCAATGCTGCAATCACCATCGCCAGTACTGGGCGCTGAACAGAGATATCCGATAAGCGCATTAGCGGTCGGCCTCCAGCAGCGCTCTTATGCCGGTCTCGTCATCGACAATGCCGATCAATCTCGCTTCTTGTCCATCTCGGGCCAGCTGTAGGCCATGCACGACGATTAAGTCGTCAGGGGCTAATCCCTCAAGAATTTCCACCTCGCCATTGCGCCGCTCGCCAATCGCTACCTCGCGCCGGGCCAAACGTGTCGTGTCGTCAGTCTGTTCGATAAGCATCACAAAGTGGCGGTCACCGCTAGGCTCAATGGCTGCCTCAGGGATAACAATAGTATCGCGTACGCGCTGTTGAACGATCACTTTCATCAGCATGCCTGGGCGCAGACGACCATCGCTATTCTCAAGCTCAGCGCGGACGCTTACGCTGCGCGTCACCGGATCCACCCGGGTGCCGATGGTGGCAATTTCACCACTAAACACCTCGTCAGGGTAGGCGGCAGTGGTGGTATTAAGCATCAAACCGGGTGAAAGACGGCCGAGAAATACCTCGGGGACGCCAAAATCGAGCTGCATAATATCCAGTTTATCGAGTGTCACCAGCTCCATTCCTGGAGTGACCAGGGCGCCGATGCTGATGTTGCGAAAGCCAACACGGCCGCTGAAGGGCGCTTTTATCTGGTAATTAGCCAGTTGGGCTTCAATCGCTTGAATATCAGCGTCGGCCTGGCGTAGCCGTGACCGGCTATCTTCTACATCGGCCCGGGCCGCAAGGTTGCGATCTTGCAACTGAGAAGCACGATTTGATGCGTTAAGGCGCTCTTCGCGCAGCGCCTGAGAGGCCCTCAATTGGGCCTGTTCTTCTGCATCCTTTAGGCGAATAAGCAGTTGGCCCTCTTCGACCTGCTCGCCATCGCGGAAATTGATCTCTGCAATGATGTCTGTGACGGTAGCTGAGAGCGTGACGCTCTCTTCCGCTCTAAGAGTGCCCAAGGCTTCGAGTGGGTCTGACCATGTGGTCATGACCGCCCGTGCGCCGATGACCGATGGCAGCGATTGAGCCATCGTTGCATTGGACAGCAGCAGGGTGAGGGGTACAAGTGCGAGTCGCAGCAAACATCGTCGATGTATAGACAGAAGCATAGTGTTCTCAGCGTTAGATAATATTTATACAGTTATTGTATAGGGTAATTTTGCCATATAATAATTTTTAAGTTTGACCCTGTTAGAATGCCTGCCTTTTACGGCGGAAATCGCCCTTAATATGAGCTGTCCATTATGATCTATGACGTTGTCGTCATCGGTGCTGGCGCCGCAGGCTTGATGTGCGCAGCGCAAGCGGGCTATGCCGGAAAACGAGTCTTAGTGCTTGATCATGCTAACAAAGCGGGTAAGAAGATTCTGATGTCTGGGGGCGGCCGCTGCAACTTTACCAATCTTGGCACAACGCCACAGCACTTTTACTCGTCAAACCCTTACTTTTGTATTTCGGCGCTCAAACGTTACCGCCCTGAGCACTTTGTTGAGCTGGTAGAGCGCCATGGCGTTGAACATGTTGAGAAAACGCCGGGTCAGCTGTTCTGTGCAACCTCGGCTAAAGAGATTGTCCGTACGCTACTGACAGAGTGTGAGTGGGCCGGGGCTGAAATCAGGCTCAGCACCCAGGTTACCCGCGTGGAGCAACAGGGCAGTGCCATGCGGCTAACGACTTCAATAGGAAAAATCGATGCCGGGGTGGTCGTCGTCGCGAGCGGTGGGCTTTCCATTCCGAGTATGGGCGCGACCGGGTTTGGCTACGATATAGCCCGTCAATTTGGTCTTGAGGTATTTGATACGCGCCCAGGACTGGTGCCGTTCACGCTGAGCGATACGTGGAAGGCGCGCGCTGCAGAGCTTTCAGGGGTAAGCGTGCCCGTGGCCGTAAGCGCCGGCGGCCGGCGCTTTGTGGAGCCTATGCTATTTACCCACCGCGGCTTGTCTGGCCCTGCCATGCTGCAGATATCCAGCGTATGGCAGCCTGGTGAGCACATTACGATTGATCTGCTGCCCAGGGAGAATGTAGCGGCATCGCTGCGTGAGGCACGCCAGGAGACACCCAAACGCCAGCTATCGACCTGGCTTGGCGAACGCTTTCCGAAACGTTTGGCGCAAGCGCTGCTGGAGTGGTATCCCGACCATGACTCGGCCCGGCCACTGGCCCAGTACGCCAATGCGGCGTTGGATGAATGGGCGTCAAGGCTCAACACCTGGCAACTGAAACCAGCGGGCACCGAGGGTTGGCGTACCGCAGAGGTGACCATGGGAGGGGTAAATACCGACGCGTTATCATCCAAAACCTTTGAGGTTAAAGGCCTGCCGCAGTTGCGCTTTATTGGAGAAGTATTGGATGTGACAGGAGAGCTGGGAGGGTATAACTTTCAGTGGGCGTGGGCGAGTGGCGTCGCCTGTGGTCAATCCTGCTAGGCTAGGCAATGCGTTTCACATACATCCCTAGCCCTATACAAAACAGCCCAGTGCAAAAACATTAACGTTAAGTAGCCACTTTGGCTAATAACTTAAGCTTTTGAATAGCATATAGCCCGCAAGCGCTTTTCTGCCTGCCGCCATGGCGCCGCCTGGGTGGCGCATCAGCCTGTACGCAGCAAAGCCACCGATGGCGTAGAGCGGCAGTTTGAAGCTTTGCCAGTTTCTATCCAGTGGTGAAGCGGCTTGCTGTAAAAATTCGCTATCGACCAAAATATCCACGCGCTGCTGCTCAAGCTCGGCTAACAGTAGCGCTTTGCGCTCAGCACGGCTGAGCGGCTTTGTGTGTGGTTTAGCGGTGTCTGCGGATGGTTTCATCACTGGGCTCCTCAAGCAGTGCTCGGTCAGCAGCAAGCTGTTTGAGTGTTTCTTTTAACAGCGAGTGTTGTTTGGACTGGCGAATCGCAATAACCGCAAGTAGCAAACTGGCGCCTATCAACACGGCTGCGCTGATTGCAATAGCCGTGAGACGGTAGGTATCCCAGAATAGAACCACTACTAGTGCCGTTAGCGTGGCAATCCCCAACAACAGCAGCAGTAAACTTGCCCCTGCGAGCAGCAGTAGAACCAGTAAACGAGCACGCTCCTCTTCTAACTCAAACACCGCCAAACGCAGGCGGGTTTCGCTATTGGCAATCAGCGATTTCAGTAAGCGTTTGGCGGCAGAGAAGACGCGTTGGGTTGGCCCCAAAGCCATTAGCGACGACCGAGCAGCATACCGATAACCATACCCGCTGCGGCGCCAATGCCAATGCTTGTCCAGGGATTCTCATGCACATAGCGGTCACATGCATCGGCTTGATGGGTCAGCGAATCACGGGTTTCGTCATAGAGGCGTTCGCCACGTGCTTCAAGGCGTGCACGGGTGTCTTTCAAACGGCGCTCGGCGCGACTACGTAGATCGTTCATCTCTCCGCTGGCATCTTTAGCGGTCGCATTGACCAGCTCTTCAACGGTTTCACTCAGGTGGCGCAGATCATCTTTGAGTTGATCGGCTTGAGTAGAGTAAGTGGGCTGACGTTTAGCCATGGAGTCTTCCTTTGACGAGTGAATGATAGCGCTGCTACTAGCATAGCAGTCACATAGGTAGAGACAAGTAAATGCCCTTATCGGTTCAGCCCAGTGGCACTAAATAAGGGATTTAAACTAAACCCAAGGCTTAAGCGGTGCACGCGATGATCATAATCGACCATGCTTTCCCCATATCCGTAGTAGTACTGTACATGCGCTCGCAAGCTGTTGAAAGCCGGCCAGCTGTAATCAATTTGGGTGCCTATGTTGCCAGCGCTGGGGTTGCCGCGTAACTGACCGCTCACTTCATGGTTATTGTTGAGGCGCTTGGCGAGACGAATATCGCCATATCCCATGTAGCGTTCGATATCCGGGTTGTCGTCATCCTCCGAGGATTCTGGTACCCGCCAATGGGGCGCCAGGGTGAATGCCCAGTCGCCGCGCTGAAAGGTGCTTTCAAGGTATACCCGGTTCCAGCTGCGTGAGAGGATCTGAGCGACCATTAGATTGGTGATTGAGGGATATTCGGTTGCGGGTATTGACCCAGCCAAGCGCCTCCCAGGCATTATCAAAATCGATAAAAATTTCAGGCTCGTAGTTGGTTTCCCGAAAAGGCGACGAGGCGTCGGTATTATACGCCTGCCACCAGCTGCGCTGGGTGTAACCAAAGTAGACGTCACCGTAGTTACCGAACACCCGTTCAGCCAGATTAACCTTGGCGCTAAATTGAAATTTTAGCTCCACGTCACTCACTTCGCCATCGTCAGAGATATTGCGAAAGCTTTCACGGTTCTGGTTGGTGTTAAAGCTAACCGGAAACAGGTAGTTGGTACGGTGGGTAGTGATTGAAAACGGGTTGCGACTTGACTCCTGCTCGAGCTCACGACGCTCGTTCAAATCCTCCCGTGCAACCTCTTCAGGCAACTGTTCATACGGTAAGCCTAGTGCGGCGTCTTCGGGATTCTCTATCTGCTGCAACTGTTGATGCAGAGCATGCAGCTCAGCATTGAGGGCACGGATACGTGCCTCAATTTCCTGTTGAGACTCGGCGACGGCATTCGCACTAAACGTAGCAAGGCTCAGCAGAACAATAAGTTTCGTCAACGGCAGTTTTCGGGTGACCATCAAGGTGACTCGCAAAATGAAGGAATAGGCAAATGCCAAGCTTGTTTCTATCACGCCGCCTGTGGAAGTCAACACCTCTGATTGCGCTGGCCACCAGAACGCCTGACAATAACCACATTCTCCGTCTCTGCGGAGCATTTGATGTCAGCGAGGCCCTAAGTAACGTGTTGATACGTAACGTGGTAAGAAGCACCTGTAAGTGGAGTATAACCTGTTTGTTTCTGCTGCTCGTCATTAGCAGTAGCGCCGCATTTAATTCAGCCCACGCTGCGCTTCAGGCAAGCATGCTTGACCGGGTGCCTGAACAGGCTGAGCTGGCTTCAAGACTTGCTCAGTTAGAGGCGCTTGAGGAGCCTTTGACTGACCAGCAGTCCAGGGATAAAGAGGCCCTGGAAGCGGCTATCGAAGCTTATGAACGTCTGGCCTCTGTGGACGAGCGCCTTGCTGCGTTAGATACCCGGGTAGAGCAAGCCCCTGAAATGCTAGCACGCCTGCAGCGCGAGTTGAGCGAAGCTGAAGAAGCCTCTCAGCAGTTAACCGTTGCCGACTTGAGCGATCGACCGCTAGATGAGCTGGAGACGTTGCAAACCAACGCCGTGGTCGAGCTGCAGCAGTTGCAAAGCCAACTGGCAGAAGTGAACTCGCAACTGCTGGCCGCTCAAACACTGCCTGAGCGTGCCCAGCAATCTATCGCGGAAACCCTCCAGCGCGCGGAAAATTTACGCAGGCAGCACGATGAGCGCGAGGCTTTGCTGGCGGATCGCCAACTCTCTGCACTGAGCGATGCACGGCTTATCCAGTTACGTTTGGAACGCGCGCTGGCTGAACGTGAAGTGCGCTTTTATCAGCGCGAGCTAAGCGCCAATAGCCGCCTGCGCGAACTAGCTCAGGAGCGCCGTGATGTGCTGATGGTGCAGGTCGATTATCAAGAGCAGCAGCTAACCATGCTGCAAGGGGTGATTGATCGGCAGCGCCGGCTGGCTTCAGAGCAAGCCATTGCCGATGCAGCACGGGATAACCCATTAATCGCTGCTGGGCACCCGGTCGTCGTGCAAGCACAGCAAACCAATCAAACACTGAGTTTGGAACTGCTGCGGGCAACCGACCGCGCCAACACGGTGGTTCGCGAAAATATTGAAGCCCAGCGGCAGTTGGAGAACGTGCGCCAGTTACAGCGTAGCCTTAATGAACAAATTGAGGCAATACGTGGCAGTCAGCTGCTGTCGCGTATTCTGCGCGAGCAGCGCAAGTCATTGCCTCCATTGGCTGCCCCACGCAATTTGCAGGACGAAATTGCCGATCTGCGCTTAAAGCAATTCGATTTAGTTCGCCAGCGCGATCAACTGCGCCAAAGCGAGCAGTTTGCCACTACGCGTTTGGCTGAGGCAGGCATTGAGGCGACGCCGGGGTTAGTCGATTCCCTTTCGCAGCTTTATCAATCGCGACGCGAGCTGGTCGAGCAACTAGAGCAGTCTTACGGCAGCTTATTAAGCGCGGCGATTGAGCTGCAGCTCAACCAACAGCAGCTGGTAACGACAACCGCTGAGTTGCGCAAAACTATCGATGAGCAGCTTTTTGGGTCGCCAACAGTCGGCCAATGGATCTGAATTGGGTGCGCCAATTACCCCGCAACCTGAAGCTGGAATGGCAAGAAGGGGAGTGGCGTGCCATTTTACCCACCCGCTGGCAAGGGTTTTCCTGGGGCGTGCTCCAAGGGGCACCACTGGTCGTGTTGAGCTTGGTGCTAATCGGATTGCGTCGCAAAATCAAGGCCCGCTTGGCCACGCTGCATTCGCAGATTGGTCGGTTAAAAAGCGATACCCAGTTGCATACCCCTCGGGCGGTGCTGATGAACGCGCTGCTGGCGCTCTCGGGCCCGTTGGCAGTAGCCGGTGTTGGCGTTGGGCTGCAAGGCGCGGCAGGGCCGTTAGCGAATAGCGTGGCCCCGGCGTTGCTTCAATTGGCCTTGAGTTGGGCCGTTGTCGCCTGGGGGCGCAGGCTGTTGGTCGCCGATGGGGTGGCCGAGCGCCACTTTACCTGGTCGCCACAGTACAACGCCCGGTTACGTCAGCTGTTAGGCGGGCTAGGTATCGCCCTGGTGCCGGTCATTGCCATTGCAGCGATGTCTGGAGAGATGGAAACGCCGCTAGCGCAGCGTCCTGTTGCCTTGGGGTTGTTCTCGTTTGGCTTGATAGCGATGAGCTGGTGGCTGGCCCAGTTGATCCTGGCGCATATCCCCATTTTTGGTGTCCACCTGTTCCGCTTGCTGTTGGGGCTGGCGATGGCCTCGGTGCCGTTGATCCTACTGGGATTGGTGGTTTGGGGTTACGAATACACCGCGCTAAGATTAGTCGGACGGTTTGCGATCACCCTTTACTTACTAGGGCTATGGGTCGTGGTAGAAGCTTCGTTGGTGAGAAGTCTCGCGGTGGCCGCACGGCGGCTCGCTTATCGTCGTGCCCTGGCGCGCCGTCGCGCTCAGGTGCAAGAGGGGGCGGAAGGGGGCCTCGAAGTAGTGGAAGAGCCACCGCTTGATATGGCGCAGATCAATAGTCAGTCGCTGCGGCTCTCCAAGCTGATTGTGTTGATTGGCTTCAGTGCGCTGCTTTATTTGGTCTGGTCAGACTTGCTCTCGGTGCTTGGCTATTTGGATAACGTGTCACTATGGGAAGCGCAAGAAGGGGATTTGGTCGATAACGCGCTATCGATATCCGACGTCTTTGCTGCCCTGCTGATTGTGGCTATTACGTTTATCATGGCGGGCAATTTGCCGGGTCTGTTGGAAGTGATGGTGCTCTCCCGGCTGTCATTGAAACAGGGCAGCGCCTATGCCATTAGCTCGCTGCTCTCCTACACTATCGTGGGCACCGGGATTGTTATGGGGCTGTCGACCCTTGGGGTTTCCTGGGACAAGCTTCAGTGGCTGGTGGCCGCTCTGAGTGTGGGGTTGGGGTTTGGCTTACAAGAGATTTTTGCCAACTTTATATCCGGTTTGATCATTCTGTTCGAGCGGCCGATTCGTATTGGCGACACCATCACCATTGGCAATTTGCACGGCACCGTTAGCCGAATCCGTATCCGTGCGACCACCGTCACCGATTTTGACCGTAAAGAGATTATTATCCCTAATAAAACCTTTGTGACCGACCAACTGATCAACTGGTCGCTGTCGGATAATATCACCCGGGTCGTGCTCACCTACGGTGTGGCCCACGGCTCCGATATGACCAAGGTGCACCAGCTATTGCGGCAGGTGGCCGATGAAAACCCTCGTGTGCTAGCCGACCCTGAACCCCAGGTTTTCTGTTTAAGCTATGGGCAGCACAGCCTCAATTTTGAGCTGCGGATTTTTGTCAACGACCTGCTTGATCGGCTGTTTGCTGCCGATGAAATCAACTGCCGTATAGACGCGCTGTTCCGCGAAGCCGGGGTACGCGTGGCGTTTGAGCAGATGGATGTGTGGCTACACCCTGATCAGGGCGACGCTGTTAAAGTGCAGTCGGCGAACCAACTGCCCCCTGCATCGACGTAATGCACTTTTAAAACTCTTTTTTAAGCCTCTTTTACTGCATGCAGGAGAAATTCGCGGTTGCCATCCCCTCCGGTAATTGGGCTCTCCTGCCAGTGCTGAATGGCCAGGCCGCAGGCGTTGCAACTGCGACGAATGCTGGTTTCCACTTCCGCAAAACGCTTTGCGTCGCGCACTACGCCGCGTTTATCCAGGGCGCCTGGCGTTAGTTCAAACTGCGGTTTGACCAGCGAAATCAACTGACCGCCCGATGGCATCAGGGCTGCAATCTCGGGCAGAATCAGCGTTTGCGATATAAACGAGACGTCCATGATGGCGCTGTCGAGCGGGTAAACAGAAAGGATCTTGGCAAGTGTCTCGTCGCTACTCATTGAGCGGGCATTTAACCCCTCCAGGCAGGTGACGCGTGGGTCGCCGCGCAGCTCAGGTGCCAACTGCCCATGGCCAACTTCGACGCCAATCACGTGGCGGGCGCCAAAACGCAGCGCGCAGTCGGTGAAGCCGCCGGTTGATTGGCCAATATCGAGCACGATGCGGTTATCAAAACGCAGCTCAAGCGCTGTGAGCACCGCCTCTAACTTCAATCCTGCCCGGGAGACATAGCGCTCTTCGGGATCGTCTTCTACTTCAAAACGGGTATCATCGGGCCATTTCTCGGACGCTTTGATTAACGGCTTGCCACTATCGGCAAGCCGTATCCGCCCGTGACGAATAAGCCTTTGGGCGCGGGTACGCGAGTTGGCCAGCCCTTGGCTGACCAACAGTTGATCGAGTCGCATCATAGTGGTTAAAAGTGTCGTTAAGAGGGCCGGTTACCCTTTATCTATGGGCGCATTGGGAAGGGTTGAATTGGAGCCTTGATCCGCCTGCAGCTCGGTAGGCGGTAAGCGTGCAGCTCCCCAGCTACGGTGCAGGTAGTGTTTAACATTCTCCACCTCTTCGCTGGTGACGTCAGCGATGTCAACGCGCTCAAGAGGATCGTAGTGATAAATATACAGCCGGGAGGCAAAGCGCTCGAAAGGCAGCGATGCTTCGCCAAAGCGTTCGCCATTGCCCGACGTGCTAACGATAACCCCATCGCCCCAATCCTGCCCGCTATCATTGTTGGGATTATAGAAGTAAATCCGCATAACATCAGACGGGTCGAGAGACGCCCGTAAAATGGTTATGGCGTGCCAACCAATAAATCGCGCTGCGCTATCAGTAACCGCAATGCCTGCTGGCTGAGGATGGATCAGTGGCTGGTTGCCATTGTAATAGGGGTGATAGTAGGCGAAAAAGTGGCGAATAAAGTCGTCCACATCGCTTAGTTGCCCGGTGGCGACATCGACATTGATGCGAAAGCCCCGTCCCGACCACCAGCCATGGAATTCAGGGTTTACCCAGCGGTGTGGGTCACCTTCACGACCAATGCAGCGCCGGCCCATTTCGGCATAAATGCGATCCAGGTGGGGCACCACAATCAGCGATACCGGGTCGAGGTCGATGGGCAACTGGGTCGCCACACCAGTGAGGCTCGCCATGGATGAAATGGCTTGCCCCTCGAAATGCATGATGATTTCGTCGTCGCGGGCTGCCCATGCCACCATCTGCAGCAGGTAGTCTGGGTCGTTGTACGCCCACATGGAGAGCGCTCGGGCTGACTGGCAGGTGGGGTTGTTGCCCTGACCAACACCCAGCGGCAGTCCGAGCATGCAGAGCACGCCTTCAATCAGTCTCGCCCGGGGAGAAACCGTGTCGCCATAGGCCAGGGTGAGCCGCGACTGCGCCCACTCGGATAGCGGCAGGTTAAGTTGGCGCCACATGGCGGGCGCGACTGGTGGCTGATAAAGAATGCCGCGCTCAAGCATCAGCGCCAGGCCGTAAACCGCTTGAGCGGTGGCAGGATAAACGCCACCACGAATCAGCGCTTGAACCAGCTCGCGATAGCAGAGTAGGCAGTCGCGGCCAGTCGATGAAAGCCCCAGCGCCTCGGAGAGTAAGTGGTCACCCTCTTCGAGTAGGTGTCGCAACAGCACGGCGTGATACGGCGATACCAAGCCGGTGTCGTGCATCGCCCGAGCGAAACCGGTAGATTCAGCCTGCAGAGCAGCCTGATCCATATGCTCTAATCGTTCGCGATAAACATCGACGCCAGGATCTTCGCGGCAGGCTTGGGTGGGCCCGTAAAGCGAGCTGACCAGACGGTCGGCGCCTTGGCCACTAGCGCCAAGATCAATTTCCGGGTTGGCCTGACACAGGGCAATTTGGGTGATCATCTGTTTGATTGAATCAACCTGAATAGGGCGCTGTTTTAAAATGCGCCAAATCTCATCAATCAGGCGATCAACGATATGCTCATAGCCGATTCGTTCAGCTAAATGCTGAAAAAGCTTGCGTGGGATGGTCGCCAGTCGCCCTTGGGTTTCCCGCTCCGCCTCGCTGGGGGCAAGAACAGCAGCCATAAATTAATCGCCATTACCTGAGTAAGGTAGTGGTGTGCATGCTCTGAAGAAACCAACGGGTGTTCAAAATTGCCTTTAGCGACAGCCAGCAGCCGAAGCTCGCTCAATGCCTCAATGACGACCACATTGGCATCCGCGCTTTTCAGCGAGAAGGTCGTCAGGGTCGGTACCAAATATTGGGGAGTCTCCCAGTCGGAGCCCAAAAACACACCGGAGTCCTCAAACGCTTGGGCGCGGGACTCCAGTGCTTCACAACCGCCATCCTGAAGCAACACTCGCCGCGCAGTATCCATCACGCGCGGCAGCTTGGCGGGTTTCGAGAAGGCTGGCGCCTGGTTCAGCAGGCGCACGGCCTCATCAAATTGGCTCAATAATCCATCGAGCTTGTTATCTTCATGAGAAGACGTCACTTGATCTGTCTCCACGGTGACTCCTTATCCCAGCATTAGCGGGGATTATACATAGAAGTCGAGATCTTCTTGGCGTTTTAGCAGATCGCGAATCGTATGCGCATCCTCGCCTTTAAAGTAGATCAGACCCCAATGGGTACCAAACGCAGTGCGTTTAGTAACGGTTTCTTCTACGGGTGAGGTTAGCTCATGAGACTCAAAATAGGGGTGATCTTCGGTCTCTTCAGGAATTTCCAAGCGGCTGACCACGCGGCGGCGTGGGTAAACACCAAAGCAACCGGCAAAGCCATTGGCATCGACCACTTCTTGCGGGAAGAAGTTGGCCACTTCTTCTTGCGTGGTTTTTGGGTCGAATACCAGCATTGATGCCTGGTAAGCATTAAAGCCGTAAACACGCTCTAGTAGTTCAAATACTTTGAAGCCGGGCGGACGGTAAGCCACTTCCCAAAGTACATTTCGCCATCGCTGGTGACAAAGTATTCTGGATGTATCAAACCAAACTCAATGTCGAATGCTTTAATGAGCTTTTCAATCTGTTGAGTGATCTGTTCGCGGTAAATCTCTAGCTCAGGCGACGCGGGCACAAACACCGAGTAACCCAGCGTCACGTATTCAGAAATGTTCAAGAAGGCGATTTTGCCATCATGAATCCAGGCTTCAACGGCAAACTCCCAGCCATCCAGATGCGACTCCATCAGCACCGGGAACTCTTCATCCGGGATGGTATCGACCTCATCAGGCGTGCGAATAACGCGGTGGCCCAGGCAGCCTGCTTTATCAAATGCTTTAAGGTGAATCGGGTCGTTGGGGTCGCCGTCCAGTTTTAGCAGCGTCTGGTTAACGCGCTTCAGGAAGCGCACTACATCGTCTTTATCGTGGGCTTCTTCAAAAATTCCCACGCGGATGCCGCCTAGTTGGGCACGACGCTTCATCAACGCTTTATCGCGCAACAACAATGACTGACCGTAAAGGCGTGGGTTGTCCAGTAACACAGAGTTGATAGCACCTGCCCACTCAACGGTCTCTTCATAAAGCGGAATGGCAACATCGACGCCTTTTTCTTTGAGCGTCTCGGCGATTTCCATCGAGCGGTCATTGAGTCGTTCGAAATTCCAGGGCACGTAGGGAATATCATGTTTTTGGCAATACTCTTCCGCCCAATCGGGTGCAACGACAATGTAGCGACGGTCAAAATTTTCGGCCGCTTCAATCGCATTGAGACTCCAGCCTAATAGAGCGATATAGCCCTTATTGGGATCCTTCTGCATGTTGATGACTCCTACTTGGTGAACGAACATAATTGCCAAATCACGCTCACCACCATACACGAGGGGGGCATGCGCGGCTAATGCGCCCATTAGCCGTCGCATTACCGTTAAGCTTACTAAGCTATCAGCGTAAAGGCGTGGCGGTGGGAATATGGTAAGCTAGGCGGTTCAACTCAATGTACGAATGGCAAGAGGATTAGGCCAAGATGGCGGCCAAGCCGATCTACCGTGTGGTGGTTCACCAGCAGGGTGAAATTTGGGATTTATATGTCCGTGAGATCTTTCAAAGCGAACTCTGGGGCTTTATTGAAGTCGAGGAGTTTGTCTTTGACGATGCTTCACGGGTAGTGGTGGATCCTGCGACTGAAAAATTGCAACGAACCTTCGATGGTGTCAAACGTAGCTATCTGCCGTTAAATGCTATTGTGCGCATTGATGAAGTAGAGCGCGAAGGGCCATTGAAAGCAGTCAAAACCGATGCCCGGGTAGCGGAGTTCCCCGTCCCTTTCCGTTGCCTCCGCGCGGCGAAGGGTAAGCGTATGAGACAAGCGCACCGCTAAGTTAGGCGATAAGCGCTGTTGGCTTCGTCCGCCTTGCAGCGTTTTTAATCAGGACATGATGTCATGCTAGTAAATAGAACTCGTTATCGAAATTATGCCGCTGCGGCTGGTTTTTTACTCACTGTTACCAGCTTCGATGCCACTGCCCAGTCCGCTAATCAGGCATGGGTGACCGATGAGCTGAGCACCTATGTGCGCAGCGGCCCCACCGATGGTTATCGCATCATCGGTACGCTCAACGCAGGCGAGCAGGTCGAGGTGTTGGAAACCAGTGGTGACTACACCCGTGTGCGTAACAGCGATGGCAATGCGGTCTGGGTGTTGAGCAGCGAACTTCAAGAAACGCCTAGTGCGATTGAACAGCTACCTGCGTTAGAAGCCCAGGTAGAGGAACTCACCGCCGAGCTCGAGGGTATCAATGACACCTGGGAGCAGCGTACGGCCTCCATGACGGAGACGTTAGAGTTGCGCGAGCGCCGCATTGCCGAGCTTGAGGCCAGCAATCAAGAGTTGGATGCACAAGCAGAGCAGTCCCGCCGGCAAGTGAGGGCGCTCCAAGCGCGCCTGGAAACTCAGGAAGAAGACCTGCTGATGCGTTACTTTATGTACGGCGGTGGTGTGGCTGGCGCGGGTTTATTGGTGGGGCTGATTGTGCCGCACCTACCCCGTCGGCGTAAAAGCGCGACCGCTGGTTCTAAGATCACCTGAAGGCAGCCGAACCATGAGCGATCAGTGGCGCAAGCGTTGGCAAGAGGGGCGTATTGGCTTTCATCTACAGCAGGCGCATCCGGCGTTGCTGCGCCATTGGGCGTCACTTGGGATTGCTAATCGCACCAAAGTGCTGGTGCCACTGTGTGGTAAAAGCCTTGATATGCGCTGGCTGGCGGATGAAGGGCATCCAGTGCTGGGGATTGAGTTTGCACCTGAGGCGGTTGAGCAGTTTTTGGCTCAGCGCAGTACCGCCGTATCCCGCTACCGTCAGGCAGGATTTACGATTTCCCGCCAAGGTAATGTGGAGTTGTGGTGCGGGGACTTTTTTCATCTGCATATTCAGCAGGCTGCCGAGATTGGTGCATTTTACGACCGCGCCTCGCTGATAGCGCTGCCACCTGCAACAAGGCAGCGCTATGCGTTTCACCTTGCTCAGTTGGTGCCGCCTGGTGCCAAAGGTTTGCTGATTAGTTTGTCGCACCCTGATGGCAGTGCTGGGCCACCTTATAGCGTGCCCAAAAGCGAGATCGAAAACCTGTTCACCCCTAACTTTACGCTGACGTTTCTGGACGAGGGCAGCCCCGATGAGCGTGGCCGAACGGAGAGCGTGTGGGCACTGGAACGACGCGGGCCGCGTCTCTAGAAGCTAAAAGACGCGGCCCTTGTCTGCACTGCTGTGAAAAGAGAGGCCTAGCGTGCGAGTAAACGGCCCAGTTCCGGGTCGCTAAAGGCGCGGTTCAAACCATCGCTAACTAGGTCACTGAGCATACGTGCATTGCTATCAGCGTCCGGTTTAAGGGCATAACCCTGGGTACGGCGCGATGTATAGGTGCCGGTATAGGTGGTGCCCTTGTTTTTAGCAATCGCGCGGAAAACACCTTCAAGACGCGCTTCATCGACCAGTGGCTGGCCGCTGTCGCCACGGGCATAGTTGAGGCTGGCAAGCTCCAGCGTTAAGCTCGGGCGGCCTTCGGCCTGCTCCGTGGTGGGGCTAAAACCCATGTCCCGCACGGCGCGCTCGGCCTCTTCCTGCAAACGCGGAATCAACTCGTGGCTGCTCACGGTAATATGCGCCGTCGACATACCGCCGCCTGCTCGGTTGCCAATAATATCGCTCTCGCGGCCATCCTGGGCAATCACCGTGACCTGCTGGCCCGAGCCTACCTGGTACCTCCGCGCTGCGCTGTGGGCTGAGCTGTAAATATTGGGGGCTGGCGCAACCGGCAAGCCACGCGCTGGCAAGCAGTACACCTGAAATCCGTAAAAGTGACGCCGAAGCATGGTCATCCTCCGCTATGGCTAAAACGCCAGTATAACGCGGGTAGCGCGTTGGCGGTATGTTCTGGCGATGTGGCTTTGCTCAGTCACTTTCCACACCTCACTGCATATTGCTTTTGCACACTGCTGTGACTCCGAAAGAAGAGACGCAATCTAGTGCGCTAGGCTGCTTTTTTCGAATCGGGCCCCACGATTAACCAAACGGAAAGTAAAACGATCAAAGAGCCAAGCAAGAATCCGCTGGATAGCGTTTCATCAAGAATTAAAAAGCCCCATAGTACAGCGAAGGGCGGCACCAAGAATGTAACGGTGAGCGACCGTAACGGCCCAATGTCAGCGACCAATCTAAAATAAAGGATATAAGCGATGGAGGTGCATAAAAAGCCGACTGCGAGCAGGCTGACCCACACATCAACTTGAAGCCAATCAATGCTGGGGCCAGATGAGATGTTCCAAAGTAAAAGGGGCTGAGAAAAGCGGTAGCACCTATTTGACTGCCGAACGCAACCAACGTTGAATCCAGGCCGCCCTGTTGAGTTATCCATTTTCGGGTAAGAAAGCCAGCAAAGCCGTAACCAATAGTGGCTATGATACAGGCCGCAACGCCGATATAGATGTTGCCAACAATATTTGAATCACCCACGGTGGTAATAACCGTAATGCCGATAATACCTAGCGTTACGCCCAGCCATTTTTTTATAGTTAAACGCTCGCTAAAGATAAAAAAGCCGATCATGGCCCCTGTTAAAGGGGTCGTGGCATTTAGAATCGCTGAATAGCCAGCAGGTAGTAATGTTGCAGCTATGCTGTACATCAGGAAGGGAATACCTGAGTTGATGGCACCCAAAATCAAAATCTTGCCTAACTTGCCTCTGAACGCCAGGCTTTTACGTATGATGGCGATGATAATAGCCAAGCCAATAAGGCCAAAAAAGACTCTAAAAAAAGCTGTGTTAATCGGGCCTATCGCCGGTGAGGCGATTCTCATAAAAAGAAAGCTTGCACCCCAGATAGCGGCTAGCGACAGTAGTCGCAGATAGTCTATTGCTCTCATTTTATGACCCTTTTCAACGTTTTCTCTTAGCCGACAGGTATCAGCCAAGCCCTGGAGATTTACCCATAGCGCTCAGTATTGCCCCCCTATGAGTGGGAGAAAAACCCGTTTCTTGCTGTCTTTGTAGTGAGTATAAAATAGGCATTGCTATGACATATACCGATCTGTTTGAAAATGACGATATGAAGCTGATTAATTTGCTTCCACAGGATGGCGAGGCCTACTACCACGGCAAAATCGTGGATACCGCCACTGCCGATATGTATTTAGCAAAGTGCCTAAGCAAACTAAGCTGGGAGCATGATCGCGCCTTTATTTATGGCAAAGAGATCGTTACTAAACGCAAGATAGCCTGGTATGCGGATAAGCCGGTTTCTTATACTTACTCTGGATACACAAAAATGGCATTAGCGTGGCCGAACTTTCTGCGCGGGATGAAACAGCGGGTCGAGGGAGAGTGTGGAGAGGTGTTTAATTCATGCCTGGGTAATTTTTATAGCTCGGGGGAGGAGGGCATGAGCTGGCACAGCGATG
The DNA here is from genome assembly GCA_004295565.1 of Vreelandella olivaria. Classification (GTDB taxonomy): domain Bacteria; phylum Pseudomonadota; class Gammaproteobacteria; order Pseudomonadales; family Halomonadaceae; genus Vreelandella; species Vreelandella olivaria. The sequence goes on along the minus strand of AP019416.1, from coordinate 3,016,106 downwards.
CCGAAAAAGACCTTGTCGAGAATGGCGCCATCGGGGCGTTGAGTTTAGGTGGGGAGAGGAAGTTTGCGTTTAAACATAGACAAACAGGGGAGAGTGTTTCGCTTGTTTTAGCCCACGGCAGCCTGTTGATTATGAAAGGTGCCACACAGAAAAATTGGTTACATAGCCTTCCCAAAACCAAGAGAGATATTGAGCCGCGGGTGAGCCTAACCTTTAGGCAAATGCGCTTTTGAGATCATCTTATGAAACGCTAGCACTAGCGGCCCCGCTTGGGGCAACTAGCGCTTCTACAATAGCGTTATGCTACGCGGCTTTGTTCCATCGCTTTCGTTTCTACTTTGGGAAACGCCGCCAGTGGCGGGGGTGGGCGAATAAGCGCTGCCCGCGGCGTAGTGACAAGTGCTCAAAGTCAGTATGGCGCACGGTCGCAAGCCAGGGCTGGGCCAGCCAATCAGCCTCTAGTTCCACGCGCACCTCGGCGCCCACCGGCGAGATCGCCGTGATGGTGACTGGCAGGTGGCTCTCAGCGGTGGGCTGCTCGGTTAGCCGCACTTCGTGAGGGCGCAGCAGCAGCTCTTCGTGACCATCGGGTAGATCCACGTGCCAATAGGCGTCACCGCAGGTGAGGACGCCGTTGGTTATGTTGCCTTCCAGGTGATTCACATCGCCTAAAAACTCGAACACAAAGCGGTTTTTGGGCTCACGGTAGAGCTCATCGGGGGTATCAATTTGCTCAATGCGACCATTGCTCATCACTACCACACGGTCAGAAAGCTCCAGCGCTTCCTCCTGGTCGTGGGTGACAAAGACGCTGGTGAAATTGAACTCGTCATGCAGGTGGCGTAGCCAGCGGCGAAGCTCTTGACGCACCTTGGCATCAAGCGCGCCAAAGGGTTCGTCGAGCAGCAGTACTTCCGGCTCCACGGCCAACGCGCGAGCAAGCGACACACGCTGCTGCTGGCCGCCGGAAAGCTGCGCCGGGTAGCGGTTGGCCAGGTGTTCCAGCTTGACCATTTCAAGCAGCCTAAACACCCGTGCGCGAATTTCACCGCTACTGGGGCGGCGTTTACGCGACAGCACGGTCAGTCCAAAGGCAACATTGTCGTAAACGCTCATATGGCGGAACAGCGCGTAGTGCTGGAAAACAAAGCCAATGCGACGATCACGCACATGCACATTGGTCACGTCGCGGTCACCAAACAGAATTTTACCCGGCTGGGCCGAGTGGTCGGCACTCTCCAGGCCGGCGATAATCCGCAGCAAGGTGGTCTTGCCTGAACCAGACGGGCCCAGCAGGCCAACCAGCTCACCATCGTGAATATCCAGGTTAATTGGCTCTAATGCCTGAGTGTTGCCGAAGTGTTTGGCGATGTTGTGTAAGTGAATGCTCATGCAAATGCCTCCCGGCGCGCAGCGCGCCATTCCAGCCCGGCCTTGGCGGCGAGCGTCAGTAGGGCAATAAAGGCGAGTAGGGCCGCACAGGCAAAGGCCCCCACGGCGTTATAATCCTGATAAAGCTGCTCAAGGTGCAGGGGGGAGTGTGTTGGTTTTGCCACGAATAGCCCCTGAAACCACCGAGACAGCGCCAAATTCCCCTACCGCGCGGGCGTTGGTAAGAATCACGCCGTACAGTAGTGCCCAGCGGATATTGGGCAGCGTAACGCGTCGAAAGGTCGTCCAGCCGGAGGCGCCCAGGGTTACCGCCGCCTCCTCTTCACGGGAACCTTGCGCCTGCATTAACGGAATCAGCTCGCGGGCAACAAAGGGGCAGGTAACAAAGATGGTCACCATCAGAATGCCCGGCCATGAGAACATGAGCTGAATATCATAGCCGTCCAGCCACGAGCCGATCCAGCCGTTGCGGCCATAGAGCAGCAGGTAAATCAGGCCAGCCACAACGGGGGGAGACTGCAAAGGGGATATCGATCAACGTTTGCAGAATGCGTCGCCCAGGGAAACTGAAGCGCGTGACCAACCATGCCAGGGCAACGCCGAATACCAGGCATACGGGAATGGTCAGGAGCGCAATCACCAGCGTTAAGCCAATGGCGTGCAGGGTGAAGGTGTTGCTGACGTTCGCCCAGAACACCATGACGCCCTGAGAGAACGCCTGGGCAAAAATGGCTACCAGAGGCAGCAGTAAAAACAGCGCTGACAGCACCAGGGCGGTACCTATCAGCAGGCGCCGGATAAGTGGCGCATCACCAATTCGACGCATTACCCCTTACCTCCGTGCAGGCGACGTACAAAACGCCCTTGCCAAATATTGATCGCCAGCAGCAGCGCCAGCGAGACAAACAGCACCACCGAGGCAATGGCCGATGCCCCCGCATAGTCATACTCTTGCAGCTTGACGAAAATCATCAGTGCGGTGATCTCGGTTTCATAAGGCATGTTGCCAGCGATAAAGATAATCGCGCCAAATTCACCCAGTGAGCGCACAAACGCCAGACCGGTACCTGTCACCAGAGCAGGCCAAATGTGTGGCAGTATCACGCGGCGAAAGGCGACGCCGTCGGTAGCACCCAATGACATGGCGGCTTCATCGACTTCTGCAGGCATATCTTCCAGCACTGGCTGCACCGTACGCACCACAAACGGAATGCTGGTAAAGGCCATGGCCAGGGCAATGCCTACCCAGGTGTAGGCGACCTGAAACCCCAGTGGTTCCAGCAACCCACCCATCCAGCCGCTGCTGGCATAAAGGGTTGCCAGCGTGATGCCAGCCACCGCGGTGGGGAGTGCAAAGGGGAGATCCATTAAGGCATCGAGTAAGCGCTTGCCAGGGAAGTCGTATCGAACTAACACCCACGCCAACAATAAGCCAAAGATGGCGTTGATAATCGCTGCAACGGCTGCCGCGCCAATGGTGACCATATAGCTGGCAACTACGCGCCCTTCGGTGATGATCGCCCAGTATTCGGCAAAGCTGAGCTCCGCTAACTGACCGAACAGACCCGTAATAGGGAGTAGCAGCACCAGCGAGATAAACAGCACGCTGATACCCATAGAAAGGCCAAAACCCGGCAGCACACGGGTGCTGCCGGTTCGCCAGGAGGCAAGTTGACTCATAGTTCAGGCTGGCTCATGAGTGAATACTAGCGGCGCTGTAACTGGTCGAGAAGGCCACCACTACCAAAGTGAGTCTCCATGGCTTCATCCCAACTGCCAAACACCTCATCCACTTCAAGCAGTTCGGTTTCCGGGAACTGGTCGGCAAACTCTTCAACCACGGTCTCGTTATGCACGCGGTAATTAAAGCCTGCAAGCAGACGCTGAGTCTCTTCGGTATAAAGATACTCAAGGTAGCTCTGGGCCAAATCGCTGTTGCCGTTGCGCTCAGCATTTTCGCCCACAACGGCAACGGGGAACTCGGCCAGAATGCTCACCGGTGGCACGATCACTTCGTAGTCGTCGCTGCCATACTCGCTGCGGATATTGTTCACTTCAGACTCAAAGCTAATCAGCACATCACCAATTTCACGCTCGATAAAGCTAGTGGTTGCGCCACGACCGCCGGTATCGAATACCGCCACATTCGCTAGGAAAGTGCGCATGAAGTCTTCAATTTGCTCTTCATCGCCATCGAACTCGTTCTCGGCAAAGCCCCAAGCGGCTAAGTAGGTGTAGCGGCCGTTGCCGGAGGTCTTCGGGTTGGGGAAGACCACCTTTACATCTTCTTTGACTAAGTCGTCCCAGCTCTCAATACCTTTGGGGTTGCCCTTACGCACAAGGAAGGCAGTGGTAGAGTAGTAGGGCGAAGCGTTGTTCTCAAACGCATCCTGCCAATCTTCTGCCACGAGGCCTGCATCGGCAAGTACCTGCACATCGGTCACCTGGTTAAAGGTCACCACATCGGCGCGCAGGCCCTGAAGAATGGCACGGGCCTGGGCGGAAGAGCCGCCATGAGACTGGCTAATCTCAATCTCCTCGCCGTGCTCTTCCTGCCACCAGGCCTGAAACTCGGGATTGATTGCTGCAAATAACTCCCGCGCGATATCGTAGGAAGAGTTGAGCAGTTCCCGCTCCTGGGCAGCGGCGGTACCACTAACGGTAACGCCTAGTGCAATGGCAACCAGGCTGCGGCGGAAAATGGTGGGCAGTGCCATAGAGAAACTCCTTAAAACTGTAAGCGCAAAGTATCGCTAAATAGTCGTGTCACAATAGCTGCAAGGTTAAATCTATCAATGTGGAATTACAATCACGTTTTATATTCTATTTAAGAATATAAGTGTGCGCAGATGTCCAATGCAAAGCTGTATAGGTGATGGGGCTTAGTAGGTGGCTCTGGTAACATAGCCGACTTATTCCCCCTGTTAATTTAGGAACGTGCTATGACCGCTGCGCAGGACTTTTTGATTGCCCCCTCTATTCTTTCCGCTAACTTTGCGCGGCTTGGCGAGGAAGTAGATAACGTGCTGGCGGCTGGCGCGGATGTAGTGCACTTCGACGTCATGGATAATCACTATGTGCCCAACCTGACCATTGGCCCCATGGTGTGCAAAGCGCTGCGTAAACACGGCGTGACGGCGCCCATTGATGTGCATTTGATGGTCAAGCCGGTAGACCGCATGATCAGCGACTTTATTGAGGCGGGCGCCAGCTACATAACCTTTCACCCGGAGGCGTCTGAGCATATCGATCGCTCGTTGCAGCTCATTCGTGATGGCGGCTGTAAAGCTGGCCTGGTGTTTAATCCGGCCACGCCGCTCTCCTATCTCGACTATGTGATGGATAAAGTCGATATGGTGCTGCTAATGAGCGTTAACCCAGGTTTTGGCGGCCAGTCGTTTATCCCCGGTACGCTGGATAAGCTGCGCGAGGCGCGGGCGCGCATTGACGCCTCAACATTTGATATACGCCTGGAGATCGACGGCGGGGTGAAAGTGGATAACATCGCCGAGATCGCCGCCGCGGGCGCCGATACCTTTGTGGCGGGATCCGCCATTTTCAGCGCCCACCAGGCCAGCGATCCCCACGGCTATGACACGGTAATCAAGCAGATGCGTGCGGCGCTGGCCAAGTAAACGTCAGTGTCGTAGTGTCGTTTAGTGAAGCTTCATGCGCGGCTTTAAGTAACGGTTAAGCTTATCGACCAGCCACGCTAGCCCCGTCTTCGGCGCCCCATGAATAGAGAGCTGGTGCATGCGGTAGAGCGATGCATAGGCCTGGCGGGCCAGCCAGCCCTCTAAAAACAAGCCTTTGGAGGCGGAGCTACGCATTAAATTGCCCACTGCATCGTAGCGGGCCAGCGATACCAACGAGCCGTGATCGCGGTAGCGGAAATCGGCGAGTGGTTTGCCATCTAGTCGCTTGACGATATTTTTGGCGAGCAGCTTAGCCTGCTGGTGAGCCGCCTGGGCGCGAGGCGGCACCGTGCCACTTTCTCCCATTGGGCAACTGGCGCAGTCGCCTAGGGCAAAAATCTTCTCATCATCGACACTTTGCAGAGTGCTGTTGACTTCAATTTGGTTTTTCTTATTCGTGGTGAGGCCCAGCTCCGCCAAAAACGGCGGCGCCTTGATTCCCGCTGCCCAGACGTTGATGTCGGTCTTGATCACCTCATCGTCACCAGTGACCAACTGGTACTCTTGAGCCTCTTTCACGGCGGTATCGGTGTGAACCGTCACGCCCATCTCTTCAAGCTCTGTTTTAACCGTTTGACTGACCCGTTCCGAAAGCCCCGGCAGCAAGCGGGGGCTGCTTCTAGCAAGTGCACACTGATTTGCTGGTTATCCAGCGCCGTCACGCCATAGGCATTGAGCATGCGCGAAGCATCAAACAACTCGGCCGCAAGCTCTACGCCTGTTGCTCCGCCGCCGACAATTCCAATGGTCAACTGCGTATGCTGGCGCAGGTTGGGGTCGGTATAGCGCAGAAAGGTATTGATCATATCGCGCTGGAACGCTTTGGCCTGCTCGGGGGAATCAATAAAGTGGCAGTGCTCCGCCACACCGGGCGTGCCGAAATCGTTGGAAACACTGCCTATTGCCATGACCAGGTAGTCATAGGCAAGCTCTCGGGCGGGTAGGACTTCGTATCCCTCTTCGTCAAGGATCGGGGCTAATTGGAGCATCTGCTGCTCGCGATTGATGCCGGTGAGCGAGCCGCGCTGAAAGCGATAGAAGTGCGCCGATGAGTGCCCGCGAAGATCCACCTCGTCCATGCTGGAGTTCAGCACGCCGGTGGCCAGTTCGTGGAGCAGAGGTTTCCATACATGGGTGGTATTGCGATCCAGCAGCACAATTTCTGCGCGTTTTCGCTTACCTAAGGTGCGACCTAAACGTGTCGCGAGGGCTAAACCACCTGCGCCGGCGCCGACAATCACGATTCTGGGAGTGGGCATATCACTACCTCTTTAACTAAATTAGCCCCAGCATAGAAGGTTCTGGCGCTTCTTACTAATGCGCACCTTTGCTGGGAACAGGTAAGATGGTTTTCTAATGAAAATGGGGTAGAGAGCATTGCAAGTACATTTAATTCACTACTCAGAACGACACGCGGTGCTACAAGGAAAACGGCTGATTGCCTTCGACTTGGACGGCACGCTGATCGATTCAGTGCCGGATCTTGCCGCCGCAGTGGCGCGCACCTTAAATGAGCTGGATTTGCCAGCGCCGAGTGAGGCGGAGGTGAGGGACTGGGTCGGCAATGGTGCGCCCGTATTGGTTGAAAGAGCCCTGACCTGGGCGCTAAAAGCAGCACCGGAACCTGCTCTTCTGAAGCGCGGTTATGATGGGTTTATGGTGCACTACGGCGCTGCCCCTATACCCTGACAACACTCTACCCTGGCGTAAAGCAAGCCCTAGAGGCGCTGCATCAGCAAGGTCTGATGCTGGTGCTGATCACCAATAAGCCCGAGCGTTTTATTGAGCCGCTGTTAAAGCACTTTGAGCTGCTGGACTATTTCGCCCTATGGATCGGCGGTGATTCTTTGGCCGAAAAGAAGCCCCATCCATTGCCGCTGCTTAACGCTGCGCACCATTGCCAAATACCGCCAGCTGAGTGTGTGATGGTCGGCGATTCACGTCACGATATGGCTGCCGGTAAGGCGGCGGGTTTTACTACCCTGGCGCTGCCCTATGGTTACAACCATGGGGAGCCAATAGAGAACAGTCACCCCGATCTAGTGCTCAGTTCTTTAACTGAGCTGCTGTTGAACGCACCTTGGGCGATAAAGGTGGTGGGCTAGGCTTGGCCGGTCGCTTACTCAGCTGTGGCCCCCCCTAGCGCGGTATGCATCACTTCAGCGTTATGATGCAACATGTCCGCGTAGTTAGCCGCGGGGCCACTTTCACCGCTCAGCGAGTCGACATACAGTGGGCCAGCCAGAGGCAGTGATGCCTCCCGTGACAGGGCGTCCATATGAATGCTGGGCGTGGTGCTTTCAAAAACAGTGCCGGTGGGCGTGGTCGATTATTAGTAAGATATTCGCTCATTTTAGCCATTGCTTGGGCGCTGCCCTGGGTTTCATGGTTAACCCCCACACTCCTTGTGCTTCAAATTCGTAAGCGCGGGCGAAATAGCCAAAGCCCGCTTCGCTGGTCACTAAGGTGCGGTTGGTTTGTGGAATTCCTTCAAGCCGCTCTTTCACCGCCAGGCTAAGATTGTTCAACGCTTTGCGCGCCTCTTCAGCACGGGTATAAAACGCTTCGGCTTGGTCGGGTAGATGCTCTGCCAGGGTCTCGGCAATCACATCAATATAGGCCGCTGCCCCTCTGGATCCATCCACATATGCGGATCCAGCTCGCCTTTATACTGCCCGGTCGAGATTATTAGCGGTGTATAGTCGGCTTCTCTAGCCACTTCCACTAGCGTAAGCTCATCGTCAGACATCGCTTCGACGTGGCGTATCCAGGGTTCTAGCCCAAGCCCGTTATAAAACACGATATGGGTCTCTTCCAGCGCCAGCACGTTGGGCGGCGTTAACTCCCAGCGGTGAACATCTTCCCCCCGCGGCACAATGACATTAACGCTGACTGTGTCGCCCGCCACCCGTTTTACCAGTTCCTCCATGACGGAAAAGGAGGCAATAACGCGCAGCGTTGTATTGGCATACGCTGGCGCAGCGCTTAGCAGCGCGACGAATAAGAGCGCACATACCCAGGTAACCCACTTTGACATCCCACGCTCCTAACTGGTTAAAAAAGCTATCGAAAAAGACGGCAGATAATAAAGACTGCGGTGGCCTGTTGCCAGTTCCGATACAGCGGCAGGCCGAAACAAGTATTGCTCAAGGGAGAATACCCTCAAGTGGAAAGGGCCACTATGCTGAAAAGAGCCTGTATTTCACTCCTAAGCATAGCGTTCCTTATGACCGTCCGAATGGTTTCTTCTTTGCCGAATTGGCTGGGTCATCTAAAGCAGTGATCTATTGGCCGTAGCGCTGGTGGTCAAAAGGGGAGGTTGGTTGACACTTAACCCCTGCAAGGAAGTGCTCGGTTGCGTTATCATCACGCTATTAACAGATTTAATCTGTGGTCGAAATGACGCAATGGAGCAAATGGGGCAATGGCGCAAGCTCAGTCGGTGCACAAACAGCCATCACAGCAACACACAGCGCCAAAAGTGGTGATGCTGGATAATTACGATAGCTTCACGTTCAACATCGTGCAGTATCTGGGTGAGCTGGGCGCAGAAGTGCTCACTCACCTTAATGACGACATCACCATTGAGCAGATCGAAGCGCTGGCACCGACTCACCTGGTGGTATCGCCAGGGCCCTGCACGCCCAACGAAGCGGGGGTTTCCATGGCCGCCATCAAACACTTTGCTGGCAGGTTGCCTATTTTAGGCGTTTGCCTGGGCCATCAGGCGATTGGTCAGGTGTATGGTGGCAAGGTCGTGCGCGCACCACAGGTCATGCACGGCAAAACCTCTGCCGTGCTACACGCTAACCAAGGCGTGTTTGAAGGGCTGGATAATCCTGTTGAGGTTACCCGCTACCACTCCCTGGTAGTCGATAAAACGAGCCTGCCTGACTGTTTAGAAATCACTGCCTGGACAAGCGATGACGATGTAACCCCGGTTTAATTATGGGGTTTCGTCACCGCGAGCTGGATATTGAAGGGGTGCAGTTTCACCCCGAGTCGATTCTTACCCGCCAAGGCCATGAGCTGTTGGCCAACTTTTTAAAACGCGGCTGATGGCCGGTTTCACACGCTTTTAGGGGCCCCTCTGCTCATGCAAATGCGAGACGCGATCAATGCGGTGATGCGCCGCGAAAACCTCTCTTTCGATGCCATGCATGCTTTAATGCGCCAAATCATGACCGGCGATGCATCTGACGCACAAATTGGTGGCCTGCTGGTAGGGCTGGCCATGAAAGGCGAAAGCGCCGTTGAAATCAGCGCCGCCGCGCAGGTAATGCGTGAACTGATGAAGCGCGTTGAGCTGAGTGCCGAAAACATAGTGGATATCGTCGGTACCGGTGGTGATGGCGCCAACCTGTTTAACGTTTCCACCGCCGCCAGTTTTGTCGCCGCGGCGGCTGGAGCCCATGTGGCCAAGCACGGTAACCGCAGCGTTTCGTCGTCGTCCGGCAGTGCGGATCTGTTCGACGTGGCGGGGATCTATCTGGATCTTAAGCCTGACCAGGTAGCGCGCTGTATTGAACAGGTGGGCGTGGGCTTTATGTTTGCACCCAATCATCACCCGGCCATGCGCTATGCGATTGGCCCGCGCCGTGAGATGGGCGTGCGCACGCTGTTTAATATTTTGGGCCCGTTGACCAACCCTGCAGGTGCTCCCAACCAAGTACTGGGGGTTTATGCACCGGCGCTGGTGCCGCTGATGGCGGAAGTGCTGAAAACCTTGGGCAGTCGCCATGTAATGGTGGTGCACTCTGAGGACGGCCTGGATGAGATCTCCCTGGCCAGCCCCACCTTGGTGGCGGAGCTCAAAGAGGGCGAGATTAGCCAGTACACCATTACCCCTGAAGAGCTGGGCATTGAGCGCCAGAGCCTGGCAACCCTGAAAGCCGCCAGCGCCGAAGACAGCCTGCGTTTGGTCAAGGCCGCGCTTTCCGGTGAAGGCGCCGCTGCCGATATGGTCGCGCTAAACGCCGGCGCCGCACTCTACTGTGCAGGCGTGGCAGATACCTTGAAAGAGGGTGTGATGGTGGCCCAGGACGCGCAAGCCTCAAAGCTACCGCTTGAAAAACTCAAAGAGCTGTCGCACTTCACCAGCGTTTTTAAGCAGTAGGTGCTTAAACAAGATCAGTTTAAAAAAAAGAGATCAACATGACTCAACAGGCAACGCCGACTATTTTAACGCGTATTCTTGCCCGCAAAGACCAAGAAGTGGCTGAGCGCCGTCAGGCCGTTTCAGAGGCGGATTTGCTCGCCCTCGGTGAGCAGCAGAGTGCGCCGCGTGGCTTTATCGATGCACTTAACACGCGCATCGCAGCAGGTGATCCGGCCATTATCGCCGAGGTGAAGAAAGCCTCGCCCTCAAAGGGCGTGATTCGCGAAGAGTTTCACCCCTCGGATATCGCCAAAAGTTATGCCCAGGGTGGCGCTGCCTGTCTCTCCGTGCTGACTGACGCCGACTTTTCCAGGGACACGAAGACTATCTCATCGCTGCCCGTGATGTCTGTTCGCTGCCGGTGATTCGCAAAGACTTTATTACCCACGGCTATCAGGTCTGTGAGGCACGCGCCATTGGGGCTGACTGTATTCTGCTGATCGTCGCCGCTCTGGACGACGCCCAACTGCGCGACTTGAATCAGCAGGCTACGCAATTGGGGATGGATGTGTTGGTCGAAGTGCACGATGCTGAGGAACTTGAGCGCGCTCTAGCGCTGGGTCTAAAGCTGGTGGGCATCAATAACCGCAACCTGCATACCTTTGAAACCAGCCTGAATACCACCCTGGATCTGCTGCCGCGCATTCCTGAGGGCGTTACGGTGATTACCGAATCCGGTATTCATACCCGCGATGACGTGGAGCTGATGCGCGACCATAACGTTAACGGCTTCCTGGTCGGCGAAGCCTTTATGCGCGAAAGTGATCCAGGCTTGGGGTTGAAACGGCTGTTCTTTTAACCTGCCCGCTTCAGACACAAAAGCAGCGCCTGAAGTGGGTGCGGTAGTACTTGATCCGAGTAGCGCTTCACCTGGCTGCGGCAGGAGTAGCCGGTGGCCAGTAGCTTGTCTGCGTTTTCCTCTGCCTCTACCTGGGGCTGCCAGGACTGGGCGTAGATCGTTTTTGAGGTGTCGACGTTACGGGTCTCGTGGCCGTAGGTGCCGGACATACCGCAGCAGCCGGTGGCCATCAGTTCGAGCTCTAACCCAAAGGCGGCAAATACCTGCTGCCACGCTTTAGGGCTGCCCGGTGCGTTGGTCTTCTCGGTGCAGTGGGAGAGCAGCTTAAAACCCGGGTCGGTTAGTGTGAGTTGGCTGGGCGCCAGTGTATTGATGCGCGTCGCCAGCCACTCCTGCAGCATCAGCACCTCCGGCACCGCGTCTTCGCCTAACGCTTTGACGTACTCCTGGCGATAGGTGAGCGTCATCGCCGGGTCGATGCCCACCAGGGGGGATATCGAAGCGGGCCAGGGTGCGTAGCCGCTCGGCCTGTTTGGCGGCGGTGCGCTCGAAGGCGCCCAGAAAGCCCTGCACCTGGAGCGGTTTGCCGTTCGCGGAGAAGGGCATCACGAACACGCGTAGATTCAGACGCGATAGTAGCTCCACCACGTCCATCACCAGCTTGGCTTCAAAGTGAGTGGTGAAGGCGTCCTGGACAAGTATCACGCTGTTGGCGCGCTGCTGTTCGGTTAACAGCGCCAGCGAGAGCGGCGTTGCTTCGGCGACGCCCCAGGCGTTGAGCTGCTTTTTAACGCTGGCCCGTGAAAGCGCCGGTGAATCGCTCATGCCCAAGGTGCGGCGCATCAGTTGCTCTACCCAGCGTTGGCCAATCACTGCGTTATACAGCGGCGCAGCCTTGGCCAGGGTGGGCAGCATAAACTCGGTGCCGCCAATCACGTAGTCGCGAACCGAGCGCAGGTAGCGGCCATGGTAGACCTCCAAAACTGCGAACGGAACTGCGGTACGTTAACCTTGATGGGGCACTGCCCGGCGCAGGATTTGCACGCCAAACAGCCCGCCATGGCGTCGTAAACCTCGTGGGAGTAGTCGTGGTGCTGCTTGCGGCTTAGGGTGTTCGCCACCCGCAGTGGAAAGCTTTTAATAAAGCCCCAGCCGCCCTCGGCTTTCTTCTTGCGTGACTCTTCAACGACGTCGATCCCTGCCTGTGACTGTAGGCGTAGCCATTCGCGGATCGAAGCTGGCGCGCCCTTTGGGCGAGTGGCGGCGATCCCGGGTGGCCTTCCAGGAGGGGCACATGGGGTCATCAAGGTCATAGTTGTAGCAGGCGCCGTTGCCGTTGCAGTAAACCGCGGCGTCGTAGGCCTGCCAGGCGCGCTCGTCGATGGTACGGTCAAGCTGGCCGCGCATGGGCACGCCATCAATGGTCAGCAGATCGGGGTCGCTATCCTTGGCTATAAGCTCGCCGCTCTCGGAGGGCGTGGCGATCTTGCCGGGGTTAAGCTGGTTAAACGGATCAAAGGCGGCTTTGACCCGCTGTAGGCTGGGGTAGAGCTCGCCAAAGAACCGGGGGCGTACTCCGAGCGCACACCTTTGCCGTGTTCGCCCCACAGCAGGCCGCCGTATTTTTGGGTCAGCGCAGCGACTTCATCGGAGACCGCACGAATCAGTTTTTCCTGCTCGGGATCCTTCATATCGATGGCGGGGCGTACGTGTAGTACCCCCGCATCCACATGGCCAAACATCCCGTAGGATAACCCGCGGGCATCCAGCGCGGCGCGGAACTCGGCAATAAAGTCCGCCAAGTGCTCCGGCGGTACGGCAGTATCTTCCACAAAGGGAATCGGGCGCTTCTCGCCCTGCACATTGCCGAGCAACCCCACCGAGCGTTTGCGCATGGCGTAGACTTTCTGAATCTGCCCGCGCCCCTCGGCCAGGGTATAGCCCAGGCGTTCGACGGTGGTGTCTTGGCTTAGGTGGTCGGTGAAGGCTTTTACCCGCGCGGCCAGGGCACGCTCATCGTCGTCATTAAACTCGATCAGGTTAATGCCACGAATCGGTGTGCTACCGGTGGCGGGGAAAAACTCCGCTACGCTGTCCCAGACGAAGTCCTCCATGGCCAGTTGAAGCACCGTGTCGTCGATGGTTTCGATAGAAGTGGGGCGAAGCGCCTGCGGCTGGTTTTGTGAAGAGCTAGCGGCCATCAGCGCTTTGGCGTCTCGCAGTGCGTCCATAAAGCTTGTATAGCGCACATTGACCAACGTGGAGTGCTTGGGAATCGGCAGCACGTTCAGCACGGCTTCGTTCAAAAAAGCCCAGCGAGCCTTCCGAGCCGCACAGCAGGCTGTTGAGATTAAGCTGGCCTTCATCGGTGCGCAGGTGGGCCAGATCATAGCCGGTCAAGCAGCGGTTGAGCGGCGGAAATTTTGCCGCAATCAGCTCACGCTGCTGGTCGATAATCTCGGCAGCGGTAGTATGTACGCGGCCCAGAATGCCTTCCTGCTGGCGCTCGGCCTGCTCTTCGTCCGGGGTTAGCGCACGACTGTGCAGGTGCTTGCCGCCGATCAGAACGGTATCGAGTTCAAGCACGTGGTCGCGGGTTTTGCCGTATTCACAGCTGCCCTGGCCGCTGGCATCGGTTGCGATCATGCCGCCAATGGTGGCTCGGTTGGACGTCGACAGCTCCGGGGCGAAAAAACAGCCCGTGGGGTTTGAGCGCAGCATTGAGCTGATCCTTCACCACCCCCGCCTGGACGCGCACCCGTCGTGCTTCCACATCGATCTCTAGGATCTGATTCATATGTCGGGAGACATCCACCACAATGCCGTCAGTGAGCGACTGCCCATTCGTGCCGGTACCGCCGCCCCTGGGCGTTAACACAATGCCACGATGAGTAGTTTGTGCCGCCAGGCGAGTCAGGCGCTCCAGGTCTTCGGCATGCTTGGGGTAGACCGCCGCCTGGGGCAGGCGCTGGTAAATCGAGTTATCCGTCGCCAGCACCGTGCGGTTGGCGTAATCGGGAGCGATTTCGCCTTCAAAGCCGCGGGTTTTGAGAGCCTGCAAAAATCGCAGGTAATCTTTGCCCAAACGTTCAAACGGGGCGGTACGGGTGTCCAAGGATGCAATCATAGTTGATCAAGCCGTCAGTGCCGGGGGCGCAATAAAAGAAGACCGCTACTTTACCCCAGCGGCTGCCCCGCTGCATCTCACGGTAGCGCATTGCTCTGTCGCTTATCCCACACCTTACTCTACACCCAGGGCCTCTTTAACCAGTGCTAATGAGGCATCCGACATGGGGAGTTGCAAGGCCAGTTCGTGGGCGCGGGGTGACATTTTTCGCCAGGTCATCTGCACGATCCGTACCATATGGTCGTGCTTGATCTTGCGCGAAAAGTCGGCAAAGTAGTTTTCTAAAAACACCAGACAGGCGCAATCTTCCAGCGCCTGCACATCGGGGTCGCGGCCCAGGCCTTTCTTGCCAATAATGGCTTTGACTCGATTGGCCTCTTCGTCACTGTAGCCTGCCTCGCGCATTAGTTGAGCGGTCGTCTCCCCGCGCGCTTGCCCTGGTCGCGCCGCCAGGTTAAATAGCCCACGCGCCCTTCAGGGTACTCCTCACGCGGCACTAACCAACGCTGTAAGTGCTGGGCGCGTACCGCTAAGCGCAGCACTTCATCTGGGGCGTCATGCACGCGGTCTAGCCAGTCGCTCATGCGCTGGGCATAGGCCAGCTCCTGGGGCATGGAGGTGCCATCGGTAAGCGTCGTGGCGCGCGGATCCTCAGCATGCAGGGCATCGATGGCGGCAAGCGTTTGATCAAAAGCGGTAGGCATGGCTGCGTTGCTCGGCTGGAAATGATGCTAATAGGTTGCCGAGAAACCGTGCGAATCACAACTGCTGTATGGCAGGGGAAGGCTATGAAGGGAAGCGCAGTGCCCGCTGCTCATCACAGCGGGCACCCATTCAGACGCTATCAAAGGCTAGGTGCAGGCTAGTGGCGGTTGTAGATCTCTTCGTTGAGTTCCCCTTCGCTTTTACCTACCAGGGTTGTCACCATTAAATCACCGGCGACGTTGACGCTGGTGCGTGCCATATCAAGGATACGATCAATCCCTGCGACCACGGCGATGGCTTCCAGCGGCAGGCCAACCTGCGCCATCACAATCGAGAGCATAATCAAGCCCGCGCCCGGTACGCCCGCCGTGCCAATGGAGGCCAGCGTGCCGGTGGCAACAATCATGCCGTAATCCATCATGCTCAAATCCGTGCCGGTCATCTGGGCGATAAATAGCACCACCACGCCCTGGTAAAGCGCGGTGCCGTCCATATTGATGGTGGCGCCCACGGGCAGCACAAACCCGGAAACCCCTTCGGAAACGCCCAGGTTTTTCTGTGCGCAGCGGATAGAGACCGGCAGGGTGCCCGCAGAAGAGGCGGACGAGAACGCGACTACAATAGCGTCCAGGCTGCCCTGCAAATAGCGCATGGGGTTTAGCCGCCCCAGTAGCGAAATAAAACCTGAGTAGATCACCAGCACGTGAAGAATGCTGGCCAGGTACGCCACGCCAATCAGCTTGGCCAGCGGCAGCAATATCTCTAAGCCGTACTGGCCGGAGACGTGGGCGATTAAGCCAAAGACGCCGAACGGGGCGAAGGCCATCACGATGCCGGTGAGCTTGTACATCGCCTCGGCAAAGCTATCGAAGACCTTCATGACCGGCTCGCCTTTATCGCCAATCAGCGTCAGCGAAATACCCAGGCCAATGGCAAACACAATGATCTGCATAATGTTGCCGTTGGCCAGGGCGTCCAACGGGTTACGCGGCACTAAGTTAACCAGAATAGAGACCAGCGATGGCGCTTCGTTGGCGGCCACCTCAGAGTCGAAGCTTAAATCTACGCCCACGCCCGGCTGCAGCAGGGTGGAGAGCAGCAGGCCGATACTTATGGCAAAGGCGGTAGTAATCAAGTAGAGCGTAATCGTGCGTGCGCCGATACGGCCCATCTTCTGTGGGTCGCGCATGGAGGTAATACCCACCACCAAGGTGGAAAATACCAGTGGCACAATCAGCATCATAATGGCGTTAATAAAAATATCGCCAAGCGGCTTAAACACGCTGGCGGTGTCGCCTAGCAGCGCGCCCGCCAAAATCCCCAACGCCAAACCCGCGAGAATCTTCTTCCATAGGGCAATTCGTCGCCACCAGGCAAATTTTCCTTGCTGTGCTGTTTCCTGCACTGCCTTTCTCCTGTCCAAAAGTGTGAAAACCTATTATTCAGCGATTCGCCAGTCGAATCGGCGGGCACTCTATCACTTTTGACTAGTGGGCGCGGGCGGTTATGCCGAGTGGTAATAGCACATGCGGTCGATTCGATAACTGAACCTTGCTTAGCGATAGTGCAAACTTCTCTGGTGCTGGAACCTTTAAGCGTAGCTAAACGTGTGCCTGGCAATACCGGCCATGGCTCCCCGCCGCGCTTTTGCCTACAATAGTCCCCTTTATGCACGCGCATTGGCGCGTTGCTTTTATTGTTTTCAGGCCAAGGGACAGGATTCATGCTCGATCCGAAACTGCTACGCGGTGATCTTGACACGGTTGCTCAACAACTGGCCCGCCGGGGCTTTGTGCTTGATAAAGCGGGACTGCAGGCGCTGGAGTCGCGTCGTCGCGAGCTGCAAACCCAAACCGAGCAGTTGCAAAACGAGCGCAATATGCGCTCCAAAGCGATTGGTAAAGCCAAGGCCAACGGTGAAGATATTCAGCCGCTGCTGGATGAGGTTAGTGACTTAGGCGAGCGCCTGGATAAAGCCAAGAAAGAACTGGCCGAGGTGCAGGAGGAGTGGGACGAAGCCATTAGCGGTATCCCTAACGTGCCCCATGAGAGCGTGCCGGAAGGTAAAAGCGAAGACGATAACGTTGAGCTGCACCGCTGGGGCACGCCGCGGGCGTTTGATTTCGAGGTGCTGGATCACGTTGATCTGGGCAAAAAATCAGGCTATCTCGATTTTGAGCTGGCGGCTAAAATCACCGGCGCACGTTTTGCGGTAATGCGCGGGCCGATTGCGCGGCTGCACCGGGCGCTGGCGCAGTTTATGCTGGATACCCAAACTGAGCAGCACGGCTACGAAGAGTGCTATGTGCCGTATATGGTCAACCGTGATTCGTTAATGGGCACCGGTCAACTGCCGAAGTTTGGCGAAGACTTGTTCAAACTGGACGATGAGCGCGAGTACCATCTGATTCCCACTTCAGAAGTGCCGCTAACCAACTTTGTGCGTGATGAAATCGTTGAGCAGGCGGCGCTGCCGATGAAGCTTACCGCCCATACGCCCTGTTTCCGCTCTGAAGCAGGCTCACACGGGCGCGATACTCGCGGTATGATCCGCCAGCATCAGTTCGATAAAGTCGAAATGGTGCAGATTGTTGAGCCGGAGAAGAGCTACGAAGCGCTGGAAGAGATGCGCGGGCATGCGGAAGCAATTCTTCAGGCACTGGAGCTACCGTACCGTGTGGTGACTTTGTGTACCGGTGATATGGGCTTTGGGGCGACCAAGACCTATGACTTGGAAGTGTGGCTGCCTAGCCAGGAGACGTATCGTGAGATCTCTTCGGTCTCAAACTGCGAGGATTTCCAGGCCCGGCGCATGCAGGCGCGTTATCGCCATCCGGAGGCCAAAAGCCGCAGTTGCTGCATACCTTGAACGGTTCAGGTCTGGCGGTAGGTCGTTGCCTGCTGGCGGTGCTTGAAAACCACCAGCAGGCGGATGGCTCGGTGGTTATTCCTGAGCCGCTACGTCGCTATCTGGGCGGCGTGGAGCGTCTGGCCCTTTAAGCGCCCACTCAACGCTAACCCCGGCATCAATGCGGATGGTGCCGGGGCTGTAATCACTGGCGGCACCCGATTGGCTTGAAGCAGTGTCGCTCTCTGCCCGCATTGCCATCATGCGTGGCTGGAAGATTGGCGATTGGGTCTCTTCAATACGCTGCACATGGCCCAGTTCAGCATCTAAGCTATCGGCCATCAGGTTCGCTTTGTGCTGTGCTTTCTCTAACGCTTTAACCAGCGCTTCGTCAGTGGCCGCGTCGCGATCTTGAAGATCGAACTGCACGCCGTCCAATGAGTTGACACCCGCGGCTATTAGCGCGTCTAACACCTCACTCAACTGATCCAGATCGGTTAATTCGACGGTGATCGGGCGCTCGAGACGCGTGCGCTGCAAGGTCTCATGCTCGCCATCTTCGTTGCGTGGCCCTTGTACGTGTTCGGGATAGACATTCAGCGAGCCCGCATTAATGGCGCTGCGTTCAAGGCCGGTGGCTTCCATCTGTTCGATTAATTCGCTGGCACGGCTCTCCAAACGTTCGCGGGCATCGCTAAGTGCGCTACTATCGCTCTCTTCCAGAGTGGAAAGGGCAGGCGTGTTTTCCCATAGCCGGGCATTGAGGGTGGCTTTGTCGGGTTCTACCTCCACCCATGACTGCGCTTGAACGTGCAGGCTTGGTGGGGGCGTGTGTGACGGTGAAGCGTGGGCTAAGGGAGCGCAAATGAGTGCCAGCAGAGCACCGCCAATCAGGCCACTGCGTAAACGTTTAGTGCCCAGGTTTTGAGAGCCTGGTTTACGAAGACCGGGTTTACGAAAACCTGACGTTGGCAAATTAAGAGGAGTTGCTTTCATAAATGACTTCCTTAGTGTGCGGGGTGGTGTGCCGCTGAGTTAAACCCGAAATTCAAAACGTTAGGGTAGACGTTGCTTGGAAGCGTACAGTTCGTTTTGAAGCTTAGAAGAAGAGAAAGTTCAGCAGGGAAGAGTGAACGCAAAACAGTTGCTTATTATTTGCACGGTTTGTGCAATATGTCGTATGCAGCCATTATATATTGACAGCAAGCTAAGGATGGATCATGTCGAAATTGTCAGACGAGGATTACCGCAGTATCCCACTTAACGCCACTTTGGCGCTCGCCGCCTTGGTGGTGATTATTGCGGGTATGAAAGTAGGCGCTGATCTACTTGTGCCGCTGTTACTGGCGGTATTTATCGCGGTAGTGTGCACCTCACCAGTGCAATGGTTGCATCGCTGTGGCTTAAGTATGCGGGTGTCTGCCTTTCTAACCTTAATGGTATTGCTAGGGTTTTTGTCGCTGATTGGCCTGCTGGTGGTGAATAGCTTTAGTACCTTCATAGCGGCGTTGCCTGAGATAGAGTCGCGGCTTTATGAGCAGTATTGGAACTTGCTGAATGCGCTCTCTTCTCGGGGGCTGGCGATTAATCCTGATCAGATCAACTCGCTCTTTGAAGGGGGAGGATGAAGGCTCCTGGATGCCAGAGCTACTGAGCCAGCTTGGCAACCTGTTCATGCAAGGCATCATTGTTGGGCTGCTGGTCATCTTCATGCTGTTTGAAACACTCAATGTGCGTGACAAAGTCTCGCGTGCACTGGAAAACCCTGCGCCCAGCTTGAAACGCTTTAGCGAATTCAGTTTAACACTGAAGCGTTATCTGGCTGTTAAAACCATGATCAGTCTGGCCACTGGGGTTCTGGTATGGCTCTCCTGTGTGGTTGTTGGCGTGGATTTTCCGCTGCTGTGGGGCGTGTTGGCGTTTGCCCTTAACTTTATACCCAATATCGGCTCAGCCATTGCTGCCATTCCGCCGGTACTGTTGCTGCTGGTATCTCAGGATGGCGGTGCCTTTCAGGCGCTACTGCTGGCTTCCGCTTATCTGGTGATCAACTTTGTGCTCGGCAACTTGATCGAGCCGAGGGTAATGGGGCAAGCGTTGGGGCTTTCCACCTTCGTGGCGTTTTTTATCGCTAGTGGTATGGGGTGGATCTTCGGTGCGGCGGGGATGCTGCTTTCGGTGGTACTGACGATGACGTTGAAGATTGCCCTTGATAGCCATCCACAAACCCGCTGGATCGCTAGACTGTTAGGCCCTGGGAAACGCCGTGTGAAAGATATCCGGTCGAGTGACGCAAGCTTGCCACCCTGGAAACGCAGAAACTAGCGAAGAAAAAACCGCCGACAGTGTCGGCGGTTTTCACAAGTGCTAAACGCACTGATCAAGCGTTTTGTTCGATGAACTGCGTCAGTTGCGATTTAGACTGCGCGCCAACCAGTGAAGCGACTTTAGTGCCGGATTTAAACAGCATCACGGTAGGTACACCGCGAACGCCTTGCTCGGCAGCAATTTCAGGAGCGTCGTCTACATTAACGCTAACGACTTTCAGGCTCTCCTGTCGTTCGGCGGCCACTTCATCAACGACCGGGGCCATGACTTTGCACGGGCCACACCACGGTGCCCAGAATTTCATTAGCACAGGCTGTTCAGCGTTGAGGACTTCTTGCTCAAAATTGGCGTTGGTGACATCAACATTATTAGCCATTTGCTTCTCCGTTTGCGTTGCTCTTACTGGTTCGTTGCCTCAAATGGAGCAACGGTCATTACGCGATCTATTGGCGCTCTTTGCCGCGCCTCGTGTCTATCGCGATAAGCGTGGGCAGATGTTAGCGGGCGCGAAGGTTGCTGGCAAATTTCCCGCACGGTGAGTTAACTAAATAGCAGAAATTAATGGGTGCTGGTAGGGCATTTTTTTTATAATATAAAAGCATTATCATGGTGTTTTTTATTCTATATGGTGCTGTAGAGTGCCGGTTGAGCCAAGCAGCGCAATGTAAGGCAACGCAAAGCAATACACCCAGTCAGACGTGACGTGGCACCAGCGTATGGATGCGCTTAAACATTCGGCCTGCATAGAGATACGATCTACATAGATCTGTCTAGAGAATAAATAAGGTGAGGACATGAAGCTACAACAGCTACGCTATATCTGGGAAGTCAATCGGCATAACCTAAATGTCTCGGCCACAGCGCAAAGTCTATTTACCTCACAGCCGGGGATCTCCAAGCAAATTCGTCTGTTAGAGGACGAGCTTGGTGTCGAGATCTTTGCTCGCAGCGGCAAACACCTGACACGGGTCACGCCTGCCGGGCAGTCGATTATTGATCTGGCGGGGCAGGTTCTGCGCCTCACCGAAAACATTAAACAGGTGGCCCAGGAGCATAGCGATGAGCGTCGCGGCAGCTTGGCCATAGCCACGACCCATACCCAGGCTCGCTACGCCTTACCGCCTATTATCAGCGAGTTCACCCTGAAATACCCCGATGTGGCGCTGCATATGCAGCAGGGTACGCCCAAGCAGATCGCCCAGATGGTCAGTGAAGGGCAAGCCGATTTTGCCATTGCGACCGAGTCGCTAGAGCTGTTTACCGATTTAGTGCTACTGCCGTGCTACCGCTGGAATCGTTGCGTACTGGTACCCAAGGGGCACCCGCTAGCCACGCATCAGGGCCCGTTGACCCTAGAGGCGCTCGGCGAGCATCCATTGGTTACCTATGTGTTCGGGTTTACCGGTCGTTCGCAGTTAGACGATGCCTTTAAGGCCAAGGGCCTAACGCCCAATGTGGTGCTAACAGCGGCTGATGCGGATGTGATTAAGACCTACGTACGGCTGGGGATGGGCGTTGGTATTGTGGCGCATATGGCCGTGGATGAAGCGCTTGATGATGATCTCGTCGCCCTGGATGCCAGTCACCTGTTTGCTAGCTCGACAACCAAGATTGGTATTCGTCGCGGCACTTTTATGCGCGGCTATATGTACGACTTTTTAGAGCGCTTTGCGCCCCATCTAACCCGCGACCGGGTAGAAGAAAGCGCTAATGGCAGGCCCGCGCCATGAACAGTCGCTGTTCGATGACTTAGACCTGCCAGAGTATTAACTCTCACTGTGAGTTAGTGCTGTAAATGCAGCCCGCATTCGCGCTTCTCTTCCACCTTGGTGGGGTCGAAGTAGTCAAAGTTGTTGGGCAAGTTATGCGCCTGAAGGT
Source organism: Vreelandella olivaria (assembly GCA_004295565.1). GTDB lineage: Bacteria > Pseudomonadota > Gammaproteobacteria > Pseudomonadales > Halomonadaceae > Vreelandella > Vreelandella olivaria. The sequence goes on along the minus strand of AP019416.1, from coordinate 2,994,176 downwards.
ATTGGTACATATCTTTGGCGCTCCACTGTAAGAGCGGGGCAACTTTCAATAGGCCATCGCTGTTGCGGCTAACCGGCTGCATTTTGGCGCGCTCGGGTGTGTCTTCAGCGCGCAGCGCGGTAAACCATACGTCGGGCTGCATTTCACGCAGCGCCCGCTCGAAGGGTTCGATTTTTACTTCCTGAGTAAAGGCCGCGTGGCGCGGGTCGTCGATGCCAGGCATAGGGCCCTCCAGCGCCTCACGGTGGGCACGGGTTCGCTGGGGTATAAAGCTCACCAGATTAAGATTGAGCTGTTTGATGACTTCATCAGCAAACTGATAGGTCGCCTCGGTGTTGTAGCCACTGTCCATCCACACAATCGGAATATCCGGGCGCACCTGGGTCACCATATGCAGGATCACCGCCTCAAAGGGGCGAAAGTTGGTGGTGCAAATAGGTCGTGCACCCTGGGCCAGCGCCCATTCAACTAACCCTTGAGGATTATTGGCGAAATCTCTGTTAACCGCTTCAAGCGCTGAGGACATGCTGCCTCCTAATCGAGAATTAAATATCGAGAGTTAAATAATACTGACTAGGCTACCAAACAGGAGGCAGCGAGCCCCAATACCGTTTAGTTTGGCTTTTATATTCCTTTTTGATATAGAGCTCGTGCTGCTTATTCCAAAGCGCCAATTAGGTGACGAATTTTATCCAGTGTCTCGGTGTACTCTTCCTCCGCTTGGGAGTCTGCCACCAACCCCCACCGCCCCATACATGCACTCTTCCCGCCTCGGCCACCATCGTGCGAATAGCGATAGAGGTATCCATGCTGCCGCGTACATCCACATAGCCAAGGCTGCCGCAATACACGCTGCGTTGGCAGGGTTCCAGTTCATCGATGATCTGCATCGCACGAATTTTAGGTGCGCCGGTAATCGAGCCGCCGGGGAAGGCTGCTTTAAGCAGTGCCAGCGGGGTATAGGCACTGGCCAGGGTTCCCTGCACGACACTGACCAGATGGTGTACGTTAGGGTAACTCTCAAGGTGACACAGCTGCGGTACGCGGATGGTACCGGGTTGGCAGACGCGACCTAAATCATTGCGCAGCAGGTCGACGATCATGACATTTTCAGCGCGATCTTTAGTGCTGCTCAAAAGCTGCTCCGCCAGCGCCTGATCCTCTTCAAATGTTGCACCACGCGGGCGGGTGCCTTTAATCGGCCGTGTCTCGACCTCGCCGTTGCGACACTGAATAAACCGTTCTGGTGAAAGTGACATGACCGCTTTGTCGCCCCAGGCCATAAAGCCTGAATAGGGCGTAGGGGTGGCTTTACGCAGTTGCAGGTATGCCTGCCACTCATCCCCCGGTAGTCGGCATAAAAGCGCTGCGCCAGGTTAATTTGATAGCAGTCACCCGCCCGAATATAGCGCTGAACGGCGTCAAAGCGTGCCTCGTATTGGGCGTGGCTAAGTTCTGCCTTAAAGGTATCCGTTAATGTGAATGCGTGAGTGGGCGCTGGGGACTGGGTAAGCCAACCCTCTACCTGCTCACGGCGTTGCGGTGTGGCGATTAACCACGCCTGCTGGGCCATGTGATCCAGGGTAATACACCAGTCGTAAAGCCCTAAACGGGCTTGTGGCAGTGTGACCGGGCTTGCTTGACGGCTCGGGATGGATAAGGTTTTACGGCCTAAATCGTATCCCCAGTAGCCTATTAGCCCGCCCAGAAACGGGAGTTCGCTGGTTTCATCCGGAATATCCAGTTGATCCAGCAGCCACTGCTGAAGGGCAAAGGCATCGTTGGCCAAGTGCGCCGGAGGGCTAAGCCGATCCGACGCGATACTCGCCCCACCATTATGAGCAACCTCAAGCGTAGCGAGCGGGTCACTGCTGATTATATCAAAGCGGCCGGTAGCGACCGGGCGGCCACTGTCGAGCAGTATTGCACCGGGCCTGACACGCAGGCGAGCGAATAAACCCAGTGGGTCGGGTGAATAGGGCAGGGCTGATATCGTCAACGCCTTGATCATTAAGCAAACGCCTAGCCAGTAAAGGGCGGGTCATTTTAGAGGGGCGTAGACAATGACACCAGCGCAGCGCTTCGACGCCTTTCTCACGCAGAGGATTATACGCAGCGTTGAGTAAAAAAAGGGTTTGATTGTTGACAAGATGGATTTTGTTGCGCCCGCTAATACAACGAAAGGCGTATAAAATCGGTAAACATGGCTGGTTGACGGTTTAATTGACACGCGCTAGAGTTTGTTTACTTTTCAATTGTCGACAATCAATTATGGCTTCTCTCGCTACTCCTTCACTAAGCACCACTGCAAGTTCGTCCGAAACCACGACGCCCGAAGTGCGTACCCTCGCCGAGCGGGTGTTTCATCAGTTGCAGGATGCCATTGTACGGGGCGAGCTTGCTCCTGGCAGTAAGATCACCGAGCCCGGGTTATCAAAAACCTACGGCATTTCCCGCGGGCCGCTGCGGGAGGCGATGCGGCGCCTGGAGGCGCATCGACTCATCGAGCGCGTTCCCCATGTGGGCGCCCGGGTAGTTAAGCTCTCGATGAAAGAACTTCTAGAGCTGTTTGATCTGCGCGAAGCCCTTGAAAGCATGGCGGCGCGGCTGGCGGCTGAGCATATGACACCGGAAGAGGTTCAGGGCTTGCGGGATGTGCTGGCGCTGCACGAGGGCCAGGCCGATCTCAAGCGTGGCGAAGCCTACTACCAGCGCGAGGGTGATCTCGATTTTCACTACTGTATCGTTCAGGGCAGCCATAACAAGATGCTAATGAACCTGCTCTGCGATGATCTCTACTACCTTGTGCGCCTTTATCGCACCCAGTTTAGCGCCAGTGGCACCCGGCCCCAGCGCGCCTTTGTGGAGCACCATCGCATTGTGGATGCCATTGAAGCGGGCGATGCAGAGTTGGCCGAGCTGCTGATGCGCCGCCATGTTAGCGCCTCCCGCGCCAATGTGGCGGATCGCTATGCCGCAGCCCTGGAGCAGTCAGCAGCTAAACCGCAAGGCTAAAACATCACTAAATAAAGCTACGACATAACTAAAAATTAGCAATAGGAGAAACGCCCCATGTCCCAGATGACGCCAGGCGCCCGCTTTCGGGCCGCCCTCGACGCTAACCGCCCGCTGCCGATCTTAGGCACCATCAATGCTTACACCGCGCTGATGGCCGACAAAGTGGGCCATCAAGCGATTTATCTCTCCGGCGGCGGTGTGGCCAACGCCTCCTTCGGCTTGCCGGATCTGGGCATGACGACCATGAATGACGTGGTAGAGGATGCTCACCGTATCTGCGGCGCTACCGAGTTACCTTTGCTGGTGGATATCGATACCGGCTGGGGTGGCGCCTTCAATATCGCCCGCACTGTTAAAGAGATGCAGCGTGCTGGTGTCGCCGCGGTACATATGGAAGACCAGGTGGCGCAAAAGCGTTGTGGTCACCGCCCGAATAAAGCGATTGTTTCCCAGCAGGAGATGGTCGACCGTATCAAAGCTGCCGCCGATGCCAAGATCGACCCCGACTTCTATCTCATTGCCCGCACCGATGCGTTCCAAAAGAGGGCCTTGACGCCGCCATTGAGCGGGCCAATGCCTGTGTGGAAGCGGGGGCGGATGCCATCTTCGCCGAAGCGGTGCATACCCTGGATGACTACAAGGCTTTTTTGCCAACGGGTCAATGCGCCGATTCTAGCCAATATCACCGAATTTGGCGCAACGCCCCTATTCACCCAGCAGGAGCTTGGTGACGTTGGCTGCCGCATGGTGCTCTACCCGCTCTCCGCGTTCCGCGCCATGAACGCCGCGGCGTTGCAGGTCTATCAAAGCATCCTCGACAACGGTCACCAAAAAGAGGTCGTGCCGCTGATGCAAACCCGCGACGAGCTCTACGATTTTCTGAACTACCACGATTTTGAGCAGAAGCTGGATGCTTTGTTTGCCGAGAAAGGTGATGACCAGTAAGCCGACAGTTAAGGTGGGGCGCATTAGGAAACAATTTCATCTGCAAACTGGTGAGAGGGCAGGTTGGAGCGAGGGTCTTTCGACCAGGGCCGGAAAATGTTCCCGACGATTCCGGCATTTCCGCCATCCATGGCGGTCAGATGGCGAAAGTAGCGCCCAGGGATGGGTTCACAGCGCCCTCGCGGAAACCTGCCCTCTCACCAAGATAGCTTTGCCGAAAGTGTAATTAACAACACAATTTAAAAATAAAAGCAGTAAATAGGAGACACACCATGGCTGATAAACCCGTGACAGGTGCAGGACTGCGTGGCCAGAGCGCTGGTTCCACCGCGCTATGTACGGTAGGTAAAACCGGCTCAGGCTTGACCTACCGTGGCTTCGATATCAAAGAACTGGCTGAAAAAGCCAAGTTTGAAGAAGTGGCTTACCTGCTGTTAAAAGGCAAGCTGCCTAATCAAGCCGAGCTGGATCACTACATCGCCAAGCTGAAAAGCCTGCGTGGGCTGCCCGATGCGCTGAAGACGGTGCTTGAGCAGATTCCCAAGGATGCCCACCCCATGGATGTGATGCGCACTGGCACCTCGATGCTGGGCAATCTGGAAACCGAGGAGAGTTTCGACCAGCAGCAGGACGTTGCCGACCGCCTGCTGGCGGTACTGCCTTCGATCATCTGCTACTGGTACCGCTTCTCCCACGACGGCGTACGCATCGATACCGAAACCGATGACGACTCGGTAGGCGGCCACTTCTTGAATATGCTGCGCGGCGAGCCTGCTTCCGAGCTGCATGCGCGGGTAATGAACGTATCGCTGATTCTTTACGCCGAGCATGAGTTTAACGCCTCTACCTTTACCGCCAGGGTCTGCGCCTCAACGCTTTCCGATATGCACTCTTGCGTCACCGGCGCGATTGGTTCACTGCGCGGCCCGCTGCACGGTGGTGCTAACGAAGCGGCCATGGCGATGATCGAAAACTGGCAGTCGCCGGAAGAAGCAGAAAGCAAGATCATGGGAATGCTGGAACGCAAGGATAAGATCATGGGCTTCGGCCATGCGATCTATCGCGAGTCCGACCCGCGCAACGCGATTATCAAGCACTGGTCCAAGAAGCTCTCTGATGACGTAGGCGACAAAGTGCTCTACCCGGTTTCCGAGCGGGTTGAGGGAAGTCATGTGGCGTGAGAAGAAGCTGTTCTGTAACGCCGACTTCTTCCATGCCAGCGCGTATCACTTTATGGATATACCCACCAAGCTCTTTACGCCGATTTTTGTCTGCTCGCGGCTGACTGGCTGGGCGGCGCACGTATTTGAGCAGCGCGCCAACAACCGCATTATTCGCCCCAGCGCCGATTACACTGGCCCCGAGAAGAGCGAGTGGGTGCCGATAGAAGCGCGAGACTGACCCGCGTACTGCCCGGTGGCTTGATCACCGGGCTTTTTTCAGCCCCTTCTGTGAGTCTGTCTGCTATGAATACCCAATACCGTAAACCGCTGCCTGGCACTGAGCTTGAGTTTTTGATGCTCGTGAGGCGGTGGAAGATATCCAGCCCGGTGCCTACGCACAGCTGCCTTACACCTCGCGTACTGGCGGAACAGCTGGTGCGCCGCTGTGATCCTGAGCTGCTCACCGATGCCTTGAAACAGCTGATTGAGCGCAGAAGCGATCTGGATTTCCCCCTGGTACCCGGCGCGAGTGGTGTGCCATGACATCCTGGGCCAAACCGCGCTGGTCGATCTTGCCGGGCTGCGTGACGCCATTGCCGAGAAGGGCGGCGATCCCGCCAAGGTCAACCCCGTAGTGCCGACCCAACTGATTGTCGATCACTCGCTGGCGGTAGAGCACGCAGGCTCAGAAGAGGGCGCCTTTGAAAAAAACCGCGCCATTGAAGATCGCCGCAACGATGACCGCTTCCACTTTATTAACTGGACCAAGACGGCCTTTGAGAACGTCGACGTCATTCCCCCCGGTAACGGCATCATGCACCAGATCAATCTGGAAAAGATGTCGCCGGTGGTACAGAACCGCGATGGCATTGCCTACCCGGATACCTGTGTGGGTACTGATAGCCATACGCCCATGGTGGATGCCTTGGGCGTTATCTCGGTGGGCGTGGGGGCTGGAGGCCGAAAGTGTGATGTTAGGCCGCGCTTCCATGATGCGCCTGCCGGATATCGTCGGCGTGGAGCTGACCGGCAAGCTGCAGCCCGGTATTACCGGCACTGATATGGTGCTGGCGATTACCGAATTCCTGCGTAAAGAGCGGGTAGTCGGTGCTTATCTGGAATTTTACGGCGAAGGCGCCAATGCGTTGACCGTTGGCGACCGCGCCACGATCTCCAATATGACCCCTGAGTACGGTGCCACGGCGGCGATGTTCTACATCGACGGCCAAACCATTGATTACCTCAAGCTTACCGGCCGCGAGGACGATCAGGTAGCACTGGTAGAGACCTATGCCAAGCAGACGGGCCTCTGGGCGGATAGTCTCACCGAGGTTGAGTACGAGCGGGTGCTGACCTTTGACCTCTCATCGGTGACTCGCACCTTGGCGGGGCCCTCCAACCCCACGCCCATTTGCCTACTTCAGAGCTTGCCCAGCGCGGCATTGCCGTGGGGCTTGAAGCAGCGCAGGCGGAGGAAAAAGCCGGCAAAATGCCCGATGGCGCGGTGATCATCGCTGCCATTACCAGCTGCACCAATACCTCTAACCCGCGCAATATGGTGGCGGCAGGGCTGATCGCCCGTAACGCCAACCGGCTGGGCCTGCTGCGCAAGCCCTGGGTGAAGTCATCGCTGGCGCCGGGCTCAAAAACCGTCAAGATGTACCTGGAAGAAGCCGGCTTGATGAACGAGCTGGAAAACCTCGGTTTTGGGGTGGTGGCCTACGCCTGCACCACCTGCAACGGGATGTCCGGGGCGCTGGATCCAAAAATCCAGCAGGAGATCATTGAGCGTGATCTCTATGCGACCGCCGTGCTTTCTGGCAACCGCAACTTCGATGGGCGCATTCACCCCCATGCACAGCAGGCTTTTCTGGCGTCACCGCCGCTGGTAGTTGCCTACGCCATTGCAGGCACCATTCGCTTTGATATTGAGAAAGATATCCTGGGTATCGATCAAGCGGGTAACCCCGTTACCTTGAAGGATATCTGGCCTGCCGATGAGGAGATCGACGCCATTGTCAAAGCGTCGGTGAAGCCGGAGCAGTTCCGCCAGACCTATATTCCCATGTTTGACCTGGACAAGAGCGCACGCGCCCAGGTCAGCCCGCTCTATGAGTGGCGGCCTCAGAGTACCTATATCCGCCGCCCGCCTTACTGGGAGGGCAATATGGCCAAGGAGCGTACTCTCAAAGGTATGCGACCGCTGGCGATACTGCCGGACAATATCACCACCGATCACCTCTCGCCCTCCAATGCGATTCAGTTGAACAGCGCGGCGGGGGAGTACCTGGCCAAAATGGGCGTGCCGGAGGAGGACTTCAACTCCTACGCCACCCACCGTGGCGACCACCTCACCGCCCAGCGGGCGACCTTTGCCAATCCCAAACTGTTCAACGAGATGGTGCGCGACGCTGACGGCAAGGTGAAACAAGGCTCGCTGGCGCGGGTAGAGCCAGAGGGCGAAGTGACCCGCATGTGGGAGGCGATTGAAACCTACATGGCCCGCAAGCAGCCGTTGATCATTATTGCCGGTGCCGATTACGGCCAGGGCTCTTCCCGGGACTGGGCGGCCAAAGGTGTCGCGCTGGCAGGCGTAGAGGCAATTGCCGCGGAAGGTTTCGAGCGTATTCACCGCACCAACCTGATCGGTATGGGGGTGATGCCGCTGGAGTTTGAACCCGGCACCACACGCATAACCCTGGGCTTGGATGGCACCGAAACCTTCGATGTGGAAGGCGCGGTTTCGCCAGGGGCGATGCTCACCCTGGTGATCCATCGTCAAAGCGGTGACAGTGAGCGCGTAGCGGTAAAATGCCGTTTGGATACCGCCGAGGAAGTGTCGATTTACACCGCGGGTGGTGTGCTGCAGCGCTTTGCCCAGGACTTTCTTGAGTCCACCGCTGCGTAAACGGAGATGAGTTCATGCCTCAGATTAAAATTCCTGCCACCTATATGCGTGGCGGTACCAGTAAGGGTGTGTTTTTAACCTTAGCGACCTACCCGAAGCTGCCCAGCAGCCAGGCGTTGCGCGGGATCAGCTGCTGCTGCGGGTGATAGGCAGCCCCGACCCTTACGAAAAGCAGATAGATGGCATGGGGCAGCGACTTCCAGCACCAGCAAAACGGTGATTCTGTCGAAAAGCGCATCACCGGAACACGATGTGGATTACCTCTTTGGCCAGGTCTCCATCGACAAGCCCTTCGTGGATTGGAGCGGCAACTGTGGCAATCTCTCCGCGGCGGTCGGCCCTTTCGCGATTAGCAATGGTCTTGTTGACCCTGCACGTGTTCCTGAAAACGGGGTGGTCGAGGTACGCATTTGGCAGGCGAATATTCACAAAACCATTGTCTCAAGAGTGCCTATCGTCAATGGCGAAGTGCAGGAAACCGGCGACTTTGAGCTTGATGGCGTGACCTTTCCCGCCGCGGAAATTCCGGTGGCCTTTATGGATCCGGCCGATGGTGAGGGTGCCATTTTTCCCACCGGTAATCTCATTGATCAGCTTGACGTGCCAGGCGTGGGGATATTGAAAGCGACCCTGATTAATGCCGGTATTCCCACCGTGTTTATTAACGCCGCCGACATTGGTTATACCGGCGCCGAGTTGCAGGATGCCATCAATGGTGACAGCAGGGCACTTGAGATGTTTGAAACCATTCGTGCCCATGGTGCTGTACGCATGGGGCTAATCAATGATGTGAACGAAGCTGGCAACCGACAGCATACGCCCAAAGTAGCTTTCGTAGCGCCGCCAGCGGATTACGTATCATCGAGCGGTAAAAACGTACTGGCGGCGGATATCGACCTGCTGGTGCGGGCGCTCTCCATGGGCAAATTGCACCACGCCATGATGGGCACCGCCGCTGTAGCCATTGCGGCGGCGGCGGCCATTGAAGGCACACTGGTAAACTTGGCCGCCGGTGGCGGTAAACGCAACGAGGTCACCTTTGGCCATCCTTCTGGCAGTCTACGTGTGGGCGCTGAAGCAAGCTTGGTAGAGGGGCGTTGGCATATCGAGCAGGCGGTGATGAGCCGTAGTGCCCGGGTATTGATGGAGGGTGTGGTTCGCATACCCGGCGACAGTTTTTAGGCCATACTGAATAGATCGGTATACAAGAGGAGAGTGCTATGTCCGCCACATCTGAAGCCAATGTGCGGCCCGATTACGATCCCGAGCTGCAGGCCATTGCCGACTATGTACTCAATTATCAGGTCGAGTCTCAAGAGGCACTGAAAACCGCCCGCTACTGCCTGATGGATACGCTGGGATGTGGGCTGCTGGCGCTGCGTTTTCCAGAGTGTACCAAGCATCTTGGGCCGATAGTGGAGGGCACGGTCGTACCGTTTGGTGCACGGGTGCCGGGTACCTCGCTGCGTCTGGATCCGGTCAAGGCGGCGTGGGATATCGGCTGTATTATCCGCTGGTTGGATTATAACGACACCTGGCTCGCCGCCGAGTGGGGCCACCCTCCGATAACCTTGGTGGGATACTCGCTGTTGCTGACCATCTTTCCCAGCAGCGGGTCGCCCAAGGCGAAGCGCCCCTGGTGATGCGCGATGTGCTCAACGCCATGATCATGGCCCATGAGATTCAGGGCGTGCTGGCGCTGGAGAATAGCTTCAACCGTGTTGGTCTTGATCACGTGGTGCTGGTTAAAGTCGCCTCAACCGCGGTGGCCGCTAAGCTGATGGGCGCCAATCGGGAGCAACTGCTCTCGGCGCTCTCTCACGCCTGGGTGGATGGCCAAAGCCTGCGCACCTATCGCCATGCGCCCAATGCGGGTTCGCGTAAAAGCTGGGCCGCTGGGGATGCCACTTCACGGGGTGTGCGCTTGGCAGATATTGCCCTGCGCGGTGAAATGGGTATTCCCAGTGCACTATCGGCGCCCCAATGGGGGTTCTACGATGTGCTGTTCAGCCATGCCAACAAAGATTTGAGCCTGAAGCCGGAAGCTGACCGCCGCCTTCGCTTCCAGCGCGAATTCGGCAGCTACGTGATGGAGAATATTCTGTTTAAAATCTCCTTCCCGCCGAGTTCCACGCCCAGACTGCTTGCGAAGCCGCTGTGACGCTGCACCCTCAGGTGAAAGACCGCTTAACCGAGATCGATAAGATCGTACTCACCACCCACGATTCGGCGATTCGGATTATTTCCAAAACCGGCGCGCTCGCCAATCCGGCGGATCGCGACCACTGCTTGCAATATATGACCGCAGTGCCGCTTATCTTTGGGGCGCTGACCGCCGAGCACTATGAAGATAGCTTTCATGCGGCGCACCCTTTGATCGATGAGCTACGAGCCAAGATGGTGGTAGAAGAAAACGCCGATTATTCAGCGGCTTATCACGACCCGGAGAAGCGCTCTATCGCCAATGCGGTGCAGGTGTTTTTCAACGATGGGAGTGCGACGGATCAAGTCGCAGTGGAGTACCCGATAGGCCATCGGCGTCGAAGAGAGGCGGGGATGCCGCTACTGGTTGAAAAGTTTGAGCGCCATTTGGCGTCCCGCTTTCCATCAACCCGTTGCCAAACCATTACTCAACTCTGTCGCCAGCAGACAGCCCTTGAAGCGTTGCCAGTGCATAAGTTTATGGATTTGTGGATGATTTAAAGCAGGTTATACCAAAGCCCGGCGCTTATGTTGACCGGGCGATGGTGGTGGCTAACAAACGTTATCTCTATTCAAACGTCACTTGCCCCTGCAGGCGGTCAACGGTGGCAGGCCCAATGCCACTGACGCGCTCTAGGTCTGCAGCGCTTTCAAAGGCGCCGTTGGTTTCGCGCTCTTCAATAATGGCGTCGGCCCGGCTGGGGCCAATACCCGGTAGTTCGGCCAGCAGTTCAGCGTCGGCGGTATTGACATTAATCGGCGCCACATCCTGGGCCAGCACGCCACTGGAAAGACCTAAGCTAATGCTAAACAGTAGTGCGGCCAACACCCCTTTAAGTTTCATGTTCATCTTCAATGATCCTTTTAATAACGTTGGATGACTTGGGTTGCGCAGGCGGCGTTGCGTAGAGGTTTTCTATGAGTAGAGGTGCCTACTCTTGCCGACGGTCATAATGGGCAAGATAAACGCCGTTGCATTACTAACTTAGCTTTATTGCAAAGGTGTTTCTGTAAGAGATCTATGACGGTTTATGTAAGTTTTTAGCTATCCGTTTATGGTAAAAATCTTACATGTGGATTACCTATCGCCTACAAACAAGAGGGAGGCGAGGAGTAGGGCGAGACTGATATAATGGCCGAAAACGTATTTGGAGCAACGTTGTGGCCACCGATTCCCCGATCATTATTGCCCTTGATTACCCTTCGCTTGACGCTGCGCTCTGCATGGCAGATCAGCTAGACCCCGCCCGCTGTCGAGTGAAAGTCGGTAAAGAGCTGTTTACCCGCAGCGGCCCTGCGGTGCTAGAAGCGCTGCACGGTAGAGGGTTTGAGGTGTTTCTGGATCTAAAATTTCACGATATTCCCAATACCGTTGCCAGCGCCGTGCAGGCGGCGGCGGAGCAGGGCGTGTGGATGGTCAACGTTCATGCCAGCGGCGGGCGGCGGATGATGGAGGCGGCTGTGCAGCGTCTGGAACAGCACGCTTTAACGACCCATTTAATCGCCGTTACTGTATTGACCAGTATGCAGGCAGACGATTTGGCAGAGCTGGGTATTCAGGCACCACTCGCCGAGCACGTGGAGCGCTTGGCGGTGCTGGCGAAGCAGAGTGGCTTACAAGGGGTAGTCTGTTCGGCCCAGGAGTCAGCGCGGATCAAAACGCTATGCGGTGAGTCGTTCTTGAAAGTGACCCCTGGTATTCGGCCAAGTTTTGCAGCCGCCAATGACCAGCAGCGGACGATGAGCCCAAGCGAAGCCATTCAGGCAGGCAGTAGCCATCTGGTCATTGGTCGCCCTGTCACTCAGGCTGATGAGCCTATGCAGGCCCTGGCAGCGATTGAGGCGGAGCTAGGAGCGCACTGAATCTCTCTCAGCCTTGCGAGGGCTGCCTCAGCTTCGCAAGCGAGCCCTATTCGCCCTCTACGCCAATCACCGGTTTAATGGTGCCCCAGAAGCGGCAGCTGGGGCACTGCCACTGTAAGGCGTCGCTGGTAAAGCCGCAGCGCTGGCAGCGATGGCGGGTGCGGTTAAGCAGCAGCGCATCGGTATGATGTTTCAGCAGCAGCAGGCGGGTATCCGGGGAAGGTTTTCCGCTAAGCCGCTGGCTTTCGATATACAGGTCGATCAAGTAATCCAGCCCACCTAAGCTTGGCACGGCGCGCAGGCGTTCTCCGATCAACTCGATCGCTTTGTCGACCCCGTCACGCTGATGAACGAGCTGTCCCAGTGCAATAATAATACTGGTATAAGGCGCTTGCTCAAGCAGTCGATAAAGATGAGCCTCAAAACCTGCTTCATCATTATTGCGCAAATAGGCGTGCCTGAGGGCTGGCAGCATAGTGGGGATATGCACGATGTCTTGGCGCGGGATAGTGTCCAATCGACCTATGGCGCGGGCATAGTGCCCGTTGTCCATCTCCAATTCGGCCAGCATTAAGGTGGCGCGAACGCAATTTTCATCCAGTTGCAGCGCTTGTTTGAGGTGCTTTTTTAGCCAGTGGACGACTGGCTTCGCTAATTTCCTCCAGTGCCAGTTCACATAACCAGTGGGCCGCGGGGCGGCGCATCTTCGGATACTGTTTCAGCAGTGGTTGGATAACGTCGAGGGCTTGCTGCCACGCTTTTTCGCGTTCCAATAAATCGATAAGCAGCTGTTTAGCAGCGTAGCGGTGTTCGTGATCACTACTCTGTTCCAGCAGCGTATTGAGCAGCCGCTGGGCACGATCATGCACACCAAGCGCCATAAAGTCCCGAGCAAGCTCAAGTTGGATCTGCTCGTTGGTGTGCTGTGAAAGGGCGGGGCGCGCTAACAGGTTTTGGTGGATGCTGACCGCTTTATCGGCCTCGCCACGGGCGCGAAAGAGCTTACCAAGGGCGATATGGGTGTGCACCGTGTCACTGTTGACCGCAAGCACATTAATAAAGGTGTTGATCGCTTCGTCGGGCTGCTCGTTAAGCAGGTAGTTAAGCCCGACGAAGTAGTCCCGGGAGAGCGCCTGCGATGAGGCCGTGGGCGGTTCGGAGCGATGTCGACGGCGTCCGGCTTGGCGATAACCTAATCCGTAACCGATGGCAATGGCGACCAACAGTACGCTTAGCAGCGCAACATCCAGCATTTATGCCAGTTCCTTAAACTCCTGGGTGCGCAGGCTGTCGAGCTCTTTACGCTGCTGCTTGTTCTGTCGCTGGCTGCGGGCCAGGGTTGCCTTTAACCGAACGTAGACGCCAAGCATAGCGAGCATGCCCAGTACGACGCCAAACACCAAGGTCGCTAGCAGCCATACCGAGAGCGATACTGCCGGTAGCTCTAGCCAAATAAGGTTTAAGGCAATGGTTTGCTGATTATTAACGGCAAACAGAATACCTACCAGCACTACTATCAGCAAAATAACGGCTAGTATCAGCCCTTTAATCCAACGCATTTGAGTTTCCTAGTCTGTGACATTCACGGTAGCGCTATTGTGTACGACTCTAGCGCCGACGTCATCCCACGTTTAGTAGCCGAGCGCCCGACTAGCGTCTACCTGCTCGCGCAGCTCCTTGCCAGGCTTAAAGTGCGGCACATACTTGCCTTCCAGATCAACTGCTTCGCCTGTTTTTGGATTGCGCCCTACCCGCGGCTCCCGGTAGTGCAGTGAAAAACTGCCGAAACCACGGATCTCAACGCGACCACCGCTAGAAAGAGAATCCGTCATGTCGTCCAGGATAATACGCACCGCCGTTTCAACATCTTTGGCGGACAACTCCGGCTGACGCATCGCAATTTGTTCGATTAGTTCAGATTTAGTCATCGGTTGGCTCCCTGCGAACATTGAAGGCCGTGACGCGCTCTCGACCTCGCTAACATCAAATTCAGCATACTGCGCAATTCAGTATAAAACAATTCAGATAAAACAAGGTTCTAGACTCATTAACAGCATAGGCGAAGGTGGGCGCTGGCGCGACCCCGCAGCTTAGGTATACTGGCTGCTCATTTCTTAGATCGGAGCGGCTGACGTTGAACGACGATAATTCCCCAGCAGCCATTTTGCGCAAACGGCTTTACTGGCACTCCCGGCGCGGTATGTGGGAGCTTGATCTGCTGCTTATTCCGTTTCTTGAACAGCGTTTTGACCATCTCAGCGAAGCGGATCAACTGGCCTACCAGCAACTTATTGAGGGTGAGGATCAGGATCTGTTTGTCTGGCTGATGCACCGCGAGTGGCCCGAGGAGCCCAGCCAGCGGCGTATTGTACAAATGATCGTTGAACATGCTGAAACCACCGATAATTCTGCCTATCGTACCCTCTAAGTATTGGCTACTGTCTCAATCTGGCTTATGGGCCGTGGTAGTGGTGATGAGCTATTGGGTAGGGGGGCGGGCCATTGGCATTGGCGATGGTCGTGCTGGGCGCTGCCCTTGGATGGCATAGCTATCTGCGTCAGCCTAAAGGCATGCTCTCGCTGACAACGACAACTCCTGAAGTTCAAGGCCGCTGGCTGCGCGAGGCGTCGTCAGCGGAGACAGCCCTGGCGCAGCAAAGTGAAGAGTTGGGTGATGAGCAGCAGGTTCGCTGTGACTATTTAGGGCCCTGGTTAATAGGGCTTTATGTCGGTAAGCAGCGGGTTTGGCTCTGGCCTGATAGCGCGCCTCAACAGAGCCTGCGCGAGGTAAGGCGGTTGTTTCATCATCCTGGTCGTTAGCGCTTTGGGTCTGTCGCGTCTGGTAAATCGTTGATCGAAAGCGAAGAGGCGATGGCTGCGGGCTTTTGGTTGGGCCAGTCGGTGGCGTAGTGCAGCCCCGTGACTCATGTCGCTGCTCAGCGGCGATCACTGTCAGGATGGCTAGCGCTAAGGTTTGACGTAGGCGTATCCCTTCCGGCGCCGTTCGGGCTTCCTCAATCGTGTCCAGGCGGTTTAGCAGCGCTTTCAGTTGCGCCAGAGCCGTGTTCAGCCCGGCTGCGCTGCGCACAATCGAGACATGCTGGCTCATGGTGGTGCGCATCTGTTGGCGAATAGCGTTGAGTACTGCGTTGGGTAGGGCGGCTGCCTGGGGCGGGGGATGAAATTCGCGATTGCTGAATAGGCGGTCGTGCTGCTTCTCATCGGCTAACAGCGCCTGAGCACAACTGCGGGCAAATACCAAACACTCTAACAGTGAGTTGCTTGCCATCCGATTGGCCCCGTGCAGCCCCGTGCAGGCTGTTTCTCCGATGGCATAGAGATTGGCAACGTCGGTGGCGCCTTGCAGGTCGGTGGCGACACCGCCGCAGCTATAGTGGGCAGCGGGCACGACAGGAATAGCGTGTCGGGTGATATCAATGCCCCGAGATGCGCAGTGGGCCAGAATAGTGGGAAAGTGGTGGTGAATCGTCTTTTCACCTAAATGACGAATATCCAGCCATACATGCCCTAGGGTGCCGCGCTGTATCTCAGCGTCAATGGCGCGGGCAACGATGTCGCGGGGGCCAGCTCGGCGCGCTTATCTTGCGCGAGCATAAAGCGTTGCCCCGCTTCATTGAGCAAATGTCCGCCTTCTCCGCGAACCGCTTCACTGATCAAAAACGCCGGGCCTTCAGGGTCAAAGAGGCAGGTGGGATGAAATTGCTGAAACTCGAGATTCATTAACCGCGCCCCCAGCTCTGCGGCCATCATCATGCCTTCGCCGCTGCTCGGAGCGGGCGTCGTCGTGTGACGGTAGAGGCCGCTTGCGCCGCCAGTGGCCAATACGGTGTGGCACGCAGTGAGCGAATGCCACTGGTGGTTAGCATCGCTGCCATAGGCGCCGCAGCAGGCACCTTGAGTATCTTGTAACAGGCCAACGACGGTTAAATCATTGCGTTGGGTGATATTGGGATGTTGCGCCACTTTGTCTACAAGCGTATCCACCACGGCGCGGCCGGTGGCATCATCCGCGTGGATAATTCGCCGAGCGTTATGGCCGCCTTCGCGAGTTAGATGGTACGGATAGCGCGCGGCAGGGTCGGTCTCGGGGGTAAAGGGAACGCCTTTATCAATCAGCCACTGAATAGCAGCGGGCCCATGGGTAACGGTAAAGCGAACCGCCTCCAGATCACATAAACCATCGCCTGCCACCAGTGTGTCGTTGATATGGGCTTCCAGATTGTCATCCGGCGAGAGCACGGCGGCAATGCCGCCTTGAGCCCAGCGACTGGCGCCTTGGTCGTCTTGAGCGGGGCGCACCAATGTCACTGACCTGTGATCAGCCACTTCCAAGGCAAGGGTTAACCCAGCGACACCGCCGCCAATGATAAGTACATTGGATGTTGGTGTGCTCATAGTGTCCGCTCCCTCTCGATGGTGACCAAACTCAATGCTGGCCAAAATAGTACAACCCCTAAGCGTCACTAGCTTCTCCGGGCGCGCAAATAATTAGAAGGCAGGCATCATAGCGTGGCGACTAGCGTTTAGCGATATTTTGGCACTGCTTTGGAAATGTTTTGGGGTTAGCAATGCGTAACAATCGTGCACGCTCATAGCACTGAAAAGAGGGGGTAGAGAGAACCAGCGTAGAAAGCTAGAGGGCAATAACCAAAGAGCTATAACTAAAGGGCTAGAATTAAAGAACAATAGAAGGGGTGAAGCGGGAGGGGAGTGAGTATCGATGATGGTGCCCGGAGCCGGACTTGAACCGGCACGGGGTTGCCCCCGAGAGATTTTAAGTCTCATTGAAAACAGCTCGTATAGTATCAGTGCTTAGTAAAAACAGCCAGTTAGCAATAATAACTGCCCACTGAATACAGGTGTAGCAATGTAAAGTGGACACTCTGTGGACATTTTCTCAGGTTGTTTCGTCATAACCCAAAAGGTGGGCGTTGGCTTTAAGGCTTTGTTTAAGAGAGTGCCGTATTTGGGCACCTACAGACCGCTCCTTTAAATCGGCCAGGCGCTTAACTTCATCATAAAGCGAAGGCTCAATCATCATAGAAATGGTTCGTTTTTTTTCTTTAGCGATTGGCTTAGAAGGCGGTTGCTCTACCGGCTCATGGGAGCTTGAGGCCGCTGTAGTTTGCCTAAGGTTGTTCGAATCAGTCGATGTGGAAGGCTGATCGGCTGACTGCGTAGGCGATTCTGAAAGCTTTTGCTGACGAATCCGAAGCAGGAAATCAGTAAGGCCTTTTTCCGTATTGGTTGCGACCGACGGTAATGTGGGCATCTCACCGCCAACCGACCAGCGTTCCCTAAACAAGTTATCACTAACACCGCCGAAGCGCACGCACTCGTAGTACAGGCCAAACTGTTTCCAGCCTGGGCCATTATTCATTGTTTCAAAGAGGTTTCTCCAGCCTTCAGGCTTGCCTTTCTTAAGGTAGGCCGAAAGACGACGCCTTTGATCTTTATCCAGAGAATAAGCCATCACTAAGCCCTATAGTTTCTATATAGAAACAAAATAGCTTCATGTCTCACAAAGGTCAATAATTTCTATATATTTTATATTGTATACCTATATAGGTTTTGTGCTAGGATACCTATATAGGTCATGCTGTACTGTGCATCTATGACAAGTTACAGAGGGTTTAGATGGCATTCTGTGAGACGTGTTACATGGAGGGTCTCAACCGATGGGAGTAAGCAAGCAAGAGGATGGAAGCTGGTTGGCTGATTTCAGAGGAAACGGCAGAGGGTCTAGGCGTTTCAGAAAGAAATTTAAGACCAAGGCTGAAGCGCTCAGGTACGAGAATCATATCAAGGCGAAGGTAGTTCAAGCCCCTGATTGGGAGCCCCTAAAAAGATGCTCGGAAGCTCTCTGATTTAGTGGAGCGGTGGTATCAGGTGCATGGAAAGCACAACACTGATGGGCGGTCGCGCAAACAGCGCTTAGTGAAGCTCTGTGAGCTTTCTGGAGACCCATTGGCAGATGAACTTGACCAAGAGTGGTTTACACGGCTTAGGGAGGCTAGGAGCGAGTCTGTTTCGGCGAATACGATGAATCATGACAGGGCCTACTTGAATGCCTTATTCAACGAATTGGCAAGGGCTGGAGAGTGGGATAAACCTAATCCAGTCAGGCAAAGCCGAAAGCTGAAATATGACAACCGTGAGCTGAGATATCTTACTAAAGAGGAAGTTAAGCGCTTGCTTGAAGAGTTGGGAGCATCTAGGAATGGTTCAGCCTTGTTAATTGCCAAAGTATGTCTAGCAACGGGAGCGCGGTGGACTGAGGCTGAAACGTTACGAAGGGAGAATGTTAAAAACGGTTTAGCATCATTTTGGAGCACGAAAATGGTAAGCCACGGCACATACCTATAAGCCATGAGCTTGAGGCCGAGATACTTGCTGCTGGTGGCCCTGGAAGGCTATTCAAGGGAAGCTATGAGGCTTTCAAAAATGCTATTGATAGAGCGGGCATTGCTCTGCCAAAGGGGCAGATGACGCATGTACTTAGGCATACTTTTGCCAGCCACTTCATCATGCAAGGCGGTAGTATCTTAACCTTACAGCGCATCCTAGATCATTCAACTATCACCATGACAATGAGGTATGCGCATTTAGCTCCTGATCACCTAGAAGAAGCCAAAAGCTAAACGTGTTGGAGGTTATCAAGTGACGCCTGAAGAGCATTTTAGAGACGTGTCTGCGCGTATCGCCGCAGCACCAAGAATAATTGAGCAGGGCAATTTGCCCAGGAAAGTAAATATGCAGATGCTAGAAAGCCTGCACGCAGAATATGGGAGGGTAATTGAGCGACTAAAGGGCTCCAATGTGGTTTCTCTGCCTTCTCGGCATCCCCGCTCCCTCGGGCTCCAGGATCCAGAGTGATTAACCACTTGTCAGCTCGCCTCAGTCGCATTGGATTCAGCCATGCTTATGGGGCCGCGTCAACCCGTGCTACGCAGAGTATGACGCGACCCCATAAGCATGGCGTTGATCAGGCGCGACCGACGGCGATAGGTGACGGAGTGGTTAAAACCAACGTTTACCAGGGCCGCGATATAGAGTGAGGGGGTTTAGCGAGGAATGAGGCCGCGACGAAAAGAGGGGATGCTGCAAGTCTGTTGTTTGTCATGCGTTCGCTTCGCTCACCACCATTCAAAGTAATCAGAACACATAGAGAATATTTCTAGATGTGGACACTTTGTGGACATTGAGCGTTTGCTTCAAGAGGGGGTAAGCCAGATATGTAATCTAACTTATTGAAAATAATGGTGCCCGGAGCCGGACTTGAACCGGCACGGGGTTGCCCCCGAGAGATTTTAAGTCTCTTGCGTCTACCGATTTCGCCATCCGGGCTATGCATTACAACGTCACACGGCAATGCTGTTTTGTGCTACTTAAAACATCACTGCTACACAAAAATGGAGGCTGGAGTCGGAATCGAACCGGCGTACACGGAGTTGCAGTCCGCTGCATAACCACTCTGCCATCCAGCCTCAAGAGTCTATTGGAGCGGGAAAGGAGATACGATCGGACTGGCGCACCAGCTCACGACCCTAGCCTGCTTTACCACACTATCCAAGTTGGAGCGGGAAAGGAGATTCGAACTCCCGACCCTCGCCTTGGCAAGGCGATGCTCTACCACTGAGCTATTCCCGCTCGACTCGAGGGCGAATTATACGGATCGCCGCCGACTTGTCAATCAATGAATTATATACGCTTTCTTATTGAGTTATCAGCAGATTACATTGAGCGACTAAGATGCGGCCAAGCCGCTTTCAGGTACTGAACCATCGACCATAACGTCAGAATGGCAGCGGTATACAGGACTACGACGCCTAGCAGGGCAAATTCGTGTGTCGGAGGAAGCGCTAGCAAGATCAGTAGCGACCCCATCTGCAGGGTCGTTTTAAGTTTGCCCACCCAGGAAACCGCCACCATGCCGCGTTTGCCCATTTCAGCCATCCACTCACGCAGGGCTGAAATAACAATTTCACGGCCAATGATGACCAGTGCGGGAAGTGTTAGTACCAGGGTGTCATAGCGCTCGATCAGCAGCGCCAGCGCTACGACCACCATGAGTTTGTCGGCTACTGGGTCTAAAAAAAGCGCCAAAGGGTGTTGACTGGTTCCAGCGGCGCGCTAAATAGCCATCCAGCCAGTCGGTGATGGAGGCCAGGCCAAATAGGCCAGCTGCCACGGGCATGCTCCAACTGAAGGGTAGATAAAACAGCACTACCAGTAGCGGAATAAAGGCGATTCTCGCCAGTGTCAGTATGTTGGGTATGTTCATCGCAGGGTGCGATCCTTGCCGGGAAATCAGAGGATTCGAAGTGTCTGGGGCTCATTCTATCCCCCCTTGGCCGATGGCATCCATGCCAAACGAGCGTTTATCCGTTGAGTGCTCGGTAAATGCTCTCGGCTAACGACGCATTAATGCCGGGTACACGGGCAAGTTCGTCGCGGCTGGCCTTTTGTACCCCCTGCAGACCGCCAAAAAAGCGCAGTAGCTCCCGTCTGCGCTTAGGGCCAATGCCAGGAATATCCTGTAGGGTCGAAGTGCGTCGCGCTTTATCACGCTGAGCCCGATGGCCAGCAATGGCAAAACGGTGCGACTCATCGCGAATATGCTGGATCAAGTGTAATGCGGGGAGGCCGGATCCAGGTCGAGGGGGTTGTCGGCGGTTTCCACAAACAGGCTTTCAAGCCCCGCTTTACGCGTAGTGCCTTTGGCGACGCCCAATAGCATGATGTTGCTGATATCGAGTTGTTTAAACACTTCCCGAGCCATGTTGAGCTGGCCCTTGCCGCCGTCGACAATCAAAATGTCCGGAGCCACCGCTTCGCCGCTTTTTACCCGCTTAAGACGCCGTGTCAGGGCCTGCTGCATGGCAGCATAGTCATCGCCTGCTGCGACCCCTTCAATGCGGAAATGGCGGTAGTCGCTTTTACGCGGGCCTTGATGATCAAACACCACGCAGGAAGCCACGGTTGCCTCGCCGTGGCTATGGCTAATATCGAAACACTCCAAACGCTGGGGCGTTTCTGCTATCCAGCGCTTTCTGCAGGGCAGTAAAGCGCTGAGTGAGCTGGGTTTGATTGGCCAGTTGGGAAGCCAACTGCTGCTCGGCATTGGTAATGGCGAGTTGCTGCCACTGGGCGCGGTGGCCCCGCACTTGGCTGGTGACGCGAATGCGTTTGCCCGCCTGCTGGGTCAGCGCTTCGGCGATCAGTTCGCTGTCGTCTAGCGGGTGGCTGGTAATCACTTCGCTGGGTACATTATGTGGTTGACCAAAATAGTATTGGCTAACCACTTCGGTGAGCAGCGTTTCAAGCGGGAGATCCAGATCGTTTTTCGGGGTGTGATGACGGGCCCCCAACAGGCGACCATCACGGACACTCAGCACAGAAACGCCAAGCGCTCCAGGGCGCTGGGCGAGGGCGAATATATCTGCATCCCCGCCACCGGTATCGACAAACTGGCGTTGCTGGAGTTGGCGCAGTTGCTGCACCTGATCACGCAGGCGGGCAGCTTCCTCAAAATTGAGCGCCCGGCTGGCCGCCTCCATCGCCTCCATCAATTCCTGGGTCACACTTTCACTTTTGCCCTCCAGGCACATTACGGCGTGCTCGAGGTCGCGCCGGTAGTCTTCGGCGGAAATGTAGTCGACGCAAGGGGCGCTGCAGCGCTGTATCTGATACTGCAAGCAGGGGCGCGAGCGGTGGGCAAAGACACTATCTTCGCAGTTGCGGATACGAAATATTTTTGCATCAGCGCTAAGCTTTCACGAACGGCGCCGCTGCTGGGGTAGGGGCCTAGATAGCGGCCATCGTCGCTGCGTTGCCGGGCGCGTTTATACTCAAGTGCCGGGTAAGGGTGACGGTCAGTGACAAAAACAAACGGGTAAGACTTATCGTCACGGAGCAGAATATTGTAGGGCGGACGCAGCTGTTTGATCAGCGTCTGTTCGAGCAGCAGGGCTTCAGTCTCCGTGCGTGTGACGGTGACTTGAACATCGGCGATGCGCCCCACCATGGCCTGGGTCTTGGTGTTCAACTGGCCACGAAAATAGCTGGCAAGGCGCGCTTTTAAGCGCTTGGCTTTGCCTACATAGAGGGTATTGCTTTGCTCATCGAGCATCCGGTAAACCCCAGGCGAGGAGCTTACCGAGCTCAAGAACTGTTTTGAATCAAAGGTCATATCAGCGTGTCGGTACCCGATAACAGCAGGGGAGATGGTGGGATTATATTTGGGTAGCGTCAAACCCCTCGACCAGCCCATGACGAAGCGCCAAGTGGGTAAGCTCAACGTCGGTGGCTACCGGTAGTTTATCAAAGAGTCGATAGCGATAGGTGTTTACCGTTTTAGGGCTTAAATGCAGGCGATCCGAGATATCTTGTACACGCTGGCAGTTCACAATCATAAGGGCAATCTGTAGCTCTCGGTGAGAGAGGTGGCTAAACGGATTATCCTCATCGGTAAAGTGTGACATGGCCAGGCGTTGGGCAATTTGTTGACTGACATAGCGCCGACCATGGAAGACCTGGCGGATGGCATCAGTCATTTCTGTGGCGTCGGCGCCTTTGCTCAAAAGCCTGATGCGCCCGCTTCAAGCATGCGGCGCAATACGCTGTCTTCCATGTGAGCGGTTAAAATCAGAACCTTGGCATCTTTCATGCTGCGGTTAATGCGTCGAGTGGCTTCAAGCCCGCCGATGCCCGGCATGCGAATGTCCATTAGCACAATGTCGGGCTTTAAGTGGCGACACTGTGTTACGGCACTTTCACCATCGTCGACTTCGCCCACAATTTTAATGTCGCACTCTTCGTTTAGCAGGTGAGCAATGCTCGTTCTGACTAGGTGGTGATCATCTGCTATAAGTACACTGATCAATGGACAGGCTCCTGCATGGAAACATCATGGGCTCAGGCGTTGGCCTTGTACTCTATGCATAGAGTGCCACAGCTTGCGACAAAGGAGAATTAGTTGGCTGCGGTTGAGGCAAAAACTTGACCGAGATAAATGTTCATCGTAGTATCCGCCTCGCTGTCGGCAAGACAGCGTGTGGGCCTTAGCTCAGCTGGGAGAGCGCAACACTGGCAGTGTTGAGGTCAGCGGTTCGATCCCGCTAGGCTCCACCATTATTTTGCTTTACCAAGATTCCAGAAAAAAGCCTCGTTTAACAACGAGGCTTTTTTTCGACCTTATAAAGCTGATTTTATTACTCAGCGATTTTTCCCAATAGTAAAAATTCAATCAGTGCTTTTTTGTGCATGCAGGCGATTGCCCGCTTCCTGCCAAACCACGGCCCGGGGATCGTCGAGCAGCGTGTGGCTAATTTCTTCTCCGCGATGGGCGGGTAGGCAGTGCAAGAAGAGCACGTCGTGGTTGGCTTGATCGAGCATCGCTTCGGTCACTTGAAAGCCTGCGAAATCGGCTTCACGTTTTGCCTGCTCTTCCTCCCTGGCCCATTGATGCCCAAACGTCGGTGGTGATCAGGTCGACCTGTTTTACTGCTTCCTGAGGGTCGTGCAGCAGCGTCACCTTATCGCCAGCCGCTGCCATAATGTCTGCACGGGGTTCGTAGCCTTTCGGGCAGCAGATGCGCAGGTGAAAATCGAACTGACGGGCGGCATTGATCCAGGAGTGGCACATATTGTTACCATCACCGATCCATACCGCTGTGCGTCCTTTGACGCTACCGCGAAGCTCGGTCCAGGTCATTACGTCGGCCAGCAGCTGACAGGGGTGGTAGTCATCGCTCAGGGCGTTGATCACCGGTACGCTGCTGGCACTGGCGTAGGCTTCCAGCCCGGCGTGGGAGAAGGTGCGGATCATTACCGCATCGACCATTTCGGACAACACGCGGGCGGTGTCTTCGATCGGTTCGCCTCGGCCTAACTGCGTATCACGGGGGGAGAGAAAGAGTGCGTGACCGCCAAACTGTGCCATGCCCGTTTCGAATGAAACCCGCGTACGCGTAGACGATTTTTCAAAAGATCATCGCCAGGGTGCGGTTGGGTAATGGCGTATAAACAGGGCCCTGGGCTTTTAGATTGGTTTTGATCGTAATGGCGCGTTGGATCAAATAATCCAGCTCATCCGGGGTCAAATCTAGCAGGGTCAGGAAATGGCGTGTCGCCATAAGGGCTTCTCTCCGCGCAAAAACACTATCCTAGCGATGCCGCAGGGGATGCGCAACGCGGACGGCATGCGTAGAATGGCCTTTACACGTTAAAGCCGAGCGCTCTACTCAGGTACTGTTCTTGCGTACTGTTTCTTAAATACCAGTTCTTAAGTACTGGCTCAAGTACCCATGACAAGGGCTAGGTTCTAGAATCAGGTTCAAGTGCCAGATTCAAGGGCCACGCCAGGTAGATGAGTGAGAGGGTGTCGGTCATTGATAAGCGAGGAGATAGTATGAGCACGACTGCCGAAAACATTCAGCGTCAAATTAGCGAAAATCCGATCCTGATTTACATGAAGGGTTCGCCCCAACTGCCCCAGTGCGGTTTTTCTGCCCAGACCGTCCAAGCGCTGATGAGCTGCGGTGAGCGTTTTGCCTTCGTTAACGTTCTGGATAACCCGGATATTCGCGCCGAGCTGCCCAAGATTGCCAACTGGCCAACCTTTCCGCAGCTATGGGTAGAAGGTGAACTGGTGGGTGGCTGCGATATCGTGGTTGAGATGCACCAAAACGGCGAACTGGAAAAGCTGGTAAAAGCCGCTGCTGAGCGTGCGGGTGCGGCGGAAGGTGGGGATAACGCCTAGGCGCTATCGGCCACCCCGCTTTATCCAGGCGGTTGGCGGGCTGCGGTGCAACCGCTAGAATGGCGTTTGTTCTCGCATCATCTTTGTTATGCATCGTGGCCTTTGCCCCGCGCTGGCGACAGCGCGGGGCAAGTCAGCCCGCCGAAGGAATTACAGCTTCATGAGCTATCAGGTTCTGGCCCGAAAGTGGCGGCCTCGCACATTCCACGAACTCGTGGGTCAGGCCCATGTTCAACGCGCCCTGGTCAACGCCCTTGATCAGGGTCGTCTGCACCATGCTTACCTATTTACGGGTACCCGCGGGGTGGGTAAAACCACCTTGGCGCGTATCCTTGCCAAGTGTTTAAACTGCACGGCCAATGGCCGTGGCGATGAAGGTATTACCTCTACACCCTGCGGCCAGTGCGACAGTTGCCAGGCAATTGATGAAGGGCGCTTTGTTGATCTGATTGAGGTTGATGCAGCGTCAAGAACCAAAGTAGAAGATACCCGGGAACTGCTGGACAATGTCCAGTACGCGCCTACCCAAGGGCGTTATAAGGTGTACCTGATCGATGAGGTGCACATGCTCTCTACCAGCAGCTTCAATGCGCTGCTGAAAACGCTGGAAGAGCCACCTCCCCACGTTAAATTTTTGCTGGCGACCACCGATCCGCAAAAGCTGCCGCCGACCGTACTCTCGCGTTGCCTCCAGTTTACCCTCAAACATATGCCGCCAGAGCGCGTGGTTGAGCACCTGACCTATGTGCTGGGTGAAGAGGGCGTTGCGTTTGACGAAAGTGCGTTATGGCTATTGGGGAAAGCAGCGGAAGGCTCGATGCGCGATGCCATGAGCCTAACCGACCAGGCGATTGCCTTTGGCCAGGGGGGCCGTGCGCCATGCGGATGTAGCCGCCATGTTGGGCACCCTGGATCATCGTCATATACTTGGGCTGGCAGAAGCCCTGGCCGATGTCGATGTGCAGCGGCTGTTGGGCGAGGTAGCCCAGTTGGCCGAACAGGGCCCTGATTTTGCTGCGGTGCTGGATGAGCTATCCAGCATGCTCCACCGTTTGGCGGTGGCGCAGATGGTGCCGGACGCCGTGGATAACAGCCACGGTGATCGTGACGTTATTCTGCAGCTAGCGAGCCGTTTCACCGCTGAAGACATTCAGCTCTATTACCAAATTGGTATTCAGGGCCGGGGAGACATGGTGCATGCCCCGGATTTGCGCAGCGCGTTAGAGATGACGCTACTGCGCATGCTGGCGTTTCGCCCCCAGGGCGTGCCCAAACCGCCGCGCACGCCGTTACCGCTGCGCCGCGAGGCATCATCAGAGGCAACCATGGCGGCTGATGCGAGTGCTCATGCATCAGGGGCGGAAGCCGCATCATCAGCGCCACCCCAGCCCTCACCAGAAGCTGAAACCCGGCCAGACGCTGAGCCTGAAGTTCACTCAACGCCACCAGCCGAGCCTCAACCCCAGCCTCAACCCCAGCCTGAAACGGTCATGCCTGCCGCTGCTGAGGCGCCACCGTTGCAAGAGCCACCCCTTGGACAGTCGAAGCTGATGCAGCGGCGGCAGAAGTGGAGGCTGCCCAGCAGCAAGCCTCTGAGCCAGCGGCGCTGGCTGAGCCAGAACATGCTGCTGAGCCAGCGCCAACCTTGACGCCTGAAACAGTCTCTGGGCCCGAGGCTTTAGAGCCCGCTATGGCTGAGACACCAACAGCTCAACCTGAGGCGTTACCAGACGCCATCCCAGCAACCCAGGCAGATGCTATTCCCGAAACCGTTTCTGATACTGTTCCAGAAACGGTTCCAGAAACTGTCCCAGCAACTCTGCCAGGTAAGCTGGATAATGCTAAGTGGTTGGAGTGCTTCGACTCCCTGGGCTTGGGCGGTTTAACCCGTAACCTGGCGGGTAACTGTTTGGTCGAGAGTGACGACGGCACGCTGCTGACGCTGCGTCTGGATCCCAGTCAAGAGGCCATGCAGGCGGAAGTGCATCAAACCCGCATTGAGCGGGCGTTAAAAGAGCAGGGCATGCCACGGCGAATAGCGTTTTACGTGGCCGAGTTGTCTAATAGCCTGGAAACGCCCCGTCAGCGCGAAGAGCGTCTTAATAAAGAGCGCCATGCCCAGGCGGTTGATCTACTCAATCACGATCCCCATGTACAGAAGCTGCAGCAGGCGTTTGGGGCCAAGCTGATAGAATCCAGCGTTAAGCCTGCCGACACGGTGCGCTAAGCGCTTTACAGACAGCCTGTCATAGACGCGCTTTGATACAGTCTCAAAATAGCTAGAGATTACCTTATAACCACGTTGGAGATCAGACCATGCTTAAAGGTGGAATGGGCAACTTAATGAAACAAGCCCAAGAGATGCAGGAAAAAATGCAGCAAGCCCAGGAAGAAGTCGCCAACACTGAAGTGCAGGGCGAAGCGGGCGCCGGTATGGTCAAGGTCACCATGAATGGTCGCCACGACGTATCCAATGTCTCCATTGATCCCAGCGTCATGGAAGAGGACAAAGAGCTGTTGGAGGATTTGCTTGCCGCGGCGGTCAATGACGCAGTGCGCAAGCTTGAAGTCAGCTCTAAACAGAAAATGGAAGAAGCAACGGCGGGTTTAAACCTTCCGCCCGGCTTTAAGATGCCGTTCTAAGCAATGCGTTTTTCTCCACTCGTTGAGCAGTTAATGGAGGCGTTTCGCGTGCTTCCCGGCGTTGGGCCCAAAACGGCCCAGCGCATGGCGATGCATCTGCTTGAGCGCGAGCGGCCCGGTGGCCAACGCCTTGCTGAGGTTATCCAGCAAGCCATTGAAGAAGTCGGCTACTGCCAGCGCTGCCGCACACTCACCGAGGCCGATATTTGCGCGCTGTGTGAGAGTCCGCGCCGGGATGATTCGCTGCTGTGTGTGGTGGAGTCGCCTGCCGATCAACTGGCGATTGAAGAGGCCGGTGGCTTTAAAGGGCGCTACTTCGTGCTTCACGGGCACCTTTCGCCGTTGGATGGCGTTGGGCCAGAGTCAATTGGTTTAGACTTGCTGGAAGCGCGCGTAGCAGAAGGGCTCATTGAAGAGGTGGTATTGGCCACTAACCCGACTATCGAAGGGGAAGCCACGGCCCACTACATTGCCTCGCTGCTTTCAGCGCATAACGTCAAACTCTCGCGGCTTGCTTATGGCGTCCCCATGGGCGGTGAACTGGAGTACGTTGATGGCGGTACTTTGAGCCGTGCGTTTAACGGTCGTTTGCCGTTTGCCAGTGAATAAGCCTATTTAAAACGCAAGCGCGGTAGCGTTTGCGCCAACTTGAAGAATGCTTTTGTCCTCTCTTACCCCCTCTTATCAATGGCTTGATACCCCAGATGCGCTTGATGCGGCATGCGAGCAAGTAGCCGATGCCGCTGTGATCGCTCTGGATACCGAGTTTTTCCGAGAGAACACCTTTTTTCCAGTCCCGGCGCTGATCCAATTCACCGCGGGCGAAGAGGCTTATCTGATTGATCCGGTGGCCGTCCCTTGCACCGATAAATTCCGAGCGCTGCTGCAAAATAGTGCCATCAAGCTACTGCACGCCTGCAGTGAAGATCTGGAAGTCTTCCAGCTCTGGGCGGGCGTACTGCCGGAGCCGTTAATTGACACTCAGGTGGTGCAGGGCTTTTTGGGCGAAAACGCTGGAATGGGGTATCAAAAGCTGGTCGAATTTTGGGTCGGTGAAACCTTGCCTAAAGAGGAGACCCGCTCAAACTGGTTACTGCGCCCACTGTCACCCGCCCAGTGCCACTACGCTGCACTGGATGTGATCTATCTGTTAAAAGTCTGGACGCTACAGGCGGAAAAGCTCGCCATGCTGGGGCGGCGTGAGTGGGTGGACACTGAATGTGCCAGCTTAATCGAACTGGCTGGCCGTAGTGTCGATAATGACCAGCAGTGGTATACCCGTCAACGCCAGCTATGGCGCTTAACGCCCCGCCAAATGGAAGCGTATCGGCTGATGACCACCTGGCGTGAAGGCGAAACACGCCGCCGGAACTTGCCGCGCAATTGGTTGATTAGCGATAAGCTGTTGTTTGCGATCGCCGAAAAGATGCCCAGCAACCGCTTCGAGCTTGCGGAGGTGGAAGGCATAAAGCCAATGCTGATCAAAAAGAGGGCGACGCACTGCTGGCAATGGTGAAACAGGCCCAGCACTGTGATGAAGGGGCGCTGCCCAAGCGTTGGCCAGACCCCATGCACCCGACGTTCAAGTCACGCTTTAAAGCGCTTAAAAGGCGGTAACCGCTAAAGCCAATGACTTGGGGTGGCACCGGAAATGCTACTGCGTCGCCGGGATATTGAAACATTGGTGATGCAGGACTTGGCGGGGGAGCCATAAGCTGGCCCACCGGTTGGCGGGGCGAGTGTTTGAATGACGCTTTGGCCCAGGCCCTTGAGGAGCGACCATCATGAGCGACAAACTGATTTGCGAAGTGTTTAAAAGCTCGCGTAAAGATGAGATGTATTTATACGTCGACAAGCGGCAAGGGTTGGCTGACGTCCCCGAGCAACTGCTGGAAACCTTCGGCAAGCCGATGCCGGTGTTTACCATGCTGCTGACCACTGACAAAAAAATTGTCACGGGTCAACGCCGCAGACGTGGTGGCTGGGATTAAAGAGAAAGGATTCTATCTACAAATGCCGCCGCCTAAAGAGGCCTATTTGCTCGACGTGCACCGTGCCCACGTTGCCTCACACGCTGATAAAGCGTCATCATAGTCGGTTATGAATTTTCTGGCCCACGCCTGGTTGGTGAGTGGCGGTAGCGATGATTTTCTCTACGGCAACTTAATTGCCGATGGCGTTAAGGGGCGGGATTTAACCGCTTGGCCGGCGGCCACTGCGCTGGGCATACGCCATCACCGCCGGGTGGATGCCTGGGTGGATAGCCATCCTAGTGTTGTTAATGCCCGACGGCGAGCGCCAGCCGGGCAGCGGCGCTATGCGGGCATTGCGCTGGACATGGTGTGGGATCATTTTCTGGCCCGTGATACGGCGGGGCAGGCGGATCAGGAAGCGCTAGTTGAGCGCTGCTATCGACTGCTTGCTGCCCGCACTGCGCCGAACCGCCTGGCGGGTATGATGCCGATACTGGTCGAGCACGACTGGTTAAGAAGCTACGCTGACTTTGCGTTTACCTGCCGGGCCGTTGCCGGCATCGGTCAGCGTTTATCGGGCCCCCAATCAGTTGGCTGCTTTAGTACCGTGGTTGCAGGATGATTATCAGGCATTAGAGAACGATTTTCAGACACTATGGCCAGAGCTGGTGGCTGAATTAAGCCATCAAGATAGATCCCCATAATAAAGTGTTTAACCGTGACAACGAGGCAGGAGAGACGCGATGCGCGAACGTTTTTGGGAGCGCTTTACCCTTGAAGAACTGACGCCCCAGGAGTGGGAAGCGCTATGCGATGGCTGTGGGCAGTGCTGCTTACTGAAGTTGCACGATGAAGACACCCAGGAGTTGGCGGTGCTCAATGTTGCCTGCCGTCTACTGGATATCCACAGCTGCCAGTGCAGCGACTATGCTAATCGTTTCGACAGCGTGCCCGACTGCACTCAGCTGACGCCAGCGCTGGTGAAAGAGTTTACCTGGCTGCCACAGAGCTGTGGTTACCGGCGGGTGGCGGAAGGGCGCAAACTGGCGGGCTGGCACCCGCTGCTGAGCAACGACGCCGAGCGGGTTCACCGTAAAGGGGTCAGTGTGCGCAGTTTTGCCGTTTCCCAGGACGAGGTGCCCGAGCAGCAGTTAGAGTCGCATATTATCGCCGTACTGCCGATGTAACGGAGCCCCGCTGCTCCGTTAGCCAGTCGCATAGCGGTTCGAAGGGCATAGGGCGAGCGAACAGGTAGCCCTGAAAAACATCGCACTTCAACGCCACCAGCTGCTGGTGCTGTTGTGACGTCTCTACCCCTCTGCCACCACCTTCAGCTCCAGGTGGTGAGCAAGTGCCACAATGCCCTGAACAATAGCGGCATCCTTACTATTATGGGCAATATTGTTGATAAAACTGCGGTCAATTTTACCTTATCGACG
Source organism: Vreelandella olivaria (assembly GCA_004295565.1). GTDB lineage: Bacteria > Pseudomonadota > Gammaproteobacteria > Pseudomonadales > Halomonadaceae > Vreelandella > Vreelandella olivaria. The sequence goes on along the minus strand of AP019416.1, from coordinate 2,963,238 downwards.
GGTAAGTGACGCAAGTAGCTCAGGCTTGAAAAACCGGTGCCGAAGTCATCTATGGCCACGCTAATCCCCATCTCGCGCAGCGCATGCAGCGTATCAATCGCGGCGTCGGTATCATTCATCAATATGCCTTCGGTTAACTCAAGCTCCAGCGAGGTCGCGCTGAGCCCCGTGGCTTCAAGGGTAGCGCTGAGCGAGCTCAAAAACTGGGCCGATGAAACTGCATTGGCGAAAGGTTGACCGAAATACGGCAGTGGCTGGGAAGCTGCGGCTGGAGAGTGAGAAAATCCCGTGCGGCGCGCTCTATGACCCACTGGCCCAGGGCGATAATCTGCCCTGTCTCTTCAGCAATGGGGATAAATAGCGCCGGCGAGATCGCGCCTTTGATCGGGTGGTTCCAACGTACCAGTGCTTCAAAGCCCTGAACTGCTCCTTCGATAGTCAGCAACGGCTGGTAATGCAGTTCAAACTGCTCATTTAGAATCGCTTCCTGTAAATCATTTCTCAGTGTTACCCGTTGAGTGAGCTTTTGATTAATATCCTGAGTGAAGGTTTGCAGGGTGTTGCGACCTTGCTGCTTGGCCTTGTACATCGCCATATCGGCTTGCTGGAGCAACTCCTCTGGCTGTATTAGCTGCTGGTCATTAAGCGCAATGCCAATGCTCGCCGACAGGTAGAGTTCATGGCGCTCTATGCGGTAAGGCAGAGAAAGGGCTTCAAGCAGACGCTCGGCAATTTCTTCTGCCTGCTGAGGGCTATCCAGATCCGGTAGTAGCAACACAAACTCATCTCCTCCGAAACGGCACAAAGTGTCGGAAGGTCGAATCGCCTGTTCAAGCCGGCGGGCGACGTTGATAAGCACTTGATCGCCAATGCCATGCCCCAGCGTATCGTTGATGGGCTTGAACTCATCCAAATCAATAAATAGTACCGCTAGTTGCTGCTCATGGCGCCGGGCAAGTTCGACGTCATGGCGCAAATGATCTTCAAACAGGGCGCGGTTGCCAAGGCCGGTCAATACATCGTGGGTGGCATGGAAAGCAAGTGCGTTCTCATGATCCCGGCGCTCAGAGATATCATTGATACTGCCGACAAAGTGCGTTACTTGTCCGTCAGGGCCACGTACCGGTGAGAGGAATAGATTGTTCCAGAAGGCTTGGCCATTTTTGCGATAATTGCGAAGGGTCAAGGTGATATCGTGGTGCTGTTCAAGCGCGCGCTGTATTTCAGTAATCTGCTGTGGGTCGGTATCGGGGCCCTGTAAAAAACGGCAGCTGCGCCCTTTTACTTCTTCAAGCGCGTAGCCTGTCATGTCGGTAAAGGCAGAGTTTACATAAATAATGGGATAATCCGTTTGCTGAGCCTCACAAATTAAAATGCCGTTGCTACTGGCTTCCAGGCTGCGTTGATAAATACGTAGCTGAGACTCTTTTGGCGCAGCGCCGTCATCTCCTTGGCGATACCGTAGACGCCCACCACTTTATCCTGGACGACGGTGGGCAAAAACGAGATGTCCAGTTGGCGTGCGCTACCCTGCTGGCTGATAACCTCCAAGTCAAAACGCTGAGCCATTCCCGTTAACGCTTTCTGAAAGGCAGCATCCACGATGGGGTGGTGTTCATGGGCGACTATGTCTTTCCAATGACGACCAATAATCTGTGCTGTATTAATTTCGAGTAGGGTAAGGACTGATTGATTGACGCTTAAATGATAGCCGCTCAAGTCGAGGGAAAATACGGCATCGGGGTTTTGAGTAAACAGCGAGCGAAACCGCTGTTCGCTATCCTGCAAGGTCTCTTTAGCTTTCGTAAGTTCGTGCGAGCGCTGCGCTCGGGCAGATATCAATGCAAGGCTGAAAACCAACTGATAAGTGAGCAGCAGACCGGAAAGCCCCACGCCAGCCGCTATAAAATGGGCTAGTTTGACCGGTGGGTTGGGGAGTTCAGTAAGTGCCAACTTAATGATCGCCCCTCCTGGCAACACCGCCGTGTGCTCGGCGAGAACTTTCGTTGGCGGCGCGATGGCAGCGGCGGGCTGCAGGCCATTCCCCCTCATTAATGAGGTAGCCGTTGGTATGGGTTATATGCAACGCAAAAGCGCCATTGACGACACTGGTTTCCCGCTCAATCAGTAACGCTATATCGATGGCGGCTACGAGTTGATAGGGGCGCCCTGGCTGCTTAACGGAGAGCAGCGCAAGCGTGGGACGTTCATAGTCAGGAAACGACCACTGTATGTCACCTCGCTGCTGATTAAGCCAAGTCAATGTCGCTAAGCTACCCAACTGGCCATCGAGCCAAAGTAGAGCACTGCTATGGCGAGCACGGCGCCATATGTCATTGGCCGTAGGATTGAAGTAGCCAATGGCTAATAGGCTTGGATAATCTGTCCAGTAGCGTTCGACCTCTCGGCTTCGCGATAGGGGGTCTGCAAATACCTGACGCCACCTTTCTGTTAAGCGTTCTATCACTACCGCTCGCGACGCCAGCATCTGGTCAATATTGACCGCGATACCTTCCAGGTGGTGCTGAGCACTTTGCCGCATATCTTCATGCTGGTTCCAACTGACGACAAACCAGCCGCTCATACTCAGGCTAACGCCCAGGATACCCGCCAATACAGCAGCACTGCTTAAGGATGTCTTTAAATGAGGAACATGCAGGCTCACCATCACCATGGCGATGCCAAATAGAGAGCCGATCAGGCCAGGAATCAACGCGCTGGCACGGGGTAGCCAGGTGGGTACGGGCCATCCATGATGGGCGGCTAATGTAATGCAGCCAACCGCTAATAAAAAAAGTCCACCGAGTTGCCAAATATGGCGCTGCCAACGTCCTTGAGGGCCTGCCCAGAGGCAAAATGCTGCCATAAGCAGTATGGGGGCGGCTTGTGGCAAGCGTGGATGCCCACTCAGCAAGGAGGCAGCGTGAGATGAAGGGTCTAGGCCGTTGTGTATCAGCGTATAGCTGGCAACCGCAGCCAGTGCGATGGAGGTGACTTTACGAAAACCTTCAAAGCCAGCCATTACGGCGCTGAGCCCTAACCCACATAACAGAATCACCAGCGCACTGTCCGGTAGCAGAGCGAGCAATTGCGGCTGATTAACGTCAGGAAAAAGCCCAACAAAAGCCGCCTGCACCAATCACAATGGTGGACACCAGCAACAAAAGCAGACCAGTTTGAAGGGCCAATTCGCGATTATTGACTTCCATTAGTTCTTATTCGCATATCCGATCAAGAGGGGCTTACACCCAGACACAATAAGGTACCTTTAGAAACCACTAAGTCACCAGGGCTTATCATCAACGCTAGAGGGAAGTCTTCTGTATTTAATGCTGTTTTTATATTAACTGGCGCGGCTTTTTCCAAAACCTGCTGTGATTGGCATAGCACAGCAGGCGGATGGGCACTTTAATCTGGGCTTGGACGTTAAGCGGTTGGCAGCGTTTTCGCGCTCAGGCCCAGCGCCCAAAGAATAAACGCATCTTGCCGTGCGGTATCACGCCAGGCTTTGAAGCGGCCGGACGCGCCGCCGTGGCCACTGCTCATATCGGTACGCATCAAAATGGGCGCTGACCCCTGCTGCTGTTGTGCCACCTGGGCATAAAACTTGGCGGGTTCCCAGTAGCTGACCCGGGTATCAAACCAACTGCCCTCAATCCACAGGGCCGGGTAGGCCTGGGGCTGGATATTATCCATGGGCGAGTAAGCGGCTATTCGTGCAGCGACCTCTGGCTCTTCAGGATTGCCCCACTCGCTGTACTCCGCAGTGGTTAGCGGTAGCTCAGGGTTTTGCATCGTGCGAAACACATCTAAGAAAGGTACATCCAGCAGAGCAGCGCAAAACTTTTCCGGCGCACGATTAATACAGGTGCCGACCAGCAACCCACCAGCGCTGGCGCCATAGGCTGCTATTCGTTGAGCGTCGCTGACACCCTGTTCGACAAGTGCTTCACGCGCGGCCAGGAAGTCATTAAAACTGTTTTCCTTATGCTCCATTTTACCGTTTAAATACCAGGGTTCGCCGCGTTCGCCACCGCCGCGCACATGTGCAACGGCAAAGGCCGCACCGCGTTCAAGCAGTTCCAGCCGGGCGATCGAGAACCAGGGGTCGAGCGCGTCACCGTAGGCACCGTAGCCATATAGCAGTGTGGGCAGGGCTGCTCTGCCAGATCGGCGCGCATCACCACCGATACGGGCACTTGCTCGCCATCGCTACTGGTAGCCCAAAGGCGGCGACTGATTAACTGCTCCGGCTGTAAATTGCCGTAAACAGGTGCCCGTTTCAGCAGCGTCCGCTCGCCGTTGGTGAGATCAAGTGCGAACCAACTGGGCGGCTGGGTAAACGACTCTTCGCGCAGTCGCAACACCTGTGTGTCAAAGTGCGGCGCATCTTCCAGCATCTGCGAACAGGGTTGTTCGGGCAGCGCCAGGTACTCATCCAGCGTACAGCTGTGCTGGGCATCGAAAAGTAAACGCCGCAAACGCACTTGCGCCTGGGCGTGATCACGCTCGGCCAGCATCAGCCCCCAAGAGAACGCATCAACGCCTTCCAGGGTGGCTTCTTCACGGTGGGCGATTAACGTTTGCCAATTTAATGGGGACTGGCCAAGCTGGTTTTCCGACAGAAAATCGAGTTGGAAGTGAGCGCCAGCCTGGTTATGCAGACGATAAAAACTGCCTGGTCGGTGATCAATGCTGTACTCAACCCCCGGTTGGCGCGGCTGGATACACGTCGGCACTGCATCTGGCGAGTGGGCGGGGAGCAGGTGAATTTCACTGGTGTCTTTTGAGCCACTTTCGAGTAGCAGCCACGACCGCGAGCGCGTTTTGCCAATACCGAGCCAAAACTCAGGATCTCTTCTCGAAGCACCAATACTGGTGCATGTGAAGCGTCAGGCTCCATCAGTGAAAGCGAAAGCCGCCAAACGCTGTCGGGGCGCTGAGTGTCGTCAAACCGGGTGAACAGCAGCGTCGCTGTGTTGTCAGTTTGATCTTCTGCCCAGCAAAGCCCCGCACCAATATCGCTTAACAGTTGCACGGGTGCCCCGTTAGGCAGTGCTTTCAACCACAGGGTAAAACGCTCCTCGCCCTGAGTATCTTCTGTCCAGGCCAACCACTGCTCGTCGGATGACAGCGCCATATCGCCCATGTCGTAAAAGTCGTGCTCGGCGGCGCGAGCTCTAACGTCAAAAAAAGCATTCGTGCTGTTCAGGCTGGTGATTGGGGTGGCGCCACCAGCAGGGGTAGTCATCGTCAGCGCCGGTCTCGTTCCAGAACGTGAAGTGGTCAAGCGTTGTCTTAAGGCTGGTCACGGCTAATTCGCGGCGTGACAAGTGGCTCTGGTATAGCGCTTCTTCCAGCGGGGCAAGGGGCGCAAACCAATCGGCTTGTTGCTGGTTGGCGGCCTCTAAAAGGCGTTTACCTGTGGGTCGTCGCGGTTCTCCAACCAGTGCCATTTTGGGTCATTAGCGCGATAATAGCGTGCAGCGGGTAAGCCTGAATGTATGCCTTGCTGTGCTTTCATAAATTGATAGGTACCATAACGGAAATCAACGTCGGGTGAGCTCACCCATATGAGGGGTATTATGCTGTTTGCAAATTCAACGCCACTACTGTGGTTGAGTTATTACGGGCTGTCGCTGTTAGTCATTGTCGCAGTCTATTTTGCGTTTACTTTTCTGCCTCGCTTGCCACGACTGGTGCTAACCTGGATGGTCGCTGGGGCGATCTGGGCACCCGCCACTTTCCGGTTGCCGCTAATAGAAGAGGGTGAATTCTATACCGGTTGGGCGCCGTCGGCGATGGTGGCAGCCGTTGGCTTGTTTGAGCACAACGGCGCGGCGCTTCGTGGCGGGCTGATGTGGCTAGTGCTGGGTATGACGTTAGGCGCACTGATTGGCATTGCCCTGTGGTGGTGGCGCCGTCCTGGGAGCGATGAGTACGTCGTTCAGGAAGACGAGAGCAGCGATGAGAGCGAATCACCACGCCGCCGTGAACCGGTAATTGGTTAATGCCACGTTTGAACACTGTCTGGGTGTCTAGAGTTGTATGTATGAATCATATGTGTAAAGCGTATGTGTGAACTGCTGGGTATGAGCGCCAATGTGCCCACTGATATCTGCTTTAGCTTCTCGGGCTTTTTGCACCGCGGGGGCGGCACTGGCCCCCATCGAGACGGCTGGGGAATCGCCTTCTACGAAGAGGGCGGCTACCGCGATTTTCGCGATCCCCATCCCTCTGTGGATTCGCCCATCGCCCGGCTGATTTGCGACTACCCGATTAAGTCCAATGTGGTGATTAGCCACATTCGCCAAGCCAATGTGGGAGGCGTAAAGCTCGCTAATACTCATCCTTTCACCCGGGAAATGTGGGGCGACCTTGGTGCTATGCTCACAATGGCCAATTAAGTGGCTGGGAGAGCCTAACGCTGGGCCACTACACCCCGGTTGGCAGCACTGATAGTGAGCACGCCTTTTGCTGGCTAATGGGGGAGCTACGCCGCTCCTTTTCTACTCCGCCCGCTGATCCCACAACGCTTTGGGAGCATTTGCACCAGCTGTGCGAGCAGCTAAGAGCGTTGGGGGTATTTAATATGCTGCTCTCCGATGGCGGCTACTTGTATACGTTTTGCGCCACGAAACTCGCGCATATTACCCGTTGCGCACCTTTTGGCGAGGCAGAACTCTCCGACGCTGAGATGACGGTGAATTTTGCCGAACATACCACCCCTGACGACATCGTTTCCGTGATTGCCACTGAACCGCTCACGCACAACGAAGCTTGGCAGCGCATGGTGCCGGGTGAGCTATTAGTCTGGCGCCATGGAGAAATTCAGGCGCGTTACTGTCCATAAGGAAGCGATCTACTAAATTGGATGAGATAAGCTGCAGAAAAAGGAAGCGATAAACGATCTGGACTATAACAATTTGGACTATGGGCTAAAGTTGAAACGTAAGTTTCAATCGATCGTTTTACAGCCTGTTGTAGGTCGTATATCGTTGTGCTTCTTAACCAATTTTTCAGACCAAGCCTAGCGACAACAACAAGGTCGGTGACTTACGCCGACGTCAATAGCGGAGATTGCCCATGAGCGAACACGCCAACGCCGCCGTTTTACGTGGCCCAGCGCTTGAAGGGTTGGATCAGTACGATTCAGTCACGGATGTTTTTCATCACGCAGTAGCACGTTTTAAGGACAAGCCCGCTTTTTCCTGTATGGGAAAAACGCTCACTTTCGCTGACCTTGACCGCTTCTCTGCGCAGTTTGCTGCTTGGCTGCAGCATGAAACCGACCTCGTCCCCGGAGATCGTATCGCCATTCAGTTGCCCAATGTGCTGCAGTTTCCGGTAGCGGTTTTTGGCGCGCTACGGGCAGGCTTGGTGGTGGTTAACACCAACCCGCTATACACCGAGCGGGAAATGGCCCATCAGTTCAAGGACTCCAACGCTAAAGCCATTGTGATTTTGGCCAATATGGCGGACAAGCTGGAGAAAGTGCTCGATAAAACAGAGATCAAACACGTTATCGTCACCCAGCTAGCCGATTTGCATGACGTTCCCAAGCGCTGGCTAATCAACGCAGTGGTTAAGCACGTTAAGAAAATGGTGCCTGCTTATTCTTTGCCAAATGCGATTGGTTTTCGCGATGCGCTAAAAGGCGCCTCGCTAAGCCATAGCGAGGTCAAAAGAAGTCCAGATGATTTAGCCGCTCTTCAATACACCGGCGGCACCACGGGGATGCCAAAGGGGGCAATGCTGACCCATCGCAACCTCATCGCCAATATGCTGCAAGCGCGTGAAGCGATTGGGCCTCATCTGACCGATGGCGAAGAGCTGGTTATCGCACCGCTTCCGGTTTATCACATTTACACCTTTACGGTTAACTGTCTGTTTTTGATGGAAACCGGCAACCACTCGCTGCTGATCACCAACCCTCGCGACCTGGATGGTTTTGTCAAAGAGCTCAAGGGGCTGCCCTTTAGCGCTTTTATCGGCCTCAATACGCTGTTTAATGCGCTATGTAATCGCGACGATTTCAAGCAGCTCGATTTTTCCAAATTGAAGCTGACGATTTCCGGTGGTATGGCGCTGACCAAAGCAGCGGCGCAGCGCTGGGAAACCACTACCGGTTGCCCGATCGCTGAGGGGTATGGGCTGACCGAAACGTCGCCCATCGTTAGTTTTAATCCCACCGATGCGATCCAACTGGGCACTATCGGTAAGCCCGTGGCGGGCACCGCGGTAAAAGTCGTCGATGGCGACGGTAATGACGTGGCACTGGGCGAGCCGGGAGAACTCTGCGTGCAAGGGCCGCAGGTGATGAAAGGCTACTGGCAGCGCGAAGACGAAACCCGCGACGCCATTGATGAGGATGGCTGGTTCCACACCGGCGACATCGCGGTGCTACAGGATGATGGCTACATTCGCATCGTTGATCGCAAAAAGATATGATCCTGGTCTCCGGCTTCAATGTGTACCCCAATGAAGTTGAAGATGTTGTGGCGGCCCACCCGGATGTGCTTGAGTCTGCGGCGGTCGGTGTGCCGGATGAAAATGCCGGAGAAGCCATCAAACTGTTCGTGGTCAGTAAAAATGACCAGCTAGATGAGAAAACGCTACGCGATTGGTGCAAAAAAGAGCTCACTGGCTATAAGGTGCCCAAGATCATCGAGTTCCGTGATGAACTGCCCAAAACCAACGTGGGTAAAGTGCTCCGCCGTCAGCTGCGTGACGAAGAACCCTCAAAAACGTAATCAGATACAAATGTTTGGTCAGAGGGCGAGGGCAGGTTGAAGCGAGGGTCTTTCGCCCAGGGACGGCGAAAGTAGCGCCCACGGACGGGTTCACAGCGCCCTCGCGGAAGCCTGCCCTCGTACTGCTCTACCGCAACAAGCACTGTGGTTAGGCGTCGCCGAGCTGAAGGCGTTACACTATACGACCCGCTCAATTGAGCGGGTTGATTGTTTATATCTGTTATTAATATCTCTTGTTAAATGCCCAAGCGAATGGAAGCCGACTCAATCGTGACCACCGACACATCCCCAGCCCCCACCGATAGCCAACGTCTTGCCTCGCTGAAACAGGCCGCGGGCGATGTGATGCTGCGCGATGCAGAGCGGCTGGAGCGGCGGCTGGCCGGTTTAAACCGTCGCCTACGTGATAACAAGCCGATTAGCCGTGGTCTGGAGGAAGTGCAGCGCGAGCTTAGTCGCGCCCAGCAGCAGCTCAGCCAACGTGAAAACCAACAGGTCGCCCTCAACTACCCGCCGGAACTGCCGGTGGTCGAACGGCGGGAAGATATCATTAACGCCATCCGCGATCATCAGGTGGTGGTGGTGGCGGGGAGACCGGCTCTGGTAAAACCACCCAGTTGCCTAAAATGTGTTTGGAACTGGGCCGGGGCCGCCGTGGCTTAATTGGCCACACCCAACCGCGTCGCTTGGCTGCCCGCAGCGTTGCCAGTCGCCTGGCGGAAGAGCTGGAAGTCTCTCTCGGCGAGCAGGTGGGCTACCAAGTGCGCTTTACCGACCAGAGCAGCCCGACGACCCTGGTCAAACTAATGACCGACGGGATTTTGCTGGCCGAAACCCAGCATGACCCGCTGCTGCTGCGCTACGACACGATCATTATTGATGAAGCCCACGAGCGCAGCCTGAATATCGACTTTCTGCTCGGCTATCTCAAACGCCTGCTTCCCAAGCGGCCCGATCTAAAAGTCATCATTACCTCGGCGACTATCGACGTGGAGCGCTTTGCCAAGCACTTCGGCACCGCCAAGACGCCTGCACCGGTGGTGGAAGTCACCGGGCGCACCTATCCCGTTGAGGTGCACTACCGGCCGCTGGTACGCGACGAGGACGATGAAGAAGACCGCACGCTGCAAGAGGGCATTCTCCACGCGGTGGAAGAGATTGAAGCGATCGAGCGGGAGAAGGGCTGGCTACACGGCCCACGGGATGTGCTGGTATTTCTACCCGGTGAGCGCGAGATTCGCGAAACCGCCGATACCCTTCGCCGTGCGGAGCTGAAAGGTACCGAAATTCTGCCGCTTTACGCGAGACTCTCCAACGAAGAGCAGAACCGTGTGTTTGCGCCGCACCGCGGTCGGCGCATTGTGTTGGCCACCAACGTCGCGGAAACCTCGCTGACCGTACCCGGTATTCGCTATGTGATCGACCCGGGCCTCGTACGTATCAGCCGCTATAGCTACCGCTCCAAAATCCAGCGCCTGCCGGTAGAAGCAGTTAGCCAGGCCAGCGCCAACCAGCGTAAAGGGCGCTGTGGGCGGATCGCCGAAGGCGTGTGTATTCGCCTCTACAGCGAAGAGGATTTTCTCTCCGGCCCGGCTTTACCGATCCCGAAATCCAGCGCACCAATTTAGCGTCCGTGATTTTGTCGATGCTGGGGCTCAAGCTTGGCGATATCGAGGCCTTCCCGTTCGTCGATCCGCCGGATAGCCGCTTTGTTAAGGACGGCTTTCGGCTACTGTTCGAGCTGGGCGCGGTGGACGACAAACAGCGCCTTTCTCCGCTGGGTCGTAAGCTGGCACGGCTGCCGATTGACCCGCGCCTGGCGCGCATGGTGCTGGCGGGTGCCGAAGTCGGCAGCCTGCGCGATGTGCTGATCGTCGTCTCGGCGCTAGCCATCCAAGATCCCCGCGACCGCCCGGCGGACAAGCGCCAAGCCGCCGACCAAGCACACCAGCGCTGGCACGACCCGGATTCCGACTTTGTCGCCTTGCTCAACCTCTGGCACGGCATTGAGAATGCCCGTGAGGCGCTTTCAGGTAATCAGCTGCGCCGCTGGTGCCGCGAGCACTACATCAACTACCTGCGTATGCGCGAATGGCACGACACCTTCCGCCAGTTGCGCCAGCTGCTGCGCGATATGGATATCGACGTGCCCGCGCCGCCGCCCCGCAACGAAGACGAGAGCGAAGAGCAGGCGCGCCAAGCGCGACGTAAAACCTCGGGCAAGGTGCATCAGGCGCTACTTTCGGGGCTGCTCTCCAACCTGGGCACGCTGGTGGAAAACCGCGAGTACCTGGGTGCCCGCAACCGCAAGTTTATGATCCATCCCGGTTCAGGGTTAGCCAAGAAGTCGCCCAAGTGGATCATGGCGTTCGAGATGGTAGAAACCTCCAAACTGTTTGCCCGCACCGTGGCCAAAATCGACCCCCAGTGGATCGAACCCCAGGCGCAGCATTTGGTTAAGCGCAGCTACAGCGAACCTCACTGGGAAATGAAACGCGCTCAGGTCGTGGCCTTTGAGCAGGTAACGCTGTTTGGCCTACCGATTGTGGCGCGACGCCGGGTGCACTACGGGCCAATCGCTCCCCAGGAATCCCGGGAGCTGTTTATTCGTCGTGCGCTGGTGGAAGGGGAGTTTCACACCAAAGGTGCCTTCTTTGCCCATAACCGCGCGCTGATCGATGAAGTGGAAGCGCTGGAAGATCGTGCTCGGCGGCGGGACATTCTGGTCGATGAAGACACCCTGTATGATTTTTACGACCAGCGGATTCCGGCAGAGATCGTTAACGGCAAAGGCTTTGAGCACTGGCGCAAACAGGCCGAGCAGCAAGACCCGCAATTACTCCACTTCGATATTGATTCGCTTAAGGCGCGGGATGCTGACGACGTCACCCAGGCGCAGTATCCGGATCATTTGATTCTGGCGGGCGTGGCCTATCCGGTCAGCTACCACTTTGACCCTGAAGCCGAGGATGATGGTGTTACCCTGACCGTTCCCGCCGCCATGCTGCCCCAACTGCCGGTGCATGCCCTGGAGTGGCTGGTGCCGGGGCTGCTGCGTGAAAAGTGTATCGCGCTGCTAAAATCGTTACCTAAAAGCATTCGCCGTCAGGTGGTACCAATACCTGATTGGGTGGATGCGGCGTTGGAAACCCTGGTGCCCGATCAGCGCCCGTTAACCGAAGCCTTGGGTGAGTTCATTCGCCGCCGGACATCGACACGTGTGCATCCCGACGACTGGCGCCTGGATCTGCTCGAACCGCATCTGATCATGAATATTCGCGTGGTCGATCACGCGGGGAAACCCTGGGCCAGGGCGCGATCTGCGCGCCTTGGAGCAGCGCTTTGAAGCAGCCGCCAGCGCAGGGGCCCAGGCGCTGGCCGAACAGGTTAGCCATGAGCCCGCGGTTGCCGGACTACCCAAAGAGCCGCTGCCTGCCTCACGGGTCACCACCCAGGCAGGCATTCGCGTAGAGGCGTATCCTGCATTGGTTGCAACTGACGCCAACGAGTTCAAGGTAGCGCTGTTTGATCACCCGGCAAAAGCGGATGCCGCCCACCAGGAGGGCATCGCCCGGCTGGGCATTGCCAAACGGCCCGAACAGGTTAAAGCGATTAAGCAACTGCCGGGTGTCGAGAAGTGCGCACTGCTGTTTGCAAAAGTAGGCAGTAAGCAAGCTTTGATTGATGACCTGCTGCTGGCGGTGTTTACCCAGGTAGTGGCTCAGCACCCCTTGCCGCGCTCGGAAGAGGAGTTTAACCAGCGCCTAGATGCTACTCAGGGCCTGCTGGTAGACGAAGCAAAAGCCCTCCTGATTCGAGTAGAGGCCGCATTACAAGGCCATTTAGCGGTCAGTAAAGTGCTCAAAGGGAAACTCAATTTTGCCCTGGCGCTGGTGTACAGCGATGTTAGCGCGCAGATGCAGCGCTTGGTGTATCCCGGCTTTATTCGCGATGCTGGCGCCTGGCTGGACGAATACCCCCGCTACACCGAAGCGGCGCTGATTCGGCTTGAAAAAGCCGCCCGTGAACGTGGTCGTGATCAAATGATGATGCAGGATGTCCAGTCATTAGAGGCCCGCTTCGATGCCCGCCGTGAAAGCGAGCGGCGCGGACGGGTGGAAGACCCGGAACTGGTCGCTTTTGGCTGGTGGTTGCAAGAGTTGAGAGTGTCGCTATTTGCGCAGCAGTTGGGGACGAGCATGATGGTGTCGGTAAAACGACTGGAAAAACGCTGGCAAGAGATCACTAGCGTTTAGCTAGGGGTTGAAAAAAGTTGCTGGAAAAACCGCTATTTTACGCACACAGTAACGTGATGGTTCGCCGTAAGTTGCACGCTACATTGATGGCCGGTCACGTCGGCAAGCCGCTTAGAGGAGATTGGCATGACACATGTGGTGATAACCGGTACAGGGCTCTATACACCGGAACACGCCATTGATAATGCGGCCCTGGTGGCAGCATTTAATGCTTGGGTAGACGCTGAAAATGCGCAGTATGCCGATGCGATTCAGCGTGGTGAGCGCGAACCGCTGGCGCATTCCAGCAGTGAATTTATCGAAAAAGCCTCCGGAATTAAGAGCCGCTACGTGCTCGATGCGTCTGGAATCCTTGACCCACAGCGTATGCGGCCTAAACTGCCGCAGCGGGGCAACGACGAACCCTCTATCCAGTGCGAGATGGCAACCGCTGCTGCGCGGCAGGCGCTGGCCGCCGCTCAGGTGGACGCAACTGACATTGAACTGGTCATTGTCGCCTGCTCAAACCTGGAGCGTGCCTACCCTGCCGTGGCGGTGGAAGTGCAGCAGGCCCTGGGTACAAGCGGCTATGGGTTTGATATGAATGTCGCCTGTAGTTCAGCGACCTTTGCCATTGAAACGGCTGCCAACGCCATAGCCTCCGGCAGTGTTAAGCGCGCTCTGGTGGTCAATCCGGAAATCTGCTCGGCGCATCTCAACTTCCGAGACCGTGACAGCCACTTCATTTTCGGCGATGCTTGCACAGCAGTAGTACTGGAAAATAGCGCCGTTGCGGTAGCCAGTGAGCAGTTTGAAGTTCTTGGCACACGCCTGGTCACCCAGTTTTCCAACGCGATCCGCAATAACGCAGGCTTTCTTAACCGCGTAACGGACAGCGATCCACTGGCGTTGGATAAACTGTTTGTGCAGGAAGGGCGGCGGGTGTTTAGAGAAGTTTGCCCAATGGTGGCTAAATTGATCACCGATCACCTGGCCTCCCTGGAGTTAACCGGTAGTGATCTTAAACGTATGTGGTTACACCAGGCTAACCGGCATATGAACGACTTGATTGCCCGCAAAGTATTGGGCTATGACCCGAGTGAAACACAGGCGCCGATCATTTTGGATCGTTACGCCAATACCAGTTCAGCGGGTTCTGTCATCGCCTTTCACCTTCACCATGACGAGCTTGTAGAGGGTGATATTGGTGTGATCTGCTCCTTCGGGGCGGGCTACAGTGCGGGCAGTGTGGTTATCCGTCGTTTGTAGATGTACGTAAAAGTGCTAGGCAATTGGAAAAGGAAAATGTCATGTGGCAGTGGTTTAATAACGTGAAACCTGCGCGCTCGCTGCGCAGCAAAGGGTTGCCGCTACTGCTGGTGACGTTACTCGCAATGGTGGTTGTGCCAGCACGCAAATGGCGGAAAAAGCTGCTCCCGAAGATCCTTGGGAGGGCTTTAACCGCAAGGTATTTGCGTTTAACGACGTGCTGGATCGCTATGCGCTCAAGCCGGTGGCAAAAGGTTATCGCACCGTTACTCCAGATCCAGTGGAGACAGGGGTGGGTAATTTTTTCTCCAACTTAGGTGAGGTGCGTACCGCGCTGAATAGCCTGCTGCAGGGCAAGCCAGCAAATGCAGGCCTCGCCACATCGCGGTTTTTGATTAACTCTACGGTAGGCATTGGTGGGTTGTTAGATTATGCCACTCTAATGGAAATTACGGCGGATAAAGAAGATTTCGGCCAAACACTGGCCGTGTGGGGCTGGCAAGATTCCCGCTATTTGGTGCTGCCTTTGTTGGGCCCCAGCACGCTGCGGGACACCACCGGTTTACCTGCTGATATGACGTCGTATCCGTTGTATTACGTAGACGACGACGCCGTTCGACTGAGCCTTACCGCGCTAAATGTGATCGATATTCGGGCGGGTTTGCTTGACCAGGAAGCGTTAATTCGTGGTGATCGCTACCGCTTTATTCGTGATGCTTACTTACAGAGCCGCCAATTTGAGGTAAGCGATGGAGAGTTGGGCGATGACCCCTTGCCAGCGAAACCTTCGAATTTGATGACAGCGATTTTGACGACGCTGGCTTTGACAACAGTGACCAGGATGATAGCGACTTTGGTGGCGATGAAGTCACCGATTGAGGCTTATGATGGATCATTCTAAGCAGTTGATCGCGGTGATCGACGAACCCGGTCGTGAACGCGATGCGCTGGCGGAGGCGATTACCTGCGACGGTATGTGGGTGTTTGCCGCTGAGGATATCAATAATCTACCCGCTGGCACGGCGCTGATCGTTGCCCATGCCCGAGCGGTACCCCGGCAGCAGTGGTCACAGTTAACGCACCGCCTGCCGACGCTGGTAGTCAGCGACTCGCGGCAGGACGCTGATTTGATCAAGGCGGTCGATGTTGGGCTGGTGGACTATATCGTTCATCCACTGCGTCACGCCGAGTTGTTGCGGCGCATGATCCGTAAGGCCATTGAGCTTAACGATTTGGCACTGGAGCGTGAGCGGGATCATGCGCGGCTGGCGGAGTTAAATGAGAGTCTGGAGACCCATCTGGCGCTATTGCGGATGGATCAGCAGAGCGGGGGCCATATCCAGCGGCGTTTGTTACCGCTGCGCCCCAAGGTGATTAACGGGGTGTATTACGACTACGTATTTGCCCCTTCGCTCTATTTGTCCGGTGATTTCCTGGATTATCAACGCTATAACGAGCGTTACAGCGCCTTCTATTTCGCCGATGTATCGGGGCATGGCGCCTCGTCGGCGTTTGTGACCGTTCTGCTCAAATATTTATGCAACCGCTGGCTGGGTGAGTGGGACGGCCAGCACCCGGAAAATCTGCCACCTGATTGGTTAAAGGCGATGAACCGCGAATTGCAGGGCACCGACATAGGCAAACATGCCACCTTATTTGTCGGTGTTATTGACCACGAGGCGCATACTCTTCACTATTCGCTCGGCGCGCAGCTTCCCATGCCCCTGTTGGCAGCAGAGGAGAGCTACGCCGTTTAGAAGGAGAGGGAATGCCGGTAGGCCTTTTCCCCGATGTGGAGTATCCTTCGCTGAGTTGTGCATTGCCGAATAAATTTCGGCTATGGCTCTGTTCAGACGGAGTATTGGAATGCTTGCCGGGTAAGACACTCGACACGCGGCTCAAGGAGCTTGAGCAATTAGTAAGCGAGAGTGTAACGCTTGAGCAGTTGCGCGACCGGCTAGCAGAAACGAATGCACTTCTTGCCGAAGAGGATGCAGAGTTTGATGCCAACCAAGAGCGCGATGCTTTACCCGATGATCTAACAATCATGATGGTGAGCGGATTTGGTCATGCTGATTGAAGAGGGCCGCATTAAAGCGGCGTTCGATTCTGGTGTTTTTGTTCTAAAACTATGCGGCGATGTGCGTTTGACGCTCTGCGCCACACTGGATACTCAAGCCCAGCGTCTCGCCGAGACGCCGGGGTTGCGTGCCGTACTGATTGACCTGCGTGAAGCCACCAACGTGGATTCGACGGCGCTTGGCTTTCTGGCCAAGGTCGCGATGGCAGTAAAGGGCGCTTGGAGCAGCCGCCGACGATTATTGTCGATAATCCTGACGTGCGGCAGATGTTGGACGTGATGGGGTTTGCGCGCTTTTTCACCTTGATGGAAGCGCCGCTGCAACAGGCAACCACACTCAACAACGAGCTTGAAGAGCTGCCCCAGGAGCCGGCAGACGAAGAGGGCCTACGCGGCCGCATCCTGGAAGCCCACCGCATTTTGATGCATATGAACGAGCATAACCGAGAGCAGTTTCAGCCACTGGTTGAGATGCTTGAGTCGCAAGATGCCACCACGCACCACTAAACTCTCTTTACCTCGATAAGCCCCTGGCCATCTCCAAGGGCTATTGCCAAGGGCCGCAGATAGATAGCGCTCACCCCCGACAAGTGCCTTAAAATCGGCTATGATTAGCGGCCTATCTATTTCAGTGCGTATATCATCGCCTTAAGGAGACCCATGGATCTTAATCCTCGCCGGGTAGCGCTGTTGGTTGCCGCCAATACGGCGCTGGCGCCCTTGCTATCGACGCCTATCTGCCTGCCATGGGTATCATTGCCGAAAGTATCGGCGCCAGTATCCACCGTACTGAACTCTCCATTAGCGTATTTTTGTTTGGCTTTGCGTTGGGCCAGCTCTGCTTTGGGCCGCTCTCGGATCGCGTGGGCAGAAAGCCTGTGCTGCTGGGCGGTCTGGTGGTGTTCATGCTGGCAAGCCTGGCCATTACCCTGGCGGATAGCTTGCCCACACTGCTGGCTTGGCGTTTTATCCAGGCGCTGGGAGGCGGGGCGTGCGTGGTCAACTCAGCGGCGATTGTGCGCGACTGCTTTAGCGGGCGAGAAGCCGCCAAAGTGATGTCCACCATGGCGATGATTATGATGCTGGCGCCGCTGGTGGCACCAGCGGTGGGAAGTTTACTGCTGCATATTGCCGGCTGGTGGCTGATTTTTGTGTTCTTGGCCATTTACGCAGGCTTTTTTACTCTGGTTGTTAGGAACGCGGTTACCGGAAACCCGCGATATGTCGCTACCTGCGGCTTCTCCGCGGCAAGTCATCCGCAACTACGCCAGCGTGCTTAAACACCGTGAAGGTATGGGCTATATCTGTGCGGTAGCGGCCTCCTTTGCGGGCCTGTTTGCGTTCGTAACCGCTTCACCATTTCTCTATCTTGACTATTTTGGCCTTTCGCCAAGCACCTATCCGCTGGTGTTCGGGGTCAACGTGGTGGTGATTGCACTCTCTAACCGGGTCAATATTTACCTGCTCCGCAAGCGCACGCCCCAGCAGAATTTGCGTTTGGGTTTGCTTATACAGCTGATAGCGGCGCTAGGGTTAGTCGCGGCCACCGCCCTGGATATTGCGACGCTAGCAATTGTGGTGCCGCTGGTTATGCTGTTTACCGGTATGATCGGGCTGATCACGCCCAACGCGATCTCGTCGTTACTGGATCATTTTGGCCATATCAGTGCTACGGCCACAGCGCTGCTGGGGGCATTCAGTTTACTTGCGGCGCGTTCGCGGGAGTGATGGTAGGTCTGTTCGAGGTAGAGCATCTTTGGCCCATGGTACTCACCATGCTGGGCGCTGCGTTGCTAGGCAATATCGGTGTGCGCAAACTAACTAAAGCACCTGCTGCTGAATAGTTTTCAAATGAATAGGGCGTATGGACAGGGCGTATGGATAGCTTGAATGGATAAGTTGAATGGATAGCGTGCTGGCGTGGGTCAATATGCCAATGAGCACTTGGTTAGCTTGCTCCGCCGTACTGCTAATGGGTGCTTTTGTGCAGCGCGCCACTGGCTTTGGTTTGGCCATTATCGGCGCACCGCTACTGTTGATGCTAGAGCCTCGCCTGGTGCCGGTCATTCTAGTGCTGTTTGGCTTTACCGTCTCGCTGATGATGGTGCGTCACTATTGGCACGAGGTGCGCCTGGATGCCATTGGCATGGCGTTAGTGGGGCGCCTTCCGGCAATGCGCTGGGCATCTGGCTACTGCTCGCTGCGCCGATGGTGGTGTTGGAAAAGCTGATCGCGGTCATCGTCCTGTTTGCGGTACTGGTTACTTTGTGCCGCTTTCAATTGCCGGTCAACCGCATAACGCTGTTTGGCGCAGGGGTGCTCTCTGGCATTTTTGGCACCGTTGCGGCAATTGGAGGCCCGCCCATCGTGTTGCTGATGCACGGTTTACCCGCCGATCGTGTGCGCGGCAACCTAGCCGCCTTTTTCATTTTGACCTCTCTGTTAACTTTAATCACTCTCGCTTTGGCTGGTCAGGTTCAGCTTTGGCATTTCCAGATCGCGCTGACCTTCCTGCCTGCAGTATTAATAGGTAACGCCTTGGCAGATACCGTCGCCCATCGTTTAGACCGGCGACTGCTGCAAGGTGCCTCGCTGGCGTTATGCTCCCTCGCAGCGCTAGGCCTTTTGTGGTGATGTAAGGCCTGGTTGCGTCTATGTAACGAAAATTTTTCTGCGTTTTGCTCGCTGTCATGAAGTTGTCATGGAACCAGTGCAAGGTATGCCTTGCGAAGGCCAGATCCCTACATGAACAGGAGTATTTCGCATGAACCGTATTCTAAAAACCACCGTTATCGCGGCTGCAGTAATGAGCGTTGCCGGTGTTGCTCAAGCCCGTGATCAAATCCGTATCGTAGGCTCCAGTACCGTTTACCCGTTCGCCAGCTACGTAACGGAAGAGTTCGGTGCCACCACTGGTAACCCAACGCCTGTTATCGAATCAACAGGCTCCGGCGGCGGTTTGCGTCTGTTCTGTAATGGTGTTGGCGAAGGCACGCCTGACATTACTAACGCTTCTCGTCGCATGAAGGTCTCTGAATTCGAGCGTTGTGAAGAGAACGGCGTTACCGATATCACCGAGGCTAAAATCGGTTCTGACGGTATCGTACTTGGCCAGTCAAACAGCAACGATGTTTTTGATCTAACTCGTGAGCAGATCTTCATGGCCGTCGCTGCCATGGTACCCGTGGATGGCGAACTGGTTGAAAACCCCTACACCAACTGGAGCGAGATCGACTCATCGCTGCCGGATCGTGAAATCTCTATCTATATCCCCCGACCACCTCAGGTACCCGCGACGCTTTTGAAGAGCTTGTTATGGAAAGCGCTTCTGAAGAGATGGACGAGTACGAAGAGGCCTACACCGATATCCGCTCTGACGGTGTGTATATCGACGCCGGTGAAAATGACAACCTGATCGTTCAGCGCTTGACTGAAGACACTAAAGCCTTTGGTATCTTCGGCTACTCGTTCCTGGAAGAGAATACCGATACCCTGAACGCCGCCACTATTGATGGCGTAGCGCCGGAAGCCGAAGCCATTAGCTCGGGTGATTACCCGGTAGCACGCTCACTGTGGTTCTACGTCAAGAACCAGCACGCTGAAGAAGTGCCGCCGATGTATGACTACGTCGACATGTTTATGAGCGAAATGATGATTGGCGATGACGGCTACCTGCGCGATATCGGTTTGATCGTGCTGCCGGAAGACGAGCGCGAAGAGTGGCGTCAGGCTGTTGCAGACCGCACTGCAATGACAGCAGACGTTCTTAAGTAAGTTGGTAGGTCGGATGTAAGGTGGTCGGCAGCGCAAGCTGCCGACCCGTTATTGTTGATAAGCTTCTTAACCGGTGACGACGTGAGAGAGATGCGATGCAGACCAACCAGCTTCTTCTGATTTTTGTGGTGCGTTATTGCTGCTGGGGCTGCTGGCTTTTTTTGCTGGCCGTTCAAAAGCCACGCGTTTACGTAGCGCGGGTACGGCGATGTTTGCTCAGCCAGATCAATATGCTTGGTTTACCGTGCTCTCAACCGCTGGGCCAGCTTTATTGGTAAGCGCGCTGGGGGCTTTTGTACTGCTGTTGCTGGGTGCTGATATACCCACGCTCTATTTACTGGCAGCGAGTTTAGTGGTGGCTGCCGTAGGCCTACTGCTAAGTCTTAATCAAGTTAAGCCCGATTTTCACGCCCGCCAGGCTATCGAACGGGTCATCCGCCTGATTTTGGCCAGTGCCGCGTTAATTTCCATTTTGACGACCTTTGGCATTCTGATTTCGATTATTTCCGAGGCGCTGCGCTTTTTCAAATGCACAGCTTCTGGGAGTTTATAACCGGCACCACCTGGAACCCTGGGGCAAGCTTTCTAGCCGCAGCCGGGCGAGGTGATGGGGCGGCGCTGAATTTGGCTCGGTGCCGCTATTTGCCGGTACCTTTATGATTACCGGCATTGCCATGTTGGTGGCAGTACCCATAGGTTTGCTGTCGGCGATTTACATGTCTGAATTTGCCCCGCGCAATGTACGTACCGTTGCAAAGCCAGTACTCGAAGTATTGGCAGGTATTCCGACCGTGGTTTATGGCTTTTTGCCGCGATTACGGTCGCACCGATTATCGTTAATATCGCCGGCTTTTTGGGCTGGATGCGTCATATAACAATGCGCTCGCCCCCGGCATTGTGATGGGCATCATGATTATTCCCTTTATCTCTTCACTTTCCGACGATGTGATCAACGCAGTGCCGGACAGCATGCGCCAGGGCTCGTTAGCCCTGGGGATGACTAAAGGTGAGACGATTCGCGATGTAGTGGTGCCTGCCGCAATGCCGGGGATTATTTCCGCTTCGCTGTTGGGTATGTCTCGTGCCATGGGGAAACCATGATTGTGGTTATGGCCGCCGGCATGCGCCCCAACTTGACGGCTAACCCGCTGGAAGATATGACCACGGTGACCGTTCGTATTGTAGCGGCCTTAACGGGAGACCAGGAGTTTGCAAGTGCTGAAACGCTATCTGCCTTTGCGCTTGGGTTAGTGCTGTTCGTGGTGACCTTGGCTCTTAACTTGGTGTCAGTCCTGATGATCCGCCGTTTCCGTGAAAAATATCGCGTCAATAACCTGTAACGCTGAGGAACTGTTTCGATGAGCCACTCTTTGACGAAATCAGCCAGCAGCTTAAGCGGCGCCACCGGAAGTCTGCCCGTCTGAAATGGATCACCATGGGGTCATTAGGTCTCGCCGGTCTTTTCTGGTGCTATTTTTGCCGATATGCTGAATAAGGGGCTTCCCGCTTTCCAACAGGCGTATATTCAGACCGAAATAAACTACACCGAAGAAGCAGAAACCGATGGGCGGCAAGCATTTGACGAAGAGCTTCTGCCGTTAATTAGCCGTACAGTGGTGCGTACGATCCCGTTAGAGCTGCGTAATAATCCTGAGATGATTGGTACCAGTAAGGCGCAATGGGTACTGGCAAATAGTCAGGTCGACCAATATTTAAAGGGGCACAGGCATCGCTTGAGCGAAGAGGAGCAGGAAGCCATTGACGAACGGGTTGACGCGGGTCAGGTCGATTTACGCTTTAATACCACTTTCTTTGGATCGGGCGATTCAAAAATCGCCGAGAATGCGGGCATTTTATCGGCAGTGGTTGGCACCATTATGACCATGATCGTTACCCTGGCGATATCCTTCCCCATCGGCGTCATGACAGCAGTGTACCTGGAGGAGTTTGCTCCAGATAACCGCTTAACCCAGATTATTGAAATTAACATCAATAATCTGGCGGCCATTCCGTCGATTCTATTTGGTCTGCTGGGTCTTGCGATCTTTATTAACTTTTTCGGGGTGCCGCGTTCGTCCCCATTGGTGGGCGGCATGACGCTGGCGCTAATGACGCTTCCCGTGATTATTATCTCGACGCGTACCGCCTTGCGCAGTGTGCCTGAATCCATTCGCCATGCGGGCTTCGGGGTGGGCTGTTCGCGCTGGCAAGTGGTTCGCGACCACGTTCTCCCCTTGGCAATGCCGGGTATTATGACCGGCTCTATTATCGGGCTGGCGCAAGCGATGGGCGAAACAGCGCCCTTGATCATCGTGGGGATGGTGGCCTTTATCCCTGATGTCGGCGTTTCATTTACTAACGCGGCAACGGTAATGCCAGCGCAAATATTCACCTGGGCCGGTGAGCCTGAACAGGCGTTCGTAGAAAAAACCGCCGGCGGTATTCTGGTGCTACTCACCATACTCATCTCACTCAACGCCTTTGCCGTTGTGATGCGTAAGAAATTTGAGCGTCGCTGGTAGGCCAGTGCGTTATAGAGGACATTACTATGAATAGCCAAGCACCTGTAATGAATGGCCAGCAGACCCCTGCGGTTGGGCAACCATATACCCGAAATGAAGCGGCGTGCCACGATCTGAGTTTCCGGATTCGCGATTTGAATCTTTGGTATGGCAAAAACCAGGCGTTGAATAACCTTAACATTGATCTGTTCCAGAAAAATGTGACGGCGCTCATCGGGCCTTCGGGGTGCGGTAAATCGACCTTTCTACGCTGTTTGAACCGTATGAATGATCTGATACCTAGCGTACGTGTTGAAGGTTTGGTCGAGATGGACGGATTAGACGTTAACGCGCCCAAAATGGACGAAGTGGCCTTGCGCCGTCGGGTGGGCATGGTATTCCAAAAGCCGAATCCGTTTCCTAAATCGATCTTTGAAAACATCGCTTATGCACCGCGTATGCATGATTTGGTGAGCCGTAAAGCCGAGCAGGAAGAACTGGTTGAAAAGGCACTGCGCGATGCCGGGCTCTGGAACGAAGTGAAAGACAAGCTGCATGAGCCAGGCACCTCGCTATCGGGTGGTCAGCAGCAACGGCTGTGTATTGCCCGCGCTATTGCGGTTCAGCCTGATGTCATTTTGATGGATGAGCCCACCTCAGCGCTTGATCCGATCTCAACAGCCACCATCGAAGACTTGATGGACAAGCTGAAAGAGAAGTTCACCATCATTACCGTCACCCATAATATGCAACAGGCGGCGCGAGTGGCGGACTACACGGCGTTTTTCCACCTGGGGAAATCATTGAGTACAACGACACTAAAGTGATGTTCTCAACCCCGGCCCAGAAGAAGACCGAAGACTATATCTCTGGCCGTTACGGTTAATTAACGCGTAACCAACAGGCCCACCATCAAGGGTGGGCCTGTTGGCTAGTCAGCTTTTTGCCCATTAATATATGTTTTAGCGTATGTAGCCGTTATGCTTTCCCGTAATAAATGGCTTAGAACAGTTAGCTCAGGAGGCTCCCGTGGCATTACGTATCGGCATCAACGGTTTTGGACGTATTGGGCGCTTGGCACTGCGCAGCCTGTGGGTAAAGGTGGCCGCAGGTGACGTGGAACTGGCGCGTATCAATGACCCCGGCGGCGATGCGGCCACCTTTGCCCATCTGCTGGAGTTTGATTCGGTGCACGGGCACTGGTCACCGGGGAAGGGCATTGAGGCAACGGATAACGCTATCGTTATCGATGACCAATCCATCGCCTTCAGCGCCAATAAAGCCATTGCCGATAGCGACTGGTCAGACTGCGATGTAGTGATCGAGTGCTCGGGAAAAATGAAAACCACTGAGAAGCTGCAGGCCTACCTTGATCAAGGGGTAGGGCGGGTAGTGGTCAGTGCGCCAGTAAAAGACCCGGGTGTGCTTAACGTGGTGGTGGGGGTAAACGACCATCTCTACGATTCCGCTCAGCACCGGATTGTCACTGCCGCTAGCTGTACCACTAACTGTTTGGCGCCAGTGGTTAAAGTGATCCAGGAAACCTTTGGTATCCGCCACGGTTCCATGACCACGGTACATGACATCACCAATACCCAAACGATACTCGACGCACCGCATAAAGACCTGCGTCGTTCCCGTGCCTGCGGTATGAGCTTAATTCCCACCACAACGGGCTCGGCAAAAGCCATCACCGCGATTTTCCCGGAACTGGAAGGCAAGCTAAACGGTCATGCGATTCGTGTACCCCTGGCGAATGCTTCGCTTACCGATATGGTATTTGAGCTTGAGCATGAAGTGAGTGTCGAAGAGGTTAATCAGGCGCTAAAAGCCGCCGCTGATGGCGAGCTTGCGGGTATTTTAGGCTATGAAGAGCGCCCGCTGGTGTCGATCGATTACCGCACTGACCCGCGCAGCTCGATTATCGATGCGCTCTCCACCATGGTGGTCAATGGCACCCAGCTGAAACTCTACGCCTGGTACGACAATGAGTGGGGCTATGCCAACCGTACTGCCGAGCTGGCCCTGAAGGTCGGGCGTGAGCAGGTGGGTCGTGGCTGAATCTATGCTCGCACGGGTGAAGGCGCTACCTTTCGAGGTGCGTCAATACATGCTGATTACCGGCAACTACTGGGCGTTTACGGTCACCGACGGTGCGTTGCGCATGCTGGTGGTGATGCACTTCCACCAGTTGGGCTACTCGCCATTAGAAATCGCCATGCTGTTTCTGTTTTACGAAGCCTTTGGTGTGGTGACTAACCTGGTAGGTGGCTGGTTGGGCGCGCGACTGGGCCTCAACCGCACCATGAATGTAGGGCTTGGGCTACAAATTATAGCGCTCGCCATGTTGATGGTGCCCGCGAGCCTGCTGACCGTTGCCTGGGTAATGGCCGCTCAAGCGCTTTCAGGGATCGCCAAAGACCTCAACAAAATGAGCGCAAAAGCGCCGTTAAGGTGCTGGTGCCCAAGGAGAGCGCCAATGCCAATAGCTCCCTCTACCGCTGGATAGCGATGCTGACCGGCTCTAAAAATGCGCTAAAGGGGCTGGGCTTTTTGTCGGTGGGCTGCTGCTAACGTTGATTGGCTTCCAGGCCGCAGTGTTGGTGATGGCAGTGATGCTGGGCGGCGTGTTGCTGCTATCACTGTTGCGGCTAAAGGCGGATTTAGGCCGCCAGAAAGTTAAACCCAAGTTCTCCGAAATCTTCTCGAAATCCCGTGCAATTAACGTGCTCTCCGCGGCGCGGTTTTGTCTGTTTTCGGCGCGGGATGTGTGGTTTGTGGTAGCGCTGCCGGTGTTTTTATACGACCAGCACGGCTGGACTCACTGGACTGTGGGTGGACTGCTGGCGGTGTGGGTGATCGGCTACGGTGGAGTGCAAACCCAGGCGCCTAAATTAACCCGGCTGATACGAGGGATGCCCGGGCGCTGACTGCTGGTTGGGCGGCAGCGCTTGCGGTGCTGGCGATTGTGTTGGCGATGCTGCCCTTGGCACAAGTGGGCTGGTTGGTCGTCGGACTGCTCGCCTTTGGGGTGCTGTTCGCGATTAACTCCAGCTGGCACAGCTATTTGATCGTGCATTACGCTCGCGCCGACGGCGTTTCCATGGATGTCGGCTTCTACTATATGGCCAACGCCATGGGGCGTTTAGTGGGCACACTGCTGTCGGGTTGGCTGTATATGGCCTACGGGCTTAGCGCCTGCCTGTGGGTGTCCGCGGCCTTGGTGGCTTCCAGTGCGTTAATGGCCCTGGCGTTGCCTAGACAAGTCGCATGATCCGCTCAACGCCCAGGCTGGGCTTAACGCTCACCTTAGGCAGCGCGCAAACGCTTGCCTGGGCCTCTAGTTACTACTTACCCGCTATCTGGCGGTGCCTATGGCTCGCGAGCTGGGGATATCGCCAAGTTGGGTATTCGCGGCATTCTCAGCGTCTTTGCTGCTAACCGCTATGCTAGGGCCCAGCGTGGGGCGCCTAATTGACCAGCAAGGCGGGCGAGGGGTGCTGATGGCGTCCAACGCTGTCTTGGCACTTGGCCTGATCATCATGGCGCTGTCCCAAGGTTTGTTAAGCCTAATGTTTGCCTGGCTGATTACCGGTGTGGGCATGGCGATGGGGCTATACGACGCCGCCTTTGCTACCCTCGGGCGGCTTTTAGGTCGCGGCGCCCGCGCTTCCATTACCGGTGTGACGCTACTGGCAGGGTTTGCCAGCACTATCGGTTGGCCACTAACGGCCTTGTTGGAAAATGAGTTAGGCTGGCGAGCCGCCTGCGGCGTCTGGGCCATCCTGCATGTAGTGATAGGTCTACCGCTAAATGCTCACCTGCCCAAAGCCGGTGATAGTGCGGCTCAGCAAGATGACGATAAATCGGCACCGCCGCCAGAACGCCCCGCCTTGCGATGATTTTATTAGCCTATGTGTTTGCTGCGGGCTGGTTTGTCTCAACGGCGATGGCGGCTCATCTGCCCAGGCTTCTTCAGGAAACCGGCGTGTCGCTTTCAGTTGCCGTTGCAGCGGCGGCGCTGGTTGGCCCAGCGCAAGTGGCCGCTAGGGTGGGGAATTTGCGCTGCTGCGTCACTTGCATCCGCTTGTTGCCGCACGTGTGGCCACCACGCTCCACCCTCTAGGTGCGGCACTACTAGCCACCGTGGGTATGCCCGCTGCGGGCTTTGCGCTACTGCATGGGGCGGGCAATGGCATGATGACGATTGCCTCCGGTACTCTGCCGCTGGCGCTGTTTGGCCCAAAGGGTTTGGTCAGCGCCAGGGCTTGATTATCGCCCCTGCAAGGGCCGCGCAAGCCTGCGCGCCGCTGCTGTTTGGCTTATTGATAGAGCATAATGGTGCCGGGGCGCTATGGCTGACCACTGTGTTGATGCTGGCGGCGTGTTTGGCACTAGTGTGTATTCGTGTGCCTAGGTTGCAGGGTAGGCTATCCATATGTAGGCGGCGTAATTTACCCCTTTTGATTATTGTGAATTTGATTGCTTTCTTATATGAGCTATATTTCTCATTAAAATTAATTTGCCGAGAATTTATATGACAAAACATTCTTTTCGCCGCAATCACTCCTTGCTCAGGGCGGTAGCCATCCTGAGCATGAAAATGGAGCAATCATCCCACCGGTATATACATCAACGACCTATTTGCGTGATGAAGATAATCAATACCGCAGTGGGCGTGTTTACTCCCGAGCTGACAACCCAACTTATCGACCTGCAGAAAGACTTTTGGCAGAGTTGGAAAATGCTGTTGATGCCCGTTTATTTGCCTCTGGTATTGCGGCTGCAACGACCGTTTTTCAAGCCTTAAAGCCCGGTGATTCTGTCATTGCTCCTAAAGTGATGTATTGGGCTTTGCGGAAATGGCTGCAGACCTTTGGTGTCGATGCCGGGTTGAATGTTCGTTTCGTGGACACCACAAACTTGGACGAATTACGTGTCGCCATTGATGAAAAACACCCACTCTTATTTGGTTGGAAACACCAGGTAACCCGCTTTGGACAATTACTGATATTGCAGCAGTAGCCAATTTAGCGAAAGCATGCGGTGCCATGCTAGCGGTCGACTCCACTGTTGCTACGCCGCTGCTGACAAAACCATTAAACCTCGGCGCTGATATTGTTATGCATTCGGCCACCAAATACCTTAATGGCCACTCTGATGTCATTTCCGGCGTATTGGCTGCGCGTGAAGATAATGCCTTCTGGCAACGCCTGGTTGCCGTTCGCGCGCAATCGGGGGCGGTTCCAGGACAAGACGCTGCACAGTTACTACGGGGAATGCGAACCTTGTTTTTAAGGGTGCGAGAAAGCTGTCAAAGTGCGCTATATATTGCTGAACAGCTGGAGCAGCATCCGCAGGTAATTGAAGTGTTATATCCAGGTCTTAAAAGCTTTGCCGGTCACGACGTGGCTAAAAAGCAGATGAAGAGTGGTTTCGGCGGTATGTTGTCTATTCGTTTGGCCGGGGGAGAAAAAGCGGCTATAGCTGTTGCCGCTAAAACTCAGCTCTGGTGCCGTGCTACCTCATTGGGCGGTGTAGAAAGTTTGATTGAGCACCGTGCAAGTATAGAAGGTCCTGACACACCGGTTCCGCTGGATTTACTGCGCTTATCGGTCGGTATTGAGAATGCTGATGATCTGCTGACCGATTTGAAGCAAGCCATCGACAGCGCTCACGTTTAAATTCCCACTTACACGTGTAGAAACGATATATCAAACTGGCCTATAGAGTGTGGGAATGATGCTGGCGGCGTGCTCAGCGCTGCTGTTTATCCGTGTGCCGCGGTGGCGGGGTGAGCCATCCACATACAGATGGCGTAATTTCCAAAATCCTTCGACGTCAACACGCAGCCCTTGGTAGGCAAGCTCTTGTGCAATAAATAGGGTTATATCTTCATCACAATGGCGTTGGTAAAGCGCAGGGTTCGCGGGTGTGCTCGCCTCGGCGACGGCAATATTGGCGCGTCCTCCACAGCAACCATACTTGGGGGAAAGCCGAACAGTGACGATGCCACCTAGTTGTTTGATGAAGTCTAATGCGTTGCTGCTTATATCAATCACATTATCCATTGCGCACCCCTTATCATGGTGACGACATTACTGCGCTGGATAGTAAATGGTTTCACCATCTTCTTTGGTGAAGTGTTTGATAGGTTTTTCCAAAAGCGCTAATACCTGCTCGGAAGGGCGGCACAGGCGTGTGCCCTTATTGGTCACCACAATAGGGCGATTAATCAGAATCGGGTGGGCCATCATGGCGTCGATAAGTTGATCGTCGCTCAATAAAGGAGCATCCAATTTAAGTTCGTCATAGGGAGTACCTTTGCGACGTAGTAGTCCCCTGGGTGAGATCTGCATCATCGCCAACAGCTTTTCCAACTCTTCCCGGCTGGGCGGTGTTTCCAGATAATGGATCACCTCCGGCGCTTCGCCTGAGGCTTTGATCATTGCCAGGGTGTTACGCGACGTACCGCAGTTGGGATTGTGGTAAATAGTGACGGGCATGGTGTCCTCATTAAGCGCTTAGCTGTTTGCGGCAGGAAAATGGTGGCGGGTTTTATTGGCAATTCTTACCAGCGCCAGCATTAGCGGTACTTCGACCAAAACGCCCACCACAGTGGCCAGTGCTGCACCTGACTGTAAGCCAAATAGCGCAATCGCTGCCGCGACGGCCAGCTCAAAGAAATTGCTCGCACCAATCATCGCCCCCGGGGCGGCAATATTGTGCGGCAACTTCCAGGCTTTCGCCCAGCCATAGGCAATAAAGAAGATCAGAAACGTCTGAATAACCAGCGGTATCGCGATCAGCACGATATGCAACGGATTATTGAGAATGACCTCGCCCTGGAAGGCAAACAGCAGCACCAGGGTAATGATCAAGCCAATCGGGGTGATCGGGCCAACGCGCTTCATAAACACGTTGTCGTACCACTCGGCGCCGCGCTTTTTGATCAGGGTCTGCCGGGTGATATAACCCGCTGCCAGAGGAATCACAATATACAGCACCACGGACAGGGCGACGGTGTCCCAGGGCACTTGAATATTGGAGATTCCCAGTAGGAAGACCACAATGGGCGCAAAGGCAAACAGCATGATCAGGTCGTTGAGAGCGACTTGCACCAGGGTGTAGGCGGCATCGCCACGGGTCAGGTAGCTCCACACAAACACCATGGCGGTACACGGCGCTGCGCCGAGCAGAATCGCTCCTGCTAGATACTGACTGGCTAACTCGGCGGGAATAAATGGCCGAAAGATCACCATCAGAAATAGCCAGGAGATGGCGAACATAGTGAAGGGTTTGATCAACCAGTTAACGGAGGTGGTGATGATCAACCCTTTGGCTGGCGCCGGACACCTAATAAGGAGGTAAAGTCAATTTGCGCCATCATGGGGAATATCATCGCCCAGATGAGTATCGCCACGGGTATCGACACCTGCGCCACTTCAAAGCGGGACAGCGTTTCCGGTACCGCTGGGATGAATTGCCCGACTAAAATGCCTACCACAATGGCAAGGGCTACCCATAGTGAGAGGTAGCGTTCAAAGGCTCCCATGCCTTCGGCAGTGGAGGGCGATGCGTTATCTTGCAGTGCTGACATGTGAAGCTCCTAATTAGATAGCGCGTTGATTAACCCGTTTTGATACTTCTTCAGCGCTCTCTTTACGCTCCGAGTAACGATCCGTAAGCAGTTCGCTGCGGTCACGCACCAGCAGCGTGAATTTCACCAGTTCTTCCATGACATCGACGATACGGTCGTAGAAAGGGGAGGCTTTCATGCGGTCGTTATCATCAAATTCCATAAAGGCTTTGGGCACGGAGGATTGATTGGGAATTGTCAGCATGCGCATCCAGCGGCCCAGAATACGCAGTTGGTTGACGGTGTTGAAGGACTGCGAGCCGCCGCATACCTGCATCACGGCCAATGTCTTGCCCTGGGTCGGACGCACGCCACCCAATGCAAGCGGGATCCAGTCAATCTGCGCTTTCATAATGCCGGTCATGGCGCCGTGGCGTTCCGGGGAGCACCACACCATGCCTTCGGCCCAGTGGGCTAGTGTGCGTAGTTCGTCGACTTTGGGGTGACTGGCCTCTTCACTATCCGGTAATGGCAGCCCTCTGGGGTCAAAGATGCGCGTTTCTGCGCCCATGGCATTGAGCAAGCGTGCGGCTTCCTCCACCGCTAAACGGCTGAAAGAGCGTTCACGCAGGGAGCCATACAGCAGCAATATTTTCGGCGCGTGTGTAGCGCCTTGCGGGATGCCCAACCGCTCGCTGCTGGGAGGGGTAAAGAGTTCCGCATCTATGTTGGGTAAATCATTTAGGTGGGAAAAGTCAGTTGGTGAGGTCATCTCGGCTTACCCGTTTCTAGTCATATTAGGTTGCTGACCTTATCATATATGTTTTTCGTATATTTCTAGCGCTACTGTCTGTTTGCAATATTGCCGTCATGAAGCGGGCGTAGAGTGGCAGCCACTAACTACATAAGAGGCTGTTTATTTATGACGAAGCGCCGCGTGTTGTTCCTCTGCAATGCTAACTCTGCACGGTCTCTGATGGGTGAAGCGCTGCTTCGCCATATGGCAGCTGATCGCTTTGAAGCGTATAGCGCGGGTTCTGAACCCGATGAGCCCCATGCATTGACACTTGAAGTGTTGCGCAAGCAGGGCCTGCCTACCGATGGTCTACGCAGTAAGGCGTTGGACGAATTTGAAAGCGAAACTTTCGATTTTGTCATTGTGCTGTGTGATAAGGCCCAGCAAGCCTGCCGTGATTGGCAGGGGAAGGCCGCCGAAGTCCTGTTCTGGGATATTCGAGACCCTCGTCTGATTGGCAAGGCAGATGCTTATGAGCAGGCGTTATTGGAGATTCGTCGGCGCCTTCAGCTCTGGCTGCCCCTCCACACATCTGATTAATCTTACTGAAAGGGGCGGGTCGAGATGAAATGGATTAATAACTTAAGCGTTAAAGCGAGCTGGACGCTGGTACTGGTAGCCTTTAGTGGCTTGGTCGTCGTTATTGGCGCGCTGGGTCTGTTCGCCAATCATTTTGGTCGTGAGGCCTTCACGTCGCTGCATGAAAGGGATATGGCGCAAATTAGCAATCTGGATAGCGCCTACTCTCAGCTATTGCGTGCGCGTATACAGATGAACCGTGCGGCGGAATTAATCCGTACCCCTTCATTTGATCGGCCTGACCCTTTGATAGAAGAAGCACAGCG
Source organism: Vreelandella olivaria (assembly GCA_004295565.1). Lineage (GTDB taxonomy): Bacteria > Pseudomonadota > Gammaproteobacteria > Pseudomonadales > Halomonadaceae > Vreelandella > Vreelandella olivaria. The sequence goes on along the minus strand of AP019416.1, from coordinate 2,931,406 downwards.
GTTGCTTGACTCGGCGTCTGAGAATTTCTCTCAATTTACAGCGAGTGATTTTGAGGCCGATCAGCAAGCGCTGGTCGATCAGTTAGCGTCGACTTTTCAGTCGTTCGTTAACAATAATCTCAACCTTCAAATGATGATGCTTGAAGAGCGCGATATCTCCGGGTTTTTCTCGGGCGAGTCGCGGGTGGATGATAGTAGCCAGCACTTTGTAGAGAGCGCCGAGGCTTTTTTAGTGCTTCCACCCAGCGGGGTAACAATTTGCTTATACGCTTTGAGCAGGTTTCATCGCTACTTTTTGTGGCGTGATTGCGGCTCTGGGCACTGCGTTGCTGGTAGTGGCGGTAGTGGTATGGGGCGTGCGTAAAACGTGCTCCGCCCGTTGAAGAAAATCACTGGGCACTTCCAGCGCATTGCTAATGGTGACCTGTCGGCGCCAGTAACCGCGCACTCAAATAACGAAATTGGTCAGCTATTTAGTGAGCTGGATAAGATGCAGCACTCGCTGACGGCCACGGTTAATCGGCTCAATGCAAGTAGTCAGCAGGTATATAGCAATAGTCAGGATATGACAGAGCAGAACCAGCTGTTAGCGAGCCAAACCGACACGCAAGTCTCGGCCTTGCAGCAAATGGCGGCGAGCTTGGAACAGCTCACGGCTACGGTGAATCAGAATGCTGAAAGCGCGGCCCACGTTAACCAGTCAACGGCGGACGTGTCCCACAAGGCGCGGCAGGGCGATGAGGTGATTAGCCAGTTTATCGCTACCATGGAGGCGATAAATAGCCACTCCGAAGAGATTCAAAGCATCATTCGCATGATTGAAAGCATTGCTTTCCAAACCAATATTCTAGCGCTCAATGCCTCGGTTGAAGCGGCGCGTGCTGGAGAGCACGGGCGTGGATTTGCGGTGGTCGCTAATGAAGTGCGTGCATTGGCTACCCGCAGTGCTACTGCCGCCAGCGAGATTCGAAGCCGTATCGAAGCATCGAGTGCAAGTGTCCAGCAGGGTAGCGTGCTATCGCAACAGGCTGGTGAACATACGCGGGCCATTATGCAGGCAGCAAGTAATGTGGATACGCTGATGACGCAAATCACTCATGCGTCCGAGGAGCAGCGGCGAGGCATTGAAGAGGTCAACCTAGCGGTTGCCCAGATCGATACCACTACCCAGGACACCATGCGGTTAGTCAACCAGGCCGCCCAGAGCGCAGAGGTGTTGTCCCAGGAAGCTTTGCAAATGCGTGAATACGCCGGCCAATTTAGTGTTGTCGAGGAGGCAAGTGAAGCAGGCCGACAGAATGCCAACGGGAAGGACGCCGACTACCCCGAATGGGAGCAGCTTAGCCATCAAGACGCCCCTTTGCCTGATGGCCATGAGCAATCCCGTCGCCAAGCGAGTTTATTGGCTTCCGCTTAGCGTTCTGGATTAGGAGATTTAGCTTTACTCATCGGTTTACAACGCTATCATGCGATTTTCTCTGAGCATCATGTAGCGTGTTGGTAACAAAGAGGGCACTGGCTCCCGTCAGTTTATTTTTTCAGCGTTTTCTAAACGACCCTATGCTGCTCTTCATGAGTGGTATATGGGTCGTTTTGTGTTGGCTGAAGCCTCAGTCGCTGTGGGAGATGACTGATCGGGTTCACTGGGCAACCCTGGCCGTGTTGACGGGGCTGATGGTGCTTAGCAGGGCGTTAGAGCTGAGCGGCTACTTAGCCTTCTGGGGGCGGCGGTTATTAGCCCACCTGCCTGGCGAGCGTCGCCTTGCGGTGGGGCTGGTCATGTTTTCAGGGCTGCTCTCAGCCGTCGTTACCAACGATGTGGCGCTGTTTATAGTAGTGCCGCTGACGCTTAGTCTGGCTGGGGTGGCGACGCTACCGATAGGGCGTTTGATTGTATTTGAGGCGCTGGCGGTGAATGCAGGGTCGTCACTGAGTCCGATAGGTAATCCACAAAATCTCTATTTATGGCAGCGCTCAGGCGTTAGCTTTGGTGAGTTTCTGTTAGCCATGCTGCCGCTAGGCGTGGGCTTGATGGTACTGCTGTTGCTACTCGTCCCCTTGGCATTTCCTAAAGCGTTTATACGGTTGGAAGCAGTGGTGAACGTGCCCAGTGAGCGTTTGCAGAAACCATTATGGGCAGCGCTAATCGGCTATCCAGTGTTTTTGTTTGCCGTCGAAATGGGCTGGGCGGCCCAGGCAATGGCAGGCGTTCTGCTGGTGATGTTGGTCGTTGCCCGACGGGCGGTATTCAGCATCGACTGGCTGCTGTTGGTCGTGTTTGTCCTCATGTTCATAAATTTAAGCATGATCGGTGAACTGAGCGTCGTGCAGGAGGCGATTGGCACGATGCAGCAGTGGCCAGGTGGCGATACCAGTGTTGGTGTGTTGCTTTCACAGGTGGTATCCAACGTGCCCGCGACGCTGCTGCTAGCCCAGCAGAGTGAGTGGCAGCCGCTTGCGTGGGGAGTCAGCGTGGGTGGTTTTGGTTTAGTGATGGGCTCAATGGCTAATTTAATCGCGCTGCGATTGGCGCGCCAGCCGGGGATGTTGATGGAGTTTCATCGTTGGTCTATCCCCATGCTGGGGCTTGGCTGGCTGTTTGCCGCAGTGTGGTTAAGTGCCCTGGCTCGGTGAGAGTGCCAGGGCGACTGCCAAAGAAGGTCTATGTTTACACACCGCGATTAGTCGATTAACTCCACGGCCACTGCCGTTGCTTCACCGCCGCCTATGCATAAGCTGGCAATACCGCGCTTGCCGCCTTTAGTGCGCAGGGCATGAATCAGTGTGGCAATAATACGCGAGCCGGTAGACCCAATCGGGTGGCCTTGGGCGCAGGCGCCGCCAAACACATTCACCTTGTCGTGGGGCAGGCCTAAATCATCCATAGCCATCAAGGTGACCACCGCAAAGGCTTCGTTAATCTCGAATAGGTCGACGTCATTGACGCCCCAGGCTAACTTCTTCATTAGCTTTTCAATCGCACCCACCGGAGCAATGGTGAACTCGCTAGGGTGTTGCGAGTGAGTGGTGTGACCCAGCATACGAGCCAACGGCTTAATACCGTGCTGATCCGCTGCTTGCTGACTCGCCAGGATAAGTGCCGAAGCGCCGTCGGAAATTGAGCTGGCGTTGGCAGCGGTAATCGTACCGTCTTTGGCAAAAGCGGGGCGCAGCTGACGGATTTTGTCGAGCTTGGCTTGGAATGGTTGCTCGTCGTGCTCGACCAGGGTTTCGCCCTGGCGAGAGGAGACCATTACCGGTGCCATCTCGGCGTTTAGGTGGCCCGCGTTGGTGGCGGCCATGGCACGCTCTAGGGAGGCAATGGCAAAATCATCCAGACGTTCCCGAGTGTAGCCACGCTGGGTCGCCACATCCTGGGCAAACACACCCATTAGTTTGCCCGTTTCGGCATCTTCCAGCCCATCCAAGAACATATGGTCTTTCAGCTCACCGTGGCCTAACCGGTAGCCGCCGCGTGCCTTGGTAAGCACATGAGGGGCGTTAGACATGGACTCCATGCCACCCGCCAGCAAAATATCGCCACTGCCCGCTTTGATTAAGTCGTGGGCAAACATCGTGGCCTTCATTCCCGAGCCGCACAGCTTGTTAATCGTAGTGGCGCCATTGGCATCCGGAATGCCCGCCTGGCGCATGGCCTGGCGGGCAGGGCCCTGCTTCACACCGGCGGGCAGTACACAGCCCATAATGCCTTCGGTGATTAGGGCTGGGTCAATTCCTGCTTCTTCAATGGCCGCTTTGATGGCGACCGCGCCAAGCTGCGGGGCTGTCATGCTCGCAAGGCTGCCCATCATGCCGCCCATTGGGGTGCGTTTAGCAGCGAGAAATACAACATCGGTTGGGTTGCTCATGGCCAATCTCCTTCAGGATTATTGTGATTATCATGCCAAGTGGTAGTTGATACGTTGACCCGTAGGCAGTGCTGTGGTTCTCTCCAGAGTAACCAAGCAAGCGCTAGTGTAAATGACATGAATGTAATGAATGCATCCCCCCGTCGCAAGGAATTGACGCGCCTCGCTGCGCAGCTATTTGTCCAAGAGGGCTTTGACCGCACGACGGTGCGTATGCTGGCGCAGGAAATGGGTATTAAGTCCGGTAGCTTGTTTCACCATTTTAAAGATAAGCAGGAAATCCTCGCCGCGGTCATTGAAGAGGGCACACAAAATGCGTTGATGATTGCGCGTAAGGCACTGGATCAGTGTGCCGCCGATCCTGAAGCGCGGTTGCGCGCCATGGCACGCGCCCATCTCGAAACCCTGTTTACCGACCGCAATGCCCATGTGGTGGCACTCTTTGAGTGGCGTCGACTCGACCCGACGGCTAGTGCTCATTTGAGCCACTTGCGCGATGCTTATGAGGCGCTGTGGGTTGCCGTTATTGATGATGCTTTGGAAGCAGGCTTGATCCATGGTGACCGCTTTCTTGTCTCGCGCTTTGTGCTGGGGGCGCTGAACTGGACGGTGCGTTGGTACGATCCCAGCGGCCCCCGGTCGCCTGATGAACTCGCTGACGAACTGGTCGCCATGATTATGCCCAATGCTGTCTGACGCCTTGATACTGACAGCCTCGACCATCGTCTAACGCTACAACTTATATCTATGCTTGCTCTCTGCGTCGTTTACTTTTAGCGTTGCTATTATCTTGTAGCTTACGTTAACGTCAACGGATAAATATAACACACTGCTTGCGCTTATTCTCACTCCGAGCTCATTTCCAATAACACAAGAGAGCCATTATGACAGCGACATCACAATCACTGCCTGATTATCACCACTACCTCGGTACCTTTTCCGTCGATAGTGTTACTGCCCGTCTGGATGATCACCAGGATGGTCAACTGAGCGCCTTTGAGGCCTGTTGCGGGCGTCATGTGCGCGCCGGGCGTGGCGATGTGCTGGCGCTGGTTCAAGAAGACACCGAAGGTACAGTGCACACCCTGACCTACGCCGAGCTGGATGAGCAGAGCGCCAAGTTAGCGGGATGGTTTCAGTCCCAAGGGTTGAGTCAAGGTGACCGCATTGCCTGTATGTTGCCGCGGTCACCGCAGTTATTGATTGCAGTACTCGCCACCTGGCGTATTGGCGCTGTTTATCAGCCGCTGTTTACCGCCTTTGGCCCTGATGCGGTGGACTATCGATTGGGGCGGGCGGATACCAAACTAGTGATTACCGATCACGCCAATCGCTATAAATTTGATGGCCTCACCCAGTGTCCGCCGGTTCTGGCCGTAGGTGGTGCGACCAGCGAACATGTTGACGATCATGATTGGCAAGCAGCGTTGACGCATACGTCAATGAGCGGCAAGCCGCCAAGGCTTTCCCCTGAAGCGCCGTTTCTGCAAATGTTCACCTCTGGCACCGTGGGCAAGCCGAAAGGCGTTGCCGTGCCGCTGGCGGGGATGACGGCTTTTGCGATCTATATGGAGCTGGCCATTGACCTGCGTGACGATGATCGCTTCTGGAATATGGCCGACCCCGGCTGGGCTTACGGTCTTTACTATGCGATTGCCGGGCCTTTGCTGCTTGGTGTGACGACGCATTTTTGCGAGGCAGGGTTTAGCGCTGAAGGGGCGTTGGCGTTTATGAAGCGTCACCGCATTACTAATTTTGCCGCAGCGCCGACCGCTTACCGGCTAATGAAAGCGTCAGGGCTATTTGATGACGCCCATGAAACGCTAGAGCTACGTGCGGCGAGCTCGGCGGGCGAGCCTCTCAATACTGAAGTAGTGACCTGGGTGGAGAAGTCGCTGGGCTGTCCGGTCATGGATCACTACGGCCAGACCGAAACCGGCATGACCTGTAATAATCACCATGCCCTTGACCATCTCAAGCATGTGGGCGCAATGGGTGTGCCGATGCCGGGTTATCGCCTGGCGATTTTGGACGCGGAGTATAAAGAGCTGCCCGCCGGGGAGCCCGGTGTCCTGGCTGTCGATATCAAGAACTCTCCGGCGCACTTCTTTCAGGGCTACACCTGGCAAGAGAAGAACCCTTTGTAGCGGGCTATTACCTGACCGGCGACGTGGTTATCCGCAATGAAGACGGCACCTTCCAGTTTGCTGGTCGCGACGACGACATTATTACCACGGCGGGTTATCGCGTGGGGCCAACGGATGTCGAAAACAGCGTGATGACGCACCCTGCGGTCGCTGAGTCGGCGGCGGTCGGGCAGCCCGATGAGATTCGCGGCGAAGTGATTAAGTCGTATATCGTACTGCGCGAAGGCTATGAGGCAAGTGATGAGCTTGCAGATGAAATCAAGCAACGTGTACGTGAGCGACTATCAACCCACGCTTTCCCGCGCATTATTGAGTTTGTCGATGAACTGCCTAAAACCCCCAGCGGCAAGATCCAGCGCTTCAAATTGCGTGCCCAGGCGATAGATGAAGCCAAGACAGCCAAGTAAACAGAACAGCCATCCATAACAACCACAGGGAATACGGTTATGCAGGTTAAGGAGAGTACGTTTTTAATTACCGGTGCCGCTTCGGGGCTAGGAGCGGCAACCGCTGAACGGTTAGTCGCTGCAGGTGCTCGCGTCGTTTTATGCGACCTAAACGATAGTGTCAAAATCCATGCTCAGCAGTTGGGGGCAGGCTCAAGCGTGCCTGGCAGACATTACTTCAGCCGAACAAATGCAGCAGGCAGTTGAAGCAGCGGTAGCGCTGGGGGGTGAGCGTGGGCTTTCGGGGATGGTTCACTGTGCTGGCGTCGTTAGCGTGGCCAAGCTAGTGGATCGTGAAGGGAATCCGGCGGATTTAGACAGCTACGCCAAAACGATCAATATCAACCTGGTCGGCACCTTTAACGTTATGCGCCTTGCGGCTGCCGCGATGGCTAAGAACGTGCCTAATGAGAGTGGTGAGCGTGGGGTAATTATTAATACCGCTTCCATCGCTGCTTTTGATGGACAGGTGGGGCAGTGTGCTTACAGTGCTTCCAAGGCGGGTGTGGTTGGCATGAGCTTGCCCGCGGCGCGGGAGTTGTCGCGGCATGCTATTCGTGTCATGGCCATCGCTCCAGGTGTATTTGAAACGCCGATGATGAGCGAAATTCCCGATGAAGCGGCCCAGGCCCTGGCAGCGGCGGTACCTTTTCCTAAGCGGTTGGGTAAACCGGATGAGTTCGCTCGATTGGCCGAGCAAATTATCACCAACCCAATGCTTAACGGTGAGGTCATTCGCTTGGATGGCGGTATTCGCATGCAGTAATAAATGGCAAGTGAGCGAAAGGGAAACGGCGAGACTCGTCGGCTTTTGGCTGGCGAGTTTTTTTATTATTGGTGTTAATGAGTTACGCCGTAGGCGACCAAAGTTCTAGGGTGTTTTAAGGCTAAATTCAAACGCTCGCTTGACTCTGAGGAGTGCTCGCGCTAGTTTTCAAACATGTGTTTGAAAGCCTTCTGTCAAAATCACTTGATTGGCTTCCAAGCCCCTTATTTCAGGAGAAGTGTGATGCCCAGTTATCAGGCCCCCATTCGTGATATGCGTTTCGTCATGGACGAAATGCTCGATTACCCCGCTCACTACGCGCGTCTACCCAGTGGTGAAGATGCATCGCCAGACGTGGTCAGCGCTATCTTGGAAGAGGGCGCACGTTTCGCCCGTGACGTGCTGCTACCGATTAATCAGAGCGGTGATGAAGAGGGCTGTCTGCTGGAAGGGGGCGAGGTCAAGGCGCCTAATGGTTTTAAAGAGGCCTACCAGCAGTACGTAGAAGGCGGCTGGCCAAGCCTGGCCGCCGATCCTGCCCATGGTGGCCAGGGCCTCCCGCCTTCATTGGCGATGCTGCTTTCAGAAATGATCTGCGCCACTAACTTGGCATGGGGCATGTATCCAGGGCTTTCCCACGGTGCTGCCGATGCACTGCGCCATCACGGTACTGATGAGCAAAAGCGACCTACTTAACAAAATTAGTAGAAGGCGTTTGGACGGGCACTATGTGCCTGACTGAACCCCACTGTGGTACCGACCTGGGTTTGATCAAGACCCGGGCAGTGCCCGCTGAAGGCGACGCCTACGCCATTACCGGTACCAAAATCTTTATCTCGGCCGGCGAGCATAACCTGGCTGAAAATATCGTTCATTTGGTGCTGGCAAAGCTGCCCGGTGCGCCTGAAGGTTCCAAAGGTATTTCGCTATTTGTAGTGCCTAAGTTCTTGCCCGACGCTCAAGGTAATGTAGGTGAGCGTAACGGAGTCACCTGTGGTTCGCTCGAACATAAGATGGGCATTCATGGTAATGCCACCTGTGTGATGAACTTCGATGGCGCAACCGGTTACTTGGTAGGGCCCCCCAATAAAGGGTTGGCCTGCATGTTCACCATGATGAACGCTGCGCGTCTTGGGGTAGGTATTCAAGGGCTTGGATTGATTGAGGCCAGCTTCCAGAACTCCTTGAGCTACGCTCGTGATCGTTTACAGATGCGTGGTTTGTCGGGCAAGCAGGCGCCTGAAAAGCCGGCCGATCCGATTATTGTCCACCCCGATGTTCGCCGTATGCTGCTGACACAGAAAGCCTTTGCTGAAGGCGGACGGATGCTGGTGCTATACACCGCGCAAATGCTCGATGTGGTTGAACATGGCGAGCCGGGTGAAGAGCGTGATCACGCCGAAACGCTGCTTGGCTTGCTAACGCCTATTGTTAAAGCCTTCTTAACCGAAGTCGGTTTTGAAAGCACCAATGAAGGCGTCCAGATTTATGGCGGTCATGGCTTCATTAAAGAGTGGGGTATGGAGCAACTGGTGCGCGATGCGCGTATTACCCGCTTGTATGAAGGTACGACGGGTATTCAAGCCCTAGATTTACTGGGTCGCAAAGTGTTGATGAGCCAGGGAGAATCGCTAAAAGTATTCACCAAAGAAATCCACAAATTCTGCAAAACAGAAGCTGACAATCCAGCCCTTAAAGAGTTTGTCGAGCCACTGGCGAAGCTGAATGCAGAGTGGGGCGAGCTGACCATGGGCGTGGGTATGAAGGCGATGCAAGACCGCGAAGAAGTAGGGGCGGCGAGTGTTGATTACCTGATGTACTCAGGCTACGTCACCCTGGCGTATCTATTTGCACGCGCGGCCAAGCAGGCGTCTGTCTCTCTAGAAGGTGACGATAAGGCTTTCTACGCTGCTAAATTGAATACCGCTCGCTTCTATTATCAGCGTCTATTGCCGCGTACCAAAGCCCATGCGCAGATGATCCAAGCGGGTGCATCCAGCCTGATGGCGATTTCCAGTGAGGATTTTGGTTTGGGGTTTGAAATTTGAAACATCGGCTACTGATGGCGTGAGGTACTACTTTACGCCAACGAGCACTCTCTGATCAGGCGTTCTGATCGGTGGTTTGCGGCAGAAGGGCAACCTTCTGCCGCTTTTTTCATATGCAAGACTTCTTTTGCTTGCTATCTTGATAGTCAGGCCTTAAAGTACGCATCCGCTGCCGGGGACGCCAAGCGTTACCAGCGGTGAATAAGGCGTAAAAGCCTTGGTTTGTCAGGAGGTTAGAGCAAGTTGTATCGCTCGCCTCAGTCGCTAAAAACAGCGATTGACAAACACCAGGAAATGCGTAGAATACGTTTTCCTCGCTGAGGTAAGCCAGTTCAACGGTTTACTAGTTAAATACAGCGACCAGCTCTTTAACAATTTGATCAGGTAATTCATGTGGGCGCTTGCTGACGTTGGTGACAAATCACCAAATATCAAGGCAAGCGACTCAAGCAATAGGGTTTTAAAGGATTCGTCCTTTGGAACCTGTTTTGAATGAATTCGTTTGAACCTTGAGCCAAGTTTGGTGCTTTTGCTGCTGTCGGCTAGTCCGTCAGTTAGCGAGTAAGGATCACAATGATTTTAAACTGAAGAGTTTGATCATGGCTCAGATTGAACGCTGGCGGCAGGCCTAACACATGCAAGTCGAGCGGTAACAGATCTAGCTTGCTAGATGCTGACGAGCGGCGGACGGGTGAGTAATGCATAGGAATCTGCCCGATAGTGGGGGATAACCTGGGGAAACCCAGGCTAATACCGCATACGTCCTACGGGAGAAAGGGGGCTTCGGCTCCCGCTATTGGATGAGTCTATGTCGGATTAGCTAGTTGGTGAGGTAAAGGCTCACCAAGGCAACGATCCGTAGCTGGTCTGAGAGGATGATCAGCCACATCGGGACTGAGACACGGCCCGAACTCCTACGGGAGGCAGCAGTGGGGAATATTGGACAATGGGGGAACCCTGATCCAGCCATGCCGCGTGTGTGAAGAAGGCCCTCGGGTTGTAAAGCACTTTCAGCGAGGAAGAACGCCTAGTGGTTAATACCCATTAGGAAAGACATCACTCGCAGAAGAAGCACCGGCTAACTCCGTGCCAGCAGCCGCGGTAATACGGAGGGTGCAAGCGTTAATCGGAATTACTGGGCGTAAAGCGCGCGTAGGTGGCTTGATAAGCCGGTTGTGAAAGCCCCGGGCTCAACCTGGGAACGGCATCCGGAACTGTCAGGCTAGAGTGCAGGAGAGGAAGGTAGAATTCCCGGTGTAGCGGTGAAATGCGTAGAGATCGGGAGGAATACCAGTGGCGAAGGCGGCCTTCTGGACTGACACTGACACTGAGGTGCGAAAGCGTGGGTAGCAAACAGGATTAGATACCCTGGTAGTCCACGCCGTAAACGATGTCGACCAGCCGTTGGGTGCCTAGAGCACTTTGTGGCGAAGTTAACGCGATAAGTCGACCGCCTGGGGAGTACGGCCGCAAGGTTAAAACTCAAATGAATTGACGGGGGCCCGCACAAGCGGTGGAGCATGTGGTTTAATTCGATGCAACGCGAAGAACCTTACCTACCCTTGACATCTACAGAAGCCGGAAGAGATTCTGGTGTGCCTTCGGGAACTGTAAGACAGGTGCTGCATGGCTGTCGTCAGCTCGTGTTGTGAAATGTTGGGTTAAGTCCCGTAACGAGCGCAACCCTTGTCCTTATTTGCCAGCGAGTAATGTCGGGAACTCTAAGGAGACTGCCGGTGACAAACCGGAGGAAGGTGGGGACGACGTCAAGTCATCATGGCCCTTACGGGTAGGGCTACACACGTGCTACAATGGCCGGTACAAAGGGCTGCGAGCTTGCGAGAGTCAGCGAATCCCTTAAAGCCGGTCTCAGTCCGGATCGGAGTCTGCAACTCGACTCCGTGAAGTCGGAATCGCTAGTAATCGTGAATCAGAATGTCACGGTGAATACGTTCCCGGGCCTTGTACACACCGCCCGTCACACCATGGGAGTGGACTGCACCAGAAGTGGTTAGCCTAACGCAAGAGGGCGATCACCACGGTGTGGTTCATGACTGGGGTGAAGTCGTAACAAGGTAGCCGTAGGGGAACCTGCGGCTGGATCACCTCCTTAAACGATGCGTCACGCGTTAGTAAGCGTCCACAATGAATTACCTGATCAGAATGCTGTTAATGAGCAGTGATAAGCCAACCGCCTGCGGCGGTGTCTTATCACTGCTTATAGCAGTCGCTCTTTAACAATGTATATCATGCTGACAAGAACACTTCGCAAGAAGTGCTTCTTAAATTGTGATACGTCTCAAGCGTATCCGGCAAAATGAAACGTTATCATTGCGACATCCAGACTCCTTCGGGTTATAGGGTCAAGCAATGAAGCGCACACGGTGGATGCCTAGGCAGCCAGAGGCGATGAAAGACGTGGTAGCCTGCGATAAGGTTCGGTGAGGTGGCAACAACCTGTGACCCGGACATCTCTGAATGGGGAAACCCACTCATCATAAGATGAGTATCGTGCACTGAATACATAGGTGTACGAGGCGAACCAGGGAACTGAAACATCTAAGTACCCTGAGGAAAAGAAATCAACCGAGATTCCCCTAGTAGCGGCGAGCGAACGTAATCAGCCCTTAAGCATGAGACTGATTAGGCGAACACGCTGGGAAGCGTGGCCGTAGCGGGTGATAGCCCCGTAGTCGAAAATCTGATCATGTGAAATCGAGTAGGTCGGGGCACGAGAAACCTTGACTGAAGACGGGGGTAATCCATCCTCCAAGGCTAAATACTCCTGGCTGACCGATAGTGAACCAGTACCGTGAGGGAAAGGCGAAAAGAACCCCGGAGAGGGGAGTGAAATAGATCCTGAAACCGTGTGCGTACAAGCAGTAGGAGCAGACTTGTTCTGTGACTGCGTACCTTTGTATAATGGGTCAGCGACTTATATTCAGTGGCGAGGTTAACCGTATAGGGGAGCCGTAGGGAAACCGAGTCTTAACTGGGCGACACAGTCGCTGGATATAGACCCGAAACCGAGCGATCTATCCATGAGCAGGGTGAAGGTTGAGTAACATCAACTGGAGGCCCGAACCAGGATCTGTTGAAAAGATTTGGATGACTTGTGGATCGGAGTGAAAGGCTAATCAAGCTCGGAGATAGCTGGTTCTCCTCGAAAGCTATTTAGGTAGCGCCTCACGTAGTACCGCCGGGGGTAGAGCACTGTTTCGGCTAGGGGTCATCCCGACTTACCAACCCGAGGCAAACTCCGAATACCGGTGAGTAACGCGTGGGAGACACACGGCGGGTGCTAACGTCCGTCGTGAAAAGGGAAACAACCCAGACCGTCAGCTAAGATTCCGAAATCCTGGTTAAGTGGGAAACGATGTGGGAAGGCTCAGACAGCTAGGAGGTTGGCTTAGAAGCAGCCATCCTTTAAAGAAAGCGTAATAGCTCACTAGTCGAGTCGGCCTGCGCGGAAGATGTAACGGGGCTAAACCAGGTACCGAAGCTACGGGTTCATTCTTTGAATGAGCGGTAGAGGAGCGTCGTGTAAGCCGATGAAGGTGGATTGAGAAGTCTGCTGGAGGTATCACGAGTGCGAATGCTGACATGAGTAACGATAAAGGGAGTGAAAAACTCCCTCGCCGGAAGACCAAGGGTTTCTGTTCGACGCTAATCGGAGCAGAGTGAGTCGGCCCCTAAGGCGAGGCCGAAAGGCGTAGTCGATGGGAAACGGGTCAATATTCCCGTACCGGACATGGTTGCGATGGGGGGACGAAGAAGGCTAGGTGAGCCAGGCGTTGGTTGTCCTGGTGAAAGTGAGTAGGCTTGGATCTTAGGTAAATCCGGGATCCTTTAAGGCCGAGACACGAGATGAACTGACCACGGTCAGGAAGTCACTGATGCCACGCTTCCAGGAAAAGCCTCTAAGCTTCAGATCATGTGCGACCGTACCCCAAACCGACACAGGTGGTCAGGGTGAGAATCCCAAGGCGCTTGAGAGAACTCGGGTGAAGGAACTAGGCAAAATGGTGCCGTAACTTCGGGAGAAGGCACGCCGGCGTAGGGTGAAGAGACTTGCTCTCCTAGCCCGAACCGGTCGAAGATACCAGGTGGCTGCAACTGTTTATTAAAAACACAGCACTCTGCTAACGCGCAAGCGGACGTATAGGGTGTGACGCCTGCCCGGTGCCGGAAGGTTAAATGATGGTGTTAGCCGCAAGGCGAAGCTCTTGATTGAAGCCCCGGTAAACGGCGGCCGTAACTATAACGGTCCTAAGGTAGCGAAATTCCTTGTCGGGTAAGTTCCGACCTGCACGAATGGCGTAATGATGGCCACGCTGTCTCCACCCGAGACTCAGTGAAATTGAAATCGCCGTGAAGATGCGGTGTACCCGCGGCTAGACGGAAAGACCCCGTGAACCTTTACTATAGCTTCACACTGGACGCTGATGTTGCCTGTGTAGGATAGCTGGGAGGCTTAGAAACTCGGACGCCAGTTCGGGTGGAGCCAACCTTGAAATACCAGCCTGGCATCATTGGCGTTCTCACTCACCGTTATCCGGATCGAGGACAGTGTGTGGTGGGTAGTTTGACTGGGGCGGTCTCCTCCTAAAGAGTAACGGAGGAGCACGAAGGTACCCTCAGCACGGTCGGACATCGTGCATTGAGTGCAAGAGCATAAGGGTGCTTGACTGCGAGACAGACACGTCGAGCAGGTGCGAAAGCAGGTTCTAGTGATCCGGTGGTTCTGTATGGAAGGGCCATCGCTCAACGGATAAAAGGTACTCCGGGGATAACAGGCTGATACCGCCCAAGAGTTCACATCGACGGCGGTGTTTGGCACCTCGATGTCGGCTCATCACATCCTGGGGCTGAAGTCGGTCCCAAGGGTATGGCTGTTCGCCATTTAAAGTGGTACGCGAGCTGGGTTTAGAACGTCGTGAGACAGTTCGGTCCCTATCTGCCGTGGGCGTTGGATGTTTGAGAAGGGCTGCTCCTAGTACGAGAGGACCGGAGTGGACGACCCTCTGGTGTTCCGGTTGTCACGCCAGTGGCATTGCCGGGTAGCTATGGTCGGACGGGATAACCGCTGAAAGCATCTAAGCGGGAAGCCCCTTCAAGATGAGACATCCCTGAGGCCTAGAGCCTCCTGAAGGGCCCAGCGAGACCAGCTGGTTGATAGGCACGGTGTGGAAGCGCTGCAAGGCGTTGAGCTAACGTGTACTAATGGCCCGTGAGGCTTGACCCTATAACACCCAAGGGGTCTGGTCGTAATGATGACGAAGCATTAAAAAGCCGGATACGCAGTGTGTGGCCTGACTCAAAGGAGCAGGCGGCAGGCAATGAGACGCACACAATTTAGCCATAGTCAGCATGATATACATTAACCGTTACGCCTGACGACCATAGCATGCGTGAACCACCTGATCCCTTGCCGAACTCAGAAGTGAAACCGCTTAGCGCCGATGGTAGTGTGGGGTCTCCCCATGCGAGAGTAGGTCATCGTCAGGCACTTATTATGAAAAATCCCCCAGGGCTTGCGCCTTGGGGGATTTTTTTGCGTGGCCGTGGGCGTGAGGGGTAAATAGTGAGGGGTAAAGGGTGAGCAGTAAAGGGTAAGTCGTGAATCGTGAGCAGGAAACGTTGGTGAATGGCTATCGCCCGAATATCCTGTTCCGCCTCACGCCTCACGCCTCACGCCTCACGCCTCACGCCTCACGCCTCACGCCTCACGCCTCACGCCTCACGCCTCACGCCTCACGCCTCACGCCTCACGCCTCACGCCTCACGCCTCACGCCTCACGCCTCACGCCTCAGCTAGATAAATGCTATGATGCGACCCAATTAATTAGCTAGCCGTCACCGTTTGTGATGGTCGGAATAGAGGTAAAAGGGTGAGTGAAATAGTACCTACGTCGTGGCTCGTCTACTGCCGTCCAGGGTTTGAAAATGATGCTTTAGCAGAAATGCAGCATCACGCAGCATTAAACGATGTAGGGTGTGAATCTTCCTATGGTGAGGGTTGGGTAAGCTTAACGCGCCTCGATGGCGAAGCGGTGAATGATTTACACCGCCATGCAGCGTTTAAAAGCTGATTTTCGCGCGCCAGAGCTTAGCGGCCTTGCCTGCGCTCACTCTGTCACGTGACGACCGTCTTACCGCTATCCTGGAGCAGGTAAAAGCCAGCCGTTGGAGCTTTGAAGAGATTTGGCATGAAACGCCGGATACCAACGATGGTAAAGCGCTGGCAGGACTGATTAAGGCGCTTACCAAGCCGCTGGAAAGTATGCTGAAAAACGCGGTGCGTTAAGGCGCAGCGCGGGCGCACGACGCCTGCATATTTTCTGGACTGATGGTGATCAAGTGCAGCTTGCGATGAGCTTCCCTGGCAATCGTAGCGATCTCATTAATGGTATTCGTCGGTTGCGCTTTCCCTCTCGTGCTCCCAGCCGTTCAACGCTGAAATTGGAAGAGGCGTGGCACGAGTTTATTCCTAGGGAAGAGTGGGATGTGCGGCTAGCACCACATATGCAGGCGGCTGATTTGGGGCTGCTCCTGGCGGCTGGACGTGGCAGTTGGTTCAGCGCGGCATGTACGTGTACGCCATCGATAATGGTCCGATGGAACCACAGTTGATGAAGACCGGGCAGATTGATCATCTTAAAGAAGATGGCTTTACTTGGGAGCCGCCCCAGCGTCTGGACTGGCTGGTGTGCGATATTGTTGATAAACCGGTGCGGGTATTGGCCATGGTGGAGCGCTGGTTGATTCGCAAATGGTGCAAAGAGGCGATCTTTAACCTCAAATTGCCCATGAAAAAGCGCTGGGAGGAGGTCATGCGCTGCCTGACAGCCTTGGAAGAATCGCTTGAAAAAGCAGGTGTACATGCCACCATATCATGCCGCCACCTCTTCCATGATCGTGAAGAGGTGACTGTGCATGTGAGGCTTAGGGATTAACGTTGTTGAAACTTTTGGTTTAATAGCCAGCTTCGTAAATTCGGATAGTTTCATCTTCGGTTAACAGCGGTAAAATACGCTGCATGGCCATCGTCCGTGCTTCGCTTGAGTGCCACTCTTTCCAGGCGCGGATATCACGCCATTTGGTAATCATCAGTCGACGATCGGTGTGACCCAGTTCTACCAGTGTTTCACCGCCGATGAAGCCCCTTACGCCAAGGGAAACGCGCATTGCCTCCCGCGCTGCTTGCTCAAACTCTTCTTCAAGACCGGGCATGATTCGCCGTTCGATGATAACTTTAATCATACTTACTGTTTCCTACATCGAGGATATTAATGGCTGATAATACGGGTACGTTACCCAGCTTTGACGCGGTACTGGACACCACAGGACTCTACTGCCCAGAGCCTATTATGCTTATGCATAACAAAGTGCGCGACATGGTCTCAGGCCAAGTGCTCAAAGTGATTGCCACTGACCCAGCCACCACACGAGACGTGCCCAAGTTTTGTCAATTTTTAGGGCACGACCTGCTTGAGCAGGACACCTCCTCTGAGAGTAACTACCTCTACTTTATACGTTTAGCGTAGCCCTTTGTAATAGCCGACCCGCCCAGGCGAGGCTCGCATCACCATTGATGTTGGCCTCGCTCAAAAAGCGGCATTAAGGCGCTCGGTTAATCACTTGCCACAACCATCATGGCTAGCGCATCAAGCGTTGCTGGATCTTCTTCCAGTATACGGTTGGCAATATGGCGCTGGAAAAAGTAGACGGTTTGATGGCGGGCGTGGGCGCTGTACAAACACGTATCCCCTAACAAAATCGGCGTCATTGCGGCTTTGTTCTCGTCGGCAAGCAATGCGTCCAGACTGCCGTCGCTGTAAAGGCGCCAGCCGTAAACGGGTTTCATATGCCAGGGCGAGTTGGGGTGATTCATGCACAGTGCATGGGTGCCCAAAGTGTCGGGGATTTGCTGAATGAGGGTGACTTCGCCAGAAGCCTCATAATCAAAGTATTCAGCCGCCGCGACGAGCTCGTGGTATTTGTGATCCGGCGGTGTGTCAAAATTTCTTCCGTTTCAGGATCACGATAACCTATGAAGTAGCCATTCTCTTGGCTATTCAAATCTTGGCAGGCTGCCAGGGTTTCCATCCACGGCACCAAGCCGATAACGCTACCGTCCTCTTTTAATCCCCAGGCCAAAATAGGCAAGCCATAGTAGGCATCTGGACTCGCAGCGAGTTGGTACACCATCTCTAAACCATCTAGCTCAGGGGCTAAACGGACTAGGCACTTTTGCGCCTGCTGACGCTGGCGCACAGTTTCCAGGTCGATGACCTGGGCAGAGCGGGGTGACAGGGATGCGCCCATTGTGTCCCTCCTTGTGCTGCGTGGTCATCACGTTGGTGAAGCAGATGTTTGGTGTGCGTCGTTATTCATCTTGCTTCATTACTCACCAATAGCACAAGTTGCTCATAAGGTTAAGGGTTCTACGCTTTTTAATTGTTTGAACAAGGTGAAAACTGTGCTCGTAGCGCTTGGTGCTCCAGAAGTGCTTGCTGGAACTGGCGCCAGGGCGCTTGGCTATTTGTCAGCGAAAGCCAACGTGCTTGATAGCGTTGAACCGCCTTTGGCTTGTCTACCTGCTGCGCATCGATTAAGCGATTGATCGCTGTTAGCCACTGCCTGGCTATGCTTGCTAAACGCTCAAGCGGCTGCGACTCCCAATGAGTCAAGCAGCGACTGGTATCGCTGTGCCGAGCTAACAACGCGCTTGCTTCTGTTAAGCGTTGAGTGGCGAGTAGCAGGGCGCGTAACACTTCGGCGGTTAGGGGCGCTCTTGCAGGGTTTTTAAATGGTTTTCAAGGGTTGAAGAGTCCTGCTCCCAACTGCGGTCAAACTGGTGGTCGGTCATTCGCTGTAAATAATCGATGGCGTCAAGCTGCTGCTTAATAGCAGTTTCATCGACGTTAGATAAAGGTTGGCTTGCCCGTGAGAAGCTCTTCACCCACTCGCTGGAATCAAAATAGCGTTCCAGCTTACCGCCGACAGTTGGCCTGTTTTAGTCACTGTTAATTGCTCTAGGCGGGTACGATCCTCATCGCTTAACTGATCGGGAACCCCGCTATTCAAACAGGTGCTCAGCCGTTGCCAGAGGGTGCGCTCATATAACCACTGTTGGCTGGGCGGCGCGACTCGGCCTAGCTGGTTATTGCGTGCAGCAACCAGGGAGGTTATCTGGCATTCACGCAAAGCGTATACATTCAGTAGGCTATCCCGAGTCTCAGGGATCGCTATAACCCGATCAGGGCGCTCGGGGAACTCACCAATATTGCCGGGATCAGTTCGTTTGATGTCCGTCACGGCAAGGTCATTGGCAAGCTGTTGATGATAGCTCTGCCACCGCTGCTCAGTGGGATTGTCGCCACAGCCAGCCAGGAGTGCACTTGAGATGATTGCGAGAGAATGGTTTCTCCACCGGCCCATTTTCACCCCCGAATGCTAATACGCTGTAAACGCCAGCCAAGTAGTAGGGCCGCAGTGCTTAGGCCCGCGATCAAGCCAATCCAGTAGCCATGCACCCCAAGTGGAGCAATCATGTCTCCCACGCCACGGGAGCCCAGCCAGTGGCCGCCGCCGAGCCCTACGATCCAGTACGAGAGCACCGTGATCACCATCACAATGCGAGTATCTTTATAGCCGCGTAAGGCGCCTGCTAAATTGACCTGTAATGAGTCGGAGAGTTGGAAAATAACGGCCAAGGCAATGATCGAGAGCGCTAACGCCTGTATCTCACTATTGGAGGTGTAAAGTGCAATCACCGGTACGGCGCTTACCCACAGCAGGATACTGTTAATAGCCGCAACGATGACACTAATCACAATGCCATTCCAGGCGACTTTACGGGCGTGTGCCAAGCGTTGCTGACCGAGGGTGTTACCGACTCTTACGGTCAGCGCCATACTAAGCGACAGGGGCAGCATAAACAGAATGGAGGTGAAACTTAGCGCTATTTGGTGGGCACCCACCGTGACCTCACCAAAGCTGGCAATGAAGAGCGCAATGAGCGTGAACAGGGTCACCTCAACAAAATGGCCACGCCTATTGGCACACCCACGACCACTAGCTCACGAATGCCCGACCACTGGGGAGGCGTCAGGTGTTGCCAAATAGCCACGCTCTTGTAAGTACGCCCTCGGCGCGTGTACCAGGCCATAGCGATTGCCATCGTCCACATAGAGAGCGCTGTCGCAATGCCACAGCCAAATGCCCCCAGTGCAGGCAGTTGTTGAAGAGTGCTAGGGATCCAGGTACCCAATAGATCAACCAAACCATCGCCGCCATAGATCAAGAGGTAGTTGGCAGGAATGTTGACCGTAAGCCCGACCAGACTGATCCATAGCGCCGGCCGGGTATGATTCATGCCATCGGAAAACGCTCTAAGCGCCTGAAAGAGGGCGATCCCTGGCATGCCAAAAGCGACGGCTGAAAGGTAGGCAGCAGACTCCTTTGCCACCTCTGGAGGCACCTTCATTAATATAAATATCGGCATAACGGCCGACCAGAGCAGTACTGCAGCCACGGCACCTAGCAATAGCGCGACCCATAGCGCCTGGTGAACGGCCGGGCGGATAGCCGTATTGCGCTGCCCGCCTAGCAAATGAGCCACTATGGGCGTCAGCCCCATCAAAGTGCCGGTCATAAAGAGCATGAGCGGCATCCATAGACTCGAACCCACCGATACGGCGGCAAGGGACGTGGCATTATGTCGGCCGGTCATCATCACATCGACAACGCTCATCCCCGCCTGAGCCAGCTGGGCACCACAAATAGGCAGTGCCAAAAGATTAAGGCTCGGGTTTCTGGCCAGTACACTGATCTAACGTTTTGAGTAAAGCCGCCCACTTGTTGACTCCTAATGGGTAAAATTTGCTATGAAAGGCCGCTATATTAGCAGGAGCGACTGCTTTTGGGGCTAGCCGTTAGCTTGCACTAATCACGTGGGTATAATGTCCCCAAACCAGTAACAAACGAGGTCAATGTGAGTAACACGCAGGATCGATGGACGCTGGCCGATATTACCGCGCTTTTGACGGGGTTTTTGCTGAGCGGTATCAAACCCGATTGATCCGGGGTGGGGATGAGCCTCTCTATCGGCCCGCTAACAGTGAAACCCCTTATCATCAGGTTATCTTTGCGCGGGGCTACTATGCCAGTGCGCTGCACGAAATCAGTCATTGGTGTATTGCCGGTGAAAAGCGACGCCAGTTGGAGGATTACGGCTACTGGTATTGCCCAGATGGCCGTAATGCCGAACAGCAGAGGGCATTCGAGCAGGCTGAAATAGCCCCACAGGCGCTGGAGTCTATTTTACCCGTGCCTGTGGCCGGGTGTTCCATGTCAGCGTGGATAATTTAGGCGGCGATATCGAGGTGGATATAGCGACTTTTGCGGCGCGAGTAGAGGCCCGCGCCCAGCGCTATTTGGAAAAGGGCTTGCCAGCTCGCGCCAACGCCTTTCAGGTGGCGCTTAGAGGCTACTACTCTGACCCGGCGACACTAGCGGAAGCCGTGGCACAGGCTCATGCCACCTTGGATGAAAGGGATAAAGCGCTGTCGGCTTAATCCTCCTCGGTCAGGCGCTGATGCATCGATAGCATAACCTCAAGCTCATGTTCGGGGCGCATTGGCTCCAGCCCAAGCTCGCTAAACGTTTCGCGACGCTGGCGGTGCCATTCGCCTGGGGTAATGGAAGGGTAGAGCACCGATGCCGGGGCCAGCTCCACGAAAGGGTCTAGCCCATAGGTGTCAAACAGCCGCGCCAGCGCCGCTTCGTCGTCACCGTTGTCGCTGGTGTACAGGGTGGCAGAGAAATGATCGTTCTCAAGCTCGCGAATCACCTCAAGCGGGCTAACCCCAGACTCTCCAGCTCTTCCATGCTGTAGGCGCCCATGGCATTGGTATCTTCTTTGATCCAGCTATCGTCCGGCTGAATCAATGTCTGTTTTACACGGCCATCGGGCAGCGACCAGGCAATGGCTAGCGGAAGGCCATCGTCTTCGCCCGTTTCAATGGCTATAAACCCTGGATAATCGACCACGCTAATACTCCTGTTAAGATTCCGTGGGAAGACGGAAAAACGCTGGGCGGTCTGTGTGGTTGCCGCACCTAGCTCAGCTTCGCTAATACCTTGCCACTGGGCGATCTCGCGGACAATCCACGGCAATAACGCCGGTTCGTGTCTTCGCCCCTTTAACTTCGCCGGTAGGTTGCGGGGCAACAGATAAGGGCAGTCGGTTTCCACCATTAATCGCTCCAGCGGTATATCGCTTACCAGAGGGCGCAAATGATGACCGCGCCGCTCGTCGCAAATCCACCCGGTCAGGCCTATATGCAAGTCTAGGTCGAGATAACCAAACAGCGTATCGCGGTCAGCGGTAAAACAGTGCACTACCGCGTGGCTGATGTCGTCTCGCCACGCATGCAGGATTTCGCGCATACGCTGACCCGCATCCCGCTCGTGTAAAAACAGCGGCAAGCCGCTTTCTACTGCCAGTGCCAGCTGTGCTTCAAAGGCCCGCTCCTGCTCCTGGGGCGTTGAGAAGTTGCGATTAAAATCCAAGCCACACTCGCCTACGGCGACGATTTCCGGCATGGCATGCAGGGCCGCCATGTCGCGCTCGAGGTTATCATCCCAGCGACTGGCGTCGTGGGGATGCACTCCCGCCGTGGCGTAGAGGCCAGGATACTGCTTGGCCAGCGCAACCGCTTGCTCGGCGTGGGCCAGGTCGGTGCCGGTGACGATCATGGTGGTTACCTGCGCCGCCCGGGCACGCTGGATAACCGCCTCAAGATCACGACCGAAGCTTTCGTGGGTCAAGTTAGCGCCGATATCCACCAACGGGGCGCTAGGCCGAAACTGTAGTGCTTCGGGTAAAAAATCATCGGCATCAGCAGTAGCCAAAGGTCTCTCCCGTTCAATCTGCAAAGGCACCATTGTAACTGGGCACCAATCTTCACGCGAATTTCCTAGGCGGCTATCGCCAGGTGGGATTTGGAAGTGATCTTTCAGGAGTCTCTTAGCTTTTAACCAAATGCTATCGGCGGAAAATCTTAGCCTGTCAGAAGGGTATAGAGCTAAATAAAGAGATATAACGCAGGGGGGGCGGGATATTACGCTTGGGTTCTGTATCATTCAGCATTAATGGCGGTGTGCCCTTAGGCGGAGCCCACCACCATTGTTCGTATATTGACTACTTGTGAGAATACATTGGTGTGCCGTTGGCAAATCCTTTAGTTTGAAAAATCTGGGAACCTTCACCACCATTCCAATCATTTGTAAAGATAAAAAGCTCATTTGTCCCTGGCTTAAAGGCCATACTTGTTGACCTTAAGTTGTGACCTTCATCTCTTTTAGGCAAAAGAATCTGTCCGATAGGCAGTCCATTTCTATTAAATACCAGTACTCGAGCTTGACCGTACATTGCTACGTAAACATTTCCATCTACGTCTGTTCGCATAGAGTCAGGAGTACCTGTAAATTGATAGGGAACAGCCGTACCAAAAGGCGCTATTTCTCCTGGACTTGCTAATGACACTCTATGCAACCTACCCGCACTGAGTTCAGATACCCATACGGTGTTTTCTTCAGGATTTAAAGCCACTCCATTGCCAATAGAAAGGTTTGGAAGCACGGGAGTAATCTCGCTGAAGTCTGGGCTGACATACAGCATACCACCGTCGGGCTGCGAAGAGTTCCCTTTGAAATCAGTGAAATAAAACCCACCATTCTCGTCAAATACTAGATCATCCGGCAGGTAACCATGAGATTCATCAATGATCACTTCCATATCACTGCCATCTGGATTAATTGAGAACACTGTCCCACCTGTCTCAAAATCACCAAGCCCAGCAATAAATAATTTCCCATTATTATGGATTGCTAACCCAGCTGCTGAGTAATCATTCTTTTCAAGTATGGTTGTTAACACCATATCAGGCGAAATTTTAAAAATTCTTCCATCAAACACTTCGACAAAAACAGGTTGCCTTCTTCATCAAATGCAGATTCCTCAAGCTGAATGCCTTCGTCTGATACTTTGTACCAAGGCTCTGCAATGACAGTTTGAAGATTTTGCTCGGAAGGTGGGATGGGGACATTCATTAACGTCTCTCGTTCTCCACCATAAGTTAGCCCTCCATGTCTTTCTGCAGAAGCCACACCACATGCCATGATGGTACTTGCTAATAGGATAGGCAGTAAGGTTTGTTTTTGTAGTTGTTCATATTGCTTTCTCTCTATTTATTTTATTCTTAAGATTTATTGTTTAAAGCTATATTCTCAAGCCACCATCACACTCAACAATCCTGCCTGTGAAATAGTCGTTTTCAAAAATAAACGCCAAACTTTGGGCAATATTGTCCGCCTCACCGAGTTGTTTGAGCGGTATTTCGCTCGCTATTTTTTCTTGCATATCCGGACGCATAGCTGCTGTCATGGGGGTAACGATAAATCCTGGCGCTACGGAACCAGTGCGAATGCCGTACTGAGCCAGCTCTTTTGCCCACGTAACCGTGAGCGCATGTACACCCGCTTTGGCCGCGGCGTAGTTGGTTTGGCCCATATTTCCGGCCCGAGAAATACTTGAGATATTAACGATGACCCCTCCCTTGCCGGACGCCACCATTTGGCTCGCGGCTTCGCGACCACATAGAAAAACGCCGGTCAGGTTGACATCAATGACACGCTGCCAAGCCTCTAACGACATACGCTTGGCGACAACGCCGTCTTTTACTTTTAGTAACAGCGCATCGTCAGTAATACCAGCGTTATTGACACACCCGTCAACGGGCTCTAATCGATCAGCAATATCAGAAAATGCTTCTATTACCGACTGTTCATTGGCCACATCTAACGGGAATCCATGGGCATTTATACCTTGTACTGAAAGCGCGGAGACCGCTTCATCCAGCGCTAATGTATTTCTATCCAACAGCGCCAGTATTGCTCCTTGCTTGCCTAAGCGCTCGGCCATGGCATAGCCAAGTCCACTTGCGCCGCCTGTGATCGCTATGACTTTATTGGTTACATTCATCTTTGATTCCTGTGTGCTTAGAAGCCGACGTTGCTGGCGCCTTTTAATTGCAGCATTTCACGCGCTTCATCGGGGGTCGCGATCTCTAAAGAGAGTCCTTCAAGAATTTTTCTCACCTTGGTCACCTGACTGGCGTTGCTTTCGGCGAGCTTGCCTGGCGATAGCCATAGTGAGTCTTCCAGCCCAACACGGACATGCCCACCCATGGCAGCAGACTGTGCGGCAATACGCATCTGGTTACTGCCTGCGCCAAGTACAGACCACTCGTAGCTGTCTCCAAAAAGCCGGTCGGCGGTGCGGCGCATATGGATCACATCCTCAGGATGGGGGCCAATGCCACCAAAATCCCGAACACGCTCTGCACGAAAACCCGCCCACTGATAAAGCCACGATCCATCATGTGGCGCAGGCTGTAGAGGTGTCCGATGTCATAGCACTCGCATTCAAAGCGGGTATCGTTCGCTGCGCCCAGCGTCATGGCCTTTTCGATATCAGCGAAGGTGTTCTTGAATACCAGGTCGCGACTGTTCTCAAGATGTTCTCTCTCCCACTCATGCTGGAAGCTCTCGTAGCGACTGAGCATAGGAAACAGACCAAAGTTGATCGAGCCCATGTTCATAGAGGCAAGCTCGGGTTTGAACTCCATGGCAGGGCGCATGCGCTCTTCCACGCTCATGTGCGGGCTGCCGCCGGTGGTGAGATTAATGACCGCGTTAGTGGCGCCCTTCATGCGTGGCAGAATACGCTCGAAAACAGCCGGATCCTGAGTAGGTTTACCGGTAATGGGGTCACGTGCATGCAGATGGATGATGGCCGCGCCCGCCTCAGCGGCAGCAATGCCCGACTCGGCAATCTCTTCCGGCGTTACCGGCAGATGCGGTGACATCGAAGGCGTATGAATGGCGCCGGTTAAGGCGCAGGTAATGATGACTTTACGTTGGGTAGCCATGAAGTTGTCTCTTATAAGTAGGGTGACGCAACAAAAACGTTAAGCCGGTTAAATAGTTTCAACGTTGGCGCAAACGCTCAGCGCCTGGCCCGAAATATTGGCGCCGCCAGGGGCGGACAAAAATAGCGCCATGGCAGCAATATCAGTCGGCTCAACCATGCGTCGCATGGAAACTTTGGAGAGGTTCTCCTTCTCCATCTCGGCGTAGCTGATGCCACGCTTAGCAGCGCGATCAGCGATGACTTTCTCAATGCGGGGCCCGCGCACGATACCGGGCAGAATGGCGTTGACCCGCACACCCTCGGGGCCAAGTTCGCAGGCTAGGCTCTTGGTAAAGCCGACAATCGCCCATTTGCTCGCGGCATAAGGAGTGCGATAAGCAAACCCCAGGCGGCCAGCGACCGAGGCCATATTAATCAGTAGCCCCTGGCTTTCGCGGAGCAAAGGCGTGGCTCGATTAGCCACTCGGTACTGACCATTAAGATTGATATTGATCGTACGGTTCCAGCTCTCAGGATCGATATCTTCGATGCTGGCGGTGGGGCCAGCGATGCCAGCATTGTTGACCACCACATCTAGCCCACCTAAGTGAGCGGCATCCTCAAACAGTCGGTCGACATCGGCCTCTTGGCTGACATCGGCATTGGTATAGGTAATGCCTTCGGGCAGTGCGGCCAGCGCTTGCTCATCAATATCGCAAACATGGACGCGTGCGCCCGCCTCTTGAAACGCCTGGGCGATAGCCAAACCGATGCCATTAGCACCGGCGGTAATCAGCACTCTGAGCCCTGAACGAGGGATCAAACTATCGATCACTTTCATTATCTGTTTACTCCATAAAAGCTCAGCGTGGCCCCCCGCCATGGCAGGCAGGGCCGCACGGTTAGGTTTATCTGCCCATTAACAATGCAGGCAGGCCTGTCACCAGCACAGGGAAGAGGGTCATCAGGACGCAGGCCAGTAAGATCAGCGCCACGAAGGGAATTACCGCCCGATAGAGATCAAGCGTCTCGACCCCAGGCGTCGCGACGCCTTTGAGATAGAACAGCGCATAACCAAATGGCGGCGTCAGGAACGAGGTTTGGAGAACCACCGCCACCATGACCACAAACCACAGCACATCGACGCCCATATCGGCGACAATCGGCAGCATGATCGGGAAGCTGAGCAGCACGATGCCAGTCCAATCGAGAAACATGCCAAGGATGAAGACCAAGAACAGCATAAGGATCAGCGCGCCAGCGGTGCCGCCGGGCATGGCCATCACGACATTGTGAATGACCTGCATGCCGCCGCCGCGTGAGAAAACACCGGTAAAGGCGGTTGCGCCCACCAGTACCAGCATCACCATAGTGGTGGTCTTGCTGGCCTCGATTAGCGTGCGGTAGCAGGTCGCAAGCTTGCGGTCGCCGAAGACCAGAAACAGCATAAATGCGATAAAGACACCAATCGCCGAAGCCTCAGTGGCCGTGGCGATACCGGCAAACAATGAACCCAGTACACCCAGAATCAGCGCCATCGGCGGCAGCACGTATTTAAGCAGCATCACCATGAGCTGTGCGGTAGAGACTTTGGCGCGCTCCTCAGCCGGTACCGGCGGGCCATAGCTCGGCTTTAAATAGCAGATCACCAGCACGTAGAGAGCATACATCGCCCCCAGCATCACCCCAGGCACCAGTGCGCCAGCGAACAGCCCCCCACCGAGACTGGCGAATAGCTGGCCATCAGGATCAGCATGATGCTAGGCGGAATCAGGATACCAGGCAGCCGCTGGCCATGATGACGCCGGTACTGAGCTCTTTGTTATAGGAGTGCTTCAGCATGGGGACGAGCGCAATCATACCCATTACGGCAATCGAGGCACCGACGATGCCGGTGGTGGCAGCCAACAGCACTGACACAATCACCACGGTCAGCGCTAGGCCACCGCGCAGGTTAGCCAACAGCAAGCGCATCGCCTCAAACATCTTTTCGGTGACGCCCGAGTCGTTGAGAAAGCGCGCCATCAGCACAAAAAGAGGAATGGCCACCAAGACATAGTTGTCCATGGAGTTGCCATAGATGTTGTTGATGATGGTACCTAGCACTCGCTCGCCGGGGCCTAGAAAAGCACCGATCACCGCGACGCCGCCCAGCACAAAAGCCAGCGGATGGCCCATAAAAGGCCTATCAGCAGCCCGCCAAACATCACCAGCGTGAGCAGTTCAGGACTTAGGCTCATACAGCTTCCTCCCGCAATTGCTGGGTGGCGCGGATGACGATAGCGACGGCCTGCAGCAAGATCAGCACGGCGGCCACCATGATTACCCCTTTAATGGGGTAAACGGGAAGCGAGACCATACCGTAGTGGTCTCGCCGTGGCTGAAGGAGCGCTCAAAAACGCCCAGCCATAGGCGATCAACAGCCAAATAAATGGCACGAAGAAGATCAAGTAGCTAACAAGCTCAAGTGCGGCCTGCTTGCGACGCGACAATAATCGCTTAAGCACGTCGACCTCGACATGCGCGTGATGGCGTAACGCGTAGGCCGCCATCAGCATGAAGTGGGCCCCAAACAGCATTTTGGTGACATCAAAGGCCCAGTCGCTCGGGCGCCCGGCCAAGAAACGCATAGCGATGTCGTAAATAACGATCATGGTGATGACGGCAAGAAGCGGGGCAATCAAGCGACCGAATCCTTCGTTAAGGGCATCGATGGCCCTGGCAATGGCATTCATGAGGAGGATCTCGGAATAGGTCAGTTCAAGCAAGGCATTAAAGGTCGCAGTAAGTCGGCGAGGTGGTCCATTAAGAGCCCACCCAACTCCGCTTACTGGTTCATGCAAGCTTCAAGATCTTCAAGCGAGGGAAGATCATGGGTGACACGGCTCATGTTGAAAGGCGCGGAGATGTCACGCCACGTTGAGTAGTGCTCCATGTAACTGATCATGGAGTGGTAAACCTTGGCATGATCTGGGTGCTCACAGGCGCCGCGTACAATCACCTCATTGGTGATCTCTTGGATACGGGCCAAATCTTCTTCAGAGAACTGATTGATGGTAATGCCCGCATCAATGAATTTTTGCGTGGCATCCGTAGACTCGCGTTCCGACCACGAAAGCGACCAGCCCATGGTGGCGTCGGCAGCGATCTCAAGCATTTCCTGAGTCTCTTCGGAAAGGGCATCCCAAGCGTCTTTATTGATCATGACACCAAATACCGTAGCAGATTGGTGCCAACCAGGTGTCGCCCAGTAGTTCGCTACTTCCGCCAAGCCAACGCTATAGTCAATGCCTGGCGCAGAGAACTCTGCCGCGTCAACCACACCGCGCTCAATCGCTTGGTAGACCTCACCACCGGCAAGCGTTACCTGGGAGCCGCCCAACTGCTCCATCACACGGCCTTGGTCACGACCTGCAATGCGCAGCCGCTTGCCATCCAGATCGGCAATGCTCTCGATCGGCGTGCGGCCCATAAAGCCAGATTCGTTATTCAATACGCCATAGGGGAGATAAACCAAGCCAAACTGACCGTAGATCTCCTGGTAAAGCTCGCGACCACCCCACTGTTGAATCCAGTTAAAGTAATCCAGAGCGTTAAATAGGCTGGTCGTCGTCGCTAATGGTGAAAATGCTGGGTTGAGGCCAGCCCAATAGCCAGGCCAATCGCCCGAGGCTTCAATGCTACCTGTCTCGGTGGCATCAAACACTTCCGTGCCAGGCATTAGTGTTCCACCCGGATGGAACTCAATCTGTAGCTCATCACCGGCTATTTTGTTAACCAGTTCAGCCCAGTGCCGATCAATTTTGACCGCATCGATGTTCTCAGGCCAGGTAGAAGTCATTGTCCAACTCTGCGGGTCTTGTGCATTAGCGTGAAGAGGAAGCAAGGTTACGCTCAGGGCGAAACCGGCTAGCATAAGGGCGTGCTGATTTTTCATGCTGTTATCCTTCAATGACAGTCAGCTTTAGGCTGATTTTGTTGTAAAAACTCTTCTATAGCTGCTCACTCAAGGCTTCTGTGCTAGCTATAAGTCTTATGCTAGGCACGTTAACTTGTAGGGTTGCGGAAGCCTTGTTGCGTGGGGCTACTTTACAAAGGTACTCTATGAACAAGGAAGGTCTGAATCGGTCTTCGTGAGGTCTTTTTCGGACATGTCAATAAGGCTTAAACATGGCCAGCTTTCAAGCTAACTTACTGAATCAGAAGATATATGCTCCCTATAAAATTGCTGCTTTACTGGAAACAGTGGCTGAGCAAGGGATTTCGGCTGACAAGGTATTAAAGGGACTCAACTTGAGCCAAGCTGAGCTTGCGGATCCAGCTACACTGGTAACTATCAAGCAATATGTTGACGCTTGTACAAATGTTATTGAGGCCGGGGCGAATCTTGCCACTCCTTTCGAGACGGCCACTAGGCTGCATTTGACTGCTTACGGTATGTACGGGTACGCGCTTCTTACTAGCCCCACCATGCGAGACTATTTCAATTTTGGGGTAAAATACCATCCTTTAGCCACACCAACGCTATATATGACATGGCGAGAAACGGAGGAGTCTGCGGTTTTCGAATTTAAAGAGACATACTCGTATATAAAAAGTATAAAAACGCGCAATTTTTTAATACAGCAACAGATGGCTCAAAACATTACCCATATTCGAGACTCGGCTGGTTCAAGCCTGTTTCCCATAAAAGCGTTGCTATCTTATTTAGGAAAAGATGTTGAACAGATACATAAACAATATTTGCTGTGTGACTGCTACTTTGGTCAAGAAGTAAACGAAATCCACTATCCCAAATCGATACTTGATCAATCTCCCCTATTAGGCAATCAGCTATCTATAAAACTGCTTCAGGAAACCTGTAACCAACTGCTGGGTCGCACCAAGATGTCAACCGGTATAACGGGTGAGGTGTATCAAATACTGCTGATGTCTCCTAACAGTTTTCCCAACATGGAAGCCGTTGCAAACTTGCTTTGTATCACTACACGCACCTTGAGGAGAAAGCTAGACGCGGAGTTGACCAGCTATAGGGAAATACTCGACGACGCCCGCTGCACATTGGCGACCGAGTACCTGCTAGTTACTAAAATGAGCACCGAAGATATAGCGGCACGGCTGGGGTTTAGCGACAGTGCCAACTTCCGTAGAGCTTTTAAGCGTTGGACGGGCAAACACCCCACCAAATTCGCGAAGAGTCGCAAATTTAACTGACGAGCACGTCATCAGATTTTGTATTTATTGGTTGCGTCCAGCCAACCAGCATAACGTTCTCCCCCGGTGCGCTCATGCGTTACACTGTGCGCCTCACGATTAAGGAGGACACCGCGTGACCCTGCTACGACTCGAACAGCTGCAACTCGCCTACGGCACCCATGTACTGCTCAATCGCGCCGACCTGACGGTTGAAAAAGGCGAGCGGCTGGCGCTGGTTGGGCGCAACGGTACCGGTAAGTCCACTCTACTGAAGCTGGTAGCGGGGATATCCTTCCCGATGATGGCTCCATCTGGCGCGCACCTGGCCTGAAAATAGGCGTATTGGCCCAAGAGTTGCCCGAGTCATCTGGCTTGACCATTTTCGATATGGTCGCCCAAGGCCTTCCGGAAGCCGGGGAGCTGCTCTCCGAGTACGATCATCTGATCAATGATCCCGACCCCGATATGGATCGCATGGCGACCCTGCAAACACGCCTGGAAGCCATTGATGGCTGGTCTTTCCACCAGCGTATCGACACCGTGCTGACCCGCTTGGGCTTGCCCCGGCGGCTGAGATGAGCTCGCTCTCTGGTGGTTGGCGTCGCCGGGTGGCGCTGGCGCGTGCGCTGGTGGCCGAGCCGGATCTGCTGCTGCTCGATGAGCCCACCAACCACTTGGACTTAGACACCATTGCCTGGTTGGAAGAGCAACTGCTGGCCTTTAATGGGGCGGTGCTGCTGATTACCCACGATAGGGCGTTTCTCCAAACTGGCGACCAATATTCTGGAGTTAGACCGTGGCCAGCTAGGGCGCTATCCCGGCAAGTACGAAGAGTATCAGGCTCGCAAGCAGCATGAGCTTGAAGTAGAGGCGCGGGAGAACGCCGAGTTCGATAAAAACTCGCCCAGGAAGAAGCCTGGATTCGTCAAGGCGTTAAAGCCCGGCGTACCCGCAACGAGGGCCGGGTGAGGGCGCTGGAAGCGATGCGTAACGAGCGGAGCCAGCGCCGCGAGCGCCAGGGCAATGCCAACCTGACGGTGGATCGCGGTGAGCGTACCGGCAAGCGCGTTGTGGAACTGCAAGGTGTGACCCAGCGGTTTGGCGATGAGGTGATACTGCGCGATATCAACCTTGAAGTACTGCGCGGTGACCGTATTGGCTTCCTAGGCCGCAATGGCGCGGGCAAGACAACCTTGCTGAAAATCCTGCTAGGTGAGTTGGAGCCTAGCGAAGGCAAAGTGCAGATGGGCACCAACCTGAAAGTGGCCTATTTTGACCAGCTACGCGCCGGGCTTGAGCTGGAAAAAACCGTCTATGACAACGTTGCCCAGGGCAGTGATCGCGTTAGCGTAGGAGGAAAGATCGCCACGTAATGAGCTACCTGCAGGACTTTCTTTTCACCCCCGAGCGAGTACGCCAACCGGTGAAGGCGCTCTCCGGTGGCGAGTCAAACCGCCTGCTGCTGGCCAAGTTGTTCACCCAGCCCGCTAACGTGCTGGTGCTCGATGAGCCGACCAACGATCTCGATATGGAAACCCTGGAGCTGCTCGAAGAGCTGCTGCTCGATTTCGATGGCACGCTGCTACTGGTTTCCCACGACCGAACCTTTATGGATAACGTGGTGACCAGCATGCTCGCCTTCGAAGGCGATGGCGTGGTGCGTGAGTACGTAGGGGCTATACCGACTGGATTCGCCAAGGCGGCAAGTTACCGCCCGCACCCTGGGAAGGGGCGGCGCGTCAGCGTACCGAGCCTACTTCGGAAGCGCCGAAAAGGTCGCCGAAGCACCCGTCGCAGCGGCCAAGAAGAGCGTCAAACTCTCCTATAATCTGCAGCGTGAGTTAGATGCACTGCCTGCTGAAATTGAGCGACTTGAGGGGCAAGTAGAGGCGTTAGAGAGTGAAATCGGTGACCCTGCGTTTTATCAGCAGGATGCCGACGCTGTGACGGCTAAGCTACAAACCCTTGAAAAGGTGCAGAAAGCATTAGAAATCGCTATGGAACGCTGGATGGAGCTGGAGGCGATGGCGGCAGGAGAGTAGCTTTAGCAACTATAAAAGGCGCCGTCTGGGCGCCTTTTTTGTCGGTCATACAAGCGGCGATTATTTATTCGTCGCTCTTTTCACCTTTTTTGCCTACGCGAACCGCGAGTACATCGCACTGGGCGCCGTGCAGTACACCGGTAGAGGTGGAGCCGAGTAGCAAAGCAAAACCGTGACGGCCATGGGAGCCTACCACGATTAGGTCGACATCGTGCTCTTCAGCAAAACGGTGGATTTCAGTGTCGGGCATGCCCACCACAACGTGCTGGTCAGCCTCGGCAATATGCGGGGTGGCAATTTCGGCTAAGCGTTTTTGGCGTGCTCATCCAACTGGTCTTGAATGCTGGTCAAGTCCATGGGGATATCGCCACCGTAGGCAAATCCTAGCGGTTCCAGGGTATGCATAATGGAAATTTTCGCTTGATCGTTGCGCTCTGCAATCGCAACGGCACGCTCCAGAATCTTGTGGGAGTCTTTGGTTAAGTCAACGGCAACTAAAATGTGGTGATAGCTCATGGCGTATCTCCTTTGCAGGTAGGTAACAAAGAGGCTCTTTGTTCAATGACCGTTACTTTAGATGGCGTGTCCTGTTTTAACAATAGCAACCGTTTTAACAATGACTTGAGTCAAAACAACGACCTGAATCATGGTTTTTAGAGTAGTGTAATACAGTGTGGCTCATGTGGAGGAAAATGTAGAGATGGAATGGTTAATTATCGTGTTTATTATGTTGTTTGTAATTGCGCCGGTGATGTGGCTAAAGCCTAGCCCGCGTCAAAAGCGCCAGCAGGCGCTGCGCACTCAAATCGCTAAACAGGGCGTCAGCATCAAACTGGAAAAGCCGCCGCTACACCATTTTAGAGGTACCATGCCGGCTTATCGCTGGCACTATCCCCAGGAAGGGCCGGGGCCTGATTTTCTATTGGTAAGAGACAGCAATGCCAGTGAAGCCTTAACGCCATTTCATGCTGGCTGGCGCTGGCGTATAGCCCCCTTGCGGCCTTTACCCGATGCCGCCACTGCAGCGTTAAAAACACTGCTTGAACGCTTACCGCAAGACGCCTTGGTGGTGCAGTCAACCCCTTATGCATTGACGCTTTAGGTGGTGGGAGTCGCAAACCGCGGAGCGGTTCGCGACCTACCTACCTGAATTTCAGCAACTGCGGGAGGCGCTGCGTGGCCGTGCCGACCAGCCTTTCAACCAGCCGTTAAAGGGCACTGAGAAATCGTCTTCTAAAGTAAGTGATCAAGATACTGGGCTATCCTGATCTCTTGCTTGTATCGCTAAGCCGTTGGATTCAATCACCGCCAACCATTCGTTGAGTTGTTCGAGGTTCTCTTCGCTTAAGCCAGCGAACATCTCTTTGCGCGCTTGTTGCGCAACGCTGTCGATCTGCTCTAACAGCGGCATCGCGGCAGGGGTAAGATAAATCCGCTTGCTGCGACGGTCATTGTCGCAGGCTCGGCGCTCCACTAAGCCTTGTTCTTCGAGCTGGCCCAGAGTGCGCACAAGAGAGGGCGCCTCAACGCCAATCACACGAGCGAGAT
This sequence comes from Vreelandella olivaria, assembly GCA_004295565.1. Classification (GTDB taxonomy): domain Bacteria; phylum Pseudomonadota; class Gammaproteobacteria; order Pseudomonadales; family Halomonadaceae; genus Vreelandella; species Vreelandella olivaria. The sequence continues at coordinate 2,897,362 of AP019416.1, read as the reverse complement.
CGCATTGAGGATGGCCTTCGCCCAGACGCCACAGATGATACAGCGTCACCCAGCGTGTTTGGGTTAAGCCCAATGGCGCCAAGCGGCGATCCAGGATAGAGCGCCATAAATGGGGCAAACGTGCAATGCGAAATCCAATTGTTGAAGCCATAGGTTACTAGCTGCCAATAAATGTGAGTAAGCGAATTGTCATAAGCTGCGCCGCTGAATGCAAGGCGCTTGACCCTTCAATCTTCCGGTCGCGCCTCTTCATCGTTAGGGCGACCGGGCACAAATCGCCGTAAGTTTAATCCACTTAGGCCACTGGCGCGTATTTCTCCGTCTGCCAGCGTGGCTTGCTGAGCATTGTCTGACACTTCAAAGCGTATTAGTCCCAAGCGTTGGCCAGTGCCTGTCATGATATCGATGCGCCAATCGCCAGTAGCGTCTTCGGAAAGTTCTGTTTGTGACTCCACGCACGGTAACCCTGCTCGCGCCCACCGTCGATATTAAGTTCCACAACATCCGTTAACACACCATTATGATGCCAAGCGTGAGTAATAGTTTCACTTAATCCCCGCGGTGCCCGAATAGCGGTATAGACATAGAGGCCATTCTCGCTGATGGCTTGCGGTGTTAATGCCATAGAGCCTTGAGGCAGACGCTGCTCGATATCAAAGCCGGGAGACAGCGCGCTGCTGGTCATCCATAGGCTGGCGGGCGGCACCCAAATGCGTCCAAGCCACGCGCCATAGGCGAGCAGTAGGGTCAACACAAAAGCGCACCAGCGTTTGAGGGAACGCTGCTTAAGCAAGTGCCAAAACTGGGCAAGGCCACCAGAATGGTGATCCCCAGGGCCAGCAGCAAACTCTGGCCCGTAGTGAGGTGTACCATGATGGGCAGCGTCACCAGTAGAACAAGAAAAACGCACTGGGCGTGGAAGATGAAGTAGACACTCCGCCATCGCTCGGCAACTTTGAAGTAGAGTGGATCGAGAATTGACAGCAGCGCCATGCCGCCCACCAGTAGCGCAAATAGCGTTTGCCCGCTATTCCATACGGTAGTGACTAAAATGAACGGCAGCGTGAAGAAAAGCGTCTCCTGGTGAATCATCTGGGCGATAAAGGTGGTCACGCCACGGGTGGTGTAGGGTGGCCCCGCCGAGAGAGCCAGCGACTGATCAAGCCTTCAGAGAGCAGAAGTGTCCAGGCAAACAGTAATCCCAGCGCCAGCGCTGCGCCGAGCCACTGCTGACGATCCACCAGAAAGAAACTACCTAAACCGGCAGCGAACGCCATGGGTGGCCACATCCAGCTCCACGGTTTTAGCCGTTCGACAATGCTTTCAATACGCCGTTGAACGGCCTCAATGCGGGATGGCGTGAGCAGTGTGCCCATAACAAGGTAACCTACAAAATTAAAAGAAGCGTGATCCTAGCAGCATGAACGGATACAGGGGAGTGCTGGTCTCACTAGATAGGGTAAATTAGGGTTTGTACGAAAAGTCGGCGAGCGAAGACTAGACAAGGCAAAAATCAACGAAAAAGCGGAGTTTACGGGTTGTAAATGAGCATTTTGAGGCGATTTTTAACGCCGTATAGTCGAGCGCAGGCAGTTTTCGTACAAACCCTAGCCAAAAGTCTGGGCTTGACGTTATCAGGCAACTCAACCAAGCTAAGGCAATCAAACGACCGTATGAAAGTCGTGTGGAAGCCGTATGAGAAACGTGGCGGGTTCTCTTTTCAGAGCCAGCCCGAAAATGTGGAGAGCGCGGATGATCTATCAAGGCAATGCCATCACGGTGACACGTCGTGACACCCCGAGTGGCAATAATATCGCAATGCTCACTTTCGACCTGAAAGATGAGTCCGTCAATAAGCTTTCCAGCGCTGTCGTCGCAGAGCTGGGTGAGGCAGTAAAAGCCATTCAAGCGGAAAACAGCTTAAAAGGTTTACTTATTGCGAGCGGTAAAGATGTGTTTATCGTGGGCGCCGATATCACCGAGTTTCACGGCATGTTCTCCAAGGGTGAGGGGCAGATTGCCGAGATGCTTGAGCAGGTGCACGGTATCTTCAACGCCATCGAAGATCTGCCGTTCCCTACGGTAACAGCAATCAATGGACTGGCGCTGGGTGGCGGCTGTGAAGTACTGCTAACCACCGATTTTCGCGTCATGGGTGAGAAAGCCAAAATCGGTCTTCCGGAAACCAAGCTCGGCATCCTGCCCGGTTGGGGCGGTTGTGTTCGCCTGCCACGACTGATTGGCGCCGATAACGCCATCGAGTGGATTGCCGGTGGTACCGAAAACCGTGCCGATGCCGCGCTAAAAGTAGGCGCCGTTGACGCGGTGGTGGCGGCAGAGCAGTTGGAAGAAGCCGCGTTGGACATTCTTGACCGTGCCAACGCCGGTGAGCTGGATTACCAGGCTCGTCGCGATGAAAAGACCAGTCCGCTGAAGCTTAACCCCATTGAGCAGATGATGGCGTTTGAAACAGCGAAAGGCTATGTCGCCGGTAAAGCGGGCCCCATTACCCGGCGCCGGTAGAAGCGATTAAAGTGATTCAGAAAGGCGCGGGCGAAGAGCGTGGCCGTGCCCAGGCCATTGAAGCCAAAGCCTTTGCCAAGCTGGCGCTCAGCAGCGTGGCGTTTAACTTGGTGGGTCTGTTCTTGAACGACCAAGTGGTCAAGAAAAAGCCAGCAAGTATGAAAAGCAGGCGCAGCCCGTTAAGCAAACGGCCGTGCTGGGTGCGGGCATTATGGGCGGCGGTATCGCTTATCAGAGTGCCTCTAAAGGCACGCCGATTCTGATGAAAGATATCAAGGATGACGCCATTGAACTGGGCCTGAAAGAAGCCCGTAAGCTATTTGCCAAGCAGGTGGAGCGCAACAAGCTGACCACCGAGCAGATGGCGGAGAAGCTGAGCAATATTCGTCCCACGCTCTCCTACGGTGATTTTGGCAACGTCGATCTCGTCGTCGAAGCAGTGGTTGAAAACCCCAAAGTCAAAGACGCCGTACTGACCGAAGTGGAAGGGATGGTGAGCGAAAATACCATTCTCACCTCGAACACATCGACGATTTCCATCAACCGCTTGGCGCAAAACCTAAAGCGGCCGGAAAATTTCTGCGGTATGCACTTCTTCAACCCCGTACACCGCATGCCTCTGGTAGAAGTCATCCGTGGTGAGAAGACCTCGGATGCCGCCGTTGCTGCCACCGTGGCCTACGCCCGGGCAATGGGCAAAACGCCGATTGTGGTTAACGACTGCCCAGGCTTCTTGGTCAACCGCGTGCTCTTCCCTTACTTTGGCGGCTTTAGCTTCCTGGTAGAGCAGGGCGCTGACTTCCAGCACGTTGATAAGGTGATGGAGAAGTTCGGCTGGCCCATGGGCCCGGCCTACTTGCTGGATGTGGTCGGCCTGGATACCGCCGTTCACGCCAATGAAGTCATGGCGGAAGGCTTCCCTGATCGTATGGCCCGCGACGGTAAAACCGCCATTCAGGTCATGTACGACAACGACCGTTTAGGCCAGAAGAACGACAAGGGCTTCTACGCCTACGAAGAAGACAAGAAGGGTAAGCCGAAGAAAGTCACCGACGAAGCTGCTTACGCATTGGTTAAAGAGGTGGTGAAAGAGCATAAAGCGTTTTCCGACGAGGATATTATCGCCCGCATGATGGTGCCGCTCTGCTTGGAAACCGTGCGCTGCCTGGAAGATGGCATTGTGGCCACGCCAGCCGAAGCCGATATGGCGTTGATCTATGGCATCGGCTTCCCGCCGTTCCGTGGTGGTGCGCTGCGCTACATCGACGCCACGGGCGTTGCAGAGTTCGTCAAGCTGGCGGAAGGGCTAGCTGAGGAGTTGGGCCCGCTATACGCGCCCACCGACAAGCTGCGTCAGATGGCTCAGAACAACGAGCAATTCTATTCCAGTGACAACTCTGCCACTCAGGCCTAACCACCACGCACAGGAGATATAAGATGAGTTTGAATCCGAGAGACATTGTGGTGGTAGACGGTGTTCGTACCGCCATGGCGAAAGCTAAAAATGGCGCTTTTCGTAACGTTCGCGCAGAGAATCTCTGCGGCGGCAATGCAGGCGCTATTTACCCGCAATCCTAATCTAGACCCTTCTGAAGTGGATGATGTGATTTGGGGTTGTGTGAACCAGACGCTTGAGCAGTCGATGAACATTGCTCGTAATGCGGCGATCATGACCGGTATTCCCCGTTCGGTGCCTGCGCAAACCGTTAACCGTTTGTGTGGCTCTTCGATGACGGCGCTGCATATCGCTGCTGCCAACATCAAAGCGGGGATGGGCGACTTCTTTATCATCGGCGGTGTGGAGCACATGGAGCACGTACCCATGGCTCACGGCGTTGACGTTAACCCGGCGGCCAGCAAATACGCAGCCAAAGCAGCGATGATGATGGGCCTAACCGCGGAACTGCTGGGTAAAATGCACGGCGTTTCCCGGGAAGAGCAGGATAAGTTCGGCGTCCGCTCTCACCAGCGTGCTCAGGCGGCCATGGAGAAGGGCTACTTCGATAACGAAATCATCGGCGTCGAAGGCCACGACCAGCGCGGTTTCAGAGTGATGGTGACGCGTGACGAAGTTATTCGTGGCGACTCCACCCTGGAGTCCATGGCGAATCTGAAGCCGGTGTTTGATCCACGCAACGGTACGGTTACGGCGGGTACTTCCTCGGCGCTTTCCGTGGGTGCCTCGGCAATGGCCGTGATGAGCTACGAGCGCGCTCAAGCGCTTGGCCTAGAGCCTATTGCGAAGGTGCTCTCTACCGGCGTCGCGGGTTGTGATGCGTCGATCATGGGCTATGGCCCGGTGCCCGCGTCTAAAAAAAGCGCTGAAAGTCGCTGGTCTCTCAGCGGCGGATATCCAAACCGTTGAGCTCAATGAAGCCTTCGCCGCTCAGGGTATTCCGGTGCTAAAAGATCTTGGTTTCCTGGATGCCATGGACGATAAGGTTAACCTGAACGGCGGTGCGATTGCCCTCGGGCACCCGCTGGGTTGTTCTGGCTCACGTATCTGCACCACGCTGCTGAACGTGATGCAGCAGCGCGATACCACCCTCGGCTTAGCCACCATGTGTATTGGTATGGGGCAGGGCGTTGCGACGGTATTTGAGCGGTTGAAATAACCACTTCGCTCTTAATGCTTCAAAGCGGCACCTTGCGTGAACTGACCCCATAAACTTGGACAGTGAAAAACTAAGCGGCCAAGGCCTGATTTCGGTACTGCACCGGACTCAGGCCTTTTAATTTGGTCTTAATCCGCTCGTGATTGTAGTAATGGATATAGTGCCGAATGCCCGCCTGTAATTGCCCAATGGTGTCAAAACGGTTCAGGTAAAAATATTCTGACTTCAGCGTACCAAAGAAGCTCTCCATTGCGGCATTATCCAGGCAATTGCCTTTACGTGACATGCTCTGAATCACGCCATGCTCGCTGAGCTTACGCCGGTAAGCTGACATATGATATTGCCAGCCTTGATCAGAATGCAGTAAAGGCGCGTCTTGGTCGGCCAACTTAGCCAAGGCTTTCTTGAGCATCTCCCCGACCAGCGAGTACTGCGGCTGTTTCTGCATTGAGTAGGACACGATTTCCCCGTTGTAGAGATCCATCACAGGCGACAAGTACAGCTTTTCGCCTCGGATATTAAACTCCGTGACGTCGGTTACCCACTTTTGGTTGGGTCGTTCAGCATGAAACTGGCGGGCAAGAAGATTGGGAACACTGGCCTGTTGTCCACGATAGGAGCGGTATTTCTTCGGGCGTACCAGCGACTTCAAGCCTAGATGCTGCATTAGGCGCTGGACTGTCTTATGGTTGACCTGCTCGCCCGACTGACGCAACGCTGCTGTGATTCGGCGATAACCGTAGCGGCCTTTGTGATGCTCGTAGAGGACGTAAATGCGTCGCTTCAGACCAGCATGCCGATCTTCCAACTGCTGAGCCCTTGCCTGATAATAGAACGTACTACGCGACAATTCTGCTACTTTTAGCAGCACCGCCAAAGGGTGGCCTTGCTTCAGCTCAAGGACTATCTGCGCTTTTTCTGCGCGGTTTGTTCTTTGCCTGACGCAAGGCCCTCAACTTTTTAGGTAGGCCACCTCAGCACGCAAGTACTCATTCTCTTGGAGCAGCTGCTCCAGCGAGCTCTTATCAGTCAGTGGAAGTGGGGGCTTTGGGGGCTCTGTTGTAGGCATCTTCGTCGGACGTCCTCGGGCTTTAGGCTCCAACGCTTGGAAGCCTCCTTCATGATACTGGCTTTCCCACTGCCGTACGACGCTCGTACCACCTCGAATATCGAACAGAGTCGTCGCTTGTAAGGCTGAGAGCTCCTCTTGCCTCATCTGTGGCAACACCGCTAATTTGAACTCAGCGCTGTAGTGGGTGAACTTTTTCTGCAAGCCACTTAGACCATGCTGTTCAAAGTGTTTAACCCAACGCCTGACGGTTGTAGGGCCAAGACCGTACTGTCTGGCCAGACTCTTGTAACCCTGCTGTCCTTCTGCGTAGCGTTGCACTACTAGTAACTTGAACGCTTCATTATGTTTCGTCATGAAAAACACCCCAATCGTTGGATGAGCGTCCAACTTTTGGGGTGCAGTTCATGCGAGGTGCCGTTTTTATTGGCAAAGCAACTATTCCGATTGAAAGGCCGTGCGGTGGAAATCCGCTGCGGCTTGGACTTCCGCAATGCCGCAGGTATCGGGCACAGGCACGGTGTTGCCCGCCAATACGGCAAGTACGGCTCTAGTGCCGTTGGCCAGTGACTCAAGGTTGTAGCCGCCCTCTAATACGAACACCAAACGGCCATCGCAGTGTTGTTCGGCCAGTTGTTGCATGAAACCGGTCAGTGCGCCAAAACCTTCATAGGAAACGTTTAAGGCCAAATCGTGCCAGTGGGGATCAAATCCTGCTGAGACTAAAATGATGTCGGGCTTGAACCAGGCTGCGGCCGGGGCAAGAATGTCACGAAATGCCTTGAGGTACGCTTCGTCGCCCGCGCCAGCCGGTAACGGAACATTAATCGTGGTGCCTTCCGCTAAACCGGCGCCCACCTCTTCCAGGTGGCCTGAGCCGGGATAGAAGGGCGCGGCGCGGTGAATATCGAAAAACATTACGTCGGGCTCTGCCCAAAAATATCCTGGGTGCCGTTACCGTGATGGGCATCCCAATCAACAATCAGCACTCTTTCGCAACCCAGCGCGCTGCGCGCATGGGCTGCGGCGACCGCCACATTGTTGAATAAACAAAACCGCGGGCGCGAACGGGCTCCGCATGGTGCCCCGGCGGGCGTACCAGTGCAAAGGTACTTTTAGCGCGCTTCTCCATGACCGCTTCTACTGCGGCAATGGCCGTTCCCGCGGCGACTTCGGCGGCATCGACGCTACCCGGTGAGACCGCTGTGGTATCCACATCTAACCAGGCATTTTTCCCGCGTAGGCTAAAAATATCGCTTAGGTAGGACGTGGTATGCACCCGGGCAAGCTGTTCATGGGTGGCCGCTCTGCCCCTTCAATATGCAGCCCCGCAATGGGCGCTTTCTCCAGCAGGTGCTGAATGGCTTTCAAGCGGCCGGGGTGTTCGGGGTATTTCCACGGCACAGGAAGCCCTGCAAGTAGATGTCGAATGCGCTTATCGATTCGTTGAGGTAGAAAGTCGGCGTCAATATTGGGCTCGTGAGCGAGCACCCGATCATCATAGAAAGCAATGACTTTATGCATAATGGCTACCTAATGTGCGTGCGATTAGTCACAGCAGTAATTTCACGCAAAATACTGCAGCCCTTTAATCGCACAATGGGCACGAAATGCTTATTTACAGTAAGGCAGGCTAGGCGAGGTTATACAATGTCACTTTCAAACAATGCCACTCTCAACACTAAACGCTAGGGTCATGCTGAGCTCTTCTACCTGATCTGCAAATGAGGGCTGCCACTCGCCGCGTAAAATGAGCGGTGGCTGTACCCATCGCCAGCGTAAGCCAGTGGTGATGCTCTCTACTGCGCGTTGGGTGCCCGTGCCATCGTGCCCCGCGCGAATATAGAGCGCGCAGGGTAATCCCTGCTTCTCTTCAATGACAGAATAGTAGCTGCGATCAAAAATCCTTGAGCGCGCCGCTCATATAGCCCAGGTTTTCCGTGGTGCCGAGCAAAATCGCATCGCAGGCAAGTACATCCTCTGGGCCAGCTTCCAGGGGCGCTTTTACTACGCAGTGGATCTGCTCAAGATCCGGATGACTAGCCCCTGGAATGCCGCATCACGCAGTAAGCGCGTATTCGCAGAAGGTGCGTGGGCTACAATTAATAGCTGCTTTTTGAACTCAGGTGTCATATCAGTAGCCTAAAAGAGCAGTTAATGTCTGAAGGTTGCGTCAAACATTGAAAATGCCACACTGCTTTAGTGATGTTCATTAGAGAGCCTATATGCCCAATAAGACCTCTATCAATGTCTTTTACGATGCGCAGTGCCCGCTGTGCCGAAAAGAGCGGCGCCGCTATGAGCGCTGGTCGGGCCGCCACGCAGATGATATTGGCTGGCTGGATGTGAGCGAATATCATCAGGCGTTGAGGGAAAAGGGCGTTGAACCTGACACGGCGCTGCGATCTCTACATGTCGAAACCGCGCAGGGCCAACTGATTGAGGGTATCGATGCTTACCGCCTATTAATGGCGCGTATCCCCTTACTGGTGCCGGTCGCCTGGATCATTGGCCTACCGGGAGTTAAGCCAGGATTGCGAAAGCTTTATGATGCTTGGGTTAAGCGCCGCCTGAAGAAACAAGGCCGGTGGCCCACCTAGTTTTCGTACAAAAGTGTTCGTACAAAGCCTAGACTGTGTGCGAGTTACTTATCAGATAAACCAAGGAGAGAAGCATGGCATTTGCACTTTCATCACTGAAGGTTACCAGCTCGGCGTTTGCTGACCATCAAGCGATCCCTGCTAAGCACACAGGGAGGGCGAAGATGTTTCGCCAGCGCTTGCTTGGCAGGGTGCGCCTGAAGGAACCAAGGGGTTTGCGGTGATCTGTCACGATCCTGACGCCCCGCTGGTTAAAGACGGTAGCTACGGCTTTGTCCACTGGGTACTCTATAACTTACCCGGCGATATTCAGGAATTAACGGAAAAGACGGCGGTGGGCACCGTCGGCGCAAATGATAAAGGCGATACAGGTTATTGTGGCCCGATGCCGCCAGAAGGGCACGGCAAGCATCTTTACTATTTCTGGGTGCTGGCGCTGGATCATCAAACCTCGCTCCCTGAAGGGCTCACGCTGACAGAACTGCTCAAAGAGGTAGAGCCCAATCTGCTGGTATGAACCGCCTGGTCGGCACCTACCAGCGCGGTTGATCTAGCAAACTGGCTGGACATTTTGCGTAACCCGTGTAGGCTCCATCGCTTTCTTAGCCCTTTACCTAAGCCAAGTGATGGAGCCTTGTGATGAGCGATCTGCCTAACTGTCCTGCCTGTGCCTCTGAGTTTAGTTACGATGATGGCCTTCAATATGTCTGCCCAGAGTGTGGCCACGAGTGGTCAAAAGTGGCAGAAGAAGAGGGCGCTGATGACGCTTCAGGCGTGCGCGATGCCAATGGCAATATGCTAGCCGACGGTGATAGCGTCACGGTAATCAAGGACTTGAAGGTTAAGGGCAGTTCCCTGGTGGTCAAAGTGGGTACCAAAGTGAAAAGCATCCGCTTGGTGGACGGCGATCACGACATCGACTGTAAAATTGACGGTATCGGCCCGATGAAGCTGAAATCTGAGTTTGTAAAGAAAGCTTAAAAACCGTACAGATAGCGAAAAATAGCCCCTGGCGTTAGTCAGGGGCTATTTGTCTTGAGGTGAGTCCTGAACATCACTGGAACCTAATCGCGATTACGCTATTCCACACATGATGGCTGAGACATTCTGAGCTTGCTGGCGTAAGATATTTTATAGCAGCGCGGCAAGTAGCTTCTGGTAAGGAGTCCGATGTGATCGCTGGCCTAGACGCAGTGCGCTGCGTGAAAGGAGGGTGTGATGAACAAAGATGAGATATTGCGTCAATTACATGAGCACAAAGCGATGTTGGCTTTGCAGTTCAATGTCAAGGATCTCGCCCTCTTTGGCTCTATGGCCAGGGGCAATGCTAATGACGCCAGCGATATTGATATTTTGGTCACCTTTGATGGCCCTGCAACCTCCGCACGCTATTTTGGTCTGCAATTTTATTTGGAAGACTTGCTTGGGTACCCTGTTGACTTGGTGACAGATAAAGCGCTTCGGAGCGAATTGCGGCCATACATTGAGCGCGAGGCGCTGCATGTTTGACGAAGGCTCAGGGCGCGAATGGCGCTTCTATATTGACGACATGATTGGTTTTGGCGAGAAAGTGCTTTCCTATACCCAGGGGTTGGATCAAAGTGGCTTTCTCAACCATGAGCTCATCTACGATGCGACACTAAGGAATTTAGCGCTTATCGGGGAAGCGGCTACCCGAATCCCAAAGGAAATTCGCCAACAATATCCCAACATACCCTGGCGACTAATTATCGCTACACGCAATAGACTGATCCATGCCTATCTCGGTATTGATGACGATACCGTATGGAGCATTATCCAGGATAATGTCCCTGAACTTCTTGACGCCCTGAAAACGATTAGTAATGAAGACTAAGCCCGTTTAGAGGCTTGTTTCACCGTCAGGCATCGCTGGGTAGACCTCTTCCTAGAAGGGCCCAAAGACAACCGCGCTTGGCAGCATAGCAACCTATCGCCACATGGATTAACTAGCAAACAGCCCCCTGTTTCGGGGGCTGTTTGATTGGCCTATCAACATATTTCAGCGTTACGTTCTTATTTACACGTTCTTAGGCAGTGGTATTAATCTGAGTACCTACGCTGCCGCTTGTCGCCAACTGTGGCTGCGCAACGCTGTCCATTAGTGCCGTTATCTGCGCAGCTTGACCATCTAGCGCTTCTTTAAAAACGCTGAATTGAGCCTGTTGGATCGTTTGTGCCTGCCTCATATCCAGCGTTGCATTTACCATGTTGTTTACTGCTGCATCCATAGTGACCTCCTCCAATGATCGCGATGCCTCCTGCAGTAGGGGCATCTAATACCTCCTTGACGCTAGCAGAGGCGGCTAATCAATGCAAAGCCGGGCAGGTCACAGCTATAGCTTTTTTAAATGATAATGATTGTTGTTTTTGATGCGATTAGCGGCGAACGTGCCGATATTATGCGTAAATTGCTATCCATTTTGCTCAAGGGCTTCACATCAAATTTATACAGGACTAAAATGGTACTCAATTGACGTGGAGACCATAGGGTCGGCTGCGTATTTATGACATACAGGGGAGTCGACATGCTTAAGCTTTCTCGGCTGACAGACTATGCCGCGGTGGTCATGGCGCAAATTGCCCGCCATCCCCAGGCGTCCCATGCAGCGGCAGAGTTAGCAGAGGCCGTGCAGTTGCCTCACCCCACGGTGAGTAAAACGCTCAAAATGCTGGTACGGGCAGGGCTGCTGGTTTCCCAGCGTGGTGCCCAAGGGGGCTACCGCCTTGCCCGGCCCGCATCGTAGATTACCGCCGCCGATATCATCGCGGCAATTGAAGGCCCTGTCGCCATGACCGAGTGCAGCCAAGCAGAAGGTGATTGTGAACTCGTGGCTACCTGCGGTGTGGCAGATAACTGGCAGCGGGTCTCATTGGCCATGCGTACGCTGCTAGAGAGCGTAACGCTGGCGCATCTGGCCGATACAGCGCCGATTAAGCTGCCAGTGCAACTGCCTATTCAAACGATCAGCTTGTCGGCGGCGTCGGCCTAACGGCGACGCAAGACCAGCAGGCCCTATTTATTATTAAAGGCGATGACCTCGCCACCCAACTGCCCGGAGGGTATCACCATGGCAAGCGAAGAAATGGAACAGTTGGTTCGTCGCGAATACAAAGATGGCTTTGTAACCGATATTGAGAGCGACACCCTGCCACCTGGCCTGGATGAAAACACCATCGCCTTTATCTCTAAAAAGAAGGGCGAGCCGGAGTGGATGCTGGAGTGGCGTCTGGATGCCTACCGCCAGTGGCTGAAGATGGAAGCCCCTTCCTGGGCGCATCTTGACTATCCGCCGATCGATTACCAGTCGATCTCCTATTTTAGTGCGCCGAAGCGCCCGGAAGACCGCCCGCAAAGTCTGGATGAAGTGGATCCCAAGCTGCTGGAAACCTACGAGAAGCTGGGCATTCCGCTGCACGAACGCGCCGCGCTGGCAGGTGTTGCAGTAGATGCGGTGTTTGACTCCGTTTCGGTCGCCACCACCTTCAAAAAAGCAGCTGGGCGAAGCGGGCGTTATTTTCTGCTCGATTTCGGAAGCTATTCGCGACTACCCGGAGCTGATCAAGCAGTACTTGGGCACCGTGGTGCCCGTGGCGGACAACTACTTTGCCGCACTGAACTCTGCGGTGTTTACCGATGGCTCCTTTGTGTTTGTGCCGGAAGGCGTGACTTGCCCCATGGAGTTGTCCACCTATTTCCGCATTAACGCGGCCAACACCGGCCAGTTTGAGCGCACGCTGATTATTTGTGAAAGCCGTGCCCAGGTCTCTTACCTGGAAGGCTGTACGGCGCCGATGCGCGACGAAAATCAGCTCCACGCCGCCGTGGTCGAGCTTGTCGCCCTGGATGATGCCTACATCAAATACTCCACCGTGCAGAACTGGTACCCCGGTGACGAGAATGGCGTCGGTGGTATCTACAACTTCGTGACCAAGCGTGGCGACTGCCGCGGCGACCGTTCACGGATTAGCTAGACCCAGGTTGAGACCGGCTCGGCGATTACCTGGAAGTACCCCTCCTGCGTACTGCGCGGCAAGGACAGCATTGGCGAGTTCTACTCCGTGGCCGTGACCAATGGCCGCCAGCAGGCCGATACCGGCACCAAGATGATCCACATTGGCGAAGGCACACGCTCGTATATCGTCGCCAAAGGTATCTCCGCCGGTCGCAGCGATCAGTCCTATCGCGGCCTGGTTAAAATCGGCCCACGGGCCAAAGGGGCGCGTAACTTTACCCAGTGCGACTCGTTGCTGATTGGTGATAAGTGCGGTGCACACACCTTCCCCTATCAGGAAATTGGCAACAGCACGGCGACCATTGAGCACGAAGCGACCACCTCGAAAATCGGTGAAGATCAGCTGTTCTACTGCCAGAGCCGCGGTATCTCGGAAGAGGATGCGGTCAGCATGATCGTGAATGGTTTCTGTAAGGACGTCTTCCAGGAGCTGCCCATGGAGTTCGCCGTTGAAGCCGAAGCGCTGCTCAACGTGACCTTGGAAGGCGCGGTCGGTTAACCGCTGGTCATTTATTCCACTTAATTATCGTAGTGTCGCCGTAGCGACTCGCCAGAATCAGAAGGTAATCAATATGTTGCAAGTGAATGATTTACACGTCTCCGTCGAAGGCAATGAAATTCTCAAAGGCCTAACCCTGACCATCAAGGCGGGTGAAGTGCACGCCATTATGGGGCCGAACGGCGCGGGTAAATCGACTCTATCCGCGGTGATTGCCGGTAAAGATGGCTACGAAGTCACACAGGGCACGATTACCTTTGAAGGCAAAGACGTGCTTGAAATGGAGATCGAAGAGCGCGCCCAGGCCGGTTTGCTGCTGGGTTTCCAGTACCCGGTGGAGATTCCAGGGGTTAAAAACATCTACCTGCTGAAGTCGGCGCTTAATGCCCAGCGGGTAGCCCGCGGCGAAGGCGAAATGCCCGCACCGGAGTTTATGAAGCTGGTTAAAGAGAAGTTGGGCTACATGAAAATGGACGCCAGCTTCCTACAGCGCGCCGTTAACGAAGGCTTCTCCGGCGGTGAGAAAAAGCGCAACGAGATCCTGCAAATGCTGGTGCTGCAGCCAAAGCTCGCCATGCTGGATGAGATCGATTCGGGCCTCGATATCGACGCTATGAAAATTGTCGCCGACGGCGTTAATAGCCTGCGCGCTGAAGACCGCGCCATTCTGCTGGTCACTCACTACCAGCGCCTGCTGGATTACATCGTGCCGGACAAGGTTCACGTCCTGGTCGATGGCCGTATTGTTAAAACCGGCGACGCTGAGCTTGCCAAACAGCTGGAAGCCAATGGGTACGAAGGTATCGAGGAGTCTGTAGCATGAGCGATACGCAAACCTTTTTAGACACCCCTGAAGGCGCGCAGCTCGAACTACACGGCGGAACCCACCTGGATCGCCGCGCGTCGTCAAGCCGGAGCCGCGCGTTTTGAAGCGCTGGGGTTCCCCACTCGCCGTGATGAAGAGTGGAAGTACACCGATGTGCGCTCGATCGCCCAGGGTAACTTTGCGATAGCCGACAACGCCGAGTTCTCACCGGCCACCGCCGCGGCGCTAACGCTGCCCATTGACGCTTACCGGCTGACGTTTGTGGATGGCGTGTTCTCATCGGCGCTCTCGGATGTGGATTCATTGCCGTCGAGCGTTCAGGTGTTACCGCTCTCCAAGGCGCTAGCAGAAAACCACGAAGCCGTGGGTGGCCCGCTGGGGCGCTTAACCGGGGTTGATTTCTCGCCCTTCGCCGCGCTCAACACGGCGTTTATGGAAGAGGGCGCTGTGGTGCGCATTGCACCCGGAACGGTGGTTGAGAAACCCATCCTGCTGCAGTTTCTGTCCCGTGCGGGTCAGCCGGTGATGTGCCATCCGCGTGTATTGGTGGAAGCCGGTGGGCGTAGCGAAGCGACGCTGATTGAGCACTATACCGGCGAAAGCGAAGCGACTAACTTCACCAATGTGGTAGGCGAGTTGATGCTTGACCGTGGCGCGATCCTGGCCCACTACAAGCTGCAAGAAGCGCCGTTGGTGATATGCACGTGGCGAGCATCCACGTGGAGCAGGGCCGCGATACGCGCTATACCTCCTACAACCTAAGCCTGGGCGGCGCGCTGGTGCGCAACGACCTGATCAGCGATTTGAATGGCCAGGGTGCGGAAACCAATTTCCTGGGCCTGTTCTTCGGTCAGGGCCGCCAGCACGTCGACAACCACACCAAGGTCAACCACAATGCGCCGTTGACGTTCTCCAACGAGAACTACAAGGGCATTCTGGATGACCGCGCCCACGGGTGTTTAACGGCAAGGTCTACGTCAAGCGCGATAGCCAGAAGATCGAAGGCTTTCAGAGCAACCAAAACCTGCTGCTATCGGATCGCGCCCACATCGATGCCAAGCCTGAGCTTGAGATCTACGCCGATGACGTTAAGTGCTCCCACGGCACCACCACGGGCCAGTTAGACGAAGAGGCGATCTACGCGCTGCGTACCCGCGGTATCGATGAAGCCACTGCCCGGGGGCTGCTAACGCTCGCTTTTGCTGGCGAAGTGTTGGAAAAAGTGACTCTGGATGAGATTGCCGAGCGCGTTGAATTAGCGGTTGCGGGCAAGCTGCCCGAGCGTTTCAATCTTGCCGGATTGGTCGAAGCGGCGGTTTCACTTAACGACTAGCGCCATTAAACAATCAGGAGCGTCTGATGCCACATTCCGTTATTGAGCCAACGCTCAGCCCTTTGCAAGCGAGTGCTTTGCAAACCAGCCCAGCGTCAGCGACTTTTGATGTTATGCGCCTGCGCCAGGACTTTCCGGTGCTGGCCCGTGAGGTGCACGGCAAGCCGCTGATCTATTTAGACAACGCGGCCACCAGCCAGACGCCTCAACAGGTGATTGATGTGTTTAGCGATTACTACTCGCGCTATAACGCCAATATTCACCGCGGGCTGCATACCCTTGCCGATGAGGCAACGGCGGCGTTTGAAGGTACACGCCAACGGGTTAAAGGGTTCCTTAATGCGGAAGATGCACGCCAGATCATCTTTACCCGCGGCACGACGGAAGCGATTAACCTGGTTGTGAATAGCTGGGGACGTACAAACCTTGCGCCGGGCGATGAGGTGCTGATTTCGATGTTGGAGCACCACTCCAATATCGTGCCCTGGCAACTGTTGGCCGCCGAGATAGGCTTCACCATCAAGGTGATACCCGTTGAGGCTAGCGGCGCACTGGATATGGCCGCTTACCGTGAGCTATTGAGTGAGCGCACCAAGCTGGTAGCGGTGAACCACGTCTCTAACGCTCTGGGTACCGTTAACCCGGTGCAAGAGATGGCAGCCCTTGCTCATCAGCAGGGTGCGCTTATTCTGGTTGATGGCGCCCAGGCAGCACCCCACCAAGTGGTCGATGTGCAGGCCATTGATGCCGACTTCTATGCGTTTTCAGGCCATAAGGTGTATGGGCCGACGGGTGTGGGCGTGCTCTACGGCAAGCAGGCGCTGCTGAAGCCATGCCACCCTGGCAGGGCGGCGGTGAGATGATCAGCACGGTCTCTTTGATGCGGGTACTACCTTCGCCGCTATTCCGCACAAGTTTGAAGCGGGTACGCCCGCTATTGCGGAGGTGATCGCCCTGGGTCGAGCCCTGGAGTGGATGGAGAGCACTGGTATAGCGGCGATCGGCGCCTGGGAAGGCCAACTGCTGGATCACGCGACCCAGGCGGTGGGTAATATTGATGGCCTGCGTATTCTAGGCACGGCGCCAAATAAAGCGGCAGTGCTCTCTTTTATCGTTGAGGGTGCCCACTCCCAGGATATCGGTCTACTGATCGATCAGCTTGGCGTCGCTATTCGTACCGGTCACCACTGCGCGCAGCCCTTGTTGCACCACTTCGGGGTAGACGCAACGTGCCGTGCTTCTTTGCGGCGTATAATACCCTCGAAGAAGTGGATCGCTTTGTAGAAGCACTCCAACGTGTCATTGGTATGGTGCGTTAAGGTCGGTTCTTTAAGAATCGTCATAAGGACAGTTATGGATCTTGAGCAAGTTGCCAGTCTAGAGCGTGGCCAACAGTTACCCCTCCAGCGCGATGTGGAGGCTATTGCCATTCCGTTTGGTAGTACGGAAACACTGGCCGAAGACAGTGTTGTTAGCGTTATGCAGGCGAAAGGCAGTACGGTAAGCGTCGGTTTTGAGGGGCGGCTCTACTTAATCGAGGGGAGCAACCTGGATGCCCTGGGGCTTGAGCCTTTACCGCGTCCTACGCTGCCGGAAACGGCTTCTGAACAGGAGATAGAGCAGTTCGTGTGGGATCAGCTACGTACCTGCTTTGACCCGGAAATTCCGGTCAATATCGTTGATCTTGGGCTGGTCTATGGCTGCCGAATTGAACGCCTGATCAGCGGCGAGCGACTTGTTACCATTCGCATGACGCTGACGGCGCCCGGCTGTGGGATGGGCGATGTGATCGCCGCGGATGCGCGCAATAAGATTCTCGGTGCGCCACAGATCAGCAAAGTACACACCGAAATAGTCTTCAGTCCACCCTGGAGCCGTGACATGATGAGTGACGAGGCCAAGCTTGAACTCGGCATGTTCTAACCCCGGCTGGGGAGCTGGATGCATAACGTGTTATTAACGTGGTCGAAGCGTTTATTAATGTCGCTAGGAGCACTACTGCTGCTGGCGACATTGCTGTTTATAGGTGGCAATTTTTGGGTGCTCGCGACGACTGCCGCTTATATTGAGCGTCAGCCACAGCAGTGCCGCCCGGCTGAGGTGGGAATTGTCTTCGGCACGTCTCACTGGACTCGGAGAGGAGGGCGAAACCCACACTTCCATGCGCGCATGCGAACGGCTGCTACCTTAATTGAGCAGTCCCAGGTGGAGCATCTGTTGCTTTCCGGGGATAACCGTACCCAGGCGTATAATGAGCCAAGAGCCATGTGGCGTGAGCTGTATCGGCGGGGCGTGGCCTCTGAGCAGTTGACCATGGATTTTGCGGGCTTTAGTACCTATGACACGCTGGCGCGTGCCCGGGATGTGTTTCAACTAGAGAAAGCCCTGCTGATCACCCAGAGCTGGCACCTTCCCCGCGCGGTCTATATTGGTCGTGAGCTGGGTATCGACGTGACTGGCTGCGTGGCAGATGACCCTAACGTAACGGTGGGATGGCGTTTAAAGCTGCGCGAATGGGCAGCGCGGGTGGCCACCCTGGGGGATCTCTATGTATGGGGAGGGAGCCCTATTTTCTCGGTACGCCCGAGCCCATCGAGTTACCTAGACGGGCGCCCATCGATCTTATCCTGCCTTCACTAAACGAGCGCTTTGCAGCCCCTTAACGGTGCGTTTTGCGCTTTTGCAGCGCATAAAGCTCGCGGATAAGTTTTCGGCACCCCTGCATGCACTCCTCGACCACCGGTTCGATCGGATCGGGTAGTGGATGGGTATATAGCGAGGAGAGCGCCTGCATTAAGACACGCTCTTGCTCCAATAGCTCATTGATGAGTACTTGGCTATCGTTGCCGACGAAGCTTTTAAGGCGACTCCACAGCCATAAAAAATCATCGCGCTCAACGTCCGCATCCCGGGGCAGCATTTTCAAATGCGCACGGGCAAGCTCCTGCAACTTGCGCATCTGCTTAAGCCGCGCAGCGTAATGCGGCTTTAAAGCGTCACGCAGCGAGGGGCGCAGGCGTTCAATATTGTCTTGGAAATAATCAATGCTATCGGCCAGCGCTTCCAATACGCTGTCCATCGCCACTTGGCGATTATCGAGAAACATGAGCGTCTACCTCCTTCGGTGACGCAGATTGTGGGGTGACAGCGACTATTTGCCACCCCCGAAGCGGATTATTTTAATATTTTACCTTAGCCTTTAGGCTTGGGTGGCGCTTTGCGGGCAGGCATGGCGTTTCTTTCAATGTGTTCAATAATCATTCCGGCAATATCTTTACCGGTTGCGTTCTCAATGCCCTGCAAACCAGGTGAAGAGTTAACCTCCATAATCACCGGCCCGTGATTGGAACGCAGCAGATCGACGCCCGCCACGCGCAGCCCCATGGCCTTGGCGGCGCGAATAGCCGTTGAGCGCTCTTCAGGCGTGATCCGGATCACGCTGGCGGTGCCGCCGCGGTGTAGGTTCGAACGGAACTCACCATCTGCCGCTTGGCGCTTCATTGAGGCGACGACCTTATCACCGATCACGAAGCAGCGAATATCGGCGCCACGGGCTTCTTTGATGTACTCCTGCACCATGATATTGGCTTTCATGCCCATGAAGGCCTGAATGACGGATTCGGCCGCCTGATTGGTTTCCGCCAATACCACGCCAATTCCCTGGGTGCCTTCGAGCAGTTTGATGACCAGCGGCGCGCCTTTGACCATGGTAATCAAATCGGGAATGTCGTCGGGGAGTGGGCAAAGCCGGTAATCGGCAGCCCCAAGCCTTTGCGTGATAGCAGTTGCAGCGAGCGCAATTTATCCCGCGAACGGGTAATCGAGACGTTATCGTTGATAACGTAGGTACCCATCATTTCAAATTGACGCAGCACCGCGCAGCCGTAAAAGTCACCGATGAGCCAATGCGCGGAATCACCGCATCGAAAGGCTCAATCTCTTGGCCTTTATAGTGAATCGAAGGGTGGTGCGAGGTAATGCTCATATAGCAGCGCAGCGTATCCACCACGCGGGCGGTATGCCCACGCTGCTCTGCGGCTTCAACCAGTCGGCGGGTAGAGTACAAATTGCGATTGCGTGACAGCAGAGCGATATGCATGTAGGAGACTCCGAGCTTAAATTAAGGCGACTAATAAGGGGTTAAGGCTCACCGTGCAAAATGCAGCACCGGGCGCCACCATGAGACGACGCATGGCGCGGCGTCCCAGTAGCATCGGATGCCGCATATTGCTGCGGTCAGTAAGGGTCAGTTCAACTGGAAAATTCAAATCGCCCATCTGCATAGGGGTACGTATGACATAACGCCACTCGCTATGACCGTTGGAGCTGGTAACGCGGCGCCGATCATGCAAGTGCAAGCTGTAGCGGTGAGCCGGTGTTTCCGGGCCGCCACTGTGAGTAATAAAACTGACCCATAGTTGACCATGTTCGTCTTCGTGTGTCTCTATCTCTTCTGCATGCAGAGCAGATGTTCGCGCGCCAGTGTCAGCTTTACAGCATAGGTGAAGCCCTAGCTCAGGTAGCGTCACCATCTCGCGGCGGCCAATGACCGCTTTGGCCTGATAGGGTAATTCCTTCACGGCTCACTCCTTGCAATTAAAAGTGACATCGGATCAAGCGTTCCTCTGTGACATCATCTGTGTCAAACGGCGTTGAGTAGCGGAGCCACTAGGTGCATCCCGCAGTGCCATCATGACCGGTAAGCGTAGTCGTGGTATTAACGCAATATCACGCACGACGGCGGCAAAATCGCTACGCTCATCTTCTGCTAAGCGTTGCAGAAAAGTGGCAGGCGCTGCGCGTCTTCCAAATAACCCCAGCCGCGTCCGGCGATGGCCGCCAGAACATCCGGCCCACAGGCCGCTGAGTCGTTAAGTAAGGCCGTATACCAATCACCCACCGCTGATGTGTCCGTATTACCCACTGCACGCAGGCAGGCACACAGGGTTTCAATGTCACCCACTTGTGCGGCGGCTTCCCCACATCGTTGCAGTGCAACGACCAACGGCTGCTGCAATGGCTGGTGCTCTAAACAGTAGCACAATGAGTGGATAACGGTGGTGGGCAGTTCAGGCAGCCGCTGTGCTAACGATTCAGCGTCAGGTGTTGCCATACGCACGACGTAATCGGCAATCCCTTGTAATCCCAGCGCCTGCCAATCAATCGTTTGCTGGCCACTTAAGTAGGCCTCAACGGGCTCCAAATGTTGGCTGGCCGACAGCCCCCTGTCGTGGGTAGCACGGGCATTGAGCATGGCTTGGAAAGTGACGCTAGGCGTGAAGGCGAGGGGATTATCCTTCATTAAGTGATCTACGTCCGCTGTTTCTTCACGACCCACGTTAGAAACCGCGCGCCCCAGTGTTTCCAGCAGCCGGTTTAAAAACGCATCGCGCTGGGCGGGGCTATCATGCCCTGCTCATCCAGCGGCAAGGCTAAGAACCAGATAGCCGGTTCGGGCATATCGCCAAGGCGAAACACAATGGCTAGCGTGCTTGGCCTTGCCAGGGTTCTGGCCAGGCCATTTCGCCACCTTCAAAGGCGGCGAGTGACTCCCGCGGGCAGGGCACGACATGGCGCCCCATATGGTAAAGGGAAACCTCGCCACCGCTGCGGGTAAAAAACTCATCAAGGGTTTGAATCGGTTGCATGACATCCTTCCGCGTTGCAAGCCTGCACTCTACCTTGCTGATGTGGCACTGTCAGCCGCAGTGACTGATAAAAACATGGTGTTAATGACAGTGCCTTAAGGCATTAGCATTAATGACAATGCGGTTAAAAATTAATCAACTCTGCGAAAGCCCCATGAGAGCAAGCGTTGCGACACCTTTCCATAGTTTATCCACAGGCTCGTGCAGGTTTTCTGTGAGTCTATGGATAACTTCCCGCGAGCGTTGATAGGTGGCAAGGCGCTCGCTGAGTGGGGATAATGGGCAGACGATACACTTATTCATTTCTCAAGGTAGTGACAAGCGACTTTATGAGTACTTATCAACCGCTGCAGACAGCGCTTTTAGAGCTAGAAGCGTCGATGAAAGCCGCCGATCTATGGCGCATGCCAACACCCGATGCAGAGGCATTTGCCAGCCAGCAGCCGTTTTGCATCGACACCATGTCGCTGCCGCAATGGATTCGCTTTGTGTTTATTGCCCGCTTGAACGCCCTGATGGATGCGCGCGCCGCCATGCCCGCTAAATGCGAGGTAGCGCCCGCCGTGGCAGCTTACTTGCAGCAGGAAAAAACACCCGCTCACCACCAGCTGCTGATTGTGCGTGCGGTAGAGAAGGTCGACCAGATCGTCACTGAAAGTACTTAAAGCGGCATACCACTAAACGCACAAAGCCCGCCGTGAGGCAGGCTTTGTGGAGAATATCCGCTAGCGGTTTTGCAGGCGGCTTAGAAGCGGTAGCTGAGGCCTGCCATCACCACGAGAGGATCGATCTCAACGGTACCAACTCCCGCACCATTAACGCTGGCATCGGTATCGATATCGATGTACCAAGCCGCGGCGTTCAGCGCCCAGTGATCATCAATCAGTAGATCAACGCCTACCTGGCCCGCTGCACCCCAGGAGTCATCCAGGTCTAAATCACCAATCGTCAGCTCTTCATCGGAGAAGTGGGTGTAGTTAATGCCCGCACCGACATAAGGCTGTACGCGGGACTGAGTGCCACCCAGCGGGTAGTACTGCAGCGTTAGGGTCGGCGGCAGGTGTTTGGTGGAGGCGATATTGTCGCCGTTCAAATGGATGTCGTGCTCGAACGGCAGCGCGGCCAGGAGCTCCACGCCGACTTTATCGTGGAAACGATAGCCCAAGGTGAACGCGAAATCGGTTTTATCCTGTACATCCACGGACAGCGCACCGTTGGCCAGCGAGCCGTTGTCGCTTTTAGGGGCGACTTTGGCAACACCCACGCGGGTGAAAAAATCCCCAGCGCCATAGGCGAATGTCTGGCTGCTGGTCATCATTGCCGCAGCGGCAACAGTGGATACAAGTAAGGTAGGCAGGGCGGCTTTACGCATGGGTTCACTCCTGGTGTTAAAACAGTCAGTTTTAAACGACTAACTAGTTGTAAAGCTGGGCGGCCATTCGATAGCCGCTTAACGATGAAGCCAGTGTAACGAGACCCAGGGAGTGGATTATTGATCCAGGGCAAGGGTTATTAGACAAACGTTATTGGGAGGGAGGTGAGACCGATGAGGCATAATTCAGGAGCGGGTTGCTGGCCATTTGAGTACCTAATTAGCATGGGAGTATGCACAGCTATATGCAGTATTTTTAGTCTGTAATGCGCTTTTTTCTAGCGTGGTTTGCATTGGAGATCGGTGATTTTCCATTCCTATCAATACCTTGAAGGTTTTTATGGTGTTAGGCTTTCTAGAAAAATACGCATGCTTATAAATAAACTTGTATGGTTTTCGGGTGAGCTATGAAACTTAATCTCCTTGTTCTGCGGTGCAAAGAATTGGAGAAGAGTAAGCAGTTTTATGAACTACTAGGGTTTACCTTCGTCAAGGAGAAACACGGCGGCGGGCCTTCGCACTATTCGTCGCAAGATGCCGGTTTCGTATTTGAGCTTTATCCCTTGGCGGAAAACGAGACGATAGGAAATACCAGGGTGGGTTTTTCGGTAAGTCGCATACCGGAGGGTCTCTCCCAAGTGGCAACTGCAACCCAGAACGAATCCAATGGCAAACAGATTTACATTGTTCGTGATCCTGATGGCAGAAAGATTGAGCTTAGGGAGCAATGACCATAACAATGCGCGTTACACGGATTGTCTTGTCTCCGCTCCGCTACAACAAGACCACCGGTGCGCTTAGGCGTTAAATGCCAGTGACCGCGAGATCCAGTGCGGCAATAATGCGATCTCTGAAGTGCGAGAGGGAGCCGACGGGATTCTTTAGGTACTTTTCGGGCACCGAGGAAATCTGCGGAGTGAGCAAGAGCAACGTCTGATCGTTGAACGTTATCTCTGGCGTGAGGCCCCGCATGGCCTGTTCGCCAAAAGCAGCGCGCCTTGCCAAAGGGATAACGATACGAGTTGCCAAGTCGGTCAGAAGGGCGCTTTGAATAGCTATCAGGTAAGGAGAGTGCGCTTTGCTGGTTTTACTTAGGTTAGGGTAAACGTCGAATTGTGCCGCCAAGACTCCCGGAATTCGTCGCCAAAGCATCCATGTTGCTCAACGAATTCGTTATAGCTCTTGATTGCACTACGGTTTTCTTCGACCCATTGGGCGGCCTCCCGTTTCGCAAGCTCTTCCTTCAGCGCCCGCTCCAGGGTGGCTGAAAGGTTAATGTTCAGAGCGCGGGTCTTATTGAGTAGGTCACTGTTCACAGACAGGTTTGCTGCCTTTTTAGGTGCGGCTGTATCGTACAGTTCTGGCATTTTTGCCCTCCACAGAGTTGTAACCAATACCATTAAAGTTATATGCACTAGAGTGCGCATTCAAGTGAGTGTTTAACAAATTGCAGGGGAATCCTCCGTAAATGCCGGCTGCCAATACAAAAAAGCCACTAACGAGTAGTGGCTTAAATGATTGATCGCTGAGACCAGTGATCAGCGTTTGCTGAGTACGGGAGGAGGGCGAGCGACCTCAATGAGCCGCTCGCCTCCTAAGCACCGATTCCTAAGCACCTACCATTTAGCGCCGACCTATTCAGCCGTTGCCAATAGGCTGGCGTTACCACCCGCGGCAGTCGTGTCGATACATAGATGGCGCTCCACCACGTAGCGATCCGGCGAGATGGTCTGGGTCTCGAGCGGTATGATGGCACCGTCGCGTTTGGCCAGCGCAATGCGCAGTTCACGCGTCCAGTCGCTGTTGCCAGCGGCGGCGACCGCGGCAATCCCTTTGACCTCGCTCAACGTCTCGGCTGAAACGCTGCCCTCAAGCCCGGCCACCGGCACGCCGGCATCGATCAATGGCTTCACGGCCTGTTCGGCGCCGGGTGCGACCACGACGGCCGCACAGCCCGTGCCTAGGGCCTGCGCTGCTTGCGCGATGGCGATATCCAGGGTTGGCCCTAGGCATAGCACCACGCCCTTGGGGTACATCGCCAGGCGGTTGCTTTCACCTGTCGGCCCCGGCAATGTCTGCGGCGTCATATCCAAGGCTGCCGTTTCGGCAAGTGCCTTGCGGATTACGCCGCCTTTGCCGGAGAGCGCCTTGCGCAGCACCTCTATCCGATTGGGTCGTACTGCCCAGTTGCGCGCATCCAGTTCATCAAGAGCTGTCTGGAGATCGCTAAGTGATACGGCTTTTCCTTCTGGCGCCTCGACGTGTTCAGCCTCCGCGGTGCGGCGGAAGCGGTTGACGTAGAGCGGGCCACCGGCCTTGGGCCCGGTGCCCGAAAGCCCCTCGCCACCGAACGGCTGGGAGCCAACGATGGCGCCGATCTGGTTACGGTTAACGTAGACGTTGCCGACATGAATGCGCTCGACGATCTGCTGCACGCGGTCGTCGATACGGGTATGCAGGCCGAAAGTTAGCCCGTAGCCCTTGCCATTGATGTCGTCGACCACCTTGTCGATATCCCGCGCCTTGAAGGTGGCGACGTGCAACACCGGGCCGAAAATTTCACGTTCGAGATCCTCGATGCCGCCAACATCGATCACCGCAGGGGTGACGAAGGTGCCGGTCTCTGGTGCGGGCAGCTTCTTCAGCACTTTGCCGGCTTTCTCTTGTGCTGCCACATAGTCGCTGATTTCGGTCTGGGCATCGGTGTCGATCACCGGTGACACGTCGGTGTCGGTATTCCAGGGATCACCAATGGTGAGCGCGTCCATGGCGCCGTAGAGCATGTTGAGCAGGCGGTCTCGGGCCTCTTCCTGGACATACAGCATGCGCAGCGCCGAACAGCGCTGACCAGCTGACTGGAAGGAGGAGATCAGGATATCGCGCACCGCCTGTTCGGTCAGCGCCGTGGAGTCCACGATCATGGAGTTTAGCCCGCCGGTTTCGGCGATCAGTATTGCATCGGAGCCCGCGTTCTCGGCCAGCGCCTTGTGGATGATTTGGGCTACCGGGGTCGAGCCGGTGAAGCAGACACCGGCGATACGTGGATCGCTGGTCAGCGGGCCACCACCGTTGGGCCATCGCCAGGCAGTAGCTGCAGTGCTGCCTCCGGTAGGCCAGCTTCGCGCATTAGCTCGACGGCGCGGGCGGCGATCAGTGGCGTCTGTTCGGCGGGCTTGGCGATTACCGCGTTACCGGCCACCAGGGCAGCAGCAATTTGCCCGGTGGTGATGGCCAGGGGGAAGTTCCATGGGCTGATGCAGACGAAGATGCCGCGGGCGCTGCCGGGCTCTTCGGCTTCCAGCCGCTCGCCTTCGTTGGCGTAGTAGCGTAGGAAATCCACCGCTTCGCGCACTTCGGCGATGCCATCGAACATCATCTTGCCGCTTCGCGAGTGGTGATCACGGTTAGCTCAGCGATATGTTCTTCGTAGAGATCGGCGGTGCGGCGCAGTACCGCGGCGCGCTCGGCCGCTGGGCGTGCAGACCACTCTTTGAATCCTTGCTCGGCGGCGTCGAGGGCAGTGGCGACCTCTTCCGGGTGGCCTCATGTACCTTGCCAATTACCCGTGAGCCGTCGGCAGGGGGAGACGGCGTCGCGCGCAGGGCCCTGGGGAGCGGGGTTGCCCACCAGCATGGGGCCTGCTGTCCAGGTGGCGTCGGCAAACGCTTCGCGAGCATTGAGCAGTGGCAGGATTGAGGCGGGCTCATTGATCCGGTAGCCCTTGGAGTTTTTGCGCTCAGGCGCAAACAGCTCGCCGGGCTGGCGGATCAAGGGCTTGAAACGTCGTTACCGAGTTGCTTAAACGCTTCAATGGGATCCTTTGAAACATCGCTTGGTGGAATTGAGCTATCCACTACCTGGTTGACGAACGAGGAGTTGGCGCCGTTCTCCAGTAGGCGGCGTACCAGGTAGGCCAGCAGGTCGCGGTGCGCACCGACCGGGGCGTAAATGCGGCAATGGGTGCCTTCTGTCTCTTTGACGATGTGGTGCAGCGATTCGCCCATGCCGTGTAGGCGTTGGAACTCGTAGCTGTCCTTGTCGTCGCCTGCCATCTCCGCGACGGCGGCGCAGGTGTGGGCGTTGTGGGTGGCGAACTGCGGATAGATGCGGTCACGACGGTCTAGCAGCATCTGCGCGCAGGCCATGTAGCTGACGTCGGTGTTGACCTTACGAGTGAAGACCGGGAAAGTCTTGACCCCCATCTCCTGGGAGAGCTTGATCTCGGTATCCCAGTAAGCGCCTTTCACCAGGCGTACCATGATCTTGCGATTAAACCGCTCGGCGAGTTCGTAGAGAGTTTCGATCATCGGTGCGGCGCGGCGCCCGTAAGCTTGAACGACCACCCCGAAGCCATCCCAACCGTCCAGGCTGGGGTCGGCCATTAGCGCCTCGATCACGTCGAGGGAGAGGTCTAGCCGATCCTGCTCTTCAGCGTCGATATTGAAACCGATATTGGCCTTGGCTGCCTGCTGCACCAGCTCTTTGGCCCGGGGCAACAGCTCTGCCATCACCGTGTCACGGTGGGTGTATTCATAGCGCGGATGCAGCGCCGAGAGTTTTACCGAAATACCGGGGCTGCCGCGCACGTCGCTCCTTGGCCTGCTCGGCGATGGCGGTGATCGCCTTGGCATAAGCCTCGTGATAGCGAACGGCATCTTCGTCAGTGCGCGCCGCTTCGCCCAGCATATCGTAGGAGTAGGTGTAGCCCTGCTTCTCGAGCTCGCGGGCATTCTTCATGCCCTCTTCGATGGTCTGGCCAAGCACGAACTGGCGGCCGAGAATTTTCATCGATTGGCCAACCGCCTTGCGTACCACCGGCTCGCCCATACGGCGAACCAGGCCGCGTAGTGCCCGCGTTGGGCCCTTGGGATCCTCTTCCAGTACCTTGCCGGTTAGCAGCAGCGCCCAGGTCGAGGCATTGACCATGGACGAAGACGATTTGCCCAGGTGGGCGCCCCAGTCGGAGGGTTCAATCTTGTCGTGGATCAGGTCGTCGATGGTTTCCGCATCGGGCACGCGCAGCAGCGCTTCTGCCAGACACATCAGGCCGACGCCCTCGGTGGTCGAGAGCCCGTACTCGGCCAGGAACGCCTCCATCATCGAGGGCGACCTTTCCTTACGCACACGCTCCACGTATTTGGCACCGACTGCAGCGACCTTCTTGCGGTCATCCTCCGACAGCTTGATACGCTCTAAAAGCCCATGCAGCACATCTGCCTCGTTGGCATCATAATGGCTGCGAATGCGTGAGCGAAGATCACTCACGTCGCTATGCAGATGATCGTTCATACAGGGTCTCTCCTTGCTAGCCGACAGTTTGGCGTTGCTGCGTCGGTTAGAATGTAGTCGTTCTCTAACCTGAAGAGGGCTCCCGCGGGAGCCCTCTTGATACGCTAAATGTATCTTGAGCGCTTATTTGCGTTCGATATGCTGATATTCACCGGCATCGTCGGTGGCATTGCTGACTACGATGATGGCAATGAAGGAGGCGATAAAGCCAGGGATAATCTCGTAAACGCCCGGGCCACCCATAAAGGAGCCGTTCCAGCCGAGTGCAATCCAGACCATTACGGTGAGCGCACCTACCACCATGCCTGCGATAGCACCATTGCCGTTGGTGCGTGACCACATCAGCGATAGGATAATCAGCGGGCCAAAGGCCGCACCGAAACCTGCCCAGGCGTTACTGACCAGCCCCAGAACCTGGGAGTTTTCGTCAGAGGCAATAACCGCTGCCACAATGCCCACCAGTACGACACTGACACGACCGACGGCCACACACTGTGCCTCAGAGGCTGTCTTGTGCAGGAACAGACGGTAGAAGTCCTCAGTCAGTGATGAAGATGCCACCAACAGCTGACTGGAAACGGTACTCATGACCGCCGCAAGCAGTGCCGCATAGAGGAAGCCGGTAATCAGCGGATGGAACAGCAGGTTCGCCAGGACGATAAAGATGGTTTCCGGATCTTCGATATCCAGCCCATTACGGATGGCATAAGCGCGGCCAAAGATACCCAGAGACACGGCACCGATCAGGGAGATCAGCATCCAGCCCATGCCGATGTTACGGGCAATCGGTACATCCTTGAGTGTCCGTATGGCCATGAAGCGCACAATGATGTGCGGCTGACCGAAGTAACCCAGCCCCCAGGTGACGGCAGAAAGCCAGCCAATAAAGGTGAGCCCCGATGTCCAGGGAGAGCAGGGTGGGGTCAACTTCATTCAGCGTTTGTGAGGCCTGAGAAAAGCCGCCACCACCTTCACCAAAGAGTACCACCGCTGGCATGATCACCAGGGCCAGCATCATGATGCAGCCCTGTACGAAGTCGGTCATGCTCACGGCCAGGAAACCGCCGACAACGGTGTAAATAAGCACCACGCCTAGGGTGATCATGACGCCCATGCCGTAGTTGCTCATATCCCCGAAGTTGTAAATGCCTGAGAACGCGCTTTCAAACAGCTTGCCGCCAGCCACCAGGCCTGAGGCTGTGTAAACTGCGAAAAAGACGACGATGACGATGGCCGATACGGTACGCAGTGACATGGATCGGGTCGGGAATCGGTTTGCCAGGAAGGCTGGGATGGTGATCGCATTGCCATAGTGAACGGTCTGTTCACGTAGGCGCGGAGCGACCAGAATCCAGTTGAATAACGCCCCAACGAGCAAAACCAATGCCGATCCAGGCGGAGCCCAAGCCAGAGACAAACATTGCCCCAGGTAAACCCAGCAGCAACCAGCCACTCATATCCGAAGCACCGGCCGACAGAGCCGCTACCTTGGGGCTGAGGGTACGACCACCAGCATGTAATCTTCAGAGGAAGAGGTGGATTTGCGCATCGCATAAATACCGATGGCGACCATGAGCGCAAAGTACGCAATGAGACTGATCCAAACACCTATAGCCATGTAACTTCTCCAGTTCGTCAGGAAGGAACTAGGTCCGACCTATTGGTGCGGTCACCGGGTAGAGTCCGGTAGTAAACCGCGTTGTTTTTATTGCCCCTGTTGTTTATTCACGTCAGAAGGCCAAACGAGCCTCTGCCCATCATCAAGTCAGAGAGCTTGTTGGTACCTTTGTAAGCAGTGATCCCTATATTATTGTCGACCATAAGTTAGTTTCCTGTTCAGGAGTTCAGGTTAATGATGTTGATGAGTGGCTTACTCATCCCCTAGCGCCAGCAGCGACGCGTTCCCGCCTAATGCAGCGGTGTTATTGGTATTGGTTTTCTCAGTCACGAAACGTTTTAGGTACAGAGCAAATGGGTAACAGGGCATGACGCCCAAGCAAATAAGCGAATGTAGAGTGCCGTCATCTCTGGTGTATGTTGATTCCACGGCAAAACGTGTCAATTCCGCGGTAAGATCAGTAATTATACGACTTTAGTAGAGCTTTTATTGGCTTGCTACTGTCCCTAGCGCAGCGTTTGACGGGTTAATGGCTACCGAGGGTGCATCCGCTTGGCGCAATTTGCGTGGCGATAATCCGTAACTGCGACGAAATGCATGAGAGAGTGCGCTTTGGTTGGCAAAGCCGGTTTGAATCGCAATATCAGTGAGGGGCAGGCGGCTTTGCAGGATCAACTGTCGGGCGGCATGCAGACGTTGGCGTTTTACGTACTGCCAGGGCGAAAGCCCCGTTTGAGCGCGGAAGCAGTCAGAAAAGTGCGCTTCGCTTAGACAGGCTAGCCGCGCTAGATCGGCAACCCGCAGATCTTCAGCGAGGTGCTGGCGAATAAAGCGGTTAATGCGCGTCAAATCCAGACGCTGTTGAGGACTGCTAGTGGCAGTACCCAAGCGCGCCTTAAGTGAGCCCAGCAGCGTGGCGGCTAAGCGGTCTTGCTGAAAGGAGTTAGACGACGTATCAAACCCTTGAGCAAGTTCGCTTTGCATAAACGCTAGGTAGTGGCGCAACGCATTATCCAGGCCAAAAAAGCGGGGAGCGTCAAACAGGGCTACCAGTGCGCGGTTCTCACCGGTTAGCGCCGGGGCATCTTCTGGAAGGTCGAAAATTAATTGCCGGTTATGGCCGCAACCTGAGTAGTAGTGCTCATGGTTAGCGGGCACGATACAGCCTGAAAAAAGCATTGACACGCCCGCCCAATCCTTCAATTTCAAATTCTGATGAGCCGCACAGCGTAATCACAATTTGATGAAAATCATGGGTATGGTGATGGGTAGCGCTGGCTAGCGGTATTTGTCGAATGGTACTGGGCATGCACTTCTCCTGAATTGCATTAGGTCAACTGCAGTCGTTCGCCTGAACCGCAATACGCCTGTAAATCGCAATAGCTACTGCTGGCGGAGAGCAGTGTGGGCAGACAAGTGGTCGCGAAGAGCCTGGAGTTCTGCCTGTCCCTCTGGGTTGAGCAGCGGTTTACCTTGGGCAATCATCCAACGTCGGCCGTGCTGCTCCATTAAGTGCGCTGCGCGACGTCTAATATTGTCCAAGTACTCGTTGTGTCGAATGGGGTAGCCGATCATCGCGTTCCATTCGGTTTCGCTCACTTGGCTGTTGAGCGCTTTATCAAACAGCGCCAGTAAATCTTGGGGCTCAGTGCGGTAGCGTGGGGTGCTTGACGTCATCAGCACCAGCATTACCGCACCAATCACCAGTAAGCAGACGCCAAACACCAATAAATACAGCGTCATTTGTTCTGCTCCTAAGCATCGTCCGTTAATAAATAGCTACGTAATTATACGCTTGGCGCCACCTGGATCGAAAATTTTACTTTTTTGCGAACTATTTCTTCACAGCGTGTCTGAGTATGTACAGGCAACATCGCGATAGCAGTCGCTAAAGTTGTTGTCCTGGCTCTATTGTTTTGATCCCTTGCTTCCGCTACTTCCTGAGTAGCGGTTTTTTTTGTCTAACGCTCACCCAGCCTGCTAATGGCGCTTTATCGCCAGTAGTGCTATCAGAATATCACGTCGTGTCACAATTCCTATTAGCCGCTGCTGCTCAACCACCGGATAAATTTTTGGCTTAGGGCCCAGCATCTCCTGGGCTAGGTCGGTAATGCTTTTATTGGGGGAGACGCTGAGCACTTCGTGACGCATCATCTCTTTCACCAAAGGCGCTTCATCATCATGGTAAATGCTATCCAGCACACGGCCCATGACATCTTGCTCTGAAATAAAGCCAATTAATCGATCGCTATCATCCACTACCGGTGCGCCGGGCAAGCGGTGCAGTGCCAGCCCTTTAGCCAAGGTGGTGACCGAGGCGTTGGGTGAGACACGGTAGCAATCCCGGGACATAATATCGCGGACAGTGCTGGGGGTTGCTCTATTCATCATGGACACTCCTTGCTCATCTTATTCATCGCAATGGCAAACAGGTATCGCCAGCAAAGCGATTTGGTCTAAGTGCTAAAGTAGCAGCGACTCTTTCACTGTAGGTGATTTAAAACGCAGTGTTCAGCCTGCAAGGCATCTTTATTCAACGCTGTAAGTACTGAATTTTCTAGGACGTTAATTTTCTAACCAGTTAAATGCACCACAAATTAACGCATTGAGGAGCCACCCATGGATGCACGTGAGTACTTAAACCGCAAAGGGGTGGGGCTTGACCGAGACCCTGATCGGCCGAATACCTTGGAAGAGAAAGCCTGGGAGCGCGCACGGGGAGCCGGGCACCAACGGCCAAAATCGGGAACGCCCCACGATTGGGAAGACTGGGAGCGCCACCACGATGATCTTGCTGAAGGGGCGGAATCCCTGGAGCAGAAAATTGATAAAGAGGCCCATCGGCTTGCCCAAGAGCGGGCCGCAAAAGCTTCAAATGAGACCGCTGCCAGCACTGTGGAGCACTTCACTCCGCCACCTAAAGCGGAATCAGCGGCTGCCCAGGTCGAACCATCCAAAGCGGCCCCAGGGCAGCAAGCAGAGCAAGCTGTACCAGAGCCTGGCGCGTTAAAGCTTGCCTATTATGCGCTGGCAATACTCCTGCCACCGCTGGCGGTGGGTTTAACCCTGGGGGGAGGCAAGCGCGTAAGTTTAGCCGTGCTGCTCACGCTAGCAGGATGGCTGCCTGGCACTGTGTATGCGGTTTGGTGGTTACAGCGGCGTTAACTAACGCCTCCTAACGGCGTTTACTGCTTGGCACTCCCCTTCAAGTGCGTATAATCCGCGTAAACTAAATAATGGATTGAGGTTTACGATGGGTTATCTGATCGGCGTCACGGCGCTATGGGCGTTCTCCTTTTCGCTGATAGGTGTCTACTTGGCGGGCCAGGTCGACAGCTACTTTGCTGTGCTTCTGCGGGTTACGCTTGCCATGCTGGTGTTCTTGCCATTTCTACGCCCTGGCCTGCTGCGTGGTAAGCAGCGGCTGGCGCTAATGGGGTTGGGCGCCATACAGCTGGGGGTCATGTACACCTTCTTCTACCAATCTTTTCTGCTGCTGTCGGTACCTGAAGTCCTGCTGTTCACTATCTTTACGCCTATTTATATTGCGCTGCTGGATGATCTGTTGTTTGGGCGTTTTACACCGATCTATCTTGTCACCGCGCTGCTCGCGGTAGTTGGGGCAGGGGTTATTCGCTACGACGGGGTTGATAGCGGCTTCTGGGCAGGTTTTTTAGTGGTGCAGGGGGCCAACCTCTGTTTCGCGCTTGGCCAGGTGGGCTATCGTCGTCTAGCCGCTGACCTACCGCCCACACTGGCATGGCATAACGTGTTTGGCTGGTTCTTTATTGGCGCGATGGTCGTGGCTCTGCCCGCCTATTTGCTGTTTGGCAACAGCGCGGCACTGCCAACCACCCTCACTGCAGTGGGGCGTCCTTGCATGGTTGGGGCTGGTCGCATCTGGCGTCGGCTATTTTGCCTGGAACCAGGGGGGCCACCAAAGTGGATGCCGGCACGCTGGCGATTATGAACAATGCCTTGGTTCCGGCAGGCTTAATCGTCAATTTAGTGATCTGGAACCGCGATGCGGATATTCCGCGTTTGCTGCTGGGGGCCGTTATTATGGCCGCCTCTCTATGGCTCAACCACTGGTGGTGTCAGCGCCGTCAAGTGGCCGTTAGCTAAGCCTATTTGCCCGATAGCTGAGGTGTCCCCATAATGGCGGCTTACGTTAGCGAGAGTCGGCCCATGAGCAACACTTTATCAGCAGACGCTAAGCCAGAGAGTGTATCCCGCTCCAGCGATCAATCAGGTAGGCCCTTTAAAACGATCGGGCTGATTGGTCGGCTGGGGAGCGACAAAGTGGTCGACTCCCTGCAGCGCCTGGTGACCTATCTTATTGCCCATGACTATGCGGTGTTGATAGAAGACCGCACTGCCACCGTGTTACCAGGCCATGGCCAGCCCGAAGCCAGCCGCCGTATGCTGGGTGAGCTGTGTGACTTGGTGATTGTGGTAGGCGGCGATGGCAGCTTGCTGGGTGCCGCACGTGCCCTATGTCGCAGCGGCACGCTGATTCTGGGCGTTAATCGGGGCCGCCTGGGGTTTCTTACCGATATTTCTCCGGATGAATTGGAAACCCGCGTCAGCGAAGTGCTGGCGGGGAGTTTGAAGTCGAACAGCGCTTTTTACTCGATACCGTGCTCTACCGTAATGGCGTGGCCGTGGGTAATGGTGATGCCTTGAACGAAGTCGTCCTGCACCCCGGCAAAGCGGTGCGCATGATTGAGTTTGAGCTGTTTATTGATGGTCAGTTTGTCTATAGCCAGCGCAGCGATGGCTTGATCGTTGCTACGCCCACCGGCTCTACGGCCTACGCGCTCTCTGGTGGCGGGCCGATCATGCATCCCAAGCTGGATGTGGTGACGCTGGTGCCAATGTTCCCCCATACGTTGTCGAGTCGCCCCATTGTGATTGATGCCGCCAGCGAAATACGTATTCACATTGGCGAAACCAATCAGTCCTATCCGCACATCAGTTGCGATGGACAGACCCGCGCGGTGGCCAAACCCAACGATGTGTTGGTGATTACTCGTAAGCCCGAGCGAATCCAACTGGTGCATCCCATCGGCCATAATTTCTACGAAGTGTTGCGCAGCAAATTAGGCTGGAGCAATCGGCTGGGGGATTGATTATGGAGGGCTACGACCTTATTGGGGATGTCCACGGCTGCGGTGCTACACTGGCCGCACTACTGGAAAAGCTGGGTTACCACCAGCGCAACGGCGTCTATCGCCACCCCCGGCGCAAAGTGATATTCCTAGGTGATCTGATTGATCGTGGCCCACGGATTCGCCTGGCAGTGACCATTGCCCGGCGAATGGTCGAGCAGGGTGAGGCGTACATCGTCATGGGGAATCACGAGTATAACGCTCTGGCGTATACCCATCCTGGGCCTGCCGGTAGCCACAAGCGCTGGTTGCGTGAGCACACGCCACGACATAATCGGATTATTCAGGATACCCTGGAACAGTATCGCGACTATACCAACGAGTGGGAAGACACTCTGGCGTGGTTTAAAACCATCCCGCTGTGCCTGGAAATCGATGGTATCCGCGTGGTGCATGCCTGCTGGGATGAGGCGCTGATTGACGAGCTGAAACAACGCCGTCCAGACGGCTGCATGGACACGCAGTTTCTGGTCGAGTCCACCGACGCTTCCACTCAGGCGTTTAGGATCCTGGATCGTCTCACTCGTGGCCCCCATGTCTCACTGCCTGAAGGTATTGCAATACACTCCGGTGATGGCTTTACACGGAAAAGTTTTCGCGCCCACTTCTGGGCCGAGGCACCAAAGCAGTGGGGCGATGTGGTCTTCCAGCCGGATAATTTGCCCGGTGATCTTGAATCCCGTGAATTGACCGACCAAGAGCGCCAGAAACTTAGCTACTACGGGCCAGAACAGCCGCCGCTGTTTATCGGTCACTACTGGTGTGAAGGCATACCAGCACTGCCGACTAATAATATTGCCTGCCTGGACTATAGCGCCGTCAAATATGGACGTTTAGTGGCCTATCGTTGGAGCGGAGAGACGATGTTAAATGCCGATCATTTTGTCTGGATTAAAGTGCCAAAGAGGAGCGGGCGCTGCCTAAACCCTGGGAAATCGATTTTGATTAATTGCGCTGATAATAAATGTTTCTTTTGATTACATAAAATTACATATTTTTTCAAAACAGCTGAACTAACCCTGCTGTCGGCTATCAGAGTAAGTGTTCCCTTGAATGATCCCTTGCTTTTATTCTCCGGCGGTTTCCACCGCCGGTTTTTTTTCGCCTGTTTGTTGGCCGCCGTAGGGTATATTCAGTCGTTATCTTCAATAGCTACCCGCTGCGGTCAGCATGCCGCAAGCGCTTTGATTAGGGGTGTTATGCATCCAGTGATGCTTCTGCCCGATCACGTGGATACCAGTGAACTGCGGCAGGCGCTATGGCGTCATCGCATTGGTCACCGCATTACCGATGAAGCCGACGGTCAACTGCTATGGATCGCCGACCCACGCCAGCTTAATGAACTTAAAGCACTATTAGAGCGCTGGCAGCAGGGGGAGCCTCTGGTGCTTCAGAAGTCTAGACAGCCTCCACGCACGATGGCCAACTCCTTGGTAGCGCTAAAACAAGTGCCGGTGACGGCGCTGATGATTGCGATTAGCCTGGTGATATTTGCACTGATTGCTGTTTTTGGCGACCAGTTGATTGTCACGTTAACCATCGTGCCGATAGGTATTTCGGGTGGTGAGCTGGTGTTCGGCAATCTGACGCAAACGCTGACCTCAGGCCAAGTATGGCGCTTATTATCGCCCGCTTTTCTACACTTTGGCTGGATGCATTTAATCTTCAATTTGATGTGGGTGTGGTATTTCGGCCGCCAGGTCGAGGCTCTCCAGGGTAGCCGAACCATGCTACTGCTGCTTGTGGTGGCGGGCATTGGCGCTAATGTGGCGCAGTACGCAACCGGTACCGTCCTATTTGGCGGCATGTCAGGCGTCGTTTACGCCTTACTGGCGCATGTCTGGTTGATGTCTCGCCGGGTACCCCGGAGTGGTTTCTTCGTCCCCCAAATGTTGGTGGTCTTTATGCTCGGCTGGATGGTGTTCACCATGACCGATATGGCGGGCCGCGTTGGCTTTGGCAATGTCGCTAATGAAGCGCATTTGGGCGGTCTACTCGTGGGGCTTGTCACAGGCTGGTATTATTCATCCCGCCGTTTGAAAAACCGTTAAGAGGCCTGCAATGAGCGAAATGACGTTCGAAAAATGATCAACCAGATGACCCCGGCGATTTACGAAAGCCTTAAGCAGGCGGTATCGCTGCGCAAATGGCCCGACGGTCGCCGCTTGACGCCGGAACAGACCGAGCTCTGCCTGGAAGCCGTTATGCGCTTTGAGGTGGAGAACAACGTTCCAGAAGAGAACCGCGTAGGCTACCTGGAGCAGCGTACCTGCGGGGCGGCAGCGAGTGGTGCCGGGGTGACACCCGAGATGGCCGGCTTGGCACGGGATGCCGCGCGTGATTGAAGCAGCAGTACCGGGCTTTTCAGTACAGGGCTGTTTAAGCAAAATGGCGGCGACGTTGCCCAGCTGCCAAGATCAACCGGTGATTTACCACTTGCGCGCGGGTGAACACCGTATCGCCCTTAATGAGCGTATTGGTGAGCCGCTCAGCCTGCGTTGGACGGGAGCAATTGCCTGTACCCACTGCGGGCGAGCAACCAAGAAGAGCTTTGCCCAGGGCCACTGCTACCCCTGCTTCAAGCGGCTAGCCCAATGCGATACCTGCATCATGAAGCCGGAAACCTGTCACTATTTCCAAGGTACTTGCCGTGAGCCGGAGTGGGGCGAGCGACACTGCTTCCAGCCTCATATCGTCTATTTGGCTAACTCGTCGGGGCTCAAAGTGGGCATTACCCGCAAAACCCAAATGCCGACCCGTTGGTTGGATCAAGGCGCGATTCAGGCGCTGCCGATTCTTGAAGTGGATACCCGGCAGCAGTCCGGGTTTGTCGAAATGCTGTTTAAACAGCAAGTGGCCGACCGCACCAATTGGCGGGCGATGCTCAAAGGCGACGTCGTGACCATGGATTTAAGCGCCGAGCGTGACTGTTTGCTCAATCAGTTAGCCGATGGCTTGAACCAACTGCGTGAGACCCACGGCAGTGATTCGATTCGTACGCTGGAAGCGCCACCACAGCATTTCCACTACCCCGTCAGTGTGTTCCCCAAAAAGTGGTCTCGCATAATTTTGACAAGCAGCCACTGGTGGAAGGCCTGCTGCAAGGCGTCAAAGGGCAGTATTTAATCCTCGATAGCGGTGTGATAAATCTACGCAAATTCACGGGTTACGAGATACAAGTGTGTTAACCGGCTAGCCAGATGAGGGTGTTTTGACTAAGGTTAGGGGTGATGTGATCCCGCCTTATGCAACGCAAGGAAGCCCCGATGCCCTGGCTAAAACTGCTTCACATTGCCGCGCTAGTGATCTGGTGCGGTTCCCTGCTTTATCTGCCTGCTTTGCTCAGTCAGGCGCTACAGTTGCGCAAAGACGCGGGCTTCGCCCAGGGCACGCCGCCCATGCCGCGGTTTTTTTATAACTCCATTGCTACCCCCGCTGCCTTGATCGCGATTGCCTCTGGCACGCTGCTGTTTCTTATCCATGGCTTGCTGGGGGTGGCTGATCTTAAAACTGGGTGCCGTGGTCGCCATGGTGGCTGCGCACGGCTGTTTTGGCTGGTTAATACTGCGCCTTGAGATGGGCCACTATCGCTGGGTTAAGCATGCCAACTGGGCAGCGCTCTGTTTAGCCCTGGCAGGCATTCTAAGCGTTCTGGGGTTTGTGTTAGCAAAACCGCTGGATTGGAGCTAACACCATGTCTTATCAATCTTTAATCCTCAACCTCGACCCCCACCGCGTGCTCATAGACCAGTTGTCCGCCCAGCCAGCCTGCCAGGGCGATCAACGCAGCAGTGACCAGCGAGACGGCCAGCCCCAGGGCAGAATTGCGCTGGGGTCGTTGAAGCGCAGCAGCCAGTTCAGCGACGCCAACGAGAGCATAACCACCGCGACAATGGCGTGGCTCCAGCCGGTAATCAGACGGCGAATGCGCGGCACGGTAACCAGATCGATAATCCCAGCTGTGCTGGCAATCCAGCCCCAAATGCGCCGACACCGGCCAGCCACAAGCTGGCGCGCAGCCAGAAGGGATCGCCGCTCAGCAAGAAACCGATATCGCTTGCCACCAGCGCCATCAGGGCCGCTACGGGAAAGTGGATCATCACGGGATGAAGCGGATGGCCAGCGAGGGAGGCGCGGCTTTTAATCGAGCGTTGACGAGGTTTTGCCATGGTCACTTCCTGTGGGCAGAAAAAGTCATTCAAGGGATGAGCCTATGTATTCAACGCTTAACGCTGCAGAGGGTCAAATCGCTTGGCACACCGCTAGCGATGTTAGCCAGCCTATTGCTAGCCGGTTGCGCAGGGGATAAGTCTATTCTAGACCCGGCAGGTCAGGCCGCGCGAGACGTGGCGATGATCTGGTGGGTAATGCTGAGTTTTGGCACCGTGGTTTTAGTGCTGGTCACGGCTTTTTGGCTGTATACCTTCAAGCGCAAAGAAGTAACGCGTACCCCTGCGGAGGAGCGAAAAATAGCTCGCCGCTGGATTATTGGCGGGGGCATTGTGCTGCCGGTGGCGAGCATTACCGCGCTACTGACCTTCGGAGTGCCCACTGGGCAGCGACTTTTAGCGTTGCCACTGGGAGAGCCGCCGGAGGTGATTGAAGTGATTGGCCATCAGTGGTGGTGGGAAGTGCGCTACCCAGGCGCGGAAGGAGGCGAGGTGGTGACCGCTAATCAGCTCATTATGCCTGCGGGAGAACCGGTCGATTTTCACGTTACCGGCGCGGACGTTATTCACGCCTTCTGGGTGCCTCGCCTGGGCGGAAAGATCGATATGATTCCTGGGCGGGTTAATAAGATCCGCTTGGAAGCGGATGAACCGGCGGTATTTGGCGCTCAGTGTGCCGAGTTTTGCGGTGCCCAGCATGCCCAAATGCAGCTCTATGTAGAAGCCGTCGAGCGCGACGAGTACGAGGCTTGGCTGGCTGATCGTCAAATTGACGAGCTAGCGGCGCTAGCGGAAAACGACCAACAGCATGAACCGGCCAGGGAGGCCTTTATGACCCATTGCGCGAGCTGCCATCGAGTAGCGGGGCTCTCCTCGGGTGGGGAGGGGCCGGATCTGTCTGATCTTGGCAGCCGGACAAGTCTGGGGGCGGGGATTATGGCCATGGAGGAGGGGCGGTAACCCGCTGGCTACAGCGCCATCAAGATTTAAAACCGGGCAACAAAATGCCGCCCCACGATGATGTTGAGACGGCCACTTTGGAGAGCCTGGGTGCTTGGCTGGAGACGCTCACCCCATGACCACTATCAACCGTGAAGCGACCCCCGAAGGTGATAACATCAAAGGCCCCCATCAACTGCACAGTGACTTGCACGAGATATGGGGTAACCCGCGTGGCTTGAGAGCCCTCACCATTGTTAACCACACCACGCTCGGCCTACGCTTTATGGTCACTGGGATGGTGTTCTTCTTGGTTGGTGGCCTGTTGGCCATGCTGGTGCGCACCCAGTTGGCGCTGCCTGATCAAGACTTTATGTCGCCGGATATCTATAGCCAGGTCACCACCATGCATGGCACGGTGATGATGTTCCTGTTCGCCATCCCCATGCTGGAAGGGTTGGCGATTTATATGATCCCCAAGATGATCGGTGCCCGGGATCTGGTCTGCCCCCGGCTAACGTCGCTGGGCTACTGGTGTTATCTGTTTGGCGGCATTATTTTGTCGTTTAGTTTGGTGCTGGAGATGGCGCCGAGTAGCGGCTGGTTTATGTATACCCGCTGAGCAGCAGCGAATACTCACCAGGGTTGGGCTCGGATTTCTGGCTGCTGGGGATTACCTTTGTTGAGATCTCCGCGCTCTCTGCCGGGGTTGAACTGGTGGTTTCAATACTGCGTACCCGCACCCAGGGTATGGCGCTGCACAAAATGCCGCTATTTGCCTGGTATATCCTCGCCATGGCACTGATGATCGTGGTCGGCTTCCCGCCGCTGATTCTGGGCAGTATTCTGCTGGAGCTTGAGCGCGCGGTGGGGATGCCGTTTTTGAAGTGACCGGGGTGGCGACCCGATTCTTTGGCAGCACCTCTTTTGGCTATTTGGCCATCCCGAGGTGTACATCATCTTTCTGCCCGCAGCGGGAATAGTCTCCACGCTGATACCTGTCTTTGCTGGCCGTCCGATTGTTGGCTATGGCTGGGTGGTGTTTGCCATCGCCGTGACAGGCTTTATCAGTTTTGGGCTTTGGGTTCACCACATGTTTACCGTGGGCATCCCTCAACTGGCCCAGGCGTTCTTCTCTGCTGCCAGTATGTTGGTGGCGGTGCCCACTGCGATTCAGGTGTTTGTGTGGCTGGCCACGCTTTGGCTGGGTAAGCCCAAGATGAAGTTGCCGATGCTGTGGATCATGGGCTTTCTGATTATCTTTGTGTGTGGCGGCTTAACCGGGGTGATGCTGGCGCTGGTGCCGTTTAACTGGCAGGTACACGACACCCACTTTGTGGTGGCGCATATGCACTATGTGCTGGTGGGCGGAATGTTCTTCCCACTAATTGCCGGGCTTTACTACTGGCTGCCGCTGTTCTCAGGGCGGATGCCGTCTGAAACCCTGGGCAAATGGGGCTTTTGGCTGACTTTCTTGGGCTTTAACGGCACCTTCCTGATCATGCACTGGACGGGCCTGCTGGGTATGCCTCGGCGGGTTTACTCCTATGAAACGGGCATGGGCTGGGATATTTTCAACCTGCTCTCATCCATGAGTAGCTTTATTATGTCGGCGGGGATTGCCATGGTGCTGCTCGATTTTGCGCTGCATTTCCGTTTTGGCAAACCCGCTAAGCACAACCCCTGGAACGCGGACACCCTGGAGTGGGCCAACAGTATGCCGCCCAGCGCCTATAACTTTGTCAGTCTGCCAAAGATCGAGACGCGTCATCCACTCTGGGATAATCCCGATCTGCCGCGCACCATGGCAGAAGGGCAGCATAGCCTGGCGGTGGCGACTCATGGCCGCCGGGAAATGTGGGCAGCGACCCGATAACCGGCAAAGTGCGTGAAATCATTCACCTTCCGGGTAATTCCTGGTGGCCGCTGTTTGCTGCCATGGCGCTGGCGGTCGTCTGTATTAGCCTGCTAACGCGCCTTTATCCTTTGGCGGGCATTGCGGTGATTATTGCGGGGTTATTTCTGCTGCGCTGGTCGTGGGAGAACGGGGCGCATCCCAAAGCCGCGCCGGATGCGGAGGTTGCCCCGGCGATCCGCCGCTGCACTCGCGCACCATGGATGGCCCCGGCCTTTGGGCCATGTCGATCACGCTGCTCGCTAATGGCTCATTCTTCCTCTCCTATCTCTTTGGATGGTTCTATTTATGGACGGTATCGCCAGAGTGGCAGATGCCCGAGTCTTCACCGCTCTCCTTGCTGGGATTGATCCTTGCCGGGGCAGTGCTAACCGCGGGCACGGGAATTTTCGAAAAACTTGTTCGCGGTTTGCGCCAGGGTAAGGATGCGAGGCTGGCAGTGGGCATGTATTGCATCAGTGCCCTAGGCTTTGTGCAGGTGGCGATAACGCTCTGGGTGCTGCTGAGTGCAAACCTGGCGGTGACCGAGACCTCCCATGATGCAGTTATTATGGTTGGGTTGGCCTATGCGCTGCTACATGGTGGTTTAGGCGCCGTTCTTACCCTGCTTCAGGGCCTGCGGGTGGGTTATGGCTATGTCGGTGCCCATGCGCCTTTTGAGCCCGCCGTGGTTGCCCAGTGGTGGCGCTATAACCTGGCGACGTTCTGGATACTGGTGGGCGCGCTCGCGGTACTGCCACGCATAATAGGGAGCTAAGCTGATGACGACTGCGAATAATGTAATGCAGCGCCTACATCTCACCCATCCCTTGCATTTCGTTATTGGTTTAACGCTATGGTGTATCTGGTTTGTGGCGGTTTATGGTGGGCATGCGGTCGCCTGCGCAGTCGCGCCGCCCGCTCCCGAGCAGGGCGTATTCACCCTGGTGAGCGCTATGCTGCTTGTGGTCAGTATTGTCGCGATTGTGATACTGGCGGCGTTAACGGTGGGCTGTTGCCGGGTGGCTAAGCGCCAGGTCGGGCGGCTGCGCTTTAATGCCTCGGTGTCCGCTGGGCTGTATCTTTTTTCTACCTTAGGCGTTGTGTTTGCGGCAATGCCGATAATCGGCATTCCGCCTTGTCTGTGAGTGGCATGACTGACGCCAACGCGGAAAAGCTCTATACCCTCCGCGGTATGTGGTGCACCAGCTGTGCCCTGGCCGTGGAGGGCTCACTTAAGCGGCTTGAAGGCGTGCGCGAGGTTAGCGTGCACTACCCAAGCGCAACGCTTTGCATCAGCGGCACGTCTGCCGCTACCCAGCTCTCGAATCTCGCCGCAAAGGTTAAGCGTCTGGGCTATCGATTAACAGAGCTTGAGCCGGTGGCGGACGCCCATGCGCGTCTAGAAGAGGAGAGCCGCTACCTGACGCTTAGACTTATGGTTGGCTCGTTGTTCGGCATGTGGACGATGCTGGCCTCTCTACTGATCTACGCCGGTGCGCTGCCAAGCGTGCAGGTTGAGCAGGTAGTCGCTTGGGTTTCCGGGGCGTTTTCACTGCCCGTTGTGCTGTTCGCCGGCGTGCCGTTTTACCGGGCTGGGTGGCGCACGCTGCTCGCCAAGCGCCCCGGTATGGATGTGCTGGTCAGCCTGGGTGTTATCGGCGCGGTGATGGTCTCGATTTGGCTACTATGGCGCGGTTCAGCAGAGGTCTATTTCGACACCGCGGTGATGCTGATTGTGCTTTTGCTGGTTGGGCGGTTGGTGGAAACGCTGTGCCGCCATCGGGGGTTAAAAGCGCTCGATGCCCTGGCGCTGCCAGACGACAACGTTACAGTTTGGCAAGGCGAAAGGTGGCTATCTCTCCCAGTAGAAGAAGTGGCAAAGGGAATGCGCATCGAGCTAGCGTCCGGTGCGATGGTGGCTCTCGACGGCACCCTTGAAGCGCCCGGTTGGATCGACACCGCCTCACTGACTGGGGAAAGCGTGCCGCGACATTTTCAAGCAGGGCAGACGATATACGCGGGCTGCCGTTATCTGGGTACCACGCCTATTGTTATGCAGGTCAGCGCAGGGGTGGGCCAGCGGCGGTTGGATCGGCTGTGTGATGAAATGCGCCGCTATCAGGCCAAAAAAGGTGAACTGCAGAAGCTCGCTGATCGTTTTGCCGCCTGGCTAAGCCCGCTAGCACTAGGGCTCGCGTTACTGACACTGCCCACCGCGCTGTTATTCGGGTTGGGTTGGGAAGATGCCTTGGTGCGCGCGCTTTCCGTATTAGTCGTGGCATGCCCCTGCGCCGTCGGGCTTGCGGTGCCGCTGGCAAGCTTGGCGGGTAGCGGCCAGGCAATGCAGCAAGGTATCGCGCTGCGCGACCCCGCCGCGCTTGAAACCCTGGCACGTATTCGCTCGGTCGCACTGGATAAAACCGGCACCCTGACCACCGGCAGCCATACGGTGCTTCATTGGGCAGCAAGGGAAGGTGTTGATGAACCCACCCTGCAGCGCAAACTCTGGGCCGCCGTTGCTGGTAGCGAGCACCCTTTAGCACAAGCGCTGGCGAACTGGTCAGGCAGTCAACGCGATCAGCGCCCTGAGCCTTACCTGCAGGTTAACGATACTCCGGGGAAGGGCGCCGCGTGCAACTCAACAGCGGTGAGTGGCTCACGGTGGGCCGCGCCGCTTGGCTCGCTAGTCAACAGATAGCACTGCCTGCCCAAGCGGAAGACGCAGCGCTGGCCTTTGCTTCTCAAGTGATGATCGCCGATAAGGCGGGTTGGCTAGCCACGCTCTATCTTATTGATCAACCTGTGAAAGATGCCGAGCCCAGCGTGAAACATCTGCTCGCGTCAGGGTATGTGGTAGCGATGATCAGCGGTGATCGGCAGGGGCAGTGAGTTGGTTAGGGGAGCGGGTGGGGTTAGGAAAAGGAGCTTGCTATGCCCAGCGCTCGCCGGAAGCCAAAGCGCGGTTGTTGCAAGGGCTGCCATCGCCAGCGCTCTACGTGGGGGATGGCTTAAACGATACCTTGAGTCTGGCTGCGGCAGATGTGGGTATCGCGCCACTGAGTGCCAGCGAGGCCGCCCGGGAGGGGCTTCTGCTCAGCTTATGACACCAGGAATTGGCGGGTAGTGAAATTGCTTGGCATTGCCCAACGCACCCGGCGCACTATGGTTCAAAACCTGTTCTTTTCGGCGCTCTATAACACGCTGGCGCTCGGTTTGGTGATCGTGATGGCAATCCCCCCGCTAATCGCAGTGCTCGCCATGGCAGCAAGCTCGCTGACGGTTACCCTCAACGCTGCGCGGTTAGCCTGGGCTGAGCCGGATTAAGAGAGCTAACTAAATGAAGAGAGCTAAATGGAATAGCCAAGTGCCTGTTTAAGGC
Organism: Vreelandella olivaria; assembly: GCA_004295565.1. Lineage (GTDB taxonomy): Bacteria > Pseudomonadota > Gammaproteobacteria > Pseudomonadales > Halomonadaceae > Vreelandella > Vreelandella olivaria. The sequence continues at coordinate 2,852,381 of AP019416.1, read as the reverse complement.
GCTCTGCATTGGTAGCCACCCAGCGTGGATCAATCGCGCCCCAGTCGCGTATTTGGTAGCGACCAATGTTGTGGCGCTCGCCGTCATCTTTAGTAAATACACACTCGATATCCAACTCAGCGAGAGAAGTAATTGTATCCTGTGCAGTGCGCCTCGGCATGCCGGTGGCCTCAATTAACGCAGGCACGCTGGCAACACCTTGTTCGATCAAATGGGCGACATATAAGCGGCGGTAAAAACTCGATTTGGTTTTGCTAAGCGTGGGCATTCGGCTTCCTTTGCAGCTAATTGTTGCATCTGCCGCTTAGCTTAAATGAATAAATCCTGTTGCGCTCGTGGCGGGCGAAAATCCCGGGTGTTCAAGCCCTGCTCGGTGCGATCCTGCATGTTCCACTGGCGGCTGGCGCGGGCAAAGCGTTGCGCAATTAAATCGGCAAACACCCCTTCACCGCGAAAGCGCTTACCAAACTTGGCATCGTACGCCTTACCGCCACGGCACTGACGCATTAGGCTCATCACTTTAGCCGCGCGCTCCGGGTAGTGGGCTTCTAACCAGGCTTCAAATAGCGGTGCTACTTCATAGGGTAAACGTAGCAGCATCCAGGCGGCGGTGCGTGCCCCTGCGCGGCTGGCGGCTTCCAAAAGCTTTTCGATTTCATGATCAGTTAGCCCTGGAATCACCGGCGAAATCAGTGCGCCCACTGGGATACCTGCAGTATTCAGTTCACGAATCGCTCGCAAGCGTGCTTGAGGAGATGCCGCCCGTGGCTCTAAGGTGCGTTTCAAGTTGGCATCCAGGCTGGTCAAACTGACAAACACGCGCACCAGCCGGTGTTCGGCCATCTCCGCCAGTAACTCTAAATCGCGCAGCACTAAGGTGCTTTTAGTTACCAGCGTTACTGGATGGCGACACTCCAGCAGCAATTCAAGTAGGCGGCGCGTGGTTTGGTAGGTGGCTTCTAACGGCTGATAGCAGTCGGTGTTGCCGGATAGGTTGATCGGGCGGCACACGTAATTAGGGTGGCAAAGCTCTTCGGTTAAACGCTCTACCAATCCATTGCGGGCAATCAGCTTGGTTTCAAAATCCAACCCTGGTGATAAGTCCCAGTAAGCGTGGGAGGGGCGGGCATAGCAGTAAACACAGCCGTGCTCGCAGCCGCGATAGGGGTTCAGTGAGCGATCAAAGGGTAAATCCGGCGATTTGTTCCAGGAGAGCGCGCTTTTGCTCACCTCCTCACGCACTTCGGTGGCGATAGTCGTAGAGGCCTCTTCCCGCCACCAGCCGTCATCTTCCCGCCACGCTGTGGGTGGGCGCAAAACGGTTGTGTGGGTCATAGGTTGCCCCGCGCCCCTTATAGGCGCTTGGTGTTCCAAGAGATGTCATGTTTCACCTCTTTTGATATGGTTTTATATACAGTAGTTGTGGCGAGGCAAGAAATCAATAGCCAGCCAATTTATTAGCTTGCCGTAGCTAAAAGGGCGCTACCCAAAGAACTATCGTGGGTTTAATCTGCTAGGTGGGTTTGTGACTAAAGAGCCAGCGAGGAAACGTTATGTCGAAAGTGGTCATCGTGACAGGGGGGAAGCCGAGGTATCGGAGCGGCCACCGCAAAATTGCTAGGCGCAAAAGGCTATGCCGTGTGCGTCAACTATCTTGCGAACAGGGATCGCGCGAATAACGTGGTTGATACCATTGAACGTAACGGTGGCCAAGCGTTTGCCTGTCAAGCGGATGTTAGCAGTGAAGCTGACGTTATCCGCCTGTTTGATGCAGCAGAAGAGCACTTTGGCGAGGTGACGCATTTGGTTAACAATGCAGGCATTCTGTTTACTCAATCCAAGCTGGTCGATATCGACCTTGAGCGCTTCAACCAAGTGCTTAATAGCAACGTGGTCAGCTGTTTTCTGTGTTCCAGAGAAGCCGCCAGGCGTTTTCCAGCAGGTAGTGCCATCGTCAATGTCTCATCGCTTGCCTCGCAAACGGGATCGCCCTTTGAATATGTTGACTACGCTGCATCGAAAGGTGCCATGGACACCTTAACAAAGGGGTTGTCTCGCGAAGTTGCTGGCTCGGGTATTCGTGTTAACGCCGTTCGTCCCGGTTTTATCTACACTGATATGCATGCCGATGGTGGAGAACCAGGGCGAGTTGACCGTTTAGCTCCCCAGATTCCTATGCAGCGTGGCGGTAGCGCTGAAGAAGTGGCTAATACCATCGCTTGGTTGCTCTCGGACGAAGCCTCTTATGTCACGGGATCATTTATTGATGTGGCAGGCGGGCGGTAATGCTGCTCTTCGCCCATATTCAAACGTTCTAAATGGGTGCTGCTTTTGATAAGGAAAGGTCTGAACTCATGACACTTCAACACCACTTCGAGCAGTTAGCCACTTATAACCAGTGGATGAACGCTAAACTCTATGATGCCGCCGGTACGCTGAGCGGCTCTGAACTGACGGAAGAGCGTGGCGCGTTCTTCGGCTCGATTTTTGGCACCCTAAACCACATCGCGGTAGCCGACACGATTTGGCTCAAACGGTTTGCAACACACGCCTCCTCTTCCGCAAGAACGCTTGAGGTAATGGAGGCACTACCTACGCCAGCTCGTCTTGACCAGATTCTCTTTGATGACTTGAAGGGATTGAAAGCGCATCGCCAATGGCTCGATACCGTGATTATTAACTGGGTAGGGGCGCTGACAGACGACGATTTGAGTACCACGCTGAGTTATCACAACACAAAAGGAGTGGCCTCAAAACGACGCTACTCAAGCCTGATCGTTCACTTCTTCAATCACCAAACTCACCACCGCGGGCAGGCATCTACTTTATTCTCCCAAGCCGGTGTAGATATTGGTGTCACCGACCTGCTGGCGTTGATTCCGGAGGAGACTTCAATATGATGTTTAACCACTTTTATGGTAGGAAACGGTAAAGAGAGAAAGCCCAGACATATTAGATATATGTATACTGAAGATCCTTGATAGCGGTGGCTTACATTGAAAGGTGTCACATTACTTACAAGAGCTGCGAACACTAAATGATCAGGCTGGAAAACTTAAGGCACCGGAAATCACCAAGGTGCGCAGTATCGCGGTGCACGATGATCAGGTGAAGTTTGTGGGAACCGCTAAGGAGTTTCTCGCTGATAGCGATGATGCGACGCACCTGCATGTGATTAAACACAATGACCAAGTGGTCGGATGTTTTAAAATCGATATAGCCTACGCGGAGAGCTATGATTTTTGTATCGAAGGCAGTATTGGTTTACGTGCTTTTCTCATTGACGCTAAGCACCAGGGCAGAGGGCTTGGGACGTTGGCTGTTAAAGCGCTGTTTCCCTACCTTAAAGAAAACTATGCGAATTATCCCCGAATCTACCTGACGGTGAACGCCAAGAACCCTGCGGCTCACATCTGTTACCAAAAGGCGGGCTTCCATGAAACAGGTGAGCAATACCTGGGAGGGGCTGCGGGGCCTCAACATATTATGTACTGGGAGATCCAGTGATAGTAACGTTTACCACAATCGATAATAAGTTCGTTCTGACTTTCTAGTTCGTTGATGTTATGTAACTTACCGTATAGCGGCGAGAATAAACGCCTTGGCTCTCTCAAACCAAGGCGTTTGTTTTTCTACCGTTTACCAACCTAGCCTAGCGCTTCTTCTTTGCAGGCTTCTTATCGGCACTCCCTGAGGCGCTCTCCTTTTCGCCGCTACCGCCATTAGGGAAGTGCGCACGCACCAGTTCCAGCAGGCCTTGAGTGGAGGCATCGAAGTCGGCGGCGTTGGTGTCGATGCGTTCGCTGATTTCGCCGGCGATGCGCTTGCCGAGCTGTACGCCCCACTGATCAAAGGAGTTGATGTTCCAGATGACGCCTTGGACGAATACCTTGTGCTCGTAGAGCGCAATCAGTGCGCCCAGGTTTTTCGGCGTTAGCTCGTCCAGCAGTAGGGTGCTGGAAGGGCGGTTGCCGGGGCAGCTGTAGGGGTCGTGCTGGCTAAGCTCTTTGCTATCCCCTTGGCTGCCTTCCATAAAGGCGTTGGCCTGGGCGAGCATATTAGTCAGCAGTGCGAAGTGGTGGTCTTCAACGCCGGGCTCGGGCTTGAGTGAGGCAATAAAGTCGATGGGCACGTAGCGGGTGCCTTGGTGCAGCAACTGGAAGAACGCGTGCTGGCCGTTGGAGCCGGTTTGGCCCCACAATCGGGCCGGTTTTGTAATTCACCGGGTGGCCGAAAATATCCACCGATTTGCCGTTAGACTCCATATCCAGCTGCTGCAAGAAAGAGGGCAGTTGGTTCAGCGCCTGGTCGTAGGGCACGATGGCTTGGGTCTCAGCGCCAATAAAGTTGATGTACCAAATACCAATCAGCGCCATCAGCACGGGCATGTTTTGCGAGAAGGGCGCATTGATGAAATGGTTATCCATTTCGTGGGCGCCTTCCAGGAGCTCGATAAAGCCCTCAAATCCTATTGAAAGCGCAATCGGCAGGCCGATAGAGAATACATGGAGTAACGGCCGCCCACCCAGGCCCAGAACTCGAACACGTTCTCTTCGCGAATGCCGAACTCCATGGCCGCTTTGCGGTTGGTGGAGGCGGCAATAAAGTGCGCGCCTACGTCGGCATCCTCGCCAGCGTTCTCCAGGAACCAGCGCCGCGCGGTTTTGGCGTTGAGCAGCGTCTCCTGGGTAGAGAAGGTCTTGGTAGAAACGATAAACAGCGTAGTGGCGGGGTCGAGGCGCGAAAGTACCTTCTGAATATGGGTGCCATCCACGTTGGAAACAAAGTGGAAGTGCAGCTCCGGGTGGCGGTATTTTAACAGGGCGCGCACCGCCATGTTGGGGCCAAGATCCGAGCCGCCAATACCGATATTGACCACGTCTTTAATGCGTTTGCCGCTGTAGCCTTTCCATTCACCGCTGCGCACCGCCTCGGAGAACAGCTTGATCTGTTCGCGAGTGCGGGTGATTTCTGGCATCACGTCTTCACCATCTACATACACTGGCTCATCGCCTAGGTGGCGCAGGGCGGTGTGCAGTACCGGGCGGTTTTCCGTCACGTTGATAATATCGCCGGAGAACATCTGAGCCCGGCGCTGTACCAGGGCGGAGTGGTCGGCCAGTTCAATCAGCTTGGTGAGCACGTCATCGGAGACGTGGTGCTTGGAGTAGTCAAGAAACAGACCGCCCACCCGTAAGCTCATTTTCTCAAAGCGCTGCGGGTCATTGGTGAAATAGTCACGAATGCGGTCGTTGGCGGTTTTGTCGCGCAGGCGATCAAGCGCCTGCCAGGTAACACTACGGGTGAGCTGGAAACATAGGGCGATCCGTTTGTTATAGATGAAGTAGGTGATCAAAATCGAAAAAGTAGGCTATGTAAAAATACTACATAAAAAGTGACAAAGAGTAGAGGGTGTAGGTACTGTGAACAGATATTAAATGCGTAAAGCAACGTATTTAAAAGGGCAGGCATGTTCGCCTGCCCTCATTTTTGGTAACTACGGTTAGGTGGCGAGTGCTACTTGGGCCGCGCCGCGTTTGATAAAGGCATAGCCTAACCCCGTTACCAGCGAGCCAACCACAATAGTGCCAAGGTAGAGCAGTGCCGGGGTAATGGCGTTGGGGATCAGCAGGACAAAGATGCCGCCGTGAGGCGCCATCAGTTTTGCACCTACCAGCATCGAGAGGGCACCGGTGAGTGCGCCGCCCACCATGCAAGCGGGGATAACGCGTAGCGGGTCTTTCGCCGCAAAGGGGATCGCGCCTTCACTGATAAAGCAGAGGCCTAGTACAAAGAAGCTTTGCCTGCTTCGCGCTCCGGCGCCGAGAACTTGTTGCGCGCCACAAAGCTGGCAATGCCCATACCAATAGCAGGCACCATGCCCGCCGCCATAATCGCCGCCATAGGGCCGTAAGTTTCCGAGGCGAGCAAACCCACGCCAAAGGTGTAAGCGGCTTTGTTGACCGGGCCGCCCAGATCGAAGCACATCATCGCGCCGAGCAGAATGCCCAGCAGCACCGCGTTGGTGGAACCCATGGACTCCAGGAAGCTGGTCAGGGCATTCAGCAGCGCCGCGACCGGTTCGCCAATCACGTAGATCATGGTCAGGCCGGTGACCAAGCTGGCCACCAGCGGAATGATCAGAATAGGTTTGAGGGATTCAACACTGGAAGGGAGTTTGACGTAGCGAGTCACCGCCAGCGCCACATAGCCCGCCAGGAAACCGGCCAAAATGCCGCCGATAAAGCCGGAGCCGATATTGGCCGCCAGCATGCCGCCAATCATACCCGGTGCGATGCCGGGGCGGTCGGCGATGGAGTAGGCGATATAGCCTGCCAGCACCGGAATCATCAGCGCAAAGGCGGTGCCACCGCCGATCTGCATCAGCGCGGCGGCTAGGGTGCCTTCCTGCTCAAAGGCCTCAATGCCGAACACAAAGGAGAGCGCAATCAGCAGGCCGCCCGCCACGACCATCGGCAGCATAAAGGAAACGCCGGTGAGCAGGTGCTTATAAACGCCTTTCTCTTTGACGCTCTTATTGGCTGTGCCCGCACTGCTATTTCCACTCTCAATGGCGGCCTCGCTGAGCGCAGCTTCAAGGGTGGGGCGGGGTTTTTGAGGGCGTTGCCCGTCGAGGTGCGGTAGATGCGCTTGCCGGCAAACCGCGCAGGATCAACATCGATATCGCAGGCCAGTACGACTATGTCGGCGTCAGCGATCTCTTCTTCAGTCAATTTATCTTGTGCGCCCACCGAGCCTTGGGTCTCCACACGAATGGCGTGGCCCATGGCTTTGCCTGCCTCTGCGAGTGCTTCGGCAGCCATAAAGGTATGCGCCACGCCGGTGGGGCAGGCGGTGACCGCGACGATTTTCTTACCACCCGTGCTGTTTGCAGCGGTAGGTGCGCTAGTAGAGGCCGCAGGTGCGCTATAAATCGGTGCTTCGCGCTTGGCCTGAGCCAGAAAAGCGCTGGGGTCGGGGAGGGCGCTGGCAATCGGCGCCTGGAATAGCCGCTTGCCTTCAAAGCGCTCCGGGGCAGGCACGTGATCGGCGGCGACCACGATCAAATCGGCATTGGCGATCTGTTCGGCAGTAGCGGCCTGGAGCGGCGCGACTTCCCCGTGCATTTCCACGTGCACTGTCCAGCCTTGGCGCTGGGCGGCTTGTTCCAGGCGCTTAGCCGCGAGGAAGGTGGTCGCCATGCCGCTAGGGCAGGCGGTAATCAGAATAATATTCATAGCGTGGCTCCCTCGGTGGTGGTGTCGTTAAGACGCCGTATCCGGGTGTTTTGTTGGAGTGAATCGAAATCGGCAGCGTGGGGTCGCCCACGCCAGCGTGGCGCACGGCCTCAGCCGAGAGCGCGGTGGCAAAACGCAGCGTCTGTTCAGCCTCATGCTGATTAAGTAATCCGTGGAGCATGCCCGCGACAAAGGTATCGCCAGCGCAAACGGTATTGGTGGCGGTGACCTTGGGCGGTGTGGCGTGCCAGGCACCTTGAGCGTTAACCCACAACACCCCTTCGACACCCGCTGAAATCAGCGCATGGGCGATGCCGCTTTGATGCAGCCGTTTAGCGGCCATTAAGCGCACATCGAAAGAAGTCATGTCTTCGCCCGCCCACTCCGCCAGTTCGTTTTCGTTGGGCTTTACCCCGGCGGGGTGAGTCGCTATGGCCGCATTGAGTGCCGGGCCGCTGGTATCTACCCACAACGGCACGCCGCTGGCGTTTAAGTGGTTTAACAGCGCGCTAAAATCATCCAGTGACAGCCCTGGGGCAGGCTGCCCGCGACGACGACGGCTTGGGGTGGCGTCGCGCTGGCAAGCTCGCCATCCAGCGTATCGATCAGCGCCTGTAGATGCGTGGCGTCAGTGGGCATACCGGGGCCGTTAATGTCGGTGACGCGCCCGCTCTGTTCCGCAATTTTGGCGTTAATGCGGGTTTCCCCCGGTACGCGCACAAAGGCATCTGTTAAAGCATTCCTGGTAAAGGCCAATTGAAAGGGGGCGTCGTTATCGGCACCTAAAAAACCGCTGACAGTGACGTCGTGGCCAAGGCCCGCCAATACGCGGGCAACGTTAACGCCTTTGCCCGCCGCTTCTAACTGCGCCCAGGTGGGGCGGTTGACGCTGCCCAACACCAATGCATCGAGGTTAAACGCCAAATCCAGCGCCGGATTCAGAGTAATGCACAGCACGCGGGCCATTAGCGCGCCTCCAGTGCATCGCGCACTTCATCGCTGGTGGCTTGGGAAAGCGCCAACTGAGCGCTGGCCTGGGCATCCGCAAAATCAAACTCGCGCAGGCGGGCTTTGACCAGCGGCACCTGCCGCGCACTGACGGAGAGCTCGTCCACGCCAAGACCTACCAGCACCGGAATGGCCACGGCGTCTGAGGCCAGTTCGCCGCACACGCCCACCCATTTGCCCTGGGTATGGGCAGCCGCCACGGTCATTTGAATCAAACGCAGCACCGCGGGGTGCAAAACCATCGGCTTGGGCAGAGAGTTCCGGGTGGCCGCGGTCGATAGCCAGGGTGTACTGGGTCAGGTCGTTGGTGCCTACCGAGAAAAAAGTCCGCCTCGGCGGCGAGACTGGGGGCCAGCAGGGCACTGGAGGGGATCTCAATCATTACCCCTAACTGCACATCGGTGGCGCGCTGGGAAGCAGGGATCTCTTGGAGTAGGCGGTCGTAGATGATTTTGACTGCGCGGAACTCGGCAATGTCTTTGACCATTGGCAGCATAATGCGTAAAGGACTGTCTTTACCGGCCATCAACAGCGCGCGCAGCTGGGTTTCGAGCACTTCGGGTTGTGTCAGCGCTAAGCGAATACCACGTAGACCCAGGAAGGGGTTGTCTTCTTGGGGTACCGGCCAGTAGGGCAGTGGCTTATCACCGCCCACATCCAGGGTGCGCGCGACCAGCGGGCGGCCATCGAGTGCGTCAATTGCCTGACGATACTCGCCGATCTGAGTGGCTAAATCCGGGGCGCTGGCGTGGGCCATAAACAGGAATTCGGTACGCAGCAGACCAACGGCTTCAGCCCCGCGCTCCACCGCATCAGCGGCGTGGGCAGTGTTGCCCAGGTTGGCGGCGACTTCCACACGGTGGCCGTCGCGGGTTTGGGCGACCTCAAAGCGGCTTTCCCAGGCATCGGCTTCGCGCTGCTGGAGGTCGAGCAACTGCTGCTCGGCACGCTGTAGGCGATCTTCGGAAGGCTGCGGCGTGACACGGCCACGCTCGCCATCCAGAATCATCATGCTGCCGTTATGCAGTGCCATCACCGCTTGCCCGGCGCCCACCACGGCCGGAATACCCAGGGCGCGGGCCAGAATAGCGCTGTGCGCCGTAGCGCCGCCGCGAACGGTGAGCAGGCCGCGTACCCGGGAAGTGTCCAAACGGGCCACATCGGAGGGGCCGATATCGTCCATCACCAGAATGTAGGGGTGATCTGGCGGTTCGGGGAGCGTGACATCGCAGAGTACCCCCAGCACCCGCCGACCTACGTCACGCAGGTCGGCGGCGCGTTCGGCCAGCAGGCGATCGGCGAGCATCTCCTGGGCGTGGGCGGCGGTTTCAATCGCTTCCCACCAGCCCGCTTCCGCCGAGCGGCCCTCACGAATGGCATCAACTGCCGCGTGATGGAGCTCCGGATCGTCGAGCATTTCTTCGTGCATGGAGAGAATGTCGGCGACTTCACCACCGGGTGCCTTACGTACCAGCGTTTCCAGTTGGGCAGCGCCCTCTTCCAGCGCACTGTTTAAGCGGCTGATTTCGTGTTCAGCGTCATTGGCATGCTCGGGGTAGTCGAACTGCATCGGACGAATAACAAACACCGGCGCAATGGCCAAGCCCGGTGAAGCGGCCACCCCAGCGTGGGGCGTATCGGCTGCCAGGGGTTCGACGCTTTGTTGAGCGCTGGTCGCTTGCGGCGCGCCATCAAAGCCGCCGTCAAAGGGCGTGACTTTCTCTCCCAGCCCCGATTCAACCGCTTCAGCGACGGCCTCTAGCGCTGCGCTTGCCTGCTCACCTTCGGCTGAAAGCACCAGCCACTGGCCGCGCCGGGCGCCCAGGCCGATCACTTTGGTCAGGCTAGCGGCGGAAACCGGCGTGGCGCTGCCTTCTTCCAATCGTGCTTGAATTGGCATGGCCTGGGCGCGGGCAATTTGCACCAGCTGTTTGGCGGGGCGGGCGTGCAGGCCATGGGGTTAAGTACCCGCACACGGCGGGTCTGAGTGCTGGCGGTTTCGCCTGCCAGGGTGGCCAGCAACTGCGCGCTGGTTTTGCCTACCAGGCTTTGGCTTTCGCCGTTCTCCAACACCGCCATCAGTTGCTCTAGCAGTGGGCGGTGGGCATCGCCATGGGCGGCCAGGCAGAACAACGCATGCACTGGATGACCGGCGCTTTCCAGGGTATGTTCAGCCGGGGTGGCGACCCCTAGCGCGGGTTGGTTAACGCCCTGGGCGCTGCTGGCCAGCCACAGTCCTTTGCCTAACCAGGTCGGCTGCGCTGCGGCGACGGCGGTAATAAAGCTGTTATCGACGCAGCCGCTTTGGCGTAAGCGAGCTGCGGCGGCCAGGGCGAGTTCTTGTGGGTCGCGGGCAGGAAAGTTGACGCATAGGGTGTCGGCATCCAGGCGCGGCTCCAATGCCGGCTTGGAAAGTAGCCGCGCCACATCTGCCGCAGAGCTGGCGTTTGCCAACTGCTCGGCAACCCCTTCACGATCCAGTACATGGGTGAGCTGGCGCAGAATATCCAGGTGCTCATCGTTTTGAGCGGCAATCGTCACCAGCACGTGCACCTGCTGGCCGTCGTGCCACTCGACCCCTTGGGGAAACTGCAATACGCGAACGCCCGTCTGCTTCACATACTGGCGGCTTTCCGGTGTACCGTGGGGATTGCAATAGCGTTGCCCAGAAACGTGGATGATTGCGCCTCGCGGGCGTGCAGGCCGTCGCGATACTCGGCCTCAACCAATCCAGCGTCTACCAGCGCCTCAGCGGCACTGTCCAGCGCGGTTTGCCAACTGTCGGCGTAGCGGCCTAGCAAGATGTCATCGGGGCCGAGTGTCAACATAGTATTCTCCTGTAAACGCGCACTGCCGGTATTTTGATGGGGCAACGTCGAGGCAGAGCCGAGTACATAAAGTGATCGTCGTTTAATGATCTTGGTAATGGCAGTGATGCCAGTAAGGTGAACCGCGTTGTTTCAGTCGGTTTATCCTTGCCATTAAATCTGGGTATGGTGCTTTTAAAGCTGAGCATAGTGCTATGCTGAATCGATTCACTGAATGACACAAGGTTTGGGCTTTTAGACTTTGGTCTGGTAGGCGCTAACTTGCTGATAAACTGCTTGGTTACATTAAGGGAGACCCCAATGACACTTGCCGATATTGCCCGGCTAGCCGGCGTCTCGCGCACGACCGCTAGCTACGTGATTAATGGTCAGGCCGAGCAGCGGCGCATCAGTGCAGCGACGATTGAAAAGTGATGGCGGTGGTGCGTCAACACCGCTATCACATTGACCCCCAGGCGGCCGCGCTACGCCGGGGCGCCAGCCTGCTGGGGCTGATCGTGCCGGATCTGGAGAACATCAGTTACGCCCGGCTCGCCAAGCGTCTGGAGCGGGGCGCCCGGGAGCAGGGGTACCAACTGTTGATCGTAAGCTCGGATGACTGCGCAGAGAGCGAACGAACGCTTGCCTTGGCGCTGCGTGCCCAGCGCTGTGAGGTATTGATTACGGCCAGTTGCCTGCCTAGCGATGACACTTTTTATGCTGATCTGGTAGACGAGGGCTGGTGCGTGGTGGGGATGGATCGTGGCCTTAACCCGGCGCGCTTTGCCAGTGTGGTGAGTAACGACCAGGAGGCGGCAAAGACGTTGACCCGTTCGGTGATCGGTGAGGCGACCAAGCGGGTCGCCTGGCTGGAGGCGATGCCGGATCTGTCGGTTAGCTGCGAGCGGCGGGCGGGTTTTCAGACGGCCCTTGAAGGCAGCATGATCGAACCGCTTTATCTTACCGGGTCACACTATGAGCGTAGCGAAGGGGTGCGTTTGGCGGTTCAACTGCTGGATGAACAGGGCGGTGCCGATGCCCTGGTGACGGCGTCCTATACACTGATGGAAGGTGTGTTTGATGTGTTTTTGGAGCGTGGCGGCCTACCGGAAAATATTCGCCTGGCTACCTTTGGTGATCACAGGCTGCTGGATTTCCTTCCTCAGCCAGTGAACTCGGCGCTACAGGACTATGACCGGATCGCCGAGTTAACACTGCGTTGTGCCTTAGCCGCTATGAGCGGCCACTATGAGAGCGGGCTGCAGGTGGTGGCGCGTCATCTGCACCGGCGTTAAACCGTGCGCGCCTGGGCCCAAGCCGCTGCATCCGGTATCGACATGTCGTAACTTTCGCTCAAGTAGGGCGAAGAGAGTAGGAAGTCGGCGCTTGCCGCGTTGCAGGCGACGGGTACATTCCACAGCGCCGCTAACCGCAGCAGCGCTTTGACATCCGGGTCGTGGGGCTGAGGCGAGAAGGGATCCCAAAAGAAGATCAGCACATCCAGCCGCTGCTCCGCAATCCGCGCGCCAATCTGCTGGTCACCGCCCAGGGGCCCGCTCATTAGACCCTCGACTTCTAACCCTAACGCGGTCGTAAGCCGCTCAGACGTGGTGCCCGTGCCAATCAGTTCGTGCTGGCTCAGCGTATCTTTCCAGCGGGTTGCCCACGCCAGCATCTCAGTTTTTTTTACCATCATGGGCAATCAGCGCAATGCGCTTGCGCGCTTGCAGCGTACGGATGGCTTGGCGGGGTGGTTGCGCGTCACTCATTTGGTCACTTCCCTCATGGTTCTCATGCCTTACGGCCGTGTGCCGAATGGCTTTTTCTTATTAAGCCTTGCTACCGAGGTTAGCCGATTACTCGCTTTCCAGGGCAAGGATTTTCATCGTATTGGTGCCCCCATGGGCATTCATATGGTCACCACGTGTCAAAATGACATGTTCGCCAGGGTGAATAAATCCCTGCGCCTGCAAGCATTTCAGCGCCTCTTGATTAAGGTTGGCCGGATCCATATCGGTGGTGTCGAAAGGAATCGAAACCACGCCACGGTAGAGCGCCATGCGTCGTTGGGCGATAGGGCTGTGGGCCAGGCCTACGATAGGCAGACCGGAACGAATGCGTGAGGCAATCAGTGGTGTATAGCCGGTGGAGGTCATACAGGCGATGGCGCTAACGCCGGATAAGTGGTTGGCTGCATACATTGCCGATAGTGCGATGGTTTCATCGATGCGCTCAAAGCCTTCATGTATACGGTGGCCTGACTCCTGGGCAAGGCGCTCGCGCTCGGCACCCAGGCAAACACGGTTCATCGCTTCGATAGTCTCTACCGGGTAATCGCCCGCCGCGGTTTCCGCTGAGAGCATCACCGCATCGGTGGCGTCGAGCACTGCGTTGGCGACGTCGAACACTTCAGCGCGAGTGGGCAGCGGTGATTCGATCATCGACTCCATCATTTGCGTGGCGGTAATCACCGCACGGTTCAACGATCGGGCGTGCTTGATAATGCGCTTTTGAGTGCCGATTAACGCTGCGTCGCCAATTTCAACCCCCAGGTCGCCCCCTGGCTACCATGACTGCCTCAGAGGCTTCAATGATGCCGTCCAGCGTGGCGTCGTCGGCAACCGCCTCGGCGCGCTCGAGCTTAGCCACCAAGCCGATCTCTTTACCGGCTTCGCCAAGCAGTTCGCGGGCTTCCTGCATATCCGCGGCGCTACGCGGGAAGGAGACGGCCAAGTAGTCAACGCCAATCTCAATAGCGGTTTTTAGGTCGGCCTTATCTTTCTCAGTAAGGGCAGGCGCTGAAAGTCCGCCGCCCTGTTTGTTAATGCCCTTGTTGTTGGAGAGCTTGCCACCCACGTGAACGCGAGTATGAACTTCCTGTCCAACGACACGGGTAACATCAAGTACCAAACGGCCATCGTCCAGCAGTAGCCGATCGCCTTCTACGACATCATCCGGGAGGGTTTGGTAATCACAGCCGACCCGCTCTGCGGTGCCACTGTTGGCATCCAATGCCATGTCCAAAACGAATGGCTGGCCGACATTGAGTTTGACGGCACCTTCAACAAAGCGGGCAATACGAATTTTCGGCCCCTGTAGATCGCCCAGTGCGGCGACGCTGCGGCCCAGGCGCTCGGCAATCTCGCGGACTTCGCCCAAGCGACGGCGATGATCTTCCGCCGAGCCGTGGAGAAGTTTAGCCGCACCACATCCACACCGGCTTTGAGCATCGCTTCCAGTACGCCGGGGCGATCACTGGCGGGGCCGAGGGTGGCGACGATCTTGGTGCGTCTCAAGGGGTATGAGAGCCTGAGGGCGTATAGGAAGGGAGGAAGTAGACGTCTGGGCCGTTGTGTTCGAAGTCGCATTCGTCATGGGCGCTCTCCTTGAGTAGAGGTATTGTTGGCAATTTAGTATTGGACTACGATAGCGTTTATATAGTAATTTTACTACATATTGGATATTTACTAGCCTTTTGGGGCGGTTAACACGCTATTTATCGGCCTCATGACGCTTAAATACGTATTTTTAGTAATTTTTTTACTAAAGATGCCACTCATTATTATTGGTTAATTGAGGAGCTATCATGACAATAAGAGTTGCGATTAACGGATTTGGCCGCATTGGCCGCAACGTACTGCGCGCCCTTTACGAAAACAGCTACCGTGACCGCGTACAGGTCGTCGCCATTAACGACCTCGGTGATCCCTCGCTAAACTCCCACCTACTGCGTCACGACACCGTACATGGCCACTTCCCTTTTAAGGTAGAACACGACGCCGAGAGCATCACGGTAGATGGCGATCGTATCGCTATCTCCTCAGAGCGCGACCCAGCGAAACTGCCGTGGTCAGCAATGAATATTGATCTGGTGATGGAGTGCACTGGGTTATTCACCAAGCGCAGAGGCGGCGGCCAAGCATATCGAAGCGGGTGCCAAGCGCGTGCTGATTTCCGCCCCCAGCCCCGACGCTGATGCCACGATTGTGTATGGCGTGAACGACCAAGTGCTGACCGCTGAGCACACGGTGGTGTCTAACGCCTCCTGCACCACCAACTGCTTAGCGCCAGTGGCCAAAGCGTTGAATGATGCGGTGGGTATCGAAAACGGTTTGATGACCACGGTGCACGCTTACACCAACGATCAAAACCTTTCGGATGTTTACCACTCCGACCCTTACCGGGCGCGTAGTGCCACCCACTCAATGATTCCTACCAAAACCGGCGCTGCGGCAGCGGTGGGCTTGGTGCTGCCAGAGTTGGCGGGCAAATTTGATGGCTTGGCCGTTCGCGTGCCGGTAATCAATGTCTCGCTGGTGGATCTCACTTTCACCGCTGGACGTGATACCAGCAAGGAAGAGATCAACTCCATCGTTGAGAAAGCCGCGGCTGACTCACCGGTTTTGGCGGTTAACGCCGAGCCACTGGTGTCTATCGACTTTAACCACGATGCCAACTCGTCGACCTTTGATGCCAATCACACCCGCGTGAATGGCCGTCTGGTTAAAATCATGGCCTGGTACGACAACGAGTGGGGCTTCTCTAACCGCATGTTGGACACCGCGCTTGCCATGCAGGCGACGGCTAAATAACGCCTTCCTAAGGGCAGGTATCGCCCAGCAGCAGTTCAGTTTGAAGGAGCTGCTGGGCGAGGGGAATACGGCCAAGAATCATCTGCGCCGCTACCCTCCCTTGCCCACGCTGTCCTGGCGCACCGTGGTTAAACGCGGTGCCCGGTACTGCCCTTCGGCAATACCGTCAAAGCCAGTAATGCGCAGTTCTTCCGGCACACGAATACCGCGCTGTTCGGCAAGCGTTAGCGCCGTGAGCGCAATGCGGTCAGACATGCACAGCAGCAGGTCTGGCCGTTGTTCTGTGGGCTGGTCGAGAATCTCGGCAATCACCGGTGAGCACACCTCGAAGGTATTCTCCTCGATATTCCATAGCGGCACCTGCTCCGTATCCACGCCCTTTTCACTCAATGCGTTATGAAAGCCCTCCAGGCGGGCGCGGCTGATCGTGCTGGTGTTGGGCAGCAGGGTGTGCTCAGACGTCACACGGCCGTTGCAGGCCTCTTTGGTTAAGCGCAGGTTGAGAATCGCCGGGCGTTTGGGCAAATGCGTCAGCGCATGCTGAGCGATTTTATAGCTGGC
This sequence comes from Vreelandella olivaria, assembly GCA_004295565.1. Lineage (GTDB taxonomy): Bacteria > Pseudomonadota > Gammaproteobacteria > Pseudomonadales > Halomonadaceae > Vreelandella > Vreelandella olivaria. The sequence goes on along the minus strand of AP019416.1, from coordinate 2,836,175 downwards.
AGCGGTGTCGTCGATATGCACCGTCGGGCAGCCTTCAATATCAAAATCAACGGATACCAGGCTACGCTGGGCAGGCAGTTCATCTAGCAGTTTATTGTTGGGCATTAGCCCGTAAACGATAAAGCCATCGGCGATATTGGCCGAGCCCGGCGGTTGGGAGGCGTGGCCCGGCAAGAGCAGTAGCGTGTGGCCGTGGGCATCGAGCACTTCGGCAACCCCTGATAGAAATTCGCTGGCCACGGCGTCGTTCAAGCTGTAGGTAAGGCTTTCCGCAAGAATCACCGCAATGATCCGCGAGCGGCCGGTGCGCAAGCTACGGGCTTTGGCATCAGGGCCGCTGTACCCCAGCCGCTTGGCCTGTTTAAGGATCCGTTCGCGCAGGGCTGGCGAGAGCTGATCCGGCCGGTTAAAGGCATTGGAGATCGTTGCAGTGGAGACGTTGAGTTCCTGCGCAAGATCCTTGAGTGTCATTCGGCGCTGATCAGTCACGGTGCTTCCTTTACAGGCTTTTTTTAATAATTGAAAACTTAGCTATTCAAAGGGTGTGCATAATAAAATCGACCCGCTGTGTGCTGCCAACTCCCCATGATAAGCGAAGGGAAGGTTAGACACACACAGAGGGTCGTTAATGCGGGTATCTTGGTTGACTCCCGTGCTTAAGCCGCGGCTCTTTGGGTGGGTAGCATCAGTGCTGCACCGCTCTCATCAAACAAGTGTACTTTTTCCCAATCCGCTGCCAATGACACCTGCTGGCCTTCCTGCCACTGGCTGGGCGCTTCGCTGCGATGGATCAGCAGCGTGTCGCCCTGTTTGGGCTCAAGGTAGACGTAAACCTCGTTGCCCAAATACTCGACGTTGACGATATCAAAGCAGTTGTCATCGGTGGGCGCCGCTAAGCATAAGTGCTCTGGGCGAATGCCAAGAGTCAACGCTTCGCCGCTACGTTGCTGCTGGGCATTCTGGGGCAGAGCGAGCTCGCCAATCCCCGCGGCCCGTACGCGACAGCCGTTGGCGTCGCCTGCGAGGAGCTCAGCAGGCATGAAATTCATGGTCGGTGAACCAATAAACCCGGCGACAAATTTCGTTGCCGGGCGCTGATAAAGCTCGTGGGGCTACCGACCTGCTCCACATGGCCGCCATTGAGAACACGATTTTGTCAGCCAGGGTCATGGCTTCAACTTGGTCGTGGGTCACGTAAATCATGGTAGAGCCGAGGCGGTTATGCAGCCGGGCGATCTCGTTACGCATCTGCACCCGCAGTGAGGCGTCCAGGTTGGAAAGCGGCTCGTCAAACAGCAGAATACGCGGTTCCCGGGCCATGGCACGGCCCATGGCCACCCGCTGGCGCTGGCCGCCGGAAAGTGCTTTGGGCTTGCGGTGCAGAAGCTCTTCAAGCTGCAAAATCTTTGCCGTGCTCATAACTCGCTCGTGAACCGTCTCTTTGGCGGTTTTGGCCAGTTTCAGGCCAAACGCCATATTGTCGTAAACGGTCATATGCGGGTAGAGCGCATAGGATTGAAATACCATGCCCACACCGCGTTCCCGCGGTGGCAAGTCATTGACCACGGTGTCGTCCATGCTCAGGTCGCCATCGCTAATCGATTCCAAGCCGGCGATCAGGCGCAAAGGGTCGACTTGCCGCAGCCGGAGGGGCCAACGAAAACCACAAATTCGCCGTCGCCAATATGTAGATCCACATTGTTAATAATGTGATCGCTGCCAAACACTTTGTTGATCTTGCTAAGCGTAACACTTGCCATGGGTAACTCCTTGCTGACCTCAATGCTTATGTCTTTTGGGCCGGCCTGTTGTTGTTTAGCGCTTATGTTGTTCAGGGCTTATTGAGCGACGCGCATAAAGGCCGCTTGATACCCTGGTAGCGTTAAAGCGTTGCCGTCACGCTGGGTGTTAAAGCCGTGGCCCTGCAAATCGCTGTCAATCGCTAGTGGCAGGCTAACCGTCTGAGCCTCGGCGGTGAGGTTGAAAACGCATAGCAGCGTTTCATCCCCTTTTGACGGGTAAAACCGAGCAGCGTTTCGCCTACATCGACCAGCGTCAAGTCACCATCGAACAGCGCGGGATGCTGACGCCGGAAGGCCAGCATGGTGCGCAGCGCATTCAAGGTGGAGTTGGCATCGTCCTGTTGGCGGCTGACCGCCAGGTCGCGGTGACTGGCCTCCATGGGTAGCCAGGGTTCAACGCTGGAAAAACCGCCATGTTCGCTGTCGCTCCAGGGCATTGGCGTGCGGCAACCGTCGCGGCCTTTAAATTCCGGCCAGAGCACTTTGCCGTAGGGGTCTTGGATGCGCTCAAAAGGCACGTCGGCTTCCGGCAGGCCCAACTCTTCGCCTTGATAAAGGCAGACGCTGCCGCGCAGCGAGCAGAGCATGGCCAGCGCCACTTTAGGGTAGGCGGTGGGGTCTTCACCCGCGCCCCAGCGGGTGGCGCTGCGTACTACATCGTGGTTGGAGGTTGCCCAGCAGGGCCAGGCGTCGCCCGCCAGGCGCTGAAAGCGTTCCAGCACTTCATGGATATAGCGCGCCGAGTGGGGCGTGTTGAGCAGGTCGAAGGTGTACGCCATATGCAGCTTGTCGCCGCCTGCGGTGTACTCGGCCATGCGCTCCAGTGGGTTATCGTCGCCAATTTCGCCCACGGTGGTGGTGCCGGGGTACTCGTCCATCAGCGCCCGTAGATCTTTCAAAAGTCGAGGTTTTCGGGACGGCTCAGGTCATAGACGTGGCGCTGCCAAGTGTAGGGATTGCTATCCGGTGCGCCCAGGGTTTTAGCTTCGCCCTTGGGTACCGGCGGGTTGTCGCGCAGCTCGGCGTCGTGGAAGTAGAAGTTCACGGTATCCAAGCGGAAACCGTCCACGCCCAACTCCAGCCAGAAGCGCATATTATCCAGCTGCGCCTGACGTGCTTCGGGGTTGTGGAAGTTGATGTCCGGCTGGCTGGTCAAAAAGTTATGCATATAGTACTGCTGGCGACGGGAATCGAACGTCCAGGCCGGGCCGCCGAAAATCGATAGCCAGTTGTTGGGTGGCGTGCCGTCCGGCTTGGGGTCGGCCCAGACAAACCAGTCGGCCTTGGGGTTGGTGCGGTTTTGACGACTCTCCTGGAACCAGGCGTGTTGATCCGAGGTGTGGCTAATCACCTGGTCGATCATCACCTTAAGTCCCAGCGAGTGGGCTTTTTCCAGTAGCGCTTTAAAATCCGCCAGGGTGCCGAACATGGGATCGACGTCGCGGTAGTCGCTAATATCGTAGCCAAAATCGAGCATCGGCGAGGTGAAAAACGGCGATAGCCAGATACCGTCCACGTTCAGAGATGCCACGTAATCGAGCTTTTCAGTAATGCCGTTAAGATCGCCAATACCGTCGCCGCGGCTATCCATAAAGCTGCGCGGATAGATCTGGTAGATAACGCCGCCGCGCCACCAGAGTGTGTTGTCTTGCCCGGTTGTGGCGTCTTGCCCCGTTGTAGCGACTTGCATAGTAGAGTCCATCGTTGACATAAATATTCCTTAGCCTTTAACGGCGCCTGCGGTAAGGCCTGACACAATACGGCGCTGGAAGATAATCACTAATACGACCAGGGGCACCGTGACCACCACAGACGCGGCCATAATCGGCCCCCAGGGCAGTTCGTAGGCACTGCCGCCTGACAGCAGCGCGATGGCGACGGGTACCGTGCGCTGGGTGTCGGTGAGTGTGAAGGTGAGGGCAAACAGAAACTCGTTCCAAGCGGCGATAAATGCCAGCAGTCCCGTGGTCGCCATGGCGGGCCACATGAGCGGCAGAAATACCTTGGTAATGGTCACCCAGGGTGTGGCGCCGTCCATAATGGCGGCCTCTTCCAGCTCCATGGGTAGCTGCTTCATAAAGGTGGTCAGCACCCACACGGTGAAGGGCAGGGTGAAGATGGTGTAGCTTAAAATCAGCCCGGCGGGGTTGTTGTAAAGGTTGAGCGCACGGATCACCTCAAACAGCCCGGAAAGCACCGCCACCTGGGGAAACATCGAAACGCCGAGAATCACCAGCAGCACCGTAGAGCGGCCGCGAAAGCGCACGCGGCCCAGGGCGTAAGAAGCGGTAATGCCGAGTAGCAGGGCAATGAACACCACGCTAAACGCGACGATGATTGAGTTGAAAATGGCGCGCAGAAAGCTGGTTTGGGTGAAGATGCTGATGTAGTTATCGAAGTTCCAGTTCGAAGGCCATAGCTCAACCCGGAACAGGTCGCTCGACGGTTTTAACGAGGTGACCACCGCGTAGTAGAACGGAAAAACGGCGTATACCATGATCAGCGCAATCAGCGCCCAAAACCCGATGCGCTTGGCAATGTTGGTCAACTGACGCGTGTTCATTAGTCACCTCCCAATTGGATTTGTTTACGCCCAACGTAGAGGTAAGCCACGGTGGCCAGGGCAATGATCAAGAACAGCAGGGTAGAGGCGGCGCTGCCGTAACCGACATCCTGAAACTCGACCAACTGCTGGCGGGCGTATACCGACATTGACATGGTGCTGGTGGAGTTGGAGGTCAGTACGTAAATCACATCGAAAACGCGCAGTGCATCCAGCAAGCGGAAGATCACCGCGACCATTAACGCCGGGGTAATCAGCGGTAGCGTGACTTTAAAGAACACTCGCAGCGGGTGAATGCCGTCGACCTCCGCGGCCTCGTAGCAATCCTTGGGCAGCATTTGCAGGGCAGCCAGCACCAGCAGCGCCACGAAGGGAATGGTTTTCCATACATCGACCATAATTACCGCCCACATGGAGTAGGTGGCGTTGGCCGTCCAGGCGATGGGAGCGTCAATCACACCCAGGCCCATCAGCATATGGTTGATGATGCCGAACTGGTCGTTGAGCATCCACGCCCACATTTGCGCAGAAACGATGGTGGGGATGGCCCAGGGAATCAGCACCGCAGCGCGCACAATGACGCGCCCCTTAAACTCGGCGTTCAAAATCAGCGCCACCATCACCCCGAAAACCACTTCCAGGGATACCGATACCACCGAGAAGTAGACGGTGTTCCATACCGACTGCCACCACACCGAGTCAGCCAATACTCCGTACCAGCGACCATCGTCATAGACGAGATAATTCTCGAAGCCAATCAGATTGGCAGCGCCCAAATCCGATAGCGACGCATCGGTAAAGCTAAGAAAAAGGTGCGTACCAGCGGCCAGCCGGCCACCAGTGTTAGCGCAATCAGCATGGGGGCTAAAAACAGCCAGGCGGCTTTAACCCGCTGACGGCGAACCTTGGTGCCCCGGCGCGGCTTGGTAGTGAAAGAACGCGCCCCGGCGGGCGCGTCATCATGCTTGATGGAGGTCTGCATGGAAGGCTCCCGGATTACCAGTTGCGACGCTTCAGGCGAGCCAATTCGTCTTCAAGGTCAGCGACCGCTTGAGTGCCATCTTTAGTGCCGGAAAGCACATCGTGGGCGGTGCTGAAGAAGGCGTTACTCACCCCGACCATAGGCATCGCCGGTGGGCGCGGAGGGGCGTGCAACAGCGTTAACAAAGGTTTCGTAAAGCGTGCCAAAGAAGGGCACCGCTTCGAGCACTTCGTCGTCTTGGTAGAGGGCGTCGATAGTAGGGTTATAAGAGGCTTGAATGGCGCGGCGCTTCTGCTCTTCTTCACCGGTCAAAAGGCAACCAGGTCGGCGGCCAGCTCGGGATGTTCGCTGTAGCGCGATACGGCTAAGTTCCAGCCACCCAGGCCAGCGGCACTTTGGCCGTTTTCACCACCCGCGGGCAGTTGGGTTACCCCACTTTGCCGCGTACGTCACTGTCTTCGCTTTGGGCCAGCGACCAGGCGTAGGGCCAGTTGCGCATAAACACCGCGCCGCCGCTCTGAAAGACACCGCGCGCTTCCTCTTCAGTGTAATTGAGTACCCCGTTGGGCGAGATATCGCCAATCCAGGAGGCGGCAAGATCAAGTGCCTCGGCAGCGTGTTCATTGTTAATGCTAATCTCGCCATCAGTTTCGACGATGTTTCCGCCACCAAAGCTGGCCACCCACTCAAGGGCATTAACGGTCAAGCCCTCATAAGCACGTCCCTGGAAGACATACCCCTGCATATTGTCTTTGCCCTCAGCGCGTTCGGCGTCTTTAATCCTCGCGGGCAATTTCGGTGAGTTCTTGCCAGGTTTTTGGCACTTCATGGCCATATTTTTCCAGCAAGTCTTCGCGGTAGTAGAGTACGCCCGCATCGGTGAACCACGGCATGGCGACTAACCGATCATCGATGGTGTTGTTGGTGACGATGGTCTCAAAGTGACCGGCAGCGGCGTCATCGCCAAGCACCTCACGTAGATCCAGCAAGTGGTTGGCGAGCAGGCCCGGCCACACCACGTCAATCTGCATCACATCGATATCGCTGGAGTTGGCCGAAAGGATCTGCTGATAAAGTGAAAGGCGTTCGGTGGAGGAGTTGGGTGTAGAAACCACGTCGACGCTATGGCCGGTTTTCTCCTCCCAGGCGCGTACGCCTTCTTGGCAAAGCGTTAGCTCCGCGCCTACCGCGCCACAGGAAATGGTGAGTTCTTCAGCCTGAGCCTGACTGGTTGCGCTCAGCGTGCTGGCTACTGCGATGGCGGTCGTGATTAAAGTCTTTTCATAACGGCGTACCTCGACGTTTATTGTTGTGGATGATGTGGCGTCTAAATTAGCGTTAATTCACGAATTAAACGTTTGCTCAATGGTTCTCTTAATCTTATCTTAATCGATTAAGATTGTGCTGCTCAGTTAGCCGCTTTGATCGAGGGAAGTTCAATAGCGACTTTTGTCTAACAACGTTATTCAGTTATCACTAAATTAAATCGTTCCTTAGACATTAGTCGCTAATTAGCTATTCGCCGTTGGTAAAAAGAGACTTAATCGATTAAGTTTTGGCTATCTTTCCTTAAGCATCGTGGCGTTTAATAACAGCCGCTCCCCCCTGGGCGAACCGTGTAAGGGAAGTGTTATCGATTCGATCTTAATCGATTTAGACAAAAGCGCTTATAAATAGTGGCTTACCAATAACAATAGGGTACTCAAAACAATGCAAAAATGACATTCAAAACGCCGTTAGCCATTGCGATTGCCGCCGCCAGCTTAGGGATGAGTGGTGTTGCTTCGGCACAGATGACCATGGAACAACGCTTTGCCGAGCTTGAAGCCCGCATTGAAGCGGCGGAACAGCGCGCTGATGCCGCCGAGCGCCGTGCCGAGATCGCTGAGCAATCACAATCGACCGCCGTGGCGACAGAGAGTGACGCGGAGATTGAAGAGCGTCTGGCCCGTGTGGAGCGTTATGCCGATGGCGAAGAGGGCTTCTCGTTTAACGTTTATGCGCGTTCAGGTTTGTTGATTGGCGAAGATGGTAAAAGCGAAAATGCTGGCCCTTACCTGACACCCGCGGGTGGAGAGGGCGGCGCCGTGGGCCGTTTAGGTAATGAGCCGGACACCTACGCCGAAGCGATTTTCAACTACCGCATGCAGTTTGATAACGGCGCCAAAGCGCTTTACCGCACTATGATTGCCGACGGCACGACCTCCAGCAATGACTGGACCGGCGGCGAGTCCGATCTCAACGTGCGCCAGGTGTTTGCTGAATTTAGTGATCTTCCCAGTTTTACCGGTGCATTTGAAAACGCCTCTATTTGGGCGGGTAAGCGCTTTGACCGTGATAACTTCGACATTCATTGGCTCGACAGTGACGTGGTGTTCCTGGCCGGTACCGGTGGCGGTATCTACGACATGCAGTTGGCAGACAACTGGAAGTCTAACCTCTCGATTTATGGCCGTAGTTTTTCTGACTATCCGATCATTGACCGTGAAAACCCCGGTCTTGAAGGCGACACAGACAACCTGATCCTGACCTCCAACAACTACTTCGGCAACTGGCAGTGGATGGTCAACGGTATGTCTGCGGCGGACAACGACGAGCGCGACATTGATGTTGGTCAAACCGCTGCCGATACTGGTTTCCACACCATGATTGCTTATCATGGCGACAGCTTCTTCGGCATGGGCGAAGGCAATTTCAAAGCGGCCGTGTTGCATGGTCAGGGGTTAGGCGCCGAGACCAAAAGCATTGGTTCACGGGGTGATCTAACCGATGACGCTACCTCTACGCGCTTAGCGCTCTATGGCACCACTTATATTGCCCCGCAGTGGCGCGTTGCCCCCGCTATTCTGGCTGAAACCAGCGAAGATCGTTATGTCCAGGGCGATAAGTACAACTGGGCAGGGCTTAACGTTCGCTTGGCCAACGAGCTAACGCAGAACTTCGAAATGCAGTACGAAGCTGGCTATCAGTGGATGGATCTAGATCCCCAGGGTTATAGCGGTCGTAACGCCGTGGATGGTGGCTTCAGCAAGTTCACGATTGCGCCCACCTTCAAGCCTGAAGTCGGTGGTTTCTGGCAGCGTCCTGAGATTCGTCTGTTCACCACCTTCAGCGATTGGGATGACGACCTTAACAACTACGGTGCCAGCTCACTGGGCAACGAAGGTTTTACCGGCGGCCAGTGAATCTCGGCGTTCAGACCGAAGTGTGGTTCTAAACCATGCGAGTTGCTTGATGTAACTGTTTCTTCTCCAATGCACTTTGCCCGCGATCCGTCGCGGGCTTTTTGTAGCGCTTTATTCGCATTGGTGAACGGTTAGCAGGGCTACCCAGGGAGAGCCTATGTCACTTCTACAAGAGAAACTAAAAGCGCCGTTACTGCCGCTTAGCGTGGTCGCCCGGCCGCGCCTAAATGACCATTTCGGTTTAAATGAGCATGTCCGTTTATTGATGGTTCAGGCCCCTGCCGGCTATGGCAAAACCACGCTGCTGGCCGAACGGCTACCGGCGCTGGAGCAGGAAACCGCCTGGCTAAGTTTGGATCAGCGAGATAATCAGCCCGCGCGATTTTTAGCCTATTGGCAGGCCGCACTCAATGCACTGTTGGATAAAAAGCGCCGCTGTCACCTGTGGCCGAAGAGGCCGACTGTGTTGAGCAGTTAGAGCGCTGGCTTGGCGAGCTGCCCGAGCAGCACTCCGTGCCGGTTGGTGGTTGATGAGTTTGAACACCTGACACATCCCGATATCTTAGCCGGGCTGGCCCACTGGCTGCGCCACCAGCCGCCCTGGCTAACCTTAACCCTGGCGAGTCGCTCGCGTCCCGCCCTTGGGCTAGCCAGCCTACGGTTACGCGGCGAGATTGAAGAGATCGACCTTCACGCGCTGGCCTTTGACAGCGAAGAGGCGCAAACCCTGTGCGCCGAACAACTGAGCTTTCCCCCCACACGCGTAAGCCTGGAGCGTGCACTGCGCAGAAGCGGTGGCTGGGTAATGGCGTTGAGCTGGCTGGTAGAGCGCACTACCACGCGAGCAGGGTTTGATGCTCTGGTTGATCGATTAAGTGGTGCCCACCCCGATTTTGTCGCTTGGTTTGACGAACTGCTCTCCGCTGCTCTGCCCCTGGAAGAGCGTGAGCTGATGTTGCAACTTGGGGTGCTGGAACGCTTTTCCCCCGAGCTGATGGCCCGCCTGCTGGAAGGGGGAGCGCCTGACCCAGCGGTTGGAAGCCTTTGAACAGGCGGGGCTATTTATTGAACGCCCAGACCCGCATGCCCAGTGGTACCGCTTTCAACGGCTGTTTGGCGAGTATCTGCGCCATCGCCGCCATGAGCTTAGTTTGGCCACCCAGCGAGTACTGCATCAGCGCGCAAGCCAGGCGTGGCTAGCCTTGAACGATCCGGTGATGGCGCTTCGCCAGGCGATACTCGCCGAGGCCCCCGATGACGTGGCAAGCCTACTGACCACCCAAGGGCCCGCCTTACTGGCAAGCGGTGCCTATGCACTGTTGGCCAAGGGTTTCGCCCTGCTCGGCGAGCCACGTCTCTCAACCAGCCCGGAACATACGTTGCTCTATGGCTGGGTTTCCCATGCTCAGTTTCAGTTCGATATCACCGCACGTGTGATTGGCTGGATTGAAGCGCAGTTGCACATGCCAGAGTGGCAGCGCCTTCACGCTGAATTCGCCACGCTACGCGCGCAGCTGGCGATTAACCAAGGCAACGCCGAGCGCGCTGCACCGCTGGCCGAGCAAGCGCTAGCCGTGCCCGCCCGCTATTTAGCTTCCACGCCGCTGACGGCCACCGCTATCTTGAGCGAGGCGCGCTTTGTGCTGGGCTATTTGGACGAGTCGCTGCAGCGAGTGTGCGAGGTGGAGCGTCAGGCCCGCCAGCGTGACGATCATCAACTGCTGCTCTGGTCGTTTTGCCACCAGTCGGAGACGCTGGTGGCCCAAGGACGACTACAGGCCGCCTACGATATTCAGGAACGCGCCTTTGCCCATCTGGAACATGCCGAGCTTGAGCATCTGCCCGTGGCGGAGTTTCTCTACCGCATTCGCAGCCAGGTGCTGTGGGAGTGGCACCGGTTGGATGAAGCCGAGCAGGCCGCGCTGAAAGGCATCGCCGTATTGGATAACCAGGGGGAGCGCTGGACACTTCAGTGCCATATCCAACTGGCCAAAATCGCCCAAAGCCGTGGCGACCAGGCCCAGTGCGCCGACCATATTCGGCGGTTGCGTAAAATCCTTGCTGAAGGCGATTATCATATCGACTGGGTCGCCAATGCCCACGCCACGCTGTTGGCCTGGTGGCACTCCACCCAGGATCTGGATGCGATAGAGCGCTGGCGTCAGGAGGCGCCTGCCCCCATCACCGAAGGGGCTACCAACCACTTTTCCCAGTGCAATGTGCGCAACCACGCCCGGGCACTCACCCTGCTGGGGCGCTTTGATGAAGCCTGCACGCTATTAGAGGCCCTTGAAGGGCACACCCAGCACTTGGGGCTGGTCACGGATGCCAACCGCAATCAGCTCTGCTTAGCCGCAGCGGCATGGTATGCAGGAAGGGAGGAGCATTCCCGGCAGCATATGCACCAAGCGCTGAGTTTGGCTTCTCGCACCGCGCTGGTGGGCAGTTTTCTACGCCTGGGCAAACCGCTTGGCGAGCTGCTCACTGGCTTACTCGCTGGCGGCACGCTGCCAGCATTAGAGCAGGCGAGAGCAGAGCGACTGCTAACGCTTGCTGGCCAACAAAAGGACTTCGGCAGCGCCCGACGCTTAATGCTGGATGAAACGGTGATCGCCGATATCGTCGCAAGGCCGGATGTACCCGAGCTAATCCGCACTTCGCCACTGACTCGCCGGGAGTGGCAAATTCTGGGACTAATTCACGCTGGGCTTTCCAATGAGCAGATCGCCGAGCAGTTGTCGGTGGCGCCTACCACCATCAAAACCCATATCCGCAGTCTCTATCAAAACAGAATATTCGACGCCGCGACGAAGCGATTACCCTGGCGGGGCAGTTGCTGGCGCATATTCAGGGGGGAATAAGCAGACAGCCTGGCTACTCCTAACGCCTACGCCCAGCGTTGCCCTGGGGGAGGATTTTATCTTGTGAGCAACCCTGCATCATGCCGAGTAACCAGCAAGAACTATGTCAAGAGCTATGGCAAGGACAAAACAATGATGCAGACTCCTCTACATCCCACTACGTTGGCAGCCAAGGGGCCGACTGGTGGCGCGGCGCCGTGATTTATCAAATCTACCCGCGCAGCTTTATGGACAGCAACGGCGACGGCATTGGCGACTTAAAAGGCGTGATCGATAAGCTCGATTACATCGCCTCGCTTAACGTCGATGCGATTTGGCTGTCGCCGTTCTTCACCTCGCCGATGAAAGACTTCGGCTACGACATCAGCAACTATCGCGATGTTGATCCGATGTTTGGCACTTTGGAAGATTTTGACCGTTTGGTGGAGGGAGCCCATGCCAGAGGGCTAAAAGTCACCATCGACCAAGTCATGTCGCACACTGCCGATCAGCATGCCTGGTTCGAAGAGAGCCGCCAAAGTCGCGATAACCCCAAAGCCGACTGGTACGTGTGGGCCGACCCTAAACCTGATGGCGCGCCGCCGACCAACTGGCAATCGGTATTTGGCGGCAGCGCCTGGCAGTGGGACACCCGCCGCTGCCAGTACTATCTGCACAACTTCCTGGCTAGCCAGCCGGATCTAAATTTCCGCACGCCAGCGGTGGTGGATGCCATGCTGGAGGAAGTGCGCTTCTGGCTAGAGCGGGGCGTGGATGGCTTCCGGCTGGATGCGGTGAACTTCTGCACCCACGGCGAGCTAAAAGATAACCCACCGCGCCAGGAGATGACCGAAAGCTTTCTAGGCGTTCGCCCCGACAACCCCTACGGCTATCAGCTCCACCAGTACGACAAAACCCAGCCGGAGAACCTGGTGTTTTCTGGAGCGGCTGCGCGCGCTGTTGGATGAGTACCCCGGCACCACCAGTGTGGGCGAGGTGGGTGACGACGACGCGCTGGGCGTGATGGCGGAATACTCCCAGGGCGGCAAACGGCTGCACATGTGCTACTCGTTTAACCTGCTCACCGATAAAGCCGACCCCGGCTACTTGCACGAAACGCTAACCGAAATGGAAGCACGCATTGGCGATGGCTGGCCCTGCTGGGCGCTGGGCAATCACGACGTGACGCGCTTGGCAACTCGCTGGCAGGCGGAAGGGCAGCTCGATAAGCTGCGCCTTTATATGGTGTTTCTCCTTACCCAGCGCGGTAGCGTATGCCTTTATCAAGGTGAAGAGTTGGGCCTACCCGAAGCTCAACTGACGTTTGATCAATTGGTGGATCCTGCGGGTATTACCTTCTGGCCCGCCTATAAAGGCCGCGATGGCTGCCGAACGCCGCACCCCTGGCAGGCGGATGCTCGCCATGCAGGCTTCAGTAGCGCAACGCCCTGGCTGCCGGTGCCTGACACTCACGCTAGCCTCGCCGTTGATCAACAAGATAACGATACTGATTCACTGCTCAATGCCTACCGCGATTTTTTAGCTTTCCGCCGTACCCAACCCACCTTGGTGAAGGGCGATGTGCGCTATCACCCTGTGCGTGACGGTGTGCTCTGTCTTGAGCGCACCTACCAGCAAACACGGTTACTAATTGCACTGAATTTTAGCAGCCAAACGGTCACCCGTTCGGTACCTGAAGGCGCTGAAGCCATTGCCGGTGCCCCCGCGTGGCTAGCCGGTGAGTGGCAGGGCACTCAGCTGTCCCTTCCGCAACTATCCCTTCCGCCCTATGGCGTGGCCATTGCCCGTTGTGCACACACCCAGGAGGACGCGCCATGGGACATTTAACCCTAAGCGGCATCGGTAAATCCTTTGACGGCGTGGAAATCTCCCGGGATATCGATCTCACCATCGAAGACGGCGAGTTCGTGGTGTTTGTTGGCCCCTCCGGTTGCGGAAAGTCCACGCTGCTGCGCATGATTGCCGGGCTTGAAGATATCAGCGAAGGGGATATGCAGCTGGATGGCCAGCGGATCAACGAGATTCCGCCCCAGGAGCGGGATATCGGCATGGTGTTCCAATCCTACGCCCTCTATCCGCATATGAGCGTGGCCGAGAACATGGCCTTTGGCCTGAAGCTGGCCCGCACCGACAAAGGGGAAATTCACCGCCGCGTTCAACACGCCGCCGAGATGCTGCACCTCTCCGAACTATTGGAGCGTAAGCCCAAAGACCTCTCCGGCGGTCAGCGCCAGCGGGTCGCCATTGGCCGCACCCTGGTAAAAGAACCGGCGGTGTTTCTATTTGATGAACCGCTCTCCAACCTGGACGCCGCGCTGCGGGTGGATATGCGGGTGCAGATCGCTGCCCTACATAAGCGCTTGAACGCCACCATGATCTACGTGACCCACGACCAAGTGGAGGCGATGACGCTGGCTGACCGTATTGTGCTGCTATCCAAGGGCCGTATTGCCCAGGTGGGTGCGCCGCTGTCGCTTTATCACTTTCCCAAAACCTTAGAGGTAGCGGAGTTTATCGGCTCGCCGCGCATCAATACCTTCCCGGTTACGGTAGTCGCCCCGGGTGAGCGCCAAACGGTAGTGCGTTTGCCTAACGGGGAGACACTGACGGTGGCGGTCAATGGCAAGCACCTCCATTCCGGTGATGGCGCCACTTTGGGATTGCGGGCGGAAGATTTTGTATCGCCTGAACAGGCAGAGGCACGGCTGACAGCGAGATTAATGGTGGCGGAAAAGCTGGGTTACGAAACTCTGGTGCATCTGCAGGTGGAGGGCATAGACGCAACCTTAACTCAGCGTTTGGATGGCTTAACGCAGCTAACCGAAGGTCAAACGATCGATTTGGGTTTAGCGGGCCAGCATTGCCATCTTTTGATCAACAGGGGAATGCCTGCCCGCGACAGGTGGTGGTCGATGGGGTTAGCCAATAATCGACCTCCTTATTTTGGTATCCAGACTTTCTGATTGATATGCGAAATTGACAGATTAGCGACAAGTTAAACTCACAACGGATTAACTGATTGATGGCTTTCTCTACATGTCAGCTTGATCGAAATTGGGGGATCCAGGTAAGTGGTGGATCCGATCAGACGAGCAGGGGCCTGCCCTGTTCGTGGCACCTTACGTCGCTAGACTACAAGCTTAGCTGGGCTGCTCGCATTGCTGGAGAGCCGATGGTGAACACTATTCACCAGCCTTTCCGAAGCACACCGTATGTGAGTTCGTACAATGCGCTCAACGTCACGTGTGTGATTCGATCACCACGCTGCGCTGGACGCAAGGAACCATGGCAGGCTCATACAGCGCCTGGCGATGTTTGTGACACCAGTAATGCTAGTCTGCCTCGGCCAGACGCTGTAGTCGCGTCGCCTGGCGGTGAAGCTCATCGCGCAGCGAGGCGGGTTCGATGACTCGGAAGTCGAAGGACAGGCGGGTCAGCTGACGGGCGAACCAGCTCAGGCTGTCGGTGCGGCCGTGCAGCGTCACGCCGCTGTCTGCAGGTGTCAGTAGGCCGATATGGGGGTCGAGCTCAGCGATGGCGCTCTCCATGTCGGTTTCGAGCCACAGTGCCACAGCGATTGCGCGGGGCAGGGAGGCGAGGCTATGGATCAGGTGAGCGGCAGCATCGAAGTCCGTAGGCCGATCAAAGGTGGCCGAGAGGGGAACGGCCTCGCAGATCCGATCCAATCGAAAGCTGCGCAGGTCGCGGCGCAAGTGACACCAACCGCTGATGTACCAATGACCACTGTGATAAACCAAGCCATAGGGATTGAGCACCCGTTTGGAGGTCTGATCGTAGCCATCTAGATAATCGAGCCGTAACCGCTGGCGCTCTTGGGTGGCAGTGGCTAGCAGTCCCAGCAACTGCTCGTTGTTAGTGGTGTGGGTCGTAGGTAACGCCAGCCGAGTACTCTCATCTAAGGCACGAACTCGCTGCTGTAGCTCGGCGGGCATCACCCTTTCTAGTTTTGCCCGGGCACTCTCCACCGCGGGGGCCGACTCGCTCAATCCTAGATGCAGAGCAGACTTCAGGCCCAGCGCGAGGGCTTGAGACTCCTCGGCGGTGAACATCAGCGGCGGCAGCTTGAAACTAGGCATTAATCGGTAGCCACCGTGGCATCCCCGCTCTGTGGTCACCGGAATGCCTAGCTCCTCCAAGGTTCGGATATAACGCCGAAGAGTGCGGCGATCCACGCCGAGTCGGTTCGCCAGATCTCCGCCGCTTAAGTGATGGTGGGCCTGCAACAGCTCTAGCAGGGCTAGCACACGAGCGGTGGGGTTGAGCATTTTCTCAATTCTAGTAGGACGAGTTATGTCCTATTTTACCTCTATCTTGTTTACGTAACCAGGCGTCGAGAAGTCGCCCGCCATTGATTCACACAAGACAAGAAGTGTAAGAGGCTAGGCCAGCACAAGGTTTTCGGGACTAATACTTAGGCACACTAAGACCGCAAATGTTGCATTTCACCTCTTGTCTCCAAAAACTGATCTCTGCCTAGAACTGCATCACTACAACGCAACAAAACACCGTACGCTGGTACGAAGGATACGAGGAAGTCATTGATTTTCCTAATAGAACGCACAGAGGGACTGTCAATGAACAATAATTGCTTTTCGATGGAGACGTACATGATATTTTTACAGGTAGCCCTAAATGGCGATCGTCGACACCCGGCGGCCCCTAGAACCCCTGAAGAGATTGGAAATGACGCGGCGGCAACAATTCAGGCTGGAGCTCATTCCCTTCATGTCCATGCTTACGATAATGCCGGGAAAGAGACTCTAAACGCTTTTGAATGCGGTGCTGTCATACGGGCGATCCGAGCTCGTTGCCCAGGTGTTCCAATTTCACTTACTACTTCCGAAACGATTATCTCCGATCCTTTACGGCGTTTGCAGACGGTGCAGTCATGGACTGAGTTCCCTGACTTTGTAACCGCGAATCAGGGGGAGAAAGGAATTATTGCACTATGCGAGTGGCTTATATCGCGTGGCGTTGGTATCGAAGCGGGCTTGCTGTCGCCCGCTGATGCCCGAACCTTTGTTGATTCACCGGTTCGCGATAGATGCCATCGTATCCTTATCGAACCCTGCAATCCAGATCCTGTAGCTGCCTTGCGCGATGCGGAAGAGATGGGGAAATCGTATCGTCGGCTGGTCTTACCCTTCCGCAGGTGCATCATGGATACGATGGGTCGTGTTGGGCGGTGAACAAACGAGCGCTCTCGTTGGGACATGGGATTCGGACAGGTATCGAAGATGTGACAGTCTTACCGAATGGTCGAGAGGCGAAAAGCAATGCCGAGCTGGTTGAAGCTGCCCGCTCATTAATCGAGAGCAATGTCCGCCATACATAAATGACCATGACAGTTGAAAGCAACCGCACCCTGATAATTCCCTGGGTGCGGTTTCCAATCAGCTCCCCGCAAGGTGGGGCGGTGTGTCTCAGTTAGAGACTCGATCATTGATTGTCCATGTCGACAAGGAACGTTTGCATGACCAGCCTGCCCGATAACATTCATCACCTTCCATTACCATATCCTGGAAATGAAGAGCACGACCTCTACTTCCGAATGGAAGCCCCTGGCTCAGTAGCCTGTGAGGAGCGTGGCGTGGAGGTTGCTCATTTCGGTAAGCGCGATATTGCTGACCGAGGCCTTATCCTCCATGGCAAGCGAGTCGCTCTGAAAAGAAGCTACCGCAGGCCAAGGAATCTCGTTCCTAAGAATGGCCACTATGATCTACAGCATGGGGCTCCCCGGTTCAGAGAAGAACTTAGGCGTCGATCTATCAACCTTCTGGGGAGGTTAAGGGTTTGGAAAGTATTGAGAACCTCTTCAGCCAGTTAATCTGGATACCCCTTATTTTTTTAAAAGAGTGCATCCAAAACGTCTCCTCGCGGGTATTCCCTATACAGCCGCTATTTAAGGCAGCTGATAATAAACCTTTAGGAGACTGAAAATGACCATCCACCACCTAACGCGCGCTACCCTGGCCGCCACTCTGATTGCATCCTTCAGTCATGCCGCACTGGCCGAGACGCCTGCGGATGTCCAAGTACCGGACGGTAATACCGTCGCCCTCGAAACCGTGGGTGTTGGCGCGATCACTTATATGTGTGAAACCAAAGATGACGGCAACATGGGGTGGGTTTTTAAAGGCCCTCACGCTGCGCTTAATGATAGCGACGGCAGCCAGGTTGGCAGTTACTACGGCCCGCCAGCCACCTGGGAAGCGTTGGATGGTTCAAAAATTACCGGTACCCAGCTAGCCACGGCTGCCAACGGTGATGGCAATATTCCGCTCCAGCTTGTTGAAGCCAACCCGGCTGAAGGCGAAGGCGCCATGAGCGGTGTTAGCTACATTCAGCGCCTCAACACCCAAGGCGGTGTTGCGCCTGATGTGACCTGCGATATGGAGCACGACGGAGCCACCGCGGTAGTGACCTACCAGGCGGACTATATCTTCTGGACGGCTGAATAAGTCGACTGAAGTGTTAATTCCGCTGGGGGCTCGTCTGTCGAGCCCCCAGCGGCTATGCTGTCTGCGAGAACGACGACTGGCGTCGGTGCCGTCACCAGGGAGCTAGGGTTTGACTGACGTGTCTTCAGAATTTGATCATGCTGCGGCATTAGCCAACTGTGCCCGTGGCGAGCATGACGCCTTGCACCAACTCTATGTTCATGAAGGTGCCCGACTATTAGGCGTCGTCATAAGAATCGTCAAGGATCGTGGTATGGCCGAGGATATTGTCCACGATGCCTGCCTTAATATTTGGCAACGTGCCGATAGTTTTGATCCCGCCAAGGGATCTGCGCGAGCGTGGATATTTAGCGTGGCGCGTCACCTGGCGCTGAACGCCATTCGTTACCGCGACCGAGAAGTTACTTTTGATAGTCACGATCCGACTGAACTCGACGATGCGGAACATTTCCAGCACACCTCCGTTGTCGATGAACCCTTCGATTGGCAGACCGGCCAGCGGATGGATAGCTGCTTAGCAGAGCTTGAGCCGGAGCGGCGTAACTGCGTACTCCATGCCTATGTTGATGGTCTTAGCCACGCGGAAATTTCAGCGCATACCGGCGCGCCGCTAGGCACCGTTAAAGCCTGGATCAAGCGCAGCTTGCTGCGCCTACGGGAGTGTATGGCATGACCCGCCCCAGTCAGCACGAACACGAAGATGACCATACGTTAGCGGGGGGAATACGTGCTGGGTACGCTGTCGTTAGAGCAGCGTAAAGCGCTAGAAGCGCGGTTACCCCATGAGCCCGAGTTGCAAAAAGCCGTGATGGCGTGGGAAGAGCGTTTCTTGCCCTATACCGCTATCACCGACCCGGTAACGCCTTCTGACAATTTATGGCCGCGAATTGAGCGCAGTTTAGCGTCACGGGAAGCGCTTGCTAAGCGTGCTCGACCTGCCTCTGCCGTGCCGCCAAGACCGCGCCGCATGCTGCACAGCTTGTCGCTGTGGCGGGGCGTTGCCGGGTTTGGCTTAGCGGCGGCGTTAGTGATGGGCGTGATGCTGGCCAATGAAGTCACCGAGCCGACGACCCCTGAGTACATGGTGGTTCTGCTGGCACCGCAAACGCAGTCAGCGGGTTGGGTGGTACAAGCCTCATCGCGGCAGGAAATCGAGTTGATCCCATTGGGTACTTTCGAAGTGCCTGAAGGTAAAGCGCTAGAGTTTTGAATCAAAGCAGATGAGTGGCAGGCCCCGGTATCGCTTGGCTTAGTGGAGCCAGGGCAGCCGATTCGTTTGCGCTTGGATGAGCTGCCGCCCCTTGAGGATAACCAGCTATTTGAGCTAACGCTGGAAGACGAAACCGGCTCACCCACCGGCCTGCCCACCGGGCCGATTGAGTTTATTGGCCGTGCGGTAGAGATTTAGAGCCTCAAAAGCGCCTGTTAAACGTGTCTTTAAAAGAACGTTAAACCAACCTGGAACAGGCGCTCCACATCGCGAATACGGCGCTTGTCGATTACGAATAGAATCACGTGGTCGCCGCTCTCTACCATCACATCGCCATGAGCGATGATGACCTCTTTGCCGCGTACAATCGCACCAATCGTGGTGCCATCGGGCAGGTCGATCTCACGAATAGTGCGTCCCACCACTTTTGATGACTGCTTATCGCCATGGGCGATGGCCTCAATGGCCTCGGCGGCGCCGCGACGCAGCGAGTGGACGTTGACGATATCGCCCCGGCGCACGTGGGTGAGCAGGCTGCCGATAGTGGCTTGCTGGGGTGAGATGGCAATATCGATCTCACCCCCCTGCACCAGATCCACGTAGGCGGCGTTGTTAATCAGCGTCAGCACCTTCTTGGCGCCTAGGCGTTTGGCGAGCAGTGACGACATGATATTGACCTCGTCGTCGTTGGTCAGCGCGCAGAAGATATCGCACTCTTCGATATTCTCCTCTTCCAGCAAACGCTTGCTGGTGGCGCTGCCGTGGAGCACCACAGTGCGATCCAGCCGCTCAGAGAGCGTGGTACAGCGCTCCAGGCTGTGTTCGATGATTTTGACCTGGTGACTATGCTCCAAATGTTCCGCCAACCGCTCGCCGATATTACCGCCCCCGGCAATCACCACCCGGCGGAAATCCCGCTCGACCCGGCGTAGCTCGCTCATCACTGCGCGGATATCCCGGCGGGCGGCAAGAAAGAACACTTCGTCGTCGGCTTCGATGACCGTATCGCCGCGGGGGATGATCGGTCGGTTACGGCGGTAAATGGCGGCTACACGGGTATCCACGTTGGGCATATGGCGGCGCAGAAAGGCCAAATCCTGGCCCACCAGCGGGCCGCCGTAGAAGGCTTTCACCGCCACCAGCTGTACTAGCCCACCGGCAAACTCCAGCACCTGTAGGGCGCCGGGGTGCTCAATCAGGCGGCGCACGTGGTCGGTGACCACCTGCTCGGGGCTGATCAGTACATCAATGGGGATGGCTTCGTGGGCAAAAGGCCTTTACGGGTCAGGTACGCCGTGGCGCGCACCCGGGCAATTTTGGTCGGCGTGCGAAACAGCGTATGGGCAACCTGGCAGGCGATCATATTGATCTCGTCGCTGTTGGTGACGGCGATCAACATATCGGCGTCTTCGCAGCCCGCCTGGCGCAACACTATCGGTAGGAACCCGCCCCGGTGACGGTGCGGATATCGATTTTGGTGTGCAGCTCGCGCAGTTTTTTGGCGTCGGTGTCAACGACGGTGATGTCGTTCTCCTCGCGGGCGAGGTGTTCAGCCAGTGTGCCGCCGACCTGGCCGGCGCCGAGAATAATAATTTTCATTAGTTGTCAGGTCACTCCGGCGACATGTTAATGCAGATACTCACCTATCCAAGGGGAAGCTGTCGAGGGTAGGGAGTTTCAGATCTCTACTTTTGGCCGACGAAAAAGGCTTTTTTACGTCTTTTTGACGGCTAACGCCTTAAACGCCATCGAATTTTTACGCCTGCAATCTCTAAGCTCAAGGTGCCAATCAAAGGAGGCACTTTCATGAATATTGCATTGCTCATTATCGCGACCGGCACAGCGGCGTATCTATTTTACGCACTTATTTGCCCAGAGCGTTTTTAGGAGATCACCATGAACGATATGATCGCTATTTACGCCCTCGTGGCTCTGCTTAGCGTACCACTGGGTATCTACATTGCCCATGCGCTAGGTGCCCAGCCGAACCGTCTCGACACGCTATTTGGCGTGATCGAAAAGCCAATCTACCGCTTGGCGGGTGTTAACAGTCAACACGCCATGACGTGGCAAGTGTACGCGTTAGCCATCCTGAAGCTGCATGTGGGCTTGATACTGCTGGCATGGCTAGTGTTTATGTGTCAGGGCCTACTGCCACTCAACCCGGACGGCATCCCCGGCATGCCGTGGGACACGGCGCTGCATACAGCGGTGTCCTTTGCTACCAACACTAACCAGCAGCACTACTCTGGCCAGGCGCAGCTTTCGCATTTAAGCCAAACCTTCGCCATTGTCACGCTGCAGTTCTTAACCCCCGCCACGGGGCTCGCAGTGTTGGTCGCCATTGCCCGCACTTTGTTAGTCGCTAAACCTGCCAAGGTGTTAAAAGGCGTTGGCAACTACTACCACGACCTTACCCGCACCCTGGTGCGCGTTATGTTGCCACTGGCAGCGGTAGTCGCGCTGTTGCTCACATGGCAGGGCGTACCGGCCAGCTATCAGGCCGCCCACCAGGTAGAGATGCTGGATCCCCAGGTGGAAGAAGTGCAGTCGATTCCCCTAGGCCCAGTGGCGTCCATGGTGGCGATCAAGCAATTGGGTACCAACGGGGTGGCTGGTACGGGCCCAACTCAAGCGTGCCGTTGGAGAACCCCACGCCGCTGGCGAACGTTATCGAAACCGCTTCACTGACGATTATCCCCGTGGCGCTGCTTATTGCGATTGCTCTGATCAGTGGCCGACGCCGACTAATGATGGGCATTGGCGCCGTGATGATCGCGTTCTCACTGATCTCCACCTCTGTGGTGGTCTATTCAGAACGCATGCCCAATGCTGCTTTGATCGAACTCTCACAGCCGGGGGCCAATTTAGAAGGCAAGGAGCTGCGTTTTGGCACTGACCTTTCCGCTCTGTGGGGCAGTTGGACGACGCAAACCTCCAACGGCTCGGTTAACGCCATGCACGATAGCTTCAATCCCATGGGTGGCATGATGCTGCTGATGGATATGTTTGTGAATGTGACGTTTGGTGGCGTGGGCGTCGGGCTAATTGGCTTCTTCCTCTACCTGATGTTGGCGGCCTTTGTGGGCTCTTTGATGGTAGGCAGGGCGCCCGAGCTGTTCGGTAAACCGTTAGAAACCCGCGAAATGCGCTGGATTTCGCTGGCGATTCTGGCTCAGCCGCTTGTCATCCTAGGGTTGAGCGCGCTGACCGTGGCGATGCCAAACGCGGCCGCCAATTCTAACCCAGGGTTCCATGGCTTATCCCAAGTGCTTTATGAATTCACCTCCGCGTTTGCCAATAACGGCTCTGGTTTTGAAGGGCTGGGCGATGACACAACCTGGTGGAATATCGCCTGCGTGGTCGCCCTGTTGATTGGCCGCTTCTTACCCATGCTAGTGCCATTAGCCGTCGCTGGTTGGTTGGCCGCTAAGCGCACGGCACCGGCGGGCGCGGCACCCTGCCCATGGATAGCCCCGCCTTTATGGGCTTAACCGCCGGGGTGATTGTGATCGTCAACCTGCTTGGCTTCTTACCGGCGTTAGTGCTTGGCCCGATTGCAGAATCCGTCGTGCAAGGCTTCTAGGAGAAAAGAGATGTCACATACAGAGCTTGCTAAACAGCCGCGTCGTTCGCTGCCCATTGGCCAAGTCGTCACCGGCGCGGTGAAAGGGCTTGCGCCCCATCTACTGGCGCGCAATCCGGTTATGGCAGTGGTCGCCATTGGTACCTTGGTGTGTTTCGGGCTAACGCCCATTGCCTTCGCCCAGGGCGAAAACGGCGGCTTTGCGCTCACCATTGCGCTACTGCTGCTTGCCACCGTGCTGTTTGCCACTGGTGCGGAGTCACTGGCGGAGTCCCGGGGTAAGGCCCATGCAGGAGCGCTGCGCAAAACCAAAGGAGAACTCAAGGCGGCTAAGCTAAACGCTGACGGCACCACCAGCGCCGTGACCGCCGACTCATTGCGTAAAGGCGACCGAGTAAAAGTGGTGGCAGGTGAACTGATTCCGGCAGATGGCGATATCGTCGAGGGTGCCGCATCTATCAACGAGTCGGCGGTGACCGGTGAGTCCGCGCCGGTGCTCCGTGAAGCGGGTACTGATAACAGTGGCGTCAGCGCGGGCACCAAAGTGCTCTCGGATCAGCTGATTATTGAAGTCAGCGCCAACCCCGGTGAGTCCTTGCTGGATCGCATGATTGCCTTGGTAGAGGGCGCCAGCCGTCAGAAAACGCCTTCCGAGCTGGCGCTTTCGGTGCTGCTGGCGATGCTGACCCTGGTGTTCCTGATCGTGGTGGTGACGCTTGTGCCCATGGCCGCTTTCGTTGGGGTAGAAACCTCGACGGTCATGCTGGTAGCGCTACTGGTGTGCTTGATTCCCACCACCATTGGTGGTCTTTGCCCGCCATAGGTATTGCCGGTATGGAGCGCGCCATGCGGGCCAACCTGGTCGCCAAGTCAGGCAAGGCGGTGGAGATTGCTGGCAGCATCGACACGCTGTTGCTGGATAAAACCGGCACGATTACCCTGGGTGACCGCCGCGCGACGGAGTTCGCACCCTGTCAGCAGGTGCCGCGGGACAAGGTACGCGACGCGGCGTTCCTGACCTCCCTGGAAGACCCCACGCCGGAAGGCCGCTCGATTGTGGCACTCGCCACCGAGCAGGGTGTGGATGTGAAGCTCAGTGAAGAAGCCGATGGCGCTACCTTTGAAGCCTTCAGCGCTGAAACCCGGCTTTCAGGGGTTGATCTAACCAGCGGTAAAAAAAATACGTAAAGGTGCCCCTAATGCCATCGCTGAGTGGGTAAGGGCGCAGGGCGGCGATATCCCCAGCGACTATCACCAGGTCATTGAGCGTATATCCCGAGATGGTGCCACCCCCATTGCGGTAGCGGAAAACCAGCAGATCCTGGGCGTGGTAGCGCTGTCTGACGTGATCAAAAGCGGCATCGCGGAGAAGTTTGCCGAGCTACGCGCCATGGGCATCAAAACCGTGATGATCACCGGTGACAACCCGATTACCGCCTCGGCTATAGCCGCCACGGCAGGTGTCGACGACTACATCGCTGAGGCCACGCCTGAGCGTAAGCTGGCGCTGATTCGCGAAGAGCAGGCCAGTGGCCGACTGGTGGCCATGGTGGGTGACGGTACCAATGACGCTCCGGCGCTGGCCCAGGCTGACCTTGGTCTGGCCATGAATTCCGGCACCCAAGCCGCCCGCGAAGCGGCCAATATGGTCGATCTGGATTCTGACCCCGGCAAGCTAATCAGCGCGGTGGAAATTGGTAAACAGCTGCTGGTGACCCGAGGCGCATTGACCACGTTCTCTTTGGCGAATGATGTTGCCAAGTACTTCGTGATTCTACCGGCACTCTTTGCGGCAAGTTTCCCGGCGCTGGGCGTGCTGGATGTGATGAACCTGCATTCACCCACCACGGCGGTGCTGGCAGCCGTGCTGTTCAATGCGTTGATTATCCCCGCCCTGATTCCCTTTGCGCTGCGCGGCGTGTCCGTAAAGGCCGCATCGGCAACGGTGCTATTGCGCCGTAATCTGCTGATCTACGGTCTGGGTGGGCTGCTGTTACCGTTCCCCGCCATCAAGCTGTTCGACATGCTGATTGCGCTGTTTATCTAGGAGAAGCGTCATGAATATAGGTATTAAAGATCCCTCGGCGATTAATGGCGAAGAGCAGCAGGCACCCACGTTTGAGGCAAAAGCCACGTGGAGCAGTGCGCTGCGCTTTATGGTGGTGATGGCCGTTTTGCTTGGGCTGGTGTACCCCTTAGCGACGACAACGGTCGGTGGCTGGTTATTTCCTGAGCAGGCGCAAGGCAGCTTGGTTCGTGACGCCGAGGGCCGGGTGATAGGGTCAAGCCTGGTGTCGCAAACCTTTGTCAGCGATGAATACTTTATCGGTCGCCCGTCAGCGGCGGGTAATGATGCGGGCGGGGTTTCGGGCTCTAACCTGGCACCTAGTAATGAAGCGCTGCGTGAACGTGCCCAGGCCGATGCTCTGGCGATTGCCCAGCGGGAAGGCGTCAGCGTCGATCAAATCCCGGTTGATCTGATCACCGCGTCGGGCTCCGGGGTTGACCCGCATATCTCGTTACCCGCCGCTGAATTACAGGTCGCAAGGGTAGCGCAGGCGCGTGAAATCGACGAAGCTAGCGTCACTGAGCTGATCGACCAAGCGCTTGAAAACACGGGCTGGCTGGGGTCGCCCGTGGTCAACGTATTGCGATTGAATGTGAGTTTGGATGAGCGTTTTCCAGTCGCCACCACCACGTCGTCCGTTACCCCTGTGGAGTAGCTAAATGTATTCAGCGGATCAGCGACCCGATCCCAATGCATTGCTAAAAGCCGCGCGCCGAGAGGCGCGCGGCTGTTTGCGTGTATTTTTGGGAGCCGCCCCGGCGTAGGCAAAACTTACACCATGCTACGCACGGCCCGGGAGCGGGCAGAAGAGGGCGATGATATCGTGATTGGCGTGGTGGAGTCCCACGGGCGCGCCGACACCGAAGCTCTTTGTGAGGGGCTGTCACGTATTCCACTGGCGCCTCTACAGCACCATGGCCGAACGTTTTATGAATTCGATATCGATGCGGCCTTAGAGCGCAAACCCACCATTCTGCTGGTAGATGAGTTGGCCCATCGCAATATCCCCGGCAGCCGACATCCACGGCGTTATCAGGATATCGAGGAGTTGCTGGATGCGGGGATCGATGTCTGGACAACGGTAAACGTCCAGCATTTGGAGAGCCTTAACGACGATGTGGCCCGAATTACCGGCATTCGCATGCGCGAAACCGTTCCCGATGCACTGCTAGAGCGCGCCCGGGATGTATCGCTGGTGGACTTAACCCCTGAGGAGCTGCTCGAACGCTTAAGGCGCGGCAAGGTATATATCCCGGAACAGGCACGCGCTGCCATGGAGGGCTACTTTAATGAGTCGAACCTCAATGCGCTGCGCGAGCTGGCGATTCAAACCATGGCCGAGCGAGTGGATGCCGATGTAAAAGTGGCCATGGATGCCAGTGGTAGGGCAGGCCCTTGGCCGGTAAGGCCGCACCTGCTGGTGGTCGTCAACGGTAGTGAAGACGATGTGTCCCTCGTGCGCGCAGCCCATCGAATGGCCGAGAGGCGCCTGGCCGTATGGCGGGCGGTCTATGTGGATAAAGGTATCGCCTCGCCCGAGCAGCAGCTAACGGTTGAGAAGATATTTAGCCTGGTGACCCGCCTGGGCGGCGATTCACTTCGCTTGCAGGGGCATAGCCAGCTCGGTGAAGTGCTCAACTACGCCCGCTCGATTAATGCCACCACGATTATGGTGGGGCGCGACGCGAAACGTCGCTGGTGGCCCTGGTCGCGGCCGCTTGCCCAACGTCTGATCGCGCATACCGACGTCTTTGATATCGTGGTAGTGGCTCAGGGGAACGTGAAGCAAAGTAGGCGTAAGCGGCCGCCTGGCTGGAGATTGCGTCCACCTCAACTACTCGCCACCAGCTTGGCGGTGATGGCCTCATTGGGAATTGCCCACCTGTTAGAGCCCTGGCTGGAGCTTGCCAATCTGTCGTTGGTGTTTTTAGCCGCCGTACTGTTTAGCGCTATCTGGGCGGGCACCGCTATGGCCATGTTGAGTGCCGTGGTGGGCTTTTTGGTGTTTAACTTCTTCTTTACAGAGCCGCGTTTGACCTTTGCCATGGTGGAGCGGGGGCAACTATTGACGGTGGTGTTCTTCTTTTGGTAGCGCTAGTGGTCGGACAATTGGCAGGTCGAGGGCGCCAGCGCCTAATCGCTCTGCGTGCCAGCCGCGACCAGACCCAACTTCTACTGCGCTACGCCGAGCAGCTTTCCACCGCCACCGACAGTGCCAGCGCCGCAAAAGTGGGTGTCGATACCCTGGTGCAGTGTTTTGAAGTCCCCGTTATTTTTATTGAAACGGCGGAAAGCGCTAGCGAGGTGCGCGTGGTCTATGCACTACCGGATGCCGAGCGGTTGGACATGGCCGCCAAGCAGGCAGCGGTATGGAGTTGGCAGCACCAAAAACCCAGCGGTCAGGGCACTCAAACGTTGAGCCAACAGGCGTGGCGCTTACTCCCGCTGGCGGTGCAGGGAGAAAAAGTGGGGATGCTGGCACTCAAACTGTCGGCAAGCCCAAAGGCGCTCAAGCATGAGCGTGAGTCGCTAATTGACACTCTGGTGCGCCAACTCAGCATGGCACTGGAGCGCACCCGTTTGGTGGCCGAATTGAATACAACGCGTGTGTCCGAGGAGAACGAGCGGCTGCGCTCCGCGTTGCTATCGTCGGTTTCTCATGACTTGCGAACGCCGCTGTCATCTATCATTGGTGCCACCAGCTCACTGATTGAGCTAAAACCCCAGCTCAGTGAAGACGATCAGCGTGAGTTGCTGGACGGTATCTTATCCGAGAGCGAGCGGCTCAACCGCTATATTCAAAACCTGCTCGATATGACGCGGTTGGGGCACGGCACGCTGAAAATAGAGCGTGACTGGGTGTCGTTTGACGACGTCATCAACTCAGCGCTGAAGCGACTGGGGCAATCGCTAAAACACGTCGTGGTACGCAAACAGTGGCCTACTACGCTGCCGCTGTTGTACGTTCATCCCGCGCTGGTGGAACAGGCGCTGGTTAACGTGCTGGATAACGCCCAGCGCTTCGCCACCAGGCGGTGAGCTGCTGATCAAGGCCCACCTTAATGAAGGTGAGCCAGCCACATTGGTCATCACCATTGAAGACCAAGGCCCAGGAATTTCCCCCCGAGCTGCGTGAGCAGGTATTTGATATGTTTTACAGCGGCGGTGACGGCGACCGCAGCGCCATGGCAGTGGCCTCGGTTTGGCCATTTGCCGTGGCATGATTGGCGCCCACGGCGGCACGATTAACGCTGACACCGGCGAAAGCGGGCGGGGCACAGCGATTATTATTACCCTGCCACTGTTGGGCGCAGATATTAGGAGTGTTGATGAAGAGTGAAGGCAGTGGGCGCATTCTGATTGTTGACGACGAACAGCAATACGTCGTTTTCTGCGTATCAGCCTAGCTTCCCAAGGTTACGCTGTGCTGGAGGCAGAAAATGGTGAACAGGCTTTGGCGGCGGTTTATACCCAAGCGCCGGACGTCGTGCTACTCGACCTTGGCCTACCCGATATGGATGGCCATGAGGTGCTACAGGGTATCCGGGAGCACAGCGCTGTACCGGTCATTGTGGTGTCCGTACGGGATAGGGAGGAGGAGAAAGTTTTATCGCTGGATAACGGCGCCAATGATTACGTTACCAAACCTTTTGGCATCCAAGAGCTGCTTGCCCGCGTCAGGGCCGTACAGCGACAGGCGCAACAAGCGAGGGGGAGAGGTGGCCGCTAGCTACTATATTAGCCAGGGGCTAGTGATCGATCTTGAGTTAAGGCAGGTTTCTCTACACCAGGAAGGTGTCCATTTGACTCGCAAAGAGTTCGCCGTGCTTGCCCGTCTTTGCCGCTATGCCGGGCGCGTTGTCACCCAGACTCAGTTGCTTAAAGAAGTATGGGGGCCGACCCATGTGGACGACACCCATTACCTGCGTATTGTGGTTAGCCGCCTACGCCAAAAGCTCGGCGATGACCCCCAAACACCAGTACTGCTACAAACAGAAGCCGGGGTCGGCTATCGGCTGTTGGTAGAGCCAGCGCAGCGACCCGCAATGTCCTAAATA
Source organism: Vreelandella olivaria (assembly GCA_004295565.1). GTDB lineage: Bacteria > Pseudomonadota > Gammaproteobacteria > Pseudomonadales > Halomonadaceae > Vreelandella > Vreelandella olivaria. The sequence goes on along the minus strand of AP019416.1, from coordinate 2,807,378 downwards.
CCTGAAAAACAATAGGTGCCTGAAAAACTAGCGGCGCCAGAACATCGGCGTCATCAGCACAACCACCGTCAAAATTTCCAGGCGGCCCATCAACATACCGATACATAGCAGCCATTTTGCCGCCTCGGGTAGCGACGAAAAGTTACCCGCTGGGCCAATAGTGTCGCCAAGGCCGGGGCCGACGTTGGCCACCGCAGTGGCAGCACCAGAAAGAGCCGTCACTAAATCCAGCCCAAGTGCCGAAAGGCTTAGAGCCAGTGCCGCAATGGTAATAAAGAAGAAGAACGAGAAGGCCACCACGCTTCTGGAAATGTCGCTGGTTACCGGCTGGTGGTTGTAGCGAGTAGTAAACACGCCGTTGGCATGAATAAGATAACGCAATTGGTCGAGTAGCATCAGCATGGCAATTTGAAGACGGAAAATCTTCATACCACCACTGGTCGAGCCACTACAGCCGCCCACAAAAGTGAGGGTAGAAAAAAGCAGTCACCGGTAACGCACCCCATAGCGTGTAGTCGTCAGAGGCGTATCCCGTGGTGGTCACCACTGAAATCACGTTAAAAGTGACGTGGGTAAGGGAAACAAACCAATCATCGCCTTGCAGCACCCGCCACGCGCTAAGCACCACTATCGCGGCCAGTAACAGCTTTAAAAGTCCGCGTACCTGCTGGTCTTTCCACAGGGCGGTGCGCGATGTGCGAATAAAGCGGATATATAAAACAAACGGCAGCGCCCCGCTAAGCATAAAAAAGCTGCCCATCCACAGTAGCCATGGCTGCTCGGCGTAGGCCCCAAAGGAAGCATCTGAGTTGGCAAAACCACCGGTAGCCAGGGACGTCATGCCGTGGACAACGGCATCAAGGGGTAGCATGCCTCCCGCCCAGTAGCTTGCCATGGCTGCAAGTGTTAGGGCTACATAAATACTCAGCGTTGCTTTGGCAATGCCACCTGTGCGGGGCATGACTTTATCCGACCAGTCGGAAGACTCGGTATGAAATAGCCGCATACCGCCTACCTTCAGAAACGGTAGAATGGCAATGCCCATGACGATGATGCCGATGCCGCCCATCCACTGCATTAAGCCGCGCCATAGCTTCAATCCGTCGGATAAATGCTCAATCCCCACCATCACCGTCGAACCGGTAGTGGTAATGGCCGATACGGATTCAAATACGGCGTTAGTCACTGTGAGCTGCGGTGCGCCTAAAATCAGCGGTAGGCTCGCAAAGCCTGTGATGCTTGCCCAACTGGCTGCGGTCAATACAAACATCTGCCAAGGCTTTAACTCTAGTGAAACCTTGCGTGTCAGTAGCCAGGTGGTGAGCGTGGCACCGAGAATAATCAGTATAGATACACCAAAGGCCGTGGAGTCGGGGTCATCCTCTACCAGCAATACTATCCAAGGCACCGCCATAAACATGGCAAGCACTAGCCATAGTACCGCCATGATTTTAAATATTTGCGCCCAGTTACGGTAAGTGTCTCGGTAGTACAGGCCGCTGGGAAAAATGGTCATATTGCCGCTCTTAAATTGCCCTAGTGTTCAGCGTGGTATCTCACCATGGCAACTATTAAAAGTCTGTAAAATTCTCCTAAAAAAATGACGTTAGGCTAAAAAAACCGGCCCCACAGGAGCCAGTCGTCAGCATGTTGTCCAAGCGAGAGTAGCTTTGTTGTCACCGGTATAAAATTAACCTTTCACGCCCCCGGCGGTTAACCCGCCAATAATCCAACGCTGGCAGATCAGGAAAGCCACAGTGATTGGCAGCCCAGAAAGCACGGCAGCAGCGGCGAAGTCGCCCCAGCGCTGGTTGTGGTCGGCCAGGTATTGCTGGGCACCCACCGCCAGCGTGAGCTTGTGTTCATCCACCAGCAGCACCGAGGCCATGGGGTACTCCATGATGCTCATCACAAACGCCAGGATGAATACCACCATCAGGATCGGCACCGACAGCGGCAGCAGGATATAGCGAAACGCCTGCCAGGTGCTTGCCCCGTCCACCATGGCAGCTTCTTCCAGCGAGCCATCAATCGACTCAAAGTAGCCCTTGATTGTCCATATATGCAACGCCACTGCGCCGAGTGAGGCGACAATCAGCGCGCCATGAGTATTTATGCCTAACCAGCCAACAAACTGCCCCAGCCGGTCGAACAGGGCATAAAGCGCCACCAACGACAGTACTGCAGGGAACATCTGAAAAATCAGCATGCCTTTCAGCAGCGGCTCCTTGCCCTTAAAGCGCATGCGAGCAAAGGCGTAGGCGCTGGTAGTGGCCAGCATCAAAATCAGCAGCGAGGACACTATCGCCACTTTGATCGAATTCCATAGCCACAGCAGCACTGGGAAGGGCGGCTGGACAATACTGCCGTCCGGGCGTTCCCAGGGGATACCCAGCGCCAGCGACCAGTGCTCTAACGAGAAGCGCTCGGGTATCAAACTGCCTGAGGCAAAGTTGCCCTCACGAAACGAGATAGAGATAACCAGCAGTAGCGGAAACACAATCAGCGACACAAAGCCGATCAGCGCCAAGTGTGCCCCCAGGCGGCGCGCACCTATGGAACGGGGTTGAACCATCGCCATGAGAAACCTCCTAAACCTTAACCTTGGAAAGGCGCAAATTAAGCAGTGACATGCCCGCCACCAATAAGAAAATAAGCGTGGCGATAGCGGCTGCCAGCCCAAAGTTTTGCCCGGCATCTTGGAAGGCGATGCGGTAGGTGTAGCTAACCAGTAGATCGGTAGTGCCCGCCGGGGTACTCGCGCCAAGAATATCCGGGTTGCCTCCAGTGAGGAGCGCAATCAGCACAAAGTTATTGAAGTTAAACGCAAAAGCAGCAATTAGTAACGGTGTGAGCGGCTTGATAATCAGCGGCAGGGTAATTTTGAACAGATTGGTCAATGGGCCGCCGCCGTCTACCGCTGAGGCTTCGTAGAGATCCTGGGGAATGGCCTGGATTAACCCCATGCAGAGCAGCAACATATAGGGGTAGCCCAGCCAGGTGTTAACGATCAGCAGCATGGAGCGCGCCAGCCACGGGTCGGTAAACCACTCTGGCCGAACGCCAAACAGTGCATCCAGGATCAGATTCACTTCACCGAAGTGCTGATTAAACATGCCCTTGAAAATCAGTATCGAGATAAACGCAGGCACGGCGTAGGGCAGTATCAGCAGCGTCCGGTAAATGGCTTTGCCTTTAAGTTGGTTCCACTGCAACAGCGACGCCAGTACAAAGCCGACGGCCAAGGTAAAGACCACCGTTAGCGCGGCAAATACAAAGGTCCATACAAAAATCTGCATAAACGGCCCGCGAATAGCCGGATCAGTAAAGATCTTTGTGTAGTTGGTAAAGCCCACGTTGACCGGCCAGCCCGGGGTAATCTGCTCACCGTTATCGGCGACAAAGAAACCGGTGGCTTGATCAGGTATCAGCTCACGGTCGTCGCGTCGGTCATAGAGCGAGCCGTCGTCGCGGGCTTCATAGCGATTCACCATGGGTGCAAACTGGCGCAATCCCGCCATACGCAGCTCAGTACCCTCGGGTGTCAGCAGTCGAAGCCCTTGCAGCGAATCACGTGCCTGAATAATGGCACGCATACCCAGGGGCTGCTGAGCAGGTGGTGCATCGACGGATTGAATACCGATTTGACGGGTTTCCTGATTGGCAAAGTTGAGCGGGGAGGAAACAAAACGTTGAACCTTGTTTTCATTTTCTCCACCGCTCTGCAAATACAGTCGCACCAGCTCTCCCTCTTGGTAGAGCGTTAGATCAAACGCCTTGCCTTCCGCCTGATAAGTTTGGTTTAACAGTTGACCGCGGACACGCTCTTCAGAGAGCAGGTTGCTAGAGCTGTAGTTACTAAAGCTAATGCCAATGGTGTAGAGCAGCGGAAAAATAACAAACACCCCAAGCCCCGCGACAGCAGGGAAAATATAGCGATGGCTCATTAACGTGCGTTTGGTAAACACAACGGCTAGCGAGCCGCCTAGGACTAAAAAGAGCAGCGCAAACATCCACTGGCCGTTTAGGTGAAAGGCCATCACCAGCCATAAAAGCGCAATCACCAGAACAGCGATCATGCAACGCAGGGCCCAGCGGGTGTAGCGTTCGGAGAGGTGGCGAGAACGGTGACGGGGAAGGCCGCGAGACGCATTGGTGGTATACATGATGACTTCTGAAAGCTGCTCGGCCGCTGGCGCCGCCGAGCAGTAAAGGCACAATAAAAGGGTGGCAAAGATGGCGCTACTGGCGCATGCGCCGTGCTGCCGCATCTAGCGCTTCTTGAGGGGACTGACGCCCGCTGCCGATGTTTTGCAGGGCAGGTTCCATGGCCGCCCAAAAGGCACCCATCTCAGGAATGTTGGGCATTGGCATGCCGACTTCGGCGTTTTCCAGCGTGGCCGCAATGTTGGGGTTATCGGCCAGTTCCGCCTGATAGTCGATGTGGGCCACGGCACCTAGCGAGCCGTCGTTATTAAAGGTGCGCATGCCCGCTTCGCTGAGCAGGTAGTTCTCTAAAAACTCAACAGCGAGGAAGTCGTTCGGCGTGGCGGAGTTGATCATTGCCGTCATCACGCCAAACATCGGTTTGGCCCGTTCATCGCCCACCTTAGGCAGCAGCGCGACGCCGTAATCAATCCCGCTACGCTCCAGATTAGGCCACGCCCAAGGGCCGCTAATCATGGTGGCGACTTCGCCCTGGTTAAAGCGGGTATCCATCAGGTTGTAGTCGGTACCACGGGGCAGTACGTCGCTTTCGATCAACTCAACCAGCAGCTCTGCTCCCTGTAAGGCCCCGGCGTTGTTGACACCAATATCGCTAACGTCATAACCGCTGTCGGTCTGTTTGAACGGGTAGCCGCCGTTGGCTGCCAGCAGTGTCCAGCCGTAGTACGGTTCGCTGTAATCAAACAGGATGGCCTTTTTGCCCTCTTGGGAAAGCGTCTGGTCTAGTTCCATTAGCTCGGCAAAGCTCTCCGGTGGCGTGTCCACCAGCGCTTTGTTGTAAATGAGACCGAGGGATTCGACGGAAATTGGGTAGCCGTAGGTTTCGCCATTCCACAGGGCGGCATCCCAGGTAAAGTCGTAAAACGCCTCGCGGAAAGTGTCACTAGGCGCTACCTGTTTTAATAGACCGCTTTGTGCCCACTCGCCCATCCGGTCGTGGGCCCAGATCACGATATCTGGCCCCTGGCCACTGCCTGCCGCCTGTTGAAAACGGTCGGTCAGGTTATCCGGAAAGACCACCTCAACTTCGATGCCGGTGTCTTCTAGAAATTGCTCGGCCAGCAGCTGAATGCCTTCCTGGCCCTTGTTGTCGCCCATCCAGATGGTTAAGCGGTCGTCTTCGAACGCGAAGGCTGGCAAAGTTGCTCCTGCAAGCAGGGTGGCGGTGATTAAAGGCGTAAATCTGGGCCGATGTCTTGCCATCATTTAAAAAGCCTCAATTTTTGTTATAAAGGATGGTGGCGTTGCCACCTGAACAGACTTAGCCTCGCCAATTCAGTCGGCAGCCACCTCATCCTTAAGGGGCGTAGTGATGGCGTATATCAGGGGCGTAGAAACATTAAATAGAAGTAGGGGGCTTAAAACCTGTTACAGGCTCTACCAAATGCGCTTTTGAGGGCTTGAGCGTGCCCTCGCTCAAGCTAAATGCAAAACACACGCCATGCATAATTAGCCAACTGGAAATTCAGTTGTCGCATATTTGACATGCGATTTGTGACGTACAGTCAGCGTATAACCTAGCGTTAGGGGGCCAAGGCGGCCAATAAGCATTACGGCCATGATAATTAGCTGGCCCGCGGTACCCAGTTCACTTGTAGTGCCACGCGATAATCCTACGGTGCCAAAAGCAGAGACAACCTCAAACGCTATATCTATGAAGTCGTCTTTTACAAAAACCGTCAGCATAAAAACAGCTACGAAAATGGTTGCCATACCGATAGTCGCTGTAGCTAACGCTTTTAGTAATGTTTCTCGACTTAGTGAGCGACCAAAGAAGTTTACGTTTAAATTTCCTTGAAGAAAAGATTTTGTCGCCGTGATTAAAATGAAAAAAGTAGAAATTTTAATGCCGCTAGCAGTTGAGTTCGGTGCGCCACCAATAAACATAAGTAGGAGCATTAGAACACTAGTGCCTGCTGTTAGAGCACCAATTTCGAGCGTGTTGAATCCAGCCGTTCTAGGAGTGACACCTTGAAACCACGCGGCCAATAGCTTGCTCCAAAAGCCTTCTAGCATGCCTAGCGTGTTGGGGTTGTTAAATTCCAAAATCAAAACCGCCGCGGTAGCGAACAAGTTGAGAAATAAAGTGGTGGTTAAGATAATTTTTACGTATACCGAAAGCCGAGGCCACGAACGCTTTTCCAATAATTCCATAATGACGATATAGCCAAGTCCTCCAGTGACAAAAAGTGCTGTGACAGATAGCGTGATGCCGGGATGAGAAACGTAATTTGATAAGCTATCTGGAGATAGCGCAAAGCCCGCGTTATTAAATGCGGAAATGGTATAAAAAAGCGCATTATATAGCCCATCACCCCAGCCGAGTTCGGGAATAAAAAGTAGCTAAGTACAATAATTCCAATTGCTTCGCTGGCAATGGCAAATAGCGCAATGGAACTTCCTGCTTTTCTGGCCGTTTGGAGGGATACTTCATTAAAAGCTTCTTGCGCCACCAGCTGCTGCTTTAGGCGTAGCTTAAAACCAAGCGCTAGAGCCGTCAGTACTGCAAAAGTCATCAACCCTAGCCCACCTAATTGAATCAGACATAGGATGACGAGCTGACCGAAGGTTGTGTACTGACTGCCTGTATCTACCACCACAAGACCAGTTACCGTCACGGCGGAGGTGGCAGTAAATGCGGCCTCCATCCAAGAGACCGGGTCGACGGTGGCAAATGGCAGTTTTAGTAGGCATGTTCCAATGAAAATTAATATGAGAAAAGACTCAAGCAGTAGCCAAGGGGGCTTAATGCTACGTTTACGCTTTGGCCCTTTGACGATCGTTTGGTGAGGCGTCTGGTCTTGTAAGCTTGCTTTCATAAGTTTTTAACAAGTTTTCTTAATTCATCAATCCAGCCGCCAAGTACTAAGCGATCACCTCTGCGTATTTCCCAATCGAGGCCAGGATGTGCATGCACTTCTGTATTTCTTTTGACCACTAAAGCCGCTACATCAACATCATCGATGATTTTCTCAATGGTTTTTCCAATTAAGTCCTCTGTTGTATGGAATTCTACGACAACATAGTCCTTTCCCAGGTTTAAGTAATCGTGAACCATGGGGTAATTCAATTCCTGAGAGATTCGTACACCCATTTCATATTCAGGTGCAATAATACGCGTTGCACCCAGCCGTTCAAGGACTCTGTGGTGTTGATTTGTCAGTGCTTTTGTCCATACCTTTGTCACACCTAATTCTTGCAGCTGAAGGGTTGCCAACATCGCTGCCTCAACGTTTCTGCCTATTGCTACCACTGCTGCGTCATAATTGCCCGCATTTAGCTCAATAAGGGCGTTTTCATCTGTTACGTCTGCAATGACTGCGTGAGTGATCTCATCTGCTAAACGATTGACACGCAGCTCATCCGCGTCGATCCCCAAAACCTCATGACCAAGCTGAGTTAGCTCACGGGCAATAGTCGCGCCGAATATGCCCAGGCCAATGACGATAAATTGCTGTTTTTCAATCATGATAAAGCGCTGCTCCACAGCTTTGAGATACGTAAATTTATATGCTGTAGCTCTATTGCACAATAGCTGGTTAATCCTACGTTAGAAGATGTAAAAATTGCGTAAAAAATTGCTTCAATTGAGTCTCATGTACCTGCATATGGTTAAATTATAAATAAATACTCTTTTATGGAGCAATAAGGCTGTGGGGTATTTCAAACGAATCCCAATTCGTATTTTCGTATTTTCGTGTTACTCACTTGGCTATGGGGTCTGGCGATATATAATTATCAGGCTGAAAATCCGGTTATATCTATATTTCCGTATCTTATGCCAGTTATTTTGATTACATGGGGGCATGGTGTTAAGTGGGGATTCGTAGTTGCAGCTTTGGCAACATTGTCTGCTATGTGTGCAGATTATAAGGAAATTTACACTCAAAAGAGCTGATCTATTCTGGTATTGCTACCTATGCGAAATTAACAGGCGCCGCTATTGGTTTCTCTTTGGCAAAAATAATTCATAAAAACATAAACCCAATGTGATGCCTCTTCCTTTGGCATCAGCCTAAGCTGGTGCTTTATGATCTGCCTGATGAATTAAAGCATACTTCATTATTGGCTCATCAAGCTCGCCTCCTCCTTAGGGGGCGTAGCAGTGGCGTATATGAAGGGCGTAGAGTAAAAGTGGCAAATAGGGCATGAGGAGCTAGCAGAATGCGCCTTGAAAGAGCAGCAGGTGTGGTTATTTTGTAGTAAAATTACACGAATTATTGCGTATAATGCCCCCTTTACGGTAGATTTTAGGTAATCTAACTACATTAGATGCCTAATTATAAATAGGAGTGACGATGAGCCAGTCCACTGCTTTCCAAAGTGCGCCGCTGGGCGACCCTAATCACGCTATTGATTTAGCGCTGTTTGGGGCGCTGGGTGATCTTGCCATGCGCAAGTTATTTCCTGCCTTGTACCATCTTGATCGCGAAGGCTTGATGCCTGAAAGCACGCGCATTATGGGGCTGGCCCGCCATGAGCACGACGTTGCGTCATTTCGCAAAATGGTTAACGACGCCCTGCAAAAAAAGGCTGAAAAGCAACGAGCAGGATAAGCAGAGCCTCGAACGCTTTCTCGCCCGCTTGGATTACTTAAAACTCGATTTTTCAAGCGTTGAGGGTTACGACGCTATTCGTCAGTGGCGCAAAGGCTCACCGCGTCCCATGGTGGTCTATCTCTCCGTGGGTGCGTCTATTTATGGCGATATCTGCCGTCATCTGCAGGCCAGTAAAAGCCTGGACGATGAGGCCCGCGTGGTGGTTGAGAAACCCATTGGCTACGACCTGCACTCATCCATCGAAATTAACGACGCCATCGGTCAAGTGTTCCCTGAATCGCGGATTTATCGTATTGACCACTATTTAGGTAAAGAGACCGTACAGAATCTGATTGCGCTGCGTTTTGCCAACCCGCTGTTTGGTACCCAGTGGAACCAGAACAATATCTCCCATGTGGAAATTACCGTTGCCGAAAAAGTGGGCATCGAAGGGCGCTGGGGTTATTTCGATCAAGCGGGTCAGCTGCGGGACATGGTGCAAAACCACTTGCTGCAGCTGCTGTGCTTAATCGCCATGGATCCCCCCTCTAACCTGGATGCCGACGCCATTCGCGATGAAAAGGTCAAGGTGCTTAAAGCGCTTAAGCCGTTTGTGGGCGAAGCGCTTGGCCGGGATGTGGTGCGTGGCCAATATATCGCCGGTACTAGTGACGGCCAGTCGGTGCCGGGGTACCTGGAAGAAGAGGGTGCCAACACCCAGAGCCAGACCGAAACCTTTGTGGCCATGAAAACCGAAGTGGCGAACTGGCGCTGGGCTGGCGTGCCGTTCTACCTGCGCACCGGCAAACGTATGCCGGAGAAGCTCTCGCAGATCGTCATTCACTTCCGTCAGCAGCCGCACTATATCTTCGACCCGGATCAGCGCGGCATCGCCTCTAATAAGCTGATTATTCGCCTGCAGCCGGAAGAGGGTATTGCCCTGCAAGTGTTGACCAAAGATAGCGGCCTGGATAAAGGCATGCGCCTGCGTCCCGGCCCGCTGCATTTGGATTTTAACAGCGCATTTCCCAAGTCGCGGATACCCGATGCCTACGAGCGACTGCTGCTTGAAGTCATGAAAGGCCAGCAGTACCTGTTCGTGCGCCGGGATGAAATTGAACACGCCTGGCGCTGGTGCGACCAACTCATTGATGGCTGGAAAAACGCGACACCCCGCCGCGTCGTTACCCGGCAGGCTCTTGGGGCCCGGTCGCTTCCATCGCCATGATTACCCAGGATGGCCGCAGCTGGTACGAGGATTATTGATATGAGCCAAGCACGCCAACAGTTGGCCGAGCAGCTTGCCGAAACCGTGTTTCAGGGGCTGCAAGAAGATTTAAACCACCAGGAACGCGTCCTGCTGGTCGTTTCTGGTGGCTCTACGCCAGTGCCTTTTTTAAGGCACTGGCGGCTAAGTCGCTGCCCTGGGATCGGGTAGATGTAACGCTGGCCGATGAGCGTTGGGTGGACGAGCAGAGCAGCGATAGCAACGCCAAGCTGGTGCGGGAACATCTGCTACAGGGTGAAGCAGCGGCGGCCACCTTTATACCGTTAACTTGCGGTGCCGCTACCCCAGAAGAGGGTGTAGATGAAGTCGCCAAACAGGTGGAATCGCTGGCGTGGCCCGCCAGCGTGGTGATTTTGGGCATGGGCGGTGACGGCCATACCGCGTCCCTATTTCCCGACAGCCCTGAATTGACCCTGGCGCTCGCGACGGAAGAGCTGCTGGTTGCGGTAAGAACGCCTAGCCAGCCTCAACCGCGGATTACCTTTTCGGCTGACCGCCTGCACCAGGCGCGGCGGCACATTCTGCATATTACCGGCGATGATAAACGCGCCGTATTGGCCAAGGCACTAAACGGCGACGACGTTCGGCAACTGCCTATACGTGCCTTTTTAACCTGCCCATTGGCGATTTACTGGGCGCCATAGCCCTTAATACTCAGCCCTTAATACTCATTATCAGGCCAATAACAATTTGCTTGGAGACTAACGAATGACTATCGACAAACAGTTACCCTCTACCCGCACCGCCGAGCTGGATAGCATCTGCTTAAAAGCCGAAGTGATTCCGGTCATCACCATCGAGCGCTTGGAAGATGCGGTACCGCTAGGCCGCGCCCTGGTGGAAGGCGGCTTAACCGTGCTGGAAGTAACCCTGCGCACCGATTGCGCCCTGGACGCCATCAAGCGAATGAAAGCAGCGCTGCCGGGTGCCAGCATTGGCGTGGGCACCGTGTTAACACCCGCGCAATATCGCCAAGCCGAGCAGGTGGGCGCTGATTTTGTGGTCACGCCAGGGGCTACTGACGCGCTTTACCGCTACGGCGTGGAAAGCCCGGTGCCGATGCTGCCAGGTGTATCGACCATTTCTGAGCTGATGACCGGCTGGCAGTACGGCTACCGGCGGTTTAAGTTCTTCCCCGCTGAATCCAGTGGCGGCGCTAAAGCCATCAAAGCGTTTGGTGCGCCGATTCCAGAAGCGCGCTTCTGCCCAACCGGTGGCATTACCGTGGACAACGCCGACTCCTACCTGTCACTGCCGAACGTGATGTGTGTAGGCGGCTCCTGGTTGACGCCGAAAGCGATGGTCGATGCCGAAGATTGGGACGGCATCCGCGAGCTGGCCCGTCAATCAGCAGAGCGCTTTCATCACTAAGTAAGCCGACGCTGGCTGTACCCATTGAGCAAGAACGCCTATCCCTAGCAATGTTTCTAAACATTGCTAGGTTTTTTAGGGCTAAATTTTAGCGTTTACCTAACTTGGCCCCTAGCGTAAGACCAAAGGCGTATAACGGAGCATATTCAGCTCAACTAAAATGTCGTCACGATTTGTCTGACATTTCGCTCTACGCGCATACAGTAACGTGCGTGCCACTTATAATGATCATGAGGTGAGTCAAAATGCACGCGTTGACCCTGGCGTCCTTCCTGTTTTTTTACAGGGCTTGTCGCCTTTATCACTTGGCGAATCACCCGCCGAGATGACCACTCAAGTACCAGCGGCTACTTTTTGGCTGGACGCACGCTAACCTTCCCGCTGATCGCTGGCTCTCTGTTAATGACCAATCTCTCTACCGAGCAAATGGTAGGGCTGAACGGAGCAGCTTTTGCTGATGGTTTAAGCGTAATGGCCTGGGAAGTGGTGGCGGTTATCGCACTGGTGGCGTTGGCGCTCTTCTTCCTTCCGCGGTTTTTGAAAAGTGGTATTGCCACGCTGCCGCAACTGCTCGAAATTCGTTTCGATAAAACGACCCAGCTAATCACCAATATCATCTTCCTGATTGCTTATGCGGTGATTCTGCTGCCGATTATTCTCTATTCCGGCGCCATCGGCCTACAGGGGATGCTCGACCTGCAGGGATTAACCGGCATTGAGTCGTCTACCACGCTGCTTTGGCTAACGGTGTGGATCGTCGGGATTATCGGTTCGGTATACGCGCTGTTCGGCGGGCTACGCACGGTTGCCGTTTCGGATACGCTCAACGGCGTCGGGCTGCTAATCGGCGGTTTCGTGATCGTCTATTTCGGCCTGCAGGCCGTGAGTGACGGCAGCGGCATTATGGAAGGTTGGAATATCCTCAAAGAGAGTGACCCGGATAAGCTCAACTCGATTGGTGGTGCTGAACAGCAGGTGCCGTTCTTTACCCTGTTTACCGGCGTTTTCCTGATTAACCTGTTTTACTGGAGCACCAACCAGCAGATTATCCAGCGCACCTTTGCGGCCAAAAACCTGGCTGAAGGCCAGAAGGGCGTACTGCTGACTGGTCTGTTTAAACTGCTGGGCCCGCTCTATCTGGTATTGCCTGGCATCATTGCCTACCACCTTTATGCTGACCAGGGCGTACGTGCCGATGAAGCCTATGGCCATTTGGTGTTTAACGTCTTGCCGCCTTATCTCACCGGTTTTTTTGCTGCGGTGATGGTCGGTGCGATCCTATCGTCGTTTAACTCCGCGCTTAACAGTACCACCACGATTTTCAGCCTGGGCATCTATAAAGGTGTGCTGAACAAAGAGGCGACGGAAGAGCAGGTGGTGAAATCGGGTAAGGTCTTCGGCTGGATCATGGCCATCCTTACCATGATTATTGCGCCGCTGCTGGCCGGCCAGGAGAGCCTGTTTGGTTACCTGCAGAAGATGAACGCGATCTACTTTATTCCGATTCTTGCCGTGGTGCTGGTCGGGCTGCTAACCAAACGTGTTCCGCCTATGGCAGCCAAAATTGCCTTGGTGGGCGGCTGCTTGCTGATTGCCGCCGGTTACTTTGTGCCACCCTTTACGCTGCTACCGCAGATCATGCACGAGTTCCACTTTGTGGCGCTGGTGTTTGTGTTATTGGTGGCGGTGATGCTGCTTATCGGCAAGCTGCGCCCGCGCGAAACGGATTGGGTTCAGCAATACAGCGGCGATGTGGATCTAACACCCTGGAAAGGCGCAGTGCCTGCCGGTATCGTCTTGGTCGTGTTAGTGATCGTTATGTATATTAGCTTTGCAGGCTGATCGCCCACCTTGTAGGTAAATAGGTGAAGCCGTAATAGAAAGGCCCCGCTAGTATCCGCTAGCGGGGCCTTTTGCTGGGAGGTTGGTAGGAGAGTTATACCAAGCGTAGCGGCAGTTCGGCTAACCCTTTAATACCGGTCTCGACCACATAGAGCGAGCCTGCGGTGGGTTCCTGCGCAAGCTGCTCTGGACTAAATCCTTCTTGTGCGGTGGTGATATAGAGCGTTTTTAGATCAGGGCCTGCAAACGCTGGGCAGGAGGGTTGGCTGACCGGTAGTTCAACGCGGCCGATTATTTCGCCGTCATGATCCAAACGCACCACTTGCCCAGCTCCCCACAGTGCTAGCCATAGGCAGCCTTCGCTATCCATGACTGCGCCATCGGGGTTGCCCTGGCTGGCGAAGAAATCCGCCCAGGGCTGGGGCTCGCCTTGCGGCCAGCCGTCGCTATCCAGCGCCCAGCGCATCACCACACCCGTCACCGTATCGGTAAACCAGGCAAATTCGCCATTTTCAGCAAAGCAGATAGCATTGGGTATCGTCAGGCCTGAACGCAGCCGCGACAGCTCGCCGCGGTGCAGGCGGTAAAGGCTGCCAGCGTTTCTTTCAGCGCTTTTGCCCATGCTGGAAAGCCACAGGCTGCCGTGGCGATCAATGCGGGCGTCATTGCTGCGGGTGACCGGGTTATCGGACTCGAAATCACACAGCTTTTCGACCTTACCGCTGCCTGGGTCGAAGCGGCTTAAGCGGTCTTCGCCGACTAACAGCAGGCCACCCTCTTCAAGGGGCGCAGCCAGTGACACCTGATGATCAAACTGAAAGTGGCCGCTTTCTCCAGTGGTGGGGAGAGCCAGTGCAACTGCTTTTCAAGAATGTCGCACCAATAAAGGCGCTGATTGTTGGCGTCCCACTGTGGGCCTTCACCCAGGGTGCAACGGCAATCGACCGCTAACTCGGCCTGCCACGTTGAAATACTCGTATCGGTATTCATTAGTACTTGTTCTCCTTATTGTTCTCCTGCTAACCAGGCATCGACAAGGGCTTGAGCCTGTTGCCCTACCTGAGAAGCGCTTTGGCCGGGTTTGTATAACGCGCTGCCCAGTCCTGCACCATCAACACCCGCCGCGCGCCAAGCGGCGAAGTTATCGACCCCAACGCCGCCAACGGCATACAACTGGTGCCTGGAGGCAGTACTGAACGCACTGCCTGCATGCCCTCTAATCCTACCTGCACCGCGGGGAAGAGTTTAAGCCCGGTGGCACCGGCATCGAGTGCATCGAAGGCCTCAGAGGGGGTCACAATACCCGGCCAGCTTGCCATGCCGAGTTTATGCGTTTCTTCAATCACCGCTGGCCGACAGTTGGGAGAAACGATTAAGCGCCCCCAGCAGCGTGAACTTCACGCACCTGAGCAGGGGTGAGTACCGTGCCTGCACCGACGATCGCGCGCTCGCCAAATGCGTCGACCAAGCGGCGAATACTCTCCAGTGGGTTGGGAGAATTAAGCGGTACTTCGATCTGGGTGATACCTGCGGCCAGCACCGCTTGCGCAATGTCCACGGCCTCATCAGGCGTTACACCGCGTAAAATACCGATCAACGGCAGCGTCATAGCAAATCTCCCATAACTGTGTTCGTGGCATTAAGCTTTTAGGGCATCGTGGGCGAGCCGAAGACCGCCCAACACGGCGCTGTCGCCATCCAAGTGCTGCGTCTGATAGCCGATCGTATTGAGCGCCAGTTTATAGCGCTGGCTAAGCGCTTGGTTACCAATCAGCATGATGGGCTTTTTCGGCGGAGTACTCTCGGCAGGCGCCAGCGAGCTCAAGGCCAATGGCGAGACCAGAGAGTCTGGCCGCAAGGACAGCGCCACGCGAGTCGCCAGTAGGTAATCGGCCATCGAGTAAATCTTGCGCGCGTAGTCCAAACAGGCGGCTACTAAAGGTTTCGGGCGCCGCATATGTCTCGTTGACTGCTGAGAGAAAAGCATTACGGCAAGCCTGGTCGTTAAGAGCATCTTTCGCTGGCGTTGAAACGGAGTGCTTTAGCACCGATTGGCTAGCGAGCAGTTGATACAGCTCACCAGTCAGGTAGGTCGAAAAGCCGCTAACCGTTCCCACTTCCAGGGTTGCCCACTTGGCGTGGGTGCCGGGTAGGCAGGCGAGGCCACTGAAATCCGGCGAATCAGCGACGAGGCCTGCCAACTGGGTCTCTTCACCGCGCATCACATCAAAGTGGGTGGCGGTACCGCGCGTTTGGCTTAAACCGGGGAGCAGATAAACACGCAACTTGTTGCCCGCAAGCGTTGGCGTCACAGCCCCTTGGCTAAGCTGGTCAAGCCGCGTGGGTACCGGCAAATAGGCGGCCTCCAGCCAGCCCTGGCGGGCACCCGCCATGCCGCACACCAATACGTCAGTCTGGCCGGAGGCGGGCAGCCAGTCGCCCACCAGCCGCAGCAGTTCGGCTTCGTACTCGTTGGCTTTGAGCGCCAGCATGCCCTTGTCGCTAGTGGCTTGGGCTATCACTCGGTCGTGTTGATCCAGACCCCAGGCGCGCAGGTTGCTGGAGCCCCAATCCACGGCAATCCAGGTTAATTGTTCTGCAATTCCTGGTGTTTCATTCATCCCGGTTGATCCCATGGCTTACCACTCCGCAATAGAGCCGTCTTCATGAGTCCAGACCGGGTTGCGCCAGCGGTGGCCCACTTTGGCGCGCTCCTCAACGAACTCTTCGTTGATCTCTACACCAAGGCCTGGGCCTTGGGGAATGGCGCAGAAACCGTCTTCAATGGCGAGGGCGGATTTATCGACCAGGTAGTCGAGGACATCGTTACCCTGGTTATAGTGAATACCCATGCTCTGTTCTTGGATAAAGGCGTTGTGGCTGACCGCATCCAGCTGTAGAGAGGCGGCCAGGGTCAGCAATCGAGCGGGCAGTGGGGCGCCAGGGCGACATCGTAGGCGGAGGCCAGGGCGGCGATTTTGAGGCCTTCACTGATGCCACCACAGTGGGAAATATCCGGCTGGATAATATCGATCATGCCGTCGGCCAGCAGATCGCGGAACTGAAAGCGGGTATGCAGCCGCTCACCGGTGGCCAGCGGGTAGCCTAGACCGCCGGCAATATCTTTCAAGCAGGGCAGATGCTCCGGGGCAACCGGTTCTTCAACGAACATGGGATGGAAAGGTTCTAGCTCGCGCAGCAGTGCTTTTGGCCATGGGGCGGTGCACGCGGCCGTGGAAGTCGATGCCGATGCCTACATCTGGCCCAACGGCGTTGCGGGCTTCTGCCACCCGGGCAACGGCTTCATCGACCTTGCGGTGGGAGTCGACGATCTGCATCTCGGGGGTGCCGTTCATTTTAAAAGCGGTAAAGCCTTTTTCCACCAGCGCTTTAGCCCCAGCGCCTACGTCGCTTGGGCGGTCGCCCCCGTCCAGGCGTACATGCGCATTTTGTCGCGCACGGCGCCGCCTAACAGCTGATGAACAGGCACACCCAGATCACGACCTTTAAGATCCCACAGCGCCTGGTCAATCCCGGCAATGGCGCTCATCAGAATCGGCCCACCGCGATAAAAACCGGCGCGGTACATCATGTTCCAGAGGTGCTCGATGCGGTGTGGATCCTGGCCGATCAGATAGTCGGAAAGCTCGTGCACGGCGGCCTCAACGGTGGCGGCGCGGCCTTCCACCACCGGTTCCCCCCAGCCGTAGCAGCCTTCGTCGGTTTCAATCTTGAGAAACAGCCAGCGCGGAGGAACTTGCCAGGTCTTGAGTTTGGTGATTTTCATTAGATCAGATCCTTATTAATTGACGATGCCTAGATCGATGGCGGTGCGGCGCAGTACTTCTCGTGCGGCACTCTCTGCGCCGCTGGCATCGCGGTTGCGTATGGCGTCAAGCACCTGACGGTGGCGTGTAAGGCTGTCGTCTAGCGTATCAGTGCGGTGTTGTGAACGGTGTATCAGCGCCATGATTGAAGGGCGCAGCAGATGCCCCATTTGCCGCCAGACTAAATTGTGGCTGGCCCGGTAAGTGGCGTCATGAAAGGCGACGTCGTACTCGGCATGCTCAGCACGCGCATCAACACTGCCTGCGCTGCTTTCCATGCCTGCAAAGGCGCTCTCCAGCCGTTCTATATCTTCAGCCTGGGCGGCCTGGGCAGCGAGTCCAGCAACCACCGGTTCAGCAGAAAAACGAAAGGCGTAGATGGCTCTTACCAACTGCGGGTCGAGGTTGACCAGCCCGGTCATCCATTCACTCATCAGCGGGTCGAGTAAATGCCAATCGCCCATCTCGCGCACCAGCGTGCCCCGGCCCGCGGTGCGCTCTAATAAACCCGCAGCGGTGAGGCTGGTGAGGGCGTTTCGCACCTGGTTTCGGCTAACGGCAAAGTGTTTACCGATATCCAGCTCACGGGGAAAACATCGCCTGGCTGCCAATGGCCTGCCAGCAGGGCCTGGGCGAGTAGGCGCGCTAACTGTTCAGCGCCCCCCTGATGGGACGGCAGAGTGTCCAGCGTCATCGGTTGTCTCTTATTATGTGTTCGATGACCGCTAGTCTAGTAAATGTCTGACATTTCCACAAGTGAACTGCTTTAGACAAAAGTCCGAGTTTAATTTGTCGTCTAATCAGCCCAAATCAGGTACAAAAAGGCACGCCTGGGGTCAGGCGTGCCTTATGTTAATAGCTTATAGGGCTAATTATTTAGCCAATATCCGCGCGCGTTGGCAGTGCGGCGTAAGCGCCTGGTCGAGTAACAGCATGGGCGCCGCAGCGGCAGGCGGTAGCCACTGCACGATGTAGAAAATCGACATCGCTCTGCCAGTTTTCACCGATGCCGTGGGTCGAGAGCTCCGCCAGCAGCCCGCCAATAAAGGCATCGCCCCGGCGGTGGTATCGACCGCCTCCACTTTGGGTGGCGCAATGCGCTGGTCGATACCGATGCCTTTGAGCACCACGTCGTTTGGGCCATCGGTAATCAAAATTACTTTTACCCCTGCCGCTAGCCGTTCTGAGAGCCACGACTCTGCAGGGTGATTGCCACGTAGGTAGTCGAGTTCTTCCTGGGAGAGCTTGAGCAGCTCAGCGCCGTC
The DNA here is from genome assembly GCA_004295565.1 of Vreelandella olivaria. GTDB lineage: Bacteria > Pseudomonadota > Gammaproteobacteria > Pseudomonadales > Halomonadaceae > Vreelandella > Vreelandella olivaria. Next base: position 2,789,020 of record AP019416.1, on the reverse strand, counting down.
TAGCAACTGCGTGACCAAGCTGGCGTCCGCTTCACCGCCGGGCCAAAGATTATGGCGTAGGTTGGCATCGACGCTGACCAGGCAGCCTGCGCGCTTGGCCATGGTGGCCATTGCCAGGGTAACGTCGGCGATCTCTGGGTCGGTCAGGCTGTTACTGCACAAGTGCAGAATGGCCGGGTTCTCGAAGACGCCCTGGGGTAAATGCTCAAGGCGATAGAGCAGATCTGCGGCGGGTGGGCGATAGAAATCAAAAGTGCGTTCGCCCACGTCATCCCGGGAGACGAACGCCAGTGCCGTGCGGGCTGCTTGGGTAAAACCACGCCGCTGGTGTCTACGCCGTGGCTGTTGAGCTCACGTACCAAAAATGCCCAAAGGTATCGTCGCCCATCATGCCCAGAAACTGGCTAGGCACGGCGGGCGCAGGCGACCGCCACGTTAGCAGGGGCGCCACCGGCGTAGGGCGTAAAGGTTTCCTGGGCATCAGTGGCGGTTCCTAAACGGCTGGAGAGCATATCGACCAGCGCTTCCCCAAAAGCGATAACGGGTGTCATCTGTGGCTCCTTATTGAATTGTTTTAAAGCGGACAGTTTATGCCACGCAGTACCGCGGGCGGCTTCAAGCAGTTCGTACCACACTTCGCGAGGCAGGCTGGCGGGGCCATTAAGCATCGTGTCGATTCGCTCAGGTTTGACGCTGCCGATCACCGGCATCGGTGAATGGGGAAGCGTACGCAGCCATGCCAATGCTAGCGCGCTGGAAGTGCTATTAAGCTCAGTGGCCCATTTATCTAGGCATTCGCCGACAGCACCCTGCATCAACGTCCCGCCTGCCAGCGGCGACCACGCCATGGGGCGTGCCCATCGGCGCATAGATCATCAAAGCTGCCGTCAAACAGCGGTGTGGTATGGGCAATCGAGAGCTCGATCTGATTGGCACTTAAGCGATGATGCATAGCGCCTTGCAAGCGCCGCCACTGGCTAGACAGGTGATTGGAAACGCCTGCAGCACCAATTTTGCCTGCTTCAATGGCGTCGTCCAGGGCCCGGCCGGTGGCTTCTGCATTCATCAGCAAATCGGGGCGGTGAATCAGAAAGTGATCAAGGCGCTCGACACTCAACCGCTCCAGGGAGGCGTCAATGGCGCTATTAAGATAAGCAGGGCTGGCGTTGTAGTGCTTTACCTTGCCCGAACCTGGGGCGGGGTTGTCGTTGGCAATGCTCGCCTTGGTGACGACATTGACCCGCTGAGCAAGCGCCGGGCGCGCCCGCAGGGCGGCACCGAACAGCGCTTCCCCTTGGCCGCTGCCATAGATATCGGCATGGTCAAACCAGTGAAGCCCCTGCTCCAGGCGTGCTTCTATCCACTGCGCCAACTGTTCTGGGTCGTGCATAGCGGGTGTTTCGTGCAGGCGCATCATGCCGAGCAGAAACGGCACATCAAAGGCGGCGGCGGGCATGGTTTCTTTCCTATTGATATTGTTAGAAAACTTCTTCGTTGTGCAGCGCTTCGGCGGCGCCCAGCAGCCCCGTCCAGGGCGCGGTCACCACCCATATGGGAATATCCGCGTTATAAGCACCCATTCGGCCTTTATTAACAAAGGCGCTGCGCAGCTCGCTTTTCGGCAGCCACTCCAGCAGGCGGGGAGAATACCGCCGCATAGATAAACGCCGCCCCTTGCGCCCATGGTTAACGTAGCGTCGCCGCATACATCGCCAAGAATTTTGAGAAAGCGCAGCAGGGCAGCCGTTGCCAGGCTATCGCCTTGATTGGCCGCTGTGGTCACCTCTGCGGGAGTGGAAAGGCGTGGCTCAACGCCCTCAAGGCGGCAGTGCGCCTGGTAAAGCTCCAGTAAGCCCTGGCCGCACAGAATGCGCTCTACGCTGACCCGTTTATGACGCTGGAGAAATACACCCAGCAACGCCACCTCGGTGCTATCCGTGGGGGCAAAGGTGACATGGCCGCCTTCGGTGGGCAGCGGGATCCAGGCGTGTTGCCCAGGAAATACCCGGCAACGCCCAGGCCGGTGCCTGGGCCGATGATTAAGCGTGTGGAGTGGGCCTGGGTTTGCCCCGGCTGAACCTCGACCAAATCACTGGCTGCCACATGGGGAACGCCCAGCGCCTGGGCGGTAAAGTCGTTGATGACTTTAAACAGCGAAAGATTCAGCGCCTGCTGAACCTCGCGCTTTAAAAAAATCCCAGTGATTATTGGTCATTTTGACCCGCTCGTTATGAACGGGGCAGGCAAAGGCCAAGCAGGCTTCTTGAGGGCGTTTTCACCCGTCGCGCCGACACGGGTCAAGTAGTCTTGAACCGCTTCCACCACGCCGGGGTAATCGGCGCAGGGCAAATTCAAAATATCGTGAGGAGTTACTTCACCGGGAGAAACCAACGCCAAGCGGGCGTTGGTTCCCCGATATCGCCGATAAGTGCCGGTCGCATCAGGCATCCTCTTCTGATATCTGCCCCTGCTGGCGGGCGAGATCATCGGCTTCAAACCCGCCAAACACCCCAGCGCCTTCTTCACCGCGCATGGCCAGATGGCGGAAGCCGCCAAACAGCTCACGACCTAAGCCCACGTGGTAGTGATCCAGGTTACCGATGGCCAGTTGCCGCTCAGCCCAGGTGGCGGGATCGACTTTGGCTTCCAGCGTACCTGCGTTGGCGTCCAGACGGACAATATCGCCATCACGTAGCTTGGCCAGCGGGCCGCCATCCAGAGCTTCAGGGCTCATGTGAATGGAAGCGGGCACTTTACCGGAAGCACCCGACATCCGCCCATCGGTGACCAGTGCTACCTTAAAGCCGCGGTCTTGTAGCACGCCCAGGAACGGCGTTAGTTTGTGTAGTTCCGGCATGCCGTTAGCTTTAGATTCCTGGAAGCGTACGACCACGATGACATCGCGGTCTAAATCGCCAGACTCAAAAGCCGCTTTCATTTCATTTTGGTCTTCGAAGATTTTTACCGGCGCTTCAACAATGCGGTGCTCTTCGGCGACGGCGGAGATTTTAATCACACCGCGCCCCAGGTTGCCCTTCATCACCGTTAAACCACCCGTTGGTGCGAAGGGCTTAGCGACAGGGCGAAGAACGTCTTCATCAAGGCTTTTTCAGGGCCTTCATGCCAGACGACTTTGCCATCTTCCAGGAACGGCTCCTGGGTGTAAGCGGTCAGGTCGGTGCCGAAAACAGTAGGGATATCACCGTGTAACAAGCCAGCGCCCAGCAGCTCGCGGAACAGGTAGCTCATGCCGCCCGCCGCCTGGAAGTGGTTAATATCCGCCTGGCCGTTAGGGTAAACCTGCATCAGGCTGGGCGTCACCGCCGAAAGGTCGGTGAAGTCATCCCAGGTCAGGGTTATGCCCGCAGCGGCGGCCATGGCGATCAGGTGCATGGTGTGGTTAGTTGAACCACCGGAAGCCAGCAAGCCAACCACGGCGTTAACAATCGCGCGCTCGTCAATTTGTTTAAAGAACGGGCGATAGTCGCCGCCGGGTTCGGTGTTCCGGATGGCCTGCTCGGTGGCGTAGCGGGTCAGTGCCTCGCGCATCTCGGTGCCGGGGTTTACAAACGAGGTGCCGGGCAGGTGTAGACCCATCACCTCCATCATTAGCTGGTTGGAGTTGGCAGTGCCGTAAAGGTGCAGGTGCCGGGGCTGTGGTAGGACTCCGACTCGGCTTCTAGTAGCTCGGCGCGGCCCACTTTACCTTCTGCGTAGAGTTGGCGGACGCGCGCCTTCTCTTTGTTAGGCAGGCCGCTGGGCATTGGGCCTGCGGGGACAAACATGGCGGGCAGATGCCCAAAGCGTGCGGCAGCGATGAATAGGCCTGGAATAATCTTGTCGCATACGCCCAGGTAAAGGGCAGCATCAAACATATTGTGCGAGAGACCAACGGCCGCAGACATGGCGATCACATCGCGAGAAAACAGGGAAAGCTCCATCCCCGGCTGACCTTGCGTCACACCGTCACACATGGCGGGAACGCCACCGGCAAACTGGGCGGTGGAGCCCATGGCACTGGCAGCGGCTTTAATCGTTTCCGGGAATGTTTCAAACGGCTGGTGCGCCGAGAGCATATCGTTGTAGGACGAGATAATGCCCAGATTGGCGCTGTTCATCAGCTTGAGTTCGTTCTTATCACGCGGGTTACAGGCGGCGAACCCGTGGGCCAGATTACCGCAGCTTAGCTCAGCACGGTGCACGCCACGCTTGTGCTGATCCGCCATGCGCCGCTCGTAGAGGGCGCGACGCTCAGCAGAACGCTCACGAATGCGCTGGGTAACCTCAGCAACGGTGGGATTTAACGTAGCAGGTGTTGAGCTTGGCATAGGGACCTCTGCATGATAGAGACGGTGGGTAAAGATTGTAGTTATTTTACATTTTTGGTGTCGATTTAAGAGACTTTACGGCAATAAAAACCATATTTGTAGTTTTATTACCCGAGTGTAGGGTGGCGATGGCGCCACGCTCACAACCTCAAGAAAGCTATAAACCCTGACAGGGTGGAAGACCTGTTAAGGAAATAGCAAGTATAGCACCCAGGCTTTTGCTACCATTTTGCGCCTTGCCTTTGAATGTTTGATGACCCTTAGTGAGCCGGAGCCTGCATGCACGCCATTGTTGACCAGATTCAGTCCGTTGATCTCAATGCCGGTGAAGAGACGCGTCGCTATTTGGACACGCTGACCAAGCCGCCCGGGAGCTTGGGTGGCCTGGAAGCCTTGGCGATACAGCTGAGTGCCATTACCGGTGAACTCAAGCCCAGCGTCACGCCGCCAGCGGTGGTCGTGTTTGCCGCCGATCATGGCGTTGCCGCCGAGGGGGTCTCCGCCTTTCCCCAAGAAGTGACCGCCCAGATGGTGGCTAACTTTGCCAACGGCGGGGCGGCGATTAATGTGTTTGCCCGGCAAATAGGCGCTCAGGTCGAGATCGTGGATGTGGGTGTGGTGTCGCCTTTAACCATGCAGGGCGTAACCTCTGCGAAGGTACGCCATGGCACAGCCAATATGGTGGTAGAGGATGCGATGCAGGTTGAGCAAGCCTTAGCCGCGATTGACGTAGGCGTGACGGCCGTTGAGCGCGCCAAAAGTGCTGGAGCAAAATGCCTTATCGTGGGCGAAATGGGCATTGCCAACACTACGGCCAGCAGCGCTATGCTGGCAGTACTGACGGGTGAGTCAGTGGCAAGCGTGGTGGGCGCAGGCACCGGGATTAACCCACAGCAGCAGGCGCACAAAGTCGCAGTGATTGAGCGTGCCATTAATGCTCGGCAAGCCAACCCAGAGGCGCCATTGGAAGTGCTTGCCAAGTTAGGTGGCCTGGAAATTGCGGCGATGACCGGGGCTTATCTGGCTGCAGCGGCGCATCGGCTGCCTGCGATTGTGGATGGCTTTATTGCCACCGTGGCGGCGCTGACTGCTTGCCGTCTTTGCCCCGCTGTACGCGGCTACCTGATTTTCGGCCACCGTTCCCAGGAGCCTGGTCACGACATCGCCTTAAAGGCGTTAGAGGCCAAGCCACTGCTCGATATGGGCATGCGGCTGGGTGAGGGGGAGTGGTGCCGCGCTGGCCTATCCATTACTGCAAGCAGCCACCGCGATGATGCGTGAAATGGCTACCTTTGCCGATGCCGGTGTTAGCGATAAGGCGAAATCATGATCCCAGGCGTCACACTTGGCGGAATTACCCTGATTGTTCTGGCCATTGTGATTGATTTAGTGGTGGGCGACCCGCGTTCGTTGCCCCACCCAGTGGTACTGATCGGACGCTTTATCAGTGCTTTCGAGCGGCTATGGAATCGCGGCACCGCACAGCAGCGCCGGGTTAGTGGCTTTATGCTAACGATTTTTGTCGTTGGCGGCGTATGGAGTATTAGCTGGCTGTTGTTGATATTGCTAGCAGCGCTGCACCCGGGGCTGGCGCTGATTGCCGAGCTTTGGCTGCTCTCAACTACGCTAGCTATCAAGGGGCTGGGCGATGCGGCTACCGCCGTGATCAAACCGCTGACCCAAGGCGATTTGCCCGCCGCCCGCAAGGCGCTGGGGATGATTGTTGGCCGCGATACGCAAACCTTGGGTGAGGCGGAGATTACCCGGGGCACGGTGGAAACCGTGGCGGAAAACACCGTTGACGGCATCACCGCGCCGCTATTTTTTGCCTTGATCGGTGGCGCACCGTTGGCGCTGGCGTACAAGGCGGTGAATACCCTGGATTCAATGGTAGGTTACAAAAATCAGCGCTATGCCGACTTTGGCTTTGCCTCCGCCAAGCTGGACGACGTAGCCAATTGGATACCCGCACGCGTAACCGCGTTATGCTTGTGGCTCGTTGGCCTGCTACTGGATGTTTCAGGCGTTTTGAACCTGCGCTGGAAAGGCGCACTGAGCGGCACCTGCCGCGATGCGCCGCGTCATCCAAGCCCCAATGCTGGCTGGCCGGAGGCCATGGTGGCAAGACTGCTCGGCGTTCAGTTAGGGGGCTCCAATGTCTATCAAGGTGTGGTGTCGCAGCGCGCTACCCTAGGCGAGCCGCTTGAAGTACTGCAGGTCACGCATATCAAGGCCACCGTGCGCTTAATGCACGGTGCCTGGATACTGTTTATGGTGCTGTCAGTGGTGGTGATAGCGGGATTGTCATTCATTTTTAAGGGGCTACTATGAGTCAATGCAGGTGGCCTAGCTCTCCATGGCCCGCGCATGGCGGCCAAGCCGAGGCGCTATTAGCGCACTTCGGTTTGCCCGCCGATCACCGTCTGGAAGATTTCAGCGCCAACCTCAATCCTTTGGGGCCTCCGGCCTGGGTGAGCGATTGGCTGACTAAGCAACTGACAGGCCTTGAACGCTACCCCGCGCCGGACTATTCAACTGCGCGTCAGGCCATCGCCGCCCACCACCAAGTCCAGCCCGAGCAGGTGCTGCTAACCAATGGCGGCGCTGAGGCGATTTTCCTGGCTGCCGCGGTGCATGCAGGCAAGCGGGCGGCGATTATTACCCCAAGCTTTGGCGAGTATGCCCGCGCTTGCCGCGCCCATCGGTTAACGGTTACCGAGATTGCGCTGCCCGCGCCGCACTTTACGCTGGATATTGATGCATTGTTGGCCGGGCTTAACGACATTGATGTGCTGTTTCTATGCCGCCCCAATAACCCTACCGCTACGCTAATTGATATTTCGACAATGGAAGCCTTGCTGGATCACAGCGCAGCCACTGGCTGCCATGTGGTAGTCGATGAAGCCTTTATCGACATGGTAGGTGAGGCGCCCCAGCAGGCCACGTTGGCACCGCTGTTGGCGCGCTATTCGCACCTGACGCTGCTCCACTCCATGACCAAGTTTTATACCCTGCCGGGTCTGCGGCTGGGCTATATGCTGGCGGCTTCGGCAACGATCAAGGCCGCAGAAGCTTACCAGCCAGCCTGGAGTGTGAATCACTTGGCGGCTGAGCTGGTGGCGCCGTTACTGAAAGATGATGCCTTTGCCCGGCGCACCCAGCGGTGGTTGGCCAGCGAACGGCCGCGTGTGGCGCAAGTGCTTACCGAGTTGGGGTTGGACGTTGTGCCCAGCCAGGCATGTTTTTTTCTTATCCGCCCCAGTGCTGCGCAGGAAATTACCACGGATGCGCTATTTGAGCAGCTGCTCCGCCAGGGCATTTTAGTGCGTCATAGCCACAATTTTGCCGGGCTTAATGGCGAATGGCTGAGTGGCGCTGCGCGACGAACCTGCCAACCGGCGGTTAGTTAATGTGCTGAAAAAGGTACTGCATGATTCTCTTCGTTAGCGGCGGCGCACGCTCCGGCAAAAGTGATATTGCCGAGCAGCGGTTAGTGGACGCAGTGGGTAGCTCACCCTGTTACTACTTAGCAACCGCAGCCGTATACGACGCAGAGATGGCTGAGCGAGTGGCACGACACCAGCAAGCTAGGAGCGGTCACGGGCAAGCCGTTCGCTGGATAACGCTAGAGGCGCCTGTGGATATAGATCAAGCGCTAGCCGAGGTGCCCGATGGCAGCGCGGTGCTGCTGGATTGCATTACGCTATGGGCCAGCCAAGTGCTGTATGGCAGTCAACTTAGCGACGACGAGGGCATGTTGCTGCTGATAAGGATGTTATCGGATGCTCGCACGCGCAGCATTTATCTAGTGATTGTCTCTAACGATATTAACGAAGCGCTGCCGCCCACTGATACGCAAACCTGGCGCTACCTGGCGTTTCTTCAGCGCGCTCACCGCTGGCTAGCGGCAGAAGCGGATTCGGTGCTAGAAGTGGTCGCAGGCTGCGCCATCGAATGGAAAAACCACGGGAAGCTGCTGTGAAAAATGCTCTGTTCGGTCTCCTGCTGGCGCTGCAGTTTCTGACCCGGATCCCAATCCCAATAGCCGTTCCCTGGACGCCCGATACCCGCCGCTGGGCAGTGCGCGCCTACCCCTTGGTGGGCCTGTTGATCGGCAGCGTGCTGGTGCTGCTAGCGTTTGCGATGCCCAACGTCCCCACGCCGATCACCGCGCTGGCGATATTAAGCGTGTGGGTGGCGCTTTCCGGTGGGCTGCATTTGGATGGCGTCATGGACATCGCCGATGCTCTGGGCAGCAATCAAGCCGCTGGCGCGCCGCTGGGAGATTATGAAAGACCCACAAATCGGCAGTTTTGGAATGCTGGCGCTACTGTTTCTGCTCGCCTGGAAGGGCGTGCTGCTGTGGGCATTGCTCACCTATCAAGCGCCGCTCTGGTGGCTGCTGGTGGTGCCCGCACTCGGGCGTTGGGGGGCGTTGCCTTGTTGGTACTGACCCCCTGTGCCCAGCCGAAGGGCCTGGCTTGGAGCTGGCAGCAGTCGCTTAGTGGCCAGGACGTGGCGCTCGCGCTATTGCCATTGGTGTTGATCGCGCTGTTAGCCCCGCCAGTCGTATTGATAGGGCTAACGGGCATGGTTTTTGTGGTACTTATGCGCTGGTTTATGTTGCGACTGTTTAACGGCATCAACGGCGATATGGTAGGCGCCACCATTGAAGGAGGGGAGCTTTGGCTATTGATCTTAGTGTGGAGCTGGTGGCAGTTCGCCACGGTATCACCGCTTGGAATTTAGAGCGTCGTTATCAAGGTCAGCAAGATATTCCGCTACTGTTTCCCGATGCCGAAGCAGGGTTGCTGGCGCTGCGTGAGGCACTAGCGGATGAGCGTTTTGATGCTATTTACTCCAGCGATCTTAACCGCTGCCAGCAAACCCTGGCGTGGGCGGAAGTCGCCAAACCCAGCGCGCCCCTTACGCTTGAACCACGCCTGCGCGAGCTCGATTTTGGCGAGTACGAAGGCAAGGTTTACGACGAGCTAAAGGATTTACCCCATTACCGCGCCTGGATTGACAGCGTGGGCGAGCTGCAAATCCCTGGTGGCGAATCGGCTGCACAGTTACGCGAGCGCTTGGATGCTTGGCTACACGATGTTGCGACTAATGCCCAAGCGGGTGACCATAAAAGGTACTGACAGTGACCCACGGCGGCGTGATTCGCGAGCTGCGCCGTCGTTTTGAAACCATTCATTTCTGGGATGGCACGGTGAGTCAGGCCCAAGGCCGGCGCTGGAAACTCACTTATTACACCGATGCGAATGGACAAGGAGAATGGCAATGCAGCTCTTCATCGGCGGTGCCTGCGCTGGCAAACGCGACGCTGTAGCTGACCGCTTTCCCGGCGCTGTATGGCATCGACTCACGCCGTCTCAGCGGCTGGCTGAGTGTCAGCAAGCGCTGGTTGCCGACACGCCGCTGGTAATAACCGGCGTGTTCGAGTGGCTCGAAGCTGCATTAGCAAACGCGGAAAACGACTCCTTGCGCGAGCAGTGGCAGGGCGATATGACACAGCTCAGCCAGCGGGCTGACGAGCTAAACGCGGTGTTAATTATCATCGCCACCGAAGTCGGTCGCGGCATTGTGCCCATGCAGCCCGAGCAGCGTCGACTGCGTGATCTAAATGGTTGGTTCAGCCAAGATGCCACCGTCCAAGCTGATCAGGTGTGGTATGTGCGCCATGGGCTGGTGATGGCGGTTAAGTAGTTGGCGAGTCAGTCGCTGAAAAAGCACTCAGCGAATAGAAAGCTAAGCGGCAGGTTTGTGGGGGCGAGCCGTAATATCGACCCCTAACGCTCGGGTGACCGCTAACATGGTCTTGAGCGTTGGGTTACCTGATTCGCCAAAAGAGCGGTAAAGCTGTTCGCGTGACAAGCCCGTTTCAGTCGCTAATTGAGACATGCCTTTCGCACGGGCGGCTACGCCAACAGCTTTTGCAATGTAGTTGGCATCACCACTCTCAAAAGCATCTGCAAGAAATATAGCAATGGCTTCTTCATTATCCAGCGCTGCAGCTGGATCGTATTCGTAAAGTTGTTCGTTCATATCTACCTCCACGCTTTAGCAAGGCGATGAGCCGTATTTATATCTTTCTGCTGAGTACTCTTATTGCCGCCACATAGCAGTAAAATAAATTCATCGCCGCGCTGACAAAAGTAGACCCGATAGCCAGGGCCGAAGTGAATACGCAGCTCAGAGACTCCTTGCCCGACTGGCTGGACATCACCAGGAAGGCCATTGGCTAAGCGAAATATGCGCGCAGCAATAGTGGCTTTAGCACGGGTGTCTTTGAGTTTGCTTTCCCATTTCCTGAAAGTGTCTGTCTGCTTTATGTCAGCCATTCTGTTAATGTAGTTTATAGACTACAAACTCTGCAACAACAAAATTGACCACCCTCCAACAAGTTGCTAGCTTACGCCCACTCTCAGGTGCTGGCGGTGGATAACGCCGCTAGTGAAACGGGAAGTTGGTGAACGCTTTGCGTGATTCCAACGCTGCCCCCGCAACGGTGATCGAGATAAGAACGGCCAAGACGCCACTGTGCTCATGCACGGGAAGGTGGTCGTTCGGAAAGGTGCATTGTTAGATGCTGCCTTCCGCTCGTCAGCCCGGAGACCGGCCCGAGAGTAACGGTTCAACCTGAACCGATACATGCCGAGGCGCGGTGGGTGCTCTCAGGGCGATGAACGGTGGCGCAATACGATCATTCGGTGCGACCGTGACTCCCTTGTTGTGCCCTGCGCTTGGTCACAAAAAACACGTTGTGCGGGTGAGCACGACGCGCAAGGGATCCCTCCATGAATCACCGTTTCCACACTACCGCCAAACGGGCGGCGTTGAGTATGGCTGCGTTACCGCTCGCCATCTCCTTTTCAGCCCACTCTTATGCTCAGACCCCGGCTCAATACGCCGAAGCGACGACCGAATTAGCGGCGCTAGACCCTATCGTTGTCACCGCTGCGTTAGCGCCCCGCACCGCTAACGAGAGTCTCTCTTCCGTCAGCGTGCTGGAGGAGAGCACATTTCGTCGCCAGGATCCCACCAGCCTGACCGATTTATTGCGTGGTCAGCCGGGCGTAGACGTCACTAGTAACGGTAGTTTTGGTAAAAGCAGCAGTGTTTACCTGCGTGGTGCGCCCAGTGATGCCTCCGTGCTAATGATCGATGGCATTCGTCTGCGCTCCGCCACGGCGGGCGGTGCTGCTTTTCAGTATTTGGATCCGCGCATGTTTGACCGTGCAGAAATCGTGCGTGGCCCCCGCGGAAGCCTTTATGGCGCGGATGCGGTCGGCGGTGTGATACAGCTATTTACACCTGAGGGTGATGAAGAGGGCCGCAACCAAGCATTTCAGTGGGCGGCGGTTCCTTCAATACCCAGCGGCTAAGTGCTGGATTGAGTGGGCGTGAGGGTGGAACCCGCTACAGCTTTGCAGCGAGCCACTTCAATACCGATGGTCAGCCTATTCGTCGCGGTGGTGAAGACAAAGGTCATGACAATACCTCGGCGCTTGCCCGCGTGGCGCATACTTTTGAGAGTGGCGCTGAAGTTGGCGTACTGGCACTGCGTGCCCGCGGTAACAACGAATACGACGGTGGTGAGAATGACTTCGTCCAGCAGGTGGCAGGCATCTACGCCGAGGTGCCGGTCACCGATACCTGGCAGAGTCGCCTGACCCTTAGCGAAGCCCGTGATGAGCTAGATACGATTGATAATTTCGGCGCCTCCGTCATTGATACCCGCACCCAAACCGCCCGCTGGCAGAATAATCTTCAGTTTGGGCCCCATGAGTTGATGGCTGGCGCTGAAATCAGCGAAGACCGCGTTTCAAGCACCAACGACTTTGACGTCACCAGCCGGGATAACACCGCCGTGTTTACCCAAGGGCTGCTCGACTTCTCGCCGTTTGCCATTCAAGCAAGCCTGCGTTATGACGACAACGAAGCCTACGGCGATGAAGTCACCGGCAGCCTGGCGCTGGGCTACGATCTGGATGCTTACCATACGTTGCGCGCCAGCGTAGGCACCGCGTTTAAAGCACCGAGCTTTAATGACCTCTATTGGCCGGATTCCGGTAACCCTGATCTCAATCCAGAAAAGTCTGAAACTGTCGAGGTGGGTGTTCGAGGCCAATACAACCGGTGGTTCTGGGACTTGGCCGCCTTTCAAAACGACTATGACGACATGATTGCCTGGGCGCCAACGTCGAGTGGCTTATGGGCGCCGCAAAACGTTAACAGCGCACGTATACGCGGGGCTGAGCTGTCAAGCGGCGTAGAGGTCAATGACTGGACACTCCAAGCTGCCTTCACCTACCTGGATCCGGAAGACCGGGCAACCGGTAATCGACTAGCCCGCCGGGCTACCCAAAGCGTGCGCTTTGATGCAGATCGTGAGCTTGGTGATTGGTCATTTGGGGGCTCGTTAGTGGCACAGAGTTACCGCTATGATAATGCCGCCAACACCCAGCGGTTAGGAGGCTATGGGCTGGTTAATCTGCGTGCAGGCTGGCAGTTTGCGCCACTCTGGAGCGCCCGTGTTACGCTAGAAAATGCTTTTGATAAAGAGTATTCAACCACCCGTGACTATATTAACGCTGGCCGAGCAGGATTTTTGAGTGTTCATTTTGGTCAATAAAAGCAGCTACTTAGTACGCGGGGCCTTAGGCCTCGCGCTGCTGCTACTGTCGTCGGTATCCCACGCCCATGACCACTCGCGCTGCGCAGTGGATGATCGTGACCGTGAGATTTGCCTCTACAACGCTGCTCAGCGTATTGCCACGCTGTCTCCAGGTGCAACCGAATTGACCTTTGCTGCGGGTGCGGGGGATCAAGTGGTCTCCGTCGTTTCCTACAGCGACTACCCGTCGGAAGCCACACAGATAACGTCAGTGGGTAGCCACACCAGGATTGATTTAGAGGCCTTAGTGGGGCTGGCGCCGGATTTAGTCATTGGCTGGGTAACTGGTAACCCCGCCGAACAGCTTGAAACCCTCGAAGCCCTGGGTATGCCGGTGTTCTATATCGAGCCCCGCGATGTAGAGGGTGTAGCCAGCGCCATTGAACGTTTGGCTCGGCTGGCGGGCACTGAAGCTGCCGGCCAGGCCGTGGCCGACAATTTTCGGCAGACCATGGATGAAATTGATGCGCGCTATGCTGATCGAGAGCCGGTGGCTACGTTCTATCAGGTCTGGGATGAGCCGTTAATGAGCGTCAATGACCAGCACCTGATCGGCCAAGTGGTCGAGATGTGCGGTGGCGAGAATGTGTTTGGCGAGCAGGCGCGGCTGGTGCCACGCATCGATGATGAAGCCGTGCTGGCGGCGAATCCTGAGGCGATTGTGGCTGGGGCATGGGCGAAGAGAACCGACACTGGCTGACCCACTGGGAGCAGTACCCCAGCCTGACGGCGGTGGCAGAAGATAACCTCTTCTTTGTACCGCCATCGCTGATCCAACGGCCAACGCCGCGCCTGATGGAGGGTGCGCAGATACTCTGTGAGAAGCTCGATATGGCGCGTCAAAAGCGTGGACGCCATTAATGCTCGCTCGCCTGGGACTGCCGCTTAGCCTGCTATTGCTAGCGGCGGTGGCTGCGCTGATTATCGCCCTTGGTGTTGGCAGTGCGCAGATTTCTCCGGCGCAAATTTGGCAATTGGTGCTGGGTAATCTTGGTTATATAGGGCAAGGTGAGAGCGATGGGTTGGCGCGTACCATGGTGTTGGAGCTGCGCCTACCCAGGGCGCTCTCGGCGTTTGCCGTGGGCGGTTTGTTGGCGGTAGCCGGGGCGTTAATGCAGGTGCTGTTGCGCAATCCTCTTGCTGATCCTTATGTGCTTGGCCTTTCCGGTGGCGCTTCTATTGGTGCATTGGCAGCCATGTTGGGAGGGCTCGGCGGGCTGGCGATTTCTGGTTCGGCATTTGGCGGCGCGCTATTTTCGACATTTTTAGTGTTTGGTTTGGCCCACGGCAGCGGTAGTTGGACGCCTTCGCGCTTGCTGCTAACGGGTGTGGTGGTAGCAGCCGGGTGGGGGCAGTGATTACCTTGATGCTGGCGATGAGCCCCGCCGAGCGTTTGCCGGGCATGCTCTATTGGCTAATGGGCGACCTCTCCTACGCGCGTACCCCTTGGCCTCCGCTGCTATTGTTGTTGGCTACCTGCGTGGTACTGATTCCGCTTGGGCGTAGCCTGAATGTGCTGGCCCGTGGCCCTCAGCAGGCTGCAGCGCTGGGCGTGGCGGTTAGGCCGCTGGAGTGGTGTATTTACATTGCCGCCAGCCTACTCACCGCAGCGGCAGTGACCACCGCAGGCAGCATTGGCTTTGTCGGTTTAGTGGTGCCCCACATGCTGCGCCTGCTGTTAGGCAACGACCAGCGGCTGATACTACCCGCCTGTGCGTTGGCGGGGGCACGCTGTTAGTGTTGGCCGATACACTAGCTCGCACCATGATCGCCCCGGAACAGCTTCCCGTCGGCGTGATCACTGCGCTGTTGGGCGTGCCCACCTTCCTGTTTCTGCTCTACCGGAGCCGCTGATGAGCGTACTGGCTACCCGAGACCTCATCATCGATGTGCCCGGCCGCGAAGACGGTACGCCGCTTAATATCACCATCGAACCAGGCCAAGTTTGGGGCGTTTTAGGCCCTAACGGGGCAGGTAAAACCACGCTGTTGCATACCTTGGCAGGGTTGCATGCCCCACGTTCAGGTAGTGTTCAACTCAACGGCTCAGTGCTTGGTCAACTGCGCCGCCGCCAGATCGCCCAGTGTTTGGGATTGGTGTTTCAGGATCGCCAGGATGGCTTTCCCGCAACAGTGCTGGAAACCGCGCTAATTGGCCGTCATCCCTATCTCTCGCCGTGGCAGATGGAGGGCGCAGATGACTACGCCCGTGCCGAAGCCGCTCTGGAGCGCCTGGATGTGGCGCACCTGCGTGATCGTTTGGTGAGCACGCTTTCCGGCGGCGAGCGCCAGCGGTGGCGATTGCTACTGTACTGACCCAGGCGCCCAACGTGTGGCTGGCAGACGAACCCACCAACCATCTCGATCTTCATCACCAGAGTGCTGTCATGACGCTAATGGCAGAGCAGGCCGCAGAAGGCCAAGCGGTGATAATGTGCCTGCACGACCTTAATCTCGCCGCCCGCTGGTGCGACCATATTTTACTGCTCTACCCAACTGGCGAGGCGTGCTGGGGCACGCGAGATAGCATGCTGGTGCCCAGTGCGTTGAAAGCCTCTACCGCCAGCGGCTAGCGGTGGTAGAGGTGAATGGGGCGCCGGTGTTTGTACCGATAAATGAGTGATGCTGGTTTTAATGCGTAGCCAATTAAGGTAAATCCTCAAATGTTGCGGGAAAAGATTATTTAACCCGTCGATTGGCAAGCTTATAGACTTCTTCATCGCGCCTTGCCCCACGGCGATAATTAATACCTGAATGGTGTCACCGTACACCTTGTAAACAATGCGTGTGTTGCCGGTGCGCACTCGCCGACATCCCGTCAGGGCACCCCGTAACGGCTTGCCGAGCTTGCCGGGTGCATGAACGCTCCTCAACCATCTAGTGAATATATTGCAGCTCTGGGTCTGCGTTCATCCAGTTATTGAAAACCTGAATTCATAGAATAACTGCAGCACTTTGGATCATACGGTAGAGGCAGGAGGGCCAGCAGCGGTACCCTCTCCGCCTTACCGACCAAAGTGAAGCAGAGTATGGGATACCGACAACTGACCCAGGCACAACGATATCAAATTTTTGCCCATAGGGATGTAGGATTGAGCCAACGTCAGATTGCTCAACAGCTTGGCATTCACAGCAGTACCGTGAGCCGTGAGCTGAGACGTAATTCGGGGGCCAAGGGATATGAACCCGCACAAGCGCAGCGTTACAGCGATCAGAGACGCCGCTCTGCCTGGAAGTGGACAAAGCGACTCCCTAGCCTGATCAATGCTGTAGCTGGCAGGCTTAGGGAAGAATGGAGTCCAGAGCAGATTAGCGGTTTTATGGCGCCGTTGACGGGGATAGAGGTGAGTCATCAATGGGTCTATTCGTTGATCTGGGACGATAAGGACAAGGGTGGCGATTTGTGGCGACATCTCCGCCAGCCCAAGCGTCGCAGTAAACATCGTGCCCATGCCAAAAGTGCAGGACTCGGCAAGATTCCTAAGCGTGTGGGGATAGAGCATCGGCCGCCTGCTATCGAAAAACGCCTCACCATCGGTCACTGGGAAGGCGACACGGTGCTTTATGGGCATAAGCAAGCGGGGATAGTGACGTTGGTAGAGCGGCGAAGTGGCTACTTATTGGCGGCACGTCTGCCAAAGGTAACGGCAGAACTAACGCAGAGAGCCATGGTTCGTTTACTTAAGCCTCGTCGGGGCGCGGTGAAGACGATCACGCTAGACAATGGCTCGGAGTTTGCAGACCACGAGACGGTCGCAAAAGCGGTTAGCGCCTCCGTGTATTTCTGTGATCCTTACTGCTCAGGCCAGCGTGGGACAAACGAGAACACCAACGGCCTGATCAGGCAGTATTTTCCGAAAGGTACAGACTTTCGGAAGGTGACTAATGCAGAGCTGCGACGCATTGTTCACAAGCTGAACGATAGACCCAGAAAGCGGCTGGGATACCGAACCCCAGCACAGGTGTTCTTAGGAGAATATTCAGGAGCACTAGAAACCGCGGGTGCTGCACTTATTAGTTGAATTCAGGAAATAAGTAACAAATCATTGGCTAAATTATTTTTACGAAATTTTCTTTTCTAAACAATTTATGTCTTAAGTGAAAAGTCATTCGTTGAATTTCAGGAGGATAATAAGCGTTGTGTTGTCAACCGTTATAAAGAGGCCGTACGAATGGAAAAACTCATTATTACCGCTGCAGTAAACGGTGGAATAACCTCACGTGGAAAAAATCCGAATGTTCCTTACACTCCTGAAGAAATTGCTGAGTCTGTTTACCAGTGCTGGCAGGCTGGTGCGAGTATTGCCCATATACATCCTCGCGACTTGGAAAACAGATCAAGCAACGGGTTCTGTGTAATGAAAGAGATTGTTGCAAGAGTTCGAGAATATAGTGGGGAAAATTTCGAGAGGACTGTTGCATGAGTATAGTTCATCGCCCCCGCCGGATGCGTAAAAATAATGAATTTCGTCAACTTGTTAAAGAAAACGGTTTAACTCTGAGTGATTTAGTACAACCTATATTTATCGAGGAGGATGCAATTGAGCGTACTCCTATAAAGGAAATGCCAGGTATTTATCGAATACCTGAATCATTACTTTGTGAAGAGATAGAGTCACTTTATGAGCTAGGTATCCGTTACGTCATGCCATTTGGAGTATCCCATAATAAAGATGGTCTGGGTAGTGATACTCTCTCCAGTGATGGGTTGCTGGCGCGCATGATTCGTACTATTAAGAAATGTAAATCCGATATGCTGGTTATTCCAGATATTTGTTTCTGCGAATACACCACTCATGGCCATTGTGGAGTAGTTGCGGAAGGACAAGTTGACAACGACAAAACCGTCGAAAACCTAGTTAAGCAATCCCTTGTCGCTGCTCAAGCAGGCGCTGATATGCTAGCACCATCATCTATGATGGACGGGCTGGTGGGGGCAATACGTCATGCATTGGATAAATCTGGTTATACCGAGGTTGCCATACTGGCCCATGCGGTAAAGTTTTCATCTGCTTTTATGGCCCATTTCGTTCCGCAGTTGACTGTAAGCTTGAAGGCGATCGTCTAGGTTATCAAGCGGATAATGCAAATGGCCGTCAGGCTATGATTGAAGCCCGCCTTGATGAGGAACAAGGGGCTGACATCCTGGTGGTAAAACCTGGTATGCCATATTTAGACGTCGTTAGCCAACTTCGAAATCGCACTGATCTTCCTTTAGCTATTTATCAAGTGGCAGGTGAATATGCCGCTATCAAATTTGGCTCACTAGCGGGTGCTTTAGATGAAAAAGAAACCGTCATGGAGGTCATGACAGGTTTCAAACGTGCAGGTGCCGATATCATCGTCAGTTATTATACGCACCAGGTAGCGCAGTGGTTAAGTGAGTCAAAAGTCAGAGACCGCTGAGATAGTGTTTGCCTGTGTGATGGGCATGATTGTTGAACGCTGTGACTAGCTAGACTTAATTTTCAAAGCTGTCCCGCGAGCATAATGCTTGCGGGACATGATGAACAAACCTGCACCTACCAGTGCACCGCCTATAATCTCGTGCCATTCAGGGCGTTGTCCGACCAACATGAATGCAATCAATGCTGCAAATAGAGGACAAAGAAACAGAAAGCCGCTTGTATGCACGGAGCCGCCAATTTTTAACGCCGCAAACCAAAGCCCTATAGCCCCAGTCGATGCAGGGATTGCCAACCACATAAACATGCCCCAATGGTAAGCATCCGTTGGTAGGGATAAAGGTTGTTTGCTTAATGCAGCTATAGAAATAAGAAGTAGTGATCCGAGCAGCATCTGCCAGAAAGTGACTATCCAGGGAGAATACGCAATTGCAAATTTCTTGCTTAACACGGTAGAGCATGCCCAGCAGGTTGACGCTAACATAACAAATATTTCTCCATGTCCGACCCTATGAGTGCCTTCAAAGTCGATACCAATGCAGACCACCACGCCAACAAATGCAAAAGCTAAGCCCAACAAGGCAAGTGTCGATGAGCGCTCCCCAGAATCAGCCATGCTAGGACAACCACGAGTAGAGGGTTGCTTGCCATTAGGATGGCCGCTATTGAGGAGGTAGTCGCCGTCAGTCCGATGTTGAGCAGCGACATTACCCTGCTGTCTGAAACCCACCAATAATTAACAGTTTCAGCCAAGGGAGATCTTTAAGAGATATTTTTGCTTTTGCATTTGAATTAAAACAAAAGGCGACAAAGATACTGCTGCGATAAGGAAACGAGCAGATGCTACCCATAAAGGTGACATCTCTTCCATGACGATCTTTGTGCTGACAAAAGAAGATTCTTGCAGAAATGTGGACGCGATTATCAGAAAGTAATAGTGGTCAGTCAGCGGTTTTAGTGAAAGCTTCATATATTCCTCTACCTGTTATTTCAATAAGTAGAGGAACAATATCAATCTCATTCGAATCTTATTCTTCCGTACACGACAATTTTATTTGAGAACGGGACAGGTCGTTCAAATACTCTCGTGGGGATTTTCCCGTTACACGCTTGAACATGACAGTAAACGCGCCTTGTGAAGCATATCCCAAATTTTCAGCAACTTGGCTGACACGTTCTCCGGTGCTTAAACCCGAAATAGCACTTACGATGCGCACCTGCTCCCTCCATTGGCTAAAAGGAACACCTGTTTCGCTGCGAAATAGTCGGGTTAACGTACGAGTGGTTGCTCCCACCTCATTCGCCCAATCTGCCAATGAGCGTACATCCCCAGGATTTTCCATTAATGTATCGCAAATTTTTTCAAGCGCTTATCTCTACCGATGGGAAGCTTTAATCCAGCCTCAAATGCATCCCTCATTTCTTCCAGTGTTAGTCTCAATAAGCGCTCTTCAAAACTGTCAGGCTGGTAATTTATAGGGAAATAAGAGGCTCGGATGAGTAATTCCCGCAAGAGGGGAGTGACACCTGTAGTGGCATAGTGAATTTGGCCACCTAATTAGAGGTGCTAATATGCACCAAGACATCACTAGGTGGCAGCATGGCAACAAGACCAAAACGTAACTTTAGCCCTGAATTCCGACTCGAAGCAGCACAGCTAGTCCTCGATCAACACTACACGGTTCGTGAAGCGGCTGAAGCCATGAATGTGGGATATTCGAGCATGGACAAATGGGTTCGTCAGTTACGCCAAGAGCGTGATGGCCAAAGCCCTAAAGCAACGCCCATGACACCCGATCAGCTCAGGATTCGCGAGCTTGAAAAGCGCATCCGTGACATTGAGATGGAAAAAGACATCCTAAAAAAGGCTACCGCTCTCTTGATGTCGGACTCCCTGAACACTTCTCGCTAATCGAGAAACTCAAGACGAGCTACCCGGTAAAAAAGCTGTGTGACGTGTTTGGCGTGCATCGCAGCAGCTTTAAATACTGGAGACAACGTTCAAAAAGACCTGTGTGTGCCACGAAGACTAAGGAAATAGCCAAGGTCAGAGAGCTATTTCGCGAGAGCGAAGGCTCTGCTGGGGCGCGCAGCATCGCAGAGATGGCGACAAGTCAGGATGTGCCGTTAAGTCGCTATCGCGCTGGCCGCCTGATGGAAAAGCTTGGCCTAATTAGCTGCCAAGTGCCTGGGCACACCTTCAAGAAAACAGGTGATGAACATGTTGAGGTACCGAACCACTTAGCGCGTCAGTTTAACGTTGAGGCGCCCAACCGCGTTTGGTGTGGCGACGTCACATATATCTGGACTGGCAAACGCTGGGCTTATCTAGCCGTTGTCATGGACTTATTTGCTAGGAAAACGATTGGCTGGTCGATGTCGTTGTCGCCCGATAGCGAACTCACCAGCAGCGCATTGAAAATGGCTTATGAGAGCCGTGGGCGGCCAAAAGGGGTTATGTTCCACAGCGACCAGGGCAGTCATTATACGAGCCGCAAGTTCCGTCAGACACTCTGGAAATGCCAGGTAAAACAAAGCCTAAGCCGACGTGGTAATTGCTGGGATAATGCGCCAATGGAGCGTTTCTTCAGGAGCTTAAAGGTTGAATGGGTGCCAACGTATGGCTATCGCTCATTCTTGCAGGGACAGCATCATATCGTGAACTATTTAATCGGGTATTACAGCCAGCTTAGGCCTCACCAGCATAACAGTGGTATGAGTCCGAACCAGGCAGAGGAAAAGTACTGGGTTAACTATAAAGCGGTGGCCAGTTTTACTTGACCACTACAACCTATACCTACTGGATAATTAGGTAAGTTTAAGATGAATGACTCAACATTTACATATAATGTTCGTAAAGAAACCGATGTGCTGGCACTCATTTCATGCTCTACGTCAGGGGCATCCAGACGCCACGAAACGGAGGTAATAACCAATATTCATCGCAAGTTTTTAGTCTCATGGTACCTGCGCTGGCATATATCAACTGTCCACGCTGGTGTTGATGTGGAAGAATGTGATGGCCCGCAGGGAACTCTTTGGACATCGATACCACTGGGTTTTTTGCATTTTCCCATTTATCAAGGTGCGCATTTGGTGAGTGGTCAGTATTCATTCATTCGGGGCTCAACATTTGAAAAGAAGTAGATGGTAATGCCTCTGTGATCGTACCAACTTCAATTAGTTTTCATATAGGGTCTGAGAACGCTTCCGTGTGCGCTGCAATGAAGCGTCCGCAGAGCCTGGCATAACTCATTATTTCCAGGTTGGCTTACTCCTGCAGCTCATCCCGCCAGGAGTGGCGCGGTGCGAAGCCGACCAGACGGCGTGCTTTCTCATTACTGTAAAGGTCTCAAATTCGCCCATCTCGCGCTTGGTCGGTACGTCGGAGTAGAAGCGCTCAATGACTTGGGCGTTGGTCAGGTCCACCGACAGATCGTTATTGGCGACGTTGAACACCTGGTAGCCCAGGCCATCCGTTTTCAGGCAGCAATCGACCATCTGGCCCAGATCCCGGGCGTCGATGTAGGCGAAGATATTGCGGCGGCGTAGGGCGGGGTCTTCCATATAGGCGGGAAAATTCTGGCGGTATTCGTGGGGCTCGATAACGTTATTGATGCGCAGGCCGTAGATGTCGATACCCGAGCGTGCCTGGAAGAGCGCGCCGTTACCTCGTTGACTACTTTGCTCATGGCGTAGCTGTCTTGAGGCACGGTGGGGTGATCTTCATCGATGGGGAGGTAGTCCGGCTTCTTTTCGCCATCGGCAAAGCAAACGCCATAAGTGGTCTCGCTGGAGGCGAAGATGACCTTGGGAATGCCCAGTTTGGTGGCAGCATCGAGAATATTGTAGGTACTTAGCGCATTGATGCGGTACGTCTCGTTGTCTGGCCGATGCAGGATGGCGGGTATCGCCGCAAAGTGGACAATCGCATCGTAACGGGGCACGCCAGTGCCCGGTTCCAGCTCGTCAAAACCGGCGTAGGC
Organism: Vreelandella olivaria; assembly: GCA_004295565.1. GTDB lineage: Bacteria > Pseudomonadota > Gammaproteobacteria > Pseudomonadales > Halomonadaceae > Vreelandella > Vreelandella olivaria. The sequence goes on along the minus strand of AP019416.1, from coordinate 2,766,616 downwards.
CTGGCAGGCATTGAATACCTGGCCTGCGTCGGTCAGGTCGGTTTTCAGGGTCGTAATACCGGGTACATCAGAGACTACCCAATCCAGATTAGTGACTCGGTGACCTTGGTCGCGAAGATAAGCCGTCGCATGACGGCCAGCCTTACCACTGCCGCCGGTGAACAGAATACGCATATTAATATCCCACCAGTTAATAGAATGAACCACTCCACCTTAGCAAAGAAAGGTTCGTTCCGCCGGACTCTAGGCTCTGTCTGAAAACTAGCTGCGCTCGACCATACGGCGTTAAAAATCGGCTCAAAGTACTCATTTATACCACGTAAACTCCGTCTTTTCGCCAATTTTTGCCTTGTCTGGCCTTCGCTCGCCGACTTTTCAGACAAAGCCTAGGCGTGTGCCCGCCAGAGGCTTGGCCAACGCTTATCGCTTATTTCAATCGTGTTTGGCAACCAACCTCAAATCCATATGATGTGATGAAAAGTCAGCGTCACAGCGTTCATCAAAACTCTCATCTAAGTAATGACTATTCAGATGTTCTGAGCGTCCAACTATTCAAAGAATGGAAAATATTGGAAGAGTGTCTTGCCAAGTATGATGTGATAAGTCACGCTTAAAGAATGATTATCAGCTTTCGACATAAAGGCTTGCGCGCCTTTTTCGAGACCGGCACCACCAAGGGAATTCGCGCTGACCATGCCAAGCGTCTGGGGCGAATTCTTTCGCTGCTTAATCGTGCCGAAGACCCCGAGGCGGTGAACCTGCCAGGTTGGCGACTGCATGCGCTGAAGGGCGAGCGGGCAGGTTTCTGGTCGATTACGGTAAGTGGCAATTGGCGGGTGATTTTTCGCTTCACGGGCTCGGATGTTGAGCTGGTAGATTATCTGGACTATCACTAGGAGGTGGCTCATGACTCACATGCACAACCCCCGCACCCCGGTGAGACGCTGCGCGAAGACGTGTTGCCGGCGCTGGGCATTAGTGTGACGGAAATGGCACGTCGCTTGGGTGTGGCGCGGGAAACACTTTCACGGATTCTGCATGGACGGGCACCGATTAGCCCCGACTTGGCCGTTCGCCTGGAGCGGGCAGGCATTGGTCGTGCGCGTGCTTGGCTGGCGGTGCAGAGCGATTACGAACTGTGGCAGGCCGAACATCGCACCCAGCCGGTTATTGAGCGTTTCGCAGACCTGGCGTAAGGCTAGCTTTGGAAAGTTTATCCCCAAACAAAATAGATCAATAGTTAAAGTGCAACACCAGACCCAGGGAGATACCAATATGCCCATCGTGACTATCCAGCAGTCGCCGCGTTCAGTCGAAATGAAACGTGAGCTGGCCCATAAAATCACCGAAGCGTTTGTGCAAGCTTATGAGATATCGCCTGAAGCGGTGCAAATTTTCTTTGCTGAAACCAGCCATGAGAACTGGGCAAAAGGGGGTGAGCTAGCGGTTGATTGGAAGAAGCAGTAGGGGCTGTCACTGAGCCTTCGACACTATCGAGCGTCGCTGTGGCGCTCTCTGGGCGTATTTCTCACCAACAAAAGATAAAAGCCTCTCCTAAAATAATGTTTGTGTTCTACACTAAACTTGATTCGGTTCTTTGTTGATCCAATCGATCATCGTCTGACCTTAACAGCCTGACCCTAACAATAGTGCATCTACAAAACCGGGAGGTCGTTATGATCCATCATGTTTGGGGGCTTCTCCACCATCCTGAAAGAGAGTGGCATTCGATCCGTGGCGAGCATGAATCTATTAGCCATCTGTATGCCCACCATGTTCTTTTACTCGCTGCTATTCCTGTCGTCTGCGCGCTAATAGGCACTACCCAGGTCGGCTGGACCTATGGTGGCCCTGAAACCTATCGAGTCTCTATCGCCAATGGTATTGCATTAGGCGTGGCTTTTTATGCGTTGATCCTAATGGCGGTTGCTGTTGTGGGCACTTTGATCCATTGGTTAGCCCGTCGTATAGACACTCGTCCCAGCCGTCGCGATTGCCTTATTTTCGCGGGTTACATTGCCACACCGATGTTCCTGTGCGGCGTTTTTGCCCTCTATCCGGCTTTTTGGTTCTGTATGCTGGGTATGGTGATCGGGCTGCTCTACAGCGCCTATCTACTCTATAAGGGAACCCCCAGCTTTTTAGGCATCAGCCATGAGCGCGGGTTTATTCTGTCAACAACGACGTTGGGTGTTGGTGTCTTGGTGCTGGAAGCGCTGCTCGTGGTGATTGTACTGCTGTGGAGTATGGGCACGGATCACAGCGTGGTTTGGCATTTTTCCGTTGAATGGACGCTATTGTGAGCTGCCTATCCAACTAAACTGCACTGCGAAAACGCATGATCTGTTTGCCATCCACAGGGTCATCGATCACATGGGTATATACCCCAAAGGTCTGCTGTAGCCTGCTGGTGGTGAGTACTTCATCAGGGTGGCCGCTGTCGATCAGGCGGCCGTCATCCATCACGCCGATGCGGTCACACTCCATGGCCTGGTTAAGGTCGTGCAGCGAGATTATCACCGTGATCGGCAACTGCCTGACCAATTCAAGAATCGACAGCTGATGACGAATATCCAAATGGTTGGTGGGTTCATCCAGTAGCAGGATTTTAGGCTTCTGGGCCAACGCACGGGCAATATGCACGCGCTGGCGCTCGCCTCCAGAGAGCGTGTGCCAAAGCCGGTCGGCCATATGTACCATATCGACATCCACCAGCGCCTGAACCACGATGGCATCATCTTCAGTTGACCAGGGGCGCAACGCGGTAAGAAAGGGCGTCCGGCCCAGCGCCACTACGTCACGCACGCTAATTCTATCGGTGGTATCGGCCTGCTGCTCGACTAAGGCAATAGACTGAGCAATCGCCCGTTGCTTGAGGTTGTGCAGGGGCTGGCTACCCATTAGCACACGTCCTGACTTGGGTTTGTTCAAGCCCGCCAACAGGCGAAGTAGCGACGTTTTGCCCGAGCCGTTCGGCCCCACCAGGCCAAAGGTTTGGCCGGGCTCGACGGTAAGGTTAATGTCAATCAGTAGAGGCGTGCCATGCACTGACCAATCGAGTTTTTGAGCGGTTAACTGCATTACGACCTCTTGCCGCGCACGAGAATGAGCGCAAAGGCAGGTGCGCCAATCAGCGAAGTAATCACCCCAATGGGGAGTACCTGGCCAGGCACCAGCACCCGGGAAAGAATATCCGAGCCGATTAAAAATACCGCGCCTGCTAAGGCGGTGGCCGGTACCAGCCGGGTATGACGGCTACCCACAATAAAACGCATGGCATGGGGAATCACCAGCCCTACGAAGCCAATCGCCCCTACGATAGAGACCATTACCGCCGTGACCAGCGCCATGGCGATAATCAGCATCCCGCGCACCGGGCGCACGGCGATCCCCATGGAGGCGGCGCTGTCGGCACCGAAGGTAAAGGCATCCAGTGATCGCCGGTGCCATAAGCAAACCAGCAGCCCAAACAGTGCGGCAGGCACTGCCAAGGTCACATCGGCCCAGCGCACGCCAGAAAGATTACCCATCAACCAAAACATAATGCCCCGGGCCTGTTCGGCGCTCGCCGACTTGGTAATGATAAAAGCAGTCAGCGCATTGAACAGCTGTGATCCCGCAATGCCTGCCAGAATAATCGCTCCCGCTGCCTGAACGCCGCGGCCACCACCGACGCCGCTGTTGGCCGCATGGGCGAGCATCACCACGATGCCAAAGGCGAGGAGGGCGCCCACAAAGGCACCCAGGGAGAGCGAAAGCGCCCCTGCGCCAATGCCAGCGACGGCCACGGCCACCGCACCGGTAGAAGCCCCAGCGGAAATGCCCATTAGGTAGGGGTCGGCTAAAGGATTTCGCAGCAGCGCCTGAAGCACGACCCCTGCCAGCGCCAAGCTGGTACCACAGCAGGCAGCGACCACGGCGCGGCTAAGCCGGTAGTTCCAGATAATGCCTGCATCGATCCGGTCTACCGCGTAATCCGCTCCCAGTAGCTGATTGGCGAGCACTTTGAGAATGGTATCAACGGGAATCGGTGTCTCGCCGATGGCGGTGCCCGCGATCAGCGCCGCCACGAGCACCAGCGGCGTGATCCAGAGCCAGCGTAGCCCCAAGCCCGTTGTTGATAGCCGAGTTAACGCTATGCTCATTGGTTAAACGACATGTTGGATAGCGCCTCGGCCAGTGTTTCAAGGCCGTAAATAGTGCGCATCGTGGCGCTCATGGCGTGGGCATCCATCTCGACGATGCGGTTATTTTTAACCGCGCTCATCTCACGGGTGACCGGGTCACTGCGCAGAAACTCACGTTTTGCTTCAATGTCGTCGGCGGGAAAGCGGCGGCGAACCATGCTGGCGATCACGAGCACATCGGGGTCAGCCCTGGCGATGCTCTCCCAGCCCACTGTGGGCCACTCCTCATCAGACTCGATCACATTGCGAATACCGAGCTTGTCCATCATATAGCCCGGCGCGCCAAGCTGACCCGCAACGAAGGGGCTAACCCCAGGTCTGTCGAGGAGAACCAGAATGCCGCTGACAGATCTTCCGGCAAATCAAGGCTGCTCGCCAGGGCAATAGCACGCTCTTCGCGGTCGATCAGGTCGGCCACAAGGGCCTCGCCAGCGTCTTGCACATCATAAATCTGTGCTAGTTCGGTGATTCCCTTATAGATCGAATCCGTGGAGAAAGCGGCCGTGCGGGTACCGTCGCCGCCGGTAGAGTTATCCTTGGTATCGCAGTCAGCGGGCATAATATAGGTGTTAATACCCAGCTCGTGGAACTGTTCGCGGGTGGCCACGCTGCCGGTGGGGCCTACGTGCCACTCGTACTGTACCGCTACCAGGTCAGGCCGCTTATTGACCACGGCCTCAAAGCTAGGGTCGTCATCGGTGATCCGCTCGATCGCTTCATTGGCCTCAGTAAACTGGGGAGAACCGGGTTGAACCAAACCGAGGTGCCATTCACTCGGTCAGCGAGCCCCAGCGAATAGAGAATCTCCGTGGCTGACTGGCCCACCGTTACCGTTCGCTCCGGGGGCGACGCCACGCTGATCTCTACGCCGCAGTTGGTTAGCGTAAGCGGGTAGTCGGTGGAGGGGTAAGCCGCCTGGGCAAGGCCAACAGCGCTCGCGGCGATGGTCGTGGTCAATCTCAACATCATGTACACTCCCGTGCATGATGAGCTCCGCATTCGGACAGAAAACACTGACCGAGCCACTTCGCTCGATGTAAGTAACATATCGGCAGTTCTCCTGACTGACGGGTCATGGCTAGCTCGCCTTCCCAGACGCTGTGTCCAGTGGCATCAAAGAGCATCGCTCGCCGCCTACAGTTGCGGGGGCAGTTCCGTTTCGCGGCAAGCCGCGGCGGATTCTCTATTAAGTTCCGTGGGGAACACCGACACTGGCCATTCTAGGTGGCAGGGGATAGCGAACAACACAAAGCCTAAGGATATTATAAAACCCCGTCATAAATGAAATGTTATAACATTGTATTTTGAAGGCGCGTAAAAATCCAGCGGGATTCTTAGCGTCAGCTGATATATACCCTCGCAAAGTTAACCGCTTGCAACAGATTGGCCTCGCCGCCATGCCTTCCTCTATACTGAAGACCTTTTAAATTCCCACTTCTTTATGAATGGTTTTATTATCACTCAGCTAGTTACCATGAATCATATTCAAGACCCACGCTCCCTGGTCAGTTGGCTAATAGTGGTCAGTTGGCTAATAGTGATCGGTTAGCGGGTTTGGCCAGCACGGGAGGTGCCGGTGAGTGAGTTTCCCTTTGCGGCGGTGGTTGGCCAGGAAGCGCTAAAAACCGCGCTGCTCCTTAACGCCATTAATCCGCGTATCGGTGGGGTGCTGATTAGTGGGCCAAGAGGCAGCGCTAAATCCACCTTAGCCCGTGCGCTGGCCGCCATTTTGCCTGGCGATAGCGAAGGGCAGCGCTCCTTTGTGACTCTGCCGCTGGGCGCCAGCGAAGACAGGCTGGTTGGCAGTCTGGATCTGCAGAAGGTGCTGGCCGATGGCGAAGCCACCTTTCATGCCGGGCTGCTGGCGAAAGCCGACGGTGGGGTGCTCTATGTGGATGAAGTCAATCTGCTGCCGGATACCCTGGTTGATTTGCTGCTGGACGTGGCCGCCAGCGGTACCAATATTGTTGAGCGCGATGGTATTAGCCACTCCCACCCGGCGCGCTTTAGCCTGATCGGCACCATGAACCCCGACGAAGGCGAGCTGCGCCCTCAGCTGCTCGACCGCTTCGGTCTCTGCCTTGAGCAGGAAGGCGCCATAAGCATCGACGAGCGTATTGCCATCGTGCAGCAGCGGGAGGCATTTGACCGCGACCCTACTGGCACGCTGCAACACTTTGAGGCCGCCCAGGCCGCCCTGACCGAGCGTATTGCTAAGGCCCAGCGCTTACTCAAGGAGATCACCACCGACCCCTGGGTGTATCGAACCATTGCCAGCCGCTGTGAAGCCGCCGGGGTTGAAGGCCTGCGCGCCGACGTTACCTGGCACCGCGCTGCCCAGGCCCATGCCGCTTGGCGTGGCGTGGCTAGCGTGGAGCCGCAGGATATCGACACCGTTGAGCCCTGGGTGCTGGCGCATCGGCGTACCCAGTCGCCTGAGCAGCACCCGCCGTCATCGCCGCCTAATCAAACGCCTTCGCAAGGCGAGGGCGGTTCGTCGTCAGCCAATAACGTGCCCAGCGGCGGGTCGTCCAGCCAGCGCGGTGAACAGGGCCAGTGGGGCGCCATGCCTCCCATGGCTCAAGCGTCGATTAGCCAGCCAGCGCTGAAACTGCCCGATAGCGAAGACCTTTTTCAGCGGGCAAAGAACACCGATACCGCCGCTAGCGCGGGCAAAGGCGGTGCATTGGGCCAGGGGCGATCCCAGGTGGCGACCTCACGACTGGACGGCTTTGCAACCATTATCGCCAACCGCGGCCAGTGGCCCTGGCGGCAGTTAAAGATGCGCAAGGCCCGGGCGGGGCAGGCGACGGCGCACTTGGTGCTGCTGGATACCTCCGGCTCGACTCTGGGCCAGCGCCTGTTGGGTCAGGCGAAAGGATTGGTTGAATCGCTGGTGACCCAGGCCTACGCCGCGCGGGAACAGATAGCAGTACTGGGGTTTGGTAATGGTGGGGTAGTGCCGATACTCTCCCGCCGTCGTGCGCCCAAACACGTGCGCAGCACCCTAGACAGTGCCCAAGGCGGCGGTGGAACCCCTCTGCGGGAAGCGATTATTGAAGCCAAACGGCTGATCCGCCAGTGGCAGCGACGCGAACCCGGCCTGCAGGTGCGTACCTACCTGATTACCGATGGCCGCACGCGAGAACCCGTTGACGATCTCGCCCCACTAGGCGAGTGTTTGTTAATCGATACCGAACACGCCAAGGTTAAACGCGGCCAGGGGGCACGCATTGCCCAGCAGTTGGGCGCACGCTACTGGCCCGCTGATTTTACAAAGCTATCTTATATAAAGCCTTCTTTTATAAACCCTCTTTGAACGACTAACGGGGAAACCCCATGAGCGACGCTAGCCATCTAAACCGCATGCAGCGCAAAAGACGTGGTCGATGAGCGGATTAGCCGCGCCACCGAAGAGCGCGGCGTATTGATTCTGCTCAAAGGCAACGGCAAGGGCAAAAGCAGCTCGGCTTTCGGCACCATGGCGCGCTCGCTAGGGCACGGTCAGCAGTGCGCGGTGATTCAGTTCATCAAAGGCCGTCGCGAAACCGGCGAGTACCTGTTCTTTCGCGATCATCCCAAGCTCGACTGGCACATTATGGGCCACGGCTTTACCTGGGAAACCCAGAACCGCGAGCGGGACGTCGAAGCCGCCGAGGCCGCCTGGGCCGTCGCCAAAGGGTTGCTGGAGAACCCCGCCTATCACCTGATCGTGTTGGATGAGATGAGCTATATGTTCAAGTACGGCTATCTTGATCCCGAACCGGTGGTGGAAGCGCTTAAGCGACGCCCAGCTCATCAAAATGTGATCATTACCGGGCGCACCATGGCAACGCCGCTTCAGGAAATCGCTGATACTATCAGCACTGTTCAGGACGAACGCCACGCCTTTCGCGGCGGTGTTAAAGCGCAGCTGGGGATCGAATACTAATGAGCATCCCAACGACCACTGCCCCGCGCTATTTATCGCCGCCCCGGCCTCAGGCCAGGGCAAAACCACTGTGACGGCGGGGCTGGCGCGTCTGCTACGCAAGCAAGGCAAGGTGGTGCGGGTGTTTAAAACCGGCCCGGATTATCTAGACCCGCAGATACTCGCCCAGGCTTCCGGCCAGCCGGTGGATCAGTTGGATCTTTGGATGGCCGGGGAAGCCTACTGCCGCCAGCGCTTTTATGACGCTGCCTGCGCAGCGGATTTGATTTTAGTGGAAGGCGCCATGGGGCTGTTCGATGGCGAGCCCTCCAGCGCGGATTTAGCGGCGCTGTTCGGCATTCCCCCTGGCAATCGTCATGGATGTGAAAGGCATGGCCCAAACCGCTGCGGCGCTGGTCGCGGGGCTGGCTAGCTTTCGTGACGATATCCATATCGCTGGGCTTATCGCCAATGCCTGCGGCTCGGCGCGCCACCGTGAACTGATCGAAGACGCGCTGCCGCCATCGATTCCGTTGCTGGCCGCCGTGCCACGCGATCCTGCTTTATCGCTCCCCGAGCGCCACTTGGGGCTGGTGCAGGCGGCAGAGATTCGCGAGGATCTTGAAGCACGCTTTGAAGCGGGCGCCAAAGCACTAGAGGCCGCCGGGCTGCTGGAAGCCCTCGCCGCACTGCCACCGGTGACCTTTAGTGCGCCTCAAGAACAGCTCGCCGCCGTACAGCCAGTGCTTAAAGGCCACACCATTGGCGTGGCAAGCGACGCCGCCTTTAGCTTTATCTACCAGGCCAATTTGGATCTGCTGGAACAGATGGGCGCCACGCTGCGTTTCTTCTCGCCGCTAACGGATAGCCGACTGCCCGAGTGCGACGCCCTGTGGCTGCCGGGAGGCTACCCGGAGTTGCACGCCCAAATCCTTGCGGATAACAGCGCCATGCGCGGAGCCATTCAGGCGTTCTTTAACGCCGATAAGCCCATCCTAGCTGAGTGCGGCGGCCTGCTCTACTGCCTGGAAACCCTCACCGGTTATGACGATCTCACCCATACCATGTTGGGCCTGCTGCCAGGGCAGGGCGCCATGCGCGGTCGCCGGGGCTGCCAGGGGATGCAAACCGCCGAGCTGCCGGAAGGGCCGGTGCGCGGCCATGCTCACCACCGCTCTATGGCGGAGGGAACGCCAGAGCCGATTGCCCACGGCCGCCGTCAACGCCACCCCGCACCGGGGGAGGCGATTTATCGCCAAAAGCGCCTGACGGCGACCTATTTACATCTGTTTTTCCCCAACAACCCTGACGCCGTGGCGCGCTTGTTTTTATCAGATCCGCTTTTATTAAGCCCTGCGCCCGCAGAACAGCAATTCGAGAGTGAGGAGTTCATCCATGCAACTCAATAAAATTCCGGCCACGGTAGTCACCGGTTTCCTCGGCAGCGGCAAGACAACGCTGCTGGCCAATATTCTGCGCCAAGTGACCGGCAAGCGGATCGCCGTGATCGTTAATGAGTTTGGCGAGCAGGATATCGACTCCAGCCTGCTGCGCAGCTGCGCGCTGGGGTGTGAAGAGGGTAGCGAAGGCGGGCAGCTAGACGGTGAAGACGGCAGTATCTATGAGCTGGCCAATGGCTGTATCTGCTGCACGGTGGAAGAGGAGTTTCTACCGGTAATGAAAAAGCTGGTCGCCCGCCGTAATGATATCGACCATATCCTGATCGAAACCAGCGGCCTGGCGCTGCCCAAACCACTGGTGCAGGCGTTCAACTGGCCCGACGTGCGCCAGCACTGCACCGTGGACGCGATTATTACCGTGATCGATGGCCCCGCCGTGGCCGCTGGCCGCTATGCCAGCGACGTGGATAAAGTCGAAGCCCAGCGCCGCGCCGATGAAAGCCTCGATCACGACCCCAGCCTGCGCGAACTGCTCGATGATCAGCTCAGCGCGGCGGATCTGGTGCTGGTGAGCAAGGCAGACCTGCTTAGCCCGGAAGAGCGCACAAAGGTGGAAGCGGTGATTCAGGCGCGGGTGAGTGCCTCGGTGAAAACGCTGTTTATCGATCAGACATTAACTGGCGATACCGCCCAGTTGGAAGCGCTGATGGGCATTGGCGCGGCCAGCGAAGAGAACATTGATAGCATCACCAACCACCACGATAAGCACCACGCCGAAGGCGCTCACCACGACCACGCCCACGATAACTTTGACTCCTGCGTGATTACCCTGGGCGAAGTGGATGGCGACGCCCTGGCCAGCAAGCTGCAGCAGCTGCTGATAGACCATGAGATCTATCGTGCCAAGGGCTTTGCGGCGATTCCCGGTAAACCGATGCGCCGGGTTATTCAGGCTGTGGGCGAGCGGCTGGAAGGTTACTTCGACCGGCTGTGGGCCCAGGACGAAATCCGCCAAACCCAGCTGGTGATTATTGGTAAAGACCTGGATATTCCAGCGCTGAGGGAAGCGCTAGCTGACACAGAGGTTCAAACGTCTTCTCAAACGGCTAGCTAATGCACTTATTCGCCGCTAAGCCCGGGGCTTTGTCGATGATGAAGGCATCATCGATCTACAGCAGAGCCCCGCCGAGGTCGTGATACTCTCCGCCGCCGATAGCAATCTCTCGGCGTTGGCCCAGGCGGTTGATCGCCTGGGTGAGGCGTACCCTCGGTGCGGCTGGCCAACTGGATGAACCTGATTAAGCCCGCCGCCTACGATCTTTACGAAGATCGGGTGCTGGAAAAGGCCCAATTGGTGATTGTCTCGCTGCTGGGCGGCAAGGCCTACTGGCCCTATGGCCATGAGCGCCTGCTGGCCTGGGCGGCAGCCAAGCCTGGGCGCCAACTGATTCTGGTGCCGGGCTGCGACGCCCCGGATGATGCCCTGCTGGAAGACTCCACCATTGCCTTTGATGATGCCTACCGGGTGTGGCGCTTTCTGCGCGAGGGCGGTACTGATAACGCCGAGCAGCTGCTGCGGTTTATCGCCAGTGAGCTTATGGCCAGCGAGTGTATAGATAGGGATCTGGGCGACTGGCAGGAGCCCAAGGTCGTTCCGCCAGCGGTAATTTATGCGCCGCAAGATCAGCAGGCTTCAAGCCTAAGCGAGTGGCGTGATCGTCAGGTGCCGGGGCGGCCGGTATGCCTGCTGCTGTTTTATCGCAGCCATTTGCAGGGCGCTAATACCGCCGTGCCCGACGGTATGATCGCGGCGCTTAAAGACCAAGGGCTGGAGCCCTTGGCGGTGGCGGTGGCCTCCTTAAAAGAGGGCCGTGCATTGATTTTATTAATCATCTGATTGAGCAGACCGGCGCCATGCTGGTGATTAACACCACCAGCTTTGCGGTCAATCGTAATGCCGATGGGTTGGATGCCCTGGGCGATACGCTGTCAACTGACCTGCAAAATAGCCTGTTTGTTGGGCGGCCCGTGGTGCTCCAGGCGATCCTTGCCAGTAGCACCACCGAAGATTGGCAGGGTATGGCCGCCGGGCTGCATAGTCGTGATGTGGCGATGCAGGTGGTGCTGCCGGAAATGGATGGGCGCATCATTACCCGGGCGGTGGGGTTTAAAGCCGAAGCCCACTACAACCAGCGCTGCCAACTGGCGGTCACCCACCATGTGGTGCACCCGGAGCGGGCCGCCTTTGTGGCCGAACTGGCACGGCGTATCTGCTCCCTGCGGCTCACCCCCAATAGCCAAAAGCGCATCGCGCTGATAATGGCCAACTACCCCAATCGCGATGGCCGGATCGGCAATGGGGTAGGGCTGGATACCCCGCATCAACGCTGAATATTTTGACCGCCTTGGCCGAGGCAGGCTATCCGCTCAGCGAGCTGCCTGACAGTGGCGATGACTTAATTCGCCTGCTCCAAGGCGCGGTAACCAACGACCACGCCAGCCTCGATCAGCGCGCCTGCTGGCAGAGCATCAGCATTGACGACTACCTGGCCTGGTTTAAAACCCTGCCTGCGGAGCTACAGAACATTGTGCACACGCTGGGGCGCACCGCAGGATGATCCAAAATGCCGTCAAGGGCGGCTGATGATCGCGGGTATCCGCTTAGGCGACACCTTTGTGGGCATCCAGCCTGAGCGGGACTTTATCGACGATCTCACCCAGTCCTACCACGATATGCAGTTAGCGCCGCCCCACAGCTATCTGGCGTTCTACTTCCTGGCTGCGCGAGCACTATCAGGTCGATGCGGTTATCCATGTGGGCAAGCACGGCAATTTAGAGTGGCTGCCGGGTAAAAGCACCGCGCTAAGCGCCGACTGCTGGCCGGATATTGCCCTGGGGCCGCTGCCGCACTTTTATCCGTTTATCGTCAATGACCCCGGCGAGGGCGCCCAGGCTAAGCGGCGTAGTCAGGCGGTGATTATCGACCACCTGATGCCACCCCTGGCGCGAGCTGAACTCTACGGCGCCATGGCCGAGCTTGAAGCGCTTACCGACGAGTACTACCAGGCGCTGGATATAGATCCCCGCCGGGAAGCGCTGATCCGCGGGCAGATTTTAGTCCACCTGCGGGACACCGGTATTGACCAGGAGTTGGCTCACGCGAGCGACGACGCCGAACTTCTCAACGAGCTGGATACCTTCCTCTGCGATATCAAAGAGTCCCAGATTCGCCACGGCCTGCACGTGCTTGGCACCTTGCCGCCGGAGAAGAAACGGGCGGGCACCCTGGTGGCGCTACTGCGGCTGCCCAGGGGCGAAGCGGTGGCTCAGCGCGGCCTGCTACACAACTTAGCCCGCGATTTGGGGTTAATTGAGCAGCATGATGGTAAGCCTTTTGACCCTCTGACCGCTGCCAACGAACTCTGGCAGGGGCCAAGGCCAGCTATTTTGATCGAACAGCTTGATGCCCCTTGGCGTACCGGCGCGGATACCCGCGAGCGCCTGGAACTGCTTGCTGAGCGCTGGGTGAGCGACTACGTATTAGCGCCGGGCTGCCTGGACGAGCTGGCCCGGGATTACCCCGATACCGCAGAGCAGCTGCGCTATGCCCGTGAGCACTTATGGGTTGCCATGCAGCGGGGCGTCAAGATGGAGCTTCAGTCGCTGTTGGATGGCCTTGAGGGCATCTTTGTACCCGCCGGGCCCAGCGGCGCGCCCAGCCGGGGGCGGTTGGATACGCTGCCTACCGGGCGCAACTTTTTTAGTGTCGATAACCGCTCGATTCCATCTCCCGCCGCCTGGACGCTAGGCGAAAAATCCGCCCAGGCGTTTGTCGAGCGCTACCTGCAGGATAACGGCGACTACCCACGCCGGTTGGGCCTATCGATTTGGGGTACCGCCACCATGCGCACCGGCGGCGATGATATCGCTCAGGCCTTTGCACTCATGGGCGTGCGCCCAAAATGGTCGCTGGGCTCCCAGCGGGTCAGTGACTTTGAAGTCATTCCCTCGATGCTGCTCAATCGCCCACGGGTAGACGTTACGCTGCGGGTCTCCGGGTTTTTCCGCGATGCGTTTCCCAATGTGATTCGCCTGTTCGACGCCGCTGTGCAGGCGGTCGCCGCCTATGAGGAGCCAGGCAACAGCAACACCATTCGCGAGGCGGTGTTGGCCCGCCAGCAAACGCTGGAAACCCAGGGGCTAAGCCCGGAAATAGCTGCTCAGGAGGCGAGCTACCGTATCTTTGGCAGCAAGCCCGGCGAGTATGGCGCGGGCCTCAACCGGCTGATTGAGAACCGCGCTTGGGAGAGCGCCGACGATTTAGCCGACGCCTATCTGGATGCGGGGCTTACGCCTACGGCCAGTTTAAGGAGTCGGGTACGGCTGCACGGGGTGCCTTTGAACAGCAACTCCAGGGGCTGGATGCGGTGATGCAGAACCAGGATAACCGCGAGCACGATATCCTCGACTCCAACAGCTACTACGCCTTTCAGGGCGGGATGGCCAATGCCAGCCGAGCGCTAAGCGGTCAGGCGCCGGTGATTTATCACGCCGACCACGCCAACCCTGCGGCGCCCAAGATTCGTACCTTGAAAGAAGAGCTGGCCCGGGTGATTCGCTCCCGAGTGTTAAACCCCAAGTGGATCAACGCCATGCGCGAGCACGGCTATAAAGGCGCGTTTGAAATGGCTGCCACGGTGGACTACCTGTTTGCCTACGACGCCACCACCGATCTGGTGGCAGACTACCAGTATGCCCAGGTCAGCGATGCGCTGGTGCTCGACCCCGCCAATCAGCAGTTTCTGCGTGAGCACAACCCGGCAGCCCTAGAAGAGATGGCCGAACGGCTGCTCGAAGCCGCCCAGCGGGGTATGTGGCAAGCCCCGGCGAGCACGGACAAGCGCTGCAGGATCTGCTGTTGGAGATGGATGAAGCCAAAGAGACCAGCGGTTATGTTACCCAGCCCGAGCATTAAAGGCTGGTGCCCCGGCGCGTGGCGACCCATGGCCACCGGCGATGGCCTGCTGGTGCGGGTGCGCCCGCCCTTGGGCGAGCTATCGCGGGCTCAACTGCTGGCGCTATGCGACGCCGCCGAAACCTTCGGCAGTGGTTTGATCGAGCTCACCAGCCGGGCTAATTTCCAACTGCGCGGGTGAGCGATACTAGCTGGCCGTCGTTAATGGCCTTTCTGGTTGAGCACCGGTTGGTCAGCGCCGACCCGGAAGCAGAACGCCAGCCGCAGCTGATGCTGGCACCACACTGGCAAGCGGGGATGACTCGCCTACCATTGCCAGCCTGCTGCTGGCGCGGGCAACGAATTAGCCGCTATGCCCGGCAAAGTCGGCATCGCCATTGATGCGGGAAAAGTGCCGGTATTGAGCGATAGCGCCGCTGATTTTCGCGTTGAGCGCTCAGTGGAAGGCTGCCTGCTGGTGCGTGCTGATGGCCATACATTAGGCACCGAGGTGAATGATACGGAAGGCGCCGTGGAGCAGCTAATCCGACTCACCCACTGGTTTGTGGAGAGCGGCGGCTGGGATTCCGGGCGTATGCGGCGCCATAAAGCGCCATTGCCGAAATGGGCGCCCGCTGATATGGCCCCAGCGCCCCCCGGCGCTAAGCTTGCGCTGGGCAGCCATCCCGCTGGCCAGGTGGTGGGCTGCCCTTTGGGCGCGCCACCGCCTCAATGCTGCGTGATTTGGTAGCGCCTGAGAGTGCTACCGCCGTGCAGGTCACGCCTGGCGGCGCCTGCTGGTTAAACAGAGGTTAGGGCAGGGCGATACAGTGCCAGCGGTTGATGGCTTAATCCGGCATAATAGCGACCCGCGGCTATCCATGGATGCCTGCCCCGGCGCGCCGTACTGTGAGCAGGCGAGTGTCGCCACTCAACCGCTTGCGGAGCAACTGAGTGGCCTGAAAGATACCAGCGTCCATATATCCGGCTGCGCCAAGGGCTGCGCCCGGCGCTCACCGGCCGATGTTTGTTTGGTAGGTGAGGCCGGCCGATTTAATTTTATTGTTAACGGCAGTGCCGATAGCACGCCGGTTAAGACAGGCCTCACCGAGAGTGAGGTGTTGGATTTTATGAGAAAGCTCAGCGAAAGCAGTAAGGTTTATCGAAGTCAAAATAGCGGCTTATATACTCGGTAGCTGAGTGCCCTGGCACGGATACCTTGCAGACCAGCAACTGCGAATTAGTTTATTTGGAGAATTTGGGTGCCCTATAAGTATGAAACAAGCGGCCCGGCGATTTACCGGCAGTCATTTGCCATTATCCGCAGCGAGGCCGAGCTTGCCCGCTTTTCAGCGGAGGAAGAGACGGTCGCAGTGCGCATGATTCATGCCGCCGGGCTGGTGGAGCTGGCCGCGCATATTCACTTTCAAAACGACGTGGTCAACAAAGCCCGCGCCGCTTTGGAGCAGGGCGCACCGATTCTTTGCGATGCGCGGATGGTCTCCGAAGGCATCACCCGCAAACGGCTGCCCGCGGATAATCAGGTCATTTGCACCCTTAACGACGAGCGCACCCCACGCTCGCCCAGGAGATGGCAAATACCCGCTCGGCGGCGGCGCTGGAGCTGTGGCGCCCGCACCTTAAAGGCGCCGTGGTCGCCATTGGCAATGCGCCCACCGCGCTTTTCCATCTACTCAATATGCTCGAAGACCCAGACTGCCCACGCCCCGCAGCGATTATCGGCTGCCCGGTAGGCTTTGTGGGCGCAGCAGAATCCAAGGAAGCACTGCTGGCAACAACTGAACTCTCCAGCTGTATCGTGCGCGGCCGCCTAGGTGGCAGCGCGGTGACGGTAGCGGCCATTAACGCCATGGCGGATCGTATCGAATGACCCAAGGGACGATTTACGGGGTTGGCTTAGGGCCAGGCTGCCAGGATTTAATGAGCGTGCGCGCCGACCGCTTGATTCGCGGCGCCAGTCACGTGGCCTATTTTCGCAAGAAGGGCCGCTGCGGCCATGCTCGCACTATTGTGGAAGGACTGATAAGCCCTGGGGCAACCGAGCTGCCCATGGAATACCCGGTCACCACGGAAATCCCCTTTGACGACCCGCGCTACAATGAGCTGTTGTCAGCCTTCTACGAGCGCAGCGTGGCCCAACTGATCGAGATGGCCGAGGCCGGTTGCGATGTGGTGGTGCTGTGCGAAGGCGACCCGTTTTTCTACGGCTCCTTTATGCACCTCTATACGCGGCTACTGAACCGCGTGCCGGTCTCGGTGGTGCCGGGGATTACCGGTATGTCGGCGGCGTGGACGGCCACCGGCCAGCCGATTACCTGGGGCGATGACATCATGACCGTGCTGATGGCCACGCTGCCAGAAGAGGCATTGGCTGAGCGCATCGCCCAAACCGACGCGCTGGTGGTGATGAAAATTGGCCGCAACCTGGCCAAACTGCGCCGGGCGCTGGTGCAGGCAGGCCGTGAAGAGCAAGCCTGGCTAATCGAGTATGCCGCCATGACCCAACAGCGAGTTCTACCCTTGAGGGAGGTGGGCGAAAGCGTGCCGTACTTCTCGATTGTACTGATTCACGGCAACGGACGGCGTCCATGAGCGGCTGGCTGAAAATCGTCGGCCTGGGGCCGGGGTCAGAAGCGATGATTACCCCCGAGGTCACGGCCGCGCTGCTGGAGGCTACCGATGTGGTGGGCTACGTCCCCTACGTTAACCGGGTAGCGCCTAGAGCTGGGTTAATTCGCCACGGCTCGGATAATCGCGAAGAGATTCGCCGGGCAGAGCATGCGCTACAGCTGGCGCTTGAGGGCCACCGGGTAGTGGTGGTGTCTTCTGGCGACCCCGGTGTCTTTGCCATGGCAGCGGCGGTGTTCGAGGCCCTGGAAACTGGCGATGCTCAGTGGCGCAAGCTGGATATCCAGGTACTGCCAGGCATTTCCGCCATGCTGGCGGCCAGTGCCAGCGTTGGCGCGCCGCTAGGCCACGACTTCTGCTGCATCAATCTATCCGACAACCTCAAGCCCTGGGCGCTAATTGAAAACGCCTGCGCCTGGCCGCCGAGGCCGACTTCGCCATGGCGTTTTACAACCCGCTCCAAGGCGCGGCCAGAGGGTTTTGCGCGCACCTTGGAGGTACTGCGGAAGCCTGCGGCCCGAATCGATTGATTATCTTCGCCCGTGCGGTTTCCACCCCGAAGAGTCGATTCTCGTCACCACCCTAGGCGAGGCCGAACCGGAGATGGCCGATATGCGCACACTGGTGATCATTGGTTCTCAGCAGACGCGCCTAATCGAGAGAGAAGGGAGCCCGCTGGTGTATACGCCGCGCTCTTCCATGTGAGTATGAAAGGGACAAATAGGTCTATCGCAGTCAGAAATAGCTGCTGTTACAAATATATGACAACGGGGCGAGGGCAGGTTGATGCGAGGGTCTTTTTCCCAGGGCCGGAAAATGTTCCAGACATTTCCGGCATTTCCGGCATCCATGGCGGTCAGATGGGAAAAGTAGCTCCCAAGGATGGGTTCAAAGCGCCCTCGCAGCAGCCTGCCCTCGCTACCTAGATGTGCCGCTGACTGCGGTAGCCCTGTAGGGTTAAGTTATCCAGCTCATCACCTCATCAATAGTATGAGCTTCAAAGCGAGATGGCAGTTGAGGCCGCTCGATCATCACCACAGGCAGGCCGAGCCTACGGGCAGCGGTGAGTTTGGAGGCCGCGCCTTCGCCGCCGGAGTTTTTACATACGATACGCTCAATACGCTGGGTCTTCAGCAGGGCCAAGTCGCCCTCCAGGGTAAACGGCCCTCTATCGATCACGGCGGTATAATCAGCAAGCGAAGGCGGTCTGGTAGGCTGATCAACCAAGCGAAGCACGTAATGGTGCTGGGGCTGGACGGCAAAGGCCGCAAGGTGCATGCGGCCAATGGCGAGCAGCACCCGCTGGGGCGGGCCCGCCAGGGCGCTAACCGCCTCTTCGGCCGTTGCCACGCTCTGCCACTGATCGCCATCAACCGGTCGCCAGGCCGGCCGGGTTAGGGCAATGGCCTTAACCCCGCACTGGGCCGCAGCGGCGACGATGTTAGTGCTCATCTGCGCAGCAAAAGGGTGGGTGGCATCAACAATATGGGTAATGCGCTCCTGGGCTAAAAAGCGACAAGCCCACTTACGCCGCCAAAACCGCCAATGCGGGTAGGCAACGGCTGGGATTTAGGCGAGTTCACCCGCCCGGCGTAGCTGAAAATAGCGGGAAGGCCGCGCTTGGCGACAGCGCTGGCCAGGGTGCTGGCTTCAGAGGTTCCCCAAGAATTAGGATTTTGATCATGGCTGAAATTTCTCACGCTCCAGTGGGTCAGGCTCCCTGGCTGACGCTATTAGGCTGGGGAGAGTGGCATAGCGGGGCTAAGTCCGGCAAGCCGCCAGGCGCTGGAAAATGCCCAGGTGGTATTCGGTGCGCGCCGCCACTTGCGCCTGCTGCCACCCCCTGAACGCTGACCTGAACACTGAGATGCATGAATGGCCGGTGCCCTTTGCCGATGGCATTCCCATGCTGTTAAACCAGCGTGGCCGCCGAGTCGTTATGCTGGTCTCCGGCGACCCCTTCTGGTTTGGAGCGGGCACTTCCTTATCCCGCCACCTTGCGGCAGAGGAGTGGCAGGCGCTGCCATCGCCCTCCACCTTTAGTTTGGCCGCTTCCCGCTTGGGCTGGCCATTGGAGCGCTGCACCTGCTTGGGCCTGCACGCCAAACCGCTAACGCGCATTCGCCCCTATCTGCATACGGGCAGGCGTTTACTGGTGCTGGTTCGAGACGGCGAAGCGGTGGCCGAGTTAGCGGCGCTGATGAACAGCTTCGGCTTTGGCGACTCCCAGCTAACGCTGCTGGAATCCCTGGGCGGTGCCAATGAGCGTATTCGCACCCTACGCATAGATACTGCCTTGCCCGACGATATCGCCCACCCAGTCGCGGTAGCGCTGGACGTGGCAGGCCCCGGCCCCGCCTTGCCGCTTACCCCCGGCCTGCCGGATCACTTTTTGACCACGATGGCCAGATCACCAAACAGGCCGTGCGGGCGATTACCGTGGCGGCACTGGCCCCATGCCGGGGAGCGGCTATGGGATATCGGCACCGGTTCAGGCTCCATTGCCATTGAGTGGCTGCTCGCCCATGGGGATAATCAGGCCATCGGCTTTGAGCGCCACTCTGAACGGGCAGCCAGGGCACGAGCTAACGCAGCCAACCTGGGCGTTGACTGGCTGGAGATAAAAGAGGGCAGCGCGGTTGAAATACTAGACGAGGCACCGCTGCCGGATGCGGTATTTATCGGCGGCGGGTTATCCCAAGCGCTTTTAGATGCCTTATGGCAGCGCCTACCCAAAGGCGTGCGCATCGTCGCCAATGCGGTCACCCTGGAATCCGAAGCGCTGCTGGCCCACTGGCACCAACAAAATGGCGGTGAATTGCTGCGCCTTGAACTGGCTAACGCCGCCCCATCGGCACCCGCCGGGCTGGAAAGCCAGCTACCCGATTGTGCAGTGGCGGGCCGTTCGATGAACGATGTTTACGATGACAGCGCGATGAAGGGGCAAAAGTTAAAAGTAGCGGGATTTGGCTTTCGCAGTGAAACGCCGCTGGCCTCCCTTGCCCAAGCGCTGGATCAACTGATCGAGCAGTATGGCGCCATCCACCGGCTGGCAGCGGCCCACTCCATGCTGCCGCTGGTTCAACAACTGGGTCGAGTGCGCAGCCTTGAAGTTATTACCGTGGCGGACGCCGAACTCTCTTCAGTGGCAACGCTCACCCACTCGGCACGCAGCATGCAGGCCCGTGGCACGGGCAGCGTCGCCGAAGCCGTGGCGCTACTGGCGGCAGGGCCAGGGCAACGCTGCTTGGCCCACGGCTAATATCAGCGGATCGACAGGCGACCGCCGCGGTGGCAGAAGGCCCTAGAGGAATGACGCAATGACAGTACACTTTATTGGCGCAGGCCCCGGCGCGCCGGATCTACTACCCTACGCGGGCGCGATTTAATTGCCGCCTGCCCAGTATGCCTCTATGCAGGCTCGTTAGTGCCGGAGCAGATTCTGCAACACTGCCCGCCAGGGGGCCAGGGTAATCAACACCGCGCCGCTCTCGCTAGACGAGATACTTCACGAAATTCAAACCGCCCACGCGAAAGGCTTGGACGTTGCTAGGTTGCATTCGGGGGATCTCTCGGTGTGGTCAGCCATGGGCGAGCAGCTGCGCCGCCTGCGCGAGCTGGATGTTCCCTATAGCATCACCCCGGCGTGCCATCCTTTGCCGCAGCGGCGGCGACCCTGGGTCAGGAGCTAACGCTACCCGGCGTGGCCCAGTCGGTGGTGCTAACCCGAACGCCGGGGCGGGCCAGCGCCATGCCCAGCGACGAGACCCTGGCCAACTTTGCCCGCACCGGCGCCACGTTGGCGATTCATCTCTCCATCCACAATCTCGCCCAGGTAGTGGAAAGCCTGACGCCTTACTACGGCGAGCAGTGCCCGGTAGCGATTGTATGGCGGGCAAGCTGGCCCGATGAGCGGGTAGTGCGTGGGCGGTTAGCCAGCATAGAAGGGCTGATCGATAACACCATGCAGCGCACCGCGCTGATCCTGGTGGGGCCAGTGCTGGAGAGCGAAGACTTCCAGGAGAGCAGCCTCTACGCCGTAGGCTACGACCGTCGATTTCGACCCCAGTCGGCGGACTCGCCCTTTGCCACTCGCACTGATAAGAGCGAACTATGATTACGCTGTCACTGATTGGTATCGGCACCGGCAACCTAGATCACGTCACCCTGGCAGCGGTGCGCGCGCTGAACAGCGCCGATGTGATCCTGCTGCCCCGTAAAGGTGACGCCAAATCAGACCTGCTCGACCTGCGCCGCCTGCTATGTGAACGGCTGCTAGAAGCACCGGTGACCACCAACATCGTCGAGTTCGATCTGCCTAGTCGTGATGATGGCCGCAATGACTACTTGGGCGCAGTGGACGACTGGCATGCTGCGATTGCCAGCGTATGGGCGCAGCTAATCGATCAACACCTGCCCAACGGCGGGCGGGTCGGCATGCTGGTGTGGGGCGATCCCTCGCTTTTGACAGCAGCCTGCGTATCACCCAGCGGCTAAGCGCAGCGGGCAGGGCGGTTGAGGTAGACGTAGTGCCAGGCATCACCAGCCTGCAAGTGCTCACCGCTGAACATAAAATCCCGCTAAATGCCCTCGCCGAGCCAATACAAATCACCACCGGCCGCCGCCTACGCGAACGCGGCTGGCCAAGCGATGCCGCCACCGTAGCGGTAATGCTCGACAGCGGCGGCGCCTTCACCACGCTACCGCCTGAAGATACCTACATTTGGTGGGGCGCCTACCTGGGAATGGAGAAACAGTGCCTAATCAAAGGCTGGCTAAATGAGGTCAGCGACGAGATCATCCAACGCAGATCAGAGCTGCGCGAACAGCATGGATGGATTATGGATATCTACCTGCTCGCCAAGCCAGAAAAATAAACCTTAGCTTAGTACGAAAACTGTCTGCGCTCGGCCATGCGGCGTTAAAAAACGGCTCGTGCGCGAGTCCGATCAAAATGCTCATTTACACCTCGTAAACTCCGCTTTTCGCCGTTTTGCCTTGCCTGACCTTCGCTCGCCGACTTTTCGTACAAAGCTCAGGTATGAATATGGAATGTTTTTCCATAAAATGACGCTACTGACAAACTAATATTTGAGGTGTAGCCATGAGCTTTTACGTTTACCTTTCCGGCGAGATCCACACCGACTGGCGCGAAGAAATCCAGCGCGGCGCCGAGGCCGCAGGCATGGATATCGTGTTTACCGCACCGGTCACCGACCACGACGCCTCTGACGCCGCAGGCGACCACCTGGGCAAGCCGGAAAATGGCTTCTGGCGCGATCACCAGTCGTCCAAGGTCAACGCCATCCGCACCCGCACCATGATCGAACAAGCGGATCTGGTCGTTGTTCGCTTCGGCGACAAATACAAACAGTGGAACGCCGCCTTCGACGCAGGCTACTGCGCAGCCCTCGCCAAGCCCTACATCACCCTGCACAGCGAAGATATTATCCATCCGCTCAAAGAAGTTGATGCTGGTGCCCAGGCTTGGTGCACGACCACCGATCAAGTGGTTGAAACGCTGCGTTACGTTCTAAAAGCATAAACCCAAGGCGCCTCCCACAAACCTAACTACTGCATTAGTGGTTTTTACCTTGTGTTGTGGGAGGGCGCTTCAGCGCGGGAAGACCCCGCCCCATAAACAAACCAGCCCAATAGAGTGCCAGGCCACTATTGCGAATGTACTTCGCTTGCCACGCACTACAAACCCCTTAAAATCAAACGATTGCACACTTGTAGCGCGGCGTAACGCTTGGCGAGGAACGAGCCAAAAGGCACCCGCGAAGGCAGCTCCAACTGCCCAGAGCCTGCTCTAACTCATTTTTGCAAAGTCACGTGACCTAAGACGATTTTATGAATAGAGTATGGTTAGAACAACAGATCGAGAGCGCACGTGAATTTTGGATATACGGTTGAGTAACTAAATAAAGTAATTTAAAACAGAATGTTGTGTTTTTATGGAAGACTACATAAAATTAATAAACCTGTCATAATATTCATAAATATTATGTGGCGGGTCGTGTATTTACTGTTAAGTGTAAAATAGTATATATCACCGCCTTACTTGGGGTTGAGACGTCTTCATATTTAATTATGATATAAAAAAACTGGTTAGGGGCTTATATTGAATACTGCATTATTGAAAGGGGATGGTGGAACTGCCATTTCTCATTCTAAGGAATCATTAAGTTTAGCTTATGTGCAAGCGTTGCTTGCTGCGACAGGACTAAATCACAATGAGCCTAAAATTGATAATGATGGTGTCGATATAACAATCCGAGGCAAAGGGTTTGAGGGTGTCTTTAAAGAACCAAAGATTGAAGTGCAGCTAAAATGTACAGCTAAATCAGATTGCATTGACTTGGAAAATAACGAACTTGTTTTTCAGCTTGAAAAGAAAAACTACAATTATCTGACTGGTATCCTTCTCCACTTCCTCTAATTTTGGTGGTTCATTTTGCCCCTCTAGGCTTTGATGAATGGTTAATTGAGCAAGGCGATGGAACAACTATAAAGTATGCATCTTACTGGTATAGCCTATATGGTGAAAACCCTATAGATAAAGGCTCTCGTGTTATAAGGATTCCATTGAAACAGCGTTTTGATCGTCAGGCTTTAATTAAAATGATGGAACAGGCGAGCAAAGCAAAAATGATTTACAACTTAGAAGGGAGGATAGTATGAATACTAATGAAATTATCCTTTCTTCATTAAAAGAATACCTAGCTTCAAGTGGAGCGGAAGAAAAGACAGTTGTTCCTAAGCGTTTTAGTGTTTGGTATGATAGGACTCATTCGCTAGAGGTAATGCTACCTGCTGAAGAGCTTGTAAACCATAACCAGTCAGATGAATTGCTCGCCGAAGCCATTTTTAATTTATCGGAAGCATATGGTTTCAGTGTTGAAGTTTTAGAAATAAGCTTCTTCATGATGATAGTGATATATTGCAAGTTCGCTCGTCTGGACAAAATGTAAGTCATGGTAGTATTAATTTTGGTGAAGGTTTGAGTGCGCTAAGTGGCTTGTATGGAATAATTAAAAATTCTGCAAATAAAACTATAAATGTAAAAGGAAAGAAAAAGCAGTTAACCATTACCTTTCAGGTGTAAATATGTTGGCACCTAGGGCTGGGTCATTTATATATACAGTTGAGTTGCAGCTTCTTGATATTGAAGAAGAAAATAATTCTAACAGTGAGTTGGAGCTAAAAGTATCTTTAAGTCGTTATGTGAACTCAAATTTAGCAATTGCATTAGCTCGGATTTATGAAAAATTAATTCAAATGAGTATGAGTCTCCGGCTAAATTGTTGAGCTTTGGTATTGATGGATCATTTTGCAACAATTTCCTAGGTCTCTTTTCTAAAAGCGCTGACCAGCTTGAATTTGTTTTCGATTGGTCATTTAGAGAAGAAGTCTATGAAAATGTTCCAAGTAAAGTCATCTTTAATGCTAATGATAGAGAGAGAATTGAACGATACAAGAATTTATTGCGAAAGAGTCGAACCGTGAAATATGAAAATTTACCTGCATATATCGAAAAATATAGTTGGCCTATAGAAGATAAATGTGGGAGAGTTTATTTAAGGTTGTTGGTCGATGGTAAAAGTTATTCCTGCTATATAGAAGCTGATTCAGAATTGTATGAAACTTTAAAAGCTGAGCATGCCAAAAGCAAATAACAGTTACTTGCGATTTGTTAATTACATCGGAAGTAAAAACTTCTGTTGATATTTTAAAGATGTATAGTATTAAATTGAGCGAAAATTTAGAAATAGATATTAGTATATAATAGAAAGTAACCATAATACGTGGCTAATTAACGCATTAGTCATAAGGAAAATGATTCATAAGGTTGATGATCGCTGAGGCTAGTAAAGGCCCAAGTCGAGCTTTTATTTAGACTGAATCGAGCCGGGCTTGTACGCTTCGTTGGGAGTTGTCATGCAGATTGAGCAGCCTATATTTTAGGAATTAGATGTGCTTATTTATAATTTAAGAGAAAATTTTTGTACTGCTAAAGAGACAATATTTTTGCTTACAATT
This sequence comes from Vreelandella olivaria, assembly GCA_004295565.1. Taxonomy (GTDB): domain Bacteria; phylum Pseudomonadota; class Gammaproteobacteria; order Pseudomonadales; family Halomonadaceae; genus Vreelandella; species Vreelandella olivaria. Next base: position 2,741,472 of record AP019416.1, on the reverse strand, counting down.
AATAAATTAAAAAAAGAAGCATTCAAGTTTCGAGGCTTGCTTGAGAAATGTGATAAATCGAAAACGGAACTTGTACCTGATTGCTTTCCAATTATGAGTTGTAAAATATCTTCAATGCTTTTGTCTTACCATTTTCTAAAATTATGGCCAGAGCTTGAAGTAAAAGGTATCAGTGCTATTGCTGAGAAGAATGACCAAATAACGCACTATTGGTTAGAAATTGATGAGATTGTAATTGATATAACTGGAGATCAATATAATTTAATAAAAGGCAGTGAGCTAAATAAAGAAATTGTTAGCAACCGTCCATTTAAAGCAGTGCATGTTTCGAATAAAATGAAAGTTATCTATATGACGTTTTCAAATTTCGAGAAAGTGAATTATTCGTGTACGGTTTTCCTACAATCAATGAAGGTTTTATTGAGGATATGGAGCTTGATTACAATCAGCTCATGAATCATGCAGTATGCACATAATAAATCATTCCAAATGACACATACAGCGCCCCCGAATTTAGTGTCGGTAACTAAATAAGCTCTCTCGTTAAAGAAGAAATAACCTGGTGTGATATTGTGGCATATGCCTTGCCTGCGGGTATTAAGTATAACGGCTGTATTCTCTGTAATGCCATTCGCTACTTTAGCGGCCTTCCTCAAAGGCGCTATGATCCATCTGCTAATGCACGAAGCGGATCAGCCTTTTGTATTGAATGTGGTTTTCTAGAAACAAGTGAGATGCTGTAATAGTAGTTTCCAAGAAGATTTTGAATACAAGTAACCATAGGACTTCTAGGCGCATAAAATCAAAATGCTATATTCTTATAAATTAAGTATGGCGATGTTTTCGGCCGCTATGGATTGCTAAGAAACCTTGACTTTCTAGTTCCTGTATGGAAAGTGACTGCGCTTGATCATACGACCTTAAAAATATAATACCATATAATCCTTTACAATTCGTAAATTATTTTTTCGCTAATTTTTGCCTTGTCTTGTTTTCACTCTTCGATTTTTCAGATAGGCCCTAGCTGTTACCCATCAAACCTTAATGGTAATAATTGAGGTTATTTTGAGAACTAGGAACTTGCGCTTAATTCTTGATGCGCTCCTCAGCCCGATCCAGTAACACCAGACTGCTACCCGGCTCTGTCAATTCATCATCTGATTTATACAGCGGGCAGTTAGTCATGCTCAAACAGCCGTGCTTCAAGTCCTACAAACATGATAAGAACGCCATAGTGATTATCAACTACCAAAATCAGATCCAACCCGGTACCTTTGAGTACGCGGTGTATGACTGGTTGAGCACAAGTTAGACTTAACTGTTTTCCATGCCAAGTACCGCAACAATGCGACCAATCGGCTGTCTATAATGCAGCTATTTCATAGATTCAGTATTCTATAAATTCAAGTTATTCAAGGCGATCCATCGATATTATGGCGAGAAAAACACTAGGTTTGAAGGCGAAAAGAGAGATAGATGCCAAGCCCGCCGACGACGTTGAAGATCAATTCCCTAACGATCCCGAACAACGTTTTTTAAATGGCGTCGCTATTCATCCTTCCCCACGAATCTATTTAGAGCCTGGTTCTCAAGAGCGTACTGTGCGGGCGATGGATTTGATTACGCCCATTGGGATGGGGCAACGTGGGTTGATTGTGGCGCCGCCGGGCTCTGGCAAAACGACGATGTTAAAACATATCTGTCAGGCCGTGGCAGAAGCGCATCCTGACATAAAGCTGTATGCCTTGCTGATTGATGAGCGCCCGGAAGAAGTAACCGATTTTAAGCGCAGTGTGTCCGCAGAAGTACATGCATCGTCTTCAGACGAAAGCTACACACACCATGTGCATATGGCAGATAAGCTTCGAAACGGCGCGCAAGCAAGCCGGCGAGGGGCATAATGTGATGATCGTGATCGATTCGCTTACCAGACTCGCGCGTTCATAATGCCGAGCAGCGGGGCAATGGACGCACTATGTCGGGTGGACTGGATAGCCGCGCGATGGAGATACCCCGAAAACTGTTTGGCGCTGCGAGAAAGATCGAAAACGGCGGGTCGCTTACCATTCTGGCCACCGTGCTGGTGGATACGGGAAGCCGTATGGATCAGGTGATTTTCGAGGAGTTCAAGGGCACGGGCAATATGGAGCTTGTGTTATCCCGCGACGTGGCCAATCAACGGATTTTCCCGGCGATAGATATTGCCAAAAGCAGTACCCGTCGAGAAGAGCTTTTGATTGATGCAAAGGATATTGAAAAAGTAAGGACATTGCGTAGAGGTTTGACAACGCTTAAGCCAGTAGAAGGCGCGCAGAAGTTGCTTGAGTTATTGGATAAATATCCAACGAATGCCGAGCTGTTAGATCAGTTTTTACCAGCCTCGTGAAATGTCTATAATAAAGAAGCTCACCTTTGATTTTTTTTAAGAGGTGAGCTTCCTTGGTAAGTATTAACGATTACTTTGTTTATTATAGTTTAAGTTTGACTCGGGTACTGCTTTGCGAACCGGAAAGCCTGCAACCTCTTTGCGCTCAATAACGCTTTTTAATCGCCTTTCAATGGCACAAAGATTTTTAAAGTCACTCATGTCGACTAAAGAGATGGCTTCCCTGAGGCGCCCGCGCGGCCGGTTCGGCCAATGCGGTGGATGTACTCTTCTGGCTTAAAGGGTAAATCGTAATTCACCACTCGGCTCAGTTCGCCAATATCCAAACCACGGGCGGCAACCCCCGTGGCGACCAAGTATTTCAGCTCGCCAGATTTGAACTGAGCCAGAATCTTTTCGCGCATCGCTTGGCTTCTATCGCCATGAATGGAATCCGCTGTGATGCCGCGTTTTTCCAGTTGAGCAACAAGCTTGGCTGCATTGTGTTTTTCTCGGTAAAAATAAGCGCCTGATCCCACTTTTGTTCGTTGATCAAGTGGCTCAACAAGGCGGATTTCGTATCTTTATCGACCGTGATTAGCCATTGTTGGACATTAGCGGCGGCGCGGAGGTTGGGAGAAATTGATATTTCATCCGCGAGATCGGTCATCTTGCTATCTGAAAAATCGTAGGCGAGGGCGCGAACGTCGTCTGTCATGGTGGCTGAAAACAGTAGGTTCTGACGGTCTTCAGGCAGGCGATCTATGATTTTCTTGATATCGTCGACAAACCCCATGTCGACCATTCTGTCCGCTTCGTCCAGCACCATGACTTTAAGTTCATCAAAGTGCAGCGCACGTTGATGAGCCAAATCAAGCAGTCTGCCCGGTGTGGCGACCAGAATATCCACCCCTTTGATTAGGCGCTCTTTTGAGCTTCGGTATCCACACCGCCATACATCGCCATAGAGGTTAGGTGCGTGTGTTTAGCGTATTGGGCCACATTGGCTTCGACCTGAACCGCTAACTCACGGGTCGGCACGAGAATCAGCGCACGTATGCGTTTGCCACGTAACGTTCCTGCGTTGCTGAAGCGTTCTAGCAGCGGCAGCACAAAGGCAGCAGTTTTGCCTGTACCTGTTTGTGCGGTGGCGATTAAATCGTTACCCGAAAGAATGGCAGGAATCGCTTGTTCCTGGATGGGCGTTGGCGTTTTGTAACCCAGTTCGGTAATCGCTTGAACAAGAGGAGTGGATAATCCTAGTTTTGCAAATGGCATAAGGCGCCCTGACAGATCGTCGTAAGGTGTGTCGAAAATAAAAGATGAGGCAGTATAAAGTAAAAGCAGCTGTTCGTTGCTCGAATTGTGCAACTAGCTTCATGATGAAGAATGGGGAATCTTGTTATGAAGTAGAATAATGTATTTAATTCAATATAAATAGGGATTTTCAGTGGTTTGGCTATCGCCGTACAGCCTAAACTCATCTAAGCCTTGAAGAGCTTTCGGTTCACTAAGCAGCTCAAGTGCAGCGTATCACTATTGCGAACGAAGCGGTTCAGTGGAAGACAGTCAAGGTGCTAATGATGCACGGGCATCATTAGTACGAATCTAACGAGATGCGGCATTCGGGGCCTATGGTTCCTGCGACGCCCATAAGTTCGTGCGAATACGCACAGCGTTATACCAAAAGGCGGTTAAAGTGCGATATAGACTTCTAGCAATCCTGTTCCTTGTTCTGGCGCTTGGGGTGGGTGTCTACTTTGCAGATTCCCGCTTGCCAGCGTTGCTTGCTGAAGAGCTTCCACAGGCAGAGTCGGTATTGGTGGTCAAGGAAGAGCGGAAACTTTATCTATTAAGGGATGGGGAGCCATACCGTGAATACGGGATTGCACTCGGGGGTAACCCGGCCGGACATAAACAGGAAGAAGGTGATCAACGGACACCGGAAGGCGACTATGTACTCGACTGGAGAAACCCAAACAGCATGGCTCATCTGTCTCTTCATGTCTCATACCCAAACGAGGATGATCGCGCGCAGGCGGAAGCGCGTGGCGTTTCGCCTGGGGGGATGATCATGATCCACGGCCAGAGGAACGGATTTGGCTGGTTGGGTCGCCTAGTCCAACGTTGGGACTGGACCGATGGCTGCATCGCGGTTACTAATGTCGAGATGGAAGAGATTTGGCACGCGGTGCCAAACGGAACTCCAATTCGCATTGAGCCGTAGATGCATACCACGCCAAGCAAATCAAAGAGGGCAGCTTATCTGCTCCGGTTCACTAGAAAGCTGCCCATATTTGGCAAAGTGTTAGCGCAGGTGCTGGGGCGTGTTGGTATGGAGAGTAAAGGGCTCATTTTGTAGAAATTCAGTCACCATCGAAAATGCGTATTTGCTTAAGAAAACAGCGGGAAGTGTTTTAGTTGATGGGGGAATGAGTCAAGCTAAACCAAACTTCCCGCTTTAATGCTCAAATTTATGCGACAGCGCGTGGAGTCGATATTCCGGTCGTGACGCATGATGGCTTCGATTGCTGCTGCGCGACAAAAAGGTGGGATTGATTCAGCAAAACATACAGTATGATATTGCCATACTGCCGCTGCGTTTGGAGCTCCGCTATGAGTATGTATCTGAAAACCATCACCTTGACTGAGCAACAAGACAGCTGGATGAAATGTCAGGTTGAAAGCGGGCGATTCGGCAATGACAGCGAGTATATCCGCTATCTTATCCGGCGCGATCAGCAGGCCCAAGAGCGTCTTACCACGTTGAGGAAAGCGCTTGTTGAGGGCGATTCAAGTGAACCCAAGCCGCTTGATATATCGGCTATCAAGGAAGTTGGGCGTAATCGGATGAAGGCAGTTAAGTAGTGGTCAAACGGAGCACTGGCAACCAAATGAACCCCGTCATTCAAGAAGAAATATCCGGCTGCGGTATTGCGGCATGCGCGGCGCTTGCGGGCATTACCTATGCTCAGGCCAAAGAGACAGCAAACGCCTTGGGTATCTATGCCGAAGACACCGCGCTTTGGTCAGACACTGAGTATGTCCGTAAGCTATTACGTGCGTTGGGTATCACGGCTGCATCCACAGAGACACCATTCGACTCTTGGGAGAGCCTGCCAGATAAGGCGCTGTTGGCGATTAAATGGCGCATAGAGCAGGGCAGACCTTTCTGGCATTGGGTGGTGTTTGTTCGAAATGAAGCGGATACGCTAGTGCTGGATTCCAAGAAAGCCTTGAAAACCAACACCCGTCGCGATTTTGGGCGTATCAAACCCAAGTGGTTCATTCGTGTCGATTAAGGCTTGATAGCTGTTCTTGAGGGCGACTGTTAAGGACTAGGCGCTGGCGTTTGGTTCTTGCTGGGCTCTTGCCTTCTGTTCTGCCTGATCCAGAAGCACCGGGCCGCTACCTGATTCAGCCAGTTTATCGTCGGGGTTATAGAGTGGGCAACTGGTCATGCTCAGGCAGCCACAGCCTATACAGCCCGCCAGGTTATTACGCAGCTTTTGCAGGTAAGCAATACGGCCATCGAGCATCTGCTGCCAGTTTTTGAAAGCTGCTGCCAGTCCTCAACCGTCGGGGTGCGGTTATTGGGCAGTGATTCAAAGGCCTGCTTAATCTCTTCCAGGCTAACGCCAACTTTTTGCGCGGCTTTGATCACTGAAATCCGCCTGAGCACCTCTGGCTTATAGCGGCGCTGATTGCCGGCATTGCGCCAGCTGTGGATCAGCCCTTGCTGCTCGTAAAAGTGCAGGGTACTGACCTTAATACCGCAACGCTTGGCGACCTTGCCAACACTCCAAATAGCCTCTGCCATCACTCACCCCTGAATCTTTTTTGCCATTTTTTCCTAAAAAACGCTTTATCTCAAGAGAGGTTGAGGTTTTATCCTGCCACCTTACTTAACGTAAGGGGACTCTTATTTACTTGGAACACGTTAATCTGGCGGTTGCTGATATGGATGCCCTGTTGAATTTCAATCGCGCAGCCTTTCCTCGCTGGAGCCGATTTTCTTGAAGGAGTGGTTTCGCAATACCCAACGGCTAAAGAATTTCGTAGCCGCGTTTGCTGGGCGGCGTTAAGCAATAGGAGAATGGATGAACTCGAATGTAGCCCGCTATGGGATAATCCTGAACACGGAGCACTACGCGGAGTGCGTCGCTTTCTACCGAGATCTATTTGGTTTGCGTCAGCTATTCGAGAGAGGACGATGGTTTTAAGCTGACTTGTCTTGAGATCGGCCATGGTTATTTGATGGTGGAGCAGGGCGGCAAAGCAAAGAGCGGCGTCAAATCGGCTGAAGAAGGTAGCTTTAAATTGCGATTCAACGTTGATGACTTGGAGGAAGCACTGATGGAAATTAGATCCTGGGGCATTCAAGCTACCATTACCCAAAACCCTTGGGGCAGAACCATCAATATCAGTGACCCTGATGGCAACCGAGTTGGCGTTAGAGATGAGGCTGGCTTCGTACACCAGATTAATGATTAATTAAGCATGTTGAACATGGAGGTTGAGATGTCAAAAGAGCTCTTTTCCCCAGTTATTGAAACCGAGCGATTAACACTAAGGCCTTTAGAAGCCGATGATGCGGTGAGCTTACTAGCAATATTCTCTGACCCTGAGGTGATGAAATATTGGAATACAGCACCTTGGGCGGGAGTTCAAGATGCTTACAACTTTATAAGTGCCAGCAACGATTCGATGCTACGTCAGGAGTCACTGGTGCTCGGCATATATGCCAGGTCTACAGGTGAGTTGGCTGGGAAATGTATGCTGTTCAGTTATGACAAAGGATCCAAGCGTGCGGAGATCGGCTTTGGCTTAAGCCGATCCTGTTGGGGGAAGGGCTATATTGGTGAAGCCGGGGAAGCATTAATTCAGTATGGGTTTAAATCTTTGGGGCTGCGTCGAATCGAGGCTGAGATCGATCCCAATAATTACTCCTCAGCGAGAGCATTAGAAAAGCTTGGTTTTTCTCAAGAGGGGCTGTTAAGACAGCGGTGGGAAATCGACGGCGTTGTCTCGGATTCCGCGCTATATGGCAGACTGGCGAGTGATCGGCTCCCCCTTCATATATGAGGAAGTGGGCGCGGCAATCCATCATGATGACGTAAGGAGTCTCAAACTCAATGATCACCGACCCTTGGCTCAATCGTTGGTTGCCGCTATTGCGCGAACGCGCTGGCACAGATGCTGTCCTTGAGATTGGCTGTGGGCACGGTGATGACACGGCCATACTGGCCAGCGCCGGACTTAGCGTCTTCGCTTTTGATCTGTCTCGTACGGCAGTGGGTGTCACCAGCGTCAGAGTTCCGTCTGCTACGGTTCAGTGCAGAGATATTCGTGAACCATTCCCTGAGCAGATTCGTGAGGTGGGCGCCATTGTGGCAAGCCTATCGCTACACTACTTCGCTTGGGACGAAACGCAAGCCATCGTTAAGCGGATTCATGCCGCATTACGACCCGGGGGGATTCTACTCTGCCGTCTCAACTCCACACAGGATCATAATTTTGGGGCTAGTGGTCATGCAGAGCTCGAACCGAACTTGTTTCTTGTAGAGGGCAACCCTAAGCGCTTCTTCGATAAAGCCTCTGTTGAATTACTGTTCGACAACGGTTGGAACAAGCTCTCAATGGAGCACTATGTCACCAGCAAATATGTCAAACCGAAAGCGCTGTGGGAGATCGTACTTGAGCGAAGCGCGGCATAGTGATGAAAATTCCAGGCTTCGCTACCCACTACTACTTACCTGAGACTGGCCCGTTTCGGAGTCTCTCAGAGCTTCCTGCAGGCTCTGAGGATCCAGTGTTCCTAGATCTCCTGACTCGCCATCAGCGTGATCCTGGTTACCGGCGGCGCTATGGTAAAAACTACATTGGCGTTCGGCGTGAGGTTGAAGCTCGGCTGCGCGAGCTCTTTATTGCGCGAGGAGGGAAGCCTCGCCGCCGTCATCCTTTTATCTGGTGCTGGGAGACTCCTCGTGGTTTCGTGATCTGAACGCTCAGCAACGTGAGCTGAAAATCCCACTCTCGGAGCTTGATCCTGAAGTGACGTCTTTGACCTACCCGGATAGCTTTATTGCGCTAAACCGAAACGACAAGCCTTACTACAATCAGGTATTTCTACTTAGCGAATTGAGCGAGCTTGTTGCACGGTTCGGAACTCCTGCTAATGATCACTTGGTACCTTATGAGCGTTACTGGGAAACCGATTTCGAGCTTTATATCGAGATTCAGCTTTGGGATATTCCACCCAGTCTCAATCGCTGACAGGCGCCGTTAATTCCTTCATTGCTGCTCTGCGCTGTCATAAGCCGCCTTATCCTGAGAGACACAACTTAGCGACCTTGCCAACACTCCAAATAGCCTCTGCCATCACCACCCCTGAATCTTTTTGCCATTTTTTCCCAAAAACACTTTACCTCAAGTGAAGTTGAGGTTTTATCCTGCCATTTCACTTAACGCAAGGAGACTCTTATGTACTTGGAACACGTGAATCTGGTGGTTGATGATATGGATGCCATGCTGGATTTTTACCGCGCCGTATTCCCGCATTGGCGGGTGCGGGATGAAGGCCGTGGCGAGTGGTATGGCAAGCCACGCAAGTGGGTGCACTTTGGAGACGATGATCACTACCTGGCGTTAAGCGATCATGGTGAAGGGGAGAACCGTGATCTGAAAGGTCATAGCGTTGGGCTGGCCCATTTTGCTTACGTGACCGATAACCTTGATGCCGTTGTGGCCAGATTAAATAACGCCGGTTATGCCATTGCCAAGCCTGGCGCAACAGAGCCGTTTCGCAAAAATGTCTACTTTGTCGATCCGGCCGGGTTTGAAGTGGAGTTTGTCGAGTATTTGAGCGATATACCGGCTGAACGGAATTTAAACCGCGATACGCAGTAAACAGCAACGTAGGAGAGGTAGGCAACTAGCAGTGTTACTAGTCAAGTCAGCACTGCATGCTCTTGATAAGCAGGGGTATTTAAACCATAACGAGCCAGGAAGCCTCTTTTGTAAAAACTAAAAATTTGGGGTTTGACAATGAAAATAGATGTCGGCTTTACGCATATCGCATTATCAGCAAGTAACTTAGATCAGAGTATTGATTTTTATCAGCGCTACGCCCACATGTCTGTCATTCATGAGCGAACAGATAAGGAAATTGATAAGCGGGTCGTTTGGTTGTCGGATAAATCACGCCCATTTGTATTAGTGCTAGTACAAAACAGTAATCCGGTTCCTATATTAGGGCCTTTTGCCCACCTGGGTGTTGGTTGTAAAAGCAAGCGTGAAGTAGATGATTTATGTGACCAAGCTAGGCGCGAAGGCATATTGTCCCGGGAAGCGACGGATAGCGGCTATCCGGTAGGCTATTGGGCCTTTATAAATGATCCAGATGGCCATGTTTTAGAAATTTCGTATGGACAGGAAATCGGTTTAACGGTTGAAAGTTCGGACACTTAGGGAGCCGCAGTACCCACCTTCGTAGCCGAATCCTCTGTTAGTAGCTAGCACCCAAGTTCACCTGTGCATGGCGCTAAGCGATCATGGCGAAGGGGAGAGCCGTGATCTGAAAGGCCACAGAATTGGCTGGCTCATTTTGCTTATGTGGCCGATAACCTTGACGCCGTTGTCACCGGTGAACTGTGGTCAAAGCAGCCTTGGGAAAACAGGACAGCTGGGTACGTAGGCTGGACTTGCCGCTCATTCGGTAGACTGCTTATTAGATGAATGGGGTAGATGTACTTTTAATTAGAACAATATAATATAAAGCGTTAGCAGTAAAACCACAGGAGCTTTCAGTGAGAATTGAAACCAAAAAGGAATATTGGAAGGTGAGTGGCACTACTTAACCCAGTGGAAGGAGCAAGTTTTTCCTGAAGAGGGGCGTGGTAAAGAGTGGTCGCCTGTTTCTTGGCATAGCATCGTCTACTCCGAGGAGAAGAATCCTATTGGCCACATTGGCTTTGATAGCTTTGAAGTCCTCATCGATGCTGTGCCTCGTTTAGTGATTGGTATTGGCGAGGTTGTTGTGAGGCCAGAATATCAGGGGCAAGGCATTCCAGCTCTACTGTTTAACGAAGTTCATCATCAAGCGAGCAACCATTTTGGAGCTGAAGTATTTACTCTTTTTGCCCGTCTCGGCTAGTTTCTTATTACGCAAGACATGGTTATCAGCGGCATTCTGGTGCCGTTTATTTTCTGCAGCAAGGTGAGAAAGTGCTTTCTACCTTCGAGTTTATGCATCGTGGTGACTTGGCCCCAGTTGGAGAGGTAGTTTTACAAAGCGAACCTTGGTGATTAAGAAGTTTTTAACAGTGGGGAGTCGCCATAGACTTGGATGACTTAGCTTTAGTATGTCTCTTCCTAGATCTGATGAATATTGAAAGAAGGAATGGAGTGCTAAAAGTGGAGACAAGAAAATCATCGCGCTTAATGATTATTGATGAAAATGGGCGCTTGCTACTGTTTTTATATAAAGATGAGCATCAGGCGCCATTTTGGGCAACCGTTGGCGGTGAACTGAAGCCAAGTGAGAGCTACGTCGAGGCCGCGAAACGCGAGTTATATGAGGAAACAGGCTTAATACAGGACGTCGATGAAATGTTAAGAGAACGAGATGACGTCTATGCCGTTGCACGGTCGGTGCCAGCACGTTGGCTTGAGAAGTACTTCTTGGTTAAATGGCCTGCCAACAGAGAGGTATTTGCTGCAAAGTGGACTGATGAGGAAAAGAGTACGATTCAAACGTGGAAATGGTGGAGCTTGGACGAGCTACTCGAAAACGAAGCCTCTCTTCAAAACCTGATTGGATTCCTGATTTGCTTCGCTCTGTACTGGAGAGAAAATACTTATCAAACGATTCTCAATAGTGCCTTTGGCTCAGTTGACCATCAGTAAGGAATATCTTGATGATTCGCCAATATCTGGAAGCGGATATGGATCAGATTTTGGATATCTGGCTTTCAGCATCGGTTAAAGCACATGCCTTTATCGAATCAGCATTTTGGAAGTCGAAAGTTAGCGAAATGCGTGATGTCTATCCCCGCCTCGGAGACCTTTGTATTTGAGTCTGGGGCTCAAATAGCTGGGTTTTATAGCCTGTATGAAAATACGTTGGCTGCTGTTTTTGTGGCGCCAAGCTTGCAGGGTAAGGGCGTGGGCACAGCGCTGATTGATGATGCTAAGAGCAGAAGGGAGTGTTTGCAATTGACGGTCTACCGTGAGAACGATCCAAGTATCCATTTTTATAAGAAGCATGGATTTATTTCATTGGGGGAGCAGATTGATGAACGAACTGGTCATCTAGAGTTGGTTATGGAGTATTACGGTTAACAGCGGCGAATCAGCGGGTTTGGCTTGGTATTGTATTCCCAGGAGTGTTCGATGAAAGGTGAGTGTCTCTGTGGAGCGGTGATGTTTGAAATTGAGGGTGAGTTACCAAACCTCTACCAGTGTCACTGCTCCTTGTGTCGCAAAGCGACTGGGTCTAACGCTAACGCTGCCACTTTTGTGGAAGGCAAGTGCTTTCACTGGATTTCAGGTCAGTCGAACATCTGCTCTTTTCAAAAGCCAACCGGCTATCGGAGTGACTTCTGTTCAGGCTGCGGTAGCCCGGTGCCCAACAGGTTGAGAGACACCGATTTAATATGGGTTCCAGCCGGTTTGCTGGATGAGATGGCGGTTGCTCAAGTGGCTGTGCATCTCCATTTTTCTTCATCCGCCTTGTGGGCGCAAGAATCCAATAGCTGCGTTCGGCTGGCCGGTGGCCCAGATAGTCTGGAGTCGCTTAAACAGGCATTACAGCGGAAATGAGTTTAGTCTGTAGTGAGGAAGCGATCTGGTAACACTGGGGCATCAACTTCAGGTAATTAGTTGGTGATCGTCGTCATGTTTACGTGGTCGCTATAAGCTGGAATAGGCAAGAGAGGTGGTTTTATGGGAACAGAAATCTGGCTCTTGTATATCAGCACGGTATTTATCTTGATGAGCACTCCCGGGCCCAGCCAGCTTTTGATGCTCTCTAACAGCATTACAAATGGCTTCCAAAAATCGCTATTTACAGCTGCTGGTGATCTGAGTGCTAATTTCTTACAGATGATCGTTGCATCCATCGGCTTGGTTAGCATTGTGCAGACATCAAGCGATTTCTTTATCGTGGTGAAATGGGCTGGGGTGGCATACTTGTCATACTTAGGTTTGCGGTTGATTTTCTTCAAAAAAGCCAACACTGCCAATATGGATAGGCAAATTAGATCAGGCCGAAGCTTGTATTGGCAAGGCTTTATCACCTCGGCTGCAAACCCCAAGGCTGTTGTCTTTTCGCCGCTCTTTTTCCCCAATTCATCAATCCAGCAGCACCTCTCTTGAGCCAGTTTGCGATATTGAGCGCTACGTACTTGATCATGGATGCGATGTTTCTGTTTTCTTACGGTAGGTTAGCTGCCTGGATCAGCACGAAGTTAAAGTCATCCGCACGCCAGCACTTAGGTAAACTATCTGGTTCGTTTTTTGATTGGAGCGGCAGTGCTTTTAGGATTGAAGGAAGTAGATACAAGCTTATAAACGCCTGTGTGTTAAGTGGATCACTGAGAAGTAGTCAAAAATTGGTTAAGAACTGATTCCAAGTGGATGGAGGCGCCGGGCCACGGCTACAGGATTCAGCGCTAGGCCGGGGATGGACATGCATGAACTGAAAGCGGCCTGCATCTAACGCGTTGATGCCTTGGTTAACATATTTAGCGCTGCTCGTTCTCACCTGGAGTTGGCTGTCTGACAGAAGCGATCCAAGTACAGAAACAGCGTCTGGTCGGGCCTTTGTTGGGCTAGCCTGCGTCATAATCTTTCCATCAGGCGATTCACTGCGGACACCGATAACGAAAGAGGAAAAATGACCATCCGAAAGGACATGATCCTGGGCTATAATGGCATGGCCTTGCTGGGAAGATGCTTCAAGCAGAGCTCGATATCTCCCTTTCAGTCGCTTAGCGGCCTGATGGCAAAGAGTCAAAAATCGTATATCGCCAAATAAGTAAATGTGCTGGCTTATTTATTAATTTTTATTGTTTATTTTCAGTAGGTAAAAGGCTGTTATTAATGATTAATACCAAAATATACAAGGCGGTTTACGAGCTTGCGGAAAAGCTTATGAAGGCTGCCGATAAAGAGGATAGAGAGGCTTTCGATGCGCTCTATGCGCAGTTGGAAGCTATTTGCACCGAGAACGAAAATAGCGATAAAGATCACCCAGAACAGTGGGAAACCCTGGCTGATTTTACTGAAGAGCTTGATGAGGCGCTGGCTGTTTACGAAAAAGCCTTTGAGAAAGCCGTCGCGATTAATTCTACAGACCACATGTCATCGATAGCGTTCTCTATGGCAAAGCTGCAAGTTGAGCTAGGTCAGACCGACGCGGCGATCAGCAATCTTAAAATGCCCAAATCACCGCCAACAAGATTGAAGATGGCGAGCTTAAAGAAGAAATTGATGAACTGCTTGAGAAGCTGACGGCTGGCTAGGCTAGGATAGGCCTAGTACGTTACTGATTTTCCGACTATACACGATAGACGCAGATGCACATAAAGCCTCATTGTGCTGGGTTTGCCTAAGACTAGGGACACTATTTTGACCAATAACGATATTTTTCGCCGCATACGTTACACCTTCGACTTAAAAGACAGCACCATTGTGGATATCTTCGCCTTGGCAGAGGTCAGTGTGGCTCAAGAGCAGGTCACTGCCTGGCTGAAAAAAGATGATGATGACGCCTTTGTGACGATGAAGAACCGAGAGCTGGCGGCGTTTTTGAACGGCTTTATTAGCTTTAAGCGTGGCAAGCGTGAAGGCCCGCAGCCCGTGCCAGAATCGCAGTTGAACAACAACATGGTGTTCCAGAAGCTACGCATCGCGCTGAATCTAAAGGCTGACGATATTTTGGCAGCGTTTGAACTGGCTGGCTTCAACCTAAGTAACCATGAATTAAGTGCGTTTTTCCGCAAGCCTAGCCATAAGAATTATCGCGAGTGCAAAGATCAGGTGCTGCGCAATTTTTGCTCGGTATCCAGCTACAGTTGCGGCCAAATCAGGCTGCTTCTAGCTCAAGCACTGAGTCCTGAGTTCATAACTTTGGCTTCAGCGAGATCAAAAGAATTGGAGCCATCGTTGAATTTTCAGCTTCTTCGCCACACCATCGCCACGCTTAACCTCTTCATTGAGCTGCCCCCACTGCTTGTAGCTGCTTTTATCAAACGTTGAGGCCGATAAAGCCCAGCGAGGATCGGCACAGGAGAGAAGGTTTGTGAACAAGCAAGTAGGCAGGGTGAAAATTCCACCTAAGCACAGGGCGACGTGTCACTGTGGCCTAGTGGAGCTCGAACTTGATTTGCCTGAAGGACTTGTCGACCCGAAACGGTGTAACTGCTCTATTTGCAGGCGCAAAGGCGCTGTCATGGCCTATGTACCATTGAGCGGTCTTCATATTCTCCGCGGTGCTGAGCATTTAAAGCTATACCAGTTCAATTCGGGCGTCGCAAAGCACTACTTCTGCTCGAACTGCGGTATCTACACCCACCATCAAACACGTTCGAACCCTAATGTGTATGGATTTAATGTCGGATGTTTGGAAGGTGTTAATCCCTTTGACTTGGACGATTTGCCGGTTAGCGATGGTATCAACCATGAATCTGATCGGTAGCAGGGGAGTAAGGAAGGCGTAATTTGATGGTTTGGTTGGTTCTCCGCAGCTTCATAGCTAAAGACAGCCATACAAGTAAGGCATTCAGATGGATCATGAAGCGGTGATCAAACGTTGGGTGACGAACGATCCGGTGCGGATGGAGGCGCTTACTATAGCGGCTGCTCAGAAACTGCCGGGTTGGTGCCTCGCCGCTGGATTCGTTAGAAATTTGGTGTGGGACAAGCTACACGACTTTTCATCGAGTACGCTGCTAAACGACATTGATTTAATTTACTTCGATCAGCAAGATATGAGCGATTCTCGTGATCGGGAAATTGAAGACGAGTTAAGGGCCGCTTCGAAGCTCCCTTGGTCGGTAAAGAATCAGGCGAGAATGCACGAGCGAAATAGGGATCGCCCGTATACCTCAACGGAAGATGCCATGAGTTTTTGGGTTGAAGTAGAGACGGCCGTAGGTGCTTCAATGGCTGCTGATGGAGAAGTCATTATTGTAGCTCCCTTTGGTGTTAAGCCACTGTTTGATTTGAGCATTACACTAAACCCAAAGCGGCCAAAACGAGCGGATTTTGAAGCCCGCCTATGCAACAAGCAGTGGCTGCAAACCTGGCCTAGATTGGTCGTAAATACGGTAATCCTCCCGACAATCAATGGTGGTCGGAGTTAGCACGTACCCAGAGCATCA
Source organism: Vreelandella olivaria (assembly GCA_004295565.1). GTDB lineage: Bacteria > Pseudomonadota > Gammaproteobacteria > Pseudomonadales > Halomonadaceae > Vreelandella > Vreelandella olivaria. The sequence continues at coordinate 2,725,722 of AP019416.1, read as the reverse complement.
TCAGCAAGGAGGAAATGGTGCAAATTTGCGAAACGGAAAGGTTGTTTATACGGACATTATCCCTGGATGATGTGTCTGAGTTGACCACTATTCTCAGCGATCCTGAAGTGATGAAGTACTCGATCCGAGGCGTTTGCGATGAAGCGGCGACGCGGCGGTTTATTGAATGGTGCTTGGAGAGCTATGCCACTCACAGTATCGGGCCGTGGGCGTTAGTAGAGAAGGGTTCCGGCAAGCTTGTCGGCTTTTGTGGTGTTAGCCCCGAAGAGGTAAATGGTGTTGAGGAGATTGGTCTAGGCTACCGGCTGGCCAAACGGTACTGGGGCAAAGGACTTGCATCTGAGGCAGTGCAAGCGGTGCTCCATGATACATTTAATCAAAAGCAGCTATCTTCAGTGGTTGCTATTATTGAGCCTGAGAATGTGGCGTCGCTTAAGGTTGCAGCAAAAGCAGGGTTTTTCTACGTTCGGCATCCATGATTTCCATGGCCGCCCAGTGAGGTTGTATCGGTTAAATCAGCATCAGTGGGACGCATTTCATACTAATGGCATGAACGCGACAATTGCACGATGAGTAGCCCCTAGAGTTGGAGACCGTCAACTGACTCGATTATGCCAGTAGCCCGGCTTTCTCGAATGATGGGCGAAGGCAACAATGGTAATTGTTTGGTTATTGACCACAGTCACAAGGGAAAAAGGAAACTGTTGAAGGATCAAACGTTTTGCGCCAAGTTTGCTTGCTTGACCTAGTACAGGAACGACTGGTGGGTTTGGTGCGCTTAGCTTTATGGTAGCTCGTTCAAAGGTATCAATAAGTTGCTCGCCTAGCCCAGGCGATTCGAGTTCATACCAAGCTGCGGCTTCCATCAGTTCTTCAGTAGCCTCTGGGCTTACCTTCACCCTCAAAATTAGTTCCTTATCCGAGCTCGGGCACGTTCAAGGGCTTCGCTGACTTCTAACGACTCAGTTTTGCCAGATTCCAGATTATTGATTCTGCGACATATCTCATCGTCCCAGGCTTCCGATACACTGATTTCAGCCATACCGTCCAAGCTTGCAACCAAATCATGAGCGAGTTTGGCCCGTTCCCTCTCCGATAGGGTCATTGCTTCGCTCGTGATAGTTTCGAGTTGCGCTGTATTCATTTTTCACTCAGCCTTGTGAAACGGCAATGTCAAAATCATGCAGTAAATTATATCTGATGACAAGGCCATCAAACCCGTCTACAGAGTGTTGTTGGAGCCACATTATCGGCCCTGGTGGCGGATTATGTGTCGAGGATAATTCAATGCCAAAGGTAATACTGAAAGGGTTTATCATCGTGCCCGAGCAGGATCTGAACGCCGTTAAAGCAGAACTCATCACCCATATGCGGTTAACCATGGCTGAGCCAGGCTGCCTCGTTTTGAGGTTGTTCAATGCGCTACAAACCCCTATCGATTCGATGTGTATGAGGAGTTTGTTAATCGAGAATCTTTTGTGTTGCATCAGGCTAGAGTGAAAGCTTCCGCCTGGGGAAAGGTCTCAGCCAACGTTGAAAGGCATTACAGCCAGTAAGCCGCTAGGTAGCTAAAACCCAGCGGCTATATCAACGTGCAGTGTTGAATTAATTAAGCACGCTTCTCACCCGTACTTTTCATGCTTATTACGTAAATAATAAACATGATCAGCGAGCCCATGACAAAACACCATACGCCGACGGTGGCATAGCTCGCAAAAGCGGGAAGAAATAAAAGACTGCCAAAGAAGAAAAATAAGCTTGATAAGAGACCGAGTAGGTTAGGTAGTTGTTGACACTGCGTTGTCTCACTGTTCATTTTATTTCCTTATCTGCAATATTAATTTCAATTGCTTCACCGGGCTTAAATAGTGATGTCGGGTGAAAATTGAAAGCCCACCGATATCCGATTCCAGCTGTTGATTTGAACAATGATGGCGGTGAGGTCAATTAGCCCTTGCTCACCGAACGCATCTAGTGCGTTTTGATAGTCGCTGTCACTCACCGCTTGCTGGCTGACATGGGTTAGTGCTTTCGGCCCAGGCGAGCGCGGCGCGCTCTTGTGTGCTGAAGCAGGGGCTTCACGCCAAGCAGGCAATACGTCCAGGCGAACCTGGTGCTCGCCGTCGTCTCTGGCTTCTTGCGAATGCATGTGCTGACAAAAACAGCAGTGGTTTATTTGCGAAACACGCAGGTTTACTAAGTGAATGATCGAGCGATTAACCGTTGAGTCTGAAGCAACATTGCCTAATGCGGTCAGGTGCTTAGCTAGGCGTGGTACAAGGCGATACACTGACTGTTGAGAAATACGAGTAGACATGTGAGTGACCTCGATGAGTAAGTTGAGAGCTCAGCTTAACGTCGAGGTTTTTTTACGCCTTGTAAATTTGCGACAGTTTGCGTTTGCGGTAGGCGGCGGGTGTTTCATAGGCAAGGGATTGGAAGGCGTGGGTGAAGTGAGCTTGGTCATAGTAGCCGCATTGTAGCGCTATTTCCGCTAGAGGCAGTGTGGTTGCAAGCAGCCCGTGGCGGGCCCGGTTTAGCCTGGCATAGGCGACTAATTGGCCTGGGGTAACGCCCACCTCGCGTTTTAATTTGCGTTCCAGGGTACGTCTGGTAAACCCTAGCGTGGTACCTAACTGTTGGGGTGGAAGCTGTAGCTCCCCAATGGCTTGAACAATCGTCGTGATACGGCTGGTGGTAGGTAGCTGGCTCTTTAGTCGATCTAACAGCCATGTTTCCAGCAGGCGTAATCCCTGTTGTGAGTCTAACTGGTAGAGGCGCTCTACCACGGGCATTAATCCTTGCAACCTCAATTTTTGCAAACTTAGTTCTTCAAGCTCGTTATCCACGCGATGGTAGGTATCTGCGAATGCTTCGGGTAGTAAGCCCAGCAAGCTGTGGGCGCCTGCCGCTTTAAAGCGAATACCCAAACAGGGTGTGGTTGTGTCGAGTGTCTCTATTAACGTGCGCCTGTTAAAACAGAGCGTGATGACGGGGCGGGAGCTGGAGAGCTTAATGCTAAGACTAGCCCCGGCATCGGGGTAGAACTTTTCGGTTCTGGGTTCATTGGGGTGACCTGAAGCTCCCATTGACCAAAGGCATTGCACCCAAGGCGTTAATCGCTTATCAGGCAGGCGATGCCGGAAGTTTAGATAGTTAGCGTTGCTTGGCAGAATAAGGTCGGTCATGGCGTCAATCAGCGATAGGTTTTACCAATAGTAGCTCTTATTGCCTCAATCAAGCAGTTTTTGGGAGCAGGCCCGCCGCCACACGCTAGGCGGCGCTTTTTCCTGGCGAGCCCAACTGCGCCTTAGCTGGCGCTCATCCCCGAACCCGGAGGCTTCGGCGATGCGCGCTAGCGTCCAGGTCGTTTCGGTCATTAACGCTTTGGCTCGCTGCAGGCGTAACCCCATAATATAGTCGCCCACCAGCATGCCGGTGAGGCTTTTGAACTGGCGCCGGAAATGGCGTTCGCTCATGGCGGCCTGAGCTGCCAGCGTTTCAATAGGCCACCTTTGAGAGGGCGCGGCGCAGATGGCATCTTGAACGCGATGCAGCCGTTCATCCACATGATTGCGGCCCTCAAGCCAGGCGCCCAGTTGAGGCTCCTGGCCGCTGCGGCGAAGATACAGCACCATTTCCCGCGCTACCGCCAAGGCCAGTGAATGGCCGCAAGCACGGGTCAGCCAGTAAAGCATGGTATCGATCCCGGTTGAGATCCCCGCGCTGGTTAAGTAGCGCCCGTCCTCGGTAAAGATACAATCACTTTGTACCCTTGCTTGTGGGGCTTTGGATTGCAACTGCTCGATTAGCGTGTGGTGGGTGGTACAGCGTCGCCCCTCTAACAGGCCAGCGTCCGCCAGTAATAGCGTGCCGGAGCAAACGGTCATTAGCGTATCCGCACAGTGGGCATTCGCCTTAAGCCAAGCAACACACTCTTGTTGTGCCATTGGCTCAAGACTATTGCGATACTGCCCCGGAATCAGCAGTAAATCGTGACGGTGGAGCTGTTCTGGCAAGGGATCGATGCCGCTAAGGGTTAGCGGCCCTAACCACTGCATGGCCGCTTTGGGGCCGATATAGTGCACCTGGACGTCTATCGAGAGCCGATCGGCGCACTGCAAAACCTGTAGTGGGCCAATCAAATCAAGCGGCACCTGGCCGGGCATCATCAGTACCGCCACCCGCAAAGTGGTGGCTCTTGGGGATGGCGGTTGGCTATGTGGTTGCTCTTCACTCACGCGTGCTTTGCCATTCGTTGATCATGTCTTGGCTACTGATAATACGCGCAAAACGGCCTTCAAGTACCAGTTCGGTGCGCGCCTTAATATCATCCGCTGACCAGGTGACACCCTGGCGCGTCATGGGGAACGTTAGGGTAGCATCGCTAATAAAGTCGACGCTAAAGCCTAAATCCGACGCCACCCGTGCAGTGGTTTCACAGCACTGCTCGGTACGAATACCGCTAATCGCCAGCCGTTCAATACCTCGCTCCCGTAACCAGCCTTCAAGCGAGGTGTCGGTAAAGGCGTTATGGACACGTTTATGATAGGTCACCGCTACTTCATCATTAAAGCCATCAAGCGGACGAATCAGGCCATTTTCAGGGTCAAAGGCGCCTTGACTGCCAGGCTCTTCATGCAGAATGCGGATAACGGGAATACTGTTTGCCTGGGCGGCGTTCAGTATTGCACGTTGCTTGGGGCGCCATGCCTGAGCTAGCGATTCTACCCAGTAGTCGCGGGCGGGAAAGGAGGCTTGAACGTCAATTAATAGCAAGGCGGTATTAGGCTGGCTCATGGCTAATCTCATTGTGTTGAAGTGAGGCTACAGATTAGCTTTTCCACATTCAGCCAACGATGCGTTGGCCGGTCACAAAGGGGGCAATTTCGGCCATGGGGCCAATGTGTTCTAACGGCCAGCACGGCAGAGGGTGATTCGCAGCTACAAGCAGGGTTTATCGCTTCACACAGACAAAAATAGCGTTTCCTGAGGTGTTATCCCAGGAATGATTTTTTCATAGTTGTGCTCAAACAGATGAACCTCGAAGTCAGGTTCTAAAAGTGCCACTAACTCTGCAAAGCTGACCGCCACCATAGGGTGTTCATCGTTCCACACCTGCGTTCCATCAGCGTTCGTCTTTTCAATGCTGAGCCTGAGCGACTGTTTTTCACCCTTCCCGCTATAGTGCCATCCCGAGCGGAACGTGAATAAATCACTTCCCTGTTTGGCACTATGTTTAACGAATAGAGCGTTATCAATTTTCTCTTTATCGACAGCGTTAAAACAGAAAACACCGCCAGACTTGAGTGCGCGGTGCACACTGGCAATGCACATTTTTAACCCTTCAATACCAGCATTGTAGTGGATTGAGTATAAAAAGCAGGTAATTAGGTCGAGGGACGCGCTCACCTCGAAGCTGCTCATGTTTTGCAAGGTGAACTGGGCTTCCGGGCACCGTATGGCAGCGATATCCAGCATCGGTTGGTTGATATCCAGCCCGCTACTGGCATAGCCGAAATCAATGAAATGGCGCACGTGGGGCCGGTACCACAGGCTAAATCCAAGTGTGTGGTTTCGCCGTTACCGAAAATCTGCTGCAGCCTATGAATGGCGTTGCTTTGCGCGAGGTAGTCGATATCTACACATTAAATCGTAGTAGCCAGAGAGGTCGGTATAGAGTGCGTTGAAGGACATGTTCGTCTAATGGTGGGAGCTAAAGAGGGTAGGGGCGCATAGTAAACGAAATACCGCTCGTGACCCTAAAGAACCCCTGGCGATGACCGATATATATCTAAGTTCATCGAGACTTCTCTGCTCGATCCTAGATGCCAAGAGTACCCGCCATGCCGAAAATGCTGTCCTTACTATTCGTCCCCTTGCTCCTGATGCTATCCACGCAAGCCCTATCTCATAAAGATGATGCAGAGGCGGCGGCGTTGGCGTGGCTAGAAGCCATTGATAGTGGGCAGTATGAGCAGGCCTGGGAAGCGTCATCTCCACTACTAAAAAGCCGCTTTCCCCACACATGTTGGAGCGGACGATTGGTGCCGCGCGGCGTGATTTTGGCGCTGTCCAGTCGCGCCGACGAGTAAGCGTCGTCCGCCAAACCTCTATGCCAGGGGCGCCAAGAGGCGACTACGCGGTTTTGACATTTCAAACACAATTTGAAAACAGGCCGCAGATTACCGAAACCATCACCCCTCATTTTGAGGAGGGAGCGTGGAAAGTTAGCGGTTATTATCTGAATTAACCGACTGCTCGAAAATAGTGTAATCATCATCGCTGGCTTTCAGAATCGCCACCTTGGTTCAGGCCTTTATTTATCCTTGAACCCTGCCATCACGTTGTTCATGACGAAGCTCTATGTGGGTGCTACGTTGAGTAGATAGCCTTGTGTATGTAGCTATGGTTAGGCGCCATACGGCACGTTAAGGCGTTGAACACGAGGAGCGGGTAATGCAATCCCTTTCTCTTAAATCGCACTGGCTCTGGTTAATGGTGGCCGGTTTGCTAATGGCTGCCATGTCGTTTACGTGGCAGGCCATGGCGCAAAGTGCGGCTCCCAGTGCTCTGGTGCTTAACATTGAAGGCGCCATAGGCCCAGCGACCAAGGACTACTTTTCGCGGGGGCTGGATAAGGCTCACGAGCAGGGTAGTGAGGTGGTCATCGTCGAGCTCGATACCCCAGGCGGGTTAGTCGACACCACCCGCGACATGATTCGCGAGATGCTCAATGCTGATATCCCCGTCGTCATGTACGTTTCCCCCAGCGGTGCGCGAGCGGCAAGCGCGGGCACTTATCTACTTTATGGCAGCCACGTGGCTGCCATGGCGCCCTCTACCCATCTCGGCTCGGCCACGCCGGTACAAATGGGCGGCGGGTTGCCCGACAGCGATGACGGCGAAGAAGATAATTCGGCTGAGGAGTCGAATGGCGAGGGCAGCGCCATGGAACGCAAGGTGATGGAAGATGCGGTGAGCTTTATCCGCAGCTTGGCGGAACGCCATAATCGCGATGCCGATTGGGCTGAAGAGGCCGTGCGCAATGCGGCCAACCTCACTGCCAGTGAGGCGCTGGAACAGAGCGTCATCGATGTGGTGGCACGCGACCTCACCGATCTACTTGAGCAGATGGACGGCATGAGTGTGGTCATGGAAAGCGGCGAAGCCACCCTCGATACCGCCGGACTCACCATTGAGCGCTTCGATCCTGATTGGCGCACCCAGGTGCTATCGCTGATCACTAATCCCAACATAGCCTTTTTCTTGATGATCATCGGCTTTTACGGGCTGGTTTTTGAGCTGGCCAGTCCCGGCAGCCTGTTCCCCGGCACCATTGGCGTGATTTGCCTGCTGCTCGCCCTGTTTGCATTTCAGGTGCTGCCGATTAACTACGCCGGGCTTGCGCTGATGGTGGTTGGGTTGGCGTTGATGGTGGGCGAGGCTTTTATGCCTAGCTTCGGTGTGCTGGGGGTTGGCGGCATCATTGCTTTTGTACTTGGGTCGGTAATGCTGATGGACGCGGAGCATCTTGCCATTTCGCTACCGCTCATCGGGGGTGTGGCATTGGTGTCTGGGGGCTAATGCTATGGACGTTAACACGCTTTGCAACGCTGCGCCGTCGTCCGGCACACACTGGCGCGGAGCAGTTAATCGGCGCAGACGCGGTTGCGCTGGAGGATTTTGAGGCCAGCGGCCATGTAAGGCTGCATGGTGAGCGCTGGAACGCAGTGAGCGATGCGCCAGTCAAACGAGGTGAAAAGCTTGTGGTAATGGGTATTGAAGGCTTGACGGTATATGTGAAGACCCGGTAATGCTCGCCGCCCACTTTCTTACATAACCGACCCACTGCTAAATGAGGTGTCCAATGATTATTTCGTACTTAGTGCCTGTCGTGCTGGTGGTGATGTTGATCGCTGCCTCTATCCGCATACTGCCAGAATATAAACGCGGCGTAGTGTTCTTTCTTGGTCGTTACCAGACAGTGAAAGGGCCTGGGTTAGTCATTGTGATTCCCGCCATTCAGAAGATGGAGGTGGTGGATCTACGCGTGATCACCATGGATGTACCGGAACAGGACGTGATCTCTCAGGATAACGTCACCGTTAAAGTGAATGCGGTGCTTTATTTCCGCGTCGTCGATCCAGAAAAGGCGATCATTCAAGTCGAGAATTTTACCCAGGCGACGAGTCAACTGGCCCAGACCACTTTGCGTTCTGTGTTGGGTAAGCATGATTTGGATGAGATGCTTTCCGAGCGCGATAAGCTCAACGACGATATTCAGGAAATTATCGATACCCAAACCGAAGCGTGGGGTATCAAGGTCGCCAACGTTGAAATCAAGCATGTAGACTTGGATGAGAGCATGATCCGCGCCATCGCCCGCCAGGCCGAGGCGGAGCGTGAGCGCCGCGCCAAGGTGATTCACGCAGAAGGGGAGCTTCAGGCTTCCAAAAAGCTGGTCGAGGCCGCTAACGTAATGCAGGAAAACTCGGCTGCACTGCAGCTCCGCTATCTGCAAACCATGAGTGATATGAGCAACAAGAACGCTTCGACGATTGTTTTCCCATTACCGATGGATATCATGGAGGCCTTTAGGGATATGAAGGCTAAGCATGTCTCGCCGGCGCAAAACGCCGATAAACCTGACGAGTGACACTGGCGAAAGCTTTTAACCAACCTGGATAACCAATGCCGCTGATTGCCGACACCCCCGAACCCCCTTACTACGCGGTTATTTTTACCTCTCCGCACAGAGGTCGATGATGGCTATGACGAGATGGCGGCAAAATGGTTGAGCTTGCAGCCCAGCAGCCGGGTTTTTTGGGCGTGGAGTCCGCCAGGAATGAAGTGGGGTGACGGTTTCCTACTGGGCAGATTTGGCATCTATTAAAGCCTGGAAAGCCCATGCTGAGCATCAAGAGGCGCAGCGGTTGGGCCACCAACAGTGGTATCAGCACTTCAAAACGCGTATTGCCAAGGTAGAACGGGATTACGCTATTTAAGAAATGAGCCCCGGTGTAGTTGCTTACACTACCCGCCCAGCCAATGCCTGCAGCCCTAGCGCTACCACCAGTACAGCGACCCCGGCTACCAAACTGGTTACCAAGGCATGGCGTTTCCACAACACCAGCACGTCATGACCAAAGCGGTGAACCAGCCAAGCCAGACCGAAATAGCGTAAGCCGCGGGCAATGAGCGCCGCCAGGGCGAAAAGCAGTATGGGGTAGCCAGACAGCCCGGCGGTAATCATCGCCACCTGAAAAGGGATAGGCAATATGCCAATGGCCAGAATCGCAGCAAAACCGTACTGGTCGAAGAAGCTCTGGAACGCCTGGTAGCTCTGCTCCATCCCCATAAAGTCGATAAACCAGGTACCGACGGATTGGTAAAGCACCATGCCCACGCCATAGCCAACGATTGACGCCACCAAGCAGCCCAGCGTGGTAGCCGTGGCAATTGCCCAGATACGCTGCTTGTTAACGGCCATTAGCGGTATCAATACCAGCTCGATGGGAATGGGCAGAACAATGGTCTCCAGAAAGGAGAGGGTTCCGAGTAGCCACAGCATGTTCTTGGAGCCGTTAATGCGCTCGAACCACTGTTTAGTTCGCTTTGATGTTAGGGCCATGATGGGGATTACATCTCGGGATTAATGCGGCGGTAAATAGCCGCTAACACGCTGTAAAGTCCGAATGCGAATAGCCCTAAAGCAACAAACGCAAGCAGCCACTGACCGAAGGGCTGGCTTCGCAGGGCGCTAAACACTTCCCCATACCGCCTGCTTCATTGGGGTCGATTTGATAAGCGGCGATGATAAAAAGCTGCCCACGATCACAAACACAACGCCACGAATCACCAAGCCGAAACGACAGATAGGATAGGCCCACTGTTGCGTCTGTGTCGGCATAGAGAAGTGTTTGTCGAATTTGGCCTTATAACCTTTAAATGCGTGGGCGATGCCTACGCCAATCATGATGAGGCCAACCCCGCCTACCAGCCAGCGCCCGAAAGGCTGCTGCATCAGCCAACCCGCCACACCTTGGGAACCGCCACTGGAATCACCAGAAGAGCCAGCATATTGGAAGATGAGTGTAGCGGCAAAAATGCCAACAGCGTATGGGTAATGGCGCTCGCTAATAAGCCTGCGCGAATTGCTAAACCTTTGGCGCCGTTGCCGTGATGGTCGGCGTCTTTAACTGCTTGGATAGTTCGCCACATAGCGTAACCCAACAAGCCAACGGCAATGAGGCCTAGCAACACGTTACCAAAGGGGGCCGTGAGCAGGCGCTCTAAGGCGCCGCGGCTGCCTTCTGTTTGGCCGCCTTGTCCAAACGCTGCCAGCGCCGCGAGGCCGCCCACTAATACATACACAATGCCGCGGGAAGCGTAACCCATGCGAGCGTAAAGGGTAATTGCATCACGGTGGTCGGGGTTTTTCATACGACTGGCCATGGCGTCCTCCTGACGAATTTGGCGTTGCATATCCCTATGCAATTTAGTTTATATAGCGTTTATCAGCGGCCCATACTGTGCTTGTGCTGTGCTATTGTCCAGCCCAAGCCAAGTGGCAGGAACAATTGCTATTTCCACTATTTTTGAATAACACGAGCAGAGCATGAGTACAATTTCGTCACCTATCTTCTGGCGGGATGCGCGTATGCCCTATGTGGAGCTGCGCAAGATTAGCGACGCGCGACAAGTTTGCTATGCGCCGCACAGCCATACTCATTGGTCGCTGGGGGCCGTTACCGCAGGTCAAAGCACTTTTGTTATCGTGATGCGACGCATCAGATTAGCGCGGGTGACATCGTGATGATGAACCCCACTGGGTGCATGCCTGCAACCCCATCGAAAACCAGCCCTGGGCGTATTTGATGCTCTACGTCGATACCGAGTGGCTGAGTGAGCTGCGCTATCAATTGGGCCTGCTCAATACCCCTGACTGGCAAGATATCGCTACCGCCGTCATTACCCAGCCAGCGCTGTATGCTGGGTACTGTGACATGGCCGCTTGTTTGCTGGACGAACAACACGATATTGGCGAAAAGCAAACGGCGCTAGTTGGGTACTTGTCTACCATGCTGCAAGTGCTTGCTCGAGAATCCCCTGCGGCACTACCTCAAGCGCCCGGTGCGCTAGAACAGGTCGCGGCCTATTTGCGTGCCAACTGTAGCGCTGATATATCGCTAGAACGCCTATGCCAGCAGTCCGGCTATAGCGCTGGGCATTTGATTCGCGCCTTCAAGCAGCACTTTGGACTAACGCCCCATGCTTACCTGATTAATCAGCGAATTCAGATGGGGCAGAAAGCGTTAAAACAAGGGCAACCTATTGTTGAGGCGGCTTTGAACGCTGGCTTTAATGACCAGCCGCACTTCCAAAGAACATTCAAACGGCTGGTAGCCGCGACACCCAACCAGTATCGCTATCCGCTACTCAATCAGTAAGACAATAGCGCTAGCTGCCAAGCAGATAGCGAGTGCGCGGTTAATCGTTAGTAAGATGATAGGACGATGAACATAGCGTTTCAGAAAAGCGCCTGCATAGACCCAACTGGCCAGTGATAGCCAGCAAATAGGCAGGTAGAGGCTGGCGAACAGCCATAGCAGATAGGGCTCATTAGCAGTGGTATAGGCGCCAATGCCGGCGGCAGACGCCAACCACGCTTTGGGGTTAAGCCACTGCATCATGGCGCCTGCCCAAAACCCCGGTGCGTTGTCGGCGCCTCTTTCCTGTACGCGACCATCGTGCTGCAACAGTTGATAGCTAAGGTAGAGTAAAAAAATAATACCTGCCCAGCGTAAAAGCACTTCCAGCAGCGGCGCTACACTCAGCAGTGAGTAAAGCCCCGCACCAATGGCTAAAAACAGCGCAACGAACCCCAGCGTAGCGCCGGTGACAAACACAAACCCTTTAGCGATAGGGTAATGCGTACCGCTACTCAAACAAACGATGTTGACCGGTCCCGGCGAAATAGACGCGGCAAGCGCAAATGCGGCCATGGGTAAGGCAATCGATGCTAGTGAAACGCTCATTGTCATCCTCCTCGTTAGTGAAAGGAGTTTGCAATGGCGGCTGTTGGCGGTATTGCACAAAATTGAGGTGGTTGTTTAAGCCGTTGCCTTGCTAATGCCCAAACACCGACCAGCCGGTACGCTGCACAAACATTTCCAGCGCTTGGGTGCCTAATAAACTGTTGCCGTAGCTATCTAATCCCGGTGACCAGACGGCAATAGAACCGTGGCCTGGAGCAATCGCCAGAATGCCGCCACCCACGCCGCTTTTGCCGGGCAGGCCAACGCGGAAGGCGAATTCCCCAGAGGCGTCGTAGTGCCCGCACATCATCATTAGTGAATTGATCCGGCGGGCCCGCTGGGGCGCTACCACGCGAATGCCGCTGGGTTTATTGATGCCATCGGAAGCCAAAAACAGCCCGGCATGGGCGAGCTGTTTACAGCTCATGGCGATAGCGCACTGGTGGAAGTAGGTGCCCAGTACCTTATCGACATCGTGGCGTAGATGCCCAAAGGCTTTCATAAAGTGCGCCAGTGAGGCGTTGCGGTCGCGGTGGGCCATCTCTGAGGCAGCCACCGCGTGGTCGAAGTAAATGCTGTCGTCATCGGCGATATAGCGCACAAAGCTAAGAATCTCGCCCAGTGTCTCTTTGGGCTCATGGCCCATCATGATCGCATCGACCACCGCAATAGCCCCGGCATTGATAAACGGATTACGCGGCTTGCCGCTTTCATGCTCTAGCTGAACGATGGAGTTGAACGGATCACCCGAGGGTTCGCGGCCCACTTTCGACCACAGCGAATCACCCACTTGCCCCAGCGCAATGGTCAGCGTAAATACTTTCGAGATACTCTGAATCGAGAAGGGCGTAGTAGCACAACCTGCCGAATAAACGTTGCCATCCACGGTGGCCAGCGAAATAGCAAACTGCTGCGGGTCAACATGGCCAAGCTCCGGGATATAGTCGGCGACCTTGCCACGCTCTTCCGCTTTTGCCATGGCTGCTGCAATGTCATTGATCAAGTCTTGCATGGGCGTATCGTGTACCGTCAGTGGAGGCGGGGCATTACCCTAGCGGAAAAGTGTTGAGCTGTCTGCTATGCCATTAGCAAGATTCGGGTCGGCAACTCGCCTGTGAGCGCTTAGGCTGATGGTTAAATAAGCACGAAGGCACAGAGACTACACAATGAACGACTACGCGCGTATCGAAAAGCCATGGCCTATATGGTGGCCCACGTGGCGGAGCAGCCCAACCTGGAAACCGTGGCCGCTCACGTACATTTAAGCGCTTTCCATTTCCAACGGCTATTTTGTCGTTACGCGGGTGTTAGCCCTAAACGTTTTTGCAAGCGCTAACGTTAGAGCGCAGTAAACAACTGATTCAGGCTTCTACTTCGCTCCTGGATATTGCCCATACGCTAGGGCTCAGCGGTGGATCGAGGCTTTACGACCACTTTGTTCAGTTAGAGGCGGTCACACCCGGCGAGTTTAAACGCCAAGGGGAGGGAGTGGAGATTGCCTACGGCGTGCATGAAACGCCTCTAGGCAGTCTTTTCGTCGCGGTAACTCCCCGCGGTATCTGCCGAATGGGGTTTGTCGATACGACTAACACGGAGGAGTTACTGGCGAGGCTGGCCAAGGATTGGCCGCGCAGCACCTTTCAGCATAGCCCCGAGACCACCCGCTATGCGGTGGAAAGGCTGTTTAACCGAGCCGACGAGGGCGCTGCCGCTTTGTCACTGCACGTGACGGGCACCAACTTCCAAATAGCGGTTTGGCGGGCGCTGCTGACCATTCCTGAAGGTCAACTGGCGAGCTACTCGCATATCGCCCAGGCATTGGGCACGCCTAAGTCGTCCCGTGCAGTGGGTAATGCGGTGGGCGCTAACCCCATCGCGCTATGGATCCCCTGCCACCGGGTGATTCAACAAAGCGGTGCCCTCGGTGGTTATCGCTGGGGGTTAGAGAAAAAGCAGATAGTGCAGGCCTGGGAGCTGGCAAAGGTCAACAACGAGTCGCTTTCTCCCATGGCCACGCCTTAATCAATTAACCCGTTGGCATCGTAAAACGGGAAAGGGCCGGGGTAGTGGTCGATAAAGCCTTGGTGAGTCACCATACCGTTAGTCGCCGACCAGTGGTGCAGCAGGTAACCGGGGGCTCTAGCTGAAAGCTGGAAGGGCCGTTTGGCGTTAGATCCAAGCTAACCTGATGGGAAACGCCGGGGCAGCTAATCGCCAGAGTGTTAGCAAAGCGGGCCTGAATCGAGCGGTGGAGATGTCCGCAGAGCACGCGCTCGACCTGGGTATGTTTGCCAATAACGTCGGCTAGCGCCTCTGGTCGCTTAAGCGGCTGGCGATCCATATGGTCGATGCCACTCACAAACGGGTGGTGATGCACCATGACCAGCGTCGGTTTATCGGGCTGCTCAGCCAGTACTGTATCCAGCCACTGCAGGCTTTCATCGCTTAGCTCCCCGTGGGGTTACCCGGCACCAATGAGTCGAGCCCTATGATGCGTACAAGGTAGTCATCCACGACCCACTGCAAGTAGTCGCGGTGCTGAAACAGGTAGCGATGCTCCGGGAATGCATTACGCAGATGTTGGCGGTCGTCGTGATTGCCGGGAATCAGATACACGGGCAGCGTTAACTCAGCCAGGAGCTGTTTAAAGGTGGCGTACTCGTCCGGGTGGCCAAAATCAACCAGGTCGCCGCTAATCAGCACCAGGTCGGGCCGCGGGGCAAGCTGATCGAGTTTGCTGATCGCTTTGCGTAAAGCATTGGCGGTATCCACTTGGCGATAGGAGAGCTTGCCGCCTGCCTTTATGTGCGGATCGCTAATCTGGGCGATAAGGCATTGCTGGGTATGAGGATCTTTCTGAAAGTCAGCCATTGGCCGCCTCCTTAGCATCAACCGGGGCAGTGGGCTTATCTGGATGAAAAAGCACGCGGGAGGGGGAGTGCTAGGCCAATCGCGCTGCCGTTGGGCCAGCGCTGGCGGGAGGGTGCCTCAATCTGCAGCGGTATAGCGCCGCCGGTATCGACCATTAGGCGTTGGCTTTGGCCCAGGAAAATACTCTGCACCACCTCTCCCTTTACATCGGCTTGGTCAAGGGGCACTACCTGAATATCCTCTGGCCGGCAGTAGATCGTGGGTACGCCCTGCAAATGTGAAGCTCGGAGCTCACCGCCATGTACCACCAAACCGCCATCGGCGCGGGTGCTGATGACGTCCAGGCAGTTAACCGCACCAATAAAGTCTGCGACAAACGCATTAGCTGGCTGGTGATAAATCTCTTGGGGCGTGCCTAACTGGGCAATGCGCCCGGCTTGCATCACCGCGATACGATCACCCAAGGCCATCGCCTCGTCCTGGTCGTGGGTGACGTAGACCGCAGTGGTGCCAAGCTCACGCAACAATTGGCCAATCTCAATGCGCAAGCGGTCACGCAGTTTGGCATCAAGGGCTGCCAATGGCTCATCAAACAGCAGTACCTTGGGGCGCACGGCAATCGCCCGGGCAAGCGCCACGCGCTGTTTTTGGCCGCCGGAGAGGGCGTCGATGCGCCGCTCGCCAAAGCCTTGCAAGTCGACCATGCGCATCACTTCGTCAAGCCTTTGGGCAATTTCTGCCCGTGGCAAGCGCTGTATTTTTAGCCCGTAGGCAATGTTGTCGGCAACGCTCATATTGGGAAACAGCGCATAGTTTTGAAACACCATCCCTACATCGCGCTTCTCAATCGGCAAGGCGGTGACATCGCGCTCGCCAAACAGCACCTGCCCACCTTTGTCGGGGCTTTCCAGGCCGCTGATAATGCGCAGGGTGGTGGTTTTTCCGCAGCCGGAAGGGCCTAGCAGTACCAGGGTTTCGCCCGCGTTAACCTGTAAATCAAGCGGCTGTAGCGCGGTCGTGCCACCCGCAAAGGTGCGGCTGCACTGGTTTAGGGTAATGCTGACAGATGAACTCATAAGGGATTCTCAACTAATAGAACTTAGCGGCGCTGCCCGGTGAGGTGGCCTGCCCACTGAATCGCCACCAACAGTGGCACCACCATCGCCAGAAATATCAGCGTGTAAGCCGAGCCCACTTCAAGGCGCATGGAGGCGTAGCTGTCGGCTAAGCCGACGGGCAGCGTTTTGGTCAAGGGGTATGCAGCATCCAGGTGATGTTGAATTCGCCGATGGATAAGGTAACCACCATCAGCGCGCCCGCCAGAATGCCGCTCATACAGTTGGGAACGACTACGCCGAAAAAGCGCTGGTGGAAGCTGGCGCCCAGGCTGGCGGCGGCTTCTTCTAGCTGCGGAAGCTTGGCGGTCTGCATCACGGAGAGCACCGCGCGAACCATAAAGGGCAGCGTAAACAGCACGTGTCCGACAAGAATAAATAGCCAACTGCCGCGAAATTCCCGATAGCTGCCGTAGGCGAGCAAGGGCGGTGGCCAGCCCAGGCACAGCAACCGGTAAAAGCAGCAGCTCTTCAATGGCGTTGGCCCAGCGGCGACGACTGCGCAGTAGACCGTAGGCGGCGGGGACGCCGATCAGAATAGTGATCAGTAAACAGGCGAGCGCCAGTTTAATGGAGAGCCAGATGGTATCGGCGTAGAGGTACCACACTTCATCGACCCAGCGCAGGGTCAGCCCGCTTTCAAGGCCCACAAAGTAGTTCTCGGTCAGGCCCGCCATCACCGACATGGCGACGGGCACGATCATGAATAAGCACACCAGCAGGGTGAAGCTGAGTTGCAGAACAAAGCGTAGACGCGATTTCATACCGAAGCTCCCAGATTGCCGCCTGCCAACCGACGGGCAAGGCTTAACGCCATCCAGGTGATCACACCCAGCACCACCGAAAGCGCAGCCGCCATGGCGAAGTTGGCGTAGTTGGTGAATTCGCCGTAGATATTGAGTGGCAGGATGCTTAGCCGCGTGCCCAGGGTAAACGCCGTGCCAAAAGCGCCCATGCTGGTCGCAAAGCAGATGGCACCGGTTGAGAGCAGTGCGGGAGCAATCCCTGGAATAATCACGTCTTTGGTGACTTGCCAGGTGTTAGCGCCTAACGAGCGGGCGGCTTCTTCAAGGCTTTGATCCAGGTTGTCGCAGGCCGCCATTACCGTGGTGATAACGCGAGGAATCGAAAAGTAGAGATAGCCAATAAAGAGCCCGGCCAGCGAGTAGGCGAACATCCAGCGCTCGCCAAATAGCCAAAGGCTGGTTTGCGCCAGGGCGCCTTGGCGGCCGCCCAGCATAATGACCAGAAAGCCCACCACGACGCCAGGAAAGGCCAGCGGAAAGGTGAGGATAGCCACGAGTATGGACTTGCCAAAAAAACGCTGTCGGGCGAGAAAAAAGCCAGCAACGCCGGCAATGGCCACCGCTACCAGTGACACGACCAGCGAGAGACCAACGGTGGTCGCCAGACTGATCAAGTACTGCCGATGGGTGAGAATAGTCAGATAAGCACTGATGCCACTGCTTGGGTCTGCTTCGGCACCCATCATGATCAGACGTGAAAAGGCAGTAACCAAAAGGCGCAGAAAATGATCAGCGCAGGCAGCAGGGCGCACAGCGCAATCAGGCGTTTACGCCGGGCCGGCCCTACTAGCGTCGAGGGGCGACTGAGGTAAGAAGCAGCCCCGGAGGGCTGCTTGGCTGCCGCTGCCATGATTAACGCACCTCCGACAGATACCGCTCGGAGAAGCTTCGCTGGGCAGCCGCCATGGCGTTGTAGTCGAGTGCTTCGGCGCGGGCATAGTCGCTATCGGGGAGGAATACTTCGCGTGCTTCAGGGAGATGGCGCTGGCGCGCACGGGGCGCAGGTAAGCATCTGCCCATACCGCTTGGCCTTGATCAGAGAGCACGAAATCAAGCACCTGTTTGCCGTTCTCGGGGTTGGGGCCATCCTTTACCAGGCTCATGACATAAGGCACCACCACGCTGCCCTCTTCTGGAATCACGAACTCCACGTTGGCACCATCGCTGTGGCGAGCTCGGTAAGCGTTGAAGTCGTAATCAAGCAGAATCGGGATCTCGCCAGAAAGCACCCGTGCATAGCTGGTCTGCTTGGGCACAATCGGGTCGTTCTCGGCAAGCTTATTGAAGTAGTCGATGGCTGGGGTGAAGTCATTAAGATCGCCGCCCATGGCTTGGTTGACCGCCACAGCACCGACGTAGCCGACAAAGGCGCTGGCCGGGTCAAGGTAGCCCACCATGCCGCGATACTCGGGCTTGAGCAGGTCTTCCCAGGAGGTGGGCACCGGGGCGCCATCCAGGGCATCCACGTTGACCATAAAACCGAGCGTGCCGGAGTGAATGGCAAACCAGTTGCCTTCGGGATCTTTCAAGCCGTCGGGGATCTCGTCCCAGTGTGTAGGCTGGTAGGGCGTTACCACGTCCTCTTCCATGGCCTGAATGCCAAAGGTGACCCCGTAGTAGACGACATCTGCCACCGGGCTATCCGCTTCGGCCACCAGTTGGGCTAATGACTGGCCGGAGTTTTTGTTGTCTTGGGGCACGCGAATGCCGGTCTCCTGCTCAATCAAACGCAGCTGAGTGCCCCAGTCTGCCCACTCGGGTGGGCAGTTGTAGCAGATCGCATTGTTGTCTGATTGCGCCAACACGCTTCCCGACGTACTGATGACCGCCGTGGCCAATACCGCTTGATAAAGACGCTTAAGGTTCATGCGTTTAAGACTCATACCAAGTTCCTCTCTAACGTACCGAACGTGGACTAACGGGATGCCGGGGTTCCGGCACTTTCGCCCTACGCAGTGCGTGGGGCAGGGGCTAGGCGCGCAGCGCTCTCCCCGAATCATGGCTAACAGAGTGTGGACGGCGCTGCGCCCGATTTCGGCGCGAGGCTGCTCAATGGTGCATAGCGACGGGTAGAGGTGCTTGCCCAGAGCGATCCCATCGAAGCCCATGACGGAAAGGTCATCAGGCACCCTAAATCCGGCGCGTTGAAGTTCGCCCATCAGGCTGATGGCGAGCAGGTCGTTGGTGCAGATGACCCCCGTAAGAGCGTCAGCCCCTTTCAGCGCTGGCATGAGACTGACCAGGTCTGCTTGGGTATGACGGGTCATCTCTACCAGTGGGCGCGGCATCAGCCCCGCTTCTTCCATCGCGTGGCAGTAACCTTCAAAGCGTTGTTGGGCGCGGTCTGACTGCAGCAACGGGCCAGCGACCATGCCAATTCGCTCATGGCCCATGCTGATTAAGTGGCGAGTGGCATCGGCGCTGGCGGCACGGTTATCGACGCCCACCGAGGGGGAAGCCGCTGCTGCCCGGCGGGTTGTAGACCAGTAAGCAGGGTGGTTTCCAAGCGCAGCTTGTCCAGCACGGCGCTGTTATCCGCCTCTGCCACAGTAAGCACCAAGCCGTCCACGCGCTGGCGCAGCATCTCCTCGACAATGTCACCCTCGCGGCTGGGTGAGTATTCACTGGTGGTAACGATCAATGAGTAGCCAGCCGCACGGGCAGCCACTTCCATGGCTTGTAGCTGCTCGGCAAACACCGGGTTGTCGAGACTGGGCACCATCACGCCAATCATCTGCGTGGCCTGCGAGCGAAGCTGTTGGGCGACTTTATTGGGCCTGAACGCCAGTTGCTGGGCCGCGTTTAAAACGCGTTCCCGGGTCGCTGGGCGTACCAGCTCGGGGCTTGAAAAAGCCCGCGCCGCGGTTGCCCGAGAGACGCCGGCAAGTTTGGCCACGCTAAGTAAATCTGCCATGCGGATACCTGTTATCAGTGCAATGAGATCGATCTCATTTGTTAGGTATCAGCCTAGAGGGGGTATGTGACGGCTAAATGGCGGGAATATGTATTTTTAGCGTGATTATGATGACAAAGTGGTTAGCCGTCACAAAAACGAAGGCTACTGAACAGGCGCCTGTTTTGCTTGAGCACATTGCGCTGGTTTCCAGGGGCCGCTACAGTCTCGCTCTTGTTCACCTGGCGAGACCTCTTTATGGCCACACTAATGATTCAAGGTACCACCTCGGATGCAGGTAAAAGTACCGTGGTGGCTGCGCTGTGCCGTGCGTTGGCCAGGCGAGGAGTCTCAGTGGCGCCGTTCAAACCTCAGAATATGGCACTGAATAGCGCCGTGACGGAGGACGGTGGCGAGATTGGACGCTCCACTGCGTTGCAGGCCCAGGCGTGCTATTTAGCACCCCACAGCGATATGAATCCGGTACTGCTAAAGCCGGAAACCGACCGCGGCGCCCAGGTGATTTTGCGCGGCAAAGTGCATGGCCATATGGATGCGCTGGATTACCATGCCTATAAACGCACCGCGAAAGCGAGCGTGATGGCGGCATGGCAGGCGCTGGAAAGCCGTTTCGATATGATTATTGCTGAAGGCGCGGGCAGCCCCGCTGAGATTAATCTGCGCGAGGGTGATATCGCCAATATGGGCTTTGCCGAGGCGGCGGACTGCCCGGTGATACTGGTGGGTGATATTGATCGAGGCGGTGTGTTTGCCCAGTTGGTAGGTACGCTGGCGCTATTGAGTGAGGGCGAACAGGCGCGCACCCAGGGCTTTATTATCAACCGCTTTCGGGGAGATATGGCGCTACTCAACCCAGGGCTTGAGTGGTTGGAAGCGCGCACCGGTAAACCAGTACTGGGCACACTGCCGTATTTGCAGGGGCTGGTACTCGATGCTGAAGACAGTATTGGTCTAACCCAGGCTAAAAAGGCGGGGCAGACGCTTAACGTGATAGTGCCAGCGCTGCCGCGCATTAGTAATCACACCGACTTCGACCCGCTGCGGCTCCACCCCCAGGTATCTCTGACCTTTGTGGGGCCAGATCAGCCGATACCCGCTGCGGATGTGATCATTCTGCCCGGTAGTAAAAGCACTGCCAGCGACCTTGAGTGGCTAAAACGTCAGGGCTGGGATAACGCCATTCAGCGCCACCTACGCTACGGCGGCAAGGTATTGGGTATTTGCGGCGGTTTTCAAATGCTGGGCGAATGGGTAGATGACGCTGAGGGCTTGGAGGGGAAGCCCGGAAAAGTAGCGGGCTTGGGGTTATTACCACTGACCACGCGTATGGTGGCAGGCAAGCAACTGCGTAATGTGCGTGGCGTAACAGTAGCGGATGGGGCAACCGTGACGGGCTATGAGATCCATAACGGCGTAAGCGATGGGGTAGCGCTTAGTTCGCCGCTATTTGATTTAGAGGGTCGACTAGAAGGCGCGGTCAGTGATGATGGCCATATCTTGGGCACTTACCTGCATGGCTTATTTGACCACCCCGAGGCCTGTCAATCGCTATTAAAACAGCTGGGCCTCGTAAATGGGGAGCAGAGTGATTATCAAGCTCACCGAGAGCGTGAGCTCGATCGTTTGGCCGATATGCTGGAAGAGCACATTGATATTGAAGCGGTTATTGCGCTGATTGATGCTGGCGTGATGAAAGCCGTTAAATAGTTTCTTTGACCCAGTGCTCAAGCAATAAATCAATAAATAACTGTGCGGTACTGGAGAGGCTGTGTGTATTGCTGCGTACAAGACCAATGGAGCGCTGAATGCGCGGCTCAGGCAGATCTCTTGAGCACAGTGTGTCGTGATCAGGCCCAGGCATGGTCATGCGCGGCAAAATAGCCACCCCTAAGCCTGACTCCACTAAACCCAAAGAGGTCGACAAGTGTTGAACCTCGTAAAACTGTTTAAGTGGATGCCCTCAGCAGAAAGCGCATTATCTAACAAAGTACGGTTTCCACTATCGCGGCTTACGGTGATGAGTCGCACATCTTCTAGATCGCTCCACTCAATCTGCTTTTGCTGGCAAGCGGATGATCCGAGCGCAGTGCCAATACAAAGGGATCTCGCAGCAGGGGGGTAAAACGCACCTCGGAGCTTTGCGCGCTGATCATGTTGATACCGAAGTCTGCCTCGCCATTGATAACTTTTTCCAGCCCCTCGTTAGCACTGACATCCAGAATTCGGATGCGAATACCCGGCCAAGCCTCGCTAAACACGCGAATGACACTAGGCAAAAGTAGAATGCCGCCGTCGGCAAGCAAGCAATTGTCACGGTTCCTTTTTGGTGCGTGACCAGCTCCCGAATCCCCAAAATAGATGACTCGTACTCCTCAAGCATGCGCCTGGCTCGGGGCAAAAATCTGCCCCAATAGGCGTCAGTCGAGTACGCCTAGTGGTTCTCTCAAGTAGTTCAACTTCAAGGAGTTCTTCCAGCTTTTGGATACGGCGGGTGAGGGCCGGTTGCGACAAATGCAAGCGCTGAGCCGCCTCATGAAAGGTGCCTAACTCAGCGACTAAAATGAACGCATGAAGGTCAAGAAATTCGAGTCTATGCAGCATGGGATTGTTGCGCAAAAAAAGTGGATTAATAACCAAAACACATTAATGCAAAATTCGTATTTATAGCAATCTATATTTGCATTTGAGACATTAAAGATTGGCTGACATTCTCCGTGCATACAGTCATCGCGAACTATGGCGGAACGATATGAACAGCATTCCTTGTGTCATTATGCGGGGCGGCACCTCTCGAGGCCCCTTTATTCGCATGAAAGACCTACCCAGTGACCAAGCACAGCAGGCTGATATCCTGCTTAGTTTGATGGGTTCCGGCCATGCGCTACAGATCGATGGTATTGGGGCGGCGACCCGCTCACCAGCAAAGTGGCTATTGTAGAGCGCTCATCGCACCCTGGCGCCGATGTTGACTATCTGTTTGCTCAAGTGGATGTAGTGAATAAGCGTGTCGACTTTAACCCCAACTGCGGCAATATGCTCTCTGCCGTCGGGCCCTATGCCATAGAGACGGGGCTGGTAGAGCCGGAAGACGGTACCACCGTAGTGAAAGTCCATAACTTAAACACCCAGCGGCTGATCGAATGCCATGTCCCTACACCGGGGAAGCAGGTGCAGTACGAAGGCAGCGTCACCATTAGCGGCGTACCGGGCAGTGCTGCGGGCATTCAGCTTAGCTTTTAGACATCATGGGCAGTAAAACAGGTCACCTGTTACCTACGGGAAACGCATGCGATGAGATAGCAGGGGTTGAGGTGAGCTGTATCGATGCGGCCACCCCGATTATGCTGCTGCGCGCTGAGTCGGTCGGATTAACCGGCCATGAATCGCCTGGTGAGCTGGATAATAACGCGGCCTTGTTAACCCGCTTAGAAACCTTGCGTCAGGAAGCAGGGCGGCGGATGGGAATGGGCGATGTCAGTCAGAGCGTGCTGCCCAAGGTGGTGCTGATTTCAGCGGCTGAAGCGGCATCGCACACGCTGAATATTCGCTATTTTGTGCCTCTTCGCTGCCATAAAGCGATCGCCGTAACAGGGGCGATGGCGGTGGCGGCGGCGATTAACGTGCCCGGCTCGGTGGCCAATCAAATGGCGATGAGTACTCGGAAGCTTTCCGCTGGTCAGCTGCTATCTCAGATTGTCTTGGAACATCCTTCTGGCTCTATTGAGCTGACGGCAGAGTATCGCCAGCAGAATGCGTTTGACCTTGCGCGCGTATCGCTTATTCGAACGGCTCGCAAAATTATGAGCGGGCAAATTTTTATGCGAGCCCTGCAAAGGAAGTAGGTAATCACGCCGTCGAAACCGTTGATTGAATCACGCGGCCACTATTAACAACCGACAATAATCAATAACAGGAGTATCGCCATGACTACCTCGAAGCACACACCGCTTAACACTTTCAAAAAAGCGTTACTTGTCGTTGCTTGTTCCACGCTGGGTGCTATCAGCGTGAATGCCCAAGCTAACGATGTGAGCGTGCCCGACACTATCCACTGGACTATTCCGTTTGGTGTAGGCGGTGGAACCGATGTGGGCACGCTTCTTCTCTACCTGGATGAGTGACCATATTCAAGGTAATCCTACGTTGGTCATCGATAACGTGCCCGGCGGTGGCTCCATTAATGGCAGTAACCTATTCGCTATGCGTGCGGACTCAGATGGCAGCCAATGGATAGGCACTTCTGCTTCCACCCAGTACCCCGCCATGCTGCAAGATCGGCGTGTACGTTATAGCTACGACGATTGGACACCGATTTTAGCGACCCCCACCGGCGGCGTGGTGTATGCCCAGCCTAGTCTGGGTGATAGCGCAGAGGAGGTGCTGAACGCGGTGACCAACCAGCGCGTTAAATTTGCCGTGCAAAGCCATACGGGGTTAGAACTGCCGGTATTGATTGCGCTTGATCTGCTGGGTGCTGATGTACAGGCCGTCTCTGGCATGCGTAGCCGTGGAGAAGGGCGGTTAGCCTTTGAGCGCGGCGAGGCAGATATCGACTTCCAAACCACCTCTGCCTATTTCAGCAGCGTGGAACCCCTGGTAGAGAGCGGACGAGCGGTGCCGCTGTTTTCCCTGGGCGTACTCGACGACAGCGGCGAGATCGTGCGTGACCCTGCCTTCCCTGACTTGCCGACCTTCAATGAAGTTTACGAAACCTTGCATGGCGAAGCCCCTAGCGGCCCCGCCGCCGCGGCGTATCGCAAATTCTTTGCCTCTGGGTTCACGCTGCAAAATTGATCCTTCTGCCTAGCGACGCGCCAACTGAACTTATCCAGGAGTATCGCGAAGCGGCACAGCGTTTTGTGGATACAGAAGTGTTTAAAGATGCAGCGATGGCCCAGCTTGGCCCCTACACCCCGGTGGTGGGTGAGGTCGTCGAGCAGCATCTGCAGGAGGCCATGTCACTTGATGATGCCACGCGACAGTGGCTGGTCGAGTGGCTGCTAGAGCAGCACGGTGCCCGTATTTAACACGCCGGTTAACACAAAAAGCACTGCTTAAGCGGTGCTTTTGGGCTCCCTTACACTAAACAACATAAGAGCCATGACAATGATAGATGTCTTATTCTCCAGTTTGGGGCAGTTATTTACTGTTCCTCATATGCTGTACATGGTTATCGGTGTCCTGATTGGGCTGATTGTGGGCATTATCCCTGGCCTTGGCGGCATTGCTGGTATGTCGCTTCTGTTGCCTTTCCTCTATGGCATGGAGCCTTCTGTCGCCCTGGGTATGCTGATGGGATTGGTGGCGGTGATACCTACTGGCGATACATTTGCCTCTGTACTGCTCGGCATCCCTGGTTCTAGTGCTTCCCAAGCCACCGTGGTGGATGGCTTTGCGTTGGCGAAGAAAGGGCAGGCTGCACGAGCGCTTTCTAGCGCGTTTTTGTCGTCAATGCTGGGCGGCCTGATCGGTGCGGTGGTGCTCACGGCCTTTATTCTCATCGCCCGGCCTGTTGTGCTGTCGTTTTCTTCGTCAGAGCTATTTATGTTAACGCTGCTGGGGCTGTCCATGGTGGCGGTGCTTTCTGGTAAGGATGTTTTTAAAGGCATTGCCGCCTGCGGCGTTGGCTTACTGATCGGCACCATCGGCATGGCGCCAGCTACCGGCGAGTTCCGGTTGCCGTTTGACATTGACTACCTTTACGATGGATTGCCGTTAGTTGTGGTCGGTTTAGGTATTTTCGCACTGCCCGAAATTATTGATCTATTGGTGAAGCGTGGCGCGATTGCCGAACAGCCCTGCCAACTAGGTAAAGGTTGGAAAGAGGGGTAAAGGATGTTGCCAGGCGGCCTGGGTTAGTGGCCCGCTGCGCGGGATTGGTAGCTTAATGGGGACTATTCCTGGCTTGGCGGGCTCGGTGGTGGATTGGCTCACCTACGGCCACGCGGTACAAAGCGCCAAGGATAAATCGCAGTTTGGCAAAGGCGATATTCGCGGCGTGATTGCGCCGGAGTCTGCTAACAACGCCTGTGCCTGCGGGGCGATGGTGCCTACTTTACTGTTTGGTATTCCCGGTTCGGGCACGGCGGCGGTGTTTTTAGGTGGTTTGCTTCTGCTTGGCCTTCAGCCCGGTGTCAGTATGTTAGAGACGAACCTCGATCTGACGTACACCATTATTTGGTCATTAGCGCTGGCTAATATTTTGGGCGCTGCTCTTTGTTTGGGACTCGCTAGGCCCGTGGCCAGCTTGACCCGGGTGCCATTCGTAATTTTAGCGCCGCTGATCACCATTTTGATACTCTTCGCGGCCTATCAAGCGACGCGTTCGCTGGGTGATCTAGTTGCGCTCGGTATTATTGGTGCGATTGGCGTGCTGTTTAAGCAGGCAAACTGGTCTCGCCCCGCCTTTTGATTGGCTTTGTGCTAGCACCCGGTGCAGAAGCCTACTTCTATCAAGCCGCTCAGTTTCAAGGTGCAGAAGCCTTTATGCGTCCTGGGGTACTGATTATTGGTGCACTGATTGCGGCATCACTGATTGTCCCCCTTTACGCAGCTACCTGCAAAAGCGCCGCCCAACCGAGAACTCTGCCAAACATGCGCTTCAAGAAGAGGTGGCGCCGCTTTCGCTGGGCGTGATCGATGTGGCATTGCTGAGCAGCCTGTTAGCTGTGGCTGGATATATGTGGTGGGCGTTTGCTGACCTTTCCATGCTAGGGGGCATCATGCCGAGGCTTGCGATTGCCATTATCGTGGCGGCGTGCGTACTGGAAATTATCAGAACGATCATCAAACCGATGACGTGGCAAATTCAGACATTAAGCCAGCAGTTGCTCTGGGTAGCCGGTTTCTTTGCCTTGATCGCAAGCGTTATGGTGCTCGGCTTCCTATTTGCCGCCGCGGTCTTTTGCCTTGGGTTCTTGCTGGTGGTGGCGCGTATGAAGCCCGTGGCTGCCGTGGGATTAGCGGCTGGCGTGACACTCTTCTTAATAGGGATGGCGAATCTGTTAACGCTTACTTATCCCACAGGGATGTTGGCTGGGTTATAAAATTGACGACCTCTAAACAAACACAAAAAGCCATTAAGTTGGCTTTTTGTGTTTAAAGAAATTAATGATTTGCGCGCTTCGCCATCACGGTAATTTCAATACTGCTTCCGCCGCAGAGGTTGGGGGATTCAGTGCAGGTGCGGGCAGGGTAGCGGCCAGGTTCAAAGTACTCAGCGTAAACACTGTCCATGTCTTGGATAGCGTGTAGATCGGTAAGGTGGATATCCACCCTGACGATATCTGCCAGGCTGCCGCCTTCCATTTCAAGCATGCGCGAGTGCGCGCATCACAAGGCGAGTCTCCTCTTTAACGTCGCCACGGGCTGCGTGGCCGTTAGAAAGATCGTCAACGGTCAGCCCTGAAATAAACACATAGTGATCATCGACGACCATGTGGCTACCGGGGAAGCCTGGTGTGGGCATGGTAGGGTCATTCATAAAGGTGGGCATACTAGCTCCTTCTAGGTGATGTTCACGCTTACAGTTCACTTCGACAGATTGTTAACAGTAGTGTTCAGTATCAGTAAAAATGAATGGACGTCGCGGTGAGGCACGTCGCGCTGTCAAAACGGTGATGTTTGCTCTAGGCTTGCGGGTTTTTAGTCGCTGAGGATGATTCAAATGAAGGTCGTACACGTTAACGCAGAGGCCCAGCGCAACGCCTGTCTGGCGCGATTATGCGCTGAGGTATACGGACAAGAGGCTGGTCTTACGCCGCTGGTTGTGTTCACCGGCACCTGCAGTGTGTTTTTTTCCGCAAGAAGCCGCGCGGTTATTCGCCGCTGTTGACGGCCAGGGTAAACCTCAAGCGCTGGCGCTACTAGTGCTGGACGAGGAGGGCGAAGGCATGACGGTGACCCACGCCTGCGCCCTTGAGCAGGCGGATGCCCAGCAGCGTTTGATCAGTGAGCTTACCCTGAAAGCGCCGCTACGCGTCGAAGTGGATAGCGCCGAACAAGAAGCGTTCTATCAAAAAGTGGCATCAAGCGCTGGTTTGGTGGGGCGGGAGGAAAGCGCATAGGCTTAGGCGCACGTCATCCTGCTAAAAGCGTTAGCGAACTGGCACCCACCTTGGCTTTGGATGAAGCGCTCATTTTACGCCGCTTTAAACATGACCCGAAAGCATTTGAAGAGGCTAAACAGGCGTTTGTGAAGGGCTTAAACGCTTTCCCGCAGACGCTTTGACGGCCAGAAGCAAGGGCTAGAAGAAAGCCCCATGCTCCGCTTTAAGCAATTGTTTTGCCACGCCTACTTCTTCGCTAGCTCGCGCATGGCGGTTTCCAGGCCCTCCATGGTCATGGGATACATGCGCTCTTCAATGATCTCTCGAATCAGCGTTGTCGAGTAGGTGTACTCCCATGCTCGGGGCGGCATCGGGTTAAGCCACGCCAGACGGGGAAACGTTTCGCATAAACGCTTAAGCCACACGCCGCCTGCTTCGTCGTTGAAGTGCTCGACGCTACCGCCGGGTGGGTGACCTCATAGGGCGACATGGCCGCGTCACCGACAATCACTACCTGGTAATCCGCGCCATAGGTGTGCAGCACGTCCATGGTCGGTATCCGCTCGTTACCCCGGCGCATATTGTTCCGCCAAACGCCTTCGTAAAGGCAGTTGTGAAAGTAGTAGTGCTCCAGATGCTTAAACTCGGAGCGAGCCGCCGAGAACAGCTCTTCGCAGACGCGAATATGGTCATCCATCGAGCCGCCGACGTCTAAGAACAGCAGCACCTTTACCGCGTTGTGACGCTCTGGGCGCATCTGCACGTTGAGTAGCCCGGCGTCCTTGGCGGTTTCGCGGATGGTGCTATCCACGTCAAACTCATCTAACGCCCCTTGGCGGGCAAACTTGCGCAGGCGGCGTAGCGCCATTTTGATATTGCGCGTGCCTAATTCCAGAGAATCATCGTAATCGCGAAAACGCCGCTCGTCCCACACCTTGGTGGCGCGCCGGTGGCGGGAGCCATCCTGGCCAATGCGAATGCCTTCCGGGTTGTAACCGTAGGCGCCAAACGGGCTGGTGCCGCCGGTACCGATCCATTTATTGCCCCCCGCGTGGCGCTCTTTTGCTCCTCCAGGCGTTTTTAAACGTCTCAATGAGTTCTGCAAGGCCGCCCAGGGATTCGATCTTGGCTTTCTCTTCGTCTGTGAGCTGCTTCTCAAACTCCCGGCGCAGCCACTCATCGGGGATCAGCGCTTCAATGGCAGCGTCCATGTCCTCAAGGCCTTTAAACCAGGCGGCGAAGGCACGATCAAAGCGGTCAAAGTGGCGTTCATCCTTGACCATCACCGTGCGGGCCACTTGGTAGAAGGCTTCCATATCGGCGAATACCACGCCGCGCTCTACTACGGCGTGAAGATCCAGCAGCTCGCGAAGTGACACCGGTACGCCGGCGCGCTTTAACGTCTCAAACAGACCGATAAACATGGCTTAGCGGCCTGTGCCTTTCTGGCGGCGGATCATAAACGCCAGGCGTTCCAGCAGTTGGGTATCCTGCTCGTTTTTAACCAGTGCACCTGCCATGGGCGGCAACGCTTTGGCTGGGTCGCGGTTGTAGAGCGCTTCTTGAGCAATATTGTCAGCCATCAGTAGCTTGAGCCAGTCGACTAGTTCAGACGTAGACGGTTTTTTCTTCAGGCCTGGCGCTTTACGTAGCTCGAAAAATACCTCTAAAGCTTCGCTGACCAGCTTGGGGGCGATATCCGGGAAATGCACATCGACAATCGCCTGCATTGTCTCGCGGTCAGGGAATTCGATGTAGTGGAAGAAGCAGCGGCGCAGGAACGCATCCGGCAGCTCTTTTTCGTTGTTCGAGGTGATGACGATGATCGGACGCTGCTCGGCGCGGATGGTTTCGCCGGTTTCGTAAACGTGGAACTCCATACGATCCAGCTCCTGGAGCAGGTCGTTGGGAAATTCGATATCGGCCTTGTCGATCTCGTCAATCAGTAGCACCACGCGCTGATTGGCGGTGAAGGCTTCCCACAGTTTGCCGGGCTTGATGTAGTTGGCGACGTTTTCCACGCCTTCAACGCCAAGCTGAGAGTCACGCAGGCGGCTCACCGCGTCGTACTCGTACAGACCCTGGGCCGCCTTGGTGCTGGATTTGATATGCCAGGTAATCAACTGGGTATCGAGAGACTCGGCCAGTTCTTCGGCCAATAGGGTTTTGCCGGTGCCCGGCTCACCTTTGATCAATAGCGGCCGCTCAAGCATCACGGCAGCATTGACCGCCTGCTTGAGCGCATCGGTTGCGATGTAGGAAGAAGTGGATTCAAACGCCATGGGAGAGCCTCGGCTTGTCGAAAGCAGGGTTATAAAGGGTAAACGGATTCAAACAAGTGTACGTGAGGGTCGCCTTCGAGGCCAACAGCCTTCTCTATCGTATCTTTTTTACCCCTGCCAATTCGGCGGTACGATGCCTTGGCGCTGCATTTGCCGGTATACGGTAGGCCGCGAAACCCCAAGCGCGCGAGCCACGGCGCTTATATTCCAGTGCTGTGCCTTAAGCATTTCCAGCAATGTGTGTTCGGTGTCGCCATGAGCGTCTGCAGGCTTGTGGGGGCTCTGCTGGGTAATGCGTTGGCTCAGGCACTGTTCGGGCAGATCGTGAACGGTAATTTCGTCACTTTCCGAGGTGGCCAGGGCAAACGCCAGCGCATTTTTAGCTGGCGGATATTGCCGGGCCAGGCGTAGGCGAGCAGGGCGCTGATGGCATCGGCGCGCAGGCGGGGCGAATGATGACCACCGCGTTCGTTGACCACATCGTTAAACACCTGACGAATCACGTAGAGCTTATCGGCCCGTTCACGCAGCGCAGGCAGGCGTAGTTGAGCCCCATTAAGGCGATAGTAGAGGTCTTCGCGGAACTCCCCCTGCTCGATCATCGCATCGATATCTCGGTGGGTGGCGGTAATGACCCGAATATCGACCTTTACGGGCGTGTTGGCACCAGCGGCATCACTTCCCGCTCGGCCAGTACGCGTAGCAGGCGGGTTTGCAGTGACAACGGCATATCGCCGATTTCATCCAGAAACAGCGTGCCGCCGTGGGCCTGGGGAATTAGCCCGCGCATGCCTTTGGAGCGGCCACCGGTAAAGGCCCCTGGCTCGTAACCAAACAGCTCGCTTTCGATCAGCGCTTCGGGGATAGCGGCGCAGTTCACTGCGATAAAGGGCCCTTTGGCGCGTTGACCGCTGTCATGTAGTGCTCGGGCAACCACCTCTTTCCCCGTGCCGGTTTCACCACTAATCAGCACATTAACGCTGGCTTCGTTGCGCAGTCGTTCGGCCAGCTTCTGGACTTTGCGCATGGCGGGGTCGTCAGCGCCTAAACGTGCCAATGGCCCTGGGAGGCTGGAAGGGCGAATGCGCCTGCTGAGCCGCTCGAGGGCGGCGCGGCTCCAGCAGGCTAATAAAGTAAATGGTGTTGTCGACTCTGGCACGAAAAGCGCGCAGTTGGTCGTCGGTGGCGCTGTTGATGCTCAGCACATCGGCGATATCGCACTCGAATAATTCTCCTAGCATGGGCGTAGGGTCTAGCGACCAGGGTGGCCAGCGGCGCTGGTGCTCGGCGATCAAGTCACGCCCTACGGCATTGGCAGCAATCACTTGCCCGTTCTCTTCAATGGCGATGAGCCCCCGTCCGTTAACGTGTACAAACTCCCGCGAGGTATCCAGGCGCACCATCAGGCAGTCGCGGTAGCGCTGCAGGAAATAAGCATCCTCAATCATGCGTGCGTAGAGCGTTACCAGCGAGAGGCTGAAATTTTGGCTCTCATGCTGAGTAGGCGATTGCAGCGCGGAGATATCCAGCACCGCTATGACATTGCCCTGAGGGTCAGCGATAGGTGCGGCGGTGCAGGTGAGCGAAATATGCGAGGCGTCGAAGTGCTCCTGGCGGTGGCAGATAATCGCCTGGCGGTCGTACAGGCAGGTGCCTACGGCACAAGTACCCGCAAAGCGTTCGTCCCAATCGGCCCCCAGATAGAGGCCCGCTCTGCGAAGTTGCTGGTCTTGGTTAGGGTCGCCGCGAAACTCGACGGTAATGCCGCGATGGTCGGTGAGCAGCAGCACATAGCCTAGCTGGGCGATTTGCTGATAGAGCTGGTCAACCCCTGCGCGTGCTACATGCAAAAGCTCATCGACAGATTCTCGGTGCTCAATCAGGGTCTGCTGCGGTACGACGCGGGCAGGGCGAGGCCGGGTGGGGTCGAGCTGGTACTCGTTTAGGCAGCGCAGCCAGGAGCGCCGGATGGTCGCTTGCGCCGGTAGCTGCGGAACGTTCAAGCCTTCGCCGAGCTGGAAAACATGTTCGATATGCTGGCGCTGCACGGATTGCAGCCGTGCAGGTAGAGGCGATTGTGTGGGCATGGCGTGGTTCACCCTGGGGCTTGTTATTGTCCTTCCAGACTATGCGCTCTGGCGTGGGTGTCAACGACGTGCCATTACGCCGTTAGTCGTGTGTTACACCTGTAACGCCAGAGTGTAAACGGTGTGACAGGTGTATGCTCTACATAACGCTCAATTGCTAACGGGTTTTTGTTTTTTTATTTATATTTTTCAATATCTTGAGGTTGGTTTTAAGTGATTGGCATAGCGGGTGCTTAGGGTTGTGTGTCACAAGACAGTCAACAATAACAAACCTGCATGGAGTACCCGCTATGTCAGAGACACAAGCCCAACAAACCGCCACAGCTACTGTTCAAGGCTGGCTGAGTGATTTTGATCAGGCGCTACAGGCCCAGGATATCCAAGGTGTGCTCGCGCTGTTTAATGACGAGTGCTACTGGCGCGATTTCCTTACTTTCACCTGGAATTTAAAGACCTGCGAGGGCAAAGACGCGATTCAAGCCATGCTCAATGCCACTTTGGAGAACGCACGCCCCTCGAACTGGCAGCTAGAGGGCGAAGCGACCCAAAATGGCGATGTTGCTGAGGCGTGGTTCATCTTCGAGACCGCGGTCGCCAGCGGCAAAGGCTATTTGCGCCTGAAAGAGGGTAAATGCTGGACGCTGCTCACCACGATGCAGTCACTGCATGACTTCCCCGAGCCGCGTAATCATCACCGTCCTAAAGGCGCTGAGCACGGCGCCAATAAGCAGCGTGAAACCTGGCTGGAGGCACGGGAGCGCGAAGAAGCGGAACTTGGCTACACACAGCAGCCCTACTGCGTAATTATTGGCGGCGGCCAGGGCGGTATCGGCTTAGGCGCTCGGTTAAAGCAGATGGGCGTGCCGACCATTATTATCGAGCGCAACGAACGTGCGGGGGATTCCTGGCGAAATCGCTATAAGTCGCTCTGCCTGCACGATCCGGTCTGGTACGACCACCTTCCCTATATTCCTTTCCCAGACAACTGGCCGGTGTTTGCCCCCAAAGACAAGGTGGGCGATTGGCTGGAGATGTACACAAAGGTGATGGAGCTCAATTATTGGAGTTCCACCGAGTGTCAGAATGCTCACTTCGATGAAGCCGCAGGTGAGTGGGTGGTGAACGTCAAGCGTAACGGCGAATCGATTACTTTACGGCCCAAGCAACTGGTGATGGCCACCGGGATGTCAGGTATGCCCAATGTGCCGCAATTCCCAGGCGCGGAGAGCTTTGCGGGCGAGCAGCAGCACTCCAGCCAGCACCCAGGGCCGGATGCTTATGCTGGCAAGAAGTGTGTGATTGTAGGCTCGAATAACTCTGCTCACGACATTGCTGCCGCCCTATGGGAGCACGACGCCGATGTGACCATGTTGCAACGCTCATCCACCCATATCGTTAAGTCGGATTCGTTGATGGAAGAGGTGTTGGGGCCGCTCTACTCCGAAGAGGCGGTGGCCAGTGGCTTAACCCACGACAAGGCTGATCTGATTTTTGCTTCGATCCCCTACAAGGTGCTGCCAGACTTCCAGCGCCCGGCGTTTGAGGCGATCAAACAGCGCGACGCCGCGTTCTATCAGAAGCTGGAAGATGCAGGCTTTCTGCTCGACTTCGGTGACGATGACTCTGGGTTGTTCTTGAAGTATCTACGCCGGGGCTCGGGTTACTACATCGATGTGGGCGCCTGCGATCTGGTCGCCAGTGGCGATATCAAGCTGCGCAGCGGCGTAGGCATTGAGCGTATCAACCCGCACTCCATCACGCTGACCGATGGCAGCGAGCTAGAAGCAGATTTGATCGTTTATGCCACTGGCTACGGCTCCATGAACGGCTGGGCGGCCAGGCTTATCTCCCAGGAGGTGGCGGATAAAGTGGGTAAATGCTGGGGCTTGGGCTCTGACACTACCAAAGACCCCGGCCCTTGGGAGGGCGAGCTGCGCAATATGTGGAAACCCACCCAGCAGGAGGCGCTGTGGTTCCACGGCGGTAACCTGCACCAGTCGCGGCACTACTCGCACTATTTGGCGCTGCAGTTGAAAGCACGCATGGAGGGGCTGGAAACGCCTGTCTACGGTCTGCAGCCAGTTCACCATACGTCGTAATAAGGAAGGGCAACCATGAATCAATCAAGCATGCAGGCAGCGGTTTGGTACGCAGCAAGAGATATTCGCGTTGAGCAAGTGCCGGTTCCCACTATCAGCGACCCCCATGAAGTGAAGGTGAAAGTGGCTGCCTGTGGTATTTGCGGCAGTGATCTGCACGAGTATGCCGCCGGGCCTATTTTTATTCCGGTAGGTAAGCCGCACCCGATCAGTGGCGAGCAGGCGCCGATCATTATGGGCCACGAATTTGCCGGGGAAGTGGTCGAGGTCGGCGATAAGGTCACGCGAGTGAAAGTGGGCGACCGCGTGGCGATTGAACCGATTCTCTCGCCCAATAAAGACGGCGCCTACCAAATGGAGCGCTATAACCTGACGCCCTTGTTGGTTTTCACGGCCTATCCGGCGGTGGCGGTGGCTTCTCGGCGTTCACCGTGATGGGGGAACATATGGTGCACAAGCTGCCGGATGAGCTGAGCTACGAACAAGGCGCTCTGGTAGAGCCCGCGGCGGTTGCGCTGCATGCGGTGCGCCAAAGCTGCTTGAAAGCTGGTGATAGCGCAGCTGTATTCGGCGCGGGGCCGATTGGTCTGATGACCATCGAAGCACTGAAAGCCGCCGGTGCTGCTAAAATTTACGCCGTTGAGGTGGCGCCTTCTCGCAAAGCCAAGGCCGAAGCATTGGGGCCATTGCGGTTGATCCGCAGCAGGAGGACGCGGTGGCAAAGATTCAATCACTGAGCGGTGGCGGCGTGGACGTGGCGTTTGAAGTGACCGGCATTCCTGCCGTACTGAATCAGGCGCTGCACAGCACCCACGAAGGCGGCGAAGTGGTGGTGGTCAGTATCTGGGAAGGGGAGGCCAGCTTTCAGCCTAACGACCTGGTCATCAAAGAGCGCACCATGAAGGGCATTATCGCCTATCGCCATGTGTACCCAGCGGTGATGGCGCTGATGCAGCGGGCTATTTCCGCGCCGAAGATATGGTCACCCAGCGCATTCCACTGGCAGATATCGTGGAAGAGGGCTTTGAGGCGCTGCTAAGCGACAAAGCCCAGGTGAAAATCATCGTGACACCTAATCACTAATGTGAAGATCTCTAAGCGCTAACGAACTCACATGATACTTTGTGATGCACAAAGGCTGAAAATTGCGCAATGGTGGTGCAGTTTATTTGCTGCAGTGCGAGAGAGATGAATGTGAATCAAGCGATGTTTTTTTAAGTTATTGTTTTTGGTGTTTTTAAAAAGGTGGCACGCAGATCGCAATATAGATGGCAAAGGGTGATTGAACAGAGAGGCCCAATTCACTATCTAGCTTCTCTTCCTTCGTCATCCACGTTGTTACCACCTGGTAGCAACACACTGAGTGAGCTGGCGTGCTCCACCTGGGCCCCCTTCGGGGGACTTTTTTTTGCCCCGAATTTTATGTAAGTGCTTTATAAAATAGAAAAACTATCAGGGTGCACTTTCTTATAACAATATTTCACAAGACATTTGGAAACAGTGTTCGTATACTATACTCTGTACAGGAAAGTTGGATAGCAAGTACCGCAATCCCCAAGCGCATGGAACTGCGCGCTGCATAGAGATGACCCTGATGAGTAATATGAAACTGATTTCTGCCGCTGTTATCACCGCTAGCTTTGCTCTGGCAAGCCAGGCCGCTCTCGCCTACAACGCGGGTGACGTATTTGTTCGTGGTGGCGTAGCCCAAACGGATACGGGTTCAGGTAATGGTAATCTGAATGGTGATTCACTCAACGTGCAGAGTGCTCGCGGCTTCACCTTCGGTGCTGGTTACCTGTTTACTGATAAGGTTGGCGTTGAGCTCAACAGCTCTGAGAAATTCGAGCACGATCTGAACACCTCTGCTTTAGGCGATGTGGGCAGCGTAGATCGCCTGCCGATAAACCTTTTGGTGAACTACTACCCGATGGGTGGCCTGGATTCTAAAGTTCAGCCTTACGTAGGTGCTGGCCTTAACTACACACGCTTCTCTGGTGAGCCCAGTGGTGTGAACGTTGACGAAAGCTATGGCGCGATTGGCCAAGTGGGTGTTGATCTGGCCGTGACTGACAATATTATGCTTAACGGTTACGCCAGCTATGCTGACGTGAACGCAGACATCAATGTGGGCGGTGAAGTCGACATCGAACCTGTCACCATTGGCGGTGGTGTTACTTACCGCTTCTAAGTTCGACCTGGTTTCTCCTGATAGCCAGACACAATTCAACGCCCGGCCATGTGCCGGGCGTTGTTTTTGCGTTTGAAAAAAGGGCTTTTAGAGACCCTAGGGCGTGAGGTTCGCAAAACCACTTTCCGTCACCGCCACATTATCTTCAACACGAATACCACCACAGGGCACAAGCTGGTCGACGAGTTGCCAGTTAATGGGTAGGTCAGTATTGCGCAGGGGGCGAGCAGCATATTGATAAAATACAGCCCAGGCTCAATGGTGACGACCATGCCTGGGCGCAGCGTGCGTGTCAGCCGTAGCGCTGGGTGCTGCTCTGGGGCAGGGGCTGGAGTGCCATCCGGGTGGCGTAACCCGGCCACATCGTGCACTTGAAGGCCCAGCGAGTGACCCAGCCCATGAGGGCAAAATGCCCGTGTAACGCCTTCGGCAACCGCCTGTTCGGGGTGCCTTTAAACAGATCATTAGCCACCAATATTTCACCCAGGTGGTGATGCATCTGCTCATGCAGTATCAAAAAGTTAACCCCCGGGGCTACGCCTTTGACTAACTCATCTTTCAGCCCATGCATGGCGGTGACCAGTTCGCCAAATGCTGCGGGAGCATCGGGGCCGGCATAGGTACGCGTAATATCAGCACAGTAACCCCGAAAGCGGCGACCCGCATCCACTAGCAGGCTATAGCGCTGTTTAGGCGCCGTAAGGTCGTAGTGTTGATAATGCAGCACGCCAGCATGCTCATTTAAACCGATAATATTTTGGTAAGGCACATTTGATTCGCGCTGGCGACTCGCTGCTAAGTACGCCAGCTGAATATCCAACTCACCGGATGCGCCAATAAACGCTGTCTGGGATGCCTGATGTCCTGCTATCGCTAAGCGGTTGGCCTCACGGAGACAGGCGATCTCATAGGGCGTCTTAAACATCCGTAATTCGTCAAGGGCATGCACTATTCGTTCAGGGTGATGTTCCGCTTTTAGCGCCTTCTGGATGCTGGTAGGCAGGCGCTCTATATCGCCAATAACGGCAGCATTTCCCGTAAGCGGTGGGGAGATTTTCTCGCTACATAGGTGGATATCAAACGCTGCCACCCAGGGCTCTTCGGGCAGATGAGTAGGCAAGTGCCAAAAGTCCGCGGGTGCATACAAGTACAGCTGTGGGCGCTTTTCTGGCTGAATAATCAACCAGCTATGCTGTACATCAGCTAAACCCACCCAGTGCATAAAATGCCCGTAAGTTTGAAAAGGGGGCGCGTGGTCATCAGCAAAGTGTACGCCGGTATGACCACTGTAAATCGCCAGACTATCAAACCCGTGGTCGGTCAAAATATCCGAATAAGCACGCTGTAGGTGCGCTATATGATCATGCTGTAGGTTAAATAGGGTGGTTGACATACAAAGCTGTGCCCTCTGTTAAATAAGCTTTCGCAAATACGGATTCATCCACGTGGTGGCGCCAGTTCGCTCCACAGGCTATCCAGCTCCGCGTGGCGATGATTTTGATGACGGTATAGCCGTAGCTCCATAGGCACATCCCAGCGACTGTCGCCCGCTCTTACCAGCGTGCCTTGAGCAAGCTCTGCCGCGACGTTGCGCTCTGGCAGCCAACTCATGCCGTAGCCAAGTAGCACCAGCTCTTTAATACCCGCCGCGTAGAGGTTTTCACTCTGCGCGGTTAAATAGGTGGTTTGGGGGAGCCTGGCTAGGTGTGCTTTCACCGCAGAGCCCAACAACCCGCGCTTGGGGTAGGCAAGCCAGGGCAATGGCTGGGAGCGCGACCCTGGCAACAGCGCGTGGGGCTCTCCCTCTGGGTTTAACCCCGTCACGGGAATCAGTCGTTCATGGCCAATCACACGATAATTGCAGGCACTGGTATCGATTTCCAGATCGCAGCGACCAATCGGCCAGTAACAGATAGCCAGGTCGCACTCGGCCCGAGCCAAAGCTTGAAAGTAGTCATTGGCCACCCAGCCGGTCGCCCGCAAATAGGGCTGTACACGATCTTGCCAACCTGTCGCCGTTAACCATTCCGGTAAAAAGTGTGGCAACAAGCTCTGCGGTGCTGCCACCATGATACGTCGCTGCTGGCCAGCGTTAATTTCGCGTACACGATCCCTGGTCAGGCGCACTCGTTCGGTGACCTGCTCGCACAGGGTCAGAAACTCCTCCCCGGCCGGAGTGAGTGAGAGCGGCAGCGTTTGACGATTAATCAGCGTCACGCCCATCTCCTCCTCAAGCAGTTTGATCCGCCGGGAGAAGGTGGGTTGCGTTACGTTTTGATCATCTGCTGCGCGTGAGAAGTGCCGCGTTCTGGCCAGGGCGATAAAATCTTCTAGCCAGCGAATTTCCATGCTCTACCTCTTAGCGCCTGGTTTCGCTGTATCAAATATGACGTCCAGTTCATAGGCGTCCCTCCTCAACAGCGTGGCACGCCACACGGGTTCCGTCATCCTGTGTTTGCAGCACTGGGATCTCTTGCTTACAGCGCGCATTGGCATGGGGGCAACGGCCATGAAACACGCAGCCACTCGGTAGGTTAACCGGAGTCGGCACTTCGCCGGTGAGACGAATATGTTGGGGCCGGTCATCTTTCAAGCGTGGAATGGCCGAGAGCAACGCCTGGGTATAGGGGTGGCGCGGTTTCTCGAACAGCGTCGCGGTGGTAGCAACTTCACACACCGTGCCTAAGTACATCACCGCCACGCGGGTGCCGAAGTGCTCCACGACGGCGAGGTCGTGGGTAATGAACAGGTAGGTCAGATTGCGCTCTTGCTGAGCTTCCATCAGCAGGTTGAGTACCTGGGCTTGAATCGAGACATCCAGCGCAGAAATAGGCTCATCGGCAACGATAAACTCAGGGTCAACGGCCAGGGCGCGGGCGATGGCGATACGCTGACGCTGACCGCCTGAGAATTCATGACCAAAGCGCTTGCCCCAGTCCGGGTCGATGCCCACCGAGCGCATCACTTCTTCTACCTTTTGGAGAATCTGCGGCCGTTTCCAGTCAGGGTGGTGCAGGCGTAGCGGCTCTTCCAGGGTTTGCTGAATAGTCATGCGTGGGTTGAGCGACGCATAGGGGTTCTGGAAGATCATCTGCATGCGTTTGCGATAGGGCAGCAACTGGCGCGAGCTCAAGTTGTCGATGCGGTTGCCGTCGTAGCGAATCTCACCCTCTGTTGGGGTCAGCAACCCCATGACGGTACGCGCCACGGTGGACTTACCGCAGCCCGACTCGCCGACCACGCACAGTGCTTCACCACGTTTGATATCCAGATTCACACCATTAATGGCATGAACGTGCTCTTGGTGGCGAACCAGCTTGCCGCCCTTAAAGCGCAGCTGATCGAGGAAATCCCCAGAGAGCGAGAAGCGCTTTCTCAAATCGCGAATCTGCAGCAGCGAATCAGCGCTCTCTTCGTTCTGACGGAGAGTAGGATTGGGGCTGTCCGTTATGGCCTCAGCGTGCGCACTCATGAGGTTTCCTCCTTCAAACGGCGATCTTCGAGCATTTCAGCCACCATATGACACGCCACACGGCAGTTGCCGGATTCGACAAATTCAGGCACCTGCTGGGTGCAGGCGGGCGGGGCTTGCCATCGGCACGATTGATAAAATCGCAGCGCGGATGAAACGCGCAGCCGCTGGGCAGGTTAGAGAGTGACGGCATGCTGCCGCGAATCTGATTGAGCTTTTCACCTGGCGTTGCCATCTGAGGCAGGGCGTTGATTAACCCCTGGGTATAAGGGTGCTGCGGGTCGTTGATAATCTCCCGGGTTGGCCCTTGCTCAATGACTCGGCCAGCGTACATAACCAGCATGCGCTGTGTGACCTGGCTGACCACGCCCAGGTCGTGGGTGATGAGAATCAGCCCCACGTTATGTTGCTCGCAAAGATCCAGCAGCAGCGCCATTATTTCGGCCTGGATCGTCACGTCGAGCGCCGTGGTGGGCTCGTCGGCGATAATAATGTCCGGGTCGAGTAGCAGCGCAATGGCGATAATAATGCGCTGGCGCATACCGCCGGAAAGCTCGTGGGGATACTGATCCAAACGCGTCTCTGGCGAAGGGATTTGCACCTGCTGGAGTTTGTCCAGGGCTATCCTGCGGGCCTCTTTGGAAGAGATGCGCCGGTGCGCTTTTAAGCACTCGACCATCTGTTCACCAATGGAGAGCACCGGGTTGAGCGTCATCATCGGGTCTTGGAAAATCATCGAAACGCGGTTGCCAC
This sequence comes from Vreelandella olivaria, assembly GCA_004295565.1. Taxonomy (GTDB): domain Bacteria; phylum Pseudomonadota; class Gammaproteobacteria; order Pseudomonadales; family Halomonadaceae; genus Vreelandella; species Vreelandella olivaria. The sequence continues at coordinate 2,685,043 of AP019416.1, read as the reverse complement.
GTACCTTACGCAGGCCACGCTCAGACATGCGGTTAAGCACCTGGCCGTCAAAGGTCACCGTGCCGCCGGCGATAAAGCCCGGTTTGGCAATCAAGTTGAGCAGCGAAAACGCGGCAACTGATTTACCTGCGCCGGACTCACCGACAATGCCCAGGCGCTCACCGCGCTCAAGGCTGAAACAGATATCGCGCAGGGCGTGCACCTCACCCTGGCGCAGCGCAAAGCGTACATCGAGGTTGTTGACTTCAAGGAGTGCCATGGTGTCCTCAGCCTTTATAGAGTCGTGGGTTCATGACATCACGCAGCCAATCGCCGAGTAGATTGATCGACAGCACCAGCACTACCAGTACGGCACCTGGGATCAAGGTGATCCACCAGGAGCCGGACTGGATGTAGTCAAAGCCCGATTTGATCAGTGAGCCAAGCGACGGGTGCGTCTCCGGCATGCCCAGTCCCAGAAACGACAGCGCCGCTTCAGAGATAATCGCGTTGGCGATCTGCACGGTAGAGATAACGAAGATGGGTGACATGGTATTGGGCAGCACGTGACGGAACATAATCCGTTTGCTGCGCAGCCCCATCACCCGGGCAGCGTCAACGTACTCTTTGTTTTTCTCTGCCAGCACTGAGGCTCGCACGGTACGTGCATACTGGGGCCATTCGGCCAGGCCGATGATCAGGATCAGCATCATCACCGCATACTGGCTGTAGAAGGCGCTGCCCATAGTCGCTTTGACCAAGGCGCCCACCACGATAGCGACCATTAGCGTAGAGAATGACAGCTGAATATCCGCCAGACGCATCAAGATAGAGTCAACGCGTCCGCCCAGGTAGCCTGCCATTAGGCCGAAGGTGACCCCTAACAACGCCTGCAAAATAACTGCGCCGAAACCGATTAGCAGCGAAACACGGGTGCCATACAGCACGATCGACCACAGATCACGCCCTTGGGCGTCGGTGCCCAAGGTGTAACGCTCATCGGCGCCGTCGATCCAGAAGGGCGGCAGTTCAGATGACATAATGTCGATCTGCGAGAGGTCATAAGGGTTCGTGGGGGCCAGTAGCGGTGAGGCAAAGGCGGCGATGACCATGCAGATAAACACGGCCAAGCAGAGCTGGGCGGTGCGGTCACGCTTGAAGCTGTACCACATATAGGAGTCGCGCAGACGTTCCCAGCGGCTGGGTGAGGCGCTCGCCGGTGTGGAATTAGTTGTGGTGCTCATGCGGGCTTCCCAGTCAGTTTAACGGTGGGGTTCACCATGCCGTAGATGAGATCCACGATGGTGTTGGTGACGACAAAGATCACGCCGACGATCATTAGGTAGGTCACAATCAGCGGAATATCGGCGCGGTTGATCGCATCCAAAACATCAAGCCCATCCCGGGCCATTGGAAAACGGTCTCGGTTAAAATGGTGTAGGCGACCATGGTGCCGATCTGTACGCCGCCTACGGTTATTACCGGCAGCATGGTGTTTTTGAGGGCGTGAACGAAATAGACCCGACGCATGGAGATTCCCTTAGCGCGGGCGTACTTCACGTACTCTGACTGCAGGACTTCCATCATTTCGGCACGAATCAGGCGGATAAACAGCGGTAGCATAATGGAGGCTAAAGAGACTGCCGGTAACACTAGATGCTGTACGCCATTCCAGGTTGCCAAGTTAGTGTCCCAGTTGCCTACTACGTTAACGAGGTCATAGCCACGGCCGAAGGAGGGCATATTGCCTTCGGTGGAGAAGAAGTCATTCAGCCATGCGCCCCAACCAGTGCTCTCGGGGAACAGCGTAACGGTAACGCCGATGGCGAAGATTTGAATCAGTACGATCGCGGTCAAAAAACCGGAATCGAGATGCCGATAATCGATATACCCATAAACAGGCGTGATATCGGAGAGCGGGGTTTGATGGCGCTGTACACCCCTATGGGGACAGAAAAATCACAATAATCAGCGTTGCGGCAAATACCAGCTCCAGAGTGGCGGGTAAGTGGCGCGCAATCACTTCTAACGCCGGTTCGCGGTAAAAGTACGAGTAGCCAAAATCACCTTGTACGGCGTTTTTAGCAAAACGAGCATATTGCACCAGGAAGGGGTCGTTGAGGCCTAAGCGCTCGCGAATTTCTGCACGTTCACTCTCTGGCACAGATTGGCCAACCATCTGCTGTACGGGGTCACCCAGGTTATCCTGAATGGCGAAGGCCAGCACGCTGATGACAAACATCACCAAAACCGCGTGCATCAGCCGCTTGATTAAAAGGCAATCATGGCGTACGCCACCTATGTGAGGGGTTCATCAAAGGAAGTAGGGGCATGTTATGCAGAGTTTGTTCAGCCTTGGACTGCCAGCCAAAATACTTCGCCCCTAAACGCTTAGGGAGCGAAGCATCCTTACGGTTTACTTGCTGGCTGTTAAGGCTGCAATCACTCTTTGAGTCAATGCTAAGCATTTAATGTGATGTTAATGCTTAGTCGTCGCTGCGATTAATCACCAGATCACCCAGGTAAGGGAAGTCAAGGGCGTTGACCACAGGCTCAATTTCAACCCCATCAGCGGCGGCATAGGCAAGGTTCTGCCAGTGCAGGGTGATGTAGCCAACGTCTTCGTAGAGCATGGCTTCGGCTTCGCGCAGCATTTCGTTGCGTTTTTCCAGGTCGGTTTCGCTATCGGCCTCTGTGACGAGTGCGTCGATCTCTTCGTTGCAGTAGCCGCCGTAGTTGTACTGGCCAGCGCCGGTCTCTTCATCGAAGCAGAAAGAGAGGTACTGGAAGAAGTTCGCGGTGTCTTCAGTATCTGCGTGCCAGCCGATCATCGCCATATCGGATTGGCGGGTATCGTACTCAGGCCAGTACTGCGCCAAGGGCATGGTGCGCAGGTCAACGTCAATGTTGATCTGTGCCAGCATGTTGGCCACTGCCTGAGCAATCTGGGCATCGTTTACGTAACGGTTGTTGGGGCGATCATCTCAACGCTGAAGCCGTCTGCGTAGCCTGCTTCGGCCATCAGTTCCTTGGCGCGTTCAATATCGTAGCGTGGCGTTAAATCCGGGTTATGGCCTGAGTAACCCTCAGGTGAGAACTGTCCCGCCGGGTTAGCAAAGCCACGCATGAGACGGTCGGCAATGCCTTCCTGATTAATGGCCAAATCCACTGCTTGACGAACGCGGGCATCCTGGAAGGCTTCGACGCGCTCTTCGTTCATTTGGAAGCCAATGATGCGTGTACCGTCAACCTCTACCAGATTGACGCCGTCGGCCTCGCGTACGCGATCCAGGTCATTGGGTGGTACGGCATCAATAAAGTCGACACCGCCAGAGAGCAGGGCGGCAACCCGTGAGGCATTCTCCGCGATAGGCGTCAGCACGATATTAGTGACATTGCCTTCGCTTTCGGTATCCCAGTAATCTTCAAAGCGTTCAAAATCTACCCGTACACCCTGGCGGCGGTCAGTGACCATGAAGGGGCCAGTGCCAGAAACATTACGTGAAGCAAAGGAGTTGCCTGCTTTAACGATCTCAGCTTTGTCGTTGCCACCGTCGGTTTCACCGCTATAGAACTCGCTGTCCATCGGGAAGATGTAGGTAGCCAGGTTGAGAAGCAGCGGGTAAGGTTCGGTGGTAACGATTTCAACGGTGTAGTCGTCAACGGCTTCGGCGCTGGCAACCGGCTCAAAAATAGCACGGTAGTCAGGGCTCTCTTTTAGGCGCTCAATGGTCCATACCACGTCTTTGGCAGTGAACTCGTTGCCTGAGTGGAAGGTAACGCCTTCGCGCAAGGTCATGCGCATGGTGGTTTCGTCAACCTGCTCCCACTCGGTGGCTAAGCGCGGCTCAAACTGAAAATCTTTTGTCCAGCGTACAAGCGGATCGAACGCAAGGTGAGAGAAGCGCAACATGCCACCCGAGAGCTGCTCGTGAATATCGAGGGTTTCAGGGTCAGCGGAGTAACCAATGCGAAGCGTTTCAGCACTTGCGGTCATCGGCAGCAACGCCGTACCCGCTACCACTGCACCAATTACGGAAGCCAGTAAGGTTTTCTTGAGCGTCATTATCGTTCCCTTAGGTCATTGTTTATTGTTCGTTTTGCCGCCATTTTCGAGGCAGGGAGCACTCCTACAACCAGAAAGCACCAGCAAAACAGACACGGTCAGTTCGTATACCTGTTTACAACACAGGCGTACAACCTAGGCTTACAACATAGAGAGTGCCTATCGCGTCATACAATCGAAATAATGACAGGCATCATTCGTCTACTGAATGATGGGGCTAATAGCGGTGCGCTGATGGCTTAATTTAAGACGAAAGTAGTAAGCGAAAAGCGACGCATAACAGGACGGAAAACCTTATGTGGAAAAAAATGGGGGTAGCGTTGATGGCTTCCTGGCTGCCTATCACTGGTTTTACCACTGAGACGGTGGAGCAGCCTACCTCTGATCAAGGGCAGCCGGGCGCGCAGCGCCAGCAATATCAGGAACGTTAGATGAGGAATTACACGAGTGGTTCATTTTAAGCCATGGCAGTGACTCGAATGCCTCATTCGTAGAATTAGGCGACGATATCAACATTGACATCACTGGCTCTGTTGACGAGGAGACGTGGGAAGGCGAGGAGGCGCTCTCTATCAGCCTGACCGTGAACGAAGGGGAGTTGATCAATGCAGTGGTTATTTACTCAATAGGAAGTGCTATTTCCCGCCGCTCTTCACCTCTGAAGGCGGAGACGTGGCAGTAACGCTGACTCATTATGAGCGCTCCAGCCAAACGATCCATGTGGCAGGAAAAATAGAGGGGGTGCTGCTACTCCAAGTCGAACTAGGTGAGCCGCCAAGCCAGGAAGAGGGCATTGAAATTGACGTGGCGTTCGATGTAGAAGCGCAAAAGTAGAGTTCTAATATGACAGGTCGACGTTTGCCGACCTGGTGAAAATACCTCAGTGGCTATCCAGATCTATCAAAAGCGCTTAACCGAACTGTTGGTGCAGCCAGGCGTTAATAGTGTCAGATTCGTACATCCACTCCTCACGACCATCGTCGTGGGTGATTTTCAAACAGGGCACTTTGACTTTGCCGCCCCCTTCCAAGAGCGCCTGCTTATGGGCAGGATCTAGTTGTGCATCACGTACTTCAATGTTTAAGCCCAGTCGTGCTATCTCTTTGCGCACCTTGATGCAAAAGGACAGGTGCGGAATTGGTACAGCGCGAGGTTCTGGCACGCTTGATCCACTTTAGCTTGCTCTTCAGGCGTACGCTCCACTGACTTAGGCGTAGATAGCTTCTCGGAAATCAGCATGACAGGGGCAAGTACCAAGCGAAGGCCGCGGAAAAAATAGCGAATTAACATGCGCATTGAAAGGCTCCTTTGCTGATGCTGGCTCACATCAGCGTGACGAGTGGTAAGAAAGTGATGATCATCATTAGTAAACAGTGGCCGCATCCTGCAACAACTAGAGGGATTTGTCACTTGGGAGGCGCATTGCCGCCGTTTTTAGCGATGAGGTGATGAGCAAATAGTGTCATCATGCTAGGCTAGTTAGCTATTTTTACGCCATTTTTGGCTTTTATTGAATGAGTTTACTGGCGATTAACGGGGCGAGAGCCATGCATCTGCATATTATGGGTATCTGTGGCACCTTTATGGGGAGCCTGGCGCTGCTGGCGCGTGAAATGGGGCATCAGGTGAGTGGCTCCGATCAGAACGTATACCCACCCATGAGCACCCAATTGGCTGATGCGGGCATCACTTTAATGCAGGGCTACCATGCCGAGCATCTGTCGCCATCGCCGGATCTTGTTGTGGTGGGCAATGCGCTGTCGCGGGGCAACGAAGAAGTTGAAGCGCTACTTAACAGCGGCCGGCCATATATCTCGGGTGCGCAGTGGTTGGCAGAACACGTATTGCCCGGTCGTCGCGTCATCGCAGTGGCGGGTACCCACGGAAAGACCACCACCGCAAGTGTATTAGCCTGGCTGTTGGAGAGTGCCGGCTTAAAGCCAGGGTTTTAATTGGCGGCGTGCCGCGTAACTGTCGGCGCGTTTGGGAGACCCACAAGCGCCGTTTGTAGTAGAGGCTGATGAGTACGACACCGCCTTCTTCGATAAACGTTCCAAGTTTGTTCACTATCGCCCGGATATCGCCATCCTCAACAATCTTGAGTTTGACCACGCCGACATCTTTCCCGACCTGGCCGCTATCGAGCGCCAGTTCCACCACCTGGTGCGAACGGTGCCAAGCCAGGGCCACCTGCTAGTCGCCGATGAGCAGCCCGCGCTTGAACGCGTATTAGCCCAAGGGGTTTGGACGCCGGTAGTTCATTTTGGTGACCAGGACGCGTCCGAATGGCAGCTTAAGCTAGAACGCGCCGATGCCAGTCGCTTCCAGGTCATTTATAGCGGTGATAAGCAGGGCCCGGCGGTGAGTAGTCAAGAGCAAGATGGGGTGGTTGAGTGGTCGCTCACCGGCGAACATAACGCTCGCAATGCATTGGCCGCACTGGCAGCGGCGCATTTGTGTGGGGTTGATTTAGCTCGCGGCTGTGCGGCGCTGGCGCGTTTTGAAACCCCAGACGGCGCCAGGAAGTGCGTGGTGAGATTAATGGCATTCAGGTCATCGATGATTTCGCCCATCATCCCACGGCGATTGCCGCGACGCTTAAAGGGCTACGCGCGGCAACTACTAAAGGGCGTCTGCTGGCGGTGATTGAGCCGCGATCTAACACGATGCGTCTAGGCGCGCTGCGCGAGCGGTTAATTGAAAGCGTGGCTGACGCTGATGGCGTGTTTTGGTTTCAGCCCGCCGGGCTTGACTGGTCGATGGACGAGCTGGTCGCCACCCAGGGCGCGCGTGCCCAGCTGTTTAGCGATATTGATGCGCTGGTGGCGGCAGTGGTCGCGCAAGCATCACCGTTGGATCGCATTGTGGTGATGTCCAACGGCGGCTTTGAGGGGGTGCATGAACGACTGCTCGCTGCATTGGCAGCCGCCAAGGAGGGGGGAAGCGTGACAGCTAACGCCGATACCGTGTTCAAGAAACCGATTACCGTGGCGCTCACCGGTGCGTCGGGGGCGCAATACGGTTTGCGCTTGATTGATGTATTGGTCGCCGCAGGGCATGAAGTGTGGGTCATGATTTCGAAAGCCGCACACATGGTCATTGCCACGGAAACCGATATTGAGCTGCCCGCCCAGCCCCAGCGCTTAGCCGAGGCGCTGAGTGAGCGCAGTGGGGCGCGGCCCGGTCAGATTCGCTGCTTTGGCCGCGAGGACTGGATGGCGCCGGTGGCGTCAGGCTCTGGCGCTCCCTCTGCCATGGTGGTGTGCCCATGCTCTACCGGCACGCTTTCTGCCGTGGCAACGGGGGCCAGCAACAACCTGATCGAGCGGGCGGCAGATGTGGCGATTAAAGAGCGCCGAACGCTAGTGCTGGTGCCGCGAGAAAGCCCGTTTTCGCCAATTCACTTGGAGCACATGCTGACATTGAGCCGCTTGGGCGTGGTCATTTTGCCGGCTGCCCCAGGCTTTTATCACTGCCCACAAAGCATTGATGATCTGATTGATTTTATTGTCGCGCGTATCCTCAATCAGCTAGGCATCGAGCACTCGCTGGTTCCTCGCTGGGGTGAGGTCGAAAACAAGGATGACTGATCTATGATGTCGTGGGCTACGCTCTCGGTTTTTGTGCCAACGTTTCTGTTTGTTTCGCTAACCCCCGGCATGTGCATGACCCTCGCCATGGTGCTGGGCATGACCCAAGGCGTTAAACGTACGCTGTGGATGATGATCGGTGAGTTACTGGGCGTTGGCTTGGTGGCGGCGGCCGCTGGCGCAGGGGTGGCGGCGTTAATGCTGCGACAGCCAGAGCTGTTTGTGCTGTTTAAGTGGGTGGGCGGCGCCTACCTGGGGTATTTGGGCATTATGATGTGGCGCTCCCGTGGGCGCATGGCGATCCCCAGTGAGCTGGATGCAGGGCCACCCGCAAGTCCTCTGCAGTTAGCCATGCAAGGATTTGTGACGGCAGTGGCAAACCCCAAAGGGTGGGCCTTTTTCATGGTGCTGCTACCCCCTTTCTGGATAGCAGCCGCCCTTTGCCAGGGCAGCTCAGCCTGCTCATCGCCGTTATCTTAACTATCGAGTTTGCCAGTATGCTGGTCTATGCCACAGGTGGTAAAACGTTGCGCAATGTGTTGGGTAAAAGCGGCAATGTGCGTTTGCTTAACCGTATCGCCGGGACGCTGATGATTGGCGTTGGTTTATGGTTAGCGCTGGGGTAAATAGCCATTAAACGGGGGTAACAACCCCACTCGAGCGCTAATAAGCACTAGCGATGCCACGCTGAGCAGTAGCCACGGGCAGGGTCGCATAGGCGGGCGTGGCTGCTGCTGCCAGTGGAGCAGCGTGAGCGCGCAGACGACCAGGCCGAGTAAGGCACCGCCCACCAGGTCACTGAACCAATGTACGCCGACCGCCAACCTTGATAGGGCCATGGGCAGCGCCAGTGCGAGTGCTATCCAATATACCCAAAAGCGTTTTTGGCGAGGTATCTCGGCCGCCACGAAGGCAGCTGCAAGGCCGACGAGCACCACGGTGGTTGACGTATGGGCGCTCGGATAGGAGAAAGAGCCCATCAAGTAGTCCGGCGTCTCTGGGCGAGCACGGCCAAACAGCCCTTTGCTCACTGTGTTTAGCAGGGCGACACCGCCAAACGCGCCACACCAGTGCAGTAAAGCCTCCCATCTCCTACTCAACAGCATCCACGCCGCCCAAGGTAGTATTAAGGCGATAATGCCCAGGGTGTCGCCAATTCGGGCAAAGATGTTCCCCGCTAGGTAAGAAAAATCACTCTGCAACATGACGAACAATTGCTGAACGAGCAGATCCATTTCCAGCGGGCCGTGGTGGGCAATGATCAGCAATGTCCAGCCAGACAAGCTGCCCAACGCTATGACCAGCAGTAGTAGCGAAGCCAAGGGCACATCACCGGTTTGGCTCATCGCAAGCCAAGGACGACGCAGCAGCGGTACGCGACGAATGCTTCCGGCAATCGCCCGGTAAAGTCGCCCATGCCTTGTCGCCTGATGTCGGCCCCATGAGAAAATGACGGCAAGCGTGACAACTATGGCCGCAAATATGAGTAGTGCCGTCTCTAAACCCGGCGGTAGATTTAGATGGTGCTGCCAGGTGCGACCCAGCAAGTACCCAGGCAGTACATAGGCTGGTGCCCACAGCGCCGCAGAGGTTAGGTTGGCCCAAACGAACGTCCTTGGTGCCATCTGCATCATGCCCGCCACCAGTGGAATAATCGGCCTCACCGGGCCGACAAAGCGGCCAATAAACACCGACCAAATGCCATAGCGCTGAAAGAAGCGCGCTCCACGACCTAACCATTCGGGATGCTGAGACAGTGGCCATCGCTGTGTGACCTGTTCTCGATGCTTGAAACCTAGCGAAAAACTGATCCCATCGCCTAACACAGCGCCGATAAAGGCGGCGCCGATTAACCAGGCTAGGCCGATATCCTGGTGGCCCGCCAGGGAAGCTGCGGTGGTGATCAACACCACCCCTGGCACCAACAGCCCCACTAGGGCCAGTGATTCTACTAATGAAATGACCAGCACCAGGCAGATGATAAGCGGCGGTGATGGCGTTAATGATTGGAGCATATCAGCTAGCGGCACAGAGAACTCCAGCGTCAGAAAATTGAGGTGAGAAGCTAGGGCTAGACGTTGGCTAAGGCGGCGCCGCGTGCTTCCAGGCGCTTTACATAGTGCGCGAAGTATTCTGTACGACTAGGGAGGCAGGCCGCAATGCGTGCTTCCAATTGGCCGGTTTCTACTAAGACCCGCTGTGAAAGGGCTCTTTGCAAACGTTCGCGCACTAGCAGCGCACCGCTTTCGCTCGTGTCAGGAAGTACGAGCCAAAAGTGGCACTGTCCGCGCGCCCCAGCACGTCATGATCGCGGCAACGGCTATTCACTTCACCACACAGCGCCCCCAGCAGTGCCGTTTTTGCCCGGTGGCCAAACTGCTCTTCTGCCATATCCAGCTGCGGTAAATGCAGCACCAGCACCGCGAGTTGCTGATTGAGCATTGCAGCGCGTTGGAACTCGCTATGTAAGCGCTCTTTAGCGTATCAATGTGGTAGGCACTGCAATCGCTATCATTGGGGTCTGTTGCCCGCAGAAGCGCCCGACGACGCGCATGTTCCCAACGTGGGAGTGCGAGGAGTAGCGTCAAGGCTGCATAGCCAACGATAATGCCCGGGGGGCCGAGGAGACCGAGGGAAGCAGCCACCACAATGGCCCAACCCCGATATTGACCAGTAATGCGGCCCAGAGTGGTAACAGTAAAAAGCAGCGGTAATCGGCAGGCCTAGCCAGATAGGCGATACCTGAGGCTGATAATAGAAAGCGCCCAAGACTACCGAATAGGTTCCGCAAAGTAGAATAATGCGCGGTAGGTAGCTTTTTACCCCATGCCCGATATGCAATAACAGGGCCGACATTAGCAGCAGGGTCATAAAAGTGGGGATCAACAGGTCGCGGTAATCTCCCATGGCATATAGCCAGAACGCGTAGCCTGCCATGAGTGGGATGCTGGCCGCATAAGCGAGTGTCATCAACCGATTGGGAATATAGTGCTCGCTCATATTGTCTCTCGCACCCGTTCAGCCGGTAGTTTACTGATCTCATGCACCGAAAGCGTTGCCGGTTCGATATCAATTAGCTCAAGGTGTTCGCTGGCAATATTGTCGGGTAGGTCGGCGAGCAGTAGGCTGCGTCGTTGCGAGGCTTCTTTAGGTGAACTGGCGAGAATCAATGTCGCCAGCGTTGTGCTGCTTAAGCGGTAAACATTTTCAAAATCGTAGGTTAACTCGCACAGTTTTTGCGCCGTTGGCCAGAGCTGGTGGCGTTTTACATGTAAAATAAACAGCTCTGCATGGACACCTTCACGTTCACAGCGCGTTTGTTCCCGACTGATATCGCGCAGCAACTGCTCACCTGCCCACAGGTTAAGACCTGGGATCAAGCGCAGGCGTTGACGAATCGAGCCATTCATATCGATAAGCTGCTGTGCTCTGGATAAAGCCAGCAGGCCCAGTACCAGCAGAGAGCAAATCAGTAGTATAAAGGTGGGCGCATTCAACAGCGGCGCTACCATTACAGAGCTGATCAGCCCAGCACTGAGGTTGAAAGCAGCTACCCAATTATTTTGTGGCAGCATCAGCATTGCCGCCCACGCCCAGATTAAAATGCCGTGCCGCTCTGGGGCCGCCGCAATTAAACCCAGTAGCAGTGCGCCAGGCACAATTTGCCACGGTACTCCCCGTGAGCGGCGGTGGCTAAAATCAAGCATTAGCGCGGTGATAAATAACCAGCCGACAGATAGCCACAGCACGAGGGCCGCAGCGGGGGGCGTGGCAGGTGTCCATAATGCCAGGGCTACGGCCGCGGCTAGCAAATTGGCCCGTAGTAGGCGGATTTTGTACTTGCTTTGCATGGTGACTTATTATTCGTCCTGAATAACCAGATGTATCTCATCAAGTAAAGTAATTGTAGGATAATAAAGGTACGCGACACATTAGCGCCTTAATCGACCTCAGTATAACGGCGAAATGACGTAACATAAGCAAAACGTAGAAAACAGCTACATTCGGCTAATTAAAAATTAAAGCACCCTTCGCACGGAGACACTATGAGCGCTTCAACACCGTTCCAAGACGAGGCCCTTCAGCATTTATCTGCCGAAAATGTGCCCGCCTATATGCAGGCCTTGGGGCAGGCGGCGCGGCGTGCCGCTAGTGAACTGCGCAGGGCGGATACGGGGTGAAAAACCGTGCTCTGTTGGCCATGGCAAAACGCGTGGCTGAAGCGCGAGGCCAAATACTGGACGCCAACGCTGAAGATTTACAGCGTGGCCGCCAGAATGGTTTGGAGAGTGCGCTGTTAGATCGTTTAGCCCTGAACGACGCGCGTATAGATGCCATGATTGAAGGGTTGCAGCAGGTGGCGGGCTTACCTGACCCAGTGGGTGAAATTGGCGATATGCGCTATCGGCCTAGTGGTATCCAGGTGGGTAAAATGCGCGTGCCGCTGGGTGTCATCGGAATTATTTACGAGTCGCGGCCGAATGTGACCCTGGAAGCGGCAAGCCTGTGTTTGAAATCAGGCAATGCCTGTATTTTGCGCGGCGGATCGGAAGCCCGTCAGTCAAATGCTGCCATTAGCGCCTGTATCCAGTTGGGATTAGCGGATGCGGGCCTGCCTGCCGGCAGCGTGCAGGTGGTAGCCACCACTGATCGTGCGGCGGTGGGAGAAATGATCAGTATGCCGAAATATGTTGATGTGATTATTCCCCGCGGTGGCAAGTCGTTGATTGAGCGTATTAGTCGTGATGCCCGCGTACCGGTCATTAAACATCTCGATGGCGTATGCCATGTGTATATCGATACTACTGCCGACCCCGCCAAGGCGTTAGCCATTGCTGTCAATGCAAAAACCCATCGCTACGGCACCTGCAATACCATGGAAACGCTGCTGGTGGATGCCCCGGTTGCGGATCTGCTACTGCCCGAGCTAGCCCGCGCTTATGCCGAGCATGAAGTCGAGCTGCGTGGCTGTGAGCGAACCCAGGCACTATTGCCCCAGGCTGCGGCAGCCGAAGAGAGCGATTGGTATGCCGAATATTTGGCCCCGTACTGGCTATAAAAGTGGTCGATGGTATCGATGAAGCGATTGCCCATATCGAGCAGTACGGCTCTCACCATACGGATGCCATTGTTACTCAGGATTACTCGCTGGCACGTCGCTTTATGGCGGAAGTCGACTCCAGCTCGGTGATTGTTAACGCCTCGACCCGCTTTGCCGATGGTTTTGAGTACGGGCTGGGTGCCGAGATTGGCATTTCTACCGATAAGCTTCACGCCCGTGGCCCGGTTGGATTAGAGGGCTAACCACGCAGAAGTACGTAGTGTTCGGCGACGGCCAGGTGCGTGAATAGGGTGTTGTTAACAGGGTGATGGTATGAATGGTGGTATGGATAGGGAGCCTGCATGAGTCAAACGGCGCTACGTATCGGCATGCTAGGCGGCACCTTTGACCCTATTCATCTAGGGCATTTGCGCAGTGCCGTAGAGTTGTATGAGGCACTGTCGCTTGATCGGCTGCACATGATACCCGCTCAACAACCGCCGCTTCGCGGGCGCCCCCAAGTCTCTGCGAAACAGCGGCTGGCGTTATTAACCGCGGGTATTGGCGATACCCCAGGGCTGATCGCTGATGACCGCGAACTACGCCGCGATGGCCCTTCATACAGTGCCGATACCCTGGCCGAGCTGCGTAGCGAAGTAGGTGATAAAGCGCGACTGGTGATGGCGATTGGTTACGATGCCTTCTTACGACTCGCCCAGTGGCACCAACCTGAGCGCCTGTTCGAACTTGCTCACTTGGTGGTAATTGCCAGGCCGGGGTATGGCTACCCGCTACCGGCACCATTAAGGGAACTGGTCGAGCACCGCAGAGTCGATAGCATAGAGACATTGATGCAGCAGCCCTGTGGAGGCTATTTACCGTTGGAGTTGCCATCGCTGATGGCGATCTCTGCAACCTATGTTCGTGAGTGTTTGGAAGCGGGGAAAAGTGTCCGCTATTTGCTGCCAGATCCCGTTGAACGGGCCATTGAGCAGGGCGGTCTTTATCGTCAGTGCGAATAGCGCTGGCAGTCATCAAAGAAGCCGTTACAATGGCCGGCTTTATTGACCGATTAACCACTAAAGGTTGTCTTTAGGAGTCATGCACATCGATACATTGAAAAACCTAGTCGTTGACGCGCTAGAAGAACTGAAAGCACGTGACATCACGCAGTTGGATGTTGCCAAATTAACCGAAGTAACTGACCTCATGCTGATCGCCAGCGGCACTTCAACACGTCATGTGGCGGCGCTGGCACAAAACGTCGTGGAAAAGCCAAGGCCGCAGGGTTAGGGCCGCTGGGCGTTGAAGGTGGCGATAACGCCGATTGGGTGCTGGTTGACCTGGGCGATGTTGTTGTCCATGTGATGATGCCCGAGGCGCGCACGCTGTATGATTTGGAGCGGTTGTGGGCCGATCTACCCAGCGATTCAGGGCAATTGGTGAATCGCTTGAGCGCTTTCAAGAGCGAGCCAGCATGTCATGAGGATCCGGCTGTTAGCGGTGGGAAGCAAAATGCCCGGGTGGGTAGAAGAGGGCGTCGACACTTACCGCAAACGGCTGCCGAGAGATTTTAATCTCGAGATAGAGGAAATTGCCCTCGGCCAGCGTGGCAAAATGCAGATATCGCGAAAGCGCGCGCCCAAGAGGCGCAGCGTATTCGCGATAAGCTGCGTGGCGACGAATACGTGGTAGCCCTGGAAGTCAAAGGTAAGCCGTGAATCACTGAGCAGTTGGCACAGGAAGCCGACGCCTGGCGCATGGCCGGGCGCGATATTGTCCTGCTTGTGGGTGGGCCCGATGGCCTTGAACCTTCGCTCTCGGCGATGGCTGATAAAAAGTGGTCGATCTCCCCGCTGACGCTGCCCCATCCGCTGGTGCGGATTATGCTAGCCGAGCAACTCTATCGCGCCTGGACATTACTGATAGGTCACCCTTATCACCGCTAATGCTGAATCACAGGGTGAGCGATCACTGTGATGCCCTGCTGCGCCTTTTGTTTGATTTGATTGTTTGATTTGAGAGTCATCGTTGCCATGCTCAAGCGCCCCAACACGCTAAAAACTCCGAGCAAGAACTGCGTATTTTTCGTGTTAGAGCGCTACTCGCGGTGCTAGTGGTTTTGTGCTTGCCTGCTTGCTAACGAGTCGCTTGGTTTATTTACAGATCGTCCAGCATGATATGTATAGTACGCGCTCCGAAAATAACCGGGTTCGCGTCGAGCCGCTGCCGCCGAACCGCGGTTTGATCTATGACCGCAACGGTGTTCTGCTGGCTGAAAACCGTCCCACCTACAACCTCACGCTGGTTCGCGAGCGTGTCGATAATCTAGATGAAACCCTGGCGCTATTGGTCGACTTGCTTGAATTGCCTGAAGAGGAGATTGAAGCATTTAATATACGTTCACGCCAACGCCAGCGGCCTTTCCAGCCAGCTCTCCTTACCAGTGACTTAAGCGAAGCGCAAATCGCGCGTCTGGCGGTTAATCGTCACCGCCTGCCTGGGGTAGAGATAGAGGCTCAGCCGCTGCGCTATTACCCCGATGCCGAAATCATGGCGCATACGCTGGGTTACGTCGGACGTATTAACGCCGAAGAGATGGAAACGCTGGATGCGGGGCGCTATGCGGGGACTCATTTTATCGGTAAGACAGGGGTTGAGCGTTTTTACGAAGAGGAGCTGCATGGTCAGGCAGGCCTACGCAAAGTCGAGACAAACGCTCGGGGCCGAGTCTTGCGGGAGCTTGGGCGAACCGATCCTGTACCTGGTAAGAACCTAACCCTAACCCTGGATAAGTCACTGCAAACTCTCGCCTACGAATTGTTGGATGGCCGTCGCGGCTCCATTGTAGCTATCGTGCCGGGCACCGGTGAGATTCTCGCCATGGTATCGACCCCGGGTTTTGACAGTAATCAGTTTGTCACTGGTATTGACGTTGCTTCTTATCGTGATTTGCAGCAAGACCTTGATCTGCCCCTGTTCAACCGTGCAACTCGCGGCCATTATCCTCCCGGCTCAACGATTAAGCCGTTTCTGGCGCTCGCGGGTTTAGTGGAAGGGGTAATCACCCCCGAAAGCACCATCAATGACCCCGGTTACTACCAGTTGCCTAATGATTCACGTCGCTACCGCAACTGGTTACGGTGGGGGCATGGGCGTGTCGATATGGAGCGCTCACTGGCCGTCTCCAATAACACTTACTACTACACTTTGGCGCATGATTTAGGCATCGATAATTTGCATGAGCAAATGAGTAATTTTGGTTTTGGCCAGCGCGTAGCCCATGACGTTCAGGGGAGAGTGGCGCTTTGATGCCTTCACGAGATTGGAAGCGTAGTCGTTTCAATCAACCCTGGTACCCCGGTGAAACTCTCTCGGTGGGGATTGGACAAGGTTATTGGCAGGTAACACCTCTCCAGCTTGCCAGCGCCACGGCAACCCTGGCCAATCGCGGCCACTGGGTAAAGCCGAGGCTGGCCCGCCAGATTGGCGATACCCCGGTGCCACATGACCTGCCGGATACATTGGATGACATTGAACTCGCCAATGATAGCTGGTGGGATCGCGTATTCAGCGGTATGGAGAAAGTGATGAGTGGCCGTGAAGGGACTGCCCGCCGAACCGGTGTCGGCCTTGAGTACCGAATGGGCGGTAAATCAGGCACGGCACAGGTGTTTTCGCTAGGACAGGATCAGCGCTACAACGCCGATCAACTGGCCGAGCGGCTACGTGACCACGCGTTGTTCATGGCCTTCGCCCCGCTGGATGATCCTCAGATTGCCGTCTCCGTCATTGTCGAGAATGCCGGCGGCGGTAGTACCCATGCTGCCCACTTGGCGCGTGCAATGGCGGATGCATGGTTGCTCAAAGATGATGCCCCGATGTTGAGGAAGTGCGCGAAGTGCTGGAAGAAGATGATGCCAATGTGGAGGGTAATTAAATCATGCCTTGGCATTATATAGCGCGATCAATGCGCGGCCATCCTGTACGCCCACCCGAAAGTGGTATAGCCAGGCGCAAGAGTATCTGGGAGCGAATCCATCTCGACCCCTGGCTGCTGGGTTTGCTGCTGATTTTAATGGGCAGTGGCTTAATCGTTCTCTACAGCGCTTCAGGACAATCCCTTAATGCGGTTATTGGTCAAAGCATGCGCTTTGGTATCGCGTTGGTTGGAATGGTGATTATTGCCCAATTTTCGCCGTCGACCTTTTGCGCTGGGCGCCGTTGGCGTATGGCGTCGGCGTTGCCATGCTGGTGGCAGTGGATGTGGTGGGCGATGTGGGCATGGGGGCTAAACGCTGGCTAGAGATACCCGGGGTAATACGTTTTCAGCCATCGGAAATGATGAAGCTGGCGGCCCCGTTAATGGTCGCCGCCTATCTAAATCGTTGCGAACTACCGCCGCGTTTGCGCGATATTGTGGTGTGCGGGGTCATTATTGGCGTTCCTGTGGTGCTCACCGCAATCCAGCCCGATTTAGGCACCTCGCTGCTGGTGTCCAGCGCTGCCCTGATCGTGGTGCTGTTGGCGGGTTTGTCGTGGCGTTTGATCGGATTTATTACCGCGCTGGGGCTGCCGCTGTGCCGCTGCTCTGGATAAATATGCATAACTACCAACGCCAGCGGGTATTGACGTTTCTCAATCCAGAAAGCGATCCATTGGGGCAGGTTGGAATATTATTCAGTCGACCACCGCTATCGGCAGTGGCGGGCTATGGGGAAAAGGTTGGCTGCAGGGCACCCAGTCCCAGTTAGAGTTTTTGCCTGAACGGCACACCGATTTCATTATCGCTGTCTTGGGTGAAGAGTTTGGTTTGGTCGGTATGCTGGCGCTGCTGTTCATGTACCTATTGATTGTGAGTCGTGGTTTGTGGATGGCGAACTCAGCACAAGATACCTTTGGTCGCTTGGTGTCGGGGAGTATCATTTTAACTTTTTCATCTATGTGTTTGTCAATATGGGCATGGTAAGCGGCATTTTACCCGTGGTAGGGGTGCCGCTGCCGTTGGTGAGTTATGGCGGCACCTCAAGCGTGACCTTGTTAGCGGGTTTCGGTATTCTCATGTCGATACATGCTCATCGTCGGCTACTGTCACGGTAGGCAACGCTGCCCCACTCAAACAACGCCTTGTTGCTCGTCAATGAAAAGCTTAGGCATGGATGTTTCTGGAATGAATAGCTCAACAGTGGAGAACCAATGAACAAGGTTCAAGGGAAGACGAGCTGCTATGTGTTGGCCGCGCTGATGTGCTGGGCAACCACCACGTTTGCCGATCAGCCTTCACAAGGAACTCAATTCGCTGTTCCACAGCATTTTGCACCCCAGCAGAATGCTGATAGTCAAGCGCTGATGGAAGAGCTGGTCGAACAAGGGCTTCCCCAGGCGTGGCTGGAAGAAGCGCTAGGGCAGGCTGAATACACGCAGAGTGTATTGGATGCCATGGAAGGGGCCGCGGAGCGCCGACTTAAGTGGCATGAGTACCGCGATATTTTCCTGACCCAGCAGCGTATTGAAGAGGGGGTGGCGTTCATTGACGCACATGCCGATGCCCTCTCGCGAGCCGAAAACACCTATGGCGTACCTGCAGAGATTATTACTGCCATTATTGGCGTTGAAACCTACTATGGCCGCCATAAAGGCCAGCATCGGGTGCTGGACTCGCTTGCCACGCTGGCGTTTCACCACCCGACAAGGGGGGCTTTTTTTCGCGGTGAGCTAGCGGCTTTTACGCATTGCCTACGAGCAGGAAGTCGATCCTACCGAACTACGCGGCTCTTACGCAGGGGCGATGGGTTATCCGCAGTTTATTCCCACCAGTTACCAAGCGTATGCCGTTGATTTCGATGACGACGGACGGCGGGATCTCTGGGAGAACCCGGTCGATGCGATTGGCAGTGTTGCCAATTACTTTGCTGAGCATAACTGGCAGCCAGGGGCGATATTTACCACCAGGCCAGGGGCCCTGAGGTACTGCCCGTAGAGCTCCTGCAGGAACTCTCATTTAATCAAACGTCGCCTCCTTCGGTGAGTGTTGCGCAATTGACTGGCCATGGTATTGAGGCTGAAGAGTCTCTTGATGATAATTTATTAGTCATACCCCTGGCGCTTGAATTCGCCGATGGGGAAACTCGATACCGGTTAGGTGAGTTTAATTTTTACGTCATTACCCGTTACAACCACAGTCACCTCTACGCCATGGCCGTCACCGAGTTGGCGGAAGCGATTGCTGAGCTGCATGAGGATGAGGCATGAAGAGCAAACTGACGATGGCCCGGCGGGCGGGCAGCACGATCGCTTTATTAGCCCTGGTCGCCGGCTGTGCCAGTAATGAAACCCAACGAGTAGACGCGCCTGGCTCCAGTAAACCAACGGCAGCCCCTACGTCATCGGCGGCCAGTAACAGCAGCGGTCGCTATGCCATGAGTGGCGATGCCTACCCCTCGAGCCACCGGATGTTACTAAAGTGCCTGATGCAGAGCCGCGCATCGAGCAGCCTTCTCGATCAGGTAACCGCCCTAACTATGAAGTATGGGGTAAAACCTACCACGTACTGCCAGATGCTACGGGCTATGAGAAGCGCGGTACGGCTTCCTGGTACGGTGAAAAATTTCATGGTTACGCGACCTCAAACGGTGAAATCTACGACATGTATAAAATGTCGGCGGCGCACCGTTCGTTGCCTCTACCCACCTTTGCGCGGGTTACCAGCCTGGATAACGGGCGGTCGGTGATTGTTCGGGTAAATGATCGTGCAATTCCTTCCATAGTGACCGGGAGATCGATCTCTCCTACGCGGCCGCCGCCCGCCTAGGCTTTCTCGACAATGGTACCGGTTCCGTAAAAGTGGAAGCGATCAACCCTGAGCAGTGGCTAGCCGATCGTGGCAGAGGCGGTAGCGCTCCTGCGCAGGCAAGCGTCGCGGAGACGTCGCGTGGTGAATCCAGCGTTTCATCTGCGCCTGTTCAGTCCGGGCGTCTGCGCCACCAACATCTGCACCCTCGTCTCAAGCGCCAGCGGCGCAGTCGACAGCAGGTCAAAATGGAACAGGTGACGTAGTATATTTACAGATCGCGGCGTTAGGTAATCCAGAAGGTGCTCAGCAGTTACAGCAGCGTTTAGAAGGTGAGCAGCCCCACGCAGTGCGGATTATGAACGATGCGGATGTTTATCGAGTTCAAGTGGGGCCCATCGCTTCGGGCCAAGAACTTCAAGCGCGAGAAACACTGCGTCAAGCAGGGTTCCCCAGGTCTTTGTTGTGCGATAATTCATCTCCTCTAATTTATTTCTTGTGGCGCGTCTAACGCGCCGCCGTATTTACAAATAAGCTTTGCAAGCAAGCTTTCAAGTAAGTGAGACTGACGTTATGAACGTGTTTACATCCATTGGTCGCTCTGCCCGCCTGTGTCTTTTTTGCTGTTGTGGTGACCGTAGCCGTGCCTGCCGGCGCCCAATCAACTCCTCAGCCGGTCATTCCACAACCGCAAACCATTATTCCTGCCGCTCCCCAGCTAGCGGCAAGCTCGTGGATACTCATGGATGCGAATAGTGGCCGCATTTTGGCAGAGCATAACTCCGATGAGCGTCTGCCACCGGCGAGTTTGACCAAGCTGATGACCGCCTATTTGGTGGAGCGTGAACTCAACCGTGGCACCATTAATCTCACTGATATGGTTAATATTAGCGAGAACGCATGGCGTACCGGGGGCTCGAAAATGTTTATCGAGGTGGGTGATCAAGTCTCAGTGGATGACCTCCTCCACGGTATTATTATTGTCTCTGGTAACGATGCCAGCGTGGCCATGGCTGAGCATTTGGCGGGTGGTGAGGCGCCTTTTGCGGATCTGATGAACCAACACGCCACCCGTTTGGGCATGCATAACACCAACTTCCAAAATGCCACTGGCTTGCCAGCTGAAAACCACTACTCAACGGCTCATGACTTGGCGCGTTTGTCCCAGCACATTATTAATGATTACCCTGATCATTACGAAATCTACTCCCATCGTACGTTCTCCTATGGCGGTATTGATCAGCCCAACCGCAACCGTTTGCTGTGGCGTGACCCTTCGGTGGATGGCCTGAAAACTGGCTGGACGACTGAAGCGGGGTTCTGCCTCGTTTCATCGGCCAAGCGTGACGATATGCGCTTGATTTCGGTGGTCATGGGAACCAGTTCTGATGAAGCGCGTGCTCAAGAAACCCAAAAGCTGCTCAGCTATGGTTTCCGCTTTTCGAAACCATGAAGCTTTATGAGCGTGGTGCCGTACTGGCAACGCCACGAGTTTGGGGGGGATATCAACGAGCTGCGCGTCGGTGTGGATGAAGAAGTGTTTATGACGTTGCCGCGCAACCGTAATGAAGAGTTACGCGCACGCCTCAACCTCAATCCAGACTTGTAAGCGCCGATCGCCATTGGCGATGAGGTCGGCACGCTGGAAGTGCACTTGGGTGACGAAGTGGTCGGTGAGCGTCGCTTGGTAGCGCTGGAAAACATCGAAGAGGGTGGCCTGTTCAAGCGCCTGTTCGATCAGGTGCAGCGCTTCTTTAGTAATTTGATTAGTAGTTTTACCGATTAATCAGCTCAACGACCTGTACGCTGAGCTGTTTTATTGTGCATCCGTAATGAACGGTGTCTTTACGAAATAGGCTTGTTATGAAAAAGATGCTCCCCAGGGGCTGCGTGATTTGCGCCAACCGGCGGCTCAGGAGCCGCCGAAAATCACTTTTCCCTGTGATTACTCGTTAAAAGTGGTGGGTGATGCCGCCGAGGATTTCCCTGCCTGCGTGTGCCAGGTGATTGTGCGTCACGACCCCGACTTCGATGCAACTGCGATGCAGGTAGTCGACAGTCGCAATGGCCGCTTTCAATCGGTGCGAGTGGTGATTAGGGCGACCGGAGAGCAGCATATTAAGGAGCTGTTTGAGGATCTTAAGGCCACCGGCCGTGTGCATATGGTGGTGTGACTGTGGAGAGCCCCGCACCCATTGAGCTGCACGACTTGGGACACCAGGCCTACCTGCCGGTGTGGGAGGCGATGCGCACGCTAACGGATACTCGGGATGCGCAAACGCCGGATCAGTTCTGGCTGGTTGAGCATGATCCGGTATTTACCCAGGGCCAGGCTGGTAAACCCGAACATCTGCTACTGCCCGGCGATATTCCGGTGGTGCACGTTGATCGAGGGGGGCAGGTCACCTACCACGGCCCAGGTCAGGTCGTGCTGTATCCACTGTTGGATGTGCGGCGTGGCAAAATTGGCGTGCGGGATCTAGTCACTGCCTTAGAAAATGCCGTGATTGATGTTTTAAGCCGCTATGGTGTGAGTGCCCGAGCAAGGCCAGATGCGCCCGGTGTGTATGTGATGACCGAGGCGGGGAGGCGAAGATCGCTTCACTGGGTTTGCGTATTCGACGCGGAGCAAGCTTTCACGGCGTGGCGTTAAATGTAGACGGTGACTTGGGGCCTTTTTTACGCATTAATCCCTGTGGCTACGCGGGAATGCCTATGGTGAGGCTGGCTGACTTGGTCGCTTTGCCAGGCGAGCACCGGGTGGGTGAACAATTGGCTAAAGCATTGGCCATAAGGTTACACCGCGAATTGGTGAGCGTTGAGCGTTCGCCGCTTTAAAAGCGTGCCACCTTCCCCGCCCAAGGTAGTTAGACTGGTAGCCTGAAGGGTGGTGAATACTCAACATCGGGTGACGAAGCGCCATCTTGGGAATTCCCTGATGGCGCTAAGTTGAGGCCTACCCTACGTTGAGCGCTGGGATTATATTGGGGTTTGCTTCCTGCTCCTGGCCGGGGATCGCAGCAGGGAGGCGAGCCCCAGGTTGTTTTTCTCGAACACCCGGTCGGCGCGGTAGCTAGAGCGTACCAGCGGGCCTGAAGGCACTTCCATAAAGCCTTTTCCAGGCCAATCACGCGGTAGCGATCAAACTCTTCAGGCGTTACCCAGCGCTCCACCGATAGGTGGTTTTTGGTGGGGCGAAGGTACTGGCCGAGAGTGACGATATCCACGCCGATCTCACGTAAATCATCAAACGTCTGTAAAATCTCTTCGTCCGTTTCACCCAAGCCCAGCATCAGGCTGGTTTTGGTGATGATGTCAGGGCGGTAGCGCTTGGCATGGGCAAGGACATCAAGGGTTTTACGGTAACCTGCCCGCCGGTCACGCACTCGGCTTGTCAGCCGTTCAACGGTTTCCACGTTCTGGGCAAATACCTGCAGACCAGAATCGACGACGCGTTCGATTGCTGCGAGTTCGCCATCAAAGTCGGGCGTTAAGGCTTCCACGACGACTTCTGGCGTGCGCGCTTTGATCGCCCGAATGCAGTTGGCGTAGTGGGTGGCACCACCATCGTCGAGGTCGTCACGGTCTACTGAGGTCAGGACGATGTAGCGCAGACCCATTAGCTCTACGGATTTGGCCGTGTTTTCTGGCTCTTCTTGATCCAGCCAGCCCTGGGGTTGCCGGTATCCACCGCGCAGAACCGGCAGGCGCGGGTGCATACCGAGCCCATCAGCATGATCGTGGCAGTGCCGTTGCTCCAGCACTCGCCCATATTGGGGCAGTGGGATTCGGCACAAACGGTGCTTAAGCGATGGGTGGCGACGTTCTTTGACCGCCTCAAAACGCTCGCCCCTGGGATCTGTGCCCGCAGCCACTTGGGCTTGCGCTCAAGCTCAACAGAAGAAGGCTCTGCCTGCGCTTTGCGCTGCTTCATGCCATCCTTGATCACCGACATGCCATGTTCGTTACGGTATTTTTCACCGCTGGACACGCGCTGCGAGGGGTTATTGCTCATAGGGACAGAGCCTCTCTTCTGTGCGGTAGGCCAAAGGCATGAAAGGGTGTCGCCCCTTCCAAAACCTGCCAATTGTTACCTAATTAATACCCAGTACGCGCGATATTTTATCGCGCTAGTGACCACTAATGTAACATATCTCGTCGTCGACAAGACACCGTAAGCCGTTACTCGCTTTCAGGATGAAAGTATCGGCAAACAGGCAACCCCATGACTGGGCAAGGGGCTGGAGGGCGCCTGAAAGTGGCGACGGTAATCGGGTAAATGCTCTCGAACAAAACTTAAAAAGAGCTCGGCGACCGGTGTGGGTAACCGCTCTCGCGTATAGACCGTGCACCACGAGCGGTGGATGGGGAAGTCGGGCAGCCCCAGCTCAAAAAGCAACCCCTGCTCAAGCTCCAACTGAACCGCCAAGCGTGGCAGTACGGCTACGCCCAAGTGGGCCATGACACCGCCTTTAATGGCCTCGTTGGTGCCCAGCTCGATGCAGTGGGGAAGGGCAACCTGCTGATTGGCGGCCATCTGCTCAAAGGCGTTGCGTACACCAGAGCCGGGTTCGCGCATCAGAACATAGTGGCGAGCGAAGTCCGCTAATGAGGGTTGTGGCATCGAAAGTAGCGGATGCTCTGGCCAGACAACGGCGATCAGTTCGTTATCAATAATCGGCATCACCACTAAGCGTTCGTCTTCAGGCACCATCGCCATGATGACGAGATCATCCTGCTGTTCCGTGAGTCGCTCGAGGCGCCTGGCGGCGGTTGCACACCTTTAAGCGAACATGCACCTCCGGATAGTGAGCACGGAAACGGGCAAGTAAATAAGGCACGACATATTGGGCTGAAGAGACCGCTGCGATATTAAGTTCTCCGCTAATTTTGCCGTTAATATCCGATAGATTCATTTCCAGTCGCGAAAGCTGGCCAAAAATTTCTCGTGCTGAGTGGGCGAGGGTGTCGGCGGCAGGCAGCGTGTGGAGGGTTTTGCCTGCGTAATTGAACAGTGGCTGACCCAATGCCAGCTCTAGCTGGCGTATTTGTGCGCTCACCGCGGGCTGGGTCAATCCCAGTTGCTCAGCTGCACGGGAGTATGAGCGCTGCCGGTGCACCGCTTGGAAGACCTGAAGTTGCCGAAATGTCAGGCGATTGAGCAGATTGGGGATGACATAGCTACCTCGTGGTGGGCACCCTTCAACGTTTAAAGAGTAGTATCAACAGCAGGCTCAATCGCCAGGGCAAAGCATGCTAAC
Organism: Vreelandella olivaria; assembly: GCA_004295565.1. Classification (GTDB taxonomy): domain Bacteria; phylum Pseudomonadota; class Gammaproteobacteria; order Pseudomonadales; family Halomonadaceae; genus Vreelandella; species Vreelandella olivaria. The sequence continues at coordinate 2,660,316 of AP019416.1, read as the reverse complement.
ACTGAATCTTTAGCGCTGCCTAAACAGGCCTTCATTAGTAGTGTAAGGCGTAATTATCAGGGTTAAAGATCGACGTAGTGCACGTAGTGGACTAGACTATATTGCATTGCAGCATTATTGCTTTCGGGTCTGATGCTTGTGCATCAACCCAACGGGAGACCCTATGAACTTTCTTGCCAATCCTCTGACCACCTCTTTGTTTCCCAGCTAGCGCTTTTACAAGCGCATGGTCGAAACAGAATAATGACGCCACGACGGTGCCTGGTAGCGAGGCGATCTCAGCTTTTTCGACCCGTTCGGATTTGGCCGTGCCGCTTTTGGCTACTGGCGCGACAGCATGGAGCGCAGCGTTCTCTATCTGGATGTGATGCGCGAACGCGGTAATCAGTACCTTGAGCATATGGAGCAAACCAAGCCCAATGTGTTGGGGTTCGATACCGAAGTACTCATGGATGGTCGTACACTACCCCGGCCAACCAACTACGAGCTGTTGCGCGTGCTGCCTCACGAAGGGACGGAGATTGATCTCCAAAAGCGCCCCTTTGTTGTGGTGGATCCCCGTGCAGGTCATGGGCCAGGGATTGGCGGGTTTAAGCCGGACAGTGAGTTGGGCGTGGCGCTTAAAGCCGGGCATCCTTGCTATTTTATTGGCTTTTGCCGTTTCCAGAGCCGGGCCAAACCGTCGAAGACGTCGTTGAGTCGGAAATTGCCTTTCTTCGCCATGTGATCGAACTTCATCCCGAAACTACCGAAAACCAATGGTGGTGGGCAATTGCCAGGCGGGCTGGCAGCTCATGATGGCGGCCGCCCTGGAGCCGGACGTATTCGGCCCTATTCTGATTGCCGGTGCACCGCTCTCTTACTGGGCTGGTGAGCATGGCAAAGCACCAATGCGTTATACCGGTGGTATGGCAGGAGGCAGTTGGATTACGGCGCTTACCAGCGACATCGGCGATGGTTTGTTCGACGGCGCCTGGTTAGTGCAGAATTTTGAACGCCTCAATCCAGCCAACACCTATTGGAAAAGCAGTATCACCTTTACGACAATATCGATACTGAAGCGGGCCGTTACCTCGATTTTGAGCGCTGGTGGGGTGGTCACGTCGTATTGGGCGGTGAAGAGATTCAGTATATCGTTGATAACCTGTTTATCGGCAATCGACTCTCTACCGCCCAACTGGTGACCCGCGATGGGCGTCGCATTGATCTGCGTAATGTGCGTTCGCCAGTGGTCGTGTTCTGCTCGCGTGGCGACGATATTACCCCGCCCCTCAAGCCCTGGGTTGGATTCGTGATTTGTATGAAAACGAAGACGACATCATCGCGAACGAGCAAACCATCGTCTATTGCCAGCACGATACCACCGGCCACTTGGGGATTTTTGTGTCGGGTAGTGTATCGCGTAAAGAGCATACCGAATTCACTGCCAATATGGATTATATTGACGTCCTGCCGCCTGGCTTGTATGAAACGTCCATATCACCGGCCGAAAAGGGCGAAGATGCCGAACTGTTCGAGCGTGACTATCTGCTCGAATTTATGCCGCGTAACTTTGCCGAGCTGGATCGGTCGGTCATGCATAAGCCTGAGGATGATCGGCGTTTTGCCACCGTGGCCCGTATCTCCGAGATCAATCTGGGAATGTACCGGCTCTTTATGCAGCCCTGGCTAAAAGCGATCATGACGCCGGAAGCAGCCCGCTTTATTCGTCGTATGCACCCGATTCGGTTAGGCTACAAGCTGCTTTCTGACCGTAACCCGCTTTCAGTACCGTTGCCGGTAATGGCGGAAGCCGTGCGCAAGAATCGTCACCCGGTAGAGCAAGACAACCTGTTTAAAGCGCTTGAAACCATGGGGTCTGACCAACTGGTCGCCGGTCTCAACACCATGCGCGATTTACGCGATAGCAGCACCGAAAAAATGTTCATGGATATCTACGGCCAGCCGCTGCTGCAGGCTGCCGTTGGCCTGTATGGCGATGCCCATGTTCATCGCCGCCGCCCTGGCGCTGAACCCGAGCATCGTCGCTTTATTGAACAGCGTCAGGAAGCGCTACGCGAGAAAATTGCCCAGGGTAGTGCCCATGAAGCGGTTATGCGCTCGCTTATCTACGTACTCGGTGGTGCTCCAGCCACAGATGAACGTAACTTTAAGCGGCTGCGTGCCTCCCGGGCAGAGCTAGAGCCAGGTATCAAGCTGAGCGATTTTAAAAACCTGGTGCGCGAGCAGTTCTTTATCTTGAAGCTGGATAGGAGCAGGCGTTGAATTCGCTGCCTACTCTACTGGCAGGTAGCAGCAACGCCGATATCGATGGCTATATCAGCCACCTTGAGCATGTGTTTGCCGCCAGCGGGGAGCTTTCTGAGCATGCTGCTGAGCGTTTTGCTCAGATTAAAGCGCTGTTTGATAAGGCTAGGCCCAGCAAGTCGGTAGAGAATAAACCGGTCGAGAGCAAACCTGCAGCGAGCAAGCAAGCAGCGAGTAAGGCTGCAGCGAGCAAACCAGCAGCGAGCAAAACTGCAGCGAACAAAACTGCAGCGAGCAAGCCCGTAAAGAGTAGGGCGGCTGGGGCAGCTCAGCCTGCTGCTGCACAGAAGCCAACGAGTGCTGATAAGCCTCAAGCCACTACGGCAAAGTCTTCCGCAGCCCCGTCAGCTAAGCCGGCGGCTGTTGAGCAGCCCGTGGTTAAGGCGTCAGCGCCTTCAAAGGAGCCTACGCCTGCATCGTCTGCGGCGAGCGATTCGGTCAGTGAGCCAACGGCTAAACCGGCTAGGCCTACTGGGCGAAAAAAGACGCCCCTAAGCGCTAAAACAGTGCCTTAGATTACCACGCCCCTGCCTATTTGGTGGGGCGTTTTGTTTGTTTCCGTAGCTTTTGGGTTGCTGTAATGCCGGTGGCAGTCTAGTGTCTAGCTACTCTTTGTCTAAAACGATGGCTTTAGAAGCGCGTTTAAAAGCATGTTTAAAAGTATGTCGAGGAACTACGTCTTAAAACTCCGGATTCCCCCCTGCGGCTTGGTTGCTACTGGCGCTTCACCAAGGGCTGGGGTAGGGTAGGCGCATTTTTTCATCCGTATCTTGTTTAATGGGCGGTTTCGTCCCGGCGATACGGCACCGAATTCAGAGCACGCGCTAGACAGCCCGTGCATTAGGAAAGTGGAGCACTATGGGCAAGTCACTGGTCATCGTCGAGTCGCCAGCGAAAGCGAAGACGATTAACAAATATCTCGGCAACGATTTCATCGTGAAGTCGAGCGTGGGTCACATTCGTGACCTGCCGACCAGCGGCTCAGGTAAGGCAGCCTCCGACCCCAAGGAGCGCGCACGCCAGGCCGCAGCGACACGCAAGATGTCGGCGGAAGAGAAAGAAGCGTATAAAAAGCGTAAAAACCAGGATCAATTGATTCGGCGGATGGGGATCGACCCTAACAACGGCTGGGAAGCCCGCTATGAGGTGCTGCCCGGAAAGAGAAAGTCGTTGCCGAACTCAAAAGCTGGCCGAGAAAGCCGACGCTGTCTATCTCGCAACGGATTTGGATCGCGAAGGGGAAGCCATTGCCTGGCACCTGCGCGAGACCATTGGTGGAGACGATAACCGCTATAAGCGAGTGGTGTTTAACGAAATCACCAAAAACGCTATTCAGGACGCCTTCAAGGCGCCTGGCGCGCTTAATATACCGCGGGTGGAGGCGCAGCAAGCCAGGCGCTTCCTGGATCGTGTGGTGGGCTTTATGCTCGCCGCTATTGTGGGCGAAGGTGGCGCGTGGGCTGTCGGCGGGTCGTGTGCAGTCAGTTGCGGTACGACTGATTGTCGAGCGTGAGCGTGAAATTCGCGCCTTTATTCCTGAAGAGTTTTGGGACGTTCACGCGGATTTGGCCTCACCCGAGGGTGAGCTGGTGCGTTTTGCCCTGGTACGCCAGGATGGCAAACCCTTTAAGCCCACCTCCGAAAAAAGACACCCTGGCGCGTATTGAGCAGCTTCGCAAAGCCAAGCTGGCAATTACCTCCCGGGAAGATAAGCCGACTAGTTCAAAACCCACGGCGCCCTTTATCACCTCAACGCTGCAGCAAGCAGCGAGTGGTCGGTTAGGCTTTTCAGTCAAAAGACCATGACCATGGCCCAGCGCCTCTACGAGGCGGGTTACATCACCTATATGCGTACCGACTCCACCAACCTGTCGAAAGATGCGGTTGAGAGTGTGCGCAGTTATATCGGCTCAGAGTTTGGCGAGCGCTACCTGCCAGAAGCGCCTAATCGCTACAGTAGCAAAGAGAGCGCCCAAGAGGCTCACGAAGCGATTCGTCCCTCCAGCGTTGAGCGTAAGGCCTCCGACCTGGCCGGTATGGAGCGCGATGCGGAGCGTCTATACGAATTGATCTGGCGTCAGTTTGTGGCTTGCCAAATGACTCCCGCAGAGTACCTGTCCAGCACCTTGAGCGTGGAGGTCGATGGCTATGAGCTGCGCGCCAAAGGCCGCGTGCTGAAGTTTGATGGTTATACCCGGGTGATGAAGCCCAGTGGGAAAAATGAAGACCAGAGCCTGCCCGACTTGCCTAAGGGCACGCCCATGGCGCTGGAAGCCCTCGATCCTCAGCAACACTTCACCAAACCCGCGCCGCGCTACACCGAAGCAAGCCTGGTCAAAGAGCTTGAGAAGCAGGGCATTGGTCGGCCTTCGACTTATGCCTCGATCATCTCGACGATTCAGGATCGTGGCTATGTGAAGCTCGAAAACCGCCGCTTCTACGCTGAAAAACTAGGCGATATTGTCACCGAGCGGTTGAAAGAGTCCTTCCCTGATTTGATGGACTTCTCGTTCACCGCCCGCATGGAGGATAGCCTGGATGAAGTTGCCGAAGGCGAACGTAACTGGCAGGCGCTACTAGACGCCTTCTACAGTGAGTTTCGTGAAGAGCTTCTGAAGGCCGAGAGCGAAGATGGCATGCGGCCTAATCAGCCGGTACCCACGGATATCGACTGCCCAAGCTGTGGACGTCATATGCAGATTCGTACCGCGTCTACCGGGGTTTTCCTGGGGTGCAGTGGCTACAATTTACCGCCCAAAGAGCGCTGCAAAACCACCATTGACCTGATTCCAGGTGAAGAGGCGGTGGCTGAAGATGCAGGGGAAGAGGCCGAAACCAATGCGCTGCGTGCCAAGCGCCGCTGCCCCAAATGCGGCACGGCGATGGACAATTATCTGCTCGACGAAACGCGCAAGCTACATATCTGCGGTAACAGCCCCGATTGCGACGGCTATGAAGTGGAGAGCGGAAAATTCAAGATCAAGGGCTACGACGGCCCGATTATCGAATGCGACAAGTGCGGCTCTGAGATGCAGTTGAAATCAGGCCGCTTCGGCAAGTATTTTGGCTGCACCAACAGCGAGTGTAAGAACACCCGTAAGCTGTTGAAGAGTGAAGTGGCGCCGCCAAAAATGGATCCTATCCCGATGCCGGAACTGGCCTGTCAAAAGTTGACGATCACTATGTGCTACGTGACGGAGCAAGCGGACTGTTTCTGGCTGCGAGCAAGTTTCCGAAAAATCGCGAAACGCGACCGCCACTAGTGAAAGAGCTGAAGGCGCATGCCGATGAGCTGCCTGAGAAGTATCATTTTATTCTCAAAGCGCCCAGCGAAGACCCCGATGGCCGTCCGGCGCAAATCCGCTACTCGCGTAAGAGTAAAGAGCAGTATGTGATGACCGACGAAGAGGGCAAGGCCACTGGTTGGAAGGCGATGTTTGACGGCGGTAAATGGCATGTGGAGGACAAGCGCAAGTGAATGCACGGTCACGTACCAATCAGCTACTCTACCAGGCGGAGCTACTGGCAATGTTGCCTGCGGGGGATGATGAGCATGCCCCGCGCGGCAGATGGCGTTGGAAGAGAGCGCTCTAGCGCTGTTTGAACTGGCGTTAGAGTCGCTGTTGCGTGAAGTGACCGAACATGCCCGCCTGCCAGAGCATCGTTGGCCTGTGTTGTTGGCCCAGGATGGCCCTGGGTTAGCCGAGTTACAGCGCCTGCGCGATTTAGCCGCTCAGCCGGAAAGCTGGCTAAATTGGCTGATGGTTCAACTTGAGCGCCTGCATAGCGATGATGGTGCAGCGCGGCGCACGGCTCAAAATCCCGCTATGATTGCGGTGAGTAATCCGACGGGTTTACGTCAGCAGTTACTGGATAAACTCCAGGCAGCAAAGGCTGAAATAGGCGCGCTGCGCGAGACCAGTCTGGAGTGGTAGGATGTTTATTGCTAGGCGTCGCTCAAGTAGTCAAGAAAGGAGATCATGATGCGCTATAACCAGGTGAAAGATTTAATCGAATGGGCGGCGGGGTTTCATGCCCGCATGGCGCGCCAGTATAGCGCAGCTGCCGATGAAACAGAGAATGAGCGCCTAGAGATGGTGTTTAATTACCTGGCCAGTCGCGAACTGAAAATGAAAACGGGTCTTGAAGATCTCTTTCGTGATGGCTCTGATCATTCAGAGGTGTTGGAGTTATGGTTCGATGATTCGAGCGATTTCCTCAGCCACCTGAGCTGGAGCGTATGGCAGAGCAAACGGTAACAGGCTCAATAGACGACGCAATGAAAACAGCAACAGCGGCTCACCAGCGTCTACAAGCACTTTACGAACATCGCGCTTCACGGGCAAAAATTGAGCCTGAAGAAGAATTTTTCAACGCTCTGGCTCAAGGGCACAATTCTGAAATACGCCATATAATGGCGAGTATGAAAGAGTTGCAGGGCGTTTAATGCGTTTTTATCAGTGGATTATGGGACATGGCTTTTGGGGTGCGTTAGCTGCGCATATGACGAAATTACTAACGGCAGATGTGGGAATGAGGTATAACAGCCACCAGATGTGCCTAGTCGGCCAACCACGGGCTAACTTGTTTCGAGAGCTGCCATGTTTTTAGTTAATCGCCGTCGATTTTTAGCCATGGTGCTGAGCTTCCCAGCCGTTGCCAGTGCGGCTGTCACTGCGCCAGTTGTTACCGAGCCCGGGCAGGTTGCACCAACTGACCTGGTGGAAACGCTGCTTAGTCGCGCCCATGTGCCGCGCCATAGTAATGAGGTGTGGGTGCTGGTGGACGATAAGGAGGCCTCTCTCAGTGTTTATCGGGGTAATGCATTGATGGAGCGTTTTGCCCCTGTGTCACTCGGCCGTGCTGGGGCTAAAACTCAGCGGGTTCGTGGCGATAACGTGACCCCCATGGGTGAGTTTCATATCAACCGTTTTAATTACGAAAGCCAGTGGCGTACGTTTATTGGCATTGATTACCCAACGCCTGTACACGCTAGAATGGCGCTGGAGAAGGGGATTTATTCCCAAGCTGACTATGATGATTACTTCGACTACTATCGACGTTACGGTCGCCCGCCGCAAGATACCGCGCTGGGTGGGGCGATTGGGATCCATGGCCTGGGTAGCGCAGACCCAGACATCCATGGTCGCTATCACTGTGACCCAGGGGTGTGTCGCCGTTACCAACGAGCAAATTGATCGCTTGGTAGCGCTAGTGGGTGTTGGCACTCGTGTAGTGATCCGTTAAGCTAACGCCGTTGATGGAAGTTCGAGGTTTTAAACAAGTGGCTATAGACAACCGCTGTGGTCTATTATAAAACAGCGTTTGACTTGCGTGCTTCGCAGCACAAGTCACTGAAAAGAACCTGCACCGCAGGTAGACAAATTTAAGCTAAGCATGTTACTTAAGTGCGTGACCTTATTTTTGTCATACCCTTAACGTAGTACCCAAGGACGACTCAAGGAGAACATTATGACTCTGAAAACTACTCTGAAGATGACTGCTGCTGCCGCTTCACTGGCTATTCTTGCTGGTTGTGCTTCTACCAGCGCGCTGGAAGAAGTTCGCATGACTGCAGAATCTGCACAGGCTGACGCTGCAGAAGCACGCAGCATGGCTTCACAGGCTATGAACACTGCAAACCAAGCCCAGCGCGATGCGCAGGCTGCTCTGCAGATGTCTGAGCAGAACCGTGAAGAAATGAACCGTATGTTCCAGCGCTCCATGCAGAAGTAATTCTGCTTGGGCTGCTGAGGAGTCACCAGACTCTCCAGCAGCTGCTGGATGTAGTTAGTTAAGATATCGAAAGCAGGCGTCGTAAGTGTAAGCGTCAAACGATTAGATTATTTTACTAGCTGCGCAAAAAACCCCGCCTTGGCGGGGTTTTTTGTTGCTACGTACTTCTTACGTGCTGCTGCCGTTAAGCGTCTTTATCGCCGTCAGTGGCGGCGCTGAGCTTAAGTTCGTCAATCAGCTCTACGGGTTCTGGTTCTGGCTCGGGGGCCTGAGGGCCAAAAGGGCGATAAACTGGCCATCAGGGGCTTCTACGGCGCGCTGAATCCGCTCGGCATCTATTTCAACGTCACTGTCAGTCAGTTCGGTGACACGCTCAAGGGCATTAAGGAGTGGCTCAAAGCCCTCCACATTCTCTTCCAGCTGTGGGAATGACTGCACAAATAGCGTGCCGTCGGCAGCAAAGCCTGCTTTGAACGGCGCGTCCATCAGGTTGACCTGGGTGCCGCTGGGCAGACGCTCATAGAGCGATTTTATGTCTTCCGGGTACATGCGAATACAGCCGCGGCTGACGCGCATGCCCACGCCATCCGGGCGGTTAGTGCCATGAATCAGGTAGCTTGGCATAGCCAGTAGAATGGCGTGTTCGCCCAAGGGGTTGTTGGGGCCTGGCGGTACTACGGAAGGTGCTGGCTCGCCGCGTTCGGCCGCTTCGCGACGCATGGAGGCCGGTGGGGCCCAAGCGGGGTCTTTAACCTTAACCGTGGTACGTGTGATACCTACGGGGTGGCGAACTCTTCACGGCCAACGCTGACCGGGTAGGTTTCGACAATGCCGGGTTTATCGGCAGGATAGTAGTAGAGACGCAGCTCAGAAAGATTAACCACAACACCTTCCCGCGGCGCTGGCGGCAGAATGTACTGGGCTGGAATCACCACCTCAGTACCTGCGCCTGGCACCCATAGGCTGACACCCGGGTTGGCCATGCGAATCTCTTCATAGCCAATATTGTGGCGTCGGGCGATGTCTATCAGTGTCTGTTTGGGGTCTTCGACAACGACGGTATAGCGCTCCCCAATCACATCACCTGTTTCTGGTAGGCGGAAGTGACCACGGGGCAGTTCATCCTGATCAGCAATCTGACTTGCGCTATCGACGGCGTCGATGCTGATTTCCTGTGCTTGCGCCTGCGGCGATTCTTGTGAGTTTTCTTGAGCCTGCAGTTCTTGCACCGGCTCTTGGTTGGCGCTATCGGCTTGCTCATCAGCTGATTGCGCAAAAGCGGGGCTCATCAAGCTAGCGGCGAGTAGCACGGCTAGGCTGGTAGGGCCCCAAAGGGTAAAGGTATTGCGAATGTTCATGGTCGTTCCTAATGTGTTAATTCACTGCTGATGCGCGTTGCTGGGCCACTGAGATCAATTAACGGCTGTTGACCAAATTGGCCATGGCTACTGGCAAGTTTGCCCCAAGCTTCACGCCGCCGCTACTTTTGATTAAGGGTGCTAAGCAGGTTTTCAAGCTGCTGAAAGCGCTTGTCGACACTTTCCATTGGTAATTCAAACCGTAAGGTGTCAGAACCATCCAAACGGTAGTGCTTTGGTGACGTCTGGATCAGGTTCACCAGGGTTAATGGATCCACCTGGGTACTGCTACTGAACAGGACTCTGCCGCGGCTTTCCCCAGCCTCGATCTTGCTGATGCCGAGCTGCTCGGCACGATGGCGAAGCTTGGTTTGGCGAATCAGGTTTTTCAGCGGGTTGGGGAGTAAGCCAAAGCGATCGATTAGCTCAACCTGTAACTCTTTAAGCTCGCTATCGCTCTGGGTGTTGGCTATCCGTTTGTACATCACCAGGCGCTGCTGCACATCGTGAATATAATCACTCGGGATCAGTGCAGGCAGGTTGAGGCTAATTTCCACGCCAGTATTGAAGGGCGCATCGATATTGGGCGTTTTACCCGCCCGAATAGCCTTCACGGCGCGATCCAGCATCTCCATATAGAGCGTGTAGCCGATGGTTTCCATCTGGCCGCTCTGTTCATCACCCAGGAGTTCACCCGCGCCACGGATCTCCATATCGTGACTGGCCAGGGTAAAGCCTGCGCCTAGATCATCGGACGCGCTAATCGCTTCCAATCGCTTGATAGCATCACGGGTCATTGCTTTGGGCGGTGGCGTTAACAGGTAAGCGTAAGCCTGGTGGTGGCTGCGTCCAACCCGACCCCGCAGTTGGTGCAGTTGAGCCAGGCCAAACTTGTCAGCGCGTTCGATAATAATGGTGTTGGCGCTGGGCACATCAATACCGGTTTCAATAATAGTCGAGCATACCAACACGTTAAAGCGCCGGTGATAGAAGTCCGACATGATCCTCTCCAGGCTGCGCTCGGGGAGCTGGCCATGGGCAACTGCTACCCGTGCTTCGGGGATCAGTTCACGGATTTTTTCGGCGCTGTTCTCAATGGTTTTGACTTCGTTGTGCAGCACATACACCTGCCCACCGCGCAGTATCTCACGCAGCAGAGCTTCCTTGATGATGCTGGTGTCGTGCTGCTGGACAAAGGTTTTGACTGACAGGCGCCGAGCGGGTGGCGTGGCAATGATCGACAGATCGCGGATGCCGCTCATGGCCATATTGAGCGTGCGCGGGATCGGAGTGGCGGTTAGGGTCAAAATATCGACTTCGGCGCGAAGAGTCTTGAGCTTCTCTTTTGCGCAACACCAAAGCGGTGCTCCTCATCGATAATCAGCAAACCCATTTTGGGTAGCTCAACGCTTTTGGCGAGCAGCTTATGGGTGCCAATGACGATATCGGTTTGGCCGCTCTTGATGCTCTCCAGGGTCTGAGTGACCTCTTTGCCGCTGGTAAAGCGGGAGATCAGGCCAATATTGACGGCAGTGTCGGCAAAACGGTCACGGAAATTCTCAAAGTGCTGGCGGGCCAATAGGGTGGTAGGAACCAGTACCACTACCTGGCGTCCAGACTGCACGGCCAGAAATGCGGCGCGCATGGCGACTTCGGTTTTGCCGAAGCCAACGTCGCCACACACCACACGATCCATGGGCTGCGGGGAGGTCATATCGCTGATGACCGCTTCAATCGCCGCGTGCTGGTCGGCGGTTTCCTCAAACGGGAAGTTGCTGGCAAAGCGAACATACTCTTCGCCAGGGGCTTCGTAGACCACTCCTTGCTGGGCTTCCCGGCGGGCGTAGACATCCAGCAGCTCCGCGGCGGTATCGCGAATCTTCTCAGCCGCTTTACGGCGGGCTTTCTCCCACTGATCCGAGCCGAGTTTATGCAGTGGGGCCAGTTCGTCGCCGGCACCGCTGTAGCGGGAGATCATATGCAGGCTGTCGACGGGTACATAAAGCTTGGCGCCATCGGCATAGGAAAGCGCCAGGAATTCATTCGCCTGGCCGCCGGCCTCTAAGGTTTCCAGCCCTAAATAGCGGCCAACACCGTGGGCCTGGTGAACCACTGGCGCGCCTTCGCGCAGCTCCGACAGGTGGCGTACTGCAAGTTCATTGTCATCCGTGGCTTTTTCGCGCCGACGGCTTTGGCGCACCACGTCACCAAACAGCTCCGTTTCGCTTATCACCGCAACGCTGGGGTTGTTCAGCCATAGGCCGCTGTCCACCAAGCCTTCGGTAATGGCATAAGGGGGGCGCTGGCGATAAAGTCGTGGAAGCTATCGGCATGGGGCAGCGAGAGCTTAAGTGGTGCGAGTATTTCTTCTAACGCTTCCCGGCGCCCCCGCGACTCCGCTACAAACAGTACCCGGGTTTGGGCGTGGGTTTGCAAAAATGCCGACAGCTCGGCTAAAGGCTGCTTGGCGCGGGCGTTGATAGAGAGAGTAGGCAACGGCGCAGCGTCAGGCTGCTGCGCGTGGCGCTGATCACTATCCTCAGTAAGTTCGATGCGTGGGCGGGCTTTAATCGCCGAGAACACGTCGTTGACTGGGAAAAACGCCCGGTGCGGAGGCAGCAGCGGGCGGGTTGGGTCAACGCCCAAATTGACATAGCGTGCGTCGATCGACTGCCAGTGCTGCTCAGCCGCCTCAAAACCCCAGGCAGTAGCGCTACCCGGGTGTCGTCGGTCAGGTGGTCAAACAGCGAAGCGGTCTGCTCGAAAAACAGCGGCAGGTAGTGCTCAAGCCCCGGTGATGGAATGCCTTTTAATGCGTCGTTGTAAAGCGGGCATTGGCGCGGGTCAACGTCGAACAGGGTCTCAAACTGCTCGCGAAAGCAGGCAATAGCGCTGCGGCTTAACGAGTATTCGTGAGCGGGGAGCAGTTCAAGCGATTCCAGTTTGTCAGTCGAGCGCTGGCTGCCAGGGTCGAAGTGGCGCAGGGAGTCGATCTCATCATCGAATAGATCAATGCGGATCGGTTCGTCCATGCCCATGGCAAACAGGTCAATCAGCGCACCGCGCATGGCGTATTCGCCGGGTTCGTAAACCGTTTCAACGGCACGATAGCCTGCCCGGGAGAGTGACTCACGAAACGCTTCGCGATTTAAACGTTCACCGGTTTTGAGCGTCATCACCCGTCCGGCAATGTACTCAACCGGCGGCAGGCGCTGCATCAGTGTGTTGATCGGCACCAGCACAATGCCGCGTACCCCGTCTTGCAGCTGGCGCAGCGTGCGCAGCCGCGCCGAAACTATATCCTGGTGGGGTGAGAAGCTGTCGTAGGGCAGCGTTTCCCAGTCGGGGAAGGGCAGTACCGGTACATCGCTATAAAAATAGAGATCTTGTTCAAGGCGCTGCGCGCTGGCCGTATTGGGGGTGATCACCAATAGCGGGGCTTGAACAGCAACGCGCGAGAGTGCCAGCGCAGTCGCGCTACCCGGCGGCGATGTCCAGTAGAGCGTATCGCGAGTCCCTTGGGGCTGGGGCGGTTCGAGCAGTGAAAATGTCGGCATAAGCAAGATATCGTTTTGCGCTGAAACGGAAAAGAGATCATACACGATCACCGGTTTCAGTCAGAGTGCCGCGGCTTAAGGTAGCGGGTTAATCTGTTCTGAACGGCGTTTTGTAGTGAGATTGGCATTTCTGTAATACCCCTACATGTTGTGCGACTATCCTTTCATTGCGGCCCCGAAGCTTGCCCCGGATAATGCACCCTTCGTTCCCACTACCTGATGAGGCCGCACGTGAGTCAGCAAGCGCTCGAAAACGTTTTTCAAGAATGGCAAGGCAACGAAGCCTTGGCGGAGCAGATGATCCCGTTAGTAGGGCAGCTCTATCGTCAGAATAACGTCGTTGCCACCATGTTCGGACGTTCGCTTATTAAACGGTCGGTCATTCGCATTCTGAAAGACCACCGCTTCGTGCGCAAAATAGAAGGAACGGAGCTCTCTGTTGAGGACACGTACCCTATCGTCAAAGGGATGGTCGCTTTAAATCTTGGCCCTGCCCATGTAGATGTGGGGAAACTGGCGGTAATGTTCAAGAATCTGGGCGGTGGGGATGTCGACGCCTTCCTGCGTAAAGAGCTGCACGAGATTATTGATGGCTATCAGCCGGGAGCCAGCACCGGCGAGCCGCAAGACGTTGTGCTCTACGGTTTTGGCCGCATTGGCCGCTTGCTGGCCCGAGTAATGGTCGAGAAAGCGGGGGCGGTAACCTGCTGCGCTTGCGCGCCATTGTGGTTCGCGGCCGTGGCGATGTGGCGAAAGACCTGGAAAAGCGTGCCAGCCTGTTGCGCCGTGACTCCGTGCATGGGCCCTTCGATGGCACTATTATGGTTGATGCAGAGGCCCGCACCCTGACGGTCAATGGTAATGTTATTCAGGTGATTTACGCCGATTCGCCCAGTGAGATTGACTACACCCAGTATGCTATCGATAACGCGGTAATTGTTGATAATACCGGTATCTGGCGCGATGAAGAGGGCTTGGGTCAGCACCTGCAGTGTAAGGGCGCTGCCAAAGCGCTGCTAACGGCGCCGGGTAAAGGTGATATCAAGAATATCGTTTATGGTATTAACCACGAGTCGATCGGTGACAGCGACCTTATTGTATCCGCCGCGTCCTGTACCACTAATGCGATCGTTCCGGTGCTGAAAGTACTTAACGATGAGTACGGTGTGGTTAATGGTCACGTGGAAACCGTGCATGCTTACACCAATGACCAGAACCTGATCGATAACTACCATAAGGGCGATCGTCGTGGCCGCAGTGCGGCGCTGAACATGGTCTTGACCGAAACGGGTGCAGCCAAGGCGGTATCAAAAGCACTGCCTGAACTTGAAGGCAAGCTGACGGGTAACGCTATTCGTGTGCCGATCCCTAATGTCTCCATGGCTATTCTCAACCTGACCCTGGATAAAACGACTGACTCAGTGGCGCTCAACGATTATCTGCGCCGGATGTCGATTGAGTCGGCCTATCAGAAGCAAATTGACTTTGTTGACTCTGCAGAAGTGGTGTCGTCGGATTTCGTGGGTAACCGCCATGCGGGCATTGTCGATGCCAAGGCGACTATTGCCAACGGTCATCATGCGGTCATTTATGTGTGGTATGACAATGAGTTTGGTTATAGCTGCCAGGTCGTGCGTATCCTCCAGCAGATGTCTAATGTACGGTTCTTAAAGCTGCCGCGCTAATTAAGAGCGTATTGGAAGCCACCCATAAAGGCCTACCGCTCCAAGCAAACGTTCTACGCCACCTTCGGGTGGCGTTTTCTTCCGTTTTCAAGCCTTTTATTAATGTCTATAGCACTTTTGGTGGTCATCAGGGATGTGGTCATTGGACGCGCTTGTCTTTATAATACGAGGGATTTTTCGGGGTGGTTCAAGTGCTGCTTGGGCCGGACTGGTAACAATCTGAGCAGAACACAACAATTCGCTGAGCAGAAAATAAGCATTCGAACCCCATACCTTCGTATATCCGATCCAACAACTGGGCGAGACTATGATCGAAGTCAAAAAGGCCTGGATCTCCCCATCACGGGAGCGCCCGAGCAGCGTATTGAAGATGCGCGGCCTGTGCGCCACGTGGCAATCCTGGTACTGACTACGTTGGCATGAAGCCAACCATGGAAGTTCAGGAAGGGGATAAGGTCAAACTGGGCCAATTGCTCTTCACCGATAAGAAAATTGATGGTGTGCGCTATACCGCGCCCGCTGCCGGTGAAGTGCTTGCAATAAACCGTGGCGAAAAACGTCGTTTACTGTCTGTCGTGATCAAAGTCGACGAAACTGAGGAAGCGGTCGAATTCGCTGCTCATGATCGTAATGCCTTAGCGCAACTTGAACGTCAGGTCGTGGTCGACCAACTGGTAGAGTCGGGACTCTGGACTGCTTTACGCACCCGTCCCTTCTCGCACACCGGCCATTGATAGCACCCCGGCCGATATTTTTGTCACTGCCGTGGATACTCATCCACTTAGCCCTGATCCTGCATTGATCATCAATGAACAGGCGCAGGCATTCGAAGATGGCCTCAAGGTGTTAGCGCGCCTGACCGAGGGCAACGTCTTCTTATGTACGGGCGAAAATGCCTCCATTCCGGGCGGCGATGTTGACGGTGTTAAAGCGGAAAGCTTTGCCGGCCCTCATCCAGCCGGGCTTGTCGGTACCCATATCCATTACCTATCCCC
This sequence comes from Vreelandella olivaria, assembly GCA_004295565.1. Lineage (GTDB taxonomy): Bacteria > Pseudomonadota > Gammaproteobacteria > Pseudomonadales > Halomonadaceae > Vreelandella > Vreelandella olivaria. The sequence continues at coordinate 2,644,678 of AP019416.1, read as the reverse complement.
GGTCGCACTGCATAAAAAAGTGTGGCACATCGGCTATCAGGACGTTATCGCGTTCGGTAAGTTTTTTGTGGAAGGGAAGCTGGATATGACCCGCGTGGTCGCCATTGGTGGCCCGCGTGCTGAAAATCCGCGTCTGATCCGTACCCGTATTGGCGCTAGTACAGATGAACTCCTGGCCAATGAAATCATCAAACCCGAAGACACCCGGGTAATTTCAGGCTCTGTTTTCTCTGGCTTTGCCGCCGAGGGTAAGTTGACCTACCTTGGCCGCTTCAGCAATCAGCTAAGCTTGCTGGAAGAGGGCAATAAGCGCACCTTTATGGGGTGGCTCTCTCCGGTGCTAATCGTCACTCTGTATTAGGCATCTACATCTCTAAGATTAAGGGCCTGAGCAACTATGCACCGACCACGTCTACCAATGGCTCCGAGCGTGCTATGGTGCCGGTAGGTGCCTATGAGACGGTGATGCCGCTGGATATCATGCCGACTCAGCTACTGCGTTCGTTGATCGTGGGCGACATTGAGGTTGCCATGCAGCTTGGGTGTTTGGAGCTGGACGAAGAGGATCTGGCGCTGTGCACGTATGTTTGCCCTGGCAAATACGAATATGGCCCTATCCTGCGTGACAATCTCACCATGATCGAGAAAGAGGCCTGATGATGGGTATTCAACAGACACTCCAAAATATCGAGCCGCATTTCCACAAAGGCGGAAAGTACGAAAAGTTCTATCCGCTGTTTGAAGCGGTCGATACAATTTTCTACACACCGCCGAGCGTGGCCAAAACCACTGCCCACGTGCGTGATGGTGTCGATCTTAAGCGCATAATGATTACCGTCTGGCTGTGTACCTTCCCAGCGATGCTTTTCGGTATGTGGAACGCCGGCTGGCAGGCTAACACTGCCATCGATGCGGGCTACGCCTCTATGGGAGGCTGGCGTGAAGCGATTATGATGACGCTGTCGTCCGGCCATGAGGCAAATAGCCTTTGGGCTAATTTTGTTCTCGGCGCCACCTACTTCCTCCCCATCTATCTGGTCACCTTTGTGGTCGGTGGTTTTTGGGAGGTGCTGTTTGCGATCAAGCGTGGACACGAAGTTAACGAAGGCTTCTTCGTTACCTCGGTGCTGTTTGCCTTGATTCTGCCGGCGACTATTCCGCTTTGGCAGGTTGCTCTAGGCATCACCTTTGGTGTGGTGATTGGTAAAGAGATCTTCGGTGGCACGGGTAAGAATTTCTTGAACCCCGCGCTAACGGGTCGTGCCTTTCTTTACTTTGCTTACCCAGCGCAAATCTCAGGTGACTCTGTGTGGGTAGCCGCCGATGGCTACACCGGTGCCACGGCACTCTCTATGGCGTTCCAGGACGGTATGTCTGCGCTGACCGATGCCCTCAGCTGGTGGGATGCCTTCCTTGGCTTTATGCCCGGTTCAGTGGGCGAGGTCTCAACGCTGGCGATCTTTATCGGCGCGGCTGTATTGCTGTGGACAGGAATTGCCTCCTGGCGAATCATGCTGGGTGTGTTTCTGGGCATGGTGGTCACCAGTACGCTGTTTAACCTGATCGGTTCTGATACCAACCCAATGTTTGCCATGCCGTGGTACTGGCACCTGGTGATCGGCGGTTTCGCCTTCGGTATGGTGTTCATGGCCACCGACCCCGTGTCAGCCTCGATGACCAATCAAGGTCGCCTGCTGTTTGGTGCACTGATTGGTGTGATGACCGTCCTGATTCGCGTTGTGAACCCGGCTTTCCCGGAAGGCATCATGTTGGCGATCTTGTTCGCTAACCTGTTTGCGCCGTTGATTGACCATTTCTTCGTCCAGGCCAACATTAAGCGTCGCGTTAAGCGTACCGGCGTACCGGCCGAGGAGACTGCCTAATGGCACAAGGTAACAACTCCATCAAGAAAGTCCTGATAGTGGCGTTCTCGCTTTGTATTGTGTGCTCCGTCATTGTCTCGACAGCAGCGGTCGCTTTGCGGCCCATGCAGCAGCTTAACCAGGAGCTGGATCGTAAAACCAATATCTTAAACGTTGCCAAGCTTTACGAACCCGGCATGGACGTTGAAAAGGTATTTAGTGAAGAGATCACCGCCCGGGTTGTCGAGCTCGACACGGGTGAGTACTCCGATGAGTTTGATCCTGACACTTACGACAGCTTTGAAGCCGCTCGTGACCCGGCCTCTGGGCGCACGCTCTCTGGCGATACCGATATTGCTGGCCTATCGCGGGTCGAAAACTATGCCACGGTTTACCTGATTGGTGATGAAGATGATCCGGAACAGATCGTGCTACCGATTCGTGGGCAGGGGCTCTGGGGGTTAATGCGTGGTTTCCTGGCCGTAGAGGGTGATGGCAATACCATTGTCAGTATCACCTATTACGAGCACAGTGAAACACCTGGCCTGGGCGCTGAAGTTAACAACCCGCGCTGGCAAGCTCAGTGGGAAGGCAAGAAGATTTACGATGAAGAGGGCGACCTCTCACCGGAAATTCACCTGACCAAAGGTGGCGCCAGTAACGAATACGAAGTCGATGCGCTATCTGGCGCTACGCTAACCAGTAACGGCGTAACGAATATGCTGCAATTCTGGCTGAGCGAAGAAGCATTCGGTCCCTATTTGGCTAAATTCCGCAGCGGCACTGAGCCGGAAGACGCCGAAGAGACCGATACCAACTTCGAAGACGTTGAGGGGGGCCTGATCATGGCGGACGTAAATGCAAAAGGCGTTTTAACGGCGCCGATTTTCAAGAACAACCCCATTGCGCTGCAAATTCTGGGGATCTGTTCGGCACTTGCGGTAACCACCAGTATGAGCGTATCGCTCGTTATGGCGCTGGCGGTTATTTTCGTAACGGCATTCTCAAATCTGTTCGTATCGTTGATCAGGAATCATATTCCCTCTTCGATTCGTATCATCGTGCAGATGACGATTATTGCCTCACTGGTTATCGTGGTTGACCAGATTCTCAAAGCGTATGCCTATGAGATGTCCAAGCAGCTCTCGGTCTTTGTGGGGTTGATCATCACTAACTGTATCGTCATGGGTCGCGCTGAAGGCTTTGCGATGTCCAATACGCCGGGTATGTCGTTTTTAGACGGTATTGGTAACGGCCTGGGCTACGGTTTTGTTCTCATGGTGGTAGGTTTCTTCCGTGAACTGCTGGGTGCAGGTAGCGTGTTTGGTATCACCATCCTGCAAACCGTACAAAACGGTGGTTGGTACGTGCCTAACGGCCTGCTGTTACTGCCGCCTTCGGCGTTCTTTATTATCGGTCTACTGATCTGGGTAATGCGTTCCGTTAACCCTGAGCAAGTAGAAGATAATGAGTTCAAAATGAAGGAAAACACCAAGCCCAAGGAGGCCGTGTAACATGGAACATTATCTGAGTCTTTTTGTTGCCTCGGTGTTTGTTGAAAACATGGCACTGGCCTTCTTCCTGGGGATGTGTACTTTCTTGGCAGTGTCCAAAAAAGTCTCCTCAGCGATTGGCCTGGGTATTGCGGTTATTGTGGTGCTGACTGTCACCGTACCGGTTAACAACCTCGTCTATACCTTCTTGCTGCAGGAAGGCGCGTTGACCTGGACTGGTATCAGCGGTGCTGAAAATATTGATTTGTCCTTCCTAGGTTTGCTCTCCTATATCGGCGTTATCGCTGCACTGGTACAAATCATGGAGATGTTCCTTGATAAGTACGTGCCGTCGCTTTACAACGCGCTAGGGGTATTCCTGCCGCTGATTACCGTTAACTGCGCCATCCTTGGTGGCGTTCTGTTCATGGTTGAGCGGAGCTATAACTTCGGTGAAGCCGTGGTCTATGGCTTTGGTGCGGGTACCGGTTGGGCACTGGCCATTGCGGCCCTGGCGGGTATTCGTGAAAAGCTGAAGTACAGCGATGTGCCGGGTGGCCTGCAAGGGCTGGGCATTACTTTCATCACCGTGGGGCTGATGTCGTTGGGCTTTATGTCCTTCTCGGGCATTCAGCTTTAAACGACGCCGGTTTTTTCCCAGCGGTGTGGAACACCGCTGGGTAATAGAAAACCTCCAGCAATAGGAAACCGACATGGTTGATACAACAGTCATCTTGCTCGGTGTTGTCATGTTCACGGTCATCGTTATTAGCTTAACGGCGATCATTCTGGCAGCGCGAAGCAAGCTTGTGAGTAGCGGGGACGTGACCATTGAAGTCAACGGCGACCCCGAACACACTTTGAAGACCCAGGCCGGTGGTAAGCTACTTAACACGCTTGCCGCTAACGGCATTTTTCTCTTCCGCCTGTGGCGGCGGTGGTTCTTGTGCCCAGTGTAAGTGCCGGGTAGAAGAGGGCGGCGGCTCTATTTTGCCGACCGAAGAGTCGCACTTCACCATGCGTGAGAAGAAAGAGGGCTGGCGCCTCTCCTGTCAGGTACCTGTAAAACAGGACATGAAGGTAGAAGTGCCTGAAGAAGTCTTCGGGGTGAAGAAGTGGGAATGCGAGGTTATCGCTAACCCCAACGTTGCCACCTTTATCAAAGAGCTGAACCTGAAACTACCTGAAGGCGAAGAAGTTGCCTTCCGCGCCGGTGGCTACGTTCAGTTGGTTGCGCCCCCTTATGATGTCAAATTCTCTGATTTTGATATTGAAGAGGAGTATCGGGGTGACTGGGAAAAATTTGATATGTTCAAAATTTCCCATAAGAACAACGAGGAAGTGATTCGCGCCTACTCCATGGCGAATTACCCGGATGAGAAGGGTATCCTCAAGTTCAATATTCGTATCGCTACACCGCCTCCCGGTACTGACCATCCCCCCGGCTTGATGTCGACTTACGTCTTCAGCCTTAAAGAGGGCGATAAGGTCACCGTGATGGGGCCGTTCGGTGAGTTCTTTGCCCGTGATACCGATGCCGAGATGATCTTTATCGGTGGTGGTGCGGGTATGGCGCCGATGCGCAGTCACATCTTCGATCAGCTGAAGCGCTTGAAGACTGATCGTAAGATTACCTTCTGGTACGGCGCTCGCTCCTGGCGTGAAACCTTCTACAACGAAGAGTACGACCAGTTAGCCGAAGAGTTCCCCAACTTTGAGTGGCACCTGGCACTGTCCGATCCCCAGCCGGAAGATAACTGGGAGGGGCCGACAGGCTTTATCCATAACGTGCTGTACGAAAACTATCTGAAGGATCACCCAGCGCCTGAAGATTGTGAGTACTACATGTGTGGGCCGCCAATGATGAACGCCTCGGTTATCAAGTTGCTACTTGATATGGGCGTTGAACCGGAAAATATCCTGTTGGATGATTTCGGTGGCTAATTACTCGATGTAGCTCGAGTGTAATGTTAAGCGGGGCTGGCCTTTTGGGCTGGCCCCGTTTTTTATAGCATGGGCGAACAAATGGGTGTTTGATGATAGGCAGCGTTAATGACACATCACTGCGCTGATAAGTAAGGCTCGGCTAAGGTATAATGGTGGTAATGAGCAATGACCGTGAGGCACTTATCACGACAGCTGTTGTCGTCAGGTGAGGCCAATAATTTAAAGCTAAGCAATGTGATGCTGGGAGGTTGATATGACGATTTGGCTACTGGTACTCGGCTTTATGGCGCTGATAATGGGGGCGATGGCCGTGGGCGTCATTATGGGCCGCAAACCGATTGCCGGTTCATGCGGTGGTTTGAATCAAATCGGCATGAAAGATGGCTGTGATATTTGCGGTGGCAAAGATGAGGTTTGTGAAGAAGAGAACCGTAAGCGCGGTGGCGTGCGCCGCCGTAGCGACGAGAGTCGCGGTGCCGATTTGGGCTACGATGCCACACGCCGGTGAAGCGTGAGTAGTGATAAAGGCATGCAGGTCTACGTAGCCATCCATTAGCAGTGAATCTATGCGTAAATCATGCGTGTGGAGGGGTATTTTTTTTACGGGGAACAGGGGACGCAGTGAGTATGGCGGTTCACAATTACGATGTGGTGGTGATCGGTACGGGGCCGGCAGGGGAAAGCGCTGCTATCAATGCGGCCAAGCATGGCAAGCGTGTTGCGATCATTGAGAAGCAGGCGCAGGTAGGGGGCAACTGTACTCACTGGGGGACTATCCCTTCCAAGGCTTTGCGCCATCAGGTCAAGCAGATCATGGCCTTCAACACCAACCGTATGTTCCGCGATATTGGTGAGCCACGCTGGTTCTCTTTTCCCAAAGTGATGGAGCGCTCCCGGGGTACCATCGATAAACAGGTCGAAATGCGTACCACGTTTTATGCGCGAAACCGCATCGACCTGTTTCATGGCGTCGCCCGATTTAAGGATGAGCACACCATAGTGGTGCGTGACAGTCAGGAAGGTATGGAAGAGCTGGTGGCTAAAAAGTGGTGATCGCCACTGGTTCCCGCCCCTATCGTCCCGCGGATATTAACTTCCGCCATCCACGTATTTACTGCTCTGACACCATATTAAGCCTCTCGCATACGCCGCGGACTCTGGTGATTTTCGGTGCTGGCGTGATTGGCTGTGAATACGCCTCTATTTTTTCGGGTTTGGGTGTCAAAGTTGACCTGATTAATAACCGTGACAGCCTACTGTCGTTTCTGGACGACGAGATTAGTGATGCGCTCTCTTACCACCTGCGCAAGCATGGTGTATTGGTGCGTCATAACGAAGAGTACGAAAGTGTAGAGGGCGATGATTCAGGTGTCATCGTGCGTCTCAAGTCAGGCAAGAAAATTCGCGCAGATGCTTTTTTGTGGGCCAATGGGCGAACCGGTAACACCGATAGTTTGGGCCTTGAAAACATTGGTTTAACCGCCAATGGGCGTGGGCAGCTAAGTGTCGATGAGCACTACCGTACCGCGGTTTCCCATATCTACGCAGCCGGCGATGTGATCGGTTGGCCGAGTTTGGCGAGCGCGGCTTATGATCAAGGCTTGAACTCATGCAACGAGTTGCTCGATAAAGAGTATCGCTTTGTGAGTGATGTGCCCACCGGGATTTATACCATCCCCGAGATCAGCTCGTTTGGGCCCAATGAACGCGAGCTTACGGAAGCAAAAGTGCCTTACGAGGTAGGCAAAGCGTTCTTTAAAGATACCGCCAGGGCGCAGATTACGGGTGATACCGTGGGCATGTTGAAAATTCTTTTCCATCAGGACACATTGGAAATACTCGGCATTCACTGTTTTGGCGATCAGGCATCCGAGATTCTGCATATCGGCCAAGCCATAATGCAGCAAAAAGGCGCTGCCAATACGCTGAAGTATTTTGTAAATACCACCTTTAACTACCCCACCATGGCAGAAGCCTACCGCGTGGCGGCTCAGAACGGTTTAAATCGGGTTTTCTAATGCTTACCGTTTATTCGAATAGTTGCCGTTTAAGAGTCGCTAGATTCGCGGATGAGAATATGAGTGCAAGCTTGTGCCTCGGTATAGGTTGGGGGGCCCCAGGGGGTAGCAGGCTTTCAACCCTGTTACGCCCCAACGCTTTAGCCTGGTAGAGGGCTTTATCGGCAAACGAGTAAAGCTGCTCAAACGACAGTGAACCGCTTTGGCATGTCGTCACGCCGATACTAACGGTCGGGTGGGCATGCAGGTCTGTCCCACTCAAGGTATTAACTTCAATTTCCCGGCGTAGCCGATCTGCCGCCTGCAGCGCATCATGGGTTGCCGTGCTAGGCATCAATAAACAAAACTCCTCTCCACCGATTCTCGCTAATGTATCCGCAGGGCGGCTAAGCTGACGAAGCAGTTGACTGATCTGGCGAAGCACCTCATCGCCGGTTGGGTGGCCGTAGTTATCATTAATCTGCTTAAAGTGGTCAAGATCTAATAGCAGCAGGCTAAGTGGTACTCGATCGCGCTGTGCTTGGATGAGCGCTGCCGAGGCTACATTAACCAAATGACGCCGGTTATAGAGCCCCGTCAACTCATCGGTTAGCATTAAACGATGCATAATGTTGCGCTGACGTTGTAGGTAAATGACGGCCAGGCAGAGCGTGATCGCAGCGCTGACCATCAACACCAGTAGCGCACTTACAGCGATCGAGAGTCGCTGCATGACTAAACGCTGTTGAACGGATATGGCCCGAACCTTTTCCAGCAGTTGGTTATACAGCCAAGACTGAGCACCGCCGACCTCAATAGCCATGCGCTGTAACGGGGCACGAAGCTCTGGGCGCTGCTGGGCTTCTTGTGCTTGCTGGCTTAGCTCTGAAAGGCGGCTATTAAGCTCGCTGAAATGCGTATTGAGATATTCAACATCCGCGATGAGATATCGATGGCGCTCAATACTGCGCTGTATGTTATTTAAATGCTGCTTGGAGAGTGAAATAAAATAATCGATGTATTGAATATGTTCGCTGTCAGGTAAACGGCTGCTTTCCTCTAGGGCGGCACGTAACTGAGGTGTAGCTTGCTGGGCCAAGACTATGTCACTAATCAGCGTGGTGTAGTCAGCACTGGCTTTTTGGCATGCACTGTAGAGATAGCTACCCATCACGGCCGACATTGCGAAGAGGAGGGCAGCAAAATGGACGCTAAGCGTCCGCCAGGCTGACGAAGAAAGCGACGCATCATCACAGGATAATCAGCAAGCAGCCAGTGATGCCGCCTCTCTGCATACTGCTGAGCAGGCGAGAGTAGGTTTGATAAAAAAGCGTAGTGATAGTGATCAAAGAGAGCTTCCGTTGCACAGGGCAGTTCCACATGGCACCTCTCCCGTTAATGGTTAGGTAATCCAATGAACAGCTAACATCATCCTTGTGCAACTTAAGCACTCACTCGCCGTATCGGCTATCCCACAACTTTACTAATCGCAGCATCATAGTTATGCTCGTTATTATTAATATCGAGTTTAGTAATTGATTTTAATGGCTTTATAAGGAGTCTAGGGCTAAGCGCGCTTTTTTCTTGCCAGCTACCCTCAAGCGATGCGGCCTGGGTTAACGCTTCACGGGCCGCGTCGGGGGACTCGCTTTGCAGCAGTAAAAGACCCAGATTTAGCCATGCAGCACCCATTGCTTCATCCAGCTCGGTTGCTCGCTCAAACGCTTTGCGGGCGTTGTCGGGTTGCTGGTCAGCATAAAAGGCGTTGCCCAGCGCAAACTGCCCTATTGCGTTAGCCGGATGACGCGCCACAAACGCTTGCCAGCTTGAGAGCGTTGCACGTGAACCATGAACCTCTTCGTAGGCGCTAATCGCTTCTAGTGCATTACGGGCGCTAATACCCGCCGGTAGCGTACCAGGCTCGGCTACTACAAACCCCCAGCGCTCAGTACGTGCCCAGGTGGCATCGAAACGGCTAAACGACAGCGTATGCCGCTCAATTTCTCCGCTGCGCAGAATGAGCGTTTCACTGGGTAGGTCGTAGCCGATAGCGACGGCGTAGTGCCACATTGGGTAAATTGGCAACGACAAATTCTGCATGACCACCACCGGGTCGCCCGCTGCCAAATGGTTTAACAAGGCATCCATAGTGCCGCGAATAGGAAACGCGAGCCGCTCATGGCGTCGCACCGTGGCCAGCATTTCAGGCTGCACGCTGCCATCGCGCCCGGGCAGAAATACCTGCGAAATCAGCTCGTCAACGCCAGTGTCGACACCCTGGTGATTGAGCACCATAGCCAGCGTGGCAGGGCCGCACTGATATTCCGTTTGGGCATAAAACGGCACGCTGGTGATTTCCGTATGGGGCGGTAGCGCTTGATAGGTGCTTTGCAGTAATACCGGGTTTCGCGCACAGCCGCTGAGCAGTAGCAGCATAATAAAAACGCCCGCAAAGCGGGCGTTAGTAAGCAGGTAGGTCATGTGCTGCCTATTGATTAACGAGTAAACGGGTAAACGTCGGTTAGGCCGAGGATATCGGTGACCAGCAAAATAATGAAAACGGCGAATAACGCGCCTACAACGCCAGCACCGGCCGGCAGTTGTTCAAGCTGTTCCGCCATCTGCTGTGCTTCCGCATCGCTTAGGGCGGCAACACGGGCTTCGACTTCGTCCAGATCAACACCCTGTTTTACCAGCTGATCTTGCACATCGGCGCGGGCCAGGATCTCGTTAATCCGTTCGCGATCAGCGCCAGCACGGTCAGCCGACAAAACAGATTGGGTAGAGACCAAATCCATGGATTGAGGTGCAGCGGGGGCAGCAGCAACGGGTAAGCTGGTAATAACGAGCACTGCAATCAGCAGGGTAGAGAGGTAAGCACGCAATGTTTTCATCGTCTTCTTCCTTATAGACTAGTCGGGGTGGTAAGGAATGAGTATAGAAACAAATGGTTTGATTTTTAAGCGTAATATGCAAAGTGCTAATTATTTGCACTAATGCGATAGGTCCAGGCGGACTCTGAGAGCAGCCCGCGGCCACCGGCCATGGTCATGGCTAAATCGTGCAGGCCAGGCCATAGCGGCACTGCGGCCGCGCCCTTAACGGCTAAATCGAGGCGTTGAGCCATTAAAAGCAATTTATGCAGTCGCTTCATGGGCAGGCGGCCAATGGCTTTCTGGTAAGCGGGGCGGCGCTTATCAAAAATCATCGGCTTTTGGGTTTTGCAGGCGTGCTCAAAGCTCTGGCCCTGATCCAGGTGCTGATGCAGCGATAGCAGAGTACGTAGTTCTCGGCTAAGCGCCCACAGTACGATAGGTGCCTCAACGCCTTCACTGCGCAGGCCATTCACAATGCGCGAAGCGCGGCTGGGTTCGCCTTTCAAGCAGGCATCGGCCAGATTGAAGACATCAAAGCGGGTGCTGTCTTCCACGCCCTGGGCGATACTCTCGACGTTCAAGCGGGTGCCCTGGGGGTGAATCAGTGCGAGCTTTGCAGCTCCTGGTCGGCGGCCAACAGATTGCCTTCGGTGCGCTCACCCAGCAGGCGAGCGGCTTCCAGATCAATTTGTAAACCGTGCAGCGAAGCGCGATCCCGCAGCCAATAGCCTAAGCGGGAAGCGTCCACTGGCCATACCGGTACAAACAGGCCGTGCTTATCCAGCGCTTTAAACCAGGCGCTTTTCTGCTGCTTGGCGTCCAGCTTGCCCATACTGATTAGTAGTACGTCATCGCTGTTATCCAGGGTTTCGGCGTACTGCGCTAACGCTTTACTGCCTTCCTGGCCCAACTTGTGATTGCCTAAGCGCAACTCCAGCAGCTTGCTGGTCGCAAACAGCGAGAGATTGCTCGACATCTCCATCAAGCGACCCCAGGCGAAATTAGGCTCCACGTCGAGCACTTCGCGCTCTTCAACGCCTGCTTGGCGCGCGGCGGCCCTCACCGCATCGCAGGCGTCGCGATGCTGCAGGGCTCATCGCCCGCTACGATGACTACGCGAGGTAGCTTTTTTGCCAACGCAGCGGGTAGCTGATCAGCAAATACCTTCACTGCATGCCCTCAACGTAGGTCAGACGCTCAATGATTTGCTGAGACAGCTGGCGTGCAAGCGTCTGTTCCGCTTCCATCATTAGCGTTTCGCGGTTAAGGAGGTCGTCATCGCTAACGCGAATGCGGGTATCCGTCGACAGCGTCTCATTATTGATGTGGTAAGCATTAGACGCCCGCTCTTGAACGGACAGCCTGACGCTGAGTGTTAGCTCGTGCTCACGGCTTGCTCTGCCATCGCCGCCTAATCGACGCTCGGTCAATACAGGCGTGCCCAAGGTGACCCGCCAGGGCGCATCAGCGGCTACCTGAGTGCCTAACTGTTGAAGCCGCGAAGCGACCTGCTGGGCGACGGCACTATTGTTGTCGCCTTCTAAGGCAAGAGTGGGCAGCGTAGGCAGCGCTTCAGTGCCGCGTAGCCGAAACCCACAGCCGCTGAGCAGCACCGCCGCCGAGGCGGCGATGCTAGCGGTTAAAAATGTGCGTCGGTTCATCCACTCACCACGATATTAACCAGTTTTCCGGGCACCACGATCACTTTACGTACGGTGTTGCCCTCGAGGAAGCGCTGAACGTTTTCATGCTCCATCGCCAGCTTTTCAATAGACGCCTTATCTGCGCTTGCGGGGACTTCAAGGCGAGCGCGCAGCTTTCCGTTGACCTGCACCACCAGTTCGATGCTGTCACGGGTAAGGGCGGATTCATCCACCACCGGCCAGGTCGCTTCGATGGCCGGGCCTGAATGGCCCAGGGCTTCCCAGAGACTATGGCACAGGTGCGGCGTAATCGGCGAGAGCAGCAGCACGCAGGCTTCCAGCGCTTCGCGGCTAACCGCCAGGCCAAGCTCGGAGCTATCGTCGAACTTGCCGATGGCGTTAGACAGCTCCATGACCGCGGCAATGGCGGTATTGAAAGTGGTGCGGCGGCCAATGTCGTCGCTGGCTTTCTTGATCGTCTCGTGGGTTTTACGACGTAGCGCTTTTGGTCGTCATTGAGCGCGCTTATATCCAGCGTGCCGGGCGTGCCTGCCGCCAAGTGCTCATTCACCTGACGCCATAGACGCTTCAAGAAGCGGTGGGCGCCTTCAACGCCGGAGTCAGACCACTCCAGCGACTGCTCGGGGGGGCGGCAAACATCATAAACAGGCGCACGGTATCGGCACCGAACTTGTCGATCATCGACTGCGGATCGACGCCGTTGTTTTTCGACTTGGACATCTTCTCGATGCCACCCATCTCCACCGGCTCCCCATCGCTCATCAAAATCGCACTCAGCGGGCGGCCTTTCTCGTCGCGCTTCACTTCTACGTCAGCGGGATTAAACCACTGCTTGCCGCCATTATCGGTAGTGCGATAGAAGGTTTCGGCAATCACCATGCCCTGGGTCAGCAGCTGCTGGAAGGGCTCGTCGGAATCCACCAAGCCGAAGTCACGCATCAGCTTGTGGAAGAAGCGCGCGTAAAGCAGGTGCAGAATAGCATGCTCGATACCGCCAATGTAGAGATCCACCGGCAGCCAGTAGTTGGCGCGCTCGTCCAGCATGGCTTCGGTATTATCGGCACAGCAGAAGCGCGCGTAGTACCAGGAGGACTCCATAAAGGTGTCGAAGGTGTCGGTTTCACGCGTCCAGCCATCGCCCAGGTCAGAGAACGCCGGCATCTTTTTCAGCGGCGAACCCGAGGCATCGACGGTGACTTCCATAGGCAGCGAGACCGGCAGCTCGTCATCGGTGAGCGGCACGGTTTGACCTTCCGGGCCGTACTTAACCGGAATCGGCGCGCCCCAGTAGCGCTGGCGGGCAACGCCCCAATCGCGCAGGCGGTAGTTGGTTTTGATTTCGCCACGACCAAGCTCAGCCAGTTTGGCGGCAATGGCATCAAAGGCTTGTTCAAAATCAAGGCCATCAAACTGACCTGAATTGACCAGCTTGCCGTATTCGGCGTAGGCCGCCTCAGAAACGTCGGCAGGCTGGCCGCTTTCATCGGCGATGACCGGTTTGATGGCAATGCCGTACTTGGTGGCAAACTCCCAGTCGCGCTGATCGTGGCCGGGTACCGCCATGACCGCGCCGGTACCGAACTCCATCAGCACGAAGTTAGCCACATACACAGGCACTTCATCGCCGGTCAACGGGTGAACCGCCATATGGCCGGTGAGCATGCCTTTTTTCTCTTTGGTAGCCATCTCTGCTTCAGAGGTGCCACCTTTGGCGCACTCATCGCAAAAGGCCGCCAGCTCACTGTTCTGCTCAGCCGCCTGCTTGGCCAACGGGTGGCCTGCGGCAACCGCCACATAGGTAACGCCCAATAGCGTATCCGGGCGAGTGGTGTACACCGCCAGCGGGTCGCAGACGCTGCCATCTTTAGCTTTAATATCAAAGCTCAACTCGACACCACGGGATTTACCAATCCAGTTGCGCTGCATGGTTTTGACCTGCTCCGGCCACTCGACTTTATCCAGGTCGGCCAGCAGCTCATCGGCGTAGTCGGTAATCTTCAAGAACCACAGCGGGATCTCTTTACGCTCAACCAAAGCACCTGATCGCCAGCCACGGCCTTCGATAACCTGCTCATTGGCAAGCACGGTTTGATCAACCGGATCCCAGTTGACCGTGGACATCTTCTTGTAGACCAAGCCTTTCTCCACCAGCTTGGTGAAGAACCACTGCTCCCAGCGGTAGTAGCTGGTATCACAGGTAGCGAACTCACGGCTCCAGTCGTAGGCAAAACCCAGCGCCTTCAACTGATTGCGCATGTAATCGATATTTTGGTAGATTCACTTGGCGGGCGGCACCTGATTCTGGATGGCGGCGTTTTCCGCGGGCATGCCGAAGGCATCCCAACCCATGGGCTGCATGACATTTTTACCCTGCATGCGCTGGAAACGGGACACAACGTCGCCGATAGTGTAGTTACGCACGTGGCCCATGTGCAGCTTACCGCTGGGGTAGGGGAACATGGAAAGGCAGTAGAACTTCTCCTTGTTGGCATCCTCTACGGCTTTGAAGCACTGATGTTTGTCCCAGTACTGCTGGGCGTCGCGTTCGATATCACGAGGGCTGTAGTGTGCGTCCATCGGTTTATTAATGCCTTGGCGTATTCGCCCAAAAGGGGCGCAAAGTGAATGTTAGATGACGACTGTCAGATAAGTGAGGTCGATTGTATCCTATGCGGGTGTATCCTTGAACGGTAAGCCGATGATAGGTAACTGCACGCGTCGACAAAAGGAGAGGCACCATGAGTGAACAACAGAATGACAATCGCCTACGCGAAGGTTATGAACGCCTGCTAGAGCGGATGCAGGGGGGCGCTAACGAGCTAACCTGGGAAAACTTACAGAAGGATCTGGACGACGCGGTCGAGTTTGAAGCGGAGCTGGAAGAGTACACCAAAGACGAGCTGGCGCTGCTGCGCGCCTGGGTCGAGCGCGACCTGAAAGATATGCGCTACTACATGGCAGACACCGGCAAGCAGGTGGCCAGCTGGCTGGGTATCGATATTGACGGCCTTTCACGTCGTGTGGCGGAGTCGCTGCTTTCGATTGCCGACCGTAGCGTTGTCGAACGCGAGCGCTTTGAGGAAGATTTAGAAGCCGCCCGCGCCGACTACTGCGAAGGTGAAATGGCGGCGCCCGGCCTAATGGCCTGCACCCACTGCGATGCTCAGGTGATGCTGCCTACCGTTGCGCGCCTGGAACCCTGCCACCAGTGCGGCCATCGCTACTTCTACCGCTTCCCCAGCAAAATCGTTGAGACTTGATCGATTAGCTAACCAGTAAACTGACGCCTGCAATCGCCCCCAGCGAGAGCAGGCTCATCACCGCCGCATAGAGCAGGTTGTTTTTCATCATGCGGTAGCCGCTCACTCCGTAGCGCCCCTGCAGTGACAGGTTAATACCCGAAAGCGGGCCCACGCTGGTGCCCACCGCCCAAGAGGTTAAAGCCACAAATGCAAATACGGTCTGTTCTCCGTTCTGCAGGTTCAGTATTGAGGCCAACACCGACACCCCAATAATGGGATGTAAGCCTGCCAGTGCACTCAGCGTAATCGCTAAAAAGCTAAGCATCGCCTGTGGCGCACCAAAGCGGGTGAACAGCGTCCAGTCGCTGCCAGCCGCGGCGGTTACCAGTGTCGAAAGCCCAATGGTTAATAAACCTGCCGCCAAAAATAGCGAAATCTCCCCGCGCATGGCGGGTAGCCGCGTGGTGGTGTGTTGACGAATCCGTCGCAAGGTAAATTTGGGCCCATGGGGAGGTTACTTAGCAGCGCAACGCTGGGCAGCAGAAAGGTAATAATACTGACAATGGTCAGGGCAGGGGTGAGCACAAAGTGAAACAGCATTACCAGCGCTGCCATTCCCACCGGCATCAGCAAGCTACGCGGTGACAGCGAGTAGCCATCCACCTCGCTGAGATCAAACCGCCGCCTTAGCTCCAGGGTGGTTAACAGCCCCGACAGCATCGCCATGGGAAAGCCCACCACGGCAATTTGCGCGTACTCAACGTCAGGTACCAGCGCGATCACCACACCCATGGAGGCAAAAAAAGGCGACCACAGCGCCGCGCTGCTCAGCCCACGGTTAAGCGCCAACAACTGCGGTGTAGTGAGCGGTCCGCGGCGGGCCAGCTTATCGCCCACCATAAACACGGTAGAGAGATTTAAAATCGTACCCAGAAAGTGCACCCCCAGCCAGGTGCGCAACACACCACCCGCTCCGGTCACTCGACTTCCCATCGCACCCTTGTTGCCTTGCTTACCAATCAGCGAGATAAAACTAACGCCCACCAACATCGCCGCCACAAATGAATTGCCCTGCAAGATGGCAGGCCAATCGACATCCGCACCATACACAAACCGCGCCACCAGCAGCATGCCCGCACCGAGTGCGATTAGTACGGCCGCCTGGATACGCGAACGACGGGGAATATCCCGCCACAGCAACACAACCGACGCCCACAGCAAATAACTCACCGCATGGGCAGTACTCAACCAGCCGGTAAAACCGATAATTTGTGCGATTAGACCAAGCAGAATCAGCACGCCCGCCAAGCGCTGCCGAGGAGTCGTCTCTTGCATGCCAAACCCTTAATAGTGAATTAGCAGGCTAATCGGATTTGCGGAGGAAGGCCAGCAGTAAGCAGAGAGTTAGGAATAGCCGCTTTTCGTAGTGCGCGGTAACGAGCGAGGCAGTGCCCTTAGGTTGGCACTAATCCATGCATAGCCACATTTTGTAGCGCGTGGTAACGAATCTGCGAGGAACGAGCAAATGAGGCACCCGCGAAAAATGACTGCCCCCCGAAAGTTGGACACTTTAATCCAACTTTCGGGATATGTTGATGAGACATAAATATACTGAACGCTTCAAACTACGGGTTGTGCAAGCCTTCTTGCGAGGCGAGGACAGCATCAAAGGACTGGCTCGAAAGCATAACCTGAACCCTTCGATGGTACGGAAGTGGGCCGCACGCTATCAGCACCATGGTCTTAACGGCCTCCGCAGGAAGGGCGGTCTCAATGAACAAGTGCAACACCTAACCTATCAGGTAGGGTATTGCCATGACTCACTTTATCGCCATCTTTCTGCTGAAGACCGAGCCGCCATCATGCTGATGCGGGTTCACCATTCGATTCGTGCTATCGCGCGTCAATTGGGACGTGCACCCAGCACCATTTCACGAGAGCTGACACGCCACGCGGTCAGGCCTGACATAGCATATGACGCCAGTCTCGCTGGATATCGAGCCCGACTGACCCGCTGTCGGCCTCGCCGTAGCCCGAAGCTGCCTCTCAATGGTGAGCTTTTCGAGCTGGTGGCCTACCTGCTGCGCAAGTACTGGTCACCCGAGCAAATAGCCCGCACACTGAAGCGTATGTTTCCTGATAACACTGACCGCCACGTCTCACACGAAGCCATCTACAATGCGCTCTACCTCATGCCGCGCGGCTCGCTCAAGAAGGAACTGATTGCCTGTTTGCGCCAGGGGAAAGGTAAACGACGCCCTCGCAGCCATGGCAAGGATAGGCGGCAACAGATTCCTGATCTGGTGAGCATCCATCTGCGGCCTCCAGAGATCGAAGACCGCCTGATGCCCGGCCACTGGGAGGGAGATCTCATCATTGGCGCTAACAATCGCTCTGCCGTTGGTACATTGGTGGAGCGCACGACGCGTTTAGTGATCCTGGCGAAAGTAGATGGCACCACCGCTACAGCAGCGGCCATCGGCTTCAGCGACAAGCTCAATGAGGTGCCGCGCTCCCTGCGCTTGTCCATGACCTATGACCAGGGCAAAGAGATGGTGAAGCATGCCGAGATCACTCAGAAGACGGGGACAGCGATCTACTTTGCCGACCCGCATAGCCCATGGCAGCGGGGTTCCAATGAGAACACCAATGGGTTGTTGCGGCAGTACCTGCCGAAGGGCACGGATCTGTCGGTCTACAGTCAGGAAGAACTCGACGAAATCGCTGACTCACTCAATACACGGCCACGCAAGACACTGGACTGGCGCACGCCGCTGGAAGTCTACGCCGAGGTGATCAAGAAATCCGTCGCCGATCCGAGCACTATTCAATAGCGTTGCACTTGGAACTTGAGGCCGACCAGTGCCCCTGATCATTACATGTTTACCTTATCGCCGGGCCAAACGCTTCTGCTTGCAACTGACGGTTATTGGCAAGAGTACTTAAACACAGGCACACTGTTACAACAGCTGTGTCATGATGCCAGCCTGCTTTCACTGCCTATTAAGTAAAAGGTTCATTTTCATATTAACCAAAATTCAGATACCGATAACCTTAATGAGCTAATACACGAATGACCGCCATATCTTATTCGTTTTTATCTTGCTGGTAGCACCGGTTTCCATTGAAAGCTCAGGAGCACTGATTCGGTCAGTGAACCAGTCACGGCTAGAGTGCGGCCAGAGTCAATCCAGTGGCTTTCTCCTAAGCATTAAACAGCTATGCATAGATAAACCAGAACATCTCGGCCAAGACATCCAAATGGCCCGATAAGGAATTCAGAATGAACATCGCCAACATCAAAAAATACGCCCCCAAAGCCCGCGTTTGCTTTATCGACATTCTGACGCGCCAGGCGGCCCGTGTTGGCATTAGCCCTGATAATAAAGGTGGCGCTGCTATTGCCCCCATGATGCTAACCGACACTAGACTATTAGTCTAGTGGGCTTCGTATTACTACGTATATCACTAGGTAGCCACAACCCCTAGCCTAAAGGAGCAATAATAACTAAAGCAGGAGAATGCTCCTTGAATGTGGCCAATTACCTAGCCGTCAATGCCGTTAGGTTTCCTCAACGTATCGCGATTTACCAGGGGGATGTGCCGGCGCTCAGTTACGCTGAGTTGGCTTGCCAAGCCCGGCGCTGGGCAACGTTTTTGCCCGGCACGGCTTAGCGCCGGGGAGCGAGTCGCCCTCTTTCTGCCCAATAGCCCTGTCTATATCGAACTGCTATGCGGCGCCTGGTACGCGGGCCTGGTGGTGGTGCCGGTCAATGCCAAGCTGAGCGTGGCGGAAGTCGGTTACATTGCGGATGATAGCGGCAGCCGTATTGTATTCAGCGAACTCGATAATGTCGCCCAGGCCCTCACCGACACACTCGTTTTGCCCCCATGTTGCCGGAAGGTCTTGTTCATGATGAGAGCGTCGATCGGCCGGTTTTCCGTGCCCCCGACGCACCGGCATGGATATTCTATACCAGCGGCACCACGGGCAAACCGAAGGGCGCGACGCTGACCCATCTCAACCTGGCGACCATGTCGGCGTGCTATGCGGCCAACATCGAGCCGGTGACGGCGCAAAGCAGGCTGGTGCATTTTGCCCCATGTCCCACGGTTCGGGGCTGTATATCGTGCCTTTTCTGATGGCGGGCGGCGCCAATGTCATTCCCGGCTCCTTGAAGTTCTCGGGTGAGAGTTTCGTGTCTACCTTGGCGGGCCATGACCAAGTTTCCATGTTTCTGGCCCCCACGATGATCCGGCGCGTGCTGGACTACTTGGCGGCGCACCAGCCTGGGTATAGCGCCTCGCATATCGCTACCATCTCCTATGGCGGCGGCCCCATGTACGCCAAGGATCTGGAGGAGGCGTTAAGGGTATTCGGGCACCGGCTGGTGCAGATCTATGGGCAGGGGGAAAGTCCCATGACCATTACCTTTCTGGGCAAGGAGCAGCACCACCAGTTGACGCCGCAGTGCTTGAGCAGGGATGCGGAGGGCCCGCCCTTGTTGCCGGTGGGCCAGTCGCATCCTCAGCTCGAAGTCACTATCCAGGATCAGGAGGGTAGCTGCTTGCCCTGCGGCCAAGAGGGCGAAGTCTGTGTGCGTGGCGATATGGTGATGGCGGGCTACTGGAATAACCCTGCCGCTACACAAGAAACGCTGCGTGATGGGTGGCTGCGGACGGGGATATCGGCCATCTCGACCCGCAGGGGTTTCTCTACCTGACGGATCGCCTGAAAGACGTGATTATCAGCGGCGGCACGAACATCTATCCCCGCGAAGTGGAAGAAGTGTTGTTGCAGTTTCCCGGGGTCAAGGAAGTGTCCGTGGTAGGGCAGCGTGATGCCGAGTGGGGCGAGGTAGTGATGGCGTTCATCGCCTGCTCGGGCTCGCTCGATACCACGGCGCTCGATCAGTTCTGCCTTGACAGAATGGCGCGTTTCAAACGCCCCAAGTCATACCACTTCCTCACTGACTTGCCCAAGAATGCCTACGGCAAGATCCTTAAAACCGAGCTGCGCAAGAGGCTCGATGGCGTTACCAGCTAGGGAGTTCGTTCCATGCGTACTTATATCATTGGCACCGGTGGGCACACACGCTTCGGTAAACTCGAGCAGTCGCTCGAACAGCTGATAGGCGTGGCCGCGGTCGAGGCATTGGCATCGGCACAGATGGAGGCAAAGGATATCGATGCTGTCTACATCGGGAACTTTAATAGCGGCATGTGCGATCAGGAGTTTCCGGCATCGCTGGTGCTGAATGCGCTGCCGGACATGCGTTTCAAGCCGACCACCCGGGTAGAGAATGCTTGCGCCAGTGGCTCGGCGGCGTTGCATCAGGCGATCAATCTGATCGAGGGGGGCCTGGCCCGCAATGTGCTGGTGATCGGTGCCGAAAAGATGACAGATGCCGATGCTTCCCGGATCGGCAAAGGGCTATTGGGGCGAGTTACCAGCCGGAAACCCGGCATCAACGTTTGGGGTTTGCGGGGGTGTTTGCCGATGTGGCGGCCCGCTATTTCGAGGCTTACGGCGACCAGACGGAAGCGCTGGCGCGTATTGCCGCGAAAAACCATGCCAACGGGGTGCATAACCCTTATGCGCAGCTGCAGAAAGACGTGGGCGTGGCGTTCTGTGAAGTGGTGTCGGAAAAGAACCCGATGGTGGCGGCACCGCTGAAGCGTACCGATTGTTCTCCCGTTTCCGATGGGGCGGCGGCGGTGGTGGTCTCGTGCAAGGATGTGGCGGATGCCGCCGTACAAAAGGTGCGTTTCCTTGCGCGCACCCAGGTCACGGATTTCATGCCCATGCAACAGCGTAATCCGTTGGTCTTCGATGGCGTGACCAGAGCGTGGCAGAACGTACTGCGCGAGGCTGACATGACGCTCGATTCGCTCTCGTTTGCGGAGGTGCATGATTGCTTCACCATCGCGGAGCTGATGATTTATGAAAGCATGGGTCTAACGCCTTATGGCGAAGGTGCACGCGCCATCAAGGAGGGGTGGGTGATGAAAGATGGCCGATTGCCGGTCAACCCTTCCGGCGGCTTGAAGGCCAAAGGGCATCCGGTCGGTGCCACCGGGGTTTCCATGCATGTCATGGCGGCACGCCAATTGCTGGGTGAAGCGGGCGGGTACCAGATTGCGGATGCGCATACCGGGGCGGTCTTCAATATGGGCGGTCTGGCGGTGGCCAATTACGCTAGCCTCTTGCAACGTGTCGACTAAGGCAGGGAGCGAACAATGACAATGTCGGCGATAACCAATACAACAACAGCAACAAGCTCAACGGTAACAACGCCTAACGCGCCTAGAACCCTGCTGGTCACCGGGGCACTGGGTGGTATCGGGCGTGCGATATGCCACCAATTCGCAGGCCAGGGGCACTCGGTGATCGTTCATGACATCCGCGCTGAAAGCGATACGGTTGTTACCCGGTTCGTCGAGGAACTGCGCCAAGCCGGTGCGCCTGCTGTCCATTACTTTCAAGCGGACTTGAAGCAACTTTCGGCCATTGACGCTCTCTTTGCGGCTCTCCGTGAAGAAGGGCTGCGGGTCGATATTCTGGTCAATAACGCCGGTATTCAGAAAACGGCTCCCATACAGGAGTTTGATGCGGCCACCTGGTCGGACATTCTGGCGATCAACCTAACGGCGGTTTACCGATGCATTCAGCACGCGGTTGAGGACATGCGCCATTCAGGATGGGGGCGTATCATCAATCTTTCTTCGGTACATGGGTTGGTGGGTTCCGCAAATAAAGCTGCTTATGTGGCTGCCAAACATGGTGTGGTGGGGCTTACCAAGGTGCTGGCACTGGAGACGGCGACCCAGAATATTACGGTCAATGCCATTTCTCCCGGCTGGACGGATACGCCTATTCTGTGGCCCCAGATCGAGCAGCGAATGGCTCTGTTGGATAGCTCACGGGATGAGGCAGTACACAACCTGGTGACGGAGAAACAGCCTACGGGCAAGTTGGTTCCTCCCGAGCATGTGGCGGCGTTAGTCTATTACCTGGCGGGTGACCAGGCGGCGCATATGACCGGCACCACGCTGCCAATCGATGGGGGGTGAATCTTGTCAATGAGCGTGGTATGCCAATAGTGGCATGCCCATGATAACAGCGGCGGTGATCAGCGATGAGTGCAACGGTGCTAGGCAGGGATCTTCTTCAGGTGGCGTTCGAGCATGCGCCTTGTGCCATTGTCGTCACCAGGAACCGTCGTGTGCTGGAGTGCAACCATGCTTTTGTGATCTCTTTGGTTATGAAAAACAGACGTTGATCGGCCAGTTGATGTTGAAACTTTATCCTTCTTATGCGGACTTCAAGTCAATCGGTGATCTTCGTTATAAAGATCTTTTGCAGAACAAGAAGTGTATTGATGAACGGTTCATGCGTAATAGTCGTGGAGAAGTATTCTGGACTAAAACGATAGGTAATACGTTAACCCCCGACGCTCCCTTTGAACTGGCTGTTTGGTCATTCATGAAAATCAATGTGGGCCGGGATAAATCCAACGGCTTGACCATGCGCGAACTCGAAGTGTCCAGCTATATAGCGAATGGTCATACTTGCAAGGAAATCGGTAGAATGCTGCATATATCGCATCGGACGGTAGAAGCGCACCGAGCCAAGATAATGAAGAAGCTGGGGTGTCGCAATACCGCTGAATTAGTATCAAAAATCATACAGTTGGAAGATTGAGCATGGGTTGGCCCTGCGTGTTTCAACCTGGTTCAGAGGGCGGCTATGAAACTCCCTACTTGGATACGTAGTACTACGTATACCGTAGCGTACCTGGAGCGGCTAGGATGAGTTATATGATGCTTTGCCAATAATGAATCAATAACACTAAGTATCTATTCCTGCCGAGAAAAACTCGGGTTTTATAATAATGCTAATAAAGCAAAAGATGTCAGGAGTTAATCATGAAAGAAGAGACTTCTTGAAGATCAGTGCTGTTTCCATTGGTGGCACGCTGACGCTGACAACGATGCCTAGTACGTTGTTTGCTCAAACAAGCACGCGGCTTAAGTATGATTCTTATGTGACCGAACACGCTTCTCCTTCGGTGTTGGATCGGTGGTTCCTGGAGGAGCTGGAAAAGCGAACCAACGGTGCCGTTGAAATCGATTATTACTGGGCGCAATCGCTCAACAAGGCGGGTGCCCACCTTGATGCCATCAAGCATGGTATTTCGGAAATTTCGTTGATCTCCCCGGTTATTATCAGAGCGACTTGCCGGTTACCCGTGGCCTCGAGTGGTACTACAAGATGGATCGTGCGGATGCCCTACTGAAGGTGTGCCGCGATGTGTACCAGCGCTATGAGCCGTTGCGGGAGGAGTGGGAAACACGCCATAAATCCAAGGTGCTGTACTGGACGAACTGGTATTACTGCCCGCTGATAACACGCGATCCCATCCACTCGATCGAAGACCTGAAGGGTAAGCGGATTCGAGGTTATGGGGTGGGCACGGATGTGGTGGAAAGCCTGGGAGGGCGTGCCATTCCCATGGCGGCACCGGAGGTCTATTCAGCCCTGGAGCGCGGCGTGCTGGATGGCGCCTACGGCTTTGATTTCATTACCGCAATCAGTTACGCCCTGCATGAAGCCGCGCCGTATATCACCGAAATCGGCGCCGGTCCTCACGGCCCTTCGGCCACGGTGATCGGTATCGATGTCTGGAATCAATTGCCTGATGACGTAAAGCAAGTCATGCAGGAATTGGCCGATGAAATTTACCAGGGCAAGTACCGGGAAATCTATTCGGGCATCGCGGAAGACCGTGTACGCAAGGCAATGGCTGAGGGCGCTCAATTCTCGAAGTGGGACGATGAGCAAATCGATAGGGCGCGTCACCTGGTACAACCCGAGCAGGTCAATAACTGGGTGAATAACGTGGCAAGTGGTGCCGGTATCGATGGCGAGGAAATGCAGGGAATCATCAATGAAGCCATTGAACGCCATGATGGTACCGGGGAGCTGAAGACACCCTACGAGATTTATCAGGATATATCCTGATTCCTGGCGCTACTTCACAAATAGCTGCATTCCACCAGGGCTGCTGAATAGCAGCCCACTGCTTTGTCATGCCGTTGGAGTAACGCACTATGGGTGTATTAGAAAAAACAGACCCAAAACAGGCTGAAGTGAAAAAATTAGCTGCATTACGGAAGATAGAGTCGCGCTTGGCGAGTATAACAGGCGTCATTGCTGCGGCAGCGCTGCTGTTCATGATGTTGTCTACTGCACTCGATGCAACGTCTCGCAGCTTGTTCAATTTTCCGCTACCGGGTGTTTACGAGTTTTCCGAAGTTTCAATGGCAATCATTGTTTACCTGGGCCTGTTATGGGCTCAGCACGACAAAAAACATATCCGTGTGTCGTTGATAAGTGAAAACAGATCTTTTCCGGTCAAGCAGGCGTGGGAAGGGATTGGTTGGTTGTTTGCGGCTATTTTCCTGTTAGCTATTACCGTGCCCACCATAGAGGGGGCTTATAGCTCGTTTCTAGATAAGGAGTTCCGCTGGGGAGTCGTTCAGATGCCTATCTGGTGGGTAAAAATTATCGTTGCTTGTGGTCTTCTGCTGGCCTTCATACAAATGACGTTACATTTCATTCTTGCTATCTATTCTTCCTTTGGGGCTGCTGATGAATAATCCTGGCTTGCTTGGCTTGATTTCCGTGGGGATTATTTTTGTGCTCATGGGGTTGGGTGTCCCTGTGTTCGCAGCCTTGGGTCTGGCGGGTATTCTGGGGATCGTCATGGTTCAGGATCTGAGCTATGTCTATAATGTCCTGCAGAATTTTGCCTTTGATGAAACGGCTGCGTACCTGTTAACCGTCATCCCGTTATTTATCATCATGGGTAACTTTGCCCTTCATGCGGGGGTTGGAAAGTCGCTCTTTCACGTGGCGAAGAGGTGGTGCGGGCATTTACCCGGTGGTTTGGCGATTTCCACGATTCTGACGTGCGCTGGCTTCTCTGCAACATCCGGCTCCAGCGTGGCTACTGCTGCAACGGTAGGCTCCATTTCGTTACCCGAAATGAAGGCGGCCGGCTACGATAAGCGTCTTTCGGCGGGCTGTGTCGCGGCCGGTGGTGTGCTGGGCGTGTTGATCCCCCCGAGTGTATTGTTGGTCTTCTACGCGGCATTGACGGAAGTATCTGCTGGCAAGATGCTGGTGGCCGGTATTCTGCCAGGCATACTGTCAGTCGCCGTGTTCGTGGCCGGGGTTTTCATCATCTCTGTTCTGAAACCCGATATGTGCCCGAAGGGAGAACGGGTTGGTTGGAAAAAGCGCTTTACCTCGTTGCGCCGCTCTTGGCAGTTACTGGTATTGATCACTGTGGTGCTGGGTAGCATCTATACGGGCTGGGCGACGCCTACCGAGGCAGCCTCGCTTGGGGCGGTCGCTTCCATCCTGTTTCTGCTGACTTCTCGGCAGGATAAATCGGCCAAGTTACAGTCGATTGGTACCTCTTCGCGTGATGCGGTCAACACGACGGTCATGATCATGATGACCATGCTGGGCGCAGGGGTCTACAGTTTCTTCTTGAGTTTGATCCAGATTCCGCAGTTGATCTCGGGCTGGGTGATCGACTTACCACTTCCCGCTATCGTGATTATCGCGCTGATTCTGCTGCTATATGTCCCCATGGGAATGTTCCTGGATGCCTTTTCCATGTTGGTCATCACCTTGCCTATTCTCTTTCCTGTTGTGACGAGCCTGGGCTTCGATCCCATCTGGTTCGGTATATTGGCGATCAAGATGTGTGAAATCGGCTTGATCACCCCGCCGATAGGGTTGAACGTGTACGTCATTGCTGGACTGGATAAGGATACTTCGCTCACGGATGTCTTTTACGGCGCTTCCTGGTTCATCCTGATGGAAGTCGTGACCATTGTATTTATTTTCTGTTTCCCGTTTATTGCCACGTATCTGCCCAATACAATGTAGGGATTTATAAGCGCGTCTTTTCAGTAATAGGTATCAAAAGCAGGCACATGCGCAAGGAAGACAGAAAACTAATATTATTTTACATGACTTGATGCAAGAGAAAATTCTTGCCGTTGCTACCCAATGAGCCGGGTTTTGTTGACGCAGCCACCCGGCACGCAATAACGGAACAGCGTTTTATCCCGGCTCGTAATGAGTTTGGGACGCTGTTTTTTAGCTTGCGAAAAGGGCTGGATCCGAAGCTGCTCCAGTATCGCGTCGGTGACCTGCGTCGGTCGCCGACGCGATTGCTTAGGCCTGATTCAGGCTTTATTCAGATCATCCACCACTAGCTCCCAAATCGGACATACCTCCGGCCGTCACGTGGCAATATCGATTTTGCTAGCATAATTGATTGGCACCAACATGACCCGGGGCGTCAGTAAAGATGCAAAGGCGTTAAAGCGGCCCATTTCAGGGATAGGAAACAGCCACTGAATATAGTCGTGGGTGTGTTCCAGCCAGAAAGAGGGGAGTTCCCAGATGCCTTCGAGTCGACGACCTTTATGATCGTGGCCTTCCCCGCGGTAAAATGCGATTAAACGCTCATCATTGCCCATTATGCTCCCCGCACTAACAGTTCATCGAGTCCATGTAGCACCATTTCGCGTGCGTGGCGTTCGGTGTCTGGGTCAATTCGGGCATCAATTTGTTCTAATGCACGGACATAAGTTGTGGGTAATCCGTGTTCTCGTGCGCCTGCTAACACATGGTGCTTGTACCATGTATAGGGCTGCATGCCAGTAGTGGTGAGCTTGCCAACATACGCCTGTACTTCAAACTGCTCGTCACCAACCAGGTCGGTTACCGTCAGCCAGGTTTCATCGTAAGCAGCGTTGAGCCCTTCATAACGATCCAGCGTCACCTTATGGTGCGAAGCAACTTCCCAGACGACGCCGTAGACAGCCGACTGCTCAGATGCCGTTACAATATCGCATTTGCCAGAGCCGTCACCGCCTTGCTGATGAAAGGCTAGGCGATACGCGGGCAGAAGGGCGGTGGTCACAAAGCGCGCTGGGATCCTTGCAGCCAAGCGCTGGGTAGACATATTCGAGCCATAAGCAAAACAGAGCACCGTTATCTCCTTTTCAATATGTTGGCTTCCATTAGCAAGACTTTAATAGGTTTCTTGCGCGACCAGTGTGCTTTGGTAATGTGCGAGTACCTGCTCTGCATTCGCCTTTAGCGTTTCCCGCCACGTCGTTGGGCCCAATACGTTGACATTGGCGCCCATGGCCATCAGCCACCACAGCGTTTGTTGGTCATCGGGCACCTCGGCTTCTAGTTGTTGCCAGCTGCTTTCTGGCAGTGGCGTCAGCCGCTGAGTTTTAGACAGTGGGGTCTCACTGAGTAGCCACGCAACTTGTGGCGCTACATGGGCGACAAGTGTGACGGGGCTTTGCCTTGCAAGTAGCCGAACGCTCCACCTGCTATGTAATTGCCTAAGTCAAAGCCGTGCAAAGGTCGCCAGGTCGCTTTACTTAGAGCGGCTGTTTCAATGCGGTGCATGGCGAACTGACGAATATCGTCATAGTCGTCCACTGCGCCAGTAAATAGGTCACGCTGTGTCGGCTGACTAGCCCTTGAGGATGAAGGGTGAAGTGCTTTTTCGTTTTGGATGTGCGTGACAAGTACTCGACATCCACCGATTTCTGCTCTAGCAGGGCTTGAGAGACGATCTGCCACGTCATTTCATTAAGTGCCGCGGGGATAAGCGCTTTGCCATTGGGGATGGCGCGAACTTTCCGAGCCCATTGGCTCAAGCCGTTGGAATTCATCTCATCCAGCAACCGCCTCGCATCCGTAAAGTGCGGCGATAATTGCCCAACGACCACCGGGGGCAGTAATCCTTTTAAATACTCTTCGGCAAGTACCAGCGTCAGCGCGCTCGGCACATCCAGCGCGGGCAGCTGACACTGAAAGTCGCGATCGAAATACCACTGATAGGGCTTCTGGCTATCATCACACCCGATGGGAAACTGCGTCGAGAGTTTTTGGCTCAGATCCCGCTGTAACGACCGAGTATCAATATTAAACCCACGTTCAGCGAGTTTTTCTTTCAACATAGGAGTCGACATTTTCTTAGGTTAACGGGGGATGAGTTGCAGAAGCGTCAAGTAGCGAAAAAGTGTATCGCGCGTATCAGGCATAGTGACGCTAATCCTGGCTATAGGAATGAAAGCAGTAAGTTTATCGTGCCTCACAAAACCTAGCGACTCTCTCGGGCAGCGCATCGGGTTCCCGAGCAATCAAATGAGCTCGGCGTCGCCAAAGTCCAGTCATGCGCTGGTTTGGGGTGGTATGGGGGAGGTGCCCCCATAGTGCGGCAGGGTGAATGTCGAGAGGCATTTCAATTGACGTGTTTGGGTGTCCTTCAAGCCATCGATACACCTCCAAATCGCCGCGGCCAACGCATACGGGAAATAGCAGTGCATTCAAAGGCAGGGGTAAGCCGAGAGCCAACAGCAGGGCGTTGACTTCATGGTCACACGCAAGGTGCCAACGATGACGGTTAGCTACTAGAGGAGCGGTTAAATGGCCTGCCACGCAATGCCAAATTAGGTGGGCATGCAAAAGCGTCGAGATTCATCGGAGAGACTGGCGCTATAACAGGGACAAAAATAGAGATGCCAGCCATCCGTGCTCGCCGTGGCTATTTGCTCCTGCAAAACAGGGGGTTAAGATTCCTGGATTCATAGAATAACTTCAGCACTTTGGCCCACCCGGTAGAAGCAGGAGGGCGAGCGCCGGCACCCTCCCTGCTTTACCGACCAAAGAGAAGCAAAGCATGGGATACCGACAACTGACCCAGGCCCAACGATACCAGATTCACGCTTGTATTGGGGTAGGAAAGAGCCAACGACAGGCCGCAAGAAACCTTGGCATTCATAACAGCACGATAAGTCGTGAGTTGTGTCGTAACGCGACAGATGACGGTTATGAACCTGAGCTAGCGCAGGTGTAGCACTGACCGGCAGCGTACCGACTGGAAGTGGACAAAGCGCCTACCCAGCATGATCAACATCGTCGCCAAGCAACTGCGTAAGGAATGGAGTCCCGATCAAATCAGCGGCTTCATGGCGCCTTTGATCGGCATCGGCGTCAGCCACCAGTGGATCTATTCCTTGATCTGGGGTGACAAGGTACGTGGTGGTGATCTCTGGCGACATCTTCGTCAGCCTAAGCGGCGCAGCAATCATCGTGCTCACGCCAAGAGCGCTGGCCTTGGCAAAATTCCTAACCGGGTCGGTATCGAATGGCGCCCTGCCGATGTGGATGATCGGCTCACGATAGGCCACTGGGAGGGCGACACGGGGCTCAAGGGCACAAGCAGTCCGGATTGGTTACCCTAGTTGAGCGCCGCAGTGGTTATCTATTGGCAGCCCGGTAGCCTTATATCACCGCGGAGCTGCCGCAAAAGGTCATGATTCGTCTACTGACGCCGCGCCGTGGTGCTGTCCAGACCGTGACGCTGGACAATGGCTCGGAGTTCGCCAACCACGAGGCAGTGGCCACAGCGGTGACCACCTCAATTTACTTCTGCGATCCCTACTGTTCCGGCCAACGTGGGATCAATGAAAATACGAATGGCGTGATCCGGCAGTACTGCCCCCAAAGGGACTGACTTCCGGCAAGTCACAGATGTCGAAATGAGAAGGGTGGTCAAAAAACTCAATGACCGTCCTAGAAAACGGCTCGGTTATCGAACACTGGCACAGGTATTCCTGGGCGAGTACTCAGGAGCCCTGGACACAGCAGGTGCTGCACTTATTATTTGAATTCAGGCCATCAAGGCTACAGTCCGGAGTTGATTGAGAGTGTCGTACTCCCCTCTTTGATTCCAGCGGCCCCTTCGACAGCATGTGAAAGTCGAGTTACTGGAATGCTGTTGGGGAGCCTGCCCCACGTTTCGTACATCGAGGACGCAACGTCAGGTATTGTCTTTCTGATGTTTTAGCTTGGCTGTCTGATGTTGATCCGCAACGCTCAACAGCAGAAGCTTTCATAGCGAAACAAAGCCCGGAAGCTTCGATTAATCTCAGTAATGAATAAGGGATTAATCGCTCCATTATGATTTGATTTACCTAGTTTTACTTCATGTCGATGCTCTCGACATGAAGGCTTCAGGTAAGCTACTCATGAAAGTTAAATGTATGTAGTTTTTCTGATACTGATTTTTAGTGGGACTCCCGAAAGTGCTTCCTTGTTTGTGCGAACATAAAAAATTGGAATGCACCTTTGTGAAGCATAATTTATTACCCATGAGTCAAGAAGAGGCATAGCGCCTACATTCAATGTAAACAAAGGCCGTTAGTGAGGCAGTTTTTTTTATTGGCACGTTTGTTGCTTTGGTTTACTGGTATTGTTTAGTGGTAATGACCTTCGACTTAAGAATACCGACAATGTGTTGACAAAGTCGATAAAGGGTCACAATACTAAGTTTAGTATTCGACATATCGTGCGTCGGCTTACGCCGAAAGGGCACAGAGCAATAGGGCTCCCATCGTTACCGTCAGGTTGCGTTGTGAGCCCTTTTTTATGTCCGGAAATAGGAAGTCAGTCAATGAAAAGTCGTATCCCGGTTGGCATACTCTTCTCCACTCAAGGCCCTTACGCCACCGTTGGCCGCTCGATGCGTGATGGGGCGATGCTGGCGCTGGAAGAGGTTAACCAGGACAAACGATTCCCCTTTGAACTTGTACCCATTGAGTGCGAGCCAGCCGGTGACAACGCTGCTTACAGCACACACGTTAGGGGTTTGCTGCGCCACGAGGGCGTAAAGCATGTGATTGGTTGCTATACATCTTCCAGCCGAAAAGAAGTCATCCCAATTTTCGAAAAATACGACGGCTTGCTGTGGTATCCGTCTCACTACGAAGGTTTTGAGACCAACAATAACGTTATCTATACCGGCGCCGTTCAGAACCAGCATGTGCTGCCGCTGATGGACTATGTGCTTACCCATATCACAGACGATGTTTACTTCGTTGGCTCTAATTATGTGTGGGCTTGGGAAAATGGCCGCATTATCAGAGAGCTTACCAAAGCGCATGGCGGGGAGATGATCGCGGAGCGTTTTCTACAGGTGGGTGACCTGGATGTGGCCCGTATTATTGAAGAGATCCACGAAAAGCGCCCCGCGTTCATCATGAACATGCTGATCGGCGAGTCTAGCTATGCCTTTTACCGCGCATTTGCCAAGGCGCGGGATGAAAACCCTGCGTTACAAAAAGACGGTGGTTGGCAGCTGTACGCTTTGCGAGCCGGAACTCGCTCAGATTGGTTCGCAGGCGTGTGCTGGGCATCTCGCCTCCAGCGTTTACTTCTCGACTATCGAAACCGAGGTTAATCAGCAGTTCGTCACCAGTTACCGCCAACGCTTCGGCCACGAGGCCCTGCCTAGCGCAGATGCAGAAGCGTCTTACAACACCGTTCATCTCCTCGCCCTTGCCTTGGCTGGCGCTGATTCAGTTGATATCGACCGGGTTAAAACAGCATTGCATAAGGCGTCGTTCCAAGCCCCCAGGGAAGGGTTCATGTCGATCCTGAGAGTAACCACAGTTATTTGACCGTGCGGCTGGGTATATCCCGCGAAGACGCGACATTCCAGGTAATTTCAGAAGCCAACGCCCCGTTCGCCCGGATCCTTATCTGGTATGGGCGGAGGTAAATGGAGCAGGCTCTGCTCAACCTGAAACGCCCATTGCCCAAAACAATATTGGCTTGAGGATCGTGCGATGACGGTTACCACACGACGCAACTTCCGGGGCCATCGTGCATTGATTGTGTGTGCCGCCGAAAAGACCGAGCGGTACTGACTCAGTTCCTTCTGGAGCTGGGCGTCACCCCAGTCGCTCATAACAGCCATGATGAGACAGAGTCTGATAGGCCGTTTGACCTGGTGTTCTTCGATGATGAATTAGGGCGCCAGTTTGGCGACATCACACGATTGATCGATAGCATCCAGGGGCCAGCGATTGCACTGATTGGATCGGATGCGCCGAGCTCGGTCAATTGGTTCATCGAGCGCCGGGTGTGTGGCTATCTGACAAAGCCATTACGCAAGGCTGGTATTCGCGAGCTTAATCATTGCTTACCAAACGTTTAACGCGTCCTACGAGACGGAGCAAAAGCTTCATCGTTTGGAGCAGCAGGTGCGTGCGCGGCAAGTCGTATGTACGGCGGCGATCAAACTTATTGAGGATATGGATATTTCGGTCAATGACGCCTTTGCTCTGCTGCGTTCGGCGAGCATGACCCGACGTCTGTCTCTTGAGGATTTCGCGGCAATGATTGTCTCGGGTGAAATTGCGGTGGCGGCGTTGAAGGAGGACGCCGACACCATTCAGCGTCTTAGGGAAACCCGCTTGAACCGTTATTCGTAGCGGCTTCATTGAGGTTCATCAAAGCGAAATATGCAAAACAGGGTTCAAGAGCAAAAGGCTGTTTCTCATTTTATCGAGAGGCGGCTTAGGGAGCTGTGTTGCTGCAGGACGGCGAGGACGTAAAAAGTAAAACTACATCAGGGGTATACAAATGAAATACTCAACAATTCAGAGAACGGCAACTTTATCGACGTTGTTAGCGGGTTCGTTAGTGACCAGCGCTTTGGCGAATGAGCCTATCCGGATCGGCGTGCTTGAGGATCAGTCCGGCAACTTTGCAGCGGTGACGCAGGTCAAGGTGAATGCTATTGAGTTAGCGGCTGAGGAAATAAACGCAGCGGGCGGTATTGCGGGTCGCGAGGTGGAGCTGGTCATTTACGATACTCAGTCTGACGACCGTCGTTATCAGGAATTAATGCGGCGAGTTCTCCAGCGTGATCAAGTGGATACCGTCTTTGCAGGGTTTGCTTCTTCGTCACGAGAAGCGTATCGGCCAATTGTGAACCAGTTTGATGGGTTGGCGTTTTATAACAATCAGTATGAAGGCGGTGTGTGTGACGCCAACATGATCGTTACCGGCGCAGTTCCTGAACAGCAGTTCTCTACGCTGATTCCCTGGATGATGGAAGAGTATGGCCCTAACGTTTATACGATTGCTGCGGACTATAACTTTGGCCAGATTTCGGCTGAGTGGGTGCGTCAGATTGTAGAAGAGGAAGGTGGAGAAATAGTGGGAGAGGATTTCATCCCTCTGGGTGTTTCTCAGTTCTCGCAGACCATTCAGAACATTCAGGGTGAAGCCCCGGATTTTGTCGTGACGTTACTGGTGGGTTCCAATCAGGCGTCTTATTACGAGCAGGCAGCATCTGCCAACCTGGGACTTCCCATGGCCTCCTCTGTCAATGTTGGGCAGGGCTACGAACATAAGCGTTTCGCGCCGCCGAGCCTTGCTAACATGTTTGTTACCACGAATTTCATCGAAGAAGTGGATGCCCCTGAGGCGAATGAATTCGTTGAGAAGTTCTATGAGCGCTTCCCTGATACCCCTTATGTGAATCAGGAAGCCGCGAACTCCTATATCGCTATGTACCTTTATAAGCAGATGGTTGAGCGGGCCGACGGCTCGACCGACAAAGAGGGCCTTCGTGCTGTCATCGCCGAGGGTGATGTCTGCTTCGATGGCCCTTCTGGCACTGTGTGTCTCGACCCTAAGAGTCAGCATATGTCTCACAATATCTTTCTGGCGAAAGTGGATGAGAACCACGAGATCTCTTTCCCCGAGACTTGGGAAAATATCGAGCCGTACTGGCTGGGTGACAATGGTTGTGACTTGACCCAGAACGACCCGAGCGCTCAGTACACCCCTTCCAGCCCTCCAAACGAGTAAGTATCACGCATCGTCCCGGCAGGGTGATGAGACTCACCCTGTCTGGCCTGTGAGTTTGAATTAAGCGGGAAACCTCGCTGGCGTTTCCTGCCCAGGAGCCTGGATATGGAATATATACACTTAGCGTTTGCAGCGTTCTATCAGTTTGGGGATGCGTTTGCCTTCTTGGTGCTTTCCGCCATGGGGCTTGCGGTGATTTTCGGGATGATGGGCATCATTAACCTGGCGCATGGCGAATTTATTATGTGCGGTGCCTACGTAACGGTGGCAACGGCGCGTATGGGGGTGCCACTGCCTCTCTCTATGTTATGCGGCAGCCTTGCCGCCGGGGTGCTGGGCATTGTGCTTGAACGCACGATTATTCATCGGCTCTACCATCGGCCATTGGACTCTATTGTGGCCACCTGGGGTATCAGCCTGATTCTCACTCAAGGCACGTTGATTGTGCTTGGCTCCAGCATGGCGGGTATCAGCACGCCACTCGGCAGTTTTTCGGTGGGTGGCTATAGCTACTCTACCTATCGGATGGTGCTACTTGGTGTGGCAGTGCTCGTGCTTATTGGCTTGTATTTGCTGTTCCACCATACGACGTTCGGTATTCACTCTCGGGCAACGATTCAAGCCCCGCATATGGCAAAAGCCGCGGGTATCGACACCGGGCGTATGTACTCCCTTACCTTCGGCCTTGGGGCAGCGCTGGCGGGATTGGCTGGCGCGCTTTATGCACCCACGATCTCTATCGTTCCGACACTTGGGGCCAACTTCCTGGTTGAAAGTTTTGTGACGGTTGTTGTCGGCGGTGCGGATGTTTTCCTGGTACGGCCCCGCAGCGGCTACGCTGGCGGTTATCAAGGCGTTCCTTACCGGGTGGCAAGGGCAGCTAATGGGCCAGGTGGGGCTGTTAATCACGGTCATGGTGGTCATCCGTATTCTTCCACAAGGCCTGTCTGGCTGGTTACTCAAGGGGCGTACATAAATGAGTAGTTTGCAAAGACACGGTTCAAATGCGGCTCGGTCTGAGTCTCGAATGCCACGCTGGGTGCGACTCTTGAATGGCCCGCAAACCCTGGGCCGCGGCCCGCTGTTTTGGGTCGGTTTTGTCTTGGCAATGGGCGCAGCCTTGGTTTACCCCGCTTTTGCGGATGCCTGGAGTGTGGGTAATACGGCCTACTTCCTTTGCTGGGTGTTTATGGCGCTTGGGCTGTCGCTGATTTGGGGATATACGGGGCGCTTAGCTTTGGTCAGACGGCTTTCTTCGGGCTTTCCGGGTACACCTATGGTGTGGTCACGATCAACTTTGGCGCGGCATACGGTATGACCCTTTTCGGTGTGGTGCTGGGCGTTGGGATGTCGTGCCTGGGGTCAGCGGTACTTGGTTACATTCTTTTCTATGGGCGAATCAGCGGCGTATTTCTGGGTATTGTCACGCTGTCGACCACGCTGGTGTTCGCCACCTTTATGGCGCAAACGGCGGGATCCCAGTGGGCGATCGGCGCTGCCCGTTTAGGTGGCGACAATGGTATGACCGGCATGCCGCCGCTGACTATTCCTTGGCCTGGGGGCGATATAGCGCTGTATTCGGGTGTGCCACTTTATTACCTGTTGCTTTCCCTGTTGGTGCTTTGCTATCTCGCTCTTCGGGTACTCGTCAATTCCAGGTTTGGGAATGTTCTAGTCGCCATTCGTGAGAACCCTCACCGCGCTGAAATGTTTGGCTACGATATACGCCGTTATCAGTTAGTTGCTTTTGTGATTGGCAGTGGCTTAGCGGGTCTCTCCGGCGTGCTCTATAGCGCCTGGGGGCAGTACATCAGCCCCTCCAACATGAATTTGGCAGCTGCCGCCTTTACCCATTATTTGGGTAGCAGTAGGGGGGCGTAAAGACCTCACCGCGACCCTGGTGGGCACCTTGGTGGTGCTGGGTATTTTCCAGAATCTGACTATCTATGGCAGCTACTACGCCTTCGTCATCATGGGGTTGCTGCTGGTGGTTGTTGTGGTCTACATGCCGGAAGGCTTGATCCCAGGGCTGGTTAGGCTGTTTGGCCGCCTGCGTAAGCGTAAGGAGGGTGTGTCGTGACCCTACTGCGAACCGAAAACTTATATAAACATTTCGACGGCGTAAAAGTCGCCCAGGATGTGAACTTCTCAATGGAGCACGGTGAAATCCGCTGCTTGATTGGCCCTAATGGCGCTGGGAAGAGCACGTTCTTCAGGCTTGTGCTTGGTGAGCATCAGCCTAGCTCTGGCAAGATCTTCTTTTCAGACCAGGAAATCACCCAACTGCGTTCTTTTGAGCGGGTGAAACAGGGCATTGCCGTTAAGTTCCAGGTGCCGGGTATCTTCGCTGAGCTTTCTGTTTGGCAAAACATGCAGATTGCGGTTCAAAACCATCTGCATGGCGACTCAATGACCGAGGCTATCGACAAAGCACTAGCCTTTGTAAGGCTTACCGAGAAGGCCAGTGAGCTCGCGGGTGAGCTTTCGCATGGTGAGCAGCAGTGGCTCGAGATCGGTATGGCGGTAAGCACGGAGCCGCGTTTGCTACTGCTGGATGAACCGACCGCGGGTATGACGCCCGATGAAACGGCGCGCACAGGGGAGATGATCCAGGCTCTTAATCGTGAAGGCATGTCCATTTTGGCGGTTGAGCACGATATGGAGTTCGTGCGCCAGATTGCCCACAAGGTCACCGTACTGAACTTTGGTGAAATCTTTGCCGAAGGCACGATCAACGACATTGAGGCTAACGAAGAGGTCGCACGTATTTACCTGGGGACAGCCGATGACGACGAATAATATAGACCTGTTAAGTGTGGAGGGCGTCACGTCTGGCTACGGGACAACCCCGGTGTTGCAAGAGGTTAGCTTGAGGGTTGGTCGTGGCGAAGTGGTTGCTGTCATTGGCCGAAATGGCGTGGGCAAGACAACGCTGATGAAGACGCTGATCGGCCTTCTCAAGCATCGACAAGGGGTTATCCGCTTCGATGGTGAGGATATCAGTGCGCTCGAATCCCACCAGCGCGCACGCTGTGGTATTGGCTATATACCACAAGGACGCGAGGTCTTCGCGCGCATGACCGTTTGGGAAAACCTCAAGGTTGGCGAGATGCTCCAGCAGCCTGGCGAGGGTGTGGACTATGAGCGGGTTTATGAGTTTTTCCCAATCTTGAAAGAGCGGGCTAATCAGCGGGCGGGCACCTTCAGCGGCGGACAGCAGCAACAGCTTGCGATTGGCCGGGCCATGGTGGGCAAGCCGAAGCTGATGCTGCTCGATGAACCTTCGGAAGGTATCCAGCCGAACATTGTTAAGGATATTTCGCGCAACATCCTAAAACTCAATCGCGAGATGGGCGTAACCATTCTCCTTGTTGAGCAGAATCTGGACATGATTATGACCATGGCGCAGCGCTGTTACGTTATGGATAAGGGAAAAATTACCCACGAGCTCGCTAAGGAGCAACTGCGTGATAGAGACGCCATGCGTCGCATTCTGGCGGTTTGAGGGGGTATGCAGAACGTTTTTAACCATGACCAAGCTCCCGTCCTCAGTTGCTGGAGCGATGACTGAAAGCACCTAAAAAAGAACCAAAAAAAGGAGTAGCACAATGAACTGGTTTGATCATTCCATTATGGGGCGTCGCGCCGTCGCCAAGGGTAAGCCGGGTACCACTCACCACCTCACCGAGGAAGCGCAAGGTCAGTACCACTATACGCTTGGGCCTAACCCCAAGCCCGTGCTGCATATCCAACCGGGCGATATTGTCAGCGCAGAGACGCATGATGCTTTTGAGGGCAAACTTCGCTCGGAAAGCGATAAGCCAAGCGAGCTACTTAATTTACCGTACCTTAATCCACAGAATGGGCCGATCTACGTAGAGGGGGGCAGAGAAGGGCGACTGTCTGGCAGTTTATATTCATGACATGAAACCACGTGGCCCGCAGCCTTGCGGTACGACGGCGCTGATTACCGAATTTGGTGGGTTGGTGGCGACCGGTGATACCGCGCTACTTAACACACCGCTACCGGAACGGGTAAAGAAGGTCGAGGTTGACGCGGAAACCGGCGTGAAGTGGACTGACAAAATAACCCTTCCGTATCAGCCTTTTATTGGCACCATTGGGGTGTCGCCAGAGATTGAGTCAATTAGCTCGCTGGTGCCCGATTATTACGGCGGCAATATGGATTTACCCGATGTGGCGCCAGGGGCTGTGATCTATCTACCGGTGCATACCCAAGGCGCCTATCTTTATCTCGGTGATTGTCATGCGGCCCAGGGCGATGGTGAGTTGTGTGGCGTGGCGATTGAGCATCCTACCGTGACCACTGTGCAGGTCGACTTGATTAAAAATTGGACGTTCAAGTGGCCGCGCCTGGAAAACGAGCAGTTTTATATGACCATTGGTTCCGCTCGCCCGATGGAAGATGCCACGCGCATTGCCTACAGAGAGCTGGTTCGCTGGTTGGCAGCAGAGTTCGATTTCGATGAAATAGAGGCCTATATGCTGCTTACCCAGGCTGGGCGTGTGCGGCTGGGGAACATGGTAGATCCAAAATATACATTGGGTGCGTCCATCCTTAAGTCCATCGTTGGGCAAGCACGCTAGCGAGCGAGGAGATAGCTATGAAATACCTGGCCGCCACGGTGCAGTTTGAGCCTGAAATGTTTGTCAAACAGCACAATATTGATGCTTTGAAGCAACGGGTAGAAGAGGCCGCTGCGTCGGGTGCGCGGTTAATTATTACGCCGGAAATGGGCCTTACCGGTTACTGCTGGTATGACCGGGAAGAAGTGGCACCCTATGTAGAACCGGTACCTGGGCCTTCAACTGAATGCTTCGCCGCGCTGGCGGCGAAGCATGACTGCTATATCGTTATCGGCTTGCCAGAAGTTGATCCGGTTAATGGGCTTTACTACAACACCGCGGCTTTAGTGGGACCAGAGGGCTATTTAGGCAAGCATCGTAAAAGCCACCCTTATATCGCTGAGCCGAAATGGGCGGCCTCTGGCGACACGGGCCATCAAGTATTCGAGACGTCGCTGGGCCGTATTGCGCTACTCATCTGCATGGATATTCATTTTCTCGAAACCGCACGGTTAGTAGCGCTGCAAGGCGCCGAGGTCATTTGCCATCTGAGTAATTGGCTGGCTGAGCGCGCGCCTGCACCCTATTGGATTAGTCGCGCCAGGGAGAATGGCTGCTACCTGATTGAGAGTAACCGTTGGGGGCTTGAGCGTGGCGTTCAGTTCAGTGGTGGCAGCTGCGTGATTGAACCGGATGGGCATATCCAGGCTAGTCGCGATGACGGTGATGGTATTGTGCTGGGTGAGATTGATACGAGCCGAGTAACGGGGCCGTTGGCCAGCGAGCGTCGGCCTGATCTCTATCATGAACTGCTTCATCAAACATACGCTTGGAACCCGCTGGACTTTTTCAGGCTCTATGGCCATCAGTCACTGCCTCAGGGTAAAGCAAGTACTATCGCCGTTGCTCAATTCGTGCCCTCTACGAACCTTGACGATAATCTTTCCCGATGTGCTGATTTAATTGCCCAGGCAGAGGGTGCCGAGCTGGTGGTTTTTCCCGAGCTGGCGCTTACGGGGTTAGATACAGGCGTTATTAGCCCCATTCCCCAGCATCACCCTGTGTTCGACACACTGCGACGGCTTGCTAGGGAGCATCAACAGTTCTACGTGGTTGGTTTCGCTGAAGAATCGGAGGGACATCTCTACAATGCTGCCGCTCTGATGGGTTCGCAGGGTGTGATAGCGGTTTATCGTAAGATTCACTTAAATGACGCGGATCGAGAGTGGGCGACGCCTGGCGAGCGCTGGGTAAGCTGTGATCTGCCGCTAGGCCGACTAGGACTACTGATTGGCCATGATGCGGATTTTCCCGAAGCGGGACGCATCCTGGCGCTACGGGGATGCGATGTCATCGCTTGTCCTGCTGCCTTACCAGGGCCATTTCACTGTGCTCATCCCGGTACTGAGATTCGTCAGCCAGCACCTATTCCCACCGGCCAAGACAATCACCATTGGCACCATTACCGGATCCGCGGAGGAGAGAACAACTGCTACTTCGCTTTTGCTAACGCTTATATGCCCGAGGCAGGGTTGCCTGGGTTAAGCGGTATCTTTGGGCCGGATACTTTCCTCTTTCCTCGTCAGGAGGCTATGTTAACCAGTGCAACTGGCGTTGCTCAGCTTGCTATTGATACGAGCAATTTAGCCTCGCCTTACCCCAACAGCGCTGTGCGCCGCAAAGATTTAGTGGCGATGCGCCTTCCACACCACTATCAACACTTGTTGGAGAGGTAGTTCGTATTTCCTCACTAGACGCCTTTTCAGGTAATTGTCTGTATGTAAGGAGTAATTGACTATGAGTGTGAAGCGACCCGGCATTGATACGTTGGCAGCTATTTCCGATTATTACGGCTTTGATCTCTCCTTTGATGAACTGAGCGAGTTCCAGTCCGCTGTTGCTGATTCAATGGCTATTTATGATCGTTTGGATGAACTGGCGGATGAATCATTGCCAGTAAATTACCCGCGAGGCCGATATGGGTTGTCGCCCCGTCGGTGACGACAACCCGCTCAATGGCTGGGCTTGGAAGTGTTCGGTGCCTGGGGCAGAAGAGGGGCCGCTTGCGGGCCGAACGGTAGCGTTAAAGGATAACATCGCTCTGGCAGGCATCCCGATGATGAATGGTTCGCCGATCATGGAAGGTTATGTGCCCCGGGAGGATGCCACAGTGGTCACCCGGCTTCTCGACGCGGGCGCGCACATCATCGGCAAGACAGCCGTTCCAGCGCTCTGTTTTGACGGTGGAGGCTGTACCGGCTATCCCGAACCCCAACCGGTTAATCCCCATGACCGTGAGCGCCTAGCTGGCGCTTCTTCCAACGGCAGCGCCGTGGTGGTGACCAACGGAGAAGTTGATATGGCGTTGGGAGGTGATCAGGGCGGCTCTATTCGACTACCCGCCTCATGGAGCGGTTGCTATGGGATCAAAGGAACGCATGGCCTAGTGCCTTATACAGGTATTTTTCCCATTGAGCTTACTCTTGACCACGTAGGCCCTATGGCGCGCACCGCCGAAGATTGCGCCCGTATGTTGGAAGTACTTGCTGGCTCGGATGGGTTAGATCCACGCCAATACGACGTGCGTACCGCGAAATACACCGAAGCGCTAAGTGAAGATCTTACTGGCATACACATTGGCATCCTACGTGAAGGGTTTGGCATTGCCGGGGTCAGTGAACCTGACGTGGACGCAGCCGTTAAAGAAGCCATCAGCGTGCTGGAAAAGTGGGCGCTTGTGCGACGGAGGTATCGGTACCCATGCATAACGACGGGCTTGCGCTGTGGAGTGCGATCGCCTTTGAGGGAGCCACTGAACTCATGGTCAGAGGCGATGGTTACGGCACAAACTGGCGAGGGCATTACAGCACACAGCTTATGGACTTTTACGGCCGGGCTCGCCGAGCTCGCGGTCATGACTTTAGCGACACAGTAAAGATGACGGTTCTCGCTGGGCACTACATGTCCGAACAGTACAATCGCCACTATTATGGTAAAGCCCAGAATATCGGTAGGCGTCTCTCGCGCGATTATGACAACGCTCTGCAGGCATATGACTTGTTAATCATGCCTACCACCGCCATGAAAGCGGTAAAAGACCTGTTGATAAAAGTCTCAATAGCACACTTGCCGGTGCGCTTAGCAACCTTCACAACACGGCCCCTTTTGATGTCAGTGGTCATCCAGCCATGAGCGTCCCAGTCGGCTTTTCGGAGGGCTTGCCCGTAGGTATGCAATTAGTGGGTAGACGCTGGGATGAAGCGACCGTGCTTAAAGTCGCCCATGCTTATCAGGTCGCTATCGGCTAGCGGTATACGGTGTTGATAGACAAGAAAGACTTCAAGAATGCCGTGGGACTCAACTCGTTGGGGATCAACATTGCCCGTGCCGTAGGTCCCGCTTTGGGCGGGCTGTTGCTGGCCAGCATGGGAGCCGCGTTTACCTATGGAGTAGACGTTCTGAGCTGTGTCGTTGTCATTGCTGCGCTGATGTGGTGGAAACGACCAGCAACGCAACGGGATGCCCTATCCGAACGCTTCCCAGGCGCTTTCCGTGCCGGGCTCCGTTACGCCCGCGCCAGTCGTGAGCTGCATATTGTCCTGCTGCGCGCCTTTCTCTTCTTTGCTATGGCCAGCTCAGTCTGGGC
Source organism: Vreelandella olivaria (assembly GCA_004295565.1). Classification (GTDB taxonomy): domain Bacteria; phylum Pseudomonadota; class Gammaproteobacteria; order Pseudomonadales; family Halomonadaceae; genus Vreelandella; species Vreelandella olivaria. The sequence continues at coordinate 2,602,586 of AP019416.1, read as the reverse complement.
ACTACTGCCGCTAGTCGCACGTCAGTTGCTGGAAGGCGGCCCAAGCTTCTATGGCATATTGCTCGGTGCAGTTGGCCTGGGGGCAATCGGAGGGGCTGTTATTATGCCTCGCTTGCGTATGTACCTTAGCCCTGACGGCCTGCTTCTAACGTCGGCATTGGTCACTTCGTCCGTCATGGCTTTGCTATGTCTGGCGCCGCCCAAATGGCTCGCCGTGACCTCTCTATTGATCCTTGGTGCCGCTTGGATTACAGCGTTGACGACGCTTAACGGCGTCGCCCAGGCAATCCTCCCCAATTGGGTACGTGGCCGCTCTCTGGCGGTATACCTGACTGTATTTAATGGTGCCATGGCCGCGGGCAGTTTGGCATGGGGAATAATCGCTCAAGGGATTGGCGTGCCGTTGGCGTTACTATCTGGCGCGGTCGGGCTAGCAGCGATCGGATGTATTGCACACCGTATTAAGTTGCCCAAAGGCGAATCCGACTTGATGCCGTCAAATCACTGGCCCGAGCCGCTAACGGCCACACCCGTTGAGTATGACCGCGGACCGGTGCTTATCCAGATAGAGTACCGGGTAGCCCTGGCAGATCGTCCCGCCTTTCTGAAAATATTGGCTAGGCTCTCTGCTGAAAGGCGGCGCGATGGCGCCTATGCGTGGGGCATTACCGAGGATTCCGCCGATCCCAGCTTGATGTTGGAGTGGTTCCAGGTTGAATCCTGGGCCGAGCATCTGCGTCAACATAAGCGCGTGTCTAAATCAGCCGCCGATATCCAAGAGGAAGTACTGCGTTTCCACCAAGGGGAGGAAGGCCCGGTCGTGCGCCATTTTTGACGTTCAATCATCCACATGAAGGTCGAGCATAAGAGTTTATTCGAAAGACTGGGTTTCAAAAGACTAAGTGCGAAGTGTAGTCATACTCTTAAGTACTTTAGAGACAAATGCTGAGCTGTTTACCCGGTAATACAAAAAGGAGAGTGCGATGTCTGATGTATCTAAAGCCTCATTTACCATTGAGCATGAAACCAGCGATACCAAGGGACGCTACCTGGTTGAACTCAATGGGGCTAAAGCAGTGATGACTTATTCGAAAGCAGGTGATTCGATGATTATCATTGATAGTACTGAAGTGCCTGATGCTATGCGCGGACAAAAGTGGGTTTTGCGTTAGTCGCAAAAGCAGTGGAAGACGTTCGCTCCTCGGGCAAAAAAAATCATGCCGTTATGTCCAGGCGGCCTCAAGTTCCAAGTGCAACGCTATTGAATAGTGCTCGGATCGGCGACGGATTTCTTGAGCACCTCGGCGTAGACTTCCAGCGGCGTGCGCCAGTCCAGTGTCTTGCGTGGCCGTGTATTGAGTGAGTCAGCGATTTCGTCGAGTTCTTCCTGACTGTAGACCGACAGATCCGTGCCCTTCGGCAGGTACTGTCTCAACAGCCCGTTGGTGTTCTCATTGGAACCCCGCTGCCATGGGCTATGCGGGTCGGCAATGTAGATCGCTGTCCCCGTCTTCTGAGTGATCTCGGCATGCTTCACCATCTCTTTGCCCTGGTCATAGGTCATCGACAGACGGAGGGAGCGCGGCACCTCATTGAGCTTGTCGCTGAAGCCGATGGCCGCTGCTGTAGCGGTGGTGCCATCTACTTTCGCCAGGATCACTAAACGCGTCGTGCGCTCCACCAATGTACCAACGGCAGAGCGATTGTTAGCGCCAATGATGAGATCTCCCTCCCAGTGGCCGGGCATCAGGCGGTCTTCGATCTCTGGAGGCCGCAGATGGATGCTCACCAGATCAGGAATCTGTTGCCGCCTATCCTTGCCATGGCTGCGAGGGCGTCGTTTACCTTTCCCCTGGCGCAAACAGGCAATCAGTTCCTTCTTGAGCGAGCCGCGCGGCATGAGGTAGAGCGCATTGTAGATGGCTTCGTGTGAGACGTGGCGGTCAGTGTTATCAGGAAACATACGCTTCAGTGTGCGGGCTATTTGCTCGGGTGACCAGTACTTGCGCAGCAGGTAGGCCACCAGCTCGAAAAGCTCACCATTGAGAGGCAGCTTCGGGCTACGGCGAGGCCGACAGCGGGTCAGTCGGGCTCGATATCCAGCGAGACTGGCGTCATATGCTATGTCAGGCCTGACCGCGTGGCGTGTCAGCTCTCGTGAAATGGTGCTGGGTGCACGTCCCAATTGACGCGCGATAGCACGAATCGAGTGGTGACCCTGCATCAGCATGATGGCGGCTCGATCTTCAGCAGAAAGATGGTGGTAACAATAAGTCATGGCAATACCCTACCTGATAGGTTAGGTGTTGCGCTTGTTCATTGAGACCGCCCCATTTGCAAAGGCACAGTTTGCGCGACACTCAGAGTGGCACGATGTGCTTTTGTAAGCTGCTTACCACATGTTCCTATCTTTCACTTCTGGAGAAAACCTATGAGTTGGATGCCTGATTTAGAGCCAAAGTGCCCATCCGCCGGCAGTTTGAATGATATAGAGACACTGATTGTTCCCCGCGCTCGGGATTTGGGTGGTTTTGAAGTGCGCCGTGCACTGCCTGCCCCGAAGCGGCAGATGGTGGGGCCATTCATTTTTTTTGATCAGATGGGGCCCGTTGAATTTCTTAAGGACGAAGGCATTGATGTTCGCCCACACCCCCATATTGGGCTAGCCACTGTTACGTATCTATATCAAGGGGAGTTCCAACACCGTGATAGCCTGGGCACCAACCAAATGATTCATCCTGGGGCGGTTAATTGGATGGTGGCGGGCAATGGGGTCACCCATTCGGAGCGCACCAGTGCTATCACTCGTCAGAATAAGCACTCAGTATTGGGCATACAAACCTGGGTAGCGCTCCCCGAAGCCTATGAAGATCAGCCTGCCAGCTTCGAGCATCATGCCGAGGAGACTCTGCCAGTACTGAAAGGAGAGGGCAAGGAAGTGCGTTTGATCCTGGGCATGGCCTGGGAGAGCGGGCGCCGGTAAAGACCTTCTCTGAAATGTTCTATGCGGATGCGATACTGCAGCCAGGGGCAAAACTACCCTTGCCGGATAATCATGAGGATCGTGGCATTTATGTCATGTCCGGTAGCGTCATCATTGCAGGCGAGACCTTCGAGGCTGGCCGCATGATGGTGTTCCGGCCAGGCGACCCGATCACGGTGGTGGCGGGTGAAACCGGCACTCGGCTGATGCTACTGGGCGGTGAAACACTGAACGGCCCACGGTATATCTCCTGGAATTTCGTTGCTTCTTCCCAGGAAAAGCTGGAGGCTGCCAAGCAAGCATGGATAGAGGGCGATTTTGAACATGGCCGCTTTCGCCTTCCTCCGGGAGACGATGCTGAATTTATCCCTTTTCCAGGGCAGCCCGGTAAATAAAACCGCAAAAAGCTAGCTGCCCAAAGGGTGGCTAGCTGACTTTATTTTTTACATCAAAAACGATATCTGGCGGGTGCTTCATCAAAAGAAATTTGTTGAAATCTTCAGTTGCCTAACTGATCTCCCATTTGATGCTCATTTTAAATGGTCGGCAGCAAGTATTGCATGTTCGTTATGAACGTCGAACGCAAGAACCTTGGTATGTCCATTATTTGCAACCCAGTGCTTGCCCGTGAGTTTCTTGTCATCGTAACGATGTCCGCTGCCCGGTAATAAGTTGAGTAGATGCCTACAGCTATCAACATGGCTAAATTTACTGCTATGTTAATACTGATATGGGTGAACTCGCTGGCAGAGGTATATAAACAATGCCCTATGAAATCATGTGTAAGCGTATATATGCGCCGATAAAGGATCACGACGGCACTCGGGTGTTGGTTGATCGGCTATGGCCTAACGGTGCCGCGCCACTCGCTAGCGTTGAGCGAGTGGTACCCGGAGATAGCCCCGGGTCTCAACTACATCGTCAATATCAACAGCAAGAAATCAGTACGACGCTGTTTCTTGAGCGATACAGTCGTGAGCTGAAAGCATGCCCCGATAAGCTACTGCCTTTAATGAGATTCGCACGAGCAGGGCGAGTTACCCTACTAACCGCCGCACGTAAAATTGAAGATTCCCACCTTCCAGTAATCAAAGAGCTGGCGCTATCCGCGCTGGAAGAGGAAGACGCGAGTGATCGTGAATTTTGCTCATCGCCCTGCCTGGCGCACACATTACCCACCTCTCAACGTTAGACCGTTTGCTTCACGCGTCATCATTTGGCTGAAGATGACTGGATTGGTGCCCCGGTAGGCCAGTGCGCCTAATATTCATGGCTTAATAAGCCCAGATAACAGCAAATAGAATCCCCCACCCTAAAGCACTGGCTGCCATAATCGTGTAAGTGGCCGAGATAGTCGCCACATCAAAGTCTCGATGCGTACACGTACACAGTGCTTGTAAGCCGTGGTAAATCAAGCTGCAAGAGATGCCCAGCGCAGTGAGTATCACCACTACGTTGAACAAAAGGTTGGGTGCCAAAAGTGCCAACGATGAAATGAATAGCGGTAGTGGTACAAGCACAGCGAGCAAATAGGCGTCTTGATAGCTGATAGATAGTTCAACCGTTCCATTGACTACCGCGTAGATTACCCAGCCGATAACGAAAAAACTCAATATCTCTGCAAGGAAAATAATTGTCGTGATAAAACGCCACTCTCGGTCAGCAAAGCCCGCCATAAATGCATCGCCGTAATCGGTGCCTGCATAATAGAGCATTACTGGCGGTAAGAGCGACATGGGTAACACCACCAGCCACGCTAGTAAAGGAATGGAGGGGGAGGAAGCTTGTAACTCTTTCCAGCTTTCACAATGGTTGAATGGTAATTTAAGCAAAGTGAGTACTCTCATTTCAGCCTCCTCCTGAAGGGATAAGCTCAATGGCATATTGTATCATGGTGTGATATTGTTTTTAAAGGCGCTATTAATGGGCCAATACGTGATAGTTGAATATGTGGCTAAGAGAAATGAAAAATGAATAACCCCCAAACACTTGATAAAAGCGACTTTGAAAGGCTGTCGCAATTTCGTTATCGGTTGCGTTGTTTTCTTCGCCATAGTGAAGATATCTGTCGCCGCTATGGGCTGACACCCTTGCAGTATCAACTATTGCTACATCTTCGTGGCTTCCAGGGAAGAGACTGGGCGACGGTGGGCGAGCTTGCTGAGCGGCTTCAATCAAAACATCATGGGGTGGTGGCGCTAGTTGACCGCTGTGAGCAACTATCATTGGTTGTGCGGCGGCAAGGGCGTGAGGATCGCCGCCAAATAGAAGTGCATTTATTGGAAGAGGGCGTGAGTCGGGTAACCCAAATTGCTGAAGCTCATCAACCTGAGTTGCGTCATTTGCAGGAAGAGACGCCATTTCCTGGTTGGAATAAATCCACTTAATGCAGAGCTTAAAAAGTTGGATATAGCCAATATACATCGAATGTCCTCATTAATAATGCTTTGTTCGATTGCTGTGTTTAGCTCTTAAGTGTGGTGGGTGGCATTTAGTTGCTGTACTTCTATACTGTGAACTTCAATTTATCGTTAAGGTATTGCACTATGACAAAGCATGATTTGCCTTCTGGAGCCGGAGATGTCGCGAACCAGTATCCTGAGATATGGGAAGCTTATGCCGCTTTGGGCAAAGCCTGTGCTGAAGCTGGGCCGCTTGATGAACGTAGCCGGCGCTTGATAAAACTCTCGTTGGCCATTGGGGCACGCTCCGAAGGGGCCGTTCACTCCCATGTGCGTCGTGCCTTGGAGGAGGGCGTGAGTGCCGAGGAACTTAAACAAGTAGCCATGTTAGCGATTCCTACCACCGGATTTCCGACGGCTGTGGCGGCCTTAACCTGGATTGAGGACATCACAGATCCTGATTAAGAGCGCTCTGGGGGCGCTCTTTTTGACTCTAGAGGCACTGTCCGGCTCCAATCGACCGAACAGTGCCGTGATGCTACAGATGTTCCGACCGTTCAGCGCTTGGCACTCTGAAGTGCCTGCTCTTCGATATCTCTATCGACTGAAGAAACATAGTACTCGTCGTCAAAAGCGCCTTCTGGCTCCTTGAGCCATACCAAACAGATCAACCAGCTAATGAAAGCGCCAGTGGCGATGATGTAGAAGAACTGCGACGGTGTGACAAACGTAAAGATGGTTAGGTAAACCACCGCGCCAACATTGCCGTAGGCGCCGGCCATGCCCGAGATTTGCCCAGTGATACGGCGCTTGATGGAGGGAATGATACCGAAGGTTGCCCCTCAGCCCCTTGCACGAAAATCGAGGTGCCGATGGTCACCGCAATGGCCAAAATCAGTGGCCAACTCGAATTGAGCATGGCCATCAGCAAGAATCCAACGCTAATGCCAAACATGTAGCACAGCATCACAAAGCGCCGGTTACCCATGCGGTCGGAAACCATGCCGCCCATGGGGCGCGCCACCAGATTGACGAACGCGAATGACGCAGCGATCAGGCCGGCTGTAGCGGCATTCAGGCCCCAGGTCTCCTCAAAGAACATGGGCAGCATCGATACCACAGCCAGTTCCGCACCGAAGTTGGCAAAGTAAGTGCTGTTAAGGGCGGCCACGCTGTTAAATGAGTATTTATCATCCTCGGGTACTCCCTTGCGCAGGATTGGCAGGTTGACCCGCAGAATCTGTACGATCTGATAAATAACGATCGCTACGATGACCAGGTAAGCGACGACAGCACCGGTGACGGATAAATAGCCCATATACTGAATACGCCAGACCAGGATGGCGAGTACACCGACCAGTGGGATCGTCCAGATGATCAGCTTGATCATATCGCCCCAGGAGCTCACTTCCATGGCGGCGGTCTTGCGCGGCTTCCGGTGAGCCTGGGCATCCGGGCCATCGGTAATGGCGAACCAGTAGTAAACACCGTAAGCGGCCATAACAATAGCGCTCTGGGCGATTGCCCAGCGCCAGCCATCGGGGCCACCGTACATGCTCAAGGCGATGGTCGGCAGCGACATGGCCGCTACGGCGGAGCCGAAATTACCCCAGCCTGCGTAGAAGCCTTCGGCGAAACCGATGTCCTTGGGCTTAAACCACAGCGCTGTCATATGGATACCGACCACGAAGCTGGCACCAATCGAACTCAGTACTAAGCGCGCTACTAGCAGCTGCGTCATGCTGTTACCGAAAGCAAACGCCAACGCCGGTAGCGCCATAGTGACCATGAGCACCGAGAACACCCGTCGCGGGCCGAACCGATCCAGCGCCATGCCGACGATGATGCGGGCGGGAATGGTCAAGGCCACGTTACAGATGGCGAACAGTTTGAGATCATCCGGGGTCAGCCAGTCGACGCTCTTGAGCATGCTCGACGCGAGCGGCGCCATATTGAACCACACGTAAAAGGTAATAAAGAAGGCAATCCAGGTCAGGTGCAAGGCCCGGATTTCGGGGCTGCGAAACTTGAATACAGCGGAAACTTTCATGGTCGTATCGTCCTGTGTCCCAAGGGTGGTCTTTACCAAAGGAGGGGTAGGGGATGCTCAAGGGCTGGGTAGGATCAACAAGGGACACTCGGCGCGCCGGGCCAGGAACGAGCTGACGCTGCCGAACGTCATGTAGTCGAGTTCATCAACAAAATAAGTCAACGACTTGGCGATGATGCCGCCGTCCGGTTGATGGCTATGGCGGGCAATGACCAGTAGGTTTGGCGAGAGTTTGCGAGTGGCCTGCAGCAACATCTTGCGCGCATCCCCTTCGGCGAGAAGCTGCTCGGCTTGAAAACCCTCGCCGATAGCGAATGCCACACCCTCTTGAAGGTGCCGTTTAACCTCATCGTGCTCCTGCTGAAAAAGCGCCTCGTTGTTATCGGTAGCGTCGAGTGGATTCTCCACCACGCCGACCAGTACCAGTAGAGGTTGGTTACAGCGGAACATGTTGACGACCTGAGCGAGAGCCAGCTTGGCGTTTCGCGAACCGTCATAGGCGATCATGATTTTCATGGTGTCCTCCCGCAGTGGGTAGAAGACCCGGAGCTTGGCTCCGGGCGTAAAGAAGCAAGCCCTATTTAGGGGTTCTTAACGTAGGCACCTTTGCGTAGGTAGAACCACCAGTTGATGACCAGACAGATGGCGTAGAAGACCGCAAAGCCGTACATGGCAAGCTCCGGTGTGCCGGCCTGGATTTGCTCACCCATTACCCGCGGGGCGATGAAGGCGCCATAGGCAGCGACGGCTGAGGTCCAGCCAAGTACCGGGCCTTTCTGCTGCTGGTCGAAAATAACCCCGATGCTGCGGAAGGTAGAGCCGTTGCCGATACCACTGGCGGCGAATAGCACGATGAATAGCAGCAGGAATAGCCAGAAGAATTGATTAGGATCGGTGGCGTTATAGGCCTGCATCATCACGTAGCCGGTGGCGATAGAGGCGACCACCATGACCGCAGAGATGATTTGGGTGACGATGGAGCCACCCACTTTGTCGGAGATCCATCCTCCCAGCGGACGGATCAGAGCACCCACGAAGGGCCCTATCCAGGCCCAGGTTAAGGCGCTGGGAGCCTCTGGGTTGGCCACGCGAATCAGCGTGCCATCGGCAGTCGCTTCCATCATGTTGCCGAAGATGACGTTGATGGAGAGCGGCAGGGCTGCAGAGAAGCCGATAAAGGAGCCGAAGGTCAGAATGTAGAGGATGGTCATTGACCAAGTGTGCTTATTGGAAAATATCGCGAACTGCTTCTGGATATTAGGCTTGAGGTCGCCAGGAATCAGGCGCAATAGCACCAAAGTCAGAACAATGGTTAGCGGTAGGGCAATCCACATATTAAGCCAGCTGAGAGCCAGCATGCCGACGATGGCAGTCACCATGCCGACGCCGTAGAGGCCTAATACTTTGCTGAAAGCCGCCAGCGGCGAACCAGGGTTGGGCGTAATAGTGCGAAGATTGTTCATACCGAACCAACCGGCGAACGCTAATGGAACCAGGAATACAAGCCAGATAAAGCCAGCATTCTGGATCCAGGTATCGGTACCTGCTTCGATCCTGCCGATCAGCGTACCGCTAGCGCTTTGCAATTCCATCGGCGAACCGGCTATAGCGCCGAAAATGCCGACGGTCATTACCAGCGGGATGACAATTTGCATGGTAGTGACGCCGAAATTACCCAGGCCTGCATTCATGCCCAGGGCGTAACCTTGCTGCTTGCTGGGATAAAAAGTGGAAATGTTGCTCATTGAACAAGCGAAGTTACCGCCACCGATACCTGAAAGTAGCGCCAATGCCTGGAATACCCAGAACGGCGTGCCTGGGTTCATCAAGGCGATACCAGTGCCGGCTGCGGGGATCATCAATAGCGCGGTGGTCAGGAAGATGGTGTTCCTCCCGCCAGCGATGCGGATCATGAACGATGCTGGGATGCGCAGGGTGGCACCTGCTAGACCGGCAAGCGCCGTCAGTGAAAATAGCTGGTTAACCGTGAACGAAAAACCCAGGTTCTGCATCTGGGTGGTAATCATTCCCCACATCATCCAGACAGCAAAGCCCATCAGCAGGCTGGGGATGGATATCCATAGATTGCGGTTGGCAATGTGCTTGCCTTCCTGTTCCCAGAATTGGGCGTCTTCGACATTCCATTTCTCAATGTCGGCATTTCTCTTGCTCATAGCGATTTCCCCTTGGCATCAAACCTGTCTGCATCTAGCAGTTAGAAAGCAAGATACGCTGGGGGAAGAAATTGGGGAATAGGTGGAAATAGCATGAAAAACAGCGACATACCTCTTGAGAGGTAGTCGCTGAAAAGCCTGGATTCATTGATTTTAAACAGAAAAATCGAGAGGAGGTAAAGGCGGGTCAGAGCAAAAGTATTCTGGGAGTCTTTAGAGGTAACCACACAGAATCGATTAGTGATCGATACCTTCCTGGACTGCCCAGACGGCGGCTTCGACACGCGAGCGTAAGTTAAGCTTTTTGAGCAGGTGCTTGACGTGAACCTTGACCGTGCCTTCGGTAATATCCAGCTTGCGTGCGATGAGCTTGTTGGAGAGTCCGCCAGCAAGCTGTTGCAGAATTTCGCGTTCACGCTGCGTTAGGCTATGAATATCCGGGGTGGTGGGGCATTGCGCTGATTACGCAGGGCTTCAGCGAGTAGGGCGGTCAGGCTTTCGCTGATGACCATGCGCCCCAAAGCAGCCTGACGCAGTTGGCGAACCATGTCTTCAGGCTCCATATCCTTTAACAGGTAACCGTCGGCACCGTTACGCAGTGCGGCGACAACATCATCCTCATGGTCGGAAACAGTGAACATCACCACACGGCCGCTATAGTTGGCTTCCCGTAGGCGGCGCAAGGCTTCTAAGCCATTGACGCCCGGCATGTTTAAATCCAGTAAAACCAGGTCAGGCTCAAGTTTGAGGGCCAGTGCAATGCCTTCTTCAGGGTCGCCCGTTTCGCCAACCAGTTCAAGGTCGTCTTCTAGCTCAAGCAGCTGTATCACGCCACGACGTAGGAGCGGATGGTCGTCGATAATCATCAGACTGGCAGGTGTGTCTTTGGCAGTTGACAGCGTCATTAAGAAGTCCCTGTACCTAAGTGAGAGTTGGGAGCAACCGAAGCAGGCTGCTGCTGAATTAAGCGAGCAGTTAAAGGGGTGAAGGTTATCTCAATGCTGGCTCCTCCTGAAGGGCGGTTAGTGATACTCAGCTCCCCATTCAGAGTGTTGGCTCTGTCGCGTATGATTACCAATCCGTAGTGCATGGGCGGCGAGCTATCGTCTTCCAGGCCGATACCGTCATCTTCAATGCGAACCAGCAATTGAGCCTCGGTGAAGCGTACCGTCACGGCAGCCCAGTGGGCTTGGGCGTGCTTGTGGGTGTTGGCCAGTGCCTCACGAATGATCTGCAGCACGTGAATTTCTTCATTGGGGTTAAGTAGATAAGGCGGCACATCGTAGTCAAGCTCGACCGTTGCCCCCATACGCTGACTGAACTCCTCAACGGTTTGGCTCAGGGCAAATTGCAGCCCCGGCCCCTCAAGCTTGAGTCGGAAAGTGGTAAGTAGCTCGCGCAGTTGTCGATAGGCGCTGTTCAAACCGGTACGTAGTTCATCGAATACCGCGGACTGAGCCTCTCGGGTTGCCTCTTTTTGCTGCATGCGTTCCAGTCGGGCAACCTGCATCTTAAGATAAGAGAGTGATTGCGCCAGAGAATCATGCAGTTCACGCGCAATGATGGTTCGCTCGTTGATCAGTGTGACGTGCTGCTGCTCTTCGATACGCCGCTGCAGGTAGACCGCTGTGGCGAGCTGGTCGGCTAACATCGTGAGTAGCCGACGGGTGCTGTCGTTGAGACGCTCCTGGGGGTACCACACCTCCAGAGTGCCTAGCAGCGTATCGCCTACGCTGATAGGTAGCAGCAAGCACTGTGACTGGTTATTGGTCACCATTTCCAAGGGGCGGGGGTCGATCAGGCAGGCATGGCACTCCTGGTCACGGCAGTACTCTGGTCGGGTGCGCGAGTGAGTTTCCAATACTGGCATTGTCCGCTGGTCGAAAGGGTCTTTTAACGAAAGCCGTATCGGTCCGATATTCAGCAGTTTTTCCAGTTCGCGCAGCATGGGGCTGCACTAGAACAGAGATCGTTACCACCGCCATACAGTGCGCGACTGGCATCGTGCATCACCCGCAGTGCCTGATTGCTGCGCTCAAGTTCCTGCTTCTTGCGCGATACCTTCTCTTCCAACGCGGCGTAACTTGTTGCCAGTTCAGCAGACATCTTGTTAAAAGTGTGACCCAACAAAGCCAACTCGTCGCTACCGCGGAGCTGAGAACGTGGCTTGAAGTTACGCTGCGCCGCCTCGCGGGCAAGCACCATCAGTTGCCGTAAAGGCACTACCAGGTTAAAGCGAACATCGTAGAGGGCGATGGCGACGACTATCGCAATCAGCACTAAAAAAAGCACTTGCATCATGCTCAGCAGCCGAACCTTAGCTTCAGTGCTCTGTTCCAGGTAGGTCACTAGCTGTTCGATATCATTGACCATCGCCACGATCATCGTTTCCAGCGTATTCAAGTCAAGCTGTGTTGTGGAGGGCGGTGTCTTGAGTGCCGGACGAAGTGAGTATTGCCAGTAAGTCTGAATCTTTTCCAACTGACGACGGCGCTCGTGGCGGTCATCAGCCGGAATAGTTTGCTGAAGGGTTGTGCCATTTAAACGCTGATCAAAGCTCGCCACCAAGCTGTCTAGTTGTGCTTCGCTTATCTCCTCTGGGGCATATGTCAGGCGCTGCAAGGCTCCCATGATCTGATAAGCATTCATGCGTAGGGAACCTGCGACATTGATCGCCGCAGCATCGCCACGGCTGCTATTAGACATTGCCATGGTTAAGGTAATGCAGATGAGTGCCATACCGCTAATGGCTAGCAGGGACGCAATGATGCGAGCAACCAGGGAGCGTTGAAGTAATTTCATGGCAGTTCCGTTAGCGCGGAAGAGGTAGGAGAGTGTGGCACTGTCTGCATGTGGATACGAGGGCTATTCCTTTTGGGGTAGCCTGTCTACCTCGGATGTTTTTTGACCTGCACTCGGTATTTGCCGACAATTCTGGCATGTCTTCCGATGTCTTTATACCCTCGCTGGGAAACGCCATGCCATCATCTGTGCCGCCTCCCACGTTGGAGACATCAACACCACCTGTAAATGGTTACCAGTTATTGGTAGCCATGCTGCTAATGCCCTGGCAAGTGCCCTGGCAGTGGCTAGCTGGACACTTTACGCACTGCTCGCAAAACAGTCCCACTATGTGCTGATACCGTTGAGTAGCGGTGTGCTGTTGGCATGGCCGGCTTGGTATATCGCCAGGCGGGGAGACACCTGTCGTTTGATGCAGTGGCTTTTGCTAGGACTGGCGCTGGCGCTGGGTGGGTTTGGCGTGGCAAGCCGCCCGTGGGAGTTTTTGCTGGTGGGCGTCGGCCTCGGCTTGGAGGGGCAGTGATGGCCACCGGCATCGCCCACGCCAAAGGCTGGATGCCTGATCGCTGGGCACTTCTTTTGTAGCCCTTTGTCTCGCTTTTAAGCGCCGGCGTAGGGTTTTCCTTACGGATGACGCCTCTGGTCGTACAAGCCTATGGCTGGCGCGCAGCGCCACTTAGCCTGTTGATACCTCTATTTATGGTCATGCTGCTGCTGTGGCTTTTCGTAGAGTCACCCGAGTAACGCCATCTATTAGTCTCAGCTGTTCATTCTTATCTACTCTCTCACCTTCTGATTCTAAACCACTAGCGATAAGGCCCATTTTATGACCATAGCGACGTTTGCCGATTTACTTCAGGAAGCGCGTAAACAACCTAAGCCCCAGCGTCTGCTGTTTGTGTTTGTACGTGCAGAGTTGCCCGATTTCCCCGATGCCGAGCAGCGTCGTCGCTTCGAACAGGGGGGAAGGGGGTGTGTTGGTGCCTGTGGTATGCGTAGATAAGTCGACGGAGGAATTGACCAGCATGGCGGCGTTGGTCGAGGAATCACGCCGTACCGAGATCGCATGGGATCTAGTCTTCACTGCTGCCATGGACGACCCAAAAGATGACGCCGAGGTTGAACGGCAGCTCCAGCGTATGATGGAGTCGCTGCAAATGGGTAATATCACGTCTTTTCTTGCCTTCGATCATCACGGCAATGCGGTTAACGTTGGCTAGGGACGGGTTCCATGGAGCACTATTTTCTCATCAAGCACCTGCACATGACCGCCGCAGCGCTGAGCATTACGCTTTTCGTGGTTCGCGCCTGGTGGTCGGTGCAGGAAAGCCCGCGGCTCAACGCCCGTTGGGTCAAGGTACTGCCTCACCTTATTGATACGGCTCTGCTGGGGCTGGGCGTTACCTTGATGGTGTTACTTTCTGTGTGGCCCTGGCAGCTCCCTTGGCTTGGCGCCAAGTTACTGGCGCTGCTGGCCTATATCGGTATTGGCACCATTGCGATTAAGCGGGGGCCAACGCCCAAAGCGCGTGCTATGGCCGCCGTCGTAGCGGTGGCTACCTTTGCCTATATGGTGGGGGCCGCGATACGTCACAGCCCGCTTTCCTGGCTGGCCTGAATTGCGGCTACTTTCTGCCTCACTCCTCACTCCTCACTCCTCACTCCTCACTCCTCACTCCTCACTCCTCACTTTTATTGTGCCATTGAGTGGGCGGCATGGCCGCTCCTTCGTGGCGCCCGAGCCGGGCGAGCAATTCCAGGTCGATATCGTCATAGGTGATTATCTCGCCACCATGAACTGCTGCGAACTGCTCGGCATGCTCATGGCTGGAGAACGGCGCAAGGGTGTGGCCCATGCTGCCGCGCCGATCATGGCCGACCACATACCAAGCGTCTGCTGCAGGGATAAAGGCATCGTCTTTAGGGGCTTCCCAGGGTGTAACGCCGGCATCATGTACATAGGCGTGGCGCAGCTGGGTCTGATTTTCGGGCTGCTGGAGGAAAACGAACATCTCCAGCGTGGAGCAGAACTTACGCGCGTCACTGTGGCTTTGCATAAATGCCTGACCTTTGGGGCCTTCGAATTCGGTGATAAACATACCGCATACATGGCAGATGTCATCGCCGCTAATAGGCTGAGGCGGCATCCTTTCGGCGCTGTCAGTGGCATTGTTGCAACCGGTCATGAGCAAAATAATAAGGGCCAGAATGGGCAGCAGCGCGGGCATGGTCAATCCTCGTTAATAAAATGATGTTAAGAGATGATGTTAAGCGGTATGACGGTGGAAGCGACGGACGGCCAATAGCAGGGGCACCACGACCCAAACCAGCATTGCCAGGGGTGGCCAGGCAGAATGGAACGCACCTTGCTGCGCGATAGCCGCGATACCGCTTTCTAGCTGTGTGCTGTCGAACCCCGACAGGTTGATCAAGCGAAAACTGTCGGTGGGATTGAGCAGCATCAGGTAGGGGAGCCAATCGCCCCCCTGCTTGACGCCAACCAGTAGGGCCAGCAGTACTAGATCGAATACCAGCACGAACAGAAACCACACTCCTAGTGCCAGCCCGGCGGCCCGTGCCTTTTCGGTGACCGTTACGCTGATCAGGTAGGCAAAGGCCAAAAACACCCAGCCCAAGAGCACACTGCTGGCGATCAATCGTGCTAGGCCGACGGTTAGTTGGATAAGCGGTACGCCTTCAGCGCCCAACGCAATAACCATACCCGCGATACCAAAACCGAGTAGCGTGGCGACAGCCAGAATCATCCCATGGCCGAAGAACTTACCAAACAGCAACGCCGAACGACTTATAGGGTAGGTGAGTAGCAGTAGTAGCGTGCCGGCCTCCTGCTCACCAACAACGGCGTCGTAGGCTAGCATCAGCGCGATTAAGGGGATCAGAAAAACGGCCAGAGTTGATAAACTGACCAGGGTGGTGGCCAGTGAAGTAAAACCAAGACCGCCGCTCGCAGCGGCACCAAAGTAGGCAATACCCATTGCCAGAGCGGCAAGGATCACGGTGATCGCCAGTACCCAGCGATTACGCAGGCCATCCTGGAACTCTTTGGCGGCGACGATGAACATGGCCTTCATGCGCTGGCTCCTGGCGTCAGTGAAGCGGGGCGAGTAGAAAAATGCGTGTAGAGATGCTCAAGCGTGGGTGGTGATAACTCGATGTCGTCGATATTCGGCATGGTGGTTAATTGACGTAGTACCTGCATTTTATTTTCCGCGGGCACGTTGACCTCCACACAGCGCTCATTGATTGGGATAGGCTCAAGGGACATGGCTTTCCACAGCTGAGACTGCATGGCCAGCAATGTGCCGTGGATACGGAATGTGAGCGGTAGCTGTGCTTCTTCGCGCAGTTGTTCAAGGCTGCCAAGGGCTAGGCGTCGCCCTTGCCCAGGATCAAGGCGCGGTCGATATAGGGTTCGATGCCAGGCAGTACATGGGAAGAGAGCAGCACGGTACAGCCGTTGTCGCGTAGGGCTTTTACCGCTTGATAAAAATCGCGGGTGGCCGCGGGATCAAGGCCGGTGGTGGGTTCATCCAGCAACAATAGCCGGGGAGACCCTAGTAAAGCCTGGGCCAGGCCAAGGCGCTGGCGCATGCCCTTGGAGTAAGTTTTAACGCGACGGTCGGCGGCTTCGACCAGGCCCACACGCTCAAGCAGAACCGTTACCTGATGGCGGTCAGCGCGCTTTAAACGAGCGAAATAGGTGAGCACTTCACGCCCGGTGAGCTGTTCGTAGAAGGTGACGTTTTCAGGAAGATATCCCAACTGACGCCGTAGGCGTTCGGCATGTGGCCCGTCAGGAGCGCCACCGAGGACGTCAATATGGCCCGAGCTGGGCGCAATCAAGCCCAGTATGAGTTTCATGATGGTCGTCTTGCCCGCGCCATTATGTCCCAGCAGGGCGAGCATCTCGCCTTCTTTGATGGTGAGATCTATTTCAGCTAGTCGCACCAGCGCCCCGTGACGCTTGGTAACTCGCTGTAGTTCTATTACTGGGTTCATGGAGCATTTCCTTCTCGGCCGGGCTCGCTCATCAAGGGCGCGCTGTCTCTGACCCCCGGGGGACGAAACACCGGGAACTGACGTTGCGCCCAGCGCAGTGCCAACACCGCAGGGCTTTGCATCAACAGGCGCGCGAAGGGGTGGCGCCAGAGAAGATGATCCATGGCGTCGTTGGGTTCATGGGCGGTGTCGCCGACACCGTTATCGTCAAGATCCCAACCCAGGTAGTCGCTCCAGTAATTGCCCGACCAATCCTGCTCACGGGTGGCGACATACATGACTTGCTGCTTATTAGCGATGAAGGCGTTGCCCGCCATTTGGTTATCCTCTGAACCGGCGGTGAGGTGGATGCCGATGTCGCTGGCTGCGAAACGGTTATTCTCGATACGATTGAACTGCGAGTTGTAAACGAACAGTGCCTTGCCGTCGCCGCCCGCTAGACGCCCCTCGCCATCTGCCCCCAGGGGCTGGGTGACGCCTTCGACACGGTTGCCGCTCAATAGGGAGTCGGTGATGTTGTTCATCAAGATGCCGTAGTTGTCGTCTGCTTCCGAACGGTTATCAACGACTTCCAGGCGTTTGGATTGCATCAGGGCGTAGCCGGTTCGGGTTCGTTGGGTCAGGTTGCCTTCAAGACGATTGTCGAAGGAGTACATGTAGTGCACGCCATAGCGCAGGTCATGCAGGGTGTTGTCGCGGAGCACGTTGTGGCGGCTGCTGTCGAGATAGATGCCGTCGCGTGTCTGCGCAACATCGTTGGATTCGATAATCGAGTCACTAACGTTATAGAGGTGAATGCCGTTGCCGCGATCCTGGGAGCGCAGTCGGGTATCGCCACGAATGGTATTGCCTATCACACTGACGTCATTGACAGCATCGAGCCAGATGCCGAAGCCAGGCCCGCTTAGCTGGTTATTGCGGATGGTACTACCGTGAGCGCTGGGCTCGACAAAAATAGCGGCCTCCAGTGCTGTCAGGTTATCTCCCCAGTCTTCAATGCGGACACCTTCAAATATAATGTCGGGAGCTGCCAGCACCACCGCATGGCCGTGGCCTCCTGCATCGAGGATAGCTTGCAACTCGCCTCGGATATGCAGCGTGCGGTCAATAACCACACGCCCAGGGTAGCGTCCTGCAGGCAGCAGCAATTGATCGCCGTCGGTAGCCTGTTCGATCAACGGCTGTAACGGCTCACCAGGCGTGGCGAGCCAGTCAGCTGCATAAACCCCGCTAGGCAGCCCAAAAAGCCATAGCAGCGCCAGTAGGCAACCTAAATAGCCAGGGTGTCGTTTCATGGTGTTCTCCCGCAGCGGGCCGAAGGAATCGGCCCGCGTGTTGTCGTCAGGCGGGTTCGACTAGCATGCGACCAGTCATTTCCATATGCATCGCGTGGCAGAACCAGTTGCAGTAGTACCAGTGCACCCCGGCCTTGTCGGCGGTGAAGGTGACGCTAGCGGTTTGCTGGGGCTGATCTCCATCTGCACACCGTGGTTGACCATGCAGAAGCCGTGGGTCAGATCCTCGACCTGGTCAAGGTTGGTGATGACCACGGTCACCTCATCGCCCTGTTTGACCTTGAATTCGGTCAGGCCAAATTGCGGTGCGATGGAGGTCATGTACACGCGTACTTTATTACCATCGCGGATTACCTTGCTTTCGCCCTCCAGGTTGACGCCGTCTGCCTCGGCCATGGCCACGGTCTCGGCGAAGAAGGGGTCGTCTCGTGTCCATACTCGGCTTGGGTTGATCTGGTCGGCGCGTACCAGAATACAGTCGTGGGGCTCGGCATAAGTGGGGCCGTCATGCACCAGTTTCATTTCCTCACCGGAGATGTCGATCAACTGATCGTTTTCGGGATGCAGAGGGCCTACCGGCAGGAAACGGTCTTTGGAAAACTTCGACAGCACCACCAGCCACTTGCCGTCGGCATCGCGGGATTCGGTGAGGCTGGCGTGGTTATGCCCAGGCTGGTAGTGGACATCGAGCTTCTGACGCAGGTAGTTGACGTCTTCGCCATTGTAGTGGCGAATGGCATCCTCAATATTCCACTTGGCTACCTGGCTATCGATGAACAGGGTGGTATAGGCGTTGCCCCGGCCATCGTAGGTAGTGTGAAGCGGGCCCAAGCCCAGTTCAGGTTCACCCACGATGGTATCGCGTGGTTCGATACTGTCGTCGAACAGCTCAGGTAACTTGTCGATGGCGATGATTGAGCAAGTGGGGATAGCTTGCCGTTGGCGATGAAATATTTGCCATCCGGTGAGGTATTCACACCGTGGGGGTTCTTGGGGATCGGGATATAGCGTGTCAGTTGCGAGCCCTTGCGCCCATCCAGCACCGGTACGCTTGATTCACCCAGTGTCTTGTAGTTACCGGCCGCCACTGCGGCTTCAATCGCTTCAACGTCGAACACCACGACCCAGTCGCGCTCGTTGCGCATGGTCTCGGTCAGAGTCATGCCCTTTTCTGAGTTGTAGCAGGTAGAGGCGACGAAACGACCGGTGTAGTCGGCATCGGTGTTATCGAGGTTGCCATCGACGATCACCTGCCAAGCCACGTCCATGCTTTCGGCATCGATAGCGTTGAACATAGTGAAGTAGTTGTCGGGGTTCTCCAGGTCGCGGCCGTCATTGATCTGGGGGATCGGCAGTTCGGCATTGGCGAAGACGTACTTGGTGTAAGGCACCTTCTGCAGGCGCAAACCGTGAATCGCCTGGACGTTGGGGATGGTGGTGACCTTGTCCGTCTTCATGATATCGAGACGAATGCGCGCAACGCGGGTGTTAGCCTTGTCGTTGATAAATAGGTACTTGCCGTCGTAGCTGCCGTCGGTCATGGAAATATGGGGTGGTGGCAGTCGCCGTTGAGGAAATGGCTCGATTCGCCGAGTATCCGCTTCGACTCGTTGCTGATCCCCCCAGCCAGAGGCGCTATCCACGTTAAACACCGGGATGCGCATCAGTTCGCGCATTGAAGGTACACCGAGCACCCGAACCTCGCCCGAGTGGCCACCGCTCCAGAAGCCGTAGTAATCGTCGAGCTCGCCGGGCGCAACGTCGATACCGTTGGCGCCGGCGGCCTGAACTTGACGGCTATTGAGTAACGCACCTGCGCCAAAACCACTGGCCAGGCTCGCCCCGGCAACGCCTGTGACGGCGGTATTGCGCAAGAAATGGCGACGGCCGATATCCTGAATATGGTCTTTTTTATCGCTCATGCTTGATTCCCCTGAGATCAGTCTTGCTGGTGAAGAGGGATGCGTCGCCATGCGGCCTGTTTGCCGCTGGCGTCGGTATCCCGTTGGGTCTCAACGCTATTACCGCGCGATGACATATTGGCCGCCTTTTCATAGCGCTTGCGGCGCTTGACCATGGGCGGGCAACGCTGGTCGTCGTGGTAGGTCACTTGGCAGTCGAGACAGTAGTGGCACTCATTGGCATTGATGCGGCCGTCCGGGTGTATAGCGGCCACTTCGCATTCATTGGCACAGATTTGGCATGGGGTGCCGCAGCTACCGCGGTGGCGTTTGAGCCAGTCGAACAGGCGTAAACGCGAAGGAATAGCCAATCCGGCACCCAACGGGCACAAATAGCGGCAATAGAATTTGTGGTTGAAGGCAGAAATCGCTACCAGACCCAGGGCATAAACAACGAAGGCCCAGTCACGTTGGAAACGCAGGGTGATCGCGGTCTTGAACGGCTCCACTTCGGCGTAGCGTTCGGCGGTGCCGAGCGAATGTAGCGAGACAGCGAACAAGGCCAGCAGAATGATGTATTTAATCGCCCATAGACGCTCATGGAGCCCGAAGGGCACCTCAATCTGCTTGACGTTTAGTTTGCGAGCAAACTGGTTGACCAGATCTTGTAACGCGCCGAAGGGGCATAGCCAGCCACAGAATACTCCGCGGCCCCATAGCAGCAGGCTTACTGCCACGAACGACCAGAGGATAAATAGCATCGGGTCGATCAAAAACGACGACCAGCTAAAACCGCTGATCAGCGAGTTGGTGAAGGTAAGTATATTGACGACCGATAGCTGGGCTAGTGAGTACCAGCCGATAAATACTAAGGTGTATATCTTGAAACCCAGGCGCAGTGGATTCAGTACACGCGGGTGGCGCGCCAGCACATCCTGGAACAGCATGATGCCAGTGAGCACCAATAATCCGGCGGATAGCACAGCGATCTGGAAAGCCTTGTCGCGCCATACCTGTACCCAGATGGGCTCTTCCACCGGTGGCTCAGGCCGCTCTATATAGGTCTCGGGAACACTATAATCGGCGCTAAAGCGGCTGAACTCGGTATCCAAAGGGCCAGAGGCGCGGCGAACCAGTAATTCCAGCTGCCAAGGTTGCCCTGGGTCAAAGTCCGCCTCTTCGCGGACGATGAAGATGTCTCGCTCGGCCAGTGAGGGCGCTCCTTCGAGGGCCAGGTCACCCAGGCGGATGTGATCGCGATCGTGAAAGCTGACTCGGGTATTGCCCTGGGAAAGCTCAATGCGGTCGAAAATACCGCCACGTACATAGCCTGACCCCTTAAAGGAATAGTCGCCTCGGCCCATGACAGCAATGGCGTGTTCGCCAGGATCTAACTCGGCCATAAGTTGCTCATAGCCGGTGTCGCCCAGCAGGTTACGACCGGCAGTGGGCGGGTTGAGGTAGCTATAGAACAGCTCGATAAAAGTTTTGTCAGCAGGTTGTGGCGTGCGCAGGTAATCTTCGGCGGGCGTGCCAGCAAAGCTTTCATCAACCTCACCATGGGTGAGATGCAAACGGCGAATGGTACCGTCGCCGGTTAGTTCATTCCAGTTGGCGGGAGTGAAAACGTCTGTACGAACATGCGCCAGTGGGGCCAGTGATGGATCGGCAATTAATTGTTGTTCGGCGGCCACTTTCCTGGCGCTTCGCATGATGGTGTCGCTGACCACGATGACGGTCACCGTCGCGCCAGAGATAGCGTCAAGATTGTCGCCAACCCTGAGTCTGTCATTAACGTGAGCCGATACGTGCTCATCGGCGAAGCTATTCAGCTTAGATTCGGGAATGCCCACCAGCATGATCGGCTCAGAATGACTGAGTACGTCGGTCTGTACAATTTGCCCATCCAGACCGATGCCCACCAGTACATTGACCGGTTTGCCCGAGTAGGCAGGGATCGGAGCGATATCTACACTCTCAAAAGCGTAGCCGAGCAACTCATCGTCGCTGGCGAGTACACGGCTTACCGGCCATTGTGAATCTGCCGCTTCAAGACGCTCTGCATTGGGGAAACCCTCGCGTACCTGCTCCAGTTCGATAGCTTGGGCGGGCAGTGTTATCGCGAGGAGTAACAGTAAGCCAATCCAGATGCCGGTTAGACGGCGTGGGTAAGCCACAGACGACATCGTGGTTTCCTTTCGGGTCAAGAGCGTTATAGAACCGGTTCTAGTAAGTGGTCGACGGCAGCTTTCACTTCGTCATCGCTCAAGCCCAATTGGCCTCCTTTCGGCGGCATTGCCTGAAAACCATTAATAGCGTGGTCGTATAGCGTATCGATGCCTTTTTCCAGGCGTGGCTCCCAGTTTTCGGCATTACCACGAATGGGGCACCTGCGGCGCCTGTCATGTGGCAAGCCATGCAGGCTTGGTTATAGGTGGCTTCGCCATCGGCATGAGCGGTAACCGAAATAGAAGCAATAACGCCTAGCAACAGTATGGACGAGAGGGTTTTCATTGAAGTATTCCTTATGCATCTTTTGAATTGAAATTACCAATTCGGCAACGTGGCAAGGTGGTTTATAGAGGTATACGAGTTGCTGATTTCTCAGTACGAGAAAAGGTATGAAGTTCACTTTAAAGAAATGGGGGTGACTAACGTTGACCTGGATCAATTTTAGTCACCCGTACCCCTATAGCGTATTAACTTACCTCTTAGTGGGTAGAAGATTGCGTCAGTCATTATTGTGATTCCAACTCGAAATTCAGACGATTGGCTATCCACCACGACGCTAAGGGGGCGGGGCGATGTAGAAATGTTTTTTAAAGCGCGGGTTATTTCAACATGTTCAAGTACTGGCGGAGTACTTCAGCATTGTTATGGCGCTCTTCCTTGGAAGCGAACACTAAGGTGACTCTTTCTTTTTTGGCGCGCTGAGCTAAATCGCGAAGGTTCTCGCGATAGGCGGTTAATTCCTTTAAGTAGCGTTGGCGAAAGTCTCCCCACCCTAGCGAACCATTATGAAATGCTTTGCGAAGCTCGCTGCTTGGGGCGACCTCCTTGCGCCATTCATCGATTTTGGCTTCCTCCTTGGACACCCCGCGCGGCCAGATACCGTCGACGAGGACACGATAACCATCTTTGCTTTGAGGTGAGTCATAGGCACGCTTTAATTCAATATTCATCGCTATCTCGCAAGTCAATGAGTTTCCTTTTAAGCCTAGCTAGTGAGTCGGTTCCACTCTACTTGAATCCTAGTAAGCCCAGACAATAGCCATTAGCAAGCCCCATGCCAGCACCCCGGCGGCCATAACGGTGTAAGTAGCGGACATCGTTGTAACGTCATTCGCTGAGCGTTTACACAGAGCCTGCAGCCCGTGGTAGACCAAACTGCAAGAGATGCCCAGTGCTACCAGTACTGCCACAGCATTGAACAACAGGCTGGGGATCAGCAGAGCGATCGCTGCTGACCAAAGTGGCAAAGGTGCTAGGGCTGCCAACAGATAAGCGTCGTGGTAGCTAATTGAGAGATTACGATCGCTATTGACCACCGCGTGAATTAGCCAGCCCATTACAAAGAAGGTGAGCAGCTCGGCCAGGAACAGAATGGTCGTGATGAAACGCCACTGCCGGTCAGCAAAACCCGGAGCGAAGACATCCCCGTAGTGGGAACCCGCGTAATAGAGCATCACGGGAGGTAACAACGACATGGGCAGCACGATACACCAGGCCAGAGTGGCGATTGAAGGGTGGCGCTGTTGGAGTTCCTTCCATCCCGCCAGGTGGGTAAAGGGCAGTTGAATAATGCTTAGGGGATTCATTGTCTAGCCTCGCGGTCAGTGGTGATCAGAATGGATTTTAAAATATCATGTCATGATATTAATATTCAGGATTAAGGCTTGCTTTCACTTTGTCAAGAGTAAAGGTTAATTCTTTTTGTTTAAGAGGGAGCCACCTGCATCAGCAGCAGTGGTATATGCCATCTAAAATCTTTTAAGCCGTATCATCGAGTCCCTCTGGAACTGCTATGCACTGGCAACAATCGTACAGAACGCTCGGTCATGCTTAAGAAAACCAAGCCGTGCTCTTGCTCTTTTAATTAGCAATGCTGAATGTGAATAGGATTTTCTCTTGCCAAAAATTGACCTGTGGCAATGTTGCTAGAGGGATTCTTCTGCTAATCTTAAAAATGTAAATAATATGCATCTTAATAAACGTATGCCTTTTGGCTTCCCAGCCGAAGGTCGGATCTGACTAGCAAGGGAGTATGGCTTATGGCTGATGGTCTCACTAAATCAGCGGCCCGCAATATTTTCTACGGTGGTTCGCTGTTCTTCTTCCTGCTATTTGCCGCGCTAACGGCTCATAGTCATTGGTACATGGTCAATGTCTCCACCGACAGTGAAGGCCTGACTGAGTCGGTGAAGCATGGCAAAGAAGTGTGGGAAAAAAGTATGTGCATCAACTGCCATAGCATCATGGGGAAGGCGCCTACTTTGCTCCTGAATTGGGAAACGTCTGGGAGCGTTATGGCGGCCACAAAAACCCTGAGGCCGCTCGAGCAGGTATTAATGCCTGGATTCGCGCCCAGCCACTGGGGATCGAAGGTCGCCGTCAGATGCCCTCCTATGACTTTAGCGAAGAAGAGATGAACTCGTTAATCGACTTCCTAGAGTGAATCGATAGCATCGACGACCAAGACTGGCCCCCACATCCTGCTGGCTAAAATCCCCAGACAGCGGATGAATAAAGGAGAACCGCACAATGAAATATGAAACCCAGAAGGTCGCCTTGCCTTTCTTTATGGTGGCCATGGCGCTATTTACGCTACAAATTCTCTTTGGGCTGCTGGCCGCCACTGTTTATGCCTGGCCCAACTTTATGGCCGAAGTAATGCCCTTCCATATCATGCGCGTTAGCCATACCAACCTGTTAATTGTGTGGTTGTTGATCGGCTTTATGGGGTGTACCTATTACTTGATGCCAGAAGAAGCGGAGCGGGAAATTCATAGCCCCAAGCTGGCGTATATCCAACTGGCGATCTTTGCTTTTGCCGGTGTCGCTGCTCTGGTTGGTTATCAGTTCGGTATCCATGAAGGGCGCGAGTTTCTTGAGCAACCGTTCTGGGTGAAAATACTCATTACCATCTCTTTCTAATGTTTCTGTTCAATACCAGCATGACGCTGCTGAAAGGTCGCAAGACCGCTATTAATCTGGTGTTAATGCTGGGGCTTTGGCTAGCGGCGGTGTTCTGGTTATTCGCTTTCTACAACCCGACCAACCTGGCGGTAGATAAACTCTACTGGTGGTGGGTGGTGCACCTCTGGGTAGAAGGGGTATGGGAATTGATCATGGCTTCCCTGCTGGGGTATCTGCTGATCAAAATGACCGGCGTGGATCGTGAAGTGATCGAGAAGTGGCTCTATATCATTGTTGGGTTGGCACTTTTCTCCGGCCTGCTGGGCACCGGGCACCACTACTACTGGATCGGTGCGCCGGGCTACTGGCAGCCCATCGGCAGCATCTTCTCGACGCTTGAAGTGGCGCCGTTCTTCGCCATGGTGGTATTCGCCTTTACCATGTTCTGGAAGGGCAGTCGTAACCACCCTAATAAAGCGGCCATGCTATGGGCCTTAGGCTGCCCAACCATTGCCTTTTTCGGCGCTGGTGTGTGGGGCTTTATGCATACCCTCTCGTTCGTGAATTACTACAGCCATGGTACTCAGGTAACCGCCGCTCATGGCCACCTGGCTTTCTACGGCGCTTACGTAATGCTGATTCTTGGGGTGATTACCTACGCCATGCCGCAGATTCGCCGCGTACAGCCGTACAACCAGATACTGAACATGTGGGGCTTTTGGATCATTACCAGTGCGATGTGCTTTATGACCTTTACCCTGACTTTCGCCGGGGTCGTGCAGACTCACTTGCAGCGCGTCTTGGGTATGAATTACATGGAAGTACAGGATCAATTGGGCCTGTTCTACATCATGCGTCTTGGCGCCGGCGTGGCCGTAGCCGTGGGGGCAATCATGTTGCTGTATGCCTTCTTCGGGCCCGCGCGTGAGCAAGTGCCTGCTGGTGGCACAAATTACCGCAGGGGCAGGCTCGGCCTGAACTTAACGACCCTGCGGGGCCGTTTTTACTTTCTTTATTTATTTTCCGGCAATGGAGTGTCCCCATGCCTCTCTCTTCTGGCGCTAATCGTTTCGATGAGCGTGATATACCTTTTACCAAAGTGTCGGCAATGAATGCAGTATGTTCGAGCATGCCTTTCATCAACGCTTGCCGCTGCTACTGAAAGGCCCCACCGGGTGCGGTAAGACGCGCTTTGTTAGCCATATGGCCGCCAAGTTAGGGCGTCCACTGTTCACTATTTCATGCCATGACGACCTGACTTCAGCCGACCTTACAGGCCGCTATCTGTTGCAGGGCGGCGAGACCCGCTGGGTCGATGGCCCGCTTACTCGCGCAGTGCGGGAAGGGGGTATCTGCTATCTCGATGAGGTGGTGGAGGCACGTAAAGACGTCACCGTGGTGCTTCACCCGCTGACCGATGACCGTCGTTTGTTGCCGTTGGAACGTACCGGGGAACTGCTCGAAGCGCCAGATGACTTCATGCTGGTGGTGTCTTATAACCCGGGCTATCAGCATATTCTCAAGTCGCTAAAACCCAGCACCCGCCAGCGTTTTCTTGCCATGTCGTTTGATTTTCCACCTCCCAAGGTGGAGCGCGACATCGTTGCTCGAGAGAGCGGCCTGCCCGGCGATCAGTGCGCTGCACTGGTCAATCTTGCCGCCAGCCTGCGGGCCATGAAGGGCAGGATTTAGAAGAGGGTGTTTCCACTCGTCTGCTGGTTTACTGCGCCACTCTTATCGCTGCCGGGGTGCCCATTTTGGAAGCTGCCCGGGCTACCTTAGTGGAGCCGCTAAGCGATGACGCGGATGTGCAGGAAGGGCTGATGGAAGCCATTAAAGCGACCTTTGGTTGAGGGTTTCGCATGCTTGAATTTCTTGAAGTCGAAGAGTTTGTAGGCCGCCATTGGCACCGCTGGGCTTCCAGTGCTGCAAGCTACCCTGACCATCCTGACGCGGCAGTATATCTTGAAGCGCTGCGCCCCATGCTTGGTGTCTTCTTTCGTGCGGGAGGTGGCGAGGCGGGTGTTGATGTTGCTGCTATTGCGGGGCGTAATTCGTCGCATCGCTTATCCTTACGTCAAAGGCTTGGGCTTGATGAGGAAGTGCTCGATCAAGCACGCCGTGATGAAGAAAAGCCTGTTGTTACCGCCACGCATTGCCTTGTTCGCCGAGGCTTCCTTGAACCGGGATCTCTACCTTTGGCTGGTAGCGTACCTGGCGGCGACCCAGCATGTGCACGTCGTTGAAGATCCGCTACAGCAAGACCTTCTCCAACTGCGTGAAGTAAACCGGGCGACTCGGGCAGTGTTGGCCCATTTCCCTGGGCTCGCTCAGCGCCACGCCAGATTATGTCAGGCATTGCTGGCCATTCGCCCCCAGCGCAAGCGCTTGCCGCCGATGGAAGCAGCGCTTGAATCCGTTCTCTGTGCCCAGTTGGGAGAAACGTCGCCCGAGGCCGGCTGGGCCGAAGTGATGCATAGCGCCATCCTCGATGAGCTCCTGCCTTTGGACAAGTTTCATGCGCCGCGTGGATACCGGCCGCCACTTCCGGTGCCGCTATGGGGGCAAGCCGTTGCCCTGGGTACCCATAAGCAAGCACGAACCGAGCAGGAAGATGATGAGGCACCGGTCGCAGGGAAGAATTCGCTACAAGATGATCATGGTAAACGTAAGGCTGACCGGCGCGAGCAGGATCAGGCCGACCGCGATGACTCTCTGATGCTCAATGCATCCGAAAAGATGCTTTCCTGGGCCGAAATGGTCAATCTCAATCGTCATGTAGAGGATGAAGACGATGATGAGGCCAAACAGGCGGCCGACCAGATTGATGAAATTGTGCTCAGTGCCAACCGTAAGAAGGCGGCTTCCAAGTTAAAGCTTGACCTTGATCTGGCGCCCGGTGAGGTGAGTGGGGAAGGCTGCGTGGGCGCCATACCTATCCGGAATGGAATCATCGTAAGCAAATCTATATGCCTGACCACTGTGTGGTACTCAGCGATGTGCAGAGCGAGGAGGGGGAGAACTGGCAGCCGGATGAAACGACAAAACGGCGCATTCGCCGCGTCCGCCGCGAGTTTGAAGCACTTAGGCCGCGTCGTGAGACGCTACATGGCCAGCTGGATGGCAGCGAGCTGGATATGGACGCCGTTATTCGCTCCCGCTGTGATCTGGCGGCGACCGGTGAAGCCAGCGACCGCCTCTATCAAGCTAGCCGTACCCAGGCGAGGGATTTGGCGGTTTCGATCCTGGTCGATGTATCCCTTTCCACTGAGGCCTGGCTGGAAGACCGGCGGGTGCTGGATGTGGCCAAAGAGGCGCTGCTGGTCTTGGGCCATGGCCTTGCGGGGTGCGGTGATGACTATGCCATTCACAGCTTTACCTCCCACCGCCGTCACCGCGTTTGGGTCAATACGCTGAAAAGTTTCGATGAGCCAATGGGCGAGCGGGTGTCACGGCGGATCGCAGCGCTCAAACCAGGCCACTACACGCGTATGGGGCCTGCCATTCGGCACCTTTCCCAAGCGCTTGCCAACCGGCCCAACCGGCACCGGCTGCTCTTGCTATTGACCGACGGAAAGCCCAACGACACTGACTATTATGAAGGACGTTATGGTATTGAGGACACGCGTAAAGCGGTGCTTGAAGCGCGACGGGAAGACGTGCGCGTGTTCGGGGTAACGATTGACCGGGAGGCGGGGCGTTATATTCCTCATCTGTTCGGGCGAGGTGGATACGCCATTGTGCAGCGGCCGGAGC
Organism: Vreelandella olivaria; assembly: GCA_004295565.1. Classification (GTDB taxonomy): domain Bacteria; phylum Pseudomonadota; class Gammaproteobacteria; order Pseudomonadales; family Halomonadaceae; genus Vreelandella; species Vreelandella olivaria. The sequence goes on along the minus strand of AP019416.1, from coordinate 2,574,067 downwards.
ATCTCTCCCTGGCCCTGCCGAGTATCTACCGCCAGATTATTGCTTCCTAAGGAGGTTTTCTATGACTCGCCAGCGCTTCGTCGTGGCAATTAGCCTGTGGTTTTTGGTCGCGTTAGGCGTCATTGTGCCGCTGGTGTGGCTTATCAATAACCGTGATTGGGGCGTGGCGCTAATGCTGCTAGTCCCTTTTATCGTTTACGGCCTGATGCGCCTGGGCCGTCTGCTGGAGGCCTGGGCCAATACAGCGCATCGGTCTTCGGCCTCTGATTCCACGCTGCGCTGAAAGCCACTTTGGTTACCCTGTTATGTGAAAGCGACCAACCAGATAGCCTGCGGCAATCAGCGTTAGCGTTAACAGCGTTAGGGCAATAAAAACCCCTGCCAGGCTAAGGTAGCGGCGCGTAAGTTTAAATAGACCATTAGCACACGGTGGGCTTTGAAGCCGGTTGCTATCAGTACCAGGGCGGCTGACCACAAAGGAAGCGCCTGCCAGTCAGTGGTCTGATCTAGCCGAGCGGAAACCATGGAAACCACGGTCAGCGCCATTAATAAGGCCCAGGTAATGAGCAAGCGTCGTGTACCGGGGAGTGCCCTCATGGTTTCCTCACAAAATTATCTCAGCAGATAAATCAGTGGATAAAGCAGGATCCAAATCAAATCCACCATATGCCAGAAGGCTGCCGCCGTTTCTACGTTCTCGGTAGAGGTGCGCCAGCTCACTAAGCCTAGTAGCGCTAAGCCGAACACAACGTGAGCAAAATGAAAGGCGGTTAAGCCATAGTAAAAACCGAAAAAGACGTTGGTTTCCGGCGTTAACCCGGCAGCAAACTTGTCAGCGTACTCAATGCTTTTAAGGGCACAGAAGACCAAACCCAGCAGCATAGCAGCACCTAGCCACTGTCGGCTGCGCCGAAGTTGCTGGGCGCTTATTGCCTCCACCGCAAAGGCAACGCATAGCCCGCTGGTTAGCAACACCAGCGTATTGATGCCGCCCAACACAGGGTCGAGCTGTTGTTGTGAGGCATTGAAAAGGGCGGGGTTAAGGGCGCGCTGGGCAGCGTAAAGCGCAAAGAAAGCGGTGAAAACCAGCATTTCGCTAAGAATCAGCACCCACATCAAGGGATTGCCGGGTAACGCCGATAATGGCCCCATCCGGGGTTGGGCAGATCGCGACTCATTACCCCTCCAAGCGTTGAGTGTTACGCCGGGGTAATAGCATCCCAGCATACTGGCATACACTTTCTGTACAGCGCTTGGTTTTATTCGACGGCTTGAACCATAAAGTCAACGGCCGATTTCACTTCTTCGTCGCTAAGATTCATGCTTCCGCCTTTGGGCGGCATAGCATTGAACCCCGTGAGCGAGTGCTCATAAAGCGTCTCGATGCCTTTTGCGATACGCGGTTCCCACGCTTCGGCATCACCCTTGATAGGCGCGCCAGCAGCCCCTGTCATGTGGCAGGCCATGCAGGCCTGGTTATAAACCGCCTCGCCATCAGCTTCTGCCTGAGCGGCGGCTGAAAACGCCAGGGCAGCACCCGCGACAATAAGGGCAGCAGACAATGATTTCATCATGGTTCTCCTCACATTCTAACGGTCGAAGGCGCTGGAGAAATCGCCAGCACCACTATGATTCCAGGCGGATGCTCAAATGCGCATCTCTTAGCCAGTGCACTCATCAATAACAGTTAATTTAAGAAATATTTTATATGCATCTTAATGCCGGCGCAATATTTAGTCTTCCTTGATACATATCAGCACTCTTCGCCAGAGCAACGCTTAGCATCAGTCGCCAAGTGTGAACCGCTGATGTCTTTTACCACGGAGTATTTGTTATGTTGTTGCTGCCCTCGGCTTTTTCCCTTCCCGCTTTTTCAATTTCTCCGCCTGTTACCGCTCATCAAATGATTCGTACGCTTGATCCGCGGGTTCCTTTTGCCATCAAGCGACGTCTTGTGGAGCCCTTGCTCAACCGTACCTTCGCTATACCGCTCGCAGAGGGAGAGTTTGACGCGGTGGAAGGTCGACGCATTAGTCTCACCATTACGGATTTAGGCGTGACACTCAGCCTGACGCTTAAATCCCAGCGCTTGCTATTATGCCGCGAGAAGGGCGAGGCAACTATTCGTGGGGGCTGGCGTGAATTTCTCTGTTTGGCCACGCGTCGCGAAGATCCCGACAGCCTGTTTTTCCAGCGTCGCTTAATCATTGAAGGGGATACGGAACTGGGGTTGACGCTCAAGAACCTACTTGACGGCTGTGAGGAAGGCCTTGCCCAGGGGCGATTGGGGGAGTTGCTGGTGGGCCTGGAACGCTTGGCGCGCAGGGAGTGACTTGCTCGTAAGCTCAGCCTTTTAGCTGTTATCAATCGGCCCCGGTAGTGTGCCGGGGCCGCCCACTATTAGGCTGCGTTGAGCGGGCGAGACGGCCCAAAATGCTCAAAGTGGCGACGATCCTCGTCGACACCCAGTTCAGACAGCGCACTATTAATCGCCGTCATAAATCCTTGGGGGCCGACGAAATAGCAGCGCGCCTTAAGATCAGGCAGGTAGTGAGCTAATAAGCGGCGGTCGATACGACCAATATGTTCGGCTTCGTTGCCGCGCTCATGAATACGGACAGCCTTAAGATGTTGGGGATACTCGCTCTTCAGTGCTTCTAGTTCGCCTTTAAAGGCCTGGTGGTCGGCATCCAGGGCAGCGTGTAAATAGGTGACTTGCCGCCCAAGGGACAAGGCATGTCTTGCCATGGGAAGCAGGGGCGTTTGCCCAACGCCGCCGCTGGCAAGCAGCAGAGGCTCGTCACCTTCAATCAGCGTGAGGTCACCTGCTGGCGGTAACAGTTCCAAGGTGTCGCCGGGTTGTAACACATCGTGGAAGTGGCGGCTGACTTGGCCCTGTGCTTCGCGTTTGATCGAGATTCGATAGCTTTGGCCATTTGGCGTGTCTGAGAGGCTGTAATGCCGGTAGACCGGTTCACCGTCAATGGTGAGTCGGACACCGATATACTGACCTGGCTCATGGCTTGCGACGCGACCGCCATCCTCGGGCTCAAGGATAAAAGAGCGAATTAACGCACTCTCCTGATGGGTACTGGCAATCTTGAAACGGCGTGTGCCGCGCCATCCGCCTGGGCGCTGTTCGAATTCGCGATAGCGCTGGTCTTCGAGGTCAATTAACAGGGCGGCAAGCTCGTTATATAGAGCGCCCCAGGCATCGGCGATTTCCGGGGTGACAGCATCACCCAGCACTTCGCCAATGGCTGCCAGCAGGCATTCACCGACAATAGGGTACTGCTCAGGAAGAATGCCTAGCGAGACGTGTTTACTGACGACAACATCCAGAGTAGCTCGCGCCTGAGCTGGATTACTGCGTAGCTGCACATAGGCCAACACGGCGTTGGCCAGGGCACGGGCTGACCACCGCTTTGCTGATGAACCTCATTAAAGAGCGGCTTGACCTCTGGGTAGCGGGCAAACATCAGCGGATAGAAGCGTTGTGTAATCGTATTCAGGTGTTCGGCCACGACGGGAGCCGTCGCATTGATCAGTTTTTCCTGTTCGTGTGTAAGCACGGGTAGTACCTCAAGTGTTAAGATTCATTACATATGAGTCTTAATGCCAAAGAGCTACCATTCACAACCATGAAAGGGCGAATGGCGGTTGCAGAAACGCCAGCCCTTAGCCCGTCTCTAGCTTACGCAAAGCTTAAAGATGCATTTTTGATACTTGTCATGGTTTTTGTTTTTAGCCTGACGCACAATGCATATTCCAGTACATCAGTGGGGTATTTTGCCATGCCGACCGTCACCTCCGCCCAACCGGCCTCTAAGCTTATGCAACGACCGTTGCTGCGCCTGGCTTTTCGGCCTTTTTTCCTCTTGGCCGCGCTATTCAGTGTCGTATCTCTGCTGGTTTGGTTAGCCTTTTGGCATGGCAATATTCTGCTGCGGCCCTATGGCGGCTTGGTGTTTTGGCATCAGCATGAAATGCTGTTTGGCTTTGCCGCGGCGGTGGTCGGGGGCTTTTTGCTTACCGCTGTGCGTAACTGGACGGGGCTGCCGAGCTTAAACGGCGGCCCGCTATTGGGTCTGGTGCTGTTATGGCTATTGGGAAGGGTGCTGATGGCGTTCCCTATGGGCCTGCCGGGGTGGCTGCTGTTGGCGGTTGATCTTACGTTTCTCCCCGTGGTCGCCGTAGTGATGGCGCGTCTGGTCATCACCGCAAAGCGTTGGCGCAACTTGATCTTTATTCCAGCACTGTTGCTGTTTGCCGCTGCCAACCTGGCGATGCACTTGGGGGTGATGAAGGGCAACGCTGAGTTGATCCGCCAGGCCGCCTACTTAGCCGTACTGCTAATCACGCTGATGATGACGGTAGTGGGTGGGCGTGTGATTGCCATGTTTACTGCCAATCGATTGGGACGCACCAAACCTGAACCTATTCCTTTACTCGAAGGGGTGACGCTGGTTAGCACGGCCGGCGTAGTGCTGCTGCAATTAGCCATTATGCTGGGGGTTGCCGTTCCTGCTTTATTACTGGGCGGGGTAATGCTCTTGGCGGCGCTGGCCAATACTGTTCGCATGGCGCGCTGGGGCGGGCTCCACAGCTGGCGCGAACCTTTACTTTGGGGGCTGCACGGCAGCTACGCCTGTATCCCGCTAGGGCTTATCATGTGGGTCTTGGCACTCATGGGGCTGATGCGCACCGAACTTGCCGTGCACGCCCTGACCATTGGTGGCATGGGCACCATGATGCTGGCCATGATGGCCAGGGTTTCGCTAGGTCATACTGGCCGCCCCATACGCACTTTGCCCGGTATTGGTGTGGCGCTGGGCTTAATGCTAATAGCCGCCATGGTGCGTTCACCCGTATTAGCATTTTTCCCTCAAATTACCCACTGGACCTACACGCTGAGCATCATTTTCTGGTGCATGGCCTACACCATATTTCTAATGCACTACACATGGCCACTGATGCAGGCGCGCGTCGACGGACAGGATGGCTGACGTATTAACGATCGGCGAGAGTGACCCGCGCACCGCCAAAGGCAAGGCTGCGTGGGTTTGCCACAGGGCGGTTGTTGGTGAGGTGCGTGATGCCTACCCCGCAACGGCCCACCATCCAGATCAGGCAGGCAGTGAAATAGAGGTAACCCAATGCCCAGGGGGCCATTGCCGGTAACCCAATCCACCCCAGTAAGTGCCAAATAGCCGTGAACGCTACCCCGCCAAGTACGCCTAACCAGAAAGTCCGAATCTGAAACTGCAGATGGGAAGCAACCCACTCCTCTGCATCGTTTTTTTTCAGATGGGCGATGAGCACTCCAATGGGGGCGGTGACCACAGCTAACACGCTACCCAGAAAGAGCATATAAACCACGATAGCGGTGCCTCGCCCGCGGCTTGTCTTAAGGCCATTTAAGGTGCCCGTAGTTGATGTGGCTTCGGATTGGGAAGCGGAGGGCATGGATGATGGAGCGTTAGCCATACAGAACCTCATTTGGCAAAGTAGAAGGCATTAAGAAGTATTATTAATGCATCTATTGTAGTGCAACTAGTTAGGGCTTTCTTGTCTGGGATCAAACCCAGTGATCGTTAGACATTGACGGTAGGGATACGCATTAATCCTGCCAACTGCGGGTAACGATTGGACAACACGTCTGCGAGGGTATAGCGGTCAAGCACCTCCAGAAATGCTGACAAGGCTTCGCTTAGAATGGGCTGGAGCCGACAAGATGGGGTAATGATGCAGTTGTTATCACTATGAAAACACTCCACTAACTCCATGCCATGTTCCATTTCGCGCACAAGCTTACCCAGCACGATTGTCTCAGGGTCACGGGTAAGCAATAAGCCGCCATTCTTGCCCCGGATAGCAGTAACGTAGTTCTTCTGACTCAGTTCCTGAACGACTTTCATCAAGTGATTACGAGAAATATCAAAGGTCTCTGCGATCTCGTTGATGGTTGAGCGCTCTTCTCCCTTTACCGCGAGGAAGATCAATACGCGTATTGAATAATCGGTGAATCGGGTGAGATGCATGGACTTTCAGTTGCTCCGAACGTGACACGGTTTTAAACAGTATATTGTATGAATGTTCAGGGGCGTGCAATAACTACAGGGTTGAAATATCGCTGAAAGCAACGGGCTAAGGAGACTTTATTGGCGGAGTTCTAACCGGTCGAAATGTGGCTCCAAGCGATTGACCAACGCATTTAATCGAGTTTTAGAGGGCGCATGGGTAACAGGCTGAGAGTAGCTGGCGTCAAGGCATTGCCCGCCACGTGCCACCTGTAGCGCGTAGTGGCGTACGCCGCAGTCAGCAAGCGTCATGGCCAATCGTTCCACGTCGGCTAGCTTAAAATCCTTCCAGTGGATGGTGGTGCGGCACTCGAAACTGAGCCCACTGTCGAGCAGAATTCCCAAGCTACGGGCATGTAGCTGCCAGATGCCGGGACGACCGCATATACGGTCAAACTCTTCGCCTCGCCCTTTACATCCAGCCCCACCCAGTCAAGATGCGGTAATAACCGGGTGAGACGGTCAGGATAAGGGCCGGCGGTATGCAACCCTACCTTAAATCCCAGTGCTTTCGCTTGCTTTGCCGCAGCAGGCAAACCGGCGTTCACGGTTGGTTCACCGCCACTGAAAACGACGGCTTCCAACAAGCCTTGCCGGGTGCTCAGAAACTCCAGTACTGCTTGCCACTCCTGGGGCTCTCCTCGGCGCGGCGGGATCATGCTGGGGTTGTGGCAGTAGCCGCAGCGTAGCGGGCAGCCTTGGAGAAAGACAACGCACGCCAGATGATCGGGATAATCCAGGGTGGTCATGGGCACAAGACCGGCGATGGGCAGCCGAACCGAGTTGGGTTGAGCGCTAGCGTTATCAAGCACCGTAAGAATAGTCATTGTGATAACCCCATACAGGGGGCTATCGCCGAGCCCCCTGCCGTCGTGAGTGAGAGAAGGGTTAGTTACAGAGAGGCGGCGGATTCAGTAAAATGGCGGCGCTCCTGGTGTTCGGCACGCTTACCGATATTGAACTGGCTTACCGGCCGGTGGTAACCCATGACCCGGGTCCAGACTTCGCAGCGCTGGCGTTGTTCAGTGGGCAAGTTAGCGTATTGAGTGGTTTGCATTGGAAAGTTCCTTAAACGAGTTGATAAAAGTGAGGCAAATGCCTCATGCCGTGGCGGCGTCGGTTGCGCTCGCCGTTTGAGCCCAGAGTGCTTCATCGCACTTGGGGCAGAACTCATGTTCACCGGCCAGGTAGCCATGTGCCGGGCAGATCGAAAAGGTGGGTGTCACCGTGAGGTAGGGCAAGCGAAAGTGTGAGAGCGCCGTTTTTACCAGCTTGCGGCAGGCCGTGGCCGAGGTAACCCGTTCGCGCATATAAAGATGCAGTACAGTCCCGCCGGTATAGCGCGTCTGTAAGGGATCCTGGTGGCTCAGTGCCTCAAAAGGGTCATCGGTATGGCCCACAGGCAATTGGCTGGAATTGGTGTAGTAGGGCGCCTCGGGTGTACCGGCCTGAAGAATGTCAGGAAAACGCGCCAGATCCTCCCGGGCAAAGCGGTGGGTTGTGCCCTCCGCTGGTGTGGCTTCCAGGTTGTACATATGGCCGGTCTGTTCCTGAAATTCGCGCATCCGCTCCCGAACGTGGTCAAGCAGATCCAGCGCCAGCTGCAGCCCTTGGGCGTCGGCTATATCGCAGCGATCCCCAGTAAAGTTACGCACCATTTCGTTAAGCCCATTCACTCCCAGGGTGGAGAAATGATTGCGTAACGTGCCCAGGTAGCGCTGGGTAAAGGGGTAGAGCCCCTATCCATTAGTTGCTGAATGCGCTCGCGCTTGAGTTCGAGGCTATCGCGCCCGAGCAGTAGCAGGCGATCCAGCTCGTTGAACAGCCCGGCTCGGTCGCCGGCAAAGCGGTGACCCAGCCGGGCGCAATTAATCGTCACCACCCCCAGTGAGCCAGTTTGCTCCGCACTGCCAAATAAGCCGTTGCCACGTTTGAGCAGCTCACTCAAATCAAGCTGCAGGCGGCAGCACATGGAGCGCACCATATGAGGTTCCAGATCCGAGTTTAGAAAGTTCTGAAAGTAGGGCAGGCCATATTTGGCGGTTAGAGCGAAAAGCCGCTCGGCGTTGTCGCTTTCCCAGTCGAAATCATGGGTGATGTTGTAGGTGGGTATCGGGAAGGTAAACACCCGCCCATGGCGATCACCGGCTTCCATGACTTCCAGGTAGGCCCGGTTGATTAAATCCATCTCCACCTGCAGCTCTCCGTAGCTGAATGGCTGCTCCTCGCCGCCGATAACCGGTACCTGCTGGCGCAAGTCGTCGGGGCAGACCCAGTCAAACGTCAGGTTGGTGAAGGGCGTCTGGCTCCCCCAGCGCGACGGCACGTTGAGATTGTAGATAAATTCCTGAAGCGCCTGCTTGATCTGTGTGTAGGTCAGCCCATCCTTGCGCACGTAGGGTGCCAGATAGGTATCGAAAGAGCTGAAGGCTTGTGCCCCGGCCCACTCGTTCTGCAAGGTGCCAAGAAAATTAACCATTTGCCCGAGGGCGCTTGAAAGGTGGCGGGAGGGTTGCTTTCGGCTCGTCCCGGCACCCCATTGAATCCCTCTAGCAGCAGAGTGCGCAGCGACCAGCCGGCGCAATAGCCGCACAGCATATCCAGATCGTGAATATGCAAATCACCTTCCCGATGAGCTTTCCCCACGGCGTGGGGTAAATTTCATCGAGCCAGTAGTTGGCGATCAACTTGCCCGAGACATTGAGGATTAAACCGCCTAATGAATAGCCCTGATTGGCATTGGCGTGAACACGCCAATCGGCGCGTTGAAGGTACTCGTTGACCGTCGAGGCGACATCGATATGGCGCTTTGCTGCCTGAACGCTAGTGGTGGTTGTCACTTTTTATCCTATATATGCCAATATTTATAAAAATAAACACTACATGTTGTGTATAGGGTAAGCGTTCAGGATTTTCAGAAAAATGATCCAGATCAGAATTAGGTGGATAAGAACAGGGCGAAGCGGAGGCGCTTAAGTTTTGGCGTCTGCGTTAGCTGGGCGTAGTGCGGGTGTTATCCATACCCGGTCGGCCGTACCAATAGCCGTCGCAGATTTCAGCCTCTACCAGCGTCAAAGGGTCGGGCGTAGGTAGCCTGCCGTGGCGGGCCTGGTCGAAAGCCTTGACCACCGCGGCCATGCCTTCCGCCCGCGGGCTGAGACGCGCGACTGATACCCCATATCCGCCATGACCATAAGTTCATGGCGCAGATCCTGGCAGGCGCTGGAAAGGGTTTGGATGCCGTTCAGGGTAAAAACATCGCGGGATTCTTGTGAACGTAGCACCAAGCCTTCGGGGTACTTTTGGCAGACGAACTTGCAGCGGTCTTTGGGTGTTTGGTGACGCCGGGCGGTAAAGCAGCGTGACGACCAGGCCAAGGGGAGATGCCCGTAGGCGAATACTTCGCATGGTGGGGAATGCCTGCCTGGTGGCAATCGTGAATAAGCTTGGCTAAGTCTTGCTGTGACATTTCTACCGGCGCTTGCCAGCGTTTCATTCCAGCACGTGCCATGACGCCCAGCGTCGCCGGGTTGTAGAGGTTGAGCGCAGCACCGGCGATAAACGGCAGTCCGGCACTGGAGAGTCGTTGCAGGGCGCTTTGGTCATTGGCCTCGACGATAAAATCACCGTTGTCACACAGCTTGCGCAAGTCACGCAGGTCGGCCTCAGACTCGATCAAGGTCTGGCTGGCGAGTACTACCTGCTTGCCCGCCTGGGTGAGCTCGCGCCCAATGCCTAGCCAGTCGTCCAGTTTCATGTCGCGGCGCCGCGAGCAGACGGTTTCGCCCAGGGTAATAATCTCTACCGGCCAGTCGGCCGCCCTCGCGGTAGAAGTCGGCGTAGCGTTGCCGAGTCCAGTAAAAAAGTACCGGCCCGAGTGAGAGTTGAAGAGGCCCGGTTGTTGATAAGGTTGGTGATGGGGAGGTGTAGTGTGCGACATAGTAGGCTCCTATTTCCAGCGGCGCTCGTAGGCGCCTAGGGTAGTGATGGCACCTTCGGAAAGCTCGGCAAGGCCGGACATCCAGGCAGCTTCTGGATGAAAGCGTTCAGGCTCAGCCGCTAGACGATTAAGCGCCTGACGCCAAATGCTGGCTACTTTCGAAACATAGGCAGGACTGCGCTGGCGTCCTTCGATTTTTACCGCGCTGATGCCCAGGTCGCACAGCTCCGGCAGCAGCTCCAGGGTATTGAGGCTGGTGGGTTCTTCGATGGCGTGATAGGTCTCGCCCGCCACCTCGAAGCGACCCTTGCATAGGGTGGTAGCCCGCACGCTCGCCTTCGGCGTAGCGGTCGATAAGAACGTTGTTAAGGCGCGACTCTAAGCCTTGAGGTGTCTCTTCCCAGCGTACATGGCCTGCCGGAGAACAAACGCCCCGGGTATTGGGAGAGTCGCCGGTGAGGTAGGAGGAGAGATAGCAGCGCCCTTCGGCCATGATGCACAGGCTGCCGAAGGCGAATACTTCCAGCTCTACCGGTGTTTGCCTGGCCAGGTCGCGAACCTGAGTGATTGACAGCACCCTTGGCAGTACGGCGCGCTTGATGCCGAAATGCTGGTGGTAAAAGCGTAGCGCTTCATGACTGGTCGCCGAACCCTGCACTGAAAGGTGCCGCGCGATCTCGGGGTGATGGCGAGTAGCGTAGTCGAGCAGTCCCATATCGGCGAGAATCAGCGCATCCACGCCCAGTTCGGCTGCCTGGTCTACGGCCCGCGTCCAGTGTTGCCAGCCATCGGGCTGGGGATAGGTATTAATAGCGCAAAAACGCGTTTGCCATGGCGGTGGACGTAATCGATCCCCTCGCGGGCACGTTTTTCAGTAAAGTTTAGCCCGGCGAACTGCCGCGCATTGGTGATGTTCTGGAAACCGAAATAGACAGCGTCAGCACCTTCGTCGACGGCACGCTTCAGGGCGGGCAGGTTACCGGCGGGGCATACAAGCTCCATAGCGAGACTCCTTGCGGGGAAAATCCGAGCAGTTTAGTCACCTATTTCTTGCTGCCTTTTGACTCAGGTCATAATGGGGTGGCTTTCAAAAGTGGATTGCACAGCAGGGGAGGCAAGCTGGGTGCAGGCGATTTTTAAAACGTATACTGTATGAATATTAACCGCTCCTTACTCTAGCCACTTCTCTAGACCTTCCTTAGAGGCCTTTCCCGATCATGCAAGATGAACTGCTCTTCAACCGGCCCCTGGTAGAGAAATATGACCGCCCAGGCCCGCGTTACACCTCCTATCCGACTGCGCCGCAGTTTCATGCCGCCTTTGCCGAGGATGATTACCGTAGCGCCGCCGAGCGCAGTAATCGGGTCGCAGTACCCAAGCCGCTTTCGGTCTACGTGCATATCCCGTTCTGCAAAAGCCTGTGCTACTACTGCGCCTGCAACAAAATCATTACTCATAATACCGAGCGAGCCGCCGAATACCTCCAGTGGTTAAAACAGGAGATACGTGTTCAGGGAGCGCTGTTCGATACCACCCGCCAAATGACCCAACTGCACCTGGGCGGCGGCACCCCAACCTACTTAAGCAACACCCAGCTAAGCGAACTGATGGCGGCGCTGGACGACGCCTTTCATTTCGCCGCACCTGAAGAGCGTGAATTCTCGCTGGAGGTAGACCCCCGCACCGTGACCCCCGAACAGGTCTTTGAGCTCTACTCGCTGGGCTTTAATCGCTTGAGCTTCGGTGTGCAGGACTTCGATCACGACGTGCAGCAAGCGGTCAATCGCGTTCAGAGCGAAGAGCAGGTGGTATCCCTGGTCAAAGCCGCTCGCGCGGCAGGGTTTGATTCGGTCAGCGTTGACCTGATCTATGGACTGCCGCTGCAGACAGTGGCGAGTTTCGATACGACGCTAACCAAGATTATTGACCTGCAACCGGATCGCATTGCCGCTTATAGCTACGCCCACCTGCCTGAACTGTTTAAAGCTCAGCGGCTAATTCGCCCCGAAGACATGCCGCCACCCGAGCGCAAGCTGGAGCTGCTGGAGCTTACGATCAATCGCCTGACGTCTGCAGGCTATGTCTACATCGGCATGGATCACTTCGCCCTTCCGAGTGACGAGCTGAGCCTTGCCCGTGAAAATGGCACTCTGCAGCGTAACTTCCAGGGTTATTCCACTCACGCCGACTGCGACATGATCGGGCTGGGTATCACCTCCATTGGCAAAGTGGGGACACCTACAGCCAGAACGTCAAGGAGACGGCCCAGTACCAGCATCGCCTGGAGGAGGGTCGCCTGCCGGTCTTTCGAGGCTATCGCCTCAGCGATGATGACCGACTGCGCCGCGATGTCATCAATACCCTGATGTGTCACGGCCGACTTGAATTCGCCGCTATCGAGGCCCGCCACAATATCGATTTTCGCAGCTACTTCGCGAGTGCCTTGGCGAGCCTCGAAGAGATGGCGGACGATGGGTTAATTGCTTTGCGCGACCATGAAATCGGGGTGCTGCCTTCAGGGAGGTTGATGATCCGCAACCTGGCCATGGCGTTCGACGCCTACCTGAAACCAACGGAAAACCGTTATTCGCGCACGGTGTAATTTCAACAGCGCCAACCGTCTATTCCTTTACGTTGGCCGCTCTATCACCTTGGGGGTAGATAGGGTGTATATGGAGGTAATCACGCAGTAATTCGCTTGTCGATCACGCAGAATCCACTCCATGGAACCCGCACTGTCGGGTATGCAAATTTCCGAGGAGCCTGGAGATCGACCATGAGTCACTTCATAGATCGGCTGAATTTCTTCCGCAAGTCCCGTGAGCCTTTTGCCAACGAACACGGTGAGCTACGCAGCGAATCCCGCCAGTGGGAAGATAGTTATCGTGCCCGCTGGCAGCACGACAAAGTGGTACGCAGCACCCACGGGGTGAACTGTACCGGCTCCTGTAGCTGGAAAATCTACGTTAAGAACGGTTTAGTTACCTGGGAAACCCAGCAGACCGACTATCCGCGTACCCGTCCCGACCTACCCAACCATGAGCCCCGTGGCTGCCCCCCGCGGTGCCAGCTACTCCTGGTATCTGTACAGCGCCAACCGCCTCAAGTACCCCCTTAGTGCGCAAGCCGCTGCTGGCGCTATGGCGCGAAGCGCTCAAGGCGAATCCCGACCCGGTGGATGCCTGGGCGTCGATTGTCGAAGACCCCGCCAAAACCAAACAGTACAAGCGTGCCCGCGGTATGGGCGGCTTCGTTCGCGGTAACTGGGACGAGCTCAACGAGCTGGTCGCGGCTTCAAACGTCTACACCGCTAAGCAGTATGGCCCCGACCGGATCATTGGCTTTTCGCCGATTCCCGCCATGTCGATGGTCAGCTATGCGGCGGGTAGCCGTTATTTGTCGCTGATTGGCGGCGTCTGCATGAGCTTCTATGACTGGTACTGCGATCTGCCGCCAGCCTCACCAATGACCTGGGGCGAGCAGACCGACGTTCCCGAGTCCGCTGACTGGTACAACTCCGGCTACATTATTGCCTGGGGCTCCAACGTGCCTCAGACGCGTACCCCGGACGCCCACTTCTTTACCGAAGTGCGCTACAAGGGCACCAAGACGGTCTCAATTACCCCGGATTACGCCGAAGTCTCCAAACTCACCGACGAGTGGCTCTCTGCCAAACAGGGCACCGATGCCGCCCTGGCGATGGCCATGGGCCATGTCATCCTCAAAGAGTTCCACCTTGAGAACCCCAGTGCTTACTTCACCGACTATGTGCGCCGCTATACCGACATGCCGTTCCTGGTGGAACTGGAAGTGCGTGAAGATGGCAGCTTCGCACCGGGTCGCCAACTGCGTGCCAGTGATTTTGATGCTGCCCTGGGCCAGGAAAACAATCCCGAGTGGAAAACCGTTGCCTGGGACGAAACCCGCGACCAGCTGGTGGTACCACGCGGTTCCATCGGTTTCCGCTGGGGCGAAACCGGCGACGAAGTGGGCAAGTGGAACCTGGAATCGTTGGATGCCGCAGGCGCCGAGATCAAGCCGTTACTAAGCCTGGCCAACCACCACGATAGCGTTGCGCGCGTGGCGTTCCCTTACTTCGGTGGCATTGAGCACGAGCACTTTGAGCACGTCAAAGGGGCGGGTGTTGGCGCCGCCGATGACCTACTGTTCCACAATTTGCCCGCCAAACGCTTGAAGAGAGCCGATGGCAGCGAAATGCTGGCGGTGACCGTTTTGATCTGATGTGTGCCAACTACGGTATTGACCGTGGCTTTGTCGGCGACGGCGAAGATGATGGCGCCACCTCGTTTGACCAGATTCGCCCCTATACCCCCGCGTGGCAGGAGAAAATCACCGGTGTCTCGGCAGAGCAGTGCACCCGCATCGCCCGTGAGTTTGCCGACAACGCCAATAAAACCAATGGCCGTAGCATGATCATCGTCGGTGCCGGTATGAACCACTGGTACCACATGGATATGAACTACCGTGGCCTGATTAACATGCTGGTGATGTGTGGCTGTATCGGTCAGAGCGGTGGCGGCTGGGCTCACTATGTGGGTCAGGGAAAAACTGCGTCCGCAGACTGGCTGGACGCCTTTGGCCTTTGGCCTTGACTGGCAACGCCCGCCGCGCCATATGAACTCTACCTCCTTCTTCTATAGTCACTCCTCCCAGTGGCGCTACGAGAAGCTGGAGATCAAGGAGATCCTTTCGCCGCTGGCCAAGGCTGAGGATTATCCCGGCAGCCTGATCGACTTTAACGTGCGCGCCGAGCGCATGGGGTGGCTGCCGTCAGCGCCTCAATTGGACACTAACCCGCTGCGCCTGGCGAAAAAAGCCGAAGCCGCGGGCATGTCCACCGCCGACTATGCGGTGCAGCAGCTAAAGAGTGGCGAACTGCGCTTTGCCGCGGAAGACCCGGATGCAGCGGAGAACTTCCCGCGCAATATGTTCATCTGGCGCTCCAACCTGCTGGGCAGCTCCGGTAAGGGCCACGAGTACATGCTCAAGTACCTGCTGGGTACCCGCCACGGTATTCAGGGCAAAGACCTGGGCGACTTCGGCGGCCAGAAGCCCGAAGAAGTCGTGTGGCATGACGAGGCGCCGGAAGGCAAGCTCGACCTGCTGGTGACCCTGGATTTCCGCATGTCCACCACCTGCCTCTACTCGGACATCGTGCTGCCTACGGCGACCTGGTATGAGAAGGACGACCTTAACACCTCTGATATGCACCCCTTTATTCACCCCTTGACCGCCGCCACCGACCCGGCTTGGGAATCGCGTAGCGATTGGGATATTTACAAGGGCATTGCCAAAGCATTCTCCAAGGTGTGTGTCGGTCACCTGGGCGAGGAGACTGACCTGGTTACGCTGCCCATGCAGCACGACTCGCCAGGAGAATTGGCCCAGCCAGCAGTGATGGATTGGAAGAAGGGCGAATGCGCGCCGATTCCCGGCAAGACCATGCCATCGCTGATTGAGGTCAAGCGCAACTATCCCGAAACCTATGAGCGCTTCACTTCTGTTGGGCCGCTGCTGGAAAGCATCGGTAACGGCGGCAAGGGCATCGCCTGGAATACCGATGCGGAAGTCGAGCTGCTGGGCAAACTCAACCATCGCAAGCTGGACGGCCCGCATAAGGGGCGGCCGCTGATCGAGAGTGCTATCGATGCTGCCGAGATGATTCTGACCCTGGCACCGGAAACCAACGGCGCCGTGGCAGTAAAAGCGTGGGATGCACTCTCCAAGATTACCGGACGCGACCACACGCACCTGGCGAGGCCCAAGCATGAAGAAAAAATTCGCTTTCGCGATATTGTCGCTCAGCCGCGCAAGATTATCTCCAGCCCGACCTGGTCCGGCCTCGAGGATGAGCACGTCTCCTATAACGCCGGTTATACCAACGTTCATGAGCTGATCCCTGGCGCACCGTGAGTGGTCGTCAGCAGTTCTATCAGGATCATGCTTGGATGCGTGCGTTCGGCGAAAGCCTGCTGGTCTATCGTCCGCCCATCGATACCAAGGCGGCCAAAGGTTTTACGCTTCCCGCCGACAACGGCTTCAAGAGCAAGGCGCTGAACTTTCTCACGCCGCACCAGAAGTGGGGCATCCACTCCACTTACTCGGACAACCTACTGATGTTGACGCTCAACCGCGGCGGCCCGGTGGTGTGGCTCTCCGAGGCGGACGCGGCGGAGATCGATATCGAGGACAACGACTGGATCGAGGTCTACAACGCCAACGGCTCGATTGCCGCGCGGGCAGTGGTCAGCCAGCGGGTCAAGGCGGGCATGGTGATGATGTACCACGCCCAGGAGCGCAACGTGAACGTCCCTGGCTCTGAGGTCACCGGTACGCGGGGCGGTATTCATAACTCGGTCACCCGTGTCTGCCCCAAGCCCACCCATATGATCGGCGGCTACGCGCAGCTCTCTTACAGTTTTAATTATTACGGCACCGTCGGCTCAAATCGCGATGAGTTCGTGTTAGTGCGCAAGATGAAACACGTTGACTGGCTGGATGGTGAAGGCAATGACAGCGTTCAGGAGGCCGTGAAATGAAAATTCGTTCCCAGGTAGGCATGGTTCTCAACCTTGACAAGTGTATCGGCTGCCACACCTGTTCGGTGACCTGCAAAATGTCTTGGACCAGTCGCGAAGGTATGGAGTACGCCTGGTTCAACAATGTCGAGACCAAGCCCGGTATCGGCTATCCCAAAGAGTGGGAGAACCAGGCCAAGTGGAAGGGCGGCTGGATGCGCCGTAACGACGGTCGCATTGAACCACGTATTGGTGGTAATGGCGGGTGTTGGCGAATATCTTCGCCAACCCCGACCTGCCCGAGATGGACGACTACTATGAGCCATACACATTCGACTACCAACATCTGCATACCGCCAAAATCGGTGAACACCAGCCGGTGGCACGCCCGCGCTCGCTGATTTCCGGCCAGCGCATGAAAAAGATCGAATGGGGCCCCAACTGGGAGGAAATCCTCGGCACCGAGTTCGCCAAGCGGCGCAAAGACGCCAACTTCGACAAGGTGCAGGCGGATATTTACGGTCAGTTCGAAAACACCTTCATGATGTATCTGCCGCGCCTGTGCGAGCACTGCTTGAACCCCACCTGCGTGGCGGCCTGCCCCAGCGGTGCGATCTACAAGCGGGAAGAGGATGGCATCGTTCTAATCGACCAGGACAAGTGCCGCGGCTGGCGGATGTGTATCTCCGGCTGCCCCTACAAGAAGATCTACTACAACTGGAAAAGCGGTAAGTCCGAGAAGTGCATCTTCTGTTACCCACGTATTGAGGCCGGCCAGCCAACTATTTGCTCCGAGACCTGTGTGGGCCGCATTCGCTATCTCGGTGTTCTGCTCTATGACGCTGACCGCATTGAAGAAGTGGCAAGCTCGCCGGATGAGCGTGACCTCTACCATCGCCAGTGCGAAATCTTCCTCGATCCCAACGATCCGGAAGTGATTGCCCAGGCCAGACGGGATGGTATTCAGGAAAACGTTATCAAAGCCGCCCAGGCATCACCGGTTTACAAGATGGCGATCGACTGGGGCTGGCGCTACCGCTGCACCCGGAATACCGCACGCTGCCAATGGTGTGGTATGTGCCGCCGCTTTCGCCGATTCAGTCCGCCGCCGAGGCAGGCCACGTGGAGTTCGACGGCATCCTGCCCAAGATCGAATCACTGCGTATCCCGGTGAAGTACTTGGCCAACCTGCTGACCGCTGGCGAAGAGGAGCCTGTGGTGTTGGCACTCAAGCGCCTAATGGCCATGCGGGTCTATATGCGCGGCAAGCACGTGGAGGGTGCCCCCAATGCCGAAGTGCTTGATGCGGTGGGGTTGAGCGTCGCCCAGGTAGAGGAGATGTATCGCTACCTGGCCATTGCCAACTATGAGGATCGTTTTGTGATCCCCACCAGCCATCGGGAAATGGCCACCGAAGCCTTCCCCGAACGGGGTGGATGTGGCTTTACCTTTGGTGATGGCTGCCACGGTGAGAGCGAACCCAATCTGTTCAATGGCCGTAAGCAGACCAGCGTGTTGGTAAAACCGGTAGAGGTCTTCGACCCGCAGCCGCAACTTGAGGAGTCTCGTCATGACTGAAGCCGCTATCCAAGCGCCTGTCTCATCGACCCAGGTAGAGCAGCCGTTTGAGCCGCTACAGGGCATGCGCAGCCTGCGCGTGCTGGCCCGTCTGCTCGATTATCCGACCCAGGAACTGCAGGATGCCTGCGGCGAGCTCATCGAAATTCTCAATGCCGAGCGCCGCCTGGGGGCGGCTCTTAAGGCATCACTGATGGCGTGGTGTCAGCGTCTTCATGAGGGCGAGTTGCTTGAACTGCAGGCCGAGTATGTCGCCATGTTCGACAAGGGGCGCGCTACCTCGCTGCTGCTATTCGAGCACGTTCACGGCGAATCCCGTGATCGTGGTCAGGCCATGGTGGATTTAATGGCTGAATACAGCGCTGCCGGTTTCGAGCTGGATGCCCGGGAACTGCCTGATCATCTGCCGGTGTTCCTTGAGTACCTTTCAATGTGCGATGAAGCCGAGATCGGCCGCTGGCTGGGGGAGATACGCCATATCCTGGCGCTGCTGACCGCGCGGCTGGAGGAGCGGGGAGCGGATCACGCCCTGGTGCCGCTGTCACTATTGGCGTTAATCGGCGCCGAAGGCGATGTCGAAGAGCATCGGCCCCAGGTCAAAAAAAGAGGCGCCTGATAACACCCCGGAAGCGTTGGATGCCGTATGGGAAGAAGAAGCGGTGCGCTTCTCGGCGACCTCTGACGAGGATTGCGCGCTGCAGTCTGCTGAAGGCCGCCGTCTTGCTGAGCGTAAAAATTCCGTTAAGAGCGAGGCTGTTCGCATTATGACGGCCACCTCGCCAACCCCTTCTGCCAATCGTTAATAGGAGAACCGCTATGAATGACGCGATTGCGCACTACTTAACCCATCTTATCTACGGTTACTACCCCTACCTTGCCGGCACGGTGTTCCTGCTGGGTAGTCTGCTCCGTTTCGATCATGGTCAGTACACCTGGAAGACCGGCTCCAGCCAGATGCTGTCATCCAAGAACATGCGCCTGGGCAGCAACCTGTTCCATATCGGTATTATCGTGATTTTCTTCGGTCACCTGGTGGGCATGCTCACACCGCACTGGGTTTATGAACCGTTCCTGCACGCCGGCACTAAACAGCTAGTGGCTATCGTGGTGGGCGGTATTGCCGGTGCCATGTGCGTGGTGGGCGGCGCCATGTTGCTCTATCGTCGTCTGGCCAATCCACGCGTAAAGGCGTCGTCGAGCATGATGGATACCTTGATCCTGGGCTTGATCGTCATACAGGCGTGCCTGGGCATGGTGACCATCATCTTCTCGCTGGGCCATATGGACGGCGAGATGATGCTGACCCTCTCCAGCTGGGCGCAGTCGATTGTCTTCTTCAGCGGCGGTGCGGCGGACTACATGCAGGAAGTGTCGTGGATCTACAAACTGCATATCTTTATCGGTCTGACCATCATCCTGCTGTTCCCGTTTTCGCGGCTGGTGCATGTGTGGAGCGCGCCGTTCGGCTATGTGACTCGTCGTTATCAGCTTGTCCGCCGTCGTAGCTAAACACTAGCTTGTTTGTGCTCTGCCAAGCCTAGAGGAGAAATAACATGCAGATGATTGATATCGAACAGCTACCAGGGGTGTCGCCCCGCCTCCGGTACGTGTCGGCGACGCCAGTATCGATGAGGAAACGATTGCGTTGGAGATGTAGTACCACCCCGCCGAAACGGCGGGGAGGCCCAGCTTCAGGCAGCCCGTGCGTTGGTGGTCAGAGAGCTGCTGCGCCAGCGGGCTAGCGTCCTGGGCTTACTATCGACACAGGAAGTTAGCGAAGCAGAGGAAGATGCGGCGATTGCTGCCTTGCTCGAACAGGAACTCGAGGTGCCTGAGCCGGTAGAGGAAGACTGCCGTCGCTTTTTGACACCCACCGTGAGCGCTTCAGCGAACCGAGCCAGTTACGCGTTCGGCATATCCTGCTTGCGGCCGCACCCGATGACTCCCTGGGCCGTGATGAAGCGTACCAGCTTGGTGAAGAGCTACTCGAACAGCTTAATCAAATACCCGAACGGTTTGCCGAATTTGCTCAACACCACTCCGCGTGCCCTTCAAAAGAGCTGGATGGGGACTTGGGATGGCTGGTGCCAGGGCAGACCGTTCCAGAGTTGGATCGCGCTTTGCAGCACTTGCCCGAAGGCCTTCAGCAGCGACCCTTGGCGTCTCGCTATGGTTGGCATGTGGTGAGTATTGACCAACGGCGAGAAGGTAGGGCGTTACCTTTCGATCAAGTTATTGACCGAGTGCGCCATAGCCTCCGGGAGCAGGCGACTCGACGGGCGTTGCGCCACTATTTACTGGCGTTAGAGAGCGATATAGGCGTCGAAGGCATTGTACTGGACGACGATGCGGGCGGCAGTTTGATGCAATAGCTTGATGCAACAGTAAGGCTAAGAGGAGAGGTTTGATGTCCCATGTTCCTGTAGATGCACTTTTCACTCCGCTTGGCATCGCGGTGCTAACGGTTTCCGATACGCGTGGATTCGATGAAGATGGCAGCGGTGACCTGCTGGTTAAACGTCTGAATGAAAGCGGCCATGTCCTGGTGGAGAGACGTATCGTTGTCGATGATACCTACCAGGTTCGCGCCGTGGTCTCGGAGTGGATTGCGCGAACAGATATCCACGCGATTCTGGTTAATGGCGGCACTGGTTTTACCGCCCGGGATACGACTCCCGAAGCGCTGATACCGCTGTTCGACAAGGCGATTGAGGGGTATGGCGAGCTGTTTCGGCACTACTCCCTGAAGACAATCGGCACGGCGACGATCCAGTCTCGTGCCGTGGCAGGGCTGGCCAATCAAACGATGGTGTTTGCAATGCCTGGCTCGCCTAAGGGATGCGCCTTAGCGTGGGACAGAATTATCTCTTTGCAATTGGACGCCCGCACTCGCCCCTGTAACTTTGCCGCCATGGTACTCCCTTCAGTGACTCCGTGCAGCGGACGCCATGCAGCGAGCTTTACCAGTGATCTGGAACCCTTATGAACTGTCACTGCGCAGAAATAGTCACGCCCGGCTTGTTAGATCTGTTTGATGCACGCCAACGGCTTATCGACGCTGCCATGCCCATTAATGCAGTAGAAATCATCACCCTAGAACAATCGGCGGGGCGAGTGCTGGCAGAAACGCAGGTCGCACCTCTCGATATGCCAGGTGTGGACAATAGCGCCATGGATGGTTATGCGCTGCGTCTGGCGGATTACCAAGCGGCACCTCGCGGCGCGGGCTTGCCCATTCTCCAGCGCGTACCCCGCTGGCGCAGGCGTCATGCTGCTACCGGAAGGAGGCTGCGCGCGTATTTTTACCGGCGCACCGGTGCCCAAGGGGGCAGATATTGTCGTACCTCAAGAGCGGGTTACCCTTGATCAGCGTGGGCATATCCATCTTGAAGGTAACCTGGTGGTAGGCGCTAATATTCGCCGCCAGGGCGAGGAGACCCGCGTGGGAACCCCGTTACTTGCTGCAGGTGAGGCTCTTGATGCCGCCTCCATTGCGCTGCTGGCAAGTCATGGAATCAACACGGTTACCGTCAAACGGCGCCTACGGGTGGCGCTCCTCTCAACCGGTGATGAGCTAATTGCTCCCGGTACTGTCCGATCACCGGGGCAGGTATACGACAGCAATCGCGCCATGCTTAACGTACTGCTAGCACAAGCGCAGTGCGATGTGCTGGATCTGGGCGTCATCGCGGATTCACCGCAGTCACTGCATCAGGCCTTTGAACACGCCCAAGCCGCTGCGGATGTGGTGATGTGCACTGGAGGCGTTTCGGTAGGCGAGGAGGATCACGTTCGACCGGTAATAGAAGAGCGCGGTGGGCTACATTTTCATGGGGTCGCCATGAAGCCAGGGAAGCCTTTGCGTTCGGTTATCTAGGTGCGGATCCTTCCTCTTCCACACCGTTAATTGCCCTGCCGGGCAATCCCGTGGCTTCGCTAGTGGGCTGGCAACTGCTGGCGCTGGCGTTTATTCATGCCCTGCAAGGCAAAACAGTAGCAGCACTTCAGCGTTATCCGGTAAAAGCCGGCTTTGCTCAGCGCGGCCCACGGGGGCGCTGCGAACTGTTAAGAGTGGCGCTTGATTGGTCAAAAGGGAATCCCGTGGCGCAGTTAGCGGGTGGGCAGGGCTCGCATATGCTCAGCGCGGCTAGCCAAGCCGATGGCTATTTAATGATTAATCCCGAAACAGACGTAGCAGAAGGGAGCGCCTACCACTACTACCCCATTAATCAGTTCGCCGCTTGAATTTTTATACTCATTGGGGCTGCTGATGCTGTTTGCTTTTCATAGGAGAGGGTATGTCTTTACATCACAAACCTCGCACACTGATTTATGCCTGCTCTGGCTGCTCTGATGTGGCACAACTTGCCAATAGCGTTGCCCTGCGCCTGGATCATGCAGGAGAGGCAGAAATGTCCTGCATTGCCGGTGTGGGCGGTGGTGTGCCCGGTCTGGTGCGCATTGCCCGCTCCGGGCGGCCTATCGTAGCCATTGACGGGTGCCAGATGCACTGCGCCAGCCACTGTCTTGCCAAAGTGGATGTGATACCCACAGAGCACGTAAAGCTATATGAAAACGGCCTGCGTAAGCGGCGGGGCCAGTTTTATGATGAGCAAACAATCACTGAGGTTACCGCAGAGGTGAAAGGACTCATTGCCCGGCTGCCCGTTAATGCCAGTACCCAAGAGGAGCCCGTGGGATGAGTGCACTAGTCGATGGGTTTGGCCGGACGGTGCGTTACCTGCGCATATCGGTGACTGATCGTTGTGATTTTCGCTGTGTGTATTGTATGGCTGAGGAGATGACCTTTCTGCCGCGCGCCCAACTCCTTACCCTTGAGGAGATAGCGACGCTGTCGCAGGCATTCGTCGAGTTGGGCGTAGAGAAAATCCGCCTAACCGGCGGGGAGCCGTTAGTACGCCAGGGGGTACTAACGCTAGTGGAAAAACTCGGTAAATTGGCAGGCCTGGGCGAGCTGGCGATGACCACCAACGGCTCAGGGCTGGTCAAACATGCCAGCGCCTTGCGACAAGGCGGGCTGGATCGACTCAATATCAGCCTCGACTCGCTCAAGCCCGAACGCTTTAAAGCATTAACCCGGACGGGGGATCTTGATCAGGTGGTCGCGGGTATCCGTGCAGCGCGTCGCGCTGGCTTTCAGTCGATTAAGCTCAACGCCGTACTGCTTAAAGGGCGCAATGACGACGAAATTCTCGACTTGGTAAACTTTGCCCGGGATGAACAAGTCGATATCAGCTTTATCGAGGAGATGCCGCTGGGCGCTATAAGTGAGCATAACCGTGGTGAAACCTTTCTCTCTACCGATAAGGTTCGGGAGATTATCGCGAATCATTATCCACTCTTACCCACCACTGAGACCACCCTGGGGCCATCCCGTTATTACCGCATGGCGGACAGCCAGTCGCGCATTGGCTTTATTTCCCCATAGCCACAATTTCTGTGGCGCCTGTAATCGTGTTCGGGTAACCGCGGAAGGGCGGCTGCTTCTGTGCCTGGGTAATGAGCATTCTGTCGATTTGCGCGCCGTCATGCGCCGTTACCCGGGGGATACCCAGCGGCTTAAAACCAGCATTGTGACGGCAATGAAGAGAAAACCAGAGCGGCACCACTTCACCACGGATGGGGATGTTCAAATAGTGAGGTTTATGAACGCAACCGGTGGTTAATACGATTCGGTCAACGTTCTTAACAACCTAGCTGTATACCGCCAGGGGTAGTGGTTAATTGCGCTTTCCGTTAAGCTCCTCTGCAATTTTTATCTGCTTGCTTTGAGGTGAGTGTATGTGGAGCCTGCTAAGGCTGTCTGCAATATCACTATCAGTACTCATGATAGCGGGTTGTTCAGATCCCAAAATTGATACTAGTTCCATGCCGGCGTCGGTTGTCTCGGTTGAGAAAGTGCGTAACTCCTTGCCCACCTATAAGCGCGATGAGTTTGATCAAGGGTTGATCATCATCGCCACGTCGACATCGTTTAGCGGTATCGATATTCTCAACCCTGACCGCATGAATGCCGCTGAGATCGCCGAAACCGCTAATGCGCAAATGCATGGGTTAACGGGGGATCAGGTGATCCAGCGTGCCGACCAGATTCTGCGCGAGCGCCGGTCATGGGAACGCGAGCAGGCTATTCGCACCTTAAAGCGACTGGAAGAGAAGCGTGCAAAAGCGGCCAATGACCAGCAGCAGTTAGCGCGGTTTACTATTGATAGCGCCCGCTACTACATTGACGCAAGCCCCTATGGCGCTCCGGAACCTGTGATTGATCTTGAAGTGACCAATGGCACGGATCAGGCCATTTCAGAGCTGCTTTTGAGGGGCGTTGTGGCTAGCGCTGATAGCTCAATAACATGGGTAGACGAAACGTTTTACTACGTTATACCTGATGGCATCGAGCCAGGAGAGACACTGGAGTGGAGCCTTGCGCCTAATCGCTTCGGCCCATGGGGAAATGCTCAAATACCCAGTGATGCAGAATTGACGGTCACCTTGGAAGGACTGAAAGATCTTGATGAACAGCCATTATGGGACTCGCCCGAGCTATCGGAACACGAACTGACCAGGCTTGAGCAACTGCAGAAGGAGTATGGCGGCATTGCTTTCTCGTGTGGAGTAAGCCGTGTATCGAGTAAGCGCTGGAAAACCAAAACGCCCTGGCGGTTATCCGCTAGGGCGCACGTGTCTCTATCAATGATCTTTGTGCCAAAGGGGGATACTTACTCTTTGGCTTCATGGTCGGCGAGGGCGGCAACAATGGCCTCTTCCCACTGCCCTTCGGTTAACCCCCAATGCTCCATTTCTGACTGATCGGCGCTGCCTTCCGACGCCTCGCGCAGTTTATCGACGCTGCTGCTTTCATAGCAGTGCTTGGCGAAATCTTTGGTTTTGACATCTTTTAGCTGGTTAATCATCGACATGTTGAGTTCCTTTCAAGGTCAATAGTGAGGTAATGCCCACTCAGTGTAGCTATTCTGGCCACTTTTACCTGACTTGGTTCCCAACCCTGTTGAGTTGCAGTAAGAAATAAAGCGGAGAGAAAGCCCTACGTGGAGCTAGCCAGCCATCAGCGTATCGATAAAAATTTTACCGGCAATACTGGCTAGCAGCAGCATAACCAAATTATCGAACCAGCGGTGGGGTAGTCGGTTACCCAGGCGGGCGCCGAGCGGCATGGCGGCGAGTATCACCACAAGGGCAAGGATGCTAAACAGAAAGCGCTCCAGGGTTAAAATACCTGCGTTTAAAAGCGCCGGTATTTGAACAATGGTAATGGCGACGAAGAAAACCGAGATGGAGCCAATAAATACGTTTCGTTTCAGCTGCATTGCATTGAGAAACGTCACCGACGCTGGCGCCGACATGCCTGCCGCGCCTTGAAGCACGCCTGCCAGTAGACCAATGGGAATTGCTAGTCGCGCTGCGATGTTAAAAGGCAGGGCAATGCGTCGTTTCATCACTTTGATGATCAGGTAAAGCACGATCACCCCCGCGACACCCAGGGACAATATTTCGGGAGATAACACCACTAATCCCCAAGTGCCCAGCACAATGCCTAACCCGCCAGCAATGGAGAACGCTGCCAAGAAACGCAAGGGTAATAAGTGGCGTCGATATTGCCAAACCTGTAAGGCATTACTAAACAGGTTAGGTGCGACTAGTAGGGCGATAGCGAGTTGAACGTCGTATAGCATGGTGAGAATGGGTACGACAATAACCGGGACGCCTGAACCGATGGCGCCTTTGACGATACCTGCGACGAGTAGCGCTATAAACGCAATTACCAGCATAAGGCGACCCGGCCCTTTTAGCGTACAGCCGCCGCTCAACCGGCAGCTGTGCGTATTGATTCCATTCAGGATTGAGCGCTGTTATTTCAACACATAGCAGGGCACATAGTGTTGACCGTCGAGTTTCATGCGCCCTTGGGCGACAAACGAGGTAAGCAGTTCGTCAAGACGCTGCATTAGCTCGGGCTCTGCGGTCAGTACAAAGGGGCCATGGGCTTCAATGGCTCGAATGCCAGCCTCTTTGACATTGCCCGCGACGATCCCGGAGAAGGCGCGGCGTAGATTGGCGGCAAGCTCATGGGTGGGTTGTTGACGATGCAGGGCCAGCGAGCGCATTGCTTCGTGCGTCGGCTCAAAGGTGGCCTGGAAGTCCCGAGCAATGGTCAGCCGCCAGTTGTAGTAGAAAGCATCCTGGTGGGTGCGTCGGAATTCAGCGATCTCATCGATACCCTGGCGCATGGTGCGCGCCACCGATACCGGGTCGCCGGTAATGATGGTGTAGTAGCGGCGGATACCTTCACCAAGAGTATAGACCAGGAACTCATCAATTTTCTGAAAGTAGGCCGCAGAATTAGCCGGGCCGGTGAAAATTAACGGGAAAGGAATCTCTTTGTTACTGGGGTGCAGGAGAATGCCCAGCAGATAGAGAATCTCTTCTGCCGTGCCTACGCCGCCAGGGAAAACGATAATGCCATGGCCTAGGCGTACAAAGGCTTCCAAGCGTTTTTCAATATCTGGCATGACCACCAGTTCATTGACAATGGGGTTAGGCGCTTCGGCGGCGATAATGCCAGGCTCTGAAATACCCAAATAGCGGCCCTCTTTACGCCGCTGTTTGGCATGGGCCACGTTGGCGCCTTTCATGGGGCCTTTCATAGCCCCAGGGCCACAACCGGTACAAATATCCAAGTCGCGCAGGCCTAAGTGGTAGCCCACATCTTTGGTATATTCATACTCTTCCCGGGAGATAGAGTGTCCACCCCAGCACACCACCAGGCTAGGGTCACGGCCGGGTTTTAATGTTCCCGCTTTGCGTAGAATATGGAAGACCGCATTGGTA
Source organism: Vreelandella olivaria (assembly GCA_004295565.1). Taxonomy (GTDB): domain Bacteria; phylum Pseudomonadota; class Gammaproteobacteria; order Pseudomonadales; family Halomonadaceae; genus Vreelandella; species Vreelandella olivaria. Next base: position 2,547,062 of record AP019416.1, on the reverse strand, counting down.
GTCCCTTCTCCCGTACTCAGATCAAAACGGTTGTGGTGCTGAATCTCGTTGTAAACGTAAACAATATCGCGAATGATCGAGGATAGATGTTCACGGATACCGCGAATCATGCGGCCATCAACAAAGGCTTCGGCGGGGGCGTTGGTTAGCTTTAAGCGAATGCCGCGGTCTTGCTGCAGCACTTCAATATCGAAATCTTTATAGGCTTCTAAAATCGCCAGGCTGTCATCGCTGGGATTGCCGCAATTGAGCACTGCCAACGCACAGCGCCGAAGTAGATCGTGTAGACCGCTTTGAGACGTTTTATGCAGTCGGTTGACTTCATGCTGAGAGAGGACTTCGAGGCTTCCTTCGGGGAAATAATGCTGGAAAGGGTGGCGCGAGGTTGAACGTTTTCGGTCATTAGCGGGGCTGTCCCTAATCGTTTGATGTCTCTTGGCATACTACCACGCCCAAGCGGCGGGTACAGCGCAGCAGCTGGCCCGCCCGGCTGTGCTATTATGAAGCATATTTTACAGGACGGCGGCAATAGCGCTTTTGTTTACTGATTTGAGTGACTGACTAAGCGATTGCCTAAAGCGTGTTCTCATCGAGAGCGGCTAAAGACCGTTACCCAAGACCATGGCGCTTTACTATGTTCAATGCCCACTATTTTCGTACCTTTATTACGCTTGTTGAAACAGGCAGCTTTACCCGCACGGCGCAACGTTTAGAGATGACCCAACCGGGGGTAAGCCAGCATGTCCGCAAGTTAGAGGACTATTTAAATAAAGCGCTGTTAGAGCGTAAAGGCCGTAGCTTTACATTAACCGAATCGGGGCGGCGTGCTTACGACTACGCTTTAAAGTTATTTGCTGAGCATGAGCAGTTCCGTCACGGGCTGGACGATGACTCTTTGGATAGCGGTGACTGTCGCATTGCCTCGCCGGGTAGCGTTGGTCTGATGTTCTATCCGTATATATTGGGGCAGCAGCAGATGCACCCCAATTTAACGGTCAATTACAGCTTTGCGTTCAACCACGAAATCGTTAATGACCTGCTTGAAGGGCGTTATGACATCGGGATAGTCACCGAGGCAATGCGTCACCCTGAGCTTAATTGCAGCATTTGGCATGAAGAGCCGCTCTGCCTGGTGGTGCCTGCTGATTTTGCGGGCAGCACGCTGTCAGATTTAATGGGCATCGGCTTTCTCAACTATTACGACGGCATTAACCACGCCAATGCGCTGCTGCGAGCCAATTACCCCGACGAGTTCCGCTCGATGACCCATTTCCGCCATCAAGGTTTTACCAATGAAGTCAGCATGGTGCTGGATGCGGTGGCCAGGGGTTGGGCTTTAGCGTGGTGTCGCGACTGGTATTGGAAACCTCGCCTTGGCAGCGCCAGGTAAAAGCGTTGAACCTGCCCAATGCGGTTAATGAAGTGCTCTATTTGCTGCGCCGCCGCGATTCTGTGCTGCCCAAGCGTTACGAGAAGCTGTTAGACGGCTTTCATGCTCAGCGTCTACAGAAAAAAACGCCCCTGGTGCCGTCTAGTTAAGACACCAAGGGCGTTCTGGTTACTTAAAGCACTCCTTGCTTAAAGCGCTATCGCTTCACATCTTGCCAGCGATGCCGTTAGTCACGGTACTCATCGATGCTGGGGCAGGAGCAGATTAACTGCCGATCGCCAAACACGTTATCGACGCGGTTAACGGCGGGCCAGTATTTCGCGGCTTGAACCGCTGCGGTTGGGAAGGCGGCCAACTGGCGGTCATAAGGCCGCTGCCAGTCGCTATCCATTAGATCCGCCTGGGTATGGGGTGCATTGACCAGCGGATTGTTATCCAGTGGCCATTCGCCGCTCTCTACCCGGGCAATCTCGTCACGAATCGCAATCATCGCATCGCAGAAGCGGTCGATTTCATACAGCGACTCCGACTCGGTCGGCTCGATCATCAGCGTGCCTGGCACCGGGAACGACATGGTCGGTGCGTGGAAACCGTAATCCATCAGGCGTTTGGCAATATCCTCCTCGCTAATCCCCGAGGCCGCTTTGAGCGGGCGTATATCAATAATGCATTCGTGGGCAACGGTGCCATGCTGCCCGCGGTAGAGAATCGGAAAGGACGCTTCCAAACGCTTGGCAATGTAGTTGGCGTTTAGAATGGCTAGCTCGGTGGCTTCCCGCAGCCCGCGGGCACCCATCATCTTAATGTAGGCCCAGGAGATAGGCAGGATTGAAGCACTGCCAAACGCCGCCGCGGACACTGCGCCGCTATCCGCGTTAACGCCGTTGATCGGCGTTACCACGTGGTTGGAAACGTAGGGCGCGAGGTGGGCTTTAACGCCAATTGGGCCCATGCCCGGGCCGCCGCCGCCGTGGGGAATACAGAACGTTTTGTGCAGGTTGAGGTGAGAGACATCGCCGCCAAAATCGCCGGGGCGGGTTAACCCTACCTGGGCGTTCATATTGGCGCCGTCGATATACACCTGACCGCCGTTATCGTGAACGATCTTGCACGCTTCGCGCACGCTGGTTTCAAACACCCCGTGGGTAGACGGGTAGGTCAGCATGATGGCGGAGAGCTTATCGCTATGCTGCTCGGCTTTAGCGCGTAGATCAGCGATATCGATATTGCCGTTTTGGTCACACTCGACCACCACCACTTTCATCTGCACCATGGCTGCCGAGGCCGGGTTGGTGCCGTGGGCAGAGCTTGGGATCAGGCAGACATCGCGATGGCCTTCACCCTGGGCCGCCTGATAGCGACGAATCGCCACAAGGCCTGCGTATTCCCCCCTGAGCACCGGAGTTGGGTTGCATCGAGAGGTGATCGTAGCCAGTGACTTCGACCAGGAAGGCAGAGAGTTCGTCGATCATCTGATGATAGCCAGCCACCTGGTCGCGGGGCGCAAAGGGGTGCAGATGCGCAAACGAGGGCCAGGAGACCGGGATCATTTCGCTGGTGGCGTTAAGCTTCATGGTGCAGGAGCCGAGCGGAATCATCGCATGAGCCAGCGACAGATCCTTATTCTCAAGACGCTTTAAGTAGCGCAGCATTTCGGTTTCGCTGCGGTAGCGGTTAAAGGTGGGATGGCTCAAAAGTCGCTTTCGCGCTGGCAGACCGCGGGAATGCCGGAAGCACCGTTAGCCACCACCTGCTCGTCGAGTACTGCAACGGCAAGGCCGTGCTCATCGCCCAGTAGAACGTCAAACAAGGTGCCTACATCGTGCGCGGTGGTGGTTTCATCCAGGCTGATACCCACATCGCCATTGGCGAAGTAGTGCAGATTAATATCGTGAGTCATGGCGCGGCCATGGATCTTACCTGCATCGACGCCAGTCAAGCGCAGCGTATCAAACCAGCTGTCATGAGCAAGCGTTATGCCTGCCTGCTTGAGGCCCTCGGCGAGCAGAGTCGCCAAGCGGTGAACACGACCGGCAATTTTGCGCAGCCCTTCAGCGCCGTGATAGGTGGCGTAAAAGCCTGCGATGTTGGCCAGAAGCGCCTGGGCAGTACAGATGTTCGAGGTCGCTTTCTCGCGGCGGATATGCTGCTCGCGGGTCTGCATCGCCATGCGCAGCGCCGTATTACCACGGCTATCTTTGGAGACGCCGATGATACGCCCAGGGATCGAGCGCTTGAGCTTGTCGGATGTAGCAAAGAACGCCGCGTGAGGGCCACCAAAGCCCATTGGCACGCCAAAGCGCTGGGAGTTGCCCACCACAATGTCCGCACCGAGTTGGCCGGGTTCTTTAAGCAGCACCAGGCTCAAAAGATCGCTGGCGACACAGGTCATGATATTGCGTTCAGCCGCGGCGCTTAATAGCGGTGCCAGGTCGCGCACTTCACCACTGGCGGAGGGGTACTGGACTAGGGCCCCAAAGACATCGTGGCTGGCTAGCTCCTCCGCAGGCCCGGTGATCAAGTCAAAGCCAAAGAACTCGGCGCGGGTTTTAACCACGTCCAGCGTTTGTGGGAAAACGTCGTCGGCGACGAAGAAGACGTTGGATTTGCTTCTCTTGTTGCCGCGCTTACACAGCGCCATGGCTTCGGCGGCGGCGGTGGCTTCGTCAAGCAGCGACGCATTGGCCAGCTCCATACCGGTTAGATCCATCACCACTTGTTGGAAGTTCAGCAGGCCTTCCAGGCGGCCTTGAGAGATCTCTGGCTGGTAGGGGGTATAGGCGGTATACCAGCCCGGGTTTTCCAGTACGTTGCGCTGAATCACCGCGGGCATATGGGTGCCGTAGTAGCCCTGGCCAATATAGCTTTTAGTCACGCGGTTTTGCCGCGCTAGCTGAGCTAGGTACTCTAACGCCTCTGACTCGCTGCGCGGTTCATCAAGCGCTAGCTCACGGCCAAGACGGATATCGCTCGGCACGGTCTGTTCAATCAGATCTTCCATGTGCTGCATGTTGAGCGCTTTTAACATGGTGGCCACGTCATCTTGACTTGGACCATTATGACGTTTGATAAAAGCATCGTGATCGGCCAGCTCGGCCAGACGGCGTGTTTCAAGAGACATGAAGAAGATTCCGGACGTTAAGAGAGAACCGTGCAGGGCGATAAGCGCAGAGCCGCCAAAATTAACGACAGGCCCTGCTATTTAATGCGACTAAATGACTTAGTCGTCGGCGCTTAGCGTTGCTTGATAGGCGTCGGCATCCAGCAGGCCGTCAAGGGCGTCGCCGTCTAAGCGCACTTTCATAATCCAGCCACCTTCGTAAGGCGCTTCATTGACCGTTTCGGGGGCGTCTTCAAGGGCGTCATTCACCTCAATGACTTCGCCAACCACCGGCGAGTAGAGATCAGAAGCGGCTTTGACCGATTCGATAACCCCAAACTCCTGGCCTTTGCTCAGCGCGGTACCTACTTCAGGCAGTTCAACGAACACGACATCACCTAACGCCTGCTGGGCGTGATCAGTAATGCCCACGGTCACGGTGCCGTCTTGATTATCAAGCACCCACTCGTGGCTTTCAGCGTAACGGAGATTGGCAGGAAGATTGCTCATGATGTTTTCCTATATGAAACAGTTTACTGGGCCCGAGCATACTAGCGTTTGTCGCTCGCCTTGGCGAATAGTGGCTAGGGCGGGTCGAGCGAATAAACCAGCATGTTAACGTGTTTCCAATCGGAAACAAATTTCTTCGTTGCTCCATAGCGTGCTGGGTAGCGTTATCTGTCCAGTTAGTTTTTCGCCTGGAGGCAGAAGTCGGATTATGAAAAAGCGGTATCCTCTATGCGCAAGCGACATCACCCTAGATGCTTGCTAAGTTTATGGTGTAAAACGTTTACATCCTATGCTAACCAGCCATAGCGACGTCGCAAATAACCACTATATGGTAGCCAATCAACAATACACACCACCATTGCATACCAACAAAGCGAGGAAATGAACATGGAAGCATTAACTAGCCTCTTAGGGGCAATCAACGGCGTGGTCTGGGGGCCCGTCATGTTGATTCTGCTACTCGGTGTGGGGATTTACCTGCAGCTTGGCTTGAAACTGATGCCGATTAGAAAGCTCGGCATGGGTTTCAGGCTAATGTGGGCCGGGCGTGATGCGAAGCCTGGGGTGGGTAAAGCAGCAACTGCCAAAGAGGGTGATGAAGGGGAAATATCGCCTTTTGATGCCTTGATGACCGCACTCTCTGCGACCATCGGCACCGGTAATATTGCCGGTGTCGCCACGGCCATCGCGTTAGGTGAATCCGGCGCGGTGTTTTGGATGTGGATTACCGCACTGGTGGGGATGGCCACTAAGTTTTCCGAAGCGGTGCTGGCCGTACGTTATCGTGAAACTGACAGTACCGGTTATCACGTGGGCGGGCCGATGTTTTACATCAAGAATGGCCTGGGTAAAAAGTGGTTATGGTTAGGCGGTCTGTTCTCGTTTTTGGCGCTGTCGCAGCCTTCGGCATCGGCAATACCGTCCAGTCCAACTCCGTTGCTGACGCCATGGACGCCACCTTCGGCGTGCCGCACTGGCTCACGGGTGTGGTCATCATGGTGCTGGCTGGTGCGGTGATTCTGGGCGGTATCAAGCGTATTGCTAAAGTGGCGGGCAAGTTGGTGCCGATTATGGGCATTGCCTATGTAGTCGCTGGCGTGTTGGTATTGATCGTCAATGCCGGGCAGATCGGTGAAGCCTTTGGTTTGATCTTCTACTACGCCTTTAACCCCATGGCGGCTGCAGGTGGTTTCGCAGGTGCCGCCGTCATGGCGGCGATTCGTTTTGGTGTGGCTCGCGGGATCTTCTCCAACGAAGCGGGTTTGGGTAGTGCACCTATCGCACACGCAGCGGCAAAAACCAAAAACCCGGTGCGCCAGGGCTTAATTGCGATGCTGGGCACCTTTATCGATACCATTATTGTGTGCACGATTACCGCGCTGGTGATTTTGACTTCAACGGTTTGGCAGGAGGGTGAAGCGGGGCATCGCTGACCGCGCTTTTCGTTTGACGCTGCGCTGCCTGGCTTTGGCAATCAGATCGTTGCTGTTGCGTTGGCGGTTTTGCCTTTACCACCATCCTCGGCTGGTCATTTTACGGCGAGAAGTGCTGCCAGTTCCTGTTTGGCACGCGCTCAATTATGATCTATCGGGTGCTGTTCGTACTGGCCATCCCCCTGGGTGCTATCGCTCAACTGGGCTTTATCTGGCTCATGGCAGATACCTTCAACGCTATGATGGCGATCCCGAACCTGATTGCCTTGGCACTGCTTTCGCCGGTAGTCTTTAAACTAACCAAGGACTATTTCGACGGCAAAGACGTATTGCCGGGTGAAGAGCTGGATCACGACCAATAGTATCCTTAGCGCGTTAAAAGGCGCTGTAGGTGAAGACAAAACGTGAATGACAGTAGAGTCGGGAAGACACTTAAGCAGTGGCTTCCCGTCTCTTTTAAGTAAAGCATTTATAAGTGAATAATTTTTAAGTGAGGAAAGCCCCATGTCCGAATTAAAACAAACGCCGCTGCATGCGCTACATCTCAAGCTAGGCGCCAAAATGGTGCCGTTTGCTGGCTACGATATGCCGGTTCAATATCCGCTGGGGGTCAAAAAGAGCATGAGCACACCCGTCAAAAGTGTGGCCTGTTTGATGTCTCCCATATGGGGCAGATTAGTGTTTCTGGAGACAACGTGGCCAAAGCGCTGGAAACCCTGATACCTGCTGATTTAGTGGGCCTGGAAAAGGGCGCCCAGCGTTACGGGCTTTCACCAACCCCGAAGGTGGCATTATTGACGACCTGATGGTGGTCAATGCGGGGATCACTTCTATTTAGTGGTGAACGCCGCCTGCAAAGATCAGGATTTGGCGCACCTGCGGCTTAATTTGGCCTCAACGCATACGATTGAACCTTTGGATCGTGGCCTACTGGCGTTGCAGGGCCCCCAGGCGCGGGAGGTGATGCAGCGGCTTTGCCCGGAAGCCTGTGAGCTGGTGTTCATGCAGCATGCCCGCTTCACCATTGCCGGCCAGGGAGGTATGGGTGAGCCGCAGCGGCTATACAGGCGAAGATGGTTTTGAGATTTCCGTCGCAGCCGATGCCTGCGAAGCGTTCGCCGAGCGTTTGTTGGCCGAGCCCGAAGTCGAAGCGATTGGCCTGGGGGCGCGTGACTCGCTACGTTTGGAAGCGGGTTTATGCCTATACGGACACGATATGGATGAGCAAACTACCCCGGTAGAAGCGGGTCTGATCTGGGCAATAGGCAAGCCGCGTCGCCGTGATGGTGACCGGCCTGGCGGTTTTCCTGGCGCTGACGTGATTCTTCATCAGGTCGATGCCAAGGATCACACCCGCAAGCGCGTTGGGCTATTGGCTGAAGGCCGTGCGCCGGTTCGCGAGGGTGCGCCGCTGGTGGATGAGGCGGGCAACGAGATAGGCGGCGTAACCTCCGGCAGCTTTGGCCCAAGTGTGGGTAAGCCGGTGGCGATGGGGTATGTCAGTCGCGAACTGGAAGCGCCGCAAAGTGCCGTGTTCGCGGTCGTTCGCGGTAAGCAGCTACCCATGGTGGTGACCCCCATGCCGTTTGTAAAACCGGGCTACTACCGGGGATAAAGGTGTAACCACTGTCCCGCGGCCCCCGCTTATGTAGGGGGCCGCTGTTTTATTAAGAACAGTATGACCAAGCAACTGTTTTAGCGCAGTACCTGCTTGGGATCGATGGGTTTGCCTCCTTGGCGCAGATCAAAAGCAGATCATAGCGCTGGGTGGCACTGCTTTGACCTACCTCGCAGAGCGGATCCCCGGTGCTCACCTGCTTGCCTACCTCGACCAAAATGCGCTCGCAAAGGGCGTACACGGTCTGCAGATTGTCGGCATGGTGCACAATCACCACTTCACCTAGCTGACGCATACCGTCGGCAAAGCGCACCTCACCGGGGGCGACGGCTTTAGCCTGGGCACCGGCTTGAGTAGCCAGCAGCATGGGCTGAAGAGTGCCACGGCTATCCGCCCCGAAGCGACGAACCACGCGATAATCATCCAGCGGCCAGGGCCAGCGCCGGGCTGAAGAGGGCAGTGCCTGACTGGGCGCGCTACTGGTGGGTGTAGCAGCAGGCTTGTTGGCGCTTGATGAACCACTGCTGCTTGCCGAACCTTGCGATGAGCTGCGCGTCGCTGAACCACTTAGCGGTAGACTGACTATTTGGCCAATTCTCAAATTAGTGGGAGAGGCGCTAGGGTTGGCGCTCTGGATGCGGCCACTGGTGGTGCCAAGAAGTGTCGGGCGATACTCGAGAACGTATCGCCAGGACGGATTTGGTAGCGGTAGGGGCCACCGGAAGGTGCCCGCTCCTGCTGAGTGGGAATGAGCAGGCGCTGGCCAATTTCCAGGCGACGCGCATTAACACCAGGGTTAAAACGCTCCAAACGCTCCAGCGGCACGTTAGCTCGGGCCGCCAGTTTACCCAGCGTATCGCCACGCTGCACTTGCACCCAGTCACCGCTAATCTGGCTGGCGCTAGGCGCAGCCGCTCGCTGGGATGATGGAGGAGCGCTGGAGCAACCGGTGAGTAGCCCCGCTAACAGCCAAGCAGTGAGCCAGCCAGCTAGTCGTGATCGGTTCGGCTGTCCAGCATGCCATCTTTTCCAACCAGAGTGCATTGATCCATGTGTGGAAGCGTTCCTTATGCTGCTTTTCTTCGTGGTTATCTGATGCGTACATCCACTCAGGAATGCTGAGTTGCCGGATTTGCAAGGTAACGGGCGCCTCTCTGCCGCACAAAAAGCCCCAAAACGTGGGCGAGGGATTAGCGTAGCTGATCGTTACATCCAGGATACCATCCAATTGGTTGCCTAGCAGACTAAGTACCTGGGCAATGCCGCCGGCTTTGGGGCGTAATAAATGGCGGTAGGGGCTCTGCTGGGCATCACGTTTGGCAACCGAGAAGCGAGTGCCCTCGACAAAGTTAAAGATCGCAATGGGGAGAGGCGCGCCTGGTGACACATGCGTTCGGTAGCGATACGGTCAATGGTGGCCAGTTTAGGATTTTTGGCAACTTGTTCGCGGCTAAAACGACGCATGAAGGGAAATTCCAGGGCCCAAAAAGCCAGCCCTACGATGGGAATCCAGATTAATTGACGTTTTAGGAAAAAGCGTGGCATGGGGATACGCCGATGCAACGCCATCAACAGCATAAAGATATCCGTCCAACTGCGGTGGTTGGATATCACCAGCCACCACTGCTGCGGGCTCAAATGGTCGGGGACGCTGGCGTGTAGCACCGGCTTGAGCCAGTGGCGCATCCACCAGAGATTAACGCCTATCCAGTTGAGTGCGACACCATTCAGCCCCGCAGCACCAACTGTCTGAGCCGTTGCCCTGGGGCAATGACTTTAAGTAGTGTCAGCAGAATGAGAGGTACGCCCCAGAACAGCGTGTTGAGCGTTAGCAGCAGTGCGCTAACCAGCCCCTTAAAAATAGGCATACCGCGTTTCCTTACCGTCAAACCCATAGCGTAATACTGAATGCTAAATGATCCTAGCCACCCTGCCCAGCAGAAACCCTGTGTATCTCATCAACTTAGTCTGGTGTTAGTCGGAGAGTGAGGGCGCTTGAACGGTATCAAGCAGTACGGTGCGCAGTGCATGGGCAGCGACAGAGAGCTCCTGGTGGGTCAGGATGCCGACTCGGCAGGAGATAGCGGGCGCCGTTAGCGGTATGCAGCGGGCGCCCACTTCATGCATTTGGCGAATGCACATGGAAGGCACCGCGCTGACGCCCAGGCCGTCGGCTACCATTCTACCCACGGTGGAGAGCTGGTGGCTCTCAAAGGCCACCGTTAGCGCCATATGCTGCTTACCCAGTTCCTGTTCCAGTAAGCGTCGCACCATGGAGGGGCGCTGAAGGGTAATGAAGTCGTGGTCGAGCAGTGCTGACCAGGCGAGCTGGGAGGAGTGAGTTAACAGAGAGTCAGGCGGTACAACCGCCACAAAATGGTCTTCAAACAGCGGCGTAAACAGCAGGCTGCCGGTACCCTCCGGCGAAAAAGCGATCCCCATCTCTACCTGTCGGGAGCGCACCATGGCGGTGACCTCCTCATTGATGACATCGTGCACGGTAATGTTGATTTTGGGGTACTGTTGGCGAAATTTAACCAGCGCCGCCGGGAGTAAGTTACCGGCAAAGGCGGGCATTGCCGCCACGCTGAGACGCCCCAGTTGGAGGGTGAAGCGCTGGCGCAAACGCTCCTCGGTATTGTCCCACTGGGCCAGCAGATGTTTGGCTAGCGGTAGCAGCGACTCGCCTTCAGGGGTTAGTCTGACGCTACGGGTGCTGCGAATCAGCAATTTGCCACCCAGGGACTCCTCCAGGCCTTTAATCGCCAGACTTAACGCCGGTTGGGATAGGTGCAGGCGCTCGCAGGCTTGGGTAAAGCTGAGGGATTGGGCGACCGCCAGAAAGGCGCGCAGCTGTTTGACGGTCATTAAAGTACCTTTTATAAGTTTAAAAAATAAATTGATAAGAAAAACAAACTTAACAAATATATCATCTCGCACAACACTGACACTATCGTTAGCGTCAGTTCGCGTATTTTGGGCAGCGCTCATCTACGCTAATAGTGATCATCAACAACAATGTGAGGCACAACAATGGCAGGATTCGATAAGCGTGTAGCTTCCTACGAAGAGGCGATGGAAGGCATCGAGAGCGGTATGACCGTCATCGCCGGTGGCTTCGGACTCTGCGGCATCCCAGAAAACCTGATCGCCGAGATCAAACGCCGCGGCGTTAATGATCTTACCGTGGTATCGAATAACTGCGGTGTGGATGGTTTTGGCTTGGGGATACTGCTCGAAGATCGCCAAATCAGTAAGATTCTGGCCTCTTACGTAGGTGAAAACGCCCTGTTTGAGAAGCAAATGCTCAACGATGAAATTGAGGTGGTATTAACGCCTCAAGGTACCTTGGCGGAAAAAATGCGCGCAGGTGGCGCTGGCATTCCCGCTTTTACACTGCCACCGGCTACGGCACCCCGATTGGTGAGGGTAAAGAGGTTCGCGAATTTAATGGGCGACACTGTATTTTAGAAGAAGCCATCGTAGGTGACTTCGCCATTGTGAAAGGCTGGAAGGCAGATCGCTATGGCAACGTGATGTATCGCCATACGGCGCAAAATTTTAACCCCATGGCCGCCACGGCAGGGAAAATTACCGTGGTGGAAGTTGAAGAGATCGTTGAGCCGGGTGAGCTTGAACCTAGCCAAATCCACACGCCAGGTATCTATGTGGATCGGATTATTCAAGGCACGTTTGAGAAGCGGATAGAGAAACGCACGGTGCGCAGTTAACCCGTCACGGCTTCAAACTTAGCCAGTTTCAAACGCCGTCGGCTTCTAACGTCGTAACACTCGCTTCTCATTTAACGATTCAGTAAGAGGAAACTACCATGGCTTTAACGCGCGAACAGATGGCTCAACGTGTCGCTCAAGAACTTCAAGATGGTTTTTACGTCAACCTGGGCATTGGTATTCCCACCCTGGTCGCCAACTACATCCCGGATGGCATCGATGTCATGCTGCAATCCGAAAACGGGCTGCTGGGGATGGGCCGCTACCCCACCGAAGACGAACTTGATGCCGATATGATCAATGCAGGCAAAGAGACGGTGACAGTTCGCCCGGGCGCGGCGATTTTTTCATCGGCAGAATCGTTTGCGATGATTCGTGGCGGCCACGTGGATCTGACCGTATTGGGGGCTTTCGAAGTGGATCAGCAGGGCAACATCGCTTCCTGGATGATTCCTGGCAAGCTGATCAAAGGCATGGGCGGTGCCATGGATCTCGTCGCCGGTGCTGAAAACATTATATGCACCATGACCCACGCCTCGAAGCACGGCGAGTCCAAACTGCTGGAGAAATGCGAACTGCCGCTAACCGGCGCAGGCTGCATCAACCGCGTCTTAACGGATCTCGCCTATCTTGAAATCAAAGATGGCGCCTTTATTCTCAAGGAGCGCGCACCGGGCGTAAGCGTTGAGGAGATCATCGAGAAAACGGCGGGCAAGCTAATTGTGCCTGATCATGTTCCCGAGATGACGTTTGACGCCTAATAACCACCACTCCCCGTAGACGCTAGTGCTTATGCCGCTAGCGTCTCACGCCATCTCACAGCGCGTGTGGTGAGGAAGCAGGATATCGGCAATTCGCTCATGGTTATCTTCAACGTGCTTTTGGACGAGCGCCAGCCCCCCAGACAGAGACGATGCTCATCGCCATCGGCGAAAACTGTTTTCTGCGGCGTGGTGGGATAAAAACGGTGATCCAGCAGTGACGACACTGTAAAAACGCCGTTCTGCTGCCCCTGCAGGCTTGGCATGCCCACTTCGTTGAGGCGCTGATCCAGCGTCTCCAAGGGTTCCCCAAGCTGCCCGCAATCAAAGCCAGCATGATGTAGTCGGGGGCCCATTACTGCTATCCAGGCCGCTAATGGATGTGCTTGCTGCAACTGCTGATAAAGCGACCAGCTTGGCATTGGCCAGGGGCGGCCACGGCAGAGCAAGTTATGGCCCTTGCAGTCCTGAGGATGAGATTGTTGCACCAACCCTTCAATGGCTTCCCGTGGCGCCTTGGAGAGTGTGCCTATTTGCAGCTCTGCTAACACCAGCCAACTGCTGCCGTCACTTGGCGCGAGTAGTTGCACCAATAGACCTTTATCCGCCATGGCGAAATGGCCCATGGCGCGATAGCCCATATGAGCTAAATTGCCGGTAAGCGCGGCAGCGGCAAAGGGCCCGTAATTGAGTGTTACCAGCGTTAAATATTCGGCCGCGGTTGATAATGGCCACAGCCTAAGCGCACCGATATCGGGGTGGGTATGTACATAGTCAAGCCACAGCTGCTGAATAAACTCCTGACGCTGCATGGTGAACTCCTTGCCTAAAGTGGCACACCTAGCGTGAGCCATTAAATAACTGCTCAGTATAGGCAAGCAAGGTAAGCAAGGGTTCAACGCGTATTAACGAGCGGTTAAACGGCAAGCAACTGCTGGTCGCGAACAAACTGATCAAATTCAGTAAAGCCGCCCACATGGGCTTGATCGACAAACACCTGCGGAACGGTGTGAATGGGTTTACCGGCCGTTTTGGCGATATCTTCTTTCGTTACGCCTTCGGAAGGCATATCCACATAGCGATAGCCCTCGATTTTACCGACTTTCTCCAAGTGCTCGGCGAGCTGTTTGGCGCGTACACAGAAAGGGCATGACATCCGACCAAAAATAACCACAAACATAGCGGGTACTCCTTTACGATAAGCAGAATAAGTAACCAAGTAGACAATCACTGAAGGGTAAATAGCCGTTGGCTGAGCGATAAATTCGCGCCTATTGTGGCTGAGCGGAGCTTGTTTCGCCAATAGCAGCTCGCTACACGAACCATTAATGCCCGTTATCATCTGGGAAAACGATTAAGCCTATGCAAACGCTTACCGCTGACGAATACGCTCTCCTTGCTGAACTGGCAAAGACGTACCGAGATGCGCACTTGCCATCAATGAAACAGAAAAGTGACTGGAACCCGCGTTTAGGGGTTGATGCGCTATGCTTTCAGCATCACGGCGCTGAGCACCTGGTCGGTGCGCTGATTACGCCCTGTGAGCTTTGGTTGGTCGGCGTGCCCCAACCAGCTCTGCTGGCTGAGTCCATGGCGGAGACGTTGACGCTCTCATTGCCTTCAGGTGCTTATCGGCTATCTCATGAGCGCTTACCCGGCGGCTACCAGCTCTATAAGCGCGCCATTTTGAGTGATTTAAGCGAGCTGGAGAGCATGCAGGAGGCCGCGAGGCTGGCGCAGCAAATGATGGCGCGTTTAATGCAACCCGCTGAAGTCCCCAACGCCTAGCCCAACGCCTAGATAGCTATACTGACAAGGACTCTGCAAGAACGTCCATCCACCAGAACTTCCGTCCACGTAGTGAAAAGGAAATTACCTATGACTTCCCAAGCCGTTACAACGCCGCGAGTGGCGCTGGTCACCGGTACCAGCAGCGGGATCGGTGCCGCTGTGGTTAAGCACTTTTGTGAGTTAGGCCATCAAGTGCTTGCCGTCGATTTTAATCCAGCGGGTAAGGCGGTCGCTGAACAAGCCGGCGCAGCCTTCTTTGAAGCGGATCTAACCGATCCTGATGCCTGCCGGGCGGCGGTGGCCGATGCGGTCAAGCGTTTTGGCGGTGTGGATATACTGGTCAATAACGCTGGGATTCAGCACGTTGCCTCGATTGAGACCTTCCCCGAGGAGAAGTGGCGTCAGATTATGGATTTGATGCTAACGGCGCCTTTCTTGCTCACACAGGCGGCATGGCCGCATATGCGTGAAAAGGGCTGGGGACGCATTGTGAACGTAGCTTCGATACACGCTCAGGTGGCTTCGCCAGGGAAAGCGGCGTATATCAGCGCCAAACACGGCATGATTGGTTTGACCAAAACGGCGGCGCTGGAGGGCGGCGAACAAGGCATCACTGCGAATGCGGTATGTCCTGCCTATGTCAAAACCCCGCTGGTGGACAATCAAATCGCCGACCAGGCTAAATTACACGGTATGGATGAGCAGGAGGTGATCGAGAAAGTCATGCTTAAACAGGCGGCGATCAAGCGCTTGATCGAGCCTGAAGAGGTGGCGCAATTAGTTGCTTATCTGGCATCCGACGCCGCCGGTGCCGTGACCGGGTCGAGCTTCAATATTGATCTTGGTTGGACGGCGCATTAAGTTCTCGTTTCTTAAGTGCGCGGATTCAAGGCTAATGAATGGTTGAGAGGGCAGGTTGGAGCGAGGGTCTTACGCCATGGCCGAAAAATGTTCCCTACATTTCCGGCATTTCCGCCATCCATGGCGGTCAGATGGCGTAAGTAGCGCCCAGGGAGGGGTTCACAGCGCCCTCGCGGAAACCTGTCCTCTCACCCGCCCAGGCTTGCCGTCTCGCCTGCTGAGATGAGTCACTTTAACGACGCACCGGGCGTTTTTGTAATTTCCGCTGCAGGGTGCGGCGGTGCATACCAGCGCCCGGGCGGTGGCGGATATATTGCCATCGTGCTCCTGCAGCACTTTCTGAATATGCTCCCAGGTGATGCGGTTAATCGAGGGGGGATTGTCAGCCAGTTCAATATCCGGGTCGCCAGCTTGGCGCTCAAAAGCGATTAAAACGTCATCAGCATCCACCGGTTTACACAAGTAGTTAACCGCGCCGAGTTTCATTGCCTCAACGGCTGTGGCAATGCTCGAGTAGCCGGTCAGCACCACTATACGGCACTGGGGGACGGTGGCGAGTAGCTCGGGAAGCAGTTTCAGGCCTGAGCTGTTTTCCAGCTTTAAGTCAAGGGTCGCCATGGTGGGCGCATGCTGTGCGGCCATGGTCAGGGCCTGCTCTGCGTCGTGGGCAACGATGACCTCGTAACCGCGGCGGGTTAGGGCACGGTTCAGCACATGGCAAAACATTTCGTCGTCATCAATGATCAGCAGGCGTTGCTCTCGCGTTTGCATGTTGTCCTCAATCCATTACTGGCGGTGCTTGGGGCGGTCGCGTTTAGTTTGGCGACGCACAGCGAGGCAGCGTAACTTCCGTAAGCGTGCCCCCTTCCGGGTGATTATACAGGCTTACGCCGCCACCAAAGCGATTGATGGTGGCATGGGTTAAAACAGCCCGATGCCCATGCCCTTGCTTTTCGTCGAAATAAACGTCTCCCCCAGCTGGTCGGCAATCGACATGGCGACACCTGGGCCATGGTCGCGTATATCAATCACCACGCTCTCACTCTGCCAGTCTAAGCGTATGGCAATGTTTTCAGGGTTCGCATCAGCGGCGTTATTGAGCAAATTGGTCAATGCTTGGTCGAGGGTGGCATCGACGGCCAGCCAAGGCCTTCCGCGCTTCTCGGCCACATCGAATTGATGGCTCACATCCGGACGCAGCACCAGCCAGCGCTGTACAACCCCTGCTAACCACACTTCCGCATCCAGCACTTCGGGTTCCGCCATGCGCCGACGGTCCGCGTTAGAGACTAAATTTTGCAGACGTGATTTGCACACGTCTACCTGTTGACGAAGTAAATTGATGTCCTGGTCGAGCGCCGAATCGGCGGGGCGTCAGCCTGCATCTCTTTGAGGAGAACTGCCATGGTAGACAAAGGGGTGCCCAGTTCATGGGCAGTGCCTGCGGCTTGGGTAGCCACCGCTAGTACTTGCTCATTACGTAGCGCGGCTTCCCTCGTGCGGGAGAGCGCCTGATCACGGCTGCGCAGCGCATGTGCCATCTTGTAGATAAAAATGTCACCAGGCCCGCTGAAAGGCCAAAGTTAAGCCACATGCCCAATATGTGCAGACTCAAGGGGCTATCGCTATTGATATGGCCCAACTGGGGAATCGGGTAGTAGGAGAACATTAAAAGGTATAGCCCGCCATGGAACAGGCGGCGATGATCCAGGCGTGGCGCCAGGGCAGTGTGGCGGCGGCGATGGTAACCGGTACTAGATAGTAATAAAAGGGTTGGTGGAACCGCCCGAGAAGTAGAACAGTAGTGTTAAACCCGTGATATCGGCGAGTAAGTGCAGTAAGTACTCTAGATGCGTCACCGCACGTGGGCGGCCCAGGCGCCACCAGGTGGCGATATTGAGTACGCCCATGGAAATAACCACGCTCACCACAGCGGTTACCGGTAGATCGAAGGCCAGCAGTTCTACGCCCACCACAATCGCCAGTAAAAAACCGGTCCACGTGATGCCGCGGACAATAGTCAGTCGCACCAGATTACGGTTGGGGGTGGAGAGCGGAAGGGGGAGGGCAGTCGGCATGATGGGCTTACTTGGTTCTGGCTTTAAAGCCATGAATGATAAATTTAATCAGCAGGGTCATGACGTAAGTTGCCCAGCCTGCAGAAGCCAAGATATTGAACAGCAGCATTTTAGGTGGAAGCCAGGCGCTACCCAGTAACGCTTCAATCATTATGTGGAAAAACATCGCCAGTAGCAGCGGTAGCGCTAGGGTATGAATCCACATATCGGTGCGCCGTTTGCGGATATGGTAGCGCCCCAACAAATAGCGTAGCGGCCGATGCGCCCAGCAAATAACCACCAGGGCACCGATCACCAATAGGCTAGCGAGAGTGGGTTCCGTGCTGCCCATATGAACGGAGAGTGAAATTGACCAGGCGAGACTTAGCCACATCAACCCTTCCAGGCTGGCAATAATATCCGCATAGCGCCGCACGTTCTGCATAAACAACCGAATCCTTAGCGTCAAAAACCAACTGTTATAAAAGCGCGTAAAAGTAACTGTTCGAGCTGAGTCTTAAAATAGCCGTGTCTTAAAAAGCAGCGACATGATACGACACTTGGACGAGGGTGTGGGCGTCTGAGGAGTGGATTTATCCCATCGCGCAATTGCGTATACTGTACACGCTGCATTATATCTGCCTTCACACCACTACAGGACTTGCCGTGGACACCGTAACACTGACCCGCCCCGACGATTGGCACCTTCACTTGCGCGACGATGAAGCGCTTAAAGCGGTAGTCGGTCATACTGCTGCGCAAATGGGGCGGGCGATCATTATGCCCAATCTCACCCCGCCAGTGACCACGACTGCCAAGGCGGTTGAATACCGTCAGCGTATTCTCGATGCTTTGCCCGCAGGCAGCACCTTCGAGCCTTTAATGGTGCTTTACCTCACTGATACAACTCCGCCGGAAGAGATTGAGCGTGCGGCGCAAAGTGGCATTGTCAAAGCGGTGAAGCTCTACCCGGCGGGCGCCACCACGAACTCCGATTCAGGGGTGACTGATCTAGCCCGCTGTGACGCAACGATTGAGATGATGGCCAAGGTGGGCATGCCGCTTCTGGTGCATGGTGAAGTCACCCATGCAGAGATCGATATTTTTGATCGCGAAGCGGTATTCATTGAAACAGTGATGAAGCCACTGCTGGCACGCCACCCAACGCTGAAAGTAGTCTGTGAGCATATCACTACCCAGCAAGCGGCTGAGTTTGTTGCTCAGGCGCCGGATAACGTGGCGGCCACCATTACCGCCCATCACCTGCTGTTTAACCGCAACAAAATGCTGGTCGGAGGCATTCGTCCTCACTACTACTGCCTGCCGATTCTTAAGCGTGAGCAGCATCGCCAGGCGCTGCTGAAAGCAGCCACCAGCGGCAGCCACAAATTCTTTTGGGTACCGATAGTGCACCGCACTCCCAGGGGGCTAAAGAGTCAAGCTGCGGCTGTGCCGGTGCCTATACTGCCCCGCGGCCATTGAACTATATGCCACCGCCTTCGATGAAATGGATGCCTTGGACAAGTTGGAAGCCTTCGCCAGCCTTAATGGGCCGCGTTTTTATGGGCTAACACCTAACCCGGACATCATTACGCTTGAGCGGCGGAGTTGGACGCTGCCGGAAAGTTACCCTTATGCCCAGGGGGAGCAAATCATCCCGCTGCTGGCGGGGAGACGCTGAATTGGGCGATTAAGTCTTAGCGGGTAGCGAATGCCGTCGACGGCTTTAACGTCGGCGGCATCGAACACCTAGTAAGCCCGTTATGCGCTGCCAAGTTGCTTAAGCATTTGATCAACCATGCGCGATGAGTGGTCGGCGGCCACTTCCAGAAACTCATCGAAGGAGAGATGGTTGTCGCCACTGCCGGGAATATCAGAGAGCGCGCGGATAACCACAAAAGGGCACTGGTAGAGGTGGCACGTTTGGGCAATGGCGGCGCCCTCCATCTCTACTGCCAGCATGCTGGGGAACTGGGCGCGGGTAGCGTCTACCCGGGCGGGGTCGCTCATAAAGGCGTCACCGGTGGCAATCAAGCCTTCACGCACCTTGACTTCACCTAATGAGGCGATGGCGTTGCGCGCGATTTCCCTTAGCGCTGTGTCGGCTAAGTAAGCCGCGGGCATCCCCGGTACTTGACCTATCTCGTAGCCGAACACCACGGCGTCAACGTCGTGATGGCGCACTTCATCTGAAATGATCACATCGCCAATGGCTAAATCGGTGGCAAAGCCTCCGGCGGAGCCGGTGTTGATAATGGCATCGGGTTGATGGCGCTCTAACAATATAGCCGTGCCCACTGCGGCGTTGACCTTACCTATCCCCGACTGCAGGACTACGATCTCTAATCCATAACGCGTTCCGGTATGGAAGACAAAGCCTGCATGCTCGTAGCGCTGGGGGTGTCCAGTTGACTCACTAAGGTGCTTACTTCCTGCGCCATTGCGCCAATAATACCAATACGCTTCACTGCGCCATGCTCCTATATAAAAGGGTGATGTTTAACTCAGGCGTGATTGGTCGCTAAGTCGTGCTGCTCGGCGGCTTCCAGGGTGTTTTCCAGCAGTGTAGCGACAGTCATTGGCCCAACGCCGCCTGGCACCGGGGTGATAAAGCTGGCGCGCTCGGCGGCAGCAGCAAAATCAAGATCGCCTATTAGGGTGCCATCGTCCTGGCGATTGATGCCTACGTCGATGACAATGGCGCCCGGTTTAATCCATTCCCCTTTAACGATCCCCGGCTTGCCGACAGCCACGACCAGAATATCGGCACGGCTAACGTGGTCTTCAAGATTTTGCGTAAAACGGTGACAGACGGTGGTGGTGCAACCCGCTAGCATTAGTTCTAGCGCCATGGGGCGGCCGACAATGTTAGAGGCGCCCACAACGGTGGCATCCAAGCCGCGTAGTGCAATGTCGTTTTGGGCCAGTAGGGTCATGATCCCTTTCGGCGTGCAGGGGCGCAGAGCAGGCATGCGTTGGGCTAAGCGGCCAATGTTGTAGGGATGGAAACCATCGACATCTTTGCCCGGCAGAATGCGCTCTAAAATGGGGCCGGCGTCTAGATGTTTGGGCAGCGGTAGCTGAACCAAGATGCCATCAATGGCCGGGTCGCTGTTGAGCTGGTCAACCAGGGTTTCCAGCTCATGTTGAGAGGTTGTAGCGGGCAGGGCATGCTGAAAGGAGATAATGCCTGCCTGCTCGCAGGCGCGGTGCTTGTTACTGACATATACATGGGAAGCGGGATCGTCCCCGACCACAACCACGGCTAGTCCTGGTGCCCGCCCGCCAGCTTGACGGCGTAGGGCGATCTTTTCGGCAACCTGTTGGCGGACATTAGCAGCGATGGCTTTGCCATCGATTAGTTGGGCGGTCATGTAATGGAATCCCTGTGGATGTTAAAAATGGCCTAGACAGTAAAGCGCTCATGCAGCAGCGCTTTAAAGACGGCAATTTTCGCATGCCGGGGCATCCAGGCAAAGCGCCTTCACTAACAATCACTTTAATGGTTGACTTTAAAATTAAAAATAGTAATATATGCCTCGCTTGAGACGGGCAGCACGGTAGCGTCTAAGGTGATAAAAATCGGGATGTAGCGCAGTCTGGTAGCGCGCCTGCTTTGGGAGCAGGATGTCGGGGGTTCGAATCCCTCCATCCCGACCATTCACTTAGCATGAAAGGTAGTAGTTTGCTTTTCCAAGCTGCAGTTGTGGTCTAGTGCTCATCAGTATTCGTTTTTATGAATACTCTATGTGCGCCCATAGCTCAACCGGATAGAGCAACGGCCTTCTAAGCCGTAGGTTGCGGGTTCGATTCCTGCTGGGCGTGCCACCTAATTCAGTGGTAACAACCTGTCAGAATCCTATCTTCAAGCACTTGCTATTTGTTTTACGTAAGATTGTCTTTGGTGGGTGTAGCTCAGGGTAGAGCCCCGGATTGTGACTCCGGTGGTCGTGGGTTCAAATCCCATCATCCACCCCAGTGACAATATTTGCGTTTCCAGTTTTAGGTTGTGGTGGGTGTAGCTCAGTGGTAGAGCCCCGGATTGTGACTCCGGTGGTCGTGGGTTCAAGTCCCATCATCCACCCCATTACCCCCGCATATTGCATTTCCTTCCTGTTCTAGTTACTACTTTTTAGTTACTTCTCTGTCGATAAAGATGCTGCCCTTAGCCGGGTTTTTTTGCGTTTTTGGCATTTAGGCATTTCCATAGCTGGCTAGCGTGGCATCACCTTAATGCGATGGCCTGGCATATGAGTGAGCGGTTCAGGTCTGCCAAGTAAATAACCTTGTGCGTAGTCAATGCCCATGTGCCGCAACGTATCCAGCGTCGTCTGGTGTTCCACGAATTCCGCAATGGTGGCAATGCCAAGCGCCTTGCCGACAGCATGAATGGCCTCGACCATCGCTCGGTCAATCGGATCCTGATCCACATTGCGGATAAAGTGCCCGTCAATTTTTAAATAATCGACCGGTAACTGCTTCAAGTAGCTAAAAGAGGAGAGTCCGGTGCCAAAGTCGTCCAGTGCAAAGCGGCAGCCGTACTCTTTGAGGGTGACAATTAATTCGCCAACTCTAGAAAGTTGGGCAATGGCGGTGCTTTCAGTAATTTCAAAACAGAGCGTGCCGTGGGGTAGGCCTGCCATGGCGACTTGAGCAATAAGATCCTGGCAGAAGTCAGCATCAGATAGCGACTCTCCAGATAGGTTGATTCCCCACAAGCTGTGTGGCGGTAGAGTCGCGTGGCGGTTTTGATCCCCCAGCCAGGCTAGGGTGTTACGAATAACCCAGCGGTCTATGCGTACCATGAAGTGATAGCGCTCGGCGGCGGGCAGGAAACTGCCAGGCGCGATGATCTCTGCCCGCTCCTCAAGTCGGAGCAGAATTTCCCGGTAGCCAGGGCCAGCGGCACAAACGGCTACAATAGGTTGAGCGTAAAGGCGGAAAGTGTCGTTATCCAAGCCATTTTGCAGGCGTTGTACCCACTGAAGTTCACCATGTTTCTCCAGTAATGAGTGGTCGTCAGGCTGATAACAGTGGATACGATTGCGACCGGCCTCTTTGGCGGCGTAGCAGGCCGCGTCAGAGGCGTGGAGTGCCTGGCTCAACTGCATGGGCTGAGCCGTGTTCAGTTCAACCAGGCCAATGCTCACGCCGATACCAAAGGTGTGCCCCTGCCAGGCAAAACGGAACTGTTCGATATCACAACGTAGCGCTTCCGCAATGGACAATGCCCGCTCTATACCGCAATCGGGTAGCAACAAGGCGAATTCATCGCCACCCAGGCGGGCGGCAATATCGCTACTGCGCACATGGTCTTTGAGCTTTAACGCCACTTGGCGCAGCAGCTCATCTCCCGCTAGATGACCGCAGGTATCATTGACGATTTTGAACTGATCGAGATCCAGGTAGCACAGCACATGGTAACCCTCGTCGCGATTGAGTAGCGCAGTCAGTGCTGATTCGAAGGCGCGGCGATTGAGCAGATCGGTTAGGTTGTCGTGGCTGACCTGATAGCTGAGCTGTTCGGTGAGTTGGCGGGTGAGGCTCACATCCTGAAAAACAACCACTGCGCCTAAGGTAATACCGCTACGCGAACGTATTGGCGAAGCGCTGTGCTGGATGGGGGTATGGGTGTGATCACGGTTCACCAGCAGGCAGTGTTCGGTGGAGTGCACTGGGGTTAGCTGAGTGAGCACTTGTCGGGCTGGGTTGCTCATCGGCTCTTTGCTAGCTTCCTCGAGTAGTTGATACACCAGGGAAATGGGTTTATCCAGGGCCTCCTCAAGTGTCCATCCGGTTAGGCGTTTGGCTTCCGCATTGATAAAGGTGACGTTGCCACTGGCGTCACAGGTAATGACACCATCACCGATGGATGCCAGGGTAGTGCGGGCAAGGTCGCGTTCGCGGTTTAACTGCTCCTGGAGCTGTTTGCGTTCGGTAATGTCTCTTACCATTCCAGAGCGCTCTGACACGGAACCGCTAGCCCCTTCGCTGACTTGTATCTCCAGGTAGCGCACCTGCATGTCTGCGTTGCGTCGCTTAATTTCATGACGTGCGCCAGGCGTTAAGGAGCGGGCGGGTAGTAGCGTTGAGACAGGTTGACCAATAAGCTGTGCGGCGTTGACTTCGAAGAGCTGCTCCGCCCCGGGATTCAGGCTTGTTAAAGTGCCGTCTGCCTGCCAGGTGATGACGCCATCGCGAAGGTTGCGCAGCATCACGCGGGTATGCCCCACGGCGCGCTCCAGAGCGGCGGTGACACGATTATAGCTTGCGGCTATCTCGCCCACTTCGGTAAACGGATCGGCCTCGATCCGCTGGCGCATATCGCCCTGACGTTCATGTTGGCGCATATGCTCAAGTAGTTGGTTTAGCTCGTTGTTGGCGCCATGTTCAGCGAGGTTGAGGCCCATCTTTTCTGCCTCAGGTGAGACGCGTATCGGCAGGAAGCGCCGGGTAACGCGGAACAGCAGCCAGGCGCTGCCAAAGCTCCAAATGCCACACACCACAACGCCGATTAACTGTACGCCAAACTGAGCCGATCGGGACAAGCCGCTCTCCAGTAGCGAGAGGTCGGCCACCCAGGGCAGAGCGAGCGTACCCCAAATGCCTGCGACAAGGTGCGAAGGAATGGCGCTGACCGCATCATCGATATGCTTACTTAGCAGCCATTCGCTGGTCAGCACCATCAGTACGCCACCAACCGCGCCTAGCCCAAATGCCGCCGATAAAGAGATCACATGAGCGCTGGCAGTGACAGCAACCAAGCCTGCAATGGCGCCATTAATCGCATACATTACGTCGGCGTAGCGTCGCGTTCTTAGTCCCATTAGCATGCCCGAAAGAATGCCGCCAACGGCGCCCAACACAGTATTGGCTATTATGCCGGGTATTTGCTCGGTAACCGCCAGGGTGCTGCCGCCGTTAAAACCAAACCAGCCTAAAATCATAAACAGCGCGCCGAGCATAGCGAGAGGCAGGTTGCCAGAGGGAAAAGCGGTGGGTGGTTTGCCGTGGGTGAAGCGCCCAGTACGTGGGCCAATACAGAGTACGGCAGCCAGCGCCACCCAGCCACCCACGCTATGCACGACCGTCGAGCCTGCAAAGTCGATAAACCCGAGCGAGCCAAGCCAGCCCTCTGCACCGCCTAACAGCCCGCCCCACGCCCAGTGGCCAAAAATGGGGTAGATGAGTAAGGCTATCCAGAGGGCTGTCCAGGTGTAGGCTATAAAGGCATACGTTCCGCCACCGCACCGGACACAATGGTCGCAGAGGTGGCGCAGAACATGGCTTGGAAAATAAAAACGGTAATCACCCAGCTGCTGGACGCTTCCAACTGCCAGCCAAACAGTGTCGAACCGACTAAGCTCTGGTAAGAGTCGCCAAACATGATGCCAAAACCGATGAACCAGAAAACACTGACGGCAATGGCAAAGTCCGCTACGTTTTTCATAGCGACGTTGATGGCGTTTTTGGTACGCGTCGTGCCTGCTTCCAGGCAGAGAAAGCCAGCTTGCATCACAAATACCAAAGCAGCGGCCCACAGTACCCAAAGTGTGTCGAGCAGCGAGCTATGCAAATCTAGCGTGGCAGGCATGATGTTTTCCTTAGCAACTTTTGGTGTAGACGCGCTTCTTTTGGTGCTTTATGGGTTTTGCGCGGTAGGAGAAGAAACCGTTACAGCGGCGCTAGCTGAATGCCATTAAGGTTTCCTAATAGAAACTAAGCAATTGTTATGCCGCTAATAGTGAAGTCATCGTTTTTAACGCTTATAGCAGTATTAATTGCTGTTTATTGCTATAAAAATAGCGTTTACGACTATATAAATGCGAATGAATTGGTGATATTTTTCAAATAGTTATCGAGCTTCAATTGTGGTTCTAAATCCGTGAAAGGGAGTGCATCAAAATGGCGCGTCAAACGGTAGTTTTGGGAGCAGGCATGGTGGGTGTCAGCATTGCCTGGCATCTGCGCCAGCGGGGGCATGAGGTCACCCTGGTGGATCGCCTTCAGCCTGGCCGTGAAACCTCGTTTGGCAATGCGGGTATTATTCAACGTGAAGCGGTTAGGCCTTACCCCTTTCCCCGCGACGTGAAGACGCTACTCAGCGTTTTACCTAACCGCCGGGTGGATATTCGCTATCGTCCGGCGGGCATGGTCAACGCCGCCTCACCGCTATTGCGCTACTGGATGAACTCAGCGCCAAAGGCTTACCAAAAATTGTGCCGGAATACGCTTCGCTTATTCAGCTTTCGCTGAAAACTCACGGCCCGATGATTGATGCCGCGGGCGCGGATCATTTGGTGCGCCGCCAGGGGTGGCTTGAGCTTTACCGCACTCCGGAAAAACTGGCCGCACGGGTTAAAGAAGCCGAAGAGGCGCGGCGCCTTTATGGCGTAGAGTTTGCGCAACTGGATAGGGCTGCGCTTGAGGAGAAAGAGCCTTCGTTGAGTGACACCATTATCGGTGCGATTCACTGGCTTGACCCCTGGACGGTTGCTGACCCAGGTGGGTTGGTCGCGGCTTATGCCCAAGCGTTTAGTAAAGACGGCGGGCGTATTTTGCAGTCGGATATCAAGTCGGTTCAACAAGTGGGTGACCGCTGGCAGGTCAATACCGCTGCTGAAGTGCTAGAAGTAGATAACGTCGTTGTGGCGCTAGGGCCCTGGGCGGGAAGCTGGCTTAAAGAATTAGGCTATCACTTTCCTACCTTTGTAAAACGTGGCTACCACATGCACTACGCACCTCAAGCGCCCGCCAAACTAAATTTCTGGGTCATGGATGCAGAGGTCGGCTATTTATTAGCGCCGATGAACGCGGGTATTCGCCTGACCACCGGCGCGGAGTTGGATCGCCTGGATGCACCCGCTGATGTCAATCAATTAGGCGCTGCCGAGAAAGTCGCGCGCGGCGTGTTCCCGCTTGGCGAACGCCGCGATGAAGCGCCTTGGAAAGGCGCAAGACCCTGTTTGCCGGATATGAAGCCGGTGATAGGGCCTGCGCCACGGCATCCTGGGCTATGGCTCGCCTTTGGTCATGGCCATCAGGGATTTACCTTGGGGCCTGCTACCGGCCATCTGCTGGCGGATATGATGGAAGGGCAGCCGACGGCCATCAATATGGCACCATTCCGCGCTGACAGGTTCTAATTGGCCTAACTTCATTAATGAACAGGCGAGTTAAGTCGATAGTAGTAGATACTGGCATCAGTAATAGGAACGATATCTTTGCGCGTGTTCTAATGCTTTGCTAGTTTATAAATACATTTGCACACCATGAGGTGGTTATATGGATGTAGGCATCAGCAGTGCAGTGAGCGCTTCGCTGTATATGAACCAGGCGCAAACTGCTGAACAGGCTCAAATGCAGGTTTTCAAAGAGGCTTTGGAAACGCAAGCTGATCAAGTGACTGAAGTCATGGCCTCAGCAGATTCTGGCGCTCAGCCGGATTTAGCCAAAGAGGGCAATGTTGGTACGCAGGTCAATACCTACGCTTAATAAGCGATGGCTGCCCTAAATAAAAACGCTGACCTGGTCAGCGTTTTTTTGGTCTCTTTCAGGCGGTCGCGTTTGACGCCAGCCGCGACAAAAGCCGCTCCCAGGCGTTACAATTGCCGCAATGAACACTGCTCATTGCGTGGTGGCTAGTTAGCGAGAACTGCTGATTGAGTGCTGCGCTGAGACCCTATAGTTGAAGAGGCACAATGAAAGAGACACAACTGGCCCATGAGGCCGGGCTTAGGCGCACGTTCGCTATTATTTCGCACCCCGACGCCGGTAAGACCACTATCACTGAAAAGATGCTGCTGTTTGGTAACGCCATTCAGTTGGCCGGTTCGGTGAAGAGTAAGCGTAATGATCGTCACGCAACGTCAGACTGGATGAAAATGGAGCAGGAGCGGGGGATTTCGGTGACGACCTCGGTGATGCAGTTCCCTTACGGGGGCGTATCGTTAACCTGCTGGACACGCCCGGTCACGAAGACTTCTCTGAAGATACCTACCGCACGCTCACGGCGGTCGACTCAGCCTTGATGGTCATCGATGGCGCCAAAGGTGTTGAGGATCGTACCATTAAGTTGATGGAAGTGTGTCGTCTGCGCACCACGCCGATTCTCACTTTTATCAATAAAATGGATCGCGATATCCGTGACCCTATTGAGGTGATGGATGAGGTTGAGACCGTCTTAAACATTCAGTGTGCGCCGATGACCTGGCCGATTGGTATGGGGCGCCACTTCAAAGGTGTTTATCACCTCTATAACGACGTGATTCATCTGTATACCCAGGGGCAGGGTAGCCGCATTCCCGAGGACAAGCGCATAGAGGGCTTACACAGTCCCGAAGTGGATGCTGTGCTTGGTGAAGAGCAGGCCGAAGAGCTGCGTATGGAAGTCGAGCTAGTGCGGGGTGCCTCCCACGAATTTGATCTGGACGCCTATCGCCGGGGTGAGCTTTCACCGGTCTATTTCGGCACTGCCATGGGCAACTTTGGGGTGCGTGAAATGCTCGACGGTTTTGTCGAGTACGCGCCGCCACCCCAGGCCCACGAAACCGATACCCGGGTAGTTACGTCTGACGATGATCGCTTCACCGGTTTTGTGTTTAAAATCCAGGCCAACATGGATCCCAATCACCGCGACCGCATCGCTTTCTTACGGGTCTGTTCAGGCAAGTACGAAAAGAACATGAAGATGCGCCATGTGCGTATCGGCAAGGACGTTAAAATTGCCGATGCCTTGACCTTTATGGCCTCTGACCGCTCCCAGGTGGAAGAAGCCTGGCCTGGCGATATTATTGGTCTGCACAATCACGGCACGATTCAGATCGGCGATACCTTTACCGTGGGCGAAGATATGCGCTTTACCGGCATACCGCACTTTGCGCCTGAACTCTTTAAGCGCGTGCGGCTGAAAGACCCGTTAAAGATGAAGGCGCTACAAAAGGGCTTGCAGCAGCTTTCCGAAGAGGGCGCTACCCAGGTCTTTATGCCCATGGACAACAACGACCTGATTCTTGGTGCCGTAGGTACGCTGCAGTTCGATGTGGTCGCCCACCGCTTGAAAGAGGAGTACAAGGTCGACTGCTTGTACGAAGGGGTCAATGTACAGACCGCACGCTGGGTCTACTGCGAAGATGCCAAAAGCTCGAAGAGTTTAAGCGTAAAGCCAGCGCTAACCTGGCGATTGATGGCGGTGGTTACCTCACCTATATCGCGCCTACCCGGGTTAACCTGCAAATGACCCAGGAGCGCTGGCCGGATATTCGCTTCCAGCCGACCCGCGAGCACTAACATGTATAGGTAGTCCCATGCTGGTTGATGCCCACTGTCATCTCGATTTTGCCCAGTTTGATAAGGATCGCACTGAGGTATTTGAGAGCGCCAAAGCAGTGGGGTGGCGCACTTTGTGGTGCCGGGCACTACCCGTACCCGCTGGCAACAGGTGCTGGCGCTTGGCGCACGAGCGGATACCTCGGTATGCCTGGGCTTACACCCTTACTTTGTCGATGAGCATCAAGCCGCGGATATTAACGCGCTTGATTCTCTGCTCGGCGAGCATCCTGAGGTGGTCGCCGTGGGTGAGTGCGGTATTGATGGCCGTTTTACCGACACCCTTGACGCGCAGTGGGACTACTTTGATGCCCAGCTAAGATTGGCCAAACAGCATGCACTCCCGGTGGTGGTACACTGCGTCCACGCCAATGACAAGGTCGCGAGGCGCCTGCGTCAGCTTGCGCTTCCCAAAGCGGGGTTGATTCACGCCTTCTCAGGCTCCCTTGAGCAAGCGAACAAGTTTCTCGACCTGGGGTTCAAGCTGGGGTTGGGTGGCGCAGTCACCTACGAGCGCGCCAAGCGGTTGCGGCGAACCGTTGAGGCGCTGCCTGACGATGCCTTTGTACTGAAACCGATAGCCCTGATATGCCGCTTAGCGGCTACCAGGGGATGCGTAATGAGCCGTGCCGAGTAGCCGAGGTATGCAGCGTTGTGGCTACGCTGCGCGGGCAAACAGAGGAGCAGGTCGCGGCACAGAGCAGTGATACCGCCGCGACGCTGTTTGGCTTCTCCTGCACTTAGCTACGCTAGGCTTAGCCGTTAAGGCTAACCGCCAGCTGTTCGGGGTCAACGCGCTCGATTGTATAGGGCAGTGGCAGAAGAGTGGCTGGCGCCCCAGCTAAATAGAGCTGCATCGTTTCTTCGGCGACTTTGGTGCTCATGACCGCCAGCATTTCAACGCCGCCTTGATGGTTAAATGCACTGACCACCACTTCGCCGACCGCTTTATCATCGCCATTAACCACGCTGGCACACACTTCTGGCAGCGATGCCGATGCTACACTGAGGCGCATCAAACGCTTTTTCACCTGACCACGGAAATGCGCCCGGGCGACGACCTCCTGGCCGGTATAGCAACCCTTCTTAAAGCTAATGCCACCCAGCGCTTCCCAGTTAAGCATCTGGGGCAGGAAGTGATCCTGCTGGGCATCGGTTAACCACGCCAGTCCGCTACGGATATCTTCAAGCTGCCAGGCATTGCGGTCTGCCTGATCATCCTGGGCCGGCGTCATATCGATATTGGCGTCATTATCGAAACACAATAGCCAACGCGGTGTCTCACCGGGGTAGCGAACTACGCAGGCTTCTGCGTTGTGGGTATGGGTGCCCACCTTGTCAGGTAGCGCCAGGCCCAACTGACCCGCAAGCGATGAGGCGCCTTCGCTGGTGCCAATCACGGTAAGGTCGGGCAGCGAAACCAGTTCAACCTTGTAAAAGGCGGCGAATTTCTTCAGATGGCTGGCTAAGCTATCCAGTAAAGTGCTGCTGAGCAGCAGCCGGAAATGCTCTTCGCCCAAGCGCATCAACTGGGCGTTGGCCAGCATGCGGCCCTTCGGCGTACAAAAGCAGGTGAGCGGGGCAAAGTGCCCATCGGCCAAGCTCACCTGGGCGCTGGTCTGGCCCTGAAGGAACTTCTCTGCATCCGCACCCTTCACATCCAGCGCGGCTAAGTGGTGAAGGCGGACGCTGCCAAGGGCCGGGGTGCTAGCGGTAACGGTCGCCATAAAAACTCCTGAAAAAAGTGGGGAAGCGTTCGGTAGTGATCTATTCACGCTAAAAGCGTAAAGCGTACCTTTAGTGCCATTAGGTGTGGGCAGTCGGTGCTGATTGCAAGGCACCCTTAGCGTGCTAGACTCTTTCTTCTGTATCAGTTTTGCACAGGTCAACAGGCAGGGAAACGTCATGGCGCAGCAGTCGCTAACATTCCAAGGTGTTAAATCGGTCGATCAGGTCAACAAAATCACCACGGCGCTGATGATGCTTGACGGCGTTGATAGCGCCGAAGTGGGGCGCCATGGTGCCGATGTGGATGGCCGGGTAAAGCGCGAGACGCTGATTAATGCCATTGATAAACTCAAATTAGGCGTAAAGGTATCCTAATGCACCCTCCCATTACCGTGATTAGTGAACGCAACCATGTCTTTCGGCAGCGTGTCGAAGTCGATGGCCTGGAAGCGCTCTATGGCGACGTGCCTCCTATCGTTGGTGGCGAGGGGGAGCGCCCCCGATCCCCACGACTATTTCGATATCGCCTTGGGCACCTGTAAAGCGATCACCGTACAGATGTATGCCAAGCGCAAAGAGTGGCCGCTAGAGGGGATTACCGTCACTGTACAGCGGGACGATAGCCAGGAAAAAAGGGTATCTACAAACTGGACGTGGTATTGACGCTGCACGGTATCGATGACCCCGAGCAGCGCGCCAGGCTGGAAGATATCAGTCATCGTTGCCCCATTCAGCGGTTGATGACTCAGTCAACGGTCGAGATCGCCACTCGGCTTAGCTAGTTTTGTGGGGTCTGGTTTTATTGGGTTTGATTTCTCTTCTCTTCAGGAGCACCGATGAGCAAAGCCTTTCGATTGCAGTCAAAATTTCAGCCAGCTGGCGACCAGCCGGCCGCCATCAAGGGGCTGATCAGTGGCCTGGAATCTGGGCTTGCCCATCAAACCCTGCTGGGGGTCACTGGGTCGGGCAAAACCTTCACCATGGCCAACGTAGTGGAGCAGCAGCAGCGCCCCACCATTGTGATGGCGCCAAACAAGACGCTTGCGGCCCAGCTGTACGGCGAATTCAAAGCGTTTTTCCCGGATAACGCCGTAGAGTACTTCGTCTCCTACTACGACTACTATCAGCCGGAAGCCTATGTGCCTTCTTCGGATACCTTTATCGAGAAGGATGCCTCCATAAACGACCATATCGAGCAGATGCGCCTCTCCGCCACCAAGGCACTGCTGGAGCGCCGCGACGCGTTGATCGTGGTATCGGTGTCGGCGATTTACGGCTTGGGTGATCCTGACCAGTACCTGAAAATGCGTTTGCACTTTACCCGCGGCGAGCTCATCGATCAGCGCGCTTTCCTGCGCCGCTTGGCCGAACTTCAGTACACCCGCAATGATATGGATTTTCGCCGCGGCACCTACCGGGTGCGTGGTGATGTGATCGATATCTTCCCCGCCGACTCTGACGAGGAGGCGGTGCGGGTGGAGCTGTTCGATAGCGAAATCGACACCATTCGCCTGTTTGATCCGCTCACTGGTGCCGTTCACGGCGAAGTGCCGCGGATGACCATCTACCCCAAATCCCACTACGTGACCCCCGGGAAACGATTTTGGGCGCTATTGATGCGATTAAAGAGGAACTGAAAGAGCGCCTGGCGTGGATGCGCAAGCATGAACGATTGGTGGAGGCCCAGCGCCTTGAGCAGCGTACCCTTTACGATATTGAGATGATGCTGGAGTTGGGTTACTGCAACGGTATCGAAAACTACTCCCGTTACCTCTCTGGGCGTGCTCCCGGCGAGCCGCCGCCGACATTCTTTGATTACCTGCCCGATGATGCGCTGCTGTTTATCGACGAGTCTCACGTCAGCGTGCCCCAGGTCGGCGGCATGTATAAAGGTGACCGCTCGCGCAAAGAGACATTGGTCGAGTATGGCTTCCGGCTGCCCTCGGCACTGGATAACCGGCCGATGAAGTTTGAAGAGTGGGAAGCCATTTCCCCACAAACCATCTTCGTTTCTGCCACTCCAGGCCGCTATGAGGGCGAACATGCCAGCCAGACCGTTGAGCAGGTGGTGCGTCCCACCGGGTTATTGGATCCCGAAATTGAAGTGCGGCCGGCCAGCACCCAGGTTGATGATCTGCTTTCGGAAATTGGTTTGCGCACCGCCGTTGGCGAGCGGGTGCTGGTGACCACGCTGACCAAGCGTATGGCGGAAGACCTGACCGAATATTTTGACGAGCACGGCATTCGGGTGCGCTACTTACACTCGGATATCGACACCGTCGAGCGGGTGGAGATTATTCGTGATCTGCGGCTAGGCAAGTTTGATGTGTTGGTGGGCATCAACCTGCTGCGCGAAGGCCTGGATATTCCCGAGGTGTCGCTGGTGGCGATTCTGGATGCGGACAAAGAGGGCTTTCTGCGTGCCGAGCGCTCGCTAATCCAGACCATTGGCCGCGCGGCCCGTAACGCCCATGGTAAGGCGATTCTCTACGGTGATCGGATTACTGACTCGATGCGCAAGGCGATTGATGAGACCGAGCGACGCCGCGCCAAGCAGACCGCTCATAACGAGGAGCATGGCATTACGCCAACAACGGTGACGCGCTCGGTGGCCGATATACTTGAAGCCGCCCAGGCACCAGGTAAGAAGAGCAGTCGTCGACGTGGCAACGAGCGCAAAGTGGCGGAGAGCGCTGCCGAGTACGATGTCACCACCATGAGCAAGCAAGATCTGCTGGGGGCCATTAGCAAACTCGAAGACGCCATGTTTGAAGCAGCGCAAAACCTGGAGTTTGAAGAGGCAGCGCGGCTGCGCGACCAGCTCCATCAAATGAAAGAAAAACAGCTGGCGCTGGGCTAGCGGTATGCCGGAAGGCCCAGAAATTCGACGCGCGGCAGGTCGTATTGAGCAGCATATAGGCGGACGGATGATCGACGATGTCTGGTTCGCCTTTCCTGAGCTTGCCGAGCAGGCGGCGTCATTGATCGGTACGCGGGTTTCCCGGGTAGATACCAGGGGCAAAGCGATGCTGATCCGGTTCTCCGATCAGCGCGTGCTTTACTCCCACAATCAGCTCTATGGGATTTGGAAGCTGCACAGCGAGGATAAGCCTCCAAACACCAAGCGCACGCTGCGCGTTCGATTGAGTGCAGAAGGGCATTGCGCAAGTCTCTACAGCGCCTCCGATATCTCCCTCTGGCACGCAGAAAATCTCACTCAGCACCCTTTCTTAGCCCGCCTGGGCCCGGATCTGTTGAGTCAGGAAGTGGTGCCATCCGATGCAGCAGCGGCTCAATTTAAAGCAGTTTCATAAACGCAGCCTGGGTGCACTGCTGCTCGATCAGGGGTTGGTGGCAGGGTTGGGTAATTATTTGCGTTCTGAAATCCTGTTTTATGCCCAGCTGCCACCCAATGTCCGCCCGTTCGATTTAAGTCGCGAACAGCTTAAAACGCTGGCTGACTGCATCATTGGCGTTACCCGCCAAGCCTACCAAACCGCTGGGGTTACCAACCGAGAGGCCTGGGTTGCCCAGGCCAAAGCAGCGGGAGAGCCGCGCCGACAGTGGCGCTTTGCCGTTTTCGAGCGGGCAGGTCTGGAGTGCCATCGTTGTGGATCGGTGATCGAGCGTAAAATGGTCGGGTCGCGACGACTCTATCTATGCCCGAACTGCCAATCAGCATGAGTAGCTATTTATACCGTTATCTTATCTAAAAGTACGGTCTACATCAAGCCTTGTTGAACTAGTCAGTCATCCCGTTGAGGAGTGCTGCCGGAGGAGGGCCAATACGGTATACTGGCCTTACGCTAAGACGGCCCCTCCGCCGGTGCGGAAGAGAGCCGCTGACTAGACGATAACCTAGGAGCTATTACTCCATGACCGTGATTCGCCAGGACGACGTTATTCAAAGCGTTGCCGATGCTCTGCAGTACATCTCTTACTACCATCCCAAAGATTTTATTGACGCCATGGCGGCCGCCTATGAGCGCGAAGAGAACCCCGCCGCCAAAGACGCCATCGCGCAGATTTTGATCAACTCCCGTATGTGCGCCACCGGGCACCGCCCGATTTGCCAGGATACCGGTATCGTTACCGTGTTCGTTCATGTGGGCATGAACGTTACCTGGGAAGCGGACATGAGCCTGGACGACATGATCAATGAGGGTGTTCGTCGCGCTTACCTGCTGCCCGATAACATTCTGCGCGCGTCGGTGCTGGCGGATCCTGACGGCAAGCGAGCCAACACCAAAGACAACACCCCGGCGATTATTCACCACTCGATTGTGCCCGGTGATCGTGTCGATATTCACGTGGCTGCGAAGGGCGGCGGTAGCGAGGCAAAATCCAAGTTTGCCATGCTCAACCCGTCTGACAGCGTGGTTGATTGGGTGATGGAGCAGTTGCCGAAGATGGGCGCTGGCTGGTGTCCCCCCGGTATGCTGGGGATCGGTATTGGCGGTACCGCTGAAAAGGCTATGCTAATTGCCAAAGAGGCGTTACTCGATCCCATCGATATTCAGGATCTACAGGCTCGCGGGCCCAGCAACCGTGCCGAAGAGCTACGTTTAGAGCTGTTTGATAAGGTCAACAAGAGCGGTATCGGTGCCCAGGGGTTAGGCGGCTTAACCACCGTGTTGGATATTAAAGTCAAAGACTATCCAACCCATGCGGCCAACAAGCCCGTAGCAATTATTCCCAACTGCGCGGCGACCCGCCACGCCCACTTCACGCTTGATGGTTCTGGCCCAGTAGCTCTAAAAGCGCCGAAGCTTGAGGACTGGCCGGAAATTACCCGCGAGGCGGGTGAGAACGTCAAACGCGTTAACCTTGATACCGTAACACCTGCAGAGGTCAAAACCTGGCAGCCTGGCGATACGCTGCTATTGAACGGCAAGCTGCTAACCGGCCGCGATGCTGCTCATAAGCGCATGGTCGACATGCTAGCTAAAGGCGAGCCGCTGCCCGTGGATATGAAAGGGCGCTTTATCTACTATGTCGGCCCGGTTGATCCCATCGGTGATGAAGTCGTTGGTATGCTGGCCCAACCACCGCCACGCGGATGGATAAATTTACCCGCACGATGCTGGAAGAGACCGGCCTGTTAGGTATGGTCGGCAAGGCAGAGCGTGGCCAAGCCGCTATCGATGCTATCCGTGACAATGAGGCGGTCTACTTAATGGCGGTAGGCGGCTCGGCTTACCTGGTCGCCCAAGCGATTAAAAAAATCGCGGGTAGTGGGCTTCGAAGATTTAGGCATGGAAGCCATCTACGAATTTGAGGTTGAAGACATGCCGGTAACGGTGGCCGTTGATAGTCTGGGCACCTCGGTGCATCAAACCGGGCCTGCGAAGTGGAAAGAGATTATTGCCCAGACGGCGTAATGGAGTGGTAAGGTTGATTAGGCTTTAAGCGCATAAGGGCCTCGCTGACGGCGAGGCCTTGTTCTTGTGTGAGGGCTTTATAAGGACGCTGCTATGACCTCCCTGGTTGCTAGGGACTGGCATCTTATTGATACACGTAATGGGCATCGTTTCGGCCATTATGGCGCTGATGTCCAGCCGTACCTCTCAGGGGGCGGTGGCGTGGATCATATCGCTGCTGACGTTCCCCTACATCGCACTGCCCGCCTACTGGTTTTTCGGGCGGCCGCGATTCTATGGCTATGTATCTGCCCGTGGCCAGCGGGATACCGTGCTACGCCGGGTGCTGGTACGCTACCGGGCCAATGTGCAACCCTATGTTGCGGCCTCTCCTAATGCGGATATTCAGGCGGTTGAACAGCTCGCCATGATGCCGCTCACCCATGGCAACCAGGCGACACTGCTGATTGATGGGCCTGCAACCTTTGAAAGCCTGTTTGATGGCATTGAGCGCGCTGAACAGTATGTTTTGGTGCAGTTTTTATTGTCCGCAACGATACGCTTGGACAACGCCTGAAACAGCATTTGCAGCGCGCTGCTCAGCGCGGTGTACGGGTCTATTTTCTCTACGATGAGGTGGGTAGCCGTAAACTAGCCGATAGCTACCTCAATGATTTAATCAGCGATGGAGTGGCCGTGAGTGCCTTTCGCTCATCGCGAGGGCTTAAGCACCGCTTTCAGCTCAATTTCCGCAACCATCGCAAAGTAACCGTCATCGATGGCAAAGAGGGTTGGGTAGGGGCTTTAATGTTGGGGTCGAGTATCTGGGGAGAACCCACGCCATGGAGCATGGCGGGATACTCATCTCAAGCTTGAAGGGCCTAGCGTGCTGGGTTTGCAGGAAGCCTTTTGGGAGGATTGGCACTGGGCCACTGATGAAGTGATCAGCTTGAACTGGATAGCGAATACCGTTGCTACCACGATTGATCATCACGTGGTGATTGTGCCCTCGGGGCCCGCTGATCGCCAGGACACTGCCAGCCTGCTTGTTCAACAGGTGATCCATAGCGCAAAGCAGCGGCTGTGGGTAACCAGCCCCTATTTTGTTCCCGACCAGGGAGTTCAGGACGCGCTGCGCCTTGCGGCAATGCGCGGTGTCGACGTACGGGTAATGATTCCAGAGCGACCAGACCACTTGTTAGTTTTCCTCTCGGCGTTCTCATTCCTACCCGATATGTTAAGGGCGGGGGTTAAAATATACCGTTATCTCCCCGGCTTTTTTACATCAAAAAGTCATACTCGTAGATAGCCATGCGGCGACGGTGGGTACCGTCAATTTGGATAACCGCTCTTTTCGGTTAAATTTTGAGATTACCGCGTTTATTCCTAGTCGTGATTTTGCGGCCAGCGTCGAAGAGATGCTGGAAAAAGACTTTTCACACTGCCGTCGTGTCACCATCGATGAAATCAATCAGCGTCCGGTGTGGATGAAAGTCGTCTCGCGCGCGGCCTATTTAATGGCCCCGGTTCAATAGATACGTCAGCCTAGAAGGAAAACAAATATGCGTGAAAGTAGAGTGAGACAAGGAGTCATGGGGTGAATCTCGAAACAAAATGGCTGGAAGATTTTGTAGCGCTCGCCAACACGCGTAGCTTCTCTGCATCTGCACGCCAGCGACATGTAACCCAACCGGCCTTCAGTCGCCGTATCCGGGCGTTGGAGCAGGCCGTTGATGTCACGCTGGTGGATCGTTCGACCACACCCGTGGGATTAACGCCAGAGGGGCAGCTGTTTTTGGTTACCGCACGCAATCTGGTCGAGCAGTTAAACGAGTCGCTAAGCCATTTGCGTGGTCTCTCTATCGCCAATGAGGCGCTGGATATCGTCGCCGCGCACTCCCTGGCATTGAGTTTTTATCCGCCTTGGATTTCCCGCCTGCAGCAGGGCTTGGGTGAGTTGCCAACCCGCTTGGTGGCCATGAATGTGGGCGAAGCGATTCATGTGCTGCGGGAGGGGAATTGTGATTTGATGCTGGCATATTACGATCCCTTTGCAACGATGCAGCTGGATGCCGAGGTGTTTCCCTCTTTTCGATTGGTAAGGTCAATATGCTGCCCGTTTCGTTGCCAGACGAGCGTGGGAAAGCTAAGTTTTCACTCCAGCACGACACCTCCATTCCCTATCTCTCCTATACCCAGGGAGCTTTCTTGGGCCGCAGTGTGCGCATGCTGCTGAAGAATGATCCA
Source organism: Vreelandella olivaria (assembly GCA_004295565.1). Taxonomy (GTDB): domain Bacteria; phylum Pseudomonadota; class Gammaproteobacteria; order Pseudomonadales; family Halomonadaceae; genus Vreelandella; species Vreelandella olivaria. The sequence goes on along the minus strand of AP019416.1, from coordinate 2,509,147 downwards.
TTACGTATGAAGCTGCGTACGGTCTATGAAACGGCCATGGCCGAAGGCCTAAAGGGGATGGTATTACAGGGCGTTGGCGTGGCGTGGATACCTGATTTCTGTATTCGCGAGGAGCTAAAAAGCGGCCGTTTGGTGAGGGCAGGTGACCCAAGTTGGGATATCCCCTTGGAAATTCGCTTATACCGCTGCTCAATGGTGCATAAGCCCGGCGTGGAGCGTTTATGGCGGCAGATGATGAAGCTGCCGCGGGATTTTCTTCAGGCTTAATTGGTGAAAGGGGAGGGGTAGACGTCTACCCACTGCCAAAGTCGGCGGGGAGTCCTAGGAAATTCTGAATAATAAAAAGTGATCTTCGAACAGGCTGTCGGGTTCAAGGTCGGCAAGCGCTACCCAGCGTGCATGATCGCCGCCTTTGACAGGTTTTAGGCGCGGCAACTGCTGGTCAGGGCGTAGCGCAAAGTAGAAAGCTTCCGCCAGGGTACGCCCGCGCCAACTGCGGTGGGGTTCATCAAATAACCGCTGGCCGCGCAGTGAGCCTTTGAGCACGGGCTCAGGAACCTTTAAACGTATACGTTCGCGAAGTTCACGCAAGCAAGCATCCAGCAACCGTTCGTGGGGGTTAATAAATCCCCCCGGCAGGGCATAAAGGCCTTTGCCCGGCGCCGCCGTGCGTCGTACCAACAGCACATGGCCAGACTGTACGACCACCGCATTGACCGTGACAAAAATAGGCGGGTAGGGGCGTGGGCCCAGGCTTGGCGATACTGATCCAGTAACTGCTGCTCTTCCAGCAGTCGCTGGTAGGCACGCTCATGACAAAAGTGTTTCACACTCTCCACTACGCCCGGCGGTAAATCGTGGTAAGCGCCAGTGCTCAGGTAATCATCCGTCGAACTGGGGGAGCGAAACAGGCGCTCGCGGATCTGACTGGCAGAAATACCCTCCACCGACGGCACGCTGACTGATTCCCACTGGGGAAACAGTGAAAGGTAGTAGCTTGATTGGCCGCGGCTGGCCCCAATCAAGCCAATACGTGGAAGGCGGGCATTGGCAGGCGTAGCCAAATCGCGCACCTTGCGCTGCACGTCGCGCACCCAAACATCGTCGTTATAGAGCGCGTCGAGTAGCGGGGTGATCTCTAAGCGTTGATTATCGGTGTCGTCAAAGCCCGCGCGCAGCATGGCTTGACGCTCATCGAATCGCCAGGGATTACGCAGTGAGCGGGCCTGCCAAGAGGAACCGACCAGCACGATGACCTGCCTCGCACGCTTAAGCGCCTCCCTAATAACGGCCAGATGCCCCAGATGCGGTGGCTGAAAACGACCAATAAACACCAAACAGTCGAAGTCGCAGGCAGTCGCGGAGTGCGAAGTGTCAGTGGCCATCCAAGCTTCCTTTTTGGTTTGGTGATCTCAGAGATGCAACCTACCAGAAAACTGCGCTAAACGCTGTGGTTAGGTATGCTAGAGAAAGTAGGATATTGATAACGTTTATAAAACGCCCCGATACCTAGCATCGGTACCCAGCACACAGGGAGTGAATATGATTAAACGCGCCGCTATCTTCTGGTGGAAAGTAGTCCAAGACGCCACGTCACTATGGTTGGAGCGAAATGCCTTTAGCTACGCGGGATCGCTAGCGTTTTATACGCTTTTCTCCTTGGCGCCCACTATTATTATCGCCGTCACCGTTATTGGTGTTGTGATGGGAGAAGAGGCGGCTCAGGGGCAAATCGTAGCGCAACTGCAAGGTACCTTAGGGGTTGATGCAGCTGTCGCTATTCAAGACGCCGTCGCTCAGTCGAGGATTGAGGAGTCGGGTATCCTGCCAACGCTATTGGGTGTAGGGGCCCTGTTAATTGGTGCAACAACCGTTTTTGCCCAGATGCAGTTTTCGCTCAATACCATTTGGGGCGTAACGGCAAAGCCCACCTCCAACAGCGTGTTGTTGTTTATTAAAAACCGGTTGCTATCGTTAACGGTAGTTCTCTCCATCGGTTTTATACTTCTGGTGTCGCTGGTATTAGGCGTTGTATTGCGCGGTATGCTGCAGGCTGCCGATAATCTGGTGCCCTATGCCAGCTTGTTGACCACCTCAATTGAGTCGCTGGTCTCGTTAGGGGTGGTCACTTTGTTATTCGCCACCATTTTTAAAGTACTGCCCGACGTGGTACTGCGTTGGCAGGATGTACTAATTGGTGCTGTGGTGACGGCCGTGCTATTTACCATTGGACGCAGTGTTATTGCCATTTACCTGGCGTATACGGCAACAGCTTCCACCTATGGCGCCGCTGGCTCAGTGGTTATGATACTGCTATGGGTCTACTACAGTTCATTAATATTGTTGTTTGGGGCGGCGTTTACCCGCTCATTGCTACTGCGTCGTGGCCGCCCGTTGATACCGCGCAATAGTGCCGTCATTGTCAAACGCGAGTATGTTTAGCACTACATTAACCAGCGAAAAGTAGAGAGGTGTGTATGAGCGATTGCTGCGTGCGTGCTCTTGTCACTGGCAAGGTACAGGGTGTTTGGTATCGCCGTGCTACCCAAGAGAAAGCACTTCAACATAACCTCACTGGATACGCCAAAAATTTGCCTGATGGCCGCGTCGAGATATTGATGTGTGGTCACTCCGATGCCGTCAAGCAACTGAGTGAATGGTTATGGCAGGGGGTCGGAGGGGGCTCAGGTGACCCATGTGGAGCTCGAAGTGCTCGATCACTGCCACGCCCCCGACCACTTTGCCACCCGCTGAGGGTGATGAGTTGGCCAATAGCTATTTAGCGCTTTTCCATTCGAGAATATTCTGTGCCGTCAGGCTAACAATGTTCTGGCGTGCTTCGGGGGTGATCCAGGCATTGTGAGGCGTCACAATCAAGTTGAGCGGCTCACTGAGCGCATCCAGCAGTGGATGGCCCTCTTTGGGCGGCTCGGCGGGCAGTACATCGACACCTAGTCCGCCTAGTCTGCCGCTGCGCAACGCCTCTAACGCGGCCACTTCATCGATAACCCCGCCACGGGCGCAGTTGATCAGTAGCATTGAGTTCTTGGCGCGCGCTAAGCGCCCCGGTTGATCAAGTGCTTAGTGGCATCGCTCAACGGGCAGTGCAGGCTGATAACATCAGCCTCCGGTAGCAGGTCATCCAGAGCAGGGCGCTTATCATTCGCCTCATTGCCGGGGCGAGCGGCAAAGGTAACGTGCATGCCAAAGGCCTCGGCCAAGCGTGCTACTTCGGAGCCCAGCTCACCCTGACCGACCATCACTAGCTGTTTGCCGGAGAGCTGTAGCGTTGGGTAATCCTGCAAGCAGAAGAAGGCGCTGCGCTGCCACTCGCCTGCGGCGACGTCACGTTGATAGAGAGGAAGTCGATTGGCTAATGCGAGCATTAGCATCAAAGTGTGTTGAGAAACGCTGGCCGTGCCGTAAGCCGCTACGTTCTTAACCTCAATGTTGTGCTCTTTAGCGGCCTCAAGATCGATATTATTAAGGCCAGTCGCCAATACACATATGAGTTGCAGTTTAGGCAGTTGCTGGAGTGTCTCAGCGTCCAGGACTACCTTGTTGACGATCGCGATATCAGCATCGGCAAGGCGTTCCCGTGCTTGTTGCGTCGTGCTTTGCTCAAACACTTCAAGGTACGAAACCGTCTCTTTAATGGCGGTCAAGTTGATCTCAGGGCCGAGGCTTTCCGCATCCAGTATCACCGCATTGGGCATTTTCTTCTCTCCATTAATGCAGGGGCTGTATAACCTTGCTCGTCAGGGGGGCACAAAAGGGTATAATGGCAGCGCTTTATCAACCGCAGCCTTGGAATTTATCCCGACTGGCCACATATTGCAGACTGGCAGCGTTTGTGTTCGCTACTGTTCTTTATTTTCAGCACTGGGCCTGGTAGAGCTGAGTCATTCAGCGCTGGGTCTGGTAAAACTGAGTTATTAGAACTGAGTATTTCAGAACTGAGCTTGTCAGGGTTAAGCTTATTAGGAGTTATTAAGATGCCCATCTATGAATATGAGTGCAAGGCCTGCGGCCATCGCATGGAGAAATTGCAGAAAATTAGCGCTGATCCTCTCAAGGATTGCCCCGCATGCCAAAGCGATGGCTTGGAAAGGCTAGTCTCGGCAGCGGGATTCCGTTTGGCCGGCGGCGGTTGGTACGAAACCGATTTCAAAACGGGTAGCAAAAGAACCTGGTCGCTGATGGCAAAACTGCCTCTGCAGATGCCGGTAAATCAAGTGATTCCAGCGCTACCGCTAAGAGCGCTACTCCCAAAGACAAGGGCGCCGCGGCATAGCCGCGGTAGTCAGAGTCGGGACGCCCGCGACATACTCATTGCCACGAAACAGAACAGGATTTGACATGCGCAGCCATTATTGCGGCCAGCTAAACGAAACTTTGGTGGATCAAACGGTTACGGTATGCGGATGGGTTCATCGCCGCCGTGACCACGGTGGGGTAATTTTCCTTGATATGCGCGATCGCGACGGCATCGCGCAATTCGTGGTCGACCCTGATACCGCCGAGGCGTTCGCTAATGCCGACCGTGCCCGCAGTGAATTTGTTCTGCGTATCACCGGTCGCGTTCGGCTGCGTCCAGAGGGCACCCAAAACCCCAACATGCCAACGGGCATGATTGAGATATTGGCAAAAGAGGTTGAAGTACTCAATACCGCCGTTACTCCGCCATTCCAGTTGGATGAGCATGGTAAAGTCGGCGAAGAAGTGCGCTTAAAGCATCGCTATATCGACCTGCGTCGCCCGGATATGATCGAAAAGCTGCGTTTGCGCTCGCGTATTTCGCATACCGTGCGTGCCTATCTCGAAAACCAGGGTTTTCTGGATATCGAAACGCCGGTGCTCACCCGTGCCACGCCCGAAGGTGCTCGCGATTATCTGGTGCCTAGCCGTACCCACGCGGGTAGTTTCTTTGCGTTACCCCAGTCGCCGCAGCTGTTTAAACAGCTGTTGATGGTGGCGGGGTTTGATCGTTACTACCAAATTGCCAAGTGCTTCCGCGACGAAGACCTACGCGCCGACCGTCAGCCTGAGTTCACTCAGATTGATATCGAGGCGTCGTTTGTGGAAGAGAGCGACATCATGGGTATTACCGAAGCCATGATCCGTCAACTGTTCCAGGAAGTGCTTAAGGTAGAGTTGCCGGAATTTCCGCGCATGACCTGGCAGGAAGCGATGGATCGTTTCGGTTCCGATAAGCCGGATCTGCGTATCCCGCTGGAACTGACCGATGTGGACGACCTAATGCAGCAAGTCGACTTCAAGGTCTTCTCTGGCCCCGCCAGCGCGGATGATGGTCGCGTTGCGGCACTGAAAGTACCCGGTGGCGCCAAGTTGTCGCGTAAAGAGATCGACGAGTACACCAAGTTTGTCGGCATTTACGGTGCTAAAGGCTTGGCGTGGATCAAGGTCAACGAGCGTGCCAAAGGGCTTGAAGGTCTGCAGTCGCCGATCGTCAAGTTTATGGAAAACATCGTTGAAGAGCTGCTCGACCGCGTGGGTGCAGAAGATGGTGACATCATCTTCTTCGGCGCCGATAAAGCGCGTATCGTCAACGAAGCCATTGGCGCGCTACGCGTTAAGCTGGGCGCCGATCTGGAGCTCTACACCCAGGAGTGGGCGCCGCTATGGGTGGTCGACTTCCCGATGTTTGAAGCCGACGACAATGGTCGCCTAAGCCCGCTTCACCACCCCTTCACCGCACCTTCCTGCACACCGGAAGAGCTGAAGGCAGACCCGGCAAGCGCGCTTTCACGTGCTTACGATATGGTGCTCAACGGTACCGAATTGGGCGGTGGCTCTATTCGTATTCACGACCAAACCATGCAGAGCACGGTATTTGAAATCCTGGGCATTGGTGAAGAAGAGGCCCAAGAGAAATTCGGCTTCCTGCTGGACGCGCTGCAGTACGGTGCGCCACCCCATGGTGGTTTGGCCTTTGGCTTGGATCGCCTGGTTATGCTGATGGTCGGCGCCAAAACGATTCGTGAAGTGATCGCCTTCCGAAAACCCAAAGCGCTGCCTGTTTGATGACCAACGCGCCGGGCGAAGTCAGCCCCGATCAGTTGAAAGATTTGAACATCCGTCTTCGTCAGAAAGTCAAAGCGGAAACAGCCGCCGAATAAGACGGTTGATTCGCTGCCTAACACCGACGCCACGGCGTCGGTGTTTTGTAGGTTACTCAGTAAAACGCTGACATGAGCATTGATGCTATGGATCCAACACCGTCGGCCCTACCAATCCGCATACTGGGCATTGATCCCGGCTCTCGGGTGACTGGCTATGGGGTGATCGATGTGGTCGGGGTTAACCCTTGCTATGTGGCAAGTGGCTGTATTCGCACTGCAGAAGGGGCCTTAGAGCAGCGTTTAGCGCAAATCTACGCCGGTCTAAGCGAAGTCGTCGGTTTACACCGTCCCTCTCAAGTCGCCATTGAGCGGGTATTTATGGCCAAAAATCCCGATTCTGCACTCAAACTGGGGCAGGCGAGGGGAGCAGCAATGGTGTGTATGGCTAACCACGGCTTGAGCCTCGCCGAGTACGCTGCGCGGCAGATAAAGCAGGCGGTGACTGGCCAGGGCGGCGCGGATAAGGAGCAGGTGCAGCATATGGTGACCGCTATTCTGCAGCTCTCTGCTACTCCCCAAGCTGACGCCGCCGACGCGTTAGCCATTGCGTTAACCCATGCTTATAACGGTGCTGTGTTTAGCAGCCATGGCTTGTCCGCCGCGCCATCTCGGGGCCGCCGTCGCTCAACCGGACGCTGGCGGCTTTAATTCCCGCTGTACCGGTGGCTGAACTACTGGTCACCTGTACAGAGTCGCTTTATAGTAACCCTCTGTTTTTGACTCTACTGTTTTTCACTTTTTTCACCCCGGTGCGAGCAAATTTATGATTGGACGTCTGAGTGGTCAGCTAGTGGCAAAGCAACCTCCCTGGATTGTGATCGATGTTCACGGTGTAGGTTACGAGCTGGAAACCTCGATGAATACGCTGGTCGCGCTTCCTGCGCTGAACGAGAGCGTTTCGTTATTCACTCATCTGACCATTCGTGATGACGCCCACCTACTGTATGGGTTTGGCCGGGAGCACGAGCGTGCGCTGTTTCGTGCCTTGATCAAGGTCAATGGTGTCGGGCCCAAGCTAGCACTCGCCATACTGTCGGGTATGGACGAAGACGCCTTTATGCGCTGCGTGCGTGATGACGACAGTAAAGCGCTGACAACGCTGCCAGGAGTGGGTAAGAAAACCGCTGAACGGTTGATAATTGAAATGCGCGACCGCTTCCCAGAGTGGGAAGACGGCAGCAACGCGCTACTCCCCCTTGAAGCAACCAATGGTCGTGCCTCTGCCCGCAATAATCTTGCCGATGCGGAAGCCGCTTTGGTTAGCTTGGGATATAAACTGACTGAGGCGTCGAAAATGCTCGCCGACATCGACCCCAATCAGTCCACTGAAGCGCTGATTAAGGCCGCACTGACCCAGCGCATGGGCGGCTAAGCCCTTTTGAATCGCCATTAAAGAAGAGCACCTATGTTAGAACACGATCGGCTGATCGCCGCTGAGCCTGAACAGGGGGAGGGGCGCATTGACTACGCTATTCGCCCCAAGCGGCTGGATGACTATATTGGCCAGCCGCGCGTGCGTGAACAACTGGAAATCTTTATCGGCGCCGCCCGGCTGCGCGAAGAGCCTGGATCACACCCTGGTATTTGAATTTTAAGGGCTAGGTAAAACGACCCTCGCGCATATTATTGCCACCGAGATGGGCGTCGGTATGAAGTCGACATCCGGACCGGTGCTTGAACGTGCGGGCGACTTAGCCGCCATGCTGACGAATTTAGAGCCTGGCGACGTACTCTTTATCGATGAAATTCATCGCCTGTCACCGGTGGTGGAGGAAGTGCTCTACCCGGCCATGGAAGATTTTCAGCTCGATATCATGATAGGCGAAGGGCCAGCAGCGCGTTCGATCAAGCTGGATCTCCCCGCTTCACCCTGGTCGGCGCTACGACCCGGGCAGGGCTATTGACCTCTCCATTGCGTGACCGGTTTGGTATCGTTCAACGGCTTGAGTTTTATAATCTTGAAGAGCTGACGGAAATTGTCTCGCGTTCGGCGCGCCTGTTAGGCGTTGAAACCAGCCATGATGGTGCCATTGAAGTCGCCAGACGTTCTCGCGGCACGCCGCGAATTGCCAATCGCTTGCTACGCCGGGTGCGGGATTACGCCGAAATGAAAGGCAACGGCGTCGTCGATGTCGCCATGGCCGATGCAGCTCTCAATATGCTCAATGTGGATCATCACGGTTTGGATCATATGGATCGACGGCTACTGCTAGCCATGATCGATAAATTTGACGGTGGGCCGGTGGGCATTGACTCACTTGCCGCTGCCATCAGTGAAGAGCGTGACACCATCGAAGACGTTATTGAACCCTATCTTATTCAACAGGGCTTGATGATGCGCACCCCCCGTGGCCGGGTAGTGACCCGCCAGGCGTGGCTGCACTTTGAGCGAGTGCCCCACGAGCAGGCAACCGATATGGAAGGAGAGCGTCGTCCGTGAGTGGCAACAGCATAGGCGAAGGTTATCGCCTACCGCTACGTGTTTATATGGAAGATACTGACGCAGGCGGTATTGTCTACTACGTTAACTACTTGAAGTTTATGGAGCGTGCCCGCAGCGAATGGCTTCGCCAGTTGGGCCTTAATCAGCAAACGCTGCTAGACGAAGGTACACAGCTAGTGGTATACCGCTTGGCCTGTCACTACGCGAAACCGGCTTCCCTGGACGACGCGTTGGAAATTAGTGCCCACGTGACTGAAGTGGGGCGCTGCCGGATGACGTTTGAACAGCAAGTTTGGCGTGGAGAGGAACTCCTTTGCTCTGCCACAGTCGAGATAGCTTGCTTGAGTACCGAGCGTTTGCGGCCAAAGGCATGGCCTGCAGCGCTTAACGTTTTGACCCAGGCCTCTTAACCAAGAGGTCACTCACTGCGTCGGCAATCCCGACCCTAATAGATTGATGAGGGCACCTGTGAACGATAACACCATGTCCATTCCCCATTTGATAATGAATGCCAGCACTGTGGTGCAACTGGTAATGCTGCTACTGCTGGTGGGGTCAATCCTCTCTTGGGTAGTGATTTTTCAGCGCAGTATTGCGCTGGGCCGTGCCAAAAAGAGTACAACCAGTTTGAGGAATCTTTTGGTCTGGTGTCGACTTAAACGAGCTTTACCGTGAGATCCCGGCCGATGACCCACGCCATGGTGCCGAACATATTTTTCAAGCCGGTTTTCGCGAGTTTAACCGTTTGATGCCTAAAACCCGTGATCCGGATACCGTGCTGGAAGGGGTTCAACGCAGCATGCGGGTCGCGTGGTCTCGTGAAGAGGATCGCTTAACCCAGCATTTGGTGTTTCTTGCCACGGTAGCCTCAGCTAGCCCCTATATCGGTTTGTTCGGCACTGTATGGGGCATCATGGGGTCGTTTCAGGCACTATCACTGACCCAACAAGCGACCCTTGCTACGGTAGCTCCCTGGATTGCTGAAGCGCTCATTGCCACAGCCATGGGTCTATTTGCGGCGATTCCAGCGGTGATTTTCTATAACCGTCTTTCCAACTCATCTTCTCGCCTGCTCGGCAAATATGAAGACTTTGCCGAAGAGTTTCACGCTATCCTGCACCGCAACTTGCAAGGTCGTGACGGCAAACCGAGCGCCAGCTAAGGGAGAGAGCCATGCAAGGGCCATTCAATCGTAGCGGTAAAAGCAAGCCAATGGCGGAGATTAATGTTGTCCCCTTCATTGACATCATGCTGGTGCTGCTGGTGGTCTTTATGATCACTGCGCCCATGCTGACCCAGGGCGTACAAGTTGAGTTGCCGCAAGTCACTTCTCAGCCCATTGATACCCAGGAAGATAATGATCCTATCGTTATTTCAGTCGATAGCGACGGTGGGTATTTCATTACGCTGGGAGAAGACTCCACCTCGGTCACGCTGGAGGAGATGTCGTCAAGAGTGACCACGATTCTTGAGCGGCGTCCAGGTACGCCGGTCATGGTTCGTGGTGACCGCAACGTGGCCTATGGGCAGATCGTCGTATTGATGAGCACTCTGCAAGGCGCCGGCGTCGCTAATGTGGGGCTGCTTTCTGAGCCGCCGCAAGATGGGTAAGGGCAAGGCGCACATGGCACTGAAATCCCGCGCGATCCCCAAGATGTCGGCTATAAGTGGCCGACTGTTCTGGCGATAGGTGTGCACCTGGCAATTGTAGCGTTTAGCTTGATCAGCCTGCCTAGTCGAAACGCAGAGCCTGACAGCTCTTCGATCGTACAGGCAACATTGGTAAGCACCGAAACCTTTACTGACCAAGCGCAGCAGGCAACGGAAGAGCAAGCGGCCATGAATGCGCCTGCCGAAGCCCCACCGAGCCGGATGCCCCGGAAGAGCCTTCATCTAGTGAGGAGCCCTCAGCCAGTGAAGAGCAGGCTGCTGCCGATCAGCAAGCGGCAGAAGAGGCCGCCCAGCAGGCGGCGGAAGCTGAAGCACAAGCGTTAGAAGAAGCACGTGCGGCCGCGGAGGCCGAGGCCCAGCGCCGCGCTGAAGAGGCGGCAGCTCAAGCTGAGCAGCAGGCGGCAGAAGCGGCTGAACGTGAAGCCGAAGCGGAAGCTGCCGCTCAGCGCCAGCGTGAAGTGGAAGAGGCACAGCGCCAACAGGAAGCTGCTGAGCAGCAGCGCCGTGCAGAGGAAGAGGCTGCACGTCAGCGTGAAGCGGCAGAACAGCAGCGTCGTGAGGCGGAAGAAGCTGAACGTCAGCGTGAAGCGGCAGAGCAGCAGCGTCGTGAAGAAGAGGAGGCCGCACGTCAACGCGAGGCTGAAGAGCAGCGACTTCGAGAGCAAGAGGAGGCCCAACGGGAGCGCGAGGCCGAAGCGCAACGACAGCGTGAAGCCGAAGAGCAGCAGCGTCGTCAAGCAGAAGCCGAGCGCCAACGCGAAGCAGAGGCGGCTGCCGAGGCGGCTATGCAACGCCAACTGGCCGGTGAGGCCGAAGCGGCAGCCAATGCCCAGCAAGCTGAGCAGGCGGCGAATAATTTCAGTAACATAATGAAACGAGCTATTGAACAAGCCTGGATAATTCCCGCTGGTTCGAGTGATAGTATGCGGGCTTCTGTTAATGTGCGTCTGGGGCCGTCGGGGAGGTATTATTAGTAAACGTGACATCATCAAGTGGCGATAATGCCTTTGATCAATCAATTATTCAGGCGGTTGAGCAAGCGGCACCGTTTTCTGAGCTACTACAGTTATCAGAAGCTCAACAGCGCGAAATCCGACGCAATATCACTTTGAACTTTTCCCCAGGGGGAGTCCGTTGATGCAAACTCAAGTGTTAAAGAAGTTTTGGTTATTATGCTTGCTGATCACTTTTAGCAGTGTGGCAAGCGCCAACTTAACCATTGAGATCACGCGGGGCAGCGATCAAGCGCTGCCTATAGGAGTGGTGCCGTTCGCCGGCTCAGAAGGGCTGCCTGAAGATGTCGCCCAGATTGTTCAGGATGACCTTGAGCGCAGTGGCTATTTTGCCCCTTTAGCGCGCAGCGCTATGTTTGAGCAGCCTAGCCAATCTGACGATGTGCAGTTTGGTACCTGGCGTTCGCTGGATGTGCGCTACCTAGTGGTCGGTCGGGCGGCACAAACTGACGGCGGCTTCGAACTACAGTTCGAACTGATGGATATCAGCGGGCAGCGCCGGATGATTGGTGAAACCGTAACGGTTCGAGGCAATGATCTGCGTGGCGCTGCTCACTACATCAGTGATCAAATTTTTGAAGAGATAACCGGTATTCGTGGCGCTTTCTCAACTAAAATTGCTTATGTCACCGCGCAGGGTATAGGTGACAACATGCAGTTCGGACTGTACGTTGCCGACGCCGATGGCCGTCGCAGTGAGCAGGTGTTGACCTCGGATGAACCGATCATGTCACCCGCTTGGTCGCCCGATGGTACCAAGCTCGCCTATGTCTCCTTTGAGACAGAGCGTCCGGCAATCTATATTCAGGATGTGGCTACCGGTCAGCGCGTGCAAGCGACCTCGTTTGAGGGTATTAACGGCGCGCCAGCGTGGTCACCGGATGGGCGGCGTATTGCCATGTCGCTGTCTAAAGATGGCCAGCCTGAAATTTACATTATGGATGTTGGCAGCCGTTCCGTAGAGCGTATTACCAATAACAACAGCATCGACACGGAACCCGCTTGGGCGCCAGATGGACGCAGCCTGTTGTTTACTTCGGATCGCAGCGGCGGCCCACAGCTATATCAATACACGCTGGGGGGGAGAGGCTCAGCGCCTGACATTTACCGGTAATTACAATGCCCGCGGACGCTATTCGCCGGATGGCGAGCAGATATTCTTGATTCACCGCTCCAGCCGAGGTTATCAGGTAGCGAGGCAGGATCTAAGCGGCGATCGCTTGGTGGTGTTGAGTGAATCAACAAGAGATGAATCTCCTAGTGTTGCGCCGAACGGGATATGGTAATCTTCGCTACCCAACAGGGTAATAGTGGGGTACTAAGTGCTGTTTCTGCCGATGGCCGCTCTTCATTCAGGTTGCCATCAGCACAAGGCGATGTCCGTGATCCAGCTTGGTCACCCTTCTTAAATTGATCAAATCAATTGATTAATATCGAAATTTTTAGTTTTCAGGCAAGGAGTCTGATTATGCAAATTAAACCGTTGGCTCGCTCATTAGCAGCAGCGCTATCTATCGTAGTAATTGCTGGCTGTTCCAGCACCGGCGGAACCCAAGACGGTGACTCGTACGGTAGCCAGGATGGCAGCACGACTGGTTCCAGCACCTCGGGTACAGGCACAGGCAGTCAGTATGGCTCCACTTCTGGTTCCGGCGCTGGTCAGCAGGCTGATTCACGCATTCCAGAAGTACGCACGATCTATTTCGATTTTGATCGCGATACGATCAAGAGCGAGTACGAATCTGTGGTAATGGCTCATGCGCGTTATTTACGTGCCAACCCTAATGCCCAGGTGGTTCTCCATGGCCATACGGATGAGCGTGGTACCCGTGAGTACAACATGGCACTTGGTGAGCGTCGTGCTAACGCCGTGCAGCGTTTCCTGAATATCCAGGGCGTTTCTTCTTCACAAATGAGTGTGGTTAGCTATGGTGAAGAGCGTCCGGCTGTCAATGGCCAAGACGAGAGTGCCTACGCTCAGAACCGTCGTGTTGTGTTTAACTACTAAGCATTCACTATTTAGTGTTTAACCACTGATGAATCCGGCGTGCGGTTAACCGCACGCCGTTTATCTTCGGAGTCATCATGAATCACAGTCTCAAGCGTTACGTTGGGAGGCTGTGCGGTGCGGGAGCCATTGCGCTCCCGCTGTCCGTATTGTCCCTAACGGCCACCGCTCAACAGCCGCTCGTGCAAGACCTCTCTAACTCTTCCACTAACGCTTCCAACAGCAGCTTCTACCAGCAGACGCAGCGGCAGGAAGCGTCAAGCGGCAATCTTGTACTGTTTAATCAGGTGCAGGAGCACCAGCAGGAGATTCAGCAGCTACGTGGGCAGATTGAAGAGTTGCGCCACCAGTTGGAACAGCTGCGTCGCCAATCGCAGCAGCAGTATCTCGACATTGAAGATCGCCTTATGAGCAGCGGCCCAACCCAGATCGAGCAGTCAACGCCAGCGGTAGAGCCTGAAGCCGCCGAGGAAGTTGTCAATGCACCTTCTAGCCGTAATGTCAGTGAAGACGCCCAGGCCGATTATCAAGCGGCCTTTGCCCATGTTCAGGCACGTCGTTTTGACGAAGCGATTGCGGCCTTTGAAGCCTTTGTGAGCGACCATCCTGATACTAGTCTAACGGCTAATGGCCACTACTGGCTGGGTGAGCTATATGCGGCAGAGGGCGAGCTGGATGCCGCTGACCAGGCGTTTAGCCGCGTGATCGAGGAGTATAGCGGCAGCAGTAAAGTGCCGGATGCGATGTATAAGTTAGGCTTGGTGAAGGCGCGTAAAGGCGAAGCAGAACGCAGCCGTGAGTTGCTTGAGCAAGTGCGCGATGATTATCCGCAAAGTAGTGCGGCAGGCCTTGCTAACGATTTCTTACGCCAATCAGCAAGTTAATATTTTTTTGATCTATTTTTGCTTCAGGGAATCAGCATGAGCTGCAAGATCGACTATCAACCAGCGCCCAACCTATTGGAAAATCGCATCGTGTTGGTAACCGGCGCAGGGGACGGCATTGGCCGTGCGGCAGCGTTGAGCTACGCCCAGCACGGCGCAACGGTGATTCTGTTGGGGCGCACTATTGCCAAGTTAGAGCGTGTTTATGATGAAATCGAAGCGGCCGGTGGCCCGCAGCCAGCGATTTTTCCGCTTAACTTTGAGGGCGCCACGCTAAAAGATTTCCATGATATGGCGGAGACGTTGGATAAAGAGTTTGGGCGCTTGGATGGTTTGCTGCATAACGCCGGGCTATTAGGCCGCATCACGCCCTTTGAGCAGTACAATCCCGAGCTTTGGCAGCAGGTTATGCAGGTCAATATTAATGGGCCCATCTGGATGACCCAGGCGCTACTGCCTCTGCTGCAGGCGTCTGATGATGCGTCGGTTATTTTACCTCCTCCAGCGTTGGCCGCAAAGGTCGTGCCTACTGGGGCGCTTACTCTGTGTCTAAGTTCGCCACAGAGGGGTTTGTTGAGGTGTTGGCCGACGAGCTGGATAACCAGCCCAATATCCGGGTTAATTCGCTCAACCCAGGGGCAACGCGCACCCAAATGCGGCGTACCGCGTTTCCCGGAGAAGATCCTTTAGCGCTACGTACCCCGGAAGACATTATGCCCACCTACTTGTGGCTTATGGGGCCAGACAGTGCAGGCACCAGCGGCCAAAAATTGATGCCCAGCCGCCCCGGGTATAGCGCTTGATTGCAGGCCTTATCAGAATCGATGCCCTCGGTAATCAAGCGCTTGAAGTTATCGCTAGCGTTTGAAGCCGTTCAGGGCATCGACCAGCGCGTCACACTCACCAAACCACAAATCAGCAGGCCACTGCTGGTAGTCATCCTCCTCGCTGATATAGCCGTAGCCAACGGCCACGGCCGTCATCCCCGCGGCGACGGCAGCCTCAATGTCTCGGGCGTGATCGCCGATATACCAACACTGTTCAGGCTCAACGCCTAGCCGTCGGGCCGCCTCCCAAAGTGGCTCAGGCGCTGGTTTTTTACACTCAGATCATCGGCACAAAGCAGGGCGCCTGGCTGAAGTGCCAAGGCTTCCAGCAGGGGGGAGTGTATAGCGGCGCGGCTTATTGGTCACAATCCCCCAGGGGCGTTTGTCGCCATGCCACTCTTTAACCATACATCGAGTGGCGAGAAAACCCGGCTATGTACAGCGACAGCCTGCTCATAGGTATCGAGCAGAAATTGACGTGCCTGAGTATGCCCATCCGAGGTGGCTTCTAACCCAAGGGCTAATGTAACCAGCGCACTCCCGCCGTTAGAGACCTGTCGACGAATCACTTCAAAGGGGAGCGGGTCTAAGCCATGGTGAATGCGTAGCGTGTTCGTTGCTTGGGCTAAATCTGGTGCGGTATCGACCAGGGTGCCGTCTAGGTCAAAGAGTATGGCTTGAGGCGCATGTGTCGGCATTTAGTCGCTTACCTTGCGGCAGTACATCATGTAGTTGACCGAAACATCATGGCTGACCAGGCGGTAGTGGCGGGTTAGCGGATTGTAGGTCAGGCCTGTCTGCTCGCGTACTTCTAAGCCACTTTCCCGAGACCAGGCTGCCATTTCTGAAGGGCGAATAAATTTCGCATAGTTATGCGTGCCCCGGGGGAGCAGTCTGAGCACATACTCAGCGCCCAAAATGGCAAACGCGTAAGATTTGGCGGTGCGGTTCAGGGTAGAGAAAAATACAAAGCCACCTGGGCGAACCAGGGCGCTACAGGCGCGAATGACGGATGCAGGGTCGGGGACATGCTCAAGCATCTCCATACAGGTCACTGCATCGTAAAACCCCGGCTTTTGAGCTGCCATAGCCTCTACGCTGATGTGTTGGTAATCAATCTCAACGCCGCGCTCTTCCGCATGCAATCTGGCGACGGCTAATGGCGCTTCACCCAGGTCAATGCCCGTCACTTTAGCCCCACGGTTGGCCATGGACTCACTTAAAATGCCACCGCCACAACCTACATCCAGCACTTTTTTACCCGCCAGTCCCGCTCGCGCATCAATAAAGTCGAGGCGCAGGGGATTAATTTCGTGGAGCGGTTTAAATTCACCTTGCGGATCCCACCAGCGGCTGGCGAGTGCTTCAAATTTAGCGACTTCGCCTGCATCGACGTTGCCTTGATAGTGACCAGCAGTGCTATCCTGTGGTGTCGCTTGCATATTGTGACTCCCATTGTCATTGAGCATTCAGCAATCATTGACGCTTAATCACTGGTTATAATCTATTTGCACTGGTTATCGTCCATTGGCGAGGTGGCATCCATCCGCGCCTTCAGTATTATGGACATTCTAACCACTCCTGTGTCGGAACGCATGAAAAGAATATCTCTATGATTCGCAAGGCCGTACTTCCTGTCGCTGGGTTTGGCACCCGCTGCTTGCCGGCTTCGAAGGCTATTCAAAGGAGATGATTACGATTGTCGATAGACCAGTCATTCAGTATGTCGTTGAAGAAGCGATAGCCGCGGGGATTCGCGAAATTGTACTGGTCACCAGTAGTAATAAAAGCGCGATTGAAAACCACTTTGATACCCACGCCGAGCTGGAAGCCAGCCTGGAAGCAAAAGGTAAACACGAGCTTTTGGAGATGTTGCGCAACCTGGTGCCAGATAATGTCAGCATTATCAGCATTCGCCAGGGGGGTACCATTAGGGCTGGGCCATGCGGTGCTCTGCGCTCGCCCGATCATTGGCGACAATGAACCGTTTGCCGTGCTGCTGCCCGATGTGCTGGTCGATAATAGTGCCAACCCAGCGACCGACTTGGCGGGCATGTTGGCAGCCTATGATCAGCAGCAAACAGCGCAGCTGATGGTGGAAGAGGTGGCTTGGGAACACGTCGAAAAGTATGGCATCGTGGCGCCTGCCGGTGATGTACCCGCGCCTAATCAATCGGCAGATCTGGTAGGTATGGTGGAAAAGCCAAAGCGTGATGCAGCGCCCTCAAATTTAGCGGTGATTGGCCGTTATGCGCTGCCGGGCCATATTTTCCCTATTTTAGCAGCCACTAAGCCCGGTGCCGGTGGTGAAATTCAGCTAACCGATGCGCTTGAAACGCTACGCGAACAGTCAGGCGTCCAGGCCTATCGCATGCAGGGCACCACCTACGATTGTGGTCAGCCGCTGGGGTATCTTGAAGCCACGCTTGCTTATGCGCGTCGGCATCCTGAGTTTGGCGAAGGCTTCAAAGCCTTGCTGTCACGTTACCACCAAGGAGAGTAACCCATGCGGGTGTTACTTTACGGTAGCGAGTTAAGCGCAGCAACGGCAGCCGCTGCGTTAGCCTGGGTGGGCCATCAGGTGCAGTGGTTGCCTCATGCTGACGCGCCCTGGTCAGCGCTTTCTCAGGTGGATTGGTTACGTAGCGAACCTCAACTAATGGCGCACCTTGAACAAGGACTGGTGGAAGGGACGCTGCAGGTCATTGATCAGCTTAAGGATGCGGTCATTCCTGAAGTGATTTGGTTGGCGTTATCGCCCGCACAGCGCAATTCCGCCAGTACGCTTGTTGAAGATTCGCTACTGGCTGATCAGCAGGGCATTGTACTTATCAATAACTCAACGTTTCCCGTCGGCGAGACCGAGCGCCTGCATGCGTTGATGGGCACCCAGCATACTAGCGTGGCACTCCCTGATACGCTGGAAGAGGGCCGGGCGTGGGACTCGTTTACCCGCCCCTCTAGGCGACTGCTGGGGTGTGATGATGCCACAGGCGAACAGGTCACCAGGGAGCTATTACGCGCCTTTAATCGTCGCAGTGAGGTCTTCCAATGTATGCCGCGCCGCGCGGCGAGCTTACCAAGCTGGCGATTAACGGCATGCTCGCTACGCGCATCAGTTATATGAATGAAATTGCAGGCTTGGCTGATACCCTGGGGGTGGATGTGGAGCATGTCCGGCAGGGGATGGGCGCCGACTCGCGTATTGGTTTTGAATACCTGTACCCCGGGTGTGGGTTTGGCGGGCCTAACTTCTCGCGGGATTTGATTCGCCTGGCCGATGTTCAGCTACAAAGTGGCCGCTATTCAGCGCTGCTTGAGCAGGTGATGGATATCAACGAGCAGAAGAAAGAGACCCTGTTCCGCAAGTTATGGGCCCACTTTGCTGGCGAGATGGCGGGTAAAACAGTGGCGATTTGGGGCGCCGCGTTTAAACCCGGCACTGCGCGTATTGACCATGCTCCGGTATTAACGCTGCTTGAGGCGCTTTGGGCGCAGGGAGTTAACGTTCAGCTTCACGACCCAGCGGCGGTGCCTGCTCTGCGCGCTTTGGTAGGCGAGCGTGACGACCTGGTGACTTATACCCATGACCCCTACCAGGCCTGTGAGGGGCCGATGCCCTGATGCTGGTGACCGAATGGAAAACGTATTGGAACCCTGACTGGCACCGACTCGGCTCGCTATTAAACGCTAAACTCGTATTGGATGGGCGCAATATTTACGATCCTGAGTTTGTTGCCAGCTGTGGATTAATGTACCGAGGTATTGGCCGTCGTGCCGACCCGAAGACTCTTTGAGGAAATGTCATGCCAGACGCCACCGGATCCTCTCGTATTGTGCCCGATGTGGATCAAAGCTTGACGGCGCAACATCTACGCCATCGAAAGGGGCCGACAATATGGCCGTTATGGCTATGTTTGCTGCTGATCATTGCGCTATTGGGCGCAGCGGCAGTTGGACTGTGGTACGAACGTGAACGACTGCTGGATGAGATTCACCGAGTGAGTGGGGAGGTCTCCAACGTGCATGCTCGGTTGGATTCGGATGACACGGATGTACAAGATGCGATAACCTTTGTACAAGCTCAGTTGTCGACACTCTTTCAAGAGCAGGAGCAGCTTGCCACCTCGTTGGCAGCCACCCGTGAGGAGTTATACGGCTTCCTCACCACTAGTGAGGACACGGTCTCAAGCGACTCGATCAACACGCTGATGCAGCAGTTGTCTCAGCTTAGGGAGCAAGCCGAACTGCGCGACAGCCAATTGATGGCGGTGCGAGAATCGCTTGACGCCTTGGAACAAACGGGGGCATCGGGTCGTCAAAATCTCGTTGCAGAGGTTTCCCATTTGGAGCAATTGACCGAACAGCGGATCGAGGAACTGGATAGCCAACTCAATAGCGTGACCACTGCTTGGGAAGAGCAGTTGTCAGCCCAGAAACTGCCATTGAGGATCGCTTTGATGAATTGGAAACATCCGTTGCAGCGCTCGAAGCACCGGCAGATCAGGCAGCCCTGGAAGAACTGGAGCAACAGTGGTCTCAACGCCTGAATTCGCTGGAAAGCGATGTGCGCCAAGTACGACAAGCACAGCTTGCGTTCAGTGCCCAGCTAGAGATGTTGCGTTAACGAATTGCATCGGGTGTATGAGTGCGACTGCCTAAGCATTGACATGCCAATGCATGGCAATGCTTAGGCGATGAAGCCGCTGATTTAGGTTGGGATAAAAATGTATGGGAAGACAACGGCAATGGACATTAGCCACAGGACGCACGTTTTTGCGGTGCTACCGCTATTATGCATATCGCATGGCGCATTGGCCTTGGAAGCGACCATCGCGGGCGTTTCCAATGAGGTCGAAGACAATATCCAAGCCTATTTACAAAACATCGATGCAGCGCAATATACGGAGGTGCGTCTGGAGGGCGAAATTCGCCGACGTACCCAGGAAGCAATGCGTGTTTACGGCTACTACGAGCCTGACATAACCCTTGAGCGCGCTACGGATGAGCGCGTCTGGCTTGAAATTGAGCCGGGCCCCCAGGTTGAAATTGAAATTCTGTCCATCAATGTGGAGGGCGATGCGAGTGAAGATCCGCCTTTCCAAGAGGCCGTAAAGAACTTTCCACTCAGGGAGGGGGATGCGCTTCGCCATGCCCCTTGGGATCGGCTGAGCAGTCAGTTTTCAGGATTGGCTATCGAGCGTGGCTACTTTGACTGGGGGTTTACTGATCGGCGTATGGAAGTGCGCCCCTATTTGCAAAGCGCGCGACTCTATATGGATTTCGATAGCGGCCCCCGCTATCAATTTGGTGCCACCTCTATTACCGGCAGTCATATTGAGCTAGACAGGTTGCGCCGCATGCAGCCTTTCGAGCAGGGCGATCCCTATTTAGCCCAATCCATAGCGAAATATAATCAATCGCTCGCTGAAACCGGCTGGTTTAGCTCTGTCTCGGTGCGGCCACGCCTTGAGACTGCGCAGGAACTGGCGATTGCCCCTTCTGGCGGTGGAGCCCCCTGGTGGAGTGAGGCCACCGCCTCCCAGCCAGAGCGCCCGCGTGTCACCAGTGCCGCCTTGGCCAGTGCATTACGTCTTACTAAACCCAGTGATACCCAACTGCCTATCGATGTCAGTGTTGAACCTGCTGATCGCCATCAATTTGAAGTGGGTATTGGCTACGCCACCGATGTAGGGCCACGACTGCGCTTTGGCTGGGATCAACCATGGATTAACCGCTTTGGTCATAGCCTTGATCACGACCTCTATTTATCTGCTCCAGAGCAGCGTTTTACCGGGGTCTATAACGTGCCACTTGAGAATCCGCTTCGCGACAGCTATCGGCTTCAGTACGGAGTACGTAATGTTGATGACAGCGACACCAAGTCCTTAGAAGGCACCGTTGAACTGGCTCGGCGATGGCAGTTTGATAATGACTGGGTACAAACCCTCTATTTTCGTACGACCTATGAAGACTTCGAACAGGGTGGTGAAGCAGATGAGGTATGGCTGTTCTATCCCGGCATTCAGTGGTCACGTACGCGAACACGTCCCCAGCGCTTCCCACTATGGGGTGACCGCCAGCAGCTCTCGATAGAGTATTCGGATACCGTTTGGGGCTCGGATGCGACATTTGCTCGTATCACGGGAGATACGGAGTGGATTCGTATGGTCGGCAACGATAACCGCTTCTTGGCGCGCGTCAGTGTTGGCGCCATTGAAACCGATGATTTTGCCAAAATACCGCCATCGCTGCGTTTTTTCGCGGGTGGTGACCGCAGTGTGCGTGGTTACTCCTATGAGAGCTTATCTCCCCGCAATGATGAGGGCCGGCTGCGCGGTGGGCAGCAAATGCTCACCTCGACCCTGGAGTATCAGCGCCGGGTGACGGGGGGATTGGTGGGGGCCACTTTTGTCGATAACGGCGACGCCTTTGATAACTGGGGGCCTAATGATTTGAAAACCGGTGCCGGTGCCGGGGTGCGCTGGGTCTCGCCGGTGGGGCCAATTCGTTTTGACATCGCCCACCCTTTTGACCACGAAGACGATTGGCGTTTGCATTTTTCCATCGGGCCGGAATTCTAGGAGAAAGACTTGTCGCAGGTTGCACCAGCTACATCGGATAAACGCCGTACATTGTCCCCCAAATACCGCGCTTGGCTACTGTTCTGGAGCCTTGTGCGTCTTGTAATCGTGTTGCCTATTTGGCTGTTTGGCATAGTGGCGCTAGTGGTTGGGGTGGCGTTATCTCCCTGGGGCACCGGCGTGCTGCTCTCCCAGGGGGAGCAGCGAGATTTTTCTCCTACGCGCATCATGAAGGTGGCTTGCTCGACCATTTTCAGCTCGAAGATTTCCAGCTACAGCTGGGCGAAACCCGTATAAGCGTGGATGAGTTCGAACTCCAGTGGGCAGATGACTGTGTGCTGTCAGGGCGCTTATGCATCGACACACTGCGTGTGGTGGGCGCCGACATCCAGCTAGGCCCATCCAGTGAGCAAGCGCCACCTCCCGAAGAGGAGGGAAGCCCGTTGGCTATTCGTTTTCCTTTTCCCATCGAACTACGTTCGCTGCTGCTGGACGATGTTAACCTCAGGCTTGCCGATGGTACCGAAGTAGCGTGGCATTCGTTAAGCTCGGCAGCCATCGCTGAAGGAAACACAGTACGCCTCTCGCCAACCCATTTGGAGCAGCCACGTGTCTATTTGCCACCCTCCTCGGGTGTGCTGCTAACCCAGGGTATTGAAACACCGCTGCAGGCTGAAGCTATCGATGCCGCTATCTTGCTCAACCAGCCACCTCAAGAGGCGTTGGCGGCAGTGGAATCGCCAGAGCAGCAGCTTGAAGAACGCGAGCGCCTGGAGCTGCCAGAGATCACGCTACCGGTTGATATCCAGTTACCTGAATTCACGCTTAACGATTTTCGCTTGGAAGGGGCCGCCGAGTATCGCGTCGAGCGGCTGCGGCTTGGGTTGTTAACCGAAGGTGATCACGTCGAAGTCACCGAGCTTTCCGTTGTTACCCCGGACGCTGAGGCTGAATTAACCGCGAATGCCACCTTAACCGGCAATTATCCACTCGAAGCACGTTTAGCAGTCGAACTTTTTTTACCCGAGATATACCCAGAGTTAAGTGGTGAATCTTTAACCTTGACGCTGTCTGGCCCACTGGATGCGCTTGAAGCGCAGTTGGATGCTTCCGGCGCGGTCAATGCGTCCTTGAGGGGCAAGTCGACGCGCTGGCCCCAACGCTGCCGTTTCAACTGCAGCTACAAAGTGACCAACTACAGTGGCCTTTGCCTGTCAGTGCAGGTGAGAGTAGCAATGAGAGCGTCGATGGCAGCGCTGAAGAGGAGAGCTCAAGCCTATATAGTCGATGACCTGGATCTACAGGTAACCGGCAGCCTGAGCGATTATAGTGCTCAAGTGGCTCTGGCGGTTGAGGGCCCGAGCCTGCCGCGCACTCAAATTAACGTTACAGGTGAGGGCGATCTCAAGCAGTTTAGCTGGCAACCCCTCACCCTAGCGGTAGGGAAAGTTCCCTGCGCAGTGAGGGCAATATCAGTTGGTTAGCACCGCTACAGGTTAACGCCAGTATTCGTTTGGATCAGTTTAATCCTGCCCTCTTCGTCAATCAGCTAGAGGGTAATTTAAACGGCGATATAGAGCTTGCCCTTAGTCAACAACAGGGCCAGCAAGAGGATTATTGGTCGATTAGCGTGCCCACTTTAGCGATTGATGGCGAACTGCGCGACTACCCGCTAACGTTGCAAGCGACCTTTGACGCTAACAGCAATCTGGAACTGGACATTGACGAGCTGCTGTTTACCCAGGAAATAATCGCCTTGAAGCCGCTGGACAAGTCAGCCAACAGGCGATGTCATTAAATGCGGATATTGCCCTGCGCCAGCTGCAAACCCTTTCGCCAGATTTGGCGGGCACTATCGTGGGTACGTTAGAGGCTAGCGGCAGCTTTGATCAGCCTCAATTACTCGCCAACTTACAGGGTGATGGCATACGTTTTGGTGAAAACCGCATTGAGCAGTTTGCGTTAGATGCCGATGTACAGGGCATTGATGACCCCACTCTGGATGTACAACTGGCGCTACAAAACGTCAATGCAGGGGGCAGTCGCTGGCAAACATCGAAGCAAATCTGGCTGGTCGCCTCTCAGAGCATCGGCTTGAGCTGAGCGCCCAAGGCGCCGACAACAGCACTCTTAGCCGTGCGCAGCTTGCCTTGGATGGTCGTTTTGACCAGCAGAGCCAGCGGTATCAAGCTCGCTTGACACCGTTGGAAATTGATTCTGAGGCAGGCGATATTCGCCTTGAAGCGCCTCTGGACGTGCGCTACAACCTAGCAAATGGCGAGGCACGTCTGTCAACGTTCTGTCTGCGCCGTGAGCAGGGTGGGCTGGTCTGTTCCGAAGAGGAGATCGTCGCTTCTGCACAACAGGGCAACGCTGTGCTTTCGGTACGTGAAGTGCCAATGGAAATGCTGGAGCCTTTCCTGCCGGAAGAGTGGCAGCTAGAGGGCGACACAACCGCGGATCTCGTCGCCAACTGGCGCCAGGGAGGTGCCCGCTGGCAGGCTGATCTGCAAATTCTTAGCGAACTCGCGATTACCGCCGTTAATGATTATGGCCAGCCTGTGCAACTGCCGGAAATCAGTTTAGACGCCCAGATCAAGGCCAACCACGCCCAGGCGGACGCTAATGTATCGCTCTCGCTTGCCGAGGCGGGTGACCTCAACTTAGACCTGTCGGTCAACGACCCATTAGGGGCCGGCGCATTATCAGGCGAACTGCGTGCAAACAATGTGTCTCTGCAGCCTTATCGGCCCATGTTGGTGGGAATGGATCGATTGGAAGGCGATTTAACCGGCAGCGTGCAAATTACCGGCACCACTGCGGCTCCTGATTTACAGGGCCAGCTCGGCCTGCGCGGTATCGGGGTAAGTGGCCCGGATATTCCTGTGGATATTCAGGGAGGTGAACTGGTGGTCTCCTTCGACGGTGAACAAGGGGATATTGACGGCTACCTGGCCGCTGAGCGCGGGCGTTTGGAAATCACCGGTGATGCCTATTGGCCAAGCGGCGATGATTGGCGGATTGGCGTCGACCTGAATGCTGTTCAGGAGCCTATCCTGGTCGTTATGCCCCAGTTTGGGCGTCTTGAGGTAGCGCCTGATATCCGTATCCGGGTCACACCGGAAAGGCTGCAAGTGAGGGGGGATGTGAATTTACCCTGGGCACGGCTTGAAATTGGCGATATGCCCTCATCGGCAGTCACCCCAAGTAGCGATGAAGTGATTATTACCGAGCGCGACGATCGCCAGGCGGAAATTGAGGCTCAGCGTGCGGCTGCCAATGAGCAAGACCCCAGCGCCGCGGATGAACTGGCTGCTACTGGCATGGAGATTGATGTGCTGGTGACCTTAACGCTGGGCCGTGATATGCAAATTTCAGCCTACGGCCTTGAATCCGGATTGGGAGGCGCGCTGGAAATTCGCCAAAGCAGCGGGGCGTTGCAGCTGTTTGGTGACGTTAATTTGGTCGACGGTCGTTTTCAGGCGTTCGGCCAAGACCTGGTTATTCGTCGGGGTGAACTGCTGTTTAGCGGTCCGCCGGGACTGCCAACACTTGACTTCGAAGCCATTCGCAACCCTGATGTCACCGAAGATGATGTCATTGCGGGCTTGCGGGTAACCGGCAGCGCCGAAGCCCCGAACGTACGGATCTTTTCTGAACCCGCAATGGACGAATCCCGCGCGCTTTCTTACCTATTACGGGGTCGCGCGCCGGATGCCTCCGGTGGCGGTGTGGATAGCGCCCTGACAACCGCACTAATCGGTATGTCCCTAGGGCGTACCGGTGGAGCGGTGGGCTCGATTGGTGAGGCCTTCGGTATTGATGACTTGACGCTGGATACCGCCGGAGCCGGTGACGACAGTCAAGTCGCTGTTAGCGGCCAACTCACCGATGATCTTAGAATTAGTTACGGTGTGGGAATTTTCTCGCCGATTGCCGAACTAACACTGCGCTACACGCTGTGGCGTAATCTTTATGTGCAGGCCGTATCGGGTACCAATCAAGCGGTGGATTTGATCTATACCTTTACCCGTTCCGGTAATCCCGAAATCATACAGCAGCAATAAGTGAGGGCGAAATGTCATTATTTTCAAACGCTAGCTCAAATACAGGCCGTGTACTGCCTGGGCGTGATACGCCCATAGAAACAAGCCAGGTGCATACCATTAATGGGCACTCGCTCCATCCGCCATTTCCCGAGGGCCATGAAGAGATAGTGCTGGGGATGGGCTGTTTCTGGGGCGTAGAGCGTCTGTTTTGGCAACTACCTGGCGTTTATGTCACCGCGGCGGGGTATGCCGGCGGAGAAACGCCAAACCCACCTATGAGGAGACGTGCACTGGGCGTACTGGCCACACAGAAGTGGTGCGGGTAATTTATGACCCTAAGCAAATCACGCTGGAAACATTGCTGCAGGTTTTTGGGAACAGCATGATCCGACCCAGGGCAATCGCCAGGGCAACGATATTGGTTCCCAGTACCGCTCCGCTATTTTCACCACCAGCGAAGCGCAGCAAACGGCAGCCAAGCAGAGTGCGGCTGCGTATCAGCAGGCACTCGATAAGGCGGGTAGAGGGGCGATCACCACCGAGATAAAGCCACTTGAAACCTTTTATTACGCAGAGGCCTACCATCAGCAGTACCTCGATAAAAATCCCAATGGCTACTGTGGACTAAAAGGGACTGGCGTTACGTGCCCAATCGGATAAAACGCACTTCATTAGCCTTTTACCAACGCATCATCGACAGGAAGCCATTATGCAGCAGCGCTATCATTTACAGTGGGCTTCCCCGCGCAGTGCGACAGCCAGCGTCCTGGCGCTACTCTTATCCATGCCGCTGGCTTGGGCAGGCGATGCAAGTGATTTAGCCATGCCTCAGGCGGTCAGCGATACGCCATTCGCAAGCGAACGCGAAGCCGTGATTTGGCGCCGTGAAGAGCTTAAAGATATTGAGAGTCTGGTGCGCCAGCTGCGCTTTGATCTCATCAATAACCAAGATATTGAAGCCGCAATGCCGCGATTGCTTGAGCTGCAAGAGCGCGCCAGTGCGCAACGTCTGTTGCCTGCATTTATCGCGGGCACACATGGCAGTGGTTCTGAAGCGCGGGCCTCTATATGGGAGGAGTGGGATCAGTTCGCGACCGGTTTTAGCGACCTTGAGGATAAAATCGCCAATTTGATAGAGGTGGCTGAACAACAGGATCCCCGTGATACCGCACGCGCGCTTTCAGAGGTAGGGGCGAGCTGTAAAAGTTGCCATCGTGCTTACCGCTACGACTAGCGTAGCGGTAAGTCTTAGAAGATAGGTCGTGGAGACAGCCCTTGGAAATGGCTCTTGGAAATAGCTATTTAAAAAGTAGGCGCTGGGGAGGGCGCTTAGTCGCCTTGCTGGAGGCGATCAATGCGGTAAAGTGTTTCCACTTGCTCTAAACCGCTTATAGTGCAATTAAGATCTTTAACGCGTCCATCGCTTAACCCATAGACCCAGCCATGCACAGAGATTTGTTGGCCACGCTGCCAGGCGCGTTGCAGAATCTTGGTGCGGCATAAACTGTTTACCTGGGCTTTAACGTTAAGCTCACACATGCGGTCGATTTGATCTTCAAGAGGGAGATGCTCCAGCGAGCTCCGGTGGTGGTTGTACTGTTCACGAACCGAATGCAGCCAGTAATCCACCACGCCGCATTCGCCTCCCATCATGGCGGCCTTAATGCCCCGCATCCATAGTGGCCGACAATCATGACATGGCTGACCTTGAGTACATCCACCGCGAACTGCACCACCGACAGCGCGTTCATATCCGTGTGATGGAGTAGATTGGCGACGTTACGATGGACGAATACCTCGCCAGGCGGGAGGGCAATAATTTGATTCGCGGGCACTCGGCTGTCGGAGCAACCAATCCATAAATAATCAGGGTTTTGCTGATTCGAGAGACGTTTAAAGTAGTCGGGGTCTTCTTCACACATGCGCTCAGCCCAGGCGCGGTTATTATCGAGTAGCGTCGCAATAGGGTCAGACATAGCGTCTCCAGTAAGGTTAAAGGGTGTCGAATCACTGGTAGGCAAGCGGGATATCAAACCCTACTCAGTATAAAATTAGGGACTTTATAAAATATGCGCCAGCACAAAAGTGCAGCTGAAGGTTTTAACCTCCCCGGACAGTCAGGTCAACCGCCACACTTGGCCCTTTGACAATACGACGATTGACTCACACGAATTTTAACTCCCCAGGAGCAAATCATGGCAGACGTTTCAGAATACGAATATGACCTTCTGGTTATCGGTGCGGGCTCTGGTGGTGTGCGTGCTGCGCGCATGGCAGCCGCTACCGGGGCCAAGGTGGCGATTGCCGAAGATCGCTACCTGGGTGGCACCTGCGTCAATGTGGGCTGTGTGCCCAAAAACTCTACTCCTACGCTGCCCATTTTCATGACAGCTTTGACGATGCGGCAGGCTTTGGTTGGCAGCTACCCGGCCCTGCGCGCTTTGATTGGGCCACGCTGCGTGACAACAAAATTAGTGAAATCAAACGCCTCAATGGAATTTATCAGCGCATGCTGGAGGGGGCTGGGGTCACGCTGTTTAACGCGCGAGCACGCCTGGCCGATGCACATACGGTAACGCTAAGTGGCGAGCATGGTGATATTTCAGTGACCGCGCGCAAAATCCTCCTCGCTACCGGTGGATGGCCATGGGTGCCCGATTTTCCAGGCAGTGAATACGCCCTGGACTCCAATCAGATTTTTGATCTGGATACCTTCCCCAAGCGCTTTTTTAGCACTGGGCGGTGGCTATATTGCGGTGGAGTTCTCCAGCATCTTTAATGGACTGGGCAGCGAGACGCACCTTATCTACCGCGGTGAACTGTTTTGAAAGGCTTTGACCAACAGGTACGTGAGTTCACCCGCGCTGAAATGGAGAGAAAGGGAGTCAATCTTCACTTCAACACTAATATTGAGCGTATTGAACCCAGCCAGGGTGCCTACACTGTGCATCTCACTAACGGCGATGTGCTTGAGGTCGACGTAGTGCTCGCGGCTACGGGGCGGAAAGCCAATATCCGCGACCTAGGGCTTGAAGCGTTGGGGTTGGGCTTGGATGACGCGGGTAAAATCCCCGTAAATGAACGGTTTGAAACAGCTCTGCCTTCAGTGTTAGCGCTAGGCGACCTAACGGCTGGGCCCGAATTGACGCCGGTCGCCCTGGCAGAGGCCATGCAGCTTGTGGACGTCCACTTTGCCGATACGGCTCCCAAACCGTTGGACTACACCACGATTCCTACCGCCGTTTTTTGCCACCCAAACATCGGTACCGTGGGGCTGTCTGAGGAGGCTGCGCGGGAAAAATTTGCCAATATTCGCGTTTATAGCACCGATTTTCGCGCCATGAAGCACACCTTATCGGGCAGTCAAGAGCGCACCTTAATGAAGCTAATCGTGGACGATGCCACTGATGTAGTGGTTGGGGCTCATATGGTGGGGGATGATGCGGGTGAAATCATTCAGGGTATTGCCATTGCAGTAAGGGCGGGGCTTACCAAACAGGACTTTGACCGCACTGTAGGCATCCATCCTACAGGCGCTGAGGAGTTCGTTACGTTGCGTACGCTCACTCGCACATAGTAGCCCCATGTTAAACAGGCGTGCCGTTTGGCGCGCCTTTTTTGGCTTGTGCACTACTCTAAAAGCGATAGCAGTTAAGTGGCCGAGGGCTGCCGCAGGGTTGCACTGGTTAGCTATAACAAAAAATTATGGAAAGCGGGGTGGAGAATAATATGGCTTTTGAATTGCTCATAATCAGCTGTTATAATGATCATCAAATTCGCTACAGCGAAGCATAACTATGAGTACGCCGATACAACCTTTTACCCCTTCTGCTGACTTGGCCAGGCCAACGGTGGCCGATGCTGTTGTGGGTCATGCAGAGACACCGCTATTTATTCGCAAACCCAATGCGGATGATGGCTGGGGGGTTTACGAGCTGGTTAAAGCCTGCCCACCGCTGGATGTGAATTCAGCCTATGCCTACCTGCTGCTGGCGACTCAGTTTCGTGATACCTGTGCAGTCGCTACCAATGAAGAGGGTGAGATCGTTGGTTTTGTGTCTGGCTATGTCAAGGACAATGCGCCCGACACTTACTTTCTATGGCAAGTGGCTGTCGGTGAAAAAGCGCGAGGCACTGGCCTGGCCCGGCGCTTGGTCGAAGCGATTATGTCACGTCCCGAGCTTGACGATGTGCATCACCTTGAAACCACCATCACCCCCGACAATCTAGCCTCTTGGGGCTTGTTTCGTCGCTTGGCTGCGCGCTGGCATGCGCCGCTCAACAGCCGCGAATACTTTTCTACCGAACAGCTCGGAGGAGAGCATGACCCGGAAAACCTGGTTCGTATTGGCCCGTTCCAAACAGACCGCATCTAATACGCTGTTTTGCTAGATATTGCGTATAGGACTACCTGTTTTCCCGCTCATGTTGCTTCGGGCAAGTAACGCCTTAAGTCAAAATGATCAACCAAGGAGGTCGCTAATGCAGACCCAGACGCTTGAACGCATGGAATCCAATGTACGTACTTATTCTCGTTCCTTCCCGGTGGTGTTTACCAAAGCGCAAAATGCGCGCTTAACGGATGAGAACGGCCGTGAGTATATTGATTTCCTCGCCGGCGCGGGCACGCTCAACTACGGCCACAATAACCCGCACATGAAGCAGGCAATGATTGATTACCTGTCGACTGATGGAGTGGTTCACGGCTTGGATATGTGAATCAATGCCAAGCGTGATTATCTGGAAACGCTTGAAAACGTTATTTTCAAGCCTCGTGGGCTCGACTACAAAGTGCATCTGCCTGGCCCAACCGGTACCAATGCCGTAGAAGCCGCTATCCGACTGGCTCGGGTGGCTAAAGGCCGCCACAATATCGTCACCTTCACCAATGGTTTTCATGGTGTCACCATGGGCGCTTTGGCGACAACAGGTAACCGTAAATTCCGTGAAGCCACAGGGGCATACCCACCCAGGGCGCTAGCTTCCTGCCTTACGATGGCTACATGGGCGAGCACACCGATACCCTGGACTATTTTGAAAAACTGCTCAGCGATAAATCTGGCGGCTTGGATATCCCCGCAGGTGTCATCATCGAAACCGTGCAAGGCGAGGGCGGTATTAACGTGGCAGGCCTGGAGTGGTTGAAGCGTCTTGAAGGTATTTGCCGCGCCCACGATATTCTGCTGATTATTGACGATATTCAGGCTGGCTGTGGGCGTACAGGTAAGTTCTTTAGCTTTGAGCATGCGGGTATTACGCCGGACATTATTACCAACTCGAAATCGCTCTCCGGCTTTGGCTTGCCCTTTGCCCATGTGCTGATGCGCCCAGAGCTGGATAAATGGAAGCCGGGGCAATATAACGGCACCTTCCGTGGTTTCAGCTTGGCGATGGTGACTGCCACCGCAGCGTTGAAAAAATATTGGACGAATGACACTTTTGAACGCGATGTTCAGCGTAAAGGGCGTATTGTAGAAGAGCGCTTCCAAAAGTTAGCGGCGCACTTAACGGAGCACGGCATGCCTGCCAGCGAGCGTGGTCGTGGTTTGATGCGTGGTATTGACGTCGTATCAGGTGATATTGCCGATAAAATTACCAGCAAAGCCTTCGAGCACGGTCTGGTGATTGAGACCAGCGGCCAGGACGGCGAAGTGGTTAAGTGCCTGTGTCCGCTGACCATTAGCGATGAAGACCTGCTGGAAGGCTTGGATATTCTCGAAATGTGCGTTAAAGCGGTTGCCAGCGAATAATTTGGCGTTACGCTGAAGTAGTCGCGCACAGTTTTTAGATGTCTTTTAGATAGGGATATAACGGCTGGTAGTCGCCAGCCGTTTTGCAACGGAGTACTCCTATGATCGTTCGTAATCTTGAAGAAGCGCGTAAAACAGAGCGCCTGGTGACCGCTGAAAATGGTAACTGGGATAGTACGCGCCTTGTTCTGGCCAACGACAATGCTGGTTTTCGTTCCATATTACCCGCATTTTCCAGGCACAGAGACGCATATTCACTACAAAAATCACTACGAAGCAGTGTTTTGCTATGAAGGTGAAGGCGAAGTTGAAACCCTGGCTGACGGCAAAATCTGGCCGATCAAAGCAGGCGATATCTATCTACTTGACCAGCATGATGAACACCTGCTTCGCGGCAAGGAAAAGGGCATGACCGTGGCGTGCGTCTTTACGCCGCCGATTACTGGTAATGAAGTTCACCAGGAAGACGGCTCCTACGCAGCGCCAGAATAATCCTGCTAGTGAGAAATAAGAGAGGCAGCCTGCTCATAGAGTAGGCTGCTTTTTTATCTATTTAACCGTTACTTAGCCTTGTTCAAAAACCAGCGTGATTTCGCCTAACGTGACGCCAAATTTGCGCATGGCGGTTCGATTGATCAAGCGACCATCCGGCTGAAGGTACATCCAGTCATCCATGGTAAATGAGATCATACGGCCGTTAATCTCAATCTCTAACGGGTAGCGCATATGAAAGGCATGACCGTATTGACGTGCTTCCACTTGGCCTTCAACGTCGTTGGCAGTGCCAATCCAGCGGTGTTCATCGACTCGCTTAAATGTCCAAACGCGTTGATCGGTTTCACCGTCTGAAAATACGAAAGCCTCATCCAGTGTCAGGGTGTCATCTTCGTAGGTGCCTTGGATCTCTACGGTGAAACGCCGCTGTACCTCACCGGAGTAATCCTGCACCATGCCCCAGGCACGAGTGGTACCCGCAAAGTATTCGGCAATATCCAGGCGGGGTTCAGAATCAGCGTAGTCTTCAATATTAACGCTGGCACAGCCAGCCAACATGAAGAGCAGTGTGAAGAAATAGCCAATTCGCAGAGAGCGGGTCATGAGTCATTTCCTATATGAAAATGGATTTTAGTACAATGTCTGTTCAGTATTTTGCTAGCATAGAGCACCTGGGCGGCCGTGACTACTGCTAGACCTCATTGGGTTCGCTTAATATATATTATGTTAAATAGAGTAAGTTAAGCATCTGAAATAGGTGCCCGAAAAGCTGTGATGGCGTTGGACACTAGTCTCCCATCTCCTTATCATTCCCCAACCTATTGTCCAAGGATATCTCTCGTTATGCGCCCAGGTGTTTTGTGGCTTGTAGCTGGCTTGTCGCTTTCGATGGCTGGCTGTGCAGCCACCCAGCCGGAAACGAATCAACCTCCCCCTTTAAGCGAAGCCTCGTTCAACTCTCGTATCTTGGAATTAGAAAGCCAGTTGGTGCAGCAATGCGATACTCACACTCAACTGCAGGAACGCCAGCTTGATCAGCAGCAATCACTAACTGCCGATATGCGTGAAGTGGGCAGTTTACTGCGCTACCTTCGCCAAGATGTGCAGCAGTTAGAAGCCCGCGGTGAAGAGCCTGTCATCATTCGCGAAGAGTGTGAAATTGACGAGAGTTTAACCACTAAAACCTTGGTGGGTCGCAGTGAATGGGTAGGTTTACCAAGCCTGGGTACCTACCTTAAAGCACGTGTCGATTCCGGGGCTAACACGTCGTCACTTTCTGCTGAAGAGATCACCCGTTTCGAACGTGATGGTGAAAACTGGGTGCGCTTCAAGTTGGCGCTAAACGAAGACGATGTGGCCGTTGAGTCTCAGCGCGATGAGTGGATCGAAGCACCTGTCGTACGCCGAGTGCGTATTGTTCAAGCCTCGGGTGAAGAGTCACGCCCTGTCATCTCACTATTAATGACCTTAGGGCCGATTCGTGAAAATGTCGAGTTCACCCTCAATGACCGCTCTCACCTGGATTACCCGGTGCTGCTAGGACGGCGTTTTTGATGGATATTGCGGTCATTGATGTAGCCGACACTTATTTGCATGACCGCCCCGAATTTCCTGGTGGCGAACCAGCTGAGCAAGCTGCTGAAGATGAAGCAGTTGACGAAGACGATAGCGAAGAGTAACTGCTCTAGCGTTTCACGAGGAAAGGAATCTCCATGTCACGGTTAATGTTCTATATTATAGTCGGCCTGCTGATGGTCGTAGGCATCGCGACGAGCGTACAACGCCACGTGCAGTTTGAGATCCCCTGGCTGCCCGGAGAGCAGCGCCAGGTGTGGGAGATTGAGGCGGGTATTAATTTCACTGCCCAAGGTGGCCCTGTCCAGGTTGACTTGGCCCTGCCTTCTCATCAGGCAGGCTACCGTGTACTGACAGAGAACACAGCTTCGTCGGGTTATGGGCTTGCTTATCAGGCGGATGAGTTAGGCCGCACCGCCCGCTGGACTATTCGTGAAGCAGCGGGCAGCCAGACACTCTACTACTCGGTTCAAATGCTGGTGTCGGATGATGCCCGCTCACCGGCACAAACACCGCCTGACGTCGCTACCACGCCATGGGAAAGACCCTATGACACAGCGGCCAGCCAGCTCATTGATCAGGCTTGGGCACGTAGCGCCAATAACGCCACCTTCGCTCGCGAACTGATTCGCGATATTAACGGTGAGCGTCAGGAAGAAAACGCACGGCTTCTTCTGACCCAAGAAAACCAGCGGCGCTGGTGGTGCGGCTACTCAACCAGGCGGGAGTTCAAGCCCGGGAAATAAGTGGCCTACTGCTGGAAGATGGGCGTCGACGCCAAACCCTGAGCAGTTGGATTCAGGTGTTTGATGAGTCTGGTGAAGAGTGGGCAATTTTCCATCCGCTGACGGGGGAACAAGGCAAGCCGGACAATTTATTGCTGTGGGAAACCGGTGGCCGAGCCGTACTGGAAGTTCAAGGCGGCACCAATTCGCGGGTTACGTTCTCCATGATGACCCATGACCAGCCGGCTTCTGCGGCGGTGCGCAACCATTACTCTGAAGACACGCTGCTGAATTTCTCCATTCATAGCCTGCCACTGGAAGAGCAAGCGCTGTTCCAGACTATTTTGCTGATTCCGATCGGCGCGTTAATGGTGGTGTTTTTGCGTGTGCTGGTGGGTATCAAAACGTCCGGTACCTTTATGCCGGTGTTGATCGCCCTCGCCTTCATTCAAACCACCCTTCCCACGGGTTTGATTGGTTTCCTGCTTATCGTTGCCATCGGTCTGATTATTCGTAACTACCTCTCCTACTTGAATTTATTACTGGTGGCCAGGGTCTCGGCGGTGATCATAACGGTGATCGCGATTATCTCGATCTTCACCGTATTGGCTTACCGCATGGGGCTCAGTGCTGGCTTAACGATCACCTTCTTCCCGATGATTATCCTGGCCTGGACCATCGAGCGGATGTCGATCCTATGGGAAGAGGAAGGCCCAAAGCAGGTGTTAATCCAGGGTGGCGGCAGTTTGATTACGGCGATCCTTGCCTATCTGGCGATGAATAACCCCTGGGTGCGCCACATCACGTTCAACTTCCTGGGCGTTCAGCTCATATTGATGGCACTGATTTTGCTGCTGGGCAACTACACGGGCTATCGCTTACTAGAGTTACGCCGCTTCAAGCCAATCACTGATGATGAGAAACCCTCATGAGCTGGCTGAAGAACTGGACGTGGCCCACGCGCTTGCGGGATAAAGGCATCATCGGCATGAATCGGCGCAATATTCGTTATATTGGGCGATACAACAGCCGTCGGCTTTACCCTTTGGTGGATGACAAGCTTAAAACCAAGCTGCTGGCCCAGCAGTACGGGATTACCTCACCGGAACTGATTGGTACCGTGACCACTCAGTTCGGCGTCAAACACATTGGCGATATGCTAACAGGCCATGCCGGCTTCGTTATCAAGCCTGCCAAGGGAAGCGGCGGCAAAGGCATTCTGGTGATTGAAAAGGTCGAAGACAACGTCTTTATCAAGCCCAGCGGTGCCCAGCTTTCTCTTACCGATATCGAGCGGCACGTGTCGAACATTCTATCGGGGCTCTACTCGTTGGGTGGCTCCCCGATGTGGCGGTGATTGAAACGCTGATTAATTTCGATGAAAGCCTGATGGATTACACTTATGAAGGGGTTCCCGATATTCGGGTTATTGTCTTCAAGGGGTACCCTGTTATGGCCATGATGCGTCTTTCCACCGCGGCATCCGACGGCAAGGCTAACCTGCACCAGGGCGCGGTAGGCGTTGGCTTGAACATCGCTACCGGGGCTGCTTTGCGCGCCGTGCAGTTTGACCGTCCTTGTTTTAGCCATCCCGACACTGGGCATGATCTGGCAAGCCTGGTCGTGCCCCAATGGGAAAACGCTGCTTAACTTGGCCGCAGGCTGTTATGAAATGACCGGGCTCGGTTATCTGGGCACCGATATGGTGCTGGATCGCAAGCATGGTGCGATGCTGCTTGAGCTCAATGCAAGGCCTGGCCTGGCTATTCAAATGACCAATGGTGAAGGTTTACGCCGCCGGCTTGATCTTATTGAGCGCCAACCCGATGGTGTGCCCGCCAAACAGCGTGTGGCGTTTGCCCAGCACCATTTTGCGCGACAAAGTGAGCTGGTGGACAGCGAATCGGTAGAAAACTCTGACACCTCCTCCACCGGCGCGTAGACTACTAACGAGTGCCTAGGCTAACAACGTTCAACGAGTTGCCCATGACCCAAGCGAGTACACTACTACAGCAGGCGGAGTCTCAGTGCCATATCCGCGGCGTTCGTTTCACCCCTATTCGCCGACGCGTACTTGAGATGATTGCTGAAAATGGCGGTGGCCTGAAAGCCTATGACCTGCTCGACAAGCTCTCTACCGAGCATGCGGCCGCCCGCCCCCGACGGTTTATCGGGCGCTGGAGTTCTTGATTGATCAAGGCTTGGTGCATCGTATTGAGTCGCAGAACTCCTATGTGGCCTGCGCCTGCCCAGAGCATGCCCACGGTTTTCAGCTGCTTATTTGCCGTCACTGCGGTTATGTGGAAGAGCTACACTTGGACGAAATCAGCGCGCAACTGGCAGCACTGGCCAAAAGCCGAGGCTTTAACGTTGAGCGCCAAACCATTGAGCTCCAAGGGCTCTGCCAGGATTGTCGAACAGCTAGCGAGTAATTGAATGTCCCGTTTTGATCACATCGCGCCGGATGCGCTGTTTAAGCAACTTGAGCGTGCTGCTCCCGAAGATACTCTTCCCGCGGTGGCTACGTTGCTAGCCGCGGTGCGTTTTAATGCTGATGGTTTGATCCCTGCCATTGCTCAGCAGCACGATACTAACGAAGTGCTGATGATGGCCTGGATGAACCGTGAGGCACTGGAAGAGACGTTAGCCACCCAGCGTGTTTGCTACTATTCGCGCTCGCGGGGAAAACTATGGCGTAAGGGGGGAATCTTCGGGCCAGCAGCAGCAGCTTGTCTCTGCTGCACTGGACTGCGATGGCGATACGCTACTGTTGCAGGTTGAACAAACGGGCCCGGCTTGCCACACCGGCCGGCGCAGCTGCTTCTATATTGCCGTGGACAAAGAGCAGGCGTCGATCACCAGTACGCCGCTGATCGACCCCGACGAACTGTACGGCAAAAAGCCTAGCTCCCGCTATGCCATATTCAGCCAAGACGCGAATCATAGCTGCCCTACGCTCAGGCCCGCGGTGGCTATTGATGAAAGTGATGATTGGCTGCGTAAGGGTCTACCAATATACGCTCAGCCCCTTTTAGGCCCGCGCTGCCGCTTCTGGCCAAGCTGTTCGTCTTACACCATTGAGGCAATTCAGGTGCATGGGCCAATAAAGGGTGGCTGGCTGGCCGTTAAGCGCATCGTTAAGTGCCACCCAGGTAACCCCGGCGGTATGGATCCGGTGCCCGGCGGCCGCAGCGAACAGCTTTGCCGCGAGGATGATGAAAAGGAATCGTCGCCCTCTTGCTGTGATCATCACCCCGCTAGCTTGTTTCCCTATTTCTGCTGCGCTACCGCGTAGATTTTCTCCAGCATCGCGTGCAAACCGTTGCTACGCGTTGGTGAAAGATGTTTATCCAGTCCCAAGTCTGTCAAAAGTGCGGCTCGGTAGCACGGATTTCAGCCGCGGTGCGCTCGCTGTATATGCGTAGCAATACGGCAATCAGGCCGGAGACGATGGCAGCATCAGACGTTGCCTTGAACACCAGCTTATCGCCCTCCTCCTCATGGCGCATCCATACGTTTGACTGACAGCCCTGGATTTTTAAACTCCTCGATCTTCCACTCTTCGGGGAAATCAGGCAGTTGCTTACCCATATCGATAATGTACTGGTAACGATCCATCCAGTTATCGAATATCTCGAAATCTTCAATCAGCTCTTGCTGGGCCTGTTCGGCGCCGGAAGTGCTCATGCTATTCCTTCTCTATTGGCATTGGCTTGTAGTGGCGACTGACACTTTGAGTCATAGGGTGGCTCATTGGAGCCATTATAACGGCTCGAAGGAGTCTTGAGGGAGGTTGTGTCCTGAAACTGTCAATCGATGGCGCTGCTGCTCGCGATGCCACTCGTTGTCTTCGGTGTGAAGATAACGTGAGGTGGTGTCGAGGCGTGCGTGACGAGCGCTTTCGGCCAGATGGCGCAGACTAATGCCCGATTGAGCCTGATGGGTGATCGAGGTATGCCGTAGCCAGTGCGGCGTTGCCTGGTTAAGCGCGGCAATATGTTCCGGTGCGCCGCCGTTATCTTCGAGTGTTTGCGCCGCCTGCTGAAACGTAGTGCGAATAAGTCGATAGAGCTGGTTATGGCCCAGGCCGCGCTGGCCATCCAGTGCACGCAGCACCGGCGTCTCCGCTTCCAGCTGGCTGGGAGTGTCAGGCAAGCCAACGCTTGACGCCACTGGCGCAGACAATCAAGCATATCATCGGGTAGCGGAATGCGTGCCATCTTGCTGCCCTTACCCACCACATGCCACCACCAGCGTCCTTCGCTGCGCTGGAAATCCCCATACGCGCATCGGCCATCTCGCTAATGCGCGGTGCCAACAGATAGGCAAAACCAAAAATAAAGCGCCGCCTCGCCTGCTCGAAATGGGCGCGGCTACCCTCCTCCATGGCTAACGGTCTATTCAGCCACTGCCATAGCCACGCCCAAAGGCCACTCTCCAGATAGCGCTCAATCCGCGGCGTCTGATTGTTCAGGCGGCGGGATTTATCGCGCATCAAACGAAACGGATTGTGGTTAACCCAGCCTGCTTCTACCAGCCAGGCAAACATTCCTTACAGTATCACCAGGCTTTGACGACGGCTGGCGGGCGATAAACCTCCACGAAATGGCCGCCATGACGGGTGTGCGGGGCTTGGAGGGCCCTACCATTGCTCGCTTGGTTGTGGGTCGGCGAGAAAGGCTTCAAAGCGGCGCAGGTGTTCGCGGTTGATATCGGCCAACGTGTGCCCTTGGCTGGCGAGCCAGAGCAGCAGCCGCTCCGCCTCACGGCGGTACGCTTTCCAGGTTTGCGGGCTATCCACATACTCCTCAAGCCATGCGGTTACTGCCTGGGCATCGTTTTGGGCGCTAATACGCCCGCCACTTGGCGACGCTTTTAAAGCCTGTAGTTGATCAGTGGGTGTAATAACTACGTTTGCCATACCCGCCACTACTCTCTTCTCATTAGTCGTTTTTTGCTGCTTCAGGCCTAAAGTGTGCCCTTTTAGTCGTAATAATTCAAGATAATACGGGTAATCTTGAATTTATGGCTATTATTGTAAATAAATTTACGTATTACATAATACGTAATTATTGCCTTTCGAGCGGTAAGCCCCGACAATGACGGTTACAAAAGCGCTCAAGGAAGGATCACTACATGGCCCGCAACGGCATTCAGTACAGCGATGTTCAACAAGCCATTGATGCCCTGTTGGCCCGGGGCGACACGCCCAGCGTGCAGCGCATTCGCGATGTGCTGGGCACTGGCAGCTTCACGACGATTAGTGATCACTTTCGCCAGTGGCGCAGCGAGCGGGAGCAGAACCGTGACGTGCCGCCGCCCAAAGGTGTGCCGGAAGTGGTGGTGACCATGGCTGGGGATCTTTGGCGCAGGCCCAAGAGGTAGCGAATCAAGCGCTGCTCCACTATCGCGAAGATGCCAATCGTCAGGTGGCCGACGCCCAGCAGCTTGCAGAGGAGGCTAAACAGCAGGCCGCTAACGCCGAACAGCGCGAAAGCGCCCTCGCCGAGCACTTGCGCCATATGGAGCAACGCATGGAAGCGTTAAACCGGGAATTGGCCGCCAGTCAAACCAGCGAACATCACTGGCATCAACAGGCCGAAGCAGCGCAAGAAGAAGTAACTCAACTGAAGCAGGTACAGCAGCAGTTAGAAAGCCAGGCAGGCGAACAGCGCAAGGCACATAGCAATGCCCTCAACGAGCAACAGGTAGCGTGGGAGCAGCGGCTAGCACAAGAGGAGCAGCGCCATGAGGCAGCCGAAGGAAGGTTGATGGCGATGCTGGATAGTGCTCAACAAGCACGCGCCCAGGAGGAGAAGAGTTTCCAAAAACGTCTGCAGCACTCTGAGCAGCGCATTGAGACATTGAGCCAGGAGCTAAAGACTAAACAGCAAGCGCTGCATGAGCTACAGATGGAAGCCAGCGAGCGCGAACAACAGCTTGGCGAGCAGGCGCAGCAAATTACATCGCTGGAGAAGCAGCAAAAACACTAACTCAGCAGCTAGATGAGGCGAAGGCCGCATTAGATCGCCAAGCCCAGCAGCATGCCGAGCGCGAAACCGCACTGCAGCAAGCGTGGCAAGAGAAGCTCTGGAGCCGCATGGAGGCGCTGCAAACACAGCTGACGGCGCTGCCGGATGCGCTTTCAAAACAGAGTAGCAGGAACAGTGGCGGGAACAATGAAAATGAACAGTGAGAAAGGGTGTGCTTTTAGTATCCGGCTTCTTTTGATGTCGCACAGCAAGGATGGTGGCTGTTTCGCCATCGAAACGATATAGCGCAATATATCCGCTAGTCCCGAAATTAATCAGCCATTCCCGAAACATGGGATCCATGTCTTCAACAGGACGCCCTGCCTCCGGCTGATGTGCGAGTATTTTCACGCCTGCCCGTAGTGCTTTGATAGCACGGCGGGCAGCATCTACGTCTTTATGGCAAGAAAGCGATAGAGTCTCTGTACGTCGGCGAGAGCTGGCGGTGACCAAATCAGATGTGGCACTTAGGCAGTTCCATGTCTTCACCCGCTTCAAGCTTCTCCAGCCAGGCATCAGCTTCTTCCAGCGTAAGATGCAATCCGTTCTCCTGGTACGCTTCCCAGGCACCTAATGCATCCTGTTTGAAAGTTTCTCTCTTTTCTTCACGCTCAACATAATCACGAATTGCTTCGCGCATGATCCAGTGCGATGAGCGATGTCGCGCTTCAGCCAAGTGCTGGATCCGGCTTTTCAGCTCATCGTCTAATTTTACAGATGTCGCCATGTTACCACCTCGATATTCAAAGGTATTACCCATGAATACTATACCCCAACCTCTCGTAAGCCACATTACAGCGCTAGGTCGTTAGGCAAGTTGCAGGGAAAGAAAGAGACGTAAAAAAGCCCAGCGATTAAAGCTGGGCTTTTGAGTCTGACCATCGCTTATTTAGCGATAGTAGGCGTTAGTGGTATCGGTATGATCCGTCACGTCGCGAATACCCGCAAGCTCGGGAATGCGCTCCATTAGGGTTTTCTCAACGCCATCCTTCAGCGTTAAATCAACCGCGGCACAGCCTTGGCAACCGCCGCCAAAGGCCAAGATGGCGTACTGCTCTTCGGTGAGCTCAACCAGCTTGATTTCGCCACCATGGGCCGCCAAGCCTGGATTGATTTCGCTGTAGAGCACGTAATTAACGCGATCTTCCAGGGGCTGTCGGCATTGACCTTGGGCATCTTGGCGTTGGGCGCTTTGATCGTCAGCTGGCCGCCCATGCGGTCGGCGTTGAAATCCACCACCGCCTCTTCCAAAAGGCCAGGCTGTTTTTGTCGAGAAAGACGTTGATTTTCTCGAGTTCCAGCAGCACGTCGGTCGGCTCTTCTTCGCCGGGACGGCAATAAGCCAAGCAGGTTTCCGCGTAGGGCGTGCCCGGCTGAGTAATAAAGATGCGTACCGCAATACCCTCGACGTTCTGCTTTTCCAGCAGTTCTGACAGGTACTCTTGCGCGCTATCCGTAATATCAATACCTTGGGTATCGACTTGGGTTTCTTTTCGCTAGTCGTGGTCATGAGGGCTGTCTTCCTCCCGTGGTAGTGGCGGCGCCACTTACATGTCATTTGTGTCTATGGTAAGCAAAACGGCGCGCTGACACAATCCCGACTGTTTTAGTCGGCTATTTTAATTATCTTTCCTAATGCAGCGTATAGCCTTCCCAGGGGCGCCTTTTGCCCTCCCTTTTGTTATCATTATGCGCCTCTAAACGACAGATGCTGCTTTTTCCGACGATAACAACATCCCCTTTGACGACTGTGACGCTGGAGAACTCCCCCTGCCATGGCTGATAGTGCTTTGATCGCAACCCTCACCCAACGCCTTGCTGAACGCATCCTGATTCTGGACGGCGGCATGGGTACCATGCTGCAGAACGCCCAGTTGAGCGAGGAAGATTTCCGCGGCGAGCGGTTCAGCGACTGGCCTTCGGATCTCAAAGGCAATAATGATCTGCTCGCACTCACTTGCCCCGATGTGGTCGCGCGCATTCACCGCGACTACCTGGAAGCCGGTGCGGACATTATTGAGACCAATACCTTTAACAGCACCCAGCTGTCACAGGCCGATTACGGTATGGAATCGCTGGTGGTTGAGCTCAACCGCGAATCAGCGCGCCTGGCCCGTGAAGTGTGCGATGCCGTGGCCGCTGAAACCGGCGTGCCCCGCTATGTGGCGGGTGTGTTAGGCCCCACCTCGCGCACCGCGTCGCTATCGCCGGATGTGAATGATCCCGCCAAGCGTAACGTTACCTTTGATGAGCTGCGCGAATTACTATGAAGCCGCCGAAGCGCTGATTGCGGGCGGCGCTGATTTGATCATGATCGAAACTATCTTCGATACGCTCAACGCCAAGGCGGCTATCTATGCCCTTGAAGAGCTGTTCGATGCTCGCGGCGAGCGTTTGCCGGTAATGATCTCCGGAACGATCACCGATGCCTCGGGCCGTACGCTCTCCGGCCAAACCACGGAAGCGTTTTGGAATTCGGTGCGCCACGCTCAGCCACTCTCGGTGGGCTTAAACTGCGCGCTGGGGGCGGAAGAGCTACGCCCTTATCTGGAAGAGCTCTCTACCAAAGCCGATACCTTTGTCTCCGCTCACCCCAACGCGGGGCTGCCTAACGAATTTGGTGAGTACGACCAAACACCGGAAGAGATGTCGGAGATCGTCAGTGAGTTTGCCGCCAGCGGCCTGGTCAATATTATCGGCGGCTGCTGTGGCTCGACGCCTGAGCATATCCGGGCGGTTGCTGATTCCGTGCGCGATATGACGCCGCGGGTCATCCCAGAACGCAGCCGCGCCTGCCGTTTGTCGGGGCTTGAGCCGTTTAATATTGAAGCCGACTCGCTGTTCGTCAACGTCGGCGAGCGCACCAACGTCACCGGCTCGGCACGCTTTAAGCGGCTGATCGTGGAGGAGGACTTCACCACCGCGCTGGAAGTGGCTCTGGAGCAGGTCGAGAATGGCGCTCAGGTCATCGATATCAATATGGACGAGGGCATGCTCGAGTCCAAGGAAGCTCATGGAGCGCTTTCTTAACCTCATTGCCGGTGAGCCCGATATTGCCCGGGTGCCGATTATGATCGACTCCTCCAAGTGGGAGATCATCGAAGCGGGCCTGAAGTGCGTCCAGGGCAAAGCGGTAGTGAACTCCATCTCACTCAAGGAGGGCGAAGCTGCCTTTCGCGAGCAGGCGACCAAGTGCCGCCGCTTTGGCGCTGCCATCGTGGTCATGGCCTTTGATGAAGAGGGCAGGCAGACACCTTTGCACGTAAAACCGAAATTTGTCAGCGCGCCTACCGCCTGCTGGTGGATGAGATCGGCTTTCCGCCGAAGACATCATCTTCGATCCGAATATATTCGCTATTGCCACCGGTATTGAGGAGCACAACAACTACGCGGTCGACTTTATCGAAGCGACCCAGTGGATTCGCGACAACCTGCCCCACGCGATGATCTCGGGCGGTGTCTCTAACGTTTCGTTCTCGTTCCGCGGCAACAACCCGGTGCGCGAAGCGATTCACTCGGCGTTTCTCTACCACGCCATTCGCGCGGGCCTCACCATGGGTATCGTCAACGCGGGCCAGCTCGCTGTTTATGACGACCTCCCTGCCGAGCTGCGCGAAGCGGTTGAAGACGTGGTGCTCAACCGCCGCAGCGACGGCACCGAGCGACTGCTGGATATCGCCGATAAATACAAAGGCGACGGCAGCGGCGCGGCGAAAAAAGAGATCTCGAGTGGCGCAGTTGGCCGGTCAACAAGCGTATTGAGCACGCCCTGGTAAAAGGCATCACCGTCTATATCGAAGATGACACCGAAGAGGCCCGCGCCCAGGCCGAGCGGCCCATTGAGGTCATCGAAGGCCCGCTGATGGACGGTATGAACGTGGTGGGCGACCTGTTTGGCGATGGCAAGATGTTCCTGCCGCAGGTGGTGAAGTCAGCCCGAGTGATGAAGCAGGCCGTGGCCTACCTGATCCCTTATATCGAGGCCGAGAAGAGCGAAGAGACCAAGGCCAAAGGCAAGATCGTGATGGCCACGGTCAAAGGCGATGTTCACGATATCGGCAAAAATATCGTTGGCGTGGTCTTGCAGTGTAATAACTATGAGGTGATTGACCTGGGCGTGATGGTACCCGCCGATAAAATTCTCCAGGCGGCCAAAGAGCACAACGCCGATATTATCGGCCTCTCGGGCCTGATTACCCCGTCACTGGATGAAATGGTGCACGTCGCCAAAGAGATGCAGCGCCGTGGCATGGATCTACCGCTGCTGATTGGTGGTGCGACCACCTCTAAAGCGCATACC
The DNA here is from genome assembly GCA_004295565.1 of Vreelandella olivaria. GTDB lineage: Bacteria > Pseudomonadota > Gammaproteobacteria > Pseudomonadales > Halomonadaceae > Vreelandella > Vreelandella olivaria. The sequence goes on along the minus strand of AP019416.1, from coordinate 2,464,648 downwards.
GCGGTGAAAATCGAGCCCCAGTACGAGCACCCGGTGATTTACGTCACCGATGCCTCCCGGGCCGTTGGCGTAGCGGGCAAATTATTGACGCCTGCCTTGAAAACACCTTACGTCGCCGAGATCCGTGAAGAGTACGAAAAGGTTCGTGAGCGTAACGCCAAGCGCCGCCCCAAAGCGGCGGATCTGGACTACACCCAGGCTCGCAAGCGGCGTTTCCGCACCGACTGGAACAACCATACTCCCGCCGAGCCCAATATGCTGGGGCTAAAACCTTCGATGATTACGACCTGGAAGAACTGATCGAACGCATCGACTGGACGCCCTTCTTTATGAGCTGGCAGCTAGCGGGCAAGTACCCCAAGATTCTCGACGACAAGGTCGTCGGAGAAGCCGCCCGCAACCTGTTTGAAGACGCCAAAGTCATGCTGCGTAAGCTGGTTGAAGAAGCGCGTCCAGGCCCGTGGCGTTATTGGCCTATGGCCCGCCAACAGCGTTGATGACGACGTCATTGAGGTCTATGCGGATGAGTCGCGCAGTGAAGTCGTCGAACGCCTCTTCCATATTCGTCAACAGACCACCAAAGGGCGCGACGGGATCTGCTACAGCCTGGCCGACTTTATTGCCCCCAAAGAGAGCGGTAAAGCCGATTGGATTGGTGGTTTTGCGGTCACCACCGGCCACGGGGTTGATGAGCTATCCAAGGCCTATGAGGCGGCCGGGGACGACTATAATGCCATTATGGTGCAGGCGTTGACGGATCGTCTTGCCGAGGCCTTTGCTGAGCGTATGCACGAGCGGGTGCGTAAAGAGTTCTGGGGCTACGTGCCGGAAGAAACGCTGGACAACGATGCCTTAATTGCAGAGAAATACCAGGGTATCCGCCCTGCCCCTGGCTACCCCGCCTGCCCGGATCACACCGAAAAGGCCACGCTGTTCCGGCTGCTCGATGCCACCGAAAACACGGGCTTAGCGCTGACGGAAAACTTCGCCATGTGGCCAGCAGCGGCCGTTTCCGGCTGGTACTTTGCCCATCCGCAGTCGAAATACTTCTCCACCGGCAAAATTACCCGGGATCAGGTCGAAGCCATTGCGGCGCGTAAGCAGATGCCCCTGGAGGAGATGGAGCGCTGGCTCTCACCGGTACTCTCCTACGACCCGAGTTGATTAGTGCTGTTTGCAAATCGCCATGGCAGGGTGTTGCGCCTTGCCTTACCCATCATGCTGGGCATGCTTTCACAGAGCATGCTCAACTTGATCGACGCTGCGCTGGTGGGGCATTTAGGTGAAGTAGCGCTTGCGGGGGGTAGGCGTGGGCGGTTACGCCATGTTTATGCTAACCGCGGTAGTGTTTGGCCTATCTTCCAGCGTACAGTCACAAACGGCTCAGCGGGTGGGGGCTGCCCACAGGCATATCGCCCACCCGCTTAACTCGGGCTGTTAATTGGGTTTGCGATAAGTCTACCGCTATCACTCTGGGCCTGGTGGCAAGCGCCGCTGCTGATGGGCTTGATTAGCCAAGCCGATGATGTTCAAAGCGTCGCCGTGGACTATTTCCGCTGGCGGGTGGTGTCACTGGTCGCCATCGCGTTAACACTCTGCTTTCGGGGTTACTGGAACGGTCGTCAGCAAACGCAGCTCTATTTGCGTATCATCGTCTCCGTTCACCTGATTAACGTAGCGGCCAGCGCTGGCTTAATCTACGGTTTAGCCGGGCTACCCCAAATGGGGGCGAGTGGTGCGGGTGCGGGAACGACGCTGTCGCTGTTTGTTGGCTTGGTGGTGTGGTGCTGGGTGAGTACCCAAAGCCTTTCTTTCCGCCATTTTTTGCAACAGCTGCCACGCATAGCTACCCTGCGCACTACCCTGGCACTTGCGGCCCCCACTCTTTACAGCAGTTTTTATTCGCAGCGGGTTATGCGCTACTTATTGGGCTCTTGAGCCAACTGGGCACGGCCAGCGTCGCGGTTGGCCACGTGTTGATTAATTTGTCACTGCTGCTGATTTTGCCAGGAGTGGGTGTCGGCGTTGCGGCGATGAGCCTGGTAGGCGAAGCGTTAGGCCGGGATGCTCAGTATGAAGCCCACCGCTGGGGCTGGATGCGCTGCGGGTGGCTTGGCTGTTACTCGTTGTGCTGGCGCTACCCATGTTGGTCTTGCCAGAGCAGGTACTCGCCCTCTTTTCACCAACAGTGAGCTAGTAGCGCTGGGTAAACTCCCGTTGCAGCTAACCGGCGTAATGATTGTGCTGGATGCAGCGGCTCTCGTGCTCGCTCAGGCGTTAATGGGTGCGGGCGCTCAGCGCACGGTGATGCTGCTGACCCTGGGCATGCAGTGGCTGCTTTTACCCATGGCCTGGTGGGTAGGCATCGGTTTGAATCAGGGCTTATTAGGCATCTGGCTTATGCAACTGCTTTACCGATTGATAAACTCAGCCGGATTTTTATGGGTATGGCAGCGTCGCCGCTGGCTGGCCCCAGCCTTCTAAGTGGCTGCCAAACGCATAAGCTGGCTTCTAAATAGCTTTTAGAGATAAAAGATAATTATATATTCTTTTGTAGAATATAACGCCCGCGTTAAGGTGACACTATACTAACGTCCGTCTCAACGTGACCATTTCGCTTTTTAGCAGGATCGTGCCACATGTACCGTTATGATATTCACGACCAAACCCTGGTTGATGAGCGTGTTGCTCAGTTCCGTGACCAGATGGAACGCTACCGCGCCGGGCGTTTGGGAGAAGAAGAGCTTCGCCCCTAAGGTTGCAGAACGGCCTCTATATTCAACGCCATGCGCCCATGCTGCGTATTGCGATCCCTTACGGCATGCTGGCGGGAAGTCAGCTCCGGGCACTGGCTGAGATTACTCGCCGTTATGACCGTGGCTATGGCCACTTCACTACGCGGCAAAATCTACAGTTGAACTGGCCTGCCCTTGAAGATGTGCCGGATATTTTGGCCGATCTGGCCAAGGTGCAGATGCACGCGATTCAAACCAGCGGTAACTGCATTCGTAACACCACCAGCGACCAGTTTGCCGGCATCGCCAACGACGAGGTGGAAGACCCACGCCCCTGGTGTGAGTTAATCCGCCAGTGGTCTACCCTGCATCCGGAGTTTGCTTACCTGCCGCGTAAGTTCAAAATCGCGGTTAGCGGTGCGGCTCAAGACCGTGCAGCCATCCAGGTGCACGATATTGGCCTGCGCCTCTGGTACAACAGTGACGGAGAGCTGCGTATAAAAGTATTGGCCGGTGGTGGCCTTGGCCGTACCCCAATGATTGCCGACGTGGTGCGTGAAGACCTGCCCTGGCAGCACCTGCTGACCTATCTGGAAGCCTGCGTGCGGGTTTACAACCAGTTTGGTCGCCGGGACAACAAGTTTAAAGCGCGTATTAAGATCCTCGTTAAGGCCTTGGGTATTGAAGAATTCCGGCGCCGCGTGGATGAAGAGTGGGCACGCGAAAGATGGCCCGCAAACCCTCAATCAAGCGGCCGTTGATGCAGCCAAAGTCCACTTCCCTGAGCCTGATCGCCGCCCGGTTGCAGCGTCCGCAACGGAAGAGTTTGACAAACTGCGCGCTGAAAATCGTAGCTTTGCGCGTTTTGTCACCAACAATGTGACTGATCACAAGGTGCCCGGCTACAAAGCCGTAACGCTGTCGCTAAAACGCCGTGAGCACGCGCCGGGCGATGTTACCGCCGACCAGATGGAAGCCGTGGCTGATTTGGCTGACCGCTACAGCTTTGGTGAAGTGCGTGTCACCCACGAGCAGAACCTGGTGCTTTCTGATGTACCGGTGGATGAGCTGGAAGCGCTGTGGAAAGAGCTTGAGGCGTTGGGGATGGCAAATCCCACCGTGGGCACGCTTAACGACATTATCTGCTGCCCTGGCGGCGACTACTGCAGCTTGGCCAATGCGGTCTCTATTCCCATTGCCCAGGCGCTGCAGGAGCGCTTTGAAGATCTAGACTTCCTGTATGACCTTGGCCCGCTGGATCTGAATATTTCCGGTTGCATGAATGCCTGTGGCCACCACCACGTTGGCCATATCGGTATCCTGGGCGTGGATAAAAAGGCGAAGAGTTCTATCAGATCTCCATTGGTGGTAACTCTACCGACGATGCCTCGCTGGGCAAGATTTTAGGCCCGTCATTTTTCCGCTCAGACGTGCCGGATGTGGTTGAAAAAGTATTGGAAGTCTATGTGTCACAGCGCCATGAGGACGAACGCTTCTTGGATACTTACCGCCGTATTGGCTTAAAACCCTTTAAGGAGCGTGTCTATGCCTAAGCCTAATAAACCTGATGAGGCGCAAGCTGAAGCGGTTGAGCAGGTGCCGGTTCATGTGGATCACCTGATCTCCAACGGCGAGCTGGCGGCAGAGAACGCTTGGTGTGTCTCCTACGCTGAAGACGCACTACCCGAGCAGCGCCCGGCGTTCGTGCCGCTTTCGTTGTGGCAGTCTAACCAGGAAGACGCTGAGCTGGCGCCGCTGCTGATGAGCGATACCGAACTCAATCCGGAGCTTGCTGCGGAACTGAGTAAAGCGTTGGCCATTGCCGTCGACTTCCCGCCTTCACCGATGGCCGTGGCTACACCATCGCCCGCCTGCTGCGCGAGCGCTATGGCTATAGCGGCGAAGTGCGTGCGGTGGGTGATGTGCTAGTTGACCAACTGGATTACATGCGCCGCTGTGGTTTCAGTGCCATGGCGCTGCGTGATGACCAGCATCCCGAGGACGCCCTGCGCGCGTTAAGCTTTATCAGCGTTCGCTACCAGCCTGATGTGGAAGAGCGACAGGCGCTGTTTGAGCGCCGCTTAGCTGCCGATAAGTAAGCGCAGTGTGTGACGTTTGCAAACACAACAGGGCAGCTTCGGCTGCCCTGTTTGTTTGTAAACCGTTTCATTTATAAACAGTTACCCCGACGCTTCTGCTGGCGCTCGCGGTTATTGGCTTTGGCGCGATCACTTTTACGTAGCATTACCCAGGTCGCCCCAAGCCACCTTCCGAAGGCTGTGCGGAGACGTACGCCTGGACTTCCTCAAACTGGCTGAGCCACTTGGCAAGGTACGAACGCAGTACGTTGGCGGGACTATCCATCTCACGCCCACGGCCATGTACGATCATAACTGAGCGTAAATCGTGGGCGTAGGCTTCCTGAATAAAGGGAAACAGCATACGGCGGCACTCCGTTAAGGGACGCCTGAGCAAGTGGAGCTGCGCCTGAACGCTATAGCCACCGTGCCTTAATTTATCAACCACACCTTGCTGAATGCCCTCGCGGCGATACTCCATGGGATCAAAGGGGGGCAGCAGATCGACAAAATCGTCGGATAGGAAGTTGCGCGCCCCGGTCTCTTCCTCTGCCCACTCCCGCCGGGCCAACTGGGATTCGGAGGGGTTTTTGCGACTAGCGCCTGGATCAGCACGATTGCTCGCTGGTAGCGGTTTAACATCGCCTACGAGAGCACGAAAATCCAGATCATCACGAAGTGGCTGATTCATTGCAGGCTCCTACGGCAGGGTCTAATAAGCACCAATCTTACATAAATAGAGTAGCAAACCCGCGCACTTTGCATAAGCGGATTCAATAAGTCGATAACAGAGAACTTGTCATCGTCCGTTTAGCGCGCCAAGCTGACCAGCCCTTGTTTAGCATTCGCAGTGAGACACAGTATGGTGTGGCTAAAACGTCTTGTCACTTTAAGCGCAGTGGGGCTGCTCAGCCTAGCGGGATGGCTCTGGTTAACCATGCTCAGTCCGTGGTTTTATGACCGCCCCGATGAACTTCCTGCTATCGAACAGCGTACTCATCAGGTGTTTGTGTATGGAACGCTACGCTATGCACCTATCCGGTTCGTTGTGATGGGGAGCCTAGGCGCCCCTAAGGAAGCCGTGCTGGAGGGGTACCAGCGCAACGGACTCGATCTTTCGCCCCAGCCAGGCAGTCGTGTCGAAGGCCTGGTACTGAGCGTGAATGCCAAAGAGTTAGCCCGCCTTGATCGCTATGAACGGCTGGGTGTCCGCTATGAGCGGGTGGCGTTAACCCTTGACGATGGCACCCGCGCTTGGGTCTATAGGCGCCTTCCAGAGCAACAAAATGCCTTTGTAGCGTACACGGAGCTTCCGATAGCTCTGGTACTATAGGCACCTATACGATGACGCATTACCGCGACAGCTTCCATGAACCCATTCAGGAATAGTGATGAGTGAAATGACACCCTACGTTCTGGTTCTCTACTACTCCCGCTCAGGTGCCACGGCCACCATGGCGCAACAGATTGCGGCTGGCGTAGAAAGCGTGCCCGGTATTCAGGCACGTTTGCGCACAGTGGCGCCGGTTTCAACGACCTGTGAAGCCATAGACCCAGAAATTCCTGCGGAAGGCGCGGTGTACGCTGACCTGGACGATCTGCGTAACTGCAGCGGATTGGCACTGGGCAGCCCCACTCGGTTTGGCAACATGGCAGCACCGCTTAAGTATTTTATCGATTCAACCAGCAGCCTGTGGATGAACGGTGCTTTGATCGACAAACCCGCCAGTGCATTCACCTCAACTTCGAGCCTGCACGGTGGTCAGGAGAGTACCCTGCTCACTATGCTGGTGCCGCTGCTACACCACGGCATGGTCTATGCAGGGGTTCCCTACAGTGAAACCACCTTGCTAGAGACACGCACAGGCGGCACGCCCTATGGTGCCAGCCACTTGGCAGGAACACGTAGCGACCGCTCGGTCGATGAGCATGAGCGCGAACTCTGCACTGCCCAGGGTAAACGACTGGCGAGACTCGCCTTGGCGCTTCACGCTATGCGCCAGGAGGCATTATGAGGCAGTGGCTGGAAGAGGTAGAAGCTCGCCATGGGATTGATAAACTGACCCTTCGAAGTCGACAGGTGGTGCTAGCCAGTTTTGCCACTCTGCTGGTACTGGTCATTTATCGGGGCTTTTTGCTCCAAGACGATGATTTTAACTGGCGCCCTGTCGTTGCGTTCGTTTTGCCACTGGTGCTGTTTTTACCCTCAATCATAGGCAAACGCGCACGTGGCCACGCTTGGCTCGCCTTTGTCAGCCTGCTCTACTTCACCCAAGGGGTGATGTTGGTCACTCTGCCTGGACAGGGCTTGCGCGGAGTCGTGGAGGCCGTTGTCGCACTAGTGCTATTTGCCGGTTGCATGGGCTATGCGCGCTTTCGCAGTCGACAGCTAAGACAATAGGTCAATAAAACCAAAGCCATAGGATAACGCCAGCCGCAATCAACAAGGCACCAATCGCGCGTAAACGCAGTATCGTGGAGCTCAACGACTCTTTACGCGCATCGACAGGCTGCTGGCGAAAACGTTTGGTACCTACCAACATTGCCGCTACCAGCGGTTCACCCAGCAGCCGATGTACTATCAAACCCGCTAAATGCAGCCCGATCAGCACGATGATCAGATCACTATTGAACTGATGCAGGGTTCTAAGCCGGCTGCCCACCCCGTCGCCAAGTAAGCCATAGAGCGGTGCTTGAAAAAGATATCGTCACTTAAAAACAGCCCGCTCACGGCTTGAAAACTAAGCGAGAGCAGCATCAACATCACCATCCAGCCGCCCAGCGGATTATGGCTGGCATAAGCGCTGGGTTGGCGCTTGAGAAGTGACTTGGAGTAGGCGACTGTTTTTGCGGATGGGTATAGAAACGTTCTAAATCTCGCATATACACTGCCCAGGGCGCCCCATAGCCAACGGAATACGAGTAGTCCTATTACCACGTAGCCCGCTTGGGCGTGCACTTCAACTGGAAATAGGAAGGGCGCACCGCTAGTCTTGGTGGTATAAAAGAGATCAATACCGCCGCCACTAATCCCCAGTGGAACAGGCGAATCCAACCATCCCACACCTCTATCGCTACCTTGTCGCGCATGGCCTGTCCTCTCAGCAGTGATGAGCCCGAAATAATGAGAGAGTTTCGCATTAATTCTGGCTTTCTCCTAGAATGCGAGACAGTTAGCCGCAATCGATAGTTACCACGCTGAGCCACAACACTGGTTAAAATAAAACAGTCAGTCGCCACGCGTTTAACATCCATTGATGTCGGTCACTTGAGCTTTAAAGGCAGACCAGCGAACATGGATGAAACTCCAGGGAGAAGTATTCGATGACACGTAACATAGCCGATATCAGGCGTGATTATGAAGGCGGCAAGTTAGAAGAGTCTCAGGCACCCGATGATCCATTCGTGTTGTTTGATGAATGGTTCACCCTCGCATTGGAAAAGAGGGTACCGATGGCAATGCTATGACACTAGCCACCGTCGATAGCCAAGGCCGCCCCCACGCCCGGGTGGTGCTGTTAAAAGGATTTGATGAACACGGCATGGTTTTTTACACCAATTACCATAGCCATAAGGGCAGCGAGCTGAGCAATGTGCCCTTCGCGGCCATCACCTTCTGGTGGCCTTCCCTCTCCGTCAGGTGCGTATCGAAGGCCCTGTAGAGCAGGTGTCCGCAGATGAGTCTGATGAGTACTTTGCCAGCCGCCCACGCGGCAGTCAGCTAGGCGCCTGGATTGCGACTCAAAGCGTGGTAATTCCTGACCGCAACTGGATCGAAGAGCGCCAAAAGCGCTTTGAACAAGCCTATGATGGCCAGGATATCCCCCGCCCAATCCACTGGGGTGGCTATCGTGTCACTCCGGAAATGATCGAGTTTTGGCAGGGCCAGCCTAGCCGCCTACATGACCGGCTGCGCTTTGAGCGTCGCGACGGCGGTGAATGGAGCCGTTTCCGCATGGCGCCTTAGCGCCTGAAACAAAGTTTACGGTAAGGCCTGCCTTTTATACGCAGGCCTTACTGTTATTAAAGCGAAAAAGGTAAAACGAAAAAGGTAAAGCAATTAAAAGGCTCAGTCCGGCATGCTCTCAAGGCGGTGACGTTGCCACTCGCTTTCGGGTTCGTTGAGGCGTAACACGGCATCAATCACCTGCTCTTCCATGTTATAGCGGCATTTAAAGCCCAAGTGCTTCATTAGCGCCCGCATGGGATGGTTGTCGACCATGATTTTGCCGATCATCTCCAGAGTGCCAATGTTAGTGCAGTAATCGATCATCTTCTTCATCAGCAGGCTGCCAATCCCCAGCCCCTGCAAATCATCGCGAATAATGACCGAGAATTCGGTACGTATGTTATCCGGATCGTTCCAAACCCGTACCACGCCAAGCATCTCTTTGCTGCCATCGTCGCCTAAATACTCGGCAATAAACGCCATCTGACGGTCGTAATTGATATGCGACAGAATCGACAGGTCGCGCTGGGTTAGGTTGGATTTATTGTGGAAATAGCGGAAACGAATACTCTCTTCCGAGAGCTGGCGATGGAAGGTAGTAATCAAATGGGCGTCTTCGGCACGAATGGGTCTGACCTCCACCTGCCAACCGTTTTTCAGCGTCACCCATTCACGCAGCTCTTCAGGGTATGGCATGATCGCAAAGCGCGATGGCGTGCCAAGATCCATGGCGAAATCGACAGCGACCATGCCGTCACGATTGAGCAGCAACGGATTCACTTCCAGCCCGCGCAGATCGCTAAGATCGGAGGCCATTTGCGAGAGTTTGACCAGCATTTGGCACAGGTGCTGAATATCACGCTCTGGGTCGGCGGAGTGTTCACGAATCAACGAAGCGGCGTGGGTTCTACCCACCACGTCGGCGGCCAGGCTCATATTGAGCGGTGGCAGCGCCACTTGGCGGTCGGCCAGCACGTTGACTTTATAACCACCGATACCAAAGACGATCAGCGGGCCAAAGACCGGGTCACGGGTAATACCCGCGCAAACCTGCATCGAGTGCTTGCCGCGCTGCATCGGCTGCAAACAGTACTCGCGAATCGCGTACTCGGGAAATTTTTCAGCGACCTTCTCGCCTAGCTGTCGAACCCCTTCTGCTACTTGTTCAGGCGTGTCCAAATCTTGTAGCAAGCCCGCTGAAATTTTATGCGGATGCTTGCGGTAGCGGTAAGGACGGCAGTTGCCTTCATGAACCACTTTCAGCGCTTTGGTGCCAGGAATCTCCTCAGCGCGAGCAAGCGCTTCGTCGGGATTGGTTAAATAGACGCTGGGGGCCGTGGGTATACCATAGGCCTCAAGCACTTGGGCCGTTTCAGAGTGGGTTAAGGTTTGCCTGCCCTGCTCTTTTGCCTGCTTGATCAGCGTACGGCACTGGGCGCGTATTTCGGGACTGGTGGAAAACGGCAGGCTTGGCGGAATCTCCTGTAGCAGCGCTTGAACACGCTGATAAATCACCATATGCATAAACGCCTTAACGGCTTTTTTCGGGTGAAATATAGGTTGGAATTCCGGCTAAATTGCAGATATGGCGGGCATTGAGCGCCTCTTTTAAGCCCATCCAACTGGTGAGCAGGTTGCGGCGAAACTTCTTGCGGTTATCGATCAGCGCCTGGGCAGTCACCAGCGATGGCGCCATACGAGTGGGCGCGTGAACGACCAGAACCGCATCCACATTGGCGTCTGCAGCGACAATCTCCAGGGCTTGAACAAACCGCTCGGGCGAGGCGTTGCCCCCACGTCCACCGGGTTCTCGCCCGGCTTGCTCATATCGACCTCGCTGCGGTGAAGCGCTGCCTGGGTTTCGGCGCTAAATTCGGCTAGCTTACCGCCAGCACTGATCAGCTTATCGATGGCCAGCATGGCAGGCCCTAAACCGTTAGATACGATGGCAAGGCGATCGCCCTTGAGGGGCTTCATACGCGACAGGGTTTCCAGCGCATCGAGCAGTTCATCGGAGTCATCTACCCGCACCACCCCTGCGCGTGCAAAAGCGGCATCAAACACCACATCGCGGTTGGCAATCCCCGGTGTGGGCGCCATGCCGGAAATATCCGACTCTGGGGTGCGGCCGCTTTTATCGCCAGCACCAGGCGATTACGGGAGGCATCACGCACGGCGGTCATAAAGTGCTGGGCGTCGTTGATCCGCTCAAGGTGCAGCATAATGGCCTGGGCGGGGAAAATTGATTAACGTAGTCAATCAGATCGGGCAGCAGTACGTCGACGCTGTCACCAACCGTAATTAGATGGGAAAAACCCACATCACGCCCGGCGGCCCAATCGATCATCGCATTGGCGAGCATTCCGGACTGGCCCAGGTAGGCGACGCGGCCCGCTTTCACCGGCTGACTGGCGTAAGAAGCGTTTAGTTTTTGCCCGGTACAATCAACCCCATGCACTCTGGGCCCAAGACACGAATGCCCGAGACGCGTGCTGCACTCAACATGCGTTCGCGAATCGAACCCTTATTGCCTTTATCTCGATCCAGGTAAGCACCGCCTGAGAGAACCAGGGCCGCTTTGACACCGTACTGCCCAAGCTTTTTAATCAGGCTAGGAACACCTTCAATAGGCGTGCAGACCACGGCCAAGTCGGGTACTTCAGGTAGCTCGCTTACGCGGCTTACGCAGGGTACGCCGAAGACCTGGGAGTAGCCTTTAAGGTTGACCGCCCAGAGCGGCCCTTTAAAACCGCCCTCCTGAATGTTACTCAGCACTAAACCGCCCAACGACGCGGGCTTTTCAGAGGCGCCAAACACCGCTAGTGTGCGAGGTTCGAAAAAATGGTGTAAAAAGCGCGTGCTCACAATGCGTCTCCCCCTGACATGAATCGCGGCTGTACGACTTATTGACACTGTCGCCCAGGCCCTCAAGGCGATTAAGGTGGCATCAATAATAATGGAGCGTTGGAATGATTACCGCCTACCTTACCCACCCAGACTGCTCATTGCATCATATGGGGCCGGAGCATCCTGAAAGCCCCAGCGTCTGGAGGCCATTCGCGCTCGCCTATCGCTTGCTGGGTTATTACAGCAAACCATGCAGGCCGATGCCAAGGAAGCCTGCGAAGAGGCACTTGCCAGAGTACACCCCTTGCGCCACTTGCGCTCCCTGGATAAGTGTTTGCCCACCGAAGGCATCGTCACGTTAGACAGCGATACCATGATGAACCCTGACAGCCTACAAGCCGCACGAGTTGCAGCAGGCGCCGTTATTCGCGGGGTGGATCAGGTATTTAAGCGTCAGGCGGATAACGTTTTTGTGCGGTCAGGCCACCTGGCCACCACGCGGAAGCCAGCGATGCCATGGGGTTCTGTTTTTACAATAATATCGCCGTGGGGGCGGCCCATGCGCGCGCCAAATATGGCGCCAAGCGTATCGCCATACTGGATTTTGACGTGCACCAGTGCAATGGCACTATTGATATATTTAAAAATGATCCCGAGGTGCTTATTTGCACCAGCTTTCAGTATCCGTTTTACCCCTGGCGTTATCTACGCAGCGAGTGGCAAAACGTTGTCAATACCCGCTGGAAGTGGGCACCGATGGCCCTGAGTTTCGGCGCATTATCGAAAATCACTGGCTGCCTGCCCTGCACGCGTTCAAACCCGATCTCGTATTAATTTCTGCCGGTTTTGACGCCCACCGTGATGACCCCATGGGCGATATCTGTTTAGAGGATGAAGACTTCTACTGGATTACCCATCTCGCCATGGAGATCGCCACCCTATACGCTGATAACCGCATTGTATCGGTGCTTGAAGGTGGCTATAACCCAAAGTCACTGGCCAGTGGCGTGGAGGCGCACATAAAAGCGCTTCTGGGCCTGCCGTTTTCTGAGGTGCCTTAAATTGGCCGGTGCTCTAGGGCGTTCTTAGCCTCTTCTGTGCTGTGATATCATGACTGTTTACACGCGCCTTTAGAAACGCACCGTTAGACCACGCAGCCAATGTGACGACCTATGACCGCTACGACTGAAGAGCATGCCGCGCTGCGTATTGCATCGGGAAGCAAACCCTTTGTTGAACCATTGCGTTTAGGGGAGCGGCTCAAGCAAATTCGTCTCGCTAATCAGTGGACGTTAGAGGAGGTTAGCCAGCGCACCGGCCTTGCCCGCTCAACGCTCTCTAAAAATTGAGAACGATCAAGTCTCACCCACCTTTAGCGTGGTGCAGAAACTCACCACCGGGCTCAACATCGACCTTCCTCAATTGCTGACGCCCCCAAGCGGGAGCGTTATACCATGGGGCGGCGGGATCTTACCCGCAAAGGCAAAGGGCAACTGCACCCCACGCCCACCTATGAGCACGAATTATTGGGTCATCAACTGGCCCAAAAACGGATGATTCCCTTCAAAACTATCGTGCGGGCACGCAGCTTTGACGAATATCACCAGTGGGTACGCCATGATGGCGAAGAGTTTTTGATGGTGCTGCACGGCGATATTATGCTTTACACCGAGTTTTACGCCCCGCTAGTGCTTGCCGAAGGTGACAGCATCTATTTTGATAGCGATATGGGCCACGCCCTGGTATCCACCAGCCCGGAAGATGCCGTTGTTTTATCGGTCTGTACACGTGGTGATGTGGCTTAGAGTTGGGAAACCCGCGGGGCATTCACGCTGGTTATAGGCAGTTGGTAGGTTTCGGTAAACCGGCCAGGCGGGCAATTCGTTTCGCCGGGCTGCCGGGGAAAAGCTGCATCAGGTAAATCGAGCGCCCTTTCTCTTCGCCCAGTGCATTTTTGGTGGCTTTCACAAGCGGTCGCATCGCCGGCGCCATTTCGTAACGTTGATAAAATGCCCTCACCACCTCAATGAGTTCCCAGTGTTCCGCGGTAAGTGTTATGCCCTCTTCTTCAGCCATTAAATGAGCAACAGTTTCGTCCCAATCTGACTGATTAACTAGATACCCTTCCGGGTCTAGCGGATATTTTTTTGCGAATCAAGATAACGGTATATTTTCGGTTCAGACATGCTTAGTACCAGGTGACTGTCTTTTCATACTGCTCAGTGAGTGCCACAAAGCCCTGCATCTCTAGCGTGGGCAGCTTATTGTTAGCAGCGATGCCGGCAAGTCCACGGGAGGTCAGGTCTTCTGAAAGCAGGAAAATGCGCGACTGACACTGTTGCCATGCCGCCCAGGAGGTATCCAGTGCTGCAGTAACTGCTTCTTCGATCAGCAGCACGGCATCATGCTCCCCTATCGCCTGCTGCATTTGTGTGGCAGCACTGCTATCAGGCGCTTTGGTGAGGATATGTAGGATCATGGTGCGCTCACAAGTCCCTAAAAGTTAAGTATCTTGGTGTGTTGGTGCAAAAGCCCCGGGACTTCCTTATCCGCGATCAGAGTGACGCCCTCTACCAGAGAATCAGCTGAAAGGTTCATGCTTTGTAGCGCCCCTTCCGCTACCCAAAGCTTGTCAATATCGTACATTTCCAACATATCGATGGTTGGTAGCGTGGCTTTCTGGCCCGGCGCGCCACTGCCCTGCTCTTTCAACAGAGCCATTATGCCCTGCCCCATAAACAGCAACTGCACGGGCTGACCAAAAGCAGCAGCAACCAAGGCGGCATCCAGCCCTTCACGTAACCAGTTTGAACCGTGGGGTGCGTGGCGAATTACCACTAAAAGTGCATCAGGTGGCGCCATTGGCACTCCTTTAAGCAAAGGTTATCAGGCGATCAGCGCGCTGCTGTAGCTCAAGCAATTGTCCCAGGCCGGTCAATTCAAAAGGCGGCACTACATTGTAGGACTGCTTGCCATGCCGTTGCGCTTCTGACTCGCTCATCAGCCCGCGCCGCAGCGCTGCGGCAATACAGACATCCAGTTGAACCGCATGTTGCTGATTCAGTTCAGCCCAGGCTTCTCGCAGATTCAGCTCATCCTGGGGTGGTGCCATCAGCGATGAAGCATTATGGACGCCATCATGATAGAAAAACACACCCGTAATTTGATGCCCGCGCGATAGTAAGGCATGGGCAAAGCGCAATGCAGAGTGAGGTGCTGGGCTGCTATAGGGCGCCCCATCACCAATAAGCCGTACTGCATGATCATAATACCTGGTAACGGTTACCCTAAAAAACAGGCCCTGCAATAGGGCCTGTCATATCGTCTATCGCTTGCCTAGATCAATCGTTGCTCATGATACCCAAAATCGACAACAGGCTGACAAACAGATTGTAGATGGATACATAGAGCGTCACTGTGGCGAGGATGTAATTCGTTTCGCCAGCGCGGTGAATAATTTCACTGGTTTGGTACAGAATGGCTGCAGAAGCAAACAGCACGAAACCAGCTGATACCATCAGTGAAAGCGCAGGAATTTGAAAGAAGATGCCGGCCACCATGGCCAGTATCAATACGATGGCACCTGCCATCAAGAAGTTGCTCAAGAAGCTAAAGTCTTTCTTAGTCGTTAGCGCGATTGCAGAAAAGACCAACAAAGGTCAGACCTGTCATCGCCAGCGCATTCATAATCAACGCGCCGCCATTGGGCAAGGTCAGGTAGGCAGATAGAATCGGCCCCAGTGTAAAGCCCATAAAGCCGGTAAAGGCGAAGGTTGCCAATAAACCAGCCGCAGAGTTTGCGGTTTTATGTACCAGGAACATTAAGCCGTAGGCACCAATAAAGAACACAAAAATGTTCATTTGTTGGATGCCGAGAGCAACAGCAGCGCCCGCGGTGACTGCTGAGAACAGCAGCGTCATTGCCAAGAGCGCGTAGGTATTACGCAACACCTTGTTAGTGCTAACACTGTTGGCAGCGCCACTCGACTGAGGACGTGCCGTACGTAAATCGTTGTAAGCCATGTGTTCATGCTCCCTAATGGTATTTCCAACAACTGACAAGGATGCCGTTACCGAGTTCCAGACGCAAGCCTTTGTCTGTTTCACAAAGACCTCGCCGCCAATGGTTATTCAACGTTGAGACAGTTCACCAAGCATTGTCTATGCTTGGTGAACATTTCTTTGGACACCATAACGATGAAAAAAATTCTACTTACCACCACCGCTCTGCCACTTTTAGCGTTGTCATTCCCCGCCATGGCCTTCTCACCTGCCGGAGAGGATATCGCCTATCGCGTGAATGATGAAGATTTTCAAGGCTATTTTGTCTCCGCGGCCGACAACGCCAAGGGTAGTGTACTGATCGTTCATGACTGGGATGGGCTGGATGATTATGAGCGCCAGCGTGCCGATATGCTGGCCGATGAAGGCTATGACGTATTTGCCGTGGATCTTTTGGCGAAGGCAACCGCCCTCAAGCAGTCGAGGATAAGCGCGCCGCGACCAACCGACTCTACCAGGATAGAGAAAGAATGCGCGCGCTAACCCTTGGAGGTTTAGCCCAGGCTAGAGAGCAAGGCGCTGCTGAGAAAACGGTCATTATGGGATACTGCTTTGGCGGTGCGGTAGCACTAGAAATCGCCCGTTCCGGTGAAGCAGATAATATAGCTGCGTACTCCAGTTTCCACGGCGGACTGACCACCCCGATGGCCAAACTTACGCAGGTGAAACCGCTCCTATCTTTATTGCCCACGGCGGTGCCGACAGTGCGGTGAGCTTAGAGGATGTCGCGACCCTGGCTGAAGAGTTAGAAGCCGCAGGTGTCACCTATGAGGTAGGTATCTATTCAGGCGCCCCCATGCCTTCAGCGTATTTGGCAGCGATGCATACCATGAACGCGCCGATGAACGCTCTTGGACAGCATTCAATGCCTGGTTGGCTGAAATGCTTTAAATACAAATAACCCTAGCAGAGTTCAACACTGCTAGGGTGTCTAAATAGTCAATTTAGCAGAACGCCTTTAACGCCTGTATTAAGGTACCCGTTGCTTAACTTTGGGCTTCTTCTTCGCCCTCTTTTTCATCTTTATGTGGTGTAACGGTGGTCACCGCCGTTTGTCGCACATTTGGGGAAGAATTATAGAGGCGAGCATCAATTACATGCAGTACCGCCAGCTGCGCAAATAGCACCGCAAAACAAACGATTAAACCTTTTAACATGGCGGCATATCCAGAGAGGGTGGGCTAGCATTTGCATATTAGCCGATCACTAGCCAAACACAATTTATTTTATATGCCGCACCACGCCCTGCTTGAAGACGTTCTGTCGTACGAGAGCAACCGCTCAGCAGATCAGATCTTTACCGGCTAATCCTTAACGGATACTTTGCGCAAATCTTCAACCGTCACCCCTTCGGGTAAGTCTGACGCCTCCGCGGGTAGCCATACGGGAGAGATCGCTATCTTCTCGGCCATCGGCATGCCGATGACCTGGAATACGGTAAACGATCTGACTGTGGTGGTGATCCCATGCAAACACACGATCCATATGCTTATCCTACCTACAAAAAAGAGAACCCTATTGATGACAAAACCAAAGCTATGACATGCACGCTTGGCAGGATGTTCCGTCACAGATTATCGACACATACGATACCTATGCGGTTAAATGCCAGAAGGATCATTTGCTGACAAGGAGTTACCAATGAAAGCACTCATCGCCCTTTGCCTGATTATCTTTATAATTGCAGGCTGTAGTTCAGGCCCCACCTCCTCCAGAACCGCAGACTGCCGCCAGCTCGCAGAGGAAGCTGGTGATACCATGGTCTACGGCGACTGCATACGCGGCACCCAAGTGAATAAAGCTGGCTTTTAATACCCCCGTTGTTTTTGGATTGAAATTGAGCATGAGCACCACATTATCAACGCCCATGCCTAGAAAACTAGGCGGGTACATCACCACCGCAAGAGACCGCTATGCCTGTTATTCAGCAACTCATTCGCGTACTTAAAGCATCTACGCTACAAATTTCGTGGACATTCCTTCTACTTATTGTGCTGGCACACATGGGCACTACATGGGTGCTTTTCTCGTTAGTCGGCGAAGCAATAGCCGACTCTCCTACCAATTGGGTCTACTTTTATGTGGTTGTCTCCAGCACCGTAGGGTTCGGTGATTTCAGTCCGACAACCGTGGCTGGAAAGTGGATAGCCACGCTTTATCTTATCCCAGGCGGCATTTCACTATTTGCTGCCTTAATCGGCAAAGCCACAGTCAGCCTTTCAAATTTTTGGAGATTACAGATGCAAGGAAAAGGCGATTTTAGCCATCTCTCCGGCCACACGCTCGTCATTGGCTGGCATGGAGAAACCACTGAGCGCATTTTAGACATTCTCAAAGCTGATAAAGGCCTACCGGATGAAGTCGTGCTCTGCGTTACTAAAGAGATGAGTAACCCACGCCCGGCGGATTTAAAATTTATTAAGGGAGAGAGTTTCTCCAATGCGGAGCTTCTCAAGCGGGCCGGGATTGAGAGCGCCAGCCGCGTTATCATTTATGACACGAGCGATGAGCGGGTAGCCACCGTCGCGCTGAGTGCCTACAGCCTTAAAGCAAAAACGCCCATATTGTCGCCCACTGCGCCAATCCCGATACAGCAGCCATGTTGCGGCGTACCTTGCCAGGCATTGAATGCACCCAGGCCCTAGCGCTGGAAATGCTGGTTCGCTCAGCTTCCGATGCGGGAATATCGCGGGTCGTCAACGAACTACTCGCCGTTGATCGTGGCGCAACCCAATACCAAACCCGATTAATGCAGCCACCTGCCGGTGCCACCTTTGGCGACTTATTTATGCAAGCGAAAAAGGTTTGCAACGCCACCGTTCTAGGCCTTGCCAACAGCAGCGATGACAGCGAAGGCAGCATGCTTAACCCAGCCACTGACCGACCACTGAAGGATGGGGACATTATTTACTACATGGCCAATACGCGGCTTTCACAACAGCAACTGAGTGAGCTACTCACCGAGGCGTGCAACGTGTAGGACTTAGACGTTGCGGTTGGTTGGGGTGCTGCCTACCCGACGCAACACTACCTTCTCAACTTCCAGCGCTACCATCATGGCGATGCCGATAGTGATGATTAACATCCCATCGGTAATCCTCAACGGCCGGGTATCGAACAGGTGATGCATGACCGGCAGATACGTGAAGGCAAGCTGAGCAATGAAGACCAACGTTACCGCTATCAACACAGCGGGGGTTCCCAACATGCCACGCCAGTTAAACGACGTCATATGCAGGTAGCGCACATTGAAAGATAGAACACTTGAAGCACCACGATGGTGTTAACCACTAACGTGCGACTCAAGGGAAGTTCATCTCCTCGGCTAAGCGAGTAGAAGAACATCCCCAGTGCTGCTACCAGGAACAAAAACGACACAAAAATGATGCGCCATACCAGGAAGGGGGTCAGCAGCCCCTGCCCTGGAGGCCTTGGCCGACGCTGCATGACATTGGGCTCAGCCTTCTCAAACGCCAGCGACAAGCCGAGAGTGACCGCCGTGATGAGATTGATCCACAGGATCTGGACGGCTGACATCGGCATGGCGAAATTAAACAGAATCGCGGCAATGACAGCCAGCACTTGGCCCCCATTGGTGGGTAACGTCCAAGCCGTCACTTTGCGAATATTGTCGTAGACCACTCGGCCTTCATTCACTGCAGCCACAATAGAGGCGAAGTTATCGTCGAGCAGAACCATCTGTGAGGCTTCTTTTGCCGCATCGGTGCCTTTATGTCCCATACCAACACCGACATTTGCCTGCTTCAACGAGGGCGCATCATTTACGCCATCACCGGTCATTGCCACGATGGCACCGGTTGATTGCAGTGCTCGAACAATACGCAGTTTATGTTCGGGGTTGGTACGGGCAAAAACACTGGTCTCGCTAACGATGCCAGGTAGATCACTATCGGCAATGTCGTCGAGCTCACGACCCGTTAGTACATGCGGGTCGTCATCCAGCCCTAACTGGCGTGCAATCGCCGCTGCCGTCGCGGCGTGATCGCCGGTAATCATTTTCACCCTAATCCCGGCGGAATGGCACTCCTTAATGGCGGCCATTGCCTCCTCCCGCGGCGGGTCGATAAAGCCGATTAAGCCAACAAAAACCAGCTCGTCATTGAGGTCAGCAAACGTGAGTTTGTTGGTGCCGGACGACACCCGCTTAGTCGCTAAACCGAGTACCCGTTCGCCCTGGGCAGCCGCCTCTGCGATACGTGCCGTCCAGGCATCCACTTCCAGCGGCATACTTCCCTCATCAGTCGCCTGAAGTGAGCATCGTTGCAGCAGTTCGTCAGGGGCCCCCTTGACGAATACCCGAGCTTCCTCCGAGGCATGGCCGTTGAGCGTGGCCATAAAGCGATGTGTAGCGTCGAAAGGAATCTCGTCAAGGCGGGGCCACTCATGCCGGGTAGAGTCGGGTTCAAGGCCAGCCTTAATAGCCAACGCCACCAGCGCCCCTTCCATGGGGTCGCCAATCACATGCCACTCTCCGGCGGTATGGTTTAACTGGGCATCGTTACACAGCAGCCCGGCCAGGATCAGGCTGTCGATATCCGCTGGACGGGTATCCTCCACGTTCGCTGCTGTCTCCGCTGTCAGTCGCCCTTCCGGTACATAACCAGCCCCGGACACCATCATTCGGCCACTGCAGGCTTCCAGACGGCGTACGGTCATTTCGTTACGTGTTAGAGTGCCGGTCTTGTCGGAGCAAATAACCGACGTAGCTCCCAGCGTCTCCACCGCAGGAAGCTGACGAATAGCGGCGTTGCGTCGTGCCATACGCTGCACACCGATAGCCAGGGTGATGGTAATGACGGCGGGCAGGCCTTCGGGGATCGCCGCGACGGCCAAGGCTACTACGGCAATGAGCGCCTCCGACCAGACGTGGCCGCGCACCAGCACCGCAAAGGCAAACAGAACAACCGTCACGGCCAACGTAACCCAGGTAAACTGCGTGCCGAAACGATTGATCTGCTGTAGCAGCGGCGTGGTGAGTGGTTGAACATCGCGCAGCAGCGTGCTGATTCGCCCGATCTCAGTATCACTCCCGGTGGCCACCACAACCCCTGTCGCCTGCCCAGTGGCTACCAGCGTGCCCGAATAAGCCATAGAGTGGCAGTCGCCTAACGCGGCCTCCTTTGGCGCTGGTGTCACCCGCTTCTCTGCCGCCACCGACTCGCCGGTCAAGATAGCTTCCTCGATTTGCAATGAGCTGGCACGAATCAGACGCAGGTCTGCAGGCACGCGATCTCCTGCCTCCAACGAAACAATGTCACCCAAAACAATCTCATCGACGGGCACTTCCGCATGTTTCCCTTCCCTAATCAGGTGGGCGTGTGGTGCGATAAGGTTACCGATTGCATTGAGTGCTTTCTCTGCCTTGCCTTCCTGCACAAAACCGACCACGGCGTTGACCAAAACCACTGCAACAATGACCGACGCATCTACAAAATGCCCCAGCAAAGTAGCAGCGACGGCAGCCGCCAAGAGGAAATAGATCAGTGCGTTATGAAAATGCGCGAAGAAGCGAAGCAGCGGATGCCGGCCAGCAACTGCCGGCAACTGGTTAAGCCCATACTTCTCCAAGCGCCTTGCCGCCTCATCTACGCTCAGCCCCGATGGTGAAGTCTTTAAGTCGGCAAGGACATCCTCGGCAAGCCTGGCATGCACTGCTTGTGGCAGGCTTTCTGATGGCACACCGGTGTTGGCAGTAGGGGTTTCCATGCTGTCTCCCAAACAAGCAACTCATTGATCCTGAGCAAAGAGCCAGATAAAGCTCACTGCCATATCCTAATTAAAAAATGCTAATTTTCACCTTCTATTATTTAGTCTAAATTAGCTGTGAATATTTCAAAATAGCTTATTCACACCTACCAAGATAAAGAGAAAACTCATTAAAAACGAAGATATAAATCGTATTGCAGCAAACATCCATTATACTTAACGGACAATTACTAATAATTATTTCGCATTAAAATATTGATATCGATCAACCTAGTAACAATTAATTTTTTCAGTAAAAGCGGTGAATACTATACTTCTCTACTCACGTGAGGAGGGCAGACAATGACAACATCAGCGTTTCAAAAGCTTCCCTAATGCAGCCAATACCAACGTATTTAATAACAATGACTTGCTTGTTTTTTGGGTATCAACCTTGGGTTGAAACATCCAATTCGGCGGCAAAGCTACACTGTATTTGGCTGGAAACACTTAACGACGCATTTCGCCATGAAATCGACTTCCTTGCGACCATGGCGCCTGTCTACAGCAAGCTCACACACTGCATGCTGGGCTTCAATGGGCCGCTGACGCCGGAATCGATGACATCCTGCTACCACCAAATCGCTGGCGAGATGACAGAAGCCACTTTCAACCGCATGCGCAGCGTGTCGGAACTCAGCGAAGACTTCAAAGAGCGTCTTTGGTGTGAACTGTAGGAACTGACACCGATGCGGTCATTAAAAGACGACCATAGCGCCCAAATGCAGTGGCGCATTTGAAGAGCGGTGGCTGGGGACATGCCCAGCCACCGCTCCTCTATTAATACCTACTGTTCAACTATCTAATTGCCTACTCATCCGGCGCTAACTCCTCCCGCTCAGGTGGATTGCCCACCCTTACCTCGCTAAGATCCTCATGGGAAAGACCCCGGTACAAAGCGAACATCATAGCAAACACCAAAATGAACATCGGCAGGCCAACTACCGTAATCACCTCCTGCAAAGCGGTAAGCCCAGCATCACCTGCAAGCACAATGAGCATCGCGGCCAGCATGCCCTCAGAGACGCCCCAAAACACGCGTTGGTGCCATGGGCCTGGATCCGCGCTGCCGGTGCATAGCATATCGACAACCAGGGATGCAGAGTCAGATGAGGTGGCAAAGAAGATAGCGACGATCACAACGGCCAACCCCTGAATTAAGGTGGCGGCCGGAAAATTCTCAAAGAACGCGAACATGGCGAGTGGAATGCTTTCATCTACGGCGGCGGATAAAAGGCCCGCCTGCTCGCCCAGTGCTTCTCGGGCATCAGCGCCAATCCCATCAATCTCCATTGCCGACCAACCAAAGATCGCAAACCAAACCAGCGTGAAGATGGAGGGGGCAAAAAGCACGCCAAGGACGAACTCGCGAATGGTACGCCCACGTGAAATGCGCGCTACAAAGATGCCGATAAAGGGCGACCACGTTACCGTCCAGGCCCAATAGAAGACTGTCCAGCTACCCTGCCACCCCAGGCCCCGCCCTCTCTGGAATAGCTAGCAAGCGTGTCATTCCAGAACGCCATCGGCAGCAGGTTCGTTATGTAGAGGCCAAAGGTTTCGACCACCGCACGCAAAAGGAAAACGGTCGAACCGGTAAAGAGCACAAACAACAACAGGCCAACGGCCATGGCGATATTGATATTGGAGAGGCGCTTCACGCCTGAATCGAGCCCCGCGACAATCGACCCCACGGCGACAGAGGTGAGTATGGCGATAATAATGACTTTGGTGATAACGGCATCTGGAATATCAAACAGCTCCGTTAGCCCCGCATTGATCTGTTGGGTACCCAAGCCGATAGAGACGGCCACCCCAAACAGCGTGCCCAGTATCGCGAAGACATCAAGGGATTTGCCAAGCGGCCCGTAAATACGCTCACCTAGCAGCGGATAAAATACTGAACTAAAGCGCATCGGCAGGTTGTAGCGATAGATGAAGTACGCAAACGCCAACCCTGGCATAGTAAAAATCGCCCAGGTATGCAGCCCCAGATGATAGATCGAAAAACTCATGGCATCGTCGGCGGCTTCCACCGAGAAAGGCACAACATCCGGCCTGGGTGGGTTAGAAAAGTGGGAAATAGGCTCCGCCACCCCCAGAACATCAGCACCGTTCCGATTCCCCCCGCGAACAGCATGGTGAACCAGGAAATATTGTCGTAGGCTGGTTTTGCATCATTGCCACCCAAGCGGATCGCCCCGTAACGGCTCAGCGCCGCCCACAGCAGAAAGGCCACCCAGCTTGTCACCCCTAAAATAAAGAACCAGCCAAGGTTGGTAACGATCCACTCCCGGCCTGCACCAAAGGCCGTCCCTATGGGGCCCGGCGCAATCAGTAGCACCACAAGAAAAGGATCATGATCCCTGCGGACGTAAAAAAAATAGTGGGATCCGTTTTGAGACCCAGTTTCCTCGCTAGTGCATCCATTATTATTCCTCCCTGTCGTTCCAACAACATAGGAGTCATTGGCCGATAACGCCAAGGCGTCAGCGAACCTGGTTTTTCACTACGAAGGCTGCACCGCTTGCCGATAGGCACGTACGTGCGAGATTAACGCCCGCAATTTAGGGGTTGGTTGCGTCGATTTGGGAAGTGTCCGAGTCTGATCGTCTTTGACTCAAGTCATTTCCAGCGGGCGGTAACATGCTATGGTTTAGCCACCCGATGGATCACAAGCACATACGTTCATCGCTAACAGAGAGGTACTCAGTGTTCTACGTCCGCGCTTTCGGTCAATCGTTGCTACATGCCTTGAAAAACTTGTTGCCGATTGTGGCGGTCGTGGTGTTTTTCCAATTAGTGGTACTTCAACAAGCGCCTGAAAATACGCTGAGCATGGCGGTCGGTTTGTTAATCGTCGCGGTAGGCGTTGCGCTGTTTCTTCAGGGCCTTGAGCTGAGCATTTTCCGGTCGGCAAAAGCTTGTCCAATCAATTTGCCAAAAGAGGCTCGGTGCCGATTCTACTGGCGTTTGGGTTTGCGATGGGATTTTCTGCAGTGGTCGCCGAACCGGCGCTCATTGCGGTCGCTCAGCAGGCCCAGGATATTAGCGCGGGCAGCATCGATGCGCTTACTCTCCGCTTGCTGGTCGCCACCTCCGTCGGCATAGTCATTGCGCTGGGGGTTTTCCGTATTATCATCGGCTACCCTCTGCACTGGTTTATGATCATAGGCTATATCACGGTGGTCATTATCACCTGGTTTGCCCCGGAAGAAATCATCGGTCTGGCCTATGACTCAGGGGTGTTACCACCAATATTGTCACGGTTCCCCTGATTGCTGCCCTGGGCATTGGCCTGGCCGCGTCCATCCGCGGTCGAAACCCGCTGACCGATGGTTTTGGATTGGTTGCATTGGCCGTCATGGTGCCGATGATCACCGTGCAGCTCTACGGCATTATCGTCTACAGCGGCGAAGGCTCAGACGAGGTGCAGGTGCTGACTCAAAAGGATGAAGGTAACGCTATTTCCGGCGCGCTTAAGATGCTACTGGAGCTGGCGGAGATGTTGCGAGACGTGCTGCCCATCATACTGACCATCCTATTCTTCCAATACATTGTGCTCCGGCGCGGACTCTCTAACCCTCGCAAAATAGTGTTTGGCTTTGTACTGGTCATTTTTGGCCTCTATGCCTTTGTGGTGGGCCTAAAAATGGGGCTTTTCCCGATTGGCACCAGCATGGCCGAACAACTTATTGAGCTGGAACGCTTCGGCTTTATTTATCTATTTGCCTTTATGATTGGGTTTGCCACCACCATGGCCGAACCGGCGTTGCTGGCGGTTGGCAAACAAGCAGAAGAAGCTGCCGCAGGGCGAATTAATGGCAACGCCATCCGACTACTGGTTGCCCTTGGCGTGGCCATTGGCATCAGCATTGGCGTGCACCGCATCATTGTCGGTGGCTCAATGCATTACTACATAATGGGTGGCTACACGCTAGTGATCATCCTGACCGCGCTAGCGCCTAAATACATCGTTGCCCTGGCTTACGACTTGGGAGGTGTCACTACCTCAGAGGTCACCGTGCCGCTGGTAACCGCGCTGGGCATTGGTTTAGCCGCCAATATTGAGGGCCGTAGCGTTCTGATTGACGGCTTCGGCCTGATTGCTTTCGCGTCTATTTTCCCTATTGTTACCGTTATGACCTATGCCATTGTGATGCATTGGTGGACAAATCGCAGAGAGGTGCGCTCATGAAATTTTCCGTTCTCGTGGCCATTGTTCCGGAAGATCAGGAGCAGGAATGCATCGATTCCGCCCGTGATCTTGGCGCCGGAGGCATTACGGTGATGACGGGCCGTGGCATCAGCAATACCGCCAAGAAAACCTTTTTCGGGCTTACCTACGACGGTAGCCAGAGCGTTCTGTTGATGGTGCTTGAAAAAGCCTGTCGCTGCAAATTCTGAAAGCCATCCAACAGCTACTGATGCCCCAGGAAAACGACTCTCAGGGGCTGGTGTTTACCTTTCCGCTAGAGCATCTCGGCGGCATTGACGTATCCCAGTTCCATAAATTTGAACAACACTTGAAAGAGAATATTTGAGGAGCTTCTAGTGATGAAACTGGTCAAAGATGTGATGGTTAGCGATGTGGCTTGCGTTTCGCCCTTTGCTAAACTTCGCGAAGCGCTAAGCTTGATGAAGAAGCACAGCGTAAAATCGTTGGTCGTTGAGAAACAGCATCCCAACGATGCCTATGGACTTATCACCTACACCAATGTTCTGAAAACAGTGGTGGCAGAGGAAGGCGATATCGACCTTCTTAACGTCTATGACGCCTGCGCCAAACCAGCGCTGTCGGTCGGCAAGAGTCTCTCGGTAAGGCAGGTAGCAGCGATGATGACCGAACACCGGGTAAAGCGCATTTTGGTGCTGGAAGACAACGACCTGCTGGGTTTTGTCACCATGGACGATATCATGGCGGTCTTGCTGGAGCAGGTAGAGTAGTCGCGAAATGCTTAAATGGAAAAGCCAAAAAGGCGCTGCTACCAGCATCAGGGTATTGAGACCGCCTGATACTGATAAAAGCGCCCATGGTTCAGCTTACTGCATTAACCAAGGTTAGACGTAAAAGTCCAGATCCTCTTGGGCTTTCAGCAGATCGCGCATTTTGATGGGGTCGTCACCAAAGAAGAAGATCAGGCCCCAGTGTGTTCCGAAGGCTGACCGGTCAGGCACTGTCTCTTCAGCGGGAGCGACCAGTTCATGTGACTCGAAGTAAGGATGATTAATCGTTTCTTCGGGCATTTCCAGCTTACTCACCACACGACGGCGTGGATACACGCCAAAGCAGCCTGCATACCCCTTAGCATCGACAACTTCTTTGGGGAAGAAGGCAGCCACCTCCTCTTTGCTGCTTTTCGGATCGAACACCAGCATTGACGCCTGATAGGCGTTAAATCCGTAGGCCTTCTCAATCAGCTCAAACGCTTTAAAGCCAGGTGGCCGGTAAGCAACCTCGCCAAAGTACATTTCACCGTCAGCCGTCACGAAGTACTCGGGGTGAATCAAGCCAAACTGGATATCGAAGGTTTTGATCAGTAACTCGATCTGCTTGGTAATCGCATTGCGCCAGCTCTCGAGTTCTGCGGTTGCGGGTACAAATACCGAGTAGCCTAACGTGACATATTCCGAAATGTTCAGAAACTGAATTTTTCCGTCGTGTATCCAGGCTTCAACGGCAAATTCCCAGCCGCTCAAGTGGCTTTCCATCAGCAACGGATACTCATCATCCGGGATGTTGTCGATCTCTTCTATTGTGCGGATCATGCGGTGGCCAAGACAACCGGCCTTGTCGAACGCTTTGACGTGAATAGGGTCATCCGGGTCACCATCCAGTTTCAGCAGCGTCTGATTGACGCGCTTCATAAAACGGACGATGTCCTCTTTCTCGTGCGCCTCTTCGAATATCCCTACGCGGATACCACCCAGCTGCGCGCGGCGCTTCATCAACGCCTTGTCGCGGAACAGAATGGACTGCCCGAACATGCGCGGGCTGTCGAGGAGAACAGAGTTAATCGCGCCAGACCACTCAACGGTTTCTTCGAACAGCGGGATAGCAACATCGACGCCCTCCTCCTTCAACCTTTCGGCAATTTCCATGGAACGATCATTCAGACGAATAAAGTCCCACGAAATAAAAGGAATGTTATTGGCGGTGCAGAAATCCGCTGCCCACTCGGGAGCCACAACGATATAACGGCGGTCAAACTTTTGCGCAGCCTTGATCGCATTGATGCTCCAGCCCAGTAGAGCGATATAACCTTTGTTCGGATCTTTAGGGGTCTCAGTGCCTTTGACCGAGTCCATTTCCGGATCACGCCAGGCCGCTACTGCTTCGGGCATTTGCTTTTCTGATGATATCGACATTCGATGTCCTCCTTGCTGGTTGACCCAAAGTGACTGGGCTTAGATTGGAGCGCACCAAGTGAGCTGAGCCGCAGTCAGTTGTGTTCAGGAGCGATTGAGCAAGCCAGCATTAGGAAAGTTTTAGCGCACCCGTGTAACTAAGTTAGTCGATCCAGTTACATATGGCAATTAAACTGTAGAGTTTCTGTGAAATTGTTGTAGAGGTTATATCACTGATAGATTGGAATAATTCCAAAAACGCTATTAATCAAAAGCCCCTACAGCTACTAACGACGGGCCTATGAAACGACTGCCCAGCCTACAAACTGTTCGGTCTCAATACTTGCAAGATAAAATAGCGGCTCACCGTCAGCGGCCTGCCGTTGCACAACGGGTGCTTAGCGTCCCAACCTCGGTTACTCTACACTTCTGTTTGCGTTCCATGACTGAAGGATAGCCGTATCTATGTTGGGATTCCTGCAGGGATTTTCCTATGGCCTGTTTATGACCTGCCTGCCCTGGCTACTGGTCGGCCTGTTCAATCCTGGCTTGGCGGTTCCAGTGATGGCGCCCAGTCGCCTCCAGGTGATCGCCCGCTATTGCCTGGTAGTCCCTTCCATCAGCATGCTGCTGTGGCTGACCTCCTATGGGGTGGGTTCAGCCCTAGCCTGTTTGGTTGGCTTACAGGCCTTGTCGCCATTCCTGCGTCACTTCCCGCCGAGCGAACGCTACGCGGCTGGCTGGCCCGCCGTCGTCAGCGTCGCCATGAGGCCCAAAGAGAAGCTGAAGCGCAGCGTCGCCGTGCTCAAGAGGAACGCAATGCCTTTGAAGCGGGCGTCCTGGTGCTCGATCCCGCAAGACCACCCGAGGGAGCCAACGATTTGGTATTGGCCATGTGCCGGGCCAAGCAGCGCCTACTCGACGTCCAGCGCCCCGATCTAGCCATCCTCTCAGATCGGCTCTACAGCCGCTACCGTCACGTGATGGACGTGCTGGGTGAACGGTTCCACACTGGCGAGCTGGCCTTCGAACGTTCGCAAGGGCTGGTCACTCAAGTGTGCTTTGGCGCGGTTGATACATTGACAACCATGGCATCACAAGCCCGTGGCGTGGTGAGAGTGGATGGCAACTACGTGAGAAGCCGGCTGGAGCGGGAAGGCAAACGATTAAGCGATGAGGAACGGGCTGCCCTGGTGCGGCGCCTTGATCTGCTTGTGGAGACCGAACATAGCCTGAATAAGCTCTCCGCGCGCATCGAGTCCGCCCTGACCGTCCTCGACGATACCGCTGTTTCCATGGCGCGTATCGAGACGGCCCGCCCCAGGCGTCGGTCACCACTGAGAAAGCGCTGGAGGATCTGCGCCTCTTTGTAGAAGGCGCCGATCGTTATGCCCGCAAGGAGTAATCCAACCTTCATTGCCACCGCGTAGCTTTCTCTATATTTTTCGTTAATCGTTTACTTTGATAGCGCTTTTAAATCGCTCATTTTAATAGCTTGGGAGAACTCTATGGCTCAGCAACCTGATGACGGACGTCGACTCTCCCTGCCGCCGGTGGACGAGATCGCTGACCAGTTGAAAGCCAGTCACTTCGCAGCAAGCCAGGCCGATACGACCGCCCCTGACGCGCATGGCATAGACCTTGAGATAGATATTGAGATAGACCCTGAACTTGAAGCCATGGCCGACCGCTTCGTCGAGGATATTCTTGCCGAAGGAGATGAGGAGTCTACGGTTCGCCAGCGCCGTGCCGTAGACGAGATGGGGCTTGAGCTGCAACAGCAGGCAGCCCATCGCAGTGCCATGCTACAGACGCCGCTGCGCAAGCTGGCCCACCAGGGTGACGAAGGCGGGCCGGTCGCCAAGGCACTGACCGATTTGCGTGGGCGCATGGAAGGGCTTGATCCCGCCCGCCATCGCTTGGCGCCGACCACGTTGGATCGCGTTCTGGCGGTCATCCCCGGCCTCGACAGTCGTCTGCAGCGCTACTTTCGCAAGTTCGAGAATACCCAACAAGCGCTGGACGCGATCATCGAAGATCTGGAAAGCGGCCGCGACATGCTACACCGTGACAACCTCACCTTGAACGATGACCAGCAGGCGTTAACTAAAATACTAGGCGAGCTGAACCGCCAAATTGCCCTGGGCCGCATAATCGATCGCCGTCTGCAAGATGAGATCGCCGCTCGCGATAGTGATGATCCTAGGCGTCACTTCCTAGAGGAGGAGTTGCTCTTTCCCCTTCGTCAGCGCATCGTCGACCTACAGCAGCAACTGGCTGTAAGTCAGCAAGGCGTGCTGGCGCTAGAGGTCATCATCCGCAACAACCGTGAGTTAATGCGCGGTGTGGACAGGGCGATTAACGTCACCGTCTCGGCGCTCACCGTCGCGGTCACTGTGGCGATGGCGATGGCGAATCAACGCTTAGTGCTGGATCGCATCGAAGCCCTTAACACCACCACAGCGCAGATGATTGGTGGCACCGCCAAAGCGCTACGTCAACAAGGCGTGGATATCCAGAAACGGGCCTCCTCCGCAATGCTCGACATGCAAGTGCTCGAGGAGGCGTTCAGCGAGGTAATGGGTGCCATTGACGATCTATCCAGCTACCGGCAAGACGCCCTGCCCCGCCTGGAGGAGCAAATCAACCGCATGGCGGCCCTGGCGAATCAGGGAAATGCTTCCATTGAGCGTCTTCAAGAGGTAACAAGTCGCAACCTCAGGAGGGTCGCGACCCCAGTTGATTGTGGCAGCTGATAGCTATTTGAAACGATAATAGCTATTTGAAACGATCAGAGGCGTCCCGGAAGGCTTTGCGCATTAGCTCCCAAGAGTCTTCCATACCTTGACGGACACTCTCCCAGGCCGCTCCGCTGGCATGCTGGAGCTCTTCGAGCCTTTGCTGCGTTTCCGCCTGTCGCTTCTTGAGCCGCTCTATGTCCTCTTGGTACTTCACCCTCGCCTCGTCGCTCGCCTGACGCGCCTTGGCAGTCAGCTTATCGATATCAGCATTCCACTCGTCGAGCCTAGCTTTCATTTCCTCAACAAACTCATCGCGTTGCCGCATAGCATTCTCCCTCGTGGTAACGGATTTGGTATCAATCTCTTTCTAGATTAGCTGGAAACCTAGCCGAGTTCATGGTGTTAGTTTTAGGAGTTAGGTCAGGCGCAGGGAGCAAACGGCCTGCTAGCGATACCAGCGCTTAAAATACGTCCTATTTGAATAGTTACGGTATTGGCAAGCCGAGCACTCAGGCCAAAGAGGAATTGAACGAAGCCATCTAACACCGCTATATTGCTGGTTCCTAAACTAAGGATAAGGGGAAAGCGTTGGATAAGGCCGCCTACCACAAGCGTTGGGATCAGCTCGAGCAGATGCAGCGGGAATACAGCAATCTGCCGGAGTCTGGCGTCGAAAATATCGTAGCACTGCACAAAATGCTGATTAACACCTTTCGGGAGTTTGTCATTGCTTGTTATTGCGACCACTGGCGTGATGCCTACCGAGGTGCTGCACTCCCCCTCGACTCTGATCGAGACGTGCTAATAGTCCGCGCCATCAAAGCTCACCACTGGACACCTGGCATTGCCTCTAGCCTCTCCAACTACGACCTTTCCCTTTCTCTGACTGATGAGCTGGCAACGTTCAAAATGACGGAGATGGCCGTTCACGTTTCGTATATGAACCTGCAGGCACTTCCCAAGGGGGAGTATCAATCACTTATTCAACCGCATGAATAATGGTAGATAGGCGGACAGCCACCGGCATTTGGCATCGAAAACGTTTATCCGATAAATATAATCATCTATGACGATCTATTCGTTGAGCATTTCCATTAAGCGAAGCCAACCAGAATGCCCCTATTGCTATCAGATCAAGGGGGCATCATGAAAAAGCACAATGAAGAGTTTGTTTACTAGACGGTGATCATCGGACTGCTAACTACGTCTTTTACCGGTAATTCCATCAGTCACCTTTCGCAGGCCCTTTTCAACGAGATGCTCATCATCGTGCTCTGCGTCCACATCAAACGTAGAGCGAGAGTCACGCACGTTTAACTCAGCACCACAAGCAGCGCATTTGGGGATTTCCTTTGAGGCTTCATTAACGACGGGGTTGTATTCCTTACCGCACTGTTCGCACTTATCGACATGCTGCATGGCAGATCTCCTTTGCCGTACCCAACCCTATTGAACTGCGAACAGAGGAATAGGTTCCATAAGCACACGGTGAAATGATGGCGAGGATAGCTCAACCTTGATCTTGTCTAGTGCGCTCACGTACACGCTCGGTAAGATCCTTCTGCCAACCATACTTCTTGGCACGGCGGGAAATATTCGAGCGGTTCACGCCGTGGCGCGCTTCAAGCTGCGCGAGAGAAACGACCAGTGCGATACTCTCGCTCGATCAACTCCCAATCGTATCGTTTCGCCATAAAAAACGCCACCATTGCTGGCAGCGTCTCCCAAAATAAAATTTTACTTTAATTTAAGGTTATGAAAATATTGTTTTTTCAAGAAATATGGGAGTAACATTGCTTTGGAATCTGTTGGTAAATGCCCTGCTGCGCTTTAGCCTGCTCGCGGGCCACCTGTCCACTTTGCCAGGTAGAAATGCCACGCTCAGCGGTTTGGCCAGCAATATATCCCCCAACACCTAGCGTCATGAGATTCCATAACGCTTCGGGCAATGGCAGCGTCAGGCCTACGCCAAACATTGCCGACAGATACGGCGCGATCAGTATAGTTGTTAGCGACGATTGCCACGATGGTAAGCATCAAAATCGGGCGCCAATTGCGTTGCAGCCAGCTCTCGCCCGCAGCCTCTGCCAATATCACCTGCATCTGTGCTTTAAGCGCGCTGTTTTCCGCATCGATCAGTTGGGTTTGAATCTCATACTTGAGGCGCGCAGCCTCATCCTTATCGGTCACCGCTTTATCGATCACACTGAATAGCGGGCCAGTGATTACTGATAACGCTTTGGCTGCGATACTCATCACTTGGTCTCCAGCGCCGACACGCGGCTGTTCAGGTTATCGATGCGGCTTTCAATCTCATCAAGGTCACGGCGAGCATCGGATGCTCGATAGTAGGTATCACCCCAGCTTTTAAGCTCTTGGCGCATTTCCTGAATCATTAAGCCCTGAGTGGTCAGCCGTTCTTCCAACACGACCGACTGCTGCCCCAGCTTCACCAGCTCAGAGCCAGCCCAAATGATCAGCGCTACCAACAGCACCTGTATTCCTGTCTGCATATGCCGCTCGAAAACTGAGGGTTTCACATTGCGCTCCTGGGGCATTACGCCACCCTCCGTAACTTGGCACGGCCATACCAAGTCTGATCGGATTCGCAAAGCTCCCCTTGGGCGCGCTTAAACTCAAGCAGCAGACGCTCTAATGAATGCTCATGTTGGCCATAGCCTGCGCCTGGCAATGACGCCCAGATATTCCGGCACCGATGAATAGCCTCGGCAATCTCGCCCGCTTGAATAAGGGTCAAGGCGCTGTTCACGAATTGGCTGAATAGCACAACGGTCTTGGCTCAATGGCCCAGAGTCAGGCAAGCCAAGCTGGTTGCGGTAATGAGGCCAAAAGCGGCTTAACTGCTGGTACCGGCTTGCTGCTGTTGAGTACAGGCCTTTACGTACCTTCACGCTTCGGCGTGGATGATCGGCATAGTCATCTAGCAGAATCAGCTTGCTAGGAATAGAACCCACAATGACGCGGTAACCGTCATCGGTGCGTGGGTATTGCAGCATCGGCTTGCCGATCTCGACAAACGCCAACACATCGAGAAACGCGCAGACGTTATTGCCGCCAGCGGCTTGGGGAGTGATACGGGGCATGGGGGCACCTGCTGTCTCACGACAGTAGAAAGTGAAAAGCCCACCGGGTGGCAGAGCTTGAAGGTTATCTACGAGAGACGCTTAGCTTCAGCCACCGCTGCTTTGGCAATAGTGTTAAGAGTCACGCTTATGGAGCTGACTAAACTGCCTAAAAACTGAAAGTATTTAGTAGCGCTAGCCCTGTTCTCAAATCCTGAACTTGCGTGAAGGTTGGTATCAATATAGAGCTGGTCAAGTTGCCCTATTAGCTTTTCAATTAATGCCTCTTTCTTCGACAGGTGAACTTGTACCAGGAAAGCAAGCTTATTACTTATGGCCTGCATATCCTGGGCCTTTGCACTGTCGGGGAATCGCAATACTGAAACGCTTTCACCTTCACTGTATTTAACGGTAGAAGCAAAGTCGTCCGCGAAAACTGCAACAGATTTTTTAACTTATCTGTGACTGCATAAACCTCTTCAAGCTTTTCTTGCTTAAGCTTACGCCTTTCACTCTTGTTGCCAAAAAAATAAGCTGCGTATGCGCCCAGCAATGCGGCGAACACGCCTCAAACATCGTTGCAAGAGAAGCCAACCCGCTTCCATTGGACTGAGCAATAGTTACTTGAATAGGCTCTCTCAAATATTCCAGCAGCAGCGGCGGCACTCGCAGGGCCTCATGGCAAAACGCCTCGGCAATGCCGAGGCGTAGATTTGGATAGTGGGGATATACTAGCTATTTCGGGCACAAGGAGCAAGAGCTTTGCAACCTGCTATGCATACCCCTGCTCGATGTCGAACGTAGTAGGCATACCAATTTCCTTAAGTAGCATTCGACCGAGCTGAGAAATTTCAACACTATGAGCAAAATCTCCTGCCCTTGGGTCAAAATCAGGTACTTGGCCTCTCTTGACGTTGCCATAATTTTTCTTAATAGCCCCATGCGAAGTAAATGATTGGGGCCGCTTTCATAGAGATGTTCATGCTCTATGTCTTCCATACTTGAATTCAAATGCGTCGGATGGGGACGTTTTACATCGGAGAATGGATCATCATGACAGTGTCCATATGCGCGACCATGGGCATTGAGTAAAACTAACTCGTCTTCGTCCAGTTCGCCCAATATTGTTAGCAAACGCTTCCTGCGAACTAAATCTGCATCGTCTAGCGTCAGCCCTCTTGAGACAGCCTCAACGATCATTTCTATACGCTTGCTGGAAGTAGCTCTGGCTGCTTGATAGCCACCTTCCTCGATCAGGTCAACTTTTCTGGGTATTCTAAAGAGTTTTCTGAACAGTTGTCTCGAGCTGTTCTACTCTCGCAGAGAGCACGTAAATATTTAGCAATACGATCTGCTCGCTGGCCAGGTATTACGTTCCCAATGATTTCGGCCAAGGGGCCTCCTACCATTGGGATCAAGCCAGACGCCCCCCTCCCTAGAGATACAAGCTTATCAACTAATTTGTCGTCAAGGCCGTCATTATGGGCCTTGTACGACTGTGTTTTATCTGTCATTGCTGCCGCCTGCATTTAGTAAATGCTTAGCATTCCAGCATAACCAATAAATTAGTCAGCACCAATGTAATATCAATTAATAGATCCTAATCTAAAATGTCTACCACATGCTAGTAGGGAGGGCGTGGGCTCATATTTACAGAAATTCACAGGAAAGCAGCATAGACAGAAAAGGCCCACCGATTACCAGCAGGCCTTCACTCATTTTGAGATGACTTAGCTAAATTCAGTACCGTGGCAGCTTGGACATGGCGGTAAAGTGTCAGTATGGTCATCCAAAACGACATTGTCACCGCAATTATCGCAAGTATAAGTGCCTTTGCCTGGTTTCTCGCCGGTAGTAGGCATAACTGCTCCTTTGTTTGATGGTGTAATAATCCCCCTGAGGGAACTATCAGCCTAGACCACTTAATGAAAATTAACCAGTTCACTGAAGTAAAACGCTTCAGCAAAACTGAGGCGCAAGGATAGACAATAGGATTTTTGTGGTTCGTTCGTGCCCAATACGCAAGCTTTCAAAGCTTATAATTCAATCAAGGGAGCTCAATATAATTTTGCATTCTTCCATGGTTCATTGAAAATTTTATTGCGCCTTATCAGGAAGCAGGTAAATAAAGTAATGGGAAGAATGATCATGAATGGGATAAGCCATACCAAAGGCCAAGAACCAAAGAAGTAAATTATATCTCCATGCGAATTAATAGCGATCCCCATTAAGACGACGATAAAAACTGCGATAGTGGTTATTTCCACAGGTCTTCTAGAAGCATTGCGCACAAGCTCTGTCGAATATGGTTCGAATAGAGGAAATTCGTTATCTACATCCGACCGAGCCCTTGACCTCACTGCAATGATCTCAGCAGCAACTGCTAGAATTGACATTGTGGCGCCAGATCTTTTCATGAACTCTCCAGGCTCGTCGAAATGAATCCCTACCATAAAATAGAGTTGTGAGTATAAAAATGGCACCAAAGATGAAAGAAGGACTAATACGCCCGCCATGTATAGACCAACATTAACCCTAAACTGCCTTTTTCTGCATTCCCCCCTTGCTCCAGGATCCATATTAGCAATCATGCTTTGAATTGTTTCCATTTATACCGATTCGCCTTGAATAATCTCGCTGCTTTAAATATGAGTGCAGCCACTGGTGCCAGCGGCGACTGCCCCTCCAGTGGTCTAATGTATCCAGTAATTGCTCCCATACGCCACCCCAGCAAACACGCCCGCTGCGAGACCAACGCCCTACATCTACCGCCCCATGCTCCATCTTAATCCAAGCGGCAATCCTATGCGGACTACGCAGCCCCGACCGGTTATAGGGATACGTCGTCTCAGCGTGGTGGTGAATCGCTGCCGACGCGATCCAGCGAAGTTGTCGCGCAGCTTCTGCTGGTGGCCGTTCACTCTGCCCCTGCCCTGGTAAACGCATTGTCATGGAGACCTGCATTAATGCCGTGTGAAGCCTCTCTCTATCCCCAGCCAACTCATCCTTGGTAAACGGCCCAAAACAGTAGCGGGCCAGCCCTGCTAAGTGCACAGGCTGATTCTCAACGGCACTGATCACCGCCCCGCCTCAAGCCCATTCACAATACGCCAATCATTATTATTGCTCTGAGTGGTCTGAACCTGCGCACCCATCCGCGCTATCTCCTGCGCGTACGCCATCACACTGCCACGCTGCTCGTGATACGCGTCAAAGATCATCTGTCGTGCTGAGATACATCGCATCACTTCCCCTACCGTTGCGTTGTTGCTCAACTGTTGCGTTTTGTTGCCTTTGGTGTTGCGTTTTATCTCGTCAACGACTTGATCCCACACGCTTTTCACCTTCTCTTGAGTGATGTGCGTAAACACTTTTGCCCACTGGTTGAATCCCGCTTTTACGTTGCTCTTGAGGCACAGCCAGCATTTGCCGAGCGACGAACTTCACCTCGCTAGTACCCATCTGA
The DNA here is from genome assembly GCA_004295565.1 of Vreelandella olivaria. Taxonomy (GTDB): domain Bacteria; phylum Pseudomonadota; class Gammaproteobacteria; order Pseudomonadales; family Halomonadaceae; genus Vreelandella; species Vreelandella olivaria. The sequence continues at coordinate 2,427,573 of AP019416.1, read as the reverse complement.
AAACTTACATTTGCCATTTATACGTCAGTGACGCACAATAAGTTCATGTACACGATCGCCGAAACAGATATCTTTAAAGCCAGTGCTGACTCACTTTGGAGTGAAGCTGAAAGAACAGCCTTCTTTGAGTGGTTAGCCAACAACCCTGAAGCTGGTGATGTTATTCCAGGATCGGGTGGGTGCCGAAAGGTGCGTTGGAAGCTACAGGGTAAAGGCAAAAGCGGCGGCGTACGTGTCATTCATTACAACTGCTTACCGGATGGGAAGATTTGGCTATTGGTGATATACGCTAAATCAGTACGTGGGAATATCCCCTCACATTCTCAAGCAGATTAAAGAGGAGATTGAAGATGCGGAGTGATGACTTTATGACCGGTGAAGAGCTTGGTAATACGCTGCTGGCTTCCATACGCCAAATGAAGCAAGGCAAAGCTGCTCGTGAGACACAGGTAGAAGTACCCAAGGCCGCAGAAATTCGCCATCGCATGGGGCTCTCTCAAGGTGAGTTTGCCAAGCTGCTGGACGTAAGCCCTGGTACCCTTCGCGGCTGGGAGCAAGGCCGTCGCGTGCCCACCGGCACTGCACGGACACTGCTGCGAGTCGCTGAAAAACACCCTGAAGCACTGACTGATCTCTTAATGAGATTAGGAAATCGAGGTATGTACCACGCCCAGGCAGAGGTAATTCAGAATTCCCAGACACATTCTGAACACATTGAAAGACCGGTGCATTCTATGGAAGGGCTATTAGGCAGCAATCGTATGGCCTAAAAACTAAAAAAGCCCCTGACATAATCAGGGGCTTTTCGAGATAAGGTGGCGGAGGGACAGGGATTCGAACCCTGGATAGGCTATTAACCTATGCCGGTTTTCAAGACCCATATCCCAAGGCCAATCCACACTTAAGCTGTTGATTTAAAATACATAACACGCTGGGCGCAGTGTGTAACAAACCACCGAATTTCTCATATTTCAGCAGCTAGTCACATTACAGGGCAGGCCTTTGGCACATTTTGAACACACTACCTTTATCTACTTTGCTGATATGTGTGCTTAGGTTACCATCGCTTCGTTGGGTGAGGCTCTGTTATGCAGTCGGGTGCCGTCGCCAAGGTCGACTGCCTTTAAACTCCAACAGACGGCAGGTCTGGGCCCCCTTCCCGACTCTCTAAGAGCCTTGGGGAGTTGCTTGGAGGGAAGCTTTATGCAAACCCCGTCAACAACGCGCTCAGAAGGCCTCAATGCCAAGGCAGTAGCATATGCCACATTGTTCGGTGCCTTCATGCTTGCTATGCCAGTGTGGCTGGCAATACCGGCTGCAGTGGGCGTTTTATATGTGCTGACAAGAATTTGAGCCTTCGCCCCAGGGTGCTTGCACCCTTGGGGCACCCTAAATTAGGCACTTAATTTTTTCGCAACCATATTCTCGCCACTTCTAATGCTTAAATTATATTTCACATTAGCTAATCAAGCTAAATTAAGGCTCTCCACGCGCCGATTATGACAATGAATACATACCAAGGAATTTTTCTTATCTTTACTTAACTTATTATAATCTATATTGAAATTATTTCTAAAAGATCTTTTAGTGCTTTCTCTTTAGAACTTTTCACAATATCTATAAGCCTAGACCTATTACAAGCTTCGCTATAAATTATTTCATAAGAGTAGACTAGCTGATCCAATCTTATTAACAAATTCTTAAGATTTACTCCCCTTCTCACACAAAATTCGAGATTAGAATATTGAGAAATTCTCTCTGCTATTTTTTAAGTTGAACATCTGTCACGATAGCCTTATATCCTGAATTTTGGTAAGAAATCCCTAATCCAAGAAAACTCACCGTTTCATTCGGACTTGCTATCACTGTTTTTCATCTTTTATGCTTAAACCAATACTTAAAAGTTTAGCTTCACACTTTTCCTTTGATTCTAAACACTCATTTTGACTATTTTCAAAGCCAATTATATCATCTGCATAGCGTATGACTGACAGCCCTTCACGCTCTACAAATTCGTCAAATTCTTTCAAGTAAAGATTAGCAAAAATGGAGAGAGAGGCATTCCCTGCCTTATCCCAACACCTTGCACAATACCTAAATCATATATTTTTCTTTTTCAGATTTATAAGCAGATATTTCAAGACTAGCAGATTCAATAAGCATATCATGAAGTGATCTGTGCTTAATTTCTTTTAATCTTATTTACTAGAAGCCCACGATCCAGCTTATCGAAAAAGCGGCAATATCTACCTTAAAGACCCAGGGATTATCACCTCTAACCTGAATTGCTTTATTGATCGCTGTTTTAACTGACTTTTTCTTACAAACCCATGGTTAACTGAATTATTCAAAGAATAACCAAGATCAAATAAAGTGTTACTTAAAGCCCTTTGAACAACCCTGTCAAAAGTAGTAGGCACGCATATAACCCTAATCCCCCATCGCTTTTAGGAGCAAATTTAGGGCTTAAAGGTGAAAACTTATAGTTTTTATTTTTATACTTTTGGAGATTGAAAGTAAGGTTTCTTTTCTGCAGCTTTAAAATCCAAAATACTAATTTTATCAACCCCAGTTACTAATCTACCTCTAACTGAGGTCTTGGAATATAGGTTGTGCCAAGCATTACTAAGGTTATGAACATCGGCAGTTATATCTAATGCACTTTTCGTCACACCCTTGTCCCGCCATGCTCCTGAGACCCCTTTAGGCGGGAATAGACGGGCACTATCCATTGATCAAACGCCTCAAGTCGAACTCTTAGCGAACGTTCACTGGAATAATGGCTGCTGCGATCACACTCGCAATCAGTAGTAGGCCAACGTTTCGCCTGATCTGCAACCTCTGTGACTGCTAATCGGGCTTGCGAATCCTGTAGCATATGACTCACGGGCCTTTCCTCAATGCTAATGATAATCGAATGCGCCTTGTATCTCATTTCCAGGCCTGCTTGAGGACTGTCATTAAGTACATTCCAGACCGCTGCAATGCTCAGTACCGTCGATAAAGTAAGGCTACCTATCCAGCCAACTAAACTAAACGGTTCTGGGTGGTTATTTTGCAGAACGCCTGAACTCAGCGCATCTTGTGCTTCCGATCCCGCACTCACGCTCCGGGCCGCTGAACAAACTTTACTGGCTTCCTGAGCAATAGGGTAGGAAGCCCCACGTTGGCTTCCAATATCCATTGATCAAACGCCTCAAGTCGAACTCTTAGCGAACGTTCACTGGAATAATGGCTGCTGCGATCACACTCGCAATCAGTAGTACGCCAACGTTTCGCCTGATCTGCAACCTCTGTGACTGCTAATCGGGCTTGCGAAAACACAACGTACCTATTTTAAGGCTAACTTTACTAGGGCTGCAAGTTCATTACTGGCAAGCAGCTCATCAGGTAGATATACTTCGCCCTAAATACTGTATATATCACCAGCTATTTAAGGAGACGCTCATGTCAAAATCATACGAGCAGCTAGTCAAGCGGGTTCAGAAAGAGATCGGCAGCCCAGGAGCGCAGTCAAAGCACTGTGTCGAGCTCCAGCGCCGAGAAGATGAGAGCCCCGAAGATTGGGCACAAATGCTTGCTGACCTGGGCACCGTCGAGAACGTGACGCTTACCCCATTGACGACGACGCTGAGCATATACGTATCACATGGAATCCCGAGGAGAGCATGGCATGAGTATGCATCTCTCGGTACTAGGACGCGTAGATACCACCTCTCCTCCGCTTAAATTGCCTCTAGCCGCAGGCGAGGTGCGCACCGGCTTTCCCAGCCCGGCAGATGACTACCTTGAAGCCGAGCTGGATCTTGTCGATCACCTCGTGCAGCACCCCAGCGCGACCTACTACCTTCGCGCCAAGGGGACATCGATGACCGGTGCCGGAATCTACGATGGGGATCTCTTGATCGTCGATCGCTCCCTTGAACCTAAATCGGGCCATATCGTGATTATGAGTGTTGATGGAGAGCTCACGTGTAAAAGCTAGGCAAGATCGGCAACCGCCCTTACCTAATTGCCTCAAATCCCGAATTTCGCCCAATCCCGCTTGAGGGCAAAGAGTGCCAAGTGTGGGGCGTGGTCACCCACAATATTCACTCACTGGCTCCGGGATTCTCAACATGATCGCCCTGGTCGACTGCAATAATTTTACGTCAGCTGCGAGCGCGTATTTAACCCGAGACTGGAACGCCAGCCGGTTGGCGTGATGTCTAACAATGATGGCTGCGTGGTGGCGCGATCAGCTGAAATAAAACAGCTTGGTGTAGCCATGGGCATGCCCGCACACCAGATAGACCCTTATATTCGTCGCCAGTGCATTCTGTTGAGCTCGAATTATGCGCTGTACGGTGATATGAGCCGCCGCGTCACTGACATTCTCAGCCAGCACACGCCGCACGTTGATGTGTATAGCATTGATGAATCGTTTTTATCGTTCGAGGGGGTTCGATCCAGGCACACTTGAGGCGCGATGCCAGGCAATGCGGCACCAGGTGCGCAGGGATACCGGCATTCCGATCAGCATTGGTCTGAGTACCAGCAAAACGCTCGCTAAGATCGCCAATCATCGGGCCAAAAAGAAAGGGTTCGATGGTGTCGCTATCATGCATCCTGATAGCGACGATACACGCGCCTTTCTTCAGCAATTACCAGTAACCGAGATATGGGGAGTGGCGGGTCGTAGTGCTGTTCGACTCCGCACCCTCGGAATTGAAACAGCCTGGCAGTTGCGCGAATCATCTCCAAAGCACTTGCGAAAGCACTTCTCGGTAGTCATGGAGCGCATCGTCTGGGAGCTACGCGGCGATGACTGTATCCCGCTTGACGATATGACACAGCCGAAACAGCAAATCATGGTCAGCCGCAGCTTTGGGCGCCTCACCAGCAATAAAGTAGATTTGCACGAAGCGATCCGCGTGCACACCTCCCGGGCAGGTGAGAAATTGCGTAAGCAGCAAGGTTTAGCTCAGGCAATAATGGTGTTCGTGCGTACCAATCGATTTCGCAGTGACCTTCCTAGCTACAGTAAAAGCCTAGTGGTGCCACTGCCCCACCCGACTGACGATAGCCGTGAACTGGTTCGGGCTGCGATGGCTGGATTGGAAAGAATATTTAAGGAAGGGATCCGGTACCAGAAATGCGGTGTCATGCTCATGGATCTCTGCGATCACGATAATGAGCAGTTGGGGCTGCTGGCTGAGCCAATCAGTGATGAGAAGCGAGCCAAGAATGAAAGGCTGATGGCCACGCTGGATATGCTCAATAGAGAGCATGGCAAAAACACAGTGCGGCTGGGGATGCCGAGGAAGATGAACGCATGGGAGTTGCGTTGCGAACATCGCACACCGAGGTATACTACGAGCTGGAGTGAGCTTGCTATTGCGATCACATAACATTATTAGATATTGACTGAGTTAAAACATGAAAGAAAGGGTATTAAATGCACTAATCCTAGCTGGAATTTCCGTAGGCATTTCTTTAGCTGCTTATTTCGGGTGGTTTTTGTTGTCCTTAAACTCCCTTTATCGAAGTCTCCAGAAGTATGGGGGCAGTTTGGCAGTTATATGGCTGGCACAGCTGGCGTTTCATTCGCATTGGCTACAGTTTGGATGTTAGCGGACACATTAAGGCTTCAACGTAGTGAACTACAACTATCCCGAATAGAGATGCAAAGATCTTCCGATGCATTATCAACACAAGTTAAACTCACAGAAAAATCCAATTCAAAACAAAATTTCTTTTACATCTTGCAATCTGTTAACGAAAACATAGAAGCCATTAGCAACCAGACCATAGGCAACGCCCCTAATATACCTATAGTTAAAGCACTCTTTAATAGCAACACCCTAAGAAGGGAGAACCACAGTTACTAGCCATTGCTGCACAATACGTAAGCTTAGTTTATTATATAGAGAACCTTGATGAGGCAGAGAGATCAGATGCCGTAATTATATCGCATCCAATTATAGTCAAAAACTACAATATGTTTAAAATGCTGTTAGATAACGGATACTTCGACAGCTTTAAACCCTGTCTGAAAACAAAAGCGCTTGTATACCTTGAAAATAGTCATGATTTGATATACAGAAAAGTTCAACTCAAAAAATAATCTCTTTCCAAGATTATAAGATTAATACATATTAATCGCCTCCTTAGGAGGCGCTACACAACATCATACTTTACATCCACGCTTTAATTTTTAACGTTTCGAATTTATTTTAGCTTCCTACCCCACTATGCAGACCAAAAAAATGGTAATAGGCCAATGTGTAGAAAATCTGGGAATGTACCGTCCCTGCCGCTCATGACTCCTTTCGCTACTCTATCTTCCTTGAGTGCCACGTCCGTCATGCTTAAAGCGGCGTTCCTGGCGTCACAATTGAAGCATAGCAATGGATTCAGCATAATTATTTAAGATATCAGCTACAGCTTTCGTAAGCCTTTTCTTACATCAACAGGGCTGTTCATTTTATTGGCGTCATCAGTACCCGAGTGCTCGAGGTGGGCCACGCAAAGTTATTATTATAACTGCATACAACTTTAGCCTACTGCACGCTAATGCTCACGGGCATATCTACATGTATATCCTCCTGCCGTCCGCGTATTTTATTTCTTTTATAATAATCCATGACCGCTCCCGGTGTTGGGGCACGCGCAAACTCACCATCTTGCTCTATCAACGTTACATACACATGGAGCTTGGCGTCAGTAAGCCTATTTGAAAGTGCCCACCTTTCTGACCCAGTAGGATCATAATCGCTTAGCCTAATGTTTGTGTTAGAGCGTATTTTATCCCAATACGGCACGAATTTACCAAAACGTAAATAGTAGTCTGAGCCTCTACCATAAGTAGGCCGCCCTGTAGAAGAAAAAACCATCGTTAGGCCGGATAACTCTTCGTGCTTAAAGCTAACCATGTCGGGTAGTAGAATATTGAATGGCTTGGTGTGGCCCTGAGATTTAGATCAGCAAAAAGCCATTCATAGTCACGATAGAAAATACGGGGTAGTACGTGATCCATTCGCTATAACTGGAGTAAGATGTTGTTATATAGTCACTAATCTTCTTCAGATCTATAGCATAGCCCCCAGTGTGAAAGCTTCGTGCATATCTAAGAATGGCTCGCTGGGATTGACTTCCATCATCCACCCACAAACCCTTGATAAAGAGTCTTCGGGCGACCAAAAACTAGGATCTGTCGGCTCATAGCCATCTCGGCTCACAGAAAAGTTTTTGTTTAGCGTCGCCAAATATTGAATCGGCACATCCCTGCCAAAGTGCTTAATTTTTCCAGATACATGGCACTCATGCGAGATCGACCAAGTGTTGGTTCGCCTTTCTACTACTAGGCCAGATTCACGGGTAGTTATAGAGTGTGTGAAGGCCCAGCTGTCGTCGTGAGTAATAGCCACGCTAGCTTCTAGGTTATCGCGAACTAACTGCTTGTGTATTTGGTAGCTGCCAGACGCAACAGGTAAGCCAAATACATCCGGATCCAACCAGCTGTGCTCATAATACTCAGCCAGCGCATAATTTACGGCAGGCTTATCCCACTGCTCTGTTGAGGTTGTTATATAAACCATTCCATCGCATGCCTTCGGCGCCTGCTCAAACCCCACCACCGTTGGCCCTTCCACATTCCCCGCAAAGGCCACCAACACCTGATCGCCCACTTCAAAGGCACTACCGTTGCAGTCCATGTACAGGATCGGCACATTGCTATAGCTCGCACGCGCATTAACGCCCAGCCCCTGCTGGCTACTGGTGGTCGCATCCAGACTGATCGAGCAGGTATCATCCTGCAGGCTGGTAATGGTGGCTATGCGGAAAGTCGGCCGCCACTTCTGCCAGCCGGGCAACATAGCCAGGTTGTAGAAGGTAGCGGCCGGAGTACTGGCCAGTGTGGGCTGCATGATGCCATCTTCCGTGGCGCTCCAGGCGTTACCTTCAAAGCCAGGCTTGATAATAACGTTGCCTATTTCACCGGGTACTTCCGCCGTGGCGACTTCACCGCTCAAGTCTTCCGTGAAATCCGCACACCAGGCCTGCACCTGGCGCAACGGTGGTAGCGCATTGACACGAGCTACCAGGGCTTCATCGGCGGCAATGCGTAGCTCCTTGCTGCGTAGCTCCGCTCGCAATGCATCCCGTTGGCTAACGGCCTCTAGCAGCTTACCGGCAAAGGCTTCAAGGTTAACGCTGGACTCCCCTGCCTCCTGCATTTCCTCCTGGTACTGGTTAATGGCAGCATCCTGCGCGACAGCGGCTTTGATAACTGCGGCCTGCGCGGATGTGATGCGTTGTTCCAGGAGAGGATTTCACTTCTCAGCGTTTGAATCCGCGCTTCGGCTTCCTGCTTTGCAAACTCCGCACGCTCACGGGCTTCGATAATCTCTATCGTGTAGCGCCCTTCACCATGTGCTTCAAGTATCCGCGCCTTACCCATTGCTCACCTCGATCACTTCCATGGCCGCGCTGGTGTCATTTACAAAATACTGGATCTGCCCCACGCGGAAACTCTCACCGTTGGTATCAACCGCGTAGTTGTCAGGCCGTAACAGCAGATCGACGTTACAGCGCACACGCCGGGCGCCTTGATTGATCGACCGGGTCTGTACGCCCTGCAATGTGCGTTCTCGGGGATCGGCTTGCGGAAGTCACCGTAGCCACTGAGCGTTAGCGTGAAACGCGTCGGGCCTTCATCGCTTCTAATTTGTTCCAGTGGTGCCAGAGCGATGGTTTCCAGGCCGTCGTACTCATCAGCGCTGGGATAGTAGTAACCCAGCTGCACCTGCATCAGTGCGCCATACTCCAGGGCGGGCAATACGCTGTCACCCGCGGGCACAATGGCTTGCAGGAAGGATTTACCGGTGCGCCGCATGGTCGCTTGGAACGATGACATGGGCACGCGCAACTCACCGATCAGCAGCAGATACACCTCCACCCGCTCCAATGGATCAAACAGCGCACCTTGAGGGCCATCATCGCAGCCGATGACGATGGTGCCGCCGCTGCCGTTCAGTGCCCAGCTGCCTAATGGCGAGCTATTCAGCACGCTACCGGGGAGCCGTTTAATGATCGGTACACAGTCAATCCCGCCCTCTGGCGGCATGGGTGAACCCAGCGCACGGCTATTGAGCGGATCGCTGTTCAGCATGGGTTAAATCTCCATGACGTAGCCGCGCACCACCACTTTGGCTGACAGCGTTCCGGTACCGGCAGCGACCACCGAGACACGTAGCGTTGTAACGCCGTCGCTTATAAGAGGCTCAAACCTCTCACGCTCGCCTATAGCCGTTTTATTGATGGCGGTGGCTGCCAAGTAGTCAGCTGGGGCAGTGTCGTCGGGCCCAATCTGGATTTCTGGCACTCCCCAGCACTGTCTGCATCAGTGATAACCAGGTCAAAAGCGTCGGGAAACAGCATGGTGTTGTTAGGTAGAGAGAGTGTGGTCACTGCCGCGCTGTCGGTAAGGTCAAGGACTCAGTAGCGACCACCACCTGCATGGCCGCTTGTCGTGAAGCGGTCGGGGTGGCCCTGCAAACTCCCCGTCTGGTCATAGGTCGCGGGAAGGTAGCTGACGGCGTTGATTGCCAAACCGCCAGTGATCGCAGCGGCTGCACCGCGGCCAAGTGCAATGCTGTAAGGCGCTTGTGCGGTGGCTTCCAGGCCAGCAGCGACGGTTTCAGGTGCAAGCCCTTGAGCGCCGGTGCCTAACGCGGTCACGCCCGGCGGCTGGGCCATGGCGCCATCACCAAAGGCTGACGACTTGGGGCTGCTGACATCAGCATTTCGGCCAACGGCAGTGCCTCCCTCAGTGTTTACCGTCGCTCCATACCCAAGAGCCAGCGCTTGGTCGGCGTTTACTTGTGCAGCTCTCCCACGGCAACAGAGGCGTCACCGGTCACACTGCTACCCTCTCCGATCGCAGCCGCATAGTCAGCGCTAGCACTGCCAAAATAGCCAGCGACATTAGCCCAGAGCCGTATGCTTCGTTGCCTAGGGCGATGGTCGATTCACCGTAAGCACTACCAGCCCCAGTGCTATGGTGGCTTCACCGTAGCTTTGGCTCCCCGCGCCAATCGAGATGCTCCTCTCCATAAGCACTCCCACCCGCTAAGGCAAGCGTCCGTAAAGCATTGGCTTCAGCGCCATTACCGATGGCTACCCCCAGCGCGGTATTAGCCTGAGCACCAGGGCCAATAGCCACGGCACCGGCGCCATAGGCCTGTGCAGCGCTCACCAGCACCGGGGCACCACCCGATGCCAGCGCAGCGTACATCTTGCTACCTATCGCGACGGCGGCATCGCTGGTCGCATAGGTTCCACTGCCCAGGGCCAGTGCCCCAGCGCCAACGCTTGGGCAGGGTCAAACGCTTCGTTTTCTTTTCATAGGCACCGCCGAGTGCAATCGCGCCTGCAATACCTTTCGGCATAGTGCCCGCAAATCCTTGCAGCATTTGTTGGAGGGGCGGCCGTTAATCGGGACTCAACACCGTCTCCCGCTGTAAACGCTGCGGCAGTGGTGCCCTCTTGTTCACGCTCGACGGTGACCACGCTCTCAGCCACTGCAGTGGCATAAACCACTTCGCGCTTGGTTTCATTCCCTGGGTATCTCGAACAAACAGCGTTAGTGCCAAGGCATCCGCATTTTCCAGGGCTTCGGCAATTTGTTCAGCACCTGCTGAAAGCTCAATCTCGGTCGCGTCATCCGTCACCGGTGCCGCCAGCTGCGCAGCGAAGTTATTCAGGAATCCAAAGCGCATGTCACGCCTCCTCGGCAATTAATATCGTCAGCTCCTGGCGGCGCTCCGCGTACTCGCTGGGCACGCCGATAAAGCAGCCATCGGGAATGGACAGCGTGACCCGGGCGTGGAGACGCACCATTCGGCGAGCCTGCTCCACAAGCTCACGGGGCAAGCCGCTAAACGACAGCGTGACGGTGCGATCGCCAGGGCTATGGCCGCGATTGGTGACCGCTACGCCGCCATCCAGTGTGCTGACCCGGCTCACGCGGCGGCTAACATCACCAGCGTGGTGCCCGCGCGATGCGGCAACAGCATGGCCCCACGCGGGTCATAGCCACGCGCGGCTAATCCAATTAGGTACATAGGAGGTCTCGCCAGAAGGGTTTAACGTGAAGGTCTAAGCGTTAGAAGGGCTTAAAGGCCCAGCAGGAACTCGGCGCCTTCGGCATTGGCGCGCATCTGAATTTTTCCAGCACCTGCCACATAATCATCTCCAGCGCAGGCTCCAGGCCATCCGAGCTGATCTTGATCAGCCCATCGCCCCTTTGCAGCGCCTGAGTGCGGGCGCGCATTTGCGCTACTTGCGCATCAATTAATTTTCCCTGCTGAGCAGCGGCCTCCTCTTGGATCTTCATCTGCTGGTCGATAGCATCACGAGCTGCCCACTGGTCAATAAAACTCAGATCGCCGCTGCCCAACGTATCGAACATGCTGGCGGCGGCGTCCGCCGTACTGGAAATAGTGGTGCTGGTCGCATTTAGAATCGCCTCAACTTTTGAGCATCCGTTTGCATCTGGGCGATTTTAAAATCAACCGCGAACTCCATGTTCTTGATGCGCTCATTGCTGGCCAGTTCTTCCAGAGCGAGGGATTGATCTAGCACGGCCTGGCGTGCCTTGAGTATCGCCTCTTCGCTGCTCAACACCTCGCCAGTCAGCGCCTCCTGGCCTTGCGCCGCTTGTTCACTGCCCTCTTTAAGCTCCAACAGCGCGGCCGTTAGGCTGCGATACTGCTGTTCATTGATGTCGCCCTGGTTGAAGGCGTCTTGCACGCGGGTAAGTGCGTCGCGGATCTCTTCGCTGGTGGCAACAATCGACGCTTCGCCGCTACTCAATGCCGCCGCCGCGTCGGAGGGTAGATCCGCAATCTGATCAACCAAGGGGCTATCGATCGCTGCAAGGCCGTCTCTTAGCTGATTTCCAGCGGTGGCCACCTCTAACGCCGCGTTAACGGCGGCGTCACTAATGCGCTTTACGTCTTCCGCGCTTTTGCCGCCAATGCTGCCCGCGGCGCTGGCGACCTCTACTGCGGCGGCTATCGCCGCATCGGATAGCTGCTCAAAGTCGGCTGACGCTTCATCACCCCAGCCAAAATACTGGCGTAGTGATTCATACCCGGCGGCGAGGTTTTCGATATTGAAGAGTGAAAATTCATCGCCTTGAATATTCTCAATGTCGGTCAGGTCACGCTCGATTTTTCCGATAGATTGATCGGCTCTTCATTGAACGCCTTTAGGCGCGCGTGCATATCGTCAATGGCCTGGTAGGCGAGCACGGCTACCCGCCAGGCCCGGCAAACTTGCCGAGATTCGTCAATAACCCACCCACTGCCCGGGTGGCCACCGGCACCGCGCCACTGGATCCACCTAGCGCCTTCAGCAGTGTTACCAACCCGCCAAGCCCCGCAAGGATGCCGGACGCCGCCACGGATACGCCGCCAATAGCACCACCCAGCGCCACCATATCAGGATCCAGCTTAGTCACCCACTGCACTAATTCAGCCAGGGTTTCCATAAAGGGAACAAGCTGCTCGATCGCGCCAGCAGTGAATTCGCCCAGCAACTTAACGCCGCTGCCCAGCGTCTCAATAACGCTCACCAAGCCTTCTGCGGTGCTTAAATCAGCGTTATCGAACAATCCCGCCACCGCATCGCGCACGGCCTCAAAACCACCCACGAAGCCTGATAGATCGGCGGCCTCTAAGGCTTCGGGAAGTTTTTCCGCGACATCGAGTAGAGATTGCTCAAGGGAGCCCATTACCCCTTCGATTAAGCCGACAAACTCCTGCAGCTGGCCATCGCTGACGCTGGCGCCGATGCTGTTAAAGATCGCTGCAATGGCCTGCTGGATCCCGCCAAATTCATTCAGTAGCGGGTCACCAATGGCAATCAGCGTGCTTTGAAAAGCGTTAGCGATTCGCTGATTATTGTTCTCTACGGTGTCCGCCATCTTCGCGTAGGCCACTTCCGTGGCGCCCGCGCTGTTCGCCATGGCGTCCAGGTTGTCGGCAAAGCGTTGCGCGCCGGTACCGGTTAACCCCAGCGCGCCGTTGAGTGCTTCGCTACCGGAAAACAGCTTCGCCATGCTTTCGACGTTGCCGCCGGTGGCCTCTTCTACTTCACGCAGTACGCCTTCAAGGCCCTTGCTCTGAAGAGCGGTTGCACCGAACTCAATACCTAGCTCTTCGGCGTACTTCAACGCGCCCTGAGTCGGACTGATAATGGAGGAAATGGCCGCGCGGATCTGGGTAATGGCTTGGCTGGTGGGTGCGCCCGACGCGGTGATGGTCGCAATAGCAGCAGAGAGAACATCAAACTCAACCCCGCCTGAGCTAGCGGTTTTGGTCACCTGGGCAAGTGAAGCGCTTAACTCAGGTAGCGTAGTCTGGCCGCTGCGCACGGTTTGGAACAACAGATCGCTATAGCGCTCGGCCTGATCCATGCCATCGCCGTAAGCATTCAGCGTAGACACCAGCACCGTCAGAGAGCTATCAAGATCGCCCTTACCGGCCACCGCCAATTGCTCAGCCTGGCGCACGGCATCCAGTGATTGTGTGTACTCCACGCCAGCGGAAATCGCGCCATACACTGAAGCGTTGATCTGCTCATACGACTGGGTGCTATCGCGGCCATAGGCCAGAATATCGCCCCGCAGCTTATCGAGGCTTTCGCCGGTGTCATCCACCAGCGTGGTGGCTTCTTTGAACTGGGCATCGAAGTCACCCGCCATTTTGACGGCTAAGCTGGTTACCGCCACACCGCCTGCCACCAGAGCAGCTTCAAACTTGAGAATGCCCGCAGTTGCATTAGCGATAGGATCAACAACGCCTTGGGCGGAACCAACGATGCTATCCAGGCGTTTTGTGGCGCTATCGACCCCGGCGCCCATCTGGTCAACGCCTTCAAAGATGATGGCAACGGATCGTTCCAGGTCAGCCATCGGCCACCTCTCTTAAATTGCAGGCATAAAAACCCGCCGGATCCTGGCGGGTTGAGCTTTCTAAACTTTGCGGTATTCGCTATCTGTCGTAATACTCGTGGTTAAGTCTCTGGTAAACGTTATTCACGTACTCAAGATCACGCACCCCACCTGTAAGCAACTCTTGTGCTTGCTGGTTTGGCAAATCTTGAGGGTCTAACTGGAGAAAGTGCATAAATCCTGGCTGCAGTAATTGATAGCGCGTTTGCATATCAAAACATAACATTTCATCTGGGGAGCGCTCTAAATCCGTATCGCACCGCTCGGCCAACAGGCGAAGGTTTTCAAATTGATGCCTGGCAATCAGCAGTTTTGCCTGTAGCTCTGCAGAGCCTATTGGCAGCAAATCTTGCACCGGTATTACCTGAGAGGTGTCTGGTGCCTCCTCCAGCCTTCCAAAGTTAAAGTACAGCCGAACTTCTTCACTTCCTACCGGGCACACAAAATCCTGATACGTCACATGCTCGGTATCATCAATGCACTTGAATATCTGCCCTGCGCTACCAAGGGAAGCACAAGTGACGCCACCAAACTCGCCACCCTTAAGCCACACATAGCCGTTCCCAGCAATATTCCTCATTAAACCTAGCACATTATTTATTCTTCCGCTGCTCGAAATACATCCCCCAAAGATCGCACTCCAGCTCCGTCAGCATCGCCAGCGGGAACAGGTCAGGTCGTACTCGGAATAGAAATTCGCCCTTCAGGTCGCAGAGTTGGAGGGCGATTTGGATATCGGGCTGCCTGAAGAGCGCTTCGGCTTTCCCGGCTCGCTGCCAAGGCCGGTCAGCTGAGTGATTTTGGTGGTTAGTTCCCAGAACTCTATTGGAAAGGCTTCCGCCAGTTTGACTGCCAGCTGGTGGCTGCACTCTGGCTTAACACTACCCATCACCAGCATTTCAATACGCCGCGCCAGGTCATCCGGCACGCTGTCACCGGCACCGATCAATTCACGCACGGCATCGGTCACCTTGGCATCTTTCTGAGATAGCAGCCCTTCCGCGATGGCGTTTCGATTACGGTTGCGGGCCTGGGCTTCATTAACGCTGGCCAACTCCGCCCCGCTCAAGCCGCGCACGCGCCAAGTAGGTGCCTCACCCTCTTTGACGCCTTTGAACCAATCACGCAGGTCGGGCACCGGCACATCCTCTTCACGGCGCTTAAAGCTGGCCCCGGTGAAGCGGTTTACATCAAATTCCATGGCATCACCTCAAACAAGTGCTGTTTTGAAAGCTATGAAAGCCTGCCGTGGCAGGCTCTATGACGAAACGCTTAGCCTTCAAAATCGACGGTGGCTTGTTCAGCCGATACGGTGCAGCTGATATTCACGTGATCGCCTGCCGGATACGTGCGCCCTATACCGAGAATGCCTTGAGTCAGCGAGAACGGTGCCCGGTGGCGGTTCTGGTACCAGCGAAACCACAGCCGATTGTTTTTAAGTCGAACCAGCGGATCAGTGGCATCCCCTTCGCCGTAATAGGTGAAGCTCGCTTGCCCAAGCGTTTGCGAAACGCTGCCCAGCGTGCCGTTATAGATCTGCGTTGAGTTAGTGGAGTGGGAGGTTTCCGCGGGCACCCAGTCACTGGCCCGGGGAATTTCGGCAAAGATCGGCGTGTAACCTCTCACGCTAACGCGCTTCGGCAGGTTACCCGTATGGATCTTGGGCAGTTCTGCTGCGAAGTGGACTTCCCCACTGGCGGGGTCGGTTTGCCAAACAGGGCTGTCGTAACGCTCCTGGTGGTTGCCGACGACTTGGTAAATGTCAGTATCATTCACGGGGCAGCGCTGCTGCTGCCAAGGCGCACTTGGCCAATCTCAACAGAATCCACGGGAATGAACGCTGGCCCACCCGGCTCGCCCCGTTGTTCGCTGAAGGTAGCGCCCTCGGCGCCAGCCACGGCCACCAGCGCGCCGCTGTTATCCACCGTAATGCTGGTAATCACATGGGTTTCAGTGGAAGCACGCTCGATGGCCACATCCGCACTGGCCACATGTACAAGGCCATCGCTGGCGGCACCGGTAGCGGTCGGCATGTAAGCCGTTAACGCGGCCACAGTCACATTATCATTGCCAGTACCGGCGCGGATCTGCCCACCGGTCGCCAGCCCCAGGGGCGAACCTCCGCTTCAAAGCCAGCGCGGCCGCTCCAGGGGCGAACGTTGCTTCAAAGATGGTGGCATCGCCCATGTCGGATAGATGTTCCCAATCGTTAAAGGATTGGCCGGACTCATATTCCAGTTTAGGGTTGTCGGTAATCGCCACGGGGCGCCCTCCTATGTTGCTTGGATAAAAGCCCGGCACGCGGGCATAAAAAAAACCCGCACGCGGCGGGCAATATCAGAATTACAGGTACTACTGGGAGTAAGGATCACCCACGGCATGCGACCAGCGCACGGCAAGCACTAGATCCACGCCGATAATGTCGCTGCCCTCTTCGGGGTAATAGATCGTACCGCCGGTATAGGCGATGTCCTCGCATAGCCCGCCCAGCGTGCGATCGCCTCCAGTAGCCTCATGAATCAGTTCAGCCAGAATGGTATTGCCCTGGGTACTCCATTGCCGGTGGTTGCGATCAGCCTGGTGCACGGTTTCAACCGTTACCTCCGTGGTCACGCTCACACCGCCGTACCGGTTGCGCTCCACAAGGCCGTCACTGCCATCCCAAAGACTTCGCGCGGGCAAGGTGTCGATAATGCTGTTCGCCCGCTCTGCGCTTAGCCGCTCTGCCAGGGCTGCGATGATCTGCTCTCTGATAGGGGCATATCACTGCTGCTTAAGTAGTCGTTCTGCTTCATAACCCATGCGCTGCATTAAGCGGTTGCCGCTGGGCGCCTGCAGGTCGTCTTTGACATCGCTAAACACCTGGCTGGTAGAGGGCCGTAAAGCACTTTGATGCCTTCACTGCGCCCCAGGCCAGGGCCGTATTGGGTGCGAATAGCAATCGCCTGTACGCCGTTGGCGAAGCGGATAAAGAAGGCGCCAGGCATACGCTTTTGCCACCGCTTGGCTTCACCTGAACGCCAGCCCCGCCCTCTTTATAAGCTCGGTGTGGGTAGCGCGTCAGCAGCGTGCCCCGCGTTGGCGTCCGGATTGCGCCGTTCAAGCTATTAACGGTGGCCCGTTTAACGGTCAGCTTGTCACGCACGTAGCCCGCTTTGAGCTTCACCTGCTTACGGATCTCTTTGCTGGCCTCGGTACGGGTGACGCCTAACGTGTGGTTAATCGCGCGGCTCATGGCGCGTGGTGCACCATGCTTTATGTGCATCAAGTCGCTTTCGATACGGCGGATCGCCTGCTTATCCACCGTTATCTTGATGGGAGTGGTTTGGCTCATGTTCGCTCCGGGGTCACAATCCAGGTCACCAGGTAGCCGTCGTCGCGGGCCTTTTGGGCCAGCCGCCAACCCTGCCGTTCAGCGTCACTACATCGCCACGGGCACCCGCACCGAGTTCACTGGTGTAGCCGGTTAACTCGGTACGGGCTTCCATAATGACGCCTTGCATACCTGCCACCGTGCGCTCCACGTCTCGATCGAGCATGACGGTGACAGGCACAGGGTCGGCATTCAGCGCGGCGAAGGACGCCGGATCACCGGCTTCCACCAGTATTTCCCGCGTGCCTTCTCGCACTTCGTCGTCAAAGACGCTCATCACGCACCGCCCGCGCCCTGGTTGGCTGAAGGGTCGGTGTCAGGCTCGGCTGCTTTCTGTGAGCCTGGGGCGTCCCCAATCACGCCCGCCTTCACCAAGCGATCCTCTTCGGGTTTATTTTAGGCTTATAGGGCTGTCCAAGCTTGGCCAACACCTCATTGCCCTTTTCAATTTGTCCGCGGATTACCACGTATTGTTTAGCCATGGCGGCCTCCTGTTAGTCGATGGGGCATAAAAAACCCCGCATTTTAGCGGGGCGGTTATGCGACCTTGGCGTAAACGAAGGCGTCCGGTTCATGGAAGCCTGGCAGAGGGCTGCCTGCATCATGAGCCAGCGCACGCTGGGGTCTTTCTCGATCCAGCTTTTCGGGTAGCGCGCCACGTCGAACATGCCACCTTCAATGGCTTCCATATCCTGAATGGCCGCGTACAGCATGCCGCAGCGGCTGGAGGTGGGCCCCATGACTAAACCACCTGCGGGGATCATTGGTTGCTCATTACCCTCCGGATCGAGGTACCACTCTTCGTAGGAGAAGAGATCAACACCAGGATCGTTGAGGTAACCCAGGTAGGTAACCCCATCCGGCAGCTCTTCCGGGCGAATCATGCCCAGATCGATGCGCCGGGTGTTGAGCTTCTTGATGACGGATTCACTATCCAAGAAGGCGTCAGCAGCCTCGGCGCTCATCACGGCCGCATTGGCAGTTCGGCCGCTGTCTTTGGCAATGCGGCGCTTGTACTTGCGCAGGTCGGCAATCGGGTCGGCGGTGGCTTCCGTCCACAGCACGGATTCAGTGACCTGGTGGCTGGCAGCCATCTGATAATCAATGATGTCATCCACACCATCACCCACCACTTCCACTTGGCCGCTGGTCAAGGCTTGCGCCACCATCCACTCTTCGCGGCGGTTGATTTGGTCATCTAGATCTTCCATGTCCCGCGCCAGCTGATCCCCCGCCCGTTGAAGCGGCGTGCGGCCAGAATAGATTTGCTCACCTGGCTGGCGATGGCCAAGCAGCTGACCTGCGTTAGTTTCCAGCTTGGGCTTGATATAAGGCGGCTGATAGCTGCGCATAACGCTACCGGTACGATCAACCACTTTGCCAGGGCGATTAGGGCGAACAAACGGCGCCATTTTGCGCTGGCCTTTGAGGATGTCGATGTCAACGTGCTGCGTCACAGAGTTGACTGGGTTAGCACCGAAGAAGGTTGTGCCAAGGAAACGCCGGGCGCGCTTCATCTGCTCAACCGCCTCAAGCATTGTGCGGGGTTCAAACAAGTCCATGGTTTTCTCCTGGGTTATATCTACGATGAAGGGCCTGGCTGCCCCTAGCGGCGGGCTTATCGAACGAATAGGGAAACGTTACGCAGCGATTTGCGTACTGAAGCGACGGTGTGACCAGTGCCAAGGGTGAGCTTGTCACCGCGCACGTCACCACACATCAGCGCTTCGGCTTCTACATCGCCATCCGTCGCGTCGACGTCTTCCCACAGAATGACGCTCGGTGTTGCGCTTCCGTCTTCAGCGGCTGAGGCAGACAAGATGTATTTCTCATCCGCAGTCACTTCCCCATCACGGCACCCGCTGGCTGAACTTGGCCAGCGGCAACGGTGATTGTCATGAAGCGGCGCGGAAATCACCTGCCAGCAACGCGGCGGCTTGTGGGTGGGGTTTGGCGGTCATTCCAGCCATGATGAAATCCTCTTTAACGATCAATGGTATTGGCTTGCGGTTGGCGAGAGATCACTTCCAGCGAGCGGTGATGGCATTGACCCTTCGGCACGCTCGGTTGCTTCGGTGTCATCTTTCGGCGGTGTAGCCGAAGGCGCGCCCTGCCCGTCCGCTCGCATAGACTGCAAACTGATTCCGCGATCCTGAGCGGCTTTGAACAGCGCCAATCCCGTGGCTTCGACACTGGTTCCTTCATCAATGGCGGTGGCCACTTCTTTCTCGAAGCCTGGCGATGCCAGGTCAAGAATGCCTTTGCAGCGCGCCCGCTCAGCGTCAGCAGCTTCGGCTCGGATTTTGTCGGTATCGACACTTTCAGCGGCCGCAATCTGAATGCTTTTGGGTCGGTACCCGCTTCGATGGCGGCATGGAGTTCAGCGGTGGTTTTAACGGTCGTCATCATGACGCTCCTTTTCGTGCTGGTTTTGAAACGGAGCCCGCCAGTTCGGCAATCAGGCCCTCTAGTGAGCCGAGGCGGTCGGCCATACCGGCCTCCACGGCAAGTGCACCAGTGGCGATACCGCCCTGGCGGAAGCGATCATTCACCTCATCGCGGGAATGCCGCGATTGCGGGCCACCTTGTCGAGAAATACGTTCGCGAGCTCATCGGTGCGCGTTTGCAGCTGGGCACGGCCTGCCTCGGTTTCCAGATCTGGGCGCTTGTTCGGCGCGTTACTGGAAACAATCTCGTAGCTTTTTTCACCGGGCCGGTCTTCGCGCTTACGCAGGCTAAGCACCACGCCGACGCTGCCAAGCTGGGCGGTATCGTCAACGATCACCTCATCGGCGGCGCTAGCAATCCAGTACGAGGCGCTGGCCGCCTGCCCGCCGACATAAGCTTTGATTGGCTTGGCACCGCGCGCCTGATAGATCATCTCCGCCAGCTCATTAATGCCGGTGGCTTCACCGCCGGGGCTGTCAATATCCAGCACCAGCACATTGACGGAAGGGTTATCGAGCGCTGCCTGAATATCGGTGGCCAGGCTGCCGGTGGCGGTGGCGCCGCTAATCTCGGTCATCAAATTGGCATGCCGAAAAATAGGGCCGCTGACGGGAATGATGGCAACGCCATCGCGCACGGTGACACTGCGCGTATTATCCAGCGGGCGACCTAACCTGGCTTCCAGCGCTTGAACATCGCCTTCCCGCGCTGCAACGGCCATGACGGTATCGAGTGCTTCAGCGGTCATCAGCCACGTGTGGCTAGCCGCCAGTTCAAAGGCGGTGCGAGGCAGTGTCATGGGGGTCTCCTGATTTATTCGTCAGCGCCAGCGTTGGCGGGCTCTTGCTCGTCTGAGTGCACTTTCCCGCCCACATAGACAGGCACTCGATCTTGTCGCTTACGCTGGATTTCGCGGGCACGGTCACGGTGAACGTCTTCCCAGTCCTCGCCGTGCAGCGCCATGGTTTCGATATGCTCATTACTGGTGCCGTTGGCGATCCGCTCGGTTGCCGCCCGGGCATCGACCTGCTCATTCAGCGAGCCAAGAGGTTCACCAATCCATAAGCCGCGGGTATAAGCACGGCGGCGTACCGGGTCGTTATAACCAGGTAGCTGAATACGGCCACGCGCCACCAGCTCATCGATGACCAGTTCATAGGTAGGCTGGCAAAACTGCACAGTAAGGTGGTGACGGCGCTGCTTGATAAACTTCCAAAGCTGGTTGAAAGCGGCGCGGGCAGCGGTGTAACTGGTGCTAAAGTGCATCAGAAGCACTTCGGAGGGCATTTCAGTGCCGCGCCCATCTCTTTCACGATGGCCACAAAGAACGGGTCGAATTGGGCATTCGGCCGGTTGGGGTTAATGGTGACCGGTTCGGCGCCCTCTTCGAGATCCCAGACGGCGCCTTCACCCAACGTCAGGTTATCGCCATCACTCGGCTGGTCATCGGAACTGCTGACCACGGGCCGCTCTGGCTTGTTAGGATCATCGCTATCCTCGCTCCACATGGGCCCACCGGCCGCCATGTCAGCATCTTCATTGGGCGAATGCTTAATCGCCACGGTGAACATGGCGCTGATCACGGCAGCGGTCAGCTCTGCCTGACTAAATCGCTCTAATTTCTGCAGTGCTTCAAGAATGGGGGCCAGATAGGGAACGCCGCGGGTTTGGCCTGGCCGCCCTTTTTCATTGACCAGGTGCAAAATTCGCCGGCGACCCGTTTGGGCGCCAAAGATCGGGTACCATTGCCACTGCTGAGAGGTGGTGTAGTCGCTTGGGTAACCGCTGCAAACGCGAATATGCGTCGGCTTGCCCAGTCTGTCGGTGCGCACACCGTCGACTTCATTCGGGGTATGGAGATCGCTTAACGGATTGCCGACCCGCTCGGCTTCAATCAACTGCAGCTTGGTGCCGAAAAGGCAGCCGGGGCGCTGATCATCGGGTGTCATGGCAAACACGTCGCCGCTGACGAGCGCACTGACAAAAGCCAGCCGCTGAAGCATGTAAAAATCGAGCCCGGCCTCGATATCGCACTCGGCGGGATCCTCCGCCCATAGGCGAAACCCACGCGCCAGCTCATCATTAAGCGCATCGGCTTCATCGTCACTTAGCCCAAGTGATTCACCATCCACGTTAGGCCGTACCGTGAGCCCCATGCCCACCACGTTGGTAGCGGCACGGTTAACCGCGGCGCGCGCCATCATATGGTTTCGGTAGGCGTCCCGGGTACGGCTAATAAGAACTTCACGCTCGCCTGTGGGTGTGTCCTGCCTTGGGCTGCCCAGCCCAGGTAACCAGCTGAGCATGGAGCGAATCATTCGGCTTGCGCCGCGGTGCCGGGTTTCGCTCCCGCTATTAGCCCGTGTGCGGCCTTGGGTAGACGCCAGCCGCTCCAGCTCCTGGCGAACCATCTGGTCTCGCTTTTGCGCAGCAGTGCTGCCCTTTAAGCGGTTAAATAGGCCCATGATTAAAATCCAATGTAGCGAACACGGTGACGACCGCCTTTAGCGTTGGCCGCTCTTTCTTTGCGGCCATCCTTTCGAAACGCTCTTCCATTTTGTAAAGCGTGGGTAGATCTGCCCGAGTGTATTGCCGATCGCCAAAGCGCCATGACTGCGAGCCGCTTAGGATTTTGTCGATGGCTTCGCGCACCTTATTAAGGCGTGAGGAATAGGTTTCGGTGGTCATAAGCTGCTCTTTCTAGCCACGCGGGAGCGCCTGCGTTTTGGTCGCGGCGCGAGCGTGGCGGTGTCGTTAAGGTCGAGGCCAAAGCGCTGCTGGCTAATCCGCAAAGCAGCGAGGGCATACACGAAACAGTCCAGCGCTTCGTTGCGGCGGCCGCCGGCATCCCAGCGATAAACGCGCCGGCCTTTTTCGATCTTGGCCACTTTGATTTCAGCAGTGAGCTGCTTGATCTCATCCTCGTCGCAGATGAGATCGTTCGAGGGCAAGTGAACGCAGCCGGGTACCGCCACGCCAGGTTGCGGCTGGAGCTTGAGGCGGTTGTAGATGGTTTCCTTGGCGTTGTCGGTACCCACTTCAGTGAGGAAAACGCCTTTAGCAGTTTTCTTGCGCGGCATGTTGGCAATCGGCTTGCCGTACTTATTGGCGCCCTTGATCGGAATCACCCAGTAAGCGCCCTGCTGCTTACTCATGGCGTACACTTCATCGGTGTAATGCCCGCCTGAGTCCCAGCACCAGCGCATTACCGGCATCCAGTTCCCATCCGTTCGCTGGAAGCCCTGGTGCAGCTTTTGCGCCACCTTGCGCTTTAGCTCAGGCCCGGCCGGGTCGCCGTAGAGAATCCAGCGGTCTACCAGCCAGCTCTCTTCATCCTTACCCCACGCCCAAACGCGGCCTTCATAGCGGTCGTCTTGGGTGTCGATGCCGCCAGTGAGTGCCACCGCTGCATCGGGCACCTGCGGGTAAACCTCACGCCGCCCGTAGATCGTTTCCCATTCGAGCTTTTCGCCCAACTCGTCTTCCCAGGTTTCGCCCAGTGTGGTGTTAACGAACGTCTTGAGCTTCGAGGGCGAGCCCTTCGCTTTGAGGAAGTCACGGACAATGCGCTCCCAGGTGGTAAAGGGGCTAAGCACCGTCCATAGATAAAACGTCACGCTCTCAGGGTTGGGATCGGCTCGTGGTCAGCGCCGTACCAATCAATGCCGTCGCGTGTCCATATGCCTGTTTCAGCGCACACCCAAACGCCATCCTTGACGCTGTGTTCGCGGCTTTCATCCTGCAGCTCGTGCTGCTTGATCACGCAGCCGTAGTGCTCACACAGATAAAGGCGGTCTCCGGCTTCCCTTCATCCCACTTGATGCCAAATCCAGCATCGGGCCCGCCCCACTTGAGGATTTGCTCTTCACCGCAGTGCGGGCATGGCACATGGAAGTTCAGTTTGTGCGGCGACTCTTCGGCAGCTGCCTCAATCTGGCACTGACCACGCACCTTGGGCGTAGAGCCGCGAATGGACTTCGGAAACGTGGAGCCTTCGAGGCGCTTATCGCCCAGCGTGGTGGTGAGCCCTCTTTTCGATGTCTTCATCAAAGGCGGCGAGCTCGTCGTAAATCACGACATCCACCGACTTTTCGCGGTAGTTACGGGCCGCCTTGCCCCATGCACAAACACTTGCTTGCCGTTGGCGAACCGTTTGGCGCTGAGCGTGTTATCCCGATGCTTCATGCCGTGCCAGGGCGCCAGCTCCAGCACTACCGGCACATCACGCACCATGGTTTCCATGTGCGTTTTCATGAACGATTCAGCGTCGGTATCCGTGGGGCTGAACGTCAGGATGTTGCGCTTCTTGTGCTCCAGCAGGTAACCGGCGGCGGCCAGCAGCATCTTGGTGTAACCAAGGCGGGCCGACTTCACCACATTCACCGTGCGGATCTCGTCGTTACCCATCGCGTTTAAGATCGCGATTTGGAAGTGGAGCGTTGTCCAGCGCCCTTCGTGGTAGCTCGACTCAGAGGATAGATAGAAATTCTCGTCAGCCCACTCCACGGCTGTCAGCGGTGCGGGCCGAAACAGCGCTAACAAACCTTGATGAACAGAGCGCCGCCACTCCCTAAGCTGCTGAATCGATACTGTCGAAGTAGTCATCCAGCAGCTCCGGCAAAGACTATCGAGCCCGCTGGCTTGATTACGGGCGCGCGCTAGCTCCCGCATCAGAGTGTCTAGGTGACGTGTCTCTAAATCAGGATGCTTACGCTTCATCGTTAGTGGCAGTGTGTCGAGAATGGCGGCGATCTCTGCCGCGATTTTGGATAAGGTGAAGATGGCAAACTCGCTGGGTACCCCTTTGCGAGCGGCCAGTTCGTTCTTCTGCTGCTGGCCAATACGGCGCTCTTTGGTCAGCAGGTACTCTTCCTGTTCGCGCTTATGCTCGAGCAGCGGATCAAAGTCCATATCGTCATCGCCAGGTTGCGATGATTGTTGTTTCGCCTCTAGCTCAGCCAGCTTCAAATCCAGCACCGAACGGCAGTCGAAATAGACGCTTCGACCGATCTTCGCCACCGGCTTAACACCCCATTTATCAAAGGCTTGCACGCTGATACCCAGGCTTGCCGCCATCTGGCTTTTGTTCAGCCAATACGGCTCTGGAGATTGCTGTCTTTTGCTCGACATCTAAACAACAACCTCGCCTTAGAAAATTCTCATAAATAGCGCGAAATCGAGGCTCTGCGCCCCGTACAGCAGAGGCACCCGCCTAGGAGGAACCAATGGTTTTTATGCGAAGTGGTGAGCAGTGACGCAATAGCGGCGTGGCTAATCCGGCTCTTAAAGCTGGCAATTACAGGGGTTAAAGCATATTGATGCTGGCCACCATGAATTAGCTGTCGAAAATCTTTCTATATCAAAGGCTGTCGAGCCCGGAGGTTTAGCCCCACAGAGGCTCCTGCATTTTACGTCTGCTTATGAATTCTTTAGGCGCTACTTCTTCGAATGCTCGGGATCATGGCCAATCCGCAATATTTCAATACATGTCATTGTCACTACACGGGCCTTGGGCGACATTAGCGTTGATATCGCCTTAAATTGAAACGCGAAGCCGACTGTTCATCTGTCGCTGACCATGCTTTTCTATAGTCTTACCTGAGTAGATGGATGCACTACCTGGCCACTGTGCTCAATTTGGCAATAATGAGAGGATGAATAGCTTTTGGATAACGAACTTTTGAAACGTATAGAAGAGATCACAAGGGCAACACGCAAGCTCCAACAACAATTTGACATTGTGGAACCGAAACTCAATGAGCGCATGTCTGCAGTGAGAGAATCAATGCAGCCATACGAAACTATGATTGCTAGAGTCACAAAGTTTATTCATCAAATTCAAAGCGCTTATGATCCGCTCCTGCACCGTCTCAGTGAGCTAGCACCAGCAGTGCCCCAAGGGCTTGAAACATTAAAAGAAGGCCAAGTCGAAAAAATCCGCTTATTAGCCGAAAATGGTTGGTTCCCTGACTTCACTGGCCTTTCTCTAGGGGGTGTTTTCGAACTCATATCCGAGTATTCAGAGACGTATCATACTGCAGGACGCGAAAAGCCGATGCGATGTTTGCTGATCATTTTGAAGGCGTCATGAGTTTATTCTCAGAGGCAGTGGCTGGTGATTTTCCTCAAAACCGCCGACTGATCATTCAAGATGCGGTGCTTGCTCATCAAGAAAAAGTACAACCTATCTACGCCAATCTTCCTAATGCAAGCGGATGGTTATGCCGCAGATGTTCATTTAAGGCCTGTATGGGGCCTAAAGCCAGTCTATTTAAGGATGCTAGAGAAGCGAACGGTACAGCGTTCTTAAGCGCTATTTTAGAGCCTTTACTTCAGAAGAACTTACCAATATCAGCTAACGAGAAAGACCGTAAACGAGACGATTACCCATTACATATAGTAAACCGCCACGCAGTCCTTCATGGCGAATCATGTGATTACGGAACTCGAGAAAACTCCGCTAGGGCTTTCTCTTTATGTGGTACTGCATGTTCTTCATGGACACCTTCTTTGATGAAAAACACCCACAAATGAATAATTCTCCTTGCTCCAAGGGAGCAAGCTAAAGCTCAGCTAGCACTTATCACAAGTATCATTTACAAGAATCTCCATTACCGCCACACGGTCTGCATTGAACCGACGGCGTAGCGCCTCATACTCAGCAAGTAGTAACAGCAGCCCTTTATTGCTCTGCAAGATCCGAGTAGGCGCTGGTAGCTCATTGGTTAGATGTGCCGGTACCAGGGGCTGTTGCACTCCATTGGCAGCGCCTGATCGTTGAAGCTCGCGCACCCAGTCAACAACCCCATCAGGCAGATCGCTATTAAGCCAGTCACCTGCTTTCGCATCTTGTTCTCCCAATGGTTCGAGGGCCCCGGTACTGGCGCCTATATCGTCATCAATGGTGTTTAACGTGCGCTCACGCTTTGCCAGTGCGTTGCTCAGTGTCTCGATGCGCTGGCGCTGCAACTGCTGGTGTTCGATCAATATCTCGGCACGTTCCCGCTGGTGCTCCGCCTCTGCTTGGTATGCATCACGCTCGCCGGTGACGTGCTGCCAATAGAAATAAACAGCAGCAATGCTGATTACGCCTATACCTACGACAATCAGGTTGCGCTTGAGCTGGCCGATCATTTGCGCCACCGCCCGATGAAAACCTCATAGATGTCGTCTGCTTTACTGCGAATCCAATCGGTACCCAGGAATGCCAGAAACACACACGGCGGGAAGGCAATGATAGGTGGCCATCCTTGAGACTCAGCTATCCATAAGAAGACGGGGAACAGCGGCGTCGCCAGGAGCGTGCACATCAAGGCACCCAGCAGAGACTTCTTTAGGCTGCCGCCCTCGTGAACGCCACGAATAAATCCCATCGTGAACGTCAGGATGGCCACCAAAGTGATAGGCAAAAATCCAGCAGCCCTTGCCAGAAGTTGGGGTCTCTGCCATTCATAGGGCGTTTCTCTTTTCGTCTTGGATTCATGGCGCACCTCTCGGGCGGGCCTCGTCAGTTAGTCGATGGAAATGCCGCCAGCCGCTTTATAAACACTCAGCAGCTCATCAGTCGCCAGTTCCCGCTGGCCATACCCAGCACCGGGTAGGCTCGCCCAAATTTTGCGACAAGCATGGATGGCATCACGGATACGGCCGTCATGGATCAAAGCAAGCGCTTTGCACTGGCGGATAAGGTGAACAGCGCCTAGGTCTTGGCTAGCAGGCGTGAAGTCGGGAAGATGGAATCGCTCTACCAGGTCATCCCACGTACGTATCAGGAACTGGTAGCGCCCTGCTGCGCTGGAGTGGATTTCATAAGCAGGAAGCCAAATAAGCTGGCGCGGGTGATCGTCGTAGCTGTTGAATGTTTCACCGCCAACTATCACATTGAAACCGTCCTGATCGCCAAAGCGTGGCGTACCTTCGGCAAAGGCCAATGTATCGAGGAAGGCGGCCACGTTGCCGGCGCGGGTATCTCTTGGCGGTGCTGGCTCTACGCGCAGCAGTTCCGCCTCCTCAAGCCAATGAGTAGGAGAATGAGCCGACATAGCTGAACCTCAATTACTTGAGCGACAGAAACGCAAAAGCCCCACCGGGTGACCGGCAGGGCTTTAAGAAGTGATGGCTAATCGCGCAGCTAGCGCAGCCTAGATAAAATACTGCCTCAATCACGACACTTAAGCAAATAGTTTTTACACAGCTCTTTCGATGAAAACAGTAACGAATTTTAGCTTCCCAATGCGTCGTCTGAAGCCTATATTAAGTGAATTAAGAGCCTGTTACCGGCCCTGAGCGCCCCTCACGGCAGAAGCGATATGCTGGTTCAGTCCTGTTACGCAGCCAGCACGATACTCTATGTTAGGTTTTCATCTAACTTATCTGTCTACTAAGGATTTTATGTTTGACTTAAGTGCGTTTTGTGTCAAAGAGTTTTCTAAAGGTAATAGCGTAGTTTTGTTACCTTCCCAAGGGATATTTAGTGTTGATGGCTGGTTTAAACAAGATAACACTATTTTTTCTCATAAAGATTCAATCGAAGGTGTCAGTTCATTTC
This sequence comes from Vreelandella olivaria, assembly GCA_004295565.1. GTDB lineage: Bacteria > Pseudomonadota > Gammaproteobacteria > Pseudomonadales > Halomonadaceae > Vreelandella > Vreelandella olivaria. The sequence continues at coordinate 2,399,202 of AP019416.1, read as the reverse complement.
TTGATGCAACGAGTTTAAACGAAATAACTTCAGAAGCTGATTTGCATTTATTCATTCAAAACAGTAATGGAAGTGATCTTGTTAATGCAAGCACTTCTTTACGAAAATTACTAAAAGTGTTTTTCTGAATTCAGATCTTGCTATTGTCACATGTAATACTGAAGAAATTGATTTAATTAAAAATGCTGAGCAATGTGAAAGATTTTTAAAGGCTAAATCTACTGAGGCATTTAACTCATTAAATATAATAAGATTCATTCATTGTAATTTATTTGTGCCAGATAAATTACCAAACATACCAGGTTATTGGGAAAATTCAGATGGGTATATGGGTGCATTTATTTTAGATCCTAAAGGAATTCATAAGATTATTGCAGGAAGGGAAATGGGCGGGGCTGTCTCTCATGGATTAGGAATTGGTTTAGAATCAGACGATGTATTAGGAATGGAATATCACCCTCTTTCAGAACCGCTTACGCAAGGTTCATTAGGAGCTGTTGGAGAAATTATTAAAAATGCTTTAAAAATTTATAGCCGTGCTATGTATTCGAATAGTGAAACTTTAAAGTTTATTACTGTAATGGCTCTATTCGAATATTTAGGAACAGGTGATAAATATACTAGTTTCAAAAAGCAAGGGCAAAAATTCAAGCTCATATAGCTACAGATATTAATACATACAATAATTTAAGTGAGCAGTTTAAATTATTTACTAGCAAAAAGCATGAAGATATAAATATCGGGTATAGAACAAGGATTATTCATGAAGGTGCACTTATTGAAGACCTGCTGCCTGACAATCAAGCTCGAATTACTCTATTTAGAGATTTAACAAGTTATATAGAAAAAAATAATCATAGGAATGTACCCATTTATTGGGCAAGATCTTCCTGCACTGCAAGAACATCGTCAGAATTTACTGAGTAATATTGGAATACAAACCTAACAAGGCCTTTAAACGGAACTAAAAAGTGGGTTAGGTTTCGCTTCGCTACACATTTTAACCCACTATTTTAGTCCGCTTAAGGCAGCGTTAGCCATTTCGAGGTCATGATGAGTACCGCTACAATTTCTGAACCAATATCGGGAGACAAGGCATACCAGGTTAGGGCTCGCGCAGCACTACCATTGCTAGTCCGCCAAGCAGTAGCAGGCGCTCCTATCCTCTACTCCGATCTTGCTGAAGAGTTAGGAATGCCCAACCCACGCAATCTCAACTATGTCCTTGGGAGCATTGGGCAGTCTCTTGAGCGACTTTCGAAGGTTTGGAAAACTAAAGTCCCTCCAATTCAATGCCTTGTAGTCAACAAAACACTGGTCTCCCTGGAGAAGGCATCGGTTGGTTTCTCGTAAAGAAAGAGGACTTTGAAACGCTTCCGCTTCGACAGAAGAGGGCAATCGTCGAAGTAGAACTTCAGCATGTGTTCTCGTACCCCAAATGGCAGGAAGTTCTTAAAGCTCTTACACTTGAACCTACAACGTCCGATTTCACGCCGTTCGTAAACAAAGCCAAAGGCGGCTTCGGCTTCGGTAGCGGCGAAAGCGACGAGCATAAAGCTCTTAAAGAGTATGTTGCACAAAACCCTAAAGTCGTCGGGCTTGGCAAGAATACTCCCATTGGCACAACTGAATACCTGTTGCCGTCCGGGGACAGTCTGGACGTCTCATTTAATGGCAAGAAAGTCTGGGTCGCAGCAGAGGTGAAATCTTCCATATCAGCTGAAGGCGATATCATCCGTGGGCTATTCCAATGCGTTAAATACCGGGCCGTCATGGAGGCCGTATTGCTTACAAAAGCAAAGCCCCAAAACGCACGTGCATTACTCATCTTGGAATCAAAACTTCCTCAGTCCCTTGTCCCTCTACGAAACATGCTGGGTATTGAAGTGGTTGAAGGTGTTTCACCTAAAAATGGCTAACAAGGCCAAGCACGGCGACAGCTATTTCGTTGCGGCTTCGCCTCCACTAGAAAGCTGCTCGTGTTGGCAGCGTTAAACGCAGAATAAGGAAACTCAGTGCAAGCCCTAGATTTCACTCAACATTTAGATCTCGAGATAAAAATAAATGAGAAGTTCGACAGTATATATTCGTTAAGCTATGCACTGATTGACCTGCAAGCGGTAGCGAATTCGACATCGTACATTACGACGCACCTAGAAGATCGAGTAGAAAAGCTTCCATCCACATTACGCACCTTTGGTAAAAAATATAAAGATGAACTTAAGCTAAAGAGGTTCTCCGAGGGCAGCTTTGTCGCTATGGTGACTGCTGGTGTGGTTACGGGGCTCATTTTAAAGTTCTTGGAAAAATACTTTGGTTCTGCCCATGAAATCCACAATCACACCCATATCCACGTTGGCGCAAGTAAACCTCCAATACAGGTTAACTTTCAAGATCCCAAGCTTGAAAAAGAATCAATGAAGTTCTTGATGAAATTGAAATCGTCAATAACGATATTGAGAAAAGCCTCGAGAATGCAATCAATGCGGTAAATGATTCGGGCGTTTTGGGTAACCAACAGATCGTATATGCAAGCAATGGCCTTACCGTACTGGCGAGATATTGAGCGCCTAGGCTCACATATCAACATCAGTGTTTAGCCAAGACGTTAGGTGGTTTCTGAGCACATCAAGCGCTAGAGAAGATAATAAGCTTTAATTAAAAAAAAGGAATGAGAATGGGGAAAGTATATAAAAGAACTGTTCGCTACAAATGTATGAGAGCAATTCACTATCAAGGGAAAGCGTTTGGAAAATCAGGTAAGGTATTGATTGAATCTGGGGATGGAGATTTATTTGTTCCAGGTATGATAAATATTTGCCTCTCAGTAGAGATATTTCTTAAATCAATCAATGCCTCTACGACCAATTTGGAAGATGAGGTAGAAGTAAACGGAACTACATGTTATATAGGCAGGGATGAAACATTAGAAATTCTACCAAGCGGTAAAGGTCATGCCCTCAGCAAATTATTCGATGGCTTGCCAGTGGATATTAGAAATGAAATAACTCAGCACGCAAAGCTTGAAGGGTATGGTGAATGTGTCTCCAAAGGGCTTAAAATATATGATAATGTATTTGTGGATTGGCGTTACATATATGAGAGAAATGATCCGAAGAGTCTAGGCACTCATCCTCTCTTTCAGTTGGTGAATGCAATCAGTAGATACTGTAATGAGAATCTTGAGAAAGTTATTTGCTGTTCCTCAGATGAGATTTAATACCAATATTCTCTAGCACCTAACAAGTCAAGTCAGTCTGACGGCTTTTCCGTCCCTTGTTTTGCGGTTTAACGGTACGCTACCGCAAAACACTCCACTACAATACCGCAACTGCTTGCGGCGTTGAGGCTGTATAGAAACCCCACTGACGGCTAATTTTTGGTAGGATCGAGAAAACAAACGAAGAGTGATCAGCATGCCGCGCTTCAAGGCTTATAACTACGATCAGAACGCCATGGTGGTGATCAACTATCAGGATCAGCTCAAGCCAGGTACTTTTGAACATGCAGTGGACTATCTGGTCGAGAATAAGTTCGACTTGTCCGGCTTCTATCTCAAGTACCGCAACTATGCGACCGATCGGTTGGCTTATGATCCAGCCATCTTGCGCAAGATTTTACAAGCGCATCACTTAGGATGCTCGCAAGTCCGCACCTATTACGCGAACGTTAGCTTATAGGAGGGAGAATGAAGTTCTGGCCCACGAGAAAGCAATGGCGTTACTGGTCGTTGCCATCGAGGCATACCACCGCAGGTCTAGCAGTAGGAGTTGTTGGCATATCGCTAACGGTAGCGTTTGGCATTTTGGCGATAGTGTTTTGGCTCTATCCACGTGTTGCATTAGATCCGGCCTCTGAGGCAGTTCTGAAGAGTAGCAATCCCACCCTCTTAAAGCTTGAGAGCGCGAAACTTGATACGTGGCTTGGGGATCCGGAACCTTATTTGACGCTAGTTTTTAAGAATGTCAGCGAGCATGCTGCAAGTGATTTTTCGTGGGATCTTGTCGGTGAAGAGGGGCTTATGTCGTTCTCCCCTTCTCAAAGCGCCGCGCCATTTCAAAGAGATAACCTGGCTGTGAATCCAAGTTCAAAATGAGTATTCCCGTCGCGGCTGTTTCCGAGCTCTATACCGAGTTGAATATTAATGAATTGGATCACATCGTCGGAGCTGGCTTGACACCAAACATTCCAAAAGTATTGGTGGATCGGATTCATGCAGGATACCCTGCCGGCACAGTAACCTCCGTAAGATCATACGCATTCGGTGTAAGTTACCAATATGACGACATATTTGGCGATAAATCCAATACTCTCACTGGGGCGTTTGTCTATGTAGACAATACCCGCTTTCAAGCTAACGAAGCTGTCCAGGGGGATGCGCTAAAGCAAATGCTTACTTTAGCGTTATATCAGTGGCACCTAAAAGACCTCTCCTGGCCGAACCCTGCTTCGCTAGAGCATTGAGATAGTAAATGCGTTGACCATCATTTTGACCAACGCACTCCAATCTAAGCCTGCCCTACCTCCCCACCGCCAACACCTGCCACAACCGCTTACGCCCCCGCTTACCCGCCACCTGCAACGCCTCAACACTCTCAAAGTGCCGTACGCCCTCATTCAGCCCCAACGCCCTAAGCAACACCTCCTGCCGCTCCACCATCTGCCTGGCAGTCACCATCCAAATGCTATGGCCCATCTTCTCCGGACGGATGCGGGCGGCCTGCATCAGCATGGCTGCGGCCTGACGCTTGGGCAGTTGATCAAGAAGTACGCCGCAGGCTTTATGCCACTCGCTTTGAGGGTGGTACCGCAGCGCGGCCAGCATGGCCTGATCACTACGACCACCGCCTCCAGGTACCTCACCTGCTAGAGCTGTCACACTGAACGGCTGGAAACCAGGATTATCGTGACGGTAATCAAGCTGTAGCTCCAGCATGGTGTCAATGATGCGGGACACCGCTGCATCACGCGCTCGTTCATCACTCTTCGCCGCCTCAACGACACGCCAGGGGTTTGCTACTCGCTTCCAATCATCAAACTGCATCTGGCTCCCCTTCCGCTGTGTCATCACCCCTTCCTCCACTCGGTACCGCTTTCCAGCGCCAGCCGTTCACCGGCTATTTGTGTGCGGGGCCAGCTGGCGTACTCCCCTAAGCACTGCTTTGGCCTCTTCAAGCCCTAGTGCCAGCACGGCGCAATAGCCCTCAAATTCGCTATCTTCTAGCCACTTGAATTGGCTATCGGCTAACGGCGCATCCTTGGGCGGGGTGGCTTTGAACTCCAGGTAGAGGCCAAACCAACCGCCGCGGGCCTGGCGAACGGGGAGATCGCTAACGCCTGCCTTCACACCCTGGCGTTTTAGGTCGCTCGCGGTTTTCTTATTGCGGTGGCCACCGTTAGGCACATGGAAGGTGGCGTCATACAACTCGCCTACTGGTTGGCCGCGCATCTTCTCGCCATATAGCCAACGGATTAGTACCGCCTGCTCCTGCCCCTCCCAGTCAACAGGCTTTGCCCGGGGCGTGCCGCTTTTGGTCAGTGCACGCGGGCGGCGGGGTTTCTGGATTCGTAACGTCACGCCATCCCCCCGGCGATCTGATCAAGCATTCGCTGCTGGCGCTCCCAGCGTTGGTAGTCGGCCACGATGCGCTCCAGCATGGCCCGCGCCGTATCGTTATGATCCAGCTCGGCGCGGCTTTCGATGCCACACGAATAACGGATGAAATCCGCGCAATCCTCCGGGGTGTGGGTACCATCAGGCAGTTGTCGATACTCAAGCGCCTTTGTCTGACGGCGGCGGCAATCCAGATACAAACCGAATCGCACGTTTTGACACAATAACGCGGCACGGCGCGCCTGCTGGCCACCTTTAAATGCTTCACCCATCATCATGCTCCCCTTGATTGTTCAGCTCTTCGACACTCTTACAAAGGCGCCAGCCGCACAGGCCACCGCGATAAACACTCCCGCCAGCACCCCTAGCAGAAACCAGCTCATGCCATCCATCGTTTACCTCCACCGCGCTGGGATCTGCGCATGCATTGCTTGCACGCTGGTAACTGTTCACCGGTACCGGGGTCGCGGAAGTCAGCAGCGCTTTTGCGGTATTGGCAGGCCGGGCACTTAGGCCGGTCATAAACACGGCGCAACATGGTTAATGCCCTCCCATCGCAGCCAGCGGGCCGCCCGCCTGTTCCAGCAGCTCACGGCGGCGCGCTTCTTCCTGCTCGATCTCCTCGCGGCGCTGGCGTGCCTTGGCATCACCTGGCTTATTGATGATCTCGCGCAGCTGGCCAACCATGCGCTTACGCTGGCGCCGCCCCTCCTCGGTCAAGCGGCTTTTTCAGGTGGTGGCAGCAAATGCGCCACTTTTGGGGCGGGCAGCTTGCCGGCATCAACGGCCTCCTGAAGTACCAGCTCACGGCGTTGCGGGTCATGCCCCAGCGACACCTGCCACACCGGCTGGCGCCCTTCCGCTTTGGCGGTTTCGGCTTCACGTTCGTAGGCCGCCAGGAAGGCCATCCGCGCGCCCACCTGGTCACCGCCGTTTAGTACCGACTTGGCCACGCCAAACGCCCGGGCGATTTCCGGCGTCCACACCACGGTTTCGCTCTCATCGGTGCTACACAGCGCCAGCGCCCACGCCTCATTGGGTAACAGATGCTTATTCGCGCTGGGCAACCGCTCAATGATCGCAGCCAGGGTCAGCTTGCCGTGTAGCTCGGCACGGCAGCGTGCCAAGGCGCGGCGGATCTCGGCAAATGGGTAGCCGCTTAGGTCGTCAGTAATCAACACCGCGGCGGTTGGCCGGATTTCCTGCCCCAATACCTCGGCCGTGGCGTACACCAGTTCGAGCACCTGGTCAGACTCTTGGGCGGTTAGCATGATGAAGACTCCTGCTGTTGGCGACGGGCGGCCATAATGCGCTTGGCCTCCTCGGCGTTACTCAGGTTGGATTGGTGCTGTCCAGCTGGCGCGCCCTGGCCTGGGTCACCTGCTGGCCGGTCACGAGCTGGGTGGCGATCGACTCGCAGTCCTGCAGCAGTAACCCACGGGGTGCATGCGGGCGGTGTAATACTGGTTGTTCAGCTTCACGTAGTGGGCGGCCACCCCAGGGCACGCTTTGCGCCCACACGGTCGACCAGTTGGCTTAGGTTCGCGCCCACCTTCTGGTTCCACACCGGCCAAGTGCCGTAACGGGCACGGTAAGCACAGGCGTAGTTTGCCCAGGGCTTGAATGTCTTGGCGGTGGGGTCTCGAGTGCCAGGCATATCGCTGGGGATTCGCGTCAGCAAATCGTCGGCCGATTCCTGAGCACCAGCAGCACCAGATTTAGGTTCTAGCGCACCAAGGTAATCTCCCTCGGTAGCGGCTGGGCTGGCCCCAGGCGCATCCCTCTACTGAACCCCTCAGATTGAACCCCTAACCCTGAACCCCTCTTCACGGTTTTCCGAATACCCTCTTCGGGATCTCGAATAGGGTTCTCCTGTTTTCCGAATACCCCCTTCGGGATCTCGAATAGGGTTCTCACGATTTTCCGAATACCCCCCTTCGGTTTTTCGAGTACTCCTATTCGGCTTTTCGAGCGGGTGCTTCATGAAGATCCGGCGCTCGACAATCTGCTTGCCTTCGCGGATCTGATCCACACGGATCCAGCCCTTCTTTTCAGCGAGCTGATCACTTCGGAAACACGGTTGGGCGAAAGGCCAAAGAACTCGGCCAGCTTCTTGTTGGACTTGAAACAGCCCTTTGCGGGTGCTGTAGGCTGTCGATCTCGATCAGCATCACTTTCTCTTGCAGTGAGAGTTCCCGATTCAGCCAAATCTCGGCGGGAATCCAGACACCGCGGAATGCGCGTTCGTCAGTCATGGAGTAATTCCCCGCACTCTGTAAGCCGCGCCGCCAACCGCTATAGTGGTAGTTGCGAGACTATTCACTAACAGAAGGAAAGCGATGTGGCTAAACCAGATCAAAAATTGAAAGATGAAATACTGCAGGCCGCCGCAGAAGCATACCCAGCCCCTGCGAAGCTGATCAATGGAATACAACGCTGGACAAAGACACCGTAACGGCCACCATTAGTTATTTGGTGGATCATGGCCTGGTTACTGGTACACCTAGAAAGCGAATAGGTGAAATTGCCAGCTACGCAGACGTTAAGATCACAAGCGCTGGGTTTGACTACATCAGCGAGGATGGTGGTTTGACTGCTGAGCTGGGTTTGATAACAGTCCGCCTGGAAGCAGAAACAATTCAGACACTGCTGGCTGCTCAGATCGAAAAAACAGATGCGCCTAGGCATGAGAAGAACCTCCTGCGCCAGCAGCTTCAGGCACTTTCGAAAGAGGCCCACCAGCGTCTAGCCAACCAACTGGTTCACCTAGGTCTTGAGGCGGTTCCGCGCTCCATCCAAGCGCTGAAAACACTGATCGATCCATAACCACATCGACCTGCCATAAAAGCAAATAGCCGATTGAGAGGCTAAAGCACAGCTCAATCACCTGCCCTTGCCAAACGCGGCTATCGAGCATATGGGCGGCGCTTGGAAAGCCCGTGAGAGAATCTGCAAAGAGCGGGGTTGCTCTCGTGGGCTCCGCCAACGCGATATCGGTGTGCACTTGGCTCATATCGCACCCCACAAATAGAAAGCCACGCCGAAGCCCGCTAAGGTGGTAGTTGCGACACCATCCACTAATAGAAGGAAACCGGCGTGGCTAAACCAGAAAGAAATTATGTGAATATTTGGGCAGACATTAATGAACGCGTGGCAGGAGAATATGAAACCGGCGCAAGCTACTTGGGTGGAATTACTAATGCTTTTAAGCGTCAGGAAGCTGGCCGTGCCGCATTCAAAGTATTCTTGCTGGAGTGCTTCTTCGACACGCTGATCGATACAAAAAGCACGGAATGGCATCAGCTGACCAAGGAGGCGGCCATTCAACATGAGCTTATTAATCGTCACCATTGGTTGCCTTCGGACATTAACAAGCTGAGTAACGCGGAGCTCTGTATCGTTTTTCATGATGACCTCCAGACTCTCAAGCTCCACGATCACGCTTACATGGCGTGTAGAGATGATTTGAATGCCTTGAGGCTTGCTCAGTTGCTTGACCCTCATGCGTAGAAGCACATAACAGCCCCAGGCGCTGGCGAAGATGCTTTATCTCTTCCTCTAGCGCCTGAATGTTTTCGCGCCGCCATCTCAGTTGGTCTTCAAGCGTCTGAATAGCGAACTCAAACTTCCCGAGCTCAGTTATTGCCTCGCCTAAACGAACAACCGACTCATCCTGGCTCATTATTTCTTCTTGTAGATCGCTCATACCCACCTCCAAAATACTGTATAACCAAACAGGCACATTGCTGGCGCTGTACTGATATGGGCCAGCTCATACACTGAAATCATTGAGAAGCAGCCTTCTCAGCGGGCATTTGGACAAAAACGGCTGGGCAAAGCTGAGCCGCGGTGAACTTTCCCTTAGTCAAGCTTTTTCTGCTCGCAAAGCAACTGCAGGAGACATGCCGTGCTTTCCACGAACCCAGTTAGAGACAGCCCCTTGGTTAACCTCGAGCGCCTTGGCGGTTTGCAGCTGACCGCCGAAGTGATCAACCAAGCGTTGGAATACGGTTGTCATTACTCACCCTCTTATGCGAATTCTCATAGCATATGGCATGCGCAAACTCATTTGCAAGAGTATGAGCGCGCGCATAATAATCAGGGTATGGAACTCAAAGACCGCTTACGGCTTGCGAGAAAGCACGCCGGGCTTAGTCAATCTCAGGCAGCAATAAAATCTGGCATTGATCAGGCAACAATTTCTAACTTGGAGCGTGGCAAACACCACAGCTCTACTCACCTGTTGCAGATCGCTGATGCACTGAATGTAAGCTATCGCTGGCTAACGGCTGGTATTGGTGAAATGCAGCCTAGCATTAGCGACGGTCGCGCCGGCTACGCTGTTGAGTCTCTGCCCTCCTCTAATGACTACGCTCTTATTCCCCAGCTAAGTGTCAGGGGCGAAAATGGCAATGGGTACCTGAATGATCACGTCGAGGTGAAAGGCGACTTAGCCTTCAAGCGGGAATGGCTTGCAAAGATAGGCGCCAAGCCGGAGAACCTCAGTGTCATATATGCCGACGGCGACAGCATGGAGCCCTATATTGTCAGCGGTGACGTGGTGCTAATTGACCATGGATGCACCACGCCGGTTAATGGCAAAGTATTCGCAATCCAAAGACCAGACGGTAGTATCAGCATCAAGCGGCTCATCCAGCACATTACCGGCGAATGGGTTTTAAGCAGCGACAACCCCAACAAGGCGCTTTACCGTGACGAATTGATAGACTCCGCATCCGTGTGCCAGGTGCCGATCATTGGTAAGGTCGTGTGGCGTGGCGGAGCAATGCATTAAATAAGCAATTGTTCATTTTAATATTTCAGAGGCACGCATGGCAGAGCGCGGCATCAGTTACGCGGTGGCAAACCAGCAAGAAATTGCACCTGAACAGAATGGTCTGCTGTACATTCCAAATGGGTTTCTCACGCCGGGCTTTATCGCCACCGTCACGTGTATTGGCTATGATAGGGAAATTCGTGACCTGCATTATGCAGACCCTGATAACCATCGTGGCCTGCTCGAGGCGATGCAAGTGCCCTATAAATTGACCGGCATCGACCGTTATCAATTCAATAGGGTCAATCAGGGCGTTAACTACAGCCCTATTCAGATGCTTCAAAATGCAGAGGATGTTGATGCTGCTACATCTGAAACCAATAACAGTATTCGCTTACGTGTAGATGCTCAGCCAGGTATTGCACAGCTTTGCAATGTTATCGGAGAGCTACATGATAACGTTCGTGCGCATGCTGAAGGCATGGGGTTTTCAATGTCACTGAACTGGAACCCCACCAACCCTGTCATAGAGTTTTCTGTCGCAGATAAGGGACAAGGGTTTTTAAGAGAGTGTCAGCGAATTGGCGTCCCAGAAGTTGTAGATGATGAGTCTGCAATCAGGTGGTGCCTTACCCCGCGAAACACGACGAAAGACAAAGACCATGATGAATTTGCCCAAATGATTCCTGAGGATGGCATGGGTAACCCTTTCGAAGGCCAAGCCGCCGCACGCCCTTGGCACGACGGAAATAATCACCAGGGGCTTGGTTTAGCAAAGCTGATGCAGCTCGTCACCGGTTACAACGGCTATCTGTGGGTAGCGACGGGAGACACATTAATGATCTCGAGCCCACACACGAAAGAATGACGAATTTGGTAGTTTTTGTGCGATGCCGCACTGGAAAGGTGTAGCAATCGCATGTAGATTAAATATTAGCGAGCTTGGCCGTATTCTTGAAGAAGAGCCGTTTCATGACGATGTGCAAGACATTTTAGATGACATCTTGCTGTAGCTCGCCAAGCCGCCCTACTCTAGGAGCATTAAACATGCCTAATACACTGAAATATAAAGGCTCCTTGGCTAACCGTATCACAGCCGCCCAGGAGCGTTCTCGTATCGAAGCTCTGACCCAGCAAAACGAGACGGTGATCCTTGATTACAACGAGGTAATCTCATTGTCTGGTTCTTATGCTGACGAGCTCTTTGGTGTCTATACCCAGCGTTACGGGCCCCAAGCACTCAAAGCAAACCTGAAAATTAAAGGCGCCTGCCCAGCCGTTGCTCGCTCAATCGGTCAGGCTATCCAGAATAGGATGCCCGCCAGCGCCGCATAAGAAAATAACCGATTAATAAAAGAACCCGCCGAAAGGCGGGTTTTTTATTGGATCCCTCTCAATGATCGTCGCCCATCGAGGTGGTTTTTGTGTTCTCATAAAAATATGAGCTTTCGCATTGACGTTTATTATGAGCTTTCGCATAATTTGCTCATAAGTTAACGCATTGCGGAGAGTCAACATGCAAATCACACAAGGCAACTGGCAAGCACAAATAAACACAGAACGCGGCAGCCTGGGCCTAACCCGTACCGAAGCAGTCGACATGATGCTGCTAGCCGCGGGCCACACCTACAAAGAGATTGCCAGGCCACGGGCCGCTCACCCCAAACCGTGCGCGGCAGTCTCAAAAGGGCTATCACAAGCTGGGCGTCTATAAAGCGGCTGGCGCCGTTGCCGAAGCTATGCGCCGCGGCTGGATCGCTCCCCTTCTTATCGCCCTGGTTGTTAGCGGCATCAATCCCGATACCGAAGCCATGCGTAACCGCCCTCCGGCTCGCACGCGCCAGCAGGTTAGCGCCAGCCGTACTGTTTCACGCCGTGATGTGGGGAGCGTGTACTCATGAAGATCTCTACGTTTATCGATGCCCCACCCGCAAGATGTTCGAAAGCAACGGCCTACCCAGGGAGTTCCTGGCGTTAATTGCTGACTGCCAAATGCTGGCGGTGGCTATCAATCTGCAAGGGCATTACGCCGTCCTGCTCGAAACCACCCAGCACGGCATCTTTTGTCATACCTGGCTGGCCGCTCATAGCGCACAGCACGTAAGCCATCGCCGTTTTGACTGCTTTTACGGCAAAGACCCGGCACTTATCGAAATCTGCGATCACCTCAGAAGCTTGCTGAATGGCAGCCAAGGCGGTGTTTCATGAGCTGCCAAGCCACCAAAGCCGTTTGGGTGGCCTTTATGATCCTAGCGGTCACCGTCCTGGGCCAGCTATCCCAAGGCGAGGCGGAGGAGCAATCCGACTGGCTGGTTAGCTACTGCACGGATGCCGCGATCTGGGCCTCCGAAGAAGCCCACGGTGTGCCGCTGGAACAGCGCACCGGTCAGCCGGACTACAAAGGGATTGCCGAGGAAAGCTGTCCAGGCATGCGCCCAGCTGCTCCCGCGTTGGAAACCGAGGCCACCTCACCGGCACAGCTGGCCATGCCCGACACGGTGCCGTTTCAGCAGCTGGTTCAGTTTTGAGGGGCTGGCGTATGTACATGCTCAACCGGCTTGGCCAGCGAATCATCGTCGGCAATCGCCGCCGCCACTGCCGGTGCCGATCGTGCGGTGCCCGTCAGGTAAAAGCCAAGCACCCCGCTGAGTATTTACGCCGCATTCGCTGCAAAAGCTGTGGGGAGTTCGACACGCTGCGCATCGACAAGTGGGCGGATCGGCGCGGCTGGCGGTACCAGACATGCTACTGCGATGGCTACCACTTCCCTCATCGGATCCGCTCGGAGTTTTGCTATCACAACCCCAACTACCCCGCCGAAGACGCCCAGCGCGCCATTGGCGGCATGTAGAGGCCCGCTATGAATTTTGACGAACAGTTTGACCGGATATTCAAAACGCCAGCGCCAGCAGAGAGCGGCGCCGGCGAAAATAACGAGGACAGCGAGGTGCCGTCATGAGCGCGATATATACGAAAGATCCCGCCACCGGCGAGCGGGTAACGTTGAGCGAGCTAGCAAAACGCCACGGCGTACATGTCTCGACCATTTCCCGCCGTTATAGCGAGGGCAAACGTGGGAGGCGCTCGTTGAGCAAGTGGATATGCAAGCGCACCTCGCTGAGCTGAACGCGAAAGCGCACGAAGCCGCAGAGCGAAGAAAGGCAATCATCTTAACCAGCATGAACGCCTTGTCACGCCCGTTTAAGCAGCTAGGAGGTAACTGACATGTCAAAAGCGATCATCAAAGCCCTGGAAGAACGTCTTCGCCAAATCAATGTAGAGGGTTTCACTGCCGCACATGACGACTGCTACACGCAGGGACAATTAGCAGCGGCAGCGGCCTGCTATGCCTGCATCGCAGAAGATGTGCTGCAAGGTGGAAAGTCAGCTCTAGATGGCCAGCCACCCGCCTTTTGGCCCTGGGACGATGCCTGGTTTAAGCCCAGCAGCGATCCCAAACGTAACATCGAAAAGGCTATGGCTCTTCTGGCTGCGCAGTATGACGCCCTAGAGCGCGCCGAGAAGGCCGCCAGCGAAGCGACAACAACGCCTGACATCCTATGGTCGACCAATGACGAAACATTCAACCATGACGATCTGCAGGAGCTGATCGAGGAGCGCCAGCTGCAAGCGGGCGATACGGTTTATTTCGGTACCAAGCGCCATGCGCAAGCCACCGACTTCACCACCAACCTTGATGAGCTGGTGATTGAAAACATGCAACTGCAAGCCGAAGACGATGCAGGCGAAGTGGCTGAAGACTATCCCAGCGCCAGCGAGCCACAAATTCAAGTTCTGCAAACGCTCATCGAGGGGTGGGCTGCCACCTATTGCGAACCCGACTTTTATCAAGTGTTGAATACCCAGCCCTACACGCTTACCGCCTCAGATATTGAAGAGGCCATCTATGACTGACTACCTCGCCAACAACGGCAAGCCTTGGTCTCCGGAAGATCTAGCCGCGCTGGAAAGGAACTATCCAGATACCGACAACATCACGCTTGGCAGAATGTTTCGACGCAGCGAATCCAGCATTCAAAACCAGGCAAGTAAATATGGCTAGCGTAAGTCAGAAGCCCACATGGCTAAGAATCCGGGCTGCTTTAAACCTGGCTTGGTGCCCTGGAATAAAGGCACGAATTTCAGCCCGCCGGGTAGCGAGCACACCCGCTTTCAGAAAGGCCACAAACCAGCAACGTGGCTGCCGATCGGCAGTGAGCGCGTAACGAAAGACGGCTATCTGGAACGCAAGATGACCGACACCGGATACCCCCCCGGGACTGGGTAGCGGTCAGCCACATTGAGTGGGAAAAGCACAACGGGCGGCCGGTACCAAAAGGCCACGCTGTGATATTCCGCGATGGCGATAAGCGCAACTTCGCGCCAGCCAACCTGGAGCTAATCAGCCGCGCCGAGTTAATGCGCCGCAACAGCTACCTCAACCTACCCGAGCCGTTGCCTCAGATAGTGCAGCTGCGCGGCGCCCTGAACCGCAAAATCAACAGCAGGAGCAAGCAGGCATGAAGAACAAAATCGACGATCTACGCAACCACCTATTTGCCCAGCTTGAGCGCTTGGGTGATGAGAGCATCAAGGGCGATGCGTTGAAGGAAGAAATCCAGCGAGCCAAAGCCGTTAGCGATGTATCCGCGCAATTAGTGGATAGCGCACGCGCCGAAAACGAAAGGCTCAAGCTGCTCAAGCGTGCACCAGGTAGTAACTTCATGCCCGTCGGCGAGCTGATTGATGAGGAAGGGCTTCCAGCCTTAGGGAGCGGGCAGTGAACTTGGCAATGAAACACGGCCATGAGCCGCAGCGGCTGGCCAACATGCTTGATGTGCTACGTGGGCCAAAGGCCCCGCCGCTCATCAGCTGCCAGCGCTACCTGGATGAGGCAACCGTTCAGCGTAAAGCCGATCAATTCAGCGTCTTTATAGTACGCATTCATGAATGTGAGCTGCGGGGCAAACGCTACCGGATGATCATCGACGGCCACCACAACTACGCGGCCGCAAAGCTACGCGGTGTTGAACCGGTTTTTCGAGTTCCAGGCGCTAAGTTCTTACGACACTTGGGCAAGATGTCGCCGCGCCAGCAAGAAGCCTTCCTGATCAATAACCTGACGGACTGCCCTCATTACTACGTCGAAACCGGTGAGATCGTTACCGAGCTGGAGCCTCGCATGGAGATAGGCGCATGAGCAGGGATCATCTTTATACAGCTGAAAAGTTAACGCAATACATCGAGAGCCACCAATGACTCACCCCACCCACACACACCGAAATAGGGGTGGTCGCTATCAGAGATCGCCCAGCACCAAGGTGCTGGAACGGACTTGGAAGGAAAGTGGTTGGTGCTCTATCGCGACCTAGATAAAGGCATCGATAGCATTACCAATTTGCAGGAATGGGAAAGCCAGTGGCGAGCGCTTGCACCGGACGACTGCCCTATTTGCCTGGGTGCAGGTCACGACCAGATCAAAGGCAATCGCGATAAGCCCTGTGGCGGCTGTTATGGCCTGGGAAAAGTGCGTGATGACGGCGAAACACCCACCGATTGCTGGGAATTGGCCACGGTGGCCACCGGCATCATTAAGCGCCAGCAGGAGGAACTGCTGAATCTGCGACGCATCGCCCAGAACCCTGAGGTGCAAGCCCTCATCGACCAGCAGCGCCAGCGGGCAATTGAGGAAAGCACCGCTCGCCAGGAGCGTGAATGGCGGGATGGTCAAGGTTGGGGCCCTGGCGGCCAACGTTATACGGGAGATTGATATGGACGTGCTTACCTACACCCCTAAAGAGGCTTCCAAAGCGCTCAGCGTGTCCGTCGCGACCGTGTATCGCTGGATGGATGACGGCACTCTACCGGTCGTCTGGCTAGGTAAGCGCCGAATGATCCACGCAGAACGATTACGGCAAAGGCTAGACGCCGGCTGCGCCGAGACGCAAACTAACAATGCGCCCGGCGTGGTACAAGGAGAAACACCATGCCCCATAAACGTACAGGTTCACCGTATTGGTGGACACACATCTCCCCGCCGGGAGGCGGTGCGCCGGTTAGACGCTCTACTGGGACGGTAGACTACCGGGAAGCAAAGGCCCTGGAAGCAAAGTGGCGATCAGAGATGTATCAGCAGGATGCCTGGGGAAGACTTCCTACCCATGGTTTTGCCGATGTGGCCAGTGAATTTCTTTTAGCTAGCCAGCAGAAGCGAACCTTTGCTGATATTCAGCGGCGTGTAGGCCGTCTCTATGATCACTTTGGGCCTGACCAGGTCATGGAAGAGCTCACAGGCAAGGATGTGCGAGGTTTTATTTCCGCTAGGCAAGCGGATGGCGTAAAGCCAGCGACGATCAACCGGGAGCTTTCAATCTTGAGTGCCATGATCAATCACGCAATCGAGCAATTAGAGTGGCCCATGAGCAATCCTGTTCGCGGCAGGAAGCTCAAGGAGCCAGAGGGACGCGTGAGGTGGATCACTCACTCAGAGGCAGATCGGTTAGTTGCAGCAGCTAAAACGCAGCGAAGCGGAGAGCGACTAGCAGACTTCATTCTTTTGGGCTTAAACACCGGCGCCCGAATGAACGAACTGTTGAAGATGAGTTGGTCACGCGTTGACTTTGATAATGCCCTACTTCACCTGGAAGGTGAAGACACCAAGAGCGCCAAGCGGCGATCGCTTCCACTAAACGATGCAGCGATAGCCGCGCTAAAGCGACGTTGGGTATGGGTAGCCAACAACTGCCCTCAAAGCGAGTGGGTATTTGCGAAGACCAATGGAGAAAGGTTGGGCTGTATTCGCCAGGGCTTCAACTCAGCATGTGAGACAGCGCGGATAAGGAACTTCCGGATCCACGATTTACGTCATACATGCGCAAGCTGGATGGTCAGTGAAGGCGTACCGCTACTGGACGTGAAAGAGGTGCTGGGTCACTCAACTATCAAGATGACTGAGAAGTATGCCCACCTGGCTCCCCACCGTGCCCGCGATGCGGTAAATCAGCTAGGTAACCGCACAGTAGCGAGCACACCAGCGGACGCTGTGCAGCATCCTCTGTCACAATCCCAGCACAATGAAAGACCGGTGCATTTAATAGAAGGCTTGCTAGGCAAAAACGCAGAGCCTAGAACGAAAAAAACCCCTGACGAATCAGGGGCTTTAGTATCGAGGTGGCGGAGGGACAGGGATTCGAACCCTGGATAGGCTATTAACCTATGCCGGTTTTCAAGACCGGTGCATTCAACCGCTCTGCCATCCCTCCGGCTTATGGGTGCGTATACTAACAGCTTTTCCTTGGAAGTCAACGCCTTTTAGTACAAACGTAACCCGACGCGGGTAATCTTTCCGCCTTCCATATCGCTGACTACCCAGTGGATGCCGTGCCAGTCTACGTCGTCCCCGACCACCGGGTGTCCACCCACGCGCAGGGCAATAAACTCCGCCAGTGTCATGTTCTGCTCGCCGGGGCTGAGCGTTAGACCATAGGCTTGGGCGATGTCCTGCATTTGCGCGCTGCCATCCAGGGTAAAGGTACCGAAGAAGGCGCGCTCCTGTTTGAGCTTGGCATCGCCATTGAAGAGTCTGTTAAGGGCGTACAAGTCTTCTGAGCGGCCGATTACACAAATCACATCGCCCAGCTTTAAGCGTGTGCTGCCCTTGGGGTGCAGCATGGTGTGGTCGCGGAACAGCGCCGAGATCAGCGCCCCTGAAGGAAAACGCAGCAGCCGGATGGGCACGTCCTCTAAATCCTGGTTCTCGACCCCGTACACAAATAGCTCAAAGTCATTTTCCGGCAATATGCCCAGCGGGCCACGTCGGTTAGGTACGGTACCCACCGGCACCTCCACCTTCAACCACTTGGCCATCAGTGTCAGCGAGCCGCCCTGGATCAGCAGCGACATCAAGACCACAGCGAAGGCAACGTTAAAATAGAGCGAGGCGTTTTCGACCCCGCCAATAACCGGGAAAATAGCCAGTACGATAGGCACCGCCCCTCTCAAGCCTACCCAGGCGATAAAGAAGGTTTCCCGCCAGCGGAACTTGAAGAACGGCTTGATAGTGATCAGCACGGCCAGCGGGCGGGCGATAAAAATAAGCGCCAGTGCCACTAAACCCGCGGGCAGTGCCACGTCCCACAGCTCACTAGGCGTAACCAGCAGGCCAAGCACCAGGAACAGGCCGATTTGGCTTAACCACGCCAAGCCATCGTGAACAGGCAAAATAAAATTGAGGTGACGTCCTGGCTGATTACCAATCATCAGCCCGGCCAGGTAAATCGCTAAGAAGCCGCTACCGCCCAACACGCTGGTTAAACCGAACACGCTGAACCCCAGCGCCAGCGCTAACATGGCGTAAAGGCCCGGGGCTAAATCGAGCCAGCGCAGCAGCTTGGCACTCAACCAGCCCCCGCCCAGGCCAATAATCAAACCAATACCAAACTGGGAAAGGAAAACAGTAGAGTTTCAACAGGGCCGCCAATATCACCGACAAGCAGTTCAACCAGCATCAAGGTCAGGAAAATCGCCATCGGGTCGTTGGTACCCGACTCGATCTCCAGCGTCGCCCCCACCCGCTCATTGAGATTAACCCCGCGACCGCTAAGCATGGAGAAAACCGCAGCGGCATCGGTAGAACCTACAATGGCACCGACCAGCAGGCCCTGCACTATCGTTAGGTCAAAAAATCCACATGGCGATAATGCCAACAATGGCACTGGTGATAAAAACACCAAAGGTCGCGAGGGAAAGCGCGGGTTTGAACCCTACCCGGAAGGTTTTTAAGCGGGTACGTAAACCACCATCCAACAAAATCATGGCCAGCGCGAGGTGGCCAATGGCAAAGGCCATGGAGTAGTCGTCAAACACGACGCCCAGCACGCCCTCCTCGCCTGCCAGCATGCCTAAACCAAGGAAGATCAGCAGCAGCGGGACACCCATCATCGACGATAAGCGGCTGGCCAGAATACTGAGGGCCATAAGGAACCGCCTACCAAAAAAGAACGTATAAATTGCGTCCATGACTCTCCGTCTCTACATCAATACAGCGCTATTATTGCATGTAACCGTTGAATTTACTGTCTCTTCTCAGGGCCCTCTTATGTTCAAGGGGCTGGTCAGAAGCTTTCCCGGGCGGCTACACTTCGCCGCTACGACCTCTGGAGTTACTGACTATGTTGCGTTGCCTCTCACGCTGTTGGCACCCTATTCTGTTGAGTATCATCATTACCTTACTGTTTTCTAATTCAGTTATTTACGCAAATGAAGAGAGCGAAGAAAGCGCTAAAGAAGAAAGCTCTCTAGAAGAAGAATCCCTGCAAGATGGAGGAAGCTCTTCAGAAAGCACCCCGCTGACGCTAGATACTGACGTCGAGGTGCCAGAAGCATTTTGGCGACCCATTGACAGCGAAAGTGCCGAAGAAGTGCCCACCATGGCGCAGACCCCAGCGCCACCTCTAGAGCCGCCGCCGGTCAAGCACATCACGCTTATGCTGGATTGGTACTTGAGCCCACAACATGCCGCTTTGGTGATCGCCAAGGAGCGGGGGTTGTACGCAGCTCAAGGGCTTGAGGTAGACATTCAATCTCCAGCCGACCCCTCTATTGCCATCAAGCTATTAACTGCAGGCGAAGTCGATTTGGCGTTAACCCGCCAGCCCCTGCTTCACCTGTATGTCCATAACGGGGCGCCCATCACACGCATCGCGACACTCATTGAAACATCGCTATCAGCGGTCATCGTGGCAGGTCAAGCACAGGCGGAAACAGAGAGTACCCTGGCGGGGTTACATTACGGTTATACCACCGGTGAAGGTCGCGACCTGAGCATTCCGCGTTTAATACCCCGCTCCGTGCGACAAACCGATGATTTCACCCCACCCGCCAATCTGCATTTTGATCCCATTCGTGCAATGCGCGAAGGCCAGATTGACGCCGTCGCCGATGGTTTTTACCACTACCTCCCCAGCAACTGGCGACTGAAGGTATCAACACCCACGTCATTCGCTTCAATGAATTGGACATTCCCCGTAGCGATGGTCTGGTAGTGCTGGCCAATAGCGATACGCTTGTTCGCCGCGCCGATACCTGGTCTCGGTTCGTGCTTGCCCTTGAGCAGGCGAGCCACTGGATTATCGACAACCCTGACGCCGCCTGGGAACAATTGATTAGCGCGCACCCTGTACTCGACAACGACATTAACGCCAATGCCTGGGAGGATATCCTACGTCGCATGGCGCTGAGCCCCGCTGCATTAGATAGCCGCCGTTACGCTGGTTTTGAAACCTTTTAAACCAAATGGGCCTTACAGACGCGACACTACCCGTCACGCGCTTAGCGGTAGACCCCCACACTTTATAACCACGTATTGATAGCTCTTTATCCACGAACATGGCGGCCCATGAGCGAAGCAGCTTTAATCTTTATAGACGTTGAGACCACCGGCACCCGGACGACACGGGATAGGATTACTGAAGTAGCCGCCCTTAAAGTCGTCAACGGCGAGCTAGTGGATCGCTGGACGAGCTTAATAAATCCAGAGTGCAAAGTGCCCGCGCAGATCACTCAGTTAACCGGAATTAGCGACGACATGCTGGTTAATGCGCCCCGCTTTGTACAGATAGCCGAATCACTTCGGGAGTGGTTAGGTGACGGGCAGCTAGTGGCCCACAATGCGCGCTTTGACTATGGCTTTCTGCGCAACGAATTTAAGCGCGCCGGGCAGGATTACCGCGCCTCATTGCTATGCACGCTACGCTTATCCCGTCGGATAGCGCCTCAAGAGCGCCAGCACAACCTGAAAGCACTGCTGAGTCGCTACGCCATCACCGCCATCCGCCAACACCGGGCTGGAGACGATGTAGAGGCGCTGTGGTCACTCTGGCAAGCGTGGCAGATAGAGCACAGCGATGAAGCGTGGCAGCGCCTGCTGGGGGATGAGCGCCGCCACCGCACCCTGCCCGCCCACCTGGATAGCGCACAGCTGGACGGATTACCCGCCTGCCCCGGCGTTTATCTGTTTTACGGCCATAACCGGCTGCCACTCTATGTGGGCAAAAGCATCAATCTACGTAGCCGGGTGCTCGGGCATTTTCAGCGCGACCATCAAGACGACAAAGAGATGCGTCTTGCTCAGCAGGTGCAGCATATCGAGTGGGAAGAAACCGCTGGCGATTTAGGCGCCCAGCTGCGTGAAGCGCAGCTGGTGAAAACGTTAATGCCGATTATGAATCGACAACTACGCAAGCAGCGTAAGTTAACGACCTGGCACTGGGCGGAGGAAGCCCACCATCCTGAAATGCTCAGTGGGAGCGCCCTGAGCCAGCCGCTGAGCATGCCACAAGGGGGCACGCTGTATGGGTTGTTTCGCAATGCCCGGGAGGCCAAGAACGCGCTGCGCGGGATTGCCGAGGAGCAACAGCTCTGCCCTCGGGTGCTGGGGGCTTGAAAAAGGCAAGGGGCGCTGTTTTGCCAACCAGGTGGGCAAGTGCCTTGGAGCGTGCAATGGTCAGGAGTCAATAGCAGCACATACCCAGCGGGCAAAGGCAGCGCTCAAGCAGCTTCAGGTCAATGTGTGGCCCTGGCCAGGCAGTATTGCAATTGAAGAACAGCCAACGGGTAGTGCATCCCCCGCCTGGCACGTTGTCCGCCAATGGTGTTACCTGGGCAGTGCGTCAAGCCTTAACAAAGCGCAAACCCTGGCGGAAACGCCGGCAAGTTTCGATGTGGATAGCTACCGCATTTTGAACCGCTTCTTGCGCTACCCAGCGCAGCACGGCTTGACGATTACGCCACTCTGAAAATACAGCACAGCTTGCTCTTCACCTACTGCAAGCGTAGCTACTGGGCGTCCAAGAACGCCACGACCGCCTGCTGAAAGGCATCTGGTTGGTCGGCGTGTAGCCAGTGGCCGGCATTTTTAAGCGTTACCACCCGGGCGCGGGGTAACACTTCACGCAGCGCGGGGATCATATCGTCAGCCACGTAGTGGGAATCGCCGCCACGCAGCACCAGCGTCGCACCATCGTAGGGCTGTTCACCATCCGGCACGCCGATAATGTCGCTATAGCCACGCTGAATCTGGTCTAAGCCTACCCGTAGCGCCATCACGTTATCATCGTTACGAACGAGGTTCGTGGCCAAAAACAGCCGCGTGGGCCGGAAGTCCACGTGCTCGGCCAGCAGATCGTCCGCTTCTCGGCGGTTTTTAGGCTGCCCTTTCCGAACGTTTTCAAGCGCTGCAAATACATCATCGTGACCATGGTCATAAGCCACCGGGGCAATATCCGCCACAATCAGCGACGCCACCCGCTCAGGCGCCAAGCGCGCCAGACTGATCGCGACTTTGCCGCCCATGGAGTGGCCTAGCACGTGAGCACGTTTAATCGAGAGCTTGTCCAATAGCGCAATCACGTCATCCGCCATGGTGGCGTAACGCATTCCCTCTGCGTGGGGCGAGCGGCCATGGTTGCGCAGATCCAGCGCAATCACCCGGCGGCTGCGCTGCCACACTTTCAAGTGCGAACGCCAATTATCGGCACTGCCCAGCAAGCCATGAATCACTACCAGCGGGTGGCATCCGCCGCGGCTTCTTCGGCGGGCATATCGATAAAGTGGAGATCAACGGTGGCAACGTCAGTCATGCTAGCTCCTCAGCCTTGCGAACTCTGTGTATTTACGCGATTACGCCGTGCGGGGCTCGGCATCCACCTGGCCTGTCCAAACCACCAAGCGGCGCGTTAGCCAGGCAAGCAGCAAGCCATACAGCGGAAGGAAAAACAGTAGGCTGATAGCGAGCTTGATCGCATAGTCAACGGCGGCAATTTCCACCCAGTTGGCAGCCATAAACGGGTCTGGGCTGTTATAGAACGCCGCCGAGAAGAATGCAAAGGTGTCAGCCAGATTGCCCAGCACCGTTGAGCAAACGGGCGCCACCCACCATGCCCACTGGCGCAAGCGGTCAAACACTTGAACGTCCAGCAGTTGGCCAATCACATAGGCCAGGAAGCTGGCGAGGGCGATACGGGCGACAAACAGATTCCACTCTGAAAGTGCCTCAATGCCGGCAAAGCTGCCGCGGGGAAACACCACTGATACCACATAGGAGACCAGCAGCGCGGGGAACATAACGCGCAGAATAATCGATCGCGCCGGCCCTTTACCAAACAGACGTACCGTTAGATCGGTGGCTAGAAAGATAAATGGAAAGCTAAACGCGCCCCAGGTGGTATGAAAACCAAACAGCGTAAACGGTAGCTGAACGAGATAGTTACTGGCGGCAATAATGCCGATATGGAAAGCCACCATCACCAGTAGGCAACGGCGGTGCTGAGTCTCACTCAATGCAAACATGCGGGTAGACCTTTTTTTAATAGAGAAGAGGGGTTAGGGAACCCTCGGGGTAGTAAGCGCAGTCGGTCAGCTTATAACAAAACAGTACGCCAGTCTGGGGAGCGCATTATACGGCTTCTGAATGATATTAAAAGCCAAGCAATGAAAGCCCAATCTGTATCCACTCGTGGCGAGGGCAGGTTTCCGCGAGGGCGCTGTGAACCCATCCTTGGGCGCTACTTTCGCCATCTGACCGCCATGGATGGCGGAAATGCCGGAATTGTCGGGAACACTTTCCGGCCATGGCGAAAGACCCTCGCTTCAACCTGCCCGGCCATGGCGAAAGACCCTCGCTTCAACCTGCCCTCGCACTTGGCTAATTTAGACGCATCAATCCAGTGGTGTGGCTTTGTCCGCAGCGCCTACCGAGCGTTCGCGCATGGCGGCGTGAACATCCATCAGGCTGGTGGGATCGTCGATGGTGGAGGGAATAGCAAACTCTTTGCCGTCGGCAATCGTACGCAGCAGCTTGCGGAGAATCTTACCCGAGCGTGTTTTGGGTAATCGGTCGACCACTAACACCTGTTTGAAGCAGGCAATCGGGCCAATATGCTCGCGAACCCGGGCAATCAGTTCGGCCTCAAGCGTCGCTTCATCGCCATTAAAGCCATCTTTGGGGATCACCAGGCCAATCGGCAGTTGCCCTTTAAGGTCGTCATGAATCCCAATCACCGCACACTCGGCCACCGCAGGGTGAGCACCCACCACCTCTTCCATTTCACCGGTGGAGAGCCTGTGCCCTGCCACGTTAATGACGTCATCGGTGCGACCCATAATGAACAGATAGCCCTGCTCATCAAAATAACCGCCGTCACCGGTTAAATAGTAGCCGGGAAATGCCGCCATATAGGCGCTATGAAAGCGCTTCTCGTCGCGCCACACGCCGGTCAAGCAGCCTGGCGGCATGGGCTGTTTGATCACCACACTGCCCTGCTCCATGGGTTTTGCCTGTTCGCCATCGCGATTGAGCACTTGTACATTGAAGCCGGGAACGGGAAAGGTCGCAGACCCCGCCTTGGTCGGCATAGGTTCAATGCCAGGCAAGTTGGCGGCGATAGGCCAGCCGGTTTCAGTTTGCCACCAGTGGTCAATCACCGGCACGTCCAGAAGGTCATCCAGCCAGTGAAACGTGGGTGGATCGAGGCGCTCGCCAGCTACGTAAAGGTGCTTTAGGCTACTGATATCGTAGCTCTGTAGCAGTTTGGCATCGGGATCCTCTTTCTTAATCGCGCGAAACGCCGTGGGCGCGGTGAAGAAACTCTTTACCCGATACTCCTCAATTAACCGCCAGAAGCTGCCCGCATCGGGGGTTTTTACCGGCTTGCCCTCGTATACCACTGTGGTGCAACCCACTAGCAAGGGGGCGTAAACAATGTAGGAGTGGCCAACGACCCAGCCCACATCCGAAGCGGTAAAGAACACTTCACCGGGCTCCATGGCGTAGATCGCCTGCATCGAATAGGCCAGCGCCACCGCATAGCCGCCGGTATCGCGCATCACGCCTTTGGGCTTTCCGGTGGTGCCTGAGGTATAGAGGATGTATAGCGGGTGGGTGCCCTTCACCGGTACGCACTCAGCAAATGGCGCTTTTGCTACCAGCGCTTCCCAATCATGATCGCCTGCCCCCAATTCAGCCCGGTGCGCTTCACGCTGATAGACCACGCAGGCATCCGGCTTATGAGCGCTTAATTCGACGGCTTGGTCTACCATCGGCTTATAGGGCAACACTTTGCCTAATTCGATACCACAGGAAGCGGCCACCACCACTTTAGGCTCAGCATCTTCAATCCGCGCCGCCAGCTCATGGGGGCGAAGCCACCAAAGACCACCGAGTGAATAGCGCCAAGCCGGGCGCAGGCGTACATGGCCACCAGGGCTTCGGGGATCATCGGCATATAGATCACCACACGATCGCCTTTGGTAACGCCCAACTGCGCCAGCGCCCCTGCGAAATACGCCACTTTATCGCGCATTTCGCGGTAGCTGATGGTCTGCTTAGCCTGTGCGGCAGGCGAATCCCAGAAAATTGCCGCCTGATCACCGCGCCCATTGTCGACATGATAATCCAGTGCAGCGTAGCTAAGGTTCATTTCACCGTCGCTAAACCAACGGGCATGCGCTGTCCCAGGGCTCTGCCCGTCGTAGCTGAGGATGGTTTGAGGCGGCGTGTACCAGGGAATACGTTTGGCCTGCTCGGCCCAGAACGATTCAGGGTATTCGATGGAGCGTTGGAAGGTGTGTTGGTAGCGGCTCATGGTGTCCCTATCTTTTTTGTAGTAACGGTGAAGAAGGATTGTTGACACTGTATAAATAAAACCGACACTCTACCCTCATACTATGGGCTAAATAGCGACCAAAGCGGTAGACAGAACAAAACATTGTCGACAAGATGGCGAGAAACTACCATTGATTAATCGTTAAACAGCGGCTTGGACAAAACTCGCTAAATTACTGATCATTAAACAACTTGATCCTCGCGATGCGACGATGCCTCGACAACGTACAACGATGCCTTTAAAACACGCCTCTAAAACAATGCTTATAAAACGCTGATGTAACAGTGTAGGCAAGGAGATCATTATGTCTGCTTCTACAAGCGCCGCTACACGCCTGCTTGAACATAACTGTCGCGCGATTGAAGCGGGAACCAACCTGCTCAAAGCGTTAGCCAACGAGAAACGGCTGCAAATACTCTGCCTGCTTGCCGAGAAAGAGCTGTCAGTCACGCAAATTAATCAACAGCTTGCGTTAAGCCAGTCGGCGCTTTCTCAACATCTGGCTATTTTGCGGCGTGATGAACTCGTCGATACACGCCGGGAGTCACAAACGATTTACTACTCGTTAAGCAGTGAAAGCGCCAAGGCCGTCATTGCGACCTTGGCGCATCATTACGCTGCATAACGATGTGAGGTTTAGGCTCAGCGCCGCTACCCAGCGGCGTCGATTAGCCCCAGCGCTTTCAGCGCGGCTTTCTCGACGCCTTCCGATATGGCCAATCCCAGCTTACGGCTGACGGTTTTAGGTGCTTCCAGCTTGACGGTTAATACTTGCGCTTCGGCCATGCGCTCTACCAAATAGGCTTCGCTGGTACCCACGCTGTCGACCAGCTGAAGGGCAGTGCTTCGCTGCCGTACCAAATCTCCCCGTGGCCAGGGTGTCGATATCCATGGAGGGGCGCCGCTCTGCCACATAGCGTTTAAACAAGCGGTGAGTATTCTCCAAGTCCTCCAAGAACTTTGCTTTGCCCTCTTCGGTATTTTCACCCAGCACGGTTAAGGTACGCTTGTATTTACCGGCGGTCAGCAGTTCGACATCAACATCGTGGCGCTTAAGCAGACGGTGAATATTGGGCACTTGCGCCACCACGCCGATGGAGCCAATCACTGCAAAGGGCGCCGCCTTAATATGTTGCGCGGTGCAGGCCATCAGGTAACCACCGCTGGCCGCCACCTTATCGATACACACGGTTGTGTTTAGCCCCGCCGTGCGCAGCCGGTCTAACTGCGCCGCCGCCAACCCATAGGCATGCACCAGGCCACCCGCGGACTCAAGCCGCACCACAACTTCATCATCTTTAGCGGCGACGTCGATAATAGCGGATACTTCTTGGGCAAAATGCTCGGTTTGTGAGGCTTTCAGATCGCCGTGAAAATCGAGCACCCAAACGCGTGAGGCTAAAGCAGCGTCCTGCTCAGATTTATGCCCCTTCTGGCGCTTTTTATCTTCGTTGCGAAATAGTTTTAGCAGTTTTTTACGTGCCCCAGGGAGCGTGGCGGTTAACCGCAAACGCCGCCCGCGACGGCGGCGCTGATCGTTAAGTGGCTCGACTGTGAGCTTCAGTTCGCTCTCTTTATCTTGCCTGGTTCGCGCCATCAGCAGCAGGCCAATGCCTATCAGCGCCATCACGATGGTGGTTTGCACAACAAAGGTGCCTATTTCTGCTACCCATTCACTCATTGACGTTCTCCATTAGAGGATTGATTCCTTTATGACCAGTACGTTGACATATACCTGTGCAGGGTGCGCCTACAGTGCTTGATTGGAACGCACGTATGAAATAACCTCGCTTGCCTTAACGATTGTTTATTTGAGTAGCGGTCGCTAGCCTTAGCCTGAACTACTTGAGCTCCATCTACTTAATTGAGAGATATGTTATGTCTAACAACACCCTTGAGAAGCTAAAAGCACGTTTCAATCCGGAAGCGGCAAAGGGCATGAATGAGGTTTTCCAGTTTCACTTTACCGATGCGGGCAGCTACTACTTAAACATCCAGGATGGCACATTGGACGTACAAGAGGGTGAGCACGACGATCCCTCTGTCAGCTTAAGCCTAACCACCGATACGCTAAAAGGCATTATGAGCGGCGAGATCAATGGCATGACGGCCTTTATGACCGGCAAGCTAAAAGCGACCGGCAATGTCATGCTGGCCACTAAGCTGACGAGCTTATTCCCTAGCGAATAATCATTATCTCGGCACGCGGCGCCATTCACTCTTCGCGCCAGCGTGCCAAGTGGGTTTCGATCAGTTCGCGAGATATGGAGTACGGCGGCGGTAGAGAGGGCAATTGTCGGGGTGAAAACCACGCCGCATCGCTAATCTCCACCCCGTCGATGCGAATGCGCCGGGTGGTGGCCTCAGCGAAATAACCAAACATCAACGAGTGCGGGAATGGCCACGCCTGACTCTGGTAATAGCGCAGTTGGTCGATATGTACGCCCACTTCCTCGAATACCTCGCGATGCACCGCCTCTTCCGCTGACTCCCCGGCTCGATAAAACCCGCCAAGGTGGAGTAGCGCCCCGGTGGAAAGCGCGGACTGCGGGCGAGCAGCATGGCTTCCCCACTGGTCACCAAGGTAATAATACACGGTGAAATACGCGGATAGTTGCGATGCCCGCAGGCGTGGCAATGCATAGCGAACTCCGCCGTAAGCTTGGTAGCCGGTGCGCCACAGCGACCGCAGAAGCGATGGTTCTCTAACCAAGCCCCCACCTGCAGCGCTGTGGAGAGCAGGCTAAACCAGGCGGTAGAAAGTTCACTCATCCATTGGCGACCATCAATCCAACCACTACCGGCCTGGGGTTCCACAAGCAGCGCCACCGGCTCATCATTCCAGTAGCAGAGCGGCTGCATCTGCTCTGTCCAAGGTTGATAAGGCTGCAGCGGGTGAGCTCTTCACTACCGTTTAAGGGTGCGGGTGCCAACAGGCTACGCGACAGTCGAATAACCCTACCGGCTTGTTCGTGATGGGGTATTTCTCGCCTAAGCATCGCTGGCCGCACCTTCAAACCAGTTCAATTGATGCGCTTCGCACTTGGCCTTATGGGCGGCGCGTTCTGCGTCGGTTGGGCGCACCACGCGCAGCTGGCCGGGCGTTAAAGAGAGACGCTGAATTGACATCCCCTCATTGGAGGTATCCGCCTGCTCCTGCTCCGCTGCGGTGGCCGCGTCCAAGGTCAGCGCGGTTTGCCCACCGGTCATCGCCAGGTAGACCTCGGCCAGGATCTCCGAGTCTAACAGTGCGCCGTGCAATACCCGGTGGCCGTTGTCGATATCATAGCGCTTGCATAAGGCATCCAGGCTGTTGCGTTGGCCAGGGTGCATCTTGCGCGCCATGGTCAGCGTATCCAATACGCCGCAATGATCTCTAACCGGCCCCAAGACAGGGGATTTTCGCTGCTGATTCAAC
Source organism: Vreelandella olivaria (assembly GCA_004295565.1). Classification (GTDB taxonomy): domain Bacteria; phylum Pseudomonadota; class Gammaproteobacteria; order Pseudomonadales; family Halomonadaceae; genus Vreelandella; species Vreelandella olivaria. Next base: position 2,369,731 of record AP019416.1, on the reverse strand, counting down.
ATGCTCAGCTCGTGATCAATAAAGCCCACATCGAAAGGGGCGTTATGAATCACAAGCTCGGCACCTTCGATAAATGCCCAAAACTCATCGGCAATGGCCGCGAAAACCGGCTCGTTAGCGACTCTGGCGTCATCAATCCCGTGAACGGCGACGACTTCGGCGTCGATGTGCCGCTCAGGATTGATGTATTGGTGATAAGTGCGACCAGTGAAGCGTCGATTAACCATCTCGATAGCACCAATTTCGACCAGCCGATGTCCCTCTTTTGGGTCGATGCCCGTGGTTTCCGTATCCAAGATCACCTGACGCATCATGCTCTCCTCTTCTGGTGCTCATCAATCGCTTCGTTGGCTAACGCATCGGCACGCTCATTGCCTGGATGACCGCTATGCCCTTTCACCCAGTGCCACTCGACTTGGTGGCGCTGGGTCTCTTCGTGGAGGGTCTTCCACAGCTCGGCATTTTTGACCGGCTGCTTGGCAGCGGTTTTCCAGCCACGCTTGATCCAGTTATGAATCCACTGGGTGATGCCCTGGCGAACATACTGAGAGTCCGTCCAGAGCGCCACTTCGCAAGGGGTATTGAGCGTGCGTAGCGCCATAATCGCAGCCATTAACTCCATGCGATTATTAGTGGTCTCGGCCTCATAGCCTTTCAAGGTTTTCTCATGCTCGCCACTCGCCAGCACGACGCCCCACCCGCCGGGGCCTGGATTGCCTCTACAAGCCCCATCGGTATACACCGTTACCCGAGGTAGATGTCCGGCCGCCTCTTTAGTCAATCTCTTGATCCCCTGGTTTGTGTAGAACAGGTTTGTGTAAAACAGATTTCTGTAAATCAGTTTGCCGTGCTTGATCCTGATGCGTTGCAGGTGCTTGACGGGATTGATAGTGGGCGGATGAGCCAGAGCGGGTAACCCCCAGCGACGCCGGGGACGCTGGCGCCTTCAAGCCAAATTTCAAGCGCTGCACCGGCGCTTGGCGCTGCTGACGACGCGCCTGAATCATATAACTTTCGCCCAGCGGCAGATTATGCCGCCGCCCTAACGACTCCCAATACTCTCCGCACTTGGCGCTCATTCGCCCTCGAAAGCAGCAATAGTCTACCCGCTCCACCTCAAAGTCGACAAACGCCAACCAATCGCGCAGACGACTTGCGGAGCGCCAGGTTCCGCTCCAGGGAAACGTCTGCTGATGCTTGCGCAGCTGCCGGGCAAGACCGCTTACACCTATTGGGTTAAAGCCAAACAGCACCAATATGCCGTTGTCCGCGGTCACCCTTGCGGCCTCTTGCAGAGCGAAGTGGGCATCGGTTAAGTACTCAAGCCAGTGGTGAATGACCATCACATCCAGGCAACGATCGGGCAGCGCGAGCTGATCCGGTGGGCATACCAAGGTGCTCTCGTTTTCGGCTAGCTGAAGCGTAGGCGACCAGCGTATAGGGTGCGCAACAGCCGACATGGTCATCAGCGCCGGCCCCATGCTCATCTCCAGGCTATGGCCGCCCACACGTGATTCCACCACGGGCCCTAAGCAGGCGCGCTGGGTTTCCCAAAGCGAACGCCCCGCCTCTGTTTGCCAATAAGGCTGGCTACTTTGTAAGCGCTTAGCCAGTGTCGTGGCCGTCGTCGAATTTGACATGAACAGCGCTTCCCTCCACAGTAACGGCTTTTTAACGCCTTTTACGCACCGATTTAGCGCTAATAAGCGCAATGTTTGATGTGTTTTTTCGTAACTTAAAGGATCTCGCCGATGATGAGCGTGACACCGATCCCCGCCCTTAGCGACAACTATATTTGGCTATTAAGACAAGATACCAGTCAAAGTGTTTGTGTGGTGGATCCCGGTGAAGCTGCCCCGGTGATCGAGTTTCTCGAACGTGAGTCGCTAACCCTCAGTTGCATCCTGATTACCCACCATCACCATGATCATACCGGTGGTTTAGCGGAATTAATTAAACGCTACGCCCCGCATGTGATTGGCCCAGCCAATCCTGAGATTGAAGGCATTGATGAACACGTGGGTGACGGCGACGAAGTACGCATTATGGGCCGTTTGTTTGACGTCATAGCGACCCCCGGCCATACGCTGGATCATATCAGCTACTTCACAGCGGGTATCCCTGCACTGCTGTTCTGCGGTGACACCCTTTTTTGCGCAGGCTGCGGTCGTTTATTCGAAGGTACGCCTGAGCAAATGTACACGTCACTGAAAAATTTGCGGAACTCCCTGAAGATACACTGGTCTTTGCAGCTCATGAGTACACTCAGGCAAACCTAACGTTTGCCCGTGCTGCGGATCCTGAAAACGAAGACGTCAAACACGCCTTGCAGGAGTGTGAAAAGGCGCGGGCATTGGATCGCCCCACCTTACCCAGCACGATAGGACGCGAGCTGAAAATTAATCCCTACCTCCGCGTGGGCACTGATAGCGTGCGCCAAGCGGCAGGTACCCAGGGTGTTAATAATGACGACCTCGCAACGTTCACCACTCTACGTGAGTGGAAGAACCGTTTTAAGAACGCTATCGAAACCAAACGAATGCAACTATGACCTATCGAACGATTCGCCAGCGCTTAATGCTGAGCGCTGGCAGTACCGTAATTATGGGCCTAATGTTAGCCGCTGCGGCAAGCTCTCAAGCCTCTGCTACAGCTTATGAAGGATCTACTGCTGCAACAAGTACATCAGTAGACGCCACAAAACCCTCACCCCACCCCGTTTCAAATCCATTTTTGGGAGGCGCTGGAGCTAGAACCCCAAGACGCCTGGACGACGCTGCGTAAGAGTTTTCAGTGGCAGGAGAAGCCACTACCAGCCGAGGCCCAAGCACGGGTAGACGAGTGGATTGAGTACTACCTGTCCAGCCCCGACAACATTGCCACCATCACCGAACGCGCCACGCCCTGGCTTGCCTGGATTACCCAACAGGTTAGCGAACGCGGTCTACCCGGGGAAGTCGCCCTCATTCCTTTCGTAGAGAGTTCCTTTGACCCAGGTGCGCGAAGTCATCGCGGTGCCGCTGGGCTTTGGCAGTTTATGCCTGGCACCGGTGATGCATTGGGCCTGGTTCGCAATGGTAACTACGATGGCCGGTTAGACGTTTTAACCTCCACCGAGGCAGCGCTGGACTACCTGGAAATGCAGGCTGATCAGTGGTACGAAGGCGACCTGATGCTGTCATTAGCCGCTTATAACGCCGGAGCGGGAACGGTTAATCGCGCTTTGCGGCAAGCCCAAAGCCAAGGCTTGAAGGGTGACTACTGGGATCTCTCACTGCCCCATGAAACCATGCAGTACGTACCCAAACTAAAAGCCATCGCGACGATCATTAATGCCCCTGAAGAGTACGGCGTCAGCTTGCCGGAAATACAGGTTGATCCGGCGTTCGCGAAAGTTAAGCTGGCCCATGCGGTGACCCTCTCCGAAGCCTCCCAACTGCTGGATGTCAGCCAAACCGCGTTAGCCGAATTAAACCCTGGCCTGCTGAATGGCAGTATTGATCCTCGTAGTGCCCAGACGCTGCTGGTTCCTGAAGAAGTGGATACGCAGATGCTTGCGCAACTTTCCCAGGGTGGCAATCAGGCATCAGAAAGTAATCAGGCGGTAGCGCAAAATAAGCTCTGCCAATACGCATCGCGTTGAAAGAGGCGATAGTCTCTCCGCGATTGCTGCCCGGTATAATGTCAATCAACAAGACCTTATCCGCTGGAATGCGATTGACCGCCCCAGCGCTTTACAACCAGGCCAGTTGCTGACACTTTCAGGGCGTTAAACCAGGTCAACTAATTGGCTTTGTTCACATGGGATGTCTCCAATGCCGCGTGGTTTGTTTTTGCGAAATCGCTTCTACTCATCAGTGGCCTACTGTTCAACGCATCGATACTGGCTTCAGAAACGATAGCGTCAGAGTCGACGTCTAGCAGTGATGCGTCTATCACCACCTCTAGCGCTAACAACGTGGTGGGCGATCTAAATACAGACGCAAACAATGGCGTACCGGTTGAAACAGTTCACGGGCTATCGCTTTACGATAGCCCTGCCCTAGAGGCTGGCTTTCCCTACTTCCCCATGTAAATCCCCAGGCCCCCAAAGGCGGCACCATCACCCATACCGCCGTGGGGAGCAGTTTTGACTCGACCAATCCGTTTATCATTCGTGGCACGCCGGTAACCGGCATCTCACAAATTTACGATACTCTGATGGCCAGCAACCCCAATGAGCCCTTTAGCCTTTACGGCCTGTTGGCAGAGGGTGTGCGCCTTGACCCGGAAAGGGAGTGGATTGAGTTCGACCTGCGGCCAGAAGCCCGCTTCCAGGATGGCGAACCGGTCACCGCCTACGATGTGGTGTTCTCGCTTAACTTGCTGCGCGAAGAGGGTAATCCGTTTTACGCCAGCTACTACGCTGGGGTAGAAGAAGCCATCGCCCTGAATGAGCATCAGGTACGTTTTACCTTTAACGATACCGAGTCACGGGAACTGCCGTTAATCGTTGCCCAACTGCCCATACTTCCCCGCCATTACTGGGAGCCCAGAGATTTCACCTCGCCGACGCTGGCCGCACACCCAGGTTCCGGGCCCTACCGTATTAGCGAGGTAGCCCCTGGTCGGCGCATTGTTTATCAGCGCGATGAGAATTACTGGGGTAAGGATTTGCCGGTCAACGTTGGTCGTTACAATATTGATCGCATCGTTTACGACTACTACCGTGACCGCGATATCGCCTGGGAAGCCTTTAAAGCGGGGCTGACGGACTTCCGTACCGATGCCCGGGCCGCCACCTGGGCGATTGGCTATAATTTTCCAGCCTATGAAGAGGGCTTGGTTAAGCGGCTAACAGTGCCTGATGTTAACCCCTCCATGATGCAGGCGTTTGTCTTCAATCTGCGTAAAGAGAAATTTCAGGATCCCAGAGTGCGGGAAGCACTGAGCCTGACCTTTGATTTTCCGTGGCTCAATACCAATATTTTTTACGGCACTTACCAGCGCACCAAGAGCTTTTTCCAAAACTCTGAAATGGAAGCCACCGGCTTACCTTCTGAAGAAGAGCTGGCACTATTGGAGCCTTTCCGCGAAGCGTTAATAGCCTCTCACGGCTCTGACCGCCTCTTTACCGAGCCGCTGCCCATTGAGCAGCCCACTGATTTGCGCGAGAGGTTGCGCAAAGCGCTCGACCTGCTCCGTGATGCAGGTTATCGCGTTGAGGACGGCGTGCTAGTCAATCAGGAGACTGGACGGCCGTTAAGCCTCGAAGTACTGCTCTATGACTCAGGCCTTGAACGGGTCGTTCAACCTATGCTGCGCAACATGGCCCGCCTGGGGTGCAGACATCGCTGCGTATCGTTGATATTAATCAATATTTAAACCGGCAGCGCAATTACGACTATGACATAGTGATCAGCCATTTCCGCAGTCGAACAATCCGGGCAATGAGCAGCGCGACTTCTGGACCAGTGCCGCCGCCGAGGCACCGCAAAGCCGTAACCGGATGTCACTGGCGCATCCGGCAGTCGATGCACTGGTGGAGGAGATCATTAGTGCTAGTGGCCGTGAAGAGCTGGATACCGCCACGCGCGCGCTGGATCGGGTGCTGCGCTGGGGATTTTATGTCATTCCCCACTACCACTCTGGGGAGACCCGAATCGCCATTTGGGATAAGTTCGGCTACCCCGAACCTTTCCCAGAGTATGCCATGGATCTGGATGCGTGGTGGGTCGACACTGACCGTGAAGCAGAACTGCAGCGCCGTCAGCGTGGCCGCTAACGCTGGCTGGATGACAACAACTTAATCGCAACGGCTTATCCTCAACGGTTTCATCGTCATAAACCTCGGAGTGCTCTGTGGCCCGTTATACCTTACGCCGACTGATGCTCATGATTCCGACCCTTTTCGGGATCATGCTTCTCAATTTTATAATTGTTCAGGCGGCGCCGGGCGGGCCAATTGATCAAATGTTGGCGCGTTTTGAAGGCGCCAACGCCATGGCCAGCACTCGTCTGGATATGGGCGGCGCCGATGTTCAGGTCAGCGACGACTCCCGGGGCGCCCGGGGCATTGACCCGCGCTTTATCGAGCAGCTAGAGCAGCAGTTTGGTTTTGACAAACCCGCCCATGAGCGCTTTATCGGCATGATGGCGGACTACCTGACCCTCGATTTTGGTACCAGTTTCTTCCGTGACCGCCCGGTCATCGAGCTGATGATTGAGCGGCTGCCAGTTTCTATTTCGCTAGGGCTCTGGACGACCCTGCTGGTGTATTTCATCTCTATCCCGTTAGGGGTTAAAAGGCGCTGCGCCACGGCTCCCGGTTTGATGTCTGGTCGTCGGGGTTAGTGATTGTCGGCTATGCTATTCCGGGTTTCCTGTTTGCCATTCTGCTCATTGTGCTGTTTGCCGGGGGAACCTACTGGGACTTATTTCCTTTACGCGGTTTGACCTCACCTGACTTCGACCAGCTTTCCGCCTGGGGCAAGGTCAAAGACTACTTCTGGCATATCACGCTGCCGGTGATCGCCGCCTCGATTGGCAGCTTTGCCACGCTGACAATGCTGACCAAAAACAGCTTTCTCGATGAGATACACAAGCAGTATGTGATTACCGCCCGCGCCAAAGGTGCCGACGAGCGTCGCGTGCTTTATGGCCATGTATTTCGCAACGCCATGCTGATTATTATTGCGGGTCTGCCCTCTGCCATGATCGGTATTTTCTTCACCGGCGCGCTGCTCATCGAAGTTATCTTCTCCCTGGATGGACTGGGCCTGCTCGGTTTTGAGGCGGTCATGCAGCGGGATTACCCGGTGATATTCGGCACCCTCTTCCTGTATACCGTCATCGGCTTAATCCTCAAGCTGATTTCCGATTTGACTTACGTGTGGGTCGACCCGCGTATCGATTTTTCGACACGGGAGTCGTGATAATGGCCTCTTTAGCGTCACGTTTATCACCGATCACTCGCCGCCGACTGGCGGCTTTCAAAGCCAATCGTCGTGCCCGGGTGTCACTCTGGCTATTTGCCACGCTATTTATCCTTAGCCTGTTTGCCGAGCTAATAGCCAACGACAAACCGATCATCATGCAGTACGACGGTCAGTGGTACTTTCCCATGCTGGTGGAATACCCAGAAACAGAGTTTGACGGCTTTCTACCCACCCGAACGGACTATCTGGATCCCTTTGTTCAGCAACAAATCGAAGATCACGGCTGGGCGCTATGGCCCATCGTTCCGTTTTCATACCAGACCCTGGATATGAATATGACCCGCCCTTCTCCAGCACCGCCCGATAGCCGCCACTGGCTAGGCACCGATGACCAAGGGCGGGATGTGACCGCACGGGTGATTTATGGCTTTCGACTCTCGGTCGCCTTTGCCCTGGTGCTCACAGCTGGCTCGTTAGTCGTCGGTGTGGTGGTGGGCGGTGTACAGGGCTACTTTGGCGGAAAAATTGATTTAATCGGTCAGCGCTTCACTGAAATTTGGTCCGGCTTACCGGTGCTGTTCCTGCTGATTATTTTGGCCAGCTTTGTACAACCGGGTTTTTGGTGGTTGCTGGGGATTATGCTGCTCTTTTCATGGCTGGGTCTGGTCGACATCGTACGAGCCGAGTTTCTGCGCGCTCGCAATTTGAGTATGTACGCGCGGCCAAAGCCATGGGCTTGCCGTCACGCCTGATCATGTGGCGTCATGTGCTGCCCAATGCCATGGTGGCCACGCTGACGTTTATTCCGTTTCTGTTTACCGGCGCTATTGGCACCTTGACCGCTCTGGATTTCCTCGGCTTCGGCCTGCCCCCAGGTGCTCCCTCGCTCGGTGAGCTAGCGGCCCAGGGCAAAACAACCTGCATGCCCCTTGGCTGGGCATCACAGCGTTTATGACCCTGGCGATCATGCTGTCACTGCTGGTCTTTATCGGCGAGGGCTTGCGCGACGCCTTTGATCCACGCCACGTCCAACAGCGCCAAGCAGGCCCAGCCCAGGAGAGTCAGCATGCCTAATCCCCTGCTGCGCATTGAACACCTTGATGTCACCTTTGATAACACCCCGGTGGTTCACTCACTCACTCACCCTCCAAGCCGGTGAAACCCTGGCCATTGTCGGCGAGTCCGGCTCGGGTAAATCGGTATCGGCGTTGGGCATGGTGAATCTGCTGCCCAGTAATGCCAGCGTTAAAGGCGAACGCTGGCTAGGTGATACCAATCTGGCCACGTTAACGGAAACTGAGTGGAACACGGTGCGTGGCAATCGCGTCGGTTTTATCTTCCAGGAGCCGATGACCTCGCTCAACCCCCTGCATCGGGTGGGCAAGCAGATTGGTGAGGCCTTGCGGCTGCATCAAGGGCTGCGCGGCCAGGCGGCCCGTAAGCGCAGCAAAGATCTGCTGGAACAAGTAAAACTGCCGCGCCCGGACGAACTGCTGGATGCCTGGCCTCACCAGCTCTCGGGTGGGCAGCGCCAGCGGGTGATGATTGCCATGGCGATCGCCAACAACCCCTCACTACTCATTGCCGATGAGCCCACCACCGCACTGGACGTCACGGTACAGCAAGAGATTCTGGCTCTACTGCGTGAACTGCGCGATCACCATGGCATGGGCATGCTGTTTATCAGCCACGACTTGAACCTGGTGCGCCGTTATGCGGATCGTATCTGCGTCATGTATCAGGGCCGCATCCAGGAGATCGGCCCGGTGGAGCAGGTCTTTCAGCATCCCCAAAGCGATTACACGAAGGCGCTGCTAGCCGCAGAACCGGAAGGGAGGCCCCAGGATATTGAGCAAAAGCGCCGCTACTGACAGCGCGTCAGTTGAGCGTCAGTTTCAAGCGGCCTAAAACCAGCTTGTTCAAGCGCCAGCCGCCCGCTTTCGTGGCGCTCCAACCCACTGATTTCCACATTGCGCCGGGAGAAACCCTGGGCATTGTCGGTGAGTCCGGCTCGGGTAAAACCACGCTGGCGTCAGCGGTCATGCGGCTGGTCACCAGTCAAGGCGATGTGACGCTGGGCAGTGATAAACTCAGCGCCCTAACCGGCGATGCGTTACGCCGTCACCGGCATCGCCTACAGATGGTATTCCAAGACCCTTATGGCGCCCTTTCACCCCGTATGCCGGTGTTTGATATCGTCAGTGAGGGTTTGCGCTTTCACTACCCCCATCTCACCACTGAAGAAGTCGCCCAGCGGGTCAAGCAAACGCTGCACGAAGTAGGTTTGCCCGAGAGCTGTGCCGCGCGCTACCCACATGAGTTCTCCGGCGGTCAGCGCCAGCGCATTGCCGTGGCAAGGGCAATCATCTTAGAGCCAGAACTGCTGGTGCTGGATGAGCCAACCTCGGCGTTAGATCGCACCGTCCAGAAACAGCTGGTCGCCCTGTTGCGCGATCTACAGGTGCGCCGCCAGCTGAGTTATCTGTTTATTAGCCATGACCTCGCCGTCGTCCGCGCCATGGCCCACCGTATTATCGTGCTCAAGGATGGCGAAGTGGTCGAACAGGGCCCCTGCCTGGAGGTTCTTTCAGCGCCACAGCACGCCTACACCCAAGCACTGATTGCCGCTGCGCACTTAATCCCTTAAAAAGCCGCATGCTGCTAACTGCTCTGGCGGAAGGCAGCTGGTAACTCTTCTATTCTGTGAGCACTCAAATTTAGCAATAGTTTGATCCAGCCTACAAGATAACGGTATAAAATAGCAGCAAAATAAAGCCGCTTGCCATAGTAGGAAGCGGCTAAAGCGTTAACTCATGACTCAGAAAAGCGCGATTTCATCGGCGGTTAATTCTCGCCATTCACCGGGCGCCAAGTTGGCATCCAAGGCTAAGTACCCGATGGAGCTGCGGTGCAGCGAATTCACATGGTTGCCCAAGGCAGCAAACATCCGCTTCACCTGATGGTAGCGCCCTTCAGTAATGGTCAACTCCGCCTGGCTGGGCGATAAAAACCGCAACGTTGCGGGCTGCGTCGGCGTCTCTTCCCCATCCAGCATAATGCCCTCGGCCACTTGGCCAATCGCCCACTCGGCGGCGGCACCTTCGACAGGCTCCGCGAGTTCAGCGATATACACCTTGGCGCAGCGATGGCGCGGCGAGGTGACACGATGCGACCACTGGCCATCATCGGTTAACAGCAGCAGTCCCGTGGTATCCACATCCAACCGCCCTACCGGCTGTAACCGATCGGCTTTGGGCAGATCAATCAGGTCTATCGCGCGCTGATAGAGTCCGCGGCGGGCATTGCACTCAACATCGACCGGCTTGTGCAGCATAATGTAGCGCAAGCCAACCAGCGCCAACCGCTCGCCGTTGAGCACCACCACATCGTTATCGGTATCGATCTGGGTCGCCGACTGCTTGATCGGCTCGCCGTTGAGGGTTACCTCACCATTTTTGAGTGCCCGCTTAGCCAGGCTACGGGTTAACGGCGTGGTTTCACTCAAAAAGCGATCAAGGCGCATCATTAACCCACTCCTGACAGCAGTTGAAAGTGGTCGGCATCTTGCCAGGCAGGGAATTTTTCACGAAAAGCATCAAGGGCAGTTTTATCCAGCGTGCCCGTTTCTATAAACGGGGTATGGGCAGGTTGATCAATCAGCGGTTCGCCTTTGAAGTCCACCAACAGGGAATCGCCACTATAGGCAAGCCCTTTGGCATCTTCTCCAACGCGGTTTACGCCAATGACATAGCTTAGGTTCTCGACCGCACGGGCCTGCAGCAGCGTGCGCCAAGGGTGACGACGGGGTGCTGGCCAGTTGGCGATACACAGCAGCGCATCATACTCGAAATGCTTCTCCCTCTGCTGGCTGCTGGCGCATCCAGACCGGAAAACGCAGGTCGTAGCAAACGCTCAGCAGCAGCTTGAAGCCGTTAAGCTCTACCACCTTGCGCTCACTGCCCATGCCGTAGCGCTCATGCTCGCCAGCCATACGAAATAGATGGCGCTTGTCGTAGTGGGTTAACTCCCCCTCCGGCGTTGCCCAAATTAGCCGGTTATAAAACTCGCCGCCCTCTTCGATCGCCACGCTGCCGGTCATCACGCAGTTGCGTGCCTTCGCTTGGGCCTGTAGCCAGGCAACGCTTTGGCTCTCTGCCATTGGCTGGGCCATTTCGCGGGAGTTCATGGTAAAGCCCGTGGCAAACATCTCAGGTAATACAATAAGATCCGTATCGCGGCTATCCAGCTCGCCCAGCAACTTTTCAAGATGGGCGTGGTTGGCCTGGGGTCTTCCCAGCGCAGATCGCACTGCACTAGCGTGTTCCTAAGTTGACTCACTTAACACCTCCAATTCGTCAGTCTCAAGGCAACGTTTATGCTAGATTAGCATCTTTAAATAATGAGGCTGCTATGCTTCCTACTCCAACACGCGATCCTGCTGCCGTCAAAGGCGTTATGTTTGGGCTGACCGCCTACATCATGTGGGGCTGCTTTCCGCTATTTTTGCCCTATTCGACGGCGTTCCCGCCTTTGAAATCTTGATTCACCGCATCATTTGGGCGTGTCTGTTTCTGGTTGGTTTGATTACCCTTCTGCGGCGCTGGCCTCCGGTGGTCACTGCATTGGGCGAACCCAAACGGCTTGGTCGGGTGCTGGCCTGCGCGCTATTGATCGGGTTTAACTGGGGCATCTATATTTATGCGGTGGAGTCGAAGCAGGTATTGCAGGCCAGTCTAGGCTACTTCTTAACGCCTTTAGTGAACGTCGCGCTAGGCATGCTGGTATTGCGGGAAGTGATGGCCAAGCTACAGCTGGTCGCCTTGTGCTTGGCCAGCGTTGCCATCGCAGCGCAGTTTGTGATGCTTGGCGAGCTGCCCTGGATTAGTCTGCTGCTGGCGCTAAGCTTCGGCAGTTATGGTCTGTTTCGTAAGCAGGTGCCGCTGGACGGCTTATCCGGACTGTTTGTAGAAACCCTGTTGCTATTCCCCCTCGCTCTGATCGCCTTGGCATGGTTAAGCTGGAACGGCAGCTCGCACTTTCTACAGGATTCATCCTCGACTGGCCTGCTGATCGCCAGTGGCGTTTTGACCGCGCTGCCGTTAATGGCCTTTGCCGGCGCGGCACGCCGGTTGCGTTTGGCGACCCTGGGCTTTTGATGTACATCAACCCCAGCATTCAGTTTCTGATTGCCTTAACCGTGTTCGGCGAGCCCCTGGGCGTTATACAGCTAGCAACGTTTGTGCTTATTTGGATCGGGCTCGCGCTTTATTCCTGGTCGGCGTGGTATCACGCCCGCGCTACGCTGCGGCCAGTTAGTGCCAGCGGCGATGATGCACTAGCATCGGCAGTAGCTTTAAGCATTGGGTTCGAAGCGTTGTCCCGTTCAGGCTGATAGCCGACCCGGAAGCCGCCCCAATGCTTACCCTGTACATACACCGGGACTGAGAGGTCATGCATGATCTCCCCGGTATCGCGCTTGTAGGTTTGTAGCAGCAGCGGCTTTTCATGAGCACCACAGCGGCTGCCGGTCGGATCATCGAAAATCCGTTTATTGCGACAGAATTTTAAATCGTGGGCGTAGTCACCGGTTGGCGCGAGGCTCACTGCTTTGTTATGGGTCGGTACATAGCCATTACGGTCACAGGCAATGGCATAACTTAAATTCAGCTGAGTGAGTAAAGGCTCCTGCAGTTCGGGCAGATAGCGATCGGTAAAGCTGTCAAAACCGGTTTTATATTGTGGCGGCTGGGTACCGGGAATCTGCTCATAGTGAGGCTGGAACAGGTGGGTGCCTGAAAGCTCCCCGCTGGCGATCGCCTTCTCCAGCAGCTTACCCAACTTGTCGGCGGTTGATCGTGCAGCGTGGAACACCTGCTGGTGGCGTCCCTCTAAATGCTGCTGCGCCAGTTCACCGTCGACGCCTTCCGCCGCCTCCATCAATGCTCTGGCCTGCTCAGCCAGATCGTGCATATTGCGGTTGCCTTCATCTACATCATCTTCCAGCTGGCTCAGGCTGTCCGCCACGGTTTGGCTATGCTGGCGGGTGTTTTCCATTGCATCGGCAACCCGGGTAATTTCGCTCTGCACCTGATCGAACTCTTGGGTCATCGTCCCCAGGCTGTTGCCGACCACTTGCAGCCCCTTGGAGCGCTCGCTGATACGGGACATTAAGTCACCAATGGTGTCGACTACCGACTGGCCGCTCTGATGCATATCCTTAACCAGCTCATCGACACTTTGCGTCGCGGTAGAGGTCTTGAGTGCTAGATTACGCACTTCGCCAGCAACCACGGCAAAGCCACGTCCATGCTCACCCGCTCGGGCCGCTTCAATTGAGGCATTGAGCGACAGCAAATGGGTCTGTTCGGCGATACCCTCAATCATGGAGGTAACGTTGCGCACGCGCTCTATTTTATCGTTCAGCGCTGTGAGCATTTCCAGCGCTTGGTTGGAGCGTTCGGCAACGTCGCTCATGTCCTGGATAATATCGTCCAGCTCGGCATGGTTGTGATGGCTGGCCTCCCGGGCGCTCTCTGCCAGTGCCGCCACCTGGCTGGCGCTGGCGCTGACCTGCATAATGGCCGCATTAATCGCCGTCATGCTCGATGAAGCCTCACGGGCCATGGCCTCTTGCTTGGAAAGACGCTGATCCATCAGGTCGGCATAGTGCGACACTTCTGCCGAGGCAATCGCAGTGCTACTGGCGCGGTTCATCAACCGGTAGGCCATGGCACGTAGCGAGCGGTAATCGCGCAGCGGTTTAAAACCACGCTGACGCTGCTCAAGGCGACGCTGGTCGGCTCGGTACACACCTTCCAGCGCATTGAGTAGCACTGCGCCACCCCCAGTGCGGAAAAAAAGAGCGCCAAATAACGCCAGTGGCCGCCTTGTGCAGCAAGCCCTATAGACAGCGCCACGAATAGCACCGGAACTAACAATCGCAGTAAGCGCATGAGCAGTACTCTTTTATTGACGTTATTGAGTATCGAAACCCTTATTAGAGGGGGCTTAACTCCTCTTTGCGGCTAAGCTTAACGTGTTACGCTGATGAAAGAAGTAGCACTTTGGGGGAAGACCGAAGGCCTATAAGCGCTTGGTCATCATTAGGTTAGCGCAGTGCAAATGAATATAAGCACTGCAATAAATGGGAATATCCCTTACTCTCTATTCTGCCATTTCTACAACACATGGAATCCATGCTAAAGCGCTATTTGCCGATTCTGACTTGGCTCCCCCACTACCATAAACGCCTATTGGGGGCCGACCTTTTGGCGGGCTTGATCGTCACCGTGATGGTCATTCCCCAATCGTTGGCCTATGCGCTGCTAGCCGGGCTACCCGCGGTGGTGGGTCTCTACGCCAGCATCCTGCCGCAGCTTGTCTACACGCTGTTTGGTACCAGTAAAACCCTTGCCGTTGGGCCGGTGGCGATTATCGCACTAATGACCGGTGCTGCGCTCTCCTCGGTAGCCGCCACGGGCACCGAGACTTATTTGCAGGCAGCGCTGATTCTGTCGCTGCTTTCCGGCGGCATGCTGGTGATAATGGGATTGCTGAAAATGGGTTTTTCAGCAATTTCCTGAGCCACCCGGTTATCTCCGGTTTCTTGACGGCATCGGGCATTTTGATCGCCGCTAGCCAACTTGGCAGTTTGCTAGGGGTTGAGAGCAGTGGCTTTACCCTGGTAGAGCGCTTTATCACGCTGGTACCCAATTTAGACACCTTTAACGTAGCCACTTTACTGATCGGCGGTGGAACCCTACTGTTTTTAATCGCTATGCGCCGCTATGGTAAAGCCACCCTGATCAGAATGGGCCTGCCAAGCACCCTAGCGGACTTGATCGCTAAAGCGGGGCCGGTGTTTGCCGTCGTAATTACCACCCTGGTGACCTGGCATTGGCAGTTGGCCGATAGAGGCGTCGACGTGGTGGGGCAAATTCTGGGGGTTACCTGCGTTTAGTTTTCCCTGGGCTGACTATTCGCTATGGCGGGCACTGCTAATCCCAGCGCTACTGATTAGCCTGGTCGGCTTTGTGGAGTCGGTCTCCATGGGCCAGATGTTGGCTGCTAAGCGGCGCCAGCGCATCTCTCCCAATCAGGAACTTGTGGGCCTGGGTGCCAGTAATTTAGCCGCTGGGCTTTCCAGTGGCATGCCGGTAACCGGGGATTGTCCCGCACCGTTATTAACTACGATGCCGGCGCACAAACACCTGCAGCGGGCGCCTTTGCAGCACTAGGTATTGCGCTGGTCACCATGTCGTTTACCGGCTGGCTCTACTATTTGCCTATCGCGACTCTGGCCGCAACGATCACCGTTTCGATTTTGACGCTTGTGGACATCCCCATGCTGCGCCAAACCTGGCGCTACTCCCGTAGCGACTTTGCCGCCATGGCGGTGACGATTCTACTCACGCTGTGCGAAGGCGTTGAAGCCGGCATCATCAGCGGAGTGACGCTCTCTATTGCGCTATTTCTGTACCGCACCAGCCGCCCCCATAGCGCCTTTGGTGGGTCGCGTGCCCGGTACCGAACACTTTAGAAACACCACCCGCCACGATGTCGAAACGGTCAATACCGTTGCCCTGCTGCGTATCGATGAGAGCCTCTATTTTGCCAATGCCCGCTATTTGGAAGACACCGTATACAACCTGGTGGCGAGCCACCCCGAGCTTGAGCATGTGGTGCTGATCTGTTCGGCGGTTAACCTGATCGATGCCTCGGCGCTTGAGAGCCTGGATGCGATCAACGCTCGCTTAAAAGACTCCGATGTAAAACTGCATTTATCCGAGGTAAAAGGCCCAGTAATGGATCAGCTCAAGAAGAGCGACTTCCTGGAGGCACTTACCGGGCGGGTATTTCTAAGCACTTACGCCGCTTGGCGTGAATTTTCTTAACGGCACAGCACTCGCTACTACTCTGAAAAACCAGGCAATTGCCTGGTTTTTTATGCCCGTTGTTTACCAACGAGCACCGCTGCTAACAACGGCATTGACAGCCACCCAGCGGCTTCTCTACTATCACTCGACCATTTAGCAAAATACAATACCGCACAGCAAAACACCCTAAATCAAATAACCAGCAACTGAACGTCACCACCAACGTCACTACAACCACAATAAAGGAGTATCCCAATGCGCCCCTTCGCTCAACGCCTACTTTTGCCGCCTTACCTCTATCGCTACTCGGCGCCGCAGTCAGCCACGCCAACGAAATTGAACTGCCCGGCACCATGGCCTGGACGGCCTATGGCACCAACTCAAGCGGCTATGCCCGGCCGTCGCCATCGGCAATATGCTGCAGAACAAATACGATTCATCGGTGCGTATCCTGCCGGGTGATAACGATGTATCACGC
The DNA here is from genome assembly GCA_004295565.1 of Vreelandella olivaria. Taxonomy (GTDB): domain Bacteria; phylum Pseudomonadota; class Gammaproteobacteria; order Pseudomonadales; family Halomonadaceae; genus Vreelandella; species Vreelandella olivaria. The sequence continues at coordinate 2,353,460 of AP019416.1, read as the reverse complement.
ATGACGCCGCTCAAGCAGGGCCGCGTAGACCTTTGCGCCTGCGGGATCGCCAGTTACTACGGGGCAGAAGGTGTAATGATGTTTGCCGACCGTGACTGGGGCCCACAGCCGCTACGCGTGATTACCACTTCCACCGCCTCTTTTGGCTCTCTCCCTGGCGGTCGCGGGCGACCTGGACGTGGAAACACCCGCTGACTTGGCGGGCAAACGCATCGCCTATATCCGTGGCGACGATGCGCTCAATAAAGGCACAGAGGCGTATCTCGCCTTTGGCGGCTTAACCTGGGATGACGTAGAACGGGTTGATTACCCCGGCTACGGCCGCTCGTTCGACGGCATTATCGCTGGCGATGTGGATGCCTCCTTTACCACTACGGTGACTCCGCCCGCCCAGCAGTTGGCCAGTAGCCCCAGGGGCATTAGCTGGCCAGTGCTGGATCCCAACGATGAAGCTGGCTGGGAGCGCATGGCCGCGGTGGCGCCCTACTTCCGCCCTCACGAAGTCACTTCCGGGGCCGGCGGCATCAGCGCCGACAACCCAGTGCCCAGCGCTAGTTACCCTTACCCTATTGTTGTGGCCAACCAAGACCTGGACGACAAGGTGGCTTATGGCCTGATCAAGGCCATGCAGGAAAATTTTGATGACTATAAAGATAACGCTCCAGGGGCGCTTGGCTATGCCTTGGAACAGCAAGACCTTCAGTGGGTAGTGCCGTTCCACGATGCGGTGGTGGAGTACTACAAAGAGATCGGTGTATGGACTGATGAAATGCAGGCCCATCAGGACAACCTCGTTGAACGCCAGAACGTGCTGCTAACCGCCTGGGAAAGCTTTATGCAGGACGCCCCCAGTGATGATGAGACCTTTACTGCCGACTGGATGGAAGCCCGTGCCGCCGCGCTGAGCGATGCTGGTTTCGAGCCGATCTTTGAGTGATACACCACGGGCGGCACTTGCCGCCCCCTGCTGATTGACGGATGTCCCCCATGACCACAGATACCTCACCTGCCAATCATCAGCAGGTTAAAGAAAAGATCAGCCAAATTCGTCAAGCTTCCCCCTGCGCTTCGCTGGATTCCCGCCACGATCACCGTCATTTTGATGGCGATGACCCTGGATTATCTGTTTAACGTTGGCTTACTGACGTTCGTTACGGGTCTGGAGACGCAGTTCTACTACGCCGTTGTGGCACTGCTGCTACCGCTGGTGTTTTTGCTTTGGCCCATGCGCAGTCGCCAGCAAGAGCAGCCCATTCCCTGGTATGACTACACGCTGAGCGCCATCACACTTATCGTTGGCGGCTATTTTGTTTACAACGCAGTGCCCATTTTGGAGCGCGGCTGGGCCTTTTCTGCACCCGAAATCGCCATTTATGCAAGCTATGCCTACTGGCTGCTGATTATCGAAGCAGCACGCCGGGCGGGTGGTTTACCCATTGCGATTATTGCCGGGGTATTCTCGCTCTATCCGCTGGTGGCCGATATCGTCCCCGGCCCTATCCAGGCGTTTCCTTCAACGCTTGAACAAACCGCCATGTACCACACCATGAGCACCGAAAGCATCATGGGGGTGCCGCTGCAGGCATTTGCGGGCCTGGTGATTGGCTTTTGGTATTTGGTGTCGTGCTGCAGAAAAGCGGCGGCGGTAAGTTTTTATTAATCTGGCGTTTGCGCTGCTGGGCCATGTACGCGGCGGCCCTGCTAAGGTGTCGATTTTTCCAGCGGCCTGATGGGCTCCATGAGCGGCAGCGTGATCAGCAATGTACTCACCACCGGCGTGCTGTCGATTCCCGCCATGCGGCGTATCGGTATGAGCCGCTCCTTTGCCGGCGGTGTAGAAGCCTGCGCCTCAACCGGCGGTGTCTTAATGCCTCCGGTGATGGGCGCTACCGCCTTTGTGATGGCGATGTTTTTGGACATCCCCTACTCCGCCGTGGCGCTGGCCGCCGTCATTCCTTCGATTCTGTATTTCCTGGGGCTGTTTATTCAGATTGATGCCTACGCGGCCCGCCACGACATTAAAGGCCTGCCCGCCGTTGAGCTGCCTTCGCTTTGGCAAACCCTCAAAGAGGGTTGGTATTTTATTTTGTCTTCGCCCTCTTAGTCTGGATGCTGTTGATTATGCAGCGCGAAGCCGTAGCGCCTTTCTACGCCACCGCGCTGCTGTTAGTGCTGAACCAGCTTTCCAAGCATAACCGCTGGGGTGGAAGGACGTGGCCGACACGCTGTCATCTGCCGCCAAGCTGTTTGCCGAGCTGATCGCTATTTTGGCCGGTGTGGGCATGCTGGTCGGTGCGCTTTCGATGACCGGTCTTTCCGGCACTATTGCCAACGACTTTATCAATATTGCCGGCGGCAGCGTACCGCTGCTGCTGATTATGGGCGCCGTGACCAGTTTCGTGCTCGGCATTGGCATGACCGTGACTGCCGCCTATATTTTCCTCGCCGTTGCGCTAGCCCCCGCGCTGATTCAAGGCGGAGGGCTGGATCCCATGGCGGTGCATATGTTCATCCTCTACTGGGGCATGCTGAGTTTTATTACTCCGCCGGTCGCCCTGGGTGCCTTTGCCGCGGCCACCGTGGCCGGTGCCCGGCCTATGGAAACGGGTCTGCAGGCCATGCGCCTGGGTAGCGTGATCTACTTTATCCCCTTCCTCTTTGTGCTTAATCCGGCGTTGATTATGCAGGGCGCACCGCTGGTGATCGCGGCGGTGTTTATCCAGGCGGTCATCGGCATCATCCTATTTGCTTCAGCAATGCAGGGCTATTTGATGGGGGTCGGTCGATTGGGCTATGGCGCACTGCAGGAGATCGTGATTCGCGCCTTGATACTGATCGCTGGCCTGCTGCTGGCACTCCCCGGTGGTGGCATGGTGCCGCTTAGCCAGTGGGAACTGATCGGCCTCGCGCTTGCCGCGCTAGTGCCCGGCGTGTTGATGGCACGCTTAAGCCAGCGACATCATCGACGTTCGCATAGCGCCTCTGCTGCTTAACAGATGGAACGCCAAGTTTATTTTCAATTCATATCATGCGAAATGCGAGAGCCTAACTATGTCCGTTCACTACCAGCGCCACGGTGATATAGGCGTTATCCAAATTAACAACCCGCCGGTTAATGCCTTGGGGCACGCCGTGCGCAGCGGCTTAGTCAACGCGCTCAAAGAGGGTATTGCCGACGCCAACGCTAAAGCGCTGGTCGTGCTAGCCGATGGCCGCACGTTTATTGCCGGGGCGGATATCCGTGAGTTTGGTAAGCCGCCTCAAGCTCCCTTGCTGCCCGATGTGATTACCCACCTGGAAGCCTGCCCAAAACCGCTGATCGCCGCCCTGCACGGCACGGCCCTGGGCGGCGGTTTGAAGTGGCACTCGGTTGCCACTACCGAATCGCGTTGGCAGGAACACGCGTAGGGCTACCAGAGGTAAAACTTGGCCTACTGCCTGGCGCCGGTGGCACCCAACGTTTACCACGCTTAGTTGGCGTTGAGCGCGCGCTAGAAATGATTACCAGTGGGCGCTTTGTGGAGGCTGAAGAAGCGCTTGAGGCGGGTATTATCGATGCTATCAGCAACGCTCAAACGCCCCTTGAAGCGGGTTTAACCGCTGCCCAGCAAGTGTTGGCAGGCGCCCAAACGGCCCGTATCACTGGTCTACTGCCTGCCCCGGCGGCGGATCACCAGGCCATCACTGCGACGTTGGATCGGCTTAACCAACAGTCTCCTGCGCTTTTCTCGCCGTTTCGCATTGTCGAAGCGATTCAGGCCTGCGTGGAAGCCGAATCACTTGAGGCCGGATTGCGCCGCGAGCGGGAGCTGTTTCTAGCCTGTATGGACTCGCCCCAGCGCGCCGGGCTTATTCATCTGTTTTTTGCCGCACGCAGCCCCCACCTGGTGCCCGACGTTGAAAAAGCCAGTGCTTTTAAACATGTTGCGCTGATTGGTGAGCATCCGCTCTTTGAACGCCTGCAAAAGGCCGCGCAAAGGCGGGTTTTAGCTTAACCAGCGCACCCGACGAGGCCACCGAACTTTGCCTACTGGCGCCAAAGGCTACTCAGGATTCCCCCCGCGAATTGCCCTGTTATCGCACTGGAAGAGATTGGCAGCGCCAGCTCCAGCGATAATGCGCTAAGCCTGATCATTGCTGAAAACGGCCATATCGCAGAGCTAATCAACGTAAGCGCAGAACCACTTATTCAGCAGCGAGCCGCACTGACGCTTAAAGCGTTGCGTCTAAACATCGTGGTCAGCCACCAAAAAAGCATGCTTCGTGCGATGCATGCCGCCATTCAGCAAGCCCCGACCAGTGAAAAGCAGTCAGCGCTTGAACAGGTGAGTGTCACTATGGCGGAACAGGGCTTCTGCTACCGGGAAAGTGACCTCGATTTGCTCGCGGTGGAAGCGTTTGGCTATCCGCGTCACTTAGGTGGGCCGCACCGCCAGGCCACGCTCTCAACTGCAGCTAAGGATGTATAGCCCATGAACCTCACCTTTAGCCCCGAAGAGCAGGCGTTTCGCGAACAGGTACGCCGCTTTCTAGCCGATGCACTGCCCAGCGATATTAGCCAGCGCGTACGCCAAGGACGCCACCTGCGTGCAGATGATCACCTGCGCTGGCAGAACATCCTCAGCGAACAGGGCTGGCTAGCCTCTAACTGGCCAAAGAGTTTGGCGGCCCAGGCTGGGGGCCGGTACAGCGGCATATTTTCGACGAAGAGTGCGCCGCGGCCCATGCGCCTACGGTCGTTCCCTTCGGCGTTAATATGGTGGCTCCCGTCATCATGAAATTCGGCAGTGTCGAGCAGCAACAGCACTATCTGCCGCGCATTTTGAGCAATCAGGATTGGTGGTGCCAAGGCTACTCAGAGCCCGGGGCTGGTCTGATTTAGCGGGTTTAAATACCCGCGCCGTGCGTGATGGCGACCACTATATCGTCAATGGTCAGAAAACCTGGACGACCCTGGGCCAGCACGCCAATAAACTGTTCTGCCTGGTGCGCACCGACCCAGACGCCAAGAAGCAGGCGGGCATTAGTTTTCTGCTGATCGATATGCAGAGCCCCGGTATCACCGTGCGGCCAATTATTACCCTTGATGGTGCCCACGAAGTTAACGAAATCTTTTAGACAACGTTCGCGTTCCCGTAGAAAACCGTGTCGGGGAAGAGGGCCAGGGCTGGACATGCGCTAAGTTTCTGCTCACCCATGAGCGTACCGGGATTGCCGGACTTGGTCACGCCAAGCAGGCGCTGCGCCACTTGAAGTCCCTGGCGAGCAGGATTCAACATCGCGGTAAACCGCTGCTGGAGTTGCCCAGCTTTCGCCACCGTGTTGTCAAAGCAGAGCTTGAACTGATGGCGCTGGAAGTGACCAACCTGCGCGTGATTGCCGCAGCCCGGGATGGCGGCGTACCCGGCGCAGAAAGCTCACTGCTGAAAGTACGTGGCTCAGAGCTTCGCCAGGAGCTAAGTGAGCTTACCCGGCGCGCCCTAGGCCCTGCTGCGCTGCCGTTCTTTCCCGACTTCCTGCATGGCGACGACAGCCTGGATGACGACCGCGCCCAGCGCCGCCGCCAGCGCTCAGTACTTCAATCGTCGCAAGCTGTCGATTTATGGCGGCGCCAATGAAATACAAAAAGTATCGTCGCCAAAACCATTTTAAACATGTGAGGTCAGCATGGATTTTGCTTTAACCGACGAGCAGCGCATGCTCGAAGAGACGCTCACCCGCTTGGTGGCTGACCAGGTTTTCCCCCGAGCAGCGCCGCGCTATGCTGGCCGCTGCTCCAAACGGCTCTTCTGCACTATGGCGCACCTTTGCCGAGCTGGGTTTGCTGCATATGCCCTTCAGCGAAGACGTGGGCGGGCTAGGCGGCGATGGCACCGACCTGATGATTATTATGCAGGCATTGGGACGCGGCTTAGTGCCCGAGCCGTATCTGGCTGGCCTGGTGCTGCCCGGCCAACTGCTGGCCGTTACCGCCAACAGCGAGCAGCAAGCCCAGTGGCTAGCCCCACTGCTAGAGGGCGAGCATCAGTTAGCGTTTGCCTGGCAGGAGATTGGTGCCCGCTACGACGCATTTACGGTAACTACCCAAGCTACCCAGCAAGACGGCCAATGGCAGCTAACCGGTAGAAAAGACGTGGTGCTGAACCTTGAAGCCGCTGCGGCTACGCTGGTCAGCGCTCGATTAGCTAACGGCAAACTAGGGTTATTTATTGTGCCAGCGGGTACACCGGGCACATCGTCGCACTTATATCGCACAATCGACGACCAACCCGCCGGTGATCTGACCCTGGACAACGTCACGCTGCCGCCAGCCAACTGCCTGAGTGAAGATGCCAGCAATGCGCTGGCGGAGGTACTCGCCCTTGGCCGGGCAGCGCTCTGCGCCCAAGCTATCGGCGCAATGGAGGAGGCCTGCGACCAAACCCTGGCCTATCTAAAAGAGCGTAAACAGTTTGGCCTGCCGCTATCTACCTTCCAGGCGCTTCAGCACCGTATGGTAGATATGCACCTGCATCTGGAGCAGTCCCGCTCCATGGCGATTTTAGCCGCCACTAGCCTCGCACTAGCTGCCAGCGAACGGGATTACAAAATTGCCGCGGCCAAAGCCTACTGCGGCGAATCGGCTCGCTTTATTGCCGAACAGGCGATCCAGCTGCATGGGGCGATGGGTATGACCGAAGAGTGCTATGTCGCTAACTACGCCAAGCATCTGGTAATGTTCGATCACTACCTGGGCGACAGCGACTATCACCTTGAAACAGTCAGCGAGCTATTGAAGGCTGCCTGAGAGCGTTGCCTGAAAAAGCTAATAACGGAGCGATACATGCCAGATTACTGCGGCGAGTTAGTGACTGTCAGCGCTATTGAAAACGGTATCGTCGAAGTGGCCATTGCACGCCCCGAAGTACGCAATGCGCTGAATGAAGCCACCGCCCTGGCACTCAATGAGGCGCTGGCGGGGTGGCGGACAATGAGCAAGTTCGTTGTGTGATTCTGTGCGGTGAAGGTAGTGCATTTTGCGGCGGCGCTGACCTGGCAGAGTTTGAGAAGGCGACGTCTCAGCCCGCCAGCGAACGGCTGGAAACACTCTTTCTGCCCGCCCTGCGCAGTTTAATGGCAATGAATAAGCCGGTGATTGCAGCGGTTAGCGGTGCAGCTGCGGGCATCGGTGTTTCCTATGTTCTGGCCAGCGATATGGTGGTGATGGGCCGCTCCGCTTATCTCAAGCTTGCCTTTATCAATATTGGGCTCATCCCTGACGGCGGCGCCTGCTGGCATCTGGTACGCCAGCTTGGCCATGCCCAGGCATTTGAAATGGCTGCCCTAGCGACCCCCATTTCGGCAGAGCAATGCGTGACGCTGGGCTTGGCCAACCGGGTTGTCGAAGATAGCCAAGTGCTAGCGGAGGCGCGTTCACTGGCCCAAGCGCTGGTCGCACAGTCGCCCCAAGCATTAAGCGCTACCAAGCGCGCCCTGCGTGAAGCCGCACAGCGCTCGCTAAATGACACGATGCAATTAGAGGGCGAGCTTCAAGATCAGTGCAAAGCGTCGGAAGATTTTCACGCGCAAGTGGCGGCGTTTCGTCAAAGCCGCCGTAAATGATCCAGCGCTTTCTGGTAATCCTGGCGCAGCGTGGCCACTTCTTCGGCCACGCTGTGCATAGAGGCAATAGCGCCTACGCCCTGCCCCGCCCCCAGATATCCCGCCACGCTTTTGCCTTACTGCTCCCCCCCTGAGCCATAGCGCATAGAGGCTTTATCGCCTTCAGGCAGCGCATCTGGATCTAATCCCGCCTGCTCGATACTTTGTCGTAGGTAGTTACCGTGCACGCCGGTAAACAGGTTGGTATAGACAATATCGCCTGCCGCTGCGTCCAGCACCATCTGTTTATAGGCCGCTTGGGCGTTTGCCTCTTGGGTGGCGATAAAGCGCGTGCCCATATACACCAAGTCCACCCCCAGCGCCTGGGCGGCAACAATCTGTTCGCCTCTAGTAATCGCCCCCGCCAGCACCAACGGGCCATCGTAAAAGCGTCTCACCTCAGCTACAAACGCAAGGGGTTTAACCGCCCGGCATGGCCGCCCGCCCCGTGGCAAACCAATATTAAGCCATCCACGCCAGCATCAATCGCTTTCTTGGCATGGCGTAGCGTGGTGACATCATGAAAAACCAGCCCGCCATAGGCATGCACCTGTTCCACCACTTGATTAGGCGCATGCAGACTAGTGATGACCAGCGGCACCTTGAACTCGGCACATAGCGCGACGTCGTGCTCTAGACGATCATTGGTGGGATGCACGATTTGGTTCACCGCAAAGGGCGCTGAGGGTTGTTCGGGGTGCTGCGCGTCATAGTCGGCCAGGGTTTGAGTGATCTGCTGTAGCCAATCACGTAATACGTTGGCAGGTCGGGCGTTGAGCGCGGGAAAGCCCCAGAATACCCGCTTGGCACTGGGCAATCACCAGTTCTGGCCCGGAGACGATAAACATGGGTGAACCGATCACCGGCAGCGTTAATGAAGCGGTTAGGCGCGTTAGCATGGGCAACTCGCTGGTTGTTATTATCGAAGAGTGGTACCGGATCGGGCACAACCCGCCGCGGGGCGCTGTAAATCCCTCCCTGGACGCTAAATTCGCCATCCATGGCGAATAACCCCGCTTTGGGCTGCCCCCGACCCTCTTCCTGAGCCTCTAAAACTCTCTTACAACTTGCTCTCAAGCTCTGGCAGGATCTCAAACAGATCTCCCACCAGGCCGTAATCCGCCACCTGGAAGATCGGTGCTTCGTCGTCTTTGTTGATGGCGACGATCACCTTGGAGTCCTTCATGCCCGCTAGGTGCTGGATAGCACCGGAAATGCCCACGGCGATATACAGATCCGGGGCGACGATCTTACCGGTCTGACCGACCTGCATATCGTTGGGTACAAAGCCTGCGTCGACCGCGGCCCTGGAAGCACCGATGGCAGCCCCAGCTTGTCGGCAATGCCGTCGAGTAGCTTGAAGTTTTCGCCGTTGCCCATACCACGACCACCGGAGATGACTACTTTGGCGCCACCCAGTTCAGGACGGTCTGACTGCGCCAGCTCCTCTTTAACAAAGCTGGACTGGCTGTTGTCAACCACCACATCGACCGCTTCAGTCGTCGCGCTGCCGCTGGTACCGACTGCGTCAAAGCCGGTGGAACGCACGGTGATGACCTTGAGTGCATCATCGCTTTTCACCGTGGCAATAGCATTACCGGCGTAGATCGGGCGCTTGAAGGTATCGGCGCTCTCCACGGCGATAACGTCCGACAACTGGCTGACGTCTTTAAGCGCCGCTAAACGCGGCAGTACGTTTTGCCGGTGGTGGAGGCGCTGGCCAGCACGTGGGTGTAGCCATCGGCCAGTTCGACCAGTAGCGCGCCCATGGGCTCGGCCAGTTGGTGGGCGTAAACGGCATTATCCGCAACGCGCACTTTGCTCACGCCATCGAGTTTGGCGGCCGCTTCGGCGGCGGCCTGAACGCCTTCACCGGCCACCAGAATATCAATATCGCCACCGATGGCTTGGGCGGCCGCCACCACGTGGGCAGTGGCGCCGACCAGTTGGCCTTCATGTAGGTCGGCAAGTACCAAAATGCTCATAAAATCAGCTCCTTTCAAAGCGCATACCTAAAGTACGGTTGGTAACTCACCGACCTTAAAGAACTTTGGCTTCGTTTTTCAGTTTGTCGATCAGCTCGTCTACCGAGGCGACCTTGACACCACCCTTGCGCTCGGCGGGGGATTCGACTTTCAACAGGCTCACCTTAGAGGCCACCTCGACGCCGTAATCGGCGGGGGTTTTGACATCCAGCGGCTTTTTCTTGGCCTTCATGATATCGGGCAGCTTGGCGTAGCGCGGCTCGTTCAAGCGCAGGTCGGTGGTGACAATCGCCGGCAGCGTGAGGGCAATGGTTTGCAGACCGCCGTCGATTTCACGGGTGACATTGACCTTGTCGCCGTCGACCGCCACTTCTGACGCAAATGTGCCCTGGGGCAGGCCGGTCAGCGCGGCGAGCATTTGGCCGGTCTGGTTGTTGTCGGTGTCGATGGCTTGCTTGCCCAGCACCACCAACCCCGGCTGCTCCTCTTCGACCACTTTGGCCAACAGCTTGGCCACGGCCAGGGATTCGGCGCGCTCGTCGGTTTCGATATGGATGGCGCGGTCTGCCCCCAGGGCCAGCGCGGTACGCAGCTGCTCTTGGGCGGCCTTGGGGCCTACCGTGACGGCGACCACTTCCGTGGCGACGCCCTTCTCTTTGAGGCGCACCGCCTCTTCCACGGCAATTTCGCAGAAGGGGTTCATGGCCATTTTGACGTTGGTGAGATCGACGTCCGAATGATCCGCCTTAACGCGGATTTTGACGTTATAGTCGATGACGCGTTTCACCGCGACGAGTACTTTCATATGGCGTGCTCCTGGCGATTTAAAATATTTAATCTTGCTTTAACCATGCCTTAATTTTGCATAGCAGAATTTTATTTCACTTTATAACAAGGACATTAAAAAACACCGCACAAAGGTCAAGCGCTTCCGCATTCTTGCCCCCCTTAAAAGGGTGCCCATACAAACCACGCTGCCAATAGCGGAATCGAGGCGACCAGAAATCTGCCGTTCCAGCGGTAGCCGATACGCGTGGCGGGTACACCGGTAAATCGGGACAGAATCAGCATTGATGCGGTCATCGGCGACGACATCAGCGCCAGCGCCCAGCCCACCATCAGCGATGCCCCTATCAGCGCAGGCGTTAGCCCCTCAATGGCTAACTGCGGTAGCAGCCCTACCAACAGCGTTACCGTGACGATAGGATTAACACCTACCTGGGCCAGCCCCACCACCATCAGCATCGCCAGCACGGCATTGAAAGCGCCCCACGGGTTCAACACCGTTAATAGTGGCGCCAACTGCTGAGTGTCTACCAGTCCAACGCATAAGTGCCCCAAGTAGCCCGCTGCCCCCAGTACCACGATTTCATTGCCACTGGGCGAAAGCAGCCATGGCAACTGACGATGCACCGCGCTAACCGCGGCAGGCAGCCCGCCGAAGCCAAGCCTGCGCCGCTGCCAGGCAAGCCAAATCAGCGCCCCTGTGGGCGCACCTAACAGCGCGGCAATGGGTAAGCGCAGCTCTAATAGCAAGGCAAGGCTAAACACCAGTGCCACAATCCATAGCAGCAACACGCTGAACTGAGACAACGGGCGTAACGAAGGGGCAGCTACCGGGGCTTTATTGGCAGGTGGATGTGGGCCGGTGAGAAAATCTACCGCCCAGCCCGCCAGAAAAATCAGCACAGCCGCGCCCAAAATATACGGCGCAAGCTCAAGCCAAGTGACCTGGGAAGGCTCGACAGTACGACGGCAACACCGATACCCATGGGCGAAATAAGCGGCGCCAGTGAAAACCCGCGCAGCAGCGCCAGCATCATGCGCCGCTGACGGGCTTCTCGAACCCAGGCACGCCCTTGGGCCGCCCCTAGGTGTTACTCTTCTCAATCATGGCGGCAAATAAGTTAAGCACGCCAATATTGAGAATAATGCCAAACAGCGCAGAACCGAGCGATAAAATCGGGTAGCGGCGGCTAGGCGGTTGGAGCAGCATGCTTTGCCCACAGCGGCGCACCAGGCGTGAACGGTAGGCAGGCAAACGTAGCATGCTCAACGCCACCACAAAGGTCGCAAAAACGCAAAACGTCCACTGGCTTCAAACAGCAGTTGGCTTGGGTTTGGTGAACGCCAGAGCGCTAGCAGCGATACTATCACCGCGACTAGCAGTAACCCTTTGGCCATCCGCGTTAGCTTGCCAGCAAGCGTTAATAGATAGAGCGCCAGCGCGGCAATGCCGACGGCTTGCCAAAACAGGCTACCGACCACCAGATGAAACAGCGTTGCCAGGGTGACCAGCAGTAACAGCGAGACCCGCAGGCGGGCTGGGCTCACTCAGTTGGCTCCCTGGGTTTATTTTCTGGAAATCCCTCTGTCGATTCACTGCCACTGCGACGCCGAAAGGAGCCTTCTCCCATGGCCACTAAGCTGCCCTGCTCATCGACTATCTCACCGCTGCTCATATAGGTTTTCTGCCCGCCGCCGCGAACCGTGCCTGTTGCCTTCAACACACCTTGCCGGGCGGGGCCCACAAAGGTCGTGGTGAGTGACAGCGTCATTCCCCGTCGAATATTGCCCGGTACATCGCAGTGCAGACCGGCAAGGCTTAAAGCGCTATCCAGCATCGAAGCCAATACGCCGCCGTGAACATTGCCGCTGCGGTTTAAGTGCTTGGGCTCGATAGTGAGCTCAACTACGGCACGGCCCTGTTGCCACTCCACCACCTGCATACCCAGCAACTCGTGATAGCCCATAAGTGCTTGTTGAGGCGTATCGGGAGTATCTACTTGCGAAGGGCTCATGAAGCGCTCTCCTGCTGAGCTAAATCCCGCAACCGCCCTTTTAGTATTTTACCGCTGGCGGTGGAAGGTAAGGTATCCATTAAGACAATTTGGGTGGGCCGCTTATAGGGGCCAATCGCTCGGCGATAAATGCTTTTAACTCCGCCATATCAACGTCAACACCCGGTTCGCACTGCACAAACGCCACCACTTCTTCATTCCCGGCGATTTGACGACCCACCACAGCGGTAAGCGTGACCGCGGGATGCTCATTGATCACCGCTTCCACATCCGGTGGGTAGATATTGAAGCCCGAGCGGATAATCAGCTCCTTACTACGCCCCACAATATAGAGCTGATCGTCGTGATCGAGTTTGGCAATATCGCCGGTGTTGAGCCAACCCTCTTCGGTTAGCGTGGCGCGGGTAGCTTCCGGCTGACGGAAGTAGCCTTTCATAATATTGGGTGCGCACCCATAGCTCACCCACTTCATCGCCGGGCTGCTCGGAGCTGCCGCTATCACCCAGAGGCTCCAAGCGGTACTCAAGCAGCGGCAACACCCGGCCAACGGTACTGTTGCTATGGCGGTCATCAATGCGGGTCTGGCTAATGGTAGGGCTGGCCTCAGTCAGGCCATAACCGTTATGCAGGGTGAGCCCAAAGGCCGCTTCCACTCGGTTTTTGGTATCGCTATCCAGCGGCGAGCCACCCGCAGACATGTAAATCAGCTCAGGCGCTTCCAGGGTGCGCTGCTCACGTTTTAAAAACTCTAATGCCCGGGCATACATCGCCGGCACGCCCTGGAGCACGGTAATTCGCTCCTGCTTTAACGTCTCAAGCATTAGCGCTGCCTCGAAGCGCGGCACGGTATACAGGCAGGCGCCATTATAGAGCGACCCCATGCATACCGAAGAGAGGCCAAACACGTGAGACATGGGCAGTACGCCATACACCCGCTGTCCTTCGCTTAAATGACGCATGCCACCTGAAATCGAGGCGATATAGAGGATGCCACGGTGGGTCAGCATTACCCCTTTGGGTGTTCCGGTAGTGCCTGAGGTGTAGATCATCGCCGCCACCTGTTCGGCACCGCTGGCGTATACCGGTTCGGGTTCACTGTCGTAGAGTGGTGAAATCGCCAGCCCTCCTAACTGAGGGTGCTGGTAGCGGTCGGCGGCATGGCGCTCGGCGTGCAGGCAAGCATCTGGCGAGGCATCGCAAGTGTAGAACACTCGCCGGGGTAGGCAGTTGCCCTGAATCAGGTCAACTTCCTGTGCCGACAAGCGCGAGTTGACAATCGCTACCCAAACATCCAATTCACTGGCGGCCAGCAGCAGCACGACCAGCGCGCGGCAGTTTTCACTTACCGTCATTATACGGTCACCGGGGCGAATCCCCATCGCAGTTAACCAACTGCAGGCTGCATATATTTCCTGGCCAAGCTCCGCATAGCTCCAGCGCACGCTGCCATCCACAATGGCAGGTTGGTCACCCATACGTTTGGCATTTTCAAGCACGCGGGTGCTGAGCCGCTCGGGAAGCTCAGCCACCAGTTCGCTGGCAAGGCGGCCAAAAATCTTCTCGTCCGGTGCTTGGTAAGGTACCGACAAAGCCATTAGGACGCCTCCCGCACCATATTTCGGGCGATGACGATTTGCTGAATTTGCGTCGTGCCTTCATAAATGCGGAATAGCCGCACATCACGGTAGAAGCGCTCAACGGCGTACTCAGACATATAGCCCGCACCGCCGTGAACCTGCACGGCGCGATCCGCTACGCGCCCCACCATCTCAGCGCAGAACAGTTTGCAGCAGGAGGCCAGGGTCGAGACGTTTTCACCCTCATCTTTGCGCCGCGCGGCATCCATCACCATGGTTTTGCCTGCATAGGCCTCGGTTTTGCTGTCTGCCAGCATGGCTTGGATCAGCTGATGCTCAGCAAGGGCCGCGCCAAACTGCTTGCGCTCCATGGTGTAGCGTAAAGACTCTTCGACCAAGCGCTCGGCCACGCCGACACACAGCAGAAATATGCAGCCGTCCACGATCGAGCACCTTCATAGCGGTTTTAAAGCCTTGGCCCTCTTTTCCGCCAATGATGTTCTCAGCGGGCACCCGGCAGTTTTCGAAAATAATATCGCAGGTGTGAGCGCCCTTCTGGCCCATCTTATTATCCGCTGGCCCGCGAACTAACCCAGGGTGTTGCCTTCAACAATAAACGCAGAGATGCCGCCCGCGCCTTTATTATTGGGATCAGTGCGCGCCATGACGGTAAACAGATCCGCCTCGGGGCCATTGGTGATATAGCGTTTGGTGCCGTTCAAAATATAGTGGTCGCCGTCGCGCACGGCGGTCGTCCGCAGGCTGGCGGCGTCGGAGCCTGAATCCGGTTCAGTCAAACAGAACGAGCTTAGAATCTCGCCGGTCGCTAGCCGTGGAACATACTTGGCTTTCTGCTCGTCGGTGCCATCAATCAAAATGCCCTGGGCACCAATGCCGTTGTTGGTACCAAACACCGAGCGAAAGGCGGGAGACGTTTTGCCGATTTCCATTGCCACCAGCGCTTCTTCCTCCATGGTTAACCCAAGGCCGCCGTACTCCTCGGGGATTGAGAGCCCGAACAGCCCCATCTCTTTCATTTCGGCGAGGATTTCCGGAGGAACCGCATCCTCTTCTGCCAAACGTGCCTCGTTAGGAATTAAGCGCTCACGGACAAAACGGGCGATAGTATCGACAAGCTGGTTAATCAATTCGGGATCGCGAATCATGACGGCTCCTGGTGGCAACGGGTTTTATAGTTAGCGTTATCATTCGAAGTAGCGCTGGGTGTGGAAAGCGCTTTAATTTTGCACAGCAAAACTATTGTCCACTATTCTTGTCAGGCACTTTTGCATAGCCTAGGATGGCTAGTCAATAATTGAAACACCATTTTGCAATGCAGAACAAAATGTACAAAAGCCCCCTTTGCAGAGAGGATTTAGCGTATGTCTAATGAATCAACACCTTCGCCTTTCACCACGCTTGGTATTGTCGGCACGGGAGCCATGGGTCGTGGCATCGCGCAACTGGCTGCCCAAGCAGGCCTGAAGGTCATACTGTTCGATGTTAAAGAGGGTGCTGTAGAAGAGGCCAAAACGTTTATCAATGGCCTATGGGAGAGAAGTGCTGAGAAGCAGCGTATTACTCAACAGCAGGCGCAGCAGTATAGTGAGCAATTGATAGAAGCAAGCGAACTCGCCGGACTGGCACCATGCGATATCGTCGTGGAAGCCATTGTCGAAAAGCTTGAGGCCAAGCAGGGGCTGTTCAGTGATTTAGAAGCGATCGTCAGCCAGCAGGCGGTATTAGCAACCAATACCTCTTCGCTCTCTGTCACGGCCATTGCCGCCACCTGCCAGCATCCCGAGCGGGTCATCGGCTTTCACTTCTTTAACCCCGTGCCGCTGATGAAAATTGCCGAGGTCATCCCTGGCCTGCGTACCCACCATGAGGTGACTCAGCGGGTCAGTGCTCTAGGTCAAGCTATGGGCCACTTTACCGCCCAGGCCACCGATACCCCTGGGTTTCTGGTTAACCATGCCGGGCGTGCCTTCGGTACCGAAGCGCTGCGAATTTTAGGCGAAAGCGTTGCTGACCCGGCGACCATTGACCGCATTATGGTTGATCAGGGCGGATTCCGGATGGGGCCGTTCACCTTGCTTGATCTGACCGGCCTGGATGTTTCCCACGCCGTGATGGAGTCGGTTTATCACCAGTACTATGAAGAGGCGCGTTTTCGCCCTTCACCGTTAACGCGGCAACGCTTAGCTGCGGGCTTGCTGGGGCGTAAAACCGGCGAAGGCTTTTACCGCTATGTGGAAGGCAAGCAGCAGATGCCGGATGAGCCTGCCATTGAAACCGTGCCCGCCTGCCCGGTTTGGATCAGCCAGGATGACTTCGAAAGCGCCTCGGCGCTCGCTGAATTGGTAAACGCGGCGAGCTGGCCATTAGAAACCGGCGCACAGCCCAGTGAACAAGCGCTCTGTCTGCTGACGCCTTTTGGTGAAGACGCTACCCGCTGCGCCCTACGCCAGGGGCTAGATGCCAAGCAGTGCGTGGCCGTGGATATGCTTGCTGGGCTCGATAAACGCCGCAGCTTGATGACCACACCGATAACTCAGCACGCCTTTATTCAAGCCGCGCAAAGCCTGCTCAATCATGACGGCACCCCGGTGAGCACGCTTCAGGACAGTAACGGCTTTGTGCTTCAGCGGGTAATTGCGTGCATCGTTAACGTGGGTGCTGACATTGCTCAGCAAGGGGTTGCCGAACCCGCGACTATCGACCGGGCGGTTGAGCTTGGCCTGGGCTACCCTTCGGCCCGCTGCGCATGGGTGACCATTACGGCGCCACGCGCATTATGACGATACTCAATAACCTGCTTGAGGCCACCGGAGACCCTCGTTACCGCCCCAGCCCCTGGCTGCGCCGCCGTGCCGCGCTGCACATGTCGCTAACCACTGCTTAAAAAAAACAACAGGAAAACCATCATGCAAGACGCCTACATTTACGACGGTTTACGCACCCCATTTGGTCGCCACGGCGGCAGCTTAGCGGCTGTCCGCCCCGATGAACTGCTGGGTTTAACCCTTAAAGCACTGGTCGCCCGCAACCCCTTCGCCCCAGAAAGCTATGAAGAGGTACTGGCAGGCTGCACCAACCAGGCGGGGAAGACTCCCGTAACGTGGCCCGTCACGGAGCGCTGCTCGCTGGCCTGCCTATTGAAGTCGCCGGACAAACCGTCAACCGTCTTTGTGGCAGCGGCTTAGCGGCAATGATGGACGCTGCCCGAGCGGCTCGACTGGGGAAGGCGAGCTATTCTAGCCGGTGGCGTTGAGTCGATGTCCCGCGCACCCTATGTATTAGGTAAAGCAGACACCCCTTTGCTCGCAATCAGCCAATGTTTGACACGGTGATTGGCTCGCGCTTTCCCAACCCTAGGCTTGCCAAAGAGTACGGCAGCCACAGCATGCCGGAAACCGCCGACAATATTGCCCACGATCTGAGTATTGGCCGCGACGCCAGCGATGCCTTTGCCGCCCGCTCCCAGGCCCGCTACGCCCAAGCGCTGGCCTCAGGCTTTTACGACGGCGAGATGTTTGGCGTTGAGGTGCCTCAAGGTCGCAAGCAGCCACCCCTGCTGATAGATAAAGACGAACACCCCCGCCCGCAAAGCAGCGAAGACAAACTGGCCAAATTAGGCGCCCTGTTTGATGGCGGCGTGGTTACCGCCGGGAATGCCTCAGGCCTTAACGATGGCGCGGCCGCCCTAATTGTGGGCACTAAAGGTGCCGGTGAAAGAGGGCTTAACGCCACGGGCGCGCATTGTCGCCAGCGCCGTTGCCGGTGTGGCTCCTCGGGTTATGGGGTTAGGGCCAGTGCCCGCTTCACAAAAGGCACTGGCGCGTGCCGGGCTTACCCTTGAGCAGATGGATGTGATTGAAATTAACGAAGCGTTTGCCGTTCAGGTACTTGGTTGCGTACAGCAGCTGGGAATGTCCGCTGACGATACCCGATTAAACGCCAACGGTGGCGCCATTGCCATCGGCCACCCGCTGGTGCATCCGGCGCGCGCTTGGCGTTGACGGCCTTACGCCAGTTAGAGGCGACCGGTGGCCGCTACGCGTTGGTCACCATGTGCATCGGCGTCGGTCAGGGCATTGCTACGATTATCGAGCGTCTGGACGGCTGATTGAGTGTCAAACAGCCGCTATTTCGTTGATGGGTATGAACGCTGCGTCTAAGTAGATATGCGATACTGGGCGCCATAAGCCACCGAATGTTGGGATATTGAATGCACCCCACCGACACTGATGCTGACGACCCGCAGTTGCCCGGAAAAGATCGTAACTTTGTGACTGCCCTCGCACGCGGTCTAGAGTTGCTGCGCGCCTTTGGCGCAGGTGAAGAGTATTTAGGCAATGCTGAGCTCTCCAACCGTACGAGCATCCCCCGCCCGACGGTGTCACGCTTGACCTACACCCTGACCCAGCTTGGCTATTTGCAGCACAACACACATTTAGAGAAGTATCGCCTCGGCCCCGGCGTTTTGGCGCTGGGGTATCGCTTTCTCGCCAATATGGGCATTCGCGAAATTGCCCGCCCGCATCTGCAGAAGTTCGCCGATGCCACCGACTGCAACGTTAGCCTGGGCGGCGCTGACCGTAGCGATATGATCTATTTGGAAACCTGCCATGGTCATGGCCCGCTAATCATTCGCCTGGACACGGGTTCCCGCCTGCCCATTGCTACTTCTGCGATTGGTCGTGCCTGGCTATGCGGTTTAACGGAAGAACGGCGCCAGCAGGTGCTGCAAGAGTTAGCCGAAATGTATGGCAACGAGTGGCCGCGGTATGAAGCGAGCATACAACAGAGCTTTAAAGACTATGCGCAGTATGGTTTTTGTCTCTGAGCAGGAGTGGCAGCGCGATATTAGCGCGGTCGCCATGCCGCTGAGTTTGGAAGATGGCGCTGAGGTCATGGCGATCAATTGCGGTGGCTCCAGCCTACGCCTGGATCACGACCGTTTGGTCAATAATCTATACCCTCGGCTTAAAGAAGTCGCTAACCAGATAAAGCGGGAGTTGGCCCCCAGATCGCGTTCTGACCGGTAGTCAGACCTTGGAAGACTTTAACTAACGCTCGTTTGAATGCATCATAGCTCTCTCATCAAGCGCATTAATAATTCATCGATACTATTAGCGCCAAGGAGAGGGGATGCCAAGCGAGTGGATTGCGCGTCATGATCAAACGTTAGCGCTACAGGGCGAGTGGACGCTTGCCAATTATCGCGATATCAAATCGGCGCTTTCTCATTACACAGTCAACCCCCAGCGCGAAACGAGGCTGGGGCTGAGTCTGTCTCCTTAAAAGCAATCACCCGCCTCGATACAGCCGGTGCCGTACTGGTGATTGAACTGATTGGCGTTGAGAAAGCGCAAAAGTATCTGACTGGGCGGGTGAGCTGCCAACAGAGCAGCAGGCACTGCTTGTGCGTATTGCCGAGGCCATGGAAGCGCCGCTTGACATTGAGCCTCCCACTTATTCGCGCCTCAGCCAAGCGCTTGCCACGGTAGGCGTAAACATGGTGGGGCTGTGGTCTCAGCAGCGCCAGTTGCTGGCCTTTATTGGCCTGGTCATTGCCACCCTATTCCAACTGATATTCCGGCCACGTCGTTGGCGAGTAACCGCCACGGTAGCGCACGTTCAGCAGAGCGGCCTGAATGCGGTACCCATCGTCGCCCTACTGACATTTATGGTGGGTGCCGTGGTGGCGTTCCTGGGCGCGACCGTTTTGCAGGATTTCGGCGCCACGGTGTATACCATCGACCTGGTGGCGTTCTCTTTCTTGCGGGAATTTGGCGTTCTGCTTGCCGCTATCCTATTAGCGGGGCGAACCGCCAGCGCCTTTACGGCGCAAATTGGCGCCATGAAATCCAATGAAGAAATCGACGCCCTTCAAGCGCAGGGGCTAGACCCTATTGAGCTTTTGGTGCTACCCCGGGTGATGGCGATGCTAATTAGCCTGCCCATGCTGGCGTTTGTGGGGATGCTCAGCGGCTTGGCGGGTGGCGCCATGGTGGCTGCCCTCTCCCTGGATATCTCCCTCACCCAGTTTATCAATACGCTGCAAAAGACGTGTCGGTGACACACTTTTGGTAGGACTTAGCAAAGCGCCGGTGTTTGCGTTTGTGATTGCCGTTATTGGCTGCCTGGAAGGCTTTAAGGTCAGCGGCAGCGCCCAATCCGTCGGGGCACATACCACCTCCAGCGTAGTGCAGTCGATTTTTATGGTGATTCTCATTGATGCCCTTGCCGCGCTGTTCTTTATGGAGATGGGCTGGTAATGGATGCAGAGTCAAATAAGCCAGAGTCAAATAAGCGACCAGTGATCAAGGTGCGGGGATTAGTGAACCAGTTCGGCACCCATGTGGTTCACGAAAATTTAGACCTCACCCTTGAGCGCGGTGAAATTCTTGGCATTGTGGGAGGTTCCGGCACCGGAAAATCCGTGCTTTTACGCAGTATTGTCGGTTTAAAACGCCCCAATGGCGGCACCGTTGAAGTCCTGGGCACCACCCTTAACGAGCTAAACGAGGAGGAGCGTAGCCAAATAGAGCGCCGCTTTGGGGTGCTGTTTCAGCGCGGCGCACTATTTAGCTCGCTGAACCTGCAAGAGAATATCGCTCTGCCGTTGATCGAGCATGCCAAACTGCCGCGTGAAGACGCCGAGCATCTTGCCAGGGTCAAGCTTGCGCTGGTCGGGCTTCCACCGCAGGCCGCGCTGCAATTTCCCGAATCCCTATCGGGCGGCATGATTAAGCGCGCCGCCCTGGCCCGTGCATTAGCGCTAGATCCCGACATTCTGTTTCTCGATGAGCCTACCGCAGGGCTTGACCCTATCGGCGCGGCGGCCTTCGATCAGTTGCTGGTGACCCTACGCGATGCGCTAGGGTTCAGCGTTTTTCTGGTCACCCATGATCTGGATACGCTCTACGCCGCCTGCGACCGGGTCGCCGTGCTCTCGCAGAAACACGTGTTGGTGGTCGATACCATCGACAAGGTATCAGAGACTGACGATGAATGGATTCAGGAATACTTTCACGGGCCCCGCGGCAGAGCTGCACAAGAAGCTCATACCGCCTCTTCAACTAATGCTAACGTCCAGGAGTGACTGCACATGGAAACACGGGCGCATCACGTTTTAATCGGCCTTTTCACGCTGGCCACTGCCGCTGGCGCGTTACTGTTTGCACTATGGATGAGTTATGCAGCCGGTGAGCGGAGCTATCAACCCTACCGTATCCTCTTTGAACGCAGCGTAAGCGGCCTATCTGTAGGTAGCAAAGTACAGTACAACGGCATTGAGGTAGGCAATGTCACCGAGCTGATTCTGAACCCGGATGATCCACGCCAAGTGATTGCCAATATCCGCGTATATGAAGACGCGCCGATTAAAACAGATACGCGTGCCAGACTCGCCTTTGCCAGTATTACTGGCAGCATGTCGGTTCAGCTTCACGGCGGTACTCCAGAGAGCCCACGCCTGGTTGATCAAACCGACGATGAAGCGCCATTTATTCAGGCCGATCCCTCCCCCATCGCCACGCTATTCGATGAGGGTGAAGAGATGATTGAGAACATCAATTCGATCCTGCAAAACGTTAACGAACTGTTTGACGATAATAACCGTGAGCAGGCAGGCAATATCTTGACCAACATTGCCCAGATTACTGAGATGATTGCCACTCAGCAGGAAGCGCTTGATAACAATATGGCCCTGTTTGGCGATGCTGCACGTCAGGCGACCAGTACTCTTACCAGCATTGATGAACTCAGCCATGAAACGACTCAGCTGTTACGCGAGGATGGCCGAATAGTCATGCAGAGCGCTGCCGATGCGAGCCGCGATGTGGCCCGCGCCGCCCAGCGTATTGAGCAGCTCGTGGAGAGTAACGCAGGCGCCGTTGAAGGCAGCTTGCAGGGTGCCCAGGATATTGCCCCGGCGCTCTTCACTACGCTCCACGCTGAGCACGCTGGATCGTATTACCCGCCAGCTGGAAGAGAGCCCGACAGACTTTTTCCTGGGCCGTGACCAGGTAGAGGAGTTCCGCCCATGAGTTTACGTACCCCCGCTATTATCCTAACCGGTGCTGTGCTGCTCTTCAGTGCCGGCTGTTCGATACTGCCCGAAAGCGAGCCAGCCACCCTTTACCGTTTGCCTGCGAGCGACTTACCGTCTTCGACCCCTCATCTAATAGCGCTGCCCAACGCCTGGGCATTGCCAACCCTGAAGCGGGGCACTTGCTCAGTAGCAACCGCATTGTGGTCTACCCTGAGGGAAATGTTGTCAATGTATATGAAGGTGCCCGCTGGCATGAAGATGCCCCGACCTTATCAAGGCGCGCTTGATTGAAGGGCTACAGCAGAGCCAGCTGTTTGCTGGTGTGGGTAGTGATCGTCTGCCCCACGATCTGCTGCTACTCAGTGAACTGCGCCATTTCCAGAGCGACTATGTGACCAATCCGCCCACGGTGAAGGTGCAGCTCAATGTTCAACTGGTCAGCCCTCAAAACCGAACACCACTTGCGGCAATGAATTTCAGCACCAGCGCGCAAGCGCGCAGCGTCGATATTACCGATGTGGTGGATGCGTTTGGCAACGCTAGCGACGAGCTCACTGTGCAGCTGGCCGACTGGTTAGCGCAGCAGAGCAGAGTGATAGACCGCCCTCAGCGTTAATCAATGGCGCTACGGGTTAGTTAACTTCCTCACATACTCCCGCGGGTCGCGGGGATAGTAGCGCTCGGGTTGGCTTGCCATGTGGGCAAAGTAGCGTGTGTCCTTATAGGGCATCTTCATGAAGCCGGAGACCCCCAAGCCTTCAATTTGGTTTACCGATGCAAGAATATTGGCCAGCAACGTGCGAAATTCATGCTCTTTGGCTGGATCAAGCAAACGGTAGTAGCTATGAATTTTAAGATGCTGCGGCAGCGCTTCAAAAATGATCATTCCGGTGTGGTGAATGTCGTTTAGTTGCTGCAGCACGCGCATTATCGATTCAGGCAGTACGAGTAGCTCTTCGGGGTCGGGCCCATCTTCGAAATAGCTGTGTTGGCGGGTGCGATCTTCAAGCTCCGGCACCGCGCTCAGCTCATAGTTTATTGCCATATTCGGCTCGCTAACAAAGGCGTCATCCGCTGAAGCACGCTCTAAGTGCAGTGTTTGGCGAGCATTAAACAGGCAGCTTTTAAAAACCCCTTGGCGATGAATCGCCCTAGCCAGGTGCACCATATTATTAACCGCCTCGACAAAGGCAGGCTTGAGTGTCGGATCGTGCAAATTCAGCGACGAATCGATATACACCCCTCCCGCTCCCAGCGAACCGCCAAGCCTCCTACCACAGGATATTTCCCCAGTCGGCTCACCGATGCCAAAAGGCCTTTTCGGTCTCCCCATCCCCTGCATAAACTGCTTGTAGTAGCGGTCAAGCTGTACATCGTTAACGTCATTGAGGGTTTCCTGTGCATTTGCTTCACGTAGAAAAGCTTTACGCGAGCTATACACCACGGTATCGATCTCTTGATGCGCAGGACGCACCCATACTGGCACCAGCGGCACATTGAGCGCTGCAGGCAGATCGAGCATCACAACCCTGGCCATGCGCTGCATGTTATTTAGAAAGTAGTCGCCTGCTTTGCGCCGCACCTGAGGGTCTGGATCGAGCATGCCATCCAGAGTACGAGCGAACTCCATGGGCAAGCCCAGCGAACTGGCGGGAATCGCCCGATGGCCAAAGCGACACGACTGCGCCGACGCCAGCGCATACAGGGTTCCCGCTGCCCCTGCTCATCAAAGCGTGGTGACGACAACGCACCGTTTAACTGCTCTTCGCCGATAAAGTAGACATCGCCCAGGCGGGCATTGGTCTGCTGCAAGTTATCGGACATTAGCTCCATTACGTTGGCACCCACAAACTGCAGTTGGGCGTCTAGCTGAGCAAAGACCGATGAGCCCCAGTCGATTAGCGCAATGGATTCATGCTCGGCATCAAACACCAAGTTGGAGGGTTTGATATCGCCATGCACCACCGGTCGCGCCTGGTGGCCAGATTCACGACGCAGCGCCATCAGGATATCGGCGAGCTGCGCCGCCATGCGCACAATCAGGCGTGGAGAGAGTCGCCCCTGCTTGAGCGATACCTGCTCTAAATTCCAGCCGGGTGCACGCTCCATGACCAGGATCGACTGCCCTCGGGAGCGCTGGTAGGCAATGAGACCTGGAATACGTGGATGGGAGACCTGTTCCAGCATAAACGCCTCTTCTTCGAGGCGCTCCTGCAGATGGGTGGGTAAGGTGATGCGCGAGAACTTAAACACGTAGTGGGCGGTTGCGCCCTTGTGGGTGGTACGACCGGCAAACACAAAACCGTAGGCGCCCTTGCCAATTAACTCGATGTCTTGATAGCCCAACTGGGTGAGCTGCGCCTGACACAGCGCCACCCAGTCTTTAAGCTTGCGGGCATCGTGATGGCTCAGCAGATAGACCGACTGCTCTTCGGGTATATAGAACTGCTGAAGCGTTGCCTGATACATTGGTTTATACCAACAAATGCTTATAACAACACGGGCTTATGCCAACACTGTTTTAAACCCATACTTATTCACGCCAAGTGAAGCAGCATGGTTTCCGGGGCTTCCAGAAAGCCCTTCCAGGCATTACAGAAGCGCGCAATGGTACCGCCATCGATAAAGCGGTGATCCCCCGCCCAGGTGATAGTCATAATCGCCCGACGCTGCACCGCACCCTGCTCATCAAAGCGCGGTAACCATTGGTTTTACCAATTGCCACTATCGCAGCTTCCGGGGCGTTAATAATCGGTGCGGCGTAGGTGCCTCCCAACGCACCGATATTGGAAATACTAATGGTGCCGCCTTTTAAATCAGCCTGATCAACCCGCCCCTCCCGCGCTGAGGTGGTTAGCCGGCCAACTTCATGGGCAATTTCCAGCAGGGTTAAACGCTCAACGTTTTTCACATTGGGCACCATCAGGCCCGCTTTGCTATCCACCGCCATACCAATATTGCACTGAGGGTAATAGTGCAGCTCATCCCCAGCCGCATTAAGCTGGGCATTAACGATAGGCTCTTCGGCCACCGCCAGCGCCATGGCTTTCATAAACAACGGCATGAGGGTGAGCCGCTCTCCTGGGCCTCGGCCAACGGCTTTAAGCGCTCTCGAAGCGCCAGCAGTGCAGTAACATCGATCTCTTCGCCGTAGTGAAAATGGGGAATGGTGCTGGCTGCCTCGACCATGCGCTTGGCCATCACCGCCCGTACGCCACGCAGTGGCTCCACTCTGGGCGCCTGGGTTTCAGCCTGGTTGTTAGCAGTTCGGTTGTTAACCACGGTCTGGCTCGATGAGGCTGCAGCTTGGGATGTTTGGTCAAGATGCGCCAGCACGTCCTCTTTAAGCACCCGGCCATCCTTGCCGCTCCCCGCGATCTCAGTGAGCTGTAGGGAGTGTTCACGCACCAGGCGCCTAACGGCGGGGCTGGCGGGAACCTTGCCATATAGGGGGCCACCCCCTGAGTGCCTTTAGCAGCAGGTGCTTCTGCTGCTGTCTCATTCGGCTTTTCACTGGCGGCCGGTTGTCCAGCTTCTGGCTCGGCCTCACTCTGATGGCTATTACTTTGTTGGCTGGCTTGGTCGCCGGTCTGGCTACCTCCCTCCACTTGATAGGCAAAGAGCGGCGCATGCACCTTAGCAATTTGCCCCTGGGCCACATAGAGTTTGGTCACGACCCCGGCTTCGGGGGCGGTATCTCCACCAGCGCCTTGTCGGTCATGACTTCGACAATGGGCTGGTCTTCTTCAATTTGATCGCCTTCCGCGACGCGCCACTCGACCACTTCGCACTCGACGATGCCTTCGCCAATATCCGGCAGTAAAAATCGCTCATTGTTTTTCTCCTCAGCGCTAAAAGTTGACGCTTTCGCGAATCGCTTCAAAAATCTTCAGATGATCAGGCAGATACTCTTTTCCAGCACCAGCGGAAAAGGCGTATCCAGACCCGTCACCCGTGCAATGGGCGATTCCAGGTAGAGAAAACAACGCTCTTGAATAGTGGCGGCAATTTCACCGGCAAAGCCGCCGGTTAATGGCGCTTCATGGCTGACCACGAGCCGGCCGGTTTTTAGCACCGATTCAGCCACCGTATCCGCGTCCCAGGGCAGCAGTGAGCGCAAGTCGATCACTTCACAGGCGATACCCTGCTCTTCGGCTAGCTCAACCGCTTTGCCAATCACCTCCATCTGCGCGCCCCAGCCTACTACGGTAATATCGGTACCCTCTTTGGTGATGTCGGCTTCACCAATGGGTAGCTGGTAATCCTCTTCAGGCACCTCACCTACGGCAGCGCGATAGAGACGTTTGGGCTCCAGAAACAGCACCGGATCCGGGTCGCGAATCGCGGCAAGCAACAGTCCTTTGGCCTGATAAGGGTTGCGTGGCACCACCACTTTGAGACCAGGGGTATGGGTAAAATAGGCTTCCGGCGATTGTGAGTGATAGAGGCCGCCCGCAATGCCGCCGCCGTAAGGGGTTCGAATAGTCAGCCCGCCCACGTTAAACAGATCGCCGGAGCGGTAGCGGAACTTGGCGGTTTCGTTAACGATCTGATCAAACGCCGGAAAGATATAGTCGGCGAATTGAATTTCCGCGACAGGCACCGAGCCTTGAGCCGCTAAACCGTTGGCAAAGCCGATAATGCCTTGTTCAACCAGCGGTGTATTAAAACAGCGTGCTTTGCCGTACTTCTCCTGGAGGTGGCTGGTGGCCCGAAATACGCCGCCGAAAATCCCCACATCTTCACCAAAGCAGATGACTTTTTCATCCTCAGCCATGGCGATATCCAGGGCATTATTGATCGCCTGGAGCATATTCATGGTAGCCATATTACGCCTCCCCCTGAGTATCAGTCTCGGTGCCCACATCTAAGTCCAGCGACGTTGCTCCGCGGGGTAGGCATCCGGGTAGCGGCGTATATGGCGCTTTAACTGATCAAATTGACGCTGCAGTGCGGGGGTAACATCGGCATACACATCGCTGATCAGGCTTTCCAGTGGCGGCGATGAGCGCTTCTCAGCCCGCTTCATGGTTTCCAATACTTCACGACGCAGGGTTTCCTGCTGGGTGGCCTCTTCCTCTTCGCTCCACCACTGCTTCTTCAACAGCCACTTTTGCAGCCTCAGCAGCGGGTCTTTGGCGCGCCATACCTCCTCTTCATCTTTCGACCGGTAGCCAGAGGGGTCGTCAGAAGAGGAGTGCGCGGCAAGGCGATAGCTCATGGCCTCGATCAATACCGGCTGATTTTGCTCAACGGCAATCTTGCGTGCCTGCCGCGTCGCTTCATAGACCGCCAGTACATCGTTGCCATCGACCCGAATCACATGCATATGGTAGCCAAAAAGCACGCGGGGCGATACCGTCGGCGGCAAACTGCTCTGCGGCAGGCGTTGAAATGGCATAGCCATTGTTACGGCAGAAGAAAATCACCGGCACCTGATGCACTGAGGCCATATTCAACGCGGCGTGGAAATCACCCTCTGAGGCAGCACCTTCACCAAAAACGTTAACGTGCAGTGACCGTTACCCGCCAATTTTTGACCGTAAGCGTAGCCTGTGGCCTGAGGAATCTGAGTCGCTAAGGGAGACGATATAGTCATGTAGTGCAACTTGCGCGACCCATAGTGAATCGGCATTTGGCGGCCTTTGCCGTAGTCCAACTCATTACCAAACAGCTGATTCATAAATTCGTCGATGGAGAAGCCGCGATACATTAAAGCGCCCTGCTCACGGTACTGCGCCATAATCATATCGGCGTCATTGAGCGCAGCGGTGGCGCCCACTACGGCGGCCTCTTCCCCGGTGCACTGCATATAGAAGCTCAGCCGCCCCTGGCGCTGAGCCGCCATCATGCGTTCATCGAGAATACGGGTGGCCAGCATTGCCTGATAGATACGCCGGGCGTGATCACGCTCAAGCATGGGCTCATCAGCGCCGCTATGCAGCTCACCTTCCGGGTTAAGCAGGCTGAAGGTAGGAATCGTAAATTCGTCGCCGGTCATGAACTCCGGCTGGTGTACATACTGTGTCATCATTATTGTCCTTGTTTTACCCCTTTTGAGGGCAGTGTTGTTGGTATTGACCGTTTATGCCAGTGGATTTATCTGCCATAGGCCAACGCAACATCTAGCGACCACAACACTCAGGACAATAACGCAGCGCAAGGAGTTTAGGGATGCTACTTAAGACGCAGAGAGGTTAAAACGCAGAAAATTAGGCCGCGGAGATGCGCGCACGCAGTTGACGCTGCAGCAGTTCGAACAGGCTATCTACCGTTAGCGCCAGCAAGGCGATGGCCAGCGCCCCTGAACCACATAGGCCATATTGCCGTTCACGATGCCGGAGATGATTGGATCCCCCAGGTTGCTAGCCCCACGGTGGCGCCGAGCGCAGCGGTGGCAATATTAATGGTTACCGAAGTGCGAATGCCCGCCAAGATGACCGGCGCCGCCAGCGGTAGCTCGACTTGCCACAGGATTTGCGTTGGTGTCATGCCCATCGCATGGGCAGCCGTTTTAATATCACCTTCGACACCCTGCAAACCCGCGAGGGTATTGCGCACGATCGGCAGGAGCCCGTAGAGCATTAAAGCGACAATAATCGGCAAAGTACCAAACCCTAGTACGGGCACCGCCAGCGCCAGCACGGCTACCGGGGAAACGTTTGTCCAAGCGATGCCAACTGGGCCACCAGAGGTAGAAAGTCACTGCCCCATCGGCGGGTAACGGCGATGCCCGCGGCGACTCCCGCGATAATGGTCACCACCGCTGCGACCCCCACCACAAAGAGATGCCGGCCAAGCAGAACATATAGCTCAGCTCGGTCATAAATCACTTGTCGGGCATCAGGCTCTAGCCAGCGAAACAGGGGCTCGGCAGCCGACATAGCAACAACGCTCATCATTAGCAGCGCCCCCATAACAGTGGCCATAACCATTGCGGAGTTTTTTTGGGGGCTGGGCGACGTTTAGCGAGTTACTCACGCAGGTTTCCATTATCCAGTTGAGCCTCCTTGATAATTCTCCGCAACGATAGCTCACCGACCGGCACATCATGTTGGTCAACAACGGTCAACCGGTCGCTATGATCTCGCAGCATCATGGAGAGCGCCTGACGCAGCGAGAAAGTGCCGGGGATACGCGACTGCGCGGGCAAGGTAGGCCCCATGGAGGTCATATGATCTTTTACCCGGGTTAACGCCGCCTGTTTAAGCCCCCTTCCAACCCCTCCCAACAGCGACTCGACAAAAGGGTCGGCAGGGTTTTGTAATAGCGCCAAGGGAGAACCCTGTTGCACGATTCGACCTTCACGCATGACCACCAAGTGATCCGCCAGCTTAAGCGCTTCATCCATATCATGGGTCACAAACAGCACGGTTTTGTGTAGCCGCGCCTGCAGCTTGGCCAGCTCATCCTGTAGCTTTTCACGGGTAATAGGGTCAAGCGCGCCGAAGGGTTCATCCATCAACAAAATATCCGGGTCTGCTGCCAAGGCACGCGCGACCCCAACCCCGCTGCGCCTGCCCCCGGAAAGCTGATGGGGATATTTATGCGCAAACTCATCAACCGGCAGACCGAGCAACTGCATTAACTCAGCCACCCGTGACTGGACATCGGCTGCTGACCACTTCAATAACCGCGGTACCAGACCAATATTGCGCGCCACCGTCCAGTGGGGAAATAGCCCGGTGTGCTGAATTACGTAGCCAATCCTGCGACGTAATTTCACCGGGTCGTACACATCTATCGCCTGCCCATCGAGGATAATGTCCCCTTCGCTGTGCTCAATTAAGCGATTAATCATGCGCAGCGTGGTCGATTTACCACAGCCCGATGTACCCACTAAGGCGCAGAATTTACCCTTGGGTACCCGGAGAAATGTCGTCCACAGCGGTTTCATCCCCAAACCGCTTGGATACGTGGGACAACTCGATCATCTTGTTCCTCCGGGGCGTAGCGCTTCTGCCAGGGCACCTAAGCCCGCATCTACCGCAAGCGCCAGCATTAAAATCGGTAGTGCGCCGAGTAGCACCATGTCCATGGCGGCTTGGCCCAAGCCTTGAAAAATGAAAGTACCCAGCCCCCCCGCACCAATCAGGGCGGCAACAGCAGTAAGGCCAATGGCCTGTACAGTGGTAATCCGCACGCCTTCCAAGAGCACCGGGAGTGCCAGCGGTAGTCGCACTTGCCAAAACCGCTGCCCGGTGCGCATACCCATCCCCTTGGCGGCCTCTAACGTATCGGCGCTCACTTCTTCAAGGGCGATATAGGTATTGCGCACAATGGGGAGCAGACTGTAAGCAATCAGTGCGATTAAAGCCGGCGTTGTGCCAATACCACTCACACCAAGCTGACTTAGCACGGGCACATTCGCGGCAAGCCAGGCTAATGGTGCTAGCAGTAGACCAAATAATGCCAAACTGGGAATGGTCTGAAGAAAATTGAGTACTGCAAAGGCACTCTTCTGCAGGCGGGCATAACGTCGCATCAGCATAGCGAGCGCTAACCCAAGAACGACACTGACACTGACGGCGATACCCACCAGCTTGATGTGCTGTACAACTGCGCTTAGAAACTGTTGATCACGGGCTTGAAACTCTTGAACGAGGGCGAGCGCCTCTAACCCAAAAGCCGCACATAGCCACCAGATCAGCGCGACACCACACAGCAGCAGGGTGGGCCACATCCGGGTAAGCGTTAGGCGTAAGCGTAGCTCCACCAAGCACAGCAGCAGCACAAAAGCACGACCCAATAGGCCGCACCTATGCCTAAACGTGCTTGAGGCATCTCCGGGTCAATGAGCAAATAACTGCTTGCCATCAACCCCACCGGCATTAGCGCCATTATCACGACCACCGCTGCTAACAGCGCCCGGTAATGACGATGATTTGGCTGAGACGCGAGAATACCGATAAAGGAGAGCAGTAACGTTACCAAAAGCGCACCGGGCCAACCGAACGCATCAAGCGCACCGTAACCCGTCCCTGCCACGATGCGATTGGCGCCATGCTGACCACGTCGAGTAACCAGAACGCGGCCAGCATCGTAAGGCTAAGCGTAATAAGCACAATGTTCGGGTGCCGCCCTTCCCAACGAAGCCGCGGGGTGGGCAGTGCATCCATTAAAGACATTAATTAGTTATCCCGAGCCTTAGCATTAATTTATAAGAGTACCAGGCATTAGTTATTAAGCGTATCGAGGTAGTCACTGGCCACTTGGGAGGGAGACAACCCGTTAACGGCGACATCGGCATTGAGTGTTTGCAGCGTGACCAGGTCAAGGGTGGTAAAAACGTCATTGAGCAGCGTTTCAATTTCTGGATAAGCCTCAAGTACGCTTTCACGAACCACTGGGGCAGGCTGATACACGGGCTGCACGCCCTTCGTGTCTTCCAATACCACTAGCCCCAGCGCACTTAAGCCACCGTCCGTGCCATACGTCATGGCGCCATTAACGCCGCTGGTCTGTTGGGCAGCGGCACGCATGGTAGCAGCGGTATTACCACCAGAGAGCACCAGCAGTTGATCATCACTTAACTCAAAACCGTAAGCTTTCTGGAACGCAGGCAGAGCTTGCTCAGACTCGACAAACTCAGCGCTGGCGGCGAACTTGAACTCTCCCCATCAGCCAAATAGGCGGCGAGATCTTCTAGACTCACCAGCTCATTCTCCTCGGCGAGATCTTCGCGGACGCTCATTGCCCAGGTGTTATTAGCACTGGCAGGCTGTAGCCAAATCAAGCCCTGCTGCGCATCACGCTCGCGGACGGTTTCATAAGCCTGATCAGCATTATTCCATACAGAGCTGTCGGTCATATCGAAAAGAACGCGCCATTACCGGTGTATTCCGGGTAAAGATCAATTTCCCGGCTTCTAACGCGGCGCGTACGACGCTGGTGCCACCCAGCTGCAACCGGTTTTCAGTGGCAATATCGTGGCGTTCCAGCGTTTGAATAATCAGCTCGCCCAGCACCGAGCCTTCTGTATCGATTTTGGACGACACCACCACGGGCTCGTTAGCGCTGACTTGGGAGAATGCCGCGAGGGAGACGACACAAGCAGCGATTAAGGGCTTAGCAATGAAAGGATTGGCTGAAAAGCGCATCTTTAAATTCCTTTTGAAGTGGGCTTATAACGACAGAGGCTCTTATATAGTCATTATAAGAGCCTCCTGCGTTTAAGTTAGCGCATAAGCCGCCAACGAGAGATAAAGGTTTTGGCTCAAGGTGCTTCTAATACCCAAGACGTGCCTTCCCGGGAGTCCTTGAGAATAATCCCTAAAGCGGCAAGCTCATCGCGAATTGCATCCGCTTGGGCGAAATCTTTATTCGCCTTGGCCTCAATGCGCTGAGCAATTTTCGCTTCGATCTCGCTCTCGCTCAGCGGCATACCCTGCTGCTGCGTGCCTTTCAAGAACGTTTGGGGCGCTTGCTGGAGAAGCCCCAAGATAGACCCAAGCTGCGTTAACTCGCGCGCCAGCTTAGCCGCTTCAATAGGCTGCTCCTGTTTGGCGCGATTGACCTCCCGGGCCAGCTCAAACATCACCGCCAGAGCTTCAGGGGTATTGAAGTCATCGTCCATTACCTGGGTAAAGCGCTGACGATAAGTCGAGGCGTCACCGCTTGTCTCACCCTTTTCTTCGCCCAGTTCAAGACCTTCCAGCGCTGTGTACAGGCGCGTTAGCGATTTACGCGCCTCGGTCAGTGAATCCACCGAGTAATTGATGGGGCTACGGTAGTGACTGGCCACCAGCAGAAAACGCACCACTTCTGGGTCGTGCTCGGCCAATACATCGCGGATGGTGAAGAAGTTGCCCAGGGATTTGGACATCTTCTCCTGATTCACCCGCACGGCGCCAGCGTGCATCCAGGTATTGACGTAGGTTTTGCCTGTGGCCGCCTCGGATTGGGCAATCTCGTTTTCATGGTGCGGGAAGGTTAAATCCGGCCCGCCGCCATGAATATCGAAGGTGTCGCCTAAGCAGCATGTCGACATTGCCGAGCACTCGATGTGCCATCCCGGACGACCGTTACCCCAAGGTGACGGCCAGTGAGCCTCCCCGGCTTAGCGGCCTTCCAAAGCACGAAGTCGAGAGGATCCTCTTTATGAATATCCACATCGACCCGGCTGCCTGCGCGCATATCGTCGAGCTGGCGATTATTGAGCTTGCCGTAATCGGCAAATTTGCGCACCCGGTAGTAGACATCACCATTATCGGCCGCGTAGGCAAAGCCTTTTCAATCAGTGTTTCAATCATCGCCACAATATCGTCGATATGCCCCGTGGCACGGGGCTCATGACTGGGCGGTAAAACAAACAGGCGCTGCTCATCCTCATGCATGGCGTCAATCATGCGCTCCGTCAGCGCAGTGATGCTTTCGCCGTTCTCATCGGCACGCTTGAGGATCTTGTCATCAATGTCGGTAATGTTGCGCACGTAGTTAACGTCATAGCCGCGCTCACGCAGATAGCGGGTGATGACATCGAAGGCAACCATAACGCGGGCATGCCCCAGGTGGCAGTAGTCATACACCGTCATGCCGCAGACATACATGCTCACTTTGCCCGCTTCCAGCGGAGTGAAAGGCTCTTTGCGACGCGTCAGCGTATTGTAAATATGCATATGGCTATCCATGTTTTCGTTAGCCCTTCTGCTTGATTTTAGCCCAGCTGTCCTTCAGGCCCACGGTGCGGTTAAATACCAGATGCTCTGGCGTGGAGTCATGGCGATCTGCACAGAAATAGCCGACACGTTCGAACTGGTAGCGTGACTCAGGCGTCGCCTCGGCAAGACTTGGCTCACCGATGGCCTGGCAAACGACCAAAGACTCCGGGTTCAGATGCTCAAGAAAGTCGACATCTTTATCCCGATCAGGCTGCTCAACGGTAAATAGGTTGTCATAAAGACGCACTTCCATCGGCACACCGTGGGCAGCGCTAACCCAGTGAATAACACCCTTCACCTTACGTCCTTCGGGGTTTTTACCCAGCGTATCGAAATCCACCGAACAGTGCAGTTCGCTGATCTCACCAGCGGCGTCTTTGATCACCTCGTCACAGCGAATCACGTAGCTGTTACGCAGGCGCACTTCTTTACCTGGTGCCAGGCGGAAGAACTTTTTAGGCGCGTCTTCCATAAAGTCGTCTTGATCGATATACAGCTCGCGACTGAACGGCACCTGACGCACCGCCATATCTTCACGGGCGGGGTGACCAGGGACTTCGTAGATCTCCTGGTGATCTTCAGGCACGTTAGTGAGCACGACTTTCAGCGGCTTTAACACACACATGGCGCGCGGGGCATTGTCTTCAAGATCCGAGCGAATGGCGTGGGTCAACATGGCGATATCCACCAAGCCACCGTCGGCACGAGTCACGCCAATCATCTCGCAGAATTTACGAATTGACGCTGGCGTATAGCCACGGCGACGCATGCCGGAAATCGTCGGCATACGCGGATCGTCCCAGCCATCGACAATTTTTTCGTCAACCAGCAGTTTCAATTTGCGCTTGGAGGTCAGGGTGTAATCGAGATTCAGTCGCGCGAACTCAATCTGGCGCGGTTTAGAGGGTACCGGCAAATTATTCAAGAACCACTCGTACAGCGGGCGGTGATCTTCGAATTCCAGCGTGCAGATTGAGTGGGTGATTCCCTCAATGGCGTCTGACTGACCATGGGTAAAGTCGTAGGAGGGGTAGATTTTCCACTTATCACCGGTTTGGTGATGGGTGGCGTGGCGAATGCGATAAATAATCGGGTCGCGTAGATTGATATTAGGCGAGGCCATATCAATCTTGGCCCGCACGACTTTTTCACTCTCACCAAACTCACCTTTACTCATACGCTCAAGCAGATCAAGGTTTTCATCGACGCTGCGTTCGCGGTAGGGGCTGGGTTTACCCGGTGCCGTTAGGGTGCCGCGATACTCACGAATTTCGTCCGGGGAGAGATCATCGACATAAGCTTTGCCTTCGCGCATTAAGTGCTGCGCCCAGGCGTAGAGCTGGTCGAAGTAGTCAGAGGCAAAACGCACCGGGCCTGCCCATTCAAAGCCTAGCCAACTGACGTCCTCTTTGATCGCATCGATATAGGCCTGCTCTTCTTTGGCAGGGTTGGTGTCGTCAAAACGTAGATGACACTCGCCACCCATTTGCTCCGCCAACCCGAAATTTAGACAGATCGACTTTGCATGGCCGATATGCAGGAAGCCATTGGGCTCCGGGGAAGCGCGTCACGATTTTAGTGACCTGGCCGCCCTCGAGTTCGTCGCGTACTTGGTTGCGAATGAAGTTCGGCGCTGGGGTGGTCTCGTTGGTCATGATGGTGTTGATAACCTCGTGGTGGATGGCGTGCTGAGCCGTGAAGACATAGGATACCCCTATAGCCCTTCGCGGTGCAGGGCAAAACCGCTATTATAACGTGACGCCGATGCACAGCGCCAAGGCGAACGCCTTTATTGAACAGGAATTTATCTATGATCGTATTACAGACGAACCATGGTGACATCACCATCGCCCTTAACCACGAAAAAAGCGCCGATTAGCGCGGCGAATTTTGAGCAGTATGTGCGCGACGGCTTTTATGACGGCACCCTGTTCCACCGGGTAATTGACGGCTTTATGGTACAAGGGGCGGTTTCGATAAAGATTTCGAGCAAAAGCCCACACGCGCCCCCATCGACAACGAAGCCGATAACGGCTTGAAAAACACCGTTGGCACCCTGGCCATGGCACGCACTCAGGATCCGCACTCGGCGACTGCCCAGTTCTTTATCAATGTGGGCGACAATAGCTTTTTGGATCATTAGCGGTAAAAGCCTGCAAGGCTGGGGCTATGCAGTCTTTGGCGAAGTCGTTGAGGGCATGGATGTGGTCAACGAGATTAAAAACGTAGCGACCACCCGCCGCGGTATGCATGCCGACGTGCCCGCGGAAGATGTCATTATCGAGCGTGCGTACGTCAAAGACGCTGAATAACACTGGGAGCCTTATGCGCACACTGCTTGTTGCCGACCTCCATCTAAGTAGCGATACCCCCGAGATCAATCAGGGGTTTTACCGCTACTTAGAGCACACGCTCCAGGCGCCGACGCGCTGTATATTCTAGGTGATCTTTTCGATGCCTGGATTGGCGATGATCTTCTTGACGCCAATACGCATCCACTTTGCGGCGTTGCCCAAGAGGTTATCAAGCGGTTACGCAAGCTTAGCAGCGATGGTACCGCTGTGTATTTAATGCATGGCAACCGCGACTTTCTGCTGGGCGAGCGCTTTATCAATGCCTGCCAGGCGTTTCTACTACCGGATATTGAGGAGGTGGAAATCCAAGGGGTGCCCGTTGTGCTGCTCCATGGCGATAGTTTGTGTACCCAGGATGAAGCCTATATGGCTTTTCGCAAGCAGTCGCGGAATCCAGAGTGGCAGGCACAGATGCTGGCACTCCCTTTGGAACAGCGTGTAGCACTTGCCCAGAGCTTGCGTACGCAATCCGGCGAAGCCAATGCGAATAAAGCTGAAGACATTATGGATGTGACGCCCCATGAAGTCATTGCGCTGATGGAGCGCCATGGATTGACCACCATGATTCACGGTCACACCCACCGCCCCAAAGTGCATGACTTAACCGTTGAAGACGTCCCGGCCAAGCGCTATGTACTCGGCGATTGGGATGCCCAGCACGGCTGGGATATTATCATTGCGCGCGCCGACCATACGGTACCTCGACTACGTCAGTTCTCTTTAACGGAACCACCTGATTCCTAAACGCCGTTTACAGGTATAAAAAAGCCGATCTCACGATCGGCTTTTTACTCTGCTGTTTTAAATCGGGCTTAAGCGACCCTATCGCTCTATGTCGGCATCGCTACGCAGGTCATCAATTAACCCCTGCAGCACCGATTGGGCACGCAACTGCTCAGCCATTTGCGCAACGAACGCCTCCAACTGCTCATCGACCTCACCTACGCTTACGCTATCCAACGCCACTACCGCCACTCCTTGGGGCAGTTCAACCGTGCGATAGACGCTTTCACCCTCTTCTGGGCGCGCCATGCGGAAGGCCTCCTGAACAATCAACTGAGGCACAGTGGTATCAGCTTGGCGGCTTACGTTATTGGCTTCAAGCCAATCAACATCCATTTGCTGATCTTCTCGCAGATTGGCGACCAGTGCCTGGGCCTCTTCACGCAGCGCTTGTTGCTGCTGCTCTGCGGCTACTGATACTTCAACCTCTTCGCGCACTTCATCCAGCGGCAGCAATGTCGCATCGCGCTGTTCGGCAACTCGAAGCACCAAGCGACGATCCTGATCCAGCTCAATCACTTCACTGTTGTAGCCCTCTTCATATACGTCATTACTAAAGGCTGCCGACATTACGCCTGGCTCAGATAGCACACCTTCAGCCTCATCATCACGTGCCAGCCAATCACTCTTCTGTAGGCTCAGGTTGAGCTCATCAGCAACACTTTGTAGGTCGTCGGCGGCAAAGCTCTCATCGATCAGCTGCTGAACCCGCTGATTAAAATCATCATCTACCTCACGTAGCGCGACTTCTCGTGCCAACTCGTTGCGCTGCTCTTCAAAGGTGGGCCCCTGAATATCGGTTACCTGGATGATGTGGAAAGCGTTATCCAAC
This sequence comes from Vreelandella olivaria, assembly GCA_004295565.1. Lineage (GTDB taxonomy): Bacteria > Pseudomonadota > Gammaproteobacteria > Pseudomonadales > Halomonadaceae > Vreelandella > Vreelandella olivaria. The sequence goes on along the minus strand of AP019416.1, from coordinate 2,315,765 downwards.
TCAACCGGCTGGGAAACATCGCCTTCTTCGAGACCAAAGGCCGCTTCATCAAAGGTGTCGCCAAAGAAGCCACGGCTGATCACCCCAGATCGCCTCCCTCTTCAGCACTGGCGGTATCGTCTGAGTAGCGTAAAGCGGTATCTGCAAACGACTCACCACTCTCCAATGCCTCACGCGCGGTCTCAGCCAACTGCTGCGCTTCATCGCGAGTGCGCTCATTGCCAAAGGTGATCATGATATGAGACACCCGGCGGTCAGCATCACGGTTTTGCTCACGCCAGGCGTCACGCAGGGCTTCTTCGTCTACGTCACGGCCTTCCGCCATGGCCTGGCGATCAATCAGCACATACTCAAGGCGTACCTGTTCGGGCCGTTCATAGCGCTCTTGATGGGCATCGTAATACGCTTGGAGATCATCATCGCTAACGTCGATATCGACATCCAGATCATCACCATCCAGCACCACGTAGCGGAAACTGCGCTGCTGGCGCTGTAATTCGGCCAAGCGCTCTTGCTCATTCGGCAGGCTGAAATCGCTGAAGGCTAAACCTTGCTGTAAATGCTGGCGCTGTATGTCTACACGTAGCTCTTCCCGGAAGGAGACCGGTGTATAGCCAGCACCGGCGAGACGGTTACGGAACACCTCCGCAGAGAAGCGTCCATCCTGATCATGAAATTCCGGCAGGCTAACAATCAATTGATCGAGTTGCTGTTCAGAAACGGCAAAGCCACCCTCTTCAGCGTATTGGGATAACAACTGCTGGGTGATGAGTTGGTCAAGCATATCATTGCGCAAGGCGCGCTCTTGTTCTGGCGGCACTTGGCCTGAACGCAGCGCGCGCTGAACTTCAAGCTCAACCTGCTGGCGCATTATCGGCTGACCGTTGACGCTCGCTACTTCGTTCGGATCGCTGCCAAAAGCCCAAACAGTGACTCAATCCCGAAAAGGGCCATGGCCGCAACCATAACACCGATAATAATTTTGGCACCCCAGCTCCTGGAGCCATCTCGAATACTTTGCAGCATGCTAGCCTCAGATAGTCACAGCCAAATACATTGGCCCGCTTAACTCAAATGAACAGTGGGCCAGAAATAACATGGGCGCATCGCCAGTGCGATGCGCCCATAAGGTTACAGCAAACGCGGTCAAATTAGTTGACGGCGTCTTTCAGCGCTTTACCTGCTTTGAAGCTGGGTACTTTGGCAGCACTGATCTGGATTGGTTGACCCGTTTGTGGGTTACGGCCAGTTCGAGCTGCACGCTCTTTGATCGCGAAGGTACCAAAACCTACCAGTGATACGCTTTCGCCCTTCTTAAGGCTATCGGTGACAGACTCCACCATGGCATCCAATGCGCGGGTTGCCGCTGCTTTAGGAATATCTGCAGACGCGGCAATGGCTTCAATCAGCTCGGACTTATTCACTCTTCACCCCTTGACTGTTTCAAAAATGGCTCTGAACGGCATGGTCACCGATGGATACGACGATCAAAGCATAGCTGCGTTTTATAGCAATGCCTTGAAACATCTGTCAAGCAACCATGTCGCGAGATACCCGCCATACAAGCAGCGGGCTTATACTAAGTATAATTAAAGACCGGAAAGGACTTTAACTGCTTAATGAGTGCTAGCTACGACGTTATTACTAAACGATGCTTCGGTACTTTGCAATGGCGCACCGTCCTCTACCTTATCAGCTAGCGCTACGGCTAAGACATCATCTATCCAGCGTACCGGACGAATATCCAATGCACCTTTGATATTGTCAGGTACTTCCTTGAGATCACGGCGGTTTTCTTCAGGAATTAGCACGGTCTTTATACCACCGCGGCGGGCTGCCAGCAATTTCTCCTTCAACCCACCGATCGGTAATACTTCGCCGCGTAGATTGACTTCACCGGTCATAGCCACGTCACAACGCACAGCTCGCTGGGTATAAGCGGAAACAATTGCCGTCACCATGGCGATACCCGCGCTGGGCCCATCTTTCGGCGTTGCCCCTTCAGGAACGTGAATATGCAGATCCTCTTTTCGAACCGCTCGGGATCAATACCGTACGCTTCGGCTCTGGCACGCACCACCGTATGGGCTGCACTTACCGACTCTTTCATCACATCGCCCAGTGAACCAGTCTTGTTAATTCGCCCTTTACCCGGCGTCACCACTGATTCGATGTTAAGTAGTTCGCCACCCACCGATGTCCAGGCAAGCCCTGTCACTCGGCCGATCTGGTCGTCTTGCTCCGCCAAACCGTAACTGTAGCGACGTACGCCCGCGTAGTGCTCGATTTGCTCTGCCGTTAAGCTCTGACCCTTTTGCTTCGCTTTCGGGTCACGCTCTGCCTCAAGCCGTTCACGCAGTACCTTGCGCGACACCTTGGCAATCTGCCGCTCTAACTCACGCACACCTGCTTCTCGGGTGTAATAACGAATAAGCTCTAAAAGTGCGCTATCTTCCAGCGTTAACTCATCGCCTTTCAATCCGTTGGCGGCTAATTGCTTGGGCAATAAGTAGCGCTTAGCGATCGCCAGCTTCTCATCTTCGGTGTAACCCGGCAGACGAATAATCTCCATGCGATCAAGCAGTGCGCTGGGAATATTCATCGAGTTAGCGGTACAGATGAACAGCGTTTCGGAGAGATCGTAGTCGAGCTCCAGATAGTGATCGCTAAAGCTGTTGTTCTGCTCAGGATCGAGCACTTCGAGCAGCGCAGAAGCAGGGTCACCGCGGTGATCCATACCTAGCTTGTCGACCTCATCCAATAGGAACAGGGGGTTTTTAACCCCGGCCCGGCTCATGCGCTGCATCAACTTACCTGGCAACGAGCCAATATAGGTGCGCCGATGGCCGCGAATTTCCGACTCATCGCGGACACCACCTAGCGCTAAACGCACATATTTGCGGTTAGTCGCGCGGGCAATGGACTGGCCAAGCGAGGTCTTACCTACCCCAGGCGGCCCGACGAGGCATAGCACAGGGCCTTTCATCTTGCGTACGCGTTTCTGTACGGCAAGATATTCCAGGATGCGCGATTTAACCTCTTCCAGGCCGTAGTGATCCTCATCCAGCACCTGCTGTGCCTTAACGAGATCATGTTTTACCCGGGTACGCTTTTTCCATGGAACCGCGATCAACCAATCCAGATAAGAGCGCACCACGGTGGCTTCGGCGGAGTTCGAGGCCATCATTTTGAGCTTATTGAGCTCTTGGGTGGCTTTCTCAGACGCCTCCTTCGGCATACCGGACTCTTGGATCGCCAGCTCGTACTTCTCGGCCTCGTTAGGCACATTATCCAGCTCACCCATCTCTTTCTGGATGGCTTTCATCTGCTCGTTGAGGTAGTACTCGCGCTGGGTCTTCTCCATCTGCTCTTTGACTCGAGAGCGGATGCGCTTCTCTACTTGTAGCAGGTCGATTTCAGACTCGATCAGCGCCATCAGGTGCTCAATACGATCACGCACCCGATCCATCTCAAGCAGCTCTTGCTTGTCGCCAATTTTAAGCGACAGGTGGGCACAAATAGTGTCCACCAAGCGGCTTGGATCCTCTATCCCCGATAGTGAATTAAGCACTTCGTTGGGGACTTTCTTGGAAAGCTTAACGTACTGCTCGAACTGATTGAGCAACACGCGAACCAGCGCTTCCTGCTCACGGCTGGTCAGCGGCTCGCTCTCACGGGGCGTTAAGTGCGCCTGGGTGTAGCCTGCAGCATTCTCTTCGACACTCAGTACATCGGCTCGAAAATTACCCTCAATGAGCACTTTAACCGTGCCATCGGGCAACTTGAGCAGTTGCATGATATCGGCCACGGTGCCCATCGCGTAAAGATCCGCGTTGTCAGGCTCATCTTGAGACGCTTCACGCTGAGCCACCAGTAGCACACGCTTATCAGCCTCCATCGCCGCTTCGAGCGCCTGGATAGACTTTTCACGACCTACAAAGAGAGGGGATAACCATTTGCGGATAAACAACCACATCGCGCAATGGCAAAGGGGTAGACATTGTGTCTGTTCGGCGTTCTGCTGCATCGCAGACGTTCCTCGACAAATCGGATGAGTACTTAAAGAGTACTTGGAAAAGTACTGCACACTTTTCAACATGCTATCGTTTAAGGCGTTAGCACTGAAATAGGCTAGGCAGTAACACTTCACGAATTAGGCTTTATAGCGCTCTATAACAGCAAGGGGTCGCCTAGGCGACCCCTTGGTATAGCGCAAGCGGGTTGAAGCTGGGCCGCGATACTCGACTAATCACTAACCATCAGTGCCGTCGACACGCGCTTCTTCCTGCTGAGAGTAGATCAACAGCGGCTCGCTCTCACCGGCGATCACCGAGGCATCGATGACGACTTTGCTGACGCCTTCAAGCGACGGAATTTCATACATGGTATCCAGCAACACTGACTCTAAAATAGAGCGCAGCCCACGAGCACCTGTCTTCCGCTCCATGGCTTTTTCAGCCACAGCACGCAACGCTTCATCTCTAAATTCAAGCGTTACATCTTCCATCTCAAACAATTTAGCGTACTGCTTGACCAGCGAGTTCTTGGGCTCTGTCAGGATCTGCACCAAGGCATCTTCGGTGAGCTCCATTAGCGTTGCAATGATCGGCAAACGCCCCACGAACTCTGGAATCAAACCAAATTTAACCAGGTCATCAGGCTCGACATCAGCCAGCAGCTCACCCACCCCACGGGAGGACTCCTTGCTTTTCACCGCTGCATTGAAACCGATGCCGCCCTTCTCAGCGCGGTCACGAATAACTTTATCCAGCCCCGCAAAAGCACCGCCGACGATAAACAGGATATTCCCCGTGTTAACCTGGACAAATTCCTGCTGGGGTGTTTGCGTCCGCCTTGAGGCGGCACAGACGCTGTCGTTCCTTCAATTAGCTTCAGCAATGCCTGCTGAACGCCTTCACCCGACACATCGCGAGTGATCGAAGGGTTATCCGATTTGCGTGAAATCTTGTCGATTTCATCGATATAAACAATGCCGCGCTCAGCTTTCTCGACGTCGTAATCGCACTTCTGCAACAGCTTTTGGATGATGTTTTCGACATCTTCACCGACATAGCCGGCTTCCGTCAGCGTGGTTGCATCCGCAATGGTAAAAGGTACATTCAGTAGCCGTGCCATGGTTTCCGCAAGCAGCGTTTTACCGCTACCGGTGGAATCAATCAGCAGAATGTTTGATTTACCTAGCTCTACATCGCCATCGCGCACATCGGTTTTCAGACGCTTGTAGTGGTTATACACCGCTACGGAAAGCACCATTTTGGCGCGATCCTGTCCGATGACGTAATCATCAAGCGTATGACGTATTTCACGAGGCGTAGGTAAACGCTCCTCATCGCTCTCGGCATCGGCTTCGAGAACTTCCTCGCGAATGATGTCATTACACAAGTCGACACACTCATCGCAGATATAGACGGATGGGCCCGCAATCAGCTTACGCACTTCGTTTTGGTTTTTACCGCAAAACGAGCAGTAGAGCAGTTTGCCACCTTCGTCTTTGCCCTTTGCCGTCGGCCATTCGTATACCTCTGTCACTGCGGCGGCTTTCGCCGCCGGAAAAGCTCGTTAGAAAAGCAGAATCCTATCACGCTATCAGGATGTAGGCCGCTTATCCAGCACTGCATCAATCAAACCATACTCTTTGGCTTTATTGGCGCTCATGAAATTATCCCGATCGGTATCTCGCGCGACGGTTTCAATATCCTGCCCTGTGTGATGGGCAAGGATCTGATTCAACTTCTCGCGGATACCCAAAATTTCACGGGTATGAATTTCAATGTCAGATGCTTGGCCTTGGTAACCACCCAGCGGCTGGTGAATCATTACACGGGAGTTGGGTAGGCAGTAACGCTTGCCAGCAGCGCCTGCTGTTAATAGCAGCGCACCCATACTAGCCGCCTGGCCAATACATACCGTAGAGACATCTGGCTTCACAAACTGCATAGTGTCGTAAATCGACATACCCGCGGTAACAGAGCCACCTGGCGAGTTGATATACAGGTGAATATCTTTATCAGGATTTTCTGATTCCAGGAATAACAGCTGGGCGACAACCAGATTAGCCATGTAGTCTTCTACAGGGCCTACCAAAAAGATCACGCGCTCTTTTAACAGGCGTGAGTAAATGTCGTAGGCTCTTTCCCCTTTGGCGCTCTGCTCAACCACCATGGGTACTAGACCGCCGGCGTTTTGAATATCAAACTCACTCATTCAGGTGATTCCTTGCGTCCGGGGAAGGAAAAGGCGCACCGACATACAGGTGCGCCACGCTCCAGGGTGTTAGGCGCTCGCTTGCTCGCCCTCTTCGGCACCCTCATCTTGCTCTGCCTGCTGTTGCGCAGCGGCAAGGGCTTGTTGGTAAGACATTTCAACGTCTTTAATGTTCGTTTGCTCAAGCAGCTTAGCCACCGCTTTCTCTTCGAGAATGGCAGATTTAACCTGGGTTTTCAGCTCTTCATTACCCATGTAGTAGCTAACCACTTCATCAGGATCCTGGTACTGCTCAGCCAGCTCAGTTACTTTGGCTTTGATAGCCTCATCGTCAGCATCAAGCTCGTTAGCCTTGATCACTTCAGCCAACAGCAAACCGACCTGAACGCGGCCTTTGGCCTGCTCTTCGAACAGTTCATTGGGGAGCTGACTGACATCAAAATCTTCGCCCAGGCCAAATTGCTGAGCCGCCTGACGCTTCATGCCATCTGTCTCTTGCTGAACCAGCGCACTGGGCACAGGAATCTCGTTAACCTTTTTCAGCGCATCAAGCACTTGCTGCTTAACCCGGTTATCGACAGCTTGCGACGCTTCACGGGTCATGTTCTTCTTGATTTCAGCGCGGAATTTCTCCTGATCGCCACCTTCGACGCCAAAACGCTCGATAAACTCAGCGTCAACTTCGGGCAGTTTCTGACTGCTGACCTTGTGCACGGTTACCTTGAAGGTGGCTTCTTTACCGGCCAAATGCTCGGCCTGGTAATCCTCAGGAAAGTGACGTTTAGAGTCTTCTCTTCACCGGCTTTGGCGCCAATCAACTGCGCCTCAAAACCAGGGATAAAGCTATTGGAACCAATGACCAGTGTGTGGCCTTCGGCGCTACCGCCTTCAAACGGCTCATCACCGATGTAACCCTGGAAGTCGATAGTGACTTGATCGCCATCAGCGGCCGCAGCATCCACTTCTTCCCAGGCAGCATTTTGCTTACGCAGCGTATCGATCATCTCATCGACATCCGCATCGCTAACCTCAACCACCGGGCGCTCAATCTCAGTACCTTCGATAGAGGTCAGCTCAACCTGCGGATAGACTTCCATAACCGCAACGAACTCCAGGTCTTTGCCCGATTCATTGACCGATGGTTCAATTTTCGGGAAGCCAGCCGGGTTCAAGCCCTCTTCGGTAATAGCGCGCACATAACGCTCACGCATTACTTCGCTGACCACCTCGTTACGAACGTCTTGGCCGTAGCGCTGCTGAACTACTGCCATTGGCACCCGGCCCTGGCGAAAACCATTCAAGCGAACGTTCTTCGCGGTGTCTTTCAAGCGAGCACTAACGGCCCCGTCAATTTCGGCAGCCGGCACTTGAATGGTAATGCGGCGTTCGATCTGGGAGGTCGTCTCGACAGAAACTTGCATGAATTGTCCTCTAACGGCTGGGCGTTGTGTTGATTGCATGTAATTGTGCTGATCGCATCTAAAAAGATCAAAGGGGTAATTTTAAGAACCCTAACGCATAGTGGCAAGCGCCATGCTCGCAACATGGGGGCAGTCATTTTAAAAACAAGGGAATATGCGAGCAATTAACCGCTTTATGGCGTGTATGGGTTAATTTTCAGCCCCACGCTGCGTCATTTTTACCATTCTACTGCTTTGTACGCTTTGCAGCGACTTTTTCAGTCGCTGCAGAAAAACGCTAGCCAGCTTGGCGCTCACCTGACCACCATAGGCTTAACGCATGCAGCAGCACCCTAAGCGTGGCGCCATGGGAGAGCAACACCTGCCAGCTAATCCACTGCGTAAATAGCACATGCCAGCCCCCATCACGATCATTCCCAGCAGCAGCATCATGACTAGCCGCTTGCACAACCGAGGCAGGCGGCGACGCGCCTCAACGGCCAATAAGCGCCACTGCACAACGGTCGCCAAGGAGACCACTACCAAGGCGAAGATAATCAGCGTCTGGCGGGTTTCATGTCCGCCCGCCAGGTAGCGAGGCAGGGTTGCCAGCATAACGATGCATAAGCCCAGCGCGACGCTAATGCGCTCAGGCGAGATAGGCGCCCGCTGCATCGCTTAGGCCACCTCTAACTGCTGGGTAACAATCCACTCTTCCACCCAGGGGATGGCAGCGTCGTCGGCCATAAACGTTTCCATGGCGTCGACTTCCAGGCGCTCACCTAACCGAATCGCACCATGATCCGCCAGCAATTCATCAAGCGCCCGGCCTGCGCCACAAAATGTATCGCCATAGGAGCTATCGCCCAGTGCAATGAGACCGTAGCGGAGCGAGGTAAGGGTTGGGCTTTTATCGCGCAGATTACGTACAAAGGGAACAAAATTACCGGGAAAATCCCCACTGCCCGTAGTCGACACGCAAAACAGTGCCAGTTCGGCGGCATCGCTGGCTATGTCCTCAACAGATGGCTGGTCAATAATCTCCACCGCATAACCGGCCTGTTCAAAAAGGGGCTTCACCTGCTCTGCCACGTCCAGGGCACCGCCATACATGGTACCCACTAAAATATTCAGCTTCGGCATCGTCCCTCCCCCTGTCAAAGTGTCACAGTGCCAACCGTCAAGTCGACAAATACCCGATGAATTTGCTCAAATATTAACATGGCTGGTTAGAATGAGACACATCACTCGCACGGGTGACTTACACGCAGCACACAGGAGTGACTATGCAGCAAACCTTCGAAACCTGGATCACCCCGCTAATGATTAGCGGCCTCATCATATTCATGTGCTTTATCATCTGGGATCTGGCCAAAAATCGAACGCAGGCAAATTTGGCACCATCATGCTGTTTGTTGTATTGGGTGCAGGCATGCTGGGGTATGTCATCAAAGTCGTCATTACCTGGCTGATTGAAAGCGGTGGCATTTAAGAGACACAGTGAAACCAGCCCCACAAGACGCTCTGATCAAAAAAAAGGAGCGCCAGAAGGCACTCCTTTTAATAGCCATAAGCTTTTAACAGACATAAGTCTCAGCAGGCATCACAAAATTGCACTCCATGCGCGTAGCCAAGCTGCCTGGGAATAGATGACCCAATAGTCCCAAACAAAAGCTACTCACCACCTGCATAGTGCTCAACCTGCTGTTTGAGCTTCTGCCCCGGGCGAAACGTCACGACTCGCCGAGCAGAAATGGGAATTTCTTCACCGGTTTTAGGATTACGTCCTGGTCGCTCGCGCTTATCACGCAGATCAAAGTTTCCAAAACCCGACAGCTTTACCTGCTCGTTCTCACGTAGACAGGCTCGAATCTCTTCAAAAAAGCTTCGACCATGGCCTTCGCTTCTCGCTTGGACAGGGCTAGCTCAGCATGCAAATGTTCAGCCAGCTCTGCTTTGGTCAACGCACCCATAAGGCTTCTCCTTATCCTTGCAGCAAACATAGCAACAAACGCTCTGTATCAAATACACAGTAGCAAACGCATTGCCAAGAGCGTGATAAGCATCGTGGCGTGGCCCAGGTACTAATTCTAGCTACTTACTTAGCCGCGCAGCTCCGCATCCAGCTTGACACGCACTTGTGTCACAATCGAATCAACCAACTGATTGATTTCTTCGTCGTTTAGCGTGCGCGATGGATGCTGCCAGGTCAAGCCCAATGCGATACTCTTGTGTCCTTCGGCTACGCCTTTACCCGCATAGACATCGAAAAGTTTGATATCTTGCAGATACTCCCCGGCTTGCTGCTTGGCACAATCCAGCAACGCCTGCACAGGAGTAGCCTCTTTGAGTATAAACGCCAAATCTCGGCGCACCTCAGGAAAACGCGATAGTGGTTCAAAGGCGGGGATACGGCCTTGGCTAAGCGCATCCAGCCGCACTTCAAACAGCACGGCATCCATCTTTAAACCCAGTTTAGCACGCACTTGCGGGTGCAACGTGCCGATCCAGCCAGCAGGCTCACCGCGGTACATCAATTGGGCGCTTTGCCCAGGATGGAGCGCGGAGTGCTCAGCAGGCTCAAAGCGCCATGCGTCAGCGCTCCCCCCAGGGCGAGGGAGGCTCTCCAAATCACCTTTCAGGTCATAGAAATCTACCCGATCTTTCGCATCACTCCAGCCCTCGGCCTCACAGGCTCCACATACCAGAGCGCCAAGCATCGGCACTTGCGACAACGCATCCAACTCGCCGTTAAAGACCAACCCGGTTTCAAACAACCGCACACGCGTTTGCTGACGGTTGAGGTTATACTCCATGGCACGCACCAAGCCAGGGAACAGGCTCGCGCGCATCACCGACAGATCAGCCGAAATAGGGTTAGCAAGCACAGGGCTTACCGCATCAGGCAGCATTGCCGCTTGCAGCTCAGGCGCCACGAAGCTGTAGGTAATGGCCTCCTGAAAACCACGCGCCACCATCTGGCGGCGTAGCCGCGCCTGGGTGAGCGTTGCTTCATCCGAAGAGCGCAGCGCCAAGCGGGCTGCAGGGCGACGCACCGGCAAATTATTGTAGCCGTGAATACGCGCCACTTCTTCGATCAGGTCTTCTTCGATGGCCAAGTCAAAACGCCAACTGGGCGCAGTCACCGCCCATCCAGCATCCTGTACGCTGACATCCAGCCCTAGCCGCTGCAGGATATCGGTCACATCGTCACTGGCGAGGGCCTTGGAAAGCGCCATTTCTAAACGCGCACTGCGCAACAGAATCGCGCGCTCTGCAGGCATATGTTCAGCACTTTGCGCCTCAACAACAGGCCCAGCCTGACCGCCGCAGATCTCAATCAACAGCTGTGTGGCCCGCTCGACGGCCACTGGCGTCAGTTGCGGATCAACACCGCGTTCAAAACGGTGCGATGCATCCGTGTGCAGTCCGTAAGAGCGGGCTTGGCCAGCAATGGCAAGCGGGGTAAAGAACGCTGATTCAAGGAAAATAGTCTGGGTATTTTCATTAACGCCGGAATTTTCACCTCCCATCACCCCTGCCATGGCTAGCGGGCCGGAATGATCGGCAATGATCAGCGTTTCAGGGCGCAGCACCACTTCATTACCATCAAGCAGCGTCAGCTTCTCGCCTGGCTTGGCCATGCGAACCACTATGCCTTCTTGCAGGTTATCACGATCAAAGGCGTGCATTGGCTGGCCCAATTCCAGCATCACGTAATTGGTAATATCCACCACAGGGTCAATTGAGCGCACGCCGCTGCGGCGAAGGCGCTCGACCATCCACAGCGGTGTTTCAGCCTTAACATTAACGCCTTTGATTACGCGGCCAATATAACGAGGGCACTGTTCGGGCGCCTCAATGCTCACCGTAAAGCTATCCTCAATCTCGGCGGCCACCGGGGCTATTGCTGGCTCGTTAACCGGCAATCGATTAAGCACGCCCACTTCACGAGACAGGCCCTTAATACTCAGGCAGTCCCCTCGATTGGGCGTCAGATCGACCTCAATCGTCATGTCATTAAGATGCATGAACTCTCTGAAATCAACGCCCACCGGTGCTGAAGCCGACAGCACCAGAATGCCCGGCGATGTCTCTTCTTCAAGCCCCAGCTCCGATGCCGAACAGATCATTCCTCGAGACTCAACGCCGCGTAGCTTGGCTTTTTTTGATCTTGAAGTCACCCGGCAGCACGCCGCCTACCTGGGCAAAGGGAATTTTTGGCCAACATCAACATTGGGCGCCCCACAGACAACCTGCACCGGCTCGCCACTTCCGTCATCAACGGTACAGACATTGAGTTTGTCCGCGTCAGGGTGCTTCTCTTTACTCAGCACCTCAGCCACCACTACACCGCTGAAGGCGGCGGCTACCGCTTCAACAGCGTCGACTTCCAAGCCCGCCATGGTGATTTGGTCGGCCATTGCCTGCGTATCAAGCTGCGGCGACACCCACTCACGCAGCCACTGTTCTGAAAATTTCATCTTTGATCCTGTGTTCGGCGGCGGTCTTAAGCGAATTGGCGTAAAAACGCAGATCGTTTTCAAAGAACAGGCGTAAGTCATTCACGCCGTAGCGTAGCATTGCCAAACGCTCAGCCCCCATTCCGAAGGCAAAACCGGTATAGCGTTCGGCATCAATGCCCGAGTGACGGAAGACTTCGGGATGCACCATCCCACACCCCATCACTTCCAACCAGCCACTATGAGAACAGACGCGACAGCCTGCCCCGCTACACATCACGCACTGAATATCCACTTCGGCGGAGGGTTCAGTGAATGGGAAGTAAGAGGGTCGGAAACGCACCGAAAGATCGTCGCGCTCAAAAACGCCTGCAGAAAGTCTGCGATGGTACCTTTAAGGTCAGCAAAGCTAACCCCCTCATCGACCAATAGCCCTTCAACCTGATGAAACATCGGGGTGTGGGTCAAATCTGAGTCGCTGCGATAGACGCGCCCCGGACAAACAATACGAATGGGCGGCTCACTGCTTTTCATCGTGCGTACTTGCACCGGTGAGGTGTGAGTACGCAACAAGCGGGTGGCGTCAAAATAGAAGGTATCGGCCATGCCACGCGCGGGATGGTGCGCGGGAATATTGAGGGCTTCGAAATTGTGATAATCATCTTCAATTTCAGGCCCTACCGCCACGTCATAACCAATACGTGTAAACAGCCCCTCTATACGCTCGAGGGTACGCGTTACGGGATGCAATCCACCACTGGCCTGGCCACGCCCTGGCAAGGTGACATCGATACTTTCAGCGGCCAAACGGGCATTCAGCGCGGCACTCTCAAGCTGCTCGCGCTTAGCATCAATTTCGTCGGCCAGCGTTTGCTTGGCCTGGTTAATACGCTCGCCCGCCGCCGGGCGCTCTTCGGCTGAGAGTTTCCCCAGGCCCTTCAGCAAGGCGGTGACCTCACCTTTCTTACCTAAGTAGCGTACTCGTAACTCGTCTAGTGCGGCGACACTCTGCGCAGCCTGAATGGCGTCGCGCGCCTCAGATACCAGAGTAGGAAGGTGATCCATCCGTTTCACTCCGAATTAAGCGGTGTCCATCGGTAAAGATGGCGTGGCAAGTTGAAGGTGACAAAAACAGGGGAAGAGCGGCTGCTCTTCCCCTGGATGGGTCACTCTGAAATGACCTCAGGCACGTAACACGGGCAAAAGCCCCGTGCATACTACCTTATTGGGCAGCCTTGGCTTTTTCCACGATGGCAGCAAATGCAGCCTTCTCGTGTACTGCCAAATCGGCCAATACTTTACGGTCGATTTCGATACCGGCTTTCTTAAGGCCACCTACGAAGCGGCTGTAAGACATACCGTTGACGCGTGCACCGGCGTTAATACGCTGGATCCAAAGCGCGCGGAACTGGCGCTTACGGTTGCGACGGTCACGGTAAGCGTACTGACCGGCTTTAATAACGGCTTGCTTGGCAACGCGGAAAACGCGTGAACGGGCACCGTAGTAACCTTTGGCAAGCTTCAATACTTTTTTATGGCGACGACGCGCTACTACGCCACGTTTAACTCGAGTCATAACACACTCCTGACTTTAAGGCTGAGGCAAAAATTTGTGCACTCAGAAAAACGAAATCCCGACTTACAGATTCGGCAGCATACGCTGGATAAGCGCTTTGTCAGACGCGTGGATCTGCTTCATTCCACGCAGTTGACGCTTACGCTTGGTCGACTTCTTGGTCAAGATGTGGCTACGGAAAGACTGCTTGTGCTTAAAGCCATTAGCCGTCTTCTTGAAGCGCTTGGCAGCGCCGCTGTTGCTTTTGATTTTCGGCATGAGGAAAACTCCGCTCGATATTTTTAGAAAACCCAGGGCCGACCACCGGTTTAACGGTAGCCCGTTGACATCGCCGTTGGATCACTTCTTCTTCGGGGCAATAATCATGATCATTTGGCGGCCTTCCATTTTCGGAAAAGCCTCTACCACTCCGATCTCTTCCAGGTCTGCCGCGATCCTTTCCATCAGCTTGCGGCCGATATCCTGGTGCGCCATTTCACGACCACGGAAGCGCAGTGTGACTTTGCCCTTGTCACCACCTTCCAGAAAGCGCGTCAGGTTTTTAAGCTTAACCTGATAATCGCCTTCATCGGTGCCAGGACGGAATTTAACTTCCTTAACCTGGATTTGCTTCTGCTTCTTCTTTTGAGCCGCTTTCTGCTTCTTGGTCTCAAAACGAACTTGCCGTAATCCATAATCTTACAGACGATGGGGTCGGCATTCGAAATTTGTACGAGATCTAAGCTTTCAGATTCAGCACGCTCTAGGGCTTCGGTGGTGGGCACAACACCCAACTGCTCACCGTCGCTACCAATTAGACGCACTTCTTCTTCGACAATTCGCTCGTTCATTGGTGGGCGTTTGTCTGCTGGACGCCCGCGCTGGTTGCTTCTCTTGATCGTTCCGTCTCCTTAGGCAATTGACGATGTCGCCAGGGCTGCTCGCTCGGCAGTATGGCGTTCAATAAACTCATCGACCGTCATTGTACCGAGGTTTTCGCCGCTGCGTGTTCGCACGGCCACTGAGTCAGCTTCGACTTCCTTATCTCCCACCACAAGGAGATAGGGAACTTTCTGTAACGTATGCTCACGAATTTTAAAGCCGATCTTCTCGTTCCTCAAGTCCGCTTTAACACGCAAGCCACTTTTTTGCAGACGTTTCTCTAATTCGAGCGCATATTCACGCTGTGAATCGGTGATCGTCATGACAACCGCCTGCTGAGGTGCCAGCCATAATGGCATAGCGCCAGCATAATGTTCAATCAAGATGCCAATGAAGCGCTCCATGGAGCCAACAATAGCACGATGCAGCATCACCGGCGACTTGCGCTGCCCTCTTCAGTGACATATTGGGCTCCAAGTCGCTCTGGCATCATAAAATCGACCTGCATGGTGCCAACCTGCCATTCGCGCCCCAGGCAATCTTTCATGTGGTACTCAATCTTGGGGCCATAGAACGCACCTTCGCCAGGAAGTTCCTGCCACTCTACGCCACAGCTTTTTAATGCGCTGCGTAGTGCATCTTCTGCACGATCCCAAACCTCATCACTGCCAATGCGTTTTTCTGGGCGAAGAGCAATTTTAATCGCAATATCATCAAAGCCGAAATCGCCATAAACCTTCAACGCTTGGCGATGAAAAGCAGTTACTTCAGGCTCAACCTGAGCTTCTGTGCAAAACACATGGCCATCATCTTGGGTAAATGCCCGCACACGCATGATACCGTGCAAAGCACCCGACGGCTCATTACGGTGGCAACCACCAAACTCACCAAAACGAACGGGCAATTCACGATAGCTGCGCAAGCCGGAATTAAACACCTGAACGTGCCCAGGGCAGTTCATCGGTTTAAGGGCATACTCACGCTTTTCAGACTCAGTAAAAACATCCCGTCCGCGTAGTTATCCCAGTGCCCTGATTTCTTCCAAAGCGATACGTCCATAATCTGGGGGCAGCGTATTTCCTGATACCCCCTTCTTTGTAGACGCCTCGCATATATTGTTCGATCTGCTGCCATAGCGCCCAGCCATTTGGGTGCCAGAATATCATTCCCGGCGCCTCTTCCTGCATGTGAAAGAGATCCAGGCGACGTGCCAGCTTACGATGATCGCGCTTCTCTGCCTCTTCAAGACGCTTAACGTAAGCTTTAAGCTGTTTCTTATCGCCCCATGCAGTGCCATAGATACGCGTTAGCATGGTATTGGCTGCGTCACCACGCCAGTAGGCGCCTGCCAATTTGGTAAGTTTGAAGGCTTTTAAGTGGCGAGTATTGGGCACGTGCGGCCCGCGGCACATGTCGACATACTCTTCATGATGATAAAGCCGGATCGTCGCATCATCAGGAATATCGCGCACAATCTCCTGCTTATAAGGCTCATCACGGTGCAAAAGGTCAGCATGGCCTTGTCGCGATCAACATACTCGCGCACCACATCGTACTCGCGCTCTATCAGTGACTGCATACGCGCTTCGATGGCTTCCAGGTCTTCTGGTGTGACCGACTGACCAAATTCGACATCGTAGTAGAAACCATCTTCGATAACCGGGCCGATGGCCATTTTGGCCTCGGGGTACATCTGCTTAACCGCATGGCCAATGAGGTGAGCGCAGGAGTGGCGAATAATCTCCAGCCCTTCAGCATCCCGGGCAGTAATGATCGACACTTCCGCATCTTGCTCAATCAGGTCAGCGGCATCCACCAACACACCATCGATCTTTCCAGCGATACAGGCCTTAGCCAAACCAGGGCCAATGGATTCTGCCAGCTGCATAATGGTTAGCGGTGCTTCAAACGTTCTTTGGCTGCCGTCAGGCAGAGTAACAATAGGCATTCAGATTCCTTGAGCGCAGTGGTGATCCATACCAAGGATCACATATCGCTATCAATGGTCTTGGGAGAGATTTAAACATACCAAAATAAAACAGCAGCAAGATTAGCAGACTTGAAGACTGCTTAAAATAAAAACGGGAGGCATAAGCCTCCCGTTTCTTTACCTGTGGATTGCCGCTAGCACTTGAGAATCAAGCCGCAAACCTCAGAAGATAAGTAAACTTAGTTCCACTCATCCAATTCAACGCGACGGTTCTGGAAACGACCTTCTTCCGTCTCGTTAGAGGCGATCGGACGCTCTTCACCGTAACCTACTGCACGCATACGGTTAGCTTCTACACCACGGCTAGCAAGGTAAGACGCAACAGACTGGGCACGCTCTTGTGACAAGTTTTTATTGTACTCGTCAGAACCGCGTGAATCAGTGTGGCCTTCAATGCTTACGCGAACATCAGGATTGCTCACCAGACGCTCTGCAACGCCGTTTAGTACACTCTGAGCGTTGGGAGTTAACTGAGCAGAGTCAAACTCAAAGTTAACATCCTGCAGAACAACGCTATCCGGGCAACCCAAGGCGTTAACTTCTACGCCAGCAGGGGTATTCGGGCACTGGTCACGGTAGTCCGGCACGCCGTCGTTATCGGAGTCAAGCGGGCAACCATTGGCATTAACTTCAACACCAGCAGGGGTGCCTGGGCACTGATCACGGTAGTCCGGCACGCCGTCACCGTCAGAATCTAGTGGGCAGCCTTGGGCGTCAACAGCAACACCAGCAGGCACTTCGCCGTAGCTCGGGCACTGAGGTGCAACCGGCTCAGGCGTGCGATCAGCGCATAGCAGTCCGCCGATAGCAGCGCCAGCCGCGGCGCCAGTAGCAGCACCGCTCTCTTCATCAGAACTACTGCTGGTGGCGTAGCCAATGCTGCCACCGATCAAACCGCCCGCCAGACCACATACCGCAGGGTGCTGGTACCAGCTACGGTCGCTACTGCTAGCGCTTGCTTGGCCGGAAGACTGTGAGGCCGAGCTGGCACAGCCAGAAAGGCCAACTACCAGTGCAGAACCGATTAGCAAGCCAGTCGTTGATTTTTTCATGCAAGACTCCTTCTTGATCCAATGCTGAAATGGCCTTAAGTGACCAAATCTATCCAATGCTTCTTATTTGCGAGAGCATCCATTTTTCGCCTGTCTTGTATCACCAGTTTTTGCACCAAGCTATCAATACAAGCTACAAGCCATCAGTACTAGTACCTATGTACTCAATGCTCAGCACCCAGTTAATACAAAACGGTGTGCCTATCATTAACGCCTAAGCGCTGAAAGGCAACAATGCCAAGATATCAACTTCTTGCCAATACCGACATCCTTCAGCATAGCAAAATTGCCGCGATGGGCACTAAAAATTAGTTTGCTATGCTTTTGCGCGGCCGAAACCGCTCAAAATCAGTCATCAGTGCAGCGCGCTTTTACCCTGGGCGCGCCATTTCAGCACAGCCCTAGCGGCTTCCAATACGGCTTCACGCATATCATTTTCCGCCATCAAACGCTCTTTGTCTTCTTGCATACGTTCTCGGGCGGTCAATTGCTGACGCGCGGAATGGGTCTTCAGGTGCTGAGTACGGCTGTAATGCTCGGCAAACGCTTGAAATTCAGTGCGTTCCGTTAAACTAGGGTCAATAATCTCTAGTAGCACCTTGCAACGCCAGGCGCCCTCGGTAATATCAACCTGCTCCTGAACCAGCGCGCTCGCCACATAATCGAGGTTTTCTAAGCTATTTTGTTGAGCACGAGCATCTTCATCGCGACGATAAGCTTCTCTGCGACTGACCTCTTTACGTAACGACCAGGCGTAGAGACATAGCCCTATAACCACTGCAATCGCCACGGCCAGTAGTACCAGCGCTACCGTTGAGTTCATGCAACTCCTCATTAAGCGGATAAATTACTTAACGAAAATTGTACACCCTTATACCACCATTAGGCCAATAGCATCCAGACTTGTCTTCCCCCCCTGGCTGAAAGACGGCCGCTCGAACCATTTGACGCGCTGGATTACCAGACCAGTACCGCAGCGTAGTGATCGAGTAATAGCGCACCGAAAACACCCAACAGATAGCGAATCGAGAACCAAAATGCGCCAATAGGGGCAGCCGAATCCTGCCCACGCCACACTCGCCAATTCCAGACCATAAAGCGTGCATTCAGGCACACCACGATAAACAGGTAGAGCGCGCCACTCATACCTATCATCACCGGCAATAAGGTGGTTAACACGGTTAACCACCCATACAGCCAAATTTGCAGCCGCGTAAAGGGATACCATGAGTAACAGGCAGCATGGGAATGCCCGCCCGAGCATAATCATCGCGTTTATGAATGGCCAGTGCCCAGAAGTGTGGCGGCGTCCAAGCAAAAATAATCAGCATCAGCAGTAGCGGCTCAGGGGTGATTTGACCCGTGATCGCAACCCATCCCAAAAGTGGCGGTGCCGCGCCAGCCACTCCACCTATCACGATATTTTGTGGTGTAGCCCGCTTTAAAAAGCGGTATAAATCAAGGCATAGCCAATAAGGGAGGCAAAGGTTAGCGCAGCCGTTAAGTGGTTAACCTGCCATGCCAATAGCGCAACACCCGCCACAGAGAGCAAGCACGCCCAAACTATGGCGATCGCCACGGGTAGTCGCTTGCTTGCCACTGGACGGCGAGACGTTCGCGTCATTACCGCATCCAAGTGGCGGTCGATGACATGATTAAAAGCAGCTGCACCGCAAGAGGCCAAACCTATGCCGGCGAGACCAAAGGTGACACTCGTCAACGCTGGCAGGCCTGGGGTTGCTAACGCCATTCCTACGGCGGTACACACCAACATAACGGCCACCACTTTAAGCTTGCACAGACCAAGCAGTTCTTTCCAGCCCCACACCATAGAAGGCAGTGCCGTGGGTAGCGTCATTGTTATATTTCGCATGGCATGCTTCCCTTTTAATGAGCGATAACGTTGTTATAGGGTGAATGAGTGGTCGTTGCGTAGACGTCTGCCTCTTGATAGCGCCAACGCCACCAGGCCCAAACGAGTCCGACAGCCAACGCAATGGCGCCAGCGGTGTGCAGCAGCGCCAGCCATAACGGCAGCCAAAGAAGCACATTGGCAACCCCAGCACAGCCTGCAGCGCATACAAACCAATGACGATCGCTAGCGGCCTTGCCGTACTCTGCCAATGCCGATAGCGCCACCAGAGCGCTATTAGCCCAACACCAAGCAGCAATGCCCCAGGCGATGAACCACTTGAATCGCGGTACGGGCATCGGCATGCAACTGCCCATGTAAGTAGTTGGGCCCTACGGTCTGGGTGAGATGAAAGCCCTCACTAAGATCCATCGCGGGCACCCATTGGCCATTGCAAGTAGGAAATCCTTGGCAAGCGATACCGGCATAATTGCTGGACACCCAGCCACCTAGCGCCAATTGTACAACCAGCAAACATGCCGCAATCCCCCACCATGCATTAGCCCGCCGAGGCTCACTTGTTGACTTTGACGTTGCGGCGACGCGTAAGCGAAGATGCAGCCAAAAAACAGCAGCAATACGCTCAACCCGCCCATTAGGTGCAGGGTAACAACTTGAGGCCATAACTTGAGCGTAACGGTGAAGGCACCAAAGGCACCCTGGAACAAAATAACCACTAGCAGCAACAGGCTCATTCGCCACGGATAATCGCGACGATGACGCAACGACCAACCTAAGGCGACGACACTGAGAACCACCAACCCTAGCAGAGTCGCGATATAGCGATGAACCATTTCCACCCACGCTTTAAAGGGCTCCAACGGCACATCTGGGTGGCGCAACGTGGCAAAGTCACCATCAGGAACGAGTAGCTTACCGTAGCAACCTGGCCAGTCAGGGCAGCCCAAACCAGCATCGACTAAACGCGTCCAGGCGCCTACTAACATAACCACTGCAGTAAACAGAGCACCTACCAGCGTTAATCGCACTAACCAACGTAAGCGGCGTTCATATGATTCGTGCATGGCGTTTCCTTAACAACAGGGAGTTAGCCCGTTTTATTGAGGATTCACTTTAAGTAAATGCTGGATATCGTCGAGCACGTACTCAGTGGCTACATTGGCATCAAATGCCAATGCCGGGCGCCCCATAGGATCAAGCAGCCACACTGAGTTATCTTCGCGCCATGGGGGCAGTTGCTGCCATTCACTGGTCATCTCTCCCGGAAGCGGTTCGGGATCCCCCTCCGATTCTAAGGCGGGTTAATCGCGGCGCTTCGCGGCCTAAGGCGCGATGTAAACGCCAAAACTCATCCTTACGCTGTTCACACTGCTGAGCGCAGTCAAAGGCCAGTATCCACGCCTCTGGGTCATTGACAGCGACGGTTGTTAAAGGCCACTCATCAAGAACGGGTAATTCCACATCCACCTTTCCGTGAGCTGTATGCTGGTCTGGGATACCAATGCGGAACTCGACCATCCCCCAAGCAGCTACCATGGGCGCCGCAAATATTGCAAAAATAAGGATTAATTTTAGCCGCTGGCGGCGAATGTGCTTGGCATCCTGCATAGGTCTTCACCCCTGTTTATTTTTATTACCTAAACGCTTTGTTGTGCCTTATCGCGACGCAATTTCCGGCCGCCGATGAACATGACCATCAAGGCCGCCAGGGCTAACCCCCACCACTGAAAGGCGTAGCCCATATGCCGACTAGGCGGCATTACATTAGCCTCCCACCAAGGAATCAAAACCCCGTCACCCTCACTGGCGTGCAACCAGCCGGAGTAGCTAAATGAACCTAGTGAAGCGTGCCAAGGCTCATGACTCAGCTGTTGCAGCCTTACACCTTCTCTATTCTCTCCATATAACGGCCCGCCCGCCTGTACCTCTTGCCATTCACCAGTCAACTCAACCACACCACTGGGTGTGTCCACATGAGGTGCTTCACGACGCGGCCCGGTGGCTAAAAAACCTCGCTGTACAAGCCAAAGCTGCCCGTGGGTATCACGTAGCGGCGTTAGTACCGCAACGCCCACCTTCCCGTCTACCACACGGTTATCCAAATAGAGCGTATGCTCGGCTAAATACTGCCCCCGCAACGTGACCTGGGCACCTTGAGCTGGCGACTCGGTGGGTTGTACCAAGGCAGGGGCTGCATCACGAAGAGCGATAGCTAACCGCTTGTCATCTGCCCTCTCCCACTGCCATAGTCCTAAAAGGTGCCTAACGTCACTAGCAAACTCCAGAACAGGCACCAACCATAAAAACGCCATTGCCGAGAGGGTTTCATCATGTGGTTACAACTACTCATTGCCGCCGTATTCATTGCGATGGTTATCAGCTTGGCCATGGGAGCAGGCTTCCTACTGCGCGACAATGTCTCTTCACGCCGCCTATTACGCTCTCTCAAATGGAGAATTGGCTTAGCCTGTCTGCTCATGGCGCTTATTATTTATGGCTACTGGTCGGGTCAGTTAGGTTGATCCGACTACAAGACATAAACAAAGATAAACAGCCCCACCCAGACCACATCAACAAAGTGCCAATACCAGCAAGAGGCTTCAAAACCAAAATGGTTTTCATCAGCGAAGTGCCCTTTAATAATACGCACCAGCATAGTGGCCAGAATCAGCGTGCCAATAATGACGTGAACGCCGTGAAACCCCGTCAAAATAAAGAACGTCGCACCAAAGATCCCGGCTTCTAGAGTAATTCCGTAATGCGCGTAGGCCTCGTAGTACTCGACACCCTGAATCAATATGAAACAGACCCCCAGAAGCACCGTACCCGCTAGCCAATTGCGACATGTCTTGCGATAGCCCTCCTTTAACGCCTCATGGGCAATCGTTAATGTAATACTGGAAGTTATCAAAATCAGCGTGTTAACAAGCGGTAACTGCCACGGACTAAACACTTGCCGGGCCCCAACGATAGACGAGTCAGGCGGATTCAGCAGCGGCCATGTGGCTACAAAATCAGGCCATAGCAATGCAGAAACGCCTTTTGCCCCTTCCCCTCCTAGCCATGGGATAGCAAACATACGTACGTAAAACAGCGCGCCAAAAAGGCGGCGAAAAACATCACTTCCGAAAAAATAAACCAGCCCATGCCCCAGCGAAATGAGCGATCCATTTGCGCGTCATAAAGCCCTCCCCGGGACTCGCTAATGACGTCGCGGAACCAGAGTGCCATCACCGCAATAACGCCCACTACGCCAATTAACACCAGCGGCAAGCCGGTGTCATAGACAAGTTTAATACCGGTACCGACCATCATGGCGCCCAGGGCTACCGAGCCAAGAACAGGCCATCGACTGCTCGCCGGAACGTAATAGCTACCACTGCTCATATCGCTTCTCCCGCCGCTTTATTGTTTTTAGGCGTGTTACTGAGACTGTTTTTAAGGTCGTTTACAAGCTCGCTGTTAGCGCTGCTCTTAAGCGTATTATCCAATGCAGCATTTTGAATCACATGCTCTATCGGGTAGAGGGTATACACCAGCGTAATGGTATTAATATCGTCGGGCAGATCACGCGCTAGCTGGAATACCAACGGTATGGTTAACCGCTCATTACCCTGCAACTGCTGTTCCTGAAAGCAGAAACAGCTGATTTTACGTAGATGCGTCGTGGCAGTAGAGGGAGACACACTGGGCACTGCTCTCCCCAGCTTTCGCTACTGCTATTATTGGTGAAGGTAAAATCGACTTCCGCCATTTGCCCGGGGTGCACACTCATCTGGCGCGTTTCAACGCTCATCTGCCACGGCAAGCCGGGGCTGCCGCGGGTGATAAATTGCACGTTGATATAACGCGACTCATCCACCTCTTCATGCACGATGCTTTGCGCTGTGGCATCCACTTTGCCGTTAAGACCGGTGACCTGGCAAAAACGTCATAGAGCGGCACCAGTGCAAAGGCAAACCCAAACATGCCGACCAGTACGGCGACTGTCCTGATGACCGTACGGCGCACCCCCACTGTTGCCTGTTCTTGATCGTCCATAACACCTCTTGGGCCAGCGACCCATGTGCTCTATTTCGTCATTAGTGGGACGTACGATGAAACACAGGTG
The DNA here is from genome assembly GCA_004295565.1 of Vreelandella olivaria. Lineage (GTDB taxonomy): Bacteria > Pseudomonadota > Gammaproteobacteria > Pseudomonadales > Halomonadaceae > Vreelandella > Vreelandella olivaria. The sequence continues at coordinate 2,292,214 of AP019416.1, read as the reverse complement.
GCGTTTCAAACGTATGCAGCGGCGCAGGGCTAGGCACAGTCCACTCTAAATCCTCTGCGCCCTCCCAAGCTTTTGCTGGCGCTTTTTTGCCCCCGCGCACACACAGTATGACGCCCAATACAAATAGCAGCTGAGAGGCACCGAAGAAAAAGGCACCGATACTGGAGAGCAAATTAAAGTCGGCAAACTGAAGGGCATAGTCGGGGATTCGCCGCGGCATACCTGCTAAGCCCGCAAAGTGCATAGGGAAGAAGGTTAAATTGACACCAATAATCGAGAACCAGAAGTGCCACTGGGCGAGCTTCTCGTTGGGGTAATGCCCAGTCCACTTAGGCAGCCAGTAATAGACCCCGGCCATAATGGCAAAGATTGCTCCAGGTACCAGCACATAGTGGAAGTGAGCCACCACAAAGTAGGTATCGTGATACTGAAAATCTGCCGGGGCAATCGCCAGCATCAGCCCTGAAAAACCACCAATGGTAAACAGCACCACAAAGGCCAGGGCGAAAAGCATCGGCGATTCAAAGCTAATCGAGCCGCGGAACAGCGTTGTCACCCAGTTAAATACCTTAACGCCCGTTGGTACGGCGATCAGCATGGTGGAGTACATAAAGAACAGCTCTGCCACCAAAGGCAGCCCCACTATAAACATATGGTGGGCCCAGACTAAAAATGACAGCAGTGCAATAGCAGCCGTGGCGTACACCATAGAAGCGTAACCAAACAAAGGCTTACGCGCGAAAGTGGGGATAATCGCTGAGACAATCCCAAAGGCGGGCAGAATCATGATGTATACTTCGGGATGCCCAAAGAACCAGAACAGGTGCTGAAACAGCACCGGATCCCCACCGCCTGCCGCGTCAAAGAAGCTGGTGCCAAAGTTAATATCCATCAGCATCATGGTGATCACCCCCGCCAAAACGGGCATCACGGCAATCAGCAGAAAAGCGGTAATCAGCCAAGTCCAAACAAACAGCGGCATATCCATTAAACGCATGCCCGGTGCACGCATATTCAAAATGGTCGCGATAATGTTGATGGCGCCGAGAATAGAACTAATACCGGCAATATGCAGGGCGAGAATAAAGAAAGTTGTCGAGGGAGGAGCAAAACTCGTCGACAGCGGTGCATAGAATGTCCAGCCGAAGTTTGGCCCTCCACCGGGCATAAGCAGCGTTGAAAGCAACAGTGTGAATGAAACCGGAAGCAGCCAAAAACTGAAGTTATTTAACCGGGGTAACGCCATATCCGGCGCACCGACCTGCAGCGGTATCATCCAGTTGGCTAAGCCGGTAAAAGCAGGCATTACCGCACCAAACACCATGATCAAGCCATGCATGGTGGTCATCTGGTTGAAAAACTCAGGCTCAACCAGTTGTAGGCCGGGCTGGAAAAGTTCCGCCCTAACCACAAGAGCGAATATCCCCCGATGAAAAACATCGTCAGCGAAAAAATCAAATACAGGGAGCCAATCTCTTTGTGATTGGTGGTCAGTAGCCAGCGCAAAATGCCTTTCGGCGGCGCAGCATGACCATGGGACTGCCCGTCGGCGACGGCCGTGGTGCTATGTTGCAGCGGTGGCTGAGGAGGTAGTTTGGGCGCCATGTGTCTCTCCGAAATATTGTTGTCTGATTGAGTGGCAAGCCAACATCACTGGGCAATTAACTCAGCTACTGCTGAGGGCTGCACGACATCCCCGTATCATTACCCCAAGCGTTACGCGTATAGGTGACCACAGCCGCTATCTCAACAGGGTTTAAGGTGTTGCGGAAAGCAGGCATAGCGGCTCCCGATACACCGTTGATCACCTTATTTAGATGCCAATCCACATCACTGATGAGCTGTTCGTTATTTGCTAACGCAGGAAAGGCGGGTGGAGAACCTTGGCCTTCGGCCTGATGGCAAGAGGAGCAGATCGATTGATACACTGATTCGCCGCGCTCAACTAGCTCATCCATTGCCCACTCACGGTCAACCCCATGGCTTCCTGCTCAGCAGCCTCTTTACGCTCAGCCAGCCAGCCAGCAAACTCCTCCTCCTCCACAGCATGCACCACCACAGGCATAAAGCCGTGGTTGATACCACACAGTTCAGCGCACTGCCCGCGGTAAATACCCGGCTCGTTGATCTTCACCCAGTTCTCATTGATAAAGCCGGGAATCGTATCCTGCTTAACCGCTAGATCCGGCACCCACCAAGAGTGAATAACGTCGTCGGAGGTCATTAGAAAGCGTACTTTACGATTGATCGGCAGCACCAGCGGTTCATCAACCTCTAATAGGTAGTGCTCTCCGCGGGTTTCTTCTCCACTGATCTGCGTTCTCGGCGTACTCATATTGGAGGTAAATGCCACATCTTCGCCCAGGTACTCATAGCGCCAACGCCACTGCTGGCCGGTAATCATGACATCCAGCTCAGCGTCTGATGAGTCATACATGTTTTTTAATGTTGCGGTGGCGGGCACCGCCATACCGACCAGGATCAAGATAGGGATAGCTGTCCATAACACTTCCACACTAGTGTGCTCATGAAAGTGGGCGGCCTTCGCACCTTTGGAATGGCGATAGCGAAACAGGGAGTAGAACATTGCCCCAAACACCACCAACCCAATCACTACACATATCCAAAAATGGTCATGTGCAGGCCATAAATATCGCTGCTTACATCTGTAACGCCAACGGGCATGTTCCAGCCGTTCGACTGAGCTTGCGACTCGCTTGCAGCAAGGGATATGGCCATTAGCCACCACCACCGTGAACGCATAGAGACCTCCAAGTTATTGTTGTTATTTCTTATCGTTAGATTAGGACAGGATTAAATGAGATATTAGCAGTATAGAAAATATGTGCCATTCGTCACGCTTTGCTTATTTAACGCTATCAACGCTTTTCAGCGGGACGCCAACATGGCCAAAAAAACAAGCAGCAAAACAAACAGCAACGTAATCACCACCCCAGCGATGAGGTAAGCTGCCGGCCTGCCACTGCTAAAGTCTTCTTCCCGCTTTTGATTACTTTGAACGCCTAGCAGGGCCGCCAACACTGACTTGACCACTGACCACATACCACCTCCGAAATTTTATTGTTGTCACATTTATTCTAGGGTGACGTGTTAACCACTATTATCATAGACATACATAAGCATTTACAGCCACGTAAATGACCACCTATAGTTTCTCAATGTGAGATACTCAGCCAATTCTCAGGATCTGCGCCACCCAATGGAGTGCCTTATGCTCAAGCGTCACCTCGCCTTACCCATCACACTGTTTTTGATTCTTCCACTGCTGCTGGCAGGCTGTACGACTTACACTTGGCCGGATGGGTCTCAGGAAACCGTCATTGGCGTGGTACCTGAAGAAGAGAATCAACGCTATGAGGAAGAGCGCGTTGATGGCGTTCGCTATCGTATTCCAGATGAAATCCCGGAAAAGCGCAGCGAGTAATTACCGGAGTCGCGGCAGCTAAACCGCTCACCCCTTTCGCTTGGTATGCGCGGTGGCGGGTGCTGTCAATGGGTCTTCAGGCCAGGGATGCTTTGGGTAGCGACCGCGCATCTCTTTACGTACTTCAGGATAACCCTGCTGCCAAAAGCTAACCAAGTCCTGGGTGACTTGCAACGGTCGGCGCGCGGGTGAAAGCAGATGAATCATTACGGCAACGGCACCATCAACAACGGTGGGCGTTACCTGCCAGCCAAAGGCCTCTTGCAGTTTCAACGCTAGGACAGGTGGGCGTTGGGAAAGACACGGCAGGTAGTCCAAGCCAACCTGCTTGCCGCTAGGCACCTTAAGCGTTAAAGGCGTTAACTGCTCGAATTCACTTTGCGCCTCCCAGGCCAGTGAATTGAGCAGATAGCGCTCTAGCGGCAATTTCTCGACCTGACTCAGCCGATTGATGTCAATCAGGTAAGGAGCCAACCAGCTCTCTAGTGTGGCTAAGAGCGCCTTCTCCGACCAGTCGGGCCAGGCCTCTCCCTGATATTCACGCAGCAGCGCCATTCGCCCGCGTAACTGCTGTAGCTTATCGCCAAATAGCTTTTCAGGCTGCTGACGTAAGGCATTCAATAGCGCCTCTTTTATCGCCTCTTCCGGCAGATGCGCTAAAGGTCGTTTGGCAATAGCGAGGCGGCCATGTGCCTGCACCTCTTCACCGACTAAACGCCCCCCTTCTTGCGACCACGTTGCCCGCGGCTGCCATTGCTGAATACTGGGGTAGAGCAAAGCAGCGACTCAAGTGACAACGGCTCACCTGCGGTAATACGCGCCTCACCACCTGTCTGACTACTTAACGCCACGGCCACTAAATAGGATTGATGCGCCAACGCATCGTTTAACGGCAGCGTAGCCGTTTTGCCATTGGCAAGCCGAAATTTACCCGGCTCTATTAGCTGACCAACGCGTTCCGGATAGGCCAGTGCTAAGAGCGATCCGAGGGGAGCTAGCTTGGCGTCACTCAGTGCCACTCCTGCTCGCTTGGACAGCCTAAGCGCCTCACGCTGCCAAATGGGGAAACGTTGGGGCTGACGCAAACGCAGCGCTAACGCATCATGCAGCGAGCGCTCGGCGCTTTCACGCTCTTCCAGCAGTGCGGCGACCCCACAGGCCAAAGGCACGGCATTGAAGTCTGCAGCCCGCTCCAGCATAACGGCAATTCTCGGCTCAACTGGCCAGCGGGCGCAGCGGCTACCCAAAGGCGTCAGCTTGCAATGCTTGTCCAATACACCCAGCTGTATCAGCAGCGCTTGACCACTTCGCCAGGCGCCCTCTGGCGGTGGCGTCACCAGCTTAACGTTTGGGGCGATGTGACGCCCCAGCACGCCAATTCGAGCACTAGCGATGAGAGATCCGCCTGCTGAATTTCCGGCTCACCGTAAGGCACCAATGTCTGCTCCTGCGCCCAAAGCCGAAAACAATGTCCCTCCTGCTGCCGCCCTGCGCGCCCCCGGCGCTGATCAGCGCTGGCGCGATTGATACGTCGAGTGGTCAAACGGGTTAACCCGGTGCGCGGATGAAAAAGCGGCACTCGCTCCAGGCCACCGTCAATCACCACATTCGCCCTCTCCACGGTAATGCTCGACTCGGTGATCGCGGTGGAGACAATAATTCGTTGCTTGGGTGTGTTCGCCGCCAGGGCTGACTGCTGTTCAGCAATACTCATCCTGCCGTGCAGTGGTCGAATCGCCAGATCAGGAAATGTCTTTTCCAGCACTTGCACTAAGCGATTAATCTCAGCGACACCGGGCAAGATGACCAGTATGTCCTGGGTATCGGGCAGTGACAGCGCCTCTTCGACCACCCGAAGCGCGTGGCGGGCACTCTCTTCACCGCTTATTGAAGGTCGATAAGCTGTTGTCACCGGATACTGACGCCCATGGCACTCGATAACAGGCCCCTGCTCGCCCAACACCCGCTTGAGCGCTTCGACATCCAGGGTTGCCGACATCACAAGCAGGCGCAAATCATCGCGAATACTGGTTTGCACATCCAGCGTTAGCGCCAAGCCCAAATCGGCGTCTAAACTGCGCTCGTGAAACTCATCAAAAATAATCCCGGCAACGCCTTCTAGCAGCGGGTCATCTTGCAGCATGCGGGTGAGCACGCCCTGGGTCACTACCTCCAAACGGGTCTGCGCGCCCACGCAGCTGTCACCGCGCATACGATATCCCACCGTCTGACCAACGTCTTCGCCCAATTGCTGGGCCATAAAGTTAGCCGCCAAACGCGGCTACCCGCCGGGGTTCGAGTAACAACAGCTTTTGCCCTTTAACCCACTCCTCTTCAAGCAAACAGAGCGGCACGCGGGTGGTTTTACCCGCCCCGGCTGGGCAATCAGCATCAGCCGATTCTGGGTAGTCAAGATGGTTTTAAGCGGATCAAGATACTGCTCAATAGGCAAAGCGCTCATATGAAAATCACTTTTCCACACTGTGAGCGTCTGTACTGCTTTTAGGTGCAGAATTGGGCGCGGATGCAGTAACGCCGCAGCCTTTTAGAATAACGTGCTCAAGGAAGCTAGAGATGGATTCAAGATCCTCCTCCGTTAACGCATCGCGGCCTAGAATACCGCTGACCTGAGCGCTATATTCAGTGTAATGCTGGGTGGCAGACCAAATCAGAAAAATAAGCCAGCGCGGGTCGACAGCATCCATTTTCCCCTGGGCGGACATTGGCGAATGATTGCGGCACGAGAAGCCACCCAATCGCGTAATTCTCCCCTCAGATACTCAGTCAAGAAGGGAGCGCCAGCTAAAATTTCCGCCGCAAAGAGTTTTGAGCCTTCTGGATAGCGCTGCCCAAGCACCATTTTAGTGCGAATAAAATCACTGAGTACCGTCGCAGGATCGCTATCAGGGGTAATATCTTCAAGCACTTCGTTCCAGCGACGCATCATACGGTTAAGTAGCCGCACATAGAGTGCTTGCTTACTGCCCATATAGTACAAAATATTGGCTTTGGGGAGACCGGCTCGATCAGCGATCACTTGCAAGCTCGCCCCACGGTAGCCGTGTTGAGAGAACACCTGCTCCGCGGCCATCAGGATACTTGTCTCTATTTTTTCCCGGCTTGGGTTTTCAGAAGGGACGGATACGACGGTCATTAACAGTGTTCCTTGATAAGAGTCGATGGGTAGGCTAATCGCCCCAAATAATGGCATTTAGCATAAGCTTGCCCCACTCCTGTGCAGCGAGCAAATACTTGCAAGGTAGGGCGTTTTGTCCCAAGCTCAACGTATATTGACCGATCGGTCAGCACGATCCCGGTCTATACAATCACAATGGAGTTCGGCATGGCAACGATTGCGTTCCTGCTCAATGGTACCCCCAGCGGTGTAACGTTTCACCCGACACCACTATTTTAACCCTATTGCGCGAGCATTTGACCCGGACGGGTGCCAAAGAGGGCTGCGCCTCGGGCGATTGCGGCGCTTGCACCGTGGCGATTGGCGAGTTAACCGCCGACAGGCAACATTTTACCAGCGCTAATGCCTGCATTACGCCTGCTCACCAACTGCAGGGTAGGCACTTGGTTACCGTTGAAGGGTTATCAGAGAAGGGGCATTTGCACCCAGCCCAGGAAGCGATGATCGAATGCCATGGTAGCCAGTGTGGTTTTTGCACGCCGGGTATCGTTATGTCGCTGTTCACCCTGCATCACGATCTTACCCAGCGGCCCTCACCACTAACACCAGAGCGACTTGAAGCCGCGCTAGGCGGAAACCTGTGCCGCTGCACTGGCTATCGCCCAATCCGCGATGCAGCGCTGCGTATGAACGCTATTGCCTACCAGCGCCCCCAGTGGTTCGACGCGTCGCTGCCAGCGTCAGAAAGCGACACTCAGCCCATCGATTCAGCGGAACCAGCGCCCTTTTTTGCCCAGCCAACATCCCTGGCAGCGCTAACGCAACTACGTCAAGCGGCTCCACAGGCGCGCTTGGTAGCAGGCGGCACAGATCTCTGGCTTGAGAGCACTCAGCGCTTGGCAACCCTTGATCAGCTGATTGACGTTTCCCGGGTGGCCGAGCTATTAACAGTTGAAGAAGCCATACATGAGCATCAAAGTGGCTGGTGGGTAGGCGCCGGGGTTACCTATACCCAGCTTGAGCCGCTGTTTGACCAGCACTTCCTGCGTTTGCTCATCTGCTGCACCGGCTGGGCTCCCAGCAGATTCGCAACCGGGGCACCGTGGGTGGCAACATTGCCAATGCCTCCCCTATTGGCGATACGCCCCCGGTGCTACTGGCCTTGGGGGCTCAGGTGGCGCTTGCCAGCGTGAATGGCGAGCGCTGCTTAGCGCTTGAGGATTTCTTTTGGACTATAAAAGACCGCGCTAGCAGTTGATGAAGTCGTTTCACGAATTTTCATTCCCCAACCGATTGAGGGCAGCCAACTACGCGTTTGGAAGCTCTCCAAGCGCCGCGAAGATGATATCTCCGCGCTACTCGGTGCCTTTAGCTACCGCGTTGAGCAGGGTGTTATGCGTGATGTTCGTATCGCCTTTGGCGGTATGGCCGCGACTCCAAAACGCGCGCTAGCAGCCGAAGCAGCGCTTGAAGGTAGCGCTATTCATCCTGAGGCATTTCGTGCCGCTCAGCAGGCCCTCGATAATGACTTCCAGCCCATGAGTGACGTGCGGGGCAGCCAACATTATCGCCAACAGGCCGCCAAAAACCTGTTTGAACGTCTCTACCTTTCTCTCTTAGCGCCCGACCACGAGGTGATGCTCCATGCGTACGCTCACTAAACTGGACGGCGATAGCAGCCGTGCTCGCCGCGAACTGCACGACCACATTCAAGGCTCTGGCCCCTTGGCGCGACATACGGTTGACAGCAACGGCAAGCGACAGGCGGGAAGCGCCAGCTTTCACGAAAGTGCCGAAAAACACGTCACCGGCAAGGCCGCTTATATTGACGACTTGGCCGTACCGGCCGACGCGCTGCATGTGGCGCTTGGCCTATCCCCGTGGCCCACGGCACCTTAACGCAGCTTGATCTCAGTAAGGTGAAAGCGGCGCCCGGGGTGGTTGATGTGATTACCTTTCATGAGGTGCCGGGGCATACCGATATCGGGCCGGTCTTTCCGGGCGACCCCATCTTTGTCGATCAGGAAATCAGCTACGCGGGCCAGTGCCTCTTTGCCGTTGCCGCAACGTCGCTGCAGGTGGCTCGCCGTGCCGTCAAGTTAGCCAACGTTAGCATCAATGAGCAGCCCGCCAGTTTAGACCCGGTGGCCGCCGCTGAGCGCGAAGAGTTTGTGCGCCCGACGCATGTCCAGACCCGTGGTGATTGGCAGCAGGCGCTTGATCAAGCAGAACAGATTATTGAAGGCGAATTGTTCGTCGGTGGCCAAGAGCACTTCTACCTGGAAGGCCAGGCCTGCGTGGTTCACCCCACCGAAGATGAGGGCGTCATCGTCCACACCTCCAACCAGCACCCCAGTGAAACCCAGAAATTGGTGGCAGAGGTGCTCGATATTCCTTTTCATGCGGTAACCGTAGAAGTGCGCCGTATGGGCGGCGGCTTTGGCGGCAAAGAAACCCAAGCGTCGCCCTGGGCGTGTATTGCCGCGATTATTGCCCGCCGTACCGGCAAGACGGTACGACTCCGCTTACCGCGCAGCGAAGACATGCGCGCCACGGGTAAACGCCACCCTTTCCATAACCGCTACCGACTCGCCATTGATGCTGAGGGCGTTATTCAGGGTGGCGAGATCACGGTGATAGGTGACTGCGGTTACTCACCGGATCTTTCCGACGCCATCGTTGACCGGGCCATGTTTCATGCCGACAACGCCTACTCGCTGGGGGATGCCCAGGTAGTCGGGCATCGTGCCAAAACCCATACCGCCTCCAATACCGCATTCCGGGGTTTTGGTGGCCCTCAGGGAATGATGATTATTGAAGCGGCCATGGATGATATTGCGCGTAAGATTGGCGAGGATCCGCTGACCATTCGTAAGCGCAATTTTTACCGTGATGGCCGCGAGGTGACCCACTATGGCCAACAGGTCGATCAGCGGCAGCTACTGCATACCCTGGTTGAAACCCTCGAAAGCGACAGCGAGTACTGGGCGCGACGCAACGCGGTCAGTGCGTTCAACGCCACCAGCCCTGTTATTAAAAAAAGGCCTGGCACTTACCCCGGTTAAATTTGGCATTTCATTCACCGCCCAGCACCTTAATCAGGCCGGCGCCCTGCTACATGTGTACACCGATGGCAGCGTGATGATCAATCACGGCGGTACCGAGATGGGCCAGGGGCTGCATACCAAGATTTGTCAGGTAGTGGCTCGCGAGTTGGGTCTGGATTTAGACAATGTCCGCATTACCGCTACGCGAACCGATAAAGTCCCCAATACCTCCCCTACCGCGGCCTCTAGCGGCGCTGACCTAAACGGTATGGCAGCCCGGGATGCCGCTAGCAAACTGCGTGAACGCCTATTCGATTTTGCCGCCGAGCACTATTCAGAGGGCTTGGATCGGGAGGGCATGCGTTTGGAAGACGGCATGTTAGTGGCAGGGTTCGGCGAAAGCGAACGCAGCATCCCCTGGGGAGAGTTGGTACAAACGGCCTACCTCAATCGCATATCGCTGTCTGAAAAAGGCTTTTATGCCACACCGCTGATTCACTACGATCGCTCAGTCGGTCAGGGCCGACCATTCTACTACTATGCCTTTGGGGCGGCAGTGGCGGAAGTGAGCGTCGATACCCTGAGCGGCGAGTATCAAGTTGACCGCGTCGATATCTTGCACGATGTAGGTGACTCACTTAACCCCGCTATCGATATTGGCCAGGTGGAGGGGGGCTTTATTCAAGGAATGGGTTGGTTGACCAGCGAAGAGCTAAAGTGGAACGACAAAGGCGTGCTGGTCAGCGATGGCCCAGCGACTTATAAAATCCCCACCTTTGGCGATCTACCGCCTATCTTCAATGTCGCGCTAATGGAGGGGCATCCCAACTCCATGGCCAGCCTTTACCGTTCAAAAGCAGTGGGCGAGCCCCCTTTTATGCTGGGCATTAGTGTCTGGTCGGCGCTCCGTGATGCCCTTTCGAGCCTTACCGATTACGCCCTATCACCCCACTTAGATACACCGGCCACGCCTGAGCGAGTGATGCTGGCGGCCAATGTCATCAGGAAAAGAGCGCTGTGAGTGAACGTCAAGTACCGGAAACCTGGCATGCGGCACTTCACCGCTTACAGCGCGACGGCATACCCCATGTATTAGCCACTCAGGTGACCAGCGCAGGCTCCACCCCCGGGAGCCTGGCGCACGCATGGTGATCACCGACGATGCGATCTTCGATACGCTAGGTGGCGGTACCTTTGAGTGGCAAACCATCTCCGCCGCACGGGCTTGTTTAGCAGAACATCGCTATGGCCTCAGCCTAGAAGCATTCTCTGGGTGGACGAAGCGGCCAGTGCTGTGGCGGCTTCGTGAATATCCTTCTGGAAGCCTTCCCCGGCGCTACGGCACACATCGCTGTCTTTGGTGCAGGCCATGTCGGTCAAGAGATCGTTAAGTTAGGCGCCCCGCTGCCCTGGCAGTTGCACTGGTTCGATAGCCGTAGTGATGTGTTTGCCGGGCATCACCAACCGCGACTTCACTGTTATTCGCTTGGTGATACAGGGAAATGCGTCGCCGACTTGCCTGCAGATATACATGCGCTGGTATTGACGCATAATCATGACGAAGACTACATGCTGATCAAAGCGCTAATTGAGCGCGATGACGTAGCCTCCATTGGGCTGATTGGTTCAGACAGCAAATGGGCAAGCTTTACAGGACGGCTGAAACGCGACGGTTACTCTGATGAACAAATAGCGCGTGTGCGCAGCCCCATTGGGCGCATCCACGCCACTAAGCTGACGAATAAAACGCCCTATGCGATTGCGCTAACGGTGGTGGCTGAGCTGCTTTGGCTAACGGACACGCCCACTTCTCAAGAGAATCGCGGGCTGGATTCCCAGTCACTGCGAACGCTATTGACCGACCCTCCGACGACCACGAGTTAATATGACTTCTTCACTCAATACGTTTATTCGTGCCGAATTGATCAGCTTTGCCCGCGACCCTGGGGATGGCGATATGCCCGAACCGGGCAGCTTAGAGCACTACGGCGATGGCTTGCTGTGGCTGAAGGGCCAGCAAATTCATGCCGTTGGCCATTTCGCAGAACTTTCACCTTCGTTACCCAAAGGTGCGGAAGTGATTGATTACCGTAACAAACTGATTATGCCAGGGTTTATTGATACCCACGTGCACTATGTGCAGTTGGATATCATGGCCTCTTATGGGCGTCAGCTACTTGACTGGTTAAACGACTACACTTTTCCCGAAGAGTGTCGTTTTGCCAATCACGCCCATGCGGAAGCGCTCTCTAATGCCTTTTTGGATGAGATGCTACGTGCGGGCACTACGACTGCCCAGGTATTTGGCTCTAGCCACCCTGGCTCCGTGGACGCCTTTTTCACTGCCTGTCAAAAACGCCAATTACGTATGTTGGTGGGTAAGGTGTTAATGGATCGTAACGCTCCAGACGCGCTGATGGACGGTGCTTCGGGCATTGCCGATAGCGAGCGCCTGATTGAAGATTGGCACGGCAATGGTCGACTGGGCTACAGCGTCACCCCGCGCTTTGCACCGACATCAACAAAAACGCAAATGGACGCTGCCGGCGCCCTACTGCGCAATGATCCAACCCTTTGGTTGCAAACTCACTTGGCTGAAAATAGCGGCGAACTGGACTGGGTAGCCGAACTGTTTCCCGGTAGTCGCGATTACTTGGCCGTTTATGAAGAGGCAGGTCTCGTTGGCCCCCGCAGCACCTTTGCCCACGGTATTCATCTCGACAACGGCATGCGCAAGCGTTTGGCGGATCGAGGCGCCAATATCGCTTTTGCCCCAGCTCCAATCTTTTCCTTGGCAGCGGTTTATTTGACCGTGAAGCCGCCAAACAGACGGGGATGGCTTTTACCTTTGCCAGCGATATCGGTGCAGGCACCGATTTATCAGGCTTTGGCACGCTCAAAGCAGCCTATCAAGTGGGCCAATTGGGTGGCCAACCGCTTACCGCCTGGCAAGGCTTTTATGGTTTAACCCTGGGTAATGCAAAAGCCCTCTCGTTGGATAGCCATATCGGACAGTTAGCCCCCACGCTGGAAGCTGATTTTGTCGTGATCGATACTCAAGCGACATCATTACTTGCACGACGCATCAGCCACTGCACAACGCTCGGCGAGCGCCTCTTTGCGCTAATGATGCTCGCAGATGACCGCGCGATTTATGAAACCTGGGCAGGTGGGCAGTGCCAGCACCGTAGGGATGTATAAAGGGTGAGGTGTGAGGTGTGAGGTGTGAGGTGTGAGGTGTGAGGTGTGAGGTGTGAGGTGTGAGGTGTGAGGTGTGAGGTGTGAGGTGTGAGGTGTGAGGTGTGAGGTGTGAGGTGTGAGGTGTGAGGTGTGAGGTGTGAGGTGTGAGGTGTGAGGTGTGAGGTGTGAGGTGTGAGGTGTGAGGTGTGAGGTGTGAGGTGTGAGGTGTGAGGTGTGAGGTGAAACAGGATATTCGTTCGATACCCCTACACCAACGTTTTCTACTCACTATTTCCCTCACTCCTCACTATTTACCCCTCACATTACCACCAATCGAGTAGGAAGGGGAGTCGCCTCCCTGTCCTCTCACACCACCGGGCATACGGTTCCGTACCACGGCGGTTCATGAACAACGTTTGAGCACTCTTACCGTATCAAGTATCGAGATCAGGCCCTGATCGTAGAACCATTTCCTCGGCAGGGCTTGATTCATGTGCGAAGCCCCGGCATTCCACCAGGGGCCTCGACCGTTCCACGCCGATTTCCAGGCACGGTGCGCGTCCAGACCTAGGCCTCGGAGTTTCCGCCACCGGGTCGCCGGGCGCTTCCATTGCCGCCAGATCAGACCGCGTAAGCGGCGGCGTATCCATTGATCCAGTGCTTCCAAGGGGCGTTTCACATCAACGAGGCTAAAATAGTTGGCCCATCCTCGTAGGACTGGCCTCAACCCTTCGATTACCCGTTGGATGTTACGCCCCTGCCACGCTTCAGGATCTCACGGACACGCTGCATCATGCGCTTCAGGCTGCTCTTGGCTAGCGTCAGTTTCGACTGCTTGTGCCGAGTGAGACTGTAGCCTAGATAGCCGCGTTTCCATGGCCGATCCACCGCACTTTTGTGGCGATTGACCGTCAGCCGGAGTGAGCTCTCGAGATACTCACTCAAGCTGTCCATGACACGCTTACCTGCTCGCCGACTTTTGACATACACCTGCACATCATCGGCGTAGCGGCAGAAGCGGTGGCCTCGGCGCTCCAACTCCTTGTCCAGGCCGTCCAGCAGGATGTTCCCCAGTAGCGGGCTGAGGGGGCCGCCCTGGGGTGTCCCCCTGCCGTCTCGGCGTGGGCAACCCGTGCTGGAACAGGCCCGCCTCCAGATAGCGGCGGATCAGACGCAGCACGCGCTTGTCGTTAACGCGCCGCGCCACCCGTGCCATCAGCAGGTCGTGATTCACGCGGTCGAAGAAAGCCTCCAGGTCAAGGTCGACCACCCAGCGGTGGCCAGCGGTGACGTGGGCCTTCATGGCCGAGACAGCCTGCTTGGCGCTGCGTCTGGGGCGGTAGCCGTAACTCGACTCTGAGAAAGTCGGGTCGAAGATCGGCATGAGCACCTGGGACAGCGCTTGTTGGATTAAGCGGTCAGTGACCGTGGGAATGCCCAACTGCCGCGTCCCACCTTTGGGTTTGGGGATGGCGGCGGCGCGGATCGGGCTGGGGTGATACTCGTCGGCTAATAGCCGCTCGCGCAGCGTTAACCAGTGCTGCTTTAGGTGGTCAGCTAGTTGATACACCGTCATGCCATCGACACCCGGTGCGCCTTTGTTGGCGACCACCCGACGGTAAGCTCGCTCCATGTTCTCTGGTCGACGACCCGCTCCATGAGCGAGATGGGCTCCGCTTTCGTCCACGATAGCGACGCCGGGGACGTCTCGACGCTCACCGGCCGGGACGCGGGATACTGTCCCTGCCCTCTGGGTGAGTGACGGTATTAGCGTCGGTTTCTGTCTTCATGATCGATCCTCGAGACGGTATCGCCTACTCGCGGTTCTTCATGTTCGGCCCTTGGTGCCGCGGTGAACCGGCACTTACTATGGCCTCTGCTGACGTCTGATGATCCATCCCGTCGCCTCTCGACGCCGGTAGCACCGAGGCAGATCACCAGACCTCCCAGGGTAAGACGCGCGACCTTCCCGCTTATGCCTGTCGGATCTACGCCATGGCGTTCCGTGCAAGTATTGGGCTTTGATGATTGTGGCCACCTCACCCCGCCATAGCGCCTCGTATCCGCTTCCTGTTCGTCAGGCCAGCGTTTTGCCTCGGGCTTCCTTCGGATTCCCTCTCACGGGGGACACCCTTGCCGTCAGCTAGCACTTCCCCTTGCCGGGCGTGCAGGGGACTTTCACCCCAAGTCATCCTGAGGCACCACCCCAGGAACAGCGCCAGTCAGGCGCTGCGCGCCATGCCTGGCGCACCATTAAAAAATCCCCCAAGGCATCAGCCCTGGGGGATTTTTTCATAATAAGTGCCTGACGATGTTCGGGGCGGCCATCCGCAGGGCGGCTCTCCGCTACTCTACATGGGAGACCCCTTGGTTTTTCTTCCAATCGAGTAGGAAGGGGAGTCGCCTCCCCTGTCCTCTCACACCACCGGGCATACGGTTCCGTACCACGGCGGTTCATGAACAACGTTTGAGCACTCTTACCGTATCAAGTATCGAGATCAGGCCCTGATCGTAGAACCATTTCCCTCGGCAGGGCTTGATTCATGTGCGAAGCCCCGGCATTCCACCAGGGGCCTCGACCGTTCCACGCCGATTTCCAGGCACGGTGCGCGTCCAGACCTAGGCCTCGGAGTTTCCGCCACCGGGTCGCCGGGCGCTTCCATTGCCGCCAGATCAGACCGCGTAAGCGGCGGCGTATCCATTGATCCAGTGCTTCCAAGGGGCGTTTCACATCAACGAGGCTAAAATAGTTGGCCCATCCTCGTAGGACTGGCCTCAACCCTTCGATTACCCGTTGGATGTTACGCCCCCTGCCACGCTTCAGGATCTCACGGACACGCTGCATCATGCGCTTCAGGCTGCTCTTGGCTAGCGTCAGTTTCGACTGCTTGTGCCGAGTGAGACTGTAGCCTAGATAGCCGCGTTTCCATGGCCGATCCACCGCACTTTTGTGGCGATTGACCGTCAGCCGGAGTGAGCTCTCGAGATACTCACTCAAGCTGTCCATGACACGCTTACCTGCTCGCCGACTTTTGACATACACCTGCACATCATCGGCGTAGCGGCAGAAGCGGTGGCCTCGGCGCTCCAACTCCTTGTCCAGGCCGTCCAGCAGGATGTTCCCCAGTAGCGGGCTGAGGGGGCCGCCCTGGGGTGTCCCCTGCCGTCTCGGCGTGGGCAACCCGTGCTGGAACAGGCCCGCCTCCAGATAGCGGCGGATCAGACGCAGCACGCGCTTGTCGTTAACGCGCCGCGCCACCCGTGCCATCAGCAGGTCGTGATTCACGCGGTCGAAGAAAGCCTCCAGGTCAAGGTCGACCACCCAGCGGTGGCCAGCGGTGACGTGGGCCTTCATGGCCGAGACAGCCTGCTTGGCGCTGCGTCTGGGGCGGTAGCCGTAACTCGACTCTGAGAAAGTCGGGTCGAAGATCGGCATGAGCACCTGGGACAGCGCTTGTTGGATTAAGCGGTCAGTGACCGTGGGAATGCCCAACTGCCGCGTCCCACCTTTGGGTTTGGGGATGGCGGCGGCGCGGATCGGGCTGGGGTGATACTCGTCGGCTAATAGCCGCTCGCGCAGCGTTAACCAGTGCTGCTTTAGGTGGTCAGCTAGTTGATACACCGTCATGCCATCGACACCCGGTGCGCCTTTGTTGGCGACCACCCGACGGTAAGCTCGCTCCATGTTCTCTGGGTCGACGACCCGCTCCATGAGCGAGATGGGCTCCGCTTTCGTCCACGATAGCGACGCCGGGGACGTCTCGACGCTCACCGGCCGGGACGCGGGATACTGTCCCTGCCCCTCTGGGTGAGTGACGGTATTAGCGTCGGTTTCTGTCTTCATGATCGATCCTCGAGACGGTATCGCCTACTCGCGGTTCTTCATGTTCGGCCCTTGGTGCCGCGGTGAACCGGCACTTACTATGGCCTCTGCTGACGTCTGATGATCCATCCCGTCGCCTCTCGACGCCGGTAGCACCGAGGCAGATCACCAGACCTCCCAGGGTAAGACGCGCGACCTTCCCGCTTATGCCTGTCGGATCTACGCCATGGCGTTCCGTGCAAGTATTGGGCTTTGATGATTGTGGCCACCTCACCCCGCCATAGCGCCTCGTATCCGCTTCCTGTTCGTCAGGCCAGCGTTTTGCCTCGGGCTTCCTTCGGATTCCCTCTCACGGGGGACACCCTTGCCGTCAGCTAGCACTTCCCCTTGCCGGGCGTGCAGGGACTTTCACCCCAAGTCATCCTGAGGCACCACCCCAGGAACAGCGCCAGTCAAGGCGCTGCGCGCCATGCCTGGCGCACCACAAACAAAAACCCAGCCGGTTGGCTGGGTTCTTCGTTAAATAAGTGCCTGACGATGACCTACTCTCGCATGGGGAGACCCCACACTACCATCGGCGCTAAGCGGTTTCACTTCTGAGTTCGGCAAGGGATCAGGTGGTTCACGCATGCTATGGTCGTCAGGCGTAACGGTTAATGTATATCATGCTGACTATGGCTAAATTGTGTGCGTCTCATTGCCTGCCGCCTGCTCCTTTGAGTCAGGCCACACGCTGCGTATCCGGCTTTTTAATGCTTCGTCATCATTACGACCAGACCCCTTGGGTGTTATAGGGTCAAGCCTCACGGGCCATTAGTACACGTTAGCTCAACGCCTTGCAGCGCTTCCACACCGTGCCTATCAACCAGCTGGTCTCGCTGGGCCCTTCAGGAGGCTCTAGGCCTCAGGGATGTCTCATCTTGAAGGGGGCTTCCCGCTTAGATGCTTTCAGCGGTTATCCCGTCCGACCATAGCTACCCGGCAATGCCACTGGCGTGACAACCGGAACACCAGAGGGTCGTCCACTCCGGTCCTCTCGTACTAGGAGCAGCCCTTCTCAAACATCCAACGCCCACGGCAGATAGGGACCGAACTGTCTCACGACGTTCTAAACCCAGCTCGCGTACCACTTTAAATGGCGAACAGCCATACCCTTAGAATCGACTTCAGCCCCAGGATGTGATGAGCCGACATCGAGGTGCCAAACACCGCCGTCGATGTGAACTCTTGGGCGGTATCAGCCTGTTATCCCCGGAGTACCTTTTATCCGTTGAGCGATGGCCCTTCCATACAGAACCACCGGATCACTAGAACCTGCTTTCGCACCTGCTCGACGTGTCTGTCTCGCAGTCAAGCACCCTTATGCTCTTGCACTCAATGCACGATGTCCGACCGTGCTGAGGGTACCTTCGTGCTCCTCCGTTACTCTTTAGGAGGAGACCGCCCCAGTCAAACTACCCACCACACACTGTCCTCGATCCGGATAACGGACCTTGAGTGAGAACGCCAATGATGCCAGGCTGGTATTTCAAGGTTGGCTCCGCCCGAACTGGCGTCCGAGTTTCTAAGCCTCCCAGCTATCCTACACAGGCAACATCAGCGTCCAGTGTGAAGCTATAGTAAAGGTTCACGGGGTCTTTCCGTCTAGCCGCGGGTACACCGCATCTTCACGGCGATTTCAATTTCACTGAGTCTCGGGTGGAGACAGCGTGGCCATCATTACGCCATTCGTGCAGGTCGGAACTTACCCGACAAGGAATTTCGCTACCTTAGGACTAGTTATAGTTACGGCCGCCGTTTACCGGGGCTTCAATCAAGAGCTTCGCCTTGCGGCTAACACCATCATTTAACCTTCCGGCACCGGGCAGGCGTCACACCCTATACGTCCGCTTGCGCGTTAGCAGAGTGCTGTGTTTTTAATAAACAGTTGCAGCCACCTGGTATCTTCGACCGGTTCGGGCTAGGAGAGCAAGTCTCTTCACCCTACGCCGGCGTGCCTTCTCCCGAAGTTACGGCACCATTTTGCCTAGTTCCTTCACCCGAGTTCTCTCAAGCGCCTTGGGATTCTCACCCTGACCACCTGTGTCGGTTTGGGGTACGGTCGCACATGATCTGAAGCTTAGAGGCTTTTCCTGGAAGCGTGGCATCAGTGACTTCCTGACCGTGGTCAGTTCATCTCGTGTCTCGGCCTTAAAGGATCCCGGATTTACCTAAGATCCAAGCCTACTCACTTTCACCAGGACTACCAACGCCTGGCTCACCTAGCCTTCTTCGTCCCCCCATCGCAACCATGTCCGGTACGGGAATATTGACCCGTTTCCCATCGACTACGCCTTTCGGCCTCGCCTTAGGGGCCGACTCACTCTGCTCCGATTAGCGTCGAACAGAAACCCTTGGTCTTCCGGCGAGGGAGTTTTTCACTCCCTTTATCGTTACTCATGTCAGCATTCGCACTCGTGATACCTCCAGCAGACTTCTCAATCCACCTTCATCGGCTTACACGACGCTCCTCTACCGCTCATCCAAAGGATGAACCCGTAGCTTCGGTACCTGGTTTAGCCCCGTTACATCTTCCGCGCAGGCCGACTCGACTAGTGAGCTATTACGCTTTCTTTAAAGGATGGCTGCTTCTAAGCCAACCTCCTAGCTGTCTGAGCCTTCCCACATCGTTTCCCACTTAACCAGGATTTCGGGACCTTAGCTGACGGTCTGGGTTACCCTTTTCACGACGGACGTTAGCACCCGCCGTGTGTCTCCCACGCGTTACTCACCGGTATTCGGAGTTTGCCTCGGGTTGGTAAGTCGGGATGACCCCCTAGCCGAAACAGTGCTCTACCCCCGGCGGTACTACGTGAGGCGCTACCTAAATAGCTTTCGAGGAGAACCAGCTATCTCCGAGCTTGATTAGCCTTTCACTCCGATCCACAAGTCATCCAAATCTTTTCAACAGATCCTGGTTCGGGCCTCCAGTTGATGTTACTCAACCTTCACCCTGCTCATGGATAGATCGCTCGGTTTCGGGTCTATATCCAGCGACTGTGTCGCCCAGTTAAGACTCGGTTTCCCTACGGCTCCCCTATACGGTTAACCTCGCCACTGAATATAAGTCGCTGACCCATTATACAAAGGTACGCAGTCACCCAACAAGTGGGCTCCTACTGCTTGTACGCACACGGTTTCAGGATCTATTTCACTCCCCTCTCCGGGGTTCTTTTCGCCTTTCCCTCACGGTACTGGTTCACTATCGGTCAGCCAGGAGTATTTAGCCTTGGAGGATACCCCCGTCTTCAGTCAAGGTTTCTCGTGCCCCGACCTACTCGATTTCACATGATCAGATTTTCGACTACGGGGCTATCACCCGCTACGGCCACGCTTCCCAGCGTGTTCGCCTAATCAGTCTCATGCTTAAGGGCTGGTCCCCGTTCGCTCGCCGCTACTAGGGGAATCTCGGTTGATTTCTTTTCCTCAGGGTACTTAGATGTTTCAGTTCCCTGGTTCGCCTCGTACATCTATGTATTCAATGCACGATACTCATCTTATGATGAGTGGGTTTCCCCATTCAGAGATGTCCGGGTCACAGGTTGTTGCCACCTCACCGAACCTTATCGCAGGCTACCACGTCTTTCATCGCCTCTGGCTGCCTAGGCATCCACCGTGTGCGCTTCATTGCTTGACCCTATAACCCGAAGGAGTCTGGATGTCGCAATGATAACGTTTCATTTTGCCGGATACGCTTGAGACGTATCACAATTTAAGAAGCACTTCTTGCGAAGTGTTCTTGTCAGCATGATATACATTGTTAAAGAGCAGCTGTTCAATGAACAGTGATAAAGCGGCGTGCTGTATAACTAAAACAACAGTTACACCACAGCGACTTATCATTGGTCACAAAACATTCACAAACGGTATTTAAAGTAAAAAAGTAGTACTAAATGGTGGAGCCAAGCGGGATCGAACCGCTGACCTCCTGCGTGCAAGGCAGGCGCTCTCCCAGCTGAGCTATGGCCCCATCTAGTCACTCTTAGTCACGCTCACCTCTGGCCAATTTTATTTAGCGCAAGGCATTTTATGACGACGCATAGCCTGCTATGCGAGTTATAAAATAACGCAGCGATAGATAAAATTTGGTGGGTCTGGGCAGACTTGAACTGCCGACCTCACCCTTATCAGGGGTGCGCTCTAACCAACTGAGCTACAGACCCAAGAGGGGATCGTACTTAAACCGTTTGCTCTATATCTGATCAGGTAATTCATTGTGGACGCTTACTAACGCGTGACGCATCGTTTAAGGAGGTGATCCAGCCGCAGGTTCCCCTACGGCTACCTTGTTACGACTTCACCCCAGTCATGAACCACACCGTGGTGATCGCCCTCTTGCGTTAGGCTAACCACTTCTGGTGCAGTCCACTCCCATGGTGTGACGGGCGGTGTGTACAAGGCCCGGGAACGTATTCACCGTGACATTCTGATTCACGATTACTAGCGATTCCGACTTCACGGAGTCGAGTTGCAGACTCCGATCCGGACTGAGACCGGCTTTAAGGGATTCGCTGACTCTCGCAAGCTCGCAGCCCTTTGTACCGGCCATTGTAGCACGTGTGTAGCCCTACCCGTAAGGGCCATGATGACTTGACGTCGTCCCCACCTTCCTCCGGTTTGTCACCGGCAGTCTCCTTAGAGTTCCCGACATTACTCGCTGGCAAATAAGGACAAGGGTTGCGCTCGTTACGGGACTTAACCCAACATTTCACAACACGAGCTGACGACAGCCATGCAGCACCTGTCTTACAGTTCCCGAAGGCACACCAGAATCTCTTCCGGCTTCTGTAGATGTCAAGGGTAGGTAAGGTTCTTCGCGTTGCATCGAATTAAACCACATGCTCCACCGCTTGTGCGGGCCCCCGTCAATTCATTTGAGTTTTAACCTTGCGGCCGTACTCCCCAGGCGGTCGACTTATCGCGTTAACTTCGCCACAAAGTGCTCTAGGCACCCAACGGCTGGTCGACATCGTTTACGGCGTGGACTACCAGGGTATCTAATCCTGTTTGCTACCCACGCTTTCGCACCTCAGTGTCAGTGTCAGTCCAGAAGGCCGCCTTCGCCACTGGTATTCCTCCCGATCTCTACGCATTTCACCGCTACACCGGGAATTCTACCTTCCTCTCCTGCACTCTAGCCTGACAGTTCCGGATGCCGTTCCCAGGTTGAGCCCGGGGCTTTCACAACCGGCTTATCAAGCCACCTACGCGCGCTTTACGCCCAGTAATTCCGATTAACGCTTGCACCCTCCGTATTACCGCGGCTGCTGGCACGGAGTTAGCCGGTGCTTCTTCTGCGAGTGATGTCTTTCCTAATGGGTATTAACCACTAGGCGTTCTTCCTCGCTGAAAGTGCTTTACAACCCGAGGGCCTTCTTCACACACGCGGCATGGCTGGATCAGGGTTCCCCCCATTGTCCAATATTCCCCACTGCTGCCTCCCGTAGGAGTTCGGGCCGTGTCTCAGTCCCGATGTGGCTGATCATCCTCTCAGACCAGCTACGGATCGTTGCCTTGGTGAGCCTTTACCTCACCAACTAGCTAATCCGACATAGGCTCATCCAATAGCGGGAGCCAAAGCCCCCTTTCTCCCCGTAGGACGTATGCGGTATTAGCCTGGGTTTCCCAGGTTATCCCCCCACTATCGGGCAGATTCCTATGCATTACTCACCCGTCCGCCGCTCGTCAGCATCTAGCAAGCTAGATCTGTTACCGCTCGACTTGCATGTGTTAGGCCTGCCGCCAGCGTTCAATCTGAGCCATGATCAAACTCTTCAGTTTACAATCATTGTGATCCTTACTCGCTAACTGACGGACTAGCCGACAGCAGCAAAAGCGGATCAAACTTGGCTCAAGGTTCAAACGAATTCATTCAAAACAGATCCCAAAGGACGAATCCTTTAAAACCTTATTGCTTGAGTCGCTTGCCTTGATATTTGGTGATTTGTCACCAACATCAGCAAGCGCCCACATGAATTACCTGATCAAATTGTTAAAGAGCTGGTCGCTGAGGCAGTGCCCCGTTGACGTGTGGCGTATACTACCCGATTTCCGCCAGGGTCAACAGCGATTTGAATATTTATGAGCAAAAACCTAGCACTGCATTTAATAGTCGTCACACCTACCAAATTAACTAGGCGAAAACCATTTACGCTGCAGCCAAACGAGCCATCAGCTCTTGACGACGCTGCGGGGTAACAAAAGCTTCTTCAATAGCATTGCGCGTTAACTGACGGAAGACCGCCTCGTCCCAATCAAACGCTTCGGCGCAAGCGATATGATTGGTCAGCATGCCACCACCGAAGTAAGCGGGATCATCGGAGCTAATAGTGACTTTAAGCCCCTCGGCCAATAGCCGTGGCAGTGGATGATCACGAAGATCCCCTACCACTTTCAAGCTGACATTAGAGAGTGGGCATACGGTGAGTACAATCTGTTCGTTGCGTAAACGCTCAACTACCTCGTCACTTTCTAAACAGCGCACCCCATGATCAATACGCTGAACCTTAAGTACATCAAGGGCTTCTTTAATATATTCAGCAGGCCCCTCCTCCCCCCGCATGGGCTACGCGCACTAGCCCAAGCTGCTTAGCGCGATCAAATACCTCAACAAATTTTACCGGAGGGTTATTTTGTTCAGCGCTATCTAAACCAATGGCATCCAGCATTTTCCAATAGGGAGCGGCCTGTTCAAGCACATGCAACGCCTCGTCTGCGGGGCGATCACGCAGAAAAGCCATAATCATACCAACAGAAAGATCGAGGGTTTCTTCAGCTTCCTGTTTGGCTTTTAATAATCCAGCCATAACCACTTCTAAAGGTACGCCACGCTGCAGATGCGCCTGGGGGTCGAAGTGCATGTCGATATGAACAACCCCCTCCCCTCGCGCACGCTTGAAATAGTCCATTGCCAGATCGTAAAAATCTTCCTCATTACGAAGTACGCTCATGCCTTGAAAATAGAGATCCAGGAACCCCTGTAGATCGCTAAAGTGGTAAGCATCTTTCGCCTCTTGCACCGTGGCATAGGGTAGCTCAATCCCGTTACGCTGCGCCAAAGCAAACATTAATTCTGGCTCAAGCGAGCCTTCAATATGCAAATGGAGCTCTACTTTAGGAAGAGTGCGTAAAAATTCATGCATGACGGGCTCCTTGCTGTCTTATCTATTAATCGATGCAACTTATTATCGATAGTTAAGGGGGAATTGGCTAAGTTTACCGGCATCCAGGTGCCAGTGGTACTCCACCCCAGGCAATACATTGAGCGAACTCACCTGATGAACCAAGAAGATAGCCGTTCGATTCACCAACCATTTATCCAGAGAAGCAGCGATATGTTTTGCCGTCGTTTCATCAACCCCTGCAAACGGCTCGTCCAGAATCACCATCTTGGGGTTACATAGCATTAGGCGTGCCAATGCCAAGCGTCGACCTTGGCCACCGGAAAGCTGCTGCCCTTTCTCGCCCACCGCCGTCGCCAACCCTTTTGGCAGTTGCTCAACCCAGCTATCCAAGGCAACAGCCTTCAATGCCTCCCATAGTTTGTCATCACTCGCAGTGGGGTCAGCAATACGCAGGTTCTCAGCAATTGAAGCATCAAATAGGTCTACCTGCTGAGTGAGCATGGCAAAGTGATTAGCACGGCTTTCGGCCGTGAGCTGCCAAGCTGGCACGCCGTCGACTAGCACCTCCCCGAGTCGCTTTTAAACGCCCCATCAGCACACTGGCTAAAGACGATTTTCCGGCACCGGAGTTGCCGGTAATCACTGCACGCTTTCCAGCGGGCAGTTGAAGATCAATCTCATTTAACGCGGGTTCTAGCGTTTGCGCATAGCGCAAAGAGAGTTGTTTAGCTTGAATGTTCAAACCAGTACCTTCAGGGAGTGTACCGGCAGGCCAACCAGGCGAGGAATCACCGGTTAGCTCATTTAAGCGACGCACCGCCGCATAGCTTGCGCCCAGTTTGATAAAGCTTGCCGGTAGAGATATAAACGCCTCATTCACCCCCAGTGCAATCAATACTGCCATTACCAAGATAGGCCCCGACACCGATTGCTGGGTAAGCATTAGGCTCGCTAACCACAACACCGCCACAACCATTACCCCACTGATGATACTCACCAGGCAGTTTATTAATGCCGCCTTGCGCCCCAAGCGACGCTGATTACTGAATGCCTGCTGCTCCTGCGCGGCGATGATCGCCCGGTGCCACTGGGTCGTTTGATAGCTCATCAACTCGGCCGAGGCCTGGACTTGATCGACCACCAGGCGACGCAGCAACTGCTGGTCAACCACCTGCTGGTAGCTATTCGAAAACCCCCAGGCCGCAGCCAAAGGGTCGCTACCAGCCACAGCAAGCCCAGCGTCATCGCCATCAGCACGGCAACGCCGGGCAACCAGATAGCTACAAAAGGACAACAACCACCACGCCAAGCAGCGCCACTAGCGGCGGCACCAAGAGGCGCAGATAAAAATTATCCAGGGTATCGATATCCGCCGTTAAACGGCTCAGCCAGTCGCTGGCACGCTCACCACGCAAGCGAGCATCATCAAAGCGCGTCAAATAACCAAACACCCGATAACGCAGATCCGCAAGCAGCGTTAACACCGTATTATGGTTATACAGCCGCTCCATGTAGCGCGCTATAGTGCGCGCCAAGGCAAAAAAACGAATGCCGCCACCGGGGACGTAAACATCTAACCGCGCGGGCAGCCCCATGGAAAGGGCGATACCGGCCAGGGCACTGGCGGTGATAAACCAACCCGATAGGCCCAAAAGCGCCAGCCCAGCTATCAGGGTGACAAACACCAACAGAGCGCCCAACAAGAAACGTCGACGACGCCGCAGTAGAAGCAGCAGCCAGGGGCGGAAGTCGCGGTAAATAGCCCTCATTCGGAGACCTCCACCAACTCACCCTGCTCAAACGTCAAATGGCGTTGGGCCGCGTCAATAACTGCCGGGTGATGGGTCGCTATCACCAGGGTGCGACCCTCTTGGGCAAGCTCTAGCAAAGCGGCCATCACCAACTGCTCAGTCTCGTGGTCTAAACTCGCCGTCGGTTCGTCTAGCAGCACCAGCGATGCATTGCTGAGATAGACTCGTGCAAGGGCTAGGCGCTGCGCCTGACCGCCTGACAATCCTACCCCGCGCTCGCCTATTAACGTATCCAGCCCATCGGGCAGTTGCGTTAACAGGGGCCCAAAACCCGCTCGCTCTAGTGCGGTGAGCATTTCTTCACGGGAAGCTTCAGGAGACGCTAAGCGCAAATTATCGATCAAACTGCCATGCAAGAGAGGGCTGCTGATCCAGCCAGGCAAAGTGGCTATCTTCCTGCCGGCTATACTCCCCAGCACTGGGGGCGATAAAACCCGCCAGCAGCGCCAGCAGCGTCGACTTGCCGCTGCCGGAAGCACCGCTGAGTACGACGACTTCGCCGCGCTGAATAGTGAGATTGATTGGGCCTATCACTTGCCCACGGCCAGGGTAAGTAACGCAAACCGCCGCTAACTCTATGGCTGATCTATGCGACAGCGGCGTCAGAGAGCGCTGCTTGCTCACCAAGGTTGCTTGGTTGAGTATATTCACCACGCTTTCGGCAGCGCCCAAGGCCGCCGCGCGATCATGGTAGTGCTGAGAAAGAGTGCGCAGAGGCTGAAAAAATTCGGGTGCAAGCAGCAGCACCGCCAAGCCCGAAAAAAGCGTCAGTGCAGGAGACGGCCCATACTCGATGTAGCCCAGCAGGCCGAAACCGACATACATGGCCACAACCGCAATCGCGACCGAGGAAAAAACTCCAGCACCGCCGACGAGAGAAAGGCCAGGCGAAGGGTACGCATGCTAAGGCGCCGATAACCGTCGGTGGCATACCAAACCTCCTGCTGCGCCGCTGCCGTGCGGCCAAAAAGCTGAAGTGTGGTCATGCCACGCACACGGTCAATAAAATGCGCCGACAATCGCGACACTGCAACAAACTGATCACGATTAAGGCGCTCCGCCCCCATACCAACCAACGCCATAAACAGCGGAATTAGCGGCGCAGAAAGCAACAGAAACAGAGCCACCACATAATCGAGCCACCCCGCCACCGCCAAAATCAATAGCGGCAAGCAGAGCGTAATTCGTAGTTGAGGGTAAAAACGCGCGAAATAGCCTTCCAGCGCATCGATATGCTCGACCACTTGGTTAGCTAGGGAACCGCTGTGCTGGCTGGTTAGCCAAATCGGGCCTAGAGCGGACAGTTTATCCAACAGCTGAGCTCTGGCACGCTGTCGAATACGCAGACTGGCTTCCAGACTCAGTGTTTCATGCCCCCACTGAAAGGCAGCGCGTAACAGCACGCAGCCCACCAGCAGGGAAAATATCGGCACTAAAGATATGGGCGATTGGTCATGAACCACCAACCGATCAATAAGCCAAGCAAGCCCCACCACCACAACGATCGTTTGACTACCTGCCAGCACGCCACAAAGCGCTGAGCCGAGCAGGCGGTTGCGCTCTCTTAGCCAACGTTTGCAGCCAACTGCGCGGCGTAAGAGAAAGCACGTCTTCAGTCACCATGGATCAGTGGTATCCCTCACCTACACGCACTTTACCGCGGAATACCCAATAGGTCCAGGCGGTATAGGTCAATATAATCGGGATAACGAATACCATACCTACCAGCAGGAACAGCTGTGACTCCGGCGAGGAAGCCGCATCCCATAGCGTATAATCCGGTGGCACGATCACCGGCCATTTACTGACGATCAGACCTAAATAGGTGAAGACATAAATGCCGATAGTCGCCAGGAAGGGCACCCCTTCACGCCGTTTTTGCACCGAACGGAAAACCACAAAAGCACAGGCCAAGGCAGCAAATGGAAAAACCCAGATCAGTTGAATATTGCCGAACCAGCGCTCCCAAACCAGCGGGTTCACAAACGGCGTCCAGAGGCTGATCACGGCGAAAACAAACAGTACTATTGCCAGTAGCAGCGGAGTAATCTTATAGGCCCAATCCTGCACATGGCCCTCTGATTTCAGTATCAGCCAAGTAGCCCCCAACAGCGCATAACCCGCCATCAAACCCAGCCCGGTTAACACTGAGAAAGGCGTTAGCCAATCAAATGCACCGCCCACATAGGCAAAATCCTCAACCGGGAAGCCCTGGATGTAGGCCCCTACCACCGCACCTTGGGCAAAGGCGGCGATCGCAGACCCCCAGCAAAAAGCGCGGTTCCACCAGCGGCGGTTACGGCGGGATTTAAAGCGGAACTCAAAGGCCACGCCGCGGAAAATAAGCCCAGCCAGCATGAGAAAAACACCGATATAAAGCGCGGGCAAAAACACCGAATAGACCAGCGGAAAAGCCCCCAACAGGCCTGCTCCCCCCAAGACTAACCAGGTCTCGTTGCCATCCCATATCGGCGCTACCGAGTTCATCATCACATCCCGGGCATCTTCATCGGGTGCAAAGGGGTAAAGAATTCCAAGCCCCAAGTCGAAACCATCCATTAGCACATACATCATGATGCCGAAACCAATGATGAAGGCCCAAATCAACGTTAGATCGAACATTTCCATGTCTAGCTCCTCACCGGGTCAACGTCATCGTCAAAAGGTGTATGTGCCGCCGACATAGGCCGCATCGGACGTTTGAAGTTCTCGTCAGTGGTTTCACGCTCCTCGTCCGGCAGCATGCCGTTACGCACAACGCGCGTCAGGTAATAAATACCGGCGTAAAACACCACAGCATAGACCAAGACATAACCGATCAACGTAAACAGCGCCATTGGGCCAGTGAGTGAGGGCGTCAACCCCTCTGCATGAGTCATCATGCCGTAAACCAACCACGGGGAGCGCCCTGACTCAGTGACGATCCAACCCGCCAAGACAGCAATAAACGGCATGGGGATCATCGCCGTCAGGCCTTTTAAAAATAGCCGCTTGTCGTAGATGCGCCCTTTGCGACGCAAGATTAGCCCCGTCAACGCCACCGCAATCATCAGCAGCCCAATGCCCACCATGACCCGGAAGCCCCAGAAAACGATCAGCACCGGCGGCTGCTCTTCAGGCGCCGCCTCGCTTATCCCCGGCACTTCCCCGTCAATAGAGTGAGTCAAGATGATGCTGGCCAGGTTCGGAATACCCAGCTCAAAGTGATTGGTTTGAGCATCTTGATCAGGAATCGCAAACAGCAGCAGCGGCACATTGCCAGAGGTTTCCCAATGCCCTTCCATTGCCGCCACTTTAGTCGGCTGGTGCTCTAACGTATTAATGCCATGGAAGTCGCCGATAACTGCCTGGGTGGGCGCTAAAAAAAGCAGCAGCCAAAGGCACATAGAGAGCGCACGACGATTCGCCTCCGGATCCCGATCGCGCAACAGAAACCAGGCACTCACCCCTGCCACAACAAAACCACCGGTCAGAAACGAGGCAACGGCCATATGCATAAAGCGGTAGGGAAACGAGGGGTTAAAGATCGCTTCGCTCCAGGAGGTCACGTGGAAACGGAAGTCGACCAGTTCCACGCCCGCCGGGGTATGCAACCAGCTGTTAGCGGACAGAATCCAGAAGGAGGAGATAAAGGTGCCCACTGCCACCATAATGGCGGCAAATAAATGCACCCCTTGGGGCACCTTGCCGCGACCAAACAGCAGTACACCCAAGAAGGCTGCCTCTAAAAGAACGCCGTCACGACTTCATAACTGAGCATGGGGCCAAGGAAGTTCGATGAAGCCTGGGAAAAGTTACTCCAGTTAGTACCAAACTGGAATGACATAACAATGCCTGATACCACCCCCATGCCAAAGACAACGGCAAACACCTTTGTCCAGAATAGCGAAAGGCGATTCCACGCAGGGTTCTTCGTCTTGAAGAAAAGGCCATGAAGCAGCGCTATGTAGGATGCAAGGCCAATCGTAAACACAGGGAAGATGGCGTGAAACGACACGACGAATGCAAATTGCAATCGCGACAACACCAGCGGATCAAGTTCCATTTCACTCTCCTAAGACCTGAATCGGTATCCCATGGATGGGTTAACACAAGCTTAGTTGAGCCTTCATGGCACGACACTTTTAGTTATAAGCACTAAGCTTATTTCTTTACGCAAGGCTCCTCTGCACTAAGCTGCTGTGCACAACGCTGCTTTGCATTTGCGTTGCGGAACTAAGCTTCTGTCACTAACGCCCTCTTGGACAATCATTATATTACAGCCACCGGATGTCCAAGATGAGTCGCATTGACGCACCAATCCCCCCGTGAGGCGCAGTGACGAAATAAGGCTATCGCGACATTATGACGACGCTGACCATATAACCGGTGTAGGCGATAAATAGCGCCAGCAGAATCCCCCCTTCCAAGCGATTTATACGCCGAGGGCGGCCACGCCAGGAGAATGCAAACAGGATCATCAACAGCGTCATTCCAGTCATCACACTCCAGTCGCGCACCAGCACTTCGCGCCCAGCTTCAATGGGCGCAATAACGCCGGCAAGGCCGACTACCGCCAGGCTGTTAAAGAGGTTGGATCCGACCACATTCCCCAGCACCATGTCGTGCTCATTTCGGCGCAGGGCGGTAATAGAGGAGGCTAGCTCAGGTAGCGACGTCCCAATAGCGACCACGGTAAGACCAATAATCAAGTCGCTCACACCAAAGCGCAGCGCAATTTCTACAGCTCCCCACACCAGTAACCGCGAACTGGCGATTAACAGCGCTAACCCTACCAGGATTCACATGATAGCTTTGCCCCGGGACATCGGTTTGCTATCCAGGGTCTCTGCTACTTCAGCAACCAGCGCATCTTCGGGTTGATTGCGCGAGCGAACGATACTCACAACGATAAAAACAACCAACGCCAGCAAAAGACACACGGCCTCCCAGCGCGCAACAAATCCGTCCAGCAGCATCAAACCCGTTGCCAGCATGACCAGCATCAGGATAGGCATCTCTTTACTGATAACGCTAGAATGCACCGACAGCGGCGCCACAAGGGCTACCAAACCGAGGATCAAACCGATATTGGCAATATTTGAGCCGTAGGCGTTACCGACAGCCAAACCAGGGTTTCCGTCCAGAGCCGCCAGAACGGACACCATCATTTCTGGCGCCGAGGTTCCAAACCCTATGATCAACATCCCGATCAGCAATGGCGACAGGCCAAGCCAGCGCGATGTTGCCGCCGCGCCGTCGATAAACTTCTCGGCACTCCAGACCAATAAAACCAATCCAAGCACAACCGCTAATGTGGGAAGCAACATTCCATTTCCTTCATGACATAATGATTGTCACAGTTTGCAGATTTTGTACCTAAGTACCACTTCATAGCGACGGCAGTCAGATGCTATTACTAGCTATCCTGACCTCAATACTGCGACACTTTAATGAGGAACCAACCTGACAGAAAAGTAGGCGGCCATTATGATCGCATT
The DNA here is from genome assembly GCA_004295565.1 of Vreelandella olivaria. Lineage (GTDB taxonomy): Bacteria > Pseudomonadota > Gammaproteobacteria > Pseudomonadales > Halomonadaceae > Vreelandella > Vreelandella olivaria. Next base: position 2,261,129 of record AP019416.1, on the reverse strand, counting down.
TAACTGCTCGTCACTGCGCCGCAGCATCGTTGTCTAAACTAACGCTTTGGTCAAGCGGCTAGCCTACGTTTTTAACACTGTTTCAGCGACATAGGCTTGCTAAAATGCGCATTTGACAGCCTAATCCGCCACATCCTAGTAGTTTTGCTAAGGGTTCGCACTGAGAGTTTTGCTTTTGCTTCCACAACGATTGATTAAGCGCCGCACATTACCGGTTAACGCTCCCTCGTTGACCGCTTGCCACCTGAGGCTCGAACTCAGCGAAGGCGTTTGCGTGCCTGTCACGAGTGCGACTGGGTATCGGCACTGCCGCCGTTAAACTCAGGTGAGAAAGCCAGTTGCCCGCGCTGTTCACATGTCTTGGTTAAACGCCACCGCTACCCGGCACAGCGCAGTATGGCCCTGGCCATCGCCTCCCTTGTTGCGCTGATGGTCGCGGTCTCGTTCCCCTTTATCAGTTTCACGGTCAGCGGGGTGAGTAATCGTATTGAGCTAACCCAGACCGCCACCACACTGATTGGCTTTCACCAGCCGGTGGTCGCTATCGCCGTCATTATGACCATTGTGGTACTCCCCGCGGTCTATCTAGTCGGGGTTCTTTGGCTGCAGTTTGGGTTACTCCGTGATCGCCCCCTGCCCTTTAGCCGTGACATCGCACGCTCACTGGCGCACTTAACGCCGTGGATGATGGCCGATGTGTTCATTATCGGTGCTCTGGTAAGCCTGATAAAAATCGCCGGATTGGCTGATGTGGCAATAGGCATCTCCTTCTGGGCGTTTTGTGCTTTTGCACTACTGCTACTGATGACAACCCAGTCCCTGGATGCCGACTGGATGTGGTTCTCGTTAGAGGGAGAACCACTGGCTCCCGAAGGCACGCAAACAGGACTGCCTGCTGGCGATCAAGGCCTGACCGGCTGCCCAACCTGCGGGCTGATCAACCGCTTATCGCCCCAGGGGCGTGGTCACTGCGTTCGCTGCAATGAAAAGCTTCATCAGCGACTGCCGCATAGCTTACAGCGCACCTGGGCACTTCTCGCCGCCTCGGCCGTTATGTACATTCCTGCCAATGTGTACCCCATTATGACCACCACCAGCCTGGGCAACTCCTCACCTTCAACCATCATTGGCGGCGTGGTTCAACTAATCCAGATGGGCTCCTGGCCGATTGCGGCGGTTATTTTTATTGCCAGCGTGATCGTTCCCGTCGGCAAGTTATTGGCGTTAATCTGGCTATGCTTAGTGGTTCGGCGTAGCAGCGCATTAAACGCCCAAAGCCGTACGCGACTCTATCGTCTCACGGAATTTATTGGACGCTGGTCAATGGTCGATGTTTTTGTGGTGGCCATATTAGTGGCACTGATTCGCGCAGGCTCCTTGATGTCAATTACACCAGGCCCGGCGGCACTCGCTTTTGGCTCGGTGGTTGTATTAACCATGCTGGCGGCGATGACATTTGATCCGCGCTTAATTTGGGACACTCCGCCTCCACCTCGTCACTCTCTTCTTCGCCGTAAAGCGGCCACCAAGGAACCTGTTGATGGCTAATGAAACAACACCGCCTAATACCAATCCAACAAACGACCAGGATCTTAATAAGGCCAAAACCTCACGCCAAACCCGGCTCTCCCCTATTTGGGTCGTGCCTATCGTTGCGATTGCCATTGGCCTATGGCTGGTTTATGACAACTACGCCAGTCGCGGCACGTTGGTGACACTGACTATGGAGAGTGCTGAGGGTATTGAGGCGGGCAATACGCTGATTCGCAGCCGTAATGTTGAAGTGGGCCGGGTGCAGGGTGTGCGCTTGTCGGACGACCTTTCCACGCGGTGTTGACCGCCCGCATCCAGCCTGAAGTGGAGGAGATGCTCCGCGAAGATACCCGTTTTTGGGTGGTGAAGCCGCGCATTGGCCGCGAAGGTATTAGTGGTTTGGGCACCGTACTCTCAGGTGCTTATATTCAGCTTGAACCAGGCACTGCGGAAGCACCACGGCGGGAATTTCCCGTCAGCGATATCCCCCCTGTTGCGCCCGCCGGCCAAGCGGGGCTGCGTCTTAGTTTGACGAGCCAACTGGGCAACTCACTGCGGGTGGGTGACCCGGTTTCTTACCAGGGCTATACCGTGGGGCGTATCGAAGAGAATAATTTTGAGCCTCTCTCACGCACCATGCAGCATCAGGTGTTTATTGAAGAGCCATACACCAATTTAGTCACCGACAGCACACGCTTTTGGACGTCTAGCGGTATCGATTTTCGCTTAGACGCCGACGGTGTGCGCGTTAACGTTGAATCCCTGGAGGCACTCCTGGGTGGTGGGGTTACCTTCGGCGTACCCGAAGATCTGCCCATGGGACAGCCGGTTGAAGCCAATACCCGCTTCACCCTCTATGCCGATGAAAACGCCGCCCGGGAAGGTACCTTTAATCGCTATCTCGAGTATGTACTGCTGGTAGACGAAACAGTGCGCGGACTTTCAAAAGGAGCCCCTGTAGAGTTTCGCGGTGTGAGATTGGGCACCGTTGCTGCCGTGCCTTGGAATTTTACCGCACCACAGCCCGACTCACGGGCCCGCTTTGCCATCCCCGTACTCATCAGGATTGAGCCTCAGCGCCTGGGTATTGAAAATAGCGATATTGACCTTGATGAGTGGGAGGCGCGGTTCCAGCGTATGTTTGGTCTGGGGCTACGCGCATCGCTAAAAATGGCAGCCTGCTAACGGGCGCCCTGTTTGTCGACTTAAACTTTCAGCGAGACCTGGCCGATCAGTATGTTGCCGAGCGCTTCTCGGATCGCCCAGTGTTCCCCACCGTCCCTGGCGGCTTTGCCCAAATACAGGCCCAAGTGACCAATTTACTTGATAAGCTAAACGCCCTTGAGGTTGAACCGCTGCTAGCCGGTTTGGATCGTAACTTACAGGCTTCCGAACAGATGCTGAATGAAGTTCGCGAAGTAAGCGCCTCTCTGAATCAGTTGCTCAATGATCCTGAAACTCAGGCCGTTGGAGGAAACCTTAACGCGACGCTGGATGAACTACGTAGCACGCTCCAGGGCTTATCCCCGTCATCGCCGGCTTATCAAGAACTTACTACAGCCATTGAACGGCTGGATCGCTTGATGCGTGACCTACAGCCACTGACCCGCACGCTCAACGACAACCCCAGAGCGCTGTTGTTTGACAATCTGGATGCCCAAGACCCCATCCCGCGCGCGCCACGAGATTAAGGAGCTAACGATGTTCATATGGATGAGATGTTCACTGCTGCTGCTCTGCTTGTTGTTATCCGCCTGCGCCAGCAGCGTCACGCCCTCTCGCTATATGCTGCCGAGTGACCCGCTGGCTAGCACCGCTCGCCAGCCCGAGGGCACGCTTATAGTGAACGCCCTCGGCTTGCCCACTATCTGGATGTCGACGGCATTGTGATGCAGCTAGACGACATTACATTGAACGCCGCTCGCGAGCATCAGTGGGCAGAAGGGTTAGGCAGGCAGTTAGAACGGAATCTGCGCGCCAACCTGGCGCAAGCGCTGCCAACACTTAGGGTTATGCGTGCAGAAGGCGAACAGGCTAATGCCTTGACGCTGCGCCTCAACGTGGATCAATTCCAGGGGCGCTTTGACGGTGTCGCCGTGGCTAGCGGCCAATGGCAATTACTTAACGATGCTGGCGAGCTGTTAGCGATGGAAAACTTCTATGCAGAAACCCCTCTAGCAGAAGATGGCTACCCCGCCCTGGTGCGCGCATTAAATGATAGTTGGGATCAAGCCGCCGAACGGATCGCCACTGAAATACGTCAGGGCGATTATTTTGATTAATCAGCGCTTTTCTAAACGGAGCTTGCTGCACTACGCTTAATGCTAACCCTCTCAGGGATGTCACTATGACAGCTGAACAAAGCCAGACCACAGGTCTGCCCGTTGAACAACTGCGCGATACCATTAACACCCTAATGCATACCGTCACGGCACTGCTTGAGGGTGAATTGACGCTAGATGTACTCGAAACGGCTTTAAATAGCCACGACGCCCTGCGCGATCAGTTAGCAGCCCAGATTCACGACACCTCAACGCTAGCCGCGCTTCAGCGCATTGAGCAGTTCATTACCCTTCAAGCGGGGCACTATTATCAAACGGCTAGCGCCGATTTTGATGAGCAGCAAAACAGTCGTTTTCTCACCCTCTTTGCACGACAACTACTGGCGCTCGACGGCATAGGGCCAGCCACGGCCCGCCAACTGTTTCAACTTGGTGTTTTCACCCCCAAGCACTTTTTGCATTACCCCCAAGGAAGTCGCCCAGCTCGACTTGCCCGCGGCTACGTTAGCGCGGTTAATTCCACTGCATGCCCAGGCACCGCCACTGGAACGGTTCAGCGAAACAAGCTGAGGCCCCATAACCGTGTTACACTACCCGGCTTATTACTGACACGTAGTTTTCTGGTGTGTCCGTGCACACCAGAATGATAGTGCTGCTTGGCGCTATAACCTTCACGTCTCCTGTCACGGTCATCCACGGCTAACCAACGACCATCGCGGCACGCTGAATTATCTGGCACACTTCGCTGCCGCGAAGGTGAATCAACCTCGCTTTTTGAACATAACACCTAGTGATAACAACCATTTACCGGTATTAATTCACTAGGTGACTGCGGAGAACGCATGAGCTTTTCTGAACTTGGCCTGCACGCCGATTTGTTACGCGCTGTCACAGCGCAAGGTTACACCGAGCCCACCCCGATACAACGACAGGCTATTCCCGTCGTACTAGAGGGTCGTGACATGCTGGCCAGCGCCCAAACCGGCACGGGTAAAACCGCTGGTTTCACGCTGCCAATGCTGCAGCGCTTAAGCACTGGCAAGCGGCCTGGGAAACGTCAGGTACGCGCACTGGTACTAACCCCCACCCGTGAGCTTGCCGCTCAAGTCGGCGAAAGCGTATCCACCTATGGACAACACTTGGCTCTGCGCTCCCATATTATTTTTTGGCGGCGTCGGCCAACAGCCTCAAATCGATGCACTAAAAGCGGGTTTGGATGTATTGGTCGCCACCCCTGGACGCCTGCTGGATCTCCATCAGCAGGGACATGTGGATCTCTCCTGCGTTGAGATTTTAGTGCTTGATGAAGCTGACCGTATGCTGGATATGGGCTTCATTCACGACATTAAACGCTTGCTGCGCCTAGTGCCTAAAAAGCGCCAAAACCTGCTGTTTTCGGCGACATTCTCTAACGAGATCCAGACTCTGGCACAACAACTGCTGGATAACCCGGCGATGATTGAAGTCGCGCCGCGCAATGCCACTGCCGACAAAATTGAGCAGGCCATTTACCGCGTTGATCGCGAGAAGAAGCGCGAACTGCTGGCCCACTTGATTCAGCAAAATGGCTGGTTCCAGGTGCTGGTATTTACGCGTACCAAACATGGTGCTAACCGCCTTGCCGAGCAGCTCTCCAAGCAGGACATCCCCTCCATGGCAATCCATGGTAATAAAAGCCAGGGAGCGCGTACTCGCGCACTAACGGCATTCAAGAGTGGCGACCTACAGGTACTGGTGGCCACCGATATCGCTGCTCGCGGTCTGGATATCAATGAGCTACCCCACGTGGTTAATTTCGACCTGCCCAACGTAGCGGAAGATTACGTCCACCGCATTGGCCGCACTGGCCGGGCTGGCAGCAATGGCGAAGCCGTTTCGTTGGTATGTGTCGATGAAGACGCCCTGCTGGGCAACATTGAGCGCCTGATCAAACAGACGCTACCTAAACACATTGAGCCAGGTTTTGAGCCCGACCCCAGTATCAAACCTGAGCCCATCGAAAATGGCCGACGCAATCAACGTCAGCCGCGCGCCAAACGCAAACCCGAAGGCCAGAGTGCCAATACCGGTGGCGAGCGTAAACGTCGCGCACGGCGCTAGCTCAGCGCGCAGGAATATGCGAAGGTGTCGCCTTTGCATATTCCAAGCCGCTGTTTTCCGCAGCTATTTTAGCCAATACCTTTCACGGAGTGATTATGGCGTCTTCTCAACTAATGGCCGAGTACCGCCAATGGCTGACGTTTCAACGTCAAGAGCAGCTCAGCCGCGAACATCAAGGGATCGTGCAGCGTTTAGAGGACGCCCGGGCGTCAGCAAACCAAGTGGTGCAGGCCTATCGCAGCATGGCTGAAAAGGCCTCGATCGAAGGCGCCTGCTATCGTACGATTTTCCTACGCCAGCGGGATGACACTCACGCCCTCCCCCTGCGAAGGCTGGCTGTTTGTGCGCCGCATGCTTAGCGAAGGTAACAGTACCCGCGTACGCGTCACCCTGCTGGAGACCTTCACCCTTGAAGATGGCATCTTGGCGCCAGGTGATAAGCCTGCACGTAAGCTAACGTTAGAAATATTCGACCAGTTGAATATGGATAAAGGCATGCGCACTAACGTTAGAGTTGATTGCCTGGACACTCCCCAGGATTACCACTTTATTACGCTACTCGATGCCGTTCGCGGAGACTTGCGTCCCCACCTTAAGTAAGTACTCGTATGGCAACGCGTCGCTCGATTACGTTTATTTTACTGATGGTTGTGGTGGGGCTAAATCTACGCCCCGCCATGTCTTCGGTTGCCCCTTTACTTACCCGCTTGCAAGAAAGCGCCGGGCTTTCCGCTAGCGCGGCGGGTCTACTCACTACGCTCCCCGTGCTGTTTTTAGGCCTCTCCGCCCCACTTGCCCCTGCCCTGGCTAAACGCATAGGCAGTGAACGGGCGCTGAGTGCGGCACTGACACTGCTGGCTGTTGGATTGATTTTGCGTGGTTTGCCGCTTCCCGGCGGGCTCTTTATCGGCTCGGCGATGGCAGGTTGTGCAATTGGCGTTGGTGGCACCCTGCTACCCGCCCTGGTCAAACGTGAACTCCCCGACAGTGCCGACCTCCTCACTGGCTTATACACCATGGCGCTCTGCTTGGGCGGCGCTTTAGGTGCCGGGCTCAGCGTTCCACTGACCCAACTGCTCGGCAGCTGGCAGGCGAGCTTGATGAGCTGGTCACTGCTGGCGCTATTCGCGCTAGTGCTTTGGCACATCCAAATGCCCCGCACCACCATGACCAACACGCCAACAGCGCCTAAAAGCGGTATTTTACGGCTTCTTAAGCAACCACTTACCTGGCACGTTATGCTGTTCATGGGTATTCAATCATCCATGGCGTACATCGTATTTGGCTGGCTGCCCACACTGCTGGTTGATCGCGGTTATAACGAGGCCGATGCGGGCTGGACCATGGCGGTGTCTATTATGTGCCAGCTTGCCTCAGCGCTGGGCGCCCCCTGGCTTGCCCGCATGGGGCGTGACCAGCGTCCTGCGCTGCTGCTTGTGCTGCTTAGCACCGCCATGGGCCTGTGGATGCTGCTTATCGCGCCACTGGTATGGAAATGGCCCGGCGCTGCACTGCTGGGTATCGGCCAAGGTGGCAGCTTTAGCCTGGCGCTAAGCCTGTTAGTATTACGCACGGCCAACTCACGCCTTGCCGGTCAGTTGTCTGGGCTTGTCCAGGGCGGTGGTTATACGCTGGCCGCACTCGGCCCCTTTGGTGTGGGGGTTATGCTGCAATCAGGCGCCAACACACCACATATCGCCTGGCTGTTGATTGCCCTGCTCATGGTTTGCTGTGGCTTTGCGCTGCTTGCGGGCCGCAATCATCGCTTAGACGATCATAGTGGCGAACTTTTGGTACAACGCGTTACGCCTACTTTCTGAATTAGCAGGTTTCGCATAAAGCCCCAGGAGATGGCGATGCCCCCTACTCACCTCTAGCCCACAGCGTTCCCTCCCAGAGCGCATTTTAGTTATTTACACGGGCGGCACCATCGGTATGCAGCAGCATGCAGAAGGGCTCAGGCCTGGTGGAGACTTCACTACTCGCATGGCGACGGCGCTCAACCAACTACCGCTTGCCCAACAGCAATCACTTCCGCCTTATGAGGTCGTTAGCTACACCACGCTGATTGATTCAAGTGCCGCTACCCCGCTCACTTGGCAGCAGATCGCCCAGGACATTAACGACCGGTTAACGGCCTACACCGGTTTCGTCATTATTCATGGCACCGATACGCTCAGTTGGACGGCCGCTAGCCTTGCCTATCAACTCCAGGGGATAGATCGACCAGTGATCGTCACGGGTTCAATGCTGCCCTTGGAATCGCCAGGCAGTGATGCCCTGGACAACTTGCACGGCGCGCTACAGTTTGCCGCTAAGCCCGCACTCCAAGAAGTGGCCATTTACTTTGCAGGGCAATTGCTGCGGGGCGCCCGTGCCATCAGCAGCACAGCGAAGCCGCCAACGCCTTCGCCAGCCCCAACTACCCGCTGCTCGGCGAACGGGTAGGTGATGATTTCATTTATTACCCCAGCCGCGGGCTTGGTCTGCAACAGCGTGGTGCACCGCGTTTCGAGCTTCCCGACTACCGTCTGGTCAATCAGGGAGAGATCGTTCGCATCGCTCTTTGGCCGGGCATATCCGCGTGGCAGCTAGAGGCATGGCTGAGTGATTCGCGTGTTAAAGGCGCGTTGCTTCAGCTTTGGGGCGCTGGCAACCTTCCCAACGCCCCTCATTTGCTTGACGTACTCGCCAGAGCCAGTGGCGAAGGCAAATTACTCGCTGCCATTAGCCTGTGCCCGCAGGGTAGCGTCCACCTGGGCGTTTACGCAGCGGGACATGGCCTTAACGATGCAGGCGTACTCGCAGGCGATGATATGACCCCAGAGGCAGCGTTCACCAAGCTGGCCCACTTACTGGCACAACCGCTTACGTTGGAAGATCAGCGTCAGCGCTTTTAACACCACTCGTCGGTGAACGTTAATCAAGCAAAGCGTTGTATGCTGGCGTAGGCTGAGAATCAAGCTATGTTGAAAGGATCTATCTAACCGTTTGAAGGAGCAAAAGATTATGGAAAAGCCAGTGCATCATTTCAGCGAACTGTTCGAGCAGTTGGGCCTAGCATCTGACCCTGATTCGATAGAACGCTTTATCCAGCGCAATGCTCCGCTCCCGGAAACGATGCCATTGGCTGAAGCCCCCTGCTGGAACGAGGGACAGGCAGAATTTCTAAAAGAGGCCGTGGATGAGGACGCCGACTGGGCAGAGGTGGTCGATCACCTTGATGTTTCCATGCATAAGGCCCAATAAGCTTGATGAGTTAATGAACGTTGCGCGCCGCTTCTATGCGGCGCCTGTACCATGCCCCTGCCAATAGCAACAGGGCCAACGCAATCAGTGGTAGCAGCACATCAAATTGCAGCGCATTCTCCTCCTCAATTGCCTCCAATGCCCCATAAATCGCACTACTATAGACTCCCCACTTGACCGCTAAACCAAGCGTTGCAGCCAATAAATAAGTCTTAAGGGAAATACCACGCAGACCTGCCGCAAAATTGATAACCGAATGAGGAAAGCCAGGCAAGATCCGCATGGCACACTGGGTCATAAAGTCGCTACGCTGCTCCAGCATTGCCATCACCTTCAACGTCAACCCGCCAGGAGCCCAGTTTCTGCCAGCGCGCGGCTATTTGATACGCGCCCAAAGCGCCTACCACGCTACTGAGTGTCAGCATCGCTGTGGCGATCACCGGTGGGTAAAAGGGGGCAATTAGCCACAGCCCAATACTGCCGGGCAGTCCAATGGCTAACGTCACAGCCATAATCACCATGCCCCTATGATAACGACAGGATGATGCGATGCCTGGGAAGCCCACTGCTTCACCGCCATCAAATCTGGCGAATACCAAAGCCACACATAAGCCAGCATGGCAAAAATGTAAACCCTAACGCCCATCGCCAGGGGTTCCTTGGCGGGTTATTCATTCAAACCTGCTGATCATTCAAACGCGCTTCTACACGTTCAAGAATTTGTCGACTGACTTTTCCGACTAGCGGCTTGGCGGCTTTGTTTACGGCCTTCTCCATTAAGCGATTGCGAATTTCATAGCTGAGCGTCAACGCCACTTCGGTACCTTCTGCCACCTCGCGAAGACGGTACCGCCCCTGGTTCTTCACACCGTCCAACGACTCCCAGGCAAGCACATGGGGCGGCTGGATCTCGGTCACCATGACATCAAACGCCCAATCCATACCCACCGCACGCACGTGCCAGCGATAGCGGTTTTCGCCCAGCGTTTCTATTGAGCGAATCAGATCCGAGTAATCGGCAAAATCCTCGACACGGCGCAATAGTTCAAACACACGTTCGGGCGGAGCGTTAATGATTTCACTATGTTCAATGGTTGCCATCGGTTCGCCTCTAACGACATGGATGGATAGCGTAGCATGTTGATATTAATGCTGCCCGCCTACGCACTTTCTACCTCACCAAGGTACTTCGATAAGCGCTAGAACTGGTCAGACTAACGGCTATTGCGTACACTGCCGCTCTTCCGGACCGTACGGAACGCCGCGCCAGCTAAACGCTGCTTGCGATTAATAAATTCTCCGACAAAGAGTGTTCTCTCATGTCATCAACACCCCCAGTGGCGACTGATACAGCCCCACGACTGTCGTTATCTATTCCGGTGGAATGGACTCTTTTACCGTGCTTCACCGCGCCCTACGTGAAGGCCTTAACGTACACGCACTTTCCTTTGACTATGGTCAGCGCCATGCCCGCGAACTCGACACTGCACGCCAAGTGTGCGCTGCGCTGGGCCTGCCCCATCAAGTAGTCGATATTCGTGCGATACACGGCTTGATTGATAACTCGGCGCTCACCAACCCAGATCAGACCATGCCCCAGGGTGACTATGACGCGGATAACCTTCGCGCTACCGTGGTGCCCAACCGCAATATGATTCTGCTCTCTCTGGCAATTGCCAAGGCTGTCAACATTGGCGCTGGACGAGTTGACTATGGCGCCCATGGTGGCGACCACGTGCTCTACCCCGACTGTCGTCCCGAATTCGTCGAAGCGATGAATCATGTAGCTGGCATTGCCAACTTCGAGTCGGTAACGCTACACGCCCCTATTTATACACAAGTAAGGCCGATATCTTGCGCGAAGGCCTCGCCATGGGGTTGGATTATACCCATACGTGGACGTGTTACGAGGGCCGTGAACTCGCCTGTGGCGTATGCGGCAGCTGTCGCGAACGGCTGGCCGCCTTTGCGGTCAATGGAGTCACCGATCCACTGGCTTACAGCGTAAGCACCCCAATAGGTCAGCGCTGATGTATCAGGTCAAAGAAGCGTTTTATACCCTGCAAGGGGGAAGGCGCCCAAGCGGGCAGAGCGAGCGTGTTCTGTCGCTTTAGCGGCTGCAACCTGTGGTCGGGCCGTGAGGTTGATCGGGCGACAGCTAAATGCACCTTTGCGATACTGACTTTATTGGCACTAACGGCATCAATGGCGGCAAGTTTGCCACAGCCGCTGCCCTTGCTGAGCATATTGCCGCGCTGTGGCCCAGCCAAAACGGTAGCGCCCAGTCGAAGGCGACGCCCTATGTGGTGTTTACTGGCGGCGAGCCACTGCTACAGCTTGACGCCACGCTGATTGCGACGCTGCATAGCCATGGGTTTGAGGTGGCCGTTGAGACCAACGGCACGCTGACACCGCCCCAGGCATTGACTGGCTATGTGTCAGCCCTAAGGGCAGCAATCCGCTGGCCGTTACTCAAGGCGATGAATTAAAGCTCGTCTACCCTCAGGAGGGCGCTCCCCGGAGCAGTTTTCAAGCCTGGGGTTTCGCCACTTCTTTTTACAGCCGATGGATCTTGCCCCTCTCAATCAGGATAAGGCTACCGTCGCTGAAGCGACCGCCTACTGTATGGCTAACCCCCAGTGGCGCCTGTCGCTACAAATGCACAAATTAGCAGGTTTTGATTAATGTCCCTATTTGTTCAACAACTGACCCATATCGATGTTTCCCTCTGGTGTTCCCAGCGCGGCTTAGTCGGCTGTAGCTGGCAGGTAGACGCAGTGCTGGATGGCGAACTGGGCGAAGATGGCATGCTGTTCGATTTTGGTGAAGTCAAACCGTGGATCAAACGCACGCTGGATGGCGGTCTCGATCACACCCTGCTGGTGCCCACTCAAGCCCCTGGGATCACGGCAACAGAGTGCCCTGAAGGTTTGTGTGTGCGTACCACCACCCCTACCCGATGGAAGTGCGCGGCCCAAAGAGGCCTTTAGCCTGCTTCCCTGGCAGGCTATTGAGCCCGACACGGTCGCTGAACATTTAAGCCAGCAGCTCACCGAACAGCGCCCTAAAAATGTCCACCAGGTCACCCTAACGCTTAGCGACGAAGCCATTGAAGGCGCTGCCTATGGCTACACCCACGGCCTGAAGCGCCACCTGGGCAACTGCCAGCGTATCGCCCACGGCCACCGTTCGCGGCTACATATCTTTCAGCAAGGGGTGCGTCAACCCAAGCTCGAACAGCAGTGGGCCGCATGGTTGGATAATCGCTACCTGCTTGAAGAGGCGGATATCATCTCCCGGGATAACGACTTCCTTACCTGCGGCTATCGGGCCGCCCAAGGCGATTTCTCCATTACGCTGCCACAGTCGCTATGCGCAGTCCTTCCCGGCCCTACCACGGTAGAAAATATCGCTGCTTGGCTGGCGAAAGAAGTTGCGACGCAAAACGGCGTCACCACCCGCATTCAGGCCTTTGAGGGCATCAACAAGGGCGCTATTGCCATGTTTACACCTAGTGCTACACCAAGTCGGCTATGAGTGAAGGGTGTCGTGCGGGGTGTGGCGCCTGCTGCATCGCGCCTTCAATTAGCTCAGCTATTCCCGGCATGCCTGAGGGTAAGCCGGCGGGCATTCGCTGCGTACAGTTAGATGAGCACAATCTGTGCCGTTTGTTCGGGGATCCAAGCCGCCCCAGGGTCTGCGAGCGGTTTAACTTTGACGCTAGTGTATGTGGCGAGCACCGGAAGAGGCGCTCGCCACTTTAACGTGGCTGGAGCAGGACACCCGTTAAAGGGTGCCCTGCTTTAGCTTATCAACCTTCAGCGCCTACCGGCCGAGGCAAACGGCGATCCAACAAGCTAATCCAGCGTGTCAGTACCGGCGCATCACTGTGGCTGACTTCACTCAACAGCTGCCTAAAGCTCTCTTTAGCCTGTTGGTCGTTGGGCTCAATCCGCGTCAGCCATAGTTCCAGGGCCGCTAACTCTTGGTGGCGATTGCCGTGCTCGCGGGACTGGTTAATAGCCATCTCAGCCAATGCCTTGACTTCATTGGCGGGGTGACCAAGCAGATCACGCACTTTGGCAAGTTGGGTGGCTAATTCAGGTAAAAATAACGTGGTACGCTCACGGGCAATCACCAAGCACTGATCGAGGTACTCCTCTGCGGCATTTAACTCGCCTAGCTCAATGCATGCATCGGAGTACCACAGCACCGGCCGCTGGTAGCGGTCACGACCGTTCAATTCCGCCATCTGATCCAGGCTATCGCGTAACAGAGTCAATCCGGTAGCATCGCCTGCCAGGGCACGCTGCCAACCGAGAATGCACTGGCTGGAAATTTGCCACAGCTGCAGATCGGGCGTTCCCGTCATTGCGGCTGCCCGCTCCGCATGCCGTGCGGCCAAGTGGACGTGGCCTAGCTGACGGTAGAGCGCAGCGGCAAAGAGGAGTGCCAGCGCCAAGGTACCGGGGTGAGCAATTTTCTCCGCCAGCCGAATCGCCGCCGACACCTGGCGCTCGGCACGCTGATAATCACCCCGCAGGCAGAGCGCCCAGCCCTGAAAGCAGGCGGCCGAAACTTGCGGATGATCGGAGAACGGCAGCCACTCGATCATCATTTGCGCATTGAGGGGTCGATTTCATCCAAATGGTCGTGAGCCTGCTGGATGCGACCCGCCCAGTACTCACAGTTGGCGCGGGCATAATCGGCCAAACGACGATAACGAGGATCTTCAAGGCGTGCAGCGAGATCCGCGAGCGTCGACGCCAGTGCAAAAGCATCCGCATGGGCATAGCGCTGGCTGCGGCCCACCCAAAGCCCCACTTAACCAGGAATATCTGCTCTAGATCTTCTGGGTCTTCTAACCTATCGCTACCCGATTCGCGCAGCAGTTCCCGTGCACGCACAAAGCTTTCATGTGCGGTTGGCGAACCGTGGCCTTCTAACGAGAACGCCGCCTGACCGCGCACGGTGAGCAGGCTCACTTCACGCTCAATCTCGTGCTCGACATGGCGCAGACTCGCCAAACCGAAATCGGCCATACGCAGCGCGGTTCGATTGGCGCTCACCTTAAGCGCTTCACGGGCGGCCAGTTCGAAATAGCGTGCACCACGAGCATAGTGGCCGCTGCGGCGCAGATGAGTGGCAAAATCCCCGGGATGACGGCTAATCCACACCGGAAAGCGCTCCTCTATCAAGGTCACCACTTGCTGGTGCAGCTTGACGCGAACATCCCGGGGGCAGGAGAGGTAGGCCGCTTCTTGCAGCAGCTGATGACTAAACTGATATTCGTGCTCACCGCTCTCTTTATCGACCGGCTCAACAATCTCCAGTACACGCATATGTTCGAGCGCTTGGTTAAGCCGCCCTTTTTCCCAACCGCTGCACTCCAGCAGGAAATCCAACCGGAAGCGCTTACCCAGCACTGCCGCCACATGGGCAATTTCGCGGTCACCCTCAAGCTGATCGATGCGGCTAGCCAGTAGGCCTAATAACCCTTTGGGCAGTTCATCGAACTGAACACTGCGCCCCTCGCGGCGATTCATATCCAATCGACGACAAATTTCCTGCATATAGAGCGGCACACCATCGCAGCGCTCGATAATCTGGTTGCGTAGCCGTGGGCTTAGATGAATACGATAGCGCCGTGACAGCTGTGACAATAGCCGCGAGGACTGCTGCGTATCCAGATTGCCCAAGCTAATCTGCTGATCCCAATGCAGCTTCACCGGCAGTTGTTCTCTGCCATGGTGGCTGGCCACCAGCATAAAGGCAGTATTGATCGGCAGACGAGCCTGCAGCCCAGCGAGCACTTTAAAGGAAGGCTCATCCAGCCACTGCAGGTCGTCAACCATCAGCACCAGGGTATGAGTGGTCGCTTGGCGCTCGATTAAGCGGTGCAGTAGCATCACCACCAGTTCGACCGCTTCGCCGCTTTGGGCCAGCTGTGTGATCTCCTGCACCTCGTGCACGCCCAGCGCTTCCTCCAACAGGTGCTGCCGCTCAGGGGTAAGCTGGTCAAGTTCAAGCGCCGCCTGTAGTTCGTGAATTGCCTCAACGGTCAACGGTTGCTTGAGATACCAGCCCACCAGGGTGCGGGCAACGCCGTAGGGATCCAGCACCGATAGCCGAGTGGTAGGCTGCCAGCAAATAGCCGCATCACGACTGAGCTCTAACTGACGAAATCCGACCATCAGCGCCGACTTGCCCATGCCAGAGGCACCGCGAACCAACACGCTTTGACGCAAACCTATACCTGCCCGCGCCAACGCATCGCGCAGCGTACGCAGCGAGGTTTCACGCCCCACCAGGCTAGGCGGCAGCGCATCGCGGCCGCCTTCGTTTAAGCCCAGCACTAAAGCCCGCAGTCGAACGCGACCGTCGCTAGCCACTAAGCGTGATACCAGCCGTGGCTGGAGATCGAGCGCAGGCGGCATGTGCTGGCTGGCTTGAGATGACCAGCTCACTGCCTTCGGCAGCGCTCATAAGCTCCAGGGAGGTCTGGGTGACTTGCCCCAGGGGATCCGCCAGTTGCCGTTCGGGCAAGTAAACGACCCGACCGCTGTGCAAACCAGCGGCCAGCTCAAATTGCGGCACTTCGCCCTCGCCAGACCAGTGGCGGGCGCTCTCTTGAGGAAGCGCCTGCCGGCAGTGCTCATAGAGCGCTACCAACTCAGCCAACTGGTGGGCAGGCCCGTGGGTACCGAAACACGCCAATCCCAAGCCACCGGTGGCGCCAGGCAGCCAGAAGCCGCCCAAGTGGTGGCACTGCTGCTCTAGCCAGCGCAACAACTCTAACTGCAGAGTAAGGCAGTGTCGGGTCGCGGCGCGGTCTTGCCACTCCCCTTTCAAGCGCAGCCGGATAGCCATCACCGAGAGCTGACGCAGCTCAATTTCGTCTTCGCGCAGTGGTTTGCTGTCCGACGCCAGCGCTCGGGAAAAAGGCTCCCTGGGGGCTCATCATGCGGGGATCATGGTGGCCGTCAGACCAGTAGCTGGCCAATTGTAAGAAGCTGGGCTCGGGCTGCTGGCCCGACAGCGCCAATAACTGCAAGTAGCTATTATACTGCTCGTGAGCGGCGGCCATTTGATTCTGTTCAGCCAGTTGGCGCACCAAACGCTCATGAAAGGGGCCGTAGCCTGAAAAGCGACTGACCAGGGTTTCCAGGATCAGATCAGGCACATCGGTGTGGGCGTCGAGCACTTGTTCAGCAAAACGAATGACCCGTTGGCGCCACTCATTGCGCACCTGGACTAACCAGCGCTGAAATTCACTACAGCTTGCCAATTGAAGCTCTTCAATCAGGTCGCCTTGGTAGCAGGACATCAGTGCTTCCAGGGTATCCAAGTCCCGCGGGCCTTCAAGCAGTTGCTGCAGCGTATGCAGGTCGACTTTCCAATTGGCCGGGAGCTGAAAGGCTATCGTCTGCCGGGAGACACTCAACACCTGGTCAGCGCTCTCACCGAGCGACTGACGCAGGCAGTGCAACGCATGGCGCAGGTTAGTCCTGCCTGAGGATAACCCCTGGTCGGGCCATAGTAATTCGGCCAGCGCGGCGCGGTTCACCGGCTGGCGGTGCAGCAGCAGATAAACGAGCAGCGCCTTCACTTTGTCGTAACTAAAGTGGGTTAATACATCTTCGCCCTGGGTAAGCGAAAAGTGACCAAAGAGAGTCAACTGGTCTGTCTCACGAGCATCGCGCATGATAAACATCCTGCCAGGCTAAGCGGTTTAAGCTGGCACACCGCTATGAAAACGAAAAGCCGTATCGGTCGAAGTAATCAGCTCCGCTTCACGCGCTACAAAAAAAGCGATTCGCTCATCAATTGAGTCCGACGTTTGTTGGCGAGCCAGTAACAGATAGTCCTCAAAATGACGGCCTTCTGACTTCACCAGGGTACGATAAAACTTGGCAAGCTCTTCGTCTAAATAAGGAATCAAGCAAGCGAATCGCTCGCAGCTACGCGCTTCAATAAGCGCGCCGATAATCAGCACATCAATGAGCCGCTCAGGGTCATTGCTACGCAAGTGTCGCCTTAGGCCTTCCGCGTAGCGCGAAGCGGTTAAATGCTGGTAAGCCACACCACGTGCCTCCATAAGGCCAACCACCTGCTCGAAATGGAGCAGTTCTTCCCGGGCCAACTGCGACATTTTGCTCAGTAGAAGTGGCTGATCTACGTAGCGATAGAGCAAGCTCATTGCCGTAGAAGCGGCTTTTTTCTCGCACTGCGCATGGTCAATCAGCAGCGTTTCCGGGTTTTCAAGAGCCCACTGCAGCCATGCGTCAGGGGTTGCACAGGCTAAAAACCGGTGCAAGCTTTCCGGCAATAGATCATCCGCATTGACCGCGTGTTCAGCCGCTTGCAAGGCACTCGCATGTATCGAAGGCTGTGACATACCAGGTTGTATCAACATAACACCATTACCAAGCTTATATCTCACTATTGTACAACATATAAGCGCGCAAGGCGCTTATAGTTCCCTGTAACATTGCGTTCTTTATACCCTTCATCGCCTATCACTAATGTAGTTAAGCGCCTAAAAATGCTCCACACACTTTTACTCAACACGCTTGCATAAGTACCACAGCAGTAAAACGGCTCTAAGGTTATAAAGTGAGGAGTATGGTAACGCGGTGTAACGAGAATCACACCCGCACAGCGGGAAGTTAGCTTGGAAGTGGGAAAAACTTTCCTGGTTTTGAGCCAATTGACTAATAAAAAGCGCTTTTTTGATCCGTTTAAATCTTGGCATCAACATAAAGTACAAGAGACGTCTCTACTTGCCAGCTTAACATTGTCGACAGTTTGCCGTAGAATCGCAGCCATCCAACCACACGCTGTTTGTCAAGCGTATGTCATATGTGATCGGCCCCACTTCACAACAACTGCGCGGCCAACACCGTGCATCGTGCAGGCCATCACCATAAAGTAAATGAAACGTGAATGAGAGGGCCCCAACGTGCTTGAAGCTTATCGCCAACATGTCGAGGAACGTGCCGCCGAGGGCGTCCCGCCCAAACCCCTAAATGCCGAACAAGTAGCCTCACTGGTTGAGCTACTGAAAACGCCGCCGGCCGGGGAAGAGGAGTTTATCCTCGATTTGATCACCAACCGCGTACCGCCCGGTGTTGACGAGGCCGCCTATGTAAAAGCGGGTTTTCTCACCGCCATTGCCAAAGGTGAAGCAAGCTCTCCGCTGATCGACAAGGTTCACGCCGTTAAGCTATTGGGCACCATGCAGGGTGGCTACAACATCGTATCAATGGTGGAGCTACTCGATAACGAAGAGCTTGCCCGTGAAGCAGGTGAACAACTTAAGCACACCCTGCTGATGTTCGATGCCTTCCATGACGTAGAAACTCGCGCCAAGAACGGCAACAGCGTCGCTAAAGAGGTGATTCAATCCTGGGCTGACGCCGAGTGGTTTCTGTCTAAACCGGCGCTGGCTGAGAAAATCACCCTCAGCGTGTTTAAAGTGCCCGGCGAAACCAATACCGATGACCTCTCGCCCGCGCCGGATGCCTGGTCACGCCCGGATATCCCGCTCCACGCCAATGCCATGCTTAAAAACGAGCGTGACGGCATTGAGCCAGTGGTTCCTGGCACCACTGGCCCGCTCAAGCAGATCGAAGAGGTAAAAGCCAAAGGCTTCCCGGTCGTGTATGTGGGTGACGTTGTGGGCACCGGCTCATCGCGTAAGTCAGCGACCAACTCCGTTCTGTGGTTCTTTGGCGACGATATTCCCTACGCGCCCAACAAGCGCGCTGGCGGCTTCTGCTTTGGTAGCAAAATTGCGCCGATCTTCTTTAACACCATGGAAGACTCGGGTGCCTTGCCGATTGAGATGGACGTCACCCACCTGAATATGGGCGATGTCATCGATGTTTACCCCTATGCGGGTAAAGTGTGCAAACACGGTAGCGATGACGTTATCACCACTTTTGAGCTTAAAACGCAGCTGATTCTGGATGAAGTACGCGCTGGCGGCCGTATTCCCCTGATCATTGGCCGTGGCTTGACTGGTAAGGCGCGTGAGTCGTTGGGCCTACCCACTTCTGACGTTTTCCGCCTACCCGATCAACCTAAAGATACCGGTAAAGGCTTCACCTTAGCGCAGAAAATGGTCGGTAAAGCATGCGGTCTAGAGGGCGTTCGCCCCGGCATGTACTGCGAGCCCAAGATGACTACCGTTGGCTCACAGGACACCACCGGCCCGATGACCCGTGATGAGCTGAAAGACCTTGCCTGCCTGGGCTTCCAGGCCGATCTGGTCATGCAGTCGTTCTGCCACACCGCCGCTTACCCGAAGCCGGTGGATGTAGATACCCACCACACTCTGCCCGACTTCATCATGAACCGTGGCGGCGTTTCACTGCGCCCCGGCGACGGCATTATCCACAGCTGGCTTAACCGCATGCTGCTGCCGGATACGGTGGGCACCGGCGGTGACTCGCACACCCGTTTCCCGCTCGGCATCTCATTCCCAGCCGGTTCCGGCCTGGTAGCGTTTGCGGCTGCCACCGGTGTTATGCCGCTGGATATGCCGGAATCGGTACTGGTTCGCTTTAAAGGCAAGCGCCAGCCTGGCGTAACCCTGCGCGACCTGGTTCACGCTATTCCCCTCTACGCCATCAAGCAAGGCTTGCTGACCGTGGATAAATCCAACAAGAAAAACGCCTTTTCCGGGCGTGTGTTGGAAATTGAAGGTCTGGAAGACTTAACCGTAGAGCAAGCCTTCGAGCTCTCTGACGCCTCCGCCGAGCGTTCCGCCGCTGGCTGTACCATCACGCTGTCTGAAGAGAGCGTTACCGAGTACTTGAAGTCCAACATCACCCTGCTGAAGTGGATGATGGGGAATGGTTACGGTGACGAGCGCACCATTAGCCGTCGTATAGAAGGTATGGAAGCATGGCTGGCCAACCCCAGCTTGATGCGCGCCGACCAGGACGCCGAGTACACCGAAGTCATCGAAATTGATCTGGCTGAAATTAAAGAGCCGGTTCTCTGTGCGCCCAACGACCCGGACGATGCACGCCTGCTGTCTGAAGTCGCTGGCCAGAAAATTGACGAAGTCTTTATCGGTTCCTGCATGACCAACATCGGCCACTTCCGGGCTGCGGGCAAACTGCTTGAGAAGCAGCCTGCCGGTAGCTTAAAAACCCGGCTGTGGCTGGCACCACCGACGAAAATGGATCAGCATCAGCTGACCGAAGAGGGCTACTACGGCATCTACGGCCGTGCCGGTGCCCGTATGGAAATGCCGGGTTGTTCACTGTGTATGGGTAACCAGGCCCGCGTTGCCGCTAAGAGCACCGTGGTGTCTACGTCTACACGTAACTTCCCGAACCGTTTGGGTGATGGTGCCAACGTGTACCTCGCCTCTGCGGAACTGGCGGCCGTCGCCGCAGTAGAAGGACGCTTACCCAGCGTTGAGGAGTATCAACGCTATATGGGTGAGTTTGACGCCATGGCGGGCGAGATTTATCGTTACATGAACTTTCACGAGATTGAGGAGTATCAAAGATCGCCTCAAACGTGATTCCGGTCGCTCAAGAAGCCTAACGCTTGTTAAGCGCTTGAGACAGACCGCCCCATCGCCGATGCTCGCACCATCGCAGACGATGTAATTAATTGCATCTTCTGAGTCGATGACCGAACGCCCCGCCACTGTTTTACAGGGCGGGGCGTTTTACACGGCCCGGTTAGCAGCCTATGCTGATACCAACCTCTCATAAACGGAGCACATGATGACAAACGCGATTGAAATAGTGACGCCCGATCTCTGCGATGCACATCCAGAGGTGGCAGTGCTTGATCCCTTGTTTGCCAATTTTGGCGGCCTTGAAGCCTTTTATGGCCCTATTCGTACGATAAAGTGCTTTGAAGATAACTCCATGGTGAAGCAAGCTGTCGCCGAACCGGGTAACGGCGCGGTGCTGGTGGTTGATGCGGGTGGCTCACACCGCTGCGCCATGCTGGGAGATATGCTCGCCGAGCAGGCCGTTGCCAACGGCTGGGCGGGCGTTGTCATGTACGGCTGTGTGCGCGATGTGGATATACTCGCTGCCCTACCGATTGGCGTTCAGGCGCTGGGCAGTCACCCGCGCAAAAGCGAAAAACGCGGTGAAGGGCAGCGTGATATCGATGTCACCTTTGCCGGCGTCACCCTAAAGCCCGGCCAGTGGCTGTACGCAGATAACAACGGCATTATTGTTGCCGAGCATGAGTTGCCGCTTTCGTAGCAACGACCTGCATAACAACGATCTGCATAGTAATTAGGTTTGTCTTAACAGCGTCTCTTGCCAGGTGTGGCGGTTGCTGCCACCCTGGGAACTCATTCTTACCGTTTAATGACGATGCAGCCTTTGACCTATCTTGGCTCAGCCTTATTGCGCACGTTACGTGATCATCTTCGCCCACTGATCGCCTACCACCTGTTTTTTTACCCTGCTCGCTTCAGCCCTGCTGCTGCCAGCAATCACCTGGGTAACGCGCTGGCTTTTGGCCCAACTCAACCGTACCGTGGTCACCAACGATGAATTGATCGCGCTACTGTTTAGCCCGCTGGGTCTGGTAGGCATGCTGGTGGGGCTGGGGTTCGCCTTCCTGATTATTTACTGGCAGCAGGCAGGCATGCTGCAGGTGGCCGTCAGACCTCGTGATAACCACTATCGTTTGGCCCTTGAGGCGCTATGGCTGAGCACCCGCCGGCTGCCTGCCCTGGCCGGGCTTGTGATACTCCAGGTAGGCACTCACTTGCTGCTGTTGGCCCCCCTTTATGGCCGGGCTAGCATGGCTTTACGACCTGTGGCTAAGTGGCATAGACCCCTACTACCTTCAGCGCGTGCGCCCTCCCGCATTGTGGTACTTCATTGCCTGCGCGCTGCCACTGGTCATTGGCTGGATATGGGCAGCGTCATGGCTCTACCTGCGCTGGCTGTTGGCGCTACCCTTCGTTGCGCTGGAGAGCTGTGGCCCCTGGCAGGCGCTCAGACGCAGCGTTAGCTTAACCCGCGGTTGGCGTCGCTCCATTGGCGCTGCCGTACTTTTGCTATTGGTGCTGATTGTCAGCCTACCGCTACTCGCTACACTGTTGTTTGATCGGCTGTTTACGCCACTACTCTGGTGGTTACCTGAGCATAATGCCGTGCTTATCCCGGCGATGCTCGCCTACTTAATCGGCTATGTGCTGGTTACCCTGGCCATCACCTTTATCGGTATTGCCGCCAATGCGCTGCTGTCCGCCTGTCTCTATATGCAGCTGGCTCACCGAGAAGCTCGCCCGGCGCCTCCTCCCGAGGGCACCAATGCGGGCAAACTGGCCTGGGCGGTAGAACTGAGCGTGCTTATTTTTGCTGGCCTTCAAGCATGGTGGATCCTCAATAGCTTTGAGATACGAGACAACGTCGCGGTGATCGCCCACCGGGGCAGCTCTATGGTCGCCCCGAAAACACGCTTGCCGCATTAGAACAATCGCTGATTGATGGCGTTGACTATATCGAAATTGACGTGCGCTTGAGCCGTGACCAGCAGGTAATGCTCTATCACGACCGCAGCTTGGCACGGCTAACCGGCGATAATCGGGAATTTGGTGAGCTGACCAGGGAGGAATTAAAACAGTACGATATCGGTAGCTGGTTTGGCGATGCCTTTCGCAATGAGGCTATTCCCGGCCTGGACGAAGCACTCGACAGCGTGCGCGGTAAAGCGGGGCTAATGATCGATATTAAGCCGCTGCCGGGGCAAGAAGAAGCGTTAGCCGATGCCGTTATTGATGCCTTAAATGCAGAGAGTGACGTCCGCTACCGCTGCTGGGCAACCCAACAAAGCGCCTTCGATGGCTATGCGGCTTGTGGTTTCCCCAACGCGCTCTTAGACATGCGCATGGCCACCATGTCGCCTGCATTACTTAAACATATTAAAGCCCAAGCGCCGGAACTTCGCGTGACCTTACTGGCCCAGCTGATTCTGCCCGGCACGCTAAACCGTCGCGATTTTGATGCCTTAGGGCTGCGGCATAACCGTATCACGGAAGGGGAAGTTCGCTTAGCGCGGTTATATGGCTACGAAATACACGCCTGGACCGTCAATGATCGGGCACGCATGTCAACGCTGATTGACCTGGGTGTCGATGCGATCATCACCGACTACCCAGATCGTTTAACCGAACTTATTCAAGACCGGCGTGAATTAAGCGACGGCGCGCTGATGTTAGTTAAGCTGCGCAACTGGCTGCGCCAATAAGCGCTTACTTAATCGCCCATTACCACCCCTTCACGCCGGGGGTCAGCGCCCCCAAACAGAGTGCCATCATTAAGGCGCATAATGGCCTGGAGCCCGCTGGTTAGCTCCCGCTCGCTTACCGTATGGCCACGTTCGCGCAGTGATTCGATGGTCGCCTCAGGAAACCGGCCCTCTTCTACATAGACATCCCCACCAAGGGTAATCGCATGGGGAAGGTCGAGTGCTTCCTGAGCACTCAGCCCCAGTCGCGCAGCGCCACTAGCGTACGCGCGGTGTAGTGAATTATGGCGGCGCCGCCAGGAGATCCCAGACTTGCCACCAACTCACCCGTGTCCTGATCAAACACCAGGGTCGGGCTCATGCTGGAGCGTGGACGCTTGCCGGGCTCAACCCGGTTAGCGACTGGCTCGCCCTCTATTTCAGGCACAAAAGAGAAGTCGGTCAGCTCATTGTTGAGCAGGAACCCACCCGCCATGCCAGTACCACCATCGGACATAATCCGCGAGCCAAAGGCCTGCTCAATGGTGGTCGTCATGGCGACCGCGTTGCCCTCCTCATCGACAATGCTGATATGACTGGTACCGTACTCAGGCTGCTCGGGCTGGCTTGCCCAGCTAACATCAAGCTCGCCTGGGTTACCCGGCTCGGCGCTATCGCCCATACTCATCTCTTCGATAAGCGCACTGCGCTGCTCCAGGTACTCAGGTGCCAGCATCAGCGACCAATCGCCACCCGGCGCCTCGACAAAGTCAGGGTCGGCAATGTAACGACCGCGGTCAGCAAATGCCAAGCGCGAGGCTTCCAAAAACTGATGCAGCCATCCGCTGCTTGAAACACCATTATCTAACGGCGCCTCAAGCAGCGGCTGCTGATCAAGGATACCTAAAATTTGCATCACGGTTAGATGACCTGACGAGGGCGGCGGAAAGCCACACACTTCCCACTGCTGCCACGGCGTACATAGCGGATCACGAGTAAGTGCTTCGTAGCCGCTCATATCCTCAAGGGTCAAACTGCCTGGGCGTTCGGGGTAGTTTTGCACGCGCTGAACGATATCTTCCGCCACTGCGCCTTCATGCAGGGCAGTACTGCCTTGCTCGGCAATTTGGCGAAAAATCGCGGCCATAGCCGGATTTTTGAGCGTTTCACCCACGGCAATGGGCTCACCATCCGCATCATAATAAAATTGGCTCGCTAGCGGGTCTTGGCGCAAAAACTCATCGTTTGCCAAGCTGGTATGCAACCGACTGCTAACCGCAAAACCCTCCTCGGCCAGAGTGATGGCCGGGATGAACAGCTCCGACCACGCCAGCTCACCCTGTTCGGCGTGGGCCTTTTCGAGCATTCTAAGCGTACCCGGCACGCCTACCGAGAGTCCGCTAACCACTGCCTCATTAAACGCCAGCGGTTCACCCTCCTGCATAAACAGTTCGCCGTTAACGTCTTGAGGCGCCGTCTCACGACCATCGTAGGCACGCACTTCGTCACCATCGAAGTACATTAAAAAGCACCACCGCCGATACCACTGGATTGCGGCTCGACCAGGTTCAGCACCATTTGCACCGCGATGGCGGCATCAATGGCGTTACCGCCAGCTTTCAGCACCTGATAACCGGCATCAGTCGCTGGGGGTTGGCGGCGGCCACCGCAAACGACTCAGCCTCCCAGCCTGGTTTCTCTTCATATCCAGACTCGCTTTCAGGCGAAATGGAAGGTGTTTCATAGCTAAACCCCCAGCTATATAAGGGTGCCACCAACAAAACAGGTAGCGCGAACTTAACTGACTTTGGGGACATCTCTGCGCTCTCCGCGATAAATTAACAAACCACTCCAGAAGAGTAGCCTATAAAAACAACGACGCCCGGCACAATGGCCGGGCGTAAATTAGTCAAAATAAATATAACTACTCGATTTTTGCCCTGCGAGCATAAACCAGGTTTCCAATACCGCGTCGGGGTTGAGTGATACAGAATCGATCCCCTGCTCCATCAACCATTTAGCCAGGTCTGGATGGTCTGACGGCCCCTGCCCGCAGATACCGACATACTTGCCCTTCGCCTTACAGGCTTGAATGGCCATGGCCAGGAGTTTTTAACCGCTCCATTACGCTCGTCAAACAGATGCGCCACAATACCCGAGTCACGATCCAAACCTAACGTTAACTGGGTCAGGTCGTTTGAACCGATTGAGAAGCCGTCAAAATACTCCAGGAACTCATCGGCCAGCAGTGCGTTAGCCGGTAGCTCGCACATCATAATCACTTTCAGGCCTGTGGGGCCGCCACGTTCAAGGCCATTGGCTGCCAGCAGCTCTACCACCTCACGCGCTTCGTCGGTGGTACGTACAAAAGGCACCATGATTTCGATATTCTCGAAGCCCATCTCTTCACGCACCCGCTTCAGCGCCTGGCACTCAAGTTCAAAGCAGGGACGGAACGCCTCTGAAATGTAGCGCGATGCGCCCCGGAAACCGAGCATAGGGTTCTCTTCACCCGGCTCATAGAGCTTGCCGCCAATCAGGTTTTCATATTCGTTTGATTTGAAGTCTGACAGCCGCACGATGACGCGCTGGGGGTGGAACGCCGCCGCCAGCGTGGAGATACCTTCAACCAGTTTATCGACGTAGAAACTGACCGGGTCGGTGTAACCCGCAGTACGTAAATCGATCACCTGCTGCAAATCAGCCGGCAAGGTGTCGTACTCCAGCAGTGCTTTAGGATGGACGCCAATCATGCGGTTAATAATAAATTCCAATCGCGCTAAGCCCACGCCTGCATGAGGCAGGCTGGCAAAGCTTCAAAGGCGCGGTCAGGGTTACCCACATTCATCATGATTTTGAAGGGGATTTCCGGCATCGCATCGACACTGGAGACTTTGCAGTCAAACTCCAACAGACCTTCATAGACATTGCCGGTATCGCCTTCCGCACACGAGACCGTGACGTCGATGCCCTCTTTTAATTGGGTAGTGGCATCGCCACAGCCGACCACGGCAGGGATGCCCAGTTCACGGGCGATGATCGCCGCGTGGCAGGTACGCCCGCCGCGGTTGGTGACGATCGCGGAAGCGCGCTTCATGATCGGCTCCCAATCCGGATCGGTCATGTCGGTGACCAGGATATCGCCATCATGGATCTTGTCCATGTCATCAGGGCTAAGCACCACTTTGACGGTGCCGCGGCCAATGCGCTGACCAATCGCCCGCCCCGTAATGAGCGTGCGACCCTTTTCACGCAGCTGGAAGCGTTCGAGCTTGCCGCCCTCCTGCTGGGAGACCACCGTTTCAGGACGCGCCTGGACGATGTAAAGCTCACCATCATCGCCATCCAAGGCCCACTCAATATCCATGGGCCGCTGGTAGTGTTGTTCAATGGTCATCGCCTGGCGGGCAAGATCCATTACCTGCTGGTCATTGATACAGAACCGGCTGCGGTCGCTAGGGGGCACATCGACGGTTTCAACCGATTTACCGGCGCTGGCATCCTGACCATAAACCATCTTGATCAGCTTGGAACCCAAGTTACGGCGCAGTACTGCGGGGCGCCCCGCCGCCAGGGTCGGCTTGTGCACGTAGAACTCGTCAGGATTAACGGCGCCCTGCACGACGGTTTCACCCAGACCCCAGGAGCCAGTGACAAACACGGCATCTTTAAAGCCGGATTCGGTGTCGAGGGTAAACATGACGCCTGCCGCGCCGGTCTCTGAGCGCACCATTTTCTGCACGCCTGCCGACAAGGCGACATTTTCGTGGGCGTAGCCGCGGTGCACACGGTAAGAGATTGCGCGATCGTTAAACAGCGAGGCAAACACCTCGTGCACCGCACGCTTGATATTGTCGAAGCCTTCGATATTCAGGAAGGTCTCCTGCTGGCCTGCAAAGGAGGCGTCGGGGAGATCTTCCGCGGTGGCTGAGCTGCGCACGGCTACTTTCAGCTGTGGGTGCTGTTGCTGCAACTGGCCGTAAGCATCGCGCAGGGCCGCTTCAAAGCTTGGGGGTAGCGGCGTATCGATGACCCACTGGCGGATGTTGCTACCCGCCTCGGCCAGCGCTTTAACGTCGTCGACGTCCAGGCGAGCCAGGGTGGAATTAATGCGTTCGTTTAACCCTTCGTGGGAGAGAAATTCACGGTAAGCGTGGGCGGTAGTAGCAAAACCGCCGGGTACCGTTACACCGGCACCGGACAGGTTGGAGATCATTTCACCCAGCGAGGCGTTCTTACCACCTACGCGTTCGACGTCCGCCATGCCCAACTGATCGAACCACAAAATGTACTCTTCCACGTAACCCCCTCACTCATAGATATCGGCATGACCACTGATATGGGCATTAATGCCGTGGATCATGGATAATTCACTGGGCTACCCTAGCACCGTGCCAATATATTCGCCATTGGTCTAATAGCGAAGAGAGTGGAGGATTTTTACAACAGCAGGGATTTTTGGGCTATTTATGTAGTCAGGCGCATAGAGCGCTGAAATACCCACCGGTGATGATACGTTGTGCTGACAAACGGCTCGGCTCACAATAGCCGGATCACTCACCAGTGGATTTTGTCATGAAACGTACGGCTTTTTTTATTTCAGATGGTACCGGCATCACGGCGGAAAGTTTAGGACGTAGTTTGCTGGCCCAGTTCAGCGATGTTGAGATCGATATGCAGACCAAACCCTATATCGATACGCTGGAAAAGCTCAGGCGTTAGCCGCCATTATTGAGTCAACGGCCAACCGCGACGGCCACCGCCCGATCATTATCGACACCATTGTGGATCAACAAATCCGCGATGTTATTCGGCAAGCATCCGGGTTTAAAGTCGACATTTTTCTACCTTCCTGGAACCTCTGGAGCAGGAGCTAGAGACCCACTCCTCTTACAGCGTTGGGCGCACTCACTCGATTGGCAGCGATGACGTCTACATGGATCGTATCCACTCGGTGCATTTCGCGCTGGATAATGACGACGGCGCCCGCACCCACCAGTACGATAAAGCCGATATCATTCTGGTCGGCGTTTCGCGCTGTGGTAAAACACCCACCTCGCTCTATTTGGCCCTACAATTTGGCATTCGGGCGGCTAACTACCCGCTAACGGAAGATGATTTAGACGAAGATGGTATGCTCAAACTACCCAAAGCGCTCGCGCCCCATCGCAACAAACTGTTTGGCTTGACCATTGATGCACGGCGCTTATCGGCGATTCGCAACGAACGACGCCCCAACAGCCGCTATAGCTCGATGGATCAGTGCTTGCAAGAGGTAGGGCAGGCTGAGTCGCTCTATCGCACCATGCATATTCCATTTATTGATGCGACGCGCTTCTCGGTAGAGGAGATCTCAACGCGGATGATTGCTGAAACTGGCCTAGCGAGGCGCTTTTCGCCCCGCTAGGCTGCAACAACCATGGCAAGCCCTCAGCGGATTACATACCCTTGGGGGCAAAAATCCCGGGCGCGTTGCGCCAGTAGCCTTGTAATCCATGCCAAAGCCAAACACATAGCGGTCGGCCACTTCCAGACTACAGTAGTCAGCCTTCAATCCAGGCACTGCTTTGCGGTCGTGCTGTTTATCGACCAGCACTGCCGTGGTGACACTGGCAGCTTGGGCCTCTTCGCAGTAAGCCAGAATGGCCGCCAGCGTCGCCCCCTCATCCAGAATATCGTCAACAATCACTACGTGACGGCCCGCCATGGGTACTTCAGGTGAAACGCGCCAAAAAAGCTCGCCGCCGCGCAGCTCGTTACGGTAGCGAGTGGCATGCAGATAATCGACTTCCAGTGGAAAGCCAAGACGAGTAAGTAGATGCCCTGTGGTAATCAGGCCACCGTTCATCACACAGTAAAAAACCGGTAGCTTATCGCCTAAATCTCGCGTAATCGCTTCCGCCATACGATCAAGCGCCCGCTCCACTTCTTGCTGAGAAATCAGGCAGTCTGCGTTATCCATCAATTCGCGCATCGAGTCCAGCGACTCTAATGCTTCTTTATCCAGCTTTGACATCTACCAACTCCACGGCGGGTTATAGGCTTCAATTATTCAAAAAAGGGATTTACTTAGCGCTTGGCTTGCTCTGCTTCCGCGCTGGGCTTACTCGGCTTCCGCGCTGGTCTGGGGCTTATCCGCTAGCGCTTCCAGCTTAGCGTGAGTACGACGCCAACGGCCCAGTGCACTCAGCGCGTCCAGGTCTGGCCGAGCACGGCTATAGCG
Source organism: Vreelandella olivaria (assembly GCA_004295565.1). Lineage (GTDB taxonomy): Bacteria > Pseudomonadota > Gammaproteobacteria > Pseudomonadales > Halomonadaceae > Vreelandella > Vreelandella olivaria. The sequence continues at coordinate 2,231,516 of AP019416.1, read as the reverse complement.
CAGTTTGGCGGGGCGCTTGGTATTGATTCCCTGGCAGGCATCCATCACCTCAAGCGCGGCGGCTCGGTCGTTACATACCAGTAGCATATCGCAACCGGCGGCCAGCGCTGCCTGGGCACGCGCTTTGGGGTCACCTGCTTCGTGAGCGCCTGCCATACTTAGATCATCAGAAAAAACGCAGCCTTTGAAGCCTAGCGACTCCCGAAGCATGCCCAACCAGGTGGGAGAAAATCCTGCGGGGCGTGTATCGAAGGCGCTATAAATAACGTGCGCAGGCATGACGCCATCCAGCTGTGAGGCCAACTGGGTAAAGGGAACGAGATCATGCTGTTTAATCACCTCCAGCGGGCGGTCATCTACCGGTAATGCAACGTGGGAGTCCGCCGCAACGCCGCCATGGCCAGGGAAATGCTTACCCACCGCAGCCATACCGGCATCGTGAAGCCCTGAATAAACGCGCTGCCCAGCTGGGCAACGTGCTGGGGGTCACTACTAAAACTACGATCACCAATAACGCTGGATAGCCCGCTCTCAACATCCAATACCGGCGCGAAGCTCAGATCCAGGCCGCAAGCGGCCATCTCCATCCCCAATAGCCAGCCGGCGTCTTTGGCTAATAGCAGCCCCTCTTCCGGGGTAGTGCGATAGCACTCGCCTATGCGCGCCATGGCAGGCAGGCGGGTTAAGCCCTCCTTGATGCGCTGAACACGGCCGCCCTCCTGATCCACGGCGAGCAGTAAATCGGCACGGACACGGCGAATATCACTGCAGAGCTGGCGAACCTGATAGCCATTCTCGACATTGCGGGCAAACAGAATAACACCCCGACCGTCGGTTCTAGCAGCAAGCGTTTCTCTGCAGCCGTCAATTTTGGGCCTTCAAGGTCAAGCATGACCGGGCCTAACGGTTGAGTCATCGTGATTGATCCATTAAAAGGGGCGATGATTCTAGACGATCGTCTAGCGGTGTCAAAATTCTGGTTAATCGAAGGACTGACGGCCACCGTGCAGCCACACAGGGGTGCCCGGTAAGGCTAATGAATAAATGTAGAGCAAATCACTATTGCGTAAACGAATACAGCCATGAGAGGCAGCCACCCCATGGGTTCGTCAGGCGGCGTACCGTGAAGGTAAATATAGCGCCGCTGAGAATCCACCTGCCCACCGCGATTCACGCCCTTTTCCAACCCACACAGCCACAGGATGCGGGTCAAAATCCAGTCACGCTCCGGGTGCGCTTCGGCGAGTGCGGCGGAAAAGTCTCGCCCGTCCAGCGACGGCCTCGAAACACCGCATTTTCGGGCATATCTTCACCAATGGCGGCGCGCACATAGTGCCAACCATGCGGCGTTTTACCGCTACCATTGCGCTCTCCATTACCGGCAGCACCGGATGAGATGGCACACTCGTGTAGCACTTTCGGGCCACGCCAGCAGCGTAGCCGTTGTTGAGCGGTGTCAATCTCCAGCCAGATATTCTCCGTCGGCGGTAGTTCAGCTAGCGTAGGCGTTCGCATGTTTTCCTTCTTCAGGTTTGGCTGCTTCAAGGGTCATGGGTAGCGGCGCATTCATGGCAGCCACCACCACCGGAAGCAACCGCCTGACCAAATCACGTACAGAGACCTGTTCGTGGTAATCCTTCTCGGCAATATCACGTAGCGCATCGAGGCCAGACAGGGTAAAGATTACCGTCCCTAACATAAAGTGTAGCCGCCAAAAGCGCTCCGCATCGGGCAGATCCGGCGTCGCTTTGCGCACAAGCTCTGTAAAGCGCGTAAACACATCACCATACTCTTGCTGAATATAGCGCCTGAGATGGCCCTGTGCCTGGCTGTAGGCTAGGCCGAGCAGGCGCATGAACACTTTAAGCTATTGCGCTCGGCGGGTACCGCAAGCACGGTTGTAGCCATCGTTTCTAGCAGTGTTTCAAGCGGGATCACGCGCCCGGCGTGTTGGCCTTCAAGCTCATCCAGCGCGGTATGAAAACGCTGATTAAACGGATCCAGATAGCGGGCAAAAACGGCCTGAATCAAGGCTTTTTTGGAACCGAAATGGTAATTAACCGCGGCTAAGTTAACCCGCGCTTTGCTGGTGATGTTGCGCAGCGAAGTCTCGGCAAAACCCCGCTCTGCAAACAGCACCTCGGCGGTATCGAGTATACGGGTCACCGTATCAGATTGAGCCATGTCGCTCTCCAGGGAAACAGGTGTTTAAAACATAGCAAAATACTATGCCATAACGTAGGCGGGCTCAACGCTTGATTTATTGATAAAATATGACGGGTTAAATAAGCAAAAGCTTAGTTTCAAACGATTAGGAAAATTGTATGGACGTCAGCATTAGGTAGCCACAAGGCATATACTGGACAGAGGAACATACTGTATACTTAACCACTTATTGATTAAGTTGCCATTTAACTTGTTACTGTCTATTCACTATTTATGGAGTCTGGTATGTCGCGTCCGCTAACCGCTCGCCAACAGCACGTGTTTGATTTTATCGTTAAGACGATGGGCGAATTTGGCTACCCTCCTACCCGTGCCGAGATTGCCAAGGCACTTGGCTTCCGCTCCCCCAACGCGGCTGAAGAGCACCTACGCGCGCTGGAGCGAAAAGGGGTTATTCGCATTATCCGCAATACCTCACGCGGGATACGGTTGCCCAACCAGGAACCTCAAGACCTTCTGGATAGCGCAGTCACCACGTTGCCTGCTGCCAACGTTGAGGCGCCCCTGCTGGCCTGCCCGTGATCGGTGAGGTGGCCGCTGGCAGTCCGATTTTAGCCGCTGAGCATATTGATCGGTACTGCCCACTGCCAGCCGAGTACTTTACCCCCAAAGCCGACTACCTGCTGCGTGTACGCGGTCTTTCCATGAAGGATATTGGTATTTTGGAAGGTGATTTATTGGCGGTTCATCGCACCGACAGGGTTCGCGATGGCCAGATTGTGGTTGCCCGACTGGAAGATGAAGTAACGGTTAAACGCTTTAAACGCCAGGGCCATCAGGTAACGCTGTTTGCAGAGAACCCTGACTTTGCGCCCATTGAAATCGACCTGCGTTCCCAGTCCCTCGATATCGAAGGCGTCGGTGTCGGGGTAATTCGTGGCGGCAACGGCCAAGCCCTCGGCTAGTCACCAAGCTACTGCATGTCGATATAGCGGTGGTCATTGAAGGTGGCCACCCAGTTCGGGTGATAGACCAGCAGGATGCTCAGCAGCATGCCGGTAAGAAACGCCTCTGAAGGCATTAGCAGGGGCAAGAAACGCGCGTACTCCTGGGCGAGATAGATCGCCTCAGGGTCAGTCCCCGCGACGATAATCAGCATGACCGCCGCCAGCCCTCCTCCCAGCGTTGCCAGCGCCGCGCCAAAAAAGCCGCAGACAAACAGAAACACCATCAGGTTATCCGGCAGGCGGCGATCTACCAGCCGCCATACCGTGCCAATGACAGCCGCCGGAACGATTCCGGTAACCAGCACGTTTGCCCCCAGCAGTAACCACTCATTACGGCCAATCACCACCATGGCGATATTGATCAGCACGTTGCTAACCAGCGCTAATGGCGCCTTAAACACGAGTGTCATCAATACCGTAAAGACAAGGTGCAGCGTTAGCCAATCAACCGCCTGGGCACGCAGTTGCCACATCAACATCACCGCCAGGGTAGCACCCAGCCAGCGGTGCTGAAGCGCGGTATCGGCTATCAACACCTGCCAGGGCCGCCCCAAAGCGCCCATGCGATGACTGCTAACGAGAGTAGCCAGGTGAGCAGCAGCGCCCACGGCGCTAAAACACTTTGCGCGAATGACATGGCGGCCTCTCAGGTCAATGGCGTTTGGAAGCCTCTAGCTAAATACTACTGTCTTATTGCCATGTACCAGCACACGATCCTCTAAATGCCAACGCAAACCGCGGGCAAGCACGGCTTTTCGACATCACGACCAAAGCGCACCAAATCTGTCGGTGTGTGGCAGTGGCTAACACGATGGATATCCTGTTCGATGATAGGGCCTGCGTCGAGTTCCTCGGTCACATAGTGACAGGTAGCGCCAATCAGTTTAACGCCCCGCTGGTAAGCCTGGTGGTAGGGTTTAGCGCCAGCAAAGAGGGCAAAAAACTGTGGTGAATATTGATCACTCTTCCCGCATAGTGCGCGCACAGCTCGGGGGCAGAATTTGCATATAGCGTGCCAGCACTACGCAGTCAGCGCGCGCACTGTCGATTTCGGCCTGCACCTTGGCAAATGACACTTGCTTATTGTCAGGGTCGACAGGGACATGGTGGTAGCGAATGCCATACCACTCGGTCAGGGAACGCATATCGTCATGATTGGAGATAACGCCGACAATATCGCAATCCAACTCACCCGCTTGCCAGCGGTAAAGCAGATCGACCAGACAGTGTGACTCTCGCGACACCATCAGCACCACTCGGCGGCGGTGCTGGGTATCCACCAGTGACCACTGCATATTGAATTCGCTGGCTACTGGCGCAAACGCCTCGCGTAATGCTTCCACCGACATACCCACCGAATCCGCGAGAATTTCATAACGCATAAAAAAGCAGCCGGTTTCTAAATCGGAGTGCTGGCTGGCTTCGGTAATGGAGCCGCCCTGCTGGGCAATAAAACTCGATACACGTGCAACAATGCCCACCCGATCAGGACAGGAAACCACTAAGCGATAATAATGAGACATGTGAGCTACTCTTGACCTATTTCTGAGGTAATTATGACAAACCAGCGGCTTAGGCCTCATATTGTATCGGAAGGCCAAGGATGATTGTTAGCCGCCCCTGCCTTCCCGTATAGTTAAGTCACTACTTTTTAGGTTTTTCATAACAGATGCATTCATCACGCGTTCAAATTCGTCCCCGTCGTCGTCCACCACTGCGCCTTTTGCCGCTGGGGGGATGTGGTGAGATTGGAATGAATCTAACGCTATACGGTTATGACGATCACTGGATAGCCGTGGACTGCGGCATGATGATTCGTCAGGATCTTCCCAACTCGCCGCTACAAGTGCCCAATCTCGACACACCGAAAGCACTGGGAATCGTACCCAAAGCCCTATTTATCACCCATGGCCATGAAGACCATATTGGGGCGGTAGCCTGGCTCTGGCCAATGTGGAACTGCCCTATTTATGCCACCCGCTGGCGGCTGGGCTGTTGCGCCTGAAGTTTGCGGAACACCAGCTTAGCAGCGCGGCTATTCATGTCATTGAACCTGGCGAGGCGCTGGAAAGTGGGCCCTTCACGCTGCGCTACTTGCTTTTAACCCACTCGATTCCCGAAAGCTGTGCGCTGGTAATGATGGCCGGCGGCTATCGCGTTTTACATACCGGCGACTGGAAGCTCGACCCTGAGCCTATCATCGGCACGCCAATCAATGCGGCCCACTTCAAGGCGCTTGCGCCGATTGACCTGGTAGTGGGCGACTCCACTAACGCCCCCATGCCCGGCCACTCCGGCAGCGAGGGAGATGTGGCTCGGGCGCTGGCAAAAACACTGAGTCACTGCCAGGGCCGCGTGGTGGTCTCCTGCTTTGCCAGCAATCTTGCCCGTGTCTTAGCGATAGGACGCGCAGCCCATCAATGTGGCCGCCGCATCAGCTTAATGGGTCGCTCAATGGAGCGCATGGTCAGCGTTGCACGGGGGCTCGGCTATATGGATGATTTACCGCCACTGGTGCCCAATCAAGACCTGGGGTATCTCCCCCCGGATGAAGTGGTGATTATCGCTACCGGCAGTCAGGGTGAGCCCCGCGCCGCGCTACAACGCCTAGCCCAGGGCCGTCATCCCTATGTTGACCTGCAGCCAGGCGACAATGTGATGTTTTCGGCTAAAGCCATTCCTGGTAATGAACGCCCCATCGAGCAGCTTAAAAGCGTCTGGCGCAGTTGGGCGTCAACCTCTATGACGAGGTCAACCACCCTGAATTGCACGCCACGGGGCATCCTGCCGAGGATGAACTGATAAAACTCTATCAGTGGGTCAGGCCCAAACATCTTATGCCGGTGCATGGCGAAGCACGCCATCAGCAGGCACATCAGGCCATTGCCAAGCGGTTGGGTATTAGCGCACCGCTGACGCCGATAAACGGCGATCTAATCAGTTTCGATAGCCACGGATTGAACTGCGAAGCGCGCTACCCGCAGCCCCCCTGCATTGTCAGTCAAAACAGCGTAGTGCCTCACCCTGGTTTGGAGGTGAACGATGCCAATAAGAAAGCCCGTCGCGGCAGCTTATACCTGGCACTGCCGGTGACGGCTACTGACACTGGATGGGCGCGCATTGGTCGTTTGATGCTGGATGCCGCAGGCGCCAGCCCACTGGATGAAGATAGCTTCAGCGATTGGCTGGATGATCAGCTTGAGGAGATAGCCGCGGAGACGCTCGCCGACTTGCGACAGGCATTGCAGCCCCGCTTGGTTCACTGGCTCACGGAGCATATGCAGCACCTGCCCGATGTGCATCTACAGATTATGGCCGCCGAAATGCCAGACCCCATCATTCTGGACAACGCCGCCAATCGTTAGGAGGGTTGCTCACTCAATGGGTCAAGGGCAGGTTTCCGCGGTGGAATAAGCCGTTATTGCACAGAGCAGCATCAACGCCAGCGCGCCGCATCTTGTTGATCAGAGTGGCGCTCTTTGACCCAATATTCGCCCTGGGCAGAGTGTTCCTTCTTCCAGAAAGGCGCCTGGGTTTTCAGATAATCCATTATAAAATCGCAGGCTTCGAACGCCTCACGCCGGTGTGCACTAGCCACTAACACGCGCACAATCGGATCGCCCGGTTCCAGGTAACCAACGCGATGAATAATCCGCACCGCCTGGAGCGACCAGCGTTGCCAGGCCTGTTCGCCAATCTCCTTCAGCGTGCGCTCGGTCATGCCCGGGTAGTGTTCCAGCGTTAACGCTGTGACGTCCGGCGTTTCATTGAAATCACGCACGAGTCCGGTAAAACTCACCACTGCGCCAATATCGCTGCGCCCCGCCAAGGTATCCTCGTAGCCGTAGGCCATTGAGAACGGGGCTGCTTGAACCGCTACTGTAATATTTGGCTTAGTATCCACACTCACCCCCAGTCACCGGCGGGAAAAACGCCACTTCGTCATCATCGGTCACTAACGCATCATCATTGGCCATCACCTGGTTAATCGCGCAAAGCGTGCGCTTGTCGCTGAGCTGTTTAAAGCGACTATCCTGCTCCGCCAGCGCGGCTTTTAATCCGCTAATGTCGCGGCTGGCCAACTGATCAAGGCTCACAACCGCCTCGCTCTCGCCTACCCGCTCGCGCAGTTCGGCTAAAAACTTGACCCGCACACAGGGTGAAGGGCAGCGTTCGCCCAAGCTGACTTCCCCGGCTACGCCATCGCCTGTCACTATTGGTGCTTGGACGCTCATGCGCTGGTAGTCACCCCGCTGGCCACCCTGCTTACTGTCGAGCTGAATGGCCTCAATACGCATAGCCTTATCAACGGCTTTGCACATATCGTACAGCGTCAAACAGGCGACCGAGACGGCGGTCAGGGCTTCCATTTCAACCCCGGTGCGGCCATTCAATCGACACAACGAGGTCACGTGAACGCAGGATTCGGCCACATCAATATCGAACTCAACCGAGACCTTGGAGAGCGCCAGTGAATGACAGAGAGGAATCAGCTCATGGGTACGTTTGGCCGCCTGAATACCGGCGATACGCGCGGTGGCCAGTACATCGCCCTTGGGCAGTTCTCCATCGCTAAGTAATTTCAGCGTTTCCGGCTGCATCACAATGCGCCCCGAGGCGACTGCTTCGCGGCGGGTTTCCTGCTTATCGCCGACATCCACCATATTGGCTTCGCCACGGGTATTGAGGTGGGTAAGATGCATATTGTCACCGTTCCTTTTTTGAAGCCCAAGCACTTGAAAATATAGCGTCGTTTTTCGCGCTTACCCAACTGACTATCCAGCGCGCTATTGCTTCACTATCGTCTAGATCTAACTGAACCACCGAAGCCGCCAGGTCGATAGGCGGTGGCGCACTGAGTGCGGCCGCCTCAACCCATCGGTCGGATAAAATAGCTGGATCACCAATCCCATCGCGGTATAACACCAGCTTAGGAATTGGCCAAGCTTTGAACCCTTCGACAATCAACAAATCGGGGTGGTGCGGCACCATCATGGCAATTAGCTCAGCTAAATCTGGCTCGTCCTGGCCGGGGTTTCCTGCATCAGCGCAAAGCGCTGACGGGAAGCCACCAGTACCGGTGCCGCACCTGCGCTGCGCAGTTTATAACTATCTTTGCCGGGCTGGTCGACATCAAATGAGTGGTGAGCATGCTTGATCACGGCGACTTTCAAACCATACTCACCCAAGCGTGGCAGCAGCTTCTCTAACAGGGTCGTTTTTCCAGTGCCGCTCCAGGCAGCAACCCCTAGAATGGGAAAGGGTGCGGTTAGTTCGTTTTCCATACTGCCGAGACTCCCGATAATCACTAAACGCACTTTACAAGCAACGCGACGCTTACAATGCCCGCGCTTAGCTTACTCGCCCTCTTGCTCGCGGGGTAATAGCCAGTTCAACGTAATACCCACCAAGGCGGCCAGACTAACGCCCTGCAGCGTAAACTGGCCACCGCCAAACTGCATGCCGCCAATACCAAACACCAGTATTAGCGACACCACGACCAGGTTGCGCGCTGCGGTCAACGACTGACCGGCGCGTACCAGGGTGTTCATACCGACCACCGCGATAGAGCCAAACAGAAGCGTCATGATACCGCCCATTACCGGGCCGGGAATAGTCTGTAACAGCGCGCCAAGCTTGGACACAAATGCCAGCACAATGGCAATCATCGCCGCAACGACCATGTACTTGGGATTAAACGCCCGAGTGAGGGTTACCGCGCCGGTAACTTCCGAGTAAGTGGTATTCGGCGGCCCACCAAATAGCGCTGCCACGCTGGTTGCCAAGCCGTCGCCTAACAGGGTGCGATGTAGGCCAGGCTTTTCCAGGTAGTTTTGCGGGTCACTGAACCAATCGCCACCATATCACCAATGTGCTCCACCGCCGGGGCAATCGCGACCGGAATCATAAACAGAATGGCCGCCCAATGAAAACTCGGAGCAGTGAAGCTGGGTATCGATAGCCACGCCGCCTCACGCACCGGCGTAAAGTCGACGACGCCCATCACCAACGCCAAACAATAGCCGGTGACAATGCCGCCAATGATCGGCACTAGGCGAAGCAGACCGCGGCCAAATACCGCCAGCACCAATGTCACCAGCAAGCTAGTCATCGAGAGGAAAATCGCCGCGCCATAGCCGATGTTGTCACTGGTTTCACCGGTCGCCATGCTAACCGCCACCGGTGCCAGCGCCAGGCCAATCACCATAATCACCGGCCCCACCACCACAGCGGGCGGTAAACGGTGCAACCAGGCAGTGCCTTTCAAGCGCACAGCCTGGGAAATCGCCACATAGACCAGCCCTGCCGCCATCAGCCCACCCATGGTGGCAGGCACGCCAAAGCTCGCCACAGAGCCTTGAATAGGCGCAATAAAGGCAAACGATGAGGCTAAAAATACCGGTACGCTCTGTTTGGTCACTGCATGGAAGACCAAGGTTCCCACCCCTGCCGTAAACAGTGCAACGCTGGGGTCGAGTCCTGTCAAAAGCGGCACTAATACCAAGGCGCCAAAGGCCACAAACAGCATTTGTGCGCCGGTTAAGATGACTTTGGCCACGACTCAGCCTGACTGGCAGCTTCACGCATAAGGGAATTCCTAGAATTATTGGATGGCAGGTATGCAAAAATGCCCTGACGCGAGGCGTAAGGGGCAATGTCAGTAACGATGCTTAGCGCGTTCCGAAAATCTTGTCGCCAGCGTCACCCAACCCGGGGACGATGTAGCCATTCTCATCGAGGCGGTCATCGATTGAGGCGGTGTAAATTTCGATATCGGGGTAAGCGTCCTGCACCCGCTTGATACCTTCAGGTGCCGCCACGAGCACAATCACCTTCATATGCTCGCAGCCCCGCTCGCGCAGCATGTCCAGCGTGGCCACCATTGAGCCGCCAGTAGCCAGCATGGGGTCGATAACGATGGCCATGCGTTCTTCGATATCGTTGGCAAACTTGGCGAAATAAGGCACCGGTTGAAGCGTTTCTTCATCCCGATAAAGACCTACAACGCTTACCCGCGCACTGGGGATTAGATCCGTGACGCCTTCCAGCATGCCGAGCCCTGCACGCAAAATCGGCACGACGGTGACTTTTTTACCCTTTAACCGACGCGTGGCAATCGGCTCGCCATTCCATCCCTGGATTTCATGATCTTCCAGCTCCAGCCCCTTGGTTGCTTCATAGGTCAACAGCTTGGCAACTTCACCTGCCAGCTCACGAAAGCTCTTAGTGCTAAGATCAACTTCGCGCATCAGACCCAGCTTATGTTGAACAAGCGGATGGTTAATGGCGTAAACACTCATGGGACTTCCTCACTGCAGGGGATTCAGAATGACAACCAGAGCTGCATCAGCTAGGCGCAAAATTGCGCGTATTCTACCCGCAACCACCTGCAAGGTTAAGGGGTTTCAGGCAATTGCCACTCGATGGGGTCTCGTCCTTGCGCTTGTAGAAATTGATTGGCTTGGGAAAAATGCCGGGTGCCAAAAAGCCACGGTGCGCGGAGAGCGGTGAAGGGTGCGGGGCTTCTAGGATTAAATGACGCCCCTGATCAATTAACGCCTTTTTCTGGCGCGCATGACTCCCCCATAGCAGAAACACACGGTGGCGCATGCTGGCTGACGGTTTCAATCGCCCGGTCAGTGAACGGCTCCCACCCTTTACCGCGATGCGAGGCCGCATTGCCCTGCTCCACGGTCAGCGAGGTGTTTAACAACAGCACGCCCTGCTTGGCCCATGCTTCCAGATGACCATGGCGCACGGGAGTAAAACCCACATCGCTGGCCAGCTCTTTATAGATATTGACCAGCGACGGCGGCACGGGAACGCCGGGCTGCACAGAAAAACATAAGCCATGGGCCTGGTTCGGCCCGTGGTAAGGATCCTGGCCTAAAATAACCACCTTCACTTCGCTCAACGGGGTCAGCTCAAAGGCGCGAAACCAGTGTGAGGAGTGAGGATAAATGATTTTTTGGCCGCTTTTTGCTCAGCCAAAAACGCTTTTAGCGCCAGCATGTAGTCAGCCTGGAACTCATTACCCAGCCACTGATTCCAGTCGTCGGGAAGCGGATTAGCCATCACTACCTCTTCATCTGATCGACAAGCGGTTCAACATAGGCAACGCCCATATCCCATGGGAACTGGATCCAGCACTGCTGAGCCACTTCGGTTAGGTATTGATCCACCAGCGGGCGACCATCCGGCTTGGCGTAGATAGTCACAAAGTGCGCTTTCGGCAGCATTTTGCGAACTGCCCGCGCCGTTTTGCCGGTATCCACCAAGTCATCGACCAACAACCAGCCTTCACCATCATGATCGACGCCCTTCATGATATCCAGGCCGCCTTGATCCATGTGGTCGTAGCTTTTAATGCATACGGTATCGATCAGCCGGATATTAAGCTCCCGGGCAATCAACGCGGCAGGAATTAAACCGCCGCGGGTAATCGCTACGATGCCTTTAAAGTCACGCTCAATCATCTGGTGACAAAGCGTACGCACGTCACGGTGCAGTTGATCCCAGGAGACAGTGAAGTGTTGGTGATAGCGATCGCTGCTCATGGGGATTTACTCGTCTTCGTTGAAAGAACAAACTGCGAATACGCTATAACCAGCATCGCGAATTTTCTGCGAACCACCCAGTTCGGGCAGATCAATAATGGTGGCGGTCTCCACCACATGGCCCCCGCTGCGCTGAATGAGGTTGGCCGCTGCCAGCATAGTGCCACCGGTGGCAATCAGGTCATCCATCAGCAGAATACGATCGTCCGTTTGAAAGGCATCGGAATGCAGCTCCACTTCAGAATGACCGTACTCCAGGGTGTAGGTCTCGCTGATGGTTTTGAAGGGCAGTTTGCCCTTCTTGCGCACCGGTACAAAGCTGCAGCCCAACTCATAGGCGAGCGGTGCGCCAATAATAAAACCACGCGCATCAATGGCTGCAATGGCATCCAGGTTCATCTCCTGATAGCGGTGTACGAAGCTATCGATCAGCTTGCGGAAGGCAGCGCTATTTTGCAGCAACGGGGTGATGTCGCGAAAATTCACGCCCTGCTCAGGCCAATCGGGAACCGTGCGAATAACGGACTTAATGTAGTCGCCGTAGATGCTCATCGCGTCTCTCATTGAGTAATAAAAAAAGTGATAAGGGCTAGTTACCCTAGGAATAAAAATCTGGCCGCAAACAGCAGCGCTAGAATAATCACCGCCGGATTCAGATCGCTAAAGCGGCCCGACAGCGCCTTGATCGCCACATAGCTAATAAAGCCTAGCGCGATGCCTTCGGCAATCGAGAACGTCAGCGGCATTGCCAGGGCAGCAATCAGTACCGGTGCGGCATCGGTGGGGTCTTCCCAATTAGCATGAGCCAAACTTCCCGCCATCAGAACAGCCACATACAGAAGCGCCCCCGCAGTTGCGTAGGCCGGAATCGAGCCCGCCAGCGGTGCGAAGAACAGGCTGATCAGGAACAAAACACCGACGACTACCGCCGTTAAACCCGTGCGGCCACCCGAGGCGATACCCGCCGTCGATTCAATGTAGCTCGTCGTGGTGGAAGTACCCAAGGCAGCGCCCGCCATTGACGCGGTGCTATCGGCCATCATGGCGCGACCAATGCGCGGCAACTTGCCGTCTTTGTCTAGCAGTTTGCCGCGATGTGCGACACCGATCAGCGTACCCGAGGTATCAAATAGATCCACAAACAGGAAGGCAAAGATCACGCTTAGCATCGCCACGTCCAACGCGCCCATCAAATCCATGGCCATAAAGGTAGGTGCAATGGAGGGTGGCATCGACATCAGCCCCCCGTATTCGTTATGGCCAAGCACCATTGCAGCAACAGTAATCCCCAAAATCCCGATCATGACGGCACCAGTCACTCGCAAGTATGAGAGCGCGGTGATCACAAAGAAGCCCAGCAGCGCATAAATAGCCGGGGGTTGGGAAAGATCCCCCAGGGAAACAAAGGTCGCCGGGTTGGCGACCACAATACCGGCATTCTTAAGCGCAATCATCGCCAGGAAAAGCCCGATACCCGCGGCTATCCCCAAGCGTAATGTCATTGGAATGGAGTTAATGATCCACTCGCGAATTTTAAAAATGCTTAATAAAAGAAGGTTAAACCGGAGAAGAAGACTGCCCCAACGCAGCCTCCCAGGTATACCCCATCCCCAGTACGACGCCATAGGTGAAGAAGGCGTTCAAACCCATGCCTGGGGCCTGGGCAATGGGGTAATTGGCCCACAGGCCCATGACGAAACAACCAATCGCCGCCGCCAGGCAAGTCGCTACGAACACCGCGCCGTAGTCCATCCCCGCTTCCGAAAGGATGCTCGGGTTGACAAAAATAATGTAGGCCATCGTCAGGAAGGTGGTGATCCCGGCGATAACTTCTGTTTTCACGTTGGTTTTTTGCTCGGAGAGCTTGAAATAGTTATCCAGAAGTTTCATGAAGTTTGTTGTCCTTAGCGCTAACGTCGCATGACGCGTATGCATTCTGGTGCTGAGAAAAGCCGCACATACTACCGAAACGCTCGCCTTGATGCGAGCGGCTCAGCATGGCGACCAATGTCGGCGGAAACCGCCCGCTGCCGAATACCAAGCAATCTTCAGGCCATGATCTAACCGATCGGTCAGCCCAACAACCAATAAACACCATTACCGCCGCTGTTGCGACAATACGCGCTCAACAGTTTCAACGATTACCTGGGTTTGCGGATCAATTTCGATATTGACCTGATCTCCCGGTGCCCTATCCTGAAGCGTGGTGCGCGACAGCGTCTCAGGAATTAAATTGACGCTAAACTCCACGGCGCCCGTCTCCGCGTGGCGTACATCGCCAATGGTCAAGCTAATACCGTCCACCCCGATATAGCCCTTTTCAAACACGAATCGGCCCAACCTTTCCGGCAGTGAAAACCACAGCCGACGGTTATTAGGCGCCTCTTCAATGGCCACGACTTCAGCCATGGAAATAATGTGGCCCGACATGGAATGCCCACCAATTTCATCCCCAAAGCGCGCAGCGCGCTCAATATTGACGCATTGCCCTGGGGTAATTGCACCAAGATTAGTCAATCGCAGCGTTTCACGCATCAAGTCAAAACTAACGTTATCGCCCTCAATCGCCGTCACCGTTAAACAGACACCGTTATGGGCCACGGATGCGCCGATCTCAAGCCCCTCGCGCATTGAAGGAGGCATTTCCACCACATGCACGCGAAAATCATCCAGCTCACGCACCGCCACTACCCTGGCCACGCCTTGCACAATGCCAGTAAACATAAGGCTGTTCTCCTAATGTAGTGAAAAACGTCTAGTAAAAATAAAGCCGTCAAAAATGAGCAGTAAGAAGCATTGAGCCGTCAAAGTGCCAAGTCATTGGCGCAAGCTTACTACTGCTGCCTGAGATTTGTGCACCGCGTTGTTGGTTTTCACTGCCCCATTCTACGCCATTCACATTCCTGTGGCTGTTAAGCGGGAGGTGGTTTCATCCAATCAAAGGCTGTTCACGCACTGCCAACAGAACTTAAAACCAAACCATTCACAAATATTAGAAAATAATGCCATTTCACAGGGTAAAAACATAAAATACGACGGCCAAAATTGACAAGACCGCTATCCAACCCTAGAATTTTGCCTCAAATGTAATGACGCCGATTTGTACCCAGATTGCGGGCGTCCACTTGGTCACTGATTTAGTATTGGCTATTGACCCGGTGAAGTGCAGCTAAAGGGTGTGTCCAGCGTTGATGGCCACCCATTAGGGTGGCCTTTTTTATTCCCCGCCCTATCCTTAGCCGCCCTTTTTTAGTGACCCGAGAGTTTATCCCAACTGTTTTTAACCGCTTGGGTTTCGCACTCCGCACACTGTTTTCGGCCTACCGGTAAGGCAAACGCTATGATTGAACTTAGCAACGTTAGTAAAACCTATTTCAGTAATAACAAGGGCAGCGGTGCAAACGCCATCCATGCGCTCAAAACGCTACCCTTACGGTGCCCAAGGGTACGATTCACGGCGTCATCGGCCTGTCCGGCGCAGGTAAATCGACGCTCATCCGCTGTGTCAACTTGCTAGAGCGCCCCACCAGCGGCAGCGTGACGGTCGATGGCCAGGAAATGACCCAGTTGAGCAACTCAGCGCTCAACCGCGCGCGCCATCGTATTGGCATGATTTTTCAGCACTTTAATCTACTGACCACACGCACCGTATTCGACAATGTTGCGCTACCCCTTGAGTTAATGGGGCAAAACGCCACACCGTGCGCGATCGTGTTATTCCGCTACTGGAGATGGTAGGTCTGGCGGATAAAGCCAACCAGTACCCTGCCCAGCTTTCCGGCGGTCAAAAACAGCGGGTAGCGATTGCCCGGGCGCTAGCCAGCAAGCCACAGGTGCTGCTCTGTGATGAGGCAACCTCTGCCCTAGACCCACAGACCACCAGTTCAATTCTGGAACTACTGCGCGATATTAACCATCAATTGGGCATTACCATCCTACTGATCACCCACGAGATGGAAGTGGTCAAATCCATTTGCCACCGGGTGAGCTTGATCTCGGACGGCGAACTAGTGGAAGACGCTGAAGTTGGCGACTTCTTCACCGCCCCGCGTACGCAGCTGGGTCGCGAGTTTCTTAACGACTTCCTGCAGCTAACGCCGCCTAAAGAGTTGATCGAGAGGCTCCTTGACGCCCCCGGCGAAAATACCCACCAGTGGTACGCCTAACCTTCTCAGGCGATGCGGTCTCGACCCCGCTGATTTCACGCCTGGCGCGGGAGTGCGGGGTCGATGTGAGCATTTTACAAGCGAAAGTAGAGTCGATTCAGGAGCGTACCCTGGGTCTGATGATTGCGGAGCTGCTGGGCTCTGCGGCGCAAACCCAGCAAGCCATGCACTATCTCGAATCCCATCAACTACAAGTGGAGGTACTCGGCCATGTCCAGCGCAATGATTGATTTAATTTTACAGGCCACGCTGGATACGCTTTATATGGTGGCCGTTTCAGGACTTATTTCCACCCTCGTCGGCCTGCCACTCGGGGTGATGCTCTACGTTACGCGCCCGCGGCAAATATTAGCGAAACCAGTACTTAACCAAGTACTGAGCATTGTTACCAACATTGGACGCTCGATCCCGTTTATTATTTTGATGGTGGCGATCATTCCTTTCACGCGGATGCTGGTGGGCACCTCAATTGGTATTAATGCCGCATCAGTTCCGCTCACCATTGCCGCTATTCCGTTTGTCGCTCGGCTGGTCGAGGCGGCGCTTAATGAGATTTCCCTGGGTTAATCGAAGCTGCCCAAGCCATGGGGGCAACCCCTTGGCAAATTATTCGCAAAGTACTGATTCCGGAAGCTCGTGGCGGCATCATGACCGGCTTAACCATCACCGTGGTCACACTGGTAAGCTACTCCGCCATGGCCGGTGCAGTGGGTGGCGGTGGCCTTGGCGACTTAGGCATTCGCTACGGCTACAACCGCTTTAACCCCACCATCATGCTGATTACGGTGGTAATCCTGGTCGTCATGGTGCAGGGCTTCCAGAGCCTGGGCGACTACCTGGTTCGCAAAAGTGATCGCAAATAGTAGTAAGCTCACCACCTATCTCTTATAACCAAAATGCATTAGACAACGGTTTTTATTGCCGCATCATTGCACTATTAAGCACAACGTCACTGGAGAGACCTCATGCAAAAACTGATTATTGGTAGCCTTACCGCCCTGGCACTTGCGGTTAACGTCGCTAATGCTGAAACGCGCAGCATTAAAATGGGTACCGTGGCCGGCCCTGAGACCGAAGTAATGGAAGTGGCTGCGCGCATTGCCAAAGAAGAGTACGACCTCGATGTGGAAATCATCGAGTTTACCGATTACGTTACCCCGAATGCCGCCCTGGCAGACGGCAGCCTGAACGCCAATGCTTACCAGCATGAGCCCTACTTGCAGTCGATGGTCGACGACCGTGGCTATGACCTGGCTATCGCTGGCTACACCTTCGTTTACCCCATTGGCGCTTACTCAGAAAAATACGACAGTATCGATGACCTGCCAGACGGCGCTCAAATCGCGCTGCCCAACGACCCATCAAATGAAGGTCGCGCGCTGATCCTGATGCACAACGAAGGCCTGATCACCCTCAACGATCCAGAATTCCTCGAATCCACGCCGATCGATATCGCGGAGAACCCCCGCGACTTCCGCTTCCGCGAGATCGAAGCCGCCCAGCTACCCCGAGTGCTGCCCGATGTGGACATGGCGTTCATCAACAACACCTTCGCACAACCGGCCGGTTTAAGCCTGGATGATGCCCTGATCAAAGAGGGCCCCGAGTCCCCTTACGTCAACCTGATCGCGGTTCGCGGCGGTGATGAAGAGCGTGAAGAGATTCGCCAGTTGGTCGACGCCTATCAGCGCGACGAAGTGATCGAGAAAGCCGAAGAGCTGTTTAAAGGCGCAGCCGTTCCTGGCTGGATCGAGTAATACCCCGAATTAGCAGAAAATAGATAGCACCCAGGCCGACACTCATATGCCGCCCATATGAATAAGTGTCGGCCTGTTGCGATATTAGCATAGGAGCCCACATGCAAAACAGCGTTGACTACCCTCTTCTCAATCGCCAGCTTGAAGCGCTGCTCGATACCCGCGATTGGCTCACCAACAGTGCGCAAACCTGTGCGTTTATTCATCAACAGCTTAGCGACTTAAACTGGGTAGGTTTTTATCTTCAGCGCCAGCCTGAGGTTTTAGCCCTGGGGCCCTTTCAAGGGCAGCCCGCCTGCCATCCAATTCCCTTTAGCAAGGCGTATGCGGCGCGGCCGCACGCCAACAAACCACCAGCGAGTGGACGACGTCCATGCGGTTGCCGACCACATTGCCTGCGACGCCAACTCCCGCTCCGAACTCGTGGTTCCCATCGTAGTGGATGGCCGCCTGTGGGGCGTATTGGATCTGGATAGCCCACTGCATACGCGCTTTACTCAACAAGACCAAGCAGGCGTCGAAGCACTGGTCGCCACTTTTATGCGCCAAACTGACCTGCCCCACTTTGTTTGATCAAGCGCAAGTTTAGCGCTAGCGATGAAAAGCCTTAGCGACTAAAAAACCAAAGGCGCCATTATAAGCGCCATCACACCGACGCAAAAACGCCCCAGGCATCGCTGCCTGGGGCGTTTCTGATAAAAAGCTGGTAGGACCAGGCGGATTTGAACCGCCGACCTCCACGATGTCAACGTGGCGCTCTAACCAACTGAGCTATGGTCCTTGAAAAGGGGTGTTGGCAAAGACTGGTAGAACCAGGCGGATTTGAACCGCCGACCTCCACGATGTCAACGTGGCGCTCTAACCAACTGAGCTATGGTTCTATAGGAGTATCTATTAGACTATCGATTAGTCTATCTAGAGTGCGCTATTTAGATAGCAGCACGCCTTCCAACGGATGCATATCTTACGCTTTTATCACTGAATTGCAAGCTCTTTCCCATTACACGCCCTCTCCCAGCCGCATTACATCCATGACGAGTAGATGTTCAATTCGACACCTGCAGCCTTCTAACGCTAGGCTTAGCGCTTCAATGCGCTGGGCGTTATCTACAGGGAGATAAACCATGCTGGGTATTTTGCTAGGAAGCATAGCGATCGTGCTGTTATTAGCGACGCTGATAGCACGCATACATTTACACTGGTGGTGGATTCGCAGTTTTGAATTTCCACGCCTGCAGATTGCTTTCCTAGCCTTAATCACCTGGCTATTAGCCGTTATCTTCGTTGAGCCCGGCCCCTGGCTATGGGTAGCTCTGCTTGCCTCGGGCATCACTTTACTGTTCCAGCTTTACTACATTCTACCCTGGACGCCACTCTGGCCCGTTCAGGTTAAAACAGCGGAAAGCAACGATTCTGATAAACGGATAACGCTGCTGATCGCCAACGTGCTAACCCCGAATCGGCAGGCTCAGGCGCTGATCGATATGATCAAACAGCATCAGCCGGACATTGTACTGACCCTGGAGTCAGACCAGTGGTGGCAGGATCAACTGGATCCTGCCCTCGCAGAGCAGTGGCCACACAGCGTCAAGATCCCGCTCGACAACCTTTACGGTATGCACCTCTACTCGCACCTGGAACTTACCGATACGTCCGTTAAGTGGCTAATACAGGACGACATTCCGTCTATTCATACCCGAGTAACGCTTGCTAACGGCGATAGCATTCGTTTTACGCACTCCACCCACGGCCACCGGCCCCCAGTGAGAGCGAAAAATCTTTATGGCGGGATGCTGAGCTGCTGTTAGTGGGCAAACAGATCCACAAAGATCCCCGGGCAACCCTGGTCGCCGGGGATCTGAACGATGTGGCCTGGTCACGCACTACTCGGCTTTTTTTGCCGCGTGGGCGGCATGCTCGACCCACGCCGTGGACGAGGTTTATTCAGCACCTTCCACGCCAAATATCCCATGTTGCGCTGGCCCCTGGATCATATCTTCGTGACCGAGCACTTCACCTTGGTTGGTATGCAGCGACTGAACTACTTCGGCTCCGACCACTTTCCGATACTGGCCACCTTTTGCTACCGCCCCTCGCGCCAAGACGAGCATGAGACGCCCGAAGCGGATGCCGAGGAGCGCGGTGAAGCCAGCGAAACAATTCAGGAAGGCAAAACCGAGCGGCAGGAAACCTGAACGACAAGCCAACCTTAACGCTGCTTAAAGGTGTTACTCAGGGATGCCTCCCTGAGTTAACGCGGCGGGATCCAGCAGCCGCTCAAGCGTTTCCCGGTCAAGATCCGTTTTCTCCTCGGCCACATCAATAATCGGCCGCCCCGCCTGGTAAGCCTCTTTGGCAATTGCCGCGGCGGCGTTGTAGCCAATAGCGCCATTTAACGCCGTCACCAAGATCGGATTTCTGGCCAATGGCCCTTTCAGGTTATCTTCACGCACCTTGAAAGTGGCAATCGCACGATCAGCCAGCAGCCGTGCGGTATTACTCATCAAGCTGATTGACGTAAGCAAATTGGAAGCCACCAGGGGCAACATCACATTTAGCTGGAAGTTGCCGCTCTGCCCTGCGACGGTGATCGCACTATCCAGACCGATGACCTGCGCGGCAGCCTGGGCGGCTGACTCAGGAATCACGGGGTTCACCTTCCCCGGCATGATTGAACTGCCGGGCTGTAACGCCTCCAGCTCGATCTCCCCCAGCCCCGCCAGCGGACCTGAGTTCATCCAGCGCAGATCGTTGGCAATTTTCATAATCACGCAGGCCAAGCCTTTCAACTGGCCGGAAAGCTCTACCGCGGCATCCTGGGAAGAGAGGCTGGCAAAGAAGCTGTCATTAGGAGTGAACATCAACCCCGTCTGCTCGCTCAGCTCTTGGGCGACCTGTTCAGCAAAACCGATAGGAGCGTTAATGCCGGTGCCAACCGCAGTTCCACCTTGAGCTAATCGGCACAGCCGTTTCATGGCGCTATCAATGCGCTCAATGGCTTGGCCTAACTGGCTCGACCAGGCGCCCAGCTCTTGATCCATACGCAGCGGCATGGCATCCATGAGATGGGTACGGCCGGTTTTTACCACATGGCTTAGCTCACTGGCGCGCTGGTCGATAGTGCTGCGCAGGTGAACGAGGGCTGGACGCAGCGATTCATGCACGGCGATAGCAGCCGACAGATGGATGGCCGTGGGAATCACGTCATTGCTGGACTGCCCCATATTGACGTGATCGTTCGGCGTCACCTCAACGCCTTCCCGGCTTGCCAGGGTCGCCAACACTTCATTGACGTTCATATTGGTGGAGGTGCCTGAACCGGTTTGGAACACGTCGATAGGAAAGTGCTGATCATGCTTACCTGTTAACACCTCGCGAGCCGCTTTTGAATCGCCTCCCCACGCGCGCTATCAAGCCCTCCCAGGGTTTGATTAGCCCGGGCTGCCGCTAGCTTGATACGCGCGACTGCATGGATAAAGGCTGACGGCATAGGCGAATGAGAGACAGGGAAATTATTGATTGCCCGCTGAGTTTGGGCGCCATATAGGGCTTCAGAGGGCACTTCCAATTCGCCCATGCTATCGCGTTCTATCCGTGTTGCCATTGCTCTTACTCCCAACAGTGAAATTAACAGTGATACCTATCTGAGCGCATAACCGATCTATCGTTCGCTGGCTAAAGCCACACTCTCTACCTTCAAGCTAGCTGGTTAGCGCATGCGGGTAAACATACGCTTGCCCTGCGGATATTAAATGCCAAAAACCAAATGTTGCACTGCACAAAAACAGTTGCTATGCTGCAACGCAAGATAGCTTAATAAGCTACTCATTCAATCAGCAGCGCCAACCTCTGGATAGCTGCTTGTGCAAGACTAAACCCAGGAGGGTATGACGATGCGTACATTAAATACTAACGAAATGACTCAGCAGTTTGACAACATGTTTATGGCGCCAGTACGCGCCTACATGGCGCTGAGCATCGATTACAGCGAAAAAATGATCAACGCTCAGATGGATGCCAGCAAAGCCTACGTTGATACCGGCATCGCGCAAATGCGTCAAATGATGGACGTGAAAGATGCAGAAGGCCTGCGCAGCTATATGGAAGGTCAGCAAAAGTGGCTAAAGAGCTGGCTGAGCGCGTTAAGGGCGATACCGATAAAGTCGTCTCTCTGCAGCAGGACTTTATCCAGAAAAGCCAGAAAATTACCGAAGACAACGTTAAGCAGGCGCAAACTGCTGCCAGCAAGTTGAGCAAAACTGCTTAATCGCTTATTGAAGCACTAAGCGAGTAAGCATGTTTTATAAAACGCCCCTGTCGGCTCTCGCTGACAGGGGCGTTTTGGTCTCGTTGCCCTTAGCATTTTAGACCCGCAGATTCACCAACCGAGAGCGGATTTCACAAACGGAATCGTCAATTTACGCTTGGCTGATAACGATGCCTTATCCAGGGTTTCCACCGCGCGGCAGAGTTCGCCTAGCTCCCGAGGGCCACGATGCAGAATATAGCGCCCAACGTCATCAGGCAGTTGCATCCCTCTGACACTGGCGCGCAGCTTTAGCGCGGCTAAACGCTCGTCATCATCTTCCAAGGGGTGAACATGAAACGTTACCCCCAGGTCAGGCGGGAAGCCAAGTCCGGCAGCACCACGTTGAGCTGGCGTGGGGAGGCACTGGCTGCAATCACTAATTTCTTGCCCGCATCTCTTAGCCGGTTAAAAGCGTGAAACAGCGCCTCTTCCCAGCGCTTGCGGCCAATCACACACTCCAGGTCATCAATGGCGACAATATCCAGGCGTTCGATGTCTTCCAGCATTAACGGCGGAAAGTGGCCCAAATCATACAGTGGCAAGTAAAGCGCTCGCTTATCTGCATCGGACGCCGCATGGCACGCCGCCTGAAGCAGGTGGCTACGCCCTACCCTGGCGCACCCCACAGATAGAGAAACTGCTCACCCTCAGGGGTAAGCTGCTGAGTAAGGTGCTCAACCAGCGGCGTGTTCGAACGCGCCACATAGTAGTTATCAAAGGTTGCGTCATCGCGCAGGCCAATTCCCAAAGGAAGCTGTGCCGGTATTCGGCTCATGACGACTCCCCTTGATCTTTACGGCTATTTCCATCACGACTGAGGGCATCACGCCCAAACTCAGCAGAACTCACCTCAATGATTGGGGCATGCTTGTCGGTATTATTTTCATCGTACAGTTCGCTATGCTGATAACGAACTTTCACTTCTTTCAGCAGCACCAGGATTACCGCAGCAACAGGCAGCGCCAACAACACGCCGGTTAGGCCAAACAGGTTACCACCGGCCAGCACGGCGAATATAACCGCGACCGGGTGCAGGCCAATCTTATCCCCCAATAGCTTAGGCTGCAGAACTACGCTCTCAGCCATCTGACCGACACTAAACACGATGATGACGCCCAGCACCGCCCACCAAGTGGCGTATTGGAATAGGGCGACAACCAGGGCAATCACCAAGCCAACAATAAAGCCCAAGAACGGAACAATACTGACCAACCCGGAGACAAAGCCGATCAATAGGCCAAAATTAAGCCCCATCAGCGTTAAGCCCACCGCATAAATAATCCCCAAGCAGAGCATCACCAGCAGTTGACCACGTAAAAACGAAGACAGTACTTCATCGCAACGGTGCGCCAACCGAAAGGTGTCGTCTGCCCACTGGCGAGGCACGAGGTTAGCAATATTGGCCAGTAAGCGATTCCAGTCCAACAGCAGATAGAAAGTAACCACAGGAATCAGTGCCACGTAGGTAATCCATGACGCAAACGCCATACCTGAGCGGCCAATTTGCCCTAACACCTGGGCTAAGTAGCCGCCCGCATCGCGCCAGTTTTCGACCAGCGTCTCCCGTGCGTTGGTCAATTCCGCGGTTAAGTCATAACCGGTCCACTCTTGCACCTGCGGTGCGAGTCTGTTTTCTACCCAATTGAAGATACCCGGGATAGCTTCGCCCAGCTGTTTAAGCTGTTGGACAAGCAGCGGTATCAAGATCAACAGACTCGCCACGAGGACGACCAGCAGTACTAAAAACACGCTGCTTACCGCGAAGGGTCGGTTCATGCCCCAGCGCTGAAAACGGTTAGCCAGCGGATCAGCTAAGTAAGCGAGAATCATCCCAGCAATAAAAGGCATCAGAACCGCGTCTAACAAATAAATTAACCCGCCTATTACCACCAAAAATAGGACACCCCACCAAGAATTCCGCATAGATCCCTCTCAAACGTGAATTTAATCCGCTTATTTGCACTTATCGTTACTATTGCACTTATCGCGACACATTCTACTGATCACACTTAACGCTCACTCACCACTACTATCCGTTCACTTATCCTTTCACTCGTTGCTACTGTTTTTACCACGCCACTACTATGCCGCAAATGAGCGAAAGTCGCTCGTATGCTTTTCATCATGCGCGACAGCGGTGCGACCTGCGCCGCTGAGTGTTACAATCCGCTCCAGTTATCGTCTAGCACTGGCCAAGTCGCCAGCACTACCAGCACCGCTATTTGCTTCACAGGATCTGTCATGACCGAGACCCCCTCTTCTTCGGCTACTCCTTCCCTCAGCTACAAGGACGCAGGCGTCGATATTGATGCCGGTAACGCCTTAGTTGACCGCATTAAACACGTTGCCAAACGCACTACGCGCCCGGAAGTCATGGGTGGACTTGGCGGTTTCGGCGCGCTATGCGAGATCCCCGCAGGCTATCGGCAGCCCGTGCTTGTCTCGGGTACCGATGGTGTCGGCACCAAGCTGCGTCTGGCAATGGATCTTGGTAAACACGACACCATTGGCATTGATTTGGTCGCCATGTGTGTCAATGACCTCATCGTGGCCGGCGCGGAGCCGCTACTGTTTCTTGACTACTATGCCACGGGTAAGCTCGATGTGGATATTGCTGCTGACGTTGTCACCGGCATTGGCGCTGGTTGCGAACTGGCTGGCTGTGCCCTGGTAGGCGGAGAAACCGCCGAAATGCCGGGCATGTACGAAGGCAGCGACTACGATTTAGCGGGTTTTTGCGTAGGTGTGGTCGAGAAAGCGGACATTTTAGATGGCAGCAAAGTGGCCGAAGGCGATGTTATCTTGGGGCTTGCTTCGTCCGGGCCGCACTCAAACGGTTACTCGCTGATTCGTAAAATACTCGAGGTCAGCAACGCGTCGTTAGAGACCAACATCGACGGTAAAACCCTCGGCGATGCGCTGATGGCACCTACGCGCATCTACGTTAAATCACTGCTCTCCTTAATGCGCGGCAGCGAAATTGCCGTGCACGCATTATCGCACATCACCGGCGGCGGCTTGTTGGAAAACATTCCCCGCGTGCTGCCCGACAACCTCGCTGCGCATATCGATATTGCCAGCTGGCAGCGCCCCGCGGTGTTTGATTGGCTGCAGGCCAACGGCATCGTGAATGAAACCGAAATGCACCGCGTGCTCAATTGCGGTATTGGCATGGTCGTTGTAGTGCCGCAACATCAGGCAGAGCAGGCGGTGGCTCATCTGCAAGCCGAGGGCGAGACCGTTTATCGTCTGGGCCAGATCGTTGCGCGCCAAGGGGACGCCGTTATTCTGGAGAACCTCTCGGCATGACCAATACGGACTACCAGAGCGATACCATTAAAGACGTCACGCCGGAGCCCCTCGGTGCGCGCCGCATTGTGGTACTTATCTCAGGCAGTGGTAGCAACCTGCAGGCGCTGATTGATGCTCAGTCCCACGACCGTTTAGGTGGTGGTGAGATTGTCGCGGTGATTTCCAATATCGCTGACGCTTATGGCTTGAAGCGCGCCCATGAAGCGGGCATAGAAGCGGTTGCGTTACCCCATCGTGAGTACGATAGCCGCGAAGCCTACGATGGCGCCTTGATCAAAGTCATTGAGCGCCACGAGCCGGATCTGATTGTACTGGCAGGCTTTATGCGCATTTTGACGCCTCGCTTTGTGCAGCGCTTCCTGGGCCGGATGCTGAATATCCATCCTTCGCTGCTACCAGCTTATCAAGGGCTCAACACTCACGCCCGTGCGCTGGCAGACGGGGTTGCCAGCCATGGTTGTAGCGTTCACTTTGTGACCGAAGAGCTGGACGGTGGCCCGGTGGTACTGCAAGCAGAACTACTGGTGACCAGTGACGACAGCGCGGAAACGCTGCAAGAGAAGGTTCGCGCCCGGGAACATCTGATCTATCCGATCGCGGTGCAGTGGTTTTGGAAGGTCGGCTGCAGTTCAGCGCCGAAGGCGCCAAGATGGACGGCCATCTGCTGCCGGAACATGGGATGCGGCTTTCCCATGCCGACGCTGCAGAAGAACTTGATGAAGACCTTGATGAAGAAGTCGACGAAGAGTCCCAGGGCTAGACTGGCATCGTCACTATAAGCATTAAAAAAGCGCTTTACGGTGTTGCCGTAAAGCGCTTTTGTAGCAATGCACTTGTATCACTAGGTACGCGGCAAAGTAACGCCGCGCTGGCCCATATACTTGCCGCCGCGGTCTTTATACGACGTTTCGCACACTTCATCAGACTCTAAGAACAGCATCTGCGCGACGCCCTCATGGGCATAGATTTTCGCTGGCAGATTGGTGGTATTAGAGAATTCCAGGGTAACGTGGCCTTCCACTCGGGCTCCAGCGGCGTCACGTTGACAATAATGCCACAGCGCGCGTAGGTGGATTTACCCAAACAAATAGTCAGCACGTTACGGGGAATACGAAAGTACTCCACCGTGCGCGCCAGTGCGAAAGAGTTGGGCGGAATAATGCAGACGTCGCCTTTAATATCGACAAAGCTTTTCGCATCGAACGCTTTGGGGTCGACAATCGCTGAGTGAATATTAGTGAAGACTTTAAATTCATCTGAGCAGCGCACGTCGTAGCCATAGCTAGACGTGCCGTAGGAGATCACCCGCTGGTCATTCACATAGCGCACTTGCTCGGCTTCAAACGGCTCGATCATCGCGTCGCTTTTGGCCATGCGACGAATCCAATTATCAGATTTGATACTCATTTATTTCGTTATCACTCACTAAAGGAAATAGTTGGGCCGTCGCCTTGGTTCGCACTCACCGCCTCAGCGACTTTTTGGGCAATAGCCGCAAAGGTTTGGCTCACCGAGCCTTCAGGTTCAGACACTACGCTTGGGCGTCCCGAATCCGTTAACTCTCGGATGGAGAGCGTCAGCGGCAGTCGTCCAAGCACTTGGGTATCGTACTCTTCGGCAATGCTGTCGCCACCGCCGGTGCCAAATATAGCCGCCTCATGACCGCAATTTTCGCAGTGGTAGAGGCTCATATTCTCCACCACGCCAAGCACCGGCACATTAACCTTACGGAACATTTCGATTCCTTTACGGGCATCTAACAGCGCAATGTCCTGGGGGTGGTCACAATCACCGCGCCAGCGACCGGTACTTTCTGGGCCAGGGTCAGCTGGATATCACCGGTACCTGGGGGCATGTCGATCAACAGAAAATCGAGATTGTCCCACTGGGTTTGCGTCAGCATCTGCTGGAAGGCGCCTACCACCATTGGCCCGCGCCACACCATCGGCTCGCGGGTATTGACCATAAACGCCATCGACATGGCCTGAATGCCATGGGCCTGGAGCGGCAGGAATCGGTCATTACTGGCCGCCTGGGGACGCGTGCCCTCTTTAACACCAAGCATCTGTGCCTGACTGGGCCCGTAGATATCCGCATCCAGGACGCCTACTCGATAGCCCTGTGCTGATAGCGCTAATGCCAGGTTCACGGTGACGGTGGATTTCCCACGCCCCCTTACCCGATGCCACTGCAATAATATGCTTAACCCCATCCATTCAATGGCACTCCTCGTTTAGGCTTTTACTTTCTGAAATTAACGTTGAGTGAATGATACGCTTCACAGTCCCAATCATAAACCTACAACAAGAGGGCGGATCCCGGTTCTCCGACATCCGCCCTTAGGTTACTGGCGCGAAAGATCCATAACCGCCCTACTTTCTAGCCTCTTATTAACCAGCGTTTTGCTGCGACTCTTCACTGCCGCCATCGCTATCATTGGCACTCTCACTCGAAGAGCTCTCCTCTGACGAGCTTCCTTCTGAAGCTCCTTCTTCAGCAGGACTGCTTTGTGAAGATGATGCAGCCTCACCTGCCGACTCTTCTGCATCGGCCAAACGGCTGTCTAACGTCGACAGCTCATCGCGCCATTCGCTTAACTGGCTCTCCAAACGCTCCAGTTGATTTTCACGCTGCTCGATATCACTCTCGACGCTGGCCACTTCTTCGCGCCCCATATCCAGAGCGACCATTACGTCATCCAGCTCACCGCGCACCTGACTCAAACTCTGCTCTTCCTCTTCGCGTAGCGCCGTTAACGAATCAACATCATTTTGCAGCTCATCACGCTCGCTAGTGAGTGAGTCACGCTCATTTTTAGCTCATCAAGCTCGCTTTGAGCAGCCGAAATTTCTTCTTCCAAGCCGCTTAGCTGTTCGTTGGCCTGGCTAATCTGTTCTTCAAGCGAAGATAACTCTTCTTGAGTGGCTCCCAGCTCTTCAACCGCGTCTTGACGCTGCTGCTCAGCTTCCTGACGGGCAGCCTCAGCCTCCTGGCGAGCTTCTTCAGCGCTAGAACGCGCCTCCTCTACTTGCTGGAGGGCGCTCTCCGCCTCATCCCGGGTGCTCGTGATCTCTTCGCGCTCTTCACGCAGCGCGCTCATCTCACTTTCAGCGGTCGCTACCTGCTCATTAAGGGTGGC
The DNA here is from genome assembly GCA_004295565.1 of Vreelandella olivaria. Lineage (GTDB taxonomy): Bacteria > Pseudomonadota > Gammaproteobacteria > Pseudomonadales > Halomonadaceae > Vreelandella > Vreelandella olivaria. Next base: position 2,203,102 of record AP019416.1, on the reverse strand, counting down.
AATTTCTTCTTCCAGCGCAGCACGCTCAGACTCAAGCTCTTCTAAACGCGACTCTACATCACTAACGTTACCTTGAGCACTTTCAAGCGACGAACTCGCTTCTTGCTGCTGCGCTTCCAGGGATGCCATCTCCTCCTGAAGGGCAGCTAAATTGCTTTCAGCTTCCTCGATTTCGTTAATACGCTGGCTCATTTGGTTATTTTCTTGCTCAGCGCTGGCGAGCTGCTCTTCAAGACTATCAACGCGATCCTGGCGGGAGCCTGCATTTGACTGGGCCATAATCGCCCAAATAACCGCAATGGCGGCGATACCGGCAATGGCTTTTACCCGGTTATCCTGAAATAGGGTTTTCATATCCGACTTTTTAGCCGGCTCTGGCTTGTGGGCTGGTGACTGGTGATCCGAGTGGTTTGCTTCCGACATTATGCTTTCCTCTATGGTCTAAGCTAACGTTTGTCCAAGCTAACGGTCATCAAGCAGGTGAGTTAATGCGCTAACCTTGGATGATCTCCACCTTCAGCATACACAGCTCGCTGTATCTAGCCAGTATGTTTGCAAATTCGTGTATAATTGTTGCCGTAGCGTTACCACACAAGCCAGAATGTTTATTACTTTAGGTTGAAGGTGGATGCTTTCCCTCATGGAAGCCTGAAGCCTCCCCATTATGCGCATTAAACCAATCCAGTGTGGTATGCAGTGATACAACGCTACCCACTATTAGCAGCGTAGGCGGTTTAATGTAGCCCGCCAAGAAAGTAGCAGGCAGTGCCGACAGCGTACCTACATGGGTAAGCTGTTGGCGGGTTGTCCCCTGCTCAATTAACGCCAGCGGCGTATCTGGCGCTAAACCGTGCTTCATCAGCGCTTGGCTAATCACCTCCACGCTGCCTAAGCCCATATAAAACACCAAGGTTTGCCCGGGCCTCGCTAGCGCATCCCAGTCAAGTTCACACTCACCCTGCTGCAAATGCCCGGTGACAAAACGCACCGACTGGGCGTGATCGCGATGCGTTAAGGGAATCCCTGCATACGCGGCGCAGCCTGAGGCTGCGGTCACCCCTGGAATCACTTCCACGCTCACTTGCGCCGCCACCAACGCCTCAAGCTCTTCTCCACCTCGGCCAAAAATAAACGGATCACCGCCTTTCAAGCGCACGACGCGCTTACCCTGGTGAGCCCACTTCACAAGCGCTTGATTAATGCCCTCTTGGGGGACGCTGTGCAGCGAGCGTGCTTTACCCACATAAAATCGCTGCGCCTCGCTGGGTATAAAGGCGATAATTTCATCGCTAACCAAGCGGTCGTAAAGCACCACTTCAGCGGACTGAAGGCGTTTATACGCTTTTAGCGTTAACAACTCCGGATCACCAGGGCCCGCGCCCACTAGACTTACCAAGCCGTATGGCTGAGACGTTTGCTCTCGTCCTGCTTCCAAGAATCCACCTCAGGAATAAAAAAGATTTTTAATATGCAAAAAGTAATTAATTTTACCACTAAATACCAATAACGCCTTGTCTATTGCTTAGAAGACAATCGAATGTATATTAAAAGAACATCTATATTCTAAAACAATATAGATAATGCTCATTTTGTCTGCAATGGCTTACATCCTGATTACGTATTTAGGGCTAATCTTCACGATCGAATTTAAATTGGCACATGTTTGGAGATTCACGCATGCCCGTGAATGATATAGACGCACCCGAGCAAGTCAGTGCAGACCACCTTGTACCCCACATACCCGGCGTTATCTTTCAGTTTCACCGTGCGCGCAATGGCCATATGCGGTTTCCCCTATTTAGAGGGCGGTGGCGTGGCTCTCAAACATATTGACCGGGAGCTGCTTGCCGAAAATGCGGGCCAGCTGGTTGAGCAACTGACTGGCAACGACCACCCCAAAATAATGTCCGCGATAGAGCGCTCAGCGCGCTGGATGCTGCCTCTCACCACACGCTTTCGGCTTCCGTTTCCAAAAGACAAACCCCACTGGATTGCGGTAAGCGCCAAACCCACGCCCGTCGAGGATGGCGTGCAGTGGAACGGCATAATGATGGACATCAGCGACCAAGTCGGCGAAGAGCAGCGGCTTCGCAAGTTATGCGATACCGACCCCCTGACGCAACTGCCCAATCGGCGCAAACTGATGATGCACTTGACCCATGTTGCTTCGCTTAGTACCCGCCACGGTACACCGCTCTCCATCATGATGATCGATATTGATCACTTTAAACGTCTTAACGACCGCTGGGGCCATTTGCATGGGGATGACGTGCTTAAACAGTTAGCAACCCACACCCAGTCGCTACTGCGCTGTGAAGATATGGTGGCTCGGCTGGGAGGAGAAGAGTTCATGGTCGTGCTGCCGCTTACGCCGCTGCAGCAATGCCATGCACTTGCCGACCGCTTGCGCCAGGCCATCAGTGTGCACGACTTCGGCATGGGGCCAGGCCAGGTGACATTAAGTATTGGGGTAGCCGAATATCGCTGCGGCGAACCCCTAACGAGCCTGATTGAGCGGGCCGACCAAGCACTGTATAGCGCCAAAGACGTTGGTCGCGACTGCGTTTGCCATCTACGCTAAAGGGAAATCCCCAAGCGCAGGAGTCCAACGATGACCACGCTAGCCAACGCTATTTGTGAACCGTGTAGCAAAGATGCTCAGCCGCTAAGCAAAAATGAAGCCCAAGAGCGGCTAAAAAGCCTCAGCCAGTGGCAGATTGTCGAGCACGATGGCATCATGAAGCTGTCACGAAGTTTTAAATTCCGTGACTTTGCCAGCGCGTTGGCGTTTACCCAAAGCGTTGGCGAGATTGCCGAGCAGGCTGGCCATCACCCCGTTATCGTGACTGAGTGGGGCAAAGCCACCGTCACGTGGTGGTCTCATGCTATTAAAGGCCTGCATCTTAATGACTTCATTCTTGCCGCCAGAACCGACGAGGTAGCCGAATAAATGTTTGAGCATATTGAGCGAGTCCCAGGAGACGCCATTCTCGGGCTGATCGAAGCTTTCAAAAAGATACCAATCCGCAAAAAGTGGATCTAGGTGTTGGTGTTTACCGCGATACCCAAGGCAATACGCCGGTAATGCGCGCCGTTAAGGAAGCAGAAGCTCGCCTGCTCAAGAATGAAACGACGAAAACCTATATCGGTTCTCACGGTGCCCCCAGCTATGGTGAAGTAGTCCTTCCCATGGTGTTTGGCGCAGAGTCACCGGTACTGAAAGCCAACCGTGCCAGCGCTACCCAGTCGCCTGGCGGCACCGGTGCCCTGCGTTTAGCAGCTGACTTCATCGCTGCACAGCTGCCGGGCAAAGGTATCTGGGTAAGCGACCCAACCTGGCCCAACCACCACGGTATTTTTACCGCGGCGGGTATTGAGCTACATAAGTACCCTTACGTTGATCCTGATAACCGCCTTGATTTTGACGGTATGCGTGCAGCGCTAAAAGCATTCCAGAAGGCGATGTGGTGGTACTCCACGCCTGCTGCCACAACCCAACCGGATTTGATCTTTCCCACGCCCAGTGGCAGGAAGTGCTAGAGATCGTCCGTGAACGTAAGCTGCTGCCGTTGATCGACTTTGCCTATCAGGGCTTTGGCGAAGGCCTGGATGAGGACGCTTACGGCGTTCGCCTGCTGGCAGAAAACCTCGACGAAGCGATCATCACCAGCTCTTGCTCGAAGAACTTCGGTATTTATTGCGAGCGTACCGGTTGTTTGATCATGGTGGCAAAAGACAGCGAGCAGATGGACAACATTCGCTCACAGGCCGCGATCGTGGCCCGGGAAAACTACTCAAACCCGCCTGCTCACGGTGGCGCTATCGTCAGCGAGATTCTCCACGACCCAGAGCTGACTGCGCTATGGCGCGAAGAGCTCACCGAAATGCGCGACCGTATTAACACCCTGCGTCGCGACTTCGTAGAAGCCCTGAAGCCCTACGGGCTGGATGAAAAATACGCCTGCGTAGCAGAGCAGCGGGGCATGTTCTCCTACACCGGCTTAACGCCGGAACAGGTGGATCGTCTACGCGATGAGTTTGGCATCTACATGGTGCGCTCAGGCCGCGCCAACGTAGCAGGCTTCTCCCAGGAGAACCTGCCCTACCTGGCCAAAGCGATCGCCGCTGTCAACGACTAGGTAGCATCCAAGTACTTAACAAGTACTACCGCACTACAAACGCCCAGGTCTTCCTGGGCGTTTTTGTGTGCTGAGCGTTTTGCGTACCGGGCACTTGACCGATCAGTCAACTCTTCGGCACACTCAGCGTTGCCTTGTATACAACACACCATAATCAAGAGGCCTATCATGGCGGCTGCCAGCACCCACTACCCCTGGTATAAAAAAGAAGATACTGACGCGTTCTTCGCCCTGTTCCAAAACAACATTGCCAACTTTGTCATTATCGCCATCACCATGCTCGGCATGGGATTCCCCCTCCATTGTCTATGGTCAGGTACTGCCAGGTGCTGCGGTAGCGGTAATGGTGGGTAACTTCTACTATGCGTGGAGCGCGGCAAGGCTGGCGCGTAAAGAGAATCGTGCCGATGTAACGGCGCTCTCTTACGGTATCTCAACCCCAGTGATGTTTGTATTTCTGTTCGGTGTATTACTCCCTGCGAAACAGCTCACCGGCGATGCTGAAATGGCCTGGAAAGTAGCAGTGGCCGCCTGCTTTATCAGCGGCGCCATCGAAGCCGCCATCAGCGTGATTGGCCGCTGGGTGCAGTACCATCTGCCGCGTGCCGCCATGCTGGGCGCCGTTGCCGGGGTCGCCCTGACCTTTATCGCCGGTGAAATGCTGTTCAAAACGTTGGAAATGCCGATTATTGGCCTGCTGGTGTTAGCAATTATTATTGTTGGTCTGGTCGCACGCGTGAGCATGCCGTTTAAACTGCCCACTTCGCTCTTTGCCATCATCGTTGGTACCGCCATGGCCTATTTGATCGGCGACGCTGGCACCGAGCGCTTTAGCGATGCCTTTACCCACCTGGGCTTTTATCCGCTGCTTCCCAACCTAGCCTGGTTTGAAGGGCTGGGGTTACTACTGACCAGTATGCTAGCGGTACTCACCGTGGTGCTGCCGATCACGCTCTATAACGCCATTGAGACCATGAACAACGTGGAGGCGATGGAAGCCGCGGGCGATAAGTACGATGTACGCGAGTGCCAGGCAGTCGATGGTGCAGGCACCATGATTGGCGCACTGTTTGGCGGCGTGTTTCCCACCACGGTTTATATAGCGACAGTGGGCGCCAAGTGGATGGGCGCAGGCCGAGGCTACAGCCTTCTCAACGGTGCGGTATATGCGCTGGCCACCATGTTTGGCTTAATCGCCGCCCTGGCCGCCATCATCCCCGTTTCAGTGGTGGCGCCTATTTTGGTGTTTGTCGGCATGTCGATGATTGCCACCGCGTTTCAAGCCAACGACACACGCTACTACCCTGCCGTGGCGCTGGCCATGCTGCCCTACTTCGCCAACTATGTGATGACCCGCTTTAACCGCGGGGCGGGCGAGGTCGTCACTGACATTTCCAGCGCTATTGTGGTGATGGGCCAAGGCGCCATGTTCATGGCTATACTGCTCGGCGCGATGACTGTCTCGGTAATTGATCATCAGTTTAAACGCGCCGCCGCCTTTGCGGCGATTGCGGCGGGCTTTTCGTTTTTCGGCCTAATGCACGCACCGAAACTATCACTCAATGCCGCCCCTGAGTTTGTGATGGGCTACTTGGGTATGGCGCTGCTGTTTATCTACTTCTCTTTTCAGGAAGCTGGGCGCCAGCGTTAATTAACAAATCCCGCCTGCCGATGCGGGCGGGAGAGAATACGCCGCATGACCTGCCACGCCATCAAGCCCGCCAGCAGGTTACCCACCGCGGCGCCTGCCGCAAGCCCCACCAGCCGAACAACTGCGAGCCCAGCCATAAACAGGGCAAATAGCAAATAAACAGCCGGGCACTGGATAAAAGCATCGCTCGCAGCGGCCAACCTAACGCATTGCCCGCCGAGACCACGAGCATACAGACGCCCAGCGCAGCGTAGCTGGGCAGCAGAAAGCGAATCAGCAACGTCAACTCACTCTGCACCTCAGGATTACCCGCTAAGACCATGGCAAGCCAGGGAGCCCCCAGGGCCAGCAACACGCCCAGACTAAGCTGCCAAATCAGCGCGACCTTGACCGCCAAGCGCATAAGCTGCTGAATCTGCCCCCAATCACCGGCGCCGTAGCAGCGTCCTAACCACGGCGGCAGCGACATGGTCATAGCCAGTATGACCATCAGCGAAAGCGTCTCCAAACGGCTCGCCAAGCCCCAGGCCGCTACCTCACTTTCACCCAGCCCCGCCACCACTGAGATTGCCAGCATTGCCGCAAAGGCGGCATCAGTTGGCTGACCATCGCTGGGGCGGCGATGCCTGTAAAGGGCGCCACGACTGTTTCGCCTCTAGCCACAACCCCAGCTGCGATGCCCACTGACGCTTGAGCAATTTACGCGTTGTCACCATCAGCCCCACTGTAAAAGCGATGGCGGTCGCCCAGGCAGCGCCAGGCAATCCCCAGCCCTCCCAATCGCCGACCCCAAAGATGAGCAAAGGGTCGAGCGCAAGGTTAACGAGGCTACTCAGCACCATCATTTTGCCCGGCAAACGGGTATCGCCGTGGGCGCGAAAGACGCTATAGCTAAAATAGAGCAGCGCCCCCAGCCAAGCAGATAACAGCTGAGGCCCCCAGTAGATGTAAATATACGAAAGCGTGGCTGCGTCCGCGCCCAGCAGGCGAAAAATGGGCACATGAAATAGCCATAAGGCGATCGACAATAGACCGATCACGCCACCGCCCGCCATTAACACCAAACTGCTTAAGCGCCTCGCCCGCTCCCCTTCCCCTGCGCCTAGCGCCCGGAAATAAGCGCGGCAATGGCAATCCCCATGCCTACCTGAATGCCGATAATCAAAAATGACAGCGGAAAGGTGAACGACTGCGCAGCTAGCTGTGCGGTACCCAAACGGGCAATAAAGGCGCTATCAACAAGTTGAAAACCCAATAGCGCCAACACCCCGATGGCCATTGGCCAGGTTTGACGCCATAAGGTTATTGCCAACTCGCGTTGTTGCATCACCATTGCCAAGTCAACTCTCCTATTTTCACCTTAAACGCAAAAACGCCACCACCCCTAACAGGGTGGTGGCGTTTAATTAAACCGACGCTTTACTGACGAATGCCTTCAAACGTCACGTATAGCTCAAGCTCATGCATGGATTCAGGGAAATCGCTCATGTCGATGCCGTAATCGCTCAGAGTCAGCGTGGTGCTGCCTTCAAAGCCAGCGCGGTAGTTGCCCCAAGGGTCATCGCCCTCACCCATCAGCGTCACCGGCATTTCAATTTCCTGGGTTTCGCCGTGCAGGGTTAGGTCACCCGTCAGCACACCTTCATTATCGCCGGTTGATTCAAAGCCAGTTGATGTAAAGGTGGCCGTCGGAAACTCGCTAGCATTGAGAAAATCATCGCTTAAGATGTGACGATCGCGCTCAGCGTGGTTGCTGGTCAGACTATTAACCTGCACTTCGATTTCGGCAGAAGAAGCATCCAAATCTTCTGGATCGTAAGCAAACTGGCCGTCAAACTCTTCGAAGCTACCCAGAATGTAAGAGAAACCCAGGTGAGAAATTTTAAACTGAACAAAGGCGTGCTGGCCTTCAGTGTCAATTTGGTAATCAGCTGCCTGTGCTTGGCTCAATGGAACCAGCGCTGCAGCGGCAATCGCAGAGGCAAATGCAGTCTTCTTTAGCATAATCAACAACTCCTTGGAGGTTACTTAATAAACACCGTGACAGGCGGACATCACCTTCGCGGCGGCAAAACGAATCTACCTTACTATTTTGAATTATTGCGCGTGCTATAGGCTGGATTAAGCATACGCACCAGCGTTGCGTGCTTATCTAACCAGTGGTGCTTGAGCGCGGCGAGCGCATGAACACCGGCAAGGATCATTAGCGCCAAAGCGCTGTACCAATGAATATCACCTGCCAGACTTGCCTGATTGGGCAGGTCATATAGCAGCGCGGGCACTTCAAACCAACCAAATACACTGATACCACGACCATCGGCGGTAGAGATCAAGTAGCCGCTCACCATGACCCCTAATACAAGCACATAAAGAGCAATATGACCGAGATGAGCCGCAATGGTTTCTAAACGGCTACCCTCTGCACGGGGTGTCGGCTGGACGAAGCGCCATACCAAGCGCGCTAACGTAGCAAACAGAAGCAGAATGCCAATAGAGCGGTGCACCCAAGGCCCCTGATTATACCAAGGGTCATAATAGCCAAGGTCTGTCATCCACCACCCCAACGCAAACAGCCCGATAATAGTTAGCGCGCTTAGCCAGTGAAATAGAATACTGATCAATCCCCATCCGCTGCGACTGTTCCGCCACATTGTGCTATTCCTCGTTTTATCTATGGCGACGTCTGCTTCGCCAACGCCCTAATCTGAGCGTGGATTGCGCTATTGATCCACGCCGAGAACCTTACCGCTAGAAGCTACTGATAACCTCTGAAAAAAGCAGAATATTTCATTCGTAAAAACCATTGAATAACCAGCTAACGATTTTTACGCAGTGCCTTTCAGAACAGGCAAGCAATATATTCTATAAAATCGAATATATTGAGCAAATTTAATCAATTTTATAATCTTATTAGCACGCTTACTATTAGCACATGTCCTCAGAGACATTGTGCAGCGGTCTCAAAAGCTGCACACACATTTTCTATTAGAGAGCGCCAATCATGAAAAAATCACCCTTATCACCGCGATTGCCATGGCTTTGACTTCTACTGCTGTTCTAGCCGAACAGGGCTCTGGCGAACTTAACCAGATTGTTCACCCTAGCTCCTCAGCGAATCACAGCACTGAAAACGCGTACCTGACACCAGCTGATTTGCCCTTGGTCAACGGCGATGCAAAGAGCAACACCGTTGTTGCTCCGAGCTCTCACATCAATCACTCTTCCAACAGTGAAGACCAGATTGCGCTGTCAGATCTGCCCCACCGCAACGCTTCTTAAAAGTAATGGTTCTTTGCTGACACAGCATATGACCCATTAGGTTTCAAAAGCGCGAAAAAACCCACCTTCAAAGGTGGGTTTTCGTTACCGTGTCGACCTGCCTAATCACCGTTAGTCAGCCAGAACGTCCAGTCCGCGGGCAAGGTCGCGCTGGATATCCCGCTGGCTCTCCAGGCCTACCGCCACGCGAATAAGGCCTGGCGTAATACCGGCCGCCTCTTTCTGCGAATCGGATAAACGGCCATGGGTTGTCGTCGCTGGATGGGTAATGGTGGTTTTAACATCACCCAGGTTACCCGTGATAGAGAGCATACGGGTTGCGTCAATCACCTGCCATGCACCCTCCTGCCCCCTTCACTTCAAAGCCCAATACGGCGCCAAATCCCTTTGCTGCCGTTTGGCCAGGGCGTGCTGGGGTGATCTTCCAGGCCACTATAAAACACTTGCGTCACCGCCGGGTGAGCATCCAGCCAGCGCGCCAGGGTCAAGGCGTTCTCACAGTGAGCATTCATACGCAGCGAGAGGGTTTCCAGGCCCTTGGTAAAAATCCACGCGTTGAAAGGACTCAGGCAAGGCCCGCAGGTGCGCACCACGCCGAAGACTTCTTCCAGCAGCACATGGCTACCGACCACGGCGCCACCGACTGCGCGGCCTTGGCCATCCAGATACTTGGTCGCCGAGTGGATCACTAAATCAGCGCCTAACGCCAGCGGCTGCTGGAGTGCCGGGGTGAGAAAGCAGTTATCAATAGCCAATAGCGCATCGTAACGCTTTGCCAACGCTGCCAGGGCCGGAATATCAGCAATTTCTGACAGCGGGTTTGAGGGCGTCTCGGCAAACAGTAGCCGCGTTTTAGGAGTAATTGCCGCTTCCCAGGCTGAGACGTTGGAGAGCTCCACATACCGCGTGGTAATACCAAATTTACCCAGGTACTTATCGAACAGACTAACCGTCGAGCCAAACAGTGACCGAGAGGCCACAATCTCATCCCCTGCTGAAAGCAGCGCCAGCGCGGTAGAGAGAATCGCGGACATACCCGAGCTGGTGGCCACACAGCGCTCGCCGCCTTCAAGGGCCGCCAGGCGGCGCTCAAAGGTGTGTACCGTAGGATTGGTAAAGCGCGAGTAGACGTTGCCCGGCTCCTGCCCACCAAATTTACGCGCCGCTTCTGCAGCGCTTTCATAGACAAAGCTTGAGGTCGGAAAAATAGGTTCCGAATGTTCCTGCTCGAAGGTGCGCTGATGGCCTGCGCGGATCGCCAGCGTCTCTAGTGACCACTCATCCTGGTGACCGTCTTCCTGGTGATTGTCATCATGCATATGGCTTCTCTCCTAATCGTCCAGGTCATCGTCCTGATTATGCATATCAACCAGGGCATGGTCACCGGCGCTTTGATCCTTGGCGGAATCATTACGGCTAGCTTCCAAGGCGGCCAGGTAGGCGTCGTCGATATCGCCGGTCACGTAATTGCCGTCAAACACCGAGCAATCAAACTCCTCCATCTCAGGATTCACTTCGCGGCAGGCCGCTTTTAGATCCTCAAGGTTTTGATAGAAGATGCGGTCAGCGCCAATCAAATCACCCACTTCCTCTTCGCTACGGCCATGAGCAATCAGCTCAGACGCCGCCGGCATATCGATGCCATACACGTTGGGGAAACGTACCGGGGGCGCCGCCGAGGCAAAATAGACCTTGCGTGCTCCGGCATCGCGGGCCATTTGAATGATCTGCTTACAGGTCGTGCCGCGCACAATGGAGTCGTCCACCAGCAGGACATTTTTGCCTTTAAACTCAACGTCTATAGCATTGAGCTTTTGGCGAACCGATTTTTTACGCTGGGTCTGCCCCGGCATAATAAAGGTACGGCCAATATAACGGTTCTTCATGAACCCTTCACGGTAGGTCACACCGAGGTGCTGCGCCATTTCGAGGGCGGAGGTGCGTGACGTATCAGGGATCGGGATGACCACGTCGATATCGTGATCCGGCCACTCGTTGAGGATGCGGTCACCCAGCTTGCGACCCATCTGCATACGGGTGCCGTATACATAGGCGCCGTCCAGCAGCGAATCGGGGCGCGCTAGATAAACGTGTTCAAAAATGCACGAACGTAGCTCGGGACGGTCAGCACATACCTGAGTATGAATATTGCCCTCGATATCGACAAAATGGCTTCGCCAGGCGATAAGTCACGCTCAAGCTCAAAACCACCCACGTCCAAGGCAACGGACTCGGAGGCGATCATCACCGCCTGCCCGTTCTCCTCTTCGCGAGTACCAAACACCACGGGGCGAATACCAAAGGGATCGCGGAAGGCCACCATACCGAAGCCGTTAATAATCGCGACAGCGGCATAACCACCCTTGCAGCGGCGGTGAACGCGGCGCACGGCGTCGAAGATATCTTCCGCTTCCAGGTGCAAACCCTGCTTGCCCAGCTCGTGAGCAAAGACGTTGAGCAGCACTTCCGAATCGGAGCTGGTATTGATATGGCGCAGATCGGTAGAGAACAGCTCCTGCTTCAACTGCTCTGAGTTGGTCAGGTTGCCGTTATGCGCCAGCGCAATACCGTAAGGAGAGTTAACATAGAACGGCTGTGACTCGGCTTCACTTGAAGAGCCTGCCGTCGGGTAACGCACGTGACCAATGCCTAGATTACCTTTTAGGCGGGCCATATGGCGGGTGTGAAATACATCACGTACCAAGCCGTTACTCTTGCGCAGTAGGAAGCGTCCCTCGCTCCATGTCATCATGCCGGCAGCGTCCTGGCCACGATGCTGAAGTACGGTCAGGGCATCGTAGATTCCCTGATTTACCGCCTGCTTGCCCAGAAGGCCCACTATACCGCACATTCACGTTACCTCGCTTAATGCCATGGCTTGCCAATATCTAATCAAGCCCGAACGTTCATAGAATCAACTTCACTAACAGGTCAATCACCTGTCGGGATAACTTCTCGCTCCGCCGAACCGGGCATGCGCAGTTCTGGCAGAGAAATATCGCGCAGCGACGATGGCGTCTCAGGCAGCTCGCGATCCCACTGATCTAACTGACTCACCGCCCAATCGCGCAGTTGAATAAAGGTGGGCCGCAGCTCGGCCTGTTGCCACGCCTGTAAGTCTGCCAGCGGCGTGAGGGTAATCAGCACGGTGGCGATTAACAAAATAACCGCCCCGCGGGCAACGCCAAAAGCGGCCCCGGCCACGCGGTTCAATAGCCCCATGCCCACCCACTCAATCGCCGCATGCACCAAGCGGATCACGATGCCGCAAAGCAAAATCACGGCAAAGATGACCAGTATAAAAGCGAGCACCAGACGGGCGTCGAAGCTGGCGATAAACCCGCTCATCAGTTCGGCCACTGGCTCGGCGAGCACTCGTGCAACCATCAAGGCCACCACCCAGGCGGCCAACCCCAAGGCTTCGCGCACAAACCCCCTGACAAACCCGGCCAGCATCGACAGCGCCAGCACAGCCAGGAACACCGCATCAATCCATGTTAACGCCATGGTTTAGTCTCTTACCCGCACAAGCAGGCCCTGCACATTGGCTCGCTCTTTAATCGAGGCCATGGCGGACTCCCCATCCTCGGAAGTGGCATACGGGCCTACAAAGACAGTGGTCATATTGTTATCGCGCTCGCGCTGATAAACCGTAAAACCTTCACTTGATAGCTGTTCGCTTAAGCGCTGCGCATTAGCGGGCTCACCAAAGCTGCCGACTTGTACCGCCCACTCTCCCTGAGCACTGACGGAAGGGCTGGATGTGCTAGAAGAGGCGCCTTGTGATGAGTTTTGGGAAGCGCTGCTTTGTGACGCACTTTCAGCACTGGTTTGGGCGCTGTCGCTATTGGTGGCAATCAGGTCAGCAATAGGATCGCTATTGGGCGTAGCCGGTGCCTCATCGGATCCGCTGGATCCCGCTTGATTAGAAGCCGTAATTTGATCGGTTTCCGGCAGCCGCGGGTCGGCGTCAATAGGCATATCGCCATCCTCCCCCACTTCGCTGGGCGTCGACGATAGCGATGGTTCACCAATGGTTGAAGGTCTTTCCGGTGCAGGAACATCACGGCGCTCCACTTCAACCGGCTGCTCGATCACAAAAGCTCGGCTGGGGACGCTCTTCTCTAGGCGCGGGGTCACTCATTAACCAAGGCACAAAGATCGCCAGTAGCGCGAGCAGAATCACAATACCGCTAATGCGTTCCGTTTTACCGTATTTCATTTCCGTCTCCATCAAGCGACGCAGCGCCTGTTGGCAGTGGCCGAGCTAACAGCGCCGCTACTGTAAAGAACGACCCGGTGGCCAAGACACGATCATTGGGCGTTAACACGTTAGCCAGCCAATCGACGCCTGCTTGCGGCGAATCAGCGCTAAAATGCACCCGCCCTCCCTGAGCTATAATACGTTGCGACAACTCGCTTGCCTGGCAACCTCGCTCCCCGCTCAGCGACACGCACACCCAATCACTAATGCGAGCCGCTAACGCCTGTATGACACCGTCAATATCCTTATCATTCAACATGCCGATAAGGCCCCACTGTCGGCCGTCTTCCGGCGGTGACGGCAAGTGGCGAACGACATACTCGGCGGCATGCGGGTTATGCCCCACATCCAGACACCAAGGCCCAATCCACTGAAGCCGCCCTGGCAACTGCACCGAACTGAGTGCTACTTGCACACGGGACTCTTCTAACTCAAGCCCGGCAAGCACGAGAGACTGCAAAGCGGTGGCGGCGTTATCGATGGGCAGCCCAGGATCAGGCAGCTCGTTAATAACAACGCTTGAACCATCTGGATGCAGCCCCTGCCAGCGCCATTGAAAAGCTTCACCGGCCATAGCCTGATGTGTAAATTGCTGGCCCAAACTAAACGTAGGTGCCGCTAGCACCTGGGCACATTCAGCCACACTGGAAGGTAACGTTTGACTACCTAACACGGCGGGTCGATTGGCCCGGAAAATACCGGCTTTCTCACGCCCAATCTGGGCTAAGTCGGTACCCAAAAAATTAGCGTGATCCTGCGCGATAGTGGTAACAATGGCCACATCTGCGTCAACAATATTGACCGCATCAAGTCGACCACCCAGCCCTACTTCAAGTACCACAAGATCCAGCTCTGCATTGGCCAAGCACCACAGGCCGCACAGCGTGCCCGCTTCAAAATAGGTCAGGCTGATTTCGCTACCCTGCAACCGCGCGCGCTCAACCTGCTCAAAACCTTGCACTAGCAGCTGATCGTCGGCTTCCTGACCGTCGATTTTAACGCGTTCGTTGTAGCGTAATAAATGGGGAAGTGTAGGTACCCACACGCCAATCGTGGGCGCGGGCAACGCTATCAATCATGGCAAGGGTTGAACCCTTGCCATTTAGTCCCTGCCACCGTAATGACACAGGGGCGATGGGGCTTGCAAGCAGCCCCATACGTTTTGCCACCTCAGAGACACGTTCCAGCCCCAGATCAATCCCGACCGGGTGCAGCGTTTCCAAATGCTGGAGCCACTGTTTTAAAGAATATGGCTGTAAAGAATGCGGCTGTAGAGAGTGTTCTTGAGCGTCAGGCATTGCGTGAATGGTCATCACTCTTAGCGGCAGGGGTGTCCTGCTTGGTCACATCGACCTTATCAGCAGTGTCGCTAGCGTTTTCCGCTAAGGTAGCTTCTTCGACAATCGGTTCAACAACGTCGGCATCATCAGGCTGAAGCGAGCTATCTGGCGTTGCTTCGTGATGCGTTAACTTACGCAGCACGCTACCCACGCGGGCGCGCATCTCATGACGATGAACAATCATGTCAACGGTACCGTGCTCAAGCAGAAACTCGCTGCGCTGGAAGCCTTCTGGCAAGGTTTCACGCACTGTTTGCTCGATAACCCTGGGGCCTGCAAAACCAATCAGCGCATTGGGTTCAGCGATATTCAAATCACCCAGCATGGCCAACGAGGCTGACACCCCTCCAAAGACAGGATCCGTCAACACTGAAATATAGGGCACACCTGCCTGCTTGAGTTTTTCAAGCGCAGCGGAGGTCTTAGCCATCTGCATCAACGAGAAGAGTGCTTCCTGCATGCGCGCACCACCAGAGGCAGCAAAGCACACCAGCGGGATATTCTCTTCCAGCGCCAGGGTCGCAGCACGAACAAATTTTTCGCCGACCACGGCCCCATTGAACCACCCATAAAGGTGAACTCAAAAGCAACGGCGACCACCGGCAAACCGTCCAACTCACCGCGCATGGCGACCAGCGCATCTTTCTCGCCGGTGTCTTTCTGCGCCGCGGTCAGACGGTCTTTGTATTTTTGGAGTCGCGGAACTTCAACCGATCATTGGGTTCGATTTCGGCCGCAATCTCTTCGCGTCCTGCTTTATCCAAGAACCAGTCCAAGCGTTTGCGTGCCGTCAAGCGCAGGTGATGATCGCACTTGGGGCATACGCTGTTATGTTTCTCTAGCTCAGGGAGGTAGAGAACCGCTTCGCACTTGGGACATTTACGCCAGAGGCCGTCGGGCACGCTAGCGCGACGGTCTTTACGCTGGATACGACCCATGGAGGGTACGATCTTGTCTAACCAGCTCATATCAAAAGGCTTCCGTTATACGTCAACGCCCGGCAAAACCAGGCTTGATGAGTGTCGTGAATCTATTCAGTATAGGCGATAAAGCATGTTGCCTTAGGCATCCATCGCCGTACGCATCTCTGCTAATACACTTTTCAACTGGCCCGCTATGGTTTCCGGCGCATCGACGCTTTCGGCGATGCGGTTAACCAAAGCGCTACCTACAATCACGCCATCGGCGACTTTAGCCACTTCAGCGGCCGTCGCACCATCACGGATGCCGAAACCCACACATAGCGGCAAATCGGTCATTTCCCCGCAACGGCGCCAGGTGCTCGGCCACATCGTCCGCGTTCAGAGTGGCGGCACCGGTCACGCCTTTCAGCGAAACGTAATAGAGATAGCCTTCACCATGGGCGCATATTGTAGCGGCACGCTGATGTGAAGTGGTAGGCGCAACGAGAAAAATCGCGGCTAAATTGCGCGATTTCAGCAGTGGCCCGATCTCTTCGGCCTCTTCAGGCGGCATATCCACAATCAACACACCGTCAACGCCCACGCTGGCGGCTTGATCGGCAAAATTTTCGTAGCCAATCCGCTCAATGGGATTCAAATACCCCATGAGCACAACCGGCGTCGTGGTATCGGTTTGGCGGAACTCTTTGACCATCTGAATAAGGTCAACCAGCCGTGTGCCCTGCTTTAAAGCACGCTCACAGGCCTTTTGAATTACCGGGCCATCAGCCATGGGGTCGGAAAAGGCACGCCTAGTTCAATCACATCGGCCCCCGCTTCCACCAGGGCATGCATAAAGCCCACGGTGTACTGCGGCGCTGGATCCCCTGCGGTGATGTAAGGGATCAGGGCCTTGCGACCCTGCTGCTTAAGTTCACTGAAACGCTGATCAATACGGTTCATGCTTGCCCTTAAAAACGCTGGCCTTAAAATTCGATGCCATCAATCTTAGCAACGGTCATGATGTCTTTGTCGCCACGCCCGGAGAGGTTAACCACGATATGCTGGTCAGGTCGCATGGTCGGCGCCAATACCTTGGCATGGGCCAACGCATGGGCTGACTCAAGGGCGGGCATAATGCCCTCCATGTGGGTCAACTCGCGAAACGCTTCAAGCACTTCTTTATCGTTAGCGGCCACATAGGAGACCCGGCCTACGTCTTTCCAAAGCGCATGCTCGGGGCCGACGCCCGGATAATCCAGGCCGGCTGAAATGGAGTGGGTATCAGACACCTGTCCGGCTTCGTCTGACATCAAGTAGGTGCGGTTACCGTGCAGCACCCCGCGGGGGGCATTGGAGGCCAGCGGCGCCGCATGGCGGCCAGTTTCCACGCCATCGCCCCCGCCTCGACGCCATACATGGCAACGCCGTCGTCTTCCACAAACGGGTAGAAAAGGCCCAGGGCGTTGGAGCCACCGCCTACGCAGGCAATCAGCGCATCGGGCAGGCGGCCGATCTGCTCCAGCGACTGGCGGCGCGCTTCACGCCCCACCACGGCATTGAAATCGCGCACTAGCAACGGATAAGGGTGCGGGCCCGCCACGGTACCAATGATATAGAAAGTATTATCAACGTTGGTGACCCAGTCACGCAGCGCTTCGTTCATGGCGTCTTTGAGGGTGCGAGTACCGGATTCTACCGGGATGACCCGTGCGCCCAACAGGCGCATGCGATAAACATTCAGCTTTTGCCGCTGGACGTCTTCAGCCCCCATATAGACATCGCACTCAAGCCCAAGACGAGCGGCGACGGTCGCCGAAGCGACACCATGCTGGCCTGCCCCGGTTTCAGCAATAATCCGCGGCTTGCCGGTTTTTTTGGCCAGCAGTGCCTGGCCAATGGTGTTGTTCACCTTGTGGGCGCCGGTATGGTTCAGGTCTTCCCGTTTCAACCAAATTTGCGCGCCGCCCAGACTCGCTGACCAACGCTTGGCGTGGTAGAGCGGCGACGGGCGCCCCACATAGTGGGCAAGATCGTAGTCAAACTCGGCCTGGAAATCAGGGTCATCGCGCAGGCTCAAGTAGGTTTTCTCTAACTCTTCCAACGCAAAGCTCAGGGTTTCTGACACAAAGCGACCGCCATAAGGGCCAAAATGACCGCGGGCATCCGGCATTCGGGTCAGATCGCTGAACTTGGTTTTGGGTGCAGGCGTCGCAGAAACAGTCACAGGGATACCTCACAAGATCGCCAGAACAGGCAAACAAAAATGAATCGACGTAACACGTAGCTCGATAAAATACCCATAAGCAGTACGTATAAATTACACACAAACCGGGCCCACATAAACGTATGCGGCGAATGCTAGCAGGCGTCGGCTAACGCCACTTGCTTAACGAAAGACGCCATCTTGCCGGCATCTTTACAGCCGTGGGAAGCTTCGATACCGCCGGATACATCCACGGCATAGGCGCTACCTGACGCACAGCGTCAGCTATATTATCAGCACTCAACCCACCAGCGAGGATAACAGGTTTTGCAAGATTTGCGGGGATTCTCGACCAATCGAAGGTCTCCCCGTGCCCCCGGCGTTCCTGGTCGGTAAGCGTCCAATAACAGCGCCTGAGCCTGATGATAGCGCGCCGCCTCATGGTCAAGGTCTATCTCATCGCGCATACGCAGCGCTTTCATCCACGGCAGCGAGTACTGCTGACACGCCTCAGGTGTTTCATTGCCGTGAAACTGAAGCATATCAAGATAGGGCAAGCACTGCTCAATGAGTTCAGCAGGCTGGTCAACAAACAACCCACGCGGGTCACAAAGGCGGGTACGCGGGCCGAGAGTACCGCCAGCTGCTCTATATTGACGCTGCGAGCGCTTTTGGGCCACATCACAAACCCCAAGGCGTCCGCCCCCAGCGCCACCGCGCGGTCGATATCCTGCTCACGGGTAAAGCCACAGAACTTGATTCGGGTACGGGTTAGCTGAGCAGACCTCATGACGACGCCTCCTGTTCAGAGGGAGCTGCCGGGTGACGCAGTGATCGGTTGCGTCGATAAGCTACCCTTGGCGTATCAGGCAGCTCACGCTCTCCCGTCCATTCTCCGGTAAACGAGAGCAGATGCGGCCCCAACGGCTCCTTGGGCAGATCAAAGCGCTCATCGTAAACCGAATCAACAAAATGCAGCCCGCAGGCGGGTGCGGTAACGTCGCCTTTGCGACGGTTTTTAAGCGCTAAGAGTTCACCAATATAAGCTTCATCCTGGGCACCGCGTCCGACGCTTACTAGCGCTCCGGCAATATTACGAATCATGTGGTGTAAGAACGCATTGCCTTGAATGTCGATCATCACCAGCTGGCCATAGCGCTTCACGTCCACAAAGTGCATATGCCGCCAGGGGGGTTTTGGACTGACAGCCAGCGGCACGGAAGCTGGAAAAATCGTGCTCTCCTACCAGCGCCTGAGCAGCTCGGTGCATGGCATCGGCGTCTAAGGGGTCACGGCACCAGGTCACATTGGCCCGCTCCAGTACCGGGCGGCTTATCTGATTCAGCAGCACGTAGCGGTAGCGGCGCCCCAAGGCACACAGGCGTGAATGAAAGTCATCGCCTACTGGCTTCACCCAACGCACGGCGACATCCCGGGGCAAATGGGTATTAGCGCCGAAGATCCAGGCTTTTTCGGAGCGCCCCACCGGCGGGTCAAAATGCACGATCTGGCGCGTCGCATGCACACCCGAATCGGTGCGCCCACTGGCACTCACCTGGATGGGCTCATTGGCCACCTTGGACAACGCATCTTCTAACGATGCCTGAACCGACGCGGCGTGGTTTAAGCGCTGAAAACCGCAGTAGCGGGTACCATCGTATTCGACCCCCATTGCCAGGCGGCCAGTAAGCGGAATTTTCTCATCGAAGTGATAGAACAGCGTCATCAAGCCACATCATTTTGAAGATTTTGAAGGATCGCTATTATCCAGGCCCCGGGGCTTGAATGCTACCTCTTCAATATCCCACTCCTCTTCAATTGATCTACGTGGCTGTCTAACAGGTATCTCAGATGGAGCAGATGATTCAGCTGGAAACTCTACCGTTGGTTGCATAGGCGTTTCCAAGCGATTCTGCTCAGTGCTATCAAAGGGAATTGTTAGCCTTGGGGCTGATAGTCAATAAAGCGATGACCAGGTTCGCTAACCTCTTCAGAAGCGCTCGTTTCGGCTGATTCCTGCTCTGATGCCGCCCCCCCCTCAGTGACGTCGGCAGCGGCTCTCGGCTCTGTCTGTTGGTCAGAGTCCATCAGCACCTCTTCTGGCGAATCAGTGCTAAAGGCGGCAAGCATTGCGCGCAAAGGCCGTGCACTAGGCGGTGGCGCTAGTGAGGCATGCTCGTCGCTGCCCTCTCCATAGGGGTCGTAGCGGCGTTGACGGCCCTGCTCTGCCAGTCCTGCTGCCTGGCTTTTCTCATAGTGAAACGGTGCTTCTTGTGGGGCACTCCTGGTTCTGCGTTAACAAACCACTCTTTGGTTGAAAACACCGGTTCCTGTTGGTGGCTGGTCAGGGAGATGCATTCTCGGCACTTGTCCCTCCTCTGCACTGGCAGCCTGTGGCTCATCGACCTCTTCTGTCTCGCTGGCGGCTAAAGGTAGATCAGTGGTGACCACGCTGAAGGGTGTGGTTTGGGACTGGTTGCTATCGCTGCGAGGAGTGGTCGGCTGCACAGGCGAGGCAGTGCTGTTATCCGCACTAGAAGACGCAGCGGGTGTAACCACTGACTCCTGCAAAGTGGAGATATGCTCCCAGTTCTCCTCTCGCCGTTTACGGAGCCATAACAGCAACCCTATAAGCAGCACAATAGCAACGACAGCTAATGGCCACTGATAGCGAGCAATTAAACTAATCAAATCCTGATCAGCCTTTTGGGCATTGCCTGCCGAGAGCTGCGTTTGCGCCTGCTGCTGGGCTGCAAGCGACTCGCTTAAGGCCTGGTTAAGCGAGCCAACTTCACTATCTAACGCATTGATCTCAGCGCGCATCAGCTCACGCTCATCAAGGACTTGCTGAAGGGTCGCCTGACTCAAGCGAAGCTGTTCTGTTAATTCCACGGTCGTTAATGCTTCGACCTGCTGGTCTCTCTCTTCAGTGACTTCTGCTCTAGACGCTTCCTCTTCACGCATTTCAGGCGCTTGCGCCTCTGACTCGACTGGTTCTGAAGCAACGGCGGCCAGACCAGCACCAGAGGTACCCATACTGTTACTCTGCACTGCTTGGGCAGCGGCTATCGCCAAATCAGAGATCGAGAGAATTTCAACATTGCGCTCTGTGGGGAAGTGGCACCTCCTGGAGACCTCCATTGCGCCGCGAGCGCCAAGCTTCATTCATAGCCTGAATAGTCGAGGCGGCATCTACTCGAGAGCGTGCCAGCACGCGCTGAGAATCTGGCACCTGTAGCGTTCGATCCGCGAGCATATCGTGAACGTTGCCTGATGGAAATACATTAGGATTGGCTTCAAGCAGCGCAACCATCATTTGCTGCACGCTAGCATCAGCAGGTTTTATGCGCTCGGCCACGCCCCATAAAGTATCGCCACTGCCTACGTAGGCACTGCTCTGACTACTGCTGCCAGCACCCTCGCTTCCTATGGACTGTTCTGTCGTTAAAGAATCACTTAGGGCAGATACAGGGAGGGCGTTCGAGGCGTCAATCTGCCCCTGATTACTCGCCTGCGAAGTGTTGAGGCTATTCTCTTGTGTATTGTTTTGAGCGCTATCTAGCGTACCGCCCTGCGCCGCGCTCTCGGAATAGCCCTGGGGATCAAACAGCAGGGTAACTTCACG
This sequence comes from Vreelandella olivaria, assembly GCA_004295565.1. Classification (GTDB taxonomy): domain Bacteria; phylum Pseudomonadota; class Gammaproteobacteria; order Pseudomonadales; family Halomonadaceae; genus Vreelandella; species Vreelandella olivaria. Next base: position 2,181,696 of record AP019416.1, on the reverse strand, counting down.
GGTATGTTGTCCACCTGGATAGTCAATAGTCAGCAGCAGCTCTAGCCACGGCTCATCCATTGACTGTTGCGAACTCAAGACTACCTGACGTTGCCCCTGCTGCTCACTGACTTGAGCTCGAACATTAGCCACTAGTGGCGACCATTCAAGTCCAACTGAAGCAAACTCTGACGGTTCGGCAACGCTTATTTGAATATCTTTAAGCGCGTATTGATTGCTCTCTAGCAGCGGCATTGAAGCATCTAAAGGCGCATTCAGATACGAGCTGACACTCGCCTGGCCCAATCCAATGGCTAGTGCGAGAGGACTGACTGCACTCAGTGAGAGCCATGTAATCCACGTCAGTGTTTTTTTCATGAATGATCCCTACTGCCTACCTTTTAATATTCGGTGCCAAGTAAGCTGAGCTACCAACCTAATGGCTAGTTTTAGCATAACTTAACCAAATAATGATCACTTTCCTACCAACGCTAGAAACTGCCGAGTAAAAAAACGGGAAGCTGCGAACAGCTTCCCGTTTTTGACTTACCTGCGACAACGACAATTACTGTTCGCGCAAAATCTTCAGCATACGCTTCAGTGGCTCTGCAGCGCCCCACAGCAGCTGGTCACCCACGCTAAAGGCTGAGAGGTATTCTCCGCCCATTTGCAGTTTACGCAGACGGCCAACCGGTACTTGCAGTGTGCCAGTGGCAGCCGCAGGCGTTAGGCCAGCGATGGTGGCGTCTTTATCGTTAGGAATCAGCTTGACCCACTCGTTGTGCTTGGCGATGCGGTCTTCGATCTCATCCAGCGGCACATCGTGCTTCAGCTTGATCGTAAACGCCTGGCTGTGGGAGCGCATCGCGCCGATACGCACACATAGGCCATCAATGGGGATCGGGTTATTGTCGAGGCCAAGAATCTTGTTGGTCTCAACGCTGCCCTTCCACTCTTCGCGGCTCTGGCCATTCTCTAACTTGGTATCGATCCACGGCAGCAGACTACCCGCCAGCGGTGCGGCAAAGTTATCGGTCGGGAAGTCGCCGCTGCGCATGGCCGCCGTTACTTTACGGTCGATATCCAGAATCGCGCTGGAGGTATCCTTGAGCTCTTCGCCCACGCTATCGCGCAGTTGGCCCATTTGGTTGAGCAGCTCGCGCATATGCTTAGCGCCAGAGCCTGAAGCCGCCTGATAGGTCATGGAGGTCATCCACTCGACCATATCGGCTTCGAACAGACCGCCCAAGCCCATCAGCATCAGGCTTACGGTGCAGTTGCCGCCGACAAAGGTTTTGGCGCCTTTAGCTAGCTGGTCGTCAATCACCTTGCGGTTGACGGGATCCAGCACGATGGTCGCTTCATCTTCCATACGCAGGGTACTGGCGGCGTCGATCCAGTAGCCTTTCCAGCCTGCGCTGCGAAGATCCTTATAGACCGGCTTGGTGTAATCGCCGCCCTGACAGGTGACGACCACATCCAACGCTTTGAGCGCTTCGATATCAAAGGCATCTTTCAGCGGAGGCACGTCTACACCGATGTCGGGGCCGGGCTGGCCAACCTGGGAGGTGGTGAAGAACACTGGCTCAATGCCCTTGAAATCACCATCTTCCTGCATGCGCTGCATCAGCACTGAGCCCACCATGCCGCGCCATCCCACGAAACCGACTTTCAACATATGAAGTCCTCCTGCAAAGAATGAGTGCTCACATTATACACACTTCTTTACGGTGATTTTGAAACCAGGAGATAGGTTAAGGGCTACCCCTGCGACAGGCCTATGAGGGGGCGCTGTGAACCCATCCCTGGGCGCTACATTTGCCATCCATGGCAAATGACCCCCTACGGCCTGCCCCAGGCGCCCTTAACACAGACGCATTGTCAATACTTTACTGCTTAGCAAACGCCGCCAATACCGCATCGCCCATAGCGTCGGTGCCAATGGTTCGCATTCCTTCTGAAGCAATATCAGCAGTACGCAGGCCGTCATCCAGCACACTACCTACAGCGGCTTCAATACGCTCTGCCATGGCATTCTCGTTCAGCGAGTAGCGTAGCATCATGGCCACCGACAGCATCATCGCCAGGGGGTTAGCTACATTCTGACCAGCGATATCCGGCGCGCTGCCGTGGCATGGTTCGTACATGCCCTGCCCGCTTTCGTTCAGTGAAGCAGATGGCAGCATACCGATAGAGCCGGTGAGCATGGCGGCGGCATCGGACAGAATATCGCCAAACATATTGCCAGTGACTACCACGTCAAACTGCTTGGGCGCGCGCACCAGTTGCATGGCGGCGTTATCCACGTACATATGGGAAAGTTCAACATCTGGATACTCCGGCGCCAAACGCTCCATCACTTCCCGCCACAAAATGGTGACTTCCAGCACGTTGGCTTTATCGACGGAACAGAGCTTTTGCCGCGCTTTTGGGCCATCTCGAAAGCGACACGACCAATACGCTCAATCTCGCTTTCAGAGTAGATATAGGTGTTAAAACCCACCCGCTCGCCGTTGCGGACTTCAATGCCCCGGGGCTGGCCGAAGTAGATGCCACCGGTGAGTTCGCGGACAATCATAATATCCAAACCTGCTACCAGCTCAGGCTTAAGACTGGAGGCGCTGGCCAACTGCGGGTAGAGCATGGCCGGGCGCAGGTTGCCGAACAAACCTAAATTTTTACGTAGCCCCAGCAGGCCTTTTTCAGGACGCTTGGAGAGGTCTTCGATTTTATCCCACTTGGGGCCACCCACCGCACCGAGCAAAATAGCGCTGGCGGCTTTGGCTTTTTCGAGGGTTTCCGCAGGCAGCGGCTCACCGTGAACATCGTAGGCGGAGCCGCCCACCAGGCCTTCTTCGACTTCAATATCCAAACCCGCTTCCTGGCACGCCTTCAACAAGCGTGCCGCCTGTGCGGCAATCTCAGGGCCAATACCATCACCCGGCAGCAATAAAACTTTATGCGTCATGCTGAATCCTTAACATGTTAAAGAGCGACGTTGGCCGCTTGGCGCGTTGCAATGGGGTTGCAACGCGCTATCAAACTTACTGTGAGAACTGAAAATCCTTTAGGCGGACTGACGGAACAACCAGGGGCGCGCAGCTTTATGTTTTTGCTCAAAGGCACGAATGGCGTCTTCGTCTTTTAACGTCAGGCCGATATCGTCCAGTCCTTCCAGCAGACAGTGCTTGCGGAACTCATCCACTTCAAACTCTAAAATCTCGCCGCTCGGGGTAATGACCCGCTGGTTCTCCAAGTCCACATCCAACTGGTAACCTTCGTTGGCTTCCACTTCAGCAAACAGGCGGTCGACCACGTCTTCAGGGAAGGTGATCAGCAGAATGCCGTTCTTGAACGAGTTGTTGTAGAAGATATCGGCGAAGCTAGGCGCAATCACCACCTTAAAGCCAAAATCTTCCAGCGCCCAAGGCGCGTGCTCGCGGGAGCTACCGCAGCCAAAGTTGCGCCGCGCCAGCAGCACTTCAGCGCCTTTGAAGCGCGGCTGGTTCAAGACAAAATCAGGATTGAGCGGGCGCTGCGAGCAATCCTGCCCCGGCTGGCCTTCATCCAGATAACGCAATTCATCAAACAGATTAACGCCAAAACCGGTGCGCTTGATTGATTTCAAAAACTGCTTCGGGATAATCAAATCGGTGTCGACGTTGGCGCGGTCAAGGGGCGCAACCACGCCTTCAAAACGTTCAAATTTTTCATGGCTTAGGCCTCCTGTGCGTGAGTGGCGTCGTTGGCAGGCAAGCTGCGAACGTCAACAAAGTGTCCGGCAATCGCTGCTGCCGCTGCCATGGCGGGGCTAACCAAGTGCGTGCGGCCACCGTAGCCCTGGCGGCCCTCAAAATTGCGGTTAGAAGTAGAGGCACAGTGTTCGCCAGCGCCCAATTTATCTGCGTTCATGGCCAAACACATGGAGCAGCCCGGCTCGCGCCACTCGAAGCCTGCTTCGATAAAAATTTTATCCAAGCCTTCCGCTTCCGCCTGGCGCTTCACCAAGCCGGAGCCCGGCACCACCATGGCAAGCTTGATGGAGTCTGCTACCTTTTGCCCTTGGCGACTTTGGCGGCTTCGCGCAAGTCTTCAATACGCGAGTTGGTGCAGGAGCCAATAAAAATCTTATCCAGCTTGATATCGGTAATTTTCTGGTTGGGCTGAAGGCCCATATACTCCAGGGCGCGGGTGTGGCTGCGCTGCACGGTTTCATCCAGCGCGGCCTGCGGATCAGGCACTTGACCGGAAATACCGGTCACCATTTCCGGGCTGGTACCCCAGCTCACCTGCGGCTCGATCTCTTCAGCCTGCAAAGTAACCACTTTATCGAACTGCGCATCGTCATCAGAGACCAGATTGCGCCAATCCGCCACGGCGGCTTCCCACTGCTCTGCCGTGGGCGCGAAAGGACGCTTGGCTAAGTAATCAATAGTGGTCTCGTCAACGGCGATCAAACCGACCCGTGCGCCCGCTTCAATGGCCATATTGCAAACGGTCATGCGGCCCTCCATGGAGAGCGAGGCAATAGCGCTACCGGCAAATTCAATGGCGTAGCCAGTACCGCCTGCGGTACCAATCTTGCCAATAATCGCCAGCACCACGTCTTTGGCCGTCACGCCCAGGCCTAATTCGCCCTCCACGCGCACCTGCATATTTTTCATTTTTGCGCCAGCAAGCACTGGGTCGCCATCACGTGCTCGACTTCAGAAGTGCCGATACCGTGGGCCAAAGCACCAAAAGCGCCGTGGGTCGCAGTATGGGAGTCGCCGCAGACCACGGTCATACCCGGCAGCGTTGCGCCCTGTTCTGGGCCAACTACGTGCACGATACCCTGACGAGGATCGTTAATCTTGAACTCTTCGATACCGTATTCCAGACAGTTATCGTCCAGGGTCTGCACCTGAATCAACGACACCGGGTCTTTAATACCGCTGTTGCCCTCGGCACGCTCTTTAATCGTCGTTGGCACGTTATGGTCAGGCGTGGCCAGGTTGGCATCCAGACGCCACGGCTTTCGGTTGGCTAAACGCAGCCCTTCAAACGCCTGGGGCGATGTCACTTCATGAAGCAACTGGCGGTCGATGTAGATCAACGCCGTGCCGTCATCGCGCTGCTTCACCAAGTGTTGATTCCAAAGCTTGTCGTAAAGGGTTTGGCCTGACATGTAACTCTCCTGGGCAGTGCCCTGCTAGTTCGGTATGGCCGCCTCTATGGGCTGCTTGAATTACTTATGGGGTTAGTGTCACGCGACTCGCGCATAAAAGCAATTCATGTTATTCATAGTTTAGATTCCAAAATGGAATAGCAACCAGGGAGCAACCCGTGGATACCCAAAGCTTACAAGCGTTTTTGGCCGTGGCGGATACGCAAAGTTTCTCCCGCGCTGCGGAACAGCTTTACCTGACCCAGCCGGCGGTGAGCAAGCGTATTGCCACGCTGGAGTCTCAAGTGGGCACACGGCTGTTTGACCGCATTGGCCGGCGCATTGCGCTCACCGAAGCAGGCAGCGTGCTGCTGCCCCAAGCGCGGCGTATTCTATTTAGCGTGGAAGATAGCCGCCGTGCGCTGGCCAACCTTTCGGGCCAGGTAGGCGGCAAACTTACCCTGGCCACCAGCCACCATATCGGCCTGCACCGCTTACCGCCGTTATTAAAGCAGTACACCCAGCGCCACTCCGAGGTTGAACTCGACCTGCACTTTCTTGATTCCGAACAGGCTTACCAGGGCGTGCTGGATGGCACGCTGGAAATGGCCGTGGTAACGCTAGCCCCCACCCTCACGAGCAACTGCAGGTCGTGGAACTGTGGCGTGACCGGCTCTGTTTTGCCTGTGCTGCCGATCACCCTCTTAACCAGCAGCCACCTCAAAGCGAGCTCTCCCTGACCGATCTGTGCGAATACAACTGCGTAATGCCGGGGCGAAGACCTTTACAGGATCCCTTATCGCCAAGCGTTTTAGCCAAGCGGGCCTGGAACTGCCGGTCAGCATGGCGACCAACTATTTGGAAACGCTAAAGATGATGTGCAGCGTGGGGTTAGGCTGGAGCCTGCTACCGGAAAAGATGATCGACAGTGAACTGGTAGAACTAAGGGTAGACACCCCGCCTATTTACCGCCCGCTGGGGTACTTGGTGCATACCAATCGAACGCTCTCGAATGCGGCACGCATGATGATTGAGGAGCTGGAAAATACGCGGGGCGAGAGCCCTATAAAATAAGCCCTAAGTGTTATGCGCACACCCGCTTTGTCGGTTTTCGTAGCGCGTGGTAAGCCTAAGGCGCACCCGCGAGAGCAGCGCGAAGCGGTGCCGGGGTTTGGCGGAAATGCCACTGGGCGTCGTTATGCCGCCTCCTGAACTGCCTACCTATCCACCAAACTGGGCGAACACTTCTTCGCCGGTCAACTGCTTGGTTTTTCTGCTAGAGAATAGTAACGCGGCTTTTGATCGATGAATATTTGTTCGGTTATTTTCCAATCATCCGCGCCATCAAGAAGTCCCACGGGCAGCGCGTAATGTCCATCCTGCTTTAAGCGATAGAAGAGATGGGTACCACACTGCTGGCAGAAACCACGCTCGGCCCACTCAGAGGAACTGAAGGTGGATATATGCTCTGAGCCTTTAAAGTTCACATCACCGGCAAACTCAACTGCAAACATCGGGCCACCGCCCCATTTTCTACACATCGAGCAGTGACAAACGCCGACATGATTGCTGTTGGTGGCAATAGTAACGCTGACAATTCCGCAAAGACAGGCCCCATGAATCTGAGTGGTGGATCCCATGTTTGTCTCCTTCAGATGTTCGTGTTTAACCCTCAAAAGCCAAGATAGCTCAAAATTGCCCCCTCCATATTGGCCCCCTTTAGTCTATGAGAACTTTCCGCTACGGGCGCGTGTAACTTGGATCAAGCGGGTAAAACAGCACGCTTAGCTTTTTCGCCAAGGCACAGCCGCAACGAAGATGGCCTACCCTGCTGGTGCATCTCACGTTAGCGGCCAATAATCATCTGAAGCCTACTGACAACTAGGCGTACGACCAGCTTCAAAGGAAATGACCTATAGGCAGGTGGATCAGCTGGCAGAGCGTTGGAATCCTTGAGAAATTTGGTGGCAATACGCGACTGGAGAGCCGGTGCTTCGTCTACAAACCGTTGGCGATACAACGAGATCCAGTGCTGCGAATTTTCGAACGTAACAAAAGAGGTGAATTGCAGCACGTTGCCACCATACGTCTCGTAGGCGAGTTCTCACGAAATGTATAAGGATGTAGAAGCCCCTGACCGCGCACTACGGCGTATCGATCATTACGATGGAGCACATAGTGGGTTCCCAAGAATGAATCCGTGATGGGCTCCGGCGGAAAAAAGCTTTGCAAGCTCATCAGCCGCAAATTGGCAATCATCACAATGGCACACAGTGCAATAGATTGGCGCTCCCTTAAGCTCAACGGCAACTTGGCCACATGAACACTCGACTAAAGATTGTTCAACCGGCATCCGATCACCTCCAAGTGGGCACTAGCGCCTAGGCTCGCCAGTCGCAATAAAGCGCCTGCTGACAAGGGAGCTTGGTAAGAGCTTTAGAAATAAAATCTCTTCTATTTCCATAGCGTCATTTCAGCTCTGGATAATAAGAAGCAATGAGCGGACACACAGCTCAGCGGGCTGGCGCCCCAACTGCCATAGTTCCCACCTCCTCAAGAGGAAGGCGAACTGTGTTGAGCGCTCTTGCGAGACTTGGAAATAGCTAAAAGACAATGCCAAGCACAATAAACGAGGCTAATCACCCAAAGCGTCGTCAAATGAGTGGTTAAGCCAACAATAAGGAATGTTATGCCGTTAGCTAGGAAGACGAAGCCGAGGGTTAGAAGGCTTTTGAACGTGTTCAATGCGATGCTCCTGGTAAGACCTAAAGCCTTTCACCATCGGTGACAGGCGAATAGCGGGTGAACCCATTAATGGAATGAAAGCAGCAGCTAGCCTGCTGCATCGATGGTTAAGCGTTGAGCCAGGACTTGGTAAAGCGTATGCCGAGCCGCTTCGTTGAACAGTACAAAGCGGATCAGGTGTACTTTATTCAAGCTGGGCAGTATGGCTTCAAGGGTAGCTGCGCACACTTGAGCGGCTTCTTCCGCTGGGTAGCCGAAGGCGCCAGTAGAGAGTGCCGGAAAGGCCAGCCGCTCAATACCATTTTCATCGGCAAGTTCCAGCGCGTTGCGATAACAGTCCGCCAGCAGCTGATTCTCCGGCTTGTCAACGCCGTACACCGGCCCCAAGCAGTGAATCACCCAGCGATTGGGCAGGTTATGGCCGCCAGTGAGTACCGCTTGGCCCGGGACGATGGGCGCCATAGGCCGCCCTCTTCTGCTAAGCCTGGCCCAGCAGCGCGATGAAGCGCGCCTGCAACGCCGCCACCGGTTCGCAATTGCGCATTGGCAGCATTAACCACTGCATCCACATCGGACTGCTGGGCAATATCGCCCACTACGCACTGCACGCGAATTCTGCGGTGGTCGCTCATAAACTCCTCCCTCTATTACCCACATCGTGTAACGCTCGCTGGTGAAAACCTTCCTTTATAGCGGCAAATATCGAAAGTGCAGACGGAACAGAGCGCTTCCGTTCAACCGACAGTCATGCGTTGTCTTCGATAATCGCCCCAGCTTTACGCATCTCGTCCGTCACGGCGCCCAATTGCTCCGGGTTCACTGCGCGGGTGGCATTGGCAATTAGGTGGGTTTCAAAGCCAAATTTGCAGGCGTCTAGCACGGTAGCCTTAACACAAACATCGCAGGCCAGCCCTCCAATCCAAACGCGCTTGATACCCTGGCTCTCAAGAAAGCCCTGAAGGCCAGTGCCATCGAAAGCTGAATAAGCGTCACGATCAAACGCGCTACCCTTGCTAACGCGCACGGTGTCCGGCGGCAATTGCAGATCCAGATGAAAGGCGGCACCCTCTGTGTCCTGAAGGCAGTGCTCTGGCCAGGGGCCACCTTGAGCCACAAAAGAGCAGTGTGCCACCGGGTGCCAGTCCCTGGAAACAATGGCCAGTGCGCCCTGCCGGGCGGCCTTAGCCAACCAATCGTTGAGTACCGGCACCACTGCATCGCCACCTTCAATGCCAAGCGCCGCCGGCAGAAATCGTTCTGCACATCCACAGCGATCACTGCATCTTGTGAGCAAAGTGCTTCCGAATCACCCATAACCACCTCCTGCTAGCTTGTCGACGTTGCAACAACGTTACTGACATCATAGCGCCACAGGCATTAGTCACCCAGCGAGAGCTCTTGACCAAACATAATTCGATGCCCCTCAGGCGTTGCTATACCAAACTCACGTAGCCCCAAGGCTTATCCGCTATTGCCTGGAAAATCTCGGCACCCGCTGCTGATAATCACGGTGAAGCTCATCGATGCCCTCGCAGTTTACGTATGCGAAGTACGAATGCTCGTGTGTATCACGGGCGGAAGTTCGTCCGGGCAGTGCCCCAGCATAACGTGAAAGCCACCTAGGCTGAGGAACGACCAGCCATCCACACGGAAACGTAGCGAGAAGCCAAGCTTGTCGAGAAAGTAGCTCTCAGTCTTCTCGATATCGTTAACTGCCAGCACATGTTGAGTTGCTTTTACCGCAAACATTGATGGCTCCTTTTAATCACATGAATAATCATCAAGTCAAACACTGCAGCGTGAGTTTCCAAGCATCCTTAGATCGTGAATTTCTACGTTTATTAAGTTTCGGCGGCCCATACCTAAGACTCATTATCATTTACGATAATGGCTTGCTTATTACTAATCGGGTAAAGATCTAGCTCCCCGTTATAATTAGAGATAATATTCTCAACGGACTCTTTGAATGGAAAGTTGGTATGGTGTGGAACTGGATAAAAATCAACCAGACCTAGCGAGGAAAAAGAGCCTAATTTTGGTGCTGCCGCGAAATCGTCCATCTCCTTTACATACTCAATATTGCGTGACAGAACAATAGTACCGGCTGACTCGCCTACATACATTTTCCCTAAATTTATTTGTTCTATTATGAGCTTATCTGCACCTGTTCTTTTAGCTCTTGAAGCAAAAGAAAGTGTTTCCACCAGCAATATAGATATAGTCATTTTTTGAAGCTTGCTTTCTATTTCTTCTTTGACGCCGTTGAAATTTCGAGTTCATCAACACTCACTCCCAGCTTTTCGAGGGCTACCTTGCCAGCGGACACATAAAATCTTACTTCTTCCACGAGACTCGCAGTGGGAATGAAGGTAGCCGTTTTGCCAGCGCATTTCCCTGGGTAAATTTCAAAAATAGATCCGCCACATCCGCAAAAGATGAAGTTAGAAACATTTTTTCATTAACAATCCTTATTATCTGAACGCTGTGACTCTAGAAAATTAACGTGAAATCAAGCGACGTACCGTCAAAATCGCCCGGAGGATGCAAGCCACGCACCGCAGAGAAGTATTATAATCAGAAGGTTGTATCCGCGACGGCGTACATTTTCCACCCATCGGCTGTCTTGGTGAAAGCATAAAACCCATGAACACTCTCGATTTTTGAACCATCTTTTTGCATCTGACAGCAGAGGCAACTGCATGGGCTTCATTTTCATTGACAGCCGTAACTTCAAATCGCCAATCGATAGAGTGATCCCACCCCTTTTCTTCTTTAAGGCTTTTGGGATCTATCGGATAGGAATCACACATTGTCACCGAACCATTTTTAATATAAGCGATTGGATACCTGACCATTTTATCGATCAGCGTTACGTCGTTGCACTTAAATCCAGCAACATAGTTCTCCATATAAGTCTTATGCACTTCAGAACGTAACTCTTCGAACGACATACCACCTCCTCAACACGCGCCATAACGCCTAGATTAACCTAACCAATCATGCCTGAGCAGCTTTTAACCATGCATATGTCATATTGACCATTAAGCATGCCACTTTAATCATTGTTCACGGGGCCGATTTAAAAGATAGTTGAGATGGGCACGCACCTCAGGCCATTCGCCCTTGTGCAAGCTATACATCACCGTATCGCGAATAGTGCCATCTCGACGCAACACTTTGCCACGGATCACACCGCCTTTTTCGCGCCTAGGCGCTCAATCGAACGCTGGCTGGCAAAGTTGAAATTGTCAGTACGCCAGCCGACTACATTACAGCCTAACGTCTCGAAAGCGTATTCCAATAGCAGCAGCTTGCAAGTGGTGTTGACATGCGTGTGCTGGACTCGCTTGGCGTACCACGTGTAGCCAATTTCTATTCTTTTACGTCGGGCAAAATATAATGGTAGCTAGTTGAGCCAAGCACCGTGTCGCTGGCCTCTTCAATGACGGCGAAAGCAAAACGGTGGCCTTCTTCTCGGCCTTTCAAGGCGGTATCAATATATCGGTGTGTCTCGTCAGGCGCTGGCACCGATGTAATGCGCAGGTTCCACAACTCTCCGTCCGCTGCGGCAGCGCTCAGGCCAGCTTCATGGTTGAGTGTAAGCGGCACGATTTTACGCCGCGCGCAGAGAGGGTGACGGGTTCGATAAAAGCCATGTTTGCTCTCATATATCTTTTGTAGTGCTCAAGGGGGGAGGCTTAACGATGAGCACAAATAGCAGGGTTGGGGACTACAGTTTGAGTTTCATTCCTTCATGAGACGCTACGAAGCCGAAGCCCTCATAAAAGCGTAATGCATCCGGCCTCAACTTGTCAGTTGTGAGCTGAACCAGAACACACCCTCTTTCTTTAGCGCGATTTATGGCCCACTCAAACATAGCGCGACCAATTCCAGATGACCGGATTTCCTTGGATACGCGAACGCCCTCTATCAGAGCTCGCCATCCCCCCTGGTAGGTTAGATATGGAATGAAGGTAATTTGAAGCACGCCCACAATATGATGGCCTATAACTGCAACTACCAACTCATTGTTAGGGTCATCATCGATAGCTTCGAAGGCCGTATGATAGGAATGAGATAGAGGAGTTGAAGGATCTTCACGCTTTAGACCAAGGTTATCGTCGGCTAGCATCTGTACGATAGCTTGCAGATCCTGGCGGGTGGCCACACGAAACGAAACGCTTTTCTCTAGAGGCTCGCACATCTCAATTTCTCCTTCCAATGGCTAAAGCTGAGCGCAAGCGCAGCCTGCAATGTGCAGTTTTTTTGTGCAAAGCCAGGAGCGCAGCGACCGCATAAAAATGTGCATGTTGTGTTAGCCTTCGGCATGAATGGTTAGATTATAACGCATTGGTCTTGCTTATGGTTCCCAGGAAACCGCAACCAACTTCTCCTCGCCATTTCCTTGCGAGTATACTTTACACTCACAAGTAGACTGACGCTTACCAGTGTATAAAACTGTAGATCTAGCAACCAGCCGATTTCCGGTTGCAGGCCGAACATAGTTTACTTTGTATTCTGAGGTAACGCAGCTTCCTAGTACTGACGCGCCAGCAAAGGTGATGCAGTTATCAGCCAAATAGCTAACGACACCACCATGCGCAAAACCATTGTTTTGTTTAAATTCTTCTCTCATTTTAAGGCTTATTTCAGCAAAGCCAGTTTCAAACACTTCAAGTTCGCACCCAACAGTAAGCTGAAAGGCTGCTGGGATAGAATTTCTTTACCTTTATCTAACATGTTGGCCAATTTGGTGCTCCTTTTTCGCTATTATTTTTCACGTGCCAGTATCTTCAACAATTCATCTGCATCTTTACTTGTTATAATCGTGTATGTGGAGAGACCTCTTTCTGCTGAACCCAAGGTCAGGTCATCTTTAACTCCAAACATAGCATCGTATTTAAAAGACCAATAAAGCAATGAGAAATTGAATTTATCTCGAATAGCCACTCGATAGACTCTTAACCAACGAGGCGGCTTCATAGAGACAAGAACGGTAGCTCTAGACGCTCTATCCGAATAGGTTCTAGAGTTCCCTCCTTCAATGATCCATTGATGTTTTGATGCCCAGGATCTTACCGTGCTATCAATTTCGGAGTTTGTCCGAAGCATCCCCTCCCTCATCATGAACGGCCTCATCAACACAATAAACAGCTATGTCAAGTAACCTCGACAGCCTAAGCGCCAACCTAGATTTACCTGAGCCGGAATCTCCGATGATCATTATTCGTGTCGCGCTCATCCCTTCTCTTTGTACCTAGCACTGAATTAAGCCGAGCCGCGTTACGGTGTGAGTTTAAATGAATGGTAGGCCTTACCGCTCAGTCAGAGCGAGCTGTACGCCTAGACCCGCGAACGCTGCCGCAAAGCTCCTGCGCAACCAGCCTTGAATCTTAGGTGAATCAATAACGGCTGTTCTAAACGCATGGGCAAGCTGCCCGTAGATGACGAAGATAACAAAGGTCATCGCCATGAAAATAACGCTCAGACCGAGCAATTGCCCTAGTGATGACTGGGCGTCAGTTGCAATGAACTGCGGCAAGAAGGCTAAGAAGAAAATGGTCAGCTTGGGGTTGAGGATATTCAGCAGGAACGCCTTGCTCATAAGCGAAACGGCATCGCCCTCTCGCCTCACCTCGTGAACAGAGAAAGCGCTTCGATCACGCCAAGTAACGACGGCCAAGTACAGAAGGTATACAACCCCGCATACTTGAGCACCTGAAATGCTACCGCGCTCGTATGCATGATAGCCGCTAGGCCCAGAACAGTGGCCAGCAGGTGCGGCACAATACCAAGTGTGCAACCGATAGCAGCATAGAGACTTGCCAGACGCCCATGCATTAAGCCAATGGAAACGGTGAAGATAACACCTGTGCCTGGGATCAGTACGACAACCAACGAGGTAAGCAAGAACTCAGCAGAGAACATAAATGACGACTCCTCTATGGGGCACGCCGCTGCCCAATGCACAGCAACGCAGTAGGTTCCAAGTCTGAAGGCAATCTCAATACTTCCTTCACCCTTGAATCATCGAAGCCTGCCACTAAAACACAACCAACCCCGAGGGCAGTACTCTGAAGATGGACATTTTGCGCTAGCGCCCCGTTTCCATATACACATAGCGAGCGCCGCGCTCTCCCTGGGGTGGCTGAGCTTCAAAGTGCTGAACTGCTTCACCAAGTTTCGCGGTAACTGCGATAACCAGAGCCGCTTCTTTCAGCCATGGTTGATCACCAATCCCTAGCGATTGCACTGCCCTTTCCGGAACACGCTCCCCAATTAAGTTTAACGAATGGTTATCAGACTGATACTCATAGATACCAGGTTCAAGTTCCGATACCCGCTGCACCAAAATTTTTAGGTGCAGCGGGTATAACTCACCTGCCGATGGTGTTGCTCTTTTTTTATTCGTTCCTGTTACGCCCTGGGCCGACCACAGCAACTGAGACAAAACATCGATAGACAGCGGTGCATTCGTGTACTCCCTCACACTGCGCCGAGCCGCAATACTGCCAACCAATGACTTGGAGTCTTGCTGTTCTGCAGCAGGTAAGTCGAAGACCATGCGTCTACTCCCTATGTTTAACTGTTATGGCACTACTAACTCGGACTATTGCGCACCAAGAGAGCGCCAGCACCGATCATCAAACTGCCTGTAACCCAATCCCACCACTGCCGAATGCGCGGCCTGCGTAATGCTTGCGCTACACGCTCCATAAGTATGACAACGCCCCACCACCAAGCGACACCAATCAGTACATCAAGCACACCAAGTATCAAAATTTGCCGAGCTGCACCGACCATCGGATCGATGAACTGGGGTAAGACACTAAGGAAAAAGATGATCGCCTTGGGGTTGAGCAAGTTGCACAAAAGCCATTGGCAAAAGCGTGGCTACGGCTAGTGACCTCGATGTTTTCTCGTGCGTCTGCCTGTGCACTACGGTGCTGGCTACGGCTGCTGTACAGAACTGCTAGCCCCATCCAGATTAAATAAGCCGCACCTGCCCACCGAATCAGCATAAACAGCTCGGCGGAGCGGGCCGCAATGGCCGAGAGGCCAAGAGCGGCTATCAGCATGTGTATACAGAGTCCGCTCTGAGCACCCAACGCAGCGGCTAAACCGAGTCGACGATGCTGTACCGCATATCGGCTCACTAGCAGAAAATCCGGGCCGGGAATAAGGTATGCCAGCAATACGACTGCGATGAAGCCAACAAGCTCAATGCCCATCCATCTTCCTCCTATTACTATAACCCCTAGTATGAAGCTAACGCCCGTCACGCGCGTCAGAACTTAGCAACACGTAATGACGGTCGCCGTGCTGCCGTTGGTTAGAGCGAATCGGGCGGGCCAACATAGTTTCCCATGTAAACTGGTTTGTCATCCTCAATTACCACCCATGAAGGCTTCTCACAGACCCACATATGCCCCGTTACCTCAACTTGAGGATCTCCATCCAGCAGCCCGGTTCTAACGCGGAGAAACTCTGTTTCATTATTGGTAGTGACGTAAATCGGACTGAAGCAATTGGAACAGTAGAAGCGCTGCTTTCCAGGGCGTGACTCATAGGACAACAATTGCTTTACTCCTGATGTAATGGTGAACTTGTCACGCGCAACTCGGGCTACGGACGAATAGTCTGAGCCCGAGCTTACGGCAGGTCTCGCAATAGCATCGCCTCACAGAAAGCCGGGGCCGATTAATAGTGAAACAGATCGATTTGCAGTGACAGCTTCCAGTGATCAAGTGTTCGATCTCCCTTGGCCTCTAACGTGTGAGTTATCGGAACGGTAGTGCAGAACGGCAGCTGGGGCATAATGAAGTGAAGACCCTGACGACGGCATGCGCTACTATTTTCAGTATAAAGAATGATTAAGTCGGATTTCGTTCGCAACTTTTAAGCCGGTACGATCGGAACGAAGTGCCATGCAAGACTCTATTGCCTTCGCATCGCATGCCAACTTTCTCTGCTACTCGAATTGATGAAAAATTCATTGGATTTATGTCTGCGACGACCTCCGTTAAGTAAACACTGTCAAAGGCGTGTTCCAGAACGGCGGCTGCCGCTTCGGTAGCGAATCCCTGCCCCCAACTTGCACGAGTAAAGCGCCATCCGATTTCGACCTCATCGCGTACCGCCTCATAGGGAATCAAGAGTATCCAGCCTAAAAGTCGCTGGCACCATGTTCTCGCACCGACCAGTAGCCAAGGCCCGGTGGATATCGCTGCCGCATCCTATCCAGAACAAAAGCCCTGTGTTGATCCGGATCATGCCATAATCGGATACGTACCGGGTCACTTCTGGGTCTCGATCCATCGCCAAGCATGCTTCCAGCTCCTCAGCCGACCTTGGTGTCATGACTAATCTGTTTGTCGTCAGAATTGGCTGCATCATCATTAGGAGTGACAACTCACGTTTGCCGGGCTCGCGTCATACTCATCGTGGCGCCGAACCCAGTCCATGATTTCCTTGTCGTTGCGACCCTTCGGCGTGATGTCGAGATAAACGAAGGCGCCAATAACCTCCTCATTGCCACGGGCGTAGCTGGAGTAGGTGTGAAACACGGCCCCGCTTTCGTCCCTGTAGAAAACGCTAAGGCCGGGCAGTTCTTCGCTGAAGTATTTCGGATCCTCAATAGCTTGGTAATTGTAGTAGAGCCGACCAGCCTCAAGATCCTCCCGATCGAAAGAGACCTGAAAGTCAAAATTGAAATCGCTGCCCTGGGAGGACGCCTAGGTGGCTGTCCAGCCCATACGCCTCCGGTAGGCTTCCAGCTTTTCCAGCGGCGCGCGGGATACACGAACGTAACTGACATCGTGATTGGCGAGGTGGACGATGGCCCCTCAGCATGATCCGCCTCCAACGAGCAGCTCGGGCAGCCCGCATTCCAATCAGGGCCGAACATGAAATGGTGAATGACCAACTGACTGTTTGCGCCAAATAGCTCGGCAAGCGTCTTCTTCCCTTCCAGCGTGTCGAAGACGTATTCCTTCTCTATCTTTACCCATGGCAGTTCGCGCCGCTCACGGGCGACCAGGTCACGCATACGAGTGAGCGCCTTATCGTTCTTTAGGTGAGCTTTGCGTGCCTGAAACCACTCCTCTTTGGAGACAACTCTCGGTGATTCAATCTGACTCATGACGGACTTCCTCGTGTAAATTCAGCGTTGTTCCGGCTTGTAGCACCGGAATAATGCGTTTTGCATAGAGTAGTCGTTCGCCACGGATCAAAATCGACAACACCGCCGCAATTAATGACAAGGGGCGGGGCTAACATTTACTTCCCCAAGAGAATGGGCCAGCCTCGAAGGGCCGATAACAGCCACTACAAGGGTTCTAATTATCTGCTAAAGGGACTATTTTGTTATGCATCACTGTTATCACCCTCTCTCCAAATATTTGCCTTTTCTTCGAAGTCAGGACGTTGTGCCGGAACAACGCAAAAACGTTGGCCACTTGGTGCCTCTAATATCGTGAAATGACGTACTTTCCCTACCTGCTTCGCACCTAATTGCTCAAGTCGTGCCACTTCAGCCTCGATGTTATCCGTTTCTATATCGAGATGGACGCGACTCGGATGGTTAACTTTCTGAACAAGTATCTGTGGTTGTGTTGGATCAACCTTTAGTTCTCGGTAGTTTTCATCCCCAGGCTCCATATTGTGGGCAAGCACTTTACAGCCCAGCGCAGCCCCCAGAACGCAGCGTCACTATCAAGGTCATCGGTTTCGCAATCTATGACGAGCGTTTGCAGTCTACTTTTATGCATAGAAGGCTCCTAAGAGATATAACGCCGATACACAGCGGCTGCCTTTACGTAGTACAGCGGAAAATAGGCGTTCGATGGAAGGTCGCTTGGCCCGAAACGAACTGCTGCCGTTTGTTAAAACTGAACGCCTGCCACTGTTACGGCTTCTTGGAGAAAAGCTGATTGAACAGTCGCTCTGATGCATGAAGCCCCTTCTCTGTCAAAACGACTGACTTCGCTTTATTGACAGGATCAGCAATGAACCCCTTTTCATGAAGCCTATTCATCGACTCCCAATCAAAAGCCTTCCACGCGCGAGCACCATCGTGCAATGTCAGGTAGAGAAGAGCCAAAACAGTATCATCGACTTTGTTTTCATCGATTTTCACGGTGCCACCCTCGCCTGTGCTACGTCCCAGTGTCCAGTTTAGGAAACCACCTAACCGTCAGCTATAGCTCTTTCGATGCACGCGCTGAAGTGGGTAAGCGCCTCTGAATCCAGTTCAATTTTGAACGCCTGGGACAAAACGAGGGCAACCGCTTCCCTCACAGGTTTCTTGGCTATTGTGGCGGTGGCAATAATGTCCATGGCCTCGTAGCGGTAACCCTCAAGGTCGCTCATTGATGAGGCACTATCCCCTAATGGGTTCCACTGCTGGAGAATTTCTGAGACAGATTTAATTACATGCTCTTTCATAAGACGATCGTCGATTTTTAACGCTGAAATAAGCGACGCGAGCTTTCAAACGTCCGACAGCCGAAGGCTAAGCTTGATTATGCATTGATGCACCGAGGCCCTAGTTCGACAGGTTGAGCTGCCAAGAAACGCCATACCTATCCTTTAACCACCCAAACTGCTTACTGAAACCGTAGTTATCCAAGGGCATTAGCGCGGCGCCCCCCCTCAGCTAGGGCATGAAAAGCCTTTTCAATTTCGCTCGTAGATTCACACTCAACATACAATGACATCGATGGCGTGAAAGTAAATTGGTGATCAAGGTGGCTATCTAGCGCCAGAAACTCAGTACCGTTTATCGTAAAGCGAGCCATCTTGGTGGAACCCTCTGGCTCATTCTCACCCGCTTGGTAGCGCTGAATATCGAGGATTTCTGAACCAGGAAAGAGGGAGGCATAGAACTTGATTGCCTCTTCGGCCTTCCCGGCTTGCTCGCCGACAAACATTAGCGAGGTCGCAATGGACTTCATATATGCCTCCGTTCCAATTGATACATATAACGCTGAGAGTTTAGCGCCCTTGCAATGAAGGTGAAGCCACAATTTAAAGGACGTCTGGCCGCTCTCGGCCAAGTACTATAGCGATTTGTTAATACAATAGCCGTCGAACCTAGTTCTAGCGCCTACAACACGGGCAAATTTGTAAGGCAGCGAAAATTTGTCTCTGTGCCTGTGATTGTTAGGCTTCTCCCGCTCCTATATGTCGAGGCACGCCTCAATTGCCTTGTACATATAAGAGACAAGCGCTTCGAAGCCCTCCCGATTTTCTTCCCAATGATCTTCAACCTTCCCGAGGTAACCTTCACGAGCGTACTGCAATAACAATGCGTAATCAGCAAGCGCTTGCTTTTCCGCCCACTGCGCCGCTATATCCTTTGGGGCGATATCACCAGTAGCAGCAGTCAGCCACATCCGAGACAAGGTTAGAACCACGTTACGTTCATCACCAGCTGTCTCCGCCAGGAGACTGGGTAATGTGTCACGGATGGCCATTCTGAGATCAATCAGCGGCACAGGCTCGAAAAGGCTAGCAGCCTCAGTTCCATACAGCGGCAGACTGTTATCAATTACCTTTTCAGAACAATAGCAATATCAGGGTCGCGGACTGGCTCCGGGACGTTTCCGGCCTCGAACTCCTCTCGCAACCACTCACCGTATACAAACTCGACCCGTGGCGGAAACTGCCAAGGGACAACATCAGAGACCGTTATCACCGTAAGCTCTAATGGCCTTTTGGCTTGTGAATTCCCAATCGCGCCGGATAAGCTCATCAATTGAGCAACCAGGGTCTTCCTTTGCATAAAAGCAGGCGGATTAGAGGTTGCAACCAAGATATCTACGTCGCTGCTAGGCTTTAAACCACCAACAACGGCAGAGCCGAAAAGATAAATGCCGACGATTGAATCGCCAAGCACATCTTCGACGACTGACTGCGACTGCTTTGCTTCATCTGGTATCTCTGGGTTTACCATATTTCAGGGAGTTCCTCTCGCCACCCTCGAACTGCTGAGTAAGCTCAACACAACCATTAAGGTTATAATCACGGACTAAGCCAAACCCACTCGACAATTGAACGCCAAGCCTCAGGCCTAATACTGTGAACAACCACCCTCGAAGTGAAAAAAAGCCGAGCCAAGCCTGTTCGCAAAGGCCTGCACCCGAAGAATCTACACAACCAAGGCTATGACTTTCCAGCGCTCGTAAAGAGCCACCCAGCACTAGCCCCTTATGTGAAACCGAACGCTCATGGCACCCTTTCCATCGATTTCGCAGATCCACTGGCGGTAAAAACGCTCAACGCCGCGTTATTAAACCGATACTACAACATTGTCGATTGGGATATTCCAGAGGGCGCGCTTTGCCCTCCCATCCCAGGCAGAGCCGACTATATCCATTACATGGCGGACTTAATTGGGCTTGGGCATGAACAGCCCAGCATTAAGCTGCTCGATATAGGGACGGGTGCCAATGGGATCTACCCGCTACTGGCCTGCCAAATTTACGGCTGGGAGTGTGTCGGTAGTGACATTAACACTCAGTCACTTGAGAACGTCGCCACGATTATTAACCACAACCCCACACTCAAAGATCGCTTCACGCTGCGCACGCAACACGATAAAAACCATATTTTTGAAGGGATCATTCAACCCGGGGAGTTCTTTGATGTCAGCGTATGCAACCCACCCTTCCATGCTTCACTTGATGAAGCACTTAAAGGTAACCAGCGTAAACTCAATAACCTTGCGCGTAGCCGCGGCGAACAAAAAGCAAAAACCCAATCACCTACGCTGAATTTTTGGCGGGCTGGGGCAGAACTTTGGTGCAAGGGGGGCGAACAGCTGTTTCTTAAAAGCTAATAAGAGAAAGCCAAGCGTATTCAACTCAATGCCGCTGGTTTAGCAGCCTGGTCTCAAAAGCTGACAATGTTAAGCCTGCCAAGAAGCTGATTCGTAAGCTCGGTGCCGTTGATAGTCGGGAAATCGAGATGAATCAGGAAATAAGATCACGCGGATATTGGCCTGGACATTTATGTGAGCCGTTCGTGAGGTAGCGCATGATTATGCGAAACCTGCCGTGGCATTACTACGCTATAAGCACATCGCCCTGGATAGAAAACCACCAAGTCGAGCTTGTGCTTGATCAGACAGTGCGCTGCGTGTTCAGAAGGAGTCTGGTTGAAGCTGATCTTGGTAGTTGATCACCACCACGGTGTTCTGATCGTAGTTATAAGGCTACCCAAGGCGGCCTAGTTGACGCGCAAATGTCAGGTCGTCCACGAGGCACCACTGCTCCTGTACGAGGGCATCCGCGATGCGGTAGATGGAAATCTCATCGACGACGATCTTGCGCCCCGTAGGTGGAGCGCCGTCCAGCGGGCCCGTGTTGATCCCACTCGAGCAATAGCGAGTGACAACCGTGTCGGCGGTCTCGATGGTGTCGAGAATCTCCTCGCGCCAGTCGGGGAAAGCTGTCCGAATGCGCAAGAGCATGGCTCTGGCACCTGCATGCCCTTCGAATGTCGACTGAGACCAACCCTTCGGCATATGGGCAACGAAGGATGAGGAGTAGACCAACGGTATGTCGTCGACAGCACCTGAGTTCCAGAGATCGTGAAGGCGCTGAATGATGTCCAATGCACGCAAGAGATAGCTTCCTCTGAGGCCTAACGAGGCTGTAAAAAACCCGATTTCGAGCCACATCCACCGCCAGTCGTCATAATTTATTTACCCAGCAGGTCATCTGGCTGGAGCATATTAATATCAGCATTCAGCCACTAAGATGCGCGCCTAATGCCAGTTACGAGGGCGATTTTGCTCTTATGAAGCGACATATCCCGCTCCTAGCCCTTCATGACGCGGCCAAATGACCATAATTCACTAACTTCTCATATTGTGCACCAGACAGTATAGCTGGCAATGGCCCTGTACTTTCTTCTTGCCCCCAAGAGTGGAGCGGTTCAGTCTTTTCATCGTACCAATGTTGCCAAAGACGGGCTCCACGGCAGGCATACGATGACTGTAAATTTCTTTACCCTTGGGGCTATTGACTCGTTGTTGGTAGCCCAGTAAGCCTTGTTCATGACACACCAGTGACACTTGTTCGAACAGCGCTCCTCAGGGTTGGAGCTGATCTTGGTAGTGGATTACCACCATGGCGTGCTGATCATAGTTATAAGTCTTGAAGCGGGGCATGCTGACCACTCCTCGTCTGTTTTCTCGATCCTACCAAAGCTTAGGTGTCAGCGGGGTTTTCTACAGCCTCAACGTCAGGCTTCAGGGGCCGCGGGATCGCGACGCTCCGGTAGCACGGGCGGTGCTCCACCGATCCCCTGCAAGCTATTGTTCGGCCCGCGAGATTCGAGCTCAAGGCACAAGGTCTTGGCTCGGATCCGATGTTTTATTATGTAATCCAATCAATGGACTGGCCATGTGGGCCTGTGAACGCCACCGGACTCCCGTCGACTGAGAGAATGAAGCGATCTTTAGGGTTGTTGGCAGCCGCCAGTGCATCGATGTTTGGAAAAACGCCGGGGCTTCGTTACTGATCCACACGGCGTCCAATTCCTGGACGAGCTGCGCGAAATTCTCGCGGTCTTCAGGACTCAAATAGGCTAACACTGCCGAATGGAAAATCACCAAGGTAGCATCGCTTGGAGCCGTTCCGATGAGCGACGGAGGTCATAGAGTAGGTTCCCTGCGCGCACTAGCGGTGGAGACTTTTGGCCAACACGAATCGCCGCCGCTAACCGCTCGAGCCTGCCCTCCTGTCCGGGCCACACTAACGACTCCAGCCACTCTACCTCACACGGATCCGAGAGGTTGAGCGGATTGAGATCAATCCCGGCGCGCCACACTACTGTCGGGAGGCCAGTTGGAACTGGAGTCGCTTCGTTCGCACGACATGGGAAAACCGGTGTTTTGGTGGAGCACTCGCTCCTGGGGAGGAGGCGAACTCGGCCATAGTCGTAACCGTATCGGTCTGGCAACAAACACAGCCCAGCGGCTGCGCCCACTTCAAGCAGCGCGAGAGGACTGGAAAAGCTGGCAAGAACGGGAAGAATCGTGGCACACCGGCCGGGCTCATTAGTTTGCGTACTTCGAGCCAGTATCTCGCCACGAATGGATTCAGAACGGCTTCTGACCCAGTGTTCGAACTCGTTAGCGTCTGTCGCTGTGCCCATTAGAAGCTTGACCGCGCCGAACAGCAGGTTCGGCTGTTGCTTTGTGGGTGGCAGAGTTGAAAGGAATTGCAGCAGTGCGTCGGATTCGGCTACACGAAAGGCGAGTTCCTCATACAGAGGAGAAACAGCATGCGCCTCACGTTCCGCAAACATCCGGTAGCGAGCACGGATGTTCTCAATCACTGGGGTGGTAGACGCTTGGCTCATCCGAAAGCTCCATTCGAATGGTTAACGGCCGATCTGCCGAACGCCCGGCTCGCGCGCCGGTCTGTAGCGCAGCGGCGGAAAATCGGTCGCTGTACAGCCGCTGGCTATAAGCCAATGTACCTCAAGGCCACATCGGCTTCTGTATAATCCCGAACCAATTGAGGGCTGCTAATACGATTCCCGACTGAGACAAAATTATAGCCCAGAGTTTCAGATGCTTTCTGATCCCATGGCCCATCCCCAAAATAGGTTCTTGAGTCATAACGACCACTGCCAGCGCGCCTTTCGGCCAACCGCATAATCTCTATTCTACTATAGTGATCCGAGGACGAGGCCAGTGGTATAGCCGAGAAGCTAATACCTGCAGCATCAAGTTTCATCCTCGCGGATTCGATCCAGCCCCCAGTCGCAAAGGCTACTGAGACATTCTGCCGTGCGACGAGCCCCGATATAAATTCATACGCTCCAGAGATAGGCGATACATCGTGGCACGAAATGTAATCCGCTACTCGACTCAGGAACTGCTCTTTACCTCCTCAGCGATGCGCTCGCTGTCACTATGAAGATTCAGCTCATCAATCACCTCTGCGAGAATCCCAGAATCGGTTACGTGATGAAAACGACTCCAGTCAGGCCCTATGGAGATACCCAATACAGCCTTGATAGCTGCTTGGAAGCACTCCGTATCAAAATCATATGACTCAACCAGCGTTCCGTCTATGTCGAACAAGACTAGGTGCACAACCCCTCCCTTGGCTTACTCCGAAAATCACCGACAGGCAAAAGCAGAGCGAGGAACGATCGGCGACTTTTCCCCCTCCGAGTGCATTTGCCTTGTTAGAATTTTTATTACCACTAAAATTTACCTTGTATTTTTCTTACGAAAGATTCAACACGTTTTTGATGCTCTTTCGCTATTATACAGTGACAACATATTGAACTTGCAGCGTTTTGTACATGCACCTAGCAGAGCAGTTTTTAGCACCCGCTTTACTGGTTCCCCCAGCACTAACTTGTCTACCCACCAAGGTGAACCAAGGGTGGTAATAACTTTCACTTCGTTCAAGTTGTCTAAAAGTGGAGTAATAGCCCCTAAATCAGATGCATGATTATATGCATGCCCCGGCGCCCATACTCGATCAAACCACCCTTTTAAAATTGCTGGGAAGCCAAACCACCATGTAGGGAACACCAACACCAATGACTCGGCCTGTTTTGATTGCTCAATTTCATTTACAAGCAAATCGTCATTAAAATTTTCTTGATAATAACTTTCTCTTTCCTGCTGAGTTAGCACTGGTTCAAAGTTATTTTTATACAGATCAAGAAGAGTAATTTGATAGCCATTTAAGGTTAAGTGCTCAACTGTCTGAGCCGCTAAGTAATGACATAAACTATCCTCTAAAGGTGTGATACCACAACCAAACACTTCACTAAAACCTCCTTGAATTCTAATGCCACATTCAGCGGTTTGTCCGCTGCAATGCTTGGTTAAATGCTTTATTTAAGTATGCCGGCATGAACGGCGTCCTCTAGCTTATTATGCATAACAGACCAAAGCTCTTTGCTGCCTGCCTCTATTCGCTGATTCACTGAGAACACCTTTTCTTTTGTGATCCCATGTGCTTTCCAACTATGACCTCCGCCATGAATGTTATGAAGCAAAGGTGGCACCCTATCTATGGCTTTAGCAAAGGAAGAGTCCGCCGTTTCCCCGGCCTCAAACTCATGCCATAGCGCCAAGAATTCATCGGCCATTTCAGCAGGCAAGATGTTTAAGAGCCGACCAATACCTGCCGCTTCTTTGGCTTTATTTTCGCTCGTCTCGTTTGCGTAAATAATGGTATCGCCAGCATCAATCTCACCAAGATCATGAATAAGAAGCATCTTAATAACACGATTAATATCTATCTTTTCATTAGCGAAGTCTTTCAACATCAAGGCAGTAAGGCATACATGCCAACTGTGTTCTGCTGAGTTTTCGAATCGATCAAGGCCCACCGGCTTTGTTTTTCGATACACGTCTTTTAGCTTTTCAATCTCAACAATAAAGCCGAGGATTTTTTCTATGTCTTCCACTACTCCTCCTGAGCGTTTAATGTCTGCCATCAGGCGCGTGCGCCCTAGGCTTTGTCTGAAAAGTCGGCGAGCGAAGGCCAGACAAGGCAAAAATTGATGAAAAGACGGAGTTTACGTGTTGTAAATGAGTACTTTGAGCCGATTTTTAACGCCGTATGGTCGAACGCAGCCAGTTTTCAGACAGAGCCTAGCACGTCGCCCTGCATGGCATTGTTGGGCTATCCATTTGCAACCTCGTCATAATTGCGATCGCAAGCAATAGTTTGTCCGCCACACGCCGTATACTAGACGAAGCGATGCAAGCGTTTGCCAGGCAAAGATCATATTGCGACTTCCAATTGGGAAGTTTCGAGATTCGTCCTAGCCACTCGTGAACTTTGGGATGGCTCGCGGCAAGGTCATAACCAGTTTCATCGCTTGGGTACGACAAGTAAGCGCACATCGAAATATCCACGATGGTCGCGCGTTCGCTGGCTACAAACGGCTGAGATGATACTTGCTTCTCCAGGACACTGAGGAAGTCATCAATACGCCTGCGTAGAAAAGCAAGCACGTCCTTGTTGGGCCGCTCGGTAAATGTCCGGAGAAAGCGATATGTCGCCATAAAGCCTGAGAGTTTCTGGTTGTCCCAGAAGAGCCAACGCAGGATTTCATACTCCTCGCTTTCATTCAGGGAGCCAAAACGGCCGAATTCTTTCGATAGCCTGATAAGCAATTAGTCCTGTCTGCGTGAGCTTGACGCCGTCTTCCTCAAGAACAGGTATCTCACCCATGGGGTTGACGTTGGCGCGCCACTCGGCTGTCCAGGTGACCCTTGATGCAAAGTCTGTCCATATCGGCTCGAATGTCTGATCGCATAGTGTGAGCATCAGTGCCAACTTGTAGCTATTGCCTGACTCTGGAAAGTAGTGAAGTCGATATTGACTCAATGTTCCCCCCTAGCGCAGCGAGTGTGATGGGATAATGGTGTGACTCAATGAGGCCCAACGCTGCCATTACCAGTGACAAAACGTAGCAAAGCGAAGAATTTGGCATCCGGTGTATGGCCTGGTTAGAATTCTTCAACTACGCTGCATCGTTGACGTAAATGCAGCAGCGCCAAACAAAGCGCCACCACCCAATTTGTTAAGCCTCTTTCGAGCTTTGAAACTTTGTATTCTATTACGCACAACACCAGCAAAGAGCGCAAATGATGTAATGGTTATGGATACAACGCCGAGGAAAGTCACCATTAATACCAGCAGCTGTGGAATTGCCGAAACCTCGGGATTAACAAACTGAGGCAAGAAGGCCACAAAAGACAATATCCTTTGGGTTAAGAGCTGTAACCAGAAAGGAAGACCTGAACATATTTGACGTTGACATGGTCGATGCGGTCATCGTTGGCAAACTGTGTTCGGGCAACTCTCGCCAAGTCTTAATACCTAGATAAACCAAATATCCGACACCAAACCATTTGAGAATCAAAAATAGCGTCGCTGAGGTTGCCAAGACGGCTCCTAGCCCAATCAACGATAACGTCATTGCCACAAAGTCACCGAGTAAAACACCTGAAACCAATGGAAGGACTGATCTCTTTCCGTGACTGATTGCTTGCCCTAGCACCAAAATCACAGTCGGCCCCGGAATAATGGCAAAGATAAAAACTACTGATACAAAGGTTACCCAGATTTCAAGCGTCATAGCGTGTCCTCGTATTTCTAACGAGGCTGTAGAAAAACCCGATTTCGAGCCGTTTCCACCGCCTGTTGTCCTAATTCATTTACCCAGCTGGCCATCTGGCTGAGTAATCTTAATATCAGCATTTAGCCACTTGAGCGCCCAGCTAAAGCTTGTTGAAGACGGGCTCCTCATCATTAAGTGGCTTGTTAGCAGATTCTGCCTGAAGACGCGCTCCACCAGCCACACCTTGATGATCGATTGGCGGGTAACGCCAATGCGCGCAGCCTCACGATCCAACGACTCGCAAGCCGGAAAATCGACATTGATTCGTTTTTGTTCCTGATTAACGCGGCGACCAGAGGACAGATCCACCAGGTCATCAACAATGTCTTCCTGACCTTCCTCAAATTTTTGTCGAAGTCTTTAGCTTTCATAGAGCTCAACCTCATTCTTTCGGGAACGCCTGACTGAAATCAGACGAATATGTGCATTCCTATATGTGGCAACAGCCGACCAGTGCTTTTCACCACTCTTGCCTATCAACAAAACTTCTGCTCATCCTCTGATTTTGCGCGGATCTCCAGCAGGTATGGATCTTTCACAGCCCTTGGCCAGCAACAAAAACAATACCGCACTTATCCAGATTGGCCTGACTTTTGGCTTCGTCGAATTCAAACTCATCCATGAGTATAAATTATTCCTTTTTTTTACTCACACCGCAGATATACAAGGACGCTGTAGCAGCTAACGCTTGAGTTAGGCATCAATTTGCCATGCCAACATCGTGCTATTTTGCGCGGAAGATTGCGCAAAGTTTATTGCCATCAGGATCACGCACATAGGCAAGATACATTGCTCCCACGTCGCTCTCACGCAAACCCGGTGGATCTTCGATCGACTCTCCGCCATGTGCAATCGCTGTGTCATGAAATGCTTTAACCTGATCGGGTGAACTGCATTTGAAGGCAATGGTGCCTCCGTTTGCGGGAGTTGCCTCTTTGTCGTTTATTGGCTCTGTGACCCTGAATTCAACTAATAAGTGCAGCACCTGCGGTTTCTAGTGCTCCTGAGTATTCACCTAAGAACACCTGGGCTGGGGTTCGGTATCCCAGCCGCTTTCTTGGTCTATCGTTTAGCTTATTGACGACTCTTCGTAGCTCGGCATCGGTCACTTTTCGGAAGTCAGTACCTTTAGGAAAATACTGCCTAATCAGGCCATTGGTGTTTTCATTGGTACCACGCTGGCATGAGCAGTACGGGTCGCAAAATAGGTCTTTGCCGAGACGGCCTTGGCTACTTTCCTGTGCTCGGCGAATTCCAACCCATTATCCAAAGTGATGGTGTGCAGCCCCACGGCGTGGTGCCAATAACCGCGTCATCGCCTGAGCCGTTCTGGTGGCGGTGATCATTGGCAGCCGCGCTGCCAAGAGATAGCCACTGCGCCTTTCGACCAGCGTCACCAATCCGGATTCTTTGTGGCCCTTGAGTACCGTATCGCCTTCCCAATGCCCGATATGGCGCCGTTCTCCCACCTCGGCAGGGCGCTGTTCAATACCGACCCGATGCGGGATCTTGCCTAACCCCGCCCGCTTAGCCAATTGGCGCTGATAGCGCCGTTGGCGTGGCAGTCGGAGCCGTTTCCATAAGGTTCCGCCGTGCTGCTTGTCGTCCCAGATTAATGCGTAGATCCACTGATGGCTCACGCAAACCCCGTTGGCATTGGCCATAAAACCGCTGATTTGTTGAGGGCTCCATTCGTCCATCAATTGGCCAGTGACCCAGCGAATCAGGCTTGGCAGTCGCTTTGTCACTTTCCAGGCGCTACGTCGGCGCTGATCACTTGCCAATTGGGCCTGTTCAGGCGCATAGCCACTGGTCAGACCGTTACGCTTTATCTCGCGGCTAATGGTGCTGCTGTGGACGCCAATGGCCTTGGCGATCTGTCGCTGGCTGATGCCGGTCTCAAGATAGGCAAAAATTTGGTATCGTTGGGTCTGGGTCAGCTGTCGGTATCCCATGCTCTGCTTCACTTTGGTCGGTAAAGTCGAGAGGGTACCGGCGCTGACCCTCCTTCCTCTACTGTGTGATCCAAAGTGCTGCGGTTATTCTATGAATCCAGGACACAAAAGCTATTCCCGTCATGGCGATAGAAGAGCCGGGTATGAACGGAGCCTGCTTTATTGCGCAGTGGCTCACCTACACCAAGTGTTCCAAGTACGGCGTCGTAAAAATTCTTCGAGCGTTCAATGTCGTTGGAGCCAATCATTACGTGATTAAACATATCTCGTATCCCAGTCCGGTTATGCTGTATCCACGTTGATTACAGGCAGGCGCCGTGTGGAGGCTGCCTTTGATGCCTAACGAGGCTGTAGAAAAACCCGATTTTGAGTCGTCTCCACCGCCTGCCATCCTAATTTATTTATCCAGCCAGCCATCTGGCCGGATAATATTAATATCGGCATTCAGCCACTAAAGTGCACGTCTAATGCCAGTTAAGAGAGCTATTTTGCTCTTATGAAGCGACATATCTCGCTCCTCGCCTTTCATGACGCGGCCAAATGGCCATAATTCGCTAACTTCTCAATATTGTGCACTAGGCAGTAAAGCTGCCACTGGCCCTGTACTTTCTTCTTGCCCCGCAGACTGAAGCGGTTAAGTCTTTTCGTCGTGCCAATGTTGCCGAATACCGGCTCTACGACTGACATGCGATGGCTGTAATTTCTTTGCCCTTCGGGCTATCAACTCGGTGTTTCATCCAGTCGGTGTAGTTGGGTAAGCGTTTGATCTCGATAACAAAGACACTTGTCGGCCGGCACCGTGGCGATGGTCAGCCGAGCTTGGGTTCTACATGCATCGGTATTTCTTTGGGCAATGCCGGCATTGCAGTAAACGCCCTTCGAAGTGCACCCGTATCTGGCCATTGTCGGTTTCCCGTTGCCCGCGATAGGACAGTTTTTCGCCGGTTGGGCAGATACACGTTAGCGCTACCGGATCAAACTGGAACGCGCTGGCTGGCGTCGTCTCTCGCCAGCCTTTGTCCGGCAGGTTCTGATGGCGCTTGCCGTATTTGTCTTTCTGGTTGGCGAACTTCGGATCTCGGCTGCGGAACTGGTTATCAGGGATGTAGCCATTGATCTGTTGCTCGTGCAGGTACTTCATATTAGCTTCATTGGCAAAGCCTGTATCTGCGGTGACGGCGGAGCCTTTCTGATAGATGTTTTCCGCAATCCCCAGCTTCTTAAAACGGGCTTCGACCGTTTCCAGTACGGGCTGCAAAGTGTGGTGCTCTTGGCCTTCGCCAAAGGCCTGGGCATCAATGACAATCTGGTATTTTTATCCACCGTGGCTACGCCGTTATAGCCCTGGATCGTGCCCTTGCTCGTCGTCATTTTAGCGCTTTCGTTATCGGTCAGATTGCTCTTCACTTCCTTGATTCGCTTCCCCGGCCCATCCTTGGGCTGTGCGTCTTTAGGAAACGATCCACTTTGTTCATGGCGGTATCTAGCGAGAGAATCGTCTTGGCCCGGCGGATATCCCGATCCAGATCGGCTTCAGTCTCGGCTTTATCACGTGCGTAGTGCTCCAGGAGGTGATGCCGAATCAGGCCTCTCAGCTTCTCCCGCTTCTCGCCCAATTCTTTAAACGTGCCAGACCACTCTTTGGAGGCATCAGAGGACATCTTGCAGCCGTCAATGGCAAAGAGTTCGTTGCCCAGTAAGCCTTGTTCATGGCACACCAGCAGCACTTGTTCGAACAGCGCTTCAATCTCATCGGCATGCCGACTGACGAAGCTTGCCAGTGTGGTGAAGTGGGGAACGGTATCGCAGGAAAGAGCTTTGAAAATAATATTGGTCTCGCAGCTCCACTGCATCTCACGGCTAGAGGTAATACCTTTCGAGTAGGCAAACAAGATAATCTTAAGCAGGATAGCCGGATCATAGGCCAGCCGACCGGCCGCATCGTTGCGGTACTTGGGATGGAAAACGGAGAAGTCGAGCTTGTGCTCAATCAGGTAGTGCACAGCGTGTTCAAAGGTGCCTGGCTGGAGCTGATCCTGGTAGTTGATCACCACCATGGCGTTCTGATCGTAGTTATAAGCCTTGAAGCACGGCATGCTGACCACTCCTCGTTTGTTTTCTCGATCCTACTAAAACTTAGCCGTCAGCGGTTTTTTTCTACAGGCTCAACGCCACGTTGAGTGGTGAACAACGCTACCACCAACCTAACCCATTGTGCCGTAAACACTAAAGCTGATTCAAACTGAAAATGCCAGCGTGTGAATCCGTCTTAAACGCTTTGTTAGCCTTTTGGAGTTGAAGCTAGGCCAAACTGGATTTCCACGACATTATTTTCTGATTCTGGCCCTTCCCATGTATGGTAAACCTCTCGGCTCTCCCAGAATATTCCCCGTTTACTGCGTTAATTTCTTCTATAAGTGGTTGATAACCCATCTCGAATAATTGATGCAAACTACCTACAAAAGTACGACTTGCGCAGTAAAAGTCACCGAGTGAGTCTAGTTCTATGTCATCACCACTTGGTACTTTTTGATTCCTGAAACAGGAAGGCAAAAATCTACTGTAAAACTAGTTTCAATATCTTTTGGGAGCCCGTGCGAAATAAAGTGCCAAGGGCCAACAACACACGCCCCTATTTCTTCTGCTTTCTCGTAAATTCTCCCACAGCATTCGGCACTCTGTGAACCAACCTCTGGTATGGTTAAATTACGTCTAATACGTAAAATGCTACCGACATCAGTATTCTTAAATTCCATGATAACTCCATTAATTATCGAAAGAAGGCTAACGAGGCTGTAGAAAAACCCGATTTCAAGCCGTCTCCACCGCCTCTCGTCCTAATTTACTTACTCAGCCGGCCATCTGGCTGAATAATCTTAATATCTGCATTTAGCCACTTGGGCGCCCAGCTAAAGCTTGTTGAAGACGGTCTTTTGCTCTTACAAAGCAACTTACCCCGCTCTAAACCCTTCATGACGCGGCCAAGTGGCCATAATTCGCCAACTTCTCAATATTGTGCACCAAGCAGTAGAGCTGCCACTGACCTTGCACTTTTTCTTACCCCGAAGGCTGAAGCGGTTCAGTCTTTTCGTTGTGCCAATGTTGCCGCAGACGGGCTCCACGACTGACATACGATGGCTGTAATTTCTTTGCCCTTCGGGCTATCGACTCGGTGTTGGTAGCCCAGTAAGCCTTGTTCATGACACACCAGTGGCACTTGTTCGAACAGCGCTTCTCAGGGTTGGAGGTGATGTCTTTCGAACAGGCGAACAGGCGAACAGGCGAACAGGCGAACAGGCGAACAGGCGAACAGGCGAACAGGCGAACAGGCGAACAGGATATTAATCAAGATGTCTGGATCATAGGCCAACCGACCTGCCCCGTCGTTGCGGTACTTGAGATGAAAAACAGACAAGTTGAGATTGTGCTCGATCAGATAGTGCACTGCGTGGTCAAAGGTGCCTGGCTGGAACTGATCTTGGTAGTTGATCACCGCCATGGCGTTCTGGTCGTGGTTATAGAGCTTGAAGCGCGGCATGGTGATCACTCCTCGTATGTTTTTCCCGATCCTACCAAAACCTAGGAGGGCAGTCTCAATGAACAAGCGCAACACCTAACCTATCAGGTAGGGTATTGCCATGACTTATTGTTACCACCATCTTTCTGCTGAAGATCGAGCCGCCATCATGCTGATGCAGGGTCACCTCTCGATTCGTGCCATCGCGTGTCAGTTGGGACGTGGCCCCAGAACGATTTCGCGAGAACTGGTGCGCCATACTGTTAGACCTGACAGAGCATATGACGCCAGTCTCGCTGGATATCGAGCCCGACTGACCCGCTGTCGGCCTCGCCGTAGCCCGAAGCTGCCTCTCGATGGTGAGCTGTTCGAACTGGTGGCCTACCTGCTGCGCAAGTACTGGTCACCCGAGCAAATAGCCCGCACACTGAAGCGTATGTTTCCTGATAACACTGACCGCCAAGTCTCACATGAAGCCATCTACAATGCGCTCTACCTCATGCCGCGCGGCTCGCTCAAGAAGGAACTGATTGCCTGTTTGCGCCAGGGGGAAAGGTAAACGACGCCCTCGCAGCCATGGCAAGGATAGTCGACAACAGATTCCAGACTTGGTGAGCATCCACCTGCGGCCTCCAGAGATCGAAGACCGCCTGATGCCCGGCCACTGGGAGGGAGATCTCATCATTGGCGCTAACAATCGTTCTGCCGTTGGTACATTGGTGGAGCGCACGACGCGTTTAGTGATCCTGGCGAAAGTAGATGGCACCACCGCTACAGCAGCGGCTGTCGGCTTCAGCGACAAGCTCAATGAGGTGCCACGCTCCCTGCGCTTGTCCATGACCTATGACCAGGGCAAAGAGATGGTGAAGCATGCCGAGATCACTCAGAAGACGGGAACAGCGATCTACTTTGCCGACCCGCATAGCCCATGGCAGCGGGGTTCCAATGAGAACACCAATGGGTTGTTGAGGCAGTACCTGCCGAAGGGCACGGATCTGTCGGTCTACAGTCAGGAAGAGCTCGACGCGATAGCCGACTCACTGAATACACGACCACGCAAGACACTGGACTGGCGAACGCCGCTGGAAGTTTACGCCGAAGTGCTCAAGAAAACCGTCGCCGGCCCGAGCACTATTCAATAGTGTTGCACTTGGAACTTGAGGCCGCCATGTTGGCATTGCCGAAAGAAATACCGCTATATGGAGAACCCGAGCTCGGCCGATCATCGCAACGACGCGGGACGGCAAGTATCTTTATTGTCGAGAACAAACGCTTACCCAATTATACCGACTGGATGAAGCACCGAATCGATATCCCCAAGGACAAAGAAATTTTCAGCCACCGTATGTCAGTCGTGGAGTTCGTCTTCGGCAACATTGGCACAACGAAAAGACTGAACCGCTTCAGCCTTCGGGGTAAGAAAAAAGTGCAAGGTCAGTGGCAGCTCTACTGCTTGGTGCACAATATTGAGAAGTTGGCGAATTACGGCCACTTGGCCGCATCATGAAGGGTTTAGAGCGGGGTAAGTTGCTTTTAAGAGGGCGGCCTCAAGTTCCAAGTGCAACGCTATTGAATAGTGCTCGGATCGGCGACGGATTTCTTGATCACCTCGGCGTAGACTTCCAGCGGCGTGCGCCAGTCCAGTGTCTTGCGTGGCCGTGTATTGAGTGAGTCAGCGATTTCGTCGAGTTCTTCCTGACTGTAGACCGACAGATCCGTGCCCTTCGGCAGGTACTGTCTCAACAGCCCGTTGGTGTTCTCATTGGAACCCCGCTGCCATGGGCTATGCGGGTCGGCAAAGTAGATCGCTGTCCCCGTCTTCTGAGTGATCTCGGCATGCTTCACCATCTCTTTGCCCTGGTCATAGGTCATCGACAGACGGAGGGAGTGCGGCACCTCATTGAGCTTATCGCTGAAGCCGATGGCCGCTGCTGTGGCCGTAGTGCCGTCCACTTTCGCCAGGATCACTAAACGCGTGGTTCGCTCTACCAACGTACCGACGGCAGAGCAGTTGTTGGCACCGATGATGAGGTCACCCTCCCAATGGCCAGGCATCAGGCGGTCTTCGATCTCAGGGGCCGCAGATGGATGCTGACCAAGTCTGGAATCTGTTGTCGACTATCCTGCCACGGCTGCGAGGGCGACGTTTACCGTTACCCTGGCGCAAACAGGCAATCAGTTCCTTCTTGAGCGAGCCGCGCGGCATGAGGTAGAGCGCATTGTAGATGGCTTCGTGCGAGACGTGGTGGTCAGTGTTATCAGGAAACATACGCTTCAGTGTGCGGGCTATTTGCTCGGGTGACCAGTACTTGCGCAGCAGGTAGGCCACCAGTTCGAACAGCTCACCATCGAGAGGCAGCTTCAACGTCGAGGCCGACAGCGGGTCAGTCGGGCTCGGTAACCAGCGAGACTGTCGTCATGCGCTCTGTCAGGTCTAACAGTATGGCGCACCAGTTCGCGAAATCGTTCTGGGGCACGTCCCAACTGACACGCGATGGCACGAATCGAGAGGTGACCCTGCATCAGCATGATGGCAGCTCGATCTTCAGCAGAAAGATGGTGGTAACAATAAGTCATGGCAATACCCTACCTGATAGGTTAGGTGTTGCGCTTGTTCATTGAGACCGCCCTGACTCTCCTGGCATTCAAGCATCGCGTCAAACGTTGCTGACGCGCTAGATATTCATCATTGTTGCCCAGAGGCGATAAGTCTGGCTGCATGGCTAGACTATGGGGCGTTGCCAGCCAGCGTATCTCCTCTCCATGCTGAACGCCCACTAAGCAGTCACCACAGTGCCAAAGCTGCACTTCGAGCGTTTCAAGGTCGAGTGCAATCATGCAGTAGCTGACAATATCATGAAGAAAAGTGTGCCGCAGACGCTGCTGCTCTTCTTTAAGATATCTTATCATTTCAGACGATGCGCTATTAGAAATTTGCAAGAGCTCCTGAGCCGAGACATTAGCCCAGTGGCGAGCAAGTTCTGCGCCATTAGGGCCTTTTTCTGCGGCGTCTACCAGCACTGCTAAAATAGTGTGCTCAAGCTGTATCACTGCCGCTGCATCGCTGTTGCGTTCTCTCTCACACCTTGGCGGCTGAACCAGCTAGCCTGCATTAACGCCGCTCCCCAGCTAGCATCTCTAACCGCTCAAAGAGTACTTCTTCACGGCCAGGATCCCTTGCTTGGCTTTGAACGGCATAGGCAAAGTTCTCATCTTCAAGAAGTTGAGACAGCTCCTTTGCGATGTAATCTTGAAGCGCAGCGTCAACTAAGCGTATTTCGTCCAAAAGTTCTGGCCTACCATCTACGAGATTGAGGATATCTTCGAGATCGTGACTCTCTAATGGGTCGTTATTGCCGCGACCTTTATAAGCCTCTAATTTGGTCGCCACAAAAGCGGTGGGCTGACCACGCGAATCATCAGGTCATCACCTAGTGATATTGACTCAGCACATTCCAACGCCTGGCGGTACCAGCGGTTGCTAAAACCCAGCACCTCTGCGTTATCTGGCATCAGGTCTACCCGTAACTCTCCCAGTTTCATAGCACAGATGGGCATGTCCTCGTCTATCGGGGAAGGCTCTTTGAAGCCATGCGCTTTCAACGTCTCCTTGAATTGTTGGAGGCTGGCATACGTCATGACACTGATAATCAGATCTACATCGTCGGTGCTACGCACTTGCTCGCGAGTAAATGGGTCGGTCAGTAGCAGCCCTGTCGTACACCCTCCAACAAAGGCGACTTGTTCGCGTAGCACTAGCCCTAGTGCCTGGGCGATTTGGCGCAGCATCGCGCGCTGATCATCAAACAGGCTCATTATTGGCTCCTTTCATCAGTCATCAGATGTTGCGAGAGCTGTTCTGCGGCCACTTTGCTTTCACGGGGATGGCCCAAACGTATGGCATCTACCAACGCTAACATCGCATAAAGTTCTTTATCACGCCGTACAGCGTAAGTGGCCGTTTTGAACAACGGCTCTACCGCCTGACCTTTACTATTGCCTCGCGGGTCAGGCCAAACCAATAGCAACTCACCCGCACTGTAAAGCTGGCCTTTTAACACCGGTGCTGCAAAAGTGGAGGCAATTCCACGCGTAATTTCACCAGGCCTAGCTGGGAATACGTAGCGCAGACCATGAACAATAAAATCAAATAGGGCTCTGGCATTTGCACGCGGCACGCCGGTTTTGCGATCTTTTCGCACGAGGCCAACCTCGATGCAGCGATTTAGCGATAGGCTGATTTGGCTTTTGCTTATCCCCGTTTCAGCTGCCAGAGCTCTTACGCTGTAACACTCCTTAAGTCGCTCTTCTTCATAACGCCACAAGCCTTCATCATCGTGTTGTGTATCGTCTACTGATAATTCCCAGTCTTGCCAGCCATCGGGAAGCGACAGCAGCGCCTTCCCTATATGTTGGTGGCCGCTTAACGCAGCCTCCTGATGCCTAAGCGACACTAGCTTGAACAGCAAACCAATATCTTGACTTTTCATTTTCACCCACCTTACCTTGTCCCGCGTCCTAGGACGCGGGACAACAGTGCGCGCTAGTATTTTTCATGTCAACAAGAATCGTTCGAACACTAACGCACTTGAACGCGCTTGCCTGCTTAAATTGCCTCTTGCAGCTCTTTTCTAAGCTCATCCATAGAGGCACTTCGGTTTGGCTTTCCAGGTACACACCGCAATGCACGCGACTGAGCACGTCGCTTACACGCACTATGTGTTTGGGTGCATTCACCGCAGCGGGTGCTCTTGTTGTGTGAGGCGGATAGCCATCATTGATGCGGTTTGCGCAGCAGGCGAGTGACTGCCTGGGGTGGGGCTACCGGCGTTGAAGCCCGCTTCATTACCTACAGCAAAACGCCTTTAGTGCCCGCATAGAAGGCCAAACGTTTGGCACTGCCACCACCGGGCTTAAACCCGCTGCACTTAGAGGAGTCGCTCTAAGCGGCCCACTACACACCTTCGCCTATCAAGCACCTTTATAGAGCACCTAAGCTGGCAGGGCTGCATCGAACGCTATGACCACCCACACACTCTCTTTATATGGATCCACCCTACTGGCAGACAGAAGGATATAGGGCACCCTTTGACATAGAGTAGTACGAGGAAATGGCAAGCATGTTGCCAAAGCTCAAAGGCAAGGCCATCATCAGCCTCAAAGACCACCCAGACATCCGCCGGATCTTTAACTGGCTACCACATCGAAACCACCGACATACACTAACCCGTCGGCGGCAAAGGCTCAGACGCCAAAGAGGTGCTGATCTTCAGCTGGGATGTAGAAGCCGAGCCAGCGGGGTCGTTTTAGATGCCTACATATCAAGGAGCATTACCTATGTTGCAACCAGCGTTAGTCCAACAGATTCTTGCAGCTATTGGGGAAGGTGAGTATGTAGGCACCCGGCTAGGCCAACTCTACAAACAGTTTGTAGGCGATGATGTTCAAGCAGCAAGCGAGAATGAATATCTAAAATTTGTCTACCACATGGACGAAATCTACGACGCTGGTCTTATCAAAAATCGCGATCTCAAACCGGAATATCGATGGGGACAATCACGCGAGCTGGGAGGGGTAGAAGTTACGCAAATACCCACCTAATACTAACGCCTGTGGGAGCAGAGGTGCTCAAAGAACTCAATAAGCCTAAAGGGCTAGACAGGTTAATACAAGCTATCAGGTCAGCAGGACCAGTGACCGGCCAAGAAGCACTGAAATATGGAATCGGTGAGCTATTCAAGGGTGCAGTTAGCTGACATTTCCTAGGCTTTGTCTGAAAGGTTAGCTCGCAAGCTGCGATCTATGCACCCTAGGCATACCATCGCATTGAAGCTGCTTTCGAGCTTATCGTAGCGAGTGCAAATATGGCGAAGTTCTTTAACCCAGCCAATGCAGCGCTCAATGATATTTCTTTCTCGATATTTGGGCTTCTCAAAGCCGCGTGGCAATCCGGGGCGTGATTTACGTTGCATCTTTCGGCTGGCAATAATCGGCTTTATGCCGCGCCCATCACAGTAACGGCGAAGAAAATCACTGTCGTAGCCCTTATCTCCCACGATAAACCGGCAGCGAGTTCGAGGGCGCCCTGACAAACCAGGCAAACGGATACGTTCCAGAGTGGAAATGAAGTGCTGCGTATCCGACTGCTGTCCTGGTGATAACGTAAACGCCAATGGCCAGCCGTTTCGATCAAAGACCATATGAATTTTGGTCGTTAACCCGCCT
Source organism: Vreelandella olivaria (assembly GCA_004295565.1). GTDB lineage: Bacteria > Pseudomonadota > Gammaproteobacteria > Pseudomonadales > Halomonadaceae > Vreelandella > Vreelandella olivaria. Next base: position 2,142,953 of record AP019416.1, on the reverse strand, counting down.
CGACTACGTCCCAATGCATGATCTACGGGTTCTCGCTGCCCTCCTTTTGCCACCTCCAGAGGCGGCGCGTGTGGCACGAATTGAGGTTGAATCAATCATCCATGTATCCAGATCCATCAAGCCATCTTCACGCAAACGTAGCTGTAAGCGCGTTAATATCGCTTCAAAAGTGCCATCATCGCGCCATTGCCGGAATCGGTCATAAACCGTTTTCCAAGGGCCGTAACGGTCGGGTAAATCACGCCACTTAGCCCCTGAGCAAAGGATCCAAAAATGCCGTTTAGCATTTGGCGGTCATCACGGCGTGGGCGCCCAATTGCTTTCGCTGGCGATACCACAATGTCTTTGATGAGCTCCCAGCCCTGATCAGAGATTTCGTAACGTCCTGCCATACTTCACCTATGCAACTGCTGCATAGAAAACAATAGCAAATTCACGTTTTCAGACAAAGCCTAGTGCCAAATACGGCGTTCGCTTACAGCTACCTATTTGCTCCCTAAAATTTACCCAACAAAAAGGCCACTATAGCAATTTGCTATAGTGACCGTTTTATATATTCTTGGTCGGAGCGACAGGATTCGAACCTGCGACCTTTGCAACCCCATTGCAACGCGCTACCAAGCTGCGCCACGCTCCGCTGTCTTTATTGGCCGCTACATCTTTGCCTCAAGACGGTGCGTATACTAGCGGTTTCTTGCATAAATGAAAAGCCCTTATAGCGCTTTCTTTTCAAGTATTTGTCACACACCGCCATAACGCTCATCGCCCTTTATGGCTTGCGTTGGTCTGCCTCAAGCAATAAATAGGCCATGGCATCATATACACCGGGGCCGTTACGATTAAATGATCAGGGTAAATATCTTCTGGCACCGCTGAAGGCACTGGGTATAGGTGCCCTACTCGTGCGCCGGCTTCCCGGGCAATAACCCAGCCTGCAACAAAATCCCAGGGCGAGACACTTTCGTAATAAGCATCCAGGCGGCCGCAGGCGACATCGCACAAATCGAGCGCTGCTGCGCCATTGCGACGAACGTCCTGGCACTCAAATAACACGGCTTCCAACCGCTTCAAAAGCTGTTTACGCTCCTCTTTACGATATGGGAACCCTGTGCCGACCAAGGTGTGCGCCAGTGAATCTGCACTGCTGGGCTGTATGGATTTACCGTTACAATAAGCTCCAGTGCCCTCAGCAGCACTGAAGGTCTCCCCCAAAAACGGCGCATGCACAACGCCCACCTTGGCGACGCCCGCTTCCATCCAGCCAATGGAGACCGCTACATGGCGAAGCCCTTGAGCGAAATTAACCGTGCCATCAATGGGATCCACCACCCACAGTTTTGGCGCCGTTTCATGTAAAGCGCTCTCGGGGCGAGCTCTTCACTCAGCCGCGCTTCTCCGGGGAAGTGCTCCTCCAGGCGCTGACTAATCAACTTGTCCACGGCCACATCCACATCGGTGACCAGTTCGTTATCCTTTTTAAGCGCTGGGCAAAGTCCTGCTGCTCCCGCGCCTTGATTATCATCTGCCCCGCTTCTTCAGCAATAGCGATAGTAATTTCAAGACGCGCGGCTAGTGTATGGTCGCTCATTGAATCTCCCTTTAGAACGCGATGATGCTATGAGTCTCTACCATAAGCCGCCGAGATGTAATTTTCGAGTCAAACCGACTTCCAGCGGTAGTGGTTAGCGCAATACGTCTACCAAAACATCCACAACGATGCGCGTGGCTGCTTCGATTAACACCACATCAGCGCCAACACGCTCCCACTCATAGCCTGGGTAGTCGGGCAACTGAGACGCTAGCGGGCCATCAAAACGCTTGGCGATACCGGGAGGCAAGGGTTTGCCACGCTCAAGATTACGTTGAATACCTGGCGGTAACGCTTCGGCTCGCGGTGCATCATGTCGGCGCAGTAACTGGCGTAGTTCACGTTCGTTGATGCGCGGTAAATCAACCCGCTCATCCCGGAGTGACCATGTCGGTTAGATTCATGCTGCTGGGGCTGGCCCTTATCACGGGCGCCGTGAGCCGGGGCATGATCAGGCTGGGCAAAGGCAGTGCTATTGAGTAGCAGCGCGCCAAGCGCACTCATGGCAATCAGTTTAATGGGCGTCACTGTAAGCTCCTCGCTTAAGGTCAGGGCTTACAGTGTAAAGAACAAATGCGTAGGAAGTATGGAATAAAAAGGGCCCGAAGGCCCTTTTGAAAACAAGTAAAAAGTTAAGGACGGCAAGCTGAAGGAAGATAAGTATTGTCGATGGGAGGAGTACTGCTACTACTACAACGCCATCCAGTAATTTGCCCACCGTTTGTGGAAGCAGTTGCTACTGCGTCATTAGTAGTCCCACTGCTAATTAGTGGCTGAATTATCATTGAAGAACCGTTATGAACACCATTATCAAATGCAACTGTGAACCCACCGCTCGCTTGTCCATTGAGGGTCACACTACTGATGTACTGACCACCAATTTGACCTGCTGTATTGGAGATGTAAGAAGGGTGCCATTTACAGTTTGATAGCCTACGAAGTTTCCATTCTCAGAAAAATATAAACCGATATCAGCTCTCAAACCTGCTGTAGCAGTAAAGCCTCTGCAGCTTGCGCACGGCCCACGTAATTCTGATATTGGGGTATGGCAATAGAAGCCAACACACCAATGATCGCAACGACGATCATCAGCTCAATCAGCGTGAAACCGCCTTGCTTGGTGTGACGAGAAATAGGTTGTGCAGCATTCTGCATGAAGGCATCTCCTGTGGGGTAGGGCAAGCCTTTATAAGGAACCGAAATCCTTAAAAGAATTAGAAACAGTAGAGGTTACACTAGCTTACGTGATCTGTTTTTACAACACACTCTATTAACGTTATCGGCTTAGTCAACGGCTACTTTAACTATGCGTCATGATTAGCCATTTAATGCCTATAAACGCTAGTTTATGGTACAAGTAACACGCCTACACTGATGTAAAACAGGTTTTTTAATGAGCCAGCCCCTTTGAGTCGACGTTAAGCCATGCCGCCGCGCGTGGTGGCCTGCGCGGCATTGCCCAGCGTTTGGTTAAGCACGGCTTGTTGACCGATGCCCAGGCCGCCACGGCGGAAACCACCGCGTCGGATCTGGAAATATCGTTACTCCAGCATGTGATCGAAAGTGGCTTGGTCGACCCTAACAAAGCCACACTGGCGGCTGGCTGGGAGTATGGGCTGCCGGTCATAGATCTGGAAGCAGTTCGTCTGTCCGCGCTGCCTCCCGCTTCTGACTACCCTATCAAAGTGCTGCAGAGCCTTAACGTTCTGCCACTAGCCCGCCATGGCCATCGCCTAACGGTTGCGGTTCCCTACCCCGCCACTTTGACGCAACTGGATGAGTTGCAGTTTGCGACCGGCCTGAGTGTGGAAGGTATCCTAGCTCCCGTTGATCAAATCACGGTCGCTCTCAATAGCTACCTTGCTCAAAACGGGCGTGGCATGCTTGATCAGCTGGATGAGTTAGATGATGCGGTGAATTCGCTGAGCGTTGTGCAGAACAACGATGGTGACGAAGTTCCTCTGGAAGAGTCCTCTCAAAATAGTGAAGACGCGCCTATTGTTAAGTTCGTCAACAAAATACTCTTAGACGCGATCCGCCGGGGCGCCTCTGATATCCATTTTGAGCCTTACGAAACCCTCTACCGGGTACGCTTTCGTATTGATGGCATGCTCATAGAAGTCGCGCGCCCCCCCTTTGCCATGCGCAATCGCATCGCGGCCCGGCTAAAAATTATGGCTCGACTGGATATATCGGAACGTCGCTTACCCCAGGATGGCTCGATAAAGTTAAAGCTTTCACGCACCCGCTCTCGATTTCCGGGTTAACTCACTGCCAACAGTCTATGGCGAAAGTTAGTGCTGCGGATATTAGATCCGACCGCAGCACAACTGGGTATAGAGCAACTGGGTTTTACCGACGACCAACGGGGCCATTATGAACATGCGTTAAAACAACCCCAGGGCATGATTTTGGTCACCGGCCCTACCGGCAGTGGTAAAACTGTTACGTTATATACCGGCATTAATATCCTTAATAAAGTGGAACGTAATATTTGTACCGCTGAAGATCCGGTTGAGATCAAAGTCGCCGGTATCAATCAAGTGAACGTATTACCTAAGATCGGCCTCGATTTTGCCAGTGCACTAAGGGCGTTTTTACGCCAAGACCCGGATGTGGTGATGGTAGGCGAAATTCGTGACCTTGAAACCGCCGAAATTGCCGTTAAAGCGGCCCAGACAGGCCACCTGGTACTCTCCACGGTGCATACCAACTCGGCAGCTGAAACGCTGACTCGTCTGGCAAATATGGGCGTCTCTTCGTTTAACATCGCCAGCGCCGTTAGTTTGATTATTGCCCAGCGGCTGGCCCGCAAACTGTGTCAACACTGCAAAGAGCCCATTGACATTCCCCATGAGGCACTGCGCAAAGAGGGCTTTAGCAGCGAAGAAATCCAACAGGCGACTATCTACAGGCCGGTAGGTTGCAAGCAGTGTACCCACGGCTATAAAGGGCGAATTGGCATTTATGAGGTAGTGCCGATTACCGAAGCGATGCGTCAGCTGATTATGCGCGATGCTAACGCATTAGATATCGATCATCAGAGGCGCAAGGAGGGCTACCCAAGCCTGCACCGCAGTGGGTTACTGAAAGTCATGCAGGGTATTACCAGCCTGGAAGAGGTTAACCGAGTGAGTAAGGAGTAAGGCATGGCTAAAACGGCACGTCGACGCCAAACGCCCGCCATCAAGCTAGCGCGCTGGAAATGGAGGGTAAAGGCCCACAGGATAGAGCGCTAAGCGGTGAGATGATTGGCCGCAGTAAAGCCGAAGTAGCCGCTGAACTCACCAAGCAGCATATCGTTATCGGCCGGATTAGTAAAAGGCAACCTCGGCGGCAGCGGCCGCATTAATCCCAACGATGTCATGGTCTTTGCACGTCAAATGGCCACCATGATTCGTGCTGGCATCCCGTTGCTGCAAGCACTTCAAGTAGTGGCAGAGAGCCTCAAAACCGGCTATGGTTGCCCTTGTTCAGCATATGATGAGCGATGTATCGTCAGGTGCCAGCTTCTCAGATGCATTGAACCGTCACCCCAAACACTTTGATCGACTGTTTGTTAACCTGGTCAGTGCTGGCGAGCAGTCCGGTGCGTTGGATCAAATGCTCGATCGAATTGCGACCTACAAAGAGAAGGTTGAGTCGCTGAAAGCGCGGGTTAAGAAAGCTCTTTGGTACCCCACCGCCGTTATGACGATTGGCATTGCGGTGACCATGTTGCTGTTAATTAAAGTGGTGCCTGAATTTGAAAGCATGTTCCAAAGCTTTGGCGCTGAACTCCCTGCATTAACCCAACTGACCGTGAACTTATCCGAGCTTGCCCAGCGTTATTGGCTAGCCGCGCTCGGCGCAGTGATGGCTGCCGTCCTCCTGCTCAGAATAAGCATTCAGCGCTCGCCTAATGTCGCCTACCGCATGCACGCTTTGCTGCTGCGGTTACCGGTCATTGGCGATATTATGCATAAATCCGCCATCGCCCGTTTTTTCGCGTACATTAGCGACCACCTTTGCCTCAGGTGTACCCCTCGTTGAAGGCTTAGACACCGCCGCCGGTGCCACAGGCAATAAAGTGTACGAACGGGCGGTGGTACAAACGCGCCAGGACGTAGCCACCGGGCAACAGCTACACTTCGCCATGCGGATGACCAACCGCTTCCCTCCTGGCGATTCAAATGGTTAGCATCGGCGAAGAGGCAGGGTCGCTGGATGCCATGCTCAATCGCGTGGCTGATTACTATGAAGAGGAAGTCGACAATAAGGTCGATGCCCTCACTTCGCTGATGGAACCGATTATTATCGTGGTACTGGGCGTGCTGGTCGGCGGCGTGGTGGTCTCTATGTACTTGCCCATCTTCGACTTGGGCTCTGCCCTCTAAGCGTCAAATGCTTAAACAACGCTAATTTCAAGAAGCCTAAGGAGCTCCATGCATCACCCTCCGTTTACTCTGTGGTTAATTGTTTTATTGATGGGACTATGCCTGGGCAGTTTTCTCAATGTGGTGATTACGCGTCTGCCGGTGATGCTGATGCGTGGCTGGCGTAATGAAGCCCGCGAAGCACTTGAGCTTAGCGCCGAGCACTCGCCGCGCTTTAACCTGGCCACTCCCGGCTCCATGTGTCCACGCTGTGAAACCCCTATCGCATGGCACGACAACCTACCGTTAATTGGGTGGATAAAACGGCGCGGGCGCTGTGCCGCGTGCCAAACGCCTATTAGCCTTCAATACCCACTGGTAGAAATAGCCGGTGGCTTGTTGGCCGTCGCTGTGCTGGCACTCCATGGGCTTACGGCAGAATCGCTCTTCATTTACGGCGCCTGCTTAGTACTGTTAGTGCTCGCCGTCATCGACTTTCGTACCCAGCTACTGCCCGACGTAATTACCCTACCCTTACTTTGGGCAGGGTTACTGTTTCAGCTTCTTTTCCAGCCACTGATGCTGCCGAGTGCCGTTATCGGCGCTATGGTAGGCTATCTTTCCTTGTGGAGTTTTTATTGGCTATTCAAACTGGTCACTGGCAAAGAGGGAATGGGCTATGGCGACTTTAAGCTGCTAGCGGCGCTGGGCGCCTGGCTGGGATGGAGTTTTTACCGCTGATTTTGGTTCTTTCCGCAGGGATTGGGGCCATTGTTGGGCTAGCTGCCCAGGCCTGCTCACCCGCCTACGCGGCGCACCGCTTCCCTTTGGCCCGTTTCTCGCCCTCGCGGGCTGGGTGGCCCTGTTAGTCGGCGATGAAATAATGGCAATGTATCTCAACCTGCTCATGTAAAACTGAACCATATAAAACTAAACCATGTAAAAATGGGTCATGTGAAATCTGGTTATATACAATTTAGCTATTGAGGCAGTACATGATTATCGGATTAACGGGTGGCATTGGGTCGGGTAAATCGACCGTTGCTCGCGCCTTTGAAACACTCGGCGCCGCCTGGGTCGATGCCGATGATGTCGCCAGAGAAATCGTCTTGCCTGATGAGCCGGCCCTGTTAGCTATTCAACACCGATTCGGTGATCAGATTATGCACGAGGATGGCACGCTTAACCGGGCCGCTCTACGCGACATCATTTTAAAGATCCAGAACAACGGCAGTGGCTAGAATCGGAGACACATCCCCGCATAAGGGAGCGACTACTGCAGCACTTAGCGCGGCTCAAAGCCCAGGGGCGCCTTATGTGCTGCTTGTGTCACCGTTGCTGTTTGAATCGGGTCAGCATGCACTCGTTCACCGCACGGTGGTTGTCGATGTGCCACAAGCACTACAATTATCGAGAACCCAGCAGCGTGATGGGGTGAGTGAAAGCCAGGTGCGTGCTATTCTCGCCGCCCAACTTTCCCGCGAACAACGATTAGCAAAAGCAGACGACGTGATAGATAACAGCGGTGACCACGCCAGCATGATGGAGCAAGTGGCACGGCTTGACGAACGCTACCGTCGGCAGCTTAACTACTGAGATATCGCGCCTGTTATCGCAATTGGAGTTTTTTTATGGCTCGCCCTGCAAACGATTCCCCGCTAGAAGTTAATTGCCCGCAATGCGCTAAGCGCGTGCCCTGGCTGCCAGAGAGCACTTATCGACCCTTCTGCAGCAAACGCTGCCAACTACTGGATTTGGGCGCCTGGGCCGATGAGTCGCACCGCATATCGGGGAGTCCGCCATGGATGAGGCCGATATAGAAACGCTCCTTGCGCAAGCCGACAAGGATGCGCCACTCACCTGAAGCACCCTATAACTGACCTAGCGAGCCCTTACACTACCCATGGCCGAAACAAACGCTCCCCCCTCATCGCCTTCGGCCTATCATGTGCTGCTCCAATTGGAGCAGCAGTTTGATCATCTACTGGAAACCATTGAAGCAGCCGTCTCGCTATACGAGCAGCAGCTACCGGCTACATGGGTCTTTAATCAAGCGACACCGCCTCGTGACTGGCTGCGTAAAGCCCTATTCGACATGTGGCATGAGCAGAATCAAGATGGCCGTGAGACGCGCAACTATATTGCCGTCGTTGCCGCTAATGATGAACTGATAAGGGCGATTGATGCGGTCAATCAAGCCAAAGCCCATTTCAGCAACCTACTGCAACATATTAAACAGGCATTTCCACAGGCACTTAGCGATGCAAAAGCCGCTTACCGCAACGCCACCCTCACGTTGATGAAGCGTTACGCCGCAATGGACTTGCTCGCTTACATCTTAAACAGAGCTGGCGGCAGCTACCTATCGCACAAGCGCCTGTCTCACGCGTTCGCTTTGCTTGGTACAGCAGTGGTCGCTCTATTAAACGCCTGTCGGTGCAAGAAGCTGAACATAAGCTTTACAGCTTGATACCGATGCGCCGCATATTCGTATTCAGCTACGTAAACTAGCGGGCATCCCCAGCGGGGAAGTGCTTGCTCAGGTGCAAACGCAAGCCCCACTGATGCGGGCAAACCTGTTCTTTACCGAACCACTCGATGATGGGCATACACGGCGAGCACTGAATGCCGCCATGCCCATTTTTGTTCCTGACCATCATCAACGACTGCCCCACATTAACCTACCTGCACCACAGCCGCCCACCACACGCACACGGGCCAGGCGACGCGATGAGAAACTAGAGCAGGATGTCTTTCTGCCGAGTTTGCGGATTTATCGCTACCGCTAGCATAAGGACACCTGCCAAGCCTGCTGCGATGTTTTGCAGGTGCTAGCTGCCAGGCACTATATCTTGCTGCCATACGCCATAGCCAAGCAGTACTTCGATCAGCTCGGCCAGGTCGTTATGATCCACGCCATACTCGCTCAACAGAGCTTCAAAGCGCTGTTTAAAAATACGCTCCCGCTCATGTTGCTGTTCTTTCTGCTGGGCTTCTTCATCTTCTTGTTCCAGTGCCGCAAGCGAGCGTACCGGCGGGCCTGTCGGTATATCAAAATCGCTTTCTGGATCATCTAATTGGCGTAAAGCCTGGGCAAAAGCATCGTCTAGTTCACGAAACTTACGCAGCTTCTCACGCTCATCTATCGGCTTTTGAACCTTTTGATATTTCATCGATGTTTCATTTACACCTTGCTTGAAATGGTCGATATGACTGCCAATGTCGCTTTTTTGGCAAAAACTGTGCACAAACGCGTAAAGGTAACGAGCAAACTTGCCTTTGCCACCCAGTTGCCAGCATAAAGGCATCATCATTAAGTATATGAGGGTAACCAGCACATTTATCAAACATGGCACAGTCAGCGACAACTCATTAAATCGATGCTTCGCATCAACATTACCTACAAGTAGCCTGAATAGAGACACGACTCTTATCTGTAGGCTGAATTTTTCCTTCAGCTAGGTTACCAACACTAACGCACTGGGAGAGTGCACTACAGGCGAGATAAGCACGACCTGTACGATTCACGCATGAGAGGCCAGATAATGTTCAACGCGATGACACGAGCTGAGATCTGGCTGCAGGATACACTCGATAAGTCACTCGGTATCGAAGACCTTGCTAATCACATAGGGTATTCGTCTTCAAGTCCGGCGCCAATTTCGGCAAAGCTTTCACATTTCACCTAGCGCTTATCGTGAAATAAGGCGACTGGAACGCGCGGCGGTGCTGCTTGCGCTTACTCCTCTCAATATAGCGCAAATTGCAATACGTTGCGGGTACCAAAACCACTCGTCTTTCTCACGGGCATTCCAACGTCGTTATCAGTTCAGCCCGCGCAATTTCCGCCTAAAGCTGAAAACCACTTTCCATCGCCCTGTGCCACCTCATGGTTTTAACACGCGTATCGAAAAAACCACGGGTCGCCAAATGATCCTGATGCGCCTCTACAAGGCTCCCGAGCATATTAAGGGGCTAGGAGATGAAAGCTATCACGCTATGCAGCTAGCGTGCTTACAGACGCGGCTGCGGCGATCTACGACCATCATCGCACTGCCCGACATACTCGCCGACAGAATTAATGCACTTAATAATGAATCTTTCCACTCTTACCGTACCGACATTGGTCTATATCTATCGGATACGGACAATGCACAAGACATTGCACTGCCTGTTCTTTATCGGCGGGTCGACATTCCTACTCATTACTACGCGTGCACCTGTTTTGACAGTTTAGCTGGCCTTTATGGAGCCTTGACGCATACCATCATGTATCTGCTCAACAGGCAGGATGTTTGGCACGTTAGCGGCCACCCTCCGCAGGTATTATGGAAAGCAAACCATTTAGAACTTCGCATCCCATTAATAGGTTAGTAATGGGGTAACGGCACTGGAGTATAGCTGAAAGCGTATGGCAATAGAAAACCGGCATTCCTGTACAGAAATGCCGGTGATGAGATAGCTTAGTCTTCCATGCGCTCCAACCAGGACTCAACGGTTTCATCGCCGTACTGGTCTTTCCAGCTACGCAGTCCTTTATGGTTGCCGCCGCGAGTTTCGATTACTTCCCTGTTTTAGGGTTTTTGTAAATTTTAAGGCGGCGCTTACGACGGGCATTGCCGCTCGCTGTGGTTTTAGCGCTCCGCTGGTCAGCAGTCGGGTCTAATAAGGCAATAACATCACCCGGACGCTTGCCGAACTCATTCATTAGCGCTTCAAGTTTAGCCTTAAATTCCAACTCGCCTTTCAGACGCTGATCGCCTTCTAAGCGCTGAAGATCTTCTTGAAGCTGCTTTAGCTGCTGTTCTTTCTGTATATATTCGTTAAGTAAAGACATAGGGTTCCTTTAATAGCGTATCCAACTGAACGGGGTTCAACTGAATGGGATCTAACTTAGGTGCAAATTGACAACCTTGACACCCGCTAGTTCAGAATGCAGGGACATTATTCCTGTAAAAGAGTAACTGACAACAGTCTAGTTGATTTTCACCCAATTACTAATCGTTTTTAAAACTCAATTGCGGCTAAAGAGTTTAAATCTAATAGCCCCTGATGACTATGCGAACCAGCTTGTTGAACAACTACTAGCGCCCTACCACTACAAACAAAAGCGCCGCCCCTAAGGGCGGCGTTTTCACTAACCAATAACTAACCGATCGTTAGTCTTGGCCCATCTGCTGCTTGATCAAGTCACCGATGGTGGTCGGGCCACCTGCAGTTTCCGGCTCTTGCTCACGCATCTTCTTCAGGTTCTGACGCGTATCGTCCTGGTCTTTCGCTTTGACCGACAGATTAATCTGACGGCTCTTACGATCAACGCTCACAATACGAGCTTCTACGCTATCGCCTTCGTTCAGCACATTGCGCGCATCTTCTACGCGGTCAGCACTGATTTCAGAGGCTTTCAGCACCGCAATAACGTCAGTCGCCAATTCAACTTGAGCTTCTTTAGCATCAACTTCAATGACGCGACCGGTTACGATGCTGCCCTTATCGTTGACTGACAGGTACTCAGCAACGGGGTCAGAATCCATCTGCTTGATACCCAGCGAGATGCGCTCACGCTCAGGATCAATAGACAGGATAACGGCTTCAGCTTCGTCGCCTTTCTTGAAGTTGCGTACGGCTTCTTCGCCAGTATCTGATTCAAGAAATATCAGACAAGTGAACAAGACCGTCAATACCGCCTTCAAGGCCGATAAAGATACCGAAATCAGTAATTGACTTGATGGTACCTGAAACGCGATCGCCCTTGTTATAGTCAGTGTTGAAGGTTTCCCACGGGTTAGCAGTACACTGCTTGATACCCAGAGAAATACGACGACGCTCTTCGTCGATATCCAACACCATGACGTCAACATCATCGCCCACTTGAACGACTTTAGACGGATGGATGTTTTTGTTAGTCCAGTCCATTTCAGAGACGTGAACCAGCCCTTCAACACCCTCTTCCAGTTCGGCAAAGCAGCCGTAGTCAGTCAGGTTAGTGACGACCGCGTGCACTTTCATGCCTTCCGGATAACGCTCTTTAATGTTGACCCACGGATCTTCGCCCAACTGCTTGAGACCCAGTGATACGCGGTTACGCTCACGGTCAAACTTCAGAACCTTGACGTTGATCTCGTCGCCAACGGCAACGATTTCGGACGGATGCTTGATACGCTTCCACGCCATGTCTGTAATGTGCAGCAGGCCGTCAACACCGCCCAGGTCTACGAAAGCGCCGTAGTCTGTCAGGTTCTTAACGATACCCTTGATCTGCTGGCCTTCTTGCAGAGTTGCCAGCAGCGCTTCGCGCTCGGCACTGTTCTCTGCTTCCAGAACCGCACGACGTGATACTACAACGTTGTTGCGCTTCGGATCGAGCTTGATGACTTTAAAGTCCAGCTCTTTGTTTTCCAGGTGCGCAGTGTCGCGAACAGGACGAACGTCAACCAACGAGCCAGGCAAGAAGGCGCGGATAGAGTCAACTTCAACAGTGAAGCCGCCTTTAACCTTACCGTTAATAACGCCCTTAATGATTTCGTCTTTCTCGAAGGCTGCTTCAAGAATCTTCCAAGCTTCTGCACGCTTGGCTTTTTCACGAGACAGACGCGTTTCACCGAAACCATCTTCTACGGCTTCAAGTGCAACGTGCACGTCGTCACCGATAGCGATGTTCAGATTACCGTGCTCATCGCGGAATTGTGACGCAGGGATCTGACCTTCAGATTTCAGACCAGCGTTGACAGTAACCCAGTCACCGTCAATGTCGACAACCTGAGCCGCGACAATTGCGCCTGGCTCCATGTTGATGTCGTTAAGAGACTGTTCAAACAGCTCAGCAAAGCTTTCGCTCATGGTGTTCCTACGTAATTACGTTGTTGAGGCATAAATGCCTTCTCCGCACCACCAGCAAGTGCGGGCCTAATGTCACTCAGCCTTTGGAGGTGTTAACGCTGGTTAGACCTGACCGGGCTCACCGATGTGAGTTTAGTGCCCTGCCACGTCGTGACACCTATCCAAAAACGCCGCAAGGGAGAATCACACGCCGCTTACCAGCCCTCTTTGGGCGAGCAGTTCGGTCAGTCGATCAACCACTTCCGGTATGCTCAGGCGCGTGGTATCAAGCGTAATGGCATCATCTGCCGGCTTGAGAGGAGCCACACTGCGCTGCGTATCGCGTGCATCGCGTGCCTGAATCTCCTTTAAAAGACTCGAAAGACTAGCATCCACCCCGGCTTCCTGCAACTGCAGATGACGCCGACGCGCCCGTTCATCGGCACTGGCGGTTAAAAAATCTTCAGCGGGGCGTCGGGAAACACTACGGTGCCCATATCCCGACCGTCCGCCACCAACCCTGGCGCTTGGCAAAAATCGCGCTGGCGTTGTAAGAGCGCCTGACGAACCGCAGGCAGCGCTGCCACCTGCGAAGCGCGTTCACCGGCCTGCTCCGTACGGATTTGCTGACCAACATCTTCACCTTCAAGAAAGGTACGCGGCTGGCCCTCCTCCACCGGGAAGGCCACATCCAACTGCTCCGCCAGGCGTGCAAGCCCAGCCTCATCGTCAACCGCCACGCTATGCTTCAACGCCGCTTGTGCCGTCAGCCGATAAAGCGCGCCGCTATCCAGCAGGTGCCAGCCCAAACGCTCAGCCACCAAGCCACTGATAGTGCCTTTACCCGCCCCGCCATAATTCATCGATGGTGAGCACGGGAACTGAGGCAACGCGATCACTCATGGGCACCCTCCACGCTAACGCCCATACCAATGCGTGTCGCTAACTCGACGAAGTCAGGGAACGAGGTGGCCACATTGGCGCAATCTTCAATGATGATGTCGTCACTGGCGCGCAGCGAAGCAATGGCAAACGCCATGGCAATGCGGTGATCCCCCAGGCTATCGACACGCCCACCGCCGTAACTGGCTTTTTTGTGCATCGCCATTGCCAACAATATCGATACCATCTTCTACTGTGGTGTGCTGCACACCTAAAACAGCCAAGCCATCGGCCATGGCTTGAAGGCGATCCGACTCTTTGACGCGCAGCTCTTCAGCACCTCGCAGCCGCGTTACGCCTTCGGCATTAGCGGCAGCGATAAACAGGGCAGGAAATTCATCGATGGCGAGTGGCACTTGATCGACAGGAATATCAATCCCTTTGAGGGGTACGTAACGAATACGAATATCGGCCACCGGCTCACCACCCACTTCACGCTGGTTCTCTAGCGCTAAATCTGCCCCCATCAGGGTAAGAATATTAATAACGCCGATCCGGGTGGGGTTAATACCCACGTGCTCAAGGGTGATATCTGAGCCTGGGGTAATAGCAGCGGCCACTAAAAGAAGGTGGCGGACGAGATATCCGAAGGCACATCAATCGGCCCCGCCGTTAGCTTACCGCCCCTGAAGCCAGCAGGTATCACCCTCACGGGAAACCGCATAACCAAAGCCGTTGAGCATACGCTCGGTATGATCACGGGTCGGCGCAGGCTCGCGCACGCGCGTTTCGCCTTCGGCGTACAGCCCGGCCAACAGCAGGCAGGATTTGACCTGAGCGCTGGCCATCGGCATATCGTAATCAATGCCTTTTAGCTTGGCGCCCCATGAATTTTCAGCGGCGGACGACCGCCCTCAGCAGTATCAATGGTGGCGCCCATCAGGCGCAGCGGGTCAGCCACACGCCCCATGGGGCGTTTGGTCAGTGACTCGTCGCCGGTTAGCTCGCTGTCAAACGCCTGACCGGCAAGCAGACCCGAGAAAAGCCGCATGGCAGTACCCGAGTTACCCACATAAAGCGGGCCGGCGGGGCTTTTAAGCCGTGCATACCGACACCATGAATGGTGACTTTGCCCTGGTGCGGCCCCTCAATCGCCACGCCCATTTCACGAAATGCCTGCAGAGTCGCCAGGCTATCTTCACCTTCCAGAAAGCCTTTGACTTCAGTGACGCCTTCCGCCAACGCGCCCAACATAATAGAGCGGTGCGACATGGATTTGTCGCCCGGTACACGTAAACGCCCCTGGGCTTGACCGCCCGGCTGCACACGGTAGGTGACCTTACCTTGTGGTTGCATATGATATTCCGCCTGATAACTGGTTTTGTTCAATAAAGAGTCGAATAGTGCCGGGCGTGGCTCGCCCGATCAAAGGTGGCAATCAGCGCATCGCTGTCTCCGGCTTCTACCGCATGACGCAAGCGAGAGAGCCCCGCTTCAAAATCATCCAGCGAGGCCAGTACCGCCTCTTTGTTGGCAATAAAAATATCCCGCCACATCACCGGGTCACTGCCCGCGATACGGGTGAAATCGCGAAAGCCGCCTGCTGCGTAGCGAAAAATATCCAGCCGTTCATCCTGACGAGCCAGCGTATCCACCAGTGAAAAGGCCAGCAGGTGAGGCAAATGGCTGGTGCGCGCCAGCACTTGGTCATGGCGCTCTACGTCCATTTCCAGCACCTCGGCACCGCAGGCTTTCCATAAGCAGCGCACGCGCTGTAAAGCACTACGATCGACGTTCGGCTCAGGCGTCAGAATCACCTTGTGATCCACATAGAGGCGCGGATTTGCCGCGGCTACACCACTTTTCTCTGAACCGGCAATGGGGTGACCCAGCACCATATTAGTGGGAACCTGACCAAATACACGCTGAGCGCAGGCGCGGATAGTCGCCTTGGTACTGCCCACATCGGTAATTACAACATCAGCCGACGCGTTAGGTAGCGCTTCGGCCAAATTTGCCATCACGCTTTCCATGGCGAGCACCGGCACCGCCAGCACCACCATGGTGGCGTCATCGACTAGCTCAGCTAGCTGAGTGCCGCCTGAGTCGATCAGCCCCATCTCAATACCGCGTGCGATCTCCTGCTCATCAGGATCACAGGCAGCGATTTGACCCTGAAACCCGGCCACGCGCAGCGCTGCCGCTAGCGAACCACCAATCAATCCCAGACCAACAATCAATAGACGCGATTCATGACAGCTGGATGTATTGACGCTGTCTCCGACCATTACCGTCACAGCACGCCTATGGGGTAGGAGCCCAGCACGCGCAGATCCGCCGCCCGCAACTGCACTTCTTCAAGCACTGCCGCAACTTTGGGCTCATCACGATGGCCTTTAAAATCAATAAAAAACACGTAGTTCCACACCCCGGTGCGGGAAGGACGTGTTTCAAGACGGGTTAAATCGATCTGGTGGCGATGAAACGGCTCCAGCAACGCGTGCAAGGTACCTGGCTGGTTACGCATAGCGACCACAATGGAGGTTTTATCCTCCCCGCCATGGGCACATCCTGGTTACCAATAATCAAAACCGCGTGGAGTTATCTGGGCTGTCCTCAATTTTTTCGGCGATATGCTCCAGACCATAGAGCTTGGCCGCCATATCGCCGGCAATCGCCGCGCTATGCCACTCGGTTTTAACCAATTTGGCCGCTTCCGCATTCGAGGAAACCGGCACCCGCTCCGCATGGGGAAAGTGCGCATCCAGCCACTTGCGGCACTGGGCAAACGACTGTGGGTGCGAGTAGATACGCGAGACCTTATCGCGGCGGGTGTTTTCACTGACCAGTAAGTGGTGGTGAATACGCAGCACCACCTCGCCACAAATTTTGATCGAGGAGTCCATAAAGGTATCCAGAGTGTGATTCACCACTCCTTCGGTAGAGTTCTCCACCGGGACGACGCCATAGTGCACGGCGCCCGCCTCAACTTCACGAAATACCTCATCGATGGCGGCCATGGGCAGGCTCACGGCGCTTTCCCAAAATGCTTGAGCGCCGCCTGCTGGGTAAAGGTGCCCTCAGGGCCCAAATAGGCCACTTTAACCGGCTGCTCAAGGGCCAAACACGCCGACATGATTTCACGAAACAGCCGCGCCATCTCTTCTGAATCGAGCGGGCCTTTGTTTAACGCCATAATGCGCCGTAGCACCTGGGCTTCGCGCTCAGGGCGGTAAAACACCGCATCTTTATCTTCGGCCAGCTTGACGTGAGCCACCTGCTGGGCGCAGCTGGCGCGCTCACTGATCAGATTGAGAATATCACTATCGAGCTGATCGATACGCTGGCGCAGCTCGTCCAGATTGATCGGCGTGTCGGACATGGTAGTTAGCCCCTTGTTTTTCAAAATCAGCCATAAATGCAATTAAGGCATCTACCGCAGACTCAGGCACCGCGTTGTAAAGGCTGGCACGCATACCGCCCACGCTGCGGTGGCCTTTTAGATTAAGCAGCCCCGCCGCATCGGCCTGTTGTAAGAACGCCTTATCCAGCGCTGAATCGGCCAAGACAAAGGGCACGTTCATCCGCGAGCGGTTATGTTTGGCAATCGGGTTGCTATACAACTCGCTGGCATCAATTGCCGCATAGAGCTTATCGGCTTTACGCTGATTGATGGCGTCCATGGCTGCCAGTCCACCGATATCGTCTTTCAGCCACTGAAATACCAAGCCGGCCAAATACCAAGCGTAAGTGGGGGCGTATTCACCATCGAACCCGCTTCGGCCAGCATTTGATAATCAAATAACGAAGGTATATTGGCCTGAGCTTTACCTAGCAGGTCGTCACGCACCACCACCAGGGTTAAGCCCGGCGGGGCCAATGTTTTTCTGCGCGCCTGCATAGATCACACCAAATTCGTTAACGTCGATGGGCCCAGACAGGATATTCGACGACATATCGCAGACCAGTGGCACGTGAGCGCCATCAGCACGTTGCGTATGCGGCGTATAGTCAAATTCAAACCGCCAATTGTCTCGTTAGAGGTGTAGTGCAAATAGGCAGCATCTGCGCTCACCCGCAGTTCGTCTTGTGCGGGCACCGCCGTATGACCGTTGGACTCACTGCTGGCCACTACATGACAATCAAAACCCAGGTGCTTGGCTTCATTGAGCGCCTTTTGCCCCAGATCCCGGTTTGAATAAAGTTACCGCTACCGCCCTGTCCCAACAGGTTCATGGGCAGCATGGCAAACTGCATGCTGGCTCCGCCCTGTAAAACAGCACCTTATAATTATCCGGCACGCCCAACAGTTGACGAAAATCCGCTTCGGCACGCTCGGCAATAGCGATAAACTCATCGCTGCGGTGACTCATTTCCATTACAGAAAGGCCGCGCCCTTGATAGTCCAAAAGCTCTTCCCGTGCGCGCTCTAACACAGCGACTGGCAGGGCCGCTGGCCCTGCACAGAAATTATAGTGACGTGTCATCAGTCCCTGCTTCCTGTCCGTCATCTGAAGGGTTACTCGCCGGCGCATCGTCGAGACTGGGTTCTTCAGCGCCAGTTGCTTCGAGACCGTTTAGTTCTTCGCTCTCTTCCGGCTCATCAACGCGCACCGTCTTGACCAGCTTCTCCTCTTTGCCCAAACGAATCAGCATCACGCCCTGAGTATTACGCGACGTGGTAGAGACCTCCTCCACACGGGTACGCACTAGCGTTCCGCGGTCAGTGATCAGCATCATTTCATCACTGTCGTAGACCTGCATCCCCGCCACTAGCGAACCATTGCGCTCGCTGGTCTGCATGGCAATAACGCCTTGTCCACCACGACCACGCAGCGGGAACTCCTCCAGGCGAGTGCGCTTGCCGTAACCATTTTCACTGGCGGTCATAATGTAGATTTGACCATCAGTGGTTTCGGCCCCGGTGCTCTCTGGGGCGTTATCCTGCGTTTCTTCTTCGGTATCCGCTTCGGCGTCGATCTGCTGGCTTTTAGGAATAATCAGGCTAATGACTTCCGCATCGCCTGCCAGACGCATACCACGCACACCGCGGGCAGTACGCCCCATGGCACGGGCATTGCTCTCTTCAAAGCGAATCGCCTTGCCGTTAGACGACAGCAGCATGGCGTGGTCATTACCCGTGGTAATCGCCGCGCCAACCAAGCGGTCACCCTCTTCCAAATCAATCGCAATCAGGCCAACGCTGCGTGGGCGTGAGAACTGCTCAAGGCTAGTCCGCTTAACGGTGCCCTTGGCCGTGGCAAAGAAGATGTAGTTATCGGGGTTGTAGTCGCGCACCGGCAAGATGGCGTTAACCGCCTCATCCTCTTCCAGCGGCAGCATGTTCACCAGCGGTTTAC
The DNA here is from genome assembly GCA_004295565.1 of Vreelandella olivaria. Lineage (GTDB taxonomy): Bacteria > Pseudomonadota > Gammaproteobacteria > Pseudomonadales > Halomonadaceae > Vreelandella > Vreelandella olivaria. The sequence goes on along the minus strand of AP019416.1, from coordinate 2,123,949 downwards.
CCCGCGAGCCGCGGCTGGCGTTGGGCATTTCGTACACTTTCAGCCAGTACACTTTGCCGCGGTTAGAGAACAGCAGCACGGTGTCATGCGTAGAGGCCACCAGCAGATGCTCAATCACGTCTTCGTCTTTCATGGCGGTAGCGGACTTACCGCGGCCACCACGGCGCTGAGCCTGATAGTCTGATAACGGCTGCGTCTTGGCATAGCCAGAGCGGGAGACGGTGACCACCATGTCTTCTTCGGCGATCAAGTCTTCCATCGACAAATCGAGGTGGCTGGCCTGAATTTCGGTGCGACGGTCATCGCCAAACTGATCACGCACCGCTCGCAGCTCTTCGCGGATCACTTCCATCAAACGATCAGCAGAGGCCAGGATCTCGGTTAGCTCGGCAATTTTCTCGAGAATACTCAAGTATTCATCAAGCAGTTTTTCGGTTTCAAGGCCCGTTAAGCGGTGCAGGCGTAGCTCAAGAATCGCCTGTGCCTGGGCAGGCGATAGCCGATAAGAGGTGGCCGCAGTGTTTAAACCGAAGCCCTCTTCCAACTCTTCTGGCTTGCAGGAAGTAGCCCCAGCCCGCTCTAACATGGCGGTCACCTGACCGGGCTGCCACGTCTTGGCAAGCAGCTTTTCACGCGCTTCTGCTGCATTGGGTGAGGCTTTAATCAGCTCGATCACTTCATCGATATTGGAGATAGCGACGGCCAAGCCTTCCAACAGATGCCCACGCTCACGGGCTTTTTTCAGCTCATACAGCGTGCGCCGGGTAACCACTTCGCGGCGGTGGCGAATAAAGGCTTCCAGCATCTCTTTAAGGTTGAGCGTACGCGGCTGGCCATTTTCCAGCGCCACCATGTTAATGCCGAACACATTTTGCAGCTGCGTTTGAGCAAACAGGTTGTTGACCACGACGTCGCCGGACTCACCGCGCTTGATTTCAATCACCACGCGCAGGCCATCTTTATCCGACTCATCGCGCAGTTCGGCGATACCTTCAATCTTCTTCTCTTTGACCAGCTCAGCGATCTTTTCGATCAACCGCGCCTTGTTAACCTGATAAGGCAGCTCGGTGATGATGATGTGATCGCGACCGGTTTTGTCGTGGTGCTCAATGGTGTGACAGGCGCGCACATAAATACGCCCACGGCCTGTGCGATACGCCGACAAAATGCCCGCGCGGCCATTAATGATTGCGCCGGTGGGGAAGTCAGGGCCGGGGATGTACTCCATCAAGTCATCCACTGACAGCGTGTAGTCATCAATTAACGCCAAGCAGCCGTCAATCACTTCACGCATATTGTGCGGTGGAATATTGGTGGCCATGCCCACCGCGATACCCGACGAGCCGTTGATCAGCAGGTTGGGCACCTTGGTGGGCAATACGGCAGGGATACGCTCGGTACCGTCGTAGTTATCCACCCAATCGACGGTATCTTTCTCAAGGTCGGCGAGCAGCTCGTGGGCGAGGCGCGACATGCGCACCTCGGTATAACGCATGGCAGCCGCGTTATCCCCATCAATCGAACCGAAGTTACCCTGGCCGTCGACCAGCACATGGCGCATCGAAAAGTGCTGCGCCATACGTACGATGGTGTCATACACGGCGCTATCACCGTGCGGATGGTATTTACCGATGACATCGCCGACGACACGCGCCGACTTCTTGTACGGTTTATTCCAATCATTACCCAGTTCGTGCATGGCAAACAGCACACGCCGGTGAACCGGTTTGAGGCCATCCCGCACATCGGGAAGTGCGCGGCCAATAATGACGCTCATCGCATAGTCGAGATACGACTGTTTAAGCTCGTCTTCAATATTGACGGGCAAGATTTCTCTGGCGATGTCACCCATGAAAGTCAGATCCTTTGCACTGCATTGGCACTGCGAGAGTTGAAAGCGCTTAAAAACACCGCCCTAAAACACAATAGAACGGCGCGCAAATACTTCGCCATCATACCACCGCAAAAGCAGCAAGGGCAGCCAGGGAGCTCACCAAAGCGGTTTAGGCGCTAAATGCCTCTTTTGGCAAGGTTAACGCGACTAACGCCTCACGCACTTCTGCTTCGATGGCAGCGGCCTTGTTGGCGCGCATATCAAGCAGCACGAAGGTTAAGTCTGCACGGGCAATAACGGTGCCATCTTTACGCACAATACGGTGGTGACACACGCCACTGCGTTCACCTATCTCGACAATCCCGGTGATAATTTCCAGGTCGTCGCCGTGTACTGCTGCCGCCAAATAATCGATATTCAAATTGACGACGACGAATGCCCGTCCGGCCTGATGGAGTTCTTTGATCATCTCTGGATGCTGGTCAAAGAAATCCCAGCGCCCCTCCCTCCATAAACTCAAGATAGCGGGCGTTATTCACATGCCCGTAGCCATCCAGGTGATAGCCTCGAACGCGCAGATGAACCCGTGACAGCGATGTACTCATATCGACTCCTCTATAATGATTGGTAATGGCTCAATCAAACATAAGTTTGAAACACGTGCAACAGAGACGATTGGCGGTAGCCGCTGGTAGGAATGCCCCGCTTTCGCCATAATGTGCCACCTTTTAAACAGGATTGGCTCCATGTGGTTTAAGCACTTGCATTTATACCGCCTGCACGACGCACCGGAATTATCCAGTGATGCGCTGGCTAGCGCCTTAGACGAGCACTCCGCTAAACCACTCGGCAACGCCGATGCGCGTCGCCTTGGCTGGACAGCACCAGCCGGACGCTTGGGCGCAGGCCAGCTTGTGCACGAAATCCAAGGGCACCGGCTGCTTTCCGCCCTGCGCCAAGAGCGCCTACTGCCCGCGTCGGTTGTAAAGGAAGAAGTTGACGAACAGGTGGCGGATATTGAGGCCAGCGAAGGCCGCAAAGTGACCCGCAAAGAGAAGACCGCACTCAAGGAGCAGGTCACCGAGAATTTACTTCCCCGCGCCTTTGTGCGTAGTCAGAAGATTGATCTGTGGTGGGACACCCGCGGCCAGATGATTGGCATTAATGCCAGCTCGCGCACCCGCGCCGAAGATATTCTGGATCTACTGCGTGAAACCCTGGGCAGCTTAAAAGTCACCCCGCTGAGTTCACAGACGCTGCCTATTCGCGCCATGACGACCTGGCTGGGTGACGCAGCCAGTCGACCCGCCGATCTTCAGTTGGGTGATCAGGTGGAGCTCAAAGCCAAAGGTGATGACGGCGTGCTGCGTGCTCGCCAGGTCGATCTAGATAGCGATGAAATTCAGCAACTACTGGAGAGCGGCCGCCAAGCCAGTAAACTCGCCATTAGCCTGGAAGGCCGGTTAAGCTTTGTGTTACACGATGATTTGGCGCTGAAATCGTTACGCTTTGGCGATGCCTTGATTGAGGAAGCCGATCACGCCGACGACGGTGACGACGCCCTCGCCCGCCTGGAAACAGACTTTATTTTAATGGCACAGGCGCTATCCACCGATATTCCCCGCTTGATAGAGTGGCTCGGCGGCGAGACGCAGCGGGAACCCGCGGCTCAATAAGTGGTTCTATAGACCTTCGCCTCGATATTATTAATCGATATTTATTATTTACCATCCAACGGTTCGCATGACTCAACACAATAACGCTACCAACGTCTCTACCGAGACAGACCCGTGGGCCGATATTCGGCCCTTTATGGATCATGAAGTGGCCGACGTGCTTGCCAGGCTCTCACGGGACAACGAACTGCTTGATGCGCTAACCCGCTTTCGGCTGCCGCGCATGGCACGCTGGGCGCCGTCACTAGCGCGTCTGTTTGCTAGCCGTGCCGTGCGGCGTGAAGTTAAGGACGTCTCAACGGTTTACGAATTCCAAATGCGCATTGCCCACTACATGGAGCGCATGATTCGCACCACCACGGATGCCTTTGAAGTCACCGGCCTCGACAAACTCGACGCCAATGGCGCTTATCTCTTTATTGGCAATCACCGCGATATCTCCCTGGATCCCGCGTTCGTTAACTATGCGCTGTATCAGGCAAACCGTGACACCGTGCGTATCGCTATCGGTGACAATCTGCTTAAAAAGCCCTATGTCACCGACCTGATGCGACTTAATAAAGCTTCATTGTGCCACGCAGCGCCCGGGGTAAACGCGCGATGCTAGCGGCGTATCAACAGCTGTCGGCCTATATTCGCCATACCATTACCGAAGATCAACACTCTATTTGGATGGCCCAGCGCGAAGGCCGCGCCAAGAACGGCATTGACCACACTGAGCCCGCCATCATCAAAATGTTGATCATGGCCAGAAGAGCCGCAGAGCGTGACATGGTCTTTGGCGAAGCTATCGCGGAACTGAAATTGGTACCGGTATCGATTAGCTATGAATATGACCCCTGCGATGTGCAAAAGCCCAGGAGCTACACGATATCGATACCCAGGGCAGCTACGCCAAAAGTGAGTTTGAGGATATTCGCTCCATTGTCGCCGGCATTACCGGTTCCAAAGGGCGCGTGCGGCTGCATTTTGGCACGCCGGTAGGTTCTGACATGGCAACCCCCGACGAAGTGGCAGCAGAGATTGATCGTCAGGTGATCGGCGGCTATCGCCTCTTCCCCAGCCACTATTTAGCCCTGGAGGCATTGGGTGAAGCACCCGAACTGGTGGCTCGTAAAGCGATCACTCGGCAAGACCGTGAACGCTTTAAGGCTCGGCTTGCCGACGTACCCGAAGCTCTGCGCCCCTATTGGCTTGCCCAGTACGCGAACCCTGTTAAACACAAGGCCGGTCGACTGACGCTCTAAGTCAGCGCTTGAAGCTGACCCCATTTAAGCGGTCATTTTAATATCAGGCAACTCATGCCCGTCGGCGGAAAAAATGCTATGGTCAACGCATTGATTGGTTTCGCTTGGCGCTGTCGTCGTTCGCGATCCTAAGGAGACTTCCATGTCCGGTTCAGAAATCCAGAAAACACGTGTCATCAATGAGCTACGTGGTTTTATTCGCAAACTACTGCAAGACCCAAAGATTCTTGAGCAGTCTCTTGTGATTGCCAGAGAACAGTTGACCGAAGGCAATAGCCCAGCGGCAATGGCGCGGATTGCCAACGAAATTTCCGACACCACCAGCGTGCATATACCGGAAGATCCGGCCGAGCACTCCGAGGCTGATAAACTCTTTTAGAACTGCTGCGTGAAGTGGTTCAGGAAGAGCAGGCCTTGTATTAACCGTTGCTAAGGAAAAGCCAGCGGCGAAGCCTTAAGTGACTTCGCCGTGTTTTTAGTTACCGCCTGACCGGCACCCCTATTCACTCGGAATTAACCTTCACCATGTCTACTACCGCCACGCGCAACATTTTGGTGACTAGCGCGCTCCCCTACGCCAACGGAGCTATTCACCTCGGTCACTTACTTGAGTATATCCAGACTGATATCTGGGTGCGTTTCCAGAAAAGCCGTGGCCAACAGTGCTACTACGTGTGCCGATGACGCCCATGGCACCGCCATTATGCTGCGGGCCGAGCAGGAAGGGATTACCTCTGAAGCGCTGATCGAGCGGGTCTCTAACGACCACCAGACAGACTTTGCCCGCTTTGGGGTCGGGTTCGACAACTACCACTCCACTCACTCGACTGAAAACCGCCACTTCAGCGAAATGATTTATAAGCGGTTGCGGGATAAAGGCCATATTGCCACCCGTGATATCGAGCAGATGTTTGACCCCCAGAAAGGCCTATTTCTGGCTGACCGTTTTATCAAAGGCACCTGCCCTAAATGTGGCGCTGAAGACCAGTATGGCGACAACTGCGAAAAGTGCGGCGCTACCTACACCCCCGCCGACTTGATTAACCCTGTTTCGGCCATTTCAGGCGCCACACCCGAAGTACGCACTTCGACCCACTACTTTAAGCTGCCCGACTTTGCCGACTTCCTGCAGGGCTGGATTGACGACGGTCATGTGCAGCCGCAAATTCGCAATAAGCTAATGGAGTGGTTTGAGTCCGGCTTTAACGAGTGGGATATCTCCCGCGATGCCCCCTACTTTGGCTTCGAAATCCCCGACGCCCCCGGCAAATACTTCTATGTCTGGCTGGACGCCCCATCGGCTACCTGGCCAGCTTTAAGAACCTGTGTGACCGCGAAGGCATCGACTTCGATAGCTTCTGGAACAAAGGCTCCGACGCCGAGGTGTATCACTTTATCGGCAAGGATATCGTCTATTTCCATGCGCTGTTCTGGCCCGCCATGCTACATGGCGCTGACCTGCGCACCCCCACAGCGGTCAACTGCCACGGCTTCCTGACGGTAGACGGTGCCAAGATGTCGAAATCCCGCGGCACCTTTATTAAAGCCGCCACCTACGCCGATTACCTGAATCCAGAATACTTGCGCTACTACTTTGCCGCTAAGCTTACTTCCAAAGTCGATGACTTGGATCTGAACCTGGAAGATTTTGCTGCACGGGTAAACTCAGACCTGGTCGGCAAAGTGGTCAATATTGCCAGCCGCTGCGCCGGGTTTGTTAAAAAGCTCGGTGGTGGGCATCTCGCCACTGCGCTGAGCCACAGATGGTCGCCCGCTTTATTGCCGCCGGTGACGATATCGCCGAAGACTTTGAAGCCCGCGAATTTAGCCGTGCCATGCGCAAAATTATGGAACTGGCGGACGAAGCCAATACTTATATTGCTGACAAAGAGCCCTGGGCACTGGCTAAGCAGGATGGCCGCGACACAGAGGTGCTTGAAATATGCTCAGTAGGCATTAATCTGTTCCGCCAATTGATGGTCTATCTGGCGCCTGTGGTTCCCGCAATGGCTGAAGAGGCCCGCGAATTTCTTAACGTTGCATCGCTGGATTGGCATACGCGCCAAAGCGTACTCACCGACCATCCGATCAACAAATTCAAACCGCTGATGACCCGCGTTGAACGCGACAAAATCGATGCCATGATTGAAGCGTCGAAGGAAGATCTCGTGGAAGAGCAAAAATTGAAGGAAGCCCCCAAAGGCCCGCTGGCGGAAGACCCCATTGCTGAAGAGATCGACTTTGCCGCCTTTGCCAAAGTCGACCTGCGCATTGCGCGCATCGCCAAAGCAGAGTATGTCGAAGGCGCTGACAAGCTGCTGCAATTGACCCTCGACCTGGGTGGCGAAACCCGCAACGTCTTCTCCGGCATTCGCTCCGCCTACGCACCGGAAGCCCTGGAAGGCCGTTTGACGGTCATGGTCGCCAACCTGGCACCTCGCAAAATGCGCTTTGGCGTATCGGAAGGCATGGTGCTAGCCTCGGCCAATGAAGAAGGTATCTATTTGCTTTCCCCGACACCGGTGCAGAACCGGGCCAGCGGGTTACCTAATTAACGCTATCTGCTTCAAGGGCAGAGTCGTCAAGGCTCTGCCCTCAGCACTTTCACTGTTCAGATTCAGGCGCCTAGCTAAAATCTCCATTTCTTCGCACAATACGCCGCCATGAGTGAGCTATTTATCATTTTGATCAGCACCGCGCTGGTCAACAACTTCGTACTGGTTCAGTTTTTAGGCCTGTGCCCCTTTATGGGCGTCTCCAATAAACTGGAGTCGGCCATGGCATGTCCCTGGCCACCACCTTTGTGCTGACCCTGGCATCGGCCGCTAGTTTCGTGGTTTATCACGGTTTACTTGTACCGCTGGACGTCACTTATCTGCGCACCATCAGCTTTATCGTGGTGATCGCCGCCGTGGTGCAGTTTACTGAAATCATGGTGCGCCAGCTGAGTCCGCTGCTGCACCAGGTGCTGGGCATTTTCCTGCCGCTGATCACCACCAACTGCGCGGTTTTAGGGTAGCCCTGCTGTCGTTGAACCGTGAATTAAGCTTTTTCCACACCACCCTTTATGGGTTGGGCGCTGCACTGGGCTTCTCGCTTATTTTGGTGCTGTTTGCCGCCATGCGCGAACGTTTAGCGGGGCGGATATTCCCAAACCCTTCCAAGGCGCGGCGATAGCGATGGTCACCGCCAGCCTTATGTCATTAGCATTTTTAGGTTTTTCAGGGTTGGTGCAGGGATGAAGGCAGCGCACGATGAATAGCAGCATTGATCTCATTGGCATCCTCAGCGCCGTCGCGGTATTAACCGGCTTGGGTATCGGTTTTGGTGCCCTGCTAGGCGTGGTGAGCGAGCGCTTTAAGCGCGAAGATAACCCACTCGTTGAGCAAATTGATGCGCTACTGCCGCAAACCCAGTGCGGCCAGTGCGGCTACCCGGGCTGTCGCCCTTACGCCGAAGCGATTAATCAGGGCGACGCGTTGAATAAATGCCCTCCGGGTGGCGAAGCGACCATTCACGCCCTGGCGGATCTCTTAGGCCGTGAAGCCGAGCCCCTCGATGGTGAAGCCCAGAGCGAGACCAAGGTGGCCTTTATTCGCGAAGCGGAGTGCATTGGCTGCACGAAATGTATTCAAGCCTGCCCGGTCGACGCGATTATTGGCGCCGCTAAACTGATGCACACCGTGATTGAAGACGAGTGCACCGGCTGTGATCTGTGTCTTGATCCCTGCCCGGTGGACTGTATCGATATGCTGCCACGCTCCGCCCCGCTCACCCAGTGGCAACCGGTAGTGGCGCGCGCATCAAACATGATTGCCAGCGACCGCCAACCCGCTTCGGGGTGGCTTGATGGCGAGCGCCTTTGACTTCCCGGGAGGGATTTACCCCCGAACGCAAACAGCGTTCCAACCAATCCGCGCTAATTGAAGCGCCACTGCCCAGCTGGGTCACTCTCCCCTTGCAGCAGCACAGCGGCCAGCCCGCCACGCCCTGTGTGTCAGCGGGAGATACGGTAAAAGTCGGCAGCGTCATTGCCAAGCGTGAAGGTATGATCTCAAGCGCCCTGCACGCCAGCATTAGCGGCACGGTAAGCGAGGTTAGCGCTACCCAAATCACCATTCAGGGCGATGGCCAGGATGCGTGGCAGCGGCTGCCCAGCCTCGACTGGCGCGTTGCGGATACCGCGGTACTGCTGGAGCGTTTGAATGAGAGTGGGATTGTCGGCTTGGGCGGAGCTGGGTTTCCCACCCATATTAAAGCGCGGGTGGTCGAGCAGCATGCAATTCACACCTTGGTAATTAACGCCGCGGAGTGTGAGCCCTATATCACCGCCGACGACCTCACTCTACGCCACTACGCTAACGAGGTGCTCGAAGGCGCGCAGATCATCGCCAAACTGTGCGGCGCACAGCAGATCGTTATTGGCATTGAGGATAACAAACCCGAGGCCATTGGCGCGCTGAAACAAGCCCTAACCAACAGTCAGCAAATCCCCGTCGAGTTGACTGTAATCGCCACCCGCTACCCTAGCGGCGGCGAGCGTCAGCTAATTAAAAACTATTAAACCTTAACGTACCCAGCGGCGGGCTGCCTGCGGATGTTGGCGTGCTGTGCCATAACCCAGGCACGCTACTGGCGATACTACACGCAGTGCGCGATGGTCAGCCGCTAGTTTCCCGAATTGTCACTCTGACAGGAGAGTCAATCAACCAGCCCGGCAATCGCTGGTACGCCTGGGCACCTCTGTTAGAGAGCTGCTGGAGCAGGCAGGCCTGAATATCGCCGAGTTACATCAAGTGGTTCAGGGTGGCCCCATGATGGGCACCCCGCTATCCACGCTGGATACGCCGGTTACCAAGCTGACTAACTGCTTAATCGCGGCAACGCGCGAAGAATTTCCGCCTGCTCCAGCGGAATCGCCCTGTATACGCTGCGGTGAGTGCGAAAGCGTTTGCCCGGTAGCGCTGCTTCCCCAACAGCTGCACTGGTACGCCCGCGCTCAGGAAGACACCAAGCTGGAGCGCTATCACCTGTTTGACTGCATTGAGTGCGGCGCCTGCAGCTACGTCTGCCCCAGCCATATTCCGCTGGTGGTGGATTACCGCGAAGCTAAAGCCGGATACGCCTGCAGCGAATTGAAGCCACAAAAGCCGAACACGCCAAACACCGCTTCGAATTTCGCCAAGCGCGGCTCGCCCGTGAAGAAGCCGAGAAACAGGCACGCAGGCAAGCCCGTCAGGCGCAACAACGCCGCCCTTCCAACACGGCCGTCACCAGCAGTGAGCAAGTCGACCTGCGTGGCCTACGGATTGCCCATGCTGCGGCTAAAGCATCGGTCAAAAGGCTGAGAAGACCCTGGCCCGCGTCGCCCAGGAAGACCCCAAGCAGCCGCTGGATGATTTGGAAATGCAGCTTGCCACGGCACAAGAGAACTTAAAGGCGGCTGAGTTACAGCTTGCCCAGGCGCGCGAACAGCACTCCAGCGAGGAGTCACCATGAGCATGATGCACGCCTCAACCGTTAAGGATGCTGCGGCAGCCTCTCTACCGCCAACGGCGAGCCTAATGCGCTGGGTAATAGTGGCAACGCTGCCGGGCATCGCCACCATGAGCTACTTCTTTGGGCTTGGCGTTATCAGCAATGTAGTGCTCGCCGCCGCTTTTGGCATTGCGCTTGAAGCCGCCGTGCTGCGTCTACGAATGCGCCCTATTCGTGTCGCGCTGAATGACTCAAGCGCCCTGCTCACCGGCGTTTTGCTGGTGCATCACTGCCACCCGCTAGCCCCTGGTGGCTGATCGGTGTGGGCATGGTCGCCGCGATTGTGGTCGCCAAACAGCTATACGGCGGCTTGGGGCATAACCCCTTTAACCCCGCCATGGTGGGCTATGCGCTGCTGTTAGTCTCCTTTCCTACCTACATGACGCTCTGGGCACCGCCCCAGGAATTGCTACCCAACGGCTTATGGGCGCAAATCGCTGGAACGCTGCCCACCACCCAGCTGGATAGTTTGAGTGGCGCCACGCCCCTTGATGCGTTCAAACACAAAGGCGAGGCGGTGCTTGCCAGCGAGTTCTGGGCGACCAATCCACTACTGGATGGAACCCTAATTGCCTGGCGATGGGTAGCGCTTGCTTGGTTAGCGGGGGTGTGGTGTTGTTAGCGAAGCGAATTATTAGCTGGCATATCCCGGTGGCAATGCTGGGTAGCGTACTGCTCCTGGCCACGCTGTTTTACCTCAGCGACCCCAGCCACTTTGCCTCGCCACTGTTCCACCTGCTCACCGGGGCAACACTATTCGGTGCCTTCTTTATCGCCACCGATCCGGTTTCCGCCGCCACTAGTCGGCGTGGCAAACTCATCTATGGCGCGGGCATTGGCGCGCTGGTGATCATTATCCGCACCTTTGGCGGTTACCCCGATGCAGTGGCGTTTGCGGTACTGTTAATGAATCTCTGCGTACCCCTACTTGACCTATATAGCGTACCGCGCCCCACTGGTCAGCCTAAAGCCGCTCCAGCAACGCCAAGAGAGCCAGGAGAGCGACCATGACTCTCTTTCAGGCCATGCAGCGGGTGCCTTTGCGCTGGGCACCTTTGCCCTGGTCACCGCAGGCAGCGTCGCGCTTACCCGGGCGCTAACCGCCGAACGTATAGAAACGCATCAATTGGCTTACCAGCACCGTCAGCTTCAAGCCGTGTTGCCCCAAACGCTGGCGAATACACCCGTCACTCAGGTGCTGGAAAGCACCTTTACGATCCCCCATCCAGAAGCACTAGGACTTCAGAGCGATAGCCAAGGCTGGTGGGTGAGCGATCAAGACAGTAACGAGAACGAGAGCAAAAGCAGCGCGGTGATTTTGCCAGTGGTCACCCGCCAGGGGTATAACGGTGAAATTCACTTGTTAATAGGCATCGACCAGCAGCAGCGTATTAGCGGCGTGCGGGTTACCCAGCACCAGGAAACGCCTGGGCTAGGCGATGATATTGAGCGCAGCCGCAGCGACTGGATCACCGAGTTTAATGGATTAAGCTTAGATAGCTTGCCGCCAGAAGGCTGGGCGGTAGCTAAAGATGGCGGTCACTTTGATGCGTTTACCGGTGCGACGATTACCCCCAGGGCCGTGGTCAACGCTGTCCATCAAGCGCTTCAGTACGCCGCCGATACACCGCTACCGATCACCTTTGAGGAGCCCACACCATGAGCCAGTGGCGCGAACTCGCCCGAAGTGGCCTTTGGTCGAATAACCCCGCACTGGTTCAATTGCTGGGGCTCTGCCCGCTGCTAGCCGTCAGCGGCAGCGTGGTCAATGCGCTAGGCTTAGCCATCGCCACGCTGCTGGTGATGGTCGGCGCCAGCACGGCGATTTCACTGATACGCCACCAGGTACCCAACGCGGTGCGATTGCCCGCTTTTGTAATGGTGATTGCCGCCTTTGTTACCTGCGCCGAGCTGGTGATGGCCGCCTATGCCTACCCGCTCTACCAGGTGTTGGGGATTTTTATTCCGCTGATCGTTACCAACTGCGCCATCCTGGGTCGCGCCGACGCCTTTGCCTCCCGCCAACCGGTACTCCCCGCGGCTATCGATGGCTTGATGATGGGCCTCGGCTTTGGTGCTGTGCTGGTGCTGCTTGGCGCACTACGCGAGTTGCTCGGCCAAGGCACGCTATTCAGCGGTATGGCGCTACTGTTTGGGCCTAGCGCGGCCAATTGGCAGCTGACCCTTGCCGACGACTACCAGTTTCTGTTTTTTGTGCTGCCGCCGGGGCGTTCTTTGTGGCGGGTATGTTAATCGCCCTGAAAAATGTCATCGACCAACGTAGCGCTGCCCGTGCCCGACCAGCGGCAGCCACACCACGCACTGATCGCCGCGTGCGGGTTACCGGCACGATTAAGTAAACGGCACACGTAAACAATCGCTTGTATCCATAAAGAGACCCGCCATGAATGCCCAAAAGCGTCATGAAATTTTTACTCGCCTACAGGCAGAGAACCCGCACCCCACCACCGAGCTTAATTGGAACACCCCTTTTGAGCTGCTGGCTGCCGTACTGCTTTCTGCCCAAGCTACCGATGTGGGGTAAATAAAGCCACGGCGCGGCTCTACCCGGTCGCTAACACCCCCAAGCGATCATTGATTTAGGTATCGATGAGCTTAAAGCGCATATCAAAACCATCGGCTTGTATAACACCAAAGCCGAAAACCTGATGAAAACCTGCCATATCCTGGTCAACCAGCACGGCGGCGAAGTGCCCAATACCCGCGAAGCCTTGGAGGCCCTGCCTGGCGTTGGCCGTAAAACCGCCAATGTGATTCTCAATACCGCCTTTGGTCAGCCCACCATGGCGGTGGATACGCATATTTTCCGGGTCTCCAACCGCACCGGCATTGCTAAAGGCAAAATGTCGTTGAGGTGGAGCAAAACTACTGCGCCATGTGCCAAAAGGATTTCTTCACGATGCTCACCACTGGTTGATTCTTCACGGCCGCTACACCTGCATCGCGCGCAAACCTCGCTGCGGTAGCTGTATTATCGAGGATCTGTGCGAGTTTAAAGACAAAACTGAGATTGCTTAGCGGCTAACGAAAGCCCAGGCCATCAAGCTGAATCCATCAGCAATTGTCGATAAGCCCTACGCCAGGCGGGCCACTCCCATGCGGAGGTATCGAGAGTTTCTGGACGGCTAGCCGGATCGGTAAGCCAGGCAGTGAGCCGGTCGTAAAGCCCTTGCCGCGTGCCGTCGTAGCGATAGGCGGGCGGATAAAGGGCGGGAAAGCAGAGCCGATCAGGCACCAGAGGCAGCGCCCCGCGCTGGGTCGCCTCCATAATCGCCAAGCCCTGAAACTCATGCCAGGTGGTCGAGACCACAATGCCCGCGCTATCCAGCAACGCCCGATACGCCTCCTCCGGCTGCGGGCCCCACGCCACAATATGAGGGGCTAACCGCTGCTCCGCCTCGGCAAAATTGCGGGTGTTTGCCGGAAACGCTGGCCCAGTACCGCCAGTTCAAAGGACACCCCGGCATCGCTTAACGCAAACAGCACGGCAAAGAAGTCGTCGGGATTCTTGTCATACTCCCAGCGATGGTTCCAGACAATTCTATGTGGCACTGTTTTGTGAACAGCCGCTTGCGGGCGACGTTCAGAGCTATCAGTAATGGGCACGGGTAAAACCAGCGCCCGCCCACGCAGCGCCTCCAGCGGCTTAGCGACCGGGAGATTTTCCGGCATTTTTTCAGAAAGGACCGCGCACCATCAATAAAAGAGTCGCGGTTATAGGCGCTGTTAAACACCACTGTATCCGCCGCCAGCGCCGTATAGAGATTGACCATCTTGGCCTCTACCTGGGACACCTGATCGCTCGATTCCGGATAGGCAAACTGGTTTTCGTGAAAGTAGACGACCTTTTTGCCCGGCCAAGATGCGGAAACAGTCCTATCAGGGTTGCCAGATCCACCATCGAGGTCGCTAACACCACATCGAAAGGCTGACTGAGAGTGTCATGCTCTTTAACATCCAGCTCAGTGGGTTACCGCGAATACGCCAAGCAAAATGGCGTGGCGGCAGGCTCAACAGCGTCCACGAAAACTCATCGAGCTGAGCCATCAAACTGTGTGCCCAATAGCGATGGCTCACCGCTTCGTAGGCGGATAACAGGAGTACGCGCATTGACAGCCTTAGCAAGCGGATCAGTGGGAGGCCATCAAACCATGGCAAAGAGGCGAGCAGTGTAGCAAAACGCGTAGGAGAGCTCTTTGTAATTGCGCTTTCGTCATTGCTCCATTCGCTTACCTGCATTCGGCCAAGGTCGTCTTGGCTGAGCTGCTAGATCTATCTAGACTCCAGGCAATGTTAAAACAAATACAAGCTGGAGAGCTCCATGGCTAAAGTGCTCGTTGTCGATGACGAACCCAACATTGTTTTATCGCTGGAATTCCTAATGGAACAAGCGGGGTTTGAGGTCGTCACCGCCGAAGATGGAGAACAGGCCCTGGCAAGTGTGAATGAGAGCCAGCCCGATCTGCTGCTGCTTGATATTAGCTTGCCGGGGATAAGCGGTTTTGACGTGCTGGAGCGGCTGCGTAGCGAAGCGGCCACCGCCCAACTGCCCATTATCATGCTGACTGCCCACGGGCGTGATGTAGAGCGGGAAAAGGCATGGCACTGGGCGCCGATGATTACATCACCAAGCCCTTCTCTACCCAGTCACTGGTGGAAAAAGTCAAAGCACTACTCAGTGAGGAGCAGCCATGACGCGAGGCGGGTTGCCCAAACGTCAGCGCCTGATTGGCCTCTGGCTGCTGCTCAGCGGCATCAGTCTGCTGGGCGGGGCCATTTTGCCGCCTGGTTGGATGCCCAGCTTGCCCCCACCGGTGTAACCCGCATCGCCCTCTGGGTAGGCAGCTTCTCCGGTGGCGCAACGATTTTTTTAGTCGGTTTGGTGCTTGAGCGCATGCTGTTTACCCCACTGCGCCATTTACAGGTGCAACTGGCACGCTTAGTCGCCACCCCCGATGCCCGGGACGAACATCCGCCCGAGGGATGGCTAAAGGATTGGGGCCCGACCTGCGCCGGGTACGCGAAAGCTGGCGCGAGGATCGCAGCCGTCTCGCCACCGCCCACGCAGACGGTGCACGCAGCGCGGCGCGTATTCGTCAGGAGCTGGAAACGCTGCTGCAAGTGCTCGAAACGCCACTGCTACTGTGTGACCACCACCGCCGTCTTATGCTGTTTAATCAGGCGGCAGAAGATTTTTGCGGGTAATACCGGCCTAGGGCTGGGCAAGCGCCTGGAGGCGCTGCTACCGGTGGCGAGCTTACAGCAGGTGCTCAGCCAACTGCCCCACGACGGCTCCCCGAGGGAATTGTTGGCGCCCTGCGATGACCGCTGGCTCAAGGTAATCTTACGCCGCGTACCGGGTAGCGATGGCGAAACTCTACTGACCTTTAGCGACGCCACCGCTTCCTGGTCGAGTGAAATGGGCGTTAGAGCAGAACTGGCGGCCATGCTGACACCCCTGCGTCAGCATACCGCCAGCCTGACCAGCGCCGCCGATGCGCTGATACAGCTGCGCGATCAAAACGATGCCAGCACGTCTGCTTTGCGCCAACGTTTTGAGCGGGTTATCCACGAAGAGGGCATTACCCTCGGCGACAACGTGGCCAAAATCGGCCAACTACTCGACGATATGCAGCACCAGGGCGAGCGCTTAACCCCATGTGGTCAAACGACTTCTGGCAGGCGTTGGATGAGCGCCTCGATCCGGAGCACCGCTTGATCACCCCGGTGGGTATGCCGGCCTGGTTCAAAGGCGACGCACCGGCGTTGATAGCGCTGTTTGACTCTTTGGTCAAGCACCTCAATGCCCACCTTCCTGACAGCGGCTTTGAGGGTGAGATATGCCTGGGCAACAAGCGTGTCTATCTAGACCTTATTTGGCGCGGCAAAGCGATCCCCGAGCATGAGCTGGCTGAGTGGCGCCAGCAGCCGCTCACCTCGCTGCCGTTGACGCCCAGTGTCGCTGATGTAATGCGCCAACATGCCAGCGATATCTGGAGCCTTGCCGACGAGGATGGCATTCATTCACGCCTACGACTTCCCTGCCCGCGATGGAACGGGTCGGCGCCCCACGGGAGACCGCGCCGCCGCGCCCTGAATTCCATGACTTTGGCATTGCCGACCTACCCCCGCCGGATGAAGCGCTGGCCAGCCGAACGCTGCGCAGTCTGGAAATCGTCGCCTTTGATACCGAAACCACCGGGCTTGAACTGCGCCGGGGCGATACTGTGATTAGCCTTGGCGCCTGCCGCGTGGTCAACGCGCGCTTATTGGCCAGCGAGGTTTTCGATCAAAAGTGGATCCCCAGCGGCCGATCCCGCCTGCCAGCACTGCGATTCACGGCATTACCGATGCCGATGTGGTCGGTGCGCCGCCGCTGGACATTGTGCTTACCCGCTTTCGTAATTATGTCGGCGAAGCGGTACTGCTGGCCCATAACGCTGCCTTTGATTTGCTTGCCATCAGCCACAAAGGGGTCGCCTTTGATATCCCCATCATCGACACCCTGCTGATTTCACGGGCACTGGACGAGGCGCTCGATGGGCATGACCTGGATAGCCTAGCCCAGCGTTACGATCTGGCTTTTCCGCCCGGCACTCGCCACACTGCATTAGGCGATGCCCGCGTCACCGCCGAGCTATGGCTAGCCCTGCTGCCACGCTTGGAAGCCCGTGGGGTCGATACACTTGAGCAACTGCTGGCGCTGCAAGCCAACGCCTTCGACCGACAGGATGCCAGTGCCTAATGAAAACCTTCGCAATGAAATCCCGCCGCACTGAGCGCCTAGTGGCCCTGGTAGCGATTGCCCTGCTACTGTTCTGCCCGCCGCTGATTATCGTGGTCGATCGACTCCCCACCGTTAGCGTGGGCTGGCTCTATCTATTTATCGCCTGGGCCGTGGTAATCGGCTTAACCGCTTGGCTGATGGAACAGCGTGCGGGCCGCTAACCATGCGTAGTGAGGCGATTATCCTCGGGGCCGCCTTTGGTTACTTGGCGCTGCTGTTTGTGGTCGCCGCCTGGGGTGACCGACGAGCGGAGCAAGGTCGTTCCATCATTGGCTCGCCGACGGTCTATGCCCTCTCGATTGCGGTTTACTGCACAGCCTGGACCTTCTACGGCAGCGTAGGACGCGCCGCCGAATACGGCCCCAGCTTTTGCTCATCTACCTGGGACCGACGCTGGCGATGCTGCTGGCCCCTTTGTTATCCGCAAGATGGTACGCATCGCCGCACGGCAGCGGATCACCTCCATTGCCGACTTTATCAGCGCCCGCTACGGCAAGAGCACCAGTTTAGGTGCCCTGGTGGCACTGATGGCGCTGATTAGCATCACCCCTACATTGCCCTGCAGTTAAAAGCCATTACCGTGAGCCATGCGGTACTGATCAATTACCCCGCGCAGCCGACACCACCTTGGTGGACGAACACTTCTGGATGGATAAATCCCTCTGGGTCGCGCTGGTATTGGCGGTGTTTATTATTCTGTTCGGCACCCGCCATCTGGATGCCAGCGAGCGCCATGAAGGCATGGTGGCGGCGATCGCGCTGGAATCCATCGTAAAACTGGTGGCCTTTATGGCCGTTGGCGTGTTCGTGGTGTTTGTGATGTTTGAAGGCCCCGCCGCGCTGTTTGAACAGGTCGCGGCCACGCCCGCCCTTATCGATAGCATGCGCTTGGATCGCGTGCCTGGTGGTGTCACCGGTTGGGTGGGCATGCTAGTGCTAGCCTTTCTGGCCTTTTAACCCTGCCCCGGCAGTTCCAGGTATTGGTGGTAGAGAATGTCGACGAGCAGCATTTAACGCGAGCGAGCTGGCTATTTCCCCCTCTACATGCTGCTGATTAACCTATTCGTTATTCCCATTGCACTGGCAGGCCTGCTGCTAGGCGTAAGCGCGGGCGACCCGGACAGCTTCGTGCTAACGCTACCGCTCTCAGCCGGTTTGGAAGGCCTGCCGCTACTGGTATTTATTGGTGGCCTCTCGGCGGCGACAGGTATGGTGATTGTGGAGACCATCGCGCTCTCCACCATGGTGAGCAATCAACTGGTGATGCCGCTGTTGCTGCGCTCACAACGGCTGCACCTAAGCACCAAAGGGGAGCTTGCCGGTTGGCTGTTGGGTATTCGCCGTATCGCTATCGTGCTGATTCTGCTGCTCGGCTATCTCTACCATGCGCTGATTGGTGACTCCTATAGTTTAGTGACGATTGGGTTGGTCTCCTTTGCCGGGCGGCCCAGTTCGCCCCGCGCTATTGATCGGCCTGTACTGGCGTGGCGCTACTCGTCAAGGCGCCACCGTTGGCTTAATCGCCGGGTTCTTGACCTGGTGCTATACCCTGCTGATACCCGGGTTTGCCCAGTCCGGCTGGCTAGATGCCTCGCTGCTCACCGAGGGGCCATGGGGTATCGGATGGCTGATGCCCTATGGTTTGTTCGGCCTGGAGAACTGGGATATTTATACCCATTCGCTGTTATGGAGCATGCTGGCCAACGTGGGGCTATTGGTGGGTGTCTCGCTGTTTACCCGCCCTACCCCCCTTGAGCAGACCCAGGCGGCGCTGTTCACGGAGGCGATGCACCCCAACCTGCAAACCACCTCGCTATCTACCTCACTATGGCGCGGGCAAACCACCCAGGGGCACTCAAAGAGCTGCTTGTTCGCTATTTGGGTGCCCAGACCACCCGCCGCGTGTTTAGCCATAGCGGTAGCAAAAGTACCTATGCAGCGGATGAGCCCGCCACCGCCGAGCTGATTACCCGCGCCGAACAGGCACTGGCAGGCGCGCTGGCAGCTCCTCAGCACGCGTGCTGATCAATTCGGTAGTACGCGGTGAAGCGCTGGATATTGAGTCGATTCTGAGCATACTGGATACCACCTCACAAACCCTGGAGTACAACCGCCGTTTGGAGCAGAAGTCCCAGGAGCTGGTGCAAATTGGCGAAGAGTTGCGTAGCGCCAATGAGCGGCTACGCGAGCTGGATCGTTTGAAAGATGAGTTTGTGGCCATGGTCAGCCACGAACTACGCACACCGCTCACCTCGATCCGCGCCTTTGCGGAAATTCTGCGTGATAGCGGACAACTCCCCGACGAAAAGCGCCAGCACTTTCTAGGCGTTATCGTCCACGAAAGCCAGCGGCTGTCACGCTTAATCGAAGAGATCCTGGATCTCGCCCGTCTGGAGAGTGGTCGCTTAACGCTTAACCCCGTGCCCTCGACCTTGCCGATCTGACTCGGCATAGCATCGACGCCATTGCGCATCTGCATGAGGAGCGCGGCATTGGGTTAGACGTTAGCTTGGAAGCGGATCCCGCCATGGTGGTGGGCGACCATGATCGCTTGGAGCAGGTGATTATTAACCTGCTTGATAACGCAGGTAAATTTGCTGACCGCGAGCAGCCCAAAGTGCGTCTTACGCTTTATCGCTACCGCCGTCATTACCGGCTAAGTGTGGAGGATAACGGCGCGGGGATTAGCGAAGAGGAGCGTGAGCGGGTGTTTGAAAAATTCCACCAAATACAGCAGGACGATGATATTCCACGAGGTCGGCCAAGAGGCAGCGGCTTAGGGTTACCGATTAGTCGCGGCATTATCGCCCACCTGGGAGGGCGGCTCTGGGTTGAAGATGCCAAAACATTAGGCGGTGCCTGTTTAACGCTGGAACTCCCCGCCGCGCCCGATAAAGCAGCTCTCTGCCCCGTGCTAGGTGTTTTTCACTCGCTGGACAAAGACTCGGATCTGCTGTAAATCAAACTTCAGCAGTAGACGCTCATCTTCGCGCAGCCGCCGCAGGTCAACCCAGCCATCTGCGGCTTGACCACGGGCTTTGCTGTAACGCTGTTGATCCAGCAGGCGCTGCTGCAGACGCTCAAAAGCGGCGACAAGCAACGCCGACTCAGCCGACGTCAGCGCAGTCGTTGAATGACTGAGCGCGATCAAGCGATCACGAGTGGCTATTTCGTCCAACCCGTGCCGCAGGCAGAGCAAGCGTACAGCGCTAATCAAGGGCAACAAAGCTTGCTGCTTAAGATTAATGGCTTGCTCGTGGGGGCATTCAGGCCTGGGCTTGAAGCGAGCCGCCCAAAACGATCCAGCGCCACCGGTAGCTCATCCAGTAGCGCCATCATTTCATCCATAAACAGTGACGCTTTGGGAAGTATCGAAGCGATGCTCTCACCCAGTTGCACAGCTAGCGCGGAATTACCGGCTACCGGGGCAAAATCGAGCAGGATATTGGTCTGCTGAACGCGTTTAACCTGGCGGTCAGCGCTCCATATCTCCAGCTGTGCTTGCCATTCGCCAAGCCGTTTGCGCCACATCGGCCAGCGCGCCATGACATGACCACGGCAGAGCGGTATACCTGCCTCATCCAGGCGCTGGGTAAACCGCTCACCCAAGGCTTGAAAATAGCCGTCGATCTCCACGTGGCGGTGGTCAGGGTAATTGTCAATAATCAGTGCATTATCCTGGTCGGGGCCTAGCAGGCTCTCGAAGCGCGCAGCGGAGCCCAGAAGTAGCACGCAGTAGTCGACTGGCGGAGCACCCCAGCCCTGGGCCTGCATCTCGTCCAGGGACTGCGCTATTGCCTGACGGTAGAGTAACGCATTGTGATCGCTGATGATTTGGCTAATACGCCAGGCAGGGGAGATCATAATGCGCCAACGTTTCCACCAGCGGCAGTTGCCACGCATAGGCATCTGCTAATGAGGTTTGCGGCGAGGGAGTGTCGAGAAGAGTTTCGAGAAGAGCTGCTCTAAGGGCGCATTAACCGCCGAGGTATTGAGTGTTCCATCCTCATGGAATAGAGAGCGCCAAGGTGAGGCTTGGTGTAATAAGCGCATATGCCTCTCCTTCACTATATTATGACGGCGTTGTTGCTACTCGCTCTCGCCTGCCCTACGCGGATCCGGCGCGAACATTGCCTCACCCACTTCATCAATATAGCGCTGCGCTTTAGTGACCATCATGGCATCACAGGCTTCTCGCCCTGGGAGCATATCAGAACGCTCAAAGCGGTGTTCAAGGGTTTCGCCACTGGCGTCGGCCTTACGAATCCAACCGCTAACACGGTACTGACCGCTCTGGTTGTCTGGCTGAGAAACAATCTCGTAGCCTTTGTACTCCACAGGCTCAGCAGCGTTAGTGGTAGCGCCTGAATCAGCCTGACGATCACTGCCAAAGAGACCGGAAAGTATTTTTTAGCATGCTGGCTCCTTTTTTAAAAACCGTTTTTAAAAACCGTATTTAAAACCATGGCTCCTTTGCTTGTAGGGCGGCAATGCGATCGCCGCCCTACAAGGTATAGGCTGCTTTTATCAGCGCTTAATTAGCTCTGTTTACGCCCTTTACCGGCGGCAATGCGCAACCGCAGCGCGTTTAGCTTAATAAAGCCTTCGGCATCTTTCTGGTCGTAAGCACCCGCATCATCTTCGAAGGTAGCGATTGATTCATCAAACAGTGACTCATCAGACTTACGCCCCACCACGATAGCGTTGCCTTTATAGAGCTTCATGCGTACGACGCCCGATACATTCTTCTGGGTCTCGTCAATGGCTGCCTGCAGCATACGACGCTCGGGGCTCCACCAGTAACCGTTATAGATCACTTCAGCGTATTTCGGCATCAGTTGGTCTTTCAGGTGGGCTTCTTCGCGATCCAGAGTCAGTGACTCAATGGCGCGGTGGGCGCGTAACATGATCGTGCCCCTGGCGTTTCATAACAGCCACGGGACTTCATGCCCACATAGCGGTTTTCAACAATATCCAAACGGCCGATACCGTTGTCGCCACCCAGTTTATTGAGCTTTTCGAGCACTTCATGGGCTTTCAGCGGCTCACCGTCAATCGCTACGATATCGCCCTTTTCATACGTCAGCTCAACGTAAGTGGGGTATCTGGCGCGGCTTCCGGAGAGACACTCCAGCGCCACATATCGTCTTCGGCTTCGGCCCAGGGATCTTCCAGAATGCCGCCTTCGTAGGAGATGTGCAGCAGGTTGGCATCCATTGAGTACGGCGATTTTTTCTTTTTATTAGAGAAATCAACCGGAATTTTATGCTCTTCGCAATACGCCATTAGCTTCTCGCGGGAGGTCAAGTCCCACTCGCGCCAAGGGGCGATGACTTTTACACCAGGCTTCAGGGCATAGCCACCGAGCTCAAAGCGCACCTGGTCGTTGCCTTTACCCGTGGCGCCATGGGAAATAGCGTCGGCACCGGTTTCATTGGCAATTTCGATCAACCGCTTGGCAATCAGCGGGCGAGCGATAGAGGTACCAGCAGGTACTCGCCCTCGTAAATAGTGTTGGCGCGGAACATCGGGAAAACATAATCACGCACGAACTCTTCGCGCAGGTCTTCAATGTAAATCTCTTTACGCCAAGCGCTTGCGCTTTGGTTCGCGCCGGTTCGACTTCTTCGCCCTGACCGATGTCGGCAGTAAAGGTCACTACCTCGCAGTTGTAGGTTTCTTGCAACCACTTAACGATAACGGATGTCCAGGCCGCCTGAATACGCCAGCACAACCTTTTGACATCGGACATTCTTTGCTCCTCGTTGACCATAAAATATTGATTAGTAAACACCACACTGGCCACTAGCGCTCGGCGAATGTGATAGCTCTTTGGGCATGGCTCGTCAGCATAGCCCTTGAGACAGACCTTGAGTATAGCGCTCTCAATGCTCAGCGAATACCGTCAACGACGCCTGGGGGCTAAAGCTGCTAGAATCACACCATTCAAAGCGGTGGCTTGCCGCTGAGGTTGACTGATCTCGCTTTACTATTTACTCGCTTGAAGATAAGGAGAGCTGCATGAGCGAGGCAATTGCCCGCGAATTAATGGCCCAACGTTTTCGCAGTTACCTGCCCGTGGTCGTTGATTTAGAAACCGGGGATTTAATGCCCAAGGCGACGCTGTGCTTGAGATAGCCGCCGTCACGCTGACCATGGATCCGGAGGGCAACCTGCTTCCTGATGCCACCTATGCCTACCACATTCAGCCCTTCGAGGGAGCGAATGTAGAGCAGTCCGCGCTCGATTTTACCGGTATCAACCTGGACGACCCTCTGCGCCGCCAAGTAGCGCTGAGCGAGTCGGAAGCGCTGGGAGAAATTTTCCGCCCAATTCGTAAATCGATCAAGGCCCACGACTGCACCCGCGCCATTTTAGTCGGCCATAATGCGGCGTTCGATCAGGGTTTTCCTGAACGCAGCGGTCAATCGCTGCGGGATTAAGCGCAACCCGTTCCACCCTTTTTCAAGCTTTGATACCGCCACCCTGGCAGGCCTGATCTATGGGCAAACGGTACTTGCCAGGGCATGCCGTGCTGCGGGCATTGAGTTTGATAACAAGGCCGCCCACTCCGCTCGCTATGACACTGAGCGCACCGCCGAGCTGTTTTGCGCCATGGTCAATCGCTATA
Source organism: Vreelandella olivaria (assembly GCA_004295565.1). Classification (GTDB taxonomy): domain Bacteria; phylum Pseudomonadota; class Gammaproteobacteria; order Pseudomonadales; family Halomonadaceae; genus Vreelandella; species Vreelandella olivaria. The sequence continues at coordinate 2,100,215 of AP019416.1, read as the reverse complement.
AAGACCTAGGCGGCTGGCAGCTTGCCCAGCGCGAGCAAGAAATGGACGGTGCGGATTAACACCTCGTCATCAACAGCGTAGCCGCTGATGCAGAGAGCCATTGATGCAGAAAACCAGGCTTTACGCTAAACTTCGCCCCATTACAGCAATCTGGTTTAGCACCGACAATGCCGGGTAGCGCGTATTTGGCGGTGATAAATATATCGATTCAAACTATCCGTTTTTAGGAGATGAGACGTTTCCATGGCCCAGCATAATGCCTTTTACGCCCAATCAGGTGGCGTCACCGCCGTGATCAACGCCAGCGCCTGCGGCGTTATCGAAGCCTGCCGCCAAGCCCCCGATCAAATTGGCAAGGTTTACGCCGGTCATAACGGCATTATCGGTGCCTTAACGGAAGACCTTATCGACGTTACCCAGGAGAGCGATGAAGCCATTGCTGCCCTGCGCCATACACCCGGCGGCGCTTTTGGCTCCTGCCGCTATAAGTTAAAAGACATCGATACCCACCGCGCCCAGTACGAGCGGTTGATTGAAGTCTTTAAAGCCCACGATATTCGCTATTTTTTCTACAACGGTGGCGGTGACAGCGCTGACACCTGCTTAAAGGTCTCGCAGCTTTCCGAGAAACTGGGCTATCCGCTGACCGCTATCCACGTGCCCAAAACCGTCGATAACGACCTGCCGATTACCGATAACAGCCCGGGCTTTGGTAGCGTGGCTAAGTATATTGCCACCTCGACCCTGGAGGCATCGCTGGATATCGCTTCCATGTGCGCCACCTCTACCAAGGTATTTGTGCTCGAAGTCATGGGCCGCCACGCGGGCTGGATCGCTGCCGCTGGTGGGTTAGCTGGCGAAGCCGAAGGCGAGCCGCCACATATGATTATCTTCCCGGAGATCCCCTTCAACCGTAAAGCGGTGATGGCGCGGGTTGAGGAGAGCGTTAAACAGTATGGCTACTGCGTCATCGTGGTCTCTGAGGGCGCTCGCTACGAAGATGGCACCTTCCTGGCCGATGCAGGTAATACCGATGCGTTTGGCCACCGCCAGCTTGGCGGCGTCGCCCCGACGCTCGCCGGCATGATCAAACAGGATTTGGGCTACAAGTATCACTGGGCCGTAGCTGATTACCTCCAGCGTGCGGCGCGTCACCTGGCGTCTAAAACCGACGTTGAACAAGCCTATGCGGTGGGTCGTGAAGCGGTCACCCTGGCGCTGGCGGGTAAAACGCCATGATGCCTGCCATTCGCCGCATCTCCCAGGTGCCCTACCAGTGGGACGTGATCTCCGCCCCGCTTTCCCAGGTGGCTAATCAAGAGAAGTTTATGCCCCGGGACTTTATCAGCGAAAACGGCTTTGCGATTACCCAGACCTGCCGGGACTATCTCTCACCGCTGATTCAGGGCGAGGATTTCCTCCGTTTGAGAACGGCCTACCCAAAGTCGCCAAACTGAAACTGGCCAAAGCAGAACGCAAGTTGCCTGCTTTTACGCTGTAATACAGCAAGGTTAAGTTAAAAGAGCAGCAATATAAAAGCGGGGCGATGAAGTGATTCATCGCCCCGCTTTTTAGGCGCTTTGCTACCTTAATAGCCAGGAAAGCACGAGCAGCAACAGCAATATGCCTGCCACCCCTGCCAAAACCGCCGCGGCTCCTGGCGGTTCTCTTCCCGATTGGGCAGCCGGCCCAGCGGCACCCTAAGCGCATGCAAAACTCGGACATACGCCTAAACCGCAGCGCCCGTTGGGGATCCAAGGCGCGGCGTAGCGCATCGTCCAGTTCGGGTGATATCTCTGGGTTGGTGGTACGCGCGCTGCGATAGGTCAACTCTTCCAGGTCGGTATGGCTGCGCAATCGGTTGGGCGTCAACGTATAGGGTAAAGCGCCGGTTAACAGCCAGTAAGTCGTCGAGGCCAGCGAGTACTGATCGCTGCGTCGACCGATGCTATCACCCAAGGCGTACTCAGGTGCGGTGTGTTCGTTAAAGCCAATCTGCCTGAGCAACTCACCTGAGTGGCGGTGCCCTTCCCCATCGCGCATATGGCAAGCACTAAAATCGGTGAGCACTAGCTTGCCGTGGGGTCGATCAAAATATTATCGGGATTGATCTGCTGATGAATGATTTCCCGATGATGCAGCGCCTGCACTGCCTTACCCAGCTGATTGGCAATATCCAGACGCTGGGTCAAGCTAGCTTGAGGATGGCGCTCCGCCCATTGCCGCAGCGTTTCGCCTTCGATGTGCTGCATCAAGTAGTAGAGATAGCGCCGCGGCCGGAAGGCTCCATCACTTTCACCACAAAGGGCGAGTTCACCCGCTCCACTACCCACTGCTGGAGTAGAAAGTGCTCAAGATAGGCATTGCGCAACGAAAGTTCTGGGCTGGGTGCTTTCATGACCATTTCCCGTTCGCTATGCACGTCGCGGACGCGATAAACCCGCGATTGTGCCGTTCGCGAAAGCACGGCGAGAATCTCCAGGCCGTCTAAACGCTCCCCGGCGCCAGCTCTGGAGGGATGGGCAGATCGCCGTATAGCTGCCCCGGGTGTTCGGTGACCTCTTCGGGTAATTCGTCGATGCGTACCAGTTGAAAACAGAACTGGTCGCCGCCGTAGCTGCGCTCCTGAGCGCGCTGCTTGGCCTCATTGGCCAGCCGCTCGCAGGCGGCATCCAGGTCGCTGGCATCCTGGCGAATCAGGCGCACATAGTCGGAAGGCAGCAGCGTGCCGCGCACCCCCTGGGTGGTAAACAGGAACAGATCGCCCTGTTTAAGCGCAATATGGGTGTAATCAATATCGACACTGCCATCCATACCCAGCGCCCGCGAAGGGTAGCGATAACCGCCGAGATCGGTCACATGGTCACGACTGAGCTGTTCAAACTCCGCACCCCGCAACCGAAACACCAGCGTATCACCCATGTGGAAAGGTGGGCTTCACGACCACGAAATACCATGGCCGACATGGAGGAGACAAAACTACCCTCTTTAACATGCTGGCTTTGGCTGTAACACCAGCTGTTAAGCGCACGCAGTACGCGGGTGGCCGAGGTTTTAACATCCCAGTGGTCAGGGGTAGAAAAGTAGTCGGCCAGAAAGCCGCGCACGCTTATATCTCCCGCCTGCTTGGCCATGGTATTGCGTGAAATGGAGTCGCTGATCACCGCGCAGCCGCCTTTGGCGCGAAGCAGCGGCGCTTCAGGAAAGCGAACCGACATTGAGCTGCGGTGCAGGCGCCGATCGGGCGCGACAAACGCTTGACCATAACTGATGAGCAACTGGGCGTGCGACAAGTCATCCTCCTAGGCTGCCGACTCGTTCGATGGACATCACTGTCAACCAACACTGTCAATAAACGCTGCCTATGATACACGCAGCGGAGCAGAAACGATGCCCACCAAACGTCTCTATCGTATTCGTCCAAATTGAAGGGCATATGAATGATCACCCACGAGCAACCTATGTCGCATTGGTAATTGGGCAGCCATGTTCGTATAATTCTTCGCCATAAAACGACTCTGAAACGATTGCCTAACCACGGCACGACTCTAGCCACAGCACTATCAAGGAATCAATGATGAACTTCGATAATATCCCTGCTGGAAAGGATCTCCCCAACGACGTTTACGTGGTGATCGAAATTCCAGCCAACCACGACCCGATCAAATATGAAATTGATAAGGACATGGGTGCGCTACTCGTTGACCGCTTTATGGCCACGCCCATGTTCTACCCCGCCAACTACGGCTTTATCCCCCACACCCTGGCCGACGATGGCGATGCGCTGGACGCCTTGGTGGTGACGCCACACCCGGTTCAGCCTGGCAGCATTATTCGCGCGCGTCCGGTAGGCATTCTGAACATGACTGACGAAGCCGGTGAAGACGCTAAATTGATCTGCGTACCCCATGCCAAGCTAAGCTCGCTCTACGACGATGTCCACGAAGTGACCGACCTGCCCGAGCTACTGCGCCAGCAGATTGCGCACTTCTTCGAGAACTACAAGGATCTCGAGAAAGGCAAATGGGTAAAAGTAGAGTCTTGGGAAGGCGCTGACGCTGCTCGCAAGGCAATTGAGAAGTCCGTTACCGCCTATCAAAAGCGTAACCATTGCAGTGCGGTGAGTTTTTTTGCCGCCAATGGGGATAGAGGGCCGCCTTCGGGCGGTCTTTTATAGCTGCAGGATTAAGTCACTGTTAGGGGCCGCGTCACGTCACCGCAGCGTATACGCCAGAGGTATAAGGTTGCGGTATGCTATTCGCCTTTCACTGCGATGCCATTGATTAAGGACGCACCGTGTTAGCTATTCAACGCCTGAGTCTGTTTACGCTATTGATTTTTTGTTGGCCTACTCCCGCTAAGTGCCAACGCCCAGTGGTTTTCATCGTCTAGCAACCAAGACGAATTTTTACCCGTCATGGAAGCCTTTAAGCCGACCGCTTGGCATGATGGCGATACACTCTATATCGGTATGGACATTGCCGATGAGTACTATCTCTATCGCCACCAGTTTGCGGTAGTCAGCCAAACAGAGGGTGTCAGCCTTGGTGATCCCACCATCCCCCAGGGCATCTTTACCAACGATGAGTTTATGGGCGATGTGTATGTGTTCCGCGACCAGTTAGTGTTTGAAGTACCGCTGGAAGCCCCTACTCAGGCCCTTTAAATATTGAGTTAACCTTCCAAGGCTGCGCAGACGCGGGTTTATGCTACCCACCGGAGCGGACGCAGCTTCAGGCAAGCGAAACGGAGCCACCCAATCAATTTGCAAACTGGCAAGCAGGTGATAACACCGCAAGTGAAACGGCCACCCCACAGCGTGACTTCTCGGGGCCTCAAAGCGAGGACAGCCGCTTTAGCGCTGCAATCAGCGACGCCAGTCTTCCGCTAGCGCTAGGGCTGTTTTTATTGCTGGCCTGGGCCTCACCTTTACCCCTGCGTGCTGCCGATGATTCCGATTTTGTCATCGATCGTCGTCGGCCAGAACCCCACACGCCCCGCGCCTTTGCCCTCTCGTTAAGCTATGTACTCGGTATGGCGCTGACCTACGCCCTGGTTGGGGTATTAATGGGGCTGTTTGGTGCCGGGCTGAATCTTCAGGCACACCTGCAGTCCGCCCCGGTATTAATCACCTTTGCCGTGCTCTTTACGCTCTTTGCCTTGGCCATGTTCGGGGCCTTTAACCTTAACCTGTCGCCCCGTTTAGCCAACCGTATCGACGCTTGGCAGGCCCGGGCACAGCGCAGTGGCCCGGCGGGCTTAGCTCTGGCAGGCGCCCTCTCGGTGCTGGTGGTATCGCCCTGTGTAACGGCGCCTTTGGCCGGCGCGCTGGTGTTTATCTCTTCCACAGGGGATGCCGCCATGGGCGGCGCGGTGCTGTTTGCGCTGGGCATAGGCATGGGCGTACCGCTTCTTTTGGTGGGCACCTTTGGCGCCACCCTGCTGCCCCGCTCCGGTGCCTGGATGAATGGCGTCAAAATCGCTTTTGGGCTGCTGCTGCTAGGCGTCGCCATCTGGATGATTGAGCGTTTAGTGGCCGCACCTATTGCGCTGCTGCTGTGGGCAGCCCTTGCCATCGGCACGGCACTGGCGCTTGGGGCGTTGAATTTCAACCAGCCACAGGGTGGCCACGGGCACGGCAAACCCTGGGGCTTATGCTGCTAGCTTGGGGAATCGTGCTGGTGATTGGCGCCGCTCAAGGCGGCAGCAACCCCTACGCCCCCCTTGCGGCAGCCTCCAGCACTAGCGGAAATAAGGTAGCAACACTCGAATTCACTCAGGTAAGCAGCCTAACCGAGCTTGAAGCAGCCATCAGCCAAGCGGAAGAGGCTAACCAGCCTGCCTTTGTTCACTTTACCGCCGACTGGTGCATTTCATGCAAGTTATTGGAACGGGATGTTTATCCTGATCCGAAGGTTTCCGCAGCACTAAGCAATTACACCTTGATCGCGGCCGATGTCACTCATACAGATTCCCAAAGCCGTGAATTGCTGAATCAATTCGATCTTTTCGGCCCCCAAGCCTGCTCTTTTCAACCAGGGCGAGGAGATTCGTGCTGCGCGTATCCAAGGCGAAGTGACAGCCGACCAGCTGTACGAACATCTTGAATCCGTCAACCGCTGGGTAGTGAACGGCTGATTGCTATATCTGTCTACACACACTTCAAGACACTAAAACGGCTTTTGCTGCGAACATCGTCAAACAGTTGTTTAATTCTGCTCTAGAGGCTGGTTTTGCCATTGCCTTAGGCTGTTGCTGGACATCCTGGCACTTTTTCGGCAAACTCCGCTCCCATATTAGCTAAAAACTTGCTTTTTTAACGGTGAGAATGGGGTAACGTTCGCTAACATGCTGCGTTCTCCTTATTTTTAAATTTGGTTTACTGCGCAACGTACGCGCCATATAAAGAGCTCCCTGCACCTATGCGTGAGCGCTTTGTAACTACCTTTAAGACATTGATGGGGCTATGCCATGGATATCCGCAAAGTTAAGAAACTGATTGAGCTTCTCGAAGAGTCCAATATTAGCGAGATTGAAATTCAGGAAGGCGAAGAGTCAGTACGCATCAGCCGCCATCCTAACGGTGCTTCGTGGCAGCCGCAGCCGATGCCGCAATATGCGCAGCATCCTGGCTATGCTCCCGCCGCCCCGCTGCAGGCGCTCCCGCATCAGCGCCCGCTTCTGAAGCAGAGCCTCAGGGCGCAAGCTACCAGGGCGAGGCCGTTAACTCACCCATGGTAGGCACCTTCTACCGCAGCCCAGCGCCGGGCGCCAAATCCTTTGTTGAAGTCGGCGATAGCGTTAAGCAGGGCGACACCATATGCATCATTGAAGCCATGAAAATGATGAACCAGATTGAAGCTGACCGTGACGGTATCGTGGAAGCCATCCTGGTGGAAGATGGCGAGCCGGTAGAATTCGATCAAGCCATGATCGTTATCGCTTAATCTTTCATTTTCAACACGGGTGGACTCTCCCATGCTGGACAAGGTACTTATCGCCAACCGCGGCGAGATTGCCCTCCGTATCCTGCGGGCCTGTAAAGAACTGGGCATTAAAACCGTAGCGGTGCACTCCAAAGCTGATCGTGAACTCATGCACGTTCGCTTGGCGGATGAAGCCGTGTGTATTGGCCCGGCTTCGTCAGCGCAGTCTTACTTAAATATTCCGGCCCTGATCAGTGCGGCCGAAGTCACTGACTCCTCTGCCATACACCCGGGCTATGGCTTTTTGTCTGAAAACGCCAACTTTGCCGAACAGGTTGAGCGTTCAGGCTTTACCTTTATTGGCCCCCGCGCTGAGACCATTCGCCTAATGGGCGATAAAGTCAGCGCCATCCAGTCAATGAAGGAAGCGGGCGTTCCCACTGTGCCCGGCTCCGACGGCCCACTGGGTGACGACGACGCCACCAACTTAGCCACTGCACAGCGCATCGGTTACCCGGTCATCATTAAGGCGGCTTCTGGCGGCGGTGGCCGCGGTATGCGCGTGGTACACACTGAAGGCCATCTACTGTCGGCGATTACCGTTACCCGCACTGAAGCCCACGCTGCCTTTGGTGATGGCACGGTTTACATGGAAAAATACCTTGAGAAGCCGCGCCACGTCGAAGTACAGGTGCTCGCCGACGGTCAGGGTAACGCCATCCACCTTTATGATCGCGACTGCTCGCTTCAACGTCGTCACCAGAAAGTACTCGAAGAAGCCCCGGCGCCAGGCCTGGATCCTGAAGCCCGCGCTCAAGTGCTTGAAGCGTGTCGTCAGGCGTGTATCAAGATCAACTACCGTGGCGCCGGTACCTTTGAGTTCTTGTATGAAGACGGCGAGTACTTCTTCATCGAGATGAACACCCGCGTTCAGGTCGAGCACCCGGTCACCGAAATGGTTACCGGTGTGGATATCGTCAAAGAGCAGCTGCGTATCGCTTCCGGCCTGCCGCTGTCGATTCGCCAGGAAGATGTGTAGCTCAACGGCCACTCCTTCGAGTGCCGGATCAATGCCGAAGACTCGCGCACGTTTATGCCCTCTCCCGGCAAGGTCACGCTGTTTCACGCTCCCGGTGGTTTAGGCGTCCGTATGGACTCCCATCTCTATACCGGCTACACCGTCCCCCCGCACTATGATTCGCTGATCGGCAAACTGATCACCTGGGGCGCAGATCGTGAAATAGCCCTGACACGCATGCGCAATGCTCTCGACGAGCTGCTGGTGGAAGGTATTAAAACCAATATCGACCTGCAAAGGATTTGGTTCGCGACAGCTATTTCCGTCAAGGCGGTGTCAACATTCATTACCTGGAAAAGAAACTCGGCAGCTAGCCGCTAAGCGCTTTCCAGCGCACTGTGTATCCCCAGCGGGGTGGCCATGTCCACCCCGTCTTTGTCTTTACTGAATGCGTCTTTAAATCGCCTTGCGGAGAACTTCCATGCCCTGGCTGCAACTCAAAGCCCACGTCGCTCCCGAACAGGCCGAGCTCCTTGAAGAGCTACTGCTTGAGGAAGGTGCGACCGCCATTGGCCTTCAGGATGCCCACGATGATCCGGTATTTGAGCCCGAGCGGGGCACAACACCGCTGTGGAAGATACCATCCTCACCGGTCTCTACGATGACCTGGAGGGCGTCGAGAGCATGCTGGAGCGCATTGAGGCCGCCTGGTCAGAGCAGATGCCCGGTGAGCCCTGCCCGACCATTGAGTATGAGCTGCTCGCTGATCGGGATTGGGAGCGGGAGTGGATGGATGACTTCACCCCTTGCGCATGGGCCAGCGGCTATGGATCGTGCCCAGTTGGCACGAACCGCCCGAGGCCGAGGCCGTTAACCTGATTCTCGACCCTGGCCTCGCCTTTGGCACCGGCACGCACCCCACCACAGCCCTGTGCCTGGAGTGGCTGGACGAGCTCGCCGTAGCCGGTCACTTAGCCGAGCAAAAGGTGTTGGATGTAGGCTGTGGCTCCGGCATTCTGGCTATCGCCGCGCTCAAGCTGGGTGCCAGCCATGCAGATGCCACCGACATTGATCCCCAGGCGCTGCAGGCCAGCCGCGACAATGCCGAACGCAACGCTATTGCCGAGTCGGCGTTAAACCTCACTACCCTGAGCAGTTAAGCGATGGCGGCCACTACCCTATCGTGATCGCCAATATTTTAGCCGGCCCGTTGGTTGAACTGGCGCCGATGATTGCCGGGCATGTGGCGCCGGGTGGCCGCGTTGCGCTATCAGGGATTTTGGCCAATCAGGCCGATGACGTTTACGAAGCCTATGCAGCGCAGGGCCTTATCATGGATGAGCCTGTCATCCGCGAAGGATGGGTACGGCTTAGTGGCCTACGTTCGCGTTAAAGCGGCAATTGGCCTTCACCCCATCAGCGAGTAGGCGTATCATACGCCCCCTTGAAACGCCTACTCGTCGCCACCCCAGCGCTCACTGCTCAAAACCAATAAAGTCTGATGCCATGACGTTAAACCCATCACCTGCCAACATTGGATCAGTCGCCATTGGTTCGTTTACATTACCCAACCGGGTGATGCTTGCACCAATGGCTGGCGTCACCGACCGCCCTTTTCGCCAGCTATGCCGGCGGCTTGGCGCTGGATGGGTCGTGGGGAAATGGTCACGGCAGACCCCAGCCTATGGCATACTCGCAAATCACAGCTGCGCATGGATCACCGGGGCGAGCCCGGCCCCCGCGTGGTGCAAATCGCCGGGGCGATGCAGACATGCTTGCCCAGGCGGCGCGCTTGAATGCCGAGCTGGGCGCGCAGATTATTGATATTAATATGGGTTGCCCAGCCAAAAAGTGTGTAACAAAGCGGCAGGGTCGGCGTTACTTCGCGATGAAGCCTTGGTGGCGGAGATACTCGATGCGGTGGTGGCAGCGGTTGATATACCCGTCACACTCAAAATCCGCACGGGCTGGTGCGCCGAATCCAATAATGCCCTGCGCATTGCCCGGCTTGCCGAGTCAGCCGGTATTCAATCGCTCGCTGTGCATGGCCGTCATCGCCAACAGCGCTATACTGGACAGGCAGAGTACGACACGATTGCCGAGATCAAATCTCACCTATCGATCCCGGTAATTGCCAACGGCGACATAACAAGTCCGGAAAAAGCCGCCGAGGTACTCGCTTATACCGGCGCTGATGCAGTGATGGTCGGCCGTGGTGCTCAGGGTAACCCGTGGATCTTTCAACAGATCAACCACTATCTCCAACATGGAGAGCGGATGGCGCAGCCAAGCCTTGCGGAGCGCCACCAAGTGCTTCACGGGCACTTAGAAGCGTTGCACGCGTTTTATGGCAACACTATGGGTGTGCGTATCGCGCGCAAACATGTCGGCTGGTACCTCAGCGATGACCAACGCTTTACGCCGCCACAACAGCGCGCGCTTAAGCAGCAGTTCAATGCGTTAGCGTCACCTGAAACGCAATTTGATTGGATCAATGACGCGATGGCCCCCGGCGCCGCCACGCGTTTGCTAGCCAAAGGAAGCTATGCTGCATGACCGAACGCGATCTTCTATCTAGCGACAACTACTCAAGCGACAATTACTCAAGCGATGCTCTTGCCAGCGACGCGTTTTATGAGAGCAACTCCCCTTTAGCGGGTACGCTAGCGGATCCAGCGGCTAACTCACCGCCTCAGCCGCTCCGGGAAGCAGTGGAAACGGCTATGCGCCGCTACTTTGAGCATTTGGACGGCAGCCAGACGACCGATCTTTACGCCATGGTAATGGCCGAAGTAGAAGCGCCACTGCTGGCCTGCGTTCTAGAGCACACCGACGGCAACCAGACACGGGCCGCTGATGTGCTCGGACTAAACCGCGGCACGCTGCGCAAAAAACTCAAGCTATACGGACTCATCGAAGGTGACGCCCCATAACCCTGGGGCGTTGTTGTTTTTAATTCTCGACTCTGCACACGAGCACTCTAATGGCTGATACACCTCTCATGGCTGATACCCCTCCTTGACTGAAAGCAACGCGACCCCCGTCCGCCGCGCCCTGCTGAGCGTTTCTGATAAAACCGGCATTGTGGAATTCGCCCGCGGTCTCACTGAGCATGGCGTTGAACTGCTCTCCACAGGCGGCACTTTCCGCCTGCTACAAGAAAATGCGATAGCCGTGAAAGAGGTGTCTGAGCACACCGGCTTCCCCGAAATTATGGATGGCCGGGTTAAAACGCTGCACCCGAAAATTCACGGTGGCATTCTGGCCCGCCGTGGTCAGGATGATGCGGTGATGGCGGAGAACGATATCACCCCTATCGATATGGTAGTGGTCAATCTCTACCCCTTCGCCGCCACCGTCGCTAAGCCCGATTGCACGCTGGAAGATGCCATCGAGAATATCGATATTGGCGGCCCCACCATGGTTCGTGCCTGCGCCAAAAACCATGCTTACACCACTATAGTGGTCAATAGCAGTGATTACGCACGCGTGCTGGGCGAGCTTGCCGCCCAAGATGGCCACGTTAGTCGCGCCACACGCTTCGATTTAGCAGTGAAAGCGTTTGAGCATACCGCTGGCTACGACGGTGCGATTGCGGACTACCTGGGCCGTAAGGTCAATGCCGCTGATGAAGCGTTCCCACGCACCTTTAACCTGCAGCTCGATAAAAGCAGGACATGCGCTACGGCGAAAACCCGCACCAAAAGGCAGCTTTCTACATTGACCCCCAGGCAAGCGAACCCAGCGTTGCCACGGCAAAATGCTCCAGGGCAAACCGCTTTCGTATAACAACGTGGCCGATACCGATGCCGCCTTTGAGTGCGTAAAGGCCTTTAGCGAGACCGCCTGTGTCATCGTTAAGCACGCTAACCCCTGTGGCGTCGCCATTGGCGCCACCGCCTTGGCAGCTTACGACAAAGCCTTTGCTACCGACCCCACCAGCGCGTTTGGCGGCATTATCGCCTTCAATACGCCGCTGGATGCGGAAACCGCTCAGGCGATTATTGACCGCCAGTTCGTCGAGGTGATTATTGCCCCGGGGGTCAGCGACGAAGCCGCCGCCATCGTGGCCAATAAACAGAATGTACGCTTATTGGACGTCAGCGCCCACTGGCCGGCTGACCAGCAGCCTGCACTGGACTTTAAACGCGTCAATGGTGGATTGCTGGTTCAGGAGCGTGATGATGGAATGGTGACACGCGACGAATTGACCGTGGTCAGTCAGCGCGCGCCCAGCGAGCAGGAGCTGCGGGATCTTGCTTTTGCCTGGCGGGTCGCCAAATTCGTCAAATCCAACGCCATTGTGTATGCCAAAGAGGGCCAAACGGTGGGCGTTGGCGCAGGCCAAATGAGCCGTGTTTATTCGGCTAAAATTGCAGGTATTAAGGCCGCAGATGAAGGGCTTTCGGTTCCCGGCTCAGTGATGGCGTCTGATGCCTTCTTCCCCTTCCGTGACGGCATCGATGCCGCCGCAGCGGCAGGCATTACCGCGGTTATTCAGCCCGGTGGTTCCATGCGTGACCAGGAAGTGATCGATGCGGCCAACGAAGCAGGCATTGCCATGGTATTTACCGGCATGCGCCACTTCCGCCACTAAGCCGTTAACTCACCTGCATTAACAACAAAAGCCCCTTAGGCGCTCTTTTGATAGAGCATGCCTAAGGGGCTTTCACTATCATCAACAGAGGCTAATGGATCACTGACCATTAACGCCTATCGCGCTTTTAGCCAAGATCAATACATAGATACTTGGTTTCCAAGTACTCTTCCAGACCCTGGTGCCCCCCTTCGCGGCCTAGACCCGAGGCTTTTACACCCCAAAAGGCGCGGCAGCGTTGGAAATAGCGCCAGTGTTAATACCCACCATGCCGTACTCCAGCGCTTCGGAAACACGCCATACGCGGGCAAGATCACGTGAGTAGAAATAGGACGCCAAACCATATTGGGTATCATTGGCCATCTCAATAGCGGTCTCCTCATCATCAAACGGGAAGACAGCAGCCAATGGCCCAAAGGTCTCTTCGTGGGCCACCTTCATCTTGTCAGTGGCAAAACTGATCAGCGTTGGCGTAAAGAAATTGCCGCCCAGCGGATGCGGATGTCCACCCAACAAGAGTTCAGCGCCATTATCAATGGCATCCTGCACATGCTCGCTGACTTTTTAACCGCGTCATTATCGATTAACGGGCCGATATTAATGTTGGGTTTGGTGCCATCCCCACATACAGCTCGCTGTTCATGGCCACTGCTAGCTTTTCACAAAAGGCGTTGATCACACTGGACTGAACCAAAAGCGGTTCGTGCAGATGCAGGTTTGGCCGGCGTTGCGGAACTTGGCGGCCATAGCGCCTTCTACGGCCGCGTCTAAATCGGCATCCTCAAACACGATAAAGGGTGCATTACCGCCAAGCTCTAGCGATATCTTCTGGATATGCTCCGCCGCTTGGGCCATCAGCTTGCGTCCAACCTCGGTTGAACCGGTAAAGGTGATCTTGCGCACCTTAGGCGACTCAGTCATCGCCTGGGCAATATCGCTAGCGCTTCCGGGTACGACGTTAAAGACACCGCGTGGGATACCTGCCCGTTCAGCCAACAGCGCCAAGGCCGTTGCAGAGAAAGGGGTCTGGCTAGCGGGCTTAACCACTATCGTGCAACCAGCGGCCAGTGCAGCCCCGGCTTTACGGGTAATCATCGCCGCCGGAAATTCCAGGGCGTAATCGCCCCACCACGCCAACGGGCTGTTTAGTAACGACAATGCGCTGATTGGTATTTGCCGCGGGAACGGTTTCGCCGTAAACGCGCCGCGCTTCTTCGGCAAACCAGCGTAAAAGCTGGCTGCATAAGCTATTTCACCCGCGGCTTCTTTTAGCGGCTTGCCCTGCTCGTAGGTCATCAGCATGGCCAGATCCTGTTGATGCTCAAGCATCAGATCGTGCCACTTCAACAGTAAGTCAGCGCGCTCCTGGGCAGTCAGCGCCCGCCAAGCCGGTAGTGCAGCATCTGCGGCATCAATGGCTCGTTCGGTCTCGGCTTTACCCAGGCGGGGAATATCGCCAATCGCTTCGCCGGTTGCCGGGTTTAGTACGGTAATTTGCTCGCCGCTATCTGCCGCGACCCAACTGCCGTCGATATAAGCAAAGGGGCAATACAGCTGTGTTTCTTTAAGCGCTTCCATGACAGGCTCCTGACCAAAAATGTTGGCCTCGTAGGCTCATTAACGTCTTCATGCTAAGACGAAACACCCCTTCAAACCAAATTTGCGGCATGATTCACCGGCCACTGACCACCGGTAAATTTAGCTAATGAGCATTAAAAACTCTTGCCGAGTCGCTTGGTTCTTGCGGAAGCCACCCAGCATTACCGACGAAGTCATGCTGGAGTTTTGTTTCTCCACACCACGCATCATCATGCAGAGATGTCGTGCTTCAATGACCACAGCAACGCCCTTTGCCTGGGTAACCTCCTGCACGGCCTCGGCGATCTCACGGGTTAGGTTCTCCTGAATCTGCATACGACGAGCAAACATGTCGACGATGCGGGCAAACTTAGAGAGCCCTAACACCTTTCCGTCAGGCAAATAAGCAATATGGCATTTGCCGATAAATGGCAGCAGGTGATGCTCACACATGGAGTAGAGCTCAATGTCTTTTACCAGCACCATTTCATCCGTTTGCGACTCAAACACCGCGCCATTAATAATGTCGTCCAATGACTGAGTGTAGCCCGCATTGAGAAACTGCATGGCCTTGGCGGCACGCTTAGGCGTATCGCGTAACCCTTCTCGATTGGGGTCTTCGCCAAGTGCTGAGATTATCTGGCGGTAGTGCTCAGCGATATCATCGGACATATTTAGCCTCATCAATAACTATTTCAAAACCACTTCAAAAACTGGCTCAAAAACCATGCGCAATCGCGTCCGGGCAGTCAGCAAGCGAAAATCCTTTTGCACGAGAAGTAACCCCATTATCAGAGCGGCAATAATCACCGCCCTCCTCTACATATATTGTACAGAAGGTATACTTTCAAAAGATCCCGCACAACAAGTATTGAGCAAGTAGAGCATTTTACCGCATCTAGGTTGTCTGTGACTTGTTTACCTGCGACAGAGCGCCGCGTCGTTAACTTTGTCACCTAGGGGCCTGTGATATGATTCATGGGTTCAATTTTACTGCCTTTATTGCAGGCGCCAACATTGAGAGCTCGCTATGTCATTTAAACCAACGCCTTTTTGGTTAACCGCCCTCGCGGCCCCGGTTTTGCTGTGCCGCTATTGGCTACTGCTGCGGAAACCACGCTTTCACTGCCCAATGAAGCAACCGTCGGCGTTGAGGTGGTGGAAGAGCTTACGTTTGAATCAAACCAAACGCGCCTTAATGATATTTTGCTACACCCAACCCAAGCCGCCAACGCCTCGCACTCTTTACCTGAATACTGCGTGATTGTGGGCAGTGCGCAATTGGTTGATGAGCGCATTCGCGTTACCACCCAAGAGGCGACCTGTATTGAAACCCACGACGCCGACAGCAATATTTTTACTGGCGAATTTAGCGCCAGCGCTTACGGCCAGGATGGCCAATACGCCATCGCCTGCGAGAGCACTCCTTGCACGCTCTCCCTGGCCAGACGTTCCTCCTAACCCTTGACCAAGCCGTTGAGATTGAGGAGCTGGATAACCCTTCAGAGGAGCTTAATCAGCAGCGTCGCCAAGCGGACGGAGAGGGTATCGCCAACCCTGTGCCGCGTGAAGAAGCCGTGCCTGATTGAGCTTAATCTACTATCGCTGCAACACGAGCCGTTAACGCTCTCTTACGCCAGCCAGCGAGGGTTCTCTAACTGAAGGCACTGCTGCTCTAATTGGCGGATATGCTGATCCCAATAGCCACTATCCGCCAGCCAGGGAAACGCCCGGGGAAAAGCGGGGTCTTCCCAACGTGACACCAGCCAAGCCGAATGCCTTATCAGCCGATAACTTCTTAGCGGCTCAATAAGCGCCATCTGTTCAGTGGGAAATGGGCGCGCCTCTTCATACCCTTCGGTTATTTCACTTAAGTGGGATCGCCACCCTTGAGGATCATCGGTTGGCAGTAGCATCCAAATATCCTGCACAGCGGGCGCCATGGTGCAGTCGTCAAAATCGACCAGGGTAAACTGCTCATCACGCCCAAGCACATTACCCAAATGGCAGTCCCCGTGGCAGCGAATCAGGCTACTGGCAGGTACGTTATGTTTTATAAGCTGCTGAAGCACTTTTTCGATTACACGGTCGTAGGCACGGCGCTGATGACTATTCATCCATTGGCTGGCCAGCACGCGCTGCTGAGCATCAACAATACCGCTCGCCATCTCTAAACGTGGGCGGTGCTGAAAGGCTTTCTTGGCCGACACTTGATGCAACCGACCCAGCAGTTCCCCCCATGGCAAACAGGTGAGCGGGGTTATCCAGCTCCGGCGCCTGACCGGGGCAGTGGGGAAACAGCGTAAAACGAAACGCCTTGAAATAGTGCAACGACGCCCCGCCTTATCACGCCAAGGGGCAACGACCGGCACCTGCTGCTCAGCCAGTTCCTGTAGAAAGTCGTGCTCTTCCTGGATCGCCTCATCAGACCAGCGGTCAGGTCGGTAAAACTTCACGATCCAGTTTTTGCCGTCGTCATCGCGAAACAACAGCACACGGTTTTCATAACTGTTCAGCGCAAAAGGCTCGCCTGCAGGCCAAATATCCAGCGACTCCACTGCAGACATCACCAAATCAGGCGAAAGAGAGCTAAACGGGTGTGACATAGGCCACTCCTGGGTTGGCGAAAGCGCTAATGAGTAAGCGAAAAGGCTATTCTATCAATCCTTGCCTAGCGGTGTCCGCGCTGCCGCCCAAATATCAACGCGCTTTGCGCCAGCATTCAGCGCGGCCCTCGCCAATGCCTGGCCAGTGGAGCCGGTGGTGACCACATCATCAATTATTAGCAAATGCGCCGGGGCGGTGATTCAAAACAAAGGCCCCCACCAGATTGGCAATCCGTTGACGGCGATTCAAGGTCCGCTGGAATGGGGAATCCTTTATGCGTTTAGCACTCACCACTGGAACGCCCAGTGGGCGGCTGAGCTGTTCGGCTAACCAGCGCGATTGATTAAATCCCCGGGTACGAGCATGCATAGGCGTCATGGGCACCGGTAAAAAGCATCGCCGAGAGCAGCCGGTGGCGTTAGCAGCATTAATTCAGCGAGTAGCGTGCCCGCCCGCGGAGAAGCATGGAATTTAAAATCATGCACCAGCTGCTTAATCGGCCCTTGATACAACAGCCCCGCTTGGTAGTTGAAAATAACGGTGGATCTATTAAGCAGTGCCCACACAGGCTCGCCCCATGGCTAACAGGGTCTCCGCACTGGCGGCAGGCATGTAGGTTCCACGGCAGCTCACCCAAACAGGTTACACACCACCCTCGCCCCGCCAATGCCGGTGCCAAGCAAAGGCGCAGTAGCCAGGCATGACTTGCTTGATCCACGCCCCTCCCCGCTGTAGCCACTGCTGTAATGCCATGCCCGCTCCTTACACTTTGTACATAAATATCAAATCATTGATTGACTTACGCCACAAAGTTGATAATATACGCCTCGTCTTAGCGGATGTGGTGGAATTGGTAGACACGCTAGATTTAGGTTCTAGTGCCGTAAGGTGTGGGAGTTCGAGTCTCCCCATCCGCACCAATTACTTGTTAGTTTTCAAGCAATTAGCATTTCCTATCTTACTTTTGAATGCCTCCGTAATGCCTGATTTATGGCCCTGAAATAAGCGGCCTTTTATCAGTACCATGCTCTATAGCTAGCCTCCAACGCCTCTACTCTTGTTTTGAAATACATGAATGGCTCAACGCCATCTTTTGCATGTCTGGCATTTGCTGTAGCTCATCTTAGCAGCCGTCGGTTTGGCTGACTTGCTTCTGCTTTTCCGCTAGTCTCTATCTCCATAACTTATAAAAGTTCCCTCAATGGCTATCAATCACCACTATATTGAGGGATGATCGCTAATAAAGATGAGAAGGATCTCATACTATGGAATGGCTTAACGATAACGCTCAAGCAATCTCGGCGGTAGCGAGCATTTGTACGCTTTTCGTGTGGGTATTTTATGCCCAGCTTCTCTATAACGGCTATGTGCGGCAGCGTCGCCCTCGTGTGATTATTAATCGCGGCAGGGGAATCGGCGTGGACGCTATCTGCTTAATCAGCAATATGAGCAGTGAAGCCATCTATATTCAGCACCTTGTCGCGGTATTGCATACTCACAAGCGCAGTTACTCCCTGGACGTGGTGGAGTATCAGCAGCGGGGGTGAGGAACAACGAGGTGAGCAGCAGCCACAAGAAACTAGCTACCGCACCCATCAAGGCCCGCTAGCCTCTGGGGATTACCTGAACATTCAATCGTTTGGCGACATCGTCAATCAGGTTAAAGAGTATTGGGAAATCGATGACAAGCAGTTACAAGAGCAGAATATCCAGCTTGAAATTCGCGTTATCGCTATTTATGGATCCGAAGACATGCCGACCGGCGCATCGCGAACCTTTCATCTCGACTTGAATGCGTCACCCAATCATCAGCTTATCCCGGCGAGTGTCGATACGGATCGACTCAATAGCCGTGGCCAACGTAAGCGTGTGCTGGAGTGGGCAAAGAGATCGAGACCCACAAAGCACGTTGAATTAACGCTATTGTTATGCGGCGACGCGCCCCATTACCGAGACGACTGACGATGCATAAATTTGTAACCCTCTGCTGGCTTGGCATACTCACTACGGTGTCGACGAACCTGCACGCAGAGGAGGAAGATAGTGATTTACCCGAGTGGGCGGAAGAGCGTATTGAGCCCTTTCGTGAAAGTGTCGGCAACTGGGTAGATAACACGTCGCGCCGCATCGATGGTTTCTTTGGCACTGACGAGCATATGCAGGTCAACAACGAGTCCTACCTGCGTTTCGGTCAAGAGATTGATTGGATGGAGGGCGACGGCACTCGCGGCGATACGACCCTTCGCTACCGTATTGATCTCCCGACCTCAGAGGATCGTCTGCGACTGGTCATTGAGAGCGATCCGGAAGAGTCACAGGGCACCCTGGAAGAGCAAGGCTCTGGACGACTCGCCAATGACCAGCGTGACCGCCGTAGCTCCACGCTTGGTTTGGATTGGCTGGAAAGCCGCGATAAACGCGAAAACTGGAGCAATCGAGTAGGTGCCGGCGTTCGCCTGCGCCTCCCTCTTGACCCTTACGTGCGTTTCACCAGTGAGCGTCTCTGGCAACTGGGTGAAGGGCCATGGCAGCTTGAGTCGAATAACCGCGTTTCCTGGTTCAACAATGAAGGCTACTCAGCACGCACCCGCTGGGATGTCGGTCGCCCGCTGAGCGAACGCCGCCACTTGCGCTTTATCACTACCGTCCAGTGGCGAGAGGAGGAGGATAAACTTGAGTACAGTGAAGTTGCCGAAATCAATCACCGCATTAACCGACGTAGTGCACTGCGCTACTCGGCGATAGCCATTGGTGAAAGTGCCTCCAACCCGCGCATGACCAATTACTACCTGCAGACGCGCTACCGCCGCGATCTTCATAAAGGTATTTTATTTGCCGATGTAATCCCGGAATTACATTTCCCCGCGATGTCAGCTACGACCCACGCTGGGCGATGACACTGCGCCTTGAGATGTACTTTCAGCGCAAAATTAATCGCGACTACTTTTAAGCTTCAAGCACACGAAGCCCATCTACCAGGCACCAGGGCGGCCATACAGCCTCCCCCTGGTGCCTATCACATACCTTTGCCGTACCACGGCAACAAGCTACAGCCGCAAACCGCCGTCACACTCAATGATGCGCCCAGTGAAGTAGTCGTTCTCCATAATAAAGGCAACACTTTGGGCAATATTATCGGGCTCACCCAAACGCTTTAACGGTACGCTTGACGAGATACGCTCCAACATATCAGGGCGCATCGCAGCGGTCATTTCGGTAGCCACGAACCCCGGCGCTACGGTGCCGGTACGAATACCGTAGCGCGCCAACTCCTGGCTCCACGTGACGGTCAATGCATGGACAGCCGCTTTTGCAGCAGCGTAGTTGCTTTGTCCCATATTGCCTGCCCGGGAAATACTCGAGATATTGACGATCACACCTTCATGTCCGGCTTCAATCATCTGAGTGGCGGCCTCGCGACCACATAGGAAAACGCCGGTTAAATTGACATTAATAACGTTTTGCCAAGCCTCAAAGGACATGCGTTTTTCCACTTTCCCCTCTTTGGCCTTTACCAACAGCGCATCCTGGGTAATACCCGCGTTATTGATACAACCGCTAATCGGCGCCATGCGCTGGGCAATATCAGCAAACGCCTGAATCACGGAGGCCTCTTCAGCAACATTGACTACAAACGCCTGGGCATCGACACCTTCAGCGGAAAGTTGCGATACCGCCTGATCAAGCGCTTCAGCGCTCATGTCCAATAGCGCCATGCGCGCGCCCTGCTTGCCTAAACGTAGCGCCATGGCATAACCCAACCCACGCGCCCCACCCGTGACTGCAATTACTTTATCGGTAAGTACCATTCGTGACTCCTTACAGCGGATTAAACCAGCTTCATTGTGCATTGCAGCATAGAAGAATTATGGCCATAAATCGAGCCACATTACCGCTGGAATACGCAATGCAAGCTGCTTGCTATTTATATTTATGTCACCATATTACGCAATTACGACGGTTATCGAGTCGCTTTTTCTGGAGTTAGCCATGCCTATTGTTATTTTTATATCACTCTTTACGCTACTTGATTTTGTGGTTCTGTTTTCGATTGGCAGCCAGATCGGCCTATTCACGACCCTACTCCTAGTGCTCGGCACTGGTTTTGTCGGGCTACATCTAATTCGTAAAGAGGGTGTAACCACCTTTGCCCGGGCTCGCCAGCGGATGCAGGCTGGCGAACTCCCTCCAGCGAACTACTAACGGGCGCTGCACTTATCTTCGGCGGTGCCTTATTAATGGCCCCAGGCTTTTTGTCTGATGCGCTCGGCCTGGCGTGCTTGATCCCCAGCGCACGCCAGTTGATGTTCAAGGCCCTTACCTGGCTGGGGCTAAAAAGTTGCCGGACAGCAGCAAGGCCCAAGCGCTTCCTCCGCTCGGCCTGATGACTATCCAAACAGACAATCGTCACAACAGGATGGCCCGATTGAGGGGGGATTTTATCAGCAGAGATGAGCCCCTCGCCGTCGTTGAGGTTCACTTCAAAAGAAAATCAGCGGAAAAGCAATTTTTATTACCTCCCCCCTTGAAAGGTCATCCGCAGCCCCATTTTTCATCCAGCACACAAATTCGGCAGCGATCTTTACGGGAGCTGCCATTAACAATGAAGACTGTGAAGTCTTCACTTCTCGCGGGTTACTCCCGCGAGAACACTTTTAAGCTAACCGCCCTACCAGGGCTTCAACCATACTCAGGAGAACGTGAATGAATATCCGTCCTTTGCACGATCGTGTCATCGTCCGTCGCGTTGAAGAAGAGCAGAAAACTGCAGGCGGCATCGTGCTTCCGGGCAATGCAGCAGAAAAACCGACACGCGGTGAAATTCTCGCTGTCGGTAATGGTCGCATTCTGGAAAATGGCGATGTCCGTCCGCTAGACGTCAAAGTTGGCGATAACGTGATCTTTAAAGATGGCTACGGCGTTGAGAAGCAAAAATCGACGGCGAAGAAGTCTTGATCATGAGCGAAGCCGATATTCTTGCCGTTGTTGAAGGCTAACAATCGTTGCTGCTCACCTTTTGTGAGCGCACCGAATCCATTACTTTCACGTTTTGCATTCAATTTAGGAAGTAGCAGATATGTCAGCTAAACAAGTTAAATTTTCAGATGATGCCCGTAAACGTATGGCCCGCGGTGTTGACGTTCTGGCCAACGCTGTAAAGTTACCCTCGGCCCCAAAGGCCGTAACGTGGTACTGGAAAAATCTTTCGGTTCTCCCACCGTGACTAAAGACGGTGTTTCTGTCGCCAAAGAGATCGAGCTGAAAGACAAGTTCGAAAACATGGGCGCCCAGATGGTGAAAGAAGTGGCTTCACAGACATCTGACGCCGCGGGTGACGGTACCACTACCGCTACCGTTCTGGCCCAGGCCATTATCGCTGAAGGCCTGAAAGGCGTTACAGCGGGCATGAACCCGATGGATCTTAAGCGCGGCATCGACCAAGCGGTCAACGCTGCGGTTAAAGAGATCAAAGCAATGTCTGTCCCCTGCACCGACACCAAGTCGATTGCACAGGTAGGCACCATCTCTGCTAACGGCGACAAGCGCATCGGTGAAATCATCGCCGAAGCGATGGAAAAAGTCGGCAAAGAAGGCGTCATCACCGTTGATGAAGGCCGTGGCTTTGAAGACGAGCTGGAAGTCGTTGAAGGTATGCAGTTCGATCGCGGCTACCTCTCGCCCTACTTCGTTACCAACCAAGACACCATGACGGTTGAACTGGAAGATCCTTACATCCTGTTAGTGGATAAAAGATCTCCAACATCCGTGAGCTGCTGCCGGTTCTCGAAGCCGTTGCCAAGCAAGGCAAGCCGCTGGCCATCATCGCTGAAGATATCGAAGGCGAAGCCCTGGCAACGCTGGTTGTGAACAACATGCGCGGTATCGTTAAAGTCGCTGCTGCGAAAGCACCGGGCTTCGGCGACCGTCGTAAATCCATGCTTCAGGATATCGCTATCCTGACCAACGGCACGGTCATCTCTGAAGAAGTCGGCCTCACGCTTGAGCAGGCGAACCTGGATCACCTGGGTACCGCTAAGCGTATGACCATGTCTAAAGAGAACACCACTATCATCGACGGTGCTGGTGCAGAAGGCGATATCGAAGCACGCGTTAGCCAGATCCGCGCGCAAATCGAAGACACCTCTTCTGACTACGACAAAGAGAAGCTGCAAGAGCGCGTTGCCAAACTGGCAGGCGGTGTTGCCGTTATCCGTGTCGGTGCGGCCACCGAAGTGGAAATGAAAGAGAAGAAAGCCCGCGTTGAAGACGCCCTGCACTCTACCCGTGCAGCCGTTGAAGAAGGCGTAGTGCCTGGTGGCGGTACTGCACTGGTTCGCGTCATGGCCAAAGTACAAGGCCTGACGGGCGATAACGAAGACCAGAACCACGGTATCAACATGGCGCTACGCGCTATGCAGTCTCCGCTGCGTCAAATCGTTTCCAACGCCGGTGAAGAGCCCGCGGTCGTGATTAACCGCGTGAAAGATGGCGAAGGTAACTTCGGTTACAACGCACAAACCGGCGAGTACGGTGACCTGTTCGAGATGGGCGTTCTGGATCCGGCAAAGTAACCCGTACTGCCCTGCAGTCCGCTGGTTCTGTAGCTGGCCTGATGATCACCACCGAGTGCATGATCGCAGAAGACCCGGAAGAGAAAGACTCTGCACCTGATATGGGTGGCATGGGCGGAATGGGTGGTATGGGCGGCATGATGTAATGCAACCCTGAGCCCTCTGCTCAAGACTGCTAGCTGCAAAGCAGTCACCAACAACCCCGCCTCGTGCGGGGTTGTTGCGTTTTGAAAGATCACTAGATTCATTACAACCCAATATCTCCTTGCCCCATCGCGTAGAGCGAACGTGGTACTATCAGCGCGAATTTTTATAAGGCTATAGGGCAAAATCAGCGCATGTTGCAGCATATCCGTATCGTACTCGTTCAGACTTTCCACCCCGGCAATATCGGCGCGGCGGCACGGGCCATGAAAACCATGGGCTTAACCGAGCTGGTACTGGTTAATCCGCGCCTATTCCCCGCTGAAGAAGCGACTCGGCTAGCCGCGGGCGCTACGGATGTGCTGGAGAGTGCGCGTGTGGTTAACTCGCTGGAGGAAGCCGTTAACGATTGCGTTCAGGTCGTGGGTGCCAGTGCACGCTTGCGTAACCTGCCCTGCCCCACTTTGACGAACCCGATGAGATGGCGGCAGACGTCATCCTGAATGCGCAAACGGCGCCGGTGGCGCTGGTGTTTGGGCGTGAACGTTCGGGGCTGACTAACGATGAGATTCGCTGCTGCACGCATCAGGTCAGCATTCCCGCCAATCCTGATTACGGCATTCTCAATTTATCCCAGGCGGTACAGATACTGGCTTATGAAGTACATCGCGCCTGGCGTAAAGGTGATGAGAGCGGCTTTACTTATCAGCGCCCGCTGGAGGCAACGCCGCCCAGCCGGGAACAGTTCTTACACTTTCAGGCCCATCTGGGCCGCTTAACGCAGGCAAGTGGCTTTTAACCCAGCCCCACGCCCGCACTGAAGAGCAACTCCAGGCGCTCTTCGCCCGTGCTCAGCCCAGCCGTAAAGAGCTTTCGTTGTTAAGAGGGCTATTAAGCGCGTTTGAAAGCCATCTGCCTAAATAGTGATAGCGTTAAAGCAACTAAAAGGGACAACCAAGTTGTCCCTTTTAGTTTAAAGAGAGGACTTTCAGAGCATCATCGCCGCTAGCCAGCCAAAGCCCACTAACGGGATATTGTAGTGCAGAAACGTCGGCACCACGCTGTCCCACATGTGATCGTGCTGGCGATCGACGTTAAGGCCTGAGGTTGGCCCTGTTGAATCCGACGCTGGCGAGCCAGCATCGCCTAGCGCCGCGGCGGTTCCCACCAGCACGACTGTGGCCATGGGCGAGAAGCCAAACTGTACCGCCAAAGGCACAAAAATGGCGGCAATAATCGGAATGGTGGAGAACGACGAGCCGATACCCAGGGTAATAAACAGCCCTACCAGCAGCATCACCAGCGCCGCTAAGCCGCGGTTATCGCCAAAGAGTGCAAAGGCCCCCGATACCAACGCATCAATCTCTCCGTGGTTTTCATGACTTCGGCAAAGCCCGCCGCGGAGATCATGATAAAACCGATCAGCGCCATCATGCGCATACCGCTGGTAAACAGGTCGTCCGCTTCGCGCCACTTAAAGATGCCGCCCATTGAAAGCAGGCCAATCCCTACCAAACCGCCCAGTATCATTGAGCCGCTGTAAAGCTGCAGACCGAGGGCGGCGACAATAGCGACACCCGACATCACAAGCCCCAGCTTATGCGGCTTGGGAGGGCATGGCCTTCAGTAACGTTGGCGTTAGCCATATCTTGAGCCTGGTACTCTCGCGGGCGGCGATAGCTCCAAAACAGCGCAACGATTAACCCCAACGCCATACCACCCACCGGAACTGCCATGGCCATCGGCACCATGCTGCGAGTAATTTCCAACCCTAACGGCTCCCCGGCGCTATTTAAGTTGGCCAGAAGAATGTCATTGAGAAAGATCGCCCCAAACCCTACCGGTAGCAGCATGTAGGGTGCCGTTAAACCAAAGGTAAGCGCACAGGCCACCGCACGACGATCCAGCTTTAAACGGTTCATCACGGTCAACAGCGGCGGAATCAGCACGGGGATAAAGGCGATGTGAACCGGGATAGCGTTCTGGGAAGAGATAGCCACCAACAACACAGCCGTTAGCAACAGCATTTTGACCCGCGCCTGATGCACGGCGTTGGTCTCTTTGCCGAGCAGTGTAATCAAACGGTTAGCCAGCATATCCGGTAATCCAGAGCGGGAGATCGCCACCGCAAAGGCCCCCAAGGTGGCGTAGGCCAGGGCTACCTGGGCTCCGCCGCCAACGCCTGTATTAAAGGCGTCCAGCGTTTGCTCTAGCGACAACCCACCCACTAAACCGCCCACTAAAGCGCCGACGACTAACGCAAATACCACTGAGACACGCGCCAGCGATAGCGCCACCATCACGAGCACCGCAAGAATTACTGCATTCATGAAAATTCCTAGAGCTATTGAGAGGTCATTGACAGCAAGGGGCGGATTTTAGCAGATTAATAGCGTAAAACTAATACTGCCTTACTTGCCTATTCCTAGCTTCTAAAAGCGCACAACGCATGCGATAGTGTGCTAACTGTTAGCCTGCCAATAAAGAGAACATCATGGCCTTCGTTGTTCGCCACTCACTGCTGCTGATCATATTGGGAAGTCTGGTTATATCCACCGCCATGGGATTGCGCCATGGCTTCGGGTTTCTTTATGGAGCCCCTTAGCAGCGAGCTTGGCTGGGGCGTGGGGTGTTTGCTTTGCACTCGCTTTGCAAAACCTGGTTTGGGGCTTATCGCAACCCTTTACCGGGGCACTGGCGGATCGTTTCGGTGCGGCCAGGATTATTGTGGTTGGCGGTTTGCTGTATGCCTTGGGGCTACTGTTCATGAGCCTCTCTACCTCGGTGCTGGGCATGACGGTCAGCGCTGGGCTATTGATTGGTCTTGGCCTCTCCGGGACAACCTTCTCGGTGATCCTTGGCGCTGTTGGCCGTGCAGTGGCACCTGAAAAACGCAGTATGGCCATGGGCATTGTTAGCGCGGCAGGCTCGTTTGGGCAGTTCGCGATGCTGCCCGGCACACTTGGTTTGCTAGAGTGGCTAGGCTGGGCGGCGGCGTTAATGGCCATGGCCGCCATTGCCACTATTATTATCCCGTTGGGGGCCATGCTGCGTGATAAGCCCTCGGCCAAAACGGCGTCCGATTTAAGCCTAAAAGATGCACTCAATGAAGCAGCAGGCCAAAAGGCTTTTGGCTACTCTGTTTAGGCTTTTTTGTCTGCGGCTTTCAGGTAGTGTTCATTGCCGTACACCTTCCCGGCTATTTATTCGATAAAGGGCTGGCGGTGCAAGTGGGGACAACGGTACTGGCACTAGTGGGGCTGTTTAATATTGTCGGCACTTATACGGCGGGTTGGATGGGCGGCATCTGGTCGAAACCCAAATTGTTAACCTGGCTCTATTTGATTCGTGGCGTGGTGATTACCGCCTTTGTTTATTTGCCGTTAAGCCCGGTTAGCGCTTACCTGTTTGGTATTGTCATGGGGCTACTGTGGCTCTCAACCGTACCGTTAACCAACGGTATCGTGGCTTCCGTCTTTGGTGTTCGCCACCTCTCGATGCTGGGCGGCATCGTGTTTCTGTTTCACCAGCTAGGCTCTTTTATGGGCGTCTGGCTGGGCGGCTATTTTATGACCTGACTGGCAACTATAATACGGTCTGGCAAATTGCTATTGTGCTCTCGGTCGTCGCTGCTGCACTGCATTGGTTTATCAATGAAAAGCCGCTCGAGCGCTCGCAGTCAACAACGGTGACTCCATGACCATCAATAACTCACTCAAGACCATGGCAGCCATTCTGCTGCTTACCTGTTTAATACTCGCATGGTGGGGCTGGCAGCATATGGATGCTACCTTGCTGCTGATGGGAACCCGGTTATGCTAACGAGCCAAGGTTGACTACTTGTTAAGATGACTATTCCCTACCCTGAGCATGTCGCCGTGGTGGTAACCACCTTTATTACCGTGGTCATTGCAGTGCTGCTTCACTATGAAGCACTGTGGCTTATCCTCGCGCCAAATAGAAAAATCTCGTCGGCCCCACCGGCAACGCATCCTGGGGATGGCGTTTGGCGTGTTAATAACACACATTGCTGAAATTTGGCTGTTCGGGATCACTGGCTGGTGGTTAACCGACCAGTTAAGCATCGGCGCTTTACAAGGGTACGACAGCTTCAACGTCCTTGATTATATCTTCTTCTCTGCGGTGACCTATACCACTGTGGGCTATGGCGATATTTATGCCATGGGGCCGGTACGCTTTCTGTACGGCACGCTGGCCTTAACAGGTTTCGTTTTAATCACTTGGTCAGCATCGTTTACTTTTATAGAAATGCAAAAGCACTGGCGAGTTGGAAGATAATCAGCGTCGTTACGCGCTTTAGAGATTCGACAAGCAGGCTATTAGCGACCAAGCACCAACTGCTCAAAGGCAAACGCGAACTACACGCCCTGCCCGGCCGAATGGTGATTGGCATATTAAGAGCTGCTGACGTTTCACTTACTGCCACCCTGGCGACTGTTTTTATTCGCGGCAAGGCAGGAGAAGAGGCGTTTAGTGGTTCCAAATAATGAACGACGACATTAACGACATAAAAATCTGCCGCTAACCAACCTGGCGATGGCGCCAAAACGCGCCAGCACTCCCTGCTTGGGTGAGAACAGCAGCGCCATAAAGAACCAGCTGGTAGCGACCAACACAATGGTGCCGCCCGAGGCGACGTCCAGCACTACCGAAAGCCACAGTCCAATGACCGCTGAGCTAACCCCCACCCCCACGGAAATCAGCATCATGGTTTTAAAACGGTCGGTCAGCAGGTGTGCCGTCGCACCAGGCGTGATCAGCATCGCCACCACCAGAATAATTCCCACTGTTTCCAAACTCGCCACGATGGTAAGGGTGAGTAGCAGGATCAACCCGTAGTGAATGACGCTGGTATTAAAGCCCAGCGCTTGGGCCTGCAGAGGGTCAAAGGCATAAAGAAGCAGCGGACGGTAGGCGAGCCAAACGACTAACAGGGCAATCACGCTGGCGACCAATGTCAGCAACAGCGCCGACTGTTTAACGCCCAGTACGTTGCCAAATAGAATATGCATCAGGTGAGTACTAGAGGCAATTTTGCTGATAATCACTATGCCCAGCGCGAAGGCGCTCGTGAACATCAATCCCATGGCCGCGTCGGACTTAATCCGCGTGTGGCGCTC
This sequence comes from Vreelandella olivaria, assembly GCA_004295565.1. Classification (GTDB taxonomy): domain Bacteria; phylum Pseudomonadota; class Gammaproteobacteria; order Pseudomonadales; family Halomonadaceae; genus Vreelandella; species Vreelandella olivaria. Next base: position 2,071,632 of record AP019416.1, on the reverse strand, counting down.
AATTGCACCAATGCCCACCGAGGTTAAGGCGCCGGTTATAAACGCGCCTACAAAAAGGGCCAACCTAACAGGTAGGCAATCGCCACCCTGGCAGCACTGCGTGGGAAATCGCATCCCCAACAACGACCAGCGTTTCAGCACCACATAGCAGGATAAAATGCCGCAAATAGCGCCCACCAGCACCGAGGTTAATAAGGCACGCTGCATAAAGGCATATTGAAAGGCGTCTGAGATGCCATCGGGTAATAGATTGACAATGACCATCAGCGCAGCGATGAGCCCACTCACCAAGGCATCGCCAAACAGACTCAATGCCGTCATTAGTTCTGCCACTTCGCTTACCCCTGGGCTGGCATAAAGGAAGTTGATTCAGCGACGCGCACATCGTTCGCCGACTGTTCGATAGAGCTCACCGCCAGTTCAGCCAATTTGGCATCACTGAGCATTTCATCAGGCGACCCTACCCCACGGATAAAGCGGTTTATCAGCACCACATGGTCAACATGCCGACGGGCACCGGGCATATCGTGAGTCACCATGATAACCGTACGCCCTGCCTCCCGCTCCCGGGCGAGTACGCCTAAAATCAAACGCTCACTGGGCGGGTCTACGCCCGCCAGAGGCTCATCGAGGAGCAAAATGTTGGCCTGCTGGGCGAGCGTACGGGCCAGTAATACGCGCTTTTTCTGCCCGCCTGAGAGCGCGCCAATGGGACGCTCCGCCAGTGCCAACATATCGACTGCCACCAAAGCCTCACGCACAGCCTCACCATGACGGGAATGGTACCAGCGCGAAGGCAACAAGCGCCGCCACAGCGGATCACTGCGCATATGCCCGTAGCGGCCGCCCATAACGGTCTCCCATACGGAGACAGGAAAATCCCACTCAATCGCTTCCCGCTGAGCCATGTAGGCAATGTGACCCGCTTTCCGGTGCATCGCAATCGGCTCATTAAACGCCTGCACACTCCCCGCAGCGCTTTCATGCTACCGGTAAGGACATGAAAAGCGTCGATTTACCCGCACCATTCGGCCCCACAATGGCCGTCCATTTACCCGCCGGGAACTGCAAGTTAATGTCTTCCAAGACGGGCTGGCGCTGATAGGCTGCGTAGAGCCCTTTAATATTAATCGCCACCGGGGCGCCGCCAAAAGTCGTTGCCATGATCGTTTACTCAGTTGCCAATGTTTGGCGCAACAGCTCAACGTTGTGGCGCATCATGGTGAAATAATCACCCGCTTCACCCTCTGGCTCGCTAAGCGAGTCCACATATAGCGGCCCTGCGACTTTAACGCCGGTATCCCTTGCCAGACTGGTGACGTGGCGGTCGGAAATAGTGCTCTCCCAGAACAGCGCCGCCGGTTGCCGTTCGTTAATCATATCCACCACGCGCATTAGCTGACGGGGTGAACCCTCAGTTTCGGCATTGGTTCCCCAGATGCCGTCGTGCTCAAAGTGATAAGCGTCTGAGAAATATAGGAAGGCCGCTTCGCTACTCAGCAGCACACGGCGCTCTTCCGGTATCGCTTCTAAGCGCTCCTGGAGTTCAACATGCAGGGCATGCAGCTCTTCTTTAGCGCTTCAGCACGCTGCTGGAACTCTTCAGCTCGCTGGGGAAGCAAATGCTCTAACTCATTAGCGACGACCTGGACATAGGCTGACACCGCACGCGGATCCATCCAGAGATGAGGATCGACATCGCCTTCCATATCGCCGGTAATGATCGTTTGAGGGTATTCAGAGGCTTCGGCGACCGCCACCAGTGGTGTTCCGTCAATTAACGTTGCTTCAACTTGGGGCATCCACTGCTCTAACTGGTAGCCGTTGTAAAACACCACGTCTGCTGTTTCCAAGGCAGCGAAATTACTGGGGTTAATTCCCATTCGTGCACTTCAGCACCCACTGGCGTTAGCACCGAAACGTTAGCATCCTCCCCTGCCACGCTGGCGACAATATCGCCAAGCACAGAAAAAGTGACGGCCACATTCAGGGGGAGACACAGCACTCTCTTGCGCTTCGGCACTGGCTAGTCCAGCGCTCAGCCATAGCGGTAGGCTCAAGGCCATACCCAGATTGCGCTTTCTCATTGTCTCTCCCTTTTGTTCATGACCGATAAGTAGACTGTAGCTCAACAAGAAAGCATTGTGCAAACAGTTTAGCCTTGGCTAACAATATTGCACAAAAATACGTTACCATCCCCGACTATCCAATGATTGTTCCCACTGCTTCCGATATAATTTACCAATGACTGATTCTAATCCGAACGCCTCATTGCCTGCCCCAAGCATTCCTGGAGATGCACTGCCCCTGTGGAGCAGCATGCCCAGCAGTATGCAACGGTGCGAAATGCCCACGAAACCGAGCTGATTGAAGACTATGTTGAGCTGATTGGCGACCTACTGGCGCACCGCGGCGAAGCCCGCGCGGCAGACATTGCCAACCGTATGGCGGTAAGCCAGGCGACGGTTTCAAAATGATTCGGCGTTTAAATGAGCTTGAGTTGGTCACCAGCAAGCCATATCGCTCGCTGTTCCTAACCGAAGCGGGGCAGAAAATGGCGGAGACGTCACGCGCCCGTCACGATATCGTGCTGCACTTCTTACGTGCTCTTGGAGTGAGAGATGCGACTGCGCGTATTGACGCTGAAGGCATGGAGCACCACGTTAGCGACGAAACCCTCGCCATCATGCAGCGCTTCACCGAGCAGCAGCAAAGAGCTAACCTGCTGCGCGTTATCAGTGGGAAAACGCAGATAATTCACCTGAGTAATGGCGCCGTTCCAAATCATCTCCAAATGAGTGGTCTGGATAATATCGGTCACACAGCGTGGTGTCATCAGCGCCCAGCAGTTCGCATTCAACCGGCGAACTGAGTAGTAGCGGAGCCCAACACTGCATCGGCGTATATCGGCACCAAAGGGTTGCGAGACTGAATAATCATCGGCTGCGTAAATGGCATGTTCAATGGGTAAAGCGAGTGCATCGCAGCAACCACCCTGATCAAAGTGGCCTTTAATCCGCGAAAGACGAACCTTTCATAGTGCAATCCCGGCACGTTTTGCCAATACACCTGCTGGTGATGCTTTACTTCGGCAATCGCCGTTTCAAGGGTATCGGCAATATAGAGCACCCCAAAACTACCATCGCTAAAGCGCGACCCCTGCGGATTTACATGGGTAAACGGCGCCACCGCATAAGAGCAGCCACGAATTCCGAACGGAATTTGTTCGTGGGGTAGCAACGCTAAATTACCCACCTCATTTTGTAGCCGCGGATTGGTTAACGCCTGCAGTGCATGGAGTGCAGCGAACTCTTCAGCGCTCGCCACATCATCGAATAGGTCAATCGGCGGAAACTTGCTATTGACCAAGCGATAACCAGTGACGTTTCCACTGGTAGGGTCGGCAAGTCAGTGGGCGTTACCACTGGCTTCCCCGCAGGCTGTCGATACGCTTAAAGGTTTCATAAAGCGCCGCAAAATCACCGCAACCCATCACTTCGAGGGGCGTACGGCCATTGAAAAGGGATTGTGGTTCACCAGGTTAACGAACCCATAAAGATTTTCCGGATTATCAAATATCATCCGCAATGCAGCATGGATGTTGAGTAAGTAGCTGATCCGAGTTAGCTGATCGCTATCCAATTTGATCTCGTCAAGATCCCCACGCCGGGCACGCGCGTAAGTACTATGCGAAACACGTAGAATCGCTTCCCCTGCTCACCGGACGCTCGCCATTTGTCCAGAATGCGCACCGCCGCTTTCAAGCCCGCCGCTGCCGCTGCCCTATTTTGGGAAATGTCGTGTGCCGTTTGCATTGCGGCTCCTTAGCTAATAGCCATAACTTCCAACCCCTTCCTCCAAATACTAAATCAATAAAAAGTATCTGCAAATACAGTTACCCAGTAATACAAACGCGATTAACCTCCCAACACTTTGGCGTGCATCCCTAACCGTCCTATACCTGGCAGTTTCAGAGCGGGCCGCATAACGTCGATACCAAAGCTCAAACCGAGGAGATTAAGCTCGAGCCCCTCCTCCAGTGCCAACATAATGCCTGCCACCCCGCCAAATGAGAGCTGATAACCGGTGCCGCTGGGCACCGCCGCAAAACACCATTGAAAATGTAGTCCTTACCGATTGCCGTTACCGGAAGCGACACCTCAAAACCGGGTACTTCGCGTATTACCCAGGCAATAAAGCTATTGCTGTTCGGCCCAGGCCAGATTCGATAAAGCTCAGCCTGGGGATAGTTAACGGCGGCGACCTCTATCTGCGGTATGAGCTGGGCTGCCGCCTCACCGCGATAATCGGCTAACAGTGTGGGGGATTGCCAAACCAAGCTCGATCGGGCGTATCAATGGAAGAGACCACCGTTGGGCGCCGCCAGCTCAACACTTGATGAAGTCGGTAGCTATCGGCATTTTCCGCCTTGGTCGCAATCCAGATATGTTCGCCAAACGCCCCACGCCAGTTATAAGCACGTGCGGAATAGACCTGAACCACGGCTTCGGAATTCTCCGCTGGATCAGGTGCTATACCAGCAGATGACCGATCTAACGATGACCAATGAGCATTAGTCACCACCTGATTACTCGCCAATATCCAAACAGGCCCCGCCAACAGCAACGCTAATAGCGCCACAAGGCTAAGCATCCCTCGCAGTAGCATTCTCATTGTTTCATCCGTCACTGAATAGTTATCTGTTAGTACCGCGATAGCTCAACGAAACCTAGAAATGATGACCGCAGTTGAAGCAATGCCTAGCTCAACGAGCCAGACAAGTAAGAACCCCACACTCTTCGGCCTTGAGCCAGCTCATTACTTACCCCACGGAAGTTAAAGGGCATTTATTCTTAACAGCCATGTTGATAAGGCCATTCATCATAGCGCCAGGATGAGTTAACTAAGGCGTGAGACTGATGAGATTCCTGTTTAAGTTCACGTTTTAGTTCAATATTTACTTAAAGTAACTCCTATACACTGAAAGATACATTTTATTACAAACACACTGTCATAAGTTTCAGGGTGGGAATATCACCATGCAGAATCGTCCTAGCTCCCTACTGCCGATTTGCCTGCTCGCCTGCCTAACCACCAGTGCAGCACAAGCGCAAACAACGACTGATGCGCAACGCGAAGCACTGGTTATCCAGGCACGCCAGGGGCATTGGAAACATCCATTGACGGTCTACAGTCACTTTATCACCAAACACGCGATGTGCGTGTTCGGGCTGATCTGGTAGCACTGCTGGTACGTGCCGCTCGCCATCAGGAAGCATTGGACGTGTGCCCCTGGTGCCAAACAGAAAATTACAGTGATTCAGAACTTGCCAACCTTGCTGGGGCCGCTCGAAGTGCGGGCGAATACGATAAGGCGCTGGATATGTTCCAAACACTCACCTATCGAAACCCTTCAAACGCGCAGGGGTGGCTTGGCCAAGCGTTGGTTCATACCGACATGGGCAATTACACACTGGCGGATATATCGTTGCAGCAGTACAACCAAGTAGCCGGCACAACAACGGCAGGGCTTGAGGCAAAGGGCTACCTAGCAGCACAGACAACTAACGCCATGCAAGAGCTGGACGCCCGCCAAGCCCTGGTAGCTCAAGATCCAAGTAATACGGGCGAATTACAAGCACTTTATCGTCTGGCCGTCGGGCTTGGCGCCAGCTCGGCGGCACGCCGTATCATGCAGTCTAATCCCGATGTCTTCAGCGACAGTGACCGCCTATGGCTTACTTACTATGAAGGGGTAACGGATATACGGCTAGGTATACATACCGACCAGCCGACAAGAACTGCGGGGGGATTGGCGCAATTGAACAGCGTTTTGAACACACCTAACGCCCCTCAAGAACTTATCACCATTGCTGAATACGACAAGGTGGTGGCGCTCGCAGAGCTGAGACGATTCTCTGAAGCGGAAGCACTAGCCATGAGGCTTGAAAACCAGCACGGCCAGCTACCAAGCTACGTAGCACGTGCCAGAGCCTATGCACTGAATGGCATGGGGCGTCCAGATGAAGCCATCGACCTCTACGAAAACCTGATTCGACAATCCCTGCTCAAGCAACAAATCCTGACGACCCACTCAACGAAGGACTATTTTACAGTTACACCGATGCCCAGCGATTCCGCGATGCGGATAGGTTATTGGCAGAGTGGCGCGCCAGCGAACCTGAACAACGCCTAGATTTCACGCGCACCGTTCGCATCGAAAACCCCAACTACCAAAAAAGTTTTGATGCTGGAAGTGCTACTTGATGCCTGGCGTGGCCGTACCGACGAGGCCAGCGAGCGTCTTGCTGAATATCAGAATCAAGCACCCGCGGATCCCTACCTTTGGCTTATGAAAGGGGATATTGAGCGTGAGAGAGGTTGGCCAAGAAAGGCAGAAACCTCTTACCAACAAGCTGAGCAACTACTTCCACCTGACCAACAAACTGTCGCTCAGCACGGTGTGCTGCTAGCCCGATTGCAGCGGGGCCAGTGGCAAGGCACCACTGATGAAATTGCGAGAACGATTACTGAAGCAAGGCCTAGTGCCTCAAGGGACGACCTAGCGCGAGAGTGGCACGAACAACGTGCCCCTCAACTCAGCAGTACGTTCGAGCGCAGCAAGGGCAAGGTAGCGGTACTCAAGCATCTCGCGAGTGGCGCTATGAAGTACTTCTTGAAGGGCCGCGAAACAGCAACGGCTCCCGTCCTTTCGCACAACGTATTGGCCAATTTGGAGAGTTTGACGATGAGGATCTCTATGCCTCCTACAACATAGCAGGCTACGAATGGAACCTTCACCCAGCCACAGTCACTCTGGCTGCGGGCCACGGCTCACAGCTCAACGATGACTTCCTGGCCCTCGCCGAGCTGCAGTATGCCCCAACGGATCACATTACCACGAGGCTTGGCGTCGAGATAAACACCACCGACACACCGCTAAGAGCACTGAAAGATGGTGTCAACGCAGACCGTTACCGTGCTGAGCTGGCTTATCGGCACGACGAGCGCGGAGCTGGCGCTATCGGCGTGATGGCCACCGATTTTGACGACAGCAACCTGCGTCAATCCATTTACGGCTACTGGAATCAAACGCTTTATCATCTGGATCGCTGGCAGGTCAACGCAGAGGTGCAGGCATCCGCATCACGTAATGATGAGGTGGATGCCAGCTATTTCAATCCCCGGCGCGATGCAAGCCTGGCCGGTGTATTAACCGTCAACTACGAAACCCCGATTGACTACCGGCAGTCCTTTATCCAGTCCGTTTCCCTCGGTTCAGGACGCTACTGGCAAGAAGATTTCGACAGCGAGAACACTTGGTCAATTGGGTACCAACACCGCTGGGAGCTAACCCCCACCGTAAATTTTGAATATGGCATTACCCGCGAACGAGCCGTCTACGACGGTGTTCCTGAATATGACAATGTTATTTCGGCCGGCTTTGTATGGAGATTCCTATGACACTCTGGCGCGTTATTGTAATGAGCGCGGTTCTGCTGGTAGTGGTCAATATTCAGCAGGCCCAGGCTGACCGCTTGCCGGGAGATTATGTGGTGATCAGCTATCACGATATTGTCGACTCCAGCGTCACCCCCGAGCTGGATATCTATTCGCAGACCATTACTCGCAGCCGGCTAATTGAACACTTCAACCTCATTGCGGTTGGCGGATACCAGCCAGTGAGTTTACAGCAGATTCTGGATGCCAAAGCTGGGGGCAGCCTCTGCCAGACAAAGCCGTACTGCTGACTTTCGATGATGGCTATCGCAGCTTTTATGACATTGTGTTCCCGCTACTCAAGCTCTACAACTTCCCCGCCGTACAAGCTGTGGTAGGCAGTTGGCTGGATGTACCCGCTGGTGGCCGTGTGCCCTATGGCAACATCACCCTGCCCCGCGAACGCTTTCTCAGTTGGGAGCAGGTTAGAACACTGAACGAATCACCGCTGGTGGAAATCGCCTCCCACTCCCACGACCTTCATTACGGGGTAGTCGGTAACCCCATGGGTAACGAACAAGCAGCCGCGGTCACCAGCATATGGAACGCGCGCAGCGGTTATGAAAGCGAAGCTGCTTACCTTGAGCGAATTCGTAACGATATGGCTCGTACCCAGCAACGATTCCAAGAACAGTTAGGCCAGAGCCCTCGTATCATGGTATGGCCCTACGGTGCCTACAGCGAGGCGACTCTCGATATCGCCGCCCAATATGGCATGGAATACACTTTCAGCTTGCTCAGTGCCCCCAACCAACTCAATGACTCAATGCGCAGTATGAACCGCTACCTCATTGACCAGGAGACCACCCTGGAAACGATAGAGGAGATACTCTCCAATCGCGTATGGGAGATGGAAGAGCTACGCATTGTGCATGCACCTGGATTATGTGTATGACCCAGATCCCATTCAGCAAGAGCAGAACCTCGACCGGTTAATTGAGCGTATTTCCCGTTACGGTGTCAGCACAGTGTACCTGCAAGCTTACGCTGATCCGGATGGTGACGGAGTCGCCGATGCACTCTACTTCCCCAACCGGCATTTGCCCGTTAGGGCTGACCTTTTCAACCGAGTCGCCTGGCAGTTAAAGAAACGCGCGAACGTAAAGGTATATGCATGGATGCCAGTACTCTCGTTTGACCTGGGGCCTGGTTATCAGTATGTCACCGATGTTAGAACTGGCAACGAGTCACCCGATCACTACCGTCGACTCTCGCCTTACGTGGAAGCGAACCGTCGTACCATTCGTGAGATTTACCAAGATCTTGGTCGACTGACCAAGTTCGATGGTTTGCTGTTTCACGACGATGCCTTCTTTACCGACTTTGAGGATGCCTCTCCTAACGCCTTGAGCGCTTATCAGAGCGCGTCATTGCCAAGAGATATCAACGCGATACGCAATGACGAAGGCTTGATGACTGCCTGGGTGCGTTTCAAGACCGAATACCTAACCGATTTCACTCTCGAGCTGGAGCAGGCCGCGAACTACTATCGCCAAGCGGACAATAAGGTATTCACCACCTCGCGCAACCTTTACGCCGTCACGGTAATGGAGCCGCGTAGCCAGCGTTGGTTTGCCCAGGATATGCAAAACTTTGCCAGTGGCTATGACTTCGTCGCCGTGATGGCTATGCCCTACATGGAAGAAGCCGAGAATCCCGATGCGTGGCTGAGAAGCCTTGCCCAGCGTTCGCTAGCTCAGGTAAGCGCCGACCAATTGGTATTCGAATTACAAACACAAAACTGGCATACCCAAACCCCTATTCCCAGCGCTGAGATCGCTCAGTGGGTTCGCATTCTGCGCGAAGAAGGTATCAATAACATTGGTTACTATCCAGATGACTTTCACCAAAATCATCCAGATATCAATGTGATGCGACCGGTCTTTTCCATCGGACGTCGTTTTAGGGCCATCCCATGAACATACTTGACCAGCTCGCCGTCTTCACACTCGGCTACCCAAGCCTGATGGCAACCATCTGGATATGTGGGGCATCTACTTCTACGTCCACTGGGAGCGCAAACAGCCTTGGCCTGACACCTTCACGTGGGACGAGACCGCCCCTAAAGTAACGGTGCTACTGCCCTGCTATAACGAAGAGGCAAATGTGGAAGAGACCATCCACCATCTTTTCAAGCAGAACTACCCGTATATGGATGTGATCGCCGTCAATGACGGCAGCAAAGACGACACCGCTAGTCGGCTGGACACCCTAGCACTCGAGTATCCTGCATTACAGGTATTACACCAGACCAACCAAGGCAAGGCCAGCGCCCTGAACAATGGTTGAGCCACGCCACAGGCGATATCATCGTGGGCATTGATGGGGATGCGATACTTGACTACGACGCCATCGGCTACATGGTCAGCCACTTTATCAGTAGCCCAAACGTCAGTGGTGTCACCGGCAACCCACGGGTAAGAACCCGCTCGACCGCCATCGGCAAGATTCAGACTGGCGAATTCTCCGCCATCATCGGCTTGATCAAACGCGCACAGCGCATTTACGGAATGGTATTTACCATTTCCGGGGTTATCTGCGCTTTCCGGCGTAAGGCACTGGAAGAGATTGGTGGCTGGAATACCGACATGATCACCGAGGACATTGATGTCAGCTGGCGCTTACAGCTGAATGGCGGCCAGGTACGCTATGAACCCAGGGCCATGTGCTGGGTGCTGATGCCGGAAACGCTACGCGGACTCTTCAAGCAGCGTTTGCGCTGGGCCCAGGGTGGCGGTGAAGTTTTCCTGCGCTATTTCTCACAAACTATCCGTTGGAAGAACCGCCGCTTCTGGCTACTGATGCTGGAGTATATCGTCAGCGTGGTGTGGTGCTATTCCGTTATCACGTTGATTGTGGCATGGCTAATATCTCAACTGTTAATGCCTATGGCATGGCCTATCACCGCCAAGCTGCTCTCCTACTTCGGCAGCATCCTGATCGCCATCAGCTTCATCCAGTTCAGCGTCAGTTTCTATATCGACAGCCGCTATGACAAGGAGATATTCCGCTGCGTTTACTGGAGTATCTGGTATCCATTCGCCTATTGGATTATCAATATGGCCACCGTCATTATCGCCTTCCCAAGAGCTATGCTGCGCCAAAAGGGAGGCTTGCCACCTGGACTAGTCCTGACAGAGGGGAGCAATTCAATGAACAATAAACTGATGCCCGTTATCATCGACAACCCCTGCCAGAAAAGCTGGGGCTATCGATCACGCGATACCTTGATCACACTGGCCACACTAGCACTGTGGGTTTTGGTGATGGCCAGACTGTACATGTTTTTCATTGTGGAGGAAGCGATCCTAGAACAACTCTACGCTTCAATCATGATCAAAATAGTGTTGGTGGGCTTCATTGTTACATTTCTGACATTCCACTGCTGGTCGGTTTACAACAAACATCTTCACACTAGCTACTTGAAGAGCCAACTGGACCATTTAAAGCAGCCAAGTGTTGAAATAGCCGCTGCCGCTGAGAGCTTGGTCGACAACGAACAATCAAGTCAAGAGCAGGAATTTCTTATAAGCAACAAAGCGACCAACTGATACGACAGGCGGCACTCTATTGAGTATCGCCACAAGCGACCCAGCATGACAGGCTCGCTGTTATCAGCAAGCGCTGCTACTAAAAATTGGGGAAGGCAGTTGTTAAACTTCTTTCAACTGCTAATCAGAAATGGAGGCGGCCCCAAAAGCCACATCCCGGCACACGCAGCCACCACTACCGTTGCTCCCTTCCGGGCCTGGCGGGGTTCGCAGTTTAGCGTTGCGGGAGGACCTAAGGGGCCACCATAACGGCACACTCTGTTGTTTAAAAACTGTTTCTATTAAAAACAGCCGCGAGTGTGCTAATGCTGATGTGGTGGCTACGCCCTGATTTGAACAGGGACCCCATCATTATGAGTGATGTGCTCTAACCAGCTGAGCTACGTAGCCTTTTCCTCATCAACGGTGCAGATTATGCCTACCTTAATAACGAAAGGCAAGCCGGATTCCGGCTTGCCGCTACTCGTTAGAAAGGCGTGGCAAAGCGATCTTACTGAATGGCTGCACGTACAGCAGGAGCGCCAGGCTCGCCGTCGCGAGTGGTGACACCCTCAACCACTCATCCAGAATACTCTCATTGGCTTTTAGATATTCACGGGCCGCATCGCGGGGATCTTCACCATCATCCATAATGGCGCTCATCAATTGGTTTTCCATTTCCAGTGTAAACGTCATATTGCGTAATAGCGCTCCTACATTGGGGCACTCATCCACGAATCCGGCCCGGGTATTGGTATGCACCGTCGCGCCGCCTAAATCAGGGCCAAAATAGTCATCGGCATCAGAAAGGTAGGCCATATCGAAGTTAGAGTTCATGGGGTGCGGTTCCCAACCTAAAAACACCATCCACTGCTCATTAGGCACCCGAGCGCGCAGTTCTGCCAGCATGCCGGCTTCGCTGGAATCGATTACCTGCCAATCGCCTAACCCGTAAGCATCGTCATCGATCATCTGCTCAATGAGCTCGTTGCCATCGTTACCCGCTTCGATGCCGTGCACGCTGCTATCAAACCGTTCAGCATGCTCAGCTAAATCGTTAACCGACGTCACGCCCGCATCGTAAACGTATTGGGGAACCGCCAAGGTGTACTTGGCCCCTTCCAGGTTGGCTACCAAACGCTCCACTTCACCGCGCTCGATATAGGGGTCGCTGATAGAGGCCATGGAAGGCATCCAATTGCCCAGGAAGACATCGAAATCGTTGTTGCGCATACCGGCGTAGGCAATTGGCACGGAAACCGTATCAACACGGGGCTCGTAGCCAAGCCCCTCGAGCACTTCACTGGCGAGCGCAGTGGTGGCGGTGATGTCCGTCCAACCCACTTCGGCAAAGCGCACATTGCTGCACTCATCTGCATAGGCCGCCGTTGGCAAGCCCGCAGCCAGTAATAAAGCCCCTGCATAGCGTGAAGGAGTTCTGCTCATCATCGTTGTCCCCTTAAATCGATAAATATTGTCGGCGTCTTTTTATTGATTGAACGTTCAATAAAAAAATGCCATCATTGTTAGGTAATCATGTCTACGCTCGGGTTTCAAGCAACGCCCCTGTTAGACATTCAACGAATCAGGAGAACGCTGTGCCAAAGGTGGGAATGGAACCAATACGCCGCCAGCAGTTAATTAACGCAACCATGGCAGCGATTGATGAAGTCGGCTTGGCCGAAGCAACGGTGATGCGCATAGCGCGTCACGCAGGCGTTTCCGCAGGCATTATCAGCCACTACTTTGGCGGCAAGGATGGCCTGCTCGAAGCGACTATGCGGCAGATATTGACCGACCTGACGGATGCCGTTGCAGTTCGCCGCCATGCGCTGGAAGACGACTCTCCCCGCGCCCATATTGGTGCCATTATTGAAGGCAACTTTGATCGCACCCAGGTCACCGGCCCCGCCGCCAAAACGTGGTTAGCGTTCTGGGCCAGCAGCATGCATAAGCCGATGCTGCAGCGGTTGCAAAACGTCAACGACCGCCGCCTTTACAGCAATTTATGTCACCAGTTTCGGCGCGTGATGCCCCGCGCAGAGGCCCGCAATGCAGCACGCGGCTTAGCGGCGATGATTGATGGGTTGTGGCTGCGCGGCGCACTAACGCCAGAAGGCCTTGATGCTGAAGAAGCACGCTTTCTTGCCCACGCGTATCTCGATCAGCTTTTGCTCACTATGGATGCCCACACTCCGCATCCAGCACTTGCAGCTAAATTTTTATCCTATTTAAGGAGACCTACATGGCCGCTCAAGACGTACAGCCACTCTATATTAATGGTCGCCAGGTAGACGCCACCTCAGGCGATACATTTACCGTTACCAACCCTTTTGATGGCAGCCTGCTGGCCACTATCGGCCAAGCCAGCCAAGCCGATGTCGACTCAGCCGTCGCCGCCGCCCAACGCGGCCAGCGCGAATGGGCTGCGATGAGCGGTATGGAGCGTTCGCGCATCATGCTGCGTGCCGTTGCGCTATTAAGAGAGCGCAACGACGAGCTTGCCGAGCTGGAAACCCGCAATACCGGTAAGCCGATCAGCGAAACCGCCAGTGTCGATATTGTGACCGGTGCAGACGCATTGGAGTATTACGCAGGCTTGGCGCCAGCTATCGAAGGCAGCCAGATTCCCCTGCGCGATAGCTCCTTTGTCTACACCCGCCGTGAGCCGTTGGGCGTGATCGGCGCGATTGGTGCCTGGAACTACCCGATTCAAATTGCCTGCTGGAAAGCTGCCCCGGCGCTGGCGGCAGGCAACGCCGTGGTATTCAAGCCCAGCGAAGTAACCCCGCTCACCGTAATGAAACTAGCGGAAATCTTCACCGAGGCAGGCCTGCCCAACGGCGTCTTTAACGTGGTGCAGGGCGACGGCCGCGTGGGCGCCATGCTCACCGAACATCCGGGCATCGCCAAAGTCTCTTTCACTGGCGAAGCGGGTACCGGCAAGAAAGTCATGGCTGCCGCCGCTAGCTCGACGTTAAAAGACGTCACCATGGAGCTGGGCGGCAAGTCACCATTGCTGGTCTTCGCCGATGCCGATCTTGATCGCGCTGCGGATGCCGCCATGATGGCCAACTTCTACTCCAGCGGCCAAATCTGCACCAACGGCACGCGGGTCTTCGTTGAGCGCAGCGTTAAAGACGCTTTTGAAGCCAAGCTGGTGGAGCGTGTTAAGCGCATCAAAGCAGGCGATCCGCTGGATCCCAGCGTCAACTTTGGCCCCTGGTCAGCTTTGAGCATCAGGAGAAAGTGCTCTCCTATATTGCCCTGGGCAAAGAGCAAGGCGCTCGCCTGCTCGTGGGTGGCGACGACTGGAACACTGGCAGCTTTGCCAATGGCGCCTGGGCCGCCCCAACGGTATTCACCGACTGCACCGACGATATGCGTATCGTGCGCGAAGAGATTTTCGGCCCAGTGATGTCGGTACTCGCCTTTGATGACGAAGCGGAAGTCATTCGCCGCGCCAACGACACCACCTATGGCCTGGCCGCCGGTGTCTTCAGCGAAAGCTTGAACCGTGCCCACCGCGTGATTCATAAGTTGGAAGCGGGTATCTGCTGGATCAATACCTGGGGTGAATCACCTTCCGAAATGCCGGTAGGCGGTTACAAAGAGTCGGGCATTGGTCGCGAGAACGGCATCGAGACGCTTAACCACTATACCCAAACCAAGTCAGTACAGATTGAAATGGGGCCGTTTGAGTCAGTGTTTTAAATCAAAGTGCTACTTTCCGCGCAATAACTGACCGGGGCGCTGGGGTGGCTTGTAGCGAGGGTCTTTTCCCATGGCCGAAACCAGATCCCTTCAGTTTCGGCATTCCCGCCATCCGTGGCGGTCAGATGGGAAAAGTAGCGCCCAAGGATGGGTTCACAGCGCCCTCGCGTAAAGCCTCCGCCAGAAAGCCCCGCCCCATCTTCAGCCTCGGTAATTCACTATGTCTCAACCACGCGAATTTGATTACATCATTATCGGCGCAGGTTCGGCGGGTAATGTGCTCGCTACCCGCCTCACTGAAGACAGCAGCGTCAGCGTACTGCTGTTAGAAGCGGGCGGCCCTGACTACCGCTTTGATTTCCGCACTCAAATGCCCGCCGCCCTGGCTTACCCGCTGCAGGGCAAGCGCTACAACTGGGCATTTGAAACCGACCCCGAGCCACATATGGACGGCCGCCGTATGGAGTGTGGCCGTGGCAAGGGTCTTGGCGGCTCCTCACTGATTAACGGCATGTGCTATATCCGCGGTAATGCACTCGATTACGATAACTGGGCAAAGCAGCCCGGCTTTGAAGAGTGGGACTACCTTAGTTGCCTGCCCTACTTCAAAAGTGCGAAAGCCGCGATATCGGCCCCAACGACTACCACGGCGGCGACGGCCCGGTCAGCGTGACCACACCCAAAGCGGATAACAACCCGCTCTACCGCACCTTTATCGAAGCCGGTAAACAGGCAGGCTACCCGGAAACCGACGACGTTAACGGCTACCAGCAAGAGGGCTTCGGCCCCATGGATCGCTTCGTTACGCCCAAAGGCCGCCGCGCCTCAACGGCCCGGGGTTACCTGGATACCGCTAAACAGCGCCACAATCTCACCATCGAAACCCACGCCGTTACCGACATCATTGAGTTCGAAGGCAAACGGGCGGTGGGCGTTCGCTATGAGCAGAAAGGCGAAAACAGCAGGCCTACGCCCGCCGCGAAGTGCTGCTCTGCGGTGGCGCCATCGCCTCCCCACAGATTCTTCAGCGCTCAGGCATCGGTAACCCAGAACTGCTCAACGAGCTCGGTATCGAAACAGTACATGCCCTGCCCGGCGTAGGCGAAAACCTCCAGGATCACCTGGAAATGTACATCCAGTACGAGTGCAAAGAGCCGATTTCCCTCTACCCCGCGCTGAAGTGGTACAACCAGCCCAAAATTGGCGCCGAGTGGCTGTTTAAAGGGACTGGCGTGGGCGCCAGCAACCAGTTTGAATCCTGTGGCTTTATCCGCAGCCGCGATGAAGAGGAGTGGCCCAACCTGCAGTACCACTTTCTACCCATCGCCATCAGCTATAACGGCAAAGCGCAGTACAAGCCCATGGCTTTCAGGCCCACGTTGGATCCATGCGCTCAGAGAGCCGCGGGCGTATTCGACTCACCTCGAAAGATCCCCACGCCGCGCCCAGTATCCTGTTCAACTACATGGCCAAAGAGAAAGATTGGCACGAGTTCCGCGACGCCATTCGCCTCACCCGCGATATCATCGCTCAGCCAGCCTTTGATAAATACCGCGGCCGCGAAATAGCCCCCGGCCCCGACGTGCAGTCAGACGCCGAGCTGGATGCCTTCGTCAAACAGCACGCCGAAACCGCCTACCACCCCTGTGGCAGCTGCCGCATGGGCGAGGGTGAAATGGCCGTCACCGACGGCCAGGGACGCGTCCATGGGATTGAAGGCCTTCGCGTCGTAGATGCTTTCACTGTTCCCGGTGATTCCCACCGGCAACCTGAACGCCCCCACTATTATGCTGGCGGAGAAAATCGCCGACCGCATTAAAGGCCTTGACCCGCTCCCCCGCGCCAACGCTGACTACTACGTCGCTAACGGCGCACCGGCCAAACGCCCCTGAACATTTAGTCGGTTTTCTACTCCAAACGTCATGGCCTCTCGCCATGGCGTTTTTTTTGGTGAGGAGTTCGCATTCGCAGCGCTAAACATGCCTAAATACTTGCACGAGGCGGGCACCATCTGCCAATATTCAAACAAGTGTTCGTTTGATCATTTTAACCAACACTTTACTAACAACAGCTGGCCAGCAATCAAGGCCACCAACTGAGAGAGACACTATGCTCACCCTACTTCTTATCGTGCTCGCCATTGCTGGCCTGCTCGTCGTGATGCGCCGCGAGGCAGGCGCCCCCGCGGCAATAGCGGTGCTTGGCGTATTGGGCCTTGTTGGCCTGCTGTTTGACGCCGAAGTCATTGGCGTGCTGCTGCTGATTGGCGCAGCCGCTGTGGCAGTCGCTGGCTTGCCCGCACTGCGTCGCAAGTGGCTCACACCGCGCCTATTCGCCACCTTTAAGAAAGTCGCCCCTAAAGTGTCTGCCACCGAGCGCACGGCCCTGGAAGCGGGCAGCGTCTCTTGGGATGGCGAGCTATTTTCAGGCAAGCCCCAGTGGGAAAAGCTGCTCGCCTTTAAAGACGACGGCCTGCGCGATGATGAAAAAGCCTTTCTGGCCAATCAGTGCGCCAAAGCCGCCGGTATGTGCAACGCCTGGGATATCGCCCAAGAGCGCGCCGACCTGCCCCAGCAGCTGTGGGACTTCCTGAAAGCAGAAGGCTTCTTCGGCATGATTATTCCGAAGGAGTACGGCGGCCTTGGCTTCTCAGCTAAAGCACAGTCCATGGTGCTGCAGAAGCTCTCTGCCAATGAAACCCTGATGGTGACCGTGGGCGTGCCTAACTCTCTCGGCCCTGGCGAGCTGCTGCTAAAATACGGCACCCAAGAGCAGAAAGATCACTACCTGCCGCGTCTATCGGATGGCCGTGAGATCCCCTGCTTTGGCCTCACCGGCCCCCGCGCAGGCTCTGACGCCACTTCGCTGCCCGATACCGGCGTAGTGTGCAAGCAAACCATTAACGGCGAAGAAGTGCTTGGCCTGCGCCTTAACTTCGAGAAACGCTGGATCACCCTGGCACCCATCGCCACTGTGGTCGGCCTTGCCTTCCGTCTGTTTGACCCGGAAAACTGCTGGGTGACGAAGAAGATCGCGGTATTACCCTGGCGTTGATCCCCCGGGATACCGACGGAATGGAAATTGGCCGCCGTCACCACCCCATCGGCAGCCCGTTTATGAACGGCCCGATTATCGGTAAAGATGTCTTCGTACCGCTGGACACCATCATTGGCGGCCCGGACATGATCGGCCAGGGCTGGCGGATGCTGGTGGAGTGTCTGTCTATCGGTCGCTGCATCACGCTGCCGTCAGGCGCCACCGGTACCGCTCGCTACGCCCTGGGTTGGAGCGGCGGCTTCACCCGCGTTCGTCGCCAGTTCAACGTACCAGTGGCCGAGATGGAAGGCGTGCAGGAGCCCCTCGCCCGCATGGCGGCGTTGGCCTATATCTCCCAGGCCACCGTGTATCAAACGGCTAACATGATCGACCACGGCGAAAAACCCGCCGTGCCCTCGGCCATTCTGAAAAGCCAACTGACCGAGTTCCAACGCGTGCTGCTTAGCGACGCCATGGATGTTCACGGCGGCAAGGCGGTTACCCTTGGCCCGCGTAACTATCTGGGTATCGGCTATAGCGCCAACCCGGTGGCGATCACCGTGGAAGGTGCCAACATTATGACCCGCAACCTGATGATCTTTGGTCAGGGCGCGATCCGCTGCCACCCTTATGTGCTGGAAGAACTGGCCGCCAAAGACGCCAACGATATGAAGGCGTTCGATAAAGCCTTCTTCGGCCACGCGGGCTTGATTTTTGGTAACGCCGCCCGGGCCTTTACCCTGGGCTTTGGCATCGGTAAAACCAGCGTTCCCTTTGATGGCCCCGCTGCGGCTTATGCCCAGGATATTGCCCGCCTCTCCGCTGGCTTTGGCCTATGTGCCGACGCCGCCATGGCGAGCTTGGGTTCAGCGCTGAAAAACGCGAAATGATCTCTGCGCGACTGGGGATGTGCTCTCGAATCTCTACCTCGCCTCCATGGTGCTCAAGCAGTGGCAGGCAGGCAGCAAGGTAGAAGGCGAAGAAGCGCTGCTGCACTACAGCTGCCGCTTCCTGCTCCAGCGTGCCGAACAGGCGTTCGTGGAGATTTTCGATAATCTTCCCAACCGCGCCCTGGGCAAAACGCTTAACGCTGTGGTAATGCCCACCGGTCGCCGCTGGAATAAACCCCACGATGACCTGGCCCGCGATATTGCTCAGCGTGTCTCTACCCACAG
The DNA here is from genome assembly GCA_004295565.1 of Vreelandella olivaria. GTDB lineage: Bacteria > Pseudomonadota > Gammaproteobacteria > Pseudomonadales > Halomonadaceae > Vreelandella > Vreelandella olivaria. The sequence goes on along the minus strand of AP019416.1, from coordinate 2,052,677 downwards.
CGCCCTGCGCACCAAGCTGCTGGAAAACACCTGGGACGCAGATGACGGTGAACAGCGCAACCCGCTGGCCCGCTACAACGCCCTGCTGGTGGATTATGACCGCGCTGAAGCAATCTACCGCACGGTGAACAAGGCGTACGCCAAAGGCGAGCTGCCGCATACGGCGCTGCACCCTGAAGCTCGGGTCGAGGCTGGCTTGGAAAAGGCTTGATCAGTGCTGAGGATGCCGACTTTATGCGCACCTTCGAGGCTGAAGTGCTGGAAATGCTCACCGTGGACGATTTCGCCTACGATGCCTTTGCCAAGAACAAGTCCACACTGATCGATCACAATGAAAACCTGCGCCAGCGTCCAAACAGCAGAAGCAGGAGGAGGAAAATATTAAGTAACTCCTATTTTTCAAAGCGTTACCAGTAAAACGGCCGCCCCCTGTGCCCCAGGGGGCGGCTTTTTGTGTTCACTTTCTACACCTAAATGCGTAGACAGATGCGCCAAAAACGCGTTGCAAGTTCGCAAACGATCAACTAGCCTTTCGTAAACGAAAACGATCTACACTATTCAACAATACTTACCAGCAACATTTCCAACAACATTTCCAACAACAATGACGCTAGCGAGATCGGCATGTCCTTACATTTACAAAATATCGATCACATCGTTAACGGTGTGCCGCATATCAGCGGAATAGACTTGGCTCTTGAGCCAGGCTCTTTCAACGTGCTGTTGGGTCGAACGCTGGCCGGGAAAACCACGTTAATGCGCTTAATGGCGGGCTTGAGCCCCCCACCCGGGGCAAAGTAATCATGGATGGCAAAGACGTCACAAACGTCTCAGTACGTAAGCGCAATGTCTCCATGGTGTATCAGCAGTTTATTAACTACCCCAGTCTTACCGTTTACGACAATATTGCCTCACCACTGAAATTAGCTAAGCAGCCTAAAAGCGAAATTGATAAGCGGGTTGGCGAAATCGCTGAAATGCTGCATATCGAACAGCTACTTAATCGTTACCCTCAAGAGCTTTCCGGAGGTCAGCAACAGCGTACCGCCATGGGGCGGGCACTGGTTAAAGACGCCGACTTAATTCTGTTTGATGAGCCGCTGGTTAATCTAGATTACAAACTCCGCGAAGAGCTACGCGATGAACTGCGCGAGCTGTTTAAGGCGCGTAACTGTATCGCGGTATACGCCACCACTGAGCCCAATGAAGCACTGGCACTAGGGGCAATACGGCGGTACTTCATGAAGGAAAACTGCTTCAATACGGCCCTACCGAGCAGGTTTATCGCGAGCCCAATGGCCGCTTTAGCGCAGAAATGTTCTCTGAACCACCGATCAATATTGTTCCCGGCCAATTGACCGACAGCGAGATCACCTTCGATCAATCGCTGCACTTTCCCTGCGATGAGAAGCTAAAGCGCCTTGAGCCAGGTGATTATGACTTTGGCGTGCGTGCTTCTCACCTCACACTGCAACCCCAGCAGGCTGACGACCTAGCGCTGGATGTGCATGTGGATGTAGCGGAAATTAGCGGTTCTGAAACCTTCCTGCATGTTCATCACGAACGCTTTCCTCTCGTTTTGCACTTGGCGGGCATACACCAGTTTAGTGTTAATCAGCCCTTGAAAGTGTACTTCCCTACCCACCAGCTTTACGCCTTCGACAAGCAGGGTCATACGGTACATATTCCTGCGCGTCAGGGAGGAGCGGCCCATGGCTGAGATTACCTTAAAAGGCCTGGCGCACTCCTACGAGAAAACGCCCAAGGGTGCGGCGGATTACGCCATCCGGCAGATGGATCACGTATGGCATCAGGGCGGCGCCTATGCGCTTTTAGGCCCATCAGGATGCGGCAAGTCGACACTCCTAAACATTATCTCTGGCCTGCTTGAACCCTCAGAAGGTGACGTACTTTTCGACGGGCATCGGGTCAACGAGTTGCCACCTGAAGAGCGCAATATTGCCCAGGTTTTCCAGTTTCCGGTGATCTACGACACCATGACGGTGTTCGACAATCTCGCCTTCCCCCTGCGCAATATGAACACCCCCGAGTACCGGGTGAAACCCAAGGTGCTCGAAGTCGCTGATATTCTTGAGCTAACCCCGCTACTGAATCGCAAAGCCAAAACCTAACCGCCGATGAGAAGCAGAAAGTCTCCATGGGCCGTGGCTTGGTGCGCGATGACGTCACGGCGATTCTGTTTGATGAGCCTCTCACCGTGATAGACCCGCAGCTCAAGTGGAAACTACGCCGCAAACTCAAGGAGATTCACGAACGCTTTAACATCACCATGATCTACGTGACCCATGATCAGCTAGAGGCCTCTACCTTCGCGGATAAAATTGCCGTGATGTATGAAGGCCAGGTGGTGCAATTCGGCACGCCCCGAGAGCTGTTCGAGCGCCCAGCGCACACCTTTGTGGGTTACTTCATTGGTAGCCCGGGCATGAACTTTATGGCCGTCGAATGCAGAGACGATCAAGTCATGTTCGGCTCACAGCCACTGCCGGTTAGCGAGCAGATGAAGCATGCCGTCGCCAACGCTAGCTCTACCAATATCAAACTGGGTATACGTCCCGAGTTTATCGACATTGGTTCGAGCCCAACGCCCCATAGCATTCCGATTAAAGTGGTTAGTGTGCAAGACCTAGGCACCTACTCCCTGCTCACCTTTAAGCTCAACGATCAGACATTTAAAGCCCGCCTGCCAGAGGGACATCAGCCGGTAGGTGAAACGGCGTTTGCGCACTTCGATGATGCGCACTTGGCGCTGTATATCGATGAATATCTGGTGGAGGCTGGCCATGAATAACAAAGTACCCAATAACAGAGCCTGGCTACTGGTGCTGCCCATGCTGGTATTGGTGGCGTTCTCCGCCATCATTCCGCTGATGACCGTGGTCAACTACTCGGTACAGGACGTGCTCGGGCCCTACGCGACATTTTTTACCGGTACCGAGTGGTTTAAAACCACGCTTAACGACCCGGCATTGCAGGCAGCTTTTCTGCGCCAAATTTCATTCTCGCTGATTATTCTCGCTATCCAGATTCCGCTGGGGATTGGCATCGCGCTGATTATGCCCAAACGCGGCTGGCAGGCCTCGGCGGTGCTGATCCTGATTACCCTGCCGCTGCTGATCCCCTGGAACGTGGTCGGCAGTATTTGGCAAATATTTACCCGTGGTGATATCGGCCTAATGGGCTGGGGCCTGCGCGAGCTCGGCATTAACTACAACATTACCCGTAATGCCGGTGATGCCTGGGTAACGATCATCTTAATGGACGTGTGGCACTGGACACCGCTGGTGGCCATGCTGTGTTACAGCGGCCTGCGCTCGATTCCCGAAGCGTATTATCAGGCAGCGCGTATCGACCGGGCGTCTAAGTGGGCGGTGTTCCGCTATATCCAGCTTCCCAAGCTCACCAATGTGCTCGTCATCGCGGTACTACTGCGCTTTATGCACTCTTTCATGATCTACGCCGAGCCCTTTGTGCTCACCGGCGGCGGGCCGGGTAGCGCCACTACCTTCCTAAGCCAGTCGCTGGCCACCATGGCGATCGGCCAACAGGATCTCGGGCCTTCTGCTGCCTTCTCGCTTATCTACTTCCTGGTCATTCTGCTGGTGAGCTGGGTGTTCTACACCACCATTATGAATATGCAGAAAGATAAACCGCCGCATGGAGGTGCTTGAAATGAGCTATCAACTCGAAAACACCCAGCGCGGTGAAAAGTACAACACGATTTTTAGCAAGGTTTCACCTGCCCAGCGACGCAACCGCTCCGCCCGCTCTCGCTGGCGCTCGCGCATCTTGCTTGGCCTGTATCTCGTATTGATGATTTTGCCTATTTATTGGCTACTCAATATGTCACTACAAACCAACAGCGAAATACTGGGCTCCATGACGCTGTGGCCACAAAACGTAACGTTTGATAATTACATCGGTATTTTTACCAACTCAAGCTGGTATATGGGCTACGTCAATTCAATGCTCTATGTAGCGATGAATATGCTCATCACCATCTGCGTGGCACTACCGGCCGCCTACGCCTTTAGCCGCTACACCTTTATTGGCGACAAGCATCTATTTTTCTGGCTGTTGACTAACCTGATGGCGCCGCCTGCGGTGTTCCTGCTGCCCTACTTTCAGCTCTACTACTCGGTAGGCCTGTTCGACACCCACATTGCGGTAGCACTGGCTCACTGCCTGTTCAACATACCGCTGGCCATCTGGATCCTGGAAGGCTTTATGAGCAGCGTTCCTAAGGAGATCGACGAAACCGCCTATATCGACGGCTATAGTTTCCCGCGCTTTTCGTCAAGATTTTTATCCCCATGATCCGCTCAGGCATCGGCGTCACGCTGTTCTTCCTGTTTATGTTCTCCTGGGTAGAACTACTGCTAGCACGAACATTGACCGCCACCAGCGCCCAGCCCATCGGCATGATCATGACGCGCACCTCCACCGCCTCCGGGATTGACTGGGGCACCCTGGCCGCCGCCGGTGTGCTCACCATTATCCCCGGCATTCTGGTGGTTTACTTCGTTCGTAATCACATCGCCAAGGGCTTTGCCCTGGGCCGTACCTGAGGAGATCTTGCTATGTCTTGGATGGTATGGACCGTACCCACCGCCATATTCTTTTCATCTATTGCCGCCATGCTGGCAGGCATGACGGTATGGGAGATTTTGTCGCCCACCATTGAGCGCAAAGGGTTTTACCCATTGCCACCACTCGCGGGGATCGGCTGTTTATCGGCCTGCTCTCTGCAGCCTTTATCCATTTGGGAGTGATTGGGTTCACGTCACTTTCCATTTGGATAGCACTAGCGGTATCAGCCCTATGGCTGCTGGTTTTAATGCGCTGGGGCTAGCCCTTTGGAATAGCCCTTGGGAAATGCCACCAGCGTTTAATCGGTATCAAGGACGGCAAAGCCATCAAGGAAGAACACAACAAAACGAGGTCAACATGCAAAAGCACTACAACAAATTCAAACTGACAACCCTCGCCGCTGGCTTGATGCTGGCGTCGGGTACGCTGTCAGCGCAGGAGCAGGATACTCGCGCTATCGCTGAACGGCTGGTCGACGAGCATTTCCAAAACTCGACGCTTAGCCGGGAAGAGCAGATCGAAGAGCTGATGTGGTTTGCCAACGCCGCGGAGCCTTTTCGTGGCATGGATATCCAAACCGTGGCCGAAGGCCTCACGACTCACGTTTATGAAAGCGAGGTGTTGGCCGAAGCCTTCAGTGAACTCACCGGTATCAATCTGACCCACAACATCATTGGTGAAGGTGATGTGGTGGACACCATGCAGAACCAGATGCAGTCGGGTAACAGTATCTACGACGGCTTCGTCAACGACACCGACTCCATCGGCACACATATCCGCTACGGCACCACCATCAACCTGACTGAGGCAATGGAGAACGAGTGGGCGGACTACACCCTACCTACCCTCGACCTGGATGATTTCATTGGCCTGCAGTACGGCACCGGGCCAGATGGCAGCCTCTATCAACTGCCTACCCAGCAATTCGCGAACCTTTACTGGTTCCGCTATGACTGGTTCCAGCGTGAAGATCTTCAGGAACAGTTCCGCGAAATTTACGGCTATGATTTAGGCGTGCCCACCAACTGGACCGCTTATCAAGACATTGCCGAGTTCTTCACCGAGCATGTGGGTGAAATAGACGGCACCAAGGTGTATGGCCATATGGATTACGGCCGCCGTGATCCTTCACTAGGCTGGCGTTTCCACGACTCTTGGCTCTCCATGGCGGGCATGGGCAGCCCTGGCGTCCCCTCAGGCAACCCGGTAGATGACTGGGGTATTCGCGTCAACGAAGAGAGCCAGCCTGTGGGTGCCAGCGTTAGCCGCGGCGGTGCAACTAACTCACCGGCCTCGGTGTTTGCCATGCAAAAGCGGTCGACTGGCTACGTGATTTCGCCCCACCCGAAGCCCAGGGCATGACGTTTGGTGAAGCCGGCCCCGTACCAGCTCAAGGCCATATCGCTCAACAAATCTTTTGGTACACCGCCTTTACCGCCGACATGACCGACCCTGCCGTCGCGGTGACCGATGATGAAGGCAACCCACTATGGCGCATGGCGCCTTCGCCTACTGGCCCGTACTGGGAAGAAGGCATGAAGGTGGGCTATCAGGATGTGGGCGCCTGGACGTTCTTTGACTCAACGCCGGAAGATCGTCGCACCGCGGCGTGGCTGTTCGGCCAGTTCACCGTGTCAAAAACGGTATCGCTGGAAAAACTCATGCACGGTTTAACGCCGATTCGTGAATCTGACATCTTCTCAGAGCAGATGACCGAGATGGCGCCCAAACTGGGTGGCCTGGTGGAGTTTTACCGCAGCCCCAACGAGTCAAATTGGACACCTACCGGTACCAACGTGCCTGACTATCCGCGTATGGCGCCACTATGGTGGCAAAATCTGGCACCTGTCATGAGCGGTGAAGTCACTCCTCAGGAAGGCCTCGATAAACTGGCGGCGGATATGGATAGCACGATGAATCGTTTGGCTCGGGCCAACGTTTTTGACAGCTATGCCCCGGTGCTCAACGAAGAGCAGGATCCGCAATATTGGCTGGATCAGGAAGGCTCACCCAAGCCCAAGCTGGAGAATGAAATGCCCCAAGGCACCACAGTTCCTTATGACGAAATGATGGAAGCCTGGATGGAAGCCGGTACGCGCCAATAATCACCACGCGCAACGCTTGCAGGGCGGGCAACCGCCCGCCCTGCCAAGGGTTTCATTGGCGGCAGGCCATAGCACAAGAGAAAACACCCACTGCAACAGGGCTATTTATTTGTTAATTGGATCCGCTATGAAACTGCGAAATCGAAACATCGAGAAATTACCTACTGAGACCTTTGATGCTCTGATTATTGGGGCGGTATTAACGGCGCGGCGACCGCAGCGGCACTGGCGGGTAAAGGTGCCAAAGTCGCGTTGATTGATCGCGGCGACTTCGCGGGCAGTACCAGCATGCACTCCTCCAATCTCGTATGGGGAGGCATTAAGTATATGGAAAGTAAGGATTTTGCGCTGGTTCGAAAACTGTGCAAAAGCCGTAACCACTTGATAAAGAGCTACCCTTCTACGGTGCAGGAGATTCGCTTCCTGACCACTATTTCAAAGGTTTCCGCCACTCACCTCGCTACCTGTGGGCGGGCACCTGGCTTTACTGGCTGATGGGCAACGGCTTCACTCAGTTGCCGCGCTTGCTCTCGCCGAACAAGATTAAGCAGCAAGAGCCGATTATTGATGTTGAGGGCGCCGTAGGCGGCTTTGAGTACTCCGATGCCTACCTCCACGATAACGACGCACGGTTTGTGTTCAACTTTGTGCGCCACGCGCTCAACTATGGAGCTATTGCCGCCAACTACGTGGAGTCACTCGGCGCCGAGCGGGAGGGGGATGTGGGTAACCAAAGCGCGTAACGTGATGGATGGCACTACCTTCGACATCCGCGCCAAGGTGCTGATCAACGCGGCAGGCCCTTGGGTAGATCAGCATAACGAGCTGACTGGCCAAAAACCACCCACCATCACCTCTACTCAAAGGTATTCACCTCATCGTACCGCAGCTAACCGACTCCCAGCGGGTGCTCGCGTTTTTCGCCGACGATGGCAGGCTGTTTTTGTCATTCCTATGGGCAATCGCACCTGTATCGGCACCACCGATACCCATATGGAGCACCCTGAGGTGGACGTTACCGCTGACGATATCGCCTTTGTGCTGGAAAATATCAATAAACGCCTCACCCTGGATAAACCACTTAGCCAGAATGACATTATCTCAACGCGTTGCGGCGTAAGGCCCCTTGCCATTAAAGATAGCCAGGGCAGTGACCGCGATTTTCTACAGCTTTCACGCAAGCACGTGATTGATACCAATGCTGAAAGCGCACATATCAGCATTTTTGGCGGCAAGCTTACCGACTGTTTGAACGTTGGCGATGAAATTGCCGAAGCGGTGAGCCAACTGGGCGTTACACTGTCAGACCCCAATTTTCAGTGGTATGGGGAACCCCCAAGCCCGTGAAACAGCAGTTTATGGATCAAGCCAAGCGCATGAACCTGGATGCCATGACAGCCTCTACGTCATCAGAGCTACTCTCCACTCGGCTGTGGCGGCGCTACGCCGATCAGGCTATACCGATGCTTGAAAAAATTCGCCAGGATCCCGCCCAGAGCGAAATTTTAATTGAAGGCACTGAGTACATTCGCTGTGAGATCGAGCATGCCCGGGATCACGAGATGATCACCCAGCTTGAGGATTTCCTGCGCCGCCGCGCCAAAGTCTCACTGGTGGTACCGCATGAGCAGTTACGCCAATCCAGTGGCTTAAAGGAAGCGTGTCGGGTGCTATTTGGCGACGACGCTGACGACCGTTTTAACCACTATTTTGAACAGAATCGCGATACCGCACTGCCCCTACTTCTTCATCAGTGGTTTAACATAGGCAGTCATTAAACATTAAAAGCCCTCTCAACTAAATGAGAGGGCTTTATAGTTACAGAGCCTTATTTAGGTAGAGCGCACACGTGAAACGGCGTCCAACCAGCCTTGATAGAGCTGCTCGCGGGCAGCCTCTTCCATCTTCGGCATAAAGCTCTTCTCGCAGCGCCATAGCTGCTCGATCTCTTCCAGCGTTTGATACCAGCCTAGACGCAACCCGGCCAGGTAAGCCGCTCCTAGCGCCGTGGTTTCCAGAATCGTGGGGCGATCGACCTGGACACCCAGCATATCGGCAAGAAACTGCATCACCCAGCTGTTCTTCACCATGCCGCCGTCGACGCGTAGCGTACTGGCGGAGCCTCCATATCGTCGTTCATACAGTGCTGCAGATCGCGGGTTTGGTAGCAGACTGCTTGAAGGCCAGCAGCCACGATTTCAGCAATGCCCGTGTCACGGGTTAACCCAAAAATAGCGCCGCGCGCTTTCGGATCCCAGTGCGGAGCGCCCAAACCGGTAAAGGCGGGCACCAAATAAACGCTGTGCCCGCTGCGGGTCTCCTGGGCCAAGGCTTCAGTTTCGGAGGCGTCGGCAAACAGGTTCAAGCCGTCACGCAACCACTGCACCGTGGCACCTGCCACGAAGATGCTGCCCTCCATGGCGTAGGTCGGCTTGCCGTTAAGCCGGTAACCAATGGTGGTGAGCAGGCGATTACGGGACAGCGATGGCGTTTCACCCGTATTCACAATCATAAAACAGCCGGTGCCGTAGGTGCTTTTGCCCATCCCCGGTTGAAAGCACGCCTGCCCCACCAGCGCCGCCTGCTGATCCCCCGCTACCCCAGCAATGGGCAGCGAGGCGCCCAGCCAGTGCGCTTCGGTGGTGCCAAAATCGTCGCTCGAGTCTTTCACCTCGGGCAGCAGATTGGCGGGAATATTAAACAGCGCCAGCAGCTCTTCATCCCACTCCTGGGTATGGATATTAAAAGCGCCGTACGCGAAGCATTGGTGGCATCGGTCACGTGCTGCTGACCACCGGTCAGCCGCCAGATTAAAAGCTATCGACCGTTCCAAACGCCAGTTCGCCCTGCTCAGCGCGCTCCCGAGCGCCCTCAACGTTATCCAATATCCAGGCAAGCTTGGTGGCGGAAAAGTAGGGTCAATCAACAGGCCCGTTTTAGCTTGAACGACATCGGTATGACCTTTATCGCGCAGCGACTGGCATAAATCCGAGGTGCGGCGATCCTGCCAAACGATGGCGTTGTAGAGTGGTTTACCCGTTTTCCGATCCCACAGAATTGTGGTTTCCCTCTGGTTGGTAATACCGATTCCCGCTATTTGGTCGGCGGTAATCTCTGCATTACGCATCACATCCCGGCAGGTCGCCACCACGGTGTCCCAAATATCTTCGGGGTTGTGCTCAATCCATCCGTCGTGGGGAAGTGCTGCGTGAATTCTTGCTGGGCAACAGCGGCCACCTGCCCTTGGCGGTCAAACAGAATGGCGCGGGAGCTGGTGGTGCCTTGATCAATAGCGAGTATAAAGAGGACATATCGAGTTCGCTTTGTTGTATTGTCTTTCGATTTTGTATATTTACTTTCGTTTTATTATGATCCAAGGCTACTCCAGCCGTCCAAAATGCTCAAGGCTGAAACTACCTCATTATGCAATGTAGAGCGCCACATCGTGCTGAGTCAGCAAACGCTGAATCGCGTCCGGGGTTTGCGGTCGGTAAATAGCGCATCCAGCTGCTCCAGGTTCCCCTGCCGAACGACTGGATTACGGTGAAATTTCGAGTAGTCCGCCGCCAAATAGATGCGTCGGGAATTGGCAATAATCGCCTGAGCAACACGTACTTCCTGATAGTCAAACTCCAGCAGCGAGCCATCCTCATCGATACCACTGATGCCGATAATGCCGTAGTCCACTTTGAACTGATTAATAAAGTCGATAGTGGCCTCACCAATGATGCCACCGTCCCGGGAGCGCACCTGACCACCGGCAATAATGACGGTAAAATCTTCTTTGTGCTGCAGGATGGCGGCAACATTAAGATTATTGGTAATAATTTCAAGCCCTTGGTGTTCTAACAGCGCTTGAGCAATCACCTCGTTACTGGTGCCGATATTAATAAACAGCGAGGAGTGGTTAGGGATGTGCTGAGCTAAGCAGCGTGCAATGCGCTCTTTCTCCTCCAGATGAAGCGTTTTACGCGTGCTGTATGCGGTATTCACCGTGCTTGACTCGATACCTACCCCGCCATGAACACGGCGAACCCGCCCTTCATCGGCTAGAGTATTCAAATCACGGCGAATGGTTTGCGGCGTCACGGCAAAATGCTCGGTGAGCTGTTCAATGCTCATATAGCCGTGCTGGCGAACCAGCTCGACAATGGCATCCTGACGAAATTGTTGATTCATGAGCCCAGCCTGTTCGATTTTTGTTGGTATCTGAACATAATTTAGCAAAATTTTCGAAATCTAATAGTGCTCTTCGAACACCTCGACAGTTGGCTCCCACAAAACCTGCGCCAGCCTTGGCTATTTTGCTATTAAAGCGGCCACACCAGCAGGATCATTGGGATAGCGACCACCAGCACCACCAGCGACAACGGCAGGCCCAGTTTCCAATAATCGCCAAAGCGGTAGCCGCCAGGCCCTAGCACCAGCGTATTGGATTGGTGCCCGATAGGGGTTAAAAACGCACAGGAAGCACTGACAGCGACCACCATCAAGAAGGGGTCGATTGAGACATCGAAGCCATGGGCTAAACTCACCGCAATCGGCGCCATTAGCAGCGCAGCCGCCGCATTATTCACCACATTGGAAAGCAGCATAGAGAGTAAAACAGCCCCACCATAGTGACGACCACCGGCCAATCGCTGCCAAAGCTAAGCAGCGCATTAGCAATTAAATCCGCACCGCCGCTGGTTTCTAATGCTTCGCCTACGGGGATCATCGCTGCAAGTAGCACGATAACGGGGCCATCAATGGCCTGATACCCTTCACGTAACGGTAGCACACCAATGAGTAGCGAAATCAGTGCCGCGGTGCTCATGGCTACCGCGGCCGGAAGCAGGTCAAACAGCATCGCTATGATCGCCAAAGCAAAATGGCAATTGAGACAGCGAGCTTGCGTGGCTGGCCAAGGTGCAACTCGCGGCTAGCCAGAGGTAAGCAGCCCAGTGAGGCCAAGCTGTCAGAGATTTCATTTTCACTACCCTGCAACAGCAAAACATCGCCGTTCTTAAAGCGGATATCCCGCAACCGCTGCTTCAAGCGCCCACCATCCCGGGCAACGGCTACCAGGTGCAGCCCAAACTGATGGTTCAAGCGCAACTGGCGAACGCTGCGATTAATCATCATAGAGTCATTGCGCACCACGGCCTCGATCAGTTGCAGCCCCTCGGTGTCCACGCGCTGTTGATCCTGTGCAGCGTCTTTCTTTTAGCCTTATCTGTCTCTTCTGCCTCTTTGTCACTGGCGGGATGCTCCGCGTCTTGTACTTCTGAATCGCCTCCTGGGTCGTCCTCGAGCTCTTCCTCCAGCTCAGCAATCGCGCTAAGCCCTACTTTATCTTCCAGCATTTGAAGCTCATCAGGCCCTGCTTCCAATAGCAGAATATCGCCCTCTTCCAGGGCGCCGTGGAAGTTATAGCCCGCACGGCGATTGTCATCGCGCACCACTGCTAACACGGGGATGGTCTCGTCCAACTCGTCACGCAACTGCTGGAGCGTTAAGCCTTTGGCCTTCGACTCTTCGCCCACTTTCAACTCGACTAAATAGTTGGCGGTATCGAACATTTCATCCGTAGAGGCCTGGCCACTGCGCTTGGGCGTCAAGCGCCAGCCCACCAGAACAATAAACGCCAGCCCCGCCAGCGCAACTGCAATACCAACAGGCGAGAAGCTAAACATACTAAATGCTTCGTCTGTCACCTCACGGCGATAACTGGAAATAATGATATTGGGCGGGGTGCCAATCAAGGTGGTCAAACCGCCGAGCAAAGAGCCAAACGCCAGAGGCATAAGCAGTAAGGAAGGGGGAAGTATTGTGCTCACGGGCAAGCCGCATCGCCACCGGTAGTAGCAGCGCCAGTGCGCCCACGTTATTCATAATACCCGATAGCAGCACAATGGTACCCACCAGCACCAGGAGCTGGAGTAGCAGATTCTCCCCACCTTAAGCACTTGGTTGGCAATAATATCGACCACGCCCGAGCGCTCGAACCCCCGGCTAAGTACCAGTACGGCGGCCACGGTAATCACCGCCGGATGACCAAAGCCTGTAAACGCGCTTTCGGCCGGCACAAGCCCCAGCATGACTGAACCCAGCAACGCCGCCAGCGCCACTAGGTCATAACGAAAGCGACCCCATATAAACGCGGCAAGCGTCAGACCCAGCACGATAAACACCAGTGTGCTAGGGTAAGCGTTAAACCGCCAAGATCCAATGCTTCAATACTTACATTCTCAATACCGGAGCCCTCAGCGCTTGAGCCCTCAACACTTATGTCCTCAGCCGACATCCTTTTCTTACTCCCTTGCCGCCATTCATAGAGGCAGCCTACGATTGATGCAGGCCATGATCACGCTATGGCCATTCCCCTTGCACATTAGACGCTTGCTATACATACGTATAGTCCCTGCAAATGGTCAGCTGTGTAAACGCTTAACCTCTAAAATAAAACAGCCCGGCAGTGCCGAGCTGTTTAAGGGAGCTTATGAGGAGAAAACATACGTTGAAGTAACCCGCGCTTAGTAGGGCTTCACTGTTTCGGAACACTCCTTGCAAACTGGTTACGCATTTTCGCCCAAAGCTCTATCATCAGATAAAACGAACTCACTACGGCAACAGCACAGTAGAGCCGGTGGTTTTACGGCTCTGCAGCGCATCTTGGGCGTTGCCCGCTTCTGCCAAGGGGTAGCGATTGGCGATATCTATTTTGACCTTTCCGCTTTTCAGCATGGCGAAGAACTCTTCACACATCATCTCTAATCGCTCGCGGGTATCGGCGTAGCCGTTAAGGCTGGGACGAGTCACATAGAGCGCCCCCTTCTGGTTAAGAATACCGATATTAACGCCATCCACCGGGCCGGAAGCGTTGCCAAAGCTGACCATCAGCCCACGGGGCTTTAGGCAGTCCAGTGACATTTCCCAGGTGTCTTTACCCACCGAGTCGTACACAACATCGCACATATCGCCGTTGGTAAGCTCGCGTACGCGCTCCACCACGTTCTCTTCGCTATAATTAATTGTCGCCCAGGCGCCGTTGGCCATGGCTAGATCTGCTTTTTCCTGTGAACTGACGGTGCCGATCAGCTTAACGCCTAACGACTTCGCCCACTGGCAGGCAATCGAACCCACCCGCCCGCTGCGGCGTGAAACAGAATGGTCTCGCCACCTTTTAGTTCATAGGTTTGGCGCAGCAGGTACTGCACGGTAAGGCCCTTGAGCATACTCGCCGCTGCGGTTTCGAAATCAACGAAGTCGGGGAGTTTGACCACTTTGGCCGCAGGTAACGTATGCAATTCGGCATAGGCACCCAACGGGCCCTGGGCATAAGCTACGCGATCGCCCACGCTTAAATGCGTAACACCTTCACCAACCGCATCGACCACACCCGCCCCTTCGGTGCCTAGCCCAGAAGGCAAGGAAGGGGCTGGGTAGAGCCCGGTACGGAAATAGATATCGATAAAATTGAGGCCGACAGCCTTATTGGCAACACGCACTTCACCCTGACCAGGTTCAGCAGGGGTAACGTCGACCAGTTCAAGTACCTCAGAACCACCGGTACGGGCAAATTGAATACGCTGAGACATAGAGGTTTCCTTATTAATTATTGGGGTTGTCAATAACAAGCATAACAACGGGTGCTGCTATACAAGCGCGTCGCGGCGTTTAAATCAAGCTAGCACGCTAGCGTTTTTTTACTCCCCTATTTGTTAAGGAATGAGAGGCACGAATCGAATGAAATCCCGCTGTCATGCACCCATGCTAGAATTGGCTCTCTTTTATCGTCTAAGGCTTAGAGATTTGTCATGACGCATCCTGCTATTCAACTCCCCACGCTGATTGCTCACCGAGGTTACTCCGCCGCTGCCCCTGAAAACACCCTGGCTGCGGTGCGCGCCGCTTATGAGGCGGGAGCCACATGGGTAGAGCTGGATGTGCAGCTACTGGGTGATGGCACGCCGGTAATTTGGCACGATGGCGATGTCGCGCGCTGCTCAAACGGGCGTGGTGGGCTCGCCTCAATGGATTGGGCCAAGGCGCAAACCCTGGACGCTGGAGGATGGTTTGACGACCGTTTTGCGGGTGAGAAGATGCCTAGCCTTAGCGAAATGTTGGCACTGCTTAACGAGCTGGAAATGGGCGTCAATATGGAAATCAAGGTCAATAAAGGCCGCGACCCCATCGCGCTGGTGGAACGCGCGCTACCGGAGATGCTCGACACTCTCCCCGAGCGCTTGATAATCTCCTCCTTCAATGCCGCTGCTCTTGGCCACTGCCGTCAATTTGCCAGCAAAGAGCGGCTTGCTCTGGGCGTACTGTTCGGCAGCGTGCCCAAAAACTGGCGTGAGCAGTGCGAGGCCATCGAGGCGTTTAGCGTGCACCCCCACTGGCCACGTTTGAAGCGCGCTCAAGCCGACGCTATGCAGCGCGATGGCTATCAAATATTGTGCTATACCGCCAATGATCCTAGCGCTTTTCATAGCCGTTGGGCGTGGGGTATCGGCAGTGTCATCACCGATGAACCCGCCGCGTTCAAGCGCTTTTAGACAGCCACTGATAAGCTCTAACAAATTATAAGTTCACACACTGACAAGGAGTCCGCCGTGAAGTACCTAGGAGCCCATGTGAGCGCCGCTGGCGGTGCAGACCAGGCCGTACACCGGGCTGTAGAAATCGGCGCGGATGCCTTTGCGCTATTCACCAAAAATCAGCGTCAATGGAAAGGTAAACCGCTCACCGATGAGGCCATTCAAGCCTTTCGCGACGCCTGCGCCGAGCATGACTTTGCCCCTGAACAGATTTTGCCCCACGACAGCTATCTGATTAATCTGGGTCACCCCGAGCAGGAAGGCCTGCGTAAATCCCGGGATGCCTTTCTGGATGAGATGCAGCGCTGCGAGCAACTGGGACTGACGCTACTGAATTTTCACCCTGGCAGCCATTTGAACAAAATCAGCGAAAGCGACTGCTTAAAGCGTATCGCTGAATCTGTCAATGAAGCGCTAACGCATACTCAAGGCGTCACGGCGGTGATTGAAAATACCGCTGGGCAAGGCACCAACCTGGGCTGGCGTTTCGAGCATTTGGCCGAAATCATTGCCCACGTGGACGATAAAACCCGCGTCGGGGTATGCATTGATACCTGTCACGCCTTTGCGGCAGGCTATGATTTACGCACCACTGAGGCCACCCAAGCAACGCTTGATGAGCTAGGCAGCGTTGTCGGCTTTGAGTATCTGCGCGGCATGCATTTAAACGATGCCAAAAGCGACCTTGCCAGCCGCGTGGATCGCCACCACAGCCTGGGCAAAGGCAACATCGGCCTACCCGCCTTTACCGCCATCATGCAGGAACCACGGATTAACGCCATTCCGATGATACTGGAGACCATCGAACCCGAGATATGGGCCGACGAAATAGCCTGGCTGCGCGCTCAAGCCTCTTGAACGATGGATACAAAGAGCCCGCCTACGATGCAGCGGTTTTGCACGCCCGGTAATGCTTGCCTACGCTTAACCTCCTTTACCCAAGCCCCAGCCTACGTAAGGAGTGTGCAATGAGCGCTACCGATCTCGGCAGTTTAGATGCTCAGACCCTAGCTCAGTTGTTTGCAAGCCGAGAGGCCTCCCCGCTAGAGGCGACTCGTGCCGCCCTTGAGCGAATCGAGCGCTTCAACCCAGACGTTAACGCCTATGTGTATGTAGATGCTGAAGGCGCAGAATCGGCGGCCAAAGCCTCGGCACGGCGCTGGGGCCAAGGCAAGCCACTAAGCCCTATCGATGGGGTGCCGGTATCGCTTAAAGACCTGACCCAAGTGGCGGGCATGCCCTGCCGGGAAGGCTCGCTCACCTCTTCTGATGCATTGTGCGAGAGCGACGCGCCACCTGCACGTATGCTGCGTGAAGCGGGTGCTATCCTGCTAGGCAAAACCAACACGCCTGAATTTGGCTGGAAAGCCGTGACCGATAATCGCGTTTTTGGGGCCACGGCCAACCCCTGGGATACACGCTTAACTCCCGGCGGTTCGTCCGGCGGGGCCGCCGCTGCTGCTGCGCTCAATATGGGGTACTGCATCAGGGCGGCGACTCCGGCGGATCGATTCGTATCCCCGCGGCATTCACTGGGGTTTTTGGCTTCAAACCCACTTTCGGCTGGACGCCCCAGTGGCCGCCAGCGAAAGAGCCCAGCCTCTCCCACCTGGGGCCATTGACGCGCACCGTGCGGGACGCCGTCAGTATGCTCAACGTAATTGGGCGCTACGACTACCGTGACCCTTACGCCACTCGCGGACAGCCCGAGTGCTGGGGAATGGATTTGGATAAAGGTTTAACCGGACTAAGGATTGGCTACTCGGCTGATCTTGGCTACGCCAAGGTAGATCCCCAGGTTGCCGAACGCGTGCGAGAAGCAGCCAGCAAATTGGAGGCGTTGGGCGCTGAAATCGTCGAAGTACATCCCGGCTTTTCGTCGCCGCTGGATACCTTTCGCAAGCTGTGGTTTACCGCCTCTTTAGCGCAGTGGTCACAGATGGATGATCACCAGCGCACGCTGCTGGATCCCGGCATGGTAGCCAATGCCCGTGAAGCAGAGCCCTGGAAAGCCGTTGAGCTGTTTCGAGCGTTGGCTGATCGTGCGGAATTGACCCAACGCCTGGAGCACTTCAACCAAGAGTACCACCTACTGATGACGCCCTCGGTGGCGATCCTGCCGTTCGAAATAAACCAGGAAGTTCCCCCCGGCAGCGATATGCGGGATTGGGAAGAGTGGGCGCCCTTTAGCTACCCGTTTAACCTGAGCCAGCAACCCGCCGCGTCGGTGCCCTGCGGTTTTACTGATAACGGTCTACCGGTGGGCTTTCAGCTAGCAGGTGGCAAATACGATGATGCTCGCGTTCTGCGCGCCTGTCACGCCTACATGGAAGCACATCCGCCGCGCTTTCCCAGCGTACCTAACCCTGCCCAGTATGCTTAACAGCTGAGCAGCATAAAAGCCCAACCAAGCATAACGCTTGGCTGGGCTTTAGCGATCAATAGGAACGTTACATTGCAGAGAGTTTCTCTTGGTCTAAGACGCCCGACATGCGCACCATAGCCAATGCCTCATCCAAGCTGTTCATCTCTTCAATCATTACCAACTCGCTCTCTAAACTCACCGGCTGACCGGCTGTTTCAGAGAGCAATTTTTCCAGAGAGGCCACGTCCATAGCGTCGTCTAAGTGGTGAACATCCACTGAGGCACTGTTGCGGCCCGGCAGGTAGATGGTGCCATTAGAGAAATCCACGGCGTAGGCAATCACTCCAGGTACGATAAAGAACAGCAAACCGACCCCATTGGCGACAGCAATAACCGGGTCAATATCACCGCTCAGTTGCCCCTTACGCTCAGGATGAAAAAGCGTACCACAACCACTCAGTGACACGATGGAAACGCCAACCACGGCGCCAGTCAACCAGCGACGAACTGCTTGGTGCATGAAGGTTCCCTCAAACAAAAAGTAACGATAGTCGATATAGGGTGTTGCGCTTTGGTTTTTTTCCGACGATCGCGCCATAAAGCTCGCTCAGTTTAACACAGTCATCCAAAAGCATAGAAAATTTGAACATAAGCACTATTTTGCCGCTTTAACCGCTAGGCCGTACAATGTCACCATTCAACGCTTCCAAACACTTTTTCAAGAATCCAGTTTTCAAAACCTAAGGAATGCTCACGCCCATGCGCGCCAGCCAATTACTGATTGCCACACTCAAAGAAACCCCGGCTGACGCCGAAGTCATTAGCCACCAGCTAATGCTTCGTGCCGGAATGATTCGCCGTTTGACATCGGGGCTTTACACCTGGTTACCGCTCGGTCTGCGTACCCTGCGCAAAGTGGAAGCTATTGTGCGCGAAGAGATGAACCGTGCCGGTGCCCAAGAAGTGTTGATGCCTGCTGTGCAGCCCGCGGAGCTGTGGCAGGAGTCTGGGCGCTGGGAGCAGTACGGCCCTGAGCTGCTACGCCTCAAAGATCGCCATGACCGAGACTACTGCGTCGGCCCGACCCACGAAGAAGTGATTACCGATCTGGTGCGCAAGGAGATTGCCAGCTATAAGCAACTGCCGGTCAATTTCTATCAGATTCAGACCAAGTTCCGGGATGAGATCCGCCCACGTTTTGGGGTAATGCGCTCCCGTGAGTTCATTATGAAGGACGCTTACTCCTTCCACCTGGATGAAGACTCGCTGAAGCAGACCTACCAGGATATGTACGACGCCTATACGCGCATCTTTACGCGCCTGGGCCTCGACTTCCGCCCGGTCATCGCCGACAACGGCTCCATCGGCGGTACCGGCTCTCACGAATTCCACGTGCTGGCCGAGTCTGGCGAAGACGACATCGTCTTCTCCAACTCTTCCGACTACGCCGCGAACATGGAAAAGGCCGAAGCCTTGCCTGCCCCCCCTGGGCAGCAACATACAGCGCGAAGCACCTACCCAAGAGATGCACCTGGTAGATACGCCTAACGCCAAGACCATTGCCGCCCTGGTTGAGCAGTTTGATCTGCCGATCGAGAAAACCGTCAAGACTCTAATAGTACGTGCCGCTGAGGGTGGCCTGATTGCCCTATTGGTGCGCGGCGATCATGAGCTGAACGAGGTAAAAGCCGAGAACCTTCCCCAAGTGGCGGCCCCGCTGACCATGGGCAGCGAAGAGGAAATTCGCGCAGCTGTGGGCGCCGGCTTTGGCTCGCTAGGCCCGGTAAACCTTGATATGCCCATTATTGCTGACCGCAGCGTTGCCCTGATGAGCGACTTTGGCGCAGGTGCCAATATTGAAGGCAAACACTATTTCGGCATTAATTGGGAGCGAGACGTTGCCCTGCCCGAGGTGGCCGACCTGCGCAATGTGGTGGAAGGCGACCCCTCCCCCGACGGCCAAGGCACGCTCTCTATCAAGCGCGGCATCGAGGTGGGTCATGTCTTCCAACTGGGCCAAAAATACTCCCAGGCCATGAACGCCAACGTGCTGGGCGACAACGGCAAAACCAGCCATCCGTGGATGGGTTGCTACGGCATCGGCGTGACCCGCGTGGTCGCCGCCGCCATTGAGCAGAACCACGACGAATCGGGCATTATCTGGCCTAACGCTATTGCCCCCTTCCAGGTGGCACTGGTGCCGATGAATGCACACAAATCCCAGCGTGTGCGCGAAGAGTCTGAACGTCTTTACCAAGCGCTCACCGCCGCAGGCTTAGACGTCCTGCTGGATGACCGCGATACCCGTCCCGGCGTTAAATTTGCCGATTTGGAACTGATGGTGTTCCGCACCGCCTGGTAATCGGCGACCGCGGCCTGGACAACGGCGAACTGGAGTATAAAGGACGCCGAGATAGCGAAGCCACCATGGTGCCTGCGGATCAAATCATCGACTTTTGCGTGAGAAAGCTAGCTAAGGCAGTAACGCTTAGCGGGGTATTGCTGAGCAGCGCTGGGCTTGTAGCCACAAGCCTAGTGGCTGCTCAGCCGTTACCCCAAACCCTGCGCCCCACCCTTGAGTCTGCCAATCAGCAGCATCAGACGCCTCAACAGCAGTGGGCAGCGCGCCAGTGGCGTGAACGTATGGACACGCCGCTGGCTCGTTTTATGGATGATGCCGCCCAGCGCCAGACACTGCTCACACGCATCTACCAAGAAGCCAGGCTGGCAGGCTTACCGCCAGAGTTGGTGTTAGCTTTGATTCAGGTGGAGAGCGCCTTCAAAGCCGATGCTATCTCTTCGGCAGGCGCCGTTGGCTTGATGCAAATCATGCCGTTCTGGGTCAGCGAACTTGGGCTACCGATTGACGACTTAACCTACCCGCCACGCAATCTGCGCTATGGCTGTACGATTTTGGCGCACTACCTAGCCCTTGAGAATGGCGACTTTACCCGTGCGCTAGCGCGCTACAATGGCAGCTTGGGCGAAACCTGGTACCCGGAGCGGGTCATGCAGGCATGGAAGAATACCTGGCGTCGCTCAGCATGGCGTTAAGTGTTGGCTTATCGTTAAGCCAAACGCATGACTTTCTTGCACAATCCATTCACTATTAAGCTTAACGCTACGCGGGCTAACTAAGAGCCAGCTTTAATACGGGATGCCGACCTCAATGCCAAAGCCAACACGACTACGTCACCCTTTTATGGGTTTTATCAATGCATACCCACTCCCGTTATTGGCACTGACGATCATCAGCTTTCTTATCCCCACCGCTAATGCCGCACAGATAACCGTTAGTAGTGCTGATGGTCAGCCGCTTGAGGATGCAGTCGTTGAGGTTTACTACGATTCGGCGGCGAGCAATCCTCCTCAGGAAGAGAACATCTATCAGCGGGATGCTGCCTTTCACCCCAAGGTACTGGCCGTACCGACCGGCAGCTATGTGGCCTTTCCCAACCAAGACACCACTCGCCACCACGTCTACTCCTTTTCACCGGCCAAAACCTTTGATTTAAACCTCTATTTGCAAGAAACGCCGCCACCGGTTCAATTTGACCAGGCCGGTGTTGTCGTCTTAGGGTGTAATATTCACGACCATATGCAGGCGTTTATTGTCGTCAGCGATGCCCCTTACGCGGCGATAACGGGCGCCGAAGGCATGCTTTCCCTGCCCACGCTGCCCGCTGGTGAGCATCGTGTGCGGGTGTGGCACCCGCAACTTGATGACAGCCAGCAAGTGTGGTGGGAAGGCATCATTACCGATAATGACCCGTTGGAAGTCAGTTTAGAACTCAACGCACTGCCACCTCCAGCGCCAACGCTCTCTCCCCCTTCAACAGCGCTTTAAAGATGCCACTTAAGCCCTTACCCGTGTTCAAGAGATGGCGATCAGCCACTTAGTGAGGTTGCTATGCGCTTTAGAACGCGCCTGATGCTCGTACTGCTGACCGTGGTGATTGTCTCGCAACTCGCCACCGGAGTGGCATTCCTTCGCGCGACCCAAAACGATGTTATTGCCAAAGGATCCCAACGGTTAGAAGTGGGGCCAATGTATTAGCACAGCTGCTGGACGCGCGCGGTGAACAGTTAACCAATAACGTTGCTATTCTCGCCGATGACTTTGGTTTTAAAAGCGCCGTTTCCACCCAGGATACCGAGACGCTCTACTCCGTGCTGGCCAACCATGGTGATCGAGCCAAGGCAGATATCGTGTTACTCAGCGGTCTGGATGGGCACATCCTGGCGAGCAGCCATCATCCGCAAAATAGCCCGATGCCTTTCCCGCAGCTCTTCGACCGGGCTCGCCAAGAGGGCCAAGCAGTTAGCGTCGTCATCGCCGAGGGTCAGCCTTATGAATTCGCCCTGCTCCCGGTGCGCGCTCCCAACCTGATTGGCTGGGTTGGAATGGGTTTTTTAATCAATGAAGCAGTGACGGAAGAGATTAATGCGTTAACCGGGTTGGACATTAGCGTGGTTAACTATGGGGATAACGGCGAGATCA
This sequence comes from Vreelandella olivaria, assembly GCA_004295565.1. Taxonomy (GTDB): domain Bacteria; phylum Pseudomonadota; class Gammaproteobacteria; order Pseudomonadales; family Halomonadaceae; genus Vreelandella; species Vreelandella olivaria. Next base: position 2,030,513 of record AP019416.1, on the reverse strand, counting down.
GCTACCTAGCCAGCTCTCACCCTGGGCAATTGGCTCTGGAGTTAATGAGCGAACGGGGTGATGAGTTAATCGAAGGCGAGTATGCCCTACACAGCCAGATGACGCCGGATGCCGGATACCTGACCTACGCGAGCCAGCTCTATTCAGACGACGCCAACCATACCTATGCGCTGTTACAACTCTCACGCAACGAGCTGCTTGGCGCGTATCGCTCATTGCAATGGCAACTGCTAGGCATCATCGCACTGATTCTACTGTTTACCGTGCTCATTGCCATGTGGAGCGCGCGCAGCATGAGCAAACCGTTAATGGAGCTGGCCCAGGCGGCTCAGCGCATTGGGCGCGGCGAGCGCTTCACTGAGTTACCGGTCGGTACTGAGCGGAGCGAAACCGGACTGCTGGCATCGACCCTGCTCGCCATGCAGGAGGGCATCGCTCAGCGCGAAGCAACACTGCATCACCAATCTCGCCACGATTTACTCACTGACCTGCCCAATCGAATGAGTGCTCAAGAAGATGTTAGCCTTTTAATCAAACGCGGTGAGCCGTTTACCCTTCTGCGCCTGGCAATTAACAACTTTCGCGACATTAACGACACCTTCGGCTATGCGCTGGGGGATCACGTGCTGGCCACCCTGGCCAAGCGCTTGCAGCATTTTGATGGTTCGGAGAGCACTGCCTACCGGCTTGACGGTGACGAGCTGCTACTGGTCGTCAAGCAGTCGAGAAGCGACTTTGCCTGGCGAACTCGGCTGTTCACGTCGCTGCACCACCCTATTGATCTTGATAAATCCCCTATTACCCCCTCCCTTTCGGCAGGCGAAACCAACTACCCCGACCATGGCGACAGCCCACAACTATTGCTGCGGCGATCCGATATAGCACTGGATATGGCGCGACGTCACCGGCACCCTCATCAACGCTATCTGGAGGGGCAGGATGAGCACCATTTACGCCAGCTCACCCTGATTCGAGATCTACAGGATGCAGTGGGCAACGGTGAACTGTGGATGGCCTACCAGCCCAAAGTAGACACCCGTAACGGCCGTGTAGAGCAGTGCGAAGCGTTGATGCGCTGGCGTCACCCGTCGTTAGGATTTGTGCCCCCGATGAGTTTATTAGCTTGGCCGAGCGCTCGGGAAGCATCGGCATGCTTAGCCACTGGATGTTAGCCAATGTCTGCGCTCAATTGCATGCCTGGCAGCAGCGTGGCTATCACTTATCGGTAGCGGTTAATCTATCCGCCAGTGATGTGGTGGATCGCCAATTGGCGACTTATTTGGCCAGTTTACTTGAACGCTATCGCCTTTCCCCTGCCCGCCTGAGTATCGAAGTCACTGAAAGTGCCGTTATGCAGGACGTTGATGCCGCCATGTCCACGTTAATGGAGCTCAACCAACTGGGGCTACGTATCGCGATCGATGACTACGGCACCGGCTACTCCTCTTTGGCGCAAATCAAACGGCTACCCGTGGATGAGCTCAAGATTGATAAGTCTTTCGTGTTGGCCATCGACTCACAAAAGATGACTTAACCATCGTCAGCTCGACTATCGAAATGGGCCATAGCCTAGGGCTGCGTTTAGTGGCCGAAGGCGTTGAGAATCGCGCCAGCGCCGAGCTGTTAAGCAAGCTGGGCTGTGACTATTTACAAGGGTATTGGGTTGCTAAACCCATGCCAGCGGATGAACTCCCGCATGGTTGGATAACTTTACCCCACTGTCACTTCCCCACCCGATGTCATCCATACTCAAGACGCTCCAGAGAAAGCCATGAGGGTATTTCAATCTATGTTTTCACAGCCCCACTCAACCTTTCGGCACTCCTTCTCTGGTGGTCTTGCGTCCTGCTTAGCGGTCTGTTTAGCGCTTGCCGCCACGCCCTCCTCTGCCGGAAGCCGTATTTTAGGTACGGGTGGGGTAAGTGCCATTGAAGGAGCTGCAGGCGGTGGTTTATCACCTTGGGCCGTGCTTTCCAGCACCGCAAGCGATCAGGAAATAGGCGCCACTGCCGCCGCTACTCGTGCGTGGGTAGACGACTATCGATTGACGGTGACCGGCGCCAGCCTGAATGTTTATGATCGTGTTGAAGTCTCCGTGGCCCGTCAAACCCTTGATTTAGAAACCCTGGGAGGCGAACTAGGCCAGGATATTTATGGCGCGAAAGTACGCTTATTCGGCGATGTGCTCTATCACCCTTGGGGCATTTGGAGCTTTGGGGTGCAACATAAGCGACTGGTTGATGGCACTATTCCCACCGCCCTGAGCGCCGATGAAACAAGCGGCACCGACGTGTATCTGAGCGGCAGCAAGCTGCTGTTTAGCGCTGTTGCTGGGCGCAATGTGCTGCTCAACGCGACCCTGCGTAATACCGATGCCAATCAGGGCGGTTTACTTGGTTTTGGCGGTGACCAGGGAGGGCGTTCGTGGGTGGCCGAGGGAGCGTGGGCGTCTTTATTACCCCGCAATGGATTGTTGGCGCCGAGTATCGCCAGAAACCCGATAACCTAAGCGTTGCCGAGGAGGATGATTGGCAAAGCCTCTATACAGCCTACTTCATCAATAAGCACGTATCACTCACGGGCGCCTGGTTGGATTTAGGCGATATAGCCGGCCTACCCTCCCAACGCGGCGGCTATCTTTCACTTCAGGCAGCTTTTAAGCGGGGCGCAATGATCTATCCACGCACACGCAAACACTCTCCCACACGCCGCTGTTTAATAGCGCTTACCTTTATAGCGGTAGCGTTTTCGCTCCCAGGCTGCGCGTATCAATCAGCAACTCAATCAACAAATACAACGCTCTATGAACGCCTGGGCGGGAAAACAACGATTGATGCGGTAGTGGAGAACCTGTTATACCGAATTGCCGATGATCCCGAAGTAGTGGTGTTTTTGCTAACACGAATATCGATCTATTTGCCGAATCCCTGGCCAGCCAGCTATGCGATGTAAGCGACGGCCCCTGCCGTTATGAAGGCCCGCCGATGGATCGTGCGCATCAACATATGGGGCTGACAGATGTGCATTTTAATCGTGTCGTTGAATACCTTGATGCCGCAATGCAGGCAGAAGATATCCCCTGGGCGCACGGAATGAGCTGCTGGGCAGGCTTGCTCCGATGTACACAGACATTATGCGTCTTCAGTAACCTGCCAGCCGTCACGCCCCATCGTTTTTTACCCGGTAGAGTGCTTTGTCTGCCGCTTCATAAGCGTAGGGAAACGTTGCTTCATCAGCCACAAAACAGCTGCCACCCACGCTTAAAGTAACGCCTTTCTTATCCGGATGGGCAGGGTGTGGAAAGTCAGCTTCCCGCAGCCCATCCATTAACTGATGGCAGTAGCGTTTAAGCGTGGCTATGTCTGGGCAGTCGAGTAGTGCCGCGAACTCATCGCCTCCCAGGCGGTAGAGCTTCGCCTCCTCAAGCGTTTCACCAATCAATGTCGCCAACTGTCGCAACAGGGTATCGCCTTGAGGATGCCCACAGGCATCGTTGTACTGTTTAAAAAAGTCGATATCGACCAGTATCAGCCCAAGTGTTTGGTGCCGCTTCGCCAACACATCTTGGTGCAAAGCGCTGCGATTGCCGATCCCAGTGAGCGGGTCGCGCATGGCGCGCTGCATCCACCTCAAAAGTCTCTTGGGTGGCACGATCCGCGCGCCGCAGCTGGCGTTCGTGAAGCCACCAAAACACCAACCCCATCACAAAGATTAATAAGCTGGAGTAAGTCAGCACCTGGCTATGCTGGCGCGTACTTTCTGAAAAATAATTAATCGCCGCGCCCCGGCGATCAAGCTGATCCATCTCAATATGGGTCAGGCACTGAATAGGCGCAAACAACGCCGACACTGCAGCGAAACGATCAATGTTCCGTGCCGCTAACTGAACCCCTAACCGGTCTAAATCCATCAAGCTAGACTCGGCACAAGCATACTCACGTCGATAGATGGGCATATCGGCTAAACCATAGGCCAATTCAATGTCCAGGAGTGCAGCATCCAGCGCATCTTGCTCGGCCTGATCGCCCAATAATTCGACTTGGGCATCTTGCAGAAAGACCCGTGCCCGGGTTGAAAGCTGTTGACCGGTAAGGTTCCCCGTTTGACTGAAGTAAGCCTGTATTTCGGGGTAGACCCAGCGCGATTCATAAACCATCAGCACCATAAGCGCCAAAAGCTCATCAAGCTCAACGACAACCATGTAACGTAGCGATGTTGACGCGCAAACGCGCGGGGCTGCATTGATGGCTTATCAGCAGGCTTGGGTTTGGATGTCACCACCTCGCCTCTATACTGCGGATCATCCAGATCCAATCGTTAAAATCACGCAGGTTCTCAACATCGCGATTATCGTTAGTATAATCTCGCTCAACGAGCCGAACTGGGCCGCGTGTGCGAATAGTTAGCGGGTCACCCTCTTCCGCCGTGATCAAGTACCAGCTGGGGTCATCCCACCCCTCAAGCGTCACTTCATAGTCATCCCAGGCAGTAAAGTGAAGCGCCGGGGCACTTCGCCAAACTGTTCAATCAGAAAGGTGCGAAACTCTAGGCCCTGCATCTCCACATCGCGCCCTTGATAGGGATCGAAGAGCGTAAACGTCTCGTCAGACATGGCACGCAAATCACTGAGGGCGACCTTTTGAGTGACATCGCCGTTGATGATACTTAATGCCTGGGCGAAAGCAGCCGTAGGGAGCATGATGCCCACGACCATTAACACGCACGCTAACTGATCACGTGCACGACCCCATGGGCTGCGGTGTAAAGCAACTGCGTTCATGGCATAGCTTCCTGGTGTGTTCACTCTTTTAAAGAATTTTACCAAGAACTCTACCAGAGCACGCCTTGTATTGCTCCTTAACGCACGTTAAGGAATTTCAACTTATCAGCACATTTCAGGTAAAAAAAGCCAGCCCAAGGTGGGCTGGCAACAGGAGGCTTACTAGGCTGGTAAAACTAAGCTAGCAAACCCCTCCCCTGACAAGGTTTACATGAACTGGGAAAGCTACTTCTTGCGATCATTTTTACGTAGGTGATCGCGAATCACGAAGCCCGCAACCCACCATAAATGCGATTACTAACGCGACGGTGGCTAAACCAAAGATAATTGTGTCATCCCAATACATGGTGAATCCTCCCGCCGTGATGTATGCGTTCATACTAGTCACTCAATGGCGGAAGAATGCTGACCTGGGTCAAGTTACGGAAGGCGGGGAAGCGGTTAAACAGGAAATTGATACCGATCAATTTTTGGGCGTGATGAGCGCTACAACACCTTGCGGTCTTCGACTTTGCTGTGCTCGGTACCCGGTGGTAATGGATGGCCTTTGGCTAACTCTGCACGGGTAGCGTCGCGCACGTCTAAAATAGTCACTTTATAGTTCAGCGTACGTCCGGCCAGGGGGTGGTTGGTATCGACGGTGACGCGATCGCCATCGACTTCCAGCACGGTGACAATTTGCGGCCCGGCTTCGCCCTCCGTTTGAAAACGGCTGCCTGGTTCCAACTCAGCGTTACCAAAAGAGCCGCGGCTGACTTCTTGCACCAGACCTTCGTTACGCACACCATAGGCATCCGCAGGCATTAGTTGAACGCTAAGCTCGGCGCCAACGGTTTGCCCTGCTAGCGCCTTCTCCAACCCTGGCACGATATTGTCGTGGCCATGCAAGTACTCCAGCGGCTTATTGCGCGCCTGAGAGTCATCCAATACCTGCTTGCTGCCATCGTTGAGCACATCGCTAAGAACATAGTGCAAGGTAACTACCTGATGCGCGGTAATCGACATGGAAAACACCTCTCCGGTAAGCTGTCGGTTTTGTGTTAGAACGTTGTAATAGAACAATGCCTCAGTTTACCACCTGGCCATTGCCAACGTCTTTCCACCAGGAGTAGCGTTTAATGTTGAGCCCCACCCCCAGCGCAGTTGGCTTGCTGCGCTGGCGATTTATTGTCGTGCACCCGTTATTACCATGCTGTTTTTGGGGTTTTCCGCAGGCCTGCCTTTTCTGCTGGTGTTTTCAACGCTCTCCGCCTGGCTGCGCAGCGATGGCGTTGAGGTCGCGGCGATTGGTTTTTTTGCCTGGATCGGCATGCTCTACTCGATCAAGTTTTTCTGGGCACCCGTGGTGGATCGGTTAGCACTCCCGATATTGACCCGCGCATTCGGCCAGCGCCGTGGCTGGATGCTGTTAGCCCAGGGGTTGATCGTTGCGGGGTTAGTGGGACTAGCCGGTTTGAGCCCGGTGGGTAATCTCGGCTGGGTCGCTCTGTTTGCCCTGCTAGTAGCGTTTGGCTCAGCGACGCAGGATATCGCTATCGACGCCTATCGTATTGAGTCCGCCGACGACAATGTTCAGGCTGCCATGGCCTCGACCTATATTATCGGCTATCGCGGTGGCTTACTTGCCGCCGGTGCCGGCGCGCTGTATATCGCAGCGTCGGCCTCTTGGGATGTGGCGTATCTGAGTATGGCGGCGTTAATGAGCATTGGCGTGATTACCGTACTGCTGCGTCCCGAGCCAAAACGCGCCTCCCTCTCCATTCAACTTATCCACGAGCCTAAGGTACGGGCGTTTATTCGCGCCAGCCGGGCAAGCCTAAAGTGTTACGCCGCCTGGGGGCCTGGAGCATTGGTGCGCTGGTCTGCCCGTTTACCGACTTTTTTAGTCGCTATGGGGTGAAAGCGCTATGGATTTTAGTGTTTATTGCGGTATTCAGGATTAGCGATTTGGCCATGGCCTCCATGGCCAACCCGCTGTATATCGACCTGGGCTTTTCGCTGGCCGAGATTGCCAACGTAACCAATATATTTGGCATTGCGATGAGTATTACCGGCGGGATTTTAGGCGGGCTTCTTGTCGCGCGCTACGGCATCGGCCCGCTGCTGATCTTCGGCGCGGGACTGGTGATGATAACGAACCTGCTGTTTGCCCTCCTTGCCCTGGTGGGCAGTCAGCTGCCCATGCTGGTGATCACGATTATTGGCGATAACCTCGCCAACGGCTTAGCCAGCGCGGTGTTTATCGCCTTTCTCTCTAGCCTCACTTCACGCGCCTACACCGCCACGCAATACGCGCTGTTCTCGTCATTAATGACGCTACCGGGAAAATTTCTAAGCGGTTTTGGCGGGCTGGTCGTCACCGCTCAGGGCTACCCGAGCTTTTTTGTCATCGCCACACTGCTGGGTGTACCAGCGATTGTTTTAGCTATCTGGATTAGCCGAGACAAGGAGCTAGTACCACCCCCAAGCCTGCTTGAACAGGCTTGAAGGCCAGGCTTGAAGGATTAGCCGGGTGAAGGTTTAAACTAGCGGTGAGCTTCTAACCACTCCAACGCCCCAGGCGTCGTGCGCCACTGATCGCGCATCAAGGTACGGTACTGCCATGCTTCCGCCCGGGAGCCAGGGTCAACCTGGCCATCCGGATGGGGCATGGAGGGTCGGGGATTTTCGGCACAAATCAGCTCTAGCGCGTAGCGATTATGGCCAAGCACATCGCCAAGGGCGTCTTCTGCCGCTTCACGCTGCTCTAATCGATACAGCGCCAGGGTTTTGCCCATAAGCAGCCCAAGCACCAGCGAGCCGTCGTCGTCACTCTCCTCCGCCAGCGCCAACGCCTCCTCGTTGCGATCATCGCGCAGTAGCTGGTCGAGCACCAGTTCACGCAGGCCCAAGCTATCCTCCTGGTCGATCAGCAATAGCTCCTCGGCGAGTTCCCGTGAGTGCTGGCGGGCGCCGCGCTCCATACCCACCACCAAGGCTAACCCCGTGCGCAGCAGCATGGCGTTGTCGGCATCGTCCCAGCACAGGTTACCGCCGCCTTCGGCGCGGGCTTGTTCCAGCCAGCGTGAAAGGCGCAGCGCCAGCGGTTCCAGCAGGCTGGGGGCCATCCAGGGCAGACTGCCAAAACGGCTGGTGAGTGCCAAGGTTACGTCTTGCACTACCTGGGGCGCGTCCAGCCACTCGGGATGCGCACAGAGTGCCGACATCCACTCGATGGCGTTGCCCCAAGGGTCATCACGAAAGCCCAGCGCTACGTCTTCATCCACCAGCACTTGAAAATGCTCATGCCAAGCGGCAAACAGCGTTGCCTCCCGGGCACTGGTGTTATAAAACAAACGCCCACTTTCAGGATCGGCGCTGACATCGATTTTGGGGGCCGTCGGCAGCGCAGCCAACAATGCCTGAAGCGCCACCAACGGGGTGGCCAGATCCTCTTCCGCACTGAGCAACTGATCGGCAAGCGTCGCACCGGGGTTATCCGCCAACGCGGCGAGAAACTCCAACTGATCTTCATCCAGCTCGCCCTGGCGCACCAGGCGGCGGTACCAGAAGTTGGCACGCTCTTTAGCCTCCTGCTCGTGACCTTCATGCAGCAATAGCATGGCTTCAATGTAGGCCAATGTGGGCGAATCAGGCAGCGCCTGCTGAGCCTTAACAAAGGCGCCCCGGGCACTGTCCAGGTCATCGTTGTCCAGATGCATTAAACACAGTCGCTCAAGCGCCACACCGCGTAAGAACAACGGCCCGCGCTCCATCACATCGTCCAGCAGGTCGGCGCGTTTTCGGCTAAAGCCGCGCTCTTGATAAATATCCAGCAAAATCTCAAAGGCCGGCTCGGCCTGGTCGGGCAGGCGTGACCAGTCGCTACCATCGAACAGCGATTCGAGGATTTGCATGGCACGCCCTGTCTGGCCGCTTTCAGCGGCGATCAACCCGGCTTCCAGCAGTGCTTGAGCCGGTGCTCGCTGGCTCTCCAATGCGGCTTTCAGGGTCGCACCCTTCCATTCGCGCAGCGAGAGCATCCACATCATCTGGTCGGGTATTTCGGTGGGAAACTCAACCTGGTAGCAGCACTGCTTGAATTTGCGCCCAGAGTCACACCAGCAGGGTTCATTACGCCCCGGCGTGGCGAGGGGCTCGCAGGCGAAATCGAGCCGCTCCAGCGGGGTTTGCGACCATAGCACCGGTGCCAGCGCTTGGGCCATGGCCACATCGCCTTCAAAGGCGTCTGCGCCTTGGGCGCACCCAGGTCATAAAATCCGGATAGTGTTCTTGTTGCCTGATTGCCGAGAGTGCCCCGGAGGCGAATCCCAGCAGCTGATCGACCCATACCGCCAGCATTGCCGTCTCCACTGTGTTAAAAGCGGCATAGTTTAGCATGTCCCTTAGGGTTCACGCAGAGAGGATTGGCGACGATGTTAAGGGCTGCTAGAGTGCAGCGATTTGAGCAAACCACACAGCGTTCGAGTCGACTGGAGCGATGCAATGAGCGAACTGACCGTTAGTCTCTGCCAAGGTTCGGCGATAACCCCCATTTGCCGGCGCTTGCCCGCCTTCGCATTCGAGTATTTCGTGACTTTCCCTACCTTTACGATGGCGAACTAAACTACGAAGGGGATTATTTAGGTCGCTATGCTGAGAACCCGAACAGCCTATTCGTACTGGCCTTCGACGGAGAAGAACTGGTGGGGGCAGCTACCGGGCAACCTCTTCAGGATGAGGTCGACGAATTCCGCCAACCGTTTATAACCAACGGCATTAATCCCGAGCGCGTTTTCTACTATGGTGAATCCGTGCTGCTTCCCACCTATCGTGGCAGTGGAACGGGTAAACGCTTTTGGCCGAACGAGAAGCCCACGCCAAACGGCAGGGATTTGATATAGCCGCTTTTTGCGCGGTAGAGCGGCCCGCAGATCACCCCGCTAAACCTGCCGACTACCGCTCGCTTCACGGTTTCTGGAACGCCCATGGCTACCAGCGCCACGGCGAGCTTGCCACCACCTTCGCTTGGCGAGACATTGGCGAGCAGGCGGAAAGCCATAAGCCCATGGTGTTTTGGCTGAAACCCCTTGGCTAGGGGAGCCACTCGCCCGGATGGTTTACGCCCACTCAAGCAGCGGTCGAGTTCGCTCATGCATATCCAACCGCGCGCCCAAACGTACCAGATTCCAGTAGTGACCGTTCAGCGCCCGGGAGAGCAGCAGCGTATCGGCGGGGGCTGCAGGCGATCCATCGCCGCCCATACTTTCGGGGTCAGCTCGCGCAGACGGCGGTGTACCCGTACATCGCTAAAATCCTGCTCCCCGGTTCAAACAGCGGCGCGATACATTCAGCGGATTCACGATAGAGCGCCAGCGGCGCCCCCTGCCCCTGGCGGCCACCCATTTGCATCAAGGCTTCATCCATCCCCATTGGATCATGTTTTAGCGTGGCATCAAGCAGTTGCATCATTGCTTTCAAGCGGGTGTCAGGTACGGCAATCACCGCACCTAAATCGTAAATCACCAGCCGCCCCTGGGCATCGGCGGCGAAATTGCCCGCATGAGGGTCGGCGTGGAGCTCGCCGTAGGTAAATAGCTCTTGGGTTATCCAGTCAGCCAGCGTTTGGGCAATGCCTTGGCGCGTCGCGTCATCGGCATCGGCTAATTCACGCAGAGGAGTGCCCTCCACGTAGCGCATCGCCAAGACATGAGGACCGGAAAGCTCCGTCAGCGGCTCGGGAATTACCAGCCGTGGGTCATCCTTATAGCGCTCACGGTAACGGGCCAGCGCAGCGGCTTCTGCGTGGTAATCCAGCTCACCGCGCAGGCTTTCGGCAAGCTCTTCAAACAGAGCGTCCAAGCGCGCCTGGGGCACTTTAAACCAGCGGCCTAAACGCATAATGCGCCGCACCTGGATCAAATCGCTCTCCAGCACCTCGGCAAGGCCAGGGTACTGCACCTTGAGCACGACAATTTCGCCCTCATGGGTAGTGGCGCGGTGAACCTGCCCCATGGAAGCGCTGGCAAGGGCGCTCCTCGACTTCGCTGAAGTAGTGGTCAATATCGCCATATTGCTGAACCAGCGCTTCTTGAATACGCGGCCAGGGCATCGGCTCGGCCTGCCGCTGTAGGCGGGCAAGCTCCTCGGCGAGATCAGGCGGCAGCAGGTCGTCCCACTGGGACATAATTTGGGCCAGCTTCATGGCCGGGCCTTTCAGCTCTGAAAGCCCCTCAAACAGCGCTTCACCCAGGGCGCGCCAGTCCGCTTGGCCACCTAAACGGGTTTTAAGCAACGCCCCACCGGTACGTGCCCCCAATCCCATTAAACGACGCGTTCTGCCGTGATCACGCATTTGCTGCCTCTCCTGGTTACTCAACTCACCACTTAACTAAGCCGAATTATTTATACAAAATTGATACAATAAAAATAGTTTGAAAATATCTAGCATCACTATACATCCCCCTACGACACCTTGCTCTATATAGATCAATGTGTCTGCTACCATAGGCGCCATTAAAGGATACGATGAAGGCTTCGCTGCTATGCGCCTGATAATTGCCGAAAAACCCAGCCTCGCCCAAGCCATTGCCGAGGCGTTACCGGGCACTAGCAAACGCCAGGAGGGCGCGGTGGTATGTGGCGACACCACGGTCACCTGGTGCCTGGGGCACCTGTTAGAACAAGCGCCGCCGGAAGCCTACGACCCCGCCGACAAACAGTGGCGGCTGGATCGGCTCCCCATTGTGCCGCAGCAGTGGAAACTGATGCCGCGATCTAAGGCGCGGGCCCAACTGGCAGTGATTCGCAAGCTGATCAAACAAGCAACGGATGTGGTGCACGCCGGCGACCCTGATCGTGAAGGCCAGTTACTGGTGCAGGAAGTCATCGAGTACATGAAGTATCGCGGCCCGGTGCAGCGGCTACTGATTAGCGATCTTAATAAACCGGCAGTGAGCCGGGCGCTGGCAAAACTGCGCTCTAACGTTGAGTATCAACCGCTGTTTCAGGCGGCCCAGGCCCGCTCCCGGGCCGACTGGCTGTATGGCATTAACCTTACCCGCGCCTGGACGCTCACCGGCCGCCAGGCCGGCCACGACGGCGTGCTGTCTGTCGGACGCGTGCAAACTCCGGTACTGGGATTGATCGTGCGCCGTGATAACGCCATCCGTGATTTTGTGCCCCATCCGTTCTATCCGCTATGGGTCGATCTCAAGGTTGCCCAGGGTCAACTGCGCGCCTGGTGGGCGCCCAAAGAGCATCAACCCCTTGACGATCAAGGCCGTTTGATTGACCGCAGGCCCGCCGATGCCCTGGCGGCTCAGCTGCCTGGTGCTTCAGGGCAACTCACCAAGCTCGATCAGCAGGAGAAACGCCAGGCACCGCCGCTGCCCTACTCGCTTTCTGCATTACAGGTGGACACCGCCCGCCGTCATGGGCTTTCTGCACAGATGGTGCTGGATATTTGCCAGCGCCTCTACGAGCGCCACAAACTGATTACCTACCCGCGTTCAGATTGCCGCTACTTGCCCGAAGAGCATCTTCAGCTTGCCCAGCGCAGCTTAACCGGCGCCTGCCAAAACGATCACACCCTGCAGCAGTGGCTACAGGGTGCGGACTTTACCCTGCGCTCCAAGGCGTGGAACGATAAGCAGGTTGGCGCCCACCACGCTATTGCGCCCACCGGTAAACCGGCCGACTTCAGCCAGCTCTCCGCGACCGAAGGCCATGTGTTTCGGTTAATCGTGCGTAACGTGATGGCACAGTTCTATCGCCCGCTGCGCACCTTTGAGGTAAAAGCAGAATTTACCCTGCTCAATGAAGCCTTCCGTGCCCGCGGGCAAAGCATTCTCGACCCCGGCTGGAAACCGCTATTCACTACCCGCGATGAAACACCACCACTACCGCCGCTGACCCAAGGTGAAGCATGCCAAGCAATCGGCGCAGGCGTTGAAGAGAAAGAGACCCGCCCGCCGGAGCCCTTCACCGATGCCAGCCTGATCAAGGCGATGATGAACATCGGCCGCTACGTGGACGACCCGGAAGTACGCCGTACGCTACGCGACACCGATGGCCTGGGCACCGAAGCCACCCGCGCAGGCATTATCGAAACCCTGGTACAGCGCGGCTATTTAGTGCGCCAGCAAAGGCCCTGCGCGCCACCAAGCTGGGCAGTGCCCTAATCGCCGCCCTGCCCAGCGCGGTAAGCACCCCGGAGCGCACCGCATTATGGGAGCAGCGCCTACGCGCCATTGCCGAACAGCAGGACGACCCCGGCGCCTTTCAGCAGGCGCTGCTGGAGGATCTACGCGGTTTGCTCACCCACAGCGATGCAGGAAAGCTCAGGCAGAGCCTGCAAACCGCCCAGGGAGAGGCTGGTAGTGCGGCGAAACCAAGGAAAAGCGCTAAAACCAAACGCGCCAGTTATGTAAAACGTAAGCCTGCCAAACAACGATGATGATGCTTGTAACTATTGCTGCTGCTTGAACCTTCACCAGCAATCAGACAAACTGTCACCAGATATAAATAAGTGGTGACAGTTTGTCTGATTTCGGCTCCGCCCTATCTTCCCGGGCGCAACTCCAAACCCTATTCCACCAGCACGGCGGCCAGCTTCGTTTGAGCGAGGCGCTAGCCCAGGGTATTAGCCGGTACCAATTCTATCGACTTCGCGACGAAGGGCTTATCGAGCCGCTCAGCCGTGGCCTGTACAGGCTGGTGAACCTGCCGCCGATTGAAAACCCGGATCTGGTGACCACCGTTACTCGTTTCCCCAATGCGGTGCTCTGTCTAATTTCGGCGCTGGACTGGCACGGCATCACCACGCAGATACCCCACCAGGTGCATTTGGCGGTGGAGCGGGATGCTCGCCTGCCGGTTTTGGATTATCCACCAGTCGCCGGTTACCGATTCTCCGGGCAAGCCTTTAGCGAAGGCATTGATCAGGTCGAGGTAGATAGCATCACGCTACAGGTCTACAACCCGGAGAAAACTCTGGCGGACTGTTTCAAGTTCCGTAACCGCATCGGTATGGATGTGGTGCTGGAGGCTCTGGAGCTTTACCGCACCCGCAAAGCCTTCCTGCCTGGGAAGTTGATGAAATACGCCAATATCTGCCGCGTCGCCAAGGTCATGGCGCCTTATGTGGAAGCCAAGCTGTGAAGAACGCCCACGCAAAGTGAAGGGAGATGATCGTGGCCCAAAACATCACTGCCTCTGTTCGCCAGAAATTGCTGAACAAATCCCGGGAAGAAAAACGCCCCTTTCAGGAGTTACTGCAGTACTACGCCATGGAGCGCTTTCTATACCGGCTTAGCCAATCGACTCATAACCGCAGTTTTACCCTTAAGGGCGCCCTACTGCTATGGGTCATGCAGGGCCTGATATTCGCCCGACGCGTGATATCGATATGCTAGGCCAAACTAGCAATCGCCCAGAGGCTATTCTGGCCCAAGTGAGCGATGTGCTGGCTACGGGCGTTGAGGATGATGGTTTATCTTTTGATTCAAACACGTTGAAAGCCGAAGCCATTACCGAAGACGCAGATTATCAAGGGATTAGGGTGACGTTTACAGGATTTTCTCGGCAACGCCAAAATTCCCATGCAATTGGATATTGGCTTTGGCGATATTATTTTCCCGCTGCCTTCCTGGCAGACGTTTCCTGCCTTGCTGGACTTTCCCACCGACAGAATTCTTTGTTACTCACCAGAATCATCCATTGCTGAAAAATTTCAGGCGATGGTCAATCTGGGCGAACTAAACAGCCGCATGAAAGACTTTTACGATATTTGGTCACTCTCGCGGCAGCACTCTTTACACTTTCGAACCTAGCTGGCGCTATAACAAGAACTTTTGCCAACCGGCATACGCAGCTCCCTGAAACCAATCCTTTTTCTACCGCTTTTGTGGACAGCAAGCAGCCACAATGGCAGGCTTTCCGTAAGCGTATTGGCCAGCCCCATGTGCCAGAGGCGTTTTCGGAGGTTATAGCAGCGGTGTTGGTATTTCTTGCTCCCGTGATAGAGGCAACATCCTCCAACTCAGTGCAGAAAATCTGGTACCCACCCGGATATGGCGTCGACAGGTCGAAGGTGCGTGAATCAATTCGCGAATATGATTCAGCCCGCATCAGGTTGAGATCGTTGCCTTGGCGCCCTCCCGCGAGACGGTATTGCCCTCACAAACATCCATAAGTCCCTGCGCCACCGCCTTTACAAACTGCAATTTCTCTGCGGTTTTCTCATAATTCTCAAGCCCCTGAACAACAGCAAGGCAATATAATTTAGACTCAAAGTCAGTGAGGCACAGCGATATCAACCAGGTGAGTCGGCGGCAGTAAATCAAGGCTTGCTTTCATAGTGCGCACTTCCTCTGCTGGCGGGCGGCCAAAGAAGCGCTTAAATTCGCGGCTAAACTGGGAGGGCTCTCATAGCCGACCCGGCTAGCGGCGGCGGCTGCCGTCACCCCATCACGGATCATTATCAGCCGCGCATGGTGCAAACGGGTGGATTTAATGTACTGGATAGGTGAGGTCTGCGTGACCGCCTTGAAGTGAACGTGAAAGGCTGGCGCACTCATACCTGCGTCATTGGCCAGACTGGCGACTTCCAGCGGATCGGCATAGTGGGCATGAATACGGTTGAGGGCCTTAGCGATTTTGCCGAATTGTCCATAATGGGAGAGAGCTGTTCGAACGCTACCCCCTGCTCTCCCGTCAATACCCGGTAGCAGATCTCCCGGACGATAAAGGGGCGAGTATATGCGCATCCGTTGGGGAGGCAAGCGCACCCAGCAGCCGTAGCGTTGCATCGGCCAGCGACGCTTCCAGGGGCTGGAAAGCATGCCACGCGGCGCCTCTAAGGGTGGCCCACCCGATGCTTCCAGCATCGTCACCAACTCAGCGATCACTACCGCATCCAGGCGGATCGCAATCCCCAGCATGGGCTCTTCAGGGCTGGCTTCTGTTTCCGATGTAAATGGCAGGGGAACCGATAACACCAAGTAGTGCTGTGCATCGTAGATATACACCTCATCCCCCAAGTAACCACGCTTTCGGCCCTGGCAGATAATGACGATACTCGGCTCGTAAAGCACCGAGGTATTTTGCAGTGGGCGGTTAGAGCGCATAAAACGTACGCCATCCAATAGCGACTGGGTATAGCCTTCGTGAGGCGCCAGTTGGTATAGGCACTCCACGATCTTACGGTAAACCACAGCATCACTCTTCAATGTCATATTAAACACCTCTGTCATGCGTGCCACACCTGGATGAACTCGCCGAGTCGGTCACGTCTTAAGAGTAATATACATGCTGGGTGGCTTAACTCGCCGCACACTAGTAGCAATAAAATAGGATTAGGCAATGATGCGATAGGATCGCGTATACAGATGTCTGCCGCGGCAGCTTAATCTTCTCAAGGTCAATTACTGAGAGGATTACCCAATGACTACATTATCAACCCCATCTTCTAAAGTTGTTTTATTAACCGGTGCCAGCAGCGGTATCGGTGAAGCCACTGCCCGTTGGCTGGCAGGCCAAGGGCACCGCTTGATCATTGGTGCACGCCGCACCGACCGACTGGAAGCATTAACCCACTCCCTGCGTGCAGCAGGCGGCACAGTGGATTTTCAAGCATTGGATGTCACCGATCTTGGAGACATGCAGGCGTTTGCGGATTTTGCGATCCATACCCATGGCCGCATTGATGTGATCATCAACAACGCAGGCGTAATGCCACTCTCCCCTTTAGCAGCGCTCAAGGTGGATGAGTGGAACCGCATGATCGACGTTAATATTCGCGGTGTGCTCAACGGCATTGCTGCCGTTCTGCCGACGATGCAGGCCCAGCAGAGCGGTCAGGTGATCAATATTTCTTCCATCGGCGGCCTCACCGTTATGCCCACCGCCGCGGTTTACTGCGCCACCAAATATGCGGTTCGCGCTATTTCCGATGGCCTACGCCAGGAAACCGACAATATACGCGTGACCTGTGTCTACCCAGGTGTGGTGGAATCGGAACTGGCCCATACCATCACCGACGCTGAAACCGCAAAAGCGATCGACGTTTTCCGCCAGATTGCCCTCAAGCCCGAGGCGATCGCTTCCGCCATAGCCCATGCCATCAACCAGCCCGATGACGTCGATACCAGCGATATCGTGGTGCGACCTACCGCCAGCCAATAACACCTCATGCGTAACGCCCGAGCTATTCGGGTGTGCCTTGAGCACAGGAGCTTTTACATGCAAGAAACCAAACTTCCCATTTATGGCACACGAGCACTGGTGGTCGCGGGCATTATCACTATTTTTCCAACGGCCAGCTCTGCTCACACCACACCGAACGAAGGAAATGCCCCATGACAGACCACCCGTATGTTGGAATGTGGGTCACAAAGATGGCCGCATTCGTCATCAACTTTTAGCCAATAATCGGTACGACGAGGCCCTTGGTGAGCGCGAAAGCGCTTACCAAGGGCGCTATCAGGTAACGGGTAACTATATCGAATACTGGGACGACACCGGCTTTACTGCAGATGGCGAGTTTATCGATGGCGTGCTGTATCACGCCGGTATGGTGCTATACCGCAAAGAGTGATTTTTAATCCGAGTGAGGCGCTATCAATAAACAACAACACTCCTATAGCGCCATCAAACATCGGAACTATCTTCATCATGCCCTGAGCGGGAAGCTTTTTCTTGCTGATTGAATCGGAAAAGAAAGGCACCACATAAAGCACCATCCAGGCCAGCAGCGTACACAAAACCGCCGTCTGCTCGCGTCCTAGGCCTACGGCTATGCCAATGGCCGCCGTCAACCAAACCCCTGCCGCCGTGGTAAGCCCTGACGTACCTTTTTCATCTTTACGGGTGATGATGGTGCCAGCACAAAGAAAACCGATGCCAGCAATAACGCCTTGTATGACCCGGCTCATTTCTGCGTCAGAGATACCCGTTTGCTGAGGTATAAATATAAACAAAGCCGCCCCCATACAGACCAGCATATGGGTGCGTATTCCAGCGGCTTTGCCTCTCTGCTCTCGCTCGAGCCCCAATAGACCACCCAGCACAGCGGCCAACAGCAAGCGAATCACCACAATGATGAATTCACTCAGATCATTAAAATCCGAAAACTCGGATATTATAGTATTAATAACTACTTCCATCGTTTCGTTCCTTGACTGCCAGAGTAACGGCGCTTAAATAGTGAACAACCGCGAAGCTTCGAAGGGTATCCAACAGCGCACCCTGTTAACCAACTCAGCAGCAGAGTAGCTTGTTATCAAACCCCACAAGATAACGGTATAAAAGTCTACAACTGTCAATTCATCAACGTACACAGTCCTCCCGGTACCGCCAACACCCAATCCCGAATAGCCTGTATCGTCGGGTCATGCCGTCGGCTTTCGGGGTAGACCAGAAAGAACGGCTTACCTTCAAACTCGGGGCCGAAAGGTTGCACTAAGCGCCCCTCCTCCAGCTCATCCATAATCAACTGACGGCTCATCAGCGCTACGCCCTGCTCCCCTACGGCGGCAGAAATAGCGTGGGTCTCATCAGAAAATACAAGCCCGGCACTCACGTCCAGCCCCGGCACTTTTGCCTCTTTCTGCCACGCCGCCCAATCCAGTGGTGATGATATGGCCCCTGACTGCTGAAGTGAATCAATGGGTGCAAAGGTAGCTGGGCTACCTCGTGTAAACCAAGATGTGGGCTACAGGTCGGGATAAAGGTGTTATCAAACAGCTTTTCCGCGACCAACCCAGGCCAGCGGCCATCGCCATAACGAATAGCGATGTCTGCCGTTACCCCATCCAGCGGAACCGGCTCATGGGAAGCATGAATACGCAGGTCAATATCTGGATGGGAATCGCGCAGCATACACACCCAGGGCAGCAACCAGCGCACCGCAACAGCCGGCGTGGTAGAGAGCGTAACGGTTTGGCGAATAGGCACTGCGCTCAGCCGCTCGACGACACTGCTGATGCTATCAAAGGCAGTTTCAACACCTGCTGTAGCTCACGGCCTTGCGGGGTCAGCTCCAGTTGACGCGGCTTACGCAAAAAAAGCGAAACGCCGAGGGCCTCTTCGAGTCCACGTACTTGGTGGCTGATGGCCGTGGCAGTCACCGACAGCTCCTGCGCAGCCTGCTTGGCACTCTCATGCCGGGCAGCCGCTTCAAAAGCGCGAAGCGACGAAAGTGAGGGTAATCGGCGATGGCTCATGAATGAGGTCTGCTCATCTATAGCGGCAAGAAAAGATCGTTTGTTTAGGCTGAAAGGCTCGGCCTAAGCTAAGCCTGTTGTTAATCATAGATGAGATCATCTCAGATTAGGAGGCTATCATGACACATATTCTGCACATAGACGCTAGTGCCCGACCCGGTATTGCGGGAACAGATAACCACGGTTCGCATAGCCGCCATCTAACCTATCGGTTTGTCAGCCAGTGGCAATCAGGACGGCCTCAAGACACGGTTACCTATCGCGATATAGGTCAAAACCCGCCGTCGATTATTAATCACGACTGGATTGCGTCTGCCTTCACCCCCGAAGAACGGCTAGAACCCTGGATGAAGGAAGCACTGGCTGAAAGCGATCAACTGGTCGATGAGCTGGTGGCAGCGGATATTCTGGTGATCGGCACGCCGCTCTACAATTTCGGCATGCCAGCTGCCCTAAAGGCATGGGTCGATCAAGTGGTGCGAGCGGGCCGAACGGTGGAGATCGATGAGAGCAACCCGACCGACCCTTACATTCCAAAACTGAATGATCGGCCAAGGCATGCCGTTATTCTCACTGCCAGAGGCGGCGTCAATATGTCGCCTGGCGAAGAAATGGCCCATATGAACCACCTGGAAACACACCTGGCCACGGCACTTCAGTTTATGGGGATTACCCGTATCCACTACGTTGCTATAGAAGGTCAGGAAGTAGGTGGTGAGGTGCTGGCAGCCTCTATTGCGAATGCGCTACACAAAATTGAGGCGTTGGTAGATGAGTTGCAAACGGCGGTTGGGGTAGCACCAATACCAGTGCCCGCCTAACGATATGTGAATAACCAGCATTTGCCTTATTGACTAGATTGAGAGGCCTTATTCAATGCTTCATGAATAAAATCCCCTTTCGCAGCCGTATAGGCCTCTCGATCTGTTTTAAACGCTGCTGCCCACTGCCGCTTACTCCTCTCGTACTGCTGCGCTAGCTCAGTGCTGTCGCGAAGGCGATTGCGAAACGCCAGCCGACGGTGCCACTCTTCACTGCCATACACCATTAAATGTAGATGGTGCGTCCTACGCCCATCCGCCCATCGCATTAACCAACGCCGCCCCACCAAAGAAGCGTTGTACTCCATTGATGTGGCATATTTAGCCCGGCACAACGGTTCCAATAACTCATCGGCCCGGGACATTGAGTCTACGCCGGCCAGAATATCGATAATGGGCTTGGCCGATAGATCAGGAACAGCGGTACTCCCAATGTGCTCAATAGCCAAAAACTGATCTGGAAATAAAGCCAGCAGCCTGTCTCGCTCCTTCTCAAAGAGCGTTGGCCAAGCCAGATCATAAGGAAATAGTGCAACCTCCTCATGGATGGCTCGATTTAAAGATTCCGTTTCATCCATGGTTGAGGTTCCCTGTATGGCGAATTGTTGCCTATGCACCATCTGATAACAGTGGTGGCATTGGGCAATTGAGAATATCGGCCATGGCACGGAACAGTTCGGCTTCGGCAGGAAGAATACGTCCGCTGTGCTCAATACAGCGCGCCATGGCTTGCAACAGGGCAGGCTTATGCAGAGGCTTTAAGCGCCGCAAACGCTCAACTGCCAGGCTGAGCGCACGCATATCACTTATATCGTCAGTGGCCGTTAATGAGAACGGCAGTTCCCTTTCAGCGGCGTTAAGCGCGGCGCTTATCTCAACCGGGTCATCTTGACCCGCGGTGGCCAGCACCGTGAGTAGCAGCTGACACTCCCGCTGCAGATCGTTTAACTTGAGGTTCGCGGGCCCACTGCCTTGCTGACCTAAGTTACTCAACAACAGCTGATATAGCGTCCACTCAAACAGAGTCACCTGGCCATCCGCCTCGATTAGCCGTTCCATACAGAGACGAAAGTGCTGGGCCTGCTCCATCGAGAGCGACCGTAACGCCGGCAGCACCAAATCAATCAGTGGCAAGCGTAACGTTACATCCAGCCTCAGCATTTCCGGGCCATACTCCATCAGCGCTCGGTAAACATCTGGCAGTGCAACTTGATGCAACGCCTTGAGCTGATGATGACGCATTGTCTTATCCTGGCTGAGCAGCAGCGAATAGACCAAAGCACGAGCGGCATAGGGCTCATGGGCGGCGGTTTTAATCCGCTCAGGCAGCGCCTCTAGCGTTGCTCTAGCCTGGGCAAGGTGGCGCTGACCAGGCTGGCCCATGGTGTTAATGGCCGCTTGTGCAGAGGCTCCGGTTAACACAGCCGCCATTGCTGCCGATCCGGCTCCTCGCCCAAGCGTGGGATCCGCGCCAGACCGCTCCTCGTTGTATTCTGGTTCTGGTGCGTCACTCTCGGCTTGCTGGGTGGGCAAAGTGGCTTCGAAGCGGCCATTCCAGTCCGGCATTACCCGCTTGATGCGATCTTTAAGTGGCGGGTGGGTGGCCATCATTTGGCTAAACCCCTGCCGCACGCCTTGACCGAAGAACAGATGACTGAATTCCGCGGCCTGTGTCGCTTGCAGGTAAGAGCCCTGGGTATGCGAGCCGATTTTAACCAGCGCGTTACCAATCCCCCTGCGGGTTGCGGGTAAATTGCACCGCAGAGGCATCCGCCAGGTATTCACGCTGCCGACTGACCGCCGATTTGATCAAATTGCCAAAAAGGTACCCGCGTAGCCGATCAGCATTAACACCGCCCCCAGCGCCAAGACGACAGCACCTGAGTTGTCGCGTTTTCCACCGCCCACCCGCCGAAAGCGCATACTGCGCAGCACTGTCCCGCCCAATAAGCCAATGATGAGGATGCCATGGAGGATGCTGATCAGGCGCATATTCAACCGCATGTCACCATGCAGAATATGGCTAAACTCATGAGCTACAACGCCCTGCAGCTCATCCCGCGTCAGGTGACGAATCGTGCCACGGGTAATCCCGATCACGGCATCATTGGTTTGATAACCGGCGGCGAAGGCATTGATGCTCTCCTCCTCCAGCACATAAACGGAGGGCACAGGCGTTCCAGAGGCTATCGCCATCTCTTCAACTACATTGAGTATGCGCCGTTCGTTAGCATCGCGGGTATTAAGATTGATCTCGCGTCCGCCCAGGGCTTCGGCCACTACCCGGCCACCACGCTTTAGTTGACTGCGTTTGAATAGCCCACCCAGCACCACCACAGCCAGCACGGCAATAGCAACGCCAATGACAAGTTCAATCGAGAGAGCCGACCACATCCCCTGAGCAGAAAGGTTGGTTTGGGTCGCGGATTGGTTTTCCATCAGATGAAGGGCGATGGCAATGGCCAGCGTAGTAACCGTAATCAGGGCGAGTACTGCCAGTACCATCAAAATAACCAGACGCCCTGTTTTACGACGAGCATTATCCTGCGCGGTAAAAAAATCCATGTCGCGTTTTCCTGAGCTTAGAACGACACCTTCGGCGCCTCTTGAATCTGGGCGCTGTCTTCAAACTCTAACAACGAGGCATCTTGCCCATGGCCGAACATGCCAGCCACTGCGACTGGCGGGAAGCTCTGCCGATAAGTGTTGTAGTGCATCACCGCATCATTAAATGACTGCCGCGCAAAGGCCACCTTGTTTTCAGTACTGGTTAATTCTTCTGACAACTGCTGCATATTTTCTGAGGCTTTCAAATCCGGGTAGGCTTCCATCACCACGTTAAGCCGCCCCATCGCCTGGGTCAGCGCGCCCTCAGCGCCACCCAGGTCTGCCATCGCCTTGGCACTGCCCGGGTTTGCCGCGGCCGCTTTTAGCCCAGCGGACGCGGTATTACGCGCCTCAATGACCGACTGCAGGGTCTCCCGCTCATGGCTCAGATACCCCTTGGCAGTTTCAACGAGGTTAGGAATCAGGTCATGCCGCCGTTTAAGTTGTACTTCGATTTGGGCAAAGGCGTTCTCAAAGCGATTTTTCAACGACACAAGTCGGTTGTAGACACCGATGACATAAAGGCAATAACGGCGATGATCGCCACGATGATGATAAGCGTAAGCAGCATGGTGCTTCCTTTTAGTAGCTATTCGTCAGTAAAAGCCGGTCTATGAAAAGCTAGACAATAAGCGCCTAGCCCGTGAAAAAAAGTAGCCAACAAACTCAATATCGTACGTTCATACATCACGTTGCAAGCTTAGGGAGAAAGGAAATGTCGACATAGTATTGTTGAAGATCACCTTTCTCATAAAACACGGTGATCGTATCAGTATGAATGTAATTCGATGGATCAAACCAGATATTCTGGCTTTTAAACACATGCACTTCCGAGGTGGCAGGGTTCTGCCATTGGGTGATCACCTGGAATGGGTGCCTACCGTTCACTGAAAAGCGTGTATTTAACTCTACCCCTGATAGTGGGTATCGATAGGCACACCATTTTGCTTTAAAGATTCGCCTTTGCGACGCCTAAACTCAGGCACGAACATAAGAATGACGCCTGCCAGCAAGAACACGATGCCGATACCGGCAAGAATCGCCTCTGCTCCCCATAGTGAAAAAAAGCTATTGATTCGGGGACTATTTCGCTCGCCGGGCTGGTATAAAACCTCCACCTGCTGTCCTGGGGCGTAGCTGGGCGGATTGCTACTTGTCGATGATGTAAAATTCACAAGCTGACCGCTTTCATTTGTGAATTGAACCACAGGGCGATAAGTAATCGAGTCGCTTGAGCGAGACTCAACCAGCTCAAGTACCGTACCTTGAGTGACCACTGCCTCTGAGAGAAAATCTTTTGTATTCAGCAATAGAAATACAGAAACGACGAGCAAGGCAATACCAACCACTAACGACGTTAGCTTTACAAAGAAAAGTGTTTTCACTTCCACTCCTTGGACATACTGGGATTGACGTAGCAAACTGGAACCAGAACAGCTTTTACAGGCGAAACAGTCTATTAGGTAAAGCTTAAAAAAACCAGCTTATGCGTCAATTAGGAATAATTATCGAGTATGGAATCGCTCTATACGGTGTATACAGAGCGAAAAATGAACTAATCATGGTAGAGCGAAGATAGGGTGAACCCATTGATAAGCTTAATTAATGCGCTGTGTGGGGCGCTTTGCTCTTCTGATAAAACTATATCTGAGTTAGATAACAGCTTTAACCAGTTAGTCTTTAACGTAACGGGCTTCAGGTCGACAGCTTTTCATACCAAATACGATAGCAACCTCGCTTACCGTTGTATCGATAAAAATGCCCCCAATCAATATGTTCCCACGCTGTGACTCGCCTCCCCTTCGTGCAATCAGCTCGCCCCCGACGAGTACCTGCTCGAAACGATTATCGAGCAGGGCCTGAAGCTCGCCGCCGGTATACTCTGGACTTAGGAGAGCCGAAAGAACAGGCTTTCAAACAAACGACAACAACCACACATCGCACAGCCACCAAGGCAGAATAAAATGACGACTCCTGAAGAAAACAGCGTCGATAATGAAGCCATCCATTGGGATCAGGATATTAGCTACGGCCAGTACCTGGATCTGGAACCCTTGCTTGCTTGCCAAAATCCGGCTTCTGATGAACACGACGAATTACTCTTTATCGTTATCCATCAAGTATCCGAGCTATGGATCAAACTGTGCCTTCACGAAGCTCATGGCGCCGCAGCGCATATCCAAGAAGATAACCTGCGCCCGGCTTTCAAGATGCTATCGCGGGTTTCCAGAATTCAGGAACAGCTTATCAAGGCCTGGGAGGTGTTGGTCACCATGACCCCCGCCGACTATGCCAGCTTCCGAGACAGCCTTGGCCAGAGCTCTGGGTTTCAGTCCTATCAATATCGGGAAATGGAATTCCTGTTGGGTAACAAGAACGCCAAGCTAATCGAAGCCCACCGATCAAAACCCAAGCACTACCAAAAACTTCAGGAAGCCCTCCACTCGCCCAGTCTTTACGATATCGTGCTGCAGCTGCTTGCCCAACGCGGTTTCAGCATTCCGGAAAGCAAAACCCAACGCGATTGGAGTATCCCCTACACCGCCAGTAGCGAGGTGGAAGCGGTCTGGACGGAAATCTACCGCAACAGCGAACAACACTGGGATCTATACGAGCTTGCTGAAAAACTGGTGGATGTCGAATTCAACTTTCAGCGCTGGCGATTCAGCCATATGAAAACAGTCGAACGTATCATTGGCTATAGACGCGGCACAGGAGGAACGGCTGGGGTGAACTATCTGGTCAAAGCGCTGGATCTTCAGTTCTTCCCGGAACTGTGGAGTGTGCGGACGACGATATAAGCACTTGGCGTACTGCAGCGCACCCAGTTTAACTACCGTCATGATATTTAAAACAGTGACATACAATTTATCGGAGCAGCCATATGCCTGTAAGCCTGGATAGTGTTCGTGAGCGTGACCGCCAAGATCCATTAGCAGACTTTAAAAGCCACTTCGCCCTACCCGAAGGCGTGCTGTATCTTGATGGCAACTCACTAGGCGCTCAACCGAAGGCCGCCAAACAGGCGGTCGATGAGACTCTGGATCAGTGGCGCGATCAGTTGATCAAAGGCTGGAACCAGGGCTGGTTCGATGCCCCTGAACGCCTGGGCAATCTACTAGCCCCGGTGATTGGTGCGCAACGCGGTGAGGTGAGCGTCACTGACAATATCACGCTAAATATCTTCAAGCTGCTGGGGTACATTCTTGGCCAATGCAAGAGTGGTCGCCAGGCCGTTCTTAGCGAAGGCGGCAACTTTCCGACCGATGGCTACATCGCCCAAGGCTATTGCCGGGTGAGTGGCGCCGAACACCGCTTCCTGCCCGAAGGAGGCAACTTGGCCGAACACCTCGACGGTGTAGCCGTGGTGGTACTGAGCCAAGTTAACTACCGTACTGGCAAATTACGCGATATGGCCACCACCACGAAACTGGTGCACGACCACGGCGCGGAAGTCATCTGGGATTTGGCCCATTCCGCAGGCGCACTGCCCATTGATCTAAACGGCTGCGGCGCTCGCTACGCCGTAGGCTGTACGTACAAGTACCTTAACGGCGGCCCTGGCGCGCCAGCTTTTTTATACGTGCATAGCGATTACCAAGACAAAGGTTGGCAGCCGCTTTCCGGCTGGCACGGCCATGCATCGCCCTTCGCTTTTGAAGCGGATTACACCCCAGCGGGGATATTTCCCGCTTTCGCACTGGCACCCATTCGGCACTTGCCTACGCCGCTCTGGAAGCCTCACTCGCCCTATGGAGCGAGGTGGACATGCAGGCGCTGAGAGCAAAAAGTCTGGCCATGAGCGACCTGTTTCGAGAATGTTTAAGCGATATTTTTACCACTTATAATATTGACGATATAACCCCATCAGCCAGTGAGCGCGGCAGCCAGGTATCACTGGTGGATAGTCAAAACGGCTACGCTATCGTTCAAGCCTTGATTGCCCGAGGTGTAATCGGCGACTACCGGGAGCCCGGCTTAATGCGTTTTGGTTTTACCCCGCTCTATCTCAGTTTTGAAGATGTTTGGCAGGCTGCCCAGCACTTCCGCGAGGTAATGGAAAGCGGTGAGTACCAGGATCCGCAGTTTCATGTGCGTGGTGCCGTTACCTAATAGAGGTACGTGATGACTGAAACACCCCTGAATCTCGCCTACTCGCCGAGCCATTTCGCTCGGGATTTCGAAGCCACTTTAACGCGCCAGGCAGCGTTAGGTATCGACCTGGTGGCACGCCACCAGCCGATTACCCTGCGCTACGGTGAAGATCCGGCGGCGCGTCTCAACCTGTTTGTTCCGGAAAATACCGCGGGGCCCTGGCCATTGATGCTATTTATTCACGGCGGTTACTGGCAGGCGCTGGAGAACACCGCGACGGACTTTCTAGCTGAACGCTACCTGGCCCGAGGCATGGCCTTCGCCTCACTGGGTTACGGCTTAGCACCGGAAACGTCCATTAACACCATGGTGAACCAGTGCATTGAGGGGGTTGCGGCGGCATGTAACGCCCTCGTGGAGAACGGTGGTGTGTGGTCTATTGTATTAGGCGGCCATAGCGCTGGTGCCCAGTTGGCTTACTGGGTCGCCGCCAGGGGTGACATACCCATCGACAAGTTGATACTGGTTAGCGGCGTTTATGATCTAACGCCATTGGTGGATACCTACGTTAACGAAGCGCTGGAGCTCACCCCAACCCAAGCGCTTGCGTTAAGTCCTATATTTGCCGATTCGAGCAAACTACCCCCATGCCATGTGGTGATTGCCGAAAATGATCCGCCCACTTTTCGCCAACAGGCGCACGATTTTGTCGCCGCGTTAAAGACTAACCATATCCAAGTCGAGTTAGTGGATATAGCTAACTGCGATCACTTTGATGTGTTAGATGCGTTATAAAACTTGAAGAGGTAATTAGCTGTAGTAAATCCCCCTGGCCAGCACCAAGCGGGTGATGACCGTCTAGCTTACTCAATACCTTAACCGTGAATTGCTGCTTCGATCTCCGCAATGTTGATTTTTTTCATCTGCATCATCGCGTCGAATGCGCGCTTAGCGACGGCAGTATCGGGATTGGTAACGGCGTTAATCAGCACAGCAGGCGTTATCTGCCACGATATTCCCCATTTATCCTTGCACCAGCCACAGGCGCTTTCCTTGCCACCATTGCTAACAATGGCATTCCAATAGCGATCCGTTTCGGTTTGGTCATTCGTTGAGACCTGAAAAGAGAACGACTCATTGTGCGTAATCCCAGGCCCACCGTTGAGCCCAAGGCACGGAATGCCCATCACCGTAAACTCGACGGTCAATACATCCCCCTGCTTACCCGATGGAAAGTCGCCCGGTGCGTGATGAACCGCCCTGACAAACGAATCAGGAAAGGTATTAGCGTAAAAGCGCGCTGCCTCTTCTGCACTACCATCGTACCAAAGGCAAATCGTGTTCTTTGCGGGGGTTGTCATATCGCTTCTCCACTAAAACCAGCTCTCGTACATCCTACTATCACGCTTCGTATCGGCGGACTAACGTCACTCACAAGCTCCGCCACAATGACTGCCCTGTTTAGCTCAGTAGAGAGCTTAGCTGTGGCATTCACACGTTGCCAGGAATTGCCCCTTGCCGACTTGGCGTAAACGAGAGGTTTCTTAAGTGTAGTGCCCCTTACGTTGCCTCTCTCCGAAACGGCTCTAACTCATGCAGAAATCTTGTGAATGTATCCTTAGGTCGCTCGAGTCCATTTTCAGCTAATACCCGCGATGCCATCCCCCTGTGATTACTGCCATGAGTTAATAGATGAAGAAGGATTTCATCAATCGATAACTGACCAAAGTCGCCATCGGTAAACTGAAATGAAATTATTCGATCCAAATCATTAGAAGACACAGATTCGGTAAACTTCACTAGCCATGAATCGTTCAACCCCATCCTGCCCCTTAGTTCTGAAAAAGAGGGCGTTTCGATCGTGTTATCCGCTGAAAACTGCTCTTGGGTGCCAGAAATACGACTAATAAATATGCTATCTACAACGGCGGTATGATTCAGTATGCGAATGAAGAAATTCGCATCACCCTCTGGAAGCAAATGAATTTGCCGCTCTCCGAATGAAAGAAGCTCGATATTTGCCCACTGTTTATATCTAAAAGCGTTTGCATACCGCATAGCAACTTTTCCTCTTGGCTTACCAGGTATTTTCAGAGCCCGGCGGCCCCATATCGATCTGCATATCAGGCGCTATATCCACTACGCCTTTGATCTTTTTTCAGCCGCTCCGCCGTGGCATTGTCAGCCGAGCCGGTAATACAGCCGATCTCCTCCAGCACCTCCTGGATGGTTAATCCTTCAGCGCTGAGGCGCGTCGCCATTTCATTTATGGGTTGATCGCTGGAAATAGTGATCAACCATAGCGCTACCGTTGGCATCTGGCATGTCTCCATAGTAAGAGCGCTGGGCGGCCAGAAAGAACCACCTGCCCAGCGCGTCGTCTAACATTAGGCTTTGTCTGAAAAGTCGGCGAGCGAAGGCCAGACAAGGCAAAATTGGCGAAAAGACGGAGTTTACGTGTTGTAAATGAGTACTTTGAGCCGATTTTTAACGCCGTATGGTCGAGCGCAGCCAGTTTTCAGACAGAGCCTAGGGCGCCTGCACCAACCCTGCTCCCACGCGGGAATCGGCAAACTGCAGGCGCCGCGCTGAAGCCACCAGTTGCTCCCAGAGCTTCCTTCCCCGCAATGAGGCATCTGATTGCGCCCACAGTGCCGCGCAGCCTGCCACGTGGCGCCGCCATGCTGGTGCCACTGATCGTTTTATGACGAGAAGGCCGGGGCCATGAGGAGAAAATATCGCGCCCAGGCGCGGCAATCTCGATCTTGCCATGATTGGAAAAGCTTGAAGGCTTCAGGTTCGGATCGAGAGACGCCACCGACATCACGGTAGGCGAGTTGGCAGGTGCCCCTGTATTGGTTGCTGAATTGCCCGCCGCAGCGATAACGAGGCACCCATTACGCAGTGCCGCTTCGCCGGCATGGGTGTAAGCGGCCTGCACCGGGCTCTGGCTGCCAAGCGACATTGAGATCACTTCGCACCGGTTGGCGATGGCCCAATTCAGGCCAGCGAGCACGCCCGCCCCGGTACTGCTGCCCGAGTTGGTCAGCACCTTGCCGACGAAGACCTTCGCTTCGTATGCGATCCCGTAACGCTGTGTGTTTTCACCGGGCGACTGAGGGCCACAGGCTGTGCCGATACAGTGAGTACCGTGTCCGTTGATATCCTGCACCGGCTCCCCGACGAATGAACGGGTCACGAACTCCCTACCCTCGAAATCCGGATGGCCTAGATCCATCCCGGTATCCAGCACGGCGACTTTTATACCCGCGCCACTCCAGCTACTTTGCGGCACCTTACAGCGGTTTAGCCCCCAAGTTGGCCGCAGGACATCCTCTTCAAGGTTCTCTTCGCCCTCATCCAGCTCAACGCCAAGATCACGGGCGATGGTGCTGGCTGCCCGCAAAAACCCCCGTAGGTATTCAGAATTTTCAGAAAAGGCAAAATACTCTGGTTCAATAATTTCGATGGGGCTATCCGCGGCGACCTTACCCAGCGCACTCATGCCATGCTGCTGTAGCGCATCGCCACCTACCAGTGCCACTCCAAGCTCCGGGAATACCATTGCCTCAGCATCTCCGGCATCTTCCAGGCTAACGGCTTGGTCGGTGAAATCCCGCGCATCAGCGACCCGAAATTTTTGGGCTTTTAGCGACTTAATGCCCTCTTCCACCCGCCCCTCACGATAGCTAATCAGAAAGCGCCCGGTCTCAAGGCAACTGCCGCCCCGCTCTAAGGCTGCCAATAGCAATTTTTCAGTGCCGCATGAAACAGTGGCGAGTGACTCACCCGCTGGCGTATTACCTTTACCGTTACCTGTCGGTTTTTTCGCCATCGTAGACATCCTTTTCGTTTAGCTGTTAAGCGATATGATGAGGTGCCTTACATAGACACCATGTGATTGAAAACATGACCGTCTATGCAGCGCCCATCATTTCAGCTTAACGCACCTGAGGTGCTTCGCCAGATGAATTTCAGACTACGATTCTTAAACTAATAGAGCGCTAAAGCTAAGAAAGAGGGAGTACGATTGTTATTCGTTACTATCGGTTGGGGTACGCTCTTCATCACGCAACGTTAGCACTTCAAAACCGGAGGATGTGACGGCGATCGAATGCTCCCACTGAGCCGACAGTTTCTTGTCACTGGTCACTACTGTCCAGCCATCCCGTTTGGTTTTTATTTTGGCCTTGCCCTGATTAATCATGGGCTCAATGGTAAACACCATTCCTTCTTTTAAAACCAAGCCCCTGCCTTTCTTTCCGTAATGTAATACCTGGGGCTCTTCATGCATTTCTCGGCCTATTCCATGGCCGCAATACTCACGTACAACAGAGTAGCCGTACTTTTCGGCATAGTGCTGAATTGCGTAGCCTACATCACCCAACGTGGCACCGGGTTTAACCGCCTGGATCCCTTGCCATAGGGCCTCGTAGGTTTTATCCACCAACCGTTTGGCAGAGGGTTTTACATCACCAATAAGATACATCTTGCTTGAATCGGCGATAAACCCGCCCTTCTCAAGGGTAATATCGACGTTAACGATATCACCTGATTTGAGCTTTTGGTTGCAGAGGGAATGCCATGGCACACCACATGGTTGACTGAGGCATTCAGCACATATTGATAATCGTATTGCCCCTTGCTGGCCGGGCGAGCCTGCAAGTCATCCACGATATAGCGTTCGGCCCAATGGTTGATATCCATGGTGGATATACCGGGCACGATTAGCTTATCGAGATACCTGAAAACCAGGGCGAGTAACCGCCCGGCCTCACGCATTACGCTCAGCTCCTCTTCACTTTTGAGGATAACGTTAGGCACCGATAACCTTCCTTACATCCACATCGGCTTGCTTCATTTGCTCATGCATAATGTCAGAGAAGGTCATGCCCGGATTGGCCTCGGCAAGCATGCCTATTTTGATCCAGTACTCGGCTTGCGCATTGATAGAGCGCACCATGACAGTGCTTGCCCTGCGAATATCCTCATGCAGCTGATCATTGATCTTAACGATACCCATCACACCACCCAATATATGAATCGAATACAAACCATATACGAATCATATATAAACTGCGGTTTGCCTACAAGCCTTCACTCCAACCGCATAAAGAGCCCAGGCCAAGATAAGTACGCACTCAAATAACGTTCGGAGGAGATAGAAAGTAATCAACTAGCACGCTTACACGGCTTCACCACCAACCAACTGGCCAACACCAAACTACCGAATAGCGTATAAACCACCACGAACACCCACTCAGGTAAGGTAAAATAGAGCAGGCTATGCAGCCAGTACTGAATAAATGAGCCCGCATAGGTCGCAGCGCCCGCCTCTGCCCTCAGCGCCATTTCCCAGGTGGTTAACGGGCAAACCGCGCCTAACCAAGCCTGCCCAACCACATAGCCAATGGCACACAGATGCACGATGCGAAAGACTCTATTACGCACCCACTGCCAGTTTAGGAAATAGCCTAAGTACACTGCGAATAAGCCAAGCACCACGAAGGCCACAAACAGCACGTGGAGAATGAGTATGACGTCGGCGAGGAGGAGCAATAGCGTGAAAGGCATAACAGAGCGTACCTACAGCGCGGCTCGATTATGCTTCGACAGCAAGCGTTGGTGGCGTGTTCAGGAAACTCAACATTCAGCAGGCGTAACCGTACGATAACTGGCCGAGGCCTTTTCCAGCCCTTGTTGTAATGCCCGAATGCGGGATTCATGGGCAGGATGCGTAGAAAGAAATTCAGGGGCTGACCACCACCGCTAGCAGCCATGTTGCGCCACAGGGCCACGCTCCCCTGGGGGTCAAACCCCGCACGGGCCATAATTTCCAAGCCCATCAAATCGGCCTCTTCCTCATGGGTGCGGCTGAAAGGCAGGCTAATACCCAACTGGGCACCAATACCCAAGGCCTGCATCAATTGCTGGTTGCCAAATTCCTCTTCCCCTAATAGCCCCACCACTAATAACACGGCTTTAATGCCAAGCTGCTGGGTAAGCCGCTCATTGCCGTGGTTCGCCAACACATGCCCCACCTCGTGCCCAATCACCGCCGCTAGCTGGGCTGGCGTTTCAGCTACTCGCAGTAGCCCGCTGTGCACCCCGATGCGCCCACCCGGCAGAGCAAACGCATTGGGAGAAGCATCCTCAAATACCACCACTTCCCAGCGTTCAGGGAAAGCGAGCCCTGGGTAGCTCGCCTCAGCGCCAGCCACCACTTTCTCAGCCACGCACTGCACCAACTGATTAGCCTGCGTATCGAGATTGATCGGCTGGCTATTGCGTAGCTGATTAAAGGCGTCTTCCCCATGTCAGCCATTAACGCGTTCGGTACTAACGCCAACTGGGAGCGCCCGGTGGGCGTTTCCCCGCAGCCAGCCAAAGAGGCCATCAGCCCCAAAAGAAAAACAGGTAATAGAAATCGCCGATGCATCGGATAGTGTCGCCTGGATTAAGAAACGTGCAAGAGAGTGTAAGGCGCTTCACAGGCATGACGCTCGTCGCGTTCATCAACGCTACCCAACCCGAGATGCCGGTCGTTATCGTAGGCGACGAACAGCCGATCATATTCAGCACGGCAAGCCCTTCGGCTTTGTGCTCAAACTCCATCGGCAAGCCTGCGGGGTGGTCACCAGCGTTGGCTCGCACCCTTCCCTAAAACCGCTTAAGCTCACTTCCCACAGGTACCCGCCAATACGCTCTTCACCAGCCTCTACCACCTCAAAGCTATTGAGCAGGTAAAGACGGCCATGGTAGGGGTCATACTCCAAGCTCGACAGGCCGCAGTCGTAGCGCACAGCAGAGTGGCTGCCAGGGTCGAAGGCGAAGTGCTCACGCATTTCATCGATAAATACCAGGTTGCCACTTTCGCTGATCTCGTAATGAGCACCGACAATCCGGCTGACATAGCTGAAATCATCATGGGCTTGGCCCTGCTCACGAATACCAAACAGTAGCAGGCCATCGCCGCGTTCGCCGGGAATGGCGGCCAGCCCCTCAATTTTGTAGTACGGGAAACCAATCGCTTGATCCAGCTTGATGCGAAGTTCTAGCGAGCCTTCCACACCATCGCGGGGGTCGGGATCCACCACTTGCACCTGTTCTGGATGACCCAGCGGCCAAATCAGCAAGTGATTGTAGTCGTTCAGAGCATGGGTCTCATTGTCGATACGATCAAAGCCGGTAGTGGCAAGTACATGGCGGCCATCCGCCGTGAGGGAGAGATCTTCGTACTTAACGGCCTGTTTAATCAGCGGCGTGGTGAAGTACTCCAGATGGCGGTCATCCGGCCCTTGCTCGGTCATTGGCATGGCAAACATCGCCGAACGCTCATCCCCAGGCACTGGTTTATCGCTGGCCAAAATCAGCCGCTGGCCGTCGTAAAGCACAGCAGATACCTCGGCATTCACCAGCTTGCCGCGCTCATCACGTAGCCCAGCGGGGAAACAGTGGATAGTGCCCTGCTGCAAAATGGTAGCGTGCGTCATGGTGGTCGATCCTCCCGACTGCTGAAAGTAAGTCGCAGCTTACTAAAGCTTTAGGGAGGGCGTCGAACCCTCATCTGCGAGAGTAATAGATACCGCCGACGACCTCGCCATTTAAGTTGCGGGTAGACACGTCTAGATTTTTTTCACTGCGAGGTATTATTCGTTAAGGCTGTAAATCACTCAGGCGTTTGCGCTTCGTCGCGCATCACTTCGAGCGAGGTGATTTCAACGGTGAGCGCTTCACGGGTCTCTTCTAAATCACTTATCTGTTCTCTCACCGCGGCAAGTTGAGTATTGGCCTCTTCAATCTCGGCGTTGAGCGCTTCAAGGTCTGCTTCAGCCTCGCTGCGGGCGTCTTCGGCGTCTTGACGAGACTGTTGAGCGGCATCGCGGGCGGCTTCGGCCTCATTCAGCTCTTCAAGGCTGTTCTGCCGTTCGCCGACCTGCTCATTGAGGGTCTCCACTTCTTCTTCGCGGGTTTCACGCTCACCTCGTAAAGCGGTCAAATCTTCTTCAGCATTGGCGATATCTGCGCGCGTTGAAGCAAGTGCGGCTTCAGCTTCAGCTTGCTCAACCTCAAGGCCACTTATTCTCTGCTGCAGTGTCGCCAAGTCCAGCTCTGCGGCTTCCACTTCAGACATCTGCGCCTGAATCTGCTGATGCTCTCGCTCAGTTTCGGCCAACCGCGCTTCGAGTGCTTCCATGCTGTCTTGTCGTGACCCTGCAATATTGTGCGCCAGAACGGCCCAGACCACCGCAATAATCGCGATAACCAAAAGCCCCTTCACCCGGTTGTCGCTCAACAATGCTGTCGTTGATGGTTCATTAGTCCCTGTCATTGGTGCAATCCTCTCGCTTAAGCGCTATCGATAATATGATAGCCAACGTTTGTACATCAGCGGGTCGTCCACTGAGCCGCTGTTAATTCACAGCAATGAAGCCTATACCACGAAGACCTCAAACAGCACGTGAAGAATGAGGGTCTCATCCGCCAAAAAGCAAAAGCAGCGACTGTTAAGGGATTTTTATGTACCTGACGTCATGGCCCCAAGGAAAATTTCTCCGATAGCAGCACCTAGCTTAGCCCCACAGCTCTGCCTTGCCACCAAGCTCACCCTATGGATTTTAGCGCACTGCGCAAACGCTGAGTTAGATGTTCAGGCTGGACTCTACTCAAAGAGACTGAGTCAGATTTTTGAAAATGGCAAAACTGAACAATGGCTTCCACAAAAGCAGTAACGACTCTATCTTCATCAAAAGTGTGTAGTTCGAAATGTAAACTCTTGATTTCTAAGTGACTGGTTTTGCGATGCACTTTACAATCCATCCGGCCAACAAACGCATCGCGATACAGTAGCGGCAGGCAAAAGTAGCCATACTGACGCTTGGCTTCGGGTACATAGCACTCCAACTGATAGTCGTATTGAAATAGCGCTTTGAGCCGATCCCGCTGAATGACACTGTTGTCGAAGGGCGAAAGAATCAACATGCGCTCTTTCAAACGAGGAAGGGGGCGTTCGAGCGCGCCCCTTTCCAATATAAATACATCGCCACTGCTCACCTTTACTTTCTCTAAATCGCCCTGTGCCAACCTTTCATTTACCAGGGCATTCACAGCTTTACGTAACCCTGCATTTCGGCGCAGATAGGTCAGCCCTTTGAGTGAAGCAAAGCCATGACAGCGCAATTGCTGGTCGACGAGGTGCGCTGCGAACTCCTCCATGGAGGGCATCTGTAAATTGACGTGAGATGGCAATACCCGCTCGGTTAGATCATATGTCTTTTGAAAGCCGTCGCGGTCGCTGACCATCAGATCGCCTTGCATATACAGCTGTTCCAGTGCCTTTTGGCTGGCTTCCAGTCCCACCAGCCTGCGCGTTTTATGGTGCTAGTCCCTACATCTCGAGACCGCAGCGGGCCATCTGAACGTATGCGAGCCAACAACTCTCCCATAAGCTTTTTTATCAGGTGATCTAAACCAATGCGTTTGCCCACTTTTGATAGCGTTTTTGTAGGGCAAGGAAAAGCGAAAATCGGTAATGGGTAAAAATGCAGCCGCATGCGACCAATACTCAAAAATGTCTTTATTGATCAACAGCTGGTTCAACATGGGTGGCTCAAACCCAGGTACTCGGGAGTGAATAACATGATGATGGGCTCGCTCAACCACAGATATGGTGTCTATCTGAACATAACCCAGGTGGTTAATCGCTTTACGGGCACCGGCTACGCCACGTCCATAAGGTTGATTCTGCAGCAAACCTTGCGTAGCCAGGGCAAGGCGACGTAAGCGCAACAGCTCTTGTGGGCGTTTAATTTCAGAGATTGTCATTTTTCCCCAAAGCTTGCCATAAACAGTGCGAGATACGAGCGCTGGATGGCTTAGGCTTTGTACGAAAACTGACTGCGCTCGGCCATGCGGCGTTAAAAACGTCTCGCGCGAGTCCGATCAAAATGCTCATTTACACCCCGTAAACTCCGCTTTTTCGCCGTTTTTGCCTTGCCTGACCTTCGCTCGCCGACTTTGCGTACAAAGCCTAATATTATGATCATGCGTTTATTGCGCGTTACCCAATAGCGGCACGCCTAGAAGAGGCAATTGCTGCCCATACTTTATCCACTTACATCAGCCTTAATTTTCGCGTATTGAGTCACCATCAGGCATTCAGATTTAGCTGCCAGTAGCCAACGTCGTGCCACTGATCGAACTTCAACCCTACCTTTTCAAAATGGGCCACTTTTTTCATGCCCATTTTTGGTGCAGTGCGACACTGGCTGGGTTGGGGAGCGTTATGCCGCCAATCACCGCATTAATCCCGCCCTCTTTGAGCATGGAAAAGAGCGTTTCGTAAAGTTTTGCGCCCAAGCCCCTACCGTGCGCCTGGTTGGAAAGGTAGACGCTGGCTTCGACTGAAAATCGATAAGCGCTTCTTTCTTTCCATTTGGTAGCGTAGGCATAGCCCACCACAGCATCATCTTCCACTGCCACCAACCAAGGCAACCCGGCACCCTGAACGTTTTCAATCCGGCCTTGGATGTCTGAACCCATGACTTGCTTTTCTTCAAATGAAATAACGGTATTTTCGATGTAGTGGTTATAAATGTGCGCTATGGCTTCCGCATCACCCTTTACGGCATCTCTGATCATGGTTTATTCCATTTATATTCTGATGATTTAGGTTCACTGATTAAAAAATCGACTTCAGCTTTCTTGGTTAGCCAGGCCGCCTTTAACGCTAAGCTAGGCATTACCCACACCGCGTTGCCAGAAACTCGCCATTGCCAACAGGTACAGTGCACGTGGTGAAATCAGGATCTGCTGATACCAACGCCATAAAATCAGCCATTTCATCTGCGTGGGAAGTGGCGTTATCCACCACAAGCAATCCGCCCTTGCGTAAGACCCGCTGGATACTCGGCCACCACTGCACATAATCAGAGCGCTTTGAGTCTAAAAAGACCAGATCGAAACAGGCATCGTCCAGGCTTTCAAGAAGTCTACCCGCCTCCCCTCGATGTTGAGTAATGACCTCAGAGAGTCCTGAGCGCGCAAAATTTTTCGCGGCCATCTCAAGCTTGAATTCGGAAAGCTCAACGGTGGTAACGTGCCCGCCAATCCGCTGCACTGCCTGGGCCAGCCATAAGGTGGAGTAACCATTCGAGGTGCCAATTTCAGCACGCGCTGCGCGCTCGTTGCTTGAACAAGCACGGATAAAAATTCCCCGTATTCCGGGTGATATTCAGCATCCGCCGCGGCCGCTCAGAAACGGCAGCATCGTTTTGTTGGCCAAATTGCTCAAGTTCCGCTAACAGTTCTTGAAGGGCTTCGCTCACAGTTCTCTCCCGCTACGCACCGCATTTCCATCAGCAAATTTACCGCCATGTACTTACACAGGCCGCTTGGCAAGCAGCGCCCAGACACCCGCTGAAGAGAGTAACGTTCCGCCAACCACGTTGAAGCGACGCTGGGCACGGCGCGATGCCAGTATCTTGCGCACCGACGTTGCGAATACGGCGTAAAGAGTGGCATTGAGCGTTGCCAACGCCACAAACGTGATCGCAAGTATCCAAAGCTGCTGCCCCGCATCAGCATTAGGGCTGACGAATTGCGGCAAAAGGCGACAAAGAAGATAATGCCTTTCGGGTTAAGCGCCGTCACAAGATAGGTATTGGTGAAGAGCTTCCAGCGCGAACCTGATACCGCTGGTGTTACCGGCTGCACCGACGATATACCGGCACGCAACAGTTTGATGCCCATATACAGCAGGTATAAACCGCCGATCCACTTGACCACGGTGAACCAAAATGCCGAGGTGGCTAACACCGCTCCCAGACCAAGCAGTGAAAAGAGCAGCGCGGTTGAATCACCCAATGCCACCGCCGCGACAAGCGGAATATTGGCGCGCCTGCCTTGGGCAATAGAGTAGCTGACCACGGTCAAAATCGTTGGCCCTGGGATGGCGAGCAAAGCCACGGACGCCAGAGCAAAGGCAAACCAGATTTCAATAGACATGGAAAGCTACCTCACAGGTTGTTAATGCTAAGTTAGCATAAGCTCAATAATGATTGGAGTGGTCTTTAAAAAGCTTATCCAGGCACCTTAAAACGCTTAGTGTTGGTCACGTTAGCTGAAGTTGTCACCCATGGAGAGTGATACTATAGTGATACTATTAGTCTGATTCAGGGTAATCCCCATGAAAGTTGAACTTGTTACCAACCTTAAGCGCCAAGCCACCAAAATTTTGGCAGACCTGCATTTGTCGAAGGAGCCGGTACTGATCACAGAACATGGTCAACCATCTGCTTATCTTGTGGATGTGCAGGATTACGAGTTCATGCAGCGCCGTCTTGAGCTGCTTGAAGGGCTCGCACGCGGAGAGCGTGCTGTGCTTGAGGGAAGAACATATAGCCAAAGGGAGGCCAGGGAGAGAATGAGTAAATGGCTGAAGTAGTCTGGACGGAGCCAGCTCTTCAGGAGTTGGACGCTATCGCTGAATACATTGCGCTAGATAATCCTGCCGCTGCGAATCACTTAGTCAAAAGGTTTTCGATAAAACCGACCGTTTGGAAGGTTTTCCCCAATCCGGGCGGACTCCCCCAGAACTCCCTAATTCGGTATACAGGGAGGTAGTCGTTCCCCCGTGTCGCATTTTTTATCGTCAAGATGAGACTCGGGCTCTCATCCTTTATGTCATGCGAGAGGAACGACAGCTCCGTTCGTACATGCTTGAGAGCAGCGAATAGAGTGCGCGTAGCCGCGGGGCAAATTAGCTGGTAAATCATCGATTGGAAACGTCGCAATCTTGCTGTGCTCGTGACTTACTACTGGGCTAAATCGCCCAATTAAGCGGCAACCATAGGTGACGATAAACACATGCTTACCTGGGATCACCTCAAACAGGTAAGTATCAATAAGGCCGTTTGCCTCAACATCGACACCAAGCTCTTCCTTAAACTCCCGAACCAAGCATTCGGTAGCACTCTCCAATCTCAATGCGTCCACCGGGCAGCTCCCACTCGTCACGGTCATTGAGCGCCAGTACCACCTCATCAGATGGCAAGACCAAAACACCTTTGATTGATACTGGAAACATAGGGCTTCCTCTCACCAGTCAGTGCTGGGTTATCGCGTATTTAAGTTAATTAAATTTGTTTATACGTGAGGCACTACCTTTAGAACCATTGACGCTAAGTTAGCATAAGGCTCATAGCGATTGGAGTAATCTGCTAGAAGCTCAGCGGCTCTATCTATCACGCTTGCTTTTAAGCATCACCACATACCTAGCTGAACGGCTAGCCAGCGCCCTGGTGCCAGGGTACCGATAAAAGCACCAACCAGCCCCAGGTAGGCGCCTGTCATCCAACTGCGATGCTGCTCTACCCTGCCCTTCAAAATAGCTACCACCGCAACAGTAAGCGCTACTAACACCCATAACGAAAGCAGATGAATCGGCCCAAAGTGCCCTATCAGCGGCAGCACGCCGCCGCCAAACCAGAGGGAGCTCAAAGCTGAAAGAGCCATGGCCAGCACCCAAATACTGCCCATTATTCGATGAGCCACAGTGCCCTTGGTTAAGACCAGCACAATAGCCCCAAGCCCCAGGGCCAGAAGGGACGCGTAGAGATGCAGGGTAAACGCCATGGAAACCTCCGAGAGACAAGCCAGCCGCATGGCAAATGCAACTTGTTGCATAAGGCTAGTCTCTGTCATTTCATTATGCAACTATGTGCATAACGTTCTCACAACACACGGTTCCCTATGTCCCTACGCGCCGTTTTATTAATTACCCTGCAGCGTGAACCCGGCACCGGCTACGATATTCTGCAACGCTTCAAAGCGGGCCTTGCCCATGTTTGGCAGGCCAGCCACCAGCAGCTATATCGCGAACTTGACCGAATGCGCGGCGATGGCCTACTGACGTGCGAGACACTGCCGCAAACCGAACGCCCTGACCGCAAGGTTTACCAGCTGACCGAAGCGGGCCGTCAGGCGCTGGATACCTGGCTCGCCGAGCCCTTGGCCGCCAGCCCAGTGCGCCAGCAGCTGTTCGCCAAATTTTTCGCCTGGGAACGTTGGCCCGAGCAGGCCCGCTGTGAAGAGCTCGCCGCTTTTCGTGAGCAGCTTATGGAGCGTTTGACGACCTACGCTGCCATAGAGCAGGAGTGGTTTAGCGACCCTCAGGCGTTAACGCCCGCCCAGCGCGCGCCCTGGCACACACTTCGGCTTGGCCAACGCCTTACCGAAACGTGGGTGGAATGGGTCGAGGAAGTGATGGAGGAAGATTAGCTATGGGTGAAACCAGCTTCTTGTGGAAGCTGGGGTTTTTGGTCGGGGCGGTTACCAGCTAATAGAGGCTATCGGCGCTTTACGGGCTAGCTTTTAAAAGTTCAGAAAATGACGGAGGGAGGAGTTCATCGATATAGCTATCATTGAACTCGACTAACCGCGCCAGCGCTTCGGGGTCGGGCAACTTCACGTGTTGGCGGTTTCGGATTACCAGCCCCTCATCACGCAGTATCGAGAAAGTCCGGCTCACGTGTACCGGGCTCATCCCCAGCGCGTCGCTAATCAGCTCCTGGGTGAGCGGCACGAAGAAACTATTATCCTCAACGGCATTGATTCGCTTGAGCCGCAGATAGATTTCGTAGAGAAAGTGTGCCAGTTTTTCGTGGGCTGCATACTTGCCGAGGTAGATCATCCGCTCGGAGAGTTGCGCCTGTTGACGGGTGGCGGTGGCCACAATGCCAACGGCTAGGCTCGAACGCCCAAAGAGCTCAAAAAGCTGCTGATAGGAGAACGGACAGATCACACCTTTATTGATCATAGCCGCACTTGCCAGGCGGCGGGTGAAGCCAAAATCGCGAATGCCGATTATATCGCCAGGAAGGTAGAACTTGAGGATCTGTTTTGAACCATTTTTCAAGTTGCGATATGAATATGCCCAGCCCTCCTTGACCACGCAGAACAGATCAGCATCCTCGCTCTCCTGCCATATCACCTCGCTAGCTGACATATACCTAGGGCTGAGCTCAAGGCTCAGTAATAGCGCTTTGTCTTCTGGAGACAGCACGCCTTGGGTACTAAGGCCCCGCATCACTACTGTATCGATGAGAGACACTCTGTTACCTCTTAGGCAAATGGTTTATTCGCCTTATTCTAAAACATTTGCTTACCTGACTAACCTAACATAGGTTATGAATTACCCGTATTATCAAATGGTTGCAAGAATCACACAGGATGATCAGGCTCACGAATGAGACACAGCGACTTCGTTTCGGCAACATTTCAGGCAGCGCCATCAGGTCAGTCCCTGCGACTGGCGCAAGACCTTCGGCGACAATGCCTGACTATCCTGCTATAGAGGCAAGCGGTTTTCCGCGCCATTGATAACCCAGGCACAATAAGGCCGTCAGAATCGACGCTGCTTATCACTTATCAAAGCAAAGGAGTTGCAAATGAAACACCATGAAAAACTCAGGAAAGTTGGGCACAAAAGCTTTTCCCTACTGGCTCGGCTCGGCCGCTATGAACTAGCGATGCTGTTATGCGTTGCGGTAGTTTCCGGTGGGATTTGGGGTTCGTCGCGCTGGCCGACGAAGTTATCGAGGGAGACACCCATAGCATCGATGAGAGCCTGCTGCTCGCCCTTCGCAACCCCGCAGATCTTAGCGACCCGATCGGGCCGGGCTGGGTTGAGGAAATGGGCCGCGACTTCACCGCACTGGGCGGTGTCGGCGTGCTGGTACTCATCACATTGGGTGCCCTGGGCTACCTGTTACTTGCCAGACACTATCGCGCGGCCCTCTTCGCCTCAATCGCGGTGCCCGGCGGCATACTACTCAGCACCGTAATGAAACTGGGCTTTGATCGCCCTCGCCCGGATCTCGTGCCCCATGAAGCCATGGTCTACACCGCGAGCTTTCCCAGCGGCCACTCAATGATGTCTGCCGTAACCTACCTCACCCTGGCCGCGCTACTCATTCGCGTACAGCCCGCGTTGAGGCTGAAGGCTTACCTGCTGATACTGGCGATATTGTTGACCCTGCTGGTGGGCATAAGCCGCGTCTATCTCGGCGTTCATTGGCCAACCGATGTACTTGCCGGCTGGACGGCCGGGGCGAGCTGGGCAGCGCTGTGCTGGATCGTGATGCACTGGCTGCAGCGGCGTGGGCAGCTAGAGCCGGAAGAGAGCAGTTCGGGCACCGAATAACGTGGCTCAAGCAGAGGTGGGCAACGCAGTGAGTTGCCCCGCCACCTGGAAAAATGAATATTTGGCTTGAAGCCGATTAAAAGAGGCTGATGACATCCAGGCCAGCCAGCCACACCAGTGCACTACAGGCTAGGGTGGGGCCAGCTTTTACGTTTTAGCAGGGTATGAACTATATACAATGCGCGTCGACACTTTATGCGCTAACATCAGCTCTCGGAAGCTGGTTTTTTACAGCTTAATGGGTCAAATAATGAAGTAATAGAGGCAAATAGCATGAGCAAAGGAAAAGACAGTAAAAAAGACACTAAAAAGAAACCCCTTCTAACAGCCAAAGAAAAGAAAGCGGCTAAATCAACAAAGAAAAGCGAAACCAACGTACTAGGAAACTAAGCGAGCCTACCTAAGCACTACCGCCCTCTGCTAGGGTTAATAGCAAAATGCAGTAGTGTTAGGCATAGCTTATGATAGAACAAAAACTTTGTTACCTTACAGAATTTCAACCAGCCCCTTCACCCTCTTGCCTTCCACTTTTAATTGACCAATATACACACCACGCCAATAAAAAACTGCACAGGTAAGCGGGCATATAAATAAAGCCTGGATATATCTGACTATTGCTCAAGGCATAATGTCATATTTATATCGTCAGGATAAAAAGCAGCCTTGAGAGCGTTCAAACCGCCCTACTTCTTAAATAAAAAAACGCTCAGGAAGACTGGGTGGAGAGGAAGGTAAACCGCCCAACCACGCTTTCGTACACCAAGGGCTCGACCTCAAGCGAACAAGCAGGCATGGTAAGTATCATTATCCACCATCAGCGAACCAACAGGAGGTTACGCCAATGCCAAACACTCTTACTCAAAACCTTACTCAAAAACTATGCAGAATGGGGCTACTATCGCTCTTGGCGTTGTCTCCCCATGCTTTCAGCCAACAACAACCGGGGGCAGCCTCCGGTAATGATTTCACCACCGAGTCGTTCCAGGACTGGGAAGTTCGTTGCCAGCGTAACGCCGAGGGCCCGAGCCCTTGTGCAATGTCGCAATTGATCACTCAACCTGACAGCGACCAGCCCTTGATGCAGGTAGTTCTCGACTACCCGCCCCAGATCGATGACCCGGTGATGAGCTTTTTTCGTACCGCTGGGGGTACGTCTGGCCCCGGGTTTGCAATTCAGTGTTGATAACGGTGAGCCAGTCCAGTTCCCCTATCAGGTATGCCAGGAGCAAGGGTGCCGTGCTGACGTGCCCATTGAGTCGTCGATGTTGCAGCAACTCCGCAGTGGCAATACGGCAACCCTCAGCATGATTAGTCCACGCGGTGAACGCATGGACATAGATATTTCGCTGATCGGCTTTACCGATGCCAGTACCCGCATCGCTCCCTGATCTCACTCCCAGCACCACCGGCGGGAACATCGCCAGTCAGGCGCACAATAAGACGCCCCCGGAGTTCCGGGGGCGTTGGTGTTGCTAGGTTCTCCATATGCCGAGAGTGTCAGTACCGAGAGTATCAGTAGCTCCCATTGAGGATCGCTTCCGGGAAGAAGCGACGCAACATCCGGTTCTGGAAGTCGTCCACGAAGCGACTGTTGATGATGATAATGAACCGCTCGAAGGGTGCCTTGCTGTCGAGCTGTTCGATCCCGCCGACACTGTGGAATAGCCGGTCATCGCGCAGATGAAGGATATCACCCGGATCCAGGGTGATATCGACCAAGGGTTGCGTTCCAGCCTTGTCTGCGTAAAGGTGGTTTTCACCCCCGCCACGTTCTCTCGATTGAGAACCACAATGCTCAGAGCCTTGCAGCCATCGGCATGAATCCCCTGCCCCTGAAGGGGGTCGACGCTGCCTTCTCCGCGAACCCCGGTGATTTGCATCAGAATGGGTTCGTGCGCACCGATACTCCAAAGCCTTGCCCAGGCGCGAACGAAGGCCTTCACATCGGGGCGTGCCATGAATTCCCGAGTCAGCGGATCATAATACCGCAGGCGATCCGCCATGCTTTCCGCATCGTTGAAGGCCCCTCCCTGGGCCATGGGGCATTGGCCCATATCCTCAACATCTCCCTGATCATTCAGGGCGAGCCATGACATCCGCTTCCATCGCTGATTGACATAGGGATCGCGCGGCAGGTCAGCGGTAAACCCCTGCCAGGCGGTCAGATCGATTCGCTCCCGAATATCGGTTTTTGCCCAATCCTGTT
This sequence comes from Vreelandella olivaria, assembly GCA_004295565.1. Lineage (GTDB taxonomy): Bacteria > Pseudomonadota > Gammaproteobacteria > Pseudomonadales > Halomonadaceae > Vreelandella > Vreelandella olivaria. The sequence continues at coordinate 1,985,596 of AP019416.1, read as the reverse complement.
GCCTCAGCGCCTCGAGCACTCCCGGATTCCAATAATCGGCGAGTGAATTGGCAGGCAAGGAGGTGAGGTCGAAACCTTGCTTGAGAGTATCTAGTTGCATGTGGGTATTCTCCTGTTAACTGGGCGAAATTGCCCGGTGTTGCCGGTGTAAACATTGCGGCCAACAGAAGGAAAATGAAAAGATTTGCAAGGATATGTCAAAGAAATGTTCTTAAAACGAGTAATTATGTTAAAAAGGATCAGGCCGCTGGTGACGTATATGTGTAGGTTATCTCCTACAGATAGGTGTAGGATAATCACGACAATGTGCCTAACGTTGCCATTATGGTCGCTCTTAACAGTGTTTTTTTCTTTAAGTGGATCCCATGACTGCCAGCGATTCCCGACATCACAGAGATTCGGAACGCCTTAAGGAGAACCGTAGAAAGTTTTCCAGTAAGCTCGTATCGAAGGTATCTAAAACACCTTTAACGAATGGCATCGATTCGCATGACGCCGGCAAGGAAGAAGTCGAGTTAGTACGTCGCCAGTATCTGGAGAGTGAGCAGCGATTCCGCGCCCTGTTGGAGAGTCTGCCGAAGGTGGCGGTTCAGGGGTATGATCGCGATCGGCGAGTGATTTACTGGAATGAGGGTAGCACTCGTCTCTATGGCTATACCGCTGCGGAAGCCCTGGGACAGTTACTGGAAGATCTGATCATTCCTGCCTTCATGCGTGACGAAGTGATCCAGGCGCATGGTGCCTGGATCAAAGAAGGGGTCGATATACCCGCCGAGGAACTCGAACTCAAGCACAAAACCGGTGAACTGGTATCGGTCTTTTCGCAGCATCTGATGCTCAATGAGCATACCGACTCCCCCTTGATGTTCTGCGTGGATGTCGATCTTTCCGACCAAAAGCGCGCCCACCGTGACCTGGAATTCGCCACCCATTTCGACAGGCTCACCCATCTCCCTAACCGCCAGACCTTCGAGGTCGACCTGGACAGTCTGTTGGATGCCTGTCGACGCCAGGGCAATGGCCTGGCAACCATCTACCTGGACATCGATCACTTCGTCGAGATCAATGATGCCCTTGGCTATGATCAGGGTGATCGTCTGCTCGTTGAGCTGACTCGGCGACTGAGAGAGCGCCAGCGAGTCACCGACCTGGTGTCTCGTGTCTCTAGCGATGAATTCGTGCTGGCCTTTCCCGGCGTCCACTTGGACTCCGATGTCAGACGGGTCGTTCGTCATGTCCAGAATGTCTTTCGGGAACCTTTCGCCCTGGATGGTCGGGGAGCGTCAGGTCACGGCCTGCCTGGGCGTGGCACTCTTCCCGAGAATGGTGAATCGTCACGCGAATTGATCCGTAATGCCGATGTTGCCAAGAATCGTGCCAAACTGGATGGTCGGGGTGCTGTTCGCTTCTTCCAACAGAAGCTCCATGATGAGCTGGTTCGCCAGCACTATCTCTCGGCGCGACTCGAGGAAGCCCTGGATAACGGTGAATTCACCCTCCACTACCAGCCCCAGGTCTCGGCGGCCAGTGGGCGAATAGAGAATCTCGAGGCCTTGATACGCTGGGGAGCCTGCCGAGGGCCCGACGATCTCGCCTGCCGAGTTTATCCCGCTGGCCGAACGTTCCGGTTTGATCCATCATCTGGGCGACTGGGTCATCGAAGAGGCTTGCCGCCAGCAGGTGGAATGGCGTGCCAAGGGATTTCATCAGCACCGCCTCGACATCAATGTATCGGGTCGTCAACTGGTGCGTCCCGATGCCCTCAAGAGCTTCGAGGACTCGCTGCAGCGTCACGGCTTAGGCCCGCGGGATATCGGCATCGAATTGACCGAAAGTGTCCTGATCGAAGCCGACGAGACCGTCCTCGAGGATCTGCGGCGCCTCTATCATCGCGGTTTTCATATTGCGATCGACGACTTCGGGACGGGCTATTCCTCCCTGAGCTACCTCAAGCACTTTCCAGCCACCGCCCTGAAGATCGATGGCTCCTTCATCCACGACGCGCCCACACAGCCGAAGGATAGGGCCATCATGGAGGGTGCCATCTTCATCGGTCATCGGTTGGGATTGGAGGTGGTGGCCGAGGGCGTCGAGAACGCTGAACAGTTGTCATTGCTTCGCGAAATGCATTGCGACCTCGTCCAGGGGTTCTTCTTCTACCGTCCGATGCCTGCCAAGGAAATCGACCGCCTGCTGGGCGGTTTCGTGCCTGGTCACGAAGGGCCGCCGAGCTGAGCCTCGTCGTGATTTGGGGTTCAATGCCCGGGGTTGCCATGACCTGGAGACCTTGTGAACGATCCTGATGCTCATTGATTGCTGGGGCTGACTCTGCTGGCCCTAGCTGGGTTGCCGTTATCGGCCAGGAGCTGTCTTTTAGGTATCTCTGATATAGCGCCGCGCTCAGAGGAAAAACGGAGCGGAGCTAATTTGTGGTAAAGTGAGCGCAGCGATCCACAAATTAGTGGAGCGTAGTTTTTTCCCTTGCAGCGCCTTGTTATGCGCATCATGAACGTGGAATCATTTTTAGCGCTTTAATTCGTTCGTCATTGGCGGCTTCTGAACCAATGAATGTATTAGTAATAAAGGCTGACACCGCTGGCCCAGAGTGAATTTTCTTTATTCTTTCTTTAGCTGCGTACACATGCTTAAGGCGGGAATAAACATCTTCCCACCAATCCTTACCATACTTTATGATAAGGCTATCCTTTATCTTGTACATTCTCTTCTTGCTATTTGGGCTTTCATCAGAAGCTATGAGGCTAGCCCATATCATCCGCTTATGCAGATCATTTGGAATCCAGCTTTGCCGCTCAAGCTGCTCAATTACATCAGGGTGTAAATAGAGCTTGTTCTCACAAATCATCCTATGAACCCATAGAGGCTGCGCTCTCTCATAAGCCTCTGCCACTTCAGGCCTAGAAAAGCCTTGAACATGATCTTTCCATGTTTCTAGCGTATCTATGTCGCTCAACTTTCTAGATAGTTCTTCCATAGTATACCCGGACGCATAACAGTGTTCAGATGATTACTTGCCACGCATGATGTCAATTTGCTGCTGAATATGTCCATCAAGTTGAAATGCAGATTCATCAATCTTCGACCTTATATCTTCTGTCTGCCTCATAAAATCACAATATTTCTTTAAAGCTTTATGCTCTTCCTTCTCTTTAGACAGAGAGTTAAGCCGAGACATCCAGCTTGGAATTGGATCAGCTGGTACGGGCCAGTTATAATTCGCTATGAGCCAGTTAACAAGACACCCTACTGTTTGGTTAGAACACCCGCCCTCATGAGCGAATCTTTTACCCTCATCGGTAAAAGCGAAAGGCCATGCTTGTGAATCAACAACCACTTGATCTCGATTTTTATCGTCTGGACCGTCAGTAGACAAGAAGTTTATTGCATAATCAGTGGAATCAATGGTTGACCGCATATCTTCGGTCAAATCGTGAATTAGCGTGTTCTCCATTGAAGAGACTACTTCACTGAGCCTCACGTATGCAGCGTGAAAGGCTGTTTTGCGGTTCATGAACCCGATATTACCTAAGTACTTTTTAGCCCTATATGAAATTTTATCGTTGCTTGACCAGCCCCACATTTGCGGCTCATACGCTTTTAACACTTCACAAGCACATTTAAAGTAGAAAATTGCAAGGGAATGTAATATAGCTTCGTGCCTTAAACCTTGATGATAGGACGAATTTCTATATGAGTGGAGATGAAGAATGGATTCGCACAGAGACTGATCGAAAAGTCCGAGATTACGAGCCACTTTAGCCTTACCATCGAAGTTTTGATCTAGCCCTTTCTGGATTAGTTTTGGATCATGCTTTGGCTCGCTAAAACGTCCCCACATTTCATTCTCATTCGCCCTGTCTTGTATGAAACGATGCAGCGTAAGTTCTACTACGTTATCCACAAGCATCAACGCAAATCGATCGAAATTTCGATCACAAACGGCTAATTGATCTAAAGCTAGATCCAGTTGATCAATATTGTCCGCAAGAAACTGAATCATAATTATCCTTCATCTAACGCTTGCAGCATGCGCGCCCATGGAATGGAGCCGAAGGCGCAATATAGTGGGCGTCGCCGTGCCTGCACTTGTTATATGCATTAGTCTCTAAAACCAGTCACTCTGGAAATCATTGCCCGTGATTTCTGAGGATATTTGGTCAATAAATTGGTATATAGACTTATTAATAAACTCCGTAAGCAACCAGCTTGCATCTTTTTCAAGATGTTTGCTAAGAGTTTGAGGGTTATACCTCGACAACTCACTTAGTCGATGCATAGCTGCAATTGTTAGGGTAAGAGTGCTTTTGTCAATAATATGATTATGCAGATCTTTTCTCTTTATGTACCAAAGCGCATTGGAGCTGTAGATATATCTAAGTTCTCTCCGGCGACTTTTATGATATATCTGGAGTTTAACTAAGCTTTCTTCTGTTGGAACACCATTGTTTACTTCCCATTTAAATTTTTTGTTTCTTCTCAAGGTATAGGATACACTATTGTCATAAACTGGATCTAAACTGTAACCGGTCAGCCTACCTAGCGTTCTTGCATTTGAGTGCTCAGCTTCAAGCTGAACTTCCAGCCAAGCCTTTTTTTCTGACTTATCGTAGACAAAACGTGGCTCCAAAATGGGTATAAATAACTCTGCTCTACTACTATCTGTAATAGTAAAAGCCCGATGAATATAGGGAATATTATATAGTATATTTTTCAGGCTGAATTCTTCACCTCCTGCAGGTACAGTTTCGCCCAAATAAACACCTAATCCCGAAACAACACCTGCAGGCTGAAATTCTAACAACTTCATTTTGAATTCGAATATGACCATCGACCCTCTTTCCTGTTACTCCATGGGCAAGGTCATAACCAACATTCTTGACCTCAAGTAGGGCCTTGGTAGCATTTAGGAAGCAGTAGTATGCGGTTAAGGGCTTTGATACAAGACTGAGCGTTCTGGTAGATTCGTAAAAGTTTCGAGCTTGCTCCCAAAAGAAAAGTGCTTCATTTTGCCCTTGGGATCGGAGATATATTTCAACGAACTGCCATGTAGAGTCAGTAAGAACAACCTTGCTGGGCAAATCTGCAACAATCTTCGGCTTTCTAACGATCAGCTCTCGATTCTTGACTTTTACCGGCAGTCTTGGCTTTCTGGGTTTTAGTTCATCCTTGATGGCGCGAATTTCTTGTTTATTCGCTTCAATCTTGGAATTTACTCTTTGAAACTTTTCCCTAGTCACTCAGAACCTCAATTCTTGGAAGCATATAACGCCCGCAACACCAGGCAAATTGGAGCGCAACAATATTTGATCCGCGTGATTGCGCTTTTTGAACGGTTCTTCCACTGAGCTAGAAAAACTCTTTGATAGTGTATCCACTGACCTTGAGTTCCTTAGCTATTTCAGTTTTCCAGGCACCTGAAAAATCTAGTTGAGCGTACACCACACCACTAATGTCGTTCGGTGTTTCAATTTCTCCCTTAACCAATGCACAAACGTTTTCACGACCAAGCTTTGCCATTAAATAACCATGTTCAAATACTACATTTTGTCTGGCTCTTTGCTTGGGATGAACTTTTGTTTCATGAATGCCTCGACCATGGTCACAAGCGGTATATAAGACAATGGCGTATCCTGCTTCTTCACTGTAGTGCTCAATTTTTCAATTATCGTCTTTCCACCACTAGCTTGTTCGTGAAGAATAATCGGTATTAAGCCAATTTTATCAATAAAACGTGCGACTTCCTGCTTAGCTTCATTATCACGTCCGTGTACGATAAAAACCTTATTCTTTTGACCACTGAGTTAAAAACCGTGTTTTCAGGAGCAGCGATAGGCTGTTGAAATAATTGGGGTTTTGGTAGTGCAGGCTTGGCTAAGTTTTGCCCAAACTCCAAATAGTTACATACTCCTGAAAACTGTTCAGATATATATGTTCTTCTTTCTGCATAGGTGCCGTATTGGTTCTTTATAAAGCCCCAAAATGATCCCAAGCTACGATGAAGCTTTAGCCATTCTGGGAGCATGGGTGCCAGTGTTGTATTCTTTAGCAGCTCGTGGCGGAGCTGCATATATTCACCCTCATCAGCAGACCCGCCTGTAGCATGATCTGTTAGCAAATTACTTAAGTAATTAACCCTATCTAGATCGTTTTCAAGAAACTCAATACTCATAATCTGAATTCTATTCTCTATTCGATTTCGGAACTTAGCCAATGACGTTTAACTCCGCAGCACGCGCGGCTTTGTAATGGAGGCGCAGCCGCAATGGAAAAGCCGTCGCTGTGCCTGCGATTGTTAACCATGTAGAGCTCCCTCAAATATTTCTTGGATCTCAGAAGTCGCATTTTTCAACGTTTTCAAACGCGTCGTTTGATTAACCGCTGGAGAATAGGCACTCCAAATCTCGCTCTTTAGCTCTGAAAACCTTTCCCGGGTGCTACCTGTCAGATACAACCTCACGATATGTTCCTGGCTATTAAGCTCATAAAAACATTCAGTAATAGCCATGTCCTTGTCTTCTTGATCAAGGCTCGTATCGTAGAGAATATCTACAGCCGCTTTGCGAAACTGATTCAAATGGCTTATGAACCCCGCGAACGCGATGCTTCGCTGTTGCCGAAGCCACTTTTCATATTCTGTTCGGCGAGTTAGAAAGGCGCCCAGGAAACCGCCTAACAGGGAAAACAAACCAGCCACGATGGCAACAATCAACTCAATGTCTTCCACACCTTCAATACTCCATTTAGGTCGACTAGGAATGCTGGCTAACAGATATTAGGCTGCCCATTCTTTTACTGGATGAATGTGCTGGTTTTTTCTCCAGCAAATGCAGCCTGCCCAATTATCCCGGGCCTATGATCTTATAAGATATAAATTTTCATTAGGCCGTATGACCAGAACTCTCGCACCTGCTGCCTGTTACGGCAATGTCCGCTCAGGGTCGAAAGCAGCCATTTAATAATGCCTCATGACAACCTCGGACATCACACGCCGTCACGCATCGACACTTCACCCACCAAATTCACTTAGCATCAAACTTATCAGACATTGTTTACCACCGTCACTAGCCATTAGTCCCCTTTGCTCGGCTTTTTTTCATCTTCGCGCCTCTAAAACAAACGCGGTAAGCTTGGCGGCAACGCCGCTGTAGAGTACATGCTTGATATGACTACCCATTGGATACTCGGCCCGGGCGCCATTGGCCGGCTACTGGCCCATTCGCTTTCACCCATAGCGGCCACTACGCTACTCGGTCGCCGTGCGCTGCCTGCGCGGCAGATGATTACCACGCCGGAGGGCGAACAGCGCGTGCTGCCGTTAAACTCGTTGACGATAGCTCAACTGGCATCAACCCCGCCTGAACCGCCTGCCTTTCTACATATCACTACCAAAGCCATGGTGGCGGAGTCGGCGCTGGCTGGCATTACTGGCTGTATGCCCCTTCTACCCCGCTAGTGCTGTGGCAAAACGGTTTTTTGGCGCAGCCGCGTATTACTCAGGCATGGTCTGGGCCGGTGTTATGCGCGACCACCACTGAAGGCGCTTACTTAACGGGTGATGATGGCGTGGTGCATGCGGGGCGTGGGCATACTTTTGTTGGTGATTTGCATAACCAGCACGGTGCGCTGGCTAAAGAATTGGCGCAAACGTTAACCCAGGCTGGGCTTGCCGCCACCAAGGTGGATGATATTCGCCAACGCTTGTGGCAGAAGCTGGCGGTGAACGCGGCAATTAATCCGCTGGTGGCGTTGAACGGTGTGCGTAACGGGGAGTTGCGCGGTGAAGCTTATGCGGGTCGTGTGGCGGCGGTGGTAAAGGAAGTCGCGGCGATTATGTTAGCCGAGTGCATTCAGCCGCCCAATGATGGCCAGGGTGGTGATGCGTGGTTGGCGTTGGTATGGCAGGTGGTGGAGAACACCGCCAATAATAAAGCCTCGATGTTGCAGGATGTGGAGGCCAAACGCCTCACTGAGCGCGGGGCGATATTGGGGCCGTTGATTGAGAGTGCGGAGCGGCATGGGTTGGGGTGTGAGGTGTTGCAGGGGTTGGATGATGAGTTGGCGGAGATAGAAGTGAGTTATTTAGGCACTCTTCGTCATTGAGGAAAGGTCACCCGTTATATGTGCGGCTCACCTGCTAGACTGGATACGAGCCTGATTCACCGTAGGCGTCGGCATTAATGACTTTACCCAGGAGAAGCAAATGGGATCCAAAGAAGAGAGGGACATAGAGAAAGGCTATCCGAAGGCCGATTTTGTGGCCAAGCTAAGACGACTGGCTGATGCCATCGAGAACGGGGAACGTTTCGATATTCAGATTGCAGGCGAGCGCATCTACGTCCCCGTTCGCGCCGAATTCACCATTGAACACGAACGCTCAGATGATGAAGAGGAAATTGAATTTCAGATCAAATGGAAAAATGAGTAGTGTCTGAATTGAATTGAGTTGCGTGCGTGATAACAAGGGCAGCTTCGCTGCGCTCGCTACTCGTTACCACGCGCTACATAAAAAACTCTTCCTAGCCAATCATTTAGAGCGCGCCACAAGCGCACTTATCTCATTCAGATTCAAATATCAGGTAACCGGAATCACCACCACTTTTTTGGTAGGCGGAGCGTTCGGCGATTTGTTGATACCAGCGCTCTAAATTAGGGCGCGGCTGCCAGGTTAAGCCGATATGCCATAAGTTGTAGATAAAGGGGCAACGGCAATATCGCCCAGACCAAATGCATTGCCCGAGAAAAACGCTTGCTTTGCCAGCACGTTATCCATCAACTCCAACAGCTCTTCACACGCCTCCCTACCCGCTTCAAGAGCGGCGTGATCGCGTTTTTCAGGTGGGGTTCTGACATAGCCCATCAGGATCGTGCGGTGCCTGGGTGACAGGGTGCTGTTCGACCAATCCATCCACTTTTCTGCCTGCGCCCGTTCGGCGGTGGCTTCGATCCATAGCTTGCTTTGCCCATACTGGGCGGCAAGGTAGCGAATAATCGTATTGGATTCCCACAGCACGCTGTTGGTGGCGTCATCTTTAAGTAGCGGCACTAGGCCGGTGGGGTTCATCGCCAGGTATTCCGGCGTGTTATTTACCCCGTGCTCAAGCCCGGCCTGGATCTGCTCGAACGGTAGTTCCAGCTCTTCTAGCACCCAGCGCACTTTTTGACGTTGGTGGAGTTGTTGCGGCCCCAAAGCGTGATCATGGTAGTCCTTGTATATGAGCAGTTTCTTTAAGTTTGCCCGCCCTTGAGGTCGGAGACAAGCTGTGGCTTTGGTGGGATAGCTGGGGCGGCTGTGCCGCCCTCCCGCGGGTGCCTCGTGTTGCTCGTTCCTCGCAAAACTCGTTACCACGCTCTACAAAACCCCGCCCGCCTCACCATTTACTCCTCACACCTCACGATTCACCCTCTTTATCCTGATAGAACTGCATCAGGCTAGAGAAGTCGAGTTTACCGTTGCCTTTGGCTTTATGCAGGGTGAAGAGTGAGCGGGCGGCGGAGCCCATGGGGACTGCGGAGGCGCTTTGCTGACTGACATCCATGGCGAGGCCTAAGTCTTTGATCATTAGGTCGACTTGGAAGCCGCCCTGGTAGTTTTTGGAGGCCGGTGCGTTTTCCATGACGCCTGGGTAGGGATTGTAAACATTGAGCGCCCAGTTACCGCCGGAGCTCTGCTTCATGATTTCGGAAAGCACCGCGGGATCCAGGCCGTTTTTAACCCCCATATTGATCGCTTCGCAGGTGCCCGCCATCAGGATAGAGAGCAGCATGTTGTTGCAGACTTTGGCCACCTGCCCTGCGCCGTGATCTCCGGCGTGGAAGATGTTTTTGCCCATGGCTTCCAGCACCGGCTTGGCCAGCCTGAACTCGACCTCGCTGCCGCCCACAATAAAGGTCAAGGTGCCCGCTTGAGCGCCGCCCACGCCACCGGAAACCGGCGCATCGACAAAGCCGATACCCAGCTTCTCGCCCTCTTCAGCAACGCCTCGGGCAGTGGCACCGTCAATGGTAGAGCAGTCGATGACCAGCGCTCCTCGCTTGATCACTTCAAACAGCGGCGCATCGTCTTCAATATATAGCCCGCGCACATGCTTTCCGGCGGGCAGCATTGAAATGATAAAGTCGGCATCGGTGGCAGCTTCCTGGGCCGAGAAAGCCACTTCACAGCCATTCGCTTTGGCGATCTCTTGCGCCTCTTGAGAAAGATCAAAGGCGCGCACGTCAAAGCCTGCTTTTACTAGGTTGGCAGCCATGGGGCCGCCCATATTGCCCAGGCCGATAAATGCGATGGTGTTCATTTTATTATCCTTATTAGCCGGTAATGGGAAGATTATATTAGCGTAGATCCGCCAGCGGATTTTGCGACCATGCAGAAGATAGTAGCTCGTTGATAAAGCTTTCCTCTACCGAGGCCACGTCTGGATACGTCCAGTTCGGTTGCCCGTCTTTATCGACCAGCAGTGCGCGCACACCCTCGGGGAACTCACGGTGGCGGCAGCACTGCACCGAGAGCGACATTTCGGATTGGAACACCTCTGCCAGCGACATATGCTTGGCCCGCTTTAGCTGCTCATCGATTAACTTAACAGAGACAGGGCTGCCGTGGGCCAGCGTTTGCTGGGCTTTGCTAAACCACTTATTGTCGCTTTTACCGCCGTAATGGCGGCGACAATTGTTCTACGCTGTCGTGATCCATCAACTCACGAATCAGCGGAGAGTGTTGGTAAACGGGCGCTTCCAGCTCGGCGAATACCGGCTGCGATGTTTGCTCAAGCTCCCGCATAATGCGGTTAACCACACCGTTGGCATCGGTATTTTCACCGGCGCCCCAGCGCGCGTCGGTCAACTGCTGCAGCAGGGCATCACGGTGGTGGCTGGCAATACAGCGGTCAGCCAAGCCAAGGTGAACGGCATCTGGGGCATTGATTTGGGCGCCGGTCATGGCTAAAAGCGCCCTGCGCCGTTGGGCAGGCGGTTTAAAAACCAGCTGGCGCCTACATCCGGGTAGAGTCCGATAGTTACTTCCGGCATGGCCAAGCGTGAGGTCTCCGTCACTACCCGGTGGCTGCTGGCGCTTAATAGCCCCATACCACCGCCCATCACAATGCCGTTGCCCCAGCAGATCACCGGTTTGGGGTAGGTGTAAAGAAAATCGAGCCGATACTCGGTCTCGAAAAAGCGTTCGGGGAAGCTGGGGTCGCCTTCACCGGTAATCGTTTTATACAGATTCACCACGTCGCCACCGGCACAAAACGCTTTTTCACCTGCGCTATCCAGCAGCACCGCCACCACGCGCTCGTCGGTGGCCCAGGCGCGCAGGCGGGGCAACATCTCTTCACACATTTCAAGCGTTAATGCGTTCAGCGAGCGCTCAGCATTGAGCTTCACCTCGGCAATTACGTGGCCGTCTTGGGTGGGGTGTTCGGTAAACAGTACGCTGCTCATTGGCATTCCTTATCCTCTTACAGCTCGGTGGCGCCATCTGCCAGCACCCGACGGGAGATGATCAGCCGCATGATTTCGTTGGTGCCTTCCAGAATCCGGTGTACCCGGGTATCGCGCACGTAGCGCTCCATGGGGTACTCCTTGATATAGCCGTTGCCACCGTAAAGTTGAAGCGCTTCGTCGCACACCTTGAAACCTACATCGGTAGCAAAGCGTTTGGCCATGGCGCAGTAAGTGGGCGCGTCGGGGTGGCCAGCGTCCAGCTTGGTAGCGGCCATGCGTACCAGCTGCCGTGCAGCGACCAGCTCGGTGACCATATCCGCTAAGCGGAACTGCAGCGCCTGAAAATCAGCCAGGCGCTTGCCGAACTGTTTGCGCTCCAGCATATACTCCCGCGCTTTGTTAATCGCCTGCTGGGCGGTGCCAATTGAGCAAGTGGCGATATTAATGCGCCCACCGTCTAGGCCCTTCATGGCGATTTTGAAACCATCGCCTTCGTTGCCCAGCAAATGATTGGCGGGTACTCGCACCTCTTCAAAGGTGATCATACGCGTGGGCTGGCTGTTCCAGCCCATTTTCTCTTCCTTGCGCCCATAGCTAATGCCATCACTCTTGGCATCCACGGCAAACGCCGAGACGCCGCTGGCGCCCTCACCGCCGGTGCGCGCCATCACCACCAGAAAATCGGTGCTCCCGGCACCGGAAATAAACATCTTGCTGCCGGTCAATACGTAATGGTCGCCATCGCGCTTGGCGGTGGTTTTCAGCGAGGCGGCGTCGGAGCCTGAATTGGGTTCGGTTAAACAGTAGGAGCCCAGCAGCTCACCCGTGGCCAGCCTTGCGCCCCACTGCTCTACCGCTTCCGACGTACCGAAATCCGCCAGCATCCAGGTGACCATATTGTGAATGGTTAGATAAGCGGTGGTAGAGGTGCAACCCATAGAGAGCTGTTCGAAAATGATGCTGGCATCCAGACGTGAAAGGCCTAACCCGCCCACGCTCTCGGGGGCATAAAGGGAGCAGAAGCCCAGCTCGCCCGCTTTGCGAATCACATCGACAGGGAAAAACGAGGTCTGATCCCACTCGGCGGCGTGGGGCTCCAACTCATTCTGGGCAAAGGCCCGCGCCATATCGGCAAAGGCAACCTGGTCTTCATTGAGCTCAAAATTCATGGCGTATCTCCGCTAATGTGCGAGCACACTGCTGTTGTCGTTATAATTGACGTTTACGTTAACTTATCTATTTACTCGACCACAAGCAACATACCAGCGCTTGCGACCTTAGGCTTAGACCTAAAAAAACTTAAACCTAAAAGGCTTGGATAAAAAAAGGGTGCCAAACGGCACCCAACGGGAAGAATCAATGAGTACGGCACAGAGCAGCCGCTCTTAAAACCTACTCTTTAAAACCGCTATTACAAACGGCTACTTAAAGTTTTTGCGATACATCTTGTCCAGCTCACCGATGATGCCGCTGCGGAAGCTGAGCACACAGACTACAAAGATGATGCCCAAAATCACGCTGACCCAGTTGCCCAGCGGCGACTGCGCCAGGAGATGCTGCAGGCTGACCACTATGCCTGCCCCCATTAACGGGCCCAGCAAGGTGCCCACTCCTCCTAGCAAGGTCATCAGAATTACCTCACCGGACATATGCCAGTGGGCATCGGTCAATGAAGCCAGCTGAAAAACCACGGTTTTGGTCGAGCCCGCCAAGCCCGCCAAACCCGCGGAGATGACAAACGCCACCAGCTTATAAGCATCAGTGTTGTAACCCAGCGAGATTGCCCGGGGCTCATTTTCACGAATCGCTTTTAGCACTTGACCAAACGGCGAGTGCACCGTGCGCTGAATCAGAGCGTAGCCAAACAGAAAGATCACGAAGACGAAGTAGTACATCGCTAGATTGCTGCGCAGACTGATCACCCCAAACAGTTCGCCACGGGGCACGCCATGCAACCCATCCTCACCGCCGGTAAAGGGCGCCTGGATGTAAACAAAGAACATCAACTGCGCCAGCGCCAGCGTTACCATGGCGAAATAGATACCCTGGCGGCGAATGGAGAGCACCCCAAATAGCGCACCCAACAAGGTTGCCAGCAGTGTGCCCGCCATAATACCCAGCTCTGGGGTTAACCCAGGGTAGCTTGCCAACAGGTAAGCCGGTTACGTAGCCACCGGTGGCCAGAAATGCCGCGTGACCAAAAGAGAGTAGCCCCGCATAGCCAAGCAGCAGATTAAAGGCACAGGCAAACAGCGCAAAACAGAGCACCTTCATTAGGAATACGGGGTAGGCTAAGAATGGTGCCACCAACCCAACGACAATCAGCGCCAGATAGAACATATTACGGCGCAACTTAGCCCGCTTCTGACGTTCCAGTACGGCGGATGGTGCCGCTATTGTTTGAGATTCCGCCATGCTTATGCCTCCTTACCGAACAGCCCCGCAGGGCGCAACATGAGCACGAGGATCATGACAAGAAAGATCACTGTATTAGAGGCTTCCGGGTAGTACACCTTGGTTAACCCTTCGATAATCCCCATGGAGAGACCGGTAATAATAGCGCCTAGAATCGAGCCCATACCGCCGATCACCACCACGGCAAAGACCACGATCAAAAGGCTCGAACCCATGGTCGGCGAAACCGGATAGAGCGGCGCAGCCAACACACCAGCAAACGCGGCCAAGCCAACGCCAAAGCCATAGGTAAGCGTGATCAACAACGGTACATTAACGCCAAAGGCTTGCATCAACTGCGAGTTTTCAGTCCCCGCACGCAGGTAAGCACCCAACCGCGTACGCTCGATCATGAACCAGGTGAACAGGCACATCGCCAACGCCGCCACCAGCACCCAGGCGCGGTAAGTAGGTAGGAACATAAAGCCAAGATTCAAACCACCCTGAAGAATCTCAGGTGTTGCGTAGCGCGCCCCGGAAACCCCGAAGAAGTTGACCAGCGTACCTTCAAAAATCAGCGCTAAACCAAAGGTTAGCAGCAGCCCATAAAGGTGGTCTAAGTGAGCGATTCTGCGCAGTAAAAACGCTCAAGCAGCACACCAAAGGCACCCACCACGAGCGGCACTAAAAACAGCGCCAGCCAGTAATTAATACCCAAATAACGAAAGCCTAACAGCGCGGCGAAGGCCCCCAGCATGTATTGTGCCCCGTGGGCAAAGTTGACGATCTTCAACAGGCCGAAGATGACCGCCAGGCCCAGGCTGAGCAGTGCGTAAAGGCGCCATTCACAAGACCCAGCGTTAGCTGGCCCATGAAGACGGCCATTGGCACGCCGAATATCATCGTCATAACGCGACTCTCCTCGCCGTAAAGCAGTTGGCGGCCACTTGCCGCCAACTGGCTCTACACATCACTTGCGATTGCTATCTGATCCAGGCGCTGCCTGGAAATCAGTTCTGCACCAATTTGCACTGGCTTTCAGACAGCGGGCGGTAGGCTTCTTCGGCGGGAATGGTGCTGAGGATTTCGTAAAGATCCCACTCACCGGTAGACTCTTCGGGTGTTTTTACCTGGGCCAGGTACATATCGTGGATCATGCGGCCATCTTCACGAATGGTACCGTTACGGGCAAAGAAGTCTTCAACCGGCATTTCGGCCATTTGCGCGCGTACGGTTTCAGGGTCGTCGGTGCCCGCAGCCTCAACGGCTTTCAGGTAGTGCATGGTGCTGGAGTAGATGCCCGCTTGAACCATGGTCGGCATGCGGCCCACTTCATCAAAATAGCGCTGTGCCCATTCGCGGGACTGCTCATCCATGTCCCAGTACCAGCCGGTCGTCAGTAATAGGTTCTGGGTGGCTTCCAGGCCAAGGGCGTGCACGTCATTCAAGAAAATCAACAGACCGGCAAGCTGCTGCCCGGATTGTGTCAGGCCAAACTGGCTGGCCGTGGTGATGGCATTAACGGTGTCGGCACCGGCGTTGGCCAGGCCAACAATTTTCGCGCCAGAACCCTGCGCTTGAAGAATGTAAGATGAGAAATCATTGGTGGGGAATGGGTGGCGTACGCCGCCGACAATTTCACCGCCGCTCTCTTCAACGACTTTGGTTACATCGGCTTCCAGGGCATGGCCAAACGCGTAGTCAGCGGTCAGCATAAACCACGTATCGCCGCCCTGCTCTACAACGGCCTTGGCAGTACCATTAGCCAGCGGGTAGGTGTCGTACACCCAGTGAATATGGTTAGGGGTGCAGTGCTCGTTGGTAATGCTGGAAGCCGCAGAGCCTGAGACGATACCCAGGCCATTGTTCTCTTCCAGCACTTTGGTGACCGCAATGGACACAGAAGACGCCACTAAGCCGCCGACCATATCGACATTATCCTGGTCGATCCAGCCCCGCACGGTGTTGGCACCCACATCAGCGCTATTGCGATCGTCGGCACTGGAAATAACGATGGATGCACCGTTTACACTGCCGCCAAAATCGGCCACCGCCATCTCCATGGCGGTCAAGCCGCCCGGGCCTGCAAGGTCGCGATAAGTGCCGGACATATCAGCCAGGTAGCCAATACGGACTTCACCATCGCTCATATCTGCCTGGGCGGTGGACACAGCGAGGCTTGAAGCTGCCGCCACGGCGATACTGGCAGTCAGCGTTTTTTTCATAAAGGTCATGTTCGACTCCTGGCCCTGGGGGCCTTGTTGTTGTGATATAGCTGTTGGATGCAGCTGTTATGGTGTGCTTGAGCGGTTGTGTAACGATCTATCAAGTGAATGATTCATTTATTGTTATTGTGGGCGAGTATGTCATTAGGTGCGTCTGCTGGTGCGTTATACCCCTAGCATTGAGTTGAGGTGTTCCCGCCGCGATGGCAGCTGCGCGGCGCTGATTTCTTCGACAATCTGACCGTGATCCATCACGAAGTGGCGATCCGCCAGCGGCGCCGCAAAGCGAAAGTTCTGCTCTACAAGCACAATGGTCATACCGCGCTCCTTTAGCTGAACCAACACCTCAGCGAGTTTCTGTACGATGACTGGGGCAAGCCCTTCGGTAATCTCATCGAGTAGTAGCATGCGAGCACCTGTACGCAGAATGCGCGCCATGGCCAGCATCTGCTGCTCGCCACCCGAAAGTCGCGTGCCCTGGCTTTTACGCCGCTCGTAGAGGTTCGGAAACATGGCGTAGATTTCGTCCAGGCTCATACCGCCGGAACGCACGGTAGGCGGGAGCAGCAGGTTTTCATGCACATCCAAGCTGGCAAAAATGCCGCGCTCCTCAGGGCAGTAACCAATACCTAACCGGGGAATATGGTGCGGCTTCATGTTTAACGTCTCATTGCCGTTAATCACGATAGACCCCGTGCGCCGCCCCACCATGTTCATAATCGATTTCAGCGTAGTGCTTCGGCCTGCACCGTTACGCCCCAGTAGCGTTACCAGCTCGCCACGCTTCACATCAAAATTGACGCCGTGCAGGATATGCGATTCGCCATAAAAGGCGTGTAGATCCTGAACGCGCAACATTTCCAGGCTTTGCGTGTTTTCAACAGGCGCTTGGGCTTCGGCGGTATTCATACAGCGGCTCCCTCTTCTTCCGCGGCGTCGCTGCCCATATAGGCTTCGCGTACCAATGGATTTCGGGAAACAGTATCGTAATCCCCTCAGCCAGTACCGCCCCACGCGCCAGTACGGTAATTCGGTCACACAGGCGGCTAACAACGCTCAGATTGTGCTCTACCATCAGCACTGTTCGCCCCTGAGAGACACGCTTAATCAGCGCCACGATGCGGTCAACGTCTTCCGCCCCCATACCCTGGGTCGGCTCATCCAGCAGCATCATGGTGGGGTCGAGCGCCAACGTCGTGGCCAGCTCAAGGGCTCGTTTACGCCCGTAGGGCATCTCTACCGTTAAGGTATCGGCGTATTCACGCAGCCCTACTTCTTCAAGCAGCTCAAGGGCGCGCTCGTTAAGGTGATCGAGGGATTTTTCAGACTTCCAAAAGTGAAACGAGGTACCCAGCTTGCGCTGTAGAGCTACCCGCACATTCTCAAGCGCCGTCATGTGGGCAAACACCGCCGAGATCTGAAATGAGCGCACCAAGCCTAACTGAGCAATTTCGTTGGATTTTTGCTGGTGATCGACTTGCCACGATACAAAATATCGCCGCGGGTAGGCGGCAAAAATTTGGTCAGCAGATTAAATACCGTGGTTTTTCCAGCGCCATTAGGCCCTATCAGCGCGTGTATATGTCCTTCCTGCACCTGAAGATTGACGTCGTCCACGGCAGTAAAGCCGCGAAACTCTTTGGTCAGCCCTCGGGTTTCGAGGACAGGTCCTGAAGGACATCGTTTGCACTCATAGAGTGACAGCCTCTTATTGTTGTAGTGCTGAATGCGGTACTGGCTAAGGCGGTACCCTTATTATGATTATGGGCTACCAATGCCTTACCTGAACGTAAGGTGTATGTGCAAACTAGCAACTCTCGCTATGGCAATACAATTACAACTTTGGTCTATCGGCGATAGTTTGTAGAATTAATAATCGACCTCTAAATATAAATATCAATAAGTTACACCATTTCAACGCTTTTCAACTGCTAGCAACTATTGATTTACGTTAACGTAAACTTGTTTTAGCCTCAGTGGCAGTGTTCCATAGAAGGCATATCGTAGGAATGATCTTTAGCCATTATTGTTAACAACATGCCTTTTTGAGAGAACGTCACCATGAGCAAAACTTACTCGATCAGTGAACTGGCCAGCGAGTTTGATTTAACTACCCGAAGCATTCGCTTCTATGAGGATCAAGAACTGCTTCACCCCACCCGCCGCGGGCAGACCCGGGTTTATAGCAGTAAAGACCGGGTTCGCCTCAAGCTCACCATTCGCGGTAAGCGGCTGGGATTTTCACTGGCCGAAATTCGCGAACTATTCGAGCTATGGGATGAAACCCGCAGCGGCAGTAAAAGCAGCTGCATTTAATGCTCAGCAAAATAGCCGAGCGCAGGGCGGCTCTCGACCAGCAGATGAAAGACATCACCATGGTGCAGTTAGAACTTGAAAGTGCCGAAATTCGCTGCCGCCAGGCGTTAGAAGAGCTAAATGAAAAGGGCCACACGAAACACAAACCGAAGAGGAGCGAGCGGGCAGTTCCGAAAAAACGCCCCCTCCTCTTCCGCCACTATGCACTGACTCGGCGCCCGGTCATCTATAACGCCAGCTCGACTCGCCGATACAGCTAGCCAGCATAGTTAGCAAACACTAATAAATTAGCAATAGGTGATTGACCATGTTTTCACACTACTCAGAACTTAATTTTGGCCTCGATGATGAACTGAACATGCTGCGTGAGCAGGTCAACGCCTTTGCGGCCAGCGAGATTGCCCCCCGCGCGGCCGAAATCGACCGTAATAACGAGTTCCCCAACGACCTGTGGAAGAAGTTTGGCGATATGGGGCTGTTAGGGATTACCGTTCCTGAAGAGGATGGCGGTAGTGGCATGGGTTATCTTGCCCACTGTATCGCCATGGAGGAGATCTCCCGGGCCAGCGCATCGGTAGCGCTCTCTTACGGCGCCCACTCCAACCTGTGCGTTAACCAGATCAAGATCAACGCCTCTCCCGAACAGAAAGCCAAGTACCTACCCAAGCTGATCAGTGGTGACCACGTAGGCGCCCTGGCCATGTCGGAACCCGGCGCCGGTTCTGACGTGGTGTCGATGCAGCTGCGGGCCAAGCAGAGTGGCGATCACTACATCCTCAACGGCAACAAAATGTGGATCACCAACGGCCCGGATGCGGATGTGCTGGTGGTCTACGCGAAAACGGATCCAGACGCCGGCTCCAAAGGCATCACGGCGTTTATTATCGAAAAAGGCATGCCCGGCTTCTCTACCGCCCAGAAACTCGACAAGTTGGGTATGCGTGGTTCCAACACCTGTGAATTGGTTTTCCAGGACTGCGCCGTTCCCGCTGAAAATATTCTCGGCGGCGAAGGCAAAGGCGTACGCGTACTAATGAGCGGTTTGGACTACGAACGAACCGTGCTCGCCGCTGGCCCGATTGGCATTATGCAGGCCGCCATGGATGTGGTGATGCCCTATATCCATGAGCGTAAACAGTTCAACCAGTCGATTGGTGAGTTCCAGCTGGTGCAGGGCAAAGTGGCGGATATGTACACCACCCTGAACGCCTGTCGCGCCTATCTATATGCCGTCGCTGGCGCCTGCGACCGTGGTCAAACCTCACGCAAAGATGCCGCAGGCGTGATTCTTTACTGCGCCGAAAAAAGCCACCCAGGTGGCACTGGACTCCATTCAGCTACTCGGCGGCAACGGCTATATCAACGAATACCCCACCGGACGCCTGCTGCGCGATGCCAAATTGTATGAAATTGGCGCGGGCACCAGCGAGATTCGGCGGATGCTGATTGGTCGCGAACTGTTTACTGAAAGCAAATAAAAGGCCGCGCTATGAGCACTGTGAATAGCCAGATCAATCCGCGCAGCGATGTGTTTCAAGCCAACGAAGCCTCCATGCTCGGTGAAGTGAACAAACTGCGTGAGCTGACCGCCGACGTCGCCCAGGGTGGCGGTGCCAAAGCCCGCGAGCGCCATGAAAGCCGCGGCAAACTGTTTGTGCGTGACCGCATCGATCACTTGATCGATGAAGGCTCGCCTTTTAGAATTCTCCGCTCTAGCGGCCCACAACATTTACGATAGCGAGATACCCGCCGCGGGCGTGGTCACCGGTATTGGCCGGGTTTCCGGCGTCGAATGTGTGATCGTTGCCAACGATGCCACGGTCAAAGGCGGCACCTACTTTCCGCTAACAGTGAAAAACATATTCGCGCCCAGGAGATCGCCCGCAAGCATCGCCTACCGTGCATCTACTTGGTCGATTCCGGCGGCGCCTTCCTGCCCCGCCAGGATGAGGTCTTCCCGACCGCGACCATTTCGGGCGCATTTTCTACAACCAGGCGACCATGTCCGCCGAAGGCATTCCACAAATCGCCGTGGTCATGGGTTCCTGCACCGCGGGCGGTGCTTACGTGCCTGCCATGGCGGATGAGTCGATCATCGTCAAAGAGCAGGGCACGATTTTCCTGGGTGGCCCGCCGTTGGTAAAAGCCGCCACCGGTGAAAGCATTAGCGCTGAAGACTTGGGCGGTGCAGATGTTCACGCCAAGGTCAGCGGTGTCGCCGACCACTACGCGGAAAATGACGTCCACGCGCTGCAGCTAGCCCGCGCCTGCGTGTCACGGCTGAACTGGCAAAAGCGTGGCAAGCTCGCCATGCAGGCACCCAAGCCACCCAAGCTCGACCCTGCTGAGCTATACGGCATTGTGGGTACCGATCTGAAAAAGCCCTACGACGTGCGGGAAGTGATTGGCCGCATTGTCGACGACTCCGATTTTGACGAGTTCAAGCGCTACTACGGCGACACCCTGGTCACCGGCTTTGCCCATATTCACGGCTACCCGGTGGGCATTGTGGCCAACAACGGCGTGCTGTTTTCCGAAAGCGCGGTGAAAGGTGCTCACTTTATCCAGCTCTGCGCCCAGCGCAAGATCCCGCTGATCTTCCTCCAGAACATTACCGGCTTTATGGTCGGCTCCAAGTACGAGCATGAAGGTATCGCCAAGCACGGCGCCAAGCTGGTGACTGCCGTGGCCTGCGCCAAAGTGCCCAAGTATACGGTACTGATTGGTGGCAGCTTCGGCGCCGGCAACTACGGTATGTGTGGCCGTGCTTACGACCCCAACCTGCTGTTTATGTGGCCCAACGCGCGCATTTCCGTAATGGGCGGCGAGCAGGCGGCGGGCGTGCTGGCCCAGGTTAAGCGCGAGCAGCATGAACGCGAAGGCCGCGAGTGGAGCAAAGAGGAGGAAGAAGCCTTCAAGCAGCCCACCCGCGACCAGTACGAGCATCAGGGCCACCCCTACTACGCCAGCGCCCGCTTATGGGACGACGGCGTGATTGATCCGCTGCAAACCCGCGATGTGCTGGGGCTTTTCTTTAGCTGCCGCGATGAACGCGGAAATTGAAGAGACGCGCTTCGGCGTGTTCCGGATGTAAGGGGCAATCACCATGGCTTACTCAACACTGATGATTGAAAACGGCGTGGCACGCCTGACCTTAAACCGCCCCGAGGTGCATAACGCTTTTGACGACAGCCTGATCGCTGAGCTAAACGCACACCTTGACCAGTTGCATACGTTGGCCGAAGCAGGCGATGTGCGCGTGGTAGTGCTGGCGTCAGAAGGCAAAAGCTTCTCGGCCGGTGCCGATCTGAACTGGATGAAGCGCATGGTCGATTACGACCTGGAAGATAACCTCGCCGACTCCCGCAAGCTTGCCGCCCTCATGCACGGGCTCGATACACTGCCCTGTCCTACGGTTTGCCGCGTTCAAGGGGCTGCCTTTGGCGGTGCAGTGGGCCTGGCCGCCTGCTGCGACATCGTGATCGCCTCGGGTAAAGCCAAATTCTGCCTTTCGGAAGTCAACATTGGCTTGTCGCCTGCAGTGATCAGTCCTTACGTGCAGCGAGCACTGGGCGAGCGACAGATGCGCCGCTATGCGTTAACCGCCGAAGTCATGGACGCCGAAATAGCCCTCGCGCTGGGCTTAGTCCATATGGTGGTGGAGCACGATAAGCTAGACGACGAAGTGGATACCCTGCTGGCAACACTACTAAAAGGCTCCCCTCAGGCCCAGCGCGCCACCAAAGCCTTAATGGCCACGGTGGCTCAAGCACCTGACAGCGACGCCACCCGAGAGCATACCTGCCAGGTGATCGCCAAGCTGCGGGTAAGCCAGGAGGGCCAAGAGGGTTTATCCAGCTTCTTTGAAAAGCGTCGCCCGGATTGGGCCGAATCTAATAACACACCCCACGCTTCGGAGCGTCGCTCATGAGTCATTCGCCTCTTGTTATAAAAAAAGACGAAAACGCCGCTCGCACAACGCCTTTTGATACGCTTCTGGTTGCTAACCGGGGTGAAATCGCCTGCCGTGTAATGCGCACTGCGCGCCGTATGGGCCTGAAAACCGTTGCAGTCTACTCCGATGCTGATGCCACGGCCCGCCATGTGCGTGAAGCCGATGAAGCCGTGCGCTTAGGCCCTGCCGCTGCGCGTGAAAGCTACCTGAATATTGATGCGGTCATCGACGCCGCCAAGCGCACCGGCACCGGCGCGATTCACCCCGGCTACGGCTTTCTGTCTGAAAATGGCAGCTTCGTTAAGGCCCTTGAAGAAGCGGGCATTACCTTTGTCGGCCCGCCTGCCTCGGCGATTGCCGCCATGGGCGATAAATCTGCTGCTAAAGCCCGCATGGCCAATGCGGGCGTGCTGCTGGTGCCGGGCTACCACGGCGATGATCAAGACGACTCGCTTCTACGTGACGAGGCCGACAAGATCGGCTATCCGGTCATGCTCAAAGCCAGCGCCGGTGGCGGTGGTAAAGGTATGCGCGTGGTTGAATCGGGTGATGGCTTCCAGGCCGCGTTAGATGGCTGTCGCCGTGAATCCAAAGCGGCGTTCGGCGATGACCGTATGCTGATCGAGAAGTACCTGGTACAGCCACGCCATGTGGAAGTGCAGGTGTTCTGCGACCGTCACGGCAACGGCGTTTACCTGTTCGAGCGGGACTGCAGCGTCCAGCGCCGCCATCAAAAAGTGATTGAAGAAGCCCCCGCCCCCGGCATGACGGCGGAGCTGCGCCGCAACATGGGCGACGCTGCAGTGCGCGCCGCTCAGGAGATAGGCTATGTGGGCGCGGGCACTGTCGAGTTCTTACTTGATGCGGATGGTTCATTCTACTTTATGGAGATGAATACCCGTCTCCAGGTCGAGCACCCCGTCACCGAAATGATCACCGGCCAGGACTTGGTCGAGTGGCAGCTGCGCGTAGCCATGGGCGAACCGCTCCCTTGTAGCCAGGACGAGCTAACCATTACCGGGCATAGCTTTGAGGCGCGCATTTACGCCGAAGATCCGGATCAGGATTTTCTGCCCGCTACCGGCTTGCTCAACCGTTTCGCGCTGGATTTAGACGGCGCAGGCCTGAGCGCTGACCAAGTACGCCTGGACAGCGGCGTAGATAGCGGCGATGCGGTATCAATGCACTACGACCCCATGCTCGCCAAACTCATCGTGCATGGTGCTGACCGCGATGCGGCACTGGCGACCCTAAACCGCGCACTGGCAGCGCTGGACGTACAGGGTGTCGTCACTAACCGCGCCTTCTTAATGCGCTTGGCGACTCACCCTGGCTTTAAAAATGTCGAACTGGATACACGCTTTATTGAGCGTAACGAAGCCACCCTATTCGCACCGCGCACCTATGGCATGGAGGCCTACGCCAGCGCCGCGCTGATTGGCCTGAACCAACTCGCCCAGGAGTGCGAAAGTGACTCCCCCTGGGATCGCCACGATGGCTTCCGTCTGAATGCACCCCATACCATTCGCATTGCTCTGTGCGACCCATCAGATGTAAAGGCCGCTGACAGTGATGAAGCAGTCGTGATTGTCGAAGGTAAACGCAACGCTGGCGAGGCGCTGTGGAACCTGACTATCGGCAATGACACCCTCACCGCAAGCCTACAGCCGCTCACCGGTGATGCGGTAGCGGTCACGCTAACGGCCACCGCCGCCGCCTGCAGGCGCGTCGCGATGGTCATGTGGTGGTAATGGCCGACCCCAGCGGTGAAACCCGCCTGTTCTGGCGGCGTATCGATGCCATAGATCATGGTCACCACGAAGCGGAATCCACGCTGACGGCACCGATGAATGGCACCGTGGTGGCGCTACTCGTGGAGCCCGGCGTGGCGGTTGAGAAAGGTATGCCGCTGATGGTGATGGAAGCGATGAAAATGGAGCACACCATGACCGCCCCCGCCGACGGCAGCGTGGAAACCTTCCACTTCCAGGCAGGTGACACGGTCAGTCAGGGCGCCGTTTTACTCGACTTTGCAGCCAACGAATAGGAGTTCACGCTTATGCCACTGCCTACGTCCGTTAAGCTATTTGAGATGGCCCCCCGGGACGGCCTGCAAAACGAACCGGGGGCCATTGTGCCTACCGCGACTAAAATTACCCTAGTCGAGCGGCTTGCCAACGCGGGTATCGCGCATATTGAAGCGGCCAGTTTTGTGTCGCCCAAGTGGGTACCTCAAATGGGTGACGCCGTCGAGGTGATGGCGGGCATTCAGCGCCAGCCCGGCGTGGTCTACTCCGCGCTGACGCCCAACCTGAAAGGGCTGGAAAACGCCCTAACGGTTGGCGTTGAAGAGGTGGCGGTCTTTGGTGCCGCGTCTGAAGCCTTTTCGCAGAAGAACATTAACTGCTCCATTGCTGAGTCTCTGACCCGCTTCGAGCCTGTGTTAGAGCGCGCCCGAGAAGCAGGCGTGCGCGTACGCGGCTACGTCTCCTGCGTATTGGGCTGCCCCTACGAAGGCGAGATTGACCCCAGCAAAGTAGCCGAGGTGGCCAAGGCGCTTTATGAAATGGGCTGCTACGAGGTGTCACTCGGTGACACCATCGGCGTCGGCACACCGCTGGCCGCCAAACGCATGATTGAAGCCGTTCAGCGGCAGGTGCCGATAGAGTTCCTGGCTGCCCACTTCCATGACACCTACGGCATGGCGCTGGCCAATCTCTACGCAGTAATGGAAGAGGGCATCAGTGTGATTGATGCGGCGACGGCAGGCCTGGGTGGCTGCCCCTATGCCAAAGGCGCCTCCGGCAATGTGGCCACCGAAGACGTGCTCTACCTGCTTGAAGGGCTAGGCATTGAAACGGGCATTGACCTGCAAGCCGTAATCGATACCGGCTACTGGATCACCCATGAACTAGGCCGCAAGCCCAGCTCCAAGGTGGCCCTGGCAAAAGGCGCTAGCCGTTAAATGAGACGTTAATAATAAAAATTAAAAGTAGCGAATTATCCTCTGCCTTCCCGCTCGGACAAGAAAAAATATCGGAGAGATACACCATGGCATCACCTGCTCTTACCCTACCCAGCTACTCCAGCAGCATGGCGGACAAGCCCCTGCTGGGTATGACCATTGGCGACAAATTCGACCAGATCGCCACCCAGTACGCCGATAACGATGCGCTGATTGTGCTGCATCAACATATTCACTGGAGCTATCGCCAGCTTCAGGAAGAGGTTAACCGCTGTGCCCGTGCCCTACTCTCCATTGGGGTTAACAAGGGCGACCGCGTGGCCATCTGGGCACCCAACTGCAGCGAATGGACGTTAACTCAGTTCGCCACTGCCAAAATTGGCGCCATTCTGGTCAACATTAATCCCTCTTACCGCACCCATGAGTTGGAGTACGCGCTGAACCAATCCGGCGCGCGTTTTCTGGTCACCGCCAACAGCTTCAAAAGCTCCGACTATAGCGCCATGCTGTTTGAGCTGGCCCCGGAACTCAACACCTGCGCTGAAGGGGCGCTGAAGTCGCCAAAGCTGCCCGATCTTGAGTGCATCATTAATTTAAGTAGCGAGAAACTCAGCGGCATGTGGCGCTGGTCGGATCTGATGGAGGAAGCCAACAAGGTTAGTCAAACCGATGTTGACGACCTGCAAGCCACGCTGCAGTTCGACGACGCCATCAATATCCAGTACACCTCCGGCACCACCGGCTTTCCCAAAGGAGCCACACTCTCCCACCACAATATTCTCAACAACGGCTTTTTTGTGGCGGAGAGCATGGGGTTTACCAGCGAAGACCGCCTGGTGATTCCGGTTCCTCTTTACCACTGCTTTGGTATGGTGATGGGCAACCTGGGCTGTATGACCCACGGCGCCACCATGATCTACCCGGATGAAGGCTTCGACCCAGGCAAAGTGCTCAAGGCGGTACACGAACAAAAAGCCACCGCGCTTTACGGCGTGCCGACCATGTTTATTGCCGAACTGGATCACCCTGACTTTCCCAGCACCGACCTCTCCTCCCTGCGTACCGGCATTATGGCAGGCTCGATCTGCCCTGCGGAGATCATGAAGCAGGTCATCAATAAGATGAATATGAAAGGCGTACAGATCGCCTACGGCATGACGGAAACCAGCCCGGTCTCCACTCAAACGGGTGCCAACGACAGCATTGAGAAGCGGGTATCCACCGTGGGCCGTACCCAGCCTCACTTAGAGAACAAAATTGTCGACCCTGGCAACGGCGGCATTCTGCCCAGGGGCGAAATCGGCGAGCTGTGTACCCGCGGCTATAGCGTAATGCTGAAGTACTGGAACAACGATAAAGCCACCGCCGAAGCCATCGACGAAGCGGGCTGGATGCACACCGGCGACCTGGCCACCATGGATGAGGAGGGCTACATCCAGATCGTCGGTCGCATTAAAGATATGGTGATTCGCGGCGGTGAGAACGTCTATCCCAAAGAGATCGAGGAGTTCTTATACGCCCACTCGGCGATTTCTGAGGTGCAGGTCACCGGCGTGCCGGATAAGAAATACGGTGAAGAGCTGATTGCCTGGGTGAAACTCAACAGCACCGCGGGAGAGGTGACCGGCGAAGAGCTGCGTGAGTACTGTAAAGGCAAGATCACTCACTTCAAGATCCCGCGCTACTTCAAGTTCGTGGACGAGTTCCCGATGACCGTCACCGGCAAGATCCAGAAGTTCAAGATGCGCGAAATTTCTATCCAAGAGCTCGGTTTGGATCAAGAGTCATAAAGCACAATGACCAACGCCAACCGTTTAGCGGAGCACTATCAGCGCGCCCTGCGCGCTGATGAAGTACTGGCGCAGATTGATGCCCACTTCCCCGCTGGCCCCACGCTGCATCAACTGGCTCCTTTGGATCAGTTGCATATTGGCGGCGTGGCGGCATCGGCCCGTTTACTTGAACGACTAGACCCTACAACGCATGTGAACGTATTGGATGTCGGCGCTGGGCTGGGCGGCTTGATGCGCCAGGGCGCGGCGTTGGGCTTTCAAATGACCGGGCTGGATATTACCCATGGCTTCAGCGTGCTAAACAGAGCGCTTTGCTCGCGAGTTAACCAACCTGACGCACCACCACTTGCCTGGGTAACCGGTGACGCGGGCGCCCTGCCGTTTGCCGATAACAGCTTTGATGCCGTGCTGTTTCAACATAGTCTGCTAAATATGCCCGATGCTAACAGGGTTATCGCACAGAGCCGCCGAGTTCTGCGCCCTGGTGGGCAGCTAGTCATGCATGAGGTGGTCAGTGGCCCCAACGTGGCGCACCTTCGCTACCCTGTGCCGTGGGCAGCCAACTCCGAGCACTCCCATTTACTTAACCTGTCTGAGCTGACTCGGCTGCTTGAAACCGGCGGCTTTCAGCTTGTACACGTGGACGACTGGAGTGAAATGGCCTTGGCGTGGCGCCAGCGCCAACGGCAAAAGAGCAGACGCCACGACCAGCCGTGCTGTCACCCCAGTGGGTATTTGGCGAACGCTTTCTGACAATGGGTAAAAATTTAGTCGATAATCTGGCTCAGGGCGCAATTAAAGTGGTGGAAATCCAAGCCAGTTGCTAATCTGAATAGAATTGCTTTTTCCTCTCTACCCATGGCTATACGACAATATTTGGGTATGAACCGATAGGTGTACGAGAAATGCCAATCAAACGCTTGGCAAGCACCCTGCTCTGCTGCTCAGTTCCCTGGTTTAGCAGCTACGCCGACGACACCCCGCCGGTCATGGCGTATACCGCTCCCAATAGCGAACTTATGCAGCTGGATAACGGCGTTATCTTAGAAGGCAGCGACCTTCAAAGCCTTGATAATTATACCAGCGGTTTTCGAGTCACCGCAGGCTACAGCCCCTGGCGACTCCCGCAGCTCGATATTGGCGCTGAGATTGCCTACCGGGAAAGCGAAGAGATCTCCACTTCCTCCGGTGTTAGCCCCCTCATCATGGACACTCTCAGTTTAGGAGGCGCCATTGTTGCCGGAGTTCGCATGGGTGCTTTCAGCATCTATGCGAAGTCCGGCATCACAGAATGGCGCGGCGAAAGTGATCTGGAAGGCGCCGATGAAAGCGGTACAGCACTGCTGCAAGGTTTCGGCGCCACGGTGACGATCAACCGACTCGTCAGTCGCCTGGAGTATGAACGCATCGACGCCTCCTCCCTCAGCCACCTCAATATGCTAAGCGCCTCATTGCATTTGCCTTTTTAAACGTTATCGCGATGTTGCTCAGGCGGTGTCCAAATAGGCACATCTTCCCGCTGCGGCTCTGGCCAATCCTGCTGCATGGCGCTGTTCAACGACTCTTCCAGCTTCATAAATAGCTCGCCGTAGCGGGGCTGAAGCTGATGCCCTCTTCGATCTCTTTCCAGGCGTCAAACAGCTCATCCTCGTGGGCATCTTCGTTCTGCACAAAGGCCCAGGTCATCTGCTTAGCACGCATGGGGTGTACTCCCATGGCCGTCAGTGCGTGCCCGCCCAGCTCCAGCGCCGAATGATAGGTTTCACTGATCACGTCATCTGCGCCCGCATCACGCAATTGATAGCCGTGACCACGGTCGAAGGCACGGGCCAGCACCCACACTTGGGGGTAAGCATGCTTCACGTGCTTAACCATCTGTACGGCACGCTCACGATCATCTAGCGCGATAACCAGTAATCGGGCATGCTCAATCCCTGCGGTCTCAAGCAAATCGGAGCGGCTGGCGTCGCCAAAGTAGCTTTTAATGTTAATTTTGCGCAGATTTTCGATCTGCTCAATCTCGAGATCCAGCGCCACGATGGGGATATTATTGGCGCGCAGCAAGCGACAGATAATTTGTCCAAACCGCCCTACCCCCGCAACGATAACCGGTGCCTGCTCCTCAATAGCATCGGCTTCGCGATCATCGTTTTTAGCGATAAGGTAGCGCGGTAGCACCAGCCGGTCATAGGCAATAAATAGCAACGGCGTTAAGAACATCGATAGCGCCACCACCAGTGAGAGAATCTGGGAGATATCAGTAGGAATCACGTTGTTTTGAACGCTGTAGGTCAGCAGCACAAAGCCAAATTCACCGGCTTGGGCAAGGCTTAAAGTAAACAGCCAGCCGTTGCTGCCATGCACCCGAAATAGCAGCGCCAAGCCCAGCAGAATCACACCCTTTACAACGATTACCGCCACGCCTAGCGATAGCACCGTGCCCCACTCCGCCGCCAGCACTGAGAAATTGATCCCCGCCCCTACGGTAATAAAGAACAGCCCCAGTAGCAGCCCCTTGAAGGGCTCAATATTGGCTTCCAGCTCGTGCTTGAATTCACTATTGGCGAGCACCACCCCCGCCAGGAAGGCACCCAGTGCGGGAGATAAATTGACCACACTCATCAGGGCGGCGATGCCAATCACCAACATCAGCGCCGTAGCGGTAAATACTTCACGCAGGCCAGAGCCAATCACATAGCGAAACAGCAGTGGCATTAAGTAGTAGCCCCGGCAATCACACTGGCGATAGCAGCCACCACCACCAGGGCGTGCGCCCAGCCGGGCAAGTGGGCGACCAGGCTTAAGCTGGCGTGGCCATCATCACCGCCCGCCCCCATCAATTCAGGTAGCGCCAGCAGCGGGATCAGCGCCAACATGGGGATTACCGCAATATCCTGAAACAGCAACACCGAAAAAGCGCTGCGCCCACCCTCGGTTTTGGCCAGCCCCTTCTCATTGAGTGTTTGCAGCACAATCGCCGTAGAGGAGAGCGCGAAAATCAGCCCCACTGCCAGCGCCGTCTGCCAAACAAGCCCCAGCCACCAACCAATAGCACTACCTGCCGCTGCGGTTAGCACGACCTGAAGCCCGCCCAGGCCAATCAGCCGAACCCGCATGGCCCACAGCCCCTTGGGATCAAGCTCCATGCCCACCAAAAATAGCATCATCACCACGCCGAACTCGGCAAAATGCTGAATGGTGGTGGTCTCCTGCCCCACCAGCCCCAGAATCGGGCCAATCACGACCCCAGCAACCAGATACCCCAGCACAGACCCCAGACCAAAACGCTTGGCTAGCGGTACCGCGATCACCGCGGCGACAAGGTAAATAAAGGCTTGAATAAAATAGCCGGTCATCGTGACTCCTCAAAATTGAACGCTCTGCTTGACTTCCCTGAGCAATCAGGTAGCGTACTAGTACGCTAGTACATTACAGGTTACCTGGTGGCACATATGACAACAGACGAACACTACCAGGCTGAGCTCATTCGCCATTTGCTCGCTATTGATTCACCTGAAGCAATGGACGCAGCCCTGGCGAGCCTGCTAACGCCTGCAGAGTATCAAGAAATCAGTAAACGCCTACAAATTTTTAAGCTGCTGCGTGAAGGCGTGCCCCACCGCAAAATTGCCGAAACCCTGGGCGTGGGTATCGCCACGGTGTCACGGGGCTCCCGCGCGCTTACCACGTTACCCTCTTCAAGCTCTTCTTCACGGACTGATTGATCATGACCACTGCTGACACGCACGCCTCATCAGGCCCGCAGCCTTTTACGCTGCCACGCAAACCTCACTATGTGACCTTGGCGGCGGACTGCAACTTCTTTGCCCTGTTCCAGAAAATCGAGCGGCGCTTCGATACCTGCTACATGCTGGAGTCCCTGGGCGAAGATAGCCATATGGCGCGCCACTCGATCATTGGCTTTGATCCCGAGTACACGCTTTACGCCAACGGCAACACGCTGACCATCCAAGAGCGTGACGGCAACGCCAACCACTACTCAAGCGACAACCCTTACGAGCTGCTGCGCAGTCTGATCCCGCAGGATATTATTTCCCGCAAGTACGCTGGCGGGCTAAGCGGCTATCTTGGCTATGACGCCATGCAGTACTTCGAGCCATCGCTTGCGTTAAAAGCCAGCGATGATTTCGACACCTTCCGCTTTGGGCTCTACAAAGATGGCCTGATCCTCGACAAGATGACCGGGGAAGTCACCTACTTCTATTATGACAACAGCCGCTACGACTTTTTGCAGACGCTGATCAATGCAGACGATGAGCCAGCAGGCCCGCTGCAGATCACCGCGCTGGGCGACACCATGAGCCAGGCAGAGCACGCCGAGGCGGTGGCCAAGGTGAAGCAGGATATTATCGACGGTAAGGTGTTCCAGTGTGAAGTCGGCTTTAAAAAGCGTTTTAGCATTAAAGGCGATACCCTGGCGCTTTACGAGCAGCTACGCACCATTAACCCCTCGCCGCAGATGTACTACGTCAAATTTGGTGAACAGAAGCTGATTGGCGCCAGCCCCGAGCTTCTATTCCGGCTGCGCCAAGGGGAGATGGAAACTTTTCCGCTAGCAGGTACCACCCTGCGCGGCCAAACGCCCCAGGAGGATACCCAGCTCGCCCGAGCGCTGCTCAACGACCCTAAAGAGATCGCCGAGCACAATATGATTGTGGATCTGCACCGCAACGATATTGGCCGGGTAGCGCAGTTTGGTACGGTGAAAGTGCGCAGCCTGATGGATATCAAACGCTTTAGTCACGTGCAGCATATCTCCAGCGAGATCGTCGGCATTATCGCCGAAGGCGAAGATATGTTTACCGCCCTGGCCAGCAACTTCCCGGCGGGCACCCTTACCGGCGCGCCCAAGATCGAAGCGATGAAGATTATCGACGACCTGGAAACCGACGGGCGCGGCCCTTACGGCGGCGCGGTGGGCCAGTTCTCTTTAACGGCGACTGCACCTTTGCCATTCCCATTCGTACGGTATTCGTCAACGGTGAGCGCGCCTACGTGCAGACCTGCGGCGGCAACGTGTATGACAGTAACGCCGAAGATGAGTACGAAGAGATTCGCCGCAAATTTGCCGGTACTCGCAAGGCCTTGACCCCCTTTATGAGCACGGAAACGGAGAGCCCCGCATGAAGGTGCTGATCATCGACAACTATGACTCCTTTACCTATAACCTCTACCAGTTCATCGGTGAGATTCTAACCACGGAGAAGAATCGCGGCGGGCTGGCCAGCTTTGAAATACTCGTTAAGCGTAATAATCAGATCGATTTTAACGCCATCGAAGCCATGGCCCCGGATCGTATTATCATCTCCCCCGGCCCCGGCTCGCCGGATGACCCGCGCTACTTTGGTGTGTGTGCTGAAGTAATTGAGAAACTGGGCAAAACCACGCCGCTGCTGGGGGTTTGCCTGGGCATGCAGGGTATTGTGCACGTGTTTGGCGGCAAGGTAGTGAAGGCACCGCTGCCGATGCATGGCAAGATCAGCCCGATCAACCACAATAACGCCTCGGTGTTTAACGGCGTGCCCGACCAGCTTGAGGTAATGCGCTACCACTCGCTAATTGCCGATGCGACCACCCTGCCCGAGTGCCTGGAAGTAACCGCCACCGTAGGAGCTCTGGAAGCTGACAATTTCGAGCAGCGCAGCCGCTGGCAGGCACTGGGCGAATTCGAACTGATGGGCGTTAAACATCGGGAGTACCCGATTCACGGCATCCAGTTTCACCCGGAATCGTTTGCCACCGAAGGCGGCAAAGAGCTGATCGCTAATTTTCTTTTCGCGCCCGGCAATCACACCAGAGCGTAGGCACCCAGCATAGGGTGGCTAAACGGGTGGCTAAATGAGGTTCAATGAAACCGTTAGCCACCCTACACAGACCAGATTTACGACAACCGTTAGCCAGAACGTCACTTGAAAAGCGGTTTTCTGAGTTTTATGCCGCAGCCGCTGTTGGGCCAGTAACGCACCCGGCCAGCCACCCACTATTCCAAGCAGATGTAGCGACTTTTCACTCACCCGACGGCGGTTGTTAATAGCCGCCTTTTGTCGATAGCGTAAGTGATATAAGCGATAACGCTAATCAGAGCGTAAAAGCGACGATAGGAATCACAGTGGAGACTCTTGAAGGGTTAGGCGCTATTTGCGTCGCTGAGAAGGTTTGCCGCCCACCGCTGGCTTACCGCGGCCTTTACCCACGGGCTTACCTTTAGCGCCAAGCTTGCTTTTAACACCGGGCTTGCCGGGGCTTTACCGCCCTTGGGGTGCGGCTTACCTGGCGCACTGCCTTTTCCGCTGGCGGCTTTTTTACCTTTGGGAAGCGGTTTAGCCCCGGCGGCTTTGGCACCAGTTGCCTTCGCACCGACTTTGGCCGGCCGCCCTTTCGCGGCGGGCGGTTTTGCCTTTCCTGCGCCTGAGCTGTAGTTGGGTCTTTCTGGCTTCGCTTTACTTTTTTTCTCGGGTGCCGCCTCTGAGCGTTCGGTCAGGGCGATAATGGTATCGATCTCTTTAGGCGTAAGGTCGCGCCAGTCGCCCAGTGCCAAGCCTTTAAGCGACACATTCATAATCCGCGTGCGGATCAGTTGGGTAACCTCATAGCCGAAGTATTCACACATACGGCGAATTTGCCGATTGAGCCCCTGCACCAAGGTAATAGTGAACACAAAGGTGGACACTTTTGTACCTTGCAGCGCTTGGTCACCTTGCCAAGAATCGGCACGCCGCGCTGCATGCCGTCGATAAACTCGTCGGTGATCGGCTTGTTCACCGTCACCTGGTACTCTTTTTCGTGGTTGTTATTGGCACGCAGAATCTTATTAACCAGATCGCCGTTATTGGTTAAAAAATCAGCCCCTGGGAGTCTTTATCGAGCCGCCCAATGGGGAAAATACGCACGCCATGCTTCACAAACTCAACGATATTGTCCTTTTCGCTGGACTCGGTGGTACTGACAATGCCCACCGGTTTGTTCAGCGCGATCAGCACCAGATCCTCCTCCTCCTGAGGCTCGATCTCCTGACCGTTTACTTTAACCAAGTCACCCGCGACCACTTGATCACCGGTGGTGGCACGGCGACCGTTTATCCACACGTTGCCCTGCTCCACAAAGCGGTCGGCTTCACGGCGAGAGCACATCCCGCTCTCGCTAATATATTTATTGATACGGGTAGATTTTCGAAACGACATAAAACGCCACGTGGCTAAAAGAGGATAAGCAAACAGTTAAAAGAGGAGCCGGGCTCCTTTAAGAAGGCCAACTCCTCATCGGTAGAGGCCCGCCCCAACAAGGCGTTGCGGTGCGGGTAACGCCCAAAGCGATCAATAATCGCCTTGTGGCGCACTTCAAAATCATAGTTATTCTCTAACCCCGGCTGGTCAAACAGCTGCATCGCCAGCTCATGAATGGCCACGGATTCGCTATGCATATAGGGCATATACAGAAACGCACGCTGTTCGCTGGTTAGTTCTGCGTCTGCCCCAGCAGCGACGGCCTCTTGGGCCAGCGCCAGCGCTAAAGCATCCGTGGCAAAGGCGCGGGCATCATCGCGGTAAATATTGCGCGAGAACTGATCCAGCACAATGACCTCTGCCAGTCGCCCTTCGGCCGTTTTCCGCCATGGGTAACACTCGCACTGTGAAGCCTGCGTATGCAGTGCGCCAAACCGCTGCAGGATCATCCGATCCATCTCAGGATCTTTTTTAAACCATTGAGCAGGGGTCAACGCCTCAAACCAGAAATCGAGTACCGCTTGAGCCTCTAAGGACATTGACGCCTCCTGCTTAATGAAGTTTAAAAATGCCGATGTTGCCTAATCGGTATTGCTTAGCCCGTGTTACGTAGACCCGCCGCTATCCCCGCCATGGTGACCATCAGTGCACGGGAAAGATCGGCGCTAATGGCCCCATCGGCGTCGCGGTTCCGCTGCAGCAGCTCCGCCTGCAGGCCGTGGAGCGGATCAATATAGGGGTTGCGTACATCGATGGCCTGGCGAATCAGCGGCGTATTCTCCAGCAGTTTCTCCTGCTGCAAGATATCCAGCACAGCCTCTTCCAAACGCCCAAAGCGTTCACGCAGCTGTTTACCCAGCGCCTTCAGCGAGGGTTCGTCGACCAAGCGGTGCTCGTAGTAAGCGGCAATCGCCACATCGGCTTTGGCCAGCAGCATCTCCAGCATGTCCAGGTAGGTGCCGAAGAAGGGCCACTCATTGCGCATCTCTTGCAGCACATCACGCCCGCCGGGCTGCTCCAAGCGCCGCGAGAAGGCTTCGCCGCTGCCCAGCCACGCGGGCAGCATCAGGCGAATCTGCGTCCAGGCGAAAATCCATGGAATGGCGCGCAGGGTTTCCACCCCGCCATCCTGGCGCCGCTTGGTGGGACGTGAGCCCAACGGCAGCCTACCCAAGGCGCCCTCTGGTGTGACCGCACGGAAATAGGGCACGAAATCGGGATCTTCCCGCACTACACCTACGTAAGCTGCATGCGCTACCTTGGCGAGTTGATCCATCTCCTCACGCCAGTGGGGTTCCGGGGCGCGTGGCGGCAGCAGCGTAGCTTCCAGCACCGCACAGGCGTAGATCTCCATGGAGCGAAGGGCGATATCGGGCTGGCCAAATTTAAAGCGAATCATCTCGCCCTGTTCGGTCACCCGCAGACTGCCGTTTACCGAACCGGGTGGCTGGGAGAGTATCGCCGCATGGGCCGGGCCGCCGCCACGGCCAACGGTGCCGCCACGGCCGTGGAACAGGGTCAAATCGACACCGTGCCGATTGCACACATTCACCAACGACTCCTGAGCGCGATACTGGGCCCAGGCAGCGGCTAACTGACCGGCATCTTTTGCTGAGTCCGAGTAGCCAATCATGACCTCTTGACGGTCATCGATCAGCGAACGGTAGCCCGGTATCGCCAGCAGTTGATCCACCACCTCGCCTGCGTGATCCAGGTCGTTTAGGGTTTCAAACAGCGGCGCAATCGGCAGTGTGACCTGTCCGCCTACCTCTTTCATCAGCAGCGCTACGGTGAGCACATCTGAAGGCTCAGCGGCCATGGAAATAATGTAAGTCCCCAGCGCTTCAGAGTGCTCCTGGGCGATGACTTTGAAGGTATCCAGCACTTCACGGGACTCGGCGGAGCACTCCCAGCGGCGCGGAATCAGCGGGCGTCGTGAGGTCAGTTCCTCAAGCAGGAATTGCTGACGTTTGGCTTCGTCCCACTCCTGGTAATGGCCCAGGCCAAGGGCGCTAGTCAGCTCTTCAATCACCTGGGCATGGCGGCTGGCTTCTTGGCGCAGATCGAGCTTGGTTAGGGTGACGCCAAAACGGCTACCCGGCGCAGGGTATCCAACAGTGCGCCGTTAGCAATGGTGTCCAGCCCCACATCGCATAGCGAACGGTAGCAGGCGAGCAGCGGTGAGTAGAGCTGGTCGCGGGTTTCGATAATCGGCCCGCCGTTATAATTGTGCCCTTCCAACTCTGCTTTGGCCCAATCCCGGGTGGACTCCATGCGTGCGAGCAGGCGTTTAAGCACTTCGCGGTAGGGCTCGGCCACATCCCCCGCCTCGGCTTTGAGCGCACTATTCGCCTTCCACATGGAGAGCTCGGTTTTAAGCTGTTCGAGATCGCGAAGATAAAGATCGGCGGCCATCCAGCGACCTAACAGCAGCACCTCGCGGGTCACTTTAGCCGTTACGTTGGGGTTGCCATCGCGGTCGCCGCCCATCCAGGAGGCGTAACGTATCGGCGCGGCGTCCAGGGGCAGGCGTTCACCGGCGGTATCCAGCAGCAGGTTATCCAAATCTCTATGAAAATCTGGTACCGCCTGCCACAGCGAATTTTCAATCACCGCAAAGCCCCACTTGGCTTCATCCACCGGGGTGGGCCGCTCGTGGCGAATCTCATCGGTGTGCCACGCCTGGCTAATCAGTTCTTCCAGGCGGCCCTGAGCGCGGGTACCCCGCTCAGGGTAGTCATCAGAGCTCTCAATAGCGGTTAGGCACTCATCAATGGCGTCATATTTTTGGATCAGGGTGCGGCGGATAACTTCTGTGGGGTGCGCGGTAAGCACCAGTTCAACGCGCATATTGGCGAGGGTCTCGACCAGTTTACGCGGTGAGTTGCCCGCCTGCTGGGCACGCGCAAGCAGCTCCCCCAGCACCGGCTGGGAACCGGGTTTGTAGTCCTCAACCCGACGAAAGCGCGCCCGGTAGTGCTGCTCGGCAATGTTGGCGAGGTTTAAAAACTGGTTGAACGCCCGGGTGACCGGCAGTAGATCCCGCTCGGGCAGCTCACGCAGGTACTCAATTAATTCGCGCTGCTGCAGCGAGTCGCCCTGGCGCCCTCGCTTGGCGTGGGCGCGAATGGTTTCAATTTTATCGACAAATGCCTGGCCCAAATCATCGGCAATGGTGCGCCCCAGGCTGTCGCCCAGAATACGCACGTTATCACGCAGGGATTCGTGTAGGTCGTGACTCATTGGCATGGCCTCCTTGCAGGGGTCGCATCATTATTAAATCAGGAATGGGTAGATTGTTTTTCTTCTGCTTTCGCCGCCTGCCAGTGGGCTTCCATCTCGTCTAGGGAAGCCTCCGTTAATGGCCGCTGGGCGGCGCTCAGCTCGCGCTCGACAAAACGAAAACGGCGCTCGAACTTGGCATTGGTCGCGCGCAGGCACTGCTCCGGGTCAGCCTTCAGCGTGCGGGCAAGATTGGTCACTGCAAACAGCAGGTCGCCGACTTCTTCCTGGGCGTGCTGTTGATCACCGGCGGCAAGCGCCTCTTCTACTTCCGCCAGCTCTTCACGAATTTTAGCCACCACGTCGCGGGCATCGGGCCAATCGAAGCCTACCCGCGCTGCGCGCTTGGACAGCTTGGCAGCGCGGCTAAGGGCCGGCAACGTGCGCGGCACATCGTCGAGCACAGAGGGCGCCTCAACGGCCCTTTCAGCACGCTCATCGGCTTTAAGCGCCTCCCAGCGGCTGTTGACCTGCTGGGTTTGCACCTCTTCAGCGCTCACGCCTGGCGGGCGCCGGGAAGCCAGGGTGCCCTCCGGGAACACGTGCGGATGGCGGCGCAGCATTTTGGCGGTCAGCGTATCGACGATATCGGCAAAGTCGAAGCGCTGCTCTTCCGCGCCGAATTGAGCGTAATACACCACTTGAAAGAGCAGATCGCCCAGTTCGCCGGGTAGTTCGTCAAAAGCGCGCCGCTCAATGGCATCAGCGACCTCGTAGGCTTCTTCCAGGGTGTGGGGCACAATGCTGTCCCAATCCTGCTGGAGATCCCAGGGCAGCCCTGTTCGTGGTCACGCAGCACCTGCATCAAGGTCAGCAGGTCATCGATACCGTGACGCATTATGCTCCCCCCTTGCGAACTTGTTGATCCGGGTCGGCGTTGCGCAAACGACGCACTTCGGTCACGTTGGGCAACTGCTGAATACGTGAAAACAACCGCCCCAGCGCTTCAAGGCCATCGACTTCCAGGGTAATGCGCAGCCGGGCAATGCCTTCGTCGGTGTCGGTGAGCGTGTTCACGGCGAGTACGTTGACCTTTTCATTACCCAGCAGGCCCGTGACATCGCGCAGCAGCCCGGAACGATCCCAGGCCTGAATCTCGATGGTCACCGGATAGCGGGTTTGGGCGCGCTCGCCCCACTCCACTTCGATAATGCGCTGGGGTTCGTCCAGGCGCAATTGCAGAATATTGCTGCAGTCCTGGCGGTGCACGGTGACACCACGCCCCTGGGTAATAAAGCCGATAATCGGTTCGCCAGGCACCGGGCGGCAGCAGTTGGCCATACTGGTTTTAAGGTTGCCAACACCGAGCACCGTGATATCGCTCTTGGTGGCTTTGCTGGATTGACGCTTTGGTTTGGCCAGCAGGCGGTCGAGCTGCTCCTGGTCATCGGTTTCACCAAATAGCTGCTGGGCCTGGTGCAGCACCTGACCGATACGCAGGTCGCCGGCGCCGATAGCGGCGTACATATCCTCGGCGTTTTGGTAGTTGACCGCCTTGGCCAGCTTGGGCAGATCGAGACCTTCGACATCCAGGCGGCGCATTTCACGGTCAAACAGCACGCGCCCCTCGTCCAGGTTTTGATCCCGCGCCTGGTGTTTAAACCACGCCTGAATTTTGGCCCGCGCCCGGGAAGTGCGCACATAGCCCAGGCTGGGGTTTAACCAGTCGCGGCTTGGCCCCCCTTGGTAGCGGTAAGAATTTCGATCTGCTGACCGGTTTTTAACTTATAGGTGAGCGGCACGATACGCCCGTTAATCTTGGCACCCCGGCAGCGGTGGCCAATTTCGGTATGCACCCGGTAGGCGAAATCGATCGGTGTAGCAATCCTTGGCAAGTCGATGACGTGGCCGTCAGGGGTAAAGACATAGATACGGTCAGGCGCTACATCGCTGGAGAGCCCTTCGCGCAGATCGCCAAAGCCACCCACTTCGTCCTGCCACTCCAGTACCTGACGCAGCCAAGCAATTTTCTCTTCGTAACTCCGGCTTTTGGCGTTGGTATCGTGCCCTTTGTAGCGCCAGTGGGCGCAAACGCCCAGCTCCGCCTCGTCGTGCATGGCGAAGGTACGAATCTGAATTTCAAGCACCTTGTTCTCTGGCCCCATCACGGCGGTGTGCAGCGACTGATAGCCGTTCTTTTGGGGTTGGCGATGTAGTCGTCAAACTCGTTGGGCACGTGGTGCCAACGCGAGTGAATAATCCCCAGCACGGTGTAGCAGTCCGCCACTTCCGGCACCAGAATACGCACCGCACGCACGTCATGAACTTGCGAAAAATCGATCCGTTTGCGCTTC
Organism: Vreelandella olivaria; assembly: GCA_004295565.1. Classification (GTDB taxonomy): domain Bacteria; phylum Pseudomonadota; class Gammaproteobacteria; order Pseudomonadales; family Halomonadaceae; genus Vreelandella; species Vreelandella olivaria. The sequence goes on along the minus strand of AP019416.1, from coordinate 1,945,668 downwards.
ATTTTGCGCCAGATCGAGTAGATATGTTTGGCCCGACCATCCACGTCGTAGCGGTGGATGTTCTGCGCTTCCATCAAGCCTTTGATGGTTTCGACCACATCGTTAATATAGCGGTCACGGTCAAGACGCTTCTCCGCCAACAGCTTGGCAATCGCCTTATAGTCATCTTCATGCAGGTAACGAAACGAGAGGTCTTCCAGTTCCCACTTAAGTTGTCCAACGCCGAGGCGGTGGGCCAACGGCGCGTAAATATCGGCGACTTCCCGGGCAACCTGTAAGCATTTCTCCAATGGCGCATCTTTTACTTGGCGCAGCGCACAGGTACGTTCGGCAATTTTGATCAGCGCCACGCGTACATCACTGACCATATTGACCAGCATCTTGCGCAGGTTCTCCTGCTGATTGTGCTGACCCATGCCATGGTCAGGCGCCAATGGGTAGCTGATCGCGGCCATTTGCAGCACGCCATCAATCAGGCTGGCCACTTCTTCACCAAAGCGCTTTGCTACCGACTCGAGGCTGAGCAACCCTTCCCGCACCGCGCGGTAGAGAACGGCGGCCTCAAGTGTCGCCTGATCTAGTTTTAATTCACCAAGAATATCGGCCATTTCCAGACCCATGCGAAAGCTAGAGCCTGGCGACAGCCATACACGATGGGTACGCGGTGCCTCAAGCTCTAACTGCTCAGCGAGCTCACAGGCCTCGACTAAACGCTCAGGTTCACGTACACGCACATCCTCCTGAAGGCGCGTTAACCATTGTTGTATGTCCACCTTTCCGCTTGCGGTTAGCGGCTGGTCTTCACGCACTTTCACCATGACAATCACTCATCCTTTCAGGGAGACGGTCTCTACATGACCGCCACCGTGGCTTGATGCGATGGGGAAACGTCTAGTCCCCGTACTCGAACAGCATCAGCGTTTCCATATGCGCAGTGTGAAGGAACATATCCGCCACTGCTACTTGCTTGACTCGGTAACCCGCATGCACAAGATGTGCCGCATCCCGGGCAAGCGTCGCCGGATCACAGGAAATATAGACCACCCTGGGCACCGGGTGGCGCGCCAGCGCCTGACAAATGACTTCAGCGCCGCTACGCGGCGGGTCGAGTACCAGCGCATCGCTACCGCCATACTCAGTTAATAGCGCATTGACGCTGGCAGCGCTGTTCAAATCAGCCTGCTGGCCGCTAACCATCAGCTGGTTACGCTTGGCATTAATGGCTATGCGCGCCACCATGGCAGGGTTACCTTCCACCGCATGCACCTCAGCGCCCGCTGCCGCTATGGGCAAGCTAAAATTCCCGATACCGGCAAACAGGTCGAGTAGTTTTTGCCCTGACCTGGGCGCAAGCCACTGGATGACCTGGGCGACCATTTGTTGGTTCACCTGAGCATTGACCTGTAAAAAATCCCCTGGTGCAAAACTTAAGCTAAGCGGCGCTTGACCTTCTACGGTTAGCAACTCTTCAAGCGTCGGCGCTGCGCCATGCCAGTGCAGTACGGGTGTTTCACGCCCCAACCAGGTGCCCAGCGCCACTTTTTGCTGCTGCGCAAAGGCTTGCCAGCGTTCAGCGTCCCCGGCGTGCTCTTTTAACTGACGAACCAACACAACCTGCGCGGTTGCCGTTGCCAATAATTCGATGTGCCCTACCTGGCGCGGCGCCTCTAACGTACTCAACAGCTCACGCAAAGGAGTTAACAAACGCTGTAAGGCATCGACCAATACTGGGCAGCGCTCAATATCCACCAGGCGGTGGCTATGCGCGGCACGAAAGCCCAGGCGCGTAGTGCCCTGGCTGTCGACTTTGACCCCTAGCCGTGCCCGGCGCCGATAGCCCTGATCGCCACCTTGAATCGAGCCGATGTCGTCTAGCGTTATACCCTGGCGAGCAAATAGATCACGCACCACTTCACGTTTATGGGCGCGCTGGGCGTCAACACTGAGGTGCTGCAAATCGCAGCCGCCGCAGTGGCCAAAATGTGGGCAAGGCGGTGTGACACGTAGCTCGGAAGTGCTCAGCAACGATTTGATATGCGCTTCGTCAAAGCGTTTGCGGGTCAGATGAATCGCCACGTCGACCTGTTCACCGGGCAGCGCCTGATCGACAAATACGGTTTTCCCGTTGGCTGCGTGGGCAACCCCACGCCCATCATGGGCCAAACGCTCAATGACCAGCGGCGACGCATCCTCTATAGCAGTATGCGGCGCCTTACCACCGGCGTACGCGCCAGCCCAGAATGCCCTGACGCGGGCCTGGGCGGCCGCCGTTTTCCCAACATGGCCATGGTTATACTCCTGGGGCAAATAGGCCAGTGGAGAGATAGCGATCACCACGGTCACAGACGATAAACACAATCACCGCATTTTCAGTTTGCTCAGCGATACGCAGTGCCCCTGCCAGGCTGCCACCTGATGAGACCCCAGCCAGAATGCCCTCTTCACGGGCCAGACGGCGCATATGCTCCTCGGCCTCTTGCTGACCAATATCGAGGGTGACATCCACCCGCGGCGCCTCAAAAATAGCGGGCAGGTACGCTTCTGGCCAGCGGCGAATGCCGGGAATACTGGCGCCATCGGCGGGCTGTAAGCCGACAATCTGAATAGCCGGATTTTGCTCTTTCAAATAGCGCGACACCCCCATAATGGTGCCCGTCGTGCCCATGGAACTGACGAAGTGGGTCACCTCGCCCCCGGTTTGTTGCCACACCTCAGGGCCGGTGGTGCGATAGTGCGCTAACGGATTATCCGGGTTGGCGAACTGGTTAAGCGGTTTACCTTCGCCTCTAGCAATCATGCCATCGGCAATGTCCCGCGCCTCTTCCATGCCCCCGGCTTTGCTGGCCGAGATTAATTTAGCCCCAAAGCAGCCATCGCCTGCTTACGCTCTTCCGAAGCGTTTTCCGGCATTACCAACACCATCTGATACCCCTTGATCGCCGCCGCCATGGCGAGCGCGATACCGGTATTGCCTGAGGTTGCCTCAATCAGCGTATCGCCGGGGTAATATCCCCCCGCGCTTCTGCTTCATGGATCATGGAGAGCGCAGGGCGGTCTTTGACCGAGCCGGCAGGATTATTGCCTTCGAGCTTGGCCAACAGGTATTGTTACGCCCAGCGCTAATGCGCTTCAGGCGTACAAGGGGCGTGTTGCCAACTACATCTTCTAGCGTGGGATAGCCCTTGAGATCGTTCATGAATATTCCTTATCGTCACCGTTATGCTGCATTATATCGGTGCTGCCTTGGGCTGGACAGGCAACCTCATTGAATCAACGAGTTCTTTTCATGTCTTTGAACACCCGTCTTCTATTCGCCTTACTCGGTTTTCCGCTACTGGTATACGCCATGATGGCCGTACTGCTGGTCATACAGAGTGACACGCAAGCGCGTACGGCACAGCAAGCGCACTTGAAAAATGCCGCCGAGTTGTTGGCCCCAAGCCTTGCTGATGCGATCGTCAAGGGTGATACCCAGCACCTGGAGATCCTTGCGCGTCAGCTCCGCAATATGCAGGGACTTCGCGGGGTTGCGTTATTTAATCAACAGGGCAGCCTTATCTTACAGTTGGGTCAAGCCCCTCTTCGTTACTCAACGCCCCCGCTGATCACCAAATGATCATGGAAGAGGACGTTTGGCGGCTGCGTTTGCCGCTAGAGGCTCCTCAGCTCAGTACCAGCCAGACCAGCACAAGACAAGCCAGCCCAGCAAGCAACGGTAGCGTTGGCTGGCTAGATATCGAAATGGACACGCGAGCGCTCACCCTAGTGCGCTATAAGTTGATCGCCAGCCTCAGCCTAGGCGGCATGTTGCTGGGCCTGCTGCTGTTTTTAGTCGCTTTTGCCATCAGCCGCTACGCCACCCGCCCTATCGAAGAAGCCAACCAAGCGCTTTATCGACTATCCCGCGGTGATTATCGACTGGGTTTGGCACCCTCTAATGCGACAGAGCTTCACCACCTGAGTGGTCATATTAACGCCCTGGCAGAGCACTTTCAGCAGGCCCAGCGGAATATGCAAACGCAAATTGAGCAGGCCACCAGCGAGCTGCAAGAGTCGATGGAAACCATTGAAGAGCAGAATATCAAGCTCGATTTGGCTCACCGCAGCGCGCTACGAGCTAACGCCGTGAAGTCTGAATTTTTAGCCAATATGAGCCATGAGATCCGTACACCGCTGAACGGCATTATCGGCTTCTGTCGGTTACTGGGGCGCTCATCGCTGGATACACGTCAGCAGGAGTGGCTGCAGCACGTACACCGCGCTTGCGACAACCTGCTGATGCTGGTTAACGACGTACTCGACTTTTCCAAGCTTGAAGCGAACCGCCTCACTCTGGAAGAGACGGATATCGATATTGTTGCACTGGTTGACGAAGTGGTGGGGCTGCATGCTCCCGAAGCCCAACGCAAGCAGCTACACCTGGTGGCCATGGTATACGACGACGTACCGACACCGCTGACCGGTGACCCGCTACGTATACATCAGGTATTGAATAACTTAATTGGCAATGCACTCAAATTCACCCATGAAGGCGAAGTGATAGTGCGCGTCATGCTGGATAACCTTGAAGGCCAGCATGTGGTACTCAATCTCAGCGTCAGTGACACAGGCATTGGCCTAAGCGAGGCCCACAAGGAAGCGCTGTTTAGCGCTTTTTCCCAAGCCGAACCCAGCCATTCACGGCAATTTGGCGGCAGTGGCCTGGGCCTTACTATCTGCCGACAACTAATCGAGCGCATGGGCGGCGAGATTGAGGTGGAAAGCGAGCTGGGTAAAGGCACGACCTTCTCTTTTACCCTTCCCATGCTTGCGCACCAGGCTATCGAGCGGCCACCCGAAGTTCACTTGGACAACCCGACCATTCGCTTATATGAAACGCATGCGCCCACCCGTCATGTGCTCGAACACTTACTGCAGCGCTGGGAGGCACACCCCATCGCGTTTGATGCCGCTGAGCCAGCGAAATTGATGATCTTAGGGTTGGAACACAGCGACTTTAGCCCTGAATGGCACTCCCACTGGCAAACAGTGATCGACCAAACGCCCTACCCCACTCTGATTTTAGCCAATGGCAACAGCTTTGACCTACCACCACTGCACTTAACCCATGGTGGAGAGATCCTTTACAAACCCTTTTCCCGCGCTCAGTTGGTGGCGACGCTAAAGCAACTGTTACTCCCCCGCACTGATGGCGCATCAAAATGGCCAGGAGCTACTAGCGCTACCAGCAGCCCCCAGCCACTTAAATTACTGATTGTCGATGATAATGCACCGAACCGAGAGTTGCTCAAAAGCATGCTTGAAGATCCAACCCTGCAGGTCATTACGGTAGAAAGCGGTCACCAGGCGCTAGAGTTCGCACACACCAGTAACGTAGACATGGTGTTAATGGATATTCGTATGCCGGGGATGGATGGCGTGCAGACTACCCAGGCGCTGCGCCGGCTTAGCAGCACCTGGGCCCGCTGCCCCATTATTGCCGTTACCGCCCACGTACTCAGTAGTGAACGCCAGCAGTGGCTAGCGGAAGGCCTTGATGACGTGCTGATAAAACCGATTGATGAGACGCAGTTGGATCAGTTACTCAATCGCTTCTTGGGGGTTACCCACCGGCTGACGTCCAGTAGTGCAACGGCGTCCTCTTCACAGCGCGACAGCAATGCCGCCAATACGCAGCGCTTTAGCCACACTCCCCGCCACCCTACCCGTTATTGATCTTGAGATTGGTGCACGCCTGGCGGGGGGTAAAGAGTATTTGGCGCGGGAGCAGCTAAAACGTCTAATCGACAGTCTGGATGAGAGCGAACAGCATATGCGCGCTGCGTTTATCCAGCAAAATCTTCCCACACTACTCGACTGGGTACATGGGCTTAATGGCGCCAGCCGCTACTGCGGCGCACCAGAGTTGGCCTTACTGGTGGAGACCCTGGAAACCCGACTGCGCACCAGCGGCTTAGACCATGTTGAAGGGCTATTGGAAGAGCTCTACCGGGCAATGGCAAGGCTACGTGCACAGCGCCCACTGCTGCTTAGGCATTAAGCAAAACCCAACGTTAGCCTGGGGTTTCACGCTCTAGTACAACAAACGCCACCGCGTACTCGGCTTCATCACTCAACGTTACGTGGCTGGTGGTGACACCTGCCGCTTGTAAAGTATTCCGGCTTCGCCGTTAAGCAGGAAATAGGGCTTACCCAAGGCATCGTTCAGCACCTGAATATCACACCACTGCAAACCCTGGCGTAGACCTAACCCCAACGCTTTAACAAAGGCCTCTTTGGCGGCGAAGCGTTTGGCCAGGAATGCGGCGGGCTCAGATTTCTGCTGCCAAAGCGCATGCTCTTCGGGGCCTAAAATGCGCTGAGCAAAGCGCGGGCCGTGCCGCTGCATAGCCCGCGTAAAACGCTCAACGCGGGCAATGTCCGAACCAATTCCCACAATCATCGCCTAAAGAAACCTCTCAATAGAAATCGCCGTTTAATGCCCGCAGCAACCGTTGTGCACGTGCTCTGAACCGTTTTCATGGTCATGGTCGTGCTCATGAGCATCGAGGGCTGCCATCAAACCTGCTTCCTGGCCAGCAATGATTAAACGCTTCATCTCCTGCACGGCCTCTTTAAGACCCACAAACAGCGCACGGGCAATAATGGCATGGCCAATATTGAGCTCGTTAACGCCCGGCAGTGCCGCAATTGCCTCAACGTTGTGGTAGTGCAAGCCGTGGCCAGCATTCACCACCAACCCTGATGAGACCGCGTGAGTTGCGGCGGTCGTTAAGCGCTGATACTCCGCATTGGCAACCTCACTGCCAGGACGTGCTTCTGCATAAGCCCCCGTGTGCAGCTCAATCGTCGGCGCTCCGGCGCGCAGGGCTGCATCAATCTGCTCCACGTCAGGATCGATAAACAGGGACACGTCGCACCCCGCCGCACTAAGCCGTTGGCAAGCACTGGCAATGGCGTCAAAACCACCGACCACATCCAGGCCGCCTTCGGTGGTCAGCTCTTCGCGTTTTTCCGGCACTAAACAGACATGGGCGGGACGAATTTCTTCAGCCAGGGCAAGCATCTCTTCAGTCACGGCCATTTCCAGGTTCATGCGCGTATTAAGCACTTCGGCCAGAATACGCACATCCCGGGGCTGAATATGCCGCCGGTCTTCACGCAAATGCACCGTAATGCCATCGGCGCCCGCCTCTTCAACGACCAATGCCGCCTGCACGGGGTCAGGGTAACGAGTACCACGGGCTTGGCGAAGTGTCGCAATGTGATCGATATTGACGCCTAACAGTATCCGAGGGGGTGCATAGAGCCTCCAGCACAACGATAAGATAAGAGTTTGAGAATAGAATTAGGGCGCTGACGGCGCCGCGCTAAATCGAGCATCAGCTCCCGTGAACGTAACACGGTGGTGCCCAGATGGGGTGCCAGGGCCGCTCGCATCACCGCCTTCAATGCATTGGCAAGGCCTTCATGCTGCCAATCTCCCTGCTCAATATAGCGCAGCGTTCTGCCATCGAGCCCACGCTCTGCAGGCATAAATGCCCGGCTGGCGGTGTCAAAGCGGTAGCGGAACTGGGGATCCAGGACGCCGCCTTCGGGTGTCGTAAACTGGGGCGTGGCCTCCAGCGCCTCTAACAACGCCCACTCGTAGCGGCGTAACGCCAGCGCCCGTTCCGCTGGCGCCGGTAGTGCTTCAAGCAGCGCGGTGTAAAACGCAAAAACCTCAGGTGCTGGCAGTTCCAGCGGCAACAGCCGGGTGGCAATCTCATTGGCGTAAAGGCCGCATAGCAGTCCTTCACCGGCCAGCAGCGCCGTCTGGCCGCGGGACTCCATCAGGGTAAGCCGCTTTAGCTCACGGCTACCCTGCCAGGTCACAAACAGCGGTGTAAACGGCTGCAGCCGCTGGCGGGATTTTGAGCCGGGTCTTTGTCCTCCGTGGGCGACAGCACGCACTCTGCCGTAATCAAGCGTTAACAGATCCACCAGTGCACTGGTTTCACGATAAGGCCGACGGTGGAGCAGAAAAGCCGGCTCTGGCGACATCGCTACTTTCAATCGAGGTCGTAACCTGCTTTTTCAGGGCGCGCTCGTCATCCGACCAGCCGCGTTTTACTTTCACCCATAAATTGAGCATCACTTTGGTACCCAGGGCACGCTCCATATCCAGGCGCGCCTCGCGGCCAATACTCTTCAGGCGATCGCCGTTTTCACCAATTAGGATGACCTTTTGCCCCTGACGCTCGACCAGAATCAGTGCGCTGATATGCGTCACCCGCTCGGTTTCGCGGAACTCTTCAATTTCAACGGTCATCTGGTAGGGCAGCTCGTCGCCCAATTGGCGCATGACTTTTTCACGCACCAGCTCGGCGGCCATGAAGCGTAGGCTTTTGTCGGTAATCTGGTCTTCAGGGAAGAAGTGCACACTCTCCGGCAGGTGTTTGGCGACCTCCTCTTCCAGAGTGTCTACCTGGGTGCCGTGCTTGGCTGAAATCGGCACGATGGCCGCAAAGTCGCGGCGGGCGCCCACCTCTGCCAGCCACGGCAGTAGGTCACCTTTTTCGCCCAGGCGATCAACCTTATTCACCGCCAGAATCACCGGTGCTTTTACATGCTCGAGACGCTTCAACACCGCCTGATCCTCTTCCGTCCAGCGGGTACGGTCGATAATGAACACCACACAGTCCACATCGCGCAGCGCCTGGGTGGCGGCCTGGTTCATAAAGCGGTTAATGGCTTTATTGCGATCCTTGGACATAATGTGCATGCCCGGTGTATCCACGTAGATAAACTGCGTCTCATCGACCGTTTTAATACCCATCACCTGATGGCGCGTGGTTTGCGGACGCCGCGAGGTGATCGATATCTTCTGCCCCAGAATACGGTTCATGAGGGTTGATTTGCCCACGTTGGGTCGGCCAACAATGGCAACGAATCCGCAGGTTTGGCTCATGATTTATCTCCAGGGCTTTTTTCGAGGTACGACAGCGCTTCTTCTGCCGCCTGTTGTTCAGCATGGCGGCGGCTAGGGCCTTTACCAGTGGTATGCTCAGCCAGCAGGTCAATGTAGCACTCCACGGTAAAGGTCTGGGCATGCGCCTCGCCCTTTACGCAGACAACTTCATACCGCGGTAGCGGCTTGACGCGATTGCAGAAACTCCTGCAGTCGCGTTTTAGGATCTTTCTGGGTATCTTGTAACGAAATATTTTCCAGCCTATTGGCGTACCAATTCAACACACGGTCACGCACCACATCCATACCGGCGTCGAGATAAATAGCGCCAATAATGGCTTCTACCGCATCCGCCAGAATAGATTCACGTCGGTGTCCACCGCTTTTCATCTCGCCAGACCCCAGTCGCAAACACTCGCCAAACTCCATTTCACGGGCCAGTTCCGCCAGGGTTTGTCCCTTTACCAAGCGTGCGCGCAGGCGTGAAAGCTGCCCTTCCCGGGCCTGGGGAAAGCGCTGAAACAGCGCTTCGGCGATAACAAAATTGACGATGGAGTCACCCAGAAACTCCAGGCGCTCATTGTTACGACCACCGAAGCTACGGTGGGTCAAGGCCAGTTCCAATAGCGTATCGTCGCCAAAGGTATAGCCGATTCGTCGGCAAAAGCGTTCAAGGAATTACTCACAGCTCTCCTACGTCATTGACGTTAACTAAAGTGACATAACTAACTAAATCCAGTACTGGCAGCGTCTTCATTCAATGTGCCGCACGCTGGTAAAGCTTGGCAACCCACCGTCCCAGTGCATCCATACCGCAAAGGCACGCCCGACAATATTCTCTTCCGGTACGAACCCCCAGTAACGGCTGTCGTTGGAGTGGTCGCGATTATCCCCCATCATAAAGTAGTGCCCTTCAGGGACTTCCACTTCACGCATTTGCGGGCCAGGGTCGCGCGGGTTGTTATAAATAAAGTGCTCGGCATCGCCAAGGCGCTCTTCTAACAATAGCTGTTGAGGCGAACCTTCGGGCCCCTCTTCAATCAGCTCTTTCGCCACCGGCTCACCGTTAACGTAGAGCTGCTTACCTTCATAACGGATGCGATCCCCGGGCATGCCGACGACACGCTTGATGAAGTTCACCGAAGGCTCGTCGGGGAAACGAAACACCATGACATCGCCACGTTCAGGATCGCCGACTTCGATAAAGCGGGTGTTCACTACCGGCAAACGTAGGCCGTAGGCGAATTTGTTGACCAGAATAAAGTCGCCGACTTCCAGCGTAGGACGCATTGAACCAGAGGGAATCTGAAAGGGTTCAATGATAAAACTACGCACCACCAGCACTACCAGCAGTACTGGAAAAAAGAACGCGCATAGTCAACCGGCCAAGGCTCTTTAAGCAGCTTCTCGCTGGTAGCTGGATCCAGCCCTCTTGGGTATTGGCCTCCGCTGCGGCGAAGCGTTGGCGGCGCTTGGGCTTTAATAGCCAGATGTCCAACAGGTAAATAACGCCCGAAAGCGCAACGGCAAGTACCAGCAGTAATGAAAAATCCATGAGTGGCGTTCTTTCCTAGTCGTTAACCTTGAGCACAGCAAGGAAGGCATCCTGGGGGATTTCCACGCGCCCCACTTGTTTCATGCGTTTCTTACCTGCTTTCTGTTTCTCGAGCAGTTTTTTCTTACGGCTGACATCGCCGCCGTAACACTTAGCCGTCACATTCTTGCGCAGCGCCTTCACGGTGGAGCGAGCTACCACTTGCCCCCCAATCGCCGCCTGAATCGCCACATCAAACATCTGCCGTGGGATCAGCTCTTTCATTTTCTCGACCAATAGACGACCACGACTATGCGCATGATCACGGTGGATAATCACCGCTAGCGCGTCAACTTTGTCACCATTGATCAGTACATCAAGACGCACCAGCTTGGCCATCTCAAAACGCTCGAAGTTGTACTCAAGTGAGGCGTACCCCTTGGAGATAGACTTCAGGCGATCAAAGAAATCCATGACCACTTCTGACATGGGCAGCTCGTAGGCCAACTGAATCTGATTACCCAAGAACTGCATGTCTCGCTGGGTACCGCGACGCTGCTCACACTCGGCAATGACGTTACCCACGTATTCCTGGGGAACCAGTATGCTGGCGCGGACGATCGGTTCACGCATTTCATCTACGTCGGCCATATCGGGCAGCTTGGAAGGGTTGGAGACGTAGTTAACATCACCATTCTTCATCGCCAGTTCGTAGACAACCGTGGGCGCGGTAGTGAGCAGGTCGATGTCATACTCTCGCTCCAGGCGCTCTTGAATGATCTCCATGTGCAGGGTGCCAAGAAAGCCTACCCGGAAACCAAAACCAAGTGCGTCGGAGTTCTCAGGCACATATTCAAGCGAGGCATCGTTAAGCGCCAGTTTTTCAAGCGCATCGCGGAAATCTTCGTAATCATCCGCACTGACCGGGAACATACCGGCATACACCTGCGGCTTTACCTTTTGGAAACCAGGCAGACGCGCTACATCAGGCGTTTTGGTGTGGGTAATCGTATCGCCTACTGGTGCCCCGTGAATCTCTTTAATGCCAGCGACAATAAAGCCGACTTCACCGGCGCGCAGAATATCGGTCTGTTTGCGCTGGGGGTAAAAATACCCACTTCCGTGGCGCCCCAATCCCGGCCCGTTGATTTAATGCGAATCTTGTCGCCCTTACGCAGCGTGCCGTCGAAGAGGCGCACTAACGAAACAACACCCAGGTAGTTATCAAACCAGGAGTCGATGATCAGCGCTTGCAGCGGCGCGTCCGGGTCACCTTTGGGCGGCGGTATATCACGCACCAAACGCTCAAGCAGTGCATCAATGCCAATGCCGCTTTTAGCCGAAACCTGGCAGGCATCAGTGGCATCGAGGCCAATAATCTCTTCGATTTCCTGGGCCACCTTGTCGCAATCGGCTTGGGGCAAATCGATTTTGTTAAGTACCGGCAGTACTTCCAGACCTTGTTCGATAGCGGTATAGCAGTTAGCGACCGACTGAGCCTCCACCCCTTGGGCTGCATCGACCACCAGCAACGCCCCTTCACAGGCGTAGAGCGAACGCGACACTTCATATGAGAAGTCGACGTGCCCAGGGGTATCGATAAAATTCAGTTGGTAGACCTGACCATCGGCGGCGGTGTAATCCAGCGTGACCGACTGCGCTTTAATGGTAATACCACGCTCACGCTCAATGTCCATTGAATCGAGCACTTGCTCTTTAAGCTCACGCTCGGTTAGCCCTTCGCAGGTCTGGATCAGGCGATCAGAGAGCGTCGATTTACCATGGTCGATGTGAGCGATAATAGAAAAGTTGCGTATGTGCTTAAGCTTTCCGTTGGGAACGTCTTGGGACATCGAGTCTGTTCTGCCTTAGTGGTACGCAAGCGGCCGCATAAGCAGGCCGCTTCGAGAGTTCAAAGCTCGAAAACAGCTGCCGTTTGAAAATAAGGGCCATTTCCGACAAAAGATATCCGCTATTGTAGCGATATGCGCAGGCTAGAACAGCGGTCTGGCGAGAACCGCCGGACCAGGAGTGAAAATAGGCGGGTTATTCCAGACGAAGCGCTACGAAGAGTGAGCGCCCATCGCGGAACAGACGTACTGGAATAGCACGGTCGGTGGGCAACGCCTCGACAATCTCTACCAGCTCATTGGAAGAGGAAACGCTGCGGTGATCAATGCTCACTAATACATCACCTGGGCGAATGCCGGCCTCAGCAGCCACGCTGCCTGACTCAACCTGGCGCACGACCACACCGCCGGAATATTCAACTGCTCACGCATGGTGTCATCAATTTCTGCGACCATGACGCCAAGACGCGCTTGATTATTGCTGCTGCCCTGCGCCGTCTGCTGCTCGGCATCTGGCCAACTGCCTAATTCCACTGACTCAGTCAGCTCTTCACCGTCACGCATCAAGGTGAGCTCCACCTCGGTGCCTGGCGCGCCTTTACCGATCAGCCGCGGCAGTGAGCTCGAGCGTTCGACCTCTTCACCATTGACCTCCAGGATGACATCGCCAGCCTGAAGCCCACCCTGGGCCGCGGGGCCTTCGGGATCAAGATCCGCTATCAAAGCGCCGATCGCATTCTCCATACCGAAAGATTCGGCCAGATCGTCAGACACAGGCTGAATCATCACACCTAACCAACCACGGTTCACGCGACCACCTTCACGCAGCTGTTCGGCCACATCCATGGCAACGTTAATGGGAATGGCAAACGAGACGCCCATAAAGCCGCCGCTACGGGTAAAGATTTGCGAGTTAATACCCACCACTTCGCCATCTAGGTTGAACAGCACCACCGGAGTTGCCGGGGTTGATCGCCACATCGGTTTGAATAAACGGCACATACGCGTCTCGCGGCAAGGTACGGTTAATGGCACTGACAATACCCGCGGTGACCGAATGATCAAAACCAAAAGGCGAGCCAATAGCAGCCACCCACTCACCTACTTTGAGTTTATCAGAATCCCCCAGAGTAAGCGTGGGCAAGTCACTGGCATCAATTTTAAGCAGCGCGACATCAGTTTGTGGATCGCTACCGATCACTTCCGCACTCAATTCACGCCGATCATTGAGCCGCACAAGGATCTCATCAGCATCTTGCACAACGTGTGCATTGGTCATTATGTAACCATCTTCACTGATGACGAACCCGGAGCCTAAAGACTGTCGCTCTTCTGTACGCCCTTGCCCGCCGCCAGGCGGTGCAGGAAAGCGATCACCGAACTCCTCTCCAAAAAAGTGACGGAAAATTTCCGGGATTTCCTGACCACCGAACCCACCAAAACCCGGCGCGCTACTGCGCTGTACCGTTCGACTGGTCGAGATATTCACTACCCCTGGGGCAGCGTCTTCAACTAAGGCGGTGAAATCAGGCAAATTCTGAGCATTGGCGACTTGGCCAAATGTTAGCAGTGCCACCACACAGACCCAAAGCGTGGAAGGGAGAATCAAGCGCTTCATGCAAGAGCTCCTACTTAATGTAATAACAATCAATGGCAGAACAACAACTCAAAGCGAGATGCCGGAGAACTAAATTAACGAACTAATTGACCAAGCGTGGGCGAAAGCGTTCCCCACGCCCACGCATTAGGTATTTAATACCTAGCGAACCGCCCACCAAGGCAATAAAAAAACTCAGCGGAGCCAGCCAACTCATGGTACTGACAAGCGACACCGTGCCGGATAGCAACAGCGCCAACATCAGTGGCAATCCATAAACACAAAAAAGCCAGCAGCGTGACAGAGGTGCGCGGTAAGCTAATAGTGACTTGACGGCCTAGCGGGTAGTTTCGCTCTGCGTTACTGGTTCTCGTGGGGAGTGCAACAGCAATGCGCTGACTGCGCTGGCGCGCCAATAAACGTCCGCCACAACCTCTCCCCTGAGCGCACTGCTCACAGTTCTGTTGGGCGGAAATTTCTACGATGACACTTTGCCCGTCATGATCGACGACCGTGCCAGCACGATGTAGAGAAGTATTAGACAAAGCGTCACAGGAAGACGAGGTCATCATTCTATCTCCCCAGCCTGATCGTTGCTTTGCGGAGATGGGTCTTCCAGCAGGTCGAAAGTGATTGAGCGAACGATGCGCTGCAGTGTCGCTACAGGCAGTTCACCAATCGCCACCAACTGCCAGCGCCCCTCAGCGGTGATGGCATGCTCAATGGCCACGGCCGAAACCCCTAACTGTTGCACGCCTTCTTGCAAGGTCGTGGTTGCGTCCTGGGCAAGGGGCTCGACAAAGATACTTACGGTAGCCAAACCATCGCTGTAGACGCGCTGGTGAATATCATCGCCGGCGAAAGTGACGGGTTGTGCAACGAAGCCATCGGGCAACCAAGTGGCGCGCCAAGGTGTACTGCCGATAACGATAGGGTAGCCGCCCGGACGCTGCCAGTATATTTTTCAGGAGACTGAAGCTGGGTAATTTGAAAGGTTTCAATGATCCTGCCTTGATGGTCACTGAGCACATGTTTAAGCAGCAATCCGGTATCCCCATCCAGCCACCACTCATGTGAATAGCGCCACTGGTCGCGGGGTTCAAAACCAGCTTGATAGCCTCCCGATCCGCTACCCGGGCATTGTCCTCAAGCTCGATAGCATAGTATTTCTCAAGATGAGCCGCCCACCTTGCTGGAGAAGGTAGCTCACCGTTGCCATGCCCTTCAGTCCAGGCCAATCTGCCCACCGGTGAGCGACGCTCAATGCTCACTGAAGGGCCGTCAAGATACTGCACCACCTGCTGACGAATGCCGTCTTTAATGCGGTGCGACAGTGCTAGCGTGCGAACATCGACAGAGTCGATAGCCACTGCTCTCGCTTGAAAAGCATAACAGTGGCTGGCCCACAGGCCGCGCTCAAGCCATTCCGTTGCGTTGCGGGGTTGCGCCTCAGCCTCCTCCATCGCACACTCATAGCCATCACTATCACCAGAGCGAGCACTGGCTTCCGAAGGAGTGGTTTCCGTAGGGCTGTCGGCATTTTCTGCATGCGCTTGAAGCGAGAGCGTGCCCACCAAAAACGCCAGCGCCCAAGTACCTTTTAAGCGCCTGGGCACTCTTATGTTGCGCACCCCATCCCGCGCACTCCTTACTTACCCATTGTGCATCAATGAAAAGCATGCATTCGGCTTAGCGCTGACCCAATGGTTCAGTGACTGCCGATGAACGCATTAATGGCATCCAGCTGTCGCCGCTACCATAAGCGGCACTCTGGGTATGCTGCTCTAAATACGACTGCAATAAGCCAATCTGATCAACATCAATGTTAGTCCCCTGGGACGCGGAGACTCCCTGGGGTGTCTGAACCGAGTAGCCTGCTTCGCTAATGTTCATTAAACCACCTTGCCCCGACTGGCCGCTGAGCCGAAACGGAGTCGGCTCAAACATGGGCATATCAGCGCGCGTAGCCACTGCCGACTGAGAAGCCAGGCTAACGGGCTGCACTTGGGTGGATCCATTAGCTCCAGGTGTCGTCGTGGCTACGTCACTGCTGCCCTGGCGAACGGATGAGTCATTGCCAAAGAACTGAACACCAGTAATCACCATTAGTGACACAGCAGCGGCAACTCCGGCGCCGCGAGCAAACGAGATGCCGCCCGTACGGTGAGCCGCAGGCTCAGAGTCTTGCATCATTGGAGCAGGCTCTTCGCGCAAACGGGCCATAATGCCCGCAGAAAGATCAACGCTTACATCAACGCCCTGCTCGCGCTGCATCATGCTGCGGGCAAGGTGATAGCGGCGCCATGTTTCTGCGGCATCGTCATCATTCGGCAGTGCCTTCAACACTCGGCGAAGCTCAAGCTCATCACTTTCGCCATCCATTAACACCGAAAGTGATTCCCGTGTGTTTTGACTCATACTTCACACCCTCACACTGTTTAAAAGAAGTACTGGGGTGATGGCCTTCGTTACCTACACCACCACTCCGACGACTTCCAAGGCCAAGACTCCGTTACAGGCTAAGAAAATTATCAAAATTTACTAACCTGCGACGCTAAGCTCATGACGCTTTGCACACCGATATATCAACGATTGACACATCAAGCGTGCTCATCAAGATAGTCAGGCTTTATGACGCCTTACATGCCAGACAGTTCACAAAAATAAAACCTTTATTTTTTTATACCGACATTGTTACAGCGATCATATTGCCGCCCTCCTACGACCACTACTCGTCGCGACTGTTCCGCGCCGTCGATACTAATGGGCGAATATGTTCATCAACCGCCTCTCGAGCACGGAAAATTCGCGAACGCACGGTACCCACTGGGCACTGCATGACCTGGGCAATATCTTCGTAGGCAAGACCATCCAGCTCGCGCAGGGTAATCGCCGTGCGCAGATCATCAGGAAGATTTTCGATTGCCTGATAAACCGCGGCTTCAAGCTGGTCTCTGGCGATCGCCGCTTCGGGCGACTCTGAATCTGCCAACCGTCCGCTCTGGTCGATAATTTCAGCATCGACAATATCCAAATCACTGCCCGGCGGACGCCTTCCCCGCGAGACCAGATAGTTTTTCGCTGTATTAATTGCGATGCGGTACATCCAGGTATAGAACGCACTTTCTGAGCGAAACTTACCCAAGGCGCGGTACGCCTTAATAAATGCCTCCTGGGCCACATCCTGAACTTCAGAGTGATCATGAACGTAACGACCAATCAGGCCGATAATTTTGTGCTGGTACTTTTTACCAGCAGATCGAAAGCGCGCGTATCACCTTTCTGGGCACGTTCAACAAGCTGTTGGTCTGTTTCCCGAGTGCCCATTCACACGCTCCTCCAGCTCGTACGACGTGCGCCGAGCCCCATTCCTATTAGCCCTAACACGTGGGCGTTCACAGCAAGCAGCATAGCGTCCCTTGGGCATTGATTAATAATAGAGTGAATAACAGGGCGAGTACGTCGCCCGAGTATGTTGCTGCATTTTATAACGGTACTAAATTTTAACGACCTACATTTTAACAACAGAGCGCCCAGTGTTACGCGTTCTGTGCGGCGCATCAAGCGCTTACCCCCTTTCGCAAAACCCTGCGGCTGACACTTTTAATGCCGCTATAGTTCCACAGCAATTGATTTTTACCTGCTCGGCGAGCGATAGTAGATACCACTTTTATCGGCGCCTCACTTTTTCAGTCATTACGTAATCACAGGTAGCAAGATGTCAGAACAGCAGGTTAATAACCTTAACGTCCTCGCTCAAGACGTTCTCACCACGCCAGAAGCGCTCAAGAATGCCGTACCGTTAACCGAGGCGGCAGAGCGTACCGTAATTGAAGGCCGTAAAACCATTCAGAATATCCTGGATGGCAACGACCCGCGGCTGCTAGTCGTGGTGGGGCCGTGTTCAATTCACGATGTGGAAGCCGCACTCGACTACGCCCGCCGTCTTCGCACACTGGCCGACCAGGTCAGCGACAGCCTGTATATTGTGATGCGCGTCTATTTTGAAAAACCACGCACAACGGTGGGTTGGAAAGGCCTGATTAACGACCCGCACCTTAATGACTCCTTTGAGATTGATGAAGGCCTGCACATCGCCCGCAAGCTGCTGGTCGATCTGGCCGAAATGGGCTTACCGCTGGCGACCGAAGCACTCGACCCCATCTCACCTCAGTATCTGCAGGACTGCATTAGCTGGTCTGCGATTGGCGCCCGCACCACCGAGTCACAGACCCACCGGGAAATGGCGTCTGGCCTCTCCTGTCCGGTCGGCTTCAAAAACGGCACCGACGGCAGTCTGGACGTGGCGATAAACGCGCTTCAGTCCGTGGCCAGCCCGCACAATTTCCTGGGCATTAACCAAGCCGGTCAAGTAGCCATAATTCGCACCCGCGGCAATGCTTACGGCCACGTCGTTCTTCGTGGCGGCAACGGCAAGCCTAACTACGACAGCGTGAGCGTCGCCCTGGCGGAGAAAGAGCTTGAGAAAGCCAAGCTCTCACCCAACATCATGATCGACTGCTCCCACGCCAACTCCAACAAAGACGCTGCGCTACAGCCGTTGGTACTGGAGAACGTTACCAACCAGATCTTGGAAGGCAATACCTCCATTATCGGCCTGATGGTTGAGTCCAACATTGGTTGGGGCAACCAGAAACTAACCGCAGACCTCAGCCAGCTGCAGTATGGTGTCTCCATTACCGATGCCTGCATCGACTGGGACACGACGGTAGAAACCTTCAACCGCATGAACGACAAGCTAGCCACCACCCTGGCCAAGCGCATCGCCAAATAGCGGTTTCACCGCGATAAAGCGACGGCAAAACCCCGCTTTGGCGGGGTTTTTTACGCCTGGCTAGCGACTGATTTCACGCCGAAATGGCGGCAGCGCATCTAACAGGGCCTGCCCATAGCGGCGGGTAATCACCCGCTTATCCAGCAAGGTGATCGTCCCACGATCACTCTCTTTACGAATCAAACGCCCGCACGCCTGAACCAGCTTAATAGACGCATCAGGCACGCTAATGCGCATAAACGCATTGCCGCCCTGGCTCTCTATCCACTCCGCTAACGTAGCACCCACCGGGTCATCGGGTACCGCAAAGGGCAGCCGCGTAATCACCACGTGCGTCAAATAGTCGCCGGGAAGATCAATCCCTTCCGCAAAGCTCGCCAAGCCAAAGATGATACTCCCCTTACCTTTATCAACGGCCGCTCGATGGCGTTCAATAAGCTCACGCTTGGGTAGCGCATCCTGAGCGAGCACGCGCTCTTTACCATCGCAGGCAGTGCTTTATCCACCGCCCGCAGCTGAGCACGGGAAGAGAACAGCACCAGTGCCGCTTCTTTTCGGCCAACTGGGACACAAACGTGACGATCGCCCGCTCATGGGCCTCCCTGTCGCCAGGGTCGGTGGCCTCTTTGGGGACTCGCAACACCGCATTGGCGTAATCAAAGGGGCTTGGCAGTGCCTGATAGCGATAGCGATTGGCCAATCCAGCCCGCTCCTGCAGGCGCTCAAAGCGCCCCAAAGCGGTCAGGGTCGCCGAGGTGACCACCGCACCGTGGCAGCGTCCCCATAAATGCTTGGCCAGGGTATGCGCCGCTGACACGGGGCTGGCTGAAAACTCCACTTCCGATTCGCCTGCCACACGGCTAAGGGTGATCCAGCGGGCGCTGGGCGCTTCATTGGCCACATCCTGCTCGCTAAACGCCTGCCAAAGTGCGTGTGCTTCTAAGGCTCGCCCATGAAGCAGCGCCACCAAGGGCAGCCAGGTTTCTGCCTGCTCACGATCAAGGCCGGTCTGCTTATCGGGGTCAAGGCTTTCGCGCAGTATATCGCTGATACTCTCGAGACAACGCGACAGTGACGCAAACATCACCAATAGCTGCTGCGCCTGCTCCCGCAGCGCATCGGGAACTTGGCCCTTTCAAAACGCGATTGATGGGTGGCCTCTTCATCAGCGAGACCATTAGGCCGCTCCGCCAACTGGTGCCCCATGCTAAATACGTCACCTAGCGCGGGCTCCAGGTTATGAATCAGCTCTGGCAAGCTCACCAATAAGCGAGACACCGTGGGCTGAATGGCTAACGCCTGGTGAAGATCGGTCAGGCTGCTTCTCAGCGTTTTTAACCAGCGCAGACAACCGTGCACCGCAAAACGATGGGCAAAGTGAGAAAGCGCCTTTTCGGGCAGGTGATGACCTTCGTCGAAGACAAAGATGCAGTCCGCTGGGTCAGGCAGAATCGCGCCGCCACCCAAGGCCAAATCAGCCAGCACAAGATCGTGATTGGCGACAATGACATCCGCATTTTCAAGCTCGCGGCGGGAGCGAAAGAACGCGCAGGCGCCAAAGTGACCGCAGCGCCTTCCGGTACACTGGCGGTGATCCACCGTAAGACGGCGCCAGTGGGCATCCTCAATCGCCTCGGGCCAGTTGTCGCGATCCCCTCCCACTCGCCCTGGCCATAGGCTTGAGCCATATCGCTGGCAATGACCGTGAAGTCACTGCTTTGGGTCTGCAGTGACTGCTCAAACAGCGACAGCGTTGGGTTGGGCTCAGTCCCCTCAAGCGCTTGATCCAAGCGCGCCACGCAGACATAGCGGCCACGCCCTTTGGCTAATGCATAGCGAAAAGCGATACCGCTGTGGCTAGCGAGCGAGGGTAAATCCTGGTTGAGCACCTGCTCTTGGAGAGCGACCGTGGCTGTTGAGATGATTAGCCGCTTGCCCCGCGCTTTTGCGATCGGCAAGGCAGCAATCAGATAGGCCAGGGTTTTACCCGTGCCGGTGCCCGCTTCGAGCACACAGACATGGGTATCGCTGGTTCGCTTGCCCTCGCCGTCGCTCTCGATATTTCCCAGCGTGCGGGCGATTTCAGCGATCATCATGCGCTGACCATAGCG
Organism: Vreelandella olivaria; assembly: GCA_004295565.1. Lineage (GTDB taxonomy): Bacteria > Pseudomonadota > Gammaproteobacteria > Pseudomonadales > Halomonadaceae > Vreelandella > Vreelandella olivaria. The sequence continues at coordinate 1,924,831 of AP019416.1, read as the reverse complement.
TGGCGTTAGCTCAAGATTCTCCACCACGCGACGATAAGCGTCCTGAATCTCGCTTTTAAGGGCATTATCCAGCATGCGGTTTAGAGCATACCTTCCGGCGGATGTACGCAGGGCAGTTTGTCATTGATGTAGCGTTCGATTTCCGGCAATGAGAAAGCATCCTCTTCGCCAACGAAGCTAATCGACACGCCCTTAGCACCGGCGCGACCGGTACGACCGATACGGTGTACATAGTCTTCCGGGTCTTCGGGCAGGGTGTAATTGATGACGTGACTCACGTCTTCAATGTGGATCCCACGGCCAGCAACGTCAGTGGCGACCAGTACCTGAATCTCGCCTTCGCGGAAGCTTTCCAGGGTTTTGATACGCTGATTCTGTGGCACATCCCCCGACAGCATCGCCGCACTGACACCGGCCTTTTTCAGCAGGTCGTCAAGTTTGCGTACCAAGTCACGACGGTTACCGAACACCATCACGCGTTCGAAGCTCTCCTGCTGGAGCAGGTTAACCAACAAGCGCTGCTTGTCGTCATCGGACACCATATACACACGCTGATCGATATCCGCCTGATTCTCAACGGTCACTTCGATCTCAACGTGGGCGGGATCAAGCGTCCACTGACTGGCGAGATTCAGAATGTCGTCGGTAAAGGTGGCCGAAAAGAGGAAGGTCTGGCGCTCCTCTTTTTCGGCGTGTAGCGAATAATCCGCTTCACATCGGGGATAAAGCCCATCGACAACATGCGGTCGGCTTCATCTAACACCAATACTTCGACTTCATTCAGATCGATATCGCGCTTTTGATGGAAATCCAACAGGCGCCCTGGCGTTGCCACCAGAATATCGATCTTGCTGCCCAGGCTGTCGCGCTGCTTCTGGTAGTCCATACCGCCGACCACACTCGCCACATTAAGCTGGGTGAAGCGCGCTAACGCTTTGGCATCTTTCTCGATCTGCAGTGCCAGTTCCCGGGTAGGGCAATAATCAACGCCCGCGGCGCACCCGGCTTTTGACCATTAGGTGTTGGCTCTTCCAGGAAGTAGGCCATCACCGAGATCAAAAAGGCCGCGGTTTTACCGGTTCCCGTTTGCGCTTTGCCGACAATGTCGCCACCTAATAGCGTTTGGCGCAGGGCTTCGGCTTGAATAGGCGTGCAGTACTCAAACCCCTGGGCATGAATAGCGCGCATTAAGGGCAGCGGCAAATCAAAGTCATGAAAGCGCCACTTGCCTGCCACGGCGGGCACCTGAAACTGACGAAGATCCCAGCTCGACTGGCGACGACGCGGTTTACGACGGCGGCGTTTTGGCTTGCGGTTCTGGGCCGGTGCTGTGGTCTGTTCCGACTCGCTCATAGGCTGTCTATCTGTCCATTGCTGTGGAAGTTGGCATCATGAAGCGCGCATTGTACCAGGGCTTGGCGATAAGAGCGCGTCCTGCTGTCGAAGGAGTCCCAAGGCCTGTTAGAATAGCCGTTAAATCGACGTAAGGAGCGCGACATGACGCGTAAGAAAAAACTCGTTCACTGGCCGACAAGGTGACCATTCGTACCGGTCGGCGCAAGGATTATAAAAATGGCGCCACGACAATCCTGATCAAGTCGCCCCTTCGCGCCGTTTTGTAGCGAAAAACAGCAGCAGCGCAAACTCCAGGCGGTGAGAAAACTGGCCCGCCAGCAGAGTGGGCAGGATATTGCCATTCACCCTGACAAAACTGACAGCGGCGCCAACAAACCGCACGGGGACGACTCATAATGCGCTTGGTTTCGTTCAACATTAATGGCATCCGCGCACGGCTTCACCAGCTACAGGCGTTGATCGACACTCAGCAGCCGGACGTGATTGGACTGCAGGAAACCAAGGTGCAGGACAGCGAGTTCCCGCTTGCCGACGTGGAGGCCATGGGCTATCACGTTTTTTATCACGGCCAAAAGGCCACTACGGCGTTGCCTTACTGTGCCGCCAAGCACCCGAAGAGATTTTTTACGGTTTCCCCGATGACGGGGAAGACGCTCAGCGCCGCATGATCGGCGTTCGTCTAATCGCAGAGGATGGAGAAACCGTGACGGTATGGAACGGCTACTTCCCTCAGGGCGAAAACGTTACTCACCCGACCAAATTCCCCCATAAAGAGCGCTTTTATGGCCAGTTAGCGCGACTGCTCAACGAGCAGCACCGCCCCGACGAGCGGCTGGCGATCATGGGCGACTTTAATATCTCGCCGGAAGATCAGGACATCGGCATTGGCGAAGCTAACCGTAAGCGCTGGCTGCGTGAAGGCAAAACCAGCTTTCAGCCCATTGAGCGCGAGTGGCTCGAAGGCATTAAAGCCTGGGGCTTAGCGATAGCTACCGACTCTGCTACCCAAACAGCGATGAGCGCTTTAGCTGGTTCGACTACCGCTCAAAAGGGTTTAATCAGGAGCCCAAGCGCGGCCTGCGTATCGACTATATTCTTGTCACCCAGGCGCTAGCAGAAAAGGTTACCGGTGCGGGTATCGACTACGACCTGCGCGCCATGGAGCGACCTTCAGATCACGCGCCTACCTGGAGCGACTTTGATATTGTGCTTAAGCCCTAGCACTTAAGCCATAGCCCTTACGGCATAGCACTTTAGAGAACTTTACTAGTTAAAACTAGCCAGCCACTGCTCTGCCTCATCGTCACCCAGCGCTGAGGCATGGGCAAAGGCCTGCTTGGCTTGCTCATTTTCATCCCAGGCGTAGGCGAGCTGACCATAGGTTCGCCAGTCGTCGACTGCTTGAGTATGCAGTGCTAACGCCTGCCAAGCACTCAAGGCCTTCTCAACGTCTTTAGCCTGTCGCCAAGCGCTGGCCAGTAGACGCAGACTCGACTCGTCGCGGACAATATCGCCCTCTTTCAGTGCCTGCTCCAGATGCTCGGCTGCGCGAGCGGGCGTCCCGCCAGAAAGGTGCAACTGAATCAACAGCCAAAAATCCTCCTGCTCGGTTAATTTGCCCAATTGCCACGCCGCCTCCCACAAGCCAGCGGCAACCCCTGACTGGCCAGCCTGCTGAGCAAGGCCGGCGGCTTGGCGCCACTCAGCAGCGTCGCTTTGCGCATTCAAGCCATCCAGCAGCCAGCCCAAGGCCTGATCGCCTTGCCCTGCATTGCGATACACAGCAAGCGCTAGCGTCTGCTGAACTTCGTTTAATTCTGGCGTCTCATTAACCGCCGGCTCTAGCCAGTCGGCAGCTTCTTCCCAGCGCTCCTGTTGCGCCAGCAGGCGGATTAACTTCCATTTAGTATCAATATCCTGCTGATTGGCTAACCACTCACTGAGCAGTTCAATGGCCTGATCACGCTGACCGGCAGCACGGCGCAGTGAGGCTTCCTCACGTAACCAGCGAGCCGCCTGGGCGTCATCAACGCCATTTAAGCCACGCGCAATAGCAAGCCGATCCGCTGCCGCAGCGTGTTGATCCTGGCGCACCAAGGCGCCTGCCGCCAGTTGCTGATAGAGCGCGCTGGCCCATTGATCCGATTGGTTGCCCGGTGCCAGGCGCTCGGCCTGAGCAGTCGCACGCTCAACAACCTGAGCTAACGCGCCTTTTGCAGCTGGCTATCTTGTAATTGAGCCTGCAGCGCATTGAGATCAGCAATCACATCACCTTGCAGCGCCGGACTCGCCAGCGCTGAAAATGACCATGCGCTGAGCATTAAACAAACGCTGAGCGATAAAATCGATACAGTGCGCTTCATACCGCTACCTCAACTGAAATTCGACCCGCTGGGTGGCATGGCGTAATCGATCATCGGGTTCAAATTGCCACTTAGCAATCGCGTCTCGCGCGGCATCATCAAATACGCGACGCGGTTGCGCATTGGTAATACGTATAGAAGAGCTGTCGACACTGCCATCGCGGCGAATCGTAAAGGCCACTTCCACAAAGCCTTCCATACCACGCCGCTGAGCACGAGGCGGATAAATGGGCTCGGTCTGGCTAGTTGGGATGGCTCGTCCAACATTAACTGGCTCATTCGAAGGCGCTGGCTCAGCCGCTGGAGCTGCCTCGCGCTCAGCGGGCTCACTCGTCTCAGCAGTAGCAGCAGGCGCTGGCTCAGCGGGCGCTTCCTGTGGCGGAGGTTCCGGTGCGGGTTCTGGCGTGGGCTCAGGCCGTGGTTCCGGTTTAACTTCCGTTAGCTCGGGAAGTTCGCTGTCCATTTCAACAGGCTCAACGGGCTCATCCGGCAGTTCTACTTCCGGCATGCTGATAGTACTCTCAGCTACGGGCGGTGGCTCGGGAGCTGGCATGGGCGGCGGCGCTTGTTGCGGCACCGCTTCAACGGGCTGCGGCGCGGGTGCCTCTTGTTCGGGGGCAACTTCCGGTGCCTCGACCATCGTCATCGCCATGCTCATGGTCAGCTTTTCGGGCTCCCGCTCGGGGGGGCGACAAGCTGGGCAAGCAGCCAGAACAAGCCCACCGCCAGCACGACGCCTCCCATTAACGACAGCATGTGGCGCATCATGACCCACTCCGACTCGCTGCCACCGCCACTTGGTCAACCCCGCTTCGCGCAGGCGATCCATCACCTCGATCAGCAACCCAGTCGTGGATTCGCGATCCGCCTGGATGACCACCGAGCCATCGTCGCTCAGCATATCGGCCACCTGCTGCCCAACCCGGTGGGCATCCACAGGGCTACCATCTACCCATACTGCGCCCTCGGGAGAAATCGCCACAAGCACCTGGGCATCTGGACGCGGCGTGGCGGCGCTGGATTCCGGCCGCTCAATCTCGACACCACTCTCTTTGACAAAGCTGGTGGTGACGATAAAGAAAATCAGCATGATAAAGACCACGTCGAGCATGGGGGTAAGGTTCACCTCATTACTTTCAGCAGTTGCATCTATGGAACGACGTCTACGCATCACTCTCCTCCAGTGCCCGCGCCAAGCGATCATGCAGCCGCTGGTCTTCACGACGAATGACGTGCTCTAAACGACTAATAAATAACAGCCCTACCACAGCGATGGCCATACCGGTCAAGGTCGGCAGCGTTGCACGGGCAACACCGTCGGCCATGGCACGCGCCTGATGAGTCTCACTCAGCGAAAGACTGTCGAACACACTGATCATCCCCGTTACCGTGCCTAACAACCCCAGTAACGGGCACAGCGCGACCAACAGCTTTAACCATGGCAAGGGTTTACGCAGCCTGGCGACAAGTGCCTCTGCCCACACATGGCGCAGCGTGCGTGCACTCCAGCTGGTGTGGTCACTGCGCGCCGCCCAGCGGCGCAGCAGCTGACGCCTTGCTATACGCCAGGTGATTCGGTAGTACCACCAGCGCTCCATGGCCATGGCGAACACCAATACGGCCACCACTGCCAGAACGACCAGCACCGCACCACCCGCCTCCACTAAGCGCTCAACGGGTTCGAGCCAGAGAGGAAGAGTGGACATGTTAATTCACCACGGGCGTTTGAGATTCCAGATGATCTGCCAATGTCGCACTCGCCTGCCCTTCAATCACATGGGTCAGGTAGCGACTGCGACCTGCCAACGCGGTTTGCACAAACAGCAGCGGCACGGCGGTAATCAGGCCCAGCACAGTCGTCACCAGCGCCTGGCTAATACCACCCGCCATTAGCTGCGGATCACCGGTACCAAATACCGTAATCGCCTGGAAGGTCACGATCATGCCGGTTACCGTGCCCAGCAGGCCGAGCAATGGCGCAATGGCAGCCAGTAGTTTGACCATCGGTTGGCTGCGCTCCAGCCGAGGCAGTTCGGCCAGCACAGCCTCATCCAGCCGCGCTTCCAGTGCTTCAGGGGTTTGATGCTTATCCATACCCTCGAAGCGTAACAGCACACGCCCCAGCGGGTTATTGGCCCGCAGTTGATCAAGGGATTGGCGCTGGCGTTTAACACGCAGACTGACCAACACTAGATAGAGGTACTGGCCAAGGCCGATAATCATGCCCAGAACCCCCAGCGCTACAACCACGTAGCCTACATAGCCACCCTGCTGGAAACGCTCCCATAGGCTGGGCTGCTGGGCCAGGGCTTCGAGCACGCTACCCTGGGTAGGATCCACCGCAAACACATTGCTTTCGCCCTGGTAGTAAGCCGCCAGCAGCCCGCCAATGGCACTGGGGGTACGCGGCAAAACCACCAGGTTGCCGTCATTTTGACCGCGCTCTAAAAGCTCACTCTCGGTAAAGGCTGCAAAATCGCCCAATCGTACCAGCTCGCGAGTGGCCACCTCGCCATTAGCATCGGCGACCGGCATTGAAAGCTGCTCGGCACGACCGGTGCGCGCCGTTAGCGTCGCCAAGCCATCTACCAAGCTTTCCAACTGATGGCGCTCAAGTACTTCGACTTCATCCAAACGCGGCGGCAACGATCCCTCTTCAAGGGTGAGCAAGCTCTCCTCCCCCAGCGCATTGCGAATCTCGGAGCTATGCCGGGCCAGATTGTCCAACAATCCGGAAAGCGCTTCGCCCTGCTCTGCCTGACGTTCGCTCAGTTCACTGGCTTGCTCTGTTTGCTCTGCCTGCTGGGCCTCTAGCGTTTCATGCTGTTGCCGAGCCTCTTCGTTCTCGGCGCGCGCCTGCTCCAGTGCGGCCTCTAGCGCCTGCTGATCATCCAGAAAGCCCATTAACCGCTGTTGGTCTCGCGCTTGTGCCGCCTCACGGGCTTCACGCAACGAAGTAGCGTTTTCGGTCTGTGCTGTGGCTGCACCACTGAATGCCGTCAGCACTATTAGTGTGCAGATAGCGCCAAACTGCCCCATGGACAAGCGACCAGCATGCTGGCGATTAAACGTTAGGCTAAAACGACTCATGGCTGCTCTCCTGCAGATCATTGACACTAATCGAGAGCGGCAAGGTTAATAGATCCGGGGCGCGTTGATCTTCCGCCATGCGCAGCCCACTGCGCACTTCGCGCAGGTACTCGTCATCCAGCGACTGCCATTCGCCACTTTGAGCACTCCACACACCGCCCTCGCGACCATCGGGGGTTAGGTAGTAAAAGCCGATACGTCCGATGCGTAAGAAGTCCACTTCACGTTCGCGACCATCCTGGCTTAAACGCCCCGCCAGCTGTCCATCTCCTGACCATAATCGAGTTCAACGCGCCACGCTTCGAGCAGCCCATTAATACGCTCAATGGTGTTTTGCCCCTGCTCATCGGGCTGGCGCTCAACACGTGCCAAGCGCTCATCACGCAAGAACGGCAAGTCACGCTCAATCCATTGGCCCAACTGCGCTGACATATTTTGCTCAATCACAGGCAGCGCTGCACGGGTCTCTTCCAGCGTATCCAGCGCAGTGGCTAGCCGCTGCTGGCGCGCAGCCTCTTCCGCCAAGCGCCCGGCCAGTGAGGCATTCTCAGCCTCCAACTGGCGGGTTTCGCGCTCCAAACGGCGCAGCTCTTCCAACTGCTCGCGGGTTTGCTCATCGGCAGCATCAATCTGCTCCTGGAGCGCTGCCTGAGCCTGCTGGGCTTCTACACTCTCGGCCGCTTGAGCCACTGCTTGTTCACTTGCCAACAGCGTGCCACTGACCAGCACTCCCGCTAGCCACCATCCACGCAAGGCAAAGAAAGGCCTGTTCAGCACGTCGACTCTCCGTCACTGAGTAGCGGACGGCGGACGCCGCCCCACTAGAAACTAATTGGGTATCAGAACGATTTGCGTTTATCTTTAACGCTGACTAGCCTACCACTAATAGAATAAATGACAATATTTATCATTAAGAAACAGACGATTTCGCTGTCGCTGGAAACCTTCTCCGGTGCCGTGACAGGCGTTCATTTGACCACTTTGCTAGGGTCTTCAAATGGGGATAGCGTCATTGGGTAGTTTCACTCAGAAAGGTTCAGGGAGGATCTATGACTGCCGAAACACTAAATCAGCTACGCTCACAGATTTCGACGCTCTCAGAATCGGAGCGAGCCGCGCTGGCTCATGAGCTCATCACAACCCTGGACGGCCCACCAGATAACGCCGTTGAGCAAGTCTGGAACGATGAAATCAGTCAGCGCGCCGCCAACGTCAGAAACGGCAATGCCACTTTACTGAGCCGCGCAGAGTTCCGGCAACAGATGCGCATGGGACTAGCAACCCAAGGATAACCACGTCGATATTAGAGATATCCCCCAACCGCCTGTAATCGGTCACTCTGACCTTCCATTCATTACGACTTGTAAAGTTTTCCTGGGCAAATCTTCATTATTCATAGCCATTGGATCTCGCTAGCCTTTCCTTGGTAACCAACCCGCTACGGAGAGATTCCAATGACATCAAATACAACCACGATCCCCCGTTTTCGCCCAAGCGTGACCGCCTTAGGGCTGCCCTTGCTTTTCATCGTAATGTGGAGCTCTGGCTACGTGGCTGGCAAAGCAGCCCTGCCCTTTGTCGGCCCGTACACCATGATTTTTCTTCGCTTCGCTAGTGCCGCCTTGGTTCTACTTATGGTCGCCTTAGCAACACGCGCACCGTGGCCAAAAACGTGGCAGGAGATTGGCCACATTGCGGTTGTCGGGCTGCTGATTCAAGCAATGCAATTTTCGGGGCTCTATACCGGCATCAATCTCGGCGTGAGTGCTGGGGTTTCGGCACTCATCGTCGGCACAATGCCCATCTTCGTTGCACTTGGCGCCAGCGTTTTTCTCTGAACGCATAAAGTCACATCAATGGATTGGGCTTATGATTGGCCTAGCAGGTGTTGCGCTGGTCGTTTCTGAAAAGTTCTCTTTGGGAGGCGACGCTTGGGGGATATATCGCGATCCTCTTCGCCCTGCTGGGTATCACGCTTGGCACGCTTTACCAGAAGAAATTTTGCACGAGCATGGATCTACGTACGGGTGGATTCATTCAGCTGAGCGTCGCGGCAGTCTTTGCTTTTGTTGCAGCCCATACACTTGAAGACCTGTACTTCCAAGTCACGCCTACTTTCTTATTCGCGACAAGCTGGATGAGTCTTGTGAACTCGATTGGAGCCATCAGCGTGCTTTACGTCATGATTCGTCGCGGCGAGGCAAGCAAAGTGGCCAGCCTCTTCTACCTCATACCCGGCATGACTGCCCTTATGGCCTTTGTGATTCTTGGCGAAACACTTCACCCGCTAGCAATGATGGGTTTTGTAATCACCGCTTTTGGAGTTTATTTGAATAACCGCTAGGGGTCGCCTTGACGGAGTCACATCGTGCATGGGACTTGGAGAGACGCAGTTTCTACTGCCTGCTGTTCAGGAGAGTTCCAGCAGCGACGTATAAGCTGAATTAGCCACTCACATTGATCGAACTCAACGGTGTCAGCAGTTGTAATGCTGATTCGTACATCCGGCAGCGCAGGCAGTTGTTGCAAATTTATCGGAGAGACGAGCCCATACTGCGAGGGAGTCACCGGCAAAGCACTCACACCCAGGCCAGCCTTGATCGCTGCAAGGAGATCGCCTAAATCACGCGCCTCGTAGACTATGCGCCCTAGCAACTGATTTTGCTTGAGTTCATTAATTTGAAGGTCTCGTAGCATGCAAGGTGGAGAGAATACAACGAGAGGAACCTCATTACTGGAGTCAAGCAAAAACCCTGGGGCACCTACCAGGAAAGGCGTCGGTCAGACAACCAGACGCCTTTTGCACATTCGAATGCAGTGTTTCTAGAGCATCGACAGCAATGAGCATATCAAGCTGACCATCATTGAGCCTACGACGCAGTTCTGTTGATCGTCCCAACTGAGGAATGATGCGAATACCTTCTTGCTCAAAACACAAAGAGGCCAGCATGATAGGCAGGTAATCTTGGGCAAAATATTCCGATACTCCCAAGCGAATCTCTTTGTCACCCCGCGGTGTTGCCCAAGCTTATCGAAAACTTCGTCGTTAAGGGCAAGAATCTGCCGTGCATACCATAGGAAGAGCTCGCCAGCCTCTGTAAGGCGTCTTCGTCGGCCATGAGTCTCGAAAAGAGTATTATCAAGCTGCCCCTCTAAACGACGCACATGATGAGAAACAGCCGATTGCGTTAGGTGCAAGGCCTGCGCCGCTTCAGAGAACCCACCACAGTCATTTATGGATACCAGCGTTCGCAATAGCGTTGTGTCTAAGTTGGCCTTACGTGCAGTCTTTATTATGTCTGTCATAAGTCCCCCAAGTGCATGCTCTTTTATACGCTCATGGGAGAATTAAACGCAATAGACAACTGGTTTTGCAGATGAGCTCACCAACGGCGCGGCCGTAATCACCCCCGCGCTCGATACGCTGAAGGTACTGAGAAATCAAGGCTAATTTATCACTACGTACTCTTTCGTCAGCGGTGCCAGCGGAAGCAGCCAAGCCTCTTCACGAGTTACCCATCTTGCTTCGGCGATTTCAGCCGCCGCTTCGACAGGCTCATCGATCACAAGGCTAAATAGATGCGCTTCGAGCACCATGTCCGGCTCATTGGCGGCGGGAGCGCTGTGCACGCCTAGCGGAATCAGTTGATCCTCATTAACTTGCAAGCCCAACTCCTCCTTCAGCTCGCGGCACAGCGCCATTAGGGCAGTTTCCCTGTATCGATCTTGCCACCGGGCTGCATAAAGGAGGATGTATTGTGCTTACGCACCAGTAGCAGGCGCCCATCAGGGTCGCTTACGACGGCAGCGGCGATCTCTAAGACGTTAGCTTCGCTGGCTGACATACACCCTCCTCTATGCTCATAACTTCCGGTTTGAGATTAAAATGCCCAGTCGTCGTCTTCTGTAGCGACGGCTTTGCCGATCACATAAGAAGAACCGGAGCCTGAGAAGAAATCGTGGTTCTCGTCGGCGTTAGGTGACAGCGCCGCCATGATGGTCGGATCCACATCCGTGACACTGCTGGGGAACAGTGGCTCGAAGCCAAGGTTCATCAGCGCTTTATTGGCGTTGTAGTGAAGGAATTTTTCACGTCTTCACTCAGGCCTACCTCGTCATACAGCGACTCAGTGTAGCGCACTTCGTTGTCGTAGAGTTCCAACAGCAGTTCGTAGGCGTAATCTTTGACTTCCTGCTGACGCGCGGGTGTTGCCTCCGCCATTGCCTGCTGGAATTTGTAGCCAATGTAGTAGCCGTGTACCGCTTCATCGCGAATGATCAGACGAATCAAGTCAGCGGTGTTGGTCAACTTGGCATGGCTTGACCAGTACATCGGCAAATAGAAGCCCGAATAGAACAGAAACGACTCAAGGAACACGCTGGCGACTTTGCGCATTAGCGGATCGTCCGAGCGGTAGCGCTCTAAAATCAACTGGGATTTTGCCTGTAGCGTGGGATTTTCTTCGCTCCAGCGAAAGGCATCGTCTACATCGCGGGTGGTGCAGAGCGTCGAAAAATTGAGCTGTAGGAGCGCGCATGCACTGATTCCATAAAGGCGATGTTGGTATAAACCGCCTCTTCGTGGGGCGTGCGGGCATCTTCCATTAATACTGGCGCACCGACACTGCTCTGAATGGTATCCAGCAGCGTAAGGCCAGTAAACACGCGGATCGTCAGCTGTTTTTCTTTATCAGTCAGGGTGTTCCAGGACTGAATATCGTTCGACAGCGGAACTTTCTCCGGCAGCCAGAAATTACTGGTCAAGCGGTTCCATACTTCCAGGTCTTTATCATCCTGAAGTCGGTTCCAGTTAATCGCGTCAACCCGCGATAAACGTTGCATGGTATTCATATCACTCTCAAAGCCCGGCCATGAGAGCCGGGCTAGCGAAACTTATTTATAAAAACTGGCTATAAAAGCTGGTTTTAAAAACGAACGCTCAGCGCACACAAGGCGTATCAACAGACATCAGTGCCATTACAGCGTGCAGGAAACGCAACCTTCTACCTCAGTCCCTTCTAACGCACTCTGACGCAGGCGGATGTAGTAGAGCGTTTTGATGCCTTTGCGCCAGGCGTAAATCTGCGCTTTGTTGATATCCCGCGTGCTGGCGGTATCCGGGAAGAACAGCGTTAGCGATAAGCCCTGGTCGACGTGCTGCGAGGCTTCCGCGTAGGTGTCGATGATCTTTTCCGGGCCAATTTCGTAGGCGTCCTGGAAGTAGTCAAAATTCGCTTCATCCAGGAAAGGCGCCGGGTAGTAAACGCGCCCCAGCTTGCCCTCTTTACGAATCTCGATTCTCGCCGCCACCGGGTGAATACTGGAGGTGGAGTTGTTGATGTAGGAGATCGACCCCGTCGGCGGTACCGCCTGCAGGTTACGGTTATACAAACCGTGGGCCATCACCGACGCTTTCAGCTCCTGCCAATCGTCTTGAGTCGGCAGCGCAATACCGCTGCGCTCAAACAGCCCGCGTACTTTATCGGTGCGCGGCAGCCACGCCTGGTCGGTGTACTTATCGAAGAAGATTCCCGAGGCGTAGGTAGAGTCGGCAAAGCCCGCAAACGACTCTTTGTGCTCAATCGCCAAACGGTTCGACGCACGGATCGCATGAAAGGCCACGCAGTAGAAGTAGAGATTGGTAAAATCCAAACCTTCGTCAGAGCCGTAGTAGATATGCTCTCGCGCCAGATAGCCGTGTAGATTCATCTGGCCCAAGCCAATCGCCCGCGACTTGGCATTACCTTCGGCAATAGAGGGTACGCTGCGCAGGTTGCTCATCTCGGATACCGCAGTAAGACCACGAATAGCGATTTCCACGCTGGTACCGATATCACCGGCGTCCATCACCTTGGCAATGTTCATAGAGCCCAGGTTACAGGAGATGTCCTGACCGATTTGGCGATAACCCAGGTCGTCGTCGTACTCGGTAGGCGTATTGACCTGAAGAATTTCAGAGCAAAGGTTGCTCATGTTGATACGACCAGCAATCGGGTTGGCGCGATTAACCGTGTCTTCGAACATGATGTACGGGTAGCCTGACTCAAACTGCAGCTCGGCTAAGGTTTGGAAGAAGGCCCGCGCATTGATCTTATGCTTACGAATGCGCGCATCCGCAACCATCTCCTGGTACTTCTCAGTAACGCTGATATCGCCAAAGGGGACGCCGTAAACACGCTCTACATCGTAGGGCGAGAACAGGTACATGTCGTCGTTGCGCTTGGCAAGCTCAAAGGTAATATCCGGAATCGTCACGCCCAGGGAGAGCGTTTTGATACGAATTTTCTCGTCGGCGTTTTCCCGCTTGGTATCCAAAAGCGCAGGATATCCGGGTGGTGAGCGTTAAGATACACCGCCCCTGCCCCCTGGCGGGCCCCCAGCTGGTTAGCATAGGAGAAGGCATCTTCCAGCAGTTTCATAATCGGGATGATGCCCGACGACTGATTTTCGATACGCTTGATGGGCGCGCCGGACTCACGAATATTGCTGAGCAGAAACGCCACGCCGCCGCCGCGTTTGGAGAGTTGCAGAGCCGAGTTAATGGAGCGGCCAATCGACTCCATATTGTCTTCGATACGCAGCAAAAGCACGACACCAGCTCACCGCGCTGCTGCTTACCGCAGTTCAAAAGGTGGGCGTCGCGGGCTGAAAACGGCCGCTAATGATTTCATCCACCAGCGACTTCGCCAGCGTTTCGTCGCCCCGCGCCAGGGTCAGCGCGACCATGCAGACACGGTCTTCGTAACGCTCTAGATAGCGCTTGCCATCAAACGTTTTTAGCGTGTAGCTGGTGTAGTACTTAAAGGCACCCAAAAGCTTGGGAAGCGAAACTTATAGGCGTAAGCCTGCTCGAATAGCGCCTTGATAAAGGCGAAGCTGTACTGGGCCAGCATCTCGGCTTCGTAGTACTGCTCTTCGACCAGGTAATCGAGCTTTTCTTCCAACGAGTGGAAGAACACCGTGTTCTGGTTAACATGCTGCAAGAAGTACTGGCGTGCCGCTTCACGATCCTTATCCAGCTGTAGCTCGCCATTGGCACCGTACAGGTTGAGCATGGCATTGAGGGCATGGTAATCCAGCGTGCGCGCTTCAGACGTCGCCGCAGGCCGTTTTGCCTCAACACCGTTTGCGGCTAAATCTTTAGAGGCTGTTTCTTTAGAAGCTGTGTCTTTAGAGGCTAGGCTTGTCGTTTCCAAAACTCTTCTACTCCTTTGCGGACGTTGGCCACGTCGTCGTCGGTGCCAAACAGTTCGAATCGATACAGCAGCGGGACGTTACATTTTTCGCGATAATACGGCCAGCAAGGCCATACGCTTCGCCAAAATTAGTGTTTCCCGCTGCAATTACCCCCGCAGGAGGCTCCGATTATGTGTGTCGTTGAGAAAATGGATCACCTGCTTGGGCACCGCACCCTGCTCACTTCCCCACCATATGTAGGGGTAACTAAAATATACGGCCTGGTGACACGCGGAACAGGGGCATCGCGATTCAGCGGCAATCGCTGCGCGGCAAAACCAAGTTTTTCTACAAACCGATGGGTATTGCCTGATTTCGTAGAGAAGTACACCAACGTGCCGACTACAGGTGTGGGCGCGCAACTTGCCAGCATTTGGATGACTTACGCCAGTGCCTGAATACGGTCTGGACGGAAACCCGACCAGTGATCCTCACCTACCACCACGACAGGAAGCTGCCGATAACCCAGCGCTTCGACTTCTTCTTGGGCACCGGATTCAGCGGTAATATCGATGACGGTGTAATCGAGCCCTTGCTTGTCGAGCGCGCGGTAAGTTGCGGTGCACTGAACACAAGCCGGCTTGCTATAAATCTGAATTTCCATGGATGATCCCCTTTTCATAGCGGCATTTTTCGGGTAGAGCACATCTAGTGCCCTCCCCCTCTAGAAGATACAACGCATACTATATATAGACCAATGGAAAATCAATTCAAGCATATGTGGTATTTTTCATCCACAGGATATTGACACCTAATGCCCAATACTGTCCCAAACAAAAAACCGCCCACTAGAAAGTGGGCGGTTTTTACAGCGCCGCAAAGCGGCGCGGCTAGCGGATCATAGCAATATTAGCTAATCGCAGCTTGGTAACGACGCTCAACGTCTTCCCAGTTCACCACGTTAAAGAACGCAGCAATGTAGTCCGGACGCTTATTTTGATACTTCAGGTAGTAGGCATGCTCCCAAACATCCAGACCTAGCAGTGGCGTGTTGCCGTGCATCAACGGGCTGTCTTGGTTCAGGGTATTCTCTACCACTAATTTCTTTTCAGGGGTAATGGAGAGCCATGCCCAACCACTGCCGAAACGGCCAACAGCCGCTTTTTTGAACTCTTCTTTAAAGGCTTCCAGACCGCCCAGCTCAGCATCAATTGCTTTTGCGACATCGCCCTGGGGTTGCCACCGCCGTTAGGCGACATCATTTGCCAAAACATGGAGTGGTTGGCATGACCGCCACCGTTATTGATAACGGCTTGACGCTTGGCTTCTGGGACGCGATCTAGATTGGCGACCAGCTCTTCGACGGGTACATCCTCAAGACCCGTGCCTTCCAGCGCGGCATTCAGGTTGTTGATGTAGGTCTGATGGTGACGAGAGTGGTGAATTTCCATCGTCATCGCATCGATATGCGGTTCGAGAGCGTCATATGCGTACGGCAATTCGGGTAGTGTATGTGCCATATCATCATCTCCTTGAGTGGCTTTCGTTGCTTTCACTTACCTATGTGCGGTCAGCCCGCAGCTTTTTCAACCACCGGGGTGGTATTTCTTACCTTTGCCCCAGTACTTTAGTCAACTATTGCCAGTTTACCTAATACACCGGCCAAAAAAAGCCGACTTCTGGCGAAGCCGGCCCACCGCTATTTACTCACGTATTGCTTACAGCTTGCTCTCCAGCTCTGGCAGAACCTCAAACAGATCCCCCACCAGGCCGTAATCCGCCACCTGGAAGATCGGTGCTTCGTCGTCTTTGTTAATTGCGACGATCACCTTAGAGTCCTTCATACCCGCCAAGTGCTGGATGGCACCGGAAATGCCCACGGCGATATACAGATCCGGGGCGACGATCTTGCCGGTTTGGCCGACCTGCATATCGTTGGGTACAAAGCCGGCGTCGACCGCGGCCCGGGAAGCACCGATGGCAGCCCCCAGCTTGTCGGCAATGCCGTCGAGTAGCTTGAAGTTTTCGCCGTTGCCCATACCGCGGCCGCCGGAGATCACCACCTTGGCGCCGCCCAGTTCAGGACGATCCGACTGCGCCAGCTCTTCTTTGACAAAGCTGGACTGGCTGTTGTCCACCACTACATCGACGGTTTCAATCGTCGCGCTGCCGCTGGTGCCGACCGCATCAAAGCCGGTGGCGCGCACGGTGATGACCTTAAGGGCATCGTCGCTTTTCACCGTCGCGATGGCGTTACCCGCGTAGATCGGGCGCTTAAAGGTATCGGCGCTGTCCACGGCGATAACGTCCGACAGCTGGCTGACGTCTTTTAGGGCCGCCAGGCGCGGCAGTACGTTTTGCCGGTGGTGGAGGCGCTGGCCAGTACGTGGGTGTAGCCATCGGCCAGTTCGACCAGCAGCGCGCCCATGGGCTCGGCCAGCTGGTGGGCGTAAACGGCGTTATCGGCAACGCGCACTTTGCTCACGCCGTCGAGTTTGGCGGCGGCCTCGGCCGCGGCTTGAACGCCTTCCCCGGCCACCAGGATATCGATATCGCCACCGATGGCTTGGGCGGCCGTTACCACGTGGGCAGTGGCGCCGGCCAGTTGGCCTTCGTGCAGGTCGGCAAGTACCAAAATGCTCATAAAATCAGCTCCTTTCAAAGCGCATGCTTAAAGTACGGGGGTAATTAACCGACCTTAAAGAACTTTGGCTTCGTTTTTGAGTTTGTCGATCAGCTCGTCTACCGAGGCGACTTTGACACCGCCTTTGCGCTCGGCGGGCGACTCTACTTTGAGTAGACTCACCTTGGAGGCGACCTCGACGCCGTAATCGGCGGGGTTTTTGACATCCAGCGGCTTTTTCTTGGCCTTCATGATATCGGGGAGCTTGGCGTAGCGCGGCTCGTTCAAGCGCAGGTCGGTGGTGACAATCGCTGGCAGCGTTAGGGCAATGGTTTGCAGGCCGCCGTCGATTTCACGGGTGACATTGACCTTGTCGCCGTCGACCGCCACTTCTGACGCAAATGTGCCCTGGGGCAGGCCGGTCAGCGCGGCGAGCATTTGGCCGGTCTGGTTGTTGTCGGTGTCGATGGCCTGCTTGCCCAGCACCACCAACCCCGGCTGCTCCTCTTCGACCACTTTGGCCAACAGCTTGGCCACCGCCAGGGATTCGGCGCGCTCGTCGGTTTCGATATGGATGGCGCGGTCTGCCCCCAGGGCCAGCGCGGTACGCAGCTGCTCTTGGGCGGCCTTGGGGCCTACCGTAACGACGACCACTTCCGTGGCGACGCCCTTCTCTTTGAGGCGCACCGCCTCTTCCACGGCAATTTCGCAGAAGGGGTTCATGGCCATTTTGACGTTGGTAAGATCGACGTCCGAATGATCCGCCTTAACGCGGATTTTGACGTTATAGTCGATGACGCGTTTCACCGCGACGAGTACTTTCATAGGTTCCTCGCTTGGCTTGTGTAAAGCCGTTACCCTGAGACGGCACCCGCCCAGCGGATACCCCTTTTAAGATGTGTGGTGTATTGGAGACTGACTGGCAATCTCTCAACAGCGATTCGCCTGCCCCAATACAGGCGCTGCCAACGATAACGACGGCGCTTTTAAATTCAATATACAAATTCAATCGAGCGTTTGATAGGTGCACAATTGAAAAACCTTATCAATTTGCCATAGCCTGCCATAAAGCGACAATAGCTAATGCTTAATCGCCCACTACGGCCTTAGTCGTAGCACTGAACGCTGGTAAGCAAAGCATACAGCCAATAAATGCCCCTTTCACCATCGTAGGCGTGACCTGACACAGGTATTATGCCTATCATGGGGCATAACCAGAAGCAAACGACCGTTTTAAATTAAGATCACTTTTATAAGCTAGTTTCCTAGCCCGAACTTTGGGTTAGCTTTGGGCTAGCTTTGGGTTAGCTTTGTAAAAGTTGACGCTTAAAAAAGAGTAAGGAGAAACCGGGTGGAAACTGTAGAACGCGATGTAATGGACTTTGATGTCGTCATTGTCGGTGCGGGCCCATCGGGCTTTCCGCTGCATGCCGACTGATGCAGCAAGCCAATGAGGCTGAGCAAGAACTCACGGTGTGTGTCGTTGAGAAAGGTTCAGAGGTTGGCGCGCACATTTTATCCGGCGCGGTGTTTGAACCCCGTGCACTGGCGGAGCTATTTCCTGACTGGAAGGAGCGCGGCGCACCGCTCAATACACCGGCGATTCGCGACGACGTCTTCTTGCTCAAAGATGCCGAAAAAGCGCAGAAAGTGCCCAACGCTTTAGTGCCTAAAAGCATGCATAACACCGGGGGCGACCTTACCCGTTACGTGATCAGTGCAGGCAACCTGTGCCGCTGGCTGGCGGAACAGGCAGAGGGCCTTGGCGTAGAAATCTTCCCGGGTTTTGCTGCCCAAGAGGTCATTATTGAAGATGGCGCTGTGCGCGGCATTCTGATTGGCGATATGGGCGTCGCCGCCGATGGCACCCCCAAGGATGGCCATATGCCGGGCATGGAGCTGCGTGCCAAGTACACGCTGTTTGCCGAAGGCGCGCGGGGCATTTGGGCAAGCGGCTAATCAAAGACTTCTCACTGGATGTAGGTCGCGACCCACAGCACTACGGTATCGGCCTTAAAGAACTGTGGGATGTGCCTGCCGACAAGCACGAGCCCGGGCTTGTATTGCATGGTTCTGGCTGGCCATTGGATAAAAACGCCCACGGCGGCTGGTTCCTTTACCATGCGGAAAACCAGCAGGTCGTTGTGGGTTTGATTATGGATCTTGGCTACCAGAATCCATGGCTCTCGCCCTTCGACGAATTTCAGCGCATGAAGCATCACCCGGTCATTAGCCAGTACCTCGAAGATGGTAAGCGCGTTGCTTACGGCGCCCGGGCAATTACCAAAGGGGCTTTAACAGCCTACCTAAAATGACCTTCCCCGGCGGACTATTGATTGGCTGTGATGCGGGTACCCTCAATTTCTCCAAGATCAAAGGGCTGCATACCGCCATGAAGTCTGGCTTGATTGCTGCGGAAAGCGTATTTGAGGCGATCAAAGGGGGCGATGAGGGCGCACAGGAGCTAACGAGCTTCACCCAGAAATGGGAAGCCAGCTGGGCCTATCAAGAGCTGAAAGAGAGTGCCAGCTTTGGGCCCGCGATCCACAAATATGGCACCGTCGGCGGCGGAGCGTATAACTTTGCTCATCAGTTGCTGGGCAACAAGCTACCAAATGTCCATGACACGGCCACCGACCATGGTGCCCTCAAGCCGGCAGCCGAGTTTGAAAAGATTAACTATCCCAAACCGGACGGCAAGCTCTCCTTCGACAAGCCTACCTCTGTGTTTCTGTCGAACACTAACCATGAAGAGGATCAGCCGTGCCATTTGCGCCTGGATGATCCTGAGCTACCAATCCGCGAAAATCTGCCTAAATACGCAGAACCGGCACAACGCTACTGCCCTGCTGGCGTTTACGAAGTAGTGGAAGATAGCGCGGGACAGCCACGCTTTCAGATTAACTTCCAAAACTGCGTGCACTGCAAAACTTGTGATATCAAAGACCCTGCTCAGAACATTACCTGGGTAGCTCCCGAAGGCGGTGGCGGGCCCAACTATCCCAATATGTAACAGCGTAGGTTTAAAACTACGCACACTGCTTGCCCTGCATTGGCTATAAAAGGGTAAGCAGTGCTTCACTAACACAAGTGATCCAAGCGACTACTCCTTACCCAGACAGCTCTCCTCTAAGGATAACGGTCTATAACTATAAAAACCGTGGAAATGGTGACTAGAGGGGCTGCGAATGAAGCGTGCCTGCTCATGGGAGGCGACTCCCTTCGCAAACACCTGGCGGCTGAGACGCTGGCCCAGTTCAATGACTGATGAAGATAACTGCTGGTCATGACGTGTCCCTGATAACCGCCTAACTAGACAAGAGCTGACTTTTAAAGCGTCTACTGGTAACACGTTTAAATCAGATAAAGACGAATACCCGGTGCCAAAATCGTCAACCACAATCCTGACACCCAGTTTTTGATCTCTGCAAAAACACTCGCTGTACGGTTAACATCCTGTAGCAGCATGCTCTCGGTAATTTCCAACTCAAGCAGCCTCGGATCCATACCGGTTGTCGTTAATGCGTCGCTGACACTCTCAACAAAGCCATTGTCATAAAATTGGCGTGCTGAAATATTCACCGCCATGGTTAATGCAGGAAACCCTTCATGCTGCCAAAGAATGCTTTGCCTACAGGCATTTTCGAGCACCCATTGACCGATAGGCATTGCCAAACCGCTCTCTTCAGCCAGGGGCATAAATTGCGCGGGCTCAAGCAGGCCAAGTGTTGGATGCTGCCAACGCAACAGAGCCTCCATGCCAAGCGTGTTGCCAGCTTCGATGTCATGCTTTGACCGAAAGAACAGCCTAAACTCTTGACCGGCAAGTGCCCGGTGCAGGCCAGACTCAGGGTTAAGCGCACATCCATTTCAGCACTTAATTCGTCGGTATAGTACTGGACATTGTTTTTGCCCAGTTGCTTCGCCTGATACATGGCCATATCAGCACTTTTCATTAATGTTTGCTCATCAAGCCCGTCAAACGGATACAGCGAAACACCAATACTGACCGAGACATGACACTCCTGGCCCGCCAGCATAAAAGGGTCTCTAACAGCGGATAGAATTTTTGGGCTATTGGCTCAATCTGATCTCGGCGGCTGGCCCTGCTCAAGATAATGACAAATTCGTCCCCCCCTAACCGAGCGACAAAATCGCTTTCTCGCACCGACGCGGTCAGCCGCCTTGCCGCCTCTTGCAGCAGGTGGTCTCCGGCATCATGCCCTAAGGTGTCATTAATTAACTTAAAGCGGTCAAGATCCAGGAAAAGGAGCGCAAAGGATTCATCATGGCGGGTGCCAAGCTTCACAGACTGGGTAAGCCAGTGGCTCAAAAAAAGCTCGATTAGGCAAATCGGTTAGCGTGTCATGGAAAGCCAAGTGCTCAACCTGCTGGGCGTGCAATACACGCTCTTCCATTACCCGCTGCTGCGCCCGCTGAAGCTGCCAGCTTAGACGGGCGAGCATAGCCAGAATGATCAGCAGCAAGCCGCTTGTCCAAGCAGCCCGCTGCCAATATTTTCGCGCCAGCTGTTGAGCCGCGGCCAACTGCTCCTGCGCAGACAACCCGACGACGATAGATAATGGGAAATCATACAGTTGGCGAACCAGCGTGTAGCGCTCCACACCTTGCCAATGGGTCAGAAAGGGGCACTTACAGCATCCAGAGTGCTACTTTTCCAAGCCGCTATATCCATCAGCTCGCCGGAGTAGGTAGCCTCTCCGGTGAGCCTGACAAGTACCTCGCCACCCGTACCAACAAGGGCCAGCATTCCCTGCTGCCCCAACGAACCCACTTCATAACTGCTCACAAAGTAATTCGCATCAATAGCGATAACCACCCACCCCGTGCCTGCCCCTTCCTCAGATGTTGTCTGGGACATTAACGGCCGAGCAAAAGTCAGCTGTGTTGCTTGATAAGCATCCGTCTCCCAAACGGCCAAGTAGTCATCGTCCAGCACTGCTTGCGAAGGGGCGTTAGGCGCTGCCCGCCGTCCTGAATCAGTCGTTTCAACAATCCTGCCCTGTGCATCAACAATACTGATGGTGAATAGCAGAGCAGGCGGCAGTAACCGCTGCTCATTTAACACACCAAGCACGTTCGCGTAATCACTGCTATTGGCGGTAAAACGAACTAATTTCAGTGCCGTGTCAATTTCCCGCAAGGCTCTGACAACACGCGCTTCATAGGTGTCGGTTATTTCACTCACAGACAGCTCAGCCTGGCGCTCAATGACCATACGCTCTTTATTGACTAAAAATAAGTACTGCCCCATATAACCAGCAGCATCATAAAGGCCACTATACTGAATAGTACAAATGGCTCGACAAGATGATGTGACCATCGATTAATCAAGGTGCGGGATGGACTGCCCTGTTCTGGTTCTGTTTGATCATTGAGGCTACTCAATTGTCACCACTCGCAAACGCTCATCAAGAAAAGAGGAGTCTATATAGCCTAGGGATTTTGCATCGCTGACTAACCGCTCTACCACTGCAAGACTGTTGGTAGTGCCTGGGGCGGCTGCCCTCGCCCGGTGAATATCTGCCTGGCCCAGTGCGCCTTGATCTGCGCGGGGGTCTGCCCTGTGTAGTGAGTGTAAAATTCACTTCTCGCTGCCGTACCTTCAGTGAGATCCAAGGGCACTACTTCTACTCCATTGACTATTAGCGTGCGGCGCCCTAAATAAACATCTCTTAAATCGCTGAGAGTAAGACGAGTAACAGGCGCTTCAGCTGATACAACCACCAATACCTCGGCTGAAGCTGGGTGGTAAAACAGGCTCAGCCCGGATGCCAATAACAGGCTGGTCGCGGACGCAATAAGACGTTTAAACATTGCCACTCTCCTTAAAACACAAAGTCGAGCGCAAGGCTGAACAAGTTAATACGTTCACCTGGGGTAAACTCGGGCTGTTGATTAATCAGCCCCCGGATGACCCTGAACGCATATCGATGTGATCATACTGGGCCGTTAGGGCCATACCCGGCCTGAAATCCCAGCGCGTTCCCACCGTTATGCTCTCCTGCTGCATCCCGCTGGATATTAGCTCATTCAACATACCATTAGTAATTGCGCGCCTTCTGCAAAGGGCGCTGGATAAAGGGCAGCATTCAATCCCGGCTCTGAGGTATTACTGGTGACTTTTGCTCGCGCAACCCCCACATACGGTGTCCACTCGGCGACACGGAAACCTAGCGTCATGTAGGCTCCTTCGCTCTCCCCTAGCAGAGAAGGCGACTAAGAGCGTGCCCACTCGCCCATAACAAACCATGACCCAGGGTCATAACCCAATCCTAAGCTCAGCAGGCTCGTACGCTTACCCTCAACTTCGTAGCGGCTAGCAAGCTGTTCACCGGGTAGACCAAAGAGGCGATAAACGTCGAAGAATTGTGAGAGTTCATCTGCGCTTACTTTAAGTTCGCCATAGCTGGCAAACAGGGTGGCATCCCCCCAATGAGTACGGTGAGAAACGCCCCAGGAATCGCTGGCGTCGATACTGCCCGTTGAGTAATCAACGCTGCCCCCACCAAAATTCATCTGCAATTCATTGGTAGTCTCCCTAATGGGTATCGATAGCGCATATCAACACCGTCAAAATTAGCCACCGGAATTAGACGATAAATTTCTTGTGGAGGCCGTACCCATGGGGTGGCGTAATTAACTTTACGATGCTCAGAGGCCATAAATGAGCTCTGCACCATACGCCCAACGCGCAAGCTAAGATCAGGGGTAAGGTCATATTGAACATTCGCCCACTCAATCTCAGGTGCGAATGAACCATCGTATCGCTTCTCGCTGACCACCTGAACAACCGAGGAAAGTTGTGGCGTCATACGCAGCGTAGCTTGGAGCCCTAGGCGGCTATCAACTTCAGCGCTCCAGTCATCACTATACCCTGCACCTTCTGAAGCAAAGGGGTCAGCAACGAAGTCAGCGTTTCGCTCATCAGAGTGAACAACGCCCAGCGTGCCGAAACCATTAAATTCCAGGTTAGGCAGACCGCTGTCGGCAAGCAAGGCGCCGCTTTGGGTGACGATCAAAATGGCGCAGAGCCAGGTGGCTTGCCTTACCATGCCCGTTCCCTATTTGATTAGTTATACGCTATGAGCCGTGGAGTATTAGCTCGGTAGGAGTGAGGGTATTAAATCGGCCGGGCCATGCTAAGTCAAACAACCCTAAAGCTTAATTCGACGGCAAATGTGAAAGAGTGTGTCTTAGCGTTGAATCAACGACTTATCCCGCAAGCGTTGAGCCATTTTCCAGCAACTCAATGGGTGCCCGGCGGGCAATAAGCCGCCTTCGCCCGGCCTGGTCAAAGCGCACATCAATCACTGGATCGCTGATACTGCCTTCTACGGCGGCCACTTCACCCTCGCCAAATACCGCATGAAGAAGGCGCTGACCGGGGTAAAAATGGGCATCACCCGAATAGCCTACTTTGGCCTCTTCAACCTGCGCCGGTGCTAGCGCAATATCATCGCGCCCCAGCCGGGCTAGATAGCGCTTGACCAACGCCACCGACGTGACTTGCAGCGAAGCCGCTGGCGGGCTGGCACTGGCCAGGCAGGAAGCTACCCGCATGCTGTCCTGCCAGGCGCTTTCGGCAATAAAGCGACTAGGCCGGTGCACGCCGCCATCATGGAGCACTAACAGCTGCTCCTGGGCACGGGTAATGGCGACGTAGAAGAGCCTACGCTCCTCCTCCAGACGCTCATCACTGAGTGGATTGTCACGGCTATAGTGGGGAAAGTCCTCTTCGTTAACCCCAGCCACCGCCACCAGCGGCCACTCAAGGCCTTTGGCGCCGTGAACGGTACTGATCAGGACACCGCCTGCCTGGTTCTCTACCGGCCGCTCAAGCAGTTCGATAAAAGCATCCGGATCCTGCACGCTTTGCGCCTGTTCGATCAACACATCGAGCAAGCGTACGTCTTCTTCGCCTTTATCCCGCCGCGCGGCAGCTCTTTTAAGCGTTTTTTCAGCATCGATACTCTCCACTACGTGGCGTAAAAGCTTGGCGGGCGGCCAGGCACTTAGCTGGGGCAACTCACACAGCAGCAGCCAGCGTTTTTTTAGCGTACGCCGCTGTATGGGCTTTAACGCCGTTAACAGGGGATCATCTCGTTCGGGCCACTGCTGGGTAGCAGCCAACTGATAGGCGAGTCGCTGCAGATGCTCACGGGCAACGAAGGGGTGGGTTGTGCAAGCAGCAGTAACAGCTGCTGCGGGTCGCGCAGCAGATCAGGACGACGCGACAGCTTTAAATACCCCGCCAGGGCCTGCACCAGCGGTAAACGAAAAACAAAAACGATCCTCACGCTGAAGCCGAAACGGGATCCCGGCTTGTAACAGCGCCAGTTGAAACGGCACTGATAGCGCCCAACTGCGCACCAGCAGACTGGCCTCGTTAAACGCTCGCCCCTGAGCCTGCCAATCCACTAACGCATCAAGCAGTAAACGGCTCCCCTGCCCCACCGAGACACGCGTCTCCGGGTTATTGGCGGCGGCCAGGCACAGCTGGTTGGGACGGCGCTGATTCGCGGCAATGGCATGATTAGCCGCCAGCGCCAGGGCATGGCCATGCCGAAAGGTAGTCGACAGCGGGTAGTCAGTGGCTTCGCCAAAGGTAGCAGTGAAATTTTCCAGCATGGTGTCGGGTTTGGCACCGCGCCACTCATAAATACACTGGTTGGCATCACCCACTGCCATTACCTCGGCACGACTGCCTACCAACACGGATAGCAGACGCTGCTGAGCAGCGTTAATATCCTGATACTCATCAATAATCACATGATCGAGAAACCCTTCCACACGGTTTCGCAGGGCACCATCTCCCTCTAACACCAGCAGCGGACGATAGAGCAGATCGGCATAGGTCATAACGCCTTCCGCTGCTAATAGCCGCTCCGCCTCGGCAAACGCTGCTGGAAAGTAGTCGGTATCGGGGTCGAAATTTAGCCGCTCATAGAGTGCTTCGGGGTGATCATTTCTGCTTTCACCAAGCCACAGAAATGGGCCAAGGTTTCCAGCCGATCCCCCTCCAGGGCAGCATCGCGGCGTTCGACAGCGTCCCGCAATACATTGAGGCTCGCTTGACGAAGCAGCCTTTCCAACTGCCAATCGGCGGATAGCAACTGGCGGGGCGCAAGTGCGCCCCAGCGGCACAGGCTTTGGGTCAAGCGGTGGCCCAGGGAGTGAAAAGTGCGCACATCCGGCAGTGCCTGCCCGGCAGGTGCCATGGAGGTTAACCGGCGCTGAAAATCATCCTTTGCTGAGCGGTTAAACATCAGCACCAGAATACGCTTTGGCGGAACCCCGTTAGCCAATAGATGCAGCACCCGCGCGGCCATGGTGGTGGTTTTGCCTGCACCAGCCACTGCCGCCACCCGCGCATGTCCAGCCTGGTGGCTGACCACAGCTTGCTGTTCAGCGGTTAACTTCACGGCGCCTCGCCAAGCAACTCATCATCAATCTGCCCCAGCACAAACCACTGCCCGGCACTCTTTACGCCAAGCTCACTCTGGCCATTGCCTATATCACGGGCTTTAGCCGCCTCAACCAGTTGGTAAAAGACATTACGGTGCAGGCGGGCAGCGAGCCCAAACCGCACCGTTAGTTGCGGCACAACCTCGCCCTGGGGGGTTAAACTGAGAGAAAGCGAGTGCTCGGCATCTAAGCGCACAACGTCGTCAAATTGGGTGGTAAACCACCAGTCCCCGTCACGGAAGTCAGCTTCTACCGCCACCAGTGGCAGGTCTTCGACCTTTATCCGCCAGCGCTCCACCGGCGTAACCAGGCAATACCCCTCGTCATCCAGGCGCAGCAGCGTGGCCAATAGACGTGCCACCTTGGGTCGGGCAAACGGCCGCCCTTCGTGCCACCAGCTACCATCGGCGCGAATGACGATATTCATATCGCCAGAGAGCGCAGGCCGCCACTCATCAAGGGGAGGAATAGCCCCAGCGCACTCTTCCTCTCCGCCACCTTGCTGGAGCAATCGATCAATATTCATCTCGCCCACCTCGCTTGAGCGTATTCAAAGCGCATTGGGCGATAAAAGCTCAGCGTTTGCCAGCGCCTCTCTAACGTGTTCCGGAGCATCGGGCGCCGCGGCACGGAAGAGCTGATAAAAGTTGGCAGTCGTCTGCATGGCGACTTCATCGACAGTGATGCCCCGTTCCTGGGCAATGCACTCCGCCACTTGTACCACCCAGGCGGGCTCATTGGGCTTGCCGCGATAGGGAACAGGCGCTAGGTAAGGGCTGTCGGTCTCAATCAACAGACGATCAAGCGGCAGTTGACGGGCAAGTTCACGCAGTGACGCAGCATTGCGAAAGGTAATAATGCCCGACAGTGAGATATAAAAACCCAGCCGCACCGCCTCACGAGCCATTACCAAGTCTTCAGTAAAACAGTGTAATACACCGCCCACCCGTGGGTCGCTGTATTCACGTAGCAAGGCCAACGTTTCCTGTTTGGCTTCGCGGGTATGAATAATCACCGGCAGCTCCAGCTCCCGTGCGGCGATTAAGTGACGCTTGAAGCGCTCATGCTGTATCTCCACAGGCACACTGTCGCGGTAGTGGTAATCCAGGCCAGTCTCACCAATTGCCACCGCGCCATAGCGCTCAGCGGCCTCTTTATATCCGCGACGCTGGGCTCAGCGTCACTTTGGTGCAAGGGATGCAAGCCAGCCGAAATCGCTACATCGTGATGCTCCCGGGCAATGGCCGCCAGTTGGGGCATATCGTCTAACGTAACCGCCACAGCAAGGAACTGATTGACGTGGGCAGCACGAGCGGCGGCCAAGGTGGCCGCAATGTCGCCCCCATGGGTCTGGTCGGATAAACGATCTAAGTGACAGTGTGAATCGACAAACATACGGCTCTCGACAATAAATGGGTTCTAGCAGACTGTTCAAAACAAGGGAGTCAAAACAGGTAGGCCATAACGACTAGATCATAACCAGGCAGTTCAGAGCGTGAAGGACGGAGCCGCTTTATCCAATTGACCGGCAAGCAGCGTCTCAATGCGGTCACGCACAGGATAGTCCTGCTGGCTGAAGTGGAGACCAATGCCTGGCATTCGGCGGCCACTCACTCCCTCCGGCGACACCCACACCACCTGGCCGCTGATCGAAAGGCGTTCGCTTTCACCTGGCAGTGTGAGCAGTAAAAGACTTGCTGGCCAAGCGCATAGGGAGTCTGAGTGGGAACAAACATCCCCCACGCTCCAAAAAAAGGCATATAGGCAGAAAGCAGTGTCGGCACATCAGGAATGGTAAGGGAGAGCGCTTTCTGAGTTGCCATGACGACCTCGCTGAACTGTTTTGAACAGCCGTGGGGAACAGGGTTAAATACCGCTATGAACGCAATAGCGCTGCCCAACGCACCAACCACGCCTCGAGTACTAACTGGGGATTTGGGTTTGCCCCCACTGCCAATAAGCGCCGCTGTTCACGGGCATAATCGAGCAGACGAAACCAATCCTGAACACGACCATTTTTGACCGCTTGGCGATAAAGCGGCTCTAAATCGGGATTATGCAATACCTCGCCGTTACCGGATAAACCGAGACGAATCAGGTCTTCCAGCCAGGCAATACCGTACCATAAGATGGCATCTATCGCTTGGCGATCCAGGCGGGCCGCCTCTGAAACGGGCTCTGCCCCCGCACCAATTGCTCAAAACTGTCATGAATCTGATGGCGCAGGGCGCGTTCTTCTGGTGCGGCCAGCTCCACGGCCAGCAGCGGCAGCCCTCCCGCCACCTGCCACCAGAAGTAGGCTTCATCGGCGCTACCCAACTGCTCAATCAACCAGCCACGACACGCTTCAAAGTCGACGCTGGGCAGCGACCACTGCTGACAGCGAGAGCGAATCGTTGCCAACATGCGCGAGGGCACGTCTGAGAGCAGAATAAACAGCGTCTTATCACCGGGCTCCTCAAGGCTTTTAAGCAGCGCATTAGCGGCGGCAACGTTCATTGCCTCGGCAGGCGAAATTACAATCACTCGATAACCACCCTGCTGGGCGGTTTGTGAGACAAAGCGATTAACTTCGCGAATCGGGTCGATGCGGATTTGACGCTTACCCTCTTCAGGCGAGACTCGCAGCAGATCCGGTGGTAACCCGATGCCAGCATCGCGCAGCTATGGCAGTGGCCACAGGCTTGATCCGCGGGTGAAGCGCATAGCGTTCGGGCAATTAACGCCTCCGCCAACTGCTGTTTACCCACGCCGTGGGCGCCGTGAATAAGCAGCGCATGGGGCATTCTGCCACTATCGGCCAAGCGGGTTAGATGCTGCCAAGTGGCTTGATGCCAAGGCATTACGCCGGTTAACGCCATGCTGCAACCCGATTGAGCAGGCTTTGACGTATTTGCGTTTGCACCTCTTCGAGCGAGTGCTGGGCGTCAATCACGGCAAAGCGCTCGGGCGCTTCTGCCGCACGCGCCAAGTAAGCATCCCGCACCGCCTGGAAGAAGTCGCCCGGCTCCTGTTCAAAGCGATCCCGCTGCTCTTGCCGGTCAGTCAAACGCGACTCTAAGCGCTGGGTAGCAGCCTCTTTAGGCATATCCAGCAGCAGCGTCAAATCCGGTGAAAGCCCCTGCTGAACAAAATTCTCCAGCACGGTAATCCGCTCTTTGGCAATGCCCCTTCCGCCGCCTTGATAGGCAAAGGTAGCATCGGTAAAACGATCACACACCACCCACGCCCCTCTGGCCAGAGCGGGTAAAATTTTCTCCGCTAAATGTTGGGCTCGCGCAGCGAACATTAGCAATAGTTCAGCGTCCACGTGCAGCGGCTCTTGAGGAGCAGGATCCAGCAGTAGGGCGCGAATAGCTTCGCCACGCGCGGTACCCCCGGCTCCCGGGTGCGCACCACTTCCAGGCCCTCAGCTTCCAGGCATTCGGCAACAAAGCCCACGTTGGTGGATTTGCCCACCCCTTCGCCGCCTTCCAGCGTAATGAAGCGTCCACGCTTACTCATCATGCTCCCTTACTGTGGTGTTCTCGATCAATACTGGCTGTTGGGTCACGGCGATTAACGGTTACGAATATAGCGGTTAACGGCGTTGTTGTGCTCCCGCAACGTGCGCGAGAAGTGGTGCGTGCCATCGCCGCGAGACACGAAATAGAGTGTTTCACCAGGCAATGGATTTACCGCCGCCTCTAGCGAGTCGCGACCTGGCATGGCGATCGGCGTGGGCGGAATTCCGTCAATCACATAGGTGTTATAGGCCGTCGCCTCGCGGATATCGGCACGGGTAATTCGCCCTTCATAACGCTCACCCATACCGTAAATAATCGTCGGGTCGGTTTGTAAACGCATGCCCTGCTCCATCCGGCGTTTGAACACCCCGGCAATTTCTCGCCGCTCCTCGGGCGCGCCGGTTTCCCGTTCGATCAGGGAGGCCATAATCAGCGCTTCGTAGGGGGAGTCAATGGTGAGGTCGTCCGCGCGCTCTTCCCATACTTCTTCCAGAATGCGCTCCATCCGCTCCAATGATTGGCGCAGGATATCCACATCGCTCATCCCCAGATGATAGCGGTAGGTATCAGGAAAGAACCAACCCTCGGGAAAGGTGCCCTCTCGATCGAGAAGCGTCATCACCTCTGCATCACTCAACTCAGCGGTACGATGTTCGAGTTTCGGCGCGGCATTGAGTAACTCACGCATCTGCCGAAAAGACCACCCCTCAGGAATAGTCAGCGAGTAGGTAACCACATTATTGCTACCCAGCAGTGCCATCATTTCCAGACCGGTCATATTCGGCAACAACTGATACTCGCCGGTACGCAGCCGCGGCACACGTTCCGGCTCAACTCGCGCTAACAAACGAAACGCCCAGGCATCCTCAAGCACGCCCTGCTCTTCCAGTTGCGCCACTACCTGATTAAAGCCTGCACCAGAGGGCACTTGGTAAAGCATTGGCTCTTCAATTGAAAGCGGCGCCTCTAATCGGTTCTGCCAATAGAAATAACCGCCTGCTGCACTGGCAGCCCCAACCACTATCAATACCAATAAAGCGGTTAATAACCGTTTCACCATGACACCTCTAAGAAAATTGCTGAGCGATATCTAAACAGTGGCGTTTAAACAACGCCCAATAGCTGATGCGCCAAGCGCTGGAACGGATCAGACTGACTCAGCGACCAGCGCTGCAGCAGCGAGCCACTCACTGAAAGAAGCTTAGTGACTGGCCATACCCCTGGACAGAGTTGGCCACCCATAGCCGCTCGACATCAGCGAGTTGATCAAGCGTCAACGCATCCTCAGCGACGACCCCTGATCAAGCAACGCCGCGCGCAGCGTGCCAGCCACACCGCACTGGTCAAGCTGAGGCGTAAATACCTCCCCGCCTGCTGCCAAAAACGTTCATGCTGGTAGCTTCTACAATCAGGCCTTCACTGTCGGCGAGCAGCCCCTCGGCAATAGTGGCATCGCTCCACTCCCGACGGGCCAGTACGTTCTCCAGTCGATTTAAGTGCTTGATACCTGCCAAGCGAGGCTGACGGGCAAGCTGCAAGTCACAAAGACGAACCGTTACCCCTTGCTGCCAGCGCTCAACCGAGGGCTGAAACGGCGTTCGTCGGCTAACCAGACGTGGTACGACCTGCTCTGGTACAGCATAGCCTCGTCCGCCGCTGCCCCGGGTCAGTATCAGCTTTAGCACTTCCACTTCGGCGGTAGGGTCGCCTTGCCAAGTGGCATCAAGGGCCTCCTGGCTAAGTAACGGTATTCCCAGCCGCTGACAGCCCTGCGCCAATCGCGCCGTATGGTAGCGCCACAGCACAGGAGCACCATCACGCAACAGCACCGTCTCAAAAGGCCATCACCATATGCCAGCCCACGATCATCAAACGGCACCGACTGATCATCAGATAACGCAGGTGGCAACATAGCCCACTACACCTTTTTAAACAGTAGCGAGCCGTTAGTGCCGCCAAAACCGAAGGAGTTCGAAAGCGCCATATCAATGCGCATATCCCGCGCGGTATGCGGCACATAGTCCAGGTTGCAGCCTTCCTGCGGGTTATCCAGATTAATCGTGGGGGCGCAATCTGGTCACGAATAGCAAGAATACTAAACACCGCCTCCACTGCGCCTGCGGCGCCCAGCAGGTGGCCAATCATCGACTTGGTCGAGCTCACTGCCACACTGTTTGCAGCGTCACCCAGAACGTTCTCAATGGCGCGGCTTTCAGCCAGATCGCCTGCCGCGGTGGAGGTGCCATGAGCGTTGATATAATGAACCGCAGAGACATCAACCTGGGCATCTTTGATCGCGTTGCGCATAGAGAGTGCAGCGCCACGCCCATCTTCCGGGGGCGAAGTCATATGATAGGCGTCATCGCTCATCCCAAAGCCCACCAACTCGGCGTAGATATTGGCTCCCCGTGCCTTGGCGTGCTCATACTCTTCAAGCACCAGCACCCCAGCACCGTCGGAGAGTACAAACCCATCGCGGTCAGTATCCCAGGGGCGGCTTGCCGCTTGGGGATCATCATTGCGGGTAGAGAGTGCGCGGGCAGCAGAGAAGCCACCCAACCCTAGCGGCGTAGTGGCCATTTCAGCACCGCCACAGATCATCACGTCGGCATCGCCGTAGGCGATAGTGCGTGCACTGTAGCCAATATTATGGGTACCCGTGGTGCAGGCAGTCGTAATGGCAATGTTCGGGCCTCTGAAGCCGTGCTGAATCGCCATATTGCCTGAGATCATATTAATGATAGAGCCCGGTACAAAGAACGGCGATATCTTACGGGCACCGCCTTTGTTCAGCGCGTTGTGATTGTGCTCAATCATGGGTAAGCCACCAATGCCTGAGCCGATAGCTACACCGATACGATCGGCGTTTTCCTCGCTGCACTCAATACCGGAGTCTTCTACCGCCTGTGCGCCGAGCTGCCATGCCGTACTGAATAAACAGATCCATCTTGCGGGCATCTTTTGGATTCAGATACGGGCTAATATCAAAATTTTTGACTGACCCACCAAAGCGGGTGTTAAAACCGCTGGTGTCAAAATGCTCAATAGGTGTGATACCGCTTTTACCTGCCACAATGTTGGCCCACGACTCATCAACGCTATTACCCACTGGGGTCACCAGGCCTAACCCAGTTACCACTACCCTTTTCCGTGCCATCAGCTTTCCTCCAGGCATCCATGGTGACGCGACCCACTTGGGTCATTTGCCGCTTAAATTTGGTCAACAGTATAACGGAGATTGAACGTTATTAGCATTGTGGCTGGCAAAAAAGCCGCCCTGGGAAAGGACGGCTTTTAAGGTGGTGGCTAGCACCCCACCCTGGTTCGATGCATCGACGCAGCCCTTACTGGTGGGCGTTCACGTAATCGATGGCTTCTTGAACCGTGGTGATCTTCTCAGCTTCTTCATCAGGAATTTCAGTATCGAATTCCTCTTCCAAAGCCATTACCAGCTCAACGGTGTCGAGCGAATCAGCACCCAAGTCTTCTGTGAAAGAAGAGCTGTTTTGGATGTCTTCTTCTTTAACGTTCAGGCGCTCTGCTACAACTTTCTTCACGCGCTCTTCAATAGTACTCATTAACCTACTCCAGTCGTTCACATTAGCCGTTTTTGATAACCAGCTATTTGGAAACCGCAAGCCAAAAGCTGCGGGTAGTTTATAGACGCCCTTGGATCGACGCAACCGCCAGGCCCAAGGCCATCAACGCATATTCATGCCGCCATTCACGTGAAGCGTCTCACCGGTAATATATCCGGCTGCATCACTGGTCAAAAAAGCCTACCGCTGCGGCGATCTCTTCCGGCGCCCCTAAACGGGCCAGCGGAATTTGTTTAAGCAACATCTCATGCTGTGCTTCGGGCAGTGCTTCGGTCATATCAGTCGCAATAAAGCCCGGCGCCACTGCATTAACCGTGATCGCACGGGAGGAGACCTCACGTGCCAGTGCTCGGCTGAAACCTTCCATACCGGCCTTGGCTGCAGCATAGTTAGTTTGACCCAAGTTGCCCATGGTTGCCACCACAGAACTGATTGACACAATACGCCCAAAACGCGCCTTGGTCATACCCCGTAGACACGCCTTACTAACACGATAGACAGATTTCAAGTTGGTATCCATAACGGAGTCCCACTCATCCTCTTTCATTCGCATCAACAAATTGTCACGGGTGATACCGGCATTGTTAACCAAAATAGTCGGCGCACCAAAGAGCTCAGTAATGGCTTTCAACACGCTATCGATGCTGGCCTGGTCGGTCACATTAAGACACAGGCCAGCCCCTTCAATACCGTGTTCTTTTAAATCGGCATCAATTTTCTCAGCACCTGACTCGCTGGTCGCAGTACCGATGACAATACGGCCCTGGCGACCTAGCTCGTGCGCAATGGCCTGCCCAATACCGCGACTCGCTCCTGTTACCAGAGCAACTCTACTCTCTTGCGTCATAACGTTCTGCCTCTAACCGTGTAATCAAGCAAGGATAGCGAAAGTCACCACTCCGTGGTCACGCCTTATCAGCCAACGTTTCACGCGCCAGCTCAAGCGCAGCCTCCAGGCTGTCGGGATCATTCACCGCTAACCCTTTACTACCCTTCACGATACGCTTATTGAGGCCAGTCAACACCTTTCCTGGCCCGCACTCAATAAATACTTCCACGCCTTGATCTGCCATTGCTTCAACACAGGCGCTCCAGCGCACCGGCTGATAGAGCTGTTCGACGAGGCGTCGGCTCAATGTCGCGGTGTCGGCATGGGCCTGAGCATCGACATTCTGGATCACCGTGTAGCGCGGCGCCCGCAGCTCAATGGTTTGTATCGCCTCAGCCAGCCGCTCAGCCGCTGGGCGCATTAGCGCGCAGTGCGAGGGCACGGAAACAGGCAATGCCATGGCGCGCCTGGCCCCGGCCTCTTGGCAAGCCACAATAGCCCGCTCAACGGCCACTTTCGAGCCCGCTATCACCACTTGTCCCGGGGAGTTGTAGTTAACCGCTGAAACAACGTCGCCCTGGGCAGCCTTTTCGCAGGCGGCTTCAACCGCATCGTCTGCTAACCCCAGAATTGCTGCCATGCCGCCTTCGCCAGCGGGCACCGCCGCCTGCATGGCTTCTCCCCGCAGGCGCACTAAATTGACACCTTCGGCAAAGCTCATGACACCGGCACACACCATAGCACTGTATTCGCCCAGGCTATGGCCCGCCATGACCGTTGGTCGCGGGCCTTCCAGCTCTTGCCACACGCGCCAAATAGCGACACTTGCAGAGAGCAGCGCAGGCTGGGTGCAAGCAGTTGCATTAAGCGATTCCTCGGGGCCTTCCTGGACGACTTTCCACAAATCGTAGCCCAAAGCATCCGACGCTTCCTCAAATGTCGTTCCCACCACACTATAACGCTCGGCAAGCTCTCGCAGCATTCCAAGCTGCTGAGAGCCCTGCCCGGGAAAAAATGAGGGCAAGGGGTTGAGACATGTCGTTCACCTTTGCTCTTGTAGGCATTTGCTCATATGAGCGATAGGCGAGATTATTGGCACATCCTGATGCCACCTATAAACCCGCAAAAAATCAATATTTATTATCTGATCATGACTGGCCTGCGCCATCGCTAGCACTCGACAATGCTTGCGACGACGGCTGCCAGCGACCTGCGATCCGCGCAGGCAAATTATGCTCTACTTCCTGCAGGGCGCGCCGGATGGCGTAGTAGAAACCATCGGCATGGGCACTGCCGTGACTTTTCACCACAATACCGCGCAACCCTAACAAGCTAGCTCCGTTGTAACGTACGGGATCGAGCTCTTGCTTCAAACGCTTTAACACAGGTTTGGCCAGTAGGCTTGCTAAACGCCCGCTAAGACGCGACTCAAAAGCCATCTGCACGCGCTCAACCAGCATACTGGTCAAACCTTCGCTGGCCTTAAGGACAGCATTGCCCACAAAGCCATCACACACCACCACATCAAGCTGACCTTTAAACAGATCGCCACCTTCAGCATAGCCCTGATAGTCGAAAGCACTATCATTGGCATACTCACGCAGCAGACGATCGGCTTCACGCACGCTAACGCTTCCCTTGGTGGCTTCTGCACCAACATTGAGTAGCGCCACACGCGGCACCGCCGTGCCATCGACGCACTGCGCCATCGCCGCCCCATCTGCGCAAAATCGACCAAACGGTGGGCAGGAGAATCCACATTGGCGCCCAGATCCAGTAGATAACAGCGACGCCCTTGGCGTGCAGGAATCGCGGTACTGATCGCCGGTCGAGAAATCCCTCAACCATACCCAGTTCGCGCCTTGCCAAGGCAACAAGCGCCGCCGTATTGCCCGCGCTTACACCCGCCACGGCTTCGCCCTGGGCGACACAGCGCAGCATGCGCGCCATACTGGTCGCTTGGCCTCTGCGCAACGCCCAGGCAGCCGTTGCCCCTGCATCACGCTATCGGGCGAATCACGCGCCACTAAACGTGACGCTGCCGCAGCCAGAGGCTGCGGCAAGCGCGAAAAGCTCAGCAGTAATTCGCTGACGCGGGCCAAACAGAATCAGTTCTAGGCTGGGGTGTTCTACCACTGCCCTAGCAGAGCCTGCGATAATCGCATGAGGGCCTTGGTCACTCCCCATTACATCAATCGCTAAGCGCATACCGCACTGAGCCCGTTTAGCCGCTTAATAATGCAATTGAAGCTTTATACCTCAACCACTTTGCGACCACGGTAGAAACCGTCTGGTGAAACGTGGTGACGCAGGTGAGTGGTACCGGTTTCTTTGTCCTGGGACAGCGTCGGAGCGGTCAGCGCATCGTGGCTACGACGCATGCCGCGCTTGGAACGAGTTTTACGGTTCTGTTGAACTGCCATGGGTGTTTACTCCAAGGTATTAAGGTAAAGGGTGCTTATTTTTGCCTTTCAAGACATTTAGCACCGCGAAAGGGTTCGTCGCTGGCGTTGTTTCCGACGCCGCGCCTTCTGTTTTGCTGACCAGCTGCTCCGCCGAGACATGACATTCGGCTTCATCGTGATAAACCACCTGAGGCAGACTGAGAATCAACTCATCCTCAATCACCGTCAGAAGATCCAACTGTTCCTTTTCCACCAGCACCGGTTCATGACTGGCAGGCAACTCGGCCGCTAAGGCTTCGTCAGTGACCATTCCAAGCAGAAAGTCACTGCTTACCTCCTGAGGCAGCGGCACCAGGCAGCGTCGGCAGGCAAGCGCCAACGTCGCTTGCAAGTGGCCACGAATTTCACGACGACCTTGAGCATCGACGCCAAACTCGAGCACGACATGACAGTCGCCGGTTTGGACACCCGCTTCTTCGGCAAGGCGCGGCAGCTTATCAAGCGCTACCAAGCCTTCGATTCGTTCGTGGCGGGCTGCGAGCTTATAAGGCTCCACCCGACTGGGGAGTTGTGAGGTCAACATAGGCGCGCAATGATAGGCACTCCCCTGCCGGTGTCAAAGCTGTCAGTATATTTTTCATGGCTTCCTCAACAAATAACCCGCATAGATCTCAAAAACAGCCAACATAGGCAGCTTTAGCCGCTTTCGCTACACTCTGTTATTGCTTTCAATGTCCACTGCTGTCAATGCAATGCGTTGATGTTGCCCTAGCGCAATCACATAGCCAGGAGCCAAACCTTGCCCCCATCATCCATGACCGAACCGTCGAACACTCAGAGCGCAATGGCTCAGCCATCAGCCCACTCATCAACGACGGAGCTGGTGCTAGCCTCAAGCTCACGCTGGCGGCGTGAGCTTTTGGATCGCCTGCAGCTCCCCTACCAGTGCCACTCACCCGACATCGATGAAACACCTCATCCCGGTGAAACACCTCGCGCACTGGTGCATCGCCTGGCGCTCAGCAAAGCTAACGCTGTGGCAGCCCACTTCCCCGCCACTACGTTATAGGTTCTGATCAGGTGGCGGTATTTGAAGGCGACATTATTGGCAAACCCCACACAACCGAGAAAGCTTGCGCTAATCTTGCTCGCTTCTCTGGCCAGCGTGTCACCTTTTAACCGGCTTAGCGCTACTGGACACTCGCCACCAGCGCCATCAGGTTCATATTGAGCCTTTCGAGGTCGTGTTTCGGACTCTTAGCACCCAAGAGATCGAAACCTATGTCGCCAAAGAGCAGCCACTGGATAGCGCTGGCAGTTTTCGCATGGAAGGCCTCGGCATTGCCCTGTTTGAGAAACTGGAAGGCCGCGATCCCAATGCCCTGATTGGGCTACCGCTGATCGCGCTCTGCGACATGCTGCGCCAAGCGGGACTGGATCCGCTTGGCCAGCCCTAGCCAGCGGAGCGCTAATCAGCACCTCCACGGCTAAGATTGGCGCTTAGAAGCGCAGCGGGGTGTTAGGCGCCTTAATGCCTAGCATCTCGGCAGCAACCTGGGTAAAACGCCGCGTAAAGCGCTCGAAAGGGTCGAGACTGGGTGTGTAGTCTACCCAGTCGGTATTCCCAACCTGCTCGCGCGACAGCTGTTCGAGGTTACCCAACTGATCAACCAGCCCTAGCTCAATGCTCTGCTCACCCCCAGATCAAACCGGAAAAATGTCCGAGCTATCACTGAGCCTGTCACCGCGCCCCGCGCGGACATCATCGATAAACTGGCGATGGGTTTGGCTCAGCACTTCCTGCCAAAACGCCTCTGCCTCATCATCCATGGGCTGGAAGGGGTCTAAAAGGCTTTGTTCTCCCCTGCCGTGAGCACGCGGCGCTCAACACCAATACGCTCTATCGCCTCTTCAAAGCCAAAGCCTGCATAAATCACCCCAATAGAGCCCACCAGACTCACCGGTGATGCCACAATTTCATCTGCCGCGGCGGCAATGTAATAAGCGCCGCTGGCACCTATATCCTCAATCACCGCGATAATCGGTTTGTCACCCTGCTCACGCAGGCGCATGATTTCCGCATAGATACGCTGAGACTGCACTGGGCTACCGCCCGGGCTATTAATGTGCAGCACCACGGCAGCGGCACTTTCCGCCTCCCAGGCACGATTTAACCCCTGGATGATGCGCTCTGCATTGGCGGGCGAATCGCTCGCAATCACCCCATTCACCTCAACAATACCCAAGTGGCGTTGGGTGGGCGCGGTGACACTGGGCGAATCCCAGTAAAGGCTATAAAGGACGGCAGACAGTGCAGCGAGCACAACAGCGAGAAACATCAGGCGGAAAAACAGCTTCCAGCGGCGGGTACGCCGCTGCTCGACCAAGACACCGCCTATCCAGTGATCCATCATTTCCAACTGTGCGAGTCGCTGGCGTTCGCGCAGGGTGTCAGCATCGTCGCCCGGCGCGCCTGACGCCTGCTTCGACCCTGCACCGGGCGGAACCTCCGGGCCCCTCAGTCCAAGGATCCTCTTTAAACTCACTGGACGGGCCACTATTAACAGAGCCGGTGCGGCGATCGCCATTGGCCGGGTTGTCATGTCCGTCGCCTATACCATCGTGGCGGGTTGGGTCGTCACTCATAAAATGTCCTTATAACCGATCAAAAGCTCATCGACGCTGTGGGCGATCCATTTGGGGCGGCTTAATGCCAGGCGCTCCGGCGTATGCACGCCGTAGCTTACCCCACCCGATCCATTCCCATCGCCCTAGCCATTTCCAAGTCATACTCAGTATCGCCGACCATTACCGCCCGCTCGACCGGCACAGAGAGCTCTGCCAGCAGCTCTGAAAGCATCTGCGGATGCGGTTTGGAACGGTCTCATCTGCCGTGCGGCTAGCATGAAACCAGGCGCCGCTGCCGGTCGCTGCAAAACACGGTCAAGCCCGCGACGGCTCTTACCCGTCGCCACCGCTAAACGCTGCTGATCACGTCCGCGCAAATGGGCGATATGCGCCTCTACGCCGCTAAAAAGCCATCGGAGTAGCATCTGCCTGCACAAAGTGATGCGCGTAACGTTCGCGAAGCCGCTCAGCCTGGGCAGGCAAAATGCCTGGGCAAAGCTGTGCAATCGCCTCGGGCAGCCCCAGGCCAATAATATCCTCCACCTCGGGCGCTGAAAGTGCGCCCCACTCGGCCTCCAGAGCAGCCGCCTGCATGCAGGACACAATGCGCGGCACCGAATCCATCAAGGTGCCATCCCAATCAAATATAATTAACTCGTACTGCATGACAGCTCCTTGGTGAAAGGCACATTAGTGAAAAGCAAATTAGCGCAAGGCGGATTATTGGCGGGCGCGTTTAAGCGCTTCTTCCAGGGCTTCTGGCAACGGCGCTTTAACGGTTACCGGGCGACCGTTAGTGGGCTCAGGAAAGGTCAATGCCCGCGCGTGCAGAAACAGGCGCCCCAATCCCAACTGCTTGGTGAGCAGGCCGCTTTCCGGGTAGCATACTTGTCGTCGCCTAGCAGCGCGTGGCCCGCATGGGCGGCGTGTACGCGTATCTGGTGGGTACGCCCGGTCACCGGCTCAGCCTCGATCAGGGTTACTTTTCGAAGGTTTCGACCACCGAAAAATGGGTACGCGACACTTTACCGTTGGGATCCACCCTTACCCGCCGCTCACCATTACCCGCATCAAAGCGATCTAGCCGAGCACTCTCATAGGTTTTCCGCGCAGGCCAACGCCCGCTCACCAAGGCCAAGTAGCGCTTATCCATACCGTGCTTTTTAAGCGACTCGTTCAGCGTCACCAGCGCATCGCGGGACTTGGCCAGCAGCAAACAGCCGGACGTATCGCGATCCAAGCGGTGAACCAGCTCCAGAAAGCTTAAATCATCGCGTACCTGACGCAGCGCTTCTATTAAACCAATTTTAACCCCGCTACCGCCATGCACCGCCAAACCAGAGGGTTTGTTAAGTACCATCCAATCGGGGCCTTCCATAATGACGCTGCCCACCAGCAGGTCGCGCAAATTATCACTGACTTCTTTCACCGCTTCCCGTGGTGCCAACCGTAGCGGCGGAACCCGTACCAAGTCCCCCGCCTGCAAACGGTAATCG
This sequence comes from Vreelandella olivaria, assembly GCA_004295565.1. Lineage (GTDB taxonomy): Bacteria > Pseudomonadota > Gammaproteobacteria > Pseudomonadales > Halomonadaceae > Vreelandella > Vreelandella olivaria. The sequence continues at coordinate 1,884,271 of AP019416.1, read as the reverse complement.
ACCTTCACGCGTTTTTGTTAACACGCACTTCGCCCTTACGCACGATGCGGTAGATAAGTGCGCGTGGAGCTCCTTTAAGCCGCGTCATAAGAAAATTATCAATTCGCTGCCCTGCTTGCTCCGGGGCGATATCCACCCACTGCACTTCACGCCCTTCGGACATTACCGCTTACTCCTGCTGTGATTCTGTGACATCGGCTTAAAACGGCATTCTAGCGTAGACCCAAGGGCATTGCGTCAATTGCTGGTCGTAGTCTTTACTGTTATATTCGAAATCGTTCACCAGCTAAGCGCAGAAAGCTGTCTTGTCTAGCGCTAGTGACTAGCTGTTCGATAGCTAATTGAATAATTTTGTTAGCAGAGAGCATCACCGCTGAGCTTGGTTAAGCGCCTGCCCGACTAACACGCAGGCCTGAACACAAAAACGGCACCAGTGTACGCATTGCCCGTTTTTCCAGTATTAAAACTGATCTTAAAATGCAGTAACGCTGCCGCCCGTTTTATGCCGGCAGATGAAAATAAGCCTAGCCCTCAACGGCAGGCAGTAACGAAACAACGCCACGCCCTGAGCAGCCTCGCTTTATTCGTCACAAAGCGCTGACTGACTCCGGGCGAAAAGTTCAACGCTGTGCCGGTGGCCGGCGTTGGTGAATCGATGAATGCCAGGTGTTGGCGGTGTCAGCAGGGCCGGATGGACGTGACAGCCACCGGAACACGTCCTGCCTCCGCCACGTACTCAACGCCCTATAGGCCGGGTTGGCGATGACGCCTTCCCGGCTTGACGCGTCAGCATTGCAATGCGCCGAGCACAAGCACGCAGCACCCAGCGATTCGCCTACGTCACCCAATAGGCAGTTCGCCGGTACGCAACGCTATGCGAGACACTATGAAACGGATGCTTATTAATGCGACCCAGCCCGAAGAGCTGCGCGTCGCTTTAGTTGATGGACAGCGCCTTTACGATTTAGATATCGAATCCGGCGCAAGAGAACAGAAAAAAGCCAACATCTATCGCGGTAAAATCACCCGAGTAGAGCCCTCCCTGGAAGCCGCCTTTGTCGACTACGGCGCCGATCGTCACGGTTTTCTGCCCCTTAAAGAGATCTCTCGCGAGTACTTTGTCAAAGACGTTTCCGGACGTCCGAGCATTAAGGAAGTGCTTAAAGAGGGCCAAGAGGTCATCGTCCAGGTCGATAAAGAGGAGCGGGGCAATAAAGGCGCCGCACTGACCACTTTTGTTAGCCTGGCTGGACGTTTCCTGGTACTGATGCCCAATAATCCGCGTGCGGGGGGCATTTCACGGCGTATCGAAGGCGACGAGCGCAGCCAGCTCAAAGACGCCATGGGTCAACTGACCGTACCGGATAAAATGGGCCTGATTGTGCGCACTGCGGGCATCGGCCGTAACCCGGAAGAGCTGCAGTGGGACTTGGATTACCTGGTTCAGGTGTGGGAATCGATTACCACCGAAGCCGCCAAGCGCCCTGCCCCGTTTTGATCTACCGGGAATCCAACGTCATCATTCGCGCTATGCGCGACTACCTGCGCCAGGACATCGGCGAAGTCTTGATCGACAGCCCCGAGATTCACGCTGAGGCGCTGGGCTTTATTCGCCAGGTGATGCCGTCGTATCAGCAGAAGATCAAGCTCTACGCGGACGAAGTACCGCTATTCTCACGCTTCCAGATCGAATCGCAAATCGAAACCGCCTACCAGCGTGAAGTAAAGCTTCCCTCCGGTGGCTCGATCGTGATCGATCACACCGAAGCACTGGTTTCCATCGATATCAACTCCGCCCGCGCTACCCGCGGCAGCGACATTGAAGAGACGGCACTACAAACCAACTCTGAAGCCGCGGACGAAATCGCCCGCCAGCTGCGCCTGCGCGATATCGGCGGCTTAGTTGTTATCGACTTTATCGATATGGGGCCTGCGCGCAACCAGCGGGAAGTTGAAAACCGCATGCGCGATGCCCTCAAGCTGGATCGCGCCCGGGTTCAGATCGGCCGCATTTCGCGCTTTGGTCTGATGGAAATGTCCCGCCAGCGCCTGCGACCTTCACTGGGTGAAACCAGCGGCGTGGTCTGCCCGCGCTGTAATGGCCAGGGCACCATTCGCGATGTGCGTTCACTCTCCCTGTCTATCATGCGCCTGATTGAAGAAGAGGCCATGAAAGAGAATAGCGCGCAAATTCGCGCCATCCTGCCGGTACCCGTAGCGACTTACCTGCTCAATGAAAAACGCAGCGTGCTGGCTGATCTTGAGTCTCGCCAGAATGTGCGTGTCGTACTGCTGCCCAATCCGGATATGGATACGCCTCACTACGACGTACAGCGCCTGCGTGATGATCACCTGGACGAGGACGACACTCAGAGCCTATCGAGCTTTGAGCTCTCCACCGATACCGAAGTAGGCAAAGAGCCGGCACCCAGCTTCATGCCGCCCGCTCAACGGGCCGAAGCTGCCGTCAAGAGCGTCACCCATAACGCCCCTGCACCTGCATCACTGCAAACGGAAGAGAAGGCGCCTGTTGCGGCCCCGGTGGCCAAGGCAGCACCGGTAGCGAGCGAGCAGCCTAGTGTTATCGGTCGCTTTATCCGTGGTTTCGCAAAACTGCTGGGTAGCGACGAAAACAGTGCTGAGACCACCCCTGAGCCCAAGGTTGAGACCCCTACGCCACGCAAGCAGAGCGAGCGTAGACCCTCTCAGCGCAGCAACGAGTCGCGGCAGCGGCCTTCACGCGGCGATAGCAACGCCCGCCCTGAGCCAAAAGCTGAACCAAAAGCAGAACAAAGCGCCGAGCAAAAAACCGAGCAGCGCAGTAGCGCGCCACGCCCTGCCAGTGACGATAATGGCGATAAGCGCAGCGGCCCTAGCCGCACCCGCAACCGCCGTCGTCACCCCCAGCAGGAGGATGCGAACGGACAAGAGGCCGCTAACAAAGCGCCTCGTAAAGAGACTAAAGCCGACAGCTCGTCCAAAGAGAGCTCTAAAGAGAGCGGCAGTGGCAAAAGCGCAACCCAGAAAGAGTCACGTCGGGATAACAGTGGTGACAAAATCGCGACACTCAGCGCGATGAAGCGGCCAAAAGCGCAGAGGCTAAAACCCCAGAAGCGAAGCAGGACGACGGTAAGCCAAAGCGTACCCGCAACAACCCGCGTAACCGCACGCGCACCAAGGCGATCAACCCCAGGCTGAAGCGGAGCAGTTAAAGCTGCAGGCCGAGGCACAAAATGAAGCGCCAGCAGCAACGCCAGAGCCGGCCGACGCCCCCGCGGCAGAAGAGCAGGCGGGTAAAGCAGCAACAAATGACGCACCGATTGCATTAGGATCGGACGCGGGGAATACCGCTGAGCCAGAAGCGGCAGCAACCGATGCGCCTGAGCCCAAAGGCGAGCAAGCGGAAGACGCAACGACCGCCGACCAGCCTGCGGCAGTGAACGCCAAAGCGCGTAAATCGACGCACCAGCGCCGTCAGCCAAAAGCGGCTTCACCGGCTGAGCAAACGTCAACTACCAGCACCGTTGAGCAGGATGACTCCATTGCCAAGCCAAGCGAACCGGAGGCCACCGCCAGCGAAGAGCAATCAGCACCCTCTGAGATGACCGTAGCAACAACCAAGGCGAACGCAGAGCCAGTTGAAAACGAGGAAACCGACGATAGTCAGCAGCTCAGTACTGGAGAGCAGGCAGCGCCAGAAGCCGTCGAACCGCCTGCGGCCAACGCCGTTGATCCAGCGGCAACGATCGAAGAGACCGCCTCCACTGCGCCTTTCAATAGCACGGATGCAGAGCAAAGCAGCGACGAGCATCAGCCCGAAGCAGCAACGAAGGCTCAGGAACCCAGCCAGGCAGCAGCAACGCCCAGCGCTGTTGAACCTACTACCCCTGCGGTTGAAGAGCCCTCTAGCAGCGAACCGACGCAAGACGCAGCAGAAAAAGGTGATGAGCCAGAGAACGTTAAAGCAAACGACGTTGAAGCAAAGCACGTTAAAGAGAGTGACGTTAAAGAGAGTGGCGTTGAACTGGATAGCGCTGAAAATAGCACTGAAAAGAGTAGCGACGAGCCAGCAGCGACTGACCACACTGTGGCAGAAGCCCTGCGGCTGAAGCCCCGGTAACTCAAGCAGACGCTAAGCCCGCTCCGCCGGCCGCCAGTGAAGCGCCAAGTGAAGATGCCACAGGCGAAGAAACGCCTAAACCGCGGCGTCGTCGCTCTCGGGCTCACAACGATCCGCGCGAGAAGCGTAAACAGGCGCAACAAGACACCCGCTCGGAATAGATCGGCCGCGTGTTGTAGTAACAAAAATCCCCGCTCCGGCGGGGATTTTTACGTTATAGGCATCGTCGACTGAAGGTTAACTAATGAGGGTTAATCAGCCGTGGCTCGGGCTCTAACCGCATCCCAAAACGGGTCTCGACCTGATCAGCGATATAGTCGGCTGTTTTCATTAAGCCCTGACGGTTGCCACCGCCAAAGTGCACCAACACCAACGCTTGATGCTGGTGCACACCAAAGGCGCCATCGCGCATCCCTTTCAAACCACACTGATCAATTAACCAGCCCGCCGCCAGCTTTGTTTGCCCTCCTGGGGGGAAATGGGGCATAGCGGGATACTGCTGCAACAACTGCGCTGCCTGCGCATCAGGCACCAAGGGGTTTTTGAAGAAGCTCCCCGCATTGGCAAGCTTATGGGGGTCAGGCAACTTCTCGCGCCTAATGGCACATACCGTTTCGGCGACCGCGAGCGGCGTGGGCGAAGGTGTGGATGTGGAAGAACCGGCTAATCGTATGGCAAGGTCACCATAGCCAAGCCGGGGTGCTGGCGTGCGTGACAAGCGCAACACCAGTTGGGTGATCACAACACGACCTGCCAATGCACCTTTAAAAATGCTCTCACGGTAACCAAAAGCGCACTGCTGGGTGTCTAACCACTTCACCTGCCCGGTGGCTAGCTCCATGACCTGCACCGCCTGCAGCGTATCGGCCAGTTCAACGCCGTAGGCACCAATGTTCTGCACCGGTGCAGCACCACAACTGCCGGGGATGAGCGCTAGATTTTCAATGCCCCACAGGCCGCGTGCGGCAGTCTCCATCACCAGGGTATGCCAATTAACCCCCGCCCCGACATAAGCAAGCACATGCCCTTGCCGCTGATTGAGCCAGTACTGTTGCAAATCAGGCCGCACCACCAAACCGGGTAGTGCTTCAGGAAGCAGAACATTGCTGCCGCCCCTAGCAACGTGACGGGCCACTCCTCTCGGCGTGCCTCGGCTAGCGTTTGGCGTAGTGCTGTTAATGTCGTTGGCGCCGCGAAGCGCTCTGCCTGGCAGGGGAGCCTAAGCGTATTAGCGGCGGACAAATCCACATTGCTGAGAATCTTCATCTGTGCAGCCACACCCTTAGCCCCATTACAGCTCTCGCTTAAGGTGTCGAATCAGCCCTTCTGAGGCAGCTTCAATCATATCGAGAGCCTGCTCAAATCCCTCATCACCGCCAAAATAGGGGTCTGGGACTTCAGCACCGGGGGTACCAGCAAAATCTAAAACAGCCCAACATGCGCCTGGCTATTGGCAGGTTTCAGCTCACGCATGGCGCGTAAATTGTCCTGATCCATGCCGAGCACGTAGTCGAATTGGGTAAAATCGTGCTCGCTTAGCTGGCGGGCACGCAGGTCGCTTATATCGATACCGCGCAGTAGCGCTGCCTGCTGGGCGCGGGCGTCTGGCGCTTTGCCGACATGCCAACTGCCAACGCCGCAGGAGTCTATTTCGACCACATCGGCCAACCCTGCTCGCTCAAGAGCACGCCGAAAACACCTTCGGCGGTGGGTGAGCGGCAAATATTGCCTAAACATACAAATAGTACTTTCACGATCGCTCCTTAAAAGCTGAGCTGCTCAAGCAGCGTCAGACCCCGCTCTGTGTCAGCAGCGCCCGAATCCGCGCTAGATCCTCAGCGGTATCGACACCGGCAGGGTTTACTTCGCAGGCCAATGCCACTTGGATAACGTGGCCATTCTGCAGCGCACGCAACTGCTCGAGCTGTTCGAGCTGCTCAAGGCTTGAGGCGGGCCAATCGCGGTAGGCGGCTAGAAAACCGGCGCGGTAGGCATACAGACCGATATGGCGCAGCCAGGCATCGGTTGCCAGCAGGGTCGGTGGTGTTGTGAACTGCTCACGATCCCAGGGGATCGGCGCCCGTGAGAAGTAGAGCGCGCGGCCTTGCAGTGTGCGCACTACCTTGACCACGTTGGGATTAAACAGCGTGTCCACGTCGTTGATAGGCTCCGCGAGCGTGGCGATGGACGCCTCGGGGTCGCCGGCCAAGCGCAGCGCCACCTGGTCGATCAGCGCGGGGGGAATCAAAGGCTCGTCGCCCTGCACATTCACCAGCAGCGCATCTTCCGCCAACGCCAACGTATCAGCCACCTCGGCTAAACGGTCGGTGCCCGAGGGATGATCGTCGCGGGTCATAATCACCTCGGCGCCGTAAGGCAGCATGGCATCACGAATGCGGCTATCGTCCGTCGCGACGACGACTCGGCTGGCGTGGCTTTGGCAAGCCCGCCGCCATACGTGAGCAACCATTGGCTCCCCGGCAATTTCAAGCAGCGGCTTGCCGGGTAACCGGGTGGAGCCGTAGCGTGCGGGCACCACAACCGTAAAGTCGGGAAAAGCCATTAAGCGCCTCCTGAATGTCCTGGAGAGCTTCCTGGCGTGCGGCCAGGAGAATTCGGCAGCTTTTCATCGGCATCCATGGCGCGAGCCTCTTCAGGCAACATCACCGGAATACCCTCCTGGATCGGATAGGCCAAACCATCGTAGTGGCAGCGCAGCTCTTGAGCTTCGCGATCATACTTCAGCTTGCCGTTACATAACGGGCAGACCAGCATCGCCAGCAGTTCCTTATCCATGCGCGTATCTCCTTTAGGAAAGTGCCGACAGCCGCGCTGCCAGCCAGTGTTCAAATTCGGGTGGAAGAGTGGCTTCCACGTCTAATACCCAGCTATTGGGCGGCGCCAGGGTGTAACACTTAACGGCATCTTTGGCGGTCATAATCACTGGGCGCGACTCTGCAAAGCTTAGCGCGTCTGCACTAAACTGCTGGTGATCGGCTAACGGATGCCACTCACCCTCGACCCCCAAGGCGGAAAGTGTCTGAAAAAAGCGCTGGGGTGCCCGATACCTGCCACTGCGTACACCGGCAGCGTAAACGGCAGTGGCAAGAGAGGAAAGCGTTCACCGTCTGCCAGGCGGCGCCAGCCTAGCGGTGCTAACTGCATAGTGGTGACTGCCGGCATAAGCGTCGAATCAACCGGCAGCGGCGGCTGAAAGTCACCGTTGACGATCACCGCATCAACCCGCTGTAATCGAGTGGGTGACTCGCGCAGCGGCCCGAGGCAGGCAGCGCCCGTTACCTAACCCACGGGCGCCATCAACAACCACCAGCTCAATATCCCGGGCCAGCGCCAGATGCTGCAAACCGTCGTCGCTAAGGATAATATCGCAGCCCTTCTCTACCAGTGCCTGAGCCCCCGCACGCGTTGGGGATCCGCTACCACCGGCAGCCCCGTCTGCTGTGCCAGCATCAACGGCTCATCGCCGCTTTCAGCCACGTTAGTGGCGGCGGTGACCAGCAGCGGGTAACGCGGCGCTTTTCCTCCATAGCCGCGGCTTACGATACCTGGCGACCAGCCCTGAGCCACCAGCCAGCTAGCCAGCCACGCCACCAGCGGCGATTTACCCGTTCCCCCTAAGGTGATATTGCCCACTACAATCACCGGCACCGGCGCCTTCCAGGTAGCTTTGCTGCCACTCCGGTAGGCTTGCTCCCGCCGTGCCATGGCCCACTGATACAACGCCCCTAACGGCCTCAGCGGCGATAGCCAGCGACTGCCCTGGTACGCGCCTTGTAGCCAACGCTCTGGCAGCGTTCTCATGGCACTTCTTGAAACTGTAGCTGATGCAGCGCCGCGTAGGCACCATCGGCTTCCAGCAGCGCCTGATGCGTCCCCTCTTCGATAATCCGCCCTGATCCATCACCACGATTCGATCGGCCCGCTCAATGGTAGAAAGACGGTGGGCGATGACCAGGGTAGTCCGCCCTTCACAGACCCGCTCCAGGGCTTTTTTGAATATAGCGCTCAGACTCAGTATCCAACGCTGAAGTCGCCTCATCCAGCACCAGCAGCGGCGCATCCTTGAAGATCGCCCGGGCAATCGCCAGCCGCTGACGCTGGCCCCCGGAGAGCATCACGCCGTTTTCACCCACGGTGGTGGCGTAACCATTGGGAAGCTTATCAATGAACTCATGGGCGTAGGCGGCTTCAGCAGCCGCTTGAATCGCCTGGGGATCAGGGTTGGCCACGCCGTAGGCAATATTATCGGCAATGGAAGCGTTAAATAGCGTCACCTGCTGGGATACCAGCGCAATCTGTTGGCGCAGCGGGCCCAGTGCGTACTCATCGACATTAATGCCATCAATACGGATACTGCCTTGGCTGGGCCGATAGAAACGTGGCAGCAGGCTAACCAGGGTGGACTTGCCACTTCCCGAACGCCCGACGATGGCCACCAGCTCGCCCGGCGCGACGCGCAGATTGATATCGTGCAGGACTTCGGGCTGATCATCAGCGTAACGGAAGCTGACATGATCAATCACCACATCGCCCTTTAAACGGCTGGCAATTTGCTTACCACTATCCTGTTCGGGTGTCATATCCAGCAAGCCGAAAAGTTCTGATGCCGCCGCCAAGCCTTTCTGAATTTCACCGTTAATCTCGGTTAATTGCCGCACTGGCTTAATCATTAGCGCCGCGGCGGTAATAAAGGCAACGAACTCCCCGGGGTCATGTTGGCCATCAACGAGGGCGCCATGGCCAGCCACACCAGTATGGCCATGGAGATAGCCACCAGCATCAAAATAACCGGAGAGCTGACTGCACGGGTCATGGCCTCTTTCATGCTTTGGCGACGGTTCTCTTCACTGACCCGCTCAAAGCGCTGCTTTTCATACGCCTCCGCGCCGTGGGTGCGTACTACCCGGTAGCCTGACAGCGCTTCTGAAGCAATATGGGTAACATCGCCCATGGAGTGCTGAATGCGTTTCGAGATGCGCCTAAAGCGCTTACTGACGTAGCTAACCACCACGGCAATGATCGGCGTCACGCCCAAAAACAGCAGCGTTAGCATCCAGTTAGTCCACAGCAGATAGAGCACCAGACCAACCACGAACAGGCCTTCACGGAGAATAATCGTCACCGCCTTGGTGGCCGCCCCGCCACTTGCTCAACGTGGTAGGTAACCCGCGATACCAGTTGACCGCTGGAGTGGTGGTCAAAAAACCAGCCAGGCAGATGGAGTAGATGAGCAAACACATCACAGCGCAGTGTATGGATCACATAACGGCCAACATAGGCCATGAAGTAGGTGCTTAAAAAAGTACCTACCCCCGGGCAGAAAACATAATAATCACAAACAGCGGTAGAAAGAACCGAAAAGCGGCATCCGGGTTCTGAATGCCATCAATTAGACGCTTCATCATTTCTGCCAACGCGGTACTCGACGCGGCGTAAACCACAAACCCCACCACTGCCAGCGCAAAAGCACGCCAATGCGGCTTCACATAGCCCAACAACCGTTTATAGATAACCCAACCTGAATCAGTCACACGCGCTCCTGGCCGAAGACCCAAGGGCCTATAAGTATGCAATGCGGGAATTCTACCTGATGGCGACGCGCTTCAACACTGGTTGCGTCGTCCTGGCACTGGTCGCATCGTTTCAATATGAATAGGTTGGGCCGCGTTTAGCCGAAAACGCAGCGCTCCGTCATGGGCCGTGCTCCATAGACAGCTTCCCTGCTGACGAAAGCGGCGCACCACCGAGTCGACCGGATGGTGAAAGGGTTGCTGCGTCCCGCGCTGAACACCACATGCTCAGGTGAGGCATGGCGCACAAACTGGATGCCCGAACTGGTACCACTGCCATGGTGCCCTGCCACCAAAAACACTAACGGGCAGGTCTACCTCACGCAGAAAGCGCCGCTCCACCTCGGTGCCCACATCCCCCGTAATCAGCAGTCGCTGCTCACCAACGCTCACCTCAAGAACGCAGGAGCGATCGTTAGCAGACAAGTCGTTATTTCCCTGCGGGGGGCCAGAGAATACGGTAGCTGACGCCGTCACGCTCCCAGTGTTGGCCACGTTGGCAGTCACTGCTCGGAACTGGCAGTGCTTCACCCGCAGGCGCCAGCCACTGCTTGACCTGATGATCGGCTAGCAACGCACCAATACCGCCGGCGTGATCATTATCAGCGTGGCTAACAATGACTTGATCAAACATCTGCCCCGGCGACCAAAGCGCCTCCAGGGCATAAAACCGCTGCGAAAGCGCGGCCCGGTGTCATAAAGAAGGCGATAGTGCGCGCTACGCAGCTCGATCAATTGCCCCTGCCCCACGTCATGCACGCTGACGCTGAGCGTATGGGGAGGCAGCGATGACGAAAGCGGCCACCACGGCAGCGCCACCACCAGCGCAGTAGCTGTCAGCCGTAAACCCGGCGGCACGGCAGGTAGCCCCAGCATAATGACAGCAGCAGCAACGCCAAGGCGAGCGGGTAGGCTAATGGCCGGTCAGGCTCCCACAAGGGCCAGTGCTGCACAGCAAGGGTCAGCAACAGGTTGAACACGCTCAGCGCCTGCTCAAACAGCCACCATACCGCCTCTCCCGCTAAGGGGATGGGTGACAGCAACCACCCCAGCAGCGCCGTGGGTACCATCACCGAACTCACCCAAGGCACGGCAACTAAATTGATCAATGGCGCGGCGGGCGCCACCCGCCCAAAGGCCACCAATACCGCAGCGGCCATTAACGGCGCTAGCAGCAGTTGCGATCTCACCAGCGCCCAGCACCAGCCCTTGATACCCTGGGGCGGCTCCGCCCCTGCCAAATAATAATCAACCACGCTACGGCGATAAACGATAGCCACATTCCAGGACGCCACAGCGCCAATGGATCGAATAGCAGTACCAGCGCAAGTGCCAGCCACCAGCCTTGCCAAGGCCCCGGCGCATGCCGACCACTCAGCACCCACAGCCCGACCAGTGTCATCACCATCGCCCGCATGGCCGGCGGCGCCATCCCGGCAAGGGTGGCGTAACCCACACAGGCTAGCGCTGCCAACCACCAAGGCCAGGTGCGCATGCGCCAGTGGGTGGGCGTGGTAAAACGCGCGCCTAATTTGGCCAGCATTAGCACAAATGACGCCACCAGCCCGACATGCAAGCCTGAAATCACCACCAGATGCGTGGTACCGGTGGCGTTCAGCAGCGACCAGTCATCTTGGGTTAACTGTTCACTATCGCCTAATGTCAGCGCTGCCAACCAGCGCTTGGTTTGCTCACCAAGGGGTTGGCGGGCTAAAAAACCCAGCGCCAGCTGGCGCAGCGTGGGGCCTGCGGGAGAGAGCCTAACGGGCGCTGGTTCCTGGCGCAGGTAGCCGGTAGCGTGGATTCCTTCGCGCCACAGCCACTGCTCATAATTGAAGGTATCAGGATTGGCAAAGCCGCTGGGGGTCGCAAACGAAGCGTCATTTGCCACTGCTCACCGGGCTCAAATAGCGCATCGCTATAAGCGGTTATGCGCACCTTGCCGAGCGCCGAACAGCTGGGCCGTTGCCCCCTGATAATTAAAGCGCTTTGACACTTATCGACGCTTAACAGCAGGCGCGTTGCACTGCCCACTGGCTGAGCAGTCAACACGGTGGCCTCCACGGCAATATCTTCTCCGCCTAGCCCTGCAGGCAAACGACTCCCCCACTCTTTTTGTACCCCAATGAAGACCCAGGCACCAACTAGCAGCCATATGCCTATGCGCGGGCGCCACCCCATGCCTAGCAAAGCAGCAACCAATACCCATCCAAAGGCGTTGGGAGTTACCCATGCGGTGTGGCTGCACCAGGCAACAGTGCCCCCGGCGAGTGCCGAAAAGCGCCGCTGGCATGGCAACCCCTAACCGCATAGAACTCTCCCTGGCGAACTTCATTGATGGCCTAGCATAGCCGAAAGGCAGCTCGATATGGATAATGGGCCACATCGATAGGTAAGAGTATCCGTCATGCCGCGCAGGTTCCTGCAGCGCTACATGCCCAAACCCGACACCATCAGGAAGCAGCGCTCGCTTCGCTTTATGGCACCGCTGATTGCAGATCCGGGTTTGTGGCTTTTAACTCGCCGAAGCGTTGCCAATGCCTTTAGCGTGGGCGTGTTTTGCGCGATGCTACCCATCCCTTTTCAGATGGTGGTCGCAGCCCTGGGCGCTCGTATTACACGTTGCAACTTAGCTCTCTCGGTGGGCCTGGTATGGATTACTAATCCATTAACGATGCCGCTATTTTTTTACGGTAACTACCGGATAGGTACTTTTATTCTGGGCGCGCCCGTGCGGGAAGCCCCGTCACGCATTTCGACGCGCTGGATCGCCGAACAGATGCACGACATTATGCCGGCACTGGTCGTCGGCTCGTTGGTAACCGCGGTAGTCTTAGCCATCGTGGTCAATATTGGCATTCGCTTGATCTGGCGCTGGCACGTCTCCCATAACTGGAAACGCCGCCGCCTTAAACGTCGGCAGCGGCGCGCACAGATTGAAGCAGAATTTGATGAGTAATGAGTGAGTTCGACGATTAGAGCGCTGGTGCCTGCTCTACCAACCTGCCCGCATCCAGCTTAAGCACCCGGTCTTGATGGGCCGCCAGACTAACGTCATGGGTCACAATCACAAAGGCGCAGGCGCTCTCTTTGGCCAGTTCATCCATGAGTGCCAAAATAGTCGCCGCCGTGGTTTGATCCAGATTGCCCGTGGGCTCATCCATGAGTACCAGACTAGGATCGGTGACCAGCGCACGGGCAATCGCCACCGCTGGCGCTCCCCGCCGGACAGTTCACCGGGTTTATGATCCGCCCGTGGCTGCATACCTACCCGCTCAAGTATCTGCATAGCCCGCTTCTCAGCGGTCTTTTTTGACTGACCGCGAATTATCAGCGGCAGCGCAGCGTTCTCAAGCGCAGTGAACTCCGCCAACAAGTGGTGGAACTGGTACACAAATCCTATGTAGCGGTTGCGAAAGCTGCCTAGTGCCGCCTCATTCAACCCTGACAGCGGTTCACCAGCGATTATGACGCTGCCTTCACTGGGGCGATCAAGCCCCCCAGCAAATTGAGCAGCGTTGTTTTACCCGAGCCCGAGCTACCCACGATGGCCACCCGCTCCCCGGCGCGCACCTGCAAATTGAGCTTGTCCAGCACCGTCAGATCCTGGGGCCCCTCACTATAGGTTCGTGTCAGCGCTTGGCAATCAAGCATAATCGCCGCTTCTTGCCGGGTATTTGTAGACGAAGAATCGATAGGCGTCGAATTCATAGACATCGTGTCATCCTTGTTCCTGAAGCCATTATTCATAGCGCAATACATCCGCTGGCTGAACTTTTGCCGCCCGCCAAGCGGGATAGAGTGTCGACAGGAACGTCAGACCAAAGGCTGCCAAAACAATGCGACTGACATCATTCCACTGCAGGCGAGAAGGCAGATCGCTAATAAAGTAGACACCCGCATCCAAGAACTGGATCCCCAGTGTGCCTTCCACCCAGCCAATCAGATCAGCAATGGTCAGCGCCAGCAGCACACCCACGGCCACCCCAACAGCGATACCGATAAAGCCGATAGCCATGCCCTGAACAATAAAAATCCCCATAATCGAGCTCGGCTTAGCGCCGATGGTACGCAGAATGGCGATATCCGCACGCTTATCGGTCACCACCATCACCAGCGTCGAGACGATATTAAATGCTGCCACGGCAATGATGACGGTTAACAGCAGCGCGATCATGCGCTTTTCCATCTGAATCGCCTGGAAAAGATTGCCTTGAGAGAACGTCCAGTCGCTGCCCCGATACTCCGGCCCAAGCTCGTTGAGAATCGCCTGGGTTTCGCTGCTGGCAGCAAACAGGTCATCCAACTCCAGGCGCAGCCCGCCAACCGCATCGCCAAGCCGGGCAAGCGTTTGCATATCTTCGATATTGGCGTAGGCCAAATTGGCATCCAGTTCAGCCCCGACGCTAAAAATACCGCTAACGGTAAAGCGCTTTAAGCGGGGAAAGACCCCGGCGGGGTAATCGATGCTTCAGGTACCAGCAGTGTCACTCGATCCCCCACCCCGACGCCCAAGTTACGCGCCAGCATGGAGCCCAGCACCACATGCCACTCACCGGGAACCAGATCGCTCAGTTCGCCTTGGCGCATATGATCGCCAATAATCGACACCCGATCCTCCCAATCAGGGTTAATGCCGTTAACCATGGCGCCCTGATTACGCCCGCCCACCGAGAACATGCCCTGCTGTTCGACATAGGGCGCTGCGCCGATGACACGTTCGCGTTGCATCAGCTCTTCGGCTAACGTTTCCCACTCGACCATGCCCACCCGGGACTCGATTTTAGCGTGGGGCACCATGCCTAAAATACGCGTACGCAGCTCATGGTCGAAGCCGTTCATCACCGACAGCACCAAAATAAGTACCGCGACCCCCAGCATTAACCCCAACATTGAGGTAAGTGAAATAAACGAAATAAAGTGGTTCCGGCGTTTAGCGCGCACGTAGCGCAGCCCCACCAGGAAAGGCAAACGATCAAGCATGGCGTCATTCCTTATCAATAAGCGCTCATGGTACGGTTTTTTAGTCTCTCTGCATGTTCAAACGGCCATTAGAGCGACCTTCGCCGTGAGCGTTCAGAATAAAACGTTACGCTTGCAACTTGCCCCGCCACGCCCTACATTGCGCCGATTTACTGCTGACCGTGGGGCTGCGCTTTTATGACGTACCGTTTGCTACCCGAATGGTATCCACAGGATGGGATACAACTGACCTGGCCACGCCCAGACGGTGATTGGGCACCACTGCTTGCGCGCATCGAAGCCACTCTCGAGCGTATTGTGATTGCCACCGCTGGCTATCAGCGCGTGTTGATTTGCGTACCTGAT
Organism: Vreelandella olivaria; assembly: GCA_004295565.1. Lineage (GTDB taxonomy): Bacteria > Pseudomonadota > Gammaproteobacteria > Pseudomonadales > Halomonadaceae > Vreelandella > Vreelandella olivaria. Next base: position 1,869,232 of record AP019416.1, on the reverse strand, counting down.
GAACTTACTAAGCAGCGCTTGGCCGCTACTTTTGGGGCCTACGGCGTTCCCGGCGAACGCCTGCAGCTTATTGTCGCACCCACCGACGATACCTGGGCGCGGGATCACGGCCCGATCAGCGTGGTCGATGAAGATGGCCAATGTGTGATGCTTGATTACACCTTCACCGGTTGGGGCGGTAAATTTCCTGCCGAGCACGATAACCGTCTCACCCAGTGGCTGGCCGATGCGGGTGCCTGGGCTTGCCCGGTGTCATCGCGAAATCTGGTACTTGAAGGCGGCGGTATAGAAACCGACGGCGAAGGCACCCTACTACCACAGAAGCCTGCCTGCTTAACCCTAATCGCAACTCCACGCTATCCCGAGCAGAGATAGAAGCGCAGCTTGGCGAAGACTTCGGCGTCGACCGTGTACTGTGGCTGGCCAACGGCCATTTAGAGGGCGACGATACCGACAGCCACATCGATACGCTGGCACGCTTCTGCAACCCAACCACTATCGCCTATGTGCGTTGCGATGACCCCAACGATCCGCACTACCCGGCCCTGGCGGCCATGGAGCAGGAGCTGCTGGCTTTCAGGCAGCGCAATGGTGAACCCTACCGCCTTATCCCTCTACCCTGGCCACAGGCTTGCTTTGACCCGGAAGATGGCCACCGCCTGCCCGCCACCTACGCCAACTTCCTGATCATCAATCAGGCCGTACTAGTGCCTACCTACGGCGATCCGGCGGATGTCACCGCACTGAGCGCGCTAGCGGTTGCTTTTCCTGAGCATACGCCCATCCCTATTGAGTGCGTCAGCGTTATTCGCCAACATGGCAGCCTGCACTGTTTAACCATGCAGCTTCCCAAAGGCACGCTTGCCCGGGGCACGCCTACCACGACCGCCATTTGTTAAAGGAGTCACCATGTCGACAACGCTAACCGTCGCTGTTGTGCAGCAACCGGCGTGGCCGGACAAAGCCCAAAGCCTGTCTGCCAGTGAAGCAGGCATTCGCAGTGCCGTTGAGCAAGGCGCGCAGCTGGTGCTGCTTCAAGAACTGCATGCCACCCACTATTTTTGCCAGTTTGAAGACCCTTCGCTGTTTGACTTGGCAGAACCTTTGGATGGCCCGACCGGCCAGCGCCTGGCGGCGCTCGCTAAGGAGCTGGATATTGTTCTGGTCGGTTCGCTATTTGAGCGCCGCGCACCGGGGCTCTACCACAATACCGCCGTGGTCTACGACCGCGCCAATGGCCGCGTTGGCCAGTATCGCAAGATGCATATCCCCGATGACCCCGGGTTTTATGAGAAGTTTTACTTCACCCCAGGGGATCATGACAGCGCCCGTGGAGAAGGCTTTACCCTATTGAAACATCGCTAGGCCGTCTCGGCGTATTGGTCTGCTGGGATCAGTGGTACCCCGAGGCCGCCCGACTGATGGCGCTGGCCGGCGCCGACCTGTTGCTCTACCCAACGGCAATTGGCTGGGATCCCAATGACGACGGGGAAGAGAAGCGCCGCCAAAAGATGCCTGGACAGTGATTCAGCGCGCCCACGGCGTGGCCAACGGCTTGCCCGTACTGGTGGCTAATCGAGTCGGCTTTGAAGCGGATCACTCCGGGTTGGCGATGGCATTCAGTTTTGGGGCGGCAGTTTTGTCTGCGGGCCGCAGGGAGAACTGCTCGCCCATGCGGGGGAAGAGACAGAGCAGTTGGTCGTTACCCTTGATATGGCGCGCAGTGAAAATACCCGCCGCATCTGGCCCTATCTGCGTGACCGCCGTGTGGACGCTTACGGAGACCTAACCCGCCGCTACCGGGACTAAGCGTAGACTAAACCTCGCTCCTCGCTAACGTGTAAACCGAGCTGAGCATCAATAAAAAACGCCTGCTCTGGATAACTTCCAGGCAGGCGTTTTTCACTACTGTAGCGCTTTTATGCGTTCTGGCCGGGCGCGTTACTTCCAGAAGTCACGGATTGAGGCGATCCCTTGAGCGCCCACGGCGCGTGCGTGGTTGGCATCGAAGCGCGTCATTCCGCCCAGTGCAAACACCGGCATTCCTGCGCGTTCGACCAGTTGCTGGAAGTCATGCCAACCGAGGGGCGCAACTTCGGGATGCGATGGCGTGGTGCGTAGCGGCGAGAGACTAACGAAGTCGCATCCCAATACGGCGGCCTGGGTAAGCTGCGTTTGGTTATGCGTTGATGCCGACAGCCATTTGCTTTCAGCAATCGGACGGCGCTCCAACTGCATTAAGCGCTCACTGGTCAAATGAATACCGTCGGCGTCAATCTGATCGAGCAGTGTCGGCTCACCGTTAAGCAGCAGACGAGCACCGTGCTCACGACACAGACTCAATGCACGCTGGGCGCGGGCCAGATAAGCCGCCTCATCCAACTGCTTGGCGCGCAGCTGTACCAGGCGAATGTTGTCTTCACGCAGTGCGCGTTCCAAAAATGCATCAAAACGCGCTTCATCCAACTCTTCCCGGTAATTAAATACTCGGTAGGCAGCCTTACCGCGCGCAGAATCGGCAAATTAGCCGCTGGAAGGGGTAGTTGGAGAGCTCGCTCATGGGCACCCAGCGCACCGCCTGCCCTTCACGACCAAAGGGTTCACCCGCAAACTCATGCACCTGCCATACATCGAGCAGGATATGCTTGTCGGGGTACTCATGGTGAACGCGAATCAAGGGCTGGGCACAGACAATCTCAACGCCGAGCTCTTCGTGCAGCTCGCGCTTTAACCCTTCAAGGCCGGTTTCATAAGGCGCCAGCTTACCGCCTGGAAACTCCCACAATCCGCCATGGTCAACGTTCGACGGCCGACGGGCGATCAGTACTTGCTGCTGATCGGCGCTGATAATGGCAGCTGCCGCGACGTGAACCCGTCGTTTTACCTTTATGCTCATAGACTCATATACTCGTTACGTCTGTATCCACTGCGCGCACCAATGCCGATGGCACCGGTGCTATCTCGCTGCGCATGACCTTTATCGCTGCCAGTTAATCCGCTGCGAGGAACGAATGACTAGCTGCGGTAATCCGCGTTGATAGACACATAGTCATGGGAGAGGTCAGAAGTCCACACCGTGGCACTCTTCCCCGCGCCCCAAGTTAATGCGAATGGTAATTTCTGACTGCGCCATTACGGCACTTCCCGCTGCTTCGGTGTAGCCTGCTGCACGTCCGCCCTTTTCCACCAGGCGTACATCACCTAAATCAATCACCACACGATTGACGTCAAAGTCACTCACAGGCGCTCGCCCAACGGCTGCTAAAATACGCCCCCAGTTAGCATCTGAGGCATAAAGCGCAGTTTTCACCAGCGGCGAGTGAGCCACGGTAAAAGCCACATCAAGCGCCTCTTGACGACTTTTCGCCTCACCCACCTGAAGGGTAACGAATTTCGTTGCCCCTTCTGCATCGCGAATAATCGCCTGCGCCAGCTCGGTCATCACTCGCTGTAGGGCATTACTGAAAACGGCAAGCTGCTCTTCATCGGCGATGCGTGGGCCTGTGCCGGTCGCCGCTAACATACAGGCGTCATTGGTGGAGGTATCGCTGTCCACGGTAATGCAGTTAAACGAGCGATCGACGGTTTCACGCAGCAGACGATCCAGTAACGGTGCTTCGATAGCGGCATCCGTCACCACAAACCCCAACATGGTCGCCATATTGGGTTTGATCATGCCCGACCCTTTAGCGATGCCGTTAATTGTCACCTGCTGGTCGCCTATTTCCAGCGTGACGGTGGCGCCTTTGGCACGGGTGTCGGTGGTTAATATACCTTGCCCCGCCTGCTCCCAAGCAGCACTGTCGCTGGAGAGGCTTTCAAGCGCAGGCGCAAAGCCCGCTAATAGGCGATCCATCGGCAGCGGTTCACCAATCACGCCGGTTGAGAATGGCAGTACATCCTGTTCAGCCACGCCTACCTGCTTGGCCAGCTCGGCGCAGCTAGCGTGTGCATCGCGCAAGCCTGCTTCGCCGGTTCCCGCGTTGGCATTGCCGGTATTGATCAGCCAAAAGCGTGGCGAACGGTTTTCTGCGCGACACTGCTCTAGATGCTTTTTCGCCACGACCACGGGGCGGCGCAGAACGCATTAAGCGTAAAGACCCCTGACACCGTCGTAGTCTCTGGGAGCTCAATCACCACCACATCACGACGATTCGGCTTTTGATACCCGCCATTGCAACCCCCAGGCGCACCCCTTGTAGGGGTGGCAACTCTGGAAAGGGAGTGTTTCCAACCGCCATGATTCTCTCCTTTAGACAAAGACCGTTTTACAGACCTTTCAAAAATGGTCCCAAAAACGTGCGCCGTTAGCTTAGTTTTCCGCAGCACTGCTTATACTTTTTTACCCGAGCCACAAAAACAGGGATCGTTACGACCCACTTTTGGGCCCTCGCGACGCACAGGGCGGCCATCTACACCCGGTGCTTCCTGCTCATTTTCGGATTGCTCCGCGGCGGGAGCGTCATGGCGGCTAGCCGCTGTGGCGGTTTTCCCGCGCCAGCGCTTCGCGGCGCTGTTGCTCAAGGGCGTCCACTTCCTCGGGCTGACGAACCTGCACGTGGCTCAGAATACGCGTGACATCGGCTTTAATGTGCTCTAGCAGATGCTGGAAGAGCTCGAAGGATTCACGCTTGTACTCCTGCTTGGGGTTCTTCTGCGCATAGCCACGCAGGTGGATACCGCGACGCAGATGATCCATTGACTGAAGGTGCTCTTTCCAACGCGTATCCAGCACTTGCAGCATGACCTGTTTCTCAAAGCGACGAATCAGCTTCTCGCCCGCCGCCTCAATTTTGGCCGCATAGGCTTCACGGTGCATGGTCTGCAGCCGCTCACGCAGTTGCTCTTCGCTGAAGCGCTCATCCTCGGCGGCCCATTTAACCACCGGCGCTTCAAGGTTGAACTCGGTTTTCAGGTGCGCTTCCAGGCCGGGCAGATCCCACTGTTCAGGCAGACTCTGGGGCGGCACGTAGTCACTGATGGCCGACTCCATCACCTCTTCACGAATACCGATCACGGCATCGGCAACGTTATCCGCAGCAAGAATCTCATTGCGCTGGTCGTAGATCACCCGGCGCTGGTCGTTGGCAACGTCATCATACTCAAGCAATTGCTTACGAATATCGAAGTTACGTCCTTCGACTTTCTTCTGGGCACGCTCAACGGCGTTAGAGACCATCTTATGCTCAATGGCTTCTCCATGCTCAAGCCCCAATGCCTGCATTAAGCGTTTGACGCGGTCAGAGCCAAACAGGCGCATCAGGCTATCTTCCAGTGACAGGAAGAAGCGCGTCGAGCCAGGGTCGCCCTGACGCCCGGCACGGCCACGCAGCTGATTATCGATACGCCGGGACTCGTGGCGCTCAGAGCCCACTACGTGCAGACCGCCAGCGGCCAGCACGCCATCATGACGCGCCTGCCACTCGGCTTTAAGCGCCTCAACTTGCTCTTGGCTCGGGTTTTGCAGCTTGGCGACTTCGGCCTCCCAGTTACCGCCGAGAACGATATCGGTACCGCGACCGGCCATGTTGGTAGCGATGGTAATCGCCCCTGGGCGGCCTGCCTGAGCAATAATCTCGGCTTCACTCTGGTGCTGTTTGGCATTCAGTACGCTGAACGTCAGGCCTGCCTCGCGCATCAGCTTGGCGAGGTATTCGGATGTTTCAATAGACGCCGTACCCACCAGTACCGGGCGCCCGGCCTCAGTCTCGGTTTTGACATCCTTGATAATCGCTTCGTACTTCTCTTCAGCGCTCAAATAGACCAGGTCGTTGAGGTCTTTACGGGCCAATGGCCGATTGGTAGGAATCACCACTACGTCGAGACCATAAATCTGACGAAACTCAAAGGCTTCGGTATCTGCCGTACCGGTCATACCGGCGAGCTTTTCATACAAACGGAAGTAGTTCTGAAAGGTTGTCGAGGCGAGCGTTTGGCTTTCCCGCTGAACCGTGACGCCCTCTTTGGCTTCGACGGCCTGGTGCAAGCCCTCCGACCAACGACGCCCCGGCATGGAGCGGCCGGTATGCTCATCTACGATCACCACCTGACCTTCAGAGACGATATAGTCGACATCGCGGTGATAGAGATGGCGGGCACGCAGGGCCGAGTGCATATGCTGGAGCAAGTTAAGGTTCTGGGCGGCATACAGCGACTCGTCATCGCCCAACAGCCCTTCAGCGCGCATCAGCTCTTCAACTTTATTATGCCCTTGCTCGGTTAGCTCTACCTGCTTCTGCTTCTCATCGATTAAAAAAGTCACCGACGACCGTTGCCTCTTCGTCTTCAATCTCTTCGCCTTTCTCAAGCTGCTGGGCGAGTTGATTAACGACCTTATAGAGATCGGTATTTTCATCTACCGCCCCAGAGATAATCAGCGGCGTACGTGCTTCATCGATCAGAATGGAGTCGACTTCATCGACAATCGCATAATGCAGACCCCGCTGAACTTTATCCTCTAACGAAAACGCCATGTTATCGCGCAGATAATCGAAGCCGAACTCGTTGTTGGTGCCATAGGTAATATCGCACTGATAGGCGTGGCGCTTCTCTTCACTCGTCTGGCCGGAGAAGATAACGCCAACGCTAAGGCCCAAAAACTCATACAGCGGGCGCATCCACTCAGCATCACGACGGGCCAGATAGTCGTTCACCGTCACCACGTGAACGCCTTTACCGGGTAGCGCATTAAGATACACCGCCAGGGTCGCCACCAGGGTTTTACCCTCACCGGTTTTCATTTCAGCAATACGGCCACGGTGCAGGGTCATGCCGCCCACCATCTGCACATCGAAATGGCGCATGCCCATAACGCGTTTACTGGCTTCTCGTACGATGGCAAACGCGGGAGCCAGCAATGCATCAAGGGACTCACCGGCTTCTAAACGCTGGCGCAGTTCAGCCGTTTTCCCTTGCAGTTCAGCATCGCTAATAGCCTCGAGCTCCGCTTCCAAGGCATTGATATGCGGCACATTCTTGTGCATGCGTTTAACATCGCGGTCATTTTTAGAACCCACGACTTTACGTAATAAATTATTAAGCATGAAATATCCAAATATTCACGAGCGTCCCAGCGGACGTTGCCTTTCAATGCATGCTGCTTATCTGAGCAGCATGCACAAAGTAGATGTCTTAACGATAGGCTTGGCGGGAAGGCGGGCCGCGCTGGGTCAAGACATCCCGTGCCGCAACCAGCATAGTCATCGGGGCTAGCCAGTGGCATAGACGCCGTACAGGCGCAAAATATTAGGGCTTTTAGCCCAGCGTTGCTGGGCGCGTCGGCGCTGGCTACCCAGTGGGACTGGGCGCGCAGAATGGCGGGCACCCAAAAACAGATAGTAACGCTACGTTCGCTACCACGAAATGCATCCGCAGGGCTTAAACTGGCGGGTAAAAGGCAGCTTACTAACAGGCCAGCCAGCCACCAACGCGCTAAACCGTAACGACGATGACGCCGCGGCAAAGCAGATTGAACATCAAGCGTAGGTGACATGCTGTAGACCGACTCCTGAGCGTGATAAAGTGAACTAATCAGCCATCGGCGAAGGTGGCCGACGTCATTAGTAGTGGTGCCTCAAATAGCAGCACCTAGGAATTAAGCGTATGAGTATAAAGGTTAAGCGTTCGCGCGCCCAGCCCATCGCCCGTTTGCTCTCAAAGTCGGGCGATATTAATCAATTAATGCGTATCTCTCGGCTAATTGATCAGGCTCAACGCCACCTGCGCGCCCACCTCCCCGAAGAGATGCGTGAACATATTTTTGTGGGGGCTTTAGCGAAGGCCGCTTAACGCTGATTAGTGGCCAGGCGGGTTGGTTGACGTGGTTGCGCTTTGAGCAACAACGCTTACTTGAATTACTGCATCAGTTGCCCGGCTTTGAAGGGGTAAGCGGTTTTACTTTTAAAGTACGCCCTGTACGCCCTATTGTGGCGCCACCACGAAACACACGCAGCCTGTCGACCGATGCGGGAAAAACGCTAGCTGAGTGCGCTGAGGACACCACCCACCCTGCGCTTAAACGCGCCTTGGAGAGGCTGGCATCTCATGCCCGACCACCCAAGTGACAGCCCCGCTGATTTCTGATTACAGCAAGCTGAAGCCAGCAGGCTCACCGCTCCGGTCACTGCCAGCATAAAGCACCGCCTAAGCGATGCTTTAATAATCAAACAACGTACTAATAGAAACCTACTGATGAAGGCGCTCGCACAACCCCTAAGACGATGCCGCATCAGGCCATTGCGGGAGCAACATAGGAGATAGGCGCCACGGCCTTTTCTTCTTCAAAGGTGACAATTTCATAGGCATCGGGTTGCGCTAGCAACTCGCGGCATAACTGATTGTTCAGCGCATGACCAGACTTCACTCCACGAAACTCGCCAATCAGGCTATAACCCAGCTGGTACAAGTCACCGATCGCATCTAATACCTTATGCTTAACAAACTCATCTTCGTAGCGTAGACCGCCTTCATTAACAATGCGGTAATCGTCAACCACAATGGCGTTATCTAAACTGCCGCCTAACGCCAGATTATTAGAGCGTAAAAACTCTAAATCACGCATAAACCCAAACGTACGTGCGCGGGAAACCTCTTTAACGAACGAGGTGGTCGAGAAGTCGATCAACGCAGTCTGTTTCTGCTGCTCAAAAACAGGATGATCAAAGTCGATAGCAAAGGAGACTTTGAACCCTTGATGGGGTAAGAAAACCGCCTCCTTATCGCCATCAGTCACCCCCACCCGACGCTTGATGCGAATAAATTTCTTCGCCGCATCCTGCTCCAAAATACCCGCTGACTGAATCAAAAACACAAACGGGCTAGCGCTACCGTCCATAATGGGCACTTCAGGCTCGCTAACATCTACGTAAGCGTTGTCGATGCCCAGCCCAGCAAAGGCTGACATCAAGTGCTCAACGGTCGCCACCTTAACCCCGTTCGACACCAGAGCAGTACAGAGTTTGGTATCTTCAACCAACTCTGCCCGGGCGGGAACGTGTACAACGGGATCCAGATCGGTTCTAACAAACACAATCCCAGTATTGGCCGGCGCCGGACGCAAAGCCAGATGGACTTTTTTGCCAGAATGCAGGCCCACTCCGGTGGCGCGAATGACGTTTTGTAGGGTGCGTTGTCTGATCATGGATAGTAGCCGAGCTCTTATGACGGTAATAACCGCAGGGGGAAAAGTTATCAAACAGTGTTCACTTTAACAGCAAACGAGCGTTTTAGCCAATAAAACGCTCGCTCGCGGTTACCGTAAGCCTGATATCGAGATCAATCCGCCTGGCGGCGTAGAAACGCGGGAATGTCCAGATAGTCATCGGCTTCGGAAGCGCGACGCTTTTCAGGACGAGGCTTGGCTGCCGCCTCAGGTGCTTCAGCGCGGGCTGTTGCCTGCTGGCGCATGACCGTTGGCTGTTGCAACTTGCGGTAATCAGACGACTCCGCGGCTGAACGGCGGGCCGGCTCCCGCGCCGCTGCTTTGGGCTTTGCCCATCTAAACCAGCAGCGACAACGGTAACGCGCAGTTCATCGGACATCTCCATATCAATGGAGGTGCCGACGACGATGGTGGCATCCGGTGAAGCAAACTCTTGAACCGTAGCGCCCACATCATTGAACTCGCCGATGGACAAGTCGGGCCCTGCGGTGATGTTGACCAGAATACCGCGAGCGCCGTGCAGATCGATATCTTCCAGCAGTGGGCTACGGATAGCCTTCTCAGCCGCTTCGCGAGCACGATTTTCACCCGTGGCACCACCGGTACCCATCATCGCCATGCCCATTTCAGACATAACGGTGCGCACATCAGCAAAGTCGACGTTGATGATACCCGGGCTGGTAATCAGCTCTGCAATACCTTGAACAGCGCCTAGCAGTACATCGTTCGCCGCACTGAAAGCCGTCAGCAAGGTGGCGTTCTTGCCCAGCACGGAAAGTAGTTTTTCGTTGGGAATAGTGATCAACGAATCTACGTGTTCAGAGAGCTCTTTCATGCCCTCCTCAGCAGCGCGCATCCGCTTTGGCCCTTCAAAGGGGAAGGGACGCGTTACGACGGCAACGGTGAGAATCCCAAGCTCCTTGGCGACCTGAGCCACCACCGGCGCGCCTCCGGTTCCCGTACCGCCGCCCATACCGGCAGTGATGAAGACCATGTCAGCGCCCACCAGCAATTCTGCGATGCGCTCACGGTCTTCCATTGCCGCCTGGCGTCCCACCTCAGGGTTGGCACCTGCGCCGAGCCCTTTAGTGATTTCACTGCCCAGTTGCAGCACTGTTTTGCCGATACGCGTTTAAGCGCCTGGGCATCCGTGTTGGCGCAGATAAACTCAACGCCTTCAATATTGCTTTCGACCATGTGGTTAACAGCATTGCCGCCACCGCCGCCAACGCCAACCACTTTGATGACCGCACTGCTCGAGGGTGCGTTATCTACCAATTCGAACATAAGCCCCGTCTCCTGAACCGCGCTTGCGGCCCTGTCAGAAATTTCCTTTGAACCAGCCTTTAATTCTTGCCAGCGCCGAATGGTCTTCCTTGATATCACGCCGGAAGCTCGTTACGGCCCTTATGGGCCGCAACGACTCCCCCGTGGCTTCTTAGACCTTGCCCATGACGCGTTTCCTGCAAGGCATAATGCAGCAGACCAACGCCCGTCGCATAGATCGGATTACACACGACGTCCGCCAAACCTCTTACGTTTTGCGGACATGCGATACGAACGGGCATATGGAAAATCTCTTCTGCCAATTCGCTAACCCCCTCCATGCGCGAGGTACCACCGGTAAGTACTATGCCGGCGGCCACCATGTCTTCATAGCCACTTCGACGCAATTCGTCTCTTACTAGCGTAAACAGCTCTTCGTAACGCGGTTCTACCACCTCGGCGAGCGCCTGACGCGATAGATCACGCGCAGGACGATCACCTACGCTAGGTACCTTGATCATTTCATCACTTGCGGCTAAATGCGTTAGCGCACAAGCGTATTTAACTTTGATCTCTTCAGCGTGCTGCGTGGGTGTTCGCAGCGCCATGGCAATATCGTTAGTGACCTGGTCACCGGCGATAGGAATGACTGCCGTGTGGCGAATGGCGCCTTCGCTGAAAATCGCCATATCGGTCGTGCCGCCGCCAATGTCGACCATACAGACGCCCAGCTCACGTTCATCCTCGGTGAGCACAGCCATACTAGAGGCTAGCTGCTCTAGGATAATAGCATCAACCTCTAAACCGCAGCGGCGAACACACTTCTCAATATTCTGCACCGCGTTTAAAGCGGCTGTTACCAAGTGCACCTGCGCTTCCAAGCGCACACCGGACATGCCCAGTGGCTCGCGAATGCCGCCTTGGGCATCAATCGAAAAACTCCTGAGGCAGCACATGCAACACTCGCTGGCCTTCGGAAATGGCGCGGGCCCTTGCGGAGTCAATCACACGCTCAATATCAGAGGGTGTCACTTCGCGCTCTTTATTGCCACAACGCCATCTGAGTTCATGGAACTAATATGGCTGCCTGCTACGCCAACGTATACCGAGTGAATATCACAACCGGCCATTAACTCTGCTTCTTCAACGGCGCGCTGGATAGACTGTACCGTTGATTCGATATTGATCACCACGCCGCGCTTCATGCCACGCGAAGGGTGCGAACCAATACCTGCAATTTCAATTCCGCCATCATCGGTAGGTTGACCGACTATCGCGACGACCTTGGACGTTCCAATGTCCAGCCCGACCACCATATTGGATGCGTTGGGTGAGCCTGCCATGAGTCGGGAAATCTCCTTGCGTCATTGTTAAAAATAAATATAAATAGGGTGGCGCTTAATCCAACGCTTAACATTGAAAGCGTGCTACCCGAAATAATCAGTGATGTGTCTCAGACACTCGCTAAGTACCAACAGTCGAAATTAAAAACTATTTAACCCGCGCCTGGCCCATAGTATAGAAACAATAGTCGCAATACGACTAGTGCAAACCCACAATAATAGGCTTGGGAAGCAATTTAAAGCCGTTTATTGGCTTTTTCAACGATGGCAACCACTCACTTTTACACCTTATTTGCACCAAGTAATAGAAGAGTTACTCATCTTGCACCGCAAATTCACTTTCTCCATGCCAAGCAACAGCAACGCCGTTGGGGTAGCGCAGATCAATATAGCGAATCTGCTCGGCCAGAGACGACAACTCACGCTGCCATGAAGCCGACAACCTTGCTAAGCGCACTTCATGCTGACGTCGACCCAACATCACCCAAGCGCCATCGTTTAATTGCAGCCGCCAGGCACCCCGCGGCTCTAAACGAAGTTGAGTAAGGTTCAACGATAACTGCTCAAAGTGAAGTTTTAATCGGTGGTAATAGTCCAACACTTCTTCACTGCTGCCCGCAGGGTCGGCCAGATCCGGCAAACCCGCTGGTGGCGATAAGGGCGCAAAAGCGAAAGGCTCGCCTTCAGGGTTGAGTAAAAAATCATCGTTCCAGCGCGCGACGGGCTGTTGCTCAACCAGCTCGAACACCAGTGCGTTCGGCCACTCACGGGATATCCGCACTTCGTTTAACCAGCCCACCTGCAGCGCGCGGTCACGCAATTCGCCCAAATCAGCCGACAGCCAAGTGGCATCGACCACCAGCGGCGCCAGCTGAGTGCGCAGGTAGTCGGCGCTGACATACTCCCATTCACCGCGAATAGATACCCGCTCAATTGGACGATCCAGCCACAGCCATAGCGCCCGCCCACCGGCTCCCATCAGCAGCGCTAGCAGGATAATTCCCAACCAAGCATTACGCCTTTTCATAAGGCACTTTTTAATAAGGCGCTTTTAAACAAGTCATTACTCATGCTGTGAACGACTCGTCTGCGGTGTTGAGTATTTGTAGCACTAGGTCATCAAAGCCAATGCCTGCATGAGCTGCCGCTTGAGGCACCAAGCTATGGTCGGTCATGCCGGGTACCGTATTGACCTCCAGTAGCCAAAACGCCCGTCACTATCACGCATGACATCAACCCTACCCCAACCTGCCCCGCCTATGGCCATAAACGCTTGCTGGCACAGCATAGCGAGTTCAGCCTCATCCTCAGCAGTTAAGCCGCAAGGCAAATGGTATTGGGTGGTATTAGCAATATATTTGGCTTCATAGTCGTAGAAGCCGCCAGGAACTTCTACGCGAATAGCAGGCAGCACCTGATCACCCAGCAGCGCCACGGTATACTCATCGCCTACGACAAAGCGCTCCGCCATCACCCGGGCGTCGAACTGGGCCGCTTCGTGATAGGCCGCCTCTAGCGCTGCCTGGCTTTTTACGATGCTAATGCCCAGCGTAGAGCCTTCGTGCACCGGCTTAACAATCAGCGGTAAACCTAACTGCTCAACCACCGCTGACCAGTCCGAACTGGCAGCCAGCATAATGCTTTCAGGGGTGGGCAGCCCAACCGCACTCCACACCTGCTTAGTGCGCTGCTTATCCATTCCCAGCGCCGAGGCAAGCACCCCACTGCCGGTATAAGGAATATTCAACAGTTCCAATGCCCCTGCAGGGTGCCATCCTCACCGCCGCGGCCGTGCAGGGCAACAAAGACCACCGATGGCGCCAGTTGCTCTAAGCCAGCCAGGCCACCGTCTTGGGGATCATAGCCACAGGCATCAATACCTTTACGCTGCAGCGCTTCAAGCACCGCCGCACCGCTTTTAAGCGATACTTCCCGCTCAGCCGAGGTGCCGCCATAAACGACCACGACTTTGCCAAGAGAGTTGGGGAGGCTACGTCAACGCTCACAAATCCACCTCGTTCATCACTAGCTGTGCCTGTGCCAGGCGCAGGGAAATCCCGCCCACATCACCAGCGCCCTGGGTAATTAAAATATCGCCGGGGCGTAACACGTTGGTTAACAGTGCAGGTAACTCATGTTTGTGCTCGACAAACAGCGGGTCGACTTCGCCGCGTTGACGGATAGACCCCGCCAGGGTACGCCCTCTGCGCCAGGAATAACCGTTTCACCGGCACTGTAAACATCCAGCAGCACCAGTGTGTCGACCTGGGAAAGCACCCTGACAAAGTCTTCGTATAAATCGCGGGTACGGCTATAGCGATGGGGCTGATATAGCATGACCAGCCGACGATCTGGCCAGCCAGCGCGAATCGCCTGGATCACCATATCAACTTCACGGGGATGGTGACCATAATCATCCACCAACATGATATCACCGCCACCTTTAGGCGCTGGGAAGTGACCATGTACCTGGAAACGGCGCCCTACACCGGCAAAACTTGCCAGACCGCTAAGAATAGCACTATCACTCACGCCAGCGTCGGTAGCGACCACAATCGCGGCCATGGCGTTTAAGGCATTGTGGCGACCCGGCATAGCCAAACGCACGTCTAACGGCGCGGCGCCCCCTAGGCGTAGCGCGGTGAAGGAGACTTCACCGCCACGCTGGGCAAAATCAACGATGCGATAATCGGCATCGCTATCAAACCCATAGGTTACGAACTGCCGCTTCACCTGCTCACACAGCACACGTACGTGAGGGTCATCGATACACAGCACTGCTAAACCATAAAATGGCAAGTTGTGCAGGAACTCGATAAAGGTACTTTTAAGGCGCTCAAAGTCGCCGCCATAAGTCGCCATATGGTCAGCATCAATATTGGTAACAATCGACACCATTGGCTGTAGGTGCAAAAACGATGCGTCGGACTCGTCGGCTTCGGCAACCAAATAGTCGCCTTCACCTAGGCGGGCATTGGCACCGGCACTGGTCAGCTTGCCGCCAATCACAAAGGTGGGATCCAAGCCACCTTCGGCCAACAGGGTCGCCGTTAAGCTGGTCGTGGTGGTTTTACCATGGGTGCCCGCCACGGCGATACCGTGACGAAACCGCATTAGCTCAGCGAGCATTTCAGCCCGACGCACCACCGGCACACGGTGCTCATGGGCCCAGCGAATTTCTGGATTGGTTTCATCAATGGCACTCGATACCACCACCACATCCGAGCCTTGCACATTGGCCTCAGCATGGCCAATCGCCACACTGACACCACATTGACGCAACCGCTCCACGACTGAAGAGGTTTTCACATCACTGCCGCTAACGGTGTAGCCCTGATTGGCTAGCACCTCGGCAATACCACATACCTGCGCCACCAATACCGACAAAATGGAGCCGCCGGATCCGGCGCATACCGGGGCCTGCGGTGGTACGTGCGGGTGTCATGTTGTTGTCCGAATCGATCACGCAGAGTCTCCTAACGGCACCATCGCCAAACACCCTTCAGCCAAGCGTTTTGTGGCATCTAAATGGGCGGCCTGGCGTGCATTCGCTGCCATTGCCGCCAGGGTATTTGGGACGAGCAATTGGTTTAAAATTCGCTTAACCGCTCAACGGTCAGCTCAGACTGAACCACGCACTTGGCGGCCCCCGCCTTGACAAGTACCTGGGCGTTGATGCGTTGATGGTCATCGACAGCAAACGGGAACGGCACCAGCAGTGCCGGTTTAGCCGCCGCCGCCAACTCCGCGACGGTCAGTGCCCCCGAGCGGCACACCACTAAATCAGCCCACTCGTAGGCAGCGGCCATATCATCAATAAAAGGACTCACCTCTGCGCTCACGCCGTGCTGCTGGTAATTGTCTGCAGTCGCCTGCTCACGCCCTTTTCCCGCCTGGTGGCGAACCTGGGGACGCTGCTCAATGGGCAATGTCGCCAGCGCAGGGGCCAAACGTTCGTTAAGGGCCACAGCCCCGAGGGATCCCCCCACCACCAACAAACGCAGGGGGCGGAAGTGAGCGTTTCCTCGTCTCGCGGTGAGCTCCCCAGGGCGGCAATGTCGTCACGCACAGGATTGCCAATGACATCGGCACGCGCCCCAAAGGCTTCAGGGAAAGCGGCATAGGTTCGTTTAGCCAGTCGCGACAAGACGCGATTGGTCAGGCCTGCCACGGCGTTCTGCTCATGTATAACCAGCGGGACGCGCGTCAACCATGCAGCCAAGCCGCCGGGGCCACTGGCAAAGCCACCCAAGCCGACCACCACTTGAGGTTTAAAGTCGCGAATAACCGCACGTGCTTGCAGCACCGCACGACTAAGGTTCAGTGGTGCTTTTAGCCAGCCCGTCAAGCCATTGCCGCGCAGCCCGCTAACCGCAATTGTATGTAATTTAATACCCGCTTCAGGCACCAGGCGGTTTTCAATGCCCCTAGGGCTACCCAACCACTCAACGTCGACCTGCTGCGCCTGCAAAGCGTTGGCGAGTGACAAGGCTGGAAACACATGCCCGCCAGTGCCACCCGCCATAATCAGTACTCGTCGGCTAACGTTCGTTGTCACATCAAACTCCTGATAACACGCGGCATAGCGTTACGATAAACGCGGCTCATGGCGGGGTTTATACGGGGTGGACGCACGCCTGGGCCGATGCCGTGTCTCGGCATCTGTGCGCAGCAGCAAACCGACCATAATGCCCGTGACTAGCAAACTGGAACCGCCATAGCTCATCAGCGGCAGCGTCAGTCCCTTGGTCGGCAATAGCCCCGAACTCACCGCCATGTTGATGAATGCCTGCGCGGCGACCACAAAGCCGATCCCGTAGCTGACATAAGCGCCAAACAGGTGCCCTGCCAGCTCTGCTTTACGGCCGATCCACATAGCGCGGGCAATAAATAGTGTGAACAACAGCACGACGATAATCGCACCGATCATGCCCAGCTCTTCAGCGATCACCGCAAAGATAAAGTCGGTATGCGCTTCGGGCAGGTAGTGTAGTTTTTGCACGCTATTGCCCAGCCCGGTACCGGTGACGTGCCCCCGCCCGAAGGCGATTAATGCTTGGGTTAACTGGTAGCCGGTCGCAAACTGGTCGGCCCAGGGATCCAGAAAGCTGGTCCAGCGTGCCAGTCGGTAGGGCTCAATCACCACCATCATGACCGCACCGGAGCCAAGCAGCAGCCCGCTGCCACCCAACAGCACCAGCGATGCGCCGCTCATCATCAGCATGCCAATCACGCAAACAGTAAAGACCACCATACCGCCGAAATCAGGCGCTAAAAGCAATCCGGCGGGAACCGCCAGGACGGCCAGCGGGCGCCACATGCTGAACGCTCGACGACGCAAGTCATACGTGAAACGTGACATAAACGCCGCCATGTAAAAAAATCAGCCCGACCTTGGCGAATTCAGACACCTGCAAACTGGGCAGGGGCCCTGGCAGTGCTATCCAGCGTTTACTGCCATTGATCTCCTGCCCCACCATCAACACCACAATCAACAAAAAGATACTGGCAAGCAGAATCAGTGCTGCATTCTGGCGCCACACTTCAAGCGGGACACAGAGCATAAATACGCAGGCGATGATGGCAAGTACCAGGAAAACGCCATGCTGACGTGAGTAGTGATAGGTATCTTCCAGCAAACCAATCGACGCCGAACTGACCATGACCCACCCCAAGCCCGCCAATGCCACCGCCGCCACGATTAACCAGACATCGCAGGGTAAGTCGCGGGTTGAAAGCGTCGTGCGCAGCCGCTGAAGTCGACTCATAGCGCCCCTTGCCTGTTGAGGATGCCTTTGCTGCACCCAATGGCGAAACACATCGCCGCGCTGCTGGTAGTTGGCAAACTGATCCAGACTCGCACAGGCGGGTGATAGCAGCACGCAGTCTCCCGGCTGGGCGAGTTCAAACGCCGCTTCCATCGCTTGGGTTAAGTCCTCTACCTGTCGAATGCTAACGTGTTCAACCAAGGCGTCGGCTAACCGTGGGGCATCTAATCCGAATAGCAACACGTGGCGCGCGCACTTCGAAAGAGGCTCAGCCAAGGGAGAAAAATCAGCGCCCTTGCCGACCCCGCCCGCCAATAAGATCAACCGCCCTTCCAACGTCGCGCCAATGCCATTAATGGCCGCCAAGGTAGCGCCAACATTGGTACCCTTGGTGTCGTTGACCCAGGTGACGCCGTTAATGTGCGCAATGACTTCACTGCGGTGCTCCAAGCCTTTAAATTCACCCAGCGCGCTGCACATGGGTACCGCGGCAAAGCCCAACGCCTGCCCCATGGCCAGCGCAGCCAAAGCATTGAGGTAGTTGTGCTGACCGGCTATCTTTAACTCATCTATCGCCATCCAAGGGTCGGAGCCCTGCATTAACGTTAGCTTATTGTGGTAAAGCGCCAGCCCCCACGCATTACCCTCTGGAGCACGCTGAGAAAAGTAAGCCACCTGGTCAACAGGATACGTCGGCCAGGTGAGGGGCTCATTAGCGTTCACCACGGCACTCTCTGCACCGATAAAAATACGCTGCTTTGCGGCGCGATAACCGTGCATATCCCCATGGCGATCCAGGTGATCTTCGGATAGATTCAGGAAGGCTGCACACCTCGCCCCCAGGGAGGGAGTCGTCTCAAGCTGAAAGCTTGAAAGCTCAAGGATATACAGTTCGGCAGCGGGATGGCTGGCCAACAGATCCAGCGCGGGGTGCCAGGTTCCCGCCCACCGCCGCCTTAATGCCGGCGGCAGCGGCCATTTCACCTAGCAGCGTCGTCACCGTTGATTTGGCATTGGATCCGGTGATGGCCGCAATGGGGCCTTAGCAGCACGTACAAAGAGGGCAATTTCGCCCACTACCATCGGTTCGCCTGTACGTGGATTGAGCTGATCCGCCAGCTCCTTTAAGCCCGGCATGCGCGGATCAAGCCCTGGGCTAACCACCACTTCTGCCACATCTTGCAGATTCAGCAACGTTAGTGGGCCGCAGTGAACCTCAATGCCTGGATGAGCGGCTTGAAACTCCTTCAAACCCGGTGGTTCAGCGCGGGTATCCGCGACCATGTAGGGCACATCCAAGCGGCTCAAATGGCGGCATATCGCACGCCCCGATACCCCTAGCCCCACCACCAGCGTTAAACCTTTAGCAACTCGAACCATCACAGGCTCCCTCTCGCCTCATGCCCACATGCATTAACGAATTTTGAGCGTTGCGAGGCCAAGTAGCACCAACACCACGGTAATAATCCAGAAGCGCACGATTACCCGCGGTTCAGGCCAGCCTTTTAATTCATAGTGATGGTGCAAAGGCGCCATACGGAAGATGCGTCGCCCAGTAAGTTTATAGGAACCCACTTGCAGAATGACCGACACCGTCTCCATGACAAAAATACCGCCCATGATAAACAGCACAATTTCCTGACGCACGATCACTGCCACTACGCCCAGCGCAGCCCCCCAGCGCCAAGGCGCCTACGTCGCCCATAAAGACCTGGGCGGGATAAGTGTTGAACCATAGGAAACCAAGCCCTGCGCCGGCAATGGTGGCACAGAACACCGCCAGCTCGCCGGTACCGGCAATAAATGGAATATGCAAGTACTCGGCAAACACGGTATTGCCGCTGGCATAAGCGAACACCGACAACCCCATGGCCACCAGCACGGTGGGCATAATCGCCAAACCATCAAGCCCATCGGTCAAATTAACCGCATTGGAACTGCCCACAATCACAAAGTAGGTAAGCACGATATAGAAAACGCCCAGCGGCAGCGCCACCTCTTTGAATAGCGGTACTAACAGACTGGTCTCGACCGGCGTTGAAGCAGTCAAATAGAGCAGGACTGCCGCTCCCAGACCCACTACCGATTGCCAGAAGTACTTCCAGCGAGCGGGTAAGCCGCGCGGATTTTTCTCTACCACTTTGCGGTAATCATCGACCCAGCCGATAGCGCCAAAGCCTAGCGTGACACCTAATACCACCCAAATATAAAGGTTGGTAAGATCCCCCCACAGCAAGGTACTCATGGCGATGGCCAGCAGGATCATCGCCCCTCCCATGGTTGGGGTACCCGCCTTGGAAAGGTGAGACTGAGGGCCGTCGTCACGCACGGATTGCCCGATTTGCCCTTCGACCAGACGCCGAATCATCCATGGCCCCAGCCATAAGCAGAGCATTAATGATGTCAGGGCGCCTAAAATCACACGCAGAGTTAAATAGTTGACAACTTGAAAATCAGATTGGTACTGCGACAGAAAATTCGCCAAGTGAAGTAACATGAACGGCGTTTACCTTATTTATCCGAACGCAGTGCATTAATGACATGTTCCATGCCCGCACTGCGCGACCCTTTCACCAGTAGCGTGGTGTCCGGCGGCAAAGTATTAATGACATGGCGCGTTAGCGCCTCGTGATCGTTAAAGTGCAGCCCACGACCAAAGGCTTCGCTGGCAGCGCGTGCGGCATCGCCCAGCGTCAGCAACCCATCAATGCCGAGTTCGGCGGCGTAGTGACCAATATCGGCGTGCAGCGCTGTCGAATCGCTTCCCAGCTCGCCCATCGCTCCTAGCGCACACCAGCGCGGAGCAGGGAAACTCGCCAGCGTATCCAGGGCCGCTTTAACCGCACCAGGGTTGGCATTGTAAGTATCATCCAACAGTTTGGCACCCCGCAAACCAGGTATCACGGTTAGCCTACCCGCTAACGCTGGCAGCGTTTCCAAGCGCGCAGTGATCTGCTCGGGGAGCACGCCCAGGGCCAATGCCGCAGCGGCGGCGGCAAGGGCATTACTGACATTATGCTTGCCAAGTAGCGGCAAACGTACCTGTCCAAGCGCTTGGCCATGCTGCAGTAGCGTGAAAGCATACCGCCCTTGCGGATCACAGGAAAGCGCTGCGGCACTAACATCGGCCTGGGGATGAAAGCCAAAGCTGACGACTCGCCTTGGGGCCGCGCGAGATCCAAAGGAGTAGTAGCGATCATCGCGGTTCAAAATCGCCGTTCCTTGTTCGCTCAGCCCGGCAAGCAGTTCACTTTTGCCTGGGCGATCTGCCCCATACCGCCAAACTCGCCCACATGGGCGCCGGTGACATTGGTAATAATCGCAATATCGGGCTGGGCCAACGACGCTGTCCAGGCGATCTCCCCCAAATGATTGGCGCCTAGCTCTATCACAGCGGCTTGATGCTGCTGATGCAATCGCAACAGGGTCAGCGGCGCGCCGAAATCATTGTTCAGATTACCCTCAGTCGCCAGCACCTCGCCTAGAGGCGTCAGGAGCGCAGCGCACATCTCCTTCACGGTAGTTTTACCACTATTACCGGTGACAGCCACCAAGGGGCCGTGCCATGCACGCCGATGCGCACCGGCCAGTAGCCCCAGAGCTAAGCGTGTATCAGGACACACCAGTTGGGGTAAGTCACACTCAACGGAGCGTCGACCAACGCCGCCACCGCGCCAAGCTTCATGGCACGCTCAACAAAGTCATGGCCGTCAAAATGGGGGCCCTTTAACGCCACAAACAGGCAACCAGGCTCAATTTTACGGCTATCGGTAATCACCGAGCGAATGGTTAACTGAGCGCTGCCCAACGGCGCTTCGATGCCGAGTGCCGCGGCTACTTGATTCAGGGCCCAGCGCATTATTGAGCTTTCCGCTGGGCAAAGGCACGCTGGATCTCTTCGCTATCAGCATAGGAGTAGCGAACCCTTTATCTCCTGATACGCCTCATGCCCTTGCCAGCAACCAGCACCACATCCTGAGCAGCGGCTTGCTGAATCGCCGTTGCTACGGCCTCACTCCGCTCACCGATTTCAATCGGCTGAGCAGCAGTAGAGAAGCCCGACAAGATCTGCTCACGAATTTGCGCAGCGGACTCGTGGCGAGGGTTATCGTCGGTGACCACAATGTGATCCGCCCACTGCTCGGCGGCCCGGGCCATCTCGGCGCGCTTACCCGTATCACGCTCTCCACCGCACCCAAAGACGCACCATAATTTACCTGCCTCACCCAAGTGAGCGCGCAGCGCCTGCAGGGCACTTTTCAAGGCGTCCGGGGTGTGGGCGTAATCCACCACCACGCTGGGGGCGTCAACAGCACCATACAGCTCCATACGCCCGGGCACAGGCGTAAGCGACGCCGCGGCATCAAACAGCGCATCAAGCGGTTCGCCCAGACCGTACAAAACAGCCATAGCCAACAGCACGTTATCTAAATTAAAGCGCCCCATTAACGTTAAGCGCAGCATTTTCTCGCCGTTGGGAGTCGCAATCATCGCCTGCTGCCCCCAATCAAACGCCTGCCAATCCAGAACTCGCAGCGTAACGGCTTCATCTTGCCCGGTGGCCAGGACACGGACACGGCTACTGCACCCGGCCAGCATTAAGCGGGCCAGGGGGTCATCACCATTGACCACCGCCAAACTGAGCTCAGAACGTCGGAACAGCTTGGATTTCGAGGCGGCGTAGGCGGCCATGCTGCCGTGATAATCCAAATGGTCGCGAGTCAGATTGGTAAACACCCCCACACCGACGTTAACCGCGTCCAAACGGTACTGATCCAGGGCGTGGGAAGAGGCTTCCAGGGCGACACGCGTGACGCCCTGCTGTGCCAGCGTACCCAACGTCGCCTGCAGCGCCAGGGGCCGGGCGTGGTTAAGCCACTATCGCTCAACGCGCCAGGGCGCCCCACGCCTAATGTGCCAACCAGACCCGCCGGTGTTCCCAACGCTTCGCTGAGGGCCGCGATATAGTGAGTGACGGAGCTTTTACCGTTAGTACCGGTCACCGCAATCACTTCCAAATCACTAGGCACCTGGTACAGCGCCCTACCTAGCTCGCCTAAGCGCGACGATAAATGCGGCAGTTTCAGCACCCGCCCCTCAAGCTGTACATCGCCGTGAGCACCCTGCGCTAAAACAAGCGAAGCCCCAGCCTCAAGGGCTTGTTCGATAAAATCGCGGCCGTCACGCTGGCTGCCAGGCACGGCCACAAAATATCCCCCTCCGCCAGCTTGCGAGAGTTCATCTCAATATGCACCTGACCCGGCAGCTTCGGCAGACCAGCGGGCAGTGGCGACTTGGGCCATACTTGCTTGAGTGCCGCTAAAACATCGTCTGGGCTCAGCGTCATGCCATCTCCTTAAAGCTACTCCGCCTCGTGATCCGGCGGAACATCCAACAAGCGTAAAGCATTCCCTGTCACACTGGAAAAAACCGGTGCGGCAACAGCGCCGCCATAAAATTCGCCTGCCTTGGGGTGATCAATCATTACCACTGTGACAATGCGCGGGTCGGAAATAGGCGCAATACCGGCAAAAACGCTGCGGTAGGCATCGGTGGTATAGCCCTGCTGGCCTATTTTGCGCACCGTGCCCGTTTTTCCGCCAACACGATAACCCTCGACACGAGCTCGCCGCCCGCCGGTATAGGCCGCAACGGAAGTTTCCAGTATCCGCAACAGGTCATTGGCAACCGTAGGCTCTATCGCGGGGATGCCTTGGGGCGGCTCAGAAAGGCGTAACAGTGAGGGAGGCAGACGCACGCCATCATTGGCTAGCGCCGTAAGCACTCGCCAACTGCACCGCTGACACGGACAGGCCGTAACCGTAGGAGAGCGTCGCCCGCTCGCTGCGCGACCAGCGCACCGGTGCCGGCAAGCTGCCAGTGGATTCACCAGGAAAACCGGTTCCGGGTGCCTGCCCCAGCCCTAACTGATTATACTTTTCCCAAATCGCCGTATCGCTCAAGCGTAGCGCCAGTCGGGACATTCCCACATTCGAAGAGTGTTCCAGAATGCCAGCCAAATCCAGCTCGCCATAATTACGGAAGTCGCGAATGGTGAACTGATCCAATCGCATCCAACCGGGCGAGGTATCCACCACCGCGTTGCGATCCACCACGCCACTCTCTAACACAGCGGCCATGGCCAGCGGCTTCATCACCGAGCCGGGCTCAAATACATCGACCAACGCCTGGTTACGCAACCCACGCGGATCAAGCCCCGCTCGGTTGTTAGGGTTGTAGGAGGGCAAGTTAGCCATCGCCAACACTTCTCCCGTGCGGGCATCCATCATCACCAGCACGCCACCATCAGCCTCATTCTCGGCCACCGCTGCGCGCAACTCCCGGTAGGCCATATATTGAATGCGCTGATCAATCGCCAAGGTCAGCTCCCCCCCGGGCTGGGCTTCGTTGATAACGCCCAGCTCGCGAACCAGGCGTCCACGGCGATCTTTAATCACTCGCCGCTGGCCAGGCCGGCCCGCCAGGTAAGGTTGATACGAGAGCTCTAAGCCCTCCTGACCGACATCATCAACGTTCGTCACCCCCAGCAACTGAGCCGCGACCTCGCCAGCGGGATAGTAACGTTTATACTCACGCTGCGGGTAAACGCCGGGCGTGCGCAGGTTTAGAACCTGTTGGGCCGCCGCAGGGGTCATCTGACGGCGTAAATACATGAACTCATGTTCGCTAAAGCGCGCCACCCGCGCCTCGAAGTCACTCAACGACATACCCAGCGCCTGGGCCAGCATTACACGTTGAATAGCATCTTCGGGAAGTTCTTGCGGGTTGGCCCAGAGGGTCACCACCGGCGTGGAAATTGCCAACGGTTCGCCATTGCGGTCTGTAATCATGCCGCGGTGGGCGGGGATGGTTTCGTGACGGAGAGTGCGCGCGTCGCCCTGGCTTTGCAGAAAGGGACGGTCGATGACCTGCAACAGTGTAATACGGCCAATCAGGATGGCCGAAGCCAAGCCTATCGCGAGCAGAATAAACAAGAAGCGCCCGCCGCCAAGCGGGGGCGCGATAGAGCCTGACGCGAGGTACCGCCTCGGCGTTCGCTTCTCATGGCCGAATCACCTCAACATCATGGACATCGGGAATCCGCATCCCCAGGCGCTCAGTGGCAATTTGTTCAATACGGGCAGGTGTCGACCAGGCGCCCTCCTCAAGCAGCAGTTGCCCCCACTCCGTTTGCAGCTGGTTCTCCTCCTGCTCCAGCTGTTGTAGCTGCGCAAATTGAACCCGCGTCATATGGGTAGTGACCACCACGCCCAACCCGGAGGCCATACAGAGTAGAAACAGTAGCGAAATCGCCACCGGCCAGGCGCGCAGACGCAGCCTGAAAGGCCATTCGGTGCGTAGCGTGGTTGCCCACTGCTTAATCCGATCCATGCTCATGATGACATTCACATCCGTTTGCGTGCAGCCCGCATGACGGCACTACGAGCGCGAGGATTGGCATCCACTTCCTCCTCGCTTGGCCGCACACCTTTACCTAGCGCCTCTAGACGTCGATTCAATTGATCGTCGCGAATGGGCACCCGCGTGGCAGGTCGGTATCGCCGCGGACATGGTGGCGAATAAAGCGTTTCACACGACGATCCTCCAGCGAGTGAAAGCTGATAACCACTAAGTGACCACCTGGCGCCAGTGCCTCCAGTGCCGCGTCTAAAGCACTGTCTAACTGTTCCAGCTCACCATTGATAAAAATACGCAGCCCCTGAAATGCCTTGGTGGCAGGGTGACGCCCCTTTTCCCAGGCGGGGTGGGCCACTTTTAGCACCTCGGCCAAATCCACCGTATGGGTAAACGGCTTTTCAACCCGGCGCGTCACTACGGCACGGGCCAATCGCTTGGCGTAGCGCTCTTCGCCATAGGTTTTAAATACGTAGGCAATGTCTGTTTCACTGGCTCTGGCCAGGAACTCGGCAGCGCTCTGGCCTTGACTAGGATCCATGCGCATATCCAGCGGACCGTCGCGCATAAAGCTAAAGCCGCGCTCGGGGTCATCCAACTGAGGCGATGAAACACCAACATCCAGCAACACCCCTGACAGCTTGCCGTAGAGGCCCTGCTCACGAGCAAACTCACCAAGCTGAGCAAATTCACGCTGGGTAATCTGGAAGCGCTGATCGTTTACTTCTGCGGCCGCAGCAATTGCCTGGGGGTCACGATCCATGGCGAGCAATTGGCCCTGGGTATCCAGACGATCAAGAATCAACCGTGAGTGACCGCCTCTCCCGAAAGTCCCATCTAAATAGACACCCTGCGTATCGTGAACAAGAGCATCGACAGCCCCCTCCAGTAGTACGCTGGTATGGCGAAAGCGGGAAGCAACCTGTTCAGCGTCAGGAGAAGGCATTTTTTTCTCACACAAGATGTTAGAGACAACGTAATAAAGAGCGTGCGTGCACGCCCTAAAGTGGAAATGGGGAGTCGGCCGATAAGCCGGGTTCTGTCGTGGACAGCCATTCCTCTAGGCACTGCGTTACCACAGTGCTCAAGCAACCTACCCGGATCCAGCGCGGGCCACGCCATTGGATCCCTATTTGGTCTTGCTCCGAGTGGGTTTACCATGCCACGCACTGTTGCCAGGCGCGCGGTGCGCTCTTACCGCACCCTTTCACCCTTACCGGCCCCAGAGGTTTATTTCAGGGGCTTAGGCGGTCTACTCTCTGCTGCACTTTCCGTCGGCTCACGCCGCCCAGGCGTTACCTGGCACTCTGCCCTATGGAGCCCGGACTTTCCTCCCCAACACCTTTTGAGGGGTATTAGCGGCGACTGTCTGGCCAACTCCGGCGGCAAGCATACCAGCGCCCTCGGCTAGCCTCAATGCTCACCTTTAATTGCTTGCAAACGCGCGTACCAGACTTGCTTACGCCCGCCGAGCATTCGTGCGGCAATCGCAGCGCTCTGCTTCACACCAACCCCTCTGCCAACAGCGCCTCCAGCAAGGTATCTGCCGATATATCCTGATGCTCACTCTGCTCTACCGGTGGCGCCCCGGCGACAATCACCACGAATTCACCGCGGGCTTGATTAGGATCGGCGGCTAAACGCTCCAACAAGGATTCAGGCGTACCGTGCAGAAAGGTTTCGAAGGTTTTGGTTAGCTCACGTGCCAGCACCATATCGCGCCCCGCCATTTGCTCCTGCAACGCTTCAAGGGTGTGCACGATACGGTGGGGGATTCATAAAACACCAGCGTCTCTTCGCGGCTTTTCCACCCTCCAGCGCTTGGCGTCGCGCGCCGGGCTTGGCAGGCAGAAAACCAGCAAACACAAAACGATCCGTCGGCATCCCTGCCCCTGATAGCGCCGTAATCAGTGCGCAGGGCCCGGGAATAGGTACAATATGGCGATTGCGGGCCCGCAACTCTCGCACCAGAACAAAGCCAGGGTCACTAATGAGAGGCGTTCCAGCGTCGCTGATCAAGGCAATATCTTCGCCTGCGGCGAGATAGCTGTCTAACGTGTCCACACGGCGCGCTTCATTGTGTTCGTGCAAAGAGAGCATAGGTTTATTCAACCCCAAGTGCGCCAACAGGCGCCCACTATGGCGGGTATCTTCAGCCGCAACGCGCGAAACTTGTGCTAACACCCGAGCGGCACGCGCGGTTAAGTCATCCAAATTCCCAATTGGCGTAGCAACCACGTACAATGTGCCCGGATTATCGTCTGTCATTGTTGACTCTCAATTCGTTGATGGCTTGCCCTGCTGGTGCGCTATGCTTGTGCAGTGGCTTGGTCAATCGCTGACAAGCAGCGACAGCGCAAATGGAAACCTAAGGAAGGATACATGAAACAGTCATTACGTGGCTTACTCGCCGCTACCCTCATGGCATTTCTGGTTGCTGGCTGTGCGATGCAGTCGCCTAGCGTGGTAGATCGCGTGCCCGATGAAGATCCCGGCCAGCTACTCAGCCAGGCGGAGCAGCAAGCGCCAGAACAAGCCGCCAAAACACGTTTGGAAGCGTCCAATATTCTGGCCCGGCAAGGTGAGCGGGAAAGAGCCTTTGAAACCGCCGACGGGATCGATGAAAGCCTGCTATCAGAGCCCGACCGGGTACGCTGGGCATTGCTATTTTCCGAACTCGCCCGTGCTTTGAACGAGCCACGCGCCGTACTTCGCGCCACCCAAGTGCTTGACGACGAACTACCGATGCAGGCCAATCAGCAAGAGAGGCTTGAAGAGCGTCAGCGCTGGGCTCGCGAGGCGCTCGATCAACCCAGCGGCGGCGTTAGCGTTGCCCTGCCTGAGCTTGAAGGGCAGACAATACGCCGTATCGTCGTTGCGTTGCCTGAATCAGGCCCACTCAGCAGTGTCGCCAACACCATCGCCACTGCCATGCGTCAACACCATGACGTCAAAGGAGGCAACGTCGAGCTGAGCTTCCTGGACGCCTCGCGCTACTCAATGGATGAGCTTTATGACCGCGCACAGCAGATGAATGCGCAGTTAATCATCGGCCCGTTAGATAAAGATCAGGTCACCCAGCTAGAGCAACGCGACAGCGTGCCGCTGCCGACACTGGCACTCAACTATGGCAGCGGCGACAGCAACCAGGCCCAGCGCCTCTTCCAGTACGGCCTTTCGGCTGAAGATGAAGCGCGCCAGGTTGCCCGCCGTGCCTGGCAGGATGGTCACCGCCAAGTGTCCATGATGGTACCGGATAACAGTTGGGGCCGCCGGGTAGGCGAAGCCTTCTGGAATGAGTGGCACAGCCAGGGCGGTGAAATTACTAATGCCGTGCGCTACAACCCAGAGAGCTCGGTCTCCAACGCCGTGCAAACCGCCCTCAATGTCAGCGGTGATCGCGCTCGCCTGAGTAATATTGACGCACTCTTTTTACTCGCCCTGCCTGAGTATGCACGTCAGGTGCCACCCACCATGGATTACTACTACGCTCCCAACCTGCCAATCTATGCCACCTCACACTTACACGAAGGGCGTCTGCAGACGCGTCTGGATCAAGATCTGAACGATGTCATGTTCGTGGATATTCCCTGGCAGATCCCTGATGCGGCCGTTGGCGGCGAAGAAGCCCTCCCCTTGCAGCGACCTATCGGAGCTTGCGCGACGAATCGGATGCCTCCATGTTTCGCCTAATGGCCATGGGCGTGGATGCTTACGAGCTGGCCATTCGTTTTACCAATCTTGACGAGCTCAACGGTCTCAATGGCAGCACCGGCACGCTCTATCTGCGTGACGATGGACGCATTTACCGTGAACTGCCGTGGGCCAAATTCCAGAATGGCGTTCCATCACCTATTTTAATTCCTAATCTGGACGAAAGTGACGACTAACGCCCACACTGCCCGTGCCCGCGGCGCAGCCATTGAGCAAATTGCCGCTCAATGGCTGCGCCAATAGGGGCTCACCCTCGTCACGCAGAACCACTACGTGAAAGGGGGCGAGCTTGACTTGGTAATGCGAGATGGCGATATTCTCGTGTTTATTGAGGTTAAACATCGCACTACAACGCGCTACGGGCACCCGCTGGAAACCGTCACTTATCAAAAGCAGCAGCGCCTCGTGCGTGCGGCACGGCTCTATATCGCCCGCGGCGGGCTTTCATCGCCCTGCCGCTTTGATATCCTGGCGATAACGGGCAAGCCACCCAATCTCGAATTTGATTGGGTAAAAGCCGCCTTCGATGCCTTTTAACTGTTTTTGAAGCTGTTTTTAAACGGTTTTTAACACGCTAATTTAACCAGGAAGCCCTGATGGACTTTCAATCTCGGATACTCGGCCACTTCAACGCCAGCATCGACACCAAAACATACGCCAGCGAAGTACTTCCGCCATTTATTGAAGTAGCCAGCCAAATGATGGTGCAGTGCCTTGTGAGCGAAGGGAAAATCCTCAGCTGCGGTAACGGTGGCAGCGCCGGCGATAGCCAGCACTTCTCGTCGGAATTACTCAATCGTTTTGAACGTGAACGCCCCAGCCTACCCGCGCTGGCGCTCACTACCGACACCTCTACGCTGACCTCAATTGCTAACGACTATAGCTATAATGAGGTGTTTTCAAAGCAAATTCGCGCCTTAGGGCAGCCAGGTGATGTGCTGTTAGCCATCTCCACCAGCGGTAATTCGGGCAATATCGTCCAAGCCATTCAAGCTGCCCATGATCGCGACATGACAGTGGTCGCCCTCACCGGCCGCGACGGTGGCGATATGGCGTCGCTTTTAGGCCAGGATGACTGCGAGATTCGCGTCCCGGCAACATCGACAGCGCGTATTCAGGAGGTTCATCTGCTGGTAATTCACTGCTTGTGCGACCTTATCGATGAACAGCTATTTGGCAGCGCTTAGTCGTCTTTTACTGCGTCACAACAACCACGATGTCCTTAACTGCTTGCATCAAGGAGTCATACCGATGACCCAACGTCCTTCCTCCCGCGGCCTACTGGTAGCTGTACTATGTGCAGCACTCTTCATGACGGGCTGCGCCAATAACTCAGCCTCCAATCAGTCTAACTATGCCCAGCGCAGTGACGATGTGGAAGCCGTCGACACAACCATCGAGCGTGAAGTAGGACGCGCCCTGGAGCGCGCGGATGCACGCCTGGCAGACGCACGCATACGCGCCCATAGCTATAACGGCGTTGTACTACTGGTGGGTCAAGTGCCTAGCGAAGAACTGCGCGATATGGCGGAAAACGTGACTAGCAACCTACGCGGCGTTGAGCGGGTGCATAACGAGCTAACCATTGCCGCCAACCTACCCGCAAGCCAACGTCTGGCCGACACTTGGCTAACCACCAACGTTGTCAGTCACCTGGCCACCAATGACCGCATCGACTCTTCAAAAATAAAGGTCACCACTGAAAATGCCAGCGTTTATCTGATGGGCCGTGTTAGCCGTGAAGAGGCTGACCGCATTGTCAACGCAGCCTCCTCAGTTGGCGGCGTTCAGCGGATCGTAAAGGTATTTGATTACCTCGACTAGCCACACCAGCGACGTCTGGTAGCCACAAAAAGCCTCGCTTAATAAGCGAGGCTTTTTGTGGGCGCACCCTGGCTATTTAACAACCCGTAGGGTTGGCTTTTTCTTCGCCTTGCTCTTTGCTTGCGCCTCTTTATCAGCGTCTTCGCTTGAAGCGTCAGAATCGCTACCAGGCTTTTCAGCAACCGGCTCAGTTACCGACAGCTCCGGCTTGGTAGAGGGCTTCTCCTCCTCCTCAATATCGCCAAGGCTTCGGCACCTTCGCCCAGCTCAGGCTCATGGCCAAAGACCATTCCAGCGCCATTCTCCCGAGCATAGATAGCGATTAACGCCTCGGTCGGTATCATCACCTGCATAGGCTGCCCGCCAAAGCGCGCATTAAAGCCTATCGCCTGATTCTCCATAAAAGATCACGCACGGCGGTCGGTGCCACGTTCAAAACGATCTGACCGTTTTGAACAAACTGACGGGGCACCTCCACGCCAGGCAAGGTAGCGTCAACCACCAGATAAGGCGTTAGCTCATTATCCAATAACCACTCATAGAGCGCTCGGGCGAGATAGGGGCGACTCGATTTCATCTAGACTCCCTCCTCCTTACAAGAAAGGCTCCCTGCCCTTACCAAGCACACAGGAGCCAAATGGATTCAAGCGCGCATCTCTTTTCACGCTCACTCAAAGATGCCTTAAACGCTTCACGCTCGAATACTCGCGACATGTAGGACAGCAGCGGCTTAACCTGCTTTTCAGGCAACTCGATGTTGAGATCCGGCAAACGCCACAAGACAGGTGCCAAGCAGCAATCCACCAGCGTAAACTCTTCGCTCATGAAATAAGGCATATCTTCAAAAATCGGCGATATGCCAATCAGGCTTTCACGCAGCTCTTTACGCGCTCTATCCGCCTCTTTCTTTCCACCGCTGCGAATCAGATCGACCATTGGGCACCACTCGCGCTCAATGCGGTGCATCCATAGACGGCTTTGCGCGCGCGCCACTGGATAAACAGGCAACAGCGGAGGATGCGGGAAACGCTCATCCAAGTACTCCATCATAACCTTTGATTCATACAGCACCAGGTCACGATCTAACAGCGTCGGCACACTGTTGTACGGATTGAGGTCTGCTAGCTCTTCCGGTGGTTTTTCATCGAGCACATCGACGATATCGACGGCAACCCCTTCTCGGCCAACACAATGCGCACACGATGACTGAAATGATCATCACTACCAGAGTAAAAGATCATCGACGAC
This sequence comes from Vreelandella olivaria, assembly GCA_004295565.1. Taxonomy (GTDB): domain Bacteria; phylum Pseudomonadota; class Gammaproteobacteria; order Pseudomonadales; family Halomonadaceae; genus Vreelandella; species Vreelandella olivaria. Next base: position 1,837,493 of record AP019416.1, on the reverse strand, counting down.
CGCTTGGCCACAACACCCATGAAAGCATCCTCACATCAAAACAATCTTGGATAATAACACGCCAGCACTACCTTAGGGGAAGCTAGCCTGCTTTGCTTTATTGCCATGCTGACAGCAAAAGGCGCACGGCTTACGCCGTGCGCCCCACCGACCATCAGCTACTACTAATTAGTGGATGTCTCGCCAGTACTCACGCTTGAGCAGGTAAGCTATCACACCAAAAATAAAGATAAAGATCAGCACTTTAGGCGCCAGCGCCTGGGCCTGAAGCTTGGAGGGCTCACCTACATAAGCCAGGAAGTTAGTAAGATCATACATCGCTTCCTCAAACTCAGCAGGTTCGAGCTCACCCGGCTCGGTCACTTGCAGCACGTCACAAGACTGGTACTTGCCCGATAACGCGTCCGGCTCCTGACCTTCAACCGGGTGATCCGTTTCAGCACACACCAGCTCCTGCACGCCCTGCAGAGGCTCCAACACGTTAGGCATCGCCACCAAGTCAAACACCGTGTTGTTAACGCCCGTGGGACGACTAGGATCTTTGTAGAAACCGAGCAGATAAGAGTAGATCCAGTCGGTTCCACGCACACGCGTCTTAAGCGACAGGTCAGGCGGCGGTGCACCGAACCAACTCTCCGCATCGCCGCTGTTCATGGCGTTATGCATCTGGTCGTTGTAGGCCAAATCTGACGAGAAAATTAGATTTTCTTCAACCAGATCCTGAGGCATCCCCAAGTCGTCTGCTGCACGTGCAAAACGCTGATAGTTAAGCGAGTGACAACCCATGCAGTAGTTAACATAGAGCTTCATGCCATTTTGCAGCGAGGCCTGATCGTGCAGATCTGGATCCATCGAGTGGGGCACACTTGCGCCCCTGCAGCCATCGCGGTTACTGGCACTAAGGCGAAAAGGAGTCCAAATAGATACTTTTTCATTAGCCAGTCACCCTTTCCGGAACGGGTTTAGTCTTCTCCAGCTTGGTGTAGAACGGCATCAAGACAAAGAAGGCGAAATAAATCACGGTGCACGCCTGGGCTAGCAGCGTCCTGCCCTCTGTCGATGGCAACACACCCAAAACACCCAGGATGACAAAGCTGATAGCAAACAGCGTCAACATGATTTTCGACATCCAGCCTTTGTAACGCATAGAGCGCACGGGGCTCCGATCCAGCCAGGGCAGAACAAACAGGATGGCAATCGCCGCGCCCATAAATATAACGCCTAGGAACTTGGCATCTAAGCCAAATACCGAGAAGGTGATAGCGCGAAGAATGGCGTAGAACGGTGTCATATACCAAACGGGGCGATGTGATCTGGCGTCTGCAGCGGGTTCGCCTGATCAAAATTAGGCCGCTCAATGAAGTAGCCACCGCCTTCTGGGAAGTAGAACACCACCACACAGAAAACGAACAGGAAAACTGCCACACCCACCAGGTCTTTCACCGTGTAATAGGGGTGGAAGGGAATCCCATCCAGCGGCACACCGGCCTCATCCTTCTTCTGTTTGATATCAATGCCGTCAGGGTTGTTGGAACCCACTTCATGCAAAGCGATGATGTGCAGCACAACCAGCGCCAGAATAACGATCGGTAATGCGACCACATGCAGCGCAAAGAAGCGGTTCAGGGTAATACCTGAAATCAGGAAGTCACCCCGCACCCACTGCGCCAGATCAGGGCCGATAGCAGGAATAGCCGAAAACAGCGAGATAATAACCTGGGCGCCCCAGTAGGACATTTGCCCCCACGGTAGCAGATAGCCCATAAAGGCTTCCGCCATGAGCACCAGGTAAATAGTCATGCCGAAAACCCACACTAGCTCGCGCGGGGCTTTATAGGAACCGTACAAAAGGCCACGGAACATATGCAGATAGACAACGAGGAAGAAGGCAGAGGCACCAGTGGTGTGCATATAGCGAATCAACCACCCCCACTCCACATCACGCATGATGTATTCGACGGAATCGAACGCACCTTCAGCGGAGGGATTAAAACTCATGGTCAGCCAAACTCCGGTCAGGATCTGGTTAACCAGCGCCAACAGCGCTAATGAGCCAAAAAAGTACCAGAAGTTAAAGTTTTTCGGCGCGTAATATTTGGAGAGGTGCTCTTGCCACATCTGAGTAGCAGGGAAGCGATCATCTACCCAACGCATGAGGCCCTTTTCCGCCTTGGCTTTATTCGGATTACCCATTAGGCAGCCTCCTCATCTTCGCCGACGATAATAATATCGTCACTCTCAAAGCGGTAGGGTGGAACCTCAAGATTGGTCGGCGCGGGAACGTTGTTAAATACCCGGCCTGCCAAATCAAAGCGAGAACCGTGGCAGGGACAGAAGAAACCACCCGGCCAGTTATCAACGCCTACGCCCTCTGCATCGGGCTCAGGCCGGAATAGCGGCGAACAGCCTAAGTGAGTGCAAATACCGATGAGCACCCCAATCTCGGGCCTGATAGAGCGCAAACCACCCTCAATATAAGGGGCTGTTGTGGCTCCTCTGAATCCGGGTCGGCTAACTGCTCACCGCTCAGCGATTCAGTGCGCTCGATCATTTCCGGCGTGCGATTAATGATCCATATTGGCCGACCACGCCACTCAATGGTCATGCGTTGCCCAGGCTCAAGCTTAGATATATCTGCTTGAACGGGAGCACCCGCCGCTCTTGCCCTGGCACTAGGCTGCCAAGAAGCCACAAAGGGAACCGCAACCCCGACAGCACCTACCGCACCCACAACGGAGGTGGCGCCTACGAGGAAACGGCGTCGGCCTTTGTTTACGCCGTTATCTGCCATTTCAGGTTTCTCCCATCAGCTTACCCGTTCCGCCGCAAAGGTGTCTTGCGACGACGAATATTAATTACGCTCTATGGTAAAAAAACAAAGCGCTGTGCACAAGAACAACCGCTCGTGACCATAGTGGTACAAGCAATATAATTTTTTGATATTCCAGTAAAAAACGCCCAGGTCGATGACCTGGGCGTTTTGCCGCATAGCGTAGAAATTAACGCTTGGAGAACTGCGGACGACGACGTGCTTTGCGCAGGCCGACTTTCTTACGTTCAACTTGACGCGCATCACGCGTTACGTAGCCAGCGGCACGTAGCGAAGGACGCAGGTCTTCGTTGTAGTTCATCAGGGCACGGGTAATGCCGTGACGAATAGCGCCAGCCTGAGAAGAGCCACCGCCGCCAGCGACAGTCACGAAGATGTCAAACTGGTTCAACGTTTCGGTCAACTCAAGCGGCTGACGAACAACCATGCGACCGGTAACACGACCAAAGTAGAGGTCGAGGTCTTGGTTGTTGACTGTAATTTTGCCAGAGCCCGGCTTCATAAACACGCGAGCGGTGGAAGTCTTGCGGCGCCCGGTACCGTAATACTGCTGTGTCATGGCGAAGATTTCCTCAGAGGTTCAGTTCAAGCGGCTGTTGGGCAGCATGCGGATGCTCGGCGCCAGCGTACACTTTTAATTTAGTGTACATGGCACGGCCCAAGGGACCTTTCGGCAACATGCCTTTAACGGCAGACTCAATAATACGCTCGGGCGCATGATCAAGCATTTTGTCGAAGGTCATAGAGCGCAGACCGCCCGGATAACCAGTGTGGCGGTAGTAGGTTTTAGCCTTCGCCTTATTACCGGTTACATGGACTTTCTCTGCGTTGATCACGACGATGTAGTCGCCGGTATCAACGTGAGGGGTAAATTCGGGCTTATGCTTGCCACGTAGGCGGCGAGCAATCTCGGTTGCCAGACGACCGAGCGTTTTGTCCGTAGCGTCGACTACATACCAGTCGCGCTGGACGGACTGCGGCTTAGCACTGAACGTCTTCATGGATGAAATCACCAGATTAAATGTATTGGTGACTTACACCGTTGCACGGCGAAGCACCATCCCTATTCTTTTGGTTGCTGGCTTGCACCAGCAACATGCAGCGAGGCGGCATTCTACAGTAAGGCTACTGACAAGTTAAGCCGTTTCGTGACTTTTTTACTGCGCCGATACCCCTTAAGGCTTGTGCGCCAGCGCCAGGTACTCCTGGGACTGCATCTCCTGGAGGCGAGAGAGAGTCCGCTGGAACTCAAACGTTAGCTTGCCATCGCTATACAGCTCTTCGATCGGCGCTTCCGCGGACATTAGCAGCTTCACGCCGCGGTCATAAAACTCGTCCACCATATTAATAAAGCGGCGCGCCTGATCATCCTGCCTGGCCCCCATACGCTTTACATTGGAAACCAGCACCGTATGGAACTCACGGGCCAGCTCAATATAGTCATTTTGACTACGCGGCCCATCACAGAGCTCAAGAAATTCAAACCAGGCGACGTCATCATGCAGCCGACGCGTTTTAAGTACGCGATGATTTACCTCTAGCGACGCGCCGGACTCTCCATCGTGCCCGGCGATTTCCGAAAGCTACGCGACAGCTCACCTTCAGCCGTCTCATCCAGCGGTGAATAAAAGATCGCCGCCCGCTCTAATGCCCGGAGCCGATAGTCAACCCCTGAGTCGACGTTAACCACCTCACAGTGGCGCTTCACCAGCTCAATGGCGGGTAAAAAGCGCGCCCGCTGAAGACCGTCTTTGTACAAATCATTAGGCACAATATTGGAGGTCGCCACTAACACTACCCCACGCTCAAACAGCGCCTCCAGCAAATTGGCAAGAATCATCGCATCGGTAATATCTTTGACAAAAACTCATCAAAGCAGATAACCCGCGCCTCGGTGGCAAATTTACCTGCGATGAGGTTGAGTGGATTCTTTTCACCTTTGTAGTGGGTCAGCTCATTATGAACGCGCTGCATAAAACGATGAAAATGGGTGCGCATTTTGTCTGGAAAGGGCAAGGCTTCATAGAAGGTATCGACCAAGTAGGTCTTACCACGCCCGACCCCGCCCCAAAAGTAGAGCCCCTTGACGCTAGGCAAGACAGGCTCGTCAGACGACGAGACCTTCTTGCCCATCAACCCCGCCATTTTAGCTTTTAGACCTTTATGAGCGACCAGGGCTTTTGGGGCGGCAGTGGGTGCCGCAACAAGTTCATCGTAAAGCCGCTGAAGATGCTTGACCGCCAACTCCTGGGCCGCATCGTACTGAAAATCGTCGCGCTCCAAGTCAGCCCGATAGCGCTCTATAGGCGATGCAGGGCGCGTTTTTGCCGTTGCCCTACCCGCAGATAATGATGACATGCACTCGCCTCCTACAGCATGTAAGGCAGCAGCCAGCTCAACCACTGGCAACCTCAAGAAGGGTGTGATTATACCTGTAGAGGCATCTAAGCGCATGAGCGGATTGACCCAACCGGCTGAGTGACGCCTATAATGGCAGCCTGTTCGATTCTTAAGCTGCTAGCTAAAGCAGCCTAACTGTTATATTCAAGGCGCCAGGGAGAACACTGTGGACGCGAGCTCACCATTAACATTTGCCATCATCGGTTTTATCGTCGGCCTGATCGTTGGGGCGGTCGCTTTTCGCCTCTTAAGCAAAGGCCAGCGAGAGGCTGCTTCCATGCGCCAAAAGCTGCTCGAACGCGAACACCAGATTGCCGAGATGAAGAACAGCGTTGGCAGTCATTTAACGGGTATTTATCAACGCCTAAGCAATATCCGTGATGAAGCCAACCAGCTAGAGCTTCAGCTCAAAGAGGACGCCGCGGAGTGGGATATTCGCGACGCGGCCATTCAGCCTAGCCTTGATCTGTCGGGTATCGATTCAACGCGAGAGCAGCAGTCCCCAAAGAGGCCAGCACGCCTGCCATGCCCCGCGACTACGCGGATGGCAAGGGCGGCACGCTGTCGGAAGACTTTGGCTTGAAGGGCAAGGAAGCGGCAACACCCCAGCCCCCACGCTACTAAACGACCTATGACCGCCCCCGGCATACGCTAGAGCCTGTCCGGCTTGGCCGATCGTCGCGAGAAGCACGGATTTTGAGCCAAATTTATCGATCGATTGAGGCGAATAGTGCGCTATTTAACGAAATCGATCGAATAAAGTTGGCCAAAATGCCGGGGGTCGCAGTAGATCAGTGTTTAGTCGGACAGGCTCCTAGCTGCCTTTCAGGGGCTGACAGCGTTATGCCGGGTTATCAATATCCACAAAGCGGTGCTCAACGCCGTACTCATCACTTAGCCACTCGCCCAGCGCCTGAACCCCATAGCGCTCGGTGGCATGATGCCCTGCGGCGATATAGTGAATCCCCATTTCTCGCGCCAAGTGGGTCGTCCTTTCGGATATTTCACCGGAAACGAAGACCTGCGCACCAGCGTCAAAGGCGGCGGTGATCATGTCCTGCGCACCACCGGTGCACCAGGCGATACGCTCAATAGCTCCCACCTGCGGGGCTTCAATCACCAAAGGTTCACGCTGCAAGGTTTGCGCTATTTGCGCCCCCAACTCTTTGATCGAATGCGGCTGAGGCAAACGCCCTGACCACAGCAGCCCCTCCCCCAACTCGCCATCAATACACCCCTCTACTTTCCACCCAAGACGCCTGGCCAGTTCAGCGTTATTGCCCATCTCAGCATGAGCATCCAGAGGCAGATGATAGGCTAGCAGGCTGATTCCATTATCCAGCAGGGTTTTAATCCGCCTCTGCTTCATGCCGGTAATCGCCACGGGTTCGTTTTTCCAAAAGTAGCCGTGATGCACCAGCACCATATCAGCCTGCCAGGCAACGGCTTTCATCCAGTAGCGCCTGACAGGCAGTAACGCCTGTCATGACGCGCTTAACCTGCTCGCTACCCGCCACCTGTAAACCATTAATGGTAAAATCTTTAAACTCTGCCGCACGCAACTGATGGTCACAGGCTGCCACTAATTGGTCACGATGAATCATATTGCACCCTTGATTGATTGAACTGCACCCGTGAGGTACTTGCTAAGAAAGTGTTACCATAAAACCATTGTAAAACTCGCTGCTTTTTATCGCGAACAGCGAGACCGACCCGTTAAGGAATTGATTGCATGCGACGCTACGTGCTGCCTTACTTATGGCCTATTATCACTGGCGTACTGCTCGCTGTAGTGATCCTATTCGCACTCCCTGAGCAGTTGCCTAACCCGTTTCGTGACTCATCGCCACAACTCCCTCAGGCTCCTGCCCCGATCGTTTCAAACGTGCCCGCAGTCGTAGAGCCGCGCTCGGATCGCCCTGCACCCGAAATCCATCAGGCGGCACCGCTATCCCGAAACGAAGGGCCGGTAAGTTACGCCAGGGCGGTGGAGCAGGCAGCCCCTGCGGTGGTTAACATATACTCTTCACGCATTGTTGAGCGCGATCAGCACCCGCTGATGTCCGACCCCTTTTTCAGCAATTTTTCGATAATCAGGGCGATGACGCCACGACCCATCAACGCATGCTCTCCAGTCTAGGCTCTGGCGTTATCGTCAGCGAAGACGGCTACGTACTGACCAATCACCACGTCATCAACGGCGCTGATGAAATTCAGGTCGCCCTGCGTGACGGACGCGAAACCATTGCAGAGGTGATCGGCACAGACCCTGAAAGTGATTTGGCCGTGCTGAAAATTAACCTGGACGACTTACCGGTTATTGAACTAACAGACTCCGCCGACGTTGCCGTAGGCGATGTAGCGCTCGCCATTGGCAACCCTTTGGCGTCGGTCAGACCGTCACCATGGGCATCATTAGCGCCACCGGGCGAAATCATTTAGGGCTAAACGCCTACGAAGACTTTATTCAAACAGACGCGGCCATCAATCCGGGTAATTCAGGCGGCGCGCTGGTCAATGCCGAGGGCGCCATGGTGGGGATCAATACGGCGATTTTCTCACGCTCAGGTGGCTCTCAGGGCATTGGCTTTGCCATTCCCGCCAATCTTGCTCACAGTATTCTGGATGAGCTGGTGACTCAAGGGCGTGTGATTCGGGGCTGGCTGGGCATAGAAGCGCAGGCGCTATCACGAGAATTAGCCGCCTCTTTTGGCCTGCAAACACCTCAAGGGGTGATCGTCGCCGGCGTAGTCAGCGGCGGGCCCGCCGCAAAAGCAGGACTGGAGCCCGGCGACGTACTCCTTGCCGTCGATGGTCAGCCGATTCTGGATGCCCGTTCGACGATGAGCGAAATTGCCTCAATTCCGCCCGGTACGTCACTACCGCTAACCATTGTGCGCAGCGGTGAGCGCATGGAAATGACGCTGGAAGTGGGAGAACGCCCGCTGCCCACCATCCCCATTAATCAAGAGACCCCCGGCCAGCGCGACTCATAGTTTGCAATATGAGCGCGCTGAAGCGGCCCTGTATCTATCAGTCTCGATGTATCAGTCGCGGATCCGGTACTCCGCTGAGCGGGCGTGGGCCGTTAGTGACTCTCCCCGGGCCAATACCGAGGCGATTTTACCCAGTTCTGAAGCGCCGTCTGCGGAGCAGTGAATAATCGAAGAGCGCTTCTGGAAATCGTAAACGCCCAACGGTGAAGAGAAGCGCGCCGTGCCAGAGGTAGGCAGCACATGATTTGGCCCAGCACAGTAATCACCCAGTGCCTCGGCGGTGTAACGCCCCATAAAGATGGCCCCGGCATGGCGAATATCGTCTAACCATGTATCGGGGCGGCGACGGAGAGCTCCAGGTGCTCAGGGGCAACCCGGTTAATCAGCGTAATGGCTTCCTGGGCGTCCTGACAGAGCACCAAGGCGCCACGTCGGCGCAGCGATTCACGCACAATCGCTTCACGCTCCAAGCTCGGCAGCAGCCTTTCAATCGCCGCCTCGACGGCATCTAAGTGCTCGGCATCCCAGCTCACCAGGATCGCCTGGGCATCTTCGTCATGCTCGGCCTGGGAGAACAGATCCATCGCCAGCCATTCAGGGTCGGTCACCCCATCGGAAACCACCATAATCTCCGAAGGCCCGGCAATCATATCAATGCCCACCTGACCAAATACCGCACGCTTAGCCGTGGCCACATAAATATTGCCAGGGCCGACAATTTTATCGACCCGGGGAACACTTTCAGTGCCGTAAGCAAGCGCTGCGACCGCCTGAGCACCGCCAATCGTGAACACATAGTCGACGCCTGCCAAATGGGCCGCAGCCAACACCAGCTCATTGAGCACGCCGTCCGGCGTAGGCACGACCATAACGATTTCGCGCACACCGGCCACATGAGCAGGGATTGCATTCATTAACACCGAGGAGGGGTAAGCCGCCTTCCCCCCTGGGACATAAATACCGGCACGATCCAGCGGGGTGACTTTCTGCCCCAGCACCGTGCCGTCTGCCTCTTCATATTGCCAGGAATTAGGCTTTTGACGCTCGTGGTAGCGCTTGATCCGCTCGGCGGCACTGGAGAGCGCCTCGCGCTGCTCAGCAGGCAAGTTATGAAAGGCGCTCTCCAACTGTTCGGGCGTTAACGTCAATTCATCCATGGAAGTAACAGCAAGCCGGTCAAAGCGGTTAGTGGCTTCCACGACCGCGGCATCACCGCGCTGTTTTACGCTGGCAAGAATTTCTTCTACCCGCGCTTGCACTGCTTTATCAGACACCCCTTCCCAATCTAACAACTCATCAAGCCGATGGTGAAAGGCAGCATCGCTTGTCGATAGGCGTGAAATAGTAGCAGTCGTCTGTTGGCGTTCACTCATGGGTCACCTCACATCATTCGGCAAGCTGGGTCTGACGCTTCTTGACCGCACTGCCCAAGCGGTCAAGTAACGGCTTAATACGCTCATGCTTCATGGTCATCGCGGCCTTATTGACCACGAGCCGGGTGCTGATATGGGCGATAAGCTCACGCGGCTCCATGCCATTTGCCCGCAGGGTATTACCGGTATCGACGATATCGACAATCTCATCGGCCAGGTTCATTAACGGCGCCAGCTCCATGGCACCGTAGAGTTTGATCACCTCGGCCTGGATGCCCTGCTCGGCGTAATAGCGTCGCGCTACGTTAACAAATTTCGTGGCCACCCGACGCCGGGCGCGGGCCGGCAACTCACCGGTCACCCCCGCGGTCATCAACTTGCAGCGGGCAATTTCCAAATCCAGCGGCTCATAGAGCCCTTCGGCACCGTGCTCAAGCAGCACATCTTTACCCGCGATACCGACATCGGCCGCCCCCAGCTGAACGTAAGTGGGGACGTCGGTGGCACGGATAATCACCAGCTTTACGTCGGGTAAGTTGGTGTCAAATAGCAGCTTGCGACTTTTGCTTAGATCTTCGGCAGGCGAAATCCCCGCATCGGCTAGCAGCGGCAGCGTCTCTTCCAGAATACGGCCCTTGGAGAGGGCTAAAATCAGTTGCTTACTCATCGTATTGGCCCGTCGTTATTCGAATGCAGGGATTCATAGCATGACTTAGCCGGGTATACGGCGAATACGCGCACCAGCAGCTGCAGTTTCTCTTCGATACACTCGTAGCCACGGTCAATGTGGTAAATGCGATCCACCAGCGTTTCGCCTTCGGCCATCATGGCTGCAATCACCAGCGAAGCAGACGCGCGCAGGTCGGTGGCCATTACCGGCGCTCCGGAAAGCTTCTCGACCCCTTCGATCAAGGCGGTGTTGCCCTCCAGCACGATGTTGGCGCCCATGCGGTTTAGCTCTTGAACGTGCATAAAGCGGTTTTCGAAAATCGTCTCGACTACCCGAGAGTGCCCCACCGCCACGGCATTCATGGCCACGAACTGCGCCTGCATATCAGTAGGAAACGCCGGATAGGGCGCGGTGCGAATATTGACCGCCTTGGGGCGTTTACCGTGCATGTCCAGGGCAATCCAGTCGTCGCCACTGGTGACTTCGGCACCCGCCTCTTCCAACTTGGCGATAACGGCATCCAGGATGTCGGCGCGGGTACGCTTGACCTTCACCCGCCCACCGGTCATCGCGGCGGCAATTAGAAACGTGCCCGTCTCGATACGGTCGGGCATGACATCGTGTTCGCAGCCGTGCAGCTTCTCGACACCTTCGATGGTGATGGTGTCGGTTCCTTGGCCGCTGATGTTAGCGCCCATTTTGATCAAGCACTCGGCCAAGTCGACGATTTCAGGCTCGCGGGCCGCGTTTTCCAGAACGGTTTTGCCATCGGCCAAGGTCGCCGCCATCAGCAGATTTTCGGTACCGGTCACTGTCACGGTATCGAAGTAGATAGTCGCCCCTTTTAGGCGGCCGTCCACCCGCGCACGGATATAGCCAGCCTCAACGCGAATCTCTGCTCCCATGGCTTCTAACCCGCGAATGTAAATCCACCGGGCGCGAACCAATGGCGCACCCGCCAGGTAGCGACACATCGGCTTTACCAAAGTGGGCCAGCAGAGGGCCCAGCACCAGGATGGAGGCACGCATTTTTTAACCAGCTCATAGGGCGCATGGCACTGAGTCACCTGGGATCCATCCAACTGAATACTCAGTTTTTCGCCCATCACCGGCTCAACGCCCATGCGGCCAAGCAGTTCTAGCGTGGTGGTAATATCCTGCAGGTGCGGCAAATTACCGATGATCACGGGACCATCGGCCAACAGGCTGGCACACAGAATAGGCAGCGCCGCATTTTTGGCACCGCTCACCCACACTTCACCGTCTACCGATCCGTTGCCGGTAATGATTAACTTATCCATGGGGCGACCGTTATTGAACGTTTTCCGGTGCAGTTTGCCACTGCGCCGGAGTAAACGTTTTGATGCTAATAGCGTGGAGCGCACCCGAGGCGATCTCATCGCTCAGTGCAGCATAAACAAGCTGCTGACGCTTGACCGGAGAGAGACCTTCAAAGGCATCGCCAACCGCAATCACCTGAAAGTTACAGCCTTCACCCTGGATATGGAACTGGCATCCGTCGATACGGGATTCAAGCAGTGCTTTTACCTCATTGGGTTGCATGGCGCAGAGAACTCCTTTGGGGTCATCGTTATTAATGAACGTAATTGGGTCGACATAATAAAGAAAAGCAGTGCGCTTGGCGATGCCGCAGCGTTAAACGGCCAGAGTAGTGGCTGGCTGCTCAATCAAAGCATCCAACTCCGCCAGGGAGGCAAGCCGGCGTAGCGGCGCTGACAAAAGAATGGCTTGAACCTGAATACCGCGCCGCCGACAAATGCGCAGCCATTCAAATAGCACGCTAATAGCAACACTGCTGGCTTTCTCAACGCGACTAAAATCTAAACTGATCGTGGTTAGCTCGGTTTGCTTGAGCCATTTAACGCCACTGGCGGCCAAGTCGGCCGCCAAGGTGACGTCCACATCGCCGGACACAAGCAGGGTGGCGTTTTCTTCACTCACCGTGACGCCAGGTCGAGAAAACAGCGCTGTCACGCATCGCCTCCCTGCTCAAGCTCCTCAACGCCCACTTCAGGCGACCAGCCGTCAATAACCGCATCATAATCGCGGTTGTTTTCGCGCATGGCTTGGTCAAACTGATTGCGGAACGTCAGGCCCAAATTAATGCCGTTAACGATCACGTTCACCACCCGCCACTCGCCGTCGGAGAGCCTCAGGCTATAGCTGACGGGGTACACATGGCCATTACTGGCCACGACTTCCATCGCCACACTGGCCTGGTCGTCGTGGCGCTGAGCCTGCTGGGAATCCAGCACTCGCAATTCTTCATAATCAAACGTTACCAAGCCGCGGGCGTAGGTATCGATCAGCGTTTGCCGAAACACATCCACAAAACGACGGCGCTGCTCCGGAGTAGCGTTACGGAAATAATTGCCCATCACGCTGGCACCGATATAGCGGAAATCCGCTACTTGGTCGAGATTACTATCCACTAACGCCTCAAGCTCGCTCAGGTTATTGGCATAATAATCCTGACGGCCCTGTAGATCCGCCATCAGCGACTCGACGTTCTCGCGAATCATTGCTTCTGGCGTCTGCGACTGCGCCTGGGACTGCAGTGGCACCATTAACGCTGCCACCATACTGACCACCAAGAGCCAACGACCCAACATCAAGCTCACTCCATTCATCACCATTATCTCCCTACCCGTTATTGCACTGGCCCCATTATCACACTGGATTCGTGCCTGCCACTTGAAACCCTAGTTACTCGCCATATTGGACACAAATTGCTGAATAAGTTCTTCCAGCACCAGCGCCGACTGGGTGTCGCGAATGGTGTCGCCATCTTCCAACATCTCAGGGTCACCGCCCACACTAAGACCAATGTACTGTTCACCCAACAGGCCTGCCGTCAGGATAGAGGCGATCGAGTCTTTGGAAAGCTGACCTTCAAGCTCACTGTCCAGACTTAGCACGACCCGCGCATCAAACCATTCGGTATCCAGCTCGATCGCCTCCACCCGCCCCACCGTCACGCCAGCCATAGTGACCCTGGCGCGGGGCTTTAAGCTGCCAATATTGGCAAAGTTGGCCTCTAGCTGAAATGACTGCGAGGGCGCAGAGAACGTCAGTCCACTAACACGTAAGCCTAGGAACACCAGCCCCAGGATGCCTGCCACCATAAACAGGCCAACACCGAACTCCATGGTTTTACTGCGTTTCATGAAACTGCTCCAGCCATTAAAGGCCGCCAAACATGATGGCGGTCAATACAAAATCAAGCCCCAACACTGCCAGGGACGAATACACTACTGTGCGCGTCGTAGCGCGCGAGATACCTTCAGAAGTCGGCACCAAATCATACCCCTGGAATACCGCAATCCAGGTCACCACCAGGGCAAATACAGCGCTTTTGATCATGCCGTTACCAATATCATCGACAAAGGCTACGCTAGCCTGCATGTTACTCCAGTAGGAACCCTCAAAACGCCTAGCCACTCAACTCCCACCAGGTATCCCCCCAGATACCCACCACGCTAAACCCCACCGTCAGAATAGGCAGCGACACAAAGCCTGCCCATAAACGCGGGGCCACCACACGACGCAGCGGATCAACGCCGATCATCTCCATGCTGGTGAGCTGCTCGGTCGCTTTCATCAAACCGATCTCAGCGGTCAGCGCAGAGCCCGCCCGCCCGGCAAACAGCAGCGCCGCCACCACTGGCGCCAGCTCTCGCAATAGCGAAAGCGCCACCATCTGACCCAGCGCCTGCTCTGCGCCGAAATCGACCAGAATGGTGTAGCCCTGTAGCGCCAACACCATGCCGATAAACAGTCCCGACACCAGCACAATAGCTAACGAAAGCACGCCAACAAAGTGCATCTGGTGCAACCATAACCGCCAACCTTCTCGGGAAGGCACACCCACCGCTGACTGAAATAGAAACACACCCGCTCGACCCAATGCTTCCATTAAGTCGCACCCCGGCGCCCCAGCCGGGTGATACGCGCGGCGCTGTTAGAGAATTTTGACTGCATTAACCCTGCCCTTTATTTACCCTGCATGTGTGCATTAACGCTAACGTGGTCACCTAACCTATCTGTGTCATCGGGGCGTCACCCAGAATATCGCGATAAAACGCCTCGGCGGGGTAGTGGAATGGCACCGGGCCATCGGGCTCACCATGAATAAACTGACTAACCCGCGGGTCTTCATTGGTATCCAAGGTCTGCGGGTGCCATGAGCCACCACTTGACCATCGGCAATCAGGTAGAGGTAGTCGGCAATGCTCAAGGTCTCTTTGATATCATGAGAGACCACCACAGAGGTGAGCTGAAGCGCTTGGTTAAGACGCTTAATCAACTGTACCAATACCCCCATGGAGATGGGATCCTGGCCTACGAAAGGTTCATCGTACAGAATCAGTTCCGGATCCAGCGCGACCGCACGGGCCAACGCCACCCGGCGCGCCATCCCCCCGGACAGCTCAGCAGGTGTTAAGTGTCGCGCACCGCGCAAGCCAACTGACTGTAGCTTGAGCAATACCAGGTCGCGCACCATGGTATTGGGCAAATCCGTATGCACCCTCAGCGGAAAAGCAACGTTCTCAAACACATCCAGATCGGAAAACAGCGCACCACTCTGAAACAGCATGCCCATCCGCTTGCGTAGCGTGAATAGCGCCTTGCGCGAAAGCTTATGCACATCCTGTCCGTCAATCAGTATTCGCCCGCTCTCCGGCGTCAACTGACCGCCGATCAGCTTTAGCAGCGTGGTTTTACCGGTACCGCTCGGCCCCATGATCGCGGTCACTTTCCCCGCGGTATGGTCATATTCACACCACGGAAAATTTCGTGATCGCCACGTGAGAAATAGAGCTCTTCAATTTCTATAAAGGGTGCATCTGTCATGGATCAGTTGACTCTTAACATGGCACGGTCAGAACCAAGTAGCATAACCTACTTGCTGCGACCGCAGTTAGAAAACAGTGTTTCTAAAACATTATCGAACATCGTACTATAACGCTACAAGACATTACGGTGCGAATGGGCTCTCCTTAGGTAGCTCGTCAACACCAGTCGCCTTGAGTAACGGCCTCAATTACTGCCTATTAGGGGTATCGAGATGTTATTCTTGGCGGTTACCACTTTGTTGATTTTCAATTGTTAAGAGAAAACGCTATGCGCCAGCCTCCTGCTTCATCCAGCCTACTACGCGAAAGCGCACTGCGTACGCTGCAAATTGAGCAGGCAGCGATAGGAGGCCTCCAGGCTAAACTGGACGAAAGCTTTGACCGCGCCTGCGAGCTGATCCTCGCCTGCCAAGGCCGCGTGGTGGTGACAGGCATGGGCAAGTCGGGGCATATTGCCGGCAAGCTGGCAGCAACGCTGGCCAGCACGGGCACACCGGCCTTTTTCGTTCACCCCGGTGAAGCCAGCCACGGCGATCTTGGCATGATTACCCGCGCCGATGTGGTGCTGGCGTTATCCAACTCGGGGAAACAGCCGAAGTCACTGCCCTGCTGCCGCTGCTTAAGCGCCTCGGCACCCCGTTGGTGAGCATGACCGGCCGCCCCACTCCACGCTTGCCAAACACGCTGACGCGCATCTCAACAGTGGCGTTGAGCGTGAAGCGTGCCCGCTCGACCTTGCTCCCACCAGCTCCACCACCGCGGCTCTCGCCCTGGGTGATGCCCTGGCGGTTGCATTGCTGGAAGCACGCGGCTTTACCGCTGAAGACTTCGCCCTTTCCCACCCTGGCGGTAGCTTAGGCAAGCGCCTACTGCTGCGGGTGAGAGACCTGATGCATGATGGCGAGCGACTACCCCAGGTCGCACTGGGCAGCCCACTACGCGATGCGTTATTGGAGATCACCCGGCAAGGGCTTGGCTTTACCTGCGTGGTGGATAGCGATGGGCGCCTCGCCGGGGTCTACACCGATGGCGACCTGCGACGCACGCTGGATCAGTTCCATAATCTACGCGATGTGCGCGTTGATGATGTCATGACTCGACCAGGTAAACGCATCGGCCCCGACATCCTGGCAGCCGAAGCGGTACGCATCATGGAAGAGAGCCGCATTACCGCGCTTGCGGTGGTCGATGAACAACAGCGCCCTATTGGGGCTCTACATATGCATGACCTGCTCGCCAGCGGCGTTATTTAACCTACCGGCGTTTTACTCCGCCTAGCTTTACCAATTTACTGATATGGAGGCTCTATGTCCCTACCTGCTGCGCTACTTGATCGTCTCCGCCGTGTACGCCTTTTGGCGCTGGATGTTGACGGCGTTCTCACTGATGGCCGTCTCTACTTTCAGGCCGATGGAATCGAAATCAAAGCATTCCATACCCAGGATGGTCATGGGCTAAAACTGCTCAAACGCGTGGGCGTACATGTCGCGTTGATTACCGGCCGCGACTCCCCCATGGTGAGCCAGCGCGCCGCCGCACTGGGCATCGATCATGTTCATCAGGGCTGTGAAGATAAGCTGGCCACCCTGCGTGGGCTCTGTCAGCGCCTCGATATCGAGCTGGAACAGGTGGCTTATTGCGGCGACGACCTACCCGACCTGGCGGCAATTAAGCGTTGCGGCGTTGGCATTACCGTCCCTAATGCACCGGACTATATGCATACTCACGCCGACTGGACCACAGAGCGTCTGGGTGGCCACGGTGCCGTGCGCGAAATCTGCGATACCCTGCTTGAATCTCAAGGGCACTGGGGCGCGGTGCTCGACACTTACCTCCACGGCCGCACGTAAATGGTTAAACGCTTTAAAGTACGTATCTGGTTAGCCGGGCTGGTCATATCGCTGGGGGCTCTACTGGTATGGCTTGACCCCCGCGGGCCTCAAGACACCAGTATCGATCCAGAAGCGCAGGCTCAAGAGCCAGGCCACGTACTGGAAAATGCTGAAATCACACTATTCGGTGATAATGGCAACGTTTTGCAGTCGCTAAAAACGCCGCGCCTTATCCATACGCCTCAGCAAAGCGAAACCTGGGCAGAAGAGCCCGAAGCGCTGCTTTACGACAATGAGGATCGTCAGTGGCTGGCTAGTGCGGATGTAGGCACACTCAACACCGCCACCCAGTCGCTGCTGCTGTCAGGGTCGGCACGTTTGATAGCACCGGATGAAGGTTGGCAGCTAGATACCGAGCTATTGCATTATGATGGAGTCACTCAGCATGCCTGGAGTGATACACCGGTCATATTGCAGCAACCGCCCCAGCAAATGAGTGCTTCACGTATGGACGTGTGGCTTAACGATAGTCGGGTTCGCCTCACGGATAATGTACGCGGCACACACCCCCGGCCAAGCAATCTAGAGAGGAGTCGCCATGAAAGCACTTATTTACACCGCCCTTTTGCGCTCGCGATGCCGCTAACAACGCTGGCCCAGACCTCACAGCAGGCGCCTATTGAAGTGGAGGCCGACCGTTTGGATCTCGACCAACGGGCGGGTACCGCCGTTTATAGTGGAGACGTGGACATTCGCCAGGGCGAAATGCAGCTGCGGGGCGAGCGGGTAGAGGTCAAGCGCAACGAGGCAGGTGAACTCTCGACAGCGACAGCCACCGGTGAGCGCGCCTATCTGCGCCATCAGGGTGAAGGGCAGGAGGGCCCCACCGAAGGTTGGGCACGGCGGATCATTTATCACGTTGCGGAACGCCGCGTCGAGTTGATTGATCAAGCCGAACTGACCCAACAAGAGGACACGTTCAGCGGTGGGCGCCTTGAGTATTTTATTGACCGCGAAGTGATTCAAGCACGCTCTGACGTTGACGGCAGCGAGCCCCAGCGCATTCGAATGACCCTTCAGCCTGAACAATAGGGAGCCAAGCTGTGGCCACTGCTGATACTGCGCCGATCAAAACCCTTTATGCCCACCACCTGGCCAAAAGCTACAAACGCCGTCGGGTGGTTAAAGATATCAACCTAGAGATCTGCCAAGGCAGCATTGTGGGCCTCCTGGGCCCAAATGGTGCAGGCAAAACCACCTCGTTCTATATGATTGTTGGGCTGGTAAAATCCGACGCTGGCAAAGTGGGCATCGACGACAGGGACTTAACCCGCGCCCCCATGCACGAGCGTGCCACGGCGGGCATCGGCTACCTCCCTCAAGAGGCGTCTATTTTCCGCAAACTTTCAGTTGCCGATAATATTATGGCAATCCTCGAAACCCGCAAAGAGCTTAATCGCAGCGAGCGGGAACAGCGCCTGGAAGCGCTGCTCGAAGACTTTCATATCACTCATATTCGCGACAATCTCGGCATGAGCCTTTCAGGCGGTGAGCGCAGGCGAGTCGAAATTGCCCGCTCGCTGGCCACGGATCCTGCCTTTATTTTACTGGATGAGCCCTTTGCCGGCGTCGACCCTATTTCGGTAGGCGAGATTAAAACCATCATCCGTGCGCTGAAGCAGCGCCATATCGGTGTACTGATCACCGACCACAATGTGCGTGAAACCCTGGATATTTGCGATATTGCGTATATCGTCGGTGATGGGCAAATCATTGCCAGCGGCTCGCCAGCCTCCATTCTTACCAACCAGAAAGTAAGGGATGTTTATTTGGGCGCTGATTTTCGCCTCTAAACTTATTTTCTCTTCTAAGGGTATTTTTTCACCCCTAAATAGCGCCTTACAACGACTTTACTACCAATGGCATGCTTATTGCACTTGCACCTGGCACTCACTCGCACTAGTGTGGAGCATTCTGATTAACGAGTGGTTCTCAGATGGTCATGAAAGCTTCTCTCCAACTGCGTATCGGCACACAGCTGACCATGACGCCCCAGTTGCAACAAGCGATTGCGCTGTTGCAACTCTCGACGCTGGATCTTCGTCAAGAAATTCAGCAGGCTCTTGATGCCAATCCCATGCTGGAGCAGGAGGATGAATTTAGTGAGCAGGCTGTCAGCGAGCCTAAGGAAGAAGAGTGGTCAGAGAGCATCCCTACGGAGCTCTCGGTAGATAGCGACGGTCCGATACCTATCAAGATATGGGTAGCCAGGGGGGCAGCAGCAGCGAAGGCCCCGATTTCGAGCGTCAGGCGGCCGGGCAGAGCCTACATGGGCACCTGCTGTGGCAGCTTGCCATGACCGATTTTAGCGCCCGCGAGCAGCTTGTCGCGGAGAGTTTAATCGACGCACTAGATGCTAACGGCTACCTGACTCAGCCGCTTAATGATATCCGTGAAGGCCTACGAGCCCAGGGTATTGATGGGCTTAGTCAGCGGGAAGTGGAAACCACACTGCTTAAGCTACAGCAGTTTGAGCCGACCGGCATATTTGCCCGCGATTTGCGTGAATGCCTGATGCTGCAGCTAGCCGCCCTTCCCGACGATACGCCGCTGCTGGTACCCGCCCGCCGCCTGGTGCGTCAGTTTCTTGAAGCGCTCGGCAAGGATGACATGCGGCTGCTGAAACGCCGTCTAGGGCTTGACGACGAACAGTTGGCCGATGTCATTCTACTGATTCGCAGCCTGGATCCTCGCCCAGGCAGCGCCTACGGCGACACCGACGACAGCTATGTGACCCCTGACTTAGTCGTCCGCCACGATAACGAAGGCTGGCACTTAGAACTCAACCCTGAGGCCCTGCCCCGGCTGCGTATTCAGCCCGACTACGCCAGCCTGATTAAGCGTGCGGACAAAAGCGATGACAACCAGTTTCTCAAAGAGCACTTACAGGAAGCGCGCTGGCTGATCAAGAGTCTCTCCAGCCGTAACGACACCTTGCTGCGGGTGGGTCGCGAAATCATCACCCGCCAGATTGGCTTTTTAGAGCACGGCGAGGAAGCCATGAAGCCATTAATACTGGCTGATATCGCTGAAGCCGTTGAGATGCACGAATCGACTATCTCACGGGTAACGACGCAGAAATATATTCATACCCCACGCGGCGTATTCGAGCTCAAGTACTTTTTCTCCAGCCAAGTGAGCAGTCAGGATGGCGACAGCCACTCCAGTACCGCCATCCGCGCGCGACTCAAAAACTCATTCAAGAGGAGCCTCCTGGCAAACCGCTTTCTGACAGCCGTTTAGTCACGCTATTAGGCGAAGGGGGGTGCAGGTGGCGCGTCGCACGGTAGCTAAATACCGTGAAGCCATGGGCATCCCCTCCTCCAGCGAACGACGCCGTTTACGCTAGACCCTGATGCCGTTTAAGGAAACTCTCGACAAGGGCTTTGCAACGCGGCAAAAGGGTTACAATCGAAGTACAGTCCGATGGATAAGGAGTACGTCAATGCAAGTTAATATCACTGGTCATCACGTAGAACTGACTGACGCCTTGCGTGACTATGTCAACGAAAAACTTGAGCGTGTAGAGCGCCACTACGACAATATAACCACGGTGCAAGTCACCTTATCAGTGGAGAAAGAGCGCCAGCAGGCCGCCTGTACGCTGCACGCCGCAGGCGCGGATTTACATGCAGAAGCCATGGACAGTGATATGTACGCCGCTATCGACGCCCTAGCGGACAAAATCGACCGTCAACTCGTTAAACACAAGGAAAAAGCACAAGCTCGCGCCCAAGGCGCAGGCGTGCGTTAATTCAATGACGTTGAAACCATACTCCCCCCGGAGCGCGTTCTGTTTGACGTACCCGGGGGCAGCAAAAAAGGGTGCTGGAGTTTTACAGCACCTTTATTGCCCAAAATATACCCAGCCTGGACAGCCAAGAAGTGTTTAGCCGTTTAATCGGCCGTGAGCGCTTAGGCAGTACGGGTATTGGTAACGGTGTGGCTATCCCTCATGCGCGTAGCCCCACTGCACAGCCCCTATCGCTGGTTTTTTAAAACTGTCAGAAGCGATTGATTTTGACGCTATCGACGGCGACCCGGTAGACCTGGTGTTTGTCCTGCTGGTACCCGAAGAAGCGGATGACACGCACCTTTCATTGCTCGGCCAAGTCGCGACCATCATGAATGATGCGGATACACGGCAGCAACTGCGTAAAGCAGCCAGTCAGCGCGAATTACTTGAGCTCATCACTGCCAAAATCCGTGAGCAATCAGCCGCCTAACCGGCCTTAAAACCTGTTTAAGCTTGTCAGGGCAGGTTTATGTTTCGCTCCCCCCTCAACGCAGCTTGACCAAGGCAAAGAGAGACTCTATGCAACTGGTGATCATTAGCGGCCGCTCCGGGTCAGGTAAATCTATCGCTCTACAGGCGCTGGAAGATCTTGGCTACTACGCGATTGATAACCTTCCCGCCATGCTGCTGGGATCGCTGGTTGACGAAATACGCGACCAGGGTGACCGCACCCATTTGGCGGTCAGCATTGATGCGCGTAATTTGCCAGGCGCGCTAGAACGCCTGCCCGCTTTGTTGGAAGAGCTACGCCAGCGTAAAATCGACTTCCAGGTTATCTACCTGACCACCGATGCGCGCATACTGCTTGAGCGCTACTCCGCGACTCGGCGACGCCATCCGCTAACCCGGGATAGTGAGATGACGCTGGAAGAGGCGATCAACAAAGAAGAGGAGACGCTGGAGGATATTCGCGATCTGGCCGATCTGTTGATCGATACCTCTCGGCTATCGGTACACGATTTACGCCGTCGCATTACCGACCAGGTCGCGCATCAGCGGAGCGATAAGCTTACGCTGACGCTTGAGTCGTTTGGTTACAAACGCGGCGTGCCGTTAGACGCTGACTTGGTTTTCGATGTGCGCTGCCTGCCGAACCCTTATTGGGATCCGACGCTGCGCCAGTTCACAGGTCGCGACGCTGACATTGTGGCTTTTCTAAGCAGCTACCCGATCGTTGACGCCATGAGCAATGACATTCTGGGCTGGCTTGAGCGTTGGCTACCCGCTTACCAAAATAGCCAGCGTAGCTACATGACCATCGCGATTGGCTGCACCGGTGGCCAGCACCGTTCGGTTTATATGGTCGAGAAGTTAGCGGAAAAATTGGCTCCCTGCATGGGCGAAGTTCAACTTCGCCACCGCGAGCTGGGGTTACACTTCACCTTAAGCAAGCAGTCAGCCGCCACCCTTATCAGCTCTACTCCAACTAACGAACGGCCAGAGACCTCTTAAACGCGTCTATCCATTAATGACACCACTCGGCGAAAAGGAACCAGGGTGCCAGAACGAACACTCACACTCACCAATCAACGCGGGCTACACGCTCGCGCGGCGACAAACTGGTCAAATGCGGCCAACAGTTTTCGGCTAAAATACATGTTTACAAGCAGAATCAGGTCGCGGACGCCGCCAACATCATGTCGTTGCTGATGCTGGCAGCCCCTTGCGGTACCGAGCTGAAGATCAATGCCGAAGGCGATGATGCCGAACAGGCGCTTGAAGCGATTCAAGCGCTGTTCGACGCCCGCTTTGAGGGAGGATCAGTAGCCGTCGCTTGTGCTTGCTAGTCACCCGCCACGGTCATGGCATCAATCAACCAGCTACCCGTGTGAACACTGCCGCGGGTATCGGTGTCATCACCAATACCGACGAGGCCAGTGAACATCCGCTCCAGGTTACTGGCAATGGTGAACTCTTCAACGGGGTACTGCACCTTGCCGTTTTCGACCCAAAAGCCTGCGGCACCGCGTGAGTAATCGCCGGTGACGCCGTTGACACCTTGGCCCATCAACTCAGTCACCCAAATCCCCCGCCCCATCTCCTGCAGCAGACTGTCGCGTGATTGCAGTGGCGCCGCTAAACGCACATTACGCGCCCCTCCGGCATTGCCGGTGGTATGCATGCCAAGGCGACGAGCACTGTAGGAAGAGAGCATATAGCTGGCAATGCGTCCCTGGTCGATAAAGCGATTATTACGCGTTTGCACGCCCTCACCATCAAACGGCGAACTGGCCATGGCGCCAATTTCCATCGGTCGCTCTTCTAGGCTAAACCAGTCGGGAAACAGCGGTGTGCCGAGCCGGTCACACAAAAACGAGGCCTGGCGGTAGAGCGCACCACCGGCCAATCCACTGAGAAGGTGACCGATTAACCCGCTGGCCAGCGAGGGGTCAAACAGCACCGGGAAGGTGCCCGTGGGTGGGCGTTTAGCGCCAAGCCTGCGCAGCGTGCGAACTGCGGCTTCGCGCCCTACCTCCGCGGGGTCACGCAGCGCCTTGGGGTCGCGGGCAGAAGTATAGTCGTAGTCGCGCTGCATACCGCTGGTGTCTTGAGCTATCAGCATGCACGAAAGCGAGTGGCTACTGCCCTTTTGGGTACCTAAAAGCCGTGGCTATTGGCATAAACGCGCACCCCTTCGCCACTGGAGAGAGACGCGCCATCTGACTGTGAGATACCTTCTACGTCACGCCCCGCCTGCTCGCAGGCAAGCGCCAGCTCGATCGCCTCGTCCGTAGTGAGCGCCCAGGGGTAGTGCACTTTAAGATCGGGCAGCTCGGTAGCCATCAGCGCGGCATCGGCCAGCCCTGCGGCCTTGTCTTCGCCGGTATAGCGGGCAATCGAGAGCGCTTTCTCTACGGCTGCCTGAATCGAAGCACTACTGGCATCGGTGGAAGAAGCGCTGCCTTTACGCTGTCCCACGTAAAGCGTGACGGCTATGCCCTGGTCGCGGGATAACTCAACCGTTTCAACTTCGCCAAGGCGCACGCTGATGCCGATGCCCTGGTCAACGCTTGCACCCACTTCGGCAGCATCAGCGCCCAAGCGCTTCGCCAGTGCTAGCGCCTCTTCGGCGCGCGCGGTCAAAAGCGACTGCTGCGCGGATGCATCAAATGCCTGTGCCATATGGCTCTTTTTCAACCGAATGTCTCTCAACTGAATGTCTTTCAAGAGAGTCTCTTCGGTGAATCAATGTTGTACTCGCAGCTGGTATAATGCCGCCACGAATCTTGTCTGTGAGTCACACTATGCGTAAGCAACGTCCCGATCCCGTAGAAACAGAAGAGCAGGAAGAACGCCCTAGCAAGTCGCAACTCAAACGCGAAATGCATGCCTTACAGGCACTTGGGGAAACCTTAATCGCCATGCGACCGGCGGAACGCGCCCGCTTCCCCCTCTCTGACGATATGCTGCGCGCTATCGAGGAAACCTCGCGCATTCGCTCCCACGAAGGTCGCCGCCGCCATATGCAGTATGTCGGCAAGTTAATCCGTAAAGAGGATCTCACCGCCATTCAAGCCGTGTTCGATTCCATCGATCAGGAACAGGAGCAGCGCGACCACGCGTTTCATCGCCTGGAAAAATGGCGGGAACGCTTAATTGATGAGGGCGATCCTGCTGTCGACCTGTTTATGGCGGAGCACCCCGATGCCGACCGCCAAACCCTGCGTCAATTGATTCGCAACGCCCAGCGGGAACGCGAGCAGGGCAAACCACCCACCAGCTCGCGCAAGCTATTCAAGCACCTGCGCGAAACGCTCTCTTTAAAGGCGGCTCATTAAGACTGCGTGCCGCCGACGGTCAGCTCATCCAATTTCAGGGTGGGCTGGCCGACACCACCGGCACGCCCTGCCCTCTTTACCACACACACCGATGCCGGTATCCAGCGCCATATCGTGGCCAATCATGGAGACACGCTGCATCGCTTCCGGCCCGTTACCAATCAAGGTGGCCCCTTTCACCGGCGCCGTCACCTTACCATCTTCAATCAGGTAGGCTTCGCTAGCGGAGAAGACAAATTTGCCCGAGGTGATATCCACCTGCCCACCACCAAAGCTCACCGCGTAAATACCGCGCTTAACGCTTTTAATAATATCGCTAGGCTCATCCTGGCCCGCTAGCATGACGGTATTGGTCATACGCGGCATGGGTAAGTGCGCAAAGATTCACGCCGTGCGTTGCCTGTGGGCGCCATACCCATTAGCCGGGCATTGAGTTTGTCCTGCATATAGCCGGTCAAAATGCCGTCTTCGATAAGCGGCGTGTATTGCCCTGGGGTGCCCTCGTCATCCACGCTCATGGAGCCACGACAATCCGCCAGCGTTGCATCATCGACAATGGTCACCCCTTTAGCAGCAACGCGTTGGCCCATCTTGCCAGCAAACGCGGAACTGCCCTTACGATTGAAATCCCCTTCCAGACCGTGTCCGACGGCTTCATGAAGCAGAATCCCCGGCCACCCCGACGCCAGCACCACGGGCATTTGCCCCGCGGGTGCATCGACAGCTTCCAGATTGACCAGCGCCTGGCGCACCGCCTCTTTAGCGTACTGCTCGGCAACTTGGTCATCGCGCAGTTTAGCCATGGAGTAACGGCCGCCGCCGCCCGCACTGCCCCGCTCACGTCGGCCATTCTTTACCGCGATAACGCTGACATTAAAGCGCACCAGCGGGCGAATATCCGCCGCCAAGGTGCCATCGCTGGCCCGCACCAGCACCACCTCGTAGGTACCTGATAGGGAAGCACTCACTTGACTGATGCTCGGGTCTGCAGCACGAGCGACTTTGTCAGCCTGTTTTAACATGGCGACTTTGTCTTCGGCGCTTAGCCCGGCCAGAGGGTCGATTCCCTCATAGCGCGACATGGCGGAAACCGGGCGAACCAATTGCCCAGGCAGACGTTGGCCGCTGCGGACGATGCCCGCCGCCGTGCGGCCGGTGTCCATTAGCGCATCGGCGGTAATCTGGTTGGAGTAGGCAAAGCCGGTTTTTTCACCTGCCAGTGAGCGCACGCCGACGCCACCGTCAATACTGTAGCTGGCCTCTTTTACCTCGCCATCTTCCAGTACCCAGCCCTCTTGCCAGGTACGCTGGAAATAGAGGTCTGCATAGTCAATGCCCGCGCCCATGGCGTAGCCCAGCCCCGTTTCCAAGGCCTCTAAATCGAGACCTCCAGGGGTCAAAAGAATGGCGGCAGCCGTATCTACATCACTTTTATATGCGGTCATTGGGGGCCTTCTAAAGTAACCTGCGGCGAAGTCCAAGAACCTCGCACGCGATAATGGAGTGTCGTGGCACGATCCAGTGCGTCGCCAAACAGCTGGTCGGCAAGGAACAGTGCGCCACCCACGATGGGCGCGCCAACGGCAATCGCCGCAATCGGCAAACTTTGTGTTACTGGTAGTGTGACGCCAAGCCGCTGGTCGAGTTCACGGGTCACCAGATCGGCACTGCCGGTCAGCGTTAGGGTGGTGGCCGGGGCATCAATTTGCAATGGCCCGCGTAGCGTCAGCAGCCCACCGGTAACATCAGCCGTCCCCTTAACACGGTCAAATGCAGTGCCACGGCCGGTAACGTCGGAAAAATCCAAGCGCAGGCGACGTAAAATATTATCGAAATTGAGCAAGCCGATTAAACGCGCAGGTGCCGATTCCAGAGTGACAAAGCGGCCATCACGAATGTCGGTACTGATAGTGCCATCCGAGCGGCTTAACTCCAACTGCCAAGGCGCCCCGGCCAGTCTAGCGAAGCGGCCACATCGGTACTACGGCTACGCATGGCCACCGGCTGGTCTAGGCGCTCAAGGGCGGTGCCGATATCCCCGCCCTGAATCGTAATGTCCGCGCGGGTATGGCTGGAAACGGCGTCCCCCTCCCAGTGCAGCTCGCCACGCGCTGAGAGCTGACCCAGAGTTAAGCCAACAGGCGTCAGCGAGAAACGCTCGCCATCGGTTTTCCAGTAGGCGGTTAAAGGGCCGAAGCGGCGCGACCCCATGGCAATTTCGGCTAGGCGGAGTCGACCATTAGGCACGTCGGCGAGCCAATCAGGAATGGCCACAGGCTCCTTACGCTGCGTTTCGACCGACTCCATCCATGAGTCTGGCATCGGTGCGTCACTGTCATGCTCGACATTGGCTAACGCAAGCAAGCGATCAAGCGCCAGCGCTTCAATGGCCATATCTAACGGTTGCGGTGATTGAGCATCGTAGTTTAAACGACCGGTAACCAGGTTACCGCTTAGGCCCAAATCCACCCGGCCGTCGCTCATATTGCCCGAGGCGTTAAGACTGCCTAAACACTCCCTTTGGTAAATCACACAGGGGTAGCTAGCGAGACCGTCAACGGCATTTGCGTGCCTTCGCCAGACGTGCTGGGTGTTCCGCCTGCCATTAGCGGTGCAATCGCCTGCTGCCACGCTAGCGGGTCAATTCGAGGTACGGCAGCGTCGATACTCACCCCAGGCTGGGAGGGCCAGTCGGTAGGCGCTCCGCCCGGCTGCCTAAATTTAACGTCCCGGCAAGCGAGCCGTTAAGCTGTTGCAGTCGTGCAGAAGCAATATCAGCGAGGCGGCTTTCGATACGCTGTGTGTCCATATCGGCGGTTAATGTCCAGGGCCATGCCTGCTGTGGCGTTTTGCAAAGGGTTCGGGTAGATGGCTGGTGACACCGAGTAAGCGGCTCTCCAAGCGCAGAGTGGGCTTTGGCGTTAGGACGACGCTGCCCCGCCACTCTAGCGGCCCTTCTAGCGGCATACGCCCTTGATTACCCAACCCCGCAAGTCCAAAAAGCGCAGCGGTGGCGACACTTCCGTTCAGTTGTATGCCGTCACCTTGAGTATCAATATCTGCGTTGATAGCCCCCCCAGCAACTGCCCTCTAGCCGCACCGACAAGACCTGAACTTTCCCCATCCTGGAGCCAGGCGAGATCCCCTTCAACCGATTGAAGACGTAGATCGAGCGGCTGATAAACCACTTGCGAGAAACGCGGCCGGGCATTGATCTCCAGCTGAAGCGCCTCGGGATTTTGTAACGGTAACGACAGCGCAATATCGCCATTAACGTCTCCCGATACCCGCAAATCACTCAACTGTGACAGATCAATCTCGGGCATTGCCTGTAAAAACGACACCAGCGCTGGCCCATCTGCCTGTAATTGCCCCGAAAGATTGAGCGTCTCATCCTCCATCACTACCTCGCCCTCTGAAGCCGTGACGCCATGGCTCTGAGCGCTATCGATCTCAGCCTCCAACACTCGGTTTTGCCACTTAAGACGCCCCTCGACATCGTCAAGGCGCGGCCAGCCTGGGGCAATCGGCAAATGCCCTTGCGATACCGCCAGCGCGAGCGTCGCGGTAAAGTCTTCGGCAGTGGCTCCTGCGCCTAGCGGCTGGCTTAACTGCAGCGAGCCTTTGCTGACATAGCCGCCAATATCATTGAGCAACCATTCGCGAAGCTCCTCATCCATGACACTTAGCGGCAGCCACTGGGCCAGCGGGCGCTCAAGGGCATCTACGTCACTGAAGTCCAGCTCTAAGCCAAAATGCCCGCGCTGATTACCGGTCACTAAACCAAAACCACCGGAAATCTGTGCACCGTCCCAATCAACGCTTAACCGCTTGCCGCTCACCATGGTGTTAGGGCCGTCGTATACCCATTCTACTTCCCCTTCAGCGCGCCGCAGCTGCATGGGGCGGCAAAAACTCGGGAAAATAGAGGGTACTTTCGCCATTACTGCTAAACAGCACGCGACCGCGAAAATCCCGCGCCTGCACCCAGGCATCCAGCGGGCCGCCACCGGGCGCCTGCTGCCACGGCGAAACTTCCACGCCGGTTAGTGCTGCGTCCACCCCCAGTGACCATCCTGCTGTCCGACATGCAACCCCTCGACTTGCCCCCGGGGGGCAAGAGTTTGCAATACCCGCGTAACGGACTCAGGTAGCAACACATAATCGCGCCAAGCGGTCAGCGAGGCGAGTTCAAAGGCACTGGTGCGAACTTCCCACTCTCCCGGCTGGTGCGTAGCGTGCCAGTGGCGTGGCAAAGCTGGCCCAACGCTACCGCCGGGGGCTGGGCCCACTCCACGCTATCCGCATCGCCGCTTAACCACGCCTCGCCTCCATCACCATCCCGCTGCCACAGGCCATTGGCTTCAATGTCCCTTAATACCGCGTACTGGACATTATGACGGAGCGTCAATTGTGGAACGTCGACCGCCACCCGGGCTTCTTCGAGACGTCCGGCGCTCCAGCGTCCCCACAGCCGAGCACTGCCGCCGGCCTGCTCCAAATAGGCCGCGTGATCAGGTCGGAACATATCTGCCAGAACGACTAACTGATCAAGCTGAATATCCAGCTGTAGCGCAGCCGAAAAGTCGCTAAAGCCATGTTTTCCAGGCTGCATTTCAACTTTCATTTCAGCCGCCGGCAGCGCCACTTCGCGCGCCTGCTGTAACGATTGGGCAATATTGATAGCCCCTTCCAATCGTGTACGCCGCTCATCACCAGTCAATAACAGTGTTTGGGCATGCAGCAGCACGGTATCCTGCTTGCCATGCAGCACCACGCGCGTGTCTTCCACCCACAGGCGTTGGCGCAAGATCAACCCCGCCCAGTCATCGATGGTCGCCAGATCCACTTCAGGATCAGGCGCCATCAAGAGCAGTAGCTCAGCGGGCTCGGGCCACTGCCAAGCCGCTCCAGTGCCTTGATAGAGATGAAACTCGGTACCACTAATGCGGGCATCGCTAAAAATGGGTGCCATATTGACCAGCGACGCCCAGGTATCCAAACGCAGTCCCGCATGCTCAAGGGAAAACAGCGCCTGGCCCTCTGGGGTTTCCGCGTTTACGCCGTCAAGACGCAGCAGCAGGTCGTTCCGAGCCAGAGAAAGCGAGAGATGCTCAATAGTGACCGGCACGCCAATACGCGCTTCAATCAGCGCTTCAATACGGGGGGTAAGGGCATCGGATTGGCTAATCACCAAGCGCATCAGCAACAGCAGTACAGCAGCGCTGCCTAGTAACCAGGCGACGATTAGCAAACTCCAACGCACCAGCGAACGAGTAGGCATGGTTACATCAGCACAATATCGTACTGCTCTTGGGAATAGTGCTGCTCAACCTGAAAGCGGATGGTTTTATTGATAAACGTCTCCAGGTCGGCCACCGCCGCTGACTCTTCATCTAGTAAGCGATCAACAACGGGCTGCGACGCAAGCACCATATAGGTTTCAGCACTGTAGGCACGCTCTTCGCGCAGAATCTCACGGAAAATTTCGTAGCAGACGGTTTCAGGCGTTTTAAGCGTGCCCCGACCACTGCAGGTGGGGCACGCTTCGCAGAGCGTCTGCTCCAGGCTTTCCCGGGTTCGCTTACGGGTAAGCTGGACAAGGCCAAGCTCCGTGACCCCAGTACACTTGGTTTTGGCGTGGTCGCGCTCTAACGCTTTCTCAAGCACACGTAACACTTGCCGCTGGTGCTCGACATCAATCATATCGATAAAGTCGATAATGATAATGCCGCCCAGGTTACGCAGCCTAAGCTGGCGGGCAATCGCCGTGGCGGCTTCAAGGTTGGTTTTGAAAATGGTCTCTTCAAGATTGCGATGACCGACATAACCACCGGTATTGACATCGATAGTGGTCATTGCCTCGGTGGGATCAATCACCAGATAGCCACCGGATTTCAGCTGTACTTTACGCCCCAAGGCTTTCTGGATCTCATCCTCGACGCTGTAGAGGTCAAAGATGGGTCGCTCGCCGGGGTAGTACTCAATCCGCTCAACCGCATCGGGCATAAACTCTTCGGCGAACTCGACCAGCTTGACGAAATTTTCCCGTGAATCGATACGCACTTTTTCGATATCGTCACGCATTACATCGCGTAACGTGCGCATAAACAGCGGTAAATCATCATAAATGACGCTTTGTGGTGTCGCAGTTGCCTTACGTTCGCTGACCTTGCGCCACAGCCGCAGCAGAAAGTGCATATCGCCTTTTAGCTCTTCGTCACCGACGCCTTCCGCAGCAGTACGAACAATAAAGCCTCCCGTCACTTCCAGTGTCTGTTCCGCCACGCTGCTATCCAGCAGGGCTTTTAAGCGCTCGCGTTCGCGCTCATCTTCGATACGCTGGGAAACCCCATGATGCGGCGAATCCGGCATATACACTAAATAGCGCGAAGGGATCGACAGATGCGTGGTTAATCGCGCGCCCTTACTACCAATGGGGTCTTTGGTGGCCTGCACCACGAGCGCCTGCCCCTCATGAAGCAACTGGCCGATGGTCTGCTGCTCATCGAGCGGTGTGCCGGGCGGCATCACTTCGTGGGCATGAATAAACGCCGCCCGTTCCAAGCCAATATCAACAAAGGCAGCCTGCATACCAGGCAGCACGCGAACCACTTTGCCTTTGTAAATATTGCCCACAATGCCACGCCGACGGGAACGCTCGATCAGTGCCTCTTGCAAAACGCCATTTTCTACCAGCGCGACGCGGGTCTCCATTGGCGTTAAATTGATGAGAACTTCACCGCTCATGCAAAATTCCTTGTTGGTTGACGTATTCCTTGCCAGCGATACAGGCGGCGACGCCCTCTATTCAAGGGAATTAAACGCGCCGCCAGATAGGCACTCCCTGTCGGCATAGCAAGTGCGTCGTTTCAAACAGCGGTAGCCCTACCACTGCCGAGTGACTGCCTTGAATCTGTTTTACAAATATGGCCGCTAATCCCTGTATTGCGTAGCCGCCAGCTTTATCGACCGGCTCGCCGGTGCGCCAATAGGCTGTGATTTCATCTGCGCTTATTTCACGCATGGTCACCTGGGTGGCCACACAGCAGGAGAGCATCCCCGCCGGCCCACTCACCGCTACAGCGGTAAGCACCTCATGAGTCCGCCCTGAAAGCAGCCGCAGCATCTCGGCGCCCTCATCAAAATCCGCCGGTTTACCTAGAATACGCCCATCGACCACCACAGCGGTATCTGAACCTAGCGTAGGCAGATCGGTTAAGGGGCAGCCGCCTCGGCTTTGGCAACCGCTAGGCGCTGCACATAGGCGTGAGGCGACTCGCCAACCAGCGGTGTTTCGTCGATATCACAAGGGTGAACCGTCACCGGCACACCAATGGATGCGAGTAAGTCCCGACGACGGGGAGACGCAGACGCCAAGCACAAAACAGGCGCAGTCATGAGGCAGCCAACCGACGTTCTAAGGCTTGAAACATCGTCGCTAGCCACGGCCACAGTAACCCACTGATCAGCGCAGGTATCAAAAGGCTAAATGAATCGAAAAGTCACCCACGATAGTGCGCAGCCACTGGGCAACTAGCTGCATCAAGCCCAGCAGCACCAGCACCAGTGCCGACTGCTGTACCAGCGAGTAGGCCCGAAAGCGGGGATAGACCAGAGCACAGAGAAATGCCAAGAGCGCGTAGATGAGCGCATGCTGGCCTAGCGCGGTGCCTTCGATCAAATCCATTAAAATGCCCAGCACAAAGCCGTGAAAAACGCCGACTCTGTCGGGGGTGCGCATACACCAGTAGATTAGCATTAGCCCCAGCCACTCAGGACGATATACCTGCCAGCCATCCGCCAGCGGCATGACTTGCAAACACAACGCCAGCAATAGACTTAGCCAAATAACCAAAATTGGCACAACCGGTGCACGTGGCATCAGGGCACCTCTTGATCGGGACTAGCGAGCTCAAGCGAAGAGCTTAAAGCCTCTGATGAGATATCCAGCGTTTCATCCCAGGCGTGTTCATCCACTTCTGCTCGCGGAGGCGGAAAAGGAGTAAGAAGTGACGCGAGCGCTGCAGTTGAGCCATGGGTTCAGCCGTCACGCGCGCAAAAGGCTGGCCAGGATCGTGATAGACCTCGGTAACACGCGCCACTGGATAACCCGGTGGAAAGCGCCCCGCCAAGCCTGATGTGGTCAATAAATCGCCTTCACGGATGTCCGCCGTATCCGGCACGTACATCACGTTAACACTGCTGTAACGCCCCGTCCCTTGGACGATAAAGCGCAGCCCATTGCGATTCAACTGAACCGGTAAAGCATGACTGGCATCGGCTAACAGCAATACCCGGCTGGAGTAGGCAGAAACTGCGGTAATTTGCCCCACCAAACCCGAGGCATCGATCACCGGCTGCCCCACGTAGGCGCCGTTACGATGGCCACGATTAACCACCATTTGGTGACTAAAGGGGTCATTATCCAGCGACAGCAGCTCAGCTGTGATATAGGGAATATCACGGCGCTTTGCTGCTCTCAACAACTCACGTAGCTCGCTGTTTTCCGCGGTCAGATTTGCCAACCGCTGACCACGATGAGAAAGGGTAAGAATCTGCTCGCGCAGGCGACGGTTTTCATCCACCAAGGCCTGTTGATCGGAGAGCGCAAGTGACCCCCAATTCAACAGGTCGCTAGGCACACTAACAACCCATTGAATTGGGGCAACGACCATCGACATTTGCGCACGCACTTGCTCCATGCGGGTAAAATGTAGGTCGACAAACATCAATGCACTGGCGGCCAGGACGCAAAAAAACAGCCGGTAGCCCGGCAGTGGCCCGTGCGAAAACAGCGGTTTAATAGGCAATCCCCCCGCAATTAACCGCTGCGATTAGTCGCTCGACAGCAACTCAAAGGTGTGCTGATCAATCATCTCCAGCGCTTTACCACCGCCGCGAGCAACGCAGGTCAACGGGTCTTCGGCAACGATCACCGGCAGCCCTGTCTCTTCAGCGATCAGCTTGTCCAGGTCGCGTAACAGCGCCCCACCGCCCGTCAATACCAAGCCACGCTCGGCAATATCTGAGGCCAATTCCGGCGGCGACTGCTCAAGGGCGCTTTTGATCGCGGCCACGATAGATCCCAGCGTTTCTTGCAACGCTTCCAGGGTTTCGTGGGAGTTGAGCGTAAAACTGCGTGGGATGCCTTCGGCCAGATTACGGCCGCGCACATCAATTTCACGCAGCTCACCGCCTGGATAGGCACAGCCAATCTCTTCTTTGATGCGCTCGGCGGTGGCCTCACCAATCAGGCTGCCGTAATGACGACGCACGTAAGCGGTGATCGCCTCATCAAAACGGTCGCCACCCACCCGAATAGACTCGGAGTAGACCACGCCATTGAGTGAGATAATCGCGATTTCAGTGGTACCACCACCAATATCCACCACCATCGACCCCTGCGCTTCATCGACCGGAAGGCCTGCGCCAATCGCCGCCGCCATGGGTTCTTCAATCAAGAACACCTCGCGGGCGCCGGCACCTTCTGCTGACTCACGAATCGCCCGGCGCTCTACTTGCGTTGACATGCAAGGAACGCACACCAGCACACGGGGGCTGGGGGTTAAGAAAGGTGCTTTGGTGGACTTTACGAATAAAGTGCTGAAGCATCTGCTCGGTGACGGTGAAGTCGGCAATAACGCCATCTTTCATCGGCCGAATCGCGGTAATATTACCCGGCGTACGCCCCAGCATTCGCTTGGCATCAGTACCAACTGCGGCGACGCTGCGCATATTGCCAGATTGGCGGATAGCAACCACGGAAGGCTCATCGAGCACGATACCGCGACCGCGAACATAAATCAGTGTGTTGGCCGTACCCAAGTCGATCGATAGATCGCTGGAAAACAGCCCCTCAAACGTTTAAACATGGATGTTGTTACCTAGTGCAGACCGGGAACCCTGTGCGGATGCAAACGGTATCACCGCAACCCCTTGGCAGCAAGCACGAGTCGCGCCTAACACTGCCCGTTGGGGTCAAAATGTGGTACCTTTGCGGCTATTTTCCACGTCTGCGACACAAGACGTTTTTGATATCGGTATGTATACCGCTGAAAGCGGATTATGTTCCATCACGTTAACGAGGAATTCTCGATCATGGCGCTTGAAGAATCTCATGTGCGCCGGGCTGCTCACTTGGCCCGACTCGCCGTCAGCGATGACCAAGCCAGCGGCTTTGTAGACGACCTAAGCCGGATTCTGGACATGGTCGACCAGCTACAAAGCCTCGATACCGAAGGCGTGACGCCGCTCGCCCACCCGCTCGATGCGACCCAGCGACTGCGCGCCGATGAAGTAACGGAAACCAACCAGCGCGACACCTTTCAGCGCTGTGCTCCGGCAGTGGAAAATGGCCTGTATCTCGTGCCCCGCGTCGTTGAATAAACGCATTGAGTAGCACGCTGCGTAACGGCGCAGGCACCATTAATCAAGCCACCACTATTGCCATTTTTTTTCTCCCCTGAACGGAGCTTCTGGGTCATGTATGAAAACCTTAACGCAACTCGCAGCCGCCTTAAAAAGCGGTGAGTTTTCCAGCCGCGAGCTGGCCGCTCACTATTTACAGCGCATTGAAAAGGCTGACGGCCAGCTGAATAGTTTTATCAGCGTGACCGCCGAGCAGGCGCTGCAGCAGGCGGAAATCGCCGATAAAGCGCGAGCGGCGGGCAACGCCGGGCGGCTGGCGGGTATCCCCTTGGCACTCAAAGATATTTTTGTACCCAGGGTGTAAAAACCAGCTGCGGCTCGAAAATGCTGGATAATTTTATCGCCCCTACAGCGCCACCGTTGTGGAAAAACTTAATGCGGCGGGCACCATCAGCCTGGGCAAAACCAATATGGACGAGTTCGCCATGGGCTCTTCCAACGAAAACAGCTACTACGGCCCGGTCAAAACCCCTGGGATCTCACTGCGGTGCCCGGCGGCAGCTCCGGCGGCAGCGCAGCAGCAGTCGCGGCGGGCCTGGTGCCCGCCGCCATGGGCACCGACACCGGCGGTTCGATTCGTCAGCCCGCGGCTTTTTGTGGCATCACCGGCTTGAAGCCCACCTATGGCCGGGTGTCGCGCTTCGGCATTATTGCCTACGCCTCAAGCCTTGATCAGGCTGGCCCCATGGCACGCAGCGCCGAAGATTGCGCCCACCTGCTGGGCGTCATCGCTGGCCATGACGGCCGCGACTCCACCAGCGTTGCCCGCGGCGTACCCGATTACGTGGAGGGCCTGAATGCGCCTCTCGGGCCTCAAAATCGGCCTGCCCAAAGAGTATTTTGGCGATGGTTTAGCACCGGAAGTCGAAAAAGCCGTCCGCGAAGCAGTCAAAGTCTACGAGTCGCTAGGCGCTACGGTGCGCGAAGTTAGCCTGCCGCATACCCACTATGCGATTCCGGCCTACTACGTCATCGCCCCTGCCGAGGCCTCATCGAACCTGTCCCGCTACGACGGCGTGCGTTTCGGTCATCGCTGTGACAATCCCAGCGATCTGATTGACCTGTATACCCGCTCCCGTGCAGAGGGCTTTGGCGAAGAGGTGAAGCGACGCATCCTCATCGGCACCCACACGCTCTCTGAAGGCTTCACTACACCAAGGCTCAACAAGTGCGCCGCCTGATCCGGCAGGACTTCCTGGACGCCTTTGAAGACGTCGATGTGCTGATGGGCCCCGCCTCGCCCACCCCGGCCTTTGACCTGGGTGCCAAAAAAGACCCGGTGTCGATGTACCTGCAGGATATCTACACCATCGCGGTGAACCTGGCAGGCATCCCCGGCATTAGCGTACCGGCAGGGTTTGCCGGCGGCCGTCCCGTCGGCCTGCAGATTCTGGGCACCCACTTTGCCGAAGCGCAGTTGCTTAACGTCGCCCACCAGTTTCAGCAAGCGACCGACTGGCACTTACAACGTCCTGCCTTTGCCGAGGAGTACGCCTAATGCAATGGGAAACCGTGATTGGGCTTGAAGTCCACGTTCAGCTCGCAACACGTTCAAAAATATTCTCCGGCGCCTCCACGGCGTTTGGCGCGGAGCCCAACACCCAGGCCTGCGCGGTGGATTTAGGCCTACCCGGCGTGCTGCCAGTGCTCAATGAGCAGGCCGTGGCCATGGCCGTGCAGTTTGGCCTGGCGGTGCATGCAGATATCGCCGAAGTCTCGGTGTTTGACCGTAAAAATTACTTCTACCCTGACTTGCCCAAGGGTTACCAAACCAGCCAGATGTACCACCCCATCGTCGGCCCTGGCGAGGTTGAAATTACCCTGGAAGATGGCAGCACCAAGCGTATCCGCATTCATCATGCCCACCTGGAAGAGGATGCCGGTAAGTCACTGCATGAAGATTTTCATGGCATGACCGGCATCGACTTGAACCGGGCAGGTACGCCGCTGCTGGAGATCGTTTCCGAGCCGGATATGCGTAGCGCCAAAGAGGCCGCGGCGTATCTCAAGGCAATTCACTCCATCGTGACTTACCTGGGTATTTCCGACGGCAATATGGCGGAAGGCTCCATGCGTTGCGACGTGAACGTCTCGGTACGCCCCAAAGGCCAGGAAGCCTTTGGCACCCGCGCAGAGATTAAAAACGTCAACTCCTTCCGCTTTGTCGAGCGCGCGATTGCCTTTGAGGTAGAGCGCCAGATTGAGCTGATCGAAGATGGCGGCACGGTGGTTCAGGAAACCCGCCTGTTCGACCCAGACCGCGATGAAACCCGCAGCATGCGCACCAAGGAGGAGGCCAACGACTACCGTTACTTCCCCTGCCCCGACCTGCTGCCGGTGGTGCTTGACCAGGCCTACCTGGATCATCTGCGTGGCCAGTTGCCCGAACTGCCTGCGGATAAGCGCGAGCGCTTCCAGAATGAGCTGGGCCTCTCTGCTTACGACGCCAACGTGATCTCCGCCAGTCGCGATATGGCTGAATTCTTTGAAGCGGTGCATAGCGAGTGCGGCGATGCCAAGCAGGCGGCTAACTGGGTACAGGGTGAACTTTCCGGGGCGCTTAACCGCGAAAGCCTGAGCATTGCCAATAGCCCGATATCAGCGCGCCAGCTAGGCGAGCTGATCAGCCGCGTACTGGATGACACCATTAACGGTAAAGCCGCTAAAGAGGTTTTTCAGGCGTTGTGGAATGGTCAGGGTGAAAGCGCTGACGAGGTGATCGACGCGAAAGGCCTTAAGCAGGTAACCGACACCGGCGCTATTGAAGCGATGATCGATCAGGTGATCGCCGACAGCCCTGCCCAGGTCGCTCAGTACCGTGACTCGGAGCCGGAAAAACGCGGCAAAATGATTGGCTACTTTGTGGGGCAGGTGATGAAAGCATCACGGGGCACCGCCAACCCGCAGCAGGTCAATGGCTTGCTAAAAGAGAAGCTCGACGCGCTTTTGTAATACCAAATAGACGGGTGCTATCTCAATTTTTTGCTGACGAGATTGGAGCAACCCGTAGCGGGGGTCTTTTGTCAGGGCCGGAAAATGTTCCCAACAATTCCGGCATTTCCGCCATCCATGGCGGTCAGATGACAGAAGTAGCGCCCATGGATGGGTTAACAGCGCCCCCGCGAAGGGTTGTTCCGATCTCACTATGCTCGTTGCGGCACCTAGCTCTTAAAGCTGGCTGGGCTGGGTAAAGCGCTTCAACTGCGCACAGCCTGCTGCCCACACCTCGGCCTCAAGCTCGGCGATGGCAGCGGTTGGAAAGCCCACACCCTGGGCCGGGCTGCCCTCGACCAATAACCCCGCCAACTCGCCTACCAGCGGCATATGGCTGACCAGTATTATTGGTGCGCCTTCAGGCTGCTCAAGCAGCCAGTCGCTTACCGCGCCCGGTGCGTCATCCGGGGTGATAAAATCCAGCGTTTCAAGCGACGTTTCCAGCGCATCGCAGAGCCTTTGGGCGGTTTGCTGCGCCCGCGCATAGGGGCTGGCATAAATCCTCGGCATACACAGCTCCCCCGCTGCCAAACGCTCCGCCAGCCAACGCGCCATTTTTTCGGCTTCCAGCTCGCCGCGGGGCGTCAATCGGCGCGCCTGATCCGGATACCCCGGCGCCGCTTCACCGTGGCGCATAATCAGCACATCAGGCATTGCTGCCTCCGCTGTTGTTAGAAGGAGCTTGATCCCGATGGGCCTGCTGTACGGCTTCACGGGGCAAGATAAACTCTACGTCGCTACTCTGTTCGCCCATCATCAGGGTACGCGCCATCTCCTGGGCCGGCACGCCGTCAAACAACACATGGTTAAGGCCTTCCGCCAGCGGCATATAAACGCCCATTTCACTCGCTTTAGCGCATACCAGCTTAACGGTGTTTACCCCTTCCGCGACCTGGCCAAGGGCATCGACAGCCTCTTCCAGCGTTCGCCCCTCGCCCATGGCGTAGCCAACCCGGTAATTGCGCGATAGGTTAGACGAGCAGGTAACGATCAAATCCCCCACCCCCGCCAGCCCTAAAAGGTCATCGGGTTAGCCCCTGGGCAACGGCGAAGCGGCTCATTTCCGCCAAGGCGCGGGTCATCAGCATGCTGCGGGTGTTTTCACCCATCCCCAGCGCCGCCGCCATACCGGCGGCAATCGCATAAATATTTTTCAGCGCACCGCCCAGCTCAACGCCATGGCGGTCATCGCTGGCGTAGACCCGAAAGTAACGGCAGCCCAATACTTGCTGTACGCGAGTGCGGGTAAGCGAATCCGCGCTGGCAATCACCGTCGCGGTTAGCTGCTTATCGGCAATTTCAGAGGCCAGATTCGGGCCCGCAATCACGCCAATGTGACTAAAACCTGTTTCCTGCTCGAGTACCTGGCTCATCAGCAGGAAGCCCTCCTGCTCGATTCCCTTGGTGGTACTGACCAGTATCTGCTCGGGTCTCAGCCACGCTTTTGCCGCCTGCACCACGCTGCGAAAGGCTTTTTGAGGGAATGGCAATCAGCACCAGCTCGGCATCTGCCAGCACGGCTTTAAGGTCGGTCGAGGCTTCTACTGCCGGATTCATTGCGTAATGCGGCAGATAGCGCCCATTGCGATGCTCTTGATTAATTTGCGTGACCAGCGTTTCGTCGCGCATCCATTGACGAACCCGGGCGCCGTTATCGGCGGCAATGCTCGCCAGCGCCGTACCAAAACTACCGCCCCCAGTACCGCCACACGGGCGGGCACTGCACCAGTGGTTTGCTGCTCAGCCATCATAATAGTGTCCCAATAAGTCTTGCAGAACGTATTACCCTACTCTATCAAAACAGACGGCCCGCTGGGGTTAACCAAGCGGGCCGTCGTCGTTAGCGCAGCGCAGATTATTAGGCCGTCAGAACGCTATTCAGACGCTTCACGTAGGCGGCGGGGTCATCCAAGTGACCACCTTCGGCGATAATGGCCTGATCCAGCAGTATATGCGCTAACTGGCCAAACAGGTCGCCTTCAGCGCTCTCCAGGCGAGCCACCAGCGCATGGTCTGGATTAAGCTCCAGAATCGGTTTTACTTCGGGCAGCGGCTGACCGGCCGCTTCCATGATACGACGCATCTGGTAGCCCATCTCATGCTCAGGCAGCACGACGCAGGCGGGCGAATCAGTCAGACGGTGGGTGATTTTCACCTCCTGCACACCATCGCTTAGCGCTTCTTTAACACGCTTCACCAGATCCTCTTTGGCTTTAGCGGTCTCTTCCTGCGCCTTCTTCTCTGCTTCGTCTTCCACATCGCCAAGGTCAAGCTCGCCCTTGGCCACATCGGCAAAGGTTTTGCCATCGAACTCGGTGAGATGGCTCATCAGCCACTCATCGATACGGTCAGACAGCAGCAGCACTTCGATGCCTTTTTTGCGGAAGATCTCCAGGTGCGGGCTGTTTTTGGCCGCATTGAAGCTATCCGCCACCACGTAGTAAATCTTCTGCTGCCCTCTTTCATGCGCTCAACATAGTCTGCCAGCGCATGCTCCTGGGCAGCCGTATCGGTATGGGTAGAGGCAAAGCGCAACAGGCCAGCGATTTTCTCGCGGTTGGAGGGATCTTCACCCGGCCCTTCTTTCAATACGCTACCGAAGGTGTTCCAGAAAGTTTGATACTGCTCTTTATCTTTGGCCAGCTTCTTGAGCATATCCAATCCGCGCTTGGTCAGCGCCGATTTGATCTTATCTACATTGGGATCCTGCTGAAGCAGTTCGCGGGAGACGTTAAGCGACAGCTCGCGGGTATCCAGCACGCCCTTGATAAAGCGTAGATAAAGCGGCAGGAACTGTTCAGCGTCATCCATAATAAACACGCGCTGAACGTAGAGCTTAACGCCACGGGCACCGTCGCGCTCAAACAGATCAAAGGGTGCGCGACCCGGCACATAAAGCAGGCTGGTATACTCAAGCTTGCCCTCGACCTTGTTATGGCTCCAGGTCAACGGATCCGAAAAATCGTGGGCAACGTGCTTGTAGAACGCCTTGTACTCATCGTCGGAAACCTCACTCTTGGGGCGCGACCAGAGCGCCGTCGCCTCGTTAACGGTTTCCCAGGTAGTCACTTCACTACCCTCGACGGGGTTGCCCTCGTCGTCCTTGGCCGTTTCGGTTTTCGGCATGCGCACGGGCACTTCGATATGATCCGAGTACTTGCGCACCAAGCCCTGCAGCCGGTAGTCGTCGGCAAACTCTTTGGCGTCTTCTTTCAGGTGCAGCGTGATTTCCGTACCGTGCTGGGCACGCTCGATATCGGCAACGGTAAACTCGCCTTCCCCCTTTGAGCGCCACTCAACGCCTTCGGAAGCCTGCGTGCCCGCCTTGCGGGTACGCACCGAAATCTCATCGGCAACAATAAAGCCCGAGTAGAAACCAACGCCGAACTGACCGATCAGCTTGGCGTCTTTCTGCTGCTCACCGGAGAGCTGCTTGAGAAACTCAGCGGTACCGGAGCGCGCAATGGTGCCCAGGTTGGCAATCACGTCTTCGCGATTCATACCCACACCGTTATCACGCAGGGTGATGGTGTTGGCCTCTTTATCATGCTCGATTTCGATGCGCAGCTCGCTATCGCCTTCGTAGAGCGCGTCGTTATCCAGCGCCGCGTAGCGCAGCTTGTCACAGGCATCTGCAGCGTTTGAGATCAGCTCGCGCAGGAATATCTCCCGGTTGGAGTACAGGGAGTGAATCATCAAATTCAGCAGTTGCTTGACTTCCGTTTGAAAGCCTAGCGTCTCTTCGTGGTTAGCTGATTTATCAGCCGCTTGTTCGTGGGTAGCTGTAGTCATGCGCTTATCCCTTGTGGCTCACGTTGGTCAATTGCCCCTGCGCCAGTGGGCAGGGGCATAAAAGTCGTATCGTGAGCCTGATATGGGGTTAAGCCGCGCTTTTTCAAGCAGTCGGGGATGAAGAAACAGCGTTAAGAGAAGAGATCCGCTAAGAAGGCGTCATGTCGGGATCGCTATATTTCCAGGCCCGATAGCCTTCCAGGCGCTGGTCGATGCGATTGAGCAGCCAGCCGACAATCAGCACATCGTCAACGACACCGATAAGCAACAGAAAATCGGGAATCAGATCAAATGGCATTACCAGATAGCCCATCGCTAATGCCATCATACCAAAAGCCGACCAGGGAATCGGTCGAAACTCACCACGGATCACATCACGGGTCATGGGGATAAACAGCTTTAACGCGCGCACAATACGTTTTGTCGCCCAAACGCGGGATTTGAGTCGACGCAGCAACCACCAAGTGGATAATGGGGCCATCGAAATTAGATCCTTTGAGTATCTAGGCTGTCAGATCATGACGGCTGGTATTCGTTCAGTGTAGCGGTTGCACCGCAATTTGCGTGGGCTACTTCAGGGCCCTGATTAAGTGACACCGATTTATAGAGAGAGAGCACCATGTTGGTTTCGCCATTTCGCCATACCGCCCGAGTGCTATGTACAGCACTACTGGCGAGCTTACCTGCGCTTTCGTGGGCGGCATCTGACAGTGAGTTACGCGACGCCCTTGCCGCTGCCCGCGAGCAGCAGTGGGCGCGTGTCGATGAGCGCTCAATTGCAGATCACCCGCTACGCGGCTACGTGGAGTACCACCGTTTAAGGGGGCAATTGCCGAACGTCTCCCCTAGCAGAGTGCAGCAGTTTATTGATCAATACGCTGACGCTCCCTTAGCAGGCTGGATTCGTGGTCAAGCGATTGCCAAGTATGGTCACGCGGGGCGCTATAGCGATCTACTCGCCGTCGCTGACGGTGAACCGGCGGGCACCGCGCGCCAGTGTTACTACTACACGGCGCTGCTCACGACTCAACCCCAGTTGGCGAGCGAGGCAGGATTAGATTTATGGCGCGTAGGCAGCTCTCAACCTGACGCCTGCGATCCGCTGTTTGAGCGCCTGCGGGCCAACGGCACTATTGACGCCCCGGCAATTTGGGAGCGCAAAATGCTCGCCTGGCAGGCAGGAGAAACGCGCCTCTCAAGCTACCTTGGCGGGCTATTAAGTGGCCAGTGGCAAACGGCTCTTGACACGGTGGAGAGCGTCAGCAATCGCAGCAGCGCCATTACTCAGGCACCCTCCTGCCTGGGCCCAGAGTGTGCCGCCACGGCAAGCTTCTACCGGGCCGCCATGCAGCGCTACACCCGCGAAGATACGCCAGCCGCCTTTGCCGCCTGGCAGTCACTCTCGCCGCGATTAAACCTACTCCCCAGCGACCGCCAAAGCATTGAGGAGGAGCTGGCCTTTTATGCCCTGGTGCGCAATGTGCCGGGCACGCTCAACTGGGTAGATAGCGTACTACCAACGCTTGAAAGCGAGCGCGTTTTAGAGCTGCGTGTTCGCCATGCGCTGGCTAACCGAGACTGGAACGGGGTCATCCACTGGATTGCTGAGATGCCCATCAATCAGCAGGAGAATAGCCGTTGGCAGTACTGGCTAGGCCGCGCCAATGGGCAGCTTGGCAATCAGCAAGCCGCCGAAGCTCGCTATCAGCAGGCTGCTCAGGATCGCAGTTTTACGGCTTTGCGGCAGCAGAAAAGCTCGGCCAACCCTATCAGTTGAACCTTGAACGCAATCATTTTGACGA
Organism: Vreelandella olivaria; assembly: GCA_004295565.1. Taxonomy (GTDB): domain Bacteria; phylum Pseudomonadota; class Gammaproteobacteria; order Pseudomonadales; family Halomonadaceae; genus Vreelandella; species Vreelandella olivaria. The sequence continues at coordinate 1,793,861 of AP019416.1, read as the reverse complement.
AGCGTCGCGTCAACGTATTGCCCAACTCCCCGCCGTTCAGCGCACCGAGGCTTTGCTACGCATTGGCGAGGACGGTCTTACCAACAGCGAGTGGCTCCACGCGGTACAGAGCGGTTCGCCGCAGCAGGCCCGAGCACTCGCCGACTATGCCGCACAGCAGCAGTGGCATGCGCGCCTGGTTCAAACCACCATTGCCGCTGAAATGTGGGATGCCTTGGATTGGCGCTTCCCTCAGGCTTACCATGATAGCTTTCAGCACTGGGGCCGTATGACGGGCGTTGATCCCTACTTGTTGATGGCGATTACGCGGCGCGAAAGCGCTTACAACTAACGCCCTTTCACCCGCCGGGGCGCGTGGGTTAATGCAACTAATGCCCGGTACCGCCAGCCAAGTCAGCCGCGAATTGGGTCTTAGCGATCCTGGCCCCTACGGCGTACTCGACCCGGAGCTCAATATCCGCCTGGGTAGCACTTACCTGCGCGACAAGCTGCAGCGCTACCAGGGTAATCGACTGGCCGCCGCGGCGGCCTATAATGCGGGCCCTGGCCGCGTCGATCAGTGGCTGGGGGACGGAGTGGAAGCCTTTGACCTTTTGTTGAGAGTATTCCCTTCCGCGAAACCCGCGACTACGTGCAGGCGGTGCTCAGCTATCGGGTGATTTTTGAAAGCCTCGCTAACGGTGGCAGCAGCGAAGGCGTTTCACTACTTAGCGATAACGAGCAGCAGGTACGCTACGACCGGGCGCTCCTTGCCCGCCGCTAAACCGGATCCTCTGCTTTAGATTGACACCAACGCCCGGTTTATACCGGGCGTTGTGTTAATGCCAGCCGAATACCAAACACCACCAGTACACTGCCTGTCGCGGCATTAAGCACTTGCGCAAAACGTGCGTTAGCCAACCATTTGCCAGCGCTCCCCACCATCATCACTACACTGATTTGCCAGATATTAGCGATGATAAAGTGCACCCCCGCCAGCCATAGCGATTTCAGTAAAGCAGGGTCGCCGGGAGCGATGAACTGTGGCAAAAGGCCATGTAGAACACCACGGTTTTGGGGTTCAGCACATTGGACAAAAAGCCCTCTTTGACTGGTTGCCAGCGTGAAACGGCAGGTACGCCTTCTAGCACCCCATTAATCGGCAGTGGCTGGCCTTTCCGCGCGGCTAACAAGCTGGTAATACCCAGCCAGATGAGATAACCCGCTCCCACCAGCTTCAGCATATGGAACGCCCAGGCCGATTGCAGCAGGATCAGCGAGATGCCCAATGCAGAAATCGTGGCATGTACAAACAGGCCGCAGCAGATAGCTAAACTCGTGGTGACGCCATCACGGATGCCTCCGCGCGCCGTGTTACGAATCACCAGCAGTGTATCGACACCGGGGCTGATCGTTAACAGCGTGATCGCCACCAAAAGGAAATAAACTGCGCATCAATAAAACCCAACTCGATCATTTAAGCCTGCTCGCAACGAAATAAAAATCTTAGGAATGTCGCTGGACGACAGCCGTGTTTACATCTAGAGTAATTGTAGCGGGTGAACAATTGAGTTGCCCGTGATTACTAAGCACGTTAAGGAAATAGAAAATGGCAACTGGCACTGTTAAGTGGTTCAACGACACTAAAGGCTTCGGCTTCATCTCTCCTGATGACGGCGGAGACGATCTGTTCGCCCACTTCTCCGAAATTCAAGCTGAAGGCTTCAAGACCCTGCAAGATGGTCAAAAGTCAGCTTTGAAGTGACTCAGGGTAAAAAAGGCCTTCAGGCTTCCAACATCCGCCCAGCTTAATTGCTAACGGATGGACAAAGGCCCGCAAACGCGGGCCTTTTTATTGCCTAACGGTCATCACCCCAAGCATTACCTGTCACTCTGAGACTCATCGGCATTGTCGGCTTCCTGGCTATCTGCTGTGCTATCAAGCTCGCCTGACGGTTCAACGACCGCACCACTCTCGGCCTCTCGATTTTCCAGCTCTTGAAACTGCTCTTCGAGCCGCTGTTGTGCCTCTTCAAAGCGACGTTCGGTATCCTCAATCAAGGCGTCAACATCGGTTGCCTCGCGATCATCTTGCAACGGCGTCCGCTCTGGCAAACTGCTTTCGGTCTCCCAACTGGGCGAAACGTCCTCACTTTCCATCGGCTCCAAGCTCGGCGCCTGCTGCTCTACCTCCTGAAACTGCTCCTCTAACCGCTGTTCGGCCTCTTCAAAACGGCGTTCGGTTTCAGCAATAATGTCATCCACGTCCGAGCGGGTAGCCTCACCTGGCATTGCACTCTCTTCATCGAGTACATCTTCAGGACTCGCTGCCAGGGTATCTTCTCCGGCTTCAACCTCTTCACCGCCAGCCGTTGCATCGTCACTGGATGAGGTGTCGTCAGGCTGAGTGTCACTCTCTAGCGCTTCCGCTCGTTCAAGCTCTTCAGCAGCTTGACGTGCTTCAATATCATCCTCTACCTCGTCGGGAGTGGCTATATCTGCTGCATTTTCAGCCGCCTCGTCCCGGGTCGTTGCTTCGTCCGTCACCGCAGAATTATCATCGGTCGTCACGGTGGGATCTTCCTGGGAATCACCGCAGGCACTCAGCAGTAGTGCCACGGCGGCGAGCGCGGGTATCCACACGCGATTTGCCATTGGATTCTTCTCCTATATAACGTTAAAAATCTGAGTCATGGTCAAAGCAATCGTCAACAGAGCTAAGGTTGACTGGTCGAGGAGAGCAACGGGCACTCCTCGGGTAGTAACACACGCAGCGCGAGGGGCACGACTTCCGCACAGAACTGGTCATAGTAGCGCGCCTCGCCATCTAGCGTGAGTGGCCAGGGCGAACCATTTGCCTGGGTGGTCACCCTCAACTGGGTCGTGGTGAAATAGCGCACAAACCGCCCGTCATAGGGAAAATCCTGCAGCTCTCTAATCAGCTTGGTCAGCTCGGTTACCGACCGAAAGTCTTTCACCAACAGCACGTCCAACCGGCCATCATCCAGCTTGGCACGCGGCGCCAGCACCTGCCCGCCGCCTGATTGGCGGCCATTGCCCAGCGCCAGGAGCAATAACGAAGCGCTCTCTTCTTTCTCATCCCAATGCAGCGTGCCGCGATAGCTGCGGTGTCGCCAAGCTTTTAGCGCCCCATCACTGAATAAGCCCCGCCCCCCAGCAGCCGCTTTAAGGTTTTGGGTGTTGATGACGTCACTTCAGCGCCAAACCCACCGGTCGTCATATTGATATAGTAGCTGGTGGCTGTTTCGCCTTCAGTGCCTGCAGTGACGCGCACGACATCAATGGGATAGGCGCTTAACTCCCGAGCAGCAGCCAGCGCGGCAGCTGGCTCCAGCGGCAAACCAACGGAAGTAGCGAAGTCATTGGCACTGCCTAGGGGCACAATGCCTAACGCAGGCCGTCGGTCATGGGGCAAACGCATCAGCCCGTTCATCACTTCACTGACGGTGCCATCGCCCCGCAGGCAATCACATGGGTAATGCCCATAGCATCAGAGTGCTCAGCAATGTCAGCAGCGTCGCCCCCTTCCCAGGTAGCGCGAACAGTAATCAGCATCCCTGCCCGACGTTGTTCATCGACTGCTTCACGCAATGCCGGATTACCGGCGGATTTACCATTGATAATCAGTAAATAGTGTTGCTGAGAGTCTGTCACTGTTGTTATTCCTTTCCTTAGAATACATGGTTAAAGCAATACCTTATGCCAATGCCTTCTCGACCACCTCGTAAACATTTGAAGAGAGCGGCTGCTCTTAATCCGTTCAAGCTCGGACCGCATCAATGCTTGTCGGGTTTCATCAAAGCGCTGCCAGCGGGTTAATGGGGTAATCAGCCGTGCGGCAATTTCCGGGTTAAGTCGGTTGAGTTCGATGACCACGTCAGCCAGTAGTTGGTAGCCTTGGCCATCCAAACGGTGGAAATTGACCCGGTTCTGAGCAAAGGCGCCGACCAGCGCGCGGACTCGATTGGGGTTTTTAAGTGAGAATGCCGGATGCTGCATCAGGTACTTCACCCGCTCAAGCACATCGGGCTGAGGGCGCGATACCTGAACCGTGAACCACTGATCCATCACCAGTGGGTCATGGGCCCACTTCTCACCGAAGGCTTTGAGTGCTGGCGAGGCCAAATCATCGCGATCACTGTGCACCAGCAGGGTGAGCGCTTGGCGCACATCGGTCATATTGTGATCGGCGACGAATTGCGCTTCACACAGCGCCAGCCCCTGCTCATCCTCAATCGACATCAGATAAGCAAGCGCCACGTTTTTCAGACTGCGCTGAGCTATTTGCTCCGGCGTCGGCGCGTACGCTTCGTCTGACCTATTGGCTTCGTAGATGGCGAGAAACTCATCGCGCAGCGCCATGGCTAACGACTGACGCACAAACTCACGTGCCGCGTGAATGGCGTCAACATCAACGATGGGCTGTTGCTCGGCGATATACGCCTCGGAGGGCAGCGTCAGCATCTCTGCCAACACGGCTTTATCGTCCATTGGCCCGTTCAGCAGCGCCTTAAAGGCATCCACGACGCGGCTATCCATGACCTTTTCCACGCCATTTCGGTGAGCGGCAATCAGGTCATCCAGGGCCAACAGCGCCAATCGCTGACCAGCATCCCAGCGATTGAAACCATCGCTGTCGTGGGTCAACAAAAGGCGAGATCCTCCCTGGAGTAGGGATAATGCAGCTTCACCGGGGCGGAAAATTCGCGCAACAAAGAGGGCACCGGCGCTTCAGCCACATCAGTGAACACAAAGGTCTGCTCATCTTCGCGCAGATGAATCACCGCATCTTTACCGATCTTTTCACCATTGAGCGTCAGGGTAAGATCCTGGCCGGATTTGGTACCCACCAAGCCCATGCGCACCGGAATATGCAGCGGCAGCTTATCTGGCTGGCCCGGTGTTGCAGGCGTACGCTGACGCAGCGTTAAGTGGTACTCGCCCTGCACGTAATCATACTCACCATGGGCGTCGATATCTGGCGTTCCTGCCTGGGAGTACCAGCGCATAAACTGGCTGAAGTCTTCACCGGAAGCGTCTGCCATACAGCCGACAAAGTCCTCAATGGTCACCGCTTGACCGTCGAAGCGTTCAAAGTAGCGATCGGAACCGCGACGAAAGCTCTCCTCCCCACTAAATTACGCAGCATGCGTACGACTTCGGCCCCTTTCTCATAAATTGTCAGGGTGTAGAAGTTGGTAATTTCAATGTAGTGGTCAGGGCGAATCGGGTGCGCCGTGGGGCCAGCATCTTCGGCAAACTGCGCCGTGCGGAAAAAGGAGACATCCTGAATCCGCTTAACCGGCGCAGAATTGGTATCCGCCGAGAAGCACTGGTCGCGAAAGACGGTAAAGCCCTCTTTGAGCGAGAGCTGGAACCAGTCGCGGCAGGTAACACGATTGCCCGACCAGTTGTGAAAGTATTCGTGGGCAACAATGCCTTCCACATTTTGAAAAGTCGCATCAGTGGCCGTTTTGGGGTGGGTCAATACCGCGGCGGAGTTAAAAATATTAAGCCCTTTATTCTCCATCGCCCCCATATTGAAGTCATTGACGGCCACGATCATAAACAGATCCAGGTCGTACTCACGGCCGTATGCCTGCTCGTCCCACGCCATGGCGCGCTTTAACGAGGCCATGGCATGCTCGGTTTTATCCAGGTTCTCTTTTTCCACCCAAATCTGCAGCGTAACATCCCGCCCGTTCATGGTGGTGAAGTGATCCTCTACGCTATGCAGGTTGCCTGCCACCAGGGCGAACAGGTAGCAGGGCTTGGGGTGCGGATCTTCCCAGGTAACAAAATGACGACCGCCCTCCAGCTCCCCGCGCTCGATCGGGTTACCGTTAGCGAGCAAAATCGGCTCGTGCTGCTGATCACCAATCACGGTGACCTTAAAGGTCGCCATGACGTCCGGGCGATCAGGGTAAAGGTGATCCGCCGAAAGCCTTCAGCTTCGCATTGAGTGCAGTACATAGCGTTGGATTGGTACAGTCCCTCTAACGCCGTATTCTCCTGCGGGGCGATCTCCACCTCGCTCTCCAACACAAAGCGCTCCGGCACTTGCGCGATACGCAGGCCTTCATCGTCTAGTTCATAGGCAGCGGCATCCAGCGGCGTTGCATCGATCGCCAGGAGATCAGTTTTAGGTGCTCGCCGTTCAAGACGAGCGGTGCATCAGGGGCAGCCTCTGAGTGCCGCTCCATCAACAGTCGCGCTTTCACACGGGTCGCGGCGGGGTCAAGATCAAACGTCAGCTCGGTATGAGTTACCCGGTAAGCGGGTGGCTGGTAATCGCTTAAATAAACCGGCTGCGGATCAGACATAGTGCGTGACTCCTGTATAAAACGAATATTACATAATTAAAATGTTCGAAAGCTAACTACCACGGGCTAGTCGCGGAAGTTATCAAACTGGAGCGGAAGATCCGGCCCTCTTCGCCGCGCAGCAGCGCCATGACAGCTTGTAAATCATCGCGCTTTTTCCCCGTGACACGCACCTTCTCACCCTGAATTTGCGCCTGCACTTTGAGTTTGCTGGCCTTGATGCGCTTGACGATGTCTTTGGCTTCTGCCGCGTCGAGCCCCTCCTTGAGAGCGACTTCCTGGCGCGCTTTCACGCCGGAGAGTATCGGGTCTTGAATATCCATACAGCGGGCATCGATCCCCGGGCGATAAGACGGGCGCGCAGCACATCGAGCATCTGCTTAAGCTGGAAATCGACTTCCGCTTCGAGCTGCACTTTGTCGCCTTCTAGGGTAAAGCTGGCGTCGACCCCTTTAAAAATCAAACCGCGACTGCACTTCCCGGTTGGCTTGATCAACGGCGTTAGCGCCTTCGTGTTTATCGAACTCTGAGACAATATCAAATGAGGGCATGGTGTAATTCCTGGCAAGACATGACCCCCTATTCTAGAGCAGCCAGCCCCTAGGGGCCAATTCTGTTGTTGTTTGTTGATTGTGGGAATGAATTATTAAGACAAAGGTTAACGAAATAGGGGGAATATCTATACAAAAATTATCCTCAAGGCAGCCGCAAAGATGTTCAACCCTTTGCTGATAGCTTAGGCTAGCGGTTTATAAAAGTGACTATTGTCAGTCTGCCCTTTTACCAGGAGATACCATGAGTGACCGCGACACCCGCCACAAAGCCTCTATGGAGAAGCTTAAAGCGCGCGTAGAGGAGAAAGTCGCCAGTGCCAACGAGCAACGGGGCCTCATCATTGTTAACACCGGGAACGGAAAAGGTAAAACAACCGCTGCCTGGGGCACGGTCACCCGCGCTTTGGGTTATGGCTATAAAGTAGGCGTGGTGCAGTTTATCAAAGGGTTATGGGAGTGCGGCGAGCGCAATCGATTGGAGGAGGATGCCAATCTAGAGGTGGCGATAATGGCCACTGGCTTCACCTGGGATACGCAAAACCGTCAAGCAGACACCGACGCCTGCCAAGCCGTATGGAAAGAGGCTGAGCGTATGCTGGCGGATCCAGCAACCTATCTGGTGGTACTCGACGAAATCACCTATATGCTCAAATTTGGCTACCTGGAGATAGAAACCGTTAAACAGGCGCTGGAGAATCGCCCTGTTGAGCAGACAGTGATTATTACCGGCCGTAACGCACACCGCGAACTCGTCGCCATGGCCGATACGGTGACCGAAATGCAGGAAGTGCGCCATGCCTTCAATAACGGCCTTAAGGCACGCCGCGGGATCGACTTTTAAATACTCACCCTCTACGCAAAAGGGGCAACTAAGTTGCCCCTTTTGATTCATCTACTCATCTGCTCACTAACAGTGACCAGCGTGCTAACCGCTCTTAACTATCGAAGGGGTTACGCAGCACGATAGTTTCCATGCGGTCTGGGCCGGTGGAGATAATATCGATGCTAGTACCTACCTGCTGTTCGAGGTAGCTGATATAAGCGCGGGCATTGGCGGGTAGATCCTCTACCTTTTAGCGCCTAGGGTCGACTCTTTCCAACCCGGCAGGTCTTCGTAAAGCGGCTCGACAGCTTCGTAGCCTTCCGAATCCACCGGGGTTTCCAGCACGTCGCCATCTTTACTGCGATAACCAACGCAAACGCGGATATTTTCCAGGCCATCCAGCACGTCCAGCTTGGTCAGGCAGATACCGGAGACCGAGTTGATCTGCACTGCGTGGCGCAGTGCCACGGCGTCAAACCAACCACAGCGGCGGGCACGGCCGGTGGTAGCACCAAACTCATGGCCACGCTCGGCAAGGTGACGACCATCGACATCAAATAGCTCAGTGGGGAACGGGCCTGACCCCACACGGGTGGTATACGCCTTGGTGATACCCAGCACGTAATCCAGATAAAGAGGGCCGACGCCAGAGCCGGTGGCCGTGCCGCCTGCGGTGGTGTTAGAGCTGGTCACGTAGGGGTAGGTACCGTGGTCGATATCCAGCAGCGAGCCCTGAGCACCTTCAAACAGGATATTCTCACCGGCTTTGCGCAGGTCGTGCACCATACTCACCGTGTCGCACACCATGGGGCGCAGCTCTTCGGCCATCTGCATCGCGGTATCCAGCACTTCCTGGAAATCGACTGCCGGTTCGCCGTGGTAATTCACCAGCACGAAGTTGTGGTAGTCGAGCACTTCGCCCAATTTGGAGGCGAAACGTTCACGATGCAGCATATCGCCCAGGCGCAGGCCGCGGCGGGCGACTTTGTCTTCGTAGGCAGGCCCAATGCCCCGGCCAGTGGTGCCAATTTTGGCAATGCCACGGGCTTTTTCACGGGCCTGATCCAGGCGCACATGGTAAGGCAGGATCAGCGGACAAGCTGGTGACAGACGCAGGCGCTCGCGCACCGGCACACCTTTGGCTTCCAGCTCACGGATCTCTTTGATCAGCGCTTCAGGTGAAAGCACCACACCATTACCAATCACGCAGGTTTTGCCTGGGCGCAAAACGCCGGAGGGTATCAGGTGAAGTACGGTCTTTCACCGTCGATGACCAGCGTATGACCGGCATTATGACCACCTTGAAAACGCACCACGGCGGAGGCGGATTCAGTCAGCAGGTCAACGATTTTACCCTTGCCCTCGTCACCCCATTGGGTGCCCAGCACTACGACATTCTTACCCATTATGATGCACTCGTCTCTTGTGTCAGGGCCGTTGGCTGCCAACGGCCGTCGATAAAGCTCAAGACGGCGGTCACACTCATGCTCCGCCGGCCCAGTACGCTGCCCTGGCAGCGCTTGAATCACGCGTTCACCCTGCTCACGCAGCGCGACGATGGCAGCGTTGAGCGACGCATCCTGCGTAGCGGGCGACCAAATAGCCCCACGACTCGGGGATGCCGGCGCCAGCGATGCCAACTGCTTCAGATCCATTGAGAAGCCAGTGGCCGGGCGGGCACGACCAAAAGCCCGCCCGGTATCATCATAACGCCCGCCTTTAGCCAGCGCATGGCCATAGCCCGGCACATAGGCGGCAAACATCATACCCGTGTGGTATTGATAGCCGCGCAGCTCCGCCAAGTCAAAGTAGAGCGATACATCAAAGCGTGCCAGCACGCCTTGATAAAGCGCATCCAGTTGATCCAGTGCCGCTGTCACCGAGGCGGGCGCCCCGGCAAAACGCTCCCGCGCCTGAGGCAAAATATCCGCGCCGCCATGCAGTTCGCCCAAGGCCAATAACATATCCGCCAAGGCCGGGTCGCTGACACTGGCGTCTACAAGCTGCGCCAGTTGAGTGGGCGACTTTAGCGCTAACGCCTCAAATAGCGCCCCTCTTGCTCATCGCTAAGCGCTGCGGCTTCAACAAGGCTGCGGTAGATGCCGATATGCCCAAGCGCCAGGTGAATCTCTTCCGCACCTGCGGCTTTCATACTGGCCAGCGCCAAGTGAATAATTTCACTGTCTGCCTCAAGCCCTGCATGACCAAACAACTCAGCCCCCACCTGCACTGGGCTACGGCCACCCTGATGCTGGTCTGCCTTGGCACGCAGCACGTTAGTGCAGTAGCAAAGACGCACCGATTCCTGACGTTTTAGCGAGTGGGCATCCATCCGCGCCACTTGCGGTGTAACGTCCGCCGAGGCGCCCATCATGCGGCCGGTTAACTGGTCGGTCAGCTTGAAAGTCTGAAGATCCAGATCCGTACCGGTGCCGGTTAATAGGGAATCTAGAAACTCCACCGGTGGCGGCATGACCTGGTCATAGCCCCAGCAGTGATAAAGATCGAGCAGCGCACGGCGCAGCTCTTCCATACGGCTTGCCTGAGGCGGAAGCACCTCATCCATGCCGTCGGGCAGCAGCCAGCGGTCAGCGATGGTCATGTGAACAGTCCTGCAAGACGATGAAGGCCCAGCACATTCAATCAGTAACGTCGCATGGTCATTGGCGACATTAGCGTTAAACAAGGGCCACAAAAAAACCGGGCGACGCCCGGTTAATAAATTCTATCACGTTTATTGGCCGGGTGAACCCCGCCTGGCCATAGGAATGACGAGACGAGGACACCCGGCAAAAGCAACTTACTCGCTGTCGCTTTCATTACCTGCTGGCGTAGGATTACGCAAATAGCGGAAGAAATCGCTACTTGGCTCCAGCACCATTAGATTGCCATCATCGGCGAAGCTCTCGCTGTAAGCATTCAGACTACGCCAGAAAGAGAAGAACTCCTGATCCTGGCCATAGGCTTCTGAGAAGATCGCAGCGGCCTGGGCATCACCTTCACCGCGCAGTGTCTCGGCGCGCTCATTGGCCTGGGCCAACAGTACTGGCGACGGCGATCCGCGTTGGCGCGAATACGCTCGGCTTCTTCCTGACCCTGAGCTCGCCACTCACGGGCTTCGCGCTCACGCTCGGAGCGCATGCGCTCAAACACTGCTGCCGAGACATCTTCCGGCAAGTCGATGCGCTTGATGCGGATATCCCGAATAGCGACCCCAAGCTCTTCACGCATAAGCGCGTCGAGCTCCTCAGTGGGGCCGATCATCAGATCATCACGCCGTTCGGCAATAATTTCCTGAAGGTTCAAGCGACCAAATTCATTACGCAGGCTTTCATCTACTCGCGGCTGAATCAAGCGGATAGCCATTAGCTCATCGCCTGCCGTTGCCTCGTAGTAGCGGGTAGGATTGACCACCTGCCACTTAACGTAGGAGTCGACAATCACTGCTTTCTGCTCGAGCGTCAGGTAACGGCTGGTATCGGTGTCCAGCGTTAAAAGACGAACATCAAACTTACGGATCGTTTGCGCAATCGGCACTTTGGCGTGCAAGCCGGGCTGAATATTCTCTTCGATAACTTCACCAAAGCGCAGCTTAACAGCACGCTCGGTTTCGTCTACCACGTACAGAGTGTTACTCGCCAGCCATGCCACGGCCGCCAGACCACCAACAATCAGCAGGGATCGATTATTAATCATTTACCGGCCCTCCCTGCGGATGGAGCTACTATTGGTATTTGATGAAGAGCTAGCGCTACCCTGAGTATTGCGCAAACGCTCAAGCACACTCGGGTCTAGCTGTTCATCGCTATCGGCACTTCCGCTGGAAGCGTTGCTGCGGTTACTGCTGCCACCTCTAAGCTGATCTAGCGGCAGATACATCAACGGCGCGTTTTCGCTCACGTCCAGCAACACCTTCGGTGTTTTGCCGAACACTTCTTCCATTGTGTCCAGGTACATGCGCTCACGCATGATCTCCGGCGCGTTAGTGTACTCGGAAAGCAGCGAGTTAAAGCGGTTGGCTTGACCCTGCGCTTCAGCGACTACCGATTCACGGTAACCCTGGCCTTGCTCAACAATACGCTGCGCCTGACCTTGCGCCTCGGGAATAATCGCGTTGGCGTAGGCAATACCCTGGTTGATCGTACGCTGGCGATCTTCACGGGCACGGATAACGTCATCGAAGGCATCGATCACTGGCGCAGGGGCCGAAGTGGACTCGATGTTGATGGTTTGCAAACGAATACCGGCACCGTAGTTATCCAGGTAAGACTGCAGACGACTGGCGACCGAGCTACCCAGAATCTCACGCCCCGAGGTAAGAATATCGATCATATCAGTACCACCTACGACGTGACGTAACGCCGAATCCAGCGCGTTCTCAATCGAGACAGCAGGATCACGTACGTTGAGTACGAAATCACGTGGATTAGCTACTTGGTACTGAGCAGAAATTTCCACTTCGACAATGTTTTCGTCACGTGTCAGCATCGACTGTGTCTGCGACAGCGAGCGTACACGGGTCACATTGACCATACGCACATCGTCAATCAGCGGCGGATTCCACTGAAGGCCGGGGTTGACGACATCTTGGTATTCACCAAAACGAAGCACAACACCCCGCTCGGACTGATCCACCAAGTAGAAGCCCATCGCGGCCCAGATCGCCAGCGCAACGATAATCAGAAGACCTGGAAGTGCAAAGGGGTTGCGGTTCTTATCGCTACCGCCACCGCCGGTTTTCCTGCCACCGCCTTTTTTGCCCCCACCCAGCATACTGTTGAGCTTGTCCTGAAACTTCTTCAGCGCTTCATCCAAGTCAGGCGGGCCTTGGTTGTTGCCGCCTTTATTGCCATTGTCGCCGCCACTGTTATTGCCACGGTTTCCATTACCATCGTTTCCACCGCGTCGGCCGCCACTACTCCAAGGGTCGTGCTGGTTGCCACCACCAGGCTCATTCCAGGCCATACTTCTTCTCCACTAAGGGTATTCGCTCACGCATCTGGCTTCGTCGATCAACGAAGCGCTGGCGTTTTGATATTATTGCTCTTTAATCTTGTACCGTTTTTATACAAAACCAGATACCGACAGCGTACTAGACATTATACGGTGAGGCTACCAATCTTCAGTTTCCTGCAGCGCTTCAGGTAAATAGGTATTGGCACGCTCGCCCAGCTGAGCCATTAGCTGGTTAAAATCGCGACGCGGCAAACGCACATCCAGCACCGAGTGCCCCTGCTCATCAAAGGCTTCCTCGCGAACGGCATTCAGCTCATGCAGACCTGCGCGCAGCTTACCTTGCTCTGGCGTAAGCGTCAGCGAAAAGCCTATAACATCGTTGGCCAGGCGCTCGCTCAGCGCTTCATGCAACAGCTCTAAGCCCTGCCCTGCTGGGCTGATAACCAAACAACTTCGGGCATGCCGTGGCCATCGCGCTCTATGCGTGGGGCACTATCGAGCTTATCAATTTTATTCATGACTTTGAGTACCGGCACATCATCGGCGCCGATCTCTTTGAGCACTAGCTCCACCTGCTCCACGTTTAATTCGCGGTCAGGGTCTGCGGCATCGATCACATGTACCAGCAGAGACGCCTCCGAGGCCTCCTGTAGCGTCGCTTGAAACGCCTCAACCAGTTTGTGCGGCAAGTGGCGAATAAAGCCGACGGTGTCAGCCATCACCACGGGGCCCACGTCTTCAATCTCAAGCCGTCGTAGAGTGGGGTCAAGTGTCGCAAACAACTGGTCGGCTGCATACACTTCGGAATTGGTCAAAGCGTTAAACAGGGTCGACTTACCGGCGTTGGTGTATCCTACCAGCGATACGCTATGAATTTCCGCACGTGCGCGCGCGGCGATTCTGGTCACGCTGACTGCGTACTTTATCGAGCCGCTTATGGATCGACTTGATCCGCCCGCGGAGCAGTCGACGGTCAGTCTCTAACTGTGTTTCACCTGGGCCGCGCAGGCCTATCCCGCCTTTTGGCGCTCTAGGTGTGTCCAACCCCGCACTAGGCGAGTCGACATATATTCAAGCTGAGCAAGCTCTACCTGCAGCTTACCTTCGTGGGTTCTTGCCCGCTGCGCAAAGATATCAAGAATCAAACCGGTACGGTCAAGTACTCGACACTTGAGCTCTTGCTCAACATTGCGCTCTTGAGAGGGACTTAAACTATGGTTGAAGATCACCAGTTCTGCCTCGTGAGCCGCGAGCAGTGCTCGCAGCTCTTCCAACTTACCTGACCCAATAAAGGTGCGCGAGTCAGGTCGATGGCGGCTAGCAGTGAGTAGAGTCGCAGGCTCTGCACCAGCAGAGCGTACGAGCTCTAAAAACTCACCCGGGTCTTCACGTTTTTGTTCATCATGAAAATCGACGTGAACAAGAACTGCCGTTTCACCGGCGTCTGGGCGTTCGAAAACAATCAATACCTCGTGGACTCTCTTGCTTCTCCAGCGGTGTTAAATCTCCGCATCCTGCTCTGCCGGGTCTTGCGCAGGCAAGCGTACGTTACGAGACGGAACAACCGTAGAAATAGCGTGTTTGTAAACCATCTGACTGACGGTATTGCGCAGCAGGATAACAAACTGGTCAAACGATTCGATCTGGCCCTGCAGCTTAATGCCGTTGACCAAAAGATTGAGACCGGAATGCGCTCCTTGCGCAGAATGTTCAAGTACGGGTCTTGAAGGGACTGCCCTTTGGACATGTTGCTCTCCCTAAAACTGTCGTTGGGGGTTAATTATCAAATGGCGTGCCCTACTGGTGCTACGCCGCACTATTTATTACTGCCCGGAAGGCCGAATGATGCCCGAAGAGCCTAGTGATAATCGAAAGGCCAATCACTCCGCCAATCGAAAACACATCTACTAAGTTACTATCTTAGCGGACTATCTTACGCTAAGCACCGCTGTCACGCACGAGTTTCAGCACCTGATCCAGTGCATCCGAGCGCTGTGAATCTACCCAGTTAAGTTCTGGCCAGCTTCTCAACCAAGTTAGTTGTCGTTTGGCCAACTGACGAGTTGCAATGACGCCTCGCTCAACGAGAGTGGCATAATCATACTCACCTTCCAGGTATTCCCACACTTGGCGATAACCAACACTCTTCATCGCCGGCAGGCCTAAATGTAAGTCGTTACGCTTTTTGAGGGCGGCGACTTCATTTATCAAGCCCTCACCCAACATTACTTCGAAACGCTGAGCAATACGTTGATGCAGCAAGCTGCGATCACTGGGTGCCAATGCTATGGACAACACGCGCCAGGGAAAGGTTTCCGGCTGTTGCTCCGCCCAGAGTTCACTCATTGGCCGCCCACTGGCGAAGTACACCTCCAGGGCACGCATCAGACGCTGCGGGTCATTGGGATGAATGCGCTGGGCAGACACCGCATCCACTTCCGCGAGCTGTTTATGCAGTGAGATTAGCCCCTCAGCCTGCCACTGGGCTTCAAGCCGTTGGCGAATCGCCGGATCAGCAGACGGCAGATTTGCAACCCCTTCGACCAGCTGTTTGTAGTAGAGCATAGTACCGCCGACCAAGAGTGGCACCCTGCCCGCCGCGCTGATTTGTCGCATAAGCGAAAACGCATCTACCCGAAAATCGGCGGCCGAATAGGGTTCTGCTGGGTCACGGATATCGATCAGATGATGGGGCGCACGGGCAAGCTCCGCCGCACTGGGTTTGGCACTGCCAATATCCATACCGCGATACACCATGGCCGAATCAACGCTAATCAGCTCATGCCCCAGGCGCTCGTGCAGTGCCATGGCGGTATCGGTTTTCCCGGCGGCCGTCGGGCCCATTAAAAAAATCGCCCAGGGGCGCGTATCAGCCATGCGTTTCCATCAGGTAAGAAAAAGGGTGAGTGCTATTGTCTGCGCAGCTACTGTCCACGCAAGAACAGCCGATCGAGCGCTTTTAGCCCCATCTGCGTCCAGGTAGGACGGCCATGATTACACTGGTCGCTGCGCTCGGTGCGCTCCATATCGCGTAGCAGCGCGTTCATTTCATCAATCGTTAGCCGTCGGTTGGCGCGCACACTGCCATGGCAAGCCATGGTGGAGAGCAGTTCATGCAAGCGAGCCTCGACTTGGTGGGTACGCCCATACCGCGCCAGCTCTTCCAGCATCTGGCGTACCAGCGCCTCAGGGTCAGCCTGGGCAAGCAAGGCGGGCAATTGACGTACCAGTAGCGTTTCCGGCCCGGCGATATCCAGCTCAATCCCCAGCTTGGCAATCGCTTCTTGCTCGCTCTCTGCGGTGGCCACTTCAGCCCGGCTGGCGGCGATGGAAACGGGCACCAGCAGCGGTTGCGCATCCAGCCCTTTCGCCGCGGCCAGCTGAGTTTTCATGCGTTCATAGACAATGCGCTCGTGGGCGGCGTGCATATCCACCAACACCAAGCCCTCTGCGTTCTGGGCAAGAATATAAATACCGTGTAACTGCCCCAAGGCAAACCCCAGCGGCGGCGGCGCAGTGGGGTCGTTATCGGGCATCGACAGGGCGCTTCACGCACCTCATCACTTCGCTGGGGAGCGCTCGGCTGTGGCGTTAACAGGGTCTCTTCATGATTGGGGTGGAGCGCCTGATAGCCCTGCATAAAGCGGCGCACCCGCTCGGCACCTGGGTGGCGATCCGGCGAGTGAGTCAGCGCAATCCCCTGCTGCTGCCAGCGGGGCTGTTCGGCGCCCGCTGCTGAAGCTTCACCCTGTGGCGATGCGCCCGGTGTATCAGCCATCTCGGCCTCACCCTCCTCTGCGCTCTCGGCGGGTTTAGCGGACGCCAGGGAGTGGTGGAGGCTGGAGTAGAGAAAATCGTGCACCATGCGGCCATCACGAAAGCGCACTTCATGCTTGGTGGGGTGAACGTTGACGTCCACAACGTCTGGATCGAGTTCCAGATAGAGCACAAACACCGGATGACGACCGTTAAACAGCACGTCGCGATAGGCTTGGCGCACCGCATGGGCAACTAGGCGGTCACGCACAACGCGTCCGTTAACGAAAAAGTACTGCTGGTCGGCCTGGGGCGCGAATGGGTGGGCAGGCCCACCCAGCCACTTAGCCGCAAACCGCCCGCTTCGCGCTCAATGTAGCGGGCGTGCTCGATAAAGTTCTTACCCAACAGCGAGGCAATCCGCCGCTCCCGGGCCGCCGCTGAGTGACCCGCTGGCAGCTGATGAATGACTTTTTGGTTATGACGCAACACCCAGGCAATATCGTAGCGGGATAGCGCCTGACGGCGAAACGCCTCTTCTACATGGGCAAACTCAGTCTTTTCTGTGCGCAGAAACTTGCGCCGAGCGGGGGTATTAAAAAACAGGTCGCGCACGCCGACGCTAGTACCTCGGGGGTGTGGTGCGGGGGTCACCCGCGCATCCATGCCCCGCCCTTCTGCCACCACCCGCCAGCCATGGCGGGGGTCGTCTTTGGCATTAGAGATCAACTCCAGCCGGGAAACGGAGCTGATCGACGCCAGCGCCTCGCCGCGAAAGCCCAACGAGCTAACGCCTTCCAAGTCTTCCAAACTGCCGATCTTACTGGTGGCATGGCGGGCCAGGGCCAGCGGCAAATCCTCTTCGCCAATACCGATGCCGTCATCGCGCACCTTAATCAGCCGCGCTCCGCCCTGCTCAATTTCCACTTCAATGCGCTGGCTACCCGCGTCGATAGCGTTCTCTATCAGCTCTTTGGTCACCGATGAAGGACGCTCAACCACCTCACCGGCGGCAATCTGGTTGGCCAGCCGTGGGTCGAGTACCTGTATGCGCGGTACGGTAGCGGTCATATCAGTCACGACAAAACCTCATGAGCGGGGTATCTGTAACACTTGGCCTACGCGGATCACGTCACCATTCAAATCATTGGCCTGCTTCAGTTGATTCACCGGCACGCCGTGGCGCACGGCAATCGCTGACAGAGTATCCCCTGACTGAATGCGGTACTCGTTACCCGACGGCTGGCGCTGATTATCACGCTGCCAGGCTAGCAGGCTGGCTGGCGGCGGGTAGCGCTGGAAGTGGTCGCGTAAGCCACTGAAAATCGCCTGGGAAAGCCCTGACTGGTGCACCGGGTCACGCAAACGACGCTCTTCGTCAGGGTTAGAGATAAAGCCAACCTCAATCAACAGCGAGGGGATATCGGGGATTTAAGCACCATAAACCCCGCCTGCTCTACCCTGGACTTGTGCAACCGGTTAATCCGCCCTAACTGTTCCAACACCTGCCCACCGATAGAGAGCGAATCGTTTAGGGTCGCGGTCATGGTCAAGTCCAACAACACCCCACGCAGTACCTGGTCTTTATCACGTAAAGAGAGATTGCCATCGACACCGCCGATCAGATCCGAGCGATTTTCGCTATCGGCCAGCCACTGGGCGGTTTCCGAGGTGGCGCCACGTTGCGACAGCGCATAGACCGAGCTGCCCTGAGGGCGTGGGCTGGTAAAGGCATCGGCGTGGATGGAGACGAAGAAGTCCGCCTTCTGTTCGCGGGCCAGTGCGGTGCGCTGACGCAGCCCAATATAGTAGTCACCATCGCGGGTTAGCACCGCCTTAAAGCCTGGCGTTCCATTCACCTCAGCAGCTAAACGACGGGCAATTTCCAGCACCACATCCTTTTCACGGGTGCCTGAAGGGCCAATTGCGCCAGGGTCTTCCCCACCATGACCGGCATCGACGGCGATGATGATGTCTCGACGTGGATGCGGCTTGGCCTCCTGCACTTCAACCGGTGCTGCATCGCTAGGCGGAGCTGCTTCGCCCGGCAGCTGGCTTTGGGCCGATGCGCGCTGGGCCTGGATCTCCTGATCACGAATCATCGCTTCAATAGGGTCGATGGGGTTCTCAACGGCACTTTCGCCGGGGTATTCGAGATCCACCACCAGACGGTGGCCGTATTGGTCATTAGGCGTCAGGGTAAAGTGGCGCGGCTCAATTTCTCGATTGAGTTCAAGCACGACCCGGAGACCGCCCCCTTCCCGCGTGCCGGTACGCACCGAGGTAATGGCACTGTCATGCAAAGGCAGCGTGCTGGGGTCGGTGTCCATCTGGGTATCATCCAAATCAATCACCAACCGCGCCGGATTCTCTAGCGAAAACACGTTGGCATTGGTCGCAGCGGAGAGGTCAAATACCAGCCGAGCATGATCCGGCGCCGCCCAAAGACGCATACTTTCTACGCTGGACGCTTGAACATTAACTGCTGCCAGGGCAAAAACTGGCGGCCAATAAGCGATATACACGTGCCGCTATGCCCTTTATTTCCATTGAATCACACCACTCTCCAACTGGTCGGAAATTAGCTTACTTGCTTTACTTAGCGAATCCTGCAAGGCAGCCAATATACGTTCACCTTGATCACTACCCGCAGCCAGGGAGACTAAACGCCCTTGATCCATTACTTCCAAGGTTAGGCGAAGGTCAGGCGCTGGCAACCATCCCTCACCCGGCTGGGCCACTCAATAATGCTCAGCGCATCGTCGGCCAGCACGTCACGACCACCAATAAACTCAAGCTCTTCCGGATCCGACAAACGGTACAAGTCCAGATGATAAACCCGCTGGGAGCCCAACTCGTAAGGCTCTACCAAGGTATAAGTGGGGCTTTTAACCGCACCGAGATGGCCGTAAGCGCGCAAAATGCCCCGAGTCAGGGTGGTTTTTCCGGCCCCCAGCTCCCCCTCTAAATAGACGAGCCCGCGTCCTTGCAACACCTGCCCGAGCGCTTCGCCAAAGGCGACCTGGGCCTCTTCACTGTCTAATTGCACCTGCATGTGGGCTGCCTTCACGGATTAATCAATTTTCGCGCATAGAATGCCAGATCGCTGGCCAGCAGGCCACGCTCGCCTGCCTCCTCGGCTGCGCGATCTGCCGCCAGCGCATGCACCATGGCTCCCAGCCAGGCGCTAAACTCTACGTCGCCACGCTGCGCCATCAGTGCGCCCAGCATGCCGCTGAGCACATCACCCATGCCGCCACTGGCCATGCCTGGGTTACCGTAGGGGCATACGACCAAGCCTGTGGGGCCGGCGATTAAGCTGCCCGCGCCCTTTAGAATCACCACGCCACCCCGGGCCCGTTGCAGCGCCTGGGCAGCAGCGGGCCTGTCAGACTGGATATCGGCAACGGAACAGTTTAATAGTCGTGCGGCTTCACCGGGGTGTGGTGTCAATATCCAGTTATCGCGACGCACATCCGGCCACTGACGCGCCAATAGGTTCAGCCCATCGGCATCCACTACCAGCGGTTTGTCTGCCTGCAGCGCACTCTGCAACACAGCCTGCCCCCAGGCAGCCTGCCCCAGCCCTGGGCCGACCACTATGACATCAGCGTTATTGGGCAACTCAGCAGCCTCAGCGCCACCCCGGATGCCATGCGCCATCACTTCAGGGCAACGCACCAAACTGGCGACAATATGCTCAGGCGCCGTCGCCAAACTCACTTTACCCGCTCCCAAACGCGCAGCGGACTGACAAGCCAGTAGCGCGGCCCCGCCAAAACCGGGGGCCCCGCCCATCACCAGCACGTGACCCATGTCGCCTTTATGGCTGGTACGCAGGCGGGGTGCAAACGCCGCTGCCAACAGCGAATCATCCAGTCGCCAAGCCGTGGGAGGATATCGAAATAGGCCTGAGCTTTGACGCCCAGGGGACGAAAATCAATCTCACCGGTATAAGCCGGCGCATCACCCGTATGCAGCCCCACCTTATCACCGATAAAAGTCACCGTGCAGGCGGCCTTTACGGCAATACCTGGCACATCGCCAGTATCGGCGACCAGGCCTGAAGGAATATCAATCGCCAGCACCGGCTGATCTGAGGCATTGATCATTTCAATAGCGCGCTTGAAGCGCCCCTCGACTTCGCCAGTCAATCCGGTACCCAACAGCGCATCGACGATCACTTCACCGGTGAGTTCAAGACCGGCGTGCCACTCCTCGCAGCCTACCCCCGCGGATGTGGCTAACTCAGCGGCACGCGCCGCGTCACCGCTCAGCTCGTCAACGCTCTTGAGCGTTATCCGCTGCACTTTCAGGCCAGACTGCATGGCCAGCGCGGCCAGCACGTGACCATCGCCACCATTGTTCCCGCCTCCACACAACACAGTAATACTGCGTGCCTGAGGCCAACGGGAGCGGAAGCTGTGCCAGGCACTTGAGGCGGCGCGCTGCATCAATGCAAAGCCATCGATACCCCGGCGATCGTGCGCCGGTCGAGTTCCTGAACCTGGGCTGCTTTATAGAGGGGCGTAGCATGGAAGTATTCGGGACTGTCACGATCGCTCCTTTCACATGTTTTGATGGCTGCCAATGCGTTAGCATAGCGCGCTTAATGCCTTGCTGTTGATTGACTATGTCGAATTCCACTGCCTTTGCACGTTCTGATGGTGCAATGACTGACCAGAAACTTGCTCGCCTTGCCGACCTGATTAAAACCTGGGGCGAGAGCTGGGCTTTCAGCAGGTGGGTATCACCGATACCGAGCTGTCGGCCCATGAAGCTCACCTGGACGCGTGGCTGGAAGAGGGCTACCACGGTGAAATGGGCTTTATGGCCAAACATGGCACCAAGCGCACCCGCCCCGCAGAGCTGGAACCCGGCACTCAGCGCATTATTAGCGTGCGCATGGATTACCTGCCCGCCGAAGTGGAGAGCACCAAAGTCCTCGGCCAGCCCAACCGCGCCTATGTTTCCCGCTACGCTTTAGGGCGTGATTATCACAAGCTTATTCGCAAACGGTTAGCCCTATTAGCAAAAAAAATTGAGCAGGAAGTCGGCGAGTTCGGCTACCGCGCCTTTGTCGACTCAGCGCCGGTGATGGAGCGCGCCCTGGCGCAAAAAGCCGGGCTTGGCTGGTTCGGCAAAAACGCCATGCTGCTCAACCCCAAGGCGGGTTCGCTCTTCTTTCTTGGCGAGCTGTATACCGACCTGCCACTCCCCATTGACGCACCCTTTGAGCATGAACACTGCGGTAGCTGCAGCGCATGCCAAACCGCCTGCCCCACCGGGGCTATCGTTGACGACAAAGTGGTCGACTCACGCAAGTGCATCTCCTATCTCACCATTGAGCTACACGGGGCGATTCCGGTCGAGTATCGTCGCGCCATGGGTAACCGTATTTACGGCTGCGATGACTGCCAGCTGGTGTGCCCCTTCACTCGCTTTACCCGCACGACCCAGGAAAACGACTTTGCACCGCGCCATGATCTAGATCGTGCATCGCTTATCAGCCTGTTTGCCTGGGGCGAAGCGGAGTTTCTGGATAAAACCGCTGGCAGCCCTATTCGGCGCATTGGTTATGAACGCTGGCTGCGCAATATCGCTATCGGCCTTGGCAATGCGCCCTGGAGCGTTGCGGTAGAATCGGCGCTATGGGCGCGTAGAGCCTATCCTAGTGAGCTAGTACGCGAACACGTCGACTGGGCACTGGAGGAGCAGCGCCTTAAGCGCGGTAAGCGAATTGCTACCGACATCCACTCTTCTTAACTACCCTCCTCAGTTACTCTTCTTCGTCGCGGCTTTGGTCAACCCGTAAAAACGTATTGCGGTAGTGGGCCAGTTCAGCAATCGACTCTTTAATATCGTCCATGGCCAGGTGCACATTCTGTTTACTAAAGCCCGCCAGCGCCCCGGGGTTCCAGCGTTTGGCCACTTCTTTTATGGTCGACACATCAAGATTGCGGTAGTGGAAAAAGTTGAGCAACGCAGGCATCTCACGCTCGAGAAAGCGTCGATCCTGGTGGATACTGTTGCCACACATGGGCGACGACCCCGCCACCGCGTACTGCTGCAAAAACGCCAGGGTTTGCTGCTCAGCTTCTGCCGTTTCCACCTTGCTGGCTTTTACCCGTGCTACCAAACCTGATTCGCCGTGGGTTTTCTGATTCCAGTCATCCATCTGGGCCAGCAGGCTATCGGGCTGCTTCACTGCAATGACTGGCCCCTCAGCCACGACGTTCAAGTCCGCATCAGTAATGAGTGTGGCCACTTCAATGATGCGCTCTTTATTAGGATCGAGGCCGGTCATCTCGAGATCGATCCACACCAGCAGATCATCCCGCGGCGCTGTTTTTCCTTCTGCGGCACCCGTCGTTTCGTTGCTCATTACCGTTATCCTTTTGCTTAAATGGCTATTCAAATCATGCCATTGTGCCTTAAATTTACGCTTACAGTTAAACAGGGCCTGTGCACGTTACAGCGTGAATCACGACGCAACGTCCACAGGCCCTATAAATTCTCGCACTTTAACATGAGGGGAAACAGTCCCACCTCTGCCGCTGACGCGATATCGTCAGCAAACGATGTCGTTCTAATTATGGATCAAGGTTCAAAACCGGATTTCTGATTTAATTGGCATTCAGGCAGAAACAATATTTACAAGATGCCCCTCACCCTTGGCCAGTTTATTAATATTGCGTGCCATCGTTAACTGGCGGCGCTTTACCGTACCGTGTGTCCACCCTGACATATGTGGGGTCATAATCACGTTGTCTAATTCATGGAAAGGAAGAGACGCGGGTAAAGGATTAGAATCTGATTCTGCTGGATAGACATACCAAGTATCTATGATCGCGCTAGCAATTCTCGACTCATTCAGGGCATCAAACAGTGCCTTTTCATCAACCACGCGGCCACGACCGACATTGACAAAAACAGCACTTTTTTCATATCTTTAAACTCTTTTGACCAATAAAGCCTTCCGTATTTTCAGACAGCGGGAGCGTATTAACAACAATATCGACATCCTTAAGCATAGAGGAGAGATCATCAAGAGCATAAGATTTTTTTATGTGACTAGACGCTTCAACCCTGCTTCTATTGGCTATCGACACATCCATTCCAAAAGCATGAGCCCTATTTGCCAATTCTTTTCCAATATGCCCATAACCGATGATACCTATGGACTCAGAAGATAGCTCAGTGCGTAGGCCTGACGCACCACCGGCCCAATACTTCCAGTCACCCTTTCTTAACCTTTCATCGGCATCGGTTATTGGAACATGCCTGAGCAGAAGGGCCGACATGACATACTCAATGATCGCTTGCTCATGGCCAAAACAATTACAAACTATTGTTGTGTTTGGAAGCAGAGAGAAGTCTAAACCGTCATAGCCAGCGCCAGGAACATGAAACAACTTTGTTTTGGTTAAAGCAGGTAGCGATGAATCATATTTAACACCGACAATAATATCGGCACTAGTATAACAAGAAATATCTTCGGCGGATTCGAGCGCGTCCGGCAACAGCTTTATAGTGTGATCCCCCTCAAGCAGGGGTGCAAAATTGCTAAAAATGTTTGTGCATTTTTGCCGTGAAATACTATATTCATGAAAACTCCAGTATTGTTATTAAATCAAGGTTGATTAAATTCCATTCTGACATCAAAGACACTAGGAGGTAATTCATCACTTAACACGGGCAACATATCTTTTACAAAATCGATAAGCTTATCAGATGCCAGTGCGGCTTGTTCTGGCTTACCTGAAAGTATGGCATCCAGGACGGCTATATGACCTTCCACGGTACTATCAAGGCTTTCCCCACCGGCAGCATAGGAATGGTAAACCCAGCCAATTCTTCGAAAAATAGTATGCAGAGGTCTAAGCGTATACTGTAAAAAGGCTCACCGCACGCGGAAAGCACCATCTGGTCTATTTTTCTATCATAGGCATTGAACTCAGAGATGGTTAAGGACTCACTTGTTTTTAACAAATTAGCTATATGGCGAAACTGACCTCTTTCCGCGTCGCTTGCCCTTTGGCTAGCCAGCGATATAACAAACCTTTCAAGATCCCGACGTAAGTCAAGCAGCAGTGAAGCACGAGACAAGTCTATTGGTGAAATCTGGATACCTTGTCGTGGATGAATAATCATGAGCGTATCAGCAGCCAAACGAGTGGTCGCTTGATAAACCGGCATTCGATTAAAGCCAGTCATCGTTTGTAAGTCTTGAATCCTAAGGTGGCTGCCTGGCTTTAGCTCGCAGGTAACGATGAGTTCTTCAAGCTTATCATAGGCGAGATCAAGCAGGTTCTGACCCGTATTACTGGTTTTATTACTCATATTTATTTAGCCATTATTATCGGACAAAAACTGACTACTTTACCATGCACAAACTCGCCAAATAAAATATTAGGCCTGAAAAAATGAGAACTCTCACCGCACTTTTCATAGAAAACCTAAACTTGAAATTCAGTCAACCTCTGTCAAAAAAAACACAACAGGCCATCACGGAAAAGCTTATCTCACGTCAAAGTCAAGCTGAACTTTCATCGACTTTTCACGCATAGACGCTAGCTCAAAAGCAGACCTTGCCTCTCTAAAGGGTATAACTGAAGATACAAAAGGTTTTAAATCAACCACCTTTCTATCAATTAGGTCAGCAGCCTGGGAAAATTCCTCGTCAAAGCGGAAGCTCCTATCATCTTCACCTCCTTAGCAACCGCTAAATTTAAGGGAAAGGGGATCTCACCACCTAAACCGACCAAAATAATAGTGCCACCGGGCTTAATAATCTCTAATGCCGACGCAAGTGCTTTGGGGCTACCCGAGCATTCAAAGATAACATCTTGGCTTCCCTTCCCGTGAGCAAGGGAAGCCAACGCATCTGGCTGGCTATTGAGATTGACACTACGATGCGCACCTAGTTGAGCCGCAATCGCTAAAGGAGCATCAGAAAGATCTGTCGCGGTAATATATTGAGCCCCAGCGCGAGCAGCAGATAGCACCGTTAAGCAGCCAATTGGCCCGCACCCCGACACTAATACGTTACCCCCAACCAAAGAGCCAGCTTGGCGTACTGCATGGAGGCAGACGGCTAAAGGCTCTGCACAGGCAGCATACGTCAGGTCAGTCTCGGGTTGCAGCGGGTAGAGTTGTTGGGCAGGAAGCGTGACATTTTGGCGAAACAGCCCCTGTTGATGAGGAAACCGCATGGCACTTCCAAAAAATCGCATATCTTCGCATTGATTGCGCTGGCCACTCAGACAATAGTGACATGCGCCACAAGGCATCGAAGGATTCACGGCCACCTTATCGCCCACTTTCAAATGTGAAACGCCTATACCGAGCTCCGCGACAATACCAGCTACTTCATGCCCTAGAACCATAGGTTCTTGCAATCTTACCGCACCAAAACCGCCGTTATGGAAGTAATGTAGATCAGAACCGCAAATCCCCCCCTTACTAATGGCGACCGTTACTTCACCTGGGCCGGGCGGATGTGCTTCTGGATGCGCTTCGACGCGTAAGTCGCCGGGGGCGTGTATGACTACTGTTTGCATAACTCCCCTATAGCACTGATATCATGCCACCGTCAGCATAAATGATTTGCCCATTAACATAGTCTGAAGCAGCAGAGCTAAGGTAAATGGCTGTACCTGCAAGTTCTTCAGGCTTTCCCCAACGACGGGCGGGTGTTCGGCTTTTACCCATGCATCAAAATCTGGGTTTGAGGTTAAGGCTTCATTCATATCAGTCAACATATAACCAGGCCCAATGGCGTTAGCCTGGATGCCATGCTCTCCCCACTCAGCTGCCATCGCCTTGGTCAGCATTTTAATCCCGCCCTTGGCTACCGTGGGGAGCAACCGTTGCACGGGCGAGCTCGCTGGTTAGGGATCCAATATTAATGATCTTTCCGTCACCACGCTCAATCATTCTCTTTGCCGCTTCTCTGCCGACAACAAACGCTGAGGTTAAATTAGTATCAATGACACGATGCCAATCGGATGTTTCAAGCTCAACCATCGGCTTTCTAAACTGTACTCCGGCATTATTAATCAAAATGTCAATATTGATACCCGCTTTATCGAATTTAGCGAAGGCTGATTTAACCTCGCTTTCATCGGTGACATCAAACGCCGCGATTTCGACATGATAGCCACTCTGAGTCATCTCTTTTCAGCAGCTTCCAGCCGCTCCCGGTTCATGCCGTTAAGAATGACGCAAGCCCCAGCACTTGCAAGCCCCTCGGCAAAGGCGCGACCTAGCCCCGTGAAGAACCTGTAATAAGAGCGGTTTTACCTGTTAAGTCAAAAGATTCGTTGCCATGGGTGGCTCCTTTAAAGTGACGTGTTTCTCACGCTCAAATCGGAGCGTTTAAAGAAAGTGGGCAAAAGCTCAACGCCAAGCCCTGGCCCCTCCATAGGGTATACAAAGCCATTCTCTATTTTGGGTACAACCGTTACCAGCTCGGTATACCAGCCTCGATAAAAGCTCTTACACTCTCCTGAATGAGCGTATTTGGCTGACTAAACGACATGTGAATGGCGGCCACAAACCCGACCGGGCCAATACAGTCATGAGGAGCAAAAGGGCGATGCCAGGTTTCGGCAAGGGAGGCTATTTTGCGCCCTTCTGTTAACCCCCTGTCCAGCAGAGATCGACCATAACCACATGGGTTGCGTCACGATCCAGCATGTCTTTATAGGGCCAGCGAGAGCCAAGCGTTTCACTGGCACATGTCCAAACAGAGGTAGAAGCAGCAAACTCAGCCAGTGCTTGCGGTGAGTTCATGCGAATGGGGTCTTCATACCAAGTGGGATTAAATTGCTCCAATTCCTTAGCTATATTTTTGCAGTCGGCAAATTCCACTGAGAATGAAACTCAACCATGATGTCAATTTCATCGCCAACGGCCTTACGTATTTCTTCGAAGGGTTTTATCGCTTTTTCATTTGCGGTGTGGTGATGTACTGGCCACGCGTCTCCGCAGCAGCGGGGTCAAATGGCCAGATTTTCATTGCCGTAATACCCGACTCCAGGAGATTTTCAGCTAACTGGGCTGGGCGGTTCATAAAGCCGTCCAGATCCTCATAAGGCCCTCCGCAGCCCCTAAATTCCAATTTGAAACCGGCTTAATATTGTTAGTTCGAACGTAACGGTAACCAGCACAAGTGTTATATATGCGAATTTTTTCCCAACACAGCCCCCCAGCATTTGGTGGACTGGCTGGTTACATACTTTACCAAAGATATCCCAGAGAGCTATGTCAATAGCAGAGGCTGCACGGTATTCAGCGCCTGTTGAAGACTGCGCCATGGGTAGTGACACCATCTCTTTGTGCAGAGCCTCAATATGAAGAGGATCTTTGCCCAACAACCGTTCGGAAAGTGTTTCGTGTATATGGGCTTCTACAGCACCAGCGCCATAAAATGTTTCACCTAAGCCGACGATACCCGCATCCGTCTCAACGTGCACCCAAAGCACATTGGAAAACTCTTTTAATCGATATGTTTTTATCGCTGTAATTTTCATCTTTAATCCTTTTTAGCTAAGTACGGCAGGTAACCAAAGTGCTACACCAGGAAATGCCAGCATAAATATCAATATTGCTATCTGTATAAGCATAAATGGCCAAAGCGAAGCGTATATTGTCTGAAGACTAACCTCAGGCGGGGCAACACTTTTCAAATAAAAGGCAGCCGGGCCAAATGGAGGTGACAAAATGCAACTTGCATCGTTAGTGAAAAGAGCACACCAAACCATACTGGGTCATAACCTAGATGCGTTACAATGGGTACAAAAATAGGAATGGTAAGAAGCAGTATTCCAATCCAGTCCATAAACAGGCCAAGCACGAAAAACACCAGCATCATAACCAGGATTGTTGCAAAGGAGAAATACCTAGTCCCGCGATAAAGCTAGTAACATACTGCTGTCCTCCTGAGAGATTGTATATGCCAATCAATACTGCTGCGCCAAACGTTACCCATAAAATGATACCGCATGACAGGAGCGTTCTTTTAAGCGCTTGCCACACTAGCTCTTTGCAAAGTTCTTTACGTGCATATATCACCATAAGGGTGGCGCCCACAGCGACACCAGCCGCTTCTGTAATTGATGTTACTCCTCCATAGATACAGCCAAACACGATAAAAATCAGCAACAGAAATGGAAGGAAGCCATGAATGATATCCTTCCACCCAATAGCTTCGACCTCTACTTTATCAGGCATTGGGGCTAGGTTTGGATTTAACGTACAGCGAATATA
This sequence comes from Vreelandella olivaria, assembly GCA_004295565.1. Taxonomy (GTDB): domain Bacteria; phylum Pseudomonadota; class Gammaproteobacteria; order Pseudomonadales; family Halomonadaceae; genus Vreelandella; species Vreelandella olivaria. The sequence goes on along the minus strand of AP019416.1, from coordinate 1,765,176 downwards.
GATATAAGCATAATAGGCAAGCGCTAACACAAACCCTGGCACAAATGAAGCGAGAAACAATTTATGCACTGAAACTTCGGCAGTGAGCCCATAAACAATGAGTACAATTGACGGAGGAATCATTGTACCCAATGAACCACCAGCACAAATAACGCCAATTGCCAATTTCTTATCGTAATTAAGCCTCAGCATTTGAGGTAGCGCCACTAGGCCTAGTAAAACAATTTCGCCACCAATGATCCCACTTATAGCCGCCATAAAAATAGATATCACCAGCGTAACGGTCATTACGCCACCTTTTCTGTGCCCAAATAACTTATTGAGACTATCGTAAAGGTCGTGGGCAATTCTCGATCTTTCTAACAGCGTTGCCATAAATATGAACAACGGAATAGAGAGTAACGCATACTCAGTAGCCAGCCCATATATCGTTTTGTGGGCAATGGCGATAACAGGGTACCATAATTAAAGTAAGCGATTGTGATCGCAAGAGAACCCGCAGCAAAGGCTAGCGGTACACCTATGGCCATCAGAAATAGGACGCCCAGAACAAGTACCAGGGTAATTAATTCAATCGACACGTCCCTTCTCCTCAGCCAGTGAGCGAGTGTCGATCCCCCGCATATTTTTAACAAAATTGATAATCGCGTAGATCGCTATTATCAGTGCTGCGCACACTATGGCAGGCTTGACTGTCGCAGGAATGGGAGGATTCCAAGCGGTTCCAAAGCGCTCCCACGTTGCCAATGCTTTCCATGAGCTGGGCCAGCCGAACCAGGATACCGCCAAGCAGTAGGTCAGCACGCAAACCAGCTGAATACAGTCGAATACTCGCTTCAGCCAAGATGGCGAAGCATCGTACAGAACGGTAATCCGAAGGTGCTGGTCGAGCTGCATTGCATAGACACCTGCCGCCGCATAAAGAATCGCAGATAACCAAAGCGCCAACTCATTGGCCCATAGTGTGGGGGATTTAAATATATACCTGGCCAACACCTCGTAAAAAGTAACGGCTACAATAACAAGTAGTAATAAGGAAAAAGCGCAGTTACTGTTTTGGCAATTGATGATTTATGCATGAGCGGTGACATAGAGGGTTCTCCTTGAGTAAGCCGAGGCCAGGCGACCTCGGATTATTGATATTTTTATCTATTCAAGGATGCCTAATTTGTTCATATAGGCGATGTGAGAGTCGTACGCAGCCTTGGCTTCAGGACTACGTGTCGACCAATCTTCCCACACTTGTTGAGCTGCTTCCCTAAAGGCTTGGCGGTCTTCCTCGCTCCAGTCATGTAGAGTTACGCCTTCTTGCCTAAGCTCTGCTGCAGCTTGCCGATCAAGCATCGTAGAGTCTTGAATTATCTCCAAAGCAATAGTATCAACAGCAGAACGGAGTATTTGTTGTTCGGCTGCGCTAAGGTTATTCCACTTATCAAGATTCATTGCCACGTGCTCAATGGGCATTGAATGAAACCCCGGATAAGTAGCATGCTCTGCTATATCGTAGAGACCTAAACCTTTATTCACTGCCAAGGTGGATGCATCCGCGCCGGAAACGGTTCCGGTAGACATTGCCGTAAAAACTTCACCAAAGGGCATAACAACCGGGCCAGCACCTAAGCTGGCAAAAATTTCCGACTCCATACCAGGAGGAGATCGAAACTTCCACCCATCGAGATCCTCTATGCCAGCTAACGCTGAAGTTGAGCTAAGCGCTTCAGGGGTAGCAATAAACACCCCTATCAAGTGCATATCAAATTGATGGTAAAGTTCGTTAGATAGCTCTAAACCGCCCCCGTCTTTGTACCAACCAATTAACTCGTAAGGTGTGTTGTATCCTCCCATGATATCGCCATAAAATTGAAAGGCTGGGTTTTTACCAGTTATATATCCCGCCCCGTTGCATCACCATCAATAATCCCCATGCTTGCTGACTCAAATGCCTCCGATGCTTTCACCACTGCTGAGTCTGTATGCATTTTTATATCTAAACTACCGCCTGACATTTCGTTTGCCAAATCGGCAAATCGATTAAGCGCCTCTCCTTGTAGAGATGAGGAACTATGATGCGTTTGAAAGTTAAGCGTTGTTATATCTTGCGCGTAACTATTGGTTAAAGGCGTGAGTAAAGCTATGCCAAGCGCTGCTACGATAGATCTTTTTATAGTTTTCATAAGCTGCTCCATGTTTGCGATGCATGCTGTGATATATCACAAAATATTAATAGCAGCCCTCAGATTGATATGTCAAACAGTTCTAGGTGCAGATTTTTTAAAGAGGTATGTAAAGACTAGTGAGACCTCTGCTTATACAACCCTACGATACAGCTTGGCTTAGCTTAAAAATGTCTAATAATACATTTTATGTTATATAAAACATTATCTTACGATAGCCACAGAGATTTCTGATGCATACGACATAGGGGCATATGGTTTGACGTTCACCATAAATGCGCCGCAAGCAGCCACAAAGCCTTATACTAATTGATGAGTGCTCTTGAGCCATTTCACCCAACAGAGCAAGCGCACAACCTTAGCGAGCCTCACCTTGAAAACGGTCGCGACGCCTTGTAATGCTGAACCTTTAGGTGCTGATGAAAGCACTGCAATGAGTAGCAGAATTGAAGGCAACCTGAATAGCGAGAAACAAAATAATACTTAAATAAGACTGTAAATAGGGTCGCCAAGCGGCTACAAATGAGAGCTCGGCTACTTGATGGCATCTTTGCTAAGTACAATCACATCGTTGATAGGTACAATGACCGCTATTGTAGCGATCATCAGGTGGTCATGAGCAAACGTAAATTAAGTCGCCAGCAGCAGTGGCGCGTCGAGAAAGTCCAGGCGGAACGTGCCCAGCGCGCTGAAAAGCGCGATGTGCAGGACGCTGAAAAGCTCGCCGCCGGTGAATACGGTGCCGAACAGCCGGGCCGTGTCGTTGCTCACTTCGGGCGTACTCTTGAGGTGCGCAATAGCGACAATGAACCGGTTCGCTGCCACTTGCGCGCCAATCTGGACGGCCTGGTCACCGGCGACAGAGTGATATGGCGCGCAGGTCAGGAAGGTTCCGGCGTGGTGGTGGCACGTGAAGAGCGCGACAGCGTACTTAAACGCCCCGACGCCCGCGGCCAGCTCAAACCGGTCGCCGCCAACATTGATCAACTACTGATTGTGTTTGCGGTGGAACCCGCACCCCACGCCAACCTTATTGACCGTTACCTGGTGGCTGCCGAAGCGACCGGTATTGCCCCAGTACTCGTGTTGAATAAAACCGACCTACTGCCAGAAGATGGTGGTGAACTGGGTAAACTACTCGAGCGCTATCGCGATTTGGGCTACCCCGTCGTCCGCACCACCACCGCCACAGAAACTGGGCTGGATGAACTGCGCAGCCAGCTCGAAGGGCGCACCTCGGTATTCGTTGGCCAAAGCGGCGTCGGCAAATCATCGCTGATTGATCTACTGCTACCCGATGAAACCCTACGCATTGGTGCGCTCTCGGAGGACTCCCGCAAAGGTACTCACACCACCACCACGGCACGCCTCTATACCATGAGCCGCGCTGAGGTGGCCGACGGCGATCTCATCGACTCACCGGGTATTCGCGAGTTTGGCCTGGTGCACCTCAACGAGCAGGAAGTCACCGACGGCTTTATTGAGTTTCACGACTATATTGGTTACTGCCGCTTCCGTGACTGCAGGCATCGTAATGAGCCCGGCTGCGCTTTACTCGCAGCGGTTGAGGCAGGCAAGATCCACCCAGAACGCTTTGCCAGCTATCGGCGCATTCTCGATAGCCTAGACAGCTAACGCTTACAGGAGTTACCCATGAGTATTGAGCGCCAATCGTCGGAAGCGAACCTGCTGCCGCTGATCGTTGAACCGAAACAGCTGCAGGAACACTTAGCTGATCCGCAGCTATTGATTATCGATGTGCCGGTCAACGGCGACAGCTATCGCCAGGGCCATGTGCCTGGGGCTATTTTTCTCGATTTTCGCTACTTGATGCGCGGCGAAGGGCCTGTGCCCAGCGACGTTCCCAGCGTAGAAGCGCTATCGCAGCTATTCAGCGCCCTTGGCCTGACCCGCGACACCATGTCGTGGCTTACGACGACGAGGGCGGCGGCTGGGCGGCGCGCCTGCTATGGACGCTGGATCTGATTGGCCATACGCGCTACTCCTACTTGAATGGCGGCATCCATGCATGGCGCGACGCGGGCCTTGAAGAGAGCAGCGAACCGACCGCGCCATCACCCAGCGAATACCATGCGGAGATTCTCAACCCCAATGCCCTGATCACCTGCGACGAGATAAAAGAGAAGCTCGACGATAAGCAGTTTGCGGTATGGGATGCACGCTCCAAGGATGAATATGATGGGGTGCGCGGTAACAACAAGCACCTGGGCCATATTCCCGGCGCAGTAAACATGGACTGGCTTAACACCATGGATCGCCATCGTGCGCTGCGCATACGCGATTACGCCGAGCTGATCACCGAGCTGGGCGCCCTAGGCCTGACCCCGGAAATGGAAATTGCCACCCACTGCCAAAGCCACCACCGCAGCAGCTTTACCTGGCTGGTGGGCAAGGCGCTAGGCTTTAATATGCGCGGCTACGCGGGCTCCTGGGGTGAATGGGGCAACCGCGACGACACACCCATTGAGAAGTAAAGAACACTCAGCGTAATTGTTTAAAGTAACTGCGCGCTCGACTTAGGGCGCTGGGGACAGGTCGTAGAGGGGGTCATTTGCCATGGCCGGGAAATGTTCCATACCATCCCGGCATTTCCGCCATCCATGGCGGTCAGATGGCAAATGTAGCGCCCAGGGAAGGGTTCACAGCGCCCCTCGTAGACCTGTCACCGGGGTAGCCCTACTCTACAAGCCACTGCCAAAAAGTAACCACTGTGACTCTTTCCCAAAAAGCCTTTTCGCTACTTCAGTATCCATTGCCTCACCATGCGCTCTCGCGCCTGACCGGCCAGTTCGCCCAGTGCGATAACCGCTGGGTGAAAGACACCCTAATCAAGGCGTTTATCAAACGCTTTAATGTCGATATGAGCCAAGCGCTGGAGCCCGACCCCACCGCCTACGCCACCTTTAACGACTTCTTCACCCGCGCGCTAAAGCCGATGCCCGCCCACTGGGCGAAGGCATCCTCAGCCCCGCCGATGGCACGCTCTCCCAATATGGGCGTTTGCAGGCAGGGCAACTGGTGCAAGCGAAAGGCCACACCTACTCAGCGCAAACCCTGCTAGGCGGCGACACGGCGCTGGCAGAAGAGTTTTTGGGCGGCAGCTTTGCCACGGTTTACCTATCGCCACGGGACTACCATCGAGTGCATATGCCGGTGACCGGCACCCTGCGCGAAATGATCTACGTCCCAGGTCGGCTATTCTCGGTCAACCAAGCCACCGCCAACTATGTACCGGGGCTGTTTGCCCGCAATGAACGCCTGGTATGTATCTTTGATACCGAACACGGCCCAATGGCCATGGTGCTAGTCGGCGCCATGATTGTCGCGGCTATCGAAACCGTCTGGTCGGGGCAAGTAACGCCGCTTTCGGGTCATCCCCAGCGCATGCAGTTTGGGCAGCCCATTACGCTAGAAAAAGGTGCCGAGATGGGACGCTTCAAGCTCGGCTCCACGGTGGTCATGTGCTTTGCCAACCAAGTCAATTTCGCCGACATTCCCCCCGGCGCCATGGTGCAAATGGGTCAGACGCTGGGAAAATGACGTGAGATTTTAGCCAGTTGAACGCCGAATAGCCTAGGCCGTTGGAGCGGCAACCCCGAGAGGAAAATCGCTACACAGCGCCGCGCCCGGGCGCGGCACTGCGCCTCATTAAGGGGTAAATCGCGGCCAAGCAGCGCATCAATATGCCACTCACCGAGCAACATGCCCATAAACATACCGGCCGCTTCGCGGGGATGATCGAGGTCAATGCGACCGGCGGCGACCTGCTCGCCAAGATAGATCGCTAACGCCTGACGCGTCTGGTCGGGGCCGCGAGTAAGGAACAGTTCGCAGAGTTCAGGGGATCGCTCTGCCTCAAAGGCCAAGCTACGCACCAGACGGATCACGCCTGGATCACACACCAGCGTCAACATGCGGCGGCCCAGCTCGTAAAGCATCTGCTCCGGGGCGTGATGATCACGCCGCCCCTCTTCCAGCACGGCCCATGCGGTGGCGATATGGCGCTCCATGGCCGCGGTAAATAACCCTCCTTGCTGCCAAACTGCTTGTACAGCGTCGCCAGTGATCCACCCGCGCGGGCAACCACTTCATTGACGCTGGCACCCGCATAGCCCTGCTCGAGGAAGACGTCTCGGGCAGCGTCCAACAGGCGTTCACGACGCGCCATACCCCGTGAAGTCACTATGGCATCCGCCCTATTAGGGCGTTCGGGCGAATCTGATGTTGTTGAACAAGGCATTTCCACTCCTGTTGTGGCATACGGGTAAACGTCAATGATAGAGACCCTACGCCTGGATCACATGTTATTGCGCTAGATATGTAGTGTAGCATTCATTACACTATGCATCTTCACTTCCCAGGGCGGTGTCTCCATCTCCCAGGAAAGGCCCTTTGGGACGCCAGGTATTGAGGAGTGGCCATGACAACGGATGGCAAGCGCAGCGAGGCTCAGATTGAACACCAGAGCGAACGCCAGCGTAATAATTCAGTCGCGGATCGAACCAACGGCAAATCTCACCGCAAGCTACTGGTCACACTGGTAGGGCTTATCGCCTTGGCAGCGTTAGCCTGGTGGGGAGTGGGTTGGTGGCAAACCGGACGATTCATGCAAGAAACCGACAATGCCTATGTGCGCACCAACAGTGTGGCGATACGCGCTGAGCTATCGGCAAGGGTCGCCGAAGTGGCGGTGAGCGACAACCAGACAGTGAAACAGGGCGATCTGCTTGTCCGCCTGGACGACGAGAGCTATCGTGACCAGGTCACCCAGGCAGAGGCGCAGCAGGCAGTGGCGGCAGCCTCGATTGCTCAGTCCCGCCGTCAGGTGGAGCTCCAGCAAGCGGCCATCGATCAAGCCATGGCTCAGCAGCAGGCCGCCCAGGCGAGTGTCGATCAGGCGCGCCAGCACCTCGAACGCTCCACCTCCCTAGCCGCCAATAACTATGCATCACGCCAGCAGCGCGAGGATGATCAGGCCGCATTGCGGGTCGCCGAAGCCAATCTGGCCGAGAGCCGTGCCGCCGTCGTCTCGGCCAGGCGTCAGTTGGCAGTGGCTGAGAGCGACGTAACCCGCGCCGAGGCTAACCTAGACGCCGCCAGCGCCGATCTTGACTATGCTCGCCACCAACTGGACAAGACCCGAATCGTCGCCCCTCGCGATGGAGTGGTCGGTAACCTGAGGGTCGAGACCGGTACGCTGGCACAGCCGTCGTTAACGCTGCTACAGCTGGTGCCGATAGATTCGGCCTATGTAGCGGCCAACTTCAAGGAAACCCAGCTTGAGCGGATTCGCGTCGGCCAGCCGGTCGAGGTGTATCTGGATGCCTATCCCGATATTACCTACCAAGGCGTTGTCGACAGCCTGTCGCCAGCCACCGGTACCGAATTCAGCCTACTGCCCCAGGATAATGCCACCGGCAACTTCAACAAAATCGTTCAGCGCGTACCGGTCAAAATTCGTATTACCGGCCCCAATGAGGCCTTGTCGGGCTTGCGGGCGGGCCTATCCGCCGTGCCCAAGGTCGACACCCGTGAACTCAATCCTCAAGCGGATGCTCCCAGCGAAGAGATGACCAAGTCGCTGGCTGCCTCTAGCACCGCTCAGACCGGCTCATGAGCGAGGTGGCCGTTGGTTCGGTGACGGGCGCCAACGATATGCCCTCCTGGCCAAAGCGTATCGGCTTTATCGCCGCGGTATTCGGCATGTTTATGGCGATTCTGGATATTCAGATCGTCGCCAGTTCGCTCAACGAAATCCAGGCGGGGCTATCGGCCAGTGAGGATCAAATCTCCTGGGTGCAGACCGCCTATCTAGTCGCCGAGATTGTGATGATCCCGCTGTCAGGCATGCTGATGCGCATCCTCTCGACCCGAGTGGCCTTCACTCTCTCCTGCGCCGGTTTCACCCTGGCAAGCCTTGGCTGCGCGCTGGCCACCTCAATCGAGCAACTGATCGTACTACGGGCCATTCAGGGCTTTATGGGCGGGGCGATGATTCCTATCACCCAGGCGGTAAGCTTCTCGATCTTTCCGCGACGGGTGATGGGCAGCGTGCAGGCAGTGATCGGTATGGTGGTAACCATGGCGCCCTCCGTTGGCCCCACGGTAGGCGGCTATATTACCGACACACTGAGCTGGCACTGGCTATTCCTGGCCAACGTGATTCCCGGCGCATTGGTCTGCTGGGTGGCTTGGTCTTTCTTAGCTATCGATAAGCCTAACCACGCGGTAGCGCGCAACCTGGACGTCATCGGGCTAATACTGATCGCCTTGTTTCTCGGCTCGCTGGAGTTTGTGCTTGAAGAGGGGCCCGGCGACGACTGGTTCGCCAGCAACCGGATCATACTGTTCAGCCTGACGAGCCTGGTAGCGGGAGTGTGGTTCTTCACCCGCACTTTGCGCCATGCCCACCCGATTGTCGATTTGCGCGCTTTTGCCAACCGTAACTTCGCGATTGGCGCGGGTATGGGCTTTATCATCGGCATCGCGCTTTATGGTTTGGTCTACATCATGCCGCTGTTCTTCGGTTTTGTACGCGGCTATTCGAGCCTGCAGATTGGCCAAGTGATGTTTGTCACCGGGGTAACGATGTTTCTGTGCGCGCCGGTCGTCGGCCAGCTGACCAACCGTCTTGATCTGCGCATCATGCTGTTTATTGGCCTGTTGCTGGTCGGCGTGGGCACCATGATGAACAGCAACCTCACCGTAGAGTCGGGTTTCTGGCAGTTCTGCATACCCCAGATCATACGCGGCATGGGGCTGATCATGTGCATCATCCCGGCTTCGCGTATCGCCATGGGCACGCTGCCGCCCAACGAGGTGGGCAATGCCAGCGGGCTGTTTAATGTCATGCGCAACCTGGGTGGCGCTATGGGGCTGGCGCTACTCGATACCGTGCGCGATATCCGCGAGGACTTTCACTGGAACCAACTGATCCCGGCCATCGATACCAGCCGTGAAGTGGTGGTGGCAGAGATCGCCAAGTACCAGGCGATGCTCGCCGGTTCGGTGCCTGATGCCTACCACGCCGCCGTCGCGATGCTGGCCCAGAGGGTCTCACAGCAGGCCCAAGTACTGGCCTTTAACGACATTTTTACCTGGCTGGGGCTAATCTACATCGCCACCGTGCCGTTGGTGTTCCTACTTAAACGCATCGAGGCTTAAGCTTAGGCCCTAGGCTTATTCCGCCCCTAGCAATGGGGGTCGAGAACGCCAGCACCTCTTCCAAACGTGCTTTGCCCAGTGTCAGTTGAATCAAACGATCAATGCCTAGCGCCACTCCAGCGCCTTCGGGCATTCCATGCTCTAGCGCGGCAAGGAGATGCTCATCGACATCCACTTCCGGCAACCCCAAGCGGCGGCGCTCTGCGTTATCTTCAGCAAAACGGGCGCGCTGCTCATCCGCATCGGTCAGCTCATCGTAGCCGTTGGCCAACTCAATACCGTTTAGGTAGAGCTCAAAGCGGGAAGCCACCCACTCACCGTCAACATCCTGATGGCGGCGAGCCAAGGCCGCCTGGTTGGCCGGGTAATCAACCACTACGCTTAGCTCAGCCTTTCCCAGTTGAGGCTCAATCACCATACTCATCAACAGGTCTAGGCACGTTTCGCGCCCCTCACCGGCCAGCGCTTTGGCGGACATTTGCCCACGTTCAGCGGCTAATGAGCGCAACTTATCCAGTGACGTGGTAAAGGGGTCAACTTCTAAATGGGTATGAAACAGCTCCCGGTAGCGGTAATGCACCAGCGGGCCGGGGAAACTGGGCAGTAGCGACATAATGAGCGTCGCGGTCTCATCAATCAGCTTATCCAGCGTAAACTGCGGCCGATACCACTCCAGCATGGTGAACTCAATATTGTGACGGGCGCCAATTTCACCGTCACGAAAACTTCTCGCGAGCTGAAAGATCGGCCCACTGCCCGCCGCAAGCAGGCGCTTCATATGGAACTCAGGGGAGGTTTGCAGCCACAGGCGGCGCTGACCTTTATCCGTGCGCGCCAAGGTGTGTAGTGATACCAAGTGCACATCCGTGCTGCCCCCCTGCCCCAATACCGGGGTTTCCACTTCCAACACGTCACGCTGGGCAAAAAAAGCCCGCACTTTGGCCATTAACCGCGCCCGTTCGCGCAGCGTTTCTAAAGACGCTGAGGGCTGCCAATCAATGGCCATGACGACTCCTTGGAAAAACCACCTTAAAATAATAATGGCCACGCACAAAGCGTGGCCATTAAGACGTCAAGCGCTCTGAAAAGCGATCAAGCGCGGGAGACGTAATCCCCGCTGCGGGTATCGATTTTCAACACTTCACCCTGATTAATGAAGAGCGGCACGCGTACCACAGCACCAGAAGAGAGCGTCGCAGGCTTGGAACCACCCTGTGCCGTATCGCCTTTCAAACCGGGATCCGTTTCCACGACTTCCAGCTCGATAAAGTTCGGTGGCGTCACGGAAATGGCCTTATCATTCCAAAGCGTAATGATATAGGGCACCTGCTCTTTCAGCCACTTGATGCTATCGCCTAGCGCTTTTTTCTCTACCGCATACTGCTCAAACGAGCCGTCAGTCTTCATGAAGTGCCACATATCTCCATCGTTGTAGAGATACTCCATCTCCAAATCCATGACATCGGCACCTTCCAGCGAGTCACCGGATTTGAAAGTCTTCTCACCTACGCGGCCCGTCATCAGGTTGCGCAGCTTAACGCGGTTAAACGCCTGCCCCTTACCGGGCTTGACCAGCTCGTTCTCAACGATCGAACAAGGATCGCCATCGAGCATTACTTTCAGACCAGCCTTGAATTCGTTGGTAGAATAGTTCGCCATAATGTCTCTCAATCATCCATTTCAGTTATTTGTTTCAACAGGTGATGCGCGAAGCCATACGTTGCTGCCGTCAGCAGGTTTATAGGCCAGCCGCTATATACCAGCAGCGTTGTAAATGGCGTCGTTAAATAAGTGCGCGCATGATAACCCGAAGGAGGGCTTTTTGCAGGAGAACATCATTATTGCCGGGTCTGAAACACAAAGCCATCGCGACTCACTGGCGGTTTCCACTTGGCAGCAGCAGCTTTCCCATGCCATTCGCGACCCTCAGGCACTATGCCAACGGTTGGGGCTCAGCCGCGAATGGTTGCCCGGCGCCAAGTTAGGCCACGAGCTGTTTGAGGTATGCGTACCTGAAGCGTATCTCAGCAGAATAGCCTATGCCGACATAAACGACCCGCTGCTGCGCCAAGTGATACCGCTCGGCGAGGAAGCACTCACGCCTGCTGGCTACGTCGTTGATCCGCTTGAAGAAGCCCAACACCGCCCCGCTAAAGGGCTAATTCACAAATATGCGGGCCGGGTATTACTGATCGCCAGCCCTAACTGTGCCATCAACTGCCGCTACTGCTTTCGCCGCCATTTCCCCTATAGCGACAATTCACCTTCCAGAGCCCAGTGGCAAGAAGCTCTCGACTACTTACGCAACGACACCACTATTCACGAGGCGATTCTTTCTGGCGGCGACCCGCTGGCCGCCAATGACCGCCAATTGGCATGGCTGGTGGAACAGCTAGAAAGCATCCCGCACCTTAAGCGGCTGCGCATTCATACCCGCCTACCGGTAGTGATTCCTGACCGCATTGATGACGCCCTGATCCATTGGTTATCCACCACCCGACTACAAAAAGTCGTGGTGCTGCATATTAACCACGCCAACGAGATTGACCAGACAGTCGTCGAGGCATGCGCGCGGCTTACACAAGCCGGGGCGACGCTACTCAATCAGAGCGTACTGCTACGCCGAGTGAACGATAGCGTCAGTGCGCTTGCAGCGCTATCGGAACGGCTATTTGAAGCGGGCATTTTGCCCTATTACCTACATGTATTAGACCCCGTGCAGGGCGCTGCGCATTTTGATGTGCCGGATAGTGAAGCCCGAGAGCTCGTTACTCAACTGCGCGATCATTTACCGGGGTTCTTGATGCCACGCCTGGTGCGGGAAATTCCTGGCAAGGGCAGTAAAACGCCTCTTTGACGCTGACCAAGCGACACAAACCAGTGCAGAAGCCCCCTTTTTCGCACCATTAAGATGCATACAGCGAGCCTATGCGCCTGCCGCTCTGTAGGCTTCTGCACTGTAATTATCTGAAACGGAAAGATTTAGACTGAATCGGCCACGATTTTGCCTTGTATCTAAGCGTAACAAACGGGGTATCGGTCGCTAACGCTGCCACACAATTTAGTTTCCAATAGATCGCTAGGGTTCCGACACCATCAATTTATAACCCCTGATGGCTGTGGCTGATTCGAGCAATCGACCTAACGCTAAGGCGTTAGGTTACACGGCGGGACAAAAGCCCGGGAGGATAAGGTGCAGTGATGCACCGATGCCCCCGAGTTTTCCCTTAGCCGTTGGAGGCTGTTATGACCCGTTGCAAGCGCATTTCCCCAAACCGTGTATCCCCAAAGCGTACTTCAAAAGCCTATCCCTTGCGCCGCTATCGGCTGCCCTGGTGTTAGCTGCTCTTACCTCCCCACTCTCTGCTACTTCCGCCCAGGCCCAAGAGCGCGATGAATTCAGCGTCTGCTGGTCGATTTATGCCGGCTGGATGCCCTGGGCCTACGCCGATGTTGAAGGCGTCGTCGACAAATGGGCCGACGAGTACGGCATCAGCATCGATGTGGTGCAGGTCAACGACTACGTTGAGTCAATTAACCAGTTTACCTCGGGAAACGTTGACGGCTGCGCCATGACCAATATGGATGTGCTGACAATCCCTGCCGCCAGTGGGGTTGACTCCACCGCACTGATTATTAACGACTACTCCAACGGTAACGACGGCATTGTGCTCAAAGGCAGTGACGATCTCGCCGATATCGAAGGCCGCGAGGTCAATCTCGTCCAGTTCAGCGTCTCCCATTACTTTCTCGCTCGCGCCCTTCAGAGCGTCGGCCTAACCGAACGCGATATCGAAACCGTCAACACCTCCGATGCGGATATTGTTGGCCTGTTCTCTAGCGACACCACCGAAGCCGTGGCCGCCTGGAACCCACAGCTAAGCGCTATTGCTGAGATGCCCGACAGTAACGTGGTATACACCTCAGCAGAAATTCCCGGTGAAATTCTCGACATGATGGTCATCAACACCCAAACCCTGGCGGACAACCCTGCACTTGGTCACGCCTTGGTAGGCGCTTGGTACGAAGTGATGGACTTGATCGAAGCAGACGACGAGAACGCGCTGAGCATTATGGCTGACGCTGCAGGCACTGATGTGGAGGGCTATCGGAACCAGTTAGACGCCACCTACCTCTACACCGACCCTGCCGAAGCTATCGAGTTAATGGAAAGCCCTGAACTGATCGAAACCATGGAGCGCGTCGCCGAGTTCAGTTTTGAGCATGGGCTGCTCGGCGATATGGCGCCCAATGCAGGCGTGGTCGGCATTGAAACGCCAAGCGGCATATTTGGTGATGAGAGCAATGTACAGCTGCGCTTCGACCCTAGCTTTACCCAAGCTTACCTCGACGCTCAGTAACGGCTTTCTCCTGCATTAGCGCGATGGGAGCGGCGCCTGCCGCTCCCTCTGCACTCATCTTCTGTGGACAACCGCCATGAAGCGATTGATTAACCTAGCGCCCACCCGAGGCAGCCGCTGGCTTTTAGGCCTACTGCCCTTTTGCTATTGGCGATGCTGTATATGAGCCTCTCAATGCAAGGTTGGCGGAAAACCCGGATGATCGCCTGCTGCCTACGCCCTCGACCATGGCCAGCACATTTTACCATTTGGCCACCGCTGAGAACGTGCGTACAGGGAGGTGGTGCTGTGGACAGACACCTTCGCCAGCCTGGAGCGCATCGTCATTGGTGTGGGTATCAGCGCGTTGATTGGCTTGGTCGTAGGCATCTTAAACGGCGGCATCCCCATCCTTCGTGCCAAATTATCGCCGCTGGTCACCGTCGCCTCACTGATTCCCCCCCATGGCGATACTGCCGATTCTGTTTATCGCCTTTGGTACCGGCGAAGCTGCCAAGATTGCACTGATTGTGATTGGGGTAACGCCCTTTCTTATTCGTGATCTACAAGGCCACGCCCTGCGGCTGCCTGATGAGCAGTTGATCAAAGCGCAAACCTTAGGCGCCAGTTCCTGGCAGGTGTTGTTAAGAGTTCTGCTGCCACAACTTACCCCACGGCTATTAAACGCCACCCGTTTGGCGCTGGGCACCGCCTGGCTGTTTTTGATCGCCGCCGAAGCCATCGCCGCCCAGGAAGGGCTTGGCTATCGCATCTTTCTGGTGCGCCGCTACCTCTCCATGGACGTGATACTGCCCTATGTGGCCTGGATTACCCTGCTGGCGTTTCTGCTTGACCAACTGCTGGCCTGGGTGTCACGGCTGGCCTTCCCCTGGTATCACGCTGGCGAAGGAGATAACTCATGAGCCTGCTCGCGGCCAAACGGTTAGAAAAGCACTACGGCCACCATGTGGTGCTCGAAAACCTTAACTTTAGCGTTGAGCCCGGCGAATTTGTCACCTTAGTGGGCGCCTCGGGCTGCGGCAAAACCACCTTTCTAAAAATGCTGCTGGGTACCGAAGCCGTCTCTAAAGGCAGCTTAACGCTGGATGAGAAGCCCATTCCCAATGAACCGGGGCCGGATCGCGGCGTGGTGTTCCAGAAGTACTCGGTTTTCCCGCACCTGACGGTGCTGGGCAACGTGATGATGGCCGATGAGCTACATAGCTCCAAACTGCTGGGCAAAGCTTCGGTGCCGCCAAGCGCCGCGCGATAGAAAAGCACGTGCCCGCATCGACGAAGTCGGCCTTGGCCACGCGCTTCATAAATACCCTCATGAGCTTTCCGGCGGTATGCAGCAGCGCCTGGCCATTGCCCAGGCATTAATGATGCGGCCGCGTATTTTGTTGCTCGACGAGCCTTTTGGCGCACTTGACCCAGGCATTCGCCAAGACATGCACGTACTGATCAATCGCCTGTGGCAAGAGCAGCAACTGACGATTTTCATGATCACCCACGATTTAAAAGAGGCCTTTGAGCTGGGCACACGGCTGTGGGTATTTGATAAAACCCGCCACGACCCCCAGGCGCCGGAAGCCTATGGCGCCACGATTACTTACGACTTACCTATTTCACGCGATCGTCCTTCGAACGAACTCAAAGAAGCGCTTCACCAGGGCGGCCTGAAAACTCACACCCAGGAGACGCTGCTATGACAGACGCTGTTATGAATAGCCAACCCGCTTACACCACCCACTTACCCGGCGGGCATCACTGGTCGCTGCGCCTGCGCCGCGGCACCACCCTCACGCTGACAGCCAAAGAGGTCGGCAGCAACGTGGGGTTGTTGTGCTACAACCCGGAAAACCTGCTGGAACGCTTAAATCTGCCCGATACCTTAAAGTGCCAGCACACCTTTAAGCTTACCCAGGGCCACTGCCTTTACTCAGATATGGGGCGCATTTTCGCCTCTATCACTCATGACGATCTGGGCTGGCACGACAGCGTTGGCGGCAACCTGATGCCCCATCACTTGCTAAAGAAAGGCTGGCAGCCGGTCAGCTATCAGCAGGGCCACAACGACTGGACGCGCACCGGCTTCGACGCCTTTTGGTTGAGCTTGCCAAGTACGGTCTGGGCCGTCGGGATATGGCCGCCAATCTCAATCTATTCTCCCGCGTAGAAAGCGACGACGAGGGCAAGCTGCGCTATGTGCCCGGCCACTGCCAGCCCGGCAAAAGCGTCACACTCCGCTTTGAGATGGACACGCTTGTCCTGTTACACACCTGCCCTCACCCCCTCGGCCCCAGCGCGGAGTACCCTCGTCGCGGCGTCGATATTGCCCTCGGCACCGCCGAGCCGGTGACAGAAGACGACCCCTGCTACTGCTCACGGCCTGAAAATGCCCGTGGCTTTGCCAATAACCGCCTTTACCACCTCGGCTTATAAGGGAGACGCCACATGATTATTGAAAGCACCCTACGCCCCGAAAACGCCTTGAGCCGCACCACGGTGAACGCAGGCGATCACTACATCGGCACCGTGAAGCGCGGCCAAACCCTGCGCATTCTCGATTTAGAGGGTAACCAGGCCGCCGACACCCTGTTCTTTAGCGCTGACGATACCAGCGAACGCTATAGCGCCATGGACACCGTTCGCGAGCAAGGCGCGGTTTACCTCACCGCAGGCACGACGCTAATGTCCAGTGAAGGCCGCGCCATGCTGACGATCAGCGCCGATACCTGCGGCCGTCACGACACTCTGGGCGGCGCCTGCGCCAGCGAAAGCAACACCGTGCGCTACGACCTGGAAAAGCGCCATATGCACTCCTGCCGGGATAACTGGATGCAGGCCATCGCCAACTATCCGGAGTTCGGCCTGACCAAGCGCGACATCACTCACAACATCAACTTCTTCATGAACGTACCGGTCACTGCCGACGGCGGACTGACCTTTGAAGACGGCATCTCCGCACCAGGAAAATACGTGGAGATGGTGGCCGAGATGGATGTGATCGTGCTGGTCTCCAACTGCCCTCAGCTCAACAACCCTGCAATGGCTACAACCCGACGCCTATCGAGCTGTTGGTTTGGGACTGACATGAGAATAGGCGCTGATCAAGTCAGGAGAGTAAGCGAAACGTCTTTTTCAGGGATGAAAAGCCGAGCGCCCATGGATGGGTTCACAGCGTTTTCGCGTCTCTTCTGACTTGGCCACAGCACTAAATCCCTGGGGACGACCCCAAGAATTTGATTCTTCTGCGGGACGACCCGCCTTTGTTTGCAGGCAGTGCCATGTCCATCAATACAACGTTTAGCAAAGTCCTGATTGCCAATCGCGGTGCCATCGCAGCGCGCATTTTACGCACCCTTAAAGCGTTAGGTGTAGGCAGCGTGGTGGTTTACGCCGACGCGGATCGCGACGCTCCCTACGTTCACCAGGCCGATGAGGCTTATTCGCTCGGCGAGGGCGGCGCCAGCGATACCTATCTTAATATCGATAAGTTGATCGCCATTGCCCAGCAGAGCGGCGCCCAGGCAGTGCACCCCGGCTACGGCTTCTTGTCAGAGAACACCCGCTTTATCGCTGCCTGCGATGCCGCAGGGCTGACCTTTTTAAGGTCCAACCGTCGAACAGATTGAGCAGTTTGGTCTTAAACACCAAGCGCGTGCGCTGGCCGAACAAGCCGGTGTACCGCTGGTACCCGGCTCAGAGCTGCTACAAACGTTGATGAAGCACTCAAAAGCGCCGAGCAAATTGGCTACCCGGTGATGCTCAAATCCACTGCCGGTGGTGGCGGCATCGGCATGCAGGTATGTCAAAACACCGCCGAGCTTGAGCGCGCCTTTGACTCAGTCAAAGGTCTGGGCGAGCGCAACTTCGGTGACGGCGGCGTGTTTCTCGAGGCCTATATCGCCCGCGCACGTCATATCGAGGTGCAGTTGTTTGGCGATGGCCAGGGCAATGTGGTCGCGCTCGGCGAGCGTGATTGCTCGACTCAGCGCCGCCACCAAAAGTGCTCGAAGAGTGCCCGGCCCCTAATCTGCCAGAACATGTTCGCCAGGCGTTGCACGAAACCGCTGTTCAGTTGGGCAAAGCGGTCAACTACCGCAGCGCCGGTACCGTTGAGTTTATTTACGACACCCAGCGCGAGGCATTTTATTTTCTTGAAGTGAATACCCGGCTCCAGGTTGAGCACGGCGTCACCGAGATGGTGTACGGCATTGATATCGTTGAGTGGATGGTAAAACTCGGCGCAGGCAAACTGCCTGATCTTGAGGCACTCACCAAAGATCTCGTCCCCAGCGGCCATGCCGTGCAGGCGCGCCTTTACGCCGAAGACCCTGCGCACGATTTTCGCCCCAGCGCAGGCCTGCTGACGGAGGTCGATTTTCCTCAAGGTGATGGCCTGCGCATCGACCACGCCATAGAAGCCGGGCTGGAGATCTCAGCGCTGTTCGACCCCATGCTAGCCAAAGTAATCGCTCACGCCGATAGCCGCGACGCGGCTATTGAGCAGTTAGCTGCAACGCTTGATACCGCCAGTGTTTATGGCATCACTACCAACCGCAGCTGGCTGGCCCATGTACTGCGCGCCGAGCGTTTTCAACATGCCGGCCTGGATACCCACTGGCTTGCCACCCTTGAGTGGGCCCCCCCGTAGTAGAGGTGATCACCCTGGCACCATGACGACGATTCAGGACTTCCCAGGCCGCCAGGGCCACTGGGATGTGGGTGTGCCGCCTTCCGGGCCATTTGATGACTGGTCATTTCGCCTCGGCAACCGCCTGCTGGATAACCCCAGCGATGCCGCCGGGCTTGAAATCACCCTCACCGGCCCAACGCTACGCTTTCACCGTGCGACCCAGATCGTGCTGGCAGGTGCCAGGCTCCCCGCTACGCTAGATGGAGAAGAAGTAGCCTTTTGGCGGGTCGTGGATATACCTGCCGGTGCCACCCTGACCCTGGGCAAAGCCGCCGCGGGCGCCCGCGCCTATCTATTGGTGCGTGGCGGCATCGCCTGCCCCGCTATCTTGGCTCTCGCAGTACCTTTACCCTGGGCCAGTTTGGTGGCCACGGCGGCCGTGCGCTGCGTAGCGGCGATATGCTCGATTTACCCGTGCTTGCCGCCACCTCTCAAGCGCAGCTGGAGGAGGCGTTAATACCTACCTTTGGCCACCAAGACGGCGGCAAAACCTGGCAAGTGGCCGTGCTTTACGGCCCCCACGGCGCGCCAGATTTTTCACCGATGACGATATCCAGCGCTTCTTTGATCACCCGTGGAAGTGCACTACAACTCCAGCCGTACCGGCGTGCGGCTGATTGGCCCACGTCCGGAGTGGGCGCGAGCCGACGGCGGCGAGGCGGGGCTGCACCCTCCAACATTCACGATAACGCCTATGCGTTTGGCACCATCGACTTTACCGGCGATATGCCGGTGATTCTCGGCCCCGACGGCCCCTCACTAGGTGGCTTTGTCTGCCCCGCCACCGTAGTGCGCGCCGAACGCTGGAAGCTGGGTCAACTCGCCGCAGGCGATAAAGTGCGCTTTGTGCCAGTCAGCCTTGCTACCGCCCGCAGCCTGGAAGAGCGCCAGCTCGCTCAGTTGAGTCGCTGACCGCGAACCCGGTTGAAGCGATTCAGCCAGAACGCGATACCCCGATCCTGCGCGACGTGCCCGCCAAGCAGGCCGGTGAGCGCATCGTTTACCGCCGCGCCGGGGACGACTTCCTACTCATTGAGTTTGGTGCGATGGAGCTGGATATCGCACTGCGCTTTCGCGTACACGCCTGGATGCTGTGGTTACAGGAACACTCGCTGCCCGGCCTACGGGAACTCACCCCGGTATTCGCTCGCTGCAGGTTCACTATGAGCCGCTGGAACTTAGCCTTGATGCGTTGCTCGCGCATCTGCACAAAGCTGAACAGGCGCTGGTCGATGTGGAGTCGCTGGAAGTGGAGTCGCGGGTGGTGCATCTGCCACTCTCCTGGGACGACCCCGCCTGCCAGGAAGCCATCGACAAATACCAGCGCAGCGTGCGCCCGGATGCGCCCTGGTGCCCCAGCAACCTCGACTTTATTCGCCGTATAAACGCCCTGGAAAGCGAACAGCAAGTGCGCGATATCGTCTTCGATGCCCGCTACCTGGTCATGGGGCTGGGGATGTCTACCTGGGGCGCCGGTCGCCACACCGCTTGATCCCCGCCAGCGGCTGGTGACCACCAAATACAACCCGCGCGCACCTGGACGGCAGAAAACTCCGTGGGCATTGGCGGCGCTTACCTGTGTGTGTATGGCATGGAAGGCCCCGGCGGCTACCAGTTTGTTGGCCGTACGCTGCAAATGTGGAACCGCTACCGCACCACTCAACACTTCGAGAACCCTGGCTGCTGCGCTTTTTTGATCAACTGCGTTTTCATGAAGTCAGCCACGAAGAGCTGGAGCAAATTCGTCGCGACTTCCCCATGGCCGTTACGATTTGTCCATTGAAACCGCTCGCTTTCGTTTGGCGGACTACCAAGCCGAAATCGACAAAATGCCACGGCGATTGAGGTCTTCCGCTCAAAACGTGAAGCCGCCTTCCAGGCGGAAATGGCTGCTTGGCGGGCCAATGGCCAGTTCACCTTTGAAGATCAGGCACCAGAAAGCGCCGAAGTAACCGCGCTGGATGACAACGAGCTAGGCATCGAAAGCCCCGTCACCGGCAGCCTGTGGAAGTTACTGGTTGCAGAAGGCGAGCAGGTAACCACTGGCCAACCGGTGGCACTGGTGGAATCGATGAAAATGGAAGTTGAGATCACCGCCCACTGTGGTGGCCGGGTCGTTCGCCTGCCGCTTGCAGAGGGGGCATCGATTGCCCCTGGGCAGCCCATCGTGGTGCTTAGCAGTGAAGCGGAGGCAACCCCATGAGCCAAACAACGAAAGATCAGCGCCTCGCCGATTTTCAGGCGATCCCAGTGATCGATATTCACGACCTGCTACATGGGGATAGTAGCGCGCCAAGCCGTTGCCGAGCAACTTGGCCGCGCCGCCCGCGAGGTGGGTTTCTTTCAAATGGTGGGGCACGGCATTGATCACTTCCTGCGCGAAGGGCTAATCAGCCAAGCCAAGCGCTTCTTTGCCCAACCAACCGAGACCAAAATGCAGCGCTATATTGGTCTTTACCACCACCACCGGGGCTATGTGCCGCCCGGTGAAGAGTCGCCGGATCCCAAAAGCCGGATATGAAAGAGGCTTTTGATCTCGCCTTTGAACTCCCCAGCGATGATCCTGAGGTCTTGGCAGGCACGCCCCTGCTCGGGCCCAACCCTGGCCAGATCTTGACGATTTCCGTGAACCGGTTGCCGCCTATTATGACGCGGCCTACCAGGTTGGCCGCGCATTGATGGGCGGCTTTGCCCTAGCGTTAGGGCTTGAAGAGAACCACCTACTTCACCATGTGACTAAACCGCCCAGCCAGCTGCGCCTGATTCACTACCCTTATAACCCCAATGCCGAAGATGCTCAGGGTATTGGTGCCCATACGGATTATGAGTGCTTCACCCTATTGCTCCCTACCGCACCGGGTCTTGAGGTAATGAACGGCGCGGGTGAATGGATTGATGTGCCGTTTCGAGACGACGCCTTGGTGGTCAATATCGGCGATATGCTGGAGATATGGAGCAACGGCGAGTTTGTCGCCACCTCTCACCGGGTGCGTAAAGTAAAGGAAGAGCGCTACTCTTTCCCGCTGTTTTTCGCCTGCGATTACCACACCGTGGTCGCCCCGCTGCCCGAGCTGGTGACCCGCCACGGCCAAGCATATTACCCACCGCTTAAAGCGGGGGATCACCTCTACGCGCAAACGATTCAAACCTTTAACTATCTGCGTGAACGGCTAGCCCGGGGAGAAATCGCGCTGCCCGATGGCGCTCGGGAAGTGGGCAGCCTTGGCCAGCACGGCAAGCATAAGGACAGCCCACAATGAGCGTTTCCTTACCCAGCATCCCGCGCGAATTTCGTGGGGTTGGCAGCGCACGCTTTATGCGGAACCTGCCGCCCAACCTTACCAACAGGCCGATACCACCACCCAGGTTGTCTGGCTCCAGGGGGAGCAGTGGCATGCGGATCTACGCCTACCTGCCAACGGCCCGAATTTTTCCGGCATCACCGGTTTAGAAGCGTGCAATCGAGCTCAGCTTGAGTGGCTGGCAAGCCTAACCGCCTTTGCGGGCGTTACCCAAATCGAAGGCGAACAACGCCCCTCGCTGTGCACCTGGCACCGTTTTCAAGATCTATGCCCCAGCTTAGAAAAGGATGTAGGGCTACTGCAATGGGTTAACGGCACCACCCTGGAAGAGCGACACCCTCACGGCCACTACGTTGAGCACTGGCAGCAGATTTCCACTGAGGCCGCTGAAGAAGAGATTCGCTGCGACAAGCAGGGCGCCTTCGCTGGCTGCAAATAGGCAAGCACGCCATGGCGATTACTCCACGAGCTGTAACGGCCAATCCAGCAGCCTTATTTGAACCATTAAGTGACTTAACTGACGATGCCCTGCGCTGGCGTGCCAGCCTCTGCTTCGACTACTTGCAACGCGACCAAGACAGTTGGCAGGTAGTGCTATCCACCCAGCCCTGGCGGGTTGGGGAGCGACTTTCAGCATCAACGCTTAAGTAAGGTCACCGTTAATACAACTAGGAGTTTAATCATGTTACCCATCGCATCGCTGGATATCGCTACCCTACACCGCCTACCAGCAGGGTGAACTCACCCCTGCTGGGTTAATTGATGAACTGCTCGCCCAAGCAGAGAGCCACGGTAAAGAACCCGCCTGGATCACCCGCTTGACGCGTGAACAGCTGGAACCCTATTTGCAGCGTCTGGAAGGCGAGTCGCCCCAGACGCTGCCGCTGTTTGGTATTCCTTTTGCACTAAAAGATAATATCGACCTGGCGGGGATTCCCACCACCGCAGGCAGTCCGGCGTATGCCTACACGCCAACAGAAAGCGCCTTTGTGGTGCAGCAGTTGATCGATGCGGGGCCATTCCTCTAGGCAAAACCAACCTTGACCAGTTCGCCACCGGCTTGGTGGGTGAGCGTGCCCTGAGTGACTACGGCGTACCGGCCAATGCCTTTAACCCCGACTATATTCCCGGCGGCTCCAGCAGCGGCTCGGCGGTGGTCACCGCCGCAGGCATGGTCAGCTTCGCGTTGGGCACGGATACGGCAGGCTCTGGGCGCGTACCTGCATGCTTCCACAACCTTTACGGGGTTAAGCCCAGCCTGGGGCTACTCAGCACCCGAGGCGTAGTACCCGCCTGCGCGACCTTAGACACCATTAGCCTATTTACCTTCACCGCCGACGATGCCGCTAAAGTGCTCGGCATTACCGCTGCCTATGATGACCAGTGCGCCTGGTCGCGGAAGCATGACTTTGCTGTGCACGGTAAACGCTATGGTAAAGCCCCTACCGCGTTTCGCTTTGGCGTGCCGCTGGAATCCCAGTGGCAAACCGATGCGGCCTATACCCAAGGCATGCATCAGGCAATTGATGAGCTGGAAGCACTGGGCGGTGAGAAAGTCGAGCTGGACTGTTCGCCGTTACTGGCGGCAGCGCGCTTGCTCTACGAAGGCCCTTGGGTAGCCGAGCGCTATCATGTGATTCGCGATTTGATGAAGAGCCACCCGAATGCGGTGCACCCGGTCACCTTTGAAATTACCCAGGGTGGCGCCACGCCGCTGGCGGTGGACGCCTTCGATGCGCGCTATAAACTTGCCGAATTTAAGCGCCAGGCCGACGCGCTTATCAGCCAGGTGGATGTGATGCTCTCGCCCACCACGGTGACCCACCCCACCAAGGCAGAGGTGGCAGCGGATCCTATTGGGGTGAACTCGCGTCTGGGCACCTGGACCAACTTTATGAACCTGCTCGACTACAGCGCCTGGCGGTGCCGATAGGCTTTACTGAGCAAGCTCTTCCTGTGGGCGTCACGCTGTTTGGGCCGGTCTTTGCTGACTTAACGCTGCTCTCCTTAGGACGTGCACTTGAAGCACGTTTAATGCTGCCGTTAGGTGCCACAGGCGTTGCCCATCCGGCTTTATCTGAGCCCTTAACCAATGCCCAAGACGGCACCATGGAGCTGGTAGTGTGCGGTGCACACTTGCAAGGCTTGCCGCTTAACCACCAATTGACCGAACGCGGCGGCGTATTAGTGAGCATCACCCAAAGCGCGCCGCGCTATAAGCTGTTTGCCCTGGCGGGCGGGCCACCCAAACGTCCGGCAATGCTGCGCGATGAGAATGGTCAAGCCATCGAAGTAGAAGTCTGGCGTTTACCGATTGAGACGCTAGGCAGCTTTTTAGCAGGCATTCCCGCCCCGCTTGGTTTAGGCCAGGTGGAGCTTGCCGACGGTAGCTGGAAGTGTGGCTTTATTTGCACCGCCGGAGCGCTTAATGAAGGTGGCGAAGCGCAAGACATCAGCGAATTTGGCGGTTGGCGCGGGTGGCTGGCGAGTCGATCATAGCGCCAATATATCAGGCCCATCTAGTCGATGGGCCTTTTAAGCGAAAACAGATTTTTAACCTACGGCTCACGAGCGAAATGCTCATACTTTTCTAATTGGCCCAGCGTACTGAGCCACCCATGCGTCCGCTGTAAGCAGCAAAAACCCCTCAGCCTCTGCCTGGGCCACCAAAATGCGATCAAAGGGGTCTTTATGAAGGCTGGGTAAATGAGCGACGTTAAGTGTATGCAGTGAAGTGATAGGGAGTTCTAAATAACCATTATCCACCAACCCTCTGCGCAATAAATGCGGATCGACTTGGAGATCAGGGCGCTGCAGGCTGTTCTTGATCACCACTTCCCAGATGCTGGCGGCGCTAAAGTGGAGCCTGTTATTCTCGTCACTGATCAGCGATAGCGCATCCGCCGAGAGTTGCTCCGGTGACGCCGCCGCCCAAAGCAAAATATGCGTGTCCAGAAGCAGGTTCATATCAGCCTCCAAACATTTCAGCTATTTCCTCCTGCCCCATCCGATCAAAGTCACTAGGCACTTTAAACTGACCTGCCAAGAAACCCAGCCGCTTCTGCTGACCCGGCGCGGGGCTGTCAATCGCCGTTACACGCGCCATCGGCTTACCCGCTTTGGCGATAATAAACCCCTCGCCCTCGACAGCCCGCGCGACGAGCTGCGATAAGCGCGTTTTAGCTTCGTGTATGTTGATAGCTTCCATATGAAGTTCCCCGGAAACACGACTTAGTTCAACTAGTTTAGTTTATTCGAGATAGGCAATTTTGTAATGCCTCACCTCCACTGGAAAAACAGCGTTAGTGGTTGCACCATTTGATCAAGTCACGGCCCCCAGATCATAAAGGTTCCGTTTTCTGCTAAAGTTATAGTGCTAACGATTTCTGACGTTGAGTTAGCCTCAATGTCAGGCTTTCCACTCAGCAGGAGGCCAACACGTTATGTCGTTAACCCTCTCATCAAAATCGGGCGCTATCGTCCTTCTGATCGCCTCAATCGCTGGGCTTGCAGTTGCACTGTATGCCTATTTCACACCACTGACCGGAGTCACGGGAACACTCGGGGCACTGGTTGCCATTGTGGCCTGTTTCATTCTTGCGGTGATGGCGCTATTGCTAATGCAAGTAAAAGCACGCGGTGCATCCATCACACTGCGAGTTCTTATTCTGCTAGGCCTTGCCGGTACATTTTTCGCCGCGATGCTGCTCCATCAGTGGTGGATCTGCGTTGCGATGGTGGTCGGTCTTATTGGCCTGATTCTCGATCTGTTTCGCCCTGCACACTACGCACGCCCCACCCACTCCTAAGGAGCTGCCCATGCCAATTTTATTATCCGCTCCGAGCACTCCGTTTAAATTTGCTACGTCGGGTTTAGGCGCGGCTACCGCTCTGGCTGTTTGCTTTACATCCTTGCCACTACTCGCTCAGGAGCCGTCAGTAGATACGCAGCAATCTACAGTTCAAGAACCGTCAGGAGAACAGGCATCGCCAGGGGAGCAGGAGAACGCCGCACCGGAAGAAGCGACGAGCACCGCCCCCATTCCGCTGGTGCCTGGAGAGCCGACCTGGGACAGCTTTCACGGTCAGCTCAACGCTCAGAAATATAGCCCGCTTGATCAGATTAATGCCGACAACGTTGGTGAATTGGAAAAAGTTTGGGAAGTGCATACCGGCGATGTAGCGGATGGTTCAGGTGATTTACCAGCGACCGTTTGGTCTGCCACGCCAGTGTTTGCCAACGACACGCTCTATATCGGCACCCCTTCTACCGGATCCTGGCCCTAGACCCCGCGAATGGCGAAGAGAAATGGAGCTTCGATACCCAATCTTCTCTGGAAGCGCTAACCCAGCCGGCCCTGAAAAACCGAGGTGTCGCCTATTGGGAGACAGATGACCCAGAAGCAGGCGAGCCCTGCCAAAAGATCATCTATATGGGCACCATGGATGCGCAGCTGTTCGCGGTCGACGCCGATAGCGGCGAACAGTGCACCGATTTTGCCGACAATGGCGTGCTTGACGTCAACCAGTGGAATGATACTAATGACCGCTGGCCGTTATCGCTGCTGCAGCCACCCACCGTGGTGGGCGATCATCTAATCCTTGGCTGGGCGGGGATGGACTGGGCCTACGAACAGGCCCCACCCGGCACCGTCTACTCTATTAATGCCCGCACCGGTGAGCGCGAATGGACATTCCAGGCACTCTCTGATGAGATGCGCGAGCAGAGCGGTACCGCTAACGTGTGGACGCATATGTCCGCCGATGAAGAGCTTGGTCTGGTCTATTTGCCAGTCTCCTCCCCTTCGCCGAACTACTGGGGCGGTAACCGCACCGAAGAAGTGCCGCTAGGCACATCCACCACCGCGGTGGATATCGAGACCGGCGAAGTGGTGTGGTCGCGGCAGTGGGTGCATCACGATATTTGGGATTACGACATTAACGCAGCCCCAACGCTGATGGACATTACCGTCGATGGAGAAGAGATCCCGGCGCTGATTCAGGCGACCAAAATGGGCTTTCTGTTCGTGGTCAATCGCGAAACCGGCGAAGATGTTTGGCCAATTGAGGAGCGCCCGGTACCCAGCGGCGACGGCAGCGTTGAGGGCGAAGTCTATGCACCGACACAACCCTTTCCCACCAAACCAGCGCCACTGTTAGATCAGTCCGAGAAACCCAACGTCTGGGCGCTGGCTGATGCGGTTAGCTTTGGGGAGTGCTCAGCGCTGTGGGAAGACCTTCACTATGAAGGCATGTACACCCCACCGACGACCCAAGGCGAAGGCACGCTGGGCTTTCCCATCAGTGCGGGCGGCGTACAGTGGGGCGGTGTCGCCTTTGACCCCGAAAGCCAGACCGCCATCGTCAATACCTCGCATATTGTGCAGTACATAAAGCTGTATAATCGTGAGGATTATGAGGCAGCTAATAGAACATCCGGCAACGAGAGTGGCTTTGCCCCCCAGGAAGGTGCGCCCTACGGCATGCGCCTTGAGGTGGCACTCAATCGACTAGGTATGCCCTGCTGGGAACCGCCCTTTGGTGAGCTTGTCGCCCTCGACATGACGACAGGTGATATCAAATGGCGTCGTCCGATGGGCGTATCCCAGCAGTATGGCTTCTTTATGCCTGAGAGCTGGGGCTCACCCACCATCGGTGGCCCGGCAGTCACCGCGGGTAACGTCATCTTTATCGGCGCTTCCATGGATGCCAAGGTGCGTGCCTACTCGCTGGAAACCGGTGAGGAGCTGTGGTCGGATCAGACCGAAGCCCCTCCGTCTCCAACCCTGCTGTCTACGAGTACAACGGTCGCCAATACGTCGCCTTTGTTTCCGGTGGCAACAGCATCCTGAAAGATCAGGTAGGTGATCAGGTTGCCGTGTATGCCCTGCCGGAATAACGCCTGCGGTTGACCAATAGCAAAACGGGCGGTCTTAAGGCCGCCCCGTTTATGTTATATCTCATCTTCTTAGTTAGTTTCGTCGACTTGCCTTGGAGTACGCTTGGCTAACGCATGGTTAGCCGTTTTAAAACATACCCGCATCAACCGCACTAGCAGCCACAGTAGCGGTGTAAGTAGCCAGCGATAGACAAACCGGGCAATGATCAGCATCGGCAGCAGCACCACCAGCCAGATTAGAAACTGGCCTAGCCAGACCGGCCAACCGAGCCAATTCGACAGGTTGGCGCCGAGTGCGCTGACGAGGCTTGGATGGCGAACCACCACATAGGCAGTGCCCGCTACTGCAGCAATCTTGGCCATACGCGGCAGAGTCGCAAAACGCCCGCTGGTAGCAACAACGCCTTGGCCCAAGCCAGCGCGAGCGCCCTGGGCTTCAACGCTCCCCGCCCGCGCAGTTCGGGCAGCCCTGCCCGCCCGCAGCACCTTAACGGTGCTGGCCATCACCAGTAGATCGACACCCGCCCAGCCTAAATCGGCAGCGCCAATGGCGTCGCCCCGCCGCCATTGGCTTTCTAGATCGCGTAGCCCGCTGGTAAAGAAGTCGCCGACGCCTGCGACGACTCGCTCGCCCTGCAACCACTCAATCTCGCCTTGCTCACTGACCACAAACTGGTTAAGAAGTGCGTGGCCACTGGCATCCAGCAGCGCAATGCCCATCTGGCCGCGACGGTAAGGGGTGAACGCTGAATCCGCGCCGCCCTCCTCATCGCTCCACCAGCGGCTAAGCTGCTGGTAGCGCTCGCCAACCAGTGCTGCGCTCTTAGCGTCGCTACATTGTGGCTGCGAAAGTAGCTGATAGGCAGTATGGCGTCGGCCCCATAGCGCACTAACACCCGCTGAAAATCGGGCAGTAAGCCGTACTCCACCAGTACATCGCGAGCCCTATCGCCGTGGCGCAAAATCGCCAAAGAAGCGCTCATCCACAGCGCCTGATCGTCGGCGTAACTTAGAAAAAAGCGCGTTGAGCTCTGGCGATGCCTGCTCAAGGGATGCCTCTAGCGTGGGCAGCGCCCGCTGAGCCTCCAGGCGCACCAGCTTGGACTCGAACGGTTCATGGGAAGCTACGGTGGTGAGTATCCCCGCCACTAAAATGGCAATCGCTACCATTAACCATCCAGCTCTTATCGACCACCCTTGACGCATGTCTGCCTCCCGCTGCAGCGCTACTATCAGGCTATTTATACGCGTAACGCTGACAATTGACAGCAGTTACTCTTTACAACGTTTGCTCTTTACAACGCTTTCATCAGGCAATTTGCGCAATCATTTACAGCAAATTGCCGGATAGAACAAGGTATTCTATACTTAAGGCCATAAACCAGTGGAAAGGAGCTTTTCCATGGATGCTATTGATGCAGTGGAAAGTGACGTTATTGCGCTAATGGGGGTGTTACTGGCGCACGCTCGGATGAACTGATCCGCAACGGCGTGCCACTTGATGCCCTTGAGCGGCTACGTAAAGAGTACGGCATTGATGCTTATGGTGTCGGAATTATCAATCGCCGCACCCATGATCATCGGCGCTCAAAAGGAAAACCCTTAACGCCCGACGAGGGAGACCGCCTCTACCGAACGAGTAGAATCGTTATTCTCGCCGAAGACGTATTCGGCAACCGTGAGAAAGCCATTCGCTGGTTAGAGAAACCTCGCCGTGCGCTGGGGGAATCAGTGCGTTGACGGCAGTTACCACAACGCCAGGCTATGAAGCCGTAGAGGAACTACTTCAGCAACTCCACTATGGATTGTCGGCGTGACCAAAGTCGCGTGGCGAATATCCAACTACACGGATCTCTCAGGCATAGGTGGCACAATCACTGCAGGCCGGTGGCACCACGAAGGCCAACCGGTGGTGTATTTGGCCGACTCGCCTGCGACGGCACTGCTTGAGGTGCTCGTTCACTTTGAAATGGGCATAGATGAACTTCCCGATCGTTTTACGCTACTGCGTGTTGAGTTCCCCCCAACTGCCAGTGAGACATCTATTGAGCAGCAACTGCCAGAAAATTGGCATCAGCAACAGCATCTCACCCGCTCGCTCGGTTCACAATGGCTGAGTGAAGGCAGCGCTTTACTGCTCAAAGTACCCACGGTGATTGTGCCGCATAACAGCAACTATCTGTTTAACCCGCGCCATCCTGAAGCCAGCCTTGCTAAACTTGCCGTTGAGCAGTTTCCTCTCGATCCCCGGCTGGTGAGCTAGCGGCTCTCTAACCACCCCAGCAGCTCACGCTGCACCTCTTCCACCGGCAGATACTCCTGCTCCAGGCGCCCCTGGGGCTGCGCTTTAAGAAACTTGAAAAAGCCACTTCGCGCTCGTTCAGGCCAGCGGCTGGCAACTCGGCGGGTACCGGCTCCGGCACGGCGCTGTCGTGGCAAAATGCCTTGAAGTGGGTCTCGCTCGTCATTAAGGGGGGTAATCGAGGGCAGCGCCTGCCTGGCCCTGGCCAGCATCACCAGTCCCCAGGTATCCATATCGCCCCAATAGGCGACCACTTTGTGTTGCAGCGCCCCACCTGCCAGCCAGTGTATATCCAGCCCTGCGCCAAGAACCGCCACAGTATCAGGCATGGCGGGTAGCAAGTGCTCACACTGCTCATTCTCGACCACCACCACCCGCGCCCCCGGCAAACCGACCTCCGCCAGCTCCCTGGCGGTGATGCGCTGGCGCTGAAAAGGCAGCAGCCCCGGCGCCAAGGGCACCACCAGCAGCCAGTGGTCTTTATCGTCGGGGGCATCCAGAAAGCCGCTTAACCCTTGTTGACTCACCATGCCGTCGTAGCGTTCATCAAGCAGGCGTGTCAGTAAAACGCTATGGCGCTCGATAAATTTGGTGTCCACCCCAGCCCTTTGAGCAGCCTTAATGGGCGGCCTTCGGCCATGCCGGGCTGCAGCACATCCGCTAAGCGGGCGGCGTCAATCAGATCGTCAATCGCTTTGTTGCGCCATAGGGATCGCTCGCGAACGAAGAGTTCCCGGTAGCGCTGATTAACGCCTGCCACCAGGGTTTCCAGGGCGGCAAACTCCTGTTGTACCTGGGTATCATCGGTCGCCGCCGCCCACTCAGAGGGCTGATGCAAGACCCACTGCACAGGCATAGGCACCGGTTCAGCCGCCGCTCGGAAGTTTACCGGTTGAAAATCCACCTTACCGACGGTTACCTGCCGCCAGCGCTGCACATGGGCCTGCACTAGCCCGGTCTGCTCAGCGAACTGGCGGGCGGAGGGCTTGCCGATGGTAATCACCAGTGGCCAGCTATCGGAGGACAACAGCCGCTCTACCCGCCAAAAGGCTGCTGCCACTGCTTGGCCAGGCGGCTAGCAATATCAGCGGGGGACTTCATCTTGCCTCTTGCGGCGTTTTTCACGCACGGCATCCAGCGCCTGCCAACTGATCGGCGTTAGGCTGGAGGCATTGCCACGGCGATGCACCACCACCGCCGAGCGGGTGTGCTTGCGCAGCAAGCGCATCTCTTTATTAGGGGTAATAAACAGCGCGTGGAGGTGAAATTCGTTGAGCGCGGCAATAATGCGACCGGCCACCGCATTCGAACTGCGCGAAAAGGCTTCATCCAGCACGATAGTGCCAAACAGTGGCCGCGGGCTGCCATCGGGGCACAGCGCGTAGCTCAGCGATGCGGTGAGTACATAGGAGGCAATAATCTCTTTTTCGCCACCGCTGCCGCCCTGGGAGCCCGAGCAGGTTTCAATCACCCGCCCATCGGCGCGGTCGATCATGGCGACTTTAAACTCAAGCCTAAAACGCGGATCCAATAGCGCCCGCGCTCCCAAGGTGCGCTGGCGTTCGCAGGCATCGCGCAGCAGGGCGATAATATGTTGCAGCGCCTTGTACTGGCTTTCGCCGCCATCCTCGACAAACCGTGACGAGGCGAGCGCCGTATTGGCCCGGGTAAAGGTGCGCAGGCTTTCATGTACCACTTTATTCGCCACCAGCTGCAGGTAACGGCCGCGCTGGAAGTCCACCCGCCGTAGGGTGTTATTGAGGTCGTCCAACCGCTCTTTGATCCGCTCCACCTCCCCATCAATGGTGGCCAGCAGTTGCGATACGCCCTGGTCGGAAGAGTCGGTCAGGTAGGCCTGAAAACGCTGTTGCTTCTCAGGCAGAGCCTCTTCGGTGAGCACCTTGAGCCGGGCCAGGTACTCAGGCACATCCTCCAGCTCGCGCCCAACCTCGGATAGCGCCCCGCGGTCTTCCCGCTGGGCATCCGACATGGCCTTTACCAGCTCTTTTTCCAGTCGGCTTTGGGTAGCTATCAGGGTGTTTAGCTGCTGTTGCAACTGGGCGGCGGCGTGGCGCTCCAGCTCATCAACGTTGGCCAGCTGTTGTGGATCAAGGGGCGAAAAATGACCATCGGCCAGGGTGCGCTCCGCCTCCTTCAACCCTGCTTCGCTTTTGCGAAACGCTCGCTGCTGCTCTTTTTGGGCGGTCTCCAGCCGGTTGTTTAACTGGGCGCACTGCTTAATACATTGCGTTTTTGCTGCTCCAGCGTGGCCAACTCATCGCGAGCTTGCTCCAGTTGGCGTTTGGCTGAGGCTGCGTCGGAATCGGGTGCGGTCAAGGCGGCCAGTTTATCCTGCTGCTGTTGCCATTCACGCTCGGCGTGGGGCGCGTTGATCTCCTCATAGTCCAACTCTGCCAGCTTTGTTAACAACACTACCTGCTGTTCAAGTGCCGCCAGTGAGGCCTTCGCCTGCTCTTCTGCCGCCTTGGCGCTCTGCAAGCGCGCTTCCGCTTCGCTGATTTGCGCGCTTAACGCCGCCAGCCGGTCGCGGTTATCAAAGCCGGTTTGCCAATCGTCGCTTAGCCGCTTCTGATCCTGCTTGTCAAAAAAGCGCGCCTTTCCCGACATCAGCCCTTCCGCCGTCATGGCATGGGGGTCTCGCAACATCTCCGGCGAGCCAACGCAGTGCCTGTCCAGCCCTGCTAATAGTTCTTTAACCGCTTCTCGATAGGGGTGATCCTTGTAGTCGAGCTTACGGGTAAAGCCATCCTCAAAAAAACGCGCTTGGCCTTGCGCAGGTTTCACTTCAAAGATGCGCACATGCAGGGCGTTATGGCGACTGTTGATCCAGTCTAGCGCTTGGCGGCTGGCTTCCGGCGGTACCAGAATACGTAGCCGGTGGCTGCCGATTGCCCGCTCAATCGCGCCGCGCCAGGCCTGTTCGCCCTCTTTCACCTGCACCAGCTCGGCCACAAAGGGCAGGTCATCTTCTGTAAGTTCCAAGGCGTCGGCCAGTAAAGCGCGGAATTGTTGAAAGCGACCGGGAATATTCGACCCAGGGCGCGCTTTTACCTGAGCCAGCTCATCCTCCAACTCACTGCCTTCGCGTTCAATCTGAAAGCGTTGGCTGCCCTGCTCAAAGGCGGCGTGTTTGGCGGCTTCGAGCTCTTGCTGGGCGTGCTGTAACTGCTCGGCGGCCAGCATCTGGTTGGTCGCTACCGCTTCACGGTCTATAGCATCATCAAACGCTAGATAACGTGCCAACCGCTGGTACTCTGCCGCATGGTGCTGGCAGCGCTCCAGGTTGGCTTGCTTTGCCTTGACCAGCGCTTCCAGGGTCTGAATATCCGAACCGCCCAGACGCAGATAAGCTTCATTTAAACGCTCGCAGGTGCGCTGCTGGTGAGTGTGGCTCTCCTCAGCAGCTGCCAACTCGGCGTTGGCCTGCTGGGTTTGTTGCTGCAGACGCTCAGTTTCGGCCTTCCATAGCCGGTGGGCCTGTTCGCCAAACCACACCGGCAGCACCCGGCTGAGCGTTTCCTGGTCATCCAGCTGTGTTTGGTTGCGCTGGTACTTTTCCCAGCCGGTGTTGATGGGTTCCAGGGAGCGCTGCTGGCGGCGGGCAATTTCGAGCTCTTCGTGAATGGCGGTAAGGTCATCGAAACTATCCGCGACTTCCCGGGCGCGCTGAAACTGGGCGTTATCGTCCAGCACCAGCTCGCGAAAAATCTCATCGATACTGTTGAGCTGCTTCAGCCCTGCCGCGCGATTAAGCAGGTTAAAAGCGTTATCACGCACTTCAAAAAGTCGCGCAGCCTTGCTAAAAAGCCCTTTTTGCTGGGGTAGGTTCAAATCCCGGTATCGGTTTTATCCTGTTGCCGCAAGGCGCGCATGCCACCTTCCTGTTGCAGCGTCAGCCAGCGTTGCAAGGTATGCTCGGGGCGGTACTAAAAGCCATAGCTTTTTCATATCCGACGGGGACATGCTGGTGCCGTCAAACCACAGCAGCGCACCGATACGCACCAGGCTTTCACCATTGCTGAGCGTCGCCACAAGACCGGTCACGGTCTTGCCGGGTCGGGCGATATGCGACTGTCCCTCACCGCCATCCCCTGGGCCACTCACCCCGCGAACGTAAGAGACCAGATCCCGGTCACTCTCATGGCCACCAGTAGAGGCGAGATTGTATTTGGGATTGGCCGTGAGCAGGGTCATCAAGGCATCCACCAGGGTGGTTTTGCCACTGCCAGTGGGGCCGATGATGGCGCTGCCCTGGGCGTCAATATCGGCTCTGTGCATACCGCCAAAGCCGCCCCAGTTAAACAGCTCCAGAGTTTGCAAAATATAGGTGGGGGCCAGTTGCCAACCGCTCTCTTGAGCCTCCTCCAGTAGCGAAGGCTGGCTAAGCGTCGTGGTGGTCATAACGCGCTCTCCCCGTGGTCACTACTCTCCGCAGCTACCCGCGCCTTTAACTCATACAGCAACGCGGTAAGATTTTCCGGGTTGGCCAGGTGGGCAATCATTGGCCGGATGGCCACCCGTTCGTGGCTGTCCGGCGCCGATACCAGGCCGTGGCCTTTGAGCTGATCCAGCAGTTGCAGTATGCGTGTACGCTCCCGGGCCTCGCTGCCACTTTCGCCCAGGTACACCTGCATCTGCGGAATCAGTTCGTCAACCGCCACCATGGCCTCGCCGGCGCCCGTACCCGCGTCCTGCTCGTAAGCAATAAAGTACTGACGCAAAATCGCCACCAGTAGCGTCTGTTCCAGATTCAGCCGCTGCTTGCGCACCAATGGATGCGACCAATCATCCTGGGGCGCGTCGGCATCCCCATGGCGTATCGCCAGAAATACTAGTCCACGGATCTCATCGGCACGGGCGATTAAATCCAGTGGCTCTAAGGTGGCATTAAGCCGCTCCATGGCAACGAGGGCCGCGCGGTAAAGATGGGGCGTTGGCTCTCTTCCAAGAGCCCCATGCGCAGCAGTTCCTGAACCACTTCACGCAGCTTAACGTCGGTGCGGGCGGAGGTTTCACTGTTTATCTCCTCACCAGCAGCATCCAGTGCGTTACTTTGATGCACTGAAGTCGGTTCACGGGGCTGATCAGGCAATTCCTCTTCGCTGCTCTTATCCATGTCCTGTTGCTTAACAATTCGATCAAATACACCCGCCATGCTTAAAACTCCCACTCAATACCGCTCAAGGCCTCTTCACTTAAGGTGACCATGGGCACCCGAAATAGCCAGTCGCACTGCTCCTCATCAGTGAGCACCAGCTCTTGCGTCTCCTGCCCGGCAATCTCGATGCCCGCTTCCCGGGCCATACCCAGCCATAGCGCCAGGGTTTCCAGATCATGGCTGGGCGGCAGGCGCTCGGCCAGTTCCGCCAGGGTAAACGGACGCCCTTCTGCTGCCAGCAGCGCCAGCGTCTCCTGCACCAGGGCGTCGCGGTCCAGCCCATCCAGGGAGTCCCAGAACTCGGCCTCAATATCGCTCAAGTCACTCTCCTGCTGGGCAAGGTTAAGCGCCTCCTCCTGCTCGTTTTCAAGCGTTTTGAAACGCAGCCGCTCGACCACCGACAAGTTACCCAAGGCAAAGCCCAAGGGCGGCAGCGACGCTACCTCTGACCGGCGCACCTTTTGGCGCTGCCAGTCTAGGTCTTGAGCGGTGTTGAAGATGTCGTTGAGCAACTGCCCCACCCGGTGGTGTTCAGCGGCCAGCCCAGTTTTGATAAAGCCTTTAACATCCTTTTCGCTGCGCGCCCGGGCTTGCAAAACGGCTTGGCTTTCCAGTATCAGCCGCATACGCAGCAGTTTAAGATCCTGGCGCTGTAAACGATTAAGCGCTTTTTCTGCGGCGGGATGGATCAGAATGGTGCGGAGCTGCTGGCGCATCATATCCAGCGCGGCAGTCTGGCGTAGTTGTTGGAGGAAACTATCGAACACGCGCCCTTCCGGGGTATCCAGCAGCGCTTCCTGACCATCCAGCAAGCGATCCACGATATCGCCCCGGTGGTACTTTTCGGACATGATCGACTGGCGCAGTTGGCGATCAGCCTCCCGCCAGGAGTCTTCCACCCGGCGAAAGTCGGCCCGCAGCCCGGTGGCGAGATTAAACACCTCACGGATACGCTCAACGGCTTCTGCCTCGGCAAGCACCGGCACATGTCCAGCTTCCGCATCGGCCAATTCACTCTCCAACTGTTGGATTTTGCGTCGGATCGATGCCTTACGGCTCTCGGGGTTGGGGTTGAGGCCCACTTCCAGGTTTTCGATCTCACGCTGCACCACCGACAGCCGCGAGGCGGTGGAGGTCATAATGCGATTATCCAGCGAGTCGATAAACTGAATCGCCGCTGACAAGGCATCGGTGGCATACAAACGCTGACCACGCTCAGTGACCAAGCCACGCCGGATCCATTGGCGCAGCTCGCGCCCGGCCTGCAGCCGTGTATTGTCGGGGTCGATGGCGTACTCATCCTGTTCGGCATAGCGCCCCAACATCTGCGACAGTGCCTCCAACGCATCCGCCTCGGCAATACCGTCTTCGCTGAATTCAAACAGCGAGGTCAGGCAGCCCAGTACCAGAGGGGCACGGGGCGATGCCAGCAACAGCCAGGCAGGGTGCTGCTTGCGCGCAGCGATATAGTGGCGCGTGCGTTGCTGGGGGTTACTGTCCATTGTTACCTTAGCTGGCCATATTGATATCTAAGCTGGTTGGCTATAAGCGCTTCGTCTACCCCAACGTCTCCGCCGTCACGTTCGCCGCCGCGGGCTGGGTGGAGTGATGGCGATTGATGGCGCTCAGCACCCCTTTCATGGAGGCGCTGGTGATGCTCTCATCCGTGCCCACGCCAAACACCGCTTTGCCGTCGATACGCACTTCCACGTAGGCAATGGCTTCGGCATCGGCGCCCTGGCCCCGGGAGTGCTCGTGGTAATCGATAATCTCTACCTCGTGGCCAGCGGCTACCAGCGCTTTAATAAAGGCCGCCAACGGGCCGTTGCCTTCTCCTTTTAGCGTTTGGCGGCTGCCATCACTCTCCACAACCGCTTCCAGCGTGACTTTAGGGCTATCGGGTTCAGACGACAGGCGGTGGTTAACCAAGGCAAAGGGGGCACACTGCTCCAAATACTCATCGGCAAAGGCCTGATAAATCATCTGCGAGGTAATTTCTTTACCGGTGCGCTCAGCCACTTCCTGAACGACCTGACTGAACTCAATGGAGAGCCGACGCGGTAGCTCAATACCGTGCTCCTGCTCCAGCAGGTAGGACACACCGCCTTTTCCCGACTGGCTGTTAACCCGGATAACGGCTTCGTAGCTGCGGCCCACATCCAGCGGATCGATAGGCAAATAAGGGACGTCCCAAACGGCATCAGGGTTGGCGCGCCGATCCGCCATGCCTTTTTTGATCGCGTCCTGGTGGGAGCCGGAGAAGGCGGTAAACACCAGGTCGCCCACGTAAGGGTGGCGGGGATGCACCGGCAACTGGTTGCAGTACTCCACTTCGCGCATGATGGGGGTAATATTGGAGAAGTCGAGCTGTGGGTGAACGCCCTGGGTATACATGTTCATGGCCAAGGTGACGATATCCACATTGCCGGTACGCTCGCCGTTACCGAACAGCGTGCCCTCAACCCGGTCGGCCCCGGCCATCAGCGTAAGCTCTGCTGCCGCTACGCCGGTACCCCGGTCGTTATGGGGATGAACGCTGACAATCAAGTGGTCGCGGTTTTTGACGTGGCGACAGAACCATTCGATCTGGTCGGCATAGTTATTCGGCGTGGCGACTTCCACCGTGGCCGGCAGGTTGACGATCATGCGGTTGTCGGCGGTAGGTTTGAAGGTCTCCATCACCGCTTCGACGATCTCAACGGCAAAGTCCATCTCGGTGGTAGTGAAGAGCTCCGGCGAGTACTGAAACGTCCAGTTGGTTTCTGGTGCGGCATCCATCTGAGCACGAATTTGCTGTGTCGCCTCCACGGCGATTTGCACGCACTCAGGCTTATCAACGTTAAACACCACCCGGCGGAACATGGGATCAGTAGCGTTATAAACGTGGACAATGGCGTTCTTGGCGCCTTTCAAGGCTTCAAAAGTGCGTTCAATCAAGTGCGGGCGCGCCTGGGTCAGCACCTGAATGGTCACATCCTCAGGAATTTTATCCTGCTCTATCAGCGAGCGCACAAAATCGAAGTCCGTTTGCGATGCTGACGGGAACCCTACCTCTATCTGTTTAAACCCAACCTTGAGCAGCATGTCGAAAAAGCGCTGTTTACGCTCCTGATCCATGGGGTCGATCAGTGACTGGTTGCCGTCGCGCAAGTCAACGCTGCACCAGATAGGCGCCGTTTCGATACGCTTGTTCGGCCACTGGCGGTCGGGCAGGTCAACGGCCACAAAGGGGCGGTACTTTTGGCAGGATCAGTCAACATCATGGCGGCTCTCCTAAAATCAGTCAGTTGTGGGCTTATCGGTGTGCTTGCCGCCCGCTTCACTCTGGTGCGTGGGGCTGTCGAATAGGCTTGAGCGAGGGCTGACTCCATGCGGTCAAGCTGGGCTTTCAGTCCGCGAACGTCATTGCGCAGCGACTGCAGCTCGGCTTCTTCACCCTCGCCGTTGTCCAGCGCCATTTGCGCGCTCTCTTTCTGCATCACGTCCAACACAATACCAATCATCATATTGAGAAAAATAAAGGCGTTCAAAAGATAAACGTTAAGAAATAGATCCAGGCGTAGGGGTAAACCTCCATGGCGGGATAGAGCACGGCGGTGGCCCAGCTCTCAAACGTCGCCACTTGAAACAGCGTGAGCATCGCCAGGGAAATATTGCCCCATAGCCCCTCGTCGACATTGTGAAACAGAAAACTGCCAATGGCGGCGTATATATAGAAGATGATAAACATCAGCAGCACCACATAGCCCATCCGCGGCACCGACTTCACCAGGGCGCTAAGGAGCATCTGCAGCTCGGGAATCATCGAGACCAGGCGTAACACCCGAAAATGCGCAGCAACCTTGCCAACAACACCATTTCCGAGTCGTCCATGGGAATGAGGCTGGCGGT
The DNA here is from genome assembly GCA_004295565.1 of Vreelandella olivaria. Lineage (GTDB taxonomy): Bacteria > Pseudomonadota > Gammaproteobacteria > Pseudomonadales > Halomonadaceae > Vreelandella > Vreelandella olivaria. The sequence continues at coordinate 1,726,202 of AP019416.1, read as the reverse complement.
CACAATCAGGAAATCAAAAACGTTCCAGCCCTTTTTGAAGAAGTCGAGGAGGCTGCGCTCTGCGGCCATCCTGATTAAAATTTCAATCAGGAAAAAATCGTTACCGCGATATCGAGATAGAGCAGCCACTGCTCGACCTGAGTGGTTTCATCATAGGTCTTGGCCCCGATCACCAGGGCAGAGATGACGATAATCGCGATCACTACCGCTTCAAAAATTTGTTGGAGCGCAGCTTTTCGAAGCGGGCCTGCCAGGTAGTAAAGGACTCACTCATGTAACAAAAATCTCTCAACGGTTAATCCGCACACTTTATACTAAAATTACACGCCTGCTACACAAGTGATATCCTGTTGTTTCACTTGATGTATGCTGCGCCACCAGAACGCCTTTATAGGCGCCCTGTTGGTACCCTTTTGACTTTTTTATTTAGCCGCTGGATGACCCCATGACACTGCTTTGGATAGCCTTATTGCCTCTGCTAGGCGTACTGGTACCGGCACTCACCGCACAGCGTGGGCGAAGTTTCTGTTCCCTCGCAACGGCGGTGCTGCCAGCTACCGCCTTAGTAATGACGCTACTCAACGTGCCAGCTCTGCTAGATGGCGAGCAACTGCGTTTTTCGGCCACTTGGATGCCTGAACTGGCACTGAACCTGGCGTTTCGCCTGGATGGGCTATCGCTGCTGTTCAATCTGCTAATACTCGGCATTGGCCTGCTGATTATTCTTTATGCGCACTACTATTTAGCCAAAGATGAGCCCTTTGGCCGATTCTACGCCTTCCTGATGCTATTTATGGCATCAATGGTGGGTATTTCAATGTCGGACAACCTGATTCTCCTCTGGCTGTTCTGGGAATTAACCAGCCTCTCCTCGTTCCTGTTGATTGGCTTTTGGTCATACCGCAGCGACGCCCGTAAAGGCGCTCGTATGGCGCTTACTGTCACCGGTGCGGGGGCCTTGCACTATTGGCAGGACTACTGCTGCTGGGCGATATGGCGGGCAGCTTCAACATGGGCGATGTATTGGCCAGCGGTGACGTTATTCTTGCCGACCCGCGCTATCCCCTAATGCTGGGGTTAGTGCTGCTGGGGCGTTTACCAAATCGGCCCAGTTCCCGTTCCATTTTTGGTTACCCCATGCCATGGCGGCGCCCACGCCGGTATCGGCGTATCTGCACTCAGCCACCATGGTGAAAGCGGGCATTTTCCTGATGGCGCGTCTGCATCCTGCCATTGCGGGTAGCGAGCTGTGGAGCGTGGTCGTTTCCCTGGTCGGTATCGTCACCATGCTATATGGCGCCTGGTTTGCGCTGATGAAAACCGATCTGAAAGGTATTTTGGCGTTCTCCACTGTTAGCCATTTAGGCTTGATTACCGTGTTGTTGGGTATCGGCAGCCCCATGGCGATTTTGGCTGCGCTGTTTCACATTCTCAATCACGCCACCTTTAAAGCCGCGCTGTTTATGAGTGCCGGCATTATCGATCACGAAACCGGCACACGGGAGCTAAAGCAGCTGGGTGGCCTGAAAAAAGCCATGCCGGTAACGGCGCTACTGACCACCCTGGCAGCGGCAGCGATGGCGGGTGTACCGCTGTTTAATGGTTTCTTATCCAAAGAGATGTTCTTCACCGAAGCGCTGGCAACCCCGTTCTGGGAGGATTGAGCTGGTTATTACCTGCGCTAGCGGCGCTCGGTGGCATTCTTTCTGTGGCCTATTCACTGCGTTTAGTGCACGCCGTTTTCTTCAAACCGGCCCGCGAAGCACCTCCAAAATCGCCCCATGAGCCACCCCACCTGATGCGCCTGCCGGTGGAAATATTAGTTGTGCTGTGTGTCGTGGTCGGCCTATTCCCGGCCTTTATGGCAACGGGATTGTTAGCGCTCGCCAGCCAAGCGGTGATCGGTAACCCACTCGACTTCCACCTGGCTATCTGGCACGGCGTGAACCTGCCCCTCATTATGAGCCTGCTCGCCTTTGCCGTCGGCATTGCGCTGTATTGGCGACATGGCGATGCGCGCCGGTTTACCCAGCAGTTTGCAGGGGTCGACGCCCGCCGAGTGTTTGAACGCATCCTTGTTGCTATCGGTTACCGAGCCGAGCAACTTATCGCTGCCCTGGAAGGCAACTCGCTGCAGCGCTACGTGGGCTGGCTCTGGCTGGGCGCCCTAGTGATGGGCGGGGTTGGCCTGGTTAAGATCACTGACTTAACGGGTGCTGCTGGCAATCAAGCGCTGGATGGAGTTCTCATCTTAGGTGCTGGCATGTTGATGTTTGGTGGCATTGCTACCGCCGCTACCCATCGCTACCGGCTAATTTCACTGCTGATGCTCTCGGTGGTCGGGCTCTTTGTAGCCCTCACCTTTGCGCGCTTCTCGGCACCGGATCTGGCGCTTACGCAGCTTTCAGTGGAAGTGGTGACCATGATTCTGCTAATGCTGGCGCTGTTTTTCCTGCCGCAAAAGACCCCGCGGGAATCCAGCCCACTACGCAACGTTCGCGATATGCTGCTGGCAGGTACGCTAGGCTTGGTGATCGCCAGCCTTAACTACGCGGTCATGACCCGGGAGACGCTGTCGATCTCCAGCTTCTTTGTGGAGAACAGCAAGCCGGGCGGTGGCGGCTACAACGTGGTCAACGTGATTCTGGTCGACTTCCGGGGATTTGATACCTTGGGTGAAATCACCGTACTGGCTATCGCGGGCCTGGCGATCTTTAAGCTACTGAATCGCTTACGCCTGTTTATGCCTCACAGTGACGGCGAAGGCCGGGTATGGTCGCCTGACCGTTACCCAGCGGTGCTCACATCAATTTCCATGACGCTATTGCCGTTGGCGCTATTAGTCTCTGCGTTTATCTTCCTGCGCGGCCATAACCAGCCTGGCGGCGGCTTTATTGCCGGGCTGATTACCGCGGTTGCCTTGATCCTGCTGTATATGGCGCGGGGCGTAGAGTGGGCGCAAGAGCGCCTGGATTTCCCTTTCCAACCCGTGGCGGTTATCGGAGTAGCGATTGCTACGCTCACCGGGCTGGGTAGCTGGCTGTTCGGACATCCGTTTTTAACTTCAGCATTCGGTTACTTCACCCTACCGCTCATCGGTACCTTTGAACTGGCCACCGCGCTGCTATTTGATCTGGGTGTCTACTTAGCGGTGGTGGGCGCTACGCTGATGATTCTTGCCAACCTGGGCAAAGTCACGACCGCACATCGGCCGGTGACCGAAGCCTCGGAAAAAGAGGCTGACGCCAACACTGCAACGCCCGCAGCCAAGGAGCCTCGCTAATGGAACTGCTCTACGCAATGACCACCGGGGTATTGACCGCCTGTGGCCTCTACTTGACCTTGCGAGGTCGTACCTTTCCGGTGGTGGTAGGTCTCACTCTGCTCTCTTACGCCGTCAATCTGTTCCTGTTTTCGATGGGCGGCCTGACCACTGACGGCCCCGCTATTGTGTCTGAAGGAGCTAACTATGCCGACCCGCTCCCCCAGGCCCTGGTGCTCACCGCCATTGTAATCGGCTTCGCCATGACCGCCTTTGTGGTAATTCTGGCGATGCGGGCACGCAGTGAAGTGGGGAACGACCACGTAGACGGTAAAAGGAAGACCGAGAATGATGCAGCACCTGATTGTTTTCCCTGTTGTTCTACCGTTAGTGGCGGGCATTCTACTGCTCTATCAGCGCCAGGGATTAGTACGTTACAAACGCGCGGTGAGCGTTGCTGCCACCGCACTGCTGCTGTTAGTAGCGATTGGCTTATTACGCCAAGCCGCCAGCGGAGAGATTACTTACTACGCCCTGGGCGATTGGCAAGCCCCGTTCGGTATCGTGTTAGTGCTGGATCGCCTCTCGGCGTTAATGCTGCTGCTGACCGCCATTCTGGCCGTTGGCGCAGTGGTGTTTGCCTGCGCCGGTGACGACGAAAAAGGCAGTAACTTCCATGGTCTTTTCAGTGGCAACTGCTGGGCATCAATGGCGCCTTTTTAACCGGTGATCTGTTTAACCTGTTCGTTTTCTTTGAAGTTCTGCTGCTGGCTTCTTACGCCCTGCTACTGCACGGCGGCGGCAAAGCACGCATTCAGGCCAGCGTGCACTATGTGGTGCTTAACCTGGCGGGCTCTTCGCTGTTTCTGATTGCGGTGGGTGTGCTGTATGGCGCCACGGGTACGCTCAATATGGCCGATATGGCGATTCGTGTCGCCGAACTACCGGCAGAGCGAAACGGCTTAGTAAGCGCAGGGGCACTGATGCTGTTGGTCGTGTTTGGCTTAAAAGCCGCCATACTGCCGCTCTACTTCTGGCTGCCCAAAGCTTACGCTTCGGCACCCGCGCCCGTAGCGGCGCTGTTTGCCATTATGACCAAAGTGGGGATTTACGCCATCCTGCGCGTCTACTCACTTATTTTTGGCGATAGCGCTGGCGGTTTGGAGGCGCTGGAACAGCCCTGGGTTTGGTGGCTATCGCTTGCTACCCTGGCAGCCGCTGGCGTTAGGTGATGGCCGCGCGGGATCTGCGCTTGCTGGTGGCTTACCTTGTGCTGGTATCGGTAGGCACGCTGCTGGCAGGTATCGGCATGCGCTCACCCCAGGCAGTCTCTGCGCTACTCTATTATCTGATCCACACGACGTTGATCACCGGGGGCTGTTTCTGTTAGCCGAAATGATTGGCCTACAGCGTGGTAAAGCGGGAACGCGCTTGGTCAAGGGTCGCCCTATGGTGCAGGGCGCAGCACTCGCCATGCTGTTCTTTGTCGGTGCTATCGCCGTGGCAGGCGTCCCGCCCTTTTCCGGCGCTTTCGGCAAGGCATTGATGCTTAATGCCGCTGAAGGCACCCAGCGCCTGTGGCTCTGGCCGCTGCTGCTGCTAACCAGCTTAGCCTCGCTAATTGCCCTTTCCCGAGCGGGCTCGACGCTGTTTTGGCGCAGCCACCGGGGCACCAGCAGCGGCACCCCGCTACCCCGTCGTCAGTGGTTTGGCGTTATCTGGCTACTGAGCGCAGCACCGCTATTAGTCGCCCTGGCAGGGCCTGTGAGCAGCTACACTCAAGCCACGGCTGAACAACTAGCCAACCCCCAGGTGCTAATTCGCACGCTACTCCCCAATGCTGCTGGAGATGCTCAATGATCGCCCCGCGTTCCTGGCTACCCACGCCTGTATTATCGCTACTTTTGCTGGTCGTGTGGCTGCTGTTAGTACGCAGCTACGCCTTTGGACAATTCGTGCTGGGCGGCTCGTTAGCTATTTTAATCCCCCTGCTGACCCACCGCTTTTGGGATGCACGGCCACTGATCGCTAAGCCTTTCGCCCTACTGCGGTTTATCTTCCGTGTACTGGGCGACATTATCACCGCCAATTTTGAGGTGGCTTATTTGATCGCCAACCCCTGGCGCAGGGTCAAGCCTCACTTTATCGAATACCCACTCATGCTCGAAGAGCGTTTCACCATCACGCTGCTGGCCAGCACGATCAGCCTGACGCCAGGCACCGTATCGGCCAATCTGCGCATGGATGGTAAGTCACTGCTGATTCACGCCTTAAACGTGGACGATGAGGAGGCGCTGATTAATCAGATTCGTGAGCGCTACGAGCGCCCCCTCAAGGAGATTTACGAATGTTGAGCATTGCGCTGTATATCACCTTAGCGCTGGTGGTGATGGCTCTGTTGATGAACCTCTACCGGCTGACCATTGGCCCCAGCCTGCCCGACCGCGTGCTGGCACTCGACACCATGTACGTCAACTCGATAGCGCTGATCGTGCTGCTGGGACTATGGCTGAACAGTAAAACCTACTTCGAGTCAGCGCTGCTGATTGCGATGCTTGGTTTCATCAGCACCGTGGCGGTATGCAAATATATTCTACGTGGAGACATCATCGAATGATGAACATGAGCTATCGAATGGTGGATATGCGTCAGGGGGAGCTATGCACGTAATCATTGAAGCGCTTATTTCACTGCTACTGATCGCTGGCGGTATCTTTGTGTTTATCGGCTCACTGGGGATGGCCCACCTGCGCGATTTCTATATGCGCCTGCATGGCCCTACCAAGGCCACCACCCTGGGCATCGGCTGCATGCTGATCGCTTCGATGCTGTACTTCTGGAGCATTGACGGTAAACCGGATGCTCAAGAGTTGCTGATTACACTCTTCCTGTTTATTACTGCTCCGGTGAGCGCGCACCTGCTGGCCAAATCTGGCCTGCACCTGCGCTTAAAGCACGCTGATAAAACCCAGGGTAAGCCGGTAGAGCTGCGTCCAGAAGAAGTCGGCGATAAGCCGGTACCCCACCGGATAAAGGCCATGGCTAAAAACGAATAGAGGCACTAAAACATATAAAAAAGGCGGTGCCCAGTGGCACCGCCTTTTTTACGACGTTAAATCTCGCTGATGGTAGCCCAGCAGATAGAGCACACCGTCAAGGCCCACCGACGATATCGCTTGGCGCGCCTGGGCGCACCAGAGGTTTGGCGCGAAACGCAACCCCCATACCCGCTTTGGCGAGCATTTTCAGATCGTTGGCGCCGTCACCCACAGCGATCGTTTGATCCAGCGTAAAACCTTCTCTTAACGCAATGGACTCCAATAGTGCGGCTTTGCGTTCAGCATCGACGATCGGTTCGCTTACCTCGCCGGTTACCTTGCCATTTTCGATGACCAGCTCGTTGGCATGGATCTCGTCAAAGCCCAGCTTCTTCTGCAAGTGGCGAGCAAAGTAGGTAAAGCCGCCGGAGAGAATCACAGTGCGATAGCCTAGGCGTTTCAGGTTGGCCATTAAGCGCTCTACGCCTTCCATAAGCGGTAGTTCCTCAGCGATCTCCGCCAGCACGGACTCATCCAAACCATCCAGTTTGCTCATCCGCTCCCGAAAGCTTGCCTTAAAATCCAGCTCGCCGCGCATGGCGCGCTCGGTGACTTCAGCGACTTCATCCCCACGCCGTGGCGGCGGGCCAGTTCGTCAATCACTTCAGCTTTGATCAGCGTAGAGTCCATATCGAAACACACCAAACGGGGCTGAACGTGATCGCGGGTATTCGCTTGGACAACAATATCGACACTCAGGGTTTCGCTCAGTACCAATGCCGCATTGCGGACAGCTTCAATATCCACCTCACCTACCAGACGGTACTCAATACAGTCGATGCACTTATTCTGCTGTAACGAGGCGTCGGCAAGGCGCTGGGTGCTCTTTTCTTGTAGGCCAAACTGCACGATCAGTGCATCTACCTGGGATTGAATATCTGCGGATAAACGCGCCGCTAATACGGTTAGGATCAAGTCACCGCCTGCCATCATTTACTCTCCTGCCTCTAAACGGTCAACTTTTGGAATCCTCGGGGCAGCTTGCTGCCGCGTCGGCCACGCTCGCCGCGATAATAGGCCAGATCGTCGGCTTTTAGGGTTAGCTTGCGCTTACCGGCATGAATCATCAGCGCGTCACTAGCAGCAAGCACCACAATGCCGGTAACAAACTCCTCCCGGCGGGCGGCGCGCGGGCCGGGGATATCGAGCATTTTATTGCCCTTACCTTTCGACATCTCGGGTAATTGCTCCAAGGGGAACAGCAGGAGTCGGCCTTCGTTTGAAACCGAGGCCACCCACAGCTCGTCGCCCTCAGGCACTTCAACCGGCGCCATAACATTGCAGCCCTTGGGCAGGCTAAGCACCGCTTTACCGGCTTTGTTTTTACCGGTGAGCGTATCGAGGCGCGCCACAAAGCCGTAGCCGCCGTCGGTAGCGAGCACAAAGCGTCGTTCGGGTGGCGCAAACATCAGCCCTGCCATTTTCGCCCCGGCGGCGACATTAGCGCGCCCGGTCACCGGTTCACCCTGCCCCCGGGCACTGGGCAGGTTATGTGCCGATAGCGTATAGGCTCGCCCAGTGTCATCCAGCAGCACCAGCGGCTGGTTGGTTTTACCTTTCGCCGCCAATTGGAAGCTATCCCCGGCTTTATAGGAGAGCCCTTCGGGGTCAATATCATGCCCCTTGGCCGCACGAATCCAGCCTTTGTCAGAGAGCACCACGGTAATCGGGTCAGCGCCCAACAGTTCGACTTCAGAGAGCGCCTTGGACTCTTCGCGCTCGACCAGCGGTGAACGGCGTTCGTCACCGTGCTCTTTACCCGCCGCACGAATCTCTTTTTCGATCAGGGTGGTGAGCTTGGCTTCGCTGCCTAACAGACCTTCTAAATACTTGCGCTCTTTCTCCAGCTCATCCTGCTCGCCGCGAATTTTCATCTCTTCGAGCTTGGCCAGGTGACGCAGGCGTAGCTCTAGAATCGCCTCCGCTTGACGCTCCGAGAGGCTAAAGGCCGCTATCAGCGACGCTTTGGGATCATCCTCTTCACGAATAATGCGGATCACCTCGTCCAGATCCAGGTAGGCAATTAGCAGGCCTTCGAGGATATGCAGGCGATCTTCGACTTTGCCCAGACGGTGCTCCAACCGGCGGCGCACCGTACTACGACGGAACTGCAGCCACTCACCCAGCATTTCGGGCAGCGGCATCACCCGCGGGCGGCCATCCAGGCCAATCACGTTCATGTTCACCCGCACGTTCTTTTCCAGATCCGTCGTGGCGAACAGGTGGGCCATCAGCGATTCAACGTCGATGCGGTTGGAGCGCGGCTCAATGACCAGGCGGGTGGGCTCTTCGTGGGTCGACTCATCGCGCAGATCCGCCACCATGGGCAGCTTTTTGGCCTGCATTTGCGCCGCAATCTGCTCCAGCACCTTGGCACCGCTGACCTGATAGGGCACCGAGGTAATCACAATATTGGACTCTTCGCGCTCATAGCGAGCACGCAGTTTTACCGAGCCCCGGCCGGATTCGTAGAGCTTACGCAGATCCGCAGGCGGGGTAATGATTTCCGCATCGGTGGGAAAATCCGGCGCGGGCACGAACTCCATCAGATCGGCGGTGGTGGCCTTGGGATTGCGCAACAGATGGCAGGTGGCTTCGACAATTTCCGACACATTGTGCGGCGGAATATCGGTGGCCATACCCACGGCAATCCCGGTACCGCCGTTGAGCAGTACATGGGGCAGCTTTGCAGGCAGTACCAGGGGCTCCTGCATGGTGCCGTCGAAGTTGGGCACCCAGTCGACGGTGCCTTGGCCCAGTTCGCCGAGCAGCACTTCGGCAAACTTGGAGAGCTTGGCCTCGGTGTAGCGCATGGCGGCAAAGGATTTCGGATCGTCGGGACTCCCCCAGTTGCCCTGGCCATCCACCAGCGGATAGCGGTAACTGAACGGCTGAGCCATCAGCACCATGGCTTCGTAGCAGGCGCTGTCACCATGGGGTGGAATTTACCCAGCACATCACCGACGGTACGCGCCGACTTTTTGTACTTGGCGTTGGCGTGCAGCGCCAGCTCGCGCATGGCGTAAATAATCCGCCGCTGCACGGGTTTCATACCGTCGCCAATATTGGGCAAGGCGCGGTCTAGAATCACGTACATCGAGTAGTCGAGGTACGCTTTTTTCGGTGTAGTCACGCAGGGAGAGTTGTTCGACGTCTCCCTCCGCTACTTGAATATCCATGTCGATCATATCCTACCTTGACAACAAAACCGCCCCAGTCGGGGCGGCTGATAAGCGGACGCGCGGCCACTTAACATGGCTCGCTATGTTAATTGATACCTTTCGTTTGGTGCCTTCATCTCGTTTGGCAGCGAAGCCGCTTGAGAATTGCCATGAAACTCATCCAGCAACCCTTTCAAGCGCTGGGCCTGGAGCGACAGCTCATTGGCAGCACCAGCGGCCTGGCTGACCAAGCCGGCGTTCTGTTGAGTTACCGTGTCCATTTGGGTAACCGCCCGGTTGATCTCGTCAATGCCGTTAGTCTGCTCGCCAGACGCTTGGCTGATTTCACTAATCCGCGCGGTTACCTCTTCAATCGCCACCACTATGTCTTTCATGGCAGATTCAGCTGCCTGAGCATAGCCACTACCGGTGGCAATCTGCTCAGAGGTGGTTTTAATCAGCCCATTAATGTTTCTGGCAGAGGCAGCACTGCGTGAAGCCAGCTCGCGAACTTCGCTGGCCACCACAGCAAACCCACGGCCATGCTCACCCGCACGCGCTGCCTCAACGGAGGCATTTAGCGCCAATATATTGGTTTGGAAGGCAATGTTTTCAATCACATCGACTATCGACGAAACCTCAGTAGAGCTTTCGTTGATCGCTTCCATGGATTGCGCCAGCCGCGATACCTGCTCACCACCTTGTTTGACTTTTTCCGCTGACTCCTTCGCCCGCTGATCTGCCTCTTGGGCGTTGTCAGCGTTGCGCTTCACCGTCGCAGCCATCTCTTCCATCGTGGAAGAGGTCTTGCAACGACGCCGCCTGCTGCTCGGTGCGGCTGGAAAGCTCGGTATTACCCGCGGCAATTTCCGTCGATTCACTGGCGATGGCATCCGCTACGCTGCGCACGTCGCCAAACAGATGCTGCAATTTATCCGAGTAGCGGTTTACAGCGCTGCGTAGCTCGCCAATCTCATCATCGCGATAAATAGTCAGCTCACGACTAGAGCCACCCTGCCCTAACTGGTCAATCTGCAGGGTGGTACTGCGAATTTGCCGCAACAGGATGCGGCCGCCCCACCAACCAAGTGCAAGCAACAGCGCTAACAGGGGCAGAATGACAACCAGCAAATCACGCGTTAACGTGCGCGCCAGCGCCGTCACTTCCTCCTGGGGTGTCATTAAGCCCAGCGTCCAACCGGTATCTTGCATATCAAATAACCGGACTGAGGCGGGAGCATCCAGCACCCCTGCGGTCTCAACGCTGATTTCGTCGCGCCCTTCATTAAGGCCATCAATTACGGGCTGCAACCAAGGCATACTGTTCGTAAAGTTCGCCAACCCTTGCATCTCGTCCGTTTCCAGATCAGCACCGGGAAGTGAATCACATTGCCCGCACTATCCAGCACAAACGCATAACCACCGGTTGCGCCACCGTTTTCAGTTAAGAACTCGGCAACACCATCGAGCTGCATATCAATGGTGGCCACGCCCGCAAACTCATCGTCAAGATAGTAAGGGACGCTGCAGGTCACCATGGCCACGCCTGTCGTCGGGTCGCGATACGCCGTGGACCATACGCACTGCCCGGGTTCAGCGCCACGCGCACTGCTGTACCACTCCTCTTCCTGATACGGTGCGATATCGGCAGCGTTATAGTCATCGAGAAAATCAAGATCGCCTTGAGAATTCCTCGCCCAAAAGAAACTAAACCGTTCAACGCCCGACTCAAATGCCCCAGGTTCTGGCCAGATACCGCCGCCCGCAATAGCGCTATTGCCATTATCATCCACCACTCTTGGGAAGGCTTGTAAATAAAGCGCTTCATCACGGGGTAACGACTCAGCCAACGCAGCAAGGCTCGAGGTGTTGCCCTCAACCCGCGATAACTGCGCGTCCAAAGCGTTGACTATCGAACCGCCTGTTCGATCCACCAACGACTGGCTTGCTTCAATTACCAGCGGTTGACCACGCCACGCCATCACGGCATAGATACTGGCGGCCATCAGTAGCATAAGTGCGAGCGCGGCCAGCGTTAGCTGCCTAGATATCGTTTTAAACAACGTCGTTCCCCTTTTAAAGTGAAGTTCTTATCAGGCATATTAATTTCAATACACCTTGTCGTTGTTATCGGCTTAAGAAACAGGAACCTTAACGTTGCAGCGGCACCGCATTCACACGACCACGCTCTGTCGCTTGCGTAATCAAACCTCGATATCAGCGAGGTTGCCGTAATCTTCCAGCCATTTTTGCGGTCACCAGCGCGTTTTTTAGCCAGCAGCATATCCATCATTTCCATGGTGCCGTCACCATCCGTCAAGGTGAGCTGCACCAGGCGTCGGGTCTCCGTCGACATGGTGGTTTCACGCAGCTGCAGCGGACTCATCTCACCCAGGCCTTTAAAGCGCTGTACGTTTGGCGTGCCCCGCTTGTTGGCCAGTTGCTTGAGAATGGCGGCCTTTTCGCTCTCATCCAGAGCGTAGTGCACTTCTTTGCCTAGATCGATGCGGTAAAGCGGCGGCATGGCGACATAGACGTGCCCCGCATCGACCAAACTTGGAAAGTGGCGCACAAACAGTGCACAAAGCAGCGTGGCAATGTGCAGGCCGTCGGAGTCGGCGTCGGCGAGAATACAGATCTTGTGATAGCGCAGCTTTTCAAATCAGCGCTGCCGGGGTCAGCGCCAATGGCAACGGCGATATCGTGCACCTCCTGGGAGCCGTAGATATCGTGGGTCTCCACTTCCCAGGTATTCAGAATTTTACCGCGCAGCGGCAGTATCGCCTGGGTTTCCCGATTGCGGGCCTGCTTGGCACTGCCGCCCGCCGAGTCCCCTTCGACCAGGAACAGCTCACTCTGAGCGGGATCCTGACCGGAGCAATCCGCCAACTTGCCGGGCAGCGCCGGGCCGGAAGTGACCTTTTACGGGCGACTTTTTTGGCTTTTTTCTGGCGATTCTGCGCCGCGCTAATCACCAACTCGGCAATGGCTTCGGCTTGATCCACATGGTGGTTCAGCCATAGCGAGAAAGCATCTTTAACAACGCCGGAAACAAAACCGGCAATGGTGCGCGATGAGAGCCGCTCTTTGGTTTGCCCGGCAAACTGCGGGTCGAGCATTTTCACCGAGAGCACAAAGGAGGTGCGTTCCCAAAGGTCATCCGCGGTGAGCTTGATACCGCGAGGCAACAGGCTGCGGTATTCACAGAACTCGCGCAGCGCGTCCAGCAGCCCGGAACGAAAGCCGTTCACGTGGGTGCCGCCCTGGGGGTGGGAATCAGGTTAACGTAGCTCTCCAGCAGCGCTTCGCCGCCTTCGGGTAGCCACTGGATCGCCCAGTCCACGCCGTGCTCATCGTCATTGAAGTGGCCGACAAAAGGCTCTGGGGCAGCACTTCGTAGCCGTCGGTGGCTTCGACCAGATAGTCACGTAGGCCATCGGCGAACTCCCACTCGGTGGTGGTGCCGTCAGGCTCGACCAGCGTGACTTTTAAGCCGGGACACAACACCGCTTTGGCGCGCAGCAGGTGCTTTAGCCGGGTGAGGGCTAACTTGGGGCTATCGAAGTAGCTCTCATCAGGCCAGAAACGCACCAGAGTGCCGCTTGCACGCTTGGGGCTTTGCCAATTTCGTGCAGCTCTTCGACTTTCTCACCAAACTCGAAGGCCATGCCATGGCGGGCGCCGTCGCGGGTGACTTCGACATCCAGCCGGCGCGAGGGCATTCACCACCGATACCCCTACCCCGTGCAGGCCGCCCGAGAAGCGGTAGCTGGTGGAGGAGAATTTGCCCCCCGAGTGCAATTTGGTAAAGATCAGCTCAACGCCTGACACACCGTGCTCGGGGTGCAGGTCAATGGGCATGCCTCGGCCATTATCCTGCACCTCAATACCGCCGTCGCTATGTAGCACGACGTTGATTTCGGTGGCGTGGCCCGCCAGCGCTTCATCGACGCTGTTATCAATGACTTCCTGGGCAAGGTGGTTGGGGCGAGTGGTGTCGGTATACATACCGGGACGCTTACGTACCGGCTCGAGGCCCGACAGGACTTCGATGGAACTCGCGCCGTACTGAGAGGCATCAAACTGGGTCATGTAACGTCGGTTCCCTGAAAAATCGTACTGGCAGCCATATTGATTGCTGAAACGAGTGATTGGCGGCTTGCAAAGAAGCACAGGATAGCGGAAAAGCAAAAGCTGTATATCTAGCCATGCTTATCAATGGCGAAGCGGAAAGGGCTACCCCGTCGATAAGCCTACGAGGGGCGCTGTAAACCCATCCCTGGGCGCTACATTTGCCATCCATGGCAAATGACCCCCCTACGACTTACCCACGGCGCCCTTTCTGAATGTGCCAACAATATACCAGCGACAAATCACCCTGCTCACTCCTGCTCCGCCGCCCAAAATGCTTCAATCAATCCCTTACTGGAAGCATCCATCCGCGATAGATCTCCCTCATGGTCGATAATCTTTTGGGTATCCGTGGCAATCTGTTTGCCCAGCTCAACGCCCCACTGATCGAACGGGTTGATATCCCAAATCACCGCCTGAACAAAGACCTTGTGCTCGTAAAGAGCGATAAGCGAACCCAGAGTGGCGGGCGTCAGTTGGTCAAGCAGCACCGTTGTCGAGGGCTGGTTGCCACGATAACGCTTGTGCTCCGGCCGCGGGCCGTCGTCTTCCAAGGCGTCGTCACCGAGCATTAATACCCGGGACTGAGCAAAGCAGTTGGCCAGTGCCAAACGGTGCTGGGTTTTAAGGTGACGGCGGGTATCCGGGTCTTCCACCTCGTCATAGCGCTTGAGCGGCGCGATAAAGTCGCACACCACCGGCTGAGTGCCCTGGTGCAGCAACTGGTAGAACGCGTGCTGCGCATTGGGGCCAAGCTGCCCCACAGCACGGGGCAGGTGGAGTAGTTGACCGGCTGCCCCTGGCGGGTGACCGACTTGCCGTTGGACTCCATCTCAAGCTGTTCAAGGTAAGCCGCGAAATACTCCAGGCGTCCATCGTAGGGGAGAATAGAGTGGGCGCGGATATCCAGAAAATTGACGTTCCAGATGCCCGCTAACGCCAACAGCACGGGTAGGTTCTCCGCCATTTCCGCTTCAGCAAAATGGCGATCCATCGAGTGGGCACCCGCTAAAAACTCGCGGAAATTCGCCATGCCGACCACCAACGCAATCGGTAGCCCAATGGTGCCCCATAGCGAGTAGCGTCCGCCCACCCACTCCCAGAAGGTTAACTGGTGATCCTCCGCAATGCCCCAGTCGGTCATTTTCTCAGGGCTCGCCGATACACCAATAAAGTGCTGACGCACCACCAGCTCAGCGCTAATCGGCGTCGCCCCATGCTGGGTCAAGCGGCTCAAGAGCCACTCCCGGGCAGTGTTAGCGTTGGAGAGCGTATCAATAGTGGTAAACGATTTGGACGACAGCACAAAGATGGTAGTTTCAGGATTTAACCGGCTCAGATAATCCGCTAACTGGGAGCCATCCATGGTAGAGGCGAAATGCACCTCCACCGGATGAATATCTTTGGGGCGGAAATCCGCCAAGGCATGGGTAACCATTAATGGGCCCAGATCTGAACCGCCAACACCCAGGTTAACCACATGCCGAATCGGCTTGCCGGTGGCACCGCGCCACTGTCCTGCGTGCAGTCGACACACCAGGCGCTCCATTTGGGCAAGGCTTTCGTGCACGGCGGCGACGATATCTTCACCTTCCACCTCAAGCGTCGCATCGGCGGGCAAACGCAGCGCCGTGTGTAACGCCGGGCGGTTCTCACTGACGTTCACTCGCTTACCGCTCAGCAGCGCCTCAATGGCAGAGGGTACGCCCGCTTCGCTGGCCAGCGTAAACAGATGCTCGAGCGTATCGTCGTCCCAGCGCTGCTTGGAGATCCAGCGTCAAGCCCGCCACCTGGCGAGTAAAACTCTCCCAACGCGAGGGCTCGGTGCCAAACAGCGTTTTTAGGTGAACGTGCTGCAGCGTTTCAGCGTGATGCTTTAACGTCTGCCATGCTGGCAACGTATCGGGTGTAGCGCTTGATGCTGAGGCCATTTAGCTTCTCCAGTGGCGTCGATCCTTGCAGCGGGGTTCATCAAACAGGGCTGTTCTAGGCGAGTCTGTGCTAGCCAGGCCTGTTCTAGTCAATTCAGGGCGCGTAAACTAGCACGCCTTTTCCATAATCCCGGCTTGCCCATGAGTGATGCATCTTACCGTGACGCTATCTTTTCGACACCCCTTGACCGAGTAGCGCGGTTCTCTTTCGATGAAAAGGTAGTCGCCTGCTTCCCTGACATGATCCGCCGATCGGTACCCGGCTATGGGCAAATTCTCGGCATGCTGAGCCTAATTGCCCAGCGCCACCTGCGCCATGGCGCCCATGTCTATGATCTGGGCTGCTCGCTGGGCGCTTCCGGACTTGCACTGGCAGGGGCGCTGGCGCCTGACGCCTTTCGCTATACAGGCGTTGATCTATCGCCTGCCATGGTCGCCCAGGCTCGGCAAACCTTTGCTGACGAGTGCCCAGCGTACGCTATGCAGGTAGAAGAAGCCGACATTCGTACTCTGGAGTATGCGCCTTCGGGCATGATCATTCTCAATTTTACCCTGCAATTTCTGCCTGCGGCAGACCGTGATGCACTATTAACACGGCTTTATGCAGCGCTGGAACCGGGCGGCGTACTGATTCTCTCGGAGAAAACCGTGGATGCCGACGAGCGCGACAACGCCTGGCGGGTCGAGCGCTACCACGACTTTAAGCGCGCCAATGGCTACAGCGATTTAGAGATCAGCCAGAAGCGCACCGCCCTTGAGAATGTGCTAGTGCCCGACACGCTTGATGCGCTGCATGGGCGCCTAAAGCAAGCCGGATTTCCGCGCTCAATGACCTGGTTTCAGTACCTCAACTTTGCCTCGCTAATTGCGTTTAAGGAGG
Source organism: Vreelandella olivaria (assembly GCA_004295565.1). Lineage (GTDB taxonomy): Bacteria > Pseudomonadota > Gammaproteobacteria > Pseudomonadales > Halomonadaceae > Vreelandella > Vreelandella olivaria. Next base: position 1,709,739 of record AP019416.1, on the reverse strand, counting down.
GTTAAAGGTGGCGCCGTTATCCGACGATCATCGCGCGATTTATCAGGCGTTTTTGGATCAAGCCACGCTTGATGCCTCGCTAACACCCTGGCTAGCGAAGCTTCCCGAGCAGCTAGCGCACGGGCTTGACCGTAACCGCCATGGCGATTTATCCGCCTGGGAAAAAGCCGTGGCCAAGCTTCCAGCGTTGCCCGCCGAGCGACGCGTGGATTTAAATAGCGACACCGTCAGCGTTGATCTTGATCTTAGCGATAGCCAGCAGCGCCAGTGCTTTAATCTACTGAGAAAGCTCGCCCCGTGGCGTAAAGGCCCTTTTCAACTGGGCGGCATTCATATTGACACCGAGTGGCGCTCAGACTGGAAGTGGCAGAGAGTGGCGCCGCATCTGGCACCGCTAAAATATCGCAAAGTGCTCGATGTCGGCGGCGGTAGCGGCTACCACGCCTGGCGGATGGCAGGTGCGGGCGCTGCTTTTGTGCTGGTGATCGACCCTTCGCCGCGTTTCTACTGGCAGTTTCAGGCGGTACGCCACTTCGTCGGCGATGCTGACGAGGGCAGAACACAGTTTTTGCCAGTGGGCATCGAGGATGTGCCCGAGAATCTGGGCTTTTTCGATACGGTATTTTCCATGGGCGTGCTCTACCATCGCCCTGCCCCGTTGGAACATCTTCAGCAGCTAAAAGCCGCGTTAGTTCCGGGCGGCGAGCTAGTGCTGGAAACCCTGGTAGTTGAAGGCGACGAGCAGACCGTATTTGTGCCCGGCGAACGTTATGCCGCCATGCCCAACGTCTACTTCCTGCCCTCTTCCAAAGCGCTGTGCCACTGGCTGGAGCGCTGTGGTTTTACCAATGTGCGCGTGGTGGACGAAGCCATTACCACGTTAGACGAGCAGCGATCGACGGAGTGGATGACTTACCAGTCGCTGGCGGATTTTCTTGACCCAGAAGACTGCACCCGCACCATTGAAGGCTACCCTGCGCCCAGAAGGGCGGTGATTTTGGCGAATAAGCTGGGGTAGGCGCTGCACACTTTCAAACTCACCGCCGTAAAATCACCAGCCAGCGTCCCAGATTCATAACGCTGGCAAGTGAGGCAGCCACGTAGGTAAAGGCGCAGGCGGTTAACACATGGCGGGCGCCGGGCATATCGTAAGGCGGCACGTACTCTTTAAGCAGCGGCAGTGCGCGGTTAAAACTGGCATCGAACTCGACCGGTAGGGTGACTAGATGCACCAATGCGGCGGTGCCAAAGCTAATGACGGCGATGGCAATCACTACCGCCAAACCACCCGGCAAACGCGTTAGTAGAAATAGAAAAGGCGCAGCCACCATCAGTATAGCGCCGAGTTTTTTCGGCTTTTTGCGCCACGCCCACTAACCGACTGCGCGCCAGCAGCGGCGCATACCCCTGATAGTGCTGAATAGCGTGGCCTACCTCGTGGGCAGCGACGGTGACGGCGGTTAGCGAACGGCCGTCGTAATTATCCGGGGAAAGCCGCACACAGCGGGTTTCCGGGTCGTAGTGGTCACCGAACTCGGTGCGCTCGACACTCGCGCCCTCAATACCCAGTCGGCGCAGCAAATGATCGGCAAGCTCTGCCCCAGTGCCAGGGTAGTCGTCACGACCACGAGTATGGCGTTTGAGCACCCACTTGGCCCATGCATTGGGGGAGCACAAAAACAACCAGTGCGAAAATGATCAGCAGAACAACCATGGCAGTCTCTATCCATCAACAACCGCCGTTAGACAACCGACGGTCAACAGTTTTTTCTCAGCCTAGCGCTTATCAGATAAGTGCTTATCAGCTTAGCTTTTACCATGGGGACTGGCTTGGCAACAGCGTTGTGTGAGGGTGGGGTTATGCAGGCGTGTTGCGATGCTCCTCCACGTCACGCTTGACCGCCGCTAAGCCGTGGGCAGAGATATCGCCCTGGGCGTGGGCATGCTCGGCAATCAGAACGCTATCGGCGGCTAACACCAGCTCACACTGGGTACCCACCAGCTCATCCCGCAACCGCTGGATAGCCTGCTCACGCTTGGGGTTTTTATCCACCCGGCGGATATAGATGGCTTTTATCCGGTCAGGGTAGGCTTTCACGATTTCGAAATAGACTTCCGGGTCGTGCTGACCGCTGTCGCCGATCAGAATGCAGGGCATCTCGCTGTAGAGGGTCAACATGCGGTCGATCAGATCACGCTTGTGCTCTTCGGCACGCCGCGGCCATGGGCGGCGCAACGAGATGCCCCACTCGCGTAAAAAAAATAATCGGCCCAACGGGAATACGATTGATCTGAAAAAGGTTTCGAGCATTTCGTAAATGGCCCAAGGCCCCCGGGAGACATACAGAATGGGCCGTTCGGCGCGCTCACTCACGCCACGATGGAGCGCCTGATAAAGCGATGCGACACCGGGAAAAGCAGTGCGACGGTGGGGTTTTTTAACAAATAGGCGATACAGCATTTTGAGCTTTTCCGCCACGCCGGTAAACATCACGGTGTCATCGATATCGCTGATGATCAGCAAATCCGCTTCAGGCGGAGGTACGTAAACTTCTACGTGAGTTCGCACCGGCGTCTGCCCTGGGCAGTGCACTAAAATATCGGCGCGGTGCCAGGAGACATCAATGGGCAGGGTGTGACTAATCGGTAAGTGGACGTCGAAGTAGCCATCTCGATCCGTGCCGACGCAAAGCTGATTCTCACCGATATGAATTTCCACCTGCGCCTCGGCCAGCCCCCGGCGCAGAACTCGCCGGGCAACGTCTGCAGTATCGCGCAACATGCCGTGGCGTGGGATTGCTCGGCCTAGCGCAGCTTGGCGAAACACCCGGCCCATAACAAATATTTCACGCTGGGAACCGTAGCCGCGGTAAGGGTGAACCACCATGCCACCGCGGCTACTGTCTCCTTTGACAGGCTTGGCAATAACGTGGACAAGCCTTTTAACAAAGCTTGCCCACTGACGCAGTATGCCCATCAAGCGTGTTGACCGGAGTGACGCCCTTCCTGAAGCTCTTCAAGTAACTTGGCATTGAAGGCATCCAAGTCTTTCGGTGTGCGGCTGGTCACTAGCCCGCTATCAACAACGACAGGCTCATCCACCCATTCAGCACCAGCATTGAGCAGGTCTTGTGCAACGCTAGGAACGGAGGTCATACGACGGCCTTCCACTACGCCTGCATTGATCAGTATCCATGGGGCATGGCAAATCGCTGCCACGGGCTTACCGGCTTGGAAAAACGCTTTTACAAAGCTTAATGCCTCGTCGTTGGTGCGCAGCTCATCGGGATTGAATAAGCCACCGGGCAGTACCAACGCGTGGTAGTCAGACTCACTGGCATCTGAAAGGGCTTTATCAGCCTCGTAGGTATCGCCCCAGTCGGTTTCCGCCCAAGCCTTAATTCCCTCGCCATCGGGGGTCACCACGTGAACCTCAACGCCCTCTTTCTGCAGCGCGGCACGCGGCACGCTCAACTCAGACTCTTCAAAACCAGCGGCGGCTAAAATAGCCACTCGTTTACCATTCAGTGCTTGTTTCATCATGCTCTCCTTTTCGTGATGATTTGCGTCTGTAACGCTCCACTAGTGTGGCGCATATAGCAACAGCGTCAAGCTACCCTGCTAATGAATCGAGGCTATCGGCCCTGTGCTAAGCGTTATGTACGATCTTACCTATGTCAGCGAGATTATAACCACCTAACTGTGCTGCACGCTCCGCAAAGCGGGCTTGATGCGCAAACGCCAACAGACGCTGTATAGAAGGCTCGAAATAGCTGCGCCGCCGCATGATTAAATCAAACGGCTCCTCGCAAAGGGGAACGAAGTCCAATTGCTGGCGATGGGCAGCGGCTTCAACCCCAGCCCAACATCGGCCTCGCCCTGACCAATGCTGAGCGCCAAATCATCCTCGTTTAAGGAGGCGTGAGGGGCCCAGTCCAGCGCCGTGCTCTCTATCCCTGCTTGGCTTAGCAAACAGCTCAGCAGCCTTGCTGCCCCAGCATCTGGCTGACGATGGGCCACACGGACGCCGGTTCGTTTTAAATCACTCAGCCTGGTGATCTTCAGCGGATTGCCAGCTGGCAAAAGCAGCCCCTGACGACGCTTGGCCCAGCGCACTATCAATAGATCACGCATGCCGCTTAAGCCGAGTGCATCGGGTTCGTTGTAGCGTTGGGTGGAAGCATCGAGCAGATGAATACCCGCCAACATCGCCTTGCCGTCAAGCAACCGTCGTACGCCGTCGCCACTGCCTTGGCAGAGCATCGCCAGATCAGAGCCACTTTCCCGAATAGCCCACTCCAACAGCGGATCCTGGCTACCGGCCACCACGAGCGGCACTGATAAACGCTGCGCCTGATCACCTTCCAAGTGATTCAACACCCATAGGTCTATTTGCTGGCGGGGAAACAGCAGCTTTCCCGTTATCCGGCTGCACGGAATCTGACCTTGGCGCACCAGGTCATACACCTTGCGCTCTTTTAAGCGCAGGTAGCCAGCGACTTCTGCGGTAGTCAAATAAGCATGTCGTTCAAACATCGCGATGGAGACCTCATTGCGTGGCACACCACTGCCCCTGTTTAAGACTGCATAAAACTGCACCAATTTCAGGCCTGGGTGCATTTAGTCATTTTACGGTACATCATGCCACTTATTGCGCAATTGTTTTTACACGCCAATTCTCAAACAACAGCTCTCAAACAACCGCTGCCAAACAACAATGATGCCGACGCTCAATGCTGACCAGTGACAACGCTTTTAGTACCGCCCTCGCCCTGATCCTGGGTATGGATAGTGCGCTCATCTCCATTGTAACGCTCTCGCTGCAGGTATCGCTGATGGCGGTAGTGATCGCCAGCCTGATAGCCCTGCCCTTAGGCGCCGCCCTGGCGCTATGGCGTTTTCCTGGACGTAACGTCGTGATTGTCGCCCTGAATGCTCTAATGGGCTTACCGCCCGTCGTGGCTGGTCTTTGTGTCTACCTGTTGCTTTCGCGCGCAGGCCCCTGGGCGAGTGGGGCTGCTGTTTACCCCCACGGCGATGGTGATCGCTCAGGTGATTCTGGTAATGCCCATTATCGCCGCCCTTACCCGCCAGCAGGTCGAGGCGCTCCACGGCGAGTATGCCGAACAATTGAACTCCTTGGGGCTGACGCGCCTGCGTATGATCCCCACCCTGCTATGGGATGCGCGCTTTGGGCTGATAACGGTGATTTTAGCGGGCTTCGGCCGCGCCAGCGCTGAAGTGGGCGCGGTAATGATTGTGGGCGGCAATATCGATGGTGTCACCCGGGTGATGACCACCAGCATTGTGCTGGAAACCAGCAAGGGCAACCTGCCCATGGCGCTAGGTTTGGGGATCATCCTGCTCGCCCTGGTCACCATGATTAACGCGATCGCCCATATCATTGGCGAAACGGCGAAAAGGCGGCTGGGATGAACGCACGTCATACGCCCCCGTCGCTCCCCCTTGAACTCGATAGCGTAGGCTTCATCCATCGCGGCCATACGCTGCTCAAGCCTACCACCCTGCGCTTGGTTGGCTGCCAGCGAACGCTAATAATGGGTCCGAATGGCGCAGGCAAAAGCCTACTAATGCGCTTGGCCCATGGCCTATTAACGCCTACCAGCGGATCAGTCCGCTGGCAAGGCGAACAGCCCGCGCAAGCGATGGTTTTTCAGCGCCCGGTGCTGCTACGCCGCTCTGCGCTGGATAATCTCACCTATGTGCTGGCCATCAACAAAGCAGCACGTCCAGAGCTGACTACATTACCCCGAAAAGCCCAGGCGATGAGTGCCCTTGAAAAGTTTGGCTTAGCACACCTAGCCAAACGGCCTGCGCGGGTGCTTTCCGGCGGCGAGCAGCAGCGTTTAGCGTTGGCGCGGGCCTGGCTGCTCAACCCCCAAGTACTGTTTTTAGATGAACCCACCTCGGCACTCGACCCTGCGGCCATCAAGGCCGTCGAAGATGCGGTACGGGAGTTTCATCACAGCGGTACTCGTATCGTCATGACCACCCATGATTTGCAACAAGCACGCCGTTTAGCCGATGACATTGTGTTTATGCATAACGGGGAACTGCTCGAACACACTCCGGCCCACGCTTTTTAACCACTCCCACCTCGCGTGAAGCGGGGCATTTATTCGTGGTGAACTGGTGTGGTAACGCTGAGATCAAGCAGCACTGATATTGAAGGATCATACTCAAGGAGCAAGAAAATGAATAAGACCTACGCACTGGTTTTCGCAGGCAGCCTGGGACTGACCATCAGCGGCACGCTAATGGCTGCCGATGACTACATCACCCTGGCCTCCACCACCTCTACCGAAAACTCAGGCCTGTTTGACGCCATTATTCCCGCCTTCAGCGAAGAGACCGGAATTGATGTGCGCGTGGTGGCCGTGGGTACCGGCCAGGCGTTCGAAATTGGCCGCCGCGGCGATGCGGACAGCCTTCTGGTTCACGACACCGCCGGTGAAGAGCAGTTTGTGGCCGATGGTTACGCCACCGAACGACTCAATGTGATGTACAACGATTTCGTCATTGTTGGCCCCAGCGATGATCCAGCGGGCATCCGCGATAGCGAAACCGTTATCGATGCCATGCAGCGCATTGCCGAGAGTGAGTCCCCCTTCGCCTCACGCGGGGACGATAGCGGCACCAACCGCGCGGAATTGCGCTTGTGGGAAGATGCCGGGGTTACGCCACAGGGTGAGTGGTACCGTGAATTGGGTAGCGGCATGGGGCCCACGCTAAACACCGCCGCAGGTATGGACGCCTATACGTTTACCGACCGCGCCACCTGGGTCGCCTTTGACAACCCACAAGACCTTACCCTGCTGTTTGAAGGCGATGAGAGATTGTTTAACCAGTACGGTAGCCTGCTACTCTCAACCGAGCGCTTCCCGCACCTAAAGCACGATCTCGCCGCCCAGTGGCACGAGTGGTTGGTTTCCGAACAGGGACAGCAAGCGATTGCGGATTATAAAGTGGATGGCCAGCAGCTGTTTTTCCCTAACGCTGAGTAAACTTGCAAGCCCCCCTATAGTAAAACGGCACGCCTTAAAGGCGTGCCGTTTTGCGTTAAGCGATGATATTTAGCGGTTAAACAAACCACTAATATCTTTCGCTTCCCAGTGGGGAAAATGCTTACGCACCAAGGCATTCAGATCCCGCTCGAAGGCCGCCCAGTCGGTCGTTGGAGATGTGGTTGTCGTCTCACTCGCGGTACCGCGAATCATACCGGCGCCTACGGTGACGTTGGTCAGCCGGTCAATGATGATAAAGCTACCGGTGCCTGGGCTGGTGCGGTAGTCATCCACGGGAATCGCAGCGGTCAGCTCCACGTCGCAGCGGGCAATGGCATTTAATCCCAGCGAGTGAGTGGCATGCTTTTCCAGGGTATTGACGTCGATTTGGTAATCTATCGCGCTTACCTGGCCGGAAAGATCCCGGGTCGCCAGCTTGAAATCGTAGAGCTTGCCCGGCGTTAACGCCTCTTCCTGCATCCAGACGATATCGGCTTTAAAGGTGTTGGAGAGCGGCAGTTCGCTATCCGCCGCCACCAGCCAATCGCCACGGGAGATATCGATCTCATCTTCCAGGGTTACCGTGATGGCCTGACCGGGATAAGCGGCCGCTAGGTCGCCGTCAAAAGTAACTATTCGTTCTACACGGGATGTTTTACCCGAAGGCAGTGCTTTAACGGCTTGACCAGGGCGTAGCACACCCGCGGCCAAAGTGCCGCAATAACCGCGAAAATCAAGGTTCGGGCGGTTCACGTACTGCACCGGCAAGCGCAGATCGCTGAGGTTCTGATCGCGGGTAATCTCGACACTCTCTAATAGCTCGATGAGCGTTTGCCCCTGGTAACCGTCGCTAAAATACCAGGGCGTCTGTTCGCTACGATTGACCACGTTGTCGCCATTCAGGGCCGACATCGGCACGAAGCGAATGTCCGGCGCCTGCAGATTGGTGGCAAAGGCGCGGTACTCATCGACGATCTCGTTAAAACGCTGCTCGGAGAACTCCACCAGATCCATCTTATTAACCGCAATCACCAGGTGCTGAATACCCAGCAGGTCGGCAATAAAGCTATGACGGCGCGTCTGGGTCTGCACGCCGTAGCGGGCATCGATCAAAATAATCGCCAGGCTGGCCGTTGAAGCACCGGTGGCCATGTTGCGGGTGTACTGCTCGTGCCCTGGCGTATCGGCGATAATAAACTTGCGCTTATCGGTGGAGAAAAAGCGGTACGCCACATCGATGGTAATGCCCTGCTCGCGCTCCGACTGAAGCCCATCCACCAGCAGCGCCAAATCAACGGTATCACCGGTGGTACCGCTGGTTTTAGAGGCTTGGGTAATCGCCGCCAGTTGGTCTTCAAAGATCATTTTCGAGTCGTGGAGCAGGCGGCCAATCAGCGTCGATTTGCCGTCGTCGACACTGCCGCAGGTAATAAAGCGCAGCAGGTCTTTGTTTTCGTGCTCGTGCAGGTACTGTTCGATATTGTCGGCAATTAAATTGGATTGGTGAGACATATTAAAAGTACCCCTCGCGCTTTTTTCTTCTCCATCGAACCCACTTGGTCGCGATCGATGGCGCGACCACTGCGTTCACTGGTTCGGGTCAGCAGCATCTCTTGAATAATTTCCGGCAGCGTCGCCGCTTCGGACTCCACCGCACCGGTCAGCGGATAGCAGCCCAGCGTTCTAAACCGCACCGACTTCATTTCCGGCACTTCGCCAGGCGCCAGCGGCAGTCGGTCGTCATCGACCATAATTTGCATACCGTCGCGCTCGACGATCGGGCGTTTGGCCGAGTAGTAAAGCGGCACGATGGGAATCGACTCTAAATAGATGTACTGCCAGATATCCAGCTCAGTCCAGTTGGAGAGCGGAAACACACGGATCGATTCACCTTTATTGACCTTGGCGTTATACACGTTCCAAAGCTCAGGGCGCTGATTCTTGGGATCCCAGCGGTGATACTTATCGCGGAAGGAGTAGACGCGCTCTTTGGCCCGGGACGCCTCTTCATCCCGACGCGCACCGCCGAAGGCGGCATCAAACCCATACTTATCCAGCGCCTGCTTGAGCGCTTGGGTTTTCATGATATCGGTGTACTTGGCGCTGCCGTGATCGAACGGGTTGATATTGGCGGCCCGCCCCTCTTCGTTGGTATGCACGATCAGCTCCATACCCGCCTCTTCAGCCATGCGGTTGCGGAACTCGATCATCTCGCGGAACTTCCAGGTGGTGTCCACGTGCATCAACGGAAACGGCGGTGTACCAGGATAAAAAGCCTTCCGCGCCAGATGCAGCATGACCGATGAGTCCTTGCCGATGGAGTACATCATCACCGGGTTAGCGAACTCGGCGGCGACTTCACGGATAATATGGATAGACTCGGCTTCTAACTGTTTGAGGGTGGGTCAAGCGCGCGGCATCAGGGGTATTGAAAGCCTCCTGCTGTGGCGCGGCAGAGCGTGTCGCTGAAGACCGCTCCTTTGAAGAAATAGTAGACAATTGGGTCATGGCCCCTTACCTGACAAGAACAAGCTCGTCACTTAAGCTAAAGAATATTGTATGTTCGAATGGAGGTAGGGTAACGCCGAGTTGATAATAACCCAAAAGAATTAATAACTATCTTTTATTCCCAAATCACCTATCGAAGATTAATAGTGCGATAAGGCGATTAATCGATGCGCTCAATCCAGCTCTGCCACTCGCTTCCCAAGGCATCGCTCCACGCCAAATCGATTACCCGATAGCCAGGGCGGGAAGCTTCATCAATAGCGAACTGCTCAGCGCCGGGCAGGAACTGATCCGCCATCGCCGGGCAGCCATAAACATCAACAGTCACCTCTCCTTTGCTTTTACCTGCACCTAAAACATGATGCTCGGCATAAGCTTGGTGCGTATGACCAAACAGGATGATGTAGACCTGCGGGTATCGGCTTAGCAGCTGCCAAAATGCATCGCGATCCTGTAGGCCAATAGCATCCATCCACACCGCGCCCACATCTACCGGCGGGTGGTGCATGGCGATCAGCGTGGGCCGGTCGTCGCTCTCTAACTGTTCAGCCAGCTTGGCTAGTCGCTCGCTGCCCAGTTCCCCAAAAGGCTTGCCCGCTACCTGGGTATTGAGCAGCAGAATGCGCCACGAACCCATGTCCACTTGATCGACCAGCGGCCGTTCGGCCGCCATGAACTCGGGCTGATCGTGATTACCCGGCAGCCAGTACCAGGGGCAAGGCAACTGCTCCAGCGCCTGTACTGCCAAGGCGTAGGAAGCGGCTGACTCATCCTGGCTAATATCACCGGTAAACAGCACGATATCGGGCTTCTCGGCGACGACTGCGCTCAATACCTGCTGAAACTGTCGCCAGGGTATTCCCGCCCGGGAACGCGCTTCGATATCGGCGTAGAGATGAGCATCGGTAATTTGCACCACACGCATTAGGGTATCTCCGGCACATCGACGGTATGACCATGAGCAAGCCCATGAGCCAGCCATTCGCCTAAGAAGCGGTTGAGCTGCAGCTTCTCATCCGGCTGATGCATTCGGGCGTTGGGGTAGCGGTAGCGGCCATTAAAGTGGCGTTCGCGCTGAAAATCGGTGACTTCCGCCATGCGCACATCGTGATAGAGATGCACACGCATGCGCGGCCCTCCAACACTGTATCAAGCGGGCCGGTCTGAGAAACATCCACCATGGTGGTGTAAGGCGCCTGCTCTTGAATATAGAGATGCAGATCACCGAAATAGTGTTTATCACCGCGCAGGGCGATATCACGACGCTGGCCGGCCTCCATATCGCCCACCAGGCGCACCAAACGCAGATAGTTGGCGCTGCACTCCCCTTGGAGCGATTTTAAATCGGTGACATAGGCCGTTCTCGCCATGTTCACTCCTTGTCTGTTTCGCTTTTCGTCGTTTCACTTTTTCGGCAGCGCTCGCTGAGAAGCGGCACGTAGTGAGGCTCGCTGGCTATTCAGCCAATGTAGACCAATTAACGACATGGCGTTGTCGAGCCGCCCCTGTGTTAAGAGTTCCCAGGCGTTGGCAAACGGCATAACGTGAACACGAATATCCTCATGCTCCTCATCCAAGCCATGAATTCCCCCTAACCCATAGGTATCTACCAAACCACAAAATAGTGTCACGTGCTCGTTGCAGGCGCCCGGACTTGGGTAATAGGTGTGAAGTTTGGTCAGCTCAGTCACTTTGCAACCCGCCTCTTCCCACGCCTCGCGACGCGCCACATCCTCCAGCGATTCACCTTTTCTGCCAAACCGGCTACGAGTTCGAGTTTCCAGGGAGAGACGGCGTCATCAATGGCGCCGGCACGAAACTGCTCAATAAGTACCAGCGCATCACGCTCAGGGTCGTAGAGCAGTACCCCCACCGCATCAAAGCGATTGTGCACTTCGCGACGCATGGGTTTGCTCCAGCCGCCTTCAAATAGCCGATGGCGAAGCTCCAAGGCTTCCAGACGGAAGAACCCCTGGTGGAGCGTTTCCCGTTTCAGCAGCTCAACATCATCGCGCTTGAAATCTGGAACCCTCAGCGCCGTGTTTTTAAAAGGAGTGTTCTGAAAAGGGTGATTCTGAACGGATTCGTTCTTGGAGTTGGACGCCATAAGGCACTCCCGGTGGTGATAATCGCTCTATTATCCGTGCTTGCCACCGGGAATGCCAATTCAGCGGAGGGATTACAGCTGATTAAGCAGCGCCTCGGCATCACGACGTAGCGCTTCATCGGAGACCTGCCGGTTGTCACGGGCAGTACCGTTAACCGCACGCTGGGCGTGCTCGCGAGCGGCCTGCTCGTTGCCCTCTTCTTTCAGGAAGGCGGCATAGTAGTAGTTCACATCAATACCGTCTGGGCGGATCTCCAGGGCACGCTGGAACATGCGTTCAGCGGTATCGCTATCGCCAAAACCAATCAGTCCGCCGGGCACCCGGTCGTATAACGCACCGAGGGTTACATAGGCGGAACCGTTCAACCCTTGAGGGTCTATGGCCACAGCCTTCTCTAACGCATCACGCGCCTCTTTTGCCGTGCCCAGTGCCCCCAACCCGCCGCGTTCACGGGCATAAGACGCCAGAACAATCCCCTTCCATACGAGCACGTCCGCTTCATCGCTGTGCTGCTCGGCCAACTGCTCCGCTTCGCTTGCCAACGCCTTTAACGTGCTCTCCCGCTCGTTGGCGGGCAGTTCAGCCACGGTATGCTCCCACCTATTTTTAAGCGAGAAGAGCTCACCTTCAAACGCAGAAGCGGTAAGCGGTGACAACATCAACGCGCTGCCAATAACGGCGGCGATGAATGAGCGTGGTAAAGCGTTAATTGAAAAAGAGAGACTGCGCATAGTTACTCCTAAATTATTGTTGTCCTGCTGAAACCGTTCATGAGACCTACCAATAGCGGGCCTCTCGCTCAATATAGCAAAAAAATGTAACGAACGTTTGAATGATTTACCACTAGCATGCTGCTTGGTTGCTTCGCGCAATTAACGTAAGGTAGATAGCTCGAAACATAAGGGGAATAGGTAAATGAAAGGCCGCAACATGACCCGCTGGCGCGATCCAGCCAAAGATCCGCGTCAAGCCCCTAAGAGCAACCTGATTACCCCAGAAGGGGCGGCTCGCTTGCGCGCTATTTTGGATCACCTGTCGCGGGTCAAACGCCCGGCTATTTCTGCCAAGGTCGGCGAAGCAGCCGCCCAGGGCGACCGCAGTGAAAACGCCGACTACACCTATAACAAGAAAGAGCTGAACCGCGTTATCGCCCGCATCACTTACCTGACAAAACGTTTGGATGAATTGCAAATCGTTGATCGCCTTCCCGCCGACACCAGTAAAGTGTTCTTCGGCGCCTATGTCAGCCTTGAGGATGAAAATGGCGGTGAGGTGCACCTCAGAATCGTTGGCCACGACGAAATCGATACCAAAAAGCGCTGGATCAGTATCGATGCCCCCATGGCCAAAGCACTGCTCGGCAAACAGGTGGGTGATGAAGCTAAAGTGCTCACGCCTAACGGTGATACGTTCTATACCATTACCACCATTGATTACACCGCCTAGCCCGGGAAGAGCTAGTCTTGTAAGGCGTAGTCCACGGTGGTGACAACACGAACACGTTTGGTTTGCGGCGTGTAGCTGTCCAAGTCCTCGATGGAAAAGTAGCCCTGGGTCGCCTGACGAATCTGGCCCACCTGGCTACCGGAATCTTCGGCAAACTGCTGGGCGGCGTTACGCGCATCCGCCGTGGCCGCCGCAATCATTTCAGGTTTGATCGCATCAAGTCCGGTAAATAGAAACTCCGTCCGGTATTCGTAGCTGGGCGAGAGCAGTACCCCCTCTCGCACCAGTGAAGTCGCATTGGGAATCGCCTCGATGACACCCTCAACATCCGGTGAGCGCAGCAGCAGCGTCGCTTCCGCGCGGTAGCGCTCATCCGGACGCTGGCCACCGTACTGATTGCTAAACTGGTCGGTAATCCGCGGCGGTGTGGAACTAACATGCTCCGCGGCAAACCCTTGCGCCTCCAGGAAATTGCGAATCGCCTGCTCGTCGTTGGTTAACTGCTGCTCAAGGTCGCTCAAGCTATTGGCGCTGACGCTATAGTTGAACGGCCACAGCACCAAATCCGCTGGCACTTCTCGTTCGGCTAAGCCGCGTACCGTGACGCTTCGTGACGACTGCTGCCACACTTCCGCAGCGCCTTTGATATAACTGCCGCTCCATACCAACCCCAGCGCCAGCAGCCCGCCCAGCAGAACAGCGCTGCCCAATACCGCCGTATTTCGAGTACTTGCCGCCATATCCGTCACTCCTGCTCACTACCGTTAAATTAACGACTACTTATTTGCATCACAGCCCTTAACAATAGTCCTAAAAGGTACGGTCGTCGGCGGCTGATTGTGGCAAGTTTGAGTAAATCTCTATTCGTTAGCTCTAACGCCCTGACTTAACCGCACCATAAACCTTGAAACGGCGGTTATCCGCCAGGGTCTGGAAATCCTGAAACGCGCGCTGCAAGTGGTCTGGATAGGGCAAAAGCCATTGGCTACCAGGATCAATCGCCCACCCACGTTGAGATGCTCTGGCGCCGCGCTGATCAAACGCTGGCTGGGGCCATAGCTGATGTCACGCTCTTTATGAAAAGGCGGGTTGCTAACGATCCAGTCAAACTGCTCGCCTTCGAGCGCGCTGAATACATCACTGCTGAGCACCCGCCCCTCTAGCCCATTTGCCGCCAAGGTGCGCTTGCACGCCTCTACCGCAAAGGCACTGACGTCTACAGCGGTCACATGGTGGCCGCGCTGGGCCAGCCAGGCACTAATGATGCCGTCACCACAGCCCATATCCAGCACCTTGAGCGGTTTTTTCGGCAAGCTACTTTCCAAGCTCTCCAACAGTAACAGCGTGCCTTCATCCACTTTGCCGTGGCCAAATACGCCCGGGTGGCTGAGTAATGTTAAGCCTAACGTCTCAAACGTTTGCCAAGCGCTGTCGCTGGAGGAATCCAACGCGACGGTACGCGTAGCGAATAAAGAGCAGCGCCGCGCGTTGTCGCGTTTATCCCAAGGCATAGCCAACTCATCAAGCATCTTAGGAACGCGTTTGATGCCACCTTGGTGTTCACCGACAATTTCAATGGGTGTCCCTTCAGGCAACTGCTCGCATAACCACTTGAGCCACCAAATACCTAACTGGTGCGCCTTCGGCCAAAACAGCACAATCTCTTTGCCAAAGGGCTCGCCCGGGGCTAAGTCAAAAGGCGTTCGGGCCTGCTTGCCTTTCACCTGCCACTCACGCAGGGCGTCTAAATCACCACTGACCACCCCCGTCGAATGATCAATCAGCCAGCTATCGACTGGCGGGCCAATGGCCCACAGCGCAGCATAGTTATCTTTTGGCGCTCTAACAGCTGGCACGCTGGGGCTTGGGCACTCATTCAACGATCTCCGGTTTAATTAGGGTATAAAGCAGGTAGCGGCCCAGCCGCCAGTGGGGGTCATAGCGGCAGTACTGTTTCTCCAGTGCCAGCAGCGTTTCCGTTTCTGCGGGTGTGGCGGGAGGGTGACGCAAGTAGTCTTGAAAGACGCGGATACCGGCAACGGCGTCTATCACTAAGCCGTTATCCGCGCTCCACTGCTCAATCTCGGCATGACTTACCGGCGAAATAGGCGTCAGCCGTTGGCGCTTGCCCTTCCCCGCTAAACGGTCGCTCAACGCCTTCTCAAGATTGCCTTTGACCGCATTGGAAAAGCGCAGCGCATCGCGGTTAAACACCATCAAGCTAAGCTGACCACCCGGTGCCAATAAATGACTCAAGGTAGCCAGCGCCGCTTGCGGGTCACCTAACCACTCCAACACGGCATGGCAGGTAATCAGCGGCCATGGGCCTGGGACATGCTGGGTTAACTGTTGCAGCGGCGCCTGCAGGTAAGTGATGGCCTCTTCTGGCAGCGTCTTAGCGTCTCGGTGCCAGGTTTTTGCGTAGTTCAGCATATCCGCTGAAGGCTCAGCCATCGTTACCCGGTGCCCACGCTCAGCAAACCATGCCGCTTGCTGGCCCAGGCCACCACCGACATCGAGTACTTTCTGGTGGCTCAAAGTGAGCATTTGCGGCAACAGATAGTCCAGCATGGCTAAACGCAGCTCGCCACGTGGCGCTTGATAGAGCGAACGCGAAAACTTATCGGCTAAACCGTCAAAATAGCGATCCCCAGCCTGGGTTAATTGATAGCTTTTAAATTCGGCATTGATTAATTTATCGTTGGGGTGCATGCATAAGACCAAGCGTCGCCTCAAAGCGGCGTAGTTTACCCTGCTTGGGCGCGAAACGCCTGCTGGGGGAGAAGTGTTGCCAGGCATCATGCTGCTCCATGGCAGCAGCAAGCTGAAGCAGCTGTTTATCCTCGCCAAGGCGGCCCACCACCTGAACGCCAACCGGCAAACCGTTGGCCGCGACATGCATAGGCACTGACATGGCAGGTTGCCCAGTGAGGTTGGCTAGCTGGGTATACGGCGTTCGGCTGAGGGCGTCTACCGCCAAACGTTTCAGCATACCCGCCTTCAACGCCAGAGATGGCAACCCCGGAATCGCCAACAGGCCCATCATCCGCTCTCGCGCTTGTGAAGGGTATAGCTCGCCAATTTCTGGGGCTGAATCTGCGGTTACTGGCATCACCAGGGCATCATAGCGCTGATGAAACCGACTCATTTGCTCGGCCGCTACATGCCAGTAACGTTTCGCCAGCTCATAGTCACGCGCGGAAAGCTTTGCTCCCAATCGACCAATGGCGCGGGTTGAAGGCTCAATATCGAGCTTGTGGACAGGTACCCCGGTTTGCTGACTCACCCAGGTAAGATCCGCGGCCAAATGGCCCAAATAGAGGGTGAGATAACTATCGGCTAGCGCCTCTCCAGCAACGGGTGGGTCACACCACTCGACCTCGTGGCCCATCGCTGCCAGTGCCGCAGCCGCCTTCTCAACCGCCAAGCGAACCTCACGGCTTAACGTCGTCCCCAAGCCTCGGCTGAGCGGTTCACCCAGCGAGACGGCAATGCGCAACGGTGGAGGCGGAACCGACAGCGCAGCCACATAGCCGGTTTCCTTCAGCACCGGGTAGGGCCCCGATGCCGCCATACCGTTGGTGTGTTCAAGGAGGGCGGCGCTATCGCGAACGCTACGCGTCACGGCATGCTCAATGACCGCACCTTGCCATACCTCGCCATGAGCAGGAGCAAGGGGAACCCGGCCACGCGAAGGCTTAAAACCAAACAGCCCACAATAGCTGGCAGGAATACGAATAGAGCCTCCACCATCCCCGGCGAGGGCCATGGGTACGATTCCCCCCGCCACTGCTGACGCGGCCCCACCACTGGAGCCTCCAGGTGAGTACCCAGCCCGCCAAGGGTTTTGGGGGTGCGGATAAGCTTTCGGCTCAGTAATGCCCATCAAACCAAGTTCAGGGGTGGCTGTCTGCCCTACGATGACCAAGCCAGCGGCTCTTGCACGCTGAATCAGTAACGCATCTTCCTGGGGCACCACTGGGATAGAGATGCGCTTCCAAAGGCCAGTGGCTCACCGGCTAGGCCCATCAACAGATCTTTACTTAAGGTGGGCACTCCACCGAAAAGGGTATCCGTCGGGAGTTTTTGACTCTCTTGTCGGGCACGCTCGTAACGCGTTCTTACCAAAGCATTTAATGAAGGATTAAGCTTCTCAATAGCCGTTAGGGCCGCTTCAAGCACCTCCTCCCTACTCACTTCACGGCGACGGATTAGCTCCGCTAAGCCCATAGCGTCATACTGCTGGTACTCGTCAAGGTGCATGATAGTAGCCTCATATTTTTCTCAACCTAGCAGAGAGCATGCATATCGCTTCCATCAGCACTCCAGCATATGCGCTGTCGTACCAACATTTAAGGCGGGTAGTTACCTTATTTGCTTGAAACTGGCTTTCAATGTCACCCTGGCGGGTGTCATTCCAACCCACACAAAGAACAAAAACTATCAAAAACGATTATTGATAAACAAAATATATTGATATAGATTTGCAAATGCTTTCGGAATACTAGCTAATCAACTAAAAGTTTATTAGCAGGTATCTCATTAATATTTCCGACAGGGGCTGATTAAAAAAAGACAATTAAAGTCACCTAACTTTACAAAAACAATACAAAGGGTGGAATTTGCATGCTTATCGATACAGCTATTCAAAATACTACCAGCCAAATAATGAAATCGTTGTTCGATAAAGACCACACCATTACGATTTTTTCTAAGGAAGCTGCCCAATCCATAGCGGCGACAGCTATTAAAGTTGAGCCCGATAATAGAAAAATCACGTTAGAGATAAAGTACGCGGGTCTTTCGCTGTCTCCTTACCTAAATAACGACACCATATCGTTTGATATAGAAGCTTCACGGCATGGGCATGATGCTGAAGAAATTTATAATATCGAGCACGTTCCTGCTCATATTATTCAAATAGACCCCACACTTACCACCTAACGTGCCAACTCCCCACTCGATCTTTTCCTCCGATAACCGTGGTGCGTTAAGAGTCCCTTTTGTCCTTGGCATGCAGGCTCGCGTTTACCTGGAAGTGTTTGCCCACGAACTTAATATAGAAGGTAAAGTGCGCAACCTTTCAGTGGGCGGCTGTATGGTGGATGTGCGTCTCGAAGACAGCATTGCGCTTTCTGTCGATCAGATACTTCCAGGCGTAACGCTAAAATTTCCAAATGGCGAGGCATTTAATACCCAAGGGCGCATACGTCATATGCGCCCTTTTGGCAATCATGGCCATGCCGCCGTTGGCATAGAGTTCATCGATATGAGTCCCACCTCCACGGAAACGCTATTCCATTACGTTGCTGAAGCTGAATTCGAGGCCGCTTTACGCTCGGGCACTCAACATAACGCGCGGGCAAGATCAAAACTGTTTATAGCCGATGCGAAAGAGAAAAAAATGCAGCGTCAAGAAGAGCATGACCAGCTAGTCAGTACGCAACATACCCCCCTTACTGAGAGGCGTCCTCGAAATAGCCCAGCAGCTCCAAATCATGTTGATGTTTATAAAAATAAACATTTATTTTCAGCAGAAATTTTATATGAGTGTGCGGATAGCATCCTGTATATGGTCAACCATGACCGCAAAGCCCTACAGTATGCCCTGACGTATTTGCACGATGAGCCGGAGTGGGTACGCCACGCCATTCAAGTGGGCAGCCAACTCGCCATGATGCTGATTAGCCGCGACCCCTACGCCTACAAAACGCGGGAAGCAGTAGCGGGCGCCTTACTTCATACCATGGGCAAACCACTGCTCATTAGTGAACAGTTGCCCTCACTGAAAATCCACATGTCGCCGTCACACGCGGAGATACTCAAGCAGCATGTAGATGCCCTTAGCAAAAAACTGTCAGATCTTGACTGGACACCCAGCCCAACGTGCAGCGACATTATCCTCAATGCAAACGAACGGCTCGATGGCAGTGGCTACCCCAAGGGAATTCAAGCCGAGGCGTTATCAGAAACTGTGCGTTTAATGAGTGTTATCAAAATAATCAACAAACTGACACATGAACGCAATGGACAGCACCCACAGCAACCTCTGGATGCTTACCGGTGGGTCAACAGCCGCCCTGAAACGTATGAAAAGTCATTGCTGGTTGAGTATATCCAGCACTTTGGTCTTTACCCTATCGGTAGCCTGGCTAGGTTTTCAAACGGTTTTCTAGCCTGGATCGTAGATGTAGATGCAAAGGGCATGCCTTGCAAAGTCGACGTTGTTAAAAATTTGGCTTTTAAGGACACTTCCATCGATACAGTGCTGTTTAGTAACGATTTTAACCAGATTGGTCGACTAGAAGGCACGGTTAATCCAAGCGATTATAATGTGAGCATGAAAAAAGCATAGCGAGGCTTAAGCGTGCTCAACGACAACTATTCTCAAAAGTCGTTGCTAAGCCATATAGGATTGCTCAAAATGGAACCGATACCATTACCTTAAGTGGTTTATGTCTTCGATCTCCCGCCGTTCCACCATTATTGAAGTAGCCCGCCTCGCGGGTGCCTCTAAAACCAGCGTATCGCGCTATTTTGGCGAAGAGCGAGACCGGCTCTCGCCCTCTCCAGGCGCGAATCGCGCATGCGGCAGATACCCTTGGCTACCAGCCGAATCAAATGGCACGCGGGCTAAAAGGGGGCCGCTCTAAATTGATCGGCATGTTGGTTGCCGATATTCGCAACCCCTTTTCCGTGGCCATCACTCACGGCGTCGAGCAAGCATGCCGCCAATACGGCTACTCGCTGGTCGTGTGTAATACCGACAATGACCCGGAACAGGAGCGCCAGCACTTAGACCTCCTTGGTGCGTACCAAGTGGAAGGGCTGGTGGTGAATGCCTCCGGCAGCCCCGAACGTCAGTTGCACACCTTTATTAGCCAGGGAACCCCTATCGTGCTGCTAGATCGAGAAGTCGACCATGTGGCGGCGGAAGTGGTCGGGCTCGATAATCATCTGGCGATTGATATGGCGCTCGAACACTTAGCCGATCAAGGCTACCAGGCCGTACTGTATGTCAGCGAAGCTCCCGAGCAGTCAAGCACGCGACAAAAACGCTTGGCCCGCTTTAACCACGTTGCCGAGCAGCATGGGCTGGCATACGCAACCTCACTGCTCGCTAATTCAGATAGCGCTGCAACGCTTCAAGCGCTAAGCAGCTTTTAACCACCCACCAACCATCCGCTTGTGCCGTCTTATGTGGTAACGGCAATGCCACACTAATAGTGACCCGCCTGTTTCAGCAATTGGGCTTACCGCTTGGCGCGGTAGGCTTGATGGGGATTGATGAACTCGATTGGTGCGCCTTGGTTCCTCCGGGTATTACCACCCTTGCTCAACCTACCGACACCATTGGCAAAACGGCTGTTCAATGCTTGATGCATCGCATTGCGCCCCACGCATCTTCAATGCCAACAGCGCTGAGTTTTTCACCTACCCTGATTGAACGGGGTTCTACTCACCTCTAATTTTCCAAGGGGGTACTAAAAAGGGCCTCAAAAATGGTATCGTTCCCATTAAATGAAAATAAACAACTCAAAGAGATTATTGACCATGCCTCACACACTCTCTAACCCGCCAAAAGTGCTTACCTTTGGCGAAGCCATGGCCATGTTTGTCGCTGATACGCTGGGCGATTTATCCGGTATCGAGCATTTCCACCGTCGCCTGGCCGGTGCCGATAACAATGTCGCCATCGGCCTCTCAAGGCTGGTTTTCACGTCGGCTGGTTAAGCCGAGTGGGAACCGATAGCTTCGGCGAGTTTATTCAGGCGGCTTTAACGGCGGAAGGTATCGATGACCGCTATATTCAGGCCGACTCACAGCACCCCACCGGGCTGCTCTTTAAAGAGCGTGCCCAGAACGGCGCCGACCCGCGAGTCGAATATTTCAGACGTGGCAGTGCCGCCAGCCATCTCACTATTGACGATGCCCAAAGTGTCGACTTTCAGGCGCTGAACCACCTTCACGCGACGGGCATTACCCCGGCGTTATCTGAGAGCGCCTGCCAGCTTAGCCATCACTTGATGGAACAGGCCCGCGCCCAGGGCGCGACTATTTCATTCGACCCCAATTTACGGCCGTCACTCTGGCCTAGCGAAAGCGTTATGCGCTCGACCCTCAATGAACTCGCCGGCCGCGCAGATTGGGTGTTGCCTGGGCTTTCCGAGGGTCAGCTTCTCACCGGGCAGAAGACGCCTTACGACATAGCAGGCTACTATCTGGATCAAGGTGCTTCAGCGGTGATTATCAAACTAGGCCCGGAAGGCAGCTATTATCGTGGCAACCTGGACGGCCAAGAGGAGAGCTTTACCGTACCTGGCTGCCGGGTAGCGGAGGTGGTGGATACCGTAGGCGCAGGCGATGGTTTTGCCGTCGGTGTCATCAGTGCGCTGCTGGACGGAGGCACGGCTCGCCAGGCAGCCCAACGCGGCAACTTAATTGGTGCCCAGGCTATCCAGGTAGTGGGAGATATGGAAGGCTTGCCTAACCGAGCGCAACTCCAAGCGCTTGAAGCAGAGCTGCCTAACGTCTAATGCACCAAGCCGTGTTCTGATAAACAGGTTCTCGAAAGCAGGTTTTCACTAAGGAGATAACAATGAAAAACGCCTCGTGGTTCAAGGACGCCTCAGCGATGCTCAGTTGGCTGAGCTTCGCGATCTGTTTGAAGTGGCTGTACTGCCGAAAACTACCGCCCTTGATGCCCCTGAAAATCGCGCTCTATTAGCGGAGGCACACGGCATTATTGGCTCCGGCCTGGCGATTACCCCCCAATTGCTGGACGCAGCGCCCAACCTGAGCGTCATTGCCACCATCTCGGTTGGCTACGACAACATCCCGGTTGATGAACTGACCAAGCGCAGCATTATGCTGTGCAATACGCCGGATGTGCTGACCGAAACCACCGCCGACACCGGTTTTGCACTCATTATGGCCACCGCGCGCCGGGTGGTTGAATTAGCCGAGTGGGTCAAAGCAGATAAGTGGCAGGCGAGTATTGGCCCGGCGCTGTTTGGCAGCGATATACATGGCAAAACCCTGGGCATGGTGGGATTTGGCCGTATTGGCCAAGCCGTTGCCAGGCGCGGGGCCCTGGGCTTTGGCATGCGGGTGCTCTACTCCAATGCTTCACCCAAGCCCGATTTAGAGAGTGAACTTTGCGCGCAGCGCCGCGAACTCAACGAGCTGTTGGCCGAGGCCGATTTTGTCTGTGTCACGGTGCCGCTAACTGCCGAGACCGAACACCTGATCGGCACCCAGGAGTTCGCGCAAATGAAGCCAACGGGCATTTTCATCAATATCGCACGCGGCAAAGTGGTCGATGAGCGCGCCTTAATACACGCCCTTGAGAACGGCGTTATTCACGCCGCCGGTCTGGATGTCTTTGAGCAGGAGCCACTGCCTGCCTCATCACCGCTGCCAAGGATGGCCAATGTGGTCGCCCTGCCCCATATCGGCTCTGCCACCCATGAAACCCGTGACGCCATGGCCCAACGGGCGGTGGACAATATCCGCCTGGCGCTTCAGGGTGAACGGCCGATTAGCCTAGTCAACGAGGAAGTCTATCCATGAATTCTGCGCTGAATACGACCACACCTCTCTGCCTACTGTTTGACTGCGATGGCACCCTGGTGGATAGCGAAATACTGCTTGCCGAGGTGATGGGCGATATTCTGCCCGAATTCGGTTTACCTTTCTCAGCACGGCAATATATGGATGAGTTTCGCGGGGTACGTTTCCAGACGATCGTCCAAACGCTGGAAAAGCGCTTCCAGGCGTTGGCAGAAGACGCCTTTCCCCAGCTTGAGGCAGGTATGCGGGCGCGCATGGAAGCCCGTATGCGCGCCGAGCTAGTGACCATCCCTGGCATGACCGCCGCACTGGAAGAATTAAGCAGCCACCCCAAGGCCGTGGTATCCAATGGCCCCGAGCGCAAAATTCGCTGCGCCCTGGAAAGCACTGAGCTAGGCCACCATTTTGCCGACAGGCTCTTCAGCGCCTATACCCTCAACGTCTGGAAACCCGACCCCGAGCTGTATCGCAAGGCGGCTGCCGCCATGGGTTACGCACCACAAGCGTGTGTCGTGATTGATGATGCGGCGGTGGGTGTGGAAGCTGGGCTGGCGGCGGGCATGCACGTCATTCACCTCAACCACTTCCCCAACGAGGAAGTAACACCTAAGGGCGCGATTGGTATCCACCATGCCAGTGAGCTTCCCGCCGCCATTGCGCGCCTAAACGTCTGATCACGGTTGCTTGATTAACTGATCAACTGCCGCTAATCAACTCTCCAACGCCCGCTCTCGACAGGCATGTTTTCCGTGCCTGCCGACGATAGCCCCTGTGCGCTTATAACCCTCTCTGCACCGAAAATACGCATCGCGACCAATGTCGCATAGCCCAAGCATTGACCTACACAGGAATGACGTTAAGCGGCCTTACATCAAATATAAAAAAGGATTTTATATTTGAGAAAGCAACCGTCGCATCACAAACATCGCATCGCAACAAAAACATCACAATAAAACGGAGAACCTTCCATGCGCCTAACCCACTTAATGATGGCCAGCCTCGCGATTGGCTTCACCTCATCGCTTCAAGCTGCCGATTTCACCTTCAAGTACGCTCATTCGCAAACCGATGAGGCGCCGCGCTCTGAGTCCATGCGCTACTTCAAAGAAGCGCTTGAAGAGCGCAGTGATGGGCGCATCGCCGTCGAACTCTATTTCAATGGCACCCTGGGAAGGAGGAGGACGTACTTCAGCAAGTCCAGATGGGGCTTATTCAGGGCTATCGCGGTGGTTTGTTTGCCCAAGCTAACCCCGCCTACCTGATCTATACCATGCCGTTCCTGTTCACCACGCCGGAACAAGCCATTGACGTTATGGAGGGCGAGCTTGGCCAGGCCATTAATGAAGGCGCACGTGAAAGCCAGCTGCATATACCGGTGACCGGCGTTGCCGGCGGTATGCGCCAGTTAACCAATAACGTTCGCGCCGTTAATCAAGTGGATGACCTGCGTGGCTTGAAGATTCGCACCCCGCCACTGGCACCCACGCTGCGGGCATTTGAAGCGTTGGGAGCCTCCCCCCAGCAAGTGCCTTACACCGAGACTTATATGGCGCTACGCACAGGCGTGGTCGATGGGCAAGAAAACCCGCCCTCCAATATCGCCGATATGAAATTCCATGAAGCTCAGGAGTACATGTCATTACTGAACTGGCAAATCCATCCTGACCCCTTCTTTATCAGCGCCCAGTGGTACGACCAGCTACCTGAAGAGCTGCAGATGATCGTCGACGATGTTGCTCAGGAGACGATGACGCGCTCCAACGAAATTTGGCTCGCTTCCGAAGCCAACTACCTCGAAACACTGGGCGAGCACATGAGCATTAATGGCATCGCCGACGAACACCGCCAGGGCTTTGTAGATGCCGTCGTTCCTGTCTGGGAGCACTTTGTTGAGCGTGGTGACTTTAGCCAGGAGCAGTTAGAGCAACTGCTCGCACTGACCGATCAAGCCGAGGTACTGGAGTAATGAATCCACCTCCACTGGCGCAGCCGATGGCGGAAGATACCGCCTTGATGCGGGTAATGCGCCGCTTCGCTAGCCTGCTGGAAAATCTGATCGCCGCATTAATTGCGGCGGTTTTCCTGCTCTGCTTGGCACTGGTGATACTGCGCTACGTATTCAGCATTGGCTTTGCCGGTGCTGAAGAGGTGATGCGCTTTCTATTTGTGTATTCCACCGCACTGGGGCATCGGTCGCCATTTTGCGCGGCGAGCATATCCGTATCAGCGTGCTTGTGGATGCACTGCCCACGGCACTAGCCGTCTGGCTGAACCGCTTACGCCACTGTCTCGTGATGCTATTCAATGGCTATTTGGCATGGCTCAGCATCAGCTGGATTGGGCAGGTGGGTCGTTTCCGCTCCGCCGTTCTGGATGTGCCTAATTGGGTAGTGCAGATAAGTGTCCCCATTGGCGCGCTACTGGTCATTCTATTCTCCTTGGCGGTGCTAGTGGGTGGAGAGCGCCCCTCCGCTCAACGCGAAGACGCGCAGGAGGGCCAGGCATGATTTTACTGCTTGTTAGCTTGATGGTGCTGCTGTTGATTGGGGTGCCCATCGCCTATTCCCTAGGGCTTTCGGGGCTGGTCTACTTCTTGATCATGCAGCCAGGCTTGATTGGCGTGCTGCCCCAGCGGGTACTGTCCGGTATGGATCTGTACACCATGATTGCCCTGCCGCTATTCATCTTGATGGGGCTGGTGATGAACGCCTCAGGCATTACCGCGCGCTTGATCGACTTCTGTTTGATGTTGGTAGGCCGTTTTCCAGGTGGGCTGGGGCACGTCAATATCTCGACATCAATGATCTTTGGCGGCATCTCGGGCTCTTCAGTGTCGGATACGGCTTCGGTGGGCTCCGCCATGATTCCGGAGATGGCACGTAAGGGATACAGCGTCGAAACCGCCAGCGGCATTACCGTGGCCTCTTCCACCATGGGCATGATCATTCCTCCCAGTGTGCCTATGGTGATCTACGCCGTTACCTCGCAGCAGTCTATCGGCACCATGTTTATGGCGAGCCTCGTGCCCGGTCTACTCATTGGCCTGCTGATGATGGGCATCATTGCGCTAATGGCCGGTCGTCAAGGCTACCCCGTGCCCACGCAGGATTAAACCCGCAACAGCGCCGCCAGGTGATTCAGCGTGCGGTACTCGCGCTATTAATTCCTCTGTTTGTAGTGGGTGCTGTGGTCGGCGGTGTCGCTACGGCCACTGAGTCTGCCGCGTTAGGCGTGGGCTATGCGCTGTTTCTGGCCTTGGTGGTATTTAAAAGCCTCAAACTGCGTGAACTGCCTGCACTGTTTCGCTCTGCCGTCATGACCAGTGCAACGGTGATGATCATTATTGCCATGAGTCAGTTGTACGTGTGGATTCTCTCGATGGAGCAGATTCCCCAGCTGTTGGCAGGCTTTTTAGGCGGGCTGGAGCTTACCCCGATATTGCTCCTGCTGGTGATTGCAGCTGCCGTGCTACTGATCGGCACCTTTATTGATGTAACCCCGCGATTTTGCTGATTACCCCGGTGGTGCTGCCGGTGCTTGCCCTGGCCAATATTTCACCCGTGCAGTTTGGTGTGCTGTTGATCAGTGGCCTGGCGATTGGCTTGGTCACGCCGCCGGTGGGCATGTGCCTGAACGTCTGCTCCTCCATCACCGGCCTCTCGATTGGGCGTATTTTCCGCGGCGCCCTGCCGTTTCTGCTCGCTAACCTCCTGGTGATGCTGCTGGTCATTGCCTTTCCAGCCATCACCCTGTGGCCGCTCACGCTGTTCTGGTGAGCCCATTTACGTTGACCATTAAAGGAAATTCATATGGATATTCGCCAAGCGCTTCATAGCGATCATTTTAAAACCCTCGATACCCAGGGCCTGCGTGACAAAATGCTGGTCACCCAGATTATGGTGCCAGGCCAACTGTCGCTCACCTACAGCCACGTTGACCGCATTATTGTGGGTGGCGCGGTGCCCACTGATTCGTCGCTCACCCTGAGCGGTGGCAAAGAGCTTGGCGTTGACTATTTTCTAGAGCGGCGGGAAATGGGGTTATTAACATTGGCGCGCCCGGGCGCATTACTGTCGACGGCGAAACGGTCGAGCTGGGCACCCACCACGGCCTGTATATTCCCAAAGAGAGCCGTGAAGTCAGCTTTGAGAGCCTCGATGCGACCAAACCTGCGCGCTTTTATATCAACTCAACGCCTGCCCATGTACGTTACCAGCTTCGCCATATCCGCACGGAAGATGCTTCGCCCACCACCCTTGGCGACCCTGAAACCGGCAATGTGCGTACCATCAATAAGTACCTGCATACCGATGTACTGGATACCTGCCAGCTCTCCATGGGGCTTACCCAGTTAGAGCCCGGCAGTATGTGGAACACCATGCCCTGCCATACCCACGAACGGCGCATGGAAGTGTACTTCTACTTTGACTTGAGTGAAGACGATGTGGTGTTTCACCTGTGTGGCGAACCCCAAGAGACCCGGCATATCGTGGTGGCCAACGAACAAGCCGTGATTCACCCCAGCTGGTCGATTCACTGTGGCTTTGGTACTCGCCGCTACACCTTTATTTGGGGTATGTGCGGTGAAAACCTGACCTACGATGATATGGACTTTATCGCTTCTAAAGCGCTGCGCTAAACCACTACCCAGGAGAGTGACCAATGAAGCTATTTTCGCTGAACGGCCAAGTTGCCATGGTGACGGGTTGCAACAAAGGGCTGGGCCAGGGCATTGCCATTGCACTGGCACAGGCGGGTGCGGATATCGTGGGCGTCAACCGCAGCCCTGCTGATGACACCCGCCAACAGGTCGAGGCCCTAGGGCGCCAGTTTTATGACATTACCGCTGAGCTGGGCAGCCAATCACCTAGCGAGATTGTCTCGCAGGCGATTGCCCAAGCGGGCAAGGTGGATATTCTGGTCAATAATGCGGGGATTATTCGTCGGGCGGCAGCCGTTGAATTTTCAGAGCAAGATTGGGATGACGTCATTGACGTTAACTTGAAAGCCGCTTTCTTTCTCGCCCAGCAGGTGGCCAAACACCTTATCGAGCGCCAAGCGCCGGGCAAGATCGTCAATATCGCGTCATTACTGTCGTTTCAGGGCGGCATTCGAGTGCCCTCCTACACCGCCAGCAAAAGCGGCATTCTCGGTCTAACACGGCTGCTCGCCAATGAGTGGGCGGGCCATGACATCAACGTTAATGGCATCGCCCCTGGCTATATGGCCACCGACAACACTCAAGCACTGCGCGACGACCCCCAGCGCCATGCTGAAATTCTTGGCCGAATCCCCGCCGGACGCTGGGGCACACCAGAAGACTTAGCCGGCGCTGTGATATTCTTATGCTCCGATGCCGCCCGCTACGTGCATGGGCATACCCTGGCGGTAGACGGTGGCTGGCTGGCACGCTAACCAAGCATTTTGGTTAACGCCACGATCAACGAGCGATAGGCAATCACGTAAGGGAGCTTGAATGAAGGAAAAGGCTGAAACGCAGTACCACGCCCCGGCCTTAGAGAAAGGGTTGGATATTTTGGAGCTGCTTGCCCAATCTCCCCAGCCGCTAAGCACCCAAGCGATTGCCGAACAGATCGGCCGTAAAACCAATGAGATGTACCGCATGCTGATGGTGCTGCGGGATCGTGGCTACGTCAGCATGGATGATAGCGGTAGCCGCTATCAACTAACGCTAAAGATGTTTGAAATGGCCCACCGCTTCCCGCCCACCAAGCGGTTAGTACAGGCCGCGCTACCGCGCATGGAAGAGCTGTGCCATGAAATCTCCCAGTCGTGTCACCTTAGCGTTGCTCGTCCTGGTCATCTATTGGTAGTGGCCCAGTACGAAAACCCGACAAGATGGGCTTTGGGCTGCGCCTGGGGCCAAAATCGATATATGCGGCTCCGGTTCAGGGGCCGTCATGCTGGCCTTTCTGGATGAGCAACGCCGTGAGCGTATTCTCACCGCCAGCGATGCAACCCAACAAGAGGTTGACCGAACGCGGGCGCTATTTGATCCGATTCGCCAGCAGGGCTACCACGTGGGGCCAAGCCCTCAGGTTCAGGGGTTAACCAATATCAGCTTCCCCGTCTTTGGGGTTCATGACGTTATCGAAGCGGTTATCACCATCCCTTATCTCACGCTGATTCCAGAGGCAATGCACCGGGAAGTGCCCAGCATCGACCGCTGCCGGGAGCAGCTAGGGGAGCTGGCAGACGCCCTGACCCTGGCTATTGGCGGGCGCCTTCCAGCAGGCACAACGAGCTAAATGATGTTCTCTATAATAGCGCCCGCTATAACAACACTCTAAAAGTAGGTCGCCATACGCTCTTTCACGTTTAGCTGATCATCCACTAACAGTATCTGACGCCATTTATCGAAGGTTAAACAGGGATGAGAGGCGCCAAAGGCAACGATATCACCGACCTCGATATCCTGAGCCTCTTCGGGAAGCCGCACGAACGTATGCTGATCCATAATTTTCGTCACCTCCCAACCAGTCACCGATAATGGCTGCGAGGGATCACCTCCTTCCGAAAACGACGGAGGGCAATCGGTAGCTGGTCATGACCGATATCACGCTTACCTAGCGCCACAATGGCAAGCCCAGGTTCGGGAAGCGACTGCACCTGGGCAAAACTTCCAGAGCAGGCTCAAGCCCCTGCTGCAAATCAGGGCGGCGCGCCATTACTGCGCTCTGCGCCTCACGATACAAGCCATGGTCGTGAACTACGTAGCACCCCGGGCGAAGCACCGGGGTAAATCGCCCTGCAGCGGCGCCCCGCGAAAAGCTTCTGCGATCACGTCATACCAAGCTGAGCCTGAGGCTGTCACTATTGGGTTAGGCTCGGAGAAGCGCTGAGCGGCCTCAAGCTCCACGGACACATCAACTAAATATTGAGCATAGGCACGAATACCCGACTCAGGATTATCGCCGTGAACCACCCCTTCATAGCCTTCAAGCCCCGCTAATGAAAGTGCAGGCTCTTCAGCAATCGCTTCTGCTAGCGAAACAATCTCCTGCTGATTGCGGCAGCCGCAGCGACCACCCTCTACGCCAACCTCAATAAGCACCGATAGCCTCAAGCCCCGCTCAGCAAAAAAACGCCCAAGCTGGCGTACGTTCTCCTGGCTATCGACCACACAGTAAAACGCAGCGCCCTGCTCAATCAGACTGGCAATAATGGCCATATTGGCCTGACCCACCAGTTGGTTCGCCATCAATATTCGGGTGACACCATTGGCGAAGGCAGCACGACACTGGGGCGCAGTGGCAAGTGTGATTCCCCACGCACCTGCCTGGAGCTGTCGATGGAAAAGCGCGGGCGTCATGGTGGTTTTGCCATGGGGCGCCAAGCGAGCGCCGTGAGCTTCTGCGAATCGTTGCATCCACGCTACGTTATGGGCCAGTGGGCCTTCATGTACCACGGCAGCGGGCAGGCTGAGACCTGACAGAAGGTTTGAACCCAATTCCACACCGCCTTTATCCACCGCTAACGCCATTGTCTGCATTCGCCCGCATCCTCATTTTTTAACAAGCATCAATGTTAGATATTTTCACAACTATTGACTTCAAGTTAGAAACTAACATACTTTTTAAATCAGGCAACCATTAGGAGTCCACGGTGAGCCAAGAAATCGACATTTTGTCACGTATTACCACTGACTTTGCCGCGCTGCGCGACGCTGAAAAGAAGGTTGCTGAGCTGATATTTGCTGACATCGAGTTCGTCACTGAAGCGAGTATCAGTGACATCGCCCAGCGCGCCGGGGTTAGCGATGCCAGCGTCACCCGTTTTGCCCGCGCTATCGGCTGCACAAATGTGCGTGACTTGAAAACGCGCTTAACCCGCGCCTTAGCCGCTGGCCGCCGTTTTATTCAAGAAGCAACGCCTGAAGATAGCTCAAGCGTGGTGTATGACATTGCTACGCAAACCCTCGCGCTTAACCGCGACTTACTCGCCCAAGCCGATGTGTCCGGGGCGGTTGAACAGTTAGATACAGCGCGCCAGATACTGGTGTTTGGCGCCGGTGGGGGTTCCAGCATTCTCTCCCAAGAGCTTCAGTTTCGCCTGGTACGCCTTGGCTATGCGATCTGTGCTTACCCTCAAGCGCTGCTACCCCGCATGGTGGCGTCCACCCTTGAGCCTGATGACGTCGTCGTCGTGCTGTCGGTGACGGGTTACACCCCGGAGATGGTGGAGTCAGCACAGATTGCAAAGCAGTACGGCGCCAAGGTGATTGCGATCACCGCAATGAATTCTCCACTCGCCGAAACATCCGATATTGTGCTTCCGATCACTTCCCGGGAGACCGACTTTATCTACCACCCTTCGGCTTCCCGCTACGCCATGCTGGCGGTCATTGACGTATTGGCGCTTGAACTTGCCATGCGCCATCGCGAGCGCTCACGGACTAAATTGCGCCGCCTCAAACTGAGCCTGGATGACCATCGCGGTGGTGATAACCGCCAGCCACTTGGAGATTAGGATGGTTTACGACCTGCTGATTCGTAATGCCAACGTGCTGGATGGCTCAGGCGCTGCTCATTTTCGTGCCGATGTGGCTATTCAGGGAGAGCGTATCTGCGCTATCGGCGCAATGCCCTATGCCACCGCAACGACGATTATCGATGCCAATGAGCGCTATTTAGCCCCAGGCTTTATCGATGTGCATACCCATGACGATACCAACGTCATTCGTGTACCCGAAATGCTGCCAAAGCTGACCCAAGGAGTCACCACCGTAGTCGTAGGCAACTGCGGTATCAGCGCAAGCCCGGTGACACTGGCCAGTGAAGTCCCCGACCCAATGAATTTACTGGGCAAGCTGGAGGATTTCCGCTATCCAAGCTTCGCCGATTACGCCAACGCCGTAGACGCCGCTCAACCAAGCATTAACGTTGCCGCTTTGGTGGGGCATACCAGTCTGCGCAGCCAAGTAATGGATAGCTTTGCCCGCCCCGCTTCTGCAGCAGAAATCACCAAAATGGAAGTCTTGCTTCGCCAAGCGCTTGAGGAAGGCGCGCTGGGACTGAGCTCTGGGCTTGCCTACCGTAATGCGATAAGTGCACCAACCACTGAAATGGCTCCCCTGGTAGCAGCCGTTGGCAAGTCGGGCGGTGTTTATACAACACACCTTCGTGATGAGTTTGCGGGCCTACTGGGGCCATGGACGAAGCGTTTACCACCGCTCGTGATGGCCAAGTGCCGCTAGTGATCTCGCATCTTAAATGCGCCGGCGCTGGCAATTGGGGCGGTGCAAGCAAGGCATTGAGTAAACTGGAAGCAGCCGCCCAACACCAACATGCCCATTGCGACTGCTACCCCTATACGGCGGGCTCTTCCACTCTCGACCTGGGCCAGGTAACGGAAGAAATAGAGATCACCATTACCTGGTCGACCCCTCATCCGGAGCAGGCGCGGCGCCCGTTAAAAGTGATCGCCGCCGAGTGGGGATGACCCTACTAGACGCTGCCAGGCAGCTACAGCCGGCGGGGCGGTTTACCACAATATGAGCGAAGCGGATATGCAGCAGGTGTTAGCGCATCCGCTCTCCATGGTCGGTTCCGATGGATTACCGAACGACCCGCATCCTCACCCGCGCCTTTGGGGTGCGTTTCCCCGCGTGCTGGCCCACTACAGCCGCGATTTAAAGCTACTGCCGCTGGCGGAAGCGGTGCGCAAAATGACCAGCCTTTCAGCGGCCAATTTTGGCTTAACCGATCGCGGCGTCATCCGTATCGGCGCCTATGCAGACCTCACCCTGTTTGATCTCACGGTGCTGGAAGATACGGCGAATTATGAGACCCCCATCGCGGCCGCGACAGGGATCGATATGGTGGTGGTGAACGGCAAGATTGCCTATCACCAAGGTGCTATTAGCGACCAGCGCTCTGGCCGCATGCTGTGCAGAACAGAGCGTATTTCTCAAAAATCACTTCTTTTCCATCCAATCAGGAGCAAACCCCATGAGCATTACGCGATACGGCACCGAAGGCGGTGTAGGCACCGGCGGCCAGAAACTGCCCTTGCCCGCGCTGTAGAGGCAGGTGGCTGGCTGTACGTCTCCGGCCAAACCCCCATGACCGACGGCGAAGTGGTTGAAGGCGGCATTGTTGAGCAGACCCGTCTCGCCTTCGATAACTGCCTGGCCATTATGCAAGAAGCAGGTTTCGGCGTTGAAGACGTTGTACATGTCACCACCGTGCTCACCGATGCGCGCTACTTCACCTCGTTCAATAAGGTGTTTAAGGAGATCTTTGGCGACAACCCACCGGCGCGTATCTGTAGTGTTCAAGACTTGGTGGTGGATTGCAAAGTGGAGGTTGACGTGAAGTGCTACCGCGCTGATCGCGCCTAGGCTCTGTCTGAAAACTGGCTGCGCTCGACCATACGGCGTTAAAAATCGGCTCAAAGTACTCATTTACAACACGTAAACTCCGTCTTTTCGCCAATTTTTGCCTTGTCTGGCCTTCGCTCGCCGACTTTTCAGACAAAGCCTAGTACTCAGAAAAAAGCATCACGAAAAAAGCCAAAAAAGCGCCACACCCCGGCAAGGGTGCAGCGCCAGATTACCGCGTGATTAGGATAAAAAGCCCCGCGGTAATCGCTTCCATTAATCTACCTTCGGCCGCGGCAACGGCCGGATACACAACGATAAGAGGTTAACATGAACAGTCAAATATTCCTTGTCACCTTCGTGCTCTACATTATCGCCATGATCGCCTTCGGCTGGTGGGTCTCAAGGCATAAGCGCGGTAGCGGTGACGACTTTCTACTCGGTGGGCGAAGCGTTCCACTCTTTCTGACCGTGGGAACCACGGTCGCGACCATGGTGGGCACCGGTTCCAGCATGGGTGCCGTTGGGTTTGGTTACGCCAACGGTTGGGCAGGTGCTTTATACGGGCTTGGGGGTGCCGTGGGTATTTTGTTGCTCGCCGTCTGCTTTGCGCCAGTGCGCAAGCTGCGTTTTATGACCATGAGTGAGGAGCTGGCCTACTACGTGGGTGCCAACCGGCTGGTGCGCAATGTGGTCGCGCTGCTGATCTATATCGCCTGTATAGGGTGGCTGGGTGCGCACATTCTTGGCGGTGGTCTCTACCTCTCCTGGATGGCGGGTATCGATCTCACCACTGCGCGTATTCTGGTGGCGTTAGGCTTCGGCATTTACTGCGTAGTGGGGGATATTTTGCGGTTATCTGGACGGACACCATCCAAGCGGTTGTGCTGTTCGCGGGCTTTATATTGATGGCAATACTGGCACTGGTCGAAGTTGGCGGTTTTTCAGGTCTTACGGCGGGCATGGATGCAGGCGCCACTAGCTTTCTTGGTATTGGTCAAATTGGTGCGCTGCCAGCGCTGTCACTGGCTGCCGTCATTGCCATTGGCGTTCTTGCTACGCCCTCCTTTCGTCAGCGCATCTATTCAGGCAAATCAGTCAAATCGGTACGCCGCTCGTTCTTAATCACCGGCGTTCTTTACCTGGGCTTTTCGATCATTCCGGCGATTATTGGTATGGCCACCCACGCCCTTAACCCTGGGCTTGAAAACAGCAATTTCGCCTTCCCTTTCCTGGCCACAGAGATCATGCCGCTTGGGCTGGGTTTACTGCTATTGGTAGCAGGCCTCTCCGCTACCATGTCGAGCGCCAGTTCCGATGCGATTGCCGGTGTCTCCACGCTGATTCGTGATCTCTATGTGCTGGCCACGGGCCGCACCCCATCAGCGCGTAACGTGGTGCGCTTCTCACGTATTGCGCTAGTGGCAACCATTGGTCTGGCGCTGCTATTCGCACTGGCCTCGGACAATGTCATCACCTACATCACCCGGATGATCTCGACGATTCTGTCAGGGCTGTTTGTGAGTGCCATGCTGGGGCGCTTCTGGCCTCGCTATAACTGGCAAGGGGCTATTGCGACGCTGATTTGTGCGTCGGTCACCTCCCTAATGATTATTGCCAATAGCGATTGGACAGCCTTCTGGGGCAACCCCAGCATTCCCGCTGTGCTAGTCGCACTGGTAGCCGGTGTGATTGTAAGCCTAGTAACGCCCGCTTCCCGAGTCACTTCCGCCCAGGCGCTGGCCATTCTTGACCAAGAGCGCAAGCGTATGGAGCAAGTGCCCGAACCAACTCTCACGAACGCTGAAGCGCCCGCTGCCCCTCACTAATCGTTAGCCATAAGTGCGCAATAAAAAACCCCACTGATTGAATCGATCTGTGGGGTTTTGCGATTAACGGAGCTATTTAACAGAACTATTTAACAGAGCTATAGCGCCGCTAGTGCTTCACTCAATCCACCATGGCTTAGTGCTTGATATGCCGCCAGCACCGCCTGTGCAAAGGCGTCGTCTTGTGCCAATGCGTTAGGCACCACGTCATCCATGGCTAAATAGGCCGCTACCAGCGTACTGGGATCGCGACCATGTCTCTGGTGCAGCTCTGCAAAGCGCTTGGCTAGCGGATCATCCACGGGGTAACTATTGCCTTGTAGGTCTTGACCCGCGGTATAGCGAATCCAGGCTGCCATCCCCAACGCCACCCAGGGCGATGATTGACCAGCGGCGCTACGTTTCAGCGCGCCGGAGAGCCAGCGCTGAGGGAGCTTTTGGCTGCCATCCATAGCGATCTGCTGCAGACGATGACGCAAACTGTCATTGGCAAAGCGCGCCAGCAGCGAGTCAGCGTAAGCCTCTAAATCGATGCCTTCGGGCATCTCTAGCGTAGGTGCTGCCTCTTCAAGCATATAGCGGCGTAACAACGCCCGTAGCTCGTCATGATTGATGCCGTCATAGACCGTTTCGATACCTGCAAGCGCACCAAGATAGGCCAGCAGGGAGTGGCTGCCATTTAGCATACGCAGCTTCATGGTTTCAAACGGCTCGACATCAGCGACCATCTCAACGCCCTCGGCCTCCCAGTTCGGCCGTCCAAGCGGAAAGTGATCCTCTACTGAGAGAAAGCTTCGCATACCACCGCATTGGGATCAGTAACGCCCAGCGCCGCTAACCGTTCGAAATCCGCG
Source organism: Vreelandella olivaria (assembly GCA_004295565.1). Classification (GTDB taxonomy): domain Bacteria; phylum Pseudomonadota; class Gammaproteobacteria; order Pseudomonadales; family Halomonadaceae; genus Vreelandella; species Vreelandella olivaria. The sequence continues at coordinate 1,674,054 of AP019416.1, read as the reverse complement.
TCGGTCATCGCAGGTACGATGCGATCGACCATGCTGCTGGGAAATGCCACCTTATTGGCTATCCAACTGGCCAGTTCTGCATCACGCTGCTCGGCCAGTTGCACCACCGCCTGGCGAGTCCGCTTACCGTTATCCGGCATATTGTCGCAAGAGAGCACGGTAAAGGGGCAATACCCGCTTCGTGCCGCCTTACTAACGCTTCGACGATTAATCCTGTTGCGGTGCGCGGCTGCTGGGGAAGCAATATCGCCAATGATCATGGGGTCATCGACCCTTAGCTCACCGCTGGCGGGGTTTAAAAGTAGCCCTTCTCGGTCACCGTTAACGTCACGATACGGGTATCCACAGAGGCCATTCGCGCCAGCAACGCCTCACGGTCACGACTCCAATGCCCGTCAGCATCACGGCCTGAAAAGAGCGCCTCTTCAATCACGCCAATTTCGCGCAGCGTGATATTTTGCTATCGGCGTACTCCGCCACATGGTAGCGGTGCCCTGCCGCACGTAAGCCGTCGACTAAACCAACGCTAGAGCGTAAATTCGCGCTGCATACTCCCCACTCACCGTCACCGCTGCGCTGGCGATAACGCTCTAAATAGACCGCTTGGTGGGCGCGGTGAAAAGCGCCCAACCCCAGATGAACAATCCCGATCTGGCCACTTTTTGGCGATGCTTCAATCAGCGTTGGAGCCATCATTAACTACTCTCCCATCAGCAAGTTAGGCAACCAAAGCGAAATCGCGGGGACATAGGTCACCAACAACAGTACCGCCAAGTTGCAGAGCAAAAAGGCACGATGGCTTTTGCCACCGTCAGCATAGGCAGTTTGCCAATCCCCGCAACCACGAATAGGCACACGCCCACCGGGGGGTTGTCAGCCCAATCATCAGGTTCAACACCGCAATGACAGCGAAATGTACCGGGTCAACACCCACTCCCGTCGCCACTCCCACCAAGGCTGGGAAAGAATAATCAGCGCGGCGATGGTTTCCATAAAAGCGCCGACAAACAGCAGAATCAGGTTAAGAATCAGCAGAACCATTAGCGGGTTATCGCTAATGGAGAGAATAAGCGCAGCAATCATCTGCGGGATCTGTTCACTGGTGAGTATCCAGCCAAACAGGTTGGCTAACCCCACCATCAGAAGCAGCGCAGAAGATGTTAATACAGTGTCAGATAAGATTGACGGTAGGCTTTTCCATGACAGACCTTTATACACGTACAAGCCCACCACTAAGGCATAAAGTGACGCCACAATTGACGCTTCGGTGGGGGTAAAAAAGCCACCGATAATGCCGTAGAGAATAATCACCGTCATTAACAGCGCCCAAAATGCTGTTTTCGCTTCACGCAGTAACTGCATGACCGGCACCCGCTTCTCTTTAGGGTAGCCACGGCGAACGGCGAGAATGTACACCGTAATCATCATGGCCAAGCCCATTAAAAGTCCCGGCACTGCGCCTGCGAGGAACATCCTACCGACCGAAATGCCGCTCAGCGAACCGGCGATAATCATGGGCACACTCGGGGGGATAATTGGCCCGATAGTAGACGACGCAGCAGTCACCGCAGCAGCAAACGGTTTGTCGTATCCCGAACGCGCCATGCCGGGAATCATCACCGAGCCAATGCTGGCGGAATCCGCCACAGCGGTGCCTGAAATGCCACCAAAAATCATCGAACCACCCACATTAGCGAGCCCCAACCCGCCGCGAATGTGGCCTAACAACGCGTTGGCAAAACGTACGATATGCTCAGTAATATTGCCCGCATTCATCAGGTTCCCGGCCAGTACAAAGCCTGGAATACAGAGCAGCACAAAGGTGTCGATGCCTGCGTACATACGTTGCGGCACAATCGTCAATGAGATGCCCTCCAGCAGGAGGTAAGAAAGTGACGCTAAACCCAGCGCAAATGCGATGGGCATCCCTATCAATAACAAAACCAAGAAAACGCTAAAGAGGATAATAACTTCCATGCTTACGACTCCTGAAGGGAGGCAGAAGAGCGACACATTGCGATAATTCCCTCAAGACACCCGAGTAAGCTGTAAACCAGGAGTAGCGCAAAGGTGACAACCGTTGAGAAAAAGATATACAGCATAGGAACGCGCAGCGTTGGTGAAGTCTGCCAAGTGCCGTTTTGGGCATATTGCCAAGCGTAAGGCAGCACCAAAAAGGCAAACAGACCAATCATCAAGCAGATCAATACCTGGAAAGCCGCCTTCATACGTGGCCCCAGCAGATGATGGAAAAGCTCAACGCTGATATTACGGTTTTGGCGCAGCACTACACCCACAGATAGCGCCACCATATAGATGAATAGATAGCGCGAGAGCTCTTCGGTCCAGGCTATCGAAAACGGCAAAAACAGCCGGGAACAAATTTGCAGCAGTACCGTGGCGGCAATCGCAATCAGCGCCGTAACGGCCAACGTCAGAAAGCACGTGTCAACCCAGCCAATGACGCGCCCAATGGGGCCTTTAAATTTAGGCACCGCCGACATTGAATCCAGACTCTCCAACGCTTGCTGTTCAAGCGCTTTGTGATCCGAGTTCATAACCGTATCCTCATGGGCAAGCTGCTTGTATCGTTAGAAAATGGACTGGCGCACGGCCAGCCCATCGTCATTATCAATTGACCACACATCCGAACTTACAGGTCTTGGATAGCGTCAAAGAGTTCACGCTGCTCTTCGGTTAAAGCCTCAAGGACAGCGGGACGCGCTTTCTCTGCAAAGGCGTCCACATCTACTTCCACGAACTCCATGCCACGCTCCTGTAGCGCTTGCTCAAGGCGTGCCTGGTCTTCAGTGAACAGCTCCGCTTCATATGCCTGCATCGTCTGGGCAGCATCGCGAACGACCTGCTGGAGCTCTTCGGGCATACTTTCCAACTGATTACGGCCAATCACTACATAGATCCAGCTGCGCACATGCCCGGTCATGTTGACGTAATCCTGCACCTCGTTGAAGCTGGCGCTTTCAATCAGGCTAAGCGGATTTTCTTGTCCTTCCAGGGTGTTTTGCTGCAGCGCGGTGAATACTTCGCTGAACGCCATTGGGGTAGGCCGTGCGCCCAGTGCTTGCCATGTATCAACAAACAGCGGCACGTTAGGCACGCGAAGACGCAGCCCATCAAGCTCATCAGGCGTGCGGATAGGACGATTGGAGGTCAACTCACGTGGGCCTCGCTCAAACCATGCCAGCGGTACCAGATTAGTGCGCTCAGTGATTTGCGCTTCAATCTCAGCACCGATTTCTCCGCTAACGGCGGCATGGAGGTGTTCTGAATCTCTAAAGGCGTAGGGTACCGCCATCATTGCGGCTTTCGGCGCCCAGTTCTGTAAGCTTTCACCGGTGATGGTCATATCCGCCGTACCCAGCTGGATACTGTTGATCACGTCCATTTCATTGCCAAGCTGCTCACTGGGATAGAGGCGTACCTCAATCTGCCCGTCAGAGTTTGCTTCGACCTCCTCTTTGAACTTCTCGGCGGCCTGGTGCCAAATATTCTGCTCATTGGCTAAATGGCCAAAACGCAGGGTGAAATCTGCCGCCATTAATGAGTGGCTACCTAGCATGGCGGCCCCAATAACAGCGCTGGTGATAAGTTGTTTGATCATTATCTTTCTCCTACACACGGATGTTGTTAATTATTGATTGCGGCTGTTAGTTGCGCGCGAGTTGGCGTGGTTACCCTTAAGCACTAATTTGAATCAGTACCTTACGGGCCTCTTCTGGCCGGTGATCAAGCATCTCAATGGCGCTGGGCATGTCGCTTAGCGGCAACCGATGGCTAACTAACGCCAAGGGATCCAACTGCCCACTTGCCATTAACTCAAGCACCTCCGGAAACTTACGATTGTTGAGCCGCGACCCAACCAGGGTCAGCTCTTTCTTAATCACTTCCAGCTGTACAAGGTCACTGGGCTGAACGCTAAAGCCCAGCAAACCAATACGCCCTGCTGGCGATGCTAAACGCAGCATTTGCGGTAACAGCGCTGGCACGCAGGCCGCATCGGCAATCAGCGGTACGCCTTCACCCTGGGTTAAGGCAAGCACCTCTTTTCCACGTCCTGCTCGCGGCTATTCAATACCTGCGTTGCCCCAAGCTGTTTTGCCGCCGCTAATCGCTCATTAATAACGTCAGTGACGATGACCTCGTCGATACCCTTGGCCCGGGCCATCTGCAGAATCGTCATGCCAATCACGCCAGCGCCCAGAATCAATAGCCGATCACCCGGGTGCGGCTGCATGCGATCAAGCACGTTGGCGGCAATGGTGTAAGGCTCAACCAAGGCAGCCGCGTCTAGCCCGATATGTTCAGGTAGGCGGTGTACGTTAGCCGCAGGGACAGCCACAAACTCTTCAAAACCACCATTACGATGCACGCCGATCACTTCAAGCGAACTGCAGACGTTGGGGCGCCCAATGCGGCATGGGTAGCAGGTGCCGCAACTGATGACCGGGTCAATACATACGCGATCCCCAGCAGCGACGTCAGCCACCCTTCCCCTATCGCTTCCACTACCCCGGCGAACTCATGCCCGGTGATGCGCGGAAAGCGCACAAAGGCGTTGTCGCCATGGATAATATGCATATCCGAGCCGCAGATACCGGCGAAGGCCACCCGAACAAGCACCTCCCCGCTGGCAACCTCAGGAGCTTCAACCTCAGCCACTTGGTAGTCGTGTGGCGCTTTGACCTGAAATGCTTTCATTGACGAAACGCTCCTTACCAGTGCCATAGGGTGCCGTCTTCCAACCGGTTCACCGGCAGGCTGGCACGCTTATAGGGGTATTGCTTGGCTAACTGTTCATCGATATCGACGCCATGCCCCGGCTTTTCACCGACAATGAAATGCCCATCTTCAAAGCGATAATCGTGGGGAATACCTCGTCAGTAGCGCTGGTATGCGGCATGTACTCCTGGATGCCGAAGTTGGGTACCCAGGTGTCAAAGTGAATCGCCGCACCCAGGCACACCGGAGAAAGATCCGTTGGCCCGTGGAAACCGGTACGCACGTGATAAAGACCCGCTAAATCGGCGATGCGGCGTACATGGGTGATCCCCCCGGCATGGGTTAGGGTGGCGCGGATATAGTCGATCCACTGATTTTCAATGAGCGCTTTGGCGTCATACAGGCTGTTAAAGACTTCGCCCACCGCCAATGGCGTGGTGGTGTGCTGGCGGATAAGACCAAACGCCTCCTGATTCTCAGCCGGTACGCAGTCTTCGAGCCAAAATAGATGATAGGGCTCCACTTCTTTGCCTAAGCGGGCGGCCTCAATGGGCGTCAGGCGGTGATGAACATCGTGTAGCACGTGTAAATCATCACCAAAGCGTTCACGTACGGCGGCAAACAGCTTGGGGACATGATTCAAGTATTTGCTGGTACTCCACACATGCTCTGCGGGCAAATCAGAATCTGCAGGTTCATAGGGCTCACCCTCTTTTTGGCGACACCATAAATACTGGCAATGCCTGGCACACCCGCCTGAACGCGCACGGCTTTGTAGCCCTCATCCACATGGCGGGCGACCTCTTCCAGGCACGCTTCAATATCTCGCCCCGTTGCATGGCCATACACCATCACTCGGTCACGGCTCTTGCCACCCAACAGTTGATACAGAGGCATGCCCGCAACCTTTGCTTTGATGTCCCATAGGGCTACGTCGACTGCCGCAATAGCCGTCATCGTTACTGGGCCTCGCCGCCAGTAAGCGCCGCGATAAAGGTAGTGCCAGATATCTTCAATACGGCTAGCATCACGCCCAATCAGTGTTGGTAATACATGCTCTTCCAGGTAGGCGACCACCGACAGCTCGCGGCCGTTTAAGGTGGCGTCGCCGATCCCATACACTCCTGATTCGGTAACAATTTTCAGCGTGACAAAGTTGCGGCCTGGGGACGTTACGATTAAATATGCATCGCTAATGATCATGAGAAATCCATCACAAGAAGTAAAAGAAGTTAACGCTCAAATAGGTAGCGCTGCACTTTGTGGTAACACGCCGCCCGAATCATCTTGCCGTTATGATAAAGCCGATGGGCCACTTCATTTTCTAACAGGAATGCTTTACCTATTAACTCAACATTATTATCAAACTTCATCATTGTTCCTTCATTATAAGAGAGCCATAGGTAGATTTAGCCAAGCAGTAAGTTAGGCAAAAACAGTACGACATTGGGGAAGAAAAGAATTCCCAACACCACAATCAATACCGCTAAAGCAAACGGCAGTAACTCACGGCTATAGTCATAAAAAGAGCACCGTAAAATGCCACATACTGTATACATAGAAATCCCCACGGGAGGCGTCATGCCACCAAAGGTAACCAGCGTCATCATTAACAGCCCAAAATGAACAGGATCAACACCCGCGGCTTTAATCACGGGCACCAAGATGGGGGTTAACAACATGACGACCACCGTGGCTTCTAACAGCATGCCTAGAAAAACAAGTATGACGGAAACTGCCAGCAACAGTGTTATATGACTAGAGAATACGCCGAGTGTTAGCTCTGCTATTGTTTGCGGCACCCTTTCAAAAGAGACGACATAGCCAATAATGCCTGAGAACATAATAATCAGCATTATCATGCCAATATCCCTTACGCTGGCACGCATGGCATTAAGTATCTCTTTAACACCCATTTCTCGGTGTATTACGCAGCCCACCAACAAGGCGTATGCAACCGCAAAAGCACCTGCTTCGGAGGGGGTAAAAAGTCCATAGCGAATCCCTACCAAGAGCCATACAGGGAAGAGAATTGCCCAGATACTGCCACGCAGGGCCTTCAGTACTTCACGGCCAGTGGGTAGCCGCTCTCTTACCGGCTGATAGCCCCGCCGTTTGGCCATGATGTAAGTCGTCACCATCAGCGCCACCATTAGCAAGAAGCCCGGCACGAGGCCTGCGATAAATAGCCGCCCTATTGAGACTTCGCCCAGATAGCCATAAAGGATCAAGCCGATACTTGGCGGAATGGTCGCTGTGATCAGTCCCCCAATAGAGAGCACCGCCCCAGTAAACCCCGCTGAGTAGCCTCCCTTAATCATGCTTTTTCCCAGCACCCTGGATTGCATAGCGGCATCGGCCACGGCAGAACCGGAAACCCCGCCCATTAAGGTACTCAACACGATACTTGCCTGGGCTAAACCTCCGCTCATCCATCCCGCTAAAAGCGTAGAAAGGTGAACCAAACGGGGAGTAATACCGCTGGCGTTCATTAGGTGGCCGATAAAAATAAACAACGGCACCGCTAATAGTGGAAATGATTGTGTCGAAGACACAATGCGTTGGACGGCAATGCTGGTCGGTAAAAATGTTTCAGGCAATAAAAATAGGAGAAACCCGCAATTCCAATAGCAAAGGCAACGGGCATCCCTATCGCCATAAGAAGCAGGCCGAATCCTAATAACAAAGCTGCCGTCATAGCGCCTCCTCCACAACATTATCATCGTCAGTAACCAAACTGCCGATAACACCCTTAGTGAACAAACGCCGTACCAATGAAAGCATCATTAATAATGCCCCAACAGGAAGCGCTAGGGTAATATAACCATAACTAAGTCCTGCCACTCCCATAGGGCGCTGCCAGTTTGAAGCCGCTAAAACAAAGCCATACCAGATTAAAAGGGCCAGAAATAGTATCATCATTCCAATGCACAAACTGGTAATAAGAAGCTGCCATTTAATAGGTAAACGAATGACAAGCGCATCAATTCTCACCTGACCACCCTGGCGCAGGGTAATATCAGCACCTAATACAGCCGTCCAAATAAACAGAAATTGCGCAAGCTCAGCGCCCCCTGCAAAGGATTTCCGATTGCTCTAGCCGTCGAGCTAACAAACATGGTGAGAGAGGTACCACCGAGTAGCATAATAGCCAACCACTCCTCACCTTTATCGTACCAATGCCACATACAGCGTTCCTCCCCCTAAAAGGGGATTTGGACAGTTAAGTAATAGCAAAAGACAAGGGTGAAGCCCCTGCCCTGGCAGGCAGAGGGCTGATACTCACTCTGAAGAAAGCAATTGATCACGATACTGGTCGTAACCTAGCTCTTCATAGACGCTGCTCACTCGGTCGCGGAATACTTCCATATCCACCTCGGAAAACGTAACGCCTGCCGCTTCCATCCGCTCGCGCACCGACGCTTGGGCGTCTGACGTCGCTTGGCTAGCCGCATCGCCAGCACTGAGCAGCTCTTCATCGAGGATTGAGCGCAACTCCTCAGGTAACGCCTGGTACCACTGCTCGGAAGTCGCAATACCGGTCATCAAATGAATGTGATTAGTTAGCGCCACGTGAGTAATGACTTCATGCAAGTTTTGACCTTCAGCCGCAGTTAGCTGCGCTTCGGCTCCATCAATCGAACCTAGCTGTAGCGCTGAGTAAACTTCTGACCAAGGCAGCGGCGTCGGAGTAGCGCCCATGGCTTCAATGGTTTTCACCCATACAGGGGAGTTGATAGTGCGCACCCGCACACCATTTAAATCCTCTGGTGTGTTGACTTCATTTTGGGTCAGCATCTGCCGTGACCCCTGAAACCAGTTATAGTTGAGCAGTCGTAACCCACTTGATTCTGCAAGACCCTCGACCCAATCCAGATAAAGCGGAGATGTTGTGATTTGGCTATAGTCGCGATGGTCTTCGACTAAATAAGGGGCACTCAAGATACCCAGCTCGGGTTGATACTCCGATAAACGCCCCGCATCGACTAAGATAGCGATATTGGCACCACTACGAATTTGTTCGATCACGTCTTCGTCAGAACCAAGCTGGCTATTGGGGAATATCTGAATGGTCAGTTCCCCCTCTGAGCGCTCCTCAATCGCCTCTTTAGCACTCTCCATTGCCTGGGCGATAGGATCTTGAGGGCTCAACGCTATTGAGACATTAAGCTGATAAGCGGCGTGAGCCGAATGGCTTGCGACAATCAGCGCTACAGCAGGAAGTAATTTTGTGAGTTTCATTTCAGGCTCCTAAAGGCTTTCATTTATTATTGATGATTTACCAACCAGTTCTGGCTGATCCTTCGTAATGCGGCCTATGTTGCTTTTGTGTTGTTCTCTTGCAGGTTTTATATAGATAGCGCATGAGCATTGATGCCCACATTTTCAAACAATTCTGGAAAGCGGCGCTCTAGTTCAGGTAGCGAATGAAGTATTTCACGCTGGTGGATACTCATTGCCTGCTCGGCCGCCTCAGTATCCCCAGCAGATATCGCGTCCACTATGGCCTGATGTTGATCTGCCAGTTTGGGGATAGGTGTGGAATCAGGAATACTCAAATACCGCACCCTATCCAACTGCGCTTTAACATCTTCGATCACGTTCCATGCCATGGTTTGCCCCGTAGAGATTGCCAAGGTGCGATGGAACATCTCGTCAAGAAAGAAAAAACGGTCATGATCTTGCCGCTCAATGCAACTGCGCTGGCGCTCAATCAGCTCGTTTAACTCCATCAAAATGCTTGATGGAAGCGTGCATTTAGCTGCCTCTAAAGCAATGGCAACCTCTAGAGACTCACGAATAAATCGTGCCTCCAGCACCGCTTGGCGCGAAATGCGCACCACATAGGTGCCTCTTTGGGGCCGAACCTCCACCAAACCTGACTCAGAAAGGCGAATAAATGCTTCTCGCACAGGTTGGCGACTGACGGTAAACAAATTCGCAATCTCCTTCTCCGATAGCGCCTGCCCCGGCGCCAGCACCATCTGGATAATCGACTGCCTCAGCACATGAAATAGCCGTTGGCGTACCGATTCTCCATCGCGGGTTTCCTGCCATAGCGATTGTAAGGTTGTGTGCATTGCGCCAGATCCTGATAGCGAAGTTCGTGGCGGTAGCAGCCACAACTGATATGACTAGTATGGTAGTTGTATGGAAATAAAAAAGGGAGAACGATTTACCCTTTAGTCGCACAGCCTGGCGAATGGCCAATAGCCAAATTCGAAGAAATATCTTACATAACAGCGTGGCTTAGCGTATTTTTGACTGTAGTTCTGTAACGTTGCAGGCATTTATGTGTAGGTATTTAACCAGCTAGTCGCCTAAAATGGTTTAATACAAACGAATGAATTCTATTATCACTGCCCAAGGTGGCGAGTGACATGGAAAAGTTGAGGCTGGGCTGCTGCGAGCCAACGAGAGCCAGGAGAGAATAATGCAGGCCATCCAGGCAAGTGATAATTCGAAAGACTTGGTCTTATCGACTGAATTACCGCCATTTTTGGTAGCAGATCTAATTAACTGCCCGACTCTTCCCAGTCTGCCATCGGTCGCTATCAACGTCTTAAAATAGCCCGCACTGAGCACCCGTCAGTAAACGAGTACGCCAATGCGATAGAGCGTGATCCCGCCTTGACCATGCGGATCATTACCCTTGCCAACAGCGCCTTTTTCTCGCGTAGCCATACAAAGGTATACGCCTGCCAGGAAGCGACGGCTCGTCTAGGGTTAGACACCACGTTGGCAGCGGTAATGAGTTTCAGCCTGCTTCAAAACCGGGGCATTGACGTTCATTACCAGCGTGTATGGATGCGCTCCATCATTGCCTCATTAGCCGCCCGCCACCTTGCCGTCTATCTCTGCCCCGACATGGCGGGGCCCGTGTTTACGGCCGCCTTGCTCCAGGACATTGGCATCATGGCATTACGGGCAACCTACCCTAAAGAGAGCAACAATCTATATACGGAAATCGCACTCTCTCATCGGCAGCTATCGGAGTCGGAACAGCGGCTCTTTGGCTGTGATCACTCCCAGGTAGGCGCCTGGCTTGCCGCCAAGTGGGGAGTCCCGGCGCCACTGGCACAGCGAATCTGCGACAGCCACGGCGAATACGACATTACCACCCCGACAAGCTGTGCGTTCAGCTATCTGGCCCCATTGCCGATGCCTGGCTCTCGTCCCACCCAGCGCAATCGCTAGTCGCCGTGGTGCGGGAGTTTGAAACCTACCAGAGCGCCCAAACGATCTCTTTACGGCATTTGCTGGAGAATATTCAGGAACAGTTGCCAGCACTGGCGGACATGCTGCAGATGACGGCTCCCCCTTTACAGAATAACGAATCACTACTGGCTGAAGCTCAGCAACTGCTGTTTCAACAAACGCTACAGCTCAAAGCGCGACTGGATACCCACCAGGTGGAGCTCGCCTCACTCCGCCAGCGGCAAGATGAGTTGGAAGAGCGCTCACGAACAGACGTACTCACCGGACTTGCCAACCGATCCTGGCTTGAAGAGCAGATGCACAAGCGCTTTGTCCTGTGCCAGCAACAGTCCCGCATCATGTCCGTAGTGTTTATTGATCTTGACCACTTTAAGAAGCTAAACGATCAATACGGCCACCAAATGGGCGACAATGTGCTGCAAAAATTTGGCAAAACGCTACAGTCGCTCGTTCGTGACGGCGATCTTGCGGGTCGCTGGGGTGGCGAAGAGTTTCTGGTCGTCTTGCCGGATGAAGATGCACAGTCAGCCCAGATATTCGCCAAACGAATTGCCCAGCGCCTGGAAAAAACACCGATGGCTCACGATGATCAGGAACCTATTCATGTATCCGTATCCATCGGTATCGCCTGTTTGGATGACGGTGGATTTGGCAGTGCGGATGAGCTTATTGATGCGGCCGATAAAAGTATGTATTTCATCAAACACACAGGACGCGGTGGCATAGCGGTATACGGAGATCGGGGTGCGACGGTAACGCCGATTAACGACTAGCCCTTTTCATTGCTGGAACGCCTCCCTCTATAGCAATATGAGTCTCCTATGCTGGAACTTCGTCAGGTACATAAAACCTACGCGACGCCACAAGGCCCGCTGAGGGTACTCGAAGATGTCTCCCTACGCTTGGCCGCAGGAGAAAGCCTGGCGTTAATGGGTGAATCCGGAAGCGGCAAATCCACCCTCTTGCACCTTGCCGCTGGTTTGGATCTTCCCGACCAAGGGACAATCACCCTTGAGGGCCAGAACGTCGCCTCATTATCTGAGCCCGCACGCGCCAAGCTACGCCGCGAGCAATTGGGGTTAGTCTTCCAGCAGTTTCATTTAGTCCCCAGCCTAACGGTGATCGACAATCTGCGCTTGCAGGCGCGCTTAGCCAAGCGCGATGACGCCGACTGGGCAAACTACTTGATTGAGCGGCTAGGGCTGACAGGCTTGGAGAAACGCTACCCGGAACAGCTCTCTGGTGGGCAGCAGCAGCGCTTAGCGATCGGTCGCGCCCTGGCTCCCCGCCCGGCCCTCCTGCTGGCCGACGAACCCACGGGTAACTTGGATGAAACCAGCGCAGGTGAAGTGCTTGAACTGTTATTAAGCCTCGTCCACGAAACCCAGTGCGCCCTGCTCGTTGTTACTCACAGCCGGCAAGTGGCGGCACCCCTCGATCGCTGTCTAAGCCTGCGCCTCGGCCATTTACTAGACACGGCGCTATGACCCAGGTTCTATCCACGCTGCTTAGCCACTACCGGCGTCACCCTGGCCAATTGATCATGCTGCTACTCGGCCTCTGGGTGGCCAGCGCCCTATGGAGCGGCATCCAAGCGATCAATGCCACGGCAAGCGACAGCTACGCCCGCGCCGATGCACTGTTTGCCACCCAGCTGGATCAGCTTGAGCGGCGCGATGGCAAGCCTCTCACCCGCGCCGAGTATCACGCCCTGCGCCAAGCAGGCCTGCCTGTTTCGCCTATGTTAGAGGGTGAAGTCGTTAGCCAGGATGGCACCCGGCTCACGCTGATCGGCATTGATCCGCTCACCCTGTCCGGCGACAACCCGTTTGCTCAAGCAGATACCTCTGCGGCGCTAAACGACTTTCTAACCCCTCCGTGGCAAACACGCCTAGCGCCTGACACCTTGGCAGCCTTAGGGGTAGAGCGCGAAGATGCATCAGGCGCCACCCCGACCCTAGCAGAGGGCCAGCAACTTCCACCGCTGATTTTATCGTCAGCGCTCCCACCAAACACGCTGATTATGGATATGGCTTCGGCGGCGCGGTTGCTTGAAAGCGGTAACGAAATTACCCGCATGGTGGCCGCCCCGGGGCGCTCTCTGAAGCACCGGCCGGCTTACCCGCGCCACCACGCTTGTCTCCCCGGCCAGCTTACTGAAAGCTTCCACCTAAACCTTACCGCGTTAGGGCTACTGGCCTGGGTGGTAGGGCTATTTATTGTTCAGGCAGCGCTAGGCCTGGCGCTGGAGCAACGCCTGGGCATGCTGCGCACCCTACGGGTGCTGGGTGTCTCAGGGCGCCGTTTAGTGGTGGCGCTAAGCATTGAGTTACTACTGCTCGGTCTGGTCGGCGCACTTGCCGGCATTGCCAGCGGCGTTTGGCTGGCACGTTTGTTACTGCCCGATGTCGCGGCGACCCTGGGCTCGCTTTATGGCGCAGGCGTGGGGCAAGAACTCAACCTGCCCTGGCACTACTGGGTCGGTGGGCTGGCGGTTAGCCTTGGCGGGCTACTGCTGGCGGGCAGCGGTGTGTTATGGCGCGCTGCCCGCCTGAACATGCTGGAGTTAGGCCAGATGCAGGCCTGGCGCCGCGGTTACCGGCGTCAATTAACGCTGATGAGCATCAGCGGTGCCCTCGCCTTGAGTATTGCGCTAGCGCTGTATACCTGGCTACGCTTTCAGCCCCTGGTGATGGTTTGGTGGCGGGCTTTGGGCTGATTGCCGCGCTGCTATTGGCCAGCGCGCTATGGCTTCCGCCCCTGTTAGCGCTACTGCTGAAAGGGCTGGCTTACCTTGCCCGTCGGCGCCCGCTGATCCACTGGGCAATGGCGGATATGCAACTACAGCTCCCCAGGCTGTCACTGGCCATGATGGCGCTTCTCATTGCGCTAGCGACCAACCTGGGCGTCGGCAGTATGGTTGGCGGCTTTCGCCTCACCTTTTAGAGTGGCTGGATCAGCGCCTGGTCGCCCCGCTCTATTTAAATGCTCCCAGCGAGCAGTACGCAGAGATTGACGCCTGGCTCGCTGGCCGACCGGAGGTGTCTGAACGGCTGCTGACTCGACGCAGTGAGGCAACGCTGCAGGCCGCCACCACGCCAGAAGGCAGCCGCTCAATAGGCTCGCCTACCGAGCTTTACGGCATTACCCCAGGTGAGTCATTAACCCCACACTGGCCACTGCTGGCCACCCAACAGAGCCGCTCATCCGCCTGGGCAGCCTTTAGCGAGGGGGCAATTTTTATTAACGAGCAGCTCGCCACCGCCGAGAACCTCTCCCCGGCGACCAGCTAACCCTTAGCGCGCCGGGCGCCAATGAAACGCTGACCATCGCCGCTATTTATCCCGATTACGGCAACCCCAGCAGGCAGGTGTTGATGGCATCGCCCCAGCTTGCCGCTCGGTTTGATGCGCCGCCCAGCTCCATGGGCTTAGTCCTGAGTGACGAGGCTGATGTTGATGCCCTGCGTGCTGCCCTGGGCGAACGCTTTGACCTCGGTAGCGATGCGCTGAGTGATCAAAGGGAGATCAAGCGCATCGCTACCGAGATTTTGAGCGTACCTTTACCATTACCCGCGCCCTCAATGGCTTGACCCTAGCGGTAGCAGCCCTGGCTCTGTTCGCCAGCCTGCTGACCCAGGCGCGCAGCCGGCGCCAACAGTTGGCACCGCTATGGGCTCTGGGCGTTCCCCGAGCGCAGCTGGCACAGTTGAATCTGGCCCAACTCGGCGGCGCTGCATTAGCGACCGGCCTGCTGGCGATTCCCCTGGGTATCGCCATTACCTGGGGCTTAGTGGCCATCATCAATGTGGCTGCATTTGGCTGGCGTCTGCCGCTCTATCTATTCCCCTGGGAAATGGCCGTTACCCTTGCCACGGCTATCGCTGTCGCCCTACTGGCGGCTGCCCTGCCTACGCTGCGTTTCTGGCGCGCCTCGCCGCGAGCCTTACTAGCAGAAGAGGCCAATCAATGAACCTTCGTCGTTGGCTCAGCCTACTTATCAGCAGTTCACTGACGCTCTACGGCTGTGGAGAAGAGCAGCCAACCAACACCAGCAGCGCAGGCTTTGCCGGTTTGGGGCAAGCGGCTGATGGTTTTCAGCATGCAGAACCCAATCAAGCCATTCGCTTTCCCCAAGACCATGCCGCTCATCCGGATTACCGTATCGAGTGGTGGTATCTCACCGCTAATCTTGAAGACGCCGACGGTATGCCCCTCGGCCTGCAGTGGACGCTGTTTCGTCAGGCGCTTATGCCGCAACGAACGCCCTGAACCAACACCCTGGGCCGCCGATCAACTCTGGATGGCCCATATGGCGATCTCCCAAGGCGAGCAGCATCAGGTAGCCGAGCGCTTTGGACGCAGCCACTCCCAAGCCGCGCTTGAGCAACCCCACGATGCCCAGGTTGGCGTCATCGCCAATCCGTTCCACGTATGGTTAGACGACTGGCAGCTTAAAGCAAATGAAGAGGTCAATAATGCCGACTTCAATGATCTCACCCTCACTGCTTACAGCGGTGAAGACTCTTCACGTTTTGGCTATACGTTGGAACTTACCGCCGAGGGGCCGCTCGTCTTTCACGGCGAAGAGGGATTCAGCCAGAAAGCCGCTAATGGCCAGGGCTCTATGTACTATAGCCAGCCCTTCTGGCGCATAGAGGGCAACGTTACTCTCAATGGCGAGACCAAAGCCGTCAGCGGCCGCGGCTGGCTGGATCGTGAATGGAGTAGCCAACTGCTTGATGCCCGCCAATCCGGCTGGGACTGGTTCTCGCTCCATTTGGATGACGGCCATAAACTGATGGCGTTTCAGTTGCGTGGGGGTGGTGACAGTAGTGACGACGCTGAAACCGAGCAAGGCGCGAACTACCGCTCCGGCACCTGGATTTCGCCGCAGGGAGATACCACGCCGTTAGCCACCGACGACATCACCCTCACACCGCTGGCAACCTCGTCCGTCGCTGGTCGTGAAGTACCCACCCGCTGGCGACTGGAAATAGCCTCAGTTGAGCTCGATATCACTATCGAAGCGCCCCACGCAAACCGCTGGATGACCACCAGCGTGCCCTACTGGGAAGGCGGAGTAGTGGTCACCGACCGCGCCAGCGGTGAACCGCTTGGCGAGGGGTATCTGGAAATGACCGGGTATTGAGTAAAGCAAGACTACATTGTCTTATTTACCTTGGCGGTAGCTAACTTCTCCCCACCGCTGCATAGCCTCAAGTAGCTCCCGTAGTAATGGGCGCACTTCAGCGGCACGGTCTTCGCGATAGGCAAAGATCGGTTGTTCGTCGTCGGGTTCGTTCATATAAGTGCACTGGGAGAGTTCAAGCTGTACAGCGTGAATATGGTTAGCAGGATCCCCATACCCCCGGGTAATATGCCCGCCTTTGAAGCGGCCATTGAGCACATGAGTGAAACGCGATTGAGCAGCACACACCGCCTGCAAGGTCTGACTGAGCTCAGGATCGCAGCTTTGCTCCTCGAAGGTACCCAGATTAATATCCGGCAGTTGGTCGTCAAAAGCCGCGGTATCTTTGAGCGAATAGAGTGCGCGTCAAAGAGTAGCGCATAGCCGAAGCGCGCCTTTAGCCGCGCCAATTCGCCTGCCAGGGCGTTGTGGTAGGGGCGCCAAACATGCTCTTTGGCCCACTCGCGCTGCGCCTTAGAGGGTACCTGATTCTCTTCAAACAGCGGGTTACCGTCGAAGTCGGTACTGGGGAACAGCCCGGTCGTCGCGCCAGCATAGAGTGGCGTATCGTTCTCCGGCCGATTAAGGTCAATAACGTAGCGCGAATAGCGCGCCTCAATGCGGCTCGCCCCAAGCTCAGCGGCAAAGTCGTAAAGCTTGGGTATATGCCAGTCGGTGTCTGCAAGACTGAGCGCTGCTTTAGTAAGCCCGCCTCCACTTCCGGCGTTAGCGCGGTGCCTGCGTGGGGCATTGAAATCAATAGCGGCGTATCGCCCTGGGTGAGTTGGTAACTGTCGCTCATACGTCTATCTCCTTACCTGCTTTAAATACCGTGACCGGCAATTGCCCGCCCAGCCAGTAGCTCAGTTCCGCCGGCCCGGTAATATCCCATACGACCGCGTCTGCCCATTTACCTACTTCCAGCGAACCGTGAGTGGCATCAATGCCCAGCGCCTTAGCGGCATTGATGGTCACGCCTACCAGCGCTTCTTCAGGGGTAAGGCGGAACAGCGTGCAGCCCAGATTCATCATCAAGCGTAACGACAGTACGGGTGACGTCCCGGGATTAAGGTCGCTGGCCAGCGCCATGGTGACGCCCTGCTCACGAAAGTCTGCAATTGGCGGCAGTTGGGTTTCACGCAGGGTAAGAAAAGCCCCGGCAGTAACACAGCGGCAGTACCGCTTCGTGCCATTGCACGAGCATCGGCTTCATCAGCATACTCAACGTGGTCAGCAGAAAGCGCGCCAAACTCCGCAGCCAGTTGGCAACCGCCAAGACGTGACAGCTGCTCAGCATGTAGCTTGAGGGGCAGGCCCAATTGCTTTGCCGTTTCAAACACACGCCGTATCTGTTCAACAGAGAAGGCAATGCCTTCACAGAAGCCATCGACGGCGTCGACAAGACCTTCCTTAGCCAGGGTCGGCAAAATCGTTTCGCAGACTAGATCAATATACGCATCGCTACGTTCGCGGTATTCGGGCGGCAGGGCGTGGGCTGCAAGGCACGTCGTGAGCACCTCGACAGGTAGCCGTTCCCCCAGCGCACGGGCCACCTTGAGCATTTTCCGCTCGCTCTCCAGATCAAGCCCATACCCCGATTTGATCTCTAGCGTGGTGACGCCTTCGCGCAGCAGTACTTTGGCGCGCGCCTCAGCACTGGCGAGTAATTCGTCAAGGCTGGCCTCGCGCGTTGCCCGCACGCTGCTAACGATCCCACCGCCCTGTTTTGCTATTTCGCTATAGCTCACGCCCTCCAGGCGCTGCTCGAACTCATTGCTTCGGTCACCGCCAAACACTAAGTGCGTGTGGCAGTCTATCAACCCCGGCGTTAGCCAGCGTCCGCCAGGTCGTGCACTTCATCGAAGGCAGCATCGCTATTAAGTTGCGCCTCAGTGCCGATCCAGGCAATCCGCCCGGCGTCTATAATCAGCGCCGCATCGCGCACAATCGCGTATTGGCCACCCGCCAGGGTCACCGCATGGCAGTGATGCCATAGCTGTTTCATGCATCCTCCTGTTAGCTAGGCTGCCGACTTGGCAGCAAGTTCGGGGCAATGGACTGCAATTTATCAATCACGTGAGTCTCCTGGAGGCACTGATAAGCCGCCTCAATATCCAGGTGCAGAGCATGCTCTTCCTGGTAAACAGGCAGAACTTCTCGCAGTGATTTCCAGGCCATTGAGGTGCCCTTGGCAAAATCATTGCTGCCAATTAAGTCAAGTGCCTGAGAGGCCAGCAGATATTCGATGGCAAGCACGTGGAAAGCGTTTTCGAGAGCCTGATCCAGCTTCAGGGCAGCACTTTCGCCGAAGCTTAAATGGTCTTCCTGAAGGCCCGAGGTGATAAAATTGTCGGTAACAGCGGGCTGTGCCAGGCGCTTGTTGTCGGCTACCAAGGAAGCCGCCGAATAGTGGGCAATCATCATGCCGGACTTAACGCCACTTTCAGTGGTCAAGAAAGGTGGCAGCTGATTTGCCTGGGGGTCACTAAACGGTAGGCGCGCCGCTCGGAGATCGAACTCCACTCACAGGCTGCGATGGCCAACAGATCGCAGGCCATCGCCACCGAGGCGCCGTGAGGGTTAGCCTGGGACACAATCTGGTAGCTATCCTCCACCGGCACCACTAACGGGTTATCGGTGGCGGAATGCAGCTCCTTCTCAATCTGCCTAGCGGCATGGTCGAACTGGTCACGGCAGGCGCCATGCACCTGGGGCATTGAACGCAGACTAAGCGCGTCCTGTAACCGCGCCCCCTCATGGCGAGCCAAGTGCACACTGCCTTGAAGCAAACGACGCAGGTTATCCCCGTTTGCTGAACGCCTGGGTGGCGTTTGAGCACCGTCACCTCGGCCATAAATGCCTTCAACTGACCGCCTAATGCTTCAAAGCTCATAGCGCCAACAATGTCGGCCCAAGCGGCCAGCCGAGCAGCATCGTCAAGCGCCAGGCAGGCCAACCCGGTCATCGCAGGGGTGCCGTTAACCAGGCTCAGGCCATCCTTGGGCCCAAGGGTTAGCGGCAACATATTGATGGCATCCAACGCCTGCCTGGCGGGCATGCACTGGCCGCGAAATTCAACGTCGCCGTGGCCGATCAACACCAGCCCAATATGCGCCATATGAGTGAGATAACCCACCGAACCGCGTGAGGGTACGATCGGCGTGACCCGCTCATTCAATAGCCTGATCAGCCCCTCCACCACGCCTGGGCTAATCCCGGAGTAGCCATGGCTGTAGTTAACCACCGCGCTGCACATAATGGCTCGGGCTTGCTCCGTCCGCAGCGGGGTACCAACACCACAGGCATGACTCATCAAGGTGTGATGCGAAAGACGTTGCAGCTCATCCTGTTTAAGCACTACGTCGCATAAGGCGCCTAACCCGGTATTAATACCGTAATGGGGCACGCTCGAAGCGGCGATCTTCTCAACAGCCTCGCGGGTGCAGCGAACCTTCTCCCAGGCCGAGGGCGACAGCGACATCTGATACCCGTGACGGGCGACCTTGACCACCTCCCGCCAAGCGGGAGGCGTGTTACCAATTTCAACGTGGCGAGGCAACTCACTCATAGACATCCTCGGCTTGCTTTATGCGCGCTTGACTCTCTTGGGGTTTATTGGCGCCATCCATGATGAAAACCTTCACCGCAGAAGCCACAATCAGCAAAAACAGAAACAGCACGATAAAACCGCCCGCCGCCGCCAGGAATTTAATACCATCGACCCCCTGGGCGCCGCCATAAAGGCGACCATCACATAGGCGATAATCGCGATTGATAGCCCCAAAGGATTTTCTGCTTACGTGGAGCTTCCTCTTCTGCGGTCATGTTTCTAGTGCAGATGGTAGCGATGGTCGATGACATCGAGTCAGCAGCGGTTGAGAAAGAGATAATCAGCGTAAAAATAGCTAACGGGATCAGCAAAGCGGACATTGGCAGGTTTTGCAGGAAGCCCCAGAGACCCGATACGGCGCCGTTCTCGGTCACCACGCTAACCAGATCGAGGGTGCCATCCATCTGCCATTTGATTGCCGACCCGCCCCAGATAGCGAACCAAACGATGCCGAACACGGAAGGCAGGATCCAGTTAATCACCAGAAATTCCCGTAGCGTTCTGCCATAGGAGATCCGTGCCAAAAAAAGGCCCATTAAAGGGGCATAGGCGATCCATATCGACCAGTCGTACATCGTCCACCAGGTGACCAGCGCTTCACCGCCAGCCTCTTTGGTGTCGAATGACCAAAGGAAGAAGTTATCGAACCAGTAACCCAAGCTGGTTACCGACAGACTGAGGATGTAATTGACTGGGCCAATGATCAGCAATATAGCGACGAAAGCGTAAAAAATATAAGCATTGACCGATGAGAGGAAACGGATGCCCCGCTTAAGACCCGATACCGCCGAGGTAATAAAGATAGCCGAAATAATCAGCGTTAAAATCAGCCAAGTGGTAGGACTCGAAGCGATACCGTACTCAGCTTCAATGCCGGAACTGATCAGTGCCAGGCCAGCCCCTAACGATGATGCCAGCCCTAGTGCGATGGCGAGTATTGAAATGATGTCGACCACGGCTCGCACGACGGGACTGCGTTCGCGACTGCCTAATAGCGGGGCAAGCGTTGAAGAGATCGAGAAGCGCTCTTTGCGGTTAAAGTGCATATAGCCAATCATCAAGCCAACGATGGAGTACATGGCGTAAGGAATAAAGCTCCAGTTATGGAAGCTTCTGGCCAGTGCAAAGATGGCCGCTTCGCCACTGTTGGGCTCAAATGACTGATTGCCGATCTCACCATAGACATTGCCCAGATAGATGATGGGCTCATTGACCGAGTAGGTCACCACCCCGTCGCTATACCGCCGGTTAACGCCATGGCAAAGGTCGCCGCCAACGAAAACGTGGGTTTTGCGTTCGCCCCACCCAAACGGATATTGCCTGCCTTGGAAAGAATATAAACGCCGTGACACCCAGCGTTGAAATAGCCAACAACTGATAAAGCCAACCAAAATCGGAAAGCGAAAGATAGAACAGCTGCCGAGCAACGCTGACCAGTAGTTCGTTATTAACCAAGCCAATGATGACGGCCAGCATAATAATCACGAAGGCCGGTATAAAGACGCTTCGCTTTAATTGTTTCCTGTCGGTTTGTGACATTGTATGTCTCCTGTCGAGGTTTATTTTTATAGCGCTTTTTATTAGGTGCCGACATGCTCTCTGTCGGCACCCGTATCTGTGTATCCAGCAACGTTAAAGGTAGGGAGGTTGTTGATGAGGATTGTTACTTGACCATCGGCAAGTCGAGCCCCTGCTCGCTGGCACTCTGTTTAGCAATGTCGTAGCCAGCATCGGCATGGCGCATGACCCCAGTGGCCGGATCATTACGCAGCACGCGGCCCAGGCGTGCATGAGCATCGTCAGTGCCGTCGGCAACGATCACCACCCTGCATGCTGGGAGTAACCCATGCCCACTCCACCGCCATGGTGAAGAGACCCAGGTGGCGCCCCCGGCGGTATTGAGCAGCGCATTGAGCAGCGGCCAGTCGGAGACCGCATCCGAGCCATCCAGCATTGATTCAGTCTCGCGATTGGGGCTAGCCACCGAGCCGGAGTCCAGGTGGTCGCGACCAATCACAATGGGCGCCTTGAGCTCTCCACTGGCGACCATGGCGTTAAACGCCTGACCCAGACGCGCACGATCTTTTAAGCCCACCCAGCAGATACGCGCCGGTAAGCCCTGGAAGCTGATACGCTCCCTGGCCATATCCAGCCAGTTATGCAAGTGGGGGTCATCAGGGATCAGCTCTTTGACTTTCTGATCAGTCTTATAGATATCTTCTGGATCACCGGAGAGTGCCACCCAGCGGAAGGGGCCAATCCCCTGGCAGAACAGCGGGCGAATATAGGCAGGCACAAAGCCGGGGAAGTCGAAAGCGTTAGAAACGCCCTCCTCCTGAGCCATCTGGCGAATGTTATTGCCATAGTCGAAGGTCGGTATGCCCATTGCCTGGAAGTCGAGCATGGCCTGCACATGCACCGCCATGGAGCGCTTAGCCGCCTTGACCACCACCTCGGGTTCGGTCTTCCCGCGTGCCAGATACTCATCCCAAGACCAGCCTGCGGGCAGATAACCGTGCAGCGGGTCGTGGGCGCTGGTCTGGTCAGTGACCATATCCGGCTTGATGCCACGCTTAATCAGTTCCGGCAGAATCTCAGCCGCATTACCATGCAGCGCAATTGAGACTGCTTTACCTTCTGAGGTATAGCGCTCCAGGCGCGCCAGGGCATCGTCGAGGTCGCTGGCCTGCTCGTCCACATAGCGGGTACGCAAGCGCATATCGATCCGGCTCTGCTGGCACTCGATATTGAGGCTGCAGGCACCGGCTAAAGTTGCCGCCAGTGGCTGAGCGCCCCCATGCCACCAAGCCCCGCAGTGAGTATCCAACGCCCGGTTAGCTTGCCGTCGTAGTGCTGGCGACCCGCTTCAACAAAGGTTTCGTAAGTGCCTTGCACAATCCCCTGAGAGCCAATATAGATCCACGAGCCCGCGGTCATCTGGCCGTACATCATCAGGCCATTCTTATCCAGCTCGTTGAAGTGCTCCCAGTTGGCCCAGGCGGGCACCAGGTTGGAGTTGGCGATTAATACCCGCGGCGCATCCTTATGGGTCTCAAAAACCCCTACCGGCTTGCCGGACTGGATCAGCAGCGACTGGTTATCTTCCAAGCGTTTGAGGGTCTCAACAATGGCATCGAAGCACTCCCAGTTGCGGGCTGCGCGGCCAATCCCACCATAGACCACCAGCTCTTTGGGATTCTCGGCGACATCCGGATCAAGGTTGTTCATCAGCATGCGCAGCGGTGCTTCAGTCAGCCAGCTCTTGCAGGAGAGCTCAGCTCCATGAGGTGCCCGAATTTCGGTATCGCGAAAGCGTGAAAGAGACATGGTAACTCCTGTTTGTTGTCAAAGTTTGTATATACATTATGACAACAAATGCTTCTGCGCAATCACCTAAACCGCCATTTTTAGCAAAAAAACAACTCAGTCCTAACTATTCGCCAACATAGTGCAAACGCCAACAATAGGGCGAAATTGCGCACCAAAATGGACTTTACGAGGAAATTCCAACTCTCTGCTTTACCTGGGAAGCGGACTTCGCTATATGTATATACATTAACAGTCATCCGTTAACAAAAGGAGCCCCGATGACCCATTGCTATTTCGCTGATCATGCCCTGCTACCGACTGGATGGGCCTCGCAGGTGCTGTTCGAAGTCGATGCTACCGGCATGCTTGTATCGGTACTGCCCAATAGCTCGCCCGGCAATGCCGAGCGCTTAGCGGGGGCAGCGTTACCCGGCATGCCTAATTTGCACTCACATGCCTTTCAACGCGCCATGGCGGGTCTGGCAGAAATGGGTAGCACACAGCCAGACAGCTTCTGGAGCTGGCGAGACCGCATGTACGGCTTGGTCGATCGTCTCACGCCAGATCAAGTGGGCACCATCGCCCAGGCGCTCTACGTCGACATGCTTAAGGGCGGCTATACGCAGGTCAGCGAATTTCATTACTTGCACCACGATATATCGGGCAAAGCCCATCGTGATCCTGCTGAAATGGCCTGGGCGATTAGCCAAGCCGCCGAGCGCAGCGGCATTGCGCTACCTTGCTGCCGGTGCTTTACGCCCACAGCGGCTTTGGCGGCCAGCCACCCAATCAGGGACAAAGACGCTTTATCCATGCCGTCCCAGACTTTTTGAAACTGCTTGAGACGTTGAAGCCAAGCTTTGCCGACCACCCACACAAGCACTGGGTATGGCGTTCCATTCACTGCGCGCGGTGACATTAGAAGAGATTCAGGCGGTGCTGGAGACGAACCCTGTTGGCCCACGCCATATTCATGTTGCTGAACAGCAACGCGAAGTGGAGGACAGCCTCGCCTATTCAGGCAAACGCCCCGTCCGCTGGCTACTGGATAATGTTGAGGTAGATGAGCGCTGGTGTTTGATCCATGCCACACCTAGACGATGCGGAAGTACGTGACCTTGCCGCCAGCGGCGCCGTGGCTGGACTCTGCCCGACCACCGAGGCCAATCTGGGCGACGGTATTTTCCGCGCGGTGGAGTATGCCGCCCAGGGTGGGCGCCTGGGGATTGGCTCTGATAGCCATGTCTCACTCGATGTGGTTGAAGAGCTACGGCTGCTTGAGTATGGCCAGCGCCTTGCCACCCAACAGCGCAACTGCCTGCACGATAGCGAAATACGCCCGGTGGGCGACTGGCTTTATCGCCATGCCTTGGCGGGAGGCGCCCAGGCCTCTGGACAACCCATCGGCGCGCTCGAAGCGGGCAAGCGAGCCGATATAGTCGTCCTCGATGGCAGCGACCCCTACCTCGCCACGAGTACAGACGAAACGCGGTTAGGGCGTTGGCTGTTTGGCGGTTCCAAGCAACAGATACGCGATGTCATGGTCGCAGGCCGCTGGGTTATCCAGCAGCGGCGGCACGCCCTCGATGAGACCAACAGTGCGGCGCTTGCCAAACTGTTTCGTGAGATAGGGTAGCCGCCCCACGTTCGCCCAACAGCAATCCAACTAGCTTTGGAGTTTTCATGTCTACTGCAAACACTACTCACAAAAGACCACCGCAACCCTATTCAAGCTGCAGGTGCCCAACCTGTTAGGCATCCTAGTGTTCTTTGTACCGCTGCCTATCGATGGCAAGACAACGCCCCTCTTCCATCAAATGGCGACCACCGCTCGCAACCTGCTCGGGCGCCGTGGACTACTACGTCATGGCAGTGATCGCCTCAGGCGCTCTAGCCAGCGATTACCGGACAGCGGGCAATGCGGTTGGCGGTTGGCGGTTGGCGGTTGGCGGTTGGCGGTTGGCGGTTGGCGGTTGGCAGCGGCTCCTGCCGCCGCAAAGAACGCCAGCATCGAAAACTGTGGCAATAGCAAAAATCCCACCATTTTAGGCAGCGGCCCTGGTAACTAAGACGTATACAATATTTGATGTCGCTTAGAGTGAATTGGTGTCAAGTACGCCTCAGCTTTTCCTGTGGTCTGAGCGAACAGGATTGCACCACAGTCGCATTACCGACTCTGTCGGCATTCGCATTTATAATGATGCTCCTTGACCATCATTCTTTTGTCACCGTGCCAAGAGAAGGCGATCACTGCCGCCGGGCGCCTTCTCATCTGATAATGCGTTGAACGGCGACGGGGATCCGGCTCCCGCCAGCACAAGGCCCGTCTTTGTTACGGTTAACATAGGGGCACGGTCGGCCATAACGGCTACCGCAGCCCTATGTAGCTCAACACTTCTTGCCGCGCAGGCATCTTCTACCAGTCGCACATGGCGTCCTGCATCCACGGCCTCTACCGCTGTACCCAATACGCAGCAGTCCGTCGCCACACCGCAAAGAGTAATTGCTGCCTCAGGGTGTAGGCGCTCCGACGCCTCCCGCCATTTGGCAAAGCGAGGGCTGGTAAACGAAGGACAATCACGCCAACGCGGATCGACCTCCCACAACCACGCGTTATCGGTCTCTAGTGCAAAGAACCAGTGCGCGTAGTAATCGCGCCACGCGCCCTCCGGCATCTCTGACGGGACAAATCGAGTGAATAGTACCCGTTCGCCATAGTGCGTGACCATTTGCGCAATCCGCTTGGCGCAATCTTCGTATCCTGGCGTGCACCATGGACTAGCGGCATGGCCAAAACCTAGCTGCATATCGATGACGAGAAGCCAATCGTTCATGCTGGCACCGAAATAGTGTCCTCTGGTGACCAACTTAGCCAGACATTGCCATCCCGCGGCAGTTCGGGGATATCCCTGTCCCGCGCGACCAGCTTCCACTGCTGTCCATCGACATCAATCAGACAGGTAGCCATAGCCCCGGCAAAAACGCGCTGAGTCAGCCGCCCCGAATAGAATTGCGCCCACCCTCTGGAACCGCGCCGATTGTCAGCGCTTCGGGTCGAACGGCAAAGCTGCGTCCAGCGGGATCACCCGGGAGGGAAAGACTGCCCAGACGGCTTTCCGGTAGCCAATTCGCCTCTCCCAGGAACCCCGCGGAAAAGGCGTCTTTGGGGTGGTCATACACCTCGCGGGGAGCCTGACTGCACGATACGCCCTGCCCGCAGGATGCCGATGCGATCCGACAATGTCAGCGCCTCTTCCTGATCATGGGTGACAAAGATCGTGGTGATGCCGATTTCACGCTGGATGCGTTTAAGTTCGATCTGCATGTCGATCCGCAGCGATTTGTCCAGAGCCGACAGCGGCTCATCCAGTAGCAGAACGGGATTGGTCACGATGGCCCGTGCCAGAGCCACCCTCTGCCGCTGCCCACCCGAAAGCTGGCTCGGGCGACGTCCAGCCATCGCACCAAGCTGCACGAGATCCAGCACCTCGGCGATCCGACGTTTTCCTCTGCTGCGCCCACTTTGCGAACCCGCAAACCGAAACCCACGTTGTCAGCAACGCTCATGTTGGGAAACAGCGCGTAGTTCTGGAACATCATTCCGATGTCGCGCTCTTCCACCGGGATCTTTCCACGCTCCGATCCCCGATGCGGATGCTGCCGCCTTCGGGGTAATGGAACCCTGCGATGGTGCGCAGCAGCGTCGTCTTGCCCGATCCCGACGGATAAGCAAGCCAAAGAAACCGCCGTCTTCAAAAGTGATCGACACATCGTCCAGTGCAATCGCCTGGCCGAATTTTTTCGTGACGTTCCGCACATCGACGAGCGACATCAGCGTTCTCCTCCGAATTTGGAATAGCGGGTGGCAAGAAACATGATCAGCATCGACAGGGTGATGATGATAGTAGAAATCGCGTTGATTTCCGGGGTGAACCCCTTGCGGATGGCGGTGTAGATCAGGACAGGCAACGTGCTGTCGCCCGGTTCCGACAGGAAATAGCTGACCACGAACTGGTCAAAGCTGACGGCAAAAGCAAAAGCGACCCTGCCACGACACCTGGCGCTATCCATGGCAGAGTTACGCGCCGCAACACTGTCCAGCCAGTGGCTCCCATGGAACGGGCGGCTTCTTCCAGCGTGATGTCAAAGCTCGACAGGCGCGCGGTGACGGTGACGATGACATACGGTAGGGCAAGCGCGACGTGGCCAATGATGACCGCAGGCGTGCCCCGCCCGATACCGATGGCGAAAAGAAGATAAGCATGGCGGTGCCCGTGATCAGCCACGGAATGGCGATAGGCGGGAACAACAGCACCTGGAATACGCGTTTGCCCGGAAATTCATAGCGGAACAGCGCGATTGAGGCGGCCGTGCCAAGCGCTGTGGCGATCACCGTCGTTGCCAGCGCGATCAGCATCGAACGGATGGCGGCCGCGATGATCTGCTGGTTCCCACTCATCTGTTCATACCATTCCGTCGAGAATTTGAACGGCAGTTGATAGAACGGCGAGGCGTTAAAGGACATCATCGCCATAACAAGGATCGGCGCGTAAAGGAACACGAGGATCAGCACCAGCCAGAAGCGACCGATCAGCGAAAGAACGGAACCCTTCATGTTCTGGCCCTTTTAGAATCGGGCTGGACAACGCAAGAACCAGTAGCACCACGGCCAACAGGATGAACGACAGCGCCGCGCCCAACGGCCAGTTGTAGACGGCAACGAATTGATCCTCGATCACCGTGCCAAAATAGGTACCCATCCGGCCACCCAAAATGCGTGGCTCCATGAACGATCCGACCACCGGCACGAAGACCAAAACGGCGCCCGCCAGTAGCCCCGGCAGCGACAGTGGCAACAACAGCCGCCACAGGATCGTCATCCGCGAAGCGCTCATGGAGCGTGCCGCATCCACGATGTCGTCATCGATGGCCTGCAGCGCGAGATACGAGGTCAGAATCACATATGGCAGGAAGCTGTGCACCAGCCCGATCACCACGGCTTCGGTCGTGAACATCAGATTCAGTTGTATGTCGAAGGGCATAATGAACTCAAGTCCCCGTTCCAGCACGCCGTTGCCGCGCAGTACGATGGCCCATGAGAAGATCCGGACAAGCGAATTGGGCCAGAACGGCAGGATCACCAACAGGAACAGAGTTTCGCGCACGCGGCCCTTGATCGTCCGGGCCAGCACCAACGCGCAGGGATAGCCGATCAGGATGCAGACCAGAGTGACGGTAAAACCCAGCTTCAGCGATTTCCACAGCAGCGTGGAGTAGGTCGGGTTCATCAGGAACTGGTTGTAATTGCCCAGCGTGCCCCCCAGTCCGGGGGCATCATGAGGCAGGTCGGTCAGAAAGCTGAAGAACAGCATAGCCGAAAGCGGCAGGAACACCGCGACCAGCAACCAAAGATAGGCGGGCGACAGAAGCGCGAACAGGCGCCTCCGATCCAGCGGAGCGGTGGGTTGAGCCATTCAATCTCCTTCCTTTTTTATATTTTACGGAAGCATATCGATTGCCGTACCCTGTATCGGGGTCAATTTTGACGTTTACTGGGCGGCTTTCAGTCCCTGCCATATTTCTAAATAGGCCTCGCGCGTTTCATCCGTGACGGGCGCTTGGAACTTCGCTCGCGCAACCACCTCCGGATCTCCCAGAACGCGTTTGTTGAACGCATCTTCTGGCAGAACCGACGCCGCATCTGCGTTAGCGGAGGCAGGTGCGCCCTCCTGAGCCCAGCGGGTGTAGAATTCAGGATCAATCATCCAGTCAATGAACTGCTGCGCAGCCTCCTTGTGCTTGGAGGTCGCTGGGATCGACAAGGCATCAAGCCAGCCAATCGCACCCTCTTTCGGCACCACGAATTCAACCGGCAAGCCAAGGGAGGCGGAGCGGGCGGCCGAACCGGACCAATAGCTAGCAATGTCCAACTCGCCTGCGGCCATGTACTGGTTCCAGTCGTTTTCGCTGCTCCAGAAGGTTCGTAGGTTGGGCATCAGCGCCGCGAGCTTTTCTTCCGCCGCGTCAAGGTCTTCAATATTGTTGATGTCCTGCCCGGTCGCAAGCGCGGCCAGTTGCATCGCCTCAAGCGCATCGTCGCGAATGGAAATGCGGCCTGCATAGGCTGGATCCCACAGCACCTCGATGCTGTCGGGCGCTTCCTCTATCACCGATGTGTTGAAAGCAAAGGACGTCAGGCCCCATGTCCATGGCACACCGTAGACGTCATCATCTGAAACCAGTTTTGAGTCCTGCGCAAAGCGCTCCAGCACCGCATAATTTTCGATGACCGAAGCATCAATGGGCGCCAGCAACTCTTCCTCAATGGCCTGCGGAGTGAAGACAGCATTAATCATTACCACGTCATAGGCGCCGGGGTTGGTGCGCAGCTTTGTCAGCATCTCCTGCTCAGAGTTGAAATATTCATGCACAACTGTATGGCCGGTCGCCTCCTCAAAAGGTTCGATGGAAAAGCTCTGGTCAGTGCCGTAGCCCTGCCAGTTTAAAACGCGAATTTCATCCGCCAGGGCGCCGCCCGTCGTCAGAGCAAGCGCAGAAAGGGAAATCAATGTTGTCTTCATCACAGATACTCCTTGTTATTGGTGGTATGGGATCAGATCAGAGCCAAAACCTGCCTATGCTCTGGCGGAGTCGCCGAACCGGCCCGTGTCGTGGAAAGGGCCGCTGCGATGTTGGCGTAACGCGCGGCACGCAGAGCGTCGCCGGATCGAGCAAGTTCGGCGATGAAACAGCCAATGTGGCAATCCCCCGCGCCGTTGGTGTCAATGGCCTCAACCCTATGAGGATCAATCCGGTGCACCTGGCCACCTGTGGCCAGCACACAACCTACTGCCCCGCTGCGCAGAACAGCGCCCTGGCGGTCATGGGCCAGGGCGCTGGCGGCCTCCACCGGATCGGACTTACCGGTCAGAACTACTGCCTCCGCGGCATTGGCACTGACCCAATCAGCGCGGGACATGACCTTGCGCAGGATCACTTCGGACAACAACGCTACGACGGGAGAGGGATCAAAGATCACCGTGATATCCGCCTGCAGACCGGCAACCCAGTCGGCCAAGGCAACCCGTGCTGCGGGGTAGTAAAGGGTATAGCCCGAAAGCATCACATGAGTGACATCTGACAACTCGATCTTCGCCAAGTCCGAGGCCGTGATCTGTCCTTCAGCACCGGGATATCCAACAAAGCTGCGTTCTCCATCCGGTTCCAGCAGTACGGTGCAACACCCTGATCATGGCCTGCGACTGCCGGGCGGGCACAGTCGATGCCCAGTTCCTTCAGTCGCTCTGCCACGATCCCTGCCAGCGGCCCAGTGCCGATTGACCCACCCAGGCGCACCGCCATTCCAGCCGCATGCGCCGCGGCCATCGCATTGAATCCGCCACCGACAACCATGGCAAAGCCCGTAACCTCCGCCTCCGCACCCGAGGCGGGTATGGCGCGGACGTTATAGGTCAAGTCCATCACCGGTCCAGTCATCTGCAGCAGCAGGCTCACCCTGTGACCTCTTCGCAATCTACAGCGCGCAGTGCCAGCAACCCCGCGCGACTGCATCGATGTCCAAATCGTTGGCCGCCATGACTTGCGCCTCTGCCGCGGGAGGAACATCACCGCCCAAAGCACCAGCCATAGCTCCCACTATCGCTCCGATGGTATCGGTGTCGTCGCCTGCATTTGCGGCAATCAACAGTCCCCGCCATAGATCACCCTGCGCCAGACGCAGGATGCCGAAAAGCCGCAGGAACACTTTCGCGGCTGGCGACAGAGGTGCCGATCCCGGCGATAAGAGCTTCTTCGTCGCCGCCTTCGGCTAGGTACAAAGCGGTTTCAATACGACCGGCCATGTCAGTTTCACCTACTGCATGGCCAGCGGCCCTAAGCGGCACGCCTCTAGTGCATAATTCAGCGCTGCGTCCAGATCGCGACCAGCGATCCCGCAGCTAACCATCATGGCGACGGCTGACGCCGCGGCGATGGCCTCACCAGTGTTATGGGTTACCCGGCAGGTCAGTACAACCCGTGCAACTACTGTCTCTACCTCTGGTGGAGTCATGATGCCAACGGGCGCAACCCGCATTGCTGCGCCATTGGTTGTCCCACGCCACCCGGACTCTTCGGACGAAGCT
Organism: Vreelandella olivaria; assembly: GCA_004295565.1. GTDB lineage: Bacteria > Pseudomonadota > Gammaproteobacteria > Pseudomonadales > Halomonadaceae > Vreelandella > Vreelandella olivaria. The sequence continues at coordinate 1,642,842 of AP019416.1, read as the reverse complement.
CCGGCTAACAGCGCGTCAATCGCCGTGCGGGAGGACGGGCCAAGCAGATCCGACAGTCCCTTGGCGCGAATAGCCGCTTCCCACTCCAGTAGGTCGTGCGCCCAGGCCTCATGGTCGAAACCCTCGGGGTGGGCGATAAGCCTTCGAGCCAGCAGCAGCGTCTGTTCGGTGTCATCAGTCACCTGCGCGGCGCGCAACCCATGGGAAACTGGGTGCCCATGAAACGGGGCGACGAACCCTTCAATCCGGCCGTAATGGGCCTGGATGGCACTGCGCGGCAAAGTCTGTGACGGCATCCCAAGCGCATCGCCCATTGCGAGCCCCATTAACGTCGCGCGAGCCCGGTTCCATCTCGCATTCGTTACACTCATCCTCAGAACTCCATGTGCAGACCGAAAAGCCCCGGATCAAGAAGGCTTTCCACATATTCGACAATGTCACCAGACACCGTGCGCGTCAGCCGGCGCAAGCGCAGCATCGGCTCGCCCGCCGCACGCCCCATCAGCGCTGCGTCCTCAGGCGTAAGAGCGGGCAACACATTGGCCCACTCCTCGCCCGAAGCTGGAGATAGGTGCCGCGCCTCCAACGTCTGGCTGAGCGAACCGTTCTCCAGCCCTTCTGCCAGAATCGGAGCAAAGTCGTCGCGCCACGGCACACGGGATCGTTCTAGCGTCAGCGCCCGGCCCGTGTCTTTCCGAAAGCGGATACGGTCAACAGCAAGCACGTACTCAGCCGTGAACTGCTGGACGGCTAGATCCATCGGTTGCCGCACGATCTGCAGGATCCGCGCGTCCATCTGCGTGCCAGTATCCGATAGGGCAAGGCTCCAGCCCGGCCCGTTATCAATCACCGCACCGCCATAGGTCACAAAGGAGCCAATTCCGACCCTGGTTCGGATGAGCCCCTTAGCGACGAGGATACCCAGCCCCTTGCGCACTGTCGTACGCGAGACGGCAAAACGCTCCACCAGGGAGCTTTCACTAGACAGCGCCGCTCCATCATGCAGTGAACCAGAGCGAATTTCCGCCTCCAGCACACGAGCGATTCTTTCGGATTTGGTCTTTGGTGCAGCCTGTATCATGCAGTCTCCTTTTCTATTCATCATAATATACAGGTCTAGTCAGGAATGTCACAAAAAAATTACTAGTTATCTACTCAAAGAAAAATAAACACTTTTATCATCATGTTACGTATATTATAAAAATACTTGTATGAAACCTGTCTACTAAACAAGCAATTCTGCGCTTATTCCGATCAAATGCCGAATACGCATACCCTAAGCTGCTCTATCAATGATCATAGAAATGCCTTAATTCCTGGCAAGCTTTGTGGCCAACGTCATCATCAACAACAGGGCAAGACTGGTCTCTGCCCGACCACCGAGGCCAATCTGGGCGACGGTATTTTCCGCGCGGTGGAGTATGCCGCCCAGGGTGGGCGCCTGGGCATTGGCTCTGATAGCCATGTCTCACTCGATGTGGTTGAAGAGCTACGGCTGCTTGAGTATGGCCAGCGACTGGCCACCCAACAGCGCAACTGCCTGCACGATAGCGAAATACGCCCGGTGGGCGACTGGCTTTATCGCCATGCCTTGGCGGGAGGCGCCCAGGCCTCTGGACAACCCATCGGCGCGCTCGAAGCGGGCAAGCGTGCCGATATAGTCGTCCTCGATGGCAGCGACCCCTACCTCGCCACTAGTACAGACGAAACGCGGTTAGGGCGTTGGCTGTTTGGCGGTTCCAAGCAACAGATACGCGATGTCATGGTCGCAGGCCGCTGGGTTATCCAGCAGCGGCGTCACGCCTTCGATGAGGCCAACAGTGAGGCGCTTACCAAACTGTTTCGTGAGATAGGTTAAGCCGTTTGGCGTGAGAACGGCTTAGCAGCTTTGCGAGAACGACTACTTAGAAGAGTGCGCCATGGTGCGCAATTTATAGCGGTCACCGGGATGCAGCAGGTGAGCATAACTAATTAGGCGATCGCCTGACCAAGTGCGCCGACGAACACTAAGGCAGGGTAGCGCAGCATCAATTTCAGCCACTCTGCCGCGCCCGTCTCTGGCAGCACCGCCTCTACTACGTGCTCCATATCGGTAATCGGGCAAGCGGCAACCAACACCTCGTTGGGGGTTTGGCGATTGAAGTCTGCCTCCAGATAGCCAGGCACCCAGCGTGGATTGACGAAGCGCTCTTCGAGCTGGATCGGCTGGCCATTTTCCAGGTGAATAAGAATCGAATGGAACAACCTAGTCCCAATACGCACACCCATCCGCAGGGCAATCTCATCGTCAGCATTCAGCGCTTCGCAACTCACCACACGATTAGCGTATTCGTGGCCACGGCTGCGTACCTCATCAGCGATATTATTAATTTCGGCCAATGGCGACTCAGAACGACGATCCGTCACAAAGGTGCCGATCCCCGATTGACGTACCAGATAGCCTTCCTGCACTAGGTCGCGAATGGCCTTATTGGCCGTCATCCTGCTGACACCGAAGGTAACCGCAAGCTGCTCCTCAGGGGGAATTTTATGGTCGACGGGAAAATGTCCTGAACGGATATTATCCAGCAGATACTGCTTAATCTGTTGATACCGGGGCGGTTGGCGTCCCACGTGCTCTCCTCAAATCCCTTTCACCACCCCGCTCATAAACACTCTGAAAAGAGTTATCAAACCCGCGGAGACAGGTCGACCCTAATCAGGTGCGTTGCAGGCAGCGTCTCAAATGTCATTGTGTTACAGCTATCCGTCGTTAGCTCGTCAGCAGCGCTTAGTCTGGGTCTGGGCCAGTGCCAAATATCACCACCATTAAGAGACCGTGACGACTCACCGACCAGCCACGCCTGCCCGTCAACGGCGAAGATAAGTGTTTCAACGTTCGGGGCTTGCCTTAGCGGCCCCCAGACGTTAGCCAACGAACAGAAGCCAGCCAGTTTGCTGGATTGTACATTAAATTCAGCGCCCGACTCGGCCCTTCAGGCAACAAGCAATTCACCGCTGCTTCACCTTCGAAGATAAAGCTTTCCCGAGGTGCCAAAACAGTATGCTGATCAGGCAAAACCAGCGTGACCGGATGCTCACCTATCACTGTAAAGTGACGTCTGACCCCGCAATAATCGAGAATGGCCCCTCCCTGTCAAGTTCAGCCACCGAAACCCGCCAGCCTGGCGACTCACCATCACCCGCTTGGCACGCCACTTCACGTGTCACGCCACCACCATTTTGCCAAGCGACGGGGATTAGTTCGGTAAAGCGTAACCTTTCAGGTAGCTTCATTGATTGCTCCTCATCAGGATGCGGCAGCCTTGCGGTAGCTCATTGAGGCATCAATGCGACCCAAGATGTAGTCACCCGCGGCTACCGGCGGATATTGAGCTTCTGCTGCTGAGACACCAAGGTCGGCAGGATCAACGCGAGCCGTATAGTCGGGGTCATAAAAGGTCGCTATGGAGTAGCGTTCCCGGCCACTGGTATTGATGACACGATGCAACGTAGAGCGAAAGCGGTCATTTGACCATCGCGCCAACAGATCACCGACATTAACCACCAACGAGCCCTCAATAAAGGGGGCGTCGACCCAGCGCTCGCTACCCAGCTCGCGCACCTGTAAACCACCGACGGCGTCTTGGTAGAGCAACGTTACGCAGCCATAATCAGTATGCGGTGCAACGCCAAACTGATCCGCCGGTCGATCATCAGCCTGCACGGGATAGTAGACCGCCTGGGTGCGCTGCAACGGCTTGGTGTATTTTGCCGCGAAGAACTCAGGGTCGATCCCTAGGCTCACCGCAATCGCACGCAACAGGTCTGCACCACAGCGACCTACCTCAACAAAGTAGCGATCCATCGCCTGCTGAAATTCGGGCATAAAACTCGGCCACTGGTTCGGCCCACGCAGCGCCTCCCCGCAAGCACACTCGGGTCATCCTCGGCTAGATCCAACCCAAAGCTATAAAACTCTTTCTCATCAGGGAGAGTCGCCTGGTACATGGTCGCACCTCCACGGCGATGAAAACCGCGGTGGCGATTGTTAACCGCCACCTCCACCTTGCGCTCAAGCGGCTCGGCAAAGAAGCGCTGGGCCGCCTTCATCGCATCATCTATCACCGTCTGGGAAGCCCATGATTGATGATGTAGAAAAAAGCCCACCTGGGTGCAGGCAGCATGGATTGCCTCACCCGCCCGTGCGAGACATTGAGCGTCCCCTTCCCGTACGCCCTGCATATCAACAAGAGGAATGGTCATTGCTGAGTTACTCATCGACTGTGTCTCCTAACGTTAATAGAACGTACTTGCGCACATCCTATTAGCTGTTTTGTTTTCAATAGTGGTCGTGAAAGCTTTGCAATGACGATTTTGCAATGAGCGTGCCAAAAGACACCAAGAGGCTAAATAACCAATAAGTATATACATACCACGAGGCGAACCAGACCTGAAAGAAAACAAAAATGCACAAAAAGAGACATAAAGACAAATATCGCACTCAAAATACGCAAAAATTAAAAACAATTGAATCACGCCATAACATCTACTTTGGCACTTGCATCAAACCCACCTACCTGTATATACATAATAGAGACATTTACTTCATCACTACCACTTTCATCACGGCATGCTGCTAACCAAGCGCCGATAGAGGTAACCATGACATCTATAAAACGACTCTCCCCAGGCCAGATGACGCTCGCGACACTACGCGAACTTTTCGAGGGCAGCCCCACCCTCGCGCTCGACGAGGAGAGCAGGGATCGGGTCGCTCAGGCCGAAGCCACGGTCGGCGCCATTCTGGACAGCGGCCGCACTGTTTACGGCATTAATACCGGCTTTGGCGTGCTTGCCCAAACCTCCATCCCACGCGCATCGCTAACCGAGCTCCAGCGGAATCTGGTGCTGTCACACAGCACCGGGGTCGGCGACAATCTGGATGACGCCACCGTGGGGCTGATTCTGGCGCTGAAAGCGTCTTCGCTGGCGCGTGGTCACTCGGGCGTTCGCTGGTTGATCATCGAAACGTTATTGGCGCTTTACAATGCGCGGGTCTTTCCCTGTATTCCGGCTAAAGGTTCGGTGGGCGCGTCGGGGGATCTAGCGCCGTTGGCACATATGGCGGCCACCCTGCTCGGCGAAGGCCGCATGCGTCATCAAGGACGAGAGATGCCCGCTGTTGAGGGGCTGGCGCTGGCAGGTATCGAACCGCTAACGCTGGCGCCAAAGAAGGGCTGGCGCTAATCAACGGCACCCAGGTCTCCACCGCGCTGGCGCTCCGTGGTCTATTCGCCACCGAGAAACTGTTTACCGCCGCCGTGGTGGCAGGGAGCCTGACGGTGGATGCCTTAAAAGGGTCGGATACCCCATTCGATGAGCGTATTCAGGCCGTTCGTGGTCATCCTGGTCAGCAGGATGTAGCCGTTTTCTACCGCGAGCTGCTGGCTGGCGGCAGGGTGCGTGAATCGCACCGGGACTGCCCAAGGGTTCAAGATCCCTACTCGCTGCGCTGTCAGCCCCAAGTGATGGGCGCCTGCCTGGATCATCTACGCTTCGCTGCCGACGTGTTTCTGCGCGAGGCCAACGCCGTTTCCGACAACCCACTGGTCTTCGATAATGGCGATGTACTTTCCGGCGGCAACTTCCATGCAGAGCCGGTGGCGATGGCATCCGACGTACTGGCGCTGGTGATCTCGGAAATCGGCGCACTGTCGGAACGCCGCATCGCCCAGCTCGTTGATCCGGCGCTGTCAGGCTTGCCCGCCTTCCTGGTCGCAGAGAGCGGACTCAACTCTGGCTTTATGATCGCTCAGGTCAGCGCCGCCGCATTGGCCTCCGAGAACAAAACCCTGGCGCACCCTGCCTCGGTCGATAGCTTACCGACCTCTGCCAATCAGGAGGATCATGTCTCCATGGCCACCTTCGCGGCAAGGCGGCTGGCCGATATGGCGTTCAATTCCAGCGCCGTGGTGGCGATTGAATTGCTGGCAGCGGCGCAAGGGGTTGAGTTCCACCGCCCCTAGCCTCCTCCCCCTCCCTAGAAGAAGCCCTGGCGACTATTCGCAGTGACGTGGCTCGTTATGAGCGGGATCGCTATTTCGCACCCGACCTGGTTGCCGCACAGCGCTTCGTCACCGACGCTGCCTTCGAGGCACTGCTACCCGCTCACGGCTCTACGCTGAGGAATAGCGATGTACTCATTAAGCCGCCATAGAGTAACTACTAGGGGAGATATAACGTGAGTGTTGAACCCTCCAATAACGACATTTTCATGGATTTACTTCTAGATGGCTTTGGCGACAGCGTGCTGCTGGGTGAGGCGATTCCTGAGTCCTGCTTCAGCGACTGGACAGGCCATGCCGCCTGTCGACCGCTGGCGCTGGTACGCCCTGCCAGTAGCGAAGAGGTTTCCAGATTGCTACGGCTATGTCATGAACATCACCGCCCAGTGGTGCCCCAGGGGGGGAATGACAGGCTTGGCGGGCGCGGCGGTGCCCAGTGCCGATAGCATCGCGGTATCGCTTTCCGCCTCTCCGGCGTGGAGAGCGTTGATCGCGACGCCGCCACGCTAACGGTGCGGGCGGGCACCACGCTTGAAGCAGTGCAGAAGGCGGCTAACGATGCAGGCTTTCGCTATCCGGTTGATTTTGGCGCTCGGGGAAGCTGCCAGATCGGTGGCACTATTGCCACTAACGCTGGCGGTCATGGGGTTATTCGTCACGGCATGACCCGCGACCAGGTGCTCGGCCTGGAGGTAGTGCTAGCGGATGGCCGGATTCTCGACTTGATGAACGGCATGATCAAGAACAATACCGGTTACGACCTTAAGCACTGCTTTATCGGTGCCGAAGGCACTCTGGGCATTGTCACCCGCGCCGTGCTGCGTTTGGCACCGCCCCAAGGTAAAACCCATACATTACTGTGCGGGCTGCCCAACTATAAGGCAGCAGTGACGTTACTCCACCGCCTACGCGGCGCAGGGTTAGCGCTAGAGGCATTTGAGGTGATGTGGCAGGATTTTTACACCTTGAGCTGCGGCTGGCGAGATAGTCAGCCACCGTTGCCCACAGGCCACACTCTTTACGTGTTGTGCGAGGCCGAAGGCGATGCCAATCATCTGGAGACGGCGCTAGAAGCCGCCATTGAAACGGGCGAGGTGGAAGATGCGGTACTGGCAAGCAGCACGACACAAGCCCGTGAATTATGGGCGATCCGTGAGGCGACCGGCGAATTCCCGCTCAAGTTGGCGCCGATCAACTTCGACATCAGCCTTCCAATTCCAACCATCGGCGCCTTCGTCGAAGCGGCTGGCGAGAGGCTAAAGCAGCGCTGGCCGGGCATCAGCATCGTCAACTTCGGCCATATCGGCGACAGCAATCTACACCTAACCGTGGACGGCCGCTCGCTAACCGAGGATGCACCAGAGATTCGCCATGCTATCGAAGCTGAGATCTATCGCTTGGTCGGCGAATACCACGGCTCAATCTCTGCCGAACATGGTATCGGCCTGCTCAAGCGCGATTTCTTACACCACAGTGTCCGCCCTGAAGCGCTGGAGGTTATGCGCGCACTCAAACATACCCTCGACCCTAACGGCATTCTCAATCCTGGAAAGTTACTTAATTAAGTAGTAGCTCAGTCAAATAATAGCCTAGTTAAACAATAGCCCAGTTAAACAAGAGTTCTGCTAATCCCCGTAGAAGTTAGTACGCACCCAAATTGTGCAAAGTGTGGTTGGCGATTTTGAGGTCAAAACCTGCAAAGCCATTATGTATATACAGGTAAGCACTTTCTGGCATGTAGTTTGCTTTTACATAGGGAAATTTGCATCGCTGAAGGGCTGACACGTGCTGTCAGTCACATTGTTCCTAGCCCCATGGAGTCAGTACTCAATGAACAAGCCCAATCTACTCAAGCAGTCACTTTCTAAGCTAACGCTAACCCTTGGTCTCTGTTTAGCCGCCACCTCTGCTTCCGCAGACCTGCTTGATGATGTCAAAGAGCGGGGCGTACTCAACGTCGGCACAGAGTTTCACTTCGCCCCCTTCGCATATTTAGATGCGGGTCAACAGAGCGGCCTCAACCTCGAGCTTATGGAGCGTGTAGGTAGTGAACTCGGGGTCTCTATTAATTGGATCGACCTACCCTGGCCCAGCGTGCTCCCCGGTCTTGAGGCTGGAAACTACGACTTCGTTGCTGGCCCGGCGATGATTACCCAAGAGCGCAAACTACGCTACAACTTCACCTTGCCAATCGCCGATGCCACTGTGGCTATTCTGAAACGTGCTGACGATGACTCTATTCAAACGCCCGAAGATATTTCTGGCAAAGCGGCCGGCGGTGGGCGCGGAACCGCCAATTGGAACAGCTAAAAGCGTTTGCTGCCGAACTGCCAGAGCCGCCCACCATTACCGAGTATGTTGATTACAGCCAAACCTACGCCGACCTTGCCGCTGGGCGTATCGACGCAGTGGCTAACTCGCTACCAATATTGCTTATACGGCGACGCAGCGCCCGATGTTTGAAGTTGTCCTTCCCCCCTTTGGCCAACCCGCCTACTTCGGCTATATGGCGCGTAACGATGAAGAGTCTGCTTCATTGGTTGAAGCTATCAACGAGGTGCTTCTATCCATGCACGAAGATGGCAGCCTCTCCGAGCTACAAACCAAGTGGTTCGGCGCGCCGATGGATGTTCCCAGCGAAGATTTTGAGCCCGAGATCTAATCTGCCTTCAACGCGTGCTGGGGCAACCGCTTCACCGCCCCGCACGCACTCCCTCACCTCCAGGGATCTTGCCAATGTTCGACTGGCCGACTTTTCTCTTTAGCCTGCCACTGCTGGGTAAGGCACTCCTTATCACGCTTCAGACGTCACTGCTAGGCAATGCCATTGGCTTTGTTATCGGCACCCTGATTGCCAGCATGCAATTGGCCAAAACGCCTTTGCTACGTCGCATCGGCGGCAGCTATATCTTTATCTTTCGAGGGGTGCCGCTGCTCGTGCAGCTACTGGTTATCTACTACTTGGCACCGATGCTCGGGCTACCCAATCTTTCCCCAATGGTGGCTGCGGTGATGGCGCTCTCGCTCTGTTCAGGCGCTTATATCGCCGAAATATTACGCGGCGGGCTATTAGCGATCCCCTCTGGTCAGCGTGAAGCGGCCCAGTTACTCGGCATGAGTCGCCCAGCTATTTTGCTACGTATCGAGCTGCCCCAGGCGGTTCAAAGCACCCTCCCTTCACTGGTAAACGAGCTGGTACTGCTGATTAAGGCTTCGGCCTTGGTGTCAGTAGTCGGCCTGGCGGATCTTACCCGGGTGGCCCAAAACCTGGCCTCTTCAGACTACTTATTTTTCCAGCACTACCTGGTACTGGCAGGGATCTACTGCCTGATCAACATACCGTTGACCATGTTCGGACGCCAGCTTGAGCGTTACCTGGAGAGGAGTCTGGCGTGACTTTCGATCTATCCATTATTACCGCCAATGCCGACGCCATTTGGAGCGCTTTTTAGTCACCATTTATACCTGGCTGGTGGGTAGCGTATTGGGGTTGGTAACGGGGCTATTTATCGCTGCGCTGATGCTCTTTGGTGGTCGGCCACTGCAGCTTTTATTGAGAGTGTTCATCGAGCTGGTACGCGGCACCCCCTTTTTGGTGATCCTGTTTTTGGTCTACTACGGCGGCCCCTCATTCGGTGTACGTCTCGGCGCGATTACCGCTGGGGTGCTCTGCATCGCTTTCTACAGCAGCGTCTATTTCGCGGAGATTTTTTCGTAGCGGCTTCGCCGCCGTCCCCCGCGGGCAACTAGAAGCCGGCGAGTGTTTGGGACTAGGTCGCCTGCAACTTATCTGGCGCGTACAGCTGCCTCAAATGCTGGTGCTGATCCTGCCAGCAATCGTCAATATGCTGACGATCCTATGCAAAGAGACCGCCGTTCTATCGATTATCACCGTTCCAGAGCTAACCGCGGTGCTTACGGGCATTGGTACCCGCACGTTTACCTTTATTGAAACGCTATTGGTTCTCTGCATCGCCTACCTACTGCTTATTGAGATCACCTCGCGGGTGGGTAGGTGGCTTGAACACCGTGTCGGCACCTACTTACAGCGCTGAACAGGAGCTAGCTATGCCGCTTTCCCTTTCGTCGTCCACATCTACCCCTGCTGCTTTGGTCGAAGCTACGCAAAAGGGGCGGATCAGGCGCCTCCCATTATTCATCTTTCCGCAGTCGGTAAGCGCTTCGGCAAACATCAAGTACTCACTGATATCAACCTGGATGTGCATCACTCGGAGGTGGTCTGCCTGATTGGCCCCTCGGGGTCGGGTAAAAGTACGCTACTGCGCAGCATGGCCTTTCTTGAAGAGTATGACGAAGGGGAGATTCATATCGAGGGGCGCCTACTCGGCTGGGAAATCGATGACCGGGGGCACCGCCAGCACGCCGGGCGCACCCGCCTCAATCAGGCCCGGCGCAATCTTGGCATCGTTTTCAGCAGTTCAACCTATGGCCGCATATGACAGCGCTGGGCAATGTCACCGAGGCCCTGGTAAGAGTGCGTCGGCTAAAGCGCAGCGAGGCCGAAAAAACGCGCCATGGAAGTGCTCGACAAGGTTGGCCTGGCCGAGAAAGCCAAGGAGTACCCCGCACGGCTTTCCGGCGTAGCCATTGCCCGGGCACTGGCCATGGAACCCAAAATAATGCTCTTCGATGAGCCTACCTCGGCGCTCGACCCTGAACTGGTGGGCGAGGTGTTGGCGGTGATGAAGCAGCTCGCCCTTGAAGGCATGACCATGGTGGTAGTGACTCACGAGATGGGCTTTGCCGCCCAAGTTGCTGACACCGTCGTGTTTCTTGATCAAGGCAGTATCGTTACCCGTGGTACGCCCAGCGAAGTATTCCGCGACACCCAGCATCCCCGCCTGCGCCAATTTTTACAGAACTATCTTGACCGCAACGCCTTCTGGCATACCACAACGGAGCAAGCGAACTAATGCTGCCTCTCGACCCCACTCCTCTCGCCCGCCGGGAAGTTCGCGAACTCGAAGGCTACAATGCAGGGCTTTCCAGCGAGCAGGTAGGTAAGCGCTTTGGTGTGTCAAAAATTGCCAAACTCGGTAGTAATGAAAACCCTTACGGCCCCTCCCCCCAGGTGGCCGCTGCTATCTCAAGCGCCATTATCAATAGCGGTCTTTATCCCGACTCCTCCTGTGGGCTGTTACGGGATGCGCTCGCGGCACGCCTTGAGGTTGCACCCGAGCGGCTGGTATTTGGAAATGGCTCAGAAGATCTGATTGCGATTTTGTGCCGGGTGTTTCTTGATCACGGTGACACCTTGGTCACTATCACCCCTGCTTTCGGTCTGCATACGCTATATCCGCACTCGCTTGGGGCGCATATTCACGCCGTACCCATGTTGGATGACGGACGTTTCGATATTGATGGGCTACTTGAAGCCCTCATTGAGCCGCCACGTATGCTGATGTTCTCTTCACCTTCCAATCCGGTGGGCAGCACACTATCAGCCAATCAGTTAGATCAACTGCTTAATGCGTTAACACCCGCCACCCTACTCGTCTTCGACGAGGCCTATTACGAGTACGCCCAGGCGAGCCCCGACTACCCGGATGTACTGGCTCGACTATCCCAACAGCAAACACCATGGATCGTTTTGCGCACTTTCTCAAAAGCCTATGCCCTGGCAGGATTACGCCTGGGCTATGGCATTGTGAGTAGCCCGTGCTTGCCGATTTGATTGATCGCCTACGCACGCCATTTAACGTCAACCGTCTTGCTCAAGTGGCTGCACTTGCGGCACTGCAGGATGAGACGCACCTCAATATGGGGCTTGAAGCAACCATTCGCGAACGCGAGCGTGTTACCGAGGCGCTTAAAGCCATGCATCTAACGGTAGTGCCTTCCCAGGCTAACTTCCTATTTTTCAGAACAGATCAGGCGTCAGACACCTTGCATAAAGCGCTACTGACCCATGGTGTGATCGTTAAACCCTGGCTCGAAGCGAGTTACACCCATTGGGTGCGGGTCTCGATTGGCAGCCGCGATCAGAACGATCAGTTCTTGGCCGCGCTAGCGACTGCGATGCCACATTAACCTAGCCCTAGCTGATTGACTTATTATGACGTCACTAGCGACTCGCTCTTAGCCATAACGGGAGTAGTGGATGAAAAAATCCAGCACCGATAGCGTCACCGCACCAAAAGCACTCTATTTACAGGCCAAACAGTTTGTATTGGATCGTACCGCCTCAGGCTTCTGGAAGCCTGGCGACATGATCCCATCAGAAAACCAACTCGTTAATGAACTCGGCATGTCACGCATGACGATAAATCGGGCGCTGAGGGAACTGACTAACGAAGGTTTTTAGAACGAACCAGCGGTGTAGGTACCTTTATCGCTGAGCGCAAACCACACTCCAATTTATTACAGATAGCCAATATTGCCGACGAAATAGCCTCCCGTGGCCATCGTTACCACTGTGAAGTACTCGAACTCGGTCGTGTCGCGGCACCGTTCGCCATTGCCTCAGCGCTTGAGCTAACCACCGGCAGCTCGGTCTACCACCTGCGCTGTGTTCACTACGAGGAAGAGCTAGCTGTCCAGCTTGAGGATCGCTACGTTTCGCCTACCATGGCCCCCGATTTTATTCACCAGCAGTTTGATGACTCACTGCAACCTTCACGCTACTTACTCAATACCATTCCGGTAGACGAAATAGAGCATATCGTCGATGCGCTATTGCCCTCTGAAGAAGACGCTAAAGCGCTAGATATTGATGTGAACGAGCCCTGCTTAGCCCTTATGCGTCGAACTTGGAGTGCGTCTCGGGTCGTCACTTACGTTAAGTTTCTGCACCCCTCCATGCGCTATCGGCTGGGTAGCCGCTACTCCGTTGATGCCACCTCCCATGCGGGCTGACTCTCTTTACTTTGCACGACAAGCCTGTGCGTCCAATTTAGCCATAATTCAGCTTGTAAAGCTGCTTATGTATAGCGAACGTCGCTTTCTGACAACTTTTACGACACACCGCGACACACTAGACAGCGAATAAACCGCTGACTAGAGAGCACGCTATGAACCGCAATGTGATCCTCACCTGTGCCGTCACTGGCGCGGGTGATACCACCGCTAAAAACCCCAACGTACCCGTCACGCCCAAGGCTATTGCCGCTTCCTGCATTGACGCTGCCCGTGCCGGGGCCAGCATCGCGCATATCCATGTTCGCGACCCGCAAACCGGCGGCATCAGCCACTCGACCGACCATTTCCGCGAAGTGATGGAGCGTGTTCGCGAGGCGGATGTGGATATTGTGATGAACATTACCGCGGGCGGCGGCGGTGACTGGATACCCGATGTAAGCGACCCCACCCGCGGCGGCCCAGGCACCGATATTCAAACGCCCGCCGAGCGTCACGCCCCGGTGGGCGAGCTGCTTCCAGAGCTGTGCACCCTGGACTGCGGCAGCCTCAACTTTGGCGATATGGTCTACGTGAATCCCGCCGACTGGCTGCGCGAGCACGCCCGTTTGGTGCAAGCCGCTGGCGTCAAGCCGGAGCTGGAGTGCTTTGATCTGGGCCATGTCTGGTTTGCCCGCCAGCTTCAGCAAGAGGGCTTGATTGACGGCGACCCGCTCTATCAACTCTGCCTGGGTATCCCCTGGGGCGCCGAAGCGGATACCGAAACCATGCTCGCCATGCGCAACAAGTTGCCAGAAAACGCCAACTGGGCCGCCTTCGGCATTGGCCGTCACCAAATGCCCATGGTTGCCCAAGCGGTACTGCTGGGTGGCCACGCCCGGGTTGGCTTGGAAGATAACCTGTTTCTAGAGAAAGGCGTGCTGGCGACTAACGGCCAACTGGTCGAGAAAGCGTCGACCATTATTGACAACCTCGGCGCTCGGGTAATGACACCTGCAGAAACCCGTGCGCATCTGCAGTTGCGCAACCCAGCAGGAGGTGACGTATGAGCCGCTTAGCCGTAATTGGTACCGGCGTGATCGGCAACGGCTGGATTGCCCGCGCCCTCGCTCAAGGCTGGGACGTGGTGGCGTTTGACCCCGATCCTCAAGCGCCAGCGCGCAATCGTTTATCGACAACGCCTGGGCCTCGTTAACCCAGCTCGGTTTAACACCCGATGCCAGCCCTGAGCGATTAACCTTGCGGATACGATTGAAAAAGCCGTGGATGGCGCTGATCTGATTCAGGAGAACGTACCCGAGCGGCTACTGCTTAAGCAAGAAATTCTGGCCGCCATTGATGCCGCTGCCGCACCGGACGTTATTATTGGCTCGTCTACCTCCGGCTTTAAGCCCACCGACCTGCAGCAGCAGTGCCAGCAAGCGCCTGGGCGGGTAATCGTCGCTCACCCCTTCAACCCGGTCTATCTGCTGCCATTGGTAGAGCTTGTTGGCGGTAAGGCCACCCAACCAGCGCAAATCGCCAGCGCCCAAAGGCTCTATCAGGCGCTCGCCATGCGGCCATTAGTGGTGCGCCGTGAAATAGAGGGCCATATCGCCGACCGTTTGATGGAAGCGTTGTGGCGGGAAGCCCTCCACTTGGTCAACGACGGCGTGGCCACCACTGAAGAGATCGACGCGGCGGTGGTTTACGGCTGCGGATTACGCTGGCCGTTGATGGGCACTTTCTTGACCTTCCACCTGGCGGGCGGCGAACCGGGAATGCGCCATATGCTGGAGCAGTTCGGCCCGGCGTTAAAACTGCCCTGGACTAAAGCTGGAAGCCCCGGAGCTTACCGATGAACTGATTGATAAAGTGGTAGAAGGTTGTGAACATCAGGCCGCGGGTCGTTCAGTAGCCACGCTTGACCGCCGCCGGGATGACTTCCTGGTCGAACTGCTTGAAGTAGTGCATAAATACTGGCCGGAAGCCGAAGGCTTGGAAGGACGCATTTAATGATCATTTATAAAACCCAGGTCGCTCCCGAGTGGGTCGACTACAACGGGCATATGAACGACGCGGAGTACGCCCGCGTCTTCTCCCTGGCCTGTGAAGCGCTGATTGACCACATTGGGCTGGATGAAGCGGGCCGTGAACACTACGGCTACACGATCTATACCCTGGAAACGCACCTCTGCTACCGCCGCGAGGCACACCAAGGTCAAGCGCTAAACGTCAACCTGACACTACTGGATAACGACACAAAGCGCCTGCACGTCTTTTTCACCCTGTTCGATGAAGAAGACAACCTGATAGCGACCAGCGAGCAGATGTTGATGGGCATGAAACAAGCGTCTGGGCGTCCAAGTCCGTTTCCTGGAGCGGTCGCAAAACGCATTGCAGCGCTGCCCAAAGCAGACCGCGGTGCCTGGCCAGAGCTTGCCGGGCGCACCATCGGTATTCGGCGCGAAGGGTGACAGCAGCGATGAACGTAGACGCCTTTATTCAGCGCTTTAGCGTAGGACTGGCGGTAATGGAGGAGCAGCCCCTGCCTCAGGCAAGGCGCGCTTACGACAAGTTCTGCCGCTCGTTCGCCCCACCCGACCCGGTCGGTATGCGGGTCGAAGATGGCAGTATTAATGGTGTGAGCGTGCGCCGCTTTACTCCTCAGCAGCAAGCACCGGGGTGCGTGCTGTTTATACATGGCGGCGGTTTTACCATCGGCTCAACGGAGAGCCATCATGGCCCCGCCGCCAGCTTGGCCCAGCAGCTTGAGCGCGAAGTGGTCAGCGTTAACTACCGACTGGCACCGGAAGTAACCTACCCCACCATGCTGGCAGACTGCCAAACGGTGTTAACAGCCATTCAACCTATTGCCCTGGTGGGTGACAGCGCAGGCGGACGACTAGCTATCGACCTGGCTCATTCACTGAGTGAAGCGCCGCCGCTGGGGTTAATCTACCCGCCCGTTGGCGAACTTTCGCCAGCCTGCCTGGGTGAAGATGCCCCACTGCTTTCGCGCCACGATGTGCTCAGCATTCGCGAACAGTGCCCTGAGATTATTGCCACTCAGCGGGATTGCCGACCTCCTGCCCAGAGCATGGAAATCCTGACAGTAGAGCACGACCCGCTAACTCAGCCTATTGAAGCCGCAGTGGCCAACTGGCGAGCAGCAGGCGCCTCCGTGGGCTATCGCTGTGCGCCGCAGATGGTACACGCCGCCCTTCACGCCCAATCGCAGCTCCCCGAAATGGGCGGTGCGTGGCAGGATTTCTGCCACGCACTCAAGCAGCGGCTTGATGGATAAATAAACTATTTTAAACTATTTAAGAGTCGAACTGGGCCCGCACCTGGTCAATCGCGGATTCGCCATCTCGGGTTTTGACCCCCTCGAGCCACTCAGCCACGGTGTCTAGATTATTACCAATCCACTCATGGGCCACTTCATCCGCCGGGCGGTCTTCGTAGCTATACTCGTGTACCCATTCGTTCTGGTCTTCGATATCGATCACGTATTGCGACAGGAAGCGGTGAACCTCCGGCGCTTCGTCCGCCAGGCTGGCAGGGGTAATCGTCCATACCGTGCTTTCAATGGAGGCAATGCCCGCATCATCGCTATCGGCTAAATAGGCCAAATCGAAGCTCACGTTCATCCAGTGAGGCTCCCAGCCGACAAAGGTCACCCACTCCTCATCGGCCATTTTCTGCTCAGCCTGGGCCAGCATGGCCGACGTTGAGCTTTCACGGAGCTGCCAATCGCCTAGCCCGGCAATGTCATTATCGATGGCGTTGAGAATGGCATCGTTGATGCCGGTGCCCGCTTCAATGCCCTGGATTTCTCCATCGAAACGGTCACGGTGTTCTGCCAGTTCAGCGACCGTGGTAACGCCGGCATCGTACACATACTGAGGAACCACTAGCCCCGAATTGGCGCCGCGGATATTGGAAACGACTTTTTCTACTTTGCCGTCGGCCACCAAGGGTTCGACCATATCGGTCTGAACCGGGTACCAGCCGCCTAAATAAATTTCCAGATCGTTACGCGTCAGGCCTTCCAGAATAACGCTCACGGCTAAATCCTGCTGGCGGGTCTCGTAACCCATCGTCTCCAGTAGTTGGGCGGCCACTTCGGACTTCACCGTCACTCCAGGCCACGGCGGCACCCCAAAACGCAGTTCATCAAGCTCCGCCATGGCCGGAGTGGCAGCAAACGCAGAGAGTAACAAGCCAGCTGTTACCGACAATGACTTGGTGGTGGGAGAGGGTCTTGGCAAAGATGGTTTTGGGAGAGATAGTCTTGGGAAAGATAGTCGTGGCAGACATTTAGCTAAACCTCTTATTCGTTGGGTTTAGTCAGTATGCGCGGCTGCCTCCTTACTACTAGGCATAAGGCGACACTTATCAGGCATTACACGACATTCATTGCGCTTTAAAGGTCTTTCTCCGCGATGGCAGAACGTACCTGGCGAGGCGAGTAGCCGTAATGGGCACGAAAGGAGCGCGCAAAGCTTGACGAGGAATTAAACCCACAGGCTACGCCCACCGCCAACACCGCGAGATCGGTTTCCGCCAGCAGCCGTCGGGCGCGCTTAATGCGCAGCTGCAAATACCACTGGCGCGGGGTTACGTTTAGCTCCTGCTCAAACAAGCGCTGCAACTGGCGCACCGATACGTCTACTCGGCTGGCTATCTCGTCAAGGGGAGCGGCTCTTCAAGGTTCTGCTCCATTAACGCCACCGCCTCCACAACCCGCCGGTTATGCGTGCCTAAGCGCTTCACCAACGCCATGCGCTGCTGATCGCTGCGGGTGCGAATCCGGTCATGAATAAGCTGCTCAGAGACATCGATAGCCAACTTCGCCCCATGCCGCCGCGCAATCACTTCAAGCGCCATATCCATCGCCGCTGCCCCACCCGCGCAGGAGAAGCGTCGCTCACCCAACTCGTAAAGCTCATCGGTGGTATCAATGCCCGGAAAACGCTCGCGAAAGGCGGGCAGGCTCTCCCAGTGCAGCGCCACCCGTTCGTGCTTTAACAATCCTGTCGCGGCGAGCAGAAACGCCCCGGTATCGATACCGCCCAGACAGCAGCCCGCCTGATCCAACTGATGCAGCCAGGCCATTAACGGCCGGGTAAGGTGCGCCTCAGGAGAGAAGCCGCTGCACACCGCCAGCGAGGGCAGATGGTGCACCTCCGCCGTTGCTTGGTCGGCCATCAGGGGTCATGCCGTTAGACGCCGTCACCGGCCCGCCATCCGCGCTGATCAATGTCCAGTCGAACAGCGGGCGATGGGCGATGCGGTTGGCAATTCGCAGCGGCTCCACCGCCGCAAAAAAGGCCATCATGGAAAACTGCGGCAGCAGTAAAAATCCGACCATTTCAGGCAGCGGGCCCTGATAACTAAGACGCATAGCAATGCCTAAAATTTCTAGAGTGTATGGATATCAGGTCAACCCCAGCAGCGCTTCAGCCAGCTTAACGTCATCATAACGGTGGCTGCCGGCATCCTCCGGCGCAAGATCCAGGTCAATCACTTGTATTCCCATTTCATCGCGGATCGTCTCAATCTGTTGGGGAGAAACACTGAGCAGCTGCGAATCAAACAGTAAAAAATCAATGCAAGAGCGCTTAGACGACAAGGGCTCCAGTGTGCCAGACAAGTGTGCATTGAGCCCTTGAACCTGATCCACCAGCGTCATGCCAAGCGTTTCAAGATCCGTGCCCAAACTCGGCACATATACCTTGGCTGACGGGTTCTTCGCCAAGGCCCTATCTACCCCTTTAGGCAGCAGGTTGGCAATGACACTGCTGTAAAAACTGCCCGGTGGGAAGACGATCAGCTCTGCCGAATCGATAAGATTACGGGTCTCTTTGCACACCTTGGAGGCATCCAGGGTATCGATATCATCCGCCTCACCGGATAATTTTATCGCTTGGATAGGCGAATCGATTTCAGCCATCTCTTTGCCGGTAAAGCGGTGCTGGCCGATAATTTTTCGCTCATTCTCTAGCAACACCTCCAGTTGAAGGTTGGCGTCTGTCGTGGTGCGAACGGTGCCGCGGGTTTTGATCAATTGGCCAAATAGAAAGGCGATGGGATCAAGAGAGCGTTCATGAATCAGATAGCCGCCGGTCAAGATAAGGTTCCCCACGCTGGCGCCAGCGAGGTTAAAATCCTTTGGCATATGTTTGTAGAAGGCAGCGATATAGCTCTGGATCAGCGAACGCATGGGTTCAGCGATCGCTTTAAGCAGCGGGTGCTTGGCACTGACAAGGGCCTGTAGGTTTTGCTCAAGGCCTGCCTTTACCGCTACATCGTCCCGCCCCTGCGCTGCTAGCCGATGAGAGAAAAGCGCCGCCACCTCGGGGTGGCCAGTGACTGAGTCGTCAGCCAGCGCCAGCAGGCGTGCTCTCAAGTCGCCCACGGCAGGCATTGCGAAGGCCCGGCGCAACTCTGCCGAGCTGCCCCAGAATCAAACGGCGTCACCAGATGAATGGAGTTATGGGTATAGTCCGTCAACACTTCTGAAAAGCCTTTCAGTGCCGTGCCGCCACTGAAGAAGAGTATTTTCGGCCCCAGCTCGGGAGCTTTTCGGTATCTGGCCAGGCGTAGATCCCAGCCCCTGTCAAGCGCACGGGGCAGACACAGCCGGCTACAGGTAAAACGTCTTTTGTCATACAACTCTTTGAACTGTAAGAAACGTGTAACGTAAATGACGGCACGGTTATTTATACTGGTTACACTAAAATACAGTGGCCAAGTAAGTTAAGCGCACTCTATCCCGGTGAGGCAGCGTATCAATACGTCGATTTTGGAGCATTTCTATTTTCTACGATTCGAAGTTGAAAATCACTTCGAGTTACTTGAAGTTTATGTGACCCAGCCTAGTGAACCGCTCGCGCAGCGCCTCATCAATCGCAAAGGCTATAGAAGCACACTGCTGGAGAAAGTCGAGCTTGCCGTCGCCATGGATGTGCAGCGACGCAAAGTCGATGGACAGGGTTTTCAACAATCCAAATCCCTTGAGCGCTTAGCCCGGTTGCTTGACCAGCTTGGCCAAGCCTGCCTTGAGCTCACCGCGATCAAGGCGCTAAAACAGCTTCCCGATAAGTCACGAAAAGAGTACGCCAAGCTGATTCGGCTGGTAGGTAAGTCATTGAAGCTGGTGATCATTAACATCGACGATGCGAACATTCGCCAAGGCCTTAAAATAGGCCGTCGGATACCCAAAATAACCCACCGTTTAACGACGGCTTTCGCCCCTGACAATTCAGGCGCCAAAGACAGCGCCGTGGTGGATTTTCAGCTTCACCGCATGATCCACCTGCTCTCAGAACTCGCCGACGCGCTACTCGCCGCCAACTTTGGCCCCGCTGTTCGCTTACAGAACTACAAGCAGCTGCAAAACGCCGCCCATGCGATGACCGCCCAGAGCGAAGAATTTACCGTTGAGCGGCTGGCGCTTACCCGCAGCGGCAGCACCATCGCCACACTGAAAGCCGAGCATGCCGCCTCAGGCAATATGATGGCCGTCTACAAAGAGGGTGAAAGCCAGAAAGTCATTGAAGAGCTGTACGGGGTCGATCAATGGAAGCGGGTCTACCCCAAGGTGGCGCCCACGGTGCTCTCGCACAACGTGGAGCAAGGGGGCGAGCTTGGTTCGATGGTCATCGAACACCTCCCTGGCCGAACCCTCGAATCACTGCTGTTAAACGGCCAGTGGAAATCCGCCAAGCAGCTTATGCGTACCCTCCAGCGGACGTTGAGAAAAATCTGGAAGAGCTCGCGCACACCAGAGCCCGCCCAGGCCGAGTATATGCAGCAGTTGCGTAAACGCATGCCGGAAACCCGCCACACGCACCCGACGCTGTTTAACGAACACCAGACGATTTGCGGACTGCCCCGCCCCAGTTTTGACGCGCTGATTGATCGGGTTGAGCCCCTTGAGAATCAGCTTAGGGCGCCATTTTCAGTGCTGATCCACGGCGACTTTAACGTCGATAACCTCATCTACGACGACCTCAAAAATCGCATCTACTTTATTGACCTGCACCGCGCCTCCTACTCTGATTATGTGCAGGATCTCTCCGTACTGATGGCATCGATTTATCGGCTGCCCATTATGGATGCTGGCCCTAGAGCCGAACTAATGGCATTAATCGGGCAGCTCTATCAGTTTGCCCGCCGGTTTGCCAAGGAGAATAACGATACAAACTTTGACGCCCGGCTGGCGATCGCTTTAGGTCGCTCCTTTGCCACCTCCACACGCTTTATTTATGACAAGCCTTTTGCCACCAGGCTCGCCCTTAGAGCGAGCTACCTGCTAGAAGCCGTAACGCTTCTAAACCCTGCAAATATTGAGAAGTACCGGCTTCCCCTAGAGGACATTTTTAGTGATTAATAAGCGGATTGCAGTCATCGGGATACCTGGCAAATGGTCAACCGACGTATTGGCGAATCATTTAGAGCAGCGCACCGGCTACCGCTGCGTCGTCGATATGGCGGACGTCGTGCTGGAGCTTGAAACCGGCCAGCTGCGCTATCAGGACACCCTGCTCAATGCACTCGACGGGGTGATCATCAAGAAGATTAGCGAAGACTACTCACCTGCCGCAGACGACCGGCTGCGCATGCTCAGCAACCTCGAAGCGGATGGCGTGCGCTGCTTTAGCAGCCCACACCAGGTCAGCCGTTTGATTAATCGACTGGAAGGCACCGCCGCCCTGGCGGCAGGCGGCGTCCCGCTGCCCCCAACGCGAGTTACCGAGAGCACGGCTGCAGCGCTGGAGGCGATTCAAGCGTTCGGCAAAGCGATCCTAAAACCACTCTACTCAACCAAAGCCCGCGGCATGGTGGTGCTAAAAGCGGCAGACGGTGAAAAAGCCAACACCCAAAAGCTTGAAAAGTTTAAGGCCAAACATGGTCTGTTTTACCTTCAGCAATTCGTTAACCTGGGCGGACAGGATCTAGGCATGGTATTTCTAGGCGGCGAGTACCTGTGTACCTATGCCCGCGTTAGCGATGGCAAAGCCTGGAATACGACGATCCACAGCGGCGGCAAATATCAACCCTATGACGCCAGCCCTGAACTGATTGAACTTGGCCGCAAAGCCCAGGCATGCTTCGATCTGAGCTTTACCACTGTGGACATTGCCTTGACCGACGAAGGCCCCGTGGTGTTTGAGGTCTCCGCCTTTGGCGGGTTTAGCGGCGCCAAAAAAGGCTGTGGCATCGATGCCGCCGAAAAGCTGGGTGACCATGTGCTGAGCCAACTTGAGACAGAGGCAGCAACAGCAGAGGCAGGCTAATGATCAACCTTTTGACGACCAGCACATCATTCAGGCCAAGGCCGCGTGTCACTATGCGCTACCGCTGACGTTCAATGGCTTAACGGTGCGCGTGCTGGCCGACCAGCCGGCCATTCTTGAGCACCTGGAGGTTTACTATGCTGGCTTAACGGCGTCTGGTCTGCTCCCCAAAGAAGTCCCTACCATTGATCAGCCAGAGCTACCGGTATGGCTACTGGATCAGCAGGTGGATACCAGCGGCCGCGAGTGGATAGCGGTCAAGCGGGCCAAAACCAGCGCGCTAGGCCTGAAAGAGGCCTACGTGGATACGCCCCAAGGGCGCTGGATTCATAAAGTACGCACCGGGATGGTGCTGTTCCAGTCGTTAACGGCGCCGGTCGCGGTGGGTGAATTAACCAGGCACCCCTCACAAGTCATCAACTTTATTAACAACCAGTTTCTTAATCATCACCAACGCCATGGTTATCTGCTTGGCCACGCCTCGGCTTTCGATATCGATGGCAACGTCACGGCCATTGCCGCCAGTTCCGGTGGCGGTAAATCCACCCTGATGCTGAAAGCGCTGGAAACCGCACAGGCGCGTTTTCTCTCCAATGACCGGATTCTGTTTAAGCCCGCAAACGGCCAGGTAAGCGTTCTCGGGGTCGCCAAACACCCCGGGTTAATCCAGGCACGCTGATCAACTCCCCGCGCTTGATCGACATACTGCCCGCGCAGGAGCGCGCACGGTTTGAGCACCTGCCCAGCAGCCAGCTATGGGATATCGAGCAGAAGTACGATGTGCTGATCCCCAACGCCTACGGCGCAAACAAAACCGCCCTCTCCGGTACGCTCAAACACCTGGTACTGCTGGACTGGGCATTAGACTCCACGGCGTCCACCGCGCTGAGCAGCGTGGATATCGCCACCACGCCAGAGTCCCTGGAGGGCTTACGCAAAAGCCCAGGGCCGTTTTTTCAGCGCGCGGATGGCCATTTCCCTGCCGAGCAAGCCCCATCTAACCAGGCCTATGCCGACCACCTAGCGGGCGTTGACGTGCTGCGTCTCACTGGTGCTATCGACTTTGCACGGGCCATTGGGCTACTCCAAAATAGGGGCATTCTCTGATGGTGGCGCTGGCACTGATTCGCCACGGCGAGTATGCACAGCTGGCGAATACGCCCAGCGCCCTGCAGCCCTACCCTCTCACGGAAAAAGGTGCGGAAGAGGTTCGAGAGCAGGCGCAGCAATTCGGCGCATGGCTAGCCACATCAGGCTATCAGCTCAATGCCGAGATACACTGCTCGACGCTGTTAAGAGCCTGGCAAACCGCCGAGATCTACCGGGAAGAGCTAGCCCCGTTTTTTATACAACCACCCAGTTTATGTAGCTTCTCGGCACTTTGTGAACGCAGCGTTGGGGCGCTGGCCAACCTTAGCGTTCAGGAAATAGAGCGCATCGTTGCTTTAGACCCCCGCCTTGAGCCGCTTCCAGCGGGCTGGAAATCAACCAGCGACTTTAGACTGCCTTTCGATGGCGCGGAGTCCCTGTTAGAGGCTGGCGAACGGGTTGCTGCCCATCTACAAACGCTTTTAGCGCCATCGCCACGGTTTGCGGGTAAGCAACTGCAACTGGTGGTGGGTCACGGCGCCTCCCTTCGCCATGCGAGCTATCATTTAAACGTCATCCCCTTCAGCGATATTAAACGGTTAAGTATGTTTCATGGTCATCCGGTCGTTTTCGAGCGGCATCACCAAGGCTGGAACCGACTGTACGGCAACTGGAAACAGCGCCAGTCGGCAGACCCACTCGATTAAACAATAGCGACCTACAAGATGGCTTCCATGACCGCGTTCAATGTTATTCCAAAAGTGACCGACCACCCCTATCACAATGCCATCCTGGCTCGCCTGCCAACGGAGTGGACGCCCTGGCCCGACGACTCCAGCTCGGTCAATCATGACGAGGCGCTAAGTACCTTTGTTAAGCGCGCGCAGAAAAGGGCTTCTCCTGGCCCAAAAAGCCGGTGGTGTTTATTTCAGACCCCCACGCGGATGCCGAAGCCTTTGAGGCATCGCTGATTGCCGCCGGGGTGATCGAGCGTGACGGTGCTCATTTATGTGAATATGCATTGACCAAATTCGGCAAAAAAGCCGACATCGTGGTGGGCGGCGACTGCCTGGATAAGGGCCCTAGCAATCTGATGATGCTGCGCAGCCTGGCCCACTTATACCGCCTCAACGCCAAGGTCACCCTGCTGGCCGGTAACCATGATCTGCGCCTGCTGATGGGGCTGCTTTCCTGGAACGCGACACGGACGCCGGTAGCCAGCACCTCTTTGTGCGCATGGGCAAGAAGGTCATACCACTGTTTAAAGAGGTATTCGATCAATACCTGGCCGACACCCAGTGGGACAAAGGCTTACCGTCCGAGCAGGCGTGCCGACAAGCGCTATTTCCCGGCAGCGACTGGTTCGAGAACTTCCCCTTCTATGCCGCCGGGTTTCTGACTGATGAGGGCATAGCGCGTGAAATTAGCAAGATGACGACCAAAGCCCAGAACTTTGAAGCGCACTGTGCAAAAAACGGCCTGTCGCTTTCTCAAGTCTACGCCGCCGCTATGAAGTGCCGTTCGCTGTTCCTGAAAAAGTCGGGGGAGTTTAGCTGGTTTTTCCGCCGCATGCGGCTGGTCAAAAAGCGTGGCTCTTTTCTGTTTCTGCATGCGGGCCTCGATGACCATATGGCCGAACTGCTCGCCAATCACGGCGTCAAGTATGCCAACCGCGCCTTCAAACAAAACCTGATGCACCAGAATCTGTTTAGTTTCTATTACGGCTCGTTGGCCAACACCTTCAGAACCAAATACCGTAAAGCCGACCTGCCCCTTACCCCCCGCGGCGCCTATACCGCCCGGCAGGCAGGCATTCAGGTGCTGGTTCACGGCCATATCAACCAACACTTTGGCCAGCGGGTCACGCTTAAAAACGGCCTTATCCATATCGAAGCCGATATTACCCTGGACGCCCACTCGCGTAAAAACGAGGGGCTCGATGGCTGCGGTGTGGGGGTAACGTTAATCGACAAAAAGCGCGGCGTCATCGGCCTTAGCTGTGATTACCCTCAGGTAAAAGTGTTCAACCCCGGCCTCAAAGGGAAACGGGTGGGAGCCCACTAAATGAAGTCTAAAACCAAATTCAGCCACGACTCGCTGCTGGATCGTCAGGCAACGCAGGAGCTGTTGATCACCCTGGCAAATGCGATCAATAAAGGCGAGCTAGCGTTCCAGGAGAGCGAAGGCGAGCTAGTGCTGACGCCCCAGCAGTTGCTCCAAGTCTCCCTACGCGCCAGTGATGAAGGCGACAAACAGGAGGTGGAAGTAAAGATTAAATGGCGCACCAAAGAGAAAGCGCTTGCCGATACGCCACCCAAAATTAAAACCAAGGCGGGTAAACACTAGGCGCCACAGACGCCCCGTGCCCTACCACCATGAATATGGGAGTATGATGCCCATGTTCGCGCCAGAGCCCTTTCGGCTCAGGAAAGGCGGTAGGAGCATGGAAATGGACGTTACACATTTAGAGCACGTTATTATCGCTTTGCTTATTCAACTCTCACTACTGCCGTTTGTCTCTGCTCGCGTGGCCGGCGTTATTCCGCTGGCAATACTGCTCGGGCGCGAGATCGCGCAGCACGAATACCGGCTAGGCATTCAACGTGGCTGGGCGTGGGGTGAAACGCTACCGGTCGGTATGTTTGAAGGCGTCTGGCGTGCCTGGACGTTAGACTCAGTGCTTGATGTGCTACTGCCAGCACTGGCGTGCGGGCTGCTAGCAGTTCTGATTGAGTTTCAAAAAAGACATACCGCCAAGAACAGCTAAGCCCTTTACATCCAGTGACTGACCTCAGCGGCATCAAAGGTGCCGACTAGTCATTATCGAGACGCTCAGTACGGTATAACTTCCACTCATTTTCAACCCGGCCATCAGGCAAGCGGCAGTAGCGACCGGTGCCCAGGCTGCTTTCGCGAATTTCATTCTCCCCGCTAAGGCTTCTGCAGTATTCAGCGGCATATTGCGTCATCTGGTTTTCAGAATCAGGGCCACCCCGCCGTTGGCACAACCGGCGAGCAGCAGCACTGCTGGCATTGCTAAGTAGCGATATAAGTTACCCATACATCCCGACATTGTGATCTTCCTTCGTCCCTAGCCTTTCATCGACTACCCTTCATATTCGTAGATCAATGACGAAGTTGCCAATCCCATTAACCCAGTGTCAGCACCGAAATAGAGAAAAAGCCTAATGAAACACTCCCTACTTCCGCTCTGCCTGTTCAGCACTACTCTACTGGCGAGTGCTGTCGTTTATGGTGAAGAAGCCCGGCAGTCTCATGATGCCTGTTTGGAAAGCGCGGTCACCACCGTAGACATTGTGGCCTGCATTACCGAAGAGTTTGAACGCGAAGATAAGCGGCTCAACGACAACTACCAGCAACTGCGCAGCCAGTTGAGTGATAGTCGTAAAGAGCAACTGCTAACCGCCCAGCGAGCTTGGATTGCGTATAAGGAGGCTAACTGTGATTTTTATGCCGACCCAGAAGGTGGCACCCTGGCGCGGATCAGTGCCAACTCTTGCGTACTCACCGAAACGACCAATCGCGCAGATGAGCTCGAAGCACTCATGCAACCCATGGAATAAAAGCCTGCATCTTCCGAGAGGCATGCAGGAGACTCGGTTTGCTGTTATCGAAAATAGCAGCTAGCCTTATACAGGCCATATACATAAAGATGGTCGTGTTCACATATAAACCCATTTCATAAGGAAAGTGAAATTATGTCCAGCCCAGAGCATAAGCAGAAAATCTGGAAGATGATCAAAGATATCAAAGTCGGCATGCTGGTGACGTTGGATAACGACACACCGCGCGCCCGGCCCATGCACTTGGTGCAAGATGAGTACGATGGCACCCTGTGGTTCTTCACCCGCCGCAGTGCCGAAAAGGTGTTTGAAACCAAAAGCGATCACGATGTGTGCCTTAGCTTCTCTGACCAGGAGGACGGCGTCTACGTCTCGCTATCGGGAAAAGCCAACCTGACCGATAACCGCGAACTGATCGAGAAATACTGGAACCCCTTCATCGCCGCCTGGTTCCCGGAAGGTAAAGACGACCCTGACGTCGCCCTGTTGGAAATTAAAGTAGAGATGGGTGAGCACTGGAAAGCCAAAGAGAGCAAGACGTTCCAGCTCTACGAAATCGCCAAAGCCAACCTCAAAAGGATGCCACTCCGAACCTTGGTGAGAATGAGAAGTTCGGTGGGTAACTTCTACCCAAGCGCCCCGCTGCCGGGGCGCTTTTCAGCCTGATCGTCATCATGCTCCTGGGTTCATCCACCTCTTGGGCCAATGATCAGCCCCAGAGTGATGATGCTACCCATCATCAGGGTGAATGCGAGCTCAACGATCAGCAGCAGGCAATGCTGTCTCAAGTCAACGAAGCGCGTCGCCAAGCACGCCAATGCGGTGGCCAACAGTTTGAAGCCGCAGAGCCGTTAACCTGGAGCTGCAAGCTGGAAGCAGCGGCCAACAGCCACTCCCAGGACATGGCCGAGAACGACTACTTTAGCCATACCGGCCCGGAGGGCGCAGGTATCGAGCAACGGGTGGGCAATCAGGATTACCTGTGGCAAGCCGTGGGTGAGAATATCGCCGCGGGCCACACCTCCGTTTCCGCCGTGGTGGAAGGCTGGCTAGACAGCCCCGGCCATTGCCGCAACCTTATGAATGACGCCTTTACCGAAATGGGCATGGCGAAAGCCGAAAATTCGGAGTCGCGCTACTCAACCTACTGGACACAAACGTTCGGCAACCCGCGCTAAGCGCCCACGAGTCAATTATTGCTCGCCTCCTAAATCACCGTAGTGGACAGCCGTAATCGCATTTTTAGGCGAGCCATCGACCAGCTTGGTGCTATAGGTCAGGTACACAAAAGTCTGGGTTTCGGCATCATGCATGCGCACCACACGCATATTCTTGAAAAGCGCCGAGCGACGTTGACTAAAAATCACCTCTTGCTCCTCTACTTCCGCAGGGTCGAAGACAATCTCCCCGTCTGCCGACGAATACGCTCGCCTCACTGGCCTCCTCAGCCAGCCCCACCGCACCGGAGATCCCGCCAATCTGTGAGTAGGAGAGATAACAGGAGATACCCTGAACCTTCGGGTCATCGAAGCGCTCCACCTCAATGGTGTTGTTCGGGCCCAGCAGCTTGAACTCGGTACGCACGCTGCCAATGTGGGCATCCTGGGCGAATAGTGTGGGCGGCAGTAGCGCAAACATGGCAATGAGCGATGTGAGGGCAGCGCGTTTTGGCAACAACATGGGCAACTTCCTTGGGATTAGATAGCCGGGGGATAGGCATGTGCAGAGGATACCTGATGTGTGCAGTTGTTGGGGAATGGACGGGGAAATGAAGGTGGAGGGCGAGGAAAAAGCTAAGATATAATGGCCGCTGGCGTCCTGGCAGGAGTTTAAAAAATACAATAAGCGATTGAATTATATGGCCTTAACATGAAATATAAAAAACCAATATACCACACCGTATACCAGACACCTCCATCTGCAACCCGCTAACGGCTTATCGTTGGATAACACCACTCGCGATTCAGTTTGCGGCACAGATGGACTGCTTACGGCCGAGGCCGTGTGAAAACGTTTGGAGCGTCTCACGCCGGTCAAAAATCAATCAATATTGGTGCTCTCTCGTAAATTCTGAGGTAGTTGCATGGCAAGCTTGCTCCAGATTTAACGTACAAGCTTATCCTTCAGGACAGCCAGAGTGTTTTCACACAGGATCGCCCAGAAACGGACTTTAAGGCGACACTGATATAATGCCCGCAACACCGGACAATTTGGAGCGCAGCGGAAAATTGTTCCGCGTGATTACGCTTGTTAAGCATTGTCTCGATATTCCAAGATCTCAGGAAAACCATTTGATGCAATGAAATTTAACAGACAATACCGAATGAAACGTTCTAAGCCTAGAAACGTTGGTGCCTTCTCTAGTATTTTTGAGAAGTCCTTGTCACCAACTACGGGGCGACCAAGCTGGAGATCAGTGTAATGACCTCTAGGCTGAACCCAGTTTCCAAAAGGGACTCCAGTGTGAACATACTTGCTACGTAAATCGTATGCTGCACCGATACTTCGCTCAATTAAATCAGCCTTAAAGAACCCAAATTCTACATCGGACTCCCTAGACTCAAAAACCGCTGATCAACTAACGAACAGAGAGACTTCACAAACCCGCTCTTAATGCCCAATAGTCGATTCGAAAGCTGCCTAGATATCTTCTCTCCGTTCTCAAGCTCATTCTCAATAGTATTTAGAACACCCAATATCTGTTGATCTAATATTTCTTCCTTTTATATTTAAAAAATGCTGCAAGTATTTCCCCTGATGTAATTAAGTGTAGATACGCCACCTCAGGCTCATACTCCACAGTCTGAAGTGCCTGCATATAGAACTTACACGCAGCATTCAATTTTGTTTGGAAATCAGGATCAATATTTGAGCCTGTCAAAATTCTGGATAAAGGAGAAAAGCTAGAAAGATTTAATGGTATTTTGAAGCAGCTTCGTTGTTTATGTGTGTTAAACGGTAGCTTTGGATTACATATGCTGCTATATGCGGACAAATCAGGGGTATTGAAAAACCGCTACCTTCTACCAACCCATGACAGTCAAACCGTTTTCCAAATAAGACTGATAAGTATGAACACACAATCTCTCCAACAGGAGAGTAATCAGGAATCGCAATGCCAGCTTCTTTTCTATATGGCTCAGTTTGAAAAGCAATAATAAAACCTGATCTAGATACCGGATTTTCCTCCATCCTGATTGCACCAGATGAATTTGTGAAATTCTGCCAAGCATGAGAGATCAAAATATCATCACTTATAAACTCACCAACCATCCTGCTAGTAGTTGAAATAAGTATCTTATGAATTGTTGCATCAGGCTGTAATGGGTGCTTAGAACTATTCATAAATTCCCAGATTCGAATTGGATGCTTAACGCCGCGCTCAGGCGCTGGAAAAACTGGCACGTAATTGCGCAGCAATTTGAATGATAGTTTGACAGTCGATTGCAGCGCCTTGTTATATTCACTTTGCCATTTTAGCCTTTTGATTAGCTTCAATTTTTTGTTTAGCTTTTTACCTTCCTTTATCATCTCAGTGGTTAGTTCCTGCTGCATTAGTTGAAATTGCCTGGCTTTAATGATTACTAGAGACATAGATCTTGAAATAACAAAGTCATCTGAGTTATCTAATATCTTGGCTTTGGTTTCTTCAAGGTTTTTATCTTTAATATCTCGCTGAATCAACCATAAAAAAAGGTCTGCAACTTGTAAACCATACGATTTTTTGAAGATTCTATTTTGAATTCCCTAAATCGTATTCGACCTGCTTAAATTGAGGAATGCCACCGAATTTATCTTCTTCAAAATCAACACCGAAGAACATACGGTGATACTCCCTCATGGTACCTTTGAATTCATCACTTTGATCATGCACTAGCTCTGAAACTGATACGCCATACTCTTTACAAAATCTATGCGTCGCAGTTAACAAGCTAGAAAAGGCTATTATATTGGGAGTCTGTTTTTGTATGCACTTTTACCTTTGGCTGATATAAGGGTGAAAATATCAGGATTATCTATTGCATAGCTTAAGCCAGCGGTGACAACTTCACATGCTCTTTTATCGTAAATATATGGAGCCTTTTCCAATAGGGCTTTGCATATATTGATGAGACCATCCAAGTCGTCTTTTAAATAATAACTCCAAAACTCAACGTCTAATCCTTCTTCCATCATGTCATCTATCAATATACATAATATATGTCTGAATAGCTCTGTTGTATACCAAAAGGGGTGTACTGCTGGATTGTCCCAACAATCGAAAACGGTATCAACAAATTTTGTAGGCGCTATATACCTTTTTGAAGTATCGTATAATGAAACTTCCATTGAGTTCCATCTAGGGCTTCCAGTAGTTCTAGGCAAAGGCTGTTTACTCCCTCTTCTCCAAGTTCATACCCATGCAACCTTTCCAGCCCATTCTCAGTGCAATACCTTTGAATTATTGGTGCGACTTTCGATTCTATTTCACCAACAGAAATTACAGCGCCTTGATAATAAATAGGTGATTCTTCTTTAAAGATTTCTTTACCTGAGTGTCCAGACTCGTCTGCATATATGAAAGCACCTTCGTTTCCTTTGCTCATAACTATCCTTATGTGACCAAGCCAAGCCAGGTTGTGAATATAACGCCGCGCTCTGCGGCAAATTTGAAGCGCAGCGGAAAATTTGTCCGACAGCAGCGCCTTGTTAGCACTTTAGCTTACGCCGCCCAAGCATGACGAACTGCTGATGAAGTTTATAGCACTCGGTGCTTTTATCATTAAGTTCTTTAATTCGCAAATCGACATGTTCAGGCCAATCCCAAGCTCCACGGTAGGCATCGGGAACAGCGGACAGCATAGGGCCTGTGTGAATATAACCAGAGCTTTGGGCTAGCCTATATATAAATTCATGCATTTTCTGATATAGATTTTTGCGAGCTGCCTCAAGTTCCTGATCCAAAAACTCTGTTTCTGCGGTATTCCATGTGTCCACGAAGCGATCAATTTCGTCGGTATTGTTGTCATGGTAGGAGTTACCGAAGTCATGCTCTTTTAAAAGAACCACCGATCTTGAATTAGAGGGAAACTCTGCTAGAAATCTTTCAAACAGTGCACGATCTACTGCCTCTAGCTCCTTTGCTTCGGTTGCTGCGATGTCACCGGTTTTATAAATAAAGTACCTGTTTGCGACGTTATGGATTAATGCTAATGCGATGAGAGAAAAGCCCAAAGTATAGTCAGCTGTACTCGATTCTAGCTCTGCAAACGTGAATTGCACCCCAGAATTCAAGTTAAAGGTTGCAACCAGCCAGTTATAAAATATCTGCTTAAAAGCAGTTGGGGTCAAAATAATTGTTCCGCCAACTGTAACAACAAACCACGTGAGTTTGTTGGTAAAGTCTGGGAACAAATATTTTTACCAAGAGCAATTACTAGTTCTTTTAGCTCTTTCTTTGAGATCACTCAGTACTCCTTGAGGGTGCTAACGCCTGCCGCAGCTGCTGCAAAGACTGGCGGTTGTTTTCCTGGTTTTAGCAAAACAACCGCCAGTCTTTGCAGTCGGTTGCCGGCACTTGTTATGTGTTACTTACGTTATAAACAGATCTAATGTTCTTATGCACTTAGATAGGTTGTTGCCATATATTTCATTTTTTCAAGTGAACCACCACTTACCAAGCTAACAACTTTTCCGTCTTCTCCAATGATTGGAGCACCGCTGCATCCTTGAAAGAAATCATGACCTGGATGTTCTTCTGGCATTTTAAAATAATGCAGATCATTTTCAGTTCTATCGTATTCTAAACCATGATAAGTGTGGTGATCTGTTATAAATGTATTTTGGTCTAAGATAATCTCTGGCCTTATATCACCGGAAAAGCCATATTTTGTGGACTTATTAGGCTCACCAATATCCGACGTTTTGAGAACAGGTCTCTCAGCACTCTCTAAAGTCTCTCCTTTCCAGTTCCTATTTTGAAAATAACACTTAAAATCAGGTCTTACGGGATGGAAAGAAAACTCAACATCTTTGATAGATTTTTTATCAGAACTAAAATCACCAATATAATTAAATTTATTTAAAAAAGGACTTCTATTTTCTGGATATCATCATTAAATTTTACTTGAGCACACCAATCTGATGACTTCTCTGCAACATGAAAAACAGTAATCAAAAATCTATGTTGCTTAAAATCTAATAAACAGCCTGAACCAATCCCACAAGGCATTCCTTGTTCATCCAGCTTCCTTAACTGTACGCTGGAATATTTAATTAAATCTTTCCAATTCATTTGTATTCTCGAGAAATGCCAAAATTCTAAGTGATCATGCATAAATTATCGCGTATAAAGAACAAAGATCCATCAGAGTAAAACACGGAACCATGTCTCGGCGCTTACGTTTTGTTTCTTTAACACCTGACCAGCAACGTATCTTAAATGAAGCCTACCAGTACGGCGAAAGAGAGCGCTACGTCGTCGGGCTCACGCCATTCTGCTCAACCACAAGGGCCATACAATTAACCAGATTCGCGATATTATCGGGGTCAGGCGCGATACCGTATCGACTTGGTTATCTCAATGGGAAGCAGAGGGTATTGAAGGGCTTCAAGACAAGCCTCGCGAAGGACGCCCCACCTTCTCAGCGAGAGTGATCTTGCTGTATTAGAGCAACTGGTTGAAAAATACCCCATCAATTGCCTGTCCTCCATGCCAAGTTTCAGGAGCAGACAGGCAACGTCGTCAGCCAGGACACGTTGCGGCGCGCGTTAAAAAAAAGGCTATAGCTGTAAGCGGATACGCCGCTCATTGAGGGCACAGCGTGACGAGGCAGATTTCCGCCATACGCAAGAGATGATCAATGTATTGAAGGAGTGGGAAGATGAGGGTGAGTGCGATCTCTATTTCTTTGATGAAGCCGGTTTCTCGCAATCATCGTCACTTCCTTATGCATGGAGCCCGATAGGCAAGCCCTGGGAAGTCACGGCCTACCCACACAGCAAACGGTTGAATGTACTGGGCTTTCTCACCAGAAAAGATGAGTTTTTCACCACATGACCACCGAGTCAGTGACCACTGAGATCGTTATAGAAGCCTTTGATCAGTTTGCAGCACATAAAGACCCTGACGCATTCGCCGTCGTGATACTGGATAATGCCAGAATGCACCGTTCCAAGGCATTCCAGCGCAAACTTATTGATTGGATGGCACATCGCATTCATCTGGTCTATTTGTCGCCGTATTCGCCGGAGCTGAACCTGATCGAAATCCTTTGGCGCGAAATCAAATACCGGTGGTTACCGTTAACAGCCTACAGTTCGTTCGATAAGCTTTGTGAAGCGGTCAAAAGAGTGTGCAATGGTTACGGCACTAATTACTCTATAACTTATGCATAGCCACTTAATTACAGCGCTGATACATAACAGTTTTAATAATGCGCATGCGCGTTTTTCTGGAAAGCCTCATGTTGCCAAAAGACCCCTAACCTACTGATAGAAAAGGATACATACTATTTTTTCTCGTAAGGGCTCGCTAGAGTAATGCGTATGCGCGTTAACTTTATGACCAGTTTTTCAGGGTGGCGCATAAGCATACAACGCCTTTTATAAACCATTGTTTTACCAACACTCACAGCATACTTTTCCAGAAATATGCGCACTTATATTACAACCGTCACCAGAAAAACGCGCATCGCGAGCTAAAGACCCCTGTGAATATTCAATTCCTCCGAACGTCCGCTCAGGGTTGATAGCTGCTAGTTGGGGTGGACAGATCACTGAACAGAAAACTACTAGCTTCTGTAATCAAACGATGACATCGACACCACTTACTATTGCTAGTGATTTACCCCTCGGCCGCAAGCAAATTGATACTGACAACCCCAATTTCAACTTTAATTATTTT
This sequence comes from Vreelandella olivaria, assembly GCA_004295565.1. Classification (GTDB taxonomy): domain Bacteria; phylum Pseudomonadota; class Gammaproteobacteria; order Pseudomonadales; family Halomonadaceae; genus Vreelandella; species Vreelandella olivaria. The sequence continues at coordinate 1,608,074 of AP019416.1, read as the reverse complement.
TAGTAGTATTGCCCATTCTTTTACGTCTGTGCAACCCATTTAGCTGCGACTTTAGGCCATCCTGCGCCACATCATTGTGGAAGGCTTTGGCTCTACAGGGTCTTGTCAGGAATGTCCTTTTAACTATTTTCCAGCCGGTGGCCTTGCTTTAGGTAGTGGCCCCTATCTCGCCCCTTGAAGGCACATAAATCCGCATGATTCTGCATGACTCCCATGCACCCAAAACCCGCCCACAGCCCAGCAATAGCGGGCTTTGGGCCGTTTTGCAGGGTGCATGAAGAATTGCCCCACAAGCGAACACCGCAGGCGGGTGGGGGACAACGCGCCGTAGGGTGCGGCGGCCTGGAGGGCCTACCCCTTGGCAACCATCCCATATAGCCGCTGTGTGCCGCTGTATGCCCCGCTAATGCTTTGAAACGAGAAAGCCCCGCACAGGCGGGGCCTTCGGCTTGAGAGGCGTGATCGAGCGCTAGGCTGCGGTATCGTCGCTATCCAGTTCATCAAGGCTTGGTACGAAGCCCATTTTTCTTCAAGCTCTTTCAGCTCACGTGGGAAGCGGATGGGTGAGTAATAACCGCCATCTTTATAGTCTTCAAACGGCAGGCGCTCAGGGATCTCGGTTCCTGGGAGCTTTATCCGCTTGTGATCGACTGGTATGCGACTGAGGAACAGATCGCCAAGTGCCGACATTTGACGCCTGCTCACCTCGCGATTCAGTTGAGCGGTGTCTTCGTAGTTCATTACCGCCTTATAGGCCGCTCCTTTTGCTTCCAGGCATCGATCCCTAACGTGGCCATGTAAGCATGATCGTTGCAGGTATCTGTTTCGATGCGCTCGAACAGGTACTTCACAACCTCCCCTAACTTGGCCATGCACTCTGTGTTACGGGAAAGCTCGTCCACAGCTTCAATTAGGCGATTATGCGTCACCAAATCGATGAGCCTGCTTTTATTGTCCACTAAGGCATTACGCGCCAGATAGGTATACATTTTGATCCACTGGGCCTGTGGCTCAAGTAACTCGATCATTTCCTTGATCTGCTCGGCCTCTAGCTTAGCCTGGGTTTTCTGTTTGACCTTATCGCGCATCGATTTAGTCTGTTTGCCAAAGCCTTTCAAAAGCTCTGCTTCCACTCTCCATCGGCTTCTTCGCCCTGCTGTTCTAGCGCGCTTAGCGTTTTTTCAGCCTATCCAGTTCATTGCATACCTCTGTCAGCTTCCGGCGACGCGTGAGGTATCTCTTCAAGCCCATCTCAACATTCTCGCGCAAATCTTCTTCTGAGATACAACTCGCTATGTAGGGCGCATCGAAGTAAGTAAGTGAACGTCCAGGCGCTTTGCCCCCTTTGGCGGGTGCTTGTGCTTCCAGTTGTGCGGTTTCCATGGTTTGGCCCTCGTTGCTGTTACGGTCGGTCTGTTGAGTGGTAGTGGCTGGTTGGTTCATCAGGCCCTCCATTGGGCGGTTGGGGTGCAGGGTGAAGACGTGGAGCCAAGGCCCCACCGTTGGGAAAACAGGAGCAAGGAAAAAAGCGCCTGCCAGAAAGGGGGATGGGGCACGGCAAGGAGACAATCAGGAAGTGTTCGCATACCGAACGAAACCACTCCCCTATAATTCCCCTGACTGATTTCAAAAACGCGGGCAACGTGGCAACACCGGTAACACCATTGATTTAATTGGTATTTTTTTGGCAACCTGTAGCCGCTTTTTTAAAACGGCAACAGACGAAATCAGGTGCTCTATAGATATAAAGATATGTGTTGCCTTTGTTGCCACCTCTCTTATTAATAGGCAACGGCTGCAAGCCGCATGGTTGCTGGGTGTTGCCGTTGTAGCCAGTGTTGCCACAGAAACTAGGTTCACGCGTAAAAGCCTATCCATCATTCGCCCCCTCGCTCTGCATCCAGCTTGTCGGGATCAATGACGAAAAAGCGCGTGCTCCCTCCTCCCTGGCAGGCGGTAGTTTTTCTGGCGGCGGCCACTGTCGGTTTTGGCTAGCACGTTGTACGTTTCCAGGGTGCGTATCACGCGGTCACGGCCATAGCCCGCTGCCGCCTCAGTCAGTGAGGCACGGTTGAACAGGTAAAGGCGCTTGCCGTCCTCGATCTCGAAATAACCTGCTCGATGCTTAATGTTGGAGTTGGGTAGCTCAGCAGCAATATTGGAAAAGCGGCTATCACCGTGCATGGCGATAAAATCAGATAGCGCGCTAAGTATTTGCCGATCTTCTGCGTTACCGTCGCCTACCCTGGCGATCCACTCGCGGAAAAGCTGGCGGCTTGCATTGGCGGCGGTGCCCTCTTCCCACGGCAAAATTCCGTAAGTGGTCGCCAGCTCACCGGCTAGTCCGATTATGGCGAAGCGATCAGCTACCCTGCCCGCCTGGGGGCCTTCAGAGTTGAATCCTTCCCGTACCTCAGCAAACCGGCGATAAAAGTAGTCGGGATCGGTTTCCTTGAGTATCTGCTCCACGAAGGCGGGGCCGATCATGCCAAAGTGGTGCGCTGTGGCTGTGGTTAGCCTTCTATGGAAGGTGGCCCCGCTCATGCCGTGTACATCGTCAAAGGCGCGATAAGTGCGGGTGCCTGCGTTCACATCCACCATGCGCAGTTCTGCCCCGGCGTGGGCGGCATTGCCTGAAATGGCCGCGTGTTCTGTCAGCGATCGTTCCCCACTGGAAAGAGCCAAAACCCGCCAATACAGCTTGGGCCGCCCTTCCCGTTCGCGGGTCATGGTGCCCTTGCCCGTACCGTTAGCGATGGCGTAGGCCATTTCTTGTTACCCGCTTGGGATCGGCGCGCTTGATCTCGTCCAGAATCAGCACCGTGTCATTGCGTGACGATGCCTCGATCTCGATACCGCCCCGCGACATATCCCAAGAGGCGGCAAAGCGGCTGGGGTCGCCCCACACCGTGGCGGCGAGTGCTTGAGCAAGTGACTTGCCGCTTGAGGAGTCGCCCACCAGATGCACACCGCCACCATTCACGCCGACTTTTGAAAGCAGCGGGCCTGCCAATGCACAGCAAACCGAAAGGATCAGTACCGGATTGCCCTGACAGTAGTAAGCCAGCTCGCTTTTCCAGCCTTCCAATGTGCCCCGCTCTGAAAACAGCAGTGCGCCCTTGCCGCTATCCTGATAGCGCACATCTTCACCGCCCAAAACCCGGCTAGGTAGCACAAAGGCCCCGCTTCGCTCGTGCCATCCTGGCTTGGTGGTGGTGGCGAGAATGCGTGTTAAGCCGTGGTAGCTAGCAATGTAAGCAGGCACATAGCGGCGTTGGTGGTAATCCACCTCTAGCCCTTGGCGCAACAAGGCTTTAAGCACCTCCTCCCCTTTGCCCGCTAGGGCTTCCATGGGCATGACGTACTCAATGGCGTGGCCGCGGTGCTTGAAACGCAACAGGCGGCCAACGCTACCATCGTCGCTATTGATCGTTTCCGCTTTGACGTACAGCGGCGCGCATAGCCATAGGTCAAACGGCTGGCCTGCCTCGTCGCTGTTGGTGTGCTTGATGCCGTGATACCAAGTGCCCGCCCGGTACTGTTTGCCTTCCACCATGGTTGGCCCTTCGTACACGGCGTAGCTGGGGCGCTCTAAGGTGTCGATCTTGGGCGCGGTCGGCTTGCCCACCAGGGCAAGGTGCGCTTGCTGTTCGCGTGTTGGTTGCTCGCTCATGTGGCGTTCCTTTGCTGGCGATACCAGCGAGCTAGGTCGTTAAAGTCGCTGAGTGTGGTAGGGGCGTCTTGTGGCCATACGGGAAACAGCACCAGGGCACCCACGGCCAGCGCTGCCGCGTTGGCGGCGGTGCGGCCTGGGTTGCCGGGGGTCAGGCGGTCGTCATCCCCAGCAATAACCAAATCCAGGGCGTCGTATCGTTCGCGTAGGGTTTCGGCCACGGCGGCAAGATTGCCCGCGTTCATGGCACACGCCACTGGCTCGCGGGTGTGGGCGTGAAGGGTTGCGCCAGTGGCCCAGCCCTCACAGATAAAAAAGTTGGCGGCCTGCCTGCACCTTGCCTAGGGGCGCATAAGCGCCCCGAACACGGCCACCTTTCAAAAACCGCTTGTGGCCCTGCTGGTCGATACACTGCACATTGACCAATCGCCCATCCGCGTACAGCGGCACAAGCAATTGGCCCTGTGCGGATTGGCGAAGGTGGTAAGGCTCGATCCCCTTTTCCACCAAGTACGGGTGTGCAGGGTTGGCGGGGCCTGCCGAACGCCAAAGCCGTTTCGCCGCCTGGGCGGCGCGCTCCTGGGCAGCTAAGCGCTCGGCGTCTGCCTGCTGGCGAAGCTGGGTTTTGGTGGGCACATCGTAGGGCTTGGGTAGCGGCGCGTTAGACGCGCCTGCTCGCTGAAAAATACCTAGCCCAAGCTGCTCATCGATCAGCCTAGCGGCGTCGACTTGCCGACAGTTACGCAGGTAGCTCAGCAGGGAGACCAGATCCCCGCCGTGGGCGTCTTGGTCGGCAAAGTCGTTCCACTTGCCAGACACCAGCGACACGCCAAACGAGCCTGGGCAGGCATCGGCGCGGGCCGTGTTGCAGGCTACCCACTCACTGCCCTGGCGCTGCCCATCGGGCAGCCACTCAACCAACAGAATTTCAGCGCTGTTCAGCGCGACCGCCGCGACCTGCTGGATTTTTTTGGATAGTCGTTTTAGCCATGGCGCACCCCCTTCCTGGCAGGCGCTTGTTGGCGTTTTGCGACGAGGCGGGCAGCCATGAGTAGGTCATGGGAGTCAGCTAGCAGAAAGCGCGACGCAATCGCCACATTGGCTAAATCGCGGGCATCAGCGCTGACTCCTGGCGTATCCAGTTGGCAAAGCGTAAACATTAAATTGCTAGCGGCTTCCAGGCGGGCTTCCGCTTGGTCAAACAGTGCGTCGTGATCGGCGCGGGGGTCGATTAATAGGCACTCGGCCTCAGTCAGGCAAAGCGCATCTTCAAGGCGTGGGGTCTGGGTGGAATTAGGGTAAGCGATCCACTAACCACATCTAGGCAGTCACTGCTTAGACCGGTAAGGTCTCTTTCCACTGCCAGGGCAGTAGCGTGTCGAGGTCATCATCGTTGAGGGTCGGCAGCGTCTCAAAGACATGCTGTAAATAGTCATAGGGCGAGAGGCCATTGGCTTTGGCCGTTTCGATCAGGCTGTAGATCGCCGCGCTGGCCTGGGCGCCGCTAGGCGTCTGGCTGAACAGCCAGTTTTTACGCCCACCACGAACGGGCGGATGGCGTTCTCTGCCGGGTTGTTATCTAACGGGATCAGGCCATCGTCCAGGAACCGAGTCAGGCGTGGCCACTGGTTGTTCAGGTAGTGCAGGGCTTTCCCCAGCGCGCTTTTGGGCAGTACTTGGGCCAGTGACTTGTCGAGCCAGGTGCGCAGTTGATCGATTAGTGGCCTGCCCTTCTTGTCACGCAGCGCTTGGCGTGCCTCAGGGGCGAGGGCCTTGGCCTGTTTTTCCACGCCGTACAGCTTACGGATCTGGTTCAGCGCCCAGTCCGCTTTGCCGGTTTTGCCTTTGGGCTGCACCTTCTGGGCCTCGACGAACTTACGCCGGGCATGCGCCCAGCAGCCCGCGTGGGTGATCCCATTACGACGCACGATCTCGGCGTAACCTTCATAGCCATCGGTAATTAGGCGGCCCGCATAGTCGCCCAGCAGGTCAACGGGCACTCGTCCGGCGCGGCTGGCCGCGTAGTCGAACAAGACCCCCTGTTGGCCCGGCGGCCCACCGCGCTGCACCCACATATAGGACGTGGCACTCGCCTGACGATCAACTTCTTGATTCACCTGAAGCGTTGTTTCATCCATATGGATCAAGGGGGCGCTGAGCAGGTGTCGGCGTAACGTCTCGATCAACGGGGCGACACGCTCGCCTGCTTGCACCATCCAACGGGCCAAGGTGTTGCGGGGGATCTCCGCGCCATGGCGGGCAAAAATCTGGCTCTGCCGATACAGCGGCAAGGCATCCTGGTACTTGGCGGTCGCCACATAGGCGAGCAGCGTGGCGCTGGCACTGCTCTTGGGCAACAGCTTGGTCGGCGCAGGGGCGGTTTTGACACCCTCTTCGCACGTCGGGCAGGCATATTTGCGGCGCACATGACGGATCACCTCGACCCGGGCGGGTACCACATGCAGCTCCTCGCTGACCTCTTCACCGATCACCTTTAGCGCGGTGCCGTCATCGTGGCAGTGGCGTGCATCGACGGGCAGTTCATGGATGACCTCGACACGCGGGAGTTCCGACGGTAGCGCAACACGCCCACCGCGCGTGCGACGTTTCTTAGGCGTGGCGGTCTCGCTAGTCGCGTCATCAGCGACGGCGTCGCACTCCGATCCATCGTTGTTGTCTTCCTCGTCAACCGCCACTTCCGCTTCATTGATCAGCAGATCGCGCTGTTCAACACGGTACTTTTCGGTAGAGGGGCCGAATTGACGTTCCAAGGCCAGCCGGAACTGTTCAAACAACGATTGTTTGTTGGCTTCCCACTGGGCTTCTTTTTTCTCCATCAACGCCAACAGCCGCGCATTTTCAGCGTCGGCAGCGGCCAGCTTGCGCTCAAGCTGGGAGATCGTTGGCGAGGCGGAATCGGCGTTTTTCATGCCACCTAGTCTACCAAAAACGCCACTGAAGCGGGAGCAAAACAGCTAACCAACCTGCTGAAAATCCAACGCTTTGTGGGGTTGCATAGCCTTCAGGTTAACGCCATCTAGCAGCCAGTTCAGTTCCTGGCCGGTTAACGTCACGGTGTCGCCTTCCAGATGCGTTGGCCACTTAAACCGCTCGCGCTCCAGGCGCTTGTACCACACCACAAAGCCGTTACGCTCCCAGAACAGCAGCTTCACCTTATCGCGTTGACGGTTGCCGAATACAAACAGCGCCTTATCGAACGGATTTAGCGCCATGGCCTCCCTGAACCAGTAAGGCCAAGCCATCGATTTGCTTGCGCATATCCACGGGGTCGCGGCACAAGTACACCGTCAGATCAGTACTCGGTCGGATCATGTCGTCACCTCCACCGGCACAAACCGGGCGGGGCGACAGCGTGGTGGTACCGGCAAGCCTTGCACACTTAAGCGCTTCTCCCATGTCAGCAGGTCGTCGAGAGATAACGCCTGTGAGGCGGCGTAATCACTTAGCGGCATGTTCAGCGCCGAGGCATAGTAAAGATGGCCAAGCCAAAAGGCGCGAGTAGGGTTGAGTTCACAGGTCATGATGATCTCCAAAACCAACGAGAGATCATTAGTGTGAATAGATGGGATTAGCTTGGGTAGATGGGGTTTGTGGATCGCTTACGAATTAGGCATGGTTCACCCCCTCAACGCATAGGCGCTCTAGCTCGATGAGGAGTTGGTCGTGTTCTTGGTAAGAAAGGGCGTTAAGTGCGCAGGCCATGCGAGCCATGCCTAACAACTGGTGAAGCTGTTCAGGCTTACGGTTCACACGGTAAGCAATCAGTTTTGCACCGATAAGCGCGGTAGAAACTTGCGAGGGGGAAATTTGCGAGGCGGAAATTTGGGTGTGCGTATACGCACCTTGGCTTTGATTGGCCATGGGTGAGACTCCTATTTGATTTTTGGAGTCACCAACAACCGTTCTCACGCGATTGGAGGCGACCGTACGCAGGGTGAGAAACCGGTCAAATAGGAAACCGGCCACGCCGAAGCGTGCCCACGCACAGCCGCCATAACGACGCACTACAGGCGGAAAAAAAGCGCCTGCAATGATAGGGGCGCTGTAGCGCCTATTTGAACTCGGGTTCTCACGCCCGGCTGTAGATTTTGCTACAGCACTACCATGATAAGCATTCCCTAGCGTTCCTCGCAAGCTTTCGAGGCAGCAAATTTCACTTACTTTGATAGACTTCATGGGCACCTTTCTTTTGCTTTGCTTCGGCTCCATCGCCCCCAGCTTTGGAGCCTTTTTTCGTTTTTTGGGCAAAACTTCCCCCTACCCACTGGGCATTAGCCCAGCAGCGTTACTACTTGCGAAAAGGGTTTAGGGGATTAGCAGTCGGTTTCGACGATGCCCGTAGAGGATTGCTTGCTGAAACGTTGGGCACTTCCACTCTGGTTGTTCACCAGCTTGGCGAATATGTTTCCTGTGGAGCCCCTACGAAAGGTTTTTCTCGCTGGGGGTACGCATTGCGTCCATCATGGCGGTAGACATGGCCGCCAAGTCCTCAGCAGTCAGCTTTAGCGTGGTGCCGTTGATCGTGACTTCAAACTGGTTCATGCGCGTTGCTCCTGCGGTTGAGTGGTCATGCGTAGCGGTGTGGGGCAGTTTTCCAGGCGTTGACGTTTGCGCGCTTCCAGGCAGTGGGCAATCCAGCTATCCACCTCCTCTTCCAGCCAAGCAACGCTTTTGCCACCGATAGGCACCGGGGCCGGAAACGTGCCCTGGCGAATACCTTCATAAATGGCCGAACGGCTCTTTCCGGTTTTCTGCTCCACGTCTTTACGGCGCAACAGGCGATTGCCTAGCGGGATCTGGTTCACGGTCTTGAAGTTGGGTTGGTGTGTGGTGTCGGTCATGGGTTTATGTCCTCGCGGTCTCGTTCCGGCCAAGTGCCTTAATGGCCCTATGAAGCTTGACGATTATCAGTAAGGCACACCACTGGTAGGCGTTGTGCCAAGATCCCGGCACAACGGCATATCAGATGCATAAGGATCAAGAGCAACCGAAAGAGGTAATCCTGCGAGTCGAAAGGTCTTTGTGTGGTGTGTCATGTGGTAACTTCCTCAAGCTAATGGGTGACGTAGCAAGCGTTGCGCTCAAGACACCACCAGCTTGACGAGGATTAGGCGAGACGGCCAGAAACGGCTGTTGTAATACTGTATATATATACAAAGAAATGTGCTGCATGATCTGTTGAATCCGCAGCACATTGCGCTAGAAAGGAGGGGTATTTTTTAATGCCTATAAATTCAGTCACTTAAGCGATAGATCACCACTGATTAATCTGTTGTAAAAACTGACGTTCTTACAACACGTAGACACCAGCGGCTGACCTATCTCAATGGCGACGCTAACCTTTTACTACCCCGCTCTTGGTAGCAGTGGCCTGCTCGAGCGCATGAAGAACCAGCTTGGTATCCACGACTGTAGATTCACCTTGATGGAGGTTCGTCATCGCATGCACATGAACCCATTCAGGGCTAATCATCTCAAAGTGATAACCGTTTTTTCGAAGGTATAGCACGCATCATCAGGTACCCAGACTTTAAAACCTAGATTGGAAGCGCTTCTTACTGAAGCCTCTACCGCTCCCTCACTGGTCGATCCCACTACCACGAGTTGGTGAATGGATCTTTTAACAGCCAATCCTCGATACTGGAGCGTAAAAACGCATCCGGGATGCTTTTATCGAAAATCTGCTCGTTAGTAAGAGGTTCAAAGCCAGGCTTAAAAAAGCACACCAGGATGGCCGGGAGAGTATGGTGATTCTGGATCAGTAGAGATGTGGCGCACATGTAGAATGGGCAGCGCGTGCTCTCGCCACGCGTTAAGCAGTTGAGCCATGTTTTGTTCGGCATCATTGTTATTGCGCTTTCTATGATACGGGTAGTACTTATCCGCCTGCTGCTGCTCCAGGATCACTAGCGCACATGCATCAGGGCTCAATCGCGTTAAACCGAATTTTTCCACCACATCATCGATTGTGGTGCTTTCCATGGTCTCGTTCATTTTGAACTTAGCGTCGCACTTTGCGTTTTTACATTCCCGATAGGTGACATAAAAACCCTCAGTCATTTTTCGACTAGATCTGATACGGGATTCCGATCTGCAATAGGGGCATTTGACAGGTAACTTGAGTCGCATTTAAACCTCGGCGCTAATGTTATCTAGGTAGTTCGCCCAAAACTGCATCATGGCGGGTCGCTGATCCGGTGCCATGTGCTGGGCATGGGTGTAAACGCCTTCGATCCCTGGCAGCTTGTGCGATAGCTGTAGCTCTATCCATTCTCTGGGGTAGCCCAGCTCTTTTAAGCCGGTGGCCACCACATGGCGGGTGCCGTGGGGAACGTGCCTGCCCTCATAACCCATACGCTTTAGAGCCATGCCAAAAGCGGCATCGGAAATTGGTTTTCGTGGGTCATTACGGCCAGGAAATAGCAATTTGAAGGGAGCTGTCAGCTTGTGAAGATAACGCAGCTCACTTAATGCCTGGCTAGGCAATGGAACTTGGTGCGCCCTGCCCATCTTCATGCGCTCGGCGGGGATCTTCCAAACGGCTGCATTTAGATCGAACTCAGCCCACTCTGCCCTGCGCAGCTCACCAGGGCGAACGGCTGTCAGTAGCAGTAGCTTTAGGCCAATGCGCACCATGGGGCTTTTATCGTACGCCTCAATATCGCGCACAAGCTGCGGTAGCTCACTTTGCGGGAGATGGTGGAAGCTACCCCGCTTGTAGGGCTTGAGCGCCGTTTGAAGGTCAGTAAGGGGGTTGTAGCTGGCTCTACCCGTAATGATGGCAAAGCGGTAGATGTCACGACAAAAGGCGTGCAGGCGGCGCCTCTGCTCGAATTTGCCTGCATCCTCTAGCGTGCGCAGGATATCCAACCACTCCAGCGGTAAAATGCTCTCAATAGCGCGGTCTCCAACCTTCGGAAACACGTACATTTCAAGCACACGTCTGCTGTCGTTGACACGTTTAGAGTCTTCTTTCCAGCGCGGCACCATGGCGGCATGCCATTCCATCGCCAACACTTTGAAAGTGTTCTCTGACGCGTACTTTAGAGCGCGCTTTTCGTTCTGTTTATGCTCTACAGGATCAATACCCTTAGCAATTAACCGTCTTAAGTCGGTTCGCTTCTCTCGCGCTTCTGCAAGAGTCACTTCGGGGTATTTGCCCAGGCTGATCATGTTGCGCTTACCGTTGGGGCGGGTGTAGCGCAAACGCCACCCACGGCTGCCGTTGGTTGTGATCCTAAGTTCTAATCCCATGCCATCGGAGAGGGTAACAATTTTCGTGCCTGGCTTAGTTGCGTTTATCTGACGGGTAGTTAGCGCCATGAGGGTATACCGAGAATCCTCGAATAGGGGTCTATACCCTACTGTATACCACTTTGCGGCTGGCTTTGGAAGGAACGCTAAGGAACTGTGAGGGGTAAAAAATAAAGTATTTCAGAGTGTTAGACTTTATTTTGGCCTTGTCAGGACTTCTCAAGATAGCCCGTTGGCGTCCCTGGCAGGAGTCGAACCTGCGACCTGCCGCTTAGGAGGCGGCTGCTCTATCCTACTGAGCTACAGGGACAAACGTGGTCTAAAACTAGCGGGCGCGTAGTATAACGCGTCGACTTAGGGAGGGCCAACCGCGTTGGGCTATTTAGCAGAGCTATTCAGCGCTATATCCAGCCGAGTAAACGCAGCGCGAAGATGCCTAGCGTAACGGTGATGCTCGCCATCAGCGTGGTGATGGCGATGATATTGGCGGCTAATGACACATTGCCGCCTATCGCTTTCACCATCACAAAGCTGGCGGCGGCGGTGGGGCTGGCGAAAAACAGGAACAACAAACCCAACTGTTCGCCTGAAAAGCCCATCATCCAGGCTGCGAACGTGGAGAGTATCGGGAGCGTGACCATCTTCATCAGGCTAGCGCCGAGTGCTACTTGGCTGCTGTCGCGCATGCTCGAAACGGAGAGCGTCGCGCCAATACAAATCAGCGCCAGCGGCAGTGTTAACGAGGCAAAATAGTCGCCGGAGGTAATCACCCAGGAGGGCAAAGGGATCGAAAGCGCAGTAAAAGGTAGTGCCGCAAACACCGAGATGATCAGCGGATTGGTGGCCACATGTTTGAGTAGGCTGCGCCAATCAGTGGATTGGCCGGGTTGGTAGAATGCCAGCACGACAACCGAGAACGCGTTGTACATCACAATCACCACGCCCAACAGAAGACTACCCGCTGAAAGGCCATAGTTACCGTACATACCCGCCGCTAGTGCCAAGCCCACTACACCACAATTACCGCGAAACGCGCCTTGAACGTAAATACCGCGATCCTGGCGGGCCACTCGGTAGTGCGCCCATGCCCAACTGAGCAAAAACTGGCCGAGCGTTGCCGCGCCAAAAACACCATCAGTGAAACGTCCAGAGCAACGCTTAAGTCGGCTTTTATCAAACTGAGGAAAATCAAGGTGGGGAGCGTTGCTCTAAATACCAGTGCTGAGGCGGTCGAGACGAAAGCGCTATCGATCCATTTCAAGCGCTTAAGCCCCAGGCCAACAAATACCATCGCGAAAACAGGCAGGGTGACATCAAGCGTGCGGGCAAACAGTTCAAGTAGGTTCACAACGGTATCTCGGTCAGCCTTAAATTTAGCACCTGCTTATACTGTACTGCCGGGCAGTATTTGTCGACTGGCAAGTGGTGCCTGATGTGTAGAGCAGAACATACACTTACCAGAGATTATTTGGGCTGATCAAAGAGCTCCATGACATCATCATTGGGCATATTCACCACCACCCCATCACGCCCGTGCTCCTTGGCTTTGTAACTGCCGGCATCGGCACGCGCCAAAACATCCTCCACGCTGGTATCAGTATCATCAAAGGTAGTCACACCAATACTTAAAGTGACCATATACTCTTTGCCTGCATGGGTGACGGAGATTTCACTGACCGACTGTCGCAGTGACTCAGCGATTCTCCTTGCCTGAGCCAACGTACAGCTGGGCAGCAGCACGCCAAACTCGTCGCCCCCCTGGCGCGCCACATGGTCACTACGGCGTACTTCCCAGGCAACCACCTGGGCAATGCGGCGCAACATTTCGTCGCCTAGGGCGTGGCCACCTTCGTCATTGATGGGCTTGAAGTGATCCAAATCAAACAGCAGAAGAGCGGAAGGCGTGCTGGTTTTTGAAGTCGGCAAACGCCTCTTCCAGACGGCGCTCAAAGCCTCGGCGATTCAACAGACCGGTTAATGGGTCGTGCTCCGCCTCCCAGCGCTGAATGGCTTCCTGCTGACGGCGCTCGGTAATATCTTTAACAACCCCCACTAAACCGAGGGTATGGCCGTCCTGGGAGAGCATAACCACACGGGCATGAATATCCAGCCACAAAGCTCATTATCACTGCGTAAAAGCGCAACTGACGGACAAAATCGCTGCCGGTTTGCAGGCTATGCAGCCACATATCCTTGGCACCCTCGAGATCGTCAGTATGAACCTGCGTAAGCCATGTTTTCATGGGTACGTCAGTGGATATTCCCAGCATCTCCAGTAGCGCGGGGTTCATATAGGTAATGTTGCCCTTCATATTGGCGACAAACATGCCCTGAGGCGCCGCATTGAGCACCGAGTCAAGAAACGCCTCGCGCTCTTGGAGGTTGCCAAGCAGCAGTTGCCGTTCATCTTCCACACGGTTAAAGGTGCTCGCCACTTGCTGCAACTCTTGCATCTTAGTCGCCAGGCTAACGCTCTCACGATGCCCTAACCCCACCTCACCAATCTGTTTTTCCAAATGCCTTAAGGGTGACAGCACACGCCCCAGCATCCACCAAAGCAGCGGAAAAATGAGTAACACCAGCACAACCCAGGCCCACCATAGCTGCCTAATAAAATCAGCTAACGGAAGTTGCGCTTGAGAGATGGGCAAGTAAAGACCAACGACCCAACCGGCAGACCAGACCTGTGAGTAGGATTGAAGCGCCATCTCCCCTTGCACAAGTTGACCTACGGCATCCCCCCTCCCAGCCATCCAGCGCCAAGTCCAACCAGGGGTTAAATTCCTTACTGGGCACATCAGCATTAATCAATGAACTATTAGGGTGGTATAAAACTTTCCCAGAGGACGTCGCTATGCCTGCATAGCCTTTTTCGCCCAAACGCACCTTGGCTAAACGGCTAAATATCCCACCAGAATCCAAGCTAAGAACGCCCCCAATAAAGCCATCGAAATCGCCTTGCTCGGTGAAACGCGGCACCCCACCAACACCATCGGCATGCCGCTCGCCCGGCCTACGAAAGGTTCGCTAACATAGGGGCGGCGAATACCGCGCAACATACGAAAATACTCAAACTCAGCAGTTTCGAGCCCTACCCTGCCGACGATAGCGGGCCAGTCGGCAATAATCCTTCCATCGCGGTTGGCCACCACAATCCCCTCGAACCATGCCATGAGGCTATCGTTCTGTCGCAGCTGGTGGCTGATCCAGCTCGCATCATCAGTGGGACCTATCATTTTGCTTAAACGCTCTAGCGCCTCAATGCGCATATCGATTTGTTGAGTGACCTCATCGGCGAGCAAGGTGGCTTCATAACGCAGGTGTGACATATTCGTCTCCTGCACCATGGTCTTACCGACTTGCCACGCCATGCCCAGCACCAACGCGATCAGCAACAGCAAGGTAAAGGAGAGCCCCAGCAGAAGCCGGCCCTTTAACGAACTGAAAGAAAATAGCTTTTTTAGCAGATGGGCAAAGCGCACCGATTATCCTTTTATGCATACTTTACTTAACTCCAGGATCTGCTGAGTAGGATCAATGAAACAAAGGGCTACCAAACTTACCAAAAAGTAGCAAACATGCGCGTTGAATGAATCAAACTTAAGGCATTTTTTTAACATACAGATGCTTGCTGCGGGTAGAAAAGATAGTGGGTACTCACCATCTTACCTCACTGCAACCTTCTTTATGGCAAAATAATGTTCAGGAGAAGGAGCCGAAGCGTCCCTGCGTCCCACATGAGAGTTAGACATAACGATTCCAATTTTCTCTACAGCGTGGTCATTCCCGCACACCGCCCTGGGGACATAATATTGTGAAGCTTTTCTAGATATAAAGATGGTGGAATAGATATTTAAAATAACCAGGAAGACACAGCAATGCCCAATGGGTGCATTATCCAGTGTAAAGGGAGGAAATCATTTCGCACCGTCACACTTAGCCAATCTAGACACCCTAAGTAAGTCGTAGGCCCTAATAACGATGCGCTACAATGAGCCTCTTTAACCCAATTTTTGCATGGAGGCACGGGTGACAACCTATCGACGCACGCATGTTCCTGGCGACTGCTATTTTTTACCGTCGTCACCTACGCACGACAACCCCTTCTGGCAGATCGTCTCAATATTGAAGCCCTTGGGCATGCTTTCAGCAGAGTTATAGAAGAACGCCCCTTCGTAATGGATGCGTTCGTACTGCTCCCCGATCACCTCCACTGCCTATGGAGACTGCCTGAAGGCGACGCGGACTACTCTTCACGATGGCGGGATATTAAAAATACGCCTCACAGGAATTCTTCTTCCCACCCGGCACCCATAACGCATGGCAGCGAGGCTTCTGGGAACACGCCATCCGTGATGAACACGACTGGCAAAGCCATATGGATTACATCCATTACAACCCCGTAAAACACGGCTGGACTAACGCTCCTCGCGACTGGGAGTGGTCAAGCTTTCAACAATGCGTACAAAAAGGCTGGTACGCCTCCGACTGGGGCACCCAACAAGCCCCTACATTGCCGAAATGGATTGGGAATAAAGGAGGAAACCCTAGCAACGCTGAGCGATGCTTTCGCGGTGCATTGGGGCTTACGTCGGGCTTCATCTGTATTTAGCTTTGCGCCTGAACTCCATACACAAATCTTGGCAATAACTCCGGCGTCCAGCGTCGCTCTAACATTCAGGCCAGTACACCAGCCAACAATACCTTGGCGTTCTCGATCAATTCATCCAAGTGCTGAGCGCCTTTAAAGCTTTCTGCATAGACTTTGTAAAGCGATTCAGTGCCACTTGGCCGAGCGGCAAACCAGCCGTTTGCGGTGGTGACTTTGATACCGCCAATAGCAGCGCCATTGCCTGGCGCGTCTACCAAGACAGCGGTGATAGCGTCACCTGCCAGGGTTTTCTCAGTCACGCTCTCAGCGCCCAGCTTTTAAACGCCGCTTTCTCTTCGGGTGAACAGGCGGTATCAACACGCTTGTAAAAAGGCTCACCAAAGCGCTCGGTAAGCGTGCGGTAATACTCGCTGGGCGTTTTGCCGGTGACTGCCATAATTTCAGCTGCCAACAAACACAGCACTATGCCGTCTTTATCGGTGAATACGCATTGCCGTCGCGGGTTAACAAACTTGCACCAGCGCTCTCTTCGCCGCCAAAGGCGAGCCAGCCCTCATGCAGGCCTTCTACAAACCACTTAAAGCCAACAGGTACTTCATACAGCTCGCGCTGATGGGAAGCCACGACCCGATCGATCATTGAAGATGTCACCAGCGTCTTGCCTATTTTCAGCGACGCGGCCCATTCAGGGCGATGTGTAATCAGATAGTCAATGCACACAGCCAAAAAATGGTTCGGATTCATCAGGCCATTAGCATCAACTATACCGTGGCGGTCAGCATCCGGGTCGTTGCCAAAAGCGATATCAAAGCGGTCTTTAATCTTGAGCAAGTTAGCCATTGCCGCCGGGCTTGAGCAATCCATACGTATTTTACCGTCGTGATCCGGCGGCATAAACGCAAACGCCGTATCAACCGTGGTATTTACGACATCAAGGTTCAGATCATAGTGTGCCGCTATCGCTTGCCATACCGGCAGCGCCGTCCCCCCATTGGGTCGGCACCCAAAGCCAGACCCGCGTCTTGGATAGCCGCAATATCCACCACGCTACCTAGCTTTGCGACGTAATGGGCTGTGAAGTCGTACTCCTGCGCGTGAGCAATCGCCTCGTCAACCGGCACGGTGTGCACATCCTCTAACTGGCGCAGCAGGTAAGCGTTTGCACGCAACTCAATCCAGCCGGTGGCGTCAGTATCCGCAGGGCCGCCGTGGTGCGAGTTATACTTAATACCGCCATCATCCGGGGGGTTGTGCGAAGGTGTGATGATTAAGCCATCCGCAAGCGCCACATCGGGCGCCACCTGATCGTCGGGATAATTGTGGTGCAGAATCGCCTGGCTGATCAGCGGCGTCGCGGTGTAGCCGTGATCTTTCTCGACAAACACCGGTACCTTGTTGACAGCCAATACCTGCAGCGCGCACTCCCAGGCGGGGCGCGAAAGCGCGTGGGTATCAAAACCTAAAAACAGCGGCCCCTGATAGCCCGCCTCACACCGGTAGTCGACCACTGCCTGGGTGATGGCATAAATATGCGAAGCATTAAACGTACGCTCAATGGAACGGCCACGATGGCCGGAGGTACCAAACGACACCCGCTCCTGAGGGACGCTAGCACTCGGCTGCTGTTCGTAAAATGCTTTTAAGACGGCTTCCATTTTCTGAATTCCTTGTACGTAAACAAACAACCTCATCGGTTTTATGAAAAATTCCAACGCGAATAGTTATCTATAATTTATTAACCTACCGGCATCGTTCACTAGATGTTGAAGAGCATTGATAACACAAAAGCCAACCATTGGAAAATGGTTGGCTTTTCATAAACACGTAAGCCTTTGATAAATAATATTATCAGAAGTGGTACCGCGCTCCGGTTATCCAAAACATGTCCTGCATACCGCCACTACTCTGCAAACTTGGTGAATCACTATCAGCCAATTCGATGAACACATCGAATGCACTGGAAAACTTGTAGTAACCACCAGTTGCCCAGGCATTGCTCTCTTCACCATCGTCACGGTCTACGTTGTAGTAATCTGCAGTAAACGCCCAGGGGCCTGCGGAATAGGTACCACCTAAACCGACCGTTTCGAACCCCTTTCCGTAGGTCTCGCTGTTGTCTTGGGTTTCAATACCTAATCGCAGTGTTAGCTGATCAGATAGCGCGTATGTGCCAATAAGGCCATACAGCATTTCATCATTTCCACTACCGCCACCACGAACTGCGTTTTCCACCGCACCAAATCCTATCGTGAACGGGCCTTGCTGATAGCGAATACCACCTTGGGCCGCGACATCAGAGCCATCCACACTTTGCTCAGCAGGCGTTAATCCGCGCTCGCTGTAGTGCTTAACTTGTAGGAAAGAAGTAAAACCATCCAGTTCAGGCGTGAAGTAAGCAATCGAATCACCCCAAGACTGTAAACCCGATGATTTAAATAGCAACCCGCGGTCTTGATAAACATCAAACGGCAGTGAGACAAACTGGGCATACATGCTATTAAAATTACCTGCCAGTAAGGTGCCGTACTGCTTACTTGATAAGCCGATATAGCTTTGTCGAATTTCATTGAAGCCCTGATCCGTGTTGCGCTCATCGCCTGTAAACCGCCACTCCAAATGACCTAACGCCGTTAGATCTGAAGTGACCACATGGCTCATTCGAAACCCTAGACGGGAGTATACATCTACAAATTCGGCTCCGTCACTGACCTTACTACCAGCGCTATCAAGCTCAGGGCCACCACCCGCAATCCCCATTGCGATACGCCCATAAATATCGAACTTCGTGCCTTCTTGATCATATAGCGTTGCGGCTTGAACCGAGGAGATACTTAACAGACTTGCGACCGCTACCGCCAACTGCTTCTTCTGCATTATAAATAATCCCTTGATACACTAATTTTATTGACTGTTTTAGCTTCTCAGCTGCACAGCCAGATAATGTTATACAATATCAAGTAATTATTAAAGGAAAAACGTTCTTATTTTTATTAGCACATAAAAAGTCAACTCTGACCCAAAAACCGGCCTCTTAGAGGCCGGTTCTTTGGTTCTGCTAGGCAGTTACCTTTTAAGCGTGGTATTTAAACCAAGCTTAGAAGTGGTAACGAGCGCCTGTCAGCCAGTATACGTCGTCAGACAGGTCACCAAGAGTGGTGTCACGATTAACTGTCGGCGCATCGCCATCAGCAAGTTCTAGGAACACATCAAAGTTACTGGAAACTTTGTAGTAAGAACCAGCCGCCCAGGCGTTGCTGTCGTCGCGGTTGTCACGGTCAATGTTGTAGTAGTCCAGAGCGAAAGCCCAAGGAATAGTGGTGAAAGTACCACCCAGGCCTACAGTATCAAAACCGTTCTCGCCAGTGGCGCTCGGCGTGTAGTTATCGTTCTCATCACGTGTCTCATAGCCCAGACGCGCAGAGAACTGGTCAGTAAAGTCGTAAGAACCGATCAGGCCGTAACGAACTTCATCATTACCGCCGCCTTCAACGATGTCGTCTACAAAGCCAAGACCCAGAGTCACAGGGCCTTGAGCGTAACGAACACCACCTTGCGCAGCTACTTCAGAACCATCGCTAGGCTCTAAGTCGCCGCGTGAGCTGTAGTGTTTGCCTTGCAAAAGACAGTGAAGCCGCTCAGGTCAGGCGTGTAGTAACCGATTGAGTCGCCGCGAGACTGGATCGGGTGGCCAGCAAATTCTAAACCACGATCAATTTCCCAATCGAACGGTAGGGAAACGAACTGGTTGTAGAAGGCATCAAAGTTACCAGCCTGGAAGGTACCAAACTGGTCGCTTTGCAGACCGATGTAGCTCTGACGAACTTCTTTGAAACCGGTGTTGCCGTTACCGCTCGGACCGGTACGCTCGTCACCGTCGAAACGCCACTCAACACGACCGAAAGCAGTCAGGTCGCGTGAAACTTCGTGGCTCATGCGCAGGCCAAGACGTGAGTAGACGTCTACGAACTCAGCACCGTTATCGATTTCCTGACCAGCACCATTGAATTCGGGGCCACCACCAGCAATACCCATGGCGATACGGCCATAGACATCCAGCCTAGTACCGTCTTGGTCATAAACGGTTGCTGCTTGGGCTGCAGCAGAAGCGCCCAGGGCGCCAACGATAGCAGTCGCTAAAAGTGTTTTTTTCATGATGTAAGTTCCTTAACTCGTATACTGTTTCGATCGTTGCTGCTCAGCTCTTGATGAGCTGGCAGTTGGCTTTGCGGGCCATGCTCTTTTGCCATCCGCCGGTTTTTCCCGGTGGTATGCGGCATGTCCTCAACTAAGCCTTGTTATAGTCCAATGCTCGCAGGACAAACTCTATACCGGGACTCCAGGGAACGCAATAGAAAAAACAGTGTTTTCTTACTATTTGTGCTTTTTTATGGAACCCCTGCTGCTGGGCCCGGTCTCAGCGGCCTTTGAACTTCTGCTGCAGATCCAACAGTTTGTCTTCCATGCTAAGCGGCTTACGTGGCTCGCTTTTTTCCATTTCAGGCGGTTTTGAAGCCTCTACACGAGGCTTTTTGGCAGCAGGAGACGGTTTAGGTTGCGCTCTTTTGGCTGCCTAGCCGCTTCCTTATCAGCGCGTTTTTCTTTTTTATCACCGCGTTTTTCTGCCGCATGGAGCGCCGCTTCCTTATCGACCTTGCCAGCGGGCTGCCCATCCAAATCGACTCGTTCTACGCCTTCTCGCACTGCTTTTATGTAGCGAGGTAGGTTTACGTAGTTGGCTAAGGCGCGACGAATTAGCTTATTGGGCCACTCTTCCCGCTCGGCAAGCTCTTGGTGAATACCCACTTTTAGCGGTTTGGTGTGGCCCTTAAAAAATGCGTTGGGATACCGTTCGTACCACTGATTAAGCAAAGCGTGCGGTGAAGGTGTTTTGGCCGTTTCAGCGGTAGTGGATGATTCGGTTTTTTCTTCTAAAGCTGTTTCAACAGGGGCAGTCTCAACGGGTGCAGCTTCGTTATTTACTTTCTCTTCAGGAGCCTCTTCGTCGAGGATTGCTGTATGGAGAACTGCTTCGCTATGGGTTTCAGTTTCTACTGCCGTCGTAGATTCCGAGCTTGGCACGCTTTGCGCATGGGCATCTTTCTGCGCCAATTGCTGCTTTAGCCGCTGGTTCTCTTCACGCAGGGCCTGTAGCTCAGCTTGTGTGCGTTCAAGACGCGTTTCTAAATCGTCTAACATATTTATTAAGCTGGCGGCCATAGCCTTCTCCTCTGCCCTTTTCAGTCGGCGATGCGCTCGTAAACGACGAAATCATAGTTTGGCTGCCCTTCTGCTGGCTGCCCCGCTACGCGCTGCACTTCTTGCCACTCGTTGGGGTCGAAGTCAGGAAACGTTGCGTCGCCTTCTACATTTATTTCCACTTCCGTAATGTACAGCCGCTGGGCAAAGGGTAATGCCTGGCGGTAAATTTCTCCGCCCCCATTACCATGATCTCTTCTGCCGCTTCTATAGTGGCGTGCTGGTCGGCTAGCTCTAGCGCTGCGGGGAGGTCATGACACACGCGTACACCTTCGTGGGAAAACTCAGCATTGCGGGTGACCACCACATTAAGCCGGTTGGGCAGCGGCTTGCCAATGGACGCGTAGGTTTTACGCCCCATTACCAGCGGTTTTGCCTGAGTCATGCGTTTGAAGAACTTTAAATCTTCGGGCAGGTACCAGGGTAACTTGCCATCTACGCCGATCACTCGATTTTTAGCCATGGCAACGATCATTGCCACCGGCACCAGGGAATCGAAAGCGCCGTTTTGGTTGCTCGTATCGTTTTGTTGGCTCATACCGCCACCTCGGCTTTTATGTGCGGGTGCGCCTCGTAAGCATCAATGTGAATATCTTCAAAACGGAATGCGAACAGGTCGTCTACTTCAGGGTTAAGCACCAACTTAGGCGCTGCATTAGGCGTGCGCGTTAACTGCTCTTTGGCTTGTTCAAGATGGTTACTGTACAGGTGCGCGTCGCCCAGGGTGTGGATAAATTCACCCGGTTGCAGACCGGTCACTTGGGCGACCATGGCCAGCAGTAAGGCGTAGCTTGCAATATTGAACGGCACACCGAGGAAAATATCGGCGCTGCGTTGGTAAAGCTGGCACGACAGTTTTCCATTGGCGACATAAAACTGAAACAGGCAGTGGCAAGGCGGGAGCTGCATTTCATCGACCTGAGCCGGGTTCCAGGCAGAGACAATTAGGCGGCGCGACTGTGGTGTAGTGCGAATTTGACCGAGCACCTTGGCAATTTGGTCAACGCTGCCGCCTTTGGGGTCGGGCCAGCTGCGCCATTGGTAGCCGTAAACGGGACCTAGATCGCCGTTTTCATCCGCCCACTCGTCCCAGATCCGCACCCCGTTCTCTTTTAGGTAGGCAATGTTGGTGTCGCCTTTCAGGAACCATAGAAGTTCGTGAATAATAGAGCGCAGGTGGAGCTTTTGGTCGTTAGTAGCGGAAAGCCGCGCGATAAATCGAAGCGCATTTGGTGACCAAACACGGAGCGAGTGCCGACACCTGTACGGTCGTGGCGGTCAACACCATGCTCCAGAACGGTTTGCATCAAGTCTAAATAGGGTTGTTCAAGCGCGGGCGTTGTAGCAGTCACTGAATTTCCAAATTAACAGGCGATGTAGCGGTTTATTCTAGGCCCCATAGCTGCCCGGTCTAGCGGTGCTGGCCTGTTAGCGTTATCCAGTTAACCCCGGCACCGCTTCGCGATGCTTTCTCGCCGGGCCGCCGCTGCGGGTGCGCCGTAGGCTTACCACGCGCTACTAAATCTCGCATGCACATGTAATGTGGGGTTCCAGTGTAGTGTGCCCGTTATGCGTATGGCCGCGACACGTAATCACACCACCGAAAGCGAGTGAGTGCACATACCCGTAGCCCGTGGTAACGAGAAGGAGAGTTCAGCGAGCGCTTGAGGCACCCGCCCCCTCCCAATTATCAGATTTGAGTTCCTTCATCTTCCAAAAATACTAGCTATTAGGTAAATCCAACAACCCCGGCAGATCAGCTAAGGCCATTTTACTTTCAGCATAATTGTGAAGCTGGTTATAGGTATCCATAAGCATAAGACTCGAATCTCGCGCAATATTGATCGCCTCTGCAAACTCGCATGCATTTTCCATGTACTCATGAACCAACTGGTTACGAAGTTTTCTGGCAATCAGCCACCCTTCAACACTGTGCACTACACCTAAGCGCTCAGCCCGATTTAGTGTTTCAATTTGGCTGCCCGGCTTTTCCGCAAGCGCCTGTAACCAGCGAGGTAATAACTTGTCGGCTAGCGTATCTTGCATTCGGCCAAACCTGGAAACGAAAGCTTCTAAAAGCACCGCCTCTTCTGGCTGTTCGTCTAGCATCTCTACCCATGTTTGGGTGATCAGCTTCCCTTCAGCAAATAGCGTAAGCCAACTGTATGCTAAGTGATTCCCTTCACGCTTTACTATTCTAAGCGTCGCCACGAAGCGCTCAACCGGAAGAAGACTACTCATATTAGCTCTCCATTAGTAAGCGCTTGCTCATACACAGGTGACAAGGGTGTTTCTGGATCATAAATCAATATGTCGATTGGCTGGTCGCCCAGGCGCATCTGTAACCGAGCCGTCATGGTCAACATCTTGATCATTTTGCCCGTCATTGGCTTGTCACTCTTGACTAAAATGTCGATGTCCCCGCCCTTGACATGATCGTTTAAGCGGGAACCAAAGAGCGCAAGCTGAACATTATTACCGAAAACTTCCTGGCCTACCTGCTTTACAATAGCTTTCTGCTCTTCACTGAGTCTCATACCACACCTCTGTATTAACTCAATTTGGCTTTGTCATGAACAACTATTTCCCAATAGGTTCTAATGACAACCTGACGTAATACCGCTATTTCCAACTGAATCAGGCAAGGCTCTATGACCCCATCAAGCCTTAACATCAACAGGCTGGGAGCGTGACCAGGCAATGACAAATAGGCCCAGCGCGATCATGGGGAGCGTTAGCAGCATACCCATGGTGACCCAGCCGAAGGCGATAAAGCCGATGTGGGCATCGGGCATGCGGACAAATTCGACCATAAAGCGGAACACGCCGTAGCAGACTAAGAATAGCCCGGATAGAAAGCCCCGCGATGTCGGCTTGGCCGAGACCCACCAGAGAATAGCGAACAATACAACGCCTTCTAACAGCGCCTCATAAAGCGCTGACGGGTGGCGTGGTTCAGGCCCCATGCCAGGAAACGACATGCCCCAGGGTAGCGAGGTCACGCGACCCGGTAGCTCATGATTAATAAAGTTACCAATTCGCCCGGCGCCTAAGCCAATCGGCACTAACGGGGCGATAAAATCGGTGAGGGTTAAAATGCCAGCTGCTTACGCCGGGCAAATATCCAGGCGGCAAGCAGTACACCGAGTAGGCCGCCATGGAAGCTCATGCCGCCATCCCACACGCGGAATATCCAGAGAGGGTCGGCTGTCCACTGCCCTAGCCCGTAGAACAGTGCGTACCCTAAGCGCCCACCGGCGACGACACCAATCGCACAGTAGAAGAGTAAATCACCGATGTCGTCATTATTGAGGCCAATCCGCGATGCGCGCCGACAGCCAAGCCACCAAGCTGCAACAAATCCCACTACGTACATCAGGCCATACCAATGGACTTGCAGCGGCCCCAAGGAGATAGCCACTGGGTCAATCGTCGGGTAATTAATCATTTACACTCTCTAATGCTGACCAAAAAATATCGGGGTCTGCTCACGGCAGTGGCACATAGCATCGCCACTCTCGTCATACCATTTACGCCGACGTGAGCAGTACACCAATGTTACGAGTGCAATGATAAGTCTGCTTACTCAGAAAGCCACCTTTATCGTTCTTCAGGCGGCATTGTTTTAATCGCACCAGGGAACCAGTGGGTAATCATATTAAGCAGTGTTTCGGGCTGATACGGTTTGGCGAGCAGGTCATCCATGCCGGCGGCTAGACAGGCATCGCGCCCGGCATTGTCGGCGTTGGCCGTTAACGCGACCAGCACGCTTTGATTGCCGCCGCCACGATTACGCTCGTGCTCACGCCAGCGCCGGGTGGTTTCAAGACCATCCAGGGTAGGCATAAAGATATCCATGAACACCAGATCGAAGTTGGCGTTTTTTTGGCGTTCCAGCGCCTGCTCCCCACTACTAACGCCCTCTACCTGCAGGCCTTGGGTTTCCAGCATCTGCCGGGCGAGCATCAAATTAACCGGGCCATCGTCGACGACTAATACCCGCAAATTGCGCTGCAAAGCGGCGAGCGCGCCATCACTTCCCACCTCTCCCATCCCACCACTTTGTCCAGAGCCTTGCCCAGGGCTTTGCCCATCGGCATCCTGTTGAATGAGGTTGGTCAACAGTGCGCGTATATCTGATACGTGCTCGTATACTTCCATGACATTTTGGCGGCAGTTATCGGTAATTTCTTTGTCCGCCATGCCGTTTAAATGGCCTAACAAGTTGTCGGTTTCATGTTGCAGCAGCGTTAGATAGCCTGATTTCAAACGCGACTCTTCCCGTGCCCTTTCCCTTCCAGCCATTAAATGCTTGAGTTGACGCTGTTGGTGTTGAAGGTCGTCCAGCAGGGTTTGCTCATGCTCCTGCCGGGAGTTCTTGGTGGCGGCGCTGGCTACTTGTGAGCAATGCATGCAGCGTTCAAGACCGGCTAGCACTTCGTTAACGCTGGCCAACCGCTGAAGCGGCAGATGAGATTCGTCGGCGGCATCCGGTGGGGCGCATTTATGCTCGGGCAGTGCACGCGCGGCGGTGGTGCAGAGCGCTTGGCTATGCCGTTCCAGTTCGGTGAGTTCTTGCATAAACCGCGCGTCTTTATGCCGAGCGCGGGTTTTGACCAGCATGAGGAAGACACTGACATTCAAACTACTGCCGATAAGAAGGGCCGCCATCAACCACAGCATGGTGCTCCAGGAGGCGTTGCTTGGCGACATCCACCACATCATGGCGCCAACCACCAAACAAAGTACGACTAATGCTGCTTGCACAAGCAGGAGGGGCCACAGCAGAGGCCATACAATGGCGTTCCAAAAGTGTTCCCTTTCATAGCGTTGCATGATCTCGCCTTCCTATTGGCCAAATGGCCGCTAATAACGTGACCGCTGTTTAAACCCTAGGCTGCCCGCCAATACTCACACCCAACCGTGTGGCGTTTTATGCTACAAACATGATACTGATGTAAGTGTACGTCTACGCTTCGTTACTGTCATGCGGCTCTTGCGTTGAACGTTTTCCATCCTTTTCGCCTACGAGTTTGTTATGTGCTTAATATCGTTTGCTTGGCAACCCGGCACACCCACGCCTTTGCGGCTGATGGGTAACCGTGATGAGTTTTATGCGCGCCCCACCGCGCCGCTGGGTGAGTGGCAAGATAGCCCCGATGTTATTGGCGGGCGTGACCTGGAGGCGGGTGGCTCGTGGCTGGCGGCCAAGCGTGGTGGCGTCGTGGCCGCTTTAACCAATGTACGTGACCTACAGCTAAGCGTGCCTACCGGCGCCCCAAGCCGGGGTGAACTGGTCGCCAATGCGTTGCAGAGTGGCGATATCGAAGGGTGGCTGACCGCACTCAACGAGGGCGAGGCACTGCGCTACGCCGGGTTTAATTTATTGGTCGCGACGCCGCAGCGGCTTTGGCACCTCCACCGGGGCCGAGACCGCCTGGCTCTCAGCGAGGTCTCTCCCGGCGTGCATGGCCTCTCCAACGCTGACCTCAACTCACCCTGGCCAAAGCTTTTACAGGTTCGCGATGCGCTTGAGCAGAGCTTATTATCGGTAGGCACCTTGCAGACCTGGCCCAGCACCGTGCAGCGCGCAATGCAAAATCCGCAACAAGCGGCTGATGAGGCGTTGCCGGATACCGGCGTGGGGCTTGAACTGGAGCGCCAGCTCTCGGCGGCGTTTATTGTTGGCGAACACTACGGCACCCGCGCCACCTCGTGGCTGACGATGGACAGCCACGGACACATCGAGATTACCGAGCAGCGCTTTGGGCCGCTGGGGCGCTTTGAGGGTGAAACCACCCTGGCGCTGCCCAGCGGTTCGCTTGCATCAACGTCCTAGGCTGCGCCTACGATTTGCCTGAAAACCTAGTCGCGGGGCGGCATGAGATGCGAAAGCTGCCACTCATCCATACGCTTTTCCAGGTGGGTATGTACCTGGGCAGGCGTATCCAGCTCCATCACTTCCTTAAGCAGTTGCTCGGCATCGCTAAACGGCACTCGGCGAATAGCCGCACGCACTTTGGGCAGGCTTGGTGCGTTCATGGAGAGGCTGGTAAAGCCCATGGCCATCAGCAGCAGCGCCCCGCCGGGTCTCCGGCCAGCTCCCCGCAGAGTGAAATGGGTTTATTGAGCCGCGAAGCATCGTT
The DNA here is from genome assembly GCA_004295565.1 of Vreelandella olivaria. Classification (GTDB taxonomy): domain Bacteria; phylum Pseudomonadota; class Gammaproteobacteria; order Pseudomonadales; family Halomonadaceae; genus Vreelandella; species Vreelandella olivaria. The sequence goes on along the minus strand of AP019416.1, from coordinate 1,581,112 downwards.
GGCCAATTCCAGCAGTGCACCTAATAGCGCCGGGTGCATGGCATCGTAGAGGCTGGATACCCGGGGTTGTTGCGATCCACCGCCAGTAAGTACTGGGTTAGGTCATTGCTGCCCACGGAGAAGAAGTCGACTCGCTTCGACAGTGCGTCCATTTGGTAGATAGTGGCCGGCACTTCAATCATCACGCCCACTTTAGGCCTCACCACCGTGATGCCTTCTTCGCCCAGCTCTAGAATGGCGCGATCCAGCAGGCGCAGCGCTTCATCGACCTCTTCGACGTTGGTGATCATCGGGAAGAGGACGTAGAGGTTATCCAGGTCAATGGAGGCTTTGAGCATGGCGCGCAGCTGCACCATCAATACTTCCGGGTGATCCAGGGTGACACGCATCCCGCGCCAACCAAGGAACGGGTTGGCTTCTTCAATGGGGAAATAGGGCAGGTCTTTGTCGCCGCCGATATCCAGGGTACGCATCACTACCGGCAACGGAGCAAAGCCTTCGAGCTGCTCACGATAGAGCTTGGTTTGCTCTTTCTCACCGGGGAAGCGTTCGGTAATCATAAACGGCACTTCGGTTCGGTAGAGACCCACCCCACCAATGCGGCTTTTCAGCAGCGCGGTGGCATCTACCGCTAAACCGGTATTGACCATAAGCGGCATGGTGCGGCCGTCGGGCGTGGCGCTGGGCAGATCCTGCTCGTGCTCAAGCAGTTCGCTGAGCGCCTCTTCTTCGGCGATCAGACTCTCATAACGTGCCGTCAGTTCAGGCGCCGGGCGTACAAACAGGCGGCCACGGTGGCCATCCAGCACCACCGGCGCACCGCCCAGGCGCGGTAGCGGTAAGTCCACCATGCCCAGCACGGTTGGAATGCCCATTGCGCGAGCGACGATTGCCACGTGAGACGTGCTGGAGCCGCGCACCGAGACCAGCCCTTTAAGCTTCTCGCGGGGCACTTCGCCCAGCATCGCTACGCTGATTTCATCGCCGACCAAGATGGCGTTATCGGGATAGGTTTCCGGCGTTGACGGCGTATCTTCCTGTAGATGCGCTAGTACCCGGCGGCCCAGGTCGCGAATATCCGCGGCCCGCTCGCGCAGGTAGTTATCGTCCACCCGCTCCAGGTACTGGACGTGACGGCGCACTACGTCGGCCAAGGCGCCGGGCGCCCACTGGCCTTCGCGAATACGCTTCTCCACCTCATCGGCCAGCGCGGCTTCGCCAAGCATCTGCTGGTAGACATCAAACAGCGCCAGTTCCTGGGCGGAGATACGGCTTGCCAAGCGCTCGGCCGCGGCGCGAATTTCGCTGCGGGTTTTGCCAATGGCCTCCTTCAAGCGCGCCACCTCGTAATCTTGATCGCTTGGAATGAGGTCAGGCACGCTATTAAGGTCGGAGGGCGGGGTAATGACCACCGCCTCCCCATGGCCATACCTGGGGAGGCCGCAACGCCTTTAAACATTGCCTGACCACCAGCAAGCGCCGGGCGCAGCAGATTGCCTGTGGCTAATGCGTGGGCTAACACTCCCGCCAATTGCGCCGCCATGGTAACCAGGAAGGCTTCATCTTCATCATCGTAGCGGCGCTTTTCGGCCTGCTGGATACCAACACGCCCAGCATATGGCGCTGGTGAATAATCGGCACGCCCAGAAAACTGGAGTAGCGTTCCTCTCCGGTCGCTTCAAAATAGCGGAACTGCGGGTGGGTTTGGGCGTCCTCGAGGTTCAGCGGCTCACTGCGCTTGGCCACCAAGCCCACCAGGCCTTCGCCTAACGGCAGCACGACGCGCCCGACCGCTTGGGTGCGCAGGCCAATGGTTTCCATCAATACCAGCGACTCAAGTTCCTTGTCGTAAAGGTAGAAGGAGCACACATCGGTCTGCATCGCTTTACGAATTCGGCGAACCATCGTGGACAGCGCGGCGTCGAGGTTGCGCGCGCCATTCACCTCCTGGATTACCCGGCGCAGCACCTCAAGCATGGACGTTTTACTTTTCACTGTTATTTGCCTCGCTGAGGAATTTCCTGGCAAACTGCTGCCGCCCTAAGTTGGGCAGCGGCGCCTTGCCCTAATCTTCATCCTGTGCCAGGCGCTGAACGCGGGGAGACAGCTCTCTTAGCGCGCGCCGATACACCTCTCGCTTGAAAGGCACTACCTGCCCTAGCGGGTACCAGTAGCTCACCCACCGCCACCCATCAAATTCGGGTGTTGGGGTTGCCGTCATACAGATTTGGCTTTCCTGGCAACGGATTTTAAGTAAAAACCACTTTTGCTTCTGGCCTATACAGACCGGACGCGAATGTGTGCGAATCATACGTCGTGGCAGACGGTAGCGTAGCCAGCCCCGGGTGCAGGCAACAATATCAACATCGTCGGCGGTTAGGCCGATCTCTTCGTAAAGCTCACGAAAAGTGCTTGTTGTGGCGTCTCGCTTGCATTGATGCCCCCCTGGGGAAATTGCCACGCATTTTGTCCTACCCGACGCGCCCAAAGCAGCTGCCCCTGGCTATTGGCAATGATGATGCCAACATTAGGGCGAAAGCCGTCAGCGTCGATCACGGACATCACCTTATAAATTTTCAGTTGTCCCCATTTTTCCACAAGGGTGACAAGCGTATCAATACAATATAACGCTAAGTGGTGAATGGTTACTTGGTATTGGCCTGATCGCTGGTGGGAATGGCAAGGCGACTCTGCGATAATCCGCGTCCGCTATTTGCCTTACTAGCAACTTTCACTGACTAAAAAAGGGGAGCGCCGTGAGTCTGGCCATTTTCGATTTGGATAATACGCTGCTATCCATCGACAGCGATCATGCCTGGGGCGAGTTTCTACTCGAACAAGGGGCCGTTGACCCGGTCGCTTACCGGGAAGCCAACGAGCGTTTTATGGCCGATTACAACGCGGGCACCCTGGATATGGCGGCGTTTTTGGAAATGGCACTTAAGCCACTGGCCGACAACTCTCCTGAGCAGCTTTCTGCGTGGCACCAGCAGTTTATGGTTAGCAAAATCGAGCCCAATATTCTGCCTAAAGCCGAAGAGCTACTGGCACGTCACCGCACCAAAGGCGACACACTGCTGATTATTACTGCCACCAACCGCTTTATTACTGCACCGATTGCCGAGCGCCTGGGAGTGGATCACTTAATCGCGGTGAATCCGGAGGTCAAGAATGGCCGCTACACGGGGCGCGTGTCAGGCATTCCCAGCTACCGCGAAGGCAAAGTCACTCGTTTGGAAAAGTGGCTGGAAGATCAAGACCAGACAATGGAAGGCGCGTGGTTTTACAGCGACTCGCACAATGATTTGCCGCTGTTAGAAATAGTCGAGCATCCCGTCGCCGTCGACCCCGATGACACCCTGCGCGAAATCGCCAAAGAGCGCCAGTGGCGGATTATGAGTTTGCGGGATTGAATGGTGTGAGGTGTGAGGTGTGAGGTGTGAGGTGTGAGGTGTGAGGTGTGAGGTGTGAGGTGTGAGGTGTGAATCGTGAAGAGTACGAAACGATTCACCATTTACCACTTACCATTCACATTTTTGTAGGCACCCGCGGATGGCGGCGGAACGACGCCCAGTGGAACTTCAGCCAAACCCCGGCACCGCTTCGCGCTGCTTCCGCGGGTGCGCCTTAGGCTTACCACGCGCTACTCAATCACGCGTGCCCATGAAGCCGGGGATTCCAAGGGTGTGTGCACATTATGCATAGGGTCGTGGTACATCATCACGCCACCGAAATCGAGTGAGTGCACGTACCCGTAGCGCGTGGTAACGAAAACGCGAGTTCAGCGAGCGTTGAAGGCACCCGCGGGAGGCGGCGGAACGACGCCCGGTGGCACCACGCCAGCCGCTGCATCAATGCGAAACTGCGGCTCTGACATGATTATCAAGGCTTACTACATGCAGGAAAGAGTTTAACTATTTATAAGAGCATCAAGCGAAATCACATTGCCCGCATGTTTAGCTGCTAACTTGGCGTCGTCAGTGACCAACGTAGCTGCTGCTACAGATGCGGAAGCAGAGATAATACTATCGGGCAGTTTCATCTGAGTACTTCGTCGTACCTTGATGGTTTCGTTTTTGACCTGATGATCCAGCTCCACTCTTGTTAGCTGGGCCAATATCACCTTAAATCGCCTGCTCGTCCTCTGCGAGCAAACCGGGAAAGGCCAGAAGCTCAAGCTCAGTGATGACAGAAAAGGCGTAATGTGCAGCAGGCAGACACAATTGACGTTCAAAGGCATTAATAAAGACATTGGTATCAAGCAGGTAATTACCACTCATCCCGCACATTCCTTTGGTATTCGACTCCGTCATGAGCGGCCAGGGATGGCGCTTTGACAGATGAGAAATCTATTCCAACCTGACTAGCGGAGACGTTCGCTTCATCTGTTGTGCTTTCATACAGCACAACAATTCTGGCGTGCCGATTCTTTAAATACCCATACTCATCAGGGATTTTGACGACCCCATTCTGGATATCTGCCTCAAATTCAATTGCATGCATCGCAACCTCTCCTACACCCAAATAACTGATTAACTCATTTGACACGCTTTCTGCGAAAAATTCGAGTAGCTAAATGGGTAAGCTACGAAAACCACCGGTTCAGCTTCGAGCGCATCCGTAGCGCGTGGTAACGAAAACGCGAGTTCAGCGAGCGTTGAAGGCACCCGCGGGAGGCGTCGGCACGACGCCCAGTGGAACTTCAGCCAAACCCCGGCACCGCTTCGCGCTGCTTCCGCGGGTGCGCTGACGCTTACGCCGCGCTACGAAAACCATCGGTTCAGCTTTGTGCACATCTCGTAGCGCGTGGTAACGACAACGCGAGTTCAGCGAGCGTTGAAGGCACCCGCGGGAGGCGGAACGACGCCCAACGGTGCTTCAGCCAAAACCCGGCACCGCTGCGCACTTAAGCGACCTTTTGTGAACGAGTGTCCAACATTGCGGCAATACTCAAATGGTAATCAATATCTGGCCACTCAATACCTGTGGCATCACAAATAAACTGGTAATGCCGCAGCACCTTAACAGAGGCCTGCTCAAGCTCGGGATACCAGTTCATAGGCGTTGAAATACGCCGACCATCGCTCAGCTCGACATGGAGGTAATGGTCATCAAAATGAACTTCTTTACCTGCTAAACCAATCATTCCAAGTCTCCAAAAATTGCTGTTTATGCGAGCTAATCAACTCAAGGCACTCCTTGAGCTCCTGCTTCTTTAATGATGAATAAACCACGACTTCAGTCTCAATCTCGACTTTAGCCCAGCCATCTGACTTCATCACATGCACATGGGGTGGAGGGTGTTCATTGGCGTAAAAAAAGAACTTGAAGCCTTTTTCATTTAGTAACGTTGGCACTTCAACTACCTCTGCCTATGAGACTAGAAGCATAGCAACCCCTAGCCATACCGTCACTTGCAAAACTCCATGCTAATCTGGGCAAACAAAAACCCCGCAAGCATCACGCTTGCGGGGTTTGGCGTTGACTGGCGGTTATCTAAAGCGCCAGCGGGCGCGTTTAGCCGAGCAGGTGCTCGACGGCTGCACGCTCTTCGCGCAGTTCTTTCTCGGTGGCTTTCATCTTCTCTTGGCTGAATTCGTCAATTTCGAAGCCTTGAACGATTTCATACTTGCCACCCTGGCAACGCACTGGGTAGGAGTAGATGATGCCTTCTTCGATGCCGTAGCTGCCATCAGACGGAATCGCCATGCTGACGATACCTTTGGAGCCCAGCGCCCAGTCGTGCATGTGGTCGATGGCGGAAGAAGCAGCAGAAGCGGCTGAGGACGCGCCACGTGCTTTGATGATCGCCGCGCCGCGCTGCTGCACGGTGGGGATGAAGTCGTTTTCGTACCAGTCGCGCTCAACCAGATCGAACGCTGCTTTGCCGTCGACTTTGCACTGGGCCAGATCCGGGTACTGAGTGGCGCTGTGGTTGCCCCAGATGATCATGTTTTCAACGTCCGTGACGTGCTTGCCGGTTTTCTGTGCCAGCTGGGTCAGGGCGCGGTTGTGATCCAAGCGCGTCATGGCGGTGAACTGGCCTGCGTCCAGATCCGGCGCGTTGCAGGAAGCAATCAGCGCGTTGGTGTTGGCCGGGTTACCGACCACCAGCACTTTCACATCGCGGCTGGCGTGGTCGTTCAGCGCCTTGCCCTGTACGGAGAAGATCGCTGCGTTAGCTTCCAGCAGGTCTTTACGCTCCATGCCGGGGCCACGCGGACGCGCGCCTACCAGCAGAGCGAAGTCGGCGTCTTTGAAAGCGGTGTTCGGGTCGTCGGTGGCAACGATGTCTTGCACCAACGGGAAGGCACAGTCGTTAACTTCCATCACCACGCCGTTCAGGGCGTCCATTGCCTGGGGAATTTCCAGCAGCTGGAGAATGACGGGTTGATCCGGCCCCAGCATGTCGCCAGCGGCGATGCGGAAAATGAGAGTAGCTGATTTGACCGGCGCCGCCGGTAATCGCAATACGTACTGGATCTTTCATCATTGCTCCTTGATTGGTTCGCCTAGGGATGGTTCTCGCCTGAGGGTGGCTTAACAGAACTCAAGACGCAAAGATGGTATGCCCAGCCGAGCAAAAACTCAATCAGACATGAGACTACTTGCTATTTAACGCTCCGGCCCTGTGAGACGCGTACTGTCCAGCCAATAGCGTCCGACTCGCTGAAAAGGTCGAGTTGCGCTATGGTATCTTCGGCTTTATGCCCTCCTTTTCTTGTTTTGCTAAGGACATGGACGCTCCATGCGAAAAATTCCGTTCTCTTATGCCTTGGCTAGCCTGCTGGTGCTGGCGCTGGTGATATGGCTCGCTTTTGGCAATTTTCAGCGCTTTCAAACGACACCACCAGACACCCCGACACGTAGCGAAGCAGGCTCGCGGGTTGAAATTGTCGTACAGCAGAGCACCCCGTTTATTCCTCAGCAAATTGTCCAGGGTCAACTGACGGCAGAGCGGGAAACCACCCTGCGCGCCAACGTAGCGGGCTTTGTGGCGGAGAAGCCCGTCGCCCAAGGCAGCCGTGTGAATGCAGGCGATACGCTGCTGGTGCTGGATAACGACGCCCTGCCCGAGCAGTTGCAGCAAGCCCGCGATGAGCTGGCGGTAGCCGAGGCGGAGTATGCCGGGGCACGCAATCTGCGCCAGCGGGAACTGATCTCCCAGCCGGAGCTCCTGCGCTTGCAGAGTGCCCTAAGCGCCAGCGCCGCTTCGGTGGCACGACTGCAGAAGCAACTGAACGACAGCCGCCCCACCGCGCCATTTGATGGCGTGCTAAACCGCGTTCAGGTAGAGCTAGGCGATCTGCTGCAGCCCGGCGAAGAGTGGGGTCAGTTGGTGGATGACCGACGTCTGAAAGGCGCCGCCTGGGTCTCTCAGCAGCAGGTGGGTGATTTAAGCGTAGGCTTGCCGGTGACCGCCCGGCTGCTGAATGGTGACCATTTAGAGGGCGAGCTAACCTTTATCAGCCACCGCGCCGAAGAAGCAACACGTAGCTTCTATATAGAAGCCACGCTGGATAACCCCGCCGGTAAACGCTTGGCGGGCGGCAGCGCTGAATTGACCATTACCCTGCCGCCCCGTCAGGTACATACCCTTTCGCCCGCACTGCTGAGCTTGAACAGCGAAGGCGTGCTGGCGGTCAAGCATCTGGATGATAATGATCAGGTACAGCAGACCGCTGTTGAACTCGTTAGCGCCGATATCCAACGCGCCTATGTCACCGGCCTGCCTGATCCATTGCGTTTGATTACGCTGGGTGCCGGTATGGTAGACACCGGCGAAACGGTCACACCGGTGCCCGTTGAGGAAGCCATCATTTCGCAGCCGGCGGAACAGGATAGCATCCATGCGCCAGTTGATTAATGCAGCGCTAGCCCATACCCGTACGACGTTACTGCTGTTGGTGAGCCTGCTACTGGCGGGTATCACTGCTTGGCAGATAATTCCTAAAGAGGCCAACCCCGACGTCACCATTCCAATGATTTATGTCTCGCTGACGCTGGAGGGGGTTAGCCCCGAGGACGGCGAGCGGCTATTGATCCGCCCCATGGAGCAGGAACTGCGTGGCATTGAGGGGCTGCGTAAATTTACCGCTCAATCCAGCGAGGGGCATGGCTCGATCACGCTGGAGTTCGATCCCGGTTTTGACCCCGACACTGCGCTAACCGACGTGCGTGACCGGGTGGATATTGCCCGTAGCGAGCTGCCTTCGGAAGCCGATGAACCACGGGTCTTCGAGGTCAATGTGTCGGAATTTCCGGTGTTAACGATTGGCCTCTCCGGGCAATTGGATACCCGCGAACGCATGACCATTGCTCGACGCTTGCAGGAGGAGATCGAGGGCATCGCCGATGTGCTGGAAGTCGACATTGCCGGTGAGCGGGAAGACCTGTTGGAAATTGTCGTTGATCCACTAGTGCTGGAGAGCTATGGCGTCGATTTTGACGCGCTGTTTAATCAGGTATCGCGCAATAACCGCTTGGTAGCCGCAGGCAGTCTGGATACCGGCGCCGGACGCCTGGCGTTAAAAGTCCCCGGCATTATTGAGTCCCTTGAGGACGTCATGAATATGCCGGTCAAGGTCGATGAGGATCGCGTGGTCACCTTTGGCGATGTGGCGTGGATTCACCCCACCTATAAAGAGCCGGAAGGCTTTGCCCGCATTGATGACCAGCCAGCGGTGGTGCTGGAAGTTTCCAAACGTGCTGGTGCCAATATCATCGCCACCATTGGCGCCGTCCGTGAGCGCTTGGCGGAAGCTGATGACTTACTCCCTGAGCAGCTCCGCTTCACGACCATTCTGGATGAGTCAACCACCGTTGAGAATATGCTCTCTGAGCTACTCAACAACGTACTGACCGCCGTAGTGCTGGTGCTGATTGTGGTGGTGGCCGTGATGGGCTGGCGCATGGCACTGCTGGTGGGGCTCACCATACCTGGGGCCTTTTGACGGGCATCGTACTGGTGTGGGCATTTGGCTTTACGCTCAATATCGTGGTGCTGTTCGCACTGATTCTGGTGGCGGGTATGCTGGTTGACGGTGCCATCGTGGTCAGCGAACTTGCCGATCGTCATTTGCGGGATGGCCAAACGCCTCACGAAGCGTGGCTCAACGCTGCCTCCCGCATGAGCTGGCCAGTGATTGCCTCGACGGCCACTACGCTAGCGGTGTTTATTCCGCTGCTGTTCTGGCCCGGTGTGGTCGGCCAGTTTATGAAGTACCTGCCCGCCACGGTGATCTTGTGCCTTTTAGCGTCGCTGGCCATGGCGCTGGTGTTCTTGCCGACGCTGGGCCGCTTGTTTACACGTACTGCGGCAGCTTCTACTAGTGCTACCCCTGAAGAGGCGACGACGTCCTTTGGTCGCGGCTATCGTCACCTGTTGGCCAGGCTGCTCAAGCATCCCGCCTGGGTGCTGTTGATTGCCTTGTTGTTGATGGCGCTGCTATATACCGGCTACGCCCGCTTCAACCACGGCGTCGACTTCTTCCCCAACGTGGAGCCCGACAGTGCCCAGGTGCTGGTGCGCGCCCGGGGCGATTTTTCAGCGCAGGAGACCGACGCCATTGTGCAGCGGGTAGAAGCCAAATTGTCCGGCATGAGCGAAGTGCGAGCGCTTTACGCGCGCTCCTTTGCCGTGCCTAACGAGCAGATGGGTAACGATGTGATTGGCATGCTGCAGTTCCAGTTTATCGACTGGCATGAGCGCCGCCCTGCCCAAGCCATTTTGGACGATATGGCCGAGCGCGCAGGGGATATTCCCGGCATCACGCTGGAGTTTCAGGAGCAGGAGATGGGCCCCGGTGGCGGTAAGCCGATCGTGCTTGAAGTGAGCGCCACTAACCCCGATGTTGCCGATGCGGGCGTGAACCAGCTAACCCAACTGATGCGCGAGCTGGGCGGCTTTACTGATATTCAGGATAACCGCAGCCTACCCGGCGTGGAGTGGCGGGTTAACGTGGATCGTGAAGCCGCGGCGCGCATGGGAACCGATGTGACGACCATTGGTAGCGCGGTACAGTTGCTGACCACCGGCCTTCAGGTGGCGAGCTATCGGCCGCCGGAAGTGAGCGATGAAGTGGATATCCGCGTGCGTCTGCCAGAAAATTGGCGCTCGCTGGATCAGCTTGAGCGGTTGACCATCAATACCCAGCGGGGTCAGGTACCGATATCGCATTTTGTGACGCTTGAACCGGCGCCCAAGGTGGGCACTCTTAACCGTATCGATGGCCGCCGGGCGATTACTATTGATGCCGACCTTGCCCCCGGCTACCTCGCCGATGAGCGCCTCGGCGCCCTGATGGCGGCGGGAAGCGACAGCCTGCCTGACGGTCTAATGGTCAATGTGGCGGGTGAGCAGGAGGATCAGCAGGAGTCGATGCAGTTCCTAGCCAGTGCCTTCTTGATTGCTATCGGCTTGATGGCGCTGATTCTGGTCACTCAATTCAATAGCTTCTATCAGGCGGGCCTGGTGCTCTCGGCGATTGTGTTCTCCACCGCGGGGGTTTTGATGGGGCTGCTGATTACCGGTCAGGCTTTCGGCATTGTGATGGTGGGCATGGGCGTGATTGCTCTGGCAGGTATTGTGGTCAATAACAATATCGTATTGATCGATACCTACAACGAGCTGCGTGGCCAAGGCATGACTCCCGGCGAAGCCGCGCTAGAAGCGGGCTGTTTGCGCCTACGCCCGGTGCTGTTAACGGCGATTACCACGGTGCTGGGATTAATGCCCATGGTACTGGGGATCAATGTAGACCTCTTCACCCCTGCCCTTGGTTTCAATGCCCTTCTGCCCAGTGGTGGACACAGATGTCGAGCGCCATCGCCGGCGGGCTCACCTTCGCCACCGCGCTGACGCTGCTGCTTACGCCTTGTATGTTGGTGATTGGGGGTAAGTTACGGCGTGATAGGTAAATGGTGAGGTGTGAGGTGTAAGGTGTGAATCGATTATTGGGCATCCGCCGATTTATGTACACGCAGGATTTAGTAGCGCGTGGTAAGCCTCAGGCGCACCCGCGGGAGCAGCGCGAAGCGGTGCCGGGGTTTGGCTGAAGTGCCACTGGGCGTCGTGCCGACGCCTCCCGCGGTGCCTACGAACGCTCGCTGAACTCGCGTTCTTCGTTACCACGCGCTACGGGATGTGTACGGAGCTGGATTGGAGGGGTTTCGTAGCACGTACCGCGGAAGCAGCAGCGTCGGGGGTTGGGGCAATCATCAAGGAGCAAAAGCGCCGTCTAGCGGCGCCTGGTTCGTAAGGTCTAAGCGGGGGATTTAATATGCTGCGGGCTGTGGGCGGCGTGTAGACGTGCAATCAACTGGTCTTCCAGCGCGAAGCGTTCGGTAAGGCCGCGGGCTAGGCGGTCGATCCAGGCAGGCAGCCGGGCAATATTTTGCTCGCAGCTGAGCGTGGAGCCAAAATCGGTATCAAACTCCAACACCATCTCGGTGGACATTTCTAAACGCTCAAGCAGTTTAGCAGCAATCGCCAGCGCGCTTTCATCTTCAAAGGCTTTCGCCTCTTCCGACAGCTGGGGATAAATCTCAAAGTGGCCTGCGCTGATGTAGTCCATTAACTTTTCACTGAAGGTATCGATAGGCGCTTTGCTAACGGCTTCCAGCTCAGCATCGCACGCTTCCTTTAGCTCGATAAAGCTAATCAATAGCTGACGACGCTGATCCAGCCAGCGGTCGATCAACGTGTGCACGCCACCCCAGCGCTCCAGGGCATTTTTGCAATCTTCGAGCATGGGGCTTTCTCCTTAAACTCACCTTTTGACTACGCAACATTAACTGCGCAACTATCGACTCTGTTTAGCCGCTTAAAACAACAATAGGCCTAGGTTCGCGCCTCCTCCTACCGCTGTCAATCCCAGCGGGTACGGTTTCTTTGGTACTTATCATTCGCCGCTCATAGCGTCTTTGAGGACGCCGCATAAACACTGACCTCCGACCGCGAGCGCCTCAATCAATTTAATTATATTTATGTTCATTTCTTCTGATAGCCGCTGTGAGGAAAGGCGACGACAGCCCCGAAAAGACTTCTGAGAATTTATTTTAAACTTAAACATTCTAAGCTTGAATTTAATACATACCTCTCCTATCTTCAAAAACAGAGTGTATTTTCCCGTGGAGAAAAATAATGAGAATCGCCTGCCTGGGTGGAGGGCCTGCTGGCCTCTATTTTGCTATCAGCATGAAGCTGCAGGATCCCTCTCACGAAATGGTGGTCATTGAGCGCAATCGTGCAGACGATACCTTTGGCTGGGGCGTAGTGCTGTCAGACGAAACCTTGGATAACCTGGCGGCGAATGACCCGGTTAGCGCAGAGCGTATTCGTGAACATTTCGCCTATTGGGATGACATTGCCGTTGTTCATAAAGGCGTAAAGACAGTCTCCACCGGCCACGGCTTTTGCGGCATTGGTCGTCGCCAACTGCTAATCCTGCTCCAAGAGCGCGCTCGGGAACTGGGCGTTGAGATGCGCTTTGAAACCGATGTAACGGAAGCCTCCGTTGAGCAGTACCGGCAAGAGTATGACCTGGTACTGGCCGCCGATGGGCTTAACTCCCGCACCCGCCAAACCTATGCCGAACACTTCAAACCCGATATTGACGTGCGTGCATGCAAGTTCGTTTGGCTAGGCACGCACCAAACCTTCAACGACGCCTTTACCTTTATTTTCGAACATACCGAACATGGCTGGGTGTGGGCCCATGCGTATCAATTCGATAAGGATACGGCGACCTTTATCGTTGAGTGCAGCGAGGCCACCTGGCAGGCGTTTGGCTTTGGCGAGATGAACCAGCAGGAATCCATTGCCGTCTGCGAGCGCATCTTTGCCAAGCATCTGGATGGTCATGCTTTGATGACCAACGCCAACCACATCCGCGGCTCGGCGTGGATCAACTTTCCACGAGTGCTTTGCGAGCGCTGGAGCTATGAGAATGTAGTGCTGATGGGCGATGCTGCCGCTACCGCCCACTTCTCAATTGGATCCGGCTCCAAGCTCGCCCTGGAAAGCGCTATCTCGCTGGCTAACTGCTTACACAGTGAAAGCAGCATGCAAGCTGCCGTCGCTCGCTATGAAGAAGACCGCCGTTTCGAGGTGCTTCGCCTTCAGTCGGCGGCGCGCAACTCCACCGAGTGGTTTGAGCAAATCGAGCGCTACCTGGATCTCGACCCGGTGCAGTTCAACTACTCGCTGTTAACCCGTTCCCAGCGCATCAGCCACGAAAATTTACGGGTGCGCGACCCAGCGTGGCTGGAGAGCGCCGAGCGCTGGTTTCAGACCCAGGCGGGTAATTCGGGCAGCGCCCGGGCGCCAATGTTTGCGCCCTACCGGTTGCGTGATTTGACGCTGGTTAATCGCGTGGTGGTCTCGCCCATGGCCCAGTACAAAGCCATCGATGGCTGCCCTACCGATTGGCACTTTAGCCACTACGCCGAGCGGGCAAAAGGCGGCGCAGGACTGGTGTATACCGAAATGACCTGCGTGAGCCCCACCGGGCGGATCACCCCGGCTGCCCAGGACTCTACGCTCCAGAGCATGAAGCGGCGTGGAAGCGGCTATGTGACTTCGTGCACACGGAAACCAACGCCAAGCTATGCGCCCAAATCGGCCACTCCGGCGCAAAGGGCTCTACACAGCTGGGCTGGCAGGAGATGGACGCCCCGCTTGCCGAGGGCAACTGGCCGATAATGGCAGCCTCTGATATGGCTTGGTCAGCACGCAACCAAGTGCCCAAAGCCATGGATCGCAACGATATGGATCGGGTGCGCGATGAGTTCGTTAGCGCGGCGCTGATGGCCGACCGGGCAGGCTTCGATATGATTGAGATTCACGCCGCCCACGGCTACCTGCTCTCTTCATTCATTACTCCTCTAACCAATCATCGTGACGATGAGTATGGTGGCTCGCTGGATAACCGCCTGCGCTACCCGCTTGAAGTCATCAACGCCGTGCGCCGCGTTTGGCCCGCCCATAAGCCACTCTCGGTGCGCATTTCTGCCAATGACTGGTGCGGTGATGAAGGTATCACTCCTGACGATGCGGTGGAGATCGCCAAGCGGCTGCGGGATGCGGAGGTGGATATCGTTGATGTCTCTGCCGGACAAACCTCCACCCAGGCCAAGCCGGTGTATGGACGTATGTTCCAAACGCCCTTCTCAGACCGGATCCGTAACGAAGCAGCGATTGCCACCATGGCGGTGGGCAATATTTATCAGGCCGACCATGTGAACTCGATTCTGATGGCTGGGCGCGCCGACTTGGTCTGTATCGCCCGCCCTCATCTTGCCGACCCCTACTGGCTACTGCACGTTGCTGCGGGGCTGGGCGATAGTGAGGTGGAGTGGCCGGCGCCCTACCGGGCAGGCGCGGATCAGTTGCAGCGCCTGGCTGAACGTGGCGAGGGTTGGGTATGACACAGCTCACAGATAAGCGCGTAGTGATTACCGGCGGTGGCAGCGGTATCGGTGCCGATATGGCTATGGCCTTTGCCGAAGCCGGCGCCAAGGTCACGATTACCGGACGTCGAGAAGCTGCCCTTCAAGCGGTGGCAGATCAGCACAGTCACCTTGATTTCGCCGTGGTCGATGTTACCGATGAGACTGCCATGGTGGCGCTGTTCGAAAGAATCGGCAGGGTCGATATCGTGATCGCCAACGCAGGCGCCGCCGAGAGCGCGCCTTTTGCCAGAACCTCGTTTGAGCAGTGGCAGCATATGCTCAACGTTAATTTAAGCGGTGTATTTCTAACCCTGCGTGAAGGCTTAAAGCAGTTGAACGAGGGCGGACGGCTGATCGCCGTGGCCTCCACCGCGGGCCTTAAAGGCTACGCCTATGTGGGCGCTTACTGCGCGGCTAAACATGGTGTGGTGGGGTTGGTGCGTTCGCTGGCGGCTGAAACAGCCACACGCAATATTACCGTCAATGCGCTCTGCCCTGGCTTCACCGACACCCCTTACTGGCCGCTAGCGTCGATAATATTGTGGCCAAAACCGGCCAGTCCGCCGAACAGGCAACCTCTCACTTTCAATCTACCAACCCCACCGGGCGCTTAGTGACGCCCGCCGAGGTGACCGCTACTGCCCTATGGCTATGCGGCCCTAACAGCGGCGCGATTAATGGCCAGGCGATTTCAATCTCAGGAGGAGAGGTATGACAGCCGAGGGTCTAGGAAAAACAGCTTAAGCAAGGAGCGCCTGCGCCTATGGCTGCGCATGCTGCGGGTTACCCGTCAGGTGGAGTCGGAACTGCGAGAACGCTTGCGTACCGAGCACGACTCTACGCTGCCGCGCTTCGATGTCATGGCTGCACTCTATGCCGCTGAGGAGGGTTTGAAAATGAACGAGCTCTCCAAACGGCTGCGGGTTTCCAACGGCAACGTCACCGGGATTATTGATCGCCTGGTGGAGGATGGCGCCGTGGAGCGCATAGCCATTGAGGGCGATCGCCGCGCCACGCGGGTCTGCCTAACCGTCGCTGGGAGAGAAACCTTTAGAGGCATGGCCGTTGAGCATGAGCGCTGGATCAACGCACTCTTTGAGGGGGGTGAGCGAAGAGGACGCTCACCATATCGGCGAGTTGCTGCATCGCTTACCCGCTTCTCCTAACGATGCCCATTAATCACCGACAGGCGAGAACAACAATATGAAGAGTATGGCTGGCTTAACCCCCGAGCACTTTATTTGGGAAATGCGAGGCGGTGTCGCCGTTATCCGGCTCAATCGCCCAGAGCGTAAAAACCCGCTGACCTTTGAGAGCTACACCGAGCTGCGCGATACCTTTCGAGATCTAGCCTACGCCTCCGATGTTCACGCCGTGGTGTTTACCTCCAACGGCGAGAACTTCTGCTCCGGCGGCGATGTACATGAAATTATCGGCCCCCTGGTGGGCAAGGATATGAAGGGCCTGCTGGAATTCACCCGCATGACCGGGGATCTGGTCAAAGCCATGCTCAACTGCGGCAAGCCGATAATTGCCGCCGTGGACGGCATCTGCGTAGGCGCCGGGGCAATTATCGCCATGTCCTCAGATATTCGCTTTGCCACCCCCCGCGCCAGCACGGCATTTCTGTTTACCCGGGTGGGCTTGGCAGGCTGTGATATGGGCGCCTGCGCCATGCTGCCGCGCATTATCGGCCAGGGCCGAGCCGCCGACCTGCTCTACAGCGGCCGCAGCATGAACGCCGAAGAGGGCCTGCTGTGGGGCTTCTACAACCGCGTAGTCGAACCGGAAGCCCTTGAAGAGGACGCTATCGCCTACGCCACCCGGCTGGCTAACGGCCCCACCTTTGCCCACAGCATTACCAAAACCCAGCTGAATCAGGGAGTGATTCATGAGCCTGGAGCAGGCCATTGAATCGGAGGCCCAGGCTCAGGCGATCTGTATGCAAACCAACGATTTTGCACGCGCCTACCACGCCTTTGTCGCCAAACAAACACCTGAGTTTAAGGGGGACTAATGAGCGACAAAAGCTTTCTAGCCTGGCCCTTCTTTGAGGCTAAACATCGCAAACTCTCCGAGCAGCTCGAAGCGTGGTGCCGGGCTGAACTACCCCGTGACCACAGCGATGTGGATGCCACCTGTATTCAGTTGGTTCGCGATTTGGGCAAGGCCGGTTTTTTGGAAGGCACTGCGGGCGAGCATATCGATGTACGCAGCCTGTGTCTGATTCGCGAAACCCTCGCCCGCCACGATGGCCTGGCGGATTTCGCCTTTGCCATGCAGGGCTTGGGCACCGGTGCTATCAGCCTATACGGCAGCGATGAACAGAAGCAGTGGCTGGACAAAACCCGCCGAGGTGAAGCGCTTTCCGCCTTTGCCCTTAGCGAGCCCCGCTCGGGCTCCGATGTGGCCCAACTGGATACCACCGCCGAGCGCGACGGCGACAGCTACCGTATAAATGGCGAGAAGACCTGGATCTCTAACGGCGGCATTGCCGATATCTACACCGTCTTCGCCCGTACCGGTGAAGGCCCCGGCGCCAAAGGGCTTTCGGCTTTTTTGGTACCCGCTGACACGCCTGGGCTGGAGGTTCGTGAACGCCTGGAGTCGGTGGCGCCCCACCCGCTAGCGCGGCTGGGCTTTAACGATATGGTGCTGCCTGCCAGCGCCTTGATCGGCCAGCCGGGCCAGGGGTTTCGGATTGCCATGTCGGTGCTGGACGTTTTCCGCTCCACGGTCGGCGCGGCAGCACTGGGGTTCGCCCGCAGGGCTCTGGAAGAGTCGCTCTCCCGCAGCCGCTCCCGGGAGCTGTTTGGTGCCACCCTTTCTGATCTACAAATGGTACAGGGTCACTTAGCCGATATGGCGCTCAATGTGGATGCCGCCGCCCTGCTGGTCTACCGCGCCGCCTGGACGAAAGATCAAGGCGCTGAACGGGTCACTCGCGAAGCGGCGATGGCCAAACTGTTTGCCACCGATCAGGCCCAGCAGGTGATTGACCAAGCAGTACAGCTCCATGGCGGTGATGGTGTTCGTAAGGGTCACATCATCGAAAGCCTCTACCGGGAAATCCGCGCGCTGCGTATTTATGAAGGCGCTTCTGACGTCCAGAAAGTGGTCATCGCCCGCAGCATGCTCGCGGAGGAGTAAGCAGCAAAAAAGCCGTATAGCAAGTCACCAAAACAATAAAACACAACGCCAGACACCGTATCCCTGTCCCAGGGCTATCACAGTAGGGGAAATAGCTTCTTTGAAAACTCTTCGGTAACGGGAGAAGAGAGCAGGTTGAAGCGAGGGTCTTTTGTCATGGCCGGAAAATGTTCCTGACAATTCCGCCATTCCCGCCATCCATGGCGGTCAGATGACAAAAGTAGCGCCCATGGATGGGTTCACAGCGCCCTCGCGGAAACCTGCTCTCGAGACCAGAGAAGTGCAGCTCACCATCTGTGAAAGACCTGACTCCTATATGACTCGGGCAGGAATAAACAACGACACCAAATACGGAGGTTGGTCATGTACATCCAGTCGGCTCATGCTGATACTTTTGCGCGGGATAACCTGCCACCCACTGAAAGTCAGCCTGAGTTTCTGCTTTCAGGCTACGATTACCCTGAGCGACTTAACGCAGGCGTTGAGTTATGCGATCGACTACTCGACCAGGGTCACGGTGAACGCATTGCCCTGGCGGGCAATGGCCGACAGCGCACTTACCAGGAACTCACCGAGTGGTCCAACCGCCTTGCTCATGTGCTGGTGGAAGATCTGGGCGTCATTCCTGGTCAGCGGGTGCTGATCCGCTCAGCCAATAACCCCGCCATGGTGGCCTGCTGGTTGGCCGCTACGAAAGCAGGCGCCGTGGTGGTCAACACCATGCCCATGCTGCGCACCAAAGAGCTATGCCAGGTCATCGATAAAGCGGAAATCAGTCTCGCCCTCTGCGATACCCGCCTGCTCGATGAACTGAGTGAATGCCAGACGTTAAGCCCATCCCTCACGCGTATTGTCGGTTTTGATGGCACCGCCAATCATGATGCGGAACTTGACCGTCTGGCACTGGGCAAACCCGCTACCTTTGATGCCGTGGATACCGCCGCCGATGATGTAGCGCTGCTGGGGTTTACCTCGGGCACCACCGGCTCACCCAAAGCCACCATGCATTTTCACCGCGACCTATTAGTGATTGCCGATGGCTACGCCAAGGAAGTGCTGCAGGTAACGCCAGAGGATGTATTTGTCGGCTCGCCACCACTGGCGTTCACCTTTGGCCTGGGTGGGCTGGCGATCTTTCCGCTGCGCTTTGGGGCTACCGCCGTGCTACTCGAACACGCCTCCCCGCCCAATATGATGGATATTATCCGTGAGTATCAGGCCACGGTGGTGTTTACCGCCCCACGGCTTACCGAGCAATGCTTTCCGCGCCCACACGCCATGAGGATTTAAGCAGTCTACGCGTGGCTGTCTCCGCTGGCGAAACGTTGCCCGCGCCGATTTATCATGACTGGATCAAGCAAACCGGCACCCCCATCCTCGACGGCATCGGCGCCACTGAAATGTTGCACATTTTTATCACTAACCGGCTGGATGACCATCGCCCCAGCTGTACCGGCAAACCGGTGACCGGTTACGAAGCACGAATCGTTGATGACGAGATGAATGATGTACCTCACGGCACGGTGGGTAAGCTTGCCGTGCGCGGCCCCACCGGCTGCCGCTACCTGGCCGATAAGCGCCAGCAAAAGTATGTGGTTGATGGCTGGAATATCACCGGTGATGCGTTTTATCAGGACGAAGAGGGCTACTTCCATTTCGCCGCCCGCAACGACGATATGATTGTCTCGGCAGGCTACAACATCGCAGGCCCTGAAGTGGAAGCAGCGCTGCTGGCCCACCCCGCCGTTAAAGAGTGCGCAGTGATAGGCGCACCCAGCGAAGAGCGCGGCCAAATTGTCGAGGCTTTTGTTGTTCTAAACGATGGTTTTCAGCAAGATGAAGAGTGTCAGCAAATGTTGCAGGACTTCGTGAAGCAGACCATCGCGCCGTATAAGTACCCTCGCTCCATACGTTTTATTGAGGCGCTACCTAAAACAACCACGGGTAAGGTTCAGCGCTTTCGGCTGAGCCAGGAACATTACCCGAGCGCCGGCTCTCCTTGCATCAATGTGAATAGCACTAGCATCAACAGCACCAAAACTAGTAGCACCAACGTATGCCCCTCTAAGCAATAAACGATTAAAAAATGAGGAATGATCCATGAAAATGATATCCCGCTTTGGCCTTGGCTTACTGCTCTCCTCCAGCCTGGTAACGGCTCACGCCGATGACGTTAAAATTGGCATGATCACCACCCTTTCGGGCGGCGGCTCCCACCTGGGCGTTGACGTTCGCGACGGTTTCATGCTGGCGCTTGAGCAGTCGGGTCGTGACGATGTGGAAGTGCTGATTCAGGATGACGCGAGACGCCCCGACCTGGCGCGTACGCTGGCCAATGAGTTTATGCAGCGCGATGAGGTGGACATCCTGACCGGCATCATCTGGTCCAATCTGGCCATGGCGGTGGTGCCCTCCGTTACGCGCCAGGGCACCTTCTACCTCTCCCCCAATGCATAGATTCCTTCCGATCTAGCCGGACGCATGTGCCACGAGAACTACTTCAACGTGGCGTATCAAAATGACAATCTGCACGGTGCCATGGGTGCCTATATGCGTGAAGAGGGGTATGAGCGCCCTATTATCATGGCGCCGAACTACCCGGCAGGCACCGATGCGCTGGCAGGCTTCAAACACCTTTACGAGGGTGAGGTCGTTGGCGAGCTTTACACTCAAATGGGCCAAACCGACTACGCGGCAGAAATTGCCCAGATTCGTGACAGCAATGCTGACAGCCTGTTCTTCTTCCTGCCCGGCGGCATGGGCATCTCGTTTATGAAGCAGTGGGAAAGCTCCGGTGTCGATATGCCGATCTTTGGCGCCGCCTTCTCGTTTGACGAAATTCTTATCAAAGCGGTAGGCAGTGCAGCCATTGGCGCACGTAATACCTCGCTGTGGGCTTATGATTTGGAAAATGAGGCCAATGAGCGCTTTGTCGAGGGCTTCCGGGAAGCTTATGACCGCACTCCTACTTTGTATGCAGCGCAAGGATACGACACCGCCAACCTGATCCTTAGCGCGCTTGAAACCGCCCACCCCGATGACAAAGACGCTTTCCGTGAAGCGCTGCGGGCCGCCGACTTTGACAGCGTGCGCGGTGAGTTCCGCTTTGGCCCCAACCACCACCCCATTCAGGACATCTACGTACGTGAAGTCGTGGAGGGTGACGATGGCGAGCCTACCAATCGTCTGATTGGTATAGCGGTGGAAGATATCCAGGACATCTATTTTGAGCAGTGCCAGATGTAATGTCGCCGTGGCTGGGTGACATCACCCAGCCTTTGCTTTCTTCCTTTGTTAAGGATGCCTAACGTGTCCGTTACTCTGCTAATAGAGCAACTTCTCAACGGCGTGCAGCTTGGCACCATGCTGTTTCTGATGGCCAGCGGCCTTACCCTGGTATTCGGGGTCATGGGGTTGATCAATCTTGCCCACGGCTCCTTTTATATGGTGGGCGCCTATGCCACCGCCGCCGTGACTGCATCAACCGGCTCTTTTCTGATTGGGCTGGGTGCTGGCATGGCAGCTGCGGCAATGGTCGGCGCCTTGGTGGAGCTACTGGTGATTCGCCGGCTCTATCACCGCCCCCACCTTGATCAGGTGTTGGCGACCTTTGCGCTTATTTTGATTTTTTCCGAAGGCACGCGCTGGATATTCGGTTCGTCGCCTCTGCGGCTTAGCCCGCCTTCCTGGTTAACCGGATTCGTCACGCTGCCCGGCGACACCCGCTATCCCATCTACCGGCTGATGCTGATTGGCGTGGGCATTGTTATTTCGATCGCCCTTTACTTTTGATCTCCAAAACTCGCTTGGGCATGCGTATTCGCGCCGGTGAAAGCGACCGCGAAATGATTGGTGCCCTCGGGGTCAATATTTCCAAGCTGTATACCGTCGTGTTTGCCTTGGGCGCAGGGTTGGCAGGCTTGGCCGGGGCATTAGTGGGCGCACTGCAATCTGTACAGGTCGGCATGGGCGAGCCTGTGCTGATTCTGGCCTTCGTGGTCATTGTCATTGGCGGTATCGGCTCCATCAAAGGGGCGCTACTGGGTGCTTTGCTGGTGGGAGTGGTCGATACATTAGGGCGGGTCTATTTGCCGATCTTTTTCCGTGCGTTTATGCCGCCCTCTGAGGCGACTGGGGTTGGGGCTGCATTGGCCGCGATGCTGATCTATATCCTCATGGCCGTCATTCTTGCCTTCAAGCCTAAGGGACTGTTTTCTGCCCATGACTAATAACACTTCCCTGACTAATAGTGCCCCGCAAGCTGCCACCGCCGACACGGCACTTGCACCCAAAACAGACAGCCACTTTGACCGCAAAGGGCTGGTGCAGATGGCCCTGCTCGGCCTGCTGCTCTTGGTGCCGGTGGCGGCTTACCTGCTGGGCCATATCTACTACGTCAACCTGGCCTCGCGGATGACGATCATTGCCATGGCCGCTGTAGGCCTTAATCTGGCGATTGGCTATGGGGCATGGTGAGTTTTGGTCATGCGGCCTACTTCGGTTTGGGCGGCTATGTAGCGGGCATCAGCGCTTACCACGCCTTTGATTACTCGCCGTTTATGACCTGGCCTTTAAGCATACCGGGCAGCGATAGCCTGCTGGTGGTGTGGCTGGTGGCTGCCCTGCTGTGTGCGCTGCTGGCGCTGGTGATTGGCGCTATCTCGCTGCGTACCACCGGGGTCTATTTCATTATGATCACCCTCGCCTTTGCGCAGATGATTTACTACTTTGCCAACTCCTGGCCAACCTATGGTGGCGAGGATGGCCTGCCCATTTATATACGCAATACGCTGCCGCTAGTCGATAGCAGCAATGCGTTAACCTATTTTCTAATCTGTTTTGTTGGCTTAGTGCTGGCCATGGCGATCACCTCGCGGATGATGAAATCCCGCTTTGGCGCCGCCCTCACCATGGCACGGCTTAACGACGTGCGTTTGGCCACCGCAGGCATTAGCCCTTACCCCATTCGCCTGGTGGCGTTTGTGATTTCTGCAGCGATTACCGGCCTTGCCGGGGCGCTCTATGCGGATCTAAATGGCTTTGTTAGCCCCAACATGCTCAGTTGGCACTTCTCCGGTGAATTAATGGTGATTGTGATTCTGGGCGGCGTGGGGCGTCTTTATGGCCCCCCTGGCCGGTGCGGTGCTGTTTGTAATGATGGAGACCTTCCTTGGAGGCGTTACCCAGTATTGGCAGCTTTTCCTCGGGTTAGTACTGCTGGGGGTGGTGCTGTTTGCGAAACACGGCGTAATGGGTTGGTTAGCCGGGAGGGAGCGTAATGAGTGATATCGTTCTTTCACTGCAAAAGCTGCATAAACGCTTTGGCGCGCTACAGGCTACCCAGGATGTTTCGCTGGATCTTCACCAGGGTGAAATCCACGCCCTGATTGGCCCCAATGGCGCGGGCAAGTCGACCCTGATCGGTCAAATCGCCGGTAGCATACGCCCAGATGAGGGCCGTGTTTTTCTAGCGGACACTGAGATCACCGGGATGAACATTGCCCAGCGTGCCCGATTGGGCCTGGGGCGTAGTTTTCAGGTCTCCTCGTTAGCCGAGCCACTTTCAGTGATGCGTAATGTGATGATGGGCGTTCAAGCGCTGCAGAGTCACAGCTTCCGTTTCTGGAAACCGGTCGCCCGGGATCAGCAATTGCTTGAACCTGCTTACCAGGCGCTGGAGCGCATGCAGCTTAGCCATCGTGCCTGGACACCGGTATCTGAACTTTCCCATGGGGAGCGCCGTCAGGTCGAAGTGGCCTGCGCCCTGGCGCTCAAGCCCCGCGCCTTGCTGCTTGATGAACCCATGGCGGGCCTGGGCCCGGAAGGCTCGGCCAAACTGACCGAGCTGCTGGAAGCGCTGAAGCTGGAAGTGCCCATTTTGTTGATTGAGCACGATATGGAGGCCGTGTTCCGCCTTGCCGATCGTATTTCTGTGTTGGTCTCCGGCAGCGTTATCGCCCATGGCGATAGCCAGGCCATTAGACAGGATCCGCGTGTTCGTGAAGCCTACCTGGGAGATTCCGATGCTTAAGGTTGCCGACATTGAAACGTTTTATGGCCCCTCCCAGGCGCTATTTGGTGTGAACCTTGAAGTAAACGCCGGAGAAATGGTGGCGTTAATGGGCCGCAACGGGATGGGTAAAACCACCACCATTCGCTCAATATTTGGCCTTACCCCGGCAAGCCGCGGCACTATTGAGTTTGAGTCCCATAATCTGCGCCGTCTACCCGCCTACCGTATCGCTAAAGCGGGGCTCGGTTTGGTACCGGAGGGACGCCGCTGTTTTCCCAATTTATCCGTGCGCGAAAACCTGCTGGTCACCGCTCGCCCCGGCGAGTGGTCGCTGGCAAAGTGGAAACGCTGTTTCCGCGCCTGGAGGAGCGACGGGCACAAATGGCCAAAACCCTCTCTGGCGGTGAGCAGCAGATGCTGGCCATTGGCCGGGCGCTGATGACCAACCCGCGCCTACTGGTGCTCGATGAGGCGACCGAGGGGTTAGCGCCGGTGATCCGTCAGGAGATTTGGCGGGCGATTCGGCTGTTTAAGGAGCAGGGGCAATCGACGCTACTGGTGGATAAGTCGTTAAGCGAAATTCTGCCTATCGCTGACCGCTGCACCATTCTTGAAAAGGGCAGCACCGTATGGGTTGGTGAACCAGCGGCACTGGACAGCTCGGTGCGTGACCGTTACCTGGGTGTTTAGCGAGGAGAAAAGTAGTGGCCTTTACCACTCAGCGGAAGGTGCGTTTTCAGCACTGTGATCCAGCGGGGATCGTTTTTATCCCCGCTATTTCGAGATGATTAACTCGGTGGTGGAGGATTGGTTTGAGGAGGTCGTGCACCACGACTTTAACCAACTGCATGTGGAAACCGGGACGGGTGTGCCTACTGCTGCTATCGATACCCAGTTTCACGCCCCTAGCCGATTAGGCGAACGGCTGACCTTTGAGTTAAGGGTTCAGTCTATGGGGCGCAGCAGTGTAACGCTGCAGATTGTCGCTTATTGCGGAGAGCAGAAGCGCCTAACCAGTGATTCAACCTTGGTATTTGTGGATTTAAGTAGCGGTAAGCCGATGCCATGGACAGAGGCAATACGCCAGCATATTACCGTTGATAACCTATAAGGATAGCCATCATGAGTGACGCCAACTTTCATCAGCTTCTTCACCCTTCCCACTGGAAACCGGCCATCGGCTACGCTAACGGCGTGCTCGCTTCCGGCCAGACGGTTTTTGTCGGCGGTCAGATTGGTTGGAATGCCGACCAGGTATTTGAAAGCGATGACTTTGTCGTTCAAGTGAACCAGGCGCTGCAGAATATCGTGGCGATCTTAACAGAGGCCAACGCAGGCCCTGAGCATATCGTCCGCTTAACCTGGTATGTGACCGACAAGCGGGAGTATTTGGCCCGGCTTAAGGAGGTGGGTGGCGCTTATCGCGAGGTACTTGGCAAGCATTTCCCGGCGATGACCATGGTGCAGGTGGCGGGGCTTGTGGAAGATCAGGCTAAGGTGGAAATCGAAGCGACCGCAGTGATTCCTGCTGGTTAAGGACAATCAAAAGTGCCTCTAGCAGAGCACAAAGAGGTGCGCCGGATCGAAACAACCTTCCGCGGGGGCGCTGTGAACCCATCCTTGGGCGCTACTTTTTCCATCCCTGGAAAAAGACCCCCGCTTCAGGCTATTTCGATCCTGTAATGAGAAGTCGGGTTAGATTTTAATCAAATCTTATCGCTAGCGTGAAACCCTTTGATCCACTCAACAAAACAACCATCGTTAAGATAGTGCTCAAGAATCGAGAAGTGATCGTCGTTGGGGAGTAGCTGCTGGGTGACCGTTTGGCCTTGCTCGCTCACATGCTCCGCGTAGCGACTCATCTGCCGTGCAAACTCGTCAGACTCTAAGGCCCCTGCTACCAACTTTATCGGTGCAGCCACTCGGAACGGCTGCCATAGCGGACTGAAATCCTGCACATCGAGCCCCGTTAGCTGAAGCTTGGGTTGCAGCCACGACCAGGGAAAGGGTCGCAAGTCGTAGAGCCCGCTCACACATAGCGCGCCACGAATCAGTTGGTTCGGTAAGCCAAAGGTGCCTTGCCAATCCGTTGACATCAGCATGGCGCAGAGATGCCCGCCCGCCGAATGCCCCGAGATACTCAACTGCTCCGGGTCAACGCCTAGCTCAGCGGCATGGGTATAAACATAGGCCACGGCTGCCTGCGCCTGACGCACTAGCTCACTAAAACGAACCTGGGGCAGAGTGCGTAATTAACCACTGCTACCGTGATACCGGCTTTGACCAAATCATCGACGATAAAGCTAAATTCACGGTGACTCAGTGAGCGCCAGTAGCCGCCGTGGAAAAACACGTGCACGGGGGCGTGTGGGCTATTGGTATCAGGCGCATCGGCATGAAAGATATCCATGCGTTCTGCCAGGGAGGGGCCATAAGATAAATCGAGCGTTGTACGGTGAAGCTCCCGCGACGCATCACTACGCCCACGCCACGCCTTTACCAACACCGCCGGGTCTCGACCCAGCATCGGGTCGTAGGCGCGGTCGATCTCTTCTTGAGTCGCAAAATGTTGATAAAGCATGGCGCACTCCTTATCGCTGACGCCCTACTAACCCCGGCTTTTCATCAACAGCATACGCAGCGGGGCGATTGCCAGAATGGCGAAACCGATTAACGTCCAGGCGGGTAGTGAGAGACCTAGCAAGGAGAAATCGATATTGGCGCACTCGCCAGACCCCGTTAGCACCATGGCCACGACGTCCTGCATGGGCAGGATATCCATCATGTAATCCAGCCCAGGGCCGCAGGAAGGCACTTCGTCGGCGGGCAAGCCTTGCAGCCAAACGTGACGCCCGGCGATAAAGGCACCGGTTCCTACGGCCGCCAGCGACAGCAGACCGTAAATCACTTTGCCCACACGCCCTGCTGGCTGTGAATGGCGGCTATCGCAAACAAGATACCCGCGGCGATCACCGCTACGCGCTGAAAGATACACAGAGGACAAGGTTCATAACCGCCGATATGCTCTAGGCCCAGGGCTACCGCCATCATTAGAACGCAGAAGGCTAAACCGGCCAGGGCTACCGAACGAAAGGAGTGCAGAATCATTGACGAACCTCAGATGGCAGCGCAGAAAGAGCGCGGGACTCACGAGCTTTGGTGAAGTAGACCTGCAAGAACTCTTCAAAGGTCTCTTGGTCAGCGGCTTCGATATCGTGCTGCTGTTGGTGAGAAGTCTCAATCAACTGAGCTAACAGTGCTTCCCGACAGCGCTGCATGGGGCAGCCTTTAACTGCTCCGCCTGCTCTTTGGCCAGACTAAGCATCAAATCGCTGAGTGATCCACCGTTCGCTTTGAGACGTTCGAGTACCTGGGCAGAAGGCGTGAGCGAAGGGTCTGCCAGGCGTGGCGCTAGGCTTGCTAGTGCATCGGCATGAGGTGTGCCCTCTTCGACTGCGTCCAGCAGGCGGGCAACCTCGCCCATCTCGGCAAAGATCTGTTCGCCCCACTCACGCACCGAGGTGGTTTCACCGTGGTTGAATAACTGCAGTTCCGGATCGCGGCCACGCTCAACCACCCAGCGACGGTTATCGTCCAGACGATCACACTCTTCGTCGGAGATCCACGGGCTGTCGCTGAGTAAACACCACATTAAGAAAGTGTCTACAAAACGCATCTGCTCTTCAGTGACGCCGAGAGGATCAAAGGGATTTAAGTCCAAGCAGCGCACTTCAATGTACTCCACGCCGCGGGCTTCGAGGGCCTGGCTGGGGGTTTCGTTGTGCTTGGCGACTCGCTTGGGGCGAATATCGCTGTAATACTCGTTTTCGATCTGCAGAATATTGGCGTTTAGCTGACGCCACTCGCCATCAACATTAACGCCCATTTTTCATAGTCGGGCCATGGTGAAGAGATGGCGTGACGCAGAGTGTTAACGTAGTTAGAGAGCGAGTTAAAACAGATTTTAAGCTGCGACTGTACTTTGTTTTGGTAACCCAGATCCGACATACGCAGCGTCGTTGCATAGGGCGCAAAGTACGTATCGTCACTCAGCGACTGCAGCTTTTCAGGCACTTTATGCCCGTCAGGCAAAAAGCTCTTATCAATCGCCGGGGAAGCGCCAAACAGGTAGAGCAGCAGCCAGCTATGGCGGCGGAAGTGACGAATCATGCCGAAATAGCGGGTGGAGCGGTAGTCGTTGAACGGGATGTTGGTGGCTTTCTCAAGCTCACGCAGGCCGTGCCACATATCATCCGGCAGCGATACGTTGTAGTGAACACCGGCAATTGCCTGCATGATGCGGCCATAGCGCATATCCAACCCTTTGCGGTAGACATGCTTCATGGTGCCCACATTAGAGCTGCCGTAATCGGCAATTGGTACGCTGTCGTTGCCAGAGAGCCTTGATGGCATGCTGCCGGGCCAGATCCACTCGTTTTCCAGGTGGTGGTAGGTAAAGGTGTGCAGATCAGACAGAAAACAGAGCGCTTCGCCCGGCTGAGAGTAAACCGGCGTAATGTATTCTAACAGTGACTCTGAATAGTCAGTGGTGATATGCGGGTGGGTTAACTTGGAGCCCAGTGCATGCGGGTGCGGCGTTTGGGCGATGTGGCCATTGGCATCAACCCGCAGCCCCTTTTCAAGCCCACGCCGCAGGCGGCCCAACCGACCAAGGCGCGCACTGGGGATCAGACGCTCAACTTGCGCAGTCAGCGCGAATGGCACAGTGAGTGGTTCAGGCAAGGTGAACACTCCTTGTCAGTAAAGCCCGCCGTGAGCGGGCCTTGGTGTAGTCAGGTGGCATCGCCATCATCGCTGTCTTGCAAATAGAAGGCAGGATATGGCGGCAACGATATTATTTTCAAGTCGCATACGCTTCAAGAAGCGCGACTATTTGCCGCCACGCGCTTTTAGCAAGGCAGCCCCCAGCGCGCCCATGGGCGCTGGTTCGTCGGGCTTGGCGCTATTACGCTGGCGAGGCGGCTTGCGGTTGGCGTTACGTTGATCTTTAGGCGAGCCGTTGTTCTTGTTTGTATCGCTTCTATTTGCATCGTTTTCAGTCTCTGGCTGGTCATCAAGGCGCATTGAAAGCCCTACCCGCTTGCGGGGAATATCCACGCTCATCACTTTAACGGTAACGATATCACCGGCCTTCACCACGCTGCGTGGGTCATCGATAAAGCGATCCGATAGCGCTGAGATATGCACCAGGCCATCCTGGTGGACGCCGATATCCACAAAAGCGCCAAAGTGCGTGACATTGGTCACGGTGCCTTCCAGCACCATGCCGAGCTTGAGATCGTTTAAGGTTTCGACCCCTTCGCGGAACTCAGCGGCTTTAAACTCAGGGCGCGGGTCGCGACCAGGCTTATCCAGCTCTTTGAGGATATCGCTCACCGTGGGTACGCCGAAGCGCTCATCGGCGAAATCGGCGGGTTTTAACGCTTTGAGTGCGGCGCTATCACCAATCAGACCACGTACCTCACGGCCACTCTGTTTGGCGATGCGCTCAACCAGCGGGTAGGCTTCCGGGTGCACGGCGCTGGCATCCAAGGGGTTGTCAGCATTGTGAATACGCAAGAAGCCCGCGCACTGCTCAAAGGTTTTGGCGCCCAGACGGCTCACTTCTAACAGCTCTTTACGGCTTTTAAAGGCGCCTTTGACGTTACGCTGGGCAACGATGTTTTCCGCCAAGGCCGTGCTAAGGCCAGCCACCCGTGAAAGCAGTGCGCTGGAGGCGGTATTGAGATCGACGCCTACGGCGTTAACACAGTCCTCTATCACCACTTCCAGGCTGCGGGAGAGCTGCACCTGGGAGACATCGTGCTGATACTGGCCTACGCCAATCGACTTGGGCTCGATTTTCACCAGCTCGGCCAGCGGATCCTGCAGGCGGCGGCCGATGGAAACCGCGCCGCGAACGGTGACATCAAGATCCGGCATTTCCCGTGAGGCGTACTCAGAGGCGGAGTAGACCGAAGCGCCCGCCTCAGAGACCATCACTTTGCTTAACCGATGCGCGGGGGTCAGTGCTTTGAGTAGTTCTCCCGCTAGCTTATCGGTTTCGCGGCTGGCGGTGCCGTTGCCCACCGCAATCAGCTCGACGCCGTGCTGTTTTACCAGCTTCGCCAGCACGCTCAGGGCTTCATTCCACTGGTTTTGCGGCGCATGGGGATAGATAGTGGTGTGATCGACAAACTGACCGGTGGCATCGATCACCGCGACCTTACAGCCAGTACGCTGGCCGGGGTCGATGGCCAGGGTCACTTTCTGCCCGCCGGGGCCGCCAGCAGCAGGTCTTTTAGATTGGCCGCGAACACGTCAATCGCCGTCAATTCGGCCTGTTCCCGCAGACGCCCCAGCAGCTCGGTCTCCAGGGCGGTATAGAGCTTCACCCGCCATGTCCAGCGCACCACTTCAGCTAACCATTTATCCGCTGGGCGGCCCTGGTCGCTGATACCGAACTGCTTGGCAATCGCGACTTGGGCAGGGTGGACGGGGCTTCTTCTTCGCCGGGTAAGCGAATCGAGAGGCTCAGCACACCTTCGTTACGCGCCCTAAACATGGCCAGAGCGCGATGTGACGGCGCTTTGGCGAGCTTCTCATCGTGCTCGAAATAGTCGGAGAACTTGGCGCCCTCCTGCTGCTTGCCCTCCAGCACGCGGGCGCTTAGTTCGCCCTCTTGCCACAGCCGCTCACGCAGCTGGCCAATCAGCTCCGGGTCTTCGGCGAAGCGCTCCATCAAGATCTGCTTGGCGCCATCCAGGGCGGCCTTGGCATCTTCGATGGCGGGGATATCGCCTTCTGCTGGGCGCAGATAGTTGGCCGCTTCGCTTTCAGGGTCGAGTCTTGGATCAGCAAGCAGCGCATCCGCCAGCGGCTCCAGCCCTGCTTCGCGGGCAATTTGCGCTTTGGTGCGGCGCTTTTTCTTAAACGGCAGGTAGAGATCTTCCAGACGCTGCTTGGTTTCAGCGGCGTCAATGCTGGCTTTTAGCGGGCCGTCCAGTTTGCCCTGCTCATCAATGGCAGCAAGTACCGCTGCGCGGCGCTCTTCCAACTCACGCAGATAACGCAGGCGTTCATCAAGCTGGCGCAGCTGGATATCGTCCAGCGCGCCGGTGACTTCTTTACGGTAACGGGCAATAAACGGCACGGTGGCGCCGCCATCCAGTAGCTCCACCGTGGCCGCTACTTGTTCGGGACGCACACCAAGCTCAGTGGCCAGGCGGGAAATAATACGCTGATTGACATCCATAAATTGCAACTAACTCATGCAGCATTTTTAAGTGCCAACAAGGTATCACAAACCCGCTACGGCTGGCATGACCTTAAAGACCACCTGCTAGCGGCGCCAGCCTCGGTCATCCCAAAACGGCCGATGCGCTTCGCGTTGAATGGCTTCGCGACTAAGGCCAATATCTTTTAGCATGTCGTCGCTTAAATGGCGCAGTGCGTAGCGCTCGCGACGCAGTTGCCGCCAACGATAGAGCCTTTCCCGCCAGGTGACTTTACTCGCACGCTGTTCTGCCTCTTGGCGCTGTACGTTTTGATGAGCTGCAACTGAGCACTCCATTTCAACCTCCTCTAGCCGCTTAACGCGGCATACCAGATAAGCGTTGAAAGAAGTATTGAGCAACCACTATAATCAATCCAACGAATACTCCTTATGAACGACATCAATAAGATTGATACCTATGGCCTTGCTACCCACGATTGATCACGAGTTATTGCGTACCTTTGTCGCCATTATCGACCAAGGGGGTTTACCCGTGCCGCGCAAACGGTGAACCGCACACAATCGGCGGTAAGCATGCAGATGAAGCGGCTGGAAGAGGATGTGATTCAGCGCCCACTTTTTGTACGGCAGAGTAAGCCATTGCAGCTGACCAGCGAAGGCCATACGCTGCTGGGCTATGCGCGTAAAATTCTATCGCTGCAGGGAGAGGCGCTGACACTTCTACGCCAACCCGATATGGTAGGCCGGGTTCGTCTGGGCGTGCCGGATGACTACGTGATGCGTTTTTTGCCTGGCATCTTGAAAACCTTTTCCCAAGCCTGGCCACTGGTGGATGTGGATGTCCACTGCGCGCCCTCTTCAGTGCTTTCCCAGCAGCCGCAAGGTAGCCTGGACCTAATTATTATGACCCGGGAGATAGGCGATGAGATTGGCACGATTTTAAGGCGTGAGGCGACCGTATGGGTATCAGCTGAGAGTCACTGTACTCATCTACAGTCGCCGGTGCCGCTTGCCCTGTTTGAAGCCCCCTGCTTTTGTCGCCGCCATGCCTGCAATGCCCTTGACCGCGCAGACCGAGCGTATCGAATCGCTTACAGCAGCCCTAGCCTGGCAACGCTGCAAGCCGTTGTTGGGGCCGGATTGGCCGTTTCTGCCTGGATGCGCAGCTTAGTGACCGCCGATATGCAGATACTGGGTGAAAAAGAGGGGTTTCCCGAATTACCCGAATCCTCCATCGTGCTACTGCGCACCGCCTCTACACAGTCACCCATTATTGATAGTTTGGCGGAGCATATTGTTGAAGGGTTTCGGCTTTGATCAGACAGATGCACATCCCGTAGCGCGTGGTAACGAAAACGCGAGTTCAGCGAGCGTTTGAGGCACCCGCGGGAGGCGGCGGAACGACGCCCATAGGCACTTCAGCCAAATCCCGGCACCGCTGCGCGCTGCTTTCGCGCCGGGCCGCCGCTGCGGGTGCGCTGACGCTTACGCCGCGCTACAAAACCCACCGATCCAGCTCCGTGCACATTCAGTAGCGCGTGGTAACGAAGAACGCGAGCCCAGCGAGCGTTCGTAGGCACCCGCAGGAGGCGGCGGCACGACGCCCAATGGCACTTCAGCCAAACCCCGGCACCGCTGCGCGCTGCTTTCGCGCCGGGCCGCCGCTGCGGGTGCGCTGACGCTTACGCCGCGCTACAAAACCCACCGATTCAACTTCGTGCACATCCGTAGCGCGTGGTAACGAAGAACGCGAGCTCAGCGAGCGTTCGTAGGCACCCGCGGGAGGCGGCGGGACGACGCCCGGTGGCACTAAAAATGGGGGTTGTACGGTGGTTTCATCCGCTGATGTTTTTGGACTGCGGCACTTCACCGGCTGTTGGTTGGTAGAGGCAGGTACGGTCTAGCTGCGAGAGGCTGGTCAGCCCTAGCAGCGCCATATTGCGTTCAACTTCACGCTGTAGAAGATCGGCAACATGCTCTACGCCGGCTTGCCCCGCGCAGGCGGCGGCGTAGTTGAAAGGGCGGCCTACAAAGACAAAATCAGCCCCCAATGCCAGCGCCTTGATCACGTCGGTGCCACGCCGGAAGCCGCTGTCGATCATTATCGGAATATCGCTAACCCGGCGCTTAATCTCGGGCAGTACCTGAAGCGGGGAGATAGTGCAATCCAATTGGCGAGCGCCATGATTGGAAAGAATAATGCCATCAACCCCCGCCTGCTGAGCGCGTACCGCATCATCAGGGTTGAGCACTCCCTTAACGATCAAGGTGTCGGGCCATAGGCGCCGCACCAAGTCGAGATAGCCCCAGTCAAAATGGCGGCGCCCGGAGAAGTCTCGCGCGGCTTCACGGGAGATCACTGGTGCCCCTCGCGCGGCATGGTTATTTTCAAAATGCGGCATGCCATGCTTCCACAGCGTGCGTAGGAAGGTATTACACAGCCAGCCTGGGCGCATCAAGCCATCGAATGCCAGGCGCAGGCTGGGCTCCAGCGGCGAGGAAAACCCCGAACGGCGTAGGTTATCCGGGTTTGGGGGTACGGGGTAATCCAGCGTGACCACCAACTTCTTAAAACCCGCCCGCTGGATACGCGCCAATAGCGCCTCGATACCTTCCGGGGTTCCCGGCAGATAGGCCTGAAACCAATCGGCGCCCTCGACCTTGGCCACCTCTTCCATAGGTACCAGGGACGACCCGCTCATAATCATTGGCAGGTTGCGCTTCGCCGCTGCTCTCGCCAGCACTAAGTCCCCCCTGGTAAGTCGAAAGCGCGCTGATCCCCATGGGAGCGATACCGAAAGGCACGGCGTAGCGTTTGCCATACAGCTCAGTGTGCAGATCAATTTGCGCAACGTTAACAAACGCTTTGGGCAAAAGTGGTACTCATCAAAAGCGCTTAGGTTCGCGCGCTGGGTACGCCCATCCTCGGCCACATGGTCGATGTAGCCAAAAATTGGCCTGGGCAGTTTGCGCCGAGCGAGCCGCTCAACATCGTGCAAGTTATGGATGCTGGCGAGTTTATTTTGAGTACTCAGTCGTTGAAACCATCCTTTCACACAGCGCTCCTAATCATTGTTTTATATCGCTCCCGTTATCAGGCTCGCCTATTCAAGCCGGCACGAAGCGCAGGGCTACTCCGTTATTACACCAGCGCAGGCCGGTGGGGTCAGGGCCATCTTCAAATACATGGCCTTGATGACCGCCACAACGGGCGCAGTGGTATTCGGTGCGAGGCCAAACCAGTTTGAAATCCAGCTCTGTCAGCATATGTCCTTCTACATGCTCAAAAAGCTTGGCCAACCAGTGCCAGAATCATATTTCATTTCACTGGTGAAAAGTAATAGATCACAACCAGCGCAATGGTATTCGCCCTCTCCCCACTCTTTTATCCAAGGGGCTTGAAAAGGCAGGTTCAGTCCCGTGCTTGCGGAGCACATTAAAGGCCTCCTCAGAGAGCCGTTCACGCCACTCAGCTTCACTCAGGTTCAGTGTTTCCAATCCAGGGGCAGCCTCAAGGTCTAAGCGTGGAAACCCAAACGAAAAACCGGGAATTGCCCCTGCTATGCTAGTGAGTCCTGCTAGGCCTAAAAATTGACGTCTTTTCATGGTGTCGCTCCCGTCGGAATTGGCAAAATAGTCAATAAAAATGGGACAGTGCCTGAGCACTGTCCCATTCTTACTTCTATCGATGCTAATGTCTTTGTCGTCACTGCATTCGATTACTTACATCAGCGTGCATCTTTTTATATACGCTAATGTTTAGCCTAGCTGAGGGCCTGCCTTAATGATTGCTTCGTTAACTCCTTCAAACTTCTTGAAGTTATCGACGAATTTGGTCGCCAGCTCTTTTAGATGGCGGTCATAGGCCTCACGGTCTTGCCAGGTCTCGCGCGGGTCGAGCAGGCTGGAGTCAACGCCTGGCACGGCTACCGGCACTTGCAGATTAAGCCCATCGATGTGCTTGGTATCGATGTCGCGCAGCACACCAGACTGAATGGCGCTGATGATGGCACGGGTGGTGGGGATGGAGAAGCGTGCGCCACCTTCTCCGTAAGCGCCGCCATTCAGCCGGTGTTAACCAGGTATACCTGGGCATCTTTCTTCGCGACACGCTTGATCAGCAGGTCAGCATACTCACGGGCAGGACGCGGGAAGAACGGCGCGCCAAAACAGGTAGAGAATGTGGCGGCCAAGCCTTCAGAGGAGCCCATTTCAGTAGAGCCCACTTTGGCGGTGTAGCCTGATAGGAAGTGGTACGCCGCGGCTTCATTGGAAAGAATCGACACTGGGGCAGTACGCCGGACATATCGCAGGTCAGGAACACGATGGCATTCGGCTCGCCAGCCAGATTCTCTGCTACGCGCTTCTCAACGTGCTCTAACGGGTACGCGGCGCGGGAGTTCTGGGTCAGGCTATCGTCGGCGTAGTCAGGCTCGCGGCGGTCGTCCAGCACCACGTTTTCCAGCACGGTGCCAAACTTGATGGCGTTCCAGATGACCGGCTCGTTCTTCTCGGAGAGATCGATACATTTGGCGTAGCAGCCGCCTTCCATATTGAAGACAATGCCGTCGCCCCAAGCGTGCTCGTCATCGCCGATCAAGAAGCGCGCCTGATCCGCAGAAAGCGTGGTTTTACCGGTGCCAGAGAGACCGAAGAAGAGGCAGGTTTCACCATCTTCCCCTACGTTCGCCGAGCAGTGCATCGGCAGTACGTCGGCGGCTGGCAGCAGGAAGTTCTGCACCGAGAACATGGCTTTCTTCATTTCACCGGCGTAACGCATGCCTGCGATCAGTACTTTTTTATCGGCGAAGTTGATGATCACACAACCATCAGAGTTGGTGCCGTCACGAGTAGGGTCGCACTCAAAGCCCGCAGCGTTGAGGATTGTCCACTCGTCTTTAACCGCTGAATTATAGGCCTGAGGGCGCACAAACATGGTGCGGCCAAACAGGTTTTGCCATGCGGTTTCAGTGGTGACGCGTACCGGTAGGTAGTGAGTGGAATCACTGCCTACGTGCAGTTCAGAGACAAAATGCTCTTGGTTGACCAGGTAGTCATTAACCCGATCCCACAAGGCATTGAACTTGGCGGCGTCGAAGGGCTGGTTAACGTTACCCCAGTCGATTTGGCTGCTCGTGGAGGGCTCGTCGACGATATAACGATCTTTCGGTGAACGGCCGGTACGCAGGCCGGTATTGACTACCAAGGCGCCGTTGGCTGAGAGGCGGCCTTCGCCACGTGCCACTGCGCGCTCGATCAATTCGGCGCTGCTGAGATTAACGTGGGATTGGGGAGCGGCTTGAGTCGTGGTCATGTCGATTCCTGGGCTTCTCTCGATTTACCGGGCGTCACCGACGCCTTAATGTTCATCCCAACCACTGAAAAACCGGCTGGGCGCGCTGAAGTCCGGCGCATTATGGCAAAAGAAAGCCCCCAGGAAACGGGGCGAAGATCAAATATCTTGTAGTTAAACTACTACAAAGGCACTACATTTTGTGTTGCAGCGCAGTAATAATTCAAACAGCCGTTTGCAAGAACCGTCAAAATCATTGAATACAATGGCGCTCCTAGTACGACTGTTAGTCGTCCTGGCATACGCTTTCGACTACATAGTTAGTGAATAGTGGGCGATGGGGCTTCAGGGTCGTCCAACAAAGTTTCAATATCCGCTGCTGTGTAGTGATATTTCGTGTGGCAAAAGTGGCATTGAGTATCAATAGCCCCTGCTCGTGCAAAATATCGCGCAGTTCCTCCTTGCCTAAAGAGTGCAACGCGTAGCTCATACGTTCCCGTGAGCAGGTGCAGCCAAAGCGTAGGGCTTTGGGCTCAAAAACGCGCACGGTCTCTTCGTGATAGAGACGATGCAGCACCTCGCGCTGCTCAAGGCCGAGCAGCTCTTCTGTTTTGATCGTATCGGCTAGCTGTACGCTGCGATCCCAGGCATCCACATCCTGGTTTTGTGACTCTTCTGGCAATCGCTGCAGCAGCAATCCGCCCGCCCGCTTCTCATCGGCGGCCAGCCAGAGGCGGGTTGGCAACTGCTCGGATTGGCTGAAATAGGCTTCCAGGCAGCCGCCCAGGGTCTCTTGATCCAGCGCCACAATACCTTGATAGCGATGACCTTCGCGGGGATCGAGGGTAATCACGATCTGCCCTTCACCCACCAGTTCGCGGAAGCTGGCGTGCTCGCTGGGCAGTGCGGCATCTTCTGCTATGCGGGCAATCGCACGCAGTTCGCCACCGGGGTTGGATTCGGCCATTAACAGTGACAGAACGCCGCGTCCGCGTACTTCGATACTCAGCGTGCCATCCAGCTTAACGGTATCGGTAAGCAGTGCCACGGCGGCTAACAGTTCACCTAGCAGCTCATTCACCGCCGGTGGGTAGGCGTGACGATCCAACACTTCGTGGTAGGCGGCCGCCAGGGTAACGATCTCGCCGCGGACATTGGTGTGATCGAACATAAAACGTTGAATTTGATCGGACATAATTTGGCAACCTAGTATTTTAGAACAGCAAGTAGTTAAAGACGGCGAAGATTTAACGGCGAGGAACTACTCACCCTGATGGCGCTGGAAGCGCTGGATATCTCGGCGCTGCTTTTTATCGGGGCGCTTAAGCGGATGCTGCATCGCTTCGTTAGTGAGGCGTCTTGCTTCGGCCTCTTTCGCACGACGCTGCACGCTCTCTTCGGTTTCCGCATAGAGCGTTCGCGCTTCTGGGGCCCCGCGGCGTTGATCTGAAAGCGATAAGACCTCTACCTCCAATATCTCCCAGCCTTGAGGCACGCGTATAAGCGCGCCAATTTCCACCTGCTTGCTGGTTTTAGCGCGACCGCCGTTGTAATTCACTTTCCCGCCCTCAATGGCTTTTTTTGGCCAGCGCGCGAGTCTTGAAAAAGCGCGCAGCCCACAGCCATTTATCCAAGCGTACACTTTCGCTCATTTAGGCACTCCTTGGGGTTCAGACAGGGGCTCGGGCAACTGTTCGGGCAGCAGGTGAGCAAAGCGGTCGAGGGCTATAAATTCCTGCAGCTCTTTCTCCGGCCGCTGGCTGTCGGGCTGTTTGATACCCAGCAAATGCTTGATACCAAATTCGCGAGCGCTCTCGAGCACGCGGGCGTTGTCATCGATAAACAGCGTTCGCGCAGGGTCAAAGGCTTCGATCTCCTGCAGGGCAAACCAGAACGCCTGCTCTCTTTGGCCGCTCCCACGTCCTCGGAAGAGACAATTGCGTCTAGATAACCTTCCAAACCGGTGAGCGGCAGCTTTAGGGCAAGACTCGCACGATCCGCGTTAGTGGCCAGCACGACCCTTGGATGCGCCTGTTTTAGCCATTTGAGGAAATCCAGCGCATCGCTACGCAGGCCAATCAGGTGCTGGACTTCGCGCTTCAGAGCGACGATATCCACGCCTAGCTCGCGGCTCCAGTACGCCAGGCTGTACCAGTTTAAGGTGCCCTGCTCGCCGAGAATGCGCGCGCGCAGCGCTTCCTGGGAGGCTTCGTCCAACTGGTGCAGTTCGCGGTAGCGTCGTGGCAGGTGCTCCAACCAAAAGTGGCTGTCGAAGTGTAAATCCAGCAGCGTGCCGTCCATATCCAAGAGGACGGTGTCTATCTCGCGCCAATCAATCATTGCCGCTCCAGTCACGTTAGGAGTAAGCGTGCTATTGTAGCTTAACCGCCTTTTACCAGCCATGGAGGCCCTCTTTATGTCTACCTCTCCCCAACGCATGACACCTTCAAGCCCCCTGAAGGTGCCAGTGCTAAGCGCTCTAATTATCAGCAAAAACCACAAATTTTGGCGCGTAAGCGCGTGGCCCAAAGCCGTTTATTTCAGATTGAGTCGCTTGATTTGCGCTTTTCTAACGGCGAAGAGCGCCAATTTGAGCGCTTGACCGGCGCTGACCGCGGCGCGGTAATGATGGTGGCAATGCCCGACCCCGACCACGTACTGCTGATACGTGAGTACGCCGCTGGATTTGAAGATTATGTGCTTACGCTACCAAAGGGGTTGGTCGATCCCGGCGAAGATATCATTACCGCGGCTAACCGCGAGCTGATGGAGGAGTGTGGCGTTGGCGCTCACCGCATTGAGCCGCTGGTCGAGCTTTCGTTGGCACCCAACTATATGCGCCACCGTATGCAGGTGCTGCTCGCCACCGACTTGTACCCCAAGCGCCTACCCGGGGATGAGCCAGAGCCGTTGATTGTGGAAACCCACGCCCTTGAGGAGCTACCCGCCCTGCTACTGCGCGAAGATTTCCACGAAGCCCGCGCCATAGCCGCGCTGTATATCGCCCGGGACAGGTTGCGGGAAGAGAGGCGCAATAGTGCGACGGATTTGCTTTGATTGGGTGGTGAAGCGTGAGGGGTAAGGTGTTAGTGCTTTTTTGGGGCACTCCACTGTCGAGGAGTTTGTACTATACCCACTATGCACTTAAACCATGTCGATCTGCTTTTGCATCAGCATAGATGCGCGTTTGCAGTGGCAACAGTGCTTTGCGAAGCGAAATTGTAGTATCGGTTAGTCCCCATCGCTGGCTAGGAGAATACCTGCCTTGGGGACGTACATCTTCATCCCCCAGCAACTGATGGTGGTATCGACGGGTCAATTGCTGTAGGTGTCGTGCAGTATCTCGGCAGCAGACAGGGTACTGGCTAAGCAATTCAAGCACGCAAAGCGAACGCTGAAACGACTCGCTTGACATTACAGAACGGAGTGTTTCAAGTTCAGCCCACGTGGGATGATAGCCTTTATACCAAATATTTTCCGCCAGTTGCCTAACATCCTCAACCGCATTTTCAAGCGAGCCAGCAGCCCCCACTCGGTATAAAAGCTTGCGTTTGACAGAAGCTTTCATAGTTAGTCCTCGCTACGATGGTAGTCGTCTAACATCACTTTTAGGTTACCTAAAATGCGAGTTTCATCTCCCACATAGTAGCTGATTGCTTCTCGGGCTAACCGTTCAAATTCTTCGATGCTTATATAGGGAAGCTGCAGCAACGTCTGAATATCGCTTTGATCACGGTCACCAAAGCGACCAAGTTTAGTAATCGCCACATCAAGCGCACTCGCGATGTAGACTTCTACGTTGGGGACATTACTCTGTGTCACTAACCGAATGACACGATCTTCGTAATCTTCATGCAAAGGAGCCAACGTCGTATTGAAGCTAGCATCTAGCTCTAGTATCTGCACTACGCCATCTTCATCAGTGAATACATAGGTGTCTTCATCCAGAAGCGCAACGATGTCCGATTTTTGGCCAACCCATGAGAGGCGACCTCGGCATCTATATCCGCACTTCCTCGCGCTTGAGAATGAATGTGAACCGCGCAGCCTCCAAATACAATCACTTGAAATATGCCTTTCTCGCCACTTGCATATACAGGCTCAAGCACATCAAAAACTCAACGAGTGCACGCCCTAACGCTGTACTGGGCTCAATTATTGGGTATTCACCAGGTTCTATCGGCATGTTTCCCCTAAAAGCCCGTAACGAACACTGCAACAGCGGTTGGGACTAGCTTAACAAACCTAATGGTAGTAGTGATCTCTAACCCTGGCACCGCTTCGCGCTGCTTTCGCGCCGGGCCGCCGTTGCGGGTGCGCTGACGCTTACGCCGCGCTACGAAAACCTAAAGGTTCAGCTTCGAGCACTTACCGTAGCGCGTGGTAACGAATCTCGCGAGGCACGAGCGAATGAGGCACCCGCGAGAGGCGTCGGAACGACGCCCAGTGGCACGCAACCAACCCCGGCACCGCTGCGCTGCTCCCGCGGGTGCGCCTTAGGCTTACCACGCGCTACAAAATCAATTCTCCATTCACAATTTACGATTCACCATCAATGGTTCTTCAATGCGATCCAGCGCCGTTGGCGGTGGCTGTCCAGGCCTGCTTCCAGCAGGGTCATTGAGCGCAGGGCGTCGTCGACACTTACCGGGAGCGGTGCTTTATCACGGATAGCGGCGGTGATGCCTTGGTAATAGGCCAGGTAGTCCCCCGGCAGGGTCGGGAGCTCACGACGCGTTAGCGGCGCGTTTTCCCCCTCCCCTTCGCGCAGCGTCAGGGTGCCATGCTGGTGTCTTCGCCCCACTGGGGTGTCGGCACTTCGCCTGCTTTCAGGCGATCCTCTTGAGGGTCTAAGCCGTATTTAATAAAGCTGCCCTGGGTGCCATTGATCCGGAAGCGTGGTGTCGGTTCGGCCACCAGCGTCCCCGCTGCCAGGGTAACGCGAAAGCTTTCGTAATCGAGCAGTGCTAGAAAATCATCGTCGGCTTTGGCGCCATCTCGCAATGTGCCTAGCTCCAGCAGAATAGCGTGGGGAATGCCGAACAGCTCGCAGGCTTGATCTAGCAGGTGTGGGCCCAGGTCGTACCAGATACCACCACCGGGGTAGCTTTCTCGCGCCAGCGGTCGCGCACTTCCGGGCGAAAGCGGTCAAAATGGGATTCAAAATTAACCAGCCTCCCTAGTGTGCCCGCTGCAAGCAATGCCTTAACGGTAAGGAAGTCACTGTCCCAACGGCGGTTGTGAAACACCGACAATAGCACTCTTTGTCATCCGCCAACTTTTTGAGCAACTTGGCTTCTGACAGCGTGACCGTAAAGGGTTTGTCGACCACAACGTGCTTCCCCGCCGAGAGTGCCGCTTTAGCAATCGAGAAGTGGGTGTCGTTAGGCGTAGGGATAACGATCAAATCAATATCGCTACGCTGGCAGAGCGCTGATGCCTGAGCTTCTACCTCAACCTCAGGCAGTGACGCCTGAACCTTGGCCGCATCGCTTGAAGAGACTGCGACTAAATCCAGGCCTTCCGTGGCCTGGATGAGCGGTGCGTGGAAAGTTTGGCTAGCGAAACCGTAGCCGACTAATCCAACGTTTATAATCGCCTTCATTTGACTCCTTACTCGGGCTGATTGTGTGTTTTAGCTGCGTGTATCAGTCGAGTTTGCTTAGATCCCGAACCGCTCCTTTATCAGCGGAGGTCGCCAACAGCGCATAGGCTTTAAGCGCTGGGGTAATCTTGCGAGGGCGCTGTTCCACTGGCTTCCAGGCCGAGGCGCCATTGGCTTCCATCGCTTCCCGGCGAGCCGCCAATTCAGCATCGGTCAGTTTAACGTTGATTGCCCGGTTGGGGATATCGATGCAGATCAGGTCGCCCTGCTCGATCAACCCAATGGCGCCACCTGCCGCTGCTTCAGGGGAGACATGACCTATCGAAAGCCCTGAAGTGCCGCCAGAGAAGCGCCCGTCAGTCAGTAGCGCACAGGCTTTGCCTAGCCCCTTGGATTTAAGATAGGAGGTGGGGTAGAGCATCTCTTGCATGCCCGGGCCGCCTTTGGGGCCTTCGTAGCGGATCACCACCACATCACCCTCTTTGACCTTATCCGCCAGCACATCGGCGACGGCTTGATCCTGAGACTCCACCACATGGGCGGGCCCTTCAAACACCAGGATCGAGTCATCGACTCCGGCGGTTTTAACCACGCAGCCATCCAGCGCGATATTGCCGTAAAGCACGGCCAAGCCGCCCTGCTGGGAGAAGGCGTGTTCAAGGTCACGAATACAGCCGGTGGCGCGGTCGCCATCCAGGCTCGGCCAGCGGGCACTTTGAGAGAATGCCGTTTGGGTCGGGATGCCCCCTGGCCCGGCTTTAAAGAATTCGACCACTTCAGCGCTTGGCGAGCGCATGATGTCCCACTCATCCAGTGCGGCTTTCAGACTATCGCCGTACACGGTGGGCACCGAGGTATCCAGCACCCGGGCACGATCCAGTTCACCGAGAATGGCCATAATGCCGCCGGCCCGGTGGACGTCTTCGATATGGTACTTCTGGGTATTGGGCGCCACTTTGCATAGCTGGGGTACTTCACGGGAGAGGCGGTCGATATCCGCCATGGTGAAGTCCACTTCGGCCTCTTGGGCTGCCGCGAGGAAGTGCAGGATGGTGTTGGTGGAACCGCCCATGGCGATATCCAGGGTCATGGCGTTTTTAA
This sequence comes from Vreelandella olivaria, assembly GCA_004295565.1. Classification (GTDB taxonomy): domain Bacteria; phylum Pseudomonadota; class Gammaproteobacteria; order Pseudomonadales; family Halomonadaceae; genus Vreelandella; species Vreelandella olivaria. The sequence goes on along the minus strand of AP019416.1, from coordinate 1,538,259 downwards.
ACGCCGCCTTGGAGGCAATGGCGCGGGGCAGCAGGTGCGTCTCGTTACCTTCGTAGTAACGCTTGGCCAGCTCGACAATCCGGTGCCCCGCCGTTTCAAACAGACGACGGCGATCCGAGTGGGTAGCCAATACCGTGCCGTTACCCGGCAGCGCCAGCCCCAATGCTTCCGTCAGGCAGTTCATTGAGTTGGCGGTAAACATCCCCGAACAGCTGCCACAGGTGGGGCAGGCGCTGCGCTCGACTTCCGCCAGGGTGTCATCGTCTACGCTGTCGTCGGCGGCCATGACCATGGCATCAACGAGATCCAGTCCGTGGTTGAGCAGCTTGGTTTTACCCGCTTCCATAGGGCCGCCGGAGACAAAGATAACCGGAATATTGAGGCGCAGAGCAGCCATCAGCATTCCAGGGGTAATCTTGTCGCAGTTGGAAATACACACCAGCGCATCAGCGCAGTGGGCATTGCACATATACTCGACGCTGTCGGCGATCAGGTCGCGGCTAGGCAGCGAGTAGAGCATGCCGTCGTGGCCCATAGCGATGCCGTCATCCACCGCGATGGTATTGAACTCTTTGGCAACCCCCCGGCTTTCTCAATCTCCCGCGCCACCAGTTGGCCCATATCTTTTAAGTGAACATGGCCCGGCACAAACTGGGTAAAGGAGTTGGCGACCGCAATAATCGGCTTTTGAAAATCACCGTCCTGCATACCCGTTGCGCGCCATAACGCGCGGGCACCGGCCATATTGCGGCCAGCGGTGGTGGTACGTGAGCGATACTCTGGCATGGCTTCCTCTACTCTCTACTTTTTACTCTCTATTATTTATCAGCCCACCGCATAAAAGGCGGGAGCTGGTGTCAATCCAGCGGCCTTAGATTGTGGCATGAGCGATGCGTAGAGACTAGATGCAGGATTAGGTGAAGAGGCTAGATGTAATGAGAGAGGAGCGCCCTCCATGGCGCGGATTCAACACTGGTTGCCTTGGCGTTTAGGCTGGCTGAGCAAGCGTTTCAGGTAGAGGCGGGCGAACTTGAGGCGAGCCTAACGCCTGGGACGCTGAGGATAATGATGGCATGGGCGCAAGCCCTGCCTGTTTGAGCAGCGTTCACGGGCCGTCTCGCTGCTCTCTCGGCAGCCCCTTCCAAGCGAAAGGCGGCGATAACGTTGGCAAGGCTAGCGCTTCGCGGGTGAGGTCTTGAGCAGCGCTGGAAATCGATTGTACCTTGGAGGCGTTCTGCTGGGTGACATGATCCATTTCAGCAACAGCGGTATTAATCTGGGCGATGCCATTGCTCTGTTCATCGGAGGCGGTGCTGATCTCCTCCATAATATCGCTGACTTTCATGACCTGGTTGACGACCTGATCAATGGCGGCTTCGGCCTCTCTCACCGCCTGAGCGCCACCGCTGATCTCCTGAGAGGAGGTGTCGATCAAGCGGCGAATCTCGCCAGCGGCATCGGCGCTGCGTCCGGCCAAATTGCGCACCTCATTCGCCACCACGGCAAAACCACGCCCCTGCTCGCCCGCTCGGGCGGCTTCTACCGAAGCATTCAGCGCCAGAATATTGGTTTGAAAAGCGATACCGTCAATCACGCTGATGATATCGGTCATCTTATTGGCACTGGCGGCGATGCGTTCCATTCGTTCGACTAGCGCCTGCATCCGCTCGCCGGTTTCGCGGCTGGTGGTGGCATTTTGCATGGCCAGTTGATTTGCCTGACGGGCATTTTCGCTGTTTTGCTGAACGGTGGCGGTCATTTGATCCATGCTAGAGGCGGTTTGCTGTAGCGAGGAGGCCTGCTGCTCGGTGCGCGTTGCCAGGTCTTCGTTCTGCTGTTTGATATGCTCAGACGCGGGCGTGACCACATCGACTTTGTTGCCCACTTCGGTGATCAGCCCCGACAAGCTTGAACGCATCGTTTCGAGTGAGTTGAGAAGCTCACCCAGTTCATCGTTACGCTTTAGCGTTACCCGATTGGCCAAGTTGCCAGCGGCAATTTGGAACGTCACCCGACGCGCTTCATTGAGTGATTTGATTAACGATTTGAGTACCGCCATGCTCAACCCAACCATCAGCACGATGCCCATTAGCAGCACACCTAGTTGCCCGTATAGCAGTACTTTCTGCTGCTGCTCGGCGTTCTCCATCAATATATGGGCTGCTGCACGCTCTTGCTCAACGAGCAAATTAATCGTGGCACTAATACTTGCAGAAGTCGGCTGCACGATGTCATTAAACGCTTCAAACGCCGCGAAGCCGTTGCCATCACGAATAGCGACAAACGCCGTATCTGAAGCCTCTATAAAGTTGCCGAGGTGGGCCGCCAGACCGTCCTGAACGCCGCCGCCCGCTGCGCGCAGCTCAGTGTACTTCTGCCACGACTGTTCGATGTCGGCACTCATGGTGGTTAGTTGGCTTTCAAGGGCCTCAAGATCGGCCCGACGAGGATTGCGCACCGCTGGCTCTAACGCCTGGATCGCTTGGCTCACCCGCTGATCAATCTGCTGCAGGTCAGAAACCCCTTCCAGGCCAGTTTGATTTAGCGTTCGCAGACGTTCTGCGGAACTGGTTAAACCATAAACCCCCGCCGCTGCCGCCATCATCAATAAGATAATAGACGCCAACACCATCCCGATGAGCTTGGCCTGGATGCTACTGAAACTAAAGCGTTGCGCCCAACCCCGTAGCCCAGTGCGGCGTAACGCACCATAATGAAGCTTAAAGCCACGTACTCTGCCCTGTTGCATAGCAGCGTATACGCGCTCTGCTCGGGTAATCGCCTTAGCCGAGGCTTTGCGACGGATAGAGGTATAACCCACTACGCGTTCGCCATTGAGCAGCGGCGCAACAGTGGTATGCATCCAGTACGCTTCGCCCGTCTGACGGCGATTCTTGATCAGGCCTTGCCAGGTTTTACCCGCCTCAATGGTTTCCCATAAGTTTTTAAAAACCGCTTTGGGCATGCTGGGGTGGCGAAACAGGCTATGGGGTTCGCCCATGATCTCGTCCAACGAGTAGCCGCTCACGTCTACGAAGGTCTGGTTGGCATAGGTGATCCTGCCTTGCAAATCCGAGCGTGAGATCAACACCTCGTCATCGGCTAATTCATAAACAGCGGATACTGCTTGTTCGGCATTATGCATTTAGTCCCCCTATTTTTTTATTGAAGGCTTGCGCCATCATTAGGCTTCGGTTCCCTAGCACCAAGCCTTTTCAATTAGAGGTAATGCATGAAATATGCCACCGCAGAGGGTGGCATGTGATTAAATCGAATAAAGAAAAATCAAGCACCTAAGGCGTTGACTAACGGGCTAGAACGCTTCCCACTGGTCAGCCGCGCGAGGCTGTGTTGAGGGTGACTTAGCGCGCTGCTCGGCAGGGGCAGGTAGACGCTGGGCGGCCTTACTGAGCGCGTGGTTAGCGCGCTGTAACTTAGCCCGCGCCTCTTTGATATTCTCATCCTGAGCGCCTTCCAAGCGGAACGCATCAACCACGTTAGCGAGCTCAAAGGCTTCCAGGGCGAGATTGTCCGCGGATGCCGCAATCGACTGAACTTTGGAGGCGTTCTGCTGGGTCACAGTATCCATTTCGGTAATCGCCGAGTTAATTTGACCGATCCCGCTGCTCTGTTCGCTGGAGGCCGTGCTGATCGACTCCATCAGCTCACTGACCCGGCTGACCTGCTGTGAGACCTCCTCAATTGCCCGCTCCGCCTGCTCCACCGCGCTGCGGCCTCCGCTGACTTCCTGGGTGGTACTATCGATCATCTTACGGATTTCCTGAGCGGCATCCGCGCTGCGACCAGCCAGGTTACGTACTTCGCTGGCAACCACTGCAAAGCCACGGCCATGTTCGCCAGCACGGGCGGCTTCTACCGAGGCATTAAGTGCCAAAATATTGGTTTGAAAGGCAATACCGTCGATCACACTGATCATCTCGGTCATCTTTTCAGCGCTCTGGGCGATACGCTGCATACGCTCGACCAACTGCTGCATCTGCTTGCCTGTTTCCCGGGTGCTGGCCGCGTTTTGTACCGCCAGATCAGTTGCTTGACGGGCATTATCGGTGTTCTGCTGAACCGTCGAGGTCATCTCCTCCATACTGGAAGCGGTCTGTTGAAGCGACGATGCCTGCTGCTCGGTACGCGAAGAGAGCTCTTCGTTTTCAGCGGCGATCTGTTGAATCGCTGGAGTGACGACGGATACCCGGCTCTCTACATCACCCACGATGCTGGATAGGCTAAAACGCATGGTATCCAGGGAATAAAGCAGTTCGCCCAGCTCATCATTGGTTTGACGACGTTCACGGGCGGCCAGATTACCCGCGGCAATTTGAAAGGTGATATAGCGTGCGCCGGACAGGCTGCGAAACACCGATCTCAGAATCATCACGCTCAGGCCGATCATGACCAAAAGCCAATGGCCAGTAGCACCAGTTGAGCTATTAGCAGCTGTTGACGACCACTTTGCGCCTGGGCGACCAGCGCTTCGGCATCGGCGCGCACCTGCTCGACCAGGGTGCTATTCATCTCGCGCAGTGAGTCAGTGGTCGGCACCACCACGTCATTAAAGGCTTCAAAGGCCGCGAATCCATTCCCCCTCCTCAATCGCCACCAAGCTGGTTTGTACCCCGGTTGTCCAGGTAGTTAACGCACTATCAAACGCCTGGGCGGCTTCAACATTGACGGCATCATCGACGTAGTAATCCGCCCACAGGGTTTGCATGGCACTGGTATATTGGCCAATATCTGCATTGACGGCCTCCAGGTCAGCCCTGCGCGGGCTGCGTACCGCAGGCTCCAGTGTCTCAACCGTTTGCCCAATGTAGCGCTCAATATGCTGCAGCGAGCTGACATCACTCAACCCTGATTGATTAAGTGTTTCCAGTCGCTCGCCGGAGACCATCACCGCGTAAACCCCCAACCCGCCCGAAAAGCAGAGCAGTAGCAACGAGACCACCACCATACTGGTGAGTTTGGCTTTCAGGCTGGAGAACTGAAAGCGCGCCAGTATGCCGGTCAAGCCTTTACGCCGCAGTGTGCCGTGGGCTAGCGCGTAGTGGCGGGATTTGCCTTTTCCCGAATTTCAGCGTAGATTTTTTCTGCACGGGCCACCGCTTTTCCAGCAGCTTTACGACGCACAGAGGTATAGCCAACGATACGCTCCCCGTCCCGCAGCGGGGCGACCGTGGCATGCACCCAGTAGTGGTCGCCATTTTTACGGCGGTTTTTGACCACGCCTTGCCAGGTTTCCCCGGCTTGGATGGTTTTCCAGAAATCGGCGTAAGCCGCTTCAGGCATATCAGGGTGGCGAAGAAGGTTGTGGGGCGCGCCGATCAGCTCGTCGCGGCTGTAGCCGCTGACCTCAACAAAAGTGGGGTTGGCATAGGTCACATTGCCCTTTAAATCCGAGCGAGAGATCAGTACTGCTTCCTCACTCAGGACATACTCACGTTGGGTCACGGGCTGATTATTGCGCATTAGTTCTCCAAGAATTAGATATTCTTAATTTTTATTAAAGCATACGCTATTATCGCTACAGATTTTGTCAGTAAACCAGTGAACAAGCGTAAAAAGCGCCTTACTTTCGTAAGACGCTTGTTATATGAGTTGGATGACGTTTTAAAGAGGTTGTATAGACCTGATTAGCGGCCAAACACCACATTGGCCACATCACGGTAACGCTTGGCAAAGTGCACCGTCATGCCCTCTTTTAGATAGTCCGGCAACTCTTCGTAATCGCGCTTATTGGCGTCGGGCAGAATCAATTCAAAAATATCACTGCGCCGCGCGGCAATCACTTTCTCGCGAATCCCCCCTACCGGCAGCACCTGACCGGTCAGGGTCAGCTCGCCGGTCATCGCCAAAGGCCGGTCAATCGCATGGTGCTTGGCCAATGACAGCAGCGCAGTAGTCATGGTGACACCGGCCGAAGGGCCATCTTTCGGCGTAGCGCCCTCGGGTACGTGCAAGTGTACAAAGGCCGAGTCGAAGAAGTCCGCATCGGCGCCATACTCCTGTAGGTGACCCAGGGTATAGCTGTAGGCGATATTGGCAGACTCCTGCATCACCTCACCAAGCTTGCCGGTAAGCTTAAAGCCACGATCAAGCGAGTGCACTTTGCCCGCTTCAATGGGCAGCGTTGCCCCGCCCATGGATGTCCACGCCAGGCCTGTCACCACCCCTTCGCCGGTGAGCACTTTCTCTTTACGGAAGATCGGCGCCCCCAGGAACTCTTCAAGATTTTTAACCGATATCTTGACTGTTTCGGCCTCCTCTTCCAGCAGCTTAACCGCCGACTTACGCACAATACGGTGAAGCTGTTTCTCCAACTGCCGCACCCCGGCTTCCCGGGCGTAGCCTTCTATCACCTGCTTCAAGGCCGCATCGGAGAGACTGATGCGTTTTTTGGTCAGGTTGTCGCGCTTGAGCAGCTTTGGCCACAGGTGGTGCTTGGCAATCGCCAGCTTCTCTTCGGCGATATAGCCCGAAAGGCGGATCTGCTCCATACGATCCAACAGCGGCCCAGGAATCGAATCCAGGGTGTTGGCGGTGCAGATAAACAGCACCTTGGAGAGATCCATGCGCACATCAAGATAGTGATCGAGGAAATCGACGTTCTGCTCGGGGTCGAGCACTTCCAGCAGCGCCGAAGCGGGGTCGCCCTGGAAGGACTGGCCCAGCTTGTCGATCTCATCCAGCATGATAACCGGGTTTTCGACCTCGACTTCCTTAAAGGCTTGCACCAGTTTGCCGGGCATAGCGCCCACATAGGTACGCCGATGCCCCTTGATTTCCGCTTCGTCGCGCATACCGCCGACCGAGAAGCGGTAGAACTGACGCCCCAGAGCTTCAGCGATCGAACGGCCGATGGAAGTTTTACCTACCCTGGCGGGCCTACCAACAGCACAATCGAGCCGCCTACGTCGCCTTTAAAAGTGCCCTCGGCGAGAAATTCGATAATGCGCTCTTTCACGTCTTTCAGGCCATCGTGGTCACGATCGAGCACTTGGCGTGCATGGGGTAGATCCAACTGATCCTGGCTGGTCACTCCCCAGGGCAGCGATGTTAGCCAGTCCAGGTAGTTACGCGTGGTGCCGTACTCCGGCGAGCCGGTTTCCAACACACTGAGTTTGTTGAGCTCGTCGTCAATACGCGATTGAACACGCTCAGGCACCACCAGCGATTCCAAGCGCGCCCGAAAGGTATCCACATCGTTTTCACGATCATCTTTGGAGATACCCAGCTCACGCTGAATGACCTTTAGCTGCTCCCGCAGGAAGAACTCGCGCTGGCGATCCTGCATTTGCGCGTTGACCTGCTCGCTGATCTCGCCCTGCAGCAGGGCCACATCGATCTCTTTACGTAGCAGCGGCAGGACTTTCTGCATCCGCTCCTCCACCGACAAGGTGGCCAGCACATCCTGCAGTTCTGGGCCCTTGGCAGAGGTAATGGCAGCAGCAAAATCGGTCAATGGCCCCGGCTGATGCGGGCTAAAGCGGTTGAGGTAGTGCTTGAGCTCTTCGCCATACAGCGGATTGATCGGCAGTAGCTCTTTAATGCCGTTGATAATCGCCATGGCGTAGGCGCGAGTCTCTTCGTTTTCCGCATCCACCGGCTCTTTAGGGTATGTCACTTCAACAAGGTAGGGCGGCTCTTTAGAGAGCCAGCGGGTAATCTTGAAACGCTGAAGTCCCTGGGCGATAAACTGGATCTGGTCGTCTTCGCCCTTGAGCTTATGCACTTTAACCGCAGTGCCGATCTCAGGAAAACCTTCGTGATCCAGGGAGGTAACGCCCTGCTCCCCACAAAGGCAACGCCTAGGGTGTGGTGCGGCGTGTTACCCACTCGGCGCATGGTCTCTTCCCAGCGTTCGCGGTTAACCACCAGCGGCTGCACCTGGGCAGGGAAAAAGGACGGTTGTGAATAGGCAGAAGGTAGATGCGCTCGGGCAGCATTTCGCTGGCGGGCACCAGAGAGTTTACCCGTTCGCCGTCGGAGCGGTAATCACTGCCCTCCGGCTGGCTAGCCTGCTTTTGAGCGCTCTTTTCGCGACTCTCTTTACTGCTCTTTTCGTTACTCTCTTCACTACCGGGGCATCATCACTGGTTGATGACTGTTCATCGTCAAGTTGCCAATCAAGATGTTCAGCGTCGTGTTCGTAATCCTGGTCGCTCATGCGTCCTCCAATGAACCGATACCGGCGGTGACCACCGCCAAGTGTTGTCCATGGAATGCGGGCAGTGAGCCAAAACTTCAACCCTTCGTAAGTAGAACAGTCGGTTTAACCGCGCTCCCGGCGGCCTTACGGCTTTAACATTATTGAGGCCAGAGCTCGGGCATTGGGCGGCCATTGACTCGCCATACGCCGCGTACCACATCAAACTGCAGCTCCCGCGTGCCCAGCGGCAGCCCTAACCATAGCGCGGCGACGGTGGGCGCGTCGTGCCAGGTGAAGTCGCCATCGATACGCTCCAGCCATTTCGCCTGCTCTTTCTCTTTGTCGAGATAAACCACGCTAAGCTCATCCAACTGACGGGCATCAAAAACAGCGCGCCATCCGCATCAAGGCGAATACCCAACAGCGGGCTCTCGATAGCAACGGTCGTGACATCTAAACGCGGCGAGTCGCTAAGCACTTTGCGCAAATCCGGCTCAAGGCGGGCTAGCAACCCTTCCGCCATGGGGAGGCTCGCGTCTCCCCAGGCGGCTTCCTGGCGTAAACGTCGAATCACATTACGAACCGCATCGGCATTCAGCCGGGAGAGCTCCAACGCTATACGGCCATTGAGTAGCGGCATGTCCGGCGCTTCAGAAGGCACCATCACATCACCTATCTCGACATCGCCTTTGATGCGTAGCTCGCTTTCATCCAGCACCATATGGCTCTTCAGGTCGAGAGGCGACAGCTGGATATCGTAGGAGGGGTAGCTCAACGTCAGTGTTTCAATATGCAGGTGATCGCGTTGAGCAAAGTGGTAGGCATCATCAATATAGGTATAGCGGCTCTCCAGCTCCGTGGGGCCTACCTCAAGCTGGGCCATACCATCCATCAGGGTGAGTTGGTCAAACAGCGCACGCAGTCGCCAATCACCAAAAACACCTTCCAGGCGCAGCCGGCCACCGCGGACAGCTAACTCACGACCATTTTGTTGGATAACGAAAGGGGCAAGGGCAAGGCGCACCTCGCTATGGCCGCTCAGGGTGTGATAGCGCCCTTGCCAGCGCGGCACCGAGGGCGCAGTGACCTCACCCACCGCTTGCTGCAACACGGTATCAAGGCGAGGTAGTACCGTGCCTTCGACATCCGTGCTTAAAATACCGTGGCGTGCGCTATAGGTGAGTTCCAGCCGCCAGGGGCGACCCAGCAGAGGTGATAGAATCAACCGACCCTGGGAACTTAACCAACCTTGGTGGTTCTCAGTGCGGTTGACGCGCCACTCCCTCGCGCTTCCAGATCCTCAAGCGCTTGGCGCAAGCTGCGCTCAAAAAGCACGCTTGAGAAGCTGCGCTGCCGCCCACACGATGGCGATGATCGCCAGTGTGGGGACAATCAGACGTTCCTTGCGCATGCTACCTCCTTGAAGCCAACGCCTTGCAGCCAATGCTCTCGAAAAAGTTATCAACCGCTCCTGAGCTCTATTTACCACTCACCACTCACCACTCACCACTCAACCAGCTTAGTGCAACCAGAACCACAGGTGCATAGTACTCCAGGCGTAGATCCCTGCCATCACATCATCGATCATAATGCCAAAACCGCCTGCTACTCGGCGATCTGCCCAACGTATCGGCCAGGGTTTAAAGACATCGAAGATGCGGAATACAATAAAGCCCCACAACGCAGCCTCCCACGAAAAAGGCACCGCCGCCATGGTCAGCCAATAACCGACAAACTCATCCCAGACGATGCCGGAGTGGTCATGGACACCCAAGTCGTGAGACGTTTTGTCGCACAACCAAACCCCCACCACGAAAGTGACAAAACAGATGCTCAGGTACCACCCCAGGGGCAATTCCGCCATCATCCAGTAAAACGGAATGGCCGCTAGCGTACCAAAGGTGCCCGGTGCCCAAGGCACCGTGCCACTGCCTAAACCAAAGGCAAAAAATGCGTTGGGCGACGCCAGACACTTTTGGTGCACGATTCATGGCGTTTCCCCACTAAAATGCTGCCAACCGGCATAGTCACTGAGCTCACTCTGGTCAGAGGCACTAACACCAAGTGCTTCACAACAGTGGCCGATGACGGTTAGCGAGAGCCCCAATGGCGCTAAACGCTGTTGCGCCTCTGCGACATCGTCAGCGCCGAGGGTAACCAGTAGTTCATAATCATCCCCACCGGAAAGTGCCGCCTTTAGTGCAGCCTCCCGACCTAGGGTGCTTTCCAGCTCATCGGCCAGCGGTAAGGCGTCTAACGCAATGACGGCTCCCACCTGCGAGGCGTCACGAATATGCGCCAAGTCAGCCAGTAGCCCATCGGAAATATCCAGTCCAGCGGTGGCCAGACCACGCAACGCCAAGCCCGCCGCTAAGCGAGGCTGCGGCAATAGATAGCGACTTAGCAGCGGATGCGCCAGATCGCGCTCGCCCCGCTGCCAAAGCGCCAGCCCGCCGGCCCCGCCACCGAGTGCGCCGGTTACCGCGATCACATCGCCTGCCTGGGCGCCGCTACGGGTCAGGGCTTCGCCCACCGGCACCTCGCCCATCACGGTAACGCCAATGGAGAGCGCACCAGACGTAACATCGCCCCCACCAGCGTTGTGGCGTGCTGCTGGCCAAGGGCATGAAAGCCACGCGCATAGTCTGCCAGCCAAGCATGGGTAGCTTCGTCATCGGCAAACTGGCGCTGATCCAGCGTCAACGCCATTAAGCACCAGCGCGATGTCGCCCCATGGCAGCCAAATCGCTCAGCGCAACGGCCAAGGCACGGTGACCCACCGCAAATGCCGGGGCTTCGCGGGGAAAGTGTACATCCACTACCGAGGTATCAACGCTCACAGCCAACTGTTGGCCTGCTTGCGGTAGCAGCAGCGTGGCATCGTCTCCACATCCCAGTGTGACGCCATTTGACGCGGCCGACGCCTCCTGCGACGACATAAAGTAGCGTCGAATCAAATCAAATTCGGCAAGCACAAAGGCCCCTTAAACGCATCGTCATACCGCTCGCGTTCAGAGACGACGAGCGCTGACCTCGGCACTGCGCAAGCGAATCGCCAGCTTGTCGAGAATGCCGTTCACGTATTTATGGCCGTCGGTGGCGCCAAATGACTTAGCCAGCTCAACGCCTTCGTTAATCACTACACGATAGGGTACTTCCATGCGGCGGGAAAGCTCATAAGCGCCTAACCGCAAAATGGCCAGCTCGACCGCATCAAGATCTTCCAGGCGGCGGTCTAGCAGGGGGAGATTTCACGATCCAACTCCGCCTTGAAACGCACGGTATTATGGAGCAGCTCGTGAAACAGCGCCTTGTCGGCAATCTCCATCACCTTGACCCAATTTTCGTGATCTTCCAGGTCATCGTCAGCCACTTGGCTACGAAACTCGGCTTCAATGGTGGTGATGGATTTTCCCGTCATGTGCCACTGATAAAGCCCCTGCACGGTTAACTCGCGCGCCGCGTGGCGGCCCTGCTGAGCAGCAGAGGGTTTACGCTCGCTCATTGGGTATCTCCTGCCGGCAGTGCGCGAAGCAGAGAGACCATTTCCATGGCGGCCATGGCCGCTTCGGTGCCTTTGTTACCGGCTTTGGTGCCTGCACGCTCGATCGCTTGCTCGATGGTTTCAACGGTCAACACACCATTTGCCACCGGAGTGTCAAACTCAAGCTGCAAGTGATTGATCGCCGTATTGCAGCCACCCGCCACATATTCAAAGTGAGGCGTTCCGCCGCGAATGACTGCGCCCAGGGCAATCACGGCATCGGGTTTCATCACCTTTAGCACGCGCTTTACCGCCAGTGGCAGTTCCCAGGCGCCCGGCACGTGAACAATATGAATATGTTCGGCGTCTACGCCGTGGCGGGTCAAGCTGTCGACGGCGCCTTCTACCAGGCTATCCACCACGTGATGGTTAAAACGGCCAACAACGATGACATAGCGACCATCGACGTCAACAAAGGTACCTTCAACTTGAGTGAGGGAGTGCATTAATTAATTCCTGCTAAATTAGTCTTGCTGATTAGTCCTGCTGAGAGGTTGGCTCGTACGCCGTGTCGTTAGGCCCCAGTCGCTCGACGACTTCAAGGTCAAAACCGGACAGCGCGGAGAACTTCCACGGTGAACTCAGTAAGCGCATTTTACCTACGCCTAAATAACGCAGAATTTGCGAGCCGGTGCCGATGGTTAAGTAGTTACCTGCACCGTCGGAATCACTGGTACGCGGCTGACGCACGCGATCCAAAAAGATATCGAGCTGATCTTTTAAATCCTGATGAGGGCGGCCGTCATCGATCAGCACAAACACGCCTGCCGCGGCACCGGCAATTTCCTCCAGCGCGCGGTGAGCATCCCAGCGGCACTGCTCGTCTTTCATTAAACCCATCACGTCGCGCAGCGTATCACTAAGATGCACGCGCACCGTGGTGGCTTGCTCAGGCGTAGGCTGGCCCTTCACCAATGCCAGGTGATGGGCGCCCTGGATACGATCACGGAAAACGTGCAGCGTGAGCTCGCCATGGGAGGTCATTACCGTTGACGTTTCCAGATGGTCAATGGTTTGCTCATTGACGATACGGTAGTGAATTAGATCCGCGATGGTACCGATTTTAATGCCGTGCTCCTGGGCAAAGGCTTCCAACTCCGGACGACGCGCCATGCTGCCATCATCGTTCATGATTTCGCAGATCACACCGCTAGGGTCACAGCCTGCCAGTGCAGCCAGGTCGCAAGCCGCTTCCGTGTGGCCAGCACGGCGCAGCACGCCACCCGGCTCAGCCATCAACGGAAAGATATGCCCTGGCTGAACGATATCAGAGGGTTTGGCATGGGGCGCCGCCGCTGCCTGTACTGTGCGCGCTCGATCCGCCGCGGAAATACCGGTCGTGACCCCTTCGGTTGCCTCAATCGAAAGCGTAAATTTGGTGCCAAAACCGGAGCCGTTATCGCGCACCATCAGCGGCAGATTAAGCTGCTCGCAGCGGGCGCGGGTCATCGGCATACAGATCAAACCTCGGGCGAAACGGGCCATAAAGTTGATATGTTCGGCCTGCACCTTTTCGGCGGCCATGATGATATCACCCTCATTTTCGCGATCCTCGTCGTCCATGAGAATCACCATTTTGCCCTGGCGGATATCGTCCACCAGCTCGGCGATAGGGGCTAAGCCTCTAGAGGTGGGGTGCGCCATGGTATCTCCAATGTATGTTTTGCAAGCGGTTGCCACGAACGTTTATCACGAACGGTTTTCGTGCCATTTTTCACGAAACAGGTCGCGTCAGTTAGTCGCGATTTTGCGCGTCAGGGTACCTTGCTCTCGCTGAATGCGCCAGATGCACTCATCGGCTGAGGGGAAGCAATAATACGCCAATCACGCCCCACTGCGCGCATATCGTGAATGGTTAGCCGCCGTTGATCCGCCATACGTGAGAGCCCTGGCAGCGCAAAAGCGGCCGGGCTTCGCCGCCTAACAGCGTGGGGGCGACAAATAGCTGCAGTTCATCAATCAGCCCCGCATCGAGCATAGCGCCCGCCAGGGTCGCGCCGGTTTCCACTAACAGTTCGTTAACCTGCTCATTTTCGGCTAACCACTGGAGCATTGCCACCAGATCGATCCGCCCATCGCTACCGGCCGGTAGTACCAGCACTTCGGCACCCGCCTGGGTTAGCCGATGGCGCTTCTCTTCCACGTGGTCTGGTGTGGTGAGTACTAGCGTACGCCCTGGCTCGCGTAAACAGGCCGCCGCTAGGGGTAAGCGCAAATGCGTATCTAAAATCACCCGCAAAGGCTGGCGGCGAATCACGTCGTCAGCGTTATCGAGCTGTAGCTGCTCTGCCCGTAGCGTCAGCCGAGAGTCGTCCATGATCAGCGACTCTACGCCGCTTAATATGGCGCTGGAACGTGCCCGTAACCGCTGCACTGGTGCGCGCTTCAGGCCCGGTGATCCACTGGGACTCCCCCGACCCCATGGCAGTGCGACCATCCAAACTCATCGCCATTTTCAGGCGCACAAAGGGGCGCTTTAGGGCCATGCGCTTAATAAAGCCAGGGTTCAACGTGCGCGCTTCGCTTTCCAGCAAGCCCACCGCGACGTCGATACCGGCCTGTTCGAGTATTCGAATGCCGCGGCCGCTAACCTCGGGGTTAGGATCTATCATCGCCACGACGACCCGCGAGACCCGGGCTTCGCGAAGCGCTACGGCGCAGGGGCCGGTGCGCCCAGTGTGAGAGCAGGGCTCCAGGGTGACGTAGGCGGTGGCCCCCTGGGCGCGTGCTCCTGCGGCGTTTAAAGCGTGGATCTCAGCATGAGGTTCACCGGCACGCAGGTGAAAGCCTTCGCCGACTATCTCCTCATCGCGCACAATGACGCAGCCTACCCGAGGGTTGGGATCCGTGGTGTATAAACCCTTTTGCGCCAGCTGCAGCGCCCGGGCCATGTAGCGGTGGTCAGCCTGGCTAAAATCGGTGCTCATTTTGGCTGCACGCTTTTGTTTGAGGGCTCTTGGGAAAGCCGATCAATCTCTGCGCGAAACTCATCCAGATCCTGGAACTTACGATATACCGACGCGAAGCGGATATAAGCCACATGATCAAGGGTTTTAAGGGTTTGCATTACCGATTCGCCGATATCACGAGCGTTGATCTCACGATCGCCTCGAGCACGTAGGGTTTGACGAATGCGCTCGACCGCTGCCTCAATGGCTTCAGCGCTGACCGGGCGTTTTTCCAACGCGCGCAGCATGCCAGCCCGCAGTTTGGCTTCATTAAAGCTTTCGCGGGAGCCGTCGGACTTCACCACCCGCGGCATGACCAATTCAGCGGTTTCATAGGTGGTAAAGCGCTCTTGGCAGCTCGCACACTGGCGGCGACGGCGTACCTGGTCACCATCAGCGACCAACCGCGAATCGGTCACTCGAGTATCGTTTGCACCACAAAAGGGCAATGCATAGCGGTCAACCTGTTGTCAGCTCGTGTCAGCGTGCCGCACGAGTTAGCGTGTTATAACCTGTCAATGTGTGCTATTAATAGCGTTTTAGCAGTACCCACTGCCATAAGCTAATGTATCTTAGCGTTTAAACGCGGTATCAACTTCGTATTGTAACGATTTGGCACACAAGCTGCAGCGTTTGTGGCAGATTGTTTATCAGGAGTCACTCCATGTCCCCCTTTGAGCAGATCGTTCACCACTATCTCACCCACCTTTACGGGCCCAGAGCAGGCGAAGTGCAGCGCCGCTTGAACCAGCGGCTAGCGCATTTCCAGTCGCTTGCCCTATTTCCATCCGCCCAGATAGAAAACAGCGCCAAGCATGCACCTTCTTGGAGCGAAAAAGATCAGTGGGTGATCAGCTATGGTGACTCCATTATCGAAGATAGTGTGCCGCCGCTGGCCGTACTTAGCGATTTTCTTCAAAAGCGGTTAGGTGATCGTATCAGCGGCGTGCACGTACTGCCCTTCTTTCCTGGAGCAGCGACGACGGTTTCTCGGTCATCCACTACCGGGAAGTTAACCCCGACCTTGGTGACTGGTCGCATATCCGTGAACTGGCCAGTCATTACGACTTAATGGCCGACCTGGTGCTCAACCACGTTTCACGGGAGTCCCTTTGGTTTGTGGATTACTTGAGCGGCAGCCTGCCTGGCCGCGACTACTTTATCGAAGTCGATCCAGATACCGATGTCTCTCAAGTGGTGCGTCCGCGCAGCAGTCCCTTGTTAGTCCCCATATCCACTCGTCGCGGCACCCGCTATCTGTGGGCAACGTTCTCCGAAGACCAGCTTGACCTGAACTTTGAAAATCCTGATGTGCTGCTGGAGTTCGTGGGTATTTTACTGTTCTACCTGGAGCAGGGGACGCGGATTGTGCGCTTGGATGCGGTGGCCTTTCTGTGGAAGAAACTGGGTACCGCCTGTATTCACCTGCCAGAAACCCATACGGTGGTGCGGCTACTGCGTGCCATTGTGGATCACGTGGCCCCAGGCACGCTGTTGATTACCGAAACCAATGTGCCCCACCAGGAAAACATCAGTTATTTTGGTTTAAACCGGCTACCCGAGGGGGCGCCCGACGAAGCCCATATGGTGTATCAGTTTGCCCTGCCCCCGCTGCTACTGCACACCCTCACCCGGGGTGAAGCGAGCACCCTGCAGAGCTGGCTTTCCAGCCTTCCTGTTCTGCCGGATCAATGCACCTATCTCAACTTTACCGCCAGTCACGACGGCATTGGCGTACGCCCCTGGAAGGCTTACTGCCTGACCACGAGCGGGATGCACTGTTGGAACTGATGCACAAATTCGGCGGTTTTGTCAGCATGCGCAGTAACCCGGATGGCAGCGACACGCCTTACGAGATCAATATTACCTGGTTTGAGGCCATGCGCGGCACCCGCCGCGGCCCCGACCCGTGGCAGGTTGCGCGTTTTCTATGCAGCCAAGCGATTATGCTCAGCTTACAAGGTATACCCGCGCTGTATATTCATACCCTGACAGGCACACTCAATGACGTTGAAGGGGTTGAGCGCAGCGGTCGCCTGCGCTCTATCAACCGTCGGCGCTGGCAACGTAGCGAGCTTGATCTTCTACTCGATAGCCCTTCAACGCCCACTCACGATGTTTTCCACGCGTTAAACCGGCTGTTAGATCAGCGCCGCCAGGAGCCCTGCTTCCACCCCAATGCCGCCCAGCGGGTTGTGGTCTCAGCACCGGAACTGTTGGCAGTGGAGCGCGGCCCGCTCCATGATGGCCGACGCTTACTAGCGCTGTATAACGTCACCGACCTGCCACTGCCCTTAGAAAATGTAGGAGAAGCGGTGACCCAGGCACTGGAAAAACACGCCTGGCAAGCGCTGGATCCCAGCAACCCTTGGATTCCCGAAGGCACACTGCCACCTTACACAGTTCGCTGGCTGGTGGCTGATCGTTAGAACCGTTAGATAAGTGGCGACATACCGCTCCAGTAGCGATGCCCAACATCACTGAATAGTGTGGTGATGGGATAATGCCAGTGCAGCATTGCGCCAGTGTTAAGATGGTGGATAGCAAACCTTTAGCCATTCACTTCTTTTCAAACAAGGCGCTGCAATGCACTTGAAACGTCACTCTGTGATAAGCGGTTTTCTTCTCCTGGCAGGCTTGGCAGTGTCCTCTGCCAGCCCTGCAGATGAGCTCCCCGCCCCTATTCAAGCCCTGGCCGATCAGGGCCTGGAGATTCATGGCCAATTTGATGCTCCCGGTGGGTTACGCGGCTACGGCGCCAGCGTACAGGGCCAGGACATGGCGGTTTATCTGACACCTGATGGCGAGCATGCGGTGGTCGGTACGCTGATGGATCGCGAAGGTAATGACCTTACCGAAGCGCAGTTGGATGAGCACGTACGTGCGCCACTAGAAGCACAAACCTGGCAGCTATTAAGCGAAAGCCACTGGATTCAAGATGGCGATGAGGATGCCCCGCGGGTGATTTACACCTTCACCGATGCCAACTGCCCCTACTGCCGCCAGTTTTGGCATGAGGCACGTCCCTGGGTAGAAGCGGGTGAAGTGCAACTGCGCCACATCATGGTCGGTATTTTAGCCGCCGACAGTCCTGGCAAAGCCGCCGCCATTCTCGGCGCTGGCGATCCAGCGGCTACGCTGCGCGCCCATGAAAGTGGCCAGGAAGAGGTCGCGGCCAGCGCCCAGCCGCGAGATTGAAGAGCAGGTCTACACCAATAACCAGCTATTTGAGGAGTTAAGCCTGTATGCCACGCCCACCTCGGTTTTTCAGCGCGAAACAGAGAGTGGAAACCTGCGCCTTGACCGTATTCAGGGGATGCCCAGTGATGAGCGACTCATAGAGATGATGGGCAGCGAAGCGCCCTGACAATCGCGAGCTAAAGCTCCCTCCCACAAGTGACTTTAAGCACCAGTGCCAGTATCAGGCCTGGTGCACGAGCATTAAACAAAACGCTTAGCAGCAAACCACCCCACTATCATCGTCACCAGCATGGCCAACAGCGGTAACGAAAGACCGCCAATAGAGGCAATCGCTGGCCCTGGGCAGTAGCCAGAAAGCCCCCAGCCGATGCCAAACAGGGCAGCGCCCCTAACAACTTTGCGTCCAATTCCCGCTTGGTAGGCAACTGAAAGACGCCACCCAACAAGGGGGCCGGACGCTTCAATACCAGCCGATAGCCGATAAAGGTGGTAATAACGGCCCCGCCCAATACAAACATCAGCGTTGGATCCCAGGCACCCACCACGTCTAGAAACCCCACTACTCGTGCGGGATCAGTCATGCCTGAAACAGCCAAACCAAGGCCGAAAAGCAGCCCCGCCGCATAGCCCGCCGCTGTTTTCAGCCAACGACGCTTATCCGATTCATTGATTGAACTATTCATTAGAAGCTGCCTAAACCTAGCAAGTGACGGGAGATATAAACGGTCACCAGCGCTGTCACTAGAAACATGCCGGTGGCTGCCATGGAGCGTGGGGCCAAGCGCGCCAATCCACATACACCATGACCGCTTGTACAGCCACTGCCCAGCCCTGTGCCTACCCCCACCAACAAACCGGCCACCAGCATTAACCCTAAGCCGCCTGCGGGTACACCGATTACCTCACCCGGGCTACCGGCGACATTGCCTAAACCACCCCCTAACGCCATGAGCACTAACGGCCCACTGATTAGGCCTAACAAAAAAGCCACTAGCCATGCGCTATCGCCTTTGGGTCGCTGTGTAATCAAGTTTCCCGCGATGCCACTGATACCCGCGACTCGCCCCAGCGAGGCCATCAGCCAGGTAGCGGAAAGGCCGATCAACACCCCTCCAACCAGCCCTTGTAACCCTGCTATCCAATCCACTGGTGACTCCCTAAATAGCATTTAAACCGTTAGAAAAAATTGAGTGGTACTTTAAGATAAACCTGACCATTTTCTTCCGCTGGCGGCATCTCCCCAGCACGCATATTGACCTGCACCGATGGAATGATGAGCCGTGGCATACCCAAGGTGGCATCGCGCTCAGTACGCATTTTTACAAACTCATCTTCGCTGATACCTTTATGTACGTGAACATTACCGTTTATCTGCTCAGCCACGCTGGTTTCATGCTGGAAAGTCTCACGGCCAGGGGCTTTGTAGTCATGGCAAAGGAACAGCCGCGTCTGCTCGGGAAGCGCCAGCACTTTTGAATAGAGCGATAAAGGGTACGTGCATCACCGCCAGGAAAGTCGCACCGCGCGGTACCATAATCCGGCATAAACAGCGTATCGCCGACAAAGGCAGCATCGCCGACTACGTAGGTTAAACAGGCGGGCGTGTGCCCTGGAGTATGCAGCACATGCCCCTGTAATTGACCCACGGTGAACGTATCCCCTTCTTCAAACAGGGCGTCAAATTGACTGCCATCCCGGGCAAACTCGCTGCCCGCGTTAAACGCCTTACCAAATATCTGCTGCACCGACACTATATTGGCGCCAATGCCGGTTTTGCCGCCTAGCTGCTCATGCAGGTAGGGTGCTGCCGAAAGGTGGTCGGCATGCACATGGGTTTCCAAAATCCAGGTAACGTCAAGGTCGTGTTCATGAATAAAGGCGATGATGTTGTCAGCGGATTGCACGTCGGTTCGACCAGCGGCGTAATCAAAGTCGAGCACCGAATCTATGATCGCGCAGGCACGGCTATCGGGATCCTGAACGACATAGCTAAAGGTGTTCGTGGGCTCATCAAAAAGTGCGTCACGATTGGGCGTTGCATTACTGCCTCCCATAGAGTGGTTATTTCATGCTGATCCTGTAGAGACAGCATAGCTTAAATAAAGTTCTATTCTTAGACCATTTAGAAATAAAAGAGCGGTACTATCTTATAAGGGTGTTCAAGGCTATTTTTGCTAAGGCCTGCCCTGTTTAGGCCGATAACTTAAGAGTTACTCAATTACAACAACTAGGAAAAACATGACTCACTTAACAACCACACAAAAACTCTGGGGAACGCTAGGTATTATCTGGATCGCCATGCTGCTTTTGGTTGGCTGGCTGGCCTGGGAGAATCGCCAGACGATTGAGAGCGAACGCCGCGACAGCATTCAATACGTGGTGGAAAGCGTGCAGAACCAAATTGAAGCCCTGCAGGAACGAGTCGCCGCCGGCGAACTCAGCCTGGAGGAAGCACAACAGCGCGCGATCGATAATATGTCTAGCGTTAGCTTTGGGGCGGGGAGTATATCTTCTCTTTAACAACGACTTACTGATCATCTCGCATCCAAGCCGTGACCCCGGCACTGACATGACCAACTATCAAGACGCCAGCGGTATGGCGCTGTACCCCGAGTTGCTGCGTGTTGCCCAGGCGGGGGTGGTCACGTTAACTACTACTCAACGCGTGCGGGTGGCGACGAGCAGTTGCCAAAAACCAGCTATGTCGCGCATCTTCCCGAATGGGAGTGGTCACTGGCGACAGGCGTTTATGTGGATGATATTAACGCCGCCTTTATTGCTGGCTTGATTCGCTCAATTGGAATACTGCTGATCATTGGCCTTCCGGTAACGCTGCTGATGGGCTGGGTTATTCGTGATGTTTCTCGTCGTTTAGGCGGTGACCCACGCTACGCTGCTAACGTAGTGCGGCATATCGCTGATGGCGACCTGACCCAAGTCACTCAGCTTTCACCCACGGATCAACAAAGCTTACTGTTTAATATCAATCGTATGCGTGAGGCGCTCGCTGAAACGATTGGCGACATCCACCTCGGCGCGAGTCAGGTCAATAGTGGCGTAGAGCAGATTGTGGGCGTTAATGAAGAGCTTTCCACACGCACCGAGGAGCAGGCTGCTTCATTGGCCGAAACCGCTTCAAGTATGGAGCAGCTCACCGCCACGGTTAAGCAAAATGCCGAGCACGCCGATCACGCTCGTACGCTTGCCACCCGAGCGGCGGACAGCGCCCAGCGCGGCAGCGACTCAATGTCGACAGTGATCACGACCATGGCCACAATAAACGAAAGCGCCACCCAGATGAGCAGTATCGTTAACACCATTGATGGCATTGCCTTTCAAACCAACATTTTGGCCCTTAATGCTTCTGTGGAAGCCGCAAGAGCCGGCGATCAAGGGCGAGGGTTTGCCGTTGTCGCCAATGAGGTTCGCCAACTGGCCAGCCGTTCAGCCGCCGCCGCCCAGGAGATCAAAACCTTGATCGAAGCGTCGGATAGCAAAGTGGTGGAAGGCAGCCGTCAAGTGCGTGATACCGGGGATGTGATCAATGGCATGGTCGATGACATCAAACAGCTCAGTACCCTGGTTCAGGAAATTTCTGCGGCCACCATTGAGCAGAGCAGCGGTATTGAGCAGGTCAATCAGGCGGTAACCCAAATGGATCAAATGACCCAGCAAAATGCCAGTCTGGTACAAGAGAGCAATCACGCCACCCAGACGCTTGCACAGCTCAGCGCCCAACTGCGCCAACTGGTTGCCCACTTCCGCATCAACCAACAGAACATGGAGCATACGCAGGCATTACCCGCCTCCTCTCCTGCCCCGCGGGCAGCCCACCAGCACAGCGATTTTTAGCGCCTACCGTCACGAGTGAAGCAATCTAAAGTATGCCGCCGCGGCAAGCGATTTTGCCGCGGCAGCATTTACTTTAAATTTTGCTAAGGTATTAGCTCCTTAAGCCGATAAGAAGCAACGTTGCTTACTTTCATCGGCTAGGAAAAACATGACACGCTTAACGACGACGCAAAAACTCTGGGGAACACTGGGCATTATCTGGATCGCCATGCTGCTGCTAGTAGGCTGGCTGGCCCTGGAGAATCGCCAGACGATTGAGAACGAACGCCGCGACAGCATTCAGTACGTAGTGGAAAGCGTGCATGGACAGCTTGCAGCTTTGCAAGAACGGGTAGCCGCCGGGGAGCTTGGCCTGGAAGAAGCCCAGCAGCGCGCCATCGATAATATGTCTAGCGTTAGCTTTGGTGGCGGGGAGTATATTTTCTCCTTTGATGACGATCTAAAGATTGTCTCCCACCCCAACCGCCCTCGCGGTGAAGACATGAGCGCGTACAAGGATGCCAGCGGTATGGATCTTTACGCCGCTTTTAGAGAGGCAGCCAAAGCCGGTGGTGGGCACGTTGACTACTACTCGCGCCGCATTACCGGGGATGAGCAGGTACCGAAAATCAGTTACGTGGCCTACCTACCTGAGTGGCAGTGGTCGCTCGCGGCAGGCGTTTATGTGGACGATATTAATGAAGCGTTTATTGCCGGTTTGATTCGTTCGGTCGTCATACTGCTGATCATTGGTCTCCCGGTAACGCTGTTGATGGGCTTGGTGATTCGTGACGTGGCACGCCGGTTGGGGGCGACCCGCGCTATGCCGCTAGCGTAGTACGCCATATTGCCGACGGGGATTTGACCCAAACCACTCGCCTTTCGGCGAAGGATCAGCAGAGCTTACTGTTTGATATCAACCGCATGCGTGAAACTCTGGCCCATACGATTGGCGACATTCACCAAGGGGCGAATCAGGTTAACAGCGGCGTAAATCAGATTGTAGGTGTTAACGAAGAGCTTTCCACCCGTACCGAAGAGCAGGCTGCCTCGTTGGCCGAAACCGCTTCGAGTATGGAGCAGCTCACCGCGACGGTTAAGCAAAATGCCGAGCACGCCGATCACGCCCGTACGCTTGCCACGCGCACCGCTGAAAGCGCTCAGCGCGGTAGTGACTCTATGGCAACGGTGATCACCACCATGGCGACGATTAACGAAAGCGCCACACAAATGAGCAGTATCGTTAACACCATTGACGGCATTGCTTTCCAAACCAACATCCTGGCCCTTAACGCCTCGGTGGAAGCCGCACGCGCCGGCGAACAGGGGCGTGGTTTTGCCGTTGTCGCCAATGAGGTTCGCCAACTGGCCAGCCGCTCGGCCGCCGCCGCCCAGGAGATCAAAACCTTAATCGAGGCGTCTGACAGCAAAGTGACGGAAGGCAGCCGCCAAGTGAGTGACACAGGGGATGTGATCAATGGCATG
This sequence comes from Vreelandella olivaria, assembly GCA_004295565.1. Taxonomy (GTDB): domain Bacteria; phylum Pseudomonadota; class Gammaproteobacteria; order Pseudomonadales; family Halomonadaceae; genus Vreelandella; species Vreelandella olivaria. Next base: position 1,515,089 of record AP019416.1, on the reverse strand, counting down.
GTCGATGACATCAAACAGCTCAGCACACTGGTTCAGGAAATTTCTGCGGCCACCATCGAGCAGAGCAGCGGCATTGAGCAGGTCAACCAGGCGGTAACCCAAATGGATCAAATGACCCAGCAAAATGCTGGCTTGGTGCAAGAGAGTAATCATGCCACCCAAGCCCTCGCACAGCTCAGCGCCCAGCTTCGCCAACTGGTAGCCCACTTCCGCATTAACCAAAGCATGGAGCATACGCAGGCATTGCCCACCTCCTCACCTGCCCAGCGGGTTGCTCACCAGCACAGTGATTTTTAGCACGAGTAAAAGCCAAGCGTTAAACATCAAGGGCTAAGAAAAGGCCTGCTCCCCAGGGCAGCTGGCCTTTTAATGAATAAAATGTTAAACCTTACCCTGATTATCCAGTTCGACCGCCTCATGCATGCGTGTGAGCAGATCCGGCACCGCAGCCTGCACGCGGTTCCAGCTAGGAATAAAAGGCCGCTCTCGAGGGTTATCGATAAACAGATTGCCTGCTTCGAGCAGGTTACTGGCAAACAGCTCCACGGCTTGCTCTTCACTGTGACGGTCAAGGCTTAGGCCGTTCATCGTCGCATCGTGGTCATAGGCTTCTATCAAATCCAGCGCGAAGCGATAGTAGGTAGCTTTGAGCGTGCGGAAGTCTTCGCTGCTAAACGTCACCCCTGGGTCGCTAGTTTGCGATAGAGCGCTTTTGAAATATCCAGGCTCATGCGGTTCAAACCACTGTCTGGGTCATCTTCGCTAACCGGTTGGTGCTTGTGGTCATAGGCATCGGCAATGTCTACCTGGCACAGCTGGCGCAGTGAGTAGTTACGCTGTAACTCTGATAACACGCCAATCTCCAGGCCCCAGTCTGCCGGCATACGAATTCCCTCAAGCACTTCGCTGCGCATCGCAAACTCCCCGAGAGCGGATAACGAAAGCTATCCAGGTAATCAAGGTACGGCATCGGCCCGCAAACCGTTTTAAGCGCCCGCAGTAGCGGCGTCACCAACAGCCGAGAGACGCGACCATTCAGCTTGCCCTCGGCAATGCGCGGGTAATAGCCTTTGCAGAAACTGTAGTTAAAATTGGGATGGGCCACCGGATACATCAAGCGCGCCAGCAGCCCCGCTCATAGGTCAAAATATCGCAGTCGTGAAGCCCTACCACCGACGAGCGCCCAGACGAGAGCATATAGCCTGCGCAGTACCACACATTGCGCCCTTTGCCAGGTTCCAGCGCGCCTAGACCGTGCTCATCCAGTTCCGCATCCAGGGCGCTCAGCCGTGGGCCATCGTTCCATAAGATTCGCGTATGCTGGGGTAGACGTGAGAAAAATTCCCGGGCATATAAGAATTGCTCACGATCAGCCCGATCCAAGCCAATGACGATTTCATTGAGATAGGGGACTTTACCAGCTCATCGACGATCGCCGACAGTGCCGGCCCTTCCAGCTCCGAAAACAGCGACGGCAGAATCAGCCCCATGGGGCGTCGTCGAGCAAACTGGCACAGCTCCTGTTCAAGCGCCTCCACCGAGCGCCGGGTAAGGTTGTGAAAGTCGGTAATAATTCCATTTTGATGAAAGTCACTCATGCGCTTACCTCCCTGGATTCAAAGAACTGGATTCAAAGAGCTGTACTCAAAGAACGGGATTCCGAAAACACAGCAGTCCCTTTCTCCGCCGTCGCTAAACGGCGGTCATCTCGCCCCCACCAGTAGGCCACCCCTCGGCCCAGCCGGTCGGCCCTGTTGCGTCCGTGCGATAGAGTGAAGTATTGCGGGGCTCTACGGCTAGTTCGTGGCAGCCACGGATAACGACTGCTTGATCGACTGCTTCGAGCATGGTGATATCGTTCGGCCCATCGCCTAACCCTAGTGAAAGAGGCGTTCGACCTCTTAACGCCGTAAAGCGCTTGACCAACCACTCGACGGCACTGCCCTTATCGGCGGAGCGTCCCATGACATGCCAAAAGCGCCCCCTTGAGTAAGCTGTAGCCCATCCCCTTCCAGAGCGGTGCGAAACGATGCTAGCGCCATGTCGCTGTCGTGCCACAGCAACGGCTCACTTCCTTCACGCTGCCGTGCATCCCGGGCGCGAACCGCATCAAGCCCGGTAAGCTCCATCACCTCTGGCACACTCAGCTCACCCATGCGGGTAAAGCGAATATTGAGACGCTCGCGCCACACCTTCAGTCGGGCACGAATAAAACCAATATCCACACCGGGATGTTTGATAACGACGCCATCACGACCACTTCCTGGGCGGTCTAAGCGTGCATGGCACCAGCCTGGCGGCAGTCCAATCACCGCACCGTTTTCTGCAATAAAGGGGGTTGCCGTGAGGCCTAACGCTTCGCGCAGTGGTATCAATTCGGCACGGGTTTTACTGGTGACCGGAATCACCGGCACCCCCATCTGCTTTAAGCGGGCAAGCCAGGGAGCAGCGGGGCTGAAATCGTAACTGTGATGATCCAGCAGAGAGCCATCTAAATCGGTCACTACCAGCCGCGGCTGTAGAGCGGGATCAACTGAAGGGGTTGACGCTGCCGAAAGCGTTGATGGGGAAAAACGAGCGGATTCAGGCATGGCACTACCTCTTTTCGGCCTTAACGCTTTGTTAAGACGTCATGTCTCGGACACCTAAATAGCTATAGCCAGCTATTAACTATTATAGAAAGCATAGCAATTCATAAGCCAAAATAGAGAAGTGTCGATTCAACAGAGGGTTACAGGGCTTTTTACGGGATAAATGTATCGGAACTCTCGCAAGCACCAAAAGAGGCAGCTTAAACGCACCAAAAAAATGCACGCACCATCGCGTGGGGAAAAATAAAACTATAAAAAAACGTCACAGGCCTTGGCAAGGCCTCATAAATAGCTATACTGAAATTGTACCCACTGGTGATCCTGTACACCCCTCACCTGATGCCAGTGGGCTGCAGTGAGCCAAGCCCTTTGATGCCCGCCTACCCCGGCGGGCTTTTTGCCCCACCTAAGTGCCTGCAGCACCTTTCGCGCGCTGAAGCGCCCTCCTACAACAAACGCCTGCACTGGTGCCCAAACCTAGTTGTGGGAGGGAGCTTCAGCTCGCGACTAATGGGCGATCACCAATATGAGCACGCGTAGTGGGCTTCCAATCCCGCAACAGTGAGTATTCACTGACTACTCAACATGAATAACCACCTCAACTCGACGATTACGCGCACGCCCTTCAGCAGTAGCGTTGCTTTCCAATGGCTTGGTGGCCGCCAGTCCTACCGCGCGTAGTCGCTCGGCATCGACTCCCGCGGCTTCCAGCGCCTCCACAATGGCAATCGCGCGGGCGCTAGATAATGCCCAGTTAGACGAGAACTCATCGGTGCTAATCGTCTGGCTATCCGAATGGCCTTCAACCCACACTTCGCCATCGTAGCGCTGAATAGTCTCCAATAAGCTGCCCACTAGCGACGATCCGTCATCGGTTAATTCAGCCGTTGCTGAAGGAAACAGCAGTTGATCCTGCACACGGAGACTAATCCCCTCGGCCACCCGGGAGACTTCAACCCCCTCAAGGTCGGGCAGGTAGGTAGACTCTTCTACGCGTTCAGAAAGCGCCTGATTTAGCGCAAGCGCCCCTGCCACTGACTCGTCGCTCACCGGTTGAACATTCACCGGGGGACGGTCGGTTAACACCACCATGTAGTCGGCCAAGGGCGATGTAAAATCATCGCTGCCCGCGGGCATCAGCAATTTTGGCAAGTAGAAAGTCGGCTCGACAGGCTGCGGCGGTGCTGCCAAAAGCGGTGGCACACCGAAGCTGACTCGTCGAGGAAGATCAGTCAACTTGGGCAACCCTGCTACGCCAAGTGCCGCACTAATGGCTATGGGGCTCAACCCTGCCCCACTCCACCGAGCGATGTTCACACGATCATTATTTATCTGAGCCAAAGAATCAGGCAAGGGAACGCCAAAAGTAGGCGATATTGTGCCAACGTCCTCTTTCACACTATTCGCCTGGTTCAACTGAGGAATAATCGGCCCAGCAGCGGCAATAATGACGACAAAGAGTGCCACCAACAAAGTCATGATATCGAGATAGCTGATCATCCAACCGCTCCCACTATCACTTTCATGGTAGGCCGACATTAGCGAATCGTGGCGCGGGCCGCCGCGATGATCTTCAAGCATGGATATTATCGCTCATTAAAGTTTTTAACCTCGTGGCCGATTTAGCTAAATATGACGAATCAGGCTCATCAAGCTAGGCATGTCAAATCAGTCGCTTATAATTAGTCATATCGAACCAGGCACTTCAAAATCAGGTACTTAAAAATTAGACACGTCAAAATTAGATACGCTGAATCGGACATGGCAAGCTAAGCATGGCAAACAGTCTATCAAAAGCCGTTTTGTAGCGAAAAAGGAACCAGCAGGTGCGCACTCGTCCCAGATTATTTCCATTATCCAATTGCATACGCCCTGTAAGTTTGGGGCTGGCAAGCCTAATGCTCAGCGGCTGCTTTTATGCCAACACATCCCAAGCGCCGATCGCCACGACCTACCCCTATACCGAGCAGCAGCGTATGCAGGCTGCCCACCACTGGGATGTGCTGGCCCGCCATGAAGCTACCAGCATTTTGCAACGCGAGCGCGTTCGCAATCGCGATTTACACATTAGCGAGCCAGACGAGGCACTAAACGCTTACAGTGGCGGTGAATTTGGCCGCGGCTTTCGCGCGCTACTGACCAGCGAGCTTGTCTCGCGTGGCGCTAACCTCACCACTGTGCCCACTGCAAACAGTGCCAATATTACCTTTGATGTCGAAGTCGTCGAACACCGGGATCGTGGTTTTATCCGCCCCCCGTCGGTGCTTTTACCGCGCTCACGGCGGGCATTGCGGTAGCCACGATTCCGTTTAATCAGTGGAGCGAACCTGCTCTGGGGTTAATCCCCGCCGGCATGCTTGCCGATACCACCAGCGGTAGCTGGACACACACCGGTGACGAAGAGATCATCGTGACCACACAAATTATCGATGGCGAACGAATTCTCTACTCTTCGTCCAACATTTACTACATCAATGCCGGTGATCGTCGTCAATATGCTCCTCACCGCGTGCCCCAGGCACCTACCACACCCTCCGTTCCCCTTACTGATACGTGGTAATTTCATGTTGATGACACTTTTAACGACTTGGCGCGCTCACAATATCAGCCGTGCTACCCGTGGGATGGCCATGGGCATAATGCTACTGCTGCTGGCTGGCTGTAGCACGCTGGGTAATGCTAACAACAGACCCGCTGAACCGGAACCCGATCTCTCTGAATTGGTTCATGCAGCCGCCGAGCAGATGGTTGCCAGCAATCCTGAGCTCACGCGATATAGCCCCATGATCGCCGCTACCTTTGTCAGCATCGATAATTTAAGCCAATCCTCTACGCTGGGGCGTATGAGCTCAGAAATTATGGCCTCAGCGCTATCCCGCCAGGGCATGCAGGTGCGCGAAGTTAAAATGCGCGACAGCATGTTTATCGAAGAGCGTGGGCGAGCTAATTCTTTCACGCCAGGTTCAGCGCCTAACCGCACAGCACAATGCCCGCTCAATATTGATGGGCACCTACGCGCAAGGGCAGGATTACGTCTATGTGAGTGCTCGCGTGGTGCGGGCAGGCGATGCCATGGTGCTTGGCAGCGCCGATTTCCGCTTACCGCTCAATAACAACACCCGCAGTCTGTTAGAGGGCCAGGGGGCTGGTAAGCAACAGAAAGTCACTCCCACGATAAGCACAACAGCCTATACAGAATTCTCAGGTAAATTCACGGTTATAGGTTGTTGATGCTTATCCGCCATTGCTTCGATGGCAGCCTTAAGCGCCAGTTTTGCTGATGTGTCACCGTGCACCAAACGGATTTCCTTAGGCCAATGACGCATTCTTTTGATAAAAGTTAATAAATCCCGTTGATCCGCGTGGGCGGAGTAACCGTTAATCGTCGTAATCCCCGCGCGAATATCGTAACGCTCGCCATCCAGCATTACCCAGCCACCCTCAGGCCCATAGCGCTGGATATCACGCCCTGGCGTGCCCGCCCCTGATAACCCACAAACAGCACCTGATGACGCGGATCGCCCAACATGGCTTTTAAATAATTGACCACCCGCCCACCGGCGCACATGCCGCTCGCCGCAATAACCACCGCAGGTCGGCCACTTTCGGCCAAATAGCGCACTGTTTGTTCATGTGCTGTATGGCTATCCACGGTATACAGCGCATCAAAATTGAGCGGATGACGCCCAGCTTTTATCAGCTTTTGCGCTTCATCATCCCAAAATGGTTTTAAATCACGGTATACCTGAGTGAACCGAGCGGCCAGCGGCGAATCCACAATAATCTCTAGCGACTGCCAGAGAGAACCACTGCCCGCACGATGAATAATAGTCTCCAGCTCGTAAAGCAACTCCTGAGTTCGGCCAATACTAAAGGCAGGAATAATAACAGTACCTTTATTCTCTAGCGCCTGCTCAATGGCCCGCTTTAGTAGCGCCGCCCTTTCGTTACGCCCCTCATGCAGCCGATCTCCATAGGTTGACTCAAGCACCAGCACATCAGCTCTTGACGGCGACTTAGGCGCGGGTAGTAGTGGAGAGTTAGCGGCGCCCAAGTCTCCGGAAAAGACCAAGCGTTCACGGCGTTTCGAATTGGTTTCGCGCAGGAAACTTCCACATAGCTTGACCCCAGTATATGCCCTGCACGCTGCAGTTTAACCTTGACTATTAAAGAGGAAGAAGCTTCTAAAGTGTGCCATTTAGCATAATTCAGAGGCATCAACTGCTCATTGACCCGCTGTAAAAATTGTTTAATGAGGCGCGCATTCCGGGTAAAGCCAATTTTCAGCGCGTCCTCAATGACCAAGGGCAGTATTTTAGCCGAGGGCTTTGAACACAAAATGGGCCCATTAAAACCAGCGGCTAACAAGTAAGGCAAACGCCCTACGTGATCAATATGCACATGGGTAATCACTAAGGCTTTGACAGCCGAAATATCAAATCCGATAGAGAGTTGTTCGAAACTATCCTGCTGTGCGCCCTCTCCTGAAACAAGCCACAATCTATGAGTAGTGAAGACTCACTATTGAGGATAAGCTGATGACAGCTACCAGTAACACCGCTAGCACCGCCTCGATGAATAATCTTGGATAGAGAGTTTTCGGGTGTATTCATCTCTATTATTCGCTCTCCAAACAGTATCTCAAATAGCCACTGGAGCAATTAAATAAAAACGGCTATTCGTCATCTAATGTGGATTTAAGATTTATCGGCTATTTTGTCTCTCACGGTTCAGACAGAAACCACTAAGCCAACTGTCTGTTTTGGGAGGCCGCTTCCAGCGGTGATCCGACACTTCGGCGAAGGATACCGAAGGTACCCCGGTGTTGTAATACTGGCAGCATAAATCGTCGCGAGTTAAAGCTGCCTCCCACAGGTCTGCAATCAATCTAGTAGAGAAAATTCCATACCGAATAACGAAGAACCATAAAAACTAATAGTCAATTAACAATGCAACAAAAACAAACAAAAAACAATTTTTAATTAGCACCTTGATTTAAACATTCCGTATGGAACAGAGAACTATGCTGATAAGCCGCTAATTCCATGGCATGATGCATTTGCAGGTCAGCAAAGTCCTCTCGCGATAATCGACCAATGGCAGTAATATCAACGCGATAAAGTGGCATCTCACGCCCGTTATTGGTTCCCATTATTTTTCTGCTTCAGAAATAAGTATCAACACCCCTTTCGTGCCAAAAGTTCGCAGGCGCTGTGGATTATTTCACTGTCAATTTTTAAGCGGTGCAGCAAATGAAACCGATCCATTACCGCTTCCGAATAACCACGATTTGCACTAAAGAGAGGCAAAGCCCCGTATCTTCAAGCGGGACAATACACCGCTTGTCGATACCTAGCTGAAAACCACTTTTGGAAGCCTCTAAAAGCATGAGAGAAAATGGATATACTTGCGCACTTTGGGGTACAAACACGTGCTTCAGCGGCTCAGTGTTTCTACCCCTAATACTCGATAGGAAAATATCGTTAGTCACGACGACTATTAGCCAACGCTGCTCACAGCGCATTATGACGATTGGAAGATGGGCTGATGCCTGCGCCATCTCACTCAGGCTGACGGGAAGCCATGTGCAATCATGCTTCAACGCCTCAGCTTTGTCGCCATTCCAGCCTAAATTCGCATGTTCGGCGTAGTCCAAAAGCACTAGGTGTGAATACCAAGTTGGCATGGGCAGTCCTCAAACAAAAAGTTACTTTATCTAACACTCTGCCCATTACTGTTACCACACTTATACATTTTTTTCACAAAAAAAACACGAAAAAGCCCGCCATCATCTATAAAGCGTTTAAGGGCACTCAGATTTAACTTTAAATTAACGATTAAGCAGCACCTACTGTAGACATCAATAAGAATGCATTAAGAAAAGGTTATATGTCACCTAAAGTGGGTTTAATCTTAATCGGCCATTTTGCGTCTTAGGGTTCAGGCCGAAACCGCTAAAGCCAACTATCGAGTGTGGGGGCCTCTTCAGCGGTGATTCAACATTTCGGCGATGGGTGACTAATCTGAGAGTGGGGGCGCAGCTGGCTATTACCAAACAGCTCTCCCTGCGCGGGCGTTTCACCCGCTACTTCGATGCGGGTGAAACCGACAACCTACCGGGGTTTGATCTGGATGTGATCAGCGCAGGGTTACCTGGCAGTGGTAACGCCACTGCTAACGTTTATAAACATCTGCCTTAGAAAACGTGCTACCCGCCTGATCTTTTTCAGAGAGCGAAAACTCAACGGGTAGTTCTGGCCACTCAATGGCCAGCTCAGGATCATCAAAACGGATACATCGCTCAGATTCGGGATGGTAATAATCAGTCGTCTTGTATAAAAAATCCGCCGTTTCCGAAAGCACCACAAAGGCGTGACCAAAACCCTCAGGCACCCAGAGCTGACGGCTGTTTTCAGCCGAAAGCTCTACGCCGACCCACTGGCCGAAATGAGCAGAATCGCGGCGAAGATCGACCGCCACATCCCACACGCTACCCTGCACAACCCTCACCAGCTTGCCCTGGGGCTGCTCCAGTTGGTAATGGATGCCACGCAGCACACCCTGGCGGGAACGCGAGTGGTTATCCTGAACGAAATCACGCTTGCAACCCGTGGCCTGTTCAAACGCTTTTGGTTGAAGCTCTCCATAAAAAAGCCCCGGGCATCGCCAAACACTTTGGGCGTCAATATCACTACATCTGGCAGTGACGTTTTTCAACCAGCATTAATAGCCCCTTTAGCATCTAAACGGTGAAGCAAATATTGTCCGTAACCGGTTTTCGCCAGCGCGGTGGCGCTTTCACGCAGGGCTTCATCGCTTAACCACCCTTGCTGCCACGCTATCTCTTCTAAACATGCCACTTTCAAACCCTGGCGATGCTCAATAGTTTGCACATACTGGCTAGCCTCCAGCAGGCTATCGTGAGTGCCGGTGTCCAGCCAGGCGAAACCACGGCCCAAGCGCTCAACACGTAGGTCGCCACGCTCTAAATAGGCATTATTGATGCTGGTGATTTCCAGCTCCCCCGATCAGAAGGCTTCACCTGGCGAGCAATTTCAACCACATCATTGTCATAAAAATAGAGACCGGTCACCGCGTAAGGCGACTTCGGTTTTGCAGGCTTTTCCTCAATGGAAACTGCTTTACCATCAGCATCAAACTCCACAACACCAAAACGCTCGGGGTCTTTGACCAGATAACCAAATACCGATGCCCCACTCGCTTGGGCAGACGCACGCTTGAGCTGCTCAGAAAAGTGCTGACCATGGAAAATGTTATCGCCGAGCACCAAGCACACCGGCGCATCTCCGATAAACGATTCACCAATAAGAAACGCCTGGGCCAGACCATCAGGCGAAGGCTGCACGGCATACTCAAAACGTACGCCGAACGTATCGCCATTGCCCAAAAGGTTTTCATACTGGGGCAGGTCTTCCGGGGTAGAGATAATTAAAATTTCCCGGATACCGGCCAGCATCAATACCGAGATCGGATAATAGATCATCGGCTTGTCATATATCGGCAGCAGTTGTTTTGAAACACCGCGGGTGATGGGGTGTAAACGAGTACCGCTGCCCCCGCTAAAATAATGCCTTTACGTTGCATCGTTGTTGCTCCTTGCACATTGCGCACGCACGACTTAGCGCGAGCTTGCTATTTCTTCCACGGTAAGCGCCAACTGGCTCTGCCAACTGGGCATCTCAATTCCCAACGCTTTTTCTAGTTTATCCACTGCCAGCCGCGAGTTAAGCGGGCGAGCAGCAGGCGTTGGGTAATCACGGGTAGGGATAGCGCTAACACTCTCGGAAGTAATCGCTAGCGGCATTCCTATATTACCTGCCAATTGGAAAATCTCGCAGGCGAACCCGTGCCAACTGACTTCCCCTTTGGGGGCCAAATGATACACACCGCTCCCAATATCATGACTGGAAGTCTTAAATTGTAAGGCAGTTAACACCTGCTGGGTAACCAGCGCAATTAGGCGTGCGGGGGTTGGTGCGCCCACTTGGTCACTGACAATACTCAGGGCAGAGCGTTCAGCGCCTAAACGCAGCATGGTAGATAAGAAACTCTTCCCAAAAGCGCTGTATACCCAACTGGTACGAAAAAATCAGATGCTGGCAACCGTTGGCAGCTATAGCCTTATCACCCGCCAACTTAGTAGCGCCATAAACATTACAGGGGCCCGTTGCATCGTCTTCGCGCCAAGGGAGACTGCCTTCACCGCTGTATACATAATCGGAAGAGTAGTGCACCAACCAGCAGTTACGCTTCTGGCAGTATGCCGCCAGTTGCGCGGGCAGTTCGGCGTTTAACCGCGTTGCCAATGCTTGATCCGTTTCGGCGTTGTCCACCGCCGTATAAGCGGCTGCGTTCACAACCACATCGGGCTGATGCTGAGCCAAGTAAGCACTTACTGCGTCAGCGTCCGAGAGGTCAAGCGACGCCCTGCTAGGTGCTAATATCTCGCCTAGGGTGGCCAGTTGACGGCGCAGCTCAAACCCTACCTGGCCGTTACCGCCGGTGATAAGCACCTTCATAACCCATTCCTTTATAAAACATTTGATTTCATCATCTTAACAGCCTAAACACCGCACCGGTGGGAGGCTGCGTTAGCTCGAGATCATTGGCTAGCAGCCTGAACAAACCACCAGTGGGAGGTAGCTTTAGCTCGCGACCGCTAGGCCACCAACACTGCGTTAAGAGCTACAAACTCCCCAAACGTTCGCCCTGGTAGCTGCCATCCTGAACCCGCTGCCACCACTCCCGGTTATCCAAATACCACTGCACGGTTTTGCGCAATCCGGTCTCAAACGTCTCCTCCGGGCGCCAGCCTAGCTCTCGCTCAATTTTGCTGGCATCAATGGCATAGCGCAGGTCGTGGCCAGGACGGTCTTGCACAAAAGTAATCAAATCCCGATATGAACGCTCCGCAGGCACCAGCTCTTGAAGCAGGTCACACAGCGTTTCGACCACTTCAAGATTGGCTTTCTCGTTGTGTCCCCCAATATTATAGGTTTCCCCAACGACGCCTTCGGTGACAACCTTCACCAATGCACGCGCATGGTCTTCAACATAAAGCCAATCCCGAACCTGCTGGCCATTGCCATAGACCGGCAGTGGCTTACCTGCCAAGGCGTTCAAAATCATCAAGGGAATAAGCTTTTCAGGAAAGTGATAAGGCCCGTAGTTATTCGAGCAATTGGTAACCAACACCGGTAAACCAAAGGTACGCAACCAAGCGCGCACCAGGTGGTCAGAACTTGCTTTACTGGCAGAATAGGGAGAGCTGGGCGCGTAAGGCGTCTCTTCGGTAAAAAGCTCTTCCGGCCCTTCTAGATCACCGTACACTTCATCGGTAGAGATATGGTGAAAGCGAAAAGCAGCGGCTTTGTCAGGTGCACTTTTGCAGACCCTTCCAGTAGTGCCGTGCAACTTCTAAAAGCGAATAAGTGCCTACAATATTGGTCTGGATAAACGCCGCGGGGCCGTCTATCGAGCGATCCACGTGGGACTCCGCCGCCAGGTGCATCACAGCATCCGGTTGGTAGTGATCAAAATAGCGACCATGCGGGAAACATCGCCAATATCCGCCTGCTCAAACGCATAGCGGTCGCTACCCTCTACCTCGGTAAGAGACTCCAAATTACCAGCATAGGTAAGGGCATCCACATTGACCACATGGTGCTCAGTGGATTGGATCAAATAACGTATAACCGCTGAGCCGATAAAACCGGCCCCACCAGTGACTAGAATTTTCATGTTAAACCACCACGTCCAAGTGTTTAATTCGTCCAAAGCACATGTGCATTGCAATCACCATGCAGTTTGGCTGATAGCTATTAGGCTATTGTCTCAAGTCCAGGGGCGCTTGCCATTCAATGTTCAACCCTTCTGGTACTTGGTAGTAACGCCGCATCCACGTTTCGACCAGCTCACGCTGGTAAGGCATTGTTTCAGCAAAGCGATCATTCGGTAGCCGATACAAAACCAGTTGGTCAGGTACCCTCCCCACTTCAGCCTCCATACCTGCTGCCAACAACTTAGCCCCATTGAGTTGATGGGTCGGGGCATTTTGGGCATACCCTCATAAACCGCCCCAGCTTTATTGGCTGCGGGCACACATCATTCACAAGTACAATTTCAACATCGTACGGAGCTAGCGCCTCACTTTCACGAACAGTACGATAGAAGAGCGCCAGCATCGCCTCTTCGTTGAAAACTGGCTCTACTAACGACAGTTTCATGTACGCTCCTTAAAGACAAAAACTGTGAATAAACAAAACCCAGCACTAGACTTAAACCAGAAAAAACTACTAAAGTTATTACTGGTGCCAATGCTAATACATCAGCAGTAACGCCGATTAAAAAGCTAAGCAAGCCCATAGCGCAAGTAAACAATAAGCACCTTAGTGGCGTCGCTTTGGCTTGGAAGGTAAAGCGCGCATTGGCAAAAAAAGAGAACGTGACGGCCACAGCGAAAGCCAACAAATTTCTCCAGGATTGAGAAATACCCAGGCCAAGGTTCAACAGTAGAAATACGACCCAATGCAGTAGCGTATTAATGACACCAATACTGAGATAACGGGAAAAACGCTGCACCAGCATGTAGTTACCACTCAAGACTAATTAAAAACTGCGGCGACACCAAGCTCGCAAGCCATAACAGCACGCGTGTTGGTGAATAATGGGCAGCAACTCTACCCTAAAGCCAAGGAGAGCGCGAGATAGACCGGTCGTCTACCCCACCATGAACAAACGAAAGGCTTTGCCAAGCACAGCTAACACGATTACGGCAAAGTGCATGCAGAACGAAGTGATGCAGCAACGACTCCCCGCCACAAGGGCGAGGGAGGTCACCGTTTATCCCCAAAGCCCCTCATCGGCAGCCGTGATGATACGCCCCTCACCTATGCCGTATTGCATATAGTGGTTCAGGGCTCCGATGCCTGTAGCAACAATATCTGAGTTGGCCTCTTTATAGGCGGTAATATCCATCCAGGCGGAGGGGTTTCGGTTCTCGGCCTCGCCGAACAGCCGATAGTGCTCATAGCCACTCGCAAAGTTACCCTGCTGAATAGCGCTCGCCACATCTACGTTAGCGGCCCGATAACCCGCTTCATCAAAAAGCACGTTAGGGTCGCGCCCTCGCGCTCTCCGTACTGCACATAGTGTGCATAACCACTGGCGAAGCCACCTTGGTTAACAGCGGCCGCCACATCCGTATGCTGGGATAGATAGAACGCCTCATCGAAGACAAGATTGTCCCGTCCGTTGCCTTCAGATCCCGCTTGACGCCCCTCACTGCGGCCATATTGCTGGAAATGAGCGCGCGCATTGGCGAACACCCCTTGGGTGATCGCCTCCGCCACATCGGTATAGCGGCTGACATAAAAGGCCTCATCGAAACTGGTCACTGCAGTATTGACTAGCTCGGGAGCTTTAGCCAAGATCACCTGATCAGCGAAGCGCAGCAGTTCAATGCCTGTCAGCGTATCCACGCCGGTAGCCCCAGAGCTTATCGTCAGGCTTCCATCGCTAGCCTGATCACGCTGGACACTGTTTTTCACGGTATCGAAACGGGCCACATCCACTCCCGAGCCACCGTTCAGTTGATCATTGCCCTCCCCGCCAAACAGGCGATCGTTACCCGCATCGCCGAAGAGAAGGTCGTCTCCCCCTTTGGAACCGATCACATCATTACCGCCGCCACCGTGAAGCTCGTCGTCACCGGCTCCTAGAACGATAAATTGATCGGCATTATCCGCAATCACTACATTATTACCGGCGCCGCCACTGATTGATGTTGCACCAACAATGCTGGCGAAATCGATATTATTGAGCTGAATAAGGTTGCCACTGGGCAGTGCGCTAGCATCAATAACGAAGGCCTCAAGATGGTTACTACTTGCACTGCCGTTTCCGGCATTTCCGTTGATCTGAATAGGGGTATTGGTCGAGGCGCTGCCGCGGTCACTAAGTATCAGCGTGCGGATGTCAAGCAGCATGCCATCAGGGCTAGTGGCAAACCACTGCCTGACAATACTGGTCTGATCACCCAGGTTGCCGGGCTGTTGAACACCGATACTATCAATCAGATCTATTTGCGCCTGCTGATTGTTGACGGCGCTGCGCGCTCCTTGGTTGATCAGGCTCACACTTCCGGGCAGCGTAACGGTGACCTCGTTGCCGTTACCGCTGTTCTCTACCAGTTTGGAGCTACCGCTACTACTGCCAGTGTTGGTGATTGTCTCGCTAAACGAGGGCTGCCCTGAAGGAGTATTGGGCTGTGGCGTGGGCGGGGTGACCTGAATAGGGGCTGGAGCAGGCGGCGGGGTGGTATTGACTCGTTCACATCAGTGACGCTAATGGCTAGCGTCAGAGGCGTTGCTCCTCCGTTACCATCGCTGGTCTCAACAATCACCTCGTAGGTGCCGTCCTTGTCGTGATCCGTGGGCACCTCAAAATCCGGGGCAGTATTAAAACTCAGGGCACCGGAGTTGGCATCCAGCGAGAACAGCGCACTGTCCGCGCCCCCTTGGATAGAATAAAAGAGCTTGAGATTATCGACATCGGTGGCTGCAAGCGTGGTAACCGAAAGACTGTTCTCGGGCACCGCAAGGGTGGCCGCCGTGGTAAACACCGGCGCATCGTTGACCGGCGTTATATCCATCCCCACCTTACCCACCACAATGTCCGTGCCACCCCAGCACCGCTATTACCACCGTCATTAATAGATAGCGTAAGGTTCGCAGCAGCTAAACCGGCGGCATTCGCAGCACCGGTATAGAGCATATTGGCGGGTGTATTAAGATAACCATTCACAGCCGCTAAAGTGCCGGCCAGGGTCACTGTGTCGGTGCCATTGCCCGATAGATTCACCGCCCCGCTAGCCGCCAAACCTATACTTCCCGTAGAGGCCTTGAGGGTAACCGTCACGTCCCCCTTGCCGCTATCGACATCGCTAAACGCAATGCCGCGAAGATCAATGGTTGAGGCAAAATCCTCTATAACGGTAAGGGTAAGAGGTAGCCCGGTGACTATCGGGTCATCATTGGTGGCGATAATAGACACCGAAGTGGAGCCCTGCGCTATTCCTGCCCCACCGGCACCCTGCATACCTGTGTTTCCATCGCTAAATAGATAGTTCAATGACACAGAGCCGCTTGGGTTATCACTGCTGTTAGCATACTGGATCGTTTGCAGCACCTCGTTTACCAGCGCCGTCGTCGCTCCACTGCCAAAATTAACATTCAGCGCGCCGCCCGCATTTGACCAATTAGCAAACGTAACTCCCCGGTCAGGAGAATATTTCCTAAAATTGAATAGGAGGCTCCTCCGTGTCGAAAGAGAGCTGATCCTCAGCATTCGAACCAAGCTGGCGTGAAAGCGTTAATGAGGCACCATTGAAGTCGCCGACACCATTATTGAAGGTAACCAACTCTTCGTCGGTAATGCTTAAATTACTATTAAGCCTTACCGGGCTTGAGCCTTCGGTAAAAATTGGTGCACCATCCAGTCCGGCAAAGGTAGGAGCCGCATTGCCTTCTACTAGCGTAATGGAACGCGCAGCTACCGTGCTACTCAGTTGGCCATCGTTAATGGCGTATTCAACCGTGCGCGGGAGCGTGCTTGGGTTCTGTGACGTATTGGCATAGGCGACGGAGCGGAGCGCCGTTTGCCACTCGGCCATGGTCGCTGAGGCACCTGCTGAGGTCAGCGTCATGGTGCCAGTTAGCGTATCAAAGCTGGCGCTGATATTACCCATGGTGGTGCCACTGTTGGTAAACAGTAGCGCATCTTCATTGCTAACGTAATTACCGCTAATGGTAACCACCGCCTGAACCAAAGTAGCACTGTCTATATCAGAAAGCGTCAAACCGACATCAATAGGCTTAGAGCCCTCGCCTTCGATAAACGTTAATGCACCCGTGGAGGTAGTGACTTCAGGCGCGTCGTTTACCGCCTGCGCTACTACCTTGCTGGTAACATTTAGCGAGGTACTGTTATAGCCGGGTTCTCCGTTATCGCGTAGCTCAAGAAGTGTTATGTCACGTGCGCCCGCCGTAGGGTTCTGCCCACTGTGCCGGTAAGCCATGCTAGCGAGCAGAGAGTTCATATCAGCTTGACTGAGTGACACTCCACTAACAGTTACCGTTGCGCCTCCCCGTCGTGGAAACAGCATAACTACCGCCGCTAACCAAACCATTACTATTAGCCCCAAGCTAATATCGACCCCGCTCAGTGAAATAACTTCTTGCGCGCCCTCTTTAACACCAGAGACAGAGAAAGTAAAACCGGTAAAACTCTGCCCTGTATCGTTGGTATTCGCATCCACACCACTAAACAGAGTGACTGCCTGCTCATCTTCGATAAAAAGCGGGTTTTCAGGCGTAACTGATAACGTAGGCAGCAAACCGGGAGGGTGGCCACTACGTCTAATGACAGTGTGTAGTCGAGAACCACCGTACCATTACCCATCATCAAGCTATACAACCCAGGCTGCAAATTGAAAGCTTTGGTAAAGGATTCTAAGGGGCGGCTCTCTATAAGGTTGCCAAAGAGGTCACTCAAATAGAATTGAGTACCGCTATTGATTACTATATTGCTCACCGTAAGGGTTATGCCTTGAACCTTACTATGCTGCGGTACTTCCAAAATAATGGTGTCGGAGCTATCGTTTGCACCTCCAGACTCAATATGGCCCTGCCAAACGTTGGCACCGGATTCATCGAGCACCCAGGCGGCGAGGGTTGGTTGGCCGAGGCTATCGGTGCGCGCTGCGAAATCGTTCACATCGCCACTGACAGCCTCATCATAATTAATCGGCCCTACTGGATTTATCTGCATATTGCTCAATTTTTTCTCCCCCTGCCTGGCATTGCTTACCTGTGGCAAAAGCCTTTTATGAAGAACTACTTAACCAACCCGTGAGAAAACTGCTACTGCTTTCAAAGCTGGAAATATTACTCCCTTTTAAAAGTGCATCGCTATTTTTATCAGTCTAAAAATGACATTAGTCGTAGCGTTTACCTAGCCAACTAACATGCTTAAAAGATAAAGGACTTATATCAAGACCTCAGCGATGCCTTTCACTCCCCCCTGCCCGCGGATCACCAACTGACCTAACGCACGGTTTACCTGGATCACCGTTGTCACAGTGCTATTACGCCTTTGCTGAGAGGTATGCCACTGCTGATTGTGTGCTGCCAAACAGGTTCTCAACGCCAACACTCGGCCCTGGTCGGGAGCGTCAGGAAGAGAAGCATTCGTTGCCAGCAGAGTGTTGCGTAGCAACGCAAACAGTGAGGCGTTCATCGGATTGCCTTTAAGAACCGTTTCGCTCGGTGCAAATTGACCCGCCTCAGTTAAGGCAATCATATAGTTACTGGCGGACTGAAACTGAGCGACGCCGCTTTGGGTCACGCTCACTAACGGGAAGTAAGGAGCCAGCCCTGGCAGAATGTGATTAGGATAAAGCTGCGCTTGCCAATAGCGCGCCGCCACCCTGGAAAAATGAACAAAATCGCTGATAGGTTTTAACCGCGCATGCGCAAAGGGAGTATCTCCACCGGTGGCTTGGTAGGGTCAACGGTATCGTTGGCCACATCTACATACAGGGTTCCCACCAAAAGCGCATTCTGAAAATAGTCACCGCGCAGATCCCCCCATACCTGTCGAACGCAGCCACCGTGGCGAACAAAGTGCATTAGCGCCTGGAGCCCCCGTGCAGCCGCCGGCTGTAGCGTTCCGGTACCAAGCCGAGGTAACCGCTGGAACGCCGCCTGAGAAATCTCCAGGCACTGACCCAGCGGATAAGCCTTGCCCTGTTTATACGGCCTCGCCTGGACTAGTTCAGGATCCAACGAGTGCCGCAAGTCTATAAAGAGCTTCTTGAGCTCACCAAGCACGGGCAGTAACCACTGCGTCGTTAATGCCTGTTGAGCAGCTTCATTTTCGATACTGGGTTCGTTGGGTAGTAGCATTATAGTTGCCATCAATCCTCGTCTTTAGCTCTCCACCCGATGTGAAAGGAAGATCTTTCACAAGCGGTGTTATAAACCGCCCGCCTCGGCAAGGTATTGGCCCTCATCACGAAAGCCGCGTATCAATTAATTACAATAAAATGCCTGTAGCCAGCTGAATATTCTACAGTACGGTGAAGCCAAAGGCTGATAAGGCAACGGCTGTTAATATCGCAACCGATGCGCAGCTTGCTCTGACGCCAAGCAACTCCAATACAGTAGAAAAGATTAACGCTTCCGTGAACACGGCGGGCGTTGACGTTAACCTAACAGCCGCAGAAGGCCTCACCTTACACTGGTTCCGGAAATACCATCATACTGGAGGAGCCGGGCGCCGTGAGCGGCGGCAAAGGGAAGGACACTTTTATAGTGGCCGATGACTCCAGCGCCGCTGCGTCTCAGGTTGGCCAGGTACGGTGATTAAGCTAACAGGGTTGTTAAATCTCACCGGCACCACTATTGATGACTTCGCCGTTGCTTAAAAGGGGTTCAATGCACTTAAAATACATTTAAGATAACTTATCAACTCCTCTCTTAGCGTTCGTAGTGAAAACCAGGTTAGAGTGTCGTGTGCAAAATTAACGTACCTAACCCCCAGTGGGGAATCATCAAGGAAACTGTATGGATCTTATGGATAGTCAGATGGAATTTAGCGACAAGGTAACCATCGCGTTCGCAGCGGCTGCGTTTGTGATTGCTTTGTTGACTATAATTTTAAGCATTGTTAATACAACAGTAGCAGCTCAGGAGGGGCGTATTCAGCTGTTATTAAATAAATTGCTTGAAATAGATTTCCACGAAAATGGACAGCCCTCCCTGAAGTACTCGCGTTGCTTCATGGTAAGACTGTTCGAGTGGAAGGGTATTTGCCCAAAAACAGGCTGATTGAAGCTATCAGGAAATTAGAACGAAAAAAGGCTCTTCACCATTATCTTCTTAGCGACAGAATTGATTATGTTTTCATCACTGGCCGCTTTTGGTTTCATAGCTTAGGCGTATAGCGTCTACCGCTCAAGGCATCTTCAATAACCCCATTTCAATATATGGGGTTTTAATACCAAAATGCGTAACTATCACCTTGAGGTTTCTGGCACTACCCACACACGCTACTGAAAGGTGACTTATGAGTGATTGAATCGCCGGTTACGTGGCCGATATTGGCTATACCTACGGCTACTACGGAGAGCTCAACCCCTACGGCTAAAGCTGGCCTTTCTCAATGCCGGGCTCGACTTTCCCGACATAGGCACAGCGTGCGAGTTGGGGTTTGGTCAGGGATCAGTATCAACAGCCATGCAGCGGCCTCACTGGTGGAGTGGCACGGAACGGATTTCAACCCTCACAGGCGGCGTTTGCCCAGTCGGTAGCATCAGCCAGTGGCGCCAATGCCCATTTGCACGATGACGCCTTTGATGCCTTCTGCCAGCGGGATGACCTGCCGGATTTCGACTATATCGGCCTGCACGGCATCTGGAGCTGGATCTCCGATGAGAACCGGGCGGTGATTGTCGATTTCGTACGCCGCAAGCTCAAGGTGGGTGGCGTGCTCTACATAAGCTACAACACCCAGCCGGGCTGGGCCTCCTTTGCGCCGATGCGCCACCTAATGCGCGAACATGGCGAAGTGATGGGTGCCGAAGGCCATGGCATCGTCCCCAAGGTTGACGCAGCGATTAACTTTGCCGAGCAGCTACTGGCAACCAACCCCACCTACGCACGGGCCAATCCCCAGGTCAACGAACGCCTAAACCAGATTAAAAATCAGAACCGCCAATACCTGGCCCACGAGTACTTCAACCACGACTGGTTGCCAATGCACTTCTCTACCCTGGCTGAGTGGCTATCACCCGCCAAGCTGGGCTTCGCTTGTTCGGCGCACTATCTCGACCACGTTACCGGCATCAACCTCACCCAGGAGCAGCGAGCACTGCTCGAGCAGTTGCCCGACCGCCTGTTCCGCGAGACAGTGCGCGACTTTATGGTCAACCAGCAGTTCCGTCGCGATTACTGGGTCAAGGGCCCGCGCCAAGTGAATGGACTTGAACGCAGCGAACAGCTGCGCGCCCAGCGCATCATTCTGACCAGCCCACGCCACGATGTGTCGTTGAAGGTGAAAGGTGCGCTGGGTGAAGCCGATATGAACGAATCAATATATGCGCCTATTCTGGATGCGATGGCTGACCATAAGCCCCGCAGCCTGGGCGAACTGGAGAAGGCCCTGCAAGAGCGGGTAAACCTCGCCCAGATCAGCGAAGCGGTCACGGTACTGATTGGCGGTGGCCACATCGCCCCGGTGCAAGACGAAAATACCCTCCAGAAAGCCAAGAAGCGCACAGACAAGCTCAACCTGCATCTAATGGATAAAGCCCGCGGGAGCGATGACGTTACCTACCTGGCCAGCCCCGTTATTGGCGGTAGCGTTAAAGTGGTTCGCTTTCACCAGCTGTTTCTGCTCGCCCGTTCCCAGGGCAAACAGCAGCCCGAACAGTGGGCAGCGTTTGTTTGGCAACTGCTTAAGTCCCAAGGCCAACAACTGGTCAAAGAGGGTAAAACAGTGCAAGGCGATGAGCAAAATATCGCCGAACTGAAGGAGCAAGCCATCGCCTTTGCCGAGCAGCAACTACCCATTTTAAAAGCCTTACACATTGCCTGACCGCTGCGCATCTCACGGGATAACCAGCGCCCACCCCGAGCCGTTCAATAACCGACGGCATGCAGTTAACCTGGGGGTCGTCCGTTTACTCACCGACCGGCGACCCAACTCTGCTTTGTTAACCCCACAAATATCGAGGCTTACCCAGCTTATTCTTCAGAAGGGTAAGCGGGCTGAAGCTTGATAATCAAGTGACCTGGGGAGGGCTGCGTGATCAACGCCTCATAGTGATCAGGATGTTGATCCACGTAGTGTTGGAAGCGTTCCATAACATCAATCAATTCATCGGCTAGCGCCTGTTTTGTGCAGGTGTTAGGGGCATAGTAACTGTCCTTATGGTCGTGAATGCGTGCTGCTTTTCTACGCATCCCGCTGTTTTTATTGATGTTTAAAACGCGATCATAGTGTTCCCTACCCCTTTTGTATGACGCACCAAGTCATTATAACGTGTGACGTAACGTAAGTATTTATCGATATTAGTAACTAATAACGTTGAATGGGTAATTTAATAGAGCGTTCTGCTACTAAAAAGGCTACCGCTTGCGCCATCCGCTGTATTTTTGTCCTTACAGAGTGCCTTCGGTTGCCTTGACCCTCTAACGATCTAACGGTGAAAGGGTCGCCATTCACTCGGTATATTAGTGACTTACAAGCCGACTGACGATAGACAAGAGTGTCAACTTTTGTGAAACCCAATGTCTCTCATCCAGCTCAATATTCAGCGAGGTAATGCACATGGTCACCGTGACCCGCGACCCTGAACGCTATCGGGTGTTGCCCGGCGAAGGCTACGATGGCGTTGTTAAAGTAACGAGCGGAGATTCCTACGGTACGGGCGTACTACTTTACGGCGGGCGGGCGGTGCTTACAGCGGCCCATGTCGTCAAAGGGGGAGCCAATGTCGCGATACAGATGGACACCCTGCCGGACGGGTTACCCTACCCACCGCTGATTATGCTCTTCACCCCCGCTTTCAAGACGGTACCGGCAACAATGACCTTGCCCTGGTGTGGTTAAGCAAACCCGCGCCGATAAGCGTAGAACGAAGCGCCCTCTACCGGGATAGCAACGAAGTCGGCAGCACTATCAAACTGGTGGGCTATGGTGGCACGGGGATGGCAATACGGGCTATGTGCAGAGCAGCAGCGGTGCCCCACAAAACGCTTAGCCGAAAACCGCATTGATACCACCGGCGAGGCATTAAAAGAGGCCCTAGGCAGCGGCATTAGCTGGGATCCATTGACCGGCTCGCAGCTCATTATTGATTTTGATAACGGCAACAGGGCCAACGATGCCCTGGGTATGCTGCTGGGCTTAAACGACACTGGCCTTGGCGCGGCAGAAGGGATGATTGCCCCGGGGACAGCGGCGGCCCCGCCTTTATCAACGACAAAGTGGCCGGTATTTCTACCTATGTGGCCTCCATCGGCCGTCATGGGCAAGACCCTGATGTGAACGGCACCCAGGACAGTAGCTTCGGCGAAATTGGCGGCTTCCAGCGAGTGAGCCACTACCAGCAGTGGATCGACCAAAGCCTGCGCCAGATGGACACAAACGCCCCTACCCGACCAGAAGATGTGGTCACCTCGATTCAAGAAGGCAATAGTGGCACGCAGCTGGTCTACTTCCTGCTCGAATTTAACGGCGTGCGTAGCGACCCGGGCCAGTGGCTGAGCGTTGACTACGCCACTCGCGATGGCACCGCCAACGCCGGAGAGGACTATCTGGCGGTAGCGGATACATTAATTCTCTACCCTGGCGAGAACCAAGCGACGATTGCCGTTGAAGTGATTGGCGAAATGACCCCCGAGCCGGATGAAACCTTCTATCTGGATGTGTTTAATCCGGTCGGCGGTAGTTTGGTGCTGGCATTATCAAGCTGACAGCGGTGCGCACTCTTCTGGATGACGATGGCTGGCTGGGGTAATTGAGCACGCTTAAGCTGTGGAAGGTGGCTAGCAAGGAGCAGGGTCGCGAGCTAAAGCTGCCTGCCACAAGTGGCTCTATCAGGCTGGAAATTAATTGTGGGAGGGCGCTTCAGCGCGAAGGGTGCCGAAGGCACCCCTTAGGCTGATCAAGCTGGAAGCCTGAACAGTCGCGAGCTAAAGCTCCCTCCCACAAGGGCCGAAGGCACCCCTTAGGCTGATGAGGCTGGAAGCCTGAACAGTCGCAAGCTAAAGCTGCTTCCCACAAGTGGCTCCGTCAGGCTGGAAATTAATTGTGGGAGGGCGCTTCAGCGCGAAGGGTGCCGAAGGCACCCCTTAAACTGATCAGGCTGGAAGCCTGATCAGTCGCGAGCTAAAGCTCCCTCCCACAAGGGCCCAAGGCACCCCTTAGGCTGATGAGGCTGGAAGCCTGAACAGTCGCAAGCTAAAGCTCCCTCCCACAAGGGCCCAAGGCACCCTTAGGCTGATGAGGCTGGAAGCCTGAACAGTCGCGAGCTAAAGCTCCCTCCCACAAGGGCCCAAGGCACCCCTTAGGCTGATGAGGCTGGAAGCCTGAACAGTCGCGAGCTAAAGCTCCCTCCCACAAGGGCCCAAGGCACCCTTAGGCTGATAAGGCTGGAAGCCTGAACAGTCGCGAGCTAAAGCTGCCTCCCACCCGTGCTGTCATCCGGCTGGGCAAGATGGCTGGCAATTGAAGCACTTAGCTGTCACGTCTATAGGGACGCAGAGGCATCGACCTGGGGTCGAAAGCCTTGCTGAAAAAGTCGCACGATGGAAGCTGGAGTAAGAACGGTCACCTGGGTATGGGCTGCCGGGCGGGGACTGCCGGGGCATAACCATTGAATGACCAAGGCAACAGTGCCGTTTCAGTCAACAGGTAGGCGCTCCCCTTCCATTCAATGAAGACGCCAAACGGCAGCGTATCAATCCGCGCTTCAAAGGTTACCTTGGCTCCGCCACTTACCGCCCGCTCCGCATGCAGAACCTTGTCGATCTCGGTAATCGTAGCCCTGTCACTGGCCACCGCCCCTGGATTAGCGTTTAGCCAACTCGCCTTAAACGTCCGGTAGCGTTCGTTACGGCATGTGCCGCAGGGGCGATGCCCTGCAGCGAAGGCCGTGGCTTCATCCAGAAAAACAGCTGGGAGTATTTCCCAGGCTCGAAGACAGGCCGTTGGTAGCCACCATACTCCAGTACACAGGTCACCCATGCTTTGGTCTTCCAGGGGCGAACAATGTTGCGCGCTTGATCGTGCAGCAAGCCTCTATTGCCGAGCAGGCGCCCCGGGCACTGACCGACTGCAGCTCACCAAAGGGGTCAACGCGATTCTGTAGTGGCATGGAGCGCCCTTATACCCTGCTGGGTCTCTCAGTGCTTGGTTTTAGATGGCTCTTTAGGTAGCTCTGCGGCTAACGCGTTGGCGTAAGCGGTGCGGGCGGTTTGATAGATCGCCAGCTGCTGGTTGAGCTTTTCGATCTCGGCGTCGGTGATGCGCAGGTTCACCACCTGGCTGCGGGCAGCTTCGGAAAGCTCCGCCAGAGTGTACTCGGCACCATCAATGGTAATGGTCTGGGGTTCGTCTGCCATGGGTCGTTACTCCTTCGTTTACATCCACCTGAGGGTGTTATCGCCCTTTAGCTGCCTGCTAAAACGCCGATTAAATAATCGGCACAAAGGGCACGCAGCCCGCTAGCGCAAGGCTTAACAGGCCGACCAGCAGTGTAACCCTCAATGGGTGGCCGCCGTTTTTCTTGGCCGCTGGCTTTTTCTGCTTCGGCAGCTCTTCACCCAGGGCACGGGCGTAGGCGGTGCGGGCGGTTTGAAAGATCGCCAACTGCTGGTTGAGCTTTTCGATCTCGGCGTCGGTGACGCGCAGGTTCACTAGCTGGCTGCGGGCAGCCTCGGAAAGCTCCGCCAGGTTGTACTCGGTGCCATCAATGGTAATGGTCTGGTTTTCATCGGCCATGATTACTTACTCCTTGATTAAAACGTTAGGTACCACAAAAGCCATGTTCAAAGGGGCAACGGTTAATTGAAATCGAACATGCGGTCGTCATCATCCATGCCATCGAGCACGCTATCAAGGTTTTCCGGTACTTCTTGGGTAGCGCCATGGGCCTGCACCGTGCCACATCCGTTTTAAATCGGCCTATCAGTAGGCAGCCCAGCCACTCTCAACAACAGGAGCGCGACTATTAGAAGTGTGGGCTGGAGTCGCGAGCCTCTTCTTAGGTGACCGTCCTCGACCATCAAGGCCGAAGACGGTAAAAATATCCACCACCCGCTCTCCCGTAAAGCGCAAGGCGGTGCCGCTTAAGTGAACAGCACTACGGCTATGCCGGTGTGAACATAGCGTCTGCAAATCAATCATCAGCCCCATAATCCAGCATCGTCAGCCACTATCACACGGCCTTCATTGACCCCATAAGAAAGGTAGTGTAGCACTGGATTAAACTGTGCCTCGGCGACATCCTGATGGGTAGCTAGGTAGTCAGCCGTATCGAACCAAACAGAGGGCAAGCGCTGCTCAGCGCTGCCAAACGCTAAGTAGTGCTCATAAGCGTTATCGAATACCCCTAACTCAATGGCACTATTTACATCAGAATTCTGAGCACGGTACCAAGCCTCATCAAAAGGGCATTAGGATCACGCCCTCACCATCTCCCCAGCGCATATAATGATGGAAGCCACTGACAAACTCACCGCGTGATACCGCTGCCGCCACATCAGGGTTTTGAGCTAAATAAAACGCTTCATCAAACCCATTCAGTTCACCGCGACGCCCCTCTTGGCGACCATACTGGGCATAATGAGCGATACCGCTTTCGAAATCGCCTTGCGCTACAGCCATGGCGACATCCGAATTCGTCGCTAAATAGCTTTTCTCATCAAACCCCAGTACTGATTGCGGTGCGGGTGCATCTACCAGCACTACTTGATCATTGAAACGCAACAACTCAACGCTAATCAGCGTATCGGTGCCCAACTCACCCGCAGAAACCATCAGGCTACCATCATCGGTGTAGCGTAACTCAGCACTGACCGCGTCAATCGTAAAACGTGCTACATCAACACCACTCCCCGTTGAGCACATCGTTCCCTTCACCACCAAATAGTCGATCGTAGCCCGCTTCACCAAAAATCAGGTCATCGCCGCCTTTCGAGCCCACCAAATCACGCCCACCACCCGCGTGTAGCTCATCGTCATCTTCACCCAGCACAATCATTTGTGCGGCATCATCCGCCACAATCACGTTAGCCCCAGCCCCGCCGGTAATCATGGTTTCACCAATGATGCTGGCAAAATCAATGTTATCAAGCTGGAGCCTATTACCCTGTGGCAATAAGCGGACATCAATGACGAACGCCTCTTGATGGCTACTGTTGGCATTGCCGATCCCGGTAATTTGCACAGGCGTAGTAATGGAGCTGCTGCCGCTCTCGCTAATCACTAACGTACGAATATCTAACAACGTGCCTTGAGGCCGGTTAGTAAGCCATTGGCTAGCCACGCCGGTTTGCTCATTGAGATTGGTTGGCTGCTGGGCACCAATGCTATTCACCAAATCACCCAGCGCTTGAAGAGGGTCTACCGCCGTGCGAGCGCCCTGGTTCACTAAGCTAACACCACCCGGCAGCGTTGCCGTCACCTCGTTGGCGTTGCCGCTGTTTTCAACCAGCTTCGTGGTTGCCTGGTCACTGCCCGTATTCGTAATCGTTTCTCTTACCGAAGGACGACCAGAAGGCGTGTTCGGCAGGGGCTCCGGTGGGGTCACCTGAATAGGTGGTGGTGTAGGTGTTGGCTCGGGAGTAGGAGTAGGCTGCGTTTCATTGACATCCGTCACGGTAATCGCCAGCGCCTGAGGGTTGCTAATCAGGCTACCATCATTGGCTGTCAGGATGACGTCGTAGACATTGTTACCACCGGCATCGCCGGGCGCTTCAAAGTCAGGCGCACTCTTAAAGCTTAGCGCGCCAGTGTTCGCATTAAGGTCGAACAGCGCCGCATCAATGCCGCTCAGCGCATAGGTCAAGGGGTTGTTTTCCGGGTCGCTGGCAGTGGCGGTATAAATCGGCCCGGTGCTGTTTTCGCTAACGTTCGCCTTAGTAGCCCCTGTTAGGGTCGGCGCCTCGTTGGTATCCGTGACGGTCGCTGTCAGCGCTAGGGCGTAGTGCCGCCCTGGCCGTCATTGGCGGTAACTTCGACGTCGTAAGCGTTATCACTATTACTATCCCCAGGAGCTTCGAAGTCTGGCGCATTAATGAAGGTAAGTGCACCACTATTGCTGTCCAGGAGAATAGCGCCTGATCGGCACCGCCGGTAACGCTGTAGGTCAGCGTATCGCCATCAGCATCCGTGGCCATCAGCGTTGCTACAGCGGTGCTATTTTCGGCCACATTTGCTTTGCTTGAAGAAGTGAAGATAGGGGCTGCGTTGGCATCATCAACATTCAGCACCCTAATCGACAGCAGTTGTGGCGCACTATTCAAGCTACCATCATTGGCTGTCAGGTTGATGTTATAGATATTATTACCGTCTGCATCAGCAGGTGCTTCATAGTCCGGTGCGTTCTTAAAGCTCAGCGCGCCAGTGTTAGTATCGAGATTGAACAGCCCGGCGTCTGTACCACTCAAGGTATAAAATAAATGGGCGTTTTCTGGATCACTGGCCGTGGCGGTATAAACCGTGCCGGTGGTGTTTTCGGGCACACCCACTTTGGCACTGGCACCTAGCGTAGGCCCTTCATTAACGTTCGTAACGGCCACTGTCAGTGTCAGCGGTGTGGTATCGCCCTGGCCGTCATTGGCGGTGACTTCAACAGCATAAGCGTTATCACTATTACTATCCCCAGGAGCTTCGAAGTCTGGCGCATTAATGAAGGTAAGTGCACCACTATTGCTGTCCAGGAGAATAGCGCCTGATCGGCACCGCCGGTAACGCTGTAGGTCAGCGTATCGCCATCAGCATCCGTGGCCATCAGCGTTGCTACAGCGGTGCTATTTTCGGCCACATTTGCTTTGCTTGAAGAAGTGAAGATAGGGGCTGCGTTGGCATCATCAACATTCGCAACACTAATCAACAGCGCTTGTGGCGCACTATTCAAGCTACCATCATTGGCTGTCAGGTTGACGTTATAGATATTATTACCGCCTGCATCAGCAGGTGCTTCATAGTCCGGTGCGCTCTTAAAGCTCAGCGCGCCAGTGTTGGTATCGAGATTGAACAGCCCGGCGTCTGTACCACTCAAGGTATAAAATAATTGGACGTTTTCTGGATCACTGCCCGTGGCGGTATAAACCGTGCCGGTGGTGTTTTCGGGCACACTCAATTTGGCATTGGCACTTAGCGTAGGTTCTTCATTAACATTCGTAACGGTCACTGTCAGTGTCAGCGGTGTGGTATCGCCCTGGCCGTCATTGGCGGTAACTTCGACGTCGTAAGCGTTATCACTATTACTATCCCCAGGAGCTTCGAAGTCTGGCGCATTAATGAAGGTAAGTGCACCACTATTGCTGTCCAGGAGAATAGCGCCTGATCGGCACCGCCGGTAACGCTGTAGGTCAGCGTATCGCCATCAGCATCCGTGGCCATCAGCGTTGCTACAGCGGTGCTATTTTCGGCCACATTTGCTTTGCTTGAAGAAGTGAAGATAGGGGCTGCGTTGGCATCATCAACATACGTCACCCTAATCGCCAGCGCTTGTGGCGCACTATTTAAGCTACCATCATTGGCTGTCAGGTTGACGTTATAGATATTATTACCGTCTGCATCAGCAGGTGCTTCATAGTCCGGTGCGTTCTTAAAGCTCAGCGCGCCAGTGTTGGTATCAAGATTGAACAGCCCGGCGTCTATACCACCCAAGGTATAAAATAAAGGGGCGTTTTCAGGATCACTGGCCGTGGCGGTATAAACCGTGCCGGTGGTGTTTTCGGGCACACTCAATTTGGCATTGGCACTTAGCGTAGGTTCTTCATTAACATTCGTAACGGTCACTGTCAGTGTCAGCGGTGTGGTATCGCCCTGGCCGTCATTGGCGGTAACTTCGACGGCATAAGCGTTATCACTATTACTATCC
Organism: Vreelandella olivaria; assembly: GCA_004295565.1. Taxonomy (GTDB): domain Bacteria; phylum Pseudomonadota; class Gammaproteobacteria; order Pseudomonadales; family Halomonadaceae; genus Vreelandella; species Vreelandella olivaria. Next base: position 1,485,797 of record AP019416.1, on the reverse strand, counting down.
CCAGGGGCTTCGAAGTCTGGCGCATTAGTGAAGGTGAGCGCACCGCTATTACTGTCCAGCGAAAACAGCGCCTTGTCAGCCCCGCCGGAAATGCTGTAGGTCAGCATATCGGCGTCCGCATCGGTGGCGACCAGCGTCGTCACCGCCGTGGTGTTTTCAGCCACATTCGCTTTGTTTGAGCTAGTGAAGACAGGGGCGTCGTTAACCGCTGTAATATCCACGTTAACCTTTGTCGTACTCGAATCCACCGTGCCGTCATTCGCCTTAATCGTTAACGTAGCGGCATTATCGCCACTGGCGTTGCTCGCGCCGGTGTATTGAATGTTGGTGGTAGTGTCCAAATAGGTATTAATATTCGCGGCAGTATCCGAAAGAGTAAGAGCCCCAGTGCCGGAGCCACTCACTGTCACGCTGCCACCAGAGGAAGCGGCTAACGTGCCTGCCGATGCGGTAAGCGTGACAGTGAGGTTATCGCCATCGCTGTCGGCAAGCGTCACGTCAGACAGGTCAACATTGGAAACCGTATCTTCGGTTACTGTGATATCTGAAGGTGCACCAGTGATGGTAGGTGCAGCGTTTGTAGGAACAGCAGTGATGTTGGTGACAACTAGGTCGTCCAAGGTAATGTAAAAGCCACTAGATGCTCCATTTACCGTGTTCTCAGTCAAAGTAAAAGAGCTAATACCCTTAAAAAAGTCCGCATTAATATGATTGGCTATATCTAGAGTGGTAACAATGGCACTTAAGGTATTAAACTCTATGCTTCCTTTATCCGAAGTCAAAACGATAACTTCATCATCACCATCCCAACTTTGAAGCATCAAACTTGAAAGATCAAATTGCTTTCCAGACTCAATAGAGAAAGTAAGCTTCGTCTCAGCAGGAGCCCATTTACCTGTATCAATCGATTCAGAACCAGATAAATCTGCATCTGTGAAGCCACCGTCATCGCTGTCGCTATCTAGCAGTTCTGCACTTTCACTTTCGATAGTAAACGTAGCATGTGTGCCAACAGCAGTGACTGTATTTGACCCAAGTCCAGTAACGTCTGTTTCAAAGCCGAAGGTTTCACCCACCAAAAGATGCGCGTAGCTTTCGGTTACATCGGCACTTAAAGCAAGGGATGCACCAATCTCTCCAACCGAGCTTTCCAACTCCCAATCCCCACCAAGACTCGCCGCACCGGTCAAATCATCCGACGCTGCCACATCCACTTGGGTGGCTTGGGCTAGGGCAGCAATAAAGTCTTGCCCTTCGCCACTCGCCACGGAGCAACCATAAAGCAGTAAATCGCCTTCTTCATTTAATGCGGCCCCTAGCTGTGCCAAATCAGAGGCACGCGTATCGATAGCACTCGCATCGAGGGTAAAGTTACCTAGATGGATCTGGCCTTCCGAACCATGGCTAACGATATGAATGGCGTCGTAACCGCTGTGGGTTTGCGCCCATTGCGCCATTTGCTCCAGGCCGTCGCGGGTAGGGTCTAGGGTGACGATGTCGGCCCCTTCGGGAGCGGCGTTAATCAAGGTTTGCCAATCAGCAATACCTGTGTCGATAAAAACGACTGCCTTAGCGTTACCGCGTTGTAAAAGATCGCCTGCCATCTATGCCCCTCCCCACCTACGATTATCTCTCCCAATGAGAGCCCCGTACGCCCTCATCAACCTTGTGATAGGCGTGTCGGTCTGAACGTATCACTTGCATTATTACTTAGTAATTTTTACTGCGCTACTCATTAAATTGGATTAAATAGCGCTAACTCGAAGAGAGGGTGAAAAAGATGTTTATGCTTTTTAAGCAACCTGCCAACTTTCCAGCTGTAGCAAACGCAGGCGCAGTGGCTTCTACGCAGGCGTAATGTGATTGATAGTGAAGAGATAAAAGAGGTTGAGCGACTTACTTCCCTAACTCACCAACGCAGCATTGACCTGTAGAACGGCCTTCACGGCCTTGTCGCGATGTTGCGAGTTCTCTGCGACGCCCTGTTCTCGATAGGCTTTGCATGCCGTTAGCGCTGCCTCTTGCCCAACAGAGGGATGAGCGGCCAGCATAATGGGCAGTGCCGAAAGTCGCCCATGTAAAACACCAAACAACTGAGCATCCATCAAGGCCCCCTCAAGCACCGCTTCCGCCGGATGAAAGGCGCCGGCCTGGGTCAGCGCAATCATATAGTTACTCGCCGACTGAAGCTGAATAAAGCCCTCATTCGAGACGCTTATCAACGGAAAATACGGGGCCAGCGCAGGTACGAGATGATTAGGATAAAGACGCGCCTGCCAGTAGCGCGCGGCCACCCGGGAGAAATGATGAAAATCACCAATGGGCGCTAACCGTGCCTCCGCGAAGGGAAGTATCTCTACCGGCGGCTTGCGAGGGTCAACGGTATCGTTGGCCACATCCACATAAAGCCCCCGACCAACAGCGCATTCTGAAAGTAATCGCCTCGCAAATCCCCCCACACTTGACGCACCAAGCCGCCCTGGCGCACAAAATGCGTCAACGCCTGAAAGCCACGGGCAGCCTCCGGCTCAAGCGTTGCGGGTTCCAGCTGCGATAAACGCTGAAGCAGTGCCTGGGAAATTTCCAGGCACTGCCCCAATGGGTACGGCTTACCCTGTTTGACAGGGCGCACCTTACGAAGCTCAACATCCAACGTATGGCGCAAGCCAACGAATAGCGTGGCTAACTCGTCAATTAACGGTAACAGGTACTGTTCTGTCAGCCCTGTTTGCACGGCTTCATCCGCTATGCGGGGTTCATTGGGTAGAAGCGGCATGGGGCGTGTCCTGCTATCGGCCAAGGCTGGCCCCAGCGGGCCCCTCATCCGCGGTTAGTCAAAATCAAAGGTTAAGTCGTCGTCACTATCAAACACACTATCCAGGTTTTCCGGTACTTCCTGGGTAGCGCCGTGTTCAGCGTGGAACTTTGCGCGATCTGTCAGCTGATTAATCTGACTCATGGAAAAAGCTGTGCATAAGCCATTGAAAGCGGCCCTCCGCGCAGCCCATGCAAAGTGCTTTCATTTAAACTGTTAAGCGCCTGTTCATTGATACGGTAAAGGCCATTCACCTTTAGTGGCTCTTGATCTTCACCGCGCCCAATCTCAAGTAGCCATTCCTCAATTATCCCAGCGTCGGCGAGCTTATCGACACTAGCAGCCGTTACTTGGCGGTTTTCTTCGCAATGCTGGAGAAATTCAAACGTCAAAGCCACCTTCTGAGTTAGGTCGCCTTGTTCATCAAATAACGCCACCCCCATGTCACTTGTCAGCAGAGCCTGATCCACACAGAGTGCTTTTGATCACCTTCTATGTCAGCTAAGGAGAAAGGGTATCCGCGCAGTGATGCTGGCACATAGCTTCCTAGCCAACGGCCATCACTGTGTACATAGTGGTTGTTTTGCCCATCTAAACTCAGCATTGCGACAGGTCGGTAGCGACCCTCTTGCTGGATAAAGCCTAATACATAGTGAGGCAGTAATTTTGGAAGCTCGGCCAACATTACACTCGCTACTGACTGTTTGGCAGCATAATGATAGCCATCATGCTTTATATAGTGCATGCCAATGTGCTGGGAACGGGATACCACTATCCATTGAGGCACAAAAAACTCCATCTACAAAATTAAAATAAAAACCCCCAGCCGAAGCTGGGGTTATATCGTCTAACCTACCTGACGATAGGCATCCTTCCCAAAGAGAGGGATTAAGCAGCGTCGATAAAGTTCGAAGCTGTGAATGCACCAGCTGCAACGCCGTTGAAGACGCCTACCAGAGCGATATCACCAGCACCGAGGTTAATATCCACGTCATTACTTTCTACAGCGTGATACAGGTAAGCTTTGTTGTCTTGGTAAGCAACAATGTAACCTGAGTTCTGATCAGCAGATACAGCTACGGTTTGGCCCAGTGAAGCCAGCAAGCCGGTGCCATCGGTGTGGCTGTCTAGGTCATTGGCAGTGCCATTACCAGCAAGTTCAAATGACAGCTCTAATACGTTGTTCGCAGCAGTATTAAAGGTCAAGAGGCTGGAAGGCGCACTAGAGACTTCTTGAAGGGTGCCAGATGCTGCGCCGAAATCGGTAGTCGCTTGAAGATCGTTCATTTCAAGACGATCTACACCACTGTTTACAGCATAGGTACCAGCAGTGAAACCATCAATGACGGCACGGTTACCCGAAGCAACAATACCATCCATAACGATGGTGTCATCACCACCTTGGGAGATATTGATGGTATCGATACCGTTTCCATGAGTAATGGTATCGTTAGCAGAACCACCAGTGATTACGTCTGCTTGGTTAGTAGCAGTGATTGTATTCGCTTTAGTACTGGAACCAGTAATGGATAGGCCATTAGTAGTTGCATTAGAAGCATTGAACGCAAATGTACCGGTTACTGCAGAAGCATCAACGGCTGAGTTGACATTCAGAGCCAAAGCACCAGTGGTAATGTCAACGTTGCCCGAACCGGAAACTTCCAGCTTGGTCATAGCTGTTAAGCCAGTCGCAGAAGAGAGCGTGAAATTATCAACTGTTGCAACTTTGATAGTCTCAACACCAGCAGCTGTGATATTGGCAGAAGTAATGGTGTTCTTGGCGGTAGCACCATCGTCGATTTTCAGGCTTAACGTGTCTAGCTGACCAACAGTTGTCGCACCGCTAAGATCAAACACCGGACCAACTACTTGGTTACCAGCAACAGTAACGTTGCTAGCCAGGGTAGACGACATGTTGTTGACGCGAACGCCATCAGCAGCTGACTGAGCACCCACTACAAGGCCATTCAAGCCAGAAATCAAAGAAGAGTCGAAAGTATCCAATCCAGCGTCGTTATCATCATTCAAACGCAGTACTTGGAAATTCGTCATCTTAGCAGCGGTGGCAGCAGTTAGCTGTGCGGCATCCTGCAGAACCAAGGTGTTAGTGCCAGCGCCGCCATTTAAGGAGCCAGTGCTGTTAAACACTTGAGTACCAGCGCTGATGGTATCGTCGCCAGCACCGCCAGTAACAACTGTAGTGTTGCCACCTGCAGTAACGTTTATACCACCTGAGTTGTCAGCTGCATTAACGGTCGCAAAGTTAGCAGACAAAGTAGCGCCACTCAGATCGACTGCACCAGCACCTTTCAAAGTCAGAGCAGCACCCGTTGCGTAGTCAGCAGCCAAAGAAGCAGTCAGCTTAGTAGATGCGTCAATCGTGACGTTCTTGACAGCGGTGGCAGTGTCGAGATCAATCGTACCGACAGTATTTGCCGCGCCAGTTGAAGTAATGGTAACAGCAGCTTCACCGGTTGTATTGCGAGTGATGTTTGCACCACCTTTAACACCACCGTCGATTGCAATGGAAACAGCATCAGTAGCGGTAGCCATTGTAAAAGTTGTCGCAGAAACGTTGTTAGCGTTATCGCCTTTCACGCCAACGGTTGTACCCGTAGCCAGATTGTTGAAAGTTACGCTTTGGGTAGAACGATCGTTCCACACCTGTTGCTCACCAGCTAAGGTAGCGAAGTTATAAGTAGAAGCACCGCTTGTATTAATATCACGGATGAAGAATTGTTCTACATTCGTAATAGTTGCGGCAGGTAGTGAACCAGCAGCGTTTGCACCTTCAACTGTTAAGTTCAGGCTATCTGTACCCGCGCCACCATTTACAACATCAGCACCTGTCAGCGTGGATTGGGCCACGGTAGCAGTTGTTGTGTTGATGTATGCGCTGATGGTGTCGTCGTTAGCAGTGCCGGTTACGTTGTCAACACCAGTGGTCAGGGTAAAAGTCTGACCAGGTACAGAGGTATCAACATTGACCTGCTCGCCTGCCGGTACGGCCGGAGCAGAAATGCCTTCGTTCTGACCAAAAGCAACAAAGTGCTCAAGAGCGGTTAAGCCCGCAGCTTCAAAAGCCGCTTTGACTTGTGCAACGGTGGTGATTTCAGTGTTACCGGCTGCCTGGAGCTGCGCCAGTTTGGCTTCGTAGTAGCCAGAAACGTCAAAAGCGTTAGAGGGGTTAACGCCTTCTGCCTCACCGTACTGGAGGTAGTGGTTGTAAACGTTGCCGCCCCACAGATTGACGAAGTCTTGTGCCGCTGCGTCGATCGTCAGGTAGGAGTTGTTGGCATCGTTGAACATGGCCGTTGCTTTGGCACGGATGTATTCAGCCGGGTTGAAGAAGGCGTTCGGGGCCAGACCTTCCTGGAAGCCGTACTGCTCGTAGTGCTGCTCAGCAGTCAAGCCAACGGCGGCAAAACGTGCTTCTAGGAATGCCGCATCTTTACCTGCCCAATCAGCAGCAGTTTCAGAGTTGGACTGAAGCTGTGCAAGCTTAGCATTCAGGTAAAAGCTTTTATTGAAACCTTGAATTGCCATGTAGGTACTCTCCTTACATATGCATATGTTCGGGTGCCTGGCTGGCACCCCATGTTGTTGCTCAGCCGTCCCTCAACCCCTGGGGGATCCCTTGCCGAGGTCCGGTGCAAAGCAAGCAGGCTACCCAAGATGGGTAAGTTGCCTTGGCGGAGACAATAGCGTCTCCAGCGTTACAAAATCAAGACCACCTTGAAACCTGCTGTGAATCGCGCGATTCACGCCGGTCGATCATAGCAGCCCTTTTAAGTCCTACCACTAGTTACCTCATCTTTTTTAGGGAGGTAACTCGATAGTATTGCGCATCTTAGGTGTTATCTTAGCTTCCGCTTAAGGGAATGATAAAGCGTTTTCGCACGCCGTTCGATAATTTTAGCCGTTATAGGCGGTGCTGTCACACGGGTATTGGGGTACTGCCCCGCAGGTGCGGGCTGGGCTTGGCAAAGGGGTAGTGGGCCTCATACGCAGGCTCCTCTACCGCCGCGGGCGTGCGGGTATCGGTGACCCGGTACCCGGCGGCCTGGGCAGCAGCGGCGAAAATGCGCTCCAGTGCGTGGGCCAGGGTGCCGTCGGTTTGACCCTCTTCCGGCTCAAAATCGCTGTCGGTAATGGTCAGCAGCGGAATTATGGCTTCTGGGCGGCACCAGAACATGGAGCCGGCGAAAAAGCCCAGCTCGTCCAGGCTGATACGAATGCCCAGGTGCTCCAGCAGGGCCTGGGTGCGCACCGGGCTTTGCAGGTCACCCCAGTAGTGCACGTAGTCCAACCAGTGGCCGGCGGGGCCAACCATGCCCAAGGTCCGGCTGGCGGTTGAAGGCGTCGATAACGCTGGCCACCTGCTTTTGGAGCCTAACAGCTGACCCAAAACTCCTGGCGCCACAAGTCGCCATCCTGGCGGTGCAGTGAGCGCTTGGCGTGGATTTTACACCTGACCGTACCCCAGCGGGCGAATAGCGCTGAGCATGGTCAAGAACGGCAGCACATCGCGCCCTTTATTGGGCAGGGTGGCACAGCGGGCATCGGGCACGGTCTGCTGTATGCGCTCGACCGTGCCTTCAGGGGCGTGTTCGGGCAGCGAGATATACAGGTCGTACTGCCCTTCCAGATGCGCCAGATGGGTGGCCATTTCGTCCCATAGCTCGGTGTGATAGAGATGCAGGATCACCGCGGTTTCGTGGCACTTTTGCCACTGGGGCAGCTCAGTATCCAGGGCGAAATTGGCGGGTTTGGTGTAGTGCTTAACGACCTGTTTGGTGGCCTCTAAATAGGCGTAGCCGTAGCGGCGATCCGGCTCCAGGTAGGCGCCTTCGGCCCATTCGTTCCAGGCATTGATAAACACCAGCTTCTGGTCACCGGGCAGCAGGTCGGCCTCCCGGGCGGCACCGGCAAGCCACTGCTGGTAGCGGCCCGGGGTCACGTTGGCAAAGGTGTGGCCGCGGCCCGGTTTGCGGGCGTCGTTGTCCCAGCCGGGGGAAACAGTGCGGTAACGGGTGTACTCGGTGGCGGGTTTGGCCAACTGGGTAAACACCAGATCGGCGTAGTCGTAAACGCAGCCTTCAAACGCCGGGTTGAGCAGCGTGAGCTGGTGGTCGATGCGCTTGGCGTGGGTTTGGTGGGGGGAACTCCACCGAGGCATCAAACCCAAAGGGGCTGGGGTCGCCGTTATTAAAGCTCTGGGCGGAGACCAGATGGATCTCGCCAATGCCGTTTTCACGGCAGTAGTTGCGCCATACCTCGGCGGTTTTGTTGGCATCGGGCAGAATATCTACACGGTAAACGATCAGCAGCGGCTTGCCGTTTACGCGCAGGTAATTGGGCTTCTGCATCAGCGGGGCGACATCCTGGATAAATTCGAGATCGTCCTCCGGCAGGTGCTTCTGCTCCATGAGAATATCGCTCTCTTTGCCGTCCCAGCGGCGGGTCCAGTTCTCGTTGGCCCAGCAGAGGCAGAAGGGAAAGTCGATATTGGGGTTGTTGGCAAACTGGTCGATGGGCCGCTCCAGCAGGCGCTTGCGACCACTAAACCAGTAGTAGTGAAAGCAGAAGGCTTCGATACCGTAGTGGCGGGCCAGCTCGGCCTGGCGCTCCTGCACTCGGGCAGGCGCAGGTCGTAGTAGCCCAGCTCGCCGGGGTGGCGTGGCTGGTAGTGGCCGGCAAATTGTGGCACGGCCTTGCCAACGTTAGTCCATTCGGTAAAGCCTTTGCCCCACCAGCGGTCGTTTTCGGCAATCGGGTGATACTGGGGCAGGTAGAAGGCGATGGGCCGCAGGCGGGACGCCTCTTCCAGGGGTTCTTCCGCCAGGGGTACGTAGTCGTCGCTGCTGCCCACCGTTTGGGCGAACATTTCACCAAACATGGTGTTGCCGGTGGGCGCTGCCGAGGCATGGGCGCTCGCGGACTGCCCGCCTTCGGCAGTGCCTGCCCCTTTAGCGCTGGGGCGCGGTTGGTTCAGGTAGTGGATCAGCGGGTGCTGGTGATTGGCCAGCAGTTGCGGATGCTCCTGAAGGTAGCTGAGAGTGTCGAAGCTGGCCGAGGGGTCACGGGCTTCATAGCCACCAAAGCGCTGGTAGTGCTTGAGAGGATCCTGGCCGGTGGCCTGCACATCGGGGTTGTGCTGCAGGTACCAGCTGGCATCGAACAGGCCCGAAGCGGCAATTTGGTAGCGCTCGGTGCGGGCGCGTTTGATTTCACTGGGCAGGCGCTTTAAGCGCTTTAACAGCTGCTTTGCCAACCAGGTGGGGTTGTGGGCGTGGCTGAGCGTTCCGGCGTGGGCTTTGAGCAGTTGTCGGGTCTCTTGCTCACTCTCCTGCTTGGTCGCTTCGGCGTGCTTGGCCTCCTGTTTCAGCTCATTCACACTGACAGCGTGTTCGGCCTTTAGGGTAGCGATGTACTCGCCGCGCTGATCCAGCTCCATGTCGCGGGCGTGCACCAGGGTACGCTGACGGTTGACGGCGTCGCTTTGTTCAATGTCGCATTGGTAGAAGGAGCTACGCAGTTCGGGGAGCTTCTCTTCGCTGGCCAGGGCGATCCAGTACATGGCATTGGGCGTGCCGGGCTGCCCTTCCGGGCTCGCTTCGCTGTAGGTGGTGTGGCTCTTTTGCGGGTGTCCCACATGGCGGAGCCGTAAACCACCCGCTGGCCGATCAGCGTGCTGTGGGCAAAGTGGCTTTTGAGCAGCTGCTCGAACTCCTGCTTGTACAGCTCTTTTACGTGGTAGGGGTTTTGGTAGCCGGGTTTTTCGCTGTATTCGTGCTTGTCGGGGCTGGAGATAATCAGCAGACCGCCGGGGCGCAGTACCCGCTTGATCTCTTCCATCATCGCTTCGTGGCGGTCGTGGTGCTCAATGGTTTCAAAACTCACCACCACGTCCACGCTGGCGTCGGCCAGGGGATGGCGGCACAGTCGCCCTGCAGGTAGTTTAGCCCTGGGTGGCTGTAGGTCGCTTTGGCGTGCTCAACGGTGCCCGCGTCAACATCCACGCCCACCACGCTGGCGGCTTTTTGCGCCAGGTAGTGGCTGCCGTAGCCTTCGCCACAGGCGATATCGAGTACGTCTTTGTTCTCTACATAGCCTTGGGCAACGTAGTAGCGGTGCATGTGTTCGGCAATGATGTCGCCGCTCAATACGTTGGGTAAGTACCGTTCACCGGTAGGCGTCAAGCCCTGCTCGTTTGTTGTGCTCATGCGTGTCGTTCTACCTGTAGTTCGATTTGGTGCATGGGGATGCCCACCAGGCCGTGGCTATGGCTGCTGGAGTGTGACTTGAAGAAGAGGGCATCGTGCAGCCAGTGGTGTTGTACGTGGTTGTCTTGGGTGCCGTCCGCAATGGCGGTGCTAATACTGTAATCCCCTTGGGGCAGGATGGGCATTCGAAAGGTGAAGCTGGCGGCCAGCACCGCGCCGGGCATCGCGCTCACGGGGTCGTCCTGGTAGGTGATAAAGGTGTTATCCCCAAACAGGGTCTGGCCCAGGCGGTCTTTGATATAAAACCCCATGATGGGCTGCAGCATGGGCTGCTCTTGGTGGATACGCGCCTTGATGGAGAGAATGACCTCTTCCCCACCCACTACCCAGGTCAGCGGGTGCCCTTCGCGGTCGTGGAGCAGCACCTCTTCCATGATCGCGCCCTTTTGCCGAACCCTTCTGCGTCTGGGTCGAAGGCATAAATTTCCAGGTCGTTGCGATAGGGGCTGGCGTTGATGATGTCCTGGCGCATGTCCCGGGGTACCGGGCGCTTACGCTGCTGCTCGTGCCACTCATCGTTGCGCTTGGTGGTGTCACTGGCCCCTTGGTTGGACTCGAAGAAGGCTTTCAGATAGGCATCTGCCACCTCTTTGGGGGCGCCCTCGGCGGCGATCTTGCCTTTATCCAGCCAGATCGCCCGCTCGCAGAGGTTGAGCACGGCGGCGGTGTCGTGGCTGACAAACAGCACGGTGCCGTGCTCCATAAAGCGGCGCAGAAAGCGCATGCACTTCTGTACAAAGAAGGCGTCGCCTACCGCAAGCGCTTCGTCGATCACCAGAATATCGGCATCCACGTGGGCGATAACGGCAAACGCGAGCCTGACGTACATACCGCTGGAGTAGGTCTTGACCGGCTGGTCGATAAAGTCGCCGATTTCGGCGAAGGCGAGAATATCATCCAGGCGTTCGTCGATTTCGGGCTTGCTCAGCCCGAGTACCGAGGCGTTCATGTAGACGTTCTCACGCCCGGTAAATTCCGGGTCAAACCCGGCGCCCAGCTCAAGCAGGGCGGCGATGCGCCCATGGTGTTTATTTCGCCGTGGGTCGGCGTTAGGGTGCCGCAGATCATCTGCAGCAGGGTGGATTTGCCGGAGCCATTGCGGCCGATAATTCCCACGGTTTCGCCTTTGCGTATTTCAAAGGAGATACCGTCAAGGGCTTTGAACTCCCGGCCGTAGCGCTTGGCGGTTTTACCCGCCAGCCGCTGTACCTTGGGTACGACGAACTGCTTGAGCCGGTCGCTGGGCGCCTCGTAGATTTGGTAATATTTGGCAATATCGCTCAGGGTAATCACCGGGGGCGTCGCCTCGGTCTGTGTAACTGTTTCAGAGGACATCAGCAAATCCTTTACGCGTTTTCTGGAACCAGGCAAACCCTAACCACGCCACCACTAGCGATACCGCGAGATACTTGAGCAACCCACTAATATTGGGTAGCTGCCCTTCCAGCAGCACGATGCGTGCCTGTTCGATAATAAACGTTAGCGGGTTGGCGTGAATTACGCCGTGAAAGTTTTCCGGTAGCGCGGAGATGGGGTAAAAAATCGGCGATAGAAACAGCAACATGGTGGCTATCAGCCCCATGGTTTGGCCTATATCGCGCAGGAAGACTCTAAGGAGGCCAGCAGCCAGCTAATGCCCATGGTTAATACCATAAGTGGCAGCAGTACCAGAGGTAGCATCCAGAAGGTCCAGGGTACGCTGCCCAGCACTACCAGCTGGGCCAGTATCAGCACCAGGGAGCTAACGGCGGCATGGAAAAGCGCTGAGCCAAGGGGCACCAGGGGTAAGATTTCCAGCGGGAACACCACTTTTTGACGTAGTTGGTGTTGGTCAGAATCAGGCTGGGTGAACGGGTTAGCACTTCGGCAAGAATGCCGTGGACGATCAGCCCGGCAAATAGCTGCAGGGCGAACACCCCTTGCTCTCCTCGCCCCCGACTCCCCAGCGGGCATTGAAAACGACTGTAAATACAAAGGTGTAAATAACCAGCATAATAATGGGGGTGACAAACGACCATGCCAGCCCGAGCAGCGAGCCTTTGTAGCGGCCTAATACATCGCGCTTAATCAGGCGGGCGATTAGTTCACGATAGCGCCATAGGTGTACCACCATGGCGCGTGGTGCCACCGTATTTAAAGCATGTGGGTTCATTGGTTCTCTTTACACCATTCGATGTGTTGAATTTGGATAGGTGAATAGGAGGTGCCAGGCCCTCTCCCCACTCCAGGCAGAAATAAGGGCGAAGATGTTACCTTAGTCACCCTTTGTTAAGAAGAGCGGCTACGCGCATGGCCAGGTTACCTTGCCATGTTTGGCGGTATACCCGCGCCTTCATTAAGCCTTGAAGGCGTTGCCATGGGTTACCGTGGCGGGAGCGTCGGTAGCGGTCAAAACTCGCTTGATGCTGGGGCTCAAGCCAGTCTCGGTGGTTCGCCAGGGCGGTCAAATTGCGGTCGATTTGCATGCGGTGGCCTCCTTGCCACAGGTGTTTGATGCGCATTAGCAGGCTTTTAACCCCGCGCTGCATGCCGATGAGGTTACTGGCGTGCTGGCGATAGTCTATACAGGGGTGCTGTCGTAAACCACTCGCCCGCCGCAGCCACTGATCAACAGGTAGCACCACCAGTCGTGCAGGCCGGTATCCTCGCCATGGGGTGAACGTTGCAAGCACTCCCGCGCGGCCTGGTTAAACACCATAGTGTTGCCGCTGGCAATGTTCTGCACCAGGGCATTGTTAAAACCCGGCGGGCGCGCTTGCAGCGTGGAATACCCTGTTGGCGTGCCCTGCTCGTCCACCAGCTGCGCTCTGGCGGTATACAGCTGGGGCTGACTGGGCGGATACGCGGCTAGCCGTTCTACTGCCCGTGTGAGCTTTTCGGGATGCCATCGGTCATCCTGGTCGGCAAAGGCGTAGTAGTCGCCTTGAATGGCGCTATTGCGCACCAGCGACATAAAGTTGGCGGCAAACCCCTGCTGTTTGCCTGAGTAAATTTTTAGCCGTTGCTCGCCCCAGCGCCGCTGGTAGGCCTCTAATAGGCGGCGGGTGCCGGGCAAGGGGCTATCATCTGAAACGTGTAGCGTCCAGTGGGCGTGCTGCTGGCCCTCAATCGAATCTAGCTGCTCTGATAGATACGCCTCACCGTTATAGGTTCCCATTAAAATGGCAACATGCGGGATGGAGGGGGGCATGCGGGTGTCCATACTTGTACTCAAAACACGATTGCTCCGTGTCACTCGGCTGACCAGCGGGTAGTATACGCGCTTGCTTGGCGGTTTTTATAGCCGGACTCCATTCACTTTTTGAGCTTGACTGATTTATGGCCGCTGCTGTTCCTTCTTCTCCTTCCATTGGGTTGTGTGTGCCTACGCTTAATGCTGGTGCCTTGTGGCGTGACTGGCTTGTACGCACTCAGCCTGCCGCCAAGCACTTTCGCGTGCTGGTCGTGGACTCCTCTTCCGACGATGAAACAGCGGCCATTGCGCATGAGTTTGGGTGTGAACTGCTAGTGATCGAGCGCTGTGACTTTGATCATGGGGGCACCCGGCAGCGGGCACTTCACTACCTAAGTGACTGCGATATCGTTATTTTTCTTACCCAGGATGCATTGATAGCTGATCAGGATGCGCTTGCGCAGCTGGTCGCGGCGTTTGATGACCCCGGCGTGGGGGGCTTTTGGACGCCAGTTACCCCACCCTGATGCCTCACCCATTGCGGCTCATGCCCGCTATTTTAACTACCCTGATGAGTCCCGGGTGGTGGCGACGGCGGATATTCCCCGGCTGGGTATTAAAACTGCCTTTCTCTCCAACTCTTTTGCGGCGTATCGCCGTGAGGCGCTATCAGCGCGGGCGGGTTTCCCGAAGGTACGATTCTGAGCGAGGATATGATTGCCGGCGCACGGTTGCTAAAGGCGGGTTGGAAGCTGGCTTACTGCGCCGAGGCCTGCGCTCTACACTCCCATAACTATTCGCTGGTGGAGGAGTTTCAGCGCTATTTCGATATTGGTGTGCTGCATCACCGTGAGGCCTGGCTGCTGGATTGGTTGGGCAGGGCTGAGGGGGAAGGCGGCCGCTTTGTGCGTTCGGAGTTAAGCTATTTATGGCGTCGAGCGCCCTGGCGGCTGCCAGAGGCTGGGCTGCGCACTTTGCTTAAATATGCGGGGGTATCGGTTGGGCAAAAGTGAAGCCAGGCTGCCGCTTGGGGTAAAACGCCGGCTCTCTATGCATAAGCATTTTTGGCTGTAGGCAGCGCGTTGGCGTTGCTTTAGGGCTGGTAGTTGATAAACCCGCGGGAAATCGTCATCGCCAGAATCTTTAAGTCAAACCCCAGCGACCAGTTATCAATGTAGTAGAGGTCGTACTCTACCCGTTTCTGCATCTGCTCTAAGGTGTCGGTGTTGCCGCGATAGCCGTTTATCTGCGCCCAGCCTGTCATGCCGGGTTTGACCCGGTGCCGCTGCATATAGTTTTGGATAACGCCTTGGTAATACTTGTTGTGATCCAGGGCGTGAGGGCGCGGCCCGACCAGCGACATTCTTCCCTGCAGTACGTTATAAAGCTGGGGTAGCTCATCCAGGCTTGTGCGGCGTAAAAAGGCGCCCAGGGGGGTGATGCGCGGGTCGTTTTGGCAAGCTTGCTGGGTGTTCGTTGCCTTATGGACGCTCATGCTTCTAAATTTGTAGATGCGGAAACATTTGCCGTCAATACCGTGGCGGTGCTGTTTGAAGAGCACTGGCCCACCCATTTTCCACTTTACCAATGCGGCAATCAGTAGCATCACCGGCAGGAAAACAATAAACAGCAGCCCGCCCAGCAGGCGGTCTTCCAGGTTTTTAATAAACCTTAGCGGGCCGCTGTCTAAGGGGCTGTAGTTAAGCTCTAACGAGTAGAGACCGACGACTTGCGCCATGCGGTGGTTGAGCAGGCGAATGTCGGACAAGTCGGGGAAGTAGCGCACGCTGACGGGAATGTTAATCAAATTGGCGGATACCAGGCGTACTTTGTCTCCGTCGCTGAGTGGGTAGGTGAGCCAAATTTCATCAAACGCTCTATCAAAGGCGCTCTCTTCCGCCAGGGTGTGGAGCTGTTTATGGAAGTGGTCGGAGTCATCATCCGTGTAGGCGCTCTGGAGCTGATAGCCTGCGTACACCATGGCGTTGAGGTGGTTTGCCAGCCTTTCGAGATTGGCCTGACGGCCGATAATAACGATACGTTTGCGGTTTTTACCCTTGGCGCGGAGGTTTCTTAGGTAGATATAGAGGGCGGCACGCATCAGGCTGCCGGTGGTAAGCACGGCTAACGAGGAAACCCCCATCCAGAGTCGCGAGAAGTTTTGGGTATTATGGGTTGCCACGAGCAGTAAGCTAAGCAGCACAATGGTCGCTAGCCAGCTAAGGCCATACACGCCCAGCATGCTGAACAGGCTGCGCCCGCGCCATGGCTGATACAGCCCCAGCAGCTCACCAATGGCGGGTAGCAGCAGGCCGCCAATGAGCATTAAAAGAAGTAGTCGTCTTCCTGGTAGTTAATGTGAGACATGCTCAACAGTATCAACCAAGAGACCGCCACGGCGATTGCGGCGTCAAAGCAACGCATGGCTCGCCTTAGCCAGTCGTTGCTTTGAGTGCCTTTCAGCGCTGCCATTGGAGTAGGTTTATCCTGACGTGGTAGCGGTTAGATCAGTTAACGATAGCAGCAGTGTCATCACATTACCCAAGTCATCACTGCCCAGCTCCCCTACGGCTGACTGAAGCGCTAAACTGTCCAGGGCGTACTCACCAATGGTATCCACATACTGTATGCGCTGGTCGTAGAGACTGGCGCGGGCGTCGAGTACGTCTACCAAATCACGCAGACCCAGCTGTTCGCCTCGCTCGGCGGCTTCTAAAAATAGCTGGCTGGAGGCGATGGCTTGTTTGAGAGCTTCAATACGGCGCACATGGCCATTTAAAGAACGTAGCCGCTGGCGGACTTCCTGCCCGGCCAAATTGCGCTGGTTATCAAACGCTGCCTGACTGGCATTAATGCGTTTTTCGCCTTGGCGTACATTGGCAGTGGTGTAACCGCCGCGATAAATCGGCACGCTCATCTCGACACCGGCACGATAGTCTTCACTTTCGCGCAGTACGTCGTCGCTTGTGCGGTCTGAGTAGCTGAGGTTGAGGTTTACCTCTGGGTAGTAGCCCGCCCGGCGGGTGCTGGCATCCGCTTCTGAAATACGCTGCTCCTGACGCGCTAACAGCACATCCAGGTTTTGCCCGGTGCGGGCTAGCCAGTCGTCCTGGGCACCCCATTCGCTGTTGAGAGACCTCGGACAGTTCGCCGATGGCTAGACCGCGAAATTCGGGCAGCGTGCCGGTTAGGCGTTCCAGGATGCTCAGGGCGTTATCAAGCTCATTTTCTGCCTGTACGGCGTCTGAAATGGCCTGGTCTAGTCGTGACTGTGCTTCCAGCAGGTTGATACGATCCCCCACACCAAGGTCGTAGGCGCGCTGCGCCTGACGAACCTGTAATTCCAGTGACTCTTGCTGAGACTCTAATAACCCGAGGCGCTGAGAGGCCAAGTAGGCTTGTACGTAGGCTTCGCTGACTTGCAGTGCAAGATCACGCTCTACCACGGCCAGCTGAAGTTCGGCGGCGTTTACCTGGGCGTCGGCTACATCCATGCCGCGCCAGCGCTCTAAGCTGAACAGGGGCTGCTGGAGCTGGATCTGCCAGTAGTTTTCTTCAATTTCGCCGGGCCGTTGGGCGGCTTGGTCGAGGCCAAAGTCGTCCGGTGATGTTTGTATATTGGTGGAGTCTTGCCAGAGGTACCCGCCTGTGGCGCTTAGCTGGGGAAGTAGCTGTGAACGCGCCATGGGGATCTCTTCCCGGGTGGCTTCTAGCTCATAGCGCTGGCGCGTGAGGTCTGCGTCATGCTCCAGCGCACGGCCAAAAAGCGCCGGTAGCGAGGGTAGCGCTCCGGGAGAACGGGTGGCCTGTTCCAGGGCGGCCAGCTCTTCCATGGCGGCGCCCCCTGCTGGCATATCCTGCTGTGCGTAGAGCGGTGAAGCGATTAGGCTAACCGTCAGGGCCAGCGGTACCGTGCGTGACCAGGCGCCCACTACCCGAACGAATCGTTGTTGGCTGGGTATTTTCGGCATTAATCCTCCCGTAGGGCGCGAGCCAGCATATCGGTGATGGGCTTGGCTATGTAGCTGGCAAAGGTGCGTTCACCGGTACGAAGCATGACTTCCGCGGGCATGCCGGAGAGAAGCTGCATGCGGTCATTCATTTGTGTGTACCCTTCTTCGGTGACACCTACCCGGGCACGGTAGTACTTAGCCCCGTGGCTTCATCTTCAAAGCTGTCCGCACTGACGTAAATCACTTCACCATCAATAACATCAGTTAAGCGTTGATTGAAGGCGCTAAAGCGTATTTCTGCAAACTGGCCAATATGAATATTGTCGATATCGCGTGTGGGAATACGCGCTTCTACGACGAAACCTTCGTTGGAGGGGACAATATCCATGATTTTGTCGCCTGGGCGTATCACCGCCCCTACGGTGTGCACTTGACGCCCTACGACGGTGCCGGAGACCGGGGCGGTGACCACTGAACGCTCCACCTGATCACGGAGCGAGATAATCTGCTCTTCCGCTTCGGCTATTTGCGCCTGGGCGTCGCGCAGCTGTTCACCGACCTCTTTTGGAACTCCTGCTGTTGAATTTCGCGCTCCATGCTGTTTTCGCTGATTTGCGAACGCAGTTGGGCGATGTTGGCACGAAATTCGGCATTATCACCCTCGTATTGCAGCACTTGCCGCTCTAACTCACGCAGGCGCTGGTTATCTCCCAACCCTTCACGGTAGAGCGAGCGGAAGTCTTCAGCCTCGGAGCGTAGCGAGCTGATGCGATTAACGTTAACGCTGATGCGCTCTTCCAGCCCTTCGATTTGTTCGCGCATCTGCACGCTCTGCTCATCCAGCGCTTCCAGGGTGCTTTTCAGCGACTGGCGACGGGCGGCGAAGAGGCTTTGCTGCACTGCAATCACTTGCTGAACGCGAGGATCATCGGTGTCTTGAATATCTTCGGGGATTTCCATCATTTCTGCCCCGGCCTGCTCGGCAAGCAGGCGGGCTTCCATGGCGCGGTTAATCAGGTAGCGCGAACGGGCAATGGCCAGCTGGGAGCTGGCCTGGGTGTCACTTAACACCACCAGGGTGTCACCGGCCTCTACTTTGTCGCCATCTTCCACTAACAGCTGCTCGACAATACCGCCTTCCAGGTGCTGTACGGTACGTTTGAAGGACTCAATTGAGACGCTACCCGGTGCTACAACGGCAATGGCCAGGGAGGCGGTCACCGACCAGAGAATAAAACCGCCCAGGGCTATAAAGAGGATGGCAAAGCCGAGCTTGCGGTAACCTTTGTCACTGGTGGGCAGCTTTTCACTCGCTTCACCGTCGATGGTCACCGGCTCTTTGGGGGTGACGTCGATCTCTGACGTGGGCAGGTTGCGTTTTTCGTCGCTCATGACTTCTCCTCGTTACCACGGCCACCGGAGATGGCTGAGAGGCGGGCAGCGCTTTGCTGACTGACTTGTTCACGGGGCTTCTTGGCAAACTGCGCCAACACTTGGTCACGTGGCCCAAACATGCTGACCTGCCCTCTTTCATCACCAGCAGCTTATCCATATTTTTCAATACGCTGGTGCGGTGACTGATGACGAATAACGTGGCGCCTTCGGCTTTCAGCTGGGCGATAGACATCGCCAGCGCTCGTTCACCGGCATCGTCCAGGTTGGCGTTGGGTTCATCCAGCACGACCAACACGGGGTTGCCGTACAGCGCCCGGGCCAGCCCCACACGCTGACGCTGGCCACCGGAAAGCGCCCCGCTGCTGGCAGAGATCACCGTGTCGTAACCGTTGGGCAGCTCCAGAATCATTTCGTGCACGCCTGCTTTCTTGGCGGCGTCGACCACTTTTGCGGGTCGATAGTGCCAAAGCGGGCAATGTTTTCACTGATAGTGCCGTCAAACAGTTCGATATCTTGGGGCAAATAGCCAATATAAGGGCCGATTTCATCGCGGTTATACTGGGTAATTACCCCGCCATCGAGACGTACATCACCGACTTGCGAGGGCCAGATACCCAGCAGCACCCGCGCCAGGGTCGATTTACCCGCCGCGCTGGGGCCAATAATGCCGACGTGTTCGCCTTTGGACACGCTGAAGTTGATTCCGCGAATGGTTGCCATACGCGCCCCAGGTGGTGCGGCTGCCACGCCTTCTAACGCGACCACACCCTGAGGCGCTGGCAGCGACATTTTGCGCTCTTCACTGGGTATTTGCGTGAGCAGGTCATTGAGACGCTCGTATGCACCGCGGGCACTGACGAAGCCTTTCCAGCCGCCAATCATTTGGTCGATAGGCGCGAGCGCCCGTCCCATCAGAATGGAACCGGCAATCATCATCCCGGGAGTCATTTCGCCACGCAATACCAGCAGTGCACCCAGGCCGAGAATCAGCGATTGGAACAGCAGACGCAGCACCTTGGAGGTATTGGTTAAAGCGCCGGCTCGGTCGCTTGCCTGAGACTGCTTCGATAGGAATTCGTGATGACGCTTCGACCAGCGACCCATGATACCTGGCAGCATGCCCATGGCATGCAGCACTTCGGCGTTACGTAAATTGGAGTTGGCCAGGTTTTGCGCCTGAATATGCTCACTGTTGGCTTCGGCGAGCAGCTTTTTGGTGGCTTTTTCGTTGGCGACGGCCAACGCTAGCAGAATAATGCCTGCACAGGTCGCGAATACCCCCAGCCAGGGGTGAAACAGAAAGAGGACGCCGAGGTAAACGGGTACCCAGGGTGCATCAAAAAGGCAAACAGGCCATTGCCGGTTAGGAACTGGCGCAGGCTGGTTAAATCACTCAACGGTTGCGCGCTTTGGCTGCCCTGGGCCACTAAGCTGCGGCGGAACATGGCGCTGTAGAGCCGTTCGTTAATCGTGGTGTCGAGTTTGTTACCGACACGCACCAGCATGCGCGAACGCACCAGCTCTAACCCGCCCATGATCATGAACAGAAACACGACCACCAGGGTGAGCATTAACAAGGTGTCGACACTCTGGGTAGAGAGCACGCGGTCGTATACTTGCAGCATGTACATGGGTGGTACAAGCATCAGCAAGTTGACAAACATACTGAAAAAGCCCACCGATAAGAACGAACTTTTGCAGGTTTTTAATGCCCGCTGCAAATCCGTTGCTTCCTGTTGCTTTGCCATGGAGGGTTCACCGTTGAATCGAAGAGGCGTCAAGCGCAGAAAATTAATCGCAGCATGTTAACAGAAACGCTGCCGCAGGGGTAGGGGCGCTCGTTTTAGTGTCAGGATTAGTATCTTCATTACTGGCGTGTCATCGGTACGCGAGCAACAAGAAGGCCAGCTAGGCTTACTCTGCCACGTTAGGATAGGCGATAGTCGCGAGCTGACTTTTTCAAGCACTGGAGCAACTTTTAGTTTTAGCCCAATAAAGAACGGGCGACCCTAATGGGTCACCCGTTCCGTGAGGCTATCATTCGCTTAAAACTGGTGACAGCTGCTTATTTATAAACCGGAAGCCGTGCACAAACCTTGGCCACTTGATCCAGCACCTGGGCTTCGATGGCGCTGGTGTCGTCGCCTTTGGCCAGTACGTCCAGAATGTCGCAGATCCAGCCTGCCAAGGTACTACACTCTTGTTCACCGAAACCGCGCGTGGTCACTGCTGGGGTGCCAATACGCAGCCCAGAGGTGACAAACGGGCTTTGCGGGTCGTTAGGCACAGCGTTCTTGTTCACGGTGATGTGGGCACGACCCAAAGCAGCGTCGGCGTCTTTGCCGGTTACGCCCTGTTTGATCAGCGAAAGCAGGAAGAGGTGGTCTTCGGTGCCGCCGGAGACGATGTCGTAACCGCGATCGATAAACACCTTGGCCATTGCCTGGGCGTTCTTAACTACCTGCTGTTGGTAGGTTTTGAACTCGGGCTCCATCGCCTCTTTGAAGCAGATCGCTTTCGCCGCGATTACGTGCATCAAGGGGCCGCCCTGGCCGCCGGGGAAAACCGCTGACTGTAGCTTCTTCTCGATATCAGCGTCGTTTTCCGCCGAGAGAATCACGCCACTGCGTGGGCCGCGTAGGGTTTTGTGGGTCGTGGAGGTGACCACATGGGCATGCGGCAAGGGGCTGGGATAAACGCCCGCCGCTACCAGACCAGAGACATGAGCCATATCAACCAGTAAGTAAGCACCTACTTCGTCGGCGATTTCACGGAACTTGGCCCAATCGACAATTTGTGAATAGGCTGAGAAACCGGCGATGATCATTTTGGGTTTGTGCTCGCGAGCAAGCTGGGCCACTTGAGCGTAATCAATTAACCCCTGCTCATCCAGACCGTACTGAATGGCGTTGTAGTGCTTGCCGGAAAAATTAGGCTTGGCACCGTGGGTCAGGTGGCCGCCTGCATCCAGGCTCATGCCTAAAATGGTGTCGCCTGGCTTAACCAGCGCTTGGAACACCGCGCTGTTGGCTTGCGAGCCGGAGTGGGGTTGAACGTTTACGTAGGTGGCGCCGAACAGCTCTTTGGCGTAATCAATGGCCAGGTTTTCAGCGATATCGACGAACTCACAGCCGCCGTAGTAGCGCTTACCGGGGTAGCCCTCAGCGTATTTATTGGTCAGCTGGCTGCCCTGAGCTTCGAGTACGCGGGGGCTGGCGTAGTTTTCGGAAGCGATCAGTTCGATGTGGGCCTCTTGGCGCTCCACTTCTTTCTGCATGGCATCAAACAGCACATCATCGAATCCGGCAATTGTCATATCGCGGCTGAACATCGGCGGGAACCTCGTAACGAGAAAGGGTCATCATGGGAGAAGCGAGGGCGCTATCATAACGCAGCCTGACGCGACTTTCATCGCATCCGCGTCAGGTCGTACATGAACGTGCTTCATGTTGCATGGGGCATAAAATGCTGACCGAATGGACAATCAAGCGCCTTACGAGGCTACTCTAACTCAAAGGTAAACCTTAGCTGCTCTGCGCTCCCCATCGGGTTCATTATGAGCTGATTAAAGGTAAAGGGGTTGGGTAGCCCTACATTAACAGTGAGCTGCTGGGAATAACCGGCCATGATATCGACCATTGCCGTCATCAGTTTGGTGACCTGCGGGCCGAATAACTGACCAAGCTGCTGAGCCTGGGCCAGGGTTTGGGAGATCACCCGCTCTTCGTTGCCCCCCTGCTGGGCGGCTAGTTCGGTCGCTAAACGTGGCAGCATTCCTTCATCAGAGTAAGTAACAACGAGGTCGCCGCCATTCAGGGTTGCCGACTCCAAAAGCGCGGGGTTGCGCGTGGCCTGCTCGATAGTGGTGCCAGCAGGCAGTGTGATGGGAAGGTTCATGGTGAATTCCAGCCCGGCGGCGCCAGCCAAGGTCAAGGCGCCTTCGGATATCAGTCGGTTTTCCTTGCCTGTTTCTTCCCAGCGGGAGTGGCTATATCCATCGGCTCTCAGCTGTCCGGTGCCCCGGTAAGGACATTGCTCAGGCTCTGAAATGCTTGGCGGTCTTCAGGGGCACAAGGTGAATCAGTTCGGCGACATCGAAATAAGCTCCCTCAAAGCCCGCGTCGCCGCTATAGCTACTGCCGTTTACCCAGAGTCGCTCAAGCACAGCCTGCCAGTTGTCGCCGATCAGGCTGAAGCCGTTCAGCTCGGCGTGCTCAACGCTTTCTTCCCCGGTGCGGTCTAACCCGACCAGCTGTTCAATACGGAGATTCGCCAGCGCGAGTTCAGAGGTGATGCCACTCTCCAGGTCTGTGAGTTCGGCGCTGACGTCCTCTATTTCTAGAAGCTGCAGGGCGTTGCGACTCAACCCTTCCAGGGTAAACCCACTGATGTGGATTTGGCCTTCCGGGTAAGTCGTGTTCATGTCGTCCAAAACACTCTCGGTTACACCCCCATCTAGCCGGAGCGTGATATCGCGAGCGGTCATGGCCTTGAAAGCGACATTTTCCACTGCCTGATCCACGTCCTCGGTGGAGAATACTGCCCGGGATGGTTCGGGGAGCACTAGTGTCGCGATGCTGAGAAGTGGCGCTGATTGTGCTGCCTCCCTGACCGCGATGCCATCCATCACCACTTGGTCGGGGCGCTCATAGTCTCCTTCGACGCTGTAGCGCTCGATGGTAATCACATCACCATTGGTATGTGTGATCGCCACTTCTTCAGCGATATAGCGCTGCGTCGCTTCGTCTTCGTAAATACGGCTAAAGGTGAGTCTATCGTTTTCGCCTGCCATGCGTTGGCGGAGATCCGCTTCAAGCTGCTCGGACGAGGCACTTACCGTGCCTGAGAGCAACAGAGCCGAAAGCCCAGTGGTTAAGCGCCAGGATTTAGCGAAGACGTGCATGCCGTAACCTCCTTTTAAGATGCCTTAAGCATATCATTCCTATTTCCAATTTGGTCACTGCGTATGAGGAAGGCAGTTGTGAGGGAGCTTTAGCTCGCGACTGTTCAGGCTACCAGTCTCATCCGACGAAGGGGTGCCTGTGGCACCTTCGCCCGCTGAAGCGGCCTCCCACAATAAACTGCCAGCCTGATAGCGCCCCTTTGTGGGAGGCAGCTTTAGCTCGCGACCCTTCAAACTTCCAGCCGGATACATCTGTTCGCCCGCTGAAGTGACCTCCCACAACATGCATTCAGCTCTGTGGCTATATGCTATTCTCATCTGTTAAATGCTTTGCTTCTTCAATAAAACTATTGATGTACAAAAAGTGTATCCATGACATCTAGCCAAGGGCGCGGTTGTAATGTATTCCAATCGTTTTAAGCGCAATGTGCACGTTACACGCCACGCGCGGGAACGTATGCAACAAAGGAAATTGATGAAGCACAGCTATGTGAGCTGCTAGAAACGGGTGAAACCCGCTATAAAGATCAAGCTAGGCTATGGATCGCTAAAGCGTTCACTCAGCGCACCGATAATCTCGTTTGTGCAGCAGTAGTGTTGGAAAATCAGCTAATTGTTAAGACTGTCATGCACCACTTTGAATGGGAGGAAATGTCATGAGAACGACCTATGATGAGGCCGATGATATTTTGGTACTCCATTTATCCGAGAAGCCGATCACGAAAGAGGTTTCTCAAGATTGGCATACGCATATCAGTTATGCAGAAGACGGCTCAATTGCTGAAATTGTGATTTTGGATGCATCAAAGCAAGGTGCTTGGCCTTTGCTAAAAGCCATGCTGCCTAAAGTCCAGTAACCTAACCACTGGGAGATAGCTTTAGCTCGCGACCCTTCAAGCTTCCAGCCGGATACCCGTTCGCCCGCTGAAGCGGCCTCCCACAATAAACTGCCAGCCTGATAGCCCCTTGTGGGAGGCAGCTTTAGCTCGCGACCCTTGCATTTTCCTTCGCCATGCAAAATACTGTATATTTATACAATATTTTAAACACCAGGATGTCGACGATGCCGGGCCAGTCAGCTCACTTAACGCCAGCCTTGCCGTTAACCTCTCAGCCGCTGTCTATCGGCCGCACTGGTTTTAGTGGCTTTCCTTCGCCAGCCCAGGATTACGAGCCATGCACGCTAGACCTCAACACACGGCTGATTAAAACCCTACTGAGACGTTTTATGCCACCGCCACTGGTGACAGCATGGAGGGTGGGGAATTTTCGAGGGTGACTTGCTGGTGGTTGATCGTAGTATTGAGCCGCGACTGGGGCATATTCTGGTCGCCATACTGGAGGGCGAGGCATTGATAAACGCTACGCGCTTTACCGGGGCACGCCGCATCTATGTTCGGGCCACCCAAACTATCCGCCGCTGCCTCTTGAAGGCAGCGACTGCCAACTATGGGGCGTAGTGCGTGCCGTTGTGCACGAGTATGTACGTTGACACGCTTCTTTGCGCTAACTCGCCTATTTGAGATGAGGGGTGGCGATGATCGGTCTAATCGATGCCAACAACTTCTACGTAAGCTGCGAGCGGGTTTTTCAGCCCGCGCTGGAAGGCAGGCCTGTGGGGGTGATGTCAAACAACGACGGCTGCGTAATCGCCCGTTCAGCGGAGTTGAAAGCGCTGGACATTCCCATGGGCACGCCAGCCTTTAAGCTTGAAGGGCTACGCCAGCGCGGAGAGATTCACCTGCTTTCATCCAATTACGAGCTCTACGGCGATATGTCGAGGCGGCTGACTCAATTACTACGCGATGCCTGCCCGGAGGTGGCCCCCTACTCAATAGATGAGATGTTCGTCTATTTAGAAGGCTTTACCAGCCAAGAATGTGAAGCGCTGGGGCGACACCTGCGCCAGCGAATACGCCAGCACTTGGGCTTGCCGGTGTGTATTGGGCTGGCACCCACGCATACGCTTGCCAAACTGGCCAATCACTTTGCCAAGAAAGACCCTCTCTACCAAGGCGTTTGCTTACTTAATGGGCAGGATCACACCACGGAGGCGTTGCTCAAACGTACGCCGGTGGGCAGCGTGGGGCGTCGGCCACAGGCTTGCCGAGCGCTTGGCCATTGGCGGCGTTAACACCGCCTGGGACTTGCGTGAAAGCAATGAAAAACAGCTCCGCAAACACTTCTCGGTGGTACTAGCGCGTACGGCGCTTGAGCTACGCGGCGTACCCTGTTTGACGATGAACGCGCTAGATAAGCCCCGAGAGCGCATTATGACCTCCCGCTCTTTCGGACAACCGACCGGTGTGTTTGCAGAGGTGCATAACGCGCTGCGCCGTCACGCCCAGCGCAGCGCTGAAAAACTTCGCCAGCAGCGCAGTTTAGCCCGTGCGGTGATGGTATTTCTCAACACTAACCGTCATCGTCGCGATCAGTTGCAATACTTCCGCAGGAGCTGATCGCCCTGCCCTCACCCAGCGACGATACCCGGGTGATCCTTGATGCCGTCCGCCAAGGTCTTGAGCGGATTCATCGCCCCGCTACCAATTTATGAAGGCCGGTGTGATGCTGCTGGATTTAGTAGATGCCGAACAGTACCAAATGTCGTTACTGCATCAACCTGCCCGCGATCGCCACCCGTTTTGATGGCAACCATTGATCAGATCAACCAGCGCATGGGGCAAGGCACAATCAGCTTTGGCATGACGAATGCACCAGCCGCCTGGCAGTTACGCTGCGCCCATCGCTCTAATCGCTTTACCACACGCTGGGACGAACTAATGAAAGTGGGCACTCACCCAGGCGCTATCGATGCGTGTAGTTCGCGTACGTAACCGTTACCCTAACGTTTATCGGATTTAACGGACGCCAACGCAGGAAGCGCTTTTTCATGTCTCTCACTCGGCCAGATAAAGAGTACGCCCCAGCCCCTGGCCTAGCGCAACGTTGGGCTAGCCGTTATGTACAGCGCTATTTACGCCGCCACCCGGCACTTGCTTCCCCGACCCATATGCCTTGAAGCGAGCACGGCGCTGGATCATCGCCTGGGCAGCGCTCGCTGGCCTGATTTCCGGCACCCTGATTGGTAGCGCCGAATGGGGGATGCGTGAGTTTGCCACCGGTCACTGGGAGAATATGAGTTTAAGGGAGCAACTTCCCTACTGGGCCGGCTACCTGACTATCGCAGGCTGTGTTACCGCACTGGAAATCGGCTTTTATACTGGAACGCTGCGCGGCGTAGCGAATATTACCCGCTTGGCAGGTCTACGTTATGGGCAAACAGAAACGTTGGAACCCGATATCCAGCTGACTGTTCACGGTGTTTCCCGATCGGCGTTGGAGTATCCCAGCCCGGGTAGCCTTATTTATGGCGTCGACCCCCACGCCTACCTGCATGGCTGGAAGCTAACGCTTAAAGCGCTGCTTTATCGCTTAAAAATCAGCTTAAGCAGCTTTCTACTGCGTTTACTGCTGCGACGGCTATTGGGACGACTGACGCTGCGCGGTTTTCTACCCGTATTAACCGGGCCGCTATACGCCGTATGGAACGCCTGGATTGCCGCACGCATTATTCAAGAAGCTTATTTACAGGCCCGTGGCCCCGCCCTGGTTAAGCACTTGATGGAATCGCTAACGAACAGCGATGAACACACCCGACGCTTAGTGGCCCAGGGCGTTGGCGAGCTTATTATGCGCAACCAACACCCCACCCCAACCTAGTGCTGCTGTTGGCTCGCCTGCTGAATAGCCTGCCTGATAAACCACAGGCGATCGACGTTGATTGGCCAGCCGCGCTACAGGACTACGCGCAACTGACGGGCGAGTCACGTAAAGCACTGCTTAATGCACTTACTCAGGCGGCGCTACTGAGCGGCACCTACAAAGGCTCACGCAAGCGGTTCTTAACAGAGGTGTTTGCAACCTGCCAAACGCCGCTGCGCAGCGATGAGGTCAAAGCTCAGCAGCAGCGTTTGTTATCGGGTCAGGCGCCGTAGCGTATTACACTGTTTTCAGCGCTTGGCGCAGCCGCGGGCTTAACGTTTCGCCCAGCACCACCATGGCGACCAGAATCGCCAAGAGCCAAGGCCAGTGCACTGAAAACGTCACGCTATAAAGCCCTAGCACGTTGGCAAAAATCACCAGAATACCGAGCGGGCTGACATAGCGAGCCATCAGCAGCCAAAGCGCATAAAGGCGCGGGTTAAGGCCCAGCTCATCGCGCATGATATTGATGTTGAGCACAAAGCCCGCCATCACGACCGTGCCCAGGCCACCTAGCGGCATCAGCCAGCGTGACGTCAGGTAGTCTAGCCAGTCAAAGAACGTCTTACCCGCCAGCGTCCAGTCGGCGCCGACATTAAACGAGAGCATCGCCGCCGTGCTGATCAACCACAGCACAATGCCCGTGCTCCACGCCGCCGAACGCCGCGAGAAGCCTTTGCTATCGCATAGCCACGATATCGTCGCTTCGACCATGGATATCGACGAGGTGAGCGCGGCCATAGAGAGCATGATAAAGAAAAGAATGCCAAACAGCGTACCTAGCGGCATCGCTTGAAACGCAATGGGCAGGCTCATAAAGATCAGCCCTGGGCCCTCTCCGGGTTCATGCCATTGGCAAAATAACCGGGAAAATGGCCAGCCCCGCCATCAGCGCAACCACCGTATCCGCCAAGGCAACGCCGAGTGTTGTACGGGCAATCGAGGTGTCTTTGGGCAGATAACTGCCGTAGGTCATGATCGCGCCAGCAGCCAACGAAAGCGTAAAGAACGCATGTCCCAACGCCGCCAGCATCCCCTCGCTGGATAGGCTGCCGGTGTTAAACGAGAACAGAAACGCAAAGGCATCGCTAAAGCCGCCGGAGAATGCGCCAAACACAATCAGCACGAGCAGCATGATCACCAGGCCAGGCATCATCCAGCGGACGTTTTTCTCAATCCCCTCCTGCACGCCTTTACCAACAATGACCATGGTCGCCAGCGTTACCAGCGTGCTCCAGAAACCGAGATTCCAGGGTTGGCATTATTAGCGCCAAACACGGCCGCCAGTTCCTCAACGGTGCCGCCGCTCAAACCGCCGGTGAGCATTTTCCAGAGGTACGAGAACGACCAGCCCGCCACCACGACATAAAACGATAGGATCATAAAGCCGCACAGCATCGACATCCAACCAAACAGCGACCACGCCGATGAACGCCCAGACTCGTTCACTACCCGGCGTACGGCATCAATTGGACTACCGCGGCCACGCCGCCCAAAGGCGATTTCGGCCATCATGACCGGTACACCCACAGCCAGGATACACAGCAGATAAACCAGCACGAAGGCACCGCCGCCGTACTCTCCGTCATATAGGGGGAATTTCCAGATATTGCCCAGCCCTACCGCAGAACCGGTGGCTGCCAACATAAATCCCCAGCGGCCTAGCCACTGGGTACGAGGTTGCCCAGAAGTGGTCATTTGCGCAGTTATCCTGTCTGAAAAAGCCGCCTATCCTAGAGGATTTTGCGGGCAAAGCCCACCAGGCCCCCACCCTAGGCGTACACCGAGGCTTTGGCTGCAGGTCATAACCACCTAAGTCGAGGGTCTGGCTAAATATTCATCTCCAGACTTAACAGCAAAAACGACAGCGTCTTGCCATGCCCATCCAAATTGAGCGCGCCATTAACACCGCCTTCCAGCACGTCATCAATCACGAAGTTCATGCCCGCCAAATTAGGCAAGGGTAACGCCGCACTCGGCTGGCACCGCGGTGGGCAAACAGCGCCAGCACCCGCTCCTCGGTTACCTGCTCCAGTAAGGTGGTGTAGTGGTCTGGGTCATAGGCAAATAACGCCACATTGAGCCGCTCGCCCTTATCACCTGCACGGGCATGGGCGAGTTGATGAAGGGTGACCGAGGAATGCGGGTGCACCGCCGTTTGCGTGGGTTCAGCATGCAGCATAACGTTCACTCCTACGTTCGCCGAGCGGCGACGATTCAAACAGACTGGCATGGGCATGAACGTCGCTACGTTTGACCAAATATGAGGCCGTAAACACTCGCCGTTGAAACTGACGCCGCACGCCGCCGCCGCCCGCAGGCCCGGCACAATAAAGCGCCAATAGCTCCTGGGTGGCGCGAACCACCCAGCGCCGCTCGCTGTGCTCGGCCGCCAGCCGCAGCCGATAATCGCCACTGGCAGACGCTGACGCGCTACGCTGCAGCTCACCGCTATCGCTATCAAATACGCTGGCCAAGCCAATGATATCCAAACGAGTGCGCAGCTCGGCAGGAGCTCGAAACACCAATCGTTCGCGCAGTACCTGGGCGGCAAGCTGCGCTCTTGCCAAGGCGTTCGGGCCGGCATAGGAGATTTCCGCCTCGCCCTGCCAACCGCCTTCATAGCACACGGTGGTTTTGAGTCGCTCGGGCGCAGGCTTGCCGCGAATTCCCGTCACCGCCACGCGGTTGGGTGACAACTGACGCACCTCGGCGTGGGAAAGATCCACCGTGACATCCGGGGTTAGATAATTCGCCGGGTCATGCACTTCGTAAAGCAGCTGTTCTTTCACCGTTTGCTCGGTAACACAGCCACCGGTATTGGCAGGCTTGGTAATAATAAGGCTGCCATCCTGCTCCACTTCAATAATCGGATAGCCCACCGTGGCGAGCCCGGGCACGTCTTTAAAGCCCGGATCGGCAAAGTAGCCACCGCTTACCTGGGCGCCACACTCTGCTAAATGCCCCGCCATCATGCCGCAAGCCAGGCGATCCCAGTCGTCCCAACGCCAATCGAAGTGGTGCATCAGCGGCGCTAAAACAGCGCCGGGTCGGCAACACGGCCTGTGACCACCACATCCGCCTGCATGGCTAACGCCTCAGCCAGCGCCTTGGCCCCAGGTAGACATTGGCTGAAATCAGGGCGTCATCGCCCGGCATGTCCAGCCGCTCGGCCTCCCAGCGCTGTAAGTCCAAACTATGTAACTGCTGGCGAATATCATCACCGTGCACCTGGGCAATGCGTATATCCCCGCGCCCAAGCTGGTTAGCCAGATCGGCGATAACCTGACAAGCCCCGGTTGGGTTAGCCGCGCCAAAGTTACCTAGCACTTTAATATTGTGATCCAGACAATCCCGAAGTACTGGCGCCAACAGTTCATCCAGCAGTGGCTCGAACCCACTTTCGGGGTCGTCACGCATGGCCCGATGAGCCGCCGCCAGCGTCCGCTCTCCCAGGGTTTCAAACACTAAGGCAGAGGGCTGCTGACGCTTGATTAATTCCGCCACTACCGCTACCGCCGCATCGGTGCGGTCACCTGAAAAAGCCTGCGCCACTGCCTAATAAAAGCTCATAGCTGTGTCTCCTTGGCCTGAAGAGTGTGGGGATCACTAGAGAGTGACGGAGGCACTTCATCCAACAGCGCATGACGACGAATAAACAGCCCAATAATTAATGCCAGCGCGGCTAGCGTGGAGAGCCAACCAGGCGTTAGGGCAAGAGCGACCACGACCACCAACGCCACAACGTCAATGACGCGTTTACCGGTCATCGCTACGCGACTCGTTAGTGCGGCAAAGGCCATTACGAACACCACGCCTTGGCAGCTAGCCAACGCAATATCGACAGCGGTACCAAACCCCGCCAAAGCTGGATAGATCAGCAGCAAGAAAGGAATCACGTAGATCGCCGCCGCCAAGCGCACCGATTCAACCGCCGCAGGCAGCCAGTTGGTGTCGGCAATACCTGAGGCTACGAATACCGCAATGCAAACGGGTGGTGTAATCACCGATAGCGTGGCGAAGTAAAAAACAAACAGGTGGGCAATCAGTGGCTCCACACCGATGGTGGTGAGCGCGGGCGCCAGTACCGACGCCACAAGCACATACGCTGCCGTGGTCGGGATCCCCATGCCCAAAATCAGACACACGCCGCCGACGATAAAGGCGACCAGGAACAGCGATTCGCCGCCTACCGTGACGATCAAGCTCGCTAGCGTCACACCAATGCCGGTCATACCGATCATCGCGACCAGAATCTGTGCGCCAGCCAGCAGCACGCCGATAATCACCATGCCCTTGCCTGCATCAACCAAGCCTGCCACCAACTTGCCGACAACCTCGCGCAGCGGCATCTTGGCTATCAGCGCAAAGGCACAAACGTCAGCACGGTCATCAAGATGCCGTAGAACGCCGACATCTGAATTGAACGACCGCTAAGCACGCCGTAAAACAGCCCGCCTAATGCAGCCAGAATGGGAATGATCCGCTCTGGACGCATCACTTCAGACCAACTTGGCAGCTCATCATCGGGCACTACCTGCAGTTGGCGCCGCTTGGCGACCAAGTGAATAGTGACAAACACCCCGAGATAGAAAAGAATCGCTGGTAACAGGGCCGCTAAGGCAATACGTAAGTAACTCTCACCGAGAATTTCCGCCATGATAAATGCCGCAGCACCCAAAATTGGCGGTGCGATTTGACCACCGGTGGACGCCACGGCTTCAACCCCAGCTGCGAAGGGGCGCGGATAATTCAAGCGCTTCATCATCGGAATGGTGAAGTTGCCCGTCGTAGCCACATTGGCCACCGCACTACCGCTCACCATGCCAAACAGTCCGGAGGCCACCGTGGCCACTTTGGCGGCACCGCCCGGTGAACGCCCGCTAATACGCAGCGCCAGATCCATAAAGGTATTGCCGCCCCCCGTGTGCAGCAGCAAACAGCCGAACAGCACGAAGGCAGCAATGGTCGTCGCGGCGACGCCCACCAGCATGCCCCAAACGCCTAAGTCACCGAGGTAGATGGTTTCGGTCATGTAATAAAGATCGAAGCCCCGGTGACCAAGCGGCCCTGGGATTGCCGCCCCAGCCACGCATAAGCCAACCCTACTAACACCAACAGTGGAAAGATCACGCCGATGGCGCGCCGTGACAGCTCCAGAATGGCCACTAGGAGTACGCCGGTCAGCAGCATATCGCGGGGTGTTGCCCAAGGAAGCTCAACCAGAATTTGTTCGTGATTGAACGCCACATAGCTGCAGGCGACTACCACGCCAACCGCCAACAAGGTATCAATAGCGATGCCAAGCGGTCGCCAGCGCTTGCCTTGCCCTAATGGGTAAACGGCAAGCCCTAGCAGGATGACCAGCGCGAGAAAGAGACTCCGCTGAATCAAGCTCTCGAACGGCCCAATGGCGGAGGTATAAAGAATTAGCCCACCCAGCAGGAGCGCTAAACCTTTGGTGAGTGTCTCACGCATGATCATCTTCTCCGACTGGCCTTACTGAACAGGCTGCAAGGCATCGGGGATGTCATACCCTGCTCTTCGAAATAACGCGCAGCACCGACGTGAAGTGGCACAGTGCCGACCTCCAACGTCATCTTCGCCATATCCGCATCCTGCATGGCCGCAAACGCATTAACCTGAGGCTCTGGATTTTCCATTACGGCTTTGACGATTTGATAGGCGGTCTCTCCATCCATATCCGGATGGGCGTGCACGGCAACCCCAAAGGCCCAAGTGGTGTAAGCGGGAATACCCTCTGCTGCCCCTTCAGGGACATCGACAATGGCTACGTCGGGCATTTCGCTGCGCAGTGTGTCGGCCTGTTCTTGATCAAGCGACAGCACGCTTATCGGTGTGAAAGTGGCAATATCCATGGAGGAGCCATCCAGGCGTTCTCCGACACCCGACTTAACGGATCCCATCACCCGACCATCTTTCATGGCGTCGACCATATCGGTCGTTGAGCCACGCACATAGTCAGGCTCAATACCTAGCGTGCGCATTACCGCTTCGGTGGTTTTTTCAGTAGCTGACCCCGTGATGCCTGGATTGAAGCGAACACCGTTTAAGTCAGCGAATGTTTCCACCTCAGCATCCTGGCGCATTACGGTATTCTGCGGTGCCACGGTGTAGACCCACAGCAGGCGGCTATCTACGGGGCGGCCTTCAAAATCTTCCTCACCGGCGTAGGCGTGATAGCCGGTATTGGTAGTGACCAGCCCCATATCAATTTGATCACGCCCTAAACGGCGCAGGTTATCCACCGTGGCGCCGGTTTCGGCAACCGAAGAACTGATTCCTTCGACTTGGTTATTAATAATCTGGTTAACCGCGACAAAGTAGCTGTAGTGGCTGGAGGAGCTTGAGGTAGAGCCTATCAACAGGCGCTCATCAGCGTGAAGGGTAGCAGCAGCCAGCACCGTGGCGCTGGCCACCATGGCAGTAAGTAGCGTTTTCATTGTGTCTCCGAAGCTCGCGAAGCGAGCTATTGTTATTGTAGAGCGATTTTTATGTAAAACGGT
Organism: Vreelandella olivaria; assembly: GCA_004295565.1. GTDB lineage: Bacteria > Pseudomonadota > Gammaproteobacteria > Pseudomonadales > Halomonadaceae > Vreelandella > Vreelandella olivaria. The sequence continues at coordinate 1,451,984 of AP019416.1, read as the reverse complement.
GATCGCGACGCTGTTTGCATGCGATACAGCAAGCATGGTCTGCCAGTTCTGTTTTGTATATTGAATAGTTTTTAATTTATGTTTTACTTTCCAAATGAATCCAAGCATCCAGCAGTTGCGTGTTTTTGTCGCCGTCGCCCATTCCGCAGCCTTGCAGAGGCCAGCGAGCGGATACACCTTTCCCAACCGGCGATCTCCATCGCGTTGCGCAAACTTGAAGAGTGTGGGCGGCGCGTTGTTTGCCCGCACTACTCGCCAGCTTGCCCTCACACCGGAAGGCGAAGCCTTTCTGCCCGTTGCCGTGCGGCTCTTGAATGATTGGAATGAAGCCTTTGAGGATCTTAACGACCAGTTTTCAAAACAGCGTGGCAAGGTGACGATCGCCGCCCTACCCACCCTCGCAGCGGGTCTGTTTCCTCGAGTTATTAAGCGTTTCCATGAGGCCTATCCGCGCATCAACCTCAGCCTGCACGATGTGCTGGCCGATCAAATCAATCAAATGGTGCGCGAAGGCCGCGCCGACCTGGGTCTTTCAGTGCCGCCAAGCGACGCAGACGACCTGACGTTTGAGCCCGTGCTTGAAGATAGCTATGTGGCCGTTTGCCCCAGCAGGCATCCATTGCTGGCGCAAGCAGCCGTCGCCTGGAGCCAGCTGGCTGAGTATCCGTTTATTGGCATTAATCGTCTTTCCAGCTCGCGCCAGGATATTGACCGTATTATGCAGAGCGTGGGAGAGCGGCTGGATATTTTATGCGATGCGCGCCAGATCGCCACGGTAGGCAGGATGGTAGCTGCTGGGTTAGGCATTAGCGTGCTGCCCTCTCTCAGTTTTCGTCAGATCGCCACCGACGGCATCGAACACCGCCCTCTGGTCGAGCCAACCATACGCCGTGAGCTGGGTATCATATTAAGTCGACGCCATCCTCCTTCCGCCGCAACGAGTGCTCTGCGTCAACTGATACATGATCACCCATGAGGGGTTTTCTCTACACAAGAGATAGGAATCTGGCAGACTAGAGGTGATTAACATCCACCTCAAATGAGTGAGCGACAACGATGAGCGATAGTGCAAAACCCTGGACACAGCCGATGCCCGACGCGCAGTTCAAACTAATGCGCGAAATCCTTGCGGCTCCCAGCCCGGTAGGTTTGGAAGCCGCCATGACATATGGCGTGCTGAAGCCACATTTCGAATCTTTCGCCCCTAAAGGCTGGCACCTTCACCAGTTTAAGGGCAACGCGGGGGTTGTGTTGGACACCCACCCTGACCGCGACGATATGTTCAAGGTCATGCTGATCGGCCATGCGGACAAAATCCGTATGCAGGTGCGCTCGATTGGCGAGGACGGCAAGATCTGGATCAACACGGACTCCTTCCTGCCCACCGTGCTGATCGGCCATGAAGTGAAGCTGTTTAGCGAAGACCCGGACGCCCCCGGCAGCTATCGCTGTATTGAAGGCGGCACGGTTGAAGCACTGGGCGCTATTCACTTCTCTGACCCTGCCCAGCGCGATGGTAGCAAAGGCCTGAAAAAGAGCAGATCTACCTGGATCTACAGATCCACGGCGAAAACAAAAGCAGCAAGTGCTGAACCTGGGTGTTCGCCCCGGCGACTCGATTATTTTGACCGCCCTATTCGCCCAGGCTTCAGCCCTAATACGTTCTACGGCGCTTACCTGGATAACGGCCTGGGCTGTTTTGTAGCGGCTGAGGTAGCGCGTTTGATCGCCGAAGCAGGCGGCACCCAAAACGTGCGCGTGCTGTTTGCGATTGCCAGCTACGAAGAAATTGGCCGTTTCGGCAGCAGAGTGATGGCGGGCGAAATGAAGCCGGATGCCTTGATTGGCGTGGACGTAAACCACGACTATGTGGCTGCGCCCGGTATTGGCGACAAGCGCATGCAGCCGCTAGAGATGGGCAAAGGCTTCACCATGGCGGTGGGCTCGATTGCCAGCGAACAGCTCAACCGGATTATCGCCACTGCCGCTAAAGAGCAAGGCATTCCGCTGCAGCGCGATATTGTGGGTGTAGATACGGGTACCGATGGTATGGCGGGCGTACTGGCCTCTATCGACAGTGCCGCTACCTCGATTGGGTTTCCCATCCGCAACATGCACACCATCTCAGAAACAGGCCATACCCAGGACGTGCTGGCGGCTATTCACGCCCTCACCCATACCCTGCAAGCCTTGGATGCCATACCTGACCTACAGCGTGAATTCCTGGATAACCACCCACGCTTAGACCAGGCGAGCCCGCTTACTCACCAAGGCAGCGACAAGCCTGACAGTGAGGATGATGGTAACAACGACGAAAGTAGCGAGAGCCAAGCAAGTAACCAAAGCAATCACAGCAAGAAAAACAAGAAGAAAGGCAAAAGTAAAACAAGCGTATAAAAAAGAAGCCCCGACCTTTCCCTGGCCGGGGCTTTATCAAACCTTCCTTGATCTGTCTTCACAAACATCCTGTTTGTGCTTCCATGAGCGTAAGCTTTCCCAGCTCGATCTTCCCTGTTGCCACTTCCTTATGGTGTTCGCCCACAGTGAACCTTAAAGCAAGTTATTTATCTAACCTATGTTATCAAAACGGAAAAATTATCTTTTTTTACTTAGATTAATTGCACTCATTTAAAGCACATTATTTTATATTTTTATATGGCGCTTATGACCAGCAGCGCTATACTTTTGTAAGTATCGATAACGATACGGCTCTACACGGACGTTACCACGCCTGAACCATCAACAACCTACTGGTAGGAGGTCAGCGTGCGCGACATTATAATTATCAACAAAGTCAACGGACTGGATGTCATCTGTCGTCATTGCGGTAACTCAGAGTCACCCAAGAATCCGTTTTTAATCGCTTCCGCTTGGAAGGCACCGGCAAGAACAGCGCCACTATACGCTGCCTAAACTGCCAAACAGCGGTTGAAACACCCATGAATGAATTAAGCTCGCTTTATTATCACTATGCTTGTTGAAGGAAGCGTTTTCTTACCGACGACGCTATTGTAGAAAGGAGTAATTGTTTGTAACGCAGACGCCCTATCATCAGTAGCGCGCACCGCAAGCATAAAAAGTTAATAAAAGCGTTATAAGAGTTTAATTAAACTGTCATTGATGTCAAAGAAACCCGGCCAATCCTTGGCCGGGTTTTCATCAGGTCTTCCTGATCTTGCACCACAAACACCCTGTTTGTGCATCCTTGTGTTACACAAGCAATCCTTGCTTGTTCTTCCCTGTCGCGAGTTCCCTTCGCTGTGTGCACACAGTGCGCTTTATAACAGCGGGTTTATCTAACCTGTGATATGTAGCGGCAAATAAATTGTTTTTAACGGATTTTGGATTTTAAACAGCACTTTAGCCAAGCAGGTTTTTGATGACGATTGTTAAAGCAACATTTTCAGCGGCATCCATAGCCCCATCAGTACCATGGCGATATTTTCTGTCAGCGATACAAACCCTAGGGGCACATTGCTGCTTCCGCCAACGCAGGCGCATTTCAACTCACGCTTATCCACATATACGGCTTTAAAAACCGACACCGCGCCCACCGTGCCGATAAACAGCGCCAGCGGTGCTGCTAGCCAAAGCATGGCACCGGCCAGCATTAGTACCCCTGCCAGAGTCTCTGCGTAGGGGTACACATAGCTATAAGGGACATAGCGCTGAGCCAGTAGGTCGTAGTTGAGGAACATTGTGCTAAAGCTTTCTACATCCTGCAGCTTCTGCAAACCCAGCAGCACCATGGCCGTGGCCACCGCATATTCGGGCATTCGTGCCGCCACTAAGGTGCCATTGGCAACCCAGCTAACCGCCAGCCCAATGAGCAAAGCGGTCACAAAAATGGCGATCACCGGCCGATAGGAAGTCTCTTTTGCACTTGGCACGCTCATGCCTAAATGCTCGCGCACCTCTTCATACCCCCAATACGTTTATCGCCGATATAGGTTTGCGGGGTGGTATCCACCTTCTCCTGATTCTTGAATGCCTCGATTTCATCTCGGGATGTCAGCGGATGGTCATCGACCTGGTAGCCTTTCCGCTTTAACAAATCGACCGTTTTCATACCGAATGGGCAAAGATGTTCTGCCGTCTTCATCCGATAGACGCGTGCTGTTTCCATGCTAGTCGTCTCCTTTTGAGCTGATGCGAACACAGCGATTGCCACTGAATAACCTACTGCCCTATAAGCGTAGCCGGAATCTCTTTAGTACCCAAAATAGCAACGGCGAGGAGAACCTCGCCGTTGTCACCAAACGCGATATTGACAATGGTGCGCTATTTCATCAGACATGCCATCAGCGTCTCAGCTGTCAGCGCCGAGGAAGGCGGGTTTTGCCCGGTGATCAGTTGGCCATCCTCACGTACATAAGGAGTGAAATCATCCGCTTTGCTATAAATCCCGCCGCACTTTTGCAAGGCATCTTCAACCAAATGCGGCACGATATTGGTCAAGCCAACGGCCTCTTCTTCGCCGTTGGTAAAGCCCGTTACTTGGCGGCCTTTTACTAGCGGCTCTCCAGCGCTGTCTTTGGCATTCACCAGGACAATCGGCGCGTGACAAACCGAGGCAACCGGTTTGCCTTGGGCGATAAAGGTTTCGATCAAGCGAATGGAGTCCGCATCGTCGACGAGATCCCATAGCGGGCCATGGCCTCCTGGGTAAAATACCGCATCGAAGTTATCAGCCTTCATGTCGCTCAAACGATGGGTCGCGGCAAGCTCCGCGTTAGCGTTTTCATCTTGCTTAAAGCGGCGCGTTTCATCGGTTTGGCTATCGTCTGCGTCACTTTTGGGATCCAGCGGCGGCTGCCCGCCCTTGGGCGATGCCAAGGTTACTTCAGCACCCGCGTCTTTAAAGACATAATAAGGGGCTGCCAGCTCTTCGAGCCAAAACCGGTTTTATTACCGGTATCGCCCAACTGATCGTGAGACGTTAATACTACTAAAATACGCTTGCTCATATCTCTCTCCTGACGGTGGAAAATGAGGCAATTAAAATGCGTTACAGTTAGTTAGTGGGGGTCTGGATAGCGGAATGCAAGGAGACACGACAAGTGAGCATCGAAGCGCGGGATTTTTACCGCAACGGGCCTGACCATCGCCAGGGGCAAACGAGTAGCTTTGCCTTGATACGGCGCCAGTTTGATTTTCGCTCCATTGAGATTGGCCGCTGGGTCACCAACGCTGAACGCGACCGGGCTGCTGAGCTGTTTCATGATGCGCTGTGCGATCTCATGCTGATTCTACAGGGGCCAGAGGCATTAATTTCACTACGCGGCTCAATCGCACTTCAGTACGGCAGCGGTGGTCGACCTGGCGTTTCTGCTCACTATGACCCCAGCCAGCGCAGTTTCTCACTGGCCAAAAATGCTGGCCCCGGCAGCATTGCCCACGAGTGGTTTCATGCTTTTGATCATTATATCGCCAGCAAGTGTTTTCGCGGCACGCCAGTCGGCATGTTCGCCTCTACCGCCTGGCTTGCCGATGCAGAGCCCATCCCCACCCGCTTAATCAATTATTGATGAAGTGCTTCAAGGCTATTCTGCTGCAGCCAGCAGGCGATCAACCTAGCGAGCTGTTTAAGCGCTCCGCACAAATGGACAAAAAACTCGGTCAGCTCTACTACAGCAAACCTGAAGAGCTCTGCGCCCGCGCTTTCGAAGCCTTTGTGCAGGATGCCGCCATCACCAATCACTTCCTGGTCAAGGCACCAAGGCCTCTCCTGAAGCGGAAAGAGGCCTTTACCCACGAGGCTCACAGCGGGAGCAGATCAATGCAGCGTTCAGCGGCTACTTTAGTGGGCTGGGAAAAGCGCTGGGGAATGCAGAGTAAGCATGAGGGCGCTCGACAGGCTCTGCTGCCGAACGCCGTGAGTGTATAAAGCAGCTTCACCTAGGTAGAGCACTTCGTGATGTCTGCGCGTTTCGTGGTGTGCAGCATGGCCATCAGGTAGCACACTGCAAGCGCTAGAAAGCCCAGCAGATCACTGATCCATTCGGGATAGATCATCAGCGCGGCAGGTACCAGCAGCGCACAACGCATGCGCACGCCCACCGAACCTATTCGATAAAGGTATCCTTCCATCGCCGCTGCCACCAACCAGATCGCAGTCATAGCGGTAAAAGCGGAGGCCATCACGCTCAACAGGGGCCCTGCAAAATCAGCGATGGGTTGAGCACAAACAGGAATGGCAGCACGAACAGCACGGCTCCTAACCGCACGGCGTGCAGGCTCGTTAGGGTACTGTTGGCGCCGGCAACACCGGCCGCAGTAATGGCCGCCAGCGCCACGGGTGGCGTGATATAGGAGAGCATTCCCCAGTAAAGTATGAACAGGTGGCTGGCGAGAGGGTTAAGACCAGCCCCACCAACGCTGGTGCAAGCAAAATCGACAGAAAGATATAGCATGCGCTGACCGTCATTCCCATCCCGAGGATAAAGCTGGTAATCGCCCCGCCGCCAGCATCAGGGGAATGCTGTCACCTGCATACAACAGCAGTTCGCGAGAGAAAGCCCTGCAACCCCGTATAGGAAAGCCCACCGACCACCAAACCGATACCAGCCAAGACGGCGACCAGACTCCCCACCCCATGTGCCAACTGATAGAAAAAATCCAGCAGTTGGCTGATACGCAGCCGCTGCTGACGGCGCACCAGTGCAATCGCCAGCAATATCAGGGTGGCATAGTAAGGTGCCTGACTTTCCAGACGCATGACAAGCAGCATGTAGATCAGCACGCCCAGGCTAAGCAGGTACGGCCATCCAGAGAGCAGCGTGTCACGTATCCTGGGGATATCCTTGGCGGGCATGCCCGTGAGGCCTTTGCGGGCAGCATAGTTATCCACCTGAAGCAGCAGGGCCAGGTAGAAGAGCACCGCAGGCAGCAACGCCGCCATCATGACCTCACCGTAACTGACGCCTAGAAAGGAAGCCATGATGAAGGCAACGGCCCCCATAACGGGCGGCATCAAGGTTCCGCCCGTGGAGGCGCACGCCTCTACGGCTGCGGCATACTCGCGTGAATAGCCACTGCGCTTCATGGCAGGAATGGTAATCGTCCCTGTGGTCAGGATATTGGATACCGCACTACCGGATAAGCTGCCCATGAAGGCACTGGAAACGACAGCCACCTTGGCGGGCCCGCCGCGGCTTCGGCCCATCAATGCAGTGGCGAAATTCATGAAGAACTCACCGCCACCGGTGATGGTTAGCGCAATCCCAAACACGACGAAGCCGATAATCAGGTTGGCGACGACCTGCATCGGCACGCCCACAATGCTTTCCGCCCCCATGACATGGGCTCGAATGGTTTCCCCATCCAAAACCATTACTCCACAGGAAACCAGGCATGTGGCCTGCATAGAGCGGATAGAGCCCAAACAGCAGTGCCACGGCAAAAATCGCCCAGCCACCACAGCGGCGAACGCCCTCCAGCACCAGTAGCAGCATCATCGTTGCCACCAGCGTGGCTTCGAGGGGGGCGAAATACTCCCACCCTTGCTGGGTCATGCGCAGGCCATTCAGGCCAAGGTAGATGGCGCCACCAAGAGCAGCCCCGCCAACACCCAGTCATACCAGGAAGGCGTTCGGTATCAGCTTTGCGAGCCGGAAAGATCAGTAGTGCCGCCGATAGGAACAGCCCTATCAGATAGTAGATGAAGGCATTACCGATCGGATAGAACCCCAACAGCTTGAGGGCAAAGGTTTGGTTGATCGTCATCAACAGACCAACGGCCCCAGCCCCATCACTATCCACCTTGCCGAACCTTCCAATCGCTGTTGACTTGAATTGCTCATGATGTCGCTCCCAGTGACATATCCCCCCGTGGTCAAAGCGCGCCTATCACTTCTTGCCGGCGAGCTTCCCAACGTTCGGCAAGCGCATCCCCTTCGAGGTCTGGCTCCTCGTTCAGCAGGCTATCCCAAGCTTGCTTCAGTGCTTCCAGGCGGGCGAGGCGGTTACCGTTCCATGTCTGCATCTGCTCGCTCCATAGCCCTTTCTCTTCCATATAGCGGATAGCCCCAGGGTGGAAAGGTATATCGATAGGCGGCACGCCGGAGTCCTCGATTGCCCAGCGGTGAATGGCAGCGGTCGCGTCACGATAAAGGTCATAACTCTCATCCAGGCTCTTGATGAACTGGTAGACCTCTTCTTCGTCACGATCAGCCATGGCCACGATGATCGGGTAACGGTAGGCAAGCATGTTGGCGGGAGACTCTTCGCTTAGCCCGGCGCCAATGGTTTCACGGAATGACTGGAAGACAGGGGCCACCTGATTCATGCGCGCCCAGCCCTCTTCGTCATCGGCAGGAATATCTACCCAGCGAATACCACGAGACGACTCTTCCAGCTCATAAAGCTGGCTGGCGGTGGTGGTCGTACAGGTGGCATCGGCCCGATCCTCGACCAGCGAACTCATGGCGGCGCCGTGAGTCGGGAACATCACCGCCTCCACATCGTCGCGCCTCAGCCCTGCAAAGGCCAGGATCGCATCACATTTCACATTGACCGAAGGGTTGCCTGCCACGTAGGCAACCCGTTGTCCCCGCAAGTCATCGAGCGTGTGGATATTGGCGTCGGCAGCCGATGGCACACCGAAGGTAGACGGTCTTCCAGCAACGGCTCTGAGGTCTTGTGGCCCCCAGCGGCGCTCACTGAAGTCGTAACTTCCTTCCGTTGCAAAGAAGGACTCCGTGGCCAGAAAGGCATAGTCAGCTCGGCCGCTCACCAGGGGCTGCAATCGCCCAATAGCCGATCCCGCAGGCTGGATACGTATGCGGGTGTTGTAGGCCTTGCCAAAGGCATCGGCGATGGCGGAGGCCTCCGAGTGTCCTTGCGAGCCCACATCATAGGCGGTCCATGTCATGGTGCTGGGAAGCTCTGCGGCCGAGGCCGTATTGGCTAGAACGGCAAAAACGGTGGAGATAAGGCCAGTGGTCAGGTGCGTGCGTTTCATGGTTTTGCTCTCATGTTGTGTTGTTATTGGCATCAACATCATTGGTGATTGTTATCAGCCCATTCGACTGGGCAGTCAGGCACACAGTGGTGCACTGAGGGCTAGGCCACCGGCACATCCGGCAGCACGCCTTTCGCTCTAAGGTGTTCTATTTGTTGCACGGTCAATCCTGCTTCATGAAGGATTGCGTCGGTATGTTCGGCAAAGCGTGGGGTGGCGTTTCATAGCGTGAGGGCGTACGGGCTAGCTTGATCGGCGAGCCAGTGCCCTTGTAATGGCCGATATTGACGATCATATCGCGGTGCTGGGTATGCGGATGCGCCAGCGCTTGCGTGGTATCGAGTACGGGCCCGCAGGGAACGCCGATGCGCATCAACCGGTCGGCGAGCTTATCCCCTTCCCACCTGGCCATGGCACTCTCCAGCACATCACGCAGTGCATCGCGGTTACCCAGGCGAGCACCATTGGTTGCAAAGCGTTCATCCTGGTTAACGTCGTGGCATTCAAGCAACTCGCATAAGCGCGCGAACTGCACATTATTGCCAACCGCCAGAAAAATCGGCTGTGTCGCCGTCCGGTAGACCTCATAAGGAGCAATATTGGGATGTTCATTTCCCGTGCGGCGCGGCGGCGGCCCACCGTAGAATACGTTGGGGAAGTGGGGGTGCATCAAGGAGAGCCCGGAGTCGAACAGGGCTGTTTCGACAAACTGCCCAAGTCCGCTGCGCGTACGCTCATGGAGAGCCAGGGTGATACCGATGACGGCATTCAGGCCGGTCACGATATCGACAATGGGTAGCCCCACTCGCAGTGGCTCCCCTTCTTTCTCACCGTTGACACTCATCAGTCCTGCCATTGCCTGGATGATGGCGTCATAGCCAGGCAAACCGCCCATCGGATATCAGCACCAAACCCACTGATTCGGCACTGGATCAGACGGGGAAAGCGCGCGCTGAGAATGTCATAGCTCAGCCCCACTTTTCCAGGGTTCCCGGCTTGAAGTTTTCCACCAGCACATCGGCGCCCTCCAGCAGTTGCAGTAGCAGTGCCTTGCCGTCAGGATGGCGAAGATCCAGTGCCATCCCGCGCTTGCTGCGGTTCAAGCCGTGGAAATAGGAAGCTGCGTCACCTTCGAAAGGAGGCCCCAGCCGCGGGTTTCATCCCCTCCGGGAGGCTCGATCTTGATCACATCCGCACCGTAGTCACCCAGCACCTGGGTACAGTACGGGCCTCCCAGCACACGGCTAAGATCAATCACCCTGATTCCGCTCAGTGCGCCATTGGGCTTATCCATGAACCACCTCCAGGCCGTGGGAGCGCGCCAGTGCTTGGGTATTCACCACCGCAGCGACCTGTTCATCGGTCATCGGCGTTTCGCTGAGCAGCATCGCCAGCGCTTCCGGCGACGCTCGACTGACCGATAGCGGATCGAGGGTAGTAATTTGTGGCATACCACCAGCCAGGCAAGCGCCAGTCGTCGCCTGTCTCCCGTGATCCGGGACGCCTCCCAGGCCATAAGAATGGCGGAGGTAATGTGGTAGAGACCGCTGGCGATCCGCCGCGCGTCGTGCTCGCAGGCAGGATCCTTTGCCACTGCATTCGCGCTCTCTATTGCCTTGTCGAGGAGCACCTCCAACAGGTGGCGCTCGTGATCCTTAATGGCGGACGCTTGCAACTGTTGGTGCAAGTAGTCACCCAGTACCGGCAAGGTCTGTTCACGCCGAATCGCCCGGAAAACATCCAGGGCAACGATATTGCTGGTGCCTTCCCATATTGAGCCAAGGTGGGCATCACGCAGCACGCGGGCATCCGACCACTCTTCGATGTAGCCGCATCCGCCACGCACTTCCATGCCATCCCCAGCCACCTTGCGTGCATCCCGCGTGGTACGGAACTTGATCATGGGCGTCAGGATGCGCAAGAGCTTGGCTGACTGGGCATCCCCGCATCGGCACGCCGCAGGCACTCTGCCGTGTGGAAGACCATCGTGCGCCCCTGTTCGGCAGTGAGCATCATCTTGCTGAGCTGACGCTGCATAAGCGGCAGCTCGATGAGCTGGCTACCGAACGCCTGACGATGCCGGGCAATGAAAAGCGCCTCGTTGAGTGAGCGCCGCATCAACCCCGCCGACCGCACCCGTTCGAGAGGCGAGACATGTTGATCATATCCGTCATCTGCTTGAAGCCCTGCCCCGGTTCTCCCACCACATAGGCTTCGGCGCCTTCGAGCAGGATCTCACCGCTCGCCATGGAGCGAGTACCCAGCTTGTCTTTCAGGCGTACGATGCGGTAATGGTTAAGTTCACCATTTTCTAGATACCGGGGCAGCAGGAACAGCGTAAGGCCGCGAGTGCCCCGCTCCCCTGCTCGGGCCGCGCTAATACCATCGCCAGCGCGGCATCGGGGTTAGAGCAGAACCATTTGTCGCCATAAAGGCGCCACTTGCCCTCTTCCTGTCTTGCTTCCGTGGTAATCGCCCCTACATCAGAGCCTGCATCCTGCTCGGTCATGAACATGGCTCCCTGATAGGTCAGATCCATGTCCTGTGAGGTCAGCGCTTCCAGGTAGCGGTTCACCAAGGCGTCGTCGCCGAACTTGCGCAACGTGCGAGTCAGTGCATCGGTCATGCTAAGCGGACAGCAAAGGCCAAACTCCGCCTGCACGAACAGGTACGTCAGCGCATACTTCACTACCGGCGGCATGGGTTCCGACCAGTCAAGCACTCCACCGCGGTGCGACATGGCTGCCAGCCCGAACTGCCCATAGGCATACGCTTCCATGCGTTGATAGGCTGGATGTTTGAGGATCTGCTGACGCTCGGCACCGTTTCTGCTGCGCAGGGCAAGTTCAGGCGGATGCTTGTCAGCCTCGATGGCCAGCGTTTCCAGTTCACCGCCAGCAAGGGCTCCCATCTCGTTGAAGTGGCGCTCCAGGTGCTGACGTAGCGCCGTCGGCAAATAGAGATCCAGAAGCTGGGAAAGGGTGGGATCGTTATGGTAACTGTTCTGCCCCAGGAATCGGGGATATTGCGGTGTATCATTTCATTCACGACGGCGCACCTCTTGGACTTATTATATGTTTTATCGTCACATTAGGCGGGTATAGAGGCCGTCTCCAATACTGTTTTAGGATCCATTGATTCAGTTTTATGTATGATTGAAGAACAAGAAACGATAAGGAACGAAGCCAATGGCGCTGACTTTTCGACAGCTGCGTTACTTTCTGGTGCTCTCGGAGGAACTGCATTTCGGCAAAGCAGCGCAGCGCCTGCATATTCTCAACCACCGCTAAGTGCCAGCCTGCGTCAACTGGAAGAGGAGCTAAAGGTCAAGCTGCTGCTGCGCAATAGCAAACGCGTTACCCTCACACCCGCCGGAGAAGCCTTCCAGCGCCAGGCACGCCGGATTCTCGAGCAGCTAGAAGACTCGCAAACGCTGGTGCAGCGCATTGCCTCAAGCGCCACCGGCCTGGTGCGTGTCGGGTTTACGCCCGCCATGCTCTTTCGCGGCCTGCCGGAACTGCTCAAACGCCTGCAATCCCGCTATCCCGGCATCGAAATACAATTGATCGAACGCAACTCGGCAGATCAAGTAGAAGCAGTGATGCAAGAGCAGCTCGATATCGGCTTCATCCACTCGATGCCGTTACCCGAGGAGATCGAATCGGTCATTCTGTCGGACGAACCCTTCCTGTGCTGCTTGCCAGCGCATCACCACCTGGCTGGCCGACGCGAGTTGGCGGTCAAGGAACTGGCCAATGAGCCCATCATCCTGTTTGGACGCGACCTTGCCCTCACTATTACGACAGGATCATCGGTCTGTTCCACCACGCCGATGTTAAACCCCATATTTGTCACGAAGTCTCCCACTGGTTGACCATTCTTGCCCTGGTAGCCAATGCGATGGGCGTTGCCCTGGTACCCCAGTCACTTGCCAAGGCTGGATTTTCCAATGTGAGCTTTCTCCCCTGAGCGATTCAACGACACGGCATCAGTCGCACTGCATATGGCGCGGCGATTCGGAGACACATGAAGAAATCCGTCAGCTGCTGCTTAACTGCCTAAAAGAACAACAGCAAGTCAGGTAAGCACGACGACATGGCCAGCAGCTCCCTACCTTCTCTACTCCCGCTGGCGCATGCTGGTCACTTCATTCCGTCGTGAAAAACCGTAGTGCAGCTGTTTTGCCAACGTGCGAAATAGCGCTTTCGCGACTACGCTGTAGAAACGCTCACTACTCAAAGGAAGAGAATATGTCTACTACCACTATCGTCGTTATCGTTGTTGTTATCGTTGCCGTACTCGGTGTCGGCTTCAGCGGCGTGCTGCCTTTTAATACGCGAATAGATTAACGTAGAGCGTTGAAACGCTTCTGCCTCATACCTACCCAGCTGGCCTACTGAGGGTCAGCTGCTAACCATTCAATATCAAAACGCTCTCATCAAATAAAACCCTACTACCATTCGGTTACATTTACAAACTGTAAAATATTCTAATCCAGTAAGACGTAACCATATTTTTAGCTCAGGCAATCAAAACCTCTTTATAACTTATTTATTAACTACAACTAATTACACTATTGTTATACGCCCTTTATAAAGCAGGCTATATTTTTACATATATTTAGATTAGCAGCTCATCATAGGCACTATTGAAAATATTTCATCCCTACCAACTTAGGAGTTAAACATGCCTACTGCTCTTCCACCTCATACCTATCTAATGATTCGCAAGATAGAAAGTAATTATACTCTTACTAGTGAGGAAAAGCTGACACTGCAGAAATTACCGGTACAAACCGTAGACGTAAAGTCTGGTCAAGACATCGTCAAAATGGGTGATCAACCTACTCAATGTTGCTTACTCCTAGAGGGTTTCTCATGTGTCTATAAATTAACCCTTGAGGGGAAACGGCAGATAATGGCGCTGCATATACCTGGAGATATGCCAGATCTGCAAAGCCTGCACCTGCAAGTCATCGATATTAATATTGCCTCACTTAGCCCATGTAAACTCGGTTTCATACAGCACCGTGATTTGCATCTTTTATTTGAGCAGCACCCTCGCCTCATCACCCCTTCTGGCACGAGACGTTAGTGGACGCTTCTATCTTCCGCGAGTGGCTTTTAAATGTCGGGCAACGCGAAGGTTACTCACGTATCGCTCATGTTATCTGTGAGCTCCTGCTACGCCTGAAGGCAGTGGGGTTAGTGGAGGGTAATTCTTTTCACATGCCCATTAGCCAAGCGGAACTGGCAGACGCGACGGGGATGACCCCAGTGCATGTCAATAGGGTATTACAATCGCTTCGCAACAATGGCTTAATCCACACTAACAGAAGACAGATAATCATACCTGACTGGCAAAAATTACAAGAAGCTGGCGAGTTTGACTCACTCTACCTACATCTTAAAATGACTAATTATTCGCAAGCTGGCTTTATCCTTACCCGCCTTTATAAGATCAACTAAAAGGCCAAGGATCGCCAACGCAAATAAATAGCTAAGCCGACGGTGCGTGCATGGCGTGCACCCGCGACTTTATTGATTTTGACCGCAGGAACTGAGTGCCATACCTGAGCATTCCGCTAATGGGTTTCCTTATGTCATACATCGAACTCCACGCGGCGCGGGCTGAACTAGAGTAGGACTCACTGACCACACAGCGTTGACCATTACTACGTTGTGGCCAACTAGCTGACACCATCAGAGCCTTGCGCGCTATGCGTTGCACACAAGAAAAAGGCCGTCGAGCTAAGTGCTTGACGGCCTTCAAAATTCTGTGGCGGAGGGGGAGGGATTCGAACCCTCGAAGCCTTGCGGCTTACACTTTCCAGGCGTGCTCCTTCGACCACTCGGACACCCTCCGCGTTTTGGCGCTGTTAAAAGGCTGAACCTTTCGCGACAGAACGGCGCATATACTATTGGCTAAGCCTCGAAATAGCAAGCCTTTTCAGGCTGATGGCCCTTTCGATTAGTGTGGCGGCAACACAGCGTAGCTGCCGCTGGCTTCCAGGCAGAGCCTCTCGCCGCAATAGAGCTGCTGGGTCAGCGCTATGCGGCCTTTTCCTCGCTCAGCGAGCTTGCTGGCAAGCTGAGAGGGCCTTCTGGCGCAGCTGGCGTACATACCAGGCGGTAGTCACTGGTTACCGGCGCAAGAAAGCGCTGGCTGGCCTCGGCAACGACGACATCCCGGTTGATGCCCCGCTCACGCAACCATAACGTTACCCAGCACCAGCCTTGCAGCGTGGTTTGCGCCGTTAATGCACCACCAAAGCCCGTGCCTTTATCGTTAAGGTTGGGCGTTAACGCCAATTGCCAGGTTAGTGCATCGCCTTGGCGCGTTACTGCGCGAATGCCCAGCGCACTCACCATGGGTATGGCATCGCTCAACCACTGCTGAAAAGCGGCCAGATTTTCCGGCTGGCCTTTTGGCAGGGCAATCGTGGATGAGGGATGCCTGGCTGACGAGGGAGACTCATCGCTAGTCCCAACGCTCCACAAAGTCGGCAACATTATGCTGCGGCACGGGTTTGTGGCGACCACCTAAGGTGCCCAGATAGATAAACGCGACGACTTCGTCATCTTCAGCCAGGCTTAGCCCTTTACGAACCACGGGGTCAAACGTGTACTTGCCACTGCGCCACATAGCCCCCAGCCCCAGGGCGTGGGCCGCCAGCAGAATGCCATGAGCGGCGCATCCGGCAGAGATCACCTGCTCTATTTTGGGCACTTTTTCCAGTTCGGGCGTAACGTTAGCGATCACGGCGATAATCATCGGCGCCCGCAGCGGTTTTGCGTGCAGCGTTGAGCGTTTCGTCGTCGGCGCTGGGGTCTTCCTGAAACTCCGCCTCAGCAAATAGCTCGCCTAGCCGCTCACGCCCCTCCCGCTGAACTCGATAAAGCGCCAGGGCGCAGCTCTTTATGGTCGGGCGCACGTAGTGCGGCCTGGTAGATAGCGCTGAGCTGTTCGGCGCTGGGCGCTGGTTCCGTCAACTTGCCCATTGAGCTACGTTCGTGAAGCAGCGTGAGTGCGTCCATTAATGACTCCAAATCCAATCGTGAAGGGCTACTGTAGCACCACCCTTTATAACACTGCCGTTTACTGCCTTGCCAGACGCAGCGGCGTGGGCGGGGTTAGCCCGGGCGTTGCCCGCCAGGGGCTGATATCCAAGCCACCACGGCGAACATAGCGCGCCAGCACTAGCAGTTGTGTGGGCTTTGCCTGGGCCATTAAGTCGGTAAAGATATGTTCAACGCAGTGCTCGTGAAAATCCTGGTGCTGACGAAACCCAATGAGGTAACGAAGCAGCCCTTCGCGATCGATTTTAGGCCCTTTATAACGCACCAGCACGCTGCCCCAGTCTGGCTGGCCGGTAACGGGACAGTTAGATTTCAGCAAGTGCGAGTAGAGTGTCTCTTCGACGATCTCCTCCCCTACCGTTAGATGGGCGCTGCTAGGCGTGTAATCACTTACGGCGATATCTAAATCGTCCAGGCACTCCCCGGCAGGGGCCGTGCTGAAAGCTCTGGGGCATCCACATCGAACAACTCAACGCTCACCTCGGCACCCGCTGCAGCGGCCAAGTCGTGAGCGAGGGTTTTCATCACGTCCTCACGACTATAGAAACGGGTTTGATTGAAGCTGTTGAGGTAGAGTTTCCAGGATTTAGACTCAATCAGATAGGGTGAGGCGGCTGGCAAACGAAAGCGTGCTACCGCCACAATGGGCTTGCCACGGCTGTTCAACCAGGAGACTTCGAAGGCGTGCCACTCGTCTTCGCCTACAAACGGCAAGTCATCCTCTTCTATCCCCAGAGGCGCGCGGTTGGCCGCACGGGGAATCGGATATAACAGCCCTGCGTCATACTGCTCAGGGTAGGCGGAATCACGCCCTAACGGTGCGTGCTCTAAAGTATCAGGTCGATGTGCCATGGCGTCAAAACTCCCTAATGATTCTCAATCTGGCGGTCATGGGTTTAGCTGCGGATTCCCTTACCGCGCTCCAGCATCGTCAACGCTATACCAAACAGCACGATAATAAAGGCAAAAATGGCAGCGAGGGCCCAACCGACGGGAATATCCGAGACGCCCAGGAAGCCGTAACGGAAGACGTTAACCATGTACAAAATCGGATTAAGCATGGAAACGCCCTGCCAGAAATCAGGCAGCATTGAGATCGAGTAAAACACGCCACCCAAATACGTCAGCGGGGTAAGGATAAAGGTCGGCACGATAGAGATATCGTCGAACTTATTGGCCAGTAACGCATTAATAAAGCCACCAATAGAGAACAAC
This sequence comes from Vreelandella olivaria, assembly GCA_004295565.1. GTDB lineage: Bacteria > Pseudomonadota > Gammaproteobacteria > Pseudomonadales > Halomonadaceae > Vreelandella > Vreelandella olivaria. The sequence goes on along the minus strand of AP019416.1, from coordinate 1,434,728 downwards.
GCAGACGTGAGTACGACAACCAATACTGTGAGCAGCGGGTGCTCCATGGTTAAGCGGGTAAAGAACAGCGAAACCACGGTCACAATCAACCCAACGCCAAGACCACGCGCCATACCGCCTAAAATAAAGCCCGCCAGTATCACCCAGTTGGGCATGGGCGACACCATCATCTCCTCAATCGAACGCTGAAATTTATTCGAAAAGAAGCTTGATGCCACATTGGAGTAGCTGTTGGTAATCACCGACATCATGATCAGCCCTGGAACAATAAAGTCCATGTAGCTGAAGCCATCCATATCACCAATCCGCGAACCAATAAGATTACCGAAGATGATGAAGTACATCGCCATGGTGATCGAAGGCGGCAGCAGCGTTTGCGGCCAAATCCGGGTAAAGCGTTTGATCTCCTTCAGCACCAGCGTCCATAGGGCAATCAACGTCTGCGTGGCATTCATACGCGCGCCTCCCGGTCTTTAACACCGGCGTCATCCACACGCTGGTCAATCGCCCCAAGGCCGTTTCCTTCCACCATCGACACAAACATCTCCTCTAAGCGATTGGCCCGATTACGCATGGATACCACCTGGATACCGTGCTCACTCAAGGCATTGAAGACATCATTCAAGCGCTGGCCGCGATGGACTAACAGCGAAAGCTGGGTAGGTTCTATCTGATGAAGCTCAAAGCCCTCTATTCGCGGAGCGTCTACGACAGGCTCAGCCAAGTCGATCAGGAAAGTCTCGGTATCAAGCTCAGCCAGTAGCTCACGCACGCTGGTATTACGCACAATGTCGCCATTGTTGATAATGGCCACATTGCGGCACAGGCTCTCAGCCTCTTCCAGGTAGTGGGTGGTGAGAATAATAGTGGTGCCTTCATCCTGGTTGATCCGCCGCATGTACTCCCACATGCTACGTCGCAACTCGATATCCACCCCGGCAGTGGGCTCATCCAGAATCAACAATTTTGGGCGATGCATCAGCGCCCGGGCGATCATCAGACGGCGCTTCATGCCACCTGAGAGCATGCGCGCGCTGCCGTTGCGTTTTCCCACAGGCCAAGGTCGGTCAGTAACTGCTTGGCGCGGGGCAAGGCTTCACGGCCAGTCATACCGTAGTAGCCCGCCTGGGCCAGTACGATATCGAGCACTTTCTCAAATTGATTGAAGTTGAATTCCTGAGGCACTACACCCAACTGGTACTTGGCTTTGGCGAAGTCTTTATCCACATCAATACCGAATATGGAGACCTCCCCGCCGTCTTTTGCACCAGCGAGCAAACCACACCCAAGGTGGTGGATTTACCGGCACCATTGGGCCCCAACAGCGCAAAAAAATCGCCCTGTTGGACGTCTAGATCAATACCTTTAAGCGCCTGAAAGCCGTTGCCATACACCTTGGTGAGGCCACGGATCGACAATGCCGGTTCGGCCATAAATATGTCCTGTCAGCAAAAATAAGAAGCACGGAAAAGTGCATTAGAAAGATAGATATCGGGGCAATCGTATGTTTTTCAAGTTAGCGCGCTATGGATATATAGCCATGTATACATTAAATGACACTTCGCCACGCTTTTAGGGCAGAAGCCCACCGACTAATACTTTAGTATTACCTCCATGCTATGTAGGGATAATCACCGCTTGGCATACAAGGGAATCAAGAAAACACACAAGAGAACTATACACATAATGAACGCCACCACTACTCACCCCCAATGGCTTTAACCACTCCACGTTCGGCCGCTTCAACCCAAGCCAAGAAAGGCCTAGCCGCCCTACCTCTACGCCGTCAGCGCCTGCTTGGCGTTATTGTGCTCTGGCTGATCCTTGCGGTCATGATTGTCGTTAATGCATGGCAAAGTCGTGCCTTGCTGTACACCGAACGCGAGCAACGCATGGTCACCGCCGTGGATATCGCAGTTTCGACCATGGAACACTTTGACATGCTGGCTCAGCAGGGTGATATCACGCTGGATGAAGCTAAAACCCTCGCTTTTGACACCATTCGCGATGTGCGTTTCGGTGAAGAAGACAATTATCTATTTGCGTTTAGCGGTGACCTTAAAATGCTCGCCCACCCCCGTCGCCCATACGGGGAAGACGTATCCCAGGTTACAGATCCAGAAGGCCAGCTTATTTTTCGCAGCATACTGGATAACACGCGCAGTTCAGGTAGTGGCATTACTGATTACTACTCTAATTTTGCGCGGGGCAACGATGCAATGCCCTTGGTGCGCACTTACTCAGAAGCTTACACCCTGGGATGTCTATATCGCCAGCGGGGTTTTTATGGGCGATGTTAGCAGCGCTATTCTGAGCGAGCTGCTTGAAACAGTGATAGTCGGCATTGTGGCGGGCATATTAGTCACCCTTGCTTTCTGGAGCATGGTGTCTTTAATTTTGCGCCGTTTAGGCGGCGAGCCTAGCTATGCTGCGGACGTCGTCGGCCGTATTGCTCAGGGCGACTTATCCGCGCCAGTCACCCTCCACCAAAATGACACCAGTAGCTTGCTGCACGATATTCAAGTAATGCGCGACAAGCTACGCGAAACCATGCAGGAGATTCAGGCCACCAGCAGCGCTGTTGACAATAACGCCGGTGAAATTTCCTTAGGTAACCAGGAGCTTTCTTCACGCACGGAGCAACAAGCAGCTGCGCTGCAACAAACCTCTTCCAGCATGGAAGAAGTGACAGCTACAGTCCGCCAAAATGCCGATAGCGTAGAGCAAGCCAAAGAATTGGTACACGATGCAGGCGAAATATCACAGTCGGGTCAGCAAGCGATTGGTGAAGCGGTAATTTCCATGCAGGAAATTAACGCAGAAGCAGCCAAAATTGCTGAGATCGTCACACTCATTGACGGCATTGCGTTCCAAACCAATATTTTGGCACTTAATGCGTCCGTAGAAGCCGCTCGGGCAGGTGAACATGGGCGTGGTTTTGCCGTTGTCGCAGGCGAAGTGCGCCAGTTGGCTAACCGCTCGGCGAGCGCTGCCCAGGAAATCAAAACGCTAATCGACACCTCGAACGCACAGGTTAGTAATGGCGCTCGACTGGTAGGCACGGCCAAAGAGCGAATGCAGAAAATTGATCAGCAAATCCAGCGTGTCAACGATCTGTTTGCTGATATTACTGCAGCGACCCATGAACAAACCCGCGGCATTGAGCAAATTAACATCGCGATCTCTCAGCTAGATCGAGCAACGCAGGACAATGCGTCCATGGTTCAGCAAACAGCGGATTCCGCGCATGACCTCACCAAGCGCTCACAGTCGCTTAACAACGTCGTCAGCCACTTCACGCTGGATAGCCAAGCAGTCTATTAAGCTTACCCGTTAGCCGCACCACTTCGGCGCCCAAGTTAACCAACTTGGGCGCCGTGTATGACACCTATCGAATATCAAAAGACACGAAAAATCTCGCACAAAAGAGGCGATAAAGACAATCTAAGATAAGAGGGAGTGTGAGTGTTTACATGGAGCGGGAAAGGAGATTCGACCGGGCTGGCGTTCCAGCTCCCGACCCTCGCCTATCGTTCCTATACTGCACTGCTAAATCTGGAGCGGGAAAGGAGATTCGAACTCCCGACCCTCGCCTTGGCAAGGCGATGCTCTACCACTGAGCTATTCCCGCAACGTAAACAGAACTACATATAAAGCTAGATGGCGTCCCATAGGGGTTCGAACCCCTGTTACCGCCGTGAAAGGGCGGTGTCCTAGGCCACTAGACGAATGGGACTGTATATCGAAACTGGAGCGGAAAGGAGATTCGACCGGGCTGGCGTTCCAGCTCCCGACCCTCGCCTACCGTCCCTATACTGCACTGCTAAATCTGGAGCGGGAAAGGAGATTCGAACTCCCGACCCTCGCCTTGGCAAGGCGATGCTCTACCACTGAGCTATTCCCGCTTATAGAACTCTTGCTATGCAATGTTCTGACTATCGGAAGTGGCGTCCCATAGGGGTTCGAACCCTGTTACCGCCGTGAAAGGGCGGTGTCCTAGACCACTAGACGAATGGGACACTGTAAGTACTTCAATTACGTGGAGCGGGAAAGGAGATTCGAACTCCCGACCCTCGCCTTGGCAAGGCGATGCTCTACCACTGAGCTATTCCCGCATTCCGATAACCCTGACGATCTCTTATTCTTAAAGGCTTAGCCTCAAAATAAGTGGCGTCCCATAGGGGTTCGAACCCTGTTACCGCCGTGAAAGGGCGGTGTCCTAGACCACTAGACGAATGGGACGTTTCATTGCCTCGTCGAGGTGGCGCGTATGTTACTCAGACCTCATTGAGCTGTCAAGCACTCTGCCACCTCTAAGCTAACTGCCCCTCTTTCAATCACCTACACACGAAGCTCTACCTGAAGCTCCCAAAACCGAAAGGGTCAAAAAGCAAAGCCCGCGATGCCAACGTGCACGCTGAGAGTGCTCTGCGCACTCATTAGGCGCCATATCGGTGCAAGCGGTTATTTTTCTTGCACTTACCCTCGCATTCCGCAACCTACAAAACCCTTAAAAATCTTTTATTTATAAAAAATCGATTTTTATGGCACACCCCTGCTACGTCATTGTGTTCCTTTGCTGACCCATTTCCCCATTAACGAGGTGTGCTATGTCCTTATCCCGCCGTAAGTTTCTGACCACAGCCGCGGTCTCCTCCACTGCCGGCTTGGTATTAGGCGCCCCATCGATTGCCCGTGCGCAGTCCACCGAGCGCTTCAACTGGCGCATGACCAATGCCTACCCGCCCGGCTCACCCTTTTACGTGGAAGGCCCTGGCAGCCCCACTGACGTAATCACTAAAATTAACGCCATGTCCGGCGGACGACTCAACATCCAACACTTCTCTTCCGGCGAATTGATTCCTGCCTTTGAAGGCTTCGAAGCCGTTCAGAGCGGCACTATCGAAATGAATGCCGCCAATAGCTACTTCTGGTCAGGCACCACCTTTGCCGCCCAGTACTTCACTACCGTGCCCTTTGGCATGAGCTTTATGGGCCATATGGCGTGGCTTTACCACGGCGGCGGCCTGGAGCTTTGGCACGAAGTATATGAGCCCTACGGCATGGTGGCCTTCCCGCTAAATAACACCGGTGTACAAATGACCGGCTGGTTCCGCGAGCCTATTGAGGATATTAGCCAGCTCAACGGGCTGCGTATGCGGGTTCCTGGCTTGGCCGGCCAGGTCTACTCATCACTGGGGTAGATGCCCGCGTGTTGCCCGGTGGCGAAATCTTCCCGGCGCTGGAGCGTGGCGTGATTGATGCAGCCGAGTTTGTGGGCCCCTTCCAAGACCGCCGTATGGGGCTGCATAACGCGGCCAAGTTCTACCACACCACCGGCTGGCATGAGCCCTCCACCACGGGTGAGCTGCTGATCTCGAAAACCCACTGGGACAGCCTGCCAGAAGACCTGCAGATGATTGTCAAAACGGCCTGTATGGCCGCCTGCCTGGAGAGCGTGACCTGGTCGGAAGCGGTTAATGGTGAAGCCATGACCGACTTGGTAGAGAACGAAGGCGTCACTGCCAGCATGCTGCCACAGCCCGTCATTGATGCGCTGCGCGAAGCGACAATGGACACGCTCTCCACCGAAGCCGACGCCGACCCGCTGGTGCGTAAAGTCCACAATAGCTATATGGCATTTAAGGCGAATCACGACCGCTGGGCAGGTGCCAGTGAGCGAGCCTGGCTAAACGACATTATTGGAGTCTGATATGCGCGCCGTGGCACTGTTTGTCCACGGAGTTGAGGCGGTGGTTCGGCTATTTGGCTGGGTCGCCGCCTGGACTTGCGTGGTGTTAGTCGGATTAGTCGCTGGTGACGTATTGATGCGCTATGCGTTTAGCGTTGGCGCGGTATGGCTGCAGGAACTGCAGTGGCACCTGATCTCACCTATCGCTCTTTTGGCATGTCGTATCTGCTGCTGATGGGTGAGCAAGTCCGCGTGGATGTTTTCTACGAACGCTTCCCCGCGGGTCTGCAGCGAATGATCGAGGTGATCGGCGGGCTATTGCTGCTGCTCATGGGGCTATATATCGCCTGGCTGACGCTGCCCTGGATTGCCCAGTCATTCGCCCGCGGTGAGGCATCGCCCAACCCCGGCGGCCTACCGCTGCGCTGGCTGCTCAAATCGCTGATTCCGTTCGGTTTTGTCCTTCTCGCGCTGCAAGGGTTGGCCCACGCGCTACGTCAGACGTTTGCCCTGCCCACACGAGGTGAATAACGCATGTCTCCCAATGAATGGCTAGCGATCGGCATGATCGTGGCTTTTCGTGTTTCTGCTGATCGGCATCCCGGTGGGTATCAGCATCGCCGCTACCGCCTTTTTCTTTGGCTATATGGGCTTCGGCCCGATGCTATTTAACCTGCTGCCGTCGCGTATCTACGGGGTAGTGACTAACTACACCTTTATGGCCATACCGCTGTTCGTGTTTATGGGGTGATGCTGGAGAAGTCGAAGTTGGCGGAAGAGCTGATTGACGTGATCGGCCACCTGTTCGGCGACCTCTCTGGCGGCATGGGCGTGGCAATCATTTTAGTCGGTGTTTTATTAGGCGCTGCGACCGGCATTGTCGGCGCCACTATCGTTACCCTAGGCCTGCTCACGCTACCGACGCTGCTTCGCCGGGGCTATCCCAAAACGCTAGCCACCGGCATGATTTGCGCGTCCGGCACCTTAGGGCAGATTATTCCGCCCAGTCTGGTGCTGATTCTGCTGGCTGAAATTTTAGGCGAATCAGTCGGCACGATGTTCGCCGCGGCCATGGTGCCGGGGCTGACCCTAGCGGCGGTATATATTATTGCCATTCTGGTGATCGCCAAACTCTACCCCGACCTGATGCCACCGATACCCGCTGAAGAGCGTGCAAACATGGGTCGTCGCCAGCTGATACACAAAGTGATTACCGTGGTGGGCCCACCTGTGGGGTTGGTATTTGCCGTACTGGGGTCGATTATTGGCGGCATTGCCGCGCCCACTGAAGCCGCCGCCATGGGCGCGCTAGGTGCACTGCTGTTTGTAGCTTGCTCGGGACGGTTAACCTTTGCGCTACTCAAAGAGGTCGCCAAGGCCACGCTGGTGATCTCGGCCATGGTGTTCTTTATTCTGATCAGCGCCCAGGTGTTTGGCCTGGCGTTTCGCGGCTTTGGGCGGCGAACATTTGGTTGCCCGCATGTTCGACTGGGTACCCGGCGGCGAGCTCGGCGCGATGCTGTTTATGCTACTGCTGATGTTTGTGCTGGGTTTCTTTCTGGAGTGGATTGAGATTAGCTATATTGCCTTACCACTGTTTTACCGTTCTTTGTCCAGATGGGCGTTGATATGGTGTGGCTGGGTATTTTAGTGGGACTCGTGCTACAAACGTCGTTTCTTACCCTCCCTTCGGCTGGTCGCTGTTTTTCCTAAAGGGTGTGGCACCCAAAGAAGTCACCACCCTCGATATTTACAAAGGCGCCCTGCCGTTTATCGGCTTACAGTTTGTCGCCGTGGCACTGGTTTTATCTTCCCCAGTATTGCCACGTGGCTGCCGAACGCGATTGGCTGGTAACCCTCTACCTGATAATTTTTATTAATAACAAAGGATACTCGTCATGCTCCACACCCAACGCAGTTACGGCGGCAGTTGTGTCGCCCTCACCACCTTGCCGCCAGCGCCGGGCGCGATGTGCTGAAACAGGGCGGCAATGCGGTGGAAGCCATGGTCGCTGCGGCGGCCGCCATTGCGGTGGTTTATCCGCATATGAATGCCCTGGGTGGCGATGGTTTCTGGTTGATTCATGAACCGGGCAAAGCGCCTATTGCCATTGACGCCTGCGGCCCGGCTGCGGGGCTCGCCGATGCAGATTTTATGCGGGTGAAACGCAGATTCCCGAGCGTGGCCCTAAAGCTGCTCTGACCATGGCAGGCACTATTGGTGGCTGGCATGAAGCGTTAAGCGTCGCATCGGCCTGGGGCAAATCACTGCCCCTCACAACGCTGCTGGCCGATGCCATTCATCATGCCGAAGCAGGCGTCGCCGTTACGCAAAGCCAGGAAGCCCTCACTGCCAAACACCTTGAGCGTCTATCCCTGAGCCCCGGTTTTACGGAGACCCTGCTACTTAACGGTCAGGTGCCCCGTGAAGGCGAACGGCTACGCCAACCGCGTCTGGCCGCAACCCTTAAGCGTCTGGCGGATGCAGGCTTGGATGACTTCTACCGCGGAGAGCTGGCCACCAGCATGGCGCGGGACTTAGAGGCCGTTGGCAGCCCGCTGCGTCTGGCAGACTTCCACGCCTACCGCGCCCAGCGGGTAACACCATTGGAAGTCACGCTGCAGGATGCCACGCTGTATAACCTGCCCGCACCGACTCAGGGCATGGCGTCGCTGATGATTTTGGGCATCTACGAACGCCTAAAAGCCACCGAGCCAAACGGTTTTGACCACCTGCATGGGCTGATTGAGGCCACCAAGCGCGCCTTTATAAAGCGCGATCAGAACATCACCGATCCCGGTCGCTTGCCTACACCCCTGCAGGCGTTACTCAGCGAAGAGAGCATTGGCCGTGAAGCGGCTTACATCGACCCTCAGCGCGCCCTGCCCTGGCCCCACGAGCCTGCGCCAGGTGACACCATCTGGATGGGCACCGTGGATAACGAAGGGCGTGCGGTGAGCTTTATTCAGAGCATCTACTGGGAGTTTGGCAGCGGCGTAGTGCTGTCGGAAAGCGGTGTACTGTGGCAAAACCGCGGCATCAGCTTTTCGCTTAATCCTGACGACCTGCGCGGCTTAGCCCCTGGTCGCAAACCCTTCCACACGCTGAACCCAGCGCTGGCCAAGTTTAACGATGGCCGCACCATGGTCTACGGCACCATGGGTGGTGAAGGCCAGCCGCAAACCCAGGCGGCGGTATTCTCACGCTACGCTCTGCACGGCATGCCGCTGCAGCAGGCGATTACGGCGCCCCGCTGGCTGCTGGGGCGTACCTGGGGCGAAACCAGCACTAACCTAAAACTTGAGAACCGTTTTGATGACGCCTTGGTGACGGCCCTGGCCACAGCAGACCACGATGTGGAAGTGCTGCCCGAGGCATTCAGCGACACCATGGGCCATGCGGGCGGTATTGTGCACCACCCGGATGGATTAATAGAGAGCACGACCCGCGCAGCAACGGCGGCGCGGCTAGCGTATAGAATTAGATTAAATATAAAGGCTTATAAAACCCTTGATAGTGGGGTGCTAGGACAGGTTGAAGCGAGGGTCTTGCGACAGGGATGTCGCAAGTAGCGCCCACGGATGGGTTCACAGCGCCCTCGCGGAAACCTGTCCTGGCACAGCGATGTATAATCGCCCATGCTGAAACTCATGATGACCAAGTGGTGTCACTAGGCTAGTGAGCCCAAACAACGCTTGGTCTCAGCGATGTATAGAGCAATATATAAGGGAGAGGAACAGAGCATGGCGAAAATCGAAAAATCCCCCCTGACGAGTGGCAACAGCAGCTAACCCCCGAGCAGTACCGCGTAGCGCGTGAGAAAGGCACCGAGCGCCCGTTCACCGGTGATTATCAGGTTAGCGACGCCCAGGGCATTTACCACTGCGTATGCTGCCACGCGCCACTGTTTGAGAACGAGCACAAGTTTGATGCTGGCTGCGGCTGGCCAAGCTTTGATCGGCCACTGGGTAGCCGCTGCGTTGAGGAGCATACGGATACCACTCACGGCATGCAGCGCACGGAGGTAGTTTGTTCCCACTGCGATGCTCACCTGGGCCACGTGTTTCCCGATGGGCCACCGGAGACTACCGGGTTACGCTACTGCATCAACTCAGTCTCACTGGAATTTCACCCCGACGAGTAATCAGCGCCAAATCCTCACAAGGAAACCAGCAAGGCGGGTGCTACAATAGCAGCCCGCTTTTTGTACTTGTAGGAGAGACCCATGCTCGGCTGGTTCCCCGGACATATGAACAAGGCCCGCCGCCAGATCAAGGAGGTGCTGCCTGAAATTGATGTGGTCATTGAGGTACTCGATGCGCGTCTGCCCTACTCCAGCGCCAACCCGATGCTGGCCGAGCTAACCCGCCACAAGCCGGTGCTGAAAATTCTCTCGCGCAGACCTCGCTGATCCTGAACGGACAGCCGAGTGGGTGGCGTATTTTGATGCCCAAGAGAATATGCGCGCCTTGGCGGTGACCACCACCAACACTCGCGAACTCAAGAAAATCCCCAAGCTGTGCCATGAGCTGGCCGGAGCCGTTCGTGCTGATCGGGATGTACGCGTGATGGTGATGGGGATACCGAATGTCGGAAAATCAACGCTGATTAACGGCCTGGCCGGGCGAAAAATCGCTAAAACCGGCAACGAACCCGCGGTGACCAAGCGCCAGCAGAAGGTGCGCATCGATGGGCGTGTGGCGCTCACCGACACGCCCGGTGTGTTGTGGCCTAAAATTGAAGACCAGGCCAGCGCCTATCGGTTAGCGGCCACCGGGGCTATTCGTGACACGGCCATTGAGTATACAGACGTAGCCATTATCACCAGCGCTGAGCTAGCCAAACGCTATCCCGAAGCCCTTACAGAACGGTATAAGCTCAAAGAGCTGCCGCCCTACGCCGCGCCGGACATTCCCCACGACATTGATGCGGATGGCCCGAAAAGCCCGATTTTTAGCTATTGCTGGCTTCGACGGTAACGCCATCTTAAAGATATCGCTGCCCGCCGAGGCGGCCTACGTCCCGGCGGTGCCGTTGATCTACACCGCGGTGCAGAGGTACTGCTTCACGAACTGCGTGATGGCAAGCTGGGCAGGCTAACGCTTGAAACCCGGCGGACATTCCTCCGCCGCCCGTGCAAAACGACGAAGACAATCAAGCACTTTCCGACGCATAATGACCCAATAGCTCTATAGCCGACGATGGCTTGTAGGCGCTGTTTTTAGACACTCATGCTTTTGGACACTTTTGGGCCTCTAGCTACTTTTGGACAGACACCTCATGGATACCCCGCAGTCGCACGAATCACAACCGTTAAAAAAATCTCATAAGCTGCACAATGTCTGCTACGACATTCGCGGCCCGGTACTCGACCACGCCAAGCGCCTGGAAGAGGAAGGTCAGCGAATCCTCAAGCTAAACATTGGCAACCCTGCGCCCTTTGGTTTTGAGGCGCCGGAAGAGATTCTTCAGGATGTGATGCGTAATCTGCCCACCGCCCAGGGCTACTGCGACTCAAGGGCCTCTACTCTGCCCGTAAAGCGATTATGCAGGAGTGCCAGCGCAAACAGATTCCCGGCGTAGGTATAGAAGATATCTTTATCGGCAACGGCGTCTCTGAACTGATTGTCATGGCCATGCAGGCGCTGCTCAACGACGGCGATGAAGTGCTGATTCCGGCGCCCGACTATCCGCTCTGGACCGCCGCTGCCCACCTTTCCGGTGGCCACGCGGTGCACTACCTGTGCGACGAGCAGGCGGACTGGACGCCCGACATGGCGGATATTCGCGCCAAAATCACCAGCCACACCCGCGCCATTGTGCTGATCAACCCCAACAACCCCACTGGCGCGGTCTACCCCCGCCGTGGTAAAGAGGTGCTGGCCATCGCCAAGCAGCACAACCTGGTGGTGTTCTCTGACGAGATCTACGACAAGATTCTGTATGACGACGTCGAGCACACTGCCACGGGCGCCCTGGCGGACGATGACCAACTGGTCATCACCATGAACGGTCTCTCCAAAGCTATCGCTGTGCCGGGTTCCGCTCAGGCTGGATGATTATTTCCGGCACCTTGGCCAAACTCAACGCACAGGACTATATCCAGGGGCTGAATATGCTGGCCTCCATGCGCCTGTGTGCCAACGTGCCTGCCCAGCATGCGATTCAAACCGCGCTAGGGGTATCAGTCGATCAATGATCTGATCCTGCCCGGCGGGCGGCTGCTGGCCCAGCGCGATATTACCGTGGAGAAGCTGAACGCAATCCCCGGGGTTTCCTGCGTCAAGCCCAAAGGCGCCCTCTACGCGTTTCCGCGTCTCGATCCTAAAGTGTTCAATATCAAAGACGATCAGCAGATGGTATTGGATCTACTCCTGCAGGAAAAATACTGCTGGTGCAGGGCACCGCCTTTAACTGGCCCGAGCCGGATCATGTGCGCATTGTAACGCTGCCCTGGGCCGACCAGTTAGGTGATGCACTGGATCGCTTTGCCAATTTCCTGTCGCGCTATCGGCAGTAGCGCCGGCATTAAAACAGCCATTGACACGGCCATGACTTGAAACTGCCATGAACAGCACGTATCTAAGCCATTAATCTAGCAATGCTTCGATGAACTTTAGGGAGAACCTGCACCATGATGCGAATTCTGCTGTTTTTAGGCACCAATATAGCGGTCTTGCTGGTCGCCAGTATTACCCTGCGCCTGCTAGGCGTAGAAAGCTACCTGCGCGGCCAGGGCATCAACTTCACCAGCCTGCTGATCTTCTGCTTTATCTTCGGCATGGCAGGCTCCATCGTTTCGCTGTTTATCTCCAAATGGATGGCCAAGCGAAGCACCGGCACGGTGATTATCGAAACGCCCTCCAACTCCACCGAACAGTGGCTGCTGGACACGGTCGCCGAGCTCTCTCGCGAGGCGGGTATCAAAACCCGGAAGTGGGTATTTTCCCTGCTCAGCAGTCCAATGCCTTTGCCACGGGTTGGAACAAAGATGATGCGCTAGTGGCCGTTTCGGCTGGCCTACTCAACCGCATGCGCCCGGAAGAGGTGCGTGCCGTACTGGCTCACGAAATTGGTCACGTCGCTAACGGCGATATGGTCACCCTGGCGCTGATTCAGGGCGTGGTGAACACCTTTGTGATGTTCTTTGCCCGGGTAGTGGCGCACCTAGTGGATAACTTCCTACGCAGCCGCAGCGAAGGCGGTGGTGGCCTGGGCTTTATGGGCTACTTCGCGGTAGTCATGGTCGCGGAGATTGTATTTGGGCTTCTTGCCTCGGCAATCGTTGCCTGGTTCTCCCGCTACCGCGAGTACCGCGCAGACGAAGCAGGTGCGCGCTTAGCGGGCACCAACGCGATGGTGAGTGCCCTGGCGCGCCTGAAAACCGAAACCGAAATGCCCGATCAAATGCCCGATACGCTGCGCGCCATGGCCATCACCAAAGGGCAAACGCGTTCGCTGGTGGAGAAAATGTTTGCCAGCCACCCGCCGCTGGATGAACGTATCCGCGCATTGAAAGAAGCCGCTTATCGTCAGTAAGTTTTTCAGTAGCTCCATACATAATAAGGCCCGCATCTGCGGGCCTTATTATGTATTGGGTTTGACATCAGAAGCGTTAGCTACGCTTATAGACATGCTTTCGGTGCCCAACCTTTACGACAGTCACGATAAGAAGCTCATCTACTACTTCATATATGATTCTATAGACACCCTGCCGAATGCGGTAGCGCTCTTGCCCTGAAAGCTTTTCACTACCGATAGGGCGGGGATCTTCCTGTAATTCCTCTATACGCTGAAGAATGCGGGTCACGTCTTTGTTAGGAATTGGCCGAAAATCTTTGGAAACAGATTTCTTGAAGACAAGCTTATAATTTGCCATGGGCCTTCAAATCGTCCAGGAACGCTTCATAGCTTACTGTTGGCTCGGAAACCCGTTCCTCGAATGCCGCCAAATCTTCTTGGTCTCAGCAAGTGCCATACGAACAGCATCGTTAACAATATCTGATACCGAACGATGCGTATGTGCTGACTTCAACCGCAACGCAGCGTGTAACTGAGGATCAAAATAAACTGTGGAACGCTTCGATGTCTCACTCATGATGTTTTCCAAATTCCGTAACGTTTTATCACTATAGCGTCAGAACACCAAAGCGTCAAAATTGCTCTAATAACGGTTTATTCGTACTCATAAATACACTCGTGATTACAAATGTCTAGCTTTCTTTTGCATCTCGAAACAAGTACGTTCAGGCACTGCAAGCACTTACACTCTCTATCATTTAGTTGCTACTCACATTAAACCCTGCCCCACGCAAGATACCTTCTAGCACTAACGCCTCCCCTGATAGCTGCACATTGAGCGTGGCGAATTCACGCCGCAGCGGGTAGTTGGCGCGGCAGTCATCAAAGCCTTTGCGCATACCGTGATGCTGCGTTTGGCGCTGAAGCGCATCGTGGTCGCGGCGCACGTCATATACCGCTCGCATACAGAGCCGCAGGGCATCTTCCAGGTAGCGCGCGCTGCAAATGCAGCGACGCGAGGGCGGGTGATGGGCAGATATCAGCAAACGTCAACTCGCTGGGCTGGTCGCAGTGGCGGGCCAGCGCCTGCTGAATCATCCAGGTGCCGCGTAGCTTACCGTCCAGGCTATGCCCGGCAATATGTGGCGTGGCTAAAGAGACCAGATCACGCAAGCCTGCGTCGATACCGGGCTCCTCTTCCCAGACGTCCAGTACCGCACTGATATCGCCCTTGCTCGCCAAACGACTACGCAGCGCTAAGCCATCCACACAGTCGCCACGCCCCGCATTGAGCAGCACACAACCGGTGCCAACTCCTCAATGCGCTGGGCATTGAGCAGTTGGTAGGTCGCGTGAGGGCCAGCTTGGGTCAACGGTGTATGCAGGCAGAGCACGTCAGAGCGCTCGATTAGAGCATCTAAGGAGTGAAACCCTTGCTGCGACTCCACTTCTGCTCGCGGGGGGTCACAGACCATCGTTGCCACGCCCATGGCGGTTAGTCGCGCCTGGAGTCGGCTGCCTACATTACCCACCCCCACAACGCCCACTGTGCGCTCGCTCAATAACCAACCATCCCGTTCTGCAAGCGTCAGTAGGCTGCTCAGTACATAATCCACCACCGCTTCGGCGTTGCAGCCTGGCGCACTGGCGAAGGCGACATCGCGCTGGGCAAGCGCTGCCTGATCGATATGATCCATGCCGATGGTGCAAGTACCCACAAAGCGCACGGGGCTATCGGCAATTAGCTGATCGTTGACCTGGGTAATCGAACGCACGATAAGCGCATCAGCATTCTGCAGGTGGGCGGCATTTATCTCCCGCCCAGGCACGCGGGTGAGCGAACCGAAATGGCCGAAACAGCGTTCGGCAGCGGGGATATTGGCGTCGACGATAAGTTTCATAGGCGTTTTGGTATCCGGGCTTTACAATACGCCCGCGACGGCTTGATGGGCAGGCGTGTTTAAAGGCTATCTTTTAAAGGCTAAGTAAGGAGAGTGTTGTGATCGTACGCTGGGAAACCAACCATGACTATGTGTTGGTTCATATTCACCAGGATATGTTTGGTGACTGGATTTTCAGCCGTGCCTGGGGCCAAATCGGCACCCAGTTTGGTGGACTGAAACATCAGCTAGCCGATACGCTGGATCAAGCCCATATGTGGTTGGAGGACGAGACCACTATCCAGTCCTCACGGGGTTTTCGCAAGGTACTGGAAGTGGCCGACCATACGCCTGAAGGCCAGGAAGCCATGCGCCAGCTCTCGCTGCTGGATGTGCTTTAGCCGCCTCACTCGCCCCGGTTTTAACCCAGAAAACGTCGCCCATCGCGCTTATGGGCGCCTTTAGGCGGCGTAGTGTCGGGTAGCGCCGTTAACTCTGCCAGCGCCGCTTCATCCAGCCAGCCGCGCTCGCGCAACCAGGCGCTTAAACGCTCTAACTCAAAGCCACAATCCAGCTCATTGCCTTCACCATCCACGATCACCGGTATCCGCACGCCGTAGCGTTCAACCAGCGCTTCGTCGTCACTAATCTCGATATGGTGCAGCCACACTTTTGATTCGTCAGTGCGGTCACCAGCGCTTCTAATTGGCTGCACAGGTGGCAGCCCATCGTTGTATAAAGCGATAGCTGAATCATGCAAGAGCTCTCTTATGGCGCCTTATGTCGAAGTAAAAACACATGGTGTAGGTTAGTGCGCCGCTGAAAATCGGGGTCGAAACTGCGCCCGGTGATATCCTCAACGACGTAGTGCTCGCTGAGTGCTTCATCCAGTTTAAAGCGGCGCTGGTTATTAGAAAACACTAACGTGCCTCCGGGCGCCAATCGCGCCATCGCCAGCTCCACAAGCCGCGGATGATCACGCTGTACGTCGAGAGTATCGCGCATTTTCTTGGAGTTTGAGAATGTCGGTGGATCCATAAAGATCAAATCGAATTCGGCGTTAGCGGTCTCCAGCCAACGGAAACAGTCATCCCGCACCACACGATGCAAGCGGGTGTCCAGCTTATTGAGCGCAAAGTTATCTTTCGCCCACTCCAGGTAGGTGTTGGACATGTCTACGCTGACGCTGTCGCTAGCGCCGCCTAACGCCGCCTGCACCGTTGCCGTAGCGGTGTAGCAGAACAGGTTCAAAAGCGCTTGCCGCGAGCCATTTCGCCCAGCATCCGCCGTACCGGTCGGTGGTCAAGAAACAGCCCGGTATCCAGGTAATCACGCAGGTTCACCCAGAGCCGAGCTTCACCCTCCTGCACCTCAAAACGCTCGCCACTAGCGGCACGCTTTTGATACTGGGCGCTGCCGGTTTGGCGTTCGCGGCGTTTGATATAGATCTTGCTGGCATCAACATTGAGCGCCTCGGGCATAACCTCCAGGGCATCGTATAAGCGCTTTTGCGCCTGAGCCGGATTGACCGAACTGGGCGCCGCGTACTCCTGCACATGCACGCGATCACCGTAGCGATCCACCGCCAAAGCGTACTCGGGCATATCGGCGTCATAGACGCGATAGCTGGTTTCGCCGCTCTGCTTCAGCCACTTTTTCAGCCGCTTCTGATTTTTGATCAGCCGATTGGCAAACATCTGGGCATTGTCTTGGTTTTTATGAGCCGTGTGCTCTTCGCTAACCTCTTCACTAGGCGCCGCCACTGCACCGCTCTCGCTCTGAACAGGCTTTGTATCGCTAACGGCAGGCAGGTGCTCGGCGCCCCCACCTCCATAAGCAGCAGCTTGGCATCCAAGGCACCGTTTTTAAGTGCGTACTGTTTGTGCGCACGCATCCCCAGCCGGTGGCCGAGATCGGGATTACCGGTAAATACCGCCAGCGTCCAGCCAGGGAATAGCGCTTTGGCTTTCTCACCCAGCTGAGCGTAGAGACGCACCAGTTCAGGCAGCTCGCCCAGCCGTTCGCCGTAAGGAGGATTGGTGATCAGCAGGCCACGTTCGGCGGTGAGTGTTTCGGGCCGAGTAAGTTGGGCAAGGCTCTGCCCATGGAGGGTAATCAAGGCTGGAATGCCTGCGCGCATGGCATTGGCTTTCGCCGCATTGAGCGCTGCCGGGCTCTGGTCGAAGCCTAATAGCTGGGCTTTGCAGCGCTTACGGCC
The DNA here is from genome assembly GCA_004295565.1 of Vreelandella olivaria. GTDB lineage: Bacteria > Pseudomonadota > Gammaproteobacteria > Pseudomonadales > Halomonadaceae > Vreelandella > Vreelandella olivaria. Next base: position 1,417,416 of record AP019416.1, on the reverse strand, counting down.
AATCGACGCGCGCGCTTCGGCTTCACGCTTCTGCTCCCGCCACGCCTCGTCATCATGCCCTGCCCAACCGTGAAAACCGAACCGTTCGCGGTTCAGGTTTGGCGCCTGGTCGGCGGCCATCATGGCGGCTTCAATGAGCAGCGTGCCTGCGCCGCACAGCGGATCAATCAATGGCTCTCCCGCCTTTAAGCGCTCTGGCCAACCCGCACGCACTAACAGTGCAGCGGCCAAGTTCTCTTTAGCGGCGCATGGCCCACATCCCGGCGATAGCCTCGGCGGTGCAGGCTTTCCCCAGAGAGATCCAGCCCAATGGTCAAGTTCATACGGTGCAAATGTGCGTAGATGCGCAGATCCGGGGTTTTGGTATCAACATTGGGGCGTTCCTGCCCGGCCAACTGCAGAGCATCAACCACACCGTCTTTAACGGTTTGCGCGCCAAAGCGGGTGTGGCGAATCTGTTCGCTGCGGCCGTGGAAATCCACCGCCAGCGTGTTACCTGGCGCCAAGTGCTGCGTCCAGGCAATGCGTGCGACGACATCGCGCACCTGCTCGGCGGTGTCGATCATCGATTCGCGCACCAGGGTTAAAATCACCCGGTTAGCTAATCGTGACCATAGGCATACGCGGTAGGCAATGGCCTGACTGGCAGTGAAGTACACCCCAGACACCGTGGTTTTGCCCGGCGTGGCGCCCAGCGCTATGAGTTCATCGTGGAGCAGGCCTTCGATGCCTTTGGGGCAGGTGGCAAGCAAATTTAGCGGAGCGGTTTGGTTCGACTCGATCATGATAATAGCGGCACCGAAAGGCGCGGAATTCCTGTATATAACAAATGAGTTTACGTTTTATGACAAATTGGTAGTCGACAGATGACCCCATCATGGTCTAACAATAAGAGAGTAGCTACTGAAAAACGCATGCGTTACCTGTCAGGGTCGATTTAAGACTCGGCCTATGATTTGAATGAGATCGCCACTCGACCCGTTCAGCTCGTGAGTGCTAGACATTGGAGTTGAGGCGGCGACTCGCTCTTGAAGCAAGCTCTCGGAATAATGGATATTTTCGGACATGTTTTGCGAATAGATTCGACAATATCCTATTTCTTATCAAAGGCTTTCGTGAAAAGAGGTTAGCCAATGAAACGGCAAAACGTGATCGCTTCCAGCGGGCTTATGTCCACGGCTACAAAGCGGGTGTATCGGGTCGTTCTCGTGATGACTGTCCCAGTCAAGATATCAATTTACGCGAATACTGGATGAGCGGTTGGCGTGAAGGTCGCGGCGACCAGTGGGATGGAATGACCGGCATCTCCGGTATCCACAAAAATCCCATGGTCATGACTTAACGTTTTATTTTTCTTTACGTCTGAACGAAGGTTTCAAGTGAGCCCACTTTAATCGGTGGGCTTTTTATCGGCTGGCGTTCCAGCGGCTGGCGTCCCAGCGGCTGGCGTCCCAGCGGCTGGCGCTTCAGTCGTTAAAGCCTTTAATGCTCTGGCGCACTCCCCACCAGCTTCGGGCCTTGGTAGATCAAGCCTGAATAGAGCTGTACTAAATCTGCTCCAGCGGCGATTTTGGCCTGAGCGGCAGCGGCACTATCGATACCGCCAACGCCGATTATCGGCAGCGAGGGAAGATGCTCACGCAGTTGGCGAATCACACGATTGGATGCCTCAAAGACCGGTTTCCCAGAGAGCCCGCCGGCCTCATCCGCTTGGGGATCGCCCTGCACGGCCTCACGGGAAACCGTGGTATTAGTAGCAATCACGCCATCAAGGGCGTTGCGCTCGATACTTGCCGCCATTAAGGCTACTTCTTCAGCGCTCATATCCGGGGCAATCTTAATCAGCAATGGTACGTTGCGGCCCGTTTGGCCATTGAGCTCTGTGGCGCGTGCTCGAATCGGCCCCAATAGCGCATCCAACTGTTCGCCAAACTGTAGGCTGCGCAGCCCTGGGGTATTGGGTGACGAGACATTCACAGCAATGTAGTCCGCATACGGGTGCACCGCGTCTAAACACACCAGGTAATCATCCAACGCCTGATCTACCGAGGTGGTGAGGTTCTTACCAATATTGATGCCCACAATGCCGCCGTAGTGGCGCTGTTTAACCTGCTGGATCAGGTGCCCTACCCCTTTGTTGTTAAACCCAAAGCGGTTGATGATCGCCTCGTGCTGCGCCAGGCGAAACAGTCGGGGCTTGGGGTTACCGGGTTGCGGCTTGGGCGTGACGGTGCCTACTTCGACAAAGCCAAAGCCCAGCGCGCCCAGAGCATCCAGATGGTCAGCATTCTTATCCAGCCCGGCGGCTAACCCCACCCGATTGGCAAACCTCAGCCCCATCAGCTCGACAGGATCATTGACCGGGCGTCCAAATAGCCGTGTTACGCCGCCCAAGCGATGCAGCGCATCCAATGCGCCCAGCGCCATGCCGTGGGATCTTTCTGGATCAACGCGAAAGAAAATCGAGCGAGCGAGGTTGTACATGGTAAGTCTCTTGGAACAGGATCAAAACGGACACGGTGCGAAAACGGCCGCCAGTATAACGCAATAAAGCGCACCCCGGTGGAGAACCAGGACACGCTTTAAACAAGCCGACACGCTTCATGCAACAAGGCACGCTATAAACGCTGGGGCGTTATGCCTCGCTATCGCTCTCGGCAAGATCCACCAGCTCGCGTACCGCAACCGCAAACAGGGCAAAGCCACCCTCACTGCCGCCACGCACTTCTTCGATAAGGCGACACCAGCGACGATGCAGGTCAGCGTGCTGATCCAGCCACTGCGCCACCCGCTCCTGGGTATCGCGGCTACCGGCATCGAGTTTCAGCACACTGGTGGTCAGTGCAAGCTGCTGACGCTCGATATCATCCCGGAAGGTTTCCCGCGCTTGAGCCTGCCAGGCGTCGCGCACTTCCAGCTGGGTTACCTGCTGAATCATCCACGGCAGTTCCAGGCGGCTGCCAATTTCGTACAGCACTTCCGCTACCCGCTGGGGTTTTTCATTGGTCAGGCGCGCCGCTTGGATAATACCCAGCCCGGCGTAAAGGCTCGATGACGCCGCAACAGTCGACGCCAGGGCCTCGGGTACCCCCGCTTCCAGCAGCTCGTCACGGCGGCTATCCCAGGCGCTAAGCTCTTCACCACTGAGTAGCTCACCTATGCCTTCCTGCAACTGCGCCAGGCGGGGAGCAAAGTACTCAATGGTGTCCTGGGTCGAGAGCCCCAGGTGCTGACGCACAAACCAGCGTGTGGCTCGGCGGATCAAGCGCATCAGATCGAGCATCATCGAGTACTGAATGCGGTTGGGCACCTGGTTATCGAGGGCTTCAATTTGCGCCCAGAGGCTAGGCAAGTTAAAGCTATCCCGAGCCACAATGTAGGCTCGCGCGATATCCGCGCGCCCTGCGCCAGTGGAGTCCATCAGGCGGCGAACAAAGACGATCCCCATATGGTCAACCAGATCGTTGGCGACCTGGGTAGCGACGATTTCACGCTTAAGACGGTGCTCGTACATCTCGTCTTTAAAGCGCTCCACCAGCACTGATGGGAACAGCCGCTCCAGGTGACGGTGAATATATTGATCGTCCGGTACGTCAGAGGTGATCAAGTCACCTTTCAAGGTGCTCTTGGCGTAGGAGATCAGTACCGACAGCTCCGGCAGGCGCATCCCTTGACCGTTGCTGGTGCGCTCTTTGAGCACCTCATCGGTGGGCAGGAACTCCAGCTCACGATCAATTTGCCCGGATGCTTCCAGTTCGCTGATAAAACGGCGATAAGGGCCCATCGAATAATCGGAAAGGATGGCCGACAGATCCAGCGCCTGACTTTGGCGGTAGTTATCCAGGATGACCAGATCCCCCACCTCGTCGGTCATTTCCGCCAGCAGCTGATTACGCTGCTTGTCGGTCATGTCGCCGCGTTTGACCACTTCATCGATCAGGATCTTGATATTGACCTCGTGGTCAGAGCAGTTCACCCCGCCCGCGTTATCAATGAAATCGGTGTAAACGCGTACGCCCTTGGCAGCGGCTTCCATGCGCCCGCGCTGGGTCAAACCAAGGTTGCCGCCCTCGCCGACCACCCGGCAGTTCAAGTCGTTGCCGTTGATGCGTAGGGTGTCGTTGGCTTTGTCACCCACATCGGCATCGGTTTCGTCAGAGCCCTTCACGTAGGTACCGATACCGCCGTTCCAGATCAAGTCCACCTTGGATTTGAGCATGGCGCGGATCAGTTCATTAGGCGACAGGCGCTCCTCTTTGATACCAAAAACCTGCTGCATCTCAGGCGTGATAGCAATCGACTTGGCGCTACGGCTAAAGATGCCGCCACCGGCGGAGATCAGTTCCTGACTGTAGTCTTCCCAGCTGGAGCGCGGCAATGCAAACAATCGCTTGCGCTCAGCAAACGACGCCTCGGCATCCGGGTTGGGGTCGACAAAGATATGCAGGTGGTTAAAGGCGCCCACCAGCTGAATCTTGTCGGAGAGCAGCATGCCGTTACCAAACACATCGCCGGCCATATCGCCGATCCCCACCACGCTAAACAGATCGCGCTGGGTATCCACATCGAGATTCTTGAAGTGGCGTTTAACCGACTCCCAGGCACCCCGCGCGGTGATCCCCATTTTTTTATGGTCATAGCCGTTGGCACCGCCGGAGGCAAAGGCATCACCAGCCAGTGGCCATACTCAATGGATATCTCGTTGGCAATATCAGAGAAGGTAGCGGTGCCTTTGTCGGCGGCTACGACGAGGTAAGCATCGTCCTCATCGTGGCGGACGACATTTTCCGGTGGCACAACATCGCCGCCCACCAGATTATCGGTGACATCCAGCAGCGCACGGATAAAGATTTGGTAACAGGCGATGCCCTCTTTCTGGACGACATCACGGCTGGCATTTTCCGGCATGCGTTTACACACAAAGCCGCCTTTAGCGCCCACTGGGACGATAACGGCGTTCTTCACCTGCTGCGCTTTCACCAGCCCCAGCACTTCGGTGCGGTAATCTTCAAAGCGATCCGACCAGCGCAAGCCGCCGCGGGCCACTTTGCCGCCACGCAGGTGAACACCTTCCACCCGCGGCGAGCAGACAAAATCTCAAACATCGGCCGCGGCTTGGGCATGCCGGTGACCTTTGAAGGCTCCAGTTTATAGGCGATGTAATCCTTAAAGCGCCCACCCTCAGCAAGCTGGTAGTAGTTGGTACGCAGGGTGGCAAGGATCAGCTCCATAAAGCGGCGCAGCAACTGGTCGTCGTTAAGGCTGGCCACCCCTTCCAAGCGCTCATTTAAGCTGGCGATGCACTCATCGGTGGCATGGCTCTGGCGCTCAGGATTAAAGCGCAGGCGAAATAGCTCAACCAGCTCACGGGTAATGCCCGGATAGTTGGCCAGCGTGGCCGCAATATAGTCCTGGGACATGCCGAAGCGGATCTGTTTCAAATAACGTGCATAGCCACGCAGCATGGCCACTTCGCGCCAATCCAGCCCAGCGCCGATGATCAGGCGGTTAAAGGCATCGTTGTCGGCTTCGCCACTCCAAATGCGCTTAAACGCTTCCGTGAATACATCGCGCATATCGCCCAGGCTGACGTCCGCACCGCTATGCTCTAGCTCGAAATCGTGAATCCAGTAGCGCTGTTCAGGGGCGTTAATATCGTAGGGGCGCTCGCCGATCACGCGCAGGCCGAGATTCTCCATCATCGGCAGCACGTCAGAGAGCGGTATCTGCGATTCACGGTGGAACAGCTTCAGGTTAACGCCGCCACCCTGCTCTTCTAGTGGCCGATAGAGCGACAGCGAGAGATCGTTCTCGCTATCCAGTGTCAGCAGGTGCTGAACATCGAATACCGCGGTGCGGGCGGAGAAGTCTTCACGGTAGCTGGCCGAGAATGCCTCGCGGAATTGATCCATCAGGTTGTTGGCGCGCTCTTCACCGAAGCCTTCGATCATGGCGTTCTGCAGCTCGTCGCGCCAACTGCGCGCCAGCCGCGACACTTTGCTCTCCAAACGCTTGAGGTCGTAGTCGCTGGGTGCGTCGCCATTAAAGCGCAGAATCAACTGAATACGCGCCAGCACTGATTCAGACAAATAAGTATTGAAGTCGCCAAAGTGGGCGTCTAACTCGTCGCACAGCACGTTTTGAATCCGCTGGCGCAGATCCGTGGAGAACACGTCACGGGGTACAAATACCAGGCAGGAGTAGAACTTACCGCTGATATCCGCGCGGATAAACAGTCGCACCTGGCGGCGCTCGCGGATATTGAGAATACCCAGCGCAGTACTGGCCAGTGACTCGGTATCAATCTGGAACAGATCATCCCGGGGTAGACTTCCAGCACCTGGAGTAGCTGTTTGCCGTTGTGCCCTTGGGGTTGAATCCGGCAATATCCATCACCGCTTTTAGCTTGCGGCGCAGCAGCGGAATATTGCGCGGCGACTCGTTATATACCGTGGAGGTAAACAGACCAAAGAATCGCCGCTCACCAATCACATTGCCGTCGTCGTCGTAACGGTCAACGGTGATGTAGTCAGGATAGGTAGGGCGGTGTACCCGGGAGTGGTGGGCGCTTTTGGCAAACGACAGTAGCTGCGGTACCAACACATAATCGTTATGTTCGTCCACCCCTCCTCGGTGCGAATCCGCTCGCAGTAGCGCGGCTGATCCAGGCGGAACACGCCCAGCACGCTATCCGCGTCACGCTTTAACTCGCCACCTTCGAGCAGATACTCGTCATAGCCCAGGAACGTAAAGTTGTCCTTGAGCATCCACTCCAAAAAGGCAATCGCCTCTTCGTGGTCATCTGGGTCAATCTGCGGCGGGCAGTTTTTCTCGAGTTCTTGAATCGATGCGGTGATTTGCGAACACATGGCATCGAAATCACCCACGGCGGTACGTACATCGCGAAGCACGTCATTTAGATTGCTTTCAATTTTCTCGAGGAACGCCACATCGGTATGCCGATCTACCTCAATCACAATCAGCGACTCGCGCGCTTCTGGCGCGTTTTCTGCCCTGGGCGAGGCCAGCGCCTGTAGCTGATGGCGCTCATCACGGGCGACCGCCAGCACGGCGTTTTGAATGGCGTGCACGGTCAAGCCGCGGCGGTTGAGCTCGATACGCACCGAATCGACCAGAAACGGCATATCTTCGTGAAGAACGGCGACAAAGGTATGCGTCGACTGCCAGCCATGCTCTTCAAAATCCGGGTTAAATACCCGTACCTTGGGGCTTCGCGGGTCATGATGCTGCAAAAACTGCCAGACCGACAGCGTTGCGCCATACAGATCGTCCAGGCGACGATCCACTAGGTCTTCCACCGGCACGGTGGCATAAAAGTGCCGAGCAAAAGCATCCACCGTGGCGGCGCGAGCGGGGTCTAACCGCGCATTTAACCGCTCATGGAGCTGCTTCAAAAGATCCTGCCGACTCTCTTCAATCGCAACGTAGTGCATCCATCACCTCGACTGCCTGGGCCATTAAACGGCCAAAAACGAAGGACAATAGGCCTTTAGGCCAACATAACGGCTAGCTTACGCTACCTATCGTCGCGTCCCTAATCACCTGACGTGTTGTTCATGGCACATACCGTTTACGCATTAGGTCGTATACTTACTCGACCACCCGCCGCGTTAACAGCACTCCACACTCACAGTGGTCGGTAAACGGAAACTGGTCAAATAGCGCAAAACGTTCTATCCGATGGGTATGGGTCAGTATGGTCAAGTTTTCAGCTAGCGTGGCTGGGTTGCATGAAATATAGACGATCTGAGCGTACTCGCTGAGTTGCTCACAGCTCTGCTCGTCTAGACCGGCACGCGGCGGATCCACCAACACGGTGGAAAAAGCGTACTCTTCCAACGCCATTTCCGCCACGCGTTGCCCGGCTTTTTTCACCCTTCAGCGCCTGAGAAAACTCCTCGGCTGACATACGACCAATCCGGGCGTTGGTTACCCCATTGGCTTCCAGATTAACGTTGGCACTGGCCACAGAGGTGCGGGAAATTTCCGTGGCCAGCACACGACGGAAGTTATCCGCCAGGGCAATGGTGAAATTGCCGTTACCGCAATAGAGTTCGACCAGATCCGCCTGTTGATGACCAGCGGTCACTTCCCGCGCCCAACTGAGCATTTTTTGGCAGATGTGCGCATTGGGTTGGGTAAAACTGTTTTCCACCTGCTGGTAGTGCAGCGTGCGGCCATCTACTTCAAGGCGTTCCCATACGTGATCACGGCTCAGCACGATGCGCTGCTTGCGGGAGCGGCCAATAATCATAATGCCTAGCTCAACTTCCAGAGCGCGGGCTTCTCGCTCCCACTCCTCGCCTAACGGACGGTGGTAAATCAGCGTTACCAGCGCCTCCCCGATAGCGTGGTTAAAAACTCCACCTGGAACAACCGCCGACGCAGCTCGTCAGAGCGCAGGCAGGCCTCTCGCAGCTGCGGCATTAGCTGATTGATGCGTTCACTGGCGACTGCGTACTGATCTAACCGAACCACCCGCTTGTTCTTCGGGTTCTCAGGGTCTACCTCGAACATGGCGTAGAAGAGGTCGTCCTCTTCGTGCCATATGCGAAACTCGCAGCGCTGACGGTAGTAGCCCGGCGGCGATTCAAACACCTCTAACGCCGGTGGCTGAAAAGCGGCAAAGGTACTTTCCAGGTAGTCGCGTTTGGCGGCTAACTGCTCAGCGTAACGTTCAGGTTCTACAACGGGGATAGCCAAGGCTGCTCCTTTGAATAATTCGGTCAGCAATAGTAGTCAATAGTGTTCAGTCGCCCACATTAAGCAATTGGGACGCCTGAAACCCATAGCGGGCTAAGCCAGCGGTGAGGTTGGCAGCAGGGGCAGTGGTAAAGCAGCGACCGTCCTGCTGGTCGCTATATAGCTCAGCGACAACTTGCCCAACCCGCCGGGCAATGGCATCGCCGGAGTCGACCCAATGTAGCGGCACGGGAGCCAGCTGCGTGAGCCATGGCTTTAGCAGCGGAAAGTGAGTGCAGCCCAGTACCACTGTATCTAGCTCTGGGGTATCCAGCGCCTGATGATCAGGCGATAAACAATGCGCAGATGATGGAGGTGCAACGGCGTGCCATAACGGCGCCAGCGCCACCTGCATACGATCAATATTGGGGGTGACACCAGCCAAGTATGCTTCCGCTTCGACCACCAAAGCATCGGCGGCGACGCGAGTAATCACACAGTCGCTGGCAAAGCTATCAATTAAACGCTGGGTGTAGGGCCTCCCTACCGTAGCCTTGGTGGCTAACAGCCCAATATGGCGTGTTTGGCTGATCGCTGCGGCAGGTTTGATAGCGGGCACGGTACCGACGACAGGGATCGCCAACTGCGCGCGCAAATTTTCCAGCGCCAGAGTACTCGCGGTATTACAGGCGACGACCAAAACACTCGGCTTGCACGCTGCTACCGCGGCGCGACACACCGCTACAATGCGCTCGGTCAGGGCAGCGTCTTCGCGCAGCCCATAGGGTAACCAAGCATTATCACAGGCATAGCAGAGCGCAGCGTCAGGGTAGTGTTGGCGTAGCGACTGCGCCACCGACAGGCCGCCGACACCGGAATCAAAAATTAACACGGGGCCTATCATGACTCTGCCTTTCATGGCTCTGCCTGAAAAAAACGGAGCCGCTATTTTAGCATGCTCCGTCCATGATTTTAGCAATTGCTGCTACCTGTCAGAGCCAATCGCACATTATCAATAATTCCCATTTAATAGCTTGTGAGGTTCGACTTTAGAGTGCTGAAAGCACACCTCAGCCTCATCAGGCTGTTAGCCAACACATTCGCGAGCTAAAGCTCCCTCCCACAATGGCTGGAAGCACCACTTCATCTCACTAGGCTCAAGGCTATGGTGGTAGGTCGCTTCAGCGGGCGAATTCCCCCTGTCGAGACGCTTTTGACTATACCGCCGGGACATCTGCCCCACGCAGTTCGGAGTATAGCTCGGGATAAGCGTCCTGTAGGCGCTCCAGCTCTTTCTCTGCGCCTTCGGGGAGCGCCTGACGCAGCTCTTCCATATCTTCCTCGCTAAAATGCTCGTCAATCAGCGGGAACAGCCCCTCGCGTTCGTGACGCAAATAGGCACGATGCGCTTCCAAATAATCTTTTAAGTCATCGGCAAAGCGATCCATCGGAATGATGTTATCCATTAACACCATGTCGATGTCGTTGGAGAGGCGCTGTAAGCGCGGCTTTAGCTCACGATAGTCATTCGCCATCTGCTCGGTAAGGGCAATATGCTCTGGGGCCTGGGTTTGCAATCGCTCCACGCAGACGCGTTCAAGAGGGGCTGCAAAACCATCCATATAGGACAAAATATAGTCGACGACCTCGCGCATAAGCTGAAAGTTGGGCCGCTCACCTTGGGCCAGGGTTTTCTGCTTAAGCTGCAGGACATGGAGTAATCTCGCCATGTTGGCATGATCTAGACGCAGTTGGTTTAACATCGAACTGTCTCCTTTTATTGTGTCATGCCTACCGTCGTGCCTTCGTGATTGACGGCATGCGATAATAAGCGCGAGGTAACAAACATGCTGTGACGCTAAAACATATCGTAACCTAAGCGTGTCGTAACTATCGGGGTTATCAACAGGGGTTATCAACAACGGTTATCATAAACAATGCCCCTCTAGCGTTATCCTAGCAAGTGTATCTTTCTGATAGGTTACGCCAAAGGTAGTTCGCTAAGGCGCAGTTTACCACCTAAACTTGTTGGCAATTTGTTGCTCAACGTACTGATTTACAACGGAAGCTTACATGGATCTTTTGATAGTGCCGAGGCAACACCATCTGACGATGCCCCGTTAGCCTTTCGTATGCGCCCACGCCAATTAGACGATTATGTGGGCCAGCAGGCACTGGTGGGGCCAGATAAACCTCTCCGCCGCATGGCGGAATCGGGCGTAGTGCGCTCAATGATTCTATGGGGCCACCAGGGTCGGCAAAACCACGCTGGCTGAGCTGTTAGCCAGAGCTTCCCAAGCGCATCTAGAACACCTCAGCGCGGTGATGGCTGGCGTAAAGAGATTCGTGCCGTGGTGGAGCGCGCCCAACAGATGTCCTCCACGGTTATTCTCTTTTAGATGAGATTCACCGCCTGAACAAGAGTCAACAGGACGCTTTGCTGCCCCATGTGGAGTCGGGGCTGTTAACGCTGATTGGTGCTACCACCGAAAATCCCTCCTTTGAAGTCAATTCGGCGCTGCTCTCCCGCGCGCGGGTTTACGTACTGAAATCACTCACTCAGGAGGAGCTGATCACGGTGATGCGTCAGGCGCTCAGCGACGTTGAACGAGGGCTGGGCAAGCGTGATATTCAGGTGGATGATGACGTATTAACCGCACTGGCCCACGCCAGTGCTGGCGACGCACGACGGGCGTTGGGGCTACTGGAAACCGCCTGCGATTTCGCTACTCAGGAAGCGGATCGCGAAGTGCTGCATAAAGAGGTGCTCGCCGATGTAATAGGCCATCAGGCCAGCGCCTTCGATAAACAGGGCGATGCCTATTACGACCTGCTTTCGGCGATTCATAAATCGATACGCTCTTCGCGCCCCAATGCGGCCTTGCTTTATATGGCGCGCTTTATGCAGGGCGGCGGTGACCCGCTTGACGTGGTACGCAGGCTGACCGCCATTGCCTCAGAGGATGTCGGCAATGCCGATCCCCGCGCCCTACCGCTGGTGATTGCGGCGTGGGATGCCTATCTGCGCTTGGGTGATTACGAAGGCCAACGGGCGATTGCCCATGCGGCGATCCATTTGGCAGTGGCGCCCAAAAGCAACCGAATAGACCGCGCCTGGAGTGAAGCCAAGCAGTATGTGCGACAGCAGCCCCAGGTGGAGGTACCAACGTACCTGCGCAACGCCCCACTAAGCTGATGGAGCAGTTGGGTCATGGCGAAGGCTATCGTTATGCGCACAACGAACCAGACGGCTATCCAGCGGGCAGCGCCCACGACTGCTGGCCTGAAGAGCTGCCTAAGGCCGACTTTTTTCAAGCCGAGCGCCATCGGGCAGGAGAAGCGCTTTGGGGAAATCATGGCGTGGCGGGAAAACCTTGACCAGGAAGCAGATCAGGCGCCCTAAGGCGCCTGATGGTTAACACAGTGACAGGTTATTGATGAACCGCCACCCTCCAGCAACTCTTTACCAACTCCTCACCATTCACTCCTCACCCTTAAAGCTCTTCGCGAATGACATCGGTGCCTTCAGGGATCTCAAAATCAAACATGTCCCGGGCGATATTGCCATTGAGGGTAATGTTGCTAAAGGTAATCGCGGTGCGCTGGCCGGTGCTGTCCATCATCCACAGTTCGGTTAACGTTTCGCCTTCAAAGACCATGCTCAACTCTTCAAACAGCGTATCGGCAGAGATGGGCACCAGGGTAAAGACATCTTCTCCCCCTTCCTGCTCGTAGAACACCTCATAGCTCTCGGTTAAATCGTTTGCGCTTCCCGACAGCAATAATGCGGGTGTATGGGTGACCCGATCATCCATCTCCTGAACGGTGACCTGCTCAAGATCGGGATCGTACATATACACATCTTCACCGTCGGAGACCACGGTTTGACTGTAAGGCGCTTCCACCTCCCAACGCAGCATACCCGGGCGGGACAACCACATCTCGCCGCGCGCGCTCTGCATCCGTTCGCCGCTGCCATCCAGAATTTGCTGCTCAAAATTTGCTTGATAGCGCTCAAGCGGATCCAGCCGCTCGGTCAAACGTTCGGCAGCATCCTCTGCCCAAGCGGGAGCACCAAAGGTTAACCCCAAGGCGCTGGCCGCAAAGGCCAGTTGTGGCGCACCGATTGATGACGGACGTTTTGTTTGCGTATCGCGCATATGATCTCCCTAGGCAACCGTTGCCAAATAACTGTTGTTCAAAACTGCTGCTCAAAACTATTGCTCAAACATCAGGCAGTGAGGTCGGCTTAACCGTCCATGTGTCGTTAAGACGCGAAAACGCCGCAGGGTTTCACCTGCGGCGCTACTTCCACGCTTATTGCATAATTGTGCGTGGTTAGTGCCCCACCGGGGGCGGCGCAAGTACTTCACGGGCACCGTTAGAGCCCATAGAGGTCACCACGCCGGCGCCCTCCATGGCCTCAACCAGACGAGCAGCCCGGTTATAGCCAATTTTAAAGCGCCGCTGCACGGCGGAAATCGAGGCTTTGCGCGTTTCAGTGACGAACTGAACGGCCTCATCGTAGAGTGCATCCTGCTCCGCATCGTCGCCATCCACGCCTTCAGCCTCAAGGCCGGTTAAGGCATCGGCAGAGACACCACCAGAGAGAATCTCCTCGATATACTCGGGAGCACCACGGCGCTTCCAGTCATCGACTACCCGGTGCACTTCGTCATCGTCCACGAAGGCACCGTGGATGCGGTTAGGCGGCCCTGAGCCCGCGGGCAGGTAGAGCATATCGCCATGGCCCAGCAGGCTCTCAGCGCCGCCCTGGTCGAGAATGGTGCGCGAATCAATTCTGGATGAGACCTGAAACGCCATCCTTGATGGAATGTTGGCTTTGATCAAGCCCGTCACCACGTCCACCGAGGGGCGCTGAGTCGCCAAAATCAAATGGATACCCGCGGCACGGGCCTTTTGTGCCAGGCGCGCAATCAGCTCTTCGACCTTTTACCGACGATCATAAACATATCGGCAAACTCGTCGATCACCACGACGATGTAGGGCAATTTCTCCAATACCGGATGGGGCTGGTGCACTTCCCAGGGCTGCGGCTCCCAGAGCGGGTCTGCCACTTGAGCCCCGGCGCGCTCGGCTTCATCCAGGCGGCCATTGAAGCCCGCGATGTTACGCACCCCATGGCCGCCATTAGCTTGTAGCGGCGCTCCATCTCGGCCACGCACCAGCGCAAGCTGTTGGCCGCCTCTTTCATATCAGTGACCACAGGCGCCAGCAGGTGGGGAATGCCGTCATACACCGACAGTTCCAACATTTTCGGGTCGACCATGATCAGCTTCAGCTCGCTAGGCTTGGCTTTGAGCAGCATCGAGATCAGCATGGCGTTCACACCCACCGACTTACCGGAGCCTGTGGTTCCCGCCACTAACAGGTGGGGCATCTTGCCCAGGTTGGCGACTACGGGGCTGCCGCCAATATCCTGGCCTAGCGCCATGGTGAGCGGCGAGGTCTCCTGCTGGTAACGGTCAGAGTCAATGACTTCACGCAGGCGGATCATGGCGCGATTGGGGTTGGGAATTTCGATCCCCACCGTAGGGCGCCGGGAATCACCTCGACCACCCGCACGCTTTTCACCATCAGTGAGCGCGCCAGGTCTTTGGCGAGGTTACTGATTTTAGACACTTTCACGCCCGCAGCCGGCTTGATCTCAAAGCGGGTGATGACCGGCCCTGGCCAGGTATCCACGACTTCCGCTTTTACGCCGTATTCGCGCAGGCGCACTTCAAGCAACTCGGCCATATCGGCTAACTGCTCGTCACTGTAATTGGGCTGATGCGGCTCTGCGGGTGTCAGCAGTTGCAGGCTTGGCACCTCGCCTTCGGGCTCATCAAGCGTTTCAAAGGCTGGCCGCTGGCTCTGCAAATGCTCCACGATTCATAACGCGGGGCCTTCATCGGCTTCTGGGGCGCTCTCTTCGGGCGTAAAGCTGGGTTCCTGGCGCGCTGCTGGGGTGGCATGGGCGAAGGTGGCGCCACTGAGCGCGCTTCGCTATCACGCTTCTGCGCATACAGCTCATCGTCCATCTCTTCATCGTCCCAAACGGGCTCAGGAACCACCTCGGCGACACGCTCAGGTTTACGTGCAGGCTCAGGCGCGGTGACACGTTCAGGGCTCCAGGCAGCATCAGTTTCACCGATATGTGGCTCACCGATAGGTGGTTCACCAACACGCGGTTCATCTTGGCTGCTGGGGTCAGCGGTGAGTGATGGCTCACTGCGACGTTCAGCGGGCGCGGCGTGAACAGGCTCTTTCTCGGCGGGCGGCTCGTCGCGGACAAAGAAGTTACTCGTGGCAGGCGCCGGGGACGTCTCCTCCCGCGTCGCGCGCAGCGGAAGGAAGTCTCGGCTTCCTGAGATTCATCATCGGACGCAGGTGTTTGAGCCTCGGGCGCTTTCGACGTTATCTCAGCCTGAACAAAGCATTCTCCGCGGCGCGGCGGTGCCGCAGCGTCCTTCTCTTCTGCGGTTTTTGCCGCTGGCGTCAGTGGTGGGGCAACGGCAGGGGCTGTAACCGTCGGCTCCGCAGTAGGTGTCGATGAGTTAGGCGCGGGGGTTTTAGCAGGCACATGCTTATTGCTCGAAAACGCCGCGGCTTCCCAGGGAATCGAGGTATCCGTTGTCTCGCGGCTATTTGAAGGCGTCGTGTCTGACGCACTGCTCTCTGAAGTGCTGCTCGCCTCGCTGCTGGAAAGTGGCACAGAGAAGGCTGGCTCACGGCGTTCGCGGCCACTGGGGCTTTTGCCTACCGGCTCTGCTGCAGGCTTCGTCTCAGCAGGGGCAGCCTCAGGCGCTACTGGCGACGTAGCATCAGATTCAGGGATTTGGGGCTTGGGCGTAGACTTCTTGGCGGCTTTAGCAGCCGCACGCTGAGC
This sequence comes from Vreelandella olivaria, assembly GCA_004295565.1. Taxonomy (GTDB): domain Bacteria; phylum Pseudomonadota; class Gammaproteobacteria; order Pseudomonadales; family Halomonadaceae; genus Vreelandella; species Vreelandella olivaria. Next base: position 1,401,821 of record AP019416.1, on the reverse strand, counting down.
GGCGCGCATACGGCGTGTTTGCCGACGCGCCGACACCAACTGCCCAGGCGGCATAGACGCTTGCCGAGCTCATCGGCCACCTGCAGCCATGACATACCACTAAACAGCGGAAAGCCGCTTAAAATGAGCGCCGCGGCAATCAAACCAACGCCACCACTACTCACCAGAGGCCTTAATGCACCCACCAGGCCTTCGCCCAAAATACCGCCGGAGGCATAGGGAGAATACTGTCCGGGTGATAGAAGTGCAGCGCTCCCAGCATGGTGGTACCGAAAATAAGCAGCACCAAGCCGCCCGCGTGTACCGCTATGGCCACCGGGTCGAGCTCAAAACGTACCTGGCGTGAACGAATCAACCACCAGGCGGCAAAACCAAACATACCCGGCCACCACAGAGCACTGGCGCCAAGCAGTGAATAGAGGACATCGGCCAACCAGGCGCCTACTTGGCCCATCCAGTTACGAACCTCTGTTTCCGGCCCCTGATAGGACCAGCCTGGATCGGACGGGTGGTAGCTAAATAGCGCTAATAATAAAAATACACACAGCGCCAGCAGTATCACCACGACGCCTTCACGCACGGAGCCTTGTAAGCGCAGGCCAAAACGACGAGCCTTATCCTTTGCGGCGTTAACGCGCGCAGATGAAGCCGATGATGGTGTTTGACGCGCGCTACGCTGCGTTCGCTTGTTAACTGCTTTATTCACTTTCAAGCGACTCTCCCTTTACACCTCAATGGCGTCTTTAATCCACTTGCGAGTTTGCATGATACCGAGCATCCTTCCGCCGTCACAGAGGCTATTGTAAAGCGCTCAGTACAAGAACGTCGTAACAGGAGCAAGTAATGCTACCTTGGCTTTCCTCGCCACATCCTAACTTTCCACCTACTCAGGCGGCCCTGGACTCTCCCAATGGCCTGCTGGCCGCGGGTGGAGAGCTCTCCCCGTTTGGCTGGTCGAAGCCTACCGGCAGGGCATATTTCCCTGGTTCAGCGACGACGACCCCATTCTGTGGTGGAGCCCAGATCCGCGCATGATACTCCTACCTGAGCAATTTAAGCAGCGTCGTAGCCTCACCAAACGATTACGCCATGGTGGCTTTCATATCACCCTGGATCAACACTTCGACCAGGTGATTCAAGCCTGCGCCGCTCCACGTGGTAACGAGGCCGGTACCTGGATCACTGAAGAGATGCGTGACGCCTACAGCCTGCTGCACGCCCTGGGTATTGCCCATAGCATTGAAGTCCATCAACACGGGCAATTGGTGGGCGGGCTATACGGCGTCGCCATGGGACCGGTATTTTTTGGCGAGTCGATGTTCTCCCGCGCCCCGGATGCTTCAAAGGTGGCTCTGGCCCACCTCGCCAGAGCCATGCGTGAGAATGGCGGCAAACTCATCGACTGCCAAATGCATACGCCCCACCTGGCGAGCCTGGGCGCTATTACAGTCGCCCGCGAGGCATTCATCAACTATCTTAAAAACTGGTTACCCGATAAGGCATTTACGTTTACCGCGTCACCCACTGAAACACCCACTGTTCCTGCATCGCTCTGGCTTAAGGCGATTGCCACCGAGGGTAATGCGAAGTGATGAACCATAGTGACGAACTTATTCTGTTCCAACCATTTTTTTACATAGGAGGCAGGCCGTGAGTAGTAACACTCCGCGTCGGCCGGTACGGGATCTACGTTTCTTCCTTACCGTGCCGCATGCCTGTAGCTATTTACCCGGCAGGGAAGCGACAACGCTGTTTCTCGACCCTCAGGAGTCGCCCGTCCCGGGAGTCTATGACTCGCTGGCGCTGTTAGGGTTTCGTCGCAGTGGACGACACCTTTACCGCCCTCACTGTGAGGGCTGCAACGCCTGCCGCTCGGTGCGCATTCCGGTTGAACAGTTTGCGGCTAACCGCACTCAGCGTAAAATCTGGCGCCGCAATGCCGACATCAGCGTGCGTGTTGTGCCTGCTCACTTTGCATCCAGTCACTACTCGCTTTACGCTAACTATATTCGCCAGCGCCATGCCGACGGCGACATGTACCCCCAGTCGGGAGCAGTACCGCACCTTTCTCACCCTAGATGAGCCCTATGCCCATCTGATGGAGATGTATCTCGACGACGAACTGGTCGGGGTCGCTGCCTTTGACCAACTCGAACATGGCCTCTCGGCAATCTATACCTTTTTTGCCGTTAGTGAGGCATTGGATAAACGTTCACTAGGCACTTTTGCTATTCTCCAGCTTATTGAACTCAGCCGAGAAAAAGCGCTGCCGCACCTTTATTTAGGGTATTGGATCGAAGAGTGCCGTAAGATGCGCTACAAGCAGGCTTTTGCGCCGTTGGAAATCCTTGATGGGCGCCACTGGCGGCCGTTAATTCGCTAAACCCACGAGCTTTTTTTGCCTTGACGGCGGGCTTACGGCACAATATAGCGCTGTTTCTTGAGCGCCCATCTAGCGGCACTCAAATTCTGACCGGTTATTACATCACTAACTCATAAGTGAGGACATGCCTATATGGCACGCGAAGATCATATTGAAATGGAAGGCGTTATCGTCGATACCCTTCCGAACACCATGTTTCGGGTTGAGCTGGAAAACGGTCACGTCGTTACCGCTCACATCTCTGGCAAAATGCGCAAAACTATATCCGCATTCTGACCGGCGACAAGGTAAAAGTAGAGCTGACACCGTACGACCTGTCCAAAGGCCGCATCGTATACCGTTCGCGCTAAGCCCTCAGCGGGTTGATGACGGCTGACTAAGAACGACAACGCCCCGTCAAGGACAGGGCGCTGCGTTTTTATGCAATCTAGATCAATGGCGTCAATGCGGCTTAGCGCCCTTTTCAGGGCGCATCTGCCATTTCAGTCTCAGTGGAAGGTGCAACTCGCCCTCTTCCAGGCTGACATGAACAATGCCGCCCTGGTCTGCCAACTCGCCAAACAGAATCATCTCGGCTAGTGGCTTCTTCAGCTTCTCTTGAATGAGGCGTGCCATTGGCCGTGCGCCCATATCAGGATCATAGCCTTTATCGGCCAGCCAATCCCGCGCCATATCGTCCACATCCAGCTGAACACGCTTCTCGTCCAACTGCGCCTGCAGTTCGATCAAGAACTTGTCGACGACATTGCGCACTACCGAAACCGGCAGCGAATGGAACTGAATGATGCCATCCAGACGGTTGCGGAATTCCGGCGAGAAGGTGCGGCGGATCACTTCCATGGCATCGGTGGAGTGATCTTGATGCTGGAAGCCAATGGAGCGGCGCGACGCCTGCTCAGCCCCGGCGTTAGAGGTCATAATCAGAATAACGTGGCGGAAGTCCGCTTCGCGGCCATTATTATCCGTTAAACGACCGTGATCCATGACCTGCAGCAGCAGGTTAAAGACTTCCGGGTGGGCTTTCTCAATCTCATCCAATAGCAGTACGCAGTGCGGTTGCTTGGTCACCGCTTCGGTCAGCAGGCCACCCTGATCGTAACCGACGTAGCCCGGAGGCGCACCAATCAGGCGCGATACGGTGTGACGCTCCATATACTCGGACATATCAAAGCGCACCAGCTCGATGCCCATGATATGCGCAAGCTGTTTGGCCACTTCGGTTTTACCCACACCGGTGGGGCCTGCAAACAGGAAGCTACCCACGGGCTTATCGGAGATTTAAGCCCGGCCCGGGAAAGTTTAATAGCCGCGGAGAGACTATCGATTGCCTCATCCTGGCCGAACACCAGCATTTTCAGGTCACGATCCAGCTTCTCGAGCAGCTTGCGGTCAGAGCTTGAAACACTCTTCGGCGGAATACGCGCAATCGATGCCACGACGGCTTCCACCTGCTCGACATCGATGGTCTTGGCGCGAACTTCGGGTGGCAACAGTCGCTGGTGAGCCCCGCTTCGTCAATCACATCAATCGCTTTGTCGGGCAGGAAGCGGTCGTTGATGTAACGATCCGCCAAACGTGCCGCGCTCTCAAGCGCGCCATCGGTATACTTCAGTTCGTGATGCTCTTCAAAGCGAGAACGCAACCCTTTGAGAATCTTGATAGTGTCGTCAACCGACGGCGCCATCACATCCACTTTCTGGAAACGCCGCGCCAGGGCGCGATCTTTCTCAAAGATGCCGCGGAACTCTTGGAAGGTGGTTGAGCCAATGCAGCGCAGCTCGCCCGAAGAGAGCAGTGGTTTGAGCAGGTTAGACGCATCCATTACACCACCAGAGGCAGCGCCTGCGCCAATCACCGTGTGGATCTCATCGATGAACAGCACCGCATTAGGCTGTTTGCGTAGCTCGCTCAGCAGACTCTTGAGGCGCTTTTCAAAATCGCCGCGGTACTTGGTGCCAGCCAGTAGCGCACCCATGTCCAGCGAGTAGACCACCGCATCGGCAATCACGTCAGGCACGTCTTCTTCAACGATACGCTTGGCCAGGCCTTCGGCCACTGCGGTTTTACCCACGCCTGCTTCACCAACCAGCAGCGGATTATTCTTGCGCCGCCGGGCCAGGATTTGCACCACGCGCTCAAGCTCGTGGTCACGGCCAATCAGCGGATCAATTTTACCCAGCCGCGCCTGTTCATTCAGGTTGGTAGCGTAGCCCGTGAGCGGGTGCGCAGCGCCCTCATTGCCGCCCTCTTCCGCGTCTTCACTCTCTGATGAAGAGGGGGCGGGAGAAGGCCCGTGACCAGCCACTTTGGAGATGCCGTGGGCGATATAATTGACGGCATCTACCCGTGCAACGCTCTGTTGCTTAAGGAAGTAAACCGCCTGGCTCTCTTGTTCGGAGAAAATCGCCACCAGCACATTGGCGCCAGACACTTCGCTTTTGCCAGAAGACTGAACGTGGAAGACCGCCCGCTGTAAAACACGTTGAAAACCGAGCGTCGGCTGGGTCTCGCGATCACCCTGGCCTTCTGGGATCAGTGGCGTAGTCGAGTTAATAAAATCCTGCAGATCGGACCGCAGCTTGTCGAGGTTCGCCCCGCAGGCCTTCAGTACGTCTACCGCTGAGGCATTATCTAGCAACGCTAGCAGCAGGTGCTCAACGGTCATAAACTCATGGCGCTTTGAACGCGCCACGGTGAAGGCCGTGTTCAGGGTCATTTCAAGTTCTTTGCTCAGCATGGCAGTCCCCTTTTCGCTACTACCTAGGGCGTATAACCACCTAGGGCTTGCGTCGGATCAGTTTAATCGACCGGCACTCTCAACATCGGGTACAAATGGCACGGTTGCAAGCCTCACCACCAATTATTTCTCAACGTTTCTAATTGGCGGCCTCAATATCACTTATCAACGGGTGCTCACACTCACGGGCATATTCATTGACCTGATAGCTTTTGGTTTCAGCTATATCGCGCGTAAACACGCCACAAGTGCCCTTTCCTTGGGTATGTACAGCGAGCATGACCTGAACGGCCGTCTCACTATCCATATTAAAAAATCTTGCAGCACTTCAATGACAAATTCCATAGGCGTGTAGTCGTCATTGTGAAGTACTACCTTATAAAGCGGCGGTTGTGCCAGCGCCGGTTCTGCTGACTGCACCGCTATATCGCCATCTTCATCAGGCATATTTGGCCGTGTCATCCCCGCAAGTACGGGTCGCAGGGCCAAGCATGGTCTATTTTGGTTGGGCATAAGCAACACGGTTGGTTGTCTCAACACTGACCGATGGAAATCTAAAGGATGTTGTCTACCTTCAGACGCTGCCGATCAGCAAGGGTTCATGGAAAGTACAAAATTAACACATTCAATAAGATAAAACCCTCGCCCACCAGGGTGGGCGAGGGATATCACAGCGTTTTCATGCGCCTCGCCCAAGGGCCGCGCAGCGTGCTTGTGAAACGCCTTTCTTGCCAGCGTTAGTCGTTTGCCACCATCGCAAGCGCTTCATTGAGCGTTTTGCTCGGACGCATGACCTGGCTAGCCAATTCGCCGTTCGGGTGATAATAGCCTTTAAGATCAACAGGCTGTCCTTGCACACCATTAAGCTCATCAAGGATAGTCGCTTCATTGGCTTTCAGCGTATCCACCAGGCGGGCAAAGCGTGTTTTCAGTTCAGCGTCTTGATCTTGCGCCGCCAATGCTTCTGCCCAGTATAGCGCCAGGTAGAAATGACTGCCTCGGTTGTCCAGCTCACCCACTTTACGTGAAGGTGACTTGTTGCTTTCTAGGAACTGGCCGTTAGCTTCGTCGAGTGCTTTTGCCAGCAGCTTAGCACGCTCGTTGCCAAAGCGTTTAGCCAGGTGTTCCAAAGAGGCCACCAGTGCCAGGAACTCGCCAAGGCTGTCCCAACGCAGGTGATTCTCTTCCAGCAGTTGCTGAACGTGCTTAGGTGCGGAACCACCAGCACCGGTTTCAAACAGACCGCCGCCATCCATCAGAGGAACGATGGAAAGCATCTTGGCACTGGTGCCCAGCTCAAGAATCGGGAACAGATCCGTCAGGTAATCGCGCAGGATGTTACCCGTCACCGAGATGGTATCGAGGCCACGAATCACACGCTCCAGGGTGTAACGCATTGCCCGAACCTGAGACATGATATGGATCTCGAGCCCGTCAGTGTCGTGATCCTTGAGGTACGTTTTGACCTTTTTTAATCAGCTCGTTCTCATGCGGGCGGTATGGGTCGAGCCAGAACACCGTCGGCATACCAGAATCACGGCAGCGCTCTACTGCCAACTTGACCCAGTCGCGAATTGGCGCGTCCTTGACCTGGCACATCCGCCAGATATCGCCCTGCTCCACGTTCTGCGTCAACAGCACTTCCCCGTGTCCAGGTCGGTGATGTTGGCAACACCATCTTCCGGAATTTCAAAGGTCTTGTCGTGGGAGCCGTACTCTTCGGCTTTTTGCGCCATCAAACCAACGTTGGGTACGGTGCCCATGGTCGCTGGATCAAAGGCACCGTGCCATTTACAGAAATTGATCATTTCCTGATAAATACGCGCGAACGTGGACTCGGGCATAACGGCCTTGACGTCCTTAAGACGACCATCACCGCCATACATCTTGCCCCCGGCACGAATCATCGCCGGCATCGAAGCATCCACAATCACATCGCTGGGCGAGTGGAAGTTGGTGATACCGCGAGCCGAATCCACCATCGCCAACTCCGGGCGCTTTTCATGGCAGGCGTGCAAGTCGCTGATGATTTCATCACGCTGTGATTCCGACAACGTCTCGATCTTTTCGTAGAGATTGGCGATGCCGTTGTTGACGTCGACACCCAGCTCTTTGAATAACTCGCCGTGTTTCTCAAAGGCGTCTTTGTAGAAAATCTTGATACAGTGGCCAAACACAATCGGGTGCGAGACCTTCATCATCGTTGCTTTCACGTGCAACGAGAACATTACGCCAGATTTACGCGCGTCTTCTATTTCTTGCTCGTAGAATTCGAGCAATGCTTTTTTGCTCATGAACATGCTATCGATGATCTCGCCTTCGAGTAGCGGGATATTCGACTTGAGCACCTTAGTTTGGCCACTCTTGGTGATCAGCTCCATCTTCACATTGCGCGCACGATCCAGCGTTATCGACTTCTCACCGTCGTAGAAATCCCCCTTATGCATGTGGGAAACATGGCTGCGCGATGCCTGACTCCACTCACCCATCGAGTGAGGGTATTTACGCGCGTACTCTTTGACGGCCTTCGGCGCACGGCGGTCAGAGTTACCTTCACGCAACACTGGGTTAACCGCGCTACCTTTGACTTTGTCGTAGCGCGCTTTGATATCTTTCTCTTCGTCGCTGCTTGGTTCGTCAGGATATTCCGGCAGCGGGTAACCCTGCTCTTGAAGTTCTTTGATAACTGCCCGCAGCTGCGGCATGGAAGCACTGATATTGGGCAGTTTGATGATATTGGCTTCGGGCACCTTGGCCAGTGCACCCAACTCAGCCAAGTGATCCTCAATGCGCTGCTCTTCAGTTAAATAATCAGGAAATAAAGCGAGAACGCGGGCCGCCAGGGAGATATCCCGGGTTTCCACTTCGATGCCAGCAGCGTCGGTAAAGGCGTCAATAATCGGAAGCAAAGAGTATGTTGCGAGCGCAGGCGCCTCGTCGGTGAGCGTGTAAATGATCTTCGGCGTTTTAGACATTTTGCGTTAACCTCTTTTCTATCGCTGTGATTATAAAGACCCTGAGCAACGCGACTCATTCAACGAGAGACCATGCCGCGAAGCAGGCGGGGCCGTTTTATTTGGCTTTCTAGGTTATTGATCGGTGGTTGTTGAGCTGGTTACTGGAATAGCTGTTGAAACGATGTTTGAAAAGTATACCAGCGCAGCATTTTAATCGCATGAGAGATTGTCGACAAATCAAGGGCAACCCCATAAAGAGATCATGAGTACCTTATATTTACTGCATAAACCCTATCGTATGCTCTCTCAGTTTACCGACAAACAGGCGCGTGCCACATTAGCCGATGTCATTACTGTGCCGGGCGTGTACGCCGCCGGACGCCTTGACTACGACTCGGAAGGCCTGCTGCTGCTCAGCGATGACGGCGAATTGATTCACCGTATCACTCACCCGCGTTACAAACAGCCCAAAACCTACTGGGCTCAGGTGGAAGGTGAGATTAGTGACGCAGCGCTGAAAGCGCTGCGTCAAGGGGTGACGCTGAAAGATGGCCCAACGCAGCCAGCCAAGGCGCGCCGAATACTCCCCCCGACGATTGCGCCGCGCCAACCCGTCATCGACCCCAAACGCCATCCGTCGACCAGTTGGCTGGAGCTCACCATCAGCGAAGGCCGTAACCGCCAAGTGCGCCGTATGACCGCCCATGTAGGCTTTCCAACACTGCGTTTGATTCGTGTGGCCATTGGCCCCTGGCGGCTGGATGGTCTAGCCCCTGGCGAATGGCGCAAAGAGACCTTGCACGCGCCCCAGCCTGCTAATACGGCCCCAAACCGGCGAGTCGCTCAGCCGACAAAACAGCGCACGGCCCACCACAAAACGCAGGAAACCCTGATGAGCCTTATTCGTAGCACGGCCGCCTGCGTGATTCAGCAGGGTGAGCGTTTTTGATGGTGGAAGAGCAGCGCGGCGGCCCGCAGAGTGTGTTTAATCAGCCCGCTGGGCATATTGAACCCGGCGAAGGCCCCGTAGCGGCCATTCTACGCGAGGTAGTGGAAGAGACTGCCTGGCAGGTATCACTTACCGGTTACCTGGGCCTGTATGTTTTCATACCAGCACTGGAGAAACCTTCCATAGTCACGGCTTCATTGCTGAGCCGCTTCAGCAACTCGATCTCCCCTCGACCCGGATATCCTCGCCACCCACTGGCTTACCATTGAGCAAATACGCTCGCTCGATCAGCAGGCGCGCCTACGCAGCCCGCTGGTACTCAAACGTATCGAGGATGCGCTCAGCGGGACTTGCTATCCCCTCTCGGTGATTCGCGAGTGAAGCACTCGAAGCCATTACCCCCATCGTGTATAATCCTCGCCCAACTGCATACTGCTTATTTGCACCCTACTTCAACTGAGGATGCCCATGTCATCCACTGATCCAACTACGCCAGGCTCAGCCACCACTGAGTCGTCCGCCACAGCCGCTAGCGGCAAAGTGATTGTCGGTATGTCCGGCGGCGTCGACTCGTCCGTTTCCGCCCTTCTCCTCATGCAGCAAGGCTATGAGGTCGAAGGCCTGTTTATGAAGAACTGGGATGAAGACGACGGCACCGAATACTGTACGGCCAAAGAAGATCTCGCCGACGCCGAGGCGGTCTGCGCCAAACTGGGCATTAAACTGCACACCGCCAATTTTGCCGCAGAGTATTGGGATAATGTATTCGAGCACTTTTAGCCGAATACAAAGCAGGCCGCACGCCCAACCCGGACATTCTGTGTAACCGGGAGATCAAGTTTAAGGTATTCCTTGAGTACGCCGAAATGCTCGGGGCCAGCAAAATCGCCACCGGCCACTATGTACGTCAGGGCACGCGTGAAGGCCGCCCACGGCTGCTGAAAGGCCTGGATGGTAATAAAGACCAAAGCTACTTCCTGCACGCAGTGCCGGAAGCCGCGATTGCACGCACGCTGTTCCCCGTGGGTGAGCTGGAAAAACCTGCCGTGCGCGCCTTGGCGGAACAGCACGATTTGGTTACCGCCAAGAAAAAGGACTCCACGGGCATCTGCTTTATCGGCGAACGTCGCTTCCGCGACTTCCTGCAGCAATACCTGCCCGCCCAGCCCGGCAGCATTGAAACGCCGGATGGCGATGTGATTGGCCAACATATGGGGCTGATGTACTACACCCTTGGCCAGCGCCAGGGCCTTGGGATTGGCGGACTGGCCAACTACTCGGAAGAGCCCTGGTACGTGGCGGCGAAAGACCTCGATCGCAATGTGCTGATCGCGGTGCAGGGTAAGCACGATCAACTGCTCTACTCCGATACGTTAGCCACCGAAGCGATGGACTGGGTCGCCGGTGAGCCACCGGTTCAGCAGGGGCGCTTTACCGCTAAGACCCGCTATCGGCAGAGCGACTGCGGCTGCGAAATGCGCACGCTCCCCGACGGTGGCGTCGAAGTGACGTTCGACGATCCGCAGTGGGCGGTTACCCCAGGCCAGTCACTGGTACTTTACGATGGCGACATTTGCTTGGGCGGTGGCGTTATTCGCGCTACCTGGAAAAGAGCCGCGGAGGCCGCTGCATGAATCCCACCACTCCGATTCATCGCGCCCCTGACTCCCCGGCCGCCCGTCAAGCACTTGCTTTGGCGGGCGTGTTTCAGGCCGCCAGTCTGGTTGACGAACTCGCCCGCACCGGCCAGGTCGACCCGCGCGCCTGGGAAACGCTGATTGAAGCCACCGTGGATACTAATCCAGAAAGCTTTGAAGCAATTTATGGTGGGCACCCCAACAACTTGCGCCGAGGCCTGGATACCTTGGAAGCCCTGGTGGGGCGCAAACAAGCGAATCCAGTGGTGCTGCGTTACGGTTTCTCGCTGCTGATGCTGATGAATAAGCTGCGCACCAATAACGACATGATGGATACGCTGGGGCAAAATTAACCCGTATTCAGGGCCAGGCTGAACACTTTGGCACTACCCACGAAAACGTGGTCGCCAGCCTCGGGGAAGCGTACCAGGAAACTATCTCAACCTTTAAAACCCGCATTGTGGTTCAGGGCGACCCGTCGCTACTGCAGAGCCGCATGATGCCCGAGCGTGTACGCGCCTGCTTAATGGCCGGCATTCGCTTTGGGCTACTGTGGCACCAGCAAGGCGGGCGACGCTGGAAGCTGGTATTCCAGCGCAAAGCGCTACGCCGGGCGCTGGACAGCCTCAGCTAGGCCACTCCCTAATTGATTAACTTGCTTTCGACTAATTTTCTTTCGAACCTCCTGGAAACGATGCCATGCAACTCTCTGCTTTAACCGCCCTCTCCCCGTTGACGGCCGCTACGCTAGCAAAGCTGCTGCCCTGCGCGAACACTTCAGTGAGTTCGGCTTGATCCGCGCTCGTGTGATTGTGGAAGTTCGCTGGCTACAACGCCTGGCTGAACACCCGCAAATTATCGAAGTACCAAGACTCTCCGCTGAAGCTACCGCGTTTCTTGAACAGTTGATTCGTGAGTTTTCGCTTGAAGATGCCGAGCGCATTAAAGAGATCGAGCGCACCACCAATCACGACGTCAAAGCGGTTGAGTATTTCCTCAAAGAGAAGATCGCAGGTCAGGCCGAGCTACATGCAGTGACCGAATTCATTCACTTTGCCTGCACCAGTGAAGATATCAACAACCTCTCATACGGTGTGATGCTCAGCGACGGCCTGAACGCCATGCTGCCGACGATGCACGAAGTGGCTGACGAAATCGCCAAGCTGGCCATTGCCCACGCCGCCCAGCCGATGCTGTCGCGTACTCACGGTCAAACCGCTACCCCGACCACCCTGGGCAAAGAGATGGCCAACGTGGCGTACCGCCTCAAGCGCCAGCTTAAGCAGATCGAAGCAGTGGAAGTATTGGGTAAAATCAATGGTGCCGTCGGCAACTACAACGCCCACCTGACCACCTATCCAGAGATCGACTGGGAAGCCAATGCGCGCACCTTTGTGGAAGGCTTAGGACTAACGTTCAACCCATACACGACTCAGATCGAGCCCCACGACTACATCGCCGAACTGTTCGATGCCATTTGTCGTTTCAACACCATTCTGATCGACTTCGATCGCGACGTTTGGGGCTATATTTCATTGGGCTACTTTAAGCAGCGCACGGTAGAGGGCGAAATCGGTTCCTCGACCATGCCGCATAAAGTCAACCCGATCGACTTCGAGAACTCCGAGGGCAACCTGGGCTTGGCCAATGCAGTGCTTAGCCACCTCGCCCAGAAACTACCCATCTCCCGCTGGCAGCGTGATCTCACCGACTCCACCGTGCTGCGCAACCTGGGTGTCGGTTTGGCCTATGGTTTGATTGCTTACCACGCCAGCCTAAAAGGTATTAGCAAGCTGGAAGCCAACCCCGAGCGCTTAGACGCTGACCTGGATAACAGCTGGGAAGTGCTTGCTGAGCCTATCCAAACGGTGATGCGTCGCTACGGAATCGAAAAGCCTTACGAAAACTCAAGCAACTGACCCGTGGCAAACGTATTGACCAAGCGGGCTTTGCGGCGTTTATTGATACGCTGGAACTGCCCAGCGAGGTTAAAACCGAGTTGAAGGGGCTCTCACCAGCCAACTATATTGGTAATGCCCAGGCGCAAGCCGAAGCGCTGACACAACAGCTAAGCTCTTTATAACGCCACCTTTACTTAATGACGCCAACTTACTAACGCCAGGGCATGCCATGAACCATCACGATAAGCCGTTAACCTTGCTGGGCGATCTTACCGCCGCAGACTTTCTGGCCAACTATTGGCAGCAAAAGCCGCTGCTGATCCGTGGCGCAATGCCCGACTTCATCAGCCCGATTGAAGCCGATGAGCTGGCCGGTCTCGCCTGTGAACCTGGCGTTGAAGCGCGTTTGGTCGAAGAAGAGGGCCCGGATGGCCCTTGGCAGGTCTCTCACGGCCCCTTTGATGAGGCCACCTTTGAACGCCTTCCGGAACAGAACTGGAGTCTTTTAGTGCAGGCGGTTGACCACTACGTTCCATCGGTGGCGGCACTACTGGACGAATTTGACTTCCTGCCGCGCTGGCGGCTCGATGATGTGATGATCAGCTACGCGCCCCCTGGCGGCAATGTAGGCGCGCATATCGATCAATACGATGTGTTTTTACTCCAAGCCAGCGGCCATCGTCGCTGGCAGTTGGGCGGTAAGCTGACCGAAGATGCACCGATCATCCAAGGCATCGATCTGCGCATTCTGAAAGAGTTCACCGTAGAGCCCGACTCCGACTGGGTGCTTGATCCCGGCGACATGCTCTATCTCCCTCCCGGCTGGGCGCATCACGGCGTGAGCCAAAGCGATGACTGCATGACCATCTCGGTTGGTTTCCGCGCCCCTTCTGCCGATGAGGCAATCACCTCCTACGCCGACTATTTGGGCGAACAGCTTCCCGCCTCCCAGCGTTACAGTGATGCGGGCATGGCGCCTGCCCAGCAGATAGGTGAGTTGGATGACGCCGCCGTTGAGCGTATGCGCCAGCTGATTATATCGACACTGGATAACCCCACCCAAGTTGCCCAGTGGTTTGGTCGGGTAATGACCCAGCCAAAATATGTCGACCAAGTGGTACCGCTTGAAACGCCGATGGACGAAGCGGCGCTTGTTGCTCAACTACAAGAAGGCGATCCGCTCTACCATATGCCCGGCTCACGCTTTGCCTGGCGGCACGACGCCAGCGGCACCACGCTATTTGTCGATGGCGATGGCCACGCCTGTTCTACTGAGTTAGCCAAGCGACTTGCCGACACCACGCCGCTCTACGCCGAAGACCTCGAGCTTGACGGTGCAGCTACGCTCATCACGCAGTTGGTCAATACCGGCAGCCTTGGTTTTATGAGCGATGAAGGTGACGACGACGAGGGGTATTAATGGCGATCACCCACATCAGTACCGGCGACTGGAAGACACTGGGGCAGGCTGCCAGCGAAATCCGGCGCAAGGTATTCATTGAAGAGCAAAACGTGCCTCAGGATGAGGAGTGGGATGGCTTGGATCCTGAATGCCAACACTTTTTGGCGCTCCTTGACGGGCAGCCAGTCGGCACCGCACGCCTGCTGCCCGATGCGCATATTGGCCGCGTCGCGGTGCTCGCCGAAGCGCGTGGTTCTGGTATTGGTGAACTGCTGATGCAGGCTGCGATTGAAGCAGCCCGCCATGCAGGCCACACTGAGGTGGCCCTCAGCGCTCAGGTTCACGCGCTGGCATTTTATGAACGGCTAGGCTTCGCCGCCCACGGCGATGAGTTTATGGATGCGGGCATTCCTCACCGAGAGATGACGTTATCGCTTACGGAGTTTCAACCCTAGTAGGCACCGAATCGGATCAATCCTCCGCGGGGCGCTGTAAACCCATCCATGGGCGCTACTTTTGCCTCTGACCGCCATGGATGGCGGGAATGCCGGAAAGGTAGGGAACTGTTTTTCGGCCATGGCAAAAGACCCCCGCTACGGGCCGATTCCGATCCTCTTTCTGCACATTTTATTTACAATTAATCTCTAGCACTGCCTCGGCAGTGCTTTTTTATGCCCTCCTGACGAAAAACCACTACACAAACCCACCGCTTTCCCACCCCACTGTAGTCGGGTTACAACGCCCTATGCCTCCAAGTGTCAATTGTTGAATGCGCTCTCCTAGTGGATAGTTGTTGCATTGCAGCGTTATGGCGATGTAGCAAATGCTTCAAACCCACGACGCTGTATCGGATGTATTTAGCACTGATATCTCTAGTACCCAAGACAATGGGTTTAGAGACGATTGACTTAGAGACAGAAACGCGAAATTGAATGATGCTGAATACAACTTCGCAGGTGCAGCATTAGCAAGCACTGATTGGCGAAACGACACCAGCATTTAAGAACTGCCAACATAAACGAAGAGGGTAAGCTCATGTCAGGACTGCTCGACGATATCAAAGCCATGGCCCAACTGCGCGAAGCACAAGGCGGCAAATGGGAAGCTATCAAACCTGAGTACGCCGCCCGTATGCGCGCTCAAAACCGCTTTCACACCGGCCTGGACATTGCTCGCTACACTGCCAAAATCATGCGCGAAGATATGGCCGCCTACGATGCTGATACCGCACAGTACACCCAGTCACTAGGCTGCTGGCATGGGTTTATCGGTCAACAGAAGCTTATCTCGATCAAAAGCATTTTGGCACCACCAAACGTAGCTACCTCTACCTGTCAGGCTGGATGGTGGCCGCGCTACGCTCCGAGTTTGGCCCACTGCCCGACCAGTCGATGCACGAAAAACCTCTGTGGCCGATCTGATCGAAGAACTCTACACTTTCCTAAAGCAAGCCGATGCTTGGGAACTTAACCACCTGTTCCGCGCTCTGGACGAAGCCAAAGAAGCTGGTGACAGCGGTAAAGAGCAGGAACTGATCAGCAAAATCGACAACTTTGAGACCCATATCGTACCGATTATTGCCGATATCGACGCAGGGTTCGGTAACGCAGAAGCCACTTACCTGTTGGCCAAGAAGTTTATTCAAGCAGGCGCCTGCTGTATTCAACTGGAAAACCAGGTCTCTGATGAGAAGCAGTGCGGTCACCAGGACGGCAAAGTTACCGTGCCCCATGAGGACTTCCTGGCCAAAATCAACGCCGTGCGTTACGCCTTTTGGAACTCGGCATTGAAGATGGCGTTATCGTGGCGCGTACCGACTCTCTGGGCGCAGGTTTGACGCAGAAAATTGCCGTCACCAATGAGCCAGGCGATCTCGGCGACCAGTACAACAGCTTCCTGGATGGCGATGTCATTGAGAATGCTGCCGACATCAACAACGGCGATGTCGTCATCAAACAGAACGGCAAACTGGTGAAACCCAAGCGTCTCGCTTCGGGCCTCTACCAGTTCAAACCCGGCACTGGCGAAGATCGCGTTATTCTTGACTGTATCACCAGCCTGCAAAACGGTGCTGATCTGCTGTGGATCGAAACCGAGAAGCCCCACGTAGGCCAGATCGCCAGCATGGTCAACCGGATTCGCGAGGTCGTGCCGGATGCCAAGCTGGTCTACAACAACTCACCGTCGTTCAACTGGACACTCAACTTCCGCCAGCAGGTCTTCGATGCCTGGCAGGAAGAGGGTAAAGATGTATCGGCTTACCAGCGTGACAAGCTGATGAGCGCCGAGTATGACGAGACCGAGCTTGGTCAGTTGGCCGATGAGTGGACGCGCAATTTCCAGCGCGACTCGTCTCGCGAAGCGGGCATCTTCCACCACTTGATCACGCTGCCGACGTACCACACGGCCGCCCTGTCCACCGACAATCTAGCGAAAGGCTACTTCGGCGACGAAGGCATGCTGGCCTACGTAAAAGGCGTACAACGCCAGGAAATTCGTCAGGGAATCGCCACCGTACGCCACCAGGATATGGCGGGTTCCAATATCGGTGATGACCACAAAGAGTTCTTCCACGGCGATGCAGCACTGAAAGCTGGCGGCAAAGACAACACCATGAATCAGTTCGGTTAATTCATAAGCAATACGGCTTATTTCATTACCGAACCCTAACAACAGGAGGCCATGTGGCCTCCTGTTTTTGATGGGCTACCGGTATTTGCACACTGTTTTCTTAATACACTGTTAGACTCTCGATTAAGCTATTTTCTGGCGATGGCTTTATCAGCTTTGATCTTTTTAAACGATCGCTGGTCAAACGCGTCGGCATCGGCTATCTTTAACGAACACTGTTCTATAACTGCAATCCACCCTTTTGTCTGCCCTATCGATGACAGATATAGTGATAAAAGCCACATGGATGGCAGCTATCAAAATAGACACCCTGGAGGTTTGTAATGAAACGTCTTCTTCTCCCAATTGCCGCACTGAGCATTCTCACGCTCGCAGGCTGCGCCAACACATCAGGCTACTCTGGCGATGTCTACAGTGGTAACCAGGCCAAAACAAGCCAAAGCGTCACTTATGGCACTATCGTGGCGGTTCGCCCAGTGCAGATTCAAGCAGAGAGCCGTGCAGGCGGTCTTTTAGGTAGTGGTGGCGGTGCGATTATCGGTGGCCTTTTAGGCAACCAGGTAGGTGGCGGTTCAGGTCGTCAATTGGCGACAGTGGCAGGCGCCCTGGGCGGTGCAGTGGCAGGTACGGCCGCTGAAGATGCGACTAACCGCGTCAATGCACTGGAAATGGAAATTCGTCGTGATGACGGCTCTGATATTGTTGTCGTTCAGCGTGCAGACCGCCAATTCCAGGCTGGCCAGCGTGTTCGCCTAATCGGCAGTGGTGCCAACCTGAGCGTGGCACCCTATTAAGCAGCATTGATAGTCGAAAGCGGTTAGTAGAAAAAGCCCGGCCACCTTCATTGGATGGCCGGGCTTTTTAGCTACAATCAGCTTAACGGTGAGTCTTATTACCTGCCCAACTCGCCAGTGCCATAATAGCCCAGCCAATAAGGGCAAGCAGGATAACGACCAGCAGCATCTCCACCGGTTGCACCAGGGTAGTGGCGCCCAGCACTGCCAGTGTAATTACCCATAGATAGCGGTTGTCGCCATGGCTTTTCAAAAACCGGGCAACACTTTGTCCAACCCCTCGCTAACGCCACTATTCCAGCGCTGATAGGTAAAATAAGCAATCAGGCAAAAGCGATAAGCCAAATAATCAAGATCGTCATTGCATGCTCCAAAAGTGATAGGGCAAAGGAATAAGTGATGGTCGTAGGGTATCCCTGGTCACCCTGGTGCGCAATAGCGCCAAAAGTGGTGAGTAGGAAAAAGCGCCGCTACCCCCTGACAAGCCAGCGCACACGCGTTACCATATTGGGACATGCACTCACCGAAAGGTTATTCCATGCAAATTGCGCAAAACTCGGTTGTCGCGTTTCACTACACCCTGACCAACGATGCAGGTGAAGTGCTAGACAGTTCCGAAGGCCGTGAGCCGCTTACCTACCTCCATGGCGCCGGTAATATTATTCCGGGTCTAGAGAAAGAGCTGGAAGGTCGTACTGCGGGCGATAAGCTGAACGTTGCCGTATCTCCTGAAGAGGGCTATGGCGAGCTGCAAGAGCAGCTAATGCAAGAAGTACCGCGGGACGCGTTCCAAGGCGTCGAAAGCATTGAGCCGGGCATGCAGTTCCAAGCCCAGACCCAAGGCGGCCCGCTCATGGTCACCGTCAAGAAAGTTGAAGGCGATACGGTGGTTGTCGATGGCAACCATCCGCTGGCCGGTCAGCAGCTCAACTTTGACGTTGAGATCGCTGAAGTACGCGAAGCCAGCGCTGAAGAAGTTGAGCACGGCCACGTGCACGGCGAAGGCGGCGTTGAGCACTAAGCCGCTCTCGCTACCGATCAGAAAAGGTGACCCCCGGGTCACCTTTTTTATGCCCGCAACCTTTTGCGACACTACTCGTCCGGTATTAGCACCAGCTGCCCATGGCGCACGCTGCGCGACGATGTGACTTCGTCGGCAAACTGCTTTAGCACCCGCCCCTGGCCTTTGAGCAGCGCCACTTCCAGGCAACTGTCTTGGTTGATATGCACATGCAGGGTCGAAAGTGTTAGGTCATGATGGTCGTGAGAGTGACGTGTTAAGCGTTTGGAAAGCTCGCGTGCAGCATGATCATAAACGTATACCAACGCACCCATGCAGGGGGCATCCGGCGCCGCCTCTTCTCGCACCTGCTTTAAACCGCTGCGGGTCAAGTCGCGAATCGCCTCTGAGCGGTTTTTGATAACCGCGCTCACGCATCAACGTATCGACTTCTGCCACCAGCTCCTCATCAAGCGTTACCGTTACACGCTGCATTCACGCCCCTGTAGTGATTAACTTTTCATGTGCTGCCACCACCGGTAGTATGATGTTCTTGTAAAAACATCATACTCGTGACGCTAACAGCATAAAGGATAAAGCGATGGCTAAACCAACTCGGCCCATCTTACTGGGTATTGCGTTAAGTTGTTTAGTCGTAGCGACCGCTGTGCAAGCAAAGAGCAGCTGGTGCTTGCCATTGGCGGCGAACCCGAACAGGGTTTCGACCCACTGCTGGGCTGGGGTCAGTATGGCAATCCACTGTTTCAGTCGACGCTGCTCTCACGGGGCAAGGATCTTGCGCCGCAGCCAGAGCTGGCCACTGCGTGGCGGCTTTCTGAAGACCGCCTGACCTGGACACTCACACTGCGTGAGGACGCCCGCTTTGCAGACGGCACGCCGCTGTCCGCTGACGATGTGGCTTATACTTTTAATGCGGCGGCCCAGGCAGGCGGGCGGGCGGATCTTAGCGCCCTGGCTGAAGCAACCGCACTTGATACGCACACTGTTTCGCTCCGCCTGAAGGCCCCGCGCATTACCTTTATTGATCAACTATTGACGCTGGGCATTGTGCCCCGCGCCGAGCGTGATAACGGCTACAGTGATCAGTATGGTCGGCATCCCTTGGGGTCTGGGCCCTATCAGTTGGTAGAGTGGCAGGAAGGAGAACAGTTGATTGTAGAACGTAATCCTTACTTCTACGGCCCTACGCCCGTGTTTGAACGGCTGGTGTTTCTGTTTACCGGTGAAGACGCCACGCTAAGCGCTGCCCATGCTGGCCAAGTGGATATCGCCTCGGTTCCCCCTGCACTGGCGGCCAATGTACCAGCACATATGCAGCGGGTGATTATGGAGAGTGTCGATAATCGCGGCATTCTTTTCCCATGCAGACGGCTAATGGCGAACACGCCGCCTCCGGCGCACCCATTGGCAACGACGTAACCGCAGACATTGCCATCCGCCAGGCGATCAACCTTGCCGTTGACCGCGATACGCTGGTGGAGGTGGCCTTGCAGGGTTACGGACGCCCCGCCTTTGGCCCGGCGGATGGTCTCCCCTGGAGCAGTAGCGATGAGCACCTTGCCGCGCCTGACCTTGCCCAGGCAGAGGCGATACTCGACGCCGCAGGCTGGCGGCTAGGTGACGATGGCCTGCGCTATAAAGAGGGCCTGCCCGCACGCTTTCGGCTTACCTACCCTTCAAACGATACCACCCGTCAGTTGCTTGCAGAAGTAAGCGCTCACATGGTGCGCCCGCTGGGGATTGAGATGCAGCCCACCGGCCGCCACTGGGATGAAATCCAGCGCGAAGCGCTGCACCAGGACGCCATTATGTTCGGCTTTGGTAGCCACAGCCCCCAGGAGATCTACTACCTCTTCCACAGCCAGCACGCGGGTAACGGTTTCTACAACAGCGGTTTCTACGCTAATCCTCAGGTAGATGCCCACTTGGATAACGCCCAGGCGGCGGCAAGTATCGAGCAAGCCAACCGCGAATGGCAGGCGGCGCAGTGGGACGGCACCACCGGCTACGGCGTACGCGGCGATAGCAGCTGGGCCTGGCTGGTCAACCTAGAACACATCTATTTTGCTGACACCTGCTTGGATGTTGGCGAACTGGGCGTGGCGCCCCACGGTCACGGCTGGCCGGTCACCGCCAACCTGCTTGAGTGGCGCTGGACGTGCGACTGATTGCGCCTACCATCAAGCGCTTGGCCCGTCTGGCGCTGGTACTCCTCTGCGTCGCCCTGGTGTCTTATGGGCTGATGATGGCCTCACCGGTTGACCCCGTTGATGCCTACCTGGGCCCGCAAATGGCCCAGGTCAGCCCCGAACAGCGCGCCCTGATTGCCCAGCGCTGGGGTTCGATCAGTCACCTGCCGTTCAGTTTGGTCACTGGCTGCGTCAGCTAATCAGCGGTGATTTGGGCTGGAGTCATGTATACAACCAGCCGGTTAGCGAGGTTATCGGTCAGCGCTTTCAACGCTCTATTGCGCTACTCGGCAGTGCCTGGCTGCTCTCGGCGCTGCTGGGGTTTAGCCTCGGCGTGGTGGCAGGTGCCAAAGAGGGCTCCAAGCTGGATAGCATCATCAGCACCTACGCCTTGATTACCGCCTCCACGCCCGCTTTTTGGCTGGCGATACTTGCGGTGCTGCTGTTTTCGGTAACGCTGGGTTGGACACCTACCTGTTGCGCGGGGCCAGCCGGGGTCTTGAATCAAGACGTCACCCTCGTTACCCGGCTACATCATCTACTCTTACCAATCGTCACCTTGGCACTGCTGGGCATCGCCAATATTACCCTGCATACCCGCGCCCGCATGCTTGAGCTAATGCGCTCAGAGGTCGCTACCCACGCCTTTGCCCAGGGCGCCAGCCGCATAGATGTGGCCTGGCGCCATGGTCTCCGTCACGCCAGTTTACCCGCGGTGACGCTGGCGTTTGCCTCACTGGGCGAGCTGTTTGGCGGCTCCATCTTAATTGAGCAGGTGTTCGCTTACCCGGGCCTGGGCCAAGCCACGGTAGCCGCAGGCCTACGCAGTGACGTTCCTCTGCTGCTGGGCATCGCGCTATTTACCGCCCTGTTTGTCAGCGTCGGCAATATGATCGCCGATAGCCTCTACGCCGTTATTGACCCACGCATTCAGCCAGGTGGTTTATGAGTCAGCCTCAGCCGCGCCTGCGCGCCGCCTTCAGCCTGGGCGTTGTCGCCCTGCTGGTCGTAGGGCTTGTCGCTAGCCAGTGGCTGCTAGGTGATTCACCGCAACAGATGCAGTTTGATGCCCGGCTAGCCCCGCCTAGCGTTGAACACTGGCTGGGCACCGATGCGCTAGGCCGGGAACTCTGGGCGCGAACCCTTGCCGGGCTGGCGCTAAGCTTCTGGGTGGGCTGCCTGGCCGCTCTCCTGAGCACGCTGATTGCGCTGAGCTTGGCAGCCCTAGCCACGCTGTCTGCGCGGCTGGATGCCCTGGTGAGTCTGCTGATTGATACGCTGCTTAGCGTGCCCCACCTGATTTTATTGATGCTGATCGCCTTTGCTCTGGGTGGCGGCACCCAGGCAGTCATTATTGCCGTGGCGGTGACCCACTGGCCCAGCCTGGCCCGGGTGCTACGCGCCGAGCTATGGCAACTGCGTCAGGCGCCCTATGTGCGCATCTCACGCGCACTGGGTAAGTCGCGCTGGTTTGTGCTCCACGGCCACCTGCTCCCCCATTTATTGCCCCACTGCCTGGTGGGCGCCCTACTGCTGTTCCCCCACGCGATTCTCCACGAAGCCGCGCTGACCTTTTGGGCTTTGGCTTAAGTCCCAGTCAGCCCGCTATTGGCGTTTTGCTGGCGGATGCCATGCGCTACTTGAGCGGCGGCTACTGGTGGCTGGGGGTATTTCCCGGTTTGGGGCTGTTACTGATGGTGCTGGGTTTCGAGCGCCTCTCCAGCCAGCTACGCCGGGCTCTTTAGGAGGTTGCAATGCTCACGATCGACCGTTTAACACTCCAGTTGCCCTACTATGCAGCCGGTTATGCCGCATGGTGGAAGCGTCGCTGGGCTACCTGTCTGGATGCATTTTCGCTAACGTTTTGCCCAGGCGAGGTGCATGCGGTGGTGGTGCCTCCGGCGCCGGAAAAAGTTTGTTGGCCTATGCGATCATGGGGTTACTGCCCACACCTGCGCGCTTAAACGGGCAGCTTTACTACCAAGGAAAACCTCTTGATGCATCTCGCCAACGCCAGCTTCGCGGCCGGGAGCTGGCGCTGATCCCCTAATCGCTAAGCGCCTTAGACCCGCTGGTGCGTACTCAGCGCCAGGTGACCTGGGCGGCCCAGCGCGCGGGTCAGCCATCAGCCCACGCTTGGCACGCCTCCCAACAAGCCCTTGCCCACTATCAGCTAGATGCCCGTGCACAGCAGGCCTATGCCCATGAGCTATCCGGCGGCATGGCCCGCCGCGTGTTGACGGCCATGGCCCACGTCAGCCAAGCCAAACTGGTGATTGCCGATGAACCCAGCGTGGGCCTTGACTCACGCCAGCGCCAGCATGTACTGGACGCTGCGCGAACTGGCTGATCAGGGCAAAAGCGTGATTCTGATTACCCACGACTTGCGCCATGCGCTGCCAATCGCCGACCGCGTCTCCATTATGCGTGACGGCAAGCTGGTCGAAACTGCGCCCGCCTGCGCCTTTCAAGGCAGCGGTGCTTCGCTTACCAACGCTTATTCACAGGCATTGTGGCTGGCGCTGCCGGACAACGCTTTTGCAACGACTGCCATAAGCCGGCGTGAACAGGAGGCGCACGTTGCTTAAAGCACGCCAGCTTAGCTTTCACTTCACCCCCAGCGTACCGCTGTTTCAGGACGTTTCGCTAACGCTAAGCGCGGACCAGTGGCTGGGGTTAAGCGGCGACTCGGGCGCGGGCAAATCGACGCTGGGCCAACTGCTGGCGGGCTACTTAGCACCCCAGGCAGGTGATGTCACCCTGGATGGCGAGGCGCTACCGAAAAGCGGCGTGCAGCCCGTGCAGTGGCTACCGCAATCGCCGGAGCTGGCGGTAAACCCACGCTGGCGGGTGGGTAAGATACTACGTGAAGCGTGGACGCCTTCTGACGAACAGTGCCAAGCGTTTGGGGTGCAAGCAAAATGGCTGTCGCGCTTCCCTCAATCGTTATCAGGGGGAGAATTGCAGCGGGTATGCGTGTTGCGAGCGCTCGCGCCGGAGTACGCTTTCTCATCGCCGATGAGATCTCCACCATGCTCGACCCGATTACCCAACTTGAGCTTTGGCAGGCGCTAAAACGGGAGGCAAAACAACGCCAGCTTGGCGTGCTGGTGATTAGCCACGACACCGCCCTACTGGAACGACTTTGCCCACAGCGCTTGCACTTAAGCGAAGGGCATCTGAAGCCATGGTCAACTGAATAAAATGGCTCCTCGCCACTCAGTATGAAGTTACCTCTACCAGCCTGATAACAACACCTGTGGGAGGTAGGTTTTAGCTCGCGACCGTTCAGGCTGCCAGCCTGATTCGACTCAGGGTGCCTTCGGCACCCTTCGCCGAAATGTCGGGCCAACACTGAAGCGCCCTCCTACAAGTCGCTCCTGGCTTTGTGCTGGCTATAGGATCTTGTGGGAGGGAGCTTTAGCTCGCGACTATTCGGGCTGCCAGCCTGATTTGACTAAGGAGTGGCTTCGGCACCCTTCGCGCGCTGAAGCGCCCTCCTACAAGTCGCTCCTGGCTTTGTGCTGGCTATAGGATCTTGTGGGAGGGAGCTTTAGCTCGCGACTATTCGGGCTGCCAGCCTGATAAGGTGAAGGGGTACCTGTGGCCATTGTGGGAAATGGGATGGATCCGTCCCTCTGTGCCAAGATGAAGAAGTACTTCATCTAACGTGCGCAGAACACTGACGGCATCTTGAAAGAGGATCCATCCATGAACAACATTAGCATTGTGGGTATTGATCTTGCCAAGCATGTTTTTCAACTTCATGCCGTTGATGACAGTGGCCATAAAGTGTTTAGCAAAAGATCAAACGTGATCAGTTGAGAACAGTGATGGCGAACCTTCCGCCCTGCATCGTGGCCATGGAAGCGTGTGGCTCCGCTCACTATTGGGCTCGTGAGATCAGCCAGCTTGGTCACGATGCACAACTGCTCCCTCCACAAGCCGTAAAACCGTTTATTCAGGGGCATAAAATGATGCACGCGATGCCGCCGGTATCGCCGAAGCGGCTGCACGCCCGGCGACACCGCGCGTGACAGTGAAAACCCAGGAACAGCAGTCGCTACAAGCACTGCACCGGGTACGCAGCCGCCTTGTGCGTGCTCGGACGGCGGTCGGCAACGAGCTGCGCGGACTGTTAAATGAGGTTGGCATTATTGTGGCTCAAGGCCACCGGGTTATCCGACAAGGGGATATACGCCAATTGCTAGACGAGCGTCACGATCAGTTGGGAGCCACGTTATGCAACGTGATCCATGACCTCTTAGATGAGTGGCTAGCACTCGACACGCGCATCGCCGAGTACGACAAACGACTAGAGGCGTATGTTCAGGCCTCTCCCTGCACGAAGCAGCTGATGAGCGTTCCTGGCATTGGCCCTGTCAATGCCACCTTGCTCGTCAGTCATATGGGGGATCCCAAGCGTTTCCCTAATGGACGGCAATTTAGCGCTTCTATTGGTTTAGTGCCACGGCAGTACTCAAGTGGTGGTAAGAACGTCTTAAAAGCATCACCAAACGTGGCAACAGCGAGGTGCGGCGCCAACTCGTTCATGGTGCCAGGGCGGCTTTGAGGCAGTTTCAACGTCAAGAACACCCCGACCGACTGGCTCAATGGGTCATACGGCTGGCGGCACGGGTAGGTCAGCGAAAGGCGATTGTGGCCCTCGCGAATAAAATGGCGCGAATTTGCTGGTCGATACTCGCTCATCAACGCTCTTATCAAGCCTAGAAAAGTGAGGCAGTTGCCTCTACGAGGTACTTAGAAAAAGTCATATTATCGTTTGAAGTAAGTACACCCGAGGTTGCGTGAGTAAGACATTTGATGGCACACAGGTAAGACCGACTCTCTGTCACTCTGTGAAGCTGTTAGGCCCCTTGAGAGGCCGCGTGGGAGATTAAGAGCAGAGAGTGCGCATTCCATCAGGGCCAGGTAGTAGCGCTACCATCAAAGGCCGGATATAAGCGTGCAGTCCTCATCCGTGTGCATCTCGTGGCTTGCTTGCTCAACGGGACGGATCCATATAAGGCAGCTTTAGCTCACGACCGGCTTAGCTTGGCGACGCTCAAAGCGACATAGGCCGCAAGCAATTAGCAGCGTGATACTCAGCAGCAGCCACGAACCGACGCTCACCCCTGGCCAACCGGCCCATTGCCAGAACGGCTCCAGCCAGAAGCCGCCCAAACTGGCTCCCAGGTAATAAAACACCAGGTAGAGCGCCGAAGCACTGCCCCGTGCCCCCTGGGCATAGCGCCCTACCCAGCTGGAGGCCAACGAATGGGCCAGGAAAAGCCAAAGGCGTTAACGGTTAAACCGACGATAATCAGCAGCAGCGAATCCGCTAAGGTAATCGCTGTGCCCAGCATTAAAATCACCACCCCACCATCATGCATGCCGCGGGAGAAAACCGCCCAGCCAGACGCCCGGAAATCATCGAACCGAAGGTACCGCCGAGATAGGTCAAAAAAATCAGCCCCAGACCGCTGGCGGCTAATTGATACGGCGCTGCCGCCAACCGAAAGGTTATATAGCTGTATTGATTGATAAAGATCAGGAAGTTAATACCACCCAGGCAGTAAGCGGCGAGCAGCACCGGGTTGCGCAAATGACTGGCTAAATCGCTTGCTGCTTTGCGCAGCTCAAAGCGCTGGGGTGTAAAGGCGCGACTATTGGGCAACAGACGCCAAAATACCGCGCAGCCAACAAGCGTCATGATACCTATCGCTAGAAATGCCGCCGTGGGGCCGCCAATTTCAGCGGCGCCGCCGCCGACGATACGCCCACTGATGCCGCCAAGTGAATTAGCGCCAATATAGAGTCCCACAGCGCTTAACAGCGCAGGCTTCTCAAACTCATCGCCCATCCAGGCAATCGCCACCGCTGGCAGCCCACCCAGCACAAAGCCCTGCATCAGGCGCAAAAACAGCAAACTTTCAAAGGTGGGTGCGAATGCCAAGGCAATAGAACAGCCGCCTGCAAGCAGCAGAGTGATACGCATGATGCCTTCACGCCCAATGGCATCCGAGAGAGGCCCGAACACCAACAGCGCAATGGCTAAGGAGAGGGTCGACACCGACATGAGCAAGCTGACGCCTAAGGTAGAGACCTGATAGGCCTCCTTTAACCCCGGCAGCAGCGGTTGCGGTGCGTATAAATTAATAAAAACAAGAAATGAGCCGAGGCAAAGCGCCAGGTGGCGCGCCACCAGGCGCGCGTTTTGGCTTCAATCATGCCGTTCCTAAAGCGTGGTCGGTCTGGCTACTGGAAAACGCTGCCACCCAGTTGAGCCAAATGCGTTGGCTCCAGCGCGCGACGTGACTGCCAGTAGTAGCGCTGCCAGTAACTATTATCCAGTCTGGAGATAATGACCCCTTTTGAGGTGGAGGCGTGGAGAAAATACCCATCGCCCACGTAGATACCCACATGGTTATAGCGCCCCGGCGGTCGGAGAACACCAGATCGCCCGCCTGCAGCTCTTGGCGGTCGATCGGGCGTCCCTCGTGTACTTGGCCACGGGTGGAGCGCGGAAGCTCTAAATTGAAAGTGTCACGGTAAACATTGCGAACCAGAGCCGAACAGTCGATGCCTCTCTGAGGTACCGCCAATCCGGTAAGGCGTTCCGGCCCAGCGCTGGTGTTGTGCCAGCAGCGCCTCGCGAACGACTGTTGGCGGCGGTACTTGCAAACTGCGCAAATGCGCATCGATGGGGTCAACCGGGGACATTTGCGGGTTAGCTCCCATTCCCGGCAACGTCATCGAGAAGTAATTCTCGGGGGCCTGCATATTGCTCTGTCGCGCAGAACCTGCGCAGCCAGCGACCAATGTAACTAAAAAACAAACGCTTACAACACGGACAGCGGTCACAGCGGGGCGTGGCAACGCAACCATGCGATTAACCTCGTGACATTAATAAGAGGGCGGTATGACAAAACTCATTTTCCTTTGCACGACTATAAGCTAGTTATCATATGTTTGGCGAGCATCAATGTAATGTGCGCTGATCGCCCGGCAACGTATCAATATGCAGTGGCGCAAAATGGCGTGGTTTATTGCCAGGAAAATCCAAGCTCACCCATGGGCCAGCCAAGACCGGCGCGCCGCATACCCAAGCTACCAGCGCCTGACGAAAACCGGCTAAAAAGCTTTCTCGTTCAGGGTTTCGCCCATAAAAATGAGAAGCCTGCGTACATCCCCATGGCGTACTCTTGCCACCCGGCATAGTGATCCGCCGCCAATTGGTAAGCACGATCCAACACCTTGGCAAAAGCATCGCTGTCCAGCCAGCCTAGCTGCCGCGCAGCAATTGCCAGATCGACCAGTTGGGCAATGTCCCAGGCCGCCATATCCACCTCATTACAGCCATCTTCGTTGTCACGCACACGGCGTAAGCGAAGCAGATGGTGGCGCTCATCTTCAGCACAGTCGCCGGATTCAAGAATGGCGATCTCAGCGCTTAAGCGCTCAGTGTTGAGGGTATAGGGCGCGTAGTTAATCTGATACTCCTGGCGATCCCCCGATTCGAGCATGTAGGTCAAAAACTCCTGCATATCGCCTGCGTTGCTCAAGTGGTAGTGGCTCTCCACCCACTCGCGAATCTCGGCGCACTCACGGGCGCTCTCGGGCTGGGGCTCACTCCATACCGCACTGTTCAAGGGACCTACCAACGACATAGCAGTGAAGTGACTCAAGGTGGGGCGACTGCCCGGTTCACGCCAAGCGTCGTGGCGCCAATCCAACCAGTGAAACAAGCTGCCGGGATCTTCAATGTGCCAAATAATTTCATTCACCAACGAGGAGTGTTCAGGCTCAGGCAGGCAGCTCTCCCAAGCGAACCAGGCTTCTAACAGGCGCTTGGCATTGGGGTAAAACGGCACAGGCAGCTGCGTAGTGCACTGGCATACTCCATTAACGGCGCGCGATCAAATAAGCCACTGTCGAGAGACATATGCAGATAGAAGGCGAATTTTTCGGCCATATGGATCGTCGCCGCATGGCGACTTACCCCTTTAACCGCGTTGCGCTGTTTAAGCTCTTCTGGAGTCGGCTGGCCAAACCAGCTCTGCGAGGGGGGTAAAACGCCATGCACAGCGTCGGCCGCCAACTGATTAAGATGGTGCGCCTGGGCGGGCAGCCAGTAACGCGCCAGCGCATGAGCGCCTTCATCGGCATGTAAGCCAAGTGACTCCTGCAAATAGAGCGCCGCGTCGGCACGCTGCTCTTCTGGCAGCGCCGCGGAGGGGGCTATCTGGCGCAGCATGGCATCCGGTTCGCGAACGCTGGCCAGCGCCAACAGCCAATGATGGGGCGTATTGCGCCACTGCCGAATGCGCGCTTGGGATGCCTTGAGCGTAGGCTCGTCCAATAGCTCCCTCGGGGGACGTTTCCAGGGGCTATGGGCACTATGCAGCAACAACTGATGCCGCTCGCTGGTGTTTTATCTCGCCGGTCGATGCCGTCAAACAGACTCTGCCCGCGCCCGTAGGCGTTAAGCACAGCATACCAATCATGGTAGCGGCGACTCATCAAATCGGCGGCATGCCCCGCTAGGTCATCGGCCTCCTCCTGGCTAAGCAAGCCACAGCAGGCGCCGGCCCAAGCGAGTTCAACAATCCGCAGCCAATCCCAAGCAGCCCACTCCAGAGGCTCGCCTTGAGCGACGAACTTATTCAGCACCGGCGCATAGGGCGACTCTTCCACCACGCTACGCTGCCACTCCATGCGTTGGGCGTTGTCCATGCTGAGCAATTCGCGAGCTTCGATATCCCAGCGCTGGCGCTCGCCTTGAGCACCTAGCCAGAGTATCACGCCAATAAGAGCGTCACGGTCATGGACATCCCACACGTGAGCAAGCCACTCGATGGCTTCAGGCCAATCGGTGTGACTGGCGGGATAGGTAATAATCGGCCGGAACAGCGCACATAGCCGCCAGCTCTGCGCCTCGGGCTGCTGGGGCCATAGCGGTGCGGGAGCCGGCAATTTAGCCAGGGCGTTTTCGAGCGCATCCCAGGTAATCCCTTCGCCATCGGTTTCAAGCTTGGCCAGCGCTTGGCAAGCGTCGATAAAACGGTCGTCGGCCCCTACTTCCCAGCCCCGTGAGCCTAACGCACGGCGTAGATCCGCCAGCCAGGCACGTAGATCGCTGTAGTCACTGGTGATGCGACGAGTTAAATGATGCGCCCAACGGCGGGCTTGATCAGCGTCTAACCAGCCCGCCGCCCCCGCCAGGGCGGCCCACTCTAAGGCACCTAGCAAACGGTCGGCACTACCTGCAGGCGCCCCCAGCCCATGGAACAGCTGCTCGGCAAGCTCCCCTCGGCTGGTAATCCCCAACTGTAACAGGCGCTGCTCCGCCGCCCCTGCATCGACCGCCAACGGATGAGGAGTAAACGCCCAATCACACAGCACCAGCTGTTGGGCCCACCAGGCATTTAACGCGTCGATCAAGAGGCACCTCGAAAAAGCACAATGACACCAGCCAATAGCCGGAAGTAAAGCTGCCTAGTGTAACGGAAAGTGGCGCGAACACCGATAGCATCAGTATAAACGACGCCGCCCGGCACAAGGCCGGGCGGTGTCATGCGGTTAGCTACTCAATCGCTAAGATTGTTTCACTTTGCTTATTACCCAAAGGAGCACCACTGCACCCACGATCGCGGTGACTAGCGAACCGATAAAGCCACCGGACGAGAGGCCAAGAAGGCTGAACAAAAAACCACCCACGACCGCGCCAACGATACCGACACCGATATTACCCAGGATGCCAAAACCGCCGCCACGCATGATGTTGCCAGCAATCCAACCAGCCAAGCCACCAATGATTAACCATGCAATAAAGCCCATATAGTCTCCCTTACTATTTCGATTACGGGTTGCAGTTACGCGTTTTACCTTAGAGTCACGCTTGTTCTACCATAGCACACAGCGTTAGTGTTCGGCGCCTACAGGTATCGATGCCTAGCAACTCTTAAAGGAAAATTCATGATCCCCGACTCGCTCAATCAACTGGTTAAAAGCACTCAAGGACAGCAGACGACGCAGTGGGAAGGCCGCGACGTGGTGCTTTTCAATATGCCTTGGGGCGAGTTGGTGATTAGTCTACAGGGCGCTCAAGTGCTGCACTTCTGCCCTGCTGGTGATACCGGCTGGTTATGGCTGACGCCTACGCCCCAGGCCTTGCCAGGCGCTATCCGGGGTGGCATTCCGCTCTGCTGGCCTTGGTTCGCCGACGAGCGCTATGCCGATGAGAGCCCCAACCACGACGGCCCTTTCCATGGCCTTGCCCGCCATGCTGAGTGGCGTCTAGACGCTGTTGATGAGCACGCCGAGGGTATTGAGCTCCACCTCTCTCCATCACAGCCCCTGCATACACTGCTTACCGCACGCTTAGTGGTACAAGCCAACGCCCAGCGCTTGAACGTTGAGCTGATTAGCGAAAACATCGGCGAAACGCCGATCAAAACCAGCGGTGCGCTGCACACCTACTTAGCCGTTGCCGACACCCATCAATGCCGCCTGGAAGGCCTTTCCGGCGCCCGCTATCTCGACAAACTACGCGACTTTGCAGAAAGCGAACAACAAGGCACGCTGGCCGTTCAGGGCCCCGTTGACCGCATTTATCACACCAATGAAGCCGTGCTGCTCAACGATGGCGAGCGCAGCCTGCGCATCGGCAAGCAGTCCAGCGACTCCACGGTGGTGTGGCACCCCAACAACGACCTGCCCAGCGACACTCCCGCCGACGTAGCGCGCCACTTTATCTGCGTTGAAGCCGCCAATACGCGCCTCGACCCGGTGTGGTTAGTGCCTGGCGCTCAACATCTACTAGGCACCACCCTCAGCCGCGGTTAATCTTCGGTTCATCAATGCTTTGTTATCATGCATTTACTATCATTTGTGTTAGGGAGACCCAATGGATCCGCAGCAATGGCTAGAAGCCGCCACCCTGGCCTTTAATTTAATCGGTATGGTGGTGTGCTTGGTCGGCCTGACCCTGGCGCAGAAGATGACACGACGCTGGCCAGGCTACACCCTGGCGGGGGTTGGCTTTTTAATTGCCACCCTGCCGATGCTTTCGCAACTGGTATTAATGTTTAGCCAATAAAGGCTAGGCAAGAGCCACAAAGGGATCGAAAGGATGCGCCAGCCGTTAAGTCGCGAACTGAGCAATTTGTTGGAACGCGGAAGGGATCGCCAACTGCGCTTAGCGGTCACCGGCCTCTCCCAAGCGGGAAAAACCGCGTTTTTAACCTCATTGGTCAACCAACTGCGTCATGCGGGCGTTGAGGCACGGCTCGATTTACTGCCCGCTGCCCGGGAAGGCCGCCTACTGGGTGCCCAAAGGCTTAACCAGCCCGATCTGGGCGTGCCTAGGTTTCCCTACGACCCCGGCATGGCCGCCCTGCGCGATACGCCGCCGCGTTGGCCGGAGCCCACCCGCGGCATCAGCGAATTACGCTTACAGCTGCGCTACCGCCCTGCCCGCAGCGGCTGGCTAACCCTGAAATTGCCCACCTTACGCTGGATCTATTCGACTACCCTGGCGAGTGGCTGCTCGATTTGCCGCTGCTGCAGCACGACTTTTATAGCTGGAGCCAAGCACAGGCGTTACACGAGGGCGAGCAGCGCCGCGGTCTGTTTAGCGAATGGTTGACGGCAGTGGAGCAGCTCGACCCTGCTGGTGAAGCTGATGAAGCTCAGCTTGCTGCCCTGGCCGAGGAGTACGCTCAGGGCCTTCGCCGCGCCAAAAGGCCGGTTTTTCCGACCTACAGCCCGGGCGTTTTTTGCTTCCCGGCGAACTGGAGGGCGCGCCGGTGCTGCAGTTTTTTCCGCTGCCCCAGCTCGACGCCTCTCAACACAACACATCGAGAGAAACGCTGGAGGCGCTGCCTGCCAATAGCCTTTACGCTACCCTGGCGGCGCGCTTTCGCTACTACCAGCAGCAGGTGGTCAAGCCCTTTATCGCGATCATTTCCGTCGTTTTGACCGCCAAATTGTACTGGTGGATGTGCTGGGCGCGCTCAATGCCGGGCCCGAGCGCTTTGAAGATCTTTCCGTGCGCTGCGCCAGTTAATGCATAGCTTCGATTATGGCCAACGCAGCCTGCTCACGCGCTTGTTTGCACCTAAAATTGACCGCCTGGCGATTGCCGCCACCAAAGCCGATCACGTCACCCCCGATCAACACGGCCACTTGGTGCAGCTGTTAGAGGCCCTGCTGGCAGAGCCTCTCAAAGACCTACGCTTTGCCAATGTGCCGGTTAAAGCGCTCTCGCTGGCAGCGATTCGGGCCACGGAAGCCCGTGAGGTGACCCATGAGGGTAAGCGCTCACCTGCTCTGCGAGGCACCACACTGGAAGGAGAAGAGGTGCTGGTTTACCCCGGTGATGTGCCCGCCCGGCTGCCCGCTGCCGATTTCTGGCAGCAGCAGGGCTTCGATTTCCCCGGCTTTCGCCCGATGCAAACCACGTCAGAAGCGCTGGATCATATTCGTATGGACGCCGCCATCGACTGGCTGATTGGAGATAAACTGACATGACCACCCCACAGCCACGTCGTCACTTTACGCTGGATGACACGCCCGAAGAGGCCGCTGATGCAGAGATAGCTCTACGCCAGCGCGAAGCCTTTGCTGGCACTAGCGAGCATCATCCACTGGCGCCCCTTCCCGAAGACAAAGCGCTGCCTGCTGCCAGTTTAGGCGCACCCCGTAAACGCCGCTGGGGGCTGCTATTTGCCCTGGTAGGCGGGGCCGGACTAGGCACCGCTGAACTGGTCACCGGCATTCCTGATGCAATGGCTCAGTCCCAGTGGCTCGCCATTGCCTGGCAACTGTTTGGGATCAGCCTGATTGGCCTAGGAGGCGTTTCACTGCTGAAAGAGTTGGGCCGTTTGCGCCGTCTCAAGCGCCACGACAAACTGCGCAGCAATCTGGCCGAGCTGCCGCTACGCTCACCCAAGCAGGCCCGGGCGATGGCCGAGCAGCTAAGACGTCAGCTCAAACTCGCCGACGATGACCCGTACTGGCTGGCCTTTCAACGCGCTAGCCAACCCCACCATAACGGGGGAGGAGATCCAGGCACTGCTGCGTTACCACCTGCTAGCCCCGCGTGATCGCGAGGCCCAGCGCCTGATTACGCGTATGTCCGGTGAAACCGCCATCATGGTCGCCATCAGCCCGCTAACGCTGGTGGATATGGCGCTGGTAGCCTGGCGCAGCCTGGCGATGGTGGATCGACTCTGTCGCCTTTATGGGCTTGAGCTGGGCTACGCCAGCCGCCTGCGGCTGTTTCGTAACGTGCTGCACAACATGGCTTTTGCCGGTGCCAGCGAACTGGCCACCGAGGCCAGTATGGATATGCTCTCGCTGGATTTAGCCAGCCGCCTCTCCGCACGCGCAGGCCAAGGGCTTGCCACCGGGCTGCTTAGCGCGCGCCTGGGGCTACGCGCCCAGCGGCTCTGTCGTCCAGTGCCTTTCACTGCCGATGAGCAGCCCAAGATCGCCGATCTACGCCAGGATCTGTGGCGGCAAATCAAGCGGCTCGACAAAGAAACGGCGCCGCAGAGACGCTAATTAAGTAGCCGACAACAAGCCTGTTTTCGGCCACAAGATGGGATTCAACGCTGTTTATCCTCATGATGGGTGTTTGACATGGCATCCTCCAATGAGGAGACGTAGTGTATGAACAGTTCCAATGATCCTGAGTCGCCTTCGGTAACGAGCGACATGCAGACCGACTATGTCGTCGGCCAGGACAATATCAAGGGGCAGCTTGGCCCCATCGGTTTCGACATCCACAACCGCGTTTTTGTTGTATCCGCGCTTGCCTCGGCTATTTTTATCGTCCTTACCCTGCTGTTTCCAGAGCGAGCGGGGAATGCTTTTCAGTCCATTGTTGCCTTCTCGACGGGAACGTTGGACTGGTATTTCATGATCCTGGTCGATTTCTTTATTCTGTTCTGCTTGGCGCTGGTGGTTCTGCCCTATGGGTCAGTCAGGCTGGGCGGGGCCGATGCCCGACCGGATCACAGCTACCTCTCCTGGTTCGCCATGCTGTTCACCGCGGGGATCGGCATCGGCCTGCTGTTTTTCGGCGTGCTCGAACCGGTTTACCACGCCAATGTCTCGCTGCCTCTGGGTATCGCATCACCCTTCGGCGCTGACGGGGCGCTGAATCCAGCCGCTATTGATGACGCCAGCGCCATGGGGCTGGCGGGTACCTATCTGCACTGGGGTATCCATGGCTGGGCGGTGTATGTGGTGATGGCGCTAGCGCTGGGCCTGTTTACCTACAACAAAGGCCTGCCGTTTTCGATTCGTTCGGCGTTCTTTCCCATTCTCGGTGAGCGTGTCTGGGGCTGGTGGGGCCACGTGATCGATATCCTGGCGGTGTTTTCCACCCTCTTCGGGCTGGCCACCTCCCTTGGGCTGGGGGCACAGCAAGCTAATGCGGGGATGAACTTTGTCTTCGGCCTGGAAGTAAGCACCTTAACCCAAGTCATCGTCATCATTCTGGTGACAGCGGTGGCGCTGGTGTCGGTTTGGCGCGGTCTTGAGGGTGGCTTGAAGAAGCTTTCAGAGATCAACATGATCCTGGCCGTTCTGTTCTTCTTTTTGTGCTTTTCGCTGGCCCTACTCTGCTGGCCATGACGGGTTTCTGGTCGGGGCTTACCACCTATGTCACGGACTTTATTCCTCTATCCGCGCCCTTTGGTCGTGACGACGATGCCTACCGCCAGTCCTGGACGATTTTCTACTGGGCCTGGTGGATTAGCTGGGCACCTTTCGTGGGGATGTTTATCGCTCGCGTCTCCCGGGGGCGTACGGTGCGTGAGTTTATCCTCTGCGTTTTGCTGGTGCCCAGTCTGTTTATCTTTATCTGGATGGGCGTCTTTGGCTCGACCGCCCTTGAACAGCTCTATGCTGACCCGGCAGGCAGCCTGGTTAAAGAGTATGTCATCGACAACTACAGACCCGAGCTGTCGCTGTTCGGCATGCTGAACGAGCTACCATTGACGGGCCTGATGTCGACCCTGAGTATCGTTTTGGCGCTGATCTTCTTTGTCACCTCTTCGGACTCCGGCTCTCTGGTCATCGACACCATCACCGCCGGTGGCAAAATCGACGCTCCGCGCCCGCAGCGGATGTTCTGGGCGATCGTCGAGGGCCTAATCGCGATAGTGCTGCTGATCGGCGGTGGTCTGACCGCCCTTCAGGCAGGGGTTACCGCCACCGCTATTCCGTTCTCGATTGTGATGCTGCTGATGTGCTACTCGATCATCAAAGCGCTCAATGGCGAGCTGCGGCTTATTCGTAAGTGATCTCTGCAACTGAAACCTGCAAATAATGGTAAGAGGCCCCCTGCTGAAGTTAGCAGGGGCCTCTTATTTCAATAGGATCAGCCGCAAGCGCTTACGCAATACGCTGCTCGGTCTCGGCATCAAATAGAATCGCCCGCCCCATATCGACGCGCAGTGCTAAGCGCTCCCCAGCCACCACCGCGCATTTAGGCCCAACGCGGGCGGTCACTTCCTGTTCGCCCAGCGGTAAACGCAGCAAAATATCCGCCCCGGTAGGCTCAACCACCGCTACACTGGCGCTTAGCAGCGTGCCTTCGGCTTGGGCGGTTAACCGCTCATCCTCTTCGCTGAAGTGCTCCGGGCGTAGACCAAGAATCACCGGCTGATTCAACCGCTCGGCCATGTCGGGGCGATGCGCGCTTCAGGCCACGGCAGCACCAGTTCCTCTTCCCCCGGTGTGGCAATCCGCAGCTGATAACCGCCGTTGTTATCTTCCAAGGTGGCGCGGATAAAGTTCATCGAGGGTGAACCCATAAAACCGGCCACGAACATATCCACCGGGTTGTTGTAGACCTCATCCGGGGTGCCTAACTGTAAAATATGGCCGTCACGCATCACTGCAATGCAGTCTGCCAGGGTCATGGCTTCGACCTGATCATGGGTGACGTAAACAATGGTGGTGCCCAGGCGCTGGTGGAGCTTTTGATCTCGGTGCGCATATCCACGCGCAGCTTGGCATCCAGGTTGGAGAGCGGCTCATCAAACAGATAGACCTTTGGCTCCCGAGCCAGCGCCCGCCCCATGGCCACCGCTGGCGCTGCCCACCGGAGAGCTGAGCGGGCTTGCGCTCCAGCAGGTGAGTAATCTGCAGCAGATCCGCTACCCGCTCCACAGCGGCTTCCCGCTCGGGCTTGGGCACTTTGCGCATCTCCAGCCCGAAGCTGATGTTCTGACGCACGGTCATGCTGGGATAAAGCGCGTAGGACTGAAAGACCATGGCGATGTCGCGATCTGCGGGGTGCGCCAGGTGACGTCTTCGCCATCGATATAAATATTGCCAGAGGTCACCGGCTCAAGCCCGGCAATGGCATTCATCAGCGTGGACTTACCGCAGCCCGAAGGGCCAACTAGAATCAGGAACTCGCCGGAATCGATGGAGATACTAACGTCTTTGAGCACCCGCTCGCTGCCGAACTCTTTGCGCACGTTGTGGATTTCTAACGCTGCCATAATAAGGAATCCTATTTTTGTTAGGCTTTTAAAAAAACTAACCTTTAACGGAACCGGCGGTCAGCCCGCGCACGAAGTATTTTCCCGCCAGCACGTACACCACCAGGGTGGGCAGCGCGGCAATCATCGCCGCCGCCATATCCACGTTGTACTCGCGCACGCCGGTGGAAGTATTGACCAGATTGTTAAGCGCCACGGTCACCGGCTGGGTGTTATGAGCCGAGAACGCTACCCCAAACAGGAAGTCGTTCCAGATTTGGGTGAACTGCCAAATCACCGAGACCACAATAATCGGCGCGGAAACCGGTAACAAAATGCGCCAGAAAATGCGGAAAAAACCCGCGCCATCCAACTTCGCCGCCGATACCAGCTCGTTGGGGATACCCACGTAGAAGTTGCGGAAAAACAGCGTGGTAAAGGCGATACCAAACACCACATGAACCAGAATCAGCCCGGCGCGGGAACTGGAGATACCCAGCCAGCCGAGGGTTTGCGCCATGGGGAGCAGCACCACCTGGAAGGGAATAAAGCAGCCAAACAGCATCAACGCGAAGACCAACTCAGAGCCTTTAAAACGCCATTTGGTCAGCGCGTAGCCGTTGAGGGCGCCAATGGTGGTGGAGATCAGCACCGCTGGAATCACAATCGCAAAGGAGTTCCAGAAGTAGCCACCGACGCCATCGCAGCGCATACCGGTGCAGGCTTCTCCCCAGGCTTTGATCCACGGTGCCAGTGTCGGGTTTTGTGGAAACGAGAGCAGCGAACCGGGGCTGATTTCGCTTAGCGGCTTCACCGAGGTCATCAGCATCACCACCAGCGGCAGAATATAGAACAGTGCGGCGAGTATCAGCACGCCATAGAGCAGGCCACGGCCCAGCCGCGCAGCGGGCGTCTGACGACGAATCACATTAGCCATGCTTGCGGCTCCTTAATTCGGAGTAGAGGTACGGAATCAAAATTGCCAGCACGCCACCCAACATCAGCATGGCGCTGGCAGAGCCCAAGCCAATCTGCGCCCGGGTAAAGGCGTGGGCATACATAAAGGTGGCGGGCAAGTCGGTAGCGTAGCCCGGCCCACCGCCGGTGAGCGCGACGACCAGGTCAAAACTCTTAATGGCGATATGGGCCAAAATCATCACCGCGCTAAACACCACCGGGCGCAGGCACGGCATTACCACGCGCAGATAAATCCGCGGCAAGCTGGCGCCATCCAACTGCGCGGCTTTAATAATGCTGTCATCGATACCCCGCAGCCCGGCTAAAAACAGCGCCATCACAAACCCGGACGCCTGCCACACGGCGGCAATCACCAGGGTATAAATCGCCATATCCGGATCCACAATCCAGTCAAAGCGAAACGACTCAAAGCCCCAGCCTTGAACCATCGCTTGAATGCCCAGCTGCGGATTAAGCAGCCACTTCCACACCACCCCGGTAACAATAAAGGAGAGTGCCATGGGGTAGAGGTAGATCGTGCGCAGCGCGCCCTCCTGGCGAATTTTCTGATCGAGCAGTATCGCCAGCAGCGCACCAATCACCAGGCAAATCACCACGAACAGCACGCCAAAAATCATCAGGTTGGTCGAGGCAACCCACCAGCGCTCATTGGCCATCAGGCGTGCATATTGACCAAAGCCGACAAAGTCATAGCTGGGCAGCATGCGCGAGCTGGTTAGCGAGAGCACGAATGTCCACAGCATGAAGCCGTAAACAAAGAACAGCGAAATGGCCACCGACGGTGCCAGCACCAGCCGAGGCAGCCACGCCTGCAAACCGCCGGATGGCGTCGACCGCTTAGCGGTAGGCCCTAAGGGCGTCGCAGAGGTATTTTTCATGGGAGGTGTCTCTAATGAAGAGGTATCTCTAATGACGAAGTGTCCTTGCCAAGCAGCACAGTGTTCTTGCTAAGCAGAATAGGCGCCGCCGTTGCGACGGCGCCTAATAGAACGACGGTAAGCTTAGTGCTAGAAAGAGGCCGCTTGGGCGGCACTCACCAACCGTTCTGCGGCTTCTTCTGCGGGCATATCGGCATCGTTGAAGTAGTTAGTGACCACGTCAAAAATGGCGCCCTGCACATCGGCGCGAACCGCCATACCGTGAGCCATACTGGGCACTAAACCACCCTCTTCGGCGGTGCGCTGAAAATCGGCCAGGGACTGTTGGGCGCAGCTATCGAATTCGCTCATGTCCAGGTCAGGACGCGCCGGAATCGAGCCTTTGGCAAGGTTAAACGTTTCCTGGAAAGTGGGTTCAAGCACTAAGCGCGCCAACGCTTGCTGCGCCTCACGCTCCTCGTCGTCGCTGACCCGGAACATGGCCAGGCTATCGATATTGAAGGTAAACGCATCTTCGGTGCCCGGCGCTGCCGCACACAGGTAATCTTCTCCAGCGGTTAGTCCCGCCGCGGTGAATTCCCCTTTGCCCAATCGCCCATGAGCTGGAATCCGGCAACCCCTGAATCACCATTGCCGTGGCAACATTCCAGTCGCGACCGGACATACCCTCATCCATTAGCTCACGCATACGCTTGAAGTCTTCAAGGGCGTCGATCATTTGTTCGCCGCCTAGCGCTTCAGGGTCTAGCTCCACCAGCGCCTGCTGATAAAACTCGCTCCCTTGACCGCCAAGCACTACGCTTTCGAATACCGTGGCATCCTGCCAGGACTGACCGCCATGAGCCAGCGGCACGAAGCCCGCCTCACGGATAGCCTCACCTGCCTCGAACAACTCATCCAGCGTGGTGGGCATCTCTACCCCTGCCGCTTCCAGCACTTCCGGGTTGGCCCACAGCCAGTTTACCCGGTGCACGTTAACGGGTACCGCTACGTACTCGCCATCGTAGCGCATGACATCGGCGACCACTTCGGGCAGCAGCTCGTCCCAGCCTTCGGCATCAGCCACCTCACTCAAGTCGCCGAGCAAACCCAGCTCGCCCCACTCCTGAATTTCAGGGCCTTTAATTTGGGCGGCGGAAGGAGGGTTGCCCGACATGGCACGAGACTTAAGCACCGTCATGGCGGTTTCGCCGCCGCCACCGGCCACGGCGAAGTCCTGCCAACCGTAGCCTTCGGCTTCCATTAACTCTTTGAGCACATTGGCAGCACGGGCTTCACCACCGGAAGTCCACCAGTGCAACACTTCGACTTCATTCGCTTGAGCGGTAGTGGCTAGCGTGGCACCTGCCAGGGCAAGCGCGAGGGTCGTCTTCTTTAACGTCGGCATGGAGTTACTCCTTATATTGTTATTGTCCTATCGGACGTGCGACATCCAAGAGGTTACGCCAAGGCAAGCGTCAACGGGAGTTACCGAGTACTGCATAGTGTTGGGGTTTTATTACAAACCTGTAATAGTCTCCTGACGGGGTAGCGTTAGGGTGACCACCAGCCCGCCATCAGCATGGTTGGCGAGCTGAATATCGCCGCCGTGGGCACGGGCAATGTGCCGGGCGATACCTAGTCCCAGGCCACTGCCGCCGGTATGTCGGCTGCGTGAAGGCTCTAAGCGCACAAAGGGCGAAAACACCCGCCCCAACTGCTCTTCGGGTATACCTGGGCCGTGGTCACGAATACGCATGGTAACCGCATTACCGTGATCCACCAGCGCTACATCCGCCTGCTTGCCATAGAACACTGCATTCTCAAGCAGGTTCGCCAAGCAGCGCTTAAGCGCCAGCGGTTTGGCAATCAGCGGTGCAATAGTGTGGCCGCTTTTAGTCTCGATCGTGACCTTGCCACCCTGAAGGCTAAGCTCTTCGGCCAACTCTTCGAGCAGGTGCGTTAGATCAACGGGCGCGGGTTCCTCATGCAGATCCAAGCCTTTCACCGAGGCCAAGGCGCCCTTTACCAAGCTATCCAATTCATCCAGTGAGGCGCAAAAGCGTTCGCGCTGATAGTCATCTTCGAGCATCTCGGCGCGCAAACGCATACGGGTTAAGGGCGTCTTCAAATCATGGGAAATCGCCGAAAACAGCCGTTCGCGCTCCTCAATCTGCTCGCGAATCCGCCGCTGCATACGATTGAACGCCGCGGCAGTGGCGGCCACTTCTTTGGGGCCGCTCTCCTTAGTGGCGGCATATCCAAATCATCGCCTAACTGATTCGCTGCCCGTGAGAGCCGCGCCAATGGCCGGGTCACACTGGTGATGCCCAATAATGAGAGCGCCAGCACGCTTAGCAGCACCAATAGCCCTACCAACAAACGCTCCTCAGAGAGCCAGCGATAGCCGCTGAAGATATCCGGTACGCCCAGCAGCGTGGCGACATAGAGCCAGGTGTCCGGGGCAAGCTCCAATTGAACCACTAAAATCGGCGGCGAGAGCGGCTCCATCAGCAGGCTGTGCTGCCCCCAGCGGGGCGGCAGGTCATAAAGCAGCACTTCATTATTGAGCACGCGCAGGTTTTCCGGGCGGGAGAACTCGACAATCACATCATCAATATTGAGCTGCTGAGTGAGCACCGAGCGCACATTATTCACCACCACCTCTTTTCCGGCCCCGAGCCGATATCGTCGATGGTGAGCCTGCGTTCGTTGACGCTAACAAAAAGCGCGTACCGCCCATATTACGCAGCTGATCGAGCACGATATGGCGGTAGTCCACGGGCAGTGAGCGGAAAAATTTCATGGTGGAGGCGATGCTAAACGCCATATTAGTGGAGAGCTCATCAAGCTGTGCCAGGTGGCTGGAGCGTACCTGGGATGTCCAGATGGCGTAGCTGGCCCCTTGGGCGACCAGCACGCCGGCGATCATGATGATCACAAAGCGCCCGCGCAGCGAAGCCGGCAGCCAGCGGGCCAAGCGCCGAGATAGGCGACGCCTGGTTGTTGCCCACCACTCCCGACTCACGTTAATGCGTCTACCTGAGCGGTTAAGACGTAGCCCGCCCCGCGCACAGTACGAATCAACTGCGAGTGCTGGGCATCTTCACCCAGCCGTTGGCGCAGTCGGCAAACGTGAACATCAATGGAGCGGTCTAACGGCGGCGCATCCCGCCCACGGGTAAGCGCATAGAGATCGTCCCGGGAGAGTACCTTGGCCGGATGCGCTAAAAACACCTGCAGTAGCTGAAAATCCGCCCCGGAAAGTGCCGCACGCTCACCCTGCAGATCAATCAGTTCGCGGGTCATGCGGTCAAGCTGCCAATTCCCAAAGCTGACCCAGCGCGCCTGCCCGGCGGGCAGCTCAGGCGGCGAACTGCGGGTGCGGCGAAGCACTGCCTTGATACGCGCCAGCAATTCGCGGGGATTAAACGGCTTGCCCAAATAATCATCGGCACCCAGCTCAAGACCAAGAATACGGTCGGTCTCATCGGCGCTAGCGGTCAGCATAATAATGGGCACTTCGCTGTGCTTGCGGACGTCGCGGCAGATGGTAAAGCCGTCGTCACCGGGGAGCATTAAATCGACGATCAACAAGTCAGGCGTGTGTTCCGCCCGCAGGGTGTGCAGCGCTTCGGCACCGTCCGCGGTGAATACCCGGTAGCCATGACGGCCCAGGTAGTCAGCGAGCAGTTCACAAATTTCCGGATCGTCATCAACCACAATCAAGGTAGCAGGGGTGTCGTCATCGCAGCGGTTGTCGCCCTACGTTGTTGTCGTTTTATTGGGCCTTGATGATGGTCGAGGGCTCTGTGCATCTCAAGCCCTCTTCGACTAATGATGGAATTACCTGTGGCTACGCTGTTTCTGCGCATTAATAAGAATGCTTACATAAACATACAATATTTACTTAACATATTGGAGCAAGCTGCCGATATTAATTATTATCATTAAGAAATGCACAGGGCTTCTACAAACGTAGTAATCGCTGTTAAGCAAAGTCACAAGGAGGTATTGCAATGACAATCGGTATTGGTTCACCTACTCCATCGGCGTCACAAACGACTTCTGGTAGCCGCACTCAGGACGTATCAGCCAAAGGCACTGCACAAGGCGACAATACAGCGCCCACTTCTGGTTCATCGAAGCCAACAAGCCAACTTTCCACTCTAGCTCAGCAGTTAAGTGACAGCGCCCTGCGTGCCGAAGAGCGTGATGCCAGCTTGGATCGTAAAGCGTTAGGCCAAAAGCCGATGCACTGCTCAGCCAGATTACCGGCCAAGGCTACCATAACAACCGAGCTCGATATGATGCCGAAGTTCCCAACACAGATGATCCAGAACTCTTGGAGCGAGCAAAGCAGGCCACCTCCTTTGTCAGCGGCAGAGGCAGCAACCCCTTTAGCGGCCTATCGCAAGATCAACTAGCATTGGTTATTTATGATGATAGCGGCACGTTTACTGCCAATGAGCGACGGGCGGCTTGGCTAGAAGGACGTGCACAAGAAACTGCATGGAAACAGGCCGTCGTAGCCCGTGGCAAGCTGGAGTACAGCCAAACAGGCAAGATGACCGACTTCTTCAAAGAAGTGCTTGGCAATTACAACGACCTGCCTCCCATCATGCAGGCACAATATCCCGACTTCTATGCCCCACGCCTTGAGCACCTGATCGAGATGGACTTCAACTTTATGGCCCACCGCGCCGAAGGCAAGGGAGCTCCTGAAGACATCTTTGAAATACTGATGTCAAGTGACGACTTCGCTAACCTTGGCAAACGCTTTGCTAATTCAACGGTTGGTTAAGTAGTGATAGGCCTCATAGGGGATCCTATGTAAAAGGATAAGATATATGAAAATTGAAGGACAGGTCTCTGCATATAATCAAAGCGCTAAACAAGTAACCAACACCCAAGATAATAGCGGTGCTGTTAACAGTAACAAGTATGCCAGTGATGTTAAGACGCCCCAAGCTAGCGATAGCACTAGCGTCACCATTAGTGGCAAAGCCTTACTGTTGTCACGGCTCTTCCTCACTGAAGACATCACTAGTGAGCCGCCTGTGCTGCCGGGTTCTAAGGGTATGAATGAGTACGGGATGATGCTCCCTCATAACTTCCTGACTCAGGATGATCGGAATCTACTAGCAGAGATGTATGAGTTTGCTCAGGAACAAGGGACAGATTTAAAGCACGTGGATCGACTAGCTTGGGATATCGGGCTGTATCGCCAGCGTAATAATGGCGAAGCGATAGCAAATTTTAACGATGGCCGTAGCTATGATCTCGAAGGCCGAGTGCGAACCGCCAGCTTTACCGATGCAGATGCTGCCACCGTAGACCGTATCCAGAACAGCGGCGATATTAGCTCTACAAGGTTAGACAAAGGCTTTCTGAATTATATTCTTGATCCTGGCTACGGCTTTACTCACAGCAGTGACTTTGAGTTTCTTGAGCAGATGGTCTCTAGATTTTCCACTAATGGCAGTGACACCACCACCCCTCTTGACACTAAGTTCTCTAACTTTGCGTATAAGGCAAACAACTACGTCAT
This sequence comes from Vreelandella olivaria, assembly GCA_004295565.1. Taxonomy (GTDB): domain Bacteria; phylum Pseudomonadota; class Gammaproteobacteria; order Pseudomonadales; family Halomonadaceae; genus Vreelandella; species Vreelandella olivaria. The sequence continues at coordinate 1,357,329 of AP019416.1, read as the reverse complement.
ACATACTTCCGATGAGCCAGCAGCTGATTTTTGTTCGAAAAACGTCCAATGCCGAGGAAGATACTTCACGCGAAGCGCTCATGGCCGATGCCAAAGCTCTCCCCCAGCAGCTTAATCAAAGTCTGCTTGAGGTTTTTATTGGCAAGAACGATGAAAACCCCACTGAACGTAGCTTTATAATGAAACTGTTTGATTGGCTGAAACCGTCGGCGAATAAGTAAAGCGTAACGTCAGTTTTTAAACAGCGTATCAAGGGAGTTGGCGGTCAGGATCGTAGCCGACCACTCCTCCAACTGCTCAGGCGTTGCTTGTCCCAAACGCTGTTCTGCCCAAACAGGCAGCTCGCCAAATTTGAGGCCGAGCTGCTTGCGCAGAATGCGCTGGGCTTCTTCTTGTCGGCCTTCTTGCCGCCCTTCCAAACGCTCTTTTTTGACCAAGCTTTCTAAGTTCTCTGCCAACATATCTTTATCCTTCACCAAACTGTTGAGCTGGTTCAGATTGACCTCAGCCCCAAGTCGCGGCCAGTGACGAAATTAAGAGACACTAATTAATGCGTAGTCCTACAGCCCAAACCGCTTTTTTAACCACTTGGCAACAGCGGCTTCGCCATGGTGACCGATGCGTTCAGCACCGGTAACACGATCAAATAGCGCCGGGTGGGCGTTGGCCATAACTTGGGCCTCCCTGCCAGGTCAAGCATTTCGGTATCGTTAAGGTTATCGCCAAACGCTAGGCAATCGGCGGGCGTTAAGCTCAATCGTTCCAGCAGTGATGATAGCGCCACGCCTTTGTTGACCCCACCGGCCATGATTTCCAGCGAGTCAATCGTGGAGTAAGTAATATGCAGGTTGTCGCCGTGGGCTTCTTGCGCCTGGGCTTCTAGCTGTTTTAGCGCGTTTGGATCGCCTAGATAGAGCACTTTGCCCACGCCGTTAGTGTCCATTTGCGCGGGCGGCACGACTTCATAGCCAAACCCTGTGGAGGCGTGAAGGGATAATAAGTGCGGGGCCTCTGAGTCAATATGCCAGCCGCTTTCGCGATAAAGGTTAAGTCTTACCTGGGGCGGGCGCGGCAAGTCGATCAGCGTCTTAGCATGTTCAGGCTCAAGGTGATTAGCCGCCAGCAAGGCATCTTCCGGATCATGTACATAAGCACCATTGGTGCTAATCAAGTGGGCGGGAATATCCAACTGATCACGAAACACCTTCATATCGTAGTAGTGGCGGCCCGAGGCAAGCGCGACATGATGGCCTTGCTGCACCAATGCCCTTAGCACCTCTACGGTACTCTCATGCAGGGTGTGGTCGCTCCCCAATAGGGTGCCATCCAGGTCAGAAACAATCAGGCGAGGTGTCATAGCGCGCTCCGTGAGTATGGGGCTTTAGCTTAACCGATTGATTCCTGGGACGCCTAGCCGTCGCTGGCTAGGATACCAGGCACAATGGCCGCTCCACCTCGCAGGCTCGGCCATTGGGCAACATCAATGGGATGAAAGCCCCAAGGCGACCGCCTCTGCTTGTTCATCCAAGATTATATGGATCACACCTCGCTGCAGTCGCTGCACGCCCTGGGCCCCCAGGCCAGTCAGCGCCGTCTCGTCTAGCGCAGAGACATTGGCTAGTTCCAAACGCAGCCGAGTGGATGCCACCGCCGCCACACTACGCACATTGCGCTCGCCGCCCAGCGCTTGCTGCCAAGCCTGACGACTCTGAGCTGTGATGGGCGCTATGGCGGTTGACGGGGGCGCTTCGGCGTTAGGCGACCCTGGTTCGGCAGGCTGCACCGGTGCTTTCACCAGTGGCGCTTAGCGCGCCGCGTATATCATCAACCACTGCGTCGGCGATAGGCCCTACAATGACCTGAAGCCCACCGCCCTGAAGGCGCAGAAGCCCTCGTGATCCCAGCGTCTTGAGAGCCGCCTCGTCGATAGCATCAGGGTTATCCAATACCAAGCGAAGCCGAGTCGTACAGGCGCCAACGCTTTGCAGGTTTGCTGCGCCCCTAGAGCGGCAACAAAGGCTGGGCCTCGCTCACTGGGAGCAGCTTCCGCCCCAACGGGTGCTACTGTCTCTGGGTCACGACCCGGCGTTGGCAGGTCGAAACGCACAATCGCCCAGCGGAAAATCGTGTAGTAAATAACGAAATAGGCCAACCCTACCGGCAACATCAGCCAGCCGTTGGTAGAAAGACCGTAGGAAAGTGCGAAGTCGAAGGCCCCAGCGGAAAAAGTGAAGCCCAGTTTAACGTCAAGCCAGTGCAGCAGAGCCACTGAGACACCGGTCAGCAAAGCGTGCATGACATAGAGCAGCGGCGCCAAAAACATAAAAGTGAATTCAATGGGTTCGGTGACGCCGGTCAGAAAAGCGGTCAATGCCAGCGATAACAGAAGACCGCCCACCTGGGCACGTCGTCCCTTCGGCGCTGCATGGTACATGGCCAGCGCTGCGGCCGGCAGGCCGAACATCATCACTGGGAAAAAGCCGGCCATAAAGCGGCCTGCGGTAGGATCACCTGCGAAGAAGCGATTAAGATCCCCGCTAACTACCGCCCCAGAAGCCGTCTCAAAGCTGCCAAAAACAAACCAGACCAGGCTGTTGAGCACATGGTGCAGGCCAGTAACGATTAACAGCCGGTTGAGCATCCCGTAGACAAACAACCCTAACTCACCGGCATCGATCAACCACTGGCCTAATAAGTCAATGCCATGCTGAATGGGCGGCCAGATTATCCCAAAGGCGAACCCCAGAACCACAGCAGTAAGGCCGGTGACAATAGGCACAAAGCGCCGCCCGCCGAAGAAAGCCAAGTAGTCTGGCAGTTGGATTGCTTGGTAGCGGTTATAAAGCAAGCCCGCCACGCTGCCGATGATGATGCCCGCCAACACCCCCATATTAATCTCTGGATTGAGAGAGTTCAGCACTGCATCTAGAACCAAGTAGCCAATGACACCGGCCAGACCCGCTGCGCCATTGCTGTCATTGGCAAAGCCCACCGCCAAACCAATGGCAAAGATCAGCGCCAGGTTAGCGAATATTGCTTCGCCCGCACTGGCGATAAAGGCAATATCCAGCAGATCGGGCTGGCCCAAACGTAATAGCAGGCCAGCGATAGGTAACACCGCAATGGGCAGCATCAGAGAGCGGCCTAGTTGCTGTAGCCCGCCCATCATGCGGGCTCCAAAAGTCATAATAGCCATATCAGCACCTCGCTAAGGGAGTTGTTATTGGGGAGGCCTCATCATCCAGGGCCAGCAGTTCGCCGAGGCGCAAGCGCACCGAGACTGCATCAGGTAAGGCCAGTAGCTCCGGGATGTTGGCTGCCAAGGCGGCGGTGTCCAGACGGCGCAAAGCAGCTTTTACCGCTGGTATTCGCGCAGGCTCTACTGAGAGCTCATCGACCCCCAGAGCCACTAGCAGGGGAGCAGCCAGTTCGTCACTGGCCGCACTGCCACATACGCCGACGGGACAGCGCTTGGCGGCGCCTGCGACCGTCGCTTGGATTAGACGCAGTACCGCCGGGTGCAGTACATCCGCCCGGCTAGCCAGCGCTGGATCTTCACGATCCATGGCCAGGGTGTACTGAGTTAAGTCGTTGGTGCCAATGGAAAGGAAGTCTGCCTCGTCGGCAAGACTGGCAGCGCAGAGTGCGGCGCTAGGCACTTCGATCATGGCCCCTAACCGCGGCCGTTCACTTAGCCCTAACTCAGCGGCCAGCGCCTCTAAACGCTGGCGCACTTCGCGTAGTTCGGCGGCCTCGCTCACCATAGGCAGCATGATATGCAGCGCTTTCAATGGGGTGACACCGAGTAACGCTCGTAGCTGCGTCTCTAAAAGCTCAGGCTGGCTCTGCCAAAGGCGCACGCCGCGCACTCCCAACGCAGGGTTAGGCACGGTTGGCAAACGTAGATAAGGAAGCTGCTTGTCGGCGCCGATATCCAGCGTGCGAATAATCACTGGCTTACCGTTTAGAGCCGTCAAAGCGGCTTGATACTCTTTACACTGAGACTCCTCGTCCGGGGCGCTATCTCGCTCCAGGAACAGAAACTCGCTGCGTAGCAGGCCTACGCCATCGGCACCTGATGCTGCCGCTAGGCGCGCCTCTTCGGCACCGCCAATATTGGCACACACTTCAATCGTGCGTCCGTCTAGGGTGGTGGCTGGCTCATGGGCGGCCGCCCGCGCCGTCTCGGCTTGCTGGCGGCGAGCCTCAATCCGCTCAACCATCTCGGCTAGTTGCATCGGTGTTGGCTTCAGCGCTAAGCAGCCTGCCTCAGCGTCTAGAATAACGCTCTCATGTGAGGCCTCATGAGCGGCTTCCAATAGCGCCTGCCGCATGGCCACGAGACAAGGGATACCCCGTGCCCGTGCCAGTATCGCCACATGGGAAGTCGTTCCTCCACCGACGAGGCAAAGCCCCGCCGGTGCTGGTCGGCCACGGCCACCAACTCCGACGGGGTTAAATCCTCCGCCACTAAGATGGCGCCTTCGGGAAATTCAAGAGATGTCGATTGATGATCGTCGCTCAGCACCGCCATCACACGTCGCTGCAGGTCGCGCAGATCCGCGACACGGGCAGCCAGCAAGCCGTTACCGCTAGCAGCAAGCCGCTTTGCTTCAGCGTCTAACGCCTCGCGCCAGGCTTGGCCAGCACTGCGGCCATCACCAATACGCGCCTCTGCCGCCGCGACTAAGTTGGGATCTTCAAGCCAGGCGCCATGGGCTGCGAAGATTTCCGCCTCGGCGACCTGCCCTTGGTGTGTCGCCTGCACCTCGGCCTTTGCTAAGTCCTCACTGATACGGTTCAGTGCCTGTTTAAGGCGTGGGGACTCTACGCTTTCACCTTCGCCGTCGTAAGGCACGCTAGGCAGTGGCGGTTGATAAACTACCAGCGGGCCAGTCGCTAAGCCATGGCTGGCGACCAAGCCGGCCAGCTCCCCTATCCCAAGCGGTTTTTGAAGCCCCGCTGAGGGCTTGCCTACAGTGTGCTCCTCGGCTTCGGGGTGGTCAGCAATGCTTCAGCGGCGTCCAAAGCGGCTTCCCCCCTAGTTCCCTGGGCTCTCAGACGCAAAGCGCTGCCTGCGACTAAGCCAAGGTTCATTAGCGCACTTAAGCTTTCGACGTTCGCGCCAGCACCTTCTGCCGCTGGCTCAAGGTGTACTTCCAAGTTAACACCGTACTCCCGTGCAATGGCTCTTAGCCGCGCTGCAGGGCGGGCATGCAACCCTGCCGCTAGAGCGAGCGTTAGGCAACGCTCAACCATTGGGCCTTGGGTCGTCGTGGCTTCTTCCTGCTCCGCTACAGCGCGAGTAAGCACCAACAGCTCCTCACCAAGCGCAACTCGCTTCCCCTTGCCATGGCGGGGCGGCAACAGGCGCCAGCCAGCGGGTTCAGTGACCACTATGGGCGTGATCAGCGCAGTGGCACCTAGCGCCAGCACATCAGCGTCAAAGCGGCACAGCGGTTCACCGGCGCGGACTTGGTCGCCAACCGCCACCATTAGTTCGATGCCCTGGCCCTGCAATTCAACAGTGTCCAGTCCCAAATGTATCAGCAGTTCTAGTCCAGCGTCGGTTCGCAGGGTCAGAGCGTGCCGAGTGCGGGCACATTGCACGATCTCGCCATCGCAGGGGGCATGCAGGCACTCGCCTAGCGGGTCAAGGGCAATGCCCTCACCTAGCGCTAACCCAGCGAAAACAGGGTCGGGCACCTCGTTAAGAGGGATGACCACCCCTTCTACAGGGGCTAGCAGGGTTAGGATTTGACTTGCATCGGACATGGGAAGACTCCCGCTTTGTCTTTGTTATTAGCTATCAGCTATTAAAGTGTGCAGGTGACCTTGTTAAGGTGCCGGGGTCGATCCGGGTCACTGCCCCGGGCCGCCGCTAGGGCTGCCACCATGACGTAGAAGCTTTGGATAACGGACAGCGGCTGCAGGTCGTCGTGGCCCGCGTCCACCAACGTTAGCTGGCGTTTAGCCACGCTCGCATCAGCCGCCAGTAACACCTTGGCCCCAACGCTCTCTAGCCATTCGGCCAGCGTTATCAGCCCGGCCTGCTCCGGTCCGGGCGGCGCGAATACCAGCACTGGGTAATCAGGGCCTATCAACGCCATCGGGCCGTGGCGAACTTCAGCCCCGCTAAAGGCCTCGGCCTGAATGGCACAGGTCTCTTTGAATTTCAGCGCCGCCTCTTGGGCCACCGCCAAACCCGCTCCCCGGCCAATGACCATCAGCCGGTCGGCTGCCTGTAATGCTTCAACCGCCGGCCCCCAATCTTGCGCAAGTGCTTGTTCCAAATGCTCTGGCAAGCCCTCCAAGGCGGCTAACAAGCTGCGCTCCTCGTTCCAGTGACCCAGTAGTTGAGCCATGGCAGAGAGGGTAGCCAGGTAACTTTTGGTGGCCGCAACGCTCTTTTCCTCCCCGGCATAGAGCGCTATCTCAGTGTCACTGGCCGCCCCTAGCGGTGTCCCCAGCGTATTGAGCAGCGCCAATGTGCGGGCACCACTGGTCGCTAACGCCTGCTGGGTAGCAACCAAATCGGGGCTCTGCCCTGACTGGGAGACGGCCAGGGCCAGATGGCCGTTAGCCCGCCAAGGAGCCTTGGCTAGTGTCGTTAAGGAAGGGGTAGCGAAGCCACCGGGATGCCGTTTTGCTTCATGCACAGATAGGCAAAGTAACTGGCGGCATGGTCGGAGCTTCCGCGAGCCACGGTTACCGCTGAAACCGGCGGCGACTGACGCAGTTGCTCGCCCAAGTCAGCCATCATGGGGCATTTCGCCGCAGTTGACTCCGGATAATTTCCGGGGCGCTGCGGGCTTCATCAAGCATCAGGGACATCAGGCACCTCCTAAGATAGAGCGGCCCTCTACGAAGACCGCCTGAAGTTGGAGTTGAGGGTCAAGAACAACGAAGTCAGCCGCAGCGCCTTCCTCAAGGCGACCAATATCGCCAAGCCCCAGAAAATCAGCGGGAATGCGGGATAGACGGTCAGACGCCTCAGCCAGCGAAAGTCCGAGGCTGACGAAGTTACGCAGCGCTTGATCCATGGTCAGCGTGCTACCGGCCAAGGTGCCATCGGCCAACCGTACGCCACCTAAGCATTTGGTGACGGTCTGCTCACCCAGGCGGTAATCGCCATCAGGCATGCCTGCGGCAGCGGTGGAATCAGTCACCGCATAGAGGTTGGGGATGCAGCGCAAGGCAGTCAGGATGGCACCAGGATGGACATGCAACAGGTCGGGGATCAGCTCGGCGTACTCGGCATGGGCCAGCGCCGCCCCCACCATACCGGGCTTACGGTGGTGTAGGCCGGTCATGGCATTGAATAGATGGGTGAACCCACAGGCGCCATGGGCCAGCGCCTCGACGCCTTCTTCATAGCTCCCCAGGGTGTGTCCTAGCTGCACCCGCACGCCTCGATCGCTAAGGTGGCGAATCAGTGCCATATGACCGGAAAGTTCTGGAGCAAGGGTAATCAGGCGAATCGGCGCCAGACTGCAAAGTTCGTCTAGCTCCTCGATCAACCCCGTCCGGGCATAGGCTGGCTGGGCGCCTAACTTACCAGGGTTGATATAAGGCCCCTCCAAATGCACGCCTAGCACTTTGGCTGCCAGGGGTGCGGGTGCCTGCATATAAGCCGCGATATCCCGCAGCGTCGCTCTGATGTGGCCGTCTGGCGCAGTCATGGTAGTGGCCAGCAGCCGAGTGGTTCCGAAGCGAACATGGGTGCGGGCCAAGGTAGCCAGCGCCTCTCCTCCCTCCATAACGTCAGCGCCACCACCGCCATGCACATGTAAATCGATAAAGCCGGGGAGTATGCGAGGATGAGCGTTGGCATCAGGGTCTACCGGCTCGCCTCTGATACCCTTGATACGCCCCCCTTCCCAGTGAATCTCCCCCAGGCGCCAGCCCTCGGAGGTCAGGATATTGCCAAATTGCATAACGTTTCCTAGCGAGTCAGTTCGACCATAAAGTCGTAGTAATCGGTTCGGCAGTAAGTCACCGTAAGCTCTGCTGGCGTGCCATCGGCTAGATACCCTAGTCGAGTGATCTTAAGCAGCGCCTGCCCTCGGCTACCTCGGCGAGTGCCGCTAGCTCTGCGTCAGCATTGATGGCCGTAACATGCTGCAGGGCTCGAGCCATTGACTTACCGCTGGCTTCCAGTACCGCATAGAGAGACGTTTCTACTGCCTGGGGATCCGGCAGCACCGAGACAGGCAGGCAGCTATCCTCTACCGCCATCACCACTTCATCGGCCAAGCGTAAACGCTTAAGGCGCGCCACCTGGGCATCGGCACCCAAACCAAGACGCATACTCTCTTCCGCATTGGGAGTTGCCAGCCTGCGCTCTAACCATTGAGAGCTGGGCGTAAAACCACGCTGAGTCAGTAGCTCGGTGAAACTCACCAATCGGGTTAACGACTGATTAAGACGCGGCGTGATGAAAGTGCCAGAACCACGGCTACGACGAATGAGCCCTAGCTCAGCCAGACAATCCAACGCCTTGCGCGCGGTAATACGCGAGACATTGAGGGTATCGGCCAAGCTCCGCTCTGAAGGTAGCGCCTCGCCGCTCTCCCAGGCGCCTGTCTCGATGGCATTCTCCAACTGACGGGCTAACTGCTGGTAGAGCGGTGTCGCGCCCTGCGGGTCAAGGCGCAGGTGGCTAAAGCGTGGATCCATGGATATCTCCGTACGACAAACAATACCAATTGAATACCAATATAGACATAATTAAATACCAATCAAGTGCCAATTATTAACTACCCAACCGAATAGCCCCACTCCACTCTGCCCACAGGGTAATTACCCAGCTAACAGGGAAGATGTAGGTTATTGATAAATCGAGAACAAAAGAACTTCACATAGCGACAATTGGCGCAGCCTGCGGGAATCCGTATAGTGGCACCCTAACTCTCGCCAACTGATTGAGCTCATGCTTCAGAACAACGCCATGCTTGCCCAGCTCAAGCAACAGATTCGTCAAACCACCCCCCGCGCTGAAGGGGTGATCAAAGCCACCGACAAAGGTTTCGGTTTTCTCGAAACCGACGACGGTGAATCCTATTTCGTGCCGCCGCCCGCCATGAAGCAGGTGATTCACGGTGATCGCGTGGAAGGCGTGATTCACGAGAACGGTGACAAAAAATCCATTGAGCCGGAAAAGCTGATTGAAGCTGGGCTGGATCGGTTTGTTTCCCGCGTGCAGAAACGTGAGGGCCGCCTGTCCGTCGTGCCCGACCATCCGTCGATTAAAAATGTTATCAAGGCACGGATTAAGAACAGCCTTGATGAAGAGAGCATTGCTGACGGTGATTGGGTCGTTGCGCGTTTGGTGCGCCACCCGCTGAAAGCCGACGATCGCGCTTTCTTTGCCCAGATTGATGAATTGGTTGCGAAAAGCGATGACCCGGCAGTGCCGTGGCGCGTTACGCTGGCTCGCCATGCGCTGGAGCAAGAGTGCCCCGATGCAGGCACCGACTGGCCGCTGATGGATGAAGGCCTGACTCGCGAAGACCTGACCGCCACGCCCTTCTTCACCATTGATGGTGAAAAGACCCGCGATATGGATGATGCGCTGCATGTCGCTGCTCGTGCGGAAGGCGGCTGGCGGTTGAGCGTGGCCATTGCCGACCCCACCGCTTATGTGGCAGAAGGCCATGCGGCGGACTTGGAAGCCCGCACCCGCGCCTTTACCGTTTACCTGCCTGGCCAAAACGTCACCATGCTGCCCGAGCAGCTAGCGGATGATCTCTGCTCATTGTGGGAAGGCAAGGAGCGCCCTGCACTAGCCTGTACGCTGGATATTAATGCCGACGGCAGCCTGGGTGATTACCGCTTTTTTGCGGCCAACGTTAAATCCCACGCCAAGCTCGTTTACGACAACGTCTCCGACTGGATCGAAGGTCAAGGCGACTGGGCACCCGCGGATGAGATCGCTGAGCAGCTCACCGCACTGCGTGATTTGACCGAGGCGCGTACCGCTTGGCGTAATGAACACGCGCTGGTGTTTAAAGACCGCCCGGACTACGTGTTTGATCTCGATCCCGCCGGTAATGTACTGGCGGTACGCACCGAAGAGCGTCGCATTGCCAACCGCATGATCGAAGAGTCGATGATTGTGGCCAACGCCTGCTGCGCGGACTTCCTGGCCCAGCATATCGGCCACGGTATCTTTAACGTGCACCGCGCCTTCGAGCCGGAAAAAGCCGAAGCCGCCCAGGAGTTTTTGGCAGGTCAGGAGATCGTCGTCGAGCGCGAAGCACTCACCGAGCTGGCCCGCTATACCGAGCTAAAGCGTGCGCTGGAAAGCCGCGATGATGCCTGGTTGGATGCGCGCCTGCGCCGTTTCCAGGGCTTTACCATGATGTCCGCACAGCCCGGCCCGCACTTTGGCCTGGGCCTAGCCGCCTACGCCACCTGGACCTCTCCGATTCGAAAGTATGGCGATATGGTTAATCACCGCCTGATCAAGCGCGTACTGAAAGGCGAGCAGGCACCTGCAGAAGCCACCCAGCAGCTCACCGAGCAGCTAACGGAGCGTCGCCGCCTGAACCGTATGGCCGAGCGCGATGTGAAGGATTGGCTCTACGTGCGTTACCTCACGCCCTCCGCGCAGAACCAGGACACTTTTGAGGCCGAAATCATGGCCATCAACCGTGGAGGTATGCGCGTTCGTCTGCTGGAAAATGGCGCGACGGCGTTTGTGCCCCCTTGATGCACAGCGACCGCAGTAAAGTGGTCATTGACGATAAAGAGGGGCGTATTCAAATCGAGGGTGAAGAGCGTTACAAGCTTGGCGATCCTATTCGGGTAGCACTGACCGAAGCCCGCGAAGAGACTCGCTCGCTGGTGGCTAAACCTGTGGCTTAGTGAACGTTAGGCGATGGCAATAAACAACCACGGCGCCTCTAAGGCGCCGTGGTTGTTTCTAACCATATCACGCTTTAAAACGCAGCTTGTTTTGCCGCCGGAGGTAAAGCCATTGTGGGTTGACTTTTTAGCGCATTAGCCGCGATTACGTCGTCAATTTTAAATGCTGACACTAGCTCGCGGAGCCTTCCTGCCTGCTCTTCTAACGAAAAAGCAGCATTCGTCGATTGCTGAACCAGCGTGCTGTTCTGCTGCGTCGTAGAGTCCATTTCGGTAATTGCCGTATTAATCTGCTCAATGCCACTACTTTGCTCACGCGTGGCAGAGGACACTTCGGCCATCAGCATGGCAAGACGTTGGATGACGGCTTCTGTATCCCCAATAGTGGCGGCTCCTCGCTCAGCTTGCTCAGAACACTGATTAATTTTGCTACGCGTATCGTCCAGCATGCTGCGGATCTCACCAGCGGAGGCAGCACTGCGGCTTGCTAGCGCGCGAACCTCGGTGGCCACCACGGCAAACCCACGCCTTTATCGCCCGCCCGCGCTGCTTCTACGGAGGCATTGAGGGCGAGGATATTGGTTTGAAAGGCAATGGCGTCGATGGCCTCGACGATCTTATTCATACTCAGTGATGCGGCCGCTACTTCGCGCATTAATTCCACACTACGAGCTACTTCTTCACCGCCACGCTGCATCTGCTGCGAGGCATTATTAACCAGCGTGTCAGCTTCTTTGGTTGAATCGCTGTTCTGACGAACCGTTGCCGTCATCTCCTCCATGCTTGAAGCCGTTTCCTGCAATGCAGCTGCTTGCTGCTCGGTACGCGCAGCCAGTTCCTGTCCACCCTGGGCGATCTCATTGGCGCCGTTGAGGACATTCTCGCTAGAATCCCTGAGCGAGGCGACCAAGGTAGTGAGCTGTTGGCTCATATCGTCCATGGAGCGCAATAATTGCGCTGTTTCATCCCGCCCGTTGGCGACGATAACATGGCTAAGATCTCCTTGTGCCACGCGCTTTGCAACCTCAACCGCACGCCGCAAAGGGAGAACAATACTGCGCGTAATGGCCATAGCCAGTGCCACGGCCATGAACAGCGCCACGCCCGAGAAGATACTCAGTTGCCAAAGCGCTAAACGGTATTGCTCGTTTATTATTTGATTTGCGTTTTGAAGACCCGCATCCGCCACCAAGCTGATTTCGTCAGCCAATTCTTCCAGACGATAGATACTGTCTTTATGTTCACCAAACGCTTGATTGGCTTGGGAGGTATCGGAAATACTGCCTCCCTCGATTCGACGAAACACCTGCATGAAGCCCTCTTCATACCCCAAAAGAGCGCCTTGCGCCTGTTGATAGAGAGAATCTAAACTATCTTGGCTCGCGGTTTCTTCCCCCTCCTGAAAGGCAGTCCGAATTGCCTCAATGGCCGCCACCCAACGTTGCTGATAGTCCGCTACCCGTTCAGGACTGTCGATATTGATAAACATATCCTTTTCATAACGCCGAGCAAGCAATGCCAACCGCTGAATCTCAGCAGCATTACTGGCTAGGGAAACATCCGTGTCCAAAGTTTTTGAGCCGTATCCTTAGTAACGGTGATACCTACCACCCCGCCACTAAGGTGCCCAAAAGAAAAAGCGAAACCAAGCCAAAGGCTAACGCTAAGCGAGTGCCAATCTTGAACCGGGAAAGCATAGCCACATCCTAATAAGTAAGAGGGCTAAGATTTTAGGCAACAAGAATGAAAACTGTAACTCAACCTTTGCAAACTATTGTCAACTTTTATACATGATCAAAGAGTATCTACTATCCCAGCGCGTCTCACCTGCGCTAACTTACTGACAGACTAGACATAGCCTGAGCGGATATCGGCCAGTTCTATGACACTATCTGCCGATGCTGAAAGAAGAAACGCAGCATTTCCCGGGTAGCGTCAGGGCCTTGAGGGTCGGTATAGCTGCCCTTTTGCTTCCCCCCTGACCAAGCATGACCCGCCCCATGGATACGCCACTGCTCTAAGCATGGCTTACCTGAAGCATCACGGTGGGTGGTACAAGTGTAGCCGCGGCCCTGGGCAACCTTGCCCTGCACTACCGTCGCTCCTGCTTGGCGCGATATGCTGAATTGAGCAGCGACCCGATCAGCGTTACTCGGGTGTACCGTCGTGTCGCGGTCACCATGAAATATAATGGCGGGCACTTGCGATTCCCAACCGGTGCCTTTCGCTTTACCACCGCTAAGCGGCCCTGTGCCCCCTTGCATAGCGCCTAATGCATCTGGAAGACTTTGAGCAACGCCGTGGGGCAGCCCGGAGTGAATGCCCACTGCCGCAAACAGATCAGGGTAAGTCATCGCTAATGTGGTCGCCATTGCGGCGCCTGCTGAAAGTCCTGCCACATAGATGCGACTTTTATCGAGCCCATGGGTATCAATGATCTTGCGGATCATGCCTACAATAATCGCGGGCTCACCGCCCTCACGCTGCTGGTCTTCGGCCTTGAACCAGTTCCAGCACTTGGAGTTGTTGGCGGTCGTCGGCTGGGCCGGATAGAGCACACAACACAGTTGCTCTTCGGCCAGCCGGTTCATATCGGTTCCAGCAGCGAAGTCGTCGGGATTCTGCGTGCAGCCATGCAACATAACCACTAGCGGCAGCGCTTGCCCGTGATAGCCGCTGGGGATATACAGCTTGTAATCACGTGTGCCGACGCGGTTGCTGAAACTACCGGCCGTGAAGGCGCCTGCAGAAGGCGGCGCCTCTGACGCTGGTTTCGTTACCGTGTCTTCTTTATCGATCACCTGCCAGGTTCCATCGAAGGTATGGCCACCTCGGTAAGCACTGTTCGGCGCATCTTCACGCCTCACTTCGGGCTCACCACCCTGAAGGAGAGCCATGGCCTCGTGCAGTCTTCCCGCGCGGGTAAGTCGCGTCGCTTCTTCCATTCGCTTTGTCATAGTGGCATCGATCATTTTCAATATCCTTATTCAATGATTGTGTGATTGCGTAGTACATGACTGAGTGATGACTCATTCAGTGAATCCGATCCGCCAGCGCGGCCTTAACCGCCTTACTGGCATTTAAGGCCCCAACACCACCACCGACTCAATAGTGGCAAGAGCAAGCTCCGGCGTGACATCGTCGGCAATACTGGCCATTCCCAGCACCTGAATCTGCAACGTCTCCCCTGCCGACTGTAAAGCCTCCAGATCCGCGCGACTGTAGTGCTCAAGCCCAAGTACAAACGACTTGCGAGTGACCGTCTCTTTCACCACATCAGCATGGTTTGCCAATTGACTGCGGATGGCGGTGCGTATCAGATCGGTTCGGTTGGAGTAAAACCCCTCCTGTACCAGCAGATCGATCTGCCCCAGATCAACAACCCCCAGGTTGATAGTGATCTTCTCGCTGGAGTCGCCGCTCTTGCGGCGCAGTTCGTGCACGCTCATGTGTGAAGCCTCGTTGTGCTCGTCATTGGACATCTATTTGGTACTATAACACCTAAATAGACTCCAAATACCATCCATATGGATGGTATTTATAATAGCTTAGGCGCGTAAATAGTCCAGTGCACCGGCTCAAGTGTCGTCGAACTGACTTATTTCTCCTTTATGGTGAAACGATGACACTCATTTTGGTTGGAGGTTAGCTTGCACATTGCCGATGTGACGATGTTTCATGCCCCCGCCAGCGGCGGCGTGCGTACTTATTTACAGGCCAAACACCGCGTTTTTTCGCGAATTCCACAGCTGCGTACCAGCCTGCTGGTGCCGGGGGCGGAGCGCGATAGCCTCGGCGACCACCACACCTTACCGGCGTTACATCTGCCGTTAGGTCAGGGCTACCGTTTTCCGCTGCGAGGCTCACCCTGGCGCGATACCCTGATTGCTCTAAAGCCCGACCTGATTGAGGCTGGCGACCCATATGTAACGGCGTGGGCAGCGCTGGCCGCGGGTCAGCGCCTTGGCGTGCCAGTGGTGGGCTTCTATCACTCTGACCTCCCGCGCCTGATGGGAGACCGCTTTGGGGGTTACGTTGAGAAACGCTTAACCCGCTATGTCACGCAGCTTTATAGCCAGTTTGATAGCGTGCTGGCGCCCTGTAATGCCATGGCGAATCGGCTACGGGAATGGGGCGTTGATAACGTTCGCGTTCAACCGCTGGGCGTCGATTTGGCGCAATTTAACCCACAGCAGCGTGACCCAGCTTTTCGCCAAGCCATGGGCATACCCAGCGATAAAAAGCTGCTGATTTTTGTGGGGCGTAATTCTCGCGAGAAGAATATTGACGTGTTACTGGCGACGATGCGCCAGCTAGGCAGCGATTACCATTTGCTGCTAATGGGCCCCGGTATGCCGCATCACGTACCCAGCAATGTCACCATTGTGGATCGCTGCTGTGGCGCCCACGAGGTAGCAAAGGCACTCGCCAGTAGCGATGCCCTGCTGCACGCGGGCACTCGGGAGACATTCGGATTAATTGCCCAGGAAGCCATGGCGAGCGGGATTCCAGTCGTAGCAGCAAACGCAGGGGCGTTGGCAGAAAACGTGCCGTTGGGTGCAGGCATTTTATGTAAGCCGCTTGATCCCACGACCATGGCTGAGGCGTGCGTGGCGCTATTTAGCAATGATGTAGCCTCCAGCGGGCACTATGCACGCCGCCATGTAGAGCGCCATTTCAATTGGGATGGCGTGATGCACTCACTGCTTGAGCACTATCAACACCTTTGCCACAGCAGCCAACCGTATGCACTCCACCAACACCACTAACTTCCGTCAGCTACTCAAGTGGCGGCCCATCCACGGCGTAATGATTGCCTTGGCGCTGATGGCGCCACTGGTGCTCACCGCTTGGCTGGGCGGCGCAGAGGCGTTACAGCGGGTAAAGCAGTTTCCACTCGAACTGTTGCTATTAATGCTTTTGCTAGCGTTTCTATGCTGGAATCTTAATGCAATGAGAATGCGCTTGATGCTGAGTGGCCGGGCAGGCAGGCTTGGTCAACGCGGCGCCCTGGGTATTGAGCTGGCGTCTAAGTTTGCACTGTGTGCCACCCCAGGCGGCAGCGGTGGCCCGGTTACCCTACTGATGCTGCTTGCCCAGCGCGGCTTCCCGCCCGCCAAAGGCGCGGCGATGTTCCTGATTGATCAAGGCTGTGACCTACTGTTCTTCCTGGCGATGCTGAGCGGCCTAGTGCTCTTTTCGTTGCTAAGCGATACCCAATGGCCCCATCAATCGCTGGTGCAGTGGGCGCTGGTCGGTTTAGCCTTTTGGCCACAGTGGTGATTGCGGTAATGCGCTATTTGCCCAGTTTATTGCGTTCTCCCAGCATAAACAGCCCCTGGCCAAACCGCTATCGGCGGCGCTGGCTGGCACGACGCCTTCTACGCTGTCGGCATGCCTTAAAGGTAACGCTTAAGCTGCCGCGCTCTACGTTATTCGCAATGCTACTACTGACCACGATGCATTGGCTGATGCGCTATAGTTTGCTCTATCTGGCAGTGCTGGGGTAGGCGGTCATGCAGATTGGATGTGGACGTTTTTAACGCAAATGCTGGCCATGGCTGCCAGCCAGTTTAGCTTTCTGCCTGGAGGCGCGGGTGCTGCGGAGGTAGGCGTGGGTACTCTGTTGCTGCCGCTTATGGAGCGCGAACAGGCCGCTGCAGCGGTACTGATATGGCGGCTGGTGAGCTACCATTTATACTTGGCGGCGGGCGCACCGCTGTTTGTGCTGTACAGCTATCGCATGCTGCGCCGATCACCGGCACGGTAGCGCAAATGAATAAGGGCGCCCCGAGGGGCGCCCTTATCGCGTGCAGCTAAACGTCAGTGACTTACCAGCCAGTGACTTCTTTCAGCGCATCGCCGATTTCCGCCAAAGAGCGCACGGTTTTAACACCGGCGTCTTCAAGGGCAGCAAACTTCTCGTCAGCGGTGCCTTTACCGCCAGAGATGATCGCGCCCGCATGGCCCATACGCTTGCCAGGAGGTGCAGTCACACCGGCAATGTAGGAAACCACAGGCTTGGAAACGTTGGCTTTGATGTAAGCCGCTGCTTCTTCTTCCGCCGTACCACCGATTTCACCAATCATGACGATGGCTTCGGTTTTCGGGTCTTTCTCGAACATCTCAAGGATATCGATGAAGTTAGAGCCCGGAATCGGGTCGCCGCCGATGCCTACACAGGTAGACTGACCAAAACCGTGATCAGTGGTCTGCTTAACGGCTTCATAGGTCAAGGTACCAGAACGAGATACGATGCCTACGCGGCCCGGCTGGTGAATGTGACCCGGCATGATGCCGATTTTGCATTCGCCCGGCGTGATAACACCTGGGCAGTTGGGGCCGATCAGGCGTACGCCCAGCTCGTCGCACTTCACTTTGGCTTCGAGCATGTCTAGCGTGGCGATGCCTTCAGTGATGCACACAATCAGCTTGATACCGGCGTTGGCCGCTTCAAGGATTGAGTCTTTACAGAACGGCGCCGGTACGTAGATAACGCTGGCTTCCGCGCCGGTTTTCTCTACCGCTTCTTTCACGGTGTTGAAAACGGGCAGACCGAGGTGCTCCTGGCCGCCTTTACCCGGCGTAACACCACCGACCATTTGCGTACCGTAGGCAATCGCCTGCTCGGAGTGGAACGTGCCTTGGCCACCGGTAAAGCCCTGGCAGATGACCTTGGTGTTCTTATCGATCAGGATGCTCATTACTTGCCCTCCGCCGCTTTAACGACCTGCTGAGCCGCGTCGGTCAGACTGGTAGCCGCGATAATATTCAGACCGCTAGACGCTAATTTCTCAGCACCCAGCTCGGCGTTGTTACCTTCCAGACGTACGACAACCGGTACGTTGACACCCACTTGCTCAACGGCACCAATAATGCCTTCAGCAATCATATCGCAACGTACGATACCGCCGAAAATGTTAACCAGAACGGCTTTCACATTGTCGTCAGAGAGGATGATCTTGAACGCTTCAGCCACGCGCTCCTTGGTGGCGCCGCCGCCTACATCCAGGAAGTTAGCGGGCTTGCCGCCGCTCAGGTTGACGATGTCCATGGTGCCCATGGCCAAGCCTGCGCCGTTAACCATGCAGCCGATGTTGCCATCAAGCGCGACATAGTTAAGTTCCCATTTCGCCGCATCGGCTTCGCGCTGATCTTCTTGCGAAGGATCACGCATCGCCTGCAGGTCTGGGTGACGGTACAGCGCGTTGCTGTCTAGGCCCAATTTGGCATCGAGGCAGTGCAGATTGCCTTCGTCGGTCACAACCAGCGGGTTGATTTCCAATAGCGCCAGGTCTTTGTCGTGGAACAACTGAGACAGACCCAGGAAAATCTTGGTGAACTGCTTGATCTGGTCACCTTTCAGGCCCAGAGCAAATGCCAGTTCACGCGCCTGGTACGGCTGTGCGCCGACCAGCGGATCGATTTCGGCTTTCAGAATCTTTTCCGGCGTCTCTTCTGCAACGGTCTCAATCTCTACACCACCTTCGGTAGAGGCCATGAAGACCACACGGCGGGTAGTACGGTCAACCACAGCACCGAGGTACAGTTCGTCGGCGATGTCGGTGCAGGTTTCAACCAAAATTTTGGCAACCGGCTGACCTTTTTCGTCAGTCTGGAAGGTAACCAAGTTCTTACCCAGCCACTGCTCAGCAAAGGCTTTCGCTTCAGCCGGATCTTTAATCAGCTTAACGCCACCCGCTTTACCACGGCCACCGGCGTGCACCTGGGCTTTAACCACCCACATGTCACCACCGATTTTTTTTACACGCCTCTTCCGCTTCTTCGGGCGTGTCCACTGCAAAGCCTTTTGACACAGGTAGACCATAGTCGGCAAACAGCTGTTTACCTTGATACTCGTGAAGATTCATCGATTCATGCCATTGGTTGCATGTGACTCGAACGATGACCCGTTTTCTTTTAAGAGCAGCCTTACAAGAACGGTCTTAAAAGAACGGGCCATCCCCGTTCTTTCGATCTTTGTGGATTAAGACAAAGCCGAAAGTTTGCGCCACCCTTAAAAGGTGGCGCTTCGTTGTTGCTTACTGAATTATTTACGCTTTTGCGATTAGCCATATGAATAGCGTGGCCATCAACCGCAAGCGCTGCTTCATGAACAGCTTCCGACATGGTCGGATGCGCGTAGCAGGTCAGGGCCAGGTCTTCGGCGCTAGAGCCGAATTCCATGGCAATCACGCCCTGGGCAATCATCTCGCCAGCGTGCTGACCCACAATGTGCATACCGAGGATACGATCTGTTTCCGCGTCGGCGATGATTTTGGCACTGCCTTCGGTGGCGTTGTTAGCCATTGCACGGCCGCTAGCCGCAAACGGGAAGGTACCGGTTTTGACTTCAATGCCTTTTGCCTTGGCGTCCTGCTCGGTCATGCCGACCCAGGCGACTTCTGGGTAGGTATAGATAACGCTCGGAATAGTGTCGTAGTTCATCTCGGCTTTATGGCCAGCGATGATATCGGCCACCATGATGCCCTCTTCAGAGGCTTTGTGCGCCAGCATCGGGCCGCGAACACAGTCACCAATAGCGTAAACGCCCGGGACGTTGGTACGGCACTGGTCGTCAACAAAGATGAAGCCACGCTCATCTAACTCGATGCTGACACCATCAGCGATGACACCTTTGGTGTAGGGGCGACGGCCGACACAAACGATAAGTTTGTCGAAGGTCATCTCTTGCTCACCGTTTGAGTCGGTGTACTTAACGATAACCTCTTCACCGTTAGTTTCCGATCCGGTGACGCGAGCACCCAGTTTGATATCCAGACCTTGCTTCTTGAGCAGTTTCTGCGTCTCTTTGGCGACGGTGGTATCCACCATCGGCAGGAAGGAGTCCATAGCTTCAAGTACGGTAACTTCAGAGCCCAGGCGATTCCAGACGCTACCCAGCTCAAGACCGATGATACCGGCACCGATCACGCCTAAACGCTTCGGTGTTTCGGTGAATTCCAGCGCGCCGGTAGAGTCGACAATCAGGCCTTCGGTCAGCGGGGTCGGCGGAATTTCCACCGGTACTGAGCCCGCAGCGATAACGATGTTGTCGGCATCATAGGTAGTGGTATTGCCGTCGTTGTCGGTGACTTCAACCTGCTTGCCGGAAACCACTTTACCGGTACCTTCGATGGCGGTAACGCCGTTGGCCTTGAACAGACCTGAAATGCCGCCGGTCAAGTTCTTAACGATCTTGTCCTTGCGCGCCATCATCTTGGTGACGTCCATGGAGACGTCGCCAGCCTGAATGCCCATATCGTCGAAATCGTGCTTGGCTTCAACGAACTTGTGGGAGGCTTCAAGCAGTGCTTTAGACGGGATGCAGCCCACGTTCAAGCATGTGCCACCGTGGACAACATTGCCCTCTTTACCAATCCATTTTTCAATACAGGCCGCTTTTAGGCCCATCTGTGCAGCACGAATGGCGGCAACGTAACCACCAGGGCCGGCACCGATAACGATCACATCAAACTTATCAGCCATGTTGGCTCCTTTAGCTTGCTGGCCTCCCCGTTATTGACTAAAACCGGGCGAGAGGCTAAGTGCGATTGCAGATAAATCCTGGTTAAGCAGTAGCGTACTGAATCACTATTTCAATAAATACGACGCTTATGCTTTAGACATCCAGCAGCAGACGAGCCGGGTCTTCCAGCAACTCTTTGAGAGTAACCAAGAATTGAACGGCGTCTTTGCCGTCGATCATGCGGTGGTCATATGAGAGTGCCAGATACATCATCGGACGAATCTCGACCTTGCCGTTGACTGCCATCGGACGATCCTGGATTTTGTGCATGCCCAGAATAGCGGTTTGCGGCGGATTGATGATCGGGGTCGACATCAACGAACCGAAGGTGCCGCCATTGGTGATGGTAAAGGTGCCGCCGATCATGTCGTCCATGCCCAGCTTACCGTCACGACCACGCTTACCGAAATCGACAATCTTACGCTCGACGTCAGCAATTTTCATGCTGTCGGTGTCACGCAGTACCGGCACGACCAAACCACGGTCGGTAGAGACCGCTACGCCGATATCCTGGTAACCGTGATAAACGATGTCGGTGCCGTCGATAGAGGCGTTAACGTCCGGGAATCGCTTGAGCGCTTCTGACGCCGCTTTTACAAAGAAGCCCATAAAGCCCAGCTTGATATCGTGAGCTTTTAAGAAAGTCTCTTTGTACTGCGCACGTAGGGCCATGATCTCGGTCATGTCCACTTCGTTGTAAGTGGTCAGCATCGCCGCGGTTTGCTGCGCCTGAACCAAGCGCTTGGCGATGGTCTGACGCAGGCGGCTCATGGGTACGCGCTTCTCGATGCGCTCACCCTCGGCAGCCGGTGCAGCGGCGGCTTTCGCCGGTACGGCCGATTTCGCAGCTTTCTTGGCGGAACCGTCTTTTACCGCTTTTTGCACGTCTTCTTTCAAGATGCGGCCACCTTTGCCGGTGCCATTAATCTTGGCAACGTCCAGGTCGTGCTCGGCAACCATTTTACGTGCGGCTGGGGCGAGGATTTTGTCACCGACTTTTCATCGGCGCCATCGTCATCGCTGCTGTCTGATTTCGCGGACGCTGAATCGCCACCGCTGTCACCACCAGCACCTTCGGTGAAAGTCGCGAGAATCGCTTCGGATTCAACCTGGCTTCCCTCTTCAGCTTTAATTTCAGCCAGAGCACCATCGGCCGGAGCGACCACTTCCAGCACAACCTTATCGGTTTCGATGTCGGCCAGCACGTCATCGCGCTTCACCGCTTCGCCGACTTTTTTTGTGCCAGGTCGCTACCGTGCCTTCCTGGATCGACTCAGGGAAGCTGGGAGCTTTTACGTCGTGTTGCTTGCCGCCACCGCTGGCTTTTTTTCTCTTCTTTCTTACCTTCAGATTTCTCTTCAGATTTTTCAGCGCTGTCATCGCCAGAAGATTTCTCTTCTTTTTGGCTGCCAGACGCGCTGCCTTCGCCGATTTTGCCCAGCACCTGTTCTGACTCAACGGTATCGCCCTCTTCGGCCATTACGTCGGTCAGGGTACCCGCTTCCGGTGCGACGACTTCCAGCACAACTTTGTCGGTTTCGATCTCAACAATCAGCTCGTCACGCTCAACGCTGTCACCCGGCTTTTTATGCCACGCCGCCACTGTGCCTTCGGCAACGGATTCCGGAAAGGTTGGCGCTTTGATCTCAGTAGCCATGTCGTTTCCCTTATATGTTCTCTAAATCCGGTGGTCGCTTATAAATTAAAGCGTCTTCCACCAGCTGGCGCTGCTGTTCAGTGTGGACGGACATATAGCCAGCTGCCGGAGCAGCAGAGGCAGGACGTCCTGCAAATTTCAACTCGCGGCCAAGGCCATCTTTCAGCATATCGGCCACTGCACGCATATTGTGCTGACTGGAGTACCAAGCGCCCTGATTAAGCGGCTCTTCCTGGCACCACACAATGTCCTCTATGTTGGTATAGTCTTGCAGCGCTTCCAGTAGCTCTTCTTTCGGGAAGGGGTATAGCTGCTCAATACGCACAACTGCCGTGTCATGACGCTCATTCTCAGCGCGCCAAGCGGCTAAGTCGTAGTAGACCTTGCCAGCACATAGCACAACGCGTGTGACCTTCTCCGGCGCCAGATCTGCCTGGTCGGCGAGCACCATGTGGAACTTACCGTGGGCCAGATCTTCAAGGCTCGAAATCGCTTCTTTATGACGCAGCAGCGATTTAGGTGTCATCACCACTAGCGGCTTACGCAGCGGACGAATCACCTGACGACGCAGTAGATGATAAATCTGCGCAGGCGTAGTGGGTACGCAGACCTGCATGTTGTGCTCGGCACACATTTGCAGGAAGCGCTCCAGGCGTGCCGAAGAGTGCTCAGGGCCCTGGCCTTCGTAGCCGTGTGGCAACAGCATGGTTAAACCACACACCCGGCCCCACTTCGTTTCGCCCGACGAGATGAACTGATCCACGACCACCTGGGCGCCGTTGAAGAAGTCACCAAACTGAGCTTCCCAGATCACCAAGTCATTCGGGGCAGTGGTTGAGTAGCCGTACTCAAACGCCAGCACCGCTTCTTCGGAAAGGAAGGAGTCATGAATGGTGAAACGCGGCTGACCATCGGCCATGTTCTGCAGCGGAACATAAGTGGTGCCATCTTTCTGAGTTATGCACCACCGCATGGCGGTGGGAGAAAGTACCGCGGCCCACGTCTTGCCCGGTAATCCGAATCGGATGGCCTTGATCGAGCAGGGTGGCGTAGGCAAGCGTTTCCGCAAAGCCCCAGTTAAGCGCCAGTCCGCCAGCCTGCATTTTACGGCGATCTTCATAAATCTTGGCTACTTGGCGCTGAACGTCGACGCCATCCGGCACCTCGCACATGCGGGCCGCTAACTGCTGCAGACGCTTCATATCAAACGTCGTGTCGGCATCACCAGACCATTCGTGGCCCAGGTAAGGCGCCCAGTCAACGAACAGCGAAGCGTTGGGCTCTTGCACCAATGCATTGGCAACGTGGTTGCCTGCCACTAGATCATCACGATAGGTTTCAACCATCGCTTTGGCGGACTCTTCAGAGAGCACGCCCTGTTCAACCAAGCGCTTGGCATACAGCGAGCGCGCAGAGGGGTGATCTTTGATCTTGGCATACATCATCGGCTGCGTGCCTGACGGCTCGTCAGCTTCGTTGTGGCCACGGCGACGGTAGCAGACCAGATCGATCACCACGTCTTTCTTAAACTGCTGACGGTAATCAAGAGCTACTTGGGTGGCGTGCAGCACTGCGTCCGGGTCATCGCCATTGACATGAAAAATAGGCGCTTGAACCATCTTGGCAATATCAGTGCAGTATTCGGTAGAGCGAGCATCCAATGGATGCGAGGTGGTGAAGCCCACTTGGTTGTTAATCACAATGTGGACGGTGCCACCGGTTTTATAAGCACGGGTTTGGGACATCTGGAATGTCTCCATCACCACGCCTTGACCGGCAAACGCTGCATCGCCGTGGACGTTGATCGGCAGCACTTTGCTGCCCTCTTCGTCGTTACGACGATCTTGGCGGGCACGCACCGAGCCCTCTACGACAGGTGCGACAATTTCCAGGTGCGACGGGTTAAACGACATCGCCAAATGGACTTCGCCGCCTGGGGACATGACGTTCGAACTGAAACCCTGGTGGTACTTCACATCACCTGAGCCGCGCTCGATGACTTTCTTGCCGTCGAACTCATCAATCAAGTCAGCTGGGTTTTTACCCAAAATATTGACCAACAGGTTGAGTCGACCACGGTGCGCCATGCCAATGACGACTTCCTTGGTGCCATAACCACCGGCACGCTGGATAAGTTCGTCCATCATCGGCACAAACGATTCGCCGCCTTCAAGACCAAAACGTTTGGTACCTGGATACTTGGATGCCAGGTAATTCTCCAAACCTTCGGCGGCCGTCAAGCGCTCCAGCACGTGCTTGCGCACGTCGGCACTGAAATCAGGCGCACTGCGTACCGACTCAAAACGCCGCTGTAACCAGCGTTTCTCTTCCGTGTCGACGATATGCATGATTTCGCAGCCGATGGAGCGGCAGTAAGTACGCTCCAACGCATCCACGATGTCACGCAGTGGCGCTTTGTCGATACCTAAAAAAGAAAGAACCGGTTTGGAACTCGGTGTCCAGGTCAGCCTTTGAAAGCTGATGAAAGGACAGATCGAGATCGGGGACGGGGTGGGATTACGCAGTCCTAGCGGGTCGATATTGGCCTTTTGATGGCCACGGAAGCGGTAAGCGTTAATCAGCTGCAGGACTTTTACCTGCTTTTTGTTTTCACCGCTATCGGCAGCGGCGACTACCCGGCCCGGGCGGCTTTCGCGCCCCAACTGGTAGAACTGATCACGCACGGGGCTAAGTGGAACATCGTGGGAGGCACTGCCCTCGGGACGCGGCAACTGGTCAAAATAGCTGCGCCATTCGTCAGGGACAGACTCAGGATCGGCGAGGTACTGCTCGTAAAGCGCTTCCACGTAGTGAACATTGCCGCCACTAACGTGAGAGGAACGCCACATCAACTCCATTATGCCTTGTTGCATCTCTCGGTCACCCTGCACTGATGGGGTGGTATCGGTATCGTCGCAAACATGCGGCGACATCGCTATTGCCCTGCCGGCGGGGCGGGACATTTGCCGGCGGCGCCGGCCAACGGCCGGAAACCCTGTTCGTCTAGCTATTCTTCATCTAACGCTTGATGTTACATCTAGCGGTCATTCAGTGTTTCGTCTTCAGTTCATGCTCGAAAGCCGGTACCTCAGGCACCGGCTTTCAAACTTGTCTGATCAGCAGTGCGACGTGACGCCGCACCGCGTGACAAACCCTATGATAACAAGCGAAGCGTCATGATTTAAGTGGCATTATCACCCAACTTAAGTGGCAGACGCTTTTTACTCAGATGTCATAGGCTTAGGTAGCATCAGCGAGTAACATTTCGCGAATTTTACCAATCGCCCGAGTAGGGTTAAGGCCTTTTGGGCAAACCGCTACACAGTTCATAATGCCACGGCAACGGAATACCGAGAACGGATCTTCCAGGTTGCTCAACCGCTCGCTGGTAGCCGTGTCACGTGAATCGGCCAGGAAGCGGTAAGATTGTAGCAAACCGGCTGGTCCAACGAACTTCTCTGGGTTCCACCAGAACGACGGGCAAGACGTTGAACAGCATGCGCATAGAATACACTCATACAAGCCATCTAGCTTGTCGCGCTCTTCTGGCGACTGCAGGCGCTCAATGGCCGGCGCAGGCGTGTCGTTCTGCAGGTACGGCTGAATACGCTCGTACTGTTTATAGAACAGCCCCATATCCACGACCATATCGCGAATAACCGGCAGGCCTGGCAGCGGACGCAGTGTCAGCTTGTTGTTTTTCACAACGTCTGACAGCGGCGTGATACACGCCAAGCCGTTTTTGCCGTTCATGTTCATGCCGTCAGAACCGCAGACACCTTCACGGCAACTGCGTCGAAACGCCAAACCGCTGTCTTGCTCCTTCATCATATGAAGAACATCCAGCACCATCACATCGCGGCCTTTGGTATCGACCTGAAACTCCTGCATGTAAGGTGCGGAGTCGGTTTCCGGATTGTAGCGGTATACGGATACCTGAAGATTGGACATAGTGACTCCCTCTCGTCTATGCGGCGTTTAGTAGGTACGAACCTTAGGCTCGAACGTATCAACAGTTTTCGGCTTGAAGTTAACGTCGCGTTTTTTCAGCTCTTTCGTCGCCGGGAAGAAGAGCGAGTGCTTCAGCCAGTTGACGTCATCACGGTCTGGATAGTCGTAGCGCGAGTGGGCGCCGCGGCTCTCTTTACGCTCAAGGGCAGCGATCGCCGTCGCTTCTGCCACTTCCATCAAGTTATCAAGTTCCAGCGCTTCTACACGGGCAGTGTTGAAGGCATTGGACTTGTCAGGCAAGTAGGCATTGGCGATGCGCTCGCGCAGCAGCGCTAGCTTGTCGACGCCTTCCAGCATGTTTTTCTCTTCGCGGAATACGCCGAAAGAGGTCTGCATGATTTCCTGAAGCTCTGCTTTCAGCTCAGGAATGCTTTCGCCACCCTCAGACTCGTTCCAGCGCGTGATCCGCTTCATGGCCGTCTCAATATCAGACTCAGAAGCGTCCAGGTATTCAATGCCTTCGTTCAGCGCGCCTTCGATAAACATGCCTGCGGCACGCCCAAAGACCACCAGATCCAGCAGTGAGTTACCGCCCAAGCGGTTAGCACCGTGAACCGATACACACGCTGCTTCACCACAGGCAAACAGGCCGTTAACGATATGATCCTTACCGTTTTCGTCCATGGTAATCGCCTGACCATGAATATTGGTCGGAATACCGCCCATCATGTAGTGGCAAGTCGGTACAACCGGGATCGGATCTTTCGCCGGGTCGATATGAGCGAAGGTCTTAGAAAGCTCAACAATACCCGGTAGGCGCTTGCCAAGAACTTCTTCGCCCAGGTGATCAAGCTTCAGGAAGACGTGGTCGCCCTTCTCGCCGCAGCCGCGACCTTCCAGAATTTCCATGACCATCGAGCGGGCGACAACGTCGCGGCCCGCCAAGTCTTTGGCGTTCGGCGCATAGCGTTCCATGAAGCGCTCGCCGTCTTTATTGATCAGGTAGCCACCCTCACCGCGGCAGCCTTCTGTGACCAGCGTGCCCGCGCCGTAAATACCGGTCGGGTGGAACTGCCACATTTCCATGTCCTGCATCGGGAAGCCCGCACGCAGCGCCATACCAATACCGTCACCGGTGTTGATCAACGCATTGGTTGTGGAGGCGTAAATACGGCCTGCACCACCAGTGGCTAATACTGTGGCCTTGGATTTAACGTGAACCACTTCGCCCGTCTCGATGCACATGGCAATACAGCCGACCACATCACCGCTGGCGTTTTTGACCAAATCCACCGCGTACCACTCGTTGAGGAACACGGTGTTGTTCTTCAGGTTGTTCTGGTAGAGCGTATGCAGCAGCGCATGCCCGGTACGGTCAGCCGCTGCACAGGTACGCGCCGCCTGGCCGCCTTCACCAAAGTTCTTCGACTGGCCACCGAACGGGCGCTGATAAATGCGGCCGTTATCTAAACGCGAGAACGGCAGCCCCATGTGCTCAAGCTCAAATACCGCTTTCGGACCTTCGGAACACATATATTCAGCCGCGTCCTGGTCGGCGATATAATCGCCACCTTTAACGGTGTCGTACATGTGCCAGCGCCAATCGTCGTTGGGATCATCAGACGCGATAGCGCAGGTGATACCACCCTGGGCAGAAACGGTGTGAGAGCGGGTCGGGAAAACTTTCGATAACACGGCCGTCTTTTACCGGACTTCGCCAGTTCCAGAGCGGCTCGCAGGCCAGAGCCACCGCCACCAATGATAATGGCGTCAAACGTCAGGCTACGCAGATTAGACATGTAATCAAGCTCCCCACAAAATTTGAATGCCCCACACCAAGTACACGAAAATGCCCAGAATGATGACAGCTTGGGCACCCACGCGCAGGCGAGTGGACTTGAGATAGTCGGTAGTAACGGTGCACAGACCGATCCAGGCGTGTGCCGCTATGGCGACGAAAGCCAATAGCGAGAAAATCCGCATCCACGTCTGGCTGAATAGGCCGCTCCACGCGTAGTAGTCGAGATTCGGATTAAACAGCAGGAAGGCAACGATAAAGACCGTGTAGAGGGCCAAAATAACAGCAGAAACACGCTGCATCAGCCAGTCAGAAAGCCCACTACGGCCAAAACTTGTAATGTTGGTTACCATACCCAAACTCCTGCCAGAATAATCAGAACGGCGCTGACCACGACGGTGATCTGCGCTTTTTAACGCCACCCTCAAGGGTTACACCAATGTCGGCATCCATCAGCAGGTGTTTGATACCTGCGACAAAGTGAAATGCCAGTGCGGATAACAGCCCCCAAGCAATCAATTTAGCCAAAAATTATTGGCCAGAGCATCGCTAACGGCGTCGAAACCCGCCGGAGATGACAAGGATTTACCCAGCGCCCAAAAGCGAAAATCAAGCCAACGAACAGGATGACACCAGTGATACGGTGTGTGATCGACGTCAGCGCCGGCAGTGGGAAATGTATCGTAGTAAGGTCTAGGTTTACGGGTCGTTTGCTATTCACGGCTTTGTACACACTCTCTTGGCCCGCTCTGCGACAGGTCGGGCATGGCCCGAGCGGGCGGTGGTTGCTGGAAGGGGCTCGGCCGTTGCCAAGTCGGGCACGACCACCTACCTGCCGGTCGCGCGCCGTGGATTATAAGAACCTTCGCCCTCGCTTACAAACCGAACTCAGGGCTAACTCGACTATGGTGCAAGAAAATTGTCTTCATCCTGTGTCGATTTTGCGCTGCAGCATGGTTATAGTGACAGTAGATTAGCAATTTGATAAGCCTGTTAACATATCATATTAGCCTATCGTCAATCTTCTGACGCTTCGCCATAATCTAGGCTTTTTCATCATATACAAAAATTATCCACAACAACAATATTTGTACAATCTGTAGCTAGCGCTTAGGCTAATTGACAAAATGTCGCACGCTTCTATAGTGGGCAAGCCTTTTCGCCGGCGCGGTATGCGCAGCAATGACTTTACGTCCCAACCCGAATTCGAAAGGAGGCCAGCATGGCTGACAGGAAAGCGACATTGACGGTAGACGGTCTGGATAAACCGATCGATCTACCCATGTATTCCGGCACACTTGGCCCCGACGTCATCGACGTACGCGGTTTAGGCGCGGAAGGCCTGTTCACCTACGACCCCGGCTTTATGGCCACCTCTTCCTGCCAGTCTGCCATCACTTATATTGATGGTGGCAAGGGCGTACTGCTTCATCGCGGCTACCCCATCGACCAACTGGCCAAAGAGTCTAATTTCGTCGAGGTGTGCTACACCTTGCTATTTGGTGAGCTGCCCAACGACGAGCAGTACGCAGATTTTGAATCGCGCATTCGTAACCACACCATGGTTCACGATCAAATCAATAACTTCTTTAAAGGGTTCCGCCGCGATGCGCACCCGATGTCTATCTTGTGCGGCGTAGTAGGCGGCTTAGCGGCTTTCTACCATGACCACATGGACATTACTCAAGAAGAAGATCGTGTCATTAGCGCGATTCGCCTGATTGCCAAAATGCCTACGCTGGCGGCCATGTCCCACAAATATAATGTGGGCCAGCCGTTTAACTATCCGCGTAACGATCTGAGCTATGCAGAGAACTTCCTCTACATGATGTTCAGTAACCCTTGCGAAGAGTACAAAATCAACCCGGTATACGCGAAAGCCATGGATCGCATCTTTATGTTGCATGCGGATCATGAGCAGAACGCCTCTACCTCAACTGTACGCCTAGCAGGCTCCACGGGCGCCAACCCATTCGCTTGTATTAGCGCAGGTATCGCGGCACTTTGGGGCCCCGCTCACGGCGGCGCAAACGAAGCAGTGCTGGCCATGCTTGACGAAATCGGTGAAGACTCCGAAGAGAACATCCAGCGCTTTGTTGATAAAGCCAAGGATAAGGACGACCCGTTCAAGCTGATGGGCTTTGGTCACCGCGTTTATCGCAACTTTGACCCGCGCGCCAAGGTAATGAAAGAGACCTGTGACGAAGTTCTTGCGGAGCTTGGCATGGCCGACGACCCGCAGCTCAAAATCGCTAAGCGTCTTGAGCAAATCGCCCTTGAAGACGAGTACTTCATTGAGCGTAAGCTGTACCCCAACGTGGATTTCTACTCAGGCATCATTTTGAAAGCCATGGGTATCCCAACCAATATGTTCACCGTGATCTTCGCAGTATCGCGCACTATTGGCTGGATCTCTCATTGGCACGAAATGCTCAGCGAAAGTTACAAAATTGGTCGCCCGCGTCAGCTCTATATTGGCCACGACCAGCGGGACTACCCAAAAAAATAAATCATCCCCGTTTGATAGTAAGATCAAAGGCCACCTTCGGGTGGCCTTTTGCGTATGGGCTGATTAACCTGGCTCATAGACCAGCAACGTGCCACCACACGTGCTCACGACCAATCACTAACTACCAATACCATGAGCAAGCCCCTCCCCTTAGAGACCTCCCTTACCCTTTCTAAGCCTAGGCCACGGCGATAGTCAGATGCACCAGTGAAGGACTTCAAAAACGCCTAATTCGACCCTATTATCGCTTGACTTTTTTGCTTCTGGATCTTGCCAAGGGTTTTCCACACTATCTGTGGATAACCCTGTTCACAACCACTTCAAAACGTCCCGAAATCGCCATGGGCAGTGGGCCAGCCTTAAATTGGTTATTTTTAACCTGCCATAAGTCATTGTTTTTGAACAGTTTAAGTTCTGTTAAAGATTTTTGCGTCAACAACAAGGGGTTGTGCACAACCTTTAAACCAGAATCGCAAAGTGGACAAGTCAAGCACAAAATCGTCCAAAAATTGACGATTTGTAGCTTTTTCGTGAACGACAGGAATACAAAAGCCAGCAGATGAGAGGACTCATTGCCAGAGAAATAAACGATTAGGAAGGGTACTGAAGCAGTGGCGTCCCATAGGGGGTTCGAACCCCTGTTACCGCCGTGAAAGGGCGGTGTCCTAGACCACTAGACGAATGGGACGTATAACACTAACTATAAATCGCTTTGAAGCAATATGACGCTTAAAGCATGACTTCTTGAGCGGCTATCCACACGCTACGTTTAAATAGCTATATGAATTGGTGGAGCCTAGCGGGATCGAACCGCTGACCTCAACACTGCCAGTGTTGCGCTCTCCCAGCTGAGCTAAGGCCCCACATGTCGCGAAGACGGAGCGTATAATACTGATTCCCCAGGCCTTCGTCAACTAGTAAAACGCCAATTCCTTACGGTTAAGAAATTGGCGCTAACGCTAGATCAAGCGCGGTTAAGCGATCTCACGAAACTATTTCCCGGTACTCCTTTTCAAAGCGCTTCGCCTGTTTTTCGAGACGCCGCCTAAAACCTCTATCGCACTACGCAGCCGCGCCTCGGGTAACGTCAGAGCCAAGAATTGCCATAGCGTCCATCACAGAGGTACTGGAGGTGCTGCCGGTAATAGCAATAAACACCGGGGCAAGGAAAGCCTTCATTTTCAAATCAAAATACTCAGCCAGTATCTTCACTTCGCTCAGCAGCGCCTCTTTGTGCCAAGCCGAAACGCCCTCGAACCGCCAAACAAGGAACTGGAGCAGTTTAACCAGCTCCTCTTCCTCGAGCTTCACGCTATCAAACGACTCTTTTGTTAGCGCCGGAAGGCCTGAGAAGAAGTGCCCTGCCAAGGGCATTACCTGGGAGAGCGTCTCTACCCGTGGCCGAACCTGCGGCAGGATCTGCTTAACATAGGCTTCATTGAAGGCCCAGTCGCGAAGGGCGCTCAACAGGGCATCGTCGTCCAGATCTTCACGGATATAAACACCGTTCAGCCAGGTCAGTTTTTCCAGGTCAAACACCGGGCCACCTAACGAGACACGTTGAACGTCGAACTCTGCCATCATCTCTTGCAGGCTGAATTTTTCGCGTTCATCAGGCATCGACCATCCCATCCGCCCCAAATAGTTGGTAACGGCCTGGGGTAAAAAAGCCCATCCGGCGGTAGTAATTGATGGAGGTCGGGTTCTTGCGCTTCGAGAGCTTGGATTTATCCGGGTTGCGCAGCAGCGGCATGTGACAAAGTTGCGGCATTTCCCAACCAAAATACTCATACAGCAATTGATGCTTTGGTGCGGAGTTAATCCACTCCTCCCCACGCAATACATGGGTGATCGCCATTAGATGATCGTCGACCACATTGGCGAGGTGGTAAGTGGGCATGCCGTCTGACTTAAGCAGAATTTGCGCGTCCACCTGCGCCCACTCCACTTCAATCGTACCGCGCAGCATATCATTGACCACACAAACGCCTTCGGCGGGCACGTTCATACGCACCACGAAAGGCCACCCTTCCTGTTCACGTCGTGCTTGCTCCTGGCTCTCCAATGCCAAGTCGGCAGGCTTCAATGCCAGTTGCAAGCCCGCGGCTTTGCGGGTTTCACGCAACTCATCAAGCTCTTCACTGGTGCGGTAACACTTAAATGCATGCCCGGCATCCAACAACTGCTGGGCGTATTGAGCATATATATCGCCACGCTCGCTTTGCCGATAAGGGCCGTGGGGGCCGCCAACGTCCGGGCCTTCATCCCACTCAAGACCCAGCCAGCGCAGTGAATCAAGAATCATCTGTTCCGATTCAGGTGTAGAACGCACCCGATCCGTGTCTTCAATACGCAGTATAAATTGGCCACCATGCTGACGCGCAAAACAGAGGTTAAAAAAGCGCGATGTAGGCCGTACCAACGTGGGGGTCTCCAGTGGGAGAAGGTGCGATGCGAGTACGTACGGTCATGAAAACGTCCTATTGGCAAAAATGCATGGCGATATTATACGCACCTTAGGCGCAACCAACAGCGTTGCCCAGGGAACGACTAGCGCAAGAAAGCGTCAGAGAAATTAACTCAACGTTATTTGTCCACTAATGCGCGCTAAAGCACAATCGCTTAGTATGGCTCTGCAGCAACACCTTGGGTGCATACCCCAAGCTTGAGACAGACCAATAACGTATGTTCTTAGCGCCACTATCTATATTAGATGAAATTATTGTAGTGGCAGTCATTCAACGAGCTTGTTAGCTCATCATCAGGAAGACGAAATGGAATCGCTAGGCTCACGTATCAAGCAACTGCGGCTTAGGGCCAAGCTCAACAAAGCTGCCCTCGCACGCAAAGTTGGCGTGTCAGATGTCACCATTTCTTATTGGGAATCTGGGGCGATCAAACAGATCGGTCACGAACGCCTCGTTGCGCTCGCTGATGCACTCGACTGCTCCCTGGCAACTCTATTGGAAGGTGATAGCGCCCCCGAGCTATTAACGTTGACCCATACTGGCCCCCTCCCCTGGGAACAGGTGCAGGCAACGACCATTAAAGTGCCCAGTCATCTCCCGCTGAACATCGACTGGAAAGCACCGTGCGTGATGGCAACACCCGGCCAAGGTACAGATTTTTCACCCGTTAATGCTGGTGATCTTCTGCTGCTTGGGCCAACCCATGTGTTTCACAAAGCGGGCCACTATGTAGTGCAACGCGACGATCGTTTCGTCATTGAGCACTTCGCCAAAGCCCCAAGCGACACATCGATTCATGCAGTACTGTTAGCCCATTGGCATCCTGCCTAAAGCGTCTACCTCCCCGGACTCTCTAGCACTTCCACCTGGTCACGCGTTTGCCTTGGCTCACTCCCCACCAAGAAGCGCCGTGAGTAGGTGGCCACTTGGCCCAGCCCGTGGCGGGATTGATTTACCAGCTCTCCCGCCAGGAGCTGGCCCTCTTGGCCAATACGCGCCTGAACGGCTTCCGGCTGCACACTGCCTTCGGAAACCTCAACCTGCACTATATAGCCACCATCGGGTAAGCCACTGCCAGGCCCAAATGGCCCTGCTGCGAATTCCCCATCCCCTATACGTGTCCGCTCACGCCAACGGACGCTGCTGATCTCGCGCTCGACAATAATTTGCACCAGCGTCTCATCAGGCAAGTTGCTTTCACCTTCCACCATTAACCGTCGATCGCTGCGCAGCGATACATGCGCCGTTATCTCGACGACAAGAGGCGCCACTTCTTCTGCCGCAACCACGTCTATCTCAGCAGCTGTGGACTCAGAAGTTGATGTTTGCTCAGTTGTTGATACTGGCTCACTCGGCTTGTCTGTTTCGCTACAGCCTGCCAATAGCGCAACGGATATCATCAACACACCAACACTGCTTAATACATTGCGCATATGCACTCCAAAATATTGCCCCGGAGCCTTTCAGGCTTGACCGATCGTCGCGAAAAGCACACGAATTTTCAGTAGATCAGCGTTCCGCCTGTCAGGCTCCTAGCAGCTTACCACTGCATAGCTGCTACCACAGTGGAATACTTGTATTGGCCCCGCTACAGGCACCGCTTCAGGTACAATATGCTTATCATGCTAACAAGACACTTTTAGGAGCAGCGGCTTTGGACATCATTTGGTGGTTGGCCTATGTAGCACTGGGCGGTTTTGTAGGTTTGATGGCAGGTTTATTGGGGATTGGCGGTGGCGGCATTATGGTGCCGATTCTCACCTCCCTTTTTGTACTCCAAGGCGTGCCCCACGAACACCTTGCCCACTTGGCCTTAGGCACCGCCATGGCGGCCATCATTCCTGCCTCTACTGCTAGTTTGTTCTCCCACCACCGGCACGGTGCCGTTCGCTGGGACATCGTGCGCTTTATCACCCCGGCATATTAATCGGCACTTTTTGGCGACCTTTATCGCTGCATTGCTCCCTACCCGCGGCCTAGCCATCTTTTTCGCCTGCTTTATGGTGTTAATGTCGCTCCAGATGCTGGCAAACATTAAGCCCAAACCGAGCCGCAGCCTACCTGGCCCTCTCGGCGTAAGCGGTGTGGGCCTGGGCATCGGCGGCATTTCAGCACTCGTCGCCATTGGCGGTGGCTCACTCACAGTGCCTTTCCTCACCTGGTGCAACGTCAAACTACCCCGCGCAATTGGCACCTCTGCAGCCGTAGGGCTACCGATTGCCGTTGCCGGGGCGCTTGGCTACATCATCAACGGCTGGTCTACCCAAGGGCTGCCGAGTGCCGCGCTCGGCTACGTTTACCTGCCCGCGCTACTGCTAATGGCTCCCTTCAGTATTCTTACCGCCCCTATCGGAGCAAGGTTAGCGCATAGACTACCCGTCAATCTCCTCAAACGAGTATTCGCTTTTATGCTGATGGGGCTGGCACTGCAGATGGTGTATGCGGTGTTTACGGCTTGAGCTATTCCGTGCGCACGCCTATGGGACGGTCTCCACGTTTAAAGCTTACAATTGACATTCAAAGTAAATTTCGCTCTTGTGGATTGATTAACCAAAAACAATCCAGGAGTCCACATGAGCGAAACTCGCCCCGATTACACATCACAAGGTAAATATGCCCGTTTAATCCCCACTCTGGCTGACAGTAAAAAAGAGGAACGAGCAACCTCGATACTGTTGGCTGCGCTCATGTCGGTATACGAGTTTCGTAAAGCGATGCTTCAATCGATCAACTTGCGTGTTGGAGCGCGTACAAAGCTTGAAGCCTGGACTGAAGTCGTTTTCAAAGACGAAACCCTGGCCAAAAAAAAGGGGCCCGACGATAGGCCTGATGGCCTTATTGTCCTAGATACGGGACGTAAAAAATGGCATGCACTGATCGAAGCAAAAGTAGGCAGTGAGACCGTCGGAGAAGAGCAGCTACTAAAATACATCAAGCAAGCCAAAGAACACGGCATTGATGCTGTTATAACCATCACCAACCAGTTTGTCGCGTTACCAACCCACCATCCCGTTTCCATTCCCAAGAAGAACTTGCGCTCGGTTGAGATTTTTCACTGGTCATGGACATACATCGTTACGATGGCTCAGCTGCTCTTAACCCAGGACAAAATAGAAAGCCAGGATCAAAGGTTTATTCTGCATGAAGTGGTGAAGTATTTAGAAGATCCAAGTAGTGGGAAGACTGGCTTTACCAGCATGAACGCCGAGTGGAAGACGGTGGTACAAAGCGCCTTTAACAACTCCAAACTTAACAAAAACTCTGATGAGGTATTAAAGACAGTCAGTAGTTGGCACCAGGAACAGCGTGAGCTTTGCCTTCAAATGTGGCCGTTGGTCGGAGAAAAGGTCGAAGTTAAGCTTCCTCGAGCTCACCGTAATGATCCTAAGCAGCGCCTTACTGATGATTGTGACAAACTAGCTTCAGAGCAGCTTCTCTCCAGCACCATTGCCATTCCTAATGCTGCTGCGGATCTGCTGGTCACCGTCGATATTGCGCGCAAATCGATCACATGCAGCATGCGGCTTGAAGCACCTAAAGATAAGAAAAGCAGCTCAGCAAAAATCAATTGGCTCACCCGCCAATTACCTACTAGCGAAAAGGGGCCAGCAATTAGAGTAAAGGCTATCCGCAAAGGACAAGCCATGGATACCGATAAGCCTCTTGAAGAAGTACGCCAAAACCCAGTTATTTTAGATGCAGAAAACACAGACTCACTGCCTGTTTACTTTGAAGTATTTACATCACTAGACTTAGGCGGAAAATTCTCAGGCAACCGCGTTTTCATTGAGCATCTTGAAAAATTGTTCCAGATTTCTATCGCTATGCAGGCCAATACCTGAAAGCCTGGGTAGCCCCAGCGCCACGTGTTAAGCACGTTGAAGAAGACCCTGAAGAAGAAACAGAAGCGCAGGTAACAAAGCCTGATGATGATTAACCAGCTTTCGCTGGAAAAGCCCCGGCGCTGCCTCTCCTACCCTCCGCACGGATCTAATGTGAGGCAGCTACCGCTCTGTGCTGGACGCCCTTTCTTACGTACAATGGCGCGCATACAAAGCGCCATTGCTGAAAAAAGCTCTCAAGATGTACCAGGATTTTTCGACATCAACCAATATCACTGCTTGGTACACGGTGGGCACAGCAAGTGTGTTTATTACGTTATTAAGAGGCAACACAGCTGTATCTTGCACAGCCAACGACATTACTAAATGACTAATTTATTTAAAGAAAATAGCGCAGACCGAGGCAGGCTTTTTTCTGTCGCGCCCATGATGGACTGGACCACAAGGGACTACAGAGCCTTCGCACGCACGTTAACTAAGCGAGCGCTGCTGTATACCGAGATGGTCACTACCGGTGCTATTTTGCACGGAACGCCCCGTGAGCGCTTTTTGGGCTATAGCGAGGTGGAGCATCCGCTTGCGCTGCAGTTAGGCGGTAGCGATGCCGGTGAGCTGGCGGAGTGCACGGCAATTGCCGAGGCGTGGGGCTACGATGAGGTGAACCTGAACGTGGGTTGCCCGAGCGACCGCGTGCAGAACAATATGATTGGCGCCTGCTTGATGGGTTACCCCGAGAAGGTAGCCGAGGCAGTGCGGGCGATGCAGGCAGCGGTATCTATTCCGGTCACGGTGAAGTGCCGTATTGGCATTGATGACCAGGATGAAGATGCCGACCTTGAGCGGTTTATCGCTATCGTTGCTGACGCGGGCTGCGAGGTGTTTACCGTTCACGCCCGTAAGGCGTGGCTGCAGGGGCTGTCGCCTAAGCAGAATCGCGATGTGCCGCCGCTTAACTACCCCCGCGTTCATCGTTTAAAGCAGAGCCGACCTGAATTGCATATTGGCATTAACGGTGGAATTAAAACGCTGGCGGAGTGCCAAGCGCAGCTTACCCATGTGGATAGCGTGATGGTGGGGCGTGAGGCGTATCAAAACCCGTGGCTGCTCGCGGGCGTCGATGAGCAGCTGTTTGGAGAGCAAGGCCCGGCGGCGAGCCGCTGGATGCCGCAATTGCATTCCGGCCGTATATTCAGCAGCGCCTGGATGAAGGCGCGAAGCTGAATCATATTACCCGCCACCTGCTTGGCTTGTTTCAGGGTTGCCCTGGCGGCAGGCGTTTTCGGCGTCATTTGTCAGAACACGCACATAAAGAAGGCGCAGGATTGCGCCTATTTGATGACGCGCTTAGCTTGGTGAACGAACCAGAGTTCGTTGTATAAGTGCGTCGTATAAAAAACCCGCTACGCAAGCGTAGCGGGTTCGCTTTCCTGGTAGCGTAGGCTTACTAGCCGTTTTCGCGGCGGTTGGCCATTACGCCCTGCTCGACACGTTCACCGATCGTTTGGTCGACGTTTTTCCAGTACTCGAATACCCGTGACAGCACCGGCTCTTCAACACCGTCGGAAACGTGGCCCACAATGTTGCTGACCAACCGGTCGCGGGCAGCGTCATCCATTACCTTATTGACCAGGTCATTGGCCTGATTAAAGTCGCCATCGCCCGGGCGCAGCGTGTAGGCGGCGCGAACCAACTCACCGTCCGTCTCCCATACCGCATCTTCCGGGTGCCTTTCCGGGTTGGCGTGCGCGCCCCCTTTACTATTAGGTGCGTACACCGGGTCGGTGGAGTGGTTAATACGCATCTTGCCACCCTGGCTGTAGCTGTTAACCGGGGTCTTGGGCGCGTTAACGGGGATATGTTGGTAGTTCACCCCTAAACGGGCGCGGTGCGCATCAGCGTAGGAGATTACCCGCGCCAACAGCATTTTATCCGGCGAGAAACCGGTGCCCGGTACCGCGTTGCTGGGCTGAAACGCTGCCTGTTCGATTTGACTGTGGAAATCGACGGGATTGCGATCCAAGGTCATCTTACCGACTTCATGCAGCGGGTAATCGGCGTGCGGCCATACCTTGGTCAAATCGAAGGGGTTGATGTGGTAGGTCTTGGCATCTTCGAACGGCATAATCTGAACTTGCAGCGTCCAGGTGGGATAATCGCCGCGTTTGATGGCATCGAACAGGTCGCGGCGATGGTAGTCGGCATCCGCACCGGCCATCTTATCGGCCTGTTCCTGGGTCATGCACTTAATGCCCTGGTCAGTTTTGAAGTGGTACTTCACCCAAAAGCGCTCGCCTTCAGCGTTCACCCACATATAGGTATGGCTGGAATAGCCGTTCATGTGGCGCCAAGTGGCGGGGATACCACGATCCCCCATTAGCCAGGTTACCTGGTGGGCAGATTGCGGCGAAAGCGTCCAGAAGTCCCACTGCATATCGTGATCACGCAACCCATTATCCGCTCGACGCTTTTGTGAGTGGATAAAGTGCTGGAATTTGAGCGGATCGCGCACGAAGAACACAGGGGTATTATTACCCACCATGTCGAAGTTACCCTCTTCGGTGTAGAACTTCAGCGAGAAGCCACGAGGATCGCGCCAAGTGTCCGGGCTACCCGACTCACCGGCCACCGTCGAGAAACGCGCCAACATCTCGGTTTTCTTACCCGGCTGGAGAAAATCAGCTTTGGTGTATTGGCTGACGTCGTGAGTGACTTGGAAGTGACCAAAGGCGCCGCTCCCTTTCGCATGAGGCTGACGATCCGGAATCATTTCCCGGTTAAAGGCAGCCATCTGCTCCATCAAGTAGTGATCATGCAGAACAATCGGCCCATCGGCGCCTACTGAGAGTGAATGTTCATCACTGCTAACCGGTATGCCCGCATCTGTCGTGGTGTGCTTAGGTTTATCGCTCGTCATCGCTGTTCCTCCATGTCACGGTAGACGTGGCGTTTAATCGCCACTCGTTCGAGCACGATGAAAGCTTAGCTATTTGTTTTGGTTATCATCTTTAGCAGCCGCTAACAAAGCCCACCCCTAGGTATAGTCAAACGGCTGCTAACTTGCCATTTATAGTAGCGAGTCCTTAACTATCGAAGCGATAGTTTTCCACTATCATTACTGATTAATAAAACGAATCAGGCGGCGGCACCAAGCTTGAATTAAAGCTCTCAATAGCCGTTTCAGCCTCATCAATTTCATCAAAGCGAGCAATATGAAAGAGCGCCTCGCCTTCATTGGCAAGCGGCAAGCGGCTCATACCAATCACAATACCATCGGCAACGGCGCGTACTTCGCCCTCGTCATTGCCAAAGGGTCAGCGACTTTGCCCAGCACTTCGCCTTTGGCGACGCGGGCACCTAGACGCACCTTGGGACGTAAAATCCCATCGATAGGTGCCCGCGCCCAGCTTGACCCTTTAGCAATCTCCGCAGGTGCTGGCGTACGGCGGCGCTGCTCACCGGTCAGCATGCCTAGTCGGCGCATAACCCGCAGTACGCCACGCACCCCAGGGGCAATCGCCCACTCGTCAAAACGCAGTGCTTCGCCGGCTTCGTAGGTGAGTACTGGAATGCCGCGGGTCTGGGCATAGTGGCGCAGGCTACCTTCCCGCAGCTCCGCATTGAGGACGACAGGCGCCCCAAAAGCATCCGCCATACGCTCGGTTTCGCTGCCGGTTTGCAGCTGAGCACGAATTTGCGGCAGGTTGGTGCGGTGAATAGCGCCAGTGTGCAGATCAATAATATGGGTAGCGTGATCGACAATTTTTCACGAAACAGAGCTGCGATGCGCCCGCCTAAGGAGCCCGACTCACTGCCCGGAAAACAGCGATTGAGGTCGCGCCGATCAGGCAAGTAGCGCGTTTGCTGTAAAAAGCCAAAGACATTGACGACCGGCACAGCGATCAAGGTACCGCGGATGCTATTGATTGCTTTCGCACGCAGTACCCGGCGGACAATTTCCACGCCGTTAATTTCATCGCCATGAATGCCACCACAAACCAACAGCACGGGGCCATCCTTCCGGCCATGGACGACCTCGACAGGAATATGCAGGGGGTATGGGTATATAAGCGCGCCACCGGCACATCAACTTGTAAGCGTTGGCCGGG
This sequence comes from Vreelandella olivaria, assembly GCA_004295565.1. Taxonomy (GTDB): domain Bacteria; phylum Pseudomonadota; class Gammaproteobacteria; order Pseudomonadales; family Halomonadaceae; genus Vreelandella; species Vreelandella olivaria. The sequence goes on along the minus strand of AP019416.1, from coordinate 1,316,600 downwards.
CTTGATGGTATGTTCGCCCAGCTGAAAAGGAGCTCGCGCCATGCTTTCTGTCCTGTATTTTTAATCCGTTTTGCTCACGACGCTAGTTCGCATGTGGGCTAGTTTCATAGCCCGTTTATACGCTTTTGGGGGCAAAATGACGAATTTGTTAATCTACGTTATGAGGTAGCTCATTTATCCATACAGTTTTGAATGTAAATGTGCGTCGGCTTAGGTTAAAATATGACCATACTGTGTCGATTATGAGGTTGCATTTCCATGGCAAGAAAGACCAAAGCAGAAGCGGCTGCTACACGAGAAGCACTGCTTGACGCTGCTGAAGAGGTATTTTTGCCAAAGGCGTGGCGCGCACCTCCTTAGAGCAAATTGCTCGCCATGCAGGCCTTACTCGCGGTGCCGTTTATTGGCACTTTAAAAACAAAGGCGACCTGTTCATGGCGCTGGTTGAACAGGTGCGTATGCCCTTCCAGTCGCTGATGGATGAGGTGGACAAAGCTGACGCCGAATTATCACCGCTGGAATCGATACGACTGGCCTGCCATGCGGGTTTAGTGCGCCTTGAGCAACCTTCTTATCAGCGAATACTCTCCATTTTGCTGCATCGCTGCGAGTTCTTCAGCGATATTAACCCGCTTGATATGCAGGATCAGATCGGCAACGAGTGTTTTGAAGAGATGCTGGATGTCTTTGTACTTGCAGAGCAGCAGCAACTGTTGCGTGAAGACCTCACTCCCGAAGTGGCAACGCGCTTGATGCAATCCATGCTGGGGGCCTTTTCCATGATTGGCTACGTAACCCCGAGGCGTTTTCGATTCGTGAACGCGGTGGTGAGCTGATTGATACCGCTATTCGTTTGATGCAGCGTTAAACAGTTAATCCCGCTCTCGCTGCAATGCAGCAAATGTGTTAATACTGGCGCTATTGTTATCGCCGTGTGAGCACACTATGGATGCCTTGAGTTTGTCCGCGTACGCGAATTAGAAGTGGCCGTACGCATTTGGAACCCTAACGCCCCGCGCACGTTAATCGCCTGGCATGGATTTGCCCGTCATGGCGGCGACTTTAGCGCGCTGGCGCGAGAACTCGGCACTGAATGGCGGATTCTTGCCCCGGACACCCCGGGTCGCGGGTTATCCAGCTGGTCGCTGTTTCCTGCCCATGACTACCTTTATAGCCATTACGTGTCGGTAGCGATCGCACTGCTCAATCACTTTGAACTCGATTACGTGGATTGGTTGGGCACCTCAATGGGTGGCCTGCTTGGTATGTTGATCGCTGCTGACCCGCAGCACAGCGCGCGCATTTCCCGGCTGATTCTTAACGACGTAGGCCCTGAGCTAAACACCCAGGGCCTTATCGGTCTTTCTAGCTATTTCGGCGTTACCCATCGTTTCTCTACTTTTAGCGAACTCCAACAAGAGCTCAACCGGCACTATGCCAGTTTCGGCATTAGCGCTGAATCTGCCCGGCGTGAACTAGCGCTCAACAGTGCCCGACGGTTACCGGATGGTAGTTGGACATATCACTTCGATCCGCGCATTGGCGAGCAGTTTGTGCACGATACGCCGCGGGACATGTGGGCTGACTGGGCGAACATTCGCTGTCCGGTAATGGTGATACGCGGTGAGGAATCGACGCTTCTGGATCCAGAAACGCTGCCGCGGATGGCAGAAGTACACCCTAAACTTGTCACCCTAAACGTGCCTCACTGCGGTCACGCGCCTATGCTGGATAAGCCCGAGCAGGTTGATCCCATTCACGACTTTTTAAAGCGCCCCGCACCTCGCCCAAGCCCATTGAATAAAACACAAAACGCCACTCGCTGGCAGCGTACAGTGCAGTGGCTGGCGCAGCTGTGGCGGCGGTGGCGGAAGTAGACCGGGGCGCTTAAGACATTTGCGTCCCGGTTATTATCCGCAATGAGTAAGGGGGTATCAGTGAGACGTAGAGTAGTGGGTTGAATGGCGGTTTTCTGGTTTAGCCGCAATTTATTCAAACGAATCCGCGTTTCAAGGTACGTCTGCTCGGATACGCTGCGGTAAGCCCCTCTTCAGGCAAATACTTCACCAGCACCCGGCGCTCCCCCTGCACAGGCAGAGCATCGCTTTTGCTAAGCAGTTTGACTCTGCTCGTCGGCTCATTATCAATCACCGCAAACGCCTGCTCACCCGCACCTTGGCGCTCGGTCACTACCACCGTTTGGCCCAGCAGGCAACGCCGGGTGAAGGGGCGGTACCGATGCAGCCCACGATGCAGTGCTTGGCAGAGCATTGCTGCGACGGGCGAGGCCATAACCAGCGTTCCCCATAGCACTAGCACCCCTACCGGTATACGTATCAAGCCAAGCGGTAGCCACCGCAATACCAGCAGTTCGATCGCTACTGTTAGCACTGCGGCAATCGTCAGAATCACCGTTAAGGCCAGCGTGGCGGGAACACCAGCGAAGCCTAGAGACACCAGCGTGCTGGCGAGATGATCTTCTTTGAGGCTATCACGTTCAAACAGCTCCAGCGGGGCTAAACGGATAATCACTAACAGCCAGTAAAGAGCTAACAGACCGAGTAGCAACGTAAAGACGATGGTCGGAAACTGCGTAGCAGCGTGCAGTAGATCGTTCATGATGGCGCCTCCCCGGTACTTAGCCGGTGATGTATTGTTACTTCCAGCTTAGTTCAGATTAGCTTTTCCGCGCCACTTCTACCTTGATCTCGGTCAGCTCCATAAAAAAGCGGGTGCCACCCGAAGATGGCACCCGCCTGCTCTCACCCTTGATTAGTCGCTAAGGGCTAGTGCTTGTCATGCTCAAGTGCCGGTTGTGAGCCATCATGTTTATGCCCTTTCATCTTGCGACTCAGCCAATCAGAGACCGTCGCAATCATGGCGTAGAAGCTGGGAATAAACAGGCTACCCAAGGTGGCAACAGAGAACATGCCCATCGCCACCGTGGTGCCAATGTGATGGCTGCTCACGTCGCTGGCACCGGTTGCCAACGCAAGCGGCAAGGTACCAAAGATAAATGCCAGCGAGGTCATCACGATGGGACGGAAGCGCAGCTCTGCTGCGGTAATCGCCGCCTCACGGATTGATTTCCCCTGCTCCTTACGCTGCAGTTCGGCGAACTCAACGATCAGGATCGCGTTCTTCGCAGCAAGCCCAACCACCACCAGCATACCGATCTGCACATACACACTGGTGTCCAGCCCGCGCAGCGCGATACCGCCAATCCCCCCCAGAAACGCAAAGGGTGTGGCGGTGAGTACCGCTAGCGGTAACGACCAACTCTCATACTGAGCCGCCAGAATCAGGAAGACCATCAACAGGCCGAAGACAATCGCCAGCGTCGCGGCGCTGCCCATATTGGACTCTTGATAGGCGGTACCCGTCCAGCCCATGCCCCAGTTGCTGCCCAGCGCTTCCTCCACGACTTCGTTCATCGCTTCGATCGCCTGAGCTGAGCTATAACCAGCAGCTGGCTCACCCTGGAACATTGCGCCGGCGTATACGCCGAAACGGGACACCACCGACGGACCGGTTTGGCGCTCCAGCTCGACAAATTCAGAGAGCGGGATACGTTCGCCATTTCCACCACGCACGTAAACGCTGCTGACGTCTTCCGGTGTCTTGCGGAATTCATCTTCGTTTTGCAGATAGACCTGGAAATTACGGTTTTGATAGCTGAAGTAGTTAACAAAGCCGTTACCAAAGGTATTGCCCAGGGCCGAATTAATATTTTCCAGCGCCACGCCGTAACTTAAGGCTTTTTGCTGATCAATGTTGGCGCGGTAGGACGGTACATTAACGTTGAACGTGGTAAATACCCGGTTCAAGGCAGGGTGCTGGTTAGCTTTCTGCATGATTTGCAGCGATGCTTCATACAGCTCACGGGGCGATGCACCATCAAAGGACTGCAAGTAGCCGGTAAACCCGCCGGTGGTCGAAAGCCCCATGATAGGTGGCAAGTTAAAGGCCATCGCGGAACCACCATCAATACTGGCGCCCAATCCCATAATACGCCCTACGAGTTCGGTGGCCGTCAGGTCACGCTCAGACCAGGGGCTTAGGTTGATAAACATGACCCCCGAGCGGTATTCACGGAACTCGACAAAATGTCATAGCCAGCCACCGCTGAGGAGTATTCCACACCGGGGATATCTTCAATCGCCGCACTGAGTTTTGCCATATAGCGCTGGGTACGATCCAACGACGCGGCGTCGGGGAGCGACACACTCACCAACACAACCCCCTGATCAGTTTCCGGCACCAACGTCGAAGGCGTATTGGCGTAGAGCCAGTAGGAACCCACCCCGGTAAGCACCGTTAGTGCTAACGCTAACACCCATAAACGCACCAAGCCTTTTACTACCCACATATAGGCGGCGGTAATGCCAGCAAACAGTCGGTCAAACAAGCGCAGCGGCGTGTTCAAGGCACGCTTAACTTTGGACTGTCCTGCTCCCGCGATTTTATGCTTAATAAAAATCGCCGACAGGGCGGGCGTAAAGGTCAACGCCATTAGCGCCGAAATGGCGACCGAGATGGCGACAGTGATCGCGAACTGCTGGTAAATTTGACCGGTAAAACCGCCCAGAAACGCCACGGGCACAAACACTGCGGCCATAATCAGCGAAGTGGCAATGACCGGCCCGCCAACTTCTTTCATTGCCCGAATAGTCGCATCGCGTACGCTAATATCGTCTTCTTCACTCAGCACGCGCTCAACGTTCTCTACCACCAGAATGGCATCGTCGACCACTATCCCTATCGATAAAACCAAGGCAAACAGGGTCAGCAAGTTGATCGAAAAACCAAACACATAGAAACCAGCAAACGTACCCACAACCGCGACCGGTACCACCGACATGGCAATCACGGTGAAGCGCCAGTTCTGTAGGAAAATAAACAGAATGACGATAACGATCAGAAAGGCTTCAATAAAGGTGTGGAGCACCGTTTCCACGGAGGCATCAATAAACAGGGTTGTATCATAAGGTGCCACATACTCAAGCCCGGGCGGGAAGCGGCCAGACAGCTCCTCCATCGCATCCCGCACACCCTGAGCAGTTTCCAGCGCGTTTGCACCGGGCTGCTGGTTAATAATAATCGGCGTCATGGTTGAGCCGTTCAAACGCGCATCCACCCCGTAGAAAGATGCCCCAAGCTCAATACGCGCGACATCTTCCAGGTGCAGCGAAGAGCCGTCGCTATTGGTACGCAGGTAAATATTACGGAAGTCGTCGACATTACTGAGACGGCCGCCAGCGGTAATCGTATAGGTGTACGCCCGAGGCTCACTTTGCGGCGTAGAGGCCAAGTTGCCCGCCGGCACTTCAGTATTTTGCGCCCTAATCGCGCTGGCTACTTCACTGGGCGTCAGGTCATACTGGGCCAGCTTATCCGGATCCATCCAGATACGCATGGCAAACTCACCGCCGCCCAGCACTTCTGCATTACCCACACCCGGCACCTGACGCAGTTCATCAAGCACGTTCAACGTGGCGTAGTTCTGCATATAGATGTTGTCGTAGTCACCATCAGGTGAGGTCAACGCGATAAACATCAAAATAGAGTCAGAGCGCAGCTCAACGGTGACACCTTAGACTGCACGGCTTCAGGTAACTGCGAAAGCGCCCCTGAACCCGGTTGTTAACGTTGATGGTGTTAATATCACCATCGGTGCCGATATTGAAGGCAACGCTCAGGCTCATAAGGCCGTTATCAGCGCTGTTAGAGGTCATGTAGAGCATGTCCTCAACGCCGTTAATGGCCTCTGCAATGGGGGCCGCCACCGTTTGTGCCACGGTTTCTGCATCCGCCCCAGGGAACTGCGCCTGCACTGATACCGTTGGCGGCACCACGCTGGGGTACTGCTCAATGGGCAGAATGCGCATCGACATCACGCCCACCAGCGTCACGATAATCGCCAGTACCGTGGCAAATATCGGGCGGCTGATGAAGAAGTTAGAGAAGTTCATTATTGCGCACCCTCTTCCCCTTCAGCGGGCTGACCATCGGCTGCCCCCTCTTCCATTGCCTCTGCCGCTTCAGCCTGCTGCTGCGCCTCTTCTTGCTCCACATCTTCAACGATGTCCTCAGCGTTGCCATCAAACGGCTGAGGGTCAATCGTCATGCCCGGCTCTAAACCAGCAGGATCGCCGACCACCACACGATCTCCTGGCTCCAGTCCCTCACGAATCAACTGCCACGGGCCAGCCACTTCACCCAATGATACAGTCCTTTCGCGGGCTTTGTTGTCCTCATCCAGGACAAACACCTGCGGGCCCATCAATCCTTGCGTCACCGCAATCTCAGGAACGGCCATGACCTCAAAACGTTTCAGGCCCTCAATACGCACACGCACAAATTGGCCAGGCAGCACAGCTGCATTGGGGTTTTCAAAGGTGGCAGACGCTTGCACAGTGCTGGTACCGCTATCTACCCGCGACCCCAGGAAGTCTAAATGCCCTTCCAACTCAGAGTCGCTGCCGCCACTCACGCCAGGGATGCTCAACCGCGCACGAATATCCGACGTATCACCGCCGTCACGCAACTGGCGACGCAGTTCAAAGGCATCACGCTGGGGCAGTTGGAAACGCACCTCAAGGGGGTCTAGCGGCGTGATGGTCGCTAATTCCGTACCGGAGGTAACCAGGTTGCCTACGTTGATTTGGCTCAATCCGATCATGCCAGATACAGGGGCAGTCACCTGGGAGTACCCCAGATCCAGATTAGCGCTGGAGAGCGCCGCCTCTGCCTGTGCCACGTTTGCCTGGGCGACCCGTTGGTCTGCCAGTGCCTGATCATACTGCTGACGGCTCACCGAGTTCTGACTTAGCAGCTGCTCAAAACGTTGAGCGTCGCGCTGAGCGCGGGAAAGCTCGGCACGGGCGCTCTGTAGATCGGCTTCACGCTGATTGACGGTTGCCTGGTAAAGATCCGGTTCGATGGTGTAAAGACGATCGCCCTGCTCCACTAGCTGGCCGGGTTCAAAGTGGCGCTCCTCCAGAAACCCATTGACACGGGCAACCAAAGTGACTTCATCATCACTGCGCAACAGAGAAGGATATGACTTATCCAGCGGTATATCCTGGCGCGCCATTTCTGCCACTTCGACCTTATGGGGCGGGGCTTCTTGCTGGGCAACTTGGCCCTGTTGAGGCGCCTCGTTTTGTTCCTGCCCACAGGCTGAAAGTGCCAGCGCAGCTACCAGCGTCACCAGACTCGCTCGGCGAGAGTGAATCATCTTCTTCATACGTTGCATTCCCATATATCTTTTTTAAGGTGACCGATAGCACATGCGCATCTGAATCACTTCCAACCGACAAGCCATTACGTGCCAGGTTGGGGCGGTGCGCCGATGTTGAGCGCAGGCTCATAGCGGTCATTGCCAATGCTTTCTGGCAAGGTAAAGTTCACCTCATCACCGGTTAACCACGCATTAACTTCTTCAATGGCGTCCACATCAAGGCGTCCTGCCTGCTGACGCAGCGAGAGCAGATTAACGACATAGTCGTAGCGAGCCTCTGCGTAGTTGGCGATGGCGTTATACAAGTTCTGCTCAGCGTTCAAAACATCCACGATGTTACGGGTGCCGACCTCGTAGCCAGCGCGGGTTGCTTCCAGCGCGCTGCGGTTCGAGACGATCGCCTGCTCACGGGCCTCGACGGTTTCCACATCGTTGCTGACTTGGGTATACAGCGAGCGAACCTGCTGGATCGACGAGCGCCGCTGAGATTCGAAATCATACTGGCTACTTTCCAGTTGATAAGTGCCCTGGCGGATGCTCGCGCTGGTACTGCCCCGGTGTAGATGGGCAAATTAGCGCGTATGCCCACCTGGCTAGAGGAGTCATTGCCGGTGGTGTTATCAATATCACTGTCGCCATACTGATAGTTGCCAAAGGCTGAAAGGGTGGGCAAACGACCCGCACGGGCAATGTCCACACCGCTGCGCGAAACTTCGATCCCTGCCTGTTGCGCCAATACCTGAGGATTACGCTCAATGGCTTGCTCTACCCAGTAGTCGCGGCTGCTTGGCTCAGGAAGTGCTATCGGCATGCTGTCGCCCAGGGCTTCAATACTGGCGTAGCGCTGGCCGGTCAACTGCTCCAGTGCTTCAAAAGCCACCTGTAGACTGCTCTCTGCGGCAATCCGGTCAGCACGGGACTGGTCAAAGGTGGCGCGAGCCTCTTCGACTTCAGTAATCGCAATCAAACCGACCTCAAACTGCTCGCGTGCCTGCTCGAGCTGACGCCCAATGGCACGCTCCTGGGCAAAACGCGCTTCGAGTACTTCGTGGGCACGCAAAATGTCAAAATAGGCGCTGGCCACGTCAATTAGCAGCTGCTGTTCGGTGGCCGCAAGCAGATAGACCTGCTGGTCGATCTGGCGCTCGGCCTGAGTGACTTGCCGACGTGTCACTTCATCATAAAGCGCTTGGGTGGCTTCAAGGGTGAGCGATACGGTGTTGTAACGGTCATCACCGGCACTCACATTGCCCGCACCAGCACCAGCACCTGCTCCGGCTTGGGATGAGCCCTGGCTTTCATACTGCTCGTTGTGTGCCACGGTGCCCGAGGCGTTAATTTGCGGGAGCAACCCACCTCGTGCAACGTCTCTGCCTGCTTCTACCCCCAGATACGCCGAGCGCGCCGAAGCGAGCTCAGCGTTATTGTCTAGCGCATCACGGGTAATCGTGATGAGATCGGCAGCTTGAGCAGGCAATACAAAAGAGGCGGTTAATACCGCCAACAGTAGGGGGTCGTAAGGGGCATTGACTGCCCAGTGTGCCAGTCGCATGGGATTGCCTCTAGGTATCAGTGTCAGATGGTAAACGCGCTTAGTCTCTCAGCTTACTTGACTCGTGCTATAGAAAACCAAGCCAATTAGCGCGCTAAATCACTCGAAATACGGTGCCATTCAGAAAGATGAGCATTATAGTTACATTCATGTATGTATGCTAGCCTTGAACAATCTAAAAATGTGTGAACAGCCGGTTGTCAAGTCGCTTCCAGCTTACCTTAGTCCAAAGCACGATGCGTTGGCGATTAATGCGGCGCGCTTTTGCGAAATTCTCGCGTGTCGATGCCCCACTTAGTAAGCCGCGAGGGCCAGCGTAGTGGGCTTGAGGCCAAGCAGCTCCGCCGCGCCCCCGACCCCAGAGACTTTACCTCCGGCTTGCTCCAGGGCGGTAATCGCGTTCTCCCGCTGACGCTGACTAAGCGCCTGCTCGGTAATGGGCGCGACTCCATTCTGCTCTCCGACGGCATGACCCGCCGCAGAGATGGGGTTAGTGCGGCCTAACTTGCGCGGGATCTCTCCCAGCAGCAGGTCATCAAACATCAAGCGCCGATCCTGGGTCACGATAACTTGCCGCTCAATGATGTTCTCCAGTTCACGAATATTGCCCGGCCAGGGATAGCGCTGCAGGATCTCCAGCTGGGCCGGCGGAATGCGCACCCCGGCTTATTAAATTTCAGGCAGGCACGCTGCAAGAAGTGCCGAGCCAACAGCGGCACATCTTCAATCCGCTTGCGTAGAGGCACCGAATCAATGGGGAACACGTTGAGACGAAAATAGAGATCTTCACGAAAGTGGCCTGCCTCAATCATATCGCGCAGTTCGCGATTGGTGGCGGCAATCACCCGCACATCCACTTCGCGGGTACGGTTATCGCCTACCCGTTCAAACTGCTGATCCTGCAGCACCCGCAGTAGCTTGCTCTGCAGTTCCAGAGGGATTTCGCCGACTTCATCCAGGAATAGAGTGCCACCGTGAGCAAGCTCAAAGCGCCCTGGGCGATCCTGTACCGCACCGGTAAAAGCCCCTTTACATGGCCGAAGAATTCGCTCTCAAACAGGTCACGAGGGATAGCCGCGCAGTTCACGCGGATCAGCGGTCGGTCGCTGCGCGTGCCCCCGGCATGAATGGCGCGGGCGATCAGCTCTTGCCAGTACCCGACTCGCCGCTAATCAATACGTTGGCGCTGGTGGGCGCCACCAACTCAATCTGCTGGATCAGCTTGGCTACCGCCGGGCTGTTGCCGACAATATCACGATGGTTTAGCTCCGCTTTTATCTCTTCCTGAAGGTACTCATTCTCCAATTCCAAACGTTGCTTAAGAGACTCCACTTCTGCAAGGGCATCGCGCAGTTGCTGCTCGGCGCGCTTACGCTCGCGAATATCACGAAACAGCACCACCGCCCCGACCAATCGCCCCATCTCAAATATCGGCGTGCTGGTGTACTCAACGGGAATCGCTTCGCCATTTTTGTGCCAAAACACTTCATTATCGACGTGATGCACCTGGCCGTCGCTAAACGAGGCGTGAATAGGACACTGCTGCACCGGAAAATGGCTGCCGTCAGCATGAGTATGGTGGAACATAAGGTGCGCATCGTGGCCCACCATGTCCTCAGTACTCCAACCCAGAATGCGTTCTGCTGCGGGATTAACGAAGGTGGTTTTGCCTTCAGCGTCCAGGCCGTAAATGCCCTCCCCGCAGCGCCCAGAATAAGCTGGTTCTGCTTTTCAATCCGCTCAAACACCTGCTCAACCCGCTGCCAGCCAACCTCCCCCCTGACGGTGCTGACGGCCTAGCTCGGCTTTGGCACGGCGCTGCTCGGCCTTGTTGCGGTCAATCAATGTTAATAACAGCTGCGAAGAGTCGTCGACACGCTGAGCATAAACCTCAACGCGATACGGCTGACGGAGCATATCCAGCATCACCAAATCATCTGACCAGGCCGCCTTTTGTGTCAGCGCCTCGTCGGTAAAGCTCACCCAAAGCGGCAGTGAAGCACTCAAGCGGTGGCTAAAGGGGGCCGCTAAAGGCAGCGTTTGATCAATATGGAGCATCTCGCAAGCAGCTGGGTTAGCGTCCAGTAGTTGATCGACAAACGGATCAATCACGATCATTGCAAGCGGTGAGAAATCGCCCATTAGAGCGGCAGTGTGAGTACGTGCTTGTTCACCCATTGGTGTATACCCCAGGTTTCAAGGTGGTCTCCACTTATCCATTCAATTCCCGCGCCACTTACGATATTCCGTTAATAAAACAACGAAATATCGTTAATTACGATTTTTCGTGACCACTCTAGCTTTCCCAGAGCACCGCTATAAAAACCAATTAATTAAATAAAAACAACACCTTAAAAACACTTCGCGCGAGTTGGCACATAAATAGCAATGGTTAGGTGGAATGCTAGGTGGAACCGTTAGTTGGAACAGCTAGGACGACTAGGTGGCATAGCTAGATGGAAACGCTATGCGAATAGTGCGATTGCGCCACACGCTTAATCTCTTTTGCACCAGGACGGCGCAGCCATCGGTTTTGTTGCTCCTATTTTTGCTCTTATCAGGAAACACTAAAACTCTTGGATTAAGCGTTAATTAACCGAAATGACACAGGAGACATACATATGTCTTATCTAATGCCCAGTGAGTTTGTCACCAAATTGGTGGATCAGGGGAGTCAAAAGTCTATATGGGGACACGGGATACGCTTATCCGCGCCTTTATGGCGGGGGCGACCCTGGCGTTAGCGGTTATTTTCGCCATCACCATCGCGACCCAAACAGGCCATTTTTGATTGGCGCACTGCTCTTTCCTGTGGGCTTTGTCATGCTCTATTTGATGGGCTACGACTTGCTCACCGGGGTTTTTATGCTGGTGCCTATTGCATGGCTGGACAAAAGACCTGGGGTCACTCTGCCGCGAATGCTGAAGTGTTGGGCGCTGGTCGGGCTTGGCAACCTGGGAGGCGCCCTGTTTATTGCCACCTTTGGCTACCTGAATTTCACCATGGGTGGTACCGAGGAGATCAACGCGGTCGGCCAAACGATGATGGCCGTTGGTGAAAGCCGCACAGTAGGTTACCAGGAGGCAGGATTTGCCGGTTGGATTGTGCTCTTTCTAAGAGGCATGTTCTGCAACTGGATGGTCTCTATGGGCGTAGTGGGCGCCGCTATCTCGACAACGGTTTCCGGCAAGATCATGGCCATGTGGATGCCGATCATTGTGTTTTTCTATCTCGGTTTTGAGCACTCCGTCGTCAACATGTTCCTGTTTCCGATTGGCCTGATGATGGGCGCAGATTTCACCCTGTATCAATACATTATGTGGAACGAAATCCCCACGGTACTAGGCAACTTGGTTGGCGGCCTGACGCTGGTAGGTTTGGTGCTCTATACCACCCACGTCCGTACTCAGCCCAAAAAGTGTTGTCTTGATCCAGCAACCAAAAAGGGCGTCACTCGCCCCCACTCTAAAGGAGAATCACCATGGATAAGCTCGAAATGCGTCACACCCTGCTCGCCGCCAAAGCGCGTAAAAAAATGAGCTGGGACGATATTGGTAACGCCGTTGGCATGTCACCGGTGTGGGTCGCTTCCGCCTGCTACGGCATGAACAGCGCCAGCCAAGCGATTGCCGCTAAGCTTTGCGACACACTGGGCGTGGAGAGCGAGGTCGCCGACGCCCTGGTAGCCTTCCCCACCAAAGTCTGGGATGAAGCGATCCCCCAAGACCCTTTTATCTATCGTTTATACGAGGTCGTCGGTGTTTACGGGGAGACCCTGAAAGACGTGGTGCAGGAGAAGTTTGGCGACGGCATTATGAGCGCCATCGACTTCACCATGGAGGTCGACAAAGTCGAAGACCCCAAGGGCGACCGGGTACTGCTCACTTTAAACGGCAAGTTTTTGCCCTATAAATCCTGGTAAAACACAAGTGCTGGTAAGGCTCAGGTGAAAGACTCGAGCCTCGCCACGCTGCGCTCAACCGCCGAGCGATAGCTGGCACCGAACAGCAGCAGGTGATTGAGCAACGGATAGAGCTGAAATAGCGCTTCACGCCTCGGCCAGTCGGCCGGGGCGTCGCCGTTCCAGTAAGCATCAAAAAAGCCTCCCCCGGCGAGCCGAAGAGCGTCAGCATCGCTACATCCACCTCTGGGTAGTGGCGATACACCGCTGGATCGATAATCGCTGGCCCCTTTGTGGTGAAGAGCAGATTTCCCGACCAGAGGTCACCGTGGAGCAGGCTGGGCGGTGCATCAGGTAGCCAGCGCTCCAAATCCTCAGCCAAGCGCTCGATACGCCCGCGTAGTGATGCGTCCAATAGACCACGCTGGTGGCACGCCTCACACAGAGGAAGCAAGCGACGCTCACGCTGAAACGCTCGCCCGTCATTAAGTGGCGCATTCGGCTGGGGGTTTGCCCGCAGGCGTTATCCTGATGCCAGCCGTGGGCATCGCCAACCACGCTGTGCAAACTGCGCAGCCCTTCACCAAGCGCAGCTTCGCTCTTCTGCCCAACGGGCACGGTGTCCAATGACTCAATGATCAGCCAGCCTTCTGCCAAACCTAACACCTCTGGCACTACCAGCGGTGAACAGGCGCCACGCAACGCACGCAGCCCTTCGGCTTCGCCATGCAGCCGCGCCGCGTCATCGTGCTTAATCACTACCTGCCCTTGGCGGGTCTCCAGGCGATAAACGGCAGCAATGTCACCCCCACTGAGTGGCTGCAAACTACCAGCAGGGGTTAATTCAATAGATTCCAACAGTTGGCTCAGGGTGGCATCCATAAGTTTTCTCCCTGTCCCCGAATGAATAACTGCGTCGGGGTTAGGGTTCCGCGGGGGCGCTGTTAACCCATCCATGGGCGCTACTTTCGCCATCTGACCGCCATGGCCGCCCCCCTAACCCCGACACCATGGGCTAACCTATTAGCCTAGTCGTTTATCGATCAGGCTCTCTAGCTCAAGCTGATCATCGTGGAAGCGGCGGATACCCTCGGCCAGTTTGTCGGTGGCCATGGCGTCCTGATTGTGGCCCCAGCGGAAAGCGGATTCGCTGAGCGGCTCACTGGGTTTGCCACTACCATCGGCTGCCTGGATTTGCGCAGCAACGCTACCTTCGGTGGCATCCAACTCTTCTAATAAGGCAGGCGAAATGGTCAACCGCGGGCAGCCTGCCAGGGCAAGCACCTGACCGGTGGTACGGAAGCTCGCCCCCATGACCACCGTGTCGTAGCCGCCCTGGTTGGCACGTTGGCAAACGCCTTGCACAAACTGAACCCCCGGGTCGTTTTCCGGCGTGTAGTCGTTGCCGGTCTCTTTTTTGTACCAGTCGGTCACCCGACCCACAAAGGGCGAGATCAGAAACACGCCGGCATCAAAGCAGGCCTGGGCCTGAGCTTCACTGAACAGCAGCGTCAGGTTGCACTGAATGCCCTCGCGCTCAAGCACCTCAGCGGCGCGAATGCCCTCCCAGGTAGACGCCAGCTTGATCAACACGCGGTCACGGGACACACCGCGGGCGTCATACAGCTCGATTAACTCGTGAGCCTTGGCAATACTGGCCTGGGTATCAAACGACAGCCGCGCCGCCACTTCGGTGGAAACACGCCCCGGCACAACGGCGGAAATCTCACTGCCCATAGCGACTGCCAGGCGGTCAACGGCATGTTTGACCTGCTCTTCACGGCTGCCGCCAGAGGCTTTGACGCTGCTCAGCTCTTCATCAATCAGCGCTTGATAACCCGACAAACTAAACGCCTTGAGCAGCAGTGAGGGATTAGTCGTCGCATCCTGGGGCTGATAGCGACGAATAGCCTCAAGGTCACCGGTGTCGGCGACGACAAGCGAGTGTTGCTTTAGCTGTTGCAGCTGGCTGGTCATAAAATCTCCTTGATATGCGTTTAAGCGCCGCCATGGCGTTGTTCAAGTTCTGCGCAGTAGCGCCTATAAATGGGTTGGTAAGCAGCCACTCGCTCTGGATGGGGGTCAGCCAGTGACTGGGCATCCAGGTGGACTAGTTTTTCACACAGCGCTTCCAGGGTGACGCCCTCTGAACGCTGGTCGCACCAGGCCGCCTGTATCGCCGCACCTAACGCGGCCGCGTCGGTAATCTCAGGACAAATTACCTGGGTGCCGGTAATGTCAGCCACCATCTGCCGCCACACGGGGCTGTTGGCACCGCCACCGATCAAACGGATCTGGCTGGCCCCGGCGGTTAAATCGCCCAACAACTCCAGCCCATA
Source organism: Vreelandella olivaria (assembly GCA_004295565.1). GTDB lineage: Bacteria > Pseudomonadota > Gammaproteobacteria > Pseudomonadales > Halomonadaceae > Vreelandella > Vreelandella olivaria. The sequence continues at coordinate 1,301,564 of AP019416.1, read as the reverse complement.
GCGTAGCCCGAAAGTGGCCCCCTCCACCACGGCCCGGCATAAATTAGCCTGGGTGGTGTTTAAGCTGGTCAGGCCAAGAAAGTCCGCCGAGGCGTCGGGCAGCATCGGCACCCGTTCGCCGTTAAAAAATGGCAGCACGGTGATGCCTTCAGCGCCTATGGGGGCGCTGGCCACTCGCTCGCCAAAGGCGGCCAGATCCAATCCAAACAGCTCACGCACCCGTGTAGTCGCCGAGGTGACATTCATGGTGCAGATCAGCGGCAGCCAGCCACCGGTGCTGGAACAGAAGTTGGCCACCATGGCGCTATCGCACTCAACAGCAGTCGCCGAGTAGGCGCAGACGGTGCCGGAGGTGCCCAAACTGAGCGTGATCAATCCTGGGGTGATATTGCCTGTACCAATGGCACCCAGCATATTATCACCACCGCCAGAGGAGACGACTACATGATCGCCAAGCCCCAGTTCCCGGGCCACGGCTGGGCACACAACACCTACCGGCTCATGGGCTGCCAACACACGGGGGAGCACCCTTGCGGGGTCTAACTCTGGGGCTATCTGTGCAAATACGTCTAGCTGCCAGCAGCGTTTGCGGGTATCAAAGTAGCCGGTGCCGGAGGCGTCACCCGCCTCGGTAACGCGCTCGCCCGTCAGCCAGAAATTGAGGTAGTCGTGGGGCAGCAGCAGACTCTCGATACGCCGATACGCCTCCGGCTGATGCTCACGCAGCCAGGCAACTTTAGAGGCTGTGTAGCCGGTTTGCAGCACTAGCCCCAGCTTCTCCAAACAACCCGCCTCGCCCCCAATCGAGCCACTAAATCGGCATTCTGGGCGCTGGTCTCGGTATCACACCATAGCTTGGCGGGGTAGACCGGCACACCGTTGCCATCCAGCGCCACCATGCCGTGCTGCTGACCAGAAACACCCATGCCGCGCACTTGGCTCGCCGATACAGCGGCTTTGTCCAACGCGGCAAAAACGCCGCTTTCAATGCGGCTAACCACTCCGCAGGCGCCTGTTCACGGCGGCCATTTTCGCCCTCTTCCAAGCGGTGAGGACGGCTTGCTTCGGCGAGAATTTTTCCTCGCTCAACGTCGACCACGACTACTTTGGTACTCTGGGTACCGCAATCCACCCCGATATACATCACACTGTTCCTTTGGACGATGCCAGACCCTCTAGGGTAGCCCGTGCGCCACGTTCGTGCAGGGAACTTAGCGCGGCTAAATAGGCGTCAACAAAGCGAGGGCTGTCGATTAAGTCGCCAAACAGCTCGCGATTTTCGATAAAGGCCGTGGGCCGCGAGCGATTTTCGGCAGCAATGGCCATTAATGGCGCCTTCAAACGATCCACAATCTCTATGGGTTCGCCCTGCTCGTCCACCCCTTCAGCGTAGCGCGCCCAGCTGGCCACTACCGCGGCGCTGCGATAGATCTCACCGCCCTGGGCCAACTGCTGGCGAATCACCGGTACCAGCCATTTGGGAATCCGGTCGGAGCTTTCGGCGCAGAGCCGTGCCAGGGTATCTTTGATTTGCGGGTTGGCGAAGCGCTCAATCAGCGTTAAGCGGTAGGTTTCCAAATCAACCCCTGGCACCGGCGCTAGCGTGGGCGTGCCCTCTTCGCGCATATAGCCCAGCAAAAACTCCACAAACAGCGGATCCTGACACACTTCATGGGCGTAGCGGTATCCGGCTAAATAGCCAAAATAGGTTAACGCCTGGTGACTGGCGTTAAGCAGGCGCAGCTTCATTAATTCGTAGGGTTCGACGTCTTCCACCACTTGAACACCCACTTTATCAAATGCCGGACGCCCAAGGGGGAAATGGTCTTCCAGCACCCATTGGGTGAAGGGCTCACATACCACCGGCCAGGCGTCTTCAACGCCAAAACGCTGGGCAAGTTCGTCAATATCCGTGGGCGACGTGACGGGGGTAATGCGATCCACCATGGCGTTGGGAAACGCCACCTCACGGGCAAGCCAGGCGCCTAACTCGGCATCCCGCGCCTGGGCATAGGCGCCGAACATACGTTTGGCCACGTCGCCGTTACCTTGAATATTATCGCAAGACATCACGGTAAAGGGCGCAATACCCCGGGCACGGCGGCGGGCGAGCGCTTCCACCACCAAGCCGAAGCTGGTAGTGGGCTGAGTAGGGTTGGCAAGATCACCACGCACCTGGGGGTTATCGAGATCGAATTCGCCACTTACCGGGTGAAAGTTGTAACCGCCTTCAGTCACCGTCAATGACACAATACGAATCGCCGGGTCAGCCATCTGCTCGATCACCGCCTCGGTCTCTTCCGGTGCGAACAGATAATTGACCATGCTGCCAATGACCCGCGGCTCATACCGGCCATCAGGGTGCTTAACCACCAGCGTGTAGAGATAGTCCTGCGCTGCCAATGCCTGCTGCATGCGTTTGTCGCCGGGCATCACGCCTACGCCCACAATGCCCCAGTCCATCGCTTCGCCCTGATTCATCAGCGTATCCAGGTACATCGCCTGGTGGGCACGATGAAAGCCGCCTACCCCAATATGTACGATGCCGGGGGTGAGCGTCTTGTGGTCATATTGAGGTTTAGCAACATCGTCGGTTAGCTTGCCCAGGTTGTGATTGTTAAGACGGGTCATGGGACTCTCCAGCCAAGGCCTACTTGGCGCGATGGGGTGAATAAGGCAGGTAAAAGAGGCGGTTTAAATGTGCTACTAACACAACGTACTAGCGCCAGCGCTGGTCGGGCGGTAAACAGCAACTCTTCACTAACTGCGCGTTGAGCATGTCTTTGTGGTGGGTGCGCTCAAGCGCCCCGGTGCGATCCTGGCCCATCTCGAGCCAGCGGTTGACCAGCCGCTCAACCAGTACGACGTCGTCGACGTCTATAAACAGCGTCCAATCAAACAGCGGTCGCAGTTCGCGCCAGGGTGAGCGGTCAAGCAGCAGGTAGTTGCCCTCAACAATGACAATGCGCTGTTCAAGGGTAATCAGACGTCCACCGGCACGGGCGAGATCCAGCGGGCGGTCAAATACCGGCACCGCTACCGGGTGAATAGCCTGGCGGATACGCTCAAGGTCGCAGCGCAATCCCTCCACATCGAAGGTATGGGGCGCCCCTTTGACGGGCACCTGCTGCTCGCCCAGCACAGCGTTATCGAAGTGGTAGCCGTCCATGGGCACCAGCCCCGCCTGGCCTGGCAGGTGTTGATTGATCGCAGCGCAGAGCTGGGCGCTGCGGTAGGATTTTCCCGCCCCCGGTGGCCCGGCCAGCGCTACCAGGTAGCGTGATGCGCCTTCAGCGGCGCCAATAATCTGCCGGGCTAACGTATCTAGATCAGGGGTCATGACCACCTCAGCTCATCCAGTTGCCGCCATCGACATTGAGCGTCTGGGCGACCACATAGTCGCTGTCCTGACTGGCCAAAAACACCGCCGCGCCAGTATGATCTTCGGGCAACCCCATACGCCCAAACGGTACTGCCTCTCCCACCAAACGTTTCTTCTCACCCAGCGGACGGTTTTCAAAACGGGCAAACAGCGCGTCGACCTCCTCCCACATCGGCGTATCCACCACTCCGGGGGCGATACCATTAACGTTGATGCGGTGTTTGATAAGATCCAACCCACTGGATTGGGTAAGACTGATCACTGCGGCTTTACTGGCGCAGTAAACGCTACCAATGCTTCACCGCGGCGACCTGCCTGGGAGGCCATATTGATAATTTTGCCCCCCTGGCCACGGGCCACCATGGAACGGGCAACCGCCTGCAGGGTAAAGAACATGCCTTTGGTATTGACCGCAAACTGCTTGTCGAAGCTCGCCTCGGTCACCTCAAGCACCGGCGCCATATCAAAGACGGCAGCGTTATTGACCAGAATATCGATGCCGCCAAAGCGCTTGTTTACCGCCTCTACCATGGCATCTATCGAGGCCTGAACACAGACATTGAGCTCAACCCCCATCACCTTTTCACCCGCCGCCTGCTGCTGAAGTGCCACCACTGCCTCATCAATGGCAACGCGGTCAATATCCGCCACCACAACGCTTGCCCCTTCGCTTAAATAGCGCTGGGCAATGGCCAGGCCGATGCCCCGCGCGCCGCCGGTAATCACCGCGACTTTGTTGTTTAGCTTCATCGTTATGCTCTCATTTATCGCTGCGCCGTTATTGCCGGGAACCGTTTATTAAGTGATCTATTGACCACTGGCTTGCCACTCATCCACCAACGCTTCCAGGCCATGCATATGCGCTAAAATGCGCCAGGCGCCGGCTTGCGTCAGCCGCGTCGACTGCTCAGCATCCACATGGCTGGCACCGACGAACCCAATCACGCACATACCTGCGGCATGGGCGGCGGTCACCGGCCACGCTATCCTCTACCACCAGGCAGTCCCGTGGTACTTGACCTAAATGGGAGGCCGCCAAGCGATAGAGCGCGGGGTCGGGCTTGGGGTTAGCCACCTGATCAGCGGTAAAAATAGGCACCTCGCCAAACGCCTCGGCCAATCCCGTGCTCGCCAGTGAGGCCAGCACTCGGCTGCGGCGACTGTTGGATACCACCGCCTTCTCCAGTGTGATGCCACGAATCGCCTTGTCAGCTCCCTCTATGGCTTTAAGCTCTTGCGCCAGACGCGCCTCAATGGCGGTATCCACCTGTTCAGTGGCATCCACTGGCAGGGCGTAGGCGCTTAACGATTCGAGATGGCGCAGAATAGCCGCCGTGGTCATCCCCAGCGCCTGGCCAAGTTCCTGATCGATATTCAGATCGGGCAGCCAGTGGGAGAGGTACTCCACCAGTGTGCCTTCCGCCAGGGCTTCGCTATCGACCAGCACGCCATCGCAGTCAAAGATGAGTGTCCTCATGCAGGCTCCTCAGAAGGCGAGCCGGGAGCACGAGTTATCGTGGCGGGTCAGACCCGCCAGAGGGTGCTGCTGCAAGCTGGGCAGGGCCAGGCCGCTAGCTTCAAAAAGATGGGCACGCTCAGGGGCAAAGCCGAAATGCACCGTATCGTTGACCCGGTAGGCCACGTCGCCATCGGCCATGATGGTGACTAGCTCATCGTCCATCTGGACATAGAGCGAGGTTTGGCCACCTAGCCGCTCAAGCACTTTGATCTCGCCGTTCAGGGGCCCCTGCTCCTCGAGCACTAAATGTTCCGGGCGAACACCCAGCTCAAGGGGGGCGTTAGCCTCCAGGTGCTGACCGTCCACCGGAATGCTGCGTTCACCGCCGCCGGGCATCCGAATCCCCACGCCGTCAGGCGAAACGCTGGTCAGCGTTACCGGCAGAAAATTCATTTTCGGTGAGCCAATAAAGCCCGCCACAAAGCGATTGCGCGGGTGGTGGTAGAGCGCCATGGGCGACCCCACCTGCTCGACCACGCCGTCGTGGAGCACGACGATTTTATCCGCCATGGTCATCGCTTCGATCTGGTCATGGGTGACGTAGATCATGGTGGCGTCCAGCTCATCGTGCAGGCGCGCCAGCTCGATACGCATCTGCACCCGCAGCGCAGCATCCAGGTTGGAGAGCGGCTCATCAAATAGGAAGATGCTGGGGTTACGCACAATCGCCCGGCCAATCGCCACCCGTTGGCGCTGACCGCCGGAGAGCGCTTTGGGCTTGCGGTCTAACAGCGGCTCCAGCTGCAGAATTTTGGCCGCTTCCAGCACTTTGGCGCGGCGCTCCTCTTTGGGCACCCCCGCCAAGCGCATGCTGAAGCCCATGTTGTCCTCTACCGTCATGTGCGGATAAAGCGCGTAGCTCTGAAACACCATGGCGAGGCCGCGATCGGCGGGGCCGACGTCGTTGATACGCTGACCGTCGATCAGAATATCGCCGTCGGTGGCGCTCTCCAGTCCGGCGATCATACGCATTAGAGTCGATTTACCGCAGCCGGAAGGCCCTACGAAGACCACAAACTCGCGGTCATTCACCTCAAGGTCGATGCCCTTGATCACCTCGGTATCGCCGAAACGTTTGGTAATATTGTGCAGTTGTAGTGTTGCCATGAGGAAGATCCTTTACTTGACGGCACCAAAGGTGAGGCCGCGCACCATTTGTTTTTGGGTCATCCAACCAAGTATCAAAATCGGCGCAATCGCCATGGTGGAAGCGGCGGACAATTTGGCCCAGAACAGCCCCTCAGGGCTTGAGAATGAGGCGATGTAAGCGGTTAGTGGTGCAGCTTTTGAAGAGGTTAGGTTGAGACTCCAGAACGCCTCATTCCAACTGAGAATGACCGACAGCAACCCTGTTGAGGCGATACCCGGCAGGGTTAGGGGCAGCAGCAGAAAAAACACTTCCTGGAGGGTCGAGGCACCGTCCATACGCCCCGCTTCAAGAATATCCTTGGGCATGTCCTTGAAGAAGGTGTAGAGCATCCACACCACAATCGGCAGGTTCATCAGCGTATAGATGATGATCAGTCCGGTGCGGGTGTCGAGCAGACCGACATCGCGGAAGATCAGGTAGATAGGTACCAGTACACCTACCGATGGCAGCATTTTGGTGGAGAGCATCCACAGCAGAGTGCCTTTGGTGCGCTTGGTGGGCAAAAAGCCATGGCATAGGCTGAAGGAATCGCAATCAACAGCGCGAAGAACGTCGAACCAAACGCCACCACGACGCTGTTGAGTGCAAATCGGGTATAGCCCGAACGTGCCTGTACCGCCTGGTAGCTTTCCAGGGTGGGCGAAAAAATCAGCGTGGGGTCAGCAATCGCCGCCGATTCCGTTTTAAACCCGGTCAGGATCATCCAGAAAATCGGAAAGAAGATAACCAATGCTACCGACCAGCCCAGCACCGTTATGATGGCGCGCTTGCTTTGCGCCGACCGCCACCCCGACACAGAGCGGGGCGCGGCGGTTTTGGAATTTAATGTTGTCATCGAAGTACTCCCAGGACACAAGTGCCGGTCTACTCTTCCAGGTTTTTGGCTACCATTCGAACCAGGAAGATCGCCACGATATTGGCGAGAATGATCGCGATCACCCCACCGGCGGAGGCAGTGCCCACGTCAAAATCCAGCAGCGCACGAATGTAAATCAGGTAGGCCAGATTGGTCGTGGCCAAGCCAGGCCCACCGGAGGTGGTGACAAAAATCTCGGCAAAAATAGTCAGCAGGAAGATCATCTCAATCATGATGACCACGCTGATGGCGCGTTTTAGGTGCGGTAGCGTAATAAAGAAGAAAATCGCCACCGGCCCTGCTCCGTCCATACGCGCCGCTTCCACTTGATCCTCATCCAGGGACTGCATGGCAGTGAGCAGGATCAGCAGTGCAAACGGCAGCCACTGCCAGGCCACGATGATCACAATCGACGTTAGCGGCAGCGAGGAGAACCAGTCGACGGCGGGCAGGCCGATGGACTCAGCCAGCCACGCCAGTACCCCGTTAGAGGGATGCATCATCATGTTCTTCCACACCAGAGCACTCACGGTGGGCATTACAAAAACGGTGAGATCGCCAGTACACGGGCGATCCCGCGTCCTGCGAACTCTTGTTGGAAGAGCACCGCCAGCAGGGTGCCGCCTATCACGGTAATCGCCAGCACCCACCCCACCAGCAGCAGCGTGTTACCCATCGCTGCCCACAGCGCTGGGTCGGTGAGCAGGTATTCATAATTTTCCAACCCGGCAAAGCCGGTCATACCGGGCATGAGCAGATTGTAATATTGAAAAGAGAACCATAGCGTCATGCCTAACGGCACAATCATCCATAGCAGCAGTAGCGTCACGGCTGGCGCTTGGAGCGACAGCGTTCTCAGCCCACCGACGGTACGGCCGGAAGCACGTGTTTTAGTCATGGGGTTACCTGCGAAGTACGAGGCTGTTTACAAAAACTGCTCGAAAACATCGATAAGACACCTGCCTCCGCTGTAGTAAACAAGAGGAAGGCAGGCGTCATTCTCTTTATCGTTCGATGTAGCCAGCCCGCTGCATGGTACGTTCGGTGGCACGCTGAGCACTCTCTAGCGCCTGCTCCACCGTGGTATCACCGGTTAACGCTGCGGCAATGGTTTGCCCCACCTGGGTACCGATCGACTGAAACTCGGGAATACCGACGAACTGAACACCCACGTAAGGGTTGGGTTCCAAGGTGGAGTCGGTGGGGTCGGCATCCTGAATGGCCTTTAGCACGAAGTCAGCAAAGGGCGCTGCTTCGGTGTACTGCTCATTGGCGTAGGTCGATTCACGGGTGCCTGGTGGCACACTGGTCCAGCCTTGGGTTTCACCGACCAGCTCAATGTACTCCTGGGAGGTTGCCCAGGTAATAAACTCACGCGCCGCTTCCTGGTTCTCTGAAGAAGCCGGGATGGCTAACGCCCAGAATGCACAACCAGTGGGAGCCCTTAGGTGTTTCGGCCACGGGTGCCGGGGCAAACCCTAGGCTGTCCGCCACATCGGACTCATTGCCGTCATACAATTTGCCGGCTGCCGAGGTGGCATCCACCCACATGGCGCAGTTGCCACGGGAGAATAGCGCCAGATTTTCGTTAAAGCCGTTGGAGCTAGCCCCGGCGGGCCGTAGTCGTTGAGCAAATCGACATAAAACTGAATAGCGTTCACCCAGGCGTCAGAGTTGAGTTCAGGGTTCCACTCTTCGTCAAACCAGCGGCCACCGTAGGTGTTCACCAGGGTGGAGACAAACGCCATGTTTTCGCCCCAGCCAGGCTTGCCACGTAAACAGATTCCAGCCAAGCCATCCTGGGTGCCATGTAGCTTACCCGCCCACTCGCGCACCTCTTCCCAGGTGGGTTGCTCGCTCATCTCAATGCCCGCTTCTTCGAATAGATCCGTGCGGTAGTACATCATTGAGCTTTCAGCATAAAACGGCAGCGCGTGAAGCGTATCGTCGTAGCTTAAACCATCGCGAACGGAGGCTAGCAGGTCGTCTTCATTGTAGTCGTCGGGCAGGTTATCCAGTGGTGAAAGCCAGCCGCGCTCAGCCCAAATAGGCACTTCGTAAGTCCCAATGGTCATGACATCGAACTGGGCGCCACCGGTGGCAATATCGGTGGTCATGCGTTGACGAAGCACGTTCTCCTCCAGCACCACCCAATCCAGGGTGATGTCGGGATGTGCCTCTTCGAAAGCCTCGGTGAGGCTCTGCATAATCACCATATCGTTGTTATTAACCGTGGCCACGGTAATTTCAGTTTGCGCCTGGGCATGGCCCGACATGGCAATGGCGGCCGCTAGCGTGGTAACGGGCAAGTGACGTGCGAGTCGCATAAAGAACTCCTAGTGGGCTGGTATTGGCATTGTTGTCGCCTTGATCTTATTGATCAGCTATCGAACAAATGATCGTACGTAAGCCAAAAAAAAGCAAAGCCGATTAGCTTAGACTTTACGCTAATTCATAACCTCTAATGCATGTTGCGGTGCACAGAATCTATAGCGACTCAACAATCTGTCGGGCGGCCACTTCGTCAGTCACCAACCCTTTCAGCCAGCCGCCGCGCAGCGTGGCATGTATCGCCGGGGCTTTTTCGTGCCCACCGGCGATGGCTACCATGTGGTGCTTACCAAAGCGCTCCAGGGGGAAGGCTGGTGACCCGCCGGGTAATGGAGCAGTCGATCACCTCGCCGTCGCGATTCAACGGCCAGCCAAGCAACTCCCCACCGCTTTCAGTCCCAGTAATTCATCCAGTTCGCTTTCACTAATAAAGTGGTCTTGAAACAGCGTGGCCTGGCGGTCAATACGCCCAATACCGATAAAGGCAGCCTCTGACTCTCTTGCCACATCGGCAATCGCCTTAAACAGCCGCTGGGCAAGCATCGCCTCTTTTTCAGCCAGCGACTCGGCGACCACCGGTGCCGGCAGCAAGAAGCGTTCGCCACCGGTTTTATCCGCCATCACCATCACCGCATCGTAGCGGTTGGCCGAGCCATCCCGGGCGACATTGCCCACCAGCGACACAAAGCGGTGCTGGGGCCGCTCGACACGGCTAAGCGCTTCCACCGCGGCCCGTACTGAACGCCCAGTGCCTAGCGACAGGGTCAACGGCTCGCTGCGCTCAACCAGTTGCGCAATGCGCTCGGCGGCAGCGACGGCCAAGTAGGAAGCGGCGCTGTCGGCGGCATGGTTATCAGCGGGCACCACTTCACAGTAGGTCAAGCCAAAGTGATCGCGCAGCGTGCTGCCCAGCGCCATGCAGTGTGAGATCGGGTGATCGATATGGACTTTTACCAGCCCCTCCTGGCGGGCCAAGGCTAATAAACGCTGAACGCCGGGGCGTGAAACCCCCAACTGGCTGGCGATCTCATCCTGGGTCATTCCACCGACGTAGGACATCCAGGCAGCCCTGGCGGCCTGATCCAACTTTACTTCAAATTTATCCATAGGGCGGCTCGTCTAACAGTCATGGGGAAACGTCATAAAAATATCATCATACAAAGCCAAGCCCGAGACCAATAGTCACCTATCCGCTAAGATAGCCACCGTTTAGCGTTTTCCAATGAACCGATCATTTGGAGATACACCATGTATAAGCTCGCTTTTTTTGTCCCCATAGAAGATGCCGAAAGCGTCAAGCAAGCGGTGTTTGAGGCCGGTGCAGGGCGTGTAGGCGCCTACGAAAACGTCTGTTTCCAAACCCGTGGTACGGGGCAGTTTCGCCCAACCGAGGGCGCCCACCCGCATATCGGCTCAGTGGGCAGCTTGGAAAAGGTCGAAGAGTTCAAAGTCGAGTTGCTGTGCGAGGAAGCGCATATTCACGGCGCCATCGCGGCCTTGAAACTTGCCCACCCCTACGAAGAAGTCGCTTATGATGTATGGCAGTTGGCCGATCTATAAGTGGATTTTTCGTCGGGGTGTGAATGACTCACGCGCTGCCAAAATAGCGTTCGCGGTCTTCGGGGGTCACCATGCTGATATGTAGCGGAAACTCATTGAGGGCGCGGTCAGCGTAAAAATGACGTAGCGTGCGCTCAATGGTGGTGAAAGCCAATTCATCCCAGGGGATTTCGTGCTCTTCAAATAGCGCGACTTCCAGGCTTTCCGGCCCGGCGCTAAAGCCCCCACCAGCTCAGCGCGGAAAATCATATACACCTGATTGATATGCGGTAGGTCAATGAGCGTGTAGAGGTTGGCCAGCTCGACTTCGGCACAGGCCTCTTCCCGGGTCTCTCTGGAAGCTGCCTGCTGGGTTGACTCGGCATTTTCCATATAGCCAGCGGGCAGCGTCCAGTAGCCTTTGCGCGGTGAAATCGCGCGCTTACAGAGCAGCACTTTACTACCGCTAACGGGCAGCGTACCGGCCACGATGCGTGGATTTTGATAGTGAATAGTGCCGCAGGCATCGCACAGATAGCGCGGGCGGTCATCCCCTTCCGGGACGGCAAACCGTACTTTAGCACCACACTGGCTACAGAAATTCATCGCATATTCTCAACGGCTAGTGAATAGAAGCCTCGACGCACTTGACGCCAACGACCGCTGCTGGGTAAAGAGAACAAAGTAACGGGATGCCCCATGTTAGAGAAACTGCGTAAACGGCTGCAACAGCTGACTCCTCAACGCTTGGATCACATCGTGATGCCCGAGGCCGCCGTGCTGTTGCCGATTGTCGAGCGCCCAGTGCCTACTTTACTGTTTACCCGCCGGGCCAGCCATTTGAGCACCCATAGCGGCCAGGTGGCGTTCCCGGGTGGTAAGCGCGAACCCTTTGACGCTGATCTCTACGCGACGGCGCTTCGTGAGGCAGAAGAAGAGATTGCCCTTGACCCCGCGCTGGTGCAACCCCTGGGGCGGCTGTCGGACGTTATTTCGCTGCACGGCATTCGCGTCACCCCCTGGTGGGCATTATTCCGCCGGATCTACCCTTGGTTGCCGACCCCGGCGAATTAAACGCCATTTTTGAAGTACCGCTGAGCCACTTTCTAGACGACCACCGTACTCATACCGATGTGATTACCGTGGATGGGGTGGCCCACTACGTGCCCAGCTACCACGTAGACGGCCATGTCATCTGGGGGCTTTCGGCCATGATGCTGGTGGAACTGCTGGCTGAAGGTTTTGGTATGCCGATCGACCTATATCAACGCCCCCACGGGCCTTTGCGCCACTACCCTGAACGCAAAAGCCGTCTCTCAAACTCCACCACGACCGCTTCGGGCTCGGCGCCATCGAGATCCAACCAATGACACCCAATGTTGCTACGCCGTCACCTGCGCTCCAGCCTGCAACGCAGAACACCCTGGTAGATGCGCTGGTTGAACAGGGCTGGTATGTGGGCCGCGAGGCCATCGACCTGGAACTATGCGCTGCGCTGAACCAAGAGTTGCTGCACCGGGCGGCTTATAACGGTTTAGATGAAGCGGGTATTGGCCGTGGTCAACAGCATCTACTGCGTAAAGATATCCGTGGCGACGCTATTCACTGGCTGGACCGCGAGAGCGCTGCCCAACGGCGCTACTTAGACGCCATGAGCGAGCTACAGCAGGCGCTTAACCACGCGCTGTTTTTGGGCCTGTTTGAGTACGAAGCCCACTTTGCCCACTATCCTCCGGGGGCTTTTTATCAGCGCCACCTGGATAGCTTTCGCGGTCGGGCCAACCGCGTGATATCTACGGTCGGCTATCTGACCCCCAACTGGCCAAGCGATGGCGGCGGTGAAATGGTGGTTTATCATCCTGACGACCCCAGCCAGGAAGTCGCCCGGGTCATCCCCGAAGCAGGCACTTTCGCCTGTTTTCTATCTGAAACCATTCCCCACGAAGTACTGCCAACCCGCCACCCGCGCACCAGCATCGCGGGCTGGTTTCGGCGTAATGCGTCGCTGGGTGGCGTGCTTGACCCTGCACGTTAGGGTTTTAAGCGCTACAACAGCCTAGCTAAGGGGAACAATTTGCCCGTTGGCCCGCTCCAGCACTTCGCGCACCTGTTCATAATTGGCGCTATGCGTGTTATCGCCCTCGTGCTCTTCAATAAGCCCGACCACGTTTAATAGCGAGTCCATGCCATAAGCGTTTTCATCCGTGGCGGTAAACGCCTGAATGTAGCCTTTACCGCTGGTATCCCAGCCTACTTTGATCGGCGAATCGATAATATTGACTTGCGTGCCGACTGGCACCCGCCAAAAACCGACTCAATATCTTCAGGGTGCATGCGGATACAGCCACGGCTAGCGCGCATGCCAATGCCATCAGGCTGATTGGTGCCATGGATCAGGTAACCGGGAATATCCAGCAGAATAGCGTATTTACCTAAGGGGTTATCGGCGCCGGGAGGCACAACCGCGGGGGCGGGATCACCACGCTCAGCAGCTTCACGACGAATCGACTCAGGTGGGTACCAGGCTGGGTTTTCAAGGCGCATGGTCGTCTCGGTAATCCCCAGCGGCGTATTATAGGCGTCACGCCCAATACCAATAGGATAAGTCTCCACCCGCGGCGCTTCTCCGGCCTCGATATCGGGGTAGTAGTAGAGGCGCAATTCCGCCACATTGATGACGATGCCTGTTCGCTCCTCATCGGGAAGAATAAACTGCCCGGGGATGGTGACCTCTGTCCCTTCTCCCGGAACCCAGAGGCTAACATCAGGATTAGCCATACGAATTTCTTCATAGCCCACGTTGTGTATGCGGGCAATATCCAACAGCGTGTCGTCTTCGGTCGCCGTGACGGTATACACTTGGCCAACCATATTGCCCACTTCAGGCAGCAGAAAATGCCCTTTGGGGAGCTCGCTGTTATCGGCTGTCGCGCCTGAGGCAAAAAGCCATGCGCCTAAGGCAATACTGCTGACGCAGAGCTGCTTGATAGTCTGCAAAGGGTGGGAATTCATGGTCAGGGGGTTCTCCTTTTTATGCGACCTCACTTTTATCAAACCGAGGATACAAGTGAGCCATTTGGAGACGAATATGACCACTGATCGAGGGCGGGTCAACTCGACAGACTGTCGCACGAAGGCGCGTGTGTGGGGCAATGGCAAAAATAGAAGCGACCCCATTAGCTAAAAATCTCATTGAATGGTTGTATTTTTGAACACAGCGGCTAACCTAATAAGTGTCTTAGCGCAGTGAAGCGCAAGACAGCGTCAATCACCCTAATGCAATACCTTAATGTATTAGTTATTTAGGGTAATTAACTCACTTAGGAATAATAGTTTCGGCATTGCTATCGCTTATTTTAAACGAAGCTAATACCGCCACTATTGATTTATTCGGGTTGTTACGCGGAGTCGTTAAGCCCAATAAAATCGCAAGGAGCAAGCAAAATGAAAATGGTTAAACCCGCTATTTTAGGCACCCTCATGGTTCCGGCTTTTATGTTTGCCGCAGGCACCGTAAACGCTGAAGAGAACACCTCCACCATGGAAGCAACCTACCTGACTGAAACGCCAGCAGGCACTTTCCATGCTGACGCCCTAACCGGCAACCAAGTCAAAAGCAGCGTCGAAGATGACGAAGATATCGGCACCATCACTGACTTAGTGATTGATGAAGATGGTCAGATTAACGCTGTTGTCGTTGGCGTTGGCGGCTTTCTGGGCATGGGCGAGAAAAACGTCGCTATCGAGTGGGATTCACTTGAGCTGACCAAAGACGAAGATGGCGAAAATTATGTCATCACCGTTAATGCTTCAGAAGATGCACTTGAAGCAGCTGAAGAGTATAACCGTCACGAAGATGAAAACAAATAAACACTAGACAGAAGATAAAAGCCCTGGCAATTGCCAGGGCTTTTTAATGCATATCATTTAAATAACCAAGAAACACTCAGGAATCTAAAATTATTTTTAGTGGACAAAATGGCTCGCGCACACTATCTATACGCGAGCCATCTTTATTAAGAAAACAACCTATTTATAAGCAAAGCAAAATCTAAATTTAGGATTTAAGCTTAGCCGTCATGCTAATATCAGCATTTAGAACTTTGGAAACAGGGCAATTTTCTTTGGCCGTTTCTGCTGCTTCCTGGAATGCGGCATCGTCAGCGCCACTGATCTCAGCAACAACGTCCAGGTGAATTTTCGAGATATCGAAACCGGCATCACTTTGGGAAAGGGTTACTTTTGCGCTGGTTTCGATTGCGTCAGCGGTATAGCCTTTCTCACCCAGAATCATTGAGAGCGCCATTGAGAAACAGCTGGCGTGTGCCGCACCGATCAGCTCTTCAGGATTGGTACCCGGCTCTCCCTCAAAACGCTGTTTAAACGAGTAGCCAGCATCTAATACACCGCTTTCAGTAGATACATTGCCTTTACCGTCTTTTAACCCGCCTTCCCAGCGTGCGCTTGCTTTACTATCCATACTGTTCTCCTTTCCTGTGATAGTTAGCTTATCGATTGGGTTCCGATAAGACACGGTAACTACGCTTACCGTGCTACTAGCGTAGCTGATTCCTTTGCTTATGCCGAATCAGGGTGTTGAATCGTTCCCGACAGGTTCAATAGGGTCGGGGAAACAGGTTGCAATGACTCAACTGAACGCTCACCGCGCTCTGCAACAGCGGCATCCAAATCAATCATCAGCTCGACGCGGCGATTTTCAGCCCGGCCTTCGTTGGTTAGGTTGGAAGCCAATGGCCTAGTGTCGGCAAAGCCTTGAACAATTAATCGCTTAGGCTCAAGCTCACCGGTGGCGGTGAGGACATTGGCCACTGAAGCGGCCCGCATCGCTGAAAGATCCCAATTACTGCGGAATTGGGGTGTCCGAATGGGCACATCGTCAGTGTGCCCATCAATGGAAATCGTTCCTGGCACATTGGCCAAAAGGGTAGCTAGCGATTGCAATACGTCTTCAAAAGCGGGCGTGACAGTGGCGTTACCCGAACCAAAAGTGCCATTTTCAGAAATTCGCACCACTACGCGAAACTGATCGATATCAATCTCTGCCACGCCCTCTGGCAACGATGTCTCGAGCAGCTTTTCAACACTCTGCGCCAACTGAAGGCTTTGCAACTGGCGCTGGGTTTCCAGCACATTTCGCATGGATTCCAACTGCGGCTGCTGTTGTTGAGTCTGCTGACGCACTTCGTTTATCAAAGTGCGGTCTGGCACGGCTGGGGAAAAATGCTGCTTTACCGCACTGGTTCCCATAGGGATCTGCATGGCTTCAATATCTCGCTGCACACCAAACGCTTTAGATAGTTCGTCCGCCACGCGCCGAAACTTTTCAGCATCGATTTCAGCAAAGGAGAGTAACAGCACAAAAAGCACAGCAACAGAGACATGAGATCTGCGTAGGTGATCATCCAGGCTGGAATATTGGTCTGTTTTTGCGCCATGTTGTTACGTTCGCTCGCCTGCGGTATTGTCTGCTTCTGCGTCTGACGCACTGCGGTGTTCCGGCGGCAGGTATATCGTCAACATCTGCTCTAGCACGCGGGGGTTCTTATCGCCTTTAATGGCAAGTACTGCGTCAATCCACAGCTCCTGCATTTTGGCTTCCTGATTCATCCGTACCCAGAGTTTATCTGCGATAGGACTGGCGATCATCGTAGCGATCATCGCACCATACAATGTAGTTAATAGGGCTACGGCCATGGCTGGGCCAATGAGTGACGGATCGCCCATGTTGGAGAGCATTTGCACCAAGCCTACCAAGGTACCAATCATCCCCATGGCAGGAGACACCTCTCCTAGTGCTGAGAACACCTGCCCTCCCGCCTGATTACGCTCCAAGGTAAGCAGACGCTCCTTTTCCATCATGTCTCTTATCATCTCGGCACTGTAGCCGTCAGCCAACATTTGCAGCCCCTTCTGCAAAAATGGCGAACTAACTTCACGACTTTCCAGCGCAATCATCCCTTCTCGACGTGCCACTTTTGATAACTCAACCAGCTCGTCAATGCTCTCTTGAATACTTGGCAGTTGAAATTTAAAAGCTCGTGCCGCTGCTTTAAAGGCAAATTTAAATTGCGTAATACTAAATTTAGCCAATACAACAAACAGGCTCCCACCTACCACTAGCAACAGCCCAGTGGGGTTCATGAACACTTCTGGTGAGGTGCCCATAATCACAGCGGTGCCCACTAATACAGCAGCCCCTACCAAGCCAATCAATGTTGCGAGATCCACAGCGCTTCCCCACGGTGTAAAAATACTATTGTGTTAGGGACACTAGAGACTCCCTATAAAAGCGTCAACGACAAATTAATGACGCTGTTCATCTTGACAAATTAAAAACAAAGCCTTTTTAACTAAAGGCTGACTGAGCTTTCTAGTCGCTGCGGGCCATTACTGTCACTCTATCCCCCACTCGAATAACACTGCCGGCACCTTTAAGCAGCGTGGCATTTTGGCCAAAATGCGCGCCTTTAAGGCTGGGTTGCGTATTGAGTTCAATCAAGGTTTTTAGCGGTTCAGCCGGGGCAGGCACTGCGGCCGTATGCTGATCAATGGTGGTGACTTTGCAGCGCTTACACGGCTTGCGTAACGCCAGTTGAAAAGCGCCGCTTTGCTCTGACAACGTTGCCCAACGATCCTCCGCCCACGCCTCGTCACTCTCTACGACGATATTGGGCCGAAAGCGATTCATGGGCACAGGAGCGTGCCCGCCCGCCACTAGCGCCTGGTTTAGAGCGTCTAACGACCCCGTGGTGGCAATCAAAAAGGGGTATGCGTCGGAAAAGTAGGTGTGCGCTGCCCCACCATCAAGAAAATCCTCTTCTACCGCACGGCTAAACTCGGTGGCAAAACGCACCATGCTTAACCCCTGAGCCTGCTCGCCTAGAGCGGCGACCAGCCAGCGCGATACGTCATCGCTCTCCGGCAGCGCTTTACAGTGGTCATTCCACACGCTAACCAGGCGCAAATTCCCCTTGGGTTCGGCCAGCGGTACGCTCAGCGGCTCGACGTTAGGATGCGACAGCACCAAGTGCTCATCGGTCAGTGCGACCTCAACGGTGGCAAGTGCCGGGAGTTGACGCTGGGTCACAAAACGCTGCTGCGCATCCACCAGCATCCAGCGGCGATCCCAGGCTAGCCCATGCTCTTGCAGCTCGCTTTGAGTGACGCTGATGCCTTTTAGCGATTTGACGGGGTAAATATTGAGTTGAGTAATCTGCACGACGGCCTCGCGACAAAAGTAAAAGGCTACTTTAGACATTTACGCTGCTAACGGCTACTCGATAACGGGCTCTATAGGGTCATTCCCACTTCAATACGATAGCCCAAATCGACCACTTGCCGAGTCAGCGACTCTCCCCGGATCCGTGCTAACAACTCCCTCGCGGCTGTTTCGCCGATGGCCTGACGTGGCGTGACGACACTAGCGAGTCTTGGCGTCATTACCTGCCCTACATCGTGGCCGTGAAAACCGGCCAACGCCATCCGCCCTGGCACATCGATTCCCCGCCGCAGGCATTCGAAATAGGCCCCTACCGCAACATCATCGTTAGTACAGAACAGACCATCCGCTGCGGGTAATCTGCCATCACCTGCTGCAGCAGTGCCGCCCCACGCTGTAAGAGGAGCGCTGGGTGCTTTGTAGCGTAACGGGTGTTAAGCCATGCTCTCGCATGGCTTGGCGGTAACCACGCTCACGTTGACGAGTACGCTCATCCAGGCGCACCGCCAGGTAAATCACCTGGCGTCGCCCCCGTATGATCATCTCGCTGACCATGTCATACGCGGCTTGAACGTTATCGTAACCCACCACCTGCTGCAGCGGAGGGCGGTGAGTATCCATGATTTCAACAATCGGGATACCGGCAGTTTCCAGCATACGCAGGCTACGCGGCGTATGGTCACGGTCAGACAAAATCACCCCGTCAACATTATAGGAGAGCAGCGAGGCCAAGCTGCGCTCCTCCAGCTCAGGGCTATAGCCATAGTGAGAAAGCATCAGGTGATAGCCCGCAGGCTCCGTCAGCGTTTCGATACCGAGGATCACATCGGCGAATACCTGGTTGGTGAGCGACGGTACCAGCACCCCTATGGAGTGGCTGGTCGCCCTGGAGAGCAAATCCGGCGCGCGATTGGGAATATAACCAATCTGTTCGGCAATCGAGAAAATGCGCTCACGCAGGCCTTCCGAGACGGTTTCAGGGTCTCGCAGGCAGCGGCTTACCGTCATTTTGGTAGCCCCGACGTGGTCGGCAATATCCTGTAGGGTGGGGCGTTTTTTCTTCAAGAAGTGACTGCCTTATACAAGATGCATGCACTGGGGTCTAACTGCTGGAAGCGACCCCAATGTGCACTCTTTTCTTTATCGGGGCGAGCGACTGGGCTCCGGCAGCGTCGCCGCAAATTGAGCAACAATCACTTGGGGCGACAAGGTGATTGAGGCATTGAAGGCCTCCTCTTCACTCGGCGGTTCCAGGTCGGCCAGTTGACTGGCCAACATGGTATCGCCTTTAAAGAAGTGCCCTGCCCGGGTTTCAAGCCGCTCAAGTAGTAGCTCCCGACTCCCCTCCAAATAGAGGATCTGCAGTGCAGGATCTCCTTGCCTCAGCCGGTCACGGTAACGTTTTTTTAACCCGGAACAGGCAATTACCAGCGACTCCCCCCTTGCCCGATACTCGGCAAACAGTGCCGCCAAGGTATCCAGCCACTCGCTCCGGTCGTCATCGTTGAGCGGCGTGCCACTGGCCATTTTAGCCACATTGGCAGGGGAGTGATAATCATCACCGTCAATAAAGGTAGAGCCCAGAGTGTCTGCCAACTGCTGGCCAATATGTGACTTCCCACAACCAGACACGCCCATCACTAAAATACGCTGTGAGAGGTTCTTCACAGAGGCTCTCCTGTTGTTTAATTGCCGCGTACAGCGGTGAGGTCAGGCAGCCAGGTAACGATGCCTGGGAAGGCGATCAGAACGACCAACACCACGAGGAGCGCCGCATAGTAAGGCAGCATGGCTTTAACCAACGACTCCATCGAGACTTTACCCACACCGCAACCTACATAGAGGCAGGTGCCCACCGGTGGGGTTAATAGACCGATGCCTAATACAAACGCCATGAGCACACCGAAGTAGGCTGCATCAACCCCCACCGAGGTGACAATGGGTGCCAGCATAGGCGCCATGATCACCATCGCCGGGGTTAAGTCCATCACAAACCCCACCAACAAGAGCAAGAAAGCCACAATCAACAGCAGCATAAACGGATCTTGGGTAATTGCCTGCACTTGGCTGACCAAGGTTTGCGGCACCATATTGATGGTCAGGAACCAAGCGATCACCGTCGCGAACGCCAGTAACATCATGACCATGCCGGTCAGACGGGCAGTACGGATCAACATACCGACAAGCTCTTTAAGCTTAAACTCCCGGTACACGATCAGCGAAATCGCCAGCGAGTATAGCAGGGCCGCCACGGCCGCTTCGGTAGCCGTAAACACGCCAAAAATAATACCGCCAATCACAATCACCGGAAGCACGAGCGCCAGCCAGGCAGCTTTAAAGGCATTCCAGAGACGATCCCAGCGGAACTGCTGAACGCCGCCACCATCCTTTTGGCAAGCATATAGGTGGTCACCATCAGCGCAAAGCCAATCAACAGGCCGGGGATAATACCAGCGATAAACAGGCGGCTAATGGAGGTTTCGGTGACGATACCGTACAGAATCAGCGGAATTGAAGGCGGAATAATGATCCCGATCACCGACGAGACAGTATTAATCGCGGTGGCATTGGCTGCGGTGTAACCCTGCTCTTTCATGGAGGGGATCATCATCGCGCCAGTGGCGGCGGTATCGGCTACCGCTGACCCACTGATACCACCAAAAAACATCGAACCGGTAATGGCCACCTGCCCTAAACCGCCGCGCATAAAGCCGACCAAGGCACCCGCCAGTTCCATCAAGCGACGCGCGATACCGCCGTTACTCATGACCTCACCGACTAAAATAAAGAACGGGATTGCCAGCAGCGGAAAGCTGTTAACCCCACGAATAGACTGTTCGATCATGATCGACAGTGGAATATCGGAGAGAACCGCCATCACCAATGCTGCCACGCCTAAACCAAAGGCAATCGGCAGCCCAATAACGATGGAGGCCAATAAAATAGCCAGAAAAATCCATAGCATGATTAGCGCTCCCGCTCAGGGTGACGAATAACGTTCAGGCTGACCCATATCCGCCAAATCGACACTGCCGCAATGAAGATGACGCACAGCACCAGCGAAAGGCTGATAAAGCTCAGCGGTACATTCATAATTGCCGAACGCCCACTCGAGCGTGCCAACACTTGATAGCCACCCCAGATCATTACCACCATCAGGCCGGTAATAATCACATGCTGGAGCAGGTAGAGCATATGCGCCAAGCGCAGCGGCAGGCGCCGAACCAGGGCGTCAACGGCTATGTGCTCGTAGCGGGAAAAAGCCGCAGCAGCGCCGATAAACACCAGCCATATAAACAGCATGCGCGCCAGTTCATCCGCCCAGGGCAGGGAGTGATTAAACAGTGCACGCCCTACCACGTTGCAGGAAACGGACACAATCAACGCCACTAAAATAGCGCCGATCAGATACTCCATGCCCAAGGTCAGCCAGCGGAACAGCGCAGGGCCTTGGCGGGTATCGGTATCGATTTCCAGCGATTTGCGGTTGGGGTCGTCCAGATACACCGAGGGGTCTTCAATCGGCGTAGACGTATTTGGGGGTGTAGAGGAGAGTGACATAGGAGCTCCAGGGCACTGACACTTGGGCAGGCTCAACGGCCTGCCCAAGTGGTGCGCTAAACGTAAGGTTTAGTTGCTGCTCTCTTCAACGATCTTTTGAATGTCGGCGATCAGGTCTTCACCAATGCGCGGTGCCCACTCTTCGTAGACCGGCTGTACGGCGTCTTGGAACGCGGCTAACTGCTCGTCGTCCAGGCGGGTAATTTCCATACCACGCTCTGCTAGCTGATCCCGTGACCAGTCATCATACTCAGCAGAGAGCTGAATTTCGTACTCTGCGGACTGGCGAGCGGCTTCCAGCACCAGCTCTTGATACTCAGGCGCCATGCGATCCCAGGTACGCTCAGAAAGCATCATGATAAAGGGAGTATAGACGTGGCGTGTTTCAGTGCCATAGTCCTGCACTTCGTTGAAGTTAGAGGTCAGGATGGTGCTCCAGGGGTTTTCCTGACCATCAACCACGCCCTGCTCCATCGCGGAGAACAGCTCACCAAAGGCCATTGGCGTGGGGTTGGCGCCTAAGGCTTCCCATATCGCCAGATGCACCGGGTTTTCCATGGTACGAACGCTTAAACCGCGCACATCTAGACCGGCAACGTCGTCAGGACTACTCACCGGACGTGCGCTGTTCGAGAGCTGGCGATAGCCATTCTCAGAGAAGGCGAGCGCTTTTAGGCCGGTGCCTTCAAAGGCATCTAGCATGCCCTGGGCCACATCGCTCTGCATAACCGCTACAGCGGCTTCGCGACTAGGCAGCAGGAACGGCAGATCAAAAGCGGCCAGCTCTTCAACGTAACCCGTGGTGGCTGAACTCGACGGATAAGTCATATCCAGCGTACCGGTTTGCAGCATTTCCATCATTTGAACGTCGTCGCCTAACTGACTGTTAGGGAAAACGTTAACCGTGATACGGCCGTCGGTGCGCTGCTCAAGAATCTCACCAAAGTATTGGCTGGATAGATACTGCGGCGAGCTTTCTGCAAGACCAATGCCCATGCGCAAAGTATGCGAACCATGATCGCCGACTACATCACCTTCTATCTCAGGCGGATCAGAGAGTTCGGGGCTTTGGGCATGAGCCATGCCCAATGTCAGGGTGGTCGCGCCGACCAAGGTCAGTGTGTTGCGCCAAATAGCGGTCATAGCGTTATCTCCAAGTACTCATTGTTGTTAATGGTTGAGTTGTTAATGGCGAGGTTGTTAATAGCCGATTCAATGAACGGCAACTTGTTACCGGTAACATTAAGTATGCGAAGGCTAGCTACCTGCCCTGTGCGTGTCAAAACAAAACTGCCAACTTACGACCAACGTCTAGGGATAGCCACTAACTGCTTCCCGCGCTACATTAGGCGACGTATTTCGGATCGGAACCCATACTTGTGCAACCATCTTGTAGCGAATTAGAGCTCGATCACCAGCTTTGCTTTGCGCTCTATTCAACCTCGTTGATGATGACCAAAGTGTATAAACCTCTGCTCAAAAAGTTGGGGCTTACTTACCCGCAATACCTTGCCATGTTGGTATTGTGGCAAAACGATGGCATCACAGTAGGCACACTAAGTAAGCGCCTACTAACCGATCCTGGTTCACTGACGCCTCTGCTTAAGCGCCTTGAAGCCGATCAGTTGTTGAATCGCAAGCGCAGCCACGAAGATGAGCGTGTGGTAGAGCTGTACCTCACTGAGAAGGCAAAGCGCTGCGCGAACAGGCGTGCCATATTCCCAGCTGTGTGGTGCATGCCAGCGAGCAGTCGATTGAGGCACTGACCATGCTGAAAGAGGACTTGGTGCGGCTACGCGATAGCCTGCAAAAGAACCAATAGCCTTCGCTTGCTGGCGCAGGGCATTGAGATTTATTTGTCATTTATATTGCGCGCAAAATAAAGCTGCGCTAAGTTAATGACGCAGGTTCATAATGAAAACACTGACAGGAGATACAGAATGACGACCACTATTGAAAACGTTGTTTATCGTGCCCACGCCACCGCTACCGGTGGCCGTGAAGGCTCAAGCCAAATCCTCCGATGGCGCGCTGGATGTTAAACTCAGCACGCCCAAAGAGCTGGGTGGCGCAGGCGGTGATGGCACCAACCCAGAGCAGCTGTTTGCTGCCGGCTACTCGGCCTGCTTTTTAGGCGCGCTTAAGCATGTTGCTGGCCAGGAGAAAGTAAAGCTTCCTCAGGATACGAAGATTGATGGTCACGTAGGTATCGGCGCCATTCCTACCGGCTTTGGTATCGAAGTCGAACTAAAAATCAGTCTGCCCGGCCTTGAGCAAGACGTTGCCCAGCAGTTGGTCGAGAAAGCCCATGTTGTCTGCCCCTACTCCAACGCCACCCGCGGCAATATTAATGTCACCCTGACACTGGTCTAAGTGTCGTTACCGAAATTAATCATTTAGTGCCCACGCCACCGCTCTCAGGGCATGCAGAGCGGTGGTGTCGTACAGAGGTACTGTGGTATCACGCTGGTTCACCAGCATAGCGATTTCGGTACAGCCTAAAATCACCGCCTGGGCCCCTTGGGCATGCAGGGAATCAATGATGGCCAGGTAGCGCTGCCGCGATACATCTTCTACTCGACCCTGGCAGAGTTCATCAAAGATCACCCGATGAATAGTGTCGCGCTCTGACTGATCGGGCACCACGACCTCAATACCGAACTGCTTTTCCAAGCGGCCGATATAAAAGTCCTGCTCCATGGTAAAGCGCGTTCCCAATAGGCCGACACGAGTGATTCCGTCAGCGGTAAGCTGTTCAGCGGTGGCATCGGCAATATGCAGTAGCGGAATCGTAATCGCCTGCTCAATAGCGGGCGCCACTTTATGCATGGTATTGGTGGCAATCAGCAGGCAGTCGGCGCCCGCACGCTCAACGCTTTGGGCAGCGTTGCCCAGTAGTTCACCAGCGGCGTGCCAATCGCCCTGCTGTTGCAGCGCTTCAATTTCGGCAAAGTCGACGCTAATCAGCACGATCTTAGCCGAATGAAAGCCGCCTAGCGCTGCTTTTACGCCCTCGTTTAGGGCTCGGTAATAGCCTTGGGTCGACTCCCAGCTCATACCGCCCAACACACCAATAACACGCATCCGTCACCTCTGAAGAAAATGAGCTACTTTATTATCAGGCTAATCACCCTCTGCCACGAATAATAGCCGCTGCATCATCGATAAACCATTTATAGCGAGGAAACGAATGAGCGACAATACCTATACACCCCCGCGTGTTTGGAAGTGGGAACCTGGCAACGGCGGTAAATTTGCCAATATCAATCGCCCAATCGCAGGCCCTACCCATGACAAAGCGCTGCCGGTAGGCAAACACCCTCTTCAGCTCTACTCCCTGGCCACGCCCAACGGTGTCAAAGTCACCGTGATGCTTGAAGAGCTGTTGGAGAAAGGCGTAGCAGGTGCCGAATACGACGCTTATCTGATCCAAATTGGCGAAGGCGATCAGTTCAGCAGTGGCTTCGTCGAGGTGAATCCCAACTCCAAAATTCCCGCACTAATGGATCACTCGACCAATCCCCCACAACGGGTGTTTGAGTCTGGCGCAATCCTGCTCTATTTGGCTGAAAAATTTGACGCTTTCTTACCCAGCGACCCGGCAAAACGCACCGAGTGCCTCTCCTGGTTGTTCTGGCAAATGGGCAGCGCACCGATGCTTGGCGGCGGCTTTGGTCACTTTTATGCCTACGCGCCGGAGAAGTACCAGTATCCGATTGACCGCTACACCATGGAAGTCAAGCGCCAGCTCGATGTGCTTGACCGCCACTTGGCGGAAAACCGTTTTATGGCGGGCGATGAGTACACCATTGCGGATATGGCGATTCACCCCTGGTATGGCGCGCTGGTGAAAAACCGCGTCTACGAAGCGGCTGAATTCTTGGAAGCCCACACTTACAAGAATGTTCTACGCTGGACGGAAGAGATCGACGAGCGCCCCGCCGTTAAGCGCGGCCGCATGGTCAACCGCACCTTTGGCGAGCCCCATGAGCAGTTGCACGAACGTCATGATGCCAGCGACTTCGAGCTCAAAACGCAGGATAAACTGACTGACGGTGATTAAGCCGTCAAAAAAAGAGCCTATGCTGGCTGTTTAAGCATAGGCTCTTGGTCACTCTCAGGTGACAGGGTAAAGCTATTTAACCCGCGAATTATTTAACGCGTAATTCCATACCCGATAGACGTAGAAAATATATCCCAGTCCCAGGGTCACTAACGAAATCAGCATCCACAAAATTATATGGCCTATATTGCTGAAAATGTTGATATCGCAGACCATTTTTCGCTCGACGCCAGCCTCATCCACGACCGAGGTACGGTTAATCACAAACCGCGAAAACGAGTAGGGGAAGAAAAGAGCGCTACCCCAAGGGTAATGATACTGAGTATCACCCAAACAACCAGATGGCCGATGATATCGACAATGGAAAGATCAGCTTTGATATTCACGTGGCGTCCTTAAAATTAACGGTGGCGAAGAATACCACCGCCAGGTGCAAACGTGAACGGGAAAATTAATATTACTTAGACACAGACACTGTGTGTTGGCTTCACCGGGATCCACGAACCCCTTCTAAACTCGAATGGCTGCTCTCTGCATTCGGCTTAATGACACTCATGGAACCATCCGTTTCCAGCACCACGGCTTCCACTGCCATCACATCAGCAATACCACTACCGCGAATAGCCGACTGAACTTCATCCTGAGTAACCCGTGCTTTTTGCATGGAGGTGGTAATAAATTCGCCACGATAAAGCAGCATCAGTGGCTCGCCCGTCACTAACCGACGCACCCAGGCAGTTCGTACACTGAACCAAGTAATGATGAACTGAAGAGAAATCAGTAGTGCCATCGCCACAGCGCCTTCAGCTAATGCCACATCTTTAGATAAGAGAACCGTGGCCAATGTGGAACCAAGCGCCACCGTGACAATTAAATCGAAGGCGTTCATCTTCGAAAGCGTGCGATTACCCGATATTCGCAAGAAAAAACGAGGGCAGCGTAAGCCAGTACCCCAACAATAATAACGCGCAGTAAATTTCCCCAACCATTAAAAAATACATTTCCATGTGCCCTTACTCCCTTAAACGCCAACGTTATGTAAACATCACATATTTCAACATTTAGGCTAGCAGGACTGGATCAGTTGTATAGGTCATTGGGGAGTTAGTGCTGGCTCTCCCACCACTGGGCATAGGAACTGTTATGGGGCGCAAGGCCGCCTTCATCGGGGGCGTTATCATCCCACCATACGGGGCCACGCTCACCAAGTGCTTGTTTAGCGCTTTGCACCGCGTTGCGGGCCTGGCGAAGTGCGTCTTCATCGTCTTGCTGTTGGGCTGTTCTAACCGCCCGACGGGCTTTCATCAATGCTTTGATATGGGTTCGTCTTTCGTCTTCACCTAAGCGCGGGTCAGTGCAGCGCCAAAGCCGATTTTTGGCGACAAAGTAGCGCCCATCCGGGGTATGAGGATACTTGTTAGCCATAAGCAATACTCCTTTCCGTAGGGCGCGCGTGACTAACCGAACCGTTTTAGAAGCGCTTGGATAGCGTGATAGAGCCAAATTTATCTTGCTCTTCTTGCCCGTCGAATTCACGAGAGCGCTGCACAACGGCGTAAGTGACCTGCCAATCCTCCCAGGCCAGCGCCAGACCCGCGGAGACATCACCTACCCACTCTTTACGATCAACCGAGTGGCTGTTTCTAAACGTATTGCCATCCAGCGTCAGGTTTTGCGCCATATAATATCCGTCTACACTAGCAAACAGGTACCACTGCCACCCCTCTTTTCCGACCATGTAGTGGCGGCTACCCGGGTTGGGTGTCAACGTCGGAATACCAGCCGCCTCATCCCCCCAACGTACGCTATACCCAGCACTTGCGTAAGTGTAGAGGTTACCCAACGCGGCACCGACACTGGGGCCATGGGCAAACTGTTTGCCAATCAATGGGGTGCTATTCCACCACTGGCGGCGCATGGCGAGGTTGACGATGGCTTCATCGCCAAGCTGGTTATCCCACCCATTGGGTCGGTCGCTTTCAGTGACAAGGTGCACTTCACGCTGAATACTATCGGCCAGTGACGAGGGGCCTACCAAACCAATATCCAGGTGCAGGTCAGTCGCCTGGCGCCAGTTACCCCTAGGCACATCTTCATAGAGCGACATACCGCCGTAAACGAGACCGGCGTAGGGGCGATCATCTTCAATCAACCCACGCTGTTCAATATTGTTGGGTGTGTAGATTTGATGCACAAGCCGGAAAGCTGCCATATCAGCGTTGCCGATGAGGCTATCGGGCAAAGCAGTGGCCAAACGCTGTGTCCAACTTTGCGCTTCTGGTTCAAACGCCCAATTGAGCTCAAAACCGCTGGTAAAGTGACCATCATCACTGCTGGCCATACCATCATTTTCGTGCTTAACAGAGAGGACGCTATCGCTGGCCTGCGCGAGCGTTGACATCAGGCTTATGACAGCCACTAGCGGGAGCAGCTGCCATCGTAGAGGGGTAATTGCTTTCATTACTCGTTCCTTGAGATTTTCCTAGGGAGCGTTTTTAAGACTGTGTTTTTGAGGCCACTTTTGAAGGACATCAACAAACATTGTTGATTGTATGTAATTGTGCAAAAGATAGCAAGCATACTTTTACTGTCTTCTGCAGAAAAGAGCTAAGTCACTAAAATCAAAGGGTAGCTCGTAGGCCACCCTTCTGCTGTCATTTGCTTAGATTTATAGCGTAGTCGATTAGACGGCGGTTGGTAGGCTAATGACTTAGTTGAATCACTACCTGTCGCGCAGCAGCCACTGCGGGGTAATTTCATGCTGACCGTTTTCATCAGTAATAAACAGCGATCCTTCGCTAATCATTACCGCCCAGTTAATCGCCCGGGGCAGATCTTTCGCGATGGTCGCCAGAGCCTCTTGGGGCAATCCCGCCACATGGACATTCTTCAGCGATGCCACGCTGGGCAGCACTTTGCTCTCCCATAGGTCTACCCGGCCATAGGCGAGCAGTGAAACGCGCTCAGCCCGCCGTGAGCACCAGGTAATGCGCTCAGCATCCGGCAGGCCGACTTCAATCCAGTGCAGTAGACGCCCGTCCAGGCTTTTCTCCCACAGCGCCGGTTCGTCAACATCAGAAAGCCCACGCCCAAAGGCGAGGGTCTCGCTATACCACAGCACATAAGCGAGCAAGCGCGCGGTCATGCGCTCTTCGGTTTCTGACGGGTGGCGAGCCACGGTAAAGCGCAGCGTTTCATACACCCCGCGATCCAGATCGGTCAGATTAATATCAACTTTATAGGGCGTTGCGCTAAGAGCCATGGAGATTTCCAAACGAAAATTTTCGTCAGTGTACCCGATGCAGGATGCTCCTGGTGAATTGCCAGGAGCATCCACAGCGGGCTATCGGTATATCTTGGCATCAGGGCCAGGTTAAGACGCACGGTAATCGGCGGTAAGAGTGCTATTTTTCAGCGTATCGGCTTCGTGCATGGACTCACGCCATGGTTCTTCAAGCGCCGCTTGATACCACGCTTTCATAGCGGGCAGCGCTAATAGGTGTTCAACATACGCTTGGGACGCGTCGCTGAGCGATAAGTTGAATGTTTGCACGCGAAACGCCACGGGCGCATAAAACGCATCGACCGCAGTAAAGCGCTTGCCTGCTAAAAACGGCCCGCCAAAGCGCTCCAGCCCCTGCTGCCAAAGTATATCCAAGCGTGCCACATCCGCTTTGAGTTTGGCCGATACGCTATCCAATGCCACCCGCACGCCGCAATTCATAGGACACTCGTCACGCAGCGCACCAAAGCCGCTGTGCATCTCTGCGGTTGCAGAGCGTGCCCAGGCACGTGCGCTCTTATCACTCGGCCAAACGTTAGTGTGCTGTTCGGCCAGATACTCCACTATCGCCAGGGAGTCCCATACCGCCAGATCGTCATCCACTAAACACGGCACTAAGCCAGAGGGTGAAAAGCGAATAAAGGTGTCGTGGCTTGCACCGGTGCCCCCCTCAAAGGGCATTAGATGCTCATTAAACGGAATCTCCAGCGCTTTCATCAGCACCCAAGGGCGCAGCGACCAAGATGAGTAATTCTTGTTAGCAATATACAACTCAAACATGCAACGCTCCTTACTGTGAGGATACACAATTCGCCTATAGGGCAGGCATCTTTAACGCGCCGCTTGAGCCAGCGTGTTACCGCCTAATCCCATCAATACACTACCGCCTATGCGCTGAATGAGGCGAGATGAGCCTTGGGACTTTTGTAGCCACGCCCGCAGCGGGCTTGCAAGCAGCACTACCACGACATCCGCAGAGGAGAACAGTAGATTGGTAGTAATACCCAGCCACAGCAGTTGCCAGGCTACCGGCATCGCGCTCTCGGGCTGCACAAATTGGGGTAGAAAGGCGACGAAGAAGAGCGCGGTTTTAGGGTTGAGCACTTCCACCAGAAAGCTATCGCGCAGCACGCGTTTAGTGGTGGCCAGCGGTACCTCATCGCCATGGGCGCGGATGCCCTGCTGCCATAGCCGCAGCCCCATCCAGAGTAGATAGAGCCCACCGATGATTTTCATGGCGATATAGGCAGGCGGGATCGCCGCAAACAGCAGCGCCAGGCCAAGGGCGGCGGCAATAACGTGGACGTAGCAACCCATATGCACACCGATGACCGCTAACCACCCTGCTCGTCGGCCACGCCCCAGGGTTTGCGCGGCGGTATACAGCATCGCAGGCCCAGGGAGATAGGCAAAACCCATCGCGGCGAGGATAAAGGCGGCCCATTGCATCGCGGCAACTCCGAAAAGATGAGTGGTAGAAAGTCTTTGAGAATAAAACGGGGATGACGCAAGCGCCACCCCTAAATAAGTAAAACCGGAACGAATGAAGGCTTAGAAGCCTGATGTTAGAAGTTGGCTTTACGTTTCTCGACAAAGGCCGCCATGCCCTCTTTCTGCTCGTCACCGGCAAAGCAGAAAGCGAACAGGCTGGTTTCCAGCGCCAGTGCACTGTCCAGGTCTTGATCCATACCATCGTGAACCGCCTGCTTAGCGCCACGCACCGACTGCGGGCCGTTGCCTTTGAGCTGTTTGGTTAACTCTTCAACGTAGCTTTCAAGCTCCGCTTGCGGCATTACCCGGTTCACCAAGCCGATACGTAGCGCTTCTTGAGCGTCAATTTTGCGCCCGGTGGTGACCAGATCAATCGCCATGGCAGGACCCACGCGGCGCGGCAGGCGCTGGGTGCCGCCAAAGCCGGGGATAACGCCCAACAAGACTTCCGGTTGCCCAAATACGGCGTTGTCACTGGCTACCGCCCAGTCGCAGGCCAACGCCAGTTCGCAGCCGCCGCCAAGGCAAAACCCGTTCACCAGCGCGACCACCGGCACGGGCAGTGTCTCTAGGCGTTTAATGGTGCGTAGCGCTTGGCTGGCGAAGGCCCTCGCCTCTTCGGGTGTTTTGTCACGCATTTCGGTGATATCGGCACCCGCCACGAAGGACTTCTCGCCCGCGCCGGTAATCACTACGCCGCGTAGCGTGGGGTGGGACTCAAGCTCTACCAGCTGCGCTTCCAGCGCGGCAAGCACTTCGCTGTTCAGGGCATTCAGCGCTTTAGGACGATTGATGGTCAGGCGCACCACCCCATCGTTATCAACCTTCTCGATCACTGCTTCGCTCATGGCGGACTCCTTATTTGATTTGTTATTGCACATTAACGTAAACACCAACCAACCCTAGCGAACGCTTGGTTGAGTGGCAATAACTTCTTATCGCCGCACTATCCTGCTCTGCAAAAGCTAGTCGTAATGGTAGAAACCGCGACCGGTTTTGCGGCCAAGATAGCCCGCGGCGACCATACGCTAAGCAAGGGGCAGGGGCGATATTTGGGATCACCAAAGCCCTCTTGGAGCACTTCCATAATCGCCAGACAAACATCCAGACCGATCAAATCCGCCAGCGCCAACGGCCCCATGGGGTGAGCCGCGCCGAGTTTCATGGCGTTATCAATCGCTTCGGGTGTCGCGGTGCCCTCTTGAACGATAAAGGCCGCTTCGTTGATCATCGGCACCAGCAAACGATTCACTGCAAAACCTGGGGCGTCGCCTACCGGCACGGCGGTTTTACCCAGCGCCTTCGCGAGGGTTTCAATCTCGGCAACGGTGGCGTCCGAGGTCTGTTCGGCGCGGATGACTTCCACCAGTTTGAGCACCGGCACCGGATTAAAGAAGTGCATACCCACCACACGCTCGGGGTGTTCGCACACCGCCGCTAGGCGGGTAAGCGACAGCGACGAGGTGTTGGAAGCCAGAATAGCGGTGCTGCTCAACTGGCTTAGATCACGAAACAGCTTTTCTTTGAGTTCGGGCTGTTCGGGGCAGCTTCGATAATGACCCTGCACTTACTCAGGTCACCTAGCGTGGTGGTGTTGGAAAGACGAGCCATGGCAGCGTCCTTATCCGCCTCACTGAGCTTCTCTTTCGCTACCAGCTTGCCCAAGCCTTTGTCGATACTTTCCTCGGCGCGGCTTAACTGCTCCTCAGCCACATCGTAAAGGCAGACATCAAAGCCACTGGCGATGATAACCTGGGCAATCCCTTGCCCCATGGTGCCGGCCCCTACAACGCCAATTTTTGATCGCTCATGCACGCTCTCCTTAGTGAATTATCAATGCTGCTTAGCTTCTTCACGCAGTACGAATTTTTGGATCTTGCCCGTTGAGGTTTTCGGTAGCTCGCTGAAAATGACCGTCTTGGGCACTTTGTAGCCCGCCAGGTGTTCGCGGCAGTGGGCGATAATATCGGCCTCGGTGACTTCACCGTACCCCACTTTGAGCTTCACAAAGGCACAGGGTGTTTCGCCCCACTTCTCGTCGGGCTTGGCCACAACCGCCGCCTCTTCGACGGCAGGATGACCGTAAATAGCGTCTTCCACTTCGATGGTGGAGATATTTTCACCACCGGAGATGATGATGTCTTTGGAGCGGTCTTTAATCTCGATATAGCCATCCGGATGCCAAACCGCCAAGTCGCCAGTGTGGTACCAGCCCCCCTCCAGCGCCTGTTCGGTGGCCTCCGGATTCTTTAAGTACCCTTTCATGACGTTGTTGCCGCGCATCAGTATCTCACCGATGGTTTGGCCATCTTTAGGTACCGGCTCCAGAGTCAGTGGGTCAGCCACACACAATGCTTCGAGCATGTGGTAGCGCACGCCCTGGCGGGCTTTGATCTTGGCCCTCGCTTCCAGCGGCAACTCATCCCAGGCTTCACGCCAGGCACATACGGTCACCGGCCCATACACTTCAGTCAGGCCATACACATGAGTCACTTCAATACCCAGCGTCTCGACCCCGGCAATCACCGAGGCAGGAGGCGCGGCACCGGCGGTGGTCACTTTCACCGGGTGATCGAACTCACGTTTATCTTCAGCGGGCAGGTTCACCAACCCATTAAGAATAATCGGCGCCCCGCTGAAGTGAGTGACCTTCTCCTCGGCAATTAGCTGCATAATCTTTTTTAGGATCGACGCGGCGAAGGCAAACGTTCACCCCGGCGTTGGCAGCAATCGTCCAGGGGAAGCACCAGCCGTTGCAGTGGAACATCGGCAGTGTCCACAGGTAGATCGGGTGATGGGGCATCGCCCACTCCATAATATTGCTCACTGCGTTGAGGTACGCGCCACGGTGGTGATACACCACGCCTTTGGGCTTGCCGGTGGTGCCGGAGGTGTAGTTCAGCGAGATCGCATCCCACTCATCGGCAGGCAGTTGATAGGCGAAGTCAGCATTGCCCTCGTTAAGCAGCGCCTCGTACTCAATTTCGCCAATGCCCTGGGTCTCGCCAAGAAACTCACTATCAGCCACATCAATAATCAACGGCTTGTGTTTAAGCTTGGTCACCGCTTGCTGAATAACGTCGGCAAATTCAGGGTCGACCAAAATCGCTTTGGCCTCGCCATGCTCCAGCATATAGCTGATCGCTTCGGCATCCAGGCGAATATTCAGGGTATTCAGTACACAGCCTGCGAGCGGTACGCCGAAATGCGCCTCAAACATGGCGGGAATGTTGGGCAGCATCGCTGCCACGGTTTGGCCCGGCTGAATACCGCGCTTTTCGAGCGCCGAGGCAAGCTGGCGGCAGCGTGACCAGGTCTCGCCCCAGGTACGCAGCGTGCTGCCATGAACCACCGCAGGGTAGTCGGGATAGATCGACGCCGAGCGCTCGATAAAGGTCAGCGGGGAAAGCGGCACGTGGTTGGCAACGGTTTTGGGTAAGCCTTGCTCGAAAATAGTGGCCATGGTCGGCTCCTGGGTTTTGTTAATGTTATTGAAAGCGTTGGCTTTAAGAGATCGTTTTAAATGATTGTTTTAAATAACTGTTTTGACAGAAACAGCACCGCCGCCCCAGGGGGCGGCGGTGCGAAGCTAAGCATTAGCGTTAATAAACCTCAAACTCGCTTAAACACTGCATGCCCGCCTCTATCACCGCACGCTGGGCGCGGCCTACCGGCAGCCATTGAGTAATTGCAAATTCGGCGCTGCGCATTTTGGCAGTATAGAAGGGATCATCGCTGCCGTTGTTAAGGGCTGCCTGGGCGCTAAGCGCCGCCTGGCCCATCTGCCAGGCGCACAGCACATGGCCCGTCAAGTTAAGGAACGGCGTAGCGTAAGCCTGCACTGCGTCTGGGCCGATTTCAGGGTCGCGACCTTGTTCAAGCACCAGCGCTTGGGCAGCTTTTAGATCTTCAAGCCCTGCGGCCAAACCACTGCCCAACGCTTTCAGTGCGGAGTCGGCGCTGAGCTGCTCCACGGTAGCAGCAACGTCATGCAGCAGCATGGTGAGCGCTTCGCCGTTGTCTCGCTGGAGTTTACGTCCCGCCAGATCGAGCGCCTGAATACCGTTGGTGCCTTCGTAAATCGGCGCAATGCGTGCATCGCGCAGCAGTTGGGCAGCGCCGGTCTCTTCCACATAGCCCATCCCACCATGCACCTGAATGCCCATGGAGGCGATATCCACTGCCTGATCGGTAGAGAAGCTTTTGATCACTGGAATCAAAATATCCGCACGGGCCTGGGCGGTTTGACGGGCATCATCATTTTCCGCATGGCGGGCAGTGTCCAACTCAGCAGCGCAGTAGAGCGCCAACGCACGCAGTGCATCGGTGCGCGAGCGCATGGAGAGCAGCATACGGCGCACGTCCAAGTGATCGCTGATGCTGCACTCTGCGCCGCCACGGGTTTTGGGAGAGCGCCCTTGGCGACGCTCCAACGCATAGGCAAAAGCGTGCTGGCAGGCGCGCTCAGCCACACCAATGCCCTGGATGCCGACTTTGTGCCGCGCCTCGTTCATCATGGTGAACATATGGTTCAGGCCACGCCCCTCTTCGCCGACCAAGTAGCCAATGGCGCCGTCATTTTCGCCAAAGCTCAGGGTGCACGTCGGCGAGCCGTGAATGCCCAGCTTATGCTCAATAGAGGCACAGGTGACATCGTTGCGCTCACCCAGGGAGCCGTCTTCATTGACCAGGAACTTGGGCACCAGAAACAGGGAAATACCTTTGTTGCCTTCCGGCGCATCGGGCTTGCGGGCTAGCACAAGATGAATAATGTTTTCGGCGGCGTCGTGTTCGCCCCAGGTGATATAGATCTTCTGGCCGCTGATGCGGTAGTAATCATTTTCAGGCACGGCGCGGGTGCGCACTTGGGAGAGATCCGACCCCGCTTGAGATTCGGTCAGGTTCATGGTGCCCGTCCAGGTGCCTTCCACCAGCTTGGGCAAGTAAGTCGCTTTGAGTGCATCGTTGCCGTGGTGGGCCAATGCTTCAATGGCGCCGGCAGTCAGCATGGGGCAGAGCCCCAGCGCCATATTGGCACCATGAAGCATCTCCTGCACCGCACTGGCCACCACTTCCGGTAGGTTCTGGCCACCTAGAGCCTCTGACGCGCCAATACCGTTCCAGCCACCTTCTACATACGCCTGGTAAGCCGCCGCGAAGCCCTCCGGCGTGGTCACGCTGCCGTCGGTGTGGCGCTTGACCCCTGCTGATCACCAATCTTGTTAAGCGGCCCCCAGACGTCACCGGCCAGCTTTGCGGCCTCTTCGAGTACCGCCTCGACCAGGTCAGGCGTGGCCTCTTCAAAGCCCGGCAGGCTGAGCGAGCGGTGCGCTAATAGCTCTTCGAGCACAAAGCGCAAATCGCGTACCGGTGCGGCGTAAACATTCATGGCGAACCTCGGGCTGAAAAATTAAACAATTGTTTGAAAGTATGCCCTAGATAGTAGTAATACTCTCTCACCGACACCATTAGCCCAAGGTATCACCCGCTACCGCCAACGTCTCTGCTGCGTTTTAATTTCGCTTATTTACTTGTTCCACATCATCATAGTAAGTGATATGGCTTTCATCTTCCGCG
Organism: Vreelandella olivaria; assembly: GCA_004295565.1. Lineage (GTDB taxonomy): Bacteria > Pseudomonadota > Gammaproteobacteria > Pseudomonadales > Halomonadaceae > Vreelandella > Vreelandella olivaria. The sequence continues at coordinate 1,265,572 of AP019416.1, read as the reverse complement.
GGCGGCCCTACCACCGGTTCGGCCGCATCCACATCCCATACGGCATCGGAAAGATCCTCCAAGTGTTCGTGCTCCAGCGCCCCCTGAATCAACTCTTCGGTGACCACCAGCTCAGCACCGGCAGCGGTCATGGGTGTAGTGGGTGTAAAGGGCGCCACGGGCACCGGCGCTGGGCGCACGCTACGCCGCCAGGAGAAGAACATTAAGAAGAAGAGGCTGAGTGAGCCGAAGGCCCAGAACAGGCCCGCATCGCCCATGGCGGTCATCACCGGGGAGATCATCAGTGGGCTGATGGTGGCGCCAATGGAGTTGATCAGCAGCAGGCCCTGGCTCATACGCACCAGCGCCCCCGCCGGTGCACGGTCAGCAGCATGGCTAACGGCCACCGGATAAAGCGCAAACACACCGCCGCCGAGCAAGAACAGCAGCAGTGCCAGCAGCGGCGTCGAGAGCGGTAGCCAGAGCATCGCCGCCGAGATCAGCACACAGAAACCGCTAATGCCGATCAGTACCATCTGTCGGTCATGGCGATCCGACCAGCGCCCAATCGGGTACTGCAGCAGCATCGCGCCCATAATCACCACCGCCATCATCTGCCCCACTTGGCTGACACTCATACCAATGCGCTGCAGATAAAGCGGCAACAGAGTATACGCCGCGGCTACCACCATCCCGGAGCCTAAGCTGCCCATCACGCCGGTAGGCGTCAGCGTGATCAAACGGTGCGGGGAAGCGGCTCGGCGTGCTCCATAATCGGTGATACCCGGGGAATCATCGCCATGGGCAGCACTGATAGCGAGGCCAGTAGTCCAATCACCATAAAGGGCGCGGTGACGCCCATAGCATTGGTCACCCCTAGCAGCAGTTGGCCCAGTACCCCAGCGGCATAGAGCGAAATCATATACAGCGCCAGCAGGCGGCCACGAACCTTTTGGTCGCCCGATGTGAGTAGCCAGCTTTCAATGACCAGATACACCCCCACCGTGGCCCAGCCACCAATGAGGCGCAGCACAAACCAGGCCCAGGGGTCGAAGAACAATCCCTGGAGCAACACCGTGACGGCGACTAATGAGGCAAAACTGCCGTAGGCGCGAATATGGCCAATGCGCAGCAATAGGCGGTCATTCACCATGGCGCCTAACGCTAAGCCGATAAAGTAAGCGGACGACACAATACCGATGACCGTGGCGGACTCACCGGCAGCATCCAGGCGCACGGTAATTAAGGTGGCGAGAAAACCGTTGCCAATCCCGAGAATGAAGAGCCCTAACAGGGGCGCCAGCGCCATGGCTAGCAGTTGCCGCGACATGAAAACCTCGTCTTGCCTAAAAGTGGTGCAAAAAGGGGCTGAAAACAGGCGTAAAAACGCTACTAAGCGTGTCCACAGAAACCGTCATCTCACCTGGCACATCGAGTCAGGCCGGGATAGCGGCGCGCAATTATTGCCCCAAAGGGGCAAAGTCAATGCTTTTCTAACGTTACAATTATTCACGTTAGCGTTTTGTGTAGAATAACCGTGTCTGGCCCAGGAAATTCCACTACTAAATTATTCTTTTGCGCCCACCAACGGAAGGTCTCCTCACTAAAAAGCTGATATGCGTGGGGTCGCTAATATAGTGCCAGCGTGCAAAAGCCTGAGGCGAAGTGACGCGTTTGGTCATTAAGCCCAGATAACCACCTGGTGCGATCTGAGCCGCCAACTGCGTAAGCACCTTGCCGGGCTGCGCCAAGTGCTCAACAACTTCTGTGGCGGTGATAAAATCATATATTTGTGTCAAAACTGAGGCATCGGGGGCGTAAAAAAGGTCGTAAATAGCCATCGGGTGCCCCTGCTCTGCAAACATAACCGACAGCGTCGGCCCCGGCCCTGAACCAAAATCAAGACCGCGGGCATGGGGTGAGAGCTTGGCTAATAGTGGGGTAAATAAACGCCCTAAAAGCGTCGGTATCCCGTATCATGCGGCGAGTTTTGATGTTTATCATATTCGGCCTTTTCTGCAGCAGGGCTTAAATGCTGCTCGGGGGGACAAATACCAGCTTGCACGTGGCACACTGGTAGTAGTCACGACGCCGATCCCGGTGGTAGAGCGCAGTCGTGGATTCAGCGCAGAGCGGACAGCGGCGCATCATTGTATTCTCTGGCTTAACGTTATGTATTAAGGAAGGTGGCATGCTATCAGGTCTGGATCATCTTGTTGTTACCGTGACCGACATGAGTCGTGCAGTGGATTTTTACTCGCGGGTTTTGGGCTTAGACGTACGCTATCGCGATGCTCAGCGGGTCGATTTGATGCTCGGGGATACGGCACTACGCCTGCATCAAACAGATACTGACATTGCCCCCATTTCAGCAACGCCTACGCCTGGCAGCCTGGATTTGTGCCTGCGTTGCCAACTGCCGCTGAACGAGTTCAAGCAGCATTTAGACGCGCTGGCGATTGACGTAGAGCTAGGTCCCGTCGCTCGCCAAGGCGCCACTGGCCCGATTGAATCCATCTACCTGCGTGACCCGGACGGCAATCTGCTAGAGATTTGCCGCCCCTCTTCGCGTTAATGCTAAGTCTAATGAATCAAGGTATCATGTGCCGCGCTTAAACAGCGCGCACTGATGTGTACTCGGCATCATCACCCACTTCAGCATCTATACAGATTGATCGAAAGGAAACGTTATGCTTGATAAGGAAAGTGAATCCCCACTCGACGGCCAAGTCGTCAACAGAGAGCAGAGCTCCCAGCCCGACACAACCATGGCCATGGTTATTTATGCGCTCTATCTGGCCAGTTTTATCCTTGGTTTTACGTCGATTATTGGTGTGGTTATCGCCTACGTCTATAAAGGCAAAGGCCCTGTGTGGCTGGACGAGCATTACCGCTATCAGATTCGTACGTTTTGGATAGGTTTGGTATACGGACTCCTTTGCTTGCTCTTAACCCCGGTTCTGCTCGGTTTCCTACTCATGCTACCGTTAGCCGTTTGGTTGATTATTCGCTGCGTTAAAGGCTTCAAAGGGCTGCAAGAGAAGCGCGCACCTTCCAATGTAGATACTTGGTTGATTTAACGATGACACCACAGGGGCTAATAACGCTAGGCGTTTTTCCAAAGCCAGCGCGATCAGTTGGCTATGGCGTCAGCTGTCACGCTGGCCGCTTGCGCGCCTGTGGCGTATTGCTTCAGCGCTCGGCCCCTGGTTTACCGCTTTAGTAAGCGTGAACGCCACGTAACGGATATAAACCTGAACACGGTATACCCCAACCTAAGCGGCCCAGAGCGAAAAGCATTAGCACACAATAGCCTGCGCCACTCTACCGCTACGATGTTAGAGCTAGGCCACGCCTGGATGGCGGCAGCGGATAAAGTGGAGGCGGGTATTTTAGCGGTCTATGGTCGCGAAAAACTCGATAGCGCCCGTCAAGAGGGGCGCGGCGTTATTGTACTGGCCCCCACTTCGGCAACTGGGAAGTGCTTAACTTCTGGCTTTCGAGTCACTTTCCTTTACCGCTATGTACGAGCCGCCCAAAATCGCCGCCCTCGACCCGGTCATTCGTCATGGCCGCGAACGCATGGGGGCCAGTTTGGTACCCACCAACCCTCGCGGTGTGGCGGCGCTGCTTAAAGCGCTTAAACGCAGCGAAGCGATTGGCATACTTCCTGATCAGGAGCCCGATTGGGGCAGTGGTGTTTTTGCGCCGTTCTTTGGTCGCGAGGCCTACACCGCCACCCTGCTCCCGAAATTGGTCGCCCGGACTCAGGCGCGGGTAGTTACCGGCGTCGCGCTACGTATCCCTGGTCAAGGCTTTGAAATCCATTTTTGGAGGCCGACGAGCGGGTCTATAGCGACGAGGATGTGCAGTCTGCCACGGGTGTCAATGCGAGTGTCGAAAGTGCAATTGCCTTGGAACCGGCACAGTATCAATGGGAGTACAAACGCTACCGCAAAGTAGTGCAGGAGCAGCAAAATCTAGCCAATTTCCGCGACTATCGTCTTTATTAGGCTGAAAAGAGAGCACTGATGACACAACCCCTGTAAAGCGCGATGACATACGCGTGCCACAGATTATTTACGCACTCTACCTAGCTGGTATCGTCACCGCCAATATCACGCTTCTGATTGGCGTCATCATCGCCTATGTTTATCGCAAAGAAGCGGCGCCCTGGCTGCAGCAGCACTATCGTTACCTGATTCGCACCTTCTGGATCGGCACCCTGTATGCCTGCATCGCTTTCCTGCTCAGCATTGTGATAGTCGGCACCCTGCTCTGGCCGCTGTTAGCGATATGGCTGGGCGTACGCTGCCTGCTCGGCTGGTTCGATGTGCGCAAAGGGCTAACACCAGCACGCCCTAATAGCTGGCTTTGGTAAGCCGCCACTTATTCCGTCCTTCACTCATTGCTATCACGGGCGTAAACATCATCCAGACGCTCAATATCGTCTTCGCCCAGATAGCTACCCGACTGCACCTCGATCAGTTCAAGGGGGATTTTTCCGGTATTTTCCAGCCGATGCAGCGCCCCAATAGGGATATAGGTAGATTGATTTTCAGTTACTAAAAAGCGGCGCTCTTCAAGCGTTACCTGCGCGGTTCCCCTTACCACGATCCAGTGCTCAGCCCGGTGATGATGGCGCTGCAGCGATAGCCGCCCGCCAGGTTTTACGGTAATACGTTTGACCTGATAACGCTCGCCGCTGTCCATCGCTTGAAAGCTGCCCCAGGGACGCTGTACCTGGGCCGCCGTGCAGGGCTCATTGCGCCCCGCCTGGGTAAGCGATGACACCAGCTGCTTTACCTGCTGCGCCTGATTACGGTGGGCAACCAGTACGCAATCCGAGGTCTCCACGACAATCAGATTCTTCACACCCAGTGTGGCTACCAGGCGATGCTCGCCAAACACCAACGAATCCTGCGTATTGGTCAGCCAGGTATCGCCTTTGGTGGCATTGCCCGCAGCGTCAGGCGTAACGGTTGCCCATAGCGCATCAAAACTGCCGATGTCACTCCAATCGGCTGCCAGAGGCACCACAGCCGCGCGATCACACTGCTCCATCACCGCATAATCAATCGAGTCAGCTGGGCAGCGTCGAAACGCCGCTTCGCCCAAGCGGAGAAAGTCTAAGTCTCGGTGCGCCCCGCCAACCGCCTCCTCACAAGCCTCCAGCATCTTTGGCTGTAACCGCTTTAGCTGGCCTAAATAAGTCGAGGCACGTAACAGAAACATACCGCTGTTCCAGAGGTAATCGCCGCTTTCGACTAATGCTGCAGCACGCTGGGCGTCCGGTTTTTCAATAAAAGCGGCAAGGTGATGGCCACCTTCCAGGGGCTCGCCGCAGGCAATATAGCCGTAACCCGTTTCAGGCTGTGTAGGTATAACGCCGAAGGTAACGAGATAACCTGCGTCGGCTAACGGTACGGCCAGTGAAACGCTGCGCTGGAACGCCTGGACATCGCCGATCACATGATCAGCCGGCAGCACTAGTAACAGCGGGTCATCGCCAGCGTGACGCGCCAACAGCGCCGCACAGGCAATTGCCGGGGCGGTATTGCGTCCTTCAGGCTCAAGCACCAGGGTAGCGGTTTGATTCATTTCACGCAGTTGCTCAGCCATTAAAAAGCGGTGGCTATGATGGCCCATCAACATTGGCACTGCATCGGTTAACCCGGCTAGGCGGGTTAGGGTTTGTTGGAGCAGGCTCTGGGAAGAGGTTAAACATAAAAACTGTTTCGGCATCTGCTCCCTGGAAAGCGGCCATAACCGCGTGCCACTGCCCCACTTAAAATCACTGGCTGAATCATTGCTGCGTCCTTGTCGTTGTCCTTGAATCAGAGAACTCTCTTTTCTCAGAGGCTATCCATGCTGCCGAATCCGTGCCTAGGCCAACCTTTAACTCACCAAAATCGGTCTGCAGCCAGTGGCGAAGTTGGCTCATTCTGGGCGCACTGCTCGCCTCTTCGAGCGTAGGCAGCGTTCCGGGAACAAAGCCACGCTTAATAAAGGGCATCAATAGTTCAGGGTCGCCGCTAATAATATGCACCGGCACTGCCGCGCTAGCATCGTCGCCGGTAATCAACGGCGCGGCTTGATGATCCCCCAGCACTATCATCAGGGTATTGTCATCCACGACGCGTTCGGCCCAGCGGCCGGTGACTTTTACAGCGTAGTCCACCGACCAGGCGTAGTGGTCACGAATGCGCTCGATGTCCTGCCACAACACTTCTGGCGGGTCACCAGCACTCTCCCATGGGGCAAAAATACGCCCATCACCAATCGATGACCAATTGTCCAGTACCGGTAGAATCGGCGTCCAGGGTGCATGACTGGAGATCAGTGCCAATTGGGCAAACACCGGTGCCTCTCCTAGCAAGTAACGCTGGGTGTAATCGAGAGTAAATTGATCCGGCATGGTTACCCAGTTGAGAGCAGGCCCGGCATAGGCGATATCTTTCGCTGCGGCGATCTCATCAAAACCGTAGGCCTCACCTTCCGGCCACGCCAGGGTAATCGCGGGCATTACACTCAGGGTGCGCTGACCGGTGGCACGAAAATCATCGATCAAAGTGGTGTGGTCGCTGTCTAGCATCAACCGATACCACAACTGATTGTCGATCCACCGCCCACTGAGGGTCGTCGCGTGAGCCAGCCAAGACTGCCCACCGCGAATGGGTGAGGCCAACATGCCAGAGACCACGTGGAGGTCATGTTCACCCAGCCGCTGCTGCATTTCGGCTAGCGTAGGCAGTAGAACATCGGAATAACGTGGGTTTTCCAGCGCAGAGATGCCATAGGACTCAATAAAGGTGAGCAGTACATTGCGCCCCGCCAATCCCGGCAGTGACCGGGCTTCCATTGGTGCGCTCTCCAGCTGTGCTGTAAAGGCGAGGCGGGCGGCGTGGGTATCGGTCACTTGCTGCCACTGAAAGCGTGTCGTGTTCACCATCGGTAAACGAGCACTATCCACTAGCCGGATCCCACCAAGCTCAAGCACTGCACTGCTAGTGGCAATGACTAACAGCGTTAATGCCACCATACCAGGCAGACGCTTAACAGAGTAGGCGACGGGGGCAACAGCAGGCGCAATAAAATCAGTGTGATGGCGAACAACGAGGCCCCCCGCCAGCATTGCGCAAACTGCCAATAGTTGACCTACATTACCTACTAACAAGTGATAAATTGAGCGCAGCAGAGGTACATCAAGATAGAGATTGAGTGGCCGGGCAAAGGCCATTTGGGTGGCGGCAGTGCCTAAATTCACGACTGTTGCTAACATCACCCAACTGACCACGCCAACAGCCACTACGCGGCGCGTTGGGCCAACAGGGAGCAGCAGCATGAGCGGCGCAATGATAAGCGCCTCCCAAGCAAGCAAATATGAGCTGATCTCGCCAAAACGCCACCAGAGCGGCGCGATGAGTAAGAAATTCAGCGTTAGAAACAGTAGTAATAATCGACTCATCGCACTCTCATCTGGGATTGCCTTTGCTTACAATGTCACTGATATAACCTGTCAGCGCTCTCGAAGAGAGGGCTTACCCAATCGCAAGACACAAGAGCAAGGAATAAGGCTGCTGAAAAACACAATAATCATGTACTGTCACATTTTATCGTATAGTTATTGTGTAAAGACTTCACGCTTTGCTTGGCATAAGGCCCACGCGTTTTGCAGGCCTTCACCAGAAAGGATTTCGTCCATGGGTTGTAACTGTGTTGGTAGAAGACCGTTTTTAGCAGGCCTGTTGCCAAGAGGTGGCCTGGTAAATGGATCGTGTTAATTGGCTCTACGCTCGCCTTGCCTGCGTTGGCTGAAGACGATGAGCATTTCAGCAAGGTTATTGAGCGCGCCCAACAGCTTGCTGAAGAGGCCTACCAAGCCCCGGAAGAGAGCTTACCTAAGGTATTGCGCGAGCTTGACTACGATACCTACCGGCAGATTCGCTTTGACCCCGAACATGCCTACTGGAAAGACGAGAGTCCTTTTAGCCTTCAGCTATTTCACAGCGGCTTTCTTTTCCAAACCCCGATTGCCTTGAACGTTATCGACAACGACACGGCAACGCCCCTGCCCTTCTCTGCAGCAGACTACACTTATGATGGCAATGCCGCAGCGCTCAAAGAGCAAGACCTTACCGGCAGCGGCCATGCGGGCTTTCGTCTCCACTACCCCCTTAATAGCGATGAATACGACGATGAGTTTGCTGTGTTTCTGGGTGCCAGCTACTTTCGCATCGTGGGACGTGACCAGGCGTACGGACTCTCCACCCGAGGGCTAGCGATCGATACCGCCTCCCCGAGGGCGAAGAGTTCCCGGCATTTCGTGAGTTTTGGCTCTATAAACCCGACGCGGATGCCGAACAGATTGAGCTACTGGCGTTAATGGACAGCCCCTCGGTCAGCGGTGCCTATCGGTTTGTTATCCAGCCCGGGGAGAATACCCAGGTCGAGGTCGAAGCAGAGCTGTTTGCCCGCGAAGATATTGCCAAGCTGGGCGTCGCCCCGCTCACCAGCATGTTCACTTTCGGTGAGGCAAGCCGCGAGCGGCCGGACGATTTTCGCCCCCAGGTGCACGACTCCGACGGTCTGCTGATGCACACTGGCAGCGGCGAGTGGATCTGGCGTCCACTGAGTAATCCCTCCTACCTGCACACCTCCACGTTTGTAGACGACTCCCCCCAGGGTTTCGGGTTAATGCAACGGGAGCGTGACTTCAATCGCTACTTGGATGTCGAAGCCCAGTACCACCGCCGCCCCAGCCAATGGGTTATTCCGCTGGACGAGTGGGGGCCGGGACATGTGGAACTTGTCGAAATCCCCACTCCCGATGAGACCCATGACAACATTGTCGCCTATTGGGTGGCGGACGATACGCTGGCTGCAGGCGAATCCCGTCGCCTGCACTATCTCACTCATACCTTGAATACTCAGCCTGACGCACACAACCTTGGCCGCGCCATTCGTACTCGCCATGGCCGTGCGGGCGTGCCGGGGCAAGCGGACTCTTCCTCGCTGGAGCAGCGCCAATTTATCGTCGATTTTCAGGGCGGCGCATTAGCGGATATTACCGCCGACCAGCCCGTCGAGCTCGATATCAGCTCCCAACACGGTGAGGTACTGCTCCCCCAGGTCACGCCGCTGCCCAACAACGGCTGGCGAGCGAGCTTCCGGCTGCCCGCGAGCGATCAACCCAGCGATGTGCGCCTAAGGCTCACCTTAAAGGGCGAACCCGTTAGCGAAACCTGGAATTACGTGTGGTATCCCGATGACGAATAGCCCTTATCAAGCAAAGCTTATATCGCCAGCACCTGCTTGGATCAAGACACGGTGAGGTACTGCTCCCCAGGTCACGCCGCTGCCCAACAACGGCTGGCGAGCGAGCTTCCGGCTGCCCGCGAGCGATCAACCCAGCGATGTGCGCCTAAGGCTCACCTTAAAGGGCGAACCCGTTAGCGAAACCTGGAATTACGTGTGGTATCCCGATGACGAATAGCCCTTATCAAGCAAAGCTTATATCGCCAGCACCTGCTTGGATCAAGGCACGTCCATTCAGAGAGCCCAGCTAATGCGTCGCATGGCGCTACAACGACTGCGCAGCGCAGGCGGGCTAGCCCGCTCACTGTTTATTTACTGGCGGCCGGGGCGCCAGCGCGGGCTTCAGCGCCTCTATAAGCCTTTCATTCAACCCGGTAGTGTTGCTTTTGATATTGGTGCGCATTTAGGCGACCGTAGCGCGGCTTTCCATGCGCTGGGCGCCAGAGTGGTGGCGCTGGAGCCCCAGCCCGACCTCGCCAAGTGGTTTAAACGCCTGGTGAAACCAACGACCATTAACCTGCTGCCAATGGCGGCTGGCCCAACCAGCGGCTTTGCCGAGATCGCTATCAGCCCCGGCAACCCAACCCTCTCCACCCTGGCCACCGAGTGGCGGGAGCAGATTGGCGAACGCAACGCAGGTTTTAGCCAGGTACGCTGGGAGCAACGGCTGCGCGTACCGGTGACCACGCTGGATGCGTTAATTGGTGAGTATGGCGAGCCCAGCTTTATCAAAATTGACGTTGAAGGCTTTGAGGCCGAGGTGCTGGCGGGGCTAAGCCGCCCAGTGGCAGCGCTGTCGGTGGAGTTTGTGGCTGGTGCCCTGGAAGTGAACCAGGACTGCGTTAACCATTTAAGCCGTCTTGGCGAGTACCGCTACAATGTAGTGGCGGGCGAGCAGCGCCATTTTCGCTGGGCAGAGTGGCAAACGCCGCAAGCGGTTAGCGAGTGGCTCAGCGCGGGGCCGAAGCCCTTCCATCCGGAGACCTCTACGCCTGCCGCTCGGACCATCCGCTACTGCTTAACCCGCTTTAATTTTTGCGCAGGCTATTTGAACTCTTTATAGGCATAGGCACGTCACGCAATGATTCACCACTGGCAAACCCTCACCGCTCCACAGTTAGCCGAATTCGCCCAACGTGACCCGGTCGCGGTACTGGTGCTAGGCGCCATTGAGCAGCACGGCACGCACCTTCCCTTAGCCACTGACTTGATGATTGGCGAGGGCCTGCAGACCGCAATGCTGGAGGCGCTTGATACCCATTTAAATGTCATCTGCCTGCCGTCGATTGCGGTAGGCGCCAGCGATGAGCACGCCAGCTTCCCCGGCACGCTCAGCCTGCCCGCACCGCTGGCGATTGCCACCCTGGAGGCCTACGGCGACAGCTTAGCTCGCGCCGGCATTCGTCGTTTGGTACTGCTTAACAGCCATGGAGGCAATAAGGCAGTGATGGATTTGGCGGGGCTTACGCTACGGCGGCGGCATGCCATGCGCGTGGTCAAAGCCACCTATACTCGGCTACCGCCCCTGGAAGGCGCGATTGGCGCTGAAGAGCTACGCTACGGCTTACACGGCGGGCTGCTCGAAACCGCGATGATGCACTATTTGGCACCCACGCTGGTACAGCTAGAGGGCTATCAAGCTACTCCACCTGCTGCCCCCGAAGATGGTGCATTGGTGAGCGCAGAAGGCGCTGCCGCCTTTCCTGGTTAGCAGAAGACCTGAGTGCTCAGGGTGTGGCCGGGGATGCCAGCCACGCCAGCGCTGAATTAGGCAAACGGCTCGTGGAGCACTACGCCCGACAGTTGGCCAGCGTCGTGACGGAAACCGCACACCTGCCGCCGCTGGCCAACTAACATCGCTGAACTAGAGGGAAGCAACTTTAGCCAGCGCCCCATCAAGTTCATCGCTGGCCGCTTAATACGTCTTCCAGCAAGTGTCCACCGCGGGTAGCTTTGGCATTCAGATAGCGCTGATTGTGGTCGGTCACGCTGCCATACAGTGCTTGGCGTGAGACCACCTCGATACCGCCCTGACGAAGCGCCTCCATCTTCAGCGGATTATTGGTCAATAGCTGCACCTGGTCGATATTGAGGGCGTTGAGCATATCCACCGCCACCGCATACTGGCGCTCGTCGTCACCAAAACCGAGTACTTGATCCGCATCCACGGTATCCAGCCCACCATCCTGCAAGGTATAGGCGCGCAGCTTATTGGCTAAGCCAATGCCCCGGCCCTCTTGCGCCAAATAGAGCAGCACGCCGCCCCCATGGCTTGAATATCCGCCACGGCGTTGCGCAGCTGCTCGCCACAGTCGCAGCGCAGGCTACCAAACAGGTCGCCGGTTAAACACGCCGAGTGCAGGCGTAGCGGCACCGCGCCTTCCCAGCGCTCCGGCTTACCGATCACTACCGCAACGTGCTCGCGTAGACCATCCGGCTCACGGAAGAGCACAAAGCGGCTGTCGGCGGCATCCTCAAGGGGGATATTCGCTTCGCTCACCCGCTTGAGCATACCCGGCGCCCCGGCAAGGCACTGGGCCGCCTCTTCAGCGCTGACTTGGAGCAGGTGCCCGTTGGCCAACTGCTGCTCAATCGACGCGTTAGCCTCTTCGCTAACAAAGGCGCAGAGCGCTGCGGGGATCAGTAAGGCGCGGCGCATTAGCGTCACGGCTCCTAGTTCAGCTAGCCCTGCGGGCGTTAGCCCGCTGAGCTCTCCACCCGCGGGTTGAGGGAGCGTTTCCGACGTGGCCAAGCCATGCAGCTCATTGGTGCTAATGTGAGCTGACAGCGGCAGGCTAGCAGCCTCTGCGGTTAAGCTTATACCCATCGCCGCCAGACGGTGACGAGTGAGCACCAGCGAAGGCCGCTCGCCCGCTAGTAGGGCAAGCGCTTCGACCGACTCACTGCCTTCCAACGCCTGCACGAGCAACCGTTGCTCACCGGCATTCACCACCACGGGCAATCCACGACGGATATCGAAAATAGCGCGTTCAATCTGGTACATGTAGGCCTCCTGGCTTCCTTACAAGGGGGGTGGCGCACGTTTGCGCAGAGCGGTTTGCTCTAAACGGAATAGATGGTTGCCTTGAACGGCTTGCTCTTAACCAAGCGGCGCCCGCATGATAAAGCGAATCTTTAAGCACGGAGGCGTTATGCCCACCCCCATATCAGCACAATTGCACTGGCCGATGCCTGGGAGTGGCTGTTGGCGTTGCGTCATCGGCACGCTTGCAATGTAGCGATCACCTTGACGCCAACCGGCGAGTGGCAAACGGCTCAAAGCGTCACCGCCGAGGCGCGGGAGTTGCTTGACTGCCTGACGCCACTGGCCAGTCGACCGGCATGGGTAGTGGCGCAACTGGGGCAGAGCATGGATGGCCGTATCGCCACAGAGAGCGGCCACTCCCACTACATCAATGGCCATGAAAGTCTGGTTCACCTGCACCGCCTGCGCGCCCTGGTCGATGCCGTGGTGGTCGGCGCGGGTACCGCCAGCGCCGACAACCCGCAGTTGACCGTGCGCCACGTTAGCGGCACTCACCCGGCACGGGTGGTGCTGGATCCCCGCGGCCGTATTCCCAGCGACTTGGCGCTGCTGAACAGCGATAGCGCCCCGACGCTGCATATCGTGGGGCTGGCGTAAGGTCTGAGCTGCAGGCAACGACGAGCCAGGCCCACGTTGAACGCTGCGTACTGCCGCTGAATGCCAGCGGTCAGTTCAACCCCATGATGTTGTCAACCTGCTGGCCGAGAAGGGCCTGCCGCGGGTATTGATAGAGGGCGGCGGTATTACGGTGTCTCAGTTTATCGAGGCGGGTGCCGTTGACCGACTGCATCTGCTGGTCGCCCCGCTGTTGATCGGCTCCGGCAGGCCAGGGCTGCAAATGACGCCCATTGAGACCCTTGAGAGTGCGTTGCGCCCGCCCGCGCGAACTTTCCGCTGTGGTGACGACACCCTGTTCGACCTGCGACTGAGGGATACCACCGCTTGAAGGCTGCGCTTTTTCGCGACGACTCAGCGCCACCCAGATGCCCGGCAGACTCGCCAACAGCACCAACATGCCGTAGGCCAACGACACCGCCACGCCCTGGGCGGGCGGCAGGCCGACCAGCGCCCAGACACCCGCAGCGGCACCTTCACGCAGCCCCCAGCCGGCTACCGAAAACGGAATCAGCATGGCCAGTAGCAGTACCGGTGTCAGCGCCAGCACTTGCAGCGACGGTAGCCCAACGCCAATCGCCCGGGCGGCACACACCATGACCAGACCATAGCTCAGCACAATCACCAGCGAAGACAGCAACTGCTGTGGCCACACGCCGCGCCGCAACAAACCACGCCTTACATCCCGGGCCAGGGCTTGGCACCAGCTCGGCAGCCTTGCCAGCCAATGGCTAAACCATTGGCGCAGCAGCAAACCACTGGCGATGAGCGCCGCAAGAACGGCGAATGCGCTTAACCCCACCGCTGTGATCACCGCTTCACCCAGCGCAGCATGCCAGAGCGGAGAGAGCAGCAGCGCGGTTAGCGTTAACACCACTACAGCAACCTGCCCCGAGGCACGCTCAATAATCACCGCTCGCCAGGCGCGCCCCCTAGACTGCGCTTGAGAAGCATGGCGGTGCGCCCGTCCGGCGTCGCCTAATACACCGCCGGGCAACAGCTGATTGACCAGCAGCGCCAGGTAGTACTCCCGTAGCGCGTAAGCGAACCGCAGCGGCACATCGATCAGTCCCGCGGTAAACTGCCAGCGCCAGGCGCAGAGCATGATCTGAAGTGTGCTGATGGCTAACGCCAGTACGACCCATTCAGCAGAGAAACGCCGCACCTCCGCCACCACCGCCTGAGGTTCAACCCACAGCGCCACCGCCGCCAATAGAGCAGCGCTAACCAGCCCGCGGCGAAGCCACGGGCTGGACAGGCGAGTATGCCAACGCTCAGCAACTCCCATCGGCTTACGCCTCTTCCTGAGGCATAGCAAGCAGGTCACAGTGCCCCACCCAAATGCCCAGCTCGCCATTAGTCACCGCTTGCTGACGCTGCTGCAGCCAGTTGGCAATGCGCGCCGCGGCTTGCGGAGCTTGCTCGGTGGCGGCTTCGGCCCAACCCTCGAGCAGCGCCATCATCAATGGCAACTGCTCTTGGCTGCCCGCAGCGAGCTGCCACGGCGTTTCGGCTTGTTCAACGCGATAATCAGCCCCTCTAACGCAGCAACTAATGCCCCGTGAGCCTGTCCGCCCAATGCATCACCCAAACCTTTATCGCGCTGCTGGTGAGCCATAAACAGCGCCAGCAGCCAGCGGTCTTCGTCATCCAGCACCGGCGCGCCTTGAGGGTCAATAAAGTGCCACTCACCGGTCACGCTTAGCGCTATCAGCAGTGCCTGCTGCCGCTCGGCAATGCGAGCCACAAAAGCATCGATCCACTGTTGGGAAACAAGATCCAGCAGCGCCGATGCGGTGACGAGGTGTGCGTCGTCGAGCGGCACCTCGGCAAGCGCTTCCAGCGATACGCAGTGCGTCTCAACGGCCACGGGCTGCCCTTGGCTATTGCTTAATCCGGCGGCACGCTGGCGCGCCTGAGCTAACAAAATGGCGTCGTGATCAATCAGCTTCCAGCGCTGATGGCCACTCAGGCTCGGCGCCAAAAGCGCATATTACTACCCCGGCCACAGCCAAGATCCGCTATCAGCGGCGCCGAAGTACGCGCGCTCAGCCACTCCGCGGCAAACTCAGCCAAAGGTTGGCTACGGGAATCGACATCAGCCGCCTCTCGCAGCGTCAGCCAGTCGGACGCAAACTGGCTGCCTGGGCGTAAATTGGGAGAATCAACGGGCGCAGTTAACGCCGCGGCAAACTTAGCTCCCGCTGCTTGCCAGTCGCTTAACGCATCCCGGGCCAGGGCGGCTCCCTGGCGCAGTTGGTGGCGTAGCTCATCGTCATGGCAAAAACGGCTCAGGGCATCTTGCAGCGCATCGACGTCACCCGGTTCAACGCTCAAACCAGCGCCGGCAGGCAGGGTGTCGCGAAGCGCACCACCAGTGGTGGTAATAACCGGCAAGCCGTGGGCCAAGGCTTCCGTGACCACCATGCCATAGCCTTCATACCAGGAGGGCAGTACCAGCGCGTGAGCGCCGCGATAGGCCGCTTCCAACGTAGCGCCATCGCACTCGCCGTGTAGCCGTACGCTGTTTTGCAAGCCGTTCTGATCAATCAGTTGCTGTACGCGCTGGGTGAACTCGGAGTCACGTGCGCCGCCATAACAGTCGCACAGCCCGTGGTCAACGGCGACACCCGCCAGCGCTTGCACCAGAATATCCTGCCCTTTGCGCGGCGTTAGCGTTGCCACACATAGCAAACGTAGAACCTCACCCGGTTCT
Organism: Vreelandella olivaria; assembly: GCA_004295565.1. Taxonomy (GTDB): domain Bacteria; phylum Pseudomonadota; class Gammaproteobacteria; order Pseudomonadales; family Halomonadaceae; genus Vreelandella; species Vreelandella olivaria. The sequence continues at coordinate 1,249,898 of AP019416.1, read as the reverse complement.
GCTGCGGGGCTGATCGGCGCCAGGGCAACGCCCGGTTCAACCACAGTGACAGTGGGATTGAGTGGCATTTCATAATGGGCCGCCAGCTCCGGTAAGCGCCGGGCGGTAAAGTGGCTGGTGACGATAATCCGCGCCACGTGGGCAAGCGCGTTTAACTCACTGCGATGAAAGCGCTGCTGATCGGCCTCATTAAGGCCAGATTCATCGCCTAATGGGTGATGCAGCAAGGCGGTGATATCCAGCCGTTGGGCATGCTGAGCAATCACCTCCGGCAGCGCCCCCATGGCCAGGCCATCAATCACCACCGCCGCCTGTTCGGGAAGCGACGCCAGGGCCTGTGTAAGCGCTTCTGCCGCCTCGGCATCAGCATCAGGAAACGTGCCTGCCAAGCCGACGACGTCAATTTCCCATCCCTGGTCACGCAAGGACGAGACAATCTGGGCGTCGTAAATATAGCCGCCGGTACGCTGAGCAGGGTCACCGGCAACGATTAAAGTGAAACGCTGACTCATAGCGCGCCTTCGTAGCTGGCCCAGGCCACATGGGATTCATGCAGTTTTATCTCCATATGGGTAATCCCCTGGGCAGTGGATCCCATTTTTCCCTCACCAATCGCCTTGGCGAGCTGGTCAAAGATCACCTTGGCCATAAACTCGGTGGTAGTGTTTTTGCCCTTAAACTCAGGTACTTCATCCAGGTTGCTGAAGTTGTAGCCAGCCAGTACCGATTTCACCGTTTCGCTGGCCAGGCCGATATCGATCACCAAGCCGTCCTCATCCAGCTCGGGACGCTGAAAGACCACATCCACCACGTAGGTAGCCCCGTGGGTACGCTGGGCAGGGCCAAAGATCTCACCCTTGAAACTGTGGGCGATCATAAAGTGGTCACGGACACATAAACGGAACATAGAGACTCCAAATAAGAAACCTCTGATTAACTATTACGCTCGACCATACGGCGTTAAAAATCGCCTCAAAATGCTCATTTACAACCCGTAAATTCGCACGCGAATCCGATCCTTTTTTCGTTGATTTTTGCCTTGTCTGGCCTTCGCTCATTACGTTAATCAGAGGCTCCATGAGTAAATAGGTTATGAGGAATAGCGCAGGCGGTGGCAGAGTTCAACGCTACCGCGGCCAAACAGTTTAGGGGCAAGCGTGGGCAACTGTTCAAAGTCGCTTTCCCCGCTGATCAGTGCCTCCAACCGCTCGTCTACCAGCAGGCTCAGCGCTAATGTTAAGCGGCGCTGGTAATCCCAGCGTGGGCGTAATTTGGGCGGCAGTTGACCTACCTGGCTGGCCTTGAGCGTCAGCCGCTGGGAGTGAAAAGCACCTCCTAACGGGATCGCAATATCCCCCTCACCAAACCAGCTCATTTCGATAATGCGCCCTTCACTGCCCGCTAACGCCAGTGCTTGGCGCAAGCCGGCCGCCTGGCCGCTGGCGTGGATCACGCAATCTTGGTCATGAAGGGCTTGTTCGGGAGTGCTGAAGGCAACGCCTAACTGCTCGGCGAGCTGGCGACGCTCAGGGTTAATGTCGACTAACTGGACGTTAACACCAGGCACCTGAGCGCATAGATACGCTACCAGCGCACCGACGACACCGGCGCCAATGATGGTGATTCGCTCACCCAGCATCGGCTCGGCGTCCCACACGCCATTAATGGCGGTTTCCATATTGGCCGCCAAGACGGCGCGTTTAGCAGGCACATTGGCGGGCACTTCCAGCACCGCCGAAGCAGGTACAATGTAGTGATCCTGGTGGGGAAACAGGCAAAAACGGTTTTATCCAGGAGAGCGTTTGGCCCCTGCTCAACGCGGCCAACGCTACAGTAGCCATACTTGACCGGAGCAGGAAACTCGCCCGACTGAAAGGGCGCACGCATGCGCGAAAATTCACTTTCAGGCACACGACCATTGAACACCAGCGATTCGGTGCCTCGGCTGATACCGCTGTACAAGGTACGTATATGCACCTCACCCTGGGCGAGAGGGCTTAGTTGTTCACGCCGCATCTCGCCTTGTGCTGGGCTGGTCACCCAGAAGGCGGTGGCCAAGGTTTTTGGGCGGCATTGGGGCTTTGCCTACATCGTCAAGCGCCGACATGAGCGTTCCTTTTCGTTACGGGCCCACTTGATCCGGGCTCTCTTTCATTCCGTTGAATGTGGCGTGGCACCATTGCGCTTAAAGCTGGGGATAAGAGACACACCGTATGTCTCAGCCCTCGAGTATAATGTGTGGCCATGCATTGCACGGCCCTAGGCAGAACAGTTTTCAATGGTTCACCATCTTCAGCTTAGCGGGTGAAAAGAAAATATTCGATTAACCATTTGGAACAATTGAAACTAACTTGGCTATTTCTTGATCGTATGGACAACCCTACCTTCTTCTACAAGAATGGTACATATAAAAATAGTTGCATCATTTATTTCAACTGCGGATAGCGACGCCGCTTCGTGAGACACCATGCCGCTCTTCTCTAACGCTTCATCTTACACCCTGCCTAAACGTCTCTATGGCGCTGCAGAGCTACTGCTGGGTGGCATGCTGCTAATATCCTTGGGCAGAGGTCTGCCCCTTTTAATGGCGACTCCCGCTAACTGGGGGTGGCTATAGGCTTCTACACGTTTATATCCACCCTGGTCGTCATCTTCTGGCCCTACGGCTCATTGGGTTGGGCAAACCGGGTCACGTTGGCCCGAGCGGTGTTGGTTGCTCTCGTGGCAGGCGCGCTCGCCGACAATGCTTTTGCAGGAGGTATCTGGCAGTGGTTGGCCATTGCAGTAGTCGCTCTGCTATTGGACGGTGTTGATGGCTGGATTGCCAGGCGCACGAAAAGCCACACGGTTCGGCGCACGCTTCGATATGGAGCTGGATGCGCTACTGATTTTACTGCTGTGTGCAGGCTTGCTACGGTTGGAATCGCTGGGGCTTTGGGTGCTGTTGATAGGCGCAATGCGCTACCTGTTTATCGCCGCCAGTTGGCAGTTCTCGTGGCTCTCAAAACCGCTGTTTGCCAGCTTTCGACGCAAGGCTGTTTGTGTCTGGCAGGTGGTCGCGCTACTACTGGCGTTGACACCTCTCACGTCTCACTTTCTTGCCAGCCTGCTCGCCATTAGCGCATTGATATCTCTGACCTATTCATTTGGGTTTGACGTTTGGTGGCTGTACCGAAAATCAAAGCATAGCAAGCAGAATTAACACTCTAATCCCAAGCGTTGGTGCCACTCGGCAAGGCTTTCATCCGGGTATTCGTCGAAGCATTTATCTTGGAACTGCCCATTGACCTCGACCCAGTCGGCCCGGCTTCCCAACATCATGTGCGTTCGCTTGGGCGGCGTCGGTAAAGGAGTATCGATCGCCGAGGCGAAGGGATGCACCAGCTCGGGCCAGTCAGGATCGTAAACCCATAGCGCTGAGGCGCAGTGCTTGCAAAATGCCTCTCTCCCGTACTTTGCACGCCATTAATGACCGCTCGGTAGATCGAAATGTGCTCATCGCCACTGACATTGAGCGTTTTGCTATCGCCACTGAGGTTGATGGCATAGCCCCACCGCCTGCCGTTTTACGGCAAATAGAGCAGTAACAGCGGTTGAATGGATAGGGGTGCTGGGACCTCACACTAAACGTCACAGCCTGGCAGTGACATGATCCTTTGAGCAGCATAGTTACCTCCGTTTGCAGCGGTTACCCAAATTGAGTATCGAAGCACGACTGCATGCACCGAGTGCGGTCTTCAGCTCCCTGTTAAGCCCTCTCATTATAGCTTAGCGTATGAGATCACCGGCGCCTTCAACGGGAGCAGTGATGGTGCTGGGGAGCCGTTTCAACGCTCAACCTTTAAAGCTTGCAGCAGTTCAGCCACCGCCAGTTCCCCTTCGGGCTCGTCAAACGCTTGAGCCAGCGAGCCTTGTACAAAGCTCAAAAAACGATAGGCGGCGGGCGGTAAGCGACGCTCTCTGCGCACCACAAAATGCCAGCGACTTTTCAGCGGGAAGCCCTGCAAGGGCAGCTCTTGAATGCCTTTGGGGCATCTGCCACCACATGCCGGGAGAGCACCGCCAACCCCATGCCAGAGGCCACGGCAAGGCGAATCGCCTCATTGCTGGCGATCTGCTGGGTGGAGCGCAGCTCAATACCCGCACTGTACAGCCAGGCATCAAAGGTATGCCGGGTTGCGGAGCCCGGTTCACGAAGCAGAAAACGCTGGTCTTTCAGGGCCTCCATGGTGAGGTTGTTGACATCGGCCCAGTGGGACGCCTCCGGCCCCACCACTACCAAGGGGTTGCTCAGGAACGGAGCGGCCAGCACGTCATCATCCAAAGGCGGGTGACTGAATACGTAAAGGTCGTCTTCATGGCGCTCAAAACGATTGAGCATCTGCTGACGATTACCGATCTCCACCGTGATATCGACCTGCGGATTAGCCTGACTAAACGGCCCTAAAAGCCGGGGGAGCACGTACTGCGCGGTGTTGACCAAGCCAATACTGAAGTGCCCGCGCCCGCCGCTGTTGTACTCTTCCAGGTACTGACTAAACACATCGGCACGGCTAAGCAAGTCCTGGCTCAGTTGATAAAGCGCCTGACCAACCTCCGTGGGCACCAAGCGGCCTTCTTCGTGGCGCACAATCGGTTCACCGACAATCTCCCTCAGCCGTTTTAGCTGCTGAGACACCGTAGGTTGGGTCAGGTGGAGCCGATTTGCAGTGGCCGTCAATGAGCCCGTGCGAACCACGTCAGCATAGACCTGTAGCAATCGAAAAGTGAGTTGGCGTACTTTCATAACCTGAACCATAGATAATTATCTATGACTGTATAAAGTTTATTTATTTTCATCAATCACTTTGGATGGTTAAAGTAGCCGCTTTAAAACCCCATCAAGGAGATTGTCCGTGCCGGATATTGTGGTGATGTTCTTTGTGTTAGGTGTGGTGGCCGGTGTGGTGCGCTCCGATCTCAGCATTCCCAAAGCCGCTTATGACATCCTAAGCCTATTACTGATGCTGACCATTGGCCTTAAAGGCGGCATGGCACTGCACGGCAGTTTGAATGCCGCTCTGCTTATCGAACTGGCCGGGGTCACCCTGCTGGGGATTTTAATTCCGTTGATCGTTTTTCCGGTGGTTCGCTATGTGGTGCGGCTTTCGCTCGCAGATAGCGCCAGCCTTGCCGCTCACTACGGCTCGGTGAGTGCCGGCACCTTCGCGGTCGCACTGGCCTATGTTGAAGCGCATAGTTTGATAACCGGCGGCCAAGTCACCCTTTACCTGGTACTGCTTGAACTACCCGCCATTATGCTCGGGCTGTTGCTCTACCGGCGCTTCAGCCGCGATAGCCGCACTGCAACACCTGCAGAGCTGAATAAAACGTCAGGGCTCTGGCACGAGACCCTGACCAATCGCGGCGTGATTCTGCTAGTGGGTGGCGTTTTAATCGGCTGGCTCTATGGCCCGAATGCCGGTGAATCGGTGACCAGCCTTTACACCAACGCCTTCCAGGGCATTCTGGCGCTGTTCCTGCTGGAGATGGGCCTGGTCGCCGCAGAGACGCTGCGCAGCCTGCGCTGGGGGCACAGTCGCCTAGTCATATTCGCACTGACAGCGCCTATCGTGCTCTCCAGCATTGGACTGCTAATGGCATTCTGGCTTGGGCTACCCGCAGGCTCAGCGGTTATTCTGGCGAGCCTTACCGCCAGTGCCTCTTACATTGCCGCGCCCGTCGCCATTCGCGCCGCGATTCCAGACGCCAACATTGGCCTTGCCATGCTGGCGTCACTGGGGCTCACCTTCCCCTTCAATGTGCTAATTGGCATTCCGCTCTATCATCAACTTTGGGGATGGCTGGCGGGGTGAGCGTTAGCAAGCGAGCCTATAATAATAGTCAGGCCCCAAATGCCTTTGGAAATACCAATTGGGGTAAATATAGAAAGGCGCTGGGCATCAGTATCATGGCGATAATCACTGCCATAATCAGCACTATCAGCGGAATCACTGCGAGGAATGCCCTTGGCATGGAGACTTCTCCGATCTGTGTGGCAATCAGCAAGCAAATCCCGTACGGGGAGTAATCAACCCTAACGTCAGCGATAAAATCACGACCAGCGCCATATGGATTTGGTTGATATCGGCAGAGATACATAGCCCTTGGATAATCGGCAGGAAGATAATCACCGCGGTCACCGGGCTAAGCACTGTGCCAATGATCAACATAAACATCATCACCAACAGCATGATGCCAACCTGTGAGTCGGTGACCGACAGGATGAAACTGGCCACCTCCTGGGCGATACCCAAATACGAAATAAGCCAGCCCATAATGCCCGCAGATGCCACGGCGAACATGGGTAATGAAAAAGCCACCACTGAGTCTGCCAGAATCCCAGGGAGCTGCTTAAAGCGGATCGCCCGATAAAATACAAAGGCCAGCAACATGCCTACTAGCACCGCTACCGAAGCCGCTTCCGTCGCGGTGAATACGCCGAGGGTGATACCGCCAAGCACCACCAACGGTAGCACCATAGGCGGTGCCGCGATAATAGCGGTGCGACCCATTTGGCTGAAGGAGAACTTGCCGGTGGCTTTGATGCCGTGCTTACGAGCGATGTAATAGACATATCCCATCTGCATTAAACCAACGAGTACCCCTGGCAATACCCCGCCCATAAACAGAGCGCCCACGGAAACATTGCCGAAAGCGCCGTAAATGACCATTAGAATGGAAGGTGGAATAATCCCCCCAAGACGGATGAAGCGGCGGTCAATGCCACCGCAAAGGGAGCGGGATAGCCCGACTTCTTCATTGCTGGAATCAGTACCGCACCGACGCTGGCGGTGTCTGCCGCGGCAGAACCGGAAAGGCTGGCGAACATCATTGAGACCATCACGTTAATATGGCCCAAGCCACCCCGCACATGGCCGACGGTGCTATCCGCGAAGCGCAACAGGCGGTCGGTGATCCCGCCGTCATTCATTAGACGCCCGAGCAGCAGAAAGAATGGCACGGCCAGCAATGGAAACGAGTTAATGCTGGCAAACATTTGATTCGCAACAGACGTTAGCGGCAGCCCCAGCTGCATAATCGTGAATATAGAGGCCAGCCCAATCGCGAAAGCGATAGGAACACTCAAGGCGATAAGGATCAGAAAACTGCCAATCAAGGTAACGAATGGGCTCATGACTCTGCAGCCCCGCCACTGTTTGCTAGACGTTTACCTGTACGCAGCATCATGATGTCCTCACGGATAGTTTCAATTGAAAACAGTAGCATGGCGATACCTGCCACGGGCATGGCGGCAAATATATAAGCCATGGGTGTACCCAGAGCCACAGATCGGCGATTCCAGCCCATATCAACCAATACATTGCCGTGCACGATCAGCACATAGATCACCGGCAGGCAGGCCAGGCTACCGAACAGGCGCAATACCCGTTGGGTTATTAAAAGCGCGAAGGAAAAACATCGACCACATAGTGCCTTCGTTTGCGCAGCGCAATGGCAGCGCCAATGAAAACCGACCAGATAAAACAGGCCATGGCCACTTCATCGATTATGACACCGAAATTTTCAAATAATTACGCGCAACCACCTGATAGAGAACCGTGAGGATAAAGGCTGCAAACAGCGAACCTGCAAGAAACATCAGGATCTTTTCCAACACGTCATTTATTATCCGCATTTTTCTACCCTATGATTGGCCCACTGCCCCCATTCAACGGCAATCAGTGGGCCAAATCGCTGCAGCAATGTAGGTCTACAAGGCGCGCTTGCAACACACCTGTAAATGGCGGTTTAGAGGTTGCGAATCGTTTCAAGCAGCTCGGTTAAACCACGCTCTTCAGCAAATTCATCATGCAGTGGCACTACCGCATCAATAAAAGCCTGCTTGTCGACCTCAGTAACCGTCACCCCAAACCTTCAAACTCCTGAATAAACTCAGCATCATACTCAATGCCTTGTTCAGTGCCGTACTCACCGGCATGCTGAGCCGCCGCGAGAATAATGTCTTGATCCTCCTCGGAGAAACGATTGAAACGATTCTGGCTAATGGAGATATGGCTCATCATTACCTGATGTTCCGTCTTCGCGTGATAAGGCGCCACTTCATACAGACGGCTGGAGTAGTAGCCGCTAATGGTACTTTCAAACGCATCCACCACCCCAGTTTGCAATCCTGTATAGATCTCAGTCCACGGTAATGATGTAGTCAGCGCACCTACCGATTGCCACATTTCGGCATCCAGTTGCGATCCCGTGACACGCATTTTGACACCTTGGAGATCCGCAGGCTCAGTGACCGGCCCCTTGCTGGTGCTTAAGTTGCGCGTGCCCCTCCGGTCAGGCTTAACAACTTCAAGCCTACCCCTGACTCGTTCACAGCATTATCAAAGTAACCAAACACTGGCGATTCCGGCGATGTCGCAAGCTTGAACTTATCCATATCTTCGAAAAGATAATTAAGACTGAAGATTTCGAAATCAGGAATATAGGGCGAAATGTTCATCACCCCACCAATGATCATATCGGTGGTGCCAATGCGAATTTCGTCCACCATGGTTTGGTCGTTGCCTAACTGACCGCCGGGGAAAATTTGCACATCAATACGGCCTTCGGTCGCCTCTTCCACTTCTGCCTTGAAGGCTTCTGCTGCATCGATCCAGGGTGGGGAGCGCTAACAACCGTGCCCAAGCGCAGGGTCTCGGCCATGGCCGGGGAGATGAATAGCATGGAAGTCGCGGCCACTAGAGCCAAGCGCGAAAACGTACGTTTTGTCATGGGTTTGTTCCTTTTATAGATGTGCCAACGTTGTCAAATGGGCGCTGAGTGTATGATCTATGCGCCCGATACGGGTTCACCCAGGGTATGCATCAGTCGGTTCGCCCAGCCAAACAGGGTGGTTGAAAGGGTGAGATCCAGAATTTCCTGGTCATCCAGCCCTACTGCTCTCAGGCTGGCAATATCATCTTCGGTCACCTTAGGTGGGCACTCGGAAAGGCGCATGCCAAACTTCAGAATGGCCCGCTGCCGAGCATCGATTTCCGCTTCTTCTCCATTGAAGAAGATTTCCTGCATTACCCGTTCATCTCGGGTCAGGTTGTTATAGCGCTGTGCATGCACAGCGGCGCAGTAAATGCAGCGGTTGACGACCGATGCAGCTACCGCTCCCAGCTCCCGCTCTTCACGAGACAAGCCCCCCTTGTCGTACATAATGCCGTTAAATAGGGAGGTACGAATACGTAGCGGCTCAGGGTCGTGGGCCAACACCAGTACATAATCAGAAATTTTGGTATTTGAAGGCGTTTCCTTCAGCGCTTCCCGTTGAGCAGGCGTCGCGTTGTCGAAATCGATTGGTGATATGTGGGCGCCATGTGGGCACCCGGGTTGTGAATTTACGTATCACTCGGCTCATTGTTTTTCCCCATCACACTCAGCACCGCGGCAACGCGCAGCTGGTAATTAACGAAAGCTACCAAGCCAGCCAACCGCACGATATCTGGTTCATCTATACCAGCGCTGCGCAGGGCGTTAATAGTCTCCTCGCTGGCATCCTTGGGCCGCTCGGTAACAAGGTCAACGTAGCCAATGATGGCTGCCAAACGCGCTTCATCGGCAGGCGGCGTTTTTCCAGGCATGGCAAGCTGATAGGGATCCGCCGCGTCGCCGTACCCGGCGAGCAGGTCACCATAGTGTTGCGTCAACCCCGGTTGCTGGTTGATCCTCGCCATACGGCACGCCAGCGCTGCACGTATATTGGCAGGTAGGTTGCCAGTATCCTCGGGTAACAGTGCAGCTTGATAAGAAGCTTGGGTCAGATCCATCAGTTTGCCGCGCATGCTTAAGGCCTCAGCTAATGCACCGTGGCTAGGTACCTCAGCGGCTGTTTCAAGTACATGTGGCATTTCAGTTCCTTAACATTGAAGTAGAAAGACAACATTGAAGCTACGCATTTACGGCAATGGGGAAGGCTCCCACTCGTCACCCAGCAGTTCTGGCGAGTCGTACTGTTCGAGTAGCTGCCAATGACGTTCGATGTCCTCCCGATAGAGAGCGGAAGCAATCGCGCCAGCCAGCCAACTGGCGCCCTCGCTGATGCCTGGAATATCACCACTGACTTTGCCTAAACTAATCGAGGCTCCATAGTTAAAGCAGTGAATATTGCGCAGCCAAGGGGGCCGCCCCAGGCTCCCGCTCCTGGAAGGTAAAGTCGCGATCCACGTAAGGGAAATTGCCCAGCTCTTCGTGCTGAAGTTCGGCTGGTGGCTGATATCGGTCACGCCAAAGCAGAATACGATCGGCATACCCTGCCAGCTCGGTACGAGCCAATGGATCAATTTCGAACCCAGTTCCCAGAATCAGAAAGTCGCAGCGAACCTGTTTGCCCTGCTGAGTCGTAATCACCACTTCCGGCTCTTCAATTCGGATTTTTTCAATGCCACAGCCAAAGTGAAAATAAGCATTATCATGGCGGCTGACGCGCAACGTCGAGCCGCGGGAGGTGGTGTCTGAGTAATAAAAGAGTAATGCATAATGCGCCAGCGCCACTCATCCGGCAGCGTGGCGTAGCCATGGGTAAAGCCGTAGGAGCCAATGCCCATCATTTTGTTGATGGTCGGCATCTGCTGGCGGCGAATCAGGAAGCGAACCTCGCTGGCTCCATGCTCCAACGCCTCGGCAGCATTATCGATTGCCGAAGCGCCTACCCCACCACTACCACGCGCTTGCCCTTGAGGGTGGAAAAATCGATATCATCCGCCGTATGCGCCCAAGTCGACGCTGGTAAACCAGTCACGAAATCGGGAATCTTGGCAGCGCCGGTACCTTCACGGCCAGTCGCCATAATCAGTTTACGTGTGAGCACACGTTCAGCTGTCGCACCTGCGCCTGAAAGCTCAAGGCTGAGTAGATCTCCCTCGGGCTTAACGTGCTCAACCTTGACACTATTCTCGACCGGCAGGTTGAGTACTTCACGGTACCAGCATAAGTACGCCATCCAAGTCGTGCGTGGAATCTTGTCCAGACTTTCCCAGGCCTCGTTACCAAACTGTGCCTCATACCAAGCACGGAAAGTGAGTGATGCAAACCCATAGCTAGGCCCTGGCAATGTCTTGGGGGAACGCAGTGTTTCCATGCGAGCATAGTTCACCCAGGGCCCTCTTTACCCGCCGGGTTACGATCAAAAATGCGAATATTGGCAATCCCTCCCGACAAGAGCGCAAACGCCGCCACCAGACCGCACTGGCCACCACCTACGATCACCACATCATAAATGTGCTGCCCATCCTCTCTTCCCGTGGGGGAACCCAATTAGCAGGCGGAAGGTTCAGGCATGCGAGGTCATGCTTAACACGTGCATTCAAGGCGTCAAGGCCAGCACCGGCCAAAGAGGGAGTGAGGGTCATGGCATCATCTCGGCTTGTGTCTTTATGGCCTGGTCTGCTTCATGGGGCCACCAGAACCAGCGAATGGGTACGTCGTCATCGTGACGGCTGGCGGGCAAAGGAAGGACTTTCGCCTGCTCAACCAACGCAAGCGCTCGGGCAAAACAATCCACGGATTCCTGCGTCTCGGTGGGTCCTGTTAAAGCGTCCTGATGCAAAAGCGTATCCAACAGTTGTGGTGTCACTGGCGCCTCGGGCTGAGTAGGCCATTTCTGGTACTGAGCTACCCAGACACCGGTGGCTTCATCGACTGAATATAGTTTCATCAATACCGGTGCATAACGGGCAATAAACTCAACAGCAGATATTACATAGTTAGCCGTCTCATTACTAAAAAGAAGTTAAATCCGAGTCTTACCCAACCTGGGCGATATATGCTTTTACCTTTTGGACTAAAAATTCATGCTCTGTCGCGGTCTCGCTATCAATGGCGAGCAGTTCGTGACCGTAAGGCCCGGCACAGGAACACCCCCTCTTGCCTGAATACCAAACAGGTCATTCAACATGGCAACCACGAGGTTGTGGTGAATGGCCTTGCCACCGGCAGTAATATTGAAAGAGAAAATCGCCAGCCTGGGCACATCAAGAGCCCCCAGCAGGCGCACGTTAGCGACTGTTTGCCAGCGTGCCACGGCCATCGCCACTAGCGCTTTCTCGCGCGACTCAATCGCCTCGACCCCAACGCTTTCCTTAATACGAAACGCCAGCCCGGCGCGAATATCACCCAGGATATTGGGCGTACCCGCCTCCCGGCGCTCAACATCGCGCACATAACGGTGATATCCGCCGTCACGTAGGAGACTGTGCCGCCCCCGGCGATGGATGGCTTGGCATTGCGGCACAGGGCTTTGCGAATCACCAATACGCCGGAACTGCCCGGCCCGCCGACAAACTTATGGGGAGACAGAAAAATGGCATCCAGGTGATCATCGTCACCGCTGCCAGCCATATTGATCTTCACATAGGGCCCACTCGCCGCATAGTCGAAGATAGCCAGGCCGCCGTATTGATGCGCTAGCATTGCCACTTGTTGCACCGGCGTCAAAATGCCCGTTACGTTGGAGGCGGCCGAAAACGCTACCACTTTGATATCCCGTTGTGCATAGGCCTGCAACTTCTGTTCAAGCACCATGAGATCAGGGAGACCATGGCTGCCTAGCGGAATGCGTACCACGTCCACATCACACTCTCGCCACATCAGATCATTGGAGTGATGCTCGTAGGGACCAACAAACACCACAGGCTTGGCTGCTTGCGAAGCACTCTGCCCTGGCGTCAGTTCAAGAATCCGGCAGCAGCGATCTATCGCCGCCGTCGCCCCGGCGCCAGCAAAAATAACCGCATAGTCGTCATTGGCACCGACCGATTCCGCGACTGCCTGGCGGGCGCCTTCCCGCAGCCGCGTGGTCATCTTGCCGGTGTAAGAGGTTTCGGTATGGGTGTTGGCGTAAAGAGGCAGCACATCTTCCTGAATCGCACGCTCCACGATATCAAGCGCCCTTCCTGAAGCGGTGTAGTCGGCATAAAGCAAGGGGCAGGTGCCGAATGGCCCAGGAATCGACTGCCCTCTCCAATCACCCCGCTCTGCAGGCGCTCCATCCATTCATGAGAGATCACCGAGGGGGAGCTCGTTGGTTTTCTTGACTTGTTCCATTGAGAAGCACGATGTGACATTACTAAGCTCTATTCTCGCAATAAGCCTTTTATAAAAGGCGTCATAAGACTGGTTATTGCGCGTAATGACCTTGAGTAAGTAGTCGTACTCACCTGCCAAACGATTGACTTCTACGATTTCAGGAAAGTCCTTAACGGTTTCCTGAAATGCGTTAAGCCACGCTTGGTTATGTTTATCCGTTTTAACCATCACAAACACGGTGAGACTAAGATCCAGCTTTTCAGGGTTCAGTACGGCAATTCTTTTTCAATGACGCCGTCTTTTTCCAGTCTTTGTATTCGCCGCCAGCATGGCGTAACAGAGAGACCAATCCCCTCTGCAAGCTGCGCTATAGAAAGAGTATCATCGCGCTGAAGCTGTTCAAGAATTTTTAAATCAAATCGGTCAATAAGCAATTTATTTCCCCACAGAGATTATTTTGAGTATTTTTTCTAAAAATAGCATATCACCAAGGGTTAAGTGAAATAAATTTTCACGCCACACAACGCTGTTTTCAGCCCCCCTTAAGGCCATTAAAGCGCACTACAATAAAGCGTGTGATCAATCAAACGCACCAAAATGAATTATTAGAATAAACAAGTGCATTAACACATGGATAAGATTTGGCACTAGAACTTGCGGTTTACGACAGCCATAAACAAGCAGATGTCTAAACGGAAGGCAAAACCCACTGCCCAGCTGATGCTTGATTAGCAAAAGTGGTGCAGTGGGCTTTATACAACAAGGCTAATTTTGATTAATAACGACTAACTTCAGGTAAGTCACCCTGACCGGCGCTCTTATCGGTCTCCAAATTAGCGCTGTGATGGCTAACAAGCGGCCGAGAACCGGAGAGCTTGCGCAGCGCCACATAGAATACCGGGGTCAGGAACAGGCCGAACACCGTCACCCCAATCATGCCGGCAAACACCGCCGTACCCAGCGCCGCACGTACCTCGGCGCCTGCGCCAGTGGCCACTACCGAAGGTAACACCGCCGCCGTGAAGGCGATCGAGGTCATGATGATCGGCCGCAGCCGCAACCGACAGGCTTCCAGGGCCGCTTCCACCACGCCCTTGCCCTGCAGCTCCAGCTCCCGGGCGAACTCCACGATCAGGATGGCGTTCTTACACGCCAGGCCAATTAGCACCACCAGCCCCACCTGCACGAAGATGTTGTTATCGCCCCCGCCAAACCAGACGCCAATCAGCGCTGCGAGCATCGACATGGGTACGATCAGAATCACCGCCAGCGGTAGCGTCCAGCTCTCGTAAAGCGCCGCCAGCACCAGGAATACCAGCAGGATCGACAGCGGGAAGACCACCAGCGCCGCGTTACCCTGGGTGGACTGCTGGTAGCTCAGATCCGTCCACTCAAGCGCCATGCCCGGCGGCAGCACCTCTTCAGCAAGGGCGTTGATGGCATCCATCGCCTGGGCGGAAGAGAGCACGCGGGGTCGAACTCACCGGCCAGATCCGCCGCCGGGTAGCCGTTGTAGCGCAATACCGGGTCGGGGCCGAAGGTTTGACGGATATCCACCATCGTGCCGATGGGCACCATTTCGCCCTGGTCGTTACGGGTGCGCAGCCGGGCGATGTCTTCCACGCTGGCCCGATAAGGAGCGTCCGCCTGGGCGATCACCTGCCAGGTGCGGCCAAAGCGGTTGAAGTCGTTCACATAGGTCGAACCCAGATAGGTCTGCAGGGTGTCGAATAACTCCGTCAGAGGCACACCCTGGGCCTTGGCTCTCAGACGATCCACTTCGGCATCCAGCTGCGGGACGTTGGATTGATAGCTGCTGATCGGGAATCCCATCCCCGGCGTTTGCGCAATCGCGCCCTGGAGCTGGTTCACCGCCTGCTGCAATGCCCCATAGCCAAGGTTACCGCGATCCTCGATAAACAGCTGGAAGCCTGACCCGTTGCCCAGGCCCAGAATTGGCGGCGGCATAAAGGAAAACGCAAAGCCTTCTTTCAAGCCACCAATGCCCTGGTTGATGCGGGCGTTTATCTCCGCAGCACTGAGGCTGCGCTCACCAAAGGCGCTGAGGGTTAGAAAGGCTACCCCGGTGTTGGAGGTGTTGGTGAACTGCAGCGCGTTCAGGCCGGGGAAAGGCGATGGCGTGCTCCACGCCCTCGGTCTCCATGGCGATATCTACGACGTCCTGAAGCATCTGGTCGGTTCGCTCCAGGGACGCCCCTTCCGGCAGGATGACGCCAGCAATCAGGTACAGCTTGTCCTGCACCGGGATAAACCCAGGCGGCACCGCCTTGAACATCACTCCAGTGCCCAGCAACAACAGCGCGTAGACCACAAAGACCGCGCCACGATGCTTCAGGGAGCGAGCCACGCCGCCCTGGTACTTGTTGGAGCTGGCGTTAAAGAAGCGGTTGAAGGGACGGAAAATCCAGCCGAACAGCGCATCAATCACCCGGGTGAGTCGATCCTTGGGCGCGTCATGGGGCTTGAGCAGCATCGCGGCCAGCGCGGGTGACAGGGTCAGCGAGTTGATGGTGGAGATCACCGTGGAGATGGCTATCGTCACCGCAAACTGGCTATAGAATTGACCGGTCACCCCCGACAGGAAGGCCATAGGAATAAACACCGCACACAGCACCAGCCCCACCGCGATGATAGGCCCGGAGACTTCCCGCATGGCCTGATGAGCGGCGGCCTGAGGCTTTAGACCCTCCTCGATATTCCGCTCCACGTTTTCCACCACCACGATGGCGTCGTCCACCACGATACCGATGGCCAACACCAGGCCAAACAGGGTCAGCGTGTTAATGGAGTAACCCAGCAGGTAGAGCGCCGCGAACGTGCCGATCACCGATACCGGCACCGCCAGCAGAGGGATAATGGAGGCACGCCAGGTCTGCAGGAACAGCGTGACGACCAGCACCACCAGCATCACGGCTTCCAGCAGGGTGGCAATCACCGACTTTATCGAATCATTGACGAAGATGGTGGTGTCGTAGACCGCTTCATACTCCACGCCGTCCGGAAACTGTTCGGACAGCTCGTCCATGGTGGCGATGACCTGCTCGCGAATCTCCAGCGCATTGGCCCCCGGTGCCTGGAATATCCCTACCCCACGGCGTTGTTGCCGTCCAACTGCGAGCGCAGCGTATAGTCTCCGGCGCCCATTTCCAGCCGGGCCACATCCGCAAGCCTGAGGATCTCGCCGCCCTCACCGCGCTTCAGCACGATGTCGCCAAACTCCTCCACCGTTTCCAGCCGCCCTCGGGCGTTGATCAGGGTGAGGAAGTCACTCTCTTCAATGGGTTCGGCTCCCAACTGCCCGGCGGAGACCTGCACGTTCTGCTCTCTCATGGCGCCAACCACGTCACTGGCTGTCAGGCCGCGGGCGGCTATTCGTTCGGGATCGAGCCACGCGCGCATGGCATAGTCTCCCCGCCGAATATCTGTGCATCCCCGATCCCTTCGAGCCGGGCCAGGCGGTCGCGGACATTCAGTCGCACATAGTTACGCAGGTAGAGGGTGTCGTATTCGCCGCTGGGCGAGGTCAGGTGAACGACCATCAGAAACGTGGGTGACTGCTTCTGGGTGGTGACGCCTTGACGGCGCACGGCTTCCGGCAGCCTTGCCTCGGCCTGACTAACTCTGTTTTGCACCCGGACGGCGGCCTGCTCGGCATCGGTACCCGGGCGGAAGGTAACGGTCATCTGCAGCACACCATCGGAGCCCGCCACGGACTTGAGGTACATCATGTCCTCAACGCCATTGATGGCCTCTTCCAGGGGCGTGGCGACCGTTTCGGCGATCTCCTTCGGGTTGGCGCCGGGGTAAACCGTGCGCACCACCACGGAGGGCGGCACGACATCCGGGTACTCGCTGATCGGCAGGTTGGGAATCGAGATCAGCCCCACCGCCAGAATAATGATCGACAGCACCGCCGCAAATATCGGTCGGTCCACGAAGAAACGCGAGAAATTCATGGCGGTTTAGTCCTCCCTGGCAGCAATGGCGGGTTGAGCGTCAGCCGCCGGGGCGGCGGACACCGTTTGAGGGCTCACTTCCATGCCCGGCATAAAGACTTTTGCACCCCGTTGACGATTACCCGATCGCCAGCGGTGAGCCCTTCGCTGATAACCGTGCGTTCATCCACCTGCCGCCCTGTGGCGACCGGGCGCCGCTGGGCCAGATTGTTCTCATCCACCACGTAGACGTAGCGGCGATCCTGGTCGGTCAGCACCGCCTTGCCATCCACCAGCAATGCTTGCTCCAACCGCGCGACCGGCATTTCGACCCGCGCAAACTCCCCAGGACGAATGCGGCCATCGGGATTGGCCAACAGCGCCCGGAATTGCAGAGTGCCGGTGTTAGGGTTCAAACGGTTGTCGATAAAGTCCAGGGTGCCAGTGAACTGCCGCGTGGCGTCGCCACCCAGTTCGATCTTCAGGCTGTTCGGCCCCTCTCCACTCAGTAGTGCATGGCTGGCAAACGCGGCCTGCTCGTCCGCCTCGAAGTAGACGTGGATCGGATCGATGGTGACCAGCGTGGTCAACAGGCTCTGATCGGCGTTGGCCAGGTTACCGCGAGTGACCATCGCCCGACCGGCACGGCCACTGACCGGTGCTGTAACGCGGGTGTATTCAAGATCAAGCTCGGCGGTCTGTAACGCTGCCTCGGCGGCATCGACCATGGCACGAGCGTTACTCAGGGCTGATTGACGCTGATCATGCACCTCCTGGGAAATAGCCTGGCGCCCCAGTAACACACGGGCACGCTCGGCTTCGCTTCCAGCCTGGGCCAGTTGGCTCCTGGCTTGGGCAAGCTCAGCCTGGGCGGCGCCGACACGCGCCTGATAGGGCCGAGGATCAATCTGGAACAGCAGATCTCCCTGCTCCACCAGCTCGCCCTCCTCGAACGCCACTTCCTCGATATAGCCGCTGACTCTGGGCCTTAGCTCAACCGTTTCAGCCGCTTCTACCCGCCCGGTGAACGACTCACTCAACACGACCGGTTGAGCAACGATATTCACCACGTCGACGTCTGGCGGCGGTGGTGGCGCAGTCGCTGCCTCCTCGCTCTTGGCTTCACATCCCGCCAGTAAAGCCATTAACAGCAAAAACGGGAGGATCCCCCGGCCACTTGTTGTGCGAGCTCTTTGATTCAAACTTCCCATGATGACTTGCTCAATGGCTACCGGAGACCGATAGCAGCGTTGGTGATCTATTTCGTACCGCGTGAGCGGTCAGCTTTTATCTAGTCGCTTGAGTAGCGCCAGAATCGACAGTGGTGTTGTTATAGTAAGGAGGGCTGGCGGACTGGCAGGGTCGAGCTGAATGTGAAACACCTACCAGAGAATGCTTACCATAGGGTGTGCGGGGCGAAGAGGGTATCGGGTTCCTGCGAGAAGATTGCCTAATTCTGTCGTGAGGTGTGAAAGGCTTCACTTGGTAGGGTCTTTGAATCGTCACGCTGTTTCGATGTTCAAGCATCATGACCGTTTGGTGACACCTGGCACGGGTTGCCGGTTTCTGCGCGGTGCTTGCCTGATTCTGCAAAATCAATTGAAAAAGCCTCCGATTTACCCAGCGAAGGCATATACTGCGAACGACTAGGGAGGAGAGCCATTGACCACTATCTTGCCTGAGCAGATTGTCCAGCTCAGCGACAACCTGTCGCAACAGTTGATCAGCGTTGCCCGTCGCTGGAGCCCGCTTGAGGAGCTTCAGGATACGGCGATTGCCGAGGTGCAACTGGTGCGTGCAGATTCTGCCACTAGCTACTGCTCAGCAGTCTATGAACCGTGTATCTGCTTTGTCATTCAAGGTAGCAAGACCGTGCAGTTGGGCGACAAGGAGATCGTCTACAGTGGGCCGAGTTATATGGCAAGCGCCATTCACCTACCGGTGCTGGGCAGGATTGACCACGCGACCCCTGAGCAGCCCTACCTGGCGGTCAAAGTCTCGGTGGATCCCCAAGAGGTGGCCGGGCTGATACTGGAGCTGGGCGATAAGGCACCGCCTGAGGGTAATGAAGCCATCTGCTCTGAGATAGACTGTGGTCTTAGCTCGGCGCCCATGGATGTACGTATGCAGGAAGCACTTTACCGACTGCTAAGCCTGCTGGACTCCCCGGAAGATATAAAGGTGCTTTCGCCGCTGGCCCGGCGAGAGCTGATCTACCGTGCGCTGATGGGAGGGTTGGGTCCACGCATGCGCCGATTCGCTGCCACGGATTCCCAGGCTAACCGGATCGCGCGGGTCATCTATACCCTCAAGGAGAACTTCACCCAGCCTCTGCGTATCCGCGAGTTGGCAGCCACTGCCAATATGAGTGAATCGACGCTGTACCACAGCTTCCGCGAAGTCACTCGCATGTCGCCGCTCCAGTTTCAGAAAAGTTGCGCCTACACGAAGCCCGGCGACTGATGCTGGCCGAGGGGCTGGAAGCGGCCACCGCCAGCTACCGGGTGGGTTACGAAAGCCCCTCCCACTTCAGCCGCGAATATAGCCGAATGTTTGGCGCCCCGCCCCGGGCTGATGTTAGCCAGTTGCGTGGCGCTCGAGCGACGCCGCTGCCCGCCTAGGCTTTGAACGTACACTGTCTTCGCGATTGGCACCTGTTCATTTCCCTACCCGCCAGCTTACGGCGTACAAACTGTAAAGCTCTTAAGTTAAAACCATATAAAACTTTTAATAAGCCCAGAACTTAAAACAGCCACTCCATAAAACCCAAAAAACAACAAAGCTTCTCAAAAAAACTATTAAGAACATACTAAAAGCCAAGAAAACAAGCTAATACAGACATTATTAGCCAAGGCTATACTAGTTCACTATTACAAACTTTATTTTTAAGACTATGTCTTGTTTGTTTAATAAATCGTGGTAGGATTCATCGCTATTGAATACCCGACCGCTTCACTCAAGCATAGCGTTACCGCTCTGTAGACGAGTGGATATTCTCGGTACTTTCCCAGCGAGCGAGTTTATATTCCATGACGCCGATTGCCTTAATATTCCTGGCCGTTTCCATGTCGGCGGATGCCTTTGCCGCTTCTATCAGCAAAGGCGCAGAGCTAACCAAGCCCCGGTTCCGCCACGCTATTGGCATTGGCCTGGTATTCGGCATTATCGAGGCAATTACACCTGTTCTTGGCTGGGTAGCAGGAAAGGCCTCACAGCAGTACGTGCAAGCCTGGGATCACTGGGTGGCCTTTACCCTGCTTTCCGCCATAGGCCTGCATATGATTTACGCCGGGCTCAAAAAAGAAGACAAAATAGAGCATCGTCAACAAACGCTCTGGCTACTGGTACTCACTGCAACGGCCACCAGCCTGGATGCCATGGCCGTTGGCGCCAGCCTTGCCTTTATTGATGCCAGTATTATCGCTACCAGCCTTGCTATCGGCCTCGCTACTACGGTAATGGCCTCTATCGGCACCCTGCTGGGCCATAAACTCGGTAAGTTTGTTGGCCACTGGGCGGAGCTTATCGGTGGTGTTGTGTTAATCGGGATTGGCTTAGCGGTGTTGGCGGAGCACACGGCTTTTTTTAATGCTTAGCCAGCAATTTATAACCTTGATCCCTTTTAAACTTGGAAGCCCGTCTTAATCAATACAAGCGCCAAAACGGTGACGCCACTTAGTGCGGCGGCCATATTTATACCTTGCGTAAACGCAGACTGTGCTTGCTCAAGTATCTTATCGGGAAGCCGTTCAGCAACTCACCGGGTATTGAAGCAAAATTTAACCATCACGCGGTCTCTGCTTCACGTGCCTCACTCGGTGGGTGTCCAATAATGCGTTTGAACGCACGACTGAATGAGGCTTCGGAGTCATAGCCAAGCCGGTTCGCGGCCACGGCAATGCGCATATTGTCCCGCGCTATCCACTGTCGAGCCTGAAACATCTTTACCCGCGCCACATACTTGGCGGGAGACACACCTAACATCCGGCTGAACTTATCGTTAAAGCTTGAGCGCGAAGCCCCATAACATCCGCTAACTCGGCGACTGACCAATCGCGCTCCGGTTGGGTATGGATAGCTGCCAGCACCTTGCCTAGTTGAGGGCAGCGCACGGCTGCAATCCAACCACTTGAGTCGTCGCTGCAGGCGCACTCAATCCAAGCGCGAATAATACTGGCGGCCAGCACATCGGCCAAACGGGCAAGTATGCCGCAGGCACCGATCCGATCCAGACTAATCTCTCGCTCCATTGCCTCCAGTAAGGCAGGTACCGAGGGGTCACGTTTCGCCAGATCGCTTGCGCGCATCATGTCAGGCATCATCGCGATCAGTGGATGTAGCGGGTCGAGATTGAAGTGCATGGCACCACAGAAAAGCACATCCGGCTCAATATCACCCTCTTTGGACTCACTGTTCACCAGATAAATATTCTCAGAGACTGGCCTACGAGCCAACGTAGCCTTATCCACTGCAGGCACGTCCTGCGAGCTGGCCATTACGTGGGACGCTCCACGCGGAAAGAGCACCGCATCGCCAGCGTTCAGGTATGTCCACTCGGTTGTCTCGGTGCGCAACCAGCACCCGCCTTGAGCCACAAAATGAAAATGTGCTGCTGGCTGGGCAGAGGTTGCGACGGCCCAAGGGGCGCGCAGTAGGCAGCGCCCATACTCCACGCCCTCAAGACGCAAGCCGAGCAGGATTTCAGTTAAGGTGTCGCGCATGTTAATGGACTCGATTTGGACAAATAGTCATGCTTTATGGATTTTACACCATAGAAAAGCCAAACCCCTAATTTTACACTGCAGCTTCAACTAACACTTTAGTAGGCATGCAATGAACAACACCACTTGCTCCGCCAGCCAGTCGTTACTAACAGCATCGCCCACCGCTGAACCCGCCCCAGCCAATTGGATGGGTATTGTCAGCCTCGCGCTGGGGGTTTTTGGTTTAGTGACTGCCGAATTTTTACCGGCCAGCCTGCTGACGGCCATGGCAGCAGACCTCAATATTTCCGTTGGCGCCGCGGGTCAGGCGGTTACGGCTACTGCTGCGGTCGCCGCGCTTGCCGCGCTAACACTCTCCCGACCCGCAATTTTGATCGCAGGTTTGTGCTGCTTTTTTTAACGCTGCTGCTTGTCGTTTCCAATGCTTTGGCGGCAACGGCGAGTAGCTTTTTGTTTTAATTTTTGCGCGAGTACTGCTGGGAATTGCCTTGGGAGGGTTCTGGTCGATGGCCGCGGCGATGGCCATGCGCATGGTGCCCGATAATCTGTTCGCACGCGCCATGTCTATTGTTTTGACCGGTGTGTCTGTCGCTACCGTTTGTGCAGCGCCTTTGGGCGCCTATATCGGTGGTCTCTGGGGTGGCGAAGTGCGTTTATTGCCGCTGGTTTCCTTAGTCTGATAACGCTGGTGACTCAGCTTTTCACCATTCCCGCTATGCCGCCAAAAGATAACCCAAGCCTGCGCACTCTCTTCCAACTGCTTCAACGCACGCAGGTTCGCGTTGTGCTGTTAGCCGTAGTGCTGATGATTTCAGGCCATTTTGCCGGATTTACCTACATACGACCGCTCCTTGAAGAGGTGGCGCAATTATCCGTCAGTGCAATCTCTGCGGTACTGCTCGGCTTTGGTATTGGTGGTTTTTTTGGCAATTTCGCCGGTGCATTTATCGCGGAGCGTAGCGAGCGCAACGCCATTATCTTTGGTGGGGCACTCATTATTGCGATCACCATTACGCTACTGTTCGCGGGCAGTCTGGCCAGCGTTACTGCCGTGTCTATCGCATTGTGGGGTTTGCTTTCGGTGCTTTTCCAATCGGATTTCAAACCTGGATAGTTCGTGCTGCACCGGATCAAGTTGAAGCTGCAGGGGTTTGATAGTTGCCGCCTTTCAGGTTGCTATCGCCAGTGGCGCCATAGGCGGTGGTATATTAGTGGATTACCTCGGCGCTTTAGGTGGGCCGCTATTAGCCCTGATCACTACCAGCCTGGGAACACTGCTTGTGCTGTCGTTTGGGCCACGCTCAAAACGCCCGGTCTGATAGCAAGAGAGCCGGGGAGAGTGAAGCTGCCCGGCTCTTCTGTTGACGAGACCACCCAGTGGGCAGGCGTGGCTCAATCAAGGGGTGACGTCGGCCCGTTATGTCATAATTTTTACCCTGGCAATTAACAGCACTCCAATTTAAAGGGCAGTCCCTCCTCCGGAGCGGACTGCCTGTCGCCATGTACGGATGATAGCTCATGGCCTCTAAATCTGATTATAACCAGAGTGCGGCCCTATCTTCAGACACGATTTATTGACACCCCACCATCTACTAACAACGCAGACCCTGTTGTAAAGCTGGAGGCATCAGAAGCCAGGTAGAGAGCAGATTGGGCAATTTCTTCAGGCTTTGCCGTCCGCTTCATGGCATGTAAGTTGGCTACGAACGCTAACGTTTCGGGGTGTTAGCAAATTCCCTGGCTGCTGCGGTATCCGTTCCGCCCGGTAGTAATGCATTCACTCGAATGTTGTGAGAACCATATTCGCAAGCAAGGACTTGCGTCAGTCCAACTAGCCCCGCTTTACTGGATGCATAAGCCGCCATCCCAGGCATTCCAGCAGTATGGCCAACAAAGGTTGACGTGAAAATTAACGAGCCACCGCCAGCCGACCGCATGGCAGGTAGTTGATACTTAGCGGCCAGAAAAGCGCTCGTTAAATTGGTCGTGATTACCTGATCCCAATCGGCCAATGACATCTCGGGCACTGGCCCCATCGCACCTAAAATGCCTGCGTTGTTAAAGGCTACGTCCAGTTGACCAAACCGCGCGAGCGTCTCATCAACGAGCTTTTTGGCGAAATACTCATCACCTACATCGCCAGCCACTGCTAACGCTTGGCCACCCTCCTCTTTTATGGCATCCACCAGTGTATCCAGCTCTGACGCTCTTCTGGCCGCTACCACGACACTAGCCCCTTCCTTAGCAAAAAGCCGGGCTGTCGCTCTGCCAATGCCTGCGCTGGCACCAGTAACAATGGCGACTTTATTGTCGAGTGCACTCATCTTTATGACCTCCATCACTGTTCCGAGATAGGAAGAACTCCTCATCAACAGCGAAGATCATAAGAAGCCGCTTACCTGGTGCCGACCCGAAACTTGCTATATTACGCGGGTACGAAGATGCTGATTACATCGGAGTCCTGTTACGGCGTAGCGAGCCGTTGTGCACACTGCTCCGGGAGAAGTCCACGATATAAATAAAAAGGGGACGACTTATAGGGAGCCATTACAACGATAATTAAGGCGAGTGTTTAGTCCATTCTACTCTTTGATAGAGATATGATTGCCTGCTCACGCTCTCTTGGAACTGGCCTTCCCCTTCAGGCGTTTCGCCCGCAATGCTGTTGCATAAGCACGATCGGCCCATTCCTGGGCGTGAATTGGATTTTCAAAGATTTCCTCGGGCGCAGCGTAATAAGCCATTTGCACCCTTTTACCCTTTTTCGCGTATTCAAACGGCTCCATTCCCAACTCGATAAAGGCGCCTACCGAACTTCCATCCGCTTTGAGGTAAAGAACATCATCAGCCACGAGCGCAAACATAAGACCATCACGATAAACGCCATACCCTCCAAACATGCGCTTAGTTTCTATTGCACCAAATAGCGCAAATACGTCGCTGAGGCTTGTGATAAATTCACTGGTAGCTTTCATTACCCTAGAACCCGATTTCAGCCGCTCCGCATAGCGACACTGGATGGAATATTAAGACTGGAATGGACTGACTTCGTTTTAAACGACAGTTGAGTCAAAGGTGATATATCGCCCTTCGGCAAACCAGAATCATGGGAGATGCTGTCTCTTGGCCAGAGCGCCAGCTTCAATCCAGCATTCAGATCAAAGAAGGCGACAGCTCCATACTCAAACTCAGTACCGATAATTCCAAGTGTAAACGCTGCCAACGTTAAACATCATACTCGTCATGGCGGCGGTTCCATTCATACGGTTTAGTCTGAGGCCAGCCTTCCGGAGAGTCTTCCCACGTTTCCTGGCGACCATAGGGTGTTAAATCCAGGTACGTCCAGAAGCTACCTAAATACTCGACGCCACGCGCCCCGGTAAAATAAGTGCGATATATGTCGTCTCCGTCGCGAAGAAATACGCTGGCGCCGTGCCTTTCTCCCTCCGCTGTCGTCACCCCAACATCATAGTTAAAGTCGCTTTCAAAAGAGGAGTACCAGGGAATCGTCCAACCCATACGCGTTTTGTACTGCTGAATTTTCTCTAAGGGAGCGCGTGACACCATCACCAGCGAGGTATCACGCGCATGCAGATGGGCTGGTGGGTCATGGCGTCAGCAACCCACGAACACCCGTCGCACCCCGCTTTCCAATCAGGCGCGTACATAAAGTGATACACAATGAGTTGACGGCGCCCAGCGAACAATTCGAGGAAGGATATGGGGCCTTCGTCGCCATGGAATTCGTAGTTTTTGTCTACTTTCACCATGGGTAGCTTTCTACGCTCAGCGCTCAAGGCATCGCGTGCTCGGGTCAGCGCTTTCTTTTATAAGAAGCTGATCCAGCGCTAATTTCCACTCTTCTGAAGATACGATACTTGGTAGCGGCTGTTTAGTGGTTGCCATTACCCCACTCTCCTATGTATTTCATGGGTGACTTTGAGTTGCGTCAGCACTGATAACTTCGCCAAGCGGCGATTGTACGCATCGAGGCATGCCTAATAATGGCCCGGCCAAGCGTTGTTTCTGTGCACGAACAGCTTCTGTTAGAAAGTCCATAAAAGCATGAATCCTTACTACACCACGTAGATCCGGATGCATCAGAAACCACAAGCCGTACTCCAGCTCGGGGATGGGATCAGTGAGCTGGATAATGTTGGGATCTTCGTCGGCAAGATAGCAGGGCAGAACGGCCAATCCCATACCGGAACGAACAGCGCTGAGTATATTGACCAGGGTATCCACACGGTAGACACAGGCCGGTTTCAGCGCGTGCTTATCCATCCACTGATCCAGTGCTGAGTCCTGCAATCGTGATCCAGAACCAATCCAGGGTTGGCTAGCAAGAGCCTTGATGGACGCCCCTGGTGTCAAATTGAGGCTTCGGTGTGCGTAGACAGCTTGCCCAATAGCGGTCAGCGGTCGCCCAATCAGATTTTCAGGGGGAGCGTTGGAGGGACGGATGGCGACGTCAGCTTCTCGGCGCGTCAGATTGAACAGCTGGTTGGATACGGCGACATCCAGCACGATGCCTGGATATTTATGCTGAAACTGCGTGAACAGAGGAGAGAGCAGTCCCATCAACAAAGAGTCCGTTGTGGTAGCCCAAATTTCCCCACTCGGCGCCAAGTCGCGCCCGGCGACTTTGCGTTCGGCGTCCAAGGCGGCTTCATCCATTATTCGGGCGGTGCCGGCAAGCTCTTCGCCAGCAAGCGTTGGCCGATAGCCGGTTCGGCTTCTTTCAAAAGAGAAACACCCAGACGTTGTTCGATATCACCCAGCCGCCGGAAAACCGTGGCGTGGCTGACGCCCAGAGTGCGTGAAGCACCCGACAGCGACCCTGCGTTCGCGATTGCCAGGACGACCTCAAAGTCATTCCACGCCAAGTGACTTCTTGTTTTCTGTGTCATGGCAGAAGATTGCCTGAGATTCTTGCCTGTTCGTTTTTGCAAAGTTAATGCTCACTTTTATGGAATACCTTGCAGTTTAGAACAAGACTAGCATGAACCTGAACCTATGAGACCACGCCATCATCCCGTCACCAGTGACGACGCAATAGAGGGCAGGAACATGTTGAACTCAAGAAAAGAGCAGAACTTTCAACTCCGCGACTTGTTATCCCACAGCGATAACGATGACATGGCAAAGGAAGTGCCGACGACTCGCTCAAGGAAAGCATCCCTTCCAGATACCGCGATGGGCGGGGAGGCGTTGATCTTGAGCGGGTGCGGCTGGATCAGCACGAGGCTAAGCGGCGGATCATTCAGTCGATGATACGACGTATCCAACAGTTATGGTCTCGCTGACGAGACACTGCATGGGCAAGTTCGTCGGCCACTGGGTCGAACTGGTCGACGGCGTTATGATTACGCTTGGCCATACGGCGATAAGAATCGGTTCGTGCACGAGCCCAATCAAAGAACTCATTGACAATCCGTAAATTCGCACGCGAAGCCGATTCTTTTAATAGGTTGTGGCCTTGCCTGGCCTGCGCACGCCGACTTTGCAGAAAAAGCCTTATTAGTCTGACTCTATAGGCAACTGTTTTTAAACTTCCCCTGTGCGCTCGTTAAGACACTCTGTTTACTCATGGCCCAAGCAAGCCCTGTGACACCGCAAAGAGTGCGAAGAGAGGGAATTGCCACGGCCGTTGCGGCCGCATCAAACGTAATGGCTACAGGCGTTGCAATAACACGTCCGGCTGTATCGATGGGCCCCTGGGTATGCTCATACTGACTTGATACTCGTTTTCAAGCTTTTCAAGCGGCAAACTTCCTTCAATGGTATATCGCTCGCCTCTAATCTCCCGTATCAACTGGAAGCTATCGGTGACAGGGTTTTTCGTAAAGCCCAATGCGGTTAATTGACTGACAAGTTCGGCTGAAGGGTTCTGTTCATGTAGTGTGAGCTTAATGCTGCCGGTCACCACATTGGCGCTAGAGAGCGAGAAGCCGCTAAATTCGGGAAGAAACTCAACGTCTCGGCTGAGCATCAGCGCCTGGCCAAGTTGCTGCTGAGAGGGAAATAAAACGCTTCACGCCGCGTGGTGACCACTAAATCGTTCGTTTCTTTATTAACGTAGAAGCCGTTAACGGCCATCACTCTCTCAGGCTTGGGCTCCCACAGTTTTGTGGTACAGCCCGCTAAAAATATACATAGAACGATCACTACTCGATACATGCTTCTCTCCTGATTATGGCTCATAGCAGTCAAAATAAACTTTACCTGACCAAAGCTTTAAAAAACCAGGATTTTAATAAGTATAATTTCATATAACCCTGAAACGAGCGGAGAACGACTCGTCAGCGCTATTCTCAATCCTACGGCGCACCAACTCCTCGCTATGTTTCGACTGCCGACAACCGCACATACTCAGGAACCCTTTCCTTGAGCAAGGTGATAAGTTCAGGCTGCATTAGCTCGTAGTGGTCGGGAATATCCAGGCAGACTAACCTCTTCCCCTTGAGTAACTGCTCCACTATAGCCTTCCATCGATAAGCGACCTTGTGATGATGTAGATCAAAGTCTACGTTAGGAACAGGCACAGCCTGTTGTCGTGACTTCATATACCACATGGAGGTGAACATGGTCAGTAATCCCAAGATCCACGCTCAAGCACAGACACTACCCGGCAGCGAGGCCGCTATGAATCCAGCGGCCGAGATGATCCGCGACGGATACAAGGGCGCCGACAAACTCGCTGGCAAGGTCGCGCTAATCACTGGTGGCGATAGTGGTATCGGTCGTTCAGTGGCGATCCACTTCGCTCGCGAAGGGGGCCGACGTGGCTATCGCCTACCTCAGTGAAACCGAGGACGCCAATGAAGCCAAGCGTTTGGTAGAGGCGGAAGGACGCCGCTGTCACCTGATCGAAGGTGACCTGTCGGATGCCAACTTCTGCCGTTTCTGCATCGACGAGACGGTGGATAACCTGGGCGGGATCAATGTGCTGATCAATAACGCCGGTACGCAGTGGGTTAGCGAAGATCTCACCGAGCTGCCCGATGAGCAGTGGCGTCGGATGTTCGAGGTCAATATGCACAGCCAGTTCTACCTCGCCAAGGCGGCGCTGCCGCACCTGAGCGAGGGTGACTCGATTATCAACAACGCCTCTATCAATGCCTATGTCGGCCCCGAAATTCTTGTCGATTACTCCGCTACCAAGGGCGCAATCATCAGCTTCACTCGTAGCCTGTCGAATCAAGTAGTAGGGCGCGGCATTCGTGTCAACGCCGTGGCGCCCGGCCCGGTCTGGACGCCGCTGCAGCCCGCCACCCTAGGCGCCCACGATTCACAGTGGCTGGAAGGCTTCGGTGAGGATACACCGATGGGCCGTGCCGGTCAGCCCAGCGAACTCGGCCCGGTCTTTGTGTTTCTGGCCAGCCAGGATGCTTCCTTCATTAGCGGTCAGACGATCCACCCAAACGGCGGCACCATCATCAATGGCTGAGGCGAGATCCCACTTGATCACATAAGGCATGGCTGCGATGAACCACGACACCGATCAAAAACCCCGGCGCTG
This sequence comes from Vreelandella olivaria, assembly GCA_004295565.1. Taxonomy (GTDB): domain Bacteria; phylum Pseudomonadota; class Gammaproteobacteria; order Pseudomonadales; family Halomonadaceae; genus Vreelandella; species Vreelandella olivaria. The sequence goes on along the minus strand of AP019416.1, from coordinate 1,220,622 downwards.
GCTCAATAGTGCCACTCATCACCACTGGCTGACCCGCGAAGGGCTTGCGCTGTTCGAATTCCATCGTCAGGCACGTCTGACCTCTGGCGGTTTTGCGGCGATCGATGGTGACGGGCGTATCCCTCACGGCGCCAGTGCCGACACCATGCTCACCGGGCGTATGGCCCACAGTTGTGCGTTAGCAGCGCTACAGGGCGTACCGGGCGCTGCTGCTCTGTCTGAACATGCGATTCGTGCGTTGGAAGGCAAGCTCCGTGACGAGCAATATGGCGGCTGGTTCGGCGCCGACCCCGCCACCAGCGACGACCGCACTAAGCAGTGCTATACCCACCACTTCGTCGCCCTGGGGCCGCCACTGCGACCCACGCCAACATTCCCGGCGCGGCGGCTCTGCTCGAAGAGGCCGTCGGGGTGATTAACACCCGCTTCTGGTCGGTGGACGAGCAGGCCTTCGTGGAGAGTTTCAGCCAGGACTGGAGCGAGCTGAGCGACTACCGCGGCGGTAACAGCAACATGCACGGCGTAGAGCTGTGCTTGGCGCTGGCCGACGTACGCGACGAACCACAGTGGCTTGATCGGGCGCTGGCCATCGTCGAACGGCTGATTCACCGCCACGCGGCTCTCCGGGATTACCGCATCCTTGAGCATTTTCATGGCGACTGGTCGGAATGGCCAGAGCACAATGCCGACCGCCCCGACGATGGTTTCTACCCCTATGGCGCCACGCTGGGCCACGGTTTCGAATGGTCGCGGCTGATGCTGCACCTGGAAGCGTCGCTGGAATCCCGCGGCCGTACGGCTCCTTCATGGCTTTTCACCGACGCAGCAGCGCTGTTCGACGCTAGCCTGCGCGACGGCTGGCGCACCGACGGCGCACCTGGGCTGGTGTATACCGTGGACTGGGAGGGTCGCCCAAACTCACTGCGACGCCGCCACTGGACTCACGCTGAGGCGCTGGCCGCCGCAGCCGCGTTCCTGCGGCGCACCGACGAGGCTCACTACGAACGCTGGTATCGGCAACTTTGGGATGTCATCGACACCATTTTTATCGATCGCAAACGCGGCGGCTGGTACCAGGAGCTCGACAGTAAGTTGCAGATCGACGCTGCCGAAGGCGACGTCAAGCCCGACCTTTATCACGCCTATCAGGCGACGCTGCTGCCACGGCTGCCCCTGACGCCCAACCTGGCGTTGACCGTCCAGCGGTTATAAATAGCTCCACGCTCAACCGGGTGGTCGCCCCTCGGGTTCGATGCCAGGGTAGTCGTCGCCGGGCTGGCATGGGCCCGGCTTTTTCAGTTCATTCCCGTCCTACCAGAGGTGGATTACGCTCAGCGAACTGGCCGTTCCAGTAGGGATAATAGGGGTAAGGCGGAGTCACCGCACTTGCCACGTCTAACCGTGCAACCTGAGACTCATCAAGGCGCCAGCCAACCGCACCGAGATTCTGCTGCAACTGGGTTTCGTCCCGGCCCCCATCAGAACCGATGACACCGTCGGACGGCGCAGCAACCAGTTAATCGCTACCTGAGGCACGCTCTTTCCGACTTCGTCAGCGATCTCGAATAACACGTCCAGTACCCGGTACAGTCTTTCGTTCGACACCGGCGGCGCGAATCCTTCGGTCTCGTGAAGGCGGCTACTGGCGGGCAGTGGCTGACCGCGCCGAATCTTACCGGTCAGGCGGCCCCAGCCCAGCGGGCTCCACACCAGAGCACCCAGGCCTTGATCCTGCCCCAACGGCATCAGCTCCCACTCGTAATCCCTACCCACCAGGGAGTAATAGGTCTGGTTCGCCACGAAGCGCGCATAGCCATAACGCTCGGCAACGCTCTGGGACTTCATTAACTGCCAACCAGAGAAATTGGACGCCCCCAGGTAGCGCACCTTGCCAGCCCGCACTAGGTCATCCAGCGTCGACATCACCTCCTCCACCGGGGTCATGGCATCGAAGTGATGCAGTTGCAACACATCGATATAGTCGGTATCCAGCCGCTTTAGGGCGCGCTCGGTGGCACGGATCAAGTGGTGGCGCGAACTACCCACGTCATTGGCATCCTCACCGCTGCGCAGGGACAGTTTCGTGGACACGATCACCCGGTCACGACGGCCTTTGATCGCCGCACCAAGGATCGTTTCCGATGCACCGTCGGAATAAACATCAGCGGAGTCGAACAAATTGACCCCAGCGTCCAGACATATATCGATCAGCCGCTTCGCTTGCTCAACATCGGTATTGCCCCAGGCACTGAACAGCGGCCCCTTGCCACCAAAGGTACCGGCTCCGAAACCCAATGCAGGCACCTTGAAACCAGACCGACCTAGATAACGATATTCCATCACACTCACTCCTGTTCGCAGGAAATTGCCGGGGCGGGTTCAAGGGACTCGCCATGCTCACGTTTGATGGCCCAAACGGCCACCGCCAGCCCAGTAAGAGCCACCAGTGCGGCGGCGCCAGGTACGGCGGTAAAGCTGCCGCTGCGCTCAATCACCACACCGCCCAAACCCGCACCAATGGCGTTGCCCAGGTTGAACGCACCGATATTGAAGCTGGACGCCAGGCTGGCCGCGCCTTCCGCCCGATTAAGTACCCAGAGTTGCAAGGGCGCCACGGTGGCGAAACCGGCCATGCCCAGCAGGCCGACGAACACCACCGTTGTCCACTGATAGCCGAGCGCCAACGGAAACAGGCCCAGCACCGCCGCCAGCACTGCCAATGTGATTATCAGGGCCGGTGCCAGCCCGCGATCCGCGAGACGTCCACCGAGCAGGTTACCGACGATCATACCGACGCCGAATACCAGCAGAATCAGCGACACCGCCTCCTGGGAGAAACCGGCAATGCCGGTCAGCATCGGCTGAATATAGGTGAACACAGTGAACACCCCAGCGATGCCAAGCGCAGTCATCAGCAGCCCCAGCAACACAGTGGGTCGACCGATCGACGCCAGACTCTTGCGCCAACCCAATGCCTCGCCATCGCCGCTGTTGCGAGGCACCATGAGGGCGATCACCAGGGTTGCCAGTACCCCAACGCCGGTAATTGCCCAGAAGGTGGTGCGCCAGCCATATTCGTGCCCCAACCAGGCGCCAGCGGGCACGCCCAGTAGCGTTGCCACGGTCAGGCCAGTGAACATCGTGGCGATGGCACTGGCCCGTTTGTCCGGCGCCACCAGGCCAGTGGCGACCACCGAACCGACGCCGAAAAAAGTGCCGTGTGCTAAGGAGGTCACCACCCGGGCAATCATCAGCAGCGAGTAGTTCGGCGCCAGCGCGCAGGCCAGATTGCCGAGGGTAAAATAACCATCAACGCCACCAGCACCTTCTTGCGAGGCCAGCGGGCACTCGCAATGGTGAGCAGCGGCGCGCCCACGAACACACCCAGGGCATAGCCAGAAATCAGCAGACCCGCTTGGCGGATACTGACATCCAGATCAGCGGCCACTTGCTCCAGCACACCCATGATTACGAACTCGGTGGTGCCGATGCCGAAGGCACCAATGGTCAAGCGTAGAGCGCCCAGGGGATCGGGCGCGAAGAGGTCGAAGTCATCATCAAAACGTCCATCAGGGAGTGATGAGACGAATGCTAGACCCGCATCATCCTCCTTGATACCTTTAGGATATGTAATGACTTTCAATATTTTATTGATAATGAGGCCATCATGGATCGTCTGAGCGATATCGCCCTCTTTCTTCGCGTGGTGGATCTGGGCACGATCAGCGCCGCCGCCCGCAGCCTTGACCTCTCTGTGGCCGTGGCCAGCCAGCGTCTTCAGCGATTGGAAAAGGCCTCAATGTACGCCTACTGCACCGCACAACCCGACGCCTTCACCCCACCCCCGAAGGGCTGGCGCTGGCGGAACAGGGTCGTGATTTGGTGGAGGGTCTGGAAACACTCACCCAGAATCTACGCGGCAGCGCCGACAACGTCACCGGCACTCTGCGCGTCACCCTACCCCACTCCTTCGGGCGTCAGTATATTTCGCCGCTATTGCCGGAGTTCCTTAACCGCTACCCCGCTTGAACCTGGATGTCAGCCTGACGGATCAAGTGGTCGACCTGGTCGGCGAGGGCTATGACCTGGGCATTCGCATTGGCATTCTGGAAGACTCCAGCCTGGTGGCTCGGCGCCTGGCCGATGACGAGCGGGTACTGTGCGCCTCTCCCAGCTACCTGGCCCACCACGGTGCCCCACAACGCCCCAGCGACCTGATCGATCACCAATGCCTGGTACTTTCCAGCAATCGGCGTCGGCAGGACATCTGGCATCTCACTGATAAACAAGGGCAAAGCGAGGCAGTACAGGTAGGCGGCCGCATACGCAGCAATCAAGGAGAAATGCTCACTGAGGCGGTACTCGGCGGCTTGGGCATCGCACAGCACTCGATGTGGCACATCCACCAATACCTGCGCAGCGGACAGTTGAGCGTGGTGCTGCCGGATTACCGATTAACCGAAACCGGCATCTACGCGGTGATGCCCCAGCGTCAGTTGGTGCCACCTCGAGTACGGGCGTTTGCGGCGTTTTTGGAAGAGCGGCTCGCTGAACATCCTGTCTGGGCTGGTGACTGAGGATGGGGTGATGCCGCCTCTACAGCAACCATGATAAGAGATGGCCACCTTTGTTGATTCCGCTAAACCTTGCTAGCTTTTACTAGGTCTGTGTTTAATCAACCGGAGCCAATATGGATTTTTTCAGCCTCTGGCATCAGGCTGCGCTTACCAGTACCGGTTATTTCTGGATGGCCCTTTGGGCATTCGTACTGGGTTATATCATCAGCAGCCTGATACAAGTGCTGGTAACGAAGGAACGTATGCAAAAGCCATGGGCAAAACCGGCCCGCGCAGCATGGCGCTGGGCACCTTCTTTGGCTTTATCTCCAGTTCTTGCAGCTTTGCCGCGCTGGCCACCACGCGTAGCCTGTTCCAAAAGGGGGCTGGATTAGCGCCCTCCGTTGCGTTTCTGCTCGCCTCCACCAACTTGGTGATTGAGCTGGGTATCGTCATCTCGATCTTCCTGGCGTGGCAGTTCGTGGTGGCTGAGTATATCGGCGGTATCCTGCTGATCCTTTTGCCTGGCTTTTCATTCGCATCACCAATCCCAAAAGCTGATTAAACAAGCCAGGAGCGGCTGCATAATGGCGATGAAGAGCATCAGCATGGCGATCAGCAGGCGAGCTGGCAGTCAAAACTGACCAGCCGTGAGGGCTGGCAGCAGATCGGCATGACCTATGTCATGGAATGGCAGATGGTATGGAAGGATGTGTTAATCGGCTTTACCGTGGCGGGCGTGATTGCCGCCTTCGTGCCTGAAAGCTTCTTCCATGGGCTTTTTTCCTGGCGCTGGCCAGACAGAAGGTGATCTGGGCTTTTATCCCTGCTCGCTCAAACGTTGATCGGCCCTTTTGCTGCCTTTTTCACCTTTATCGGTTCCATGGGGAATATTCCCTTGGCGGCGGTGCTTTTCGGTAACGGCGTCAGCTTCGCGGGCGTCATGGCCTTTATTTTTCGGATTTGGTGGTACTGCCGGTTCTGAGGATTAACGCACAATATTATGGATGGAAGATGTCGCTGTATATTCTAGCGTTGCTGCTTTGTGGGCTGGTATTTGTCTCCCTAATCATGCATTACGGCTTCGCGGCGTTCGGCCTGCTGCCGGATGCCGCAACCTTACAAACGGCAACGGAACGTGACCATTTCAAGGTGAATTACGGTTTCATACTCAACCTGATATTCCTGGCCATATCCGCGGTACTGGTGTTTCTCTGGTACCGGGCCAAACACGCTGATTCGGGCCATGGACATGAGCATGGCCATGAGCATCATCATGACCATGGCGGCGCAGGGGCAGGGCAGGCACCTGGGTTCTGCGTAGCCTTGTCGTTATTGCGATGCTATGGCTGGCCGGCGGCCTCCTTGTGGCGCCACTGATGGCATGAGCGACTATTTTTGACTGACAATTGCTTTGACTGAATTACGTACTGGGCTCGGTCGGTATCAGCGGCTCATTTATATTGCCTCGATGGTGGTCGATTCAGCTTGATGAGCACGCGTAGGAACAGCTTCACAACCGGGAGGAGATATGCAAACGATCGAACTAGGCGGCGTAAGCGTACCCCGTATCGGCCAGGGCACCTGGCATATGGGCGAGAATGCCGGGCAGCGACGTGCTGAGGTCAGGGCACTGCGGGAAGGCCTGGATCTGGGCATGACCCTGATCGATACCGCCGAGATGTATGCGGAAGGCGGTGCTGAAGAAATCGTGGGCCAAGCCATCCGTGACCGGCGCGATGAGGTGTATCTGGTCAGCAAGGTTTACCCGCACAACGCCAGCGCCAAGGGTGTTCAAGCCGCCTGCGAGCGCAGCCTGCGCCGATTGGGCACCGACACTATCGATCTCTACCTGCTGCACTGGCGCGGTCAGTACCCGCTGAGCGAAACAGTGGAAGCCTTTGAACGGCTGCGCGAGCAGGGCAAGATCCAACGCTGGGGCGTGTCCAACTTCGACACTGACGACTTGACAGAACTCGACGCGCCCGCTTGTGCCACCAATCAGGTGCTCTACAACCCCGAAGCACGCGGCATTGAAGTCGACCTGCTGCCCTGGCAAGCACAGCAAAACATGCCGCTCATGGCCTACTGCCCCATCGGCCAGGGCGGCGCGCTACTGCATGACGCCATCCCACAACGCATCGCCGACAAACACCGCGCCACCCCCGCGCAAGTCGCCCTCGCCTGGTCACTGCGCCATCCCGGGGTGATCGCTATTCCCAAAGCCGTAAATCTGGATCACCTCAAACAGAACGCCAAGGCAGATACCGTCAGACTCGACGACGATGACCTGGCTCAGATCGACGCCGCCTTTCCTCCGCCAACGCGCAAGCAGTCCTTGCAGATGGTGTGAGGCCAGGCCGTCAACGGCCCTGCCCTGGAGCGATGCCATGTCACTGCCTGCCCCCCCAATGCCTGGATCCGCCTTCTCGCCCATTTGTTATTTATACTGGCAGCAAGGTGCTTGTGCTGACCTGCTTTGTGCTGGTGTTGGCTGCCAAGTTGCCGATCCCCAAAATTCGCAAGGAGCGACCGCTAGGAGCTATCGCATCACACATCGCATCACAACATCGCATCACGCGCCGACAAGCCTTACGCTCATCGGCGCCACGCTGGTCGCCACGATGTTGCCAAGCGTGCCGCGCTCAGCCTGGCTCCTCGCTATGTTTCGACTGAAGATAGTTGTACATACCCTGGTACCCTTTCCGTGAGCAATTTGATGAGTTCAGGCTGCATGAACTCGTAGTGATCGGGAATATCCAGACAGACTAGCCGCTTTCCCTTTAGCAGTTCCCCGTACGTTTTGGTTACCTCCTCCCGGTGGCTCTTCTCCATCACCAGAACGATGTCAGCCCACTTAATTAAATCCCAAGAAACAGGGGTTTTAGCATTCGCCCCCGTGCCTGCCCCGATTGTTTGAATACCGGGATAAGCGAAAAGACACGTTCAGCGGTCGGACTACGTAGCCTATTTTCGCTGCATATAAACAGAAGATTCACAGCGCCTCCTTGGATTCGGCTTTGTGGCGTGCCTGAAATACAGAGACCTCTTTATTCGTCACTAAACAGGCTGCCGCCACCGCCAGACCCAACGATGGGCGTTAAACATCAGCAGGTTGCCACTCACAATCATTGCTAACCCTATAAGTGCATCCGCATGCCACTGGTAACCCTCGAATACCGTTGACAGTGCCAGCGCAACCAAAGGAAACAGTACCGTAGCGTAGGCCGCTTTACCGGCCCCAATACGGCCAACCAGCATAAAGTAGGCACCAAAGCCTCCCACCGATCCTATTACCGCTAAATAAACCAGGGCACCTAGATATATCGGTTCCGCTGGCAGGCTGAAACTGGCCCCTGCGTCCAGGCAATCACCCCCATCAACATCCCCCCATACAGCATGGCAAAGGCGTTGGTGGTGTTGATTTGTAGACCACGTCGCTGGTGCCTGACCGACACCATATTGCCCAGCGAAAACCCGTAGGTACCCAGCAACGTCAAGCCAATGGCACCCAGTAGTTCCCAGGTAGCCTCAACCGTGACCAGGTCTTGCCAGAAAATCAGCGCCATACCCGGCAAACCAAGGGCCAGTGCCAAGTAAAATACTCGCGGCACCGGTGTGCGAAAGAACAGGTAGCCATTGGCCGCATTAAACAGTATCGACATCGAAAACAGAATAGCGATCAGGCCGCTGGGGAGATAACCCGCAGCGGTATAGAAGCAGTAGAAATTCAGACCAAACACACAGCCACCCTGCACTAGGCAGAAAAGATGATCCCTGGCCTGCAGAGCCTGGCGCCGGCGAAACAACGTAAGCCCGGCTAACAACACCAGCGCGGCGATGAGAAAACGATAGAATACCGAGACCGGCACTGCCACGTCGCCCACTTGCCAGGCAATAGCCAGCCAGGTCGAGCCCCAGATCAGAACCGTTGAGATATACAAAAGCTATTCATGGCTCGCCATTCCAGAGTGGTTAGTGTCAGCCATAGTGTCGGCTCACCCCGGCTGGTTGGCTTGCCCGCGATTGCGCCAGTTTGTCTATTCTTGCGGTTGAGTGGTTCGCTGGATTGAGTTTCGTGCTAAGCCTGAGTACTGTTAACGCAGTGCCCAGGAGCCGCCAATGTTCACCGATACCTTGAACCACTATCCCAGGATGAGACAGACGCAGGCGCGTCTGGTGAGTAGCACCAGCTAAAAAACGGCATGGCGCTGGCACGTTGGAGTAACTTAAAAGACCGTATTGAGAACATTCACTCAAACCACCACACTCTGAGCGTTTATCTTAACGGTGCAGAGAACTCCCTGCGCTGGCAGGGTTCACAAACCATTGCCAGCGCGACCAGCAACAGCGTGTGTTTAATGCCCGCCAACCTGGACACCAATTGGGAAGTACGCGGGCCTATCTCACATCTGCATTTCTATTTCAGCGACACTCACCTGAGCCAGTTGATCGAACAGGTATGGGATAAAGATGGCCAACGTGTACAACTGGACGAAATCGACTTTGCCGAGGACGCCCTGCTCACTCAGCTGTTTTGCACCACCCTTGGGCAAAGCAACTGGCAAGACCCGCTGGATCAATTAGCGCTGGATTCCGCCACCCAAACGGCATTGATACACACCCTACGCCACTACAGCCAGCGCCGTCTGCCGACTCTGCGCCCGACGGGTGGGCTGCCTACGTGGCAATTAAAGCGAGTGGTGGAGTTTATCGAGCATCACCTGAACCAACCGCTCACACTGAAAGACATGGCGGGCATCACTGGCCTAAGCGACTACCACTTCGCCCGCATGTTCAAACAGACCACTGGCTACCCGCCCCATCGTTATGTGTTGCACCGTCGCCTTACCCAGGCGCGACACTTGTTGGCGGAAACTTCGCTAAATATGACTGAGATCGCGCTGCGCTGCGGTTTTGGCTCCAGTAGCCATTTCAGCAACCGCTTCCGTGCGGAGATAGGGGTCAGCCCTACAGCGTATCGGACGCAACAACGCAGCTAGGATTCTTACGAAGACTGTCGTCCTGTGTACGTATTACGAAACGGGGAAACCATGCCTTTGGGCATCCCATACCACCCACAGTGTTGCTATAAGCAGTACTAATAGTGCGGGTGAAAAGGAGCTGGCATCCAAGCTAAGCGTATTTATTGATTCTATGGCTGGAGTGTTATTCAAAGACCTGGATGCTGCACACTGTTTTGCGACTATTAACGAGCAGAGCTAACACATGCAGCACAACAACTCTGGAGTTCAAGCCGCTGAAAAGGTCTGACTGAACGTCCAGCAAATAGCCAGTCCCACCCTCATTTTCAAAAACGTCGAAACGAGCCATCAGAACTGACGGTGCCGTGCGAGAGGCAAACCGTTAGCTTCCACGTATGCGTTCGAGCTTGCCAGGGCGCTGGCATTGTCTTCCAGCCACTTCTCCTGCTCATGCCGCCTCACAGCTGCCGCAATCCCTGCCTCTGCGGATCTCGATACATTGATTCCCAAGCTTTTGCCTCTTTAAGAAGCGTACTATCTAGCGATGGTTCGTTGGTTTTCGGGTGGATTTGGTCACTTCAGCAGCGTGCATGGTTCAATCCTCGCGCGGAACTATAAACTCATAATATGCGCGCATTATATGCGCATCAAGTTTGCAAAGCGGCAGGTTTTGTTCGAACAGCGCTTTAATCTCATAGGCATGGCAGCTGACGAAGCTAGTACTCGCGCAAGCGATCGATCAGGGGCGCCAGTAGCAACACAATGCAATCTTTCGAGCCCTGTGCGCCACGCAACTGGCTGCGCTGGCTGTCGGTGTTACTCCTGTTTATTGACCCATTTGGGTCAATAAACAGTGTGGCCAACTGCTGCAAAGGAACGGGGAACGATAATACTGGTGCGTCTTCAGCCAGCAGCCGCTGTCAAAATGACACTCTCCGAAACGACACAAAGCTATTCAAAGCCGTTCGATCAACATATCGATAAAGGCGCGTACAGCGGGTTGGTGCGCCGACTCTGCGGCCATAGTGCAACGATATTATGCCGTTCTACGTCGAAGTCAGGCAGTATGGGTATAAGTTCCTTTCGCCTAACCCGCGGGGCAGCCATGAAACTTGCAGCCATTCCGATGCCTGCACCCGCTGTCATAGCGGCGATGACGGCTTCGCTTGAGTCAACGATGACAGGGGAAGATGGCACTATCTCGATCTCCTTCTCGCCGATCAGGAAGGGCCAGCGAAAAAGTTGTCCCGTACTTTGGTAACGCAAATTGATCGTTTCGTGCCCCACCAGTTCATCTGGATGCTCGGGAGCACCATACCTAGCCAGGTAGTCGGGCGAAGCGTAACAAGAGAGCCTGTAAGGTGAGAGTCGCCTGGACAAAAGTGACGAATCCGCAAGCTCTCCGATCCGTACTGCAAGATCAATGCTCTCTTCAACCATATCGACGATGTGGTCGCTCAGCCGCAGGTCGATCGTTACCTTCGGGTAGCGTGTTCGAAAGTCCTTAATAGCAGGTGCAATCAAATGCAGCCCCAATGGAAGGGATGTCGCAATTCGTAACGTGCCTGCGGGCTCGGTACGAGCAGACTTCACCACCTGCTCTATCTCTTCTGCTTGGCGCAGCAGCGCTAGCACACGTCCATGCAAGTCGCGGCCCTCGTCTGTGAAAGACAGCGACCGTGTCGTACGAGTGAAAAGAGAGACGCCGAAGTGACGCTCCAACCGCTGAATGCTTTTGCTTATCGCAGAGGGCGAAACAGACAACGAGCGCGCCGCAGCGGTGTAGCTGCCTAAGGAACCGGCGCGTGCAAATGCTATAAGGCCCGTGAGGCGGTCTAATCCAATTTGTTCCTTCATGGAATTATTAAAACGAATCTACGCACTATTATCAACGACAAGGAACTTTCTTACTATTTGCCATGTGACTATTCATGAGTGAGATTGTGATGAACGAGATGATGAAAGCAGTGCAACTGCATAGCTTCGGTGGCCCTGAGGTCTTGCTTTACGAAGATACGCCCCGACCCGCAGTACAGGCCGGTGAAGTGCTTATCCAGGTTCATGCGGCAAGTCTTAACCCACCAGACCTTTACTTGCGCGACGGCTATCGGGCGCTACCTCCAGAATGGCAGCCTAGCCCCAGCTTCCCGCTGATATTAGGCACCGATGTGTCAGGGGTCATTGCTGCCGTAGGCGACGGGGTTTCCAAGGTCAGCGTAGGTGACTGTGTCTTTGCAATGGTGCGTTTCCCCGAAGACCTGATGACGGGCAGCGGCACCTATGCCGAATATGTCAGCGTTCCTGAAAGCCACCTGGCGTTGAAGCCAAAGGGGATTTCTCATGTCGAGGCAGCAGGTGCCCCGATGTCACTGCTTACTGTTTGGCAGTTTATGGTTGATCCTGGCCACAACCGACTAAACCCCTTCCAGGCATTCCAGCATGTGCCTGTCCCGCTCGAAGGCAAGACCGTCTTGATCAATGGGGCTGGCGGTGGCGTGGGGCATCTAGCGGTTCAAATCGCCAAATGGAAAGGGGCGCGTGTGATCGCGGTTGCTTCAGGTAAGCATGAAGGGCTTCTTCGTGAGCTGGGTGCTGACGACTTCATTGATTACACCAAGGCAGCCGCCGAAACGGTCGCACATGACGTGGATCTTGTGCTTGACGCTGTGGGTGGCCCGAACATGGAACGCTTCCTCAGCATTATTAAACCAGGCGGCTCGCTCTTTCTGGTCAACCCCTTGGGCTTTTCTGCCAGGGATGAAGCCGACAGGCTAGGAATTACGGTTTCCTCACTACAGGTGCACTCAAACGGAATGCTGCTGGCGCAAGCCAGTCGCTTACTCGACGACCGTACCATTCGGATCGTGATCGACAGTACCTATTCGTTGGCAGAAGCACCGGCTGCGCATCAGCGAGCTATGCAAGGCGGCGTTCAAGGTAAGGTCGTGCTTGTCGTTAAAGAGTAAATTATTGCCGCCGATCACAGTAATTCCTTGCTCCAGCGGCGGTATTTTGAGGAACAAAACATGCTCATCGTTACCGGATATTTATACGTTGCCCCGGCTGAATTAGCGCGATTTATGACCCACCTAAAAGCACTTGCCGCCACCACGCGGCGACGTGATGGAAACATTTCTTATGACGCCGCAGTGGATCACGCGGACGTCGGACGATTGATCGTGTTGGAGCGTTGGGTTGATCAAGCTGCCCTGACGGCTCATATAAACGCCGACGAGACCGTACAGTTTGTCAATCAATGGAGCGGGAGGATGCGTGCTGACGTCCGAAAGTACGATGCATTGAATTAACGTGATCTCATGGAGGATTAGAAAAGCCTGTAAACGCACTAGGCATTTGAAGCTGGTGCGAGATGCACATCGACTTGATCTCGCTGTGTAAGGCACTCACCTCCTTGACGCACCGAAGCTGGAGCAAAACGACTCGGGGGCTAACATTAATTAAACTCTGTACTGGTAACGGTAAACATCTCTGTATTCTCCGCCCTGCTGTGGAGATTGGTAAAAACTCGGAGCTCTTCCAGTAAGCACGAATCCCGCTTTGACCAGAGCCGTTTGAGCGGCAGCATTTTCCACGTCTGTGAAAGAGCTAACGCCTGCCGCCTGACCCGTTGCGAGCAAGTACTGGGCGGTTAGCGCCAAAGCCTCTGCTGCGAACCCGCGGCCCCTGTATGGGGTGCCGATGCCGAAGTGAACAGCCATCGACGCATCATCCTTGGCAACGGTTATCAGCCCTACAGCAGTAACGTAGCTAATTGCCTCTATTACCCAGACGCACATGCCATTGGCTACCAGGCTTTCAGGGTTCGAGAGCTTCTTGAGCATTCGTCCTGTTTGCTCGACGCCACTGTGTGGCTGCCGAGCCAGGTACTTCGCTGAGCCAGGGTCGCCCATATAGATATTAAAGACCGGTGCGGCATCCTCGGGCCTGTAGTAACGCAATCCCAGCCGTTCTGAAGCAATGATCATATCTCCAAGCTCTTCTTCAGAAGCACAACCTGGCTCTTATTCTTACCGTAGTCTGGTGCCTCGTAAAATACGTGAGACGGTTCATCCAATCCATCGGCTCAATTTCCGGCCAAACCAGACTCGACATCGTCGATGCCAAGATGGTGATAGCCGTTCCCAGCCTAGCCCCAGCTATGTTTCACCGGAAGATAATCGCACATACTCTGGCACCCTTTCCTTGAGCAATTTGATGAGTTCGGGCTGCATTAATTCATAGTGATCAGGAATATCCAGGCAAACTAACCTCTTCCCCTTCAACACGTCCTTGTACCTCCTGGCGACCTCATCCTGGTGGTGCTTTTCCATCACCAGAATGATATTGGCCCACTCAATCAAGTCCCGGGAAACAGGCGTTTGGGCATGTCCCCCTGTCCCAGCGCCGATTGCCTGGATACCGGGATAAGCTGAAAAGACATTTTCCGCCGTTGGACTGCGTAGCCTATTTTCGCTGCAGATGAATAGAAGGTTCATAGGCGCTCCCTGGACACATAACATAGCACTTTGTGGCAATTCTGGCGCCGCGAAGCGATGGTAAACCGAATGCTGAGTAGTCGATTGTCAAACTGCATGACGTACGACATTCTGAGCATTAAAACATCCTGTAAAGGAGCGACTTTATGGATGCCATCAGCTATACGACCACTAGAACCAATTTAGCAAAAACCATGGAGCAGGTCTGTGAAGACCATTCACCCATGATCATCACCCGCAACAAAGCGCCGTCCGTGGTAATGATCTCTCTCGAAGACTATGAGGCGCTGCAAGAGACAGCCTACCTTCTGGGTACACCTAAGAACACCCGCCGTTTGTTAGAGTCCGTTGCCGAGCTGGAGCAAGGTGGTGGTCTGGAAAACAAACTTCTTAAACGACAGCGCCGGGGCGAGCCTCGGCGCTGATAAGGAGTGACGCTTTCTGGCGCCCCCTGCATTGTTATGCCACTACAATGCTAACGATATGGCTCACCATATGCGCAAAGGCGTGAGCAATAATCGCCGCCTCCAAGCCGTATCGCCAGAACAGGAAGCCGAAAAGTATGCCGAAGACAGTGTTCGCGCTGACGACGAACACTGCCAGGTCAGCCGTCAACTCCCCGACCTGGGCTGCAGCAGCTGGCAGGTGACCTGCCCCAAATAAGAGTGCGCTTACGACAATGGCGAACCAGATGTAGACGAGCTGTGGTGTACCTTTTCGACGTTGCAGGAGTCGCCACGCCATCCAAACCAGCACCGTCATTAGCCCCCACCGTAAAAGCAGTTCCTCCGTGATACCGCCATAGAGAACGCGGGCGACGAGTGGCACGGTGAACGGCTGCTCCACGTCAGCAAGCTCCGCAGGGGCGTAGCCGCCAATTGCAAAGAGCCCAAGCCCTCCCAGCAACCCGCCAAAAGCCCAGGGAACAGTTGAGGCCGGAGTGCTGCGGCTACCGATTGACGGGTTACCACTGCCTCAAACGCGGGCGCACTGAGGCCAACCTTCGGTGCAAGCAACACGCCCAACCACACAACGAGCGCGACAGTAGCCCGCTCTGCGCGATGCTCACCACCAAAACCAACCACGAGGGTAAAGGGAGTGACGCGTCGCCCAAAGCCTGGGAAGTACCGTGACGGTGAGGGCAACCACACCGAGCATACCTGCAAGAAACAGGAGCAAGCCGAGCTTGAGTCGCGGAAATCTGTTGGTGTCAATCGTAGTCATAGGCACATCCTGTGTCTCATCATCCCGCGCTAACCTTACCCTATTAACTCAACGAAACCACGTCCCGCAGTGCACTCTTGAAGTGTGTGAAGGCGGACGTTTGCTGTCGGCGATTCGGATAATAGAGGTAGTAGCCAGCGAACGGCTCACACCACTCTTCCAGCACGCGTACCAACGCACCAAACGCTATTTGACTGCTCACTATGTCCTCAAGGATGTAAGCAAAGCCGTACCCCTCGGTTGCCGCGGCAACCATCAAATCGCTGTCGTTGAAAATGGGGCCTCGACCAGGTTTGACGGTGAGGCTGCGCCCATCCTTTTCAAAATCCCAAGGTGATAGCTCCCCGCTGCGATTTCTGAAGCTGATGCAGGAATGCTGGGACAGTTCGGAAGGTTGTTTCGGTGCGCCGTGTTGCGAGATATAAGAAGGCGCAGCGACAACAGCGACCCGCATTCGAGGGCCAATTGGCAGTGCCACCATATCGTTCTCAAGCCTTTCGCCCAGCCGGATGCCAGCGTCAAACCTGCCCGCGATGAGATCCACAAAGTCGTTTTCGACGGAGACCTCAACGTCTATACCCGGATGCTGTCGAATCAAAGAACTCAGCGCTGGCCAGAGAATCGTGTCGGCTGCGTGTTTTCCGGCGCTCACCCTGACAGTACCAATCGGTTCATCGCGCAGGCTAGCGAGCAACTTGATTTCGTTGGTCACCTCGTCGAGCGCGGGCGAGAGTTTTGTCAGCAGACGGGCGCCAGCATGCGTTGGCGAAACACTGCGCGTCGTGCGCGCCAGAAGCCTGATCCCAATGTCTTCCTCCAACCGCTTGAGCGTTTGGCTGAGCGCCGACTGAGTGACGCCCAGCCGCTTAGCTGCCCGCGTAAAACTGCCTTCAGCAGCGATAATACGGAAAATTTCCAGATCGCCGAGTAGGCTTGGGCGCATTCGTTAGCTCTCCTTCTAGACCCTATAATTAATAAGCAGGTTATCGTCATTGATTAGTGAGTCTACTATGTAACAACATGACAGATAAGGAGCAACTTATGGCTAGCAACTGGCTCATCACTGGCGCAAGCCGTGGATTAGGTATGGAGCTCGCCCGTGCGGCGCTTGCTGCTGGTGAAACTGTCGTCGCTACGGCTCGGTCTGCGAACGACGTTAAGGAAGCACTTGGATCAAACAGCAGACTACACGCGCTGGCACTCGATATTACGGACGAAGGTGCGGCGGTCGCCGTGGCACAGGAGGCCGTAAATAGGCTTGGCACGATCGACGTATTGGTCAACAACGCTGGCCAAGCACAGCTCGGCTGGTTCGAGACGATCAGCAGCGCCCAAGTACGGCGCCAGTTCGAGGTGAATGTCTTCGGCACGATGAACGTAACCCGTGCTGTGACCCCACATGCGTGCGCGCCAATCAGGCCTCATCATCACCATCTCCTCTGTTAACGGCCTGCTCGCAAACCCAGGGGGATCGATCTACGCCTCGTCAAAATTTGCAGTTGAGGGCTGGATCGAGGGTTTCGCACAGGAGTTGGCTCCCCTCAATATCAAATCGATGGTGGTTGAGCCGGGCATGCTGCGTACGGATTTCCTCGACGACAAATCAGCCGAGCACGGTGATATCGACGTTACCGATTATGCAGAAGCGACCCGCCAGTTTCGCTCGTTCATCGCGGCCGCCAATCATAACCAGCCTGGTGACCCGGTCATGCTCGCAGAACGAATCATCACCCTCGGCATGTCGAACAAGCCACCCGCCCGTTTCGTCTTTGGTGACGATGCACAGGAGTGGGCCACCGATAAGGTAAATCGCCTCAAAATGGAGATCGAACAGTCAGTGAGTATCGCGAACGGAAATTAAATCAATGGAATCAGAGTCATTTATTTTGTGGCCGCTCTACCTGCAAGCGCTTCAAGCGCTTTTCCTGTCAAACGGTAGCCCACCCACTCAGGTTGTGGTTTTGCACCTATTGACTCATAGAACTTAATCACCGGTTCATCCTGGGACTCATACCCTGAATTCAACTAATAAGTGCAGCACCCGCGGTTTCTAGTGCTCCTGAATATTCTCCTAAGAACACCTGTGCTGGGGTTCGGTATCCCAGCCGCTTTCTGGGTCTATCGTTCAGCTTGTGAACAATGCGTCGCAGCTCTGCATTAGTCACCTTCCGAAAGTCTGTACCTTTCGGAAAATACTGCCTGATCAGGCCGTTGGTGTTCTCGTTTGTCCCACGCTGGCCTGAGCAGTAAGGATCACAGAAATACACGGAGGCGCTAACCGCTTTTGCGACCGTCTCGTGGTCTGCAAACTCCGAGCCATTGTCTAGCGTGATCGTCTTCACCGCGCCCCGACGAGGCTTAAGTAAACGAACCATGGCTCTCTGCGTTAGTTCTGCCGTTACCTTTGGCAGACGTGCTGCCAACAAGTAGCCACTTCGCCGCTCTACCAACGTCACTATCCCCGCTTGCTTATGCCCATAAAGCACCGTGTCGCCTTCCCAGTGACCGATGGTGAGGCGCTTTTCGATAGCAGGCGGCCGATGCTCTATCCCCACACGCTTAGGAATCTTGCCGAGTCCTGCACTTTTGGCATGGGCACGATGTTTACTGCGACGCTTGGGCTGGCGGAGATGTCGCCACAAATCGCCACCCTTGTCCTTATCGCCCCAGATCAACGAATAGACCCATTGATGACTCACCCCTATCCCCGTCAACGGCGCCATAAAACCGCTAATCTGCTCTGGACTCCATTCTTCCCTAAGCCTGTCAGCTACAGCATTGATCAGGCTAGGGAGTCGCTTTGTCCACTTCCAGGCAGAGCGGCGTCTCTGATCGCTGTAACGCTGCGCTTGTGCGGGTTCATATCCCTTGGCCCCCGAATTACGTCTCAGCTCACGGCTCACGGTACTGCTGTGAATGCCAAGCTGTTGAGCAATCTGACGTTGGCTCAATCCTACATCCCTATGGGCAAAATTTGATATCGTTGTGCCTGGGTCAGTTGTCGGTATCCCATACTCTGCTTCACTTTGGTCGGTAAGGCGGAGAGGGTACCGCTGCTGGCCCTCCTGCCTCTACCGTATGATCCAAAGTGCTGCAGTTATTCTATGAATTCAGGTACAAGAGGTGGGGCTGCGCCCGAAGCGCATTGGCGCGCACTCGAATAACACCGACGTTGTCAGACACCACCGTTGGCCAGTGACGCTCTTGCCAGTCGGATTGTCTTCCTCTCAGTCGGGGTGACGCCACCGTCTCTCAGGTGACCGGGTTTGCCGGCTTCGCCGAGCAAACAAAAAAAGCGTTAGCAAAAGTACTAACGCTAAAAACAATTTTTCGATGTAGCTAGGTTCAGTTTATTATCCGCAATAGCTTAAACTCAACTAGCCATAGCAATATAGTTAAGTATAACTGTGAATTAAGACCTATGCCGCAGATTAAAACCGATAGATAACACTTCCTTGTAGGCGATCAATACTTCCACTACGGCCATCCACAGTATGCCGTGCAGCATGAGCCAACTCAATTCCGTAGGTTATGTTATGACCAGGGCTCCATTGGTAATTAATATGCACAAGTTCACGCTCTTCATCATAAGCGCTTATGAACTCATTTGAACTACCAGTATTAACAAGAGTCACACCATCACGCTCGGCATCATCCCAGTCTGCATTAGCAAGTGAGTATGAAACGTTGAAAGCACCGGGGCCTATATCATGGCTAATGCCAATCGTTCCCCCCATGCAAAGATGGTTTCTAGCTCGTTGCCTGTTCGATAAGCTGAGGGGGCCGGGTTTACTTTCATGTAAGCCCCAATGCCCTCACCGCCGGTAATCTGACCACGCAACGTCGTACTTGGCGTAAGCGCGTAACTAGCTGCGACAAAAGCTCCCCACCCGATCTTTGAGTCTTTTGCTGCACCATCGTCAAAGGCCACTTCTCGAATCATGGCGGCTGATGCCCAACGTAACGCACCAGCCAATGATTCGTACCGAAGCGTAATGTCTGGCAAGCCATCTTTACGATCGACATCAGTACCAGCAATGGATCTACCGCCGGTTACTGCATCGTAGCCTCCGTCAAAAGAGTTGCCAGACATGGCACCACTCGGATCCTCAATAGCAACATGAAAATTACCTACTGAATACCGCAATTGTGCTTGTCGAAGGAATGCATCGCGACCTGCGGGGCCAGTAAAATCAAGCGTAGGAGTAGTGCTGAGAAAGGTGTGAAAATTGCTCCACGTTTGCCCTGCCGTAATACCGTTCCATGAGCCATAGGCCTGACGCAGCCGGAGATTACCGAAGAAAAATCACCCTCGATATTGGTAATCAAGTCACCTTTCTCTGTCGGCGTTGTAGTGCGGATACCTAGGCGTGACTCATTCGCATGCAGATTCGAATGCCCACTTGTACTTGGTTGGCCATCCACAGCAATTTTAGAGAAGTTCACACTATCGCCCATGCCATTACTATTTCCGGTCTTAACGTCACCACTGTCATACATTACATCAAGCTTAGCGTAACCGTATAAAGAAACGTTGGTTCCATTCACATCATAATCAATTGCAAATACAGAAGGAGTAACGAATAGAAAAGAACACCCTAATAAAGGAAGCACTTTGCGCCACGACAGACACTTATTCATATCTTTTTCTCCATGTTTATAAATTTTTATTTTGAACTTAACCCAGGAGCCTAAAGACAAGCTGAGAAGACATTGCAAAAATGGTTAACAACCCCAGTAGAGCAAGCGTGGTTTGCAAAGGGCCATTTTTCAGATCCCCCATCACATCTACACGTCTTGTCAAAAGAAAGAGAATAATTCCCAAAAAAGGGGCTACTAGGACGGTTAAGGCTTGCGCGATGATAATTAGCTCAATGGGAGAACCCTTCGCCACCACAGCAACTGTAGCCCCCAAGCCAATACCCCATATACAAGCAGCTTGACTCTCCATCCGGATAAACTGCTGTTCCAGCCCAACGCATCCGCTAATAGCGTTCCTCCCGCAGAAGCATTCGCCGCCATTGATGAAAAGGCTGCTGCAAAGAACCCAAGGCTGAACAGTACCGCCCCTACCTTTCCTGCCAGAGGCTCCAATACACTAGCCAGCTGTGGAAACGTCGTTGCTACAGTACCAGTCGAGTGAAGTACCGCTGAGGCTACAATGATGATGAGCATCGCCATAAATGCGGTAGCCACATTCCCCGGGAGAGTATCCATTAGCGTAATGGCTCGGTACTGTTGCCTATTCAGCTTTCTTTCATGGATGGCATAGCCAGTATAAAAAGCTGAGTTAATGGAGAAATTTGTACCGATCAAAGCAATTAAAAGAACGCTGGCCTCAGCAGGAAATTTGGGAATAAGACCTTGCGCAGCAGCCGCCCAATCAGGGTCACTCAGTATGGTGGATGCTAAAAAACCTACGGACATAAGCCCAATCAAAGCGACCAGCAAGCGCTCCATCGCCTTATAAGTATTCCGCATGGCTATTAATAAGCCTACCGCTACAGTGCTAGCGAGCGTCCAGCCTACTACCGAACCTCCTAAAAGCAGGCTTAGCGCTAAACCAGAGCCAACGGCATTGCCTACAGCAAACATCAAAGTGATAGAGAAAACACCGAAGCCAGCCATGACACCGATTGGGCGACCAAGTTTTTGCTTGGTGACTTGCACCACCGAGTCACCAGATGCAAGGCCCAATCGCACGGCCATATCATTAAACACAAACATTAGCACTGCTGATATTAGAATGACCCAAAGCAGCATGTAGCCATATTGGCTGCCTGCCTGGACAGCGGATGTCAGCGCACCGGGGCCGAAACGCCAAGCACCAGCGACAAATGCAGGCCCCATTAACGCAAGCATTTGTGGCAACGTCAGAGAAAACCGAGAACGGCCATTGTTTGTCGCAGGGGAAATGGCCCTGAATCATGTTGGGTATTCATACTCATCCTACGCTCCTATTAAATTTGTTATTTAGGATGCATACGGTGATGCCTCATTGGCATCACCGTTCGGGGCGCCCAGCGCCTAAGGAGTAGTCAATTTCGGTTAGGCTAACCCGGCTTGTTTCATAGCAGCAGCAATTTCACGGTCTGCGCCTTCGGCAAGCGGACGAAGCGGAGAGCGCACAGTAGCGTGATCAAGAATGCCCCGGGCTACCAGGGCCCACTTCAGAGCCACAGTTCCTTCCATATGCGAACCACGGTGATAGACATTCTTGGTAACGGGCAGGAGGCGATCATGCAATTCTCGCGCCTTAGCATAATCCTTGGCTTTTCCAGCTTTGATCAGTTCGATCAAAGGTTCCGGTGCAATACAGCCATAGCCAACTAGCGCACCATCGACATCAAACATGGTGTGAAGCAGGTATTCATCATGACAAGTCAGGATTTGTAGATCCGGATGCTCAGCGCGAATGACAGGAATTTCAGTATCCCAGCGCTTCATATTGCGAACGCCATTTTTCATCGCAAATACACCGGGTTGAGCCGCAATATCAAGCTGAGTCTGGAGGTTGTAAGTGGCTTTCGTGTTGTCCGGGTACTGGAAAAGAATCAGCGGTAGCCCACTTTCCTCATGAATGCGGCGATAGCGCTCTTGAGGCGCTCCTTCCTGATAACCAAACCTTAGCCAGCCATGAGATGGGTAGACTAGACCAGCAGATGCGCCCGCCTCGACAGCCCGTTTTGCTTCTTCGGCTGCAACATGGTCGCCTTCGCGAGTGATGCCCGCAATAATTGGGATCTCACCTTTACCGCTTCAACAAATGCCTCAATAACGCGCCTCTGCTCATCAGAGGTCATGAAGGTACCCTCACCAGCGTGGCCAAGAACAACGAGACCTTTAACGCCGTCGATGCCGCCCAACCAAGAGCCAAGCTTCTTGATTGCAGCAAAATCAACCTCGCCATCGCGAGTGAAGGGGGTAACCGGTGCGGGGGTCAAACCTCGGAGATCGAGAGACATGATGATTCCTCTTGCATGTTTGTGTTATCGTTCCTGGGAACGATTGCAATCGTTTCACCAAATACACCACAGCGAAAATTAGACGTTAGTCTACGACTCACAAATGATGTGTGGCTTCGGAAAGCAAACTATTAGTAAATCAGTGGGGTTAGCGTCATATCGCTTATAAGATTGCTGTAAAACCGATAGAATGGTTCGCCTAAATACCTGTTTATGCGAGCCAATACAGAGGTTCAGTAATCCACCTCACGTCATGGAATAATATATTCATGAACGGTAAGCCTATAACTATGCAAGACGTTGCCAAAGCCGCGGGTGTCAGCACGTCTACAGTCTCTCGCGTTCTTGATGAGCGCCTTCCGCCTACCAATAGCCCAGCCGCTCAACGGGTTAAAAAAGCTGCGGAAGAGCTCGGCTATAAACGTGACATTCTTGCCTCCAGCTTGAGGCGAGGTGGTACAGGCACTATCGGCGTACTGGTGCCTAGACTGAGCGATACAGTCATGGCTCTTATCTACGAAGCGATCTCTAAAGTTGCTCAAGAACGTCACTATTTCGCTATCGTAGCGACCAGTGGTGACGATCCCGAAAGCGAACGCCAAGCGGTTGAATTGCTTCTTAATCGACGCGTGGATGGCCTAATTTTGGCTACCAGCCGACTTGATGACCAGTTGCCATCTCAACTGCGTGACAGAGGGTTCCGCACTCTTTGGTGCTTCGTACCGATGGGAAAAGCCCTTCTGCCTTGGGTGACGATATTCAAGGTGGATACCTTGCCACTCGGCACCTCATCGACCTAGGGCACCGTGACATTGGCCTTGTTGCAGGGCCTAGCTTTACCTCTAGCGCTCGTGACCGACAAAAGGCTTTCGCAAAGCAATGAGCGAATCAGGCATTCCTGTGCGTGAATCATGGATTATCGAGTCAGGCTATGGAATCGAAGCTGGCGAGGAAGCCGGGCTGGCTCTGCTCTCACAGAATGAGAGACCAACAGCCATTTTGCAGTCAACGATAACCTCGCTATTGGCGTGATGGCTGCTGCACATAGACTTGGCATTGAGGTAGGCAAAACGCTTTCATTGGTCGGGTATAACGATATCCCTCTTGCCAGTCGCCTTCCTGTGCCGCTCACGTCTGTATACATCCCTTTTGACTATATTGCACAACAGGCTGTCGACTTACTGCTAAACGATAAACACTCTGGCTCGTCAATCAGTAGAGTGGCGATGCCTAGTCTGATCCCAAGGTCATCATCAGTCCGTAATAGATAAAATATTTATCAAATAAAGAGATCAAACGAACCAGCACAGTCGCATTATTTGGATGGGCGCTTGCTCCGATGGCCAAATAATCGCAGTAATCGAGTGCGAGCCATACCTCGCACTGGTTCTGTCCGCGAGCACCCAGGCAAACGGCATGTCGGCACGAAACAGGCCATCGGCAACCACGTTACCTTTCATCCACCTGCACCAGCGTCATCAGTTGCCATCATTGCTTATGCTGCGAGCCCCGCTGCTTCGCGCGACCTGCGATCAAAGAACCAATGACGATGAGCACGCTGGCACTCAATACGGCCGCCGTGGCCTCGCCGTATCCCGCCAGGATCAGTAGCACCACCGAAATGAGTGGCGCGCTGTAGGCTAGGGTGCCCAGTAGCTGGATGTTCCCGTGTTTGACGCCATAGTCCCAGGTAAAAATGCGATGCCAACCGGCCCCAGGCCCAGTCCAATCACACCTACCCATTGCATCAAGCCATCCGGCCACACCGTCTCTTCCCACAGCATATGGCACCCTAAAGCCAGCAGCGCCGTCACGCCGCAGAACCAACCGACGGCATCGGTTGGCACTGAACGCACCAATCGGCTGAGCACAGAGTAAGAAGACCAGATCAATGCACATGCCAACGCGACCAGATAGCCAGGCAGATGCTCCCATGCAAAACCACCGGCCTGACGGCTGATCAACAGCCAGCAGCCCAACAGAGCCAGCAACGCCCCCACGATAGACGTCGCGCGTAAGCGCTCGCCTGGCAACAGCGCAGACAACAGCACGATCAGTAGTGGCCAGAGGTAAGCCAACAGGCTGACCTCCACCGCCGGTGCTAGCGTCATCGCCTTGAAATAGGCAAAGTGATAACCGAATAACCCGACGATACCGATACACCAGGCAAACGGCGGCTGGCGTATATAGCGAACGCCCGTATGGCCAGCCAAGATCCAACGCCCACCCATCAACAAAAACGCGATGCCGAAAGTCATGGCCATCAGCTGGAATTCTGGAATCTCTCCGCCGGATAGCTTGGTCAGCAAAGCCAACGTGCCCCAAAGCAGCACGGAAATGGATCCGATCCAGGTAGCGGCGTTCACGGTTGCCATGTCTCTCCCCGAAATTGTCGTGCGTTAGCGGTGACGGAGAGCGTATCCATAGCATCGATGAGGATCTTTTGAATCCTGGCGGAATTATGTCGAGAGACGGCGGAAGTGGCTAGGCGGTTTACCAAAGTGGCGTCTGAAGCGGTCGCTGAAGGCCGATAACGACGAGTAGCCCACCGCATCAGCCACCCGCTGAACGCTGAGGCCTGACTGTTCCAGAAGCCGCCACGCCTCTTTCATCCGTACGTCTGTGAGATATTGATGAGGCGTCACACCCACCTGATGGCGAAAAAGCTCGTTCAACTGACGAATGCTCAGATGGGCCACACTGGCTACCTCGGCCATGGAAATCGGTCGCTGAAAGTGATCATCCAGAAACCGTTGCGCTGCATGAACCCTGCGATCCAGCTGCAATTGACTTCCATGGCGCTCTTGCAGCAGCTGGATCAGCAATAGCAGCATGTGATGCTGGGTAGCACCCGCCACCGCCCCGCTCATGGCCTGAGCATGTAGGAACTGGATATAATGGCGCAGTGCCAAATCAAGCTCGGCGAAACAAGGCAGCTTATCTAGCGTAGGCGCCAGCCCTTCCGGCAAATCGACCACCAAAAATCGGTTATCCTCTGTTGCAGCAAACCCGTGGACGCTTCCTGAAGGAATGATCGCCGCACGGTGCTGCGCCACCTCCCCGCCATGGCATCTATCGACAGAAACAGCGTACCGACCAAGGGCAGTACCAGTTGATGATGGTCGTGGGAATGACGTTTCACTTCATCGTCATAGGTACGTATGTGCAGGCCAATATCGGGATGTTTCATGACCTTACTCAGCAATCGTTGGCATATTCACTTCCTTGACCTGATTCACCGGCCCTGTGCCGTGGGTCTTTGGGTAACGCTCGCTGGATGGACGAAAACGGCACCCTTCCCCTTGTGGGGCTTTCCAGGCTCGGTGCATCACGAGAGAAGCACCGGTGCCCTTTCAACGGGTGTACCCACTTTAGGGAAGTCTGGGTGACCGCATGGTGAGATTACGCGAGTCTCAGAAGCTTTCATAAAATGAAAATTTGACTATTGAGTCTCCAATAAAATCTCGACTCGCTCTTTTCCTCGACCGATATTATTTCTTTTCAACCTGATGGGCCCGATCTCACTGGTCGTTCTGACATGGGTTCCCCCGCACGGTACTTTTGAGAACCCCTCAATCTCCCAATATCTGCGCTCGTTTTTACTGTCATCAAAGCCAGTCTGTATCGTTAACCCTGATTCAATAATTCGGTTTGCCTCATCGGCAAATCCTTGCAGCATGGGAGATATGCTTTCAGGCCACTCAAAATCTATCCGCG
Organism: Vreelandella olivaria; assembly: GCA_004295565.1. GTDB lineage: Bacteria > Pseudomonadota > Gammaproteobacteria > Pseudomonadales > Halomonadaceae > Vreelandella > Vreelandella olivaria. Next base: position 1,194,679 of record AP019416.1, on the reverse strand, counting down.
CTTTATTTTGGGCGATATGGGCACCCACTTTTTATCTCTGGCACCGCTTTATAAAACAGCTCCAAAACAAGTTCGGCAGCAAAATGGAGACGCATAAGCCGGTAGCGCCTCTCCCAGTCAATTTCTATGCGGACAGATTGGCCAAGCCCAAGCTGATGATCGTCAGGTAAGGTGTAGATGATCTCGGAACCTTTTTCACTGCTGAGGCAACCGGATAACCCCCAATAGTTCCGTAATCGCTCTCCTGCCCACCTGAAAAGGCAAAAAGATGGTTGATTCCAAAGTAATCTGAGACCCATCAACTGAAGCAACGAATGTATCGTGGTCAGTTTGGTATGGGTTTTGCCAAAATACTTTTGTGTCATGACACACCTCAGTTGAAAGCTCCGAATCTAACGCTGCAGCATGCGCGCCTTGTTAGTTGAGGCGAAAGCCGCAACGAACAAGGCATCGCCGTGCCTGGCTGATGATAAGTGACCGCTAGCTGCTCAGATATGATCGTTTGGGCTCTAATATACGCCTTGCGATGCTTAAATCTTGGGACATCCAGCGCCTTAAGGCCCGCAACGCCACTCGCCCTGCCAGTCACGCTGAGCGCCATCGGCCCGGTCATACGTCAACGTCGCCGGCCTTGGCGGCGACTCCCCGCCTTCGGTGGGCTCACCGGTGACCTCAATGTGGACGGTCTTGCCCTTGCCACTGAAGGTTGGAGACTCGGTTATGCCATTAAAGCCACCAGGTGCCGACACGTGCTCCACATAACCGGCGACCTTGACCACCCCCTGCGCCGCATCGGACGACCCACATTGCCCATGGCAATCAGCAACACCTCCCTGTCATCCGTGGTGAACTGGCAACCCAGCTCACCGGGAAGGCTGACCTCGCTCATGTCCTCCTCCGTAAGAGCATTCAGCGTAATCTCGGAACCATCACCGCCCTGGGCCTGCCCCGAAGGAGCGGCACTTTCCTGTTGGTCGGAATCATTGGACGCCTCGGCTGACGGCGAGGTCGACGATGATGGCGCCGCCTCTTCATCTGCGTCCGAGGAAGGGTTCGAGCAGCCGGTAATCAAGGTGATGGCCAGCAGACTTGCTAACAGAGTGACGGCGAGATTTGCACCGCGTTTGGTAAAGGGCATGGTGCCTCCTGGGAAAATAAAACCTACTTTAGAGTAACGCGTACAACTATGAATAATCGCTCCTTGAAAGCCTGTAAAGGCCACTGGGACTCTATCTCAGCGACGTCCGAGCCCCGAAGGGCCGTATTGCTTGCGATTGTTAAGGAGCAATGACCACATAGCGCTGGACAACCTCTCCGCCATAGAGAATCTCAGACTCCAGGCTCCCACCATTCGCTTTGATCATTCTCGTTGAAGGCTCATTGTGTTTGTGGCAATGGATATTTATTTCCCGAATTCCGTGCTCAATAGCCTTCTCGATAGTGAGCTTCATAAGTGTATTACCAAGCCTCTTACCCCGGTTGGAAGGCCTTATTCCGAGCCCAATATGGCCTCCCACGTTGCGAATTCTCTCGTTGAGGTGGTACCTGAGATTGGACATTCCCGACAAAAAGGTCGATATCATTCAGTTCCCTCTCAGAGCCATATCCTTTTGCGGCGAGCCCTCCGCAGATTAGAAAAGGGATACTCCTGTCTCTCAATAATCCCACGATCCATTGGGCTGCTAAACAGTGCATGCCTGAACTCCTTGTTAAACTAGTGAGTGCGTATCACTCATAGTATCGAAACTCCTGCTCTTCAAATGCAGGTAAATCATGGATAAACGGCATACCTGAGTAGCTTTGACACTCAATATCTGCGAGTAACTTATCACCTTCAACCACATATACTCCAGCACGTTCAATTTTCTCTCTCGTACCGTCCTCAAGCCAATCACCATTGCTGATACTCGAGTACACAACATAACTGTAGCCACCATTTTGGAGGGTTAAATGACCCTCTCCACCACCACTGTATGTGGTACGACTAAAATGGATGTCAGACTCTAGCTCCAGTTCAATTTTTGCGGAGTGCCAAATCGATAAATCAAAGCTTCTTCGCTATTTCGACACACCGAAATACTTGTGGATTCAGCGCTGCAGGAAAAGACACCCTTTCGTCTGTGTTACACAAATCTTCAGAGTAAACACTGGGACTGAGCAAGATTGAAACTAATGATGCAAACACAGCTTTTATCATATGAACCTTCATTTTTTTTAACGTAGAGCCTAACGAGGCTGTAGAAACACCTATTTTAGAGCCACTTCTATCGCCAGCTGCTGTAATTCCCCCATTTTACGAAGCAGCTATTCGTAGAAATTTAAGCCGCCATCAGTAGCTGCCGAGGAGTAACACCACCGATAACGGTATAGGGCCGCTGCTCGTTATTGCATTGCCATAGCCACTCAGTCGCGAGTCCCTGGACATGGCTGACCGAGTCGAACTGGTGCAACTCCAACCATTCATACCGTGCCTTCCGTTTGAAGCGTTCAATATAGGCATTTTGAGTCGACTTGCCCGGCTAAATATATAAAAGCGTTATCCGGTTGCTGTTAGCCCAGTCGATCATCGATTGAGCGATGTATTCAGAATCGTTATCCAGCCGGATGGCTGCCGGTTTTCCACGACACTCGATAATGTGCTTCAGAGAGCGGATAACGCGGGTACTCGGCAATGACAGGTCAACTTCGATACCCAAGCCTTCGCGATTGTAATCATCAATGACATTGAAGGTTCGCAGTGTCCGACCGTCGATCAGCGAGACGTCCATGCCGCCAATCTGGCGCGCCACTTTTAGAAAGTGGCGCAGCTCATGCCATTTCCACGGCATAGTTCTGGGACAGGCACGCCCTAGTCGGCCTGCTTGAGGATGGCTAGAATCTGGCTATCGGTAAATCGTGACTTTCTCATGGAAAACTCCTCACGCTCATTTTATCGGAATTTTCTACTTACAGCCGCTTCGGATTTTCGGGGGGATTACACGCGGCCTCTCAGACACGATTTATGGATACACCACCATCTACTAACATCGCAGACCCCGTTGTGAAACTGGAGGCATCGGATGCTAAGTACAATGCGGATTGAGCAATTTCATCAGGTGTGGCCATACGCTTGAGAGCATGCAGGTTATGCACAAACGTCAATGCTTCTGGCGTATTGGCAAATTCACGTCCTGCTGGCGTATCAGTACCACCGGGCAGCAGGGCATTCACCCGGATATTCTGAGGCCCATGCTCAGACGCCAACACTTGAGTCAATCCAATAAGGCCAGCCTTACTGGCTGCGTAGGCAGCCATGCCTGGCATACCTGCGGTGTAACCAACGAAGGTAGAGGTGAAAATTATCGAACCTCCTTTTCGGGCAGCCATAGCGGGCAGTTGGTACTTTGCGCCCAAAAATGCGCTGGTTAAGTTCGTCGCAATAACCTGATTCCAATCCGTTTGCGACATCTCCGGAACAGGGCCCATAGCACCCAAGATAGCCGCATTGTTAAAAGCGATATCCAATCCGCCAAAGTGACTTACCGTTTTATCTACCAAAGCTTTGGCAAAAGCCTCATCACCAACGTCGCCCGCTAGCGCCAGTGCCTTTCCGCCTTCTGCATTGATTGAAGTCCGCAAGCTCATCAAGCTCCTTCTGTCGCCTTGCAGCCACCACGACGGCAGCGCCTTCTTTCGCAAAAAGCTTCGCGGCTGCGAAGCCAATGCCAGTGCTGGCGCCAGTCACGATAGCAACTTTATTAGCAAGTGTAGCCATCAGTCATTTTTCCTAGTTCTGCTCACCATAAAAGGGCATATACCCAACAGGAACTATGTTAGGAGGACGAACGACTACTGCCGACCCGAATCTTGCTGTACTTCCATTGCGCGATAACGCAGAAATAAGCGGCGGCCCGACAGGGGCGTCCGGTGGAGGCCGAAGGCCGGAACGAACTTGATTGACTGGTTAAAAGCTCTAGGCACCATATCCCGGCACCCATGGCTCTTGATCTATTTGGGATGTGCTGCCCTTGGCCAATAGGTTCCAAAGCTCTATGGTCTTTTCCTTTGTCACGCGAACCATGTGCTTTGGCTCGCCATCCCCTGCCACCTTCTCCCAAACTACCAACCCTGACGCAAAAGCAGACAGGCACCATTCAGACTCATGAGTAAGCGACACATCTGTATGCTCCCCGTCTGCCGCTGCAAGCTCGTCATAGAGGGATGTCAGTGCATCGATGGAGAAATTTTGCTCTGCGTTTCCCATCAAATGGTTAACCCAGTAGGCCATGCGAACTCCTTTTGCTTTTAACGTTTGCCATAAGCGGCTGAGTGAAACGAGGCCCGGCGCACGAAGTGCGCGAACTTAATGGCTTGGTTAGCCTGCTTTTACTACTAAGTCGCATTAACATAATTTCTCCCATAAGGGATAGCTTCTTATCCATGGATGCCTTAAGAGCGGACTCGTAATCAAATGGCAAGCTTTCGATGCCATGCACGATTGACCATAGAACACCCGCTCCATCATCTTCAGGGTATCGTTCGAAAACACCAAATAAGGCAGGTAAAACTCCTCGCTTACGCCAGAGATCCAAAGTTCTTTGAGCAGACCATCTAAAGGCAACCAAACACCTTCAATGGGCTCAAAAACAGAAATCTCCCCCAGGATTTGTGCAGAACTGCTCATAGCTCCCTCTAGTCAGGCTAACGAGGCTGTAGAAAACCCGATTTCGAGCCGATTCCACCGCCTGTTGTCCTTATTCATTTACCCAGCCGGTCATCTGGCTGAGTAATATTAATATCGGCATTTAGCCACTTGGGCACCCTGCTAAAGCTTATTGAAGGCGACCTTTGCTCTTAAAAAAGCAACTTACCCCGCTCTAAACCCTTCATGATGCGGCCAAGTGGCCGTAATTCGCCAACTTCTCAATATTGTGCACCAAGCAGTAGAGCTGCCACTGACCTTGCACTTTTTCTTACCCCGAAGGCTGAAGCGGTTCAGTCTTTTCGTTGTGCCAATGTTGCCGAAGACAGGCTCCACGACTGACATACGATGGCTGTAAATTTCTTTGCCCTTGGGGCTATCGACTCGGTGTTTCATCCAGTCAGTGTAATTGGGTAAGCGCTTGTTCTCGATAATAAAGATACTTGTCGGCCAGCGCCGTTGCGATGGTCGGCCGAGCTTGGGTTCTGCATGCACCGGTATTTTTTTGGGCAATGCCGACATTGCAGCAAACGCCCTTCGAAGTGCACCCGGATTTTGCCATTGTCGGCTTCCCGCTGCCCCCGATAGGTCAACTTTTCGCCAGTTGGGCAGATACACGTTAGCTTTACAGGATCAAAGTGGAACGCGCTGGCTGGCGTCGTCTTCCGCCAGCCTTTATCGGGTAAGTTCTGGTGGCGCTTGCCGTATTTGTTTTTTCTGGTCGGCGAACTGCGGATCCCGGCTGCGGAACTGGTTATCGGGTATATAGCCATTGATCTGCTGTTCGTGCAGGTACTTCATATTCGCTTCGTTGGCGAAGCCCGTATCAGCAGTGACGACGGTGCCTTGCTGATAGATGTTTTCTGCAATCCCCAGCTTCTTAAAACGGGCTTCGACCGTTTCTAGTACGGGCTGCAAGGTGTGGTGTTCCTGGCCTTCACCAAAGGCCTGAGCGTCAATAACAATCTGGTGTTTTTTATCCACTGTGGCGACACCGTTATAGCCTTGGATCGTCCCTTTGCTGGTGGTCATTTTGGCGCTTTCGTTATCAGTAAGGTTGCTCTTCACTTCCTTGATCCGCTTCCCCCGGCCCATCCTTGGGCTGTTCGTCTTTAGGAAACGATCCACTTTGTTCATGGCATCATCTAACGAGAGGATCATCTTGGCCCGGCGGATATCCCGATCCAGATCGGCTTCCGTTTCGGCCTCATCACGCGCGTGGTGCTCCAGTAGGTGATGTCGGATCAGACCTCTCAATTTGTCACGCTTCTCGCCCAGTTCTTTGAACGTGCCAGACCACTCTTTTGAGGCATCGGAGGACATCTTGCAGCCGTCAATGGCAAAGAGTTCGTTACCCAACAGGCCTTGTTCGTGGCACACCAACAACACTTGCTCGAACAGCGCTTCAATCTCATCAGCATGGCGGCTGACGAAACTTGCCAGGGTGGTGAAGTGGGGCACGGTATCGCAGGAAAGCGCTTTGAAAATGATGTTGGTCTCGCAACACCATTGCATCTCGCGGCTGGAGGTGATGCCTTTTGAGTAAGCAAACAGGATGATCTTCAACAAGATGGCCGGATCATAGGCCAGCCGACCGGTCGCGTCGTTTCGATACTTGGGATGGAAAACGGATAAATCGAGCTTGTGCTCGATCAGGTAGTGTACGGCGTGTTCGAAGGTGCCTGGCTGGAGCTGATCTTGGTAATTGATCACCACCATGGCGTTCTGATCGTAGTTATAAGCCTTGAAGCGCGGCATGCTGACCACTCCTCGTCTGTTTCCTCGATCCTATCAAAACTTAGGGGCCAGCGGGGTTTTTCTACAGCCTCAACGCCAGCGGTAACCGGCACCGGAGCGACAGCGGAGGGAACCATAGCCCGCAAGGGATATGGTGTCCGGTTGACCGCCTGGTTATGTAATTTGCCTCCGTCTGGTTTGATCTAAAGCCAACTGCAACGGAGACAAACCATTTATGAATCAGTTTTTGCAGCCATTTTTGGCGCAAGTGATCCTCTCATGCGATGAAACCCAGTGGCTGGAGTTTTCACGAGTATCGAAACCGCAACCAGTTTTACCGCCTTTATTACCGCTGTGAACTTCACCTGTTGGTGTATGCTTGACAGCCATCTTTGACCCTCCTTCCGGGTAAGATCATTCTAGGATTTTCCTGATCGATTGGTGTACGAATTCTGTACACAAAAACAACTCTACACCCTGACCAAAAACTGTTCAAGCATACAGCCTGTATAAATACACATAACAGTGATTCTACACCCAGCTACAAAACCTCAATGAACGCGACGGCACATTCATTGGGATTTTGCGGCCAACCATTTTGACTCTACCCCATTGATTCCCTTGAGAGCAAAGCAAAATTTGGCTGCATAGCCAAAATTCGCATGCTTGCGCGATTTGCTGTTTTCAATAATACTGTATATAAAATCAGTTAAAAAAGCCATATGGGTGCAATCAATGAAACTGATGGAGAGGGTGAAAGCTGCTCTCAGAGTCAAGCGTTATAGCCTTCGCACTGAGAAAACCTATTGCTACTGGATTCGCTTTTTCATTCGTTTTCACAGAATGCGGCATCCTGCCACCATGGCGTGCAATGAAGTGCGGCAATTTTTAGAATATCTCGCGATAGAGAGGCGTGTTGCTGCGGCAACACAAAACCAGGCACTCAACGCCATCGTATTTCTTTATCGCCACGTTTTAGATCAACCCCTGGGGGAGATTGGCACTTCCATCCGGGCTAAACACCCTCTGCGTTTATATTTAAAGGAAGAATTAATAACCAAGTTGAGAGACAAATCGGACTTCCTGAAGCTGGGCACCACCGAGCTCGAAGTTCTTTGGATCTGACCCGTCATGTACAAACCCGGCTGAGTGATAGAACTTAATTGCCCGTTCATTCTGAGGAAAAACCCACAAACTGCACGACTTGAAACCTTGCTCCAGCATAAGCTCTTTCGCTCGCAGCCAGAGCAAGCGTCCTGCTCCCGTCGACCAAACCGTTGGGGATACATAGATAGCCCAGAGTTCAGCTTCACTGTTGTGCGAACCGATATCTCGACATTTTCCAAAGCTAATCCAGCCTTGAACAACGCCAGCTTTCTTGGCAACAAGTAACTCGGAATCACCCGAATCAATGCGTTCGCCCCACATCGCTTCATGGTGCTCTATTGATAGCGATGCTAGATAATCGTCTGAAACAATGGATCTATATGCAACGCGCCAAGCTGCCACATGAATCTCTGCGACAGCGCGCGCATCTTCAGGCGTGGCGTGTACTACTTTCATAACGGCTGCTATCCACCCTTCACTGATGGTTAAAATATTTTTAACACGATGCCGGAAATGAAAAGTACAAACTAGCTAACTATCGCTGATCCTCAAGGCTATGGCCTCTAGCTATAGGAAAATACGACAATTATTAGAGTACCGCACAATATCAAGACGCACCGCTGCAACCATAACGCTTAAAGCCCCCCTTGCATCTCCCCACCCGCCTCCTACACTCCACCAACGAACAGCTTGACGGGGTGCCGGTGATATCCGGCTGAGATGGCGCAGGGCGTAGCAATTAATGCTGCCGAGCGCTGATCCCGCTGAACCTGATCCGGCTAATGTGCTGCTGCTTTCTTAATGTGCAGCGCGGGTACCGGCGTAGGGATCAAGCGATGGCCATGGCTAGCTCTCTTTCACGAACGCAAGCCACCTTATCCGCGCCATTTCCTCGATCTCTCCCGCCTGCCTTCCGGATCATTATCACCGGAGGCATCATGGGCTACCGCTTTACTGATCTCACCACCGCCTACCAGCAAGATTGGCGCGCCTATATTGAGCACGATTTTGTGCGCCAGTTGGGCAGTGCCACGCTGCCTGAAGCATCGTTTCGCCACTACTTAAAGCAGGATTACCTGTTTTTGATTCACTTCGCCCGCGCCTATGCGCTGGCTGCTTATAAAAGCCCCACCCTTGCGGATTTGCGTCAGGCCCATGAAGGCTTGAAAGCCATTGTGGATGTGGAGTTGGGTCTGCACGTGGGCTTTTGCCAGGCGTGGGGGATTTCCGAACAGGAGTTGGAGGCGCTTCCCGAAGCCAGGGCGACGCTGGCCTACACCCGCTATGTATTGGATACCGGCAACCGCGGTGACCTGCTGGATCTGCACGTGGCGCTGGCCCCCTGCCTGGTGGGCTATGGCGAAATCGCCAACTGGCTAAACGCCCAGCCGTCTACGGTACGCGGCGCGCAAAACCCCTATGACGCCTGGATTGCCATGTACGAAGGCGAGGAGTTTCAGGCCGCCATGCACGCAGAGCTCGAATGGCTCAATACCCGCCTGGCCGACGTTACCCCTGCCCGCTTTGCTGAACTCAGCAAAATTTTCCGCGATGCCACCCGCCTGGAAATCGACTTCTGGCAGATGGGGTTAGCGCTAATAGACCAAGACCTGACAGCTTAATGCAGCACCACAACAACCTATGGAGACCGTAATGACTAAGTCCGTCAACAATAGAACCAGTCACTTTTTAGCCGAAACCGCCCAGGTCGATGCCGCCGCCATTGCGCCGCTGCCCGGCTCGCGCAAGGTTTACGTGGAAGGCTCGCGGCCCGATATTCGCGTGCCGTTCCGGGAAATTTCGCTGTCGCCGACCAAAACCACCGGCATTGATGAAGAGAACCCGCCGCTGCTGGTGTACGACACTTCTGGCCCCTACACCGATCCAGAGGCTATTAACGATTTACGCAAAGGCTTACCCGCCCTACGCCGGGCCTGGATTGAAGAACGTGACGACACCGAGTTTCTCACCGGCCCCACCTCGGAGTATGGCAACCGCCGCGCCAACGACCCGACGCTGGCCCAGTTGCGCTTTGATTTAACCCGCACTCCACGACGGGCCAAGCCGGGTAAAAACGTCACTCAGCTTTACTACGCGCGCCAGGGCATTATCACGCCGGAAATGGAGTTTATTGCCATTCGCGAAAACCAGCGTCGCCAAGCGCTGGGGACGGCAGAGGTGGAGCGCATTCTGGGCCATCAACACAAAGGCCAGAGCTTTGGCGCCAGCCTTCCGGAAGAGATCACCCCGAGTTTGTACGCGATGAAGTGGCTCGTGGCCGGGCGATTATTCCCAATAACATCAACCACCCGGAAAGCGAGCCGATGATTATTGGCCGCAACTTCCTGGTTAAGATCAACGGCAACCTGGGCAACTCCGCGGTGACGTCTTCCATTGAAGAAGAGGTGGACAAGATGACCTGGGGCATCCGCTGGGGCGCAGACACCATCATGGATCTCTCCACGGGGCAAAATATCCACGAAACCCGCGAGTGGATTCTGCGCAACTCGCCGGTGCCGATTGGCACGGTGCCCATCTATCAAGCGCTGGAAAGGTCAAAGGCGTGGCCGAAGACCTCACCTGGGAAGTGTTCCGCGATACGCTCATTGAGCAGGCCGAACAGGGCGTGGACTACTTCACCATTCACGCGGGCGTACTGTTGCGCTATGTGCCGCTCACCGCCAAGCGGGTCACCGGCATTGTTAGCCGCGGCGGCTCGATTATGGCCAAGTGGTGTTTGTATCATCACCAGGAGAGCTTCCTGTATACCCACTTTGAGGAGATTTGCGAGATCTGCAAGCAGTACGATGTGGCGTTCTCCCTTGGCGATGGCCTGCGCCCCGGCTCGGTGGCGGATGCCAACGATGAAGCGCAAATGGCAGAGCTGAAAACCCTGGGCGAGCTGACCCATATCGCCTGGAAGCACGACGTGCAGGTGATGATCGAAGGCCCCGGCCATGTGCCCATGCATCTTGTAAAAGAGAATATGGATAAGCAGTTGGAGTACTGCGACGAAGCGCCCTTCTACACCCTCGGCCCACTGGTCACCGATATCGCCCCCGGCTACGACCACATCACCTCCGGCATTGGGGCGGCGATGATTGGTTGGTTTGGCTGTGCGATGCTCTGCTACGTGACGCCCAAGGAGCACCTGGGCCTACCCAACAAAGACGACGTCAAGACCGGCATCATCACCTACAAGATTGCCGCCCACGCGGCGGACTTGGCCAAGGGCCACCCGGCGGCACAGCGGCGGGATAATGCCCTCTCCAAGGCACGCTTTGAGTTCCGCTGGGAAGACCAGTTCAACCTGGGTCTAGATCCGGACACCGCCCGTGAATACCACGATGAAACCCTGCCCAAGGACTCCGCCAAGGTGGCCCACTTCTGCTCCATGTGCGGGCCGAAGTTCTGCTCCATGAAGATCAGCCAGGAAGTGCGCGACTACGCCAATGAACACGGGCTAAACGGCGACCAGGAAGCGGTAATGAAAGGCATGGAAGAGCAGGCAGAGAAGTTCCGCCAGAAAGGCAGCGAGCTGTATCAGGAAGTTTAGGTTTACTTAACAGGTTCGCTGTGGAATGTGGCTCTTGAGCCTTAGCAAAACTCAAGGGCCACCTTTATTCTGCATAATTTTCTGACCTTCCCCTTACTCAATCAGCTCTGAAGTAATAATAAAATTTCGCTTAAGTGGAGGTTAATTATACATTGCTCGTGTATGATTCCCATTTACGAGTGCTCTGTCAGACACGGCCCATTTAAAACCAACACCTTTCAAAGAACTGATTCCAGATGAAAACCAAACTTTCCATAGCGGTTACTCTTGCCCTATTCAGTGCTGGTCTGCTCAGCGGCTGCAGCGATGATAACGAGCCAACCGAAGCGGCAACGCAAGAGGAAGCGCCGAAAAATAACGCTGCACCAATGCTGAAATACGTTCCGGCTAACTCACCCTACTTCATGGCAACGCGCGAAACTTTGCCTGAGCAAGATGCCTTTGATCTTTATCAGCGTATGCAGCCCATGACGACCCTTGAGTCGGATTTGGACGAACTGCGCAACACGCTGCCCGAGATAGAGGACGATGAAGTACTGCATTCCATGATGACGCTGTTAATCGCCATGGGTGAAGAGCTAATCGGGGTTGAATCACTGGAAGATGTGCATGCGCTGGGCCTCAAGATGAGCCCTCAGGCGGCTTTCTATGGGCTGGGTATCTTGCCTGTTATGCGCATGCAACTGCAGGATGAAGAGGCTTTTCGTGAAACGCTGCAACGCATCCTGACCAAAGCAGACATCACTCCGCGCACGGCCACCACTAACGGCACAGACTACTGGGTATTAACACCTGAGGGCCCTCTCCAGGCCATTCTAGTCATTGAAGGCCAGCAGCTACTGGTATCGGTGGTGCCGCAGAATGCCAGCGACGACCTGCTAGCCCAGGTGCTGGGGAAAACGCTGCCCGATAGCACCATTGGTGATACCGGCGCACTGGCAGAGCTTGAAGAACGTCATGGCTTTACACCTTATGGTGCTGGGCAACTCTACTCATCACGCCTGTTTAACGAGCTAAGCACGCCCACGCATTCGGGTACTCAAGCGTTGATGAATGCTGTCGATGCTGAACCTCTGGATCTCTCCACCTGCCAGGCAGATATTGATCGCATCACCAGCCGCTTCCCTGGTCTTGTCATGGGCATGCGTGAGTACAACCTCGACCGTATGGAGATGAACCTCATCCTGGAAACCGATGAGCAGATTGTCACCGATCTACGCGCCCTGACTACACAGGTTCCGGGCCTTGGCAGCACAGGTGGAATGGCCAGCTTTGGATTGGGCCTGGATCTGCCTGTACTGCTTCAAACCGTTCAAAAATATGCGCAGGAAGTGCGTCAAAACCCGTTCAGCTGTGATGAACTGCAGGAGCTAAACGGCACTTGGGATGAAATTAACATGGCGATCAATAACCCGATCACCATGATGATTGGCCCGTCGTTGTCTGGCTTCAATGCTCGCATTGACAGTCTAACGATGAAAAACGGTACACCCAACGGTGTTGGCATCCTCACCCTCGCCTCACAAAATCCGCTGGCGCTGCTGTCTACAGTGAGCGCTTTCATGCCGGAGATAGGGGCTCTTGGGCTTGAACCAGGCGGAAAAGCCAGGCAGGTCGAGAGCATGATGCTGCCACCTGACTCACCCCCGCTCTACGCCGCCATGTCTGAGACGGCGGTTGCGTTAGGCGTGGGTATTAGCGATTCAGCGGCACTGCAGTCAGAGCTACAAGCCCCTACTTCGGAGCGTGATCTGCTATTTCATGGTCATATGACAGGCGAGTTTTATCAGGCCCTGGCCAATGTTATGGAGCAGACAGCGTCCGATGAAATAACTGCATCTGATATTGAAGTGCTCAAGCAATATGGTGACGCTTACCAGAACACAGAGTATTGGTTCAGAGTGGATGACGCTGGCGTTGAAATGAGTTTCTCGCTGGAATTGAATTGATACCCGACAGTTCATTCACTACGAAGAACCCGCTGATATAAACGCTTTATCAATATTAGCGGGGCTTGAAAGCCACATAAACGCCAACAGGGGGCCGAAGCCCCCTGTTGGTGTCAGGATTATATAACTAGCGCTGTTTTTCTGGCTCTCCTTGGCATCGCCTTTGCCTTTTGCAGTTCGCCTTTCGCCTGCTGGGCCTTACCTTTGGCTTCTGTTTTGGTGCTACCCGTTGCCTTGCCCGCGGCTTCTTTCACTTTGCCTGCTGCTTTATTGGCCGTTCCTTTCGCTTTATCTTCTTTACCAGTTGCCATGACGAACACCTCTAATCCGTTAGTAGGGAAAGCGCCGTATGAGAAAGGTGCCAATAGCACGGCTAATCACATGTCGGCACACTCATCAGAGTAGCCTGTATTAAAAAAATTGCGCTGACTTATTGATGTCAGAATTTTTATAGCCGGTTGCTTGCGGGTAAGCGCGTTGGCATCCAGCGGTTTAACACAACGTGTAAGCAAGCCATGGTCAGCAGCGTGAGGGTCAGTGCAACACTCATTGACGAGAACCGATAGAGCGCGCTGTACACCAGATCCTGCTGCGGGCCTAGCGACTGGCCAAACAGAATCCCCAGGGTGGTCAGCCCACCAAAGCCAATCCCCGAACCTCCCCCTTCATGAATATGCTCCCGAGCGAAAAGCATTAACCCCAGCCAGTAGAGCAACACCACCAGCAAAAAATGGTGGCTCTGGGTATATAGCAGCAACTGCATGAGTAGCGCCAAATTGCACCCCAGCAGCGTTCCTACAGCGCGTTTGGCGGCGGATACTTTCGCTCCAGAGTAGCCCAGCGTAAACAGCACCAGGATGGTGGCCATCTGCGCAGAAAGCGACCCTTGCAAGTCGAACACCTGAAACACCACAAACGAGAGCGTGGCGGTTAATCCTCCAATGAGGGTTTCATGGCGAATTTGCGAGGAAGTTTTGGTGGCTCTCGGCGGCGGCTGACGAGCTTCTACATCGGGAAACAGCGTATGCATCAGCATGGCAATAAACACTGCTAAACCACTGGCAACCAGGTTACTGGCCAGTAAATCGCTCAAGTCCACATTTGGGTAGCTGGCGAAGTGCAGCAGAATGCTGAGTGTCAGTACGCCATTGGCGCCAAACAGAAACAGCGGCCCTTTCGCCATCAGGTTAAAGCGAAACAGAAAAATGCCCAGCACCACCAGGGTCATCACTACCGGCATATGTTTAAGCAACCCCACCACCAGGCTGACTTCGAGCACGTTGATCGATACATTGGCTAAAAACTGACGAATGATATGCCCATTGAGTACCGGCACCATACCCAGTAAAAACATCGGGAAAACGGTAAAAAATACACCATAGTTCCAACCCATCAGTTGGCTAACGATAAACCCCAGCGTACCGCCCCCGGCTACTCTAAGGCACTGACGCAAGCCATTCTTTGAGAGTTCGGGCTTGCGCTTGGTGGCCGAGATGCCAGGGGATCGCGATCTGGTCAAGCTTTTTTTAATACACATAGTGCAGCCAGCTAATGAGATGTGCCTGTAACCATACAAAAGGCTTGGCCAGGACAGCATCACCGGGCTGAAGCTGTACCGTGGCACGGGCGCCGCTGGGTAATAAGTTCGCGATGGGCTGAGTGAGCGCCAGGTGTACGCGCATACGCTGGGCATCGCGCACCCAACGATCAGTGGTGGGAATATCGGCCAGTTGCCCATCGGCAGCCAACTGCCCTTCGCGGACACCGGCATCCATGGCGAGCACTTGGGCATCAAATACATGGCCGGGCCAGGCATCAAACACTATTTTTGCCGCATCGCCGGGCGCCACATGGCGCAAACTCTTTCACGAAAATCGGCAATGATATCGACTGCATCCGCCACTACCGCTACCGCAGGCTGCCCCGCCTGAACATAGTCACCGACCTCTAGCTGCAGGTTGGAAACACTCCCCGGCTTGCGCGGCGCGCACCCGAGTATGGGCAAGATCCAGCTGCGCTTGGGAGAGCGCGTTTTCCGCTTGGCGCAAACGCAGGTTCGTTTCGCCGGCATCGCCCAATTGCACTTCCAGGCTGACTATTTTAGCCCTGGCTGCCGCCACACTGGCCTGTGCGGTACGCTCAGCAGCCACCTGCTGCTCATATTGTTGGCGCGATACGCTCTGCTGCGCCACCAGGGTTTCGGCACGACGTAGCTCGCCCCGACGCTCGGCAGCCGTCGCCTCAGCGGATTCCAACTCCGCTTGGGCAGAGGTAAGCTCCGCTTCCAGTTGGGCATTCTCCCGCTCGGCCTGTTCGCGATTAAGTTGCGCCTGCTCAACGGCTAAACGAAACGGCGTCGGGTCGATCTGAAACAGTACATCACCTTTCGCCACATGTTGGTGATCACGCACCAACACCTCGCTCACTGGGCCACTCAGTTCGGGTGCTATACGCGTTACCGGCCGCATCACCCGCGCTTCGGGGGTGATGGGCATAAAGCTATCGGCCACCAGAAAATAGATAAAAAAGCAATACAAAGGCAGCAAGGGCTATTTTCACCCAGCGGGCAAATGTTTGATCAGGGGTCATGCAGAACTCACTTGTTAGCCACCAGGCAACTGCCTGGCCAGCGCCTCTATACGGGCGCGTATCGTGTAGGGAATAGCATAGGGGACTTTAGTCTAACAATTAATTAGCTTGCTAACAATATGTATATACTTATTCACTGCATCAACGCGCCATAACAAGCCTATAAAAACAAAAAACCCCATGGCATAAAGGCCACAGGGCTGAGTACTGAGTGCTTAGTAATTCGCTACACGTTCAAGCCAACGATTTAGAACCGGTAACGTAGACCAACGCTGGCCGCATCAAAGGTGTAGTCAGATTTATCCAGGTAGCGCATGTAATCTGCATTCACCGACAAATTGGGGCTACGTCCATTTCAGCGCCGCCACCGTAGGAGAAATCACTCTCCCGGTTATTACTCACCTCAACTTCTGTGAAGCCCGCTAAACCGTATAACCGCACTTCAGGCGCCACCGGGAAAATCCCTTTGCATAAGCGCCAGCTAGATGATCCAGATCAGCGCCGCCATCTGAACCGCCCGTGCCTAAATGCCCTTCCAGCGCAAAGTAGTCATTAAATTGAGCGCCGCCACGCAGGCGTAGGCCCACATCATCACGGGAAGGGCCTCTGTCTGGATCCAGGCTCCAGAACATGGCATCGCCACCCAGGTAAGCTTGCGGGTAACCGAAGGACTGTTGTGCTTGAGCAGTCGTTGCAAATGCGCCTGCACCCACCAGGAGTACCGCCGATGTAAGTGACAATAGAGACATCTTCATAGCTTGTACCTCAGTTAAAAAACAGTGTTTCCTTACACGTTTGTATTGTGATTCATAACGATGAAGAACGCAAATTTTACCGCCCCCTGGATAGGCTCAGCACGACAATGCCGCCAACGACGACGGCCCCACCAACTAACTGGCCGGGGCTAAGCATCTGCCCCAACACAAAGTAACCCAGCACCAGTGAGGCCACCGGTTCGATATTCATCACCGGCGCGTTGCGCGCCATATCGAGTCGCGGCACAAAAATAAACAGCGTTGAGAACGCCGAACCATAGAGCAGCCCGAGCAGCGTAAGGCCCAGCCAGCCAGTGCTGTTATCCGGCAGGCTCATTCCCCCAGGCACCACTCCGGCGATGCCGCCAATGATCATGACGATAAACACCGTTTGCATGGTCAACAGGCTGCGCAGCGTGCTGCCCACCCCCGCCAGGCGGTGTTCGGTGACCCACAGCGCGCAGGCAAAGACGAAGGCCGCCATCAATCCAAACCCAATGCCCGCGATCCACCCTGGCCCCATGCCATCGGCGCTGGCGACCCATGAAGGGATATCCAGCACCACCAGTAAGCCGATTAGAATGGTGCCCATAATCAGGCAACTGCGCAGCGTCGGCCGCGGGCCGCCCAGCGCCCAACTGAGCAGCGCCAGCTGAATCGGAAAGGTATTGACCAGTAGCAGCGCAATCACCACCGGCAGCCTGGCCACGGCCGAGTAGAGGCTAACGCTCTGAATCGCGATTAGCAGCCCCACCGCAAGCTGCCAAGGCCAACTCCCCGCAGGCAGCCAGAGCCGTTTTTTCTGCACGATAACGAGGGCCACTAAAATCAGGCAGGCCACCCCTGAGCGGGTCAATACCGCCAGTAACAACCCGGTGCCATTATCAAACGCCAGTCGCGCCGAGACATGATTGGCGGCAAACATGGTAGCCACCGTCATCATTAACAGAATGGCCAAGTGGCGCGGCAGTAGTTTAGGCAAAGGGGACGCTGACATAAGAACAGAACGGCTCATTAAGGGAGTAAGAAGGTGTAAGGTGAATAGCAGGCGTGCAGCCATCAATAGCCCAGCATGCCTCGCTTTTACATAGAAGGCTAACGAAATTCAGGCGCTGCTTTTCCGCAGCGCAGCATGTTAAACTAAAGTCTATCTCTTTGCTCACTAACCTCCTAGCGAAAAGGTTTTTATGAACGCACCGGTGCTGGTAATTAACTGCGGTTCCTCCTCAATTAAATACGCGTTGA
This sequence comes from Vreelandella olivaria, assembly GCA_004295565.1. Classification (GTDB taxonomy): domain Bacteria; phylum Pseudomonadota; class Gammaproteobacteria; order Pseudomonadales; family Halomonadaceae; genus Vreelandella; species Vreelandella olivaria. Next base: position 1,177,060 of record AP019416.1, on the reverse strand, counting down.
TTGACTCAGATCCTCAGGCACCGCGACTCGAAGGCATAGCTGAACGTTTGGGTAGTGAAGAGGCGCGCTTAAAGGGCAAAAACAGTGCCGGTGAACGTTTTTCTCAGCCACTTCCTGGAGCCGACCATACCCAGGCGCTTAACGCCATCCTTGAGCGTATGGAGGGCCGATTACCGGCGGCAGTAGGCCATCGCATCGTGCATGGCGGCGAGCACTTCACCCAGGCCGCGCTCATCGATGATAGTGTTATGGCGGCTATTCAAACTACCGCAGCGCTAGCGCCACTGCATAATCCAGCCAATCTAGCGGGTATTGCGGCCACCCAAAACGTCTTTCCTGAGCTGCCCCAAGTGGCCGTGTTTGATACCGCTTTCCACCAAACCATGCCGCCCCGCGCATACCGTTACGCGCTGCCTGAAAACCTTTACGCCGAGCATGGCATTCGCCGCTATGGCTTTCACGGCACCAGCCACGCTTACGTTAGCCAGCGGGCAGGCGAACTGAGTAACCGCGGCACAGGCGGCTGGCTGACCGCCCACTTGGGCAATGGCTGCTCCACCAGCGCGGTTTGGAACAATCAAAGCCAGGATACCAGCATGGGGCTTACCCCGCTGGAAGGCTTGGTAATGGGCACCCGCAGTGGCGACGTTGACCCCGGCCTGCACGCCCATCTGCACCGTCAACTGGGCTGGTCGCTAGACAAAATCGACGACGTGCTCAATAAAGAGAGCGGCCTACTGGGCCTTTCAGGCTTAACCAACGACATGCGCGAAATTGAGGAGGCTGCTGAACAGGGCACGCCACCGCACAGCTGGCGGTAGAGGTGTTCTGTTACCGTATTGCCAAATCGTTAGCGGCGCTCTCCTGTGCACTGCCCCAGTTAGACGGGGTTATTTTTACCGGTGGCATCGGCGAAAACTCACCTATTGTGCGCCGTCATGTGCTATCGCTGATGCCCCACTTTGGCTTTGCGTTGGATAACGACGCTAACGAAGCGACTATCCGCGGCAAAGAGGGCAAGCTGGATAGCGCTGATCATGATGGGCCGCAGGTATGGGTGATTCCTACCGATGAAGAGGGCCGTATTGCCATGGAAACCCGCCACTGCCTAGAGACACGTGTATGACTACCCACCCCGACCAGCCGCAAGCGATTCTGTTAGTCCCCACCAGTGAGGGCGTTGGACTTACCTCCGCCTGCCTGGGGTTAATTCAAGCGCTGGATACCATCGGCCTGAAAGCCGGCTTTTTAAAGCCGTTTATGCAGAACGAGCTGAACGGCCCGGGGTTGGATCGCTCCACCGCGCTTGTCTCCCGGGCGCTTAACCAGCGCCCGCCTTCGCCGATCTCCCAGGCACGCCTGGAGCGTCTACTGCGCGACGACCAAACCGATGAGCTGATGGAGAATGCCGTCGAGCTCTATGAGCAGGTTGTCCAGCAGGCCCACCGCGATGGCAGCACCCTAGACCTCGTCGTGGTAGAGGGCGTAGTGCCTACCCAGCACACCACCTACGCCACCCAAACCAACGCCCAGCTTGCCAATGCATTGAATGCGCGGATTATCCTGGTGGGCACCGGTGACTTAAACGAGCCCCAGGCCCTGGCCGAACAGTTGGATATGCACGCCCGTAGCTTTGGTGGGGTTAGCTCCAGCCGCACCCTGGGCGGCATTTTGATGCGCATGAAGCACCTACCCTACGCTCAGGAAGATGACCTTTCTGCCGCACCGGGCACCTTCAAACCGCAGTTGGAAGAGTCGGTGCTGACTGAGCTACGCCAGTACTCCCTGCCCTGGCGACCGACAAATTCCACCTGATCGGCGTGGTGCCTTACAGCAAAACCCTTAGCGCCCTGCGTACCCTGGATGTGGCCCGAGCACTTAACGCCAAGCTGCTGAACGAAGGCGAGGCGGCCAGCCGCCGGGTGCTCTCCACCAGCCTCTGCGCTCGCAGCGCGGCCAACGCGCTGCATATTTTCACCCCTGGCAGCCTAATCGTGGCCTCCGGCGACCGCGACGATGTAGTACTCGCCTCGGCACTGGCAACCATGAACGGTGTTCAGCTAGCGGGTGTACTGCTGACCAACGGCTTTATGCCTAACGACAGCATGATTGAAATGTGCCGCCCCGCGCTGAAAACGGGCCTACCGGTATTGGCGGTAGAGACCGACAGCCTGACCACAGCCCAGAACTTGAGCCAGCTAAGCAGCGAAATCCCCATGGACGATTTCGAGCGCGCCGAACAGGTGGCCCGTTATGTAGCGGCCCATATGGATCTTGAGTGGCTGAAAGATCACCTGAGCAGCGGTTACACCCGTCGCCTTTCGCCTTCAGCATTTCGCCACCAGTTGGTTAAACTCGCCCAGTTGGCTAAAAAGCGCGTGGTGCTGCCGGAAGGCGATGAGCCGCGTACCGTCGAAGCGGCGATTATCTGCCAGCGCCGCGGCATTGCCGACTGTGTACTGCTGGGTAAGCGCGATGATATTGAAAATGTGGCGCGTAACCGTGGGCTCACGCTGCCCAAAGCGCTGACGATTATCGACCCCGAGAGCAGCCGTGCGCGCTATATTGGCCCCATGGTCGAGCGTCGGCGTGGCAAACTCAACGAGCTAACCGCCGAAGCGCAGCTGCAAGACAACGTGGTGCTCGGCACCATGATGCTGCAGCTAGATGAAGTCGACGGGCTGGTTTCCGGCGCTGTGCACACCACCGCCAACACCGTACGTCCCGCCTTCCAGCTGATTAAAACTGCGCCGGAATACACACAAGTTTCGTCGATCTTCTTTATGCTGCTGCCCGAACAGGTGGTGGTCTACGGCGACTGCGCGGTGAATCCCGACCCGGACGCTGAAACCCTGGCCGAGATCGCCCTGCAAAGCGCCCGCTCCGCTGAAGCCTTCGGTATCGAGCCACGCGTCGCCATGATCAGCTACTCCACCGGCGACTCCGGCTCTGGCGCCGATGTGGATAAAGTCCGCGAAGCCACCCGCATCGCTAAACAGCGCGCGCCGCACCTGGCCATCGACGGCCCGCTGCAGTACGACGCCGCCGCCATCGAAAGCGTGGGCAAGCAGAAAGCCCCGACTCGCCAGTGGCGGGTAAAGCCACCGTGTTTGTATTCCCCGACCTCAACACCGGCAATACCACCTACAAGGCCGTACAGCGTAGCGCCCGTGTAGTGAGCGTTGGCCCCATGCTGCAGGGGTTGAACAAGCCGGTGAACGACCTCTCCCGCGGCGCACTGGTCGACGATATCGTTTATACCATTGCGCTGACCGCCATCCAGGCCAGCCAGCGGGAAAGTTAAGTTACATAACTTTCTCCTACTCAAAAAAACGCCCCGAGCAGATAAGTGCTCGGGGCGTTTTATTTAACGGCTTAACAGCGTGAGTGGACTAAACCCACATCGGCACCATCGATTCCAGCACCATAACCAAGCTCATCGCGGTGATGGTCAAAATGGAGACGCCAAACACCTTCTTGGCCCAGCGCACATCGTCGTCTAAGCGATATCCGCGCAGCGCCAGGTAGAGCCAGTAGCCGCCCATGGTCAGCGCCACGCACAGATACCCGGCGCCTGCCTGACTGGCCAATCCCAGCGCCAGCGAGGCGGGGATAAACGCCACGATGTAGCCCAGGATATGGTGCTTGGCCATTTTGACCCCGCGCACCACCGGCAGTACCGGAATCGATGCCCGTTGATAATCAGCGTAGCGGAAGATCGCAATGGCATAGGAGTGCGGCATCTGCCACAGGCAGAAAATCACCAGCAGCATGATCGCACCGCTGTCGAACTGACCTGACACTGCGCAGTAGCCCACCACCGGCGGCATGGCGCCAGAAAGGCTACCCACCAGGGTGCCGTACTCTGAACGGCGCTTCATATAGAGGCTATACAGCCCCACATACACGCCCCAGCCAATCACCGCCAGGGCAACCGTCAACCCGTTGGTGCCCAGCGCCAGACACACCACGCCCGACACCCCCAGCAGCGCCGAAACGCCCAACGCTTGGGTGATGGAAATGCTGCCTCTGACCAGGGGACGATGGCGCGTACGCGCCATCAATGCATCAATATCGCGGTCAATAACGTTGTTACACGCACAGCCCGACGCAATGATTAATGCAATCCCTACCATGACCGCTACAAAGCTGAGCCACTCGAAATGCCCCTGGGCAGCCAGAAAGTAGCCGCCTAGCGTAGCAATCAGGTTGCCCCCGATAATGCCCGGTTTGGTCAGCTCGAGCAGATCCCGCCAGCGGCTAGGTGCTGAAATCAGCCGATCATCATGTTGAGATGCAGATGCTGCATGATCCACAGCGAGCCTCCTACCACTAGGACGAGAATCGTCAGTGTGAAGACGAAGGACATCAGGTTCCAGCCCTCGTCGGCTTTGGTACTCATATGCATAAACATGACCAGTTGCACCAGTATCTGCAACACCGCGGTCACGGCTATCACAATCACGGTAGCCAGCACGCTAAAAGCGCCACTCATCACCACCGCAAAGGGGATAATGGTCAGTATCAGCGACAATACCAGTCCTGTCACATACGACTTAACGCTGCCATGGGCATTGGTTGAACTTGCACTCATCTCACAACACTCCCATCAGATAGACGAATGAGAAGACACAGATCCAGACAATATCGAGGAAGTGCCAGAACAGGCTTAGGCACAGAATCCTCGGCCGGGTCATATCGTTCAACCCTTTGGTCGACAGCTGTACCAGCATCACCAGAATCCAGATCATACCGAACGTAACGTGCAACCCGTGGGTGCCTACCAGAGTAAAGAAGGCCGACAAAAGCCGCTACGATCCCACCGTACCCTTCATGGATCAGGTGCTGGAATTCATAGATTTCCATCCCCAGGAAGCACAAGCCCAGCAGGAAGGTAATGATCAGCCACACTTTTACTTGGCCTACACGGTTGGCATGCATTGCCAAAACGCCCATGCCAAAGGTGAAGCTACTGATCAGCAGTGCAAAGGTACCGAAAAGAATCAACGGTAATTCAAAGATATCAGCGCCGGTTGAATTCACCCGCCGTGCCTCTCAGCAGCACAGCGTAAGTGGCGAACAGCGATCCGAAGATCACCAAATCGCTCATTAGGTAGACCCAGAAACCAAACAGCTTTGTGCCCGAGGCATCGTGATGCTCTTCCTCGTGCTCTACCGGGTGGTGCGAGCTATGATTTAGCGTATCAGTCGACATTACGCTTGCGCCTCCACGCCTAGTTTTTGTTCACATTTGAGTTGATGCTCACGTTCGATGCGCTCAACTTCAGCAGCAGGAACGTAGTAGTCGATATCGTCATTAAACACGCGCGCCATAAAGCTGACGAAGACACCCACAGCGCCGACGCCGGCTAACCACCAGATATGCCATACCAGGGCAAAACCAATGACCAGGGCAAAGAAGCTGATAACCGGCCCGGCCACGGTATTACGCGGCATATGAATATCGGTGTAGGGGCTTCTTCCAACTGCTCGTTGCTACGCTGTTTTTGCGACCAGAAGCTATCGATATCACCCACTTCCGGCAGGCGCGCAAAGTTGTAGAACGGTGCAGGTGAAGAGGTTGACCACTCCAGGGTGCGGCCATCCCAGGGGTCGCCGGTGACGTCCGCATTTTGCTTGCGGTCGCGGATGCTGACCCAGAACTGAATAATGGTGCAGACAATGCCCAACATGATGATCACCGCGCCAACCCAGGCCAGAATCATCCACGGCTGCCACTCAGTGTTGGGATAAGACTGCATGCGGCGAACGGCACCAAAGAAGGCCAGCACGTAAAGCGGCATAAAGGCAACGTAGAAACCAATAAACCAGCACCAGAACGAACGCTTGCCCCACTTTTCGCTGAGCGTAAAGCCGAACGCTTTGGGGAACCAGTAGGTAAGCCCCGCCATCATGCCGAACACCACGCCGCCGATAATGACGTTGTGGAAGTGCGCAATAACGAACAGGCTGTTATGCAGCACAAAGTTGGCCGCGGGCACCGCCAGCATAACGCCGGTCATACCGCCTAGGGTAAAGGTAATAATAAAGCCCAGCGTCCACAGCACCGGCGACGTCAACTCCAGGCTGCCGCGGTACATGGTGAACAGCCAGTTGAACACTTTCACCCCGGTGGGAATGGCAATGATCATCGTCATAATGCCGAAGAAGGCGTTGACGTTGGCACCCGCCCCCATGGTGAAAAAGTGGTGCAACCAAACCACAAACGAGAGCAAGGTGATCGAAATGGTCGCCCATACCATGGTGGCGTAGCCAAACAGCCGCTTACGGGCAAAGGTAGCAATTACTTCAGAGAACACGCCGAAGGCAGGCAGAATCAGGATATAAACTTCCGGGTGGCCCCAGGCCCAGATGAGGTTGACGTACATCATCATGTTGCCGCCAAAATCATTGGTAAAGAAGTGCATCCCCAAATAGCGATTCAGCGTTAGCAGGGCGATGGTCGCGGTCAAAATTGGGAAGGAAGCAATGATCAGCACGTTGGCGCACAGCGAGGTCCAGGTGAAGATCGGCATGCGGAACATGGTCATGCCTTTGGTGCGCATTTTGATAATGGTGACGAAGAAGTTGATACCGGTGAGCGTCGTACCTATCCCGGATATCTGCAACGCCCATATCCAGTAATCGACCCCCACCCCGGGACTGAACTCGATCCCCGATAACGGCGCGTAAGCGAGCCAGCCGGTAGCTGCGAATTCCCCCACTACCAGCGAAATATTGACCAGTATTGCGGAGACCGCAAACAGCCAGAAACTTAAGTTATTCAGGAAAGGGAAGGCAACGTCGCGGGCACCAATTTGCAGCGGCACCACCAGGTTCATCAGGCCGATGACCATGGGCATGGCGACAAAGAAGATCATGATCACGCCGTGGGCAGTAAAGATCTGATCGTAGTGGTGAGGCGGCAAATAGCCCGCTGCATCCCCGGCGGCCATCGCCAGCTGGTGCGCATCATTATCGCATCCGAGAAGCCGCGCAGCAGCATCACCAGAGCGACAATGAAATACATAATGCCGAGCTTTTTATGGTCAACGGAGGTAAACCACTCGTTCCACAGCCAGCCCCACTTACGGTAGTAGGTGATTAAACCAAACAGTGCGATCCCACCAATGGCCATAAAGGCCGCGACGACCATGATGATCGGCTCGTGGTAGGGAATTGACTCTAACGTGAGTTTTCCAAACACGACTTAACCTCCCGCTTCTACGCTAGAAGGATGGCTGCGCATGGCATTATCCTGACTAGCATGGTTGTTGGTTTCATGGCCTGATTCGGCCGCATGATCAGTAGCGTGAGCGCTTTCGCCATCGTGTGGCTTAGCATGGTCGCTGCCCATCTGGTGGCCGCCGCCCATATCGTGCTCGCCGCCGGTATGGAAACTTTTCAAGATGCTTTCATACAGCGAAGGCGAAATCGCTGAGAAGTACTCCACCGGATTCGATTCGCTGGGCTCAGCCAACGCCTCATAACCTTCGGGGTAAGTCAGCGTTTGTGGGGCGCCGCGCACGGTTTCAACCCAAGCGTCAAAATCGGCGGGCGTGGTCACCTTGGCTTCAAAGGTCATGCCAGAGAAGCCCGCGCCACTGTAGTTGGTGGAACGACCAGGGTAGCTACCAATTTCATCAGCGATCAGATGGACATCGTTATCCATGCCCGCCATGGCATAAATCTGGCTGCCAAGATGGGGGATAAAGAAAGCGTTCATCACTGAGCCTGAGCTGACCCGAAAGCGCACCGGTGTATCCACCGGAAAGGCCACTTCGTTAACACTGGCAATACCCTGCTCGGGGTAGATAAACAGCCACTTCCAATCAAGCGCCACCGCCTGTATTTCGATCGGCGCCACATCGCTTTCCAGCGGTTTGTGGGGATCAAGGGTATGGGAGGTCTTCCAGGTCAACAGGGCGAGTACAGCGATAATTGCGCAAGGTACGAGCCACACCACCGCCTCAATCACATTGGAGTGCGCCCAATCAGGCGTGTATTTAGCCAGGGTATTACTACGCCGGTAACGCCAGCCAAACAGCAGCGTCATGACAATCACAGGAATAACCACAATCAACATTAGGCCAAAGGCAGTGAGAATCAGTGTGCGCTGCTCAGCGCCAATCTGGCCTTTTGGGTCTAGCAGCGCTGAACTACAGCCTGCTAGAAACAGACACAGCGCAAGGAGCACGAGCGTGCCTCGCCTGCGCCAAAGTGAGCGTCGTTGCATGGTGTGATCTCGTCAGAGGTTGTTTAAAACACTAGCCAGCCACGCGACAAAAAAAACATAGCAGGCTAACTACCACCCCATACTCTTCCCAAAACATGCTCGTCAGAACATTGCATGAAGCTGTGAGCGTCACTGCTCCGGGGAAAAATATGCGTCGCCGAATGGGAAATGGCGACGGGTCTCGTGGCTTAAGCACTAAAGGACTTAAGCAGCTAAGACTAAAGTATTTTCTATTGATCTAGATCACGAAAGAAGTGGCGCATTGCCGCACCCCAGGTATTGACTGCTATGAGTCTCCTCTTCGTCGGTAACCACCACATCAAAATCGTCCAGAGCAGCGAAATAGGCAGGGCGTACTACGCCGAACTTGCTAGCATCCACCACCAACAGCCGCTGCATGGCGGTGGCAATGGCCGCCTGTTTGGGTGCAACCTCGTGAAAGTGAAAGCAGCTAACGCCTCGCTCTAGATCTACCCCAGCCGCCGATATCAGCGCTTTATTAATACCCAACCGTTCGATGGCAGCGGCCATATTGTCGCTGCCAAATGACTGCGAAGCAGGATAAAACAACCCACCCAGCAGCACCAAGCGCACGTTGGGGAGTGCGGCGACAGCATTGGCAACGTTTAACGCATAGGTGACGACCGTCAGTTCGTGGAAATGACTTAACTGGCTGAGCAGCGGCATCAGCGTTGACCCGCAGTCAATAAACAGCGTATCGCCCTCTTGTATATAAGCTAAGGCACGTTGGCAGAGCCGATGCTTGGCTTGATAGTGGCTGGCCTGCTGTTCATTTAAATCATAAATAGGGGTTACGCCCGGGTAATTTGCCATCACTAGCCGCCCCCCAGCAGGCTAATAGCGGTCTTCTGGGTAGTCAGATCGCGGCGGATGGTCATTTCTGAAACATCGCACAACTCTGCGGCATCGCGCAGATGCAGAGTGCCGCCACTGGCAAGCGCTTCCTGAAGTTTGGCAAGGCGCATCGCGCTTCGGCCATTGGTAGTGGGCATCTCCTTGCAAACCCCTCTTGTTGTGTGAAGCTAAACGTAAATATCGTATCGATGTCTTGACGATGCTGCCTTCATAAATAGTCAACGTTCATTTCTATGCTGCGTGAGCAACGGCGGAATTTCCACTGCTATATCGTCATGGGATGTCTCTACGGCCATGTCTCCACGGCTACCACACCCCTTGAACCGTCCAGCCTCTACCTGACCTCCGTGAGAGTTATATGACATTTAAATAGCGTTGATGTGACGATACTTGCAAATCAACGTTAGAAAAATAACACTGAATGTTATAATTTTAACATTAACGCCAGCCCGCACGACTATAACCTCGGATAGCCACACCCAAATGGCTCCGCGACAACCCTTGTTGAGGCTCTCATGACTGCTCGAACACTCTCTCGCACCCCTTCGTCTAAGATCGCGCTTGGCGCTGGCGTATTAGGGGCCATGCTCACTACGCCGCTAATGGCAGATGAGTCTACTCAGCCGCACCCCCTTGATCGGCTGTGGTCATTCGCCAACGTTTCGGTTAACTACCTGGATTGGTCAAACGGTACCGAAGATCGCACCGCTTCCAACGCGGCGAAAAGCGACTTTATGTTTCTCGAAATCGAAGGCGGCGCTGGCTTTAGCTGGGGTGAGTTTTACGGCTTCTTTGATTTCGAGAACCCCACCAACGATCAGTTCGATGAGTCAAGCGGTGGTAAAGACAACTTCCGCACCGCGGGCAAAGTGACCTCGCACATTTACCTGGGTGATAGCCCGCTGTCGATTTATGCCCACCTCTATGACTTCCGCGATTACGGCTATAACAGCCGCGAACAGGATCAGATTCTGGGTCTAGGCTACCGCACTACCTTCGATAATGGCCTCTGGTTCAAGCCCTTTATCGGTGCTGCGCGGGTGCAAAGTAACAGCTATACCGGCATGAACGGCTATATGGCAGGCTGGGTCGCGGGTTATGATTTCACTGCACTCAACCAGAACTTCAGCGTCACCAACTGGCACGAACAGACCTTTGGTCGCGACGATGAGTACCTGGAGCAGAACTACGTGGGCGATACAGCGGGCAGTGTAGGCACCAACGGTGCACTGAGCCTGTGGTGGCATCCTAGTGACTTGATCACCACCGGCATTCAGTACCGCTACTCTGATAATAAGTTGGGCACCCCTAACGACTATCAGAATGCGATGATCTACTCCGTCAAGCTCAACTTACTCTAAACGCGTTTCACACGCGCGGACTCGAAGGATCTCCACATGACACTCCTTATGAGCTTGGTGGGTATGGTCACTCTGGTGGCCATTGCCCTGATCTTCTCCTACGACCGTAAGTCCATTCGCTTACGTACCGTGCTGGGTGCCTTTGCTATTCAAGCGGGTATTGGTGCCTTTGTGCTCTATGTGCCGTTTGGCCAAGCGGTGCTTCAGGCCATCTCGTCCGGCGTTAGCCAGATTTTGGTGTATGCCAACGACGGTATCGGCTTTCTGTTCGGCGGCTTAGCCGATGTGGATAACGTCGGCTTTGTATTCGCCATCAAAGTACTGCCGGTCATTATCTTCTTCTCCTCGCTAATCGCCGTGCTCTACTACATCGGCATTATGCAGTGGGTGATTCGTATCCTGGGCGGCGCGCTGCAGAAAGCCCTGGGCACTTCACGTACAGAGTCGCTCTCCGCCACCGCGAATATCTTCGTCGGCCAAACCGAAGCACCGCTGGTGGTACGTCCCTTTATCGCCCGCATGACACCGTCGCAGCTGTTTGCCGTTATGTGTGGCGGTCTGGCGTCGGTGGCCGGTTCAGTATTGGCGGGCTACGCGGCGCTGGGCATTCCCATGGAGTACCTGGTAGCCGCCTCCTTTATGGCCGCACCCGGTGGCTTACTGTTTGCCAAGCTGATCATGCCGGAAACCCAAGACGTTACCGACAGCGACAGCGTTTCCAAGGTGGAAGAAGAGATTGACGCCCAGGAAGATAAACCTGCCAACGTCCTGGATGCTGCGGCATCAGGTGCCACCTCGGGTCTGATGCTGGCGGCCAACGTGGGCGCCATGCTGCTGGCCTTTATCGCCCTGATTGCGTTGGTCAACGGTATTTTGGGTGGTATTGGCGGCTGGGTGGGCTTTGACTCGCTTAGCCTGGAACTGATCCTGGGCTGGCTGTTTGCCCCACTGGCCTTCCTATTAGGTGTACCCTGGGAAGAGGCCACGCTGGCAGGCTCTTTCATTGGCCAAAAGTTAGTGGTCAACGAGTTTGTCGCCTATATCAACCTGGCACCCTACATTGATGGGGAACAGGTGGTAGCTGCCACGGGTCAAATGATGACGCCGCACACTATGGCGATCCTCTCTTTTGCGCTGTGTGGCTTTGCCAACCTCTCCTCCATTGCGATTCTGCTGGGAGGCCTGGGTAGCATTGCCCTACCCGCCGCAAAGAGATTGCCCGCTTTGGTGTCAAAGCCGTGTTGGCCGGTACACTGTCCAACCTGATGTCGGCCTCGATTGCTGGCTTCTTTATCGCCCTAGTAACGTCACTGCTTAACGCAGCGAGATTTGCTGAAGGTGACGGGCGCTGCGGTTTTATCCGCAGTGCCCGTTTTTATCTTTACTGATTTGTGAGAATTCCATGACTGCGACCGCCTCTCCCCATATCGTCCAAGCCGCCCGCCAAGCACTCACCCTCATGGATCTAACGAGCCTGAATGACAGCGACACAGACAGCACCATTGAAGCGCTTTGTCAGCAGGTAAAAACGCCCTTTGGTACCCCTGCCGCGGTCTGCGTGTACCCACAGTTTATTGTTACCGCACAACGTGCCCTGACTGCTCACAAGCTAAATGAGCAGGTAAAGATCGCCACGGTCACCAATTCCCTAATGGCGACGACGACATTATGGCCGCCGCCCGTGAAACCCGCGATGCGGTTGCCTCCGGCGCCCATGAAGTTGATGTGGTATTTCCCTACCGCGCGCTGATGGCAGGCGACGAAGAGACCGGCCTTGAGCTGGTAGAAATGTGCAAAGCCGCCTGCGCTGGCCAAGCACTGCTCAAAGTGATCATTGAGTCCGGTGAGCTTAAAGAGCCTGCGCTGATTAAACGCGCCAGCGAACTCGCCATTGAGGGCGGCGCTGATTTTATTAAAACGTCCACTGGCAAAGTGGCCATTAACGCCACCCTTGAAGCCGCCGAAATCATGCTCAAGGCGATTAAAGCCAGTGGCCAGGACGTCGGCTTCAAAGCGGCGGGTGGCGTCAAAACCGCCGAAGACGCAGCAGAATATCTGGCGCTTGCCAACAACATCATGGGCCCAGGCTGGGCGACACCCGCGCACTTCCGCTTTGGTGCCTCAAGCCTGCTGGGCAATCTGCTGGCGACGTTGACCGGCAACACCAACGCGGCCACTACAGAGGGAGGTTACTAATGTCTGCCAACGCCACTCAACACACCCTGCTCCCCCAGGAGCTGATTCGCCTAAAACGTGATAACCAGCCGCTGCCCGCGGAAGAGATCAAAGCCTTTGTCCAGGGCATTGCCGATGACCGTATCAGCGACGCCCAGATTGGCGCCTTCACCATGGCAGTGTTCCTCAACGGCATGAGCCGTGAAGAAGTCGTAGCCCTGACCACCGCTACCCGCGACTCCGGCCATGTGATGCAGTGGAGCGATTTGAACCTGCCTGGCCCAATTGTCGATAAGCACTCCACCGGCGGCGTGGGCGATTTAGTCTCGCTGGTGCTCGGCCCCTGGGTGGCTGCCTGCGGCGCCTTTGTACCGATGATCTCCGGGCGTGGCCTGGGCCACACCGGCGGCACGCTGGATAAGCTTGAATCAATCCCCGGTTACGACCCTTATCCCGCGCCAGAGCGTTTCCGCGAGGTGGTGAAATCCACCGGTGTAGCGATTATCGGTCAGACCGGCGACTTGGCACCTGCCGATAAACGTATTTACGGCGTGCGTGACGTGACCGCCACCGTGGAATCCATCCCGCTGATTACCGCGTCGATCCTGGGTAAGAAACTCGCTTCTGGTCTGGACGCGCTGGTCATGGACGTTAAAGTGGGCAGCGGCGCTTTTATGCCCACCCCGGAAAAATCCCGCGAACTGGCCAAAAGCATCGCCAATGTCGCCACCCAAGCGGGAACGCCCACCACCGCCCTGCTCACCGATATGAGCCAGCCGCTAGCCCCCTGCGCCGGTAACGCCGTTGAAATCGTCGAAACGTTGGCACTACTGCGCGGTGACCGCCCCAACAGCCGCGTGATGCAAGTCACCCGCGAGCTGGCAGTGGAAATGCTGATCGCTGGCAAGCTGGCAGGCTCTCGGGAAGAAGCGCTGGCTAAACTTGAGAAGGCACTCACCTCTGGCGCCGCCGCTGAAGTCTTTGCCCGCATGGTGCGTGAACTCGGCGGCCCCAGCGACTTTATGGAGCGCTCAGAGCACTACCTTGCTAAAGCCGACGTCATCAAACCCGTATATGCCGAGCAAGCAGGTATTGTGCAACGTATTGATACCCGTGCCGTAGGTATGAGCGTGGTCGAGCTGGGCGGTGGCCGCCTGCGTAATGACGCTAGCGTCGATCATAGCGTCGGCTTTACCGACATCGTTGAAATCGGCGAACGCGTAGACAGCCAGCGCCCCATCGCCATGGTGCATGCCCGCAGTGAAGCCGCCGCCGAGCGCGCCGCTGAGCAGCTCCGCGCCGCATTTACCATTGGCGAAGGTACCGCCAGCGCCGACACCCTGCTACAAGACACTTTCCGTGGAGAAGCCTTATGAGCCGCGCGATTGTACTGGTACTTGACTCCTTTGGCATTGGCGCCGCCCCGGATGCCGCGACCTTCGGTGATGAAGGCTCCGACACCCTGGGTCATATCGCTGCCGCTTGCGCTCGCGGCGAGGCGGATACCGCCCACCGTTCAGGCCCACTCAAGCTGCCCAACATGGCCAAGCTGGGGCTGTTTCACGCCCACCGCGATGCCACCGGCAGCGTTGCCGAAGGCGTGACGCTGCCGGAAAGTCTGGAAGGTGCTTACGCCCACGGCAAAGAGATTTCCAGCGGCAAAGATACCCCCTCCGGTCACTGGGAAATTGCCGGCGTGCCGGTACGCTTTGAGTGGGGCTACTTTCTGGATAAAACCGACAGTTTCCCCCTTGAGCTGCTCGATGCCATCGTGCAAGAAGCCGACCTCACTGGGGTGATTGGCAACTGCCATGCGTCAGGCACCGAGATCATCGCCCGCCTGGGTGAAGAGCATATAGCCACCGGTAAGCCCATCGTTTACACCTCGGCGGACTCGGTGTTTCAGATCGCCGCCCACGAAGAGCATTTCGGCCTTGAACGCCTTTATAAGCTGTGCGAAACCGTCCGCGAACTGCTGGAGCCTTACAACATTGGCCGCGTCATCGCCCGTCCGTTTATCGGCGAAGATAGCAAAACGTTCGCCCGCACCGGCAACCGTCGCGACTACAGTGTCGAGCCGCCCTCGCCTACGGTGCTGCAGAAGCTTGCCGATGCCGGTGGCGAAGTGGTCTCGATTGGTAAAATTGCCGATATCTACGCCCACTGCGGCATTACCCACAAGGTAAAAGCCAGCGGCCACGACGCGCTAATGGACGCGACACTCAAAGAGATCGAGCGTACCGCTAAGCGCGAGGTCGGCGAACGCGCCATGATCATGACCAACTTTGTCGATTTTGACTCGGTCTATGGCCACCGCCGGGACGTGCCGGGCTACGCCGCCGCACTGGAAGAGTTCGATGCCAAATTACCGAAGTTGCTGGCTTCTTTGAGCGAAGACGATCTGCTGATCCTCACCGCCGACCACGGCTGCGACCCCAGCTGGCACGGCACCGAGCACACCCGCGAGTACATTCCCATTCTGGTGCACGGCCACGGTTTTACCCCGGCCCGCTGGGCGAGCGCGGCACCTTTGCCGATATTGGCCAAACCCTGGCCGACTTTTTTCCTGCTACCGGCCATGGCCGATGGCAAAAGCTTTCTACCTAACGCTGCTTAAAGGCTAGCGCCGCTTAAAGGAGATTTTGGATGGCTACCCCACATATTAACGCTGCCCCCGGTGATTTCGCCGATACCGTACTGATGCCCGGCGACCCGCTGCGCGCCAAGTACATTGCCGACACCTACCTGGAGAATGTTCGCCAGGTCAACGATGTACGCAATATGTTCGGCTATACCGGCACCTATCAAGGCCGCGAGATTTCCGTAATGGGCCACGGCATGGGCATTCCGTCGGTCTCCATCTACGCCAAAGAGCTGATCACCGACTACGGCGTTAAATCGCTGATTCGCGTGGGCTCCTGCGGCGCGGTGCGCGACGACGTCAATGTGCGTGATGTGGTCATCGGCATGGGCGCCAGCACCGACTCAAGGTCAACCGCATGCGCTTTAACGACCACGACTTCGCCGCCATTGCGGATTTTGAACTGACTCAGCACGCGGTGGCTGCCGCCAAGGCCAAGAACGTGCCGGTCAAAGTGGGCAATATCTTCTCAGCGGACTTGTTCTATAACCCGCAAACCGAAATGGCTGAAATGCTTAAGCGCTACGGCATTGTCGGCGTCGAGATGGAAGCTGCTGGCCTTTACGGCGTCGCCGCCGAGTTTGGCGCCCGTGCCATGACCATCTGCACCGTATCGGATCACATCCTGAAAGGCGATTCACTCTCAAGCAAAAGACCGTCAAACGACCTTTGACGACATGATGTTGATTGCTTTGGACACCGTGTTACGCGACGACGCAGCCCGCGCTTAAGAGGAAGTTGTGATGAGCCAGCAAACGGATGAAGTATCAGCAGAGATTGTTGAGAAGCTATTCAGTGCGCGGGCTAACGCCTATGTGCCCTACTCAGCACACCCGGTGGCATCAGTCATGGTGACGCCGGATGGCCAGCAGTTTGCGGGCACTAACGTAGAAGTGGCCCACTACAAAGGCCTGTGTGCCGAAGCCTCGGCCATTTCCGCCATGATCACCGCCGGACAGTGCCAGCTAGCGACCGTCTACGTCATGGGCCCGGGCGATCACCTGTGCACGCCCTGTGGCGACTGCCGCCAGCGCATCCGCGAGTTCGCCACGCCAGAAACGCAGATCAAGGTGCTCTCCGGCAGCGGTGAACTGCTGAAAACCTACACCATGGAAGCCCTGCTGCCCGACGGCTTTGGGCCTGAGCAACTGCCGCCGCGTTGATTATCAGCTGCAGTAGCCTGGTTCAACGGGAGGTCATCAGAGGTAGTATTAGTAGTGACGACCCTGGTACTCAGGTCAATCGTTCCTATACACCGTTAGTGGATCTGCTCGACGCTTTCAAGCGATTCGTCGGGCAGGTCGGGAACCTCTCCAAACCTTGTCCTACAACTGCTAGGCCAGACTCCTACATAACCTAAGGGCTAGGTCACTTAGGAGATTAGTACTTGGCTGGACTTGAAAATCGACCAGAATATGTTACCGACTCCAGAAACAAATGAGCCTTTCGCGTACTCATGACGGCCACTGTAAACGTTTGCCACCAATAAATCAGACAAGTGCCTTCAGTGCCGTTATCAAGGCTTCGAAGGGGGCGCCGGCAAAGCCGATACCTACCAGTTGGCTGGCACCCACACGCGGCGCGGTGGGCGTCCATTCGGCGCGTCCGCCGCTCCATTGAAAGAGATAGTGTCGACCATCGGCCTGAATGAATCCCTTGGCCCGCGCCAAGCCCTCGACGTGCTCGGCAAGCAGTGATTCCAGTGTGTGGCGTGTCAGCGAAGCGGGAAGATTGATCGCAAAGCGTTGCCAGTCGGGGTCGTATTCAACATCGGCGCGGCGCAATGTCACCGGCCGCGCCGGCGCGGGGCCCGCTGGACTGCTAGTGCTGGAGCCTGCGTAAGAGACGGACGCAGTAGGATTGAGCAACTGCAGCCGACGCATAAGAGATTCCCTCTCGACGATGTCAAGACTTTCGCCGCGATTGAGCGAAAGTGTATCGGCGCTAGCGATCTGGTTTGCCACCAGTTCGCCAATGCGACTGTCATCCAGGCGTTGCGCAAGGCTCGTCAGGTCGACCAGAGTAACGATACGATCCAGGCTGAAGCGGCGTGCCACACGAATCATGTCGGCAATCCGATTCGGGCGAGCCACGCCGCTGGTCTCGATGATCAACGCCGCGGGCGGCTCCGGCCAGCGTCCAATACGCCAGAGCTGCATGCCCAACTCGTCGCTCAGCGAGCAGCATAGACAGCCGCTGCTGAGCTTGAGCAGGTGTTCCCCGGCATAATCGATCAGCTCGGCATCGACATTAATGGTGCCAAAATCATTGACCAGTACCAGCGTGCCCGGTGTCACACCGCCTCGCAGATAGGCGTTGAGCAAGGTGGTCTTGCCCGCGCCGAGATAACCGGCAATCAGTGTCACCGGTATGGCGGCTGACTCTATGTTCGATTCCGATTCGGAAGTGCAATTAATCATTAGCGAAAACGTCGCCACCCACGACCGTCGCCGCAACGCGAACTGATGCCAGCCGCTCCAGCGGCACATCACACGGATCCTCGTCGAGCACCGTCATGTCAGCAAACTTGCCGATTTCCAGACTGCCGACGCGATCGTCAAGCTTCAGGGTATAGGCTGCGTCCAGAGTGATCAGGCGAAGTGCACGTTCTACGCTTAGCGCCTCGAAAGGCCCCAGCACTTCACCGCTGGCGGTCTGGCGAGCGACAGCACACCACGCCGTGAACAGTGGTGCCAGCGGGGTGACCGGCGCATCGCAATGCGCCGCGATAGGGATGCCCAGCCGATCCGCCGAGGCCAACGGTTCGAGCCGCTGGCAGCGTTCGAAACCCAGCGTGCGCGAGCGGTGGATGTCGCCCCAGTAGTAGATATGGTTGGCGAACATGTTAAGACACACCCCAGCCTCGCGGCGCGTTTCAATTGGGCGTGGCTGATGATCTGACAGTGCTGCAGGGTGTGGCGGTGATCTGCGCGGGGCCATAGTTCCAGCGCCGATTCGATGGCATCCAGAATCAGCTCGATGGCCTCGTCGCCGTTGGTATGGATATGCAACTGCAGCCCGGCCTGATGATAGCGATGGACGATCTCAGTCAGACGCTCCGGTTCGGCGTTCCACATACCGTTGGGCGATCCATCGTGATAGCCCGGCCACTTCAGACGAGCGGTATAGCCCTGGATTGAACCGTCGGTCATCAGCTTGACCAGCCCAAAGTGTAACTTGTCGCTGCGCTTGTCGAGACAGCTGAGAAGCCGCTCAATGCCCTCTTCCGGCGTGTAGGTCAGAGCACTCATGGCCGGTGCCAGACGCATCGGAACGTCAGCCCGGTTGCAGGTACGCTGCATGCTCGCTACGCCGTCATCGCTGAGCGGATTGTACAGGTCGGTCAACGTGGTCACACCGTGGCGCTGAGCGATACGCGCGTAACGTTCTAACGTCGTCTGTTCGCTTCCACGATCAAAAGATCCAAATTCAGGGTGTCGAATATCGCGAACATCGCTGCCATTTCGCGCAGCTCGCCGTTGGGCCGACCGTCGTTGAATGTCAAGACGCCTTCGATATTAGCTTGCGACTCAAGACCGGCGGCCCGGAGCATCGCGCTGTTCACGGTCATCATATGCAGGTTGGCGTGAATGACAACAATCGGACGCTCGGCGTCTATGGCATCAAGATCGTCGCGGTCGAGTCGACGCTCAGGAAAATAGATGGGGTCGAAGCCCCAGGCGATTAGCGGGGCATCCGGCAACAGCCTATCAATCTGCGCGCCGAGATGGCGCTGTAATGAGACGATGTCGGTCAGCCCCGGCCAGGTATGGCCTTCGGGATCCTGGCGTGGGAAGAAACCGGCGTAGGCATACTCCCAAAGCACGCCCTCCAGCGCGTGGCTATGGCCTTCGACGAAGCCGGGCAGAATGATCTTGTCGGCGAAGCGCTCGTCGAGCTCGAAGTCACCCAGATCCGACAGCGTTTCCAGCGAGCCAACGCCTAGAATCCGGCCATCGCGAACCGCAATGTGGGTCGCTTCCGGCTGCGAAGGGTTCATAGTCAAAATGCGCCGGGCGGAGAAAATACGATGGCTCATGATGATTTTGGCTCCTGAACGGAATAGGTCTGGCGGCTCCTGCTACGCTGCCATTTCAGCAGCAACGGGATACAGATCAACATCAGAACCATATAGCCACCGAAGATCGCCAGGTAGCTCCAGGTGCCCAGGGATGGCGCAATCGGGGCGATGAAGAACAGCGTCGGAATGTTGACCACGATAATCGCAATATTGAAGAACGCCAGC
Organism: Vreelandella olivaria; assembly: GCA_004295565.1. GTDB lineage: Bacteria > Pseudomonadota > Gammaproteobacteria > Pseudomonadales > Halomonadaceae > Vreelandella > Vreelandella olivaria. Next base: position 1,157,525 of record AP019416.1, on the reverse strand, counting down.
TCCTTGGGAACCGAAGTGCTGAAGTCGGCATCCATCATGCGTAGCAACAGCAGGCCGCTGCCGGTGGAGCCACAGCAGCAGCCGAAAGCGGTGACAGCACGCTCCGGGCCAAGCTGGCCGCTGAGTCGACCGATCGACACCGCGCCCAAGAAAGTAACCAGCGTAACGGCGACCGCGATGAGCAGGATAGGCACCAGCAGCGCGGAGAGAACGGCGATCTGGATGCTCATCAGGGTGGCGACGACCATGAAGTCCACCGATCCGCCGGTAATGCGCTTGAGCGTGTCGTCGTCGACTTTGTCGGTCCATCCGAATCGGTCAATAGCCATTCGCATCAACACGCAGACCGTCAGCCCGTGAATGAAGAACAGGTTGTAACTGAAAAACACCGACAGCACCTGATTGCCCGCCACCAGCGGTTGCATCACGCTCAGCCACACGTAGGTGATAACATAGGCCACGCCCAGCAAGCCAATGTGCCAGGCCAGCGAGTCGACTGTGCCAGAGTGCGATACCTGCTTACCAGCAGCGGGCTGTGTTTGGGGCGTGTGAAAGCCACGAACGAAATCGTCGTCCAGCGTCGAGTTATGGTTGACGTTGAGGCCCCGCTTGAGAAAGTAGCGCGCGGCCGGCACGCCGACGACGAAGGCGGCCACGAAACCCAGAGAGGCGAAAATGACGCCCACCTGCGCGGCATTGGCGATGCCGTAATCGTTCTCCCAGATCGTACCGTAGGTCAACGCCTGCCCCGGGCCCTGGGTGAACCCATGAGTGACGATAGCGCCGAGCAGCGGACTAAGATCGCTGCCGGTGATCAGATCGTAGCCCGCCATCAGACCGTAACCAATCACCGCCTGAGCGCCGAGACTGGCGGTCCAGATTAACGTCAGCCACAGCCCGCCCGCGACGATACCCTGGTGCTGTTCATCCTTGGCCGGTTTGGGACTTCCGGTCAGACACAGCGACATGAAACTCAGAGTGAAGAAGTGAAAGGCCAGCGCGGTGAAGTCAGAAGACCCATAGCCGGGGATCAGCCCCGCAGAGAGCCCGACGAAGCCGATGACGCCCGCAACGATACTTCCGGGAATCAGACTGACACGTAGCCAGGAGAAGCGGCTGCGCAGCAAGCTACCGACAACTAGTAGGGCGGCGAGCAGTGCAAAGGCGATGACGCCATGGAAGGTGCTACCCATGATGTATTCCTCGTGATTAACGTTGTTAGCCGGAGATGAGTTTCACCGACGGCGCTTTGGCCCAGTAATATAAAAAAGGCAAAGTCATACTAACGTTCGGGAGTTGGCCACCACAGGACAGTTCTTTAGCCTAGTTGAGACAGTTTCTTAACCTTGGTAATAAGTTCGGCGACACCGGCACCTAAAAAGGCCGCGAGATTTTCGTGATGGGCCACGGCATGTGCATTCCGTCGGTCGCTCTCTACACCAAGGAGCAGATCACCGACTACGGTGTTAAGCCGTTGATTCGTTTTGGCTCCTTCGGAATGGTGCGCGATGTGGCGATAGACATGGGCGCCAACACCGACTCCAAGAGCAACCGCGGAAGCCGCTGGCCTTTACGGCGTCGCCGCCGGGTTTGGCGCCCGCGCCATGGCCACCTGTACAGTGTCAGATCACATCCTGAAAGACGACTCGCTCGCAAGCGCTAACCGTCAAACCACTTTTGACGACATGATGCTAATTGCACTAGACATAGTGTTACGCGACGACGCTGCCCGCGCTTAGGGCGTAGAAGTGGCCAAAAGGAAAATGATGGAACAGTTATCAGAAGAGATCGCTCAGAAGTTATTCAGCGCCCAGGCTAACGCCTATGTGCCGAAGCCTCGGCGACTGCCGCCGCGTTAATATTCCTACGCAAAAGAAGCCATTTCGCTTTATTTAGCTGACGGCTTTTCCGTGGACAACTGTTGATACGCTTCCACAGCAGCCACAACTTCTTCGGGTGGAATGACGCCGTCTTTACCACGAATCACCGCACGGGAAACACCTTCGGCAACTATGGCACCGCTGGGGTTGGTAAACCTGTGCCGCATGTAAAAGTACTTCTCGTCCCAGCGCTCCATACTCATATTGCACCGATAACGCTGACCAAGCTTGAGTGACTTATAGTAGCTCATGTCATGGTAAGAGATGATGGGCATCCATTTTCTCCGAAGCATGATGCGAGCCAAGCCTGTGCGAATGAACAAGTCAATGCGGTTAAGATCGCAGATCGTCATGAACCGGCCATTGTTCATATGGCCATTCACGTCGATATCATTGGGTAAAACAAGCCCCTCAAGGGTGTTTTCAAGGGCATTCAGGCGCATCCAACCACGTCGACGCTTCGCAGTCAGTAGTAGCCAGATCATTCGAAAATATAGATTCACTGTATTGTCCCCATAAAAAAACAATCACGTTATCGAGCCAGCTCGGCCAGAACTTGCATTCGTGCATCTGGTAGAGTGGTTATGCAAAAATAAACGAGCACGCATGGCTTATAGCCTATTGAATTAAAAGGGAGAAAATGCGCGAAAGCTTATATGAATCCACTTAACAGACCGGCAGAAACACTACACAACCGATTAAAAATAGTCGTTTTTTGTTTTTTTAATAAGCAGCGTTAATGAACCCAATCCTCATAAACCAGCCCTGGTACCCGACTAAATTCACGCACATTGTTGGTAACCACCGTACAACCCGAGGCGATAGCATGGCCGGCAATGGCCGCATCGTTTGCGCCAATAGGCGTGCCTGCCTTAGCTAACACTCGCATTACCTCAACAGTCGCATCCACGGCTTGCTTATCCCAGGGCAATACGGCATCTAACCGCTTCACGAACTCATCAACTAGAGACTTATGCTTAGCAGATGCCTTCTTGCCAATTTGGCCATAGCGCATTTCTGCATACGTGATCGTTGATACCACTATTCGATTACCCTGCTCCACCTCAGTAGCGAGACGACTAATCACCGATACTGCGCGCTCGCGCATAATGAACGAACAGATACAGGTATCCAACATATAGGTGGTCACAGATTGAACCTGCCCTCGTCACTGACGACGTTAGGACGCTCAATCAGAAAATCGTCATCCGCTTTGGGCAGCTCTGAGAAGGACGCCCAAGAGGGACGCACTGGCCGCAGTGTGATGACATCACCTTCACGGGTGATTTCCAGCTCTCCGATACCCTCATACGCCATATCGTTAGGTAATCGAACGGCTTGATTTTTGCCGTTTTTGAAAATGGATACTGTGCGCATAAAAATCTCCTACAAATGCCTTATCTATAAAATATAGCCTTACAGATAGGCATATGCAAGACATATGCAAAACGACTACCCGACGCCTTCAGCTTGAACAACTGCCGCCGCATTAAGCCGTATCCCGCACCACCAGCGCCACCGGCAACGATACATGCCGGGGCGCTGCTCCCGCCCGTGCTTCTGCCAATAATGCCATGCTCGTCGCCGCTATCTCAGCAATATCCTGCCGTACCGTGGTGAGCCCGGTGGCAAGGGTGGGCAGGTCATCAAAACCGGTGACCGCCACTTGGCCTGGTACCTCAACCCCGCGATCTTCCAGCGCGGCCATACAACCCAGCGCCAGCTCGTCGGTGGCGCATACCAGTGCATCAAACGGCAGCGGTTGAGCGCCCTTTTGATCTAAATAGCGATTGAGGTAGCGGTAGCTGTTAAGGGAGTCTGATGCAAAGCGGTACGGTAGGCTGATCAACTGCTCAGAGAGCCCCGCCTCTGCCAATGCATGTCGATAGCCCGCTAAACGGCTATGGGGCGCGGCACCTCTAGCTCACCGCCCATAAAAGCCAACCGTTTTCGGCCCTGGCTAATAAGATAGCGGGTGACTTCATACAGCCCCTGCCTATCGTCCGGGGCGACGGAAAAGCCCGCCCCGGCTCCCCTATGCGCACAAAGGGAATCGCTGCCGCCTTTAGCAGCGCTGGGCGTTCATCATCGGGGGCTTCTCCAAGCAAAATGGCCGCACCCGCACGCTCAGGTAATTCGGCGCTTTGCTGGTGATTAAAGAACACTGGCACCATACCCTGCTGATGAAGGGCCAAGGTAAGATGCTGGTAGAGCAAGATATAGTAAGGGCGCAGCTCGATATCCTGACGGCCAAGAGAGATGCCTACCACCGCCGTTTTACCGCTTATTAGCTGACGAGCCGCGGCGCTGGGTTGGTAGGCCACTTCCCGACTAATCGCCAAAATCTTCTCACGCAGGGCGTCACTGAGCCCTGGCTTGCCGTTCAGGGCCCGGCTGACCGAAGCAATCGATACCTGGGCTCGCCGGGCAATTTCACGAATGGTGGCCGTTTGGGCGCCTTGTTTGCTCTCTTTCACCGACTGTTTCTCGCCCTGTCTCTCACCTGGAAGGCGTCCAGTGTGCCGAAAAACGCCCGGCGTTGCGACGCTGATTACACTGCAATGTCCAGGCTTCGATCCTCCTGACTGGAGATAACACAGGCATCAAGAACGGTTTGGATCGCCGCGCCGCGGCAAAGTCCGGCTGGTCGTTTTCACCACTGCGGATGCTTTCGATGAAACGCTGATAGATACTGGGTGTGGACGGAGCCTTGACCGTGCTCCAGCGGGCGGGGTGAACATTGTCATCCAGGCAGACCTGCACCTCGTCCAATGATGCATCCAGATCGACCCGAATAGCGCCTTTATCGCCGTGTACGCTGAGGGTTAGTGAGTTGTGATGCCCGGTCGCCCAGCGGGTAGCCTGAAGAGTGCCCTTGGCTCCATTGGCAAAGGTTACCCGCATTAGGGCGGTATCGTTGGCGTCCAGCAGGTAATCGCCGATGCGGTTATCCGGGGCTTTCTCAAAACAGGTCAGTTCGCAGTTCACGCGGGTAATATCACCAACGGGGAAGCTTGCGAAATCGACAATATGGACGCCCACATCCCCTAGCACGCCTTTACTGCCGTGGGCTTCCGAGAGCCGCCAAAGCCACTGGCTATCCTGATCCCAACGCCCCCAGGCATTGCTGACCAGCCAGCTCTGCCGGTAGCTGGCATCCACGTGACGTACTTGTCCAATCGCCCCAGCGGTAATCAGTGCACGGGTGTGTTGAATGGCCGGTGCATCGCGATAGCTAAAGTTGACCATATTGATGACGCTGGCAGCCTCGGCCGCTTGGGCCATTGCATGGGCATCGTCGGCATTCGTCGCCAGCGGCTTTTCACACAAAATGTGTTTGCCAGCGGCAATCGCGGCCAGTGACGTGCGCTTATGAACACCATCTGGCGTGACGTTGCTAACGGCTTGGATATCCTCCCGCGCCAGCATAGCCTCCAGGTCGTCATACGCATCGGCGATACCAAAACGACCAGCAAAGTCGCGGGCCTTGGCCAGCTCCATATCGCACACCGCCACCACTTCCACTCCCTCAATGCGGCTAAAGTGCTTGGCGTGCTCGCCTGCCATGCTGCCCGCGCCAATAATCGCTAAACGGATCATTTGAAGCCCTCCTCGCCGGGTTTATGCAGGCTTTCCCCTTTGATCTCCACCGGGTTGGGCGCCTGATCGGCAGGAACATTAGGGCAACTGTCGATCCATCGGGAGCCTTCCGGACGGGCCCAATTCACCGCGTTCTTCAGCACCGTTTTAACCTGGGTGTCGTAGTAGATTGGGTAGGTTTCGTGGCCAGGGCGGAAGTAGAAAATCTTGCCGTTGCCGCGCTTGTAGGTCAGCCCTGAACGGAAGACCTCACCGCCTTCAAAGGCACTGATAAAGATCACCTCATCAGGGTTGGGCACCGCAAACGGCTCGCCGTACATTTCGGTATGCGGCAGTTCGATATAGTCGCCCAGGCCCTGCACGATAGGATGACCAGGGTTAACAACCCACAGCCGCTCGCGCTCTCCCGCTTCCCGCCACTTGAGAGAGCAGGTCGTGCCCATCAAACGCTTGAAGATTTTTGCGTAGTGCCCAGAGTGCAGCACAATCAGCCCCATGCCCTGCAGTACGCGTTCCTGAACGCGATCAACCGTTTCTTCCAGCACATCGCCGTGGGCGGCGTGGCCCCACCACAGCAGCACATCGGTATTTTCAAGGGTTGCTTCACTTAGCCCTTGCTCGGGGTCTTGCAAGGTAACCGCGGTGGCGTGAATACCCTTCGCTTCGTTTAAACCTTCGGCGATGCAGTGATGCATGCCGTCAGGATAAATGCGTGCCACGACGTCATTGGTTTGTTCGTGAACGTTTTCACCCCATACGGTGACGTTAATAGTCATCTTTTCTCCTCCACCAGACTGGCAGTCGCGTCTAAATAGCGTCTATGTACCTCTCAAACGCTAAAGTAAACGTTTACGATACGCACGTAAACGTTTACTTATCTGTAACTTTAGTCGTACTAAAGAGAGCCACACTGTTCGCTAACGCTATTGGCATAGCGCCCTGGTTATCCGTATTCTGGTGTGCTCCCACGCGCTTTAGTGCCGCTAAAGGCACGTGTTTCACTAGCTGTTTCTAACACCAGGAGAACGCCATGGCTGGTTTACTGCCCAACGTCGACCCCGAGGGTCTGCTTGAATACTCAGTGGTTTATACCGACCGCTCGCTGAACCATATGTCGCAGCAGTTTCAAGGCGTGATGCGGGATATTTCCGCCACGCTGAAAGAGGTGTACAACGCCCATGCAGCGGTGATTGTGCCCGGCAGCGGCACCTTTGGCATGGAAGCGGTGGCACGCCAGTTTGCCGTTGACCAGAAAACCCTGGTTATTCGCAATGGCTGGTTCAGCTACCGCTGGACGCAGATTATTGAGATGGGCCGACTCACCGACCATCACACGGTGCTTAAAGCACGGCGCCTGAATGGCGATGACCCGCGCTCGCCTTTTCAGCCGGTGCCCATTGATGAGGCCGTGGCGCAAATTCGTAGCGAGAAGCCTGCCGTCGTGTTTGCCCCGCAAGTGGAGACCTCCGCTGGCTTGCTGCTCCCGGATGACTATATTCAGGCGCTAGCAGAGGCCACTCATGAGGTAGGTGGTCTGTTCGTGCTGGACGCTATTGCGGCGGGCACCCTGTGGGTGGATATGCAGGCGCTAGGCATTGATGTGGTGGTCAGCGCACCGCAGAAAGGCTGGAGCGGCTCGCCCTGCTGCGCCATGGTGATGCTCTCAGAGCGTGCCACCCAGCGTTTGAGCGAGACCCAGAGCAACAGCTTTGCCTGCGATTTAGGCAAGTGGCACAGCATTATGCAAGCCTATGAAAATGGCGGGCACGCTTACCACGCCACCATGCCTACCGATGCGCTGCGGCAGTTACGGGACATTATGCAGGAGACCCGGGCTTATGGCTTTGACAAGGTAAAAGAGGAGCAGCAGGCGATTGGCCGGGAAGTCCGCGCCATGCTTAAACGCCACGGCTTCGTCAGCGTTGCGGCGGAAGGCTTTGAAGCTCCTGGCGTGGTGGTGTGCTACAGCGACGATAGCGGCTTGGTGGGCAAACTTGCCCAGGCGGGCGTTCAGGTGGCAGGTGGCGTACCGCTAATGTGCGATGAGGGTGATAACTTCCAAACCTTCCGGATAGGTCTATTTGGCCTCGATAAGCTGCACCACACAGCGCGTAGCGTCAGCAACTTGGAACAGGCGATTAAAGCAGTGATTTAAGCGCGTGTTTAAGAGAGTACTTGAGAGAGTGCTTAAGAGAGCAAGGAAGGAAAAGCCCGCTATTTTAATAGCGGGCTTTTGGTCACATATAGCCCACGCCTCGCGGCATCATGCCCAGATGGTTTTCGACGTGGCTAACCCCTGGCACGTTTTCCGCAGCAACGGTCACCGCCTGCTTCTGCTCAAGGGATTCGACCAGCCCCATACCTCCACCGCACCGCCATCGACAATCACGCTAATGCCTTCAACCTGTACGCCGGTATTATTCTCAATTTCATTGAGAATAGCCTGCGAATTTGACGATCATCCGTGGGTGACTGGGTCGGCGCTACCGCGGCATTGGCGATACCTTGTAGCAGGTTAGCGCGGCTGACAATGCCCACTAACTTGCCATCACGTAGCACAGGCACCCGCTTGATATGGTGTTTTTCCAACATACGCGCAATGGTGTGCAGCGGCGTGTTTTCCGCCACTGACAGCGGGTTGGCTGTCATCACTTCGTGGGCTTTACGGCCATGGGCCTTCACATAGTCCCCCGCATCCTTGCCACCGGTAAACAGCGATAACCACCAGGCGTCGCGGTGGTCACCCTCATCTTTACCCGACGCATTAAATCGCCTTCACTGACAATGCCAACCAACTGGCGATCCTTATCCACCACAGGAACGGCACTGATACGGTGCTTGAGTAGCAGTTGGGCAATGTCGCGCACTTCCGTATCCGGGCCCACGCTGACCACTTTGGGCGTCATAATATCGATAGCTTGCATGGCTCTCCTCCTTGCCTCAGCCTTTGACAGGCATTTTAAAGACTGAGTCGCAGATGCAGTTTTTCCTGCTTGTTCTTTGAGCCTAGTTCGTTGCGGGCAATTTGCCTATGCTGGCGAGCCATTACCAAGAACGCATTGAGGCGGCATTGATCTAGCGCAGTTTATGGGGGCTTATTGACTCCTCACTTTTTCATTTCTTCTCCTGCATACCACTGCTCTCTTCGACTTTCTCCACATCGACAATGCCCGAGCGGCTAACAACCACCTTCCAGCGGGCGAGATAGGGTGTATCTTCGCTGCCTGTTTCCCGAATCACCAGATTGAACAGATGGCGGCGCTCGACCCCCTCACGCACTGCCTGACCATCTTTCAGGCGGTAGATATGATGTTTGCCCTTACTCATGAGCCGGGTGAGCATGGAAATATCCAGATTGAGCGTTTCTCGGGTGTGCTCGTAGCCACTTAAAAAACGCGTGGGCGACATACGTGAGCTCGAACGGTAGTGAAGCACCACTTCTTCACGTTGAGCGACCGTGCGGCGACGCATCTTTTGGATATCAGCGGCCAATGAAGCAAAGCGCTTATAATCAAACCACTCCAATTGGCGTCCCACCACGGCATTGCGCGTGGGGTCTAAATACTGGCGGCGCCATTTAGGGCGGCCTTTACGCAACCAGCGCCACAGGGTATTGCGCAAATCATCCTTAAACACCTCACGCATGGCATAGAGCAGTGCCATGGCTAGCACAAACAGCGCGGTGATATCGCCCAGAGCGCTACGCAACTGCAGCACGCCTAACGATACAAAGGCCATCACCACGGCGGTGGCAAGCGCTTTAACCGCTTTTGCTCACCGCTGCCCAACTCCAAGGCCTCTTGTTTCAGCGTAATCGGGTGCTCAATCAACCGCCGCAGCAGGCGCATTTTATTCGACATTCGTGTCGGGTCGGCCATCACCCGCTCAGCGTTGTACTGCTGTTCGCGGCGGTACTCATCCTCACGATGGCAGACACTGATAAAACGGCGACGAATATCGGTAAACTCTCCCCACGGGGCATATGGGCGACCAACGCCAGCAACTGCTGCTCGGTAAACCAGGAGAGGTAGTTATCAATATTGGCAAAGTACTTATAGAGACTTTCGTCATCGGGCTGATGCCGTCTCAATCGCTTGAGAATACCGTCGCTCAGGTCGATCATCTCATGCAGCTGGTCACGCAGAGCAACGGCACTCTCTTGTATCTCACGGTTCTCTTCACGCTCCTCTTGGCGAGCATGGCGCAACTTATTGGCGTTCACCAGCATCGCTCGAGTCGTGCGCTCCATCGCTTCCACGTATTGGTAGGCGTAGAGGCTCAAACTCAATCGGTACGAGTCGCTGCCAAGTCGATTACGGCTGGCCAGTCGACTATGCACCAGCGGCAGGAGATACTCGTCACTGTAGTAGGTACGCGAGACATTGATGGCAGCATGATAAAAGGCTTCTTCTGAGATAAGCTGGGTGCTTAATCCCAAATCGCCAGGCACAAAAAGATAGACGTCGAGGTTATGCGATGTCTCTTCCTTGAGCCGCCGGGTAAGACGCAGCTGAAAGCTGTTTTTACGCTCAACGTTGATCAACTCATCAATCTCCTACTCCTTTGCCTAACGTGATGATATACCATGGCTAAAAATGATCATGTTGCTGCATAAAGCCAGCGTATTTTATTTACCTCTTCGTCTGTGGAGCTAGGAAATGCCCATTGCCCGTTTTTCACCCTTTGAGCTGCTGCTATTAAAGAGCCGTAGCCAAGTGGATACGGCAACCCTGCTGCTGTTGGCCTGGGTGCTGGTGCACCGCCAACACGTCTCGGAAGGCCAGCGCCGCCGCCGCTTGGCTCAGGTGACCGCGCAGTTTCGCCATGGGCATGAGCTGGGGCCGGTGATGAGTATTGCCCATAGCCAGGATCTGCAGGCAATCCAGTTAGCCGCCGAGGTGGTTCGCAAAGAGTGTGGCGCTGAACGTAGCCTGAGCATTATTCATCAAGCCATTACCGTCGCCACCGATGACGGCGAGTTGTCGCTGGCCAACCACTATATTTTGCGCTTTTGGCTGATTTGCTAAACGTTGCACCGATGACCTTAAATACGCTGTTTAAGGAACTCACAGGCACCCCGCTTGCCACCCCGAAGACCCTAGCCGCGACGCCTACTGGCAAACCCACGACCCAGATTACCATGCCCGAAAAGCACGTGAGGCTGAGGCGGCTGAACGGCAGCACCAGCAGGCTCACGCCCGGGCCGAACAACAGCAACGGAAAAAGAGCAGCGCCACCAACAGAAGCAACAAAAACAGCAGGAGAAGCAGCAACGTCAGGAGCAGGCGCGCCAAGCGCGGGAACAGGAACAGCAGCGCCAGCGGGAACAGACACGCCAACAGGAGCAGGAGCGACAAAGGCAGCAACAGCAGCGCGAACAGGCCGAACGCGAGCAGCGACGCTCCCGCCAACAAGATTCTCGCCAGCAGCACCACCAAGAGCACCGCCATCGGCAGCAGCGCGCTTCACCGCCACCGCCCGACCGCACCACGCGGGCGCTTTCGGTGTTGGGGCTTACCCCTGGCGCCACCCGGATAGAGGTACGCCACGCTTATCGAAGGATGGCGCAGCTTCACCACCCGGACCGCTTCTATTCGGAAAGCGAACACCAGGTTGCCTTGGCGTCAGCGCGGTTTCAGCGTATTAAAAATGCCTATGATTATTTGATGCAAACTTACTAAGACCATGTAACGCTATACGTTTCGCACTATGCGCCGGTTCACAAGAAACGAGTTCTAAGAGAAACAACAGCCCCCTATGCGCGATTTGTATCAGCGCCTCGCCGTTTCCCCCCGAGGCCAACGACCAGGAAATCAGCCAGGCTGTGGCTAGCTGCCAGCACAGCGCGCTACGCCAGGATGCCGAGGCGGTGTTCGCGGTTGCCGAACGCCGCGAAACATACGATACGCTGCACGACACCGTCAGCGATATTGGCAGGCTACGCGCGCGCCTGGGGCTCAGCCACAGCGCCCACTGGCAGGGCGATGTCGCCAACGACTTTTCGCTGCCCCCCGACCACGCTATTGCCCGTCACGACGAACTGGTTGACCGTGTTAGCCACGCGGTCTCGCTGTATAACCGCTGGCGCCGCCTGCGCGGCCCATGGCTACTCATCGCCGTGTTCGTCGCCGGGGCTGGCATAGGTATCGCCCTGGGGCTCGCCCTGTGCCTGGGGCTTTTGCCGATGTGAGGCTGCCCGATTCGTCGTCTTATCGTGCTTGCGCGCTTGCTCGTCCTGGCGTATCTCGGCTTTTGTCGGACGCGGCGCGGGCTTCGGCGGAGCCGGTTGCTTATAATCCTCATCGTTTGATTCACTTGCTTGCGTCGCTTCTCCCTTGCCCTGCTCACTCTCAGACGAGCTAGCTTCTTGCGCGGCTTTTTCTTGTGAACCCTCTTCTAAAGAGAACGAAGTCCCCGCGGTGGCCTCCATACGGTCTTCGGCGCGCGCTTCCATGCTCACGCTGAGACGCGGTACGCCCAGGTCAATCTGTTGATCTTCCATACGCTGCTTCAGCAGCAGGTTAAACGCCCGTGAAACATCCCACTGCATCTCCGGCGCGGTGCGAAAGCGCATACGTAAAATGGGGCAGCCATCTTCAAAACCCTGAACGCCCTGCATCTCCAGAGGCGACCAGATGTAGTGGCGCATCATCGGATCACGGCGCAGTTCCTGAGCGGTTTCCTGCATTAGCGTAATCGCATCGTCGATTTTCATATCAAAGGGAATGCGAATACGCATCAGCGCGATGCCGAACTGGCGTGACATGTTATGAATCGACTCAATGCGGCTGAAGGTGATGATATGCACAATCCCATCCAAATCGCGCAGCCGCACGGTGCGCAGGGTCAGCCCTTCAACGGTACCGGTATGGCTATTGATCTGTACGAAGTCATCGACCGCCAGGGAATCCTCGATCAAGATAAATATCCCGGTGATCAAATCCTGTACTAACGTCTGGGCACCAAAACCAATCGCCAGACCGATGACACCGGCACCGGCCAGCAGCGGTGTTACGTTGACGCCCAGATTGGCGAGCCCAGCAATGACGGCAATGATCAGAATGGTGACAAAGATGACATTGCGAATCATCGGCGTAATGGTTTGCGCCCGGGCCTGATTAACCCGCCTGCCCCGCGAGCGTGCCGACGACGTGAGTGCCCGCTGAATGGCGGTATCGGCAAAGATCCAGACTAGCCACGCCAGGAGCACGGTGGCCCCCAGGCTCACCAGCGCTTGACCGATCCGCGCGCTGGCCACGGCCTGCTGGCCCAGCCCAAAGAACGAACTGCCCCACACTTGCATCGAGAGCTCGGCAAATACCATCCACGAACAGATATGCGCCAGCACAAAACCAAAACGCTCCAAACGCTTGCGGTACTGGCTCTGGCGGTGGCGGTGACGACGCTTGCCCATCCGTTCCGCCTGGCGGCGTAATAACCAGTGACCACCAGCGTCAGCACCAACAGGCTGGCGGAAATAATCGAGCGTGCCAGGGCGGTACCCACATCCCCCACGGTGATAAAGATCGCCAGCAGCGAGCCACTCACCAGTAACAGCGCGGGGATGTGCCAGAGCCCACCAAGGAGCGAATCATTTCGACCGCGGTGCTGGCATCACGACGCTGCTTGAAGGGGCGATTGCAAATCAAATGGCGCACGGGCCGTTTGAATTTGATAATAAACCGCGCCGCAAACAGCGCCGCCAGCATATTGGAAAGTACCGATACCAGGCTCGACAGCTCACTGCCCAGCATTTCCACCAAGCGAGAAGAGTTAACTGCATCGCCCAGCGCAATCAAGGCACCAATCACAAACAGGCCACGCAGCGCACGCTGTTGAAGCAGTTGAACTGCGGTAAACCGGTGGCCACGGCTAAAGAACGCGATGACCGTTTCAAACACCACCGAGAGTGCCCGCCCACACACACAAATATAGGCCACTACCAATACCAGCGTGCGCCCAGGGCTATCAGGCAGCACTTGCCCGATCCCCAGCGTAATAGCAAACGACAACGCCCAGGGCAGCATACGCCGCAAGAAGTGCACCGCCATCAACCAGCCTTTTGGATCCCTGGGGAGATCCAGCGGCCACTCCGCCGGGTGGCCACCATACGCCCAAAGGCAATCATGGCGACCAGCAACACCCCCCAAATAAAGGCCAGCACGGCTCCCTCGGCCACCGCGCGAATGGCCTCGCCCTGGTCGGCATCATCGTTAAGCGCGCGCAAATCTTCTGCGCCCTGAACCAGTTGGCGCGACCACTGATCAACCGGTGAATCCCCTGCCTGGGCCTGATCCCCCAGATCACTTAAGGTGTCGGCGAGAGCGCCCAGCAACCCTTGACGCACCACGCCTTCGTCTGCGCTGGCAGCGTCGGCCGTAACCTGCAGCTCGCGTAGCGATTTAAGCAACTCGGTGCGCTGCTGCTCGTTTTCGAGCATGGTGATGACGTCATTTAGCGAACGCTGAAACTCTTCGCCGCTAACCTCGGTCGTTTGCTCTTCGGAACCGCTGCTAAGTCCGGGCAGCGACACCGCTTGGGCCTGGGCCTGGGTGATTGCCATGCTCGTCACTGTCAGGCTTGCTAACACAAACAAGACAACGCCTATTAGCGAGTTGATTAACCAGTGCTGTCGCACGCCTTACTCCTGAAAATTAGCCTGGATGGCGATCTGCGTATTATTTACCACCGCTTCAATTTACTGAACTTTGTCATAAGCTCAGGCCACAAGCTCAGTCTCAACGCGTGACTATGATAGGCTGGAGGCTTAAACGTTCACCTCAAGGATGCTGAGATGACGCTACAAGCTCCACCTAATCGCTTAAATAGCCACGGGAAAATCCGGCAAGTTGGCGTCGAAATTGAATTCGCTGGCCTGCCACCCCGGGATACGGCGATGATCGTACGCGAGCTGTTTGGCGGGGAGCTTAACGTGGTAAGCCCCATCGGCTACTGGTTGAAGATACCCGTTGGGGCGAATTTGATATCGAACTCGACACCCAGTACGCGCATCCCGATAAGTCGCTGGTCGATGTCCCGCTCGCTGAAGATAGCGAGTGGGCGCGACATCAGCATCAGCGACGAGTCGAATTTCACCAAAAAACCCGCGAATTGATTGGTGATATGGTCACCGGCCTGGTACCGACCGAAATTGTTTGCCCACCAATACCCTGGAATGAGCTGGAAGAGTTAGACGCCCTGTTTGAAGCTCTGCGTAAACACGGCGCCAAGGGTACCGATGCCAGCCTGCTGTATGGGTTCGGGTTACACCTAAACCCTGAAGTAGAGCGCTTTGACGTTGACTACTTGCTCGCTATGCTACGCGCTTATCTGCTGCTGGCTGGCTGGCTTCGAGACGAAATCAAAGTCGACATTACCCGTGAGATGCTGCCCCATGCCAACCCATTTCACAAAGCTTATGCGCTAAAAGTGCTGGATAGCCGCTATTCGCCTGATCTCGATACATTGATTGACGACTACCTGCACCACAACCCAACCCGCAACCGTGAGCTGGACATGCTGCCGCTATTTGCCTTTCTGCGCCCTGACCACCCTCATGAACTGCTGCATACGCAGCTTACCGCCGCGCCCCACCTTTCACTACCGCTTACCCAACGCTCAACTTTCCCAGCCTGGATGGGGCTCAGTGATCGAGTGGAATCGTTGGGTGGAAGTTGAGAAACTGGCCGCCAATTCTGAGGTTTTGCTCGCCCGGTGCGATGAGTATATCGCCGATCATAACCGACCCATATTGACCCGCGTAAAAGAGAAACTGACCCACTGGCTACGCCGTAAACACTAGTTTTTTTTCGTTCTTTATTTCCCGCAACAGTGAGAAACCACACGCATGTCTCGGCCGCTTATCGGAATTACTACCTCTGACCAAAAAAGCCATTTAGCGTGGTGTTTCGATTGGTTTGCCGTCTGGCGGCATGGCGGCAAACCGCTACGGCTGTCCCCTTCGCGCCCGAAGCCTGAAAGCCTCGACGGCTTAATCATTGGCGGTGGAGATGATATTCAGGCCCACCTTTACGGTGGCGAAGTACAACTGGATGTTCGTTTAGACCCTGCGCGGGACGAGTTGGAACTCGCCCTACTCGAACGCTTTATCCCACTGCATACACCGGTGTTGGGCATTTGCCGGGGGCGCAATTAATCAACGTGCACCTGGGTGGCACACTGGATCCGGATATCTACACCACCCATGAAGGGCTAAAAGGCGCCGTACCGTTCTGCCGCGCAAAACCGTTGATATCGTGGGAGCGAGTAAGCTACATCGTTTACTGGGGGTCACCTGGTGCCGGGTTAACAGCCTGCATCATCAGGCCGTTTATCAGGCGGGCAAAGGGATTGAAATCGTTGCACGGGACAGGGATGGTTTGGTGCAAGGGATTGAGTCGCGGGAGCACGACTTTTTGATTGGCGTGCAGTGGCACCCGGAGTGGTTGATTTTCAACCGCCCCCAACAGCGCTTAATTCGCGCGCTGGTGAGGGCATCAAAGCGACATGCTAAGCGCCATCCGCGCTAGCTCAGCACCGACAAGGCAGCCTCATAATCAGGCTCATTCTTCAACTCACTCACCAGCTCGCTATGCAGCACGCGGTTATCGGCATCGAGCACCACGACGGCACGAGCGCAAAGGCCTTCCATGGAGTTGTTACACAGCGCCACGCCCCAGGCTTCGCGAAACTCGGGATGGCGGAAAGTCGATAGCGTTTCGACGTTATCCAGCCCTTCTGCGCCACAAAAGCGTTTAGCTGCGAAGGGTAAGTCCGCAGAGACGACCAATACCACGGTGTCATCAAGATTAGACGCCAGCTCATTAAAGTGACGCGTGGACATGGCACAGGTGGGCGTATCTACACTGGGAATGATATTGAGCACCTTGCGCTTGCCTGCATAGGTATCGAGGGTAACGTCTTGCAGCTCGGTATTGGTCAGTGTCATCGCCGGTGCCGCCTGCCCTTTGCGGGCAGCGTGCCCGCCACATCCAGCGGTTCGCCTGCGCGGGTAATCTGTTGCATTATCCTCTCCTTATGGCGTTAATAATTAATGTGCTCTTACCAGCTCGTTCTTACCAACTCATTCTTACCAACTAAGAAGCCATGGTAGGCTATCTTCACGCCTTTGCGCTGTTCCTGAAAGACCTTTGTTCAATGTTTGCGTTTCATCCTACCGAGGGAGTGATATGGCCTGTGTATTGATCGTTAAAACCGGCGACGCTTTTCCGGAAGTTGTCGACCAGCACGGTGATTTTGAAACGCTATTTGAAAAGCAGCTTAGCACGGCTTTACCGGCACATTTAGATTTACAGGTGTGGGATGCAACCCGCCACCCCAGCCCGCCCGACCTAAATACACTCGCGGGCATTGTCATTACAGGTTCGCACAGTATGGTCAGCGAAGCCGAACCCTGGAGCGAAGCGCTTAAGCCTTGGCTGCAAGAGGCATTGGCAAACGACATGCCGATGCTGGGCGTTTGCTATGGCCACCAGTTAATGGCCGCCGCTTTTGGTGGCGTGAGTGACTACCATCCGGCGGGCCGCGAGTCGGGCACACGCACCGTGCGGCTAACTCAAGCAGGCCAGCAAGACCCGCTGTTTAGCCAACTACCGGAAAGCTTTGCTGCCCACTTGACCCACGCCCAATCGGTGATGCAGGCGCCTCAAGGTTGTACGGTGCTAGCCCACAACAGCCACGACGCCCACCAGGCGCTGCGCTACGGTCCGCGCCAGTGGAGCGTGCAGTTTCACCCGAGTTTACGGCGCCAGTGATGCGCGCCTACCTTGAGCGCCAACGCGCCGCGCTACGCGACCAAGGCGAAGAGCCCGACGCTCTGCTGGCGAACATTGTCGACTGCCATGATGCCACCAGCCTGCTGCGTCGCTTTTTGGCGTTCGTATAGCTTCTAACAAAAATCCTTAAGAGCCGTCTACTTACGCTGATCACGCCGTGAGGCCAGCCGATCCGCCAGTCGTGTTGGCTCAGGCAGTTTGGTGCGCCCTAAGCAGCGCATCACCCAGGCCATCGAGGTTTCAAGCGTGATGCGGTGCCCAGGCGATACATACACCGGTTTCACCTTGGCGCGGGAGCGTAAAACGGCACCAATGGTTTCCGGCCCCGCGTAAAGCGGTACCCAGTCGCCGCGCTGCTCGCCCACCTCAGCGTGTTGACCATAGAGGCGTGACTTGGCAATCCCAATGGTGGGCAAATCCAGCCATAGCCCTAGGTGAGCGGCCACCCCTAACCGGCGTGGGTGGGCGATCCCTTGTCCATCGACCATTACCAGTTCCGGCATCACGCTGAGTTTTTCAAACGCCCCCAGCGCGGCGGGGATTTCGCGAAACGAAAGCAAACCGGGGATGTATGGCATACGGGTGGGCTCGCGGTGCACCACCCGCTCTACCACGCTTAAATCGGGTGCGGTGGCAGGATCCCACTTCAATATCACCACCGCTGCCCGGGTGATTTCGCCCCCTCTTCAAAACCAATATCCACCCCGGCGATATGCGTTACCGGCGCTAGGCGATCAGCCATTTCAAGCGCTTGGCCAACTGCGACTGCAGCGCCATCGCTTCCTTGGGTGCCAGATTCCATTCGTGTAATGGTGCGGGCATGGTTTCCTCCATGAAACAGTGAATGGTGAATGGTGAATGGTGAATGGTGAATAAGGTAGCAAAAAACGCCCCCGCACCAGGAAAGGTACGGGGGCGTTTGAGATTTTCTCAGGCGCCGTTTAACGGCGATTGATCAATCTTTAGGCGCGTTCGCGACGACGAACCGGCGCATCACCTTCATCACGACGGCGGCGCGGAGCGCGCTCAGCCGGTGCGCTGTCTTCGCTGATTTCCAGCGGACGACCAGCCACACGGGCACGGGCCATCTTGGTCAGAATCGTCGCAGGCAAGCCGCTCGGCAGTTCGACCACAGAGAAAGCGTTGCGAATATCGATACGGCCGATACGCGCGCCTTCAATGCCACCTTCATTAGCCAGAGCGCCGACTAGTTGACCCGGCTTAACACCATCTTTATGACCAACGGAAACGCGGTAACGCGTCATGCCTTCGGTCGGGCCGCTAGTGCGTTCACGACGAGCACCCGGCTTACCGGCTGGCGCGCCATCACGCGAAGGCTTCTCTTTGCGCGGTGCCTGAAGGCGACCAATCGGCGCTTCGTCAGCACGGGCCATGGCGGCAAACGCGCAGGTCAGTTCGATCGGGTCATGGCCCTCTTCGATCAGACGTTCAATCAAAGCACGCTGCTCTTCGGCGCCTTTGGTCAAGGAGGCAAGAACACGCTGATGGAAGACCTCATCGCGATGGGCACGAATAGCAGCTTCGTCAGGCAGCGGCATTTCAGTCATTTTCTGACCAGTTGCCTGCTCCATCCAGCCCACTTTACGGCCTTCACGGAAGCCCGCAAAGGTGATCGCGATACCGCTACGTCCCGCACGACCGGTACGGCCGATACGGTGCGTGTAGGCTTCCGCATCCTGGGGCAGGTCATAGTTGATAACGTGGGTGATACGCGACACGTCAAGACCACGCGCGGCCACATCAGTCGCAATCAACACGTCGACTTTGCCACGCTTCAAACGGGTAATTGTGCGCTCACGCAGGCTCTGATCCAGATCACCCGACAAACCTGCGGCGTTAACGCCACGCGCCGTCAGTTGCTCAACCAGCGTGGTACACGCAGCACGGGTACGCACGAAGACGATGGCCCCATCGACCGGCTCGACTTCAAGAATCCGCGACAACGCTTCCAGCTTAGCACCGCCATCAACGCGCACGATGCGCTGTTCGATGTTTTCGCCGGTCGTAGTGCCCGACTCAATCGCGACTTTCACCGGGTTAACCAAGTAGCGGTTAACGATGCGCTCGATTTCAGTCGGCAGTGTTGCCGAGAAGAACACACGCTGAGCATCTTTAGGGGTATCGGCAACCACGCGTTTTACGTCGTCGATAAAGCCCATGCGCAACATTTCATCAGCTTCGTCC
Organism: Vreelandella olivaria; assembly: GCA_004295565.1. Taxonomy (GTDB): domain Bacteria; phylum Pseudomonadota; class Gammaproteobacteria; order Pseudomonadales; family Halomonadaceae; genus Vreelandella; species Vreelandella olivaria. The sequence continues at coordinate 1,138,045 of AP019416.1, read as the reverse complement.
AGCACCAGGGCAGAGAGGCCGTCAAGCTTCAGGCTACCGCGATCCAGGTGATCAATAATACGTCCTGGGGTGCCTACTACTACTTGCGCACCACGCTTAAGGGCGCCCAACTGCTCACGGTACTCTTGACCACCGCATAGGGTCGCCACTTCGAGCCCTTTCAGGTTTTGGCCATACTTGCTAAACGAAGCAGCTACTTGCTGAGCCAATTCGCGGGTTGGCGCCATTACCAGCACCTGCGGCTCACGGCGAGTCAGTTCTAAACGTGACAGTAACGGTAATGCAAACGCTGCGGTTTTGCCGGTACCCGTCTGGGCCTGGCCCAGCATATCGCGGCCTTCAAGCAGCGCGGGAATGGTTTGTGCCTGAATCGGCGAGGGAACTAAATAGCCCTGTGATTCAACAGCAGACAGAACGGCAGGCAAAGAGCCAGATCGCCGAAGCTCGGCGAGGCGACAGAAGTCGAGGTCATTAATCACACCTTGGTAGGCCGGTAAGTACCGGCAAAAAACATCGTAAGCGTCTCTGACTCTGTCATCGCACAACGCCATAAAGAGTGGTCATTGTCGATAACAGGCACCGCCGTAGCGGTCAAAGCCATCAATGGAGTCGGAGACGCCGGTCGCACCTAGCATCCGGTTGGCAAACACCGCGTTAGCGGGCCAACCGCTGTGGCGACCTTCTGCGCCGATTTCACCCGTGTGGCAAAATACTGGAGGCGCGCCATCTACACAGCAATGAACATCTAGCAATTGGCGAGATGTTCCCGCAAGCGACACTACAAATAACTATTAACATCTACTCATTAACAATTATGCAGTTTAACGCTTACCGTCGTGATGGAGGGGTCAACACATGCGAGGAGGGCGCATCCTAACATCGCATTTCGCTTCTGACCAGCACTTTTAACTTACACCACACTGAAACAAGGGCTTGCACTCATGCACATATGGTCTAACCTGAGAAATGCCTAATCAAGTTCACTATTCTCAAGGAGCGATGCAATGAACTGGGATCAAATTGAAGGCAAATGGAAAGAGATGAGAGGCAAGGCCCGCGCGAGCTGGGGTGAGCTTACTGACGATGAATTGGATCAAATCGGCGGTAAGAAAGATCAACTGGTAGGCAAGCTTCAGCAGAAGTACGGCCTTGAGCGCGAAGAAGCAGAGCGCCAAGCCGACGACTGGGCTGACAAACAGTAGCGTTTTGCCTGCTCCTTCTATAACACTCTATTCCTGTTTTAAGTCTGTCGGTTGGCTAGCACCATCCGATAAGCGGCTTAACATTTTCGTAGCCACATGGAGAGATGCTATGCGTAAGACAATTCTGTCAACAGTGATCGGTACTGTCCTAATCGGGGGCTTTGCCATGAGCGCTCATGCCCAAAACGAGCCACAGGGCATGTACTCTGCCGATGACATCCTCGATGCAGAAGTCTATTTCGCCGGCGGTTCTGGTGAAGAGATTGGCGATGTTGATGACATTCTGTTTGATGAAGAGATGCGGATTACCGCGATTGTGATCGAAAGTGGCTCAGTACTTGGCCTTGGCGGCCGAGAGATCGTTGTTGACACTGATTACTTTACCCTCGAAAGCGAAACGGAAACCGATGGTGATACAAAGCATCGCATCATGGTCGAAGCGAGCCAGGAAGAAGTAGAAGCCTTCCCTGCTTACAATAACGAGTGGTGGGAGCAGACCAAAGCTAACGCTCGCGACGCTTGGCAAACGACGCAAGAGGGTGCTGAGAGCGCTTGGCAGCGCACTCGTGAAGCGTTAGATATTAATGATGACAATAGCTAAGAGTTGTCGCTGCGTGCAATAGCGACGCAACGCTCCCAGCAGGATTTTTAGGCTAGAAAAGGGCTGCCCAATCGGGCGGCCCTTTTAATGTCAAACCAGTTCTTAATGTAAAAACTAGCGCGCTACGGCTCTATTTACGCCGCACGCCTTTGCCTGGCAAACGCTCCCGGTCATGGGGCCGCTGAAAATCGAGCAGGGGGCCAGCGGGTACAATGCGTGTCGGATTAATCGTGTCGTGGCTGTAATAGTAGTGGCGTTTGATGTGATCCATATTGACCGTCTCAGCCACCCCCGGCCATTGGTAGATTTCTCTAACGTAATTAGAAAGGTTGGGGTAGTCCTCAATGCGCTTAAAATTGCATTTGAAATGACCGTAATAAACCGCATCAAACCGGATCAGCGTCGTAAACAGGCGAATATCCGCCTCGGTCAGCCACTCGCCCGCCAAATAGCGCTGATCAGCCAGACGCGCTTCCATACGCTCAAGGGCGTCAAACAATGCCTTCACGTGCTTCTCATAAACCGCCTGCTCGGTGGCAAAACCTGATTTATAAACGCCGTTATTGATGTGGTCGTAAACATCGGCGTTGACGTCATCAATGACACCGCGCAGATCTTCTGGGTAAAAATCCAGCTCGTTGCCGGTCAATTCATCGAACGCACGGTTAAAAATACGTAGCAAGTCTGCCGACTCATTATTAACGATGGCGCTGCGCTGTTTGTCCCATAGCACGGGCACGGTGACACGGCCGGTATAGTGTGGATCCGTCATGGTGTAGAGCTGGTGATGAAAGTCGGCACCGTTAATAGGGTCACCACTGGCGCCTTCGTCCTGGCGGTACGTCCAGCCCTGATCGAGCATCAGCGGGCTGACATGGGACGTACCGATCAACGGCTCCAGCCCTTTCAACTTACGCATAATTAGCGTGCGATGCGCCCAGGGGCAGGCTAGCGAGACATATAAATGATAACGATCTTTTTCCGCTGGGTAGCATTCACCGTCAGTCTCCGGCTGGCTGCCCACCCAGTCACGTAGCTGGGCGGACTCGCGTACAAACTCGCCGCCGTGTTTTTTGGTGTCATACCACTGGTCTTGCCATTCGCCGTTTACAAGTAGTCCCATGGGGCGTCTCCTGAAAAGTCGTTTGGGGTTTTTAGTTATTACGTCACTGTTTTCAGCATACGCCCGCTTCAAGGAGGCTCAAGCGGATGTTTTACGGTCTTTCATTCGAGTCAGTCGAATCATGCAGCGCGCACTCGCTCACCACGGCTTGTTTCAATGCGGTGGCCATCGCATGAGCCGCAGGCCCGGCCCGATCCCGGTCGCGGAAAATCAGCTGAACCGGCACTTCGCGAATCCCCCCGCCGGCAGTGGCAGCGGCTTTAACTGGCCGCTTTTTAACTCTTCAGCAATGCGTGTTTCGGGCATCCAGGCAAAGCCCAGACCACGCCTTAGCATATCCAGTGAGGTGTTTAGGTGGCTGACGGTCCAGCGCTGCTCCGCTTTCAACCAGCCAGAGTTGGTTGATTGGCGCAGTGCTGAATCACGCACCACTAACTGTCGATGCTGGGCTAGATCGCGCAGATCCAACGAGCGGCCCAATTGATGTAGCGCGTGCTGGGGGTGCGCCACCGCCACAAAACGCACCGTGACCAACGGCTCCCCCAAAAAGCCCTGGGCCTCAATCCCGGAGACCACCAGGTCTGCGCGGCCGTCGTAGAGCATTTCAATGCCACCATTGAGCACACTCTCGTGTAATTGAACGCGCACCTGAGGGTACGTTTCAGAAAAGCGCTCCAACGCTTTAGCTTGAGCGGCAGCAGGAAATACCTGATCGATTGCTACGACCACTTCTGCTTCTAAACCCGCGGCTAGCCGGGTGGCGACATCCTCAAGTGAAGCCGCACTCTCAATCAATTGGCGCGCACGCCTAAGCAGCAACTCCCCTGCTTCGGTTAAACGTACTTGGCGGCCGATAGGTTCGAGCACTTGCACGCCTAGCTGCTCTTCTAGTTTATGCACCGCATGGTTCAATGTGGAGGGGCTTTTATGTACCGCCTCTGCCGCACGCGCAAACCCACCATGGTCAACCACGGCGGCCAACATTTGCCATTGTGAAAGTGTTACCCGGGACATTTCGATTTCCTCAACGCAATACAGCGAAACAATGCGCTTAATGTTCGAAAAAACTTGTGTTCGAAAACATGGCTAGAATGCCAGGAAACAGCCAACACTTCCGCCCATGCTTGTGAAATGGTTAAGATTAGCCGCTAGCGGTAGGAGAATATTCGACACAGGTTATATTTAAGCTTTCAAAAACGTAGTTTTCGTCTATAGTTAACTCAACATATTTAGTTAGCACGCTTTGCTGGTTACATTTGTTAGCAAACGGTGTTTATAAATAGTAATCTCTGCCTATTATTGCCATTTTTGAATTTAATTACATTTTATGTATAGGCATACAGTCTATGCACCCCTGCCCTCATGGGGTATGGTTTCCGGGTTTATCGACTTTATAGTTACTTTTAATCACGAACTCGGCGGTCCATTTACTCATGTTGCGAATCCTCCATTCGCTGCCTCGCACGCATAAATTATTACTGTTACCCGTGGCCACAATGGTCACCGTGCTGGGCACACAAAAATTATTAACGACATACCAAGATTTAAATCAACCGCACACCCCGCTTGAAAGCGTGCTGGTTCCGCTTCCAAGTGACTCTACACCGGGCGTACCTTCCCTGCGTCAAGAACGCACCCCGGTGGCAGAAGCGATCGACCGCGCCTCTCGTGCCCTCGACGCTACCCGCGAGAACATCCCCCTCAGCGAACTAACAGCTACCGAAATCGTTGATCTTGACATGATTGCCAGCGCAGAAGCCGACATGGCAGACCAACCTGCTTTGGGCAGCGATGTCGCGGTACTGAACACCGCCGTACTGGAAAGCGCCGGTCTTGATGATGGCGCGCTGCATATAGCCATTGTGCTGGGCACACTAACCAGTGGCATGCTCGATGTAGATGACTCCTCCGTTGAAATAGCCGATGCCACCTCTTACGAGGATTACGGGGTGGAGCTGTTTGACGATATATCGTTCCTGGAGTTAGAGCTGGCGGCGGAAGAGCCGTTTGTGCCTCAATGGGAAACACATATTGTTGAATCTGGCGAAACTTTCGCCGTCCTGGCGCAAAATGAACTAGGTCTGGGCTACAGCGAAGTGATGGCGCTGCTTGAAGACCTACCCGATCAGCGCATGTTAACCAATTGGCGCGCCGGGCACAGCTTTGATTATCAGTTGGATGAAGATGGGCGTTTGTTGTCACTGCGGATGATGAAAAATACCCGCGACGGCATACTCCTGGAGAAGGATGCCGATCACTACGCCATCACCACTATCGAACGCCAGGGTGAACCCGTTCAGCGCCTCTATGCAGGTAGCGTTAGCGGTAGTTTTGCACGCTCCGCCCAGGCGACAGGTTTGAACAGCAGCTCGGTAACAGAACTGACCAAGCTGCTCGAAAAGAAACTCGATTTTCGGCGTGACAGCCGCCGCGGTGATCGTTTCCAGGTACTGGTCGAGTCAGACATGATCGACGGTGAAACGTTAGATTCCCGTGTATTGGCGGTTCATTACGACGGCGAACGCATGGACTTAACCGTTGTGCGTAATGCCAGCGACGATAACTTCTATACACCTGAGGGTGGCAGCCTGGATCCGGCCTTTGCGCGTCATCCGTTTGAAGGCAATTACCGCTTGAGTTCCGGTTTCAATCCACGCCGCAAGCATCCGGTGACTGGCCGCATCAGCCCCCATAACGGTACCGATTTTGCTATGCCCATTGGTACACCGGTAACGGCTCCCGCCAATGGTGTCGTTGAGCGCGTGAGCAACCATCACGCCGCTGGCCGCTATGTCGTCATTCGCCATGACAATGGCTACCGCACCCGCTACCTGCACCTCTCCCGGCCGCTGGTAACGCAAGGTGAACGTGTAACAATGGGCGAGCGTATTGCCCTTTCAGGCAATACAGGCCGCAGCACTGGCCCTCACCTGCACTACGAAGTCATCGTCAACAACTCGCCGGTGAATGCGATGACCGTTCCCCTGCCCGAAAACACCAGCCTGAGCGGCGACACGCTTATTGCCTTCCAGAACCAGGCAGCCCCCATATTGGCGGCACTGGAAAGTGGCGAAACAGGCACGGTTAGCGTGGCTAATTATCAGCGCGAAAGTGACGACTAACCACCCGGCAGATGACATTAGATGCTTACATGCAAAACACCGCCTCTCGGCGGTGTTTTGCATTGGCGTGTTTAAATACTTAGACAGGACGACGCAATGCGGCCAGTAGCGTTGCATCACGGCGGTAGATATCAGGCCTAAACTCCACCTCGCCCTCGGCATTCGGCCACGCGGTTAAATAGTGCAGCGCAATGGGAATACGCTGGGTTAAGTTCACATTGCGATCACTTCCCCCTTTAACAGCGAACTCATTTGATAGCGACTACCGGTGTCTTGCAGCAGCATTTGCGCCAGTTCAGCCACCCCTTCAACTCGAATGCAGCCTGAACTGAGTGCCCGCTGATCACGCTGGAATAAGCCCCGCGCGGTATCGTGCAAATAGATCATGTCATCGTTGGGAAACCGCACCACCACACGACCTAGCGGGTTACCCGTGCCCGCCACTTGGCGCAGCATAACGCCGCCGGGGTGCTGCCAGTCAATCTCCTCTGCAACCAGCGGCTCACCCATGGGACTAATCACCTGGATATTTTTACGCGCCAAGTAGTTGATATCGGCACGCACCTGGGGCAACACATCCTCGCGCATAATCGTCGGCGGGATTGTCCATGAGGGATTAATGGTTAAATGGCTGATCGTGGAGTGGATGATCGGCGTCTCGCGACGCGGCGTACCTACCACCACTCGAGCATCCCAGTGCTGACCATTGGGGCGCACGTAGTGCATTCGGTAGCCTGCAATATCAACCCATACCCGTGGCTCAGCAGACTGCATCGGACTGATCCACCGCGCGCGCTCTAAATTGACCCGCAGTTGATCAATGCGTGATGCCACTGAGGTGTTCAACGCCAGGCGGGTTTGTTCGCCCACCACACCATCTTCCTGCAGCAGGTGGCGGCGCTGGAAACGCCTTACAGCAGCTTCCAGGGGGGCGTCATAGGTGCGCCGGTTAGACGCCGTCTGCACCCCAATCATGGGATAAGCACGGCTGTCAGCCACTTGTAAATCAGCTTCGCCCCACACGCTAACCGTTGACGCAATACGCTCACATCGTCGTCTTCGTCCCCTGGCCGAAGCGATTCATCCCGTGCGGCCAAGTAGGGCACACTGCCCAAGTTCACCAGCTGATAATGCTGCTTCAAGGCATCGCGCAACTGCTGATATTCAGGTGATGAGGGCCGAGCCAGGGCGATAGCGTTATCAATGACGCGATCATCGACGGCATGCACAACGCGTAACAGCGAGTAGCCACGCTCAGGGCGTGGCGTGTTCCACTGGGGCTCTATCTCACGAGGGTTCACTTTGCCCCGTTCTAAATGATCCAGCGCCAGCAGCAGCGACCGGGTCGCTTTAATATCAAACGTCGCCTGGGCGGCTTCACTCTCCGCCTGACTGCGCTGAAACTCATCCAATAGCGTATCAGCGTGATAATCATCAGGTGTTAGACCGTCGGTTTCCAGGCTGTTAAGTGCTGCTACCAATGATTCAACCGCCCTGGCTGTCTGCCAAGCGGGCTGACCATCGCGGAGTTGGTAAAACTCAGTAATGGGTAATCGGTACGCCTCCATCTTGCTTAACTGCTGAGTCAGTGCCTGCTGTAACGGCACTGAATCCGCATACGCCTGACTAGTACCTAAAGGGCTGTGGGTAAGCGTGAGACATAGAGCGACCCCTATCGCCCATTGTCTTAGTGGCTGTATATCGTTCATCGCCCTCTCCTTGCGTTACTATAGTCTTCCACATCGCCGACCCTGTTCTTTTATCTTAGTCGGCTAATTTTCATAATGACTGATATTGCTTCTAGGATCGACTTTTATGGCTCTTCGTTTAAATGTTGCCACGTTAATATTTTCCCTACCTTTTACATTATTTACATTACCGCTACACGCTGCCAGTTTCTTTGCCCAAGTTGATTCAACGCCTCCCCGGGGCGTACTGCCTTTAAACCACCAACTGCAGCAGCTCGCCCCCCAGGCGTCGCCCGATGCACTGCGTTTAGCCGCTCAAGCGCTTAACTGTGCCGAGCCCAATGCCGAGCGCCTGGCGGTGATCGATTACTCGTTGCCATCTACCGAGCCGCGACTATGGGTGTTTGATTTACGCCAGCACAAGCTGCTCTTTGAAGAGCTGGTCTCCCACGGCCAGGGGTCGGGCGACGCCCAGGCCGAGACATTTTCCAATATCCCTGATAGCCATCAATCCAGCATTGGCCTATTTCGTACCATGAACAGTTATTATGGCCGCAACGGCTATTCCCTGCGTTTGGAGGGGCTGGAACCTAACGTCAACGACTTGGCGTATGAACGCGCTATTGTCATCCATGGTGCGGACTATGTGAGCGATGCGTTCATCACCCAAACGGGGCGGCTCGGGCGCAGTCATGGCTGCCCGGCAGTGCGTGAAGACGTGACTTACCCGCTGATCAATAGCCTCAAAGAGGATCAGTATGTGTTCGCTTATTATCCCGATGCCGAGTGGCTGGCCACCTCCGCGTTTCTCGGCTGCACGGCCGCCGCCGCACAGCTTGCCCGGCGCTAATATCGGGGCTTTTGGTAAAGGAGAGCGTTAACAACCTCAGTCTTAGAGATAATTGATAGCTCAATTTCATCATTTACGGCCGCTAAATCAGGCGTACGCGGGAACCCTCTGCAATACTTCGTGACAAATTAACACAAAGCGTTGCTATCTGCCGTAGGTGTCTCTGCCATGTTCACCTTTATGCATCCGTATCAAAAATTCGCCGCCTGGAACAGGAAGTTGCCGAGCTACGCACTCAGCTTGATGCTGCTACCCTCCCCAGCTGCCGATTGCTAAACCTGATGAAACCAGCGCAATCCATCAGCATGCTGCAGGCGAGAGGCGCCGATATGCTGACCTCTCTTAATAATGGCCTTCAGGAGTTCGCTGACCAGCTCGCCGGCGAGCGCGCCACTCTAACCGAAACAGCCCATTTAATTGCCGCCGCCGAGCAGGCGGTCGACACCCTTGATCAGCATTGTCTCGACACCGAGCATGCCGAAGCCTTACCCCCATTAGTGCTGGCCAAGACGTTACATGCCCTAAGCCAACTGCAGGTCTCCCTCGCCCGTAATGCAGGCCACGCCCAAGCATTAGCGGTGAGCGCGGCGCTGGAAACGGCCCATAGCCAGGGTCTAATGGGCAGCGCTGACTCGGCTAGCCAGGCGTCACCAGGGTTGGCAGCCATTGCGGATGACATGCACCATCTCGCGCTGACTATGCACCGCTTAAGTCACCAGCTCAGCCAACTGATGGAGCAGGTTAATAGCCAGGTAAGAGAGCACTCACAGGCTGTGGTGAAAAGCGCTTGGCTGACGATGAGATTGCCCGCTCGGCGCAAACAGCCAAGCAGGCAGTGCATCAACTTGCTGACCAATCCCAGCATATGCACAAGGTAATCCATCACAGCGCCACCGCGGCGTTTTTACACTTTGCGAAGCTTGATCATGCGGTGTGGAAATGCCGTCTTTATAAGCAGCTTCTGTCTGCCAACACAGACACGCCCTTAGAGGATCACCACCAGTGTCGTTTGGGCCGCTGGTATCAACAGGGAGAGGGCCACCAACGCTACGCTCGCACCGACGCTTATAGAGCACTGGCGGCACCCCACCGCCGCATGCACGACAGTGGTGCTGAAGCGCTGAAGTTTGCCCGTCTGGGCGATCGCAATGGTCAACTGGCTGCCTTGGGCGTAATGGAAGAAGCCAGCCAGCAGCTCGCCCTTCAACTGGATAACCTTATGGAACACGCCATATTTGAAGCACCCTACTCAACCAACCACCGTTCACCGCTTGCAGGGCGCCTTAAATAACCGCTGTGCGCTAAATAGCCTTTCGTCTTATCTGGCTGCCTATGCCATGCTGGTTTCACTGGAACCGATTTCCTCACCAGCAGCAATGGGAAAAGCATATGGCAAAGGTCAAAAAGTTAGACCTCGCGTTACAAGGCGGCGGCGCTCATGGGGCCTATACCTGGGGTGTTATTGATCGACTACTGGCGGATGAGCGTATTGAAATCGAGGGTATCAGCGGCACCAGCGCGGGGGCGATGAACGGCGTGGTGATGGCCGATGCGCTGACGCGTGGCGATAAAGAGACCGCGCGGCAAGCACTGCACGACTTTTGGCAAGCGGTGAGTCGAGCAGGCATGGCCAGCCCCATCCGCCGCTCCCCTTTGGATATATTGACCGGCAACTGGAGCCTGGATCACTCACCGGGTTTTATTGCGATGGATCTGTTAAGCCGAGTGGCCTCCCCTATCAACTCAACCCGCTCAACATCAATCCGCTGCGCGATATCGTGACTGATCACATTGATTTCGAGCGGGTGCGCCAATGTCAGCAGCTTAAGCTATTTGTCGCGGCAACGAATGTACGCACAGGTAAACAGCGGGTATTTCGCCGTGAGGAGATGAGCGTTGATGCGGTGATGGCCTCCGCTTGCTTGCCTTTTATGTTTCAAGCAGTGGAGATCGATGGCGAAGCGTATTGGGATGGCGGCTACATGGGTAACCCCGCCCTGTTTCCTCTCATGGAGGAGTGCAGCGCACGGGATATTCTGCTGATACAAATCAACCCTATCAGTCGCAACGAAGTGCCTACCTCGGCGTCAGCCATTATGAACCGCCTCAACGAGATCACCTTTAACTCAGCTCTGATTAAAGAGATCCGCATGATTGCACTGCTTAAGCATGCCCTTGATGAGCAAGGCATTGAAAACTGCTATCAACAGGCGTTGTTTCACCGCATCAGCGGCGAACAGGCGCTTGAGGGGCTCTCCGTCTCGAGCAAATCCAATTCCGAGTGGGCTTTTCTATGTCACCTGTTCGAACAGGGCCAAGCTGCCGCTGAACGTTGGTTAAGCGAACACTTTGATGCGATTGGTAGCCACTCCACCCTTGATATTGATGCCGTCTATTTACATGAATAATGGCTACACGTTCAGCCCGCCCAATTGCCCCCCCTTTTTTAGCACCAAGATGCCGCAAAATGCACGCTGCATGCCCAATCATGCAGCACAAGCTTGCCTATTCATCCTTCACACACAATGAGTAAAATCTTTAAGACTTTGATTTTTTAGAAATAAGCTTTCAGCTGGCAAACTACCTGCATAACTCCTACCAGTGGTGGTAGGCGTGACCAGGCCCAACTGGGTACGAGTGCGTCGAGCCTGACCTTCAACGATGAAGGCATGTTCTCGTCAATTGTTTGCGTAACGCGCTAACTCGTTTGCGTTGCGTAGCGATCAACTCGTTTTATGCCCCGTGAGGCCATCCCATGGACATACGCAACAAAGCCAACCGCATTCGGTTATTCAACTTCTCGACCCCTCAGATGCGCGCTTTCCACTTCTCATGGTTCGCATTTCATATCTGTTTTTGGCTGGTTCGGCATCGCCCTCTTATGGCGATCGTTCGTGAAGATCTTTCGCTGACACAAACACAAATCGGCAATACGATTATCGCTTCAGTAGCGATCACCGTGATAGTACGCCTTGCCATTGGCGTACTGTGTGACCGGATCGGCCCGCGCAAAACCTATACCGGGCTACTGCTATTGGGCGCACTCCCGGTAATGGGCATTGGCTTGGCCGATAGCTTTGAAACCTTTTTATTAGCGCGCTTGGCCATTGGGGCCATCGGTGCCTCTTTCGTAATTACCCAGTACCACACGTCGATGATGTTCGCGTCCAATGTGGTTGGTACCGCCAACGCTACCAGCGCGGGCTGGGGCAACCTGGGTGGTGGCACCACACAAATTCTAATGCCACTGATCTTCTCTGGCATGCTGATGCTGGGCGTGAATGAGGCCTTTGGCTGGCGCCTGGCGATGATGGTGCCTGGCGTAGTGATGTTCTTTACCGGTATTGGTTACTGGTTCTTCACCCAGGATGCCCCAATGGTAATTTCAGCGACCTGCGCGCTCGGGGTGAACTGCCTGAAGCTTCCGGCGAAAACGGTGCCGCGCAAAGTTTTTAGCCGCCGCCAAGGATATCCGTGTGTGGGCACTGTTCGTTGTCTACGGCCTCTGCTTTGGCGTGGAGCTGACAATCAACAATATTGCCGCCATCTACTTCTTCGATAAGTTTGATCTCACCCTGGCTACCGCGGGTCTGATCGCTGGCTTGTTCGGGTTAATGAATATTTTTGCGCGTACCCTAGGAGGCGTTTTCTCGGATCTTTTCGCCAAGCAAGGGGGGCCTGAAAGGGCGCGTTCGCTGGCTGTTTATTGCCTTGGTTTGCGAAGGTATTGCGTTGGTGGCGTTCTCACAGATGCACGTCTTGAGCCTGGCGATTGGCATCATGCTCGTGTTCAGCCTGTTTGTGCAGATGGCGGAAGGCGCCACCTACGGTGTTGTCCCGTTTATTAACAAAAGCCTTGGGGGCCGTCGCAGGGATTGTCGGCGCTGGCGGTAACGTGGGCGCGGTAGGCGCAGCCTTTTTGTTCCGCAGCGAAAGCCTGAGCTATCAACAAGGACTGTTCTATTTAGGCCTCACGGTACTGGTGCTGGCCTCCTGTGTGCTACTGGTACGCTTTAGTGATGCCACTGAAGCAGAAGAGGCCAAAGCCTACCGCGATGCGATTGGTGATGACGTTGGCGCAGGCGCCCTGTCGTTGCGTTAAACGCTTTCCAGTACACTCGAGTACACTCCCATCTAGCTATTTAGCGGTATGGGAGTGTTTTCATTAGGCGGCAAGCTACCAAGGAAATCTCTATGTCTTCAGCGCAGCAACTGCTCTTAACCGCCATCCGTTGCGATATCGACAACCTTACCCACCTTGCCACCACTGCGGATATTGTCGGCGACATTAGCCGCTTTATCCATATGCTCCAGCGTGAACGTGGCGCATCGACGATTTACCTGGTTTCCCAGGGGCAGCGCTTCAAAACCCGCCGCGACACCTACCGACAGCACAGTCAGCAGGCCGAAACATTAATGCGCCAACGGCTGGAAGCGCTCAGCGAGGAGGCTCGCCCCAGGCCGCTGCGCGCTTACTACGACGAATTGCCGCCGTTTGGTATGCGCTAGACGAGCTGGGTGCACTCCGCCAGGCTATCGATACCTTTGCGATCACGCCCGACGCAGCGACCCAGGCGTTTAACCAATTAACCAGTGGGCTGCTGGCCATTGTATTTGAGGCCGCGGACACCTCTATCGACCCCGATATTACCCGTACGCTGGTGGCCATTTTCCACTTGATGCAGGGCAAAGAGCTGGCGGGCCAAGAGCGCGCCTGTGGTGCCTTTGGCTTTACCCATGGCCACTTCGACGAGCCCCACCGGGCGCTGCTAAACCAGCTAATGAAGGATCAGCAGCGCTGTTTTGACACCTTTGTAGAGTTTGCGACCCCGAAGCGCAGCAGGCATGGCAAAAGAGCTTTCACCGCGCACGCTGTCGGGTATTTGCCATCTTCGCGATATCGCCTGCCAGCGCTCGTCGGCAACGCAATCCCCACCCAAAGATACGCCTGATAAGCTGGGGGAAACCTGGTACGAACTCACCACCCTGCGTATTGACTCAATGAAAATGGTGGAAGATGCGCTGATCTCACAGCTGAGCGTGCTTTGCCATCGCAAAATTGCCCAGGCCGAGGATGCGTTAGAGAAAGCTAAAACGCAGACGTGTACTTATGCCCTGCGCCGTGCGAACAGTTGCTGGCGCTTAATGATGGGCAACCGTTAGGCGACCTGACCGCCAACGCCCTCACCTCTCCACTGGGGCGTTCGCTGATCGAACTCACCCAGGCCCAGGCTAGCCGCTTACAGGGACTGAGCGATGAGCTCGAAAATACCCGCAAAGCACTGCGTGAACGCAAATTGATTGAACGCGCCAAGGGCCTGATCATGGCGCACCAGGAGATGAGCGAAGAGGAGGCCTACCGCTTTCTACGTAAAACCTCGATGGATCAAAGTAAAAGCATGGCGGATATGGCCCAAGCTATTCTCGATCTCTCCGCGATGCTGAAACGTAAGGATGCAAATACATAACGCCGCCGTTAACGGCCACTTAGCAGCACTGCCGCCAGCCGTTTAAGCCGATATTTGCAGGATGCCGTCACCTTAGCCATGCTAAAAGCTTACTTGATTTATCAGGCAAGGAGTGCAACCCATGCAAAACGGCGTGCTATTAATTACCGGCGCATCCAGCGGCATTGGCGCAGCCACCGCCCGGGCAGCCGCGCGTGAGGGCTATAAACTGGTATTGGCCGCCCGTTCTAGCGACAAACTCACCGCACTGGCCCAAGAGCTGGGGCCGGAAAATGTGCTGGCCTGTGAGCTGGACGTGACCAACATGGAGCAGCAACAAGCCATGGTTGAGCAGGCGCTGGAAACCTTTGGCCGCCTGGATGGCGTGTTTGCCAATGCTGGCCGTGGTGGCTCGCCCGGCGGCTTTAGTGAAGCTGACCACAGCGAGTGGCGTGAGATGATTCTCACCAATATCTATGGCGTGGGACTCACTATTCAAGCCTGCTTGCCCGCCCTTAAACGCAGCAAAGGCCATGTATTGCTGACTGGCTCAGCCGCAGGCCGCACGACGATACCAGGCTCCATGTATAGCGCGACCAAATGGGCGGTCACCGGCATTGGCTATAACCTGCGTGAAGAGCTCCGTGGCACTGGCATGCGCGTAACACTGATTGAACCGGGAATGGTCGACACGCCCTTTTTGATGAACCTCCGGCCCATGCCTTAGACGATCGAGATATCGCCAATGCGGTAATTTACGCGCTTGCCCAGCCTGCCCATGTCGATGTGAATGAAATTCTTATCCGTCCCACTCCGCCTTTAAGTGAGGAGTGAGGAGCCAGCGAGCCTGTATATCCGCCACCTGGATAGTCGGCACCTTGCAATTCATCTGCACTGGCCGCATAACGTGTAATTACCAAGCGCGCTAAGTAATTTTTCACTCTACGCGCCCACGAATTAATTTGCAGGTGACTCATGAGCCAACTCGCTTCCACGGCACTTTCTGTCCTTGATCTGGCGCCCATCCGCCAGGGCGGCAGTGCCGCAGAGACCTTTCGCGATAGTGTTGCCCTAGCACAATTAACCGAGCGACTCGGCTATACCCGCTACTGGCTAGCCGAGCACCACAATATTGCCGGGATCGCCAGCGCCGCCACCGCGGTGTTGATTGGACATATTGCTGGGCAAACGTCCACTATTCGCGTAGGCAGCGGTGGCATCATGCTGCCTAACCATCCCCCCTGGTGATCGCCGAGCAGTTTGGCACCCTGGAAACGCTCTACCCTGGCCGTATTGACCTAGGCTTAGGCCGTGCGCCAGGCTCGGATGGCGCCACCATGCAGGCCATGCGCCGCAACGCCCACGCGGGTGTCGACGACTTTCCACAGCTGCTGAATGAACTGCGCAGCTACTTAGCCGATGCAGAGCCCCAGCAGCGTGTCAAAGCGGTGCCTGGCCAAGGTACCCATGTACCTATTTGGTTGCTCGGCTCCAGCGGTTACAGCGCGCAGCTGGCCGCCAAACTGGGTTTGCCCTTCGCGTTTGCGGCTCAGTTCGCACCGGGCTACCTGTTTGAAGCGCTGCGACTGTACCGTGATAACTTTCGTCCCTCGGAACACCTGGATAAGCCCCACGCCATGGTCGGTCTTCCCGTGATGGCGGCAGAGAGCGATGCAATGGCTAACTACCTGGCCACGACTGCTCAGCAGAAGTTTTAAACCTTATTCGCGGCAAGCCCACTCAGTCGCAGCCGCCGGTGGAGCAGCTCGATTGGTCGCCAGTGGAGCAGGCCCAGGTTAGCCAGTTTTAGGGGCGGCTATTATTGGTGGGCCAGAGACGGTTAGAGCAGAGCTTGAGGAGTTCCAAGCGCGTACGGGTGCCGATGAACTGATAATTAATAGCGATTTTACAATCACGCTGACCGTCTGCGTAGCTACGAGATTGTGGCTGAGGTCGCTCGGTAGGCGCTTCGCTGTAGAGGATACTGATGACCACACTGGCTTTTTCTTCGATGACAGATGACGATTTTGTTGTTTTCTGGCCAACCTTTCACGCCATTGTGGCAGCGCAAGAGACTTATGCGATTGACCCAGACATCGGCTTTGACGCTGCCCGGCAATTATGGTGTAAAACGCCTAACGCCAGCGTGGTTGCCAAGGATGAAAAGGGCCAAGTGCTGGGCGCTTATTACCTAAAAACCAATGCAGCAGGCCCCGGTGACCATGTATGTAACTGTGGTTATATGGTGTCCCCCGCCGCTCGGGGTAAGGGCGTAGCGCGTGCCATGTGCGAGCACTCTCAACAGCAAGCACGGGAACTGGGGTTCCTCGCCATGCAGTACAACGCCGTGGTGGCCACCAATGAAGTGGCCGTCGCGTTATGGCAGAAACTTGGCTTTCGCATTGTGGGTACCGTTCCTAACGCTTATCGCCACGCACGCCTTGGTTTTGTCGATACGTATGTGATGTATAAGACGCTTTAACAGCAATCCATTTAGCAAAGAACTTTGAAACTAGTTAAAAAAACATTTAATTATACGACTTTATCGAAATTTATAATTTAACAATATCACAAACTAAAGCCAACTTAATCAAGACACTATTTTAACGGGAAATTGATACCTTTTAAAACTCCTCTATGCACTAATTCAGGTGCGGGGAGTATTAGGAGAAGTATCAATGCAAAACATATCAGTTAAGAGAGTGATTGCTGGCGCACTGATTGTGCTTTTAGCGATGATCATAGTGCTGGGCAGTATGGGTGTAATGGAAGAGCGCGAGGCTGCACAGCTGCTATCAGAAATCAATGAGATAAGTGCTCAACAGGCGAGTGCTGCTAACCGTGCAGAAACTAACCTAATGGAGGTGCGGGTCAGGCTAGAGCGGATGTCACAGCACTACCGCAGTGGGAACGAAAACAACGCGGAGCGGGCGCTAGGAGAGGCGCTGCAAAGTTTGGAAAGGTCTGACCGGCGTATTGCAGAACTCTCTGGCCTTGAGCTCCCGATTGACTCCGAGCGTCGCCCGCTCATTGCTGACATTGTCGATAATTACAACCTTATTGTCACTGACGCCCTAAGAAGTGATCTCGCCAATGATCGCTATGAAGCTCTCGATGCGTATAGAGATCCCATCAACCATAAATTTTCAAGCTTCAGCACAGCAATCAGTAATTTTAATAACTATGCACTAAGCCGGGGCAGCCAAGTTCACTCGGAAGCCCAGCGCGACAGCGTTATTTTGGCATTACCGTGGGCACTCTTATCTTAACGGCCATAGTGCTCTATATCGTTGTACAAATAATGATTAATCGGCTCGTTATTAATCCACTCCAGCGTGCGGTTCGCATCTGTGAAAATATCGCCAAGGGGGATTTAACCAGCCATATCGACACCCTAGGACGTAACGAGATCGGCCGCCTTTACAGTGCCATGGAGGATATGCAAGAGCGTCTGGAAGACATGATTGGCACACTCAATCAAAGTAGCGAAGCCGTCGCCTCCAGTTCAACGCAAATCGCAACAGGCAGCCAAGACCTCGCCTCACGTACCGAGCAACAAGCCGCGGCGTTGCAGCAAACTGCCGCGAGTATGGATGAAATTTCATCGATTGTGCGGCAGAACGCGGACACCGCTGGTCAAGCACAGCAGCTAACCCAAGACGCAGCACAACAGGCGAATACCGGCAAACAGGCCTCTGAGCGCACCAGCCTACTGATGCGCGAACTGGAAGAAACCTCGCACAAAGTCCACGATATTGTTCAGGTGATTGACTCAATCGCCTTTCAAACCAATATCCTGGCACTCAATGCCTCTGTGGAGGCTGCCCGTGCAGGCGAGCATGGCAGAGGCTTTGCGGTGGTGGCGAGTGAAGTTCGCTCACTAGCAACAAAGACCTCCACCTCATCGAAAGAAATACGCACCATGATCGAAGATATCGCGCAGCGTATTGTGGTCGGTGCGGAACAAGCAGCGAAAAATGGCCATGATATGGCGGATATTAATGAAGCGATTCGTAAAGTGACGGAAATGATGCAAGAGCTTGCGCTCGCTGCAAAAGAGCAGGAGTCGGGCATTAGCCAAGTCAGTACGGCTGTATCTCAGATGGATTCCGCCACGCAGGAAAATGTCTCATTGGTTGAAGAGACCAGCACGGCATCTGCATCACTCCAGGATGAAGCCACTCGTTTGGCCGAGTTGGTCGCCACCTTCAAACTGAAGCGGGTTGCCAACGCTGGTTCGGAACCCTCTCCGCCACTGCTTCCAAGCATACCCTGGCAACAACTCACTCTTCTTACACATCTAAAAATTATCCAGCACCACTCCAGATTGGGAAGAGTTTTAATTCACCTATTTGGGCCAGCGTCGCTGGCCCTTTTCCTAGGCTTTGTCTGAAAAGTCGGCGAGCGAAGGCCAGACAAGGCAAAAATCGGCGAAAAGACGGAGTTTACGTGTTGTAAATGAGTACTTTGAGCCGATTTTTAACGCCGTATGGTCGAGCGCAGCCAGTTTTCAGACAGAGCCTAGGCCAGCCGTTAAGTGAATCATCATTAATAGCCCGCTAAATGCAAAACCAGCAAAATAAGGTACTTTCCCTCAGCTAATGACAATACGTTAATAAGCAGTTCCTCTTATCGGTGATGGCTAATAATGTCTGTTCATACTTGGTTGTTTTCGCGCTTCTCGCTGCGTTCAAGGTTTATCGCTTTAATTGCCACACTGGTGTTCGCCACGACACTACTACTTGGTTGGGTGGCATCACGAGAATCGGCTCAACAAATAGAAGCCAATATTGGTAATGCCGCCTCAGAGGCAGCCTATCAAATGGTGGATAAGCTGGATCGCAGCATGGATGCACGCATTAAAGAGGTACAACTCCTATTAGGTATGCAGGCGCTCACCAATGACACGAACCCTGGCGCCCTACGGGAGCAGCTTGAACGTTTGCAAGACAACCATAATGTGGTGTCGTGGATTGGCTTTACCGACCCAGAAGGTACTGTTCAAGCAGCCACGGGAGGAATTTTAGAGGGGGTTTCAATAGCGCAAAGACCTGTATTTATTGAAGGGCGCGAGGCGCTCTGGATAGGTGATGTGCATGAAGCGGTGCTACTCGCCCAGCTACTGCCTAACCCCAGCGGTGAAGCGCTTAAGTTTGTCGATATTGCCACCCCGGTCTATGACCGCGATGAGGAGCTCCAAGGCGTTTTGGCGGTACATTTAAGTTGGGAATGGGCCGAATATATACAGCAATCCATGTTTTCACCCGCAAAACAGCGCCAAGAGAACGAAATACTACTACTTGCAGCCGATGGTACCGTACTGCTAGGGCCGGAGACGCTGATTGGGACGTCACTCGATACCCTTGAGCACATGCCTAACCCCACCAATAAATCACCACAATGGGCCATTGAGACCTGGCCCAATGGCGAGGAGTATGTCACCGGCTATGCGCGTAGCAGCGGCTTCGAGGACTTTCCTGGGTTGGGCTGGATAGCGATTACCCGCAACCCCGTCGCGTCTGCTTTTGCTCCTGTCGAGCAGTTACAGGCAGCCATTATGGGCATAGGTGTTTTACTAGCGTTGTTATTTGCGATGATTGGCTGGGTGATTGCATCAAGAATGGCGGTGCCACTGACCCGCCTAGCCAGTGCCGCCGATCAAATACAGGAGGGTGAGCAAGCAGACTGCATCCCTCTCGAAAACGGCTCTCCGGAAATGAAGCGCCTATCGACCTCAATGCGTAACATGGTCAGCCGGCTACTGGATCAACGTCAAACGATCAACCGTTTGGAGGATTTAGCCAATACTGACCCACTAACGGGGCTTCCCAATCGCGCCTTTCTTAATCAATACCTACAGTTGGCCATTCCAGAAGCGGAAAGAAACCAGCAGAGCATGGTGGTCATGTATATCGATCTGGATGGTTTCAAACAGGTCAACGATGAACTGGGCCACCATGCGGGGGATCTGCTACTTATTGAGATAACCCAGCGCCTGAAAAACGCCCTGCGCAGTGGCGATGTGGTGGCGCGCCTAGGTGGCGATGAATTCGTCATGGTGCTTAAAACCAAACAGGAGCACCTGGAAACGCTCACTCATGAGGTTAGCAGGCGTTTACTTACCGCTATCGCCCAGCCGATTTTATTACCCGAAAATAAACGCGCCCATGTGGGCTGTAGCAGGCGCCGCCTGGTGGCCACACCACGGTCTGCATATTGAAACGGTGCTACAACTTGCCGATAGCGCCCTATATGCGGCTAAAAGCAAAGGCAAGCATCAGCTCGTGATTCATAAGCCTTAGCTGTTCACATCAAAACAGTGCTGCAACTGCTGCTCAGCGGCTTCGCTGCCCATGGCCATTAACTTGGCGATATTGCGCTCGGGGATAGCGTCGGTATCACCGTAAAACTCAATCGCTTTTTCGACGCTCTCTTCGCGCAACAGATGCACCATGGCGTAGGGAGAGCGATTGGTATAGTTAGAGGCGTCATCGGGCTCAGCCCCGTCGAAGCAGTAGTCAGGATGAAAAGTAGCGAGCTGATAGATCCCTTCATATCCCTGGTCGACAAGGATGCTTTCAGCCAGCTCAACAAAAATCCAGGTAGTGATCAAAGCTTTTGAAGAGCGTTGGGAATACCAGCAGCGTGGTTTCTGTTTCTGGATGCTCATCCAGCCACTGAACTTCGACCATCAGTTCCTCCAGGGCCACTTCGATTTTCTTGGAGCGCACTACCTCAACGCGGATGGTGTCACGCGCTAGCTCACGTTGAGCGAACGGGCAAATGTCGTGAGCCACAATGAAGGTGCGCACCCAGTTCATCGTTTGCGCGGCTACTTGATAATCTGCGTGTTGGTTATTTGTGTGCATTGCACCCTCACGGTCATGGTCAGGTCGGCGATGGCCGACGCTTTGTGCGCAGCAGTTTACCAACTGTTCATGACCAACTACACGTGCTCTTGATAGCGCTTCAAGGCAACCTCATAAGATTTATGGATATGGTCGTCCATTAATGCACGCGCTGCATTAGCATCCCGCTGTAGCGCCAGCTCCACAAGCTGATGGTGCTGCTCGTCAAGCTCTTGGCGAATCGTCGGCATCTTTGGCCCCAGACGGCGATAGCGATCAAACTGGTCATGCAGTTGTTCAATAAAACGTAACAACCACACTGACCCACAGGGCGCCACCAGGGTACGATGAAACTGGGTATGCAGGTGTTCCCACTCCTCGCCTTTATCCAGGGTGATATCAGCCCGTTTCAGGCGGTGCGCAGCGGCTAAAAGGTCAGCTTCCCAAAGCGAGTCACCGTTAGCAATCGCCCGCTCGAGCGCCATTCCTCCATTTCCAAACACATCTGGGCAATGTCGTCCAGCTCATCCCGGGACAGCTTCGGTACCCGAAAACCGCGCTGATTCTCCTGCACCAGCAATCCATAAGCCGCCAATTTATTGAGCGCTTCTCTTAGCGGACTCAAACCGACTTGGTAGCGATCTTTAAGCGCATTGATCGCGAGCTTTTCGCCAGCGACAAAACGCCCGCCCACCAAATCTTTACGTAAATGATCAAACACACGACTTGATGCAGTACCTGCTGGCCCTGCTGGCGTCGGTAAAGAATTACTCATGGCGATGTCCTTTATTCATCTCAGCTCCCGCTGTCCATTCTATTTTTCGCTGTTGACGTTGGATCGGGCACTACCTATATTCTATTTTAGACAGGATAATCGATTTTTTAACCTACAAACGATAAATAAGGCTAGAGTATGATTTTTCTCCCTTCGTCGGCTGTGCGGGATATGCGCCCATGAAACCACCTGCTGTCTCCTGGCAACTATTCTGGGCCTTCTTCCGCATTGGTATCTTTGGTTTCGGTGGCGGCCCCGCCATGATTCCCCTTAGTACGGGCCGAGGTCGTCACCCGCCACCACTGGCTAACCGATGAAGAGTTCGCCGACGTGCTGGCGATTGGCAATACCCTACCGGGCCCTATTGCCACCAAAATGCCCGGCTACATTGGCTACCGAGTAGGTGGTGTAACAGGCTGCATCGCCGCCGTCATTGCCATTATCGTGCCAATGATTGTAGCGATGATTGTTATGTTAGGCATTTTCAGCCGCTACCGCGACGTAGCATGGATTCGCGGCATGGGCCAAGCCGTGGTGCCGGTGGTCATGGTAATGATGGCGCAACTCACTTGGGACTTTTTGATAAATCACAGGCAGCACTGGGCTGGCTGGTTAGTATTACCATGGCCATTATTGCCGCCGGGCTAATCTACTGGCTCGGCCTTCACCCAGGCTGGGTGATCGGCGCCATTCTCGTTGCCGCCCTGCTGCGCCCTGCTGGCAAAGAAAAAAAGCGGAGGGGGCGGCATGATTTACTGGGATCTCTTCTTAGCGTTTTTATTCCCAACATTATCGGTTACGGCGGTGGCCCGGCCATTATTCCACTTATCGAGGCGGAAGTGGTGGGTCGTTATGGCTGGATGACCGCGCAAACCTTCGCGGAAACATTAGCCCTGGGTAACGCCTTGCCTAGCCCTATCGCCACCAAAATGGCCGGCTACGTGGGCTATGAAGTAGCGGGCATTGGCGGCGCTTTCATCGCCGTAGCTGCCACGGTGATCCCCACGCTGCTGCTAATGCTGGGCGCCTTGGGGCTGCTCTACCGCCACCGCGACTCTCCCAGAGTTAAGCGCATGAGCCAGTGGGTACGCCCGGTCATCGCCATGATGATGGCCTGGCTAACCCTGGGATTTCTGCTCGAAAGTTTGGACTCCAGCGGCACGATTCACACCCTGATCATTGGCATAGTCGCCGCTATTGCACTGGTTGGCTTCAAAACGCACCCCGCCTTTGTGGTTATGGGCGCCTTGGTTTATGGAGGGCTTATAATTCCCTAAATATAACTCACAATGCTAAAAAAACAACTTATGGGCATCATCGCTCGACACGCCAAAACTCACAATAATTCATACATCAATGGGGTAAAAAATGACACTTAAATCACTATTCACTACCGCCGCTTTAGCGGCAGCACTTTCCATTCCAGCATTTGCCACGGCTGCTGATAGCTATCCTGAGAAACCTATTGAGTTTATCGTGCCTTGGGGGCCAGGTGGCGGCAGTGATTTGCTTATGCGTATAGTGAGCAGGCACCTTGAAACAGAGCTAGGCCAAGCTGTGCCCGTTATCAATATGCCTGGTGCCAGTGGAACAGTAGGCCTACGGGAAGCCTCTCGCCGTGACAGCGATGGATATACTATTTCCCAAATACATGAAGGCCTACTCATTGCACACCATTCTGGCGTTACTGATCTCAACTGGGACGATTTTGATGTTGTTTCAATGATGACAAGCGATAACTCAGTCATCGTAGTCAATGCAGATACTGGCTGGGAAACGCTTGACGACATGCTGAAAGATGTTACTTCAAATCCCGGTGAATACCGGATGGGCGTTACATTAGGGGTATCCCACACTTATGGGCAGTGCAATTTGAAGAATCCACCGGCACTCAGTTTGGCTATGTGGGGTATGAAGGGACTGGAGAGAGGCTACGTGCGCTAGCCGGCGGACATATCACCGTGGCTATTGAGGATTACCACTCAGCCCGCGCCTTCGTAGAAAATGGGGATTTGAATGTGTTAGCAGCTGCTACTTCCGAGCGCATTGAAGAGCTGCCCGAAACACCCACGCTAAAAGAACTCGGGCATGACCTTGAGTTTTGGTTACTCGTGGCGTTGTAGTACCTAAAGGCACACCTGAACCAATTATCTCAACACTTGAAAATGCTCTTGAAAATGTCGCTAATAGTGAAGGGTTTAAAACCGACATTGAGAATGTAGGCGGCACAGTGCGGTACCTTAACAGAGAAGATTACACCGCGTATTTAGAGCGTAATAACGAGTTCATTGAAAACAACGCCCACCTCCTTGATTAAGGTAACGTTGTTCTTTAGGAGGCTTTTATGGAGCGCAGAAGTCCAGAGACAGCGCTAATCCCTGCGTTACAGCTGCTGTCTTATATTCTTATCGCCCTTGGTGCCTTATTCATGGCCTTCAAGGCCGGCTCATTGCCGGCCTCTCGGTGGGAGCCCATGAGTGCAGGTACTTTCCCACAAATTATCTTTTTCAGCATTGTAATTCTATGCGGCATGGCAATACTGTTCGAATTTTCCAAGCACGGCTTACCGCGTACAGCCTTTTACATTGCTTGGAGAAGATTCACTGCGCTTAAAGCAGTTATCATCAATTTAGTGCTATTCACTGTGTATATGGTAGCAATGCCTATCGCTGGATTTATTATCAGCACTTTTTATACCTGCTTATTACACAGCTTTACCTCGCTCCCAGAAAGCCTAATACCGTAGTAATTGCCATTTTTGTCGCCATTTTCTTTTCTGTTGGGCCTTACTATTTATTTTCTGAGGCCTTCAACATCTACCTTCCTCGTGTCCAATGGTAATGTGATCTATGACTGATGCTTTCCTCGTAGCGCTAGTGGGCGTGACCGAACCCTATACGCTATTACTCATGGCAGTAGCGACTTTTGCAGGTATTGTTGCCGCCGCAATACCCGGCTTTACGATTACCATGGCCATTGTCCTTACGTTGCCTCTTACATTTGCCATGCCCCCATGCAGGGCATAGCGGTCATGCTATCTGTCTACGTTGGTGGGCTAAGTGGTGGCTTATTTAGTGCTGCTCTACTGGGCATCCCTGGCACACCTTCATCAGTTGCAACCACCTTTGATGCCTTCCCTATGGCTCGCCAAGGCAATCCTGGGAAAGCATTATCCCTGGGATTATTTGCCTCATTTGTCGGCTCTATTATTTCTATTGCAGTGCTGATCGTTGCCGCGCCTCCGCTTGCGCTTTTGGCTGTTAAGTTAGGGCCTTGGGAATATTTTGCGCTTATTATTTTTGCTTTGACTGTCATTGCGAGCCTGGTGGGCGACTCGCTAATCAGGGGCTGATCGCGGGTCTACTCGGTATCGGCATCGCCACTATTGGGCCTGATCCACTCATGGGGCGCGAGCGATTTACTTTTGGCTATGAAATCCTGACCGCGGGGATACCGTTTCTGGTTGTATTAATAGGTATGTACGCCATGAGCCAGCTACTTTCCGAATTAGAGCCTTCCACCGGAAGCAGACAGCACTCTTCAGGCGCATTAATCAGTGGTGATATGCGCCCTCAACTCTGGCAGACCATAAAAGATATCCTATTGAAGCCGGTCAATGTTATACGCTCATCTTTGCTTGGTGTGTTTATTGGTGCAGTGCCCGGTGCGGGTAGCTCAATTTCTAATCTATTAGCTTATGACCAAGCTAAACGAGCGTCTAAACATCCAGAAACTTTTGGCAAGGGTGAACCCCAGGGCGTTGTTGCTTCTGAGTCAGGCAACTCATCAACGGTAGGCGGCAGCTTAATACCATTGATAGCGTTAGGTATTCCAGGTTCGCCCGCCGATGCAGTGCTCATGGCAGCCATCATGGTACACGGCATCAGCATTGGCCCGCGCTTAATACTTGATCATCCCGACTTGGTTTACAGCATGTTTATTGCCATGGCGATAGCTTCTGTCTTTATGCTGATAATAGGCGTTATTTTAATGAGGGCTTTTACGTCTACTAAATGTACCTAAGTATATTGTTGTGCCCGTTGTACTAGCCTGCTGCGCAATTGGCACTTATACCCTGAACAACCGCTTATCTGACCTTTATCTACTTGCCTGCATTGGTGCAGTGGGATACCTACTTAAAAATTGGATTACCCGCTAGCACCTCTTGTACTTGGCGTTGTATTGGGCCCTATAGCAGAAACCAACTTAAGACGGGCCTTCCAGACAAGCACTGACTGGACACTCTTCTTCACTCGGCCAATATCAGCGCTGCTGCTTACGCTGGCGGTTGTTTCTGTGATTTACAGTATTTATAGCTATATGAAACAGCGCCGCCTAATGGCTCAACGTCTAGATGTTACATCTGAATAGGAATACCAATGCACACTGACCCACACTATTACCCTTCCGCCTCACGCCGTATGGTCATGTTTGGAAAACGAGGAATGGTCGCTACGTCTCAGTCGCTTGCCGCACAAGTAGGCATAAATATCTTACGAAAAGGTGGCAATGCCATTGATGCTGCCATTGCTACAGCTGCTGCCTTAACCGTCGTTGAGCCAACTTCTAATGGTATTGGTAGTGATGCTTTTGCTCTTGTGTGGGTAAAGGTGAGCTACATGGCCTCAATGCTAGCGGCCCTGCTCCAAAGAGTATTTCATGTGATGCCGTTAAGGCCCTGGGTCATGAGGAAATGCCTGCCCATGGATTAGTGCCCGTTACTGTACCCGGTGCGCCAGGCGCCTGGGCTGCGCTTTCAGAGCGATTTGGTAAACTGCCTTTTGAACAGCTGTTAGCGCCAGCAATAGAATTAGCTGACGAAGGTTTCGCTGTATCAGCAGTAGCCAGCCAACTATGGAAAAGTGCGGAAGAGCGTTATGGTCAATACGGGACAGGTGAATTTGCCCACTGGTTTACGCACTTCGCTCCCGATGGCCAAGCCCCCAAAGCGGGTGATGTTTGGCGTTCTCCTGATATGGCCAATACGCTGCGGGAAATTGCCAACAGCCATGCAGATGCGTTTTATCAAGGCGGCCTAGCGGATGCGATGGATGCCTTTTCACGTCAGCATGGCGGCTTCTTGCGCAAAGAAGATTTACAATCTTTCAAACCAGAATGGGTCAAACCCATCAGTGTCCGATATCGCGGCCATGATATTTGGGAAATCCCACCCAATGGCAGCGGATTAATTGTGCTACAAGCCTTGGGCATCCTTGAGTCAATGGGCGACGACTCAAAGGATCAAGTGGAAAGCCTTCATCGACGTATCGAAGCAACAAAACTTGGTTACGTAGACGGCTTAAACTACATTACTGAACGCTCATCTATGCAACTGAGTGTTGAGCAGATGTTATCAAGAGAGTACCTCTCACAACGCGCAGCGCTTATTGACCAAGACGCCATTGACCCCATTCATGGAAATCCATTAAAAGGGGGCACCGTTTACCTGGCAACGGCTGATGACGAAGGTAACATGGTGTCATTTATTCAAAGCAACTTTGAAGGCTTTGGCTCTGGCATCGTAGTGCCAGGAACCGGCATCAGCCTGCAAAACCGCGGCTGGTCGTTCTCCTTGGATCCACAACACCCTAATGCACTGGCACCTGGCAAACGCACCTACCACACCATCATCCCTGGCTTTATCACCAAAGATAACCAGGCCGTTGGGCCGTTTGGCGTGATGGGTGGCTATATGCAGCCCCAGGGCCATGTGCAGGTAGTAACGGCCATGCTTGAGGATCAACTGAATCCTCAAGCGGCGCTGGATATGCCCCGTTGGAAATGGACAAAAGGCAAAACCATCGAAGTTGAGGCCGATTTCCCCAATCACTTAGCACTGGCCTTGGCACGCCGCGGCCACGACATCGTCAAAGTCGCCGATTCAATCAGCTTTGGCCGTGGCCAAATCATTCTGCGTCATCCTGACACCGGCGTACTCCAAGGCGGCACCGAACCACGCACCGATGGGGCGGTGCTTCCCTGGTAACGCCTATCTACTAAACTGACTTTCCGCCGTGTTGCCGTTGAAGGCAACCGGCGGTTGTTAGCTGGCTATCTCCTCTCAATCCCCGCATTATGGCTACTCTTTTTTATTAGGGTTATGCCTTTTTACTATGTCGCCACCGCCCTCTTCACAGGCATCTTCAGCCTCACCGCTAAGCGGCTTTTTTGGCGTATTTCGCTATAGCCGTCGCGCCCTCGGGCTAGTCTGGGAAACCTCTCGTTGGATGATGCTTGGCTTAGCACTGTGTACTCTGGTCGCTGGGGTTCTGCCTGCCGTGGCCGCCTGGGTGGGGCAACTGATTGTGGATGGGGTAGTGAGTGCCATGGAGGCCCATCAGGCAGCCACTGATCCCAACCTGCTAGTGTCCATTACGCCGGTGCTAACGCTAGTGGGTATTGAGGCCGTGATTATTGCGTTTATTGCCCTGGCTCAGCGGGGCCTTGCAGCCCAGCAGTCGCTGCTGCGTGCACTGCTGGGGCAGAAGGTCAATGTGATGATCCTGGAGAAAGCCGGCCAGCTGTCACTTAGCCAGTTTGAAGACTCTGAACTTTACGACCAGCTCACCCGAGCGCGACGTGAAGCGTCTACGCGCCCCCTTGCCCTGGTGAATAAAACCTTCGGCTTGCTGCAAAATGCTATCTCGCTGGGGAGCTTCGCCGTGCTGCTGGTGCAGTTTTCTCCCTGGGCGCTGCTGATCTTGGTGGTAGGTGCCCTGCCGGTATTTATCTCAGAGGCCAAATTCTCCGGCGATGCCTTCCGTTTGTTTCGCTGGCGCTCACCGCAAACCCGTATGCAGATCTATTTAGAGACGGTACTGGCAAGGGAAGATAGCATTAAAGAGGTCAAACTGTTTGGCCTTGAAGGCCTATTTCTCAAACGCTACCGGGATATCTTTACCCAACTATTTGCCGAAGATCGCCGCCTAACCTTGCGCCGGGAGAGCTGGGGTTTTCTGCTCGGTTTACTCGGCACGTTAACCTTTTATGCCGCTTACGCCTGGGTGGTGATTGAAACGATTGCCGGGGCGCTTACCCTGGGCCAGATGACCATGTACCTGATGGTCTTCAAGCAGGGACAGGCCGCGCTCTCCGCCAGCCTCACCGCCATTAGCGGCATGTACGAAGATAACCTTTATCTATCCAATCTTTATGAGTATCTAGAGCAGCCGATAGAGGGTGAGACCGGTTCGCTCACCCAAGGTGTACTCCCTGGCGACGGCCTACGCTTTGAGCATGTTAGCTTCTCCCTACCCTGGCGGCGCTGATGTGCTTCACGATATTTCGCTACACCTTTACCCTGGGCAGAGCCTGGCCTTGGTCGGCGAAAATGGCTCGGGCAAGACGACCCTTATTAAACTGCTAACACGGCTATACCACCCGACTCAGGGGCGTATTTTGCTAGATGGCAGTGACCTGCGGGACTGGAGTACCCAGGCCCTGCGTGATCGCACCGGCGTTATTTTTCAGGATTTTGTACGCTATCAGCTCCAAGTGGGCGAAAACCTGGGCGTAGGCGACACTGACGCCTTTAACGATGAACAGCGCTGGCAACGCGCCGCACATCACGGCATGGCGGATGCGTTTATTACCACTATGCCGAGTGGCTACAAAACCCAGCTTGGCCGTTGGTTCAAAAATGGCCAGGAACTCTCCGGGGGCAGTGGCAAAAATTGCCCTCTCCCGAGCATATATGCGTGAAAACGCTGATATTCTAGTGTTAGACGAGCCCACCGCCGCCATGGATGCCGCCGCAGAAGCCGAAATATTCGCCCGCTTTCGCGAGCATAGCCGCGATAAAATGGCGATATTGATCTCCCATCGCTTTTCAACAGTGCGCAGCGCTGATCTCATTCTGGTTATCGATCAAGGACATATCATTGAACGCGGCACCCACGAGGAATTGCTCGCAGCGGAAGGTCGTTATGCCAAGCTATTTCACCTACAGGCGGCAGGTTACAAATAACCACCTAAACATTAATCGTTATTATTAAACCTACTATTAACTAGTTGCATCACCACTTAAAAAACAGAACGTGAACAAAAGTGACAAACGTCACAAAGCTATCGACCATACTAATACTTTAAAGGTAGTGTGCTCCTACAGGCTTTTCACTACAGGAGTAGCACCTATGAACCGCCTCCATCAGATAAAAGTTAAGTATGCTATTGCCTTTATTAGCGTTGCAGTATCACTACTGGTTATTGTGATCGCCGATGCGCTGCTTGTTAATATGGTGAAAAGCCGTCTAGACACTTTTATTAACAATTATATCCCAGCCACCTCTACCGTACTCAATGCGGATAGAGATCTTTACCAAGCAAGGGTAGCTGAGATCGAGTACCTGCTATCCGACCCCAGCTCGGAGCGGGCATCAGCGCTAATCGCTGACTTTGAGGAGAATGCCCAGCAAGCTTACGACCGTATGAGTCAGTATGCCAAACTGATGCAGAACTACCCAGAGCTAACCGCCCAACTCGCTAATTTCGAAACGCTCTATAGTGATTGGAAACAAGAGGCCACGCGAGTTTTTCAACTACACCAGAACGGTAATACTAATCAGGCTTTAAATCTGTTAACAGGCTCTTCACTAGATCGGTTCAATACGCTTAGGGATGTCTACGACCTCTCGGGAGTAAATATTGAAACCGCTACTTACCAAGCAGAAGAAGCCGTCGTTGATAGAATTCAAGTACAGCAGACATCCACTATTATTATCGCTTTAATCATCTTTATTGCGGCGACACTTATTGCACTATTGGGGCCGTTAATGATGTCACGGGCTATTCGCCAGATTAGCGGACGCATAAAAGAGATCACCGAAGGTGATGGCGATTTAACCGCCCGTATTAACAGCCAGCGCCGCGATGAAATCGGCGAACTGGCACAGCAGTTCAATGCTTTTATTAAACGCATTGATGATACGCTTCAATCCGTTAGCAGCAGCACCG
The DNA here is from genome assembly GCA_004295565.1 of Vreelandella olivaria. Classification (GTDB taxonomy): domain Bacteria; phylum Pseudomonadota; class Gammaproteobacteria; order Pseudomonadales; family Halomonadaceae; genus Vreelandella; species Vreelandella olivaria. The sequence goes on along the minus strand of AP019416.1, from coordinate 1,107,437 downwards.
TTAGCCTTCAACATGCATCAAGTGAAATAGCCAAAGGCAGCCAGGAGCTTGCGGCCCGCACAGAGCAGGCCGCGGCCAACCTGCAGCAAACGTCTGCGTCGATGGAACAAATCGCGGCAGTGGTGAGCAACGCTTCCGACTCTGCCCAGCAGGCCGACCAACTGGCGCTCTCAACCCGCGACCTCGCTCAGCAGGGCTTGCACTCCATGCACAGCGTTGAGCAGACCATGGATACCATTAATGACTCGTCATCTGAAATCAGTAATATCGTTAGCCTGATTGATAGCATCGCTTTTCAAACCAATATCCTGGCGCTAAACGCGTCCGTGGAAGCAGCCCGAGCGGGTGAGCATGGCCGCGGCTTTGCAGTGGTCGCCCAAGAGGTACGTATCTTGGCCAGCCGCTCCAGTGATGCGTCCAAAAATATTGCCACGCTGATCAATACCTCATTAAGTCGTACAAAATCCGGCGTTGACCAGGTGAAGCAAGCCGGCGTCACTATGCAGGAGATGGTGAAAAGCATCGAGCGCGTAGCCGATGTGATTGCCGAAATTAGCGCCGGTGCAAAAGAGCAGAGTGTGGGTATAGGGCAAGTCAACGACGCGGTCAACGAGTTGGATAGTATGACCCAACACAATGCCTCCATGGTGGAAGAGTCCAGCGCTGCCGCGGCAGAGCTAAGAGAGCAAGCCGACCGGCTGGGTGTGCTAGTGGGGCGTTCAAGCTCAGCAATACCAGCCAGCAACCAGCCCTTGGCAAAGCAGCACTTACTACCCAGGCGAATAAATCCACGCCCGCTGCGCCACGTCGACTGGCGAGCTCACAGCAACCTGAGTGGGAGTCGTTTTAAGCTCCTCCCCTTATTGTTGATCACTTTCTTGGGCTTACGCTGAGCCCAAGAAAGTTTAATAGTCGGCTTATATGACGCCTATTCATTCCAGTAATTTTGTCTAACCGTGGCCACTCACCGTTATCATCAAAGGTACACGTATGCTGTCTGATGCTCTAATAATTGATGATGATTGTAATGTCCAACTGCTGGGCAAGATGCTACTTCACCAGCATGGTTATCAGGTGACGACGGCGAGCAGTTTTGGCGAACTGGTGCGCCAACCCGAGCTACTCAATGTTGACCTGATTTTACTTGATATCGGATTAGGCGAATTTACGAGCCTGGACATTCTGGAATATCTGTATGATTTACACATAAGCGCTTCGATTTTATTAATCAGTAGCTGCTCCCAACAAGCCGCCGCGCATGCTATTGCAGCAGGTGAAGCAAAAGGCTTGAAAATGTTAGGTTTTCTATCTAAATCCAAGCTGCTCACAGGCTTAACGACCTTCCTTGGATCATTAAAGAAAGCGCCCAAAGCCCCTACCAGCGCTGAGTTGGCGAAGGCCATACGTGAGCAACAGCTTTTCCTGGCTTATCAACCCCAAATTAGCCTGCAGCAAGATACTCAACAAGGTCAGGTGATTGGCGTTGAAGCGCTGGTACGCTGGCAAGATCCTCAACGTGGCGTGCTCTACCCCGATAGTTTTATTCCTCTAGCAGAGCAAAACGACCTGATACTGCCGCTAACTTGGTACGTTATTGAGCTTGCCATGAAGCAGCAAGCCCAGTGGCTGTCGCAAGGGTGGGACTTAAATATCTCGATTAATATACCGGCGGCCTTTATTAAAGCAGAGGGCGTTCTAGAAGCGTTTGATCAACTCACCCAAGAGCACCAGGCTGTTCTTAGCAAGATTACCCTGGAGCTCACCGAAACGGCAGGGATTGAGTGTTTGAGCTACGCTAGCTACGTGCTCAAAGCGTTGCGGCAACGGGGCTGCAAACTGGCGTTAGATGACTTTGGTACCGGTCACTCTTCGCTGACCCAGCTCTATCGGCTACCTTTCAGCGAGCTGAAAATTGACCGTAGCTTTGTCTCACTGATCGACCAGGATCAAGAAGCCCTGGTGATCACAGAGTCGATTATCGACTTAGGCAAGCGCCTGGGGCTGACGGTAGTCGCCGAAGGTATCGAAAAAAACTCGCAGTACACCCTGCTGGTTGAAGCTGGGTGTGCGGTTGGGCAGGGCTACTCTATCGCTCATCCTTTAACCGCTGACGCTTTCAACGCCTGGTTACGCGAGTACTCTCCCTTCGCCCCCATGGCGCATCAAACGAGCATACTTTCTTGCTCTAAAGCCTGCTGAGTAGTGTCCTGAAGAGCGACTAAACGCTCCAGATAGATAGCCAATTCATTCAATGGGGCTTCTAGCGCTGCTTGCTCCAATTGGCTTGCTTGCTCAGCAATGGCAGCACAGCCGAGAGAGGAAGCGGCACCTTTCAGCGAATGCGCCTCTTGGCACAAGGCTTGACGATCCTCTGACTGCCAGTAAGCGTCAAGGCGGGCACTACGCTCAACAAGTCGCGTTAAAAACGTGTTCAGCAGCGCACTCAGCGCACTAGGTTCAAAGGTGCTTTTCAGCTCTTCGCAAAGACGCTTATCGAGCACCTGAACAGCACCAACGGTGTCACCCAATGACTCAGCGCCTTTGGTCGAGTGAACGTAAATACCCTCAGGTGCTAAGATTTCGTCATTAGCGAGATAACGGCTGATGACCTGATACAGTTCCTCCCGCGTAAAAGGTTTATGGATCATATCGTCCATACCACTTTGCATACAGCGTTCGCGGTGCTCAGGCATCACATTGGCCGTCATTGCCACTATCGGTAACCGGGATAATTGATGCACGGCTTCGTAATCACGCCAGCGCTGGGTGGTTTCGGGCCCATCCAGCTTGGGCATCTGCATATCCATTAAGACCAAATCGAACCTGTCATGATCCACTTTTAGCTGTTCGAGTGCTTCCAGACCGTTCTCTGCGATAGTCACCTGCTGGCCAAGGCGTTCAAGCATAACGCGGGCAACCGTCTGGTTTAGCGGGTTGTCCTCCACCACTAAAATCTGGTGCTCGGTAGAGAGTGCCAGTTGATTATCACCAGCTTGATACACCGCAGCAGGTTCAGTTTCCGGCATTCTAACAATAAACCAAAATCGGCTACCAAGCCCCTGCTGGCTATTAACGCCTATCTCGCCCTGCATGGCTTCAACTAAACGTTTACAGATCGCCAGCCCAAGCCCCGTGCCTTCGTGACGCCGCGCCATGGAGGTATCCACTTGCGAGAACGCCGAGAAGAGTTGCGTTTGATTCGCTTCCGCGATTCCACAGCCAGTATCATGCACCTCGACGAGAATATTATCGTCTCCCAGTGGTTTTACCTGGCATTTAACGAAACCCTCTTCGGTAAACTTCAAGCCATTATTGATTAAATTCATCATGACTTGACGTAACCGAGCGACGTCGCCCATCACATAGCGGGGTAAAGCGGGATCAATAGCGTAGCTGAAGGAGACCTTTGCCTTCGGCTCGCGCAGCGTGTAGTTCTCACAAAGCTGGTCAATGCATTGGTGAAGATCAAACGGCTGAGCATCCAAGTCGAGGCGACCCGACTCAATTTTGGTGTAGTCGAGAATATCGTTGATCACCGCGCGTAGGCTCTCTGCACTGCGCTTAAGCGCCGCCAGATAAGTCTTCGCACTTGTTGTTTTAACCTCCTCACTTAACAAATCCGCCATCCCCACAACGCCATTGAGCGGCGTGCGAATTTCATGACTCATCACCGCCATAAACTCAGATTTTGCTAAGCTGGCCTTTTCTGCTTGCCTGGCGGCCTCGTTGAGTTCTTGGCTCTTGGCCTCTAGTGCTTTTGCCTTGCGGTCACTTGAGCGGCCTTCCAGTATCAGCGCGCGAACCAGCATGCCCCCTGATAACATGAGCAGCGTAATCAGCAGTAGCACTAGGCCGTATAACTGCGTCAATATCAGTCGCTCATCGCTGCGCATGCGTGATACGTGAGCGTTGGTTTCAATAAGGATGGTGCCGGTGAACTGTTGGAGACTTTCCGATCTCTCCAAGAGTGTAGCGATCAAGGCGCTATCTAATTCAGCAGGGTTATCCCAAAGCGGTTCAAGCAGCGTTTCCATCTCCAGAACCAGCTCTTCGGTATAACGCGTCATCTCCTCAATACCTTCCAGTTTCTCCACGACTTTGCCGATTTCACCTTGAAAAAAAGTGATTGCCGACTAAATAAAATTTCATAACGCAGCAACACGTCATCGACTGTGACGTTATCAGACCTTGCTTCCAGCAGCGTTAAGCGAAACTCGCGTACCTCACGATCAAACTGATAACCGGCCCATAGAAGATTTTCGAGCAAACGATTCTCCAGCGCATGCTGGCGGTTATAAATAACCCCACCGGTGGTGAGCGCGGAAAGAAAAAAAAGGATCGCTGAAAACGTAGCGACCCTGGTGCTGCGGGAAAAATAGAACTTAAATAAGGAGAGCATGGCAATTATCCGGTTCGTTTACTTAACGTCGATACGAGCCACCTGCCACACCGAGCGTGAGAAGATCTCTTCGTTTAGAAGCTCAGGGTGTCTATCAAAGGGGTAAATAACAAATAGTGGCCCCTGGTCGCGAATTCGCAGTGCTTTGCCATTCGCCTGCATGGCAAAAATCACATCGTAATGTTCAAAATCACTGATGGGGACTGTCGCCGCGTACTCATTCAACGCTACCACACGCATACTATCCCCCTCCGCGCCGGCGGCTTCCAGAATAGCTCGCCCCAGTGGGCCAGAAAAGCGCGTCACGCCATCGTACCAGGGCGTGCGGGTAATCGTTTCATGCTGTCCCAAGGCCTCGAGCATCGCTTTATCAAAATGGGCTTCGTCACCCACATTTGGCTGCCCCACCTTGCCACTCACTACTAATATCACTGGGCCTTCAGGTACTTCCAGCGCGCTAGCCAGGGGCGACGACAGCAAGGCAAGCCCCACTGCGGCGATTAAAACCTTGCTTTTAGAAACCAAAGAACCACGCATTAAGCTGCACCTCGGTATAAGCGATCAAGAGTGCAAGCAGTATATATCGGCCGTCTGCGGACAAACTGTGAACCTTTGTGTCAACGCACCATCATCAACTAAACTTAACGCATGAGTTTGTAGCTACTACGCGTGTGACGCTTATAAGACGATAATACGGGAAATCACCATGCATATTGGCGTACTTGAAGATGATCTCGACCAGCAGGCTTTTATTGAGCAGTGTCTACTCACGGCAGGCCACCAGGTTTCTTTATTTACCCGCGCCAACGAGCTGCGTCGCGCGACCCAGCAACGATCATTTGATTTTCTGATTATCGACTGGTGGTTACCAGACAGTGACGGCATGGATGTGGTTGCCCACCTGCGCCAACATGACAGCTGGCGCGGGCCAATCCTGTTTATTACCGCTAGCCAGGGTGAAGACGACGTCGTTAAAGCACTCGAACAGGGCGCCGACGATTTCCTCGCGAAACCCCTGCGCCCCAGTGAGCTTATTGCCAGAGTAAGCGCACTAGGTAGACGGTCTGGATATGCCACACCTCGCCCAGCACCTGCTTGCCCGGAGACCTTTACTCTGCACACCGAAGAGCACTACATCAGTGTTGCGGGCAACGCCGTTGATTTAACCGAGCGTGAGTATCGATTAGCGGCGCTCTTCTTCTCAAAAATCGGTGAGCTGATTACCCGTGCGCATTTATTAGAGTTGGTTTGGGGTATCAAAGGGGACGTTTCAACGCGAACCGTAGATACCCATGTAAGCCGCCTACGTCGTAAGCTGGAGCTGGATGGACGGCACGGCCTGCGTCTTCGCAGCGTTTACCAGTCGGGGTATCGCATGGAGACCTGCCAAACCACCTCCATAGCACAAGTCGCTAATTAGATGGCCTCTAGACTTGACGCTCATATAAGCATCGGTTAAAGATAAAAGCTGCCTTTAAAAGGCAGCTTGGTTTTATTAACCAGAATTTGATTAACGTAATAATTCTCAGAGACCTCATCATGCGCTGGCAAATCCCCGCGACACGAATGAATAAGCTGCATCGCATTATTAATAATGCGGTATCAGCTTATTGTTGTCGCGCGCCAGAGATGTAATGAAAACTGGCCGCGGCAGGTGTCGCGGCCATGTTGTTTTATCGTTACCTTTGAGACTCCCTGATCGCGATGTTGCCCGGCCTCCTAACCCAGGAGACCGACCCCATGGCAATCGCAACAATGACCCGCAAACTACTCAGCGCCCTAAAACGCTCGCGCACTCAGCGGCGCTTTTACGAAGATCCGCGCTTTCATGACCCGCACCTGTTGAAAGATATTGGCCTACGCTGGGAGCAGGGCCAACTGGTATCCATTCATGGCGTAGAGGAGCCGGCGCCAAGCCAACGCAACCAGCGCCTTCAGGCTGAAACCCGCGATGCCTACGAGAAATGTCCCCACTGCGGGAGTAGTTTGGCGTAGCCGACGCCCCGGCCATAGGAAGTGGCCGGGGCGTTTTCAGTTGCGCGCCATGCCTAGCGAACAATAAAAAAAGCCGATCCATTGGATCGGCCAAACTGATGGGAGTCTGCACAATATGGGGAATACTGCGCAGAGATGCCTGGGAAGGCATCGCCAAAACGCCGGGTTAGGCGGCTTGGCGATGCCCTCCCAGGGAGTTGCGTCCTTTACGGGAGTAGCTGCCTTTACCTTTTTTCGGCGTTTGCTGCTGCATTTTTAAACATCGGCGTTCGCAGCTGCGCTTTTAACGCGTTATCTTTGATCTTGCGCTGTTTCATCGTTTTCTCCTGGCGTATAACACTGCCTTTAACAAACGCCTGCTTTAAACAGGCGCCCACTGTGGCAACGTATGACAAAGACTATTCTCTAGCGTTCCAAATCGAGCAAAAATCTTAGTACCTTCAGCCCGCGTATTCATACCCATTACTCATCCCAGGCGGGTGCAAAGTCGGGGTTGGCAATGCGCTCTTTGCGGTCAAGCGTAGCGATCTCGGCCATTTCACTGTCGCTTAGCGCTAAATCAAAGGCGGCAATGTTGCTTTGAATATTTCGCGCCTTAGTCGATGATGGGATCGTAATCATATTGCGTTGTTTGACCCAAGCAAGGGCAATTTGCGCGGGCGTGACGTCATGTGCGTCGGCAATCTGCTTAAGGGTCGGGTCGTCCATAACCTTGCCAACAGCTAGGGGCATAAAGGCAGTAATCTGAATGCCATGCTGCTCACAGTGATCGACCAGTTTGCGGTTCTGTAAGAAAGGATGAACCTCGACCTGGTTGGTGAGAATCTCACCTTTGCCCAGGATGCTAACCGCTTCGTCCACCTGTGCGATGGTAAAGTTGGAAATGCCGATATTGCGCGCCTTGCCCTCTGCTTTCACCTCTTTAAGCGCCGTCAGGTAATCGACCATCGGCACTTCATCCTCTGGGGATGGCCAGTGGATCAGCAGCAGGTCGACATAATCGGTGCCTAATTTCTGCAGGCTTTCGTCCACGCTGGCTTTGAGCGCTGCGGGCTCAAGGTTGTCGAACCACACCTTGGTGGTTAGGAAAATATCGCTGCGTGGCACGCTGCTGTCGCGAATCGCCTCCCCTACCTCTTTTTCATTACCATAAAACTGTGCTGTGTCGATGTGCCGATAACCGGCCTCAAGCGCTGCGTGGATACTCTGCTTAAGCGTATCGCCTTCCAGGCGAAAGGTGCCGAAAGCCGGGGTTAGGCATTACATCCTGCATCATTAACATCCTTTTCTATTGATAGCGTGTTAACTAACATGGGGCGGTCACTGCCCCACTTCAACCCCTTCTTTGTTATCTCTTGATCGGCCTCGGTGCTATCAACGCACTAGCAGGAAGATAACCACTAGCGTCAGGATCAGCGACACGCCCTTCCAGAACAGCACCGGGTCACGCTCCAGCAGCGGTAACTGCGCGCGTTTAAGCATTTCTTGGCTTGGCGAGCGTAACTCGAAAATAAACTCAGAAAGCGCCGGAAAACGCTTATGGGGATTGGGATGTAGCGCCTTTTGAGCACTTCATCTACCCATGCGGGCAGTTCACGGTTTTCGCTTAGTGCCGATTGATAGGCGAGCTTATGCTGCGCCGCCCGGGTGCGGGTTTTGGCAACTTCGGTGCCGTAAGGCAGCGTGCCGGTTAGCATTTGGTAGGTAATCACCGCCAGGGAGTATTGATCTGAACGGGGTGAGCCGCCTTCCCCAGGAAATACTCCGGGGCGGTGTACTGGGCGGTACCGAGAATATCGTCGCTCTCAGCTACCTCTTCGGCAATCCCCGCCACCTTGGCAGCGCCAAAATCAATCAGCTTCACCGTGCCTTGGCTATCGATCATGACGTTGTCAGGGCGTAAATCCTGATGGAGCATTTCCAGGCGATGAAAGGCGCGCAGCCCCTTGGCGACCTGTTCGACGATGGGGCGTACGCTTGCCAATTCAGCTTGGGGGTGATCGCGCATCCATTGGGTCAGGGTTTGCCCTTCGATATACGCCAGCACGGTGTAAAGGGAGTGACGAGTGTGCTCTTGGGCGGGGGCATTGAGCACGTGCTGATTATCGATACGCCGCGCAATCCACTCTTCGCGCACGAATCGCTCGATACTCGCCGGGTCTTGGCTTAACTCGGTTGAGAGGGTTTTTAGTGCCACCTTCTCGCCACTGGCAATGTCTTCAGCCAAGTAGACATGGCTGCGGCTGCTGGCATGCAGTTGACGCACAATACGGTAGCTATCCAGCTCGCTTCCTGGGCGCAATTCAGAAGGGGTCGGTAAGGTGCTCAGCGCAGCATAGAGTTCATTAGCGTGGCGCTCGGGCAGAGTATCAATACGCACAATCTGTACGGTGAGGTTATCGTCGCTGCCATTCTCGAGAGCAGCAGCGATTAGCGCCTCAGCCGCCGCGTCGAGATCAGTCCAGTGAGCGCGAATCAGTGCAGCCATTTCAGCACCGGTTAACCACTCATAAACGCCATCGGTAGTGAGCACAAACACATCCCCCACGCTCAGCGACAGGGTGCAATAATCCAGCTCCAGGTGCTGACCAGCGCCCATGGCGCGGCTTAAATGGCTGACTTCCCGGGAGGCCCAGAAGCGGTGATCCTCGGTCAGCGGTTCCAGTGTATTGCCGGCAAGCTGGTAGATACGGCTATCACCAACGTGAAACAGATGGGCGGTAGTGGACTTAATCACCAGCGCGCTCAAAGTACACACATAGCCACGATCCAGGTTGTAGCGGTACTGGCTCTGCCGGGTTTGGGCATAAAGCCATGCATTGGTAGCCTGCAGTACCCGCTGGGCAGAGGTTTTAACCGCCCAGGTGGCCGGGGTGGCATAGTAGTCTGTTAAAACCCGCCTACTGCTGCTTCGCTCGCTTCCCGGCTCACTTCGCTGCTGCTAATCCCATCGGCTAGCGCAACCGCAATGCCTTTGGTGGCGCGCAGGGGTTCACTGGGCAGATAAGCGCCATAAAAATCCTGATTGCTTGGTTTGCGCCCTTTATCAGAGTGCTGGCCGAGCGAAATGGTCAGCGCTGCCATTATGCTTCCCCTAAAAAAAGCCCTCGCCGGAGCGAACATTGCAAACGGTCGGAACAACCCTACGCGGGGGCGCTGTAGACCATCCATGGGCGCTACTTTCGCCATCCATGGCGAAAGACCCCGCTACGGGTTGATTCCGACCTCGGCTAACAATAGTTCCGATGTTTATCATCAACCTAGGGCTTCACAGTAGCGAAAGCTTGGCATTTAATTCCTGCCACTACTGTTCATCTATAAAGCTTTTTGCGGTGCGGTACGCACATGTGTGGTGTAGAGCGTCAGGCCGGTTAGCGCTAGGCCACCGATCAAGTTACCCAGCACTACCGGAATTTCATTCCAGATCAGGTAATCCATAATCGAGAAGTTACCGCCCATCATCAGCCCAGAGGGGAACAGGAACATGTTGACCACCGAGTGCTCGAAGCCCATGCCGAAGAACAGCATAATCGGCATCCACATGGCAATCACCTTACCGCTCACCGTGGTGGAGATCATCGCGCCTACAACCCCCAGCGATACCATCCAGTTGCACAATATGCCGCGAATAAAAATCGTCGCCATGCCGCCGGCCCCATACTCTTTGTAACCCACGGTGCGCCCTTCACCCACTTCACCAATCACCCGCCCCACTTCGCTGGGTTCGGTGCTAAAGCCGTAGGTAAAGACAATCGCCATGAGAAAGGCGACCGTTAATGCCCCACCAAAATTACCGATAAACACAATGCCCCAGTGCTTGAGAATACGATTAATCGTCACCCCAGGCCGCTTATCCAGCCACGCCAGCGGGGTTAACACAAACACCCCGGTCAACAGATCAAAACCCATCAGGTAAAGAATCGAGAAGCCCACGGGAAACAGGATGGCGCCGATAATCGGGTAGCCGGTTTGCACCGCTACGGTCACCGCAAACACCGCCGCAATGGCCAAAATGGCTCCCGCCATAAAGGCGCGAATCAGCGCATCGCGGGTAGACATATGCAGCTTGGCTTCGCCAGCATCGACCATCTTGGTGGCAAATTCGGCAGGCAATAAGTAGGACATAGAGGGCGTTTCCTTTGTTGTGGATTTTAAGGGACAGTAGGGTCAGAAGCGTAAAACGTGCACAGCAAACCCTGCCGTTAAGGCGTGGTTTGCTGTGCAGAGCAAACATGGGTGGCTAGGGTAGCGGGCGTTGTGACAACTCTTTGCACCACGCTGCCCACCACAATCAAGCAGGGGGGACGGCAAGGGGGTTGCGGCGAGTTTTTCAGGCATATCCGCCAGTGAACCCACCAGTGACTGCTGCTCTGGCTGGCTGGCATTAGCCACCAGCATGATCGGCCACTCATCCGGCAGACCCGCTTCGCGCAGGCCGTGGCAAATCGCACGCACTTTGGAAAGCCCCATATAAAACACCAGGGTTTCATCCTTACGCGCCAGCGATGCCCAATCCGGCGTACCGTCTTCGCGGCAGAGCTGGGCAGTCACAAAGCGCAGCTGCTGCGCATGGCCGCGATCAGTGAGCGGAATGCCCATACAGGCAGCGGCTGCAGAGGCCGCGGTAATCCCCGGCACCATGGCAGCGGGGATCTCGGCAGCGGCCAGGGCATCCAGCTCTTCGCCCATCCGTGCAAATACCGCCGGGTCACCGCCCTTCAGGCGCACCACTGATTTACCTTCCCGGGCGAGTTTTACCATCAGCGCACCGATTTCCGCCTGGGGTACGCTGTGGTGACCGCGGGCTTTGCCCACGTAGTAGCGCTCGCTGCCATTAGGAATCAGCGCCAGCACGTCATCGCCCACCAAACGGTCATATACCACGGCGTCCGCCTGCATCAGTAAGCGTGCAGCCTTGAGAGTTAACAGCTCCGCATCGCCGCTGCCTGCCCCGACCAGGTAAACCTGCCCGGCGCGGCACTCGCCACGCAGGGGCAAACGTATATCGGAAGCATGCGGAACTAACGGCGCCAACGCGCGGTGCGACAAACGCATAAAGGCGTTAAACCACTTCAGTAGCAAGGGGTTGCTTAGTGCGGGCATTGGGCCGCTCCTCTTCAATCAGGGATTTCAATTCGGGAATACAGCTACCGCACTGGGTGCCGCAGGCGAGTCTGGCGCCCAACGCTTCTACGCTGGTGTCGCCCTCGCGGATGGCATTGACGATGGTGGTTTGGCCCACCTGGTGGCAACTGCATACCACCGGGCCGGTATCCGCGGCGCCGTCGTCGCAGCCGGCTAATAGTCGGCGGCGGTGGGTATCGCTCAGCACCGTCTCGTTAAAACGCGCTTCCAGCCACGCTAACCCTGGCAACTCATTGGGCGGGCCGACCATCAGCCACCAGCGCAACTGACCGTTTTCCACGCAGGCGGCGCGTAGACGTCCGTTTGTGGGGTCTTGGCTAACGACCGATACATCGCCGGGCAGCCACGTTCTCAACTGCGCCAGCCAGTCATCAACCGACTGCGTGTTAGCGAGCTGCCAGCGCTGGCAGCCGCGCATGGGAATGCGTGTCCAGTAGGCACTGGCGCACCACGGCGTTGATTCTGCTGCCCCTTCGGCAACCAGCAGAGTAGCCTGCCAATCAGTAGCAAGCGGCGCCAGCGCCACGGCGCCGTGCTTCGATTCCGGCTGACCGGAGAGCGGATCGGTAATACTGTCGATCAGCGCGCTGCTTCTGGCCTGCTGGGTGAAGCAGTCCGTCCAGTGGATGGGCACAAAGACCTCACCGCGGCGCTGGGCGTTGGAGACCCGCACCCTGGCACGAAATTCCCCTTTGCGGCGGTTAACACCGCTAGCCCCTGATCGGTAACACCGGCGCTGTGGGCATCGTCTGGGTGCACGTCCATAAAGGGTTCAGCGCGGTGGTTCATTAACCGCGGTGAGCGCGCGGTGCGGGTCATGGTGTGCCACTGATCGCGTATTCGACCGGTATTCAGCCGCAGCGGGTAGGCGGCACTCAGCGCCTGTTCAGGCCCTTGGGGATGAATCGCCAGCAGCTTGGCGCGACCATTCGCAGTGGCAAATTCGCCATCCTCAAACAGCCGTGCCGTGCCATGGGGGCGGCCTTTGTGACCGGCCATTGAATGGGCGCCAAGGCGTCGTAGCCATCCCGGCCCAGGCCCACCAAGCCCGATATATCAAACAGCCGTGTTGGACTGCCGGTGGCGGCACTGTTTTCAAGCCCGGAGAGGTTTTCAAACCCGGAGAGCCGCGCGTGCTCGTCGAAAATCTCCCAGGGGTGTGCGTAGTTAAACGCCTCAGCAAAGCCCAACCGTTTCGCCACCTCACATTATCCACCAGTCGTGGCGAGCCTCGCCTGGGGGCGGCAGCATGCCCCGCTGGCGGGAGATGCGCCGCTCGGAGTTAGTCACGGTGCCATCTTTTTCCGACCACCCCGAGGCAGGCAACACGATATCCGCGTAAGGCAGGAGATCGGTATGGGCGGCGCACTCGGAAACGATCACCAGCGGACACTTCTCCAGTGCAGCACGCACCCGTGCGGCATCGGGCAGGCTAATGGCGGGGTTAGTGGCCATTACCCACAGCACTTTTATTTCGCCTTGCTCAATGGCTTCAAACAGCTCCACGGCTTTATAGCCCGGCCCTTCCGGTAGGGTCGGCGTCAGGCTGTCGGTAGCCCAAAAGCGTCTGACCAGATCAAGGGCGCCAGGGGTGTGGTAATCCATATGCGCGGCTAACTGGTTGGCCAGCCCGCCTACTTCGCGGCCACCCATGGCATTGGGCTGGCCGGTAATCGAGAACGGCCCCGCCCCGGCAGGCCGATTTTGCCGCCGGCCAGGTGGCAGTTAATAATCGCATTGCATTTATCAGTACCGCTGGCGGATTGATTAACGCCCTGGGAGTAGAGGGTGACCACATGCAACTGACTGGCAAACCAGTAGTAGAAGGTCTCCAGGCGCTCGGGGTCGACATCACAGGCTTCCGCAACCTCTGCCACCGAGCCCGCGGTTTGCTGGGCCGCCGCCAGGGCATCGTCAAACCCGTCAGTGTGGCGCTCAAGGTAGAGGGTATCGAGCTTGCGGCGCTGCGCCATCCAGGCCAGTAAGCCATTAAACAGGTAAGCATCGCTGCCCGGTTTAATCCCCAGGTAGAGATCAGCGATTTCACAACTGTCGGTCACGCGAGGGTCAATCACCACCAAACGCATCAGCGGATTGCGCTCTTTCGCCACTTTAATACGCTGGTAGAGCACCGGGTGATTCCAGGCCAGATTGGAACCCACCAGCACGATCAGCTCCGCCTCTTCCAAATCCTCGTAGTTACACGGCACCGCATCTGCACCGAAGGCGCGCTTGTAGCCCACCACCGCCGAGGCCATACAGAGCCGCGAGTTGGTATCTAAATGAGGCGTACCTAAAAAGCCTTTAAACAGCTTATTGGCCACGTAGTAATCTTCCGTCAGCAGTTGACCAGAAAGGTACGCTGCAACTGTTTGATTGCCATGTTCAGTGCGCAGGGCGTTTAAGCGTTCGGCGGTAGCATCCAGGGCGGTCTCCCAGGAGACCTCAACACCATCTACGCGAGGCTGAGTCAGTCGCCCCTGGTGGCCCAAGGTTTCGTGCAGTGCAGACCCTTTGACACACAGCCGCCCGAAGTTTGCCGGGTGCTCGCGGTCGCCCTCGACAGCGCTCAGCGTGCCTGCTTCAACGGTCGCCGTCACGCCACAGCCGACGCCGCAGTAGGGGCATGTGGTTTTGGCCTGAGTCATAGCTACTCCTCGGGTTGCTCATTAGCGCCAGGCATAAAAAAACGCCCAGTCCCGTTCTCTAATGCGCTCTATCAACGCATTAAGAGAAGAGGGCTGGACGTCGTTACCACAGCGCACCTTCATCGGTGCCTTACTCTTTACAATAGTCTCTTCAAACAAATGAAGATTTACTAACAGCTACACATTTTCTAACGGCGAGTTATTTTTCTAACGGCTTTGGAGTTGTTCGCTGCCATCGCCAAGCAATGAGCGCTTATCCCTTGTTAACTCACTTATTGCCCTGATAGCTGCAAGAGCCAAGCCGAAAACCGCACTATTTAAAAATAAATATTTAAAAACAGATGGTTAAAAACAACGAATCATCACGCGGCACGCTTTTTAGCACTTTGCGCACGTTAAATGGCATGTGAGGGTGCACGCTACCGCCCTTTTCGCACCATCACTGTGCAGCCTATGCGCAGAGCCGTGCCGCCAGCAATCCAACTAACAAATCTAAGCAACTGAGATAATTAGATAAAAGATGGTTAATGGCCAGTTGGCTAGTTCCTTGCTTGTTACGGAGTAAGATTTTTAATCAGCTGACAGCCAATGGCGGTTGTCGCGCGTTTAAAAAACGCTATCGGGCAACGACGCCCCTGTTACGCACACTCTTGCAATGCTTTGCAAAGAGGTGCGAGACAGGGGCGTTTTTGTTTGGTGCTCAAGTAGCCGCAACGACAAGAGGAGCCACCTATGGAAACCACTTCCCGGTGCTCACCTAACGACCACCTAGTGATCATTGGCAATGGCATGGCCAGCCACCGTCTCATTGAGGCGTTGGTCAAACAACCCACACGCCCTCAGCGCATCACGGTAATTGGCGCCGAGCCAACCCCTGCCTATAACCGTATTCTGCTTTCACCACTGCTGGCCGGTGAAATGCAGCAAGAGGCGCTGACCCTGCGTGATACCGAATGGTACGCAGATCAAGGCGTTACGCTGATACTGGGCGAAAAGGTCGAGGCGCTTGATCGCACACGTCAAACATTGACCACTGATAGCGGCCAATCATTTGATTACGATCATCTGATCATCGCCACCGGCTCGCGCCCAGCACTGCCCGACGTTCCGGGTATTGAGCTTGAGGGCGTACACGGCTTTCGCGACCTGCAAGATGCCGAAGCACTTGAGGCCATTGCTCAGCGCGGCGGTGATGCTGTGGTGATTGGTGGCGGCCTGCTGGGTCTTGAAGCGGCTGAAGGGCTGCGTAAGCGTGGCAACGGTATCATCGTTAGCGTGCTCCAGCGCAGCGAGCGGTTGATGAACCGCCAGTTAGATACGACCGCTGCACACCTGCTCAAAGACTCCCTGACGCAACGCGGCTTGAACATCATCACCGGTGCCCAGCTAGAACGGCTAGAAAGTGACGCCCGGGGTCGGGTCGCCAAGGTGCATCTTGCCGATGGCCGCCAGTTGAAGGCCTCCAGTGTGATCATTGCCGCAGGCATTACCCCTAATGCGCAACTCGGGCACCAGGCGGGCCTGACCACCGAGCGCGCCATCGTCGTCGACGAATTTCTGACGACTTCAGATACGGCCATTTCCGCCCTCGGCGAGTGCTGCCAGTTCGAGGGCACCACCTACGGCTTGGTAGAGCCGATCTGGCGCCAGGTGGAGGTGCTTGCCGCCACCCTATGCGGCATGCCTACCCATGGCTACGCGGATACTCCCAGCGCCACCAAACTTAAAATCAGCGGCGTAGCGCTCTATGCTTTGGCCCCACTGAGGCCAGCGCCGAGCATGACGTCTTGAGCTATCACGACCTTGAGCGCGGCGACTACCGCCGCCTGCTCTTGCGCAACGGCCAGATTGAAGGTGCGGTGCTTTACGGCGACACCAGCCAAGGCCCCTGGTACTTCGAGCAGGCGCTCGCAGGTACCCATCTCAACGCTTACCGCCAAGCCCTGCTGTTTGGTGCGGCGGATGTCGACGTGCTACGCGAAGCGGCATCTCAACACACTCCTGATTCTTCAAAACACTCTTCTCATACAACGTCGGAGGCGGCTTAGATGTCTACCCAAACGATGGCTTCACAACAGCAGCTTATTATTATTGGTAATGGCATGGTCGGCCACCACCTGGTCGAACAGCTTGTCGATAACGGCGCCCTTGAGCGCTATCAGGTCACCGTGTTTGGTGAAGAGCGCCACCGCGCCTATGACCGGGTACACCTATCTGAATACTTCAGCGGTCGCGATGCCGATTCGCTCGCCCTTTGCGAGGCGGATTACTACGCCACCAGCGGTGTGGAACTGCGCACAAGCGAAGCCGTTATTGA
The DNA here is from genome assembly GCA_004295565.1 of Vreelandella olivaria. Taxonomy (GTDB): domain Bacteria; phylum Pseudomonadota; class Gammaproteobacteria; order Pseudomonadales; family Halomonadaceae; genus Vreelandella; species Vreelandella olivaria. The sequence continues at coordinate 1,090,933 of AP019416.1, read as the reverse complement.
GATCGACCGCAGCGCGCAAGAGGTGGTCACCGACCAAGGCCGTTACCCCTATGACCGCCTGGTGCTGGCCACCGGTTCTTTCCCCTTTGTACCGCCGATTCCCGGTAACGATCGCGATGGTTGTTTGGTGTACCGCACTCTGGACGACCTAGACGCCATCCAAGCGGCCGCCGAAAACGCCACCACCGGCGTGGTCGTAGGTGGCGGCTTGCTCGGCTTGGAAGCAGCGAATGCCCTGCGCGGGTTAAACCTGGATACCGCCGTGGTGGAATTCGCCTCACGCCTAATGCCCATGCAGGTGGATAACGAAGGTGGCGAGCTGCTGCGCGAAAAATTGAAGCGCTGGGCGTACAGGTACTTCTGGAACGCGCCACCCAGCGCATTGAAGATGGCGAAGCCAGCCGCCACCGCATGGTCTTCCAAGACGACAAGGTGCTGGAAACCGACCTGATTGTGTTCTCGGCAGGCATCCGCCCCCGCGACCAATTGGCCCGTGACTGCGGCCTGGAGATTGGCGAACGCGGCGGCGTGGTGGTGGATAACCAGTGCCTGACCAGCGACCCGGCTATCCTCGCGATTGGCGAAGTGGCACTGTGGAACCAGAGCATTTTTGGCCTGGTGGCCCCCGGTTACCAAATGGCCAAAGCGGCGTTATCGACGCTGATCGGCGGTGACACCCAGTTTAGCGGCGCCGACATGAGCACCAAGCTTAAGCTAATGGGTGTTGACGTAGGCTCGATTGGTGATGCCCACGGTAATCAGAACCCCGGTGCGCGGATGTTCCGCTACCTGGATCCCATCAAGCAGGAGTATCGCAAGCTGGTGGTTTCCAGCGACGGTAAAAAACTGCTCGGCGCCATGCTGGTGGGCGACAACGGCGTTTATGACACGCTGCTACAGTACTACTCAAACCGTATTGAGCTCCCCGATGAACCCGCTTCGCTGATCCTGCCCCAAAGCAGCGGCGCTGCCCCCACGCTCGGCCCCGGCGCGCTACCGGAAACCGCCACCATCTGCTCCTGCCATAACGTCTCCAAGGGCGATATTTGCGCCACTATTGACGCCGGGGCGGTGGATCTAGGCGGTGTTAAAGCGGCCACCAAAGCCAGCACCGGCTGCGGCGGCTGCACCGCGCTGCTCAAAAGCGTGGTGGATCATGAGCTGGAAGCCCGCGGCGTAGAGGTTGATAAATCGATTTGCGAGCACTTTGCCCATACCCGCCAGGAGCTTTACGACATTGTGCGTGTGGAAGGCATTAAAACCTTCAGTGACCTGATCGCCAAACATGGCAACCAGGATACCCACTGCCTGGGCTGCGACATCTGCAAACCCGCCGTGGCGTCCATTCTGGCCTCCTGCTTTAACGAGCCGATTACCGATGCGGCACATATTCCTCTGCAGGATACTAACGACACCTTTATGGCCAACATGCAGAAAAACGGCACCTACTCAGTAGTGCCGCGTGTTGCCGGTGGCGAGATTACCCCGGACAAACTCATCGTGCTGGGTGAAGTGGCCAAAAATACAGCCTCTACTCCAAGGTCACCGGCGGCCAGCGTATCGATCTGTTCGGCGCCCGCCTGGAAGACCTGCCGGATATCTGGGGCGAGCTGATTGCCGCAGGCTTCGAGACCGGCCACGCCTACGGTAAATCGCTGCGCACGGTGAAATCCTGCGTGGGCAGCACCTGGTGCCGCTACGGCGTGCAGGACAGCGTCGGCATGGCGATTCAGTTAGAGAACCGCTACAAGGGCCTGCGCTCACCCCACAAGATCAAGTTTGGCGTTTCCGGCTGCACCCGCGAGTGCGCCGAAGCCCAGAGCAAGGATATCGGCATTATTGCCACCGAAAACGGCTGGAACCTGTATGTGTGGTAACGGCGGCATGCGCCCCCGCCACGCGGAGCTGTTCGCCACTGATCTGGACGATGAGCAGCTCTACCGCACCATTGACCGCTTCCTGATGTTCTACGTGCGCACCGCCGACCGCCTGCAGCGCACCTCCGTGTGGCGAGAAAACCTCGACGGCGGCCTGGAGTACCTCAAAGAGGTGATTCTGGAAGATAGCCTAGGCATCAACGACGAGTTAGAGCGCCAGATGCAAAGCGTGGTGGATACCTACCAGTGCGAATGGGCCGACGCCATCAGCGACCCAGAGAAGCTCAAGCGCTTCCGCAGCTTCGTCAACGACGACCGCCCGGATCCCTCAATCATTATGACCTCCGAGCGCGGCCAGCTACGCCCTGCTTAAGCGACGCTAAGCACTGTCACTGACTGAGACTGAATAAAAACGAGGCACCCCATGACCGCAACGGCACTGAAAAAGAGATGGATATGGTAGACACCCCTGACAGCGAGGCTTCTGAAAATAACACGGCGTGGCAAAAGTCTGTACCAAAGATGATCTGGTAGCGTTCTCGGGCATCGCCGCCTGGCTAGAAACCGCCGAAGGCTCCGCCCAGGTCGCCATTTTCTACTTGCCAGGACTGGGACAGGGCGATGAGCTTTTCGCCCTCGACCACCATGACCCCTTCTCAAATGCTAACGTAATCGCTCGTGGCATCGTTGGCGACCTTAAAGGTGCGGCGGTCGTCGCCTCGCCTATCTACAAGCAGCACTTCCGCCTTGAAGACGGCCAATGTTTAGAGGACGAGGGCGTTAAGCTACGTACCTGGAAGGTTGAATTTAAAGGTGATGAGGTGTGGGTTGAAGGGTAACCACATTAATTAGCCTTGAAACATCAACAACGCCGCCATTAGGGCGGCGTTGTTGTTAGTAGCCGTTACTCTCAAAGGTTATTCATTCAAAAAGCTAATCAGCGCCTGATTAAACTCATCAGGATGGGTAGCATTGAGACCATGGGGCCCGCCCTTGATCACTTGCGTTTGAGCATTGGGCAGTAGCTCCTCGGCCCGTTTACCGCTGACTTCAAAGGGCACGATGCCATCTGAGTCGCCGTGCAACACCAATGTGGGTATATCGATCTTGGTCAGGTCTTTGCGGAAATCGGTGTAGCTAAAGGCTTTTATGCAGTCGTAGGTCGCTTGGGGTGACGCAAAGGCGGCAATATCGCGATGGTACTGGCGATTCGGTTCGCTGACTAAATCGCTGCGCTCGCCTGCGGTAAAGAAGCTCTTGGTAAACTCCTCCAGAAAGGCAAGGCGATCATCTTTTACGCCCTCCAGGAACTGATTGATGGTGGCATCATCAAGACCGCCTTCAGGATTATCATCGGCTTTATACAGGTAAGGTGGCACTGCCGCAGCAAAAACGGCTTTATGGACATGCGCCGTGCCGTAGCTGGAAAGATAGCGCGCCACTTCCCCGCCGCCCATGGAAAAGCCCACCAGGATGGCATCGTGCAGATCCAGCGTCTCGATAAGTTTCTTGAGATCTAGCGCTAGCGTGTCATAGTCGTAGCCACCGTCGGCCTGAGTCGATCTGCCAAAGCCTCGGCGGTCATAGGTAATCACCTTATAACCCGCCTCAACCAGCGCTGGCACCTGCTGTTCCCACGAGCGGCCACTCAGTGGCCAACCGTGAATCAGCACCACGGGCTTGCCCGCCCCGCGCACTTCGTAATAAAGCTCAACCGGCGTGCCCTGTTCCGTTCCTACGCTCAGCATTGGCATCGTCTCACCCTCCTGTTTGGCGTAACGTGAATTAAACAAACGCCTCATTAGGTTAGTAGAACTTACGATGCTTTCCAAAAGTGCGTAATACGTCGGCATTCGATAATCCGCTAACAAAGTTGCTATGATTATCGGCTATCTCGACTTATGCACACCGGAAGAAACCTTTGTGAAGACAGAATCAAGCACCTTAGCCTTCTCCGCATTTATGGCGCTGTTAATTGGTTGTGCAGGCATCGTGGCCACACTCGCCTCCAACTCCCAAGCGATCTTGCTGGATGGGCTGTTTAATTTGATCTATTTCAGTGTCGCCCTGGTCACGATCAAAGTGAGCAAACTGGCTAGCCGCCCCGATAGCGAATCCTATCCGTTCGGCTATAGCTACTTTGAGTCACTGGTGAATCTGTGCAAAGGGCTGCTTATTTTAGGCGTGTCTATTTTTGCCTTGGTCGATGCCATTGCCGCCCTACTCACCGGTGGCCGTGAGATCGCGGCAGGCTTGGCGGTGATGTACGCGCTATTCGCCACCGCGGCTTGTTCACTTACCGCCTGGGTGATGCACCGCAGCCAGCGCCATGTAAGCAGCCCTCTGGTGGCGGCAGACAAGCTTAACTGGTTAGTCAACAGCGTCATCTCTGCCGCTGTACTCGCCGCCTTCTGCCTGGTGATGCTGTTTGAGCGCTTAGGCTGGCATGCGGTTCTGCCCTATGTGGATTCAGTGTTAGTCATTGCGGTGGTGGTGCTCTGCCTGGGCGTGCCTGTGCGAATGGCCTCACAGGCACTACGGGAACTACTAAATAAAACGCCTGAAGAAGCTATTGCAGTACCCGTTCGCCAAGCCGTGGCGAACGCCCTGGCGGATACCGAGACCCAAGAGGTGCGCGTGCGCATGGTTCGCCCTGGGCGGCTGCTGTATGTGATGGTGCATGTGGTACTGCCCGACCAATCCGATGTTTCGGTCTCCACCCAGGATTTACTCCGGGCGCGCATCGATGACGAGGTGCGCCGCTACTACTCTCCCGTGGTGTGTGACGTGGTGTTTACTGCCGACACCCGCTGGGCAGCGCCCTCCTGTGGTCTATTGGTAGAGAAACACACATAGTTAGGCTGTCCAGGTTACCGAGCCTTGCGCAGTAGAACTAGCGTGACGATCACACCCACCAGCAGCGCAAGGCCAAATAGCGTTAACGCCAAGGTATGCCCGACGGCATCAATGAGCACCCCAGTAGTGATCACCGGGATACTGAAGCCCAGATAGGCCATCAGAAAATAGCCCGCGCTGGCTTGGGTGGCTTGTTGGCTAGCCGAGGTATCCGCAAGCACCAACACGCCGCTTAATCCCCCTAAATAGATAAACCCATAGCAAGCGCTGCTGGCAGCCACCGTACCCAGCAGCACCGCCACAAGGTTGCCGTGAATAGCGCCCCAGGCGATCAACCCATAGGCAATCGGCAGAATCACCAACCCCAGTTGGGTAGACGCTGCGCGGCGCAAGCCTTCTCGCCCAGGGCTGAAACAGCACCCCGCAGCTGCAGATACCGAAGGTGGCGAAACCACTCCAGGCGGATAAACCGTGTTGGCTTAATGCCGAAGGCAGGATCGCGATCACCAACCCCACCAACGCCCAAGCCAACAAAATCGCTAACCCATAGGAGAATGCCCCTTGGGGGTAGCTGGGCAAACGCAGCATAGGACTTTTGGTGGCGCTCGGTGCACGATCCTTAAGCGTGGTAACCGCCACCAGCGCCAGCGAAGCGGTAGCCAAATAAATCCACAGGCTGGGTGGCGATACGCTTGGGGTGTGGAAAACAAACAGGCTAGTCACCGCGGCCCCTAGCCCAAACCCGAGCGCGGTACTGGCCGTTACGTAGTTAGTCGCCACACGTTTATCCTGCCCACCCAACAGCATCTGCATATAAGCAGGCGCCACCGCAGACGTTAACCCCGTACTGATACCCAGCAGAAAGCGAGCAACACCCAACGCCAGCAAACCGGGTGCTATCAGGGTAATACTGGTCGCCAAGAGACATAACAGCAGTGCAGTCATTATTAATGGCTTGCGCCCTACCCGATCGGCCAAGCCATTTAACCCCAGCAACACCGGTATAATGCCTACCACATAGCAGGCAAAGGCGATGCTGGTGGCGCCAACGCCCAAGCTATCCCGAGCTGCCAGCGCATCGTAAAGGGGGGCCTGTAAATTAACCGCCGTGGTAATCGTACATAACGCAAAGGCCAGACAGGCGGCGCTCCTTATATTGATCGCGCGAGTGACAGTGCGGCTCATAGCTAAGTCCTAAATAAGTAAGTCATTGAACCGCTACCCTCCCACGCTTCCTGCACAGCGGTAAGATACACTTAACCTCCACTTTCCAGACACTGTTCTGCCCTTTTAGGGAACAGTTGAAAGCCATAGGCAGCTTATGAAACTAGAGGTTAATCGGCACTCTGCTACTCCCATCGCGCAGCAGGTTGAAGCGGGTATTCGCGCTTGGATTGAAGTACATGGTGCAGGGGGTGGCCGCCGTTTACCCTCGATTCGTCACTTAGCCACCACCCACCACATCAGCCGTAATGCGGTGATTGAAGCCTATGAACGGCTTGTCGCTTCTGGCTTAGTGCGCTCACGACCCGGTTCGGGTTTTTATGTGGCGGATAGCGCGGCGGCACTGGTATCACAACCCGCAGCTACGAGCGGATTGGAAGAGGTCACCAACGGGCTATGGGGGCTTTTCAGTGCAAACGAGCACACGCTCAAGCTGGGCTGCGGCTGGCTGCCTAGCGACTGGCGCGAAGGCGATGACCTCACCCACGCCATTCGCCAAGTGGCACGTAAAAGCCGCTCGGGGATTTTCGAGTACAGCACTCCTCAAGGGCCGCAGGATTTACGCGGTTTAATCCAGGAACGCCTGCGCCCACTGGCGATTACTGCGGACGCCCAGCAGATCGTGATGACCGGAGGCGGCAGCCATTCGCTGGATCTGCTGGTGCGGATGCTGCTAGAGCCTGGCGATGTAGTCTTCGTGGAATCACCGGGCTATTACAATCTGTTCGGCCTGCTGCACTTACAGCGAATCCGCGTGATTGGCGTGCCGCGATTAGCCGATGGGCCTGATATCGAGCGCTTGGAGGTGTTGTTGGCCCAGCACCGCCCAAAGCTGTTCTACATCAACAGCGTTTTCCACAACCCCACAGGCAGCACGCTCACCCCGGCGGTGGCGCACCGAGTGTTACAGCTCGCCGAGCTACACGATTTGCAGATTATTGAAGACGATATCTACGCGGATTTTCAGCACACTCCCACTACCCGACTGGCCGCACTAGATGGGTTAAACCGGGTGTTCTATCTGGGCAGCTTCTCGAAAAGCCTCTCCTCTTCGCTACGAGTCGGTTTTATCGCTGCTCCGCCTGAGCAAGTACAGCGCTTGGTGGATATCAAGATGTTGACCAGTATTTCCGCTTCGCGCTTTGCCGAGCAGGTGGTCACGACCCTGCTGCAAAACGGCAGCTACCGGAAACTGATCGAGCGGCTGCGCATCAAGCTCGCCAATCAAATGGCAGTGGCACTAACGATGCTTAAAAATGCCGGTTGGGAGGTGTATACCCAGCCGGCAGGCGGGATGTTTGTGGGCAAAACCACCGGCAGCAATTACCCCTGAACTACTGAGTGAACTGGCTAACCGGTGGGAAATCACGCTATCGCCGGGGCATCTGTTTTTGCCGATCATCAGCCAACGCCCTGGCTCCGGCTGAATGTAGCCTATATACAAGACCCCAGAGCCAAAGGGTTTATTGAGGCGGCAAGTTAGGATAAAAGCGGCCCTTCTGATATCGCTGAAGGGGCTGGTAACCCCCGTTAATTACAGCTCGCGTTTGCCGTCGACTAACCGCGACACCTTCAGCGGGTTGCCCTCTTTAAGGGCATCGGGCAGCAAGCCTTCGGGCAGGGACTGGTAGCAAACCGGCCGTAGGAAGCGGTGAATGGCCGCCGACCCCACAGAGGTCGTGCGCGAATCAGAGGTAGCCGGGAACGGGCCGCCGTGCACCATGGCATGGCACACCTCAACACCCGTGGGCCAACCGTTGGCGAGGATACGTCCAGCTTTACGCTCTAGGGTGGGCAGTAACGCTTTGGCGGCATCAATATCCGCGTCGTCCATATGCAACGTAGCGGTGAGCTGACCCTCAAGCTGTTCAGCCACACGTTTTACTTCCGCCGCATCTTCGCACTCAACAATCAACGAGCTGGCACCGAACACTTCCGCTTGCAGCGCTTCAGATGCGAGGAAATCGCTCGCTGAAGCGGCAAACAAGCCCGTTTGGCACTGATAATCGCTGCCCGTCTGGCCACGGGCAATTTCACGCACCTTGTCGGCACTGCTCAGGCTAGCTACACCCTCTTGATAGGCGCGGTGAATACCCGGCGTCAGCATTGTCTGCGCGCCGCTGGCTTCCACGGCACCTCGTGCCGCCTCAATAAAGGCATCCAACTCAGGGCCTTTTACCGCAATCACCAGACCAGGGTTGGTGCAGAACTGGCCCGCGCCCATATTGAGCGAACCGACAAAGGCTTCACCCAGCGCTTTACCACGTGCTTTAAGGGCTGCCGGTAGCAAGAAGACGGGGTTAATGCTGCTCATCTCAGCGTAGACCGGGATGGGCTGGGGGCGTGCTTGGGCAGTTTTCATCAGCGCTGTACCACCACTGCGTGAACCGGTGAAACCAACCGCTTGAATGCGAGGGTCATCGACCAGCGCCTGGCCAATTTCGTTACCGGCACCAAACAGTAGCGAGAATACGCCTTCTGGTAACTGGCAGGCTTTCACGGCTTTTTGAATCGCCTTACCAACAAGCTCGGAAGTGCCTGGGTGTGCAGAGTGGCCTTTACCACTACCGGGCAGCCAGCAGCCAGGGCTGAAGCGGTATCACCACCCGCTACCGAGAAGGCCAGCGGGAAGTTGCTGGCACCGAAGACGGCCACCGGGCCCAGGGCGATATGGCGCTGGCGGAGATCCGCACGCGGTAACGGCTGGCGCTCCGGCATGGCAGGATCAATGCGCACGTCAAGCCACTCACCGGCACGCACCACCGAGGCAAATAAACGCAGCTGTCCGCAGGTTCTGCCCCGCTCGCCTTCAATACGCGCCTGAGGCAGACCCGTTTCGGCCATGGCGCGCTCAATCAGCTCACTACCAATCGCTTCAATTTCACTGGCAATGGTTTCTAAAAGGTCGCCCGCTCTTCGAGGGACGTTTCGCGATAGGTAGCATAGGCCGCTTCAGCCAGCTCGCAAGCCTGCTCAACGTGTGCACGACTGCCGCCGACATAGATAGGTTCAAGCTTTTCACCGGTAGCCGGGTTAACTGCTTGAATGTTGGCTTGGTACCGGTCACTGATTGTTGCCCAATCAGCATTTCGCCTCGCATTGTCATACATCGCTCCTTAAATGGTCAGTGATATCACTGGTCGCCCGTGTCGCATTGCTACTGTGCGCGTTACTTCTGCCCACGATATTGGGCATAGGTGTTGCGCGCCCGGTTAAGATGCTGAAACATTGTTTCGCGGGCAGCCTGCGCATCGCGGGAAAGAATAGCTTCAAGAATATAGCTGTGCTCTTCCTGAACTCGCTCTAAATAGCGCTCGGAGGAGATCGGGTTAATATCAATGCTTAGCAGTTTGGCGCGGGGAATCACGCTCTGGCTCCACTGCTTGTAAAAAGATTGGAAAAAGGGATTTTTGGTCGCCGTGGCAATCGCAAAGTGAAACAGATAATCCTCTTCACGGGCTTGGGTTTTTGCAGTATAGGCATTACTAAAGGCAAGGTGCTGCGCCTCCAGCCGCTGACGATCTTCATCGTCGTGGCGTAAGGCGGCCAGTTCCGCCGCCGCTGGCTCTAAGGTTAGCCGCAGTTCTAGCAGGTGCAAGATATCTTCCACAGTAGTGGGGTTAATGCGTTCTGCAGGACGCGCCTCTACTGTGGAAGAGCGCAGCACGGATGTGCCTACGCCTCGCCGGGTTTCCACCAGCCCCAGAGACTTAAGATGGGTAATCGCTTCACGGATCACAGTGCGGCTAACGCCAAAGGAGTCACACAGGCTGTTCTCTGTAGGCAGCTTCTCTCCTACCGCGACTTTGCCCTGAGTGATCAACGCTTCCAACTGGTCGGCCACGTGCACGGACAAGCTTCCCTGCTGTGTCACTTTACTTATTTGAAGCGGTTTTAGGGCAGATGCCGCTGCGCTGGTTTTGACCATGGAAGCTATCCTTCATTAATATCCAAGTTGTATTATATCGTACAACCTAGGCCTTGGAAGTGCCAATAAATGGCTTCTGAATGACCCCAGGCAGCCTGTTTTCCATTTTTAATGCCACCACGAGTAATGGCGAATATTTTTTCATGCCAGATACAACACATCATACAAGAAAAAAGTAGGCCTTATTATTGTGCCAAGCAAGCATAACTAACGAAATCTAAACCAAAGTTAAAGTAGCATTTTGATAAAATCAGCTCATCAACATTACGGTCTCATATACCTTATCCCCCCTTGCTTATGGAGCAATCGGTGCATGCTTTTGTTGCAGTCTTGTATGATGTAATACAACATGTGGTTGATAGAGGGATCCAAAGGCGATAAGGCTTAACGTAACCCTCATACCGGCGAGATCACACAAGGTTCTTTACTTGCATAGCGCCACCCTGGGTGGATAGCCCGCGGCCCTTAATAGAGTAATCATCAAGGAGTATCACCATGCTGTATGACCACCGTACCTATACCTGCACACCTGGCACGTTGAAGAAACAGATGGCGCTCTACGAAGCGCATGGCTGGGCCATCCAAAAACGTCACCTTGGCGAACCTCTGCTATACGGGCCGGTCGAAACCGGCAATGTGAATTCCTATGTACATATCTGGGTGTTCAAAGATGCCGCTGACCGTAGCCAGCGGCGCGCCGCTATGCAGAGCGACCCAGAGTGGGCCGCCTATCTCAAGAAAAGTGCCGAGGCGGGTTATCTAATCAGCCAGGAAAACAAGATTGTTGTCCCCGCCCCCTTCTTTAAAGACTGATTTCTTGATTAGCGGGCCTCTTCATGAAGCGGTTCCTTTATGAACGAGCTTTAGCTGAACGCAGTGCTGTGACGGTAGTACGTGTTGAAATACGTTCCGGGTCAGTCACAAGCTCGATCACGGCAGGGCGACCCGAAGCCATGGCCCGCTCCAGAGCGGGCTTGAAACCAGCCGTATCGATAACACGTTCGAAATGCGCGCCAAGCCCTGCTGCCAATTGGCCGAAATCGGGATTCACCAGGTCGGTTCCCGAGACACGGTTGGGGTGCTCACGCTCCTGGTGCATGCGAATTGTGCCGTAAGTACCGTTGTTGAATAGCAGTACGATGGGCCGGCCGCCATGCTGTACAGCGGTAGCGATTTCAACACCGCTCATCATAAAGCCGCCATCACCGACAAACGCCAGTACACACTTATCGGGCTCGCGTAAAGAGGCCGCCACGGCGGCAGGAACCGAATACCCCATCGCACCACATGTTGAACCAATAATCCGACCAGGACGCTGGTAGGCCAGAAAGCGCTGCGCCCATCCGGTATGGTTTCCGGCGTCCAGAGTGACGATACTCTCCTTCGGCAAGCTATCGCGCAACGCATGCATTGCCGCGCCCATATCGAGCGGGTAATCGTGTGACGGAGGCAAAATATCGGCAAGATACTCATCTCGCAACGTTTTGCACCACTCACTCCAGCGGCTGCGCTGCCCCCAGTCGTGAGCGGCTAACGCTGCAGCTAGCTTATCAGGGGCCGAAACAACGCCCAGCGCCGGGCTAAACACACGACCTATCTCATCCGGGTCAATATGCACATGTATCAGCGTCTGGCTGGGAGTAGGAGACGCCAGCGTAGTATACGTGCGGGTAGTCATCTCGCCGAGCCGGGCTCCGACGACCAACAGCAGGTCTGCCTCAGCAAGGCGCTTAATCAGTGACGGCACCACGGCGGTACCGAAATCACCGACATAGCAGTCTGAGGCATTGTCCACTATATCCTGGCGGCGAAATGAGCAGGCGACGGGAATACCGTTAGTTTCAGCGAAGCTGCGTATCTGCCCGCAGGACTCGTCCGTCCAGCCCGATCCACCGACCAACATCATCGGGCGTTCGGCACGGGAGACCAGGGCAGCGATTTTCTCGATTTCCTCCACGGCAACGCCCGGCCTTGACGGTGAATAGGGTTCAGCGTCTTCGACTTCGACGATATCGGTTAGCATATCTTCAGGTAGCGCCAGCACCACCGGGCCTGGGCGGCCTGACGTCGCTACCCGGAAGGCGCGCGCCATGTATTCGGGAATTCGGCTCGCATCCTCTATCTGTGCCACCCACTTGGCCACACCGCCGAACATCACCCGGTAGTCGATTTCCTGAAACGCCTCCCGATCCATAGAGTGACGGTCGACCTGGCCGACTAAAAGAATCATGGGTGTCGAATCCTGCTGAGCGATATGCACACCGATAGCGGCATGGCAGGCCCCAGGGCCGCGTGTCACCAGGCAAATCCCGGGGCGCCCCGTCAGCTTGCCATAAGCCTCGGCCATATTCGCCGCTCCAGCCTCGTGCCGCGCATTGTAGAGGGTGAAATGTTCACGCTGATCATAAAGCGCATCGAGCACTTCCAGGTAGCTCTCTCCGGCACACAGTAGCCACTATCAGCACCGTGTATAAGAAGCTGGTCAACCAGTACTTTTCCCCCGGTACGCGGCAAGGGGCGAGTTTTTGTTGTCATGTTGGCATCCTAATGAGCGAGAAGAGCGCCCCCAGCCGTTCGTGATGAACAGTACGGGAGGCGCATAGCGAGTAACAGAATCCAATCTTGTTGTGTACAAATGTTTATTAAGATCACGGAATGCCATCAAGCTTCGGCTTCTTGCGCAGAATTAGATAGGCGAAAACGACAGTTAGCGCCAGGAAAGCCAGACTGTCCATACTCGTCAAAAAGACGATCGGATTGCCGTCATTGAAGGACAAGGAGCGACGCAAATACTGTTCCAGATCCGATTCCAGGATGAAGCCTAACAACATGGCCACAACCGAATAGTTATGTTTACGCAGGAAGAAAGCCAATACACCAAACAATAGGGCTAAAAACATCTGAAAAATTGAGTAGGTCGCCACATAACTTCCGACGAGCGCTACCACGGCGATGGCGCTGTAGAGCAGACCACGGGAGATTGAGACGATGCGAATAAAGTACGGCCCGAACAGGAACAGCGTCAGCGGAATAAGGATCAGGGCGCTTACAAACAGAGAGGCAAACATGGGCGCTATTAGATCAGCCTGCTGCTCAATGAGACGCGGCCCTGGCTGTAACCCATTGATAACCAAAACGCCGAGTACAATAGCCGTGGTGGGATCGCCCGGGATCCCGAACATCAGCATCGGCACAAAAGCACCGCCGCACATGGAGTTATTTGCCGATTCAGCCGCTGCAATACCCTCTCTACTGCCGTTACCGTACTCCTCCGGCTTCTTCGAACCGCGCTTGGCATCAGCATAAGCCACAAAAGCCGCCATCGAGCCACCCGCGCCGGGTAAAATGCCAATCGCATAGCCAATGAAGGCGCTCTTAATATAGGTAAACAAGCCCACTTCACGAATTTCAGACCAGGGGGGAATAAAATCGCGCCGACGAATTTTTAAGCCTTTCGCCCGCTTCAAAGTACTCTAAAGAGAGGTTCCAGTTCTGCGCCTGTACCAGTAGCTCACTGACCGCAAAGGCACCGATGACCACCGGCATCAAACCGATACCTTCTACCAGCAGTTCAGTGCCGAACTCAAAGCGTGGAATCGGCTGAAGTACATCAATGCCGACTGTCGCCAGCATGATGCCCAGCGACGTCGCGACAATGCCCTTAGCGATAGCGCCCTTATCGACAATGATGATCACCACCAACGCAAAAAGCACCAGTGAGAACTTCCCTGGGGTGCGGATCAATAGCGCCAGCTCACCGGCAATGGGCATGAACGCCATGAGCAGTAACGCGCCGATTGACCCACCGATCATCGAGCCCAGCGCCGCGTGCCCCAGCGCATTGGCGCCCTGCCCTTTAACATCAAGGCGTTGCCTTCCACGGCGGTCATCATTGAGGACGGCGCACCGGGAATATTGATGGTGGTAGCCGTGATACTGCCGGAGTACATCCCCGCCATAAAGATCGAGGCACACATGACCAGCGCGGGTACTACGTCGATCGTATAGGTAATAGGTAACAACAGCGCAATGGCTAGCACCGACGTGAGGCCTGGCATCGCACCGAAAAAGGTACCAATCAAGAAACCGGCAATCATGAAGCCAAGCACTTCCCAACTCAGCAATGCTTCAAAACCGCCCAGGAAACTAACAAAGGTCTCCATTAGAACCCTCCTAACAGGGGAGGCAGACGCACTCCGAAAATACCGGCAAATAGTCCATAAAAGAGCGCTGTAACGGCGATCACATAAAATATAAAGAAGGCGGGCCGATGTTTCTCGAAGTCAAAGATAAGAAAGAGGGCTACCACGAAACCCAGCGTAGCGGCACGTAACCCAAGGGACGAAACAAGGCGATGTAGATGCCTGTCGCCACCACAATCAGCAATGGCCTTAGCAGAGAGCCACCAGCGGCCGCCTCTGCTTCTTTGCGCCACTCTCCTACGATTACGACTATCAGCGCTGCATACATGATGAACGCCATCAGGATAGGCATGAAGCGCGGCCCCACAATGGTGTCACCACCAAACTGAGAGCGTATGCTCAAGGCTTCCGCCAGGTAGATCGTGGTCAATATCAGCAAGAAGGCAGGAAACAGTACTGCCGACCTTCTAAAGCGTTCGACGTTGTTCATTGACTCAAAATCCTCTGCTTGAGTTAGCCGTGGCACCGGTAACCGGCGCCACGCTCTTTGAGTGGCGAGTTACTTGGACATCACACCTGCTTCTACCAGCGCATCCATTTCACTGAACAGTGATTCGGCCGTTTCATCAGCCCAGGTAGTCACCTCATCGGTACCCAGCCAGTTAGGCGTTACCCCGACGTTGGCCACCCACTCTTGAAACTCGTCGCTGTCGTACGCCGTTTTGTAAGCACTTTCCAGTGCGTTAATGGCTTCTTCCGGGGTGTCTGCTGGTGCGGCGAAAACGATAAAGCTACCAATCTGGAGGTCGATCCCCTCGTCAGCGGTGGTAGGCACATCGGGATAGGTAGGATTCTGCGTATCGGAGAACTCAACAAGACCACGCACGGTGCCATCTTCCAGAAGATTGGAAAAATCACCCAGGCTGGTGAGGGCGACATCGACCTCATCGGACAGAATGGCCTCTTTCTGCGGAGCAGCTCCGCCAGGATAAGAGACGATGCGGAACTCTGTACCGGTCAACTCCTGAAGCTGCAGGATCGCTAGATGGATACGCCCGCCCAGGTTCTGAATGGCAACACGAATCTCGCCAGGGTTTTCCTTGGCCGCCTCGATAAGGTCATGAACCGTTTGATAGTCGGAATCGGCGTCAACAACGATAGCGTCGGGTTCGCTGGTGACCCGTGCAATCAGCTTCAACTTATCAATATCGTAACTAGGCAGCATGGCCTGCCAGGGCACGGTGATTAGGCTGTCGTAGGTCAACGCACCAATCGTATAGCCGTCGGGCCGTGCGCTCATAAGCTGGCCAATACCGGTGGCACTCACGCCACCCTCGATGTTTTCTGCATACATGGAAACATCGAGGCTTTCTTCAGCGATGGTGGTCAGTTTCCGAACGATTCCATCGGTACCCCCACCGGCCCCCCAAGGCACAATCACGCGGATATCGCGCTCAGGGTAGTCAGCTAGCGCCACGCCAGATAGTGAGGATAAAGCGACGGCAGCGGTCAGGGTTAGCAGGGTTTTGTTGTTTTTGTACATTGTGTACTCCTTGGTTAAAAACCTATCAGCAGACTTTTTCTCATGATCAAGTCATACATCATACAACCTGAAACTTAGTGTGTTCTCGTTAGCTCTACAATAGAGAGATATAAAAACTAGACCAAAGTCGAGCACTTACCCAGTTGACCACATCTCTCTATCGGTAATACGTCTGGCTTAATCCATCGTCTTCGTTAAAGCACCTTAGAAAGCGCTTTAACGAACGAGAGCAGGACGCTTAGGATCGAACTCCCATCCAGGAATCAAAAACTGCATCGCCATGGCATCGTTTCGCTGGATAGTATCCAACGACTTATAAAGGCTATGCGCCTCCATAAGCTTCTCTTCGTCCAGCTCAACTCCCAGCCCTGGCGTGGTGGGCACCTTGAGTTTGCCATCGCGAATGAGCAATGGGTCTTTCGTGATACGCTGCCCATCCTGCCAAATCCAGTGGGTGTCAATGGCGGCAATCTCACCCGGACAAGCCGCCGCAACGTGGGTCATCATGGCGAGCGAAATATCAAAATGGTTATTACTGTGAGAGCCCCAGGTCATGCCCCACTCGTTGCAAAGTTCACCCACTTTGACAGCACCTTGCATCGTCCAGAAATGACAATCTGCCAAAGGTATATCAACGGAATTTAGCTGAACGGCGTACTGCAGCTGTTTAAAATCTGTCGCAATCATATTAGTAGCGGTGGGCAGACCGGTACGCTTCTTGAACTCAGCCATTGTTTCACGACCGGAGTAGCCCTCTTCCTGGCCACAGGGATCTTCGGCGTAGCTGAGCAGGTGTTTGATAGGCTCTAGCACTCGCACCGCTTCATCGAGCTTCCAGGCACCGTTGGGATCAAGCGTCAATCGAGCGTCGGGGAAGGCGTCATGGAGCGCTCGAATGCAATCGGCTTCATCTTCGCCACGTAATACACCGCCCTTTAGCTTGAAGTCTTTAAACCCATAACGCTCATAAGCGGCTTTGGCCAACTTAGCCACGGCCTCGGGTGTCAGTGCCTCTTGGTAGCGTATTTCGTCCCAGCGATCTTGAGGGTTATGCGCGTTAGGGTATGGCAGGTCTGTCTTGCCCGGGTCACCCAGTAAAAACAGGTAGCCCAATGCCTCGACTTCATCGCGCTGACGGCCATACTGACCGAGCAGGTCGGCGACGGGTAGCTGGAGCGCCTGCCCATAGAGGTCTAACAGCGCCGACTCAATACCCGTGATCACGTGTACCGCTACGCGCAAATCAAACGTCTGCCTGCCCCGCTCCTCGCGTCCGTTCTGGGCTAATCGCAGGCGAACCTGATTGAGGGTCTGCTTGATGTTATTGATCGGCGAGCCTTCCACCAGCTCACGGCACTGCTCCAGCCCGTTAAGAATGCCACCACTGGAAGGAATCTCACCAACGCCCTGGTTACCGGTGTCATCCTCGAGGATGACCACACAGCGGATAAACCAGGGGCGTGACCACCACTGAGATTTAATAAGAAACCGTCGTAACCAGCGACAGGTACCACTTTCATTGATTTAATTTTTGGAAACATATCTCGTAAACCTCTACTTATTATTGACCCAAGTTGAAACTTTATTCAGGTGATCAAGTCACTGGCGCAGGATTAAACAACACTAAATCGTTATGAATTCCCAGTCGGTCAGCGGCAGCCTGTTGGCGGCCGCTGGCCACGTCCAGGATGAGGTGGAAAAGCTCCCAGCCCACCTCTTCGATACTGGCATCACCAGTGGCAATGCGCCCGGCATCGAGATCGATGATGTCGTGCCACCGTTTTCCCAGCGCTGAGTTGGTGGAAACTTTCAGCACCGGCACCATGGCCAGACCATACGGCGTACCCCGCCCGGTGGTGAATACCTGCAGATTCATGCCTGCGGCTAACTGAAGCGTGCCACAGATGAAATCGCTGGCCGGGGTCGCGGCGAAGGTCAGCCCCTTACGGCGCAGCCTTTCACCGGGGCCGATGACATCGACAATCGGCGAGTTGCCCGACTTGATCACCGAGCCCAGCGCCTTCTCAACGATATTGGAAAGTCCCCCCTTCTTGTTGCCCGGTGAAGTGTTGGCGCTACGATCAGCCTGGCCTTGAGCCAGGTAGTTGTCGTACCACGCCATCTGCTCAATCAGTGCCCTACCCACCTCTTCGTCAACAGCCCGCGGGGTTAACAGATGTATGGCGTCGCGCACCTCGGTAACCTCTGAGAACATCACGCTGCCACCCGCCCGCACAATCAGGTCGGTTGCAAAGCCCACCGCAGGGTTAGCTGTCACCCCCGAAAAGGCATCGCTGCCGCCACACTGCATGCCGACGACGAGCTCGGACGCCGGGCAGGTTTCACGCTGGCGTCGATTGAGTCGCTCAAGGTGTCGTTCGGCCATGGCCAAAATACCCTCGACCATCTCGCCGAAGCCCTGAAAAGAGTCATCCTGAAGGCTCAACACGTTGGCTTCCGGGTCGGCCGCCTCGGTGTTTTCATAAATTTTCACCGGTCTATCGGAAAGCAGTGTCGAGGGTTGCAGCTTCTCGCAGCCCAAACCGATGATCATTATCTCGTTGCCGAAGTTGGGATTCAGGGCGATATTTTTAAGCGTCCGAATGGGCACAATAGCCGCAGGCGCATTAATGGCGACGCCACAACCGTATGAGTGATTAAGCCCCACCACATCATCCACGTTGGGAAATCGCGGCAGCAGCTCGCGTTTAATCCGCTGCACGACGAAGTCGACGGTACCGGCGACACACTGCACACTGGTGGTGATACCCAGTACATTTTTGGTGCCCACACTGCCGTCAGGGTTACGAAAGCCCTCGAAGGTATAGCCTTCAAGCGGCTCGGTTTTCGGTGCTGGCCGGGTCGCCAGCGGTAGATCCGCAAGTGGCGGTGGTGTTGGCATGTGCAAGTTGGTCTCGCTGACGTGGCCGCCTCGGGGAATAGGCGTAGCCGCCGTGCCGATCACTTCACCGTAGCGAATGATGCGCTCCCCCTCCGCCAGATCGACAAGGGCCACCTTATGCCCCTGGGGGACAGCCATTGTGGTGGTAACTCCTCCCTCAATGACGGCGCCCTCAGCGAGACCGCCCGGCTCAACCACGATGGCGACATTATCGTTGGGGTGTATGCGAATCACGCGCGTATTAGTCGTTGTCTGTGTCATGACCCTTTCCTGAGGCTGTGCGTGTACTGCCCGTTACCTGGGTCAGCTCCATTTTTGCCTGGCGCGGGATTTGAAGCCCATAACGACCGCGAACATTAGCGAGGCGACAATCAACCCCCACAGCACCATGGCAATGGGGCTTTTGGTGAAAAAAGATCGAGTAAGTGCCGAACGATTCCAGGCTTTTGACGAAGTAGACCTCGGCCTGGCTCCCCAAGATGAAACCAATAATGAGCGGAGCCACTTCCAGACCAATCTTCTGCACCAGATAGCCTAAAACACCGAAAATCAGCAGCGTCCAGACATCAAACATAATGCCGTAGTTGATGGCATAGGCACCGACCACACATCATCACAATGATGGGGAAGAGAATATGCTTGGGCACCATGACCACTTTGGCGATGTACTTAATGGCATAGAACATTAAGAAAAACATCACGATATTGGCGAACACCAGGGCCGTCATCATGACGTACCAGGTGTCGGTATTCTCGGGAATAAATAGCGGCCCGACCTGAATGCCCTGCAGCGTGAACGCACCAATCAGCACAGCGGTGGTTGAGTCACCGGGGATGCCCAATGAGAGAAGTGGAATCAGCGCACCACCGGTCAACGCATTATTGGCGGACTCCGAGGCGATAAGCCCTTGAGGCGCCCCTTGCCCATTTGCGATGAATCACGGGTTAAGTTTTTCTCTTGGGTATAAGCCAGAACGGAGGCGGCGCTACCGCCTACCCCGGGCAACATGCCAACGAAGGTGCCGATAAAAGACGAACGCACCAGGTTAGTCAGGCGACCGTTAAAGATCGAAAGTGAAAAGCCTGCTCCCTTGCTGAGTTTGATGCGTTGGTTGGCCAAATCACTCTTCGCCCCCTTTTCCGCCTCAAGCAGAATCGTGGAAATACCAAACACCCCGATCAGCACCGGCAGCAGGGAAAACCCTTCAAATAAGTAGGGTTCCATGAAATCAAACATCAGCCGGGTTTTGCCATTGCCACCATCAGAGATGCTGTAGTCACCGATCAGGCTCAGCCAGATACCGATGACGCCACTAAAGATGCCGACCAGCATGCTGCTGGAGAGCGAAGCAATGACACTCAGCGCTAACAAAATGATCAAAAACTTCTCTACATAGGAGAACTTGATCGAGAAATCGGCCAGCAGCGGCGCAAACAAGAAGAGTATGGCGGCGCTAATAAGGCCACCGATCACTGAAGCGATGACACAGATCTTCAGCGCTTTCTCCCCCTCCCCTTTTTGAGCCATTGGGTAGCCATCAAAGGTGGTGGTAATGGAAGAGGGTGTACCGGGAATATTGAGCAGCACTGCCGGAACCATCCCGCCAGAAATCCCACCCACATAGAGGCCCAGCAGCAGCGCTAGGCCGTGGTGTAAACCAAGGGCGTAAGTCAGCGGCAGGCAAACAGCGACGGCCATAGTAGCGGTCATGCCGGGGATAGCACCGAAGATGATGCCGACCAGAGCACCGAACCCGGCGAGTAAAAAGAAGGTTATATCAAGAAGTGAGAGGAATTCCATGGTGGCACTCGCTCCGGTCACGGTAAGGTGATAGTGAACAGCTTGGCGAGAACGAACCAGGCCAGACTTGGGGCGACGATGGCATTGACCACGACGATGGTAAGCGCCTTTTTCGTCCAGTCATGCAGATAGAGCAGTGACATCAGGAGAACGAAAGCCATCGATACCAGCAGGAAGCCATAGCCTGTGTAGGGGAACATATCGCCCACTACGGCCATGAAGTAAAAATACGCCGCGATCAAGACGAGCGTGCCGAAGAAGCGGAAATTATCCCTGGCCTCCCCCAAAATCGGCATGGTGCGCTCTCCCCGTTTCACTGCGGCCATGAAGGGAGCTACCTTCGTCACCAAAATCAGGGCAAACAGACCCGCCATGATCCAGTGGATAATCCTCGGGAAGAACAGGTGGGAGGTCTCGAAATCGATGGAGACACTGAGCAGACTTGAAAGACCTGATTCCATAACAGCTCCGGGCATTAGCAGCAGATACCCTGCTTACTATTGTTATTTCTATAGCGGTTCTATAGCGGCTCACGCATGGGTGAGGCACCGGCCGCATAGGCAGCAGGTGCCATACCTTTTACTTGATGTTGTTGATGATTTCTTCGTAGCGAGCCATTTTATCGGCGAGATACTCAGAGGCTTCACCAGAAGGCTTAAAGTTAGGGATAAAGAAGGCGTTCTTCTGAATCTCCTGTATTTCACCCTCTTCGTAGATCTCCGCTAGCGCTGCATCGATTTGCTCAACAATCGCCGGATCCATGTCTTTGTTGTAGAGGAAGAAGAACTCCTTATCGAACGTGAAGCTCTCGTCGTCTCCCATGGTGACGTGCACGTTCGGCTCTACATACTCCAGCAACTGCTCGCGAGATGTCTGACCAAGCCCCTCTTCCGGCGCCTGTTCAATAGTGTCTTGACGGGCCGTTAACCAGACAAAACGCATCGCTTTCTGGTCATCTTCAGGTAACCGCGTGTACTGCTCGTTAGCCTGCACGGTGCCATTAATCACGTCGGCTTGACCGTCAAACAGCTGCTGGTTTTTGTCGGATTGAGAGCCGGTGTTAACAGCGACCAGGTTATCTTCCTGCCCGGGATGCTCAATGGCGATGGCATTCTTCAGCGCACTGAAACCAATCTCAGAGACGCCGCCCGGCTGGATCGCCACACGCACCGTCTCACCATCGCCTACCGCAGCGATGATGTCGTCAAGAGTCTCGTAGGGCGAATCTTTAGGCACCAGATAGGCATTGCCGGGGTTGATAGCAATGGTCGGGCCAACGGTATATTTCTCAAAAATATCGTCGTAACCTTCTACACCATACAGATGACCAAGGTAGGACTGATCGTGGAAAATCATCAGCGTATTGCCGCGTGAATCCCGGTCGAGGGTGCGGAAAGCAGAGCTTGCGCCCACCGCGTCCACCTTCATGTTGAGATCCAGCTTTTCGGCTAACTGATCCACCACAATGGTAGAGTTTTGATATGTGTCGCCGCCGGTGGACGTTGAGCCGATGACTACGCGAATATTACCGCGCAACGGGCCATCCTGGGCCATTGCCACACCAGCGCTGATGCTCAACGTTGCCATCAGCGCTGCGGATCCAACACTTGTCACTGTTTTTTTAGAAATGATCATACTTTCACCTCTTTCGCTCGTTGTTAAATTGTTATGGCTTATTGAGTGATGAGTGGCGTACTACTCAGTCATTTATGACTACTTAACACGCTCAATCAGCTTTTTAAGCGCCTGGCACTCCTCCTGGGTTGGCATTACCAGTGGCGCACGAACACTGCCCGCGGGGCGGCCAACAATGTCAGCACCTGCTTTGATAAGGCTAACGGCATAGCCCGCTTTTCGATCCCTGAGATCCACGAAGGGAATAAAAAAGTCGTTAGTGATCTGTTTGACGACCTCTTTATTGCCCTTACGCAGCTCCTTGTAGAATTTCACCGCCATTTCGGGCACAAAGTTGAACACGGCCGACGAGTAGGTGTTCACGCCAATGGAGACATAGGCCTCGGCAAAATTTCAGCCGTGGGCACACCGCCGATATAGACCAAACGGTCACCAACGGTTTTGACGATTTTGTTGAGCGCCTGAATATCGCCTTTGCCATCTTTCAGCCCCACCAAGTTAGGGCAATGGTCGGCCAACTGCTGAACCGAGGAGGCGTTCAAAATACCGTTGCCGCGGTTGTAATAAATCACGTTGACGGCGGTGGCATCACAAATCTGGCGGGCATACTCCACCAGACCATCCTGCGGGCACTCAGTAAGGTACGGCGGCATCAGCAGAATGCCATCAGCGCCCACTTCTTCGGCCGCTTTGGCAAAGGCTTTGCCCGTTTCCACGCTTAAGCCCGCGCTGGCAATTACCGGTAAGCGACCGTCGATTACTTCGACAGCGACACGAACGATCTCGCGATACTCTTCAAGGGACAGGTTAAAAAACTCCCCGTGCCACCTGCGACGAAGACCGCCGAGATATCGTGGCTAATAAACCACTCAAGCCGCTTGCGATAGCTCGCTTCATCGAAACGCCCCTGATTATCGAAATCGGTAATCGGAAACGATAGCAGGCCATCGCCGATGGCTTTTGTTACAGCTTCTCTTGAAAACGTCACTTTGCGCCCTCTTTTAAAATGTGTTGGTCACAGGGTGAGCAGTCACCATTCGTTAGCCAACGACCTTATGTCATACATCATACAACCCAAAAGATAAGTACCCAGCTCATAGGGTGCAAGCAGAACCATCAAAACTTAAACCAAAGTAGCAGCCATGCCCTGTAAGCCTGTTGAAGGTTAAAGGGCTTTAACTAGTCCCCAGCGAGCTCACAAACAGAACGCCAGAGCATGTCATCAAGCATAATCGTCCCCTCTCCGTATCGCTTGTCAGAGGTCGATTCGCCCGGCCAGCGCACTCTACGCCCCGGCTCGGCGGGCGTGGTAGCGGCCAGATGCCTCTGGATACCTTCGACAATGCTATCGCAGGCTTCTCGACCACCGAGTTGTTCAGGGTCAAAGACCATAAACACCTGACTACAACCGCCGCCACTGCCGCGCTGAACCCTATCAATGGTATGGCTAGGGCGTCCTTGGGCGAGCAGTGCTGCTAACGCATCCAATAGAATCGCCAACCCAGAGCCTTTCCAATACCCGGTCGGCAGCAAGCGACGCGTCGCAGCGATCGCCGCAGGATCACGGCTCAACGCTCCACGTTCATCAAAACCACCGTCAACGGGCAAATGCTCGCCCTTCAACTGAGTCGTCTGTAGCTTCCCATAGGAAAACTGCGACATCGCCATATCGAGCACCAGAGGCCCGGTGCTATGCGGTACGGCCATCACCAACGGATTATTGCCAATCGATTGGGAAGCACCACCCCAGGCAGGCATGCAAGACTCGGTATTGGTCCACATAATCGTAGCGAACCCCTGCTCAACCGCATGCCAACCATAGCTTCCTCCCCGCATCCAGTGGGTTGTATCACGTAACGCCACCAGCCCCATACCGTGTTCACGCGCCAGTGCAATGGCCCGTTCTGTGGCATGGAGTGCGTTGACCACACCTATTCCAAACCCTCCATCCACCACTTCAATCGCCCCCAGCCGCTGAACAAGGCTTGGCTTAGCGTCGATATCGACCCAGCCCTTCCCAACGTACTCAATGAAACGCGGAACCCGCCCGATACCATGCGAATGCACGCCGTCGCGGGTACTTTCAGCATGGATTTGCGCGCAGATCTCAGCATCAGCGGGCTTTAGGCCCGCCTTCAAGAGTGATTTTTCAATCGTACTGCGCAACGTCTCAAAATCGATGTTAGCCATCACTTACCCCCACCATTAAAAAGCCCACTCCGCGAGTGGGCTTCAACACCAGCCGCCTCGAATGGCGGTCATGGACTTCCAGCAGCGCCAGATGCCGTGCTTTGCTGTCGAGTACGGTAGTTCTGCCACAGTGTCAGCGCCAGCAACCCTAAGGCGATGACTAAAAGGTAACGCTGATGGGCCGGGTGAAAAACGGTGTCCAATCACCACCGAAGGTCTGCAGCCCCGTCTCAAGTTAGATTCAGCTATCGGCCCCAGAATTAAACCCAGTATTACCGGAGCGGTTCCAAAGCCATATCGATTGAGAAAATAGCCGAGCAATCCAAAAGCCAGCATTATGTAGAGGTTAAACACATCCCCATCAACGCCATAAACACCGATAAAACAGAAAACAATGATAGCCGATATCAACTGTTTTCTTGGCACTAGCAGTACACGAACAAACAGCTTGATGCCTAAACACATGATGATAAGCATGAAGAAGTTAGCGACTAAGTACGCTAAAAATATCCCGTAAATGATGCCGCCCTGGCTTTCAAATAGCATCGGCCCTGGTGTAACGCCTTGAATCATTAAACCACCCAATAGAACAGCCGTCGCGGCCTCGCCAGGGATGCCCAGCGCAAGCGTCGGAATTAACGCCCCACCTAACAACGCATTGTTCGCGCTCTCAACAGAGACAATGCCAGCACCATGACCCTTACCAAACTTTTCAGGTGTTTTAGAAAAGCGACGTGCTTGGTCATAGGCTACCAGCGAGGCGATACTGCCCCCAGCGCCAGGCACTGGGCCCACGACAGATCCAGACACGATACCGACGAGAAGGGCACGCCAATTGCGCAGCGTTTCAATAAACCGCGGGCGTGCAATATCGACCTTATGGGGCTATTCTGAAGTTTATTGGCGGGGTCATATTCGAAGGCATCTTTCAGCACTTGTGACACAGCAAATAACCCAATCAGCGCCGGTAAAAGGTTAATCCCGGTCAATAAAGAAAGCTGTCCAAACGTAAAACGGTCGACCCCCGCAATAGGATCGGTACCGATGGTAGAGCAAAAGAAACCTAGCAGGCCTGCAATCAAACCTTTAAGGAGGGACTTGCCCGCAACAGAAGCAATAATGACTAGCCCGAAAATGCTCAGCGAAAAATACTCCGCAGCACCAAATCGCAATGCAAACTCAGCGATAGGTGGGGCGAGAAGACTTAACACCACCATACTAGCGACACCGCCAAAGAAAGAGGCAACAATGGCCAGCCCCAGTGCTCTCCCCGCTTCCCCTTTTGAGCCATTGGGAAGCCGTCGAACGTCGTCGCGACCGAGGATGGCGTCCCTGGAATATTCAGCAATATGGCGGGTATCGAGCCACTGGCACCAGCACCACACACCAGCAGCATACCGATACCCATTACTGGCGGCATTCCAAAGGTTACCGGCAATAATAGCGCTATCGCCATCGCCGACGTTAAGCCAGGCAGTACCCCCATGATGATGCCAAGGAAGGTTCCCCCAGCGATTGCCAGTAATGTTCCGAACTGAAAGACTAACCCCAAACCTTCCATATATCCCATCAGCATCTCACTTCTCCTTCATCAATCCGGTAGCGGGATATTGAACAGTTCGGTAAATACATAATAAATAACCAATGACAATACGACCGAGAAAATTATATAAGCTGCCAAGTTTCGCAGTTTACGGCTATTGCTTAACTTCTTGAATTCACCGCTAACTACAACAAGGAAAACGACATTAAAGAAGCAAAATAGCGATGTGCTTACGAGATACCCCAACCACTCGAACAAATTGATATAAACAATAATCAAAGCCACGATGGTCAGCCACTGCAGTGCGCCTTTCTTCGAAGCAGTGGCATTAAGGTCTGTTTCGGCTTTCCTCACTCGCCTTGCAACAAGCCATTCGTAAGAATCACGTATTAAGCAGGGCACGGCACATACAAAAATCAAGCCAGAGATCAACTTTGGAAAGAGGCGGGGAAAGCCCCCGCCATGCTGACTGCTGGCAGCGTAGTGGCCATATAAAACCCAATTGCCGATGCCACTAAAAGAAACAGATCAAAGATCGGTTTACCTATATCCTTCGCCATCAGTCCCTAACTCCTTAATTTATTTAGCAGCTAAGTCACCAGCACTTTCTTTCATCACTTCCGCAGATTCAGCGATAAACGCCTCTAGTTCATCCCCATACAGCGGAACGATATCTAAGCCCAGGTTCGAGGCTGTCTCTTCGAAAGCCCCTTCTTCTACAATCTCTTTGATGGCGTTAACCCACTTCTCCTTGGCCTCTTCCGGTAGGCCAGCAGATTCCGCGATGCCGCGCCATACTGTCAGAGACAGGTCGTAGCCTTCCTCTTGGAAAGTCGGAACATCGGGCAGCGACTCGCTACGCTCTTCATAAGACATACCTAAGGCTTTTAGACGACCTGACTCCAGCGCCGAGCGAAGCTCCGCCCCACCTAGCACCACAGCATCCACGTGCCCCCCATAGCAGCGGCGATAGTCTCAGAGCCGCCAGGGTAGGGAATGAAGTTGAAATCGACTTCAGCGGTATCAGCAAACGCCACTGCTGCAATGTGAGCTGATGACCCTACACCCGAAACGCCAACTTGCACCGAGGTGCCTTCCTTCGCAGCCTCGACCATAGCGTCTAAGTCGGCGTATTCACTGTCTTCACCGACAGCGATGACATAGGGCTCTTCAAGAATCTTGGCGACAAAATCAAAATCTTCGTAGGTAAAGTCGACATTGCCCAACGCTTCCAAGGTCAGCAATGCGTTACTGGCGGCAGCTAAGGTATAGCCATCGGCATCTGATGCCTGAGCACGCGTCAGCCCCACAGCGCCACCGCCACCCGAGATATTGCGGATAACCAAGTTGGTATCGAGTTTTTCTTCCAGTAGCGGCTGTAGTGCGCGAACGAAGGTATCGTTACCACCGCCGGCTGAGAAGGGCACGATCATGTCGATGTTTTTCTCAGGATATTCGGCAAATGCTCCGGCACTGGCCAGCATCGCTGTTGCAACAGATAAATTGCGTACTAGTTTTTCATTGTAATGTCCTTCTTTGTCACATTTAGGGCATTCGCTCAGCGCACCAACGCTGGCTTTTTCGGATCAAACTTCCAGTTATCTATCAAATACTGCATTGCCATCGCATCATCTCGAGCACCAGCAGGCAGTGAACGATACAGCTCATTGGCCTTCTCGATTTGCACCATATCGATCTCTACACCCAGCCCCGGCGCATCAGTGACGGCTACCTTGCCACCCGCAATCTCCGGCGGGTGGTAAGTCAGACGAGCGTCGCCCTCCTGCCATATCCAGTGGGTATCAAGCGCAGTTGTACGCCCCACGGCGGCAGCCCCACCTGGGCAAACATGGCCAAAGAAATATCGAAATGGTTGTTGGAGTGCGAGCCCCAGGTCATACCATGATCCTGGCAAAGCTGGGAGACTCGTACAGCACCGGAAAGTGTCCAGAAGTGGGGGTCGGCTAATGGAATATCGACTGAGCGCAGCATCAGCGCGTGGGCCATTTCCGCCAGTTGGTGGCTACCATGTTGGTGGCGACAGGCAACCCGGTGGCATGGCGAAACTCAGCTAAAATCTCGCGACCGGAGAAGCCTTGTTCCGCCCACAAGGATCTTCGGCGTAGGCGATCACACCGTGGAGATCTTTACACAGCCGTATCGCCTCTTCGAGCGACCAGGCGCCGTTGGGGTCAATGGTCGTGCGGGCGTCCGGAAACGCCTTGTGCAGCGCCGTGACGGCTGCTATTTCTTGCTCACCAGCCAGCGCCCCGCCTTTTAACTTAAAGTCTTTAAAGCCGTATCGATCATGCGCCGCCTGAGCGAGCTCAACGATGTGTTGCGGGGTCATGGCCGCCTCGTCACGCAGACGGTACCAGTCGTGATCCAAGCCCTCGGTGCCCCGGCGGAAATCCAATGGCGTGGCGTGCCCATCACCGATAAAGAACAAGTACCCCAGCACATCAACGTTGTCACGCTGTTTGCCGTTGCCTAGGAGTTCTGCCACCGGCACTCCCAGAAATTTTCCCATCAAATCAAGTAACGCAGCCTCAAGCGCGGCAACCGCATTGATACGCAGTTCGAAGGTCCAGGAGCCTTTACCGAAGTCTTCAAAATCGGCACTCCGCCCGGCATTGTGCAACGACGCAACCATGGAGCGCATTTTTCCAATCGACTGACCAATCACCCGCTCTCGCGATTGTTCAAGCGATGTCTGAATCGTCTCACCGCCGGGGCTTCGCCAACCCCACATTACCGTGGCTATCTTTGAGGATAACCAGGTTGCGGGTAAAATACGGCGAGTGCGCTCCACCGATATTGAGCAACATGCTATCGCGCCCTGCCACGGGAATGACCTGCATATCGGTTATCGTGGGAGTGTCGTGACTCGACATAAACAATTCTCCATTAGGCGGTGTTAGCGCGCAGATCAGGATTCCGCTAATTGCCGCATTAAAAAAACGAAGGCGGGCAAACACAGCCCTTGTTGGTCAATCAAAGACTTTTAAACTCAAACCCACTCTTCGTTGCTTGGCATAGGCGATCCAATTATTCAGACCAACATGTCATACATCATACAAATAAGAAGATAAGTAGCATGACTTTCAGACGCAAGCTGCAGTGGTGAAAATTAAACCAAAGTAGCACTTACCAGCCTGAGGGCCAGCGGTTGATCAATCATCTATTAAAAATACTAAGCGACTGATTTATTTGTTTTTATATATCAATCACATAGTCTGGCTTAAACAGCTCTGGCGTAAACTCATAAGGATATCCGCCGGGGTTGGCAATGACACGCGTGCCATTACGCAGAATATCTACGGGCTCGTGAACATGTCCGTGAACCCATATATCCATCTTCCCCATGAGATGAGGCAGATTGGAAGCAAAGGCGGGTGAAAGCGCATCACCTAAATATTGTTCAGGGATGCAGTCGTGCAGCGGGGCGTGGTGGCTAACCACCACTTTCGGGCCGTCAAAAGGTTGGGAAAGTTCGCCTTCAAGCCAAGCGAGTGCTTCAGCGTGCACCTGCTGACTTGCCTGAGGTGTGAGCGTTACCCCGGGCGAAGTTTGAACGATTTTAAAATCGGGCATGTAGCGTAGCGCCTTGGACTCCGTATCGGCGGGGTTTTGAGTTGGATCACCGGCGTATAACGCAAAATCAGTCCATAGCGTAGTGCCGTAAAAGCGTACGCCATTGAAAGTAACGGCACGATTATCCAGCAGTTCAATATCGAGCCGCTCGGCTTCGAGGGCCAGCTCATCCAGTAGCAGCGGCATGCAGGTACCGTAGAACTCATGGTTACCGGGCACATAGATAATCGGCGTAGCCGGAAAGCGGAGGCGCGCCCATTCAAGGCCTTCGCTCTTACGGTGGATATCCCCTGCCAGAACCACGACATCGGCCTCCACCTCCGGCAGCTCGCGGCCGCCGTCAAAAATTCCAGATGTAGATCAGACAAAATACGCAAACGCATAGGGCTCTCCATAGCAAATACCTAATTAAGTACCCTAACCAATCCTACTCAGCCTAAGACACTTTGTCGCACAACGACGGTGTTATGCCAACAAATGCTGCACCGCAACAAAAATAGGCTATAATGGAGGGTAGTCCCAATAGGAGGACCGCACAATGACTTTTTTAATAACCCCCCCTGCACGCGATAATGAAGTTCTAGAGTTCTGGAGCTTGAATGCTCAGTGGCATCGTGCCGCAGTCGAAGCGCTGAAAGCCTATTTAGGCTAATTCAGGTGCTTTTGCACCCTTTAGACCAAAGATAATCACCGAAGCCGGAATAATTTCCGGCTTTTTTATGACTATGAAAACCTTTTCCATTCAAAGACCTAATATCGTCATAACGCCATTTGTAAGCCACAGCTTACGAAAATGGCAAATCACCTACATCGTTAGGACTAGCCCTTCGCAAATAAAGCTCTTAATATCTCACCACAGCTGCATTGCTGCTTTGCACAACACAAGCTGTGTACAACATGCGCTTTTTAAGGCATGAGCTTTTACAACATCATTTTTACAACAAGGTCTCACCACATTCTCTGCTCCCCTGAAAGAGGAATAAACGCCATGCAACACTTAGTCACCCCAGCACAAGCGTTCGAAGCTGATGTTATGGAAGTGTGGGCGAAACGCGCTCTGCAGCAGCGCGCGGCACTTGATGCTATTAAGGCTTACCTGCGTTAAGTATAGAGAACCCGCATGCTGTTTCAGCTCCATACAACGCCTCGCTTACACGAGGCGTTTTTTAGACTTACAACCAGCTGATTTGGCAAGCTCGACTTTCAATTAAGCGACGCTCCTCGTAAAGATAAATCGCTTTAAGGGTCTCAATCGCTACGGCTAATAACACTTTGTAAAATTTAAAGCGGCAGCAATCAGCGCCATGTCTAGCGAAGCATTGACTTTAATTGCAACGCTTCGATGTTCACTGTCAATCCCTATAAGCTAATTTGCGATAAGGTATGGAGTTATACAAAGGATTAGTCTAATATTAATTCGGCTAATAAAGGCGCAATACACAACGTGCAGACTTTTCTTGTTATGCACGCACATTGACGAAGGAACGGACGATGCAAACACCTTTTTGGTTCGCAAAACATCTTATGCATTAGGCTTAGCGGCGACACTCGCTCTTAGCGGCTGTCAATCCGGCGCTGATCTCGGCGGCTTAATGTCTGCGGGCTCCAGCTTAGCCGGTGCTGCCACGATGTCAGATCAGCAAATGCAACAGCTTGGCGATCAAACCATTGCTCAGCTTGATTCCCAAAACCGCCTTGTTGCAGATGATAGCCAGTATGCTCAACGTTTAGCGAAGCTGACCCAAGGCTTGGAAACCGTCGATGGCCATACGCTTGACTATAACGTTTATCTAATAGAAGAAATGAATGCTTTTGCGGTACCCAACGGCTCCATTCGACTGCATAGCGGGCTGATGGATGAGATGACCGACGATGAGGTGCGTTACGTTATTGCCCACGAGATCGGTCACGTCGCGTTAGGACACTCTAAGCGTGCTTTCCAGGTTGCCTATGCGGCTTCCGCTGCACGTGAAGCCGCGGCTGCCAGCGGCAGCAACACCGCTGCCGCACTATCAAGTTCTGAGCTTGGTGACTTGGGCGAAAAACTGATCAATGCTCAGTTCTCTCAAAGCCAAGAAAGTGCAGCTGATGACTATGCCATTGAGCTAATGCAGCGCCACGACATGAATGCAGAGGCTTCCGTTGCAGCTCTACGCAAAATGGAAGCCAAATACGGCAACAACAGTAGCGTCTTCTCCAGCCACCCAGCAGCGGGTGATCGTGCAGAACGCCTAGAGGCTTCGTTCCAGTAAGATTAAGAGCCTCTGGTACTCCTGCCAAGTTAACCAAGGTGTTGGCTGGCAGGAGTATTGAAAGATTTTTCCTTAACACCACTAAGCCCACTCGCCATTCTCTTCTTGCTGTTCGGACAGTTGCGCTAGGTAAGTGTCCTGCAGGATATACATTCGCTTTACATCACGGTATTTGCCGTTGATAAAGAACTCCTGCACCAAGTGGCCCTCTTCTATAAAGCCACTCTCCTCGTAAAGATGAATCGCTTTGACATTATCTACTGCCACGATGAGATACACCTTGTGCAAATTTAAGATCGTGAACGAGTAGTGCAGTGCTTGGCGAATTAACGTGCGGGCAAATCCTTTCCCCCTGATGTTCCGGGGTAATAATGATTTGAAACTCGCCACTACGATGGATGTAGTCAATCTCAATCAGCTCTACCAGGCCAATGGCATGGCCCTGGCTATCTTCCGCCACAAATCGCCGCTCGGCGTTGTCATGGATATGCTTGTTATACAACTCCTCCAGCTCATCAAATGATTCATAAGGCTCTTCAAACCAATACGACATAATGCTCTGGTTATTATTTAGTTCATGAACAAAGCGCAGGTCGTTGCGCTCCAGTGCACGTAAATAAAGTATGTGGCCCATTGTCCGCTATCCTTATGAGTATCCGTTAAGAATACGCGATTTACACTTGCACGCTACTGTTTCCACCCCCGGTTGCCGCAGTTAGGTCACGTCATTTTAGCTAGGCGTCTAAACGAAAACAGCTCCGCCAAGGGGTGTTCTCTTCCTTCAATAAGCGCTCGCAGCAGCTTGGCGCCAATCATGCTATAGCTGATCCCATTACCGCCGTAGGCCATGGCAAAATGAACGCGGCTGCCCAGGGCCTCATGAGGGCCGAAGAACGGCAGGCCATCGTCGGTTTCAGCAAAGGTGCCGCCCCAGGAGAAGGTAGGATTGATATCGAGCTTCGGCCATAGCGCCTCTATTTTAGCTGCCAGCCCTTCCGCCTTCTCCTCTACCCGTGCGTCGCGGCGCTTGGGAATATCTTCGTCGTCATCGTCGCCGCCGACGAGGATTCGTCCATCACGGGTAGTGCGCATATAGAGGTAAGGCCGCGCCGATTCCCATACCATGGTGTGGCGTAGTTTACCCAATGCCTCTGGCGGTAACGGGTCAGTGATCAGCGCATAGCTACTGCGGTTGATGGCCACTTTTTCTGGCAGCCAAGATTGCGACTCATACCCCGCCGCCATAACGACGTTCTGACAACGCAGCCTGGCGCCATTAGCCAACGTGAGCGTCACGCCTTCAGCATCCGGCACCATCGTCTCCATTTGTGTGCGGTCATACACCTCCCTCCCCGCTCAACCACCCTGGTAAACAGTTGATACGCCATACGGTAGGGGGTCAACAGAGGCGGCTAGCTGGGTAAGAATAGCGCCGGGTGCCACAAAGCCGTACTCGGCCAAAATAGCTTCGCGCTCCAGCCATTCGGCTTCAAACCCGTGCGTTTGGCGCAGCGCCAACTCCTCCTTGAGGGACGCAACATCCTCTTCGTTACTGGCATAGTAAAGGCTTTGCTGACGTTCAAAATCCACATTGCCCAGCCCTGCCGCCAAGGACTCAAGCTCACCAATGGCCTCGGCACAAGCGCGGTAAGCACGCACGGCGTCGGCCTCCCCATAGCGTTCGGCTAACGCTGTCATATGGGTGTCGATTTCGTACTGCAGCAACGCGGTGCTGGCAGCGGAACTGCCCCACCCCACATCCCGGCGCTCAAGCACCACCACGTGGTGGCCATGCTTACTCAGCTCATCAGCAATCAATGCCCCCGTAATCCCCCCTCCAATCACAACAATTTCGCATTGATGATCGCGAGTCAGTCGAGGAAAGGTTTTCAACAATCCGTTCTTTACCGCCCAAAAGGGATAGCCACTTTTAGATCCATCGGGTTGCCTATGCTAGAGAGACTTGCAGTATGCTGTTAACCATAGATGGTTCCTGACAACTTGCTCGATAAAGCGTCCCTAAGTGGCTGCCCTTATTCGTTGAATTAAGGCTCAAAAGGAGTTCCGCATGATTGACCTACGCAGTGACACGGTGACTCGTCCCTCCCCGCTATGAAAGATGCCATGCTAACTGCGCCGGTGGGTGACGATGTTTGGGGCGATGACCCAACGGTCAACGCTTTTCAAGAACACCTAGCCGCGCAGACTGGCAAAGCGGCAGCGCTGCTGTTCCCAAGCGGCACGCAAAGTAACCTGGTGGCACTTATGGCCCACTGCGAGCGGGGCGATGAGTATATTGTGGGGCAATCAGCTCACACCTACCGCTATGAGGGCGGCGGTGCAGCGGTTTTGGGCAGCATTCAGCCCCAGCCGATTGAAAACGCCGCCGATGGCACGCTGCCGCTGGAAAAAATCAGTGCTGCCATTAAAGCCGACGACTTTCACTTTGCGCGTACTAAGCTGCTGGCACTGGAAAACACCATTGGCGGCAAAGTGCTGCCTGCAGAGTACGTATTGAGCGCCACCGAACTGGCTCATGAGCGCGGCTTGGCAACCCACCTAGACGGAGCAAGACTGTTTAATGCGGTAGTGGCTACCGATACTGCGCTTAAGCAGTTGTGCCTGCCGTTTGATAGCGTGTCACTATGCTTCTCAAAAGGCCTGGGCACGCCCATGGGCTCAGCACTGGTGGGCTCGCAAGCATTGATCGACCGTGCCCGGCGTTGGCGCAAGGTGGTGGGCGGTGGCATGCGCCAATCAGGTATTATCGCTGCCGCCTGCCACCATGCGTTAGACCATCACGTGGCCGATCTAGCCGACGATCACCGCCGTGCAGCGCGGCTGGCAGAGGGCCTAGCGAAGCTGCCTGGTGTCGAAATCACCTCACAAGCAACCAATATGGTATTCGCACGCTTCCCCGATGAACACGTTCAGCCGCTCTCCGCTTGGCTAAAAGAGCACGGCATTTTGATTGAGCTACTTTATGCCACGCGTTTCGTGACTCACCGCGATATTAATGACGCGGACATCGACAAGGTCATCGCGGTGATGGAGGCGTATTTCAGCCGGCATTAAAGGCGAGACCTGTGGGTGAAAGGCAACTGAATATGCCTATTAGCCCACGCTGTAAACCATTAACGGTTTACAGATGTTGATTCAACCGCCTCGTTTGAATCGAAGCGCACGCTCAACACCACGAATTTCCGCCATGCCGCGCAACCGCCCGATGGCGGGGTAGCCAGGTTTAAAGCCGCTGCGCAAATCGCTCAACATTGCGTGACCATGGTCTGGGCGAAAAGGAAGTTGCTCCCCTCTTTTTTCTTCAATATCCAAAATGACATCTATCAGACGAACCATATCGGTATCGCCATCTAAATGCGCATCCTCGTGAAAACTGGCGCCATCGGCTTCCAGTGTGGTATTTCGTAAGTGTAAAAGTGAACTTTATCCGCCTGTTCTTGCAATATCGCAATGACATCGTTATCAGCTCGCACACCCAGTGATCCAGAGCAGAGCGTGAAACCATTTACCGGCGAATCAACCATAGTCGCAATGTCTCTTAAGTCCTGAGCGGTTGAGACCACTCGCGGCAGCCCGAACAGCGAATACGGTGGATCGTCTGGATGAATCGCTAATCGAACGCCGGTATGCGCTATCTTTGGAATGACTCTTGAGAGAAACGAAGCGAGGTTTTCTCTCAAAACCTCGGCGGTAATGCCTTTGTAGGCAGCGAGCCGCTCGCTGAAGCTATCGAGACTGTAGCTCTCTTCCGCGCCGGGTAGGCCAGCAATAATAGTATTCGTTAGCTCCTCAACCTGATCGGCGTTCATTTCAGATAGGCGAGCCCGGGCTAATTCCTGCGTTTTCTCGTCATAATCTGACGCTGCGCCGGGGCGCTGCAGTATCAACAAATCAAAAACCACGACGCTAAGCGCGTCATACCTTAAGCATAAGGCCCCATCCGGTAACTCATGGCGCAAGGAGGTTCTGATTCAATCAAGGACGGGCATAAAGTTGTAGCAGATGGTTTTTATGCCAGCGTTGGCAAGATTAATGGCACTTTCTGCCCAGGCATCCGCCAGTGTTTCCCAACCATGGGCGTGAGTCTTTATATCCTCATGTATCGGAATGCTTTCTGCCACTGTCCACTCAAGCCCAGCAGCTTCGATGATAGCTTTACGCTCCATGATTTCATTCAAGGGCCACACACAACCGTTCGGTAAGTGGTGCAGAGCCGTCACAACACCAGTCGAGCCCGCTTGCCGTACATCTGACAAGCTGATTGGATCGTCCGGCCCAAACCAGCGCCATGTATGTTTCATCCACCGTCTCCCTTATATGCTTATTAGATCGTGCTTTTGTTAAACAGATAACCGTCAAAATTCGGATCTTCAACGTCGGAAAGCTCC
Source organism: Vreelandella olivaria (assembly GCA_004295565.1). Lineage (GTDB taxonomy): Bacteria > Pseudomonadota > Gammaproteobacteria > Pseudomonadales > Halomonadaceae > Vreelandella > Vreelandella olivaria. The sequence continues at coordinate 1,055,037 of AP019416.1, read as the reverse complement.
ATTAGGGTGTCTCGGACGTTATCTAAATGAACCCACATCGCCTTACGCGCCCCTTCGGCATCTTTTAGCTGCAGTGCAGAGAGAATATCCTGATGATCCTTTAGCCATTTTTCCCGGTAGTTGGTATCAAATATCCGCTCATGCAGTCTGGCCCACATCAAGCTCTGGTCTCTTTTGGCCCACAGCTCAGAGACCATATCGACCAGCACACTGTTTTGCGTCGCCTCTGCTATCAGGCGATGGAATAGCTCATCACTGGAGTAGTCGTTATTCTTTTCTTCAATGCCCTTGCGCTCCATATCAAGCGCTTCCCGCATGCGCACAATATCGTTTTTGGTAACTGACACTGCGGCAAAACCGGCAATGCTACTTTCCAACAGCTGCCTTGCCTGTAACAGTTCAAATGGCCCCACATCATCAACCACAGGCTTTGCTACCGAGCGACTGTCGGAAAGCAAATAGATGCCAGACCCTTTTCTCACTTCAACCAACTCTTCAATTTCAAGCATGAGTATGGCTTCGCGTGCGGCAGATCTGCCCACGTTCAAAGCCTCTGAAATCTGACGCTCAGTCATAATACGATCGCCGACTTTATACCCTTTCTGCTGAATCAAAATCTTTAAGTCGCGAGCCAGCTCTTGGTAACGCCGTAAACCTTTATGCATTAGATTTCATTTCCATTTTTAATCTTTTATAGAGTGGTAAAAGAAGCTAGAACATTAAATGCTTCTTTTTTTGTAGATTTATCAGCGGCAATCAACCCTTTCCGGTTGAATCCTCTCTGGAAGATATTTTGTCTTCGTTCGACTCTAAAATCGTATAAAATCCATGGCGACATACCTTTGATATACGCTAATTTTTGCAGCGTATCGATCTGCCGCCGATAAACATCCGCCATATACTTTTCGCTGAACAGGCCTTCAGACGGGCCTTGAGGCGAGTTATCGCCATCCGCCCCGTTTCAGAAATGACGACGGGGCGATCAGGGTCGGAGTTTTTGCCGATGGCGTACAGGTCGTCGAAGTTTTCATCGTACCAACCGTAATACTCATTAATGCCGATAACGTCTAAATGGTCGACTAACCGATCCTCAATTTTCAATTTTGCATGATTAATCAAACACGCTGCGGCGACTAAGCGCGTGGGGTCATTTAGGCGTGCTGTTTCAGCCAGGTCACGCATAAAAGAGAGACGGCTATCCGTATCTGGATTCTCGTTACCAATCGACCAAATAATGACGCTGGCTCTATTGCGATCACGCTTAATTAACTCAATGAGTTGGTTTTTAGCGTCTTTAAGCGTGTTGGGATTATCAAAGTCAATGGCCCAGTAAACAGGGATTTCTTGCCACAGTAAAAGCCCATCTCATCGGCTAGTTCAGCTGCGCGTTCGTGATGGGGGTAGTGCGCTAGGCGAAGAAAATTACACCCGAGCTCTTTCGCATGGGCAAGCCGCCTGCGAATGTCTTCATCGGACGTCACTTTCCCGAGGGTGTCGTCGTCTTCATGGACAGAAATGCCACGTAGCCAGATAGGCTCCCCGTTTAGGAGGATATCGACCCCCTGGCGAACGATAGAACGGAAGCCGACATTGTCAGTGATACGATCTTCGCCAGCGGTCAGCACCACTTTATATAGGCGTGGGTTTTCAGGCGACCATCGCTCTGGTTCTGCTGTTATTCGGCAAGTGCCTTTGCCCTGTTCAAGGCTAATCTTTTGAGCAATGCCTAATTCAGGTATCTCAAGATGAGCATGGTGAATGCCGGGGCCATCAGCAGCGCTATCAACAACTCTATCAACAACTACATCAACCTCTATCGCCCTTCCATCCTGAGAAAGGCGAATGAACATATCGCGAATGAATTCTCTGGGTAGGCTAAATAGCTCGACCTCGCGGTAAACGCCACCGTAATTAAACCAGTCTGTATTGCGCATCGGTACGCGATCCAGCGTACGGGTATTATTGACACACAGCATCAGCCAATTGGTTTCTTCGGTCAGGTCATCCGTCAGCTCAACGTAGAAGGGAGTCGAGCCGCCATAGTGATTGCCTAGGAATTTTCCGTTAAGAAATACTTTACAGTCGTACTGAGCCGCACCGACCCTAAGGATGTAGCGTTGGTCTGATTCCGCGACGCTATCCCGCTTTTTAAAAAGCTCTGGGGGCAGCTTTTTGGTGTACCAGGCACTGCCCTCAAAGAAGTACCATTTCTCCTTTAACATGGCCCAGTTTGAGGGCACCGGGATGGACTCACCCATAAATGGGTCGTAGTCCCAGGGTTCAACGCGATCGACAGGGTTGGCCGGCTGCATTGCATACCATTTTTGACGCAGACCTGTATCAAGCAAATCCACGCAAAAATTCCAATGGCCGTTAAGCGACGTCGACGTGCGGCCTTTCGTGAACACCATGGTGGAGTGGTTCAGATTTTGCAGATTCAATGGCACGTCGTACTCTTCGTCATGTAACGACGTTAGGGCATTCTCAGCCAAGGATGATCGCTCTAGCATCGCCCACCTCCCTGCAGCGGTTTTAGTTAGCCTCTGCCTTGATTCGGCTGATTAAGTCGGCCAATTCAGCAGATTGGTTAGCCACTTCATCGTGCATAGGCATGACCGCTTCAATAAAGGGCGCTTTATCTACCTCATTAATCTCAACCCCCATCTCAGTCTCAGCAGTTTCCAATGCTGCCATTGCCGCTTTATTCCATGAGTCGGAATGGAACGCCTGAGCTTCTGATGCCGCCTGCCTCATCGCCGCTTGCTGATCCTCCGACATACGATCCCAGGCGCAGCTGGAGATGACTACCACGGAAGGAATGATGGTATGTTCATCAAGGGAAAAATGGCTTACTACCTCGCCATGACGCGCGTTCGTCAGGGCTGTTGGGTTATTTTCTGCCATCTCGACCACCCCTTGCTGCAGCGCGCTGTAGAGTTCACCCCAGTCAATGGGAGTCGGGCTACCTCCCAGCAACTCCACCATTCTGATAGCGGATGGGCTCGGCTGCACGCGCACGTTCAGACCTTCCAGGTCTGCCGGCGAGTGGATAGCGCGATCACCATAAAAGGAGCGAGCCCCCTCGGTTAAAAAGGCCACCCCTATGAATCCTTTATCACGTGACGCGTTAAGAATATCTTGGCCAATATCTCCGTTAATGATCCGTTCAAAATGCTCTTCGCTTTCAAAAATGAACGGTAAATTCATGGCGCTGTACATTGGTTCGAACGCTTCCAGTTCGGCCGTATTGCTGCGCGCCATATCCAATGTACAGTTTTGTACCAACTCCATGGATTCACGCTGCGAGCCAAGCTGTGCGTTGGCGTAAATACGGATATCCAGTTCACCATCGGTGAGCTCTGAGAGACGCTCGCTCATGTACTGCATGCTGACATGAGTAGGATGATCCTCAGGATTATTGTGGTTCAGCCGCAGTGTCTGGGCTTGAGCTGAGGCCGCTGACATGAACAGCGCCGCACTGATTAGAGCCGTATGCCGCAAGGCTTTTGTTGTCATCAGCTGTTTCTCCTGCTTGTTGTTGTGATTGTTGTCGTGAAAGCCAACTGTCATCGAGGCACTCACTTTCTAGGTAACAGATGCAAGATGGCTTACCGACCATATCATGTCAACCAATAAGACAAATTGGTTGACATCTTTTAGAGTAGCAGCGACTCTCTGCATAATGACTAGGGAGCAAGGAGCTAGTCACCACTACACAAAAATAAAACCAGAGGTCTTACGTATGAAACGCGCAATGGACTATGTGCTTGGCACGTCTGTGTTTTTAATACTATTGATCATCGTCGTCAGTGTGACGTGGCAAGTGTTATCCCGGTACTTACTAGGCACCCCAAGCACAGCGACCAGTGAAATAGCACGCTTGTTGTTCATGTGGTTAGCGCTACTTGGAGGCGCTTACACCTTTGGCCAAGCTCGACATCTCGCCATCGATATACTGCCTCTTACCTTAAACGGCCGCTCACGTCAGTTACTTAATACACTCATACTGTTAGTCGTGGCTGGTTTTGCCTTCTTTGTAATGGTGTGGGGCGGTTGGCAAATGGTCTCCCGAACGCTGGCATCAGGCCAAATCACTCCCACGTTGAGACTCCCCATGGGCTATGTGTATAGTCCCATTCCAGCTTCCGGGCTAATCATCATTTTTATCTTTTTAGGCCGGGTTTGGCTTAACCCTAAGTCGGAGGGCGGCTTCACTATCGACCCGCAACAAGCACCTGCCCCACAGGAGAGAGATTGATATGAACATAACCGTTCTGGTGCTTTTTGGGTCGTTCGCGCTTTTAATGGTCTTAGGCATCCCTATTGCGTTTGCGATTGGCGTATCTGCGACACTCACCTTCCTGTTGTTCATGAGCGTTGATCAGTCTCTCAGCATTGTTGCCCAGCAAATAGCGTCGGGGCTTGATAGCTTTACGTTAATCGCCATCCCCTTCTTCATTCTGGCTGGCAACATCATGAATCGAGGCGGCATCGCACTTCGCCTGATCGATTTAGCAAAAGTGCTTGCCGGAAGACTCCCCGGCTCGCTTGCCCACGTTAATATCATTTCCAATATGCTGTTCGGCGCTTTATCCGGCTCAGCCGTTGCGTCGGCGGCGGCCGTTGGGGGCGTAATGGCGCCCATCCAGAAGCGTGAGGGTTATGACCCTGCTTTTTCGACAGCCGTTAACGTCACCTCTTGCCCTACGGGTCTGTTGATTCCTCCCAGCACAACACTCATTGTTTACTCGCTTATTACTGGTGGCACGTCGATAGCCGCGCTTTTTTTGGCGGGTTATATCCCCGGCATCATCATGGGTTTATCTCTGATGGTGGTGGCAGGGATCATCGCTAAAAGAAAGGGCTACCCCGTCGCGGAGAAACCCTCCCTTGCTGAAGTTAAATCAGCAGTACGCCGGGCGTTATTGCCTTTAGGCCTTATTGTGGTGGTGATTGGCGGGATTATTAGTGGCGTCTTTACGGCGACCGAAGCCTCAGCGATCGCCGTTGCTTATTCACTCTTCCTATCTTTATGTTGGTACAGAGAAATAGGGGTACCGGATCTTCCCAAGATCTTTATCGACTCGGTCGTCACAACGTCCATCGTATTATTTTTAATCGGCTGTTCCATTGCCATGTCCCGCGCTATGGCGTTCGGCGACATACCGTTAACGATCTCTTCTTTTATGATTGGTATATCCGATAATCCGATCATCATTCTGCTGTGCATTACCGCCGTGCTGCTGGTGATTGGTACCTTTATGGATATGACACCGGCACTGCTTATCTTCACCCCTATCCTTATGCCAGTGATGCAGGATATCGGTATAGACCCGGTTCACTTCGGCATCATCATGACAATCAATCTCTGCGTCGGTATTTGTACCCCGCCAGTGGGCTCGGCACTGTTTGTCGGCTGCTCCATCAGTGGCGTGAGTATTGGTCAAGTGATGAAACCCATCCTGCCATTCTACTTAGTCTTGATAGCCATTGTTCTACTGGTGACCTTCGTTCCACAAATCAGCTTATTTTTGCCCCAGCTTATTTTAGGTTATTAACGGGTTGGTTCCAGGTGATGACCACCGTTAAATCCTGAATTCAGGAATCAAAGGATAAACAATGAAAACCTTAAAAGACTGGCGCCTGGAGCACCACGACGACACCACAGTGCAACTGAGAGTGCACGATAGACATTTAATCTGCATCAACATTCTCGACAACACATTGTTTCGAGTGCGGCTGCTAAAGGACGGCGTATGGCGTCTTAACCGCTCATGGACGGTAAACCCGGATGGCAACACCTTACCAAAGGGCCGCTCCCGTGATTCGCTGACGGGGTTCAGTTGTCCTCAGTACAAGCTTGGGTGGTCGGATGGTCAGCTGCAGATCGAGACCAGTGCCTTACGGCTCACCGTCTCCCAGCCGCTGCAGTTTAGCTGGGAAGCCTTTGTGGATGAGAGCTGGAAATATTTAACTGAAGACAGACCCACCGGCGCTTATATGCTGGGCGTTAAAAACCATGCCCACGCCCACTATTTACGCCGACACCCCAATGAGCGGGTTTATGGCTTGGGCGAAAAAGCCGGGCTGTTGGAGCGGACAGGGCGGCGTTTCGAAATGCGCAGTTTAGACGCCATGGGATATGACGCAGAGCGCACCGACCCGCTGTATAAACATCTGCCGTTCACCCTGACCCAAACCGCGTCCACCGGCAGTTTTAGTCTCTTCTACGACACCTTGAACACCTGTGTGTTGAACATAGGGCAGGAGCTCGATAACTACCACGCCCCTTATCGCTCCTTTACCGCCGATGATGGCGACCTGGATTACTATTTCCGCTGGTCTCCACAGCTTCTAGACCTGGTGAAGAGCCAGTTGGCATTAACCGGGGGAATGGCGTTTCCGCCGCGCTGGTCGCTGGGCTATTCCGGTTCAACCATGGCCTATACGGATGCACCCGACGCTCAGGATCAGCTCATCGGCTTTTTGCGCAAGCTGGAGAACGAGGCGATCCCCTGCGACAGCTTTCATCTTTCGTCGGGTTACACCTCCATTGAAGATAAGCGTTATGTGTTTCATTGGAATAACGACAAAGTGCCTGACCCCGCCGCGTTGACCAAAGCCTTTAATGATGCCGGGGTGCGATTGATCGCCAACATCAAGCCCTGCTTGTTAAGGAACCACCCGCGTTACCAGGAAGCAGCGCAACATAATTTATTTATCCAAGACAGTGAATCCGACTCGCCGGAGCTCTCCAGCTTCTGGGACGATGAAGGCTCTCACCTTGATTTCACCAACCCCGACACGCTCAGTTGGTGGAAAGAGAACGTCACGCAACAACTGCTGAACCTCGGCATCACTTCCACCTGGAATGATAACAACGAATTTGAAGTGTGGGATCATGGTGCCCGTTGCGTTGGCTTTGGTGAAGAGATCGAAGTGGGGCTGATACGGCCTTTGCATTCGCTGTTGATGGTTCATGCCTCTTGGGAAGCACAGTCTCAACACGCGTCACAACAGCGCCCCTACGTGGTGACCCGGTCAGGCTGTGCTGGCCTGCAACAGTTTGCCCAGACCTGGACGGGAGACAACAAAACCAGTTGGGAGAGCCTGCGTTGGAATATCCGCATGGGGCTGGGCCTGTCGCTTTCGGGCATCTACAACATTGGGCATGATGTCGGCGGGTTTGCTGGCCCTCAACCTGGCCCGGAGCTTTTACTCCGCTGGGTTCAGAACGGCATATTTCATCCCCGGTTCTCCATTCACAGCTGGAACAACGATGGCTCTGTAACCGAGCCTTGGACGCACCAGCGCTGCTGAAGGCATCCGAGCCGCTATCCAATTCCGCTACCGCTTGCTGCCTTATTTTTATACCTGCCTTTGGCAGGCAGTAAACAACCACGAACCCATGCTAAGGCCCACCTTTCTCGACCATGAGAATGACGCACAGACCTATGCAGACACCGACGATTTCCTTCTAGGAAGGGATTTACTCGTGGCGTCTGTGGTTGAGCAAGGTGCAGATAAGCGGCGCATCTATCTGCCCGAGAATCATGCAGGGTGGTGGGACTACTGGACAGGCCAACTGCATGCCCCTGGAACCTGGTTCGAGAAGCCGGTTACATTGGCGGATATGCCGCTGTTTGTTAAGGCGGGATCAATACTGCCGCTTGCTAATGAAGCCACGAAAGCAACGCGGGAGGCACAAGTTGGCCGAACGTTGGCACTGTTTCCCCAGCCTGGATCTTTTTCCTGCACCTCGCTTATTTATGACGATGACGGCGAGAGCAAGATGGCCCACACTGCGTTACCTCTCTACTGCTTAGCGGCGATGAGCATGGTCTGGAACTGCAAATCAGCCATGCTGGCAATATGCCTGTGCCTTTTTCACAGCTCAATATAGTGCTACCTGCAGGAGAAAACCGCCCCTTGAACTACGGTGGCCGCGTCATAGAGCATGGCGGTCTAATCACCGTGGGAGAAGCGTCGTGAGCAGTGATAACACATTACTTTGGCGCTTTTGCACGAGCCGCTATTGCTGAAACGTTAAACCAGAAGGCTTTTCTATGAATAACTACCTACACACTGATTTCTTGCTGGATACAGAAACAGCACGTCGCCTCTACCATGATGTGGCCGCGGACTTGCCGATTATTGACTACCACAACCATCTTCCGCCCGAAGAAGTGGCTAACAATCGCAGCTGGGACAACCTGGGCGACCTATGGCTGAGCCATGACCATTACAAGTGGCGTGTCATGCGCTGGGCGGGCGTCCCTGAATCTCACATTACCGGTAGCGCAACAGACAAAGAGAAATTTCAGGCGTTTGCCCAGATTCTGCCTAAGGCAATTGGCAACCCCATGCACCACTGGAGCCATCTCGAACTGTGGCGCTACTTTGGTGATGAGGGCAAGTTGATCAACGGCGACAGCGCAGAGGAGATTTGGCAAACCACGCAAGCAATGCTGAGCCAGCCTGAGTTCCGCGCCCAGGGCTTGCTAAAGAAAATGAAGGTCGAACTCATTGGCACCACCGATGATCCCCTCGACAGCCTTGAGCACCACCAAGCCTTTGCTGCCTCGCCACACAAAGGCGGGCTTACCATGGTGCCTACGTTTCGCCCGGATCGTGCGCTGGCCATCGAAGGTTTGGGATTCAGCGCCTACCTTGAAAAGCTGGAGACCTTGACCGGACAAGCCATCAGCACCTTCGAGCATCTGGTAAGCGCACTCACGGATCGCCTGGAGTACTTCATTGCCAACGGCTGCCGTGCCGCCGACCACGGTATTGGGCAGCTAGAACAGGCCGATGAGCTAAGCGCTAGCCAGCTTGATGCCATTTTGGAAAAAGGCCGCCAGGGCAAAGCCTTAGCGCCAAACGAAGCCGAGAGCTTCCGTATGGCCGTCTTGGTAGAACTAGGCCGCGCATACTCCCGAGCAGACCTTGTTATGCAGTTGCACATCGGGCCGCTGCGCAATAACAGTACGCAAATATTCCGCTCAGCTGGCAGCGACTCAGGGGCTGATTCCATTCAAGATAAGCCCATTGCCGAGCCGTTAAACAAATTGCTGGATCGCATGGATAGCACCAATGAGCTGCCGCGCACCATCCTTTATGCGCTGGATCCCAGTAAAAACCCCATCATCGTCACCACGGCGGGTAACTTTCAAAGCGGTGGCATAGCAGGCAAGGTACAGGCGGGGACGGCATGGTGGTTCAATGACCAGCTTGACGGCATGGAAAACCAGATGAACCACCTGGCGCAAATGGGTTTATTGTCGACCTTCACCGGCATGCTAACGGACAGCCGCTCCTTTTGTCCTTTCCCCGCCATGAGTATTTCAGAAGGCTGCTATGCCGTATCGTCGGGCGCTGGGTTGCTGAGGGGCTAGCACCGAATGACCACAAACTGCTTGATGAGATCATTGCGGATATCTGTTACCACAACGCCCGCCGCTGGTTCACGGAGTAAAGGTCTAAGAAGATGCGTGTATCGATACGACCGTCGCGGTAATAGAGAGCTATTTCAGCCGGCATTAAAGGCGAGATGAATGGCGATGCCCGCCATCATCAAGCCAATCAGGCCATCGATAGTGCGCCACGCGATAGGTTTTGAAAGCCAAGGCGAGAGCGCGGCACCACCCCATGCCAGCAGGCTAAACCAGAGTATGGAGGCGGTAGAAGCCCCTGCCACAAACACACCGGCGCTCTCCTGCTGAGCGCCAATGGCAGGTATCAGCAGCAGCGTATCCAGATACACCTGAGGATTGAGCACGGTGACGGCAAGGGTGGCCAAAATCACTTTGGTTAAACTACGCGCCTTGCCCGCTTCAGCGCTTAACCCCTGCCGCCCGCTAACGGCTCTAAACAACGCCTGCGCCGCTAGCCAGCTTAAGAACACCACACCCACCCAGCGCATGACGTCCATAGCGCTGGGCATCGTCAGCAGAAAGGCGCTCACACCAAACATACCCGCCGTGAGCAGAATAATATCCGCGCTTATGCAAAGCCCCGCCGACCACCAGTGGTACTCGCGGCGAATCGCCAACCCCAGAATGTAGGCGTTCTGCGCCCCAATCGCCATGATAATGCCGCCGAACACCACCAGCCCGGTGATATAACTCTCCCACATTGCTTTGTCCCCAAGTGTCGCTTTAACCAACCGTGACGCTAAAGTAACGGGGAACTTAGATAACTAAAAATCATACTACTAATGGGCCATTAGCTTTCCTTATAGCTAAAATTTAAAAATAGTGTCGAATGCTAAGATCGGTAATCACCCTGGTGTGTTCGCTCAACGAGCCCCTCGACGAAGCAAAGGTCTTACAACTGGCTATGCCCAAACACCCGTGTTAATCAATTAATTACCCACTTACCCTAGCCACCGCATCGCGGCTGGCGGCTTCCCGCTGCTCACCAGTGAGTTCAACTAGCTGCCCGCCGCGCATTTCCAGTAGCCGGTCGGCCTGGTCGAAGTAGTGGTCGTCGTGGCTGATCACCACCAGCGTCTTGCCCAGTGCTCGCAACTGCGGCAAGAGCTCGCGGTAAAAGACCCGGCGGAACTGAGGATCCTGGTCAGCGGCCCACTCGTCCAGCAGCAACAGGTCGCGCTGCTCGGCCACCGCCAACAGCATCGCCAGGCGCTTGCGCTGGCCCTGGGAGAGGTTGGTGTTAGTGATGCGATCACCGTCGAAGTCGAGCTTGCTCTGCATGCCCAGTGCGGCCAGCCACTCTTCCATTAGCGCCGGGTCGGGTGACTCGCCTGCGGGGCCCATCAATCGGTCAAATAGATGCAGGTCGGTATAAATCGCTGAGAAGTGTTGGCGATAGCGTGTCCAGTCCTCTTCCCGTAGCGGCATGCCATCGACCCGTACGCAGCCGCTTTGCGGCTGGTAAAGCCCGGTGAGCAGTCTCGCCAGGGTCGATTTGCCACTGCCGTTGCCGCCAATCAGAAACACCACCTCGCCGCGCTTTAGGGTTAGATCGATTGGGCCAATAGCAAAGCCCGGCCGCGACTCTTCATCCGGGTAGCGATAGCTGACCTGCTCCAGGGTCAGCGCCTGCCAATTATGGCGCAATGCAGAGTGCCCGAATGCCTCACGATGTGCGGCCAGGTCTAAACTGCTGATCTTTTCGAATGCCACCCGGGCATTAATCAACGTCGGAAAGGCGCCTATCGCCTGCATCAGCGGCGCACGCAGAAACAGCAGCGTGAGGGAGAACGTCGTGGCTACCTGCACAGACGCCCAGCCCAGGCCGTTAGCCAAAAGAACGCCACACCGATGGCGCCCAGCATCATAATATTGAACCAGTTCACCGCGCTCAGATGATAGGTATCGCCAAGAATAAAATGACGCCGACAATCCTTTGCGTTAGGCGTATAGACATCGCGATACAGCCATTCGGCGCGGTCACGGTTGAGCGCCAGCTCTTTGCGCCCCTCGATCACCGACTGATAATCCGCGTAGAGACGATCCTGTATTTCGCGCAGCTTGGCCATATGCCCATAGACCCGAGCCACCAAGCGTATGCCAATTAAAATAGTCACGATCACCCAAAGCGCAGTGACACCCAGCATGGCAGGCGAAAGCCACGCCAAGTAAAGCGTGGCGCCTACCGTCAGCACCCCGCCCTGCACCAGTTCCGGCAAGCGTATAAACGCAACGGTCACTGAACTCACATCGGTGGAGAGACTCGCCAACAAACGCGCACTGCCAATCTGTTCAGCGCGTTCGATATTGGTATCCAGAATTCGCTTGATCAACTGCCCCGCAGCCGATAGACGAAATGGTGGCCCAGGGTGGTCAGCGCCAACTGTGATGTCAGGGTAATAACCAGTAGCAGCGCTATCAGCCCCAGGAATTCGGGCAGGATGCGCCAGGGATCGGTGAAGGTGCCCAGCAGCCGTTGATTGATAAAGGCGATAACACCGATGCCCAAGCCAGCGCTTGCCAGGCTAAGCAGCACTACGGCCACAAAAGGCCAGCGGTAATCACGCCATACAATCCTTAACAGCTCCATGACCACAACTCCCCGGCATCTTGTTTTCGCTGAATGCTAAAAGCGCGTGCTAAAAGCAAAGATGACTACAACCGCCGCAGCCCCCACATAAAGTAAGCGCCGCCAATCAAAGAGGCGACCAAGCCCGCTGGTATCTCATAAGGGAAAATAATCTGACGGCCGACCCAGTCCGCCAGCACCATCAGCAGCATGCCGATCAATGCCGCCCCCAGCAGGTGCTGCCCTGCGCGTGAGAAGCCCACCAAGCGCGCCATATGGGGAGCCAGCAGGCCAATAAACGACAGCGGCCCCACCACTAGGGTGGCACAGGCGGTGAGCAGTGCAACGAGCAGTAGCAGCGCTAAACGGGCACGGTTAAGGGTCACCCCAAGCGCCTTGGCCGTCGGTGCGCCTAAGGGCAAGATATCCAGCCAGCGGGTAAAGGGTAGCGTGATCAATGCCAATACCGCAGCAATGCCCCCGACCACCACGGCGTTGGTGATATCCACGTAATAGGTAGACCCCGCCAGCCAGGCGATCACCTGCTGGCCGCGGGGGTCGCCGCCCGCCAGCATTACGCTGCGCACGGCGTCAAACAGCGCACTGACCGCCACCCCGGTGAGCAGTAAGCGCTCGGGGAGATAACCGCTCTTGCGGTTGATGCCCACTAGCACCACTAACGTCGCGAAAGCCCCCAGGGTACCGACCCCGATTAGCATCGCGTTGGTCGGCGCGGGCAGCAGGAAAATCCCCAAAATCAGCGCAATGGCACAGCCACCGCTAATACCCAGCACTTCGGGGCTGGCCATGGGGTTGGCGGAAAGACGCTGGAGAATCGTCCCGGCAATCGCCAGCATTAACCCGCTGGCGGCGGCCGCCATCACTCGCGGCATTCGCCACTGCATCACGTTCCAGTTATCCGGCGACAGCAAGTACCAGCCATCGACACCTTGGCCAACGAGCAACCCAAGCAGCGTGGCACCCAGTAGCGCGAGGATTAGTCCAGCCGCTAACCGAGAAGGCGTCGGGTGACGATGGGCGAAAACGCCCGCTCCTTTAGGCGGCTGGTCGCCCTGCAGTTTAAGGCGCGGAATCAGCCACATTAACAGTGGCGCCCCTAAGGCACCGGTAATCGCCCCGGTAGGGATAAAGGCCGCTACCATGCCGCCGAACTGCTGCAGCAGCAGATCCGTGGTGGCCAGCAGCACGGCCCCTAATAGCGTCGACCAGATTAGCCGTGGGCCCAACCGGCGCGCCCCGGCCATACGCACAATGTTAGGTGCGGCCAGGCCGATAAAGCCGATGATGCCCACCACGCTGACAATGCTGCCGGTAATAAACACCGCCAGCCCCATGCCCGCAAAGCGTAAATAGGTCAGCGATACCCCAGGCTCTTCGCGCTGGCATCGTCCAGTTCCAACACCGCCAAGGGGCGCAGCAAAAACCACGCTGCTACGCAGCTAACCGCCAGTCGTGGCCAGAGAATAGCCACGCCATCCCAGCCATTTTGCGCCAGCGAGCCCGCGCCCCAAATTAGCAACCCGGAGAGCGCCTCGTGGTTAAACAGCAACAACGCAGTGGAGAGCGCCCCAAATACAAATTGACCACCAGACCCGACAGCACTACCACAATAGGGGCCAAACCGCGCCGCCAGGAGAGCAGGAAAACCAGCCCCACCGCCAGCGCGCCGCCCAACAAGGCCACCCATTCGCGCCCAACCACAAGCAGCCCTGGCGCCAGCAAAGTGGCAGTCATCAACGCCAAATTAGCGCCCGACGCCACCCCCAGAGTGGTGGGCGACGCCAAGGGGTTACGCAGCACCTGCTGCATGAGCACCCGCCAGCCCCAAACCGCCCCCGGCCAGCAGCGCGATTGAGAGGCGCGGCCACCAGGCGTAGTAGAGCAGTAGCTCGTCAACGTTCTCAAAGGAAGGCGCCACTAACGCCTGCAAGCCCAGCGCAAAACCGCCTTGGCCCTCTAGGCCAATCCAAAATAGCACCACCATCGGCAGGCTAAGCAATAGGCAGGCTTTCGCAGGCGACATGCCTCCCACTCGTTGAGCAACTTGCGCGGCACCTAGCATAGCGGGCCCCCTTTTGTGGTGGCCGTGCCGTTCGCCAAGCGGGACGTGATAGGCAGCAGAATCATTGTCTTAGCCTTACTGTTTTCTAGAGGTTAATGATTAAATTATTGACAACGATTCTAAATGATAATAATTAGCACTACAATTGACTCCTTGATTTATGCACAAGTAAAGGAGACACCACCATGGCAGCCAAACATAACTACCAGCTTTTCGATATTACCCTCGCCCGGCGCACCCAGGTCAGCGCTTCGCTTGTCAGGTTTACCTTTACCGGTCCAGACGTTGGCCACATGGCGACCTACGCCCCGGATCAGCGGGTCAAACTGTTCTTTCCCGAAGGCGGTGGCAGCCTCGACCCGCTGTTTGAGATCGCCAAGCTGGAAGAGCACGACTGGTACGGCGCCTATCGCGCACTACCAGATGCCCAGCGGCCCTCTGCGCGCACCTATACCATTCGCGCCCTGCGGCCGGAGAAGGCCGAGGTAGACGTTGAATTTGTGCTCCACGGCGACAATGGCCCCGCCTCGCGTTGGGCAATGCACGCCCGCCCCGGCGACCGCCTGGCCATGACAGCCCCCGACGCCAATGCCGAAGGCCCAAAGCTGGGTTACGAGTGGAAGCCCCCCAAGACGTGCGCCGTATTCTGATCATCGCCGATGAAACCGCCCTCCCCGCCGCCGCAGGCATTCTTGAAACCCTTGATGACCTGCCGCTCAAACCCAGGGTCGAAGCGCTGTTCGAAGTGCCCCGCAGTGACGACGTTCAGCTGCTGCCCCAAGCCGCTAAGCTGCACTGGCTGACCCGTGATGCTGAACCCGGCTGCCAGCACGGTGAGCTGTTGATGAGAGCAGTGCGCGATATTGATTTGCATAAGGAAATTCAAGCGCTAGGCGGCGTGCCTGCTAATACCACTACCAGCGCCACGACCAACGACGAAAGCGACGATGAGGACGGCCCACTCTGGGAACCCGCCACTCTGGACGACAGCGCGCCCTTCTACGCCTGGATCGCCGCTGAAACCAAGGTCGCCATGAAGCTGCGCCGCTACTTGGTTAACGAGTGCGGTCTCCCCAAACAGTACGTCACCAGCATGGGCTACTGGCGCCAGGGTAAATCTAATGGCTAAAGAAGCAGCAAACAGCACGGCGTTAAACAGTAATCATATAAGCAAGCCAGCTCAACAAACGCCTATTGGCTGGCGAGACAGCACCAGCCACTACGGGCGCATAAGTCGTACGCTGCACTGGCTGACCGCCGCACTGGTCACACTGCAATTTACTGTGTTGCTGGCTTGGCGGGGAATGGGCGAAAACGCTATCACGCTGTTGTTGGCGAGCATTGGGCCTCATGGCTCGTTAGGGTTTCTGATTCTGATCGTGACGCTGGCGCGCCTTAGTTGGGCATGGGTCAACCGCAAGCAGCGTCCTCCGCAGCCGCTCGGATGGGGTGGCCGCATAGCGCGCCTTGTACATATCACTTTTTATGCGCTCCTGCTGTGGCTGCCTGCTTTCGCCATTTTGCGCCAATACGGCCGTGGCGGGGCGCTGCGCTTTTATGGCATAGAGCTAGTGCCCGAAGCCGAACGCGACATCACCTGGATGATCGTCCCCGCCGACCTTCTTCACGGCCCACTCTCGTGGCTACTATGTGGATTAGTCATCGGCCATATTGCGATGGCGTTGATTCACCGCTTCTGGCTCAAGGACAAGGTATTGGCGCGTATGGTGTCAAGTGGCCACTGAGGGTGCCACCTCCACCTCAGCGCCCGCCGACAGTTCTGTCGCCAACAGCTTGCCACTCTCTAGCCGCACCAATCGATCTGCGAGGTGGAAATAGCGGTCATCGTGGGTAATCACCAGCACCGCTTTGCCCATGCGTTTTAGCTCGGGCAATACCTCGCAGTAGAACACCTCCTTGAATAACGGATCCTGATCCGCCGCCCACTCGTCAAACACCAAAAACGGGCGATCTTCAAGGTAGGCCACTACCAGTGCCAAGCGCTTACGCTGGCCCTGGGAGAGTGCCTGGGTAGTGAACGCACCGTTCTCAACGCGCACCTTGTGCTGCAAATGCAACTTGGCCAGCAGACGGTTGCCCTCTTCGTCGAGGTCTTCCCGCGGCGCTTCCAACAGACGCTCGAAAAGATGGAAGTCCGAGAACACCACCGAGAAGAGCTGCCGGTAAGCATCCCAGCCATCCGCCTCGACAGGTTCGCCATTGAGCAACACCTCGCCACCCTCCGGTGGGTAAAGCCCCACTACCACTTTGGCCAGCGTGGTCTTGCCGCTACCGTTGCCCCCACCAGAAACACCACTTCCCCCGGCGTAAAACTCAGATTAATCGGCCCCAACTCAAAGAAGTCATCGCTCTGCTCGTGGTAGTACTGATGGGTGACGTCGCGCAATTCAAGACGTTGAAAATCAGGCATCTGAGGTGACGCCTGCCGCTCCTGCCCATGAGGCATCTCGCGGGTAATGTCGTCAATTCGGCTAGCGGCTACCCGCGCCATATTGATCCGCGGAATATTGATCAGCAACCCTTCCAAGGGCGTCACCATAAACACAAACACCAGGGCAAAACCGGTCATTACCTGGGTTTGATTAGGCCCATCGCCTGCCAATACAAACAGCACCAAGCCAATAAAGGCGTACATCAGGAACTGCCCCAACTGGTCGAGATCACGAACAGCGACATGCCATAGGTACGCAGCCGCCGCACGCCTTCAACCGACTCCCCGAGTATATGATCCATAAAGACCCGGCTCTTGCGCTGGTGCAGGCGCAGCTCTTTTGCCCCATCGGTCAGTGCGCGGAAATGACCAAACAGGCGATCCTGCTCTGACGACGCACTCTGGAGGTAGTGAATAGCGCGTAAATGCACCAGGTGATAACCGACAGCACCCAGCCCAATCACCCCTAAAGCAAATAAGAACACCTGCCATGAGAGCATCGCCAGGTAGCCCAAGCACCCCACCACGATGACCGTATTGGTCAAAATCACCGGCAAGCTAACGAACAATACCGCCACGTTATTGCTGTGTTCGGTGAGCGCCGACTGGATCCGCGCACTGCCCACACGCTCGAAGTGAGCAAAGGGGGTCTCAGCCACACAATGGGCGACAAAACTGCGTAACTCGGCCAGCGCACGCTGCCCCAACCGCTCAAACAGCGCCGTCGACACCATCCGACAGAGCATTAGCGTCACGGCAATGCCCGCAAAGGCCCAGGCAGCACTAGCGCGACTAGCGGCATCGCTGGTTAACGCCACATTGATTTGGGCAATTAGCAGCACGCTGAAAAGCCCCGAGAGAATACTGGCCAGCGCAGCAGCGGTCATCAACCCGCGGGTTCGACGAATCAGATAGGAAAGCACATTCACCTCGTTGGAAAGCGATTGAAAACCGACACCTATCTCTAATGACGAACCGCGCACGCAAAAAGTTAACCAATATTTATGTAAACAAGCCTCATTCTCATTCGTCCTTAGATAATGAAGTCAGTAAGACCGCCCTCCGATGGGGTGATTTTTTTGCTGTTTTTTTATTCGTTTCTTTGACTCGTTCTTATTGATAGGAGCTTAGCGGTGTCCAGTTCTGTCCAGGCACAACCACAGGTACACATACCCTCTGCAAGCCACACGGAGGCCTCGCTACTCTCACGCCCTGAGGGGTGCTTCTATCAAGTTACCTATGAGATAACCACGCAGACACTTTATGTGGAAGGACATCAAGAGCGTCTTGAGTGGCTGGTTGTAGACGATAACAGCACCTTGATGCTGCAGTGGTCACAGCGTTCAGCACCCCCTCTTCAGGCGTTACTGGCGGCTATCGAAGGGGCTTTTGCCTTTCACCCAGGGGCTGTAGTGCTTCGTTTACAGCTCCCCACGGTTTTACACCCCACTCTGTGTGCCAACGGAATCGCGGTTAAAGATCCCCATGGCAAACTCTGGGCCTACGCGGAGCTGTTTTGGCAGTTGCCCACGCTTTGGCTCACCTCCTCTTCCCCCTATCCGCAGCAGCCGATCGTGGAGAATGGAAAACGTCATCCACGCCGCCCGCCGCGCCCCAGCGGCACGGTCTATCAGCGCCATATTGCCTGGCTGAATGCCACCCTGAGTTTCCGAGTGCTTGACCTGGAACTTGACCTTGAACGCTTTAACCGCTGGATGAACGACCCGGTTGTCGCCCACTTCTGGGAAGAGCAGGGTGACTTGCAACAGCACCGCGAACGGCTGGAGCGCACGTTGCAAAATCCCAGCGTTGTACCGCTGATTGGTTGTATCGACGGCGAACCCTTCGGCTACTTCGAGACCTATTGGGCCAGGAGGATAGCATCGGCGCTTATTACGCTGCCGATGACTTTGATCGCGGCTGGCACGTGCTGATCGGCGAGGCCGCTTTTCGTGGGCAACCCTATGTCGCTGCCTGGATGCCCTCCATCTCGCACTATCTGTTTCTGGATGACTGCCGCACCCAGCGCTTGGTGATCGAGCCCCGCGTGGATAACGCCAAGATGCTGCGCAACCTGCCCAGTGCGGTTATGCCCATGTCAAGGCGTTCGATTTCCCCCATAAGCGGGCCATGCTGGGCATGCAGCTACGCGAACACTTTTTAACGAGCGCAGTTGGATTCCGCTGCCTCCGCACCCTGGGTCTGCGCCACGACCCGACCCACGCTTCACCCCATAAACACGTCAGCCACGAGGACTCTTATGCATATTCACGACTTGATCGGCATCGGCTTCGGCCCTCCAACATTGCCTTGGCCATTGCGCTTGATGAGCAACGTCAGGCAGGGCAAGCGCGGGATGCCCTTTTATTGAACGCCAGCACTGCTTTGCCTGGCACCCGCATATGCTGCTGGACAATGCCCATATGCAGATCTCTTTTCTCAAAGACCTGGTCACGCCACGTAACCCAGGGAGCCGTTTCAGCTTTCTCAATTACCTCCACAGCAAAGGCCGCCTGCAGGACTTTATCAATCTGCAGACCTTCTTCCCCAGCCGCCACGAGTTCAATGACTACCTAAGCTGGACAGCCAGCCACTTTGAACACCAGTGCGCCTATGGCGAGGATGTGTTTGAAGTGCTGCCCGAAACTGACAATGACGAGGTCGCCTATCTCCGGGTTCGCTCACGGGATGAAAGTGGCGCGGTGCAGGAAAGGCTCACCCGCTCACTGGTGATCAGTGTGGGCGGCGCGCCCAATGTGCCTGAATGCTTCGCCGGGCTAAAAGACGACCCGCGGGTCTTCCACTCCAGCCACTACCTTCGGGAGCTGGCAAAGCAAGACGCCCCCAAACGCATCGCTGTGATTGGTGCGGGCCAGAGCGCCGCTGAGATCTTTCTTGATCTGCACGGTCGTGAAGGCATTCAGGTGGATCTTATTAGTCGGGCATGGGCCTTTAAACCCTCGGACGATAGCCCTTTTGTTAACGAAATCTTCAACCCCGAATACACCGACTACGTGTTCAACAACCCCACCGGCCAGCGGGAAGCGCTGCTACAGGAGTACAAAAGCACTAACTACTCAGCCCCAGACTTAGCGCTGATTCAGGAAATTTACGATGTGTTCTACCAGCAAAAGTAACCGGCCAGGCCCGCCACCGCTTCCTCCGCCGCCATGAGGTGATCGGCAGTGAAGCAGGCCCTGAAGGCGTTGAGCTAAATGTGCGTGATTTGGAGAGCGGCCATACAGAGTCCACCCGCTACGAGGCCGTGGTATTAGCCACCGGCTATGTGCGCGACACCCATAAACGGCTGCTGGCCCCCGTTGCGGGCTACCTGCCAGATTTTGCCGTCAACCGCCACTATCAGCTCTACACCAAGCCTGAGTTCAAACCGGCTATTTTCCTGCAAGGCAGTTGCGAACCCACCCATGGCTTAAGCGACACCCTGCTGTCGATTTTGGCGGCACGGACAAGTGAGATTTGTGATGCACTAGATCAGACCACTGCCTTATATGCCCCTTCTCCCTGCAAGGAGGCGGCTGCTACACCTTAGTTTTCACCAACTCACTTTCATAAATCATACCAGTGGTCAGGCCACTTCTTGGCCACTGGGCGTCACAACTAGATGCTGTTCTTGAATACCGTTTCGGTTGAAGCACAGGCACTAAGTCAGCATGACTGATGAGCCTTAAAACTAACATCTACTCTTCGAAAACATGGATAAAACATGTCTAAACTCAAACTAGCTTATATCCTGTCACTGAGAAATGCTGCAGCCGATAAAGCTGGGCAACACATTGAGTATAAGGGGGAGAAACAGTACATGATGTCACCCCTTGAACATCTGGTGACATCTCTCAATGAGACTCCGCTAGGCGATGCCTACTCTCTGGAAACAGTGATTTATGATGACGATGAAGGCTCAATAAAAGACCAAGAGAAGCTCAAAGACTATGGTTTCTGTCGTCAACCTGGAAAGCCATGGATATTGCCACAAGAACTCTTTGTGAAGGGAGGCCACATTGACGACCTCTTTTGCTCTATACCATCCACTTACCGACGCTTACCAAGCGACTCACCCGATAGACTCCCTTCGAAGTCAACGTTTGAAAAAAGCTTGCTAGAGAAGTTAGTGGCAGTCGAAGCAGACGTCGTCGTCCTTGACGGACTATTAGTCATTCTAGACGAGCTAATCCGCCCCCAGAGCCCTTTTTATCGCAAGATCGTCAATATCCATCCCGGTATTACGCGCCCAGACACCCCTTATCAAAGACGGGGTGCCACTGCAACACTTGATGCTCTGTACGGAGCTCAAGGAAAAAAAGTTATCAACTGGCAGACAATGGAAACCGAAAGCGCTCCTGCTATCAACAAGACTGGCGCCTCACTCCATTTTGTCGACAGCGGAATTGATTCTGGCGAAGTCATCTACGACCTATTGGAAACTCATATCGAACCAGATGACTCCATCATTGAATTACGGTGGAGAAACTTCAATAAAAGCCTCTTTCCTACGCTTCACGAGGGGTTGGAAGCTCTAAAAACGATATCACAGCTTCCTAATCATACTGGATCTATAGAATGGAGGTAAAATCTCAAGTCCATTGGGCATTAGAAGCGGCTGTGGGCAGAAAGTACCAATGAAAAAAGTCTTTCTATGCAAAAGTTACGTGTCTCCAATAGCCAAACTTTGGCAATCCTCAAGCAGTCTGAGACCAATGCCTCCATTTTATACCCTTACTGCGAAGATGGTGTGAGTAGCGCCATTATTTACAGCATAGATACCTCGCTGATCAAAGAGCTACTGGATGAGAACCGCCGACTAAAAAATATTTATGCCAAGAAAAAGCTGTAAAGCCACCTCAACATTGTGCATGGCAACGCCTACTGTCAACTCCATAGCATCAGCCATTACCCTGGAAAATATCACGATACTACGGGTTCAGCACTCGACAAGGTAGGTCGTGCATCAGCAAGTAGCCCAAATATCCCACCACGATGACCGTATTAGCCAAAATACTCGACAAGCTAATGAGCACGCCACGTTGTTGCTGTGCTCTGTGAGCTCCGACTAGATCCGCTCACTGCCCACGCTCGAACTGAGCAAAGGGGGACTCGGCCACGCTCGAACTGAGCAAAGGGGGACTCGGCCACGCTCGAACTGAGCAAAGGGGGACTCGGCCACGCATTGGGCGACAAAACTGCATAACTCGGCCAGGGCGCGCCGCCCCAGCCGCTCAAACAGCGCCGTCGGCAGGTCATTAGGGTCACGGCAATCCCCGCTAAAACCCAGGCAGCATTGGCTTGGCTGGCGGCATCTCTGATTAACACACATTGACTTGGGCAATCAGCAGCACGCTAAAAACCCCTGCAAGAATGCCTGCGATAGCGGCGGCCGTCATCAGCCCACGGGTTCGACGAATCAGATAGAGAAGCACATTCACCTCGTTGGAAAGCAATTGAAAATCGACACCTGCCTCTAAAGACGAACCGCTCACGCAAAAAAGTTAAACAATATTTATCTAAACAAGCATCATTCTCATTCGTCCTTAAGTAAGGAAGTCAGTGCGCCGCACTTCGGTGTTCTTAATTGACATATTAGCCACAAGGACTCTTATGCATATTCACGACTTGATCGGCATCGGCTTCGGCCCTCCAATATTGCCCTGGCCATTGCGCTCGACGAACAGCGCCAAGCAGGGCAAGCGAAGGATGCCCTCTTTATTGAGCGTCAGCCCTGCTTTGCTTGGCACCCGCATATGCTGCTGGATAATGCCCATATGCAGATCTCTTTTCTCAAAGATCTGGTCACGCCACGTAACCCAGGGAGCCGTTTCAGCTTTCTCAATTACCTCCACAGCAAAGGCCGCCTGCAGGACTTTATCAATCTGCAGACCTTCTTCCCCAGCCGCCACGAGTTCAATGACTACCTAAGCTGGACGGCCAGCCACTTTGAACACCAGTGCACCTATGGAGAGGATGTGTTTGAAGTGCTGCCCGAAACGGACAACGAAGAGGTCGCCTACCTCCGCGTGCGTTCACGAAATGAGAACGGCGCGGTACAGGAAAAGGCTCACCCGTTCACTGGTGATCAGCGTGGGCGGCGCGCCCAATGTGCCTGAATGCTTCGCCGGGCTAAAAGACGACCCAAGGGTCTTCCACTCCAGCCACTACCTCCGGGAGCTGGCAAAGCAAGACGTCCCCAAACGCATCGCCGTGATCGGTGCGGGCCAGAGCGCCGCTGAGATATTCCTGGATCTGCACGGTCGTGAAGGCATCCAGGTGGAACTTATTAGCCGGGCATGGGCCTTTAAACCCTCGGACGATAGCCCTTTCGTCAATGAAATCTTCAACCCCGAATACACCGACTACGTATTCAACAACCCCACCGGCCAGCGGGAAGCGCTACTGCAGGAGTACAAAAGCACCAACTACTCAGCCCCAGACTTGGCGCTGATTCAGGAGATTTACGATGTGTTCTATCAGCAAAAGTGACCGGCCTGGCCCGCCACCGCTTCCGCCGCCGCCATGAGGTGATCGGCAGTGAAGCAAGCCCTGAAGGCGTTGAGCTACTTGTGCGTGATTTGGAGAACGGCCATACCGAGTCCACCCGCTACGACGCCGTGGTGTTAGCCACCGGCTATGTACGCGACACCCATAAACAGCTACTGGCCCCCGTTGCAGACTACCTGCCTGACTTTGCCGTCAACCGCCACTATCAGCTCTACACCAAGCCTGAGTTCAAACCGGCTATTTTCCTGCAAGGCAGCTGCGAGCCCACCCACGGCTTAAGCGATACATTGCTGTCGATTTTAGCGGCACGGACAAGTGAGATTTGTGAAGTGCTTAATGAGGCACTGCCAACCGCCCATTCAGGTGTATCAACTCCCTCACTCGTAGGCGCGGACTAACCAAGCACTATCAACGCATGGCCGCTCTCTCAGAGCGGCCCCTAATACCGAGACTTACGCCCATTATGTCCTTACATCCTGATGTCGCCGCTTTCTTAGACCTGGTCGCCGATAGCGGCAATCCGCCTTTCCACTCGCTCTCACCACAACAGGCACGCGCTGCCTACGAGGCATCATCACAGATGCTTGATGAGCCAATAGCTAACGATGCAACGGCACTGAGCATTACCTGTCGAGATGGGCACCCTCTTGAACTACGCCGCTACCAAGGCGAGGAGTCTTTATCGCCCACCCTGCTCTACTTCCATGGCGGCGGCTACCTACTGGGCAGCCTGGATTCTCACGATTCGCTCTGCCAAAGCATCGCTCAAGCGACTGGCCACACAGTGTTGGCCGTCGACTACCGCCTGGCCCCCGAGCACAAGTTTCCGACAGCTTTTCACGATGCTGAAGACGCCTATTGCTGGCTGCTGAAGCATGGCGAAGCGATGGGCATCGATACTTCACGTATCGCCGTGGGTGGTGACAGTGTAGGCGGCACCCTCGCCACGGCTCTTTGCATGTCAGCGCGTGATAATGGTTGGCACCCTCCACGCTGCCAGATTTTGCTCTACCCTGCACCAGCGCCTGGCAGGACAGCGAGTCTCACCGTCGATACGCACAAGGCTTCCTGCTGGAAGCAGACACCCTGCAGTGGATGTTTGGCCACTATTTAAATAGCGAAGAGGAGCGCCACGACTGGCGTTTTGCGCCGTTGGAGGCTGCGGAACTCAATAACCTACCGCCTGCCTTCATCGCCCTGGCCGAACATGACCCTCTGGCCGACGAAGGCATCGCCTACGTAAACCGCTTACAGCAAGCGAACGTGGATACTCAGCTGACCATATACCCCGGCATGGTGCACGACTTCGCACGCCTGGGCAGCATTACGCCCGATGCCACCAGTCAGGTGCGCGCAGATATCGCCAAGGCACTTCAGCACCATCTTAGTAAGCACCCTCAGCCCAGTTGAAGTTTAATTGCCTCCCATGGGGCACGACATGATTAGTACCTGTGGCGCCTCTTGCCCCAGGTACCATTTTGAGCAACAGAGTGTTGCAAGACAGTACAAATTCAGAACATAATACTAATAATAACAATTACCATTAACACATAAATATCATTCAAGGGGATTACTATGCAGCAACTTCGTACCGGCCTGCGCAGGCAACTGCTCACCATCGCCATTGCCAATACCTGCGCTGCGACGCTATTCACGGCACCGGCTGCGCTCGCTCAAGGCAATAATCTACAGCCTAATGAAAGCAGCGATACAAGCACCACACTGCCTACCCTGCAAGTAACCGAAAGCCGTCTCTATGAAGAAGCAACGGGGCCAGTACAAGGTATTGCTGCCACCCGCAGCGCAACAGGCACCAAAACCGATACACCGATCATCGAGACCCCGCAGTCCATCTCAGTAGTTAGCAGTGAGGAGTTTCGAAATTATGGGGCCCGAAACTTCAATGAAGCGTTGGGTTACACAGCCGGTATATCAAGGCAGGAAGGCGCTGATCGCACCACTGAAACACTCAGAATCCGCGGATTCACCGTTAATAGATCCTATCGTGACGGCAGTAAATACCAATCTAATCTTTATGATGGCCAGCAAGAGCTTTATGGTCTGGAACGATTGGAAGTATTAAAGGGCCCGTCCTCTATTCTTTATGGGGTGGCCTCCCCTGGTGGCATGATCAACGCTGTTAGTAAACGCCCTACCAGCGAGCCCCTGCGCGAGGTAAATATCGAGGCGGGCAGCTTTGATCGTCGCCAAATATCTGCTGATTTCTCCGATGCTCTGGATGAGGATGGTGTTTGGTCATACCGCCTGACCATGCTGCATCGGGATAGCGATAGCTTTATCGACCATGTGCCGGATGACCGCACCTATATTGCTCCAGCGTTGAAATGGCAGCCAAATGAGGATACCTCGCTCACTCTGCTGAGTGAGTATCAGCGTGATCAAACGGCCTATGTTTACGGGCTCCCCACCAGCGGCACCATCCTTCCCAACCCGAATGGTGACATTCCTCGGGAGCGGTTCATTGGAGAGCCCGGCTATGATAGGTATGACAACGAGCGCTACTCGATCGGCTACTTGTTTGAGCACGACCTCTCTAACAGTCTCCACCTCCGTCATAGCCTGCGGACACTCCAAGCCGACCGGACTTACGATTCTATAAATATGGGACAGAGTAGCGACCAGCGGATCTATGCAAGGTTCGCTCAAGATCGCCGCGATTCGTCAGCTAGCTTGACCTCAGATACTTCCTTGCAATATGACTGGGGAGCTGGCAATACCACCAACACCAGTTTGATCGGAATAGACTACATACGACAACGCCACGAAACTGAGCGCTACAACCGCACAGCGCCACCGCTTGATCTCTTTGATCCTGTTTACGGCAGTGGAGACTTCGGAGACCCAGAGCCTTTTGCATGGTCATCCAAGCAGCGCAGCGAGCAGGTTGGCTTGTATGCTCAAAATCAGATGAAAATCGCTGACAAGTGGGTTTTCATGTTGGGAGGACGTCAGGACTGGACTGAATCTGAGACCTCTCCCTACTTTGGCCCCACAGAGTGGAGTCGTGAAACGGATAATGCTTTCACTGGACGTGTAGGGGTGTCTATCTTGCCGATAACGGTTTGGCGCCTTTCATTAGCTATAGCCAGTCGTTTGAACCTACCAGCGGCACCGACCGTAACGGTAATCAGTTCGAGCCCACGCGAGGAGAGCAATATGAACTGGGCGTTCGCTTTCAGCCGGAAGGGTGGGATACCATGCTCACCGCCACCGCCTATGAGCTGACACAGGAAAACGTCAGCGTCACCGACCCGGTGGACACCAGCTTCCAGACACAGATAGGGGAAGTACGGTCACGTGGTGTCGAATTGGAAGCGAAGACGGCACTAGGCCCCAACGCCAACTTGGTAGCAGCCTACACCTACACTGATGCGCGTACAACGAAAAGCAGCCCCGTTACGCCAGATCAGGTGGGCAGGAGAACGGCCAATACACCCTACAACCAATTCTCGCTATGGAGTGATTATCGCTTTGGCGATTTCGGCTTGCCGGGGTTGAAAGTAGGAGGTGGAGTTCGCTACGTAGGCCCAACCCGGGCGACTTGGGTAGCGGGAGAAGTGCCGTCGTTTACACTTGTCGATACGCGAGTGAGTTATGAAACCGGATCTTGGGTGTATGCATTGAATGCCACCAATCTCACTGACAAAACCTATATCGAGTCCTGCACATATGGATGCTTCTATGGTGAACCGAGAAGCATTGTAGGCTCAGTAAGTTATCAGTGGTAACCTCATTACCAAGAGAGACAATGGCAGGCGGCTTCACCGCCTGTTATTGTTTTATAAGAGCCAAAATAGAAAATATATTGATGATCTATATGGGTAATTTGCTACCATCAGGCCGTATAATTTTTCTCCTAGTTATATTTTTACCGCTACTCATCTCATTCGCTAACGCTGAAGAGCCCAAAAGCTGGTCGCTTTTGACTATGCCATTGCAGATACACTTTCTGCTTTGCAACAGCCTCCTTTAGCGATGGCGGGCTTGGCACAATATAGGCGCTTCTACCGAGAGCCTTTACTGCCCGATACCCAGGAGCTCGGGAATAGGTTTCAGCCCAATTTTGAATACCTAGCGTCGTTGGAGCCTGATGCTATTCTAATATCGCCACCGGCCCATTTGAATTTAGAGAATAAACTTTCCAGTATTGCTGATGTAATAAAAATCCCGCTATTTGGAGAAAACTTAAATATTTGGCAGAACCTTGAACAACTTACTAGAAAAGTAGGGGAGCTGAACGATCAGCAACAGCAGGCCCAAGAATTAATTGAATCTGCCCAAACTAGGCTGGCAGTAATAGCGGCACAGATTGCAAGGCCTGTAGACCCCCTGTTGGTTGTAGAAATTCGAGACGACCGACATGTTCGCATTTATGGGCATGGAAGCCTGGAAGATATGGTTATCACTCAGTTGGGATTGGAAAATGCCTGGCAAGGCCCTACTAACGACTGGGGCTTCAGTACATTAACCATTTCAGAGGCGTTTCAATTAGAAGGTAGGTTCATTCTGCTTCACCCGACTTACTCTCAATACTCAACTGATTCAGCCTTGCCAACGTCGGGGCTATGGCAGCATTGGTTGGATGATCCCCCAGTCAGTATAGACGTCAATTATTGGCCGTGGGGTGGGTTCTTCTCCGCCCTGCGCTTCGCTGAGTCACTCAAAGAAGCACTGGAGAACACTTAAGAAATCTCTGATCAACTATTTCGCTTGGCCATACTGCGTTAAAAATCGTCTCAAAATGCCCATTTACAACCTGTAAATTCCGTTTTTCGTTGATTTTTGCCTTGTCTGGCCTGCGCTCATCACGTTAATCAGAGGCTCCTTAACTTCCCGACTGCCTTCACTCTAGGCAGTCGAGAAGAGTTTAAGTATGCTTTTCAAAAACCGGCTCTTAGGCCGGTGAATTCTCCTCTACAAACTTCGATGGATGCGTCTCCTCTCGCAGTTTTTCCACCAGATGTAGCACCAGTGAATCACTGGCAACAATCGAGAAGTGATCCTCAGAAGTTTCAATAGCCCGACGTGGCGCTTGCCCCACTTGATGAGTTAGCGCTTGCCGCTCCTCTTGCGGACGCCCTTCTGACCACCAACAATCCGCTTCACAGCCCAACACTGGCAAAGCACCGGTCTGCAGAGAGCCTTTTCAGATGCCGCGCTACACAGAAGATTCGAGCTAGTTCCTCACCGCCCAGAGCGGCATAACCTTCCGTCCGTAGGACTCATCCGACGCCAGCAGGCGTTCTAGCATAATGGCCAGTTCCGCTTCACCCGGCTCTTCATGAGGTGTTGCGTTGTTAATATTGGCTACCATCTCGGACGGGATACCTGGCAAGATTACCGACGCATAAGCAGCAAAATCCTCCTGCCAGCTATCAACGCTCTTCTGGCCGCTACCGGGGATATAGGGATCCACCAGCGCCAACAGGTTCACCTCCTGGCCTTGCTTTTCAAGCCGTGCCGCAATCATTGCTGCCAAGGTACCACCTAGAGACCAGCCCAATATCCGGTAAGGCCCGTGAGGCTGCAAGCTACGGATAGTGGCTGCATAGTCATGAGCCATCGCTTCCAACGACGTATCACAATGCTGAGGATCGGTTAGCATCCGACACGGCAGCCCATATACCGTGCATACTCCCTGTAAACGCCGTGCCAGCGGCTGATAGTCGTAAAGGGTGCCCATACCAGCATGCACGCAAAACAGCGGTGACTGACCCTGACTCTCACCATTGAGCATAACCACACCATCCAGCAAGGCATCCGATGATTCTCCCAGCCCCAACAAGCCTGAAATGGTCGGCTTCTGCATCAGGTCACGTAGTTTGAAATCAAGCGTAGTCTCCTTTAGGGCGCGCACTCGGCTTAACACCTTCAGGCTCAGCAGGGAGTCCCCACCCAGCTCGAAGAAGTTATCAGTTTCTCCGATCCGCTCGATACCTAATACTTCCTGCCATATCTCAGCTAGCTGGCGGGCTTCCGGTGTAGAAGGGGCCACGTGCTCCCGATTTTCATCCAGCCGTGGCTCGGGTAACGCCGACTGATCCAACTTACCATTGACCATACGTGGCAGGGCTGTCAGCACCATCATATGTGCTGGCACCATGTAGTCGGGCAGATGCGCTTCGAAGTGTCGGCGTGCAAAGCGCACTAATCGATCGTTATCCGCCTCCTCATCAGCTACCAAATAAGCAACCAATTGATGGCCATTCGAGGTTTCATGGGTAACGATGGCGACATCACTCACGCCAGGTATTTCACGGGCACGTGCCTCTATCTCACCCAGCTCAATACGGAAGCCACGTACCTTCACTTGGTGATCCGCCCGGCCCATATACTCCATATTGCCATCTTCTCTCCAGCGCACCAGATCCCCGGTGCGGTAGAGACGCCCCTAAAGTATCGAAGGGATCGGCCACAAAGCGCTCGGCGGTCAAGCCGGTACGCCCAAGATAGCCTCTCGCCAAACCATAGCCACCGATATACAACTCGCCCACAACGCCCTTGGGTACCGGCTGTAGGTTGTCATCCAACACGTAGAGCGACCGCTCGCCAACGGGGCGACCAATCGGTGCATAGGCACAGTCAAAGGTCTCCTCGGCGGGTGTCTTCCACAGCAGTGGCGTCACCACTGTTTCGGTGGGCCCATAACCATTGATGAACCAGCGCGGCCGCAACGTGCGGCGCGCCTTGTCATAGGCTGTCTTGGGCATCGCTTCACCACCGAAAACGTATAACTCCACCGGTGGCGTATCATCACGCCCTTCTGCCCAGTCAGCGACTTGATTCAAATAGGCCGGCGGGAAAGCCACGTTCGCTGCTCTATAGTGTTGCAGGGCCGTGTAGGCTTGTTCCGCCGTCCATAGCTCTTCTTCCCGAATGGCTAGACTCATCCCCGAGCACAGAGCTGTCAGCCAGCGCTCATGGGCACCATCGAAGGAGAATGACATGAAGTGTAACTCGCAGGAGTCTGGTTCCATATCATAGAGCTCGCTGATCGCCTGGCAATGCATCGCCAGCGGGCCATGAGCCACCGTAACGCCTTTAGGTGTACCAGTAGAGCCCGAGGTATAGATCACGTAAGCCAGGGACTCTTCGTGCACGGCCACACCGGGATCAGCATCGTCATAACGGCTGAGATCAAGCGCCTCGCAATCTACATAAGGTATACCCTCCACCTTTGCCAAGCGCGGCAGTACCACGTGCTGCGTTAGTAGTAGGGCCATGCCACTATCTTTGATCATAAAACTCAGACGTTCGGACGGGTAAGTCGGATCGAGTGGCACATAAGCGCCGCCCGCCTTCAGTACAGCCAGCAGAGTGACAATGACTTGGGGTGAACGCTCCAGCGCCACGCCGACCCGCACATCTGGCCCCACGCCTTGCTCGCGCAGATAATGGGCCAAGCGGTTAGCCTGAGCGTTGAGTTGCGCATGACTTAAAGCCTGATCACCCATACGAAGCACAATATTATCTGGCCGTGTAACAGCATGCGCAGCGATACGGCGATGCACAGGCATGCGGGAGAATCCACTACGGCCACTCTGGCTCAATTCACTTAGTGCATCCCATTGAGTTGATTCAATCCATTCCAACTCACCCACAGGCCGCTCAGGCGACTCTGCCATCTGACGAATGAGCAGCTCCATAGCACATTTCAGTTCATCAACGAACAGCTCCGGGAAGTCGCTTCGGCTGTAGCAGTACTCGATCTCCAGCTCATCGTCGATCACCACCTGCAGATCCATCGCGTAGCCAGTTATGCCCTCCCCGGCAACCTCACCAAAGCGCAGACCATGCCGCTGCTGGTCACGCATTGTTCTATCGACGGGGAAGTTCTCAAATACAATGATGCTGTCGAACAGAGCGCGGCCCGATGACCCCGACCAGCGTTGGATATCTGCTAACGCGGCATGCTCATACTCGCGAATGCCCAGATTGGTTGCCTGCACGCTCTGCAAGTAAGCACCAACACTCTGCTCAGGCCGCGCCGCCAACACCACAGGGATGGTGTTGATAAACAGACCTACCATCTCTTCAGCGCCTTGCAGGCTCGGAGGGCGACCGGATACCGTCGCGCCAAACACCACCCGTTCCTGATGACAGTAGCGCTGCAGTAATACACCCCAGGCTGCCTGTACCAAAGTGTTTAGAGTCACGCGTTGCCGCTGGGCAGCAGCTTTTAGTAGCACGGTATCTTGCCGTCCTAGACGGGTATAGCGTTTGGCGAAGCCCTGGGCCTCATTCTCCTGACGGGCCGACTCTGCCAACAGTGTCGGCCCCTCCAGCCCGCCAGTTCCGATGTCCAGAAGGCTTGAGTCAAATCGGCATCCTGGCGCTGTAACCAGCGAATGTAGTCCCCGTAGGGCCGCCCAACGGCCGCCAAGGGCTCTTCCGAGTAGCTCGCCAGCCACTCATTAATTAGACGTGCTTCGGCCCAACCATCGGACAAGATATGGTGCCGAGTCCATATCAGTTGGTAGCGGTCATCATCGAGTCGAATCAAATGCAACCAGGCTAATGGTGGTGTCAGCCAGTCAATTTGGCGCTTGATTACTTGCTCAGCATAGGTCGCGAGGGATTCTTCGAGGGCGTCCTTCTTACCGCACCAATCCAACTGCACGATCTCTGGCTCTACCTTCGTAAAGACGAGCTGTAGTGGACGCGCCATACCCGCCTGCCACAAGAACCCCGTTCTTAGAATGGCATGTCGCTCGACCATATTTTGCCAAGCCCTCACTAGCCTATCGGCATCCAGGCCACTGACGTCTACATTCAATTGATTGACGTAGAGCCCTGGCTCGTCCGCTTCAAGAGAGTGGAAGAACATCCCCTCTTGTGTAGGCGACAGGGGTAAACATCTCCGATATTGCCTTGGTCTAAGCCTAGGGCTTCGATCTGATCACCGCTTAGATAATCTGCCAATTCATTGAGCTTAATCTCACGTCTTGGCGCTTCCTCCTGTGCACCGGTCGCATGCAGCGCCAACTGGGCTATGCTCTGATGCTCAAAGACCTGCCGAGGAGTAACCGTCCAACCAGCCCGTTGCGACCGAGAGACGATCTGCAGGCTGAGAACCGAATCCCCGCCCAACTCAAAGAAGTTGTCGTAGCGACCCACCTGTTCGACGCCAAGAGTCTCTGACCAGATTTCCGCCAGCGCTTCTTCCACCTCACCCTGGGGCGGCTCGTACCGCGAGTTACTGGCCAAATCCGGCGCGGGCAGTGCCTTACGGTCGACCTTACCGTTCGGGGTTAGCGGTAGCGCCTCCAGAGTGACTATCACTCCAGGCACCATATAGTCCGGTAGCTTTTGCCCCAGCGTTTCGCGTAGCGAGGTGGTATCGAGTTCAACGTCGGCTTGGGGAACCACATAAGCCACCAACCTAGAACCGCCTGGCCCCTCTTGGGCAACCACCACTGCCTCGCGTATCTCCGACAGGGCTAGCAGTTGGGCTTCGATCTCGCCTAGCTCAATACGGAAACCGCGCACTTTGATCTGATGGTCAATCCGTCCCAAGTACTCAAGCTGGCCATCCTCCCGCCAACGCACTAGATCACCGGTTCGATAGACTCGTTCGCCCGCAATAAAGGGGTCGGCCACAAAGCGCTCCGCCGTCAGTTCTGCACGGCCCAGGTAGCCGCGCGCTAAGCCCACACCACCTAGATACAACTCCCCTGCCACTCCTAGGGGTGCCAAGTTGAGCGCACTATCCAAAACGTACAACTGTGTCGCCGCAATCGCCCTTCCCAGGAAAGCTTGGCGGCCCTTCACTTGATCCGTCGCTGACCAAATCGTGGTCTCAGTGGGGCCGTACATGTTCCACAATTCGATCCCCTGAGTTTGCAGTTCCTCAGCCAAATCAGGCGGCAAGGCCTCACCGCCACATAGCCCCTTAAAGCCATCCATTAGCGGAGCCGTCGCCCATGGCCAACCTGACGAGCGTAGCAACCGCCAGCCGGAGGGTGTCGCCTGCAGAACCGTCGCTTTTTCTTGATTGAGTAACTCCCCAAGGCCCTGCCATCTCGAGTCGTTTCGCGACTCGCCAGCACTACCCTTGCTCCGCTGATCAATGGCAGATACAGCTCCAGGGCGGCAATATCGAACGATAGAGAGGTCACCGCCACCAGAATATCGTCTGGGCTTAGGCCAGGGGTTTCCTGCATGCTTAATAAGAAGTGGCTAAGGGCGTGATGACGCACCATCACCCCCTTGGGCCGACCAGTAGAACCTGAGGTGTAAATGACATAGGCGAGATGTTCACTGTGCAGTGCCACCTCCGGGTTGGTTGACGCATGATGCGTCACATCCAAGCGATCCAGTTCAATAACGTTTAGCCCACCGGTCATCGGCAAGGTATCACGCAGATGTTGCTGGGTAAGCAGCAGCTCAATGCCGCTGTCTTCGACCATATAGGCCAACCGCTCGGCGGGGTAATCCGGATCCAACGGCACATAAGCACCACCTGCCTTAAGAATCGCCAGCAGCCCCACCACCATCCCGATGGAGCGCTCCATGGCAATACCCACTCGGGTTTCGGGTTTTACGCCTAACCCGATCAGATAGTGGGCCAGACGGTTGGCACGCGCATTAAGTTCGGCGTAGCTAAGTGACTGCTCTTCAAATACGAGTGCCGTGGCCTCTGGGGTTGCCGCAGCCTGTTGCTCAACCAAGTGATGGACGGGAGAAGTGTCTGAATACTGTTGCGTATTCTCTCCCCACCCGTTCAACAACTGCTGTTCGTCTGCTCTGAGCAGACTGATTTCACTTAACGGTTGTTGAGGCGCCGCTTGCAGATTTTCTACAATGCCTGCAATGGCTGTGTTCAGGTAATCACACAACCGCTTAGCGCCGACTATACGGCTCACCTGCCCTACCAATTGGAAGTCATTACCTAGGTCGTCCACCGACATAGTAATCGGGTAGTTGGTGCGTTCTTGCCCGCCCAGCACCTCCATGCCTTCCCAGGTATGAGCGGTGTTTCCCTCTTGCTGAGGAACACTGTAACGGTAGTTCAGCAAGCTGGTAAATAGCGGCGTCCCACCAGGCAACCCACTACAGCGCTGCGCTAATCCTAAACTGGCATGTTCATGGTGCATCAGCTCAGATAGGGCGTCGTGGGTTTGGCGCAGGCACTTATCGGCACCTTGAGCCCTCAGTTTGATACGCACTGGTAGCGTATTAATAAACATCCCCAGTGCTCGTTCGGCCCCTTCAGTGCCCTGCATACGACCGAACAGCACAGTGCCAAATACCGCATCGTCATGCCCAGTCGTTTTGCTGAGCACCAAGGCCCAGGCTAAGTGGAATAGGCTGGCTGTGCTAACACCATGGCGTTTCGCCTGCTGCCGAACTTGCTGGGCTAGTTCCGCAGCCAAAGGAACGTGCACTTCTTCGATATCGCTGCCATCGCCGCGAACGTCTAGTAGCCCGAAGGGAGCCGTCGGTTCTTCAACATCGCCCAACCGCTCGCGGAAGAAGGATTCGTGCTCTTCCAGGCTACCCCCTAGCTGGGCCTGCGCCACGAAGTTGCGGAATGGTATCGGCTTGGGCAGTTCGTCCTCGCGGCCTTGCTGAATCAGAGCAATTTCTTCCACCAATAACTCAAGGGTGGTGTGATCCATGACCAGATGATGGCTAGGTAGCTGCAACAGCCAGCGGTTTTGCTCAGCATCGTATGCTGCCACCGCTCGTAGCATAGGCGCTCGGCCCACATCAATACGACGATGTTCAGGCTCCACCTCGGCATTCAGCCGTTCAGCGACCCAGTGAGAACCATTTCCATCCAAATCTAG
The DNA here is from genome assembly GCA_004295565.1 of Vreelandella olivaria. Lineage (GTDB taxonomy): Bacteria > Pseudomonadota > Gammaproteobacteria > Pseudomonadales > Halomonadaceae > Vreelandella > Vreelandella olivaria. The sequence continues at coordinate 1,020,176 of AP019416.1, read as the reverse complement.
CCATTCGAGGGCTAATTCGGCATGCCGGTAAACTACCTGTACAGGCTGGCGGAGCCCGTCCCAAAGCACTGCAGTACGCAGGATGTCATGGCGGTGAATCAGTTTATTGAAACAGGCAATAAATGCTTCCAACCGTTCCCGGCTATCGAAACCAAGAAGGCAGGGAAGCACGTAAGTATCTCCCCGCTGCCGCAACCGGTGGTGGAAGAGAATACCCTCCTGCAGCGATGCCAGCGGATAGATATCTTGAATATTGCTAGCACCGCCGGGCACTGCCGCTTCGATCACGCCGATCTCTTCGGCATTGAGCTTGATTAGCGTCAACATGTCAGGCTGAAGAGATTGGCAATCGTGAGGTATCAGATTGGGCGGGATAATAACTTCCACTTGCTCGGGTGCTTCCGCCAATGCCTGGGCATAGGACGCCAATTCCGGGCATTGAACAGCGTGCGCACCTGCGCCGTCAGTCCCCGATGCCGCATTTGCTCCAGCACCTTCAGAGCCAATAACGAATGGCCACCCAGCTCAAAGAAATTGTCGTGCCGCCCCACCCGTTCGACGCCAAGTATCTCTGACCAGATCTTCGCCAGCGCTTCTTCCACCTCGCCTTGAGGCGGCTCGTACTGAGAGCCACTGGCTAAATCCGGCTCGGGCAGGGCCTTGCGATCCACCTTGCCGTTGGGGTTCAGTGGTAACGCATCGAGGGTGACCACGACGCCCGGCACCATATAGTCCGGCAGTCGCTGCCCCAGCGCCTCACGCAGTGAGGTGCTGTCGAGTTCACTGTGGGTCTGGGGCACTACATAGGCTACCAACCTAGAGCCACTAGGTTTTTCTTGGGCGACCACCACCGCCTCGCGAACCGCCGGCTGAGCGAGCAGTTCGGCTTCGATCTCGCCCAGCTCGATACGTAAACCGCGGATCTTCACCTGGTGATCAAGTCGTCCCAAGTACTCGAGCTGGCCATCCTTTCGCCAGCGCACCAGATCGCCGGTGCGGTAGAGGCGTTCGCCAGGCACAAATGGATCAGCAATAAAACGTTCTGCGGTAAGATCTGGGCGTTGTAGGTAGCCCCGCGCCAACCCAATGCCTCCTAGATGTAGTTCACCCGCGACACCTGGCGGCGCTAAGTTAAGATCGCTATCCAACACAAAGGTACGGATACCAGCAATCGGTTGGCCGATAGCTACCTGGTTGCGCCCATCGTCTTGGCAAGTCCAGTGGGTAACGTCGATGGCCGCTTCGGTGGGGCCGTAGAGGTTGTAGAGCGCCGCATGAGGCAAGCGGGCAAATACCTGATTCTGCAGTTCTGCCGGTAGCGCTTCGCCGCTACATACCAGACGCGTCAGGCTGGTACAGGCTTCTACCTCGCCATGCGCCAGGAAGGCCTGAAGCATTGAAGGTACGAAGTGCAACGTGGTGATCTTGTAGGTACGGATCAGCTCGACCAGTTGTGCCGGTTCGCGATGGGCACCTGGTGGCGCCATCACTAGCCGGGCGCCCTGCATCAACGGCCAAAAGAACTCCCATACCGAGACATCGAAGCTGAATGGCGTCTTCTGCAGCACCGCCTCGTCAGCCTTCAGGCCGTAAGCTTCTTGCATCCACTGTAGGCGATTGGACAGCGCGTGATGGCGGTTGGCCGCGCCCTTAGGCCGCCCGGTGGAGCCCGAGGTGTAGATCACATAAGCAAGATTTTCGCTGTGCAGGGCCACGTTCGGATTGGTCGGCGCATGGTGAGCGACATCCAACCGATCCAGCTCAATGACGCTCAACCCATCAGCCACCGGCAACGTATCGCGTAGATGCTGCTGGGTAAGCAGCAGCTCAATACCGCTGTCCTCGACCATATAGGCCAACCGATCGCTCGGATAATCGGGATCTAGTGGCACATAAGCACCCCCGCTTTGAGGATACCCAGTAGCCCCACCACCATCTCAAGGGAGCGCTCAACAGCGATACCCACCCGAGTTTCTGGTTTCACACCTAGCCCGATCAAATAGTGGGCCAAGCGATTTGCACGGCTGTTAAGTTCAGCATAGCTGAGTGACTGCTCTTCAAATATTATTGCCGCGGCCTCTGGGGTTGCCGCTGCTTGCCCCTCGATTAAGTGATGAATTAGAGAAGTGCCTGAATACTGTTGCGTATTTTCTCCCCACTCGCTCAACAGCTGCTGTTCGTCTGTTCTGAGCAGGTTGATCTCACTTAATGGTTGCTGAGGCGATGCTTGCAGATTGTCTACAATACCTGCAATGGCTGAGTTCAAGTAATCGCACAGCCGCTGTGCACCAATCATTCGACTAACTTGTCCTACCAGTTGGAAGCCGTTACCCAGATCGTCCACCGACATAGTGATCGGGTAGTTGGTACGCTCCTGAGCCTCCAACAATTCCATACCTTCCCAAGTATGAACAGGGGTTTCCTCTTGTTGAGCCGCGCCATACCGATAATTCAGCAAGCTCGTGAATAGCGGTATTTCCCCGTCAAGCCACTACTGCGCTGTGCTAACCCGAGGCTGGCATGTTCATGGTGCATTAGCTCAGATAGGGCATCGTGGATTTGGCTTAGACCCTTATCTACTCCCTGGGCACCGGTTTTGATGCGCACAGGAAGCGTATTAATAAACATCCCCAGTGCCCGCTCAGCACCTTCGATGCCCTGCATGCGCCCGAACAGCACGGTGCCGAACACCACATCGTCCCGCCCAGTGGTCTTGCTCAGCACCAAGGCCCAGGCCAAGTGGAACAGGCTAGCCGTGCTGACGCCATGGCGCTGCGCCTGTTGTCGCACCTGCTGGGCTAATTCTGTTTCAAGAGGAACGTGCACTTCTTCGATATCCCCACCATCGCTGTGCACGTTAAGCAACCCAAAGGGCGCTGTGGGTTCCTCTATATCACCCAATCGCTTCTGGAAGAAGGCTTCATGCTCAGCCTGACTTACCCCCAACCGCGCCTGCGCCACAAAGTTGCGGAATGGGATCGGCTTGGGCAGTTCGCACTCGCGGCCTTGCTGGATCAGGGCAATTTCTTCCACCAGTAGCTCAAGGGTGGTGTGATCCATGACTAGATGGTGGCTAGGTAACTGCAGCAACCAGCGTCCCTGCTCAGCATCGTGGGCAGCCAGCGCCCGAATCATAGGTGCTTGGCGCACATCGAGGCGGTGGTGCTCAGGATCCACCTGGGTGTATAACCATTCGGCCACACCGCCGGTGGCCACATCTGGCGCGGTCGGCCACTCGATATCCAGCATGGCATGTCGATACACCACCTGCACCGGTTCACGGAGCCCCTCCCAGAGCACCGCAGTACGTAAAATATCGTGACGGGCAATAAGCTTATTAAAACCGGCAATAAAGGCTTTTAATCTCTCCCTGCTATCAAAGCCCAGCAGCCGAGGCGTCACATAGGCATCGCCCTCTTCTTGCAGCCGATGATGGAAGAGAATCCCCTCCTGCAGCGGTGCTAGTGGGTATATATCCTGGATATTCCTTGCGCCACCGGGCACTGCCGCTTCGATCTCACGAAGCTCTGCAGCATTAAGTTCGATCAGTGTCAGCATATCAGGCCTGAGAGCCTGACAATTGTGAGGGATTCGATTAGGAGGGGTGATGAGTTCCTGCTGCTCTGGCTTCTGCGCAATCGCCTGGGCAAAGTCTATCAGTTCCGGGTGTTGGAACAGGGTTCGTACTTGTGCTGTCAGTCCCCGGTGCCGCATTTGCTCCAGCACTTTCAAAGCCAGCAACGAATGTCCGCCCAACTCAAAGAAGTTGTCGTGTCGGCTCACCTGTTCGACGCCAAGTATCTCTGACCAGATTTCCGCCAGCGCTTCTTCCACTTCGTCCTGAGGCGGCTCATAGTCCGAGCCACTGGCCAAATCCGGCTCGGGCAATGCTTTACGGTCTACTTTGCCATTGGCATTCAGCGGCAGTGCACCAAGCGTGACCACGACTCCCGGCACCATATAGTCCGGCAGCCGTTGCCCGAGCGTCTCCCGTAGTGAGGTGCTGTCGAGTTCGCTGTCAGCCTGGGGAACCACATAGGCCACCAACCTAGAGCCGCTGGGGCCTTCTTGCACTATCACCACCGCCTCGCGAACCTCCGGCTGCAAGAGCAGCTCGGTTTCGACCTCACCTAGCTCAATACGCAGGCCGCGGATCTTCACCTGGTGATCAAGGCGGCCCAGGTACTCAAGCTGGCCATCCTCCCGCCAGCGTACCAAGTCGCCGGTGCGGTAGAGACGTTCACCTTTTGCGAACGGGTCGGCGACAAAACGCTCCGCCGTGAGATCACTGCGATTGAGATATCCACGGGCCAGGCTTACACCGCCTAGGTACAACTCTCCCGCAACGCCCTGTGGTACTAAGTTGAGTTCATCATCCAAGACGTAGGTGCGGGTGCCGCTAATAGGCCGACCAATGGGAATCTGGCGGTGAGCATCATCACGGCACCACCAGTGAGTGACATGAATGGTGGTTTCGGTGGGGCCATAGAGGTCGTGCAGGTTGGCACCGTCGAGACATTCAGCCACATCCTGCTGCAGCGTGGCTGGAACGGCCTCGCCACCGCACATAATATGCTTGAGTCGCGTTTTGGCCTTCACATCGGGATAGGTCAGGAAGGCCTTGAGCATTGAGGGCACAAAGTTGAGCGTGGTGACGCCGTGCCGCTGGATCAGCTCGATGATGCGCTCTGGATCTCGATGGTCGCCTGGTTGGGCGATCACCAAACGTGACCCGACACTTAGCGGCCAGAAAATCTCCCAGACCGAGACGTCGAACCCAAACGGTGCCTTATGCAGTACGGCATCGGTATCGGTGAGCTGGTAGGTCTCCTGCATCCAGACCATGCAGTTGGTCAAGGCATCATGGCGGATTGCGGCGCCCTTGGGCCGCCCGGTGGAGCCCGAAGTGTAAATCACGTAGGCGAGGTGCTCGCCGTGCAGCGCCACTGCTGGATTGGTAGAGGCGTGATGTGCCACGTCCAGCCGATCCAACTCAACAACGCTAAGGCCATCCGCTACCGGCAATGACTCGCGCAAGTGGTGCTGGGTGAGCAGCAGCTCGATGCCACTATCATCGGCGATGAAGGCCAGCCGCTCGGCGGGGTACTCGGGATCCAGTGGCACGTAGGCACCGCCTGCCTTGAGAATCGCCAGCAGCCCCACCACCATCTCGATGGAGCGCTCCATGGCGATACCTACCCGGGTCTCTGGGCGCACGCCTAACCCGATCAGATAGTGGGCCAGCTGGTTGGCGCGGACAGAGAGTTCGGCATAGCTGAGTGACTGATCATCAAATACTAATGCAGCAGCCTCGGGCGTTACCTCGGCCTGGCGCTCGATCAATTGATGGATTGGCTGGGTTTTGGGATGCCGTAATGTGTTTACACCCCATTCCTGTAATTTTAGCTGTTCCTCTTTATTTAGCAGTTCGATATCGCTCAACGAGCGCTCCGGCGTCTCTGCCAGCGCCTCTAGAATGACCGTATAGTGCTGAGCCAGACGCTCAATGGTGGTTGAGTCGAACAGCTCTTCTGCATAAATGAAGCTTACCTCCAGGCGACCATCCTTGCGTTCTACCGCATTTAGCGTCAGCTCTAACTGTGCTTTTCTCTGCTCCAGAGGCCAGGTGCTCAGTTCCAGTCCTGGTAGTGTCTGCAACGCGCCATGATCCTGCCGCTGGTGGTTGAACATCACCTGGAATAGCGGCGTGTGACTCAAACTGCGCTCCGGATGCAGCGCTTCCACTAACTGTTCAAAAGGGAGATCCTGATGCTCTTGTGCACCCAGCGCCGCACGTTTGCTCTGTTGCAGCGCCTCGGCTAGGCTTAAGCGACCATTCAACGGGTTACGCAGCACCTGCGTATTAACGAAGAAGCCCACCACGCCTTGGGTTTCCCTACGGTGGCGGTTGGCGATCGGCACGCCGACCCGGATCTCTTCCTGCCCCGTATAGCGATATAGCAGTGACTGGAAACCTGTCAGTAGCGTCATAAACAGGGTAGCGCTCTTCGCTTGGGCCTGCTGACGCAGTCCGCTCACTACCGAGGCAGGGAGCACTATTGCGTGGCGTGCAGCGTGATAGTGACCATCGTTACGGCGCGGGCGATCGGTCGGCAGCTGCAGTACCGGGTGTTCGTCACCAAGTTCCGCCTGCCAGTAAGCGAGCTGGCGCTCCTTCTCACCCGCCTCCATCCACTGACGCTGCCACAGTGCATAATCGGCATATTGAATCGGCAAGGCGGGTGGCTGCCAGACCTCTCCTGTAACACGAGCAGCGTAGTCCGCAGCAAACTCATCGATGATCAACTGCATCGACCAGCCATCGGAGATGATGTGGTGCATTACCACTACCAGTAGGTGTTGCTCTTCTGCTAAACGTAGTAGCCCCACTCGCAGCAGCGGACCCTGTTCCAGATCGAAAGGGTCATTGCAAAGCCGATCAAGCTGGTTCTCTATTGCCGCTTCTCGCTCATCCTTCGGCATATGGCCTAGCTCGACTTCGCGCCATGCAACGTTGCTCTCGGCCTGTACCACTTGCATCATCCCGCCCTCGCCGTCGTCACGGAACACCGTGCGCAATGCCTCATGGCGGGACACCAGAGCGGCGAAGCTACCCCGCAGTGCTTCAGTATCCAGCGAGCCCTTAAGGCTCAGAGCACCCGTAATATGGTAAGCGCTGCTCTGAGGATCCAAGCGCCACAGAAACCATTGGCGCAGTTGGGCATAGGAGAGCTCGCAGTTCTCTTGGCTGCTCCGACGAACGATCGGTAACGTCGCAAAATCAATATTCTGCTGTTTCAAGGCCTTGAGAAATTGGCTCTGCTTATCCTGTGAAAGCTGTAAGAAGCGTTCCACAATAATTCGTTTGTTGAGTTCCATATCAGCTCTCCAAGTTCTCTAATAGTGCCGCCATCTTTTCTAGCTCGGGGCCTTCCGCCTCGCGCGTACTTTCTCGAGCCTCCTGAATGAGCGCACACATCGAAATCAATGAGGCATGTCCGAAATAGCTACGAAGAGGGAGCCGTATATCAAAACTTTCCTCCACTCTAGCTTGCACCTTAAGAGCTAATAGGGAATGGCCACCCAACTCGAAAAAGTTGTCGTGTCGGCCTACCTGCTCGACGCCAAGAGTCTCTGACCAGATTTCCGCCAGCGCTTCTTCCACCTCACCCTGGGGCGGCTCGTACCGCGAGTTACTGGCCAAATCCGGCGCGGGCAGTGCCTTACGGTCGACCTTACCGTTCGGGGTTAGCGGTAGCGCCTCCAGAGTGACTATCACTCCAGGCACCATATAGTCCGGTAGCTTTTGCCCCAGCGTTTCGCGTAGCGAGGTGGTATCGAGTTCAACGTCGGCTTGGGGAACCACATAAGCCACCAACCTAGAACCGCCTGGCCCCTCTTGGGCAACCACCACTGCCTCGCGTATCTCCGACAGGGCTAGCAGTTGGGCTTCGATCTCGCCTAGCTCAATACGGAAACCGCGCACTTTGATCTGATGGTCAATCCGTCCCAAGTACTCAAGCTGGCCATCCTCCCGCCAACGCACTAGATCACCGGTTCGATAGACTCGTTCGCCCGCAATAAAGGGGTCGGCCACAAAGCGCTCCGCCGTCAGTTCTGCACGGCCCAGGTAGCCGCGCGCTAAGCCCACACCACCTAGATACAACTCCCCTGCCACTCCTAGGGGTGCCAAGTTGAGCGCACTATCCAAAACGTACAACTGTGTCGCCGCAATCGCCCTTCCCAGGAAAGCTTGGCGGCCCTTCACTTGATCCGTCGCTGACCAAATCGTGGTCTCAGTGGGGCCGTACATGTTCCACAATTCGATCCCCTGAGTTTGCAGTTCCTCAGCCAAATCAGGCGGCAAGGCCTCACCGCCACATAGCCCCTTAAAGCCATCCATTAGCGGAGCCGTCGCCCATGGCCAACCTGACGAGCGTAGCAACCGCCAGCCGGAGGGTGTCGCCTGCAGAACCGTCGCTTTTTCTTGATTGAGTAACTCCCCCAAGGCCCTGCCATCTCGAGTCGTTTCGCGACTCGCCAGCACTACCCTTGCTCCGCTGATCAATGGCAGATGCAGCTCCAGGGCGGCAATATCGAACGATAGAGAGGTCACCGCCACCAGAATATCGTCTGGGCTTAGGCCAGGGGTTTCCTGCATGCTTAATAAGAAGTGGCTAAGGGCGTGATGACGCACCATCACCCCCTTGGGCCGACCAGTAGAACCTGAGGTGTAAATGACATAGGCGAGATGTTCACTGTGCAGTGCCACCTCCGGGTTGGTTGACGCATGATGCGTCACATCCAAGCGATCCAGTTCAATAACGTTTAGCCCACCGGTCATCGGCAAGGTATCACGCAGATGTTGCTGGGTAAGCAGCAGCTCAATGCCGCTGTCTTCGACCATATAGGCCAACCGCTCGGCGGGGTAATCCGGATCCAACGGCACATAAGCACCACCTGCCTTAAGAATCGCCAGCAGCCCCACCACCATCCCGATGGAGCGCTCCATGGCAATACCCACTCGGGTTTCGGGTTTTACGCCTAACCCGATCAGATAGTGGGCCAGACGGTTGGCACGCGCATTAAGTTCGGCGTAGCTAAGTGACTGCTCTTCAAATACGAGTGCCGTGGCCTCTGGGGTTGCCGCAGCCTGTTGCTCAACCAAGTGATGGACGGGAGAAGTGCCTGAATACTGTTGCGTATTCTCCCCCACTCGCTCAACAGCTGTTGCTCATTTTTTCCTAGCAGACTGATCTCACTGATCACTTGCTTAGATGCATTTTGCAAGCTATCCACTATGCAAGCTACAGCGGCTTCCATGTAATCGCAGAGTCGCTGCACACCAATCGTGCGACTTACCTGCCCTACTAATTGGAAGCCATCTCCCAGATCATCTACCGCCATAGTGATTGGGTAGTTGGTACGCTCCTGCCCACCTAGAGTCTCCATACCCTCCCAATTAGGTGCGGCATTCTCTCCCCTTTGAGGCGCAGCCTGGCGGTAGTTCAGCAAACTCGAAAATAACGGGGCGCCGCCAGGTAAGCCACTGCAACGCTGCGCTAGACCAAGACTGGCATGTTCATGGTGCAGTAGCTCAGAGAGTGCATCATGCGTTTTCCGTAAGCATTCATCGACACCTTGGGAGCCCAGTGTAATGCGCAACGGCAGTGTATTAATGAATACCCCTAGCGCGCGTTCAGCGCCTTCGATGCCGTGCATACGTCCGGAAAGCACCGTGCCAAACACCACATCGTCCTTGCCGGTAGCTTTGGCAATTACCAGCGACCAGGCGAGATGGAAGAAGGCCGCCGCGCTGACGCCGTGACGCCGAGCCTGATCGCGAATCGCCGCCGCCAGTTCGCCTTCCACCACCAGGCGCTGCTCGTCGATGTCATCACCGTTACCCATAACGTCGTTGAGACCGAAGGGCAGCGTACCCTCGTCAAGATCGCCAAGGCGCTGGTGGAAGTAGGCTTGGTGCTCGCTATCGGACACACCCAAGCGAGCCTGAGCGATAAAATTGCGAAACGGCACAGGCTCGGGCAACTCTGCGGAACGCCCCTGCTCGATCAGAGCGATCTCTTTGACGGCCTGCTTGACCGTCATATTGTCATCGATTAGATGGTGGATGAGTAACTGCAGTAGATAGCTCTCACCGGCCGTGTCCTCGATAGCCACGGCTCGCATCAAGGGCGCCTGGCGCGCATCAATCCGGCAGCGACCGGGGTCGGCGGCATGACTCAGCCATTCCAGTGGAGACAGCTTCGAGCCTTCAATACCGTCGTCGGATGCCTTCTCGATCCACTCCACCAGCAACGGTGCTTGGCGGAGAACAACCTGTACCGGTTCGTCAAGTCCTTCCCAGAAAAAAGCAGTGCGCAGGATGTCGTGACGCGCCATTACTTGGTTAAAACCATCGATGAAGCTCGCCATGCGGGCGCGGTCGCCGAAAACACATGGTGTGGGAAGTGATGTAAGCATCACGCTCGACGTTCAGCCGGTGATGGAAGAGAATGCCCTCCTGTAGCGGCGCCACAGGATAAATATCCTGGATGTTGGCGCCACCACCCGGCATCGTCGACTCAATGCGCGCAATCGCTTCCCGGTCAAGCGATACCAGAGGGAGCATCCAGGGCTCGAGGGTATCGCAGTGCTCAGGAATGAGGTTGGGCGGAACCTCCACTTTATGTAGGTCGTTCGCCGCTTCTAGCACCTGCGCGAAATCGCTTAGACGCGGATGTTCGAATAACGCACGGATGGCAATATCGCGACCACGTTCGCGCAATCGCGCAATCAGCCGCAATGCGAGCAACGAATGCCCGCCTAACTCGAAGAAATTATCGTGGCGGCCGACCCGCTCGACTTCCAGCACCTCACACCAGAGTGCTGCCAGACCGAGTTCCCACTCGCCGCACGGTGCCTCGAACTCGCCATTCCCGACACCAATGTCGGGATCGGGCAGTGCGGCACGATCAAGCTTGCCATTGGCGGTTAACGGCAGGGCCTCCATGGCGACCAGCGCGCTGGGTATCATATGGTCGGGGAGATTGTGTCTCAGCCTTTCGCGCAGTATCTGAGGGTCGAATTCAGCCACGGCCGCGACCATATACCCCACCAGCCGTTCGCCTCCCGGCCCTGAACACGCCACGACCACAGCATCACGAATTTCCGGCTGAGCCAACAGGCAGGCCTCGATTTCGCCGAGCTCGATACGGAAGCCGCGGATCTTGACCTGCTGGTCACCACGCCCCAGATACTCGAGCTGACCATCATCACGCCAGCGCCCCAGGTCGCCGGTGCGATATAACCGCCCACCGTCACTAGCGAAAGGGTTGGCAACAAAGCGTTCGGCACTCAACCCGGCGCGCTTGAGATAGCCACGGAAAGTCCTGCGCCCGACACGTAGAGCTCGCCGACAACGCCGATCGGCACACGATTAAGACCGTTATCCAGCACTTCGATACCGAGGTCGGGGATGGCGACACCCACCGGGCTGCGCTGCCCTTGCAGATCCGCTGCGGTGATCGGGCGATAGGTCACGTGAACCGTCGTTTCGGTGATGCCATACATATTGATAAGGCGTGGATGCGTATCGCCGAAACACTCGATCCATGGCCGCAACATTGCAGGCTCCAGAGCTTCGCCCCCGAAGATGACAACCCTCAGAGCGAGATCCTTGCGTGTTTGGATACCGGGTACGTTGATTAATTGACGGAAGGCAGATGGCGTCTGGTTCAGTACCGTCACTTGCTCCCGGCATAGTAGCTCGAGAAACTCTTCGGGGAGCGGCTGATCCAGAACGGCACCACGACCAACTTGCCGCCCGTGCAAAGGGCACCGAATATCTCCCACACCGAGAAGTCGAAGGCGTAGGAGTGAAACAGTGTCCAGGTATCTTGCTCAGAAAAATCGAACCAACTCGCCGTAGCGTCAAGCAATCGCGTCACATTGGCATGACTCAGTTGCACGCCTTTAGGCTGGCCGGTAGAGCCTGAGGTATAAATAATATAGGAGAGGTTGTCACCACTCAGCGCTACACCTGGGTCGTGCACCGGTCGCTCGGTGACGTCCAGGCTATCCAACGCGGCATTAGTTAGCCATTCGCGTTGCGGGAGTTTCGTCGTTAGCCCCGACTGGGTAAGTAACAGCTCAATGCCGCTATCTTCGACCATATAAGCGAGTCGTTCGGCGGGGTAATCCGGATCCAGTGGCACATAGGCGCCACCCGCCTTGAGAATACCCAACAGCCCCACCACCATCTCGAGGGAGCGCTCAACGGCAATACCCACTCGGGTTTCGGGTTTTACGCCTAAATCAATCAGATAGTGAGCCAGACGGTTGGCACGAGCGTTGAGTTCGGCGTAGCTGAGTGACTGATCCTCAAATACTAGCGCCGTGGCCTCTGGGGTTGTCGCAGCCTGGTGTTCAATTAGGTGGTGGATAGGCGATGCATGGGGATACCGTTGAGAGCTTTTACCCCAGTCCTGTAACTGAAGGTGCTCGCTTTTATCAAGCAAATCAATATCGCCCAGCGCTCGCTCTGACAGTTCTGCAAAAGCCTCTATAATAGCGGCATAGTGCTGCGCTAGGCGTTCAATGGTCGTTGAGTCGAACAACTCTTGTGCATAAACGAAGTTTGTTTCTAAGCAGCCATCCGTGCGCTCCACCACGTTTAGCGTAAGCTCGAACTGCGCCTCGCCCTTATCTAGTGGCAAACTGCTCAGCTCCAGTCCTGGTAGTGTCTGCAACGCGCCATGATCCTGCCGCTGGTGGTTAAACATCACCTGAAATAGCGGCGTCTGGCTCATACTGCGTTCCGGCTGCAGCGCTTCTACTAACTGCTCAAAAGGGAGATCCTGATGCTCTTGTGCGTCCAACGCCGCACGTTTGCTCTGTTGCAGCGCCTCGGCCAAGCTCAGGCGACCATTCAACTGGTTACGCAGTACCTGAGTATTAACGAAGAACCCCACCACGCCTTGGGTTTCCGTGCGATGGCGGTTGGCAATCGGCACCCCAACCCGGATATCTTCCTGCCCAGTATAGCGATGCAGCAACGCCTGGAAGCCTGTCAATAGTGTCATAAACAGGGTGGCACCCTGAGCTTGGTTTGCGTGCGCAGCCTGCTTATCAGTGGCTCTGAGAGAACCATATGGTAGCGTGCAGCGTAATAGTGGCCATCGTTGCGACGAGGATGATCGGTCGGCAGTTGCAATATAGGGTGTTCATCTCCCAGTTCCACCTGCCAATAGGACAGTTGACGCTCTTTCTCACCCGCCTCCATCCACTGACGCTGCCATAGCGCATAATCGGCATACTGAATCGGCAGAGCTGGCGGCTGCCAATCCTCTCCTGTCACTCTAGATGAGTAGCCGGCAGCAAATTCATCAATGATCAATTGCATCGACCAACCATCGGAGACGATGTGGTGCATTACCACCACCAGCAAGTGCTTCTCTTCTGCTAAGTGTAGTAGCCCCACCCGCAACAACGGCCCCTGTTCCAGGTCGAAAGGGGCATTGCAAAGCTGATCAACCTGACTCTCTATTGCCGATTCTCGTTCACCCTTCGGCATATGGCCGAGGTCGACCTCATGCAATGAAAAGTTGCTCTCAGCCTGAAGCACTTGCATCACCTCGCCATCGCCATCGTCACGGAACACCGTGCGCAATGTCTCATGACGAGATATTAAGGCGGCGAAGCTACCCCGCAATGCGTCAGTATCCAGCAAGCCCTTAAGGGTAAGAGCACCAGTGATATGGTAAGCGCTGCTTTCGGGATCCAAACGCCAAAGAAACCATTGGCGCAGTTGCGCATAGGAGGGTGAGCAAGTACTCAATTGAGAATCAGTGCGCTTAAGAATAGGGAACTGGCCGATGCCCAACCCTTGAGTACGAATTTTGTCATAAACCACACGGCGTTGTTCGGCTGACAATCCGGTGAAGCGCTCCGCAATACGAAGGGTATCGATGTGACTCATTGAACGGTATCCATGCTGTCGATGAAGGAATCAATATCGGAGAGCGACTGCTCAAAGGAGTATTCGCTGTTTAGTACGGCAATACGTTCTGCTAAGTCGCGAAGTAGGGGTGTTTAAACACTTCAGATATTTTGAGCTCAACTTGCAAATCAGCTTGAACGCGGGCCACCATCTGCACAGCAAGTAGCGAATGTCCTCCCAATTCGAAGAAATTGTCGTGACGCCCCACTTGCTCAACACACAGCACCTCGCTCCAAATCGCTGCTAGCGCTTCCTCCGACTTACCTTGGGAGGCTCGCACTGTGAGCTCCTGGATAAATCCGGCTTGGGCAGGGCCTTACGATCTACTTTGCCATTGGCATTCAATGGCAACGCTTCCAGCGCCACCATCACCCCTGGCACCATATAATCGGGCAGTTGTTGCCCCAGTCGCTCACGTAGTACAGCGGTATCAAGCTCAATCTCAGCCTGGGGCACTACATAGGCCACCAGGCTTGAACCAGAGGTACCTTCTTGCGCTACCACCACTGCCTCGCGAACCTCTAGATGAGAGAGCAGTTCGGCTTCGATCTCGCCAAGTTCGATACGCAGGCCGCGAATCTTCACCTGGTGATCAAGGCGGCCCAGGTATTCGAGCTGGCCGTCCTCCCGCCAGCGCACCAGATCGCCGGTGCGGTAAAGGCGTTCGCCATGTGCAAATGGATCAGCGACAAAACGTTCTGCAGTAAGATCAGGGCGGTGCAGATATCCCCGCGCCAAACCCACGCCACCAAGATAGAGCTCACCTGCGACTCCGGGCAGCGCCAGGTTAAGATCGCCATCCAGTACGTAGGTGCGGATACAGGTGATTGGCTGGCCGATCGCTACCTGGTTGCGTCCATCGTCTTGGCAAGTCCAGTGGGTAACATCAATGGCCGCTTCGGTGGGGCCATAGAGGTTGTAGAGTCCCATGTGAGGCAGCCGAGCAAATACTTGGTTCTGCAATTCAGCCGGCAGCACTTCGCCGCTGCATACCAGACGCGTCAGGCTGGTGCAGGCCTCGACCTCGCCATGGGCCAGGAAAGCCTGCAGCATTGACGGCACGAAGTGCAGCGTGGTGATCTTGTGGGTACGGATTAGCTCGACCAGCTGTGCCGGTTCGCGATGGGCACCTGGTGGCGCCATCACCAGCCGCGCCCCCTGCATCAGCGGCCAGAAGAACTCCCACACAGAAACATCGAAACTGAATGGCGTCTTCTGCAACACCGCATCGTCAGCCGTCAGGCCGTAAGCTTCTTGCATCCACTGTAGGCGATTGGACAGCGCGTGATGGCGGTTGGCCGCGCCCTTAGGCCGCCCGGTGGAGCCCGAGGTGTAGATCACATAAGCAAGATTTTCGCTGTGCAGGGCCACGTTCGGATTGGTCGGCGCATGGTGAGCGACATCCAACCGATCCAGTTCAATGACGCTCAACCCATCAGCCACCGGCAACGTATCGCGTAGATGCTGCTGGGTAAGCAGCAACTCGATACCGCTGTCCTCGACCATATAGGCCAGCCGATCGCTCGGATAATCCGGATCCAACGGCACATAGGCGCCACCCGCCTTTAGGATAGCCAGCAGCCCCACCACCATCTCGACGGAGCGCTCAACAGCGATGCCCACCCGCGTCTCAGGTTTTACGCCTAGTCCGATCAGATAGTGGGCCAATTGGTTAGCGCGAGTATTGAATTCGGCGTAGCTGAGTGACTGATTTTCGAATACTACTGCCGTGGCCTCAGGTGTTATCTCGACGCGGTATTCGATGAGATGATGAATCGGGTCGGTCTTGGCATAGTGCTCGCCATTGACGCTCCAGGCTGCAATTTGCTGTCGCTCTTCATCACTTAGCCACTCGATTTCCCCGACTGGTCGAGTAGCCGACTCACTCAACTGCTCAAGCGCTCTGACCAGATGTTGGATCAATAGCGCAGCAGTGGAATCGCCTAGTTTTGATCGTGAATAGCTGCAGCAAAGCTCCAACGTTTCCTTCTGGAAAATCACCAGCGTGACGGGGTAATTGGTTTGCTCGCGGTTAGCTATCTCGCCGAACGCCAGTTCGCCCGGCAGGTTCTGATGCAATGCTGCATCAACGGGATAGTTCTCGAACACCAGCAAACTATCGAACAGCGACTGGCCACCCTGCCCCGCCCAACGTTGGATGTCGTAAAGCGGCGTATGCTCATGTTCACGACTCGCCAGGTTTTGTTCCTGCAACTGGCGCAACCACTCATCGACACGCAGCGAGGGATCCAGTGAGACAATGACCGGCAAGGTATTGATGAAGGGGCCGATCAACTGCTCTGCCGCCGGTAGCTCTGCAGGTCGCCCGGCCACGGTCGCGCCAAAGCAGATGCTATCTTGCCCCGTGTAACGGGCCACCAGCAGCGACCAGGCGCCTTGCATTAGCGTATTGAGCGTTATGCGAGTCGCTTTGGCGAAATTCTCCAGTCGCTGAGTGGTCGTGCTATCCAGTGACAGGGTGATCTCTTGATGCCCAACTTGCGCTTCATGGGATTTAGGCATGGCGCTGACGAGATGCGTAGGCGCATCGAGATGCTGTAATTGGTCACGCCAGTAGACTTCACTGGCCTTAGCGTCACGGCGCTGTAGCCAAGCAATGTAATCGCGATAGCGCCCTTCTGTAGGTGGCAGAACCTCCCCGGCGTAACAGCGCAACACCTCGCCCATCAGTTGCGAGGTGCTCCAGCCATCCAGCAGCAGATGGTGGCGCGTCCAGATAAAGCTGTGCCGAGTATCTGCGATTTTTACCAGCGCTAAACGCATTAGCGGCGGCGCTGTTAGATCGAATGGAGCCCGTTGCTCCTCGGCCAGCCTCTCAAGCGCCGCTGACAGTTCCGCTCTTTCGCGCCAATCCACTTCGAACCACGGCAGCTCGACGGCGCGTGCTACCCACTGCAGCGGCGTTCCATCAGACTCCAGGAAACCGCTGCGCAATATCTCATGGCGCACGAGTACGTCTTGCCAGGCGCGCCGGAAACGTTCGACATCCAGATTGCTAATTTCCACCTGCAACTGGTTGAGATAGGCCACATCTTGGTCATCGTAGAGGCTGTGGAACAGCATGCCCTGCTGGAGTGGTGACAGCGGATAGAGATCCGCCAGCTGATCGGTGGCAACAGGCAAGCCGTCCAGCTGCGCCTGGCTCAGCCCCGCCAGCGGGAAGTCCGAGGGCGTGGCACCACGAACGCCGCTGTCACAGTGCTCAAGCAATGCCTCCAGTTGCGCTTGGAAACTTGCTTGCAAGGCATGTATCGCTGCCTCGCTGTGAATCTCACGACTGTAATGCCAGTCAAAGCGCAGTTGGCCCCTTGAACCCAGGCCACCACCTCAATCCAGGTACGGCGCTCACTTTGCGCCGCGCGTGGCTGCCCGGCACTCTCTTTGGCGAGCTGCCAGGCCGCATCGCCCTGCAGGGAGCGATCAAACTGGCCTAGATAATTGAAGGTGACCTGGGGTAGGCACCGCCGACCAGCGCGGGTTCCTCTTTCAAATAGCGCAGCACGCCGTAGCCGAGTCCCTTGTCGGGCACTTGGCGAAGCTGCTCCTTGATGGCTTTCAGGCTCGAATTCGGTTCCGTATTACCCGGCGTCAGGCGAACCGGATAGAGCGAGGTGAACCAACCCACGCTGCGACTGAGATCGACACTGTCGAACAGGTCTTCGCGGCCATGGCCTTCCAGTTCGATCAGTACGCTATCTCGCTCCGCCCATTGGCATAGGGCGCTCGAAAGTGCCGTGAGCAACAGGTCATCCACCTGGGTACGGTAGGCCTTATGCACCGGCCCCAGCAGTTGCGTGGTCGCCTCAGTAGACAAGCTGCCAGCAAGTGATGCGGTATCGGCAACGGTGTTGCTGCCCTGGGGATTCTGTGCCGGCAGGCTAGGCTCCGGCTCTTTGACAAGACCTTCCCAATAGGGGCGCTGCTCAGCCAACGCCTCCGATGTGGCGTAGTCGGCCAGGACGCGCGCCCACTCATCAAGCGAGGTGGTGGCTGGTGGCAGATCGAGCGCCTTTGCTGCACTTAACTGCGTGTAGGCCGTTTGCAGGTCGTCGAGAATCACGCGCCACGAGACGCCGTCTACCACCAGGTGGTGAGCCACTAGCAGCAGTCGTCCGCCATGCTCGCCTCCCAGTCCCATCCAGATGGCACGGAACGGCCGCGCCAGGCTTAGGCTGCGCTGTGCAGCATCGGCGGCCTGAGTGATGGCCTGCTCCGGATCCGCATGATCGCTTAAATCCACGTGCTCGAAGAGATCGTCGGCTAGCTTGCCATAGGCTTGTTGCCAGCTGTCGCCAACGCGCTCAAAGCGCAGCCGCAAAGCGCCATGGTGATCGACCACTGCCTCAATGGCACGCCGTAGCAGCGCGGCATCTACATCACTGGCCGCTTCCAGCATCAACGACTGATTCCAGTGATGTGGCTCGGCGAAGTTCTGCTCGAAGAACCAGCCCTGTACCGGCAGCAGCACAAAGGGAGCGACCTTATCTGGTACAGCCGCTTGTTTAGGTGCCGCGGACGTTAGGGGCGTGGCCATCGCCGCCACGGCGGCAACGGTCTGCCCTTCCATCAACTGCTTGGGCGTTACCTTGTAGCCACGCTTGCGCGAGCGCGCGACGATCTGCAAGCTGAGGATCGAGTCGCCACCCAGCTCAAAGAAATTGTCGTTACGCCCCACCTGCTCACAGCCGATTACATCGGCCCAGACCGCTGCCAAGGTCTTCTCTGCTTCTCCCTGGGGAGCCTCGAAGGCTTTGCCACTACCGGCTTGCACCGGCTCGGGCAGCGCCTTGCGATCCAGCTTGCCATTGGCGGTTAGCGGTATGGCATCCAGCCGTACCATGGCGCTGGGTACCATATAGTCCGGCACGCGCTCGCTAAGCTGAGCAAGTAGCGCGGCATCATCCACGTCGCTCCCGGCGGCCATGACCACATAAGCGTACAGTTGCGCGCGACCTTCCTCATTTTCCTGTGCAATTACTTCAGCCTCCGCAATACCCGGCTGATCGCGCAGCAGGGCAGCAATCTCGCTCGGCTCCACCCGATAACCGCGAATCTTGACCTGATCATCCACACGGCCAAGAAACTCCAGGCTACCGTCGGCCAGTTGGCGCACACGGTCACCGCTGCGATAGAGCCGTTCGCCTGCATGGAAGGGGCTGGCAACGAAACGCTCCGCCGTTTGCCCCAGGCGCTGTAGATAGCCTTGAGCCAGCCCAGGGCCACCCAAGTAGAGCTCCCCAGCAACGCCTTGCGGCACCGGATTAAGCCAGGGATCGAGCACATAGGCCTGAGCATTGGCCAGCGGCGTGCCGATCGGCAGTGTGCTGGCAGCTCGATCGGCCATGTCGGCTTGCTGGGTGAGAATACCGACCGTGGTTTCCGTGGGGCCGTAGTGATTGAGCACCCGGCAGGTGGGCTTAATCTCGGCGATACGCGCCAGTAGTGCCCAGTCGGTCGCTTCGCCACCCAGAATCAAACGCTCGTGGGGAAGTACATCGGTCGGGGTTGCGGCACTCAGCAGCGCCCGCAGGTGGCTAGGCACAATTTTGAGCACATCCACCTGCTGTTCCCGCATATAAGCCGCAAAGGCATCCGGGTCGAAGGCGCACTCGGGGGAAATAAGATGCAAGGTACGCCCGGTGCACAAGGCACCAAACAGCACGGTATGGCCCAGATCCGCCGCTACCGTCGACACCATCGCCATGTTGCGGGCACCGTCTGATAGCGCCAGCGCTTCCAGAACGCCCTGCACGTAATTGGCCAGAGCACCCTGACTCACCGCCACCCCCTTGGGCTTGCCCGTGGAGCCAGAGGTATAGATCACATAGGCCGTCTGCTGAGGATGGAGGACGGGCAGTTCATGCTTTTCATGCTCTACTGACGCAGAAATATCCTCGGCAAACGCCAGCGCCATTACCGGAACATCGCCGCTCCAGTCGCAAGCCGTACTACTCAGCATTAAGCGAGCGCCACTATCGGCCAGTTGATAGGCCAAACGCTCCGCTGGCAGCTGTGGATCCAGCGGCACAAACGCCCCGCCCGCTTTGAGTACGGCGAGGATACCCAGCACGTACTCGCATGAACGCTCGGAGTGAATGGCAACACGCACCTCGGGGCCAACGCCCTGTGCGACCAGTGCCTGGGCCAGACGCTGGGCTTGGGCATCCAGAATGGCGTAGGTATATCGGTATTGCCCATCGTCTACGGCTAACTCATCAGCATCAGTTGCCACCGCTTTCGACAGCAGGGTGGGTATATCCTGAGCAAGAAATTCACTTTGGTTGCCTTCCAGCACGGAGATAGGCTCGGGTAGCGCCAGCATCTCCGTTTGAGACTGCGGATCAGCGACGACCTGCTCGGCCAGGCACCGGAATGCCTGACAGAAACGCTCGATCGTAGTGGCATCGAACAGCTCTGCGGAGTAGGCGAATAGACCTGCTATTCCCTCAGGCTCATCGCAAAAATCGAGACTCAGATCGAAGTGGGCAATGCCCGTGAATACCTGCTCAGCTTGAACGGTCAGGCCAGCCACGTGGCGCTCCGCCTGCCACATTTCCTGCTGAGTGCACTTCACCTGGAACAGTGGATGTACACCCGGTTGACGTTCGAGCTGGAGCGCTTCGACTAACTGATCGAAAGGGACATCCTGATGCAGTTGGGCATCAATCAGGGTGGCATTCACCTCCGCCAGCAGACGCTCGAAATTCGCGGTGGGATCAACCTGAGTGCGCAACACAACGACATTGATAAGGTACCCAATTAAGCCCTGAAGCTCGGCTTTATGCCGATTGGCAATGGGGGCCCCTACCTTGATATCTGTCTCACCGCTAAAGCGATGCAGGGTCAGCTTTAGTAGTGCCAAAATCACAGCATATAGTGAAACGCTTCGTTCACGAGCTAGGCTACGTAGCCGCTCGCTCAACTCACCTGGGAGCGTAAAACGCAGTTGGCCTTCACTCGGTGCGGACAGCGCTTGGCGTGGACGATCTAAGGGCAATGCTAGCGGGGAATGATCCCCGGCGAGGCGTTCACACCAGTGAGCAAGTTGGCTCTGCCGCTCACTACTATGTCTCTCACTGCTATCTCTCTCACTGCTATCTCTCTCACTGCTATGCTGCTGACGCTGCTGCCAAACCGCATAATCTGCGAACTGTATTGGCAGTGGTGCAAGCTGGCATCTCGCTGTGTGCAGGCGCCCTCATAAAGTGCGCATAGATCATTGATGAGCACCTGTACTGACCACCCATCGCCAGCAATGTGGTGCTGCACGACAGCTAACACATGGTGCTCCGTGGACAAGCGGTAGAGGGCGACGGTTAAGGGAGGCGCCTGTTCAAGATCAAAAGGCTGCCGGGCCAGTTTAGTGAGTGCGTCATGCAGTGCCTGATCCTGTTCATCCGTGGTATCACCGGGTATATCGTTACAGATCAGCTCATGACTCCAGTCCTGCGCTAGCCGCTGAACAGGTTCTCCCGCCTCACTCAAGGGGTAGTAAGTACGCAAAATATCATGACGCTGTACCAGGGCCTCCAGCGCTGCATTGAGCGCTGATAGATCCAACACCCCTTGAGGTGCAGTGCCCCTGCCATATTGTAACCAGCACTCTGGGGGTCGAGTTGCCACGTCAGCCATAGGCTACGCTGCCCTTCTGACAGCGGTATATCGCCTTGACGTTGAGCATCTTCAAGGCGTGGGATGACCAGCACCCGTTGATCCGATGATGCCTCCAGACATGCTTCGATAGCTTTAGCCATGGCAGACAAGCGCGGTTGCTCGAACAGCGCGTGCAGCGATAGTTCGATGCCCCAGTGATCACTGATGGCGGCGGCTAGTCGAACCGCCGCCAGCGAATTACCCCGCTGGCGAAGAAGTGAGCATTACTTCCCAGTGGCGCCTCCTTGTTGTCTCCCAGCACTTGGCGCCAGAGCATCGCTAACGTCTGCTCGGTTTCGCTCCCAGCTTCCGCAGTAGAGTGCGATGACTCTCTATCAATAGCGTCCTCATCGCCGCCGCTGACAAAATGCCCAAAGGCGTAAATGGCGTAGGTATCCAGGCTGCCCGCCTCCCAGCCTTGACGGCAGGCGCTGCGCTGTAGCTTGCCGCTGGAGGTTTTGGGGGAGGCCACCGGGGTTGAGTAGTAGGGCAACAGAAAGTGGCTCATGGCAGGCGGATCCCACCGCCTCCCTTAGTGCCTCGATCAACTTCTCAGCGGGTACCAGCTTCTGCATACCCCGGGAGACCTCTGCCGCAACGCCGATTCCTTCAGCGCCTTCCGGCGTGGTCACGGCAAAGGCCGCCACGCGCCCTTGCGCACTGCTTCCACTTCCGCCTCGATAGCGCTCTCGATATCCTGGGGGTAGACGTTATTGCCGCGCAGAATGATCAGGTCTTTAATACGCCCGGCGATATACAGCTGCCCTTGGTGCAAAAGCCTAAATCGCCGGTGCGTAGCCAGCGATCGTCTTGGGCGTCGTGGCCCTGTGCATTGGTATCGTGAGCTTCGCTATCGTGAGCCCCGGTACGTTGCCAGCTAACGCCATCACGGGTAACAAAGGTTTTGGCCGTGGCTTCAGGGTTATGCCAATACCCCTGTGCCACGCTGGGCCCATTGATCCAGATCTCGCCAACGTCGCCATCGGGCAGGGAGTGAAGCCCCTCGGGATCGACAATATCGATTGTGTGGCCTGGCTCCGGGGTGCCGCAGTCCACCAGCGTATTGCCTTCAACCGCTGAGGCGGCCTTCCCCTCGGCCAGCGATTGTTGCGAAAAAGCCGTGCCCACCACGCCCGTACCGCGCGGATTACAGCTAACCAGCAGCGTGGCTTCAGCCAAGCCATAACAGGGGGCTGCGGTATCAGCAGAAAAGCCTGCCGGGCGGAAGCGTTCAATAAAGCCAGTGAGGGTGGCGTGGCGTACCGGCTCGGCGCCTGAGAACGCGACCCGCCAGCTGGATAAATCGAGTGTCTCAAGCTGTTCGTCGCGAAGTCGATCAAGACACAGCCGGTAGGAGAAATCGGGGCCACCACTGATGGTACCCCCATAGCGCGAGATCACCTCTAGCCAGCGTACCGGCCGCTGCAGAAAGAAGGTCGGGCTCATCAGCACGGCGGGAATGCCACTATAGATGGGCTGCAGCAGGCCACCGATCAGGCCCATGTCGTGGTAAAGCGGCAGCCAACTAACGAAGACATCATCGGCACCAATCGAGAAACCTGTCTCAATAGCGCGTTCGTTGGCCATTAGGTTGCCATGGCTCACCATCACCCCCTTGGGCGTGGCAGTGGAGCCTGAGGTGTATTGCAAAAGGCGATATCATCGCGCTTGGGGCGATGCTCGACCCAGTGTTCCGCGCGGCTCTCATCTACGGCGCCCACGGGGATCAGTTCGGCGCTACCGAATCCCTTGCTGGCCGATGCGACCACATCGATAATCGTCGTGGAGGTAAGCACACAGGCAGCCTGGGAGTCGGCGGCAATGGCCAGCAGACGCGCCAGGTGCTGCTGCTTGGCCGACTCCGGCGGGAAGACCGGCACGGCAATCACCCCGGCATATAGGCAGGCGAAGAACGCCACCACGTAGTGCTCATCGTTATCCAGCAGGATCAAGGCACGCTCACCCGCCGGGAACCGCTGCTGTAGCTCGCTGGCCAAAGCACGCGAACGCCGCTCTAGGGTGGCGTAATCAAGGGTGGTATCACCTTGAGCGTTCACCACAATTAGCGCCCTGTCATGGGGCCTTTCCTGGGCTAAGCGACTTAAATGCTCTACAAAGTTGTTAGAAACACCGTTGTGGGGCGAGCTACTGAACGTTGTCTGGGCGTGCCTAATATTCATATGCGTACCTGCTGGAATTCCTGGCCGTGGGGTTGAGCCGTTATCTTCAGTCTTTGGAGAGGTTGCCGTGCCCTTCCGCCATGGCGACGACGACTTTGCGCGGCCCTTTAAACGGCGTGCGCGCATGGGCGACCAGCATGTTGTCGAGCATCAGCACATCGCCCGCCTGCCAGGGGAACATCACCGTTTCGTCGGCCAGGACGCCGCGGATCTCATCAAAAATGGCATCATCAATGGGGCTGCCATCGGCAAAGAAGACGTTGCGCGGCATGTCTTCGGGGTCGAGCAGCTCTTCTAGCGATTCACGCACTTCTGGCTGCAGGTTGGAGACATGGAAAAGATGGCCTTGGTTGAACCACACCTGCTCACCGGTGACAGGGTGAGTCTCTATGCTTTGGCATAACTGGGTGGTACGCAGGTCGCCATCGGGCTTCCACTCACAGCGAATACCCGCACGCTGGCAGAATGCCTCCACTTCGGCGCGGTCTTCGGTGTTAAACACCTTTTCCCAAGGCATATCGAAATCGCCGTAGTTGCGTACGTAGAGAATGCCGGGTTCGAATCGCTCACGAATTTCTGCCGGCATACGGCGGTAAATGGCGCGGCTATCGGCAATAGGGGTTTCACCGCCCTCGGGTGAAGCGGTGACACAGTGGAACCAGATTTTCATCGGCCACTCACGGGTGTAAGCCTGCTCGTTGTGGAGGGGGATATGTTGATGGGCGGGGTATTCGGTGGAGGTATAAATGCCCGATGACACCGCTGAGCGTGGCGTAGAAGCGAACTCGTAACTCAGCAGCGGATGGCCAAAGGCGGCGGCAAACTGCTGAAAATCGTCAACGGAGGGAACATCGAAACCTCTTAGCAGCACCCCACCGACTCTGGTCACCAGTGACTCAATATCCGCACGCAAATCGCCGAAGGCTTCCAGCAGCGGCTGCCCTGGGTAGGCGGGGGGAAATCATAATGGGCAGCTCCGAATCAGCAGGCCCCTGACGTTGGGATATGGCGTTGGTTGTTTGCGTTAGTGTTGCGCTTTGGCTGTCCATTATTGATCTCCTAAAAATTCGTTGAGTAGCGTTCGTTCTGGACATTGCTTTTGACATAGCTCTTTGCATAACCCAGGGCAGCGGCATAGCCACTCGGCGCTGGCAGCGGCCATGCCTGCAGAGGTGATGACACGGGAAGCGAGTGCTTAAGGCAGTAGCTAGCAGGCGGCACTGCAGCTGGGCTAACCGAGAGCGCTTGCAGGTAGTCAGCGATTCCTAAGCCCAGGGTTTTGAGCACCGCTTCTTTAACCACCCAGCGCTCCATAAAGGGCAGCGTGGCGCCGCGAATGCGGTCGCGCTGCTCACTCGGCGATAGCACCAGCCCATGCAGTGGAGCAAGCTCCGCCTCAGGGCGGCAGCGTTCAATATCGACCCCCACCGCGCCGCTAGGAGCTAGTGCAATTAGGACGACGCTGCCAGAGTGGGAAACATTGAAAGCAGGCCCATCAGCGTTTTCCAACTCGGGTTTACCGTAGGCATTAAGAGTGAACACCAGCTTTTCTGGCGCTATACCGGTGTGCTCGGATAACAACCGTCGCAGGGCAGCGCGTGTCGCCACGGCGCGCACGACATCGGCGTGATGGCGAAGCCGCTGGGCGCGCTGCCACTCAGCTCGGCTCAGCAGCCGGTCATCGTCGTCCGCTACCGGGGCATTCAGGTCGAGCGCTAAGCGCCACACCTCAAGCCCCTCGGGCACCCCTTCAGCTAATCGCAGGCGCTGCATGGGGCACCTCCTCAAGCCGCCGGGCCAGTGCCCGCTTTAGGGTTTCCAGCACTTGCGATTGCTGTTGGCGAATAAAGAAGTGCCCGCCTTCGAACCAGTCTAAAGAGAACGCCCCGCCCGCTTCCCGCTGCCACGCTTCCAGACGCTCTTGTTCAATATCGTCTTCACGCCCAGCGAGTACCTGTAGGGGGTAAGCAAGCGGCAACCCGCCGCGATAACGGAAACTGCGACAGAGGCGATAGTCCGCCATCAAGATATCGAGGGTAAGGCGCAGCAGCTCAGGGCTTTCGAAGACCTCCTCTGGGGTGCCGCCCTGTTGGCGCAGATCTGCGATTAAGGCCTTATCGTTATCAAGCCCCGCCAAGCGCTCTGAGTCGCGCATTGAGGGCGCCGCACTGCCTGAGGCGAATAGCATCCGTGGCTGAGGGCGCCCCACATCGCGTAAGCGTGCCGCCATACCATAGGCCAGCAGCGCTCCCATGCTGTGGCCGAACAGGGCAAAATCACCGCGCATCCGCGTTGCCTGCTCTTCGCACAGCCGCACCACCTGGGTCTCGAAGTCATCGATAAGCGGCTCACCCAGGCGTTCGCCACGCCCAGGTAACTCGACGGGATATACTTCAACCCAGGCGGGCAACTGGCGCTTCCAGCGTAGATACATGGTGGCGCTGGCCCCGGCGCAGGGCAGGCAGAGCAGCCTTAAACGCTTAACCTGCATTCACCTGCTCCGCCTCAGCGTTGGTCTGCTCATCCATCCACTGGCGCAGCGAGAGCGGCCGCATATCGGTCCAGGTTTTTTCGACGTAATCGAGACAGGTTGGTTTATCACCAAGCACGCCGGTATCGGTCCAGCCCGCGGGGATCGCTTTCCATTCGGGCCAGAGGGAGTACTGCTCTTCGTGGTTGACTAATACGCGGAAGACACCATCTTCACGATCAAAACAGCTTGTCATGGGATTAACCTCATCGTTGTCTAAGGAATGAGAAATAAAACGCAATTGCTTCTCATTAATTAGTGACGAGTGAGGAACCAGAAAATTTAATGCTGGAAAGGAAGAAAGTAGAAAAAATAGGGGAGGGGAGCGCTAACGGGTCGGCATAGCATCACCCTTGCCAGGCTAAAAATTGCACCAACAGGAGGCAGCGTTAGCCCGCGACCATTGAGTTAGCCTGAAAATCGAAGGAGGAGAGTAAAAAAACAGTGGTTTATCAGCTGCGCTCATCACCACTTGGGATCAGCCCCGTTAACAGCCATAGCTGTTCGGCTTCATGGAATACCCGGCGGTGCTGGGAAGAAGCCGCTAACCAAGCATGCAGTGCTTCGCGATCAGCGTCGCTTAACGTCTCTTCATGTTCACGCATCAGCCAATCTAGCGCTGTTTGCCAAACGGCATCGTCGCCGCTGTCGTTATCCATCGTTACTGTCAAACCTCGCTATTGCGGCCTGCTTATTACCTGCCTATGGAAGCGTCTGATATTCTCAACGCTATTGGCTAACAGTGTAACAAAGCGACAACAAAGAGGGGACGGAACGCCGATTTACTTATCTGGCAACGACCGACCTTGTAGCGACTGGTGGCAATGAGTCAGCGCATCGCGAATCATAAAGTTAACTGACGTGGTAGAAACACCTAGCTGTAACGCCACTTCCCGCTGGGTATGGTTTCCCGAACGGTAAAGCTCAAAGGCGCGTCGCGTACGCTCTGGCAGTTCGTTCAACGATTCGACCACCTGGGCCAATGCCTGGCGATCAATGGCAATCACTTCAGGTGAGTGTGACGCACAACAGGCGTTATCCCCCTCCTCTGCTTTTGCAAACAGCGCTGACTCAAACGCGGAACGACGGCAGCGGTCAATGGCGAGATTGCGCACCACCCGTGACACGTAGGATATGGGCTGCTTTATCTCAAAAAGCGTGGTTGCCTCTGAAATTTTCAGATAGGCATCCTGCACAACATCATCGGCTTGATCAGCATTGCCCAATACTTTTGCGGCGACACAGCAGAGCCGGGGCCGCTGATTAACGAAGATGTCTTCTAACTCAGCGCTCCAGGTCTGGGTATCCACAGCACGGCCTCCTGCCTTGATCAACACCACGGAATAAATGGCAACAATTATTATTTGCGTTACCATCGGGTAAGTCAACCGGTGTGAGCTAATCCACTTTTATAACGATATGCTCGTTCATAGAGCGGCTACATAACGTCCTTCTGTCCTTTTCAATGCGTAAGGCGTTTTCTTCTTGCCCCTCCTGATGCCCGCCATGCATTGACTTCACCCATAAGCCATTCATAATACAAATAATAACGATTAATATTTACCGCAATTACCAAAAATCTTATCCACGCATGGACATGTGAGCAGAGATTACTCTGCAAAGTTGAACATTTAACACTCCTCATGACGCTAATTTATATGAAAACACAGGCATCATTGTGAAACATAAAAATGGTATTTTTAGTCGCTCTGCAGGCCATGCAAGAGTCGCTTTATCAGTCGCCTTATTAACCGGTGTATCAGTGAGTAAGGCGCTACTGGCAGATGACGAAAACAGCGTAGCTCCCTTGGCAACGTTTGATTTCGCCATTGCGGAGACTCTCAATGCAATTGGTCACCCGCCTCAATTTCTATCGGGTCTTGAGGGGTACGAAACATATTCACGGCAAGAAGGGGTTCTACCGCATGCGACTAACCTCGGCTATCGCCACCTCCCTAACCTTGAGTTGCTTGCAAGTGATCCCCCACAACATATTCTGATTTCACCGCCTGCTCATGCCAGCTTACTCCCTAGGCTCAGAAAAATTGCTGATGTAATGGAGTACCCGCTTTATAAGTATGCCGATATTGAAGACGGTCATAACGACTGGGACACGATCGAAGGGCTGACGCGTCAGCTTGGAGATTTGGTGGGGCATCCTGATGCTGCGGAAAATTACATCCAGCAATCCAACGAGCATTTTGCGTCTCTAAAGCGAGCGCTTAATGGTATCGACTCACCTGTTTTGCTGGTACGCCTGATGGATGAGCGCCATGCCCGCGTGTATGGCGCAGGAAGCGTTGAGGGCATGATGTTAAATCGCCTTGGCCTTCAGAACGCCTGGCAGGGGATTTAGGCCAATGGGGGATGACAACTGTCAGCGCAACGCCTCTATTTGATATCGACGCCAAGCTGGTATTTCTTGACAGCCCCTATGGCCCCGACGGAGGCGTAAGACAACTCCTCTCCGATGGGCAGTGGCGACACTTGCCGAACGTGGAACAGGGCAACTATACGATTATTCCCGTCAACTATTGGTCTTGGGAGGGCTGCCCGCCGCCCGGCGTTTCGCCGACAGCCTTGTCAGCCATCTAACTGAAAGCGATCACATCCATAGTGCTTCTGCCGATACAAATCAGTGAACACGTATCTTCTCAACCTAATGAAGGGCAGAAATACTCCCCTGGCTCTGCCTGCTAACAATCACCATCTCTCCCACATGACCTTTTCTCTTTTAATCCCCTCCCAGTGCATTGCAGGCATGGCGTTGACACGGCGCAAAAGCTATTCATAATACAAATAACAATAATTAGCATTTATATATAGCCACTAATAACCTAATGCAAGGAAAACATTCGTGAACCAACCTACTTTTCACAAGCGGTGGTTAACGATCACCATTGCTTTGGCTGCCTACAGTTCGTCAGCAGCTCTATTTGCACAAAATACTGAGCAGAGTACGCAATTAGATAGTAATTCGCCGAACATATTGCCTACAGTGCAAGTAACAGGCGATAGAGTTTCAGGTGCCCTACTGCCTACTGAGGGATACACCGCCAGTACAAGTCTCAGTGCGACTAAGACCGACACTCCTTTGGTGGAGACAGCCCAGTCGGTATCCGTGGTCACTCGCGAGCAGATCGAGGATCAAAGCGCGAAAACGATACAGCAAGCCCTGCGCTATACCCCTGGTGTGTTCACAGGCACCCGCAATGGCATTGGAGGTCGTGTCGATTTTATCAATATGCGCGGCTTTGGTGGCGTCGGTAGTATCGACAACATCTATTTTGACGGCCTTAAAATGGCTAGCGATGTTTCCGGCTATAATTCATTACAAATTGACCCCTATTTTCTTGAGCGGATCGATGTTTTCAAGGGGCCGACATCCGTTTTGTACGGGCAAAGCTACCCTGGTGGCTTGGTTGGGCTGACCAGTAAACGCCCTCTATTTTCATCTAGCCATGAGATCCAGCTAGAAACGGGCAGCCATAATAAACGTACGGCAAGATTTGATTTCAGTGGCCCCATAGGGGAAAACCAACAGGTCGCCTATCGCCTAGTAGGGCTAGCTAGCGGTTCGGATAGCCAGTTCGATCATGTAGAGAACGAGCGCTATACCATTGCTCCCTCTTTGACGTTCCTGCCAACCGATGCGACATCATTGACCATCATGGCCTACCTCCAGCATGAGCCAAACCGTGGTTACTATGGCTGGACACCCGCCGACGGTACGGTGCGAGATTATAATGGTAGGCGAATCGATAATAACTTTTTTGATGGCGAGCCAGGCGTCAATGGGTTCGAGCGTTATCAACGGCTAATAGGTTACCAGCTAGAACATCAGTTCAACGATCAGTGGCAAGCTCGGCAGAACTTCCGCTTTACCTCTTCGGATATTGATTATGACTCCATTTATTCCAGTAGTTACTTAGGGGATAGCAATCTGCTAAATCGACGCGCAGCGAGAGCCGATGAATCCATGCACGCCTACCATGTAGATAATCAGCTACAGGGGGATTTTACGACCGGGTCTCTGGAACATACGCTGCTGGCCGGTGTGGACTACCAGTACCAACGCAACTCGGGAGAATGGCAGTTCGGATCGGCGGCTCCCCTGGATGCCTTCAACCCTCAGTATGGCAACAAACAAATCACATACGCAGCGCCTACTAACTTCATCAACACGGTGGAGCAGACTGGATTTTACTTGCAGGATCAGATCAGCTTCAATCGCTGGCGTTTCAACCTGTCAGGGCGTCAGGATTGGGCAGACACCAGTACCGCCTATACCAACTTAGGCATGTCTTCTGAAAGCGACAATGAGAAGTTCACTAGTCGTGCCAGCTTATTGTATGCCTTTGATAACGGTATTTCCCCTTACGTCAGTTACTCGGAATCATTTCAAGCAGCATCCGCTACAAGGACTGATGCCTCCGGAAACACATTAGATCCCAGTGAGGCCTCTCAGTACGAGACAGGTATCAAGTATCAACCACCCGGCAGCAATGACCAGTACACGGCCGCTTTATATCATCTAGAGCAGGAGAATGTTTCCGAAGCCATTCCTAATACATCGTTCTATGAATCCATTGGAAAAGTACGCTCCCGCGGCCTAGAACTTTCTGCCATCTTACGCCCCACCGAGCAGCTTTCGTTACTCGCCAACTATACCTACACGGACATGGAGTACGTCGAAACCAACGATGAGACCCAAGGCAATACACCCTATGCTGTACCCCGTCATATGGCCTCTGCGTGGAGCAAATATGAATTCACGAAGGGGGCGTTAAACGGCCTGGGGATTGGCGCGGGAGTCCGCTACAATGACGCTACATGGGGCGATGAAGCCAATACGTTCCAGGTAGACGGCTATACGCTAGTCGATGCCATGTTGGAATATGATCTGGGTGCGTTATCAAGCGACCTTGAGGGCATGGACTTGCAGGTCAATGCCAACAATCTGCTTGATAAAGAGTATACGTCCTCTTGCTCTAGCTTCAGGATTTGTCATTTTGGCGAAGAGCGCAATGTGACAGCAACCGTCAGCTATCGCTGGTAGGTGTCTCACTCATTACTGGTGTATTAAATCACCTGCCTAGATAGAGTGATTTAAGGAAAATTCGGGGTGTCTCTATCGTCAGTGGCACCCCGTTTAATTCTGGCTCATCCCTGTACGCGTTCCACTAACAATCTCGTCGCTCGGCAGCGAAAGCAGTAGGCATGCTAGACTATTGACCATAACGCTGTTTTTGCTCTGGAGACCCACCGTGACGGATGCCCACCGCCGTAAGCTCCCCATTGGGATTCAGACGTTCTCGGATATCCGCGAGGGCGACTATTATTACGTCGATAAAACCCCGCATATCGAGCGCCTGGTTAACCAGAACAAATACTACTTCCTCTCGCGGCCGCGCCGCTTTGGTAAAAGCCTGTTGCTGGACACCCTGCGCTGCCTGTTTGAAGGCCGCCAGTCACTGTTTGAAGGGCTCTATATCCACGACAAGTGGGACTGGCAACAGCGCTATCCGGTGATTCGTATTAGCTTTGCTAATGGCGTCATTCAAGACCGCAGTGAGCTGGATCGTCGGATTCATTACCAACTTACCAAGAATAGCGAGCGATTAGGCCTACCGGCGACAAGCTATCCAGACATCCCAGACGCCTTTGCTGAGCTGATCGAGGTGGCGCGTCGCGAATACCACCAACCCGTGGTTATTCTGATCGACGAGTATGACAAACCGATTCTGGATAATATCCTGGTGCCAGAGCGCGCCCGTGAACTGCGTGAGGGCTTGAAGAATCTTTACAGCGTTATTAAAGATGCCGACCCACACTTGCACTTCGTGCTGCTGACCGGCGTCTCCAAATTCAGCAAGGTCAGCCTGTTTTCGGGATTGAATAATCTCAACGATATCACCCTGGATGCCCCCTTCAGTACGATTTGCGGCTATACCGACGAGGACGTTGACACAGTCTTCGCCCCGGAACTGCCTGGCCTTGATCGCGGGGCGATCCGCCAGTGGTATAACGGCTACCGCTGGGGTGGCAGCGAGGTAGCCTCTGTCTACAACCCCTTTGATGTGCTACTGCTGTTCCAGAAACGCGCGTTCGCCCCTTACTGGTTTGAGTCCGCGACGCCGACATTTTTGGTCGAACTGCTGAAAGAGCGCGGCGTATATACCCCGGCGCTTACTGCCTGGCTCAGTCGGCCAGCGCTATTGAGCCGCTTTGATGTGGATGATATCTCAACCGATGCCATGCTATTTCAAACAGGCTACTTGACGCTCAAGGGCATTCGGGAAGAAGTGCCATACCGGCCACTTTATCAACTCGGCCTGCCCAATCAGGAAGTGGAAATCAGTCTTAACGAAGCGCTGCTCCCCATACTCGGCGTTAGCCATGCCGTTTTCGATGAACTGGCAATCCGTCTACCTCGCTTGCTGAAAACGGCTGATATGAAGGGGCTTGAAACCCACTTCAAGGCCCTTTATGCAGGCCTGCCCCACGATTGGTACCGCAACAATCCCATTGCCCAATATGAGGGCCACTATGCCAGTGTTTTCTATAGCCACTTTGCCGCCCTGGGACTGGACGTGGCCGTGGAAGACGCCAGCCACCGTGGCAAGGTGGATATGAGTGTGGATTTTGGTGGGCATATCTACCTGTTTGAGTTCAAGGTAGTGGAACAGCTGCCGGAGGGTAAAGCGCTGGCGCAGATCAAACACAAAGGCTACGCCGATAAGCACCGCGCCTCGGGCAAACCCATCCACCTGATCGGCGTGGAGTTTTCCAGCTCCCAGCGCCAGATTGTGGCCTTTGAGATGGAGACCTTGGTTTAGCCATCAAGCTATCCGCCACTGTCATCGGCGTGTCATGAATGGCTAGTTACATTGAATGAATACAGTTTTAGCCATTCACTACGACACGATGAATGCCCAGGAGAAACACTATGCTTGATAGCAGCAATGACCTGCTCGAAACGGTGAAGCAGGCGGCGTACGAGGCGGGTGCGCTGTTACGCGAGGGATATTCGCTCAAGGGTCGGATTGCCTTTGAGCAAAAGGGGGCGTCAGACTTTGTCAGCTACTACGATACGGCTGCGGAAAACATCATTATCGACTGTATCAGCAGCGTTTTTCCCGATATCGCGTTCCTCGGTGAAGAGAGCGGTCTGACACCCACCGATAGCAACTATACCGTGATCATTGACCCTCTTGATGGCACCAGCAACTTCCTGCATGGAGTGCCTCATTTCTCGGTCTCTATTGCAGTCACCAAGGGAGATGAGCTGATCATCGGGGTTGTTTATCACCCCTTGTTAGATGAAATGCTGTGGGCAAGCCTTGGCACCGGCGCCTTCCTCAACGACACGCCGCTCGCCACGCCGGAACCGCGCCCACTCAACGAGATGCTAATAAGCACCTGCCTGCCCTACCACGCCAAAGGCGACTGCACGATAGCCATAAGCCAACTCGCCGCCTTAATGCCCCAGGTAGCCGGTATCCGCAGCCCAGGCTCGGCGGCGTTGGAGCTCGCTTATACCAGCCTGGGCCGCTTTGATGCCTTTTGGTCTCAAGGGGCCGCGCTCGACTTTTGGGATATCGCCGCCGGCGTCGTGATTGCCCGAGAGGCAGGCTATACCGTCACGGATCTCTCGGGTGAGGTGAATCCCGCTCAATGGCGCAGCTTACTGGCAGCACACCCCGAGAGGCATGGCCAACTGCTGGCGTGTTTAAAGGCCTGCTGATCAACGAGCAACCTGTCCTTTAAGCAACATATCTTGTTTCGCAGACGCAAACAGTCAAGGCTGAAAGCAGGCACAGCTTACTTCTTGTTCTTTCCTCCCTGGCACGCCTTTAAATGGGGATTGGCCTTACAAATAAATATTAATTAAACATGATGCCCATTAGCGTTCAAAGGTTGTCATCGAAGAACACATGAAACCTGCCTACACTCAAACAACTCCTTTCGCGGCAAAGAGAATTTCGCTGATGGCGTATTCCAATTTTCTAACTAGCACATTGCTCATTGGTGGTCTGCTGACCACTAACATTGCTATCGCTCAAGACGAGACTGACGCAAAACTCTGGGATGATGCCCTGATTAAAGCGGCACAACAGGTAACGCTGGGCCCGCGCCCGCTGTTCCTGGTGAACGACATGAGCACGGATAACGATCACGAGCGTGAACTGAAAGCCTCTTTATTGAGCTGTGCGGCTGAGCAAGCCCAGTGGCAGCGATCTCCATTGACGATTGGGCATCGCGGCGCACCGCTACAGTTTCCTGAACATACGCTTGAATCTTATATTGCCGGCGCCCAAGGTGGGGCAGGTATTCTGGAGTGCGACGTCGCCTTCACCGCCGATGAGGAGCTTGTCTGCCGCCACTCCCAGTGCGATTTACACTCCACCACCAACATCATCGAGACCGATTTAGCTGAAAATGCAGCGTGCCGCCCGCTTTTGATGAAGAAAACGGCGAGCTAATGAATGCGGCAGATATTCGCTGCTGTACCAGCGATATTACCTTAGCTGAATTTCGTAGCCTGCAAGGCACGATGGAGGAGTTAACACCGATGCCGCCACCCTTGAAGAGTACCTGGCCGGCACGCCCGAATGGCGCACAGAGCTCTATGCTAACCGTGGCACCTTGATGAGCCATGCCGACAGCATTGCGCTGTTTCAGCAGCTTGGGGTGCAGATGACCCCGGAACTAAAAGCGCCAGAAGTAGAGATGCCGTTTACAACCCATTCAACACAAGGCTTCACGCAGCAGGCGTACGCACAAAAGATGATAGATGAGTACAAATCGGCAGGCGTTCCCCCCAGCGATGTTTTCCCGCAGTCGTTCAACCTGGAGGATGTACGTTACTGGATTGAACATGAACCTGAGTTTGGTAACCAGGCGGTTTACCTGGATGGCCGCTACAGCGATGAAGACTTTGATCACACTAACCCCGATACCTGGCAGCCAAGCATGCAGTCACTGGTGGAAAGTGGTGTTCAGATAATCGCCCCGCCTACCTGGATGCTGGTTGAAGCGAACCCAGCCTTTGGAAGCGATGAACAAGCAAGGCGACTGCAACCTTCGCTTTACGCCCGCCGCGCCCGGGATGCAGGCCTAACCATGATTGCCTGGACGTTTGAGCGCTCGGGGCCATTGGCAGAGGGTAATCAGTGGTACCACAGCACCACTGAAGATGTTATTCAGCGTGATGGCGACAAACTAATTACCTTAGATGCCCTCGTTAACGAGGTAGGGGTCATCGGCGTATTCAGCGATTGGCCCGCCACGGTTGCTTTCTATGATAACTGTGCGCTGCGGGGCGCCCCTTAAACTGCATGCAGCGAGCGGTGCCGGGGTTTGGCTGAGGTGCCACTGGGCGTCGTTCCGACGCCTCCCGCGGGTGCCTACGAACGCTCGCTGAACTCCCGTTCTCGTTACCACGCGCTACGGGATGTGTACGAAGCTGGATCGATTGGTTTTGTGGCGCGGCGTAAGCGTCAGCGCACCCGCTGCGGCCCGGCGCGGAAGCAGCGCGAAGCGGTGCCGGGGTGGTGTGCACCTCCCGCGCGTAATCAAAGGCTAGCTGGCTGAGGCTTATCAACTTCTCTGCTTCCCCAAGCCGCGTTTCCCTTCTCTTACGAAAATCATTTCAT
Source organism: Vreelandella olivaria (assembly GCA_004295565.1). Taxonomy (GTDB): domain Bacteria; phylum Pseudomonadota; class Gammaproteobacteria; order Pseudomonadales; family Halomonadaceae; genus Vreelandella; species Vreelandella olivaria. The sequence continues at coordinate 984,632 of AP019416.1, read as the reverse complement.
TTTTTTGTTAAAAATGAGAACTATTAGCACTAGAATGGAGCCATTATCATTAACCCCATTGCCAGGAGTGATTCATGTTCGAGGTCAAAGGCGCCACGTTTGAGATTAATGGCAAGCCGATTCTAAACCCCATTGACCACAGCTTTCATGAAGGCAAGGTTTACGGCCTGATTGGCCACAATGGCTCAGGCAAGTCGACCTTAATTAAATTAATGGCCCAACAGCAGCCCACCAGCCGTGGTGAAATTCACTTTGACCAGCGTCCACTAAGTGATTGGGGAAACCGCGAATTTGCTCGCCAGGTGGCTTACCTGCCCCAGCATTTGCCCAGCGCCGAAAGCCTTACCGGGCGCGAGCTGGTGGCCTTTGGCCGCTACCCTTGGCACGGCCTGCTAGGACGCCACAATCAGAAAGACAAAGATGCCATTGATCGCGCCATTGCCCTGACTCACACCGAGGACTTTGCCGACCGTCTGGTCGATACGCTCTCCGGTGGTGAACGTCAAAGGGTGTGGTTGGCGATGCTGCTGGCTCAGGGCAGCCGATTTCTGCTGCTGGATGAGCCACTAGCGGCGCTGGATATTGCTCACCAAATCGAAGTGCTGGCGCTGATCCGCAAGCTGTGCGATGAGTTAAATCTGGGGGTCATTATTGTCCTTCACGATATCAACATGGCATCGCGCTACTGCGACGAGCTAATGGCACTACACAGTGGACGCCTGCTGGCTCATGGCACGCCAAACGATTTGATGTGCGACAGCACCTTAGAAGCGATTTATGGATTGCCGATGCAGGTCATGAAGCACCCCAACGGAGAGCACAATATCGCCGTTGCGCAATGAAACGCTGTTTTCGTTACGGGCTATTAGCGTTCGCCTGTCTTGGTTCCCTAACCCCTTATCAAGCGACTGCGTCATCAGATGTCGTCACCCTGGATTGGACGGTGGCCGAAACGCTGGTCGCATTAAATAATCCGCCCGCTGGGTTAGCCGAAATCCCCAGTACCAGCGCTGGGGCGGAGCCGAACAATTACCGAGTGGCGTTCTTGATATCGGCCTGCGCGCTCAGCCCAACCGTGAGCTCTTAGCTCAGCAGGCGCCCGATCACATCATACTCTCGCCACTGTTTATGCGCTTGAGTGACCAGTTAAATACCATTGCTCCCATCACTGCGCTGGCCAACTACCAGCTTGACGATCCACTTTGGCAACGCCTACAGCACACTACGTATACCCTAGCCGCACTGAGCGGGAATCAGGACGCAGCCGCCGCGCTGATTGATGGCGTTGAAACGTACCTGGGTCAACAAAAAGCACTATTGGAAGCGCAGCCACCATTACTTATCGTGCAATTTATCGACGCGCGACATCTGCGGGTATTTGGTGAACACAGTCTGTTTCAAGCGGTAGTAGAACGGTTGGGGCTGGCCAATGTTTGGCAACAACCTACCAATCAATGGGGGTTTTCCACGGTAGCGCTAGAGGAGCTGTTGAGCTATACCGATACGGCAATCATCGTCATTGAGCCACTCCCCTCAGGAATGGGCGACAGTATGGCCAGTAACGCCCTATGGCAGCAAATACCCGCCGTGAAAGAGAACCGCGTTGTTCGCTTACCGGCGGTGTGGAGTTTTGGGGGTTGCCATCTGCTGCGCGCTTCGCTGAGTTGCTCAGCGAAGCGCTATTAGCCCGTTAAACGAAGCCATTTTAAAGAGCGCTTAGAAGTCCAATGCAGCGGAGAGCTTTACCGTGCGAGGCTCGCCTTGGGTTAAATAACCGCCGGTGGCCGAGGCCCAGTAGTTCTCATCGGTGAGGTTTTCGATATTGGCGCGCAGGGTTAGCGTGTTGGTATTGAGCGGCATAGCGAAGCGAACACCTAAATCCCAGCGAGTCCAGGAATCGACTTCAAGCTGATTGGCAGCGTCCAGATACTGACTGCCATTGCGCACCGCGCGGCCGCTAAGCGTCCAGCCGGGCGCCTGAGGAATGTCCCATTCACTGCCTAAGACTAAACGATACCCAGGCACCCCAACCGCGTCGTTCCCTTGGTTCGTGCCGTCATCAGTACGCGTCAGCTCTGGATCAATCCACATCGCACTGCTTAGCAAACGGAAGCCGTCCAACGGTTCTCCGTAAACGCTCAGCTCCACGCCACGGTTACGCTGTTCGCCGTAGTAGTCGTAAATACCTGTTTGGGTATCAGTAAAGGCATTGGGCTGCTCAATTTCAAACAGGCTTAAGCTACCGCCCAGGTTACCCAGATCGAGTTTGGCGCCTAGTTCATTCTGCTTGGCTTCGACCAGGCCAATGCTCTGCCCAGCATTCACCGCCGTGGTAGGCGCCGTATCACCCGGCTGTAGCGCTTCAATATGGTTGGCGTATAGCGATAGGGCTTTAGTCGGTTTTACTACGACGCCATATACAGGCGACAACCTTGTATCGCTAAAGTTGTCGTCAAAGTTGCCGTCGTAATCATAGTTGGTGACGTCGACTTCCTGATAGCGGGCGCCCAAGGTAAATAGCAACCGGTCATCCAGGAAACCCAGAGTATCGGAAAGCGATACGCCGTCGTTACGGGTGCGGCTACGCAGATTAGGGTCATTCATATCCCCACCGGCAAATACAGGTTCGCGCAGCGAGATGTCGGCGGGCTGATAAATATTGGTGGGTAAACCAGGCGAAGCCATTTCATAAGCCGAGCGCGTGGTGCGATAAACGCTGGAATAGCCTAAATCCAATTGATGGCTGACCGCACCTGTATCGAATACTCCACGCAAACCAGCCTGCCCTCCCATACTTTCAGCACGATAAGGCACTTCCATCTGGCCGATAGTGGCTGAGCCATCCTCTGCATTAACCGTAGGCGTTGCATAAATGCCACTTTCACGAGTGTCGCTGCCACCCAGCGCTGCATAGGCAGTCCAACTGTCGGCAATATCGTACTCCCCACGCAGCATCGCGAAGTTGGTCTCCAGCTCAGTATTGGCCCACTCCGGCGCATGGTTGCTACTTGCTGAGGGGGCATCGGGCACCCGGCTTAATCCGGATCCTACGCGTACCACTGGACGACCACCGTTCACCGTATGGCTTTGGTGACCAATATCCAAAGAGGCCCGGCCACGTTCACCACGATAATCCAGCCCAATAACGGCGGAGGTCGCACGACGCTCTTCATCATCAATCGCGGTGTCGCCCCGGCCTCGCTCAATACTGGCGCGAACGCCAAACTGGTTCTGATCGCCAAAACGCCGACCCAGCTCAATGCCGCTTTCCACATAGCCGCTGTCGGTCACCCCGGTGGTCAGTTGCGTAAGCGGCTCATCCGACGCACGTTTGGGCTCAACATTGATCGCTCCGCCAACGCCAGAGCCACCGGGTGAAACACCATTGGCAAAGGCATTGGCACCTTTAAACAGCTCCACACGTTCGGCTATATTGGTCGCGACCACCTGCCGTGGCAAAACGCCATAAAGTCCACCGTAAGCGATATCCTCACCATCAAGTTCAAAACCGCGAATCTGAAACTTCTCCGCGTAGTTGCCATAGCCATAACCGCTTTGTACCGATGCATCATTGATTAACACATCCGCCAGCGTTTCAGACTGCTGATTTTCGATCAGCTCAGCGGTAAACCCAATCACATTGAACGGTACATCCGCCGCCTTGCGCTGGCCCCAGGTGCCTACGCGGGCACCGGCAGCCACCTGGCCACCGGCAAATGCAGGCGCCGTAGTATCACCACTCGCTGTCGCCTCCCCGATCACCGTGACGGTATCAAGCGACGCGCTGTCATTGGAGGATGCTTGCGCCCAGACAGCGCTGGGCACCGGTAGGATCCCTAGCAGCATGAACGTGAACGAACGCCAGGAAAGAGAGGGTCGTGACATGGGGAGTTCCTATTTCAACAAGAGCAGGCAGTAGATGAATGACGCAATGGGAGCATGCACTCTACATCAAAGCAGAATCATTTGCATTTGGCACAACGACGCGTTTAATGCATACACCTATTTTAGTGATATGCATTATCGTTTATGATGACCTCAACCTTATTTCTCCAGTGAGCTGTGTCAAAGCCCTGTGATGGAGCCCCGCGATGCCCTCTGCACTGCGTCAGCCACAACTGTTCGAGCCCTCATTGGCCGCCTGCTATACAGGGCCGTTGGCAAACTTTACGCCGCCGTTAATTGGTGGCACGCCGCCCCTGGAAGCGTTCAACACCGCCCGCTGGCGGGATGCCCATTGGCTCAAAGAGGATCTCTCCCGTTTCGCTGAACAGTACCCAGGCGGTGACCTGCGGGCAGTGGTATCGATATGGTCTAAGTGGCACTTAAGCGCGCTAACCGTTCCCACACTGACGGCCAACCTGCTGCTTAACCGTGACCTGCCGGTGGGGCTGGACGATATGCAGGTTATTTTTAACGACAAAGGCGCTACATCACGGCTGTGGCTACCCCACGAAGGTACGCCGATCACCACGCAAGACCCGTTTGAGCGTTTTGCGACGTTGATTGAGCAGCACTGGGCACCGTTGATCGAACAATTAGCGGCCATCTCCGGCGCCGCTCAGCGAGTGTTCTGGAGCAATGCCGGTGGCTATCTGGACTTTTACGTCAATGCGCTGGGCGAGCATCCGCTTGCCAGTCAGCAGGCGTTTGAAGCCGCCAAGGCGCTGCTGGAAGCGCGCAACCTGCCCAACGGCAAGCGCAACCCGCTGTTTCAGCCGGTGCGTTACTTTACGCCCAAGGGAAGTGAAGAGGTTAAGCGGGTGCGCAAGCTCTGCTGCCTGCGCTACTTACTGGATGAGTTTGATACCTGCGGTACCTGCCCCTTGAGGGCTGCGACCTGGAGGCGCGCAAACGCGCCAAACAAGCCGCCCGTTAATGCGGTTTAGATATTTATTTGTGCCACAGCATCTTCACTTGCCCGTGCACGCTGTTCGCCTTTCAGCTCGCTTAGCTGGCCCTTCGACATCTCAAGCAACCGGTCGGCGTGGACGAAGTAGCTGTCGTCATGACTGATGGCAAACACGGTTTTCCCCATCGCTTTTAAGTTCGGTAACAGCTCGCGGTAGAACAGCCGCCGGAACTGCGGGTCTTGATCCGCCGCCCACTCGTCCAGCAATAAGATATCGCGCTTCTCGGCAATGGCCAGCAGTAGCGCCAGACGCTACGCTGGCCTTGAGAGCTGGGTGTTGATAACGCGATCACCCTCCCACTGCAGCTTGTGCTGCATCTGCAGCCGCTCAAGCCAGGTATCGACGACCTGCGGGTCAGCGGGCAGTCCTTCAGGGCCCATGGTCTGATCAAACTGATGGAAATCGGTAAACACGCTGGCAAAGCGAGCGCGGAACGCTTCCCACTGAGCAGCGGTGACCACCTCGCCATCAATCTTAATGGTGCCGCTTTGGGGTCGGTATAAACCAGAGAGCAGCCTTGCCAGCGTCGACTTACCGCTGCCGTTACCGCCGATCAGAAACACCTGCTCACCGCGCTCAAGGGTCATATTAAGCGGCCCTACCTGGAAGCCTTCGCCCTGGGCAGTGTCCGGGTAGTGGTAGGTGACCTCCTCAAGCTCTAGGCGCTGCCAATCGGCCAACGTATCGTCGACGGCAAAGCTTGACTGGTACTCGGCTAGCTCCAGGCTGCTCAATTTATCAAAAGCAACCTGGGCACTGATCAGCGTTGGCCAGGCGCCCACCGCCTGAATCAGCGGCGTGCGCAGGAACAACAGCGTCAGCGCAAAGGTGGAAGCCACGGTGGTATTCGCCCAGCCCAACCCATTAGAGAAAAAACACCACGCCAATGGCGCCCAACATCATAATGTTAGACCAGTTATTGGCACTTAAATGGTAGGTATCGGCGCGGATAATGTGGTGGCGGTAGTCGCGTGCATTGGCGGTATAGCGCTCATCGTAAAATCGCCGGGCACGGTCGCGGTTCAGCGCCAGCTCTTTGCGCCCTTCAATGGCCGCCTGGAAATCCTTATACAGACTGTCTTCGCTTTCACGCACCAGGCGAAAGTGGCGATACACCCGCGACACCAGCACCCAGCCCACGCCCATGGTGAATGCGATCCACACCACGGTGATCACCACCATTTGCGGCGAGAGCCATGCCAAGTAAGCCACCGAGGCGAGCGTTAGCACCACACCTTGAATCAACTCCGGGAGGCGCACAAAGCCAATGGTGATATTGCGCACATCGCTGGACAGGCTGGCCAGCAGCGTGGCATTGCCCAGTTGCTCCAAGCGTTCGATATCGGTGTCGAGAATCCGCTTTACCAGCCGTGAGCGTAGGTCAAACACAAAGTGATGCCCCAGCACGGTCAGCGCCAACTGCGTACTGAGCGTAACCGCCAGCAGCACCGCCAGCAGGCCGAGAAATTGCGGCAACGCCGCCATACTGCCGACTTCAATAAGCCGCTGGTTGATAAAGGCAATTACCCCGACCCCTAAGCCAGCGCTTAACAGGCTCAAAGCAATGGCGCCTAAAAGGGCCAGCGGTAGTGATGAAATACTAAGCGCAGCAGTTCCATGGTGCTCCTTGCCTTCCTGTAAAGAGCGCTGAAGTCTACCAGCAGCACCTCTCACCAAGAAGGCGTCATTTATAGTGGCTTCAAACCGATGTCCTGGCCGCCTGTTTCAAAAGGCCATTTCAAAGGGCCATTTCAAAGGGCCATTTCAAAGGGCCATTTCAAAGCGCTATGTCAAAGAGCTATTTCTAAGCGCTAGGTCAAATGGTTATCCCAGCGGAGTTCCAGATTGGTGAGCAGTTCAGGCGTTGCAGAGTCAGGCGTTACTCGATAGAGCCCGCCCTGGCCGGAGGAGACCAGAAAGCCGCCGTTGCCGTCGCAGCGGGCGCCGGCGGCGTCGGGCAGTGCCAGGCTGGCAACCAGCTTGCCTTGGGCGGCATCCAGCAGCAGCACCTGGTTGCCACGGGGGCGGTCACCAGAACATTGGCCGCGACACGGCTAAACGCCACACTGGCGATGTAGTGATTCAGGCTGGCGGTGACCTCATCGGGCAGCACCAACTCAGAAAACTGGCCATCAGTATCCAGACGGCAGATCAGCGGATGAGACTCCCACTCGGGGCCTTCGAACTGGTAGCCGGCAATCACCGTGCCGTCCGCCGCTACATCGAGATGGCGGCAGCTTAGCTGGTGGTGCGAGGGTTCATGGCGAGCCAGTATCTCGCCGCTGTGGCGATCCATCAGCAACAGCGCCGGGGCCATGGTGTCCAGATTGAGTTTTACCCGGCCATAGTCAGGGTGGGTCTGAATGCCGCCCAAGCCAATCACCAGGGTGTCGCCGTCCGGCATCAGCCGAAGCTCATGAGGGCCGATGCCGCCCAGTGGCATATCGCGCACATGGGCATACTGGTTGGCAGCGTCGTAAACCCGCACCAGCCCGGCGCTGTCCTCCAGGCGATTGGCGGTGACATACAGGTAGCGCCCGCTTAGATCAAACACGCCGTGGCCGTAGAAGTGGTAGCCCTCCCCGGCCGCAAGGGTGTGGGCTAATTGACGGCTGTCGCCATCGATCACGTGCATCCGCGTGCCGGGGCGGCGGGCAAACAGTACCGCTTGGCTTGAACCGGGCCGCAAGCAGCCGCCATGACAACGTTCAGGCACTTCGATCATAAAGCGGGTCTGGCCATCCAGCGCCACCCCGGCGATAAAGTGCCCGCCGCTAGGATCATCCACCGCGCTAAATAGCCAATCCATCTCTTCACGGGCGGGCAGCGCCCAACTAAGCGGCGTCAGCGCCATAGCGACACTTCCCAATCCCACTTTGAGAACCTGACGTCGCCGCATGGCTCAATCCCCGTCGCTAGAGTTAAAACCACGCACTAGGCCGAGTTCGCCAGCGATCTCGTTCCCCAGTAGATAACGAAGCTGGCTGATGTCGAGGTAGAGCGACTGCAAACCGCGAAACGCCTCTTCGTCTTCAAGGACTGGCACTAAGCCTGACGGTTGTTCGCGGGCCTGGGCAAGCGTCTTATCCAACTGGTCACGAAACGCCTCGGCTAGCGGCATGGCATCAGCTTCGCGCAGCAAGGCGGTAAGCCCCGGCAAGAATCCGGTACGCAGGCCCTCCAGGCTGCTCTCTACCAAACGGATCGAGTTGCCGCTACGCCACGCTTCCGCCAGATAGCCGTTGGCGGGTGCGCCTTTAAGGCCCATAGGTTCACCGAGCCGTTTATCTTCGAGTAGTTCGAGGGCCTGGATGGCGCTGCCCAGAGTGGTCTCGGTATAGCGTTGGGTATCGTCCGGCGCAATATAGTGCTCGCCAAAGGCCTGCCAGTCGCGGTGTAGCGCGCTTGTGGTATCCGCAAGATGCGTCGTGATGGCCTGCATCAGGGCACAGGCGCTGGCGTCGCTAAGGGCCTCTTCGTCCATGGCGTCGTCATAAAGCAAGTATTCAAGGGCGGAAAGCCCTGGATCGCCACGCTGTCACCGGCGATATCCTCAGCATCCGGCGCTTCGGTTGCTTTCAACCAAGTACCCACCTTGCGGCCCACCAAGTTTTTACGATCTGGCCAGAATTGAAGTTGCCAGCCCCGGCTGTTCTGCTCCACCGGGCCAAACTGGATAAAGCGCACCGCCTGCCAGGCTTGATAGGCGTTCAGCCAGTCGTTTTCCAACCGCTGCCTGAGCGATTCATCGGGGCTTGGCAAAGCGCGTGGCGCTCGCCTCCAGGCGCTCGGAGGCGGCACTCAGCTCGGCATACTGCATTTCCACGGCGCCGTGCCAAATATCCCGCGGCGTGGGAGTGTCCGAAGCAAAGAGAGCGGCGCGGCCAGTAGCGTACAGGCCAGCAACCCCAGGCGGCGAAAAGATGCGATCACATCAACTCCTTGGCAATCAAGCCTGCAACAATTCAACAACACTTATAGGGATTCAAGAAAACGAATGAGTTCAGCACGTTGGCCTTCGGCCAAGTCACGATAGCCTTGGGTGGCCTCTTCTGCCTCACCGCCGTGCCAGAGAATCGCCTCTTCCAGGGTACGGGCGCGGCCGTCGTGGAGAAAGCCCGCCCGGGGTTAACCGTTTGTGCCAAGCCGATACCCCACAGCGGCGGGGTGCGCCATTCGCGGCCATCGGCTTTAAACTCGCTGCGATGGTCGGCCAGGGCGTCGCCCATGTCGTGCAGCAACAGGTCGCTATAGGGCCATATAATCTGATCAGCCAGCGCCGGTCGTTCGGCATCCGCGGCGGTGCGATGGCGCGGCGTATGGCAACTGGCGCAGCCCAGGGCATTGAACCGCTCGGCTCCCTGCTGAACCGCCGGGTCATCCAGGTTGCGGCGCATCGGCACTGCCAGACTGGAGGCGTAGAAGGTCACAAAGTCGGCCACGTCATCACTGACTTCTGGCGTGCCGCCGTTGGGAAAATCATCGCAGCCCTGGCTCTCCATGCAGTCGGTTTGCGGCACGAGGTTGGAGGTGAGCCCCATATCCCCGGCAAAGGCGTGTAGGCTCTGTTGCTCAATACTGGGCTCGCCCGCCTTCCAGCCGAAACGCCCCAGTTTGGTGGTGCCACTGCGCAGATCCCAGACCTGATTGTAGCGCCCGGAGATACCGTCACCATCTGCGTCGTCAGGGTCAGCGGCGGCTATCAGATCAGCCTCGGGAATCGCCTCTAGCAGCCCAAGGCCAATCATTGGCGGCGCCAGCCGGGGCGAGGTCTGCAGATCCTCGGGCAGCTCGCCGTAAGCAGGCTCGGCAATCGAGTAGAGCGGTTCCTGCAAGGTGACGCTGGTGCCATCAGTGAAGCTGACTTCCCGAGGGCGATACTCAATCACCATTTTGGCCTCGGGCTTGGCACCGCTAATCGCTGCGGTTTGTAGCTGCAAGCCGTAGTTAGATACCGGAAGCGCGCCGCGCTGTTCAAGCGTCGTCATATCGGCTTGGCTAGCAGGTAGCGAGAGGCGCAGAAACAGCGCGATAGGGGTTTCGTCGCCGGTGGGTGGATGCCCGCGACCATCCTTGAGGTGGCACCCTTGGCAGCTATTGGTATTGATCAGCGGCCCCAGGCCATCCCTGGCCTCGGTGCTGGCGGGGGCCGCCACCCAGGGGTTACGAAAGAAGCTATTGCCAACGCTGAAATCCAGCCGCTTGGTCATCGACATATTACCCAGCGGCAGCGAGTAGGCGTTATGGTCAAACTGCTCTACCGAACCATCGCCACCGCTCATGGGTGTCGTTTGGATGGGATACTCCTGGGGCGATTCTGCGGCCTGCAAGGGCGCTACCAGCAGGGCCAGGATGACACTACTGTGGATAAACGGGCTGGGCAGCCACTTGGCGAGGACAATAAACCGGGATAAGCGGTACATGGTGATACCTTGAAAAGGATGATATGGCATAAGCGCCATTCAACAAAAACCAACAGAGCCGCTCGACAGTAACACCATCGGCGGCTCCGCATTGACCTTCGTCCTTTCTAGAACTGGTGACCGGCGTCATCAGGCTGCAGCGACGTCACGCCCAATGAGCCCGCGGCCTGTTCGATGGAGCCGGTTTGCGCTACCAGGGTGAGAATCGCCTCGTTGATCAGTTCGCTGCCCTGCTCATTGCCCGGCGCGATCATCATGTCAAAAGCCATCGGCGAGCTTTCCGCCTCAGCCGCCTGCTTGATCGCATCCAGGCGCGCCATGGTAGCTTCAAGCTGCTCACCAAGGGTGTCGGCCAGCTCGCTATCTTCCTGAGCCAATAGGTCTTGCAGCGAAGGCCCCTCGACCACGCTGCCATCAAGGCGCTGATAGCGGCCGGTGTAGATATTCTGAATACCCTGACCGTTGTAGTAATGGGAGTTGTGGGTATTGTCGCTGAAGCAGTCGTGCTCATCCTCAAAAGAGTTGGCTTCCAGCGCCACCTTCATACGCTCACCCGCTAACTCACCCAGGGAGAGCGAACCCATGCCGAACAGCATGCGGCGCAGGCCTTCCTGATCGCTCTCTGCCAGCAGTTCCTGGCGATAGTTGCCCTCGGTTTCCGGGGCCCACTGGGCCACCATCCACTCAAGGTCGTCGACTAACAGGTCGGAGACCGCGTCCAGGTAAGTGCGACGACGGTCGCAGTTGCCATGAGTGCAGTCGTCGCCGGTTTGAAAGTCACTCACCGGGCGTTCACCGCTGCCCGCCTCGAAGCCGTTTAGATCCTGCCCCAGAGCAGAAACTCGATGGCATGGTAGCCGCTGGCGACGTTAGCCTCTGAGCCGCCAATTTCATTCAGGTCGGCGAGGAGCTCTGGGGTGATCTCGCTAACGTCCAGGGTTTCGCCGCCGACAGTGATTTGCTCGTTGGCAACAATATTGGCGGTAGCGCCTTCATTGCCTAGCTCATGCTGGTAGTCGTCACCTTCCACATAATCGATCATGCCTTCGTCCAGAGGCCAGGCGTTTAGCTGCCCTTCCCAGTCGTCGACCACGGCATTGCCAAAGCGGAATACTTCGCTCTGCTGATAAGGCACTCGCGCCTGAAGCCAGGCTTGCTTGGCGGCGTTCAGAGTCTCGCTAGTGGGATTGGCCAGCAATTCGTCGATGCGCTCGTTCAGTGCCTGGGCGGCACTCAGTGCATCGGCGTAATTGGCATGCGCCAGATCGGCGTAGTGGTGAACCACGGCGTCGGCGTTAACGGTGTCGTCAGCCGCTGTGTCAACAGCATCAGCGGCAACAGGCATCAGCGCGCTAAGCGCAACGATGCCAGCGAGGGGCGACGGAGCATGGTGGCGGACATTACAGTATCCTTTAGGCTGTGGCGTAACAGAAACTACTCACATAAAGTGCTAGGCAACCTGGGAGGATTGGGTGCGCTAGCCATGTCTGAAATGTAATTCATTGACCTATGAGATTCAATCCTATTTAAACCCAGATTGAGAGCAATACTGGAGTTAATCGTCCTTTTTTTGCTTTATGTCACTTATTCTGTCCTGGGAACACCGCCATGCTGGATTACAAACTGCTTCACGCCTTGGCGACCGTAGTGGAGTGCGACGGCTTTGAGCGCGCTGGCGATGTATTGGGTCTCTCTCAGTCAGCTGTCTCCCAACGCATTAAAGCGCTGGAAGTCCGCCTTGGTCAGCCGGTGCTGGTACGCCACCCCATCTTGCTCCCACCCCTGCTGGCCAGCGGCTGTTGACTCACTATCAGCAGGTACAGCTTTTAGAGCGTGACCTGCGGGGCTCCCTCGCCCACACTGGATGATCAGGCTCCTCGCCTGCGGATCGCCATCAATGCGGATAGTTTGGTCACCTGGTGGGCCGAGGCGGTCGCCACTATTTGCCAGCAGGAGGGTTTACTGCTGGACCTGGTCATTGAAGACCAGGATGTAGGGCTCAAGCGCTTACGCGATGGCGATGTAGCGGCCTGCCTGTGCGCCGCCTCACAACCGATTGCCGGGGCACGCTGTGTGGCGCTGGGCGAAATGCACTACCACCCGCTTGCCTCCCCGCTTACGTGGCGCGGCACTTCCCTGATGGGCCCAGCGATGAGGCTTTTAAAAGGCACCCGCCATTGTCTTCGGCCCTCATGACCAGTTGCAGCACCAGTTCCTTGCTCAGTGCGGCTACCATGGCCCCTTTCCTTACCACCTGTGCCCCTCTTCAGAAGGGGTTTGTGCGCTTAGCTTCAGCCGGGATCGGCTACGGCATGATGCCTCAGTTGCAGGTCGGCGAATTGATGGCCAGTGGCCAACTCGCCAGTGTGGCGCCTGGGTACTCTTTAGCGGTACCGCTCTATTGGCATTTTGGCGCCATAGCGGCACATTGATGCAACGGCTGACACAACATTTGAGTTATACCCCCCTAAAGCATGAGGGTTTTAAACGCTATTTTTGCCAAAGCCAACTACACTCAAAAGGCTCATCTACGGCACAAGGGAATTTGAGCAGCTAGCGCTATGTCGACGCATTAGCTCCCCCGGCGGGCAAGGGAACCCAGGGAACAGCGTACGGGGTAATAAAACGAAAAAGCGATACCCTATGCATGCACGACGTTTTATAGCGGGTGTTTACACCGGTCTATTGCTGCTGCTTACGGTTTGTTTTATGCCGTGGGCACAGGCAAGTATTCCTCTATCCGCATCGCCAAGCCAGGCGAGCTATTCACTCGCCCCTTATAACGAGTACTGGCACGCAGACACACCGTCTTTAACGATTAACGATTTACTTGCCCAGCCGCGACCTTTTCAGCCGACCCAAGACGCTCAAGATTTAAATTTCGGTTACACCCGAGGTGAGGTGTGGCTGCGCGCTCAGGTGCGTAACGATTCACCGTCTCCCCAGCGCTGGATAGTGGAGTTCGAGTACCCGTTCCTGGATTACGTTACCCTTCATATACTCCGCCAACAGGGTAACGATGTGCTGCGAAGCGGCAGCGCAGTTCCCGTTGAACAGCGCGCTCTCTCACCGCCAGGCGGTTTTCCCGCTGGAGCTGGATGCTTTTGAGACCGTCACACTGTATACCCATGTGGCTGCCTCAGGCAGTAAGGTGCTGAGCTACAACTTATTAACGCCAGAGGCCTTTTATAGCCAAAATGACCGGCATAATTTTTGGCTGGCCACCTATTTCGGTATGCTGCTGGCGATGGGTTTATATAACCTACTGCTATTTTTTGGCCTAAAAGAGCGCATCTTTCTTCACTACTCGCTATTTGTCGCTGGCTTTGGCCTTGCCATCCTGGCGTTTAACGGCATTGGCACACTGATGTTCTGGAGCTTTTGGGCGAAAACACGTCCCGCCTGGTGGCGCTTGGTTTCACCTTTGCCTCGACCATGGCCACGCTGTTTGCGCAGAGTTTTCTTAATACGGAAATATACTGCCCACGCTGGCACCAGGTACTCAATACCTTTCGCAGCTACTGCTGGCTAGCCGTGATTGCTTCACTTCTGCTACCCATTCCTGTGGCACTGCACATCATGGATGTGACGGGGTTTATGGCGGCGTTACTACTGCTGATATGCGGCAGCTACTGCAGCTTACGACGCCTACCCAGCGCTCGGTTGTTCGTTTTTGCTTGGTCGCTATTTCTGCTGGGTGCAGGTGTCTTTGCACTGCGCAACCTGGGCATACTGCCGGCGAATTTTATTACACTACACGGCATTCAAATTGGCTCAGCGTTAGAAATGTTACTGCTTTCATTTGCCCTGGCAGCGCGCTTTAACAAGCTTAAAAGGCAAAAGAGCGCGCTCAAGCCGCGATGTTAGCCGCGCTTAAAAAGCAGGAAGCCGTGCTGGAACAGAAAGTCGCCACCCGTACTAGAGCGCTGGAGCACTTAGCCAACTGCGATATGCTGACCGGGTTACTAAATCGCCATGGCCTGGCGCGTTGCGCCGAAGCGGCTTTGGAACGTAATCGTCAAAACGGCCATCGCTTGGCATTACTGATGCTGGATCTTGATCGCTTCAAACCCATTAACGACTGCTACGGCCATGAAGCTGGGGATTTTGTGTTACAGCAAGTTGCCAAACGCATTGCCCACCTGGCGCGAACCGATGATCACTGCGCACGCTTTGGCGGTGATGAGTTTATTATCATCATGGAGAATATTGAGTCGTGCGATACGCTTGAGAATATTCAGGCGCGTATTGACGAAGCCATTCGCTCACCGATTAAACTTCCTGCGGTGAGCGAGTTAGCGTGAGTGTGAGCATCGGGGTAAGCACTTGCCAGGGAAAGGACAACGCTACGCTTGCCAGCTTGCTGCGTGAAGCCGATAGCCACATGTACGCTTATAAATCACGCCAGGCAACGCCTTACTATCGCTACGGCTCGGCGAGTTAGATGCTCCTTGGTTGTTTGGTCATTAATCAAACAGGCTCATACGCTTCATAACGTTATCGCGCTTGATTTTCCAATGGAACATAGCGCCAGCGACGTGCAGCACCACCAAGCCTAAAATGGCCCACCCCAGACGTTCATGCCACATAAAGAGTTGTTCAGACAGTTGCTCGCGCTCGCCAATCAAACCGGGTAAATGCCAGTGGAAAAACTCCACCGGAAAACCGCCGCTTGCGGTCGCCGCCCACCCCAGTAAAGGCATAACAATCAGTGCTATGTACAGCAAATGATGGACGCTGGTACTCACCAGCCGCTCGAAGGCATTTAGGGGCGGCTCGTGGTCAGGTACCACAAAGGCCAGCCGGGTAATAATACGTAGCGTCATTAGCAGCAGTATCAACACCCCAGCGTTTTGTGGCTGGTATACAGCAGGTTTGTGAACATATTGCCGACTAAAGCAACGGTGCGCTCATAGCCCAAAAAGCCTAACGTTAAGCCGCTGGCCAAGGAGAGCAGCACCGCGCCAGCCACCAGCCAGTGCAGCACCCGATGCGGGTAGATATAGTGATCCAGTTCGTGCATGTAGTGCTCCTAAACGCCTTCAATTGCTCTTCATTCTAGTCAGTAACGCTCCCTTGCGCTGATTAAAGCACTACACGGTCATCAACGCTAAGCAATCCTTGTTTATAGCGCTTGCTCATGCACTGCCAGCTGTTCGCGTATTAACTCGGCTAATCGGCGCACAGGTTCAGAAGGCCGGTGCGGCGCCCGGTGCAACGCCAGCTCAATCATCGGCAACGCAGGCAGCCCGCTGCTCTCATCCAGTGGCCTCAGCGCCGGGGTCAGCATACTGCGGGTCACCACCACAATGGCCAATCCAGCGGTGACAATCGGTGCCAGCCCCGCCATGGATTGGCTGGTATAAGCAACGCGCCAGCTGCGCCCGCCGATTGCAATGCCTGCTCCGCCACTTCACGAAATACATCGGCCCCCGGCGAGTAAAGCGCCAGGGGCAGCGGATCGCTAAGCAGCGGCTGCTGGTTCATTCCGACTGCCCACAGTAGCGGCTCCCGGCGAATCACATCGCCCCTGGCGAGTTACGCTGTCGGGTCACCAGGGCGAGATCCAGCTCTTTAGCCTTCACCTGCTCGACGAGGTGTGTACTGGTACCGCAGATCACCTTTAACCCAACCGCGGGATAAAGCTGATGAAAGTAGGCGAATACCGAGGGCAGCAGCGAAGCGTAATCTTCAGGAATACCCAGGGTGAGATCGCCAGTGACCTGACGCGCCTGCATATCACTCCACGCCTCATCGTTCAGCGCCAATAGCCGCCGTGCATGGCTGAGCAGGCGCTCGCCTTCTGGGGTGAAGCGTATTCGCCGTCCTTCGCGCTCGTGCAGCGTGAGCGATAGCTGCGCCTCTAACCGCTGCAGCTGCATGCTCACGGTGGACTGGGTATACGCTAACCGCTTTGCTGCTGCCGTTACACTGCCGGTGTCCGCAATGGCCACCAGGGTACGCAGCAGGGTTAGATCCAGCGTGGGTGCACGCATCTACACTCCTTATTTATCATCATCCTTGATAATAACGATCATAAAAGATCGATATTGTGATGTATTTATAATGAGTATGCTGCTCAGCACATTCACTTATCAAGGAGAACGCTGATGCATCCCGTTCACTCCCCCCGCGTTATTTCCACGTTGGTACAGTGTTGGTGCAGCGCTGGTGGCCGTGATGCTTTGGAGTGCGGCGCCGCTGTTGGCTGAGTTTGCCAAAGCGACACCGCCCTTGCAGCTTACCGCTGTCACCCTGTTAGCCGGGTCATTGGCGACACTACCGTTAAGCCGCCGCGTTAATGTCGTGGACTGTGGCACGGGGTGGCAGATCAGTGTTTGGGTGGGTGTGCCGTTACTCATCTTTGGCGCCGTTAGCAGCTACTTTATTGGTATGCGGTTAGCGCCCGCCGCCGAAGCAGCGCTGATTACCTATACGTGGCCGGTGCTGTTTGTGCTACTCAGCCAATGGAGCCGTTTTGGCCGCCTGCAGATTGCGGGGGTTATCGGCGCGCTGATTGCGTTTTCAGGCGCGGCGCTGCTACTGGTGCCTCAAGCCATCAATGGGGGCCTGGGTGGCGCCACCACGGGCTACGCGCTAGCCCTGTTGGCCGCCTGCTGTTGGGCGATCTATTCATGGTTAAGCCAGGCGGCACCAGTGGCCTTAACGCCGCTACTACCGCGGCTACTGCTCATTGCCTGCGTTATTGCCGTGGCCGCAAGTTTACTACTGGAAGGCAATCTTGCCTTTCCCAGCGGCGAAGCGTTACTCGCAGGTATCGCGCTGGGTTTAGGGCCTTACGGGGTGGCCATGGTGGCCTGGGATAAAGCGCTGCGCTGGGGGCACGCAAGCCTTGTGGGTAGCTTGGCCTATGGCGTGCCGATCCTGGCCGCCCTGCTGCTGGTGCTGGCAGGTATGAGCGTACTCGACTGGCGCTTACCCGCCGCGGCCGTACTGGTGGTGGTAGGCTGCCTAAAAGCGAGCCGTTAACCTCCTCATGCCTAACTATTTACGCCTTACGCCTCACCCTTTACTCCTCACTATTTACCCTTGACCACTTACCACCCGCCAATAAACCAACGCCCCTATCACGGTAAGTGACAGGGGCGCTGGGCAGTATCGATTAACGCTAACAGTTAAAGCTCTGGGGGAATGTCCGTCGGCTCCATTTCAAGGCTGAGCTCAAACAAGCCGCTGCCGGTTGCGCTAAACCCGCGTGCGCTTACTGTGTACGTGCCGGGTAGCAACGGCTCCTGAAGCCGTGAGTCGGTACCGCCTGCGCCATCGTCATCGCTGGCGGCAAAGCCTTGGCCACTAATCTCGATAAAGGTATCAAAATCGGCTGAGCGCATTTCCAGGGTCACTAACGAGCTCTCTTCTACCTCCAACTGATACGTCAGCGGCTCACCGCTATACCAACCGTTAAGCGCTTCGCCGGGGGTAAGCGTGCCTTCATTACGCAGTTCAACATCGGGCATATCACGCGGTTCCATGGAGAGCGTAAACATGCCGCTGCTGTCACCGTAGGCAGTACGCGCCGTTAATTGATACTCTCCGGGAGCCAGAAAATCAGCGATGCTGGCATCCAGGTTACCGGCACTGTCATCATCTTCGCGGTAGTAACCGTTAGGCCCTTCAAGCACCAGATAGGAATCAATGTCGCTGGAGCGCATCTCAATCTGGTACATGCCTGCTTCTTCTACCTCTACTTGATAGCTAAGCGCCTGACCGCTAAACCAACCGTTGAGGGAGTCATCGGGAGTGAGCGCTCCATCATTGCGCAGCTCACCATCACCCGGTAACTCGTGAGGCTCTACTGAAAGCGTATAAACGCCATTGCCATCACCGTAGGCGCTGCGTGCTGTGAGCGTATATTCACCAGGCTCCAGAAAATCGGCAATGCGTGCGTCTAAATCACCGGCACTATCGTCGTCTTCACGAGCGTAACCATTGGGGCCTTTAATCTCTAGGTAGGCGTCGAAGTCATCCGAACGCATTTCCAGCTGGTAGAGGCCCGCCTCCTCTATGTTCAAGGTGATATCCCGGGCATCCCCCTGCAGCCAACTATCGATGGGCTCCCCCACTGCCACTGTGTCGGCATCCGACAGCTCAACGGTTCGGCTGTTGACGGTAAACGGGCCATAACTGTGGGCATCGGCACCGCTAACCACCACTACATAGTCGCCGCTCTCTTCAATACGGTGGCGAACGACGGGCGCATTATCGAGCAGCTGTAATTGATCATCATAAAGCGCCACCACACCTTGCAAGGCTCCTTTAAGAGAAAGCTCAACAATCTCGTCCTCTTCCAGTGCGATGGCGTAGCGCATGAAACGGCTACCATCGTTACCGTTTAGTTCGCTGGCCGAGGTTATTTCGCCACGCAGGGGCTCATCAAGCGTGAGCTTTTCAAGGCCAACAATAGCTTCGGCAGCAGACGTTTGATCAGTTGTCTCCGCACTTTCGACAGGCGCTTCATCAACAGCCTGTCCCGGCAAGGGGATAATTTGAGCGGCGAGAAAACCAACGGCTGCGCCACCAACCGCCACCAATACAAACGTAAACGAAGAAGATCTAGCCATGAGCAGTTCCTTGTTGAGTCGCAATGACAAACATTAATTAGTTAAGCATTCGTGATTATAAGATGCTTACTCCATAAAAGTGAGCGTTTAATGAAAAACGCTGCATTGCACAAAATTCTTTTCTGATTCACTTCATACCTGGGCCGATAAGTCACTGAAACCCAAGGCGAGGACAGTAAAGAGTAAAAAATCTTGAAATTGAACCTATTTGCATCGATCTTCTCAAAGCTTGCTGACTCGTTGCTACAAGGGTAGTATCGACAGGCCTATCAGGCACCTCAACAAGAGTGCGGGATTCGCAACACGCAAAACCGAGGTACTCCTATGGGAGCCCAAAAACGACTGTTCCGAACGTTTTTAGCAGCGCTTATCTTCAGCTGCGCTGCCAATAGTGCTTTTGCACATGAAACAGAAACACAGGAGGGCGTTGCCTCTTTTTACAGTGATCGCTTTCAAGGAGCGACCACTGCAAGCGGAGAGCCCTTCGACCAGCAGGCGCTGACAGCCGCTCACCCTAGCTTCCCTTTGGGAAGCAAGGTACTGGTGACAAGACCCGACACCGGGCAAGAAGTTGAAGTGCTGATCAATGATCGAGGCCCCTTCGTCAAGGGACGGATCATTGATTTGTCCAAGCGGGCCGCACGGGAGCTGGGCATGATTCGCCGAGGCGTCGCGCCAGTCATGGTCACTTTGGTCAATTAACGCATAGCATCCTTCAGCATACCAAACAGGGCGACCCGCCATGGTCGCCCTGTTTCTTTTGTGGCCTATCGCTCTTTCCTCCGCACAACGTCACATATTAACGAACTTGCAAGCAGGCTAATGGTCTTTATGCTTGAAGGAATTCACCACGCGACGTATTTGCAGGAGGCATTTATGCAGTCACAATTTTATACGCTTACCGACTACCCCAACGGCCTTCCCGACCGCGCACTGTTTAAGCTGGAAACACAAACGCTCCCCGACCTGGCCGAGGGCGAAGTGCGCATCCGCAACCGCTGGCTTTCCGTTGACCCTTATATGCGCGGTCGCATGAGCGGTATTCGCACCTACGTGGAGCCGTTCGAACTAGGCAAGCCGATGGAGGGCGGCGCCATTGGGGGAGGTGATCGAAACCAATGACTCAAGCCTAAAAGTGGGCGACAACGTCAGTCATATGGGCGGCTGGCGGGATATCGCTCAACTGCCTGCCCAGGGGGTTACCAAGCTACCCGATATCGACGTTCCCGAGCAGGCCTACCTAGGCGTGCTGGGCATGCCGGGCATGACTGCCTGGACAGGCTTAAACCTGATTGCCGAGTGCAAGCCGGGTGACAATGTGTTGGTTAGCGCGGCTAGTGGTGCCGTAGGCTCCCTGGCAGTGCAGTTGGCCAAAGCCAAGGGCTGCCATGTGGTTGGTATTGCTGGCGCTGCGCATAAGCTGGCCTGGCTTGAGTCACTGGGCGTCGAACCCGTCAGCTACCGGGATAGAGACGCTTACGAGCTTAGCGACGCCATTAAGCTCGCCAGCCCAAACGGCATCGATGTGTATTACGAAAACGTCGGCGGCATCTGCTTAGAAGCGGCATTGAGCCAGCTCAATGAAGGCGCGCGGATTGCCGTGTGCGGCATGATCGATAGCTACAATGCAAAGAGCCCACTCCCGGCCCGAGCAATCTCTCAGTTGGTCGTGCGCAAAGCCAAAATGCAGGGCTTTATTGTGGCTGACCATTGGGCTAGCTACCCTATTTCCTGAACGAAGTAGCCCCTCAGGTCGCGGAAGGCAAACTGGTCTATAAAGAGACCGTCAAGGAGGGCCTGGAGAGCACGCCTGATGCCTTCCTCTCCCTGTTTGACGGTGGTAACACCGGTAAAATGCTGGTCAAGCTATAACCCACCCCTCTCCCTGCCGCTACGTCAATGATGTGGCGGCAAAGTAATCGCCAAAAATAATCAGCAAATCGTTAGACCAATGGCGAATTGATAATTAAAATCATCTTTCAGAAATGTGTTTTAACCCATCGGCGCTGTCGATGGGTTAGAGCGCGTTGTCGGTACGTTGTTACAAGGGGACACCTCATGGAAGAAAACACGCGCGATCACGGTAAAGGGCCAGCGATTGTCGTTGGCCTTTTACTACTTATTGCCGGCTTGGCGCTCGCGTTAGGCGGCAGCAAGCTCGTCAGCGTAGGCGGCAGTGCCTACTACTTAATTGCCGGGCTGAGCATCATTGTCTGCGGCATTCTATTTACCCTGCGCCGAGGCGCCGCTCTGTGGCTCTACGCGCTGATTCTTTTGCCACATTAGTGTGGGCGCTGTGGGAGGTTGGCCTCGACTGGTGGCAGTTAGTGCCCCGCGTCGCCATTCTCTGTTTAATCGGCATTCTGTTGTTATTGCCCTGGTGGCGTAAGCCGTTACGTTCAAAAGGCGGTAGCCTGGCACTCATGGTCAGCATTGCCGCCGCCGTTATCGTGGCTATTGCCAGCCAGTTTAACGACCCCGGTGCTATCGAAGGGTCGCTAGCCACTAATAACCAATCGACGTCCGATAGCGTGAACCCAGCCCAAGTGGCGGGCGAAGACTGGCCCGCCTATGGCGGCACCAATGCGGGCACCCACTACTCTTCACTGGATCAAATTACGCCGGAAAACATCGGCGAGCTCGAAGAGGTATGGCGGATTCAAACCGGTGACAAAGCGGGCCCCAATGCGCCCCCGGAGATCACCAATCAGAATACCCCGCTGAAAGTGAACGACAGCCTGTATATCTGTACCTCGCACAGCCGGGCGATGGCGCTGTCACCCGAAACCGGTGAAACCCTCTGGGCGTTTGACCCCGAGGTTAGCACCATGGGCGCTGAAGACTTCTCGCTCTGGGCGCATATGACCTGCCGCGGCCTGGCCTACTATGACGCCGCAAACTATGCTACTGACACTAACGACGCTGCTACCGATAGCACAGAAGAAACAAACAGTGACGTTGCCGCTAGCAGTGCAACGGCTCTCTCTTTGATATCTTCGATGACAGCGATATTTTCAGCCTGGATCTCTCCTTCCTATCCCTGCTGTTTGGTGTAGATGAAGAAAACGACAACTCGCAGCCAATAATGGTCAGTGAGACTGACGTTATGTGCCCACGCAGGCTCTACCTGCCGACGGCGGATGCACGCTTGATTGCGCTGAATGCCGACACGGGCGAGCGGTGTGCCAGCTTTGGCGATAACGGTGAGATTGATCTCACCAACAATATTGGTGACTTCTCTCCGGGGGCTACTACTCCACCTCACCGCCTACGGTCACTGAGAATCTGGTCATTCTGGGCGGCCACGTCACCGATAACAGCTCCACCGACGAACCTTCCGGCGTTATCCGTGCCTTTGATGTGCATACCGGCGAGCTGGTGTGGAACTGGGATAGCGGCAATCCTGACAATACCGACCCGCTGCCAGAAGGCGAAATCTATACGCGCAACTCCCCCCAATGTATGGGCACCGATCAGCGTTGATGAAGAGCTAGGCCTGGTTTACCTGCCCATGGGTAACGCCACGCCTGACCAGTATGGCGCTGACCGCACCGAGAACGATGAAACTTACAGCGCGGGCCTGGTGGCACTTAACGTCGATGACGGTCAGGTGGCGTGGGTTTACCAGTTTGTGCATCATGACCTGTGGGATATGGACACCCCTGCCCAGCCGGTATTGATTGACCTAGCCACCGATGGCGGCACCCAACCCGCGGTTATTCAGCCGACCAAGCAGGGCAGCCTGTATGTATTGAACCGCGAAACCGGTGAGCCGATTGTGCCTATCGAAGAGGTGCCCGCACCTCAGGGCGCCGTGGAGGGCGACTGGACGGCCGAGACTCAACCGCGTTCAGCGCTTAATCTGCTGCCACCGCCGCTCACCGAGCGCGACATGTGGGGCGCTTCACCGTTTGATCAAATGATGTGCCGCATTCAGTTCAACTCCTTACGCTATGAGGGCCAATACACGCCACCTTCGCTGGAAGGCAGTATTGTTTACCCAGGTAATGTCGGTGTAATGAATTGGGGCGGAGTCGCCGTTGACCCGAAACGGCAGGCGCTATTCACCGGCGCGAAATACTTGGCATTTGTTTCAACGCTAGTGCCGCGTGAGGAAGTAGAAGAAGGCCAAGGCTCGGCCAGCGAACAGGGCTTGCAGCCTAACGCAGGTGCACCCTATGCCGTTGAGCTCGGCCCGTTGCTCTCGGTACTGGGCCTGCCCTGCCAAGCGCCCTCCTGGGGCGACGTAGCCGGTATCGACCTGCAAAGTGCCGAGGTGGTATGGAAGCACCGCAATGGCACCACACGAGACAGCATGCCGTTTGACCTGCCGATTGGCTTGAACGTCGGGGTTCCGGCGCTAGGCGGCCCGCTGACCACTGCAGGCGGGGTGTCGTTCTTGAGCGGCACGCTGGATCAGTACCTGCGCGGATACGACATCACCACCGGCGAGGAGCTGTATAAAGCGCGCCTGCCAGCAGGTGGCCAAGCTACCCCGATGACCTATACAGGCCAGGATGGCCGCCAGTATGTGGTCGTCACGGCGGGGGCCACGGCACCTTTGGTACCAAGATGGGTGATTACGTGATTGGCTACGCGCTACCAGAGTAATCGGTTAGCTTAGCGTCATTCACCAATGATAACGGGCGGCCTCATCAATGAGCGCCGCCCGTTTTTTATTATTAAAGCGTTTAGGAAAGTACTTCTTAGCAACGCACCGCTTAGAAACGTACCTCTAGCCCGCCATAAACACTGCGCCCCGGGGCCGGCTCGTAGAAACGCCCAAAGGTGCCATTTAAGCGCACGTTGGCGTAGTGCTCTTCATCAAGCAAATTGCGCACGCCGACATAGGCATTCAGCCGTGTATCGCTGCCCAACTGCCAACCATCGCCCACCCGCAGGTTCACCAGCCAGTAGCTGTCGACCTCTGTCTCGTTGGCGTTGTCCGCCACCATATCGCCCGTGTACTGGGTTTCCAGGGTGGCAAAGCGCTCATCAAGCCCTTGCCAGGTAAGCTGATTGACCCAGGTTTGCTCAGGCAGCCCAGGAATGCGGTTACCGCCAAAACGCTCTAAAGGTGTCGCAAACCGATCGAACTCGTAGCTTGCCAGCGTCAGGGCGCTATCCAGCCGCCACTGATCAGCAAGCTGCCAGCCCAGCGCCAGCTCGATGCCGTCGCGGTCGGTGTCGCCTGCGTTCTGGTAGAAGGTGCGGCCGCCGTCATCATAAGGCACCAGTTCGTCACGCACGCGCACCGAAAACAGCGTTAAATCGTAGTCCATGGCCAGCGGTGCAATGTAGCCACGCGCACCCACTTCACGGTTCCAGGCTTTTGCGGCGATACCGAGGGGTTGAACCCGCCCCAGCTGGATTAGCAAACTCTGAGAAGGTCGGCGTTTCAAAAGCAGTTCCGGTATTCACGTAGACCTGATGCTGAGGGCGGTAACGGTAGCTAAGCCCCGCCGAGCCGCTCCACTCGTTGAAGGTTTGTTTACCGCTCTGGTCGCCATCGCTTAGGTAGCGGTCGTCTACCTCTAACTCGACGCTGTCAAAGCGCGCGCCAAGCGAAAGTGTTACCTGCTCGGTCAACGCTAAATCACCCTGGGCAAATACCCCAGCCGAGGTCGCCGTCTGGGTCTCTTCCGCCAACTGCTCACCAACAACGCCTTGGCCATTCACATCGTTCCGAAAACGCTCGTCGTCTTGGCGGGCCACATCCACCCCAGTGATATAGCTCAACGGCAGGTTGCCCAGGCTAATTTCATGGTGATACTCAGCGCTCGCGCCCAGATAGTCACGTTGGTAGCCGATACGGCTATCGCCTACATAGGGCAACTGCTGCTCAAAATCGCGCTGGGCGACAAAGCCTTTAGATAGAGCTCGCCAGGCCCAGCGGACAAATCTTCGTACTGTAATCCGAGCAGCTGCTGATCAACGTTCTGCCCTGCATCCATCGCTAATGCGTTGGGCGCCGCCTGATCGCGGCCACTGGCCACTTCGCGGGCGTTCAGCGCGCCAGGATCTTCGGAGCGGGGATTTTCCAGCAGGTTGATAATCGCGGTTAACGCCCGGTCGCTGCCTAACTCGCGGCGCAGTTTGGCATTCAGCAGGTATTTCTCTGTGGAACTCTGGTCGCGGTAGCCATCCACATTCAGTGCCGAGAAGCTGACGTGGTGCGACCAATCCCCCTGAGCGCCCCCTGTTTGAACAACCGCCTTACGGTAGCCATCACTGCCCACTTCGGTGCGTACACTCGAGCCAGGGTTATCGCGACCATCGGCGGTGGTGATATCAATCACCCGCCTGCTGCGTTGCCGTAAAGAACCGAAGAGGGCCCGCGGATAACCTCGATACGCTCAGCGCTGTCCAGGTCAATGGCATCCAGCTGGGTCTGGCCGTCGGGTAACGTGTAGGGAATGCCATCCACCATCACGGTAATGCCGCGCACTCCAAAGGGAGCACGGGCGCCAAAGCCGCGAATAGAGATTCGCTGCCCCTGGGCAAAGTTATCGCGGTTCTGCAAGAACATGCCAGGTACGCGCACCAGCGCCTCATCCAGTCGCGTGCGCTGTTGCCCCTGCGCAATGGCCTCCCGGTCAAGCGTTGTTACCGCCGCAGGCGTCGCGTAAAGCTCTCGCGACAGACGTGGCGCGGTCACTTCCAGCGTGGCCAACGTGTTGTCATTTGTTGGGGCTCTTGAGCCCAGCTTTGGCCTGCACCAAGGCAACTGAACAGACAAAAAGATGTAGTGGTTACTTTTAACGGTACTTTTTTTAACGATGCTTTGAACACGGGATCCCTTCCAAACAGCATAGAGCGGAAATAAATGGCGGAATTGAACGATTGTCTACTCGGCTAGTCGCAGAGAGTTAGCCAAGGCATGGATAAATAGGTTGATCGTGCCTACACTTGTACAAGTTACCCCAATGAAAGCAAAGGAGGCTTCATGGCGTTTACAGCGACTGATCCAATCAAGATGATTTTTGCCGTAATACTCCCCCCGCTCGGCGTATTTTTTTGAGGTCGGTTTTAAAGGGCATTTCTGGCTGAACATTATTCTAACGCTATTTGGCTTCGTACCGGGCATCATTCATGCGTTTTATGTGATATTGAAACACTAGGATTTCATAGACCGGTTTAGCGAATACGACGCCGCCTAAGCTAACGCTTAGGCGGCTTTTTATGTCTTAACAGTAAGGCTGGCATGGCGACGTTTATGCAATGCGTGAACACGTTCATCCAGCTCAGCTATCGGGCCTTCCACCTTGAGCCCTGGCACAATCTGTTGAATAGGCAAGGGGGCAACTGGAGAAGGCGCCACATCCAAATCTGCAAGCCAGCGCCCCAACTGTTCCGACGAGCTGGCATAGACAATTCGCCCTAGCCCTACCCAGCCGTGGGCAGCGGCACATGGGGCAGTGTTCACCGGAAGTATAAACGGTCGCCTTTGAGCGCGCCTCTGGGGCCATATTTTGAGCAGCCCAGCGCGCCAGGAAAAACTCAGGGTGCTGAGTAGAATCCCCACCGGTAATACGGTTACGGTCTTCTGCCAAGACCTCTCCTTCGGCACTTACCAGGACGCTGCCAAAGGGTTCATCCCCGCGTTAAGAGCCTCTTCGGCTAGTTCGACGGCACGCGTTAAGTAAACGAACTCTTGATCATTCAACATGTGCTTTCCTTATAGTCGTTATTGGCCTGCTGCCTTTACCTCCGCACGGGCGCTTCTTCGACAAACGCCTCTTGCAACTCCTCGCCTTCACTACGGGCAATTACGGAGGTGCCGACCAAGTCGCCTGTCACGTTCAGCGCCGTACACCCCATGCCCACCAGTGCATCGATAGCGGTGAGCAACGCGACGGTTTCAATTGGCAAGCCCACTTGCGCAAACACCGTGGCAATCATGATGATACCGGCCCCCGGCACCCCTGCCGTGCCCACCGACACCAGCGTGCCGATCAACACAATTTGCACCATGCTGATGAAATCCAGCGGTGCACCCATCACGTTGGCGGCAAACACCGCCGAGATAGCGATACGAATCGCCGCCCCATCCATATTTAAAGTAGCCCCTAATGGCAGACTAAAACCATAGATGCTTTTGGGAATCCCTAAGCGGTGAGCAGCATTAATCGTTAGCGGTAACGTACCCGAGCTACTTTGGGTAGCAAACGCCGTAGCCATGGGCGTACGGGCTTCGCGAAAAAAGGTGCGCAGCTTCACGCCAAACAGCCGCATGATGCCGCAATAAATCAGCAGTTGGGTTGCCAGGGCGATATACAGTACGACCACCATATCGCCCAATGAGAGCAGCGTTGCCAATCCCTGCTGACTCACCGTTTCGGCGACAATCGCAAACACGCCAATGGGCACGTAGTGCAATACCCCTGACATCACTTTTAGAGTGACCTCGTTTAGCGCTTCAATCACCCCATAAAGACGCTCACCCATGGCATGCTGGCGCTCCGACTGGCGCATTTTAACAGCGCAATGCCAAACACCAGCGCCGTAAAAATAATGCCCAACATGTTGAGTTCGGCAAACGCACCAATAATATTATCCGGCACTATATTCAGCAGCGTATCGACGACCCCCGGGATTCTCGGGCACCGAGAAACTGGCGTTCTCATCCAACGTCATACCGCTGCCGGGGCTAAACAACGTGGCAACCGCTAAGCCCACCATGATCGCCAGCGCAGAAGAGGTAAGGTAATAGCCAAACACCTTGCCGCCTACGCGACCAGCGCTTCCCTCCCGGGACTGATTCACCCCGACCATCAGCGTAAACAGCACAATGGGGACAATCAAAAAGTAAGCAGTCGTAGCAGCAGGTCACCCAGCGGCGCCAGCCAGGCAGCCACTGTCTCTCCGCCAACAAGCCCAACCACTACGCCCAGCACCAGCGCGACAGTAACGCGTAAAATCAACGATGCCTGAGCATAGGCCTTCCATATACGAGTCATTTGAGCCCCTACAGATTTGAAGAAGTTGGTAGGTCTAATACAGTAATATCGACCACTTTATTAGTGTGGCACAGCGATATCTAGCAAGCGCAAAGCAGGAAGCTCTCAACTGTTTCGCCTAATGCATATGAACCTAACGCTAATGGCAGCGAGGCTTCCATTAGCGCCTCCCCCTCTAGGAAAGATAATCCAGAAAGGCTTTGACACATCGAACAATCCGTGACACTGTAGCGTCAGTTGGTTAGCAAGCAAGCATGGTTTCAGAAGTGTACGAAAAGATTTAGAAATCTTTCGGCAAGACTGCAATTGTATTCCTTGTTTTATCCACTATTAATCTGGGTGATACCAGGAACTTCATAATGCGCTTTGCGCGAAAGGAATTTTACTATGTCTACTGGCACAGTTAAGTGGTTCAACGATACTAAAGGCTTCGGTTTTATTGCTCCTTCTGACGGTGGCGATGACCTGTTTGCCCATTTCTCTGAAATTCAAGCAGACGGCTTCAAAACCCTGCAAGAAGGCGCTAACGTTTCTTTGACGTTACCCAGGGTAAGAAAGGCCTTCAGGCTTCAAACATCAAGCAAATTTCCTAAACCTAGGTTTTTTAAGACTAAGTCTCTAAGACATAGCACTTAAGAATTTGCTCGAACCTTCCGAGGTTCGGATAACAAGACCGCTTATGCGGGCCTTGTTGCGTTTGGGGCATACTAAAGCTGCGTTTGCGCCCCTCTCTTATATTCGCGTATATATTAAAATTCGTGCATCCACCGTTACGGACAGCATTTCAAGTGCCGCTGCGCACGTCCCTCAGCGTTGGCCCGGTATAAATGCGGTGTCATCGCCAACAGATCGGCAATTTCGTCACTGCCGTTGAGTGCAAGCGAGTAGCTTACTCTCTCGCTGCTATGGTGAGTAAAGCCTTCCAGCGCCTCTGTCTCAGTCGAGCGTTCAGGCTTTAACGTGGGATAGATAACCTCCGCAGCTCCCGCAGGTGATTGGGCCCCGCCTCAACCTTTAGTAGTGCGCCACCGGTTTTCAACACACGAGCAAACTCGCTAGCCACAGGAAAGCCAAACATACACAGCACGCTATCCAGCGTTCCCGTCTGCACTGGCAAATGCGCATTGCTGCCCACTGCCCAACTGCTTAGCGGTGCCTGTTTCGCATCCTGCTTGGCGGCAGCCAGTACCGCCCACTTGGAAATATCCAGCCCCAGCAGTGAAAGTGACGGTGAGGTAGCAGCGGCATGAGCCAGTTGGCGAAGATAGTAACCCTCACCGCAGCCTGCATCCAGACAGCTAAACGGCAGGCTCTCTGTCGCTTGAGTTTCAATATGGCCCAACACGGCATGACTGACCGCTTCTGCAATGGGCTGGTAGTGCCCCGCGTTTAGAAAGCGCTGCCGGGCAGCTACCATTGCTTTGCTATCCCCCCGGATCGTGGGAACGTTTTTGCTGCACAGGCAGTAAGTTAACGTAGCCCTGCTTGGCAATATCAAAGCTGTGACCATCAGAGCACCGCCAAGCGCCATCCGACCGACTGAGTGGTTTTCCATCTAACGGGCACGCCAGTGCTTGAAAAGGGGTAATGCTCATATCGGTGTTTTCGCAAAGGTAGATGGGTGCATGCGTTTAGCGAGTCACCAGAATGATGCCAACTAAAATAACGCCACCGCCGATTACAAAATTAATGCTCAGCGGCTCATTGAGCAGCAGTGTACCAAACAGAATACCGAAAAGCGGCGCTAAGAAAGAAAACACGCCTAACTGCGAAGCGCGGTAGCGGCGCAACAAGGTGAACCATAACAGCAACGCAGCAAACGAAATGATCAGCGTCTGAAAGCCGAGGCTGGCTATCGCCATCGGGGTAAACTGCGCGCTCATTAACTGCCCGGACATAGCCGCCACCGGCAGGAGCAACAACGCCGTCACACTCAGTTGATAGCTCAGAGTGAGCTCTGCTGGCGCTTCGGAAAGCGAGGTCCTACGGATCACGACGGTCGTGGCCGCCCAAGAGAGCCCTGCCAGCAAGCCCAGTGCATCACCGATAACAATCTCGATGCTGTAGGCGCCGCTTGGCGCCATGGCAACCACCATACCCAGAAATGCCAAGCCGACGCCCCACCACTGGCGAATGGAGAGTTGCTCGCCAGGTACCCAAAGATGCAAACCCAGGGCAGCGAAGATGGGCGCAGTATACAGAAACACCGACATATGGGACGCCAAGGTATAGGTTAGCCCCCAGGCGATAAAAGCGAACTCGGCAGCAAACCCGAGGCCCACCAACAACCCAGGGGCCCAGTGGTGACCCATATCCGCCCAGCGGATGCCGCGCCAATAAGCCAGCCCGCCGACCAGGCAAAGCGCCATAATAGAGCGCAGGCCCATCTGTACAATGGGTGAGATATCCTCAGCCACACCCTTAATCGCCACCTGCTGAAAACCCAACACCAGGCAAAATAGCAGCATCAGCGATGCTGCCGTTGCGTCCACTGACTTTCGCTGCGATCGACCAACCATGCAGGCAGTGTGGTCGGTGGCGACTATTCTTTGATTACTCATTGCAGGCTCCTATAACCTATAGGGGCCCATTGCAGCAGTAAGCGTCATTGCATACAAACGATTACTTATCGGGTCTAGGCTTAGGAAAATTCACGCTATGAGAATTGAAAGGCTACCGCTGAATGCACTGCGCGCGTTTGCCGAAGCCGTGCGGGAAAATAGCTTCAAAGCCGCCGCTTATCGCCTCGGGGTAACGCCTGGCGCCGTTAGCCGACAGGTCAAACAGTTGGAAGATCACTTAGGCGTGGTGCTCTTTGAACGTCATGCCAATGGGGTGTGCGTTACCGAAGCAGGCCGGGTACTGGCCGAAGATGTGCAGGCAGGCCTTTTGCGTATTGCCAGCGGCGTACAGAACGTCACCGTGCGCTCAGAAGACGCTTTTCGCTTACTACTGAGTGCACCACCTTCTTTCCTACAGCTTTGGCTACTCCCCGCTTACCCGGCTTTGAAGCCAGTGAGCGGCAAATCGAGATCTCACTGGATGCCGAGGCGCGCTTAACGCCACCGCTGTGGTTGCCCAACAGGGCACGCTTATCGCTGCGTTACGGTCAAAGCCCTTGGCCCGGCGTCACCAGCCTGCGTTTATTTGAAGACACCCTCTTTCCCGTTTGCTCACCCTCCCTATTAGCGCAGGCAAGTATACGAACCCCCAACGATTTGCTGGCACAGACACTGCTCACCGTGGATTGGTGTAGCCATGCAGGCCACACCCCATTCCAAGCTGGAGCGATTGGTTTAAAAGCGCCCAATCAGCGGCACGCTTTGTCGAGTGGCTAGAACAAGAGGCCACTCTCTTCCGGAACACAGCTACGTAGCGCTGGGGCTATTTGGCCGCCCCGCTTGTAATCCTGAAACAGCCCATACTGCCATTGCCGTACCGCCAGCACAGAGGTCGTGCCAAACCGCTGATGAATGGGTAGCCCGCTCTCTCGCTCGCATAGCGCGTGAAACTCTTTAGCCAGGCGCTGCATGGTCTGCTGCCACTCGGCATTACCAGCGGGGGACAACAGGCCATTGAGTACCATCAACTTCTCGCTGTCGCTATCGAAACGGGAGCGGAAAAACTCGTTGGCGATATGCTGCTGAAAGAAGCGCTGGATCGGCCCATCCGCCTGCCAGCGGAAATTGGCGGCTACCCGCCGCCTGATCCGATTACCAGGAAGCAGCTCAATAAGTTTAAGACGCTCAAGCGAGTAACTGCTGAATACACTCGGCTTCACTTAGCTGGTACTGGTGATGAATTTCGTCGAAGCTATAGCCATTGATAACGCAGACAGCCACCAGAAACAGCTCGCGATCATCCACAATACTCTGCTCCTGGGCATAGGTGAGCGCCTGCAAACGCTGCTCGTCGGCTTGCATCGTCTGCACCAGCTCGGCGAATTCGATATTTAGCTGGTCACAGATACACTCCAGCCGCGATAGCGTAAAGTGCTTTTCAGCAAATAGGCGCTTTACCGAGGCCTCGCTCAGCGCCAACCACTTAGCGACATCGGCATAGGTTTTATCCTGAGCGCGAAGCTGGCGTTTTAGCGTTTCAATCAGCGAATCAGCTTGGGACATAGTAATCTCGTAAGCGGAATGAAGGTGCACCACACATTAAAAGTAGCAAATAATGATACCGACCAGCACCTATAACACGACTTTGTGCAAATGAGTTGCAACCAGTAAGCCTTGCTTAGAAAGTGCGACTACTTACAGGGACTTATAAGGCTACACAACCATGCAACGACTGTTACATATCAAGGGTGCTTTGCCCTACCTGATCGCCATCTTTCTCAATGCCTTTGTGGATTTGGGGCACAAGATTGTTATTCAGAACACGATCTTTAAAAGTTACGATGGCGAAACACAGGTCGTCCTCACCGCCCTGGTCAATGGGCTGATTTTACTGCCGTTTATCCTGCTGTTTAGCCCGGCGGGCCACGTGGCGGACAGCTACCCCAAGGTACGCGTTCTGCGCGCATCGGCCTGGGCCGCCGTGGCGGTGTCACTGGGCATCACCGCTGCCTACTACCAAGGCTGGTTCTGGCTGGCCTTTGCGATGACGCTGCTGCTGGCGATCCAATCGGCCTTCTACTCCCCGGCCAAATACGGTTTGGTCAAGGGCTGTTCGGCAAACCGCGCCTGGCAGAAGCCAACGGGCTGATTCAGGCCGTGACTATCGGCGCTATCCTGGCGGGCACCGTGGCATTTACCGCCCTGTTTGAGACCTGGGTATCGCCAGATGATCACACCCCAGCGCAGCTGTTGCGCCAAATAGCGCCACTGGGCTGGCTGCTGGTGCTCAACAGCGCTATTCAAGTGGCAACGCTTTACCGTCTGCCGCTTGATAGCACTACGCAACCCGATACTCCCTTGACCTGGCAGCGCTACATTAAGGGGCTGCGCTGAAAGATAACCTGCAGCTTATCGTCCGCCAGCCCGTCATCAGGCTGTCCATTATCGGTCTGGCCACCTTCTGGTCGGTGGGCCAGGTGCTGCTGGCGGCCTTCCCCGCCTACGCCAAAGACGCCCTCAGTATCGATAATACTCTGGTGCTGCAAGGCATTCTGGCGGCTAGCGGTATCGGGATTGCGCTGGGTTCCATGCTCGCCAGCAAGCTCTCTCACAACCGCATCGAGACCGGCTTGATTCCGGTAGGCGCTGTTGGGGTGGCCGTGGGGTTATGGTGCCTGCCGCTTCTCTCCACGCCCGGCAGCCAGGCGCTGAACTTCGTGTTTATCGGCATGATGGGCGGGCTGTTTATCGTGCCGCTTAACGCCCTGATCCAGTTTCACGCCGCCGACAGCGAGTTAGGCACCGTGCTGGCCGCCAATAACTGGATCCAGAACATCGCCATGCTGGGCTTTTGGTGCTCACGGCGCTGTTCGCCCTGTCGGGTGTGGATAGCCACTACCTGCTGTTGCTCATTGCCACGGTGGCGATGGTCGGCGGCGGCTACACCATTGTTAAACTGCCCCAAAGCCTGGTGCGCTTTCTGTTGAGCTTCCTGCTGACCCGCCGCTACCGGGTCGATGTGCAGGGCTTGCAGAACCTGCCTGCCCAGGGCGGCGTGCTGCTACTGGGCAACCATATCAGCTGGGTGGATTGGGCCATGGTGCAGATCGCCAGTCCCCGCCCGGTACGCTTTGTCATGCTCAGATCGGTTTACCAGCGCTGGTACCTCAACTGGTTCTTAAAATCCCTGGGCTGTATTCCCATCGAGCGCGGCAGTGGTGCCGAAAAGGCTCTGGCCGATGTTGCTGAACAACTCAACGCAGGCGAAGTGGTGTGCCTGTTTCCCGAAGGGGCGATTAGCCGCACCGGACAACTAGGCGAGTTCCGCCGCGGCTATGAACGCGCCTGTGAAATGGCTAACCCCAATGTAAAAATAGTGCCTTTCTACCTGCGCGGGCTGTGGGGCAGCCAGTTCTCCCGCTCCTCCAGCAAGTTAAAGGAGCTGCGTAACGCGCCTCTGCACCGCTCAGTGGTGGTCGCCTTTGGCAAGCCGCTACCCAAAGACACCCCTGCCGATGTGCTCAAACGGCGCATCTTTGAGCAGGCGACCCGCTCCTGGCAGCAGGCCATGGGGAGCTTTCCAGCCTACCCAACGCCTGGATTCAAAGCGTTAAACGCCGCCCAAGCGAGCTTGCCCTGGCCGACACCCTGGGTCGCCCACTCAACGCAAGCCAGGCACTCACCGCCAGCCTGCTGATGGCAAAACGGATTCGCAAACTCAACCCAGGACAGAACGTTGGCCTGCTGCTGCCCACCAGCAGTGCCGGGGTCATTGCCAATATGGCCACGCTGCTGGCCGGTAAAACGCTGGTAAATCTTAATTACACCGCCGACCAAGAAGCGTTGACGTCCGCCCTTTCCCAGGCGGAAATCACCACCGTGTTCACCTCACAGCGCTTTGTGAAGAAGCGAGCAGCGCGGGCTCGACGTTAGCCAATTACTCAGGCAGCAGCAGGTGGTCTTTTAGAAGACCTGCAAACCACGATTGGCCGCGCCGAGCGCTTGAGCACCTGGCTTGCGGTGAGAATACTGCCGACTTGGCTACTCCAGCGCTGCTTCTGCCACGGCCACGATGCCGACGCGACTGCCGCCATTCTGTTCTCCAGCGGCAGTGAAGGCGAACCCAAAGGCGTGATGCTCAGCCACCGCAACCTGATGGCCAATATCAAACAAACCTCGGATGTGCTCAACACCCAGAGCAACGACGTGGTGATGGGCTCACTGCCGCTGTTCCACGCCTTCGGCCTCACAGTGACCCAGTTGTTACCACTGATTGAAGGGCTGCCGCTGGTGTGCCACCCGACCCCACCGATGCCCCTGGCATTGCGGGTGCTATTGCCAAGAACAAAGCCACGATTATGTTCGGCACCTCCAGCTTTTAAGGCTGTTTGTACGCAGCACAAAGGTGCATCCGCTGATGCTGGAGAGCTTGAGAATCGTAGTCGCCGGGGCAGAGAAGCTCGACGGCAACGTGCGTAACGACTTCGCGCTGAAATTCCACAAGCCCATTTATGAAGGCTACGGCGCCACCGAAATCGCCCCGTTGCTTCCGTCAACCTTCCCGATGCCATGGGCGTTCACTATCAGCAGGTGCAGCGGGGCAGCAAAGTAGGCACCGTGGGTATGCCGCTGCCCGGCACCAGCTTCAAAATCGTCGACCCGGAGAGCTTTGAAGAGCTGCCCACCGGCGAGGCCGGCATGATTTTGATCAGCGGCCCGCAGATTATGCAGGGCTACCTCAACGACCCCGACCGCACGGCCAAGGCGCTCCACGAGAGCGATGGCCACCGCTGGTACATAACGGGAGATAAAGGCTTTATCGACGAAGACGGCTTTTAACCCTGATTGACCGCTATGCACGCTTTGCCAAGATCGGCGGTGAAATGATCAGCCTCAGCGCCGTTGAAGCGGCCGTTAAAGCGGCGCTGGAAGAGCCAGACAACGCGCTAATGGCGGTGAGTATCCCCGACAGCCGCAAGGGCGAGCGAATTGTGCTGCTTTCAGAAACCGCGTTAGACGCCAGCACCGTTAAGGCCGCCATGCTCGCCAACGGCACATCATCAATGATGATCCCCAGCCACTGGTTTACGGTGGAGACCATCCCTCACCTTGGCTCTGGTAAGGCAGACTTTGCCGGGGCGAAACGTTTGGCTCAAGCGCAGCTGGAAGATACTCGTTAGGCGCTAAAGAACAAGAATGCTATACCAACATGCCCCTCTTAGCTGCCAAGAGGGGCTTCTTTATGAAGGGGAAAATGCTGAACTTTTATTCCAGAAACTCAGGCTTTAAAGGTGTTTTGAAAGAAGCTTAGAATCAGCTCGTAATGCTTATTCTGCCCAGCGCTACTGGGTATATGATCTTCGCATTCGTAGTAATGCACTTCCGGGCTGCGGCCATGCTTGAGTAGGCGCTGTTCCAAGCGCTTGGTCATTTCAACCGTCCACATGCGGTCTTGAGTGCCGTGGGAAAGCAACAGCGGCCCAGGGTAGCGCTCAATTTCAATAGGCGTGGTGGGCAGTAAGCCTTCATGACTCCCCTGCCATGTCCAGGCGCGCTTACTGACATCCCAAGCTTGCCAGCCAGGGTCGCCCGCATCGCGAAAGCTACAGGCATCAAAGGCACCGCACACCACATCGGGCGGGCTATGGGCTGCGATCGCATCAGGTATACCTGCTACGCTATCTTTTGCCATCTGTGAGGCGAGCAATAACGCGTGTTCGGCGCCGCGTGAAATACCATAAAGCCCTACACGCTTGTCAGCGAACTGGAATTCACGTAGGGCTGTAAACGCCTCCACGCTGCGATCCAGCGGGTAATCGATAATATGCCCGGCGTTCCAGGCATTACCGCCGCTTGAGTAGCCATAGGAAATGCCAAGAAACCATGGGCGGCGAGTAGCATTGCATCCCGGTGGCTCCACCCCGCCCATGCACCTTCAGAACCGTGCAGCAGCATAATGGCTGGAAAAGGGCCATCGCCCGATGGGCCATAAGTAACGCCCCAGCCGGGTAGCAAACGCTGCATGATATTTAAAGGCATCTAAAAACACTCCCTGACTTCTTAACAGTCTATTTACCATATACGCAAAAGCGTCATCTGCCGCTGCACAACCCCCTCTATTCTGATGATTTCACCTCAACACTATCCACTTCCCCGAGCTTTTGCCTTGCGCCCCACGGGCGATATCGTGGTGACTGATCACCACGATTTCTCTGGCCACCACTCGGGATAATTATCGCGGATAAAGGCCAGCAGTTTCTCGCGTACGTTCATTTCCGCTGTCCAACCGGCTAGTGGATCTGAGGTCATGAGGTAACAGGTGACCGTTTGCGCCGTTCCTGTTTGTGCCGTCACGTAACAGAGCAGCTTATGGTGTTCGATAACGCTGTCTTCTTCTTTAGCGAATTCGAGGAATTTATCTCTTAACAGCCCTATATCGGCACTTAGGTGAAGTGTCAGCGTCAATGACCGGTACATCTTGGTACTTTTTACCGACAAATTGTCGAAAGGCTTAGAGGTAAAATAGGTGACGGGCACAATCAAACGCCGCTCGTCCCACGACCTTAATCGAATAAAGGTATAAAGATGCCTTCGACATAGCACCACTCGCCTTCAAAGATCACCAAATCACCAATGCGAATGGGTTTAGCAAACGATAACTGAAAGGATGCGAGGATATTGCCAAGTACCGTTTGGCCCGCCACACCCACTAATACGGCCAATACGCTGGCAGACGCCAGGAGGGACAGGCCGAGAGATTCAAATAGCTGAATCTGCCCCAGTATGTAAATGGAGACGCCGGTCACGGTGATGAGGATAATGATTCGGCGCAACGCATAGAGAGAGGTCAGCAGCCTACGCTCGTCTCGGGGCTTGGTATCATCGATTTCGCCGACAATACGCCGCGTCAAACGCAGCATGATGGTGTCCACCAAGCGCAACAAAATCGTGCCGACGCCCCAAGCCAAAACAGTGATTAACAGCACCCGGAAAGTGGTCGTGGCCACCGCCGAAAACGACACCACATAATCCAGCAACATTTGGGTGACTAACGACATCGCAATCAGCGCTGCGGGCATGCCGATTTGGCTGGCGAAAATGCTCGACACACCTGACGGCAGCCATTTCGACATCAAACCAATTAAGCAGTGAACCCCCACCCCGCAACGCCAATGAAAACCAAGAAGAGCGGAATGGCAATCCACTCCCAAATCCGCAGAATGCCAAACGACGCTTGAAAACGTTCGGGGATATAGCTTTCCAGCATCGAGGGGCCGTACTGCTCATAAAGCACCGGGATGTACGACACGCTGATGGGCATGATGAGCCAGACAGGCTCCTCTTCACCTACGCGGTAACGGCCCAGCCGAATATCGTAGGTTTCCCCATTGGCTTTCATGGACGATACTTCAATATTACGGCGCGTCTCGCCGACGAGAGGATTTTGGCCTGAGGGGTCTTCAATAACAGCGTCTTCGCGGCCTGGTAAATCCGAAATACTTAACCACTCACCGCGCTGGAGAATCTCGGCCAGTTGCCGAGCCAGTTCACGCCCCTGCTCGCGCTGCTCCGCTTCTGAGAATTTAGAGAGGTTGAGTATATGGGCAGCGGCTGCATACTCCTCCTGATCCGTCAGCTCCAGAAAGCTTCTGATCGCCTCCCGCGGTGTTACCCGATTTACCTCTTCGGGGGGATCACCAAGCCCAGTATTTAACGCATCGACGGTAAACCACCGGCTGTCTTCGCTCTCTTCTCCTTGAGTTTGCGCTGCGCATAGGTTGGAAAAGGTCAGTGCCAGCACCAACACCCCATGCGAGCCACGAGCCGTTTGCTTTCATATATGCCTTATTCGGTAAAGTGAGCCAATTTGTTTACCACCGACAGACCCGTTGCCGAGCCAGCCCAGCGTTATTGCTAGGCTATCCATGTTAGTGAGAGGACAAAGTACAGCCTACCTTGCTTGAAGGTGCAAGGCGTAGGGGCGTTAAGGCGGGTATCACTTAGTTATTTCGCCTAACCGGTTAAGCCCATTATCGTACATAGCCACCAGCAGCGGCTCGCCTTGGTCATTCACCCTAAACTGCCCGTAACGGGCAGCCTCGTAGCGTTCGCCGTGGCCCTCCTGGAAGAAGAACGCATCGGTGGCGAAGCGTACCTGGCCGTTGCGCAGACGGTAGCGCAGCCGACGTTCGTTATTGGCTAAAGCGCTACCATCATCAAGGCGCTGAAAATGCGCGATACGCTGTTCATCCAAGCGTACAACCACATAGCCATTGCTTACTTTGAGAGGCTCATCTTGCAGAGCGTCGTCTTGTCGAAACAGCGCGCTGTGAATTTGATTGGCGAGTGCGAAGTTGAGGGCCATATAGTCGCCCTGCATCAATGAGCGCGGGTCGACTGGCGCAAGCTCCAGGTAAACGATTTCACCCTCGGCCAGGTGATGCTCTTTCTGCCAAATCGCACCGTTTACCAGCGCCAGCACGACAACAGTGGCTAAGAGTACTATCCAGCGATGACGCTTGGCTTTCAGCCTCATTTTCCGTGCCCTCCCTCAGAAGGAGACGGCATACTTCCCCCTATATTCAACCACTTGTGTAGCGCTAAGCGCAGCGTAAGCAGCACGCCACCGGTAAACAGCAGGGTTAGTGCCTTGGTTAACAGCGTCGCGTCCAGCCAGTAGTAATAGCTGCCAATGCCCATCAGCAGCGACAATACCCCAAGCCCCATCACTAGGCGATGGCCCATCGCAAACCCTAACAACACAACGACCAGGCCCTGGCCCACACCAGGCGCATAAAAACTGATCAACAGCAATGCGATCGGGCTTAGATAGAGCGACCAATGGGGTTTGGATTTCGCAACGTTATACAACAGCAGCGCCAGAGAGAGCGCTACCATCACGGCGTTCAACCAGGGGGCCGACCATGCCAGAGCGCTGGCGCTGTGGGCGTCAAACCAGAAGACGAACGACGGGTGGCTATGCGCTAATCCTTGCATCACCAACAGGCCTAATAACAACCCATAGCCCCACGCCTGTACAACCCGAACACGCCCAGGCCAACGAAACTCATTAAGCCAGAGTAGCGTCAGCGCCAACAACACGAACCCACTCGCCACTAACGCCATCGCGCTCATCGCTAGCGCCATATAGAGCGCCAAGCTGGCGGCAAAGGCGGAAAACGTTCGGTGAAGCAGGCTCGGCATTACCAGCGCCAGGGCACTCTGCAATCCAAATAGCAACCACGCCACCAGCGCCCATAATGAAGTCGCAGATTCTCCCCAAAAACGCTACCGAGGCCCAAGCGATTAGCAACTGCCCTGCTAAACTAACCGCCAGCGCCAAGTGTTCAAGCACATCACTGCGAGCTTTGCGAAATAGCCCATAAGCCGCGCCGATCATCGCTAGTCCCAAGCCTAACGACGCCGCCGGGCTCTCCACCACAAACACCACGCCCATGGCGACAAAGCCGAGCAGAAACAGCGCCGCCAACCAGCCGGAAAACGCCTGCAGCACACGCACAAACCAGGGGTTTCCAGCGACGCCGGGGTTGCTGGCTCGTTTAACACAATGCCCGCTTGGCTCAGCCTGGCTTTTAAATCATTAATGCTGTTCATGACGGGGACATCTCCTGATGCAGCCGCTTCAGCCAAACCACCGCTCCCGCGCCCATCGCCAGCACCGCGATGGCGATCAGCATCAGACTTCCCTCCTGCCAATCACCCTCCCAGAGTAACAGCCTGGCAAGCAGTAGCGTGGCCACTGTTAACAGCGAAATACAGCCCCCGCGATCATAAACAGATCAGGCCGCCAGTAGCGGTAAATGCCATACAGCGCTGCCAACCAGAGTGGGTAAATCGCCAGCACTGGCGACCACGAGAGACCTACATCAACGATCAACGTCATCATTAACAGCGTTATCGGCACCCCGCTCCCTAGTGCCAGCAAGCGTACCGCCCACTGCCGTGGCCAGCCCCGGTCATGAGCGCCCCACTCCCAGACTGCCAAGGCCAGGGTATTAAGCACCAGCAGCCCACATTGAGCGGCCTCACTACTGGCCAAAACACCAAACGGCCCGCCCCAGGTACGGAAATAGAGCCCGACGGCCAAATTAAGTAACCCCAGCCACAGCACCCAGAGCGGCTCAAAACGCGCCACCCACACCCAGGGCAGCGTCAGCAGCGCCCAGCTAAAAAACAGCTGCCAGGGGTCAGCCCCGGTTTGATACACTTGGCCAAATAGCGCCAACAGCACGCCCACCAACAAAGTGGCCGATGTTAGCGCCACACGTTGAACAATCGGGCTCGTCTTGGGCCAAATGGCGATACTTGCCGCCAGCACCATCGCTGCCTGCACCACGCCAAAGCGCAGCCAGCGGCCCATCTCGGCCCAGTTATAAGCTACGAAAAACAGCACCGCGAAGGCCAGTGCTAGCCCGCCTAGCCACAGCAGTAGGCGATCAATAAACAGCGCCCAAGCGCGAGGGCGAAGGGTGCAGCCCAGCAGCCTGCACGGCGCGCGTCATCTGTTCAGGCGGTATCACGCCCTGCTCTATCAGTGATATCAATTCACGGCGGGTAGAGGCCATGGGGGCTCCCGTCTAAACGGCGCGGTGGAAACACAAGCATCGAGGTTAAGCGCCATGATCACTCCAACTTAGTAAAGCGCAGCCGAGCAATCTGCGCAGGCGGTTGGAAGGAGTCGGCTCGGGCATTTTCCCAATAGTGCTTGAATACCGTGTGCTCGCACTTTGCATTGAGCAGTTCATTGGGTTTTAAGAAAGTGAATATCTGATCGTAGGACTGAATCTCGTTTTCCGAGACACGCCGGATAATGTGCTCAGGCCCCAGTTCACTAGGATGGCTAAGCCCTGCGGCCCCCAGCATTTCCGCCAGCGCTTTTATGGTATTACGGTGGAAGTGGTAGACCCGCGCTGTTTTATCGGCAATATCCAAATGGCGGCTGCGATTGGGATCTTGAGTGGCTACGCCGCTGGGACACTTGTCGGAGTGGCAGTTAAGCGCCTGAATACACCCCAATGAAAACATAAAGCCCCTGGCTGAATTGCACCAATCAGCCCCTAGCGCCATGGTTCGGGCAATGTGAAAACCGGACATGATCTTGCCCGCCGCACCAATACGAATCTCCTCGCGCAGTCCGGCCCCCACCAGGGTGTTATGCACCAGCGTGACGGCTTCGGTTAACGGTACCCCATACGATTGATAAACTCCAGCGGCGCCGCGCCGGTTCCCCCTTCGCCCCGTCCACCACTATAAAATCAGGCCGCTCACCACTTTCCAGCATGGCTTTAACGATCGCAAACCACTCCCAGGGGTGACCAATCGCCAGCTTAAAGCCAACCGGTTTTCCACCGGAAAGCGAACGCAGGCGGGCAATAAAGGCCATCAGCTCCAGCGGTGTAGAAAAGGCCGAATGGGCGGCGGGGAAATCACGTCCTGCCCCATGGGCACTTCTCGCGCTTCGGCAATTTCTGCGGTGACCTTGGCCGCTGGCAGTATGCCGCCATGCCCCGGTTTGGCGCCCTGGGAAAGCTTAATTTCGATCATCTTCACCTGATCGTCACTGGCGTTGGCAGCAAAGCGCTCCTCGTTAAACGAGCCATCGTCGTTGCGGCAGCCAAAGTAGCCAGAGCCTATTTCCCAGACCAAATCACCACCGTGCCTGCGATGGTAACGGGAAATAGAGCCTTCCCCGGTGTCGTGATAAAAACCGCCCTTACACGCCCCCCGCGTTGAGCGCCTCAATGGCATTGCCCGAAAGCGAACCAAAGCTCATCGCAGAAATATTCAGTACGCTTGCCAGGTAAGGTTGACTGCAATGACTGCCGCCCACGCGAACACGGAAGTCTTCGTTTTCAATAGCGCAGGGGAGGAGCGAGTGGTTGATCCATTCATGCCCTGGCTGATACATATCCAGCAGGGAGCCAAAGGGCTTTTATCGCTCTCATTTTTAGAACGCTGATATACCACAGCACGCTGCTCGCGGGAAAAAGGCCGTTCATCGAGATCCGATTGAATAAAGTACTGACGTATTTCCGGCCCAATGGACTCTAGAACATAGCGAAAATGGGCCAGAACAGGATAGTTGCGACTCACCGTTCGCCGCGTTTGGCGAAGATCATGGAGCCCCAGCCCAGCGAGCATGCCAAAAATCACCACGCCCCAAAGCCATGCTAAAGAAAACACCACTCCCACCAGCGAAATCAACAGCAGGATAAGACAGGCGACAAAGACGGCATTACGCAGAGGAATACGGGTCAATCCCCGAGCTTCGATCATCTGAACACGAACTCCTTATCAGCAGTTCACCCAAGGGGCGACCAGCTACCCCGACAGGCTCAATTTAAAAACGTAAGGGGCTTGTGTAAGTTTTGGCGAACTTACGACACCCATTAATATCGAATGCTGCATTCACCTCATATGCTACCCATAAAGGCCATAGTGGAGACACCTAATGCTAATAAAGATTGCCAAACCGAGTGATTTACACGAATCCGATGTCACGCCGGAATCCATCTACCTCTCCGGCGGCGCTTTATGGGCGGCATGGCAGGTTTAGGCGCTGGGCTCGCCCTGTCCGGCCACGTCCGCGCCGATGAAGACTACTCCGATGTACCCGACGGCGATGCGCCAGGATGGCTAAAGGAGAAAATCGGCGAGACCCAGTGGCGCGCCATCACCCCTAGCGACCCTGACAAAGATAAGATTGCGCCCTTTGATGACGCCAGTGGTTACAACAATTTTTTCGAGTTCGGTACTGACAAGGGCGACCCCGCCCGTCACGCAGGTAGCCTGGAAACCCAGCCCTGGAGCGTAGTGGTGGATGGCGAGGTCAATAACGGTGGGCGCATAGCGCTTGAAGACCTTGCCAAGCCTTCACAGTTTGAAGAGCGCATTTACCGCCTGCGCTGCGTCGAGGCGTGGTCGATGGTGATTCCCTGGCTGGGCATTCCGCTCGCGGACATCATCAAGCGCGCCGAGCCCACCAGCAAAGCCAAATACGTTCGCTTTGAAACCCTGGTGGATCCAGAGCAAATGCGCGGCCAGCGTTCATCCTTCTCGATCATCGACTGGCCCTATGTAGAAGGCCTGCGCATGGACGAAGCTATGCACCCGCTGACGATACTGGCCATGGGCATGTATGGCCGTGAGTTGCCCAACCAAAACGGCGCCCCCTTGCGGCTAGTCGTACCCTGGAAATACGGCTTCAAGAGCATCAAGTCGATTGTGCGGATATCGCTGACGGAAGAACAGCCGGTGAACTCCTGGCAGAAGATCGCCGCCGACGAGTACGGCTTTTACGCCAACGTGAATCCCAACGTCGATCACCCCGCTGGAGCCAAGCCACCGAGCGTCGTCTGCCCAACAGCCTGTTCAACCCCAACACCATCGATACCCTGATGTTCAATGGCTACGCCGACGAAGTTGCCGAGCTCTATGCGGGTATGGACTTGAAGGAAAATTACTAATGGCCAGCCCGCGTATATGGTTAGCATGGCGCGTGGGCGTGTTCCTGGCGGCGCTAGCGCCGCTGCTATTCTGGAGCTGGGTGGTGGCGAATAACGCCGCTGGCCCCGAACCAGGACGCTACCTGCTGCTAAACATCGGCATTGGGGGTCTATGGATGCTGCTGCTCACCCTCAGCCTTACCCCACTGACCAAGCTCACCCGCTGGAAAGGCTTTGCGCTGATCCGGCGCCAGTTAGGGCTCTGGACGCTGGCCTACGCCACCCTACATATGCTCAGTTACGCGCTGTTTATTCTGGGGCTTAACTGGGCATTGCTGAAGTGAGATCATCAAACGCCCGTATATTATCGTCGGTATGATCGCGCTGATCGGCCTTGCCGCGCTGGGGCGACGTCTAACAAGTGGTCGATGAAGCGCCTAGGCAAACGCTGGAAGTCTCTGCACAAATTCTCTTACGCCATTTTGGGGCTGGTGCTGCTGCACTTCTTCTGGGTGGTGCGCGCCGACATGCAGGAGTGGGCCAT
Organism: Vreelandella olivaria; assembly: GCA_004295565.1. Taxonomy (GTDB): domain Bacteria; phylum Pseudomonadota; class Gammaproteobacteria; order Pseudomonadales; family Halomonadaceae; genus Vreelandella; species Vreelandella olivaria. Next base: position 940,183 of record AP019416.1, on the reverse strand, counting down.
GTATGCCGCCATTGCGGCGCTGATTATGGTCACCCGCCTGCCGCCTGTGGCACGCTCCCTGCCTAAACTGCGTTATCGTTTTAGCCGTTAAAGTATCAGTGAATATTCCCCGAGACCGAACGGGTTCATGTTCTGTTCAGCTAATACGTTTATGCTGCGTGCAGTCAATCGAATACCGTTTGGGGTAGTTATATGGCAGCAACGTATTTGGGCGCTGGTCGGCTGGTTTCGGCGCTGGCATTAATGTTGATTGGAACTGTCGCAGTTGCAGAGCAATCTGCACAAGCTGAACAGCCGTTGCGAGTCGAACAACTGCAGCGCTGTGGCAATTTGCTGACGCTGGATATACAAGAGTTTTGTCTACGCGTCAGTGGGCTTGAGAACAACGACTTTCAGGTGAAGCTGAACGGTACAGCGCTTCAGCCCGATGACATCACTCACGACAACGGCCGGGTGCGTGTACGCATCAACAGCGCCGATGCGCAAAGTGGCCCGCTTTGGTTTGAGCAGCGTGAGCAGTCCAGCAATCCGATTTGGCTCAGTCTTAACGGCAGCCACGTAGTCGCAGCCACCGATCAAGAGGTGGCGAAGAATATGGATGGCCTGACCACCTATGTGGATCTGGTCAGCCTAATAATTGAAGAGAGCCACGATGGTGCCGAGGAGGCCCAGCGTTTAGCAGAAAAGTACGGCGCCGAAGTGGTCGGCATGATCCCGCCGCTCAACACCTACCAATTACGGTTGGCAGTCGACAACCTTGATGAGCGCGATGCGCTGGTACTCAGGCTGGGCAGCGAAGTCAGCGTGGATGCGGTGGTGGTCGAAGAGTCTGGGGCAGAAGAGAGCATTGAGAGCGAGACAAACAGACCGCCCAGCGCTGATGATCAGGAGTGGGCGTCGAACCGTTTTCTGGATGCCGTGAACTATTACCAGCGACGCTTATCACGTCAGGGCCACGGCGGAGATATCGAGACGCAGCCTATACGTATTGGCGTTATCGAGCGAGAGGTGGACTTTGACGCGCCGGATTTTGCCGATTATCTGGGTGACTGCCGCACTGATTCCACTAGAACCTGCGTTTACGCCCGCGATGCGGCTAAGCCCGACGGGCATGGCACAACGGTCGCTGGGGTATTTGCCGCGGCCTGGAACGAAGGCGGCAATAGTGGTTTTTACGTGGGTTGGACGATGTGGGCCCTGGCTTCGACGTGATTGTGGATCGCAACTCAGATGCAGGCATAACGGCGAATGTTGCTGCTTCAGTCAACCTGGTAGAGGACGGAGTACGCGTACTTAACTGGAGTTGGGGCATTCACCGAGTGGGGGCAATCGACATTAACGGGAAGGAGGTCGATTCGCTGGTGCGCTCGGGTATCGCCATGAGTGGCTACGAGGAACTGCTCGAAGAGTTTTTTCTTATGGTTGCGCCATGAACATCCCGATGTAGTGGTCGTGAACTCAGCAGGCAACGCATCCTCCTTTTCGGGCAAGGATGATTATCGCTTACCCTCCTCTTTCGTGACCGACCAATTGTTCGTCGTGGGTGGGCATGAGCGCAGTGATGAGGATGTGCAGATTGACGACCCGCGCTATGCGGTGAAACGTAACGCATCCAATATCGATATGCGGGTGGATATCACCGCAGCGGCCTGTGTGCGGGGCTCTTCTCTAATCGAAGGTGAGCAAGGCGAAGCCCATTGCGGAACATCTTACGCGACCCCGCTGGTGGCCGGTCTGTTGGCGGCAATGATGTCGATTGACCCCGCACTTACCCCGGCACAGTTACGCATGCTACTTCGCCGCAGCGCCATGACGATCGGGGAAGAGTACGATTTCGAGCCGACAGACGCGGATGACCTGACCGCACCGATATTGCCATCGGAACGGGCCAACGAGCTGAATCACCCGGATATAGGCCTTTCCGCCCGCCTGGATATGTACAAGGCGCTGGATCTGACGGTGCAAAGCTTGGATCGGGATCGCTAGGCTTTGTCTGAAAAGTCGGCGAGCGAAGGCCAGACAAGGCAAAAATTGGCGAAAAGACGGATCGGACTCGCGCGCGAGTTTACGTGTTGTAAATGAGTACTTTGAACGGACTCGCGCACGAGCCGATTTTTAACGACGTATGGTCGAGCGCAGCTAGTTTTCAGACAGAGCCTAGGTCAGATAAACCGGTCAAACAAAGCCCACTTCGCGAGGTGGGCTTATCCGCATTAACTACGTTAAGCCCAATATTTTAGCCAAGCACTTTAGCCAAGTAGTACTTTGCGAAGATGGGCACGATAAGCCGCTTTGTCGCGATCGACATCCGGCATCTTCATCACATCGTTGGCGATAAAGGTCGGCAGCGCTTCCAAGCCGATAAACGCCTGCGATTTGTGGAAGGGGAAGTAAACACCATCCACACCGCGCCCTTCAAAGAAATTGTCCGGCTCGTCGAAGGCCTCCAAAGGGGCATTCCAGGTCAGCGACAGCATGTAGCGACGCCCTTGCAGCAAGCCACCACTGCCATACTGTTTAGTCGGGTCTTGCCGCGAGCGGCCATCGCTGGCGTAGAGTGAACCGTGGCCTTCTGTGAACACCTCATCGATGTAGCGCTTAACGATCCAGGGCGTTCCCATCCACCAACCCGGCATCTGATACACAATGGTGTCCGCCCATAGGTAGTTCTGCACTTCAGTCTCAAGATGGTAGCCTTGATCAATCACCGTCTCGCGCACCTCATACCCCATTTCCTGCAACGTACTCACTGCCACGCCGTGCAGGGTATTGTTGAGCTCACCGCCAGAGTGGGCAAACGCCTTGCCACCGTTAATCAGTAGAATCTTCATCTAACGCTTTCTCCCAAAGAGGTTCATCATCAAAGCTAACCGAATAGGTTTGATGTTAATGGCGCGTATTGTGGGAGTAACAGCGCAGAAAAAGAAGCGACGTACCAGCAAGACATTTTTGATTTTAAATCAATAATGTTAAACACTCACTAATACAAACGGCAGCACTATGAAAAGCAATTTATGAAAAGCACCCTTGAAGAACAGCAGGCATTTGTGACGGTCGTGGATAGCGGCTCCATCACCGGCGCCGCTGAGCGGCTTAGCATGACCGTTTCCGGGGTTAGCCGTACGCTTAACCGCCTGGAGCAAAAACTTGGCGCTACCTTACTACGCAGAACCACGCGCCACTTAGAGCTGACCGAAGAGGGCGAAACATTCTTGGGCCACTGCCGCCATATTCTGACCGCCGTAGAAGAGGCAGAAGAGGCAATGCTGGATCGTCACAATCAGCCGCAAGGCAAGCTACGGATCAACGCCGCTCCCAGCTTTATGCAGTTTGTGATTGTGCCGGTGATTGGCGAGTTCCGCGCACGCTACCCTGGTATTACGCTGGAGCTCGACACCCATGATCGCTTTGTCGACCTGCTCGAACAGCGGGTTGATCTGGCCATTCGTATTGGCAAACTGGAAGATTCGTCGCTGCACGCACGCCTGCTGGGTTACAGCCCGCTGCGTCTTCTGGCCAGCCCTGCTTATTTAAAACGCCACGGCACACCACAAAGCATCAATGACCTCCAACAGCACAGCCTGCTGGGTTTCAGTCAGCTCGACCATCTCAACCGCTGGCCACTGTGTCGCGCCGATGGTAAACCTTTACACATCACGCCAACGCTAGCAGCCTCCAGTGGCAGCACGCTATTAGAGTTGGCCATTGCTGGAGAAGGCATCGTTTGCCTTGCCGACTTTATGACCATCACTCCCCGTCATAACGGCACACTGGTGGAGGTACTACCCGACTGCACAGAAATACAGACCCAAGCTGTGAACGCTGTGTACTACCGCCAAACTACACTTTCACAGCGCACCCGACTGTTTATGGAGTTTTTAGTAGAACGGCTGCCGGGGAAGTATTTGCAGGGGTGAAGGGCAAGCTAATCAACGCCATTGCGTGCCAGAAAAGCACTAGCGCCAACGGTAAACATCTCCACCTTCTTTGGATTTCCATACAAAGCCCATTTCCACTTTTTTTCCTCTTTTACCGACGCCATGATCCTTCGGGCATATCAATGTCACGCTGCGCCTCGTCAAGCGCCTGACGCAACCCCTCCTGATCGTACGGTAGGCAATAAGCTGGCTTGGCGCGTTCAAAACGCCAGCTTTCCGCCAGTGGCCCAGCATCGACAACATCGAAGCCAAACTTGCGCATCAGGCTTGCGACGATCTCCTTGGCCGCATCGTCGTCCCCCGCTATCGGTAGGGCGCGGCGGGCTCCCGAAGGCAGCGTCTGCCCGCCCTTCTCCAAATCGGAGGCCAGGATCGCGTTGAATGCCTTCACGAGACGGGAGCCTGTCAAATGCTGCGCCAGCAGTCCACTCGTCGTCGCCCGACGCTCATCCAGCTCCGGGATCGCTCCATCACGGTCTGGATAGTAGTTATTGGCGTCCAATACGATCTTATCGCGTAGCGGCTCAACCGGAAGCGTGGCGTATTGATGAAAGGGAATGGCGATCAGGATAATGTCGCCGAAGCCGATGGTCTCATGCACGGTACCGATCTGGGCACCAATTTTCGCCGGGATACTGCTGAGTGTCTGCGGCCCCCGGGAGTTACTGATCATGACATCATGGCCCGCCGCAATCGCCAGGCGTGCAAACGCTTGCCCGATAAAACCTGCACCAACAATACCGATCCGCATATCTTTCCCTGGCAGTTTTAAGATGAACAGCACTTTATCCCGCCATTTAAACGTGATAAACCTCACCTTATTCACTTAACTATCTACTGAGAGTTGATAATGCTGGATCGGCTAACGAGCATGGCTGTTTTTGTGCGGGTTGCCGATCTTGGCTCCTTCACAGCCGCCGCCGCAGAATTCGGCCTATCGACGCAGATGGTTTCCAAGCACATCATGGCTCTGGAGCAGCAGCTTGGGGCGCGACTATTGCACCGCACCACACGCAAACAGAGCCTGACCGAGATCGGGTATCTCTATCATGAGCGTTGCCAAACGATCCTCGCGGAAGTCGAGGTGGCCGAAGCGCTGACAGAACAAGCCAGGGCCATTCCACGAGGCCGCCTCCGAATCAACGCGCCCGTCACATTTGGCAGTCAAAGCCTGGTTCCACTGGTTACCCGCTATCTTCGTGAGTACCCAGAAGTAGAGGTCGATCTCACCTTGTCGGATCGTCTGGTCGACCCTATCGAGGAAGGTTACGAAGCCGTCATTCGCCTTGGGCCAATCAACGACAGCACTACACTGGTGGCACGTCCGCTTGCTCCTTATCGGCTTATCGCCTGTGCCTCGCCAGCCTATTTAGCTGAGCATGGTGAGCCTGATACACCGGCGGATCTGCTGGCACATGAGTGCCTTGGCTTTGCCTATTGGTTCGGCACTTTGGGCAGAACGTGGCGCTTCAGTCGCGACAACTGCCTATATGACGCCCCTGTGAGCGGGCGGCTACAAATCAATGACTGGAAAGGGCTGCTTCGCGCAGCCCTGGAGGGGTTCGGCATTACATTGGGCTATGAAGCCGCACTGACTGAGGCATTATCCGCCGGGCGGCTGGTGCGCATCTTGCCAGACTATGAGGGGCCTTCGAGACCCATGCACCTGCTCTACGCCGCCGATCAACGCATGACGCCGAAACTACGTTATTTCATAGACGACGTTGTGGCCACATTTGCTTAGTCGGCTATTGAGGGAACAGCTGCTTCAATCTGTACCACTTTCACTGAGAGCGGGTACAGGGCGAGGAGGCTTAATCAAGCTTTCTGCTGGAATGCCGAACATCTCATGGAGCTTCCACACCATGGCCAGAGTCAAGTTGCGCTTCCCATTAAGTATTTCGTAGACACGGTTGCGTTTACCGATAGCAGGTTCCAAATCCTTAGCGGTAAGGCCCTCCTGATCCATCCGGAACTTGATAGCTTCAATTGGATCAGGCAGGTCTACAGGGAATTGATGAGCTTCGTAGTGCTCAATCAACGTCAGCAAAATATCGAAGCGATCGCTGTCCTCGCTGCCAAGCTCTGGCTCGTTATCGAAGTAGGCTGATACGTCACGCAATGCAGCTTTGTAGTCAGCCTCTGTGCGAATCGGGCGAATGTTCATAAAATCACTCCATTTCAATGGTTTCGGCGTCTACCTTGTCGTACTCCTAGCAAATACTGTTTAACCCACTACCCACTCATTAAAAGCCTGCTTCTCGGTGTCGGCTCCCTTGTGGGCATAGTAGACCAGCCGCAGGTGGCGCTCCTCATCAACGGTGAGCGTGGTGTGTTCAAACGCGATAGCGCCAATCCCATCCAGATTAAGATGGCGCACGCCCTGGCAAGGGGCGTTGACCTCCTGATTTTTCCACCATGCCTTAAACTCGGGCGCCACTTTGGTTAACTCTTCGACCAACCCATCGATAGCGGGATCCTCAATTGCGCGGGCATAATCGCGCCGAAAGCTGGATAACATTTGGCAAACCTGCTCTTCCCAGGGTGATAACCGCTGGCGCATGCCGGGGTCGGTAAATAACAACCAGAGCATATTGCGGCGCTCGGGTGCATGGGCAGAGAAGTTGAACAGCTTATCGGCCACGGCGTTCCAGGCCAGCACATCCCAGCGCAAATTCAGGATATAGGCAGGCCGGGTGGGCAGGTCGTCCATCAAGGTTTGCACCAGCGGCGGCACACTGCACCAGGTTTTGCCTAGTTCGGAAGGTAAACGCTGGTGGGCAAGCAAAACAGATGGCGGCGCTCGGCCGCATCCAGCTTGAGCGTCTTGGATAAGTTGTCCAGAAAAGTGGCCGATACACTAATATCGCGACCCTGCTCCAACCAAGTATACCAAGTCAGCCCCACGCCCGCTAAAGCGGCGACCTCTTCGCGCCTTAACCCCGGCGTGCGCCGCCGCCTTCCACGAGGCAGCCCCACCTCTTCCGGGGCAATTTTTCGCGATGCTTACGTAGAAACGCAGCCAAGTCTTCCCGCGTTCGTGTCAGCGTCCGGGCAGCGGTCATCTTATTACCCTTTTAATAGCTTGTTACCATTAGTAATAGCATAAACAGTTAAATTGTACCCCTTAAAAGCCTCTCCAGAATAGCCTCTCGCTGGCAGAACTAGCGGTGATTTTTCGATCCTTATCTAACATGGAGAGCGTGATGGCTGATCAGTCTCGTTTATCGGTTTATTTAATCGCCCTGGGGGCGTTTGCGTTGGGAATGGCCTCTTATGTGACCGCTGGGCTTATTCCACTTATTGGCGACGCTTTTAGTGTCTCTGACGCCACGGCCGCTCAGTTGGTCACGGCGTTTACCTTAGCCTACGGCTTAGGCTCGCCGGTCGTCGTGGCCCTGCTGCCCGGCCACCGGCAGCGCTTAGGGTTACTCCTGGCGTTGGCCGTTTTTATTGTGGCCAATATCGCTAGCGCACTGGCCACCAACTTTGTATCGCTTGCTGTATGGCGAGCGGTCGCAGGCGTGGGTGCGGGGTTTATCTTGCCATGGGCATTGCCGCTGCAGCCGCCATCACGCCAGAGGCCCAGCGCGGTAAAGCGATTGCCATCATCATGGGCGGCATGGCGAGCGGCACGGTACTGGGGTGCCTATCAGCCTGTTGCTGGCTGAACGTTTAGGCTGGGCGTCAGCCATGTGGCTTATCGCAGGTCTTGGCTGCATCGCCTACGCCGGACTTCACACCAAACTGCCTGCACTGCCATCCACACCGGTGCTTTCACTTATTCGCAAACTGGCTATTTTGAAAGCCCTCATGCCATGGCCATTCTGGTGGTTTCCTTATTAGCGGCCATTGCCAGTCTGGGCATGTACACCTTTATCGCCCCCTTTATGATGGCCACCGAGTCAGGCGCGGTTCAGTCGATTACCGGCTATTTATGGGTGTGGGGGATTGGTGGCGTACTGGGTAGCTTTTTGGTTGGCCCCTTGGTGGACAAATTTATCGGGCCCGTTATTACCTTGGCGATTATGCTGCTGCTTTCTATAGCCCTCATCTCGCTGCCCTTTGCTGTGTCGATTCATCCGCTGCTGACGTTACTGCCGATTGCGCTTTGGGGCGCCGTGGGCTGGGCGCTGCAAGTGCCGCAAAACAACGAGCTGGTTCGCACGCGCCAAGCTCATGGTGATGGCGATTTGGCAGTCGCGCTCAATGAATCGGCGCTCTATTTAGGCAGTGCGATAGGGGCGGCGAGTGGCGGCATTGTGCTTGCCTTCCACCTTCCGTTTCGACATTAGCGGTGGGCGCGGGGGCAATCGCCGCAGCAGGGGCGTTAGTACAGTTAGCGCTGGTGGTAAATGCCAAACAGTAGTGTCACAGGCTATCTATTAGCGGAGGGCACTCGGGTAAACAGCAGGCCTGATGCCACTGCAATTTAGTAAGTCATAACCCTGTGATCGGCGAAGGGACGCCACTACCCGTTAGGCTCTTTTGGCGTCCATCAACTTACTTGCCGTACGCACTGTGATAACAATTGCGCTCAAGGGAACGATCATCAAAACAACCCCAGTCCCAGCATTGCCTTGAAACCAAACAAATTGAACAACACAAACCCGATGACACACCCCGTCAGAAATGAAAAATCGTCGTCAAATGTGTATAGAGTTGCTTTCGGCAAGAACGGCGGTCGGTCGTCTCACCGCGTGCCGCCAAGGATGATAAGAACGAGCCTAACGCGATGCCAGCATCCGTTAGTGTGCCGGTTACGTGAGTCGACCTCACCCGACCGTTTGAGAGTTGCGTTGACGTCGCGTTATGAACTCCCATCAAGAAGCCCAGTGCTATCAGCACTTCCTCGTTGAAGCGTGTCGAGTAAAACAGCAGTTCAAACACCGACACCGCCGTCAATGCCACGCCTTCCGCCAAGAGAATCAGGCAGAAGATGGTTCTTAGTTTATGCCCCACGACCACGGCAACGCGTGCGAGCGTACTGCCTATCACGAATGCCAAGAGCAGGGCTGCCAGAAACAACAAGCCATAGGTATCGGAGCTGACCACTTCAGTCGACATTTGTGAGGCGTTGCCACTCATATGGGAAGGGAGAAACCCGAAAGCACCCAACGCCATGGCATTGAGAATACCGGCAGCCGTCGCCAATACCAGTGCCAAGCAGCGATCCTCGGTATGAGAACGAGCTTTCTTCTTTTGATCAACAAACGCCTTCTCCAACCACCTAAGAGTTGGCAAGTACGACACTAATACTAAAGCATAGTTCTAATTTAACTAATTGAGATTTATCTGACGTATTGCCTCCTGAATCCAAGCGTTAAATGCCAAACATCAGCGTTCTGTGGGTAGAAAGCCCCGCCATGGCGCCGTCGGCCACGGCAAAGGTGACCGACCCTGCGGCGCGGGCCACATCACCGCAGGCGAAAACACCGGGGATTGAAGTGGCCTGCATTGCATCGGTTTTAACAATGCAGCCCATAGGAGACTCTTCAAGCTCACAGCCCAATTGCGCTGCCAGCGGGCTAAGGTGAATGCGTGGCGCGACGAACAATCCTGCCAGTGGAAACACACGGTCATCCTGCATTACCAGCTCAACGCCATCTGCCCGCTCATTAAGACGTTCCGCTGCGCCATACTCAACGTGAGTGCCACGTGCCTTTAGCTGCGCCAACTGATCGGCACTGGGTTCAAAGGCATCGTTAACAAATAGCGTGGTTGCGCCCCAGTCGGGCAGCATTAAACCATGGTGCATGGCGAGTTCTGAGGTTGCCAGCACACCGATGCCCTCTTTGCCCAACTCATAGCCGTGGCAGTACGGGCAGTGGAAAACGTGTTTGCCCCAAAGCTCGGCGAGCTCCGGTAAGCCTGGCAGCTCATCTGCAACACCCGCGGCCAGAATAATGCGCCGTGCTTGATAGCTGCTGCCATCGGCTAGCGCCACCAAGAAATTATCAGCCGCCCCGTTACTGCCTCCACCCGCCCCGTACGCCACTCAACCGTTGGATACTCCATCAGTTGACTACGGGCCTCTGCTGCTATTTCCGCAGGCGGCGCACCATCCTGGGTTAAAAAACCATGGGAGTGAGAGGCAAAACGGTTGCGAGGTTGGCCTGCATCTACCAGCAATATTTTCCGCCTTGCTCGGGCCAGCTGTAGCCCTGCCGCCATGCCTGCGTAGCTGCCACCGATAATCACTGCATCAAAGCTCATTGCCCTTCCTCCGTTCACGCCTAGCGATCTAAGGCCGATTTTAATTGGCCAACTTCACGTATCTTTTATTGATACATTAAAAAGTGCACAGAGGTCAATCACGATGTTGCGGGCACTCGTTAGCGTTAATCAGGCCGATAATGAAGTATTAAGGCGTCGGCAGTTGGTAGCCTTTGCGGGTGGCAATATCATCAAACTGCTCAGCAAGCTCTGCCAGCGTGACCGCTCCTAAGCGTTCGATCAGCAGCGCTTCCGCTTCGCGCATGGCATCAAACAGCGCCGCATTAACCACCTGTTCTACCGCGCAGTCTGGGTTATCACGGTCGGTGCCGATGGCAAAATGCGCGGCCCGCCTACGGCGTTGTGGATATCCAGCAGTGTTACCTTGTGCAAATCGCAGGCGATACGCCAGCCACCGTTGTGGCCTTTTTCAGACTTTACATAGCCCGCTTTACGCAGCCCCGCCATGGTGCGCCGCACCACGGCAGCGTTGGTGCCTAGCATGGCGCCAATCTGCTCAGAGGTAATCGGTTGGGATTCCCGCGCGATGTGCAGCAGCACATGCAGCATGCGAGAGACGGCTATCGGTTCTCAAAGGGAATGATCAACTATTCAGCGAAAATAAAGGAAAATCGACGTCATAACACTTTAACACAGCCGCAACGGGGCTAAACACGCACCCCATCAGTGTCACCCCTAACGTGATGACACCTGGTTCCCCTTTCCAGGCAATCTATGTTTATTCTCACTATACTGTCGGCTGATTTGTTCCCGGCTGGGGTTAAATTTTCGTACTGCTAGTCCACTTAAGGTTGTTATGGGTCTTCAAGAAATCGCCGTTGGTGGCATCTACCTTAGCCCACTGCTGATCTACGCGTTAATGGGCTTTATTGCTACGCTGACTGTTCGCTCGCTACTGCACTGGGTGGCCGGCGATTACGCGCTCTGGTACGAGGCATGGTTCGATATCTCGCTGTTTGTCATCTTCACAGCAGCCACTACCTTCCTGTTTACTGTGTTGCTTCAAAGCCCTTGAGATAGCCCCTGAGAGAATCGCTGATGCGCCCTTCGCTTCGTATTTTGCTCACTTTAATTATTGTCGCTATCGCTATTGCCGCCGGTGCTTGGCTATGGCGCTACTACCTTACACCCCCTGGACCCGCGACGCCCGAGTGCATGCTGAGGTTGTTACCATTGCCCCGGATGTTTCAGGCTGGGTACGCACGCTTGAAGTGGCCGATACCGATTATGTTGCCCAGGGCGATACGCTGTTTGCGATCGACGATACTCGCTACCAAGCAGCGGTCGACAGCGCTCAGGCCACGGTTGAGCACCGTCAGGCCACCCTGGAACTAAGCCGCGCCGAGGAGAGTCGGCGTAACCAGTTGAGCAACAATCGTGCGATTAGCGCAGAAAACCAGCAGATCGCCCAGATCAACTCGCGGATTGCAGCCGCCGATTTACAGCAGGCCCAGGCGGAGCTTGCCAGTGCTCAGCTTGATTTAGCGCGCACCCAAATAACCGCACCAGCGAGCGGCCACATACTCAATGTGCAGCTCACTGCTGGCACGTATGCCAACCGCGGCTCTCCCGTCATGGCGCTGATTGCGGATAACTCCTTCTATGTAGTGGGCTATTTTGAAGAGACCAAAATGGACTCAATCAAGGTTGGTGACCCGGTAGATGTGATTCTGATGAACGGTGATACTCACCTGGATGGACGAGTGGCAGGTATTGGCCGGGGCATCGCCGACAGCAACACAACCCTTAACCAGCAGTTGTTGCCCCAGGTGGAACCCACCTTTAACTGGGTGCGCTTGGCGCAGCGCATTCCGGTGCGTATTTCACTCGCTGAGGTTCCTGATGACACGCTGCTGAGTGTCGGCATGACAGCGACCGTGCGTGTCCGCCCTACCGAACAGCCTGAATGACCTATGTCACCCTTTATTAGCACCTACCTGACGCCCAACGCCACGGCGGTCAAGTTTGCCATCAAGACCACCCTGGCGATGATGCTCGCCCTTTATGTTGCGCTCTGGCTTGACGTTGAACGCCCCTACTGGGCGCTGATGTCGGCGGCGTTTCTGCAGATTCGCCCCATGAGCGGTATGGTGGTAGAGAAAGGTATCTGCCAGCTTGTCGGCACTTTGATTGGCGCCGTGGCGGGCATCGCGATCATGGCGCTCTTCGCTCAGGCCCGCGTACCGGCACTTATCGTACTGACCACCTGGATTATGCTGTGTACCTACGTGGGCTCGCTGTGGCGTAATAACTACACTTACGGCTGCCTGATGGCCTCCGTCACGGCCATGCTGATCGTGGTCATCTCCAGCGGCAGCGCACCCGCTGGGATCTTCGATATCGCCGTGGCGCGCCTTACCGAACTCGGGCTGGGCGCCATCTGCGCCATGCTGGTCAGCTCGCTGCTCTGGCCATCCCATGTGGGCACCCACCTTGCCACCCAGGCCGACAACGTCATCAACCAAGCCTTCGAGCATGCCGCACTGCGCTTAGAAGCCAGCGACGATATCCCGGCGATGCAGAAAGCCCTGCGTAGTAGCCTCGGGCCGTTAACCCTGCTGGAAACCGATAGCCAAGCCGCCCGTTTTGAAGGCCCGGCAGGCCCTGGCCGGGTACGCGCCACCCACGTACTAACCCGCCGCACGCTGCGCTTTTTCGCCAATCTTCAGGCGCTGCATCAACTGATGCACGACCACGCCGACCGCCTCGCCCCGCAAAGTATCGAACTGGCGGGGCAGATCGCGCAAGGCTTTCGCGATGCTGAACACGTTAAAGGCGTGGTTGAGGCCAGAAAAGCTCTTCAGGCGTTACGCCAGCAGGTTCACGAAAACGAGGAGGAGAGCCGCTTAGCCCCGCTTGACCGGCGCCTGCGCTTGGGGCTACGTGAATCGATCGGGCACGCCATGATCATGCTCGATGCCCGGGAAGCGATTGCCTCTCCGGAGAGCCATAAACTGCGTTCATCGCCGCTGGCCTGGCACCGCGATCACCTCGCCGCGAGTATCAACGCTATGCGCTCGGGCCTGGTATTCTCGCTACTGGCGGCTTTTTGGATTGTCACCGCCTGGCAGAGCGCCATGATTGCGATGATGCTCGGCACGCTGTTTTCCGCCTTCTTCGCCAGCCGTGACAACCCTATCGCGATCACCATGATGTTCTACAAAGGCATGCTGGCGGCGATTCCCAGCGCCTTTCTATTCGGCCATGTGCTGCTTTCCCAGGCCAATGGCTTTCCCCTGCTAGCATTGATTTTCGGTACACCGCTGTTTTTGGGATTATTGGGTGCCACCAATCCAGCCACGATGGGGTACTGCCTGGCGTTTACGATTTTCAATATTCTGCTGACCATGCCCGGCAACGGTATGGATTTCTCATTCGATAGTTTCGCCAACCGCGTGGTGGCCGTGGTGATCGGGCTTAGCTGCGTGGTAATGGGCTTTCGTCTGCTGCCGGGGCTAGGCACGCGCCTTAGACGGCGGCGACTGATCAGCGCCATTTCCACAGACATTCATGAGCTAACGCGGCGCTCGATTCGCGACGCCGAAACCCGCTTCAGCGGCCATATGGCGGATCGGATTCTTCAGTTGGCCCAGCACGACGATATGCTGCCTGAAGACCAGCGCCACCTGTTTATTCTTGGCTTAACCGGGCTGGATGTGGGCACCGCGACGCTGCGCCTGCGTGACCGGCTTGATGATGCACCGCATCCGCGAATCCGCGAGGCGCATCGCCACCTACTAGGTACGCTAGCTAGCGGGTTTGAAGAGCGCCAACGGGCGGCCGCCCCAAGGAATTCGTGAAGCAGGTAAACAGCTGGACGAAGCGATTATGGCCTATGGCGATGTCCCCGCCGACCGCCGGGTGCTGCTGGAAGGCTTAATTGAGCGGCTCGAACTAGCCCTAGAGCGCCTTGCACGCATCATGGCGGAGCGGCCACAGATTAAGTCTATGCCTAAAGCCACGAGCGCTCCCGTGCTAAAAAAATAAGTGTCCTCTCATGGAATTACCAGAGTAAAGCGCGAGTGAACTAGCTACTTGTATCGCGGTTGCTCCCGTCGATCAACCATGGGCGCATGCTGAGCCATCAACTCCACAACCCAATCGATGAACACGCGCAGCTTGGCGCTTACGTGCCGATTCGGTGGAAATGCGACGTACATCGGCATTGGATCGAGATGCCAACCATCAAATAGGCGAACCAGCTCCCCGCGAGATACGTGCTCACTGGCCATATAGTTAGGAAGCCAAACTACGCCGAGCCCCGCGATGCCTGCCGCAAGACCGGCATTACCGTCATCAACCGAAATCACATAGCGCCCTTGTACGGTAACGCGCTCTCCGCTGCGGTACATGGCGTAGGGAGAACCCACCCGGCACGAGCCCATCGGAACCCTACAATGTAGTGAGGGGGGAGCTGAGAGTTCTTGCGGGTGCGAAGGCAAACCAGCACTTTCCAGATAGCTCGGCGCTGCGTAAATACCGATCTTCAGGTCGCCTACGCGGCGTGCCACTAACGATAAATCCGTGAGTTCTCCGCCACGCACCACACAGTCCACGCTTTCACCTATCAGATCCACCATGCGGTCACTCGCCCCCATATCAATTTGAATATCGGGGTATTGAGCGTGGAAAGCAGGCAACGCTGGTATCAAGATCATCCGCGCGAACGGGCTGGGCACGTCCACCCTTAGTCGGCCGCGAGGCAACACCGAGGCGTTGGACAGGCTCGTTTCAGCATCATCCATATCGGCTAATAGCTTTATAACGCGCTCATAATAGGCAGCACCGTCAGCCGTGACGTTAACCTTACGTGTGGTGCGGTTGAGCAGCTTTACACGCAGCCTTGCCTCTAATTGTTGCACCAGTTGCGTCACGCTGGTTTTGCTCATGTGCAGTGTTTCAGCTGCTTTGGTAAAGCTGCCCGTCTCTACCACCCGAGCAAATGCCTGCATGGCGTTAAAGCGATCCATGGCTATACCAGTCCTTGTGATTGTTTGAAAACTACAAACAATGTTGAACAGAATTCACCGTTTATCCACCAAAAATGGAGGTCTAAAGTGACTTCATCGTAAACAACGGGTCGGTTTTGACCTACTGATGGAGATTCACATGGCTAAGCGTGACGCTGTTTTCCCCTCGGGCCGCCAGGCACTTTATGACCAGAATACCTATTCCGCCGCCGTTCGCTCGGGCGATTTTCTGTTTGTCTCGGGCCAAGTAGGCAGTCGTGAAGACGGCTCGCCCGAGCCAGATTTTGCCGCTCAGGTGCAGCTTGCTTTCGACAACCTACAGAGAGTACTGGAAGCAGCGGGCGCAAGCTTCGACGATATCGTCGATGTGACGAGCTTCCATACCGACCCGGAAGCCCAATTCCCTATCTGGTTGGAAGCCAAGGCGCGCGCGTTTCCAGAAAAACCTTATCCGAACTGGACGGCGGTCGGCGTGACATGGCTGGCGGGGTTCGATTTTGAAATCAAGGTCATTGCCAGACTACCCGAGTAATCAAGTGCCATGCGGTACAAGAGCCTATTCGCTGCGACGTCGCTGCATGGTTACTGGCCGCCGCGATAGTTTTCTGCCAGCGCAGCCTGTTTTAGCTGCGCTTGGCATACGTATGGACGGTCTGTTTGAGTGAATTCGTCTGATTTTCTCCCGCCTTTCAACTCAACGTTAGCAAGATGCTGAAGGTATTCATCTACCCCTGCAGGATCAGGCAAGTTTTGCGCAAGGGTTGGCAAGCCCTGCCGCTGTGGAATTGTTAAAAAGTAAAGGTCAGCGCAGCCGTTTAGGGATCTCACCAACGAAGCGGCTTGAGTAGCGCGACTATCGACATCCATATTGATGGCATTGAATCCTAATGGTAGGCGGAGTGTATAACAGTGAAAACATCAGGAAACACTATTCTCATCACCGGCGGTGGCTCCGGCATTGGCCGGGAGCTAGCTCTACGCTTTAACGCGCTGGGCAACACCGTTATCGTCGCTGGGCGGCGCATGGAAACGCTGGAGGACACCATTACTGGCCAGCGCGACATGCACGCGATGGTTCTCGATGTCGAGGATTCAGATGACATCGCCGCCTTTGCGAAGCGTGTCGTCGCTGAGCACCCCAACCTCAACGTGCTGATCAACAATGCGGGCATCATGCGCCGCGAGGACTTGACCAGTACCCATGACCTCATTGATGCCGAACAAACGGTCGTCACCAATCTGCTAGGGCCTATCCGGCTGACCAACGCACTGATCAACCACTTGGTAAGCCAGTCAGACGCGACGATCGTAAACGTATCCTCCGGGTTGGCGTTTGTGCCGTTAAGCGGCACGCCTACCTACAACGCCACCAAGGCGGCCATTCACTCCTATACGATTTCGCTCCGCGAACAGCTCAAGGGCAAGGTCGAGCTCATCGAACTGGCGCCTCCCGCCGTGCAGACGGAACTGACACCCGGCCAGTCGACCCGCGAAGGCTATATGCCGCTCAATGACTTTATCGACGAAGTCATGAAGCTGTTCCACGAAAAACCCACGCCCAAGGAAATTCTAGTGGAAAACGTCAACTTCCTGCGCTGGGCGGAGCGCGACGGACACTTCGATGAAGCGGTGGAGATGCTCAACAAGATGTGAGTTCTTCGTATTTCATCACGAGTAGGTAACAATTGACCATGTAAAATGATCGTTTTACACTGCTCACATGGATACCAAGACAAAGCTTATTTCAGCAGCAGAGCAGCTTTTCGACCGGCACGGCTTTACCGCCACCGGGATGGACAAGCTAACCAAGGCGGCTGGCATGTCGAGCCGAACGCTCTACAAGCATGCGGGTAGTAAAACGGCGCTGATAACTGAGGTGCTTAAAGAGCGCCATCGACGGTTCCAGCCGCTCATCGAAGTGAACAGCGTTGATGCGCTCTTCGACGCGCTGGAAGAGTGGATAAGGAGCGAGAGCGCAAGAGGATGCCTCTTTTGCGTGCTTACGGCGAGACCGGCGGTGACACACCGGCAATCACCGGCGCCGTGCTGACCCACAAGGCAAGGCTTTATGACAAGATCCAGGACATTGTCGCGATAGAAAACGATGGACAGGAGATGCCGGAACTCGCCGAGCAGATCCTTATCCTGTACGAAGGCGCCACCGCGGCCGCGATTTACCGTGGCCCGGGGCGGTAGTCTCGGCACACAAAGCCGCATCAGCACTGCTCAAGCAGGCACGATCATGAGCCCCAGCGTGTACCTCGGCGCGGCGGGGTTTGGCCTGATTGCGGTGTGCTATGGCTTTGCGCGCTTCGCCTTCGGACTCTTCCTGCCCCAGATCGACACTGACCTTGCTCTCACGCCCACCTTGAGTGGCTTTATCTCAGGTGGATCTTTTCTGGGCTACTGCGTCGCCATCATTTTATCGGCGTACCTGACCGAACGGATCGGCGCTCGCGCCGTCGCCATTGGCGCGGCGCTGGTCGCGGCAGTCGGCATGGCGGGCATCGCCATGGCGCCCTCTATTGCTCGCCTGCGCGGTCATGCTGGCAGGCTCAAGTACGGGGTTAGCCTCTCCGCCCATGGCGGCAGCAGTGGCCGCCGCCGTCCACCCTAAACGGCAGAGTGCCACCAACACGATCATTAATGCCGGAACGAGTGCCGGTGTGGTGCTTTCTGGGCCAGTCGCGTTACTGATGGGAGGTCAATGGCGGCTGGCTTTCGCTTGTTTTGCCGTGGCCGCTTTTGTGATGGCGGTAGTCGCCGCGCTCAGCGTACCCAGCGGCACCAAGGCGACCCAGACCTCGGGCGGTTTGCCCCCCTTTAACAGCGTTATTATGCGCTTGATCGCGGCTGCTTTTCTGATGGGCGCGTCCAGCACCGCTATTTGGTCTTTCGGCGGTAAACTCGTCGCGCTGCAGCTTGGCTGGAGCAATACCGGCGCGGGGCTGCTTTGGATCGCCATCGGTGCAGCCGGTATTGTGGGAGCTGGCGCAGGTACACTAGTGGCGCGCTTCGGGATCGACCGGGTGCATTGGCTTTTTCTGGGGGCATTGGCGGCAGGCATTCTTTTGGTTGGTACCAGCGTCACCTACTGGCCATCGTCGGAGGCATGCTGTTCGGTGCTGCTTACATCATGGTGACAGGTGTCTATCTGGTATGGGGCGTCACCGCGCTGCCCGACCGGCCTGCCACAGGCCTGATGATTGGCTTCCTGACCATAGCGATCGGCCAGACGGCTGGCGCCCCACTCTTGGCTTTTTGATGGATCGGCTGACACCCGACTACGCTGTGCTGGTCTTCGCATGTCTTGCCTTTACCGCGGGGCTGGCAAGGGCCGGCAGCGCCATACCCAAGCCTGTACCAAAAGTCACCTAGCCCGCATAAGGGGTATGTCACCTAATAGCGGGGGTTATTGGCCATACAGCAGAAATGGTGCGTGGTAATTGCAGCGAAGCTGAAGCGGCCCAGACGTTCGCTGCGCTCATTCAAGGTGGGTTGCATTAGTAGAGACTAAGCTCGCAACTTTCGCAGCAGGTCGATAAAAGCCCGCAGGCTGGGCGGCACATGCCGGTTATTGGGGTAGTAAAGACACAGCCCGGGGATGTGCGGGCACCAGGCTTCCAGCACGGTCACCAGCCTCCCATCGCGCAAATAGGCGTGCGCATAGGACTCTGGTACATAGGCAATCCCCAACCCATCTGCGGCGGCTTCCACCATCAGTTGGCTGCTGTCCAAGGTCAGCGCACCAGGCACATCTACCGCCACGTCCTGGCCGTACTGCTGAAACTCCCAGCGGTAGAGTTTTCCACTCGGCAGCCGTTGCCTTATGCACTGGTGATAGGCCAGATCGTCCGGTATCTTTGGTGCCACCCGGCCACGTAGATAGTCAGGGGAGGCAACGGCAAGAAAACGCAGTTCATGACCCACAGGGATGGCGATCATATCCTGGGGAACCGCCTCTCTCAGTCTTACGCCCGCATCAAATCCCTGCTCGACAATATCGACCAGCCGCCCTTCGGCCACGAGATCAAGCTCGACACCCTCATGAAGGGCAAGAAAACGCGGCACTACGGTTTGCAGCAACAGCCGCACGGCCCCTTCACTGCCATTGATACGCAGCCGTCCCGTGATCTTTCCTTCGGCGCTGGAAGCATCCTCCAGGATCGATTCCAAATCGCGCAATAGCGGGCTGAGCCGCAATAGCAGCTGCTCGCCGCTCTCGGTCAGCGAGACGCTGCGTGTGGTTCGGTGCAGCAGCCGGGTACCCAACCGTTGTTCAAGCGTTCGCACGGTGTGGCTGAGTGAAGAGCGGCTCACTCCCATCAGGTCGGCTGCACGGCGAAAGCTACGATGTTCCGCCACGGCCTGAAACGCCTTGAGGTCGGTGAACGTTGGCTTGCTCATTGGTGAATAATTTTCACCTCCTCATGCCAATTGATGAGTATTCTCTTACCAGTATTACTGCCCTAGCCTTTGTCTTGCAACACTTGATGAATGACTTAGGAGATATCTCATGGCTAAAACCTGGCTTATCACAGGTACATCCACTGGCCTCGGCCGCCTGCTTACTGAACGGCTGCTAGAACGCGGCGACCACGTTATAGCAACTCTACGCCGCAAGGGGTCGCTGGACGACTTGCTCGACTTGCACGGTGATCGTTTGCAGATACTGACTTTCGACGTGACGGATACACAGACGATGAGAGATACCGTCTCGCAAGCGTTCACGACGTTCGGTCGAATCGATGTGGTCGTTAGCAATGCGGGATATGGACTCTTTGGCGCTGCCGAAGAAGCCAGTGACACACAGATTGAGCGGCAAATCGCCACCAACCTCACAGGCTCCATCCAGTTTATACGCGCCGTACTGCCGTATCTACGCGAACAAGGGGTGGCCGCATCGTTCAGGTATCGTCTGAGGGCGGCCAGATTGCCTATCCAAGCTTCAGCCTTTATCACGCCACGAAGTGGGGCATCGA
Organism: Vreelandella olivaria; assembly: GCA_004295565.1. GTDB lineage: Bacteria > Pseudomonadota > Gammaproteobacteria > Pseudomonadales > Halomonadaceae > Vreelandella > Vreelandella olivaria. Next base: position 920,056 of record AP019416.1, on the reverse strand, counting down.
AGGGTTCGTCGAATCCGTAGCGAAGGAAGTCGCACCTTTCGGGATTGATTTCATTATCGCCGAGCCAGGGCCCACTGCTACCCACTTTGCTGAAGGGCTGGATCGCACACTCACGACGCCAATCTATGAAGATACCCCCGCAGGCGAGCTGCGTAGGGCACTGGCGTCAGGTGACTTAGCCATTAAAGGCGATGCAGGCAACACCGTTGATGCCATGATTAAAATAACCGACATGCCGAACCCACCACTGCGTATTACCTTAGGCAGCACGGCCTATGACTCCATTAGCCATGCGCTTAAAGAGCGGCTTGAGTCGCTTGAAACGTACAAGGAGGTAGCGCTATCTGCGGATAGGGATGAGGCAAGTTGATAAGCGTAGCACCATAGAATCCAGCCAAGCCGAATCCAAAGTAGATACACGCCCCTTTCTTGCCAACGCTGAGCTCATTGCTTGTCCACATTTGCAGTGTCGGTGGCTTCGTAAAGTGGGCGTAATGCCTCCTCCCGGGCGACACCTCCTACACCGTCATCCACCAAGGTTTCGGCATTATTTTCAAGATATTGTCTAACGCCTTCGCTTTCAGCAACAACCTGAAAGTCGCGAAGTGAAGACATCAGTTGTGGTGTCAATTGGTCAAGTTGGGGGCGAATATCTTCGGCAAGGTCTGGCGGGGATTCAAAAGGAGGCTGCTCTGTTTGCCTCCATTGTTCATGGAGTCGGTGTTGAATAACCTTGCTTGCCTCAAACTGATGTTTGAAAAATGTCTGGGCAAAGGCCTCATCGATGCCCTCCCGTGTGGCTTCCGCCACGACGCTATCTAGAATTTGTGCTTCTCGTGCTGGGGCGTCAATAGGATCACCAGAATTCCATTTAGCCTTTGCGACATCGGGTGCAATAGCAAGCCGCTCATCAACCAACCGAAGCAACTGATCCACCGTCTGTCTGGCGTCATTAGAAGGTTCGGCGGCGTGTACCTGATATCCAACACCGAGCACCAGCGCCACCAAGAGGATGGCACGTAACATGATTTGCAAGAAAGCGGGAGAGAACGTTGTTGAAGTACCCATCGTGATCGTCCAAGGCTAGTTAGAGTGAATTCAATTTTTCGTTTGTAACTCGCAGATGCGCATTGGTGACTCGGGGTCAGCATCGTTATTCTGGCGTCGCTTTTGAGCGACTACGTAAAGCGTCTACGTAAACTGATACGAGAGAGCCATGCTCGCATTAAATGGGGCACAAAGATCACGCCGTTGTAACCCTTAACGGCGATAGTTGATGTTCAATAGATCTTCGAGCACGCAGAGCGTCGCGCTTCGGAGGCACCTCGAACAGGCGACCATATTCGCGCGTGAACTGCGATACGCTCTCGTACCCCACCTCAAAGGCGGCGCTGGTCGCTGAGAATCCTTCGTCGAGCATCAAGCGGCGCGCTTCGACCAAGCGCAGCCGCTTCTGGTACTGCACCGGCGTCAGCGACGTCATGTGCTTAAAGTGCTTGTGAAACGAGGTAATACTCATACCTGCTACAACCGCAAGTCGCTCAACGGGTACCCGCGACCGGTATTCAGCTCTGAGAACTGTAATAGCGGCGGCGAGGCGGCTGGCATAGCTATCCGGATCCGCCAGCGTCCGCAAGGCGTCACGGTGAGGCCCAGTCAAAAGCCAATAGTGCAACTCCCGCATGATGCCCGGGCTCAAGAGTGGCGCCGCTTCGGGACGATCCAACAGGTGCATCAGCCGTGATGCACAATCGAGCAGTGCGGCTTCGGTGTCGACGGCGAATAGCGTAGGCATCTCTGAGGGGCGCTGCGGGCGGGGAGTATCGATATGGGCCGTGAGTTCGCGCAAGAGCGACACCTCCAGTTCGACAGCGATCGCCAGATAGGGCTCGCTCTGGCTTGCTTGCACGACCCGTCCGATGACCGGCATGTCAGCACTCACGAGGACGGACTGCCCAGTAGCAAAAACCCGTTCCTCATTCCCCACGATCAGGCGCTTCGCACCCTGCAGGATCAGACATATCAGCGGCCTGTAAACCGAATGCAGGTCGCCAGATGGCCCCTTGAGGCACATCATGCGTAAACCCGGCACCGGGGTTAGCGCCATACCACGGCTGTCGGCGTAGCGGCTGGTATAAGCCCGGACAGCCTTTTGAGCGAGTTCATAAGAGTCCTCCCGCATTTCGGCTTGAACTTATCATGAAGGGATGGTTTCAAACAGCGGTCTCACGCCACCCGGCTTCGCGCTCGCGAAGCATCTAAGCCTCAAACACCTGGACTATGCGGCACTAATATAGAGAAAAATGAAGCAATAAAGCATCGCCGCTTCACCGTGATTGAGAACAGGAAAAAAACTGTTCGAGCTGTGCGCGATAAAGTAGGCAAATGCCATTAAACCAGAAAGTAAGAAAGCCGTTGGTCGCGAGAGCAGGCCCATTAATAGCAATAAACCGCCCACTACCTCCAGGATACCTGCGGTATAAAGCATGGGGTTAAGGGGATACTCGAAAGGGGCGGGCCAGCTGAAAAGCTTCATCGTTCCATGTGTCAGGAAAGACCCAGCGGCAAAGATTCTCAGAACGCTGAGAAGGTACGAACAAATATGCTCAGGCGGTGCATTGGTAGTGTCGGCATGCTGTCCTCGCTCTATGCTAGAGATTACGGTGCCGGGCTAACGAAGCTCTACGGCGACAACGAGGATGGTAGGTGATGGTTGTGTCCACGATATGCCGTAGTTTTCGTTATTTTGTAGCAAACTGTGCCACTAACGCTAAATCATAATAAACAGTGTGATGAGGTTGCCTTGCAACATCGTGCAGGGGTTATAGGAGTGACCAGGACGAGAGCCAAGCTATTTCGTTGAGTGGGCACTTTGCACGGATCGTGAAGGCTTTTGAGTCGCCAGATGCGCTCTTTTCGCACCGGTTCTGCGTCTACACTGCCTTCTCTTGGGAGCGAAATGACCGCTTGCATACCGGTTTCGACATTGAAAAACGAGATATCTCCGCCGTGCTGCCGCGCGACCGCGCACTATCGAGAGACCAAGGCCAGTACCTCCGGTCTGCCTGTTGCGCGACGTTTCAAGCCGGACAAAGGGCGCAAAAACCTTCTCTTTCATGTCGTCCGGAATCCCAGGGCCCCGGTCTTCAACGACGATATCAACCGTTGAAGGGGTCTCCTGAAGAGACACTTTCGCCTCTCCCCATAACGCACCGCGTTCTCGACCAGATTTCTTATTGCGCGGCGAAGGCTATCAGGCCGACAACGGTACTTCATCTTCACGCTCTCGATATGGGTAACCGGATGTCCCAGATCAGCCTGGTCGTCACAAATACTCCCCACAAGCGCTTCCAAATCAATGGTACGCGTTTCCTCTTTAATCGACTCTCCACGTGCGAACGAAATCGCGGCTTCCGTCATCGACTGTAGCTCGTCAATCGTCACTATCATCTTGCGCTGGATATCTTCATCGTTGACGAATTCGGCCCTTAGTCGAAGCGAGGTTAGCGGCGTCCGTAAATCATGGCCAATCGCTGCCAGCATCTTCGTCCGATCCTCTACGAAACGATGCAGACGGCTTTGCATTTTATTGAAGGATTGAGCCGTCCGCTTGATCTCATCTGGCCCCTCTTCTAACAGGGGGAGGCAGATTTTGCCCGCGACCTAAAGCTTCGGCGGCTGTGGCCAGATTTCGCAGTGGTTGGGCGATACGGCTTGCAATAAAAATGCTGATTAAAGCGAGCATGAGAGCAGTAAGACCAAGCGAAATCAGAGACTTGGATGTCCACAAACTACCTTTATCGTGCTGGTAAAGGCCGCATTCAACCAACGTCCGTCACTCAGTTGAGCCTTGTACCCATACCCAAGGCTGCCTGAAAACTGGAGCACCTTCGTTGGCTGCGACAGCATCCACAAATAGGGCGTTGGCGTCCACCATGGGTCATCGGCATTTGCAGTGGCCACTTCTTCGGCGTTCGGTAATTTCGGATGGGGGATCCTGCCCATCCTAATCTACCGTTTGTATCGACGGCGCTATCCAAAGGCCGGGAAAGCTGGGAGAGAGCCACTAATCTCCAGGCATTCGGATCCGCAGGATCGTTGTCGGTCAACCAGTATCTTAAATAACTGCCTTCACTTGCGCGCAGAGCCTGCTCTCTTAATGGCGGCGATAGCGATTCCATCAAGCGGGTCACTGATGAGGCTCGGCTTATAAACTCAGCTTTTACCCCCGCATCGAACTTTTTGGTGTACTCGTCCATGGAAATAAGGAAAGTAAGTGCCTGTGAGACGATTAATGCCGCTAGCGTCAGTCCGATGATCTGTATAGCCAGGCTCTTTCGCCAAAGACCAATCATTCGAATACTACCTCAGTGCACAGGCTATAGCCGCCGCCCCAATGAGTTTTGATGATCGACGGATTCTTGGGATTTTCTTCAACCTTCTTTCGAAGACGGCTAACTTGGTTATCAATGCTGCGATCGAAGATGTCGGCGGTTCTCCCAACCGTCAAATCAAGAAGCTGTTCTCGACTTAGGATCAAACCAGGTCGTTCAATGAAGACCTTGAGAAGACGAAATTCCGCAGTACTGAGTGGAATGCCAACATTGTCGTCACCGAAGATTTCCTGACGCCCCAAATCGAGTCTCCACTGACCGATGCGCACTATCCTACGATTGAGAATTGTACGCGCCGGCGTAGCACTGGTGGCACGACGAAGCACGGCTCTAATTCGCGCAAGTAGCTCACGCGGATTGAATGGTTTCACCAAATAATCGTCCGCGCCAAGTTCGAGACCGACGATACGATCGGTATCTTCGGCCATCGCCGTTAGAAATATGATGGGAATATCTCCAGACGCCCGAACCTCCCGGCATAGTGAGATACCATCCTCACCGGGCATCATCACATCGAGAATGATCAAGTCGACCGTCTGTCGCGCGAGAATTCGTCGCAGGGTCGCCCCCTTCCGCTACGCTGACCTTATAACCTTGATGCTCAAGATACTCCCGCACCAGATCCCGTATATCATTATGATCGTCCACAACGACGACATGTGTGGCGTCTTGCATTGCCCTAACCCTCCGCCGTAAAGCTGCAACTCTCGCCTGCCGATACTCTGGCCTATCTTCCCAGCCAGTTCATCATTGAGCCGCGAAGCCACCACGGGATGCTACCTGTCGCGTGATCTTCGCCACCCCGACTTCACTTTAATCATTGACGGGCGGGATTCTAGTCGTCTCCCACCCTGCACTTCTGGATTAATCACGGCATAGAGTGAGTGTCGAGAGCGATCCGGGTGAGACGTGATACAGAGCACAATCAATACGATCAATGTATCGCCTAAATGTGCCGAACTGATACCAAATTGTAGCAAAGTGTCCCCCAACAGTTGCTGACTTTTGTGACGCGGTTGCCGTGTGGCTAACCAGGAGCGATATATACGAGGGAAGCAACGGCAAACCATGGTTCCTGAAGAACAGATAAAGGTGGCCAGCTGGACGAGAGAATCCTTTCAGCTCCGCTTGTGGCTTCAGAATCGACCAAATAGAGCAATTCATTTGCTTCCCCACTCTCCTTCGGCTGGAACTCAGCATGATGAAGAAGGCTTTCCAAGAACGCCGCAGGAAAAGGCAAGGTTTGCGCAGATGCTGGCAAGCCTTGTCGCCATCAAGTTGTTAAAAAGATAAGGCAATCAAGAAGAGCCGACATCCCTGCCATGTTACGCCCCGAAATGAGGCCAAGGAGAAGCATCCATGACAGCATTTACGATCAACGGACGCGCGGTAGACGTCACCGCCGACCCTGGCACACCGCTTCTCTGGGTGATCCGGGAGCAACTAAAACTCACCGGCACCAAGTTCGGTTGCGGCGTCGCGCAATGCGGGGCGTGCACGCTCCATGTGGATGGCGAGCCGGTACGCTCCTGTGTTTTCCCATTATCTGGCGCCGAAGGCAGATCCATCACCACGATTGAGGGGTTGTCCGAAGATGGCTCGCACCCCGTCCAGCAGGCCTGGGTGGAGCTGGACGTGCCGCAGTGTGGCTACTGCCAGAGCGGACAAATCATGAGCGCCTCTGCGCTGCTGGCACGAAACCCGAGCCCTAGCGAAGCGGAGATCGATGAAGCAATGAGCGGCAACCTATGCCGCTGCGGCACCTATGTGCGCATCCGGGCGGCCATACATCGCGTCGCCGAAAGCTAATCGGCGCCGTGTCACTTCAATGCTTATGGAAAGGGTAGATAAACCATGAAATCGTATCATTTATCCCTTAGCCGTCGCGCCTTTCTGGGCGGTACTTTAGTGGCTGGCGCAGCGCTCATTATTCCTCTTCGTCTACCTATGGCCTGGGCACGAGAAGAAGCGGGTCTCCGCCTATCGCAAGCCTTTATTCGTATCGACACAAGCGGTCAGGTGACGTTTTTGCTCCCCACTAGCGAAATGGGTCAGGGCACCCACACGGGCCAGGCTCAGATTCTCGCCGAGGAACTGGGCGCCGATTGGTCGCGCATTACTGTCGGCATGCCGAATCAGCTCTCCGACGACTACAGGGTTCCGTTCATCGGTCAGATGCGCTCTGTGGGTTCGTTCGGCATCCGTTTCTGGCACGACCCGCTACGCCGCGCGGCATAGGCACGGGAACTGCTGACCCTGGCGGCGGCCGAGCGCCTAGGGGTGGCGGCGGCAACCTTGAATGCCGAGAACGGCTTCATTGTCCACGCCGACAGCGGCCGAAGGATCCCCTTCGGTGACCTGGTGGAAGACGCCATGGCGCTGCCGATGCCCGAAGAACCGGCCCTGCGACCCGATAGCGAACGAACATTGACCGGACATAAGGTGCCACGCCTAGATACACCGGCAAAAGTGACAGGCAAAGCCGTATACGGCATAGACGTCGAGCGCGAAGGAATGCTGTATGGCGCTGTCAGGCTCGCCCCGGTCTTTGCAGCCGACGTCGGGACATTCGATGAGAGCAGCGTCTCCGGGATGCCGGGCGTTGTCGCCGTGGTTCGCGTGCCGCGCGGCGTGGTGGTGGTTGCCGACTCCTGGTGGCAGGCCAAACAAGCAGCCGACGCCCTGGATATTACCTTCACACGAACATCGGCTGACACGCTTTCGACTGATGAAATAAATGCAATGCTTCGCGAGGGATTGGATCGAACCGATGTCCCCATTACGACGCTACACGGCGAGGCTGAAGCAACGCTGTCGGACGACGGCCAGGTCGTCGAGGCCGAATACTCGGTGCCTCTTCTGACTCATGCCAGCATGGAACCGATCAACTGCACGGCCGAGTCCACCGAGGAGCAAACAGAACTATGGCTCGGCACACAGGGCCAGGACGTCGTGCGCATGACGCTCGAGAACGCGATGGAGATACCGGCTGACCGGTTTTTATCAACACCACCTTTTTAGGCGGCGGCTTCGGCCGCAAGACGCATGGCGAGATCGCCCTTCAGGCAGCGCTCGCCAGCCGCGCCGTCAGCGGCCGGCCAGTCAAAGTACTATGGGCGCGCGAGGATGACGTTCAGCAGGGTCAGTACCGCCAAACGATGAGGTGTCGCTTCAGGGCGGTTCTGGACGATGCAGGCGACATTACAGGCATGCGCATTCGCGTCGCCGGGCCGCAAATGGGCCGCGAATACGGCATCGATCCGGAGCAGCGGGCACAGTCGACGGGCAATCTCGCCAACTTCGACCCCTTCTCGCTCGGCGGCCTGTCGGACATGCGCTACGTCATCCCCAATTTTGTCGTGGATCACGCTGTGGTCGACCTGCCAATCCCGCTTTGCCCCTGGCGTTCGATCGCCCACTCCTTCAACGGCTTCTTCTTCGAAAGCTTTATGGATGAATGTGCGGCGGCAGCGGGCCGCGATCCGCTGGAATTTCGCAGAAGCCACTGCACCGATCAGACGAGGATGCTCGCCGTGCTTGATCGGGTCGCCGAAATGTCACGCTGGAACGAGCCGGCGCCAGAAGGAGTCGTGCGCGGCTTGGCCGTGGTGGAAAGCTATGGCTCCTACGTTGCCCAAGTAGTCGAGGCGCGGGCCGACAATGAGGGTATCCAGGTAGAACGTGTCCATGCCGCTATCGACTGCGGGCGCGCGATCAATCCAGGTCAGGTGGAAGCGCAAATACAGGGCGCCGTCATCGATGCGCTCGGGGCAGCCATGAGGCAGAAAGTGACGATCCGTGACGGCCGCGCTGAGCAGTCGAACTTTCACGACTATCCACTGCTGCGCATTGGGGAGGCGCCAGCGGTAGCAGTGAGTATCGTCGAAATCGGCTCACCATTGGGCGGCGTCGGCGAGCCGGGCATTCCACCTCTAGCGCCTGCGCTGGCTAACGCGCTATTTGCCGCCACGCAGCAACGAATCCGCCACCTGCCGCTGGCCGATTATGTTTAGTATTAGCACGGTAAAAGACAGCCCACTCAGGCCCGCGATTTATCTGGAACACGCGCAGGATGTTCTTGGGCAGTGGCTCGATTGGCGCAGGAAAAAAAAGGCGGCACTGGTTATCGTGACCGCGACGGAAGGGGCGCCGTGCGCATGCCGGGCGCCCTGATGGCCGTGTCCGCCACGGGTGAACGTTGCGGCTACATTTCAGGCGGGTGCATCGACGCGGATGTGGCCAATCATGCGCGGCAAGCGCTTAGCACGGGGCGGGTCGAACACCTGCGATACGGCAATGGCTCCCCCTTCATTGATCTGCCGCTCCCCTGCGGTGGTGCCATTGACGTTTGCGTACTTCCCAACGCCCAGGCCAGTGTTCTACGTACCTGCCACGCTCATCTCGCCGCGCGCCAGCCGGCAACGATTACGCTTGCCGACTCAGGCTCTCTAGGACTGGGACATCAGCCCACCCCAGGCACTCTGTCTTTTCAGTACATGCCCAAGCTTCGCCTACGCATCGCTGGACGCGGAGCCGACAGTTTGGCGCTTGCCCGGCTGGCGATGGCAAGTGGTATCCAAAGCGAGCTGCAACTCAGCGATGGTGCCGAAGTTCAAGATGCTCAGCGTTTAGGCATAGAGCAAGTCACACCACTCACCCTTCCATCAACGCTACCGAAGATGGGCGATGATCCATGGACAGCATTTCTGCTCGCTTTCCATGATATCGATTGGGAGGAAAAGCTTCTCGCTCAGGCCCTTAAGGGTTCAGCTTTTTATATCGGTGCCGTTGGCAGCACCTCGACGCATGCGCGACGCTGCGAGAGGCTTCAGGCAATCGGTTTTACCCAGAAACAGATCCGTCGAATCCACGGCCCCGTTGGCTTGCTACCCTCCATGCGTGATGCGTCGATGCTGGCCGTGTCCGTACTCGCGGAGATCGTCGAGGCCTATCAGCAAAGGTGCGTTCCAGTGCTCGCCGACTGGACGTTTGTCATCGATACCCGTGAAATCTGGTGCAAGTACAGACTGCACTGGAACAATTTACCGCAGCAGCTCGTATTGGAGTGTACCCACGATAGTTCGAGCGGCTGGCGCTAGCGTAACGCTTCAAGCAATGGATCCAGTCTCCGTTGAGCTATCGGCTTCAGCCTGTAGCCCCCTGTCAAACGAAGTATCTCGGGCATAGCGGGCAGGCGGAAGCCCGACATGACGGCTAAAGGCGACACTAAAGGTACTGGCGGAGCTGTAGCCAACCCGTTCGGCGACCTCAGCGATGCTGGCTTTTTCTCTGCGCAGCAAATCCTTGGCCAAGGCCATACGCCAGGCGAGCAGGTACTCCATTGGCGCCATGCCCACCGCACGACCAAACCGCTCGTAAAACGCGGAGCGTGAGAGTGTCGCTTCGTTTGCAAGCTGTGCAACCGTCCAGGGCTGCTCGGGACTCTCATGTATCCGGCGGATTGCGATCGCAATCCGCTCGTCGGTCAGGCCACGCAGTAGCCCGGGCGAGGTGTTCGTCTTACCGTCAGAGCGAAGGGCCTCGATGAGCAGGACTTCCAACAGGCGTTCCAGAACCACATCCCGCGCCGGTCGCTGCGCACGCGCTTCATCGCCGACGAGTTGCATGAGAGTGGCCAGCCGATCCACTCCCCGAACGTGTACAAGCTTGGGGAGCAGCGACGAGAGCAGAGCCGCATCCGGGGAGCGAAAGACACAGTAACCCACCAGAAAGCGGACATCGGGAGAGTCGTCTGGGTTGCCGACCCTGTGTTCGCCATCGGGTAACACGATGGAGGTATGAACGATGTCTTCGGGGGTCGTGGGCGAGTGGCTCGACATTGAGAAGTTATACGCGGAAGGGAGGAGCACGAAATCCCCCTCTTCGAGGACGATCTCATCGTGCCCGTCGGCTTTGAGACGGCATGCTCCCTCAAGAATGGCGCAATAGAAAGGGCGCCCGACCTCTGTGCGGAGAACTCTCCAACGACCGGCGCCGCTGCCCCGTTTCGAAAACGGGGTAGCGGGTTGAAGAGCGTGACTACCTGGGCAAGCGGATCGAGCAACACAGGACACCTGCAAACTAAATATGGACGATTTATTGTAGTACATCCTGTTTTGGCTTGCCATACTCGACTCATGGCAGATGCCAGAGGCGCTCTGCAGCGGGGATCTCTCCCGCAATTGTTGTGAACATGCTTCACCTGCACCGTTGCCATCATACGAGGAGAGCACCATGCAATATCGTCAACTTGGCCGTACCGGCATCCAGGTCAGCCCCTACTGCCTGGGCACGATGATGTTCGGGAAAATCGCCAATGCTGATCACGAGGAATGCGTCGGCATGATCCACAAGGCACTGGATTTCGGCATCAACTTCATTGATACCGCCGATGCCTACAGTCAGGGCGAATCTGAAGAGATCGTTGGCAAGGCACTGAAGGGGCGGCGAGACGATGTCGTCCTTGCCACCAAGGCTTCGCTCCCGATGGGGGACGACCCTAACCGCCGGGGTGGGTCGCGGCGTTGGCTGACCCGCGCGGTCGAAGACTCGCTGCGCCGCCTGCAGACCGACCATATCGACCTTTATCAGATTCATCGGCTGGCGCCGGATACCGATATCGAGGAAACCCTGTCGGTTCTCACCGACCTGATGCGCGAGGGCAAGGTGCGCGCCATCGGCGCGTCGACCGTTCCTGCTTCCGCCATCGTGGAGGCGCAATGGGTCGCCGAGCGACGCGGGCTGGCCCGTTTCCGCACAGAACAACCCCTACTCTATTCTCAACCGTTCGATTGAGCGGGAGGTGCTGCCCACCTGCCAGCGTTATGGCATGGGAGCGATGGCGTGGAGCCCACTCGCCAAGGGCATGCTCACCGGCAAGTACCGCAAGCGCGGAGAGCAACCGGACTCGCTGCGGGTGAAATATTTTCCCAAGGCGATGTCCGACGAAGCCAGCCTCGACGCTGTCGAGCAGCTCATCCCGCTGGCCGAAAATGCAGGCCTGTCGTTGACCCACATGGCAATGGCTTTCGTCGTGACGCATCCGGCGATTACATCGGCCATTATCGGCCCCCGCACGCCCAAGCAACTCGACGACCTGCTCGCCGGCGCGGAGGTGCATTTGAGCGATGAAATCCTCGACCGGATCGATGAGATCGTCCCGCCGGGCGTTGATGTGGCGCCGCTGGAGGGAGCGGCCTATGTCCCGCCGGCGATCGCCCAAACATCCCTGCGGCGGAAAACCAAAACAGGAGAACTTGCATGAACGACATCGAACAGGTAGGCACCTTTAAATTAGGTGATCGGCAGATCAAGCGCATGGGATATGGCGCAATGCAACTGGCCGGCCCCGGCGTATTTGGCCCACCGAAGGACAAAGAGAGCGCCATTGCCCTACTTAGAGCAGCCGTGGAATACGGTGTGGATCATATTGATACGTCCGACTTCTATGGCCCCCACATCACCAACCGCATCATTCGGGAGGCCTTGCATCCCTATCCCAAGGAGTTAACGCTTGTCACAAAAATCGGCGCCCGGCGTAACGAAAAAGGTGACTGGATTCCGGCTTTCTCTAAGGCTGAGCTTACCCAGGCAGTCCACGACAATCTGATTAATCTAGGCTTGGAGCAGATAGAGGTGGTGAACTTGCGGGCAATGTTTTCTGTGCACGGCCCGGCTGAAGGTTCCATCTCGGAATCCTTTTCAGTACTTGCAGAACTACAGCAAGAAGGGCTCATTCGCCATTTGGGTGTCAGCAATGTCACCGAAAAGCAAATCGAAGAGGCTCGCGCCATTGCGCCTATTGTCTGTGTGCAGAACCATTATAACCTTGCCCACAGACATGACGATGCCCTCATCGAGCAGCTTGCACAGGATGGAATTGCCTATGTCCCTTTCTTCCCCTTAGGGGCTTTACACCGCTGCAGTCTACAATTCTGCAACAAGAGGCAGAAACGTTACAGGCATCGCCGCTGCAGGTTGCTCTTGCCTGGCTGTTACAGCGATCCCCAAACATCCTGTTAATCCCTGGAACATCATCCATGGTACATCTACAGGAAAATTTGGCTGCCGCACAGTTGGTTTTACCGGAAGAATCGGTCAAAAACTCAATCGCATTGCCAGCGAAGCTTGAGTGGAAGCAACACGGGCAATACCGCAAGCGCCCTCGAGGTAAGGGGGCCATCCATGTGCACGGACGTGATAAGCGACGCGGAGCGGCCGTTGTCCATGCCGTCGAACAGGCCGGAGGAACCGCCCGGTTCTTCGAGGCGGACTTCGCCTCTCTTGGCGACGTGCATAGACTCGCTGATGCGATTCATGCGGAATGCTCCCATCTTGATGCTCTCGTTAATAATGCCGGAATCTCAAAGCCCGACGGGCCACGTCGAGAAAGCACGGATGGCTACGAACGACATTTCGCGGTCAACTACCTCGCGACCTTTTTTACTGACGGAACGCTTGTTGCCCTTGCTCAAAGCGGGCGGTGGCGAGAATCCTTCGCGCATTGTGACCGTCGCTTCAGCAGGCCAGAGCGCCATCGACTTCGACGATGTGATGCTCAAGCACGATTACCAGGGTTATCGCGCCTACGGGCAAAGCAAGGTCGCACAGATCATGTACATGATCGACCTGGCAGAGAGTCTGGATGCAAGAGAGATTATCGCCAATTCGCTTCACCCCGGCACTCACATGGATACGACTATGGTACGGCAGGCCAGCATCACACCGAGCACATCAGTTGGTACGGGGGCGGCCGCAGTGATCGCCCTTACAACCGGTCGGGATCGCGCGACGATAACTGGCCGATATTTCGACGGTCAGCGCGAGTCACGCGCGATATCGCAGGTATATGATGCATCGGCGCGATACACACTGCGGGCTCTCAGCGAGGACTTAACAGGACTGAACCGGTAAATACCGCAATCTCGGAGGTATTCAAGATCTCCCTCCTGCCCCTCCTATGCTTTTGCCCGTCTGTGGTAATCCCGCGGCAACCCCAGCAGAACTGCCAGCTTCAACAGATCGCGTCTGGTTGTTTCGTTAATTACCTGCATAACAAGGCTCCTTATCAAGCTCGAAGCTATGGCTGGCGGCTGCGGTCAAGCTTAATCGAATGTGATGATGATTTTGCCCTGTGCGTGCCCCGAGGCCTGATGTTGGAATGCTTGAATGAATTCTGTAAACGGCACTGTTCGATCCACAAGAACCTGCATGCCGTATTGGTCGATAGCCTTATCAAGGCTGCGTGTTCTGCTTCGCGATGAGTTGTTCGTACGCAGCCCCAATGGACTACAGCCGACCCCACGGGCACTCGAATTGGCTGAGCCGATCGGGCATGCACTGGAAGAAATCCAGCGCACGCTGGATTTCACTCAAGCGTTCGACCCCTCTTCTTCCACTGCCGCTCTTTCTATCGGGCTGTCCGACCACCCGGCGTTCAGGATTTTGCCGCGGCTGGTGGCGAAGCTGCGTGAGACAGCGCCGGGCATAACCCTGGCTGTACGGAATTTCACCAGTCGGGATGATGCCATCTCGATGCTTGATGCTGGGGAAGTGGCAATGACCATCGGCGTCCCGCCCACACCGACCGGCCGCATTCTGAGCGTTCCTCTGTTTGAAGAGCGCTTTGTCTGCATCCTGCGAAAAGACCATCCGGCCATTCGTCAGGGTCTGGATCTCGAAACATTCCTGTCTTTGACGCATCTTCTCGTCTCTCCCGAGAATGAGCGTTTCGGCGTCGTGGATGCAGCCTTGGCAAAGCAGGGGCTGAAGCGGCAACTTGCGTTAACCCTTCCGCAGCTCTACGCCGCTCCTGCCCTTGTCGCCTCGTCGGATATGATCGCGACGATACTTGAAGGGGTGGTGGAAGCTTCCGGTCAAGCGGAACGTCTCTACGTGGGAAGCCCGCCTCTCGAACTCGACCCGGTTCCTTTCACGCTATCCTGGCATCGCCGCAACGATACTCACCCTGCACAGCGCTGGTTCCGTGACCGGGTTATTGAGGTATTTAGTGCCTGAACTTGCTCAAGCGATACCACCATGCGCTCGTAACCGTGGGCACTCAGCGCCAGCATGTTGCTGTAAAGGTTAATAATACTGCCTGCATCGCAACGTCTCCGCTCAGCCTGCAGCGACGGTCATACCTCCATCGGCCATAACGACAGAACCCACCATGAAGCTCGCGCGCTCTGATGCTAAAAAGGCGGCCACTTCGGCGATCTCTTCCGGTTGTGCCGCGCGGCCAATGGGCGCGCCCTCACCGTGTTGGGCCAGGAAGCCTGGGCCATCTTCCATAACCTCGTTAAGGATATTGGTGACCACATCGCCTACCCCGATGGCGTTGACGCGAATACCGTGCTCGATGACTTCAAGCGCCAGCGTGCGGGTCAGCTGGGCCAGCGCGCCCTTCGATGCGGTGTATGCCGCAATGGTTGGGAAAGCAAAGTAAGAAGCATAAGAGGCGATGTTGACGATCGCGCCCGATTTGTTCGGCATCATCGCCTTCACGGCTTCGCGACAATGCAGAAACGCCGCCGTCGCGTTCACGGCCTGAACACGCTCCCACTCCTCACGTGTCATGTCTAACACCCGCTTGTTGATGATGATGCCTGCGTTGTTCACCAGGATGTCGAGCCGGCCGAACGTTTCCACCGCCAGCGCCACCGCAGACTCAGCGGCGCCGTCTTGGGTGATGTCGGCCACTAAAGGCACTAGCCCCGGCCGGGCCAGCTCTTCGACGGCGGGGTTGATATCCTCTGCGATGACCTTCGCGCCACGTGCATGCAGCAGCAGTGCAATAGCTTTACCGATGCCGCTGGCAGCGCCGTTACCAGCGCGACCTTGCCTTCAACTTCCTGTGGGACACTGTTTATGCTGTTCATCATGGTTTTCTCCAGAGTCGGGGCCAAGCGAGGTATTCGCCGACCAGCACCTATCGGGTGCTTTCGTTGACGACGGAGTAACTATCGCGCAGGCAGGCGGAAGAGGCTTTAGGAGGCTTGCGCTGGCTATCGCAGTTTTGCGCTAAGCTATCGGTTGTCGCCCATTACTCGAGAGCATCGCTGATGGATAGATCTTCGTGACTAAGCGCGATCCTATCGTTTCACCTGTGGAGGCCCTGCGAGTCCCAGCCGAGGCTATGTTGGAATGTATACCGAGCGAGCACTTGGCACTGTCGCCGCGCGCTGAGCTACAGGACGTTGTGCTCCAACTATTCACCCATCACAGCATCACGGAACCGGTGCTGGTTCCAGCCGTGGCCGAACCGCTGCTTGTGATGGTGCTGTCCGGGTCGGCGCTCGTCGAGGAGCGCTCTCTGGGCGGTGAGTGGGAAGTGGCGCAAGTGCAGGAGGGGGACTTCTACTTGACCAGCACTTCGTTGCCGTATGAGATGCGCTGGCAGGCCAGAGGAGGCGACACCTTCGAAGTAATGCATCTGTATCTCGCTCACTCCCTGATCGATCAAGCATCCCGCCACTTGCTGGGCAGCCAGGATGCCCCGGTCAGCTTTCTCGACATCTCCGGCGGGCGAGATGATCTGGTGCGGGTGTTGCTCGAACAGATGCGGCTGGAACTGGTCGAAAGGCGCGATCCCAGCTCACTTTTCGTCAGCAGCCTTGCCCAGGCGCTGGCGGTGCATCTTGTCCGTACTTACCACGATCCACAGGTCGTTCGCAGGCACAGCAATGCGCTGCAAGCCTACAAACTACGCCGTGTCATTGACGTTATGAATCAACATCTGGCCGAAACCTTCTCGCTGGGGGCGTTGGCTGATGTGGCGCAGTTGAGCGAATACCATTTCAGTCGGCTGTTTAAGCAGGCGACGGGGCTATCGCCGTCGCAATACTTCATCCGACTACGCATGGAGCGAGCCCGCCAACTGCTGTTGCACACCGACCGCAGTATCATCGACATCGGCATGGAGGTGGGCTATTCGAGCCCTAGCCACTTCTCGCAGGCATTCCGCCACAAAGTCGGCATCACCCCAAGCGCCTATCGCAGCACGCCGGAACACCGCTAGCGGTTGACTCACAGATAAGTAGCCTCCAGACTACTAGACAGACCTGTCTGTACGGAGCATGTGATGATGTCGATTGATTCGCCGCACGCCTCACGGCCTCGCGAACGTATTATTGAAACCGCCAACCGATTGTTTTTCCGTCAAGGCTATTGTTTGACGGGCATTAATCAAATTATTAGCGAGTCCGGTGTCGCCAAGGCCAGTTTCTATAGCCATTTTCCAAGTAAAGAGGATCTCGCTATTGTTTGGCTAAGGCAGCGCGAAGAGAGCTGGATACAGCAGTTCAAAGAATGCATTGCCCAACCACCATCCACCGATAAGCGTATCGCCGCTATGTATAGCATGTGGTACGACCAGATTCGCGCAGAAGGCTATCGTGGTTGCGGCTTTATCAATATGGCCGGGGAGTTCAGCAATGAGGAGAGCCCGGTCAGGGCGTTTGTCCGTGACCATAAAAACCGTGTAAGACAACTCGTCGCCAATAATGTACTGCATGAATGTCGGTCAACGATGGAGCCGGGTGACTTCGATGAATTAGTTGACGTTACCTACTCACTTTTCGATGGTGCCATCATGCAAGCGCAGAGT
Source organism: Vreelandella olivaria (assembly GCA_004295565.1). Taxonomy (GTDB): domain Bacteria; phylum Pseudomonadota; class Gammaproteobacteria; order Pseudomonadales; family Halomonadaceae; genus Vreelandella; species Vreelandella olivaria. The sequence continues at coordinate 903,055 of AP019416.1, read as the reverse complement.
TTGATGCAGGATTGGCCTATTGAGGTGGCGTTGAAAGCCTCCATCAAAATGCTGACGCTGTATCGTGCCCATGAATAGCCCCCTATCCAGCCTAATGAGGCGCAACTCCCCCTTTAATATTGTCGGCGCGGGCCTCTTGATAGTGGCGTCTACCTACGGCCTGTCACGCTATACCTATGGCTTGTTTGTACCTGCTATTAGAGACGATTTTAATTTAGACCAAGCAACAGTGGGCGCGATCGGTAGTGCCTCCTATTTGGGGTACCTACTGGCAACACTTGTCAGTCCGCTGCTGGTGCGGCGTTTCAGTCCACGCCTGCCGATTATATTGGGGGGAATGACCGCGACGCTGGGCATGCTGCTGGTCGCCCTGGCAGGCAACCCAATGTGGTTAGCACTGGGGGTGACGCTGGCCGGTTGTAGTCCCGGCTTGGCTTATCCGCCACTTTCCGATGCCATCAAGCAGCTGTGCCGCGCTGAAAAACAGAGTCGCTACTATGCCATCATTAATTCAGGCACCAGCTTCGGGGTGATGGTGTCTGGCCCCCTGGCACTCATGGCAGGCCCACGTTGGCAACTGGCTTGGCTCTGTTTTGCGTTTATCGCGCTGATTGCCACAGTATGGAATCTATTCATCATGCCGGGCGCTGCGCACGAAGGTGCTCAACGTACATCCCCCCAAGAACACGCCGATGTATTACGCACTGACCAGGAGCCCATGTGGGTGCTCCTGAAGCGTAAGTTGAAAGATCGAATGGTGCGTCGCTTACTACTGGGCGCGCTGTTATTCGGCCTAGTGACGTCCGTTTACTGGACGTTTTCTGTTGAATTGATCGCAGGAGAAAATAGCCTGTCAGCGTCAGGCAGCGTGATCTTCTGGATGATCGTTGGTATTGCCGGTGTGGCAGGTGGATTGGCCGGGGAACTGGTCACTCGCTTTGGGCTGGCCAAGGTATTGAAGTGGGCAACGCTGGCTATTGCCACCTCAATAGCATCACTTACCATTGCGAGTGACGGCATGCTGATGCTCACCATGTCGGCAGTGGTGTTTGGCGCTACCTTCATACTCATCACCGCGCTTTATGGTATCTGGAGTGTCTACTGTTTTCCGGAAGCCCCCTCAACAGGTTTTGGATTAACTTTCTTTCTTATTTCCGCTGGCCAACTGATATCGCCCACCCTCGCTGGGGCGGGTGCAGAACTTTGGAAAATGACAGGGGTTTTCCAGGTGACCGCCATCGTCTGTCTCGGGATCTTGTTGTTACTGCCCTCCCAGGATGTACGGAACATGTGACAAAGATTGTTTTAATGCCAGATGGCATCACTACGCCAAAACACGATTACGGCATATAAGGTAGCTGCAAAGAGACTTATGAACGCCTTCACCGTGTAACCTGGTGAGCTGCCAAGACACTTTTTTGCTATTCCAGCTCCTCAATTATCGCCGCCTCCAAAGATTGCCTGGCTTACTGCACGCCCCCCTTCCGCCGTCATTGACCGAATAAAAACCAGTGGTCGCTTGCGGACAGTTAAATACCCTTCTCGCTATAAATATTGTTATTCAAGCCGCTAGCGCCTCCTGCATAAAAATGCTAAAAAACGCATAAAATTGCATTAAAATGCAAAACAACGCACAGGAGGCTTTATGCTTAACGTTCCAGAGACCCGGCAGCAGCAGCTATTGGCCAAGCTTGCCAGTGGCGAACAGCTAATCGCACAAGACCTTGCGGTGGAGTTTGGTGTATCACTGGACACCATTCGCCGAGACATCATTGCGCTTGAGCAACAGGGCAAAGCGCAACGGGTTCGAGGCGGCGCGGTTGCGACTGCGCCAGCTTCGCCTGCAGTATCGGGTTGAGGCCCCGTCACAGGCCATTGATGCGATTGCCGCCCGGGCTTCTAGCTTGATTAACCACGCCGATACCCTACTGCTTGATGGCGGCGCCACGGTACTCGCGCTCGCCGAGAGACTACAGCCGAAACCGGGGCTGCTGGTAATGACGCCCTCCCCCTGGGTCGCGGTGGCCTGCCAGAAGAATGGCGTTGAGGTCTTTATGCTGGGAGGGCAGTTGGGCGTGCGCGGTGGTGTCAATGTCGGTGATACTGCGCTACTTGCCGCTGCCAACCTCTATGCGGATATCGCCATACTCGGCGCCTGCGGTCTGGATGCCGAATTTGGACTCAGCGCTGACGACCTGCAGGAGGCGTACCTCAAACACGCCATGTCCCGGGCGGCGAAGAGCACCCTGGTGCTGACCTCACGTGAAGGTTGGGCGACGCGCGCGACATAGAGCGCTCGCTATCGAGGAGATTGATTGCCTGATCACTGATGCAGAGGCGGTAGACGTGAAGGAATTTAGTAGCTCGGCCATGGAGGTTGTGCATGCCTAGTCCTCGACGCGTCTGGCTCGCTGTCGCCGCCATGTTCTTTCTCAACGGTGGCCTGTTCGGTACCTGGGCTTCGCGCATACCCACGGTGGCGGAGCACCACAACCTGGATGGCGGCTGGCTTGGCCTACTGCTGCTCGTGCTTGCTTCCGGCGCTCTGATTTCGTTTCCGCTGGCTGGCAGGGCGTCGGATACTTTTGGCGCCGCGCGCGACACTCGCCATTGCGGTCGCCTATACCCTTGCCTTAGTGATGATCGCTTGCGCGTTCAATCTGTGGTTGACGGCTGCTGCGCTGTTTCTCTTTGGTGCCGGCCATGGTGCCATGGATGTCACCATGAACAGCTGGGCCGGCGAGGCGGAGCGTTTTATCGCAAAGCCGGTCATGTCCTCGTTTCATGCCATGTGGAGCCTGGGAGCGGGCGTGGGTGCCGCTGCGGGCTATATGGCAGTGAGCCTGGAACCGTCGCTGCTTACGCACTTTTCGCTCATCGGCATCACGATGTACCTGTGCACGACCTGGCTCGGGAGCATCGGCTGGCAATCTGAAACGAGGCCGCGCGCGGGTGCGAAGCGCTTTCCGTTACCCCATGGGGTGCTACTTTGGGTCGGCATCATCGCCCTTTGCGCCTCTCTCGGCGAAGGCGCCATTGCCGATTGGAGTGCTCTGTTTCTGGTCACCGTCACCTCGGCGACCACAGCCCAGGGAGCGATAGGCTACGCGGTATTCTCGCTGGCAATGGTCATCATGCGCTTGATTGGTAGCGGCGTAATTTCCCGGCTAGGCCCGGCGACCGCTGCACGCTTCGCCGGGTGTTCGGCCACCCTAGGCGTACTGCTTGCCGTGCTTCCCGCCAATTTCATGGCAGCGCTGCTTGGCTTTTTTCTTCCTCGGTATCGGCTACGCACTCATCATGCCACTGGCCTTTTCGCGGGCGGCCAACGATCCCGACACACCGCCCGGCGTTGCTATCGCCAGTGTGGCGACCAGGCTATGGCGGCATGCTGCTCGGGCCGCCGTTGATTGGCTTTACCGCCCACTTTGTCACGCTGCACTATGCCTTCGGGATACTTGGCCTTCTGGCGCTGTCCATCGTATTCATTGCGCCATCTCTTGAGCGCTTCTAGTAGATGCCGTCCTGCGAGCGCTAGTTTGCAATTAAGCGCAAATACGGCCAACACCCCTCATTCAAGGAATCCACACAAAGCTATCCGATTAAAAGCCGTACTTAGGTGCCCATTCAGAAGTCTTACCGTGGGATCGGAACGATCGATCAGTATTGCGTAAGTTTTTAGTAAGTGAGCGGCTGCAACAGTCAACACTCTTTTCACCCAACGTTGACTGAAGGGCCTCTGATCTTTGAAGAATTCGCGCATGCTCTATCGACTCCTGCACCGGTGGCGCTGGCTTGGCGCCTGGACACTGGCCAACCTGCTGCTTGCCTGGATGATCTCGCTGCGTTATGTCGGCTATATCCAGCCAGAGGAGGCCGAGCAGTGGGGCTACCTGCTGATGGTTTTCCTCGGCCATCTCTCGCTGCTGGTATGGCTGGGAGCTTTGCCGATGTTCCTGCTGGCCACGCTTTTGCGCGGCATCGGGCTATGGCTGATAACCACCCTGTGGGCGAGTGGCCTGCAGCTACTGCTGCTGCTTGATACCTTCGTCTACGCTCAGTATCGCTTCCACCTGAGTAGCTTCATTCTCGACCTGCTGCTCAACGCCGGGGAGACGTATTCAGCTTCTCATGGGTCGCCTGGGCACTGACCGCCGGTGGCGTGCTGGGTATGTTGGTGGTGCAGGGAGGTCTCGGGCTGCTGTTCAGGCGACGTCCACCTTCACGGCCGGTGGGCGCAATGCTGGTAGTGAGCTTGTTGGCCCTGCTGGGGTGCACGGTTGGCATGCCTGGGCGGATGCCCACTACGACCGCGACATCACCGGCATGACGCGTCATGTGCCGGTCTTCTATCCGGCCACTGCCAAGCGCTTCTTCGTCAAGCAGGGGTGGGTCGACCCCCAGGCGGTGCGCGATCGGGTGGATCTCAAGGCGACGGAGGGGAAAGGCGCAGGGCCTGGTCTACCCTCCGCGCCGCTGAGCTGCTCGCCGTCGGTGTCTTCCGACAACCTGCTGCTGGTGCTGGTGGATGCCCTGCGTCACGACATGCTCACGCCTGAAGTGATGCCGAATCTTTACCGGTATGCCAATCAACCCGGTTGGTTCAGGGCGCGTGAGCATATCAGTGGTGGTAACTCCACCAAGGCCGGCGTCTTCAGCCTCTTCTATGGCCTGCCAGTCACCTACTGGGATGCATTTACTGCCAGCCAGACGCCCCCGGTGCTGATGGAGCAATTCGAGGCTGCCGATTACCGCTTTCAGGTTCTCTCTTCGGCGACACTGGTGAGCCCTGCCTTTGACCGTAACGTTTTTGCCGGCCTCAAGGATGTCTCGCTGGAGCCAGCACAGGGCGAGCCCTGGGAGCGCGACCAGCAGATCACCGATGATTGGCTAGCCTGGATGGACAAAGAAGATGCAAGGTCAGATGAGCGGCCGTTTTTGGTTTCCTGTTCTATGACGCCGTGCATGGCTACAGCCATCCGCCAGACTTTCCGCGGTTCACACCCTATTGGGAACATATCAACCACATGAGCCTGGGGCCTGACTTTGATCCCGAACCTTACTGGAACCGCTATCGCACGGCAGCGCGCTATGTGGATCAGCAATTGGGACGTGTACTCGATGACCTAGAGCGCCGTGGGCGGCCGAGGATACTGCGATAGTGATTACTGCCGACCATGGGGAGTCCTTCAACGAACATGGCAAGAACTACTGGGGACATGGCAGCAACTACACGCCGGAGCAGGTTCAGGTTCCGTTGGTGATGCATTTGCCGGGGCGATCCGGTGGGGCGCTGGAGCGGCGAACGCATCACGCCGATATCGCACCGACGCTGCTTGAGGAACTGCTCGATTGTGAATCGGCGCCTCAATATTACACCCTGGGGCAAAGCCTATTGGATGTCGAATCCCATCGCGACTGGATGCTTTCAGGCAGCTACATGGGTTATGGCATCCTGATGCCCGACTACCAGGTGGCCGTGCACCCCACAGGGGCCTTCGAAGTCTATGACTACCGCATGAACGAACTCGACGATATCGAGCTCCAGGCCCGGGTGTCTAACGAGGTACTCAGGGCGCTGTCGAGGTTCTATCGCTAAGACACCAAGGATAAGGATGGAGCATTGTCGGCTTCAGCATACGGAGTGAATCAGCCATACCCTCAATGCCTATAACCATCTGTTGAACAGGCCAATGGGGCACCCGACAAGGTACAGGTTGATCTTGCCCAGCAGCGGCCAAGCGTCTCAGATCGCGAGAAAGCCCTGGCCGACGAAAATGCCCGGCTCAAGCGCCAACTGGCCGAGAAGCCGGAAGGGCTTGGAACTGCAAGGTGCGCGCTCCTTTCCGCTCGACGGTACTTCCGCAACACACCCTCATAGACCGCCGGTTGATGAACGTGGAATCTGGATTGGGGGACATGAGACCTCCGATGAGTGGTTGGCCACTATGAGGGGAGGCAAGGGGCCTCGCTTGGCATCCTTTGGCTGTACCCTTGAGTACAGCCAAAGTGATCTCCGGTTATGGCCCCGCTGCCCCCAAAACCAATCGGCATCATTCGATCCCGGGCGGATGCGTCAGACCTTTATTCCGAACAGCTTTTCTGCATTTCGGTACGCAATTTTTTCCTTGGCTTCACGGGGCAGGTTCACCGCCCGAAACCAGTCGGTTCCTTGCTTCATGTCTGCAAACGGGTAATCCGTTCCAAACATCACTCGATCCACACTGATGTACCTCAGCAAAGATGAAGCAGTTCATCCTGGAAGAATGCGCTGGTTGTGTACCAGAAATTGTCACTGAAATATTGCCCGATAGGCTTGTTAAGCGAGTCTTCAGTCGACTCGCTCATATCTCCACGATACGCTCGTAGTAGAACGGAAGGCCCTCTCCCATATGGCCGATAATCATCTGCAGTTTAGGAAATTTATCGAACACCCCAGTGATGATCAGTCGAAGACATTGAGTCAGCACCTCCTGGTGCCATCCATATCCTGAACCGCTGAAAATGTAGTTCTGGAACAATTGGTCATACCCTGGCCGCATGGTGTTGTAATAAATATTGAACACGTCTTCCGGTGGGAAACCTGGATGCAGGTAGATCGGCACATCAAGCGCCTCGGCGCGCGCCAGAATGGGCTCGAAATCCGGATGGTCGAGGAATTTGTTGCCAATGAATCCATTGGTCATGGCTCCCACAAAGCCATCTTCCCGAACGGCGCGTTCCAGTTCGTCCGCTGATGCTTCCGGGTTCTGCAGAGGCAAGGTTGCATAGGCCTGGTACCGCCCCGGATGGGTGGTCATCGGGCCATCGGCAATCATCTTGTTGAGACGATAGGCAAAATCGATGCCTTCCTGACCGGGGACATTCTGCACACCCGGCGTATGGGCGGAAAGGATTTGAACATTGATCCCCGCCTTATCCATTGCGCCGATGCGGCCAGGGCCGAGTTCGGCAAGACCCGTTTCCCTGAGGTACTCTACGTGTTCATCGTTAATAGCGTTCAGCGCGATCAGTTCCTCGGTGGTATAGGTCTCTTCCGTGGCGATAAAGGGCAGATCCTGGTCTCGTAACGCGATGACCGATTTCTCTGTCGCGGCAGCACTGGAGATAATGGCAGGCGCGGACAACCCGGCACCCACACCAAGTGCAGCCGCGCCAGTTAGAAAACTACGGCGTCCCATTGTCAGGCTCTCTAGGGTTTTTTCGATCTGTTTCATGACAATTTCTACTCCGATGTTTGCGTTGCGTGGTTTGGGGCAGCTTGAACCGCCCCAGGATATTGCCGATGTCATCCACGTAGCTGTACACCACCGGGATAACCAGCAAACTCAGAAGCGTTGACGTGAGTAGCCCGCCAATGACAACAAACGCCATGGGGGCCCGGAAGCTGGGATCACCAGCCCATCCTAGAGCGATCGGCATCATGCCCGCCCCCATGGCAATGGTGGTCATCACGATGGGCCGGACACGTTTTTGCAGGCATCAATAATGGCGGCTGCACGATCCTTCCCCTGCGCCTGGCGGGCGATGATGATGTAGTCCACCAGCAGGATCGAGTTCTTGGTGGCGATGCCCATTAGCATGATCAATCCGATCATGGCGGGCAGCGACACGGGCGTCTGCGTGAGGAACAGCGCCAGGAAAGCCCCAGGGATGGAGAGTACCAGTGCCACCAGAATGGTGATCGGCTGCATGAAATCCTTGAGCAGCAGCACCAGTACCATGTAGATACACAGCACGCCGGTCAGCATGGCAATCCCGAAGCTTGAGGCAAGCTCCGCCATTTCCTCTGCATCGCCTTCTGCTGCCTGAAACACACCGCGCGGCAACTGACGTAAACTGGGCAGTGCCTGCACGGCCTGTTCGATTTCTCCCAAAGCCTGCCCTTGCAGGCTTACCTCGAAATTGACGTTGCGCAGACGATTATGCCGGGTGATTTCCGAAGGGCCACTGCTCCACTCAAAAGAGGCCACGCTCTCGAGTGGCACCATCCCATTAGCACCAGGCACTGGCAGTCGTTTAAGGGTCGCCATATCCTCCCGAGCGGCATCCGCCAGTCGAACCATCACCGGCACTTGGCGTGAGCTTAGGTTCAGCTTAGGCAGATCCTCGTCGTCATCTCCCACGGTCGCGATGCGCAGCGTATCGGCGATGGCCTGAGCCGAGACCCCAAGGTCGGCGGCGCGAGCAAAATCAGGGCGTACGAGGAGCTCAGGCCTGACCAGGCTGGCCGTCGAACTCACCGCACCGATGCCGGGAATGGCGCGCATCTCCCGCTCGACTTGGCGGGCATGCAGTTCAAGCACCCGGCTATCCTCACCGGCGAGCACCAACTCATAGCCATCCCCCTCGTCGCCTACGCGAGTTCGCACGCCGGGAAGTGTGGCGAGTGCAACGCGTAACTGCTGCTCTATGTCTTGCTGCGTAACGCCCGCGCGGGTTGCGCGATCCGACAAACCAACGGTCAGCTCAACCGAGGTCACATCAGAGTCACTGCTGCCAGAGCCCCACCGACAGCCATGAAGACGCTAACGACATGCCGTTGCGTCACCAGGCGTGAGCGTGCCTGCTCGGCAAGCGCCGCCGCTTCAGAAAAGGTGCTACCGGGCGGCAGGGTGAGCGTCGCCTGCGTCTGAGAATCATCATCGGGGGTATGAAGGTACCCGGCAGGGTCGAGGCCAGCCAGATACCTCCTGCAAAGCAGGCCGCCGCTGCGAGGAGCGTTGTCTTACGGTGGCGCAGGCATCCGTTAGCAACGATCAAGTAGTAGCTAATCCACGTTGGATCGCGCGAGGGATGTTGGGGTTTGCGCAGCAGATACGCAGCCAGCATGGGCGTCAGCAGGCGCGCCACCAGCAGCGAAAACAGCACCGCTACCGAGGCCGTCCAACCGAACTGAACGAAGAATTGCCCGACGGTGCCGCTCATAAAGGCCGTGGGCAGAAAAACGGCAATCAACGTAAAGGTGGTGGCGACAACGGCCAAGCCGATTTCTGCCGCAGCATCCATAGCAGCCTGGCGCGGGGGCTTGTCCATTAGCAGGTGCCGTTCGATATTCTCAATCTCGACAATGGCATCATCCACCAGCACCCCGATCACCAGCGAGAGCGCCAGCAACGTCACCACATTGAGCGAGAAGCCCATCAGATGCATGAAGGCGAAGGTGGGGATGATCGACAGTGGCAGTGTGACCGCCGCAATCAGCGTGGCCCGCCAATTGCGCAGGAAGCAGAACACCACCAGCACCGCCAGCGCCATGCCCTCGAATAACATATGCATGGAGCCCTGGTAGTTCTCCAGCACCGGCCCGACGAAATTAAAGGCTTCTTCGATCTCTATATGAGGATATTGCGCCTGCAATTCCGCGAGCGCAGACTGCACGCCCTCGGCCACATCCACCTCGCCGTATCCCTCGGCACGGGTCATCTCGAAGCCGACCACGGGCACGTCATCCAAGAGTGCAATTGAGCGCCGCTCGGCCACGGTATCGGTAACCGTTGCCACCTGATCAAGGCGAATACGGCGACCGTCGCTGAGTGCCAGCTCCATCTTCGCCAGCTCGGCGGCGGATTCAGCGTTGGCGATGATGCGCACGGCCTGTTCGGCTCCGCCGACATCCACGCGGCCACCAGGGGCCTCCAACTGCGCCTGACACAACTGGCGGGAGATATCCAGCGCTGTTGTGTTCATCGCCAACAGGCGATCCGGGTTAATGCCACGCGAACTTCGCGATCGACCCCGCCGATACGCCGAACCGAACCAACGCCCGGCACCGCCAAGACGGCCTTGGTCATTTTGTCATCGACGAACCAGGAGATTGCCTCATCGTCTAGATCAGAGGAGGTCACCGCGTAGCGTACAATCGGCTCACTGGAAAACTCACCCTTGCGAATTACTGGATCACGCAGGTCGGCGGGTAGATCTGAGCGGATGCGAGCAACAGCGTCGCGCACGTCCTCAATAGCCTCTTGCAAGGACTTTTCCAGCCGGAATTCGATAGCGATATCGGCATTACCATCCGTCAGCGTTGTAGAGATATTTTTGACGCCGGAGACGGTAGCGATGGAGTCCTCGATCTTGCGGGCAACCTCGTTCTCCATTAAGGCGGGGGCCGCCCCGGGCAACGAGGCGGAGACCTCTACGAGGGGCAGCTGTACATCCGGCAAGTCCTGAATATACAAGCCTCGGAAGGAGATAAGCCCCAGAAGGTCAATAGGATGAAGAGCAGGATCACCGGAATAGGATTGCGAATCGCCCAGGATGAGGTATTGAGCGTCATACCCCTCCTCGGCGTCGGTATCGTTTGTTTGGGGTGAATGAGCTGGCTCTCCTTCAATCACCCGAACCTGGTCACCGTTGCCCAGAAAAGCACCGCCCGAGGCGACCACCTTGGCATCGGGCTCAAGCCCGTCGCGAATTTCGATGCGATCATCCGTTTGCTGACCAAGGGCAACTTTCTGCTCCGTTATTTGGCCTTCATCGCTGACGCGATGGACATAGCCAAAACCATCGCGTAGTTGCACCGCAGCTCGGGGTAGCGTCATTACTTGGCGGCTGCCCAGTTCAAATTCACCCCGTGCAAACATTCCCGCCCGGGCAACGTCGCTTAACGGTAGGTCGACATAAACCAGACCATTACGTGTCGCGGTGTCCACTAGCGGCGCGATGGTGCGCAATCGCCCGTCGAGGTCGTAGCCGCCAGGCAGGCTTATCCTGGCAGTCTGGCCTGGCCGCAGCTTATTCAGATCGGAAGCGGCGACCTCGGCCCGCCACTCCAGCCGACCGTTGCGCGTCAATCGGAACAGTTCCTGATCGGCGCCGGTAACAGCCCCAACAGTGGCCGTGCGGGAGGTAATCAAACCGTCGTCTGGGGCGACCACCTGCGTCTGAGCCAAGCGTAGCGCTTGGGCTTCATTCTCTGCTTGCGCTACGCCCAACCGGGCCCGGGCGGTGAGTTCGGCGGTTTCGTATTGCTGGATCTGCTGCTCGGAAAGCGATCCGGTGGTTTTCAAACTGCGAGCGCGCTGGGCGTTGGCATTCGCTTCTACAAGCGTTGCCTCGGCTTCCACCACGGCGGCGCGGCTCCTCGCCAGCTCAGCGCGCACCATATCGTCGTTATAAACGGCCAGCACCTGCCCTTCCGTGACCTCGTCACCCACATCTACCTGGACGTCTACCAGCCGCAGGCCACCGATTTCGGTACCGATAATGATCTCCTGCCACGCAGCGATATCACCATTGGCCGCAATCGTCGTCGAAAGCGTCTGAGGTTCTAATGTCGTCACGTTGACGGATAGTGAGGGCTGCGCCGTCGGCTCGGCGACCGCATCGCTTTCCGACGACACCGCCTGCATACATGCCAGCGCGGCAGCGCTAGCGATCACGGCAATCATAATGCCGAAACAACTTTTTCGTTTTGGAAATGGCATAATCCAGGCCTGCTTCAAAGGGTTCAATTCATTGATGAAAAGAAAATCCAAGAATTTCAGTTGAACCACTATCGGCCTGCCTTCCTTTCTCATTTCTTACTGACGTAACGTTTTAAATAAATCCGACACCAGTAAGAAACGCGTAAGATAGCGCTCTTGATGATGGCACTTTCATACCACTCTCACTTTCAAACCATGCTAGGAGTACAACCATGGGTGCTCATCAATCGCTATTACTAAACGGCCGCCTTACCACTATGAGATTGGCGACAGCCGCATTTATCGGAGGTCTTGTTACTGCCTCTCCGTTGGCGTTCGCCGACGAAGAACATTCAGACGAAACCACTTGGGGATTGGGCGTAGGTGCAATGAGCGAACAGGATCCCTATGCCGGTATCGACAGGGAAACCACCCCATTTCCCTTGCTCCTGATTGAGAACCGGTACATTAGTGTCTTCGGATAGGAAATCGAATTTAAACTGCCGAGCCTTGTCATCAGCGACTCTCAACAGCTCAATTTCGGTATCATCGCCCAGTACGATGGCAGCGGCTACGAGCAAGGCGATGCCCCGATTCTCAACGGCATGAGTGAGCGTGAGGGCGGCTTCTGGGCGGGGGCCAAAGTGGAGTGGGAAAGCGAGCTGTTCGAGGTCAGCGCCGAATGGCTCACCGACGTCTCCGGCAACAGCGACGGGCAGCGTTTCGATCTTGGCCTGGAGAAAACGTGGGAATTCGGCGAACATATAATGCTAACCCCATACGTTGGGGCATCCTGGCAGGACGACAAGAATGTCGATTACTACTTCGGCGTTCGCGATAATGAGGTTCGCTTCGATCGCCCCGCCTATAAGGGAGAGTCGGCTACCAATATCGAGGCGGGGGTGCGCGGCGTGTACCAGTTTGACCAGCATCACTCTGTGCTGGTAGGTGTTGAGGTCACGAGCCTGGCGGACGAAATCAAAGATAGCCCGCTGGTGGATCGCTCGACCCAAAACGCCGTGCTAGTTGGCTATCTTTACACTTTCTGATGAGCCGGATACTGCTGATCGAGGATCACGATCGCCTAGCCCAGCTAATGCACCAAGGGCTGGTGAACGCTGGCATCGCCGTGGATGTGGTTGACCGCATTGATGCAGCATGGGCTGCCGTTCAGCAGATATCCTACCAGGCACTGGTGCTCGATCGCGGCTTGCCGGATGGGGACGGGCTGCTATTGCTCAAGAAGTTGCGCAACGCGGGCCTTAGCGTGCCCTGCCTGGTGTTAACGGCGCGCGATGCGCTGCATGACCGGGTAGAAGGACTCGAAGCCGGCGCCGATGACTACCTGCCCAAGCCGTTTGCCATGGACGAGATGGTGGCACGGGTTAGGGCCTTGCTACGCCGCCCTGTGGAATTCCATTCAATCGACCCCATTCACGGCGACCTGAGACTGCATACTGAAAGCGGCGTTCTGTTTAGCGGGAACGAGAGTATTACCCTTGCCCCGGCGGAACTGCACATTATGCAGTTGCTGTTATACAAGCATGATGAGGTCGTACGCCGCAGCGCATAGAAGCGGCGGCCTGGGGCCTAAGCGATGCGGTAACACCTAACGCCCTGGATGTCGCCCTGCACCGTTTACGCCGCAAGCTGCGGGCCATCGGCTCGCGCCAGCGATCGCCAACGTCAGAGGAATGGGGTATGCGCTTCGTCAAGCGGATGACGCTAAATAGCCTGAGGCTGAAAGTGCTGCTGGCCTATGTGGCGGGCATGGTACTGAGTATCACACTGTTGGTAATAGCCGCAGCAGTGGTGCTTCAGAGTGATCTCCTGGCTCGTATGGATCTGGCCGACGCGGCCGAGGGGCTAGTAAACAATATCGAGTTCGACAGTCACGGCCGACCCGTCGGCTTCGACTCGAGTCTGGAGGATCGCGCCTGGCTGTACGAGGGTCGCAGCGCGAAGCGGCTTACCGGATTCTGGATGAAGCCGGAAACGTGGCCGTCTTTTCGAGCTCAGGTGAGGAGTTCTGGACGGCCGACGGCGATCTTGTTCGGCTGGCACGCGGCAACTTCACCTTCGAGCATGAGGGAAAGACCTTCTACGGTGCAACACAGCCCCTTGAGCATGAGGGGCGAAGGTGGTATCTGCAATTCGCGGTCAGTGCGAGGTTCCTGGATGTCGTCTATACCGTGTCCTTTCCCCAGGTGGTCGCTGCCGTGGCGGTGTTCGGACTTGTGCTGTTCGTCGCCTTCGGGTTATGCGCCTATATTACCCTGCGCTACACCCTCAAGCCATTGCGAGACGTATCGGAGTCCGCGGCGGCCATCTCGCCGCGCTCCATCAACGCCCGGCTGAATACGGACGCGGTGCCCGCGGAGATTGCGCCACTAGTGGATAGCTTCAATCACACCCTGGAACGCCTTGAGCGGGGTTATCGTCTACAGCAGGAGTTTCTAGGCCATGCAGCACACGAGTTAAAAACACCCCTGGCGTTGATTCGTGCACAGATTGAATTGATTGCAGATGGTAACAATGATCGTGAGGCGCTATTGAGCGATGTCGGGTACATGACGCGCCAAGTGCAACAACTGCTACTGTTGGCCGAAGCGAGCGAGGCACACAGCTACCAGTTTAGCGTTGTTCGGATGCAGGACATCGCCCACGAAGTTTCCACCTACTTGCAGCGTATGGCGGAGTCCGCCGACGTGCATTTAACGGTGCTTGCCCCGGATCAAGGAGTGACATGGAAGGCTGATCGCGGGGCGTGCTTCACCCTGCTCAAGAACTTGCTGGAGAACGCCATCCAGCATGCCCCGAGCAGACCCTTGTCAGCGTGGAGATCCAGGAAAATATAATAACTGTGCGTGACCGTGGCCCAGGCGTCGAACCAGAGCAATTGGCCCTGCTGTTCTCACGCTTCTGGCGTGGGGTGCATCGGCGCGACCATGGAGCAGGCTTGGGGCTGGCGATCTGTCAAGAGATTGCCATGGCACACGGTTGGGAGCTTTCAGCCCACAACGCCCATCCCGGGTTGATCATGACCTTATGCAGAGAAAACGAGGCCAGTGAAAGCGATTCCCGCGAAAATATTACCAGCGAACGCGTGTACCACCGCCAAGATAAACGCCCACCCAAGGTCATTTGAAAAGCAGTGGCATGGGTGGTTCCCCGCCTCAGAGATCGCCATGCCACCCCAGGAGTGGTCAACCAGGACAACGTCTTCAGGCTGGTTATCAATGGTGCGAGTAATTAAGAAACCGCCCGCACACTGGGTATTAGCCCCAGCACCGTTGGCACCCATGTCGAGAGTATTTTCCGGAAACTCAACTGTGCCACTCGTGCGGCGGCCACACTCAAGGCGCTCACGGCAGGCCTGCTTTAAAGGGTGGGTCTTACGAATTGCAATGCGTTTTGGTGAAAACGCAATGTCAGTAAGAAACGAGAAAGAAAAGTAGGCCGATATTGGCACCATAGGTTCGTTGAACATGGAAGCTCTTAGCCAGAATACAAATTAGCGACAACGTTGACTGCATGTATTGAATACATGCTGACAACCAGCGGCCATTGCTCATCCAACAGAGTATCAGGCGCGATTGAATGGTCATCCTTACAAGCGACCCTATGAACGTACTCAGGAGGTGGTCATGCAAATTTTAAGACGCAAACCGTTAAACCCGTCCAACCTGCCCGATACCTTGATCGAAGGCCATAGCCAAGCCGTATTAGTCGAGGGTGGCACCCGGGTGCTGATGTCTAGCCAAGTGGGAGTCGACACCGCGGGCCATTTAGCGGGCCCAGAGTTGCCCGAGCAGACCCAGGCAGCACTCGACAATGTCGAACGGTTACTAACAAGTCTTGGGGGCGATCTCACGCGGGTGGTAATGCTACGAATCTACTTAGCCGAATCCGTGCGGTATGAACAGCAGGTGGTGATGGAAGCGTTGAAGCACCGATTCCCTATCGCGCCGCCGGCCGCCACCTGGTTAATTGTGTACGGCCTTGCCGAACCGGAATGGTTAATCGCTATTGAGGCCGAGGCAGTACTGCCGGGGTTTGCCTTAAACGGCTAAATGACCGTAACAGTCAACATAATCACGCTGCTCGTTAAACACTACACAGCCCGCCTGCCCAATCATTCTAAGTAAGGGGAGCACATTGGTGACTCTCTGTCAGAGGCAAGCAACTACAGAGAGGCTTCCATGATTCGTCGGCTTAGCGTTCTACTTTTCACACTTTTCTTGCTGACCTCCTGCGCCGTTCCACCGGACTCTCCACGCTTTCAATCCTCAGGCAGCCTGCCTCGCTATGATCAGGAGAGTTTCGATCAATATATGCGCGAAACCCGTGCATGGATTGCGAATAACCGCGCTTTCATCAGTGAAGACCGCGACCTTGAAATAGAGCTCAATACGCCGTTCGAACTCCGCCCAGATAAACCGGCGAAACGCGGTATCCTGTTAGTTCATGGACTGGGCGCAAGCCCGTGGTATTTCATTGATATCGCCACCGCCATGGCGAATGACGGCTGGCTGGTTCGCTCCATTCTTCTGCCTGGCCACGGCACGCCCTGCCGATCTGATGCTAGCCGATAATGAGGATTGGGAAAAATCATTGCCCATCACGCCGAACTGCTAGCAGCCGAGGTCGATGAGCTTTGGCTTGGCGGTTTCTCAACCGGCGGTAACCTGGTCACCTCTCATGCGTTCACAGACGACAATGTCGATGGCCTGCTGCTGTTTTCCCCTGGATTTTACCCCGGCAGCAGCTATTTATTTCTCGCCCCAGCCCTTGCCTATTTTTGGGACTGGCTCGACATTGATGACGAGGACAATATCGCCACTTACCAGTCGCTTCCTACGCGCGGTGCCTCTCTCTATTATCGCTCGGTCAGTACCGTGCAAAAAAATCTCGACACCGCACACTTTGATAAACCCGTACTCATAACAATGAGCCAGCATGATAGCGTCCTTGACCCCAACGCGACGCTCACTGCCTTTCAAAACCGCTTTCCCAATCGTCAATCACGCTTCGTATGGTACGGGGACACACCGCAAAACCTTGACGATCCGCGCGTCACCGCCCTTACCAGCCATCTTCCCGACCGGCGAATCAGCAACTTTTCCCACATGAATGTGCTGTTTGCTCCCGAGAATACCTATTACGGTCAAGCGGGCAGCTACCTCATGCTGGAAAACGGCCAGGACGGCCTCACGCCCCTGATGACACCAACACCCTTTGGTTCGGCGCATGGGGCCAGAACGATGCGGAAAAATACCACGCCCGCCTGACCTGGAATCCTTATTTTGACGACCTCCTTGAGGATATCCGCGAAGTCACAGGAGACTGATGGACGAAATATGCCCAACTGAGTGTTTCGCGTTACCTATGGAGTGCCGATCTATTGGTTTATCTTTAAGAACAAACAGGTGTAATAAAATGGTTATATCTAAACCCTCACTACCCAAGAGTTCTTTTATAGCGCTATGCATGGAAGATAAGACGTTATTCTCAAATGCTTGGCTATCGGAAACGCCGGGGACGTTAAGTCATACACAGCGCTTTGCGTTACGCATTATAATAACGTTAACTGCTTTTTAGTTTTACCCATGATATTTCTTAATGCAGGATCAATTGAAAGCGTCATTGCCGTCTTCAGCGTTGCAGCTAGCACTACAGCCTTAATTTTTTCCAAAATAAAATCAAAAAGCACGACAGCTTGGCTGGTGAGTGACATTGAGGATGAGATAGTAGAGTTCACCAATACAATAGGAGTGGCAGGCGCAGGGACTCTTTTAGTTATATTTCTGCTGGCTTAACCCATTTCTTAATTACTGCAATGGATATTAAATGACGAACCAACCATTAATAACTATTTGGCCGTAGAAACTGAGAAAAGCAGTCCCCCCGATAATACTTGCTTGAAGAGATAGGTAACAGCGCCCTGTCACTCGCAAGACGCAGAACGCCCACCTATATCGCACTTTAGCTGTCTTGGTGCACCTTGCTACAAAATAACCAATCTTTGACACACTGTGGGCACAACCATGGCCTACCTTATTCATTGCCAGCAGACAGCTGTGATAGCCCAGCTCTCACGCTACTCGGCTTCCTGGTATTGCTCGGCTCCATGATCAACAACCCGATTCTGATCGTGCAGAAGGCCTACCAGCGACTGGAGGAAGGCGCTGAATCCATCGTCGCGGCCGTCCACGATGCGGTCAGGATACGTCTGCGGGCGATTCTTATGTCCAGCCTGACCATCATCTTCGGCATCGCCCCGCTGGTACTGATTCCCGGGGCGGGCAACAGGTCACTTTTGATCTGTAATCAGGCTTCTCCACGCTTGGGTCGAGGCGTTGAAGGAAGGAACCGCCAGATATTTCCGCCAGTTCTTCGATGGCCCCATCATTGCCAATGGCGGGCTGGACAAGGCCAGGGCTGAGGGTGTAATTGCGTCAGGTGCCGCAGATGCAGCAGCGTTTGGGAGTCCCTATCTATCCAACCCTGACCTTGTCGAGCGACTACAGCGTGGTGTCCCACTCGCGCCCGTGCCCTCACGAGAAACCTGGTATGGAGGCGGCGCGGCCGGATATGGATTACCCACGTGAAACGTGATGGTCGATTCGGCGATGGATTAGACGCGGCAAGCCCATGCGTTGACCGCCATAAATTACACAAACGAGCAAGATGGCGATAAGCATAATTCATGGCAACATTTAATCCCTAATGGGGTAAATGTTGTGCTTGGCTATTAAGGCAGCAGCTCTAGGAGATAGCCCTGGGAGATAGCGTAAAACCTCGATTTAACTGAACCAAATGAAAGTCTGAAAATAAACGGGCGGGCCTAGGATTAATAGGCCCGCCCGGCATTACTGTCTATATCATAACCAGCAGCTTCACTTAAGGGTTTATAACCAGCGTTTCAGAAGGTGAAGAAATCAACGCACTGCCTTGCTGTGAAGACGCTGACTCCGGATAAACAATCTCGTTATCTTCACCCGAACCTCTTTCAGCGAGCGCCACACCTGAAACGAGCAGCAATGTAATAACCAAGGTTGCATTTAACACTTTCATGGCTTACTCCTTATAATCAAAAACTGTTTATTCTCGAAAAACACCTGTGATATTCGATTAATTAAAACCTTACAAGCTGTCGAAAAGCTTTAATGATATTGCCCCTCTGCAACGCACTGGCCGTAAACGCTCCATCTCGCGTTGTTTAGGGGTTGTTAACAAAGTACCTCAGAGGGCGGAAGATTTCGTTCGCCGCTGTCTAAATCTGTAGATGTCGACTCCGGATAAATAATTCTGTTATCTTCATCTGATCCTCTTTCAGCAAGTGCCACACCTGAAGAAAGCATTAATGCAATGATTAAGGCCGAATTTAACAGTTTCATAATTACTCCTTACGTTTAACCAATTACTCAACCTATTGAGCTGAAAGAAAACCTTGGCAACGAAACCATGGATTGCTTTCGCCCCAACTTACATCTGTTAATTCATTACCTCTTTTACAGGGAAAGAATTGTCTTGCTAGTTACTTCACCAGCACATGCATGATAGGTTTAAAGTGAACAAATCAGAATGCCAGATACTCTTCATTTCTTGCCTGATCCGGTCTTTCTATATATTCCCGATAATCTTTTAATATTGAGAAGCAGTGATGCCCGTATGACACTCTCGTCAGACAGCTCGTACAGAATAAAGGCAACTACCGACCAAAACCCTCACCGAAATCGCGGACATGAGCATTCCGCCCCTCAATCGGCACTTAAAATCTCCCACTATCGATCTCTTCTAGTGAGAGGGCACTCGGGGCTAAACTGGCATTTTCAAGCTGCTCAAAGCAGCTAGCCATCAAACACCAGAGCTTATGATCAACGCCTTTGCCGTTTCCAATTACCGCAGTCTGAAAAACGTTGTTTCGCCCCTGTCCGGTCTCAATGTAGTGACCGGGCCCAACGGGTGTGGCAAATCCAATCTATACAAATCGCTGCGGTTACTGGCAGACACCGCCAAAGGCAACCTGATCGCTTCTATTGCTCAGGAAGGCGGGCTTGATTACACCTTCTGGGCGGGCCCGGAAAAGCTCACCAACAGCATGAGAGATGGAGCTGCCCCCATTGAGGGCACCGCCAAGAAAAGTAATACCCGTCTTAGGCTGGGGTTTGTCGGAAAGGAGTTTGGTTACGCCATTTCATTGGGGATGCCAGCGCCTCAGGGGTTTGCGGGCCACAGGGATCCGTCCATGTTTCAGTTCGACCCTGAGATAAAGCGTGAATGCATTTGGGCAGGCGATGTTTGCCGACCCAGCAGCTGCTTGATCGACCGAGTTGGCCCCGTGGTAAAAGTACGTTCTGGTCGAAAGTGGGAGGTTTACAACGCCCACCTCAATAGCTACGAAAGCATTCTGAATGAAATCAGTGACCCGGTTGCCGTGCCTGAAGTCCATGCGGTTCGACAAACAATCCGCCACTGGCGCTTCTACGATCAGTTCCGAACCGATCCGCAATCCATCATTCGCACACCGCAAATCGGCACCCGTACCCCAGTGCTCGATCATGACGGCCACAGTCTAGTGGCCGCATTGCGAACCATTCACGAGATTGGCGACCGAGAGGCGTTGTATGGGGCAATTGAAGACGCCTTTCCAGGGAGCACCATCAATTTTGAGGCCGACGCCAGTAACCGTTTTGTGCTGCAGTTTCTTCAGGAAGGATTATTGCGCCCTTTAAACCAGTCGGAATTATCCGACGGCACACTTCGCTATCTGCTGTTAGTGGCAGCGTTGCTCACTCAAGGCCGCCTTCCCTGCTGGTATTAAATGAGCCAGAAACCAGTCTCCATCCAGATTTGCTACCCGCCTTAGGGCGACTGATTATCCGTGCCTCGCGGGACACCCAAGTTTGGGTGGTCTCCCACGCACCACGCTTGGTGGCAACACTGGAAAAAGATGAGGCCTGCCACTCTATTGCGCTGGATAAAGCGTTTGGCGAGACGACCATCCTGGGCCAGGGGTGGCTGGACGCACCGCCCTGGCAGTGGTTGGATTAGACAGAACAGCGAGCTAAAGCTACCCCCACGTAAAGCACGTGCTCCCATCCAGCGCCGCTTCGCTTTGGGCAAGTTGTTTATCGTCAACTATACTGCGCCCTAACGAACATGATGTAGTTGCCTGAGTTGGGGCTGGCGTGCAGCGTCAGCCAACAAAGGTGCATTAATCAGCTTGAACAGCATAAGGAGTTTGCCGTGACAGCCACTAACGATCGCACTTATCGAAGCGGGGCTCACCCGTTTCATACCGTAATGCTTGCAGGGACTACGCCACTCTTTCTTGGCACCATGCTATGTGATTACGCCTACTCAACCACCTACCATATTCAGTGGGCAACCTTTGCTTCTTGGCTAAATTTGGGTGGGCTTATTTTCGCGGGACTTGCGCTTTTGTGCGCGATTATTGGCTTTTTTCGTTCCCAAGACCGCCGTTTGGTTTTCTGATGTATCCAGCGCTGCTATTGCTCACCTGGATACTGGGTCTTGTCAATGCGCTAGCCCATGCACGCGACGCCTGGGCCATGATGCCAGCTGGCTTTGCTCTTTCGATCGTCGTTGTTTTGCTCGCAGGCACGGCGACGTGGGTCGGTTTTTCCCGCTTTGGTATCGGAGATAAGCCATGAAGTTTTCCCATTGCTTCGCCGCTCCTCTCTCGATATTTCTGGTGGCAGGTGTTGCTAGCGCCCAGGACTCTCAAAAGTATGGGCCAAACCCTGACCTTCCTGAACCACAACGTGGGCTTCTACCGGATATGTCAGTTCCCGAGCCCGCAGAATGGGGCGACCAGCTACCGACGGTTCCCGACGGTTACACCATTACGGCCATTGCTACTGACCTTAAGGTGCCGCGCCAAACGCTGGTGTTGCCCAACGGCGATATTCTGGTGGCCGAAGGAAGCGGCGGCAACGCACCGCCCCTGAAGCCAAAAGACTTTATTGCTGGCTACATAAAAAGCCAGGGCACCACCGCCGTTGAAAGTGGTAACCGATTGACCCTGTTGCGCGATAGTGACGGTGACGGCAGCTATGAAGAGCAAACGGTGTTTGCCGAGAACCTCAACGCGCCTTATGGGTTGGCATTGGTTGATAACAACCTCTATGTCGCTAACCAAGATGCGGTAGTACGCTTCGATTACGAGGAAGGTCAAACCGAGGCCAGTGGGTCGCCAGAAGTAATTACGCAGCTACCCTCGGAAATCAACCACCACTGGATCAAGGCGATGACGGCAAGTGCCGACGGTGACTACCTGTACGTGGGCATTGGCTCCAACAGTAACATCACCGAACGCGGCATGGCAGCGGAGGTTAACCGGGCCGAGGTATGGGAAATTGATGCCGACACCGGCATGCATCGGCCTTATGCCACCGGCCTGCGCAACCCCACGGCGTTGGCTATCCAACCAGACACTGACCAGCTATGGGCAGTGGTTAACAACGAGACGAACTCGGGGCCAACTTGGTTCCCGACTACCTCACCACTGTGCAGGAAGGTGGTTTCTACGGCTGGCCCTATAGCTATTGGGGCAGAATGTCGATTCCCGCGTTCGCCCCCAGAACCCCGACAAAGTAGAGTCGGCGATCGTGCCCGATTACAGCCTGGGTTCCCATGTAGCGCCACTTGGCCTCACCTTTTCAACGCCAGAAATGGGCGATGAGTTCGCTGAAGGCGTGTTTATCGGCGAACATGGCAGTTGGAACCGCTCAGACCCTGTGGGCTACAAGGTTGTCTTTATCCCTTTCCGCAATGGCGAGCCCGACGGTGACCCCATTGATTTCGTTTCCGGGTTTCTTACTGAAGACGGTAAAACCCGCGGTCGCCCAGTCGGCGTCACCATCGACCCAGAGGGCGCCCTTATCATCGCCGACGACCTGACGAACGCCATTTGGCGCGTGACCTACGAGGGTGATGAGTAAACACTTAACCCTCCGCGTAAAAAAGGCGGCAGCCTGTTGTACTGCCGCCTTTTCCGTTTGTTCTAAAGAAGGCTTTATATGAGCAACTCACACCAGGTTAACTCATCCACCACTTCAATTAACCGCGCAGTAGCAAGTATTGCCATGGTTAAGATTTATGATACAAAGCGATCTGTCGCACGTATCAACTGATCGAGAATGCCGGGTTCGCTCCAGGCGTGCCCTGCCCCTTCGATCAAATGAAATTCGGATTCTGGCCAAGCGTTATGCAGTGCCAGCGCATAACGAACAGGGCATGGCATATCGTACCGCCCATGGACAATGACGCCGGAAATGCCTTTTAGGCGTGAAACGTTAGCAAGCAGTTGCCCCTCCTCCAGCCAAGCGCGATGAGTGAAATAATGGTTCTCTAACCGCGCAAAGGCTAACGCAAAATGCCCTCTCTGTAGGGAGCCGATAAGGCAGGGTCTGGTAGCAGGGCGATGGTTTCACCCTCCCATATCGTCCAGGCCTTCGCCGCCTCAAGCTGAGCGATAGGGTCGTCACCCATCAAACGACGATGGTAGGCGGCCACCATATCGTGTCGCTCTACTTCAGGAATGGGCGCCTGAAACGCCGCCCACTTATCGGGGAACATTTCAGACACACCAAATTGATAGTACCAGTCAATCTCCGCTTGAGTGACCGTATAGACGCCTCGCAAAATCAACTCACTGACACGGTCTGGATGCGTCTGGGCGTAGGCAAGGCCCAGGGTAGAACCCCAAGAGCCGCCAAAAACCATCCACTGAGTTACGCCAACATGCTCACGTAGCCTCTCGATGTCTTCCACTAAATGCCACGTCGTATTGGCTTCGATACTGGCATGGGGCTTTGAACGACCACAGCCGCGCTGGTCAAAGAGAAGAACGTCGTAGCGTTCAGGGTTAAACAGGCGTCGATGATCAGGCGAAATCCCACCGCCGGGGCCACCATGTAGAAATACCGCAGGCTTACCGCCCGGCTTGCCCACGCGCTCAAAATAGACCGTATGACCATCCCCCACATTGATCATGCCTGTTTCGTAGGGTTCGATCGGTGGATATAGGGTTCTCAAGTTCGACATTCAAGCCTCCCACTTCAGTTGCACCGTTCCAAATACCGTTTGACACTTTTATCTTCGCCGACGACTTTACTACAGGCGACTCTCAAATAACGCCCAAGAGCGGTCAGTAATGTTAGAAGGAAGTGAACCAGGAAGTGGTACAGCCAGCACTGGATCAATCAGGCAGCAAATGAAAGGATCTCATCATGATTGAATCAATAGAAGAACTCGAAGCGATTAGAAAAACGTGCCATTCAATGGTCACCAAGAGTTCGAGCCTCTCTGCGGGCGCGGCGGTTATACCCATTCCAGGGGTGGATATAGGTTCAGACGTTGCCATATTGATGCGGCTAATTCCCAAAATTAACCAGAAATTTGGTTTAACGCCTGAACAAATCGACAGCCTGGATACAGAATCCAAGCTCTTTGTGATGACGGCCATCTCAAATACTGGCAGCAAAATGGCCGGTAAATACATCACGAAAAAACTTATCGTCATGCTTTTAAGCAAGATGGGCGTCAAAGTAGCGTCCAAAGGTGTTGCTAAGTTCGTTCCTTTTGTCGGTAGCGCCGTCGCTGGTGGTATTAGCTTCAGCGCGATGAAGTACATGGGCAGCCGCCATATCGAAGATTGTTACCAAATTGCCTTGGCAACACTGGAGAATGAGCGGAGGAAGCACGAAATCATCATCGAGCCCGCGCCTAAACAAGGCGGCTAAGATTCCCCCCTTCGCAACTATCTTGTCTCACACTCCGTCGCGCCTGAGCACCGCAACAATAGCCCCTCTCATTTCCACAATGGGATGGGGCATTAACGTATTTTGCAGGCTTTATGCGCAATCACTTGAATAGCGACAGCGTCGAAATTATTGATATTTCGCCCTGGGCTGCCGTACTGGGTTTTATATGAGCCTACTGGGCAGCCCAACGGAAGCGCGTCGGAGAAGCGTGGCTCGCGGCCATGCGCGATGTAGTATGGAAGAGATTCCAGAGCTCAATGAGTTTCAATGCGGCACCTACATGATGCACTCACTAGACGACGCCAAACGCATTGTCCAAGGCATCATTGATCAAGATATTG
The DNA here is from genome assembly GCA_004295565.1 of Vreelandella olivaria. GTDB lineage: Bacteria > Pseudomonadota > Gammaproteobacteria > Pseudomonadales > Halomonadaceae > Vreelandella > Vreelandella olivaria. Next base: position 878,512 of record AP019416.1, on the reverse strand, counting down.
GAGTCAACAAAATGAGGACATCGCCCTTAGCCCTGAGCGATTAAAGGTGCTGGGTAACGATGTGAAGTAGTAACCAATAAATAAGGAGAATTTAATGCCCGCTTACGTCGTACTAACCCGTGAACATACTCACGACGCCAAGGAAATGGAGCGCTACGGCGAGAAGGCAAAAGCCGCTCGTGAAGGTCACGACCCGCAACCGCTCGCCTTCTACGGCGATTTCGAAGTACTCGAAGGCAGCGCTATGGAAGGGGCGGTGATTTTGCGCTTCCGGATATGGCTGCCGCCCGCGCCTGGTACCAAAGCCCCGCCTACCAGGAAGCCCGCCAGCACCGTTTTCAAGGAGCAGACTACCGCGTCTTTATCGTTGATGGCCTAACAGAAGCCTAAATACCAAAACGCCCCGCCTTTAATGATCAAGTCGGGGCGTTTTGCCGATACTACTTCTGGGATATAGGCAGAATTAGATCACCAGCGATAGCTCACTTTAGCACTGATTTCACGCCCCGGATTATAGTAGTCAGCGGTACTTGAGCCGACCACGTGCTGCTCGTCGAGTAAGTTACTTACATTAACGGCTAGGTCAGCATCTTTGGTGAGCTGGTAGCTAAAGGCTGCGTCAAACAGCGTTGCTGCACTGCTCTTGGACGTATTGGCGGCATCAAAGTAGTAGGAGCCGATGTAACGAGCACCGAGACCAACACTCATATCCTGGCTAGGCAAGGTATAATAGCCCCACAGCGACGCCGTATGTTTAGGTGCTGCAGTGAACTCGTTACCCTCTCTGGCTGCGTTACTGTCGCGTACCACTTCCGACTCCATATAGGAGTAACCACCGGCCACGCTAAAGCTATCGGTCAACTCAGCCTTCGCTTCCAGATCAAGACCCCGTACGCGGGATTCACCCACGGTTTCCCGCTCGATAACGCCATTATCCTGTACCACCGAGATAGTCACATCATCCCGGGTCAGGTCATAGATGGCCGCCGAAAACAGCGCATTGGTACCAAAGGGAGAATATTTCGCACCAATTTCGTACTGCTCGCCCCGTTCGGGATCGACGCCAATCGTGGGCGGCGCGACCGACTCCACCATGCTGATATAGGTCGAAATTTCGTCGGTGACGCGATAGGTCAGCGCACCGCGAAGTGAGGTCTCAGAGAAGTCATCGGAATCGCGAACGCCATCCATATTGGTGCTGGAGACATCCATCGAGTCATTACGCACACCCGCTGTCACAATGAATCGGTCATAGAAGGACAAATTCTGGGTCAGAAAAACCGACTCGGTGGTGAAGTCCTGCTTGTTGCTGCTATAGACGTTGAGACTACTCGGCGCACCGCTAAAGACGGGATTTGCGATATCAATGGAGGTCGCATCGCCGTAAAACGAACTGTCTTCGGTTGAGGCATCGCGATACTCGACTCCTACCAACGTACTGCTATCGACCCGGTCAAAGCGCGCGTCATACTGCAGAATAGCGTTGCCAATCAACTCCTGGGCTTCGTTGTCGGTGCCGAAATAATCGCGATCCACCACGCTGCCTACTCGCGCCGCAGAGTCAGTGATATAAACGTAACCGAAGTCGTCTGTCAGGTCGCTGTAGCGCAGATTGCCCCGCAGGGTCAGCCCGTTATTGAAATCGTGGGTGAGCTGGCCGGTGATGCTGCTACGCTCGACGTCGTGATAATTGAAACCAGGCTCGCCAAAGAAGTCGCTGCGGTCGTACTCCCGGTCGAGTGGGTAACCACCACTATTGGGGGTGTCATCACGCTTCAGGTAGTCGAAAATAACGCTTGCTGAGGTGTACGCCGTTGGCTCCCAGGCCAGACCGCCCATCAAGAAGCCATTGTTGTCTTTGGAGTGATCATATTCCCGATCGCTGTCCCGGATGGTGCCGGTGAAACGGTAGGCCACTGTCTCATCGGCGTTCAGGGTGTCGCCCACATCAAGACCGGCCTCTTTCGCGTCGAATGAACCGTAGGAGAGATAGCCCTCCCCAAACCGCTCAAACCGTGGCCGCTTGCTCACGAAATTGACCGAACCACCTGGATCCGCCGGGCCAAACAGGGTCGAGTTGGCCCCCGCAATACCTCGACACGCTCGAAAGCGTAAGGCTCCTCACGTACTCCGCGCATTGAGCCAAGCGTCAGCCCATCACGGTAGGTGGTAGCCTCGAATCCGCGGATTTTGAAATAGTCGTTACGGTCATCGGTGCCGTAATAATCGGTGAGAATCCCGGGGGTATATTGCAGGACTTCCTCGGTAGTCGAGGCGTTGCGCTGCTCAATCTCTTTCTCAGTGATGACCGATACGGAGGCGGGCGTATCGAGAAGACTGGTGGCAACCTTGCCACCCACCCACAGCTCCTGGGCTACTATCGAGTTGGCATCATCATCGGCGTAGGCCGTGGCGTTGACGATAATAGGAGCAAGCCGATAGCCCTCATTATCGTCACTGCCTTCGCCGGTTTCCTGTGCGTTCCCGAGCATGGGAATAGTCACCAGCGTGGTGCCGCACAGGATGGCGGTAGTGGTCTGCTGCCACCGTAACCGACTTGCGTTGCGCCGGACTGTGCTACTGCTATCAGTCATATTGAAGATCCCTTGAAATGAATAAACCTACCCTCGCGCCTTGTGGTTCTCTTTTAAAAGGCCGTGAGTATCCGAAGCTATCACCTCTTAGTCAATAGTGGTAATACCAATCATAATCATTTATTTTTTAACTTTTTCTCATGATTCCAATACACGAATGAGTCCATGCAACAGCCGAGCTACAAGTCATATATCCGCAACGCCCGTATACCCACGGCATCTGATCAAGAAATAAAAAGCCCCGCGTTTTGGTTAACACGGAGCTTTTGGTAAGAGAGCGCAGACTGGGTCAGCGTGCCTCGACAGCAGCGCGCCCCTTGATGATTGAGCGGGCCAACATCACATACCCCACCGAACCACAGGCAGCCATGGCCAGGATAATCGCTTCAAGCGTATGCGGCAGCAAGGCAGACAATGCGCTCAGAACTCCAGCAATGCCGAACTGGGCTGCTCCCAGCAGCGCTGCGGCCGTTCCACTGCTGGTGGGAAAGAACTCCAAAAAGCAGGCTTGAATATTCGGTGAGATCGCCCCACTGCACCGATGGTCAGCATCATGGCCGGCAGGAAGGCGTACAGCGGCCACTCCATAAAGGCAGCCATCACCAGCAAGAGTATGCCGACTGCCTGACAGCCCGTCGCCAACTGCAGAATACGCAGCGACGGCAGCCTGGAAAGTAGCACACGATTGAGAATATTGAAGATCAGCATCGCAACGATGTTCGCCGCAAACAACAACGAAAAGCTCGAGGGCGACTGGCCGAAGTGCCCTGATAGATCAGTGAGGCGTAGGTGATGAACATCATCAGGGTGGAAAAGAGGCGGCCTGCCAAACGATGAACGGCAGAGCAGGCTTTGTCGACAGCACCAGTTTGTAACGCGCCAGCAGGCTCATCTGAGGGCTTTTCGCTCGCGACACCTTGCCCGAGCCGGTAAACAGCACCCGTACCAACAGCGGCACCAGCAGCAGCGCGTATACCGCCAAGGCGAAGAAGATATAGTGCCAGGAACCCAGCAACAGAATCGCGCTACCTACGCTTGGCGCAATGCCCGGCGCCAACACCATGATAAATCCCATCATCGAGAACAGTTTCGCAGCGTCGCGGCCCGCCACCCGGTCGCGCACTAACGCCGGTACCGACACCAGAGTCAAACCGGCGCCAATGGCCTGAATTGCCCGCCCGCCAAGCAGGGTGTTCAAGGAGTCCGCCATACCAATGACAAGGCTTGAGAGCGCAAAATCGCCAGTCCGCTCATCAGCACCCGCTGGCGGCCGAAGCGATCCGAAAGCGCACCGCCGATCAACTGACCCAACGCCAACGCAAAGACATACACCGAAACACTCAACGATACCGCTTGCTGAGAAATCCCCAGCGATTCGCCGATGACCGGAAAGGCCGGCAGATACGTATCCATGGAAAACGGGCCCAGCATCATGGTCATTGCCAGGCTCAGCACCACAATGAAGGGCGTTTTAGATTGGGTCATAGAAGCTCGCGGTAAAGGGCGTAATGATGGACAACACCCAAGATATGATACCGACTGATGCCATCAAGGCAATCCAATAGAGAATGAGGGGAAGCCTGCTGGGCGGTAATCGACTCTCCCTCGCCAGTTTGTTATCAGTTTGCTCGGCTATGCATTAAAAACTATTCTAAAAACATGCGTAAAACTGATTTTAAAACCCAACTGATAGCACACCCAATGAGGAACGAGGAGGCAAGGATGTCTACCCCCAACCAGAACGACTCCACCTAGATAGCGATGAAGAGACCGGCTATCCCAACTCCCCACTGCCCGTACTGATTTATCGCCAAGTTCTCGACATCAGCGATGCAGAGGAGCGGGCCGTGGCGTTCGAAACTATGTTCAAACAGCACGGCTGGCCGCCTGCGTGGCGCTACCACCTATATGACTTCGACCACTTTCACTCCACCGCCCACGAGGTCTTGGGTATTTTTCGCGGGCAGGCCCGTGCACGGCTAGGCGGCCCCAACGGCCAGGAGCTAATGCTTTACCCAGGCGATGTGCTGGTGCTGCCTGCAGGCGTCGGGCATGCAAGCCTGGAAGCGGACGATGACTTCTGCATGGTAGGCGCCTATCCACCCGGCCAAAAGCCGGAAATAGAGCGCGGCGACCCCGCACAGCTTGCGGCGGCACAAGAACGAGTGGCTGCCGTGGCCTTACCCGAGGATTCTCCGATAGGTGGGCCGCTAGCCCCCTGTGGGATAACAGAAAGCATTAGCCACTTAACCCCTAAATATCGAGATATAACTTCTAACGCTGCCACTGAAAAGGTGTCTGGCACAGGGGACACCGACAGCGTTAGCACGATAGGCGGAATCAGTCGGCGCATGGCATTAATGCTCTATATCGTTATCGGGTTGTAATGATGAGGGGCGACGAGCTGCACGCCAGCCATTAACGCGCTCCTGAAGACCCATCACGAAAACGAAGAACACCGGGACGAAGAGAATCACCAGCAGCGTTCCGCTAACCATGCCGCCGAACACCCCGTGCCTATCGCATGCTGGGTTTTGGCACTGGCGCCAAACGCCACCATCAGCGGTACCACCCCAAGCCGAAAGCGAGAGGTCATAAGAATCGGGCGCAGGCGCAGGCTGGCGGCTTCCACCGCGGCCTCCATCAGCCCCTTACCTTGCTCACGCAACTGTTTTGCAAACTCAACGATCAGGATCGCGTTTTCGCCGACAGCCCGATCACGGTGACCATACCGACTTTGAAGAAAACATCGTTAGGCAGGTCACGCAGCAACATAGCAGCCACCGCACCCAGCAACCCCAGCGGGACAACGAGTATCACCGACAGCGGAATAGACCAGCTCTCATAAAGAGCGGCCAACACCAGAAATACCGCCAGGATGGATAGCGCCACCAGCATGGGTGCCTGAGCAGCGGACTGGCGCTCCTGAAGGACTGCCCCGTCCAGGCCACGGCGAAACCGGGCGGAAGTTGATGCGCCAGACGCTCCATTTCAGCCATGGCGTCACCAGTAGAAGCCCCCTTCGCCGCACTGCCGGAAATGCTGGTGGCGGGATAGCCCAGGTAGCGCACCATTTGTAGCGGTGTTTCGTCCCACACCGGGGTAACCACCTCTGCCAGGGACACCATGTCTCCCCTGCTATTACGCACGTGCAGCTTGAGTACGTCGTCGACCTGCATGCGTGCCGACGCATCCGCTTGCATAATCACCTGCTGCATCCGGCCCTCATTCGGGAAGTCATTGATATAGGACGACCCCATCGCGGTAGACAGGATGTCGCTAATGTTGATGAAAGACACCCCGAGCGCTTCGGCTTTCTGGCGATCGATGTCCAGACGAATGCTCGCCCCTTCCGGAAGGCCGTCGGAATAGACGTCGCTGACCACCTTGCTCTGCGCCGCCAGTTCAAGCAGCGTCGTCTCGGCAGCCTTGAGGGCGGCCGGCCCTGGTTGCGTCGATCCTGCAAGAACATCGTAAAACCGGACTTGGTGCCCAACTCATCAATGGCCGGCGGCAACATACTCATCACCGTCCCTTCGTTCAGTTGACTCATGGCCTGCTGAGTTCCTTCCGCTTCACTCGCCGCCGTGGCACCGTCGCGCTTCCCCAATCCTTTAGCGTGGTGAACGTCAGCGCCGTATTCGCGCCAGACCCAGAGAACCCGAAGCCCAAAATAGACATATTGCCGTCCACTGCAGGGCGCGCCATGACGTACTCCTCATACGCCTTGACGACATCCAAGGTACGCTCGGTTGTCGCATTAGCGGGCAACTGGATACTGGTCATGAAATAGCCTTGATCCTCTTCCGGCAGAAAAGCCGAAGGCAACTGGCGGAAGGCGAACACCAACACCCTGCGATGACCACAAACACCAGCATGACCCGACCGCTGCGGGCGACCAGCCTCCACACGCGATTCGTAACGGGCGGTCATACGTTTAAGCGCCCGGTTGAACATGCCGAAGAAACCGCCTTTGTCGTGGTGCCCCGGTTTAATGGGCTTGAGAAGGGTTGCGCATAGCGCCGGTGTCAGCGTCAACGCCAGAAACGCCGAGAACAGAATCGAGACCACCATCGCCAGCGCGAATTGCTTGTAGATCACTCCGACCGAGCCACTCGAGAAGGCCATCGGGATAAACACCACCGTCAATACCAGGGTGATGCCCACCACCGCGCCAGTAATTTCCTTCATCGCCTTGATGGTGGCGTCCTTTGGCGACAATCCCTCTTTGGCCATGATGCGCTCAACGTTCTCGACCACCACGATAGCGTCATCGACGATGATGCCAATCGCCAACACCATGCCGAACATCGTCAGCACGTTGATTGAGAAACCTGCCAGCAGCATCACCGTGAAGGTTCCCAACAATGCAATCGGCGCGACCAGTGCGGGAATTAGCGTGTAACGGATATTCTGTAGGAACAGCAACATCACCAGGAAGACCAGTACCATCGCCTCGATAAGGGTATGGATGACCTTCTCGATAGACACCTTAACGAACGGGGCCGTATTAAAGGGGATCGATGAGCTCATGCCCGCGGGTAGCGCCTGGTTTAACTCAGCCAAACGCGCTTGCACACTTTCCGACGTGCGAACCGCATTGGCGCCGGGGGCCAGCTGTATGGCTGCCGCCGTCGCTGGCTGGCCATTCTCACGATTGGAGAAGCCGTAGGATTGGGCCCCAACTCGACTCGCGCCACATCGCCCAACACCACGCTGGAGCCGTCGACATTGGCGCGAAGCACGATAGCAGCGAACTCTTCCGGCGTGCTCAACTGCCCTGTGCGGTCAACAGTGAGGACACCTTTTGGCCGGGTAAGGCCGGAGACGCGCCGATGCTGCCCGGCACAATCGGTGCGTTCTGCTCCGTGATCGCGGTCGAGAGATCATTCACCGACAAGCCGAAAGCAATCAGCTTTTCCGGCTCTATCCAGATGCGCATTGCCTGCTCAGCACCGAACAGTTGCACACGGCCGACGCCGTCAATGCGGCGCAGCTCCTCAACGATATTGCGCGCCATATAGTCGTTCAGGGCGATCTCATCAAAGCGCCCATCCTCGGAATTCAGACCCACGATCATCAGAAAACTGGATGACGCTGACTCCACGCTCAGCCCATCCTGACGAACCGCCTGGGGTAACCGGGGTTCGACTGCCTTGAGCCTATTCTGCACATCCACTTGGGCCAGTTCCGGGTTTGTGCCTGGCTTGAAGGTGGCGATGACAGACGCCGACCCCGAAGCATCGGCCGACGACTCGAAGTACAGCAGGTTCTTGACGCTGGACAGCTCACGTTCGATGAGACTGAGCACGGCGTCGTTCATGGTCTGCGGTGTGGCGCCGGGATACGTCGCAGTGATGGTCACCGACGGGGGCGCTACCGATGGGTAGTGAGCGACCGGCAACTGCGGAATGGCGATCACGCCCAGCAGAATGATAAACAGCGCGACCACCCAGGCGAAGACTGGACGCTGTATGAAGAACTGGGGCATTACGGAGACTCCTGAAGCTTAATAAGAAGATGCCACTGAAGCCTCAAGAGGCGATGACACATGCCAATCAGATGCGCTGACTTCGACACCATCCGCCAGTCGCTCTATACCCTCGACGACGACCCTCTGCCCTCTGTCACACCCGCTTGCACCCGATAACTGCCGTTCGCCAACTCACCAAGCTCTACTGAGACCATCAATGCCTTGTCACTAGCGCCAATCAACCAGACGTAAGGCTGACCGCCAATGCGCACCACGGACTGTTGCGGCACCGTCAACGCGTTCTCATAGCGTGCATAGGGCACGCGAGCACGCACAAACATACCGGGCAGCAGGCGCCGATGGGGATTGTCCACGAGCACACGTAGCAAAAGGTCACCCGTGCTGGCATCCACATTGATGCCCGAAAAAGAATGCGTCCGGTGACATCGTAGGGTGTACCGTTGCTGGCGAGGATCGTGACCGGTAAGCCACTGTCGAGGGAGGGTTGCGCCGCCATCGCATCTTGAAGCGATTCCAGCGAGGAAGCCGAGCGCCGAACATCGACATAGACCTTATCGATCTGCTGAACACGGGCCATGGGCGTACTATCACTACTGGCGACCAGTGTTCCCTCCGTCACCAACGCCTGATCAATTCGACCTGCAATGGGGGACACCACCGTGGAGAATTCCAAGTCAAGGCGGCGGCGCGACAGCGTGGCACGCGCTTGGGCCACCTCCGCGGCGGCCTGCTGGCTGTTGGAGACGGCATCGTCATACGCTTGGCGGCTTACCGACTGCCCCCTGACCAGCGATTCCAACCGAGCTGACTGCGCCCGTGCATGCGCAAGCTCGGCTTCGGCCTTCTGCAACGCCGCTTCTGCCGTTTCCACTTCAGCGCGAAACGGCGCTGGATTGATTTCGAATAATGGCTGCGTCGCACTTACGTCGGTTCCCTGTTCGAAAAGGCGGCGTTGGACAATCCCGCTGACCTGCGGACGAATTTCCGCCACTTGAAAAGGAACGACCCGGGCCGGCAAGTCTTCGGTCAGCTCCAATCTAACGGGTTCCAAGGTAACAACAGACACTCGGGCAGGAGGCGGCGCTACTTCTTGCTCAACTGGCCCGCATGCGGTTAACACGCTTAGCAGCAAGGCACAGAGGCCACCCTTACGGTAAAAACGTCCGATCGTCATGAATAGTTCCTTCAGGCATAGTTCCTGCAGACAATAGTTCCTGCAGACATGGTTTCTGCAGGCATAGTTAGCGCTTGCAGAAATAGGCAAACATTTGCCTACTCATAGAATTGAAGGGGACTATATCGCTGTAGCGTGGTATTAACGTCGACGGCATGTGTAGATATGATGGAGAACACAATGAATGTTTCATTAGGCACTTACATGTCCCCGACGCATCAGTCGCCAAGTTCTTCTCCTGCCCTGCAAGCACTGGTGCTCATCGCCGAAGACGAGCCTGAGATCGCTGATATCCTGCAGGCTTATCTGAAACGTGCGGGTATCCGAACCATCTACGCAGAAGATGGACGCAAGGCACTGGACATGCATTTGTCGATGAAACCCGATCTCGTCTTACTTGATGTAAAGATGCCTAAGCTGGATGGTTGGCAGGTACTGTCAGAGGTTCGCCACCGTGGCGAGACGCCCGTCATCATGTTGACCGCGATGGATCAGGATATCGATAAACTGATGGGTTTGCGTTTTGGTGCCGACGATTATGTCGTCAAGCCGTTTAACCCTGCCGAGGTCGTTGCACGCATTCAGGCAGTGTTAAGACGCACCATGGCTGATGCTAGCCATCAACCCCATGTCCTCCGGGTGCCGCCCTTTGAGATCGACCTGGAACAACACGAAGCCTTTGTTCAGGTAGGAGAAGAATCACACAGCCTTGCGTTGACGCTCACCGAATTCAGGTTGTTGACGCATCTTGCACGCGCGCCCAAAAAGTTTGCACCCGCGCCGAGTTGTTGGCCGCCTGCCTGCCCGAGGGCGAGGCACTTGAGCGCACTGTCGACAGCCATATCAGCAAGCTGCGTAAAAACTGGAAGATGTCGATGTGAGAGGTATGCCCGTAGGCATACGCGGCGTTGGGTATCGCCTATGGGGGCAGAATGAAGCTCATTGGGCTAAGCCGCACCATCGCGTTGACAATGGCAGCGATGGCGTTTGGCATCACACTGTTAGTCGTGGTGACCTCTTATGCGTTCTATTTTATTACCTTCCGTTTTTGGCAGGGGTCGATTAGCGAACCCAACATGTTCCCGTCGGGGCTAGAGTGGGCTTGGCTCGTTAGCACTACGCTGGTTGGGCTGGCGTTCGCCGTGATAGTGGGCGTTCACTTGGCCCGTCGCATTCTGGTACCCCTCAACTCCGTCACAGACAGCATGCGTCGCGTCGCGCAAGGCGACCTGGACGCACGCGCCACGACGGGTGATCGCTCGTTAGGCGAGGCCGCCGTGTTAGCCAACGACTTCAATGCCTTGGCAGACCAATTACAGCGTATGTCCAAGGAAATGACGTTCTGGAATGCGGCGATTGCCCATGAGCTGCGTACGCCCGTTACTATCTTACGCGGACGCCTGCAAGGCTTGGCAGAAGGTGTATTCCCCCCGAAAAACCCCAGTTTCAAAGCCTCCTTACCCAAATCGACGGCATGGCACAACTGATTGAAGACCTTCGCGCCGTCAGCTTGGCCGAAAGCGGTCATCTGAACCTTGAGATCAAGCAATGTGATCTTTCGACTGACATTGAATCAGTCGTTGAATTTTGTAGACATGCCCTAAACGCCTCATATCATTACCCAACCCTTGATCTGCAATCTGGCGCCGCGTATTGCGACCCAGTCCGTATTCGTCAGGCATTGCTTGCGTTGCTGGAAAACGCTCGTCAGCATGCATCACCAGGGTCGCTTATCATCCAAACGCGCCAGGATGACGGGTGGTGTGTTTTGCGTGTTATAGATGCCGGCCCAGGTATTCCTCAGGAAGATGCCTCCCATATTTTCACAGCATTTCGGCATGCGCGGGATGCTGACAGTAATATGCCAGGCGACAAGCAAGGAAGTGGGCTCGGATTGGCGGTGGTGGCAGCTATTGCCAGAGCCCATCATGGCGAGGCTAAATGCTACCCCTCGGATGAGGGTGGCTCTTGTTTCGAATTGCGCTGGCCTACTCCATCACACAGTACGTGATCACATAGCGCGTGATGACATAGCGCGTGACTGCTGAATGAATCAACTTTACGTCTTTAAACCCTGCTCCCCTTAAAGAGCCGCTTCACAAAACAGGCGTCTCCCAAGCAAGCAACACTCAACGTACCAAAACCATCACCACAAGCACCATGGTCAGCAATAGCAAGTACACCCTGGCATGGATGCGGTCAGGGATGCGTCCGATCCAGGTCGACGCCAGGCGGATTCCGAGCCATGAGCCTATCGCTAACACCAGCAACGCGCGCAGATCCAAATAACCGGCATACCAGTCCCCCAAGGCTGGGCGATTTGCCGACAGCAACACATACGTCGCGGTGCCACTCACCGCCATGGGCAACGACAACGGATTAGCCATGGCCGTGGCCGCTGTCATGCTGGCGCCTCTTCGGCGTATCAGTGGTACTGTCATTACACTACCGCCAACGCCCAGCAAGGCGGCGACTGCACCGATCAATGTCCCCGTTGTTGCTGTCACCAGGCGCCCCATGGGGCGTACATCACTCCCCGCCTGATGCAGAAAACCAGGCCGCAGAATGGCATCCGCAATCGTAATACTCAAATAACCAATGAACACCCAGCGCACCCACTCCCCACTTAACGACACCGCGGCTGCAGCACCGAGCACAGCCCCATGGCGATATAGCCGACCAGCGGTCGCACCAGATGCCATTGCACGGTCTGTCGCCGATGGTGACGCCAGGTCGCCAATGATGCAGCAAACACCATCAACGCCGTCGAGGTGGCCACCGCTATATGCATGGCCGCCTGACCGATACCACTATTCGGCCCATGCACAGAAATCAGCAGGGTATACAGCAAAGGAACCACCACAAACCCACCGCCGAAACCGAACAACACGGTCGTGACTCCGGCCACCCGCCACAAATTAGCAATACGCTATACACCGGCACTCTCCTAATGAACTCAATAGGAGAAACGATATTCCGGTGAGGACTGGCCGACATTCGCCATTTGGACAATAATCATTGTGTTTCGGCCAAGTTGACGACAATGCTCAATACACCCTTGTCAGATGTAGACCATGTAGCACGGCCCTTGGTAGCCATCGGCACTGACTACCGCCCCGGCACGCTGCTCGACTCTCATACCCATCGCCGTGCCCAGTTTCTCTACGGCATGACCGGCGTGATGGAAGTCGATACGGATGATGGCACCTGGATGGTGCCCCCGTTCAGCGGTGTCTGGCTACCCGCGGGCAAGCGCCACCAGGTGCGTATGAACGGGGTGAGCACACGAAGCCTGTATATCGAGCCTCACGTCGCGCCACGCACTTCGCTCAACTGCGAGGTGCTAGTCGTAACACCTCTCTTACATCACTTGCTACTGGCTTCCGCCCACATCCCCGCGCTCTATGACGAAAACGGCCGCGACGGTGCCCTGGCTAAACTACTCCTATACGAACTGGAACAGGCTCAGGCCCTGCCTCTATTTGCGCCTCTGCCCCAAGACCCTCCCCTCGCCCGCCAGTGCAGAGAGTTTCTTGGCCAGCCGCACATCCATAGCCTTCCCGAGGAGTGGGCCAGGCAGTTGCATCGCAGTCAGCGCACCTTCAATCGCTTGTTCCGTCAACAAACCGGTATGTCCTTCGCCGTATGGCGCCAACAGGCCTGCCTGATGGCGGCGATTCCCAGGCTGCTGTCCGGCAGTTCCGTTACTCGAACCGCGCTGGAACTGGGCTACGACAGTCCAGCCGCTTTCTCCAGCATGTTTCGCAAGGTGCTCGGTCAATCCCCGACGGCCTTCGTCCAAGCGGCTAGCCGCCAAAAGGAATAACTGCCCCAACATCCCTAGCTTTTTCAGTTACCCTCCGGCAACGTAATAACCCCTTTCAGATAAGGCGCCACACGGCCTTTGATAATCACGCGCTCGCCTTCCACAATGCAGCTAAGCGCGCCTTTACGGGCGCCGCCCTGGCGTGCGGTTAGCGTTTGCTTGCCTAACCGCTTAGACCAGTAAGGTACAAGCGACGTATGGGCCGAGCCTGTCACCGGATCTTCTTCCACGCCCACCTTGGGGCCAAACCAGCGGGAAACGAAGTCCACATCATCGCCTTTAGCGGTGACTACCAAGCCCGCCCCGGCAGCTGTTTAAGCTGCTGCATATCCGTCGCTAACGACTCGATCAACGCCGCGTTATTAACCACCACCACGATATCGTCGGAGATCAGCAGCTCCTCAATGTCGATGCCGCCGAATGCTGCCGCTACCTCAGCGTGCATTGCCAAGGGTTCTAGCGTTTTCGCCGGAAAATCCATCGCCAACTCATCGCCCTCACGCTTTACTGATAACTGCCCACTGCGCGTTTGGAATTGCAGGGTTTCTGCGCTGTCGCCTAATGCATTAAAGATTACCCACGCCGCCGCCAAGGTGGCATGACCACAAATCCACTTCCACCGAAGGGGTAAACCAGCGCAGGTGATAACCGGATTCAGTCGACACAAAAAGGCCGTTTCAGACAGGTTGTTCTCCGTGGCGATGGCCTGTAGTAGCGCATCATCCAGCCACGCTTCCAGCGGGCAAACCGCCGCGGGATTGCCTTCAAAGGGCTGGGAGGCAAACGCATCTACTTGGTAAAGATCAATGTTCATTACAGCTGGCCTTTTCTAACTTCAGAGGTGACTTCGGGGCGGCGCTAAACACATCAACTGCCAAAATCTTCCTTCAGCAGTATAAAATGCTCAATCAACCGGATCATTAACGTTTTCTGATCGGGTAGGCTTTCAGCCACTAACAGCGCTAATGCCACCAAGGTGTTGTCATTGATCAATTGCTCAACGGGCCGGGCCAGCAGGGCTGCGTTGCGGCGTAAGTACCACAGAAACAGAAACGATCCACAGCGTTTATTTCCGTCGGCCAGAGGGTGATTCTTGATCACGAAATAAAGCAGGTGTGCCGCTCGGGTGGCCACATTGGGGTAAAACAGTTCGTCGCCAAAACCCTGTTCAATGGTAGCCAAGGCTGATGTCAAACCGTCACCCCGCACCTGCCCAAACAGTTCAGTTGCTTCGCCTTTAGCGATTAAGGTTTGTTTTAACTCGCCAATGGCTTTCAAGGCTTCTTCCAACTCAAGTGAGTGCATACCGGGCTGTCTGATGTTTAGCTCGGTTAATTGCTGCTCGTCGTAGCCTTGCAGCAGGCTCCAGGAACGAGCGTAATCGCTAATTACAAGGGCTACCGCTTCGCCCTCTGTTGAAACCAGGCCTTGGTTGGTTAAGGTTCGACTTAGCAAACTTACCGCCTGCTCAAACTCTATGCTGCGCTCGGTTAGGCGGCGTTGGTTTAAGGTATAACCTTGCACCAAATGGTCTTTTAATACTTGAGTTGCCCACTTACGAAATTGCACACCACGCTGAGATTTCACTCGATAGCCGACTGAAATAATCACATCTAAATTGTAGTACTCAACCTGATAGATCTTACCATCAGCGGCAGTTGTTGCATTTTTGCAACAACTGGCTCCCTTCAAGCTCACCCTCAATAAAGATGTTGCGAATGTGGCGAGATATCACAGATTTGTCCCTACCGTATAGATTCGTCATCTGATCTAAACTCAGCCAAACGGTCTCCTGCTCCAGCGTCACCTCTAGGTGTGCTTGCCCATCTTCGCTGGTGAATATCTGTATTTGCTGGTCATTCATCAGTGTTGCCTCCAGGTTTACATCAAGCCTTATGCACCCCTAATTCAAGCATCACTTAATGCAGCAACATTCACCTTTGCATACCAGAGCAAATACTCAAGCGCGCTTATCATTAGAGATTAAGTAAACCTTAGTATAATAACTGTTCATTTATACAGCTTAAAATCTCAATATCCAATCCCCTTAACCGTGCCCTCCTAAAGGATTGTTTTAAGACTACAAACGCCGCCTGAGGTCATCCAGCAACCACTGGCCAGCCTTCCCGAGGGGTTGATTGCGCGCATGCGCGGCATAAATCGTTAACCCTTCCTCAGGCGTTGGGTCGTTCTCAATATGAAGCGGAACCAGGCTTCCCGCAGATACCAGCTCGGCTACAAGATGTTCAGGCATACGGCACCACCCGAAACCGCTTAGCAAAAGTCGAGACGTCGGCTCAGATCCACAAAGCGCCAACATCTCGCACTTGAAACCCCAAAGTTTGCACTGCCTGGATCAATGGGGTCGGACAGAACGAGCTGAACATGGGGCTCCAGATCGATTGGCGTCGCTGCTCGTCCGAGCTTAGCCAGCGGATGCCCTGGAGCTGCCACCGCCTGCATCCGCACACGCAGCAGCGGATATGCTGTAATGTCGTCTGGAATCGAAGGCAGCAACAAGCGAATACCGATGGCGGCCGAGTCACGTCTCAACCGCCGCAACGAGCCTCCCAGTCTTATAGCTGAGCCAGCCGAATACTGGCTCAGCCAACACAGCTGATCTTAGTTCCCGTCTTCCGGCAGCGCGTAGGCAATCACGTAATCGCCAATGGGCGTTTCCATGAAGTGATGCCCGCCGGCCCCGATGACTACGTATTGGCGACCATTCGCCTCATAGGTTATGGGGTTGGCCTGTCCACCGGCCGGCAGCACATCTTTCCAAAGCACCTCACCGGTCTCGATGTCGATGGCACGAAACAGGTCATCGGTGGCGGCAGCGATGAATATCAGTCCGCTGGCCGTGAGTAATGAATCGCCATTGTTGGGTGTGCCGATCTTGAACGGCATGTGCGACGGAATGCCAAAGGGGCCATTCTTACGTGCCATGCCCAATGGCTCGTCCCAGAGCGTTTCACCGCTAGCGAGATCGATGGCGCGAATGCCGCCATAAGGAGGCGCGGTACATGGCATGCCTGTGACCGGCGCTCGCCAGCCGGCATTGACGTCGATCGCGTAAGGCGCACCTATTTGTGGATCGCCGGCCCTTCAGCGGGCCCATCCGACTCGCTATCGGTGTTGTCACCTCCTGCATAGATGGGTTGAAGATTACGCTCCTCAGCTTCTTCACGGGGGATTAGACGGTTGAAGTTGGGAATATCATTGTAATTGGCAATGATGATGCCACGCTCGGCGTCCACCGCGGCACTGCCCCAGTCGTTGCCGCCATTGTAGCCGGGGTACTGAATGAAGCGCTGCCCCACGGTCGGCGGCGTGTACATGCCTTTATAGGAGGCTCGGCGGAATTGAATACGACACCACAACTGGTCGATGGGTGTCATGCCCCACATGTCCTTCTCTTCCAGATTCGGAAAAGCGAGGGAGTGATAGCCTGAACTAGGCTGTGTGGGCGAGAGGTTATCTGGCTCAACACCGCCGGTGGGCACCTCGACCTCTTCCACGGGAAATAGCGATTCGCCGGTTTCACGGTTGAGAACGTAAATGTCGCCCTGTTTGGAGGGCAGAATGATCGCCGGCACCGTGCTGCCGTCATCTCGTGGGAAGTCGACCAGGGTCGGTTGCGAACCGAGATCATAGTCCCAGACATCGTAATGAACGGTCTGGAAGTGCCAGACCGGTTCGCCGGTGTTGACGTCGATGGCGACGAGCGAAGTCGAGAATTCGTTTTCTTCCTCGCTGCGGTTCCCGCCCCAGTAGTCGACCGAGGAGTTGCCCATCGGCAGGTAGACGTAACCCAACTCATCATCGGAGGAAGCAGTGGTACATGTTGGGTGTGCCTCGGGTATAGGTCTCGCCCTCGGGTGGTAGACCATCCAAGTTGGGGTTGCCCATATCCCACGCCCACTCCAGTTCGCCGGTAACGGCATCGTAGCCACGAATAACGCCGGATGGTGCGTCCTCTGCCTGGCCGTCCTTGACCTGGGCACCGGTCACCAGGACGCCCTGGACGACGACCGGTGGCGAGGTGACGGAGTACCAACCAGGAACCTTCTCGCCGATGCCTGCCCATAGATCTACCGTACCACCGTCACCAAACTGCTGGCACAGCTCGCCCGTCTGCGCATCGACGGCAATCAATCGGGCGTCCAACGTCCCCTCGATGATGCGGGCTGCGCAGGCCTGATCATCGGCGGCATCCGGAACTTCATAATAGGCCACGCCGCGGCAGCTGGCGCTATAGGGAATGGCACCTGGATCGACCTGGGGGTCATGGCGCCACTGCTCCTCGCCGGTTCGTGCATCGAGGGAGATCATTACGTTCATGGCCGAGCAGAGATACAGATTGTCGCCAACCTTGAGCGGTGTAGTTTCAGGTGCGTATTTGCCCTCTCCCTCTTCTTCCGGCATATCGCCAGTGCGATAGATCCAGGCAACCTCCAACTGGCTGACATTGTCGGGCGTGATTTCATCCAGCGGCGAATGACGTGAGGCGCCGCTCTCTCGTCCCCAGGCGGCCCAATCGCCGGGCGCTGGGTCATCGCTGGGCTGGGGCGCCGCCGAGAAGGTCGGTGTCTGAACCGCCTGACTGTCGCCGACATTAATTTGGGCCTCGCTGGAGGTGAGCCCATCAGAGCCTTCGGATTCACCTTCAGTATTCTGGGCAACGGCATGCGTCGCCAGTGACAGGCTGACGACATAGGCCAGCACTCGCAGTGACGTGAACATGGCAGCGCTCCTCATATAGTAGCTTGTCGACTAGGGGCTTGGCGGCGTTTGAGAGTGGGCAGGAGCGCCAAGACGATGACACCCAGGACGATGTAACCGAATACCCGGGGCAGCAGCTCCCATGGCGACAAGCCAACCTCCCATAAGGCCCAAATCAGCGTGCCTAACAGAACCAAGAAATAGGCCCAGACTCCCGTGAGCGAATCCCTGGCCATTAAGCTACCCGAAATGATCAGCCCCAGACCGGCAATGAGGTAATACCAGGAGCCACCCAGCGTCACCAGCCAGAGTCCGCCGGCCGCAAGAATCAGGCCGAGGATGACCAGAATGATGGCGAAAACGAGCAGAAACCAACCGCCCACACCCCGAGATGCTTTATCGGTAGCCAAACCATGTACCTCCGTTGTTCGTGGTTTATTGCTATCAAGAGCGCTTGGCAAATCCACTAACAATGCCTTTATAAAATGAAGCGCCGTCTTCATTAATCCAAGTAGACATTCTCGACCCTGTAAAGGATCGCTTGATTAATTTATGCGTTGAAGCCAGTCATATTCGATTTATGTCAGTTTGCAGATATCAAATACGAACGAGACGGCGTCAAGACAAAACCGAAAGTGCCATCTACTTTGAATTCGGGATGTATGCATTTTCTGGAGATTGGCAATGGAACAACTAACAGGTGGCTGTCTCTGCGGTAAGATCCGAATCGTGGCCAATGGCGAACCGCTTCGGGTAGGTATTTTCCACTGTATGGATTGTCGTAAGCATCACGGGGCGCTTTTCTACGCGGCGGCGGATTATCCCAAGCAAGCGGTCATTATCGAAGGCGAACCGCACAGTTATCAGGGCCGCTACTTCTGTTCGGCATGCGGCTCGTCGGTTTTTTCGGTAAGCGAGGAAGAAATCGAAATACACCTTGGCGCCCTTGATTCACCCAACCAACTGAAACCGACGTATGAGCTTTGGAATATTCGACGTGAACTTTGGTTGCCACCCTTCCCTGCCGTGGAACGATATGACCGGGATCGGGAAGGTTGAGCAGGCTCAAGGGCTTACGCTTAGTCAGAAGGCAATCGATCAGCGCTTACCTTCAGTGCGCAGCTTAGCCACTTCGCCTAGCGCCAAGCCTGTCGCTTCAGCAATCTACTCATCACTCAACACCTCACGCAGCCAGCCCAATAACGCCTCGCTGCCTGCGCGTTGAGGGGCGCCTTGACGTGTGTATAGGGCGATAGCATCGTGCTGGGGCGATGGGTGTCTGGAATCAGTGAACCACTACATAGCGCCACTGGGTGTCGTAAGGTTGGCGCGGATCCTTATGTAAACCAATTACCCGCCAACCAATGAAATGGGATGGGCAAAAGTTATTATCCCGCTAAATAATTTTTCTGCCGCTAATTTTTCGGCTGCATCATGCACGTTTATATCCTCTAACTGGACACGCTATGCATAACCTCTGGATTCCCGTCGTCGCCATTTTCGTCGTTGCTGGCCTGGTATTCGGTAGCCAGGCATATTCCGAGGCCCAGCGTGATGCCCACATCGCCGCGACGATAGCTGAACGCCTCGACAGTCAGGCACCAGCCGAAATCTCCCACTTAACACAAGTCAACAAGGGCTATGGGGTGTGCGGGGACTATGAGCTTTCACGCGAGTCCGGTCGTTTCTACTACAATCACGCCACCAAGCGCCTAGCGTTAGGCACCGATGCCCCGCTGTATCACGACAACTGCGAGGGCGTCTCTGACTGACGCCTTAGGCTTTGTACGAAAAGTCTGCGTGCGAAGGTAAAACAAGACAAAAACGGTGAAAAGAATGAGCGAACTCGCGTGTGAGTTTACGTGGTGTAAATGAGTACGTTGAGCCGATTGTAAACACCGTAGGGTCGAGCGCAGCCAGTTTTCAGACAGAGCCTAGCGCTATTGTTCACCCAACACCTCCCGCAGCCAACCCAATAACGCCTCGCTGCCCGGGCGTTGAGGCGCGCCCTGGCGTGTGTATAGGGCGATGGCATCGTGCTGGGGCAAGCTCTCTACCACCGGGCGGATCAGTTCGCCATTTTCAATTAAGCGTTGCGTTGTGCGCCGCCATCCTAAGGCGATCCCGTGCCCCGCGACAGCCGCTTGAAGTAGCAGTGGGTAACTATCGAAAACAGCACTCTCCGCTGATGAGAGCTCAAAGTGCCCCATGGCACGAAACCAGTCATCCCACTCCAGCCAATCCGGCGGTTCCGCGTGGTGGTGCAGTAGCCGCTGGTTCAGCAACGCATTGAGGCTCAACGGCGTGGAGGCCCCTTTCAGGTAAGCTGGGCTGCAGACGGGAAATATCTCGTCCTCGGCGGTAAACACCAAGCGATGGCTGCCGCTGGGCCGACCGTTGGTTTGCAGTGCAATGTCGAAGTTGCCACTAAATTCAGTAATCGGCCGTGTCGACGTCGCCAGTTGAATCTCAATCTCAGGGTAGCGCCGGTTAAAGTCAGCCAGCTGTGGCATCAGCCAATAGAACGCTTCGCATAACTGGCAGAACAACACGACGCGCTTATCGTCGGGGTCGCCGCGTAATTCCTGAGCCCCGTGGCAATACTTTCCAGCGCCTGGGAAACCGTACGGCCAAACTCGCGCCCCTCACGGGTAAGAAACACACCTCGATTACGGCGCTCGAAAAGCATCACGCCAAGGTCTTCCTCCAGCGCACGGATCTGTCGGCTGATAGCCGCCTGAGTCAGGTGAAGCTCATCCGCCGCGCGCGAAAAGCTTTCAAGCCTGGCGGCAGCCTCGAAGGGGCGCAGCGTCGCCAGCGGCGGAAGAGACTTGATGAAGTTATCCATAATCTGAGCTCATGCATCGTAACGTATAAGTCGTTTGAAGCACTGCTAGCGGTAGCGGCATTCTAGAGCGGAATTCATAGCTGGAACGCTGCAATGAAGGCCACCGCTGAACCACAAGATAATATCCTACAGGGCATAAGCCTTATCGTGGGGCTGTGTTTCTGCTGGCGTTAACCGACGCCCTGGTTAAGTATCTAAGTGCCAGTATGTCGCTATGGCAACTCTATGTCATCGGGTCATCAGTATCGCTGCCGATACTCTTTGGATTGATCATTGGCCATTCAGGCCCCCGCCCCAGGGTAAAATCACGCCGCTGGGTGGCAATAAGAAGCCTGCTTCTATTGCTGATGTGGATAGCCTATTACGCCGCTCTGCCGCTGATTTCGCTCTCAGTGGCGGCGGTCGCCATTACACCACGCCGCTGTTTATTGCCGTGCTGGCTGCTTTTGGGGCAGGCGAGCATCTTTCAGGCCAGGCCTGGCTGGGCATCTTCTGCGGTTTCCTGGGCGTGGTGGTGGTTCTGCGCCCCGGCGGCGACGCCTTTACGCCTGCCACACTGCTACCCGTGCTAGCCGCCCTCTTTTATGCGTTAGCAATGCTGGTCACACGCCACCACTGCCAAAGAGAGCACCCCTTACTTCTCACCCTGGGATTGAATCTGGCCTTCCTGGCGGCAGGTAGCCTCTTCAGTGTGCTGGTGGCAATCAACAGCACAGCAACACTCGCTGAACGCGCGCCTTTCCTGTTCGCCAGTTGGCAACCGCTAGACGCCACAGCGCTATTGATCGTGAGCGCCTACGCCCTACTGCTGATCATTGTGAATACCGGGGTGGCAAGGGCGTATCAAATAGCCCTTCGGCGTTGATCGGCAGCTTTGATTACGCCTACCTCATCTTTGCCAGCCTTTGGGGCTACCTGCTATTCAGCGAAGTGCCCGATGGCATGACTTGGCTGGGTATGGGCATGATCTTACTGGCCGGGGTGATAGTGTTGCGGCAACAGCGAAGAAGTAATCGATATGTCTGATTACTGCTTCGCCGCCCTACTCGGCATGCGCCTTCTTATTAGGAACGAGGTGCAGCACACCCACCACCACCGAGCCCACCACAAAGCCAATCACCGCAGAGCACAGCGTATTGAAGCTCCAGCCCAGCATGCCGCCCAAGGCACCGGTTGCCTCGGCAATGCCATGTTCGACATGGTGTACCCACTCATAGGGCGCGTTGAACCAACCCGTTCCATCGGCACCCAGATTGGCCATCAGGATATGCCCACCCACCCAGAGCATGGCGACGGTGCCCACCACAGAGATGGTCGCTAGCACCTTGGGCATGGCGGTCACCAGACCACGGCCCAGTGTCTGCATGCCCGAACTCTCCCGCTGGGCGAGCTTCAGGCCAATATCATCCATCCTGACCAACAGCGCCACTACGCCATACACCAGAATGGTGATGAAAAACGCGACCACCACCAGGCTCACCATCTGCGACCAAAACCCTTGATGGGAAACGGTTGAAAGCGCAATCACCATGATTTCAGCGGAAAGAATCAGGTCGGTACGAATGGCGCCACCCACGATCTGTTTCTCGGCCTCCGGCCCTTCTCTACCGCTGGTTTGTCGTCGTCATGCTGGCCAGAGAGCTTGTGCCATACCTTCTCAGCGCCCTCAAAGGCCAGGTAGGTGCCGCCCACCATCAGGATGATCGGCAATAGCGCGGGCAGAAAGTGATTCAGCAGCAGCGCCACCGGCAGGATAAAAGCAGCTTGTTGCGGATCGACCCCAGCGCGATCTTTTTCACAATCGCCAGTTCCCGCTCAGCGGTTACCCCCTGCAAATATTGCGGCGTCACTGCCGTATCATCCACCACCACCCCGGCCGCCTTCGCCGTCGCACGCCCCGCGGCGCTCACATCATCCAGTGATGCTGCGGACAACTTCGCCAATGCAGCAATGTCATCCAGTAATCCTATTAAGCCGCCTATGGCCATGGGTGTTTCCTCCGTGAATAACAGGTGCTGATAGTAGAGCACAAAGCGGCTGGGTAAGAGCACCAATAAGAGTAAGTATCGGGCACGACAGCCCAAAGCAGCCCTGCTGGCTCTTGCTAACGGCCATTCTGATGATAAGCGACCATGCCCGCGTATTTGTTAAGCTGGATATGGTCGCTTAGAGGGAACGTCAGGTAGCGATCTGCGGTGAAGTAGCAGTTGCCTGCCCTGATGGCTCCACCATTGCCGCCTCTGCCGAGGAGAGCTGTTTAGAAGGCTTGGTTAGCAAATAAATCTGAGCGCCAACGCTGATAGGCAACAGGCTGAGACCGACTGTTTTAGCCAGTAGAAACAGCCACTTATTATCATAAAACTCGTTTACTGCCAGCCAGACCGTACCGCCTCCGATGACGACTGTCAGGGCTATACCCCAGCAGAAAATTACCGCCGTAGCATCGGAGAAACTGTTCAATCGCTTGGCGATTAGCGCGAGGATCCAGATACCTCCCACCACTGCCAGTAGCAGTAGGAACAAGCCACCGGCCTGCAGCGTTGACTCGGCTTCCCTGTAGTAATCCATCACTGATAGGCTGTTCAAACGCCAAACCATGATGCCGCTAATTGCGAAGCCCATCACGCTAATCACCAAGTGGGCAAACAGATAACGACGCAAGAAGGCCAGGCAGTTCAGCTGTTTTCCGCAGGCATGTCCGGGCGCTGACGCATGAGCGCATGTGACGGTTCGACGTCGCGAAGAGCGTAACTTGAATCCCATTAACAGTGCCACGATGCCAATGATTGCCAGCACTCCTATCAATAGTAGCGGGTACCCTAAGTACTGCTCGATACGGTTCGATGACGCCCAATTGATCATTAAGGCAATAGCCCCTAATGAGTAGGTGCCGATCCCGGCGAGGCTACCCCAAACGCGGCCGTAGGCATTGATACCCACGACGATGTGCAGAACAATCAACACGAGATCTATGGATACGTACGGAGAAATAGCTCTCCCAAAAAGACGTCATTATAGAAGCGTGGTGTCATGTCCCATAAGAAATTGTCTTGGAGCAAGAGAAGAGCACTACCTATCTGTAAGCTCAATAACAGGTAGACAGCCAGCCAGTAGCGGTGCCGATCCATGCGCGGCTCGCTCATCGAGCGGAACCAGTAAAGCTCTTTCAAAATGTGAAACATATCATTCCCTTGGTATTACAGTAACATTAGAGTTGGGCGTACAGATGCTGGACAACAAGCTTGATATTGACCAGCAGTTGTTGAAGCAGGTTTAAAAGATCATTCAAACTTTGAACACCTCCAACAGGCCCGAGCCAATCATACTTTGCTGCTACTCTTCTTTGTAGCCTAGGCGAGTCCGATCCGTTTTTGCCGATTTTTCAAACAAAGCCTAATGGTTCAAAAATTAATCTTTAACCCAATAGCTCGCCGCAAACCTCTTTGGTATCATCAAATTTTGTGTACTTATAGTTCACAAAGTAGCTATTTTAAAGAGTCGCCGTAAAGCGAGTTACCCGCTTAACCACCGTTAAGACCAACGCCTGCTTGTAACCGAAATACGACCGAATTCCGGGCTTAGAGGGCTCATTCGCCTCCTGCAATAGCTCGATTGATAACAGTTTGCGGATATCAAACACGAACGAGACGGCGGCAAGACAAAACCGAAAGTGCCACCTACTTTAAATATATAAATCTTCTGGAGATGGGTAATGGAACAACTAACAGGTGGCTGTCTCTGCGGTAAGATCCGAATCGTGGCCAATGGCGAGCCGCTGCGGGTAGGTATTTGCCACTGTATGGATTGTCGTAAGCATCATGGGGCGCTTTTCTACGCGGCGGCGGATTACCCCAAGCAAGCTGTCATTATCGAAGGCGAACCCAACAGTTATCAGGGGCGCTACTTCTGCTCCGCATGCGGTTCGTCGGTTTTTCAGTAAGCGAGGACGAAATCGAAATACACCTTGGCGCCCTTGATTCATCCAATCAACTGAAACCGACGTATGAGCTTTGGAACATTCGCCGCGAACATTGGTTGCCGCCCTTTCCTGACGTAGAGCGATATGATCGGGATCGAGAAGTTTGAGCGTATTTTTAAGGCTCTCAGTCAACTCATGCAGAACAAAGCCTCCAACTCGTCTTAATGCTTTCGATGAGCTTTGATTACACCACCAGACCAGTTCTGCGACCAGCTCTAAGACCAGATATCAAGCCCAGCGATGTTACTGCTATAATCACATCTAACGATCTGTTCTAGGAGCGTTGTGATGGTTCGCAAGCCCCAACTGATAAAGTCATGGTTTCCCGTGAACGTATTTTACGTGCAGTGGCCAGCTCAAGTGCGATTGAAACAGGCGAGCGCACGGCAGTGATTGAGAAACGCCTCAAGTCCCGCTCGCGTCGTTTTGCCAAATTATCCCTAGCCTTTTGAGGTTATCCACAGTCTATCTGCTTCTTCTTATTGCGCCGCCAGAACATCTCAAACCAAGCGTTCAACAAAAATAAGTCTAGCAAATCATCATCCTAAGTAATGCGATCTCATCCCACTCAATTGTATCAGGCGGCTTGCACTCGCCCCTCTTCCTGATAGGCTATTAAAGCCATTAGGCCAATTACTGAAGCGCTAACTTATGGGTTCAAAAAGTCAGACCACTAAGCCGCAACAACATTGCTTTCTCGTTGTTGCGGCAGCCTGCTAAACCAACTCCTTACATGTAGGCCGCCGCCAAATAATCTTATTTGCGCGGAGATTCATCGTGCCTACTAGAAAATCTCGACTGTGGACTTACAGCCTGCCGGTAGCGCTGGTGCTGCTGGCTCCCTTTAATATTCTCGCGTCGCTCGGTATGGATATTTACCTGCCGATTGTGCCCGCGATGCCGGAAATTCTCGGAACGACGTCCGGGGTAATACAACTAACCCTTACCCTCTACATGATTATGCTGGGTGTAGGTCAGATTATCTTCGGGCCACTTTCAGACCGTTTTGGTCGGCGCCCGATTCTGATTGGCGGGGTATTAGTATTCGCTGCAACTTCACTAGCACTCGCGATGACTACTTCAGCCTGGCTTTTCGTTTTGCTACGGCTGGTGCAAGCAACCGGGGCAGCCGCGATGTTGGTAGCAGTCTTCGCAACAGTGCGCGACGTTTATGCGGATACACCCGACAGCGCGGTTATTTATAGCTTAATGAACGCGATGTTGGCTTTCGTTCCCGCGCTAGGCCCCATTGCAGGAGCCTTAATTGCGAGGTATTTCGGCTGGGAAGCCATATTCCTTGCACTGTGTATCTCAGTACTCATTGCACTGCCATTCATATTACCGAAATGGCATGAGACCAGGAGAACCAGAAGACAAGCTTGTGGAGCAAGCTTTGGTATCGTACTCAGGAGCCCTTACTTCTGGATCTATACGCTGGCTTTCGGCACCGCAATGGGCTCGTTCTTTGTGTTCTTTTCTACCGCCCGCGGGTACTCATTGAAGGGGCTGGCTTCTCTGAACTAGGTTTCAGCGTTGCCTTCGCTACGGTAGCTATCGTGATGATTGCCACAACACGCTTCGCCAAGCGCTTTGTGGCACGCTGAGAGTCCCTGGTTGCGTAATTCGAGGGATGCTAATGCTACTTTTCAGCGCGAACTTGCTTGGGTTGGGCGAGATTTTCCTGACACCCAGCTTCTGGTCTTTCGTGTTACCCATGTGGCTGGTTGCGGTCGGTATTGTGTTAACAACCTCCGTTACAGCCAATGGTGCACTTCAGGAATTCAGTGAGATGGCAGGCACTGCCGTCGCCCTACACTTCTGCATTCAAAGTCTTATCGTCGGGATAATAGGAACGGGCGCGGTGATATCGCTGAATGGTGGCACTGCTTGGCCTCTTATCGCTTATACAGGCGGCATGGCGGCAATGACGTTGGCTGCGCTTGTAGGATTAACGCGGTATAAACAGTAGAGATAAATAGTCGTCGTCTCTATTCAGTGGCGATTCGGCCTCTCATAGCAGCGATCGCCACTACAAGGAGCCATCCACTGTTCGGCCCAGCACCCAATAACGTGTGCTGCGGCCACCGCTGGTAGCCTGTAAAGAACAGCTAGACCTCCCAAGGGTTAACTACGCCCACATTAGCCGCCTCAAATGGCGCCATGTCGCGAGATGCGACTTGATAGCCCTGGGATACGGCAATAGCTGCAATATAGCCATCCGGCACGGGAAAACCACGCCCAGCGGTTCGAGCCGTTACGGCCAGTTCGGCATACTTGCGAGCGGCGTCAGCGTCAAAAGGCAAAATTCGCCCTCTGAACAGAACCATAAGACCATCCAATGCCTCATTGAGCATGTTCTTGCGCTTCCCGTTAGGCAGTGCTGCAATGCCAAACATCAACTCAGCCAGTGTGACAGTAGTCAGATATAGCGTTTCGGCTGACTGCTCATTAAGCCAAGCTCTGACGGCCGGATCAGAATCGGGTTTCATCGCCTCGGAAATGACATTGGTATCGAGAACGATCATTCAAACCTCATCGGCTCAGCAGGTGTCTGATCGCGAACCTGTTCCAAGGCAGCAACGTCTTCATTGGTCAACCCGGCTTTACGGCTCAAATTCGCCAGAGCATCGCCCATTTTGGGGCGGTTTGCTGGTCGAGTGGCTTCTTCAGAATGGCACGCACTTCAGCTTCAGCGCTGCGATGATTTTGCTTGGCGCGGGCTTTCAGTGCGTTGTGTACTTCGTCAGGAATGCTTCTAATAGTCATCATGCCCATAGCTCGACCTCCTATCACATGCGGTAAGAACAGTGGCACTCTATTTGCATTCAAAATAGCACATCGAATGCATAAAGCAAGCATATAGACGATGCTTGCATCAAAGAGCTAGCTCGCTGAGGAGGCCGTTATAGACCTCTCTTTGCAACGGTCATGATGGTGCTCTTCCCAGCGCTACACGAGCCGATTACACCGATGATTAAGATCATATTGTGAGCCGATTAAAATTTATATTCGGCTCATGGGCTGTCAGAGGACTTCAAGAGTGAGTTAAGCAGTAGACATACTCAACAGACCGAACAAGTTAAGTCTCTTGCCTTACTTGTCAGCCATACCTATATTCATATTTGTTATTTTTGAATATAGGAGCCACATCATGGCAACGACCAGCCTTAGCTTAGGGGAGCACTGGGAAATCTTTATCAAAAACGAAGTCGCCAGTGGTCGCTACGGCTCCGCTAGTGAGGTGGTGCGTGATGCGCTGCGTGCCATGGAGGAACGCAAAAGCAAACTTGAGGCGCTACGTACGCATCTAGCCCAAGGTGCCGAGCAGGCTAGCGCCGGTGAATTCGTGGACGATTTCTCAATGGATGCATTAATCAACGACTTGGATAGCGAAACGTAATGCCCAGGTTCCGTATCACACCGAGAAAGCTATCGGTCGCTATACGGAATGGCAATGGGGCAAGAACCAACGGAATACCTATCTAAAGGATTTTGAAAAACGGTTTCACTGGCTCGCAGAAAATCCCTTGCTAGGAAAACATCGCTCGGATATCAGCGAGGGTTATTACAGCTACTCCCAGGGCCAGCACGTTATCTTTTACCTGATTGGCCAAGGGTGCATTGAGATGATCGGCATTCCTCATAAAGAGATGGACATCGTCTCTTATTTTCTGCCTGATTGATCACCCACACTCCTTCAAGAACTGCTTACCCACGGGATTAAGCAGCTGTCGTTTAGGCCAAAAGGCAATCAGGTTCCGGTTGCGCCTTGGTGATAGCGGCCGCGTCACGACGTTAGCCGTTGGCTTATTGCTTAACGCCAAGGTAGGAACCAAGCTAACACCGACATCACCAGCGACCATCTGCAATAGCGTACGGGTGTCGCGTACCCAGAAATCCACCTGGAAAGTATCGACTTCCTCCAACGAGTGGGCAAATATCTGCTGGATAAGCGCTTCACAACCGCCTGATGACATAACAAGCGGGTGTTCCGCTAGTTCCGCCACCGTGACGCTGGCTTGTTTGCTGAGTGGATGGCTTTCAGGCAGCACTGCAACAATCTCATCCTTCTTTAATAGCTGCCAATCAAAGTGCTCACACCAATAGGTGAGATTAAGCTGGGTAACATCGGTTGTGATGCCCATGTTGATCACGCCGCTTTCCACCCACTCCTTTATCTCTTCTTCCATCCCTTCCAGTACAAGGCTAATGGCATCCGGGTAGCGGCTCGTGAAACTCGCAAGCTGAGGCGATAACCAGCCAGATAACGCGCTAGGAATAACACCTATTTTCAGCGCTTCATCCGCCTCGTTATGAAACTTCCCCACCTGCTGGCTTAACACCTGAAGCTCACCCACAACCTTTCTGGCGCTAGTAAGCACTAACTCTCCTAGCGCGGTGGGTACCAACCCTTCTGGGCTTTTTATGATCAGCGGGCCACCCGCCAGCTTCTCCAGTGCCTGCATGGAATGACTCACACCCGACTGGCTCACACCAAGGCGTTCCGACGCACGGGTATACGACTGCGCTTCCGCCACGGCAAGCAGCGCGCGAAGTTGGGCAATGGAGATATCCGACCCTCTGATCATCACAACTCCTCATGGCAACCATGACCTAATCGAGTTTCTAGCCGCATGTTAGCGACTTCTATGCTGGCCCTTCCCTTATCATCAAGACCAGGAGCCCGCATGTCTATCGCCTTTGCGCTAAGCGCCATGGTGCTGCTCGGCAGTACACACTTTATCAATGGCGTGCTCGCCCGTTTTTACCCGCCGCTTAATATTGCGTTTTACACCCACCTGGGCGGCGCGCTTGTGGTTTTGTAGGCGCTCTGCTCTTTTCCACCTGGGAGCCGCACGTGTGGATATGGGGCACGCTGGCGGGCATCGGCTCCGCCCTTGGGGCCTGGCTGCTTTACCAAGGATTATCACGGGCACCCTTCGCCATCGTGGTGCCTGTTAGCGCTGTCGCAATGGTCTCCATCGCCCTTGGACTCTCGCTGGCTTTCCTTGGAGAGCGACCCAATGCGCGGATATGGCTAGGCGTGATGATCGCCCTGCCCGCCATCTGGTTAACAGCGGGCGAGGGTAAACCGAGCAAAACGCGGATGAGCAGCAGCACCAGAGCGGGCCTGCTATTGGGTTTGGGCGCGGGCTTAGGGTTTGCCTTGCAGCTTCACTTCCTTGGCCAAGTGCCTGAGCAAAGCGCTTTCTATGGGATCGCCCTCTGCATGCTCAGCGGTGCCGTATGTTGTCTGCCCTTTTATCAACACGCACACCCTGCACAAAAGCGCTTTCCACTGCTGGCAACCGCAGCGGGCGGCATCAGTGCACTGGGGCTTACGCTGTATGCACTTTCGCGGGAAGGCCAGCTTGCCATTATCAGTATCGTGATTGTGTCGATGTACCCACTCATACCGGTCGTGTTCGGCTCACTGGCTCGTAAGGAGGCGGTTAGCGGCACCACCATGACGGGGGTAGCGCTGTCTATTGTGGCGACGGTGCTGATTGTGGTGGGTAGTAATCAGGCAATACTGCTAGGCGATAGGCCATAGAACATAGGCTTTTTGACTGGGATTCAAAAGTTTTTAAAGAAAAATCAAAAATTGGTGGGAGGACTGAATTTATAGATAAGGTTAATATTATAACTAACTTCGACAAAGCCAAATTCGTCATTATCACAAATCTCAAAATCAAGTAGTCGCCTGCCTCTATAATTGAGAAGATGATGTATATGGATAAAACGCTGATCGACACATCTTCAACTTAGACAGGTCATTTGGCCTGTGTTGTAAGTAGGCTTCTCTATGCGCTCAAGCCCATTCACACGTCCAACCCTGATTGCTGCCGTCGAATTGCTCGAACAGCACACCCAGGCGCGCTTCAATCAGGTCGTGCTTCGCCTGGGTCTCGAAAACGAAATTTCATCAAGCACAAACATCAGCGTTGCGAAGAAATGCGATCTCCTTGGTCGCATCGTTGTCCAACATTCTGATGGCTTGCTCGACACGCTCGATGGCAGCATGACTCTGTGTGAGGCCGTGATTCGTCAAGCCATACAGCTTGTTCAGCCAGATTTACTACACCCCAGCAAACCGCTCTCGTACGCGGCCTTGCCCGTGATGGCTATGTTTTGAACTGGAATGATCTTGGCCAAGATGCCTCCCTTCGTGCTGCGCTTCCAGAAGAAGTCTTGCTTCCCGAAACTGACGACGAGGTGCATCAACTCTTGAAGTCGTTCGGCTTCGCGACTCCACTGGGACACCTCGACCAAGCAATTGAGGCGCATACTCGCGGTGACTGGGCGGCCTGCAACGGACAGCTTAGGACGTTCCTCGAAAGCCTGTTCGACGACATAGCCCGGAGAGTATGGCATGAGGACGTAGATAGACGCCAAAGTGCGGAAAATCGGCGGGCGTTGCTGGCGGAAGCAGGGTTCCTTTCGATAACCCGCAACGAATGGACTCAGGACGGGAAGAACTACGTCAACGGCCTGATCAAGATGTTACACAGCGAAGGCTCACATCCAGGCCTCTCAGATGAGGATCACAGTACCTTCCGCTTGCATGTGGTACTGGTCTCAGCGCGCACCTTTCTGCGACGCCTCGCCAACGGCCGATAGGACAGCCCACATGAGCACATGGACTCTTGAGGATCTTCATCGACTAGATCGGAAATACGCCGAGAAAGGTATCCACGTTCACCAGCGCCCTTTTCGGGCTGCAATGGAGTTGCTCGGTTCTGGCTTCGTCATGGGCGTTGGTGGCAACCCCAATGCCAAGCATATCATGGAAGCCTATGCAGCCATGGTGCCCGAGGTAGAAACGAGCTGGCCCGGCGCGGGCGTTGGCCTGATAGGGTCTGTCGACCAGGTTCGAAAGACTGTCTTCCCAATCGTTTTCGGTCAGAATGTGCTTCAGCCATGGCAGATGACGGGTTTCTCCAGCGCTGAGGAATGGTGGAATTGGTGCAGGCAAGATCCAGTAATCGCTGCCGAGGTCGCTTTCGCCGCGGCAGACCTCCATGATTTCACCATGGGGCTGAATGACGTCGATCAAGGCAATCCAGATGCGATAACGCTTTGGCAAATGTCGCGGTCTAATCTCGAAGATGCTGCGAATACTTTGCCCACAACCTTTAGCCACGATTCTGTGATCCAGCCGATCTGTATGGTGGCAGAACTATCAATGAAAGCTGCTCTGGTATGGGACGGAGTTGCTCCGGATTCCTTCAAAGGCAAAAACGGTCATGATTTGGACTCGCTAGCTCAACGTATGACGGCAGCACGGCCACATCGGGACGATGTCCGGGTTCAAGCCGTTGTTAAGAGCCTACCGCCCTATGTCACTAGTCGATATAAGCCCGCTGGGCTAAAACGGCTTCAGGTGGTCAGATTGGCCCTCGGCGTGCAGTTCGTGGCAGCATCAAGCTTACGTCGGATTACAACCACAGACTTGGCCATACAGATGGAGGTCGATGACTGGCCGGGCCCACGCTCAGACTTTACATGTTGAGACTGTCGTTGCTTCCTTTTGCAGGTACACAGTAACGCTCAACCCAACTCAGTAGAAACGCGAAGCATGTCGACCGCACAATCATTCTGCGTCTCCTGCGTAGGGCTGTGCCCGAGCGCGCCGAAAAAATCTGTCGTCTTTGGAATGAACACGGTCACCGCATCGAAGTCGCTCCGAGCACCACAGGAGCGACCATGAACGCCACAAGAAAGCGCATTAAGTTTGATACTGATACTAAGACGATCGACTTTTCTGGCTCCTGGACTCCTATCGGGTTGGCATATCGACGTTCACCCTTGAGACCTGATGGCGTGGTGCCAAACTATTCTATACTCTATGCACTACCAACGTAGATCTTTTGGTCGAAATTTTAACCCACTAGGATTAATGATGAAACCTGACCAGGCATGCTACTACCAAGCTAATTTTAAGGGCCATTTACCAGAAAACCAATAATACTACCAAGAACAAAACAAGGGGCAACCTATGACACCAATAGAGCAAATAAAGACATGGATCGAGGACAAGCCTGCTTGGTGGAAACACAGCATTAAACTAGCTCTTGAACACGAGGAGTTAGATCAGAAAGATCTTGATGAAATCTACTATATTGCTCGTATTGAGCACCAACTAGAAGCCCCACAGAAGATTCTACCCTCAACAACCGAGAGTTAGACTTTACTGGACACACTAGTGAGCAAGGTAAAGTAAACCTACTGTCTTTGTCTGAAGTATATGGCGTTGGTGCACTTATTGAAAACCAAGTCCTTAAATTTCCGAGAGATGGTATATTCATAGTTTATGGTGATAATGGATCAGGAAATCCAGCTATTCTAGCATAATGAAAAATGCTTGCCTGACACGCGGTACGTGCCCGAAAATATTAGGGAATGTATTTGAACAAAATAATCCTTCCCCTAGCGCAATGATCAATGTTTTAGTGAACGGGGAGGATGAAACTTACCCTGGAGCTTAAATTCTTCAAGCATTGCCCCTTGAAGGCAATTAGGGTTTTCGATACAGAGTCAGCTCATCACTACGTTAACAAAGAGGATGCCCTAGGATTCAAGCCGTCTGGCTTGAACCTATTAACAGAACTGACTAGAGCCATTACTCAAGTCAAAGCTATTGTTGAAGAAGATATAATGCCAGGAAATGGTCTGATTTCCTAAAGCCAATAGCATCCGAAACTAAGACAGCACGGTTTTCAACGGAATATCAGCCAACACCAAAGAAGAAGACGTTCAAGCTCATAGAGCTTCAGAAGAAGATCTTGAACGTATAGAACCCCTCAGACAAGAAATTGCAAAGATAAGCTGCAAACCCCAGAGAGCTTAAAAGCTAACCTTAATCAGCAAAAGCAAATCATAACACCGCTACAACGATTTATTTCCAATACTTTAAAATATTTGAGCGACAAATCTTTTGACAGGCTTAAGGAGTTGCAAGAAGACTATATTACAAAGCAGAACTCTGCTGATAAAATAATGCAAGCTACTCTGCAAGGCTTACCCTAGAGACTGTCGCAGGCATAAACTGGCAAAACTTATGGAGTGCTGCAAAACATTCATTGAAAATGAACCAAATTCAAAAACTTTCCTCCTATCCAAGGTGAACCTTGCCCTCTATGCCTTCAGGAAATCTCAGAGAACAGCAGTGAGCGATTGGCCTCACTAAATAAATTCTTAGCGGATAATGCTGCTACAGAAGCCAAAAGGCTTATGATCTATTGAGCAATGCACTAAGAATGATTTCATCACAGAACCTCAGCTTGGAAGACTACAAAGCTGCATTAGAAGAGTCTAACAAATTAAAGCCTGGTGTAAGCGAAAGAATTATAGCACTGTTTGAAACCCTAGCCGAACGGCGAAAACGTTTACAACCTCTTTAAAACTCCCCGACCTTCAATCCACCCTAGATATTTCATCGGCAATTGACATAAATGCAATAATTAAAAATCTTAATGAACAGATAGAAGCCGTTAAAACCAACCAAGATTTAGCTGGACTTATCAAGAAAAAGGAATATTACTTACAGGAATTATTAGACAAAAACATGTCAACAACAATTACGATTCAATAATAAAAACATACGTCGGTATAAAATTATCAAAAATGGAAGCCATTAAGGGTGAATGCAATACTCGTAAAGTTTCTGAACTTTCTTCAAGAATTTACCAGCAAGGCGTCATAGAACCTCTTACTTTTGCCTTTAGGGACGAACTGAAGAAATTTGGCTTTACGCGCTTCTCCGTGGATGTTCAAACAAGAAATTCTGGTGGACAACAACAATTTAAGTTATCAATTGCAAATGCTGGCGAGCCAGTAGTTGCTAAAGTCGCAAGTGAAGGGGAGCAAAGATG
The DNA here is from genome assembly GCA_004295565.1 of Vreelandella olivaria. GTDB lineage: Bacteria > Pseudomonadota > Gammaproteobacteria > Pseudomonadales > Halomonadaceae > Vreelandella > Vreelandella olivaria. The sequence continues at coordinate 844,000 of AP019416.1, read as the reverse complement.
CATTGCAATAGCAGCTTTTTAGCAGAAATGACAGCAGACAACAGACAGTCTGCTGTCATATTTGATGACCCTGTAAACTCGCTAAGTCATCAGTGGAGTAGCAAAGTAGCCGCGAGACTTATTGCAGAATCACATTCCCGACAAGTAGTCGTATTTACTCATGACATAGTATTCTTCAAGCTTTTACTAGAACAAGCCGAAGTCCAAGGAGCCAAACATGAAAGCGTTGCATTGGAGCGTTCGAGAAAATTTGCTGGGCTAGTGAGGGATAGTGCCCCATGGGAAGCACTAACAACATCAAAGCGTATAAAATATTTAAATACAAAATTACAAGACTTAAGAAGAGTGGATAAAGATGGAACTGATGCTGAGTTTCGTCAAGCATCCCGGGCATTTTACGGCTTACTCAGAGAAACTTGGGAACGATTAGTAGAGGAAAAATTACTCAACAAGGTGGTAAGCAGGTTTGAACGTGGCGTTTACACACAACGCCTATCACGTCTTGTTGACATATCAGACACTGATATAGCTAAAGTAGATAATGCAATGGGCAAATGCAGCACCTATTTCACGGGACATGACAGCGCTCCAGCAGTCGGTGATCCGTACCCGACAATCGAAGAAATTGAAATGGATCTGCACAATATCAAAGATTTTTAGATGAATTACAGGAAAACGGAAAAGAACCTGACCAATTCATTATCGTTCCACAAAGGCGGCCCATGGCCGCTTTTGTTTTCGTTCATCGCGATTAACTCAATGTCCCTCCTGGAAGTCCTCCGGCATCGCTTGGCCGGTTTCGGCCTAGTAGTAGAGGGTTGTGAACATATTGGCGACGGCTTCCGCAACTGGCGTAACCTTCCGTACTATCTCATGGTCGATGAACTCCAGGGCGACCAGTTCAGCTGCTGCCTGATGACGAGAAACGACAAGTGCGATATTCCCGCTCGATCAGCTCCCAGTCTGTTCGATTAGCCATAGAAACTTCACTTATTTAATAAATAGGAGTAGCCATAAATGAATAAAATATCAGTTTACTAAATCATGATGGATGCTCTCACCAATGGATTTCGATCAAGCGCATAAAGTCTTTACTGCACTCGTATCTACTGTCGCGCCGATAGTGGCCATAGCAGCAATAATATCCCACGGTTACACTTTTAAAAAAGTCAAACATCCAGCATTAAGACTTTACTTCTAAACGATGCCAGAAAGTTCAATTTTGAAGAACCTCAAAACAATGCAGATAAAATATTACTGCGCAACCACCTATATGACTACTGCGGAAAAAGAGGCATGCTTAGACTTGGCTATTTTATGCTTTAACTCCGCTCGCCCAGAGGTTGCAATTGAATGCTTTAAAGAAGTTGGCCCTTTATTTACCTACTCCCCGAATGAGAAGAAAATCATACGCAGAGAAGGCAGTAACAAAAAGACAAATTATACACGTATGCCGTTAACACTTACTTCCTTACTTTCATGATATTAACAGCATCTTTTCATTCTCAATAATTTTAGCTCAAAAATAAGCGAAGCAGATATCGAAACTATGAATTTTTCAAATGGAATTGCATTCGTGTATCTTTTAGCGTTAACAATTCATGCTACGTATGAAGTAGCCATGAACAGAAAGAAAACTAACGCTATCAATCACATTCAAAATAAGCTCCTAGCCACAAATTAAAAATGCCCGGGCGTCTCACGATTGTTGGTGGTATCCTTATCCACATCCAGCGCCTCGATTTTACCTAACAAATGACCCTGCAATAGCCGAATAGCATCCAACGTAGATCGGAGAACGGACTCGTCCCACTCAAAATGCGGCCAGTGGCACTGTTCCCAGATATGCATGAGCCTATTGCTCCGCCTATTCAGATCATACTATGAGCCGATTATGGTTTATATTCGGCTCATGGGCTAGTGATGCAACTTTGATAGGCTAGCTATGGAACAACTAGTGGTAACTTTGTCTGCTTTAAAATCCGAATAGCCTCAATTGCGAGCCGCTTCGGATAGGATTTTGTCACTGTATGGATTGCCTAAAGCATAATGATGCACTTTTCTTTGCAGCTCTATGCAGCTGCCGATTGCCCAAACAAGCAGTCATTATCGAAGGTGAAGCGCACCACTACCAAGGGCGCTATTTCTGCCTAGTATGAGGTTCATCAATTTTGGGTTAGTGAGGAATAAATGGACAATAATCTACGCACACAGGATACAAATAATTAGTTGTATCCAGTGCGCGCATTATGGCATTCACTTTGGACAATTCCCGTCATAATACCTTGTTATTAATACAAGAAAACAATAACTGGAAATTATCGACTAAAGCAAAACCTATACAGTTTAAAATAAGATATTCATAAAATCCTATCTTATAAGGTCATTGGGATCATCCCAGTCATCAAGATAACTATCTTCGTAAAGACCAGCTTCAAAATCGCTTAGACTACTGTAATTATTAAAATCTCTAAATGTCTTGGCCTTTTACTCTTAGTAGTATTTTTATCATAGCATCGAGTGTTATACGAGCTCTTTTACACTTCCATATTTATTATAACAATTTTCTATCAAAGAACAAAAATCATTTTCTTGAGCATATAAGCATAGAGCCCCCTCCACCAATCATCAAACAAAAGTTCAAGTATATCTACTTCTCTATTAGAACTAATTTCTTCTGAAGCCAAATGTTCTTGATACCTAAAATGCCCAAACGTGTAGCTGTCCGAATGAGAATCGTAAACAATAACATTACAAGGATCAATTAAATCAACAACGCAACTTTCCAACAATTGCTCATTAAAGCTTTCACCAAAATCAGATTTTATATATTTTATAATTTCGTTTTTCTGCATACTCCTTACACCTTTTCTATGCATATAAAATGCTATTTTCTTTGCGCATCGTCTAAGCATATCACTAGTGTTTTTGTCTATTTATTTTTTATGAACATCATAATCTCCAGTTAACAAACGCAATCTTTGCGAATATATTTCATTTTCTGTAGAAGGTGCATCAATACCTTTCTCTACTAATGAACAAGTTATAGTCGCTAAAAGTGGAGTTCTTATATTTTCAAAGATATCTTTTTCTCTATAGCACTAATTAACTTATTGGCTTGAGCACTATCATCAAACCATCCATTAATAAATTTTATAAGTTGGGGCTTCGTAAACGGGAGTAGCGTTATACCTAAGAAGCTTATATCTTTTAAATAACTTACGCAGTCTCTACTTGATACTATCAACTGAAGATTAGGCTTTTTGACTTCAAACTAGATATTTCTAAAAGTATATTAGGAATAGTATTATAAACCTCATCCAGGCCATCTAGAATTAGCGTCCCGCCTAGCGAAAAATATTATTTACTTCTCGAATATTTTCTTTATTGACAATTAGACTTTTGCTCATTAGAACTAATGAGGCTATTAAATTATTTTCTAAAATAGTTACACTTTTATTTGATTTTAAAAACTACTATATTTAGAAACCAAGCTATTGAGTGGAACATAAATAACTTCAGGCTTGTCTTTTTAGCATACCTACTTGCATACATTTTCAAGGTTGTTGTTTTACCAACTCCTGCTCCCCGTATATAGCAATATCATGTTTAGTTTCAAATACATCATGGGGAGAAATTGATACTCGATCCTTACCTGACGCACTAACTTTAAATTCTATTGCTTCATTGAGAAAGCTTTCACTACTTCTAATATGCGATAAAAGATAATGAGCTTTCTATCTCTGAAAGAAAATCCTTCAAATCTAGAAAATTCATAACTCGATTATTAATATCTTCAACGCCATTAAGATATCTTTCTCTTATAGATTTAACTCTATCATCAATCACTTTAAAATCAATTTCCAGCTTATACAAAGGAGCAGGTACTTTTGCTCTTTAAAAAATTCAGCTTTTCGCCAAGAGAATTTCTTTTAGACAAGAGTTCAACAAACACATCTAGCTCTTTATAAAAACTATCGACTCTTCTTTTTACTTATTTCAAATTTTAAATCAACACATTCATTTGAGTTATAAAAAACTCAATTTCAGTAATAATTTTGATCTTCTTTTATATTCATCTTCCTCAAGACTAAGCCTTTCAATTTTACCACTAAAATTCAACTCTTCTTTTGCTCTTTAATTTTAGACTGCAACTTATTGTTTAAATCTAATATTTCTTTTTCTATTAAATCAACCTCCTGAATTATACTTTTATTTTCTATGGATTCATAATCCTCCTTCCACTTTTCAAAAACACTCTCTATCTCAGACACATCTTGTGTCAATACAGAAATATTATGACTCTCTTTCAGCAATAAAATTTCTTTTCTTGTCACCCCCATGAATCTTCAAGTATATTTATCGTATCTTTGACAAGAACAACATTTAAGTGAAGAAGAAGATTGCTATCAAAGTATCCTACAAAAACTTAAATCACTATAGTAGTCGTTAAAAATAACTTTATTCTCACTTTTGAGCGCTTGTAGCAACTCTTCATTATTATCTAGACTAGTGGAATACTGAGTTAACTTTTCACCCATTGGAAGAAGTTTTCAAGAAGCTCTGGTTTATAATCTCTTATATCATTGATTATTTGCACTCCATCATAAGGTCGCACCTCTATTGGCAAACCTATCATCTGAGACATTACTTCATCAAGAAACCTAGTCTTTATTTGCTCAGGGCATGCTAAATAAACGAGATTAGGCTTTAACTCATTTCCTTCATTATCTTTTACAGTTGTAGTACAACACTGTCTCAATTGATGTACTAATGAGGTAAACTTCGCACCATCAAACGTTTTCTGAGAATTGCCTATTTTTTAGATTGAATATAAACTACAAACATTTCTTTCATAGGCGGTATACGTCGCTGAGCTATTAAATCTTTACCTTTTCGTATGGCCCACCATTAAATTCTACTCTTTCGTAACCCATTGCCTCAAAAGAGGCTTTAATATTTCTTTAGTAAACTCATCTTCACCTAAAGCAACTAGTGACTCCAAAATTTTTCCCATTACAAAACACCTAAAATCATTTTTATAGAGCTCTGATACTACTCAAAAACTGTGGATAAATTAATATATCAATAAAATAAAAACCCGCCTACGGCGGGTTTATAAAGAGCTAGCGAGTAAGCACTCACTCCCACTCAATAGTAGCAGGCGGCTTACTACTAACATCATAAGTAACCCGAGAAACCCCACCCAACTCATTGATAATCCGGTTAGAAACCTTCTCCAGCAGCTCATAGGGCAGGTGCGCCCAGCGGGCGGTCATGAAGTCGATAGTTTCTACCGCGCGTAGCGCGATGACCCATTCATAGCGGCGGCCGTCGCCTACTACACCTACCGATTTCACCGGTAGGAACACGGCAAAGGCTTGGCTGGTTTTTTCGTACCAGCCAGAGGCACGTAGCTCTTCGATGAAGATGGCGTCGGCGTCGCGAAGGATGTCGGCGTACTCTTTTGACTTCGCCGAGGATGCGCACAGGCCGGGGCCAGGAAGGGGTGGCGGTAGACCATGTCGTAGGGCAGGCCGAGTTCCAGGCCGAGTTTGCGCACTTCGTCTTTAAACAGTTCGCGCAGCGGCTCGACCAGCTTGAGCTTCATGGTTTCCGGCAGGCCACCGACGTTGTGGTGGGATTTGATCACGTGGGCTTTGCCGGTTTTAGAGGCAGCGGATTCGATCACGTCCGGGTAGATGGTGCCCTGGGCGAGGAAATCGACGCCTTCAATTTTGCTGGCTTCTTCATCGAACACGTCGATAAAGGTGTTGCCGATGATTTTGCGCTTCAGCTCCGGGTCTTTCTCGCCCGCCAGCTTGCCGAGGAACAGGTCTTCGGCGTCTACGCGAATTACCTTCACGCCCATATGCTTGGCGAAAGTTTCCATGACCTGGTCGCCCTCTGCTTTACGCAGCAGGCCGTTGTCGACGAATACGCAGGTCAGCTGGGTGCCAATCGCTTTGTGCAGCAGCGCGGCAACTACGGAAGAATCCACACCGCCGGAAAGGCCGAGCAGTACGTGGCGGTCGCCCACTTGCTCGCGCACGCGCTGTACCTGGTCTTCGATGATTTGCGCAGGCGTCCAGAGTTTTCGGCTTTACAGATATTCAGCACGAAGTGCTCAAGAATGCGCTGGCCTTGCAGGGTGTGGGTCACTTCCGGGTGGAACTGTACGCCGTAAAACTGTTTCTCTTCCCAGGCCATGGCGGCAATCGGGCAGTTGGGGTGGAAGCGGTCACGGTGAAGGTATCAGGTGCTTGGGCCACCTTGTCGCCGTGGCTCATCCATACGTCCAGCAGGGCCTTGCCGGAAGCGGTGTCTACGTGGTCTTTAATGCCGTTGAACAGGGCGTTATCGACGTCGATCTGGATCTGCGCGTAACCGAACTCGCTCTGGTTAGAGCCTTCTACTTTACCGCCTAGCTGCTCGGCCATGGTCTGCATGCCGTAGCAGATACCAAACACCGGCAGGCCCATTTCAAACACGCACTGGGGCGCACGCGGGGAGTCCAGTTCCGTCACGGATTCCGGGCCACCGGCCATGATAATGCCGTTGGGGTTGTATTCGCGGATCTCTTCTTCGGTGATATCAAACGCGCGGACTTCGGAATAAACGCCGATCTCACGAACACGGCGGGCGATCAGCTGGGTGTACTGCGAGCCAAAGTCGAGAATCAGAATCTTATGGGCGTGAATGTCACTCATGGCGGGGTCTCGGTTAAGCGGTGTGGGGGCCGCTGGTAAGGCCAAAAGCAAGCGGCGAGCTGTGGTGCCCGCCGCCGTTTTAACTAACTACGCTGGTTAGCTCACCCGATAGTTGGGAGCTTCTTTGGTGATCTGCACGTTGTGGACGTGGGATTCGTTAAAGCCAGCGCCGGTAATCTGTACAAACTCCGGTTTGGTGCGCATTTCCTGAATATCGCGGCAACCGGTGTAGCCCATGGAGGCGCGCAGCCCGCCCATCAGTTGGTGGACGATAGCGCCCATCATGCCTTTATAGGGAACGCGGCCTTCAATGCCTTCCGGCACCAGCTTCTCGGCGCCTTCGCTCTTATCCTGGAAGTAGCGGTCGGCGCTGCCCTGGTTTTGCGACATGGCGCCCATGGAGCCCATGCCCCGGTAGGCTTTGTAGGTACGGCCCTGGTAAAGCTCGACTTCGCCCGGTGCTTCTTCGGTACCGGCCAGCAGGCCACCGACCATTACGGCGCTGGCGCCAGCGGCAATCGCCTTGGCCAGGTCACCGGAGTAGCGGATGCCGCCGTCGGCAATCAGCGGAATGTCGTACTCTTTGAGCGCTTCGGCGACGTTGGAAACCGCGCTGATTTGCGGTACGCCTACGCCTGCCACGATGCGCGTGGTGCAGATTGAGCCAGGGCCGATACCGACTTTAACGGCATCCGCGCCCGCTTCAGCCAGCGCACGGGCCGCACCGGCGGTGGCGATGTTACCGCCAATCACCTGAATGGCCGGGAAGTTCTCTTTGATCCAGCGTACGCGGTCAATCACGCCTTTGGAGTGACCGTGGGCGGTATCGACGATAATCACGTCTACCCCGGCTTCCACCAGTGCCGCAACGCGATCCGGCGTTTCCGGGCCGGTGCCGACCGCCGCGCCGACCAACAAACGGCCATCGCTGTCTTTGGCGGCCATTGGGTAGGTGCGGGCTTTTCGATATCCTGGAAGGTCACCAGGCCGCGCAGGTGGAACTCGTCATCAACGATCAGCATTTTTCAATGCGGTGTTCGCGCATTTTGGCTTTGCTGGTTTCGAGATCGGTGCCTTCCTTGACGGTCACCAGGCGCTCGCGGGGGTCATGATGTCCGCTACGCTGTCGCCGTGGTTGGGCTGGAAGCGCATGTCACGCTCGGTCACAATACCCACCAGGGTTTCGCCTTCCACTACGGGGAAACCGGAGAAGCCGTATTCACGCGCCATGGTAAGCAGGTCTTCGAGCTTGGCTTTGGGGCTAACGGTGACCGGGTCTTTCACAATCACGCTTTCGTGCTTTTGACCTTGCGTACCTCAGCGGCTTGCTGGGTCATGGCCATGCTCTTATGGATGATGCCGATGCCGCCTTCCTGGGCCATCGCAATCGCTAGACGCGCTTCGGTAACGGTGTCCATCGCAGCAGAGATTAGCGGAATATTGAGCGAGAGATTGCGGGTCAGGCGGGTTTTGAGGCTGACATCCTTGGGAAGAACATCGGAGAAGCCGGGAACGAGGAGAACGTCATCGAACGTTAGTGCTTCTTGGGCCATACGTAGCATAGCGGCAACACCCTGATTGAGAGGAAGTGGGGCGTGAAAGGTTAATCGCCTATTATAGCGTTTTGAGGGTGTCCCAGCAATGCCACTGCCCTACTCCACGTCACTGCTTCTGCTTGGCTCGCTGCTAGCGCATACCCCGTGACAGTCAGCACCCTGCGGTTAATGTTAGCCTATACGTCATTTAGCTCTACAGAAGTGGCAGGTAGCGACAATGGATGAGACGTTAATTTCAGACTCACAGCTGATGATGCTGGCGGGTGACGCGGCTTTTGCCCGAGGGGTTCAATATTACCAACAGGGCATGGTGATCAACTGGGATAAAAGCGGTGCCACCATTAGCGCTGACGTCGAGGGCAGCGAGCTTTACCATGTGGCATTGAAGTTAACCAAGCGTGGCTTGACAGGGGGATGTAACTGCCCTGCCTCAGAAGGCATTGATTTCTGCAAGCATTGCGTGGCCGTTGCCCTAGCGTACCGCGCCGAGCATGCCAAACAAGCACAGTTGGCAGAGGGCGACACGTCAGATCGCATTCACGCTTACTTAGAGACGTTAGATAAACCCTCGCTGGTCGAAACGCTGCTAACGCTTATTGAAAATGACCCGGTGCTGCACCAACAGTGGTCGTTGAAAGCGGATGCGGCACTTGGCGTGCTAGATCACAAAGCGCTGAAAAACGCATCACCGCTGCATTCCCCATCAATCGCGGGTTGTTCCGTTACTCTCAAGTGAGTCACTATTTCAGCAAAGCTGAAGCCGTTATAGAACAGCTTGCCGAGCAGGCGCCGCAACTGCCTGCAGAGAAAAGTTTGGCGTTGGTGGACTACGCACTCGCGCGCTTGGATAAAGCACTGGAAACCATTGATGACTCCGGCGGCTTCCGTTTCCACTGCGAACACCTCTTACACGTTGCACATTCAGACCGTAAAGCGGCTCGACTGGCCGGCCGACAAGCTAGCTGGCTATCTCTACGAAAAATCGTTTGGCGGGGAAGAAGATCGATACCCACCCATTCCCGATGCCTATTTGGATGTTCTGAGCCAGGCGAGCCAAGACGCCTACCATAAGCGCCTGCAACAAGCCCTGGATGAGCTGCCGAACCAAGCAGCGGCCACCATGGAATGGGAAGAGCGCTACCGCTTAATACGCCTGCGCGATCCGTTACTCAAACGCGCGCAAGCCGCCGGTGACTTGCCCGCTATACTGGCGCTGTATCAGAAAACCATCAGCGATGAGAAGGACTGCCTAGAGGCCGCTGAACAGTGTATTGAGTATGAAGCCTGGGATCAGGTGGAAGAATGGCTAACTTATGCGGCTAAGTACGAGGCAAAAACGATTCTCGATGGCGGCTTGAACGCAACCGGCTTGAGATACGCCTAAAGCTGCATCGCGGTGAAGCAGACGCGGCGGCAGAGCAACAGTGGGGGATTTATCAGCACACTCAACAGTTGGAGGATTACCGGCAGCTAGTAGCGCTAATGGAAGCACATCAGCTAGCCACCGATTATCGCCAGCGGGCCTGTGACTGGCTGTTAGAGCGCATCACCCACCCGTCGGAGAAGGTGCCTTTCTACTTGGCGCAGCAGGCGAAAGATAGTTTATTGGAAATTTACTTGCACGAAGGGCGTCTGGACGATGCCCAGGCATTGTGCGCGGAGCACCCTGTATCAGCTCACTTGCTGTACCAACTAGCCAAAGCCCTGCCCTCTCCCGATGCCCAGATACCGCTGTACCTGCGGTTGGTACGGCTGTATGTGAAACAAACCAATAAACAGGGCTATCGCCAAGGCATCGCATTGCTGAAGGAACTGAAGAAGAGCCTGGAAACGCCAGCTCAATACACCGCTTTCGCACAACAGCTGTCGCAGTTACGTAGCGAATTTAAAGCCAAGCGCAACTTCATCAAGTGGTTGAACGAGGCCTTTCCAGACACGCTCACATAAGAGATAGCGATGAATAAAGAGATACCTACTGCCCTCTCCGTCAGCCAACTCAACCAGCGCGCCAAGCAGACCCTTGAGCGCGATGTGGGCGAAAGTGTGGGTAGAGGGCGAGCTCTCTAACGTTTCCCGCCCCGCTTCCGGGCATGTCTATTTCACGTTGAAGGATGACCGGGCGCAGATCCGCTGTGCGCTGTTTCGTCAGCGGGCGCGGTTTGTATCGGCGCCCATGCGCGACGGCGATCAGGTCAAGCTGCGCGGGCGAGTGTCGCTGTTCGAGCCCCGCGGCGATTACCAACTGATTGCCGACGCCGTTCAGGCGGCGGGCTTGGGCGAGCTTCTGGCGGCCTTTGAGCGTTTAAAAGCGCAGTTGGAAGGTGAAGGCGTGTTTGCCAACGCCCGGCCGCTGCCCTTTCCACCCCGCAAGCTGCTGATTTTAAGCTCGGCCACCGGGGCGGCGATTCGCGATGTGCTGGCGGTGCTGGAAGCCCGCTGGCCGCTGGCGGATGTGACGCTGATTCCGGTGCCGGTGCAGGGTGCAGAAGCCGCCCCGGCAATGATTTCGGCCCTAGGGCTATTAAACCGCCAAGCGAAGCTAGACCCGGAACGGGATGTGGTGCTGATTACCCGTGGCGGCGGCAGCCTGGAAGACCTCTGGGCGTTTAATAACGAGCACTTGGCGCGGGCGATTTTTCACTCCCGGCTGCCGGTAATGTCGGCGGTGGGCCACGAAGTGGATGTCACCCTGGCGGATTTTGCCGCCGATATGCGCGCGCCCACCCCTTCTGCCGCTGCTGAGCGCCTGGTGCCGGATCAAAACACCCTTAAGCGCCAGTTGGAGCATCAGCATAGCCGTTTACAGCGAGCCATGCAGGCCCGCCTGGAGCGCGACAGCCAGCGGCTGGATACCCTGCGCGCCAAGCTGCGCCACCCCGGCGAGCAGCTCAACCGCCAGCGCCAGCACTTAACCGCCCTCAACCAGCGCTTGAATCGCGCTATGCAGCTAACGCTCACCCAACAAAAGCCCAGGTAACACAGCTGAGCAGGCGCTTGGCCAGCCAGGATATGGCCCGCTTGCATCGCGCGGAAAGCGAACGTGTGGGCCAGCTACAGCGCCGTTTGGGCAGTGCCATGCAGCGCCAGCTGGAAAGTCGCCAAACACGCTTAACCAGCGCCGCCCGTGAGCTAAACGCGGTCAGCCCGCTGGCGGTGCTGGGGCGCGGCTATGCGATTGCCCAGGATGAGCAGGGCCAGGTCATTCGTCGTGCAGAAGATACCCAGCCCGGCCAGAAGCTGAAACTGAAGCTGGGCGAAGGTAGGCTAAGCGTGGAAGTTAAGCGGCGTCTAAAGTCCGGGGTTAAAGACCGGGGTTAAAGACCGAAGCTAAATGGTCGATATCTTCTAACAATGAGGAGAGGATACCGCCATGAAGATTGGATTTTCATCATTCACGTTTATTAATCAGCGCCAGGATAAGCCGCAGTTTTTAGCCTCTACACGCGTTGAACCGCAGAAGAGAGCCTGCAGCCGCGCCTGCGGAAGACGACCCGTTCACCAAGCGTCTTAAAAGCAGCAGGAAGCGTTGGAGAGCTTGGCTTCGCTGCCAACTCCAAAGGAAGCCGCCCAGCAGCAGGCAACCGATAAAGTGGGCTTCCTGCGCCAGCGGATTGAAATGCTGAAAGCCATGATGGCCTTCGCCTCGCCTGAACAGCTTAAAAATATGGCTAAGGAGCTCAAGAGCATTGCCCGTGAGCTGGCCGGCGCGGCGAAGCTGTTGAACAGCCAGGGGCGGTGGTGCCGGCATGACCGCCATCCCTCAGTGGTTTCGACGCCAGCAGTTGCATCGGCAGCAGCTCCAACAGCGGTAGCTCAACCCAGCGGAACTGAATCAGCCGGGGCCCAGGCGGGTGGCGATGAGAGCGCTCAGGCAAGTGTGTCGAGTGATGCGCAGCAAGCCGAAGCCAGTGCACAAACAGCCGAGGAAGATGCTGAGAGGAGTGCTGAGGAAAAGGCGGAGCAAGAGGCCGAGAAAGCAGCGGGCGAGCCGGAAGGCGATGAAGCCACCGAGCTCGGCGTATTACCTAGCCTGCCCAACCTCATTCAGAATGAAGATAACCGTTCAAAAACAGTGGCCCCAGCGCTAGTGAACACGCACTACGCGGCGTACTGACTGACGCGCAAAAGAGCTACGCGAAGCCGTTAACATGCTCAAGATTAGGCTGAACGAAGAAGATAAAGAAGCCCGTCGTGAGCTAAAGAAAGCAGAAGAGATCATGGAAAAGACGGATCACGCGGTTGCGGCATCCACCTCTGACGCCCTCTACTCCTCATTGGGGCAGTTACTACCCACCTCGCTAGGTGACGTTTCCGTATCAACGTCTTCTATCAACATAGAGGTTTAGCGCTAATAGAAAAGGCGCTACCGGAAGTAGCGCCTTTGTTGTTTAGCCTTGACCTAAACGATCTTGCATCGCTTATTTCTTGGCATCCCTGCCTGACTTTTTATCGTCATCGGACTCCGGGTTTACATGATGGGTATCCGGCATCGGATTGGCTTCATCGTGGTGGTCACCCTGCTCTTTAGGGGCCTTCTTGTCTTTATCGGGAACTTGAGTCATTGCTTACTCCTTACCTAGTGGACTGGGTTTCTTCGGCCGCTGGGATTAGCAGCCAAATAGACACCTTAGGGCGTGCGGTTAGTGCCCGACCCTTGCGTGTTACCAGAAGGCGTACTCGAACCTGCCAAGCCTGAGCTGTGCCTTTCAGCAAATGGGGTGGGGAAACAGCGAGACCTGACGCCCTATCCTGCGGCGCGTTGACATTCTCGCCACTGGTATTTGTGTCGTTTGCCTTGGCACTGGAAGGTTGCGATCCCCCTTAAACGACTCGGCTTTCTCGTGTATCGCGTGCTGGGCTTTATCCGCCTGCGCTTGGCCCGTTTCAGCGGCCTTATGAAGAACCCGGTCACGGTACTCGCCCATATACTCGTCTTCTTTTCTGGTGGCAGGGAAAATACCGCCCAAAGCGGCGCCTAGCGCAAACCCTAGCGCGCCAGCCACTAGTGGATGCTCCTGAATAAAATCGGAAGCCTGGCGCTCTGCACGGTGCGCACGCTGGCCCATGTTGTGCAGGTTGTCGTGAGCACCATGCTGTAGATGAGAGGTGGAATCCCGCATGGTATCTCCCATGTGGTGCGCCTTATCGCCCCACTGTTGTGCCGTTTGCTTGGCTTTCTGGCCCAGGTGATGAGCAGAATCCTTGGCTTTATGGGTCATCTCACTCATACGGCCTTGGCCGTCGCTTGAGTGCTCCGTTCGACCGGCATCGCCCGTTGAGTGAGCATGCATAGCGGCATTAGGGTGGGTGCCCTCATGCACGGGAATACCCGGTGAGCCATAAGAACCGCTGTGACCATAACGATGCTGGTCTTGATGCGGCTGGCGCTGTGACAGCATCATCCAGCCCAGCCCGCCGTCGTCACCAGGAAAGGCAGTGGGTTCTGCTTAATAGTGGTGCCCAAGTTCGCCACGAATTCGTTGGCACCGCCATGGCGCAAATAGTCGTAGGACGTATTCAGCAACTGCTGTGGAGAGAAGCGCTCTTCGATCTCGTTCAGCGTGGAATCGAGGCGCTCACGGGATTGATGGATATCCTTTTCAATCTCTTCCGAGCTTCGCTGGTTGTCATGATCCGTCATTTCAACTCCTCCTTGAGGTTGTGCTGATGCTTCTGGGCAACCGCCTTATCACTATGCAAACTACTCATCGTCCGAGTAGGCATTAAACTGCGCGCCTGGAGCTTCTTTTGGCCCGCTTTGAGCATGATGATGCCAATCACCGTCACCACCCCGCCCACAATCAGCGCCGACAGCCAGGGCGTGGTGTCAGGCGGCAGTATTTCATTGAGCAGAAACACCGCAGCAGCCAGCAGGGTTAGAAACCCGCCTAACAGCACCGCACCGGCTATGGCGATCGAAGCAATCCCCGCCATGGCCTGATGGGTTTTCTCTGACATTTCGGTCTTGGCAAGCTCAGCTTCATTGCGCACCAGCGAGCTAATTTCGTGCATCACCGTGGAGAGTAGCGAGCCTACCGACGAGCCTTGCGACGTAGGTTTGTTTTCCGAATCCATTCTTTGCCTCCCGGCCCCTGGTTAGGGCATTCCATTTCTCGACCCGATGCACCTACTGCCCCATTACCCGGAACGGAGCTACCAGACAGGCTTGATGCCTGGCTTACTGATGAGGCCTGCCCGGCAGGAACGTTTTCCTGCATGGGAAGCCCCGTAGAGCGCTCATCTGTCGGATTTGAATAATGGTGGTGGGAGCCCTCACTGTGCGAGTGCTGGCCTGAACTACGCAGAAAACGTGTTGCTAAAAAACCGGCTGCAATTAAACCACCCATAAATAGCGCGGGTTCACGACGGCTAAAGCTTTGCGCTTCATGACAAACGTTGCGTAAATCTTTGCCACGCAAGTTATGTGAAAAACGCTCGGTGGTATCTGCAAACTTTTTCGCTTGTTTAGAGAAAAGGGCTGCTGCTGGTTATCAAACTCGTCAGCCATTTTTGCAGAACACTGGTTAGTTTATGCGACTGTTCCGCTGCATAATCACGCTGTTGATTGAAATAGCCTTCAGCTTGGTGTTGTGCCGCTTCGCTTACCTCATGGACAGTCTCTCGCCCTTGCTGCTTGAGCGTCTCTGTTGAGGCGTCTGGCGGGCTGGGAGAGCCTGGGTTCGGCTGTTTTCCTTGATCGATCATCTGTCACTTCCTCCTTGTCGTCTCACTTGTCAGCATCCGTGGTGAAACAAAATCAACGTCAGTGCACATCTACTACTGTGTGTAATTAATCAACACAATTATGCACTTAAACAAAACAAGCACTAATACTTAACTAATTACACTGCTTTATTTAACAGACGTGCCACCTACAAAACATAGCGGCCATTCTTTTATTGTCAATTTATAGCCACTCACCCTTCTATAAATATTTTTTTATTAACATAGGTTATTAAATATAGAGTTAATAAATAAAAACGCAGGCATAAGAAAACAGTTCAATATCGCAAAGCTCTCGATTAACATCTTCCCTCAGCGTTGGGTTTGCTTGTTCCTACGCCTTTGGTCTACGTTTATGGGTAACGCCCTCCCGAGGAATGGGTAGGCGTCGGATGGCCCACACAGCACCCATTCGTCTTGAACGATTTCTGTGCCAGCGATTTCTGTGCAAACAAAGGAGTGACCGCACATGAGTGATCAACACCAACCACCCCAGCACCAGGATAAACAGCCCGGTGATGAATACGCCATGCGCCCGGAGCCCGAATACATCCGTGAAAGCTACCGGGGCGCCGATAAGTTACTGGACAAGGTCGCGATTATTACCGGTGGCGATAGCGGCATAGGGCGCTCAGTCGCCGTTCATTACGCCCGCGAAGGTGCCGACAGTGTGATCGTGCACCTTAAAGAAACCAAAGATGCGGAAGAGACCAAGCGGCTGGTGGAAGCCGAAGGCCGCCGCTGCTTGGTGTTGAAAGGCGATGTGGCAGCGCCAGCGTTTTGTCGTGAGATCGTCAAGCGCACCCTCGACCACTTCGGCAAGATCAATATCGTCATCAATAACGCCGCCGAACAGTACGATTGGGATGACATTACCGAGATCCCCGATGATCAGCTACTGCGTACGTTTCAGACTAATCTCTTCAGCCACTTTTACCTTACCAAGTCGGCCCTTCCGCACCTCAGCAAGGGTGACACCATTATCGCCACCTCATCGATCAATGCCTTCAAGGGCAACGACACGCTGATCGATTACACCGCCACCAAAGGCGCTATTCAGGGGCTGGTGCGTTCGTTGGCGATGTCGCTGATGGATCGTGGTATTCGGGTAAACGCCGTGGCGCCAGGGCCAGTGTGGACGCCGCTGATTCCCGCCAGCTTTGAGGATGAGAAAGTGGCGTCATTCGGCGGCCAGGTGCCCATGAATCGCGCTGGGCAGCCCAGCGAAATGGGGCCTGCGTACGTCTATTTGGCCAGCGAGGAGTCCTCCTACATGAGCGGCCAGACCATGCACCTGAATGGTGGCGTTATCTTAAATACTTAAGCTTTTCTTATTAAGATATAGCGCGCATTCCCGGGGTGGCTTTGAGCCACCCTTTGTTAGAACACTATGCATAAAATCACGGCAATGCCAAAATATTCCCGCTCGGGAATATTTCCTTTCAGGAAGCCTCTCTAATCACTGAAAATTACCGATCGGGAATAATCATAGCGTTTTGATCGCTAATATGGTCTATCATTACCGTACGGTAATTTTATCGGACAGTCGCTATGACCTCCCAGATAGAGAGTGCAAAACGTATTCGCAACAGTGAAGAGCTGGGCAAACTCGTTCAACAAACCCGGCGTGATCAATCGTTGCTGCAAAGTGATATTGCCGGGCTTGCAGGTACAGGCAACCGCTTTATCGTCGATCTTGAGCGCGGCAAGCCAACCCTGCAGCTACAAAAGTGCTCGATGTGTTGGATCTAATGGGCTTGGAAGTGGTTATACAGCGCAAAGGGAATCACCATGGCCGCCCATAGCGAAGCGCTTGACCTGTTCTGGGGGGAACTACATGTCGGGCGTTTGCATAACACTCAGCCGTTGCGGTTTGACTATACCCAGGAGTGGCTAGCCAATAACCAAGCGAATAGCCTTTCGCCCCAGCTACCGCTGACTCAACAACGGCATAGCGGCGATAATGTGCTGGCATACTTCGAAAACCTGCTGCCTGAAGGCGAGCTACGTCGCTATATTGAGCTACGCCACCACACCACCACTGTTTTTGGTCTTTTAAGGTCGATTGGCGGTGATACGGCGAGTGGCTATACCCTACTCCCGCAAGGTGAAACGCCTCGACCAGCCAGCTATCGCAGGACGAACTGGGAAGCTATAAACGACTTTCTGCATAACGACACCCAGGGTGAATTAACCGGGCAGCTTGCTCCCCAAGCGCGAATTTCACTAGCGGGCGCTCAAAATAAACTGCTGCTGATGGTACTCGCCGATGGCAGCCCGGCGTTGCCTGAAGGGGCCGCGCCTTCAAGCCATATTTTGAAACCGGATATCCGTGGCTTGAAAGGCGTTTGGTGTTCTGCGCTTAATGAAACGCTCTGTATGCAACTAGCCGCCGCATTAGCGCTAGGGGTAGCTGAAACGACCTTCCAGCCTCAAACACGCGCCTGTTTAGTTAAGCGCTATGACCGTTTTTATGATGAGCACGGCAACTTACAGCGTTATCACCAGCTAGATATTTGCCAATTAGCAGGGACACCTTCCACCCTCAAATACGAAAGCGACGGAGGGCCGGGCCTCATTGAGTGTCGGCAGTTACTTCAGGCAGCGGGTGTTCCCGCTAAAGACCTGCTGCGTTTTTCGCAGTGGTTTTTTTCAACCTGTTTATTGGTAACAATGACAGCCACGCCAAAACCTCTCTATATTGCAAACGCCGCAGGGCGTTCAACTAGCCCCGTTTTACGATCTCATGTGCACGACGCTCTATAGCGGTCTCTCTAACCGTTTTGCTCTTCGAATTGCTGGTGTCGATCAGCCCGGCAGTATCGAACGCTCACACCTTGCATCTCGCCCAGGCGCTAGGATTTAAACCTGCTTACTTCATGAGTGTAGGCGCACATCTCGCCGATGAGATACTCAGCGTTTTACCCGCTGTAATAGAGGCTCTGCAGGAGGTCGCAACGCCAGGTACAGAACATGTATTGTTAGAGCGCCTGTCTCGGCGCATTAAACAAAACTGCCAAAAATGACAAAACGCTGGTCGGTTTAAGTAATGATCTACTCAGAGCAATATGCCTGACTGGCCTCGCCTCTCACTGCCGCCTGGGAATAGCGGTTGCATAGGTAGTGAGATGCGAGAGGTGTTCATCCGCCTGCTGCAACGCCTCTAGCGTCTTAGGCCGGTCGAATTCCGCCAATAAACTGCACAGCACTTCCGAGACGGCTAACGCGGGAGTTAGCGTATGGAAGAAGCTATCGCTTTCCGTGGGGCAAAAAACAGCCTGCTCTGACAGCGCTACCAGCGGCGACACTTCACTATCGGTGATAGAAACAACGCCCACCCCCTGCTCTTTTGCCAGTTGGGCCAGTTCCAACGCATTCTTTGCATAAGGCTTGATGGAGATAACCAGCAATACATCCTCAGATGTGGCACGAATTAGCCCATCGCCGCCAGTTCCC
Source organism: Vreelandella olivaria (assembly GCA_004295565.1). Lineage (GTDB taxonomy): Bacteria > Pseudomonadota > Gammaproteobacteria > Pseudomonadales > Halomonadaceae > Vreelandella > Vreelandella olivaria. Next base: position 825,555 of record AP019416.1, on the reverse strand, counting down.
CAGGCCCATCCAGGTGAACCGAACGTTCGCCCAATAGGGTCATCACGTAATGGAAGTGCCAGGCAATGGCATGGCTGGAACGTAAACCCAGCACGTACACTTTTCTTGCAGATCGCAACCTATCGGCTGTGGCTTCCAGGCGTCGGAGCGAATCGGGCTCGCAGAGCGAAGCCAACTGGGCACTCACTCCTTGAAGCATACGCGATGCCGTATCGCTTGCTCCCCTTTCACTGCCTTCATCGCCCCGCTGGCGAACCTTCGCCGCAAAGCCATCACTTCCTGCCTCAGCGCCGCCGCATGCTGCGCCCGAAGCTCATCATACCCAGGCAAACCCAAGTACTTGGCAAGCCTTGTCATAGTGGCGGGTTGCACATCCGCATAGCGCGCCACTTCGCGCATGGAGACCAGCGCCACTTCCTCCGGATGCTCAAGCACGTAGCGAGCGGCCTGTTGCAGCTGCGCAGACATGGCATCGTACTGGGCAATAATCTGCTCTCTCAGCGTATCGCTTGGCTGCATAGTGGTTGGCTCTGTGAAGAAATAAGGGTTGGCTCTGTGAGAAAATGATCCATATGATTCAAACTATATTAAAATGATTTACTTGTTGCAAATATCTTTGTGAGTGTGCCAATCTCCTTGTTATGTGAATTACTCACCGTTTGACAATGAGGGCCAGGGGCTATGACACGTATTCTTCACCGTGGTATCGGCGGGGCACTGCCCCATGCAGCGTCGGCGCAGGGTGTCTATATCACCGATACCACGGGGCGTCGCTACCTGGATGGTTCGGGAGGTGCGGCAGTCACCAGCGTCGGGCACGCCCACCCGGAAGTGTTGGCGGCCATGCGCGCGCAGATCAATAGCCTCTGTTACGCCCACACCTCATTTTTCACTACTGATGCCGCCGAGGCACTTGCCGAAAAGCTCGTGGATTTAGCCCCGCAGGGCTGGATTACGTCTACCTGGTGTCGGGAGGGTCGGAGGCCGTTGAAGCGGCGCTGAAAATGGCTCGGCAGTACTTTGTAGAGATTAATCAGCCCCAGCGGAGGCATATCATTGCCAGACGCCAGAGCTACCACGGCAATACCATCGGCGCCTTGGCCACCGGTGGCAATGCCATGCGGCGCCAGCAGTTTCAGCCCATCCTGCCAGAAACCCACCACGTATCGCCCTGCTATGCCTATCGCGACAAGGGCACCGATGAGACGCCCGAGGCCTACGCGTCACGGCTTGCCGAGGAGCTTGAGGCAAAGATTCTGGAACTTGGCCCTGACGAGGTGATGGCCTTTGTTGCTGAGCCTGTCGTTGGCGCCACCTTAGGGCGGTGGCCTCTGAGGCGGATTACTTCAAACGCGTTCGCGCCATTTGCGATAAATACGGCGTACTGCTGATCCTCGACGAAGTGATGTGCGGCATGGGCAGAACCGGCACCGTCTTCGCCTGCGAACAAGATGGAGTAACGCCGGATATCATTACGATCGCCAAGGGGTTGGGCGGCGGCTATCAGCCAATCGGTGCGGTAATGCTATCGGCCAACATCTACTCCAGCTTTGCCAATGGATCTGGGCTGTTTCAGCATGGTCATACTTATCTTGGCCACCCTGTTGCCGCCGCGGCCGCCAACAAAGTGGTCGAGATCATCGCCCGGCCGGACACGCTGGCGAACGTAAACGCCATGGGCACGAGACTGCAAAGCGGCCTGGAAGCGACGCTCGGCGGATCGCCCCATGTGGGCGATATTCGCGGCAGAGGCTTGTTTCGCGGTATCGAGCTGGTGGCGGATAGGGAAAGCAAAACGCCTTTCGATCCGGCTCGCAAGCTTCACGCCAAGATCAAGCGCCAAGCCATGGCCCGTGGCCTGATCAGCTACCCGATGGGCGGCACCATTGATGGCATTCACGGCGACCATATCTTGCTGGCACCGCCCTATATCATTGCGCCTGATGAAGTCGATTTGATGATTGAGCGTATTGCCGAGGCCATCGACGCGGCTATCGCAGAGTAATCAAACAACGATCTCAATAACCCTCTGACTGGAGCCCACCCATGACACCCTCCCCCTGCCCGCCTGTTTCCGACGCTGATTGGCCTGAGGAGATCGCGGATTTACGCGAAGGCTTTGCTGGCGCGCTCAACGTTTATCGCACCATGGCCCACCACCCGGCCCTGCTTAACGCGTGGGCGCCCTTGCGCCAGCACGTGGTGAAGGAGAATGCATTAGGCCCGGAGCTGACCGAAGTGGTGATTCTACGCGCAGGCCTGCGTATGGGCTCAGCCTACGAGTGGGCCCATCATGTCAGTCGTGCACTCGCCCTGGGGTTCTCCAAACAGCGGATCACAGCCATTCGCGGTAACCCTGAAGGCGTGGATGGTCTTATCGTCAACGCCGTGGATGCGCTATTCGATAAGCGCATGCTGGCCAAGGAGCAGGAGGCAGAACTTGCCGAGGCGATCGGGCGCAAGGCGGTGATCGACCTAATCGCCATGGTGGGTTTCTATTCGGTACTGGGCTACCTGCTTAACACCTACGACACGCCAATCGACGACACTGTTCAGCAGAGGCGCAAAAACAGCCGGAGCTGTTTTCGCTAATGCCAAGTTCGACCCGCTAAACCAGGTCTGCTAATTAGCCACCCAATTTTCAATACGCGAATTACGCTAATTGCTTAACCAGCACCTTCGATTTACGGGCGTGGTTGTAGGTTTCGCGTTTCAGTGGCGGTAGGTCTTCCAGGCTGGCAGCGCGGAAGCCGTGCTCAACAAACCAGTGGGCGGTGTGGGTGGTCAGCACGAATATTTCCGTTAAGCCGCGCTGGCGGGCGCGGCGCTCCATAAGCCTCCACCAGGCGCTCGCCCCGCTCGCCGCCGCGGTAGTTGTCGTGTACCGCCACGCAGGCCAGCTCGGCAATGCTGGTGTCGGTAAACACATGCAGCGCGGCGCAGCCAATCACCATGCCGTCGCGCTCGATCACCATGTAGTCGTCAATTTCGTGCTCCAGGCGCTCCCGGGAGCGCGCCACTAGCATCCCTCTCCGCTCCAGCGGCTCCAGCAGCTCCAACAAACCCGCCACATCGTTAAGCGTGGCCGGGCGTAGCTGTTCATAGCGGTGCTGAGTAATCATGGTGCCCACGCCGTCCCGGGTGAACAACTCCCCAGCAGGGCATCGTGGTTGCGCCATGAGAGCAGGTGCGTGCGTGCCACGCCTTCCCTAGCGGCGGTGCAGGCGGCCTGTAAATGGCGGGCTAACTCGCTGCCTGGAACAGCGTGGGTTAAACGCGGCTCGGCTTCCGCTGGCGAGAGCTGGCGCAGCAGCGCGCCCTGCTCATCTTCCAAACCTTCGGATTCGCCGAGCAAAATCAGCTTGTCGGCTTTCAGCGCCACGGCGGCGTGTTGCGCGACTTCGGAGGCGTCTAAATCGAACACCTCACCGGTGCTGGAGAAACCTAGCGGCGGCAGCAGCACCAGCGAGCCTTTTTCCAGCAGGCCTTCAATAGCACTGGCGCGCACCCGGCGCACTTCACCGCTGTGGTCGAAATCCACCCCTTCGCGCACGCCAAGGGGTTTGGCGGTGACCAGGTTACCGGAGATAACGCTTAGCTCAACCCCGTGCAGCGGCGTGCTGGGCAGGCCCAGCGAAAGCCGCGCTTCCAGCCAAAGCCGCTGGTGGGCGGCGACCTGCTCCACATGGGCCATCACCGCACGGTCGGCGACCCAGCGGCCATCAATACGCGTGGGCTCTACGCCTGCGGCCGTTAGCGCTTCATGCACCTGGGGGCGAATGCCGAACACGACGACCAGGCGAACACCCAGGGTATGCAGCAGCGCCAAATCCTGAATCAGCTGCTCCCCTCGGCCAGACGCCATGGCTTCGCCTTCAATTAAGATGACAAAGGTTCGTCCCCGGTGGGCATTAATGTAGGGGAAGCGTTACGGAACCAATCGACAAAGGGGAAGCGCGTATCCAAGGGCCGCTCTCCGGCAGCAGGTGAAAGAAAAACCAGGCGTTTATGACATCCAACCGGGTTACTTTACCAGAGCACAAAAACAGCGGCACCTCCTAATGCAAATCTGCTCAATCTAATGCAGATAAACATGAAGATGCCGCTGTGATGGTATCGCTTAACGGTGTCTAAAAGCGTTCGAGCCTAAATTTAGCCGAACATGCCTTTGAACATAAAGAAGAACAGAATGGCGAGACCTGCCCCTGCGGGCAGCGTAATCAGCCAGGACGCCGCTATTGTGCCGATAACCCGCAGGTTGAGGGCTGCCATACCGCGCGCAAGGCCGACGCCTAAAATGGCTCCCTACCAGCGTGTGGGTCGTCGAAATCGGCAGGCCGGTGCCCGAGGCCAGCACCACCGTGGTGGCTGCCGCCAGGGTAGCGGCAAAGCCGCGGCTGGGGGTCAGTTCCGTAATCCCGGTGCCCACGGTAGCGATGACCTTATGACCGTAGGTGACCAAACCCACCACGATGCCGCTACCGCCAAGTACCAGCACCCACCAGGGTACCAGCGCAGAGCCGCCAATTTCACCGCCGGTTTGCACCACGCTGATGACTGCCGCCAGTGGGCCGACCGCATTCGCCACATCGTTGGAGCCGTGGGCAAAGGCCATGGCACAGGCGGTGAAGATCATCAGCACGCCGAACACCCGCTCAACGTTGGCATAGCCGAAGTGGTCGTTGGTATTGTGCTCGAACTGGATACGCCGCTGCATGATCAGGCCAATGCCCATGATTACCAGGCCCAGCAGGATCGATAGCAACAGGCTCTGATTGAAGGTTAGATCCAACCCCACATGAGATAACCCTTTGGTCAGCGTGACCATCGAAACGATGAAACCTACCAGAAACACATAGCCGGGTACGTAGCGTTTGGCGGCAGTGAACGGGTTGGCGTCCTCGAAAATCAGGTGGTGTACCGATTTAAACAACACGAAACCGATGGTACCTGCCAGCAAGGGGGAGACCACCCAACTGGCGGCAATCTTGCCTACCGCGCCCCAGTCCACCGTGGCAGGGCCTAACCCTGCGACCGCAAAGCCTACGATCGCGCCGACAATCGAGTGCGTCGTGGAAACCGGCCAGCCTTTCATGGAGGCCACCAACAGCCATGTTCCCGCCGCCAGCAGCGCTGCCAGCATGCCGTAGACCAGTAATTGCGGGTCGCCCTGTAGCAGTTCGGGGTCGATAATACCTTTACGGATCGTATTGGTAACTTCGCCACCGGCTAGCCAGGCACCCAGGAATTCAAAAATGACCGCAATCAGGATGGCTTGCTTGATGGTGATCGCTTTCGACCCCACCGAGGTTCCCATGGCATTGGCGACATCGTTGGCACCCACGCCCCAGGCCATAAAGAAGCCAAACAAACAGGCCAGAATAATGAAGATTTCACCGTGCTGGGCAATAATCAGCATGAAGATTACATAGCGGGCAGTCAGGATCTGCAGACGGCTACCCACGCGCTCGGCGCGATCGGATAGTTCGCCAACCCATTCGATGATCTTGTAAAGAAAGATCACATCCACTGGCGGTAGCTGGCTTTCAAGCGCGAACAGCTGGCGACGAATGGTGATCTGTTGGTCATCGGCTTGGTGTTCGAGGGTGTGCAGCTCACGGATCATTTTCTGCATCACGTCAGAAACGTTTTTGCCAAAGCCGGACTCAAGCAGATCCTTGAGCTCTTCCAGCGCTTGACGCGCTTGGGCCACGCAGGCAACGCTGGTGCGGATGTAGTTGCGCATCGGCTCGGCCAGTTCATCCGGCACGCGCATTTTACGCCCCAGCATAATGCCGGTAATGTCACGCACCTTATTGGCGATTTTGTCCTGTACGCTGATCAGGTCGAGCAGGTCAGAGCGCGACACTGGCAAAAACAGCGTGTTGGGTAGATTCAACCGCAGCTCTGTTTTCAGCGTATCGGCGTCATGCTCTAAACGGGTGACGTTTTCGCGCAGCTCAGCCGCTGTGTCCCAGTCATCAGCCAGGGTCGCTTCAAAAACGGCAACAGCTGATCGGCGCACTCATTCGCCTTGACGATATGGGCCAATAGCGGCTGGAATGGCGAGCGGCCAAACATCGAAGAAAAAGGATTGGAGGTAACCATAATGCCTTTTAGCCTATTTTCGGGGAGCCGGGAAATGGCGGCGCCAGTATAAAGAGTGCGCCCGCCGCCGTCATGAAAAGTTCATAAATGTAATCAAATATTCATTTAAATGTCACGACAACGAGGTGGCTAGCGCCATGAAAAGTCTAACTCCCATGGAAGTGGAACTGAAACTAGCCCTTACCCCTCAAGGGCCTGCAGCGCTTGCTCAACACCCTCATCTCGCTTCTCATTCCGTACGTAAGCAAGCGCTGACCAACACCTACTTTGATACCCCCAGGGCGATTTGGCCAAGGCACGCATTGCGCTGCGCCTGCGTCAGGTAGATGGCCAGGTGCTGCAAACGGTAAAAACCGCCGGCCAGGGTGGTGGCGGGCTCTCGCAACGCGAAGAGTGGGAGTGGCCGGTGGCTGGCCCGCAGCTAGATCTCGCTTCAATCGCCAAACTCCCCCCTTTTCAAGGCGAGCTTCGTCATGTGCTGGATGCCCTGGCGCCCCAACTCAGCACCGATTTCACCCGCCGTAGCTGGCAGCTAAAAACGGGTGGACAAGGGCAAGAGAGCCAAATCGAGCTGGTGTTGGATGAAGGCGAGATTATTAGCGGTGGCTACCGCACGCCCATTCGCGAAGCAGAGCTGGAATTAAAGGGCGGCGAGCCGGAAGCATTGTGGGAGTTGGCCTTAACGCTGGCGGAGCAAGTGCCGCTGCGGCCTTCGGACAGCAGCAAGGCATCCCGTGGCAATGCCCTTAGCGCCCAACACTGGCCGCTACCCGAAGCCCACTCCCCAGCAGAGTGGCTACACCGCGCCACGCTGGCGCTGGACGCCTACCATGACAGCCAACAGGCCAGCTTTCTTAGCGCTGCCCGGCAGGCGCTGAGCACTCTCGCCGAGCACCCGGAACTGGATGATACCGCGCGCAGCTATGCCCAGGCGCTTTCCGGCGGGCTCGATAAGGATGGCCAGCCCAATACGGTTTACGGTAAAGCAGCGTTAGCGCTCGCCCATCGCTTGGCGTACCAAACCGCGCTACGCTAGCGTTTTAACACTCTATTGAGAACGGTATTGAGGCTCACTTCAGGATGATGCGATGAATTTTCACCTAACACCCGGTTCGGAAGGCCTCCGCACCCGCCTGTTCCACATCATATTTGAGTCTGATACGCCGGGGGCAAAAGCCTTTGATATCGCCTTAATTGCGGCGATTCTGCTCAGCGTTGCGGTCATTATGCTGGGCAGCGTTGAGAGCTATGCCGAGCGATACGGTGAGCTATTCTTCTATCTTGAGTGGGCCTTCACGCTATTGTTCAGCATTGAGCTGCTCTTGCGCATTTACTGCCTGGAAAAGCCGACGCTCTATTTAAGAAGCTTTTATGGGATTGTCGACTTGATTGCCGTGCTGCCCACTTGGCTAGTGCTTTTGGTACCTGGTGCCCATGGGTTGGTGATTGTTCGTCTGCTGCGAGTACTGCGCATTTTTCGCATTCTTCGATTGATGGAGTTTGTCGGCGAAGCGCGTTTATTGATGGATGCGCTGAAACGCAGCATGCGCCAGATTTTGCTGTTTTTTAGCGCCATTTTAATGGTGATCACCCTTTTCGCGGCGTTGATGTACACCATCGAATCCCCCGAAGCAGGCTTCACCAGCATTCCCATGTCGATGTATTGGGCCATCGTCAGCATGACCACCGTCGGCTACGGCGATATTGTGCCCGCTACCTCACTGGGCAAATCGATTACGGTGGTACTCATGCTGCTGGGCTACTCCATCATTGCCGTGCCCACCGGAGTCTTCTCCGCCCAGGTGATTCGCTCGATCCGTGAAGAGCGTTACTCAGATGAAGCCTGCCCAGGCTGTGGTCACGAACGCCATGAAAAACGCGCCCGTTACTGCCTGCGCTGCGGCACCTGGCTGGACGAAGACAGCGAAGATCCGAGGAAGAAAGACGCAGACAAAAACACACCCCAAGACAGCTAAACCAGATAGCTAACTCGGGGCGCGCAGCGTTTATTCAGTGCGGGATGGAGTGATTATTTAACCGATCACTCCACTTCGTGGGGGGCTTCCCAGGCGTCTAACTCAGCCTCGCTCCAGGCGCCGTAGGTCGCGTTGGGGAACACGATCCAATCATTGCCAAAACGTTCGGCATTCTCCTCAACAAGCGCATGCTGCTGATCCAGGTCGGCGCCCGCGAAGTCTCCTGCGAAATCGTGAAGGGAATCCCCTAGCTGCATCACCAGGGTGTGGTTATCTACCACTTCTGCACGGCGCTCCGCCTTGGCAGGCCCCAGCAACATCACGCTCTGCTCAGAGACTTGGGGCAGTTCTAACGCCTCCAGGGTGGTGATGGTATCTGCCTCGTTCTCCTGGTAACGGTCAGAGATGTAAAAATGGCCACGCCCTGCTCATCCGCAAAATCCAGAAACGCTTTGGCCCCCGGCATCAGACGCGGCTCGCCTTCACGCTCCCAATGCTTCCACGTATCCCAGGTGGTGTAGTCGTGGCACGCCTGCATATCGCGAACCAACAGCGCGCTATTGTCCAGCACCGTTTCATCCAGGTCGGTAATGATCGCCAAGCCGTCGCTGCCACCATGCGCCTCAATCTGATCCTCAAGCCGGTAGGTGGCGAGGGCAAACCCTTGACGCTGTAAGGCAGCGGCTTCGGCAGACTGCTGTTGATAGCGCAGGCCCATGGCATAGGCTTTTTGAGCACACATTTCGGCATCATCGCTATCCGCGTGGCTGGCCAGCGGTAAAGCGGTCAGGCTGACTAAAGCGGCAAGGGTGCAGAGGCGAGAAGGGAATGGCTTCGTCATTGAATGATCTCCTGGGCTAGGCAATCTCAAAAGACGAGGCGACTCCTCGCCTTAAAGGATCACGCTTTATTATCGAAAGAACCATTAGGATCCTATTTTATTTTTATTGAACATTCAAACAACGATAAAAACAGAGAAATCCCTGCGCTATACGCCTAAGCGCCAGGGATTCGCTTTACAGAGTGCTGTTAGCCGACGAAAGGAGCAATATCGCCGCGCCCTTCACGAATGATTTTCGGCGGCAGTTCACGCAGGTCGATGACGCTGGTGGGGTCTAAATGGCAGGCGCCGCCGTCGATAATGGCATCCAGGTGGGCACCAAAACGCTCGCGGATCTCTTCCGGGTCGTTCATGGGCAGGTCATCGCCTACCGGGATCAGCGTAACGCTCATCAATGGCTCGCCTAATGCAGCCAGCAGCGCGTGGGTAATGCGGTGATCCGGTACGCGCACGCCAATGGAGCGGCGCTTGGGGTGCAACAGCAGGCGCGGTACTTCAGAGGTGGCATCAAGAATATAGGTGTAAGGCCCTGGGGTGTGGGCTTTCAACAGCCGGAACACATCGTTGTCCACCTTGGCGTAGGTACCGATTTCCGAGAGGTCGGAGCACACCAGGGTAAAGTTGTGTTTATCATCCAGCGAACGCAGCCATTTGATCTTCTCGATGGCTTTTTTTCTCACCCAGGTGGCAGCCAAGGGCGTAGCCCGAGTCAGTGGGATAGGCGACCACACCGCCTTTACGAATGATCGCAATCGCCTGATCAATCAAACGTTTCTGCGGATTTTCCGGGTGAATCTGAAAATATTGGCTCATTGGTAACTCCTGTCCGTAGGCCCTGAACATACAGCATAGCTGACTTATTTTTGCACTGGCCGTGCCGTGAAATGACCGGGCAGTGATTTAACCGACCGCCAGTAGGCCGGGCGACGCATCGCGCAGGTGCACTAACCGCGGGTGCTGCCATATGGGCGGCGCTGCGGTGCGCGGCACTAAACTCATACTGCCGGGGGCGGCGTGGCTACCGGGAAAGTGGAAATCGCTGCCCATGGAGGCGTAAAGATTGCGCTCCACTAGCTGACGCGCCAGGTCGCGGGTGCTGTCCGGGTTCTGCTGACCGCTGACCAGTTCCACCGCTTGCCCGCCCGCCGCTTGGAAGGTATCCATCAACAGGCCCCGCTTGCGCCGGGTTAAGCCGTGGCGCAGTGGATGGGCAATCACGGCTACACCGCCGGAATCGATAATCCAGCCCACCGCTTCGCTGATTTCCGGCCAGTGGGCTTTGACATCACCCTTTTCCGCTACCCAAATAGCGCTTGAAGGCGCTGGCCCAGTCGGGCACCACGCCTTCCGCCACCAGCGCGCGGGCAAAGTCCGGGCGGCCCAAGGGCGGTCGCTGCCTGCGTGCAGGCGCGCTTTCCAGGGCGTTAGGCAAACCGACTTTTTCCAGCCTTTCAGCGATGACTTCAGCACGCTGAATCCGCGCTTCACGCTGCTGAATCAGGCCATCCACCATCGGCCCCTGCAAGCCGCCCGGCAGCAACGCCACCACATGGATATTGACACCCTGCCAGCGTGTGGATAACTCGCAGCCGGGGATAAGGCACAGCCCCGCTTGCTCCGCCGCATGGCCCGCTTCTTCAATGCCGTCCATGGTATCGTGGTCAGTAAGCGACATGTGCGTCAGCCCGCGTTCTGCACACAGGGTTACCAGCTCCGTGGGCGTTAACGCGCCATCAGACGCGGTCGAGTGCATGTGCAAATCAACCGGGTAGCGCTGATCGGCATCAAAGGTAGTGGGAAGTCGAGGCATAAGCATGACGCCGTGTGGCCAGTTTGTCAGAATGCGCTTTTCAGCTGTGTATAAAATCTTCGCAATGGGTAAGATATGGTGCGCGCTTATGCCAGTGCGGTCAATTAACGGTCACTTTGCATCCTCGTTTAATCAAGGAGTTATCCCCAAATGCTATATGCCATTATGAGTGAAGATGTGCCCAATAGCTTAGAGCGTCGCTTAGCGGCTCGGCCCGACCATTTAGCGCGCCTGGATGCGTTGCGCGATGAAGGCCGCTTGGTACTGGCCGGCCCTCACCCTGCCATCGACGCTGAAAACCCCGGCGATGCAGGCTTTTCCGGCAGCTTGGTAGTGGCAGAGTTCGACAGCCTGGAAGACGCCAAGGCCTGGGCTGATGCCGACCCATACATTATTGCAGGGGTCTATGCCAAGGTAATTGTTAAGCCGTTCAAGAAAGTTATGCCTTGACGCCAATAGGCGAGTGTGGAGGGTTCGTCGGCTTTTTCACAGAGCCTGTGGAAAACTCTGTGCAAACCCGGCGGACGCTTTTCGCTAAGCCAGAGATTACGCCAGCGCTGACAAATTGATCATTTTTAACCACCTCTACACCAATACGGATAACTGTGTGACCCAACGTTCAAACGCCTTGCCTCCGCTGGCGGCATTAACGACGCCTGCGCTTACCTGGAACGAGGGAGCCCCACGCAACCGCCTTTGATGACATCTATTTCACTCGTGGCGATGGGCGCGCAGAGACCGAGCATGTTTTTCTGGGCGCCAACCATCTTCCCGAGCGTTTTGCTGACTGGAAAGCCACGCGGCCCTTTGTGATTGGCGAAACCGGCTTTGGCACCGGGCTCAATATGCTCTGCGCCTGGGCCTGTTTTGAGCAACACGCGCCACCCAGTGCACGACTGCACCTGTTATCCACAGAGAAGTTTCCCCTTACCCTTAGCGCCCTTGAACAAGCATTAGCGAGCTGGCCCTCGCTGGCGACTTATGCACAGACGCTGTGCGCCCAGTGGCCCGCCGCCGTTAGCGGCATTCACCGCCTGCACTTAACCAATCGCGTCACTCTGGATCTGCATTTTGGCGATACCACTGAGCGGCTGGAACAGTTGGATGGCCAGGTCGATGCCTGGTTTTAGACGGTTTTGCGCCCTCTAAAACCCCGATATGTGGCAGCCGGAATTGTTCAACGCCATGGCCGCCCGCTCACGCCCTGGCGCGACGTTCGCCACTTTTACCTGTGCGGGCATCGTCAAGCGGGGGCTGAAAGCGGCGGGCTTTAGCTGGAAGAAAGTGCCGGGCTATGGCCGCAAGCGGGAAATGCTGGCAGGCAGCATCGAAACCCCGCCAGCAGATCATCGCCGCCAGTCCACGCCCTGGTTTACGCCACCATCAGCGGTTTCAAACAAGCACGTTGCAATAGTCGGCGCCGGGTTGGCGGGAAGCAGCGTAGCAGCAGCGCTTTCACGGCGAGGCATTAAGGTGACGGTGGTAGAGCGCGAGATTCCGGCGCCGGTGGTTCGGGTAATCGCCAGGGCGCGCTGTATGTAAAGCTGGCCGCGGAGACTAATCACCAAAGCCGGGTTTATCTTGCTGGGCTGCTGTACAGCCAGCGCTGGCTGGCGCAGCACCACGCCAAGCAAGTCTTATGGCAGCCCTGCGGCGTGGTTCAGTTGGCCAGCAGCGATAGAGAGGCCCGCCGCCAGCAGCGTTTTATTGAGCAGCACCCGCTGCCATCTGAAGTCGTCACTGGCATGGAGAACCCGGCGTTAACCGAGACGGCAGAGATCAACATTGACGCTTCCCACGGGCTCTTTTATTCACAGGCGGGTTGGGTAAGGCCGAAGGCACTGTGTGAGCACTTACTTAGCCCATCAGGCATTAACATACAGCAAGGTGAGGTTAGCTCCCTTACCCAGCGAGAGACCGGCTGGCAGCTCAATTTGACCGATGGCAGCACGCTGGAGGCGGATCAGGTGGTGATTGCCAGCGCGCATTTGGCTAACCGCTTTGCGCAAACAGCGGAGCTACCGCTGCAGTCGGTGCGCGGCCAAATTAGCGAGCTAACGCTACCCGATAAGGTAGCGGGCCCTAAGCGCGTCGTCTGTGCTGGCGGCTATGTGGCGCCTGCTTTAGATGGTGTGCTGACCTTCGGCGCTAGCTTTGTGCCCAATAACGCGGCGACCGATGTGACGGACGATGACCATCAGCGCAATACCGATGAGCTGCGCCAGACGCTGCCCGCCTTGGTAGAAGCGTTGGAACAGGCAGGCATTGAGCTAAGCCCTGAGAACCTTAAGGGTCGTGCCGCCGTGCGGGCAGCCAGCCCCGACAAAACCCCTTACGCAGGGCCGGTGCCGGTGGCAGAGGCATGGCGGGCGGACTACTCGCTGCTGAGTAAAGATGCCACACGCGTGGCAGAGATACCTGGCCAACACTATCCAGGCCTGTGGATATCCACCGCCCACGGCTCGCGTGGGTTAGCCAGCGCGCCCCTGTGTGCCGAGGTGATCGCCTCGCGGATCTGCGATGAACCAATGCCGCTTGAAGCACCGCTAGTGGATCACCTACACCCAGGACGACGGATTATCAGCGCGATCATTCGTGGCGAGAATGCTTAATCGACAAATCTGCTAGCAGCTATGGTGGGAGGCAGCTTTAGCTCGCGACCATTTTCGCGCGCTGAAGCGCCCTCCCACAAAAATAGACAGCTTAGTGGCTTCATCCTGAACAATGAGACACAAAATAGCTGATTAATATTAAATATCGCCCTCTTCCTCGTCGTCGGCGATATCTCGGCCAAACGAACGCCACTGGGCCAGGGTCATCACTTCGGTCATCTCTAGCTCAAGGTCATGGGCAATAATCAGCTCATTGCGCTCCAGCTGCTTTTTCAGCTCGGCTACCCAGCCGTGCATGCCCTCGCCCGTGGTATCGGTGGTGTCGTAGCCCTGGCGGGTCACGAACGCCTCCAGCAGGGCATTGAGGGTCTCCGGCGGCAACATTCTGGCGGGGACTTCAATAAAACGGCTCATTAACGCTGCTCCCACTCTGCCAAACGTTCAATAAAGGTCGCTTCGTCGATGACGTCTACGCCCATCTGCTCGGCTTTGGTGAGTTTGCTGCCCGCCGCTTCGCCAGCGACCAGGCAGGTGGTCTTTTTCGATACGCTGCCCGCCACCTTGGCACCCAGCGCCTGCAAACGCGCCTTGCCTTCATCCCGGGTCATGCTCTCCATCGAGCCGGTGAGCACCCAGGTCTGCCCTTCCAGCGGCGTGGGGCCTTGGGTGATTTCCGCCTCCTGCCAGGTAATGCCCGCATCGATCAGCGCAGCAATGGTTTCCTGGTTGTGCGGTTGGCGGAAGAAAGTATGCACATGGGCAGCCACAATCGGGCCGACATCGTTGACCGCTTCCAGCGCTTCCAGCTCCGCGGCTTGAATGGCTTCGAGGGTGCCAAAGTGGTTGGCAAGATTGGCCGCGGTAGCTTCGCCCACTTCACGAATACCTAAGGCATAAATAAATCGCGCTAGCGTGGTTGATTTCGCTTTTTCGAGGGCGTTAACCAGATTCGTTGCGGACTTCTCCCCATTCGCGGTAGGCTCTGTAACTGCTCAACAGACAAGTGAAACAGCGCCGCCGGCGTTTCTACCCAGCCTAAATCGACTAACTGCACAATCAGCTTTTCGCCCAGGCCATCAATATCCAGCGCTTTGCGGCTGGCGAAGTGCTTGAGCGCCTCTTTGCGCTGCGCCGCGCAGTACAGGCCACCGGAGCAGCGCGCCACCGCTTCGCCTTCAAGACGCTCAATCTCGGAACCGCACACCGGGCAGTGCTCAGGAAAAACGATTGCTCTTGCATCCGTTGGCCGCAGCTCGGTATGGACACTCACCACTTGGGGAATCACATCACCGGCCCGGCGAATCGAAACCGTGTCGCCAATCATTACGTCCAGGCGCTTAATTTCATCGGCGTTGTGCAGTGTCGCGTTAGACACCGTCACACCGGCTACGGTGACCGGTTCCAAGCGCGCCACGGGGTAATCGCCCCGGTACGACCGACCTGGAACTCCACATCGTTAAGCGTGGTGACCTCTTCCTGAGCGGGATACTTAAATGCCACCGCCCAGCGCGGTGCACGGGCCACAAAGCCAAGCTCGCGCTGGTGGCGCAGGTCGTTCACCTTGATCACCACGCCGTCGATATCGAACCCGAGACCATCACGCTTCTCGCCCAACTGCTCGCAGTAGTCGGCAACGGCCTGGGGCCTTTGACGACTTTAAGCTCTGCACTGGCACGAAAGCCGAGCGTGGATAACCGCTGCATTAATTCACTGTGAGTCGCATCACCCAAATCCGGCTCCAAGCGCGCAGCCTGGTAGGCATGAAACTCCAACGGGCGTTTTGCCGTAATACGCGGATCCAACTGGCGCAGGCTGCCTGCCGCCGCATTACGCGGGTTGGCAAAGACCTTGCTGCCCTCTTCCCGGGCGCGCTCGTTCAGCGCCTCAAAGCCCGCATGGCGCATGATGACCTCACCGCGTACTTCTAACAGCGCGGGCACGTTTTTACCCATCAGCTTGAGCGGCACCGAACGCAGCGTGCGCAGGTTAGAGGTAATGCCTTCACCGGTGCGGCCATCGCCACGGGTGGCTCCACTTACCAGCATGCCTTGCTCATAGACTAGCGAAACGGCTGCGCCATCCAATTTTGGTTCGCAGGTAAACTCAAGGTCGTCTGCCTTGCACTCGAGGCGCTCAGCAACGCGCTCGGCAAAGGCGTGGATATCGTCACGGCTAAAGGCGTTATCCAGCGACAGCATGGGGATCGCATGGGCCACCGAAGGAAAGCCATCCGCGGGGGCGGCGCCAACGCGCTGGGTGGGCGAATCGGGAGTGACCAACTCGGGGTGCTCAGCCTCCAACTGCTGTAAGCGCTGAAATTTGCGATCGTAGTCAGCATCCGTGAGCGTCGGTTCATCGAGCACGTAGTAACGGTAGTTGGCCTCGTCCAGGGCGGCCCGCAGTTGGGTAATCTCTTCCAGCGGTTGAGAATCAGACTGACTCATTTGAATGGGTTCCAGACTCGCAGCAAAAGGGCAAAATTTGAAAATACAAAATGTGCTGCGTATTGAACAGAAACACCCGCCTTCTGGCAAGAAGGCGGGTGTTACGCAGCAACTGATGCGTTGTCAGTTAATGGCCGACGTTTAGCGCGCTTGCATCTGACGATGTAGCCTATGCCGACGCTCAAACTCACGCACTCGCTGGCGGGCGAATTCGATTGTTTGTGCGGTCATAACACTACGGTTTTCGTCTTTTAGCTCGCCGCCCATATGACGAACCACGACCATGGCGGTTTCTACCATCGCCTCAAAGGCGGCAGAGCTATCAATAGCGCCAGGCAACGGCATCAGCAGCGTGATACCGGGAGTCATAAACTCACCCATCTCTTCGATGGGGAAAGTACCCGGTTTCACCACGTTGACCATCGAGAACTGCAGTTCGCTATCGTCACTCTCGGTTTCAAAGCGGTGGAAAACACCCATTGCACTGCTGTAGCGCAACCCGCAAACCATCATCAGTTCCAGCAGTTTGGTGCCGTCGAAACCTTCGGGGTCTCTAGAGAACGCTAATGACAACGACTTCTTCAGCATTGGAAAGCGTTTCCTTGGCGTGTTCACCGCTTACATCGTGGCGCAGGGCTTTTTCCAACGTTGGATGTATGCGGACGCTCTCATTCACTCCAAGCTCGCTTTCAGCGTGACGGTCATCAACGCCAAAGCTCTCTTCAAAACCCTCTTCGTGGGCGGCATACTCACGGCCTTCATAGCGAAGCGCTTCTTCATCGACAGCACGCTGCTGGGCAGCGAGCCTGTCTGCAGCGGCCGCACTGGCCGCTGCTTCTTCACGAGCCTGGGCCTGCTCTTGAGCGAGGCGGGCGCGCTCTGCTTCAGCGGCCTCTTTGGCTTCACGCTTCTGCTCTGCTTCCAGCGCTTTGCGTTCGGCCTTCTGCCTGGCCAAGGCTTGATCACGCACCGCTTTCTCAGCTTTCTTACGCTGTTTCTCTTTACGCCGCGCAATCAAACGACGCTTTAGCGAGCGCCCCATGCCTTCAAAGTCGACCAGGCGATACTCATCAACTTCATCATCGTCCAACTCGTCGTATTCGCCCACTGTATCAGAGCGCAGTTGACGCCGTTTAGGTGATGAGTGCTGATTGGCATGTTTGGCAAATACCGCGTCTTCAGGCTCTGCCCGCAGTACAGGCTCTTGCTCAGAGCGTGGCAGCGCCATTTCACTATTGGCTTCACTGGCGGCCGTTTCACTAACCGCGGTTTCGTTAGCGGTAAACGGTGGCGTCTCAGCAGCGACAGAGTGAGGCGCTTCAGCATTCATTTCTGCCACTGACGGACTAGTCGTGGCAGCAGCAGAATAAGCAGGCTTCTCGGTGTGTGGTTCCGGTTGCGAAGATGGATCCGCTTGAGAAGATATAGCCGCCTTGGTTTGCGACGTTTCAGTTTGCAAAGACTCATTTTGCAAAGAGTCGGTTTGCAAAGAGTCCGTCATTGAGATACTGGGTTCGCGACGCTCATGTTCAGTCGGCACAGCGGTAGAAGTAGCCGAGGTAGAAGCCACTGGCTGCTCTGCCTTAACCTCCGGTTTAGCGGCTGTCTTAGCAGCAGCACTATTAACGGCAACACTTGGCGCTGGTTTTGCAACTGGTGCTGCTCTATCCCGTTTCTCTGCCTTATCTGCTTTGCGTTTTGCCGCTTTAGCAGAGGCCGAACGTCTAAACTCGGAAAGCACCCTAGAGGGCCCAGGATGCTCTTGACGTTCTAACTTTGGTTTATTACCTAAGCCACTATAGTCTGCGGGTTTAACAACTCGAGCACCGCCATTAGGAAGTTCCCAATTGATCTCCGCGGCTTTAGCAGCCTCTTCGGGATCATCTAGCGAACTGCCGGAAAGATCTTTCTCCGCCTGATCTAGACGGGGTACACGCCGCTGACGTTGAAGCCTTCGCGCACCGTCAATAACGATGAGCGATACCAACGCCAGCCCTAATATGATTAGCCACTCTCTTAGTTCCATGTCGAACGTTCCATGGTCGTCTTGCCGTTTGCTAAGGCACAGGGTCTAAAAAGGCATGCCTGAATTTGATAACTGTAACTGCTATTGAATAAGTGCTTGCCACCAAGCATAGCGCGATTACTACCAAAAGGGCCAATTTTTGCTGCATTTAACGCGATTTTCACGGCTTGGCAAAATTTTGAGACGCTTTAAGGCGAGAAATTTCGACCTTAACTTCAAACAAAAGTGCCAAGATCATTTGATCTAACATCTATAAATAGCTTTATAAAGGAATCCTGGAAGCAAGAAAAGTCGTTTTGACAACCAACTCACCTGCCAGTGCACGTTTCCTCTACACGCCGTTTAACCATCTCACCCGCGCTATTGATAGGGGTAATATAGTTAACTTGAACGCTTTAGGACATTTTTTTACGCATTTAGCTAACAAAAGATTATCCACTTGGCATGGGTCTTTCCCACTTTTTCGCTCGAATAGATTATTCAGCGCTCACTCACAACACTTCCTCAGCCTTACTTTAATCAACCAACGCTGCCGCTTCTTCAATACCTACCGAGACTAACCGCGAGACGCCGGGCTCCTGCATGGTGACCCCCATCAGGCGCTCGGCGGCTTCCATGGCGATTTTATTGTGGGTGATGTAGATAAACTGAACGTTTTCAGACATCTCTTTCACTAACCGGGCATAGCGGCCCACGTTGGCATCGTCCAAGGGGGCATCCACTTCATCGAGCATACAGAACGGGGCCGGGTTAAGCTGAAAGATCGCGAATACCAGCGACAGCGCGGTGAGCGCCTTCTCGCCGCCCGATAGCAGATGAATGGTGCTGTTTTTCTTGCCCGGCGGACGGGCCATAATCGCCACGCCGGTTTCCAACAGGTCATCGCCGGTTAGCGTCAGCCAGGCGGCACCGCCACCGAATACCCGCGGGAACAGGGTTTGTAGCCCAGTGTTCACCTGATCAAAGGTTTCCCGGAAACGTACGCGGGTCTCCTGATCAATGCGCTTAATTGCCCGTTCGAGGGTTTCCAGCGCTTCGGTCAACTCGGCGTGCTGCGCTTCCAGATAGTTACGCCGTTCGGCCTGCTGGTCGTACTCTTCAATAGCCGCAAGGTTGATCGCCCCCAGGCGACGAATCTTGTCGGTGGTGCTTTCCAGACGCTCCTGCCAACGTGTCTCAGTGGCTTCCTGAGGCAGTTGCTCGGTCAGGGTTTCGACGTTATGTCCTAATTCAGCCAGCTGTTCGTCCTGAGTCGCGGCTTTGAGTGCCAGCGCCTGGGCATCCATTCGCCGCTGCTGGAGTTGCTCGCGGCTCTGTTCCAGGTTGCGCTCGTGCTGTTGGCGGGCAAGTTCATCATTGCGTAGCTGCTCTGCCAGCCCCTGTGCCTGCTGTTTAGTGGCATTTAAGCGCCCCTCCTGCTGCTCGCGCTGGTGCAGCAGCTCTTCGAGCTCTTCTCCCGCCAGTTCGTCGGGTTCAAGCAACATTTCCCGCGACTCTTCCAACTCGGCAATACGTAGCGAGACGCTCTTCAGAGTCACTGGAACGCGCCTGCTGGGAGCGCAGGCTATCGCGCTCGGCACTTAAACGTTCCCGCTCAAGCGCCAGCGCCTGCTGCTGCGCTTTGAGCGGAGCGAGCTGTTGGGTTAACTGATCACGTGCCTCACGCTGCCGGTTGCGCTGCTCGGCGCTGGCTTCCCGTGCTTGCGCCGCGCTCTCTAACTGCTCCATCGCCACATGCCAGCGGGCGCGCTGTTCGTCGAGGGTAAGCGCTAACTCAGCTTCATCCTCTTGTAGCTGGGCAAGCTCTTCATCAAGCTCAGTGGCGCGACTCTCCAGATGCTCCAGGCGCTGGGCCAGGCTGCGCTCTTTACCGCCAACTGCTGCAGGGAGGCAGCGTGGGCACGCTCCTGCTCGGCCTGCTGCTCACGAGCCTGCTCCAGCGACTCAATAGCTTCACTGGCGGTTTCACACTGCGCTTCAGCGAGCGCCAGCGCTTCCTCTTCACTTTCGCGCTGGGCAGTCAGTTCGGCGTAGCGGCGGCGTGTTAATAGCAGCCCATCAATGCCTTCACCGTTGGCCTGCTGGTTCAGCCAGCCGCGGCCCAGCCATACACCATCCTGGCTTACCACGCTTTCACCGGGGGCCAGGTGCGCTACCTGCGCCTCTGCTTCCTCTGCCGTTTGCGTATAGTGAATGCTTGCTAACCACTCACCCAACGCACCAGCGCCCTTGACCAAACTGTCTAATCGCTGGCCAGACGTTGAGGCGGCTGGCGGCGTCTGATCAATTAGCCGCCACTCCGTGGCTAAGGCCTCGGGCAGAGCGGCCAGTTGGTGGCGGTTCACCAGGCGGGCATTAAGCCAGGGCGCCAGCAGCCAGGACACCAGTGTTTCCCAGCCGGGCTCAACCTGCAGCACTTCACCCAGTTGCGGGGCATCCGCCAAGCCATGCGCTTCCAGGGTCGTGCCGATCGCCGGATCGTGATCCACCAGGGCGGCATCGATCAACGCTTGAAGTGAGGCCAACTCACCCTGGCGCTGGCTGAGTTCAGCGCGCTGACTGTCCCGGGTCTGAGTAGCCTGCTGGTAGGCCGCCTTGGCATTGCTGTAGCGCTGCTGCCATTGATCGCGCTGGGTTTGAAAGCCTTCTGCTTGCTGCTGGGCATCGGCTAACTGCGCCTCACACACGGCATGCTCTTCGCGTAGCGCTGTCAGATCGGCTACTTCGCTGCGCTGCTGACGGCGACGCTGATTTTCCGCCTGTAAACGCTGAATACGCTGTTCAAGGTCACGCAGTTGATCCTGGCTGCGATCCGCATCACGGCTGGCATCACGCCAGCGGGTTTCGGCATCGGCCCACTGCTGTTCAGCGGCTTCCAGCGCGGGGGTTGCGTCGGCTAGCGCCTGTTCCAGGCTTTCGAGCTGCTCTTCCAGCGCTTCGTGCTCGGGGAGCAGGTCGTCAAAGCGTTCGTCAATGGCGGCTAAGCGTTGCTGATCGCCTTCGCTGACCCGGCGCTGCTCGTCCAGCTCACGCCGCGCCGTGGCGATGTCGCTAGCCAGCTGGGTTTCGCGGCTGCGGCGGTGGGCCTGATCCTGCTCTAAACGCGCGATACGCGTGGTAGTTTCATAGAACTGCTGCTGGTGGCGGTCAAGCACTTCAGACAGTTCGTCGTGCTGCTCACGGGCCTGCTCCAGACGGGTTTCGCACTGGCGCACGCCGAAAACATCTTTTTCAACGGCTATTTCCAACTCGCGGACGCGGCTCTCTTGATGCGATTGCTCCGCCCGCAAGGCACGCCCGCGCAAAAGCGCAAGCTCGCCCTTGAGCCGATACTCCTGCTCCTTTAAGTCTTGATAGCGCTTGGCGGCTTCGGCCTGACGCTTGAGGCGCTCCAGCTGTTTATCCAGCTCTTCGCGGATATCGTCCAGACGCTCCAGGTTCTCCTGGGTGCGGCGCATGCGGTTTTCGGTTTCCCGGCGGCGCTCTTTGTACTTGGAGATACCCGCGGCCTCTTCCAGGGTCGAACGCAGGTCGTCGGGGCGGGCTTCGATCAGCCGCGAGATCATCCCCTGGCCGATAATCGCGTAGGAGCGCGGCCCCAGGCCGGTGCCCATAAACAGGTCGGCGATATCGCGCCGACGGCACTTTTGGCCGTTAAAGAAATAGTTGGATTGCCCGTCCCGGGTGACCAAACGCTTAACGGCAATTTCCGCGTACTGAGCGTAAACGCCCCCATGCCGCCATCGCGGTTGTCGAACTTGAGCTCTATGGAGGCCTGGCTGATCGGTTTACGGCCGGTGGAGCCGTTAAAAATAACGTCAGCCATGGATTCACCGCGCAGGGTTTTGGCGGAGGATTCCCCCATTACCCAGCGAACGGCGTCAATAATATTGGATTTACCACAGCCGTTGGGCCCCACGATGGCGGTCATATTGCCATCGAAAGGCACCGTGACCGGATCCACAAAGGATTTAAACCCGACTAAGCGAATCGACGTTAAGCGCATACCGAAGTGGCGTTCCCGTTGCGATTATTCAAAGACACGGTTAATCACCACTTCAACCGCCTCCGCGTCATCAATAGGCCCGACGCTGACGCTCTCAAGGTCGCCAAACAGATCCCCAGGCTGGGGCATTGCTTGGCCGGAGGGAGAAAACGCGCACCACCAAGCGCGCTTCTCGCACCTGGGAGATCTGCGCCTGGGGTGACATAGCAGCGCTGTCATCTAGCGTCACCGTCATGGGCAGCTCAGATACCTGGGCGCGCACCACGGCGAGGGGCGGCAACTCACCCTCACTATCGCGGGCGGTAATAAACACGCTGTCATTATCGTCAACGCGCCCAGCAAGTTCGCTGTCTAACGCAACGCGTACCCGAATACCATTACCCTGGGCTACGGCCTCTTCGGGTTCAATGCCCATGCGCTCCTGAGCCACACGAATACCGTCGCGCAGCGAAGAGACGGTATTGGGGTCTTCGATATTGGCGATGGCCCGACGCCAGTGGTCGATGGCCTGTTGGTAATCGCCGTTGTCGAAGGCATTAATGCCCAGTAATCCCAGCACGGTGGGCTGGCGGGGATCCTGTTCCAGCGTCTCATCGACCAGTGCCTGCACTTCGTCGGTCAGCTCGCGTTCAGCCATAAAGAAACGAATTTGCGCCAGCTGTGCAAGCAACGGTGGAATGCGTCCTTCGATCTCGATCAGGCGCTCCAGGGCGTCCACCGCCTCGGACATTTGCCCGGTTTCACGGTAGAGCGGAAACAGTGTGCTCCACACATTGGGATTATCCGGCTGGCGCTCGGCCTGCTCCTCCATGCGCTCGATATACATGACGAGCGAGCCATCAGGGTCGTTCTGCACTTCCTGCTGCACGGCCAGTAGCACCAGGTCGCCCTCGGCACCCTTTTGCTGATACCAAATAACGCTAACGGCCACCACTGCGAGCATGACCACGGGCACGACAATACGGCCGGCGTTGGCTGCTTTAACGGCCGACGCTCGCGGAAAGCGGTGTCTTCCAGCAGGCTGCGCTCAAGCTCGAGACGGTCTTCCTCAAAGCGTGCGGCATCTATACCTCCGCGTTCTCGCGCGGCTTCCAGTGACGCCAAACGGCGCTTGAAAATCGCTACGTTCTGCTCGGCGGAGGTGTCGTTGGCTTCAAAATCGCGCTGCTGGTCATGCAGGGCACGCGCCTTTCTGAGCGGCGAAACCAGCAGCCACAGCGCGGGAACCAGTAAAACGGCAATCGCAATCCAGAGCAGCGTCATGAAGACCTCTTACGGTTAGTCAGCGCTTCTATACGTTGGCGCTCTTCAGGGCTCAACGCTTTAGCAGAGGCGTTGCGGCGGGCGCGAATCATCAGTACGACCACAATAGCGCCCAGCAATACCAGGCCGATGGGCAGGCCCCAAAGCAGATAGGTACGGCTCTCTAAACGGGGGTTATAGAGAATATATTCGCCAAACCGCTGCACCATATGGTTGATAATTTCGATATCCGACTGCCCGTCTTGCAGCAGTTGATAAACCCGGTCGCGCATATCTGCCGAAATGGGAGCGTCGGAATCGTTAATGGCTTGGTTTTCACACAGCGGGCAGCGCATGGAGGCGGTTAAATCGTGATAGCGCTTCTCCATGACCGGGTCGTCAAATTCGCGCAGTTCGATACCACCCGCCGCTGCGCCAAACGCTATGACCAGCAGTAGTAACGCTGCCATGGTTCGCATTAGCGCCATTTTTCCACCTCCGGCAGAATGCGTTCGCGCACGTCCTGGGGGGATACATAGCCTTTATGGTGGTAGCGGATCACCCCATCAGCATCGACCAGAAAGGTTTCCGGCGCACCGTAGACGCCGAGATCAAAGCCTAGCTCGCCCTCTGGGTCGAAAATATTCACCTCAAACGGATCGCCAAATTCACTGAGAAACTGCATACCTTTCTCCCGGGTATCGCGGTAGTTGACCCCCACCATGCGAATGCCGCGGTCAGCCAGCTCCAGCAGTTGTGGCATCTCCTGCTTACAGGCGGGGCACCACTCGCCCCATACGTTCACCAGGGTCACTTCACCCTCTAACAGCGTTTGGTCAACGCGGCGATTCTCATCACGCAGCGTGCTGGCTTCAAAGCTCGGGAACTCCCGCGCCATCAGCGCCGAGTCGCGCTGGGAGGGATCCAGCGAGAGGCCTTGGTAAAAGAACAGCGCCAGACCTAAAAAGCACACCGGCAGCAGCAGTAGCAGTAGCCGTCGTTTCATGCCGTGGCCTCCCGTGCGCTATTTTGGCTATCGCCCTGACTGGCCACTTTGGGCACTTCACGGCTGGCTGCGGTGCGGCGGTAGCGCTTGTCGAGTACCGCCAATATACCGCCAAACGCCATTAGCAGTGCCCCTAGCCAGAGCCAACGGACGAACGGCTTATACTGTACCCGCATCGCCCAACTGCCATCGCCAAGGTCTTCACCCATCGCTACATAGAGGTCGCGGAACAGCCCTGGGCGCAGCGCCACCTGGGTCATCGGCATGCCGGTGGCCAGATAGAGGCGCTTTTCAGGCCGCATGGTAAAGCTGCGGCCTGAATCGCCGCGCTGAACCTGAAGAATCGAGGTATCCGCCAGAAAGTTAGCGCCGCGACGCTCGGTGAGTTCGGTCATGGTGAACTGATAGCCGGCGACTTCCACCGTGGTGCCCGGCGACATACGTACATTGCGCTCGATGTTGTAGTTGGAAACAACCGTCACGCCAACGATAGTCACGGCAACGCCGATATGCCCCAACACCATGCCCCAGTAAGCCAGGGAGAGTTTACGCACACCGGCGATAAACGAGCTGGCGTGGCGGGTTTTATCGAACACATCGCGCACCATCGGCAGCACAATCCAGAGTGCAGCGACGATACCCAGCGAGACAAACAGGTTCCATTCACCGCGATACAACAACGGCATTAATATACCAAGTACGAGTGCGGCCACACCTGCCAGCCACAGTTTATGGATCAGATCCCTTGCCGCCATGCTTTTCCAGCGTGTGACTGAGCCGAGCCCCATAAAGATACACATCACCACGGTGAGCGGCACGAACAGGGCGTTAAAGTAGGGCGGGCCCACGCTGATTTTGCCCAGCCCCAGAGAGTCCAGGATGAGCGGATAGACGGTACCCAGCAGCACGGTGACGGTCATAATCACCAGAAAGATATTATTGACCAGCAGCAGTGCATCCCGGGAGAGCCAGTTAAAACCGACCTTATGACTCACCCGCGGCGCGCGTAGGGCAAACACCAGTAGCGAAAGCGTGACCGTAATCGCCAGCAGCATGAGGATAAAAAAGCCGCGTGCGGGATCGTTGGCAAACGCATGCACCGAGGTCAGCACCCCGGAGCGCACCAGGAAGGTGCCCATCAGCGACAGCGAGAAGGTCGAGATCGCCAGCAGCACGGTCCAGCTTTTAAACGAGCCACGTTTTCGGTGACTGCCAGCGAGTGAACTAGCGCGGTGCCCGTCAGCCAGGGCAGTAGCGACGCATTTTCGACCGGATCCCAGAACCACCAGCCGCCCCAGCCAAGCTCGTAATAGGCCCACCAGCTGCCCAACGCAATGCCCACGGTCAGAAACGCCCAGGCCAGGTTCGTCCAGGGTCTTGCCCAGCGCGTCCAGGCGGCGTCCAAACGCCCGCCCATGAGCGCCGCGATGGCAAACGCAAACACCACGGAAAACCCCACATAGCCCATGTAGAGCATCGGCGGATGCACGATCAACCCGAAGTCTTGCAACAACGGGTTAAGGTCGGCGCCGTCGCGGGGCATATCGGGTAGCAGCCGCTCGAAGGGGTTCGAGGTGATCAGAATAAACAGCAAGAAGCCGACGCAAACCATGCCCATCACGCCCATGACCCGCGCGACCATATCCCGCGGCAGGTTGCCGGTGAATAGGCTGGCCGCAAAGCCCCAGCCCGCCAGCATAAAGCTCCACAGCAGTACTGAGCCTTCGTGGTTGCCCCACACGGCGCTGAACTTGTAGTACCAGGGCAGCAGCGAGTTTGAGTTATTGGCCACGTTGGCCACGCTAAAGTCATCGAGCATATAGCTGGCGGTCAAACAGGCGTAGGCAATGGCAATAAACACAAACTGCCCCACGGCCATGGGCTGGCCGTAGGCCATCCACAGTGGGCGCCGAGTCGCCGCACCGGCCAGCGGCATCACCGCCTGCACCGCCGCCATTAGCAGTGCGATGATGAGGGCAAAGTGGCCAATTTCAGGGATCAGTTTGATAAGCATGTGTGCTCCGCTTGGGGCTTATTTGGTAAAAAAGCCTAACCCTGGTTTTACTGTTTTGGTGTACTAAATTCTGCTGGTACTAGTATTCGCTTGCCTGGGGAACGCCCTCTTCATCCAGGCGCTTACCTACCTCGGCAGCTTTGGCCTGGTAATCGGCAGGCGAATAGCCCGCCTCTTCAAGCGCCTGGGCCACTTCGGGGGCATATAATTTTCATCGTGGCGGGCAAGCACCTTATCGGCGTACAAACGCCCGTCGGCCTGAAGTTCACCGACCACCACCACGCCTTGGCCTTCACGGAACAGGTCGGGCAGGATGCCACTGTAGTAGACCTGCAGGTCATCGACGTAATCGGTCACGGTAAACTCGACGTCCAGGCTCTCGGGATCCCGGGATACCGAGCCCTCCTTACCATGCCGCCAGCGCGAATCTGCCGCTCCATGGGCGCATCGCCCTGGGCGATCTGCACCGGGCTAAAAAACAGATTGATGTTAGAGCGCAGCGCGTAAAGGGTCAGCCCACCGCAATCGCAGCCAGCGAGACCAGGCCAAGGATAACAAAGAGTTTCTGCTTACGTTTCGGTGTCATTGGGCGTTCCCCCTGGCGCTGTTGGCGCGTCTTGCGCGGCGTTTCAAGCCTTTGAGCAGTTGACGCTGTTCAGCACGCGCATGCCAAACGGTGGCGAGCAGCAGCAGCGCAGTCACCCCCAGGCAGACCATACATAAGGCGCGTGGCCACCCATGGCGAGAAATTCGGCAAATGAGTCAAATGCCATTAGCGAGCCTCCTCGACCTGGCCGTTGACCAGATCCTGTACCCAGCGCTTGTTAGCTTCGCGGCGAAGAATCTCGCTGCGCGTACGCATCAGCGTTAAGGCAATAAAAAACTGTAAAAACCCAGCACCATAATGACTAACGGCAGCCACATTTCGGTGGGCATTGCCGGGCGCGAGGTCAGGGTAAAGGAAGCAGGTTGGTGCAGGGTGTACCACCAGTCCACTGAGTATTTAATGATCGGGATATTGATCACCCCACCATGGCCAGCACCGAAGCTGCCCGTGAGGCGCTATCACGGCTGGTAAACGCCCCGCGCAGGGCAATCACGCCCAAGTACAAGAACAGTAGAATCAGCATGGAGGTTAGCCGTGCATCCCACATCCACCAGGTTCCCCAGGTGGGCACGCCCCATACGGCGCCGGAAAATAGCGCCACAAAGGTCATCGCCGCGCCAAGAGGCGCCATTACCGCCGCCGCCATATCAGCGACTTTGATTTTCCAGACCATAAACACCAGACCGGAAACCGCCATGGCGATAAAAATAGACTGAGCTAAAAAGGCCGCTGGCACATGAACGTAAATAATCCGGAAGCTATTACCCTGCTGGTAATCCGCCGGCGCAAACGCGAGCCCCCACAGGGAGCCAGTGACGATCAACAGCGCCGCCGCAGCCCAGAACCAGGGCTGCAATTTGGCACTAATGCCGTAGAACCACTTGGGTGATCCCAGCTTATGTATAAAGGCCCACATAGCGTGTCCTGTCCTTAACCGTTGATACTGATGCGCAGCGATGCGGCAATCGCCCACGGCGCCAACATGAGTGAGGCGGCGAGCAGCGCGCCCAGGATCGCCAGATGCGCAGAGACGCCGTCACCTAAAATGGCCGCTTGCACCGCGCCAGCGCCAAAAATGAGCACTGGAATATACAGCGGTAGCACCAGCAGCGATAGCAGCACTCCGCCCCGCGCCAGGCCGACGGTTAACGCTGAACCGATGGCGCCAATCAAGCTCAAGCTTGCCGTACCCAGCGCCAGCGACAGGGCCAGCACGGCGTAACTACCCGCTGGCAGCGCCAGCATAATACCCAATATTGGCGCCATCAGTGCCAACGGTAGTCCGGTCAGCAGCCAGTGCACGGCCACTTTGGCCAAACTCAGCGCGACTAACGGCTGCGGCGCCAGTAGCAGCTGCTCCAGGCTGCCATCGTCATAATCGCTCCGAAACAGGCTATCTAATGAAAGCAGCGCGGCTAACAGCGCTGCGACCCACAGCAAACCCGGTGCGATCACCGCTAACAGCTCAGGATCGGGCGAAATAGCGATCGGGAACAGCGTGATCACCAGGGCAAAAAACACCAGTGGGTTGAGCACTTCGCCACGACGTCTCAGCATCAGTGTTAAGTCACGCATGAGCGTGGCCTTCACTGCGGTCATTAACCCACCATTATGCTCACGCAGTGGCACTGCTAAAACCTGTTGATTGGTCTCCGAGCTTTGTGAAGAGCTATTTGAAGTGCCATGCAAAGAGCTGTGCAACCCTTTCTCCTCTACCCTAGGGATATCCGTCTGAGCAACGGTGAAGCGGTTAACTCGTGGTGTGTCGTTACCAGCACGCAGCCCCCGCCTGAGCGTGGGCAACCAGCTGCTTCTCTAGATCAGCGACGCCATGGCGATCAATCGCGGTAAAAGGTTCATCCAGTACCCAGAGGGCGCGCGGCGTTAACGTTAAGCGCGCCAGGGCAACACGGCGCTGTTGGCCTGCCGACAGCTGCCCTGCGGGCACGTCTTCAAAGCCTGCCAACCCAACCCGTTCAAGGGCTTCCAAGCGCTGCTCTTCATGCCCTCCTTCCCCGCTTAACGCCTGATACCAGGCTAAATTTTCTAACGGGGAAAGCCCTGACTTAACGCCCGGCGCATGCCCTAAATAGAGCAAATTCGCCAGGAAATGTTCGCGTGCCTCGTTCATCGCAGCGCCATTCCAGAACAGTTCGCCCTGGTAGTCGCTGAGCTGCCCGGAGAGAATTTTCAAAAGGCTGGTTTTACCACTGCCATTGGGCCCTTCAATTCGCACTATCTCACCGCTGCGAACCTCCAGATCCAACCCTTGAAACAGCCAGCGGTCGTCGCGCTCACAGGCAAGTTGTCGGGCTTGTAGACACAGGCTCAAGCGTCTCTCCTGGCATATTGATTTCGCGTCGAACTCTACACGTAAAGGCCCTTTCTCGCCACTCACACAATGCGGCGCTGGGTCGCAGCGTGACCTCAATCAATATGTCGTTAGACCAATTAT
Organism: Vreelandella olivaria; assembly: GCA_004295565.1. GTDB lineage: Bacteria > Pseudomonadota > Gammaproteobacteria > Pseudomonadales > Halomonadaceae > Vreelandella > Vreelandella olivaria. The sequence continues at coordinate 796,408 of AP019416.1, read as the reverse complement.
CGCTAGCACTGTATGCAAAAACAGGTCTACAATAAAAACCACTGTATGAAAGAACATGCAATGGAGATTTCCCAATGACCCTATCGATGACAACACCTACGACTACGTTCGCCCGCAGACAACCCGCTCCGCGCCCTTACGCCATGACCCCTAGCGTTACCCGACGCAACACCTATGCACTCAAAGTGCGCGGCAATGCACTGCGCGATTGCAACTTGTTCGATGGCGATGTCATTATTATCCGTCGCTATCAACACGATACCCAGACAGAAACCGCCGTTGCCGAAATTAACCAGCAAACGATTGCCTTGAGGCAGCTCTCTATCAGCCGCTTTGGCGTAGAGTTATGGCCAGAGGATACATTGCAGCCAGCGCTGTTTTTGCATAACCGGGATATTCAGGTACTCGGTATGGTGATGGGCGTCGAACCACATCCCAGCGCTCATTTGAAAAGTGAGCCTACCTTCACGGAGCATTAATGCGCTATCGGGTTCCCGAGCTACCCATTGGGTCATGGCATACGGCCGACATCGAAGTCGAAAAAAGCCAATTTATCACCTGGATGTGCCACGCCCCTGATATCGATGCATTCACCCACCTGCTGACTGCGGCGAAAAATGCACACCCTACTGCCAGCCACCACTGCACTGCTTACATTGCCGGGCCACCCGGCGAGCAAAACCTGATTGGCTTTTCCGATGACGGCGAGCCTGGCGGCACCGCTGGCCGACCCATGTATCAGGTGCTCCAGGGCAGCCAACTAGGCCAGATCGGTTGTGTGGTCATTCGTTATTTTGGTGGCACCAAGCTCGGCACCGGCGGTTTAGCCCGCGCTTACGCTCAGGCGGTTAGCCATGCCCTTGAGACGCTGCCTACCCGGGAAGTCGTTGAGCGCGATAGTTACACTCTGCGCCTCACCTTTGCCAATGAAGCAATTGCCCGCGCCTGGTGTGAAGAGCGCGATGTCCCTATTGAACAAGCCGACTACGATGCTGATGGCGTGCGTCTAACCATTGGCTGGCCAAGGGACTGCCCGCTTGACCTTGCTCCGTTAGAAAACCGCTTGAAGAACGCTATCGATATTCTCACTAACTAGATAGCCCGTCGGAATAGCCCACCAAAAAAACGCGACATACTGCAAGTGCCAGTACGCCGCGCGTATTCATTCACTCGTTCAACGTTAACCCAGGTATTTAATCATTACCCCGGCCGCGACTGCCGAACCAATGACCCCCGCCACATTGGGGCCCATTGCGTGCATCAGCAGGAAGTTATGCGGATTGGACTCCAACCCCACCTTGTTCGCCACCCGCGCCGCCATAGGTACGGCGGAAACGCCCGCAGCACCGATCAAGGGGTTGATGGGCATTTTGCTCACCAGATTCATCAGCTTGGCCATCAGCACCCCGGCAGCCGTGCCGATGCCAAAGGCGACAATGCCCAGGCCTAATATCCCCAGCGTCTCAAACGAGGAAACTCTCGGCCATCAGCTTGGAGCCCACCGACAGGCCGAGGATTATCGTAACGATATTGATCAGGGCGTTTTGCGCGGTATCTGATAAACGTTCGACCACGCCACATTCACGCATCAAATTACCGAAGCAGAACATCCCCAACAGCGGAGCTGCATCGGGCAGAAACAGCGCCACCAGAATCAGCAGCACCAATGGAAAGACAATCTTTTCCAGTTTCGAGACCGGCCGCAGCTGCGTCATCTTGATTTGACGCTCTTTCTGGGTGGTCAAAAGGCGCATAATCGGCGGCTGAATCAGCGGCACCAACGCCATATAGGCGTAGGCGGCCACGGCGATAGCCCCCAGCAGTTCCGGTGCCAGCACGCTGGAGACATAGATGGAGGTCGGGCCATCAGCGCCGCCAATAATACCAATAGCGGCGGCCTGGTTCAGCGAGAAATCCATGATCCCCATCGAGCTTAACGCTACAGCGCCAAACAGGGTGGCAAAATACCAAACTGCGCGGCCGCGCCTAAAAACAGCGTGCGCGGGTTGGCCAGCAGCGGGCCGAAGTCCGTCATGGCGCCCACGCCCATAAAGATAATCAGCGGGGCAATACCCGAGCCAATCGCGACTTTATAGAAGCTGTAGAGCATGCCATCGCTGTAGCCGGAGCCCACGGCAATGTCACGCGCGGCACGCAGTTGATCCGGCGCAACACCATCGTGGGCAAGCGCTTTTAGCGATTCCCGCCAGGCTTCCGCATTTGCTAGTGGATCCAGCGTCGCGCCTAGCGCTGCCGCCATTTGCTGTAGCACGGCAGGTTTCGCCACCTCGATCGCTTGGTCGAGCGCTGAAATCGCCAGCCCCGCTTCGGGGATGTTGGCCAAAATACCGCCAAAACCAATCGGCACCAGCAGCAGTGGCTCAAACTTCTTATAGATGGCCAGGTAGAGCAGCAGTAGCCCCACCCCCATCATCACCGCTTGGCCAAGCTCCAGGTTGTACAGCCCCGAGCCTTCCCATAACGTTACTAATTTATCCATTACTTTTTATCCATTACCGGGGCCCTTAGAGCTCGATCAGCGTGTCGCCTACGGCAACGCTATCGCCTTCGCTGACGTTAACCTTTGACACAGTGCCTGCGCTGCTGGCACGCACTTCGGTTTCCATTTTCATCGCTTCCAGGATGATCACCACGTCACCTTCTGCGACGCTGTCGCCAGGGCGAACATTAACCTTGAAGATATTGCCTGCCAGCGGCGCATCGATGCTTTCTCCACTACCGCCACCGCTCGGCGCAGGCGCTTCGCTAGAGGATGGCTGTGCCGACGCTGTACCAGATGCCGTTTGCTCCTGCACTTCGCCCAGCTCACCACCTTCAGAAACCTCCACTACGAAGGCTTTGCCGTTGAGCTTAACGGTGTAGGTTTCCGGGCCTTGGCTTGCGACCGGCGTGTTGCTTTCCGCCTTGACGGGTGCCTTCTCTGCGCTGGCTTCAGCTGCTTGAGGAACAGGCTCAAAAGCGTCTGGATTGTCGCGGTTTTTAAGGAATTTCAAACCGATCTGCGGAAATAGCGCGTAGGTCAGCACGTCATCCACTTCGCGCTTACCTTCCGCCAAGCGGATACCCTCAGCGCTGGCCTTCTCTTTGAGCTCGGCGGCCAATCTATCCATTTCCGGCGACAGGTTATCCGCCGGACGACAGGTAATCGGCTCGCCGCCTTCCAACACGCGCTTTTGCAGCTCGGCGTTAAAGGGCGCGGGGGCAGCGCCATACTCACCTTTGAGCAGCGCCTGGACTTCCTTGGAAATCGACTTGTAGCGCTCGCCCATCATCACGTTCATCACCGCCTGGGTGCCGACGATTTGCGAGGTGGGTGTGACCAACGGGATAAAGCCAAGATCCTCGCGTACGCGGGGGATCTCGCTGAGCACGTCGTCCAGCTTATCGCCCGCGCCCTGCTCTTTGAGCTGGCCTTCCATGTTTGTCAGCATGCCGCCCGGCACCTGAGCAATCAGGATGCGCGAATCAATACCGCGCAGCGAGCCTTCAAAGGCAGCGTACTTCTTACGCACTTCACGGAAGTAGCCGGCGATATCCTCCAGCAGTTCAAGATCCAGACCGGTATCCCGGCCGGTATCTTTCAGCATTGCCACCACGGATTCGGTGGGACTGTGACCATAGGTCATCGACATGGATGAGATCGAGGTATCGACGTTATCGATGCCCGCTTCTACCGCTTTCAAAATAGTCGACGTTGAGAGGCCGGTGGTGGCATGGCAATGTAAATGCACCGGAATCGATAGCTCTTTCTTGAGCCGGGAGACCAAATCAAACGCCGTATAGGGCGTCAATAGCCCCGCCATATCCTTGATAGCCAATGAATCCGCGCCCAAACCGGCAATGGTTTTAGCGAGATCGACCCAGCTATCCAGGGTATGTACCGGGCTCACGGTGTAAGAAATCGTGCCCTGGGCATGGCCTTCCACGTTACGCACTGCCTGAATGGCGCGCTCAAGATTACGCGGGTCGTTCATGGCATCAAAGACGCGAAAAACGTCAACACCGTTGGTTTTCGCCCGCTCGACAAACTTATCGACAACGTCATCGGCGTAGTGGCGGTAGCCCAGCAGGTTCTGACCACGTAGCAACATGGCCTGAGGCGTATTGGGCATAGCCTCTTTTAATGCACGAATGCGCTCCCACGGATCTTCGCCCAAATAGCGGATACAGGCGTCATAAGTGGCCCCACCCCAGGTTTCCAGCGACCAATAGCCAACGCGATCCAGTTTTTCGGCGATCGGCAGCATATCGTCCAGCCGCATACGTGTAGCGAATAGCGATTGATGGGCATCGCGCAGCACGACATCAGTAATGCCTAGTGGGCGTTTTTGTTCATTCATGGTCTTGGCTCACCGTAGTAGAGTTGTAAGTTTGTAGTAAAAATAACAAAAAATAGCCAAAAGAGGGCCAAAATGAAAAAAATCGAGAAAGTTAACGACGCCGACTTGAGCGATAACGATGCACTGCAGCACTGATCACCGCCATAACCTCGTCACTTTGCGCTGATGGGGGCGATGAGGGCGATGCTTTCTTACCCGTATCAACCGCAGCGGGAAGGGGTTGAAAACGCCCAATAAGCTTCGACATCAGCGTAACGCTAATAACCAAAACAGTAAGAAAAACAAACACTACGCCCATACCGAGCGCCATCAACGCCAGCCCTTCTTGCAATAGTTCTAGATCCTGCATAAAGCGATCTCCTTGAAGCCCGGTGTCTTGAAGCACAGCTCAAGTACCATTTTTACGCACATCATGACGCCAATACGGTGAAAGGCGCTTGGCGCAGTAAGGGGAATGCACTAACCTGCCACACCCAGAATAGAATGCAATGGCGCGATAGTGGAAGTCATGGTTGTTAATTTACTACATAACGGCAGAATCGGCCTAGCCCCCATGGAAGGTGTCATCGACGCACTGACCCGCGATTTGCTGACCCGCCACGCGGGATTCGACTGGACCGTCACGGAGTTTGTCCGCGTGGTTGATACCCGCCTGCCACCCAGAGTGTTTTATAAGCACTGCCCCGAGCTGATGCAACCGCCTGTGGCAACCCCAAGTGGCATTCCCGTGCATTTACAGCTGCTGGGCTCTGACCCAGCCGCCCTGGCGGCCAATGCGCGACAGGCACTTAGCCTGGGCGCGGTGAGCATCGACCTTAATTTTGGCTGCCCCGCCAAGCTGGTCAATCGTCACGACGGTGGCGCCTCGCTGCTACGCCAGCCTGAGCGGGTCTATCAAGCGGTCAAAGCGGTTCATGACGCCTTAGAGGGGGAAATCCCGGTGACCGCCAAGATTCGCCTGGGCTTCGCCAATCGCCGCTTGGCGGTTGCTTGCGCCCAGGCCACTGAAGCGGGCGGCGCCGCGCAGCTGGTAGTGCATGCGCGCACCCGAGACGAGGGCTACCGCCCACCGGCACACTGGGAATGGATCGGCAAAATTCGCCGCCAGGTGTCCATTCCGGTGGTCGCCAACGGCGATATCTGGACACTGGAGGATTACTGGAAGGCTCGCACCCTGTCCGGGTGCCGCGATGTGATGCTAGGGCGTAGCGCACTGGCCGACCCTTGGCTGGCACCACGTATTCGCCACTGGCTGCAAACCGGCGAGCGGCTGCCAGAAAGCAGCTGGGCGATGCGCGCCAATGTGCTCAAAGAGTACGCCGCCCGTCAGCGCCAACAGCTACCAGACCGCGTCGTGGTCTCCCTGGTAAAGCAGTGGCTCGCCCAAATGCGCCAGGGCAGCAGTGAAGCTGAACAGAATTTTCAGCGTGTGAAGCGGCTCACCGAGCTGGATCAACTGCTCGACAGCCTGATTGTCGACGAACAGCACGCCGCACTGGCCTAATCCTTCCTTAGATCCCTACCCTATCAACAGGCAAAAAAAGCGCCCTACCGTAAAGCGGGGCGCTACACGATCGCAAGACCGGGGTGCGAGCCTTAGCCGGTCAGGCTGGAAACAGGTAATAAAACAAGAAATAGGCGTTCAGAGTTCAGACTGGAAACAGAAAACCCGCCCTCAATGAAGAGCGGGTTTTGGAATCTGGCGCGCCCGGGAGGATTCGAACCTCCGACCCCCTGATTCGTAGTCAGGTACTCTATCCAGCTGAGCTACGGGCGCGTAATAGTTTGCTAACACTTAAACTTACCAAGCGACCACTTATCGAGACACTGACAATATATCAAAACACTGACAATGGTGAATAAGCAGCTAACCGAAAGGTGGCGCGCCCGGGAGGATTCGAACCTCCGACCCCCTGATTCGTAGTCAGGTACTCTATCCAGCTGAGCTACGGGCGCATACCTTCTAACATGCAATTGGCGGAGAGAGGGATTCGAACCCTCGATAGGGCTATAAACCCTATACTCCCTTAGCAGGGGGAGCGCCTTCAGCCACTCGGCCACCTCTCCTTAACGGCACGGCGCGAATATTACCGATTTAGCCTTCTTGTGTCTAGTCTTCTACGGATTTTTTTCGCACCGGCCATATCTTACGTATAAGCTTACGCTTTAAGCATCGGTTCATTATGCGAGCCCGCGAGTCTTATTCCACTTCGTCTTCGCTGTTTCGTTCACGCTGAATACGCTGGTAAATCTCTTCACGGTGAACTGCCACATCTTTCGGCGCATTAACGCCAATACGTACTTGATTGCCTTTCACACCTAGCACGGTGACGGTGATTTCATCACCGATCATCAGGGTTTCGCCAACACGGCGAGTTAGGATGAGCATGGCTGATCTCCTTTTCAGACGTTTTATGCAACGGGATATGTCAGCCGGAGGCAACACCATGCCATTATGCGGCATAGCGCTGCCTGTCACCAATGACTCCGGCTCCATGACACCTTATACCTCCCGTTGAAAGAAAGCTCACCACCACACGGCAGTAAGTACCCCTTCAGCGTAGAAGGTTTAAGGCATAAATGTTATTCAGATTCGATATCTGCCTTATCTAAACCAAAAGCTTTGTGTAATGCGTTAACGGCAAGTTCCATATGCTTCTCATCAATAACAACCGAGATTTTAATCTCAGAAGTAGAGACCATACGGATATTGACGTTTTCGTCGGCGAGTACGCGGAACATTTTTGATGCGACACCCGCATGAGAACGCATACCCACACCCACTAAAGAAACCTTAGCAATATTATCATCGCCACGCAGCTCACCGCCGCCTAAATCAGGAATCACCGTCTCTTCGAGCAGCTTTTTAGTGGCCTTGTAATCGCCTTTAGCAACCGTAAAGGTAAAGTCGGTATAGTCACCGGCCGGCGCCACGTTCTGCACGATCATATCAACTTCGATATTGGCATCGGCAATCGGGCCCAGGATACGTGATGCAACACCCGGTACGTCCGGGGTATTAAGCAGCGTTAATTTTGCTTCATTCTTGGTAAAGGCGATACCGGAGATCAGTGGTTCTTCCATAGCGTCCTCGTCTTGGTCTGCTTCTGCAACAATTAGGGTTCCAGGATATCTTCAAAGCTAGACAGCACCCGCAGGGGTACGTTGTATTTACCGGCAAACTCTACCGCGCGGATCTGCAGCACTTTAGAGCCGAGACTGGCCAACTCCAGCATCTCTTCGACGGTGATGCTCGTTAGCCGCTGGGCTTTGGAGCAAACACGGGGGTCGGTGGTGTAAACCCCATCAACATCGGTGTAAATCTGGCACTCATCGGCGCCTAGCGCGGCGGCTAACGCCACCCCAGTGGTATCGGAACCACCGCGGCCCAGGGTGGTGATATTGCCGTCTTCATCAACCCCTTGGAACCCAGCCACAACCACTACCTGCCCTGCCTCCAGGTCGGCCTTCAGGTCTTCGGTTTCAATACGCTGAATACGTGCCTTGGTATAGGCACTATCAGTATGAATACCTACTTGGGCACCAGTGTGCGAAGTGGCTGGCACGCCGATTTGCTGAAGCGCCATGGCGAGCAGTGAAATAGTCACCTGCTCACCGGTGGACAGCAACATATCCATCTCGCGCGGTGCGGGATCGTCGTTAAGCGCCTGCGCCATATCGGTAAGGCGGTTAGTTTCGCCGCTCATGGCGGAGACCACGACCACTACCTGATGACCTTGGTCGCGGAAACCCTTAACTTTTTCCGCTACGGCCTTGATACGCTCGACAGAGCCCACCGAAGTGCCGCCGAACTTCTGTACGTATAATGCCATATGCCGTTTTTCCTATGCGTTCGGGAATGGAGGGTGAAGTTGTATTTAAATAAATAAGGCCGGTGACAATAATGCCACCGGCCCAAAGGTTTAGCTAAGTACGTTTTCCAACCATACCGGTACGCTCTTCAACGCATCCGGCAGGGCGTCGGGTTGACTACCTCCCGCTTGAGCCATATCGGGGCGACCGCCGCCCTTTCCTCCCACCTGCGAGGCAACATGGTTCACCAGCTCACCGGCTTTCACTCGACCGGTCAGGTCTTGGGTTACCCCAGCGATCAGGCTTACTTTGCCCGCCGCCTGGTCGGCAACGCCGAGGATAATCACTCCAGAACTTAGCTTGTTTTTAAGCTGATCGAGGATGCCACGTAGATCTTTGCCCGACACGCCATCCAACTGCGTTGCCAGCAGCTTAACGCCGTTGATCTCCTGCACCTGGCTAAGCATATCGCTGCCTGCCGCACTGGCCAGCTTGGCCTTGAGCTGCTCAAGCTCTTTTCCAAGCTACGGTTACGCTCAACCAGCGATTCCACCCGTGATTCAACCTGCTCGGGCTTGGTTTTCAAACGCTCGCCCAAGCGCTCAAGGCGGGCTTCCTGCTCGCGGAAGTAGGCCAGCGCATTTTCGCCGGTGATCGCTTCGATACGGCGCACGCCGGAAGCAATACCTACCTCGCTCATCACATGACAGCAGCCGATATCGCCGCTGCGCGCCACGTGGGTACCACCACACAACTCGATAGAGAAGTCGTCGGCACCAATGGTCAGCACCCGCACGTTCTCGGCGTACTTGGCCTCAAACAGCGCTGCCGCTCCTTTGGCCTTGGCCTGATCCAGGCTCATCTGCTCGATCTTGGTCGGCGCGTTAGCCAATATCTGCTCGTTGACCAGACGCTCGACTTCTGCCAGTTGTTCGGCGGTCATCGGCTCGAAGTGGCTAAAGTCGAAGCGCAGTCGCTCGGCGTTGACCAGCGAGCCTTTCTGCTGCACGTGGTCACCCAGCACCATGCGCAGCGCTTGGTGCAGCAGGTGGGTGGCCGAGTGATTGCGAAGGGTAGCGGTGCGCAGACTGGCGTCTACTTCACCGCGCACGCTGGCACCGATGCTCAGCGAGCCTTCGACCATCATGCCCTGGTGCAGGTGGTGACCGTTCTTCTTTTGGGTATCGGTCACCTGGAAACGGCCACCGTCGACATACAGGTAGCCGGTATCGCCCACCTGCCCACCAGACTCGCCATAAAATGGCGTGCGATCCAGCACCACGATGCCTTTCTGCCCCGACTCCAGCGCGGCCAGAGCGTTGCCTTCGCTGTCGACCAGCGCGGTGACCTTGGCCTGGTCTTCCAAACGGTCGTAGCCGGTAAAGGCCGTCTCACCCTCCAACTCGATGGAGGCGCTGTAGTCGGCACCAAACTGGCTGGCTGCCCTTGCACGTTCACGCTGGGCCTCCAGGGCTTGCTGAAAGCCCTCTTCATCCAGGGTGACACCACGTTCGCGGCAGACGTCGGCGGTAAGGTCGAAGGGAAAGCCGTAAGTGTCGTAAAGCTTGAAGACGGTCTCACCCGGCAGCACCTTGCCGTCCAACTCCGCCAGGGCCGCGTTCAATAGCCCCATGCCATGATCCAGGGTGCGTGCAAACTGCTCCTCTTCTTTTAGCAGCACGCGGGCGATTTGATCGCTCGCTTCACGCAGTTCTGGATAGGCATCGCCCATCTCCGCATCCAGCGCTTCAACCAGCTTATGAAAGAACGGTTCTACCGCACCCAACTTATGGCCGTGACGAATCGCCCGGCGAATGATCCGACGCAGCACATAGCCACGCCCTTCGTTGGAAGGCAGCACGCCATCGGCAATCAGAAAGGCGCAGGAGCGGATATGGTCGGCAATGACGCGCAGCGAAGGTGTCGAGGTGTCCGGGTGTCCGGTCGCTTTGGCAGCGGCTTTCAACAGATTCTGGAACAGGTCGATCTCGTAGTTGGAGTGCACACCCTGCATGACAGCGGCGACACGCTCCAAGCCCATACCGGTATCGATAGAGGGTTTCGGCAGCGGGTTGAGCGTGCCCTGGGCATCACGATCAAACTGCATGAAGACCAGGTTCCAGATTTCGATAAAACGATCGCCGTCCTCTTCCGGCGTTCCCGGCGGGCCACCCCACACCTCAGGGCCGTGATCAAAAAGATCTCCGAACAGGGGCCGCAAGGACCGGTGTCCCCATCTGCCAGAAATTATCTTTTGCACCGATACGTGCAATGCGCTCGTGAGGCACGCCAATATCGTCGGCCCAAATGTTGTAGGCCTCGTCATCTTCCGTAAAGACGGTGACCCATAGTTTGTCTGCAGGCAGCCCAAGCCGCTCAGTGAGAAACTGCCAAGCGAAACGAATGGCGTCGTGCTTGAAGTAATCACCGAAGCTGAAGTTGCCCAGCATTTCAAAAAAGGTGTGGTGGCGCGCAGTATAACCCACGTTGTCTAAATCATTATGCTTACCACCGGCTCGCACGCAGCGCTGGGCAGAGGTCGCCCGCATAGGGGCGCGGGTCGCGGCCTAAAAGACGTCTTTAAAAGGCACCATGCCTGCATTCGTGAACAGCAGGGTGGCATCGTTGCCAGGCACCAGTGACCCTGTTGGCACGATGGTGTGCCCCTGCTCTGCAAAGTAATCAAGAAAGGCCTGTCTGAGTTCTGCGCTCTTCATAGGGTGTCCGTAACAAGAAAGCGTGATGTCCCAGGGCGCTGTCACCGCTACCCTCAGGGGTCGCAAAGCAGCCATTATAGCGCAGTTGTCAAACGACTAAAGCCGCACTTAGTGGCAGAATGGCAAACAGCTGTGTGGACAGCCAGATGAACCAGCGTATTAGAGCGCTATTAGAAATGTAAGAGGGGGAGTTTTACAGGCTGGGGAAAATGTATTAGAGGCAGGAGAGCGCATAGCGAATTTGTTCAAAATCGAAGCCGCGGCTGGCGAGAAAGCGCTCGCGTCTGGCGCGCTCTTTCGGGGTCTCACCAGGGCTATCAAAGCGCCGCGCCAGGGTTTCCCGGGCTAGCTCAAACCAGTCGACCTGCTCACCCTCCTCCACCTCTTCAAAAGCGGTAGTAAGGGTTTCCTGGTCAACGCCGCGCTGGCGCAACTCGCCTTTAATACGAATAACGCCTTGGCCGCGCAGAATACGCGTGCGTACGAAACTGGCCGCAAAGCGAGCGTCAGACTGCAGCCCTTGTTCAACCAAGGCGTCCAAGCACTCATCGATAGCGGCATCGTCGAAGGATTTTTTCTTCAACCGCTGGGCAAGCTCGGCGCGGGAGTATTCGCGCCGAGCCAGTAGCCAATGGCGATGTCACGGGGCGTGGCATCGCGCTGGGAGCTAAAGGCCATCAGATGCCCTTCGCTAATATCGGCTTCGCTAGCATCGTCTTAGAGCAGATCGTCATCGCCCGCGTCCAATTCTGCTGCTTCGGCCGGCGCATCTTCCTTCTCCTTTTAGGATCAGGCTTGGCCAACAGCTGCTCACGAATCTGCGTTTCGATTTCGAGCATAATTTCCGGATGCTCTTCCAGGTAGAGCGCTGAATTGGCTTTACCCTGACCGATTTTCTTACCTTTATAGCTGTACCAGGCACCGGCTTTGTCGACTAGGTTGCACTGCACGCCCAGGTCGATGACCTCACCAGCGTGGTAGATTCCTTTACCGTAAAGAATCTGGAACTCAGCCTGACGGAATGGCGGTGCCACCTTGTTTTGACTACTTTCACGCGGGTTTCGTTACCAGTGACTTCATCACCTACTTTTACCGACCCGGTGCGGCGAATATCCAGACGTACGCTGGCGTAGAACTTCAGCGCGTTACCCCCCGTGGTGGTTTCAGGGCTACCAAACATGACGCCGATCTTCATGCGGATCTGGTTGATGAAGATCACCAGGCAGTTGGCGTTTTGATATTACCGGTGATCTTACGCAGCGCCTGGGACATCAAGCGCGCCTGCAGCCCGACGTGGGAGTCACCCATTTCGCCTTCGATTTCAGCGCGCGGGGTCAACGCGGCCACCGAGTCAATAACGATCACATCAACACCGCCGGAGCGTACCAGCATGTCGGTAATTTCCAGCGCCTGCTCACCGGTGTCCGGCTGGGAAACCAGTAAGTCATCAAGGTTAACGCCCAGCTTTTCTGCATAGCTGGGGTCAAGAGCGTGCTCGGCATCCACGAAGGCACACACTTTGCCCTGCTTTTGTGCCTGAGCAATCACCGATAGGGTCAGGGTCGTTTTACCCGACGACTCAGGGCCAAAGATTTCGCACACGCGGCCAAACGGCAGGCCGCCGATGCCGAGGGCGATATCCAGACCCAATGATCCGGTGGAAACCGACGGCATGACGACACGCGGCGCGTCGCCGAGACGCATAACGGTGCCCTTGCCGAACTGACGGTCGATTTGGGTGAGTGCAGCGTTTAGCGCTTTAGTGCGGTTGTCATCCTGAGCCATTCAGAGATTCCTCATAACAAGCTGTATAATTAGCCAGTAGTATGCCAAAGATTGCGCCGTAAACAAATCCTTGATCACGCTTTCTCTCATCTATTTTGTTAAGCGCCTTTCTGGATAAGCGCCTTTTCCTTACCACTAGCGCGCCTTGTTCGCCTTTTCCCGCTCATTCAGGCGTGCCACCAATCCTACCAAGGCCTGTCGTACCGCCTGCTCGCGCACTGCCTGGCGATCACCAGGGAAGTGAAAACACTCAGCCTCCTGGGCAGCGGTATCTCCCCAGGCAAGCCAAACCGTTCCAACGGGCTTCGCATCGCTGCCACCATCCGGCCCGGCCACGCCGCTAACGGCAACGGCCAATCCTGCACCACTTTCACGACAGGCCCCTGCAACCATGGCATTAACCACTTCTTCGCTTACCGCACCGTGCTCGGCCAGCGTGGCGTCAGGCACGCCTAACAAGCGTGTCTTAGCCGCATTCGCATAGGTCACATAGCCGGTCGTAAAGTAAGCAGAGCTTCCCGCAGTGGAGGTAATAGCGCTGGCAACGCCGCCCCTGTACATGACTCAGCAGCGGTCACTTCCACACCCAACTGCTTACACAGCCGCCCTAGCCGCTGAGCCAACAGGGTTAAATCAAGATTTTTCAGGCTAGTTTCGCTGGGCACTATTGTCACTCCTTCAAGTGTGTCGTCTGTTCAGCGTAGAATACTGCGTTTAGCTTGCTCAAAGAACTTGAACCAAGAACTGGCTCAACGAACACGCCGTAAGCCGTAATGGCTTGCGCTACGCTTAATCAGGATGCCCATGTCACAGGCTATTCCCGCCAACACGCCAATGATCACCCAGTATTTAAAGATCAAACGCGAGCACCCCGAGGTACTGCTGTTCTACCGCATGGGGGATTTTTACGAACTGTTTTTCGACGACGCCAAGCGCGCCGCCGCGCTGCTGGATATTACCCTTACCCAGCGCGGCCAGTCGGGCGGCAAACCGATCCCCATGGCGGGCGTACCTTACCATAGCGCTGAAGGCTATCTCGCGCGTCTGGTTGCCGGTGGCGAGTCGGTGGCGATCTGCGAACAGATTGGCGATCCCGCCACCAGCAAAGGCCCCGTCGAGCGCCAGGTGGTACGTATCGTCACCCCGGTACGCTCCACGATGAAGCGCTGCTCGATGCCCGCCGCGACAACGTACTGGTGTCAGTCTCCCCGGTAAAGAGAGCTGGGGCTTGCCTGGCTGGAGCTCTCCAGCGGCCGCTTTAACGTACTGGAAGTGGAGAGCGAAGCGGAGATGCTCGCCGAGCTTACTCGCCTCTCCCCCGCCGAGCTGCTGGTGCCCGAAAGCCTGACGCTACCCGATGCCTGGTCGCAAAAGCGCAGCCTGCGCCGCCAGGGGGAGTGGCTGTTTGACCTGGAGAGCGCTACTCGCAGCCTCTGCGACCAGTTTGAAGTGCAGGATTTACGCGGCTTTGGCTGCGCGCACTTAACCACGGCGCTCATTGCTGCGGGGGTACTGATCGATTACGCCCGCGACACCCAGCGTTCGCGCCTGCCCCACGTGACCGCCATCAGCGTTGAGAACCGCGACGATGCGGTGGTGATCGACGCTGCCAGCCGCCGCAATCTGGAAATCGACATCAACCTCGGCGGCAGTAGCGATAACACCCTGGCCAGTGTGCTGGATACCTGCACCACCGCCATGGGCTCGCGGTTACTCAAACGCTGGCTCAACCGCCCGCTACGCCAACGCGATATCGTGCAGGCGCGCCATGCAGGGGTGGCGCTGTTAAGCCTGGATGCCGCCTACATGCCACTGCGCGAAACGTTAAGCGCGGTGGGCGACGTGGAGCGTATTCTCGCCCGGGTAGCGCTGTATAGCGCTCGCCCACGAGATTTGGCACGGCTGCGCGATGCACTGGTAACGCTGCCTGAACTGGAGCAGCAGCTAAGCGAGGTAGAGAGCGGCAGCGCTTTGGACAACCTGCGCCCGCATATTCGTCCCTACCCGGAAATGGCCGATATGCTCAGCCGCGCGCTGGTGGAAAACCCGCCGGTGGTGATCCGTGATGGCGGTGTGATTGCCGACGGTTTTGATGCTGAGCTCGATGAGCATCGTGGCATGGCCGAGAACGCTGGTGACTACCTTATTCAGCTAGAGCTTCGCGAGCGCGAGCGCACGGGCCTTGCCAACCTCAAAGTGGGCTACAACCGGGTACACGGCTACTTTATCGAGCTGCCGCGCTCCCAGGCTCAGCAGGCGCCTGCCGACTATATCCGCCGTCAAACGCTAAAAAATGCCGAACGGTTTATTATTCCCGAGCTTAAAGAGTTTGAAGATAAGGCGCTGTCGGCCAAGTCCCGAGCGCTCACCCGTGAAAATGGCTCTATGACCGCCTGCTGGGCGATCTCAATAACAGCCTTCACGCGCTGCAAAGCACTTCTCAAGCCTTGGCGGAACTGGATGTGCTGTGCGCCTTTGCCGAACGCGCCGAAGCGCTGAACTGGGTGCGTCCGACACTCACGGAAACCACCGGTATTCAAATCGACGCGGGGCGTCACCCGGTGGTC
This sequence comes from Vreelandella olivaria, assembly GCA_004295565.1. Classification (GTDB taxonomy): domain Bacteria; phylum Pseudomonadota; class Gammaproteobacteria; order Pseudomonadales; family Halomonadaceae; genus Vreelandella; species Vreelandella olivaria. The sequence goes on along the minus strand of AP019416.1, from coordinate 781,165 downwards.
GAGCAGGTGAGCGAAACGCCCTTTGTGCCCAACGACGTGTCGCTTAACCCTGACCAGCATATGTTGATTATTACCGGCCCTAATATGGGCGGTAAATCGACCTATATGCGTCAGACGGCGCTCATCGCCCTGCTGGCCCACTGCGGCAGCTTCGTGCCCGCCGATGCCGCCGAGATCGGCCCGCTGGATCGAATATTTACCCGCATTGGCTCATCGGATGACTTGGCGGGCGGACGCTCTACCTTTATGGTGGAGATGACTGAAACCGCCAATATTCTGCACAACGCCACCCAGCAAAGTTTGATCCTGATGGATGAGATTGGCCGTGGCACCAGCACCTTTGACGGTTTATCCCTGGCCTGGGCAAGTGCGGAGCATCTCGCCAAGGGGCGTGCGCTAACCCTGTTCGCGACCCACTACTTTGAAATGACGGCGCTGCCTGAGCATATGGAAGGCGTGGCCAATATCCACCTCACGGCCACCGAACATGGCGACAGCATTGTGTTTATGCACCGCATCGAAGCGGGCCCGGCCAGCCAGAGCTATGGTTTGCAGGTGGCGCAATTGGCGGGTGTGCCCAACCATGTGATTAAGCGTGCCCGCGAGAAATTAATAAGTTTGGAGCAGCGCGATGTGGATAACACCGCGCAGGCGCCGCGAACCGCTCCCCAGCAAAATGATCTGTTCGCCGCCGCGCCACATCCGGTGGTCGAGGCGTTGGAAAACGTCGATATGGATGGTTTAACGCCGCGGGAAGCGCTAGCGCTGTTGTATCAGTGGCGAGACCTGATCTAATAGTGCTCATACTTGGAAGACCATCAGTGATGGGTCAGTGCCAGGGCAGGTTAGAGCGAGGGTCTTGGAAAAGTAGCGCCCAAGGATGGGTTTAACAGCGCCCTCGCGGAAACCTGTACTGGCATTGCTACCAACTGGAATCATATGGCGCTTGCCGACAGGTAGGCGCACCTCTAGAATGTCGCTCAAACTTTTAGCTTATAAAAAACGGCTGATTTATAACCATTCACGATTGACCATGGCTGAGAGACTCTCGGCCCTGCAAGAGGGATAGCAAGATGACGTTTGTCGTTACCGAGAACTGCATCCAGTGCAAATACACCGACTGTGTGGAAGTCTGCCCGGTCGACTGTTTCTACGAGGGCCCGAACTTCCTGGTCATTCATCCGGACGAGTGTATCGACTGCGCGCTGTGTGAGCCCGAGTGCCCCGCCGAGGCGATATTTTCCGAGGATGAGCTGCCGGATGGGCAAGAGGCCTTTATCGAGATTAACGCTGAAATGGCCGAAGTGTGGCCAAACATTGCCGAAAGAAAAGATCCGTTGCCGGACGCCGAAGAGTGGGACGGCAAGCCAGGTAAGCTTGAGAAATTAGAGCGCTAAGGCTGACTATCCACTCATCAGCACTTCTTTTTAAAACCAGCGACCACGCTGGTTTTTTTATTGTGTCGCCGATAGTGGGTCGCAAAAATCGTGTTGCCAAACTCCAGACAAAAAAAGGCGGCCCGTAGGCCGCCCGCTCCAAGCACTTCCTCTGACCACTCCCTGGATCAACCTCCTCAGATGACATCCCTGCCGGGACTTACCTCACTGTATCACCCGGCGCATCTGACCTACATCCCGCTGCATCCTGACTGAAGCGTCCTTGCCTCCCCTAGTCCTGAATGCATTGTGGCATATCACAGCGGCTTCTCAACAAAGCCAAAATGCAAAAGGCGAGCCTTTGCGGCTCGCCTTATTTTTAAAAAATCAATAAAAACAAAAACTTAAAGTTAAATTAGCGAAAAAACAGGCAATTTCTTACCCAAAACGAGCGAATTTCGTCGGCATTTGTAAGATATCTCTTACAAAATTTTGAGACATCTCTTACAAACGCCTCGCAAAATTCGCTCGAAATTGGTTTTTACTGCCCTTTAATTGCCTTCAAACCTGGGTAGGTTACCTCACCCAGCTCCGCTTCAATCACCAGCAAACGGTTGTACTTGGCAACCCGGTCAGAGCGGCACAGGGAACCCGTTTTGATCTGCCCGGCACAGGTACCCACTGCCAAATCGGCAATGGTGGTATCTTCGGTTTCACCGGAGCGGTGAGAAATAACCGCAGTAAAGCCCGCATCCTGGGCCATCTTGATGGCATCCAGCGTCTCAGAAAGCGAGCCGATCTGGTTGAACTTGATCAGGATAGAGTTACCGATCTTCTCATCAATACCGCGCTTGAGAATCCTGGTGTTGGTGACAAATAGGTCATCGCCCACAAGCTGCACTTTATCGCCCAGTTTATCCGTTAGCGCTTTCCAGCCCGCCCAATCGGATTCATCCATGCCGTCTTCGATAGACACAATCGGGTAATCGGCGCACAGGCCTGCCAGGTAATCGGTAAAGCCTTGGGCGTCGTAGCTTTGCCTTCACCAGAAAGGTTGTACTGGCCGTCTTTATAGAACTCGGAAGACGCACAATCCAACGCCAGGGTAACGTCTTTACCCAGTACGTAGCCTGCATCTGCCACGGCCTGTTTAATCACCGCCAGCGCATCAGCGTTAGAGGCCAGATTAGGCGCAAAGCCGCCCTCGTCACCGACGGAGGTGGAGAGGCCTTTCGCCGAGAGCACTTTTTTCAGCGCGTGGAAAATTTCAGCGCCCATGCGCAGCCCTTCGCGGAAGTTGGGCGCGCCCACTGGCTGCACCATAAATTCCTGGATATCGACGTTATTATCCGCGTGCTCGCCGCCGTTGATGATATTCATCATCGGAACCGGCATGCTGTACTGACCCGGCTGGCCATAAAGCTCGGCAATATGGGCATACAGCGGCACGCCTTTGGCGTTAGCAGCGGCTTTAGCGGCAGCCAGCGAGACGGCTAGAATGGCGTTAGCGCCCAGATTCGCTTTGTTCTCGGTGCCGTCCAGCGCCAGCATGGCATCGTCCAGGCCACGTTGGTCACGGGCATCCATACCCAGCAGCGCATCACGAATTTTGCCATTGACCGCATCAACTGCTTTCAGCACGCCCTTACCCAGGTAGCGCGACTTATCGCCGTCGCGCAGCTCTAACGCTTCCCGGGAGCCGGTCGAGGCACCACTGGGTGCACAGGCTTCGCCGACAGCGCCACTGGCAAGGCGTACATGCGCCTGTACGGTGGGGTTACCGCGTGAATCCAGCACTTCCAACGCACTGATAGCAACAATTTTGGTCATGGCAGTGTCCTTTCCTGTTAGTTAGATAAGATTATTAATATAACGCCCTACTCAACGACGCCCTGATTAGCAAAAACAGCTTAGCGAATGGTTAGCGGTTCAAACCCTTTGACCAGCGCATCAAGCTGCACAAGCTGAGTTAAGAACGGCTCTAGCTGATCCAGCGGCAGCGCACAGGGGCCATCGCACTTGGCGTTGTCTGGGTCAGGGTGGGCCTCTAAAAACAGCCCGGCAAGGCCGACAGCCACACCTGCACGCGCTAACTCCGCCACCTGCGCGCGACGCCCGTCTGCACTGTCGGCCCGCCCACCAGGGCGTTGCAGCGCATGGGTCACATCAAAAAACACCGGATAGCCGGTCTGCTTCATATCACCAAAGCCGAGCATATCCACAACCAGATTGTTGTAACCAAAGCTTGAGCCACGCTCGCAGAGCATCAGCTGATCGTTACCCGCTTCCTGGAACTTGCTGAGGATATGGCGCATTTCATGGGGCGCCAAAAACTGCGGCTTTTGATATTGATGACGGCGCCGGTTTTGGCCATGGCAACCACCAAATCAGTCTGGCGAGCCAAAAGGCCGGCAGTTGAATAATATCAGCCACTTCAGCGGCTGCTTGCGCCTGCCACGGCTCGTGCACATCGGTGATGATCGGCACGTTGTGGCGAGCTTTGATATCGGCAAGAATCTGCAGCCCTTTTTCAATACCGGGGCCACGGTAGGAGTGGATGGAGCTGCGGTTGGCTTTATCGAAGCTGGCCTTGAAAACATAGGGCAACCCCAGCTTCTGGGTCACCGTCACGTAGGCTTGGGCGACTTCGTCGGCAAGCTCCGCAGACTCCAGCACATTCATACCGCCCAACAACATTAGCGGCAAGGAGTTGCCGGCGGTTAAGCCGGCAACGTTAATATGGCGCTCTTGCGATCCATCTTGAGAAGCCATGCTTTTGCCCTCTTATTCCTGCGCATTCGCATGGGCGCGACTACGCGCTGTTTTATGATCCAGGGCGGCGTTAACAAAGCCCGAGAACAGCGGGTGACCATCACGGGGCGTCGACGTGAACTCCGGATGGAACTGACAGGCCACATACCAGGGGTGATCCGCCAACTCGACCATTTCCACCAGCGACTGATCCACGCTCTTACCCGAGATAACCAACCCGGCTTTTTCAAGCTCATCGATAAACTGGTTATTAACCTCAAAGCGATGGCGATGGCGCTCCACAATCTCTTCGGAGCCATAGGCCTCACGTGCTTTAGAACCCGATGCCAAGTGGCACACCTGGCCACCTAAGCGCATGGTGCCGCCTAAATCGGACGCCGCATCGCGCAGCTCGATTTTGCCTTCCGGGCTCAGCCACTCAGTAATCAACCCGACCACCGGATGCTGGGTGTCGTGGGTGAACTCGGTGGAGTTGGCATCCTTCCAGCCTGCGACGTTACGGGCGAACTCAATCACCGCTACCTGCATGCCCAGGCAAATACCTAAATAGGGCACGTTGTTTTCGCGGGCGAATTGAGCGGTCATAATCTTGCCTTCTACGCCGCGCTCGCCAAAGCCCCCGGGCACCAGAATGGCGTCTTTACCCGCCAGTCGCTCGGTGCCGTGACGCTCGATATCTTCAGAGTCAATATAGTCGACGTTGACCTTGATGCGACCTTGGATGCCAGCGTGAATCAGCGCTTCGTTGAGCGACTTATAGGCATCCAGCAACTCCATGTACTTACCCACCATGGCGATGCTGACTGATTTGAGCGGGTTGAGCTTGGCGTCGAGCACCTTCACCCATTCGGAGAGATCGGCTTCGGGCGCTTCAAGGCGCAGCTTGTCGCAAACGATTTCGTCCAGGCCGTGTTCGTGGAGCATCAGCGGAATGCGATAAATCGTATCGGCATCCTGCAGTGGCACCACCGCACGCTCTTCGACGTTGGTGAACAGGGCGATTTTGCGTCGCTCACTCTCTTCGAGCTCTACTTCGCTGCGGCAAATCAGAATATCCGGCTGGATACCGATGGAGCGCAGCTCTTTAACGCTGTGCTGGGTCGGTTTGGTTTTGGTCTCACCCGCCGTTTTGATGTAGGGCACCAGGGTCAGGTGCATAAACAGCGCGCGATTGGCGCCCTGCTCGCTACGAATTTGGCGAATCGACTCCAGGAAAGGCAGCGATTCGATATCACCGACCGTGCCGCCAATCTCTACCAGCGCCACATCAAAGCCTTCACCGCCCGCGTACACACGCTCTTTAATCTCATCGGTGATATGCGGAATCACCTGAACGGTGCCGCCCAAGTAGTCGCCACGGCGCTCTTTACGCAGTACGTGCTCGTAGACACGCCCGGTCGTAAAGTTGTTGCGCTGGGTCATTTTGGTACGAATAAAGCGCTCGTAATGGCCGAGATCAAGGTCGGTTTCGGCGCCATCTTCGGTGACGAACACCTCACCGTGCTGGAAGGGGCTCATGGTGCCCGGATCCACGTTGATGTACGGGTCGAGCTTGAGCATGGTGACCTTAAGGCCGCGGGCCTCTAAAATCGCCGCAAGCGAGGCGGAGGCGATGCCCTTACCAAGAGAGGACACAACGCCGCCGGTCACGAAGATATATCGTGTCATGGATAACCTGTCGAAACGTGATCAGAAGGCACGGCAGAAAGCCACGCCAGGATGGGTCGACAGACTAGCAGATTACGACCTAAGGCTCAATTTGAACTGCCGAAGATAGTCAATGGATCGATGCACATAGCGACGCCGGGATCAGGCCTAAGCGAGGGTCTTTCGCCAGGGATGGCGAAAGTAGCGCCCATGGATGGGTTCACAGCGCCCTCGCGTTGGCCTGATGCCGGTAGTCGGGGCCAATTTGGCCCCACTCAGCCGGAGTCAAGACGAATTACACGCCCAGGTAATCCAAAATACCTTCCGCCGCTTGGCGACCTTCGTAAATCGCCGTGACCACCAAGTCAGAGCCGCGCACCATATCGCCACCGGCAAAGATTTTTTCGTTGCTGGTTTGGAAGGCGTACTGGCCGTGCTCCGGCGCGGTGACGCGGTCGCGCTCGTCGACCTGAATATTGGCGCTATCGAACCAGGGTGCTGGGCTGGCCTGAAAACCGAAGGCGATCACCACGGCATCCGCCGCAATGATCTCTTCTGAGCCGGGCACTACTTCAGGCCGCTGACGGCCGTTTTCGTCCGGCTCACCCAAGCGGGTGCGCACGACCTTCACGCCTTCGACCTTTCTTCACCGACAACCGCGACCGGTTGACGGTTGAACAGAAATTCAACGCCCTCTTCACGAGCATTGGCGACTTCTCGGCGTGAACCCGGCATGTTGCCCTCGTCACGACGGTACGCACAGGTCACGCTGGTGGCGTTTTGACGAATCGAAGTACGGTTACAGTCCATCGCCGTATCGCCGCCGCCCAGCACCACCACGCGCTTACCCTCCATGGAGATGTAGTCGTTGGGATCTTTTCGAAGCCCAGGCAGCGGTTGACGTTAGCAATCAGAAAATCGAGGGCTTTATACACACCCGGCAGATCTTCACCGGGGAAGCCGCCTTCCATGTACTTGTAAGTCCCCATGCCCAGGAAGACCGCGTCGTACTCCTGCATCAGGGTCTCAAACTCAATATCGGTGCCGATTTCAGTATTCAGGCGGAACTCGACGCCCATCTCCTCAAAGACCGCCCGGCGGCGCTCCATCACGCTCTTTTCCAGCTTGAACTCGGGGATACCAAAGGTCAGCAGACCACCGATTTCCGGGTACTTATCAAATACCACTGGCTTTACGCCGTTACGGGCGAGAATATCCGCACAGCCCAGGCCCGCCGGGCCTGCACCGATAATGGCGACTTTTTATCCGTCCAGGTAACGTGGGACATATCCGGACGCCAGCCCATGGCAAACGCGGTATCGGTGATGTACTTCTCCACCGAGCCGATGGTGACCGCGCCAAAGCCGTCATTCAGCGTGCAGTCGCCTTCGCACAGGCGATCCTGGGGGCAGACGCGGCCACATACTTCGGGCAGCGAGTTGGTTTTGTGCGACAGTTCAGCGGCTTCAATAATATTGCCTTCCACCACCAGCTGTAGCCAGTTGGGAATGTAGTTGTGCACCGGGCACTTCCACTCGCAGTACGGGTTACCGCAGTGCAGGCAGCGATGCGCCTGACTGGCCGCATCAGTGGGCTTGAACGGTTCGTAAATTTCCGCAAACTCTTTAGCACGAGTACGGGCATCTTTCTTCTGTGGATCCTGACGACCCACATCGACAAACTGAAAATCGTTATTTAAACGGTTAGCCATGATCTCTCTCCTGTCAGCGTGAGGGGCATAAGCGGGTTATTGCGGCTGACGCCGAGACTGATCCAGCAAACTACCCAGGCTGGCCGCTTTTGGCTTCACCAGCCAGAAATGGCGCGCATAGTCGCTGAAGTCTTCCAAAATAGCCGCCCCACGCGCGGAACCCGTCGCGGCCACATAGGCTTCGATCATTTCACGCAAGTGGCGACGATACGCCTCCATCGCTTCAGTGTTAACGCGGTGAATTTCGACCAATTCGTGGTTGTACTTGTCCACGAAGGTGCGCTCTTCATCCAACACATAGGCAAACCCACCGGTCATGCCCGCACCGAAGTTCACGCCTGTCTCACCGAGTACACAGACCAGACCGCCGGTCATATATTCGCAGCAGTGGTCGCCCGCCCCTCGATCACCGCGGAAGCGCCCGAGTTACGCACTGCAAAGCGCTCGCCCGCGGTACCGGCGGCGAACAACGTCCCACCGGTGGCACCGTAAAGGCAGGTGTTGCCGATAATGGCGGTTTTATGGCTCTCAAACTGACTGACTTTGGGTGGCACAATGACGATGCTGCCGCCGTTCATGCCCTTGCCGACGTAGTCATTGGCATCCCCTTCCAGGAAGAGGTTCAAACCACGGGCGTTCCACACCCCGAAGCTCTGCCCCGCCACACCGACAAAGTTTGCCGTAACCGGTGCCGCTTCCAGCCCCTCTTCGCCGTAGCGTTTGGCGATAGCACCAGAGGTGAGTGCGCCCACGCTGCGGTCACAGTTGGTAATGGTGAAATCAAACTCACCGCCCGACTGGCTTTCAATAGCATCTTTCAGCGCCGCCAGGACTTCCTGGTTTTTAGCGCCCGGATCGTGGGGCACGTTGCGGCTAACCCTGCAGAACTGCGGCGCATCTTTGGGTACAAAATCATTGGCCAACAGCGGCATTAGATCGAGCTTGCGCTGGGAAGCGGTATTGCCTTCCAGTACTTCCAGCAGGTCGGTACGCCCAATCAAATCAGTCAGCTTGCGCACGCCCAGCATGGCCATCAACTCACGCACTTCTTCGGCGATAAAGCGGAAGTAGTTCTTGACCATGTCCACGGTGCCGCGGAAGTGCTCGCCGCGCAGGAAGTCATCCTGAGTGGCCACACCGGTGGCGCAGTTATTGAGGTGACAGATACGCAGGTACTTACAGCCCAACGCCACCATGGGGGCGGTGCCGAAGCCGAAGCTCGGCACCGAGAATCGCCGCTTTGACCACATCCAGCCCGGTTTTCAGGCCGCCGTCGGTCTGCAGGCGAATCTTGTCGCGCAGGCCGTTGATCCGCAGCGCCTGGTGCACCTCCGGTAGCCCCAGTTCCCAGGGGGGAACCGGCGTGTTTGATCGAGGTCAGCGGGCTGGCCGCCGTACCACCGTCGTAGCCAGAGACGGTAATTAAGTCGGCGTAGGCTTTGGCCACGCCGGTGGCGATGGTGCCGATACCCGGCTCGGAGACCAGCTTCACCGACACCTGAGCGTCGGGGTTGACCTGTTTAAGGTCAAAAATCAGCTGGGCCAAATCCTCGATAGAGTAGATATCGTGGTGGGGCGGCGGTGAAATCAGCGTCACGCCGGGCACCGCATAGCGCAGCCGGGCAATCAGTTCGTTCACTTTACCACCGGGCAACTGACCACCCTCGCCGGGCTTAGCGCCCTGGGCAACTTTGATCTGCAGCACTTCTGCATTGACCAGGTACGCCGGGGTAACGCCAAAGCGACCAGAGGCGATCTGCTTAATTTTCGAGCTGCGGATAGTGCCGTAGCGCGATGGGTCTTCGCCGCCTTCACCTGAGTTGGAACGGCCGCCCGCCTCATTCATCGCCTGAGCCAGCGCTTCGTGGGCTTCCGGCGATAGCGCTCCCAGCGACATGCCTGCGCTGTCAAAGCGCGGCAGCAGCTCTTCTACCGGCTCAACGTCATCCAGCGCAATCGGCGTTTCAGCCGGTTTGAGCTTAAGCAGGTCGCGGATGGTGGCCACCGGGCGCTCGTTGACCAACTGGGCGAACTTCTTCCACTTGGTGTAGCTGCCTTCCTGAACCGCCGCCTGTAGCGACATCACCACATCGGGGTTATAGGCGTGATACTCGTGGCCGTGGACATACTTGAACATGCCGCCCTGGGAGATGCCTTTACGGGGAATCCAGGCATCTTTCGCCAACAGCGCCTGCTGCATCTGAAGCTCGGCAAAACCGGCGCCCTGAATGCGCGAGGCCATCCCCACGAAGCACAGATCCATTACTTCATCTGCCAAGCCCACGGCTTCAAACAGCATTGAGCCACGGTAGGAAGCCAGCGTCGAGATACCCATTTTAGACAGGATCTTGAACAGGCCCTTCTGCAGGCCTTTACGGTAGTTCTCACGACCATCCGCCGGGTTACCGGTCAGTTCGCCGGTGCGGTGCATATCCGCCATGACCTGATAGGCGAGCCACGGATAAACTGCCGTAGCACCCACACCAAACAGCACCGCCATTTGGTGGGCGTCGCGAGCGTAGCCAGTCTCTACCACGATATTGGCATTGGGGCGCAGCGCCAAACGGCCCAAGTGAGAGTGCACGGCACCCACGGCCAACGCGGCCTGAATGGGGATCAAGCCTTTGGCAAGATCAGCATCGGTGAGTACCAGAATGACTTTACCGGCGCGTACCTGAGCTTCGGCCTCTTCACACAGCGCCTTCAGCGCCTGATGCAGGCTCTGCTGCTCAGAATCATAGCCCAGCGACAGCGTATAGCTGGCAAACGCCGGATCGTCCTGGCTGACCAGGGCGGTAAACTTGCGTGGAGACAGTACCGGCGTGGTCAAGATCAAACGGTGGGCGTGCTCGGGCGTCGCTTTAAAGACGTTAAGCTCCGCGCCACAGCAGGTTTCCAACGACATCACGATCGCTTCGCGCAGCGGGTCGATGGGCGGGTTGGTGACCTGGGCAAATTTCTGACGGAAGAAATCCGTCAGCAGGCGCGGACGGCTCGAGAGCACCGCCATCGGCGTATCGTCGCCCATGGAGCCCACGGCTTCCTGACCACTCTCCGCCAGCGGGCGCAGCACCTGGTCACGCTCTTCAAAACTCACCTGGAACATCTTCTGCTGCACGTTGAGCGAATCGGCATCCATGGTCTGGAAACGCGCCAGCTCGGTCAGCGCCGACTCCAAATAGCTGGCCTCCTGCTTCAACCAACGCTTATAGGGATAAGCAGATTTCAACCGTTCATCGATATCGGAGGTGTGCAGTACTTCGCCGGTGTGGGTATCCACGGCGAGCATTTGCCCAGGGCCAACGCGGCCTTTTGCGACCACGTCTTCCGGCTTATAGCCGTAGGTGCCGATTTCAGAGGCCAGGGTAATGTAGCCGTTTTTGGTAATTACCCAGCGCGCCGGGCGCAGGCCGTTACGGTCAAGCATACACACCGCTTGACGGCCGTCGGTCATCACCACACCCGCAGGGCCGTCCCACGGCTCCATATGCATGGAGTTATATTCGTAGAAGGCACGCAGCTCGGCGTCCATGGTTTCGACGTTCTGCCAGGCGGGTGGCACCATCATGCGCACCGCACGGTGCAGCTCCATGCCGCCGGTGAGCAGCACTTCCAGCATGTTATCCATGCTGGAGGAGTCAGAACCGGTGGTGTTGACGATCTCGTCCAGCTCGGCGATATCCGGCAGGCGTTCGTTGACGAAATTCGCCTTACGCGAGTTCGCCCAACCGCGGTTGGCCTCAATGGTGTTGATTTCGCCATTGTGGGCCAACAGACGAAACGGCTGGGCCAGCGGCCAGCGCGGGGCGGTATTGGTGGAGAAGCGCTGGTGGAAAACGCAGATGGCGGTTTCCAGGCGCGGGTCGTTCAAGTCCTGATAGAACGCCGGTAGGTCTTCCGGCATCACCAGGCCTTTATAGGAGACCACTTCTGACGACAGCGAAGCGACGTAGAAGTCTCTTCGTCGCGCAGCGCTTGTTCAGCGCGGCGGCGAGCCATGAAGAGGTCAACGTCGAAGTGTTCGCCGTTGCCCGGCTGCACAAATAGCTGACGAATACGCGGCAGGCAGTCCAACGCCATGGGGCCACACACACTGGAATCAGTCGGCACATCGCGCCAGCCCAGCACGTTAAGGCCGCGCGCTTCCAGCTCGCGAGCCAGGGTATCGCGGGCACGTGTTTCCCGGGCATCATCGTTGGGTAGAAATACCACGCCCACGGCAAAGCGGTCGCCCAGCTCGGCATCAAATGCCTCTTTGGCCAGCGCCTGCATAAAAGGAATAGGCATTTTAAGCAGCAGACCGCAGCCGTCGCCTGTTTTGCCGTCGGCAGCGATACCGCCCCGGTGGGTCATGCAGGTCAGGGATTCAATGGCAGTTTTCAGCAAGTCGTGGCTAGCCTGGCCTTCCATATGGGCAATCAGGCCAAAACCACAGTTATCGCGAAACTCGCCAGGCTGGTGAAGACCTCTATTCATGGGCGTGCCTCTACTAGTCAGCGTATTTTTTTAGCAGCGTGCTTGTGGTATAAAGGCAGGTTTTGCTTTTTTTATGGTGCTTATAACCTAGCCAGAATGGGGTATTTCCCACGTTCGCTGCCGCAACAAAATGGCCGGTCAGCATAGCGATTGGCACACGCTTTGCGCAATCTCTTGGCGCCTACATCGTTACAGAAACCCTTTTCAAATCCTGTATTTGCATTCTCATTCAAAGAAAAAATACATATACTTCAAACACTTGTAATCGCATAAAACGCTATTTTAACGCTTTATATTTTCCATTAAACTTTAGTCTAAATAGCGCTTACAAGCCCATGCCGATAGCGCATAAGGCATACGGATTATATAAAAACAGCGTTCGACAAATAGGCTCACGATGTAGCCGAGCGAATAAAAACCCGCCCAATGAAACCACTCCTTCTAAAGAGCGGCACATTAGGCGGGCATGGTTGGCCGGGTTTGCAACCCCCAGACCTTAAGAGGAAGTGTTTGAAGGCCTCTGATTGGCCACTTAGCCAGAGCAATCAGCAGCGCGGATAATCGTCCAGCAGTGTGCGGAGCATATCAGTGGGCGTGGCATCGCTGACGCAGGCATCGCCCAAGGCGTTAAGCAGCACCAGGCGAAGGCGGGTATCGATATTTTTCTTATCCAGCCGCATGCGGGCTAAAAAGTCATCGCTGGACATATTCGCCGGTGCCGCCAACGGCAGCTCGGCGCTCTCAATCACTGCCAGGCTGCGCGCCAGGGCCGCGTCGTCGATCCAGCCTAAGCGGTTAGAGAGCGTGGCCGCCATGGCCATGCCAGCGCCCACAGCTTCCCCGTGCAGCCAGTTGCCGTAGCCCTGGTGGGCCTCAATGGCGTGGCCAAAGGTGTGGCCCAGGTTTAACAGCGCACGTACGCCCTGTTCGGTTTCATCTTCAGCGACAATATCGGCTTTGATTTGGCAACTGCGGGCGATGGCTTCGGCTACCACCTCGGGCTCAACATCAAGCAGTGCTGGCATATTGGCTTCCAACCAGCTTAAAAACGCTTCGTCGCGAATCAAGCCGTACTTAATCACCTCGGCCATACCCGCCGACAGCTCTCGGCGGGGTAGGCTCTTAAGTGAATCAATATCCACCAGCACCGCCTTGGGCTGCCAGAAAGCGCCGATCATGTTTTTACCCAGCGGATGGTTAACGCCGGTTTTGCCCCCACCGACGAATCCACTTGGGAAAGCAGCGTGGTGGGCACTTGGATAAACGCCACTCCACGCTGATAGGAAGCGGCGGCGTAGCCGACCATATCGCCGATTACCCCACCGCCTAAAGCAATTAGCGTGCAACGGCGGTTAAAACCGGCCTCCAGCAGGGCATCCCAAATACGCGTGACCTGCTCGATGGTTTTATACTGTTCGCCATCGGGAAGCACCACCGTGCGTACCTCAAGATGCTCCGGCAAGCTGGCGCAGAGCTTTTCCAGGTAGAGCGGTGCGATGGTCTCGTTGGTCACCACCATCACCTGCTGGCCGGCCAGATAAGGCGTTAGCATATCGGCACGGCCAATCAGCTCGGTGCCAATATGAATCGGGTAACTGCGCTCGCCTAAAGCAACGTGAAGGGTGCGCTGCGCACTGGCTGTCGAGGTCATTGCGATACCTTATGGTTAAGCGTTCCAGCCGACGGAGATGAGGGCTCCAGTGGATCCACCAGCCGGTGCACCCGGCGCAGGATTTCATTAACCACCGCCCGGGGGCTGCGCCGGTCGGTGCGCACGGCAATATCCGAGGTGGCGCGATAGAGCGGGTCGCGCTGGGCAAACATGTCGTTGAGCACCTGCTCGCGGTTGGCGCACTGCAGTAGCGGCCGGTTGCGATCTTTCGCCGTCCGTTTGAGCTGCTGGTCGACGGTCGTCAGCAGGTAGACCACCGTGCCCCGCTCTCGCAGGGCACGGCGATTCTCCTCCGCAGCACCGCACCGCCGCCGGTGGCGACCACCACTGGAGAGAGCCGGGTTAACTCATCAATCATCTGAATTTCCCGCAGGCGAAAGCCCTGTTCCCCCTCGACATCAAAAAATCCACGGGATATCGGCCCCGCAGCGGTCTTGGATGGCGTGGTCACTGTCGTAAAACGGGCGCGCAAGCTCGGCCGCCAACAGGCGACCAATAGTGCTTTTGCCAGCCCCCATGGGGCCAATGAGAAATAAATTGGGTAAATCCTGCATCAGCGAACCGTTAAGCCATCGTCTAGGAGTCGTGGAGTAATAAAGACTAACAACTCTACCTTTTCATTGCTCTCTTCGGTATAGCGAAACAGTCTACCGAGCAAAGGAATATCACCCAAAAGCGGTGTTTTGGCGATTTGGCGCAGCTCTTCGGTGGTCAAAATTCCGCCTAACACCACCGTTTGGCCGTTATCGACCAGCACCTGGGTCTCAATTGTATTGGTGTCTATCGGCGGTTCCCCGCCAAACTCCGATTCACGGAAACTATCATTTTTGATCACCAGATCCATAATAATACGGTTATCCGGGGTAATCTGCGGGGTGACTTCCAACGAAAGTACGGCCTCTTTGAACTCGGTATCCGGATTGTCGTTGCCATCGACACTCTGGAAGGCGCGCTCTTCACCCTGGCTAATTTTGGCGGTACGTTGATTGGCGGTGATAATTCTAGGCTGTGAAATGGTCTGGCTTTTCCCTTCACTCTCCAGCGCGCGCAGCTCCAGATCCAGCAGGATATCGCCGGATAAATAGCCAAAGCTAAAGCCGGTGCCTGGCCCTGTGGCGGCGCCTAGATCCACTGCCAAACCTCCCTGCGCTCGGTTAATGCCATCCGGGTTGATATTGCGCCGACTGAAGGTGCCGTCTTCCCCCTCTTGAAAGCCGCGGGTGCTCGACACCCCCAGTTAACCCCTAGTTCGCGGGAAGCGGTGTCCCTGGCGATGACAATGCGCGCCTCTATTTGCACCTGGCGGACGGCCACGTCCAGGCGGTCTATGGTGCGTACGATATCGCGCACTTGGTCGGCGGTATCCTGAACCAGCAGCGTATTGGTGCGGTTATCAATACTGACACGTCCACGTTCGGTAAGGAGACCAAAGCCGTCACCGTCGCCTCCGCGCAGCAACTGGGCTAAATCTTCGGCCCGGGCATATTTGATCTCGATAAACTCGGTGACCAACGGCGAGAGCGTTTCGCGCTGGTTGCGCGCCTCTAGCTCCTGGCGCTCTAAATCGGCCAGCTCACTGGCGGGCGCTACCACAATCACATTGCCCTGTTCACGGCTCGATAGTCCCTGGCTTTGTAGAATCAACGCCAACGCCTGATCCCAGGGCACGTCATTTAAGTTGAGCGTTACCCGCCCGGTGACGCTGTCGCTGGCGACCAAGTTTAACCCGGTGAACTGAGCCAGCGTGGCCAGCACCGAGCGCACTTCGATATCCTGAAAGTTAAGACTCAAGCGCTCGCCGGTGAAGCGTTCACCTGTTGCTTCAGCGGGTTGTGATTCCTGACTGGCGGGCTGCACTTCCACGCTCAGCACACGACCACTTTGCGAAGAGATCATCGCATAAGCGCCCTGGGTGGCAACGGCCAACTGGGTGTTGCCTTGACTGGCGCGGGGCGTAATCCGGGTAATCGGCGTGGCAAAGTCGGTAACATCATAGACTTGGTTTAGCGAATCTGGAATCGCCACATCGCGCAGATCTACCATCACTTGATCGGGCCCGCCCTCCCGCACGTTGGCCTCGACGCCTTCGCGATCAAAGGTGACGATCAACCGTCCGGCGCCGTCCGGGCCGCGACGGAAATCAATATTTTCAATCTGCGGCCCTTCGTCCGTTTCAAGCCCCGCTGACGCGACACGGGGATAAGCATTAGACGAGCGGCTAGCGTCTGCAGCAAAGGTAATGCGTAGACGATCCCCCAGCACACGGGACGTGAACGCCTGGGGCTCGCTGAGATTGATCACCAAACGCGTACGGCCATTGCCCTCCAGCGCGGTAATTTGCTCGATACCGTGACGATTAACATTGATGCGCCGATCTGCAAGCCCGCTCTGGGTTGCCGCCAAATCCAGCGATACCCGGGGTGGAGAGTCCAAGCGGTAGCTGCGCAGCTCCGGAACGCTGCCGGTAAAGCGCAGGTCAAGGTGGGTGCCACCGTTCTCAGCGGGCTGAACATCAATATCGGTCAGCACCGAGGCAGCCGCCAATGAGGGCAATAGTGAAAATAGTGCGGCCATGGCCATGTAGAAAGTCATTCGCCAAGCTGTAACTGCCATGAGCTATTATCCGCTTACTCGTTGTTTTCGTTGATGACTAGCGACACTTGTCGCTCCTGCCATCCTTCACGTGTTGTAAACACCCGCTCGGTAACGCGTATTTCCTGAGCGCTGATCTGGGCGATACGCCCATAGTCGGTGCCCAAATAGTTACCCTCTTTCACGCTGGTCACGTTGCCATCCGGGGAGGCAATCAACGCCACCTGCCGCCCTCCCATACGAATGGTACCGACCAACCGCAGCTCTTGCAGTGAGAAGCGCTCCAGCGGCTCTGGCGTGCGCTGCAGGTCAGGTGCTAGAGCGCCCTCATTACGACTGGCGCCCTCCTGTGCCACCGCCTCTGGCGGCAGAAAGGGGCTACGTCCGTCGCTATACATGTAGCCCAGCTCCTGGCTTTCGGGCAGCGCCACGGCCATAACCGGCGGTTGCCCCCCAGGGGGAGTGACGAATGGCCGCCAACGTATCTTCTAGCTGTGCTAAATCGGCATCCGCACAGCCCGTTAGCGCTGCCGCTGAGAACGCCAGAGTAATCGCCGAGACGGCCCTGACGGCAGGTGGCGCTGTTTTTGTTTAGCGGTCATGGCGTATCCGCCCCCCTCAGTAGAGAGTGCTTCACCCTCCTCTACATAGCGGTAGGTACGTGCGAGTAGCGAAAGCCGCAGCGTATCACCACGACCGTCAACGGGCTCCAGGGTAAAATCGTGCTGGGTCACCATACGGGGCAGCGAGGCAATGTCAGCACTAAAGCGCGCCAATTGGTGATAGCCACCGCGCACCTGTATATCCAGCGGTTGCTCGATATAGTGGGGCTGGGTTTGCGCTGGGCGCAGCCGAATCGTTTCAATGGTGAGGCGGTTGTCGACGGCGGCGTCGCTAATGCTATCCAGTAGCGAGGGGATTTCCGCATCGGTAGGTAGCATGGTACGCAAACGCCCCATCTGCCCCTCCAGGGTCGCCAACTGCTCGCGCATTTCCGGCAGAAAGGCCGCTTGAGAGGCTTTGCTGCGATATTCGCTCAACAGCCTGACCTCCTGGCGTTGGGCCGCCGTATAGGCCTCACGCTGCTCACTCACCACGAACCACATCATCACACATAAGGCCGCCACCAGCGCCAAGCAGCAGCACACTACTTTTAACAGCCACGGCCAGCTGCCAGCCTCTTTGACATCCAGACCCTGCCAGTCAACCTCCCGCAGACGCTGCCATTCAAGCGCCCACTGCTCCCGGTTCAGGGTCATGGAAGCGCCTCCTCAACACTTTGCGACAATGGAGCGGTGAGCTGCTCCACTTCAAAACGAAATACCCGGCCTGAGCCATTTTGCTCACTCTCTACTGCTGAGAGCGAGGGAACGGCCAACCCTGGCAGAGCGGCAATACGGCGCAGCTGTTCGGAAACCTGACGCTCGCTGCCTGCCACCGCTGTAACGCTGACGCTGTTACCGTTTTTCGCTAAGCGTTGATAAATGACGCCATTGGCCACGCTTTCCGCCACGTCATTAAATAGCTGCACCGCATCCGTTCGTTCGGCCTGCAGCGCCTGGAAAACGGCGATCTGCTCGCCTAACCGTTGCGCGTCGCTGGCGTAGTGTGAAACGCCCTCAATATCGGCATTAAGACGCTCGATGTGGTCACTAATGGTGGCATTACGCTGCTGCTGGGCGGCCAGCTTGAGCTGATAAACATACGCGACAAGCAAACCCAGCACGACGCCAAGCACCAGCATACCCGCCACCACGGCGTAGAATTTGCGGGTGCGCCGTTCACGCTGCGCTTCCCGCCAGGGCAGCAGGTTAATCGTCATGCTCATTGGCTAACTCTCACTGACTAACCCGGATGTTGCATCGGGTTGGTCAGCAGCACCTAAATGCCAGGTTTGGTGGCGATGATGCCGCCCAGAGCTGGAAGTTGGCTATATATTGATCAATTTCCTGAGCTCAAGGCGCATTTCCCCCTACCCCCATGTGTTTTCTGTGCCGGGGACAGCACGCCGCGGCGCTATCCCGGCACCAGCTTGCTGGCCAGCTTCAGGAAGAGGTCCTGCTCCGGGTACTGGCTGCTCAACATCAGCCGAATCGTGCGCGTGTTGCGGGTGATGACAGCGCCGATCTTCAGCAGCTTCAGGCGGAGGGTGTTGACCTGGGCCTGGGCGAAGGCGGTGCGCTTGAGGTAGACCCGGCGCAGCCGCTCCAGCAGCAGGTAGGCCAACCCCGACAGCAGCAGTCGGTACTGGTTGGGCCACCATTCGTGGCAGCTGGTGCGGTCGGAGAACAGGAACTGCTGCTCCTTGATACGGTTCTCCATCTCGCCCCGAGCACAGTAGCGGTGGTCATAGAGCCACTCGGCGCTGCAGCCGCGCAGGCTGGTGACCACATAGCGGGTGTTGAAGCCACGCCGGCTGGTCTCGGACTTGACGATGACCTTTCGTCGACGCTCCTTCCAGCTCTTGGCAGCGTACTCGATGAAGCCGAAGACACGCTCCTTCTCCCAGGTCTTCTCGAAGCGGATGGCCGACGCGTAGTCGATGTTCAGAGCCAGCTTGGCCAAGCGCTTGTTGCCGGCGAGGCCGATGATGTAATCGACGCCGTGGCGGTCACACCAGTTGAGGATCAGTGGACGGCAGAAGCCGCTGTCGCCTCGGAAGACGATCTTCACCTCAGGCCACGCCTGGCGCAGCCGCCGCACCAACAGGGCGAGGATGGCACCGGCGTGGTGAGCGGCATCCAGCGAGGCCGGACGCAGATAGCTGACCAGCAGCTGGTCGCCACAGAATACGAACAGCGGCAGGAAGATGTAGTGGTTGTAGTAGCCGTTGAAGTGCCGCCCGAGCTGCTGGCCATGCACCCGATCGTCGGTGGCATCGAAGTCGAGGTAGAGCGGTTTCTTGGGTGGCCGCCGGAACGAGCGGATGAACTGCTCGATCATCTCTTCGTGGATGGTGATCGCCCAGTCCCGGTCGGCTTGCTGCTCGAAGCGGCACAAGGTGGACTGACTGGCCAGCACGCCATCGGTATCGACGGCGGTCTGCAGGGCGATATCGTGACGCAGGGCCTGGTGGTCATTGAGATCCTCATAGCCCAGCGCCAGGCCGAACACGCGCTGCCGGACCAGGGTTTCGGTGCGATGCAGGCAGCGCTGAGCGTCGCGCTCGTCGCTGAGCCGGCGAGCGACGGCGCGGGTCAGGCCCATCTCGCGATCGAGCTGCCGCAGCAGCAGGATACCGCCGTCGGAAGTGAGATCACCGCCATCGAAACGGGCGATGACCTGACGGCCTTTGCAGCGTGGAAAGGAAGCGGACGGCGTGGTACATTTTGTCATGGCGGCTGAGGCGGTTGGTTCTTGTGTAGGAGCTTGAATTATAACCGATTTTCAGCCGCCTTTTTCATGTCCTATGCAATATCCAGGCTAACCCTCATGGCCAGACCACCCGCGGTAAGCATTGCCGGGGCATCATTGGTTAAGGCCTGAAGATTTAACCGCTTATTCACCCGCATGCGCTGGAAAGGGTTGGCAATGGTCACCGACATACCGCTATCTTCAGCAATGCGCTCGGCAAGCCCGGGAATTACGCTCGAGCCACCCGCCAGTACAATATGTTTCACCTCTTGCTGTCGTCCGGCGGTGTAGTAAAGCTGCAGGGAGCGCCCCACCTGCTGCACCACGGTTTCCAGAAAAGGGTTAAGGACACGCTCATGGTAATCGTCGGGTAGTCCACCGCGCTTTTTAGCGAAGCCCGCTTCCTCCATGCTTAAGTCATAATGGTCGCGAATCGCATCGGTGAGCTGACGGCCGCCAAACACGGTGTCGCGGGTATAGACGATATGCCCACCACGAACGACGTGGAAGGCATTCATATTGGCGCCAATATCCACCAAACCAACGCAGGCGGTGGGGTCATTCTCTACGTTTAGCTGGCGACGCAGCTCGGCGAGCGAACGTTCCATGGCAAAGGTTTCCACGTCTACTGCCGCGGGTTCTAAGCCCGCTCGCTCAAGCGTGTCGGTAAGCTGTGTCACATCCTGCTGCCGACAGGCAACCAGCACCACCTGCTGCTGCTCATCGTCAAAGGGGGCGGGACTAAGGCACTCAAAATCAAATGCCACTTCATTGAACGGAAACGGAATATGGCGGTCTGATTCGGCCACGATGCGCTCTTCAATTTCCTCTTCACTTAGCCCGATAGGGAAGCTAAGCGTCTTGGTGATTGCGGCGCTGGCGGGAACAGCCACCGCCGCTTTACGGGTAGAGGGTTTGGCGTGCTCCACGGCGCGGCTAAGCACGCTGGCCACGTCATCAATATCGCGGATTCGGCGCTCCACGACGGCCCCTTCGCGCAGCGGCCGTACGGCATAGCTTTCTACTTGGTAATTATCGTGGCACTGTTTAAGCTCAAGCAGCTTGACGGTCGCCGAGGTAATATCGACGCCGATCAACCCTTTACCAGGTTTTAGAAAGCGCATATTGGGTCTGGCTCCGCCTGCTTATCGCCCGTTTTTCACATGTGGTTTGAGGTTACATGATTTTTAGTGACGTCACACGTGGATCAACTTAGCGAATATCAACACTGGTGGCCGCCGCCTCAGGTTCCTATAATGGCTGCCAATTGCATGATACGGCCGTTTAGATGCCGATCTTTTCATTCTTCCCAGGGTGCTCTCCGTACATGACGTTTCTTCGAAACCTTATTGTGTCGCTGTTTTTCTCATCGTGTCGTTGGTCGGTGCTAGTGCGTTAGCCGTAGTGGGAGCCGCCATTTACTTTGCGCCGGGTCTGCCAGATGTACGCCAACTGCAGGACTTTGAACTGCATACACCGCTGCGTATTTTTACCCGGGACGGTAAGCTGATT
This sequence comes from Vreelandella olivaria, assembly GCA_004295565.1. Lineage (GTDB taxonomy): Bacteria > Pseudomonadota > Gammaproteobacteria > Pseudomonadales > Halomonadaceae > Vreelandella > Vreelandella olivaria. The sequence goes on along the minus strand of AP019416.1, from coordinate 760,053 downwards.
GGCGAATTCGGTGAAGAGCGCCGTATGGCGATCAACTTTGACGAAATTCCACAAGATATGATCGACGCCTTGACCGCGGCCGAAGATGCCAGCTACTTCGACCACGCCGGGGTGGATCCGCGTGGCTTGGCGCGGGCCGTGGTTCAACTGGCGATGAGTGGCGACATTCAATCCGGCGGCTCAACGATCACCATGCAGGTCGCACGTAACTATATGTTGACGCTCGATCAGACGTTTACGCGCAAAATTCGTGAAATCCTGCTGGCGCTGCAAATGGAGCAGATACTCAATAAAGAGCAAATCTTCGAGCTTTACGTGAACAAGATTTTCCTGGGCAATCGCGCCTATGGTATCGCCGCCGCCGCTGAAACCTATTACGACAAGCCGCTTGCCGAGCTTAGCCTGGCGCAAACGGCCATGATTGCCGGGTTACCTAAGGCTCCTTCTACCTTTAACCCGCTGGCCAACTCCGAGCGCTCGCTGATTCGTCGTAACTGGATCCTCTTCCGTATGCGCGAGCTGGGGCATATCGATGACGCCACCTACCAAGCGGCCGTTCAGGAACCCGTCACGGCCCGTCGTCACTACACCCAAGCTGAAGTCGATGCCTCCTATGTCTCCGAAATGGCGCGACAGTATGCGGTGGAACGCTTTGGTGATGAGGCCTATACCGGCGGCTATCGGATTTACACTACGATTGATAGCGAGCTGCAGCCCTTTGCCCGCCAAGCGCTCGCCAACGGGCTAACGGCCTATGACCTGCGCCATGGCTGGCGCGGGCCAGAGCGCGAGATTGCCGCAAGCCTTGTAGAAGCCCAGGAGCAAACTGCCACCCAAGGGCTTGAAGAGGAGCTTTCCGAGTCGCCTGAGATTCGCCAGACCGCACGTCAAGCTGCCCAGCGCAGCCAGACCGAAGTCGAAGGGATCGATGGCGACGTCAGCAACTGGGTGCAGGTACTTGAACGTACCCCCAACTATGGGCTGCTCCAGCCTGCCATTGTGGTAGAGAGCAGCGGTCGCGAAATGCAGGTACTGACCCGCAACGGCGGGCTACAAACCATCGCCTGGGAAGGCTTACGCTGGGCACGCCCCTATTTGAGCCCCCGTAGCCGAGGTGCCGAGCCCAGTTCAGCGGAAGCCATTGCGGTACGTGGCGATATGGTGCGCGTTATTGAGAATGAAGATGGCTCGCTACGCCTCTCTCAACAGCCAGATGCGGAAGGCTCGCTGGTCGCTCAAGACCCGCAAACCGGTGCTATCCTGGCACTCCAGGGCGGTTTCGACTTTAACGCCAGTAAGTTCAACCGCGCGGTGCAGGCTCGCCGCCAATCGGGCTCGATTTTCAAACCGTTTATTTACTTAGCAGCCCTTGCAGAGGGTGAGATGAACGCCGCCAGCGTGGTTAACGATTCACCCGTGGTACTCGATGATGGCAGCAATTCGTTGTGGCGGCCGGTCAACTCCAGCCGCGATTTCCAAGGCCCTATGCGCTTACGCCCAGCTCTCGCCCGTTCGCGCAACCTGGTCACTATCCGTGTACTACAGACCATGGGACTGGATTACACGATTAACTTTTGAAAGGCTTCGGCTTCTCTCCTGCTCAACTCCCCGTGGCTTATCATTAGCGTTAGGTAGTGCGAGCTTAACGCCGTTGGAGATGACCAACGCCTACGCAGTCATCGCCAATGGCGGCTTCCAGGTGTCACCCTGGTTTATTGAACGGGTCACCCGTGACGATGATAACGAAGTGATTGATGAAGCCACTCCGCAGGTGGCTTGCCCCAGCTGTGCCGAAGATCAGGAAACGGTAGAGATCGATGGTCGCGAATACCCGATCGCCAAACGGGTAGCCGACCCGGCGGCGGTGTATATCCTGCGCGATATGCTGCGTGACGTTATCACCTCGGGTACTGGCCGCGGCGCACTGAGCCTTAACCGTGAAGATATCGTCGGCAAGACCGGTACCACTAACAGCCAGCGCGACGCTTGGTTTGCGGGCTTTAATAGCAACCTAGTGACCACGGTCTGGGTCGGTAAAGACAGCAACGAAACCATCTCTGAGTATGGCGCTCAGGCCGCGCTCCCCATTTGGGTAGAGTTTATGGGCGATGCCCTGGAAGGTACGCCGAACGCGGTGCCTGAACGTCCAGCGACGGTGGTCACCGCTCGTGTGGATCCCGACACAGGCCAACGCTTAGCGGACGGCCAGTCTGGTGGGATTACCGAGCTGTTCCATCAGGATCATCTGCCGGATTACCAGCAACGCCGCATTAGTCGCGAGCTGGAAGAGGCCAGTGGCTCTCAGGGTTCAGGCACCGCTGAGTCGATCTTCTAACTCAGTCTTCTAGACCTGCCAATCCCGTAGTACACCAAACGAAAGGCCCGGAGAGATAATCTCCGGGCCTTTTCTGTTGCTGGCTACCTTTGGATCCGTCTGTAGCGTTTAACCACTAACGGGTGCCGCAGGCGCTTCGCGCTTACTGGCCAACCAGTTAGCCCCTATGGCGACAATCATGACCGCGACACCGGCAATTTCGGTCATCAGATTAGGGTAAAACACCCCAAAAATCGCGGCGGTAATGGCGATGCGGGGCAGCCACGACATTCGGGTAAACAGATAGCCCTCCAGCGCCGCGGCAAAGGCACCTAACGCCAGAATGGCGATCACCCCGTTCCAGATAACCACCGGCACCGGGCCACCAACGATGATCTCGGGATTGAAGACCATAAACAGCGGAATCAGGTAGAGGCCTTTGGCAAACTTCCATGCCTGGAAGCTGGTTTCCATCGGTTTACTGCCCGCAATCGCCGCCCCGGCAAAGCCTGCCAAGGCGATGGGCGGCGTCACATTGGAGTCCTGGGAGTACCAGAACACTACCAAGTGGGCGACCAGTAGCGGCACACCAAACTCGGCAGTCAATGCAGGCCCGACGAGTACAATAAGCACGATATAGCTGGCGGTAACGGGCAGCCCCATCCCCAGCACCAGGCTAGCTAACAGCACCATCACCAACGCCAACACCAGGTTGCCGCCGGAGAAGGCCAGCATCATGGAGGAGAATTTCAGCCCCAACCCGGTGAGGCCCACCACGCCAACGATAATCCCAGCGACCGCACAGGCCATGGAAACCGCTACCGCGTTGCGAGCACCTAACTCCAAGCCTTCAATCAGCTTGGCAAAGCCTGAGCGCACCACATCTTTAACCGCCGAAGCGGTCACGGGCTGGCCTTGGCTGGGCGCCACAAAGAAGAACCACAGCACGTAGCGCAATACCGCCACCGCCAGAATGGTCACTACTGCGTAGTAGCCAACCCGCATGGGCGACATGCTCATCGCTAGCAGCCACACCAGCACCGCCAGCGGCAGCAGGAAGTGCCAGCCATCCTTCATGACTTGGCGCATCTGCGGCAGCTCGTCTTTGGGAAGCCCCTGCATGCCCTGCTTGAGAGCGATAATATGTACAAACAGGTAGACCGTGGCGAAATACATAATCGCCGGCAGAATACTGACTTTGACGATATCCAGGTACGGCGTATTGGTGTACTCAGCAATCAGGAATGCCCCCGCCCCATCAGCGGCGGCATAATCTGCCCACCGGTGGAGGCCGCGGCTTCGATACCGCCCGCCTGCTTGGCCTTGTAGCCCAGCCGTTTCATCAACGGAATGGTAAAGGCACCGGTGGTGACGACGTTGGCAATCGCGCTGCCAGAAATCGAACCCATACCCGCCGACGCTAATACCGCCGCCTTGGCGGGAGCCGCCGCGCTGGCGACCGGTCGCCGCATAGGCCATATCGATAAAGAATTTGCCCGCCCCAGTGCACTCCAAAAAGCGCCAAAGAGGACAAAAATAAAGATATAAGTCGCCGCGACGCCTAGCGGCAGACCAAAGATGCCCTCTTGCCCCAGGTAGAGTTGACCGGCGACCCGGTCGATGGTGTATCCGCGGTGCTCAAGAATGCCCGGCATCCACTCGCCCAACCACGGCAGCTCGCCCCGCGGCCCGGCAAAGGCGTAGACAATCGCCAATAGGCCTATCACGGTCATCCCAAAACCCACCGCACGGCGGCTAGCTTCCAGTACCGTCACCGTGGCAATACAGGCAACCAGAATATCGGTGTCATTCCAAAACCCTGCACGGCTAAAAATTGCATCCAGGTTAAGCACTAAGTAGCCACCGGTGATGATCGCCCCAGCAAAAACAGCAGATCAAGCCCCCAGCCCAATACACCACGCTTGCGGGTGGGGCCGAAGGCTGGAAACATTAAAAATGCCAGCACCATGATCAATGCCAGGTGAATACTGCGCTGATAAAAAAGCCCTAAGGGTTGAATACCGGCAGAATAGAGTTGGAACAGGGAAAGACCCACCGCCACAATGGTGATCGACCACAGCACCATGCGGGGTTGAATCGCATTACCGCCCGGCACCACGCTCGACGGTTGATTGGATTCGCTCATGAAGTCCTCGGAAGCGTTAACTAATGTCGTTTTTATTCACGCGAAGATGCGTGAGGATCTGTCAGTTGAATAGTCACTCGCTGTCCAGCAGCGTGCTCACTTAGGCTTACTGACGCATGTTCACCATCTGGCCACACCACGCGATGATTGACAGCCGGTGAACCCACCCTCAACACATACCGGTTATTGGCTACAGGCTCGTTAATGGCATTGATCCAGTAACCGCCCTCACCGTCTGACACCTGCTCACCACGGCCAAAAATATGCCCAAGCCCGGCGGCGAAATCAGGTTGATGGCTACGCTCCAATTGCATGACACCCGCTACATTACGATAGCAGTCCAGCACCGTGAAATGTTCAACGGAGTGCTGCCACTTAATACACCAGCGACCACCAGCAGGCACCGCAGCATCCACTAGCGTGTCGCCCTGATCAGTCATCACGGCTAAGCGCATAAACGCAGACGCCGAAGCGGGGGAGGCCCCCACTTCGGCGAACGGACAACATGCAATGAGTAGCGCCACCAGTCGTTGCTGCCACTGCATGGCAATATCCTTCAATGCACTTTAACGATTACGGACGCAGACGATCCGGGATTTCGGCACCCACTTCTTCAAAGTAGCGTATTGCGCCTGGGTGCAGCGGTACGGGGTTGACTCCATGGTGAACTCAACGGTGGTATCGTTAGCTGCCGGGTGAACCGCGATCAGCTCATCGGTGTTTTCAAACAGCAGTTGGGTCAACTGATACGCCAGCTCTTCGTCCATATCGGCATTGACGACCAGCACGTTGGGAATACCGATGGTCTGAACAGCTTCGTCCATACCGTCGTACATACCGGCAGCAAGCTGGTAGGGAGCAAATACCGCTTCTTCTTCCTGGGCATTGGCCACTTCTTCATCAGACAGACCGATCAGGCGAATATCGCGGGTAGCGGCCAAGTTGAGAATTGAACTGGTGGGCGGCCCTACGCTCCAGAAACCAGCGTCGATATCACCGTCGCGAATGGCATCAGCAGTTTCGTTGAAGTTAAGGCGCTGGGGAGTGAAGTCTTCATAGCTAATGCCATTGGCTTCTAACAGCGCGCGGGCATTTAGCTCGGTACCGCTACCCGGTGCACCAACAGAGACTCGCTTGCCAGCCAAGTCAGCAATCGATTCAATATCTGATTCTGCCAGGGTGACCAGCTGTACGGCGTTGGGGTAAACCGAGGCCAGCGCACGGGCGTTTTCAATCTGGCGACCTTCAAAGTCATCCGTGCCGGTATAGGCTTGGTAAGCGGTATCCGCGAGTACCAGCGCCAGGTCAGCATCGCCGCGCATGATCAGCCCCATATTTTCAACCGAAGCACCGGTGACTTCAGCCGTGGCCTGAGCCCCTTCGATATGGTTGTTGATCATTTCGGCAAAACCACCGCCGATAGGATAGTAAACGCCACCGGTACCACCCGTCGCGATTGAGAGCTGTTGAGCACTTGCTGGAAGCGCGACCGCTAGCATAGAAGCGGCAGCTGCCGTGGTGTATAGAGAGCGTAGAGTTCGCATGAGCGTTTCCTCCGTCCTGCTTGGACTTATAGGTATGGTTGACGATAAAGGAAGTGTTGAATCCCTGCTTCAGCTTGCCACCAGCAAGCAACCCGAAGCGGTGAAGGAGAAGTTAGCACGGCTAATGCGTTGGATGCTAATAGGAGGTTATCAGCGCTGCAGAGGCGTGACCGCCCCGCCGTTGAGTCAAAAAGCGACGTATTAACACCATGAAACGCTGCATAAATGTCTTACACTGTGCCAAATTGTTAATATTTATTGATAATGGCCGCCAATCCCCCGCTTCACCTTTATTATTGATTCAAGACAGGAGCCACACTGCTATGGAGCCCGGTTTTAAAGCGGAAACCAGTCAGGAGAAAGACGCGCCGCGGCAAAATCTCGCCATCAGCGCATACCGCCAACTCAAGCACGACATTATTCGTGGTCGCTATGCACCTGAGCAGAAGTTGCTGATGAGCGGGCTAAAGAGCAGTACGGCGCCAGCACCGGGCCATTACGGGAAGCGCTATCACAGTTAGTTTCTGACCGCCTTGTGGTCGCTATCAGCCAGCGCGGCTACCGGGTAGCCCCATGTCGCTGGCCGAACTCAACGATATTTACGACGCCCGGGCTCAGCTTGAAGGGCTGATCCTGCGCTTGGCTATAGAGCGCGGCGACGACGACTGGGAAGCCACGGTGCTGGCTACCGCACATCGGCTGGCCAAGATCACCGACATCAACACCCCCAAAGACCTGCTCGACATCTGGGATCAGCGCCATAAAGCCTTCCATACCGCCATTGCTAGCGGCTGCAACTCCCCTCACCTACTGCAAATGCGCAACACCCTGTTCGACCAAGTAGAGCGCTACCGCCACCTGTGGTTGCAGGAAACCGTGATGTCATCCCAGGCGCTGGAGCTTAAACGCCAGGAGCACGCCGCCCTGGTGGACGTCATTTTGGCGCGCGATACCGCCAAAGCCGACACACTGATGCGCGATCACCTGATGACCCCCGTGCCGATAATTACCCGCGTCCTTCAGGAGCGCAGCATCGGTTGAGCTTTTCGCTTCGGCTCCTCGCCCCAGACCAAAGTTCTACGTTTTAAAAAAATGTAGATATTTTAAAAAAACGGCGATACATTGGCTGCAAGCTATTTTGCATCTATTCCTGCCCACTATCCGAGGAATCTACGCCATGACGCATTTCAACTGGGACGACCCGCTACTTCTGGAACAACAGCTCACCGATGAAGAGCGCCAGATTCGTGATGCGGCCTACGATTACTGCCAGGAAAACCTTCAGCCCCGCGTACTAACCGCCTTCCGTGAAGAGCGCTTTGATCGCGAAATCATGACCGAAATGGGCGAGCTTGGCCTGCTGGGTGCTACCGTTTCCCCTGAGTACGGCGGCGCAGGCGTTAATCACGTGGCCTACGGTTTGATTGCCCGCGAAGTAGAGCGCGTAGACTCCGGCTACCGTTCGGCCATGAGCGTGCAGTCATCGCTGGTGATGTACCCCATCGAGACCTACGGTTCTGAAGAGCAGAAGCAGAAATTCCTGCCCAAGCTTGCCAGCGGTGAGATGGTCGGCTGCTTTGGCTTGACCGAACCCGACCACGGCTCCGACCCCGGTAACATGATTACTCGGGCAGAAAAAGTCGACGGCGGCTACCGCCTGACCGGCGCCAAAATGTGGATCACCAACAGCCCGATTGCTGATATTGCCGTGGTCTGGGCGAAATCAGCGGCCCACGACAATCAGATTAAAGGCTTTATTGTCGAGCGCGTTACCGAAGGTTTCACCACGCCGAAAATCGAAGGCAAGGTCTCGCTGCGCGCCTCGATTACCGGTGAAATCGTACTGGACAACGCCTTCGTTCCCGAAGAGAACCTGCTGCCTAACGTCAGCGGTCTTAAAGGCCCGTTTGGCTGCTTGAACAAGGCGCGCTACGGCATCGCCTGGGGCGTGATGGGCACGGCTGAGTTCTGCTGGCACGCAGCGCGCCAATATACTCTAGATCGCAAGCAGTTTGGCCGCCCGCTGGCTGCTAACCAGCTGATTCAGAAAAAACTTGCCGACATGCAGACCGAAATCACCCTGGGCTTACAGGCAGCGCTGCAGGTGGGTCGCCTGATGGATAGCGGCAACTGGGCACCGGAAATGGTCTCGCTGATCAAGCGCAATAACTGCGGTAAAGCGCTGGATATCGCCCGTCAGTCCCGGGATATGCATGGCGGCAACGGCGTCTCCGACGAGTACGGCGTGATTCGCCATATGGTCAACCTGGAGTCGGTGAATACCTACGAAGGCACCCACGATGTACACGCGCTGATTCTGGGTCGCGCGCAGACCGGCATTCAGTCGTTCTTTTGATCACCGTCTTTTGACCACTTGTCACTTATTAACGGAGCCTCTATGAGCGAGCTAACCAAACCACTGGCCGGTATTAAAGTACTCGATATTTCCCGCGTACTGGCCGGGCCGTGGTGCGGACAGATGCTCGCGGATATGGGCGCGGACGTGATCAAGGTTGAGCGCCCCGGCAGCGGCGATGACACTCGCCACTGGGGGCCTCCCTTGGCTGGCGGGCAGCGAAGAGTCGGCCTATTACCTATGCGCTAATCGGGGTAAACGCTCGGTGACTGTTGATATGGCCAAGCCCGAAGGCCAGGCGGTGATTAAACAGCTGGTCGCTCAATCAGACGTGTTGATAGAGAACTTCAAGGTCGGCGGTCTGAAACGCTACGGCCTGGATTACGCCAGTTTAAAGGCGCTGAACCCCAGGCTGATTTACTGCTCGATTACCGGTTTTGGCCAGGAGAGCCCCTACGCTCATCGCGCCGGTTACGACTTTATGATCCAGGCCATGGGCGGGATCATGAGCCTCACCGGCAAACCTGACAGTGAACCCGGCGGCGGCCCGGTAAAAAGCGGCGTCGCTTTTACCGATATCTTCACCGGGCTGTATGCCGCCAATGCGATCTTAGCGGCGCTTTATCAGCGCCGAGATAGCGGCGAGGGGTGTCATATCGATATGGCATTAATGGATGTCCAGGTAGGCGTTCTCGCCAATCAGGCGCTCAACTACCTGACCTCCGGCAAAGTGCCCCAGCGGTTGGGTAACGCTCACCCTAACATCGTGCCTTATCAGGCGTTTGCTACCCAGGATGGCCATATGATTATGGCGGTCGGCAACGACGAGCAGTTCAAGCGTTTTTGCGCGGTGCTTTCGCTACCGGCGCTGGCAGAAGACCCACGTTTTGCCACCAACGGCGCTCGGGTAAATAACCGTGCGCTACTCGTGCCGCAGTTGGAAGCAGCGTTGGCCCAGCGCAGCACTGATGAGTGGCTAGCCGCCTTTGAAGCCGTAGGCGTTCCCTGCGGGCCAATCAATACGCTGGATCGAGTGTTTGACGACCCCCATGTGAAAGCCCGCGAACTTAAGCAGACCCTGCCCCACGACCAAGCGGGTCAGGGTAATCTGGTCGCTAATCCGATCCGTTTTAACGGTACCCAAATGAGTGCCACTACGGCCCCGCCCCACTTGGGCCAGCATACCGAGAGCGTACTGGATGAACTCGGTATCAGCTTGGAGCAGCGAACTGCGCTGCGTACAGCAGGCATCATTTAATAGCACTAATGGTTTATACACTCGGTTTATGCACTTCTCTCTTAGGCGCCTCACTTGGCGCCTTTTTTTAGCCAAAAGCAGCGACCAACATTGCAAGCCAATGAGGCGAGCAACTGACTAATGCTTTGCACTTCATAGTTGTACAGAATCTATACAAAATGTATATTGAGCGCTAACGTTAAGAGCGTTGAATGCTTCAGCGTAGGCTGTTGGCATTATGTTATCTAATGTTATGGCATTAACAGCGTCGTCCAACACACACCCCGCCAGGAGCAGCTATGAGCCAGTGCGCACGCGTCAATGGCAGTTGCAAACGCTGTGAAGGCGACTTGCCTTTCGAGTTCACCATGGCCTTTCAGCCCATCGTGGATCTATCGCTGGCCCAAATCGTCACCTACGAAGCACTGGTACGCGGCCCGCAAGGCGAATCCGCGTGGAGCGTTATTTCACAAGTCACGGATGATTTGCTGTATCGCTTTGACCAAGCGTGCCGGGTGAAGGCGATCGAAATGGCCAGCGCACTGGATATGCAAACCGACCTCTCGATCAATTTCTTGCCCAACGCTGTTTATGAGCCGAAAGCCTGTATCCAGGCGACGTTAGAAGTTTCAAGCGCGTGGGCTGGCCCGCCCATCGGCTTATTTTTGAAATCACTGAAACCGAACGTGTGCGTGACCGGCAACACCTATGCAATATCATTGATGCTTATCGCTCCATGGGTTTCAAAACAGCACTTGACGACTTTGGAAACGGTTACGCCAACCTGGACTTACTCACCGATCTCACGCCGGACAAACTCAAGATCGACCGTGAATTAGTGATGCACTGTAATAGCGATTTTCGCCGTCAGGCACTGTTAAACGCCATTATCCTGCTCGCCCAAGAGCTTGATATGACGCTGATTGCAGAAGGCGTCGAGACCCGGGGCGAGGCCCTATGGCTGGCCCATGCAGGGATTGTTCGCCAGCAGGGATTCTATTTCGCCAAACCCGCGATTAATGCTTTGTGTACCGATATTACTCCGCTCTTAATGGGGTTAAAAAGTGAAGTAGAGAGCAGCTCAGGAGCGGTGAATGAAAGAGATTAGCCCTGATCAACTCTACCAGTTGTTTAACCGTTCAAAGCGTAATACCGAAAACGTTATCAAAGCGGCGCCGATCGGGATCTGCATTACGACCCCCTCTGGCCACTTTGAAATGGTCAATCCAGCGTACTGCGAGTTCTATGGCTACCAGCAAGAAGAGCTGTTAGGCCAACACTTTACCCAAGTAGTACCGGAAGAGAACCGGGCGGTTTTAGCAGCGTTGCATGAAGAGTTCATGCAGGGCAACGAGAACCAGGAACTGCGCCAAGAGTGGGATGTCGTCATTAAAAACGGCGAGAGGCGCACCGTTATCGCCGAAGCTGCGCGCATCGAAGCTGACGATGGAGAGCCGCGTAAAGTCACGTTTATAATCGACATTACCCAGCGCAAGCAGCTCGAGGAGCGGCTAAAGCAGGCCAATGAGCGTCTAGATCACCTGGCCCACCACGATGAGCTAACCGAACTGCTCAATCGTCGTGCCGGTTTGCAGCGCCTGGATGAAGAAATTAAGCGCTTTAAGCGTTATGGAACGCCCTTAAGTATCGCCATGTATGATCTGGATGACTTTAAAGCCTTCAACGATACCTACGGGCACAGCGCAGGCGACAGCGTTCTACAACAGATCACGACCTTGGTCAGCGAGAGACTGCGTGACACCGATTTGCATATCCGCCTGGGCGGCGAAGAGTTTCTGATCATTATGCCGGGCGTAAACGCAGAAGAGGCCTATCAGGGCATGGAACGTGTGCGTAAAAGCGTAGCGCAACAGTCGTTTACCGAACATCAATTAACGGTAACGCTCTCATCGGGGATTGTCAGCTACGCTGAAGGCTCGGGCTCAAGACTGCTCGACCATGCCGACAAAGCGATGTACCAGGCTAAACAGGCGGGACGTAACCGTGTTGTCATTGCCTCGTCATCCCCGTAAGCAACGTTACTTATTATCACCATCAGCCCCCTATCAGGCACCACTATTAAGCACTATGCTAAAAGATCAATCCTCATCAACTAGGAAGTAAGCCATGAGCAGCAATGCCGAACTGAACGAGCTGAAACATAAATACGTCGCTGCTGGCGCCGCAAGCCCGGCAACGGCGTTCGCCGACCACGCTGAAAACGCTGAGATTTGGGACGCGGATGGTAACCGCTTTATCGACTTCGCGGGCGGCATTGGCGTACTCAACGTAGGCCACCGCCACCCCAAAGTGGTCGCGGCGGTAAAAGCCCAGCTCGATAAGTTGATGCACACCTGCCAAACGGTCATGCCTTATGAAGGCTACGTGAAAGTCGCCGAGAAGCTCAGCCAGATCGTGCCGGTACGTGGCCATGCCAAAGTCATGCTGGCCAACTCGGGTGCGGAAGCACTGGAAAACGCGGTCAAGATTGCCCGCGCCGCTACCGGCCGTTCCAATGTGATCTGCTTTGATGGTGGTTACCACGGCCGTACCTTCTTCACCATGGCCATGAACGGCAAGGTAGCGCCTTACCAGAGCGACTTCGGCCCGATGCCAGGCACCGTGTTCCGCGCGCCCTACCCGGTGCCTTACCACGGCGTTAGCGAAGACGAAGCCATTCGCGGCCTGAAGATGACGCTTAAAACTGATGCCAACCCCAAAGATACCGCAGCCATTGTGCTTGAGCCGGTACTGGGTGAAGGCGGTTTCTACCCAGCCTCTACCAGCTTCCTGACCAAGATCCGCGAGATCTGCGATGAACACGGTATTTTGATGATCATCGATGAAGTGCAGTCAGGCTTTGGCCGTACCGGCAAAATGTTTGCCATCGAGCATAGCGGCGTTGAGCCGGACATTATGACCATGGCCAAGAGTATGGCCGACGGCATGCCGATCTCCGCCATCGTAGGCACTGACAAGGTGATGGACGCTTCAGGCCCCAACTCGCTGGGCGGCACCTACACCGGCAGCCCCACCGCCTGTGCGGCTGCATTGGCGGTCATGGAGGTATTTGAAGAAGAGAACATTCTGGAGAAGAGCCAAGCATTGGGCGACAAGCTGGCCAAGCGTTTCAATGTGTGGGCCGACAAGTTTGATTGCATCGACCACGTGCGCAACATGGGCGCCATGGCAGCATTTGAGCTGGTGTCGAACAAAACCGACCACACGCCTAACCCTGAGCTCGCTGCCGCTCTGTGCAAGAAAGCCCGGGAAGAGGGCTTGATCCTGCTCTCCTGCGGTATGTACGGCAACACCATCCGCTTCCTGATGCCCGTCACCATTCAAGACGATGTGCTCAATGAAGGCTTGGATATTATTGAGTCCTGCCTGGATTCGTTGGTGTAATTAAGCGTTAGTAATTGAGAATTAATAATTAAGCATTAGTCAGCAGAACCAAACCGCCGCCCAAACTTGGAGCGGCGGTTTTGCTTGTGTGGACACCCAACCGGCCTATTCCGCCATAAAGCGAGGCAGCCATAAGGCAATATCCGGCCATACGCTGATGATCAAGGCCGCCACGCACATCAGCAGAAAGAAGGGTAGCGCCGCCAGGGCTACACGGCTGATGCTTTCCCCGTTAGGCTTTGCAGCACAAACAGGTTGAACCCGACCGGAGGCGTTATCTGTCCAAGCTCAATCATGATGATTAGGAAGATGCCAAACCAGATCGGATCGAACCCCGCCAGCAGCACGATCGGCAACGTAATCGGCAGGCTCATCACAGTGATCGAAATACCGTCCAGGAAAAGCCCCAGCACCACATAGAAAACCGCCAGCGCCAGCAACAACGACATCGGGCTAAAGTTTTGTGCGGCGATCCACTCCGCAAGCTCCCGGGGCAGGTGCAGGTAGCCCATTGCCGTGGAGAGCAACGTGGCGGTAATCAACAGGCTGCACACCATGATACTGGTGATTAACGTGCCTCTGAACGCCTCGATAAACAGTCGTACCGTCAGTTGGCGCTCGACGCCAAGCAGCACCAGCGTTGCGGCCACGCCCACCGCTGCCGCCTCTGAGGGCGTGGCAATACCGCTATAGATAGAGCCAATCACGATACTGATCAACACCAACACGGGCAGCAGCAACAAAATGGACTGCCCTACGCTCTGGCCAGACGCCGCCTGTTTGGGTGCCAGCGAAGGCGACAGATAGGCTCTCGTGCCGATATACGCGCTGTACAGCAGCGCAATTAACAGGCCCGGCAATACCCCTGCCATAAACAGCTGGCTAATGGAGACTTCCGCCTGAACGCCATAGACGATCATCACGATCGAAGGCGGAATCAACAACCCCAGGCTGCCGGCGCCCGCCAGCGAACCGATCGACAGGTTGCGGTCGTACCCCCTCGTTTTCAGCTCCTGGGTGGTGATTTTGCCAATCGTCGCAGTCGTTGCCGCGCTGGAGCCGCTCACCGCCGCAAACAGCGTACAGCCAAGCACATTGGTGTGGAGAATACCGCCCGGCAAATAGCGGGTGATCGGCACCAGCCCTTTAAAAAGCCGCTCGGAAATATTGGAGCGAAAAATCAGCTCACCCATCAATATAAACAGTGGGATAGCTGATAACTCCCAGCTATTACTGGCACGGTAGAGAATTCGCGAGAAAATCAGGCCAATACGATCAGCACCGAAGTCGCCAAACAGCCAAAGCGAGCCAATAGACACGGCCAGCATGGCCGCAAAGATCCAGGTACCCATCGACAAAAAGAACAACAGCAGTACGCCGACCCCGACGGCCGACCAAAAAATATCCATAACGCCCTTCCTATTAGCCGCTGCTTCAATTGACGCTAGACGAGTAGCCTGAACGCAGAACCATTATTTTTAGGGCTCTGACTAACAGCGTGATGGAAATTAACCACATGCCCACGAGGATGGCGCTCTCCGGCAGCCAAATAGGCGTCTCTGCCATGGTGTCACTGACGGTGCCGCGACTATAGCTACGCTGAACGTTCTGAAACCAGAAGGTCGAGAGCCACACAAAGCAGCCTGCCGTTATCAGGCTACTAAATAGCTCCAGCGGCCAGCGCATGATTTCAGGAAAACGCTCCAGAAGCAGAGAGACACGGATCAGCCCGCCCTTCTCCAGCACATAAGGCAGGCCTAAAAATGACATCGTAGCCACGGCATAGCCGATATACTCATCGAGGATAAACGTCGAGTGGCCAAACAGCCTCAGCGCTATCTCTAACAGGATATGGCCGAGCATATAAATAATGAGCAGAACGGCAATGAGAGCACCGACCCTATTGAGCAGTTTAGAGATACGCTCAATAACATTGAGCGCCCTCATTCGGCGCCTCGGAACTCGCTCAAGATAGACTCGCCGTCATCTCCGGTCTTCTCCAGCCAGCTCTCGACCACGCCACTCGCGGCTTCCTTCAGCGGCGTTAGCAACTCATCCGGGACGGGATCACTGATCGCGACGTTGTGCTCACCCAGCGTCTGGTAGTTTTCTTCGGTACGCGTTTCAACCGCTTCCCAGTTATGTTGGTCGGTCTGGCTGGCCGCTTCCATGACAGCATCCTGTTGAGCGTCGGTAAGCGATTCGAACGCATCGCGATTCATGTGCACCATGTTAAGAGGAATGGCGTACTGAACCCCGGCAAAGTAGTTCTGATGCTCCCAGAAGCTGGCATTGGCCCCCGCTTCGGCGGACGTTAACACCGCCTCGATACCGCCGGTGGCCAGTTGGGGTACCACATCAGCCCACGACAAGCTAACTGGCGAGGCGCCCACATTTCTAAATGTCTCGGTGCCGTTACGGTCAAAGGTGCGAATCTTCAGGTTTTTGAGATCGTCCTGGCTTGCGATTTCGTCTTCCGACCAGATGCCGCTCGGCGGCCAGGGCGAGGCATACAGCAGCACTTGGTTATTATCGGCGAATACCTCTTCGTAATAGGGTTTCGCTATGTCATAAAGTCGCCGCGCATCGGCAACGTCGTCGACAATAAAGGGGAGCGAAGAGAGTAGAAACAGCGAATCGATGCCGCTCATGGTGCCCGAGAGCGTATCGGCTATCTCGACGGCGCCATCGGCCACGCCATAAAAGTGATCACCGGAATTAAAGCCAAGCGAGCCACCCGTATGCAGCGTGATATCAATATCGCCATCGGTTAATTCGGCAAGCTTATCAATAAAATAGGCGTCGCCCTGAGCGTGAATGGAGGACGCATTATACTCATTGGAGAAGTCCATACTGACCGACTGGGAATGCGCATAGCCACTGACGAGTAACGCCCCTAGCGCTATCGAAAGCTTTTTACCCGCATGAGGGAATTTATTATTTAAATCAGTAGGATGGAACATTCTCTTAACCCCTATTTTTGATTGGTATAGGGATTAAACTACAGTCATTTGGGAACCATTTATGTCCCATAGCGACGCGAAAGAACCAGAGGACGACATGCCACCCACCCTGTATTGCCTGGGATGGCGTTCAAGCGCGCCATTAAACCTTCTACTAACGTCTAAACGATGACCGCCTAGAATGGCAAATTCTCGGCGGCCGGGAGTGCAGAATAATTATCGTGGTCGGCGATCGCCTTCTAGAAAGTTAGCCGTAAATACCGCTTTGCCATGGGTCTCAAACGACCACTTCATCACCTCGCTTAGCGCTGCCATCACGGCATCGAACTCGCCAAATACCTGAGTGCTCATACGGTTGGGGTGTACCTCCAATCCCGTTGCCTCAAGGCGTTTTACCACCTCTTTGACCACCGGCTTGAAGTCATCGGCCAGTGGGTAGTAGCTAAGCTGTACGGAAAGATACATAACGCCTCCTTACGCTGTATTTGATGCTCTACTAGCTGCAGACAATCGCTGCCAAGCAGACAAAATAGCGGCACGGGTTTCATCCGGATGCTCCATGGGGAACATGTGCGTGCCAGGGACTTCACTGACCGATAAACCCTTTCGCTTCAAACGTTTGATCCGCGAAGCGGTCAACAGATGGGACTCTTTACCCGCCACCAGTTCAAGCGGGACACCCAAACGTTTCGGTAGGCGCGAAAGGTGATCGGGCAGATGGCGGAAAATCTCCACCTCAATCTGCGGATCAAAGGTCAGTTGCGCACTGCCGTCGTCTAACAAGCGCGTCCCTGCTTCAATGTAGTCGTTGAGTGCCTCGGGGGTAAAGCGGCGAAACAGCCCCCGGCGACCCAGCGAGCTTGCCATCGCTTCGCGGCTCGGCCACACGGTGCGCCGGCCCAAGGTTTTACCCGCAGGTGTGACGCGGTCTACAAAGCCAAACCGCTTGGCGGCTTTCATTGCCCAGGCATCGGTGCCCAGCATCAGCGGGGGATCAAGCATAATCACCCCGCAGAAGCGCTCAGGCTGCTTATCGGCGGCCATGGCCATCAAGGTGCCCCCCAGCGAATGCCCTACACCCAATAGCGGCGTATCGCTTTCAGGCAGGTAACTCAGCAGCTCATCCACCAGGTTGCCCCAGTTGTGGTTCACCGGATAATCAGGGTGGTGCCCCAAGCGATCCAAAGGGTGCAGGTCAAAGGTTTCAGCCAGTGGATTCAGCAGGCTGCGATAGCTTAGCCCTGGAAAACCATTGGCATGGGCAAACACTAAACGGGGACGTGATTCGGCATCGGCTGACATAGCGGGGCTCGTGGGTGACCAAACGATGGATGAGCAATCAAACTATCATACGTCTGTTTTAACGCGCGATTGAATGAGCGTCAATGCGGCTATGGAGTAAGCCGATAATTAAATCGAACCGAAGCTGTTCTCTGATGCAGGATTAAGGTTTCATATTAACGTTCAACGTTTCGAGACCTAAGCGATCAAAATCACTGGTGTTATTCGTCACCACAGTCAAGTCGTTGACGAGCGCTGTCGCTGCGATAATGGCATCAGGGGTTTTGGTTTTGAATTGCTGTCGCAATCGAATGGTTTGTTCCACAACGGTTTCGGAAAGATCGAACACACGGGCATGACCAATAAAAGCTCGGGCTTGGTTTTGAAGCGCGGGATTGCTGGCAAACTCACTCCATCCCAAAAATTCAATTTTAGTGATAACAGATATATTGAAACTTTCAGCCAGCATTTGATGGAGTACTTCATCGGCAGTCAGTCCGTTGAAGTAATAAATGATGATATTGGTATCAAACAAATAACGCATTAGTCCCAACCGTCACGTAACGAAGCCAAGTAGCCATCCACCTCTTGTCGCGATTGGTGTGACACTCCAAAAAAACGTTGCGGTTCAAAGTCGTCATTAGCCGGAATAGAGGGCGCCGAGGATGTAGCCTCTTCTTGTGCTAGCTGTTGCAGAACCACTTGCACCAAACGGATTTTTTCCCCATGGGAGAGCGGAACGATAGAAGGAATTAGTTCATCAATGGTCATGTATGAACTCCTTATTGATGCGAAAGAACGGGTGTGTCAATCCATAGAAAATCATACGTCCAAACATAGCGCCAGCAAAAGCTTTCAGTACGACCAGTTGATCGACGTATTATTAAAACAGTGATAGCTGGTGCTCTTGGCTGTTTTCCGCCAGCCGATAGCCCACACCCAGCAGACGCACGGGTCGTTCGCCTCTGGCCCAGCCAACCTTCAGCAGGCTTTCAAACTGTTCAAGGTTAGGAGCCGGGTCGGCATGCTCAACGGTAGTTTGAGTAAAGTCGTTGAACTTCACTTTGACGATCAGCCCGCGTACCGCCAGGGGTGGGTCAAGCCGGGCATAGCGGCGCTCTAAATCCTCGATCAGCGCCGGTAGCTCATTACGGCAGGCATCCAGGCTGGGTAAATCCTGAGAATAGGTTTGCTCGGTGCTAATCGACTTACGCTCGCGGTGAGTTTTCACCGGGCGCTCATCACGGCCCCAGCTTAGCTCGTGCAGCCGCCGCCCAAAGCGGCCAAAGTGTTCGACCAGTTCCGTTAGCTGGCGGCTACGCAAATCGGCGCAGGTGTGGATATCCAATCCCGCCAACTTTTCAGCGGTGCGCGGGCCAACGCCATGGATTTTTTTCACCGGTAGCTGCTGCACAAAACTGTCGACTTTGTCCGGCGTAATGACGCAGAGGCCATCAGGTTTGTTCCAGTCGCTGGCGATCTTGGCCAGAAACTTATTGGGCGCCACGCCTGCTGAAACGGTAATCCCCACTTCGCGGCTCACCCGTTCACGGATCGCTTCGGCCATGAGTGTCGCGCTGCCGTGATGCTGGGTGACCTCCGAGACATCCAGAAAGGCCTCATCCAAGGAGAGCGGTTCGATCAGTTCAGTCACGTCGCGATAAATGGCGAAAACCTGGCGGGCGACTTCTTTGTATTTGGCCATATCGCCACGAATGACGGTTAGATGCGGGCAGCGCTTGAGCGCTTGGCCCATGGGCATCGCCGAGTGAATGCCAAACTCGCGGGCGGGATAGTTACAGGTGGCAACGACGCCGCGCTGCTCGACACTGCCGCCAATGGCAATCGGGATATCCCGCAGCGCGGGGTTATCGCGCATCTCCACCGCCGCAAAAAAACAGTCACAGTCGCAGTGAATAATCTTGCGCACTGGCTACCCTTCCACCTGTAAAAAACCACAGTTTATCACAGGGGATGCGAGATGGATCATAACCTCTATCACACTCTAAATAGGCCGGAACAACCCTACGCGTGGGCGCTGTGAATCTTCCCTGGGCGCTCGCCATCTGACCGCCAAGGATGGCGGAAATGCCGGAAACGTTGGGAACTGTTTTCCGGCCATGGCGAAAGCCCCCGCTACGGGTTGATTCCGTCCTCAGCGCAATGACATTAGCTCGTTATGTTCCGCAGAAGGTCCTCAGCACCTGCTCATTTTCCGTCGCAGGCGCTGCAAAACGGCGCGCTTCAACCGATTCATCGAACGGCTTGGTCACTACTGCCAATAACGTATGGAAAGGCGCAAAATCACCGTCGTAAGCGGCATCAATAACTTCTTGAACCCGGTGGTTGCGGGGAATAATCACTGGGTTGGCGTGACGCATGGCAGTGAACCGTTCGCCATCTTGATTGGCCACTTGCTCTTGCTGCCAGGTATCCAGCCAGGTTGATAATTCATCGGGCTGCATCGTCAGCGCCAGCAGCGCCTCACGGTGCTCATCACTCAGCGAGGAGGCGTATTGGGTGAGCGCATCAAAGGTTGCGGTCATGTCCATTCGGCCCTGATGCATCTGACTTTCCAACGCTTCCATCAGTGGCGCGGCCTGGTCGCTGCCTGCTGCAAGGCCGAGTTTATCGGCATGCAGGCGACGCTGTTCGACGCTGAACAATGGCTCAAAGCGGCGAATGGCATCGGTGGCCTGCTCCACCAGCGCCTCTCCCTCTTCATTCATTAACGGCAGCAACGTTTCGGCAAAGCGGGCCAGGTTCCACTGGGCTATCGCCGGTTGGTTATCAAACGCGTAGCGCTTCCCCCTGGTCGATGGAGCTGTACACCTTCTGGGGATCAAACTGCTCCATAAAGGCGCAGGGGCCGTAATCGATGGTTTCCCCGGCGATGCTGCAGTTATCGGTATTCATCACGCCGTGGATAAAGCCGACGCTCATCCAGCGGGCAATCAGCACCGCTTGGCGGGCCACGACCGCCTCCAGCAGCGCCAAATAAGGGTCTTCGGTGTTGGCGGCTTCCGGGTAGTGGCGCTCAATGACATGATCCGCCAGCGCTTTTAGCAGTGCCTCATCTCGGCGTGCGGCGGCGAACTGGAACGTGCCAACGCGGATATGGCTGCTAGCCACGCGGGTAAACACCGCGCCGGGCTCTGCCATCTGCCGCACCACCCGCTCGCCGCTGGTCACCGCCGCCAGAGCACGGGTGGTGGGGATGCCCATCGCGGCCATAAATTCGCTGACCAGATATTCACGCAGCACCGGGCCTAACGGCGAACGGCCATCGCCGCCGCGGGAAAACGGCGTGCGGCCGCTGCCCTTTAGCTGCACATCGCGGCGAACACCGTTCTGGTCGATCACTTCGCCCAGCAGCAGCGCCCGGCCATCACCCAACTGCGGCACAAAGTTGCCGAACTGGTGGCCTGCGTAGCCTAACGCGCCCGGCTTAGCATTCGGAATGGGCTGATTGCCGCTGAACCAATGGGCCAGCGTTTCTGAGTCAGGTATCTCTTGAGCGCCCAACTCATGCGCCAACGGGGCATTAAATGCGATTAGCTCAGGGGCGGCCACGGGCGTTGCTTGGGTGGCGACCCAAAGGGGTTCCGGCAGTGTGGAGTAGCGATGTTCGAATTGCAGCACGATAGGCTCCGCTTTTAGTGGCAATGACTATCTAATACCCTAGCATTCTACTCAACTAAACGCCGAGGCGATGTTACCCAACATGCCAAATGTTAAAGACAGCATGCTACCTCCCCCTCTCACGAGATTTTTATAATCGCGACACCCTTGAGGTAGCTAGAGACATGCTCGGCTGCTGGCTAGTGCGCGAACATAACGGTGAGCAGATGGCGGCAAGGATTGTTGAGACAGAGGCCTATTGCGGCGCTGAAGACTCCGCTTGCCATGCCCACCGCCGCCGTTCACCGCGAACAGAAGCAATGTTCGGGCCTGCGGGCCACGCCTATGTCTATCTCGTTTACGGCATGCACTGGCTCTTGAACGTAGTCACCGAGCCAGAGGATTCGCCCTGCGCGGTGCTGATTCGTGCGGTTGAGCCCACTGCTAACGAAGCCGTCATGCGCGCCACCCGTCAAGCCGCGGGTAGACAACTCAGCAATGGCCCCGGCAAGCTCACGCGTGCTTTAACCATTGATAAACCGCTGTATGGCCATGATATGACCCAGGCCGACAAGCTGTGGATTAGCGCAGCAACGCACGACGCCAAGATCGCCAGTGGCCCACGCGTGGGTATCGATTACGCCCAGCCAGAGCACCGCGACGCGCCATGGCGACTATGGCTAGAAGATAATCCGTGGGTATCCAAAGCCCGCTAGCGCCTTTACAGGTATCCCACAGAAGCCACACCATAGAAAGTGGCTGCATACTGTTAATCACTATTACAACCAGTGCTATAGATACTTGCCTCTTTAATGAAGCGAGGCCGCCGCACGGTGGTGCAGAGGCCTCTGACGAAACTATTTTCCTAGCTTTAGAGACGTATCTTTAATCAGATATTTTGACCACCGGACACTTCAATCCGCTGCGCATTAACCCAGCGATTTTCAGCCCCAAGCAGACTGGCGACCACCGGGCCAATGTCGTCGGGCAAGCCGACACGACCAAGGGCCGTCATGCTAGCGAACGCCTCGTTGTAATCTGGCGTATCACGTACCGCACCACCCAAAAAGTCAGTCTCAATCGCACCTGGGGCAATCGTGTTTACAGTAATGCCGCGGCTACCCAGCTCTTTGGCCAAATAAACACTGAGGACTTCGATAGCTCCTTTGGCGGCAGAATAGGCCGAGAACCCCGGAAAGGCGATACGAGTTAGACCGGAAGAAAAATTCACGATGCGTCCGCCATCGGCAAGCAAGGGGAGAAGAGCCTGTGTCAGGAAGAACACGCCTTTGACATGAACATTGAATAGCAGGTCGAATTGAGCTTCTGTGGTCTCGGCAAAGGCACCATTTCGCCATGCCCCGCGTTATTAACAAGATGGTCACACTGATCCCGTCCCCACTTCGACTTCAACGCCGAACGGACACTTTCGACGAAAGCGGGTATTGCATCGATCTCGCTAACGTCGAGGGGAAGCGCGACGGCTTTACGCCCTATGCTTTCAATTTCAGCTACAACGGCGTTTGCGCCCTCAACGCCACTGCGATAGGTGAGGATAACATCGCCGCCATGGCGGGCAATATTGATAGCAGTGTTACGGCCAAGTCCGCGGCTGCCACCGGTAATAATTGAAATAGTCGTCATGAAAAGCTCCTGTGCTGGTGAGCATTGTGCCCATAAGCACTATCGCCGACACGCTTCTATCCTTGTTGCTGGATACTCGGTACCTTTTGCCTATTCCTCCAATAACATTGCGAGACGAAAGGGTATCGCTTAATGTTAAATCCATGAATGAAAGCTTACTTAAGACAGTGCACCGATATGCGGAGGCACACGTTGGTTCAACCAGCGTTACTCAAATACCCATCCCTGGTTTGACGATTATTAGTCAGACCAAGCCTACCCCATTGCACTTCAATATAGACAAGCCATTGGTGGCCATGGTGCTTCAAGGCAGCAAACGAGTCATCATGGGAAACCGCACTTATGACCTTGGCGCAGGCGAATCCCTCTTGATTACCGCCGACGTCCCCACCGTTAGTCAGATCACGCGGGCTAGTATCAAAGCCCCCTACCTCTCGCTCGTCCTTGACCTTGATCCCTCCGTCATTGAGGGTCTTGCCGTTGAGATAGACGCTAGCCAGCAAGACACCAATAGGCCCGTCTGCGTTGATACAACGGAGAGCGACGTTGCCGACGCTGCATTGCGCCTAATGCGTCTTATTGAGCGCCCAGGATCATTGGCTATTCTCCAGAGTCAGTTAATTCGAGAGCTGCATTTTTGGCTAATGACAGGCCGCCATGGATCTGCGATCCGCCGTCTTGGTGTTGTTGGTAGCCACGCCAACCGCATCGCACGTGCGGTGTCTCTCATCCGCCAACATTTCGCTGAGCCGCTCCGCATAGAGCAACTGGCAGAAACCGCAGGTATGAGCCTATCTTCGTTTCATGAACATTTCAGATCCATCACTTCCCTGACGCCTCTTCAATTTCAAAAGCAGCTCCGTTTGATCGAGGCTCGTAGGATGATGTTGTCGAAGGGAGAGATAATCAGCAACGCGGCTTACGCAGTGGGTTACGAGAGTGTCTCGCAGTTCACGCGCGAGTATAGCCGCCTGTTTGGATTGCCCCCAGGACGCGATATAAAAACCATCAAAGCCCGAACGCAGTCAGTCGCGTAAGCCGTTTATTATGGCTTCTCTTGCTACAAATCTTGCTACAAGAAATTGAATACAACAGGGTTATAAACTGCGCTCAGCGCCTTTTAAGCTACGAACAGCCTGCTCAAGTACCGGCGTTAGCGGCGCCCGCCACTGGTGGGTCAATAGTGCATCCGCCCGAGTCACGCCGAGGGAGAGCGACGCCAGCGGTATTCCCCGATCATGGGCGGTGCGGCAGAAGCGGTAGCCGGAAAACACCATTAATGACGTTCCCACGGCCAGCACTGCATCCGACTCAGCCAGCGCTACCTGGGCTGCCAACCGCCGTTCGGCGGGCACCACATCGCCGTAAAACACTACATCGGGTTTTAAAATGCCGCTACAGCGCGGGCAGTCGAAAATGCGAAAGGAGCTGAAATCGGTTTCCAGATCAGCGTCGCCGTCCGGGGCGTGGCCGGCCTGCAAGCCTACAAAGCTAGGATTCATGCGCGCCATCTCGGCATGCATGGCGTGGCGCATCATTTGGTAGTCGCAAACCATGCACTTGACCATATCCGCACGGCCATGGAGGTCGATCACCCGGCGCGAACCGGCGCGCTGATGTAAACGGTCAACGTTTTGGGTCACCAACTGCTGGATATACCCCTGGGACTCCAACGCGGCTAACGCCCGGTGCGCGCCGCCCGCCTGGGCTTCGCGCATGGCGCTAAAGCCGATCAGTGCTCGTGCCCAGTAGCGCTGGCGAACGTGGTAAGAGCTCATAAAGTCGCCATGCTGAACCGGGGCGGCCGCTTCCATTGACCATCCGCATCGCGATAGTCCGGGATACCGCTGTCGGTACTCACACCGGCGCCGGTAATCACCCACAGTTTGGGGTGCTGCTGAATAAACGCCGCCAGTTGCTCTCCCGCCTGAGCAACGCTATTTGCCATTTCCACGGCCTGCGTCAATCGTTCACCTCTAGGCAATGTGGCTTAAACTCAACGATACTGTAGTGCAACAGCGGGCCAAACAACGCGCCCTTCAACGCTTATTGTGCACCCAGGAGAGTCTCTTATGCAGCACAATCATGACATTATTATTGTCGGCGGCGGCATGGTGGGCGCCGCTCTGGCGGCTCGTGTGGGTCATGCTGGCTTCTCCGTCGGGCTAGTGGAACAAGGCGATGCCCCTGCCGAACCTAGCGGTGACTATGACCTGCGCATTTCATCGCTGAACGCACGCTCGTTAGCCTTTGTTAAGGCCAGCGGCACAGCGCTGCCGGAAGAGCGTAGCTGCCCGTTTCGGCATATTGATGTCTCCAACCAGGACGGCACCGGCCACTCGCTGTTTTCCGCTGAAGAGAGCGGCATGGATGATTTCGGCATCTTTATCGAAAACCGCACGCTGCAGTACGCCCTATGGCAGCGCTTGGAACAGCTGCCCAGCGTCACCTGCTACACCCAGTGCGCGCCATTAAACACAATCACCTCAAGTACTGGCCGTCTGCTGGAGCTGGATAACGGCAAAACCCTCAGCGCTCGCTTAATCGTCGGCGCCGACGGCGCAAAATCGACCCTGCGTGAGCTAGCGGGGATCAGCGTTAGCAGCTACGACTACCACCAGCGGGCCATGATCATTAATGTGGAAACCGAACTGCCCCAGCAGGACGTCAGTTGGCAGGTTTTCACCCCCACGGGCCCCATCGCCATGCTGCCCCTGCCTGGCCACCGCGCTTCCCTGGTGTGGTACGACACCGAGCAAGCCACCCAAGACCGTGAACAGTTGGACGATGAAGCGCTGAAAGCAGCGATTGAAATGGCCTTCCCAAACGCCTGGGTAACCTCATCCGCATCGTCGCCCGGGCCAGCTTCCCCATCAAGCGCCAGCACGCCCACCGCTATATCGGCAAACGCCTGGCGCTGATTGGCGATGCTGCCCATGTGGTGCACCCGCTGGCAGGCCAGGGATTAAATATCGGCCTACACGACGCCGATACCCTGGCCGAGATTATCATTCAAGGCCGCGACCCCGGCGACTACCTCAATCTACTGCGCTTTGAGTGTCAGCGCCGCGCGGCTAACCAGGCGATGATTGCCGCCACCGACAGCTTCCACCACCTGTTTACCGGCGCCAAACCGCTGCGCCAACTGGGCGATTTAAGCCTGCAGCTGGCCGAGCGCTTTCCGTTCGCCAAGCGCATGATGATGCAGCAAGCCAATGGGTTGAATCCGTTTAAAATGCGCTAGACGCAGATACCCTCCTCCTATTCCCGCAAATGGAGAAGCCAAATATGCAGCGGCTGCCACCGTGGCCGCCGTTGCATAGGGGCGTGAGTGTGTTTCAGCCGTTTATGCTTTCAGGTGTTTATCCAGAAATTCACGCATCACCGGGATAATGACATCGCCATGGGTTTCCAGTGCAAAATGCCCGGTGTCGTAAAAGCGGATGTCCGCCTGCGGAATATCGCGCTTCCAGGCTTCCGCACCCGGCGGCAGAAAGAACGGATCATGCTTCCCCCACACCGCGAGCAGCGGCGGTTGCTGCTCGCGAAAGTAGGCCTGGAATTCGGGATACTTCGCAACGTTGGTTGCGTAATCCAGCAGTAAGTCGAGCTGGATATCAGCCATGCCAGGTTGCGATATCTTAGCCCCTTCCAGCGTATAGGCGTCCGGCGCTACGACACTGGTATCGCTTACCCCCTCCACGTACTGCCACTTGATCGACGCTGGTGTCGGAAAGTCGTTCAGGGCCTCACGATTCGCCTGCGAAGGTGTATTCCAATACGTTTGAATGGGCTCCCACCCTTTTGAAAGCCCCTCCTCATAGGCATTACCGTTTTGCGAAATGATAGCGGTGACTTTTGATGGGTGGGCCACCGCCAAACGCCAGCCTACAGGGGCACCATAGTCGTGAACGGCAATGGCATAGCGGTCGAGCTTTAACTGCTCAGTGAACCGATCAATCGTCTTTGTCAGGTTGGCAAAGGTGTACTCATACTCACCGCGGGCCGGTGACTGGGTAAAGCCAAACGCGGGCAAATCCGGAGCTACGACGTGATAGCCATCGGCAAGCGCCTCAATCACATCCCGCCACATATACGAGGAGGCAGCAAACCCGTGGAGCAGCAGCAGAGTCGGCGCCGCCGGATCTCCCGCTTCCCGATAGAAAACGTCCACATCGCCCACTTTCTCGAATCGATAATGCACCTGCCACGCTGTCGAGCCAGAGGAGTGCTCAGCGCTGGTCGCCGGTGCTTCCTGGGTAGTCGCAGAGACCGAGGTATTTTTAGATGTCATGGATATACTCCTTAGTAACCGTTAATAGCAATTTTTGAAGGTTACACAGAATCATAGTAACCTGTAAAATATCGAATTAAGGGTTACTCAATATGGCATCAAAAATTACGCCTCCGTTTATCGCCAGCAATCTCGCCATCGATTTCATCAACACGCAGTTTGGCGTAGGGGAGGAGCAGCAAGAATGCCTGGAGGACGACCGCAGTGTCATTGCGTGGCTTCAACAGGTGGGCGTGTTGTCGGAAGAGTGTGAAAGCCCCCCGCTGGAATCGTCCACCTTGCGCGGGAACTGCGCGACAACATGCGGGATCTCCTGATCTCGGCCCAGCAAGGGCGGGCCGCGGATCCCACAGTGGTGAATCACGTGCTGGAACGGGGTTATCCCCTAGAGAAAATCGAATGGCAGCCAACGGCGTTGGCGTTCCAGAAAAAAATCTATCAGCGCAACATGGAAAGCGAGAGCCTGTTGCAGCCAGTCGCTTCCGCGTTAGTCCAGTTGCTTACCGAGGAAGAGCTACAGCTGGTGAAAGAGTGCGAAGCCTCGGACTGCGTTCTACTGTTCCACGATCAAACAAAATCGCACCGGCGCCGCTGGTGTAGCATGGCGTCCTGCGGAAACAGAATGAAAGCGGCAGCCCATCGAGCTAGGAAAAAAACGACATAGTCGCTTCGACGTTAACTACCCAAGCGCTTCCACTGACTATGCTAAGAGGGATGACCACTGCTGGTGGCCAATAACAACCACAATGAACCCTCACATAAGGCAACCCTATGAGCTTCACACGACAAACGGTGATCACGGCGACGCTATGTTCCAGCCTTGGCCTGCTCTTGGCCTCTCCTCTTTGGGCTTGGGATGGCGTCGTCGAGAAGCAAACCTTCGAAATGGAGAGCTTCACCACCCAGGGCGGCGAGACAATTCCCAACGTGACGGTGGGTTGGGAAGCCTACGGCGAACTCAACGACGCCCGCGACAACGTTATTTTAATCACCCATTTTTTCTCGGGCACCAGCCACGCGGCAGGCCGCTATGAAGCAGATGGCGAACCCACCGGCTACTGGGACGCGATCATTGGCCCCGGAAAACCACTCGATACCGATGAGTACTACATTATCTCTTCGGACACCCTGGTCAATCTCGGCGCTAACGACCCCAACGTCACCACCACCGGCCCTGCCTCTATCAACCCTGACACCGGCGAACCCTGGGGAATGGATTTCCCTGTGGTGACTATCCGTGACTTTGTCGAGGTACAGCGCGAGCTACTTGAAAGCCAAGGCATTGAATCCCTACACGCAGTAATGGGCGCCTCCATGGGCGCACTGCAGGCGATTGAGTGGGCCAGCGCTTACTCTGACCGGGTCGAACGCCTGATACCCGTCATAGGCGGCGGCGTAGCCGATCCCTGGCTGCTGGCCACGCTAAGCGCCTGGGCAGCGCCAATTCGGTTGGATGCCAACTGGAACGAGGGCAACTACTACGACGGCGAGCCGCCCACCGATGGTTTAAAAGAAGCGCTGAAACTGGTGACGCTCAACGCCAACCACTGGCAGTGGGCCAACGAAACCTTTAATCGCGATTGGGCCGATGAAGAGCGCGATCCCGCCCAAGATATCAATGCCGCTACGCGATCGAGCAAACCCTGGATGATATCGCCGCCGCACGCGCCGCCACTTCTGACGCCAACCATCTGCTCTATCTGGTGCGCGCCAACCAAACCTTTATCGCAGGCCACGGCGACTCGTTAGGGGAAGGACTTACGGCTATCGAGGCGCCCACGCTAATGCTCTACAGCGAAAACGATCTAGTCTTCGCGCCGGAAAGCGTCCGCCGCACCGCGGAGTTAATTGAAGCAGACGGCACTGACGTGACGCTTGAAACCCTGGAAGGCAATCGCGGCCATCTGGATGGCGTTGTTTCTATCGACCAAGCAAGTGATACGTTGCGGGCATTTTTGCAGTAATAGATTTGAGCGCTGGTTTTGACTTCAAAGCCAGCGTCCGATTCTGGCGCCGACGTAACCAATAGTGCGCCCACTATTACTTTTGAAAAGCACTTAAAGCTTCTGAAGCGTATTAATAATAATGTAAGCACCCAGAATCAGAAGTGAAATAAAGAATACCTTGCGGAACACCTGCTCGGATAAACGCTCTCTAATTCGCTGTCCAATCGCCATCCCCGCGAGCGCGGGCAGCACCGCCACTGCCGACATTACGCCAGTTTGGAGTGTCAAGAAATTGGCTTGTTGCAATGCTGCCGCGAGAGCCACAGTGGAGACCATAAATAGCATGCCCATCGCTTGGATCAGCATGCTCTTCGGAAGGCCAATGGCTTGAAGAAACATCACGCCCGGCACAGCAAATGATCCCGTCATTCCGGTAAGCATTCCATTCGCAGAGCCGATTAACGGCCCTGCCCAAACCTCATGGCGTCTTGGTACAACAATCTTGATCCCGGCCAAGTTCACGACAGCGTAAATAATCAGCAAACTGCCCAGGAGCGCCGTCAGATACGTGAGGTTGACGCGCGTCAGTGCTGCCGCACCAATCCAAACAGTAAGGGTCGCCATCGCCAGAAATGGCCAAATTCGAACCAAGATTGCTCTTGCGTTTCCGCCCACCATTGACTGCCAAATGTTGGTGACAAACGAGGGAATAAGCATCAGCGCCATGGCGGTTGGCAGATCCAGCGCGACGGTAAGCAGCGCCAGGCTAACCGGCGGGAGTCCAAGACCAATGATGCCCTTGACGCTTCCCGCAATTAAGAATGTGCCCGCCACTACTAACAGGGATGCGAAATCAACCATGTCTGTCTCCGATACATTGCCACTAGCAATATATCGGATAGCCCCTCGGTCACAGCAGATTAATGGGAGTGGGCCGGTAGCGCACTCGGGGTTGGCGCCATAGGTCAAGCCAGCGATACGTTGTAGTAGGGGTTGAGCGCTGGCTTCTCTGGAACCAGCGCGCTCACTCAATGGATAGACGGATTAGCTATCGTTCCTCATGCAAGCGACCTTCTACATATTTATGGAGAATACTGGCAACAAGCGTCTGGTAGGGAATGCCTTCCGCTAAGACTTTTTCTGTAGACCGCGAAGACCCTTGGAGGAAAGCCTGATATTGATGCGTGCATCTTTCTTGAACATCGCCTCAG
The DNA here is from genome assembly GCA_004295565.1 of Vreelandella olivaria. Lineage (GTDB taxonomy): Bacteria > Pseudomonadota > Gammaproteobacteria > Pseudomonadales > Halomonadaceae > Vreelandella > Vreelandella olivaria. The sequence goes on along the minus strand of AP019416.1, from coordinate 730,091 downwards.
CATACTGCTGATGCCTCTCATTTCTGTCCTCAATATCGGTCGGTCGCCGCAACTATCCCGCATCAAATGCATCCAGAATGTCTTGCTCTTCTTTATTTAACCTACTCATTTTGAACCTCTCAAATAGGCTTTGGTTGCTTTCCGGCTCGGAATGATCGTTTTCAGAAACCTCATCTTCCGACTCCACAAAAGGCCCCAATGTCTCTCTCCTTTAAATGGTTAGGCCATTACTGAGCTTGGTTATGCAGCGTTCAGCGGTTTAATTCGATCCACTTCCTCTTTGATCGATTGAGTTGCCGTCCACAGATCAACAGCGCGTTGCGCATTCAGCCAAAAATCCGGCGAATTACCAAACAAGCGGGCAAGCCGAAGAGCCATTTCAGGGCTGACAGCGCGCCGCTCACGCAACAGCTCATTGACCGACTGACGAGAAACGCCCACCGCTTCAGCCAGTCCTGCCACCGTCAGACCATAGTCCGGTATAAAATCCTCTCTCAGCATTTCACCAGGATGGGTCGGCTTGCGCTGCATACCCGTTGTGTTAAGAATAGCCATTGTCATCACCTCATTCAGTGGTAGTCACAAACTTCAACGTCATACGCATCGCCATCTTCAAAACGAAAACAGATACGCCACTGATCATTTATTGAAATCGAGTGCTGATCTTGCCTGTTTCCAGAAAGTGGATGCAGGCGATTACCCGGCGGCACTTTCAAATCCTCCAACTGTGCAGCTAGATTCACGTATTCCAGTTTTCTAGCCGCTCTTGAAGCAACATCCGCAGGGAATTTCTTCGACGTCCCTTTGGCATAAAGCGCTTGGGTTCGTTTGTCAGCGAAAGATTTGATCATGCTTTAAAATGTATTTCGTCACGTGACGGGTGTCAACTCATATCACACGATTTGCATGGCAGGAACGCGTAAACGTAAACACAGCAGTGTTGAAACGCAGACATAATGGAGCGTGGGGCAGCTCCTAAGGAGCGGATTCAAAGCTGTTCAATCGACATCCGCTGCCTGGGTGCGCAGCGGAATAAGTTGCTGATAAGCATCTGATTGATGCCACTCATCAACAGCAGCAATATCGGTATAGAACGTTAGCGGCCAGCGTTTTCCTCGGCCACCTGACGAAGCGCATCGACCAACACGTCGGCGGGCTGAGCGCCAGAAATCAAGTAACGTCCATCGAGGATAAGTCCTGGCACGGCGTTTACCCCTGCCTCCATGAACCGCTGTTCTGCTGCTCGAACTTCTTCCGCATACTGATCTGACCGGGCGATGGCCTCGGCAGTATCGCCGTCCAGCCCCACCTTAATGGCCTTCTCGCGCAGAACCGCTGGGTCGGCAGGATTTTTCGCTTCACCGAAGTAGGCATCAAACAGGGCCAACTGCAGGGGCGTTTCCAGGTTTTGCGTTCCGGCCCACGCAAGCACGCGATGGGCAGCGAAGGTATTGTTCGCCCGGCGTTCCAGGGCACCGCGGAAATTTAGCCCAAGCTCCTCGGCCACCGCCATAATCCTCGCGCTGGGACTGCGCCATGCTGGCAGCATCCTTGCCGTACTTGCGGCACAAGTGCTCCAGGATCGGCTCGCCCTCAGGCGGCATATCCGGGTTCAGCTCAAAGGGCTGCCAGACCAGCTCAACGTCGATCTCGCCATTGAGGGTCTCTAAGGCTTGTTCCAAGCGCCGGTAGCCGATCGCGCACCACGGGCAGGCGACATCGGACACTAGGTCAATTCTTACCTTCTGCATTTTTTACACCCCTTCGACATATCCCAAAATTCGATCAAACTAAAGAAAGTATGTTACGTGTATATAGTGAGTAACGGCAGTGCTGATAAGGAGACAACCATGGAAAAAACAGCGTTAGCGTTAAGCACCCTATTACTTATCAGCGGGTGTGCTCAAAACAGCAATACCGCTGCATCAGGCGCGCCGGGCTCAGGTACATCAACCGAGCAAAGCGAGCCCCACCACCAGATGACCGACCAATGGCTCGGCCGATGGGTTGGCGTTGAAGGGTTATTTCTGGACATCAGCAAGGACGATTCTGCAGGTGCAGGCCCCGGCCACTATCTGCTTGAAATGCAGTACGGCCTGGATGCCGATCAAAGTGGGACATTCGAAGGCCAAGCCACAGCCGAGGGCATTAGCTTTAGCCGCGAGGACGGTCAACACCTGCTTCGCGCTGGCGACGGCGAAGCCACCGGCATGAAGTGGCTATTGGAAAAGGAAGATTGCCTGATAGTAGCAACAGGTGAAGGTTATTGCCGCGACTGACCTGCGCGACTGACCTGCGCGGCAAGCACTCAAGGGGCGGCGGGATGAAGTCGCTTATTCGCCCGCCAGTTCAGAAAAGCGGCCCGCTTTATCCAGGGTGTACTTAAACCACCGCTGCTTTAAGCGGCAACCAGCCTCTTTACCTTAAGCTCTTTACGATGCTGTTCGGCGTGCCAGAGTTCGTATTGGGACTGCTGGTTCAGCCAGCTTTCCGCAGAGGTATCAAACGCAATAGAAAGCCGCACCGCCATTTCAGGGCTAATACCGGCCTTGCCGTTCAGCACAGCACTGAGCGTTTTACGGCTTACGCCGAGCGCTTCCGCAGCGGCTGTCACGGTCAGACCTAAGGGCTCCAAGCAAAGCTCGCGTAATACTTCACCAGGGTGGGGAGGATTGTGCATCAACATTGGCGTTACCTCAGTGGTAATCTTCGTAATTCACTATCTCGGCATCTCCGTCCTCGAACCGAAACGTCACTCGCCAGTTACCACTAACTGTGACTGACCAGATGCCTGAGCGACTTCCTGAGAGTTCGTGCAACCGAAGGCCTGGTAAGTCCATATCTTTGGCATCTGACGCTGCATTGAGTCGACCAAGAATAAGCCGAAGCCTCTTTGCATGCGCGGCCTGAATTCCTGCAGTGCTGCCGGATTTAAAGAGCTTTTCCAAACCTTTGTGTTTGAAGCTTCGGATCATCTCTAAAATGTACCCTGCAACGTATCAGGTGTCAAAAACATGGTGCAAATCAAAAGAGTAGATAAACGTGCTATGTCCCTACCGTTGATAACACAATTAGGTTAAAGACTACTCGCCCGCCACTTCAGTAAAGTGGCCCGCTTTATCCAGGGTGTATTCGCTAAAATCCTGCGCCAAATAAAGCGAGCCCGAGTAGACGCGGAGGGCCTCTTGGCGGATCTCCTCAATGGAAGGCGAGGCAAGGGGTGGAGCTGATAGCGGGGGCTAAAGTGCGTCAGCACCAGGTTGGGAAGCTGTACCAATTCGGCAAAAGCGGCGACAAGCTTGGCGTAGCTATGCCCCACATCACCGGCCTTCTGGGACATCTCTTCGGTGTAGGTGGCTTCATGCACCAGCACCTGGGCCCCTTGCAGGCATTCCTCAACAAGTCAGGCTGGTCATTGTCCCCAGCGATCACCACTTTCCTGGGCTTGTGCTTGAAGATTAAGAAGTCATGGCTTTTTAACCGCTCGCCCGCGAACTCAACATCAAACCCTTGCTTCAACTGCCCCCACAACGGCCCTCTCGGAATGCCCTTTTGTGTCAGCTTTTCGATGTTTAAATCAGCGTCGACCTTTGTCTCCGTAAATCCATAAGCATAGGACGGCGCTCGGTGTGAAAAGCCTGAAGGTGGTAACCGCCATGCTTTCAAATTCAACGCTTGGTAGCTCGTCCGATTCTATAAACTCCAGAGCAAAGGGCAAACACAGTTGGGTGGCCTCACAGGTAGCTTCCAACCACGCCTTGATACCTGCGGGTGCCACAATGGTAAGCGGCGCTTTCCGTCCCCCATTCCCGCACTCGCCAGAATGCCCGGCAGCCCATAGCAGTGGTCGCCGTGCACGTGGGTAATCAAGATGGCCTTCAATGAATGAAACGACAGCTTGGTATGCAAAACCTGATGCTGGGTGCCTTCACCACAATCGATCAGGTACCAGCCCTTCCCCTTGCTCTCTCAAGGCGACGCCGGAGACATTTCTGGTTTTAGTGGGTACACCAGCGGAGGTGCCAAAGAAGAGTAAATTCATAGCTTATTTTGATCTCTTATGTACTTGCTTTGGAAGCAAGACAGTAGCCTCCCAGTTAGCTATGTAAAAAACTGCCTTGAGATAGGTGTTAGAAATATATTAATACAGCAGAAATTTATCGACATCGGCATTAGCACATTTATTACCAAAATAAACAACCAATAATGTAGCAAGCATGAAAGCTATTTCATCGGCAGCCCTCAAGCTATACAAAACTAACATTGCTGATTACTACCATACACTCCCAAACCAACCAACAACAAAACCAAAGACAATAATTATTAAAACCAATACAGCATAGAGAATCAAAACAATAATACCCAATGACTTAAATGGCTTACCTTCTATATCAAAAAAAGACATCAGCTTCCCTTTTCCACTATCAAATGAAAGACTAATCTTCATCAACACATAAGAAATAGTGTGCAACCAAAGCCAAATTGATGTTAACAAACTAGAGTAGAAGGCAATCCCTTCTGGAAATGCGTAAACAACTTCAGTCTCCCATCCTCCTTTTATCAAAATAGTTCCATCAGATTGTCTTTGGAGCATATCAGATGTTAAATCATTTAATGTATTAAGCAATATCGGCAGCTGATCGAGGTTAACCCAAACTAACAACGATTTGTCAAAGCCAAGCCATACAGGGTTTACAATAAAGTACTTTGCAAACGAGAAGCCAATATAAAAAAATCAAGATAGAAAAAACAAATCAAAAGCTAAAACAAAAAAAAGCTTTATAATACCATTTGGCTTGGATTTCTTCACTATTAACCTTGTAAGACTTACTGAGATAAAATCTAAAATCACCACAGACAAAAGTAGCAATAAACCATATTCCAAAATCAAATTATAAATTCCCTCTTCAGAGAACCACGACCTATATTTTGGAAATATAAAAATGCATACTAGCGTTATAACAACCATCCAACCAAGGCTTAATGCAAGCGATCTCAAAAATGACTTTAGGCTTATAATTTTTTCACCAAAATATACATCAGAAGCTAATGTAAATGTAAGAAAAGAGTGGCGAAAGGTAGGCGTAGATTTGTAATTTTTGACTATATTTTTAATTTTTTCTTACTTTCTGAATTTACTGCATCATCTGCAAGACTTGAAACATTATAAACAAATACCGACAGCCCACCAAAACCTGCAATTAAAAGCCAGCTAAACGCAATAAAGCTCAATTTCATATCTCCTGCTAAGACTTTACATAGTTACTTTTCATTTAACAACCTAAAAGACTGACTGAATAAAAATAGTCACTCTTTTAGAAAAACCACAACAAAAGAAAGACTTATAAACTAAAATCAATTCACTTTATGCTCCTATCTAGCTCAGCAAAAAATCTTACAACACTTCCAAAATTTACCTCATCACCAATCCATAGATCACATAATTTTGTAAATAGGTCATCGTATGATAAAGCTAGCGATTTAGCCATTTCCACAAAATAGTCATGATGATCTAAGCCTGCACAAATTTCCTTTGCCATTGCTACATCCTCTACTGATTTACCTATATGACTTGCCAAATGAGTTAATTCTTCTCTTCTCAAATATGAAATTATAAGTTCTTCAGGTGACAAAGAAGATGGTAAAAAAACGTAATTCTCAAATCCTCGCAGATCTTTTGCCAATCTTTCTCTACAATCTCCATCAAACACTGCTAAGAATGAAAAGTCTGTCATCGTGCTAGGATAACGTTTCAAGTCTAATAAGACATCACCTTCTGAACCTGAACAATGATAAAGAAAACTATCTAAAACAAATAAAGGCGAAACTTTAATAAGCGACTTAGCAAACAAATAAGCTGCGTGATCTTCGTAAAACAGAAGTCCTTTTTAGGAGCCATAAGCCCAAGAACATCCATGCGTTCAAAGTGTGAAGCCGCGTTGAAAAACTTTGTCTGTTGTAAAATACGACACATTATGTGTATATGAGATCGTGGAATCTTTCTTAATATATGCTCTGAGTGGGTAGATATTAAACATGCTGTCCCTTCCGTTGCTAATGTCATTGCAAGCACATCACACAACCGGTTTTGAATTAGAGGAGGAAGGAAGCTTTCTGGCTCTTCTATAATTAACAAACAGTTGCTTTTTGACTTTCTAATATAATCAATGATCCAAAAATAATATAATAGTGACAGTTCGCCAAGCCCCATGTTCCTACTATCATACTTAACCCCTTCCCTGTCGACCGTAAAGAAAGGGAGCATTGGAAAAGAGTCGTATTCATCTTCAATATTTATAATTTCAATAGATGAGTATTCTGTATTGGTTATAAAACTTGCAAGCTTTAGATCATCTTCAGATAATGGAACAGAACTTAAAGCTTCTAATAGCTCATTAAAATTATCTTGTTGATTGAATAGATTCTGGATCTCTGGAATAAGCGAGCAAGGATCAAACAGTAAACATAAAATATCTTGTTCAATTTCATTGTCTTCGAAAGGAACCAGATTTAGTAAAAACTCTTCTCCTGAAATAGTCAAATCGAGCTTAATTTTACTTTTATCTAAAAGATTTGAGAATTTCTTTCTATTGCTTGAATCACACATTAACGAATTATAAATAGCTCGTATAAAACTACTTTTACCAACTCCATTTTTTCCAACAATAGCATTTACGCCAGGCTTTAGTTTTAAGCTGGCATTCCCAAAAATCTCACCTTCGCTAAACACCATGTCTTTAACTACTAAAGAGTAGTCTCTTAAAAGCAGTTCGCCAATGATCATTCATCTTAGCTTGGCGTAAATTAATCATAGTTTCTGACCCCACGAAAGACTATCCGCAATCTCCTCAAGGCTTTTCTCGGTTATAGATGAAGGAGCAATTGTCGCCAAATAATGCATAGAGTCATACACAGCCAATGTTTTAGAATTTTGATCTTTAACTTCCGGAAAATAAGATACAAACAACAGCCATAAACACATATCTCTTAAAACTACTGAAGAAGTATCTGCTACTCGCGAACCACTCCTATCCTGATATATAGCTATGACTTTATTTACCAACCCTTTATTTATCCCTTTAGGCAAACAACTTATATCAACTGAACTATTAATTTCTTTTCTTATAACTTCAAAGGTCAAGAAGAATTTTTTAAGCGCTTCTTCAGACTTAAACAACCTACGATATGAGCAAATGAATATTAGCCAGCTTAACGTAGAGGCCTTATTCAACTTAACTGACCTATCAGTATAAATCAAACAATTGTAAAAAGTTAAAAGAACGTCTTCGGCCTCAACAATATAATTACTGGAGAACCCATCACTATCTCTATATCGAGACGTAACAGTATTAGCAGTTATTTTTCTTTTTAGCGTGCCAAGTTCGAGAGTAAGTAAAAATTTTGATATTACATCATCATAAGCCATCCTCGAATTAGAAAAGCCCAATGTCTCACGGCTGTAACCTAACTCTATCATAACTTCCGACAAGTCTTTTACCTGCTGTCGAGCTTCACCAAAATACGCATTTCTTTGTTCAGCTGAGGTTAAATTTGTCGGTTGATTTAAACGATAAAACAACTCACCAGGTTCGCCGGGCTTATAGTCAGATATTGTTAACAGTCTAATTGTAAAATCTTCAATTTTTCCCGAAATATTTTTTGGAAGATCAGCCCATGATAGTCCATCCAACTCCATAATATATGGTTCAACTGGATCTAAATTACCATTGATGGAAAACTCACCCTCTAAAAAATCGCGTATAGCAGCTAATCGTTGCTGACCATCTAACACTTCTTGCTTTTCACTATTTGGAACTTTTATTACATGGATAGGTGGAATATGCCAACCACGCAAAAATACTATCAATTAAGCGTTGTTTTTTAGGTTTCCCCAAACTTCACCACGTTGAAAGTTTGGTTGTAAATCAAGCCTTTTTGCTTTATTTTTCTATACAAAGTGGCAATATCTGGGTCAGAAGGTGTTAAATGCATTCTTTTTCCTAATATCGAAGAGCACTTATTAACTATACATTAGCTCTTAGGTTAACCACATTTCCTGAAGAAATGTAGCCGATCATTCATTAAGGTTATACCCCATCTGATTGACTTTACTCCATTAACTATCTTTTTAGCAAAAGTAAATTCGGAGATACGCTTCAATTTCGTCTCCCGAAAATTTTGCTATATCTATCCTCACGCAAGCACAGTAGATACGATCTCCCCACCAAACCACTGCTGCTTAAGCCCCCGCTGCTTTTCCAGTAGTAGCATTAGGTAGTCACGCAATGGATGGGCTGAAGGTAGCGCGGCGAGGTGTTTGCGTAACCTGCGCTGATAAGGAAACTGCTCAGCAGGCACGTGTAACGGCGTAGCGTTTTGGGAGAGCCATTCGATGGTGGGCAGGAGCAAGTGAGTGGCGTTGCCGTCGAGGGCTAGCGTGACGCCTTTTACATCGAAGTCACCGGCGTAGATGTGCGTTCGGCGGGTTTTGTGCCAAGCATCCGCCAGTAAGGCAAAGCCGCCGCCGTAGTGGCTGTCGCCGCGGTAGACGACCAGCGGGTTTGTGTAGCCGCTTAGCACAGGAATATCCGGCGAAAATTCATAGAAGCTGTCGAGGTTTTCGACCTGGATTAGCGCGCTGAACGCGCTCAGTTTTAACCCCATAACATCCACATCGCGAATAGCGCGTGGCTCGCTGGCAAGCCCTGCTATTGGCTGCGGTGGAAAACTGACGAGTACACGCCGCGCACGGGGCTTTCTCGCGTTGCTTTGTCTTCCTCGACGCCCTCCTTCGCCTGGGCGCTGCTGGTCAGGCCGCTGAGTGAGCGACCTAGCGGGGCTATGCGGGCGCTTTCTAGAACGTCATTAATCTGCGTCAGCAAGGCGGCGTCAAAGCGCAGCGCTTTACTGTTGATTCGCGTGGCCAGGTCAATGTCGTGTTGGTGGCACCAGGCCACCACGTCGTCTACCCACTGGCGGCGGGGCTTTTCTACCCAGGGCTGGCGGAGGAGTTCGCGGGCGACGCCGTTTAGCCCATTGCGGGCGCGACCGGGTAGGTTCATACGGCTAGCTGCAGCTCAACGTCGTGGATCAGGCGCAGGTGATTGTATTGGCTGGCCTGACTCTCCTGCTGTTTGAGCTTAAACGCTCGCTGGTCGCTGCGTGGCAGGCCCTGGTATTCGGAAATCACCTGGAACAGCCAGATTTCTTCCGGCCACTCCAGTGGGCTTGAGTGCAGGTACTCAAGGGCGCTGACCGGCTCCGCCTGGGGCTGATCGATTACGCTTAAATAGAAGTGCTCTACATCTTGCTTGAGCGCTTGCTGGCGGGCGGCGGCTAGGCTGCTCTCCTGGGCCTGGGCAGGGGCGGCGGCTTCTACGGTTTGTGTGGTGTGACGCGGCTGGGGGAGCTGGTGGAGCAGCTCGGCGAGCACCTGGCACTCCAGGTTGCGATCCAGCGCCGGGGCGGCCGCGGCGCTTAGCGGGGCGGCTTGATTGACCAGTCCTGGTACCTCGCTGCGCCGTGCGTAGTTGCCGGGCACAAAGCCTGGGTGTTCGCGCATAAAGGCGGCCATGCCGCTGATCAGGCGGCTTCGCGCCTGCTGCTTGCGGAAGCGCGCCATCAGTTCGATCAAGCGCCGCTGCACTTCGCGCAGGCCGGTGTAGTGGTTACTTAGCTGCTGTTGTAGCTGGCTGATCAACAGCTTGCGCAGGCTGCCGTCGCTGCCCACCAGCTCAATCAGCTCGTCGAAGTCGATCAGCGCCAGGCCATCCAGCAGCCTGGCGATCTGCTTTTGGGCGCGGTCGTTTTCGCGGATCTTGTCGTTGAGCTGACTGACGAAACCGAAATCGCTATTCAGCCGCTGCCATAGGCTGTCGATGGCGTCGGCGAAGCGGCCATTTAGATCGTCCACCTCCTGGCGCAGGCGCATCAGTTGCTGCTCTAGCCGCCAGTGTTCGCCGCGGCTGCGCGCCTCCCGGTAACTGTGTACTAGGGCGCGAATCAGCTCCAGGGTTTCCGCTACGTCGGCGTTGACGTGGCGGCGGGTCTCGTCGGCGAGCATCTCGGCGATCAATTCGCGCACCTTGGGCGCCAGCTTCACGCCGCTCTGCTCGTCCGGCCGCCATAGAATGCGCGCCGCCAGCAGCTTGCGCAGCGCGCTGTCGCTGAGCGATTCCAGCGGCACTTCATCGCGGGTGTAGGCCTGCATCAGCGCTTCGGAATGCTTACCCAGCAGTGCCAGCCGTTCGCTGCCGGTTTTCAGCAGGCGGCTTTCCAGCTCATTCACAGAAGGGCCTCCTGGGCGCCGGAGCCCTCCTCTTTGTCGGCGTCGATGGGCAGGTTCTCTTCATCGCGGATAAAGCGCACCAAGTCCACCAGATAGTCGATCTTGCCGGTGACCACGAATACCTGCCGCTCTGAATGGGGCTGGAGCAGGTAGCCGTGCTCTTTTAGGCGCTTGAAGACCTGCTTTACCTGGGCATCCAGCTGGTCACTTTGCGAGCCGAAAAAGCTGTCGGTGGCCAGGCGCTCCAGGCGCTCGCGTAGGCTTTGGTTATCTTCACACTTGGCGCTAAACTCCGCCGGTTTGAGCACATCGCCAGGGGCGGCCAGGGTATCGCGACCTAACGCTTCTTGAACCAGTTGCAGCCACTCCAGCAGCGGCAGCAGGCTATTGAGCGTATCACCAAGCTGGCGCGAGAGCTGATCCCGGGCGTTGTCATTGAGCTGACGCCAGGCCAAAAAATAGACGCTGCCCTCTTCGTTGCTGGCCAGGCGGCGATTCAGCGGCCGCAGATAGGCGTCAATCCCCTCGCGGGTCTCTTCGTTACTTAAATGACGATAGCCGCTCTCATCGCTGACCGGGCAGATAAACTCCCCCGCCAGCAGGCGTTCAAGCAGTGGGCCGTGTTCGATCATGCTGTCACCTCCTGCTGACGTTCCTGGAGCCGCTCGGCCAGGCGGCTTAGTCGCGGCTCAATGCGTTTTAACACCCGCTTGTTGGGGTTGGCCTCATCGCGATCGATCAAATAGCGGTTGGCGAACAGCAGCAGCACATCGGACTCGGGGTTGGGAAACGCGCCGACGATATGAATGCGGTTGCTGTCGCAGGCGTCGAACAGTTTTTCGACATTGTGGTAGGCCAGAGTGCCGATCTCATCGATGGGCCAGTGGATGGCGATTTCCGCATCGCCGCGCAGCAGGCGGGTAAAGGCAAGCAGGAACTTGCACAGAATCAGATACGCCATGCCGTGGCTGGAGGACTCCAGCAGTTGGCGGTCGTTTTTGATCACCAGATCGGTGCCGCCTTCATTTAAGTGCAGCTCCAGGCGCAGCAGGCTTTCGAAGCTGTACTGCTGGTCGCTGCGCAGCAAATCGACCACGTCCGCCAGGGTGTTTAAGTAGTCGTCGCTGGGCAGCGTCTGGCCGGATTCCCGCCACTCTTTGTAGCGCTGGGCGAACAGCTTCAGCGGCTCCCAGAAGCCCAGTTCATCAATGGTGGACTGGATACGCACTTCGGCTTTGCTGATGCCTTCCAGGCGCAGGTCGTCGGCGACCTCTTCGGAAAGCCGGCGGCTCTGGGCGCTGATGCGGCGGTTCAAATCGCGGAACACGGTGAAGAACTTATCCAGGTCGTCGCTCAGGTTGCGACCTTCCTGAATCAACTGCTGCTGTTGATCTTCGAGCAGTTTGAGCATATCGCGCAGTAGCGGCAGCTGTAGCCGTGGGTTGTCGCTTTGCAGCTTGCTGCGTTCGCTCTCCAGCGCTTCGGCGAAGCCACTGCTGGCGTCTTTGATCAGTTGGCTCTCCACCTCCAGGCAGCCACGGCGCAGCTGTTCGATCTGCTGGTGGCGATTGCCCAGCGCCTGGCGGGCGCGCTCGATGCGCTCGTCCACATCGCCCAGGGGGCGCACTGGGGGCTTGGCCGTCAGGTTCGATGGCCAAGGCTTCCAGCTGTGTAAGCAGTGGCTTCAAGGCTTCAAGGCAGGCGTATTCGCTCTCCCGCTGGGTTTTCAGCGTGCTGACCGTGCTTTGGTGCGCTTTGCGCGCCGCCTGGAAATCATTTTTCAGATGCTCTTTATCACGTTGCAGCTTTTGTTCCGCCTGCTCCAGCTCCGCCTCTTGGGCGACTAACTGGGGTTTATGCTGGCCCCACTCCACGCGCATAAAGCGGGTGTACTCGGTGAGTTCATCCTGGCGGGCAGCGGTCACGCGGATGCGTTCGTCCTGGCTGGCAAGGCGCTCTTTGGTATCTCTTAACTTGGCAGGATCGACGCCCTGCTCCGCCAGCTCCTGGCTAAAGGCCTCTTCCAGCTCCTCCCGCTGACGCTGGTGCTCGGCATTAGCGTCGCTTAGCTGCTGCTTATACTGGCGCAGCTGGGCATCCAGACTATCGACCTGGCTCTGGCCGTCGGCTTTTAGCTCTAATAATTGGCTTTGATGGGTCTCGCTAAGGGCGGCGAGCGCCTGCTGCTTCTCTTCGCGCAGTTCCTTCTGCGCCTGTTCCTGGCTGGCTAACGCGGCCTGATGGGCGGCGCGGCGCTCTGCTGGCGCTTGGCGTGACGCTCCTGCTGCTGGCGGCGCGCCTCGGTAGCAAACTCGACTTCCTGCTCGGCGCGCTTGTGGGCCATACGGCCCTGATCCTGGGCTTCATCCGCCTGCTGTACGCGCTCGTTGTGCTGTTTGAGCGCTTTCTCGGCGGCTTGGCACTCTGACTGCACCCGGCGCTTGGCGCTATCCGCCTCCTCAATCGCCGCTAACAGGGTGGCTTCATCCTGGGCGTAGTCCGGCAGGGCGATGGCGGAGAGATCCAGCGTCAGCCCGAACAGATCATCGCTGGCGCCTTCTGCCAGTTGCGGGCGAGGTCACGCCGCTCCAGTAGCTCCGGGGCAATCACTTTGCCTAGCTGCTGCTCCCAACCGGGTCGGTGGTAGCGCAGGAAGTGGCGCAGGCTGCCCTGCTCCGGGTCGCGCTGCTGATAGAGCGCATAGCAGCGCTGCTCGGCGCGCTCAAGCTGCTGGCGAAGCTGCACCAGTTGCTGCTCGGCGTCGTCCCGGGCGCGGCGGCAGCTTTCAAACTCCCGGCGCAGGCCGTCTAAGGTCGCGGCCGAGGCATTGCGCTCTTGCTGGGCTTGATCCAGGCGCGCCTGGGCAAGTTCTGCCTCGTTGGCCTCTTCGGCGGTTTGGGTGGAAAGCGAGAGCTGCGCTTTGAGTTCGGCTAGCTGCTCGACGCCGAGCTCCAGCTGCGCCTGGTACTCGCCCTCCAGGCGTTGGCGCTCCTGCTGGTAGCGCTCGTTGAGCTGCTGCTCGGCCTCCCACTGCTGCTCCCGCCGCAGGGCTTTCGACTAGGGCGTCGATCAGCTCCTGAGCCTCGCCGGTCTGGCGGGCCAGCGCTTCAGACAATTCGCGCAGGCGGCCGTCCAGGCGCGCCTGGCTCTCTTTACCGCGTCCTGCATTACGTTCAGGTGCTTTTGCAGTTGATCGCGCTGCTCCCGCCACTGAGGCAGCGCATTGATATCCCGCTCCAGGGCGGGCATATCCGCCTCAGCATAGCGCTCGTACTGGGTTTGAAGGTCGTTCAAGCGGCGCTGGGTCTGCTGCAGATCGCTGACCACTTCGCTGTGGCGGTCGTTTAGCTTATCCCGTGCTTCAGCGTAGTCGCTTTCCGCTGCTGGAATTCGCGCTGGTGGCGGGCCAGCTCCGCATCCACATCGGCCATTTGCCGCTCGGCCCGCTGGCGGTCATCTTCGAGTTGGGGTTTCAGTTGCCAGAGCGTGGCATCCAGATCAGCCAGTTCGCGGTCGATCCCACCCAGCCGGGCCAGCGATGCCTGCAGTGGCTCCAGACGCATGGATTGTCGCATCTGGGCAATCCACTCGGGCTTTGGTGTTGCGAATCCGCGTTACCGGCAGCTCTACGCCATCCTCTTCGAAAATCGCCGCCAGCATGGTTTTGAGGGTGTCCATCTTGCCCTCTTTGGCATGCACCGCCGAGACCAGCTTTTCGATATGCCGGATACGCCGCTCGGGGTTGACCAGGCTGAACTGCGCGGCGATCTGGCGCAGCTTGAGGCCGTCGCGGCTGTTGCCGTGCAGCTGGGTAAAGTCGTTCTGGATCACCGAGCGAAATTCAGAGGTCGCGCCCAGCTTGGGCGACACCGGCGTGCCGCTGCGGCGCAGGCCGCTGGCCCATTGGTGTAATCCAGTGCGGCCACGCCTGCCTCGCTCTCTACCAGATAATCTTCCGGCTGATAAGGCCCGCCCACAAAGCGGTACTCCACCCCGCCTTCCGCTTTGCGGGTTAGCACCGCCTGGCAGATATTGCCGCTTCGCGGCGGTACTCGTACACCAGGTAGCTGTTGCGGTGAGGCAGGTAAAACGCATCAAACTTCATGCGGGTTTTGGGCACTACCTTATTGGGTAGCTCGCCGTAAAACACCGGCACCAGCCGCTGAAGCGTGGTTTTACCGGAGGCGTTGGTGCCGCAAATATTGGTGTGACCGTCCACACTCAGTTCCACCACCCCTTCCAGGTGGCCGTGAATCATCACGATGCGTAGCAGGTGGGCCATGCCGTGTCCTTTCGATGACTATTTCAATGACGATCTGGATCGTTTTGCTGATCGCTGAAAGTGGCTATATTGCCAGACACTGATCAAAGCAGCATCTTCTGGTGCGCTGGACGGCCTCGATTTTCAAAACCCCAGCTTTATGGCATTTTCTTTCTGCATCCTTTCTGCATTTTTCGTATTTTAACTTCTTGCAGAAAGAGGTAAGAATTTGATTTTAAAACAATTAAACTTATTTTACTGCTGTTTTTATTCTGCAAGCTTCCATTCTGGCTTTCCTCTCGACCCCGTATTAAGAATGCGCTCCCGCCGCCGCAGCTTGGTCAATAGGTTACCTATCTTGCGCTGTTTTTGTTCAGGTGTGAGCGCATCACTAAGTTTATCGATTAATAACTTATCAATCTCTGCGCGGTTAGCCTGGCCAAATTGATGCAAATAATCGATGACCAGCTTGGCGTAAAACTCATCATCCTGTGCACGTGTACGAATGTAGTCCGCTTTGCTTGCAGTTGCCTTAGCCACGCTGGCTGAAACATAGAAACGCGGCTTTCGCCCCTCTATAAGGCCTGCGCGCTTTAGGCGAGTAATCGCCTCGTCGGGAATCGGCAACTGCTTTTGAACTCGGTCTAGTGCCAATACATCCGCAAGCGGTAAATCAGTTTGCTGGATCAGAAGCCGACTATAGGCCGGATCAACGACACCACCATAGATAGTCAACCTGACCGCCCCCGATTCGCCAAGATCATAATCAGGCATGGGGAGATAACGGCGGGCTTGGCGGGCAAACATGTCATGAATGCCGTAGCCCATGGTATCAATCATGTTCAGTTCGGCCATGGCCTGGGCTAAAAGGGATTGCGGTAGCGGCGGGGGATACGATTACCTTCCAAATAGTCACCCGGCGCACCCTCGTAGAAGCTGCCCTCATTTTCAAACACCAATCGATCCGGCTGTTCGATTACCACTACCCGCCCATTACGCATGTAATCCTGATGGGCGATGCAGTTATGCAAAGCTTCAAGCACAATTTTCTGATCATACTTGGACACTTCAACCGGCAACAGCTCATCTTGTGGGAGCAGACGCAACTGTATGTTACGAATACGCTGATACAGTTGCGAAGTGGTCAGCAGAAAAGGGGGTGCGAAGTGCTGGTAGGCACGCTCTATGCCTTCCAACTTCCAGGTCATCTGGGCTGGATGAGGCGATAAATGCCAAGCCGCTTCAGCCTTGCCCAGCAGTAATAGCGTGGTTCGCGTAATCTTGCCGTTCTGAGTAATGCGTGCCCGATCAAGAAAGGTAGACAAAGGCCAGCCCATTACCTCGTCGCTACTAAAACGATTGGCGTATTTCTGGGCAAAGGCATCACGGGCCTTATACAACGCAGCCTCGTCCAGGTCGGCTAAACTAGCGGCTGGAACCAGTTGCGCACTCCAGTCTTGTGCCAAAGTTTGTTGACGAATCTCATCTTGTTTGTCCAGACCCAGGGAACCCAGACTTTCACCCGCACGGGCGTGATAATGGCCCTTCCATGCTATGGGAATACCGCGTGGTGCCGCCGGGATCTCAAACAGCAACACCCTCCCGTCTGTATGCTTCAACTCATGGATATCACGGAAGGTGACACTGGGCTCAGTGCTTTGTGCCACTTGCTGTTTCAAGCTATGCAGACGCTCTGGGTCTTCGCGGTAGCTGGTTCCCACTACACCACGAGTTTTATTACTTACGCCAAATACCAGCCAAGCACGTTCCAACCCACGCAGATTGGCTTCATTACTTAAGGCCGAGAAGTATTCACCAATCTTGTTGGTGTCGTAGTCGTTACCAGCCTGTTTGAATTCCACCACCTCGTTTTCCCAGGTGTGTATTAGGCCCTCAAGCAGCGTATTCAGGGCTGGCTGGTTCATGCCGTGTCCTTTCGTTTGCTAACTGGATCGTTTGCTGATCGCTGAAAGCAGCCATTTTGCCAGACACATTGATGGCTTGTCTTACTCATTACGCCTTGCCCAACAACCCCTCAAAAAAATTCACTGCATTGGCTTCCAACCCTTCCAGGTAGTAACCGCCTTCCTGTACCACCAGCGTGGGGACATTCAGGCCCGCCACCCTGCGGCCAAGCTCACCAAACCCCGCGGTTGAAACGGCGACCTTGGCCTGAGGGTCGAGTTCGTAGATATCAAACCCCAGCGCCAGCACAATGGCGTCCGGTTCGAACAGCCGAATGGCTTGGCAGGCTTGCTCCAGGCGGTCAAAGAACACCGCTTCGCCTGAACCATGGGGCATCGGCAGGTTGAGGTTATAGCCCAGACCTGCGCCTTCGCCGCGCTCCTCTTCGAAGCCGGTCACCGCCGGGTAGAAGTTGGTGGTATCGCCGTGGATGGAGATATACATAACATCGTCGCGCTGGTAGAAAATTTCCTGAATGCCCTGCCCGTGATGCATATCAGGGTCTAACACCACGATGCGCGGGTAGCGCGTTTTAAGATGCTGGGCGGCAATGGCGGCATTGTTGAGAAAACAGAAGCCACCGGCGGAGTCGATGCCCGCGTGGTGACCCGGCGGGCGCGATAGCGCATAGGCAAACCGATCACCGGCCAGCAGTGCCTCGGCGCCGGCGACCGCGCTTTGCGCTGACCAGTATGCCGACTGCCAGGTATGTTTCCCCACCGGCGCGCTGCCATCGGCCAGGTAGCGGGCGGCTTCCGCCAGGATGCCGCGCAGGGCGTTGGGCGAACGTACGAAGATGTTGGAGATCACCTCTTCGCCCCAGTCCTCATCCAGGGCATGCCAGCGCGGGTAAGCACTTTCCAGGAAGCGCAGATAGGCCAACGAATGCACTGCCCTTAGCGGCGCCACGCCGTAGTCGGCAGGAGATTGGGTATCAAAACCCAGCCGTTTGGCCGCCGCCAGTAGGTGTGTGGCACGCTCGGGCACTTCCTGGGGCGTGCGCATTTTGCCACGGGAGAAGTAGGTTTGCGGGTGATGAAGCAGTTGGTCAGCGTGGAAGAACGTCTTCATCGGCACTATCTTCATCAGAACCATCTCCGGTTTCGCCCACCCCCTTGACCACAAATTTACGGGCAACGCCTATATGGTAATCGATCGCCTCACGGCAAGCGTCAGGGCTACCGCTATCCAGTGCCTCTAAGAGCTTAAAGTGGCTTGTGGCAATGGTATCAGGGGCTTCGTGGGTTTTGGTGATTAGGGTGATGCACAGGCGCAGCTCATGGGTCAGATCATCAAAGGCACGCAGCAGCCGCTCGTTCCCCCCGTAGTGCAGCATCAGCCGGTGAAACTGCAAATCCTCCTCAATGCGCCGGGTGCCATCATTGCTTTCCGCTGCCTCACACAGCACCTCCACCTGCTGCGCCAGTACACGCTTGGCCTCAGGCGTATAGCGCTCCACCAAGCGGTGAATGGCATGGCGTTCAAGACACAGCCGTAAATCAAACACATCTTCGAGTTCAACGGCATTCAACGCGCGAACAAAGAAGCCACGCCGGGGTTTTGAGATCAATAAACCCCGGCTTTCCAGCAAACGAGCGGCCTCTCGAACCGGCGCGCGGCTAACGCCCAGATCGCGGGAGAGTTGTACTTCAGAGAGCCGTTCGCCGGGTAAAAAGTGTTGGCTAATAATCGCTTGGGTCAAATAGTCAGCCACCTGCTCGACCAGGTTTTGCTGCTGAATAAAGGCCCTGGGAGCCACCGTTGATGAAGCCATAAAATTTACTCATAGGGCATGGTGCGTACTTTCCAGTATGACGAAAAATACACGCCTGTCGACGAACGATTGCCGACTGTCGACAGTTTTACCAGTGACTGCTATGGTCAAAACAGGCTCTTAATAACCATCACAACTGGGCCTAACAGACACGCCTCGCTCGCCTAACGACGACGTAACCCCCTTACGTTCTAATAAACCGAGGAGCTGGAAACATGAAAAACCCTTAGCGTTGGCTATTTCCGCTGCAGCACTTGCCTTTACCTCCGCCGCTTTGGCCGATGACCCCAAGTCGGGCGGAACGGTTAACACCATTATTCAACCTGAGCCGCCAGGCCTGGTGCTGGGCATGGTTCAAAATGCCCCTACCCGCACCGTATCGGGCAATATCTACGAAGGGCTGCTGCGCTACACCACCGACCTTGAACCCATGCCACAACTGGCAGAGTCCTGGGAGGTCAGCGACGATGGCCGCACCTACACCTTCCACCTACGTGACGATGTGACCTGGCATGATGGCGAAGCCTTTACTGCTGAAGACGTAGTGTTCTCCGCCGACGTTTTTCATCGCGAGCTAAACCCCAGCGCCCGGGCAGTACTGCAGCATGTTGAAAGCATTGAAGCGACCGACGACCACACCGTGGTATTTACCCTAACCCAGCCCTTCGGCCCTTTCCTGCTCTCCTTCGAGGCGGGCACTTTCACCATGGTGCCCGAGCACCTCTACGCGGGCACTGATTTCCGCAATAACGAGAACAATGATCACCCGATTGGCACCGGCCCGTTTAAGTTCTCCAACTGGGAGCGCGGCACGGTCATCGAGCTGGTCAAAAACGATGACTACTACGAAGAGGGCCTGCCCTACCTGGATGGCGTGAACTGGCACATCATCCCCGATGGCGCCTCCCGCGCGGTAGCTTTCGAGAACGAGACCATCGACGTGCTGCCCAGCGGTACGGTCGAGAACTTCGATATCCCCCGCTTAGCGGCAATGGATAACGTCTGCATGACCGAAGAGGGGCATGAGTACTTCAGCCCCTTCGCCATGCTGTGGATGAACAATCGCGAAGGCCCCACGGCCGATAAACGCTTCCGCCAGGCGGTTATGTACGCCATGGATCGCGAATTCGCCAAAGATGTGCTGTGGAATGGCCTGGGCAATGTGCCGCTCTCCGCCTTTGGCTCCAATGCGCGCTTCCAGAACGACGACCTGGAGCCCTATGATCACAACCCAGACCGCGCCCGTGAGCTGCTGGAAGAAATGGGCTACGACGGCGAAGAGATCACCATTCTGCCGCTGCCCTATGGGGAAACCTGGACGCGCTGGGCCGAGGCCGTGCAGCAGAACCTGCGCGAAGTGGGTATTAACGTTGAAACCCAAGCCACCGATGTGGGCGGTTGGAACCAGCGCCTGGGCGACTGGGATTACGACCTCGCCTTTACCTACCTCTACCAGTACGGCGACCCGGCGCTGGGCATTTCACGCACCTACCTTTCCGACAATATCGCTAAGGGCTCGCCCTGGAATAACGTCGAAGGCTACGAAAACGAACGCGTCGACGAGCTGTTTAACGAGGCCGCTACGGCCTACCCCGACGAAGAGCGCGAAAAGCTTTACCGCGAAGTGCAGGAGATCCTGCATGAAGATGTACCCGTTGGCTGGCTGATGGAGCTGGGCTTCCCGACCCTTTATCGCTGTGATGTGCAGAACCTGGTCACCTCCGGCGTGGGGGTTAACGACGGCTTTAAGGATGCTTGGCTAGACCGCTAAGTCCGACTATACCCAGGTAGCGCGAGCTACCTGGGTTTTCCAGCCATGTCTTGAAGGTATCCGTCAGGAAACTACTTATGGTTTACGCTCGCCTCATTCTTATGCGGCTGTTTAAAGCCGTTATTGTGCTGTTTTTAATTGTTATTTTTAATTTCCTGCTGATTCAAATGGCCCCTGGAGACCCGGCGGCTATTTTGGCTGGGCAAGCGGGCGCTGCCGATCAGGAGTTCCTTAATCAGCTGCGCGAGCGATTCGGTCTTGATCAACCAATGTACGTGCAGCTGTGGCGCTATGTGTCGGGTATCGCCATGCTCGATTTTGGTTACTCCTACCGGCTGGGCGTTCCGGTGTTTGATCTGATCATGGATCGTTTACCCGCCACCCTGCTGCTCACCGGCACCGCCTTTGTGCTTTCGTTAGTGCTGGGTATTGTGGCGGGCTCCATGGCCGCCGCACGGGTCAAAAAACCTTCAGGTTCGCTCATCATGGCGCTGGCGCTGATCTTCTACGCCACGCCGCTTTTCTGGGTGGCACTGATGTCAGTGGTGGTGTTTTCGGTTTACCTGGGTTGGCTGCCCGCCTACGGCCTTTACACCGTGGGCGCGGGTCACACGGGGTTTGCCCTGGTGCTCGATGTTGCCAAGCATTTAGTGCTACCGGCGACCACCCTGGCGCTATTCTTTATGGCGATTTACACCCGCATGACGCGCACGTCCATGCTCGATGCCGCCCAGCAGGATTACGTCAAAACCGCCCGTGCCAAAGGCTTGAAGCCCAGCATTATTCAGCGCCGTCATGTGTTGCGTAACGCCCTACTGCCGATTATCACCCTGGCTGGCCTGCAGGCGGGGCAGATGGTCGGCGGGGCTATTTGACCGAAACCGTGTTTGCCTGGCCCGGCATAGGGCGCTTGATGTTCGAAGCCCTTGAACAGCGCGACTACAACCTGCTGCTGGGGATTTTCTTCTCGGCGGCGCTGGTGATTGTCTTCAATATCATCACCGATTTGGTTTACAGCCTGGCTGATCCACGCATCAAGAAGGGGCCGCATGAGCTTTTTCGCACGCTTCGCGCAAAACCGTGGCGCCCTGGTGGGCTGATCATTCTGCTGGTCATTATCGCCATGGCGATACTGGCGCCGTTGCTGTTTCCTGAATCCCCCTGGCGCATGGTGCAGCGGCCCTTTTGCCCCCGCTCACAGGATGGCTTTCCCTGGGCACCGATACCATGGGCCGCAACGTGGCCTCAGGCTTAATGCACGGCGCCTGGGTATCGCTATTGATTGGGCTGGTATCCACCAGCGTGGCGCTGCTTATCGGCGTTCCATTGGGCGCTATTGCCGGCTACTACGGCGGCATCATTGACGACGTATTGATGCGCTTTACCGAGTTCTTCCAGACCATTCCCAACTTCGCCCTGGCGATAGTGCTGGTGGCCATCATGCAACCCAGCATCACCTCGATTGTGCTGGCGATTGCGATTGTCAGCTGGCCGCCGGTAGCTCGCTTGGTGCGCGCCGAATTTATGTCACTGCGCAACCGCGAATACGTGGAAGCCGCGCGCCTGGTCGGCCAGTCCAACAGCACGATTATTCTGCGCCAAATTCTGCCCAATACGCTGTCGCCGATTATCGTGCTGGCCTCCTTGATGGTGGCGACCGCGATTTTGCTGGAGTCGGCGCTGTCGTTCCTGGGGTTGGGCGACCCTAACGTGATGTCCTGGGGCTATATGATCGGCGCGGCGCGCACGGTGATTCGCCAGGCCTGGTGGCTAAGCTTCTTCCCTGGGGTGGCGATTCTGCTCACCGTGCTGGCGTTGAACCTGGTGGGTGAAGGTTTAGACGACGCTTTGAACCCCAAACTATCACGCGAGCGCTAAGGACTTTATATGCCTATTACAGAGAATCAATCGGCTGACACCGTCCTCAGCATTCGCGATCTGAACATTGCGCTCCCCAAAGGGGCGGATCGCGCCCTGGCGGTGGAGGACGTTAGCTACGACGTGAAGCGCGGGGAAATCATGTGCGTGGTGGGCGAATCCGGCTCTGGCAAGTCAATGGCCGCCAACGCCGTCATGGGGCTGCTACCCAAAGGCGTGAACGCCACCCAGGGCGAAATACTGTTCGAGGGCCAAGATTTACTCGCCTTGACGGAAAAGCAGCATCGGGCACTGCGCGGGCTCAAAATCGGCATGATATTTCAGGAGCCAATGACCGCCCTTAACCCCTTAATGCGGGTAGGCGCGCAAATTGCCGAGGTGTTCGAGGCCCACGGCCAGTACACCCCCAAAGAGCGCCAGGCCCGCGCGCTGGAGCTGTTGATCGAAGTGGGTATTCCCCAGCCTGAAAAGGCCATTCGCGCCTACCCGTTCGAGCTTTCCGGCGGCCAGCGCCAGCGGGTGATGATCGCCATGGCGCTGGCGCTGGAGCCCGTTTTGCTGATTGCCGATGAGCCCACCACCGCACTAGATGTGA
Source organism: Vreelandella olivaria (assembly GCA_004295565.1). GTDB lineage: Bacteria > Pseudomonadota > Gammaproteobacteria > Pseudomonadales > Halomonadaceae > Vreelandella > Vreelandella olivaria. The sequence goes on along the minus strand of AP019416.1, from coordinate 707,559 downwards.
CCACCCAGGCACAGATTCTGGAGCTGATTCGCGACCTTCAGCAGCGCCGCGGTATGTCGGTGATGTTTATCACCCACGACTTTGGCGTGGTGGCTGAAATTGCCAATCGCGTCTGCGTGATGCGCCACGGTAAGATTGTTGAACTTGGGGACGCCAAACCGGTGCTGCAAAACCCGCAAGATCCCTACACTCAAGCACTGATCGCGGCGATTCCCAGCAATGCGGTGCCGCCCCACCGGGAGACCAGCCAGGTTGCCCCGCTACTGGAGATCAAACAGCTCAATAAGGTGTTCCGCTCACGAGGCGGTTGGCTTAAACCTGCCCGGGAAGTGCGCGCCCTGGAAGATGTCTCGCTTACCCTCGCCCGCGGCGAAACGGTGGGAATTGTGGGAGAATCCGGTTCAGGGAAATCCACTCTTGGGCGCTGCGTGGTGCGTTTGGAGCACCCGGACAGCGGCGAGCTGCTGCTGGATGGGGTGAACCTTTCCCAGCTTAAAGGCGACGCGCTGCGCCGAGAGCGCCACCGGGTGCAGATGATCTTCCAAGACCCCTACGCCTCGCTCAACCCACGCACGAAGGTGGGCATGGCGATTGCCCAGGGGCCGATTGCCAACGGCACGCCCAAAGCCGCGGCGCTTAAACAGGCGGGCGAGCTATTAGACATGGTGGGCTTGGTGCCAGCGCCGTGGAGCGTTTCCCCCACGAGTTTTCCGGTGGCCAGCGCCAGCGCATTGGTATTGCCCGAGCGCTGGCGCTCAATCCCGAGCTGATTGTGGCGGATGAAGCCGTATCGGCGCTGGATGTGTCGATCCAGGCCCAGGTGCTGGAACTGCTGGAAGAACTCAAGCAGCGCCTCTCACTCGCTGCTATTTATCACCCACGACCTGCGGGTCGCCGCGCAGATTTGCGACCGCATTGTGGTGATGCAGCACGGCCGGATTGTGGAGCAAGGCAGCGCCGAGCAGATTTTCCTTGCCCCGCGTGAGGCGTATACCCAAGACCTGCTCAAGGCGATTCCCGGCCGCGAAGCGCCCATGGCCGCAACAGCGTAATTTACCGAATGGACAAGACAAGCTAAGGAACACCCATGCAAATAACCCTGGAGACGCTGCACGCCATTGTCGGCCCGACCCACGTGTTAACCGGAGATGATGTCAGTAGCCGTAGCGTCGATTGGATGACCGGCGCGCCCTGCCAGGCAGGCGCCATTGTCCGCCCGGCGGATACCGAACAGGTCGCCGCGTTGATGCGGGCTTGCCACACCGCACAGCAGCCGGTTGTCACCCACGGCGGCTTAACGGGCTTGGTACACGGCGCGGAAGCCAGCCCCGATGAACTGGTGATCTCTCTTGAACGCATGAGCTCCATTGAAGAGATTGATCAGGTGGGGCACCCTCACCGTGCAGGCGGGCGCACCGCTGCAGCGGGTTCAGGAAGCGGCTAAAGAGGTCGGTCTGCAGTTCCCACTGGATCTGGGCGCCCGAGGCAGTTGCACCATTGGCGGCAATATCGCCACCAACGCTGGCGGCGTGCGGGTGATTCGCTACGGCATGATGCGCCAGCAGGTGCTCGGCCTGGAAGCGGTGATGGCCGATGGCCGGGTGGTCAGCTCCATGAACCACATGTTGAAAAACAATGCCGGTTTCGATCTGAAGCAGCTCTTTATCGGCAGCGAAGGCACCCTGGGGATTGTGACCCGCGCAGTGCTGCGCCTGCAGCCACCGACTCCCAGCGAGCAAACGGCGATGGTGGCCTGCCCTTCGTTTGAGGCGCTCACCGGGCTGCTCAGCCATATGGGCAAAGCCCTCGGCGGCAAGGTGCATTTGAGGTGATGTGGCAAAACCACTACCGGCTGCTCACTGAAACCCTGGGCCGCCACACCCGCCGATTGCCACTGAACACCCCTTTTATGTGATCATTGATTCTCTGGGCAGCGACGCCGAGCGCAATGCCACCCAGTTCAGCGAAGCATTGGAAAGCGCGTTAGAGCGCGAGCTGATTGTCGATGCGGTGATTGCCCAATCCAGCACCCAGCGCGATGGTCTATGGGCGATACGCGAGGATATCGAAGGGCTGGTCAAAGGCTTGGCGCCAGTGCTCACCTTTGACGTTAGCCTGCCCATTGCCGATATGCAGCGCTATACCGATGCTTTGGAAGCGCAGCTAACCCAGCGCTGGGCGGAGTCGAAACTGGTGGTATTTGGTCATCTCGGCGATGGCAACCTGCATATTTCCGTTAGCGTGGGGAGCGCTGAGATCGAAGTGCGGCGAGAGGTTGAAGCCATGGTTTACCAACCGCTGGCCACACTGGGCGGTTCAGTCTCCGCGGAACACGGCATTGGCCTAGAGAAACGCCCTTGGCTAAGCACCTGTCGCTCCAGCGCCGAGATTGAGTTGATGCATACGCTCAAGCAGGCGCTAGACCCGCTCAATCTTTTAAATCGCGGTAAAGTACTTCAAGAAACGCTTTAAGTTAATCATTAACACTGTTTACTGTTTTAGGACTTTCTATGCCCCGTTATCCCGAGCACTTAACTGGCGAAGGGCCGCATAACCCCTTCCCAGGTATCAAAGTATTAGAGCGCCGCATTGGAAAGGTGATTCCCCATCGGCTGGGCTCTAACGAAGGCCTGGATATGCCTCACCGCGCTCTGCGCGAACACTTTGGCGATGCCCTGGCCGAACACGTGTACTGCTACGGTGACGCCGAAGCGCTGGGGTTCGCCAGCGCTTGAGCGAACAGCAGGGTATTCCACTGGAAACGCTGCTGGTGGATGCCGGTGCCGATAGTTTAATCGCCCTGGCCCTGCGCACCACCTGCGAACCGGGCGAAACCGTGGTGAGCACCGCAGGCACCTACCCCACTTTGGGCTATTTCGCCAAAGGCCAGGGGTGCCGCCTGATTGAGCCCAGCTATTTTGAAGCGCCGGGCGTGCTGGCCCCCGACCTTGAAGCCCTGGCAGCCGCCGCGCATAAAGAGAATGCACGACTGGTCTATTTAGCCAACCCGGATAACCCCAGCGGCCACTTACATAGCGACAGCGCCATTCTCGCTGCGCGAGTCGCTGCCCGACACCTGCTGGTTGCTGCTGGATGAAGCCTATGGGGATTTCCGCGACGATGCCAACAGCGAGTTCGCTGCTAAAGCGATACCGGGGTGATCCGCCTGCGCACGCTCTCCAAGGCTCACGGCCTGGCGGGTCTGCGCATTAGCTACGCCATCGCCGACCCTGACGTGCTGGCGATGATGATGAAAGTACGTATTCACTACGCGGTATCGTCGCTGACCCTGGCCGCCGCCGAAGTGGTGCTCGATCATCCTGACGAGGTGCACCAGCACGTTGCTGATGTAAAAGCACGCCGGGAGCAGTTGGCGGAGCACTTTCACGCCCTCGGTGCGGACGTGCTGCCCAGCGCCACCAACTTTATCGGCATTCGCCTGCCCAGCGCTGAACTCGCCGCTGAGGTGCACCAGCAGCTACTCGCCGAAGGCGTGCTCGTTGCTCGCTTGGCGCATCCAGAGCTTGCCAATGTAATTCGTATTACCGCGGTGGAAGCAGCGCTGGAGCCTGGAAGATTGGCCGCTCTAGAACAGGCTATTAAAGAGCACGCCTGATTCAGTTGGTAAAATTGAGCAAGCGGATGGCAAGTTGCATCGAGGGCAGGTTTCCGCGAGGGCGCTGTGAACCCATCCCTGGGCGCTACTTTTTCCATCCCTGGAAAAAGACCCTCGCTCCAACCTGCCCTCGCAGCACGTGAGAGGGTATACATAGCTCTAAATTTCAACCCACATATATCTAAAGCGTTAACCAATGCCTGAAGTCATCCAGCTCACCGCGCACCGCCTGACGATATAAGTCCTGCATTTGAGCCGTCACACTATCTGAGTTAATCGGTTCGTTAACAGGCGGCGCACCCGCACGCACGCCAATACGCCGCCCATCCAGCTCGCGAAGCGGCAGTATCTCAGCGGCGGTGCCGGTTAAAAACGCCTCATCGGCGGTGTAGAGCTCATCACGGGTGATCCGACGCTCTCGCACTTCGATCCCCAGCACTTTTGCGCCAGTTGAATCACGCTATCCCGAGTGATGCCCTGAAGGCAGGAAGTCACTTCTGGGGTGTGCAGCACGCCATCGCGAAGCAAGAAGACGTTAGACGACGAGGCCTCAGCCACATAGCCCTCCGGGTCAAGCATAATGGTTTCATCAAACCCGGCTTTGATCGCGGTATTGAGTGCCAGTATCGAGTTAACGTAGTGACCGTTGGTTTTCGCTCGGCAGAGGCTGATATTGACGTGGTGACGCGCCCAAGATGACGTCAGAGCGCGCAAACCGTGGGTCGCGGCCTGAGGCGAAATGTAGGGGCCTAAATCCCAGGCGGCCACCATGACGTGGGTGGTTAATCCTTGAGCACGCAATCCCATACCTTCCGCGCCGAAAAACACCGTGGGCTTGAGATAGGCTCTGCTCAGGTTGTTTTTCGCCAGGCACTGGCGCTGGGCGTCGATCAGTTCCGCTTCGCTAAACGGCAGCGGCATATCCAGCGAATGGGCGCTCTCCGCCAACCGGCGGGTATGCTCGGCAGCACGAAAAGATGCGTTCCGTTGGGGCCAGCATAAGCGCGTACGCCCTCGAAACAGCCCATGCCGTAGTGCAGTGTATGGGACAACACATGCACCTTGGCATCGCGCCATGCGCGCCACTCACCATCCTGCCAAATCCAGCCATCGCGGTCATAAAGCGGTGTCATTGGTTTGTTTGCTCCCACTGTTGGCACCAGTCATCGATCAACGTCTGCTGGTGCGGTTGTAGGGCCTGATAGCCCCAAGCGGCAATTTCATCGTTTTGCGGGTCGGGCACGCTAATCGCACTACCCGCCAGAGTTTGGATCACCGCGTACGCACAGCGGCACATAGCCTTCGGAGTAGCCACCTTCGTGAATAAACACCAACTTGCCTTCACAGCAGCGCTCGGCTAACGCCTTTAGCTGGCCGGTCATGGTGGCGAACGCTTGGCTGTTCAGTAGCATCTTGCCTAACGGATCCTTCGCGCAGGCATCGTAACCGCAGGCCACGACGATCAGTTCTGGCTTGAATGCCTCCAGCGCAGGCAGCACCAGCTTTTCCATGGCGTAGGCGTACGCACCCAAGCCACAGCCCGGCGGCAGCGGCAGATTGAGATTGGCACCCAGGCCTGCACCTTCGCCCTGTTCGTCAAAGCTGCCGGTTTCAAGCGGGTAGTTTGCAGCTTGATGGATTGAGAGGGTCAGCACGTCGGGCTCGCCATAAAACGCCGCCTGTTGGCCGTTACCGTGGTGAACATCCCAATCGAGTATCGCCACGCGTTTGACCTGTCCCAAGGCGCGGGCGCGCATTACCGCCAAGGGGATATTGCCCAGTAGGCAGAAACCACGACCCTGGTCGGCTTCAGCATGGTGCCCCGGCGGGCGGCATAGGGCGTAGGCGTTGCTCACCTCGCCCTGTGCCACGGCTTCAACGGCGGCAATGGCCAGTCCTGTGGAGTGTGTTGCTGCCGCCCAACTGCCGGGCATATAAGGTGCACAGTCGCCGCCGTTGCCGCCCCGGGCTTTATCCCCCGCCTGCAGCTGATCTAAATAACGCGGGCTATGAAAACGCAGCAGATCATCCAGCGTCGCGGCAGGCGGTTTCACCACGCGGAGCTCGTCAATCAGGCCGCTGACTTCGAGGATATTCTTCAGCCGCCGTTTGCTCTCAGGGCTTTCAGACGCCGCCTGAGGCTGTAAGAACTCGCCAGGAGCGGAGAACACCCCAATGGCGCCTAAATCATGCCAAAAGCAGCGCTCGTGCCAGTAAAAACCGGTGGTGCTCATGCCGTAAAGCCCTGCATAAAGGCAGCCAGGTTGGCGCTTAGATGTTCAGTGGGGTAGCCGCCCTCTTGCACAATAACGGTGGGCAGCGCCAACGCAGCCAAACGTTTACCGAGCTCGACAAAGGCTTCTGTTTCCACGGTGAGCCCTGCCAGCGGGTCATCCTTATGGGCGTCTAAGCCTAATGCGACGACCACGGCCTCTGGCTCGTAGCGCTGCAGGTGATCAATCAGAATCGCCAGGGCATCAAGATAAACGTCTCCATCGCTGCCCACCGGCAGGGGGCAGATTAACGTTAGCGCCTACGCCGTCCTCGCCACCCTCTTCATCAGCGCCGCCCCAAAAGAACGGGTAGAAATCACTGGGGTCAGCGTGCAGCGAACCTGTCCAGACATCGCTGCGATGGTAGAAAATATCCTGGGTGCCGTTGCCGTGGTGCAGATCCACATCAATGATCGCCACCTTGGCAAAGCGTTCGCGCAGCACCGTGGCGGCCAGCGCTGAATTGTTCAGCAGGCAAAAGCCCCCGGCCCGCTCCGGCCCGGCATGGTGTCCCGGCGGGCGGCACAGTGCGTAGGCCGCTGGTGCGCCATTAAGCACCTCTTCTGCCGCCGCTTCGGCGCTAGCCGCCGAGGCGAGCGCGCCTTGAAAGCTCGTCGCTCCCAGCGGGCAGGCCATATCGTGCAAATGCCAGCCCGCTTGCCCAATCGGGTGGCGCGGGTAGTGGTAGCCGCCGCCGCAAGGGTGAATGTTGGGCGCCACCACTTCCGCCGCATTGGGCAGTGCCTGCCAGCGAGCGTAAATGGTGTCCAAAAACGTGAGGTAGCGCGGCGTATGAATCTGTTCCAGGCGCTTGCGTAGCGTAGGCGAATCGGCCTCGGCAGGCGTGGACAGGGTCAGCCCTGCCGATGCCAGCCCCTGGGTAGCAGCTCAGCGCGCACCGGCCCTTCCGGCGAGGGCGCGGGCTGGCCGCGCAGCAGAAAGGTCGGTGGCGCATGCAACGCCTGGTCAGGGTGATAAAAACACTTCATGGGTCGCAGTCCTTAGCTAAATTACAGCAGTGACGGAATCCAGGTAGAGAGCGCCGGAAACGCCGCCAGCAACACAATCACCACCAGAAATGACACGTAAAACGGCAGCGAGGCCACTATCGCCCGTTCATAGGGCACCTCGGCTATTCGCGCGGCAGTCATCAGCGTCATCCCCACTGGCGGTGTCACGTTGGAGATATTGAGCACCACGATCATCAGGATCGCGAAGTGGAGCGGGTCAAAACCGAGTTGAATCATCGCTGGCACCAGCACCGGCGCAATGACCACCAGGGCAGGCAGCACGTCCATCACTGTGCCAATCACCAAGAGTAGCAGACACACCAGCATCAGTTGCACAAAGGCCGCATCGCTGAAAGTGGTGATCATGCTGGCCGCATCCCTGGCTATCCCTGAGCGGGTGACGAACCAGCCCAGCACCGCCGACGTCGCCAGTAGAAAAAACACTACGCCGGAGAAGCGCACCGTGGTCACCAGCGCATCCCAGATTTTGCGCCAGGTCAGATTACGGTAGAAGACCACGCCAATCACGATGGCGTAAACCGCCGCAAAGCCCGAGGCTTCGGTAATCGTGGTGAGCCCCGAGAGAATTCCGCCAAGAATAATCAGCGGCACCACCATCGCAGGCAGTGCGACTAACAGCGCGATAATGGCCGCCTTAAAGGGTGTAGGTGCCTGCTTCGGGTAGTTGCGCTTCCAGGCTAGGGAAAAAGCTGACGCCCAGCAGCGCCAGTGCCATCAACAGGCCGGGGATAATGCCACCGGCAAACAGGTCAATCACCGAAATATCCCGCAGCAGCGTGGCATACACCACCATCACCACGCTGGGGGGAATAATCGGCCCGATGATGGAAGAACAGGCGGTCACCGCAGCGGCGTATTCGGCATCGTAGCCCTGCTTTTTCATCTCAGGGATCATGATCTTGCCGATGGCGACGGTATCGGTGACCGCCGCGCCGGTGAGACCCGCAAAGAACACCGAGACCGAGATATTGACGTGGAGAGTGACCCGCGCACCCGGCCGAACAGCGCATTGTTGAAGGCGATCAGCTTGTGGGTCAGCCCGCCTTGGTTCATCAGCTCAGCGGTGAAAATAAAGTAGGGCACGGCAATCAGCAGAAAGCCCGAAACACCGGAGAACATGCGGTCGGCGATTATGCCGAGCATGCGCTCTCCCCCATGGCAAAGCCACCCGCCAACCCCGACATGGCCATCACCACCGCCACCGGCGCACCGATAAACAACAGCAGCACGAATACGATAATCGCAGGCGTCATGGGCGATGCTCTCCGTCAGCGGTTTCAATGAGCTCGTCAATCACATCGCGCTCATCCAGAAAATGCTCCAGCAGGGCAAAGCCATGCACCAAGTGGAGCAGCATCATGACGCCACTAATGGGCACCACAATGGCAGTGAACTTGCTGGGGATTCGGATTTGGTCGGACACCATATAGACCTGGGTGGCGCTGGTGAAGTAATCCCAGCCGTACCAGGTGAGCATTAGTGCAAACAGTCCGATGACCGCCAAACAGAGCCCGGCAGCCACTTGCACCATCACGCGGGGCAAGCTGCGAACCAGCAACGTCATGGCGACGTGCTCGCCATAGCGCAGCGAAATCGTCATGGAGAGAAAGCCGATCCAGGGCAGAAACAGCCGCGCCAGCGAGTAGGTCCAGCTAAGCGTGCTGCCAGTGATCAGCTTGTAGAGAAACGCAGTGAACGAGATACCCAGCATCGCCAGAATACAGCCCACACACACCACGATGGCCACCTGATTGACCAAGTCGCTCACGCGGCGCAAAGGAGTTAAAACGCCCATGGTTTTTTCCTCACGCTGGGGCCTCACATCGCCCCAGCGTTTATCGTTCGCTAACCGTTATTGGCCTTGTTTGTTTTGACCCCAACTTTATTGGCCCTGCATTTATTGACCATAAGTGCGGTAGTCGTCTTCTGCCAATTGCTGGCCGACACGTTCAACTTCGTCCAGCAGCCCTTGTACGCGGGCTTCGGCCATGCCGAAGTCATCGACGATCCACTCTTGCCAGGCGGGGCGGGCAATTTCCGCCATCCGCTCGCGCTCAGCGTCGGGCATCAGGTAGCACTCTTCAAAGCGCTCACAGGACTCCACCCAACTCGCGGTCGCCAGGGCGCCAGACATACCGTGGCTCAGTTGAATCGCTTCCCGGGCGGAGCTGATCACCGCCTGCTGATGCTCTTCCGGCAGCGACTGGTACCACGACTCGCTGACCACCCAGGGGGCGCTGTTATACACGTGCCCGGTGAGCGTGGTGTAGTCGGTGACCGCGTCGAAGTTGAAAGTGGTATTGAGCACCGGCGCATTGAACTGGCCATCGGCCAGACCGGTTTCCAGCGCGGTGATCAGCTCGCCCCAAGGCAGCGGCGTGGCGGAAGCGCCTAGCGAGCGCATAATCGCCACGTGGGCAGGATTCTCTTCGGTACGAATATTGAGACCTTCCAAGTCTTCGACGGTCTTAATCAAGCGCACGTTATTGGTAAAGGCGACGAAGCCACCGCCATCGTCGAAGGTACCCAGGTAACGCATGTCGGCAGCTTCGACGGTGCCGGACATAAAGTCGGCGAACCATTCGCTATCAAAGAAACTCCACGCCTGACGCCAGTTGGTGAACAGGAAGGGGCTGTGACGGCCTGATAATCTTCATAGAAGGAGGACATCGCCCCGGCAGACATAATCGTCGACTGCAGCGTTCGTCCGCCCTGCACTTCCGAGCCGTTTTCTACCTCGGAGCCCAGCTGGCCGCCGCCGAAGATCGTGACCTCAAGATCCCCGTCGGTGCGCGCTTCTACCAGATTCTTGAAGTGCACCAGCGCCGGATAGATCTCGTTATTGCTCATATCCTCAGGCAACTGCGTGGCAATCACCATTTCATAGGATTGCGCTTGGGCATTGGCGCTGGCAATCGCCAGTGGGAGTGCCGCCAGGGCGGCGATAAATACGGATTTTTAGCGTTCATAACACACCTCGTTTTGATTATTGGTCGGTCTTCGTTATGAGTGACGTGGCTGCCCACCGGGTAGCGATGGTGTTGTTGTTCTGGCAATCGTTATGACTGTTTGGGTAGTGACTCCCACACTTCAATAGCAGCGGCTAAATCTTCCAGGGAAGCGCCTACCGATTTGAATAGCGTGATGGCCTCCGGTGCAGAGCGCCCCGACTTAGTCCCTGCTAGCACCTCAGCAAGCTCCGCTTGGATCTGGTCAAGCTGGAACTCACCCTCTTCAATGGCTTGCAGAATGTCCCCCGCCTCGCCTTTGGCACCGGCGTAGGTATCCACAAATACCTCTGAGCGGCGCAAACACAGGGCATCGGTTTCGCGCATTTGCGGCCGAAACGCGCCGATCAAATCCAAATGCGTGCCAGGCGTCAGCCATTCGCCTTTGATAATCGGCTGGGTGGAGAGCGTGACGCAGCTGATGATGTCCGCTTCGGCTACCGCATCTGCGAGCTCTTCCACCACCTGGGTTTCAAAACGCTCAGCGTACTCATCGGCAATCGCTGCTGCCTTCTCGGGGTTACGTCCCCAAATCAACACCCGCCTGATGGGACGCACGCTGGCGTGGGCCTCAATCACCATGGGCGCCAACTTGCCGGTACCCACTACCAGCAGCGTCTCTGCGTTCTCATTTGCTAACGCTTGAGCCGCCAATGCAGAAGCAGCCGCCGTGCGACGCCGGGTTAACTCGCTGCCGTCGATACACGCCAATGGCTGGCCGTGTTTACCTTCGCTGAGCAGATAAAGCCCAGAGATTGCCGGGATGCCGTGGTCGGCATTTTGCGGAAACACGTTGACCATTTTCACGCCGATATAGCCCGCCGCTTCCCAAGCGGGCATTAGCAGCATGGTGGCTTCGCCATCGGGCCGGTGCATGGCGTGGTGATGGCGGGGAGGCGACTCCACGCCATTCACGAACGTTGTGCAGCTGCTTGATCAAGCCATCCCACGTCAGGTGGCGCGTGACCTCTTCGGCAGAAACAACCCGCATATCAGGCCTCCGGCAGCGCGGCTACCACCATGATCTCCACTTTCCACTCGGGCTTGGCGAGCTGGGCTTCAAGCGCTGCACGCACCGGCGGGCGACCGGGCACGACCCAGGCGTCCCAGGCAGCGTTCATCTGGTCGAACTCCGCCATGCTGGTGACCCAGATTTGCGCCGAGATCAGATGCTCTTTTGAGGTGCCCGCTTGGGCCAGCAGTTGATCGATACGCGCCAGCACCTGCTCGGTTTGGCCGCGCATATCCGCCGTGGCATCAGGCGGTACCTGACCGGCTAAATAAACGGTGCCGTTGTGAATGGCGACTTGGCTCATACGCGCATTGCTGTCTTGATAGGTAACGCCCATGGTGCTTCTCCTTGAAAGAGGGGGTACTGATATAAAAGGGATCTTCAGAGACTAGTGTGCTTACCGGCAAATTACTTGCCCGACACTGCGGTAGATTTGCCCGGAAGTCATGCAGGTAGTTTTAGGAAGCGGCCAACTACCGAAAGCGGCAGGCAAGGGTGTCAGCAGGGCAGGTATTTCTGAGGGAAGATCTATATAAGGGAAGGTTTATCTATCAGATGAAGGAGAGACGTCAAAATAGCGCCGATAGGCGCGGGAGAAGCTGCCCTGATCGCGAAAACCAACGAGCATAGCGATATGGCCTAGACTCAACGTGCTGTGGCGCACCAGTGTTCGCGCATGTTCCAGGCGCCTGCGCTGGACATAGGCTAGCGGCGTCACGCCGGTTAGCTCACGAAAACAGCTATGAAAGTGGCCTGGGCTCAAGGCACATAGCGAAGCCATCTGTTCCACCCGAACCTCATCGGCAAGATGCTTATCCAACCAGGCATCCAAGCGGGCCAGATCAAGTCGTTCGCTAATAGAGTGTTGGCCCAACTGCCCTGCGGCGGTGGGGGTAGCGTCCTGCAGGTACATATAGAGCGCGCAGCAGCAGAATCGCGATTTCATTCTGCAGCGCCGGGCACTGTTCGCTGATTGGCCAGAGCGTGGGTAAGCTGATTTAACGCCGGGGCACGCTAAAAAGCGCGGCTTATCAAACAGGCGCTCAATCTCCCCGCCCTTTTCCAGTGAAGCTAAATGCGCAACGGGGATATCCAATACCAGGGTACGGTTGCTGCCATCGCCTTGGTACTCGTGATGGCGTGACGAAGGAATCAGACACCCACGGCGAGCATTAACCCGCTCCCCCTGGCCTTCCATCGAAAGCTCCGTAACGCCACAGGTGGCGAGAATAAGCTGATGGAAATCATGGGTGTGGGCCACCTGCTCTTGGGCTAAGTTGCGGCTATGCAGCTCAAAAAGGGCCATGGTGGATTACCGTCTTTCGTCGAATGCGATTCATTCACTATAAAACGCCTAGGCAACAAAAGCGAGGGAGCAGCCAACTGTAGACTAACGATCTGCTCAATGGCTGCCATTTGGCCGCTGACTGTCATCCGCCAGTCATGGACGCAAGATAGCTTGTCGGTAAGCTGCCAATAGAGTCCAAACAAATGCCACAGCGCCGACGCCCCTCTCTCAGCTCCCACCTCAGTGACCAGGAAGTCGCGGCCCTCACTCAATTAGCCAATGGCAATGCCTTACATCTGCAGCGTAAAGTTGATCACGAGGTGCGGTTGGCGTCAACGCCGAAGGCGCCCTCAAGCGGTATGAAAGTATTGATGATCTCGGATGTCTACTTTCCCCGCGTCAACGGCGTCTCTACCTCCATCGCCAGTTTTCGCGGCACGCTTGAACGCTTGGGCCACGCAGTCACGCTGATCTGCCCCGCTTACCCAGTCGGCCAGGTGGATGAACCGGGCGTACTGCGCATCCGCTCGCGTCAAGTACCCGGCGACCCTGAAGACCGCATGATGCGCTATCGGGATCTTCTCGCCCTGAAACCACAGCTTGCCGCTGAAGCCTTCGACCTCATTCATGTCCACACCCCTTTACCGCCCACTATGCCGGTGTAGCCCTGGGGCGTCGGCTCGGGCTTCCGGTGGTAGCGACCTACCACACCCTATTCGAGGAGTATGTTCACCACTATATCCGTTGGCTTCCACGACGCTGGCTACGACTTGCCGCGCGTCGGCTTTCAGTGCACCAGTGCCAGCAGCTCGACGCCTTAGTGGCGCCCTCCCAAGCAATGCAGCAAGCGCTAACCCGCTACGGCGTAACCACGCCAACCAAGGTGATTCCAACCGGCCTCTCGCTGGAGTCGTTCTGCCACACACAGGGAGCCCCGGATGATAGCGACTTTCGCACCCACTACGATCTACCTCAAGAAGCGCGATTGCTGCTCTATGTCGGCCGCGCCGCCTTTGAGAAGAACATCGGCTTTCTGATCGACATGCTGCCCAAGGTATTAGCCGAACACCCCAACACCCGGCTTATCATTACCGGCGAAGGCCCGGCCCATGACTCACTGGTACGGCGCGCCCAGGAAAAGGGCGTGACCGAATCGGTGCTGTTTCTCGGCTATCTTGGCCGCAACGGCCCACTGCAAGCCGCTTACCGCGCCGCCGACGTATTCGTGTTTGCGTCACGCACGGAAACCCAAGGGCTGGTACTACTGGAAGCGATGGCCCTAGGCACACCGGTGGTTTCCACCGCCGCGATGGGCACGCTGGATATATTAAAAGAGGGTGAAGGCTGCCTAATCGCCGAGGATAACCATGACGACTTCGCCGCCAAAGTTAACCGCCTGCTAAGCGATGCCCCCTGCGCCAACAGCTCGCCGAACGCGCCCAAAGCTACGCCGCTAGCTGGCACGAAGATGCCAAGGGCGAAGAACTTGTGGCCCTTTACCGAAAGCTTACGGATGAGCGGTTGGCTAATGCGAGGAGGTAAGTACCGGAATTGCCGTTGACACTTTGTGGACACATTCAGATATTTCGGAGTGAAAAGCACAAATTGCAGACACAAAAAAAGGCATTTAAGTGCCTGATTTTAAATTTGGTGCCGGTGGCCAGACTCGAACTGGCACACCCGTAAAGGCGGCGGATAATAAATCCATGCGCGTCAGGCCGTGAGCAGGAGAAATATATCGACACGGATATAGACATTATACCTGTGCCGATATAAAATACTCTTAAGGGCGGCAATCAAGGGAAGCGCAGTAGCTGAAAAAAAGAAGGTCGCGTTTTTAGGGGATTCTCTAGCTGAAATAAAAACTTCCCTGCTGACGCCAGGCGGGACGCGGGCTATCAAATCGGTCGGGTGCAAGATGGTTTGATGCCTGAGGACTTTAAAGTGATGAAGACCGTAGGCAAGGGGTGGTAGAGATAAGAATCACGGACGCAGACGGCGCTTTCAGAGTTTTCTATGTGGCAAGCAGGGGAGATAAGGTTTACATACTCCACGGATTCCAGAAGAAGACTCAGAAAACAGCAAAGAGCGATATAGAGAAAGGCCAGCAACGATACAAGCTGATCCCTTGATAGGATGATTACAGAGGTAGATTGATATGGCTAACGAATGCTTTGACGATATTTGGGATGCGCTGGAAGACACCCCGGAAGAGGCAGTAAACATGAGGCTAAGGTCTCAGCTAATGAGGAAACTGGTAGAGCGAGTACGCTCCTGGGATATCAGCCAGAAAGAAGCAGCAAAGCGCTTGGGGATCACTCAGCCACGACTAAACAACCTCCTTGCGGGTAAGGTAAGCGCCTTTAGCCTTGATGCCCTGGTGAAGCTCACTGTGAGCGCGCACCTTGTTCTGAAAGTAGAGGTTTTTGATGAAGAGCTAAGTGATCATGCATAAATTATCGCGTATAAAGAACAAAGATCCATCAGAGTAAAACACGGAACCATGTCTCGGCGCTTACGTTTTGTTTCTTTAACACCTGACCAGCAACGTATCTTAAATGAAGCCTACCAGTACGGCGAAAAGAGAGCGCTACGTCGTCGGGCTCACGCCATTCTGCTCAACCACAAGGGCCATACAATTAACCAGATTCGCGATATTATCGGGGTCAGGCGCGATACCGTATCGACTTGGTTATCTCAATGGGAAGCAGAGGGTATTGAAGGGCTTCAAGACAAGCCTCGCGAAGGACGCCCCACCTTCTCAGCGAGAGTGATCTTGCTGTATTAGAGCAACTGGTTGAAAAATACCCCCATCAATTGCCTGTCCTCCATGCCAAGTTTCAGGAGCAGACAGGCAACGTCGTCAGCCAGGACACGTTGCGGCGCGCGTTAAAAAAAGGCTATAGCTGTAAGCGGATACGCCGCTCATTGAGGGCACAGCGTGACGAGGCAGATTTCCGCCATACGCAAGAGATGATCAATGTATTGAAGGAGTGGGAAGATGAGGGTGAGTGCGATCTCTATTTCTTTGATGAAGCCGGTTTCTCGCAATCATCGTCACTTCCTTATGCATGGAGCCCGATAGGCAAGCCCTGGGAAGTCACGGCCTACCCACACAGCAAACGGTTGAATGTACTGGGCTTTCTCACCAGAAAAGATGAGTTTTTTCACCACATGACCACCGAGTCAGTGACCACTGAGATCGTTATAGAAGCCTTTGATCAGTTTGCAGCACATAAAGACCCTGACGCATTCGCCGTCGTGATACTGGATAATGCCAGAATGCACCGTTCCAAGGCATTCCAGCGCAAACTTATTGATTGGATGGCACATCGCATTCATCTGGTCTATTTGTCGCCGTATTCGCCGGAGCTGAACCTGATCGAAATCCTTTGGCGCGAAATCAAATACCGGTGGTTACCGTTAACAGCCTACAGTTCGTTCGATAAGCTTTGTGAAGCGGTCAAAAGAGTGTGCAATGGTTACGGCACTAATTACTCTATAACTTATGCATAGCCACTTAGTCACCGCATAAATAAACACTTCTGCCAGCCCCGATATCCATCGGGGCTTTATTTATTATATTGAATTTTATTAAAAGATTTAACGGAAAAATCACTCGACGTTTTTAACTTCATTAAAACTATCAGTCATACCTAACTCATATTTCAATTTTATTGTTTCCAGCCTTTCCCTTTCTGCCTTTTTCATGAAGAAAATTTTTCTGATTTTTTCACCCTCACACTCTCATCCACAAGCCTTTTATAATTAATCACATATACACAGCAGCACCATACAAATATACCGAGCGATATTAACAACACAATATCAATGAAAATTGAATAATAAATGGCCTGTTGTAATCCTGCATCAAAATCTTTCAATGCACTAGTAAACATTCTGTCGAAACTCTCCACTACTTCTTCCCCTTTCGTCTTTTATTTTTCAATTTTTCAACAATCTACTTTCCACCCATATAAAAATAATGGCTACCCCTGTGAACAGGAGAGCCATTTTCATTATTTGGCTAAACGCTTCTCTTACAGATTCATCCATTCCTTTACTACTTTATCCACAATGCCTTCCCCTAGATACCATCTATCCACAACCCGTTGTGCTAGTTGGTACCCGTCCCTGTTTGCTTCAACTAGCGGCGCGCCCTCTCTAGCTCGGGGCTTCTAAGTGATTCACTCACGAAGCCTGCCGGGTTAAGTCATGAAAATGTACGCCAGTAGCTTTGATGACCGCGGTCATCGTGCGCAAGGTAGGGTTACCCTTAGGCGATAACGCACGATACAAGCTTTCTCTTGATAGCTTGGCCCGTTCAGCAACGACTGCCATTCCACCCTGGGCCTCCACCACATGGCGAAGCGCCATTAGAAAGGCCGTTTCCCCGCCTTCCTCATCCAACTCATCAAAAGCGGTGCGTAAATAATCGATAGCCATATCAGGATCTTCACGTAGCATGGTAATCACAGCATCATCATGGCTTTTCATTTCTTCAACCTCTTACGGTAATCCACTAAAAATGCCTTAGCCTGTTCAATGTCAGCCTGCTGGCGTTTTTTAGTACCGCCGGTTAGTAGCAGAACCAATCGTCTTCCCACTTTAGCGTAATAGACGCGATAGCCTGGGCCATAGTCGATACGAAGCTCCATCACACCGTCGCCTACGCTTTTAGTATCGCCTGCATTACCGGCTACAAGTCGGTTAAGGCGCGTTAATACGCGCATAGCAGCCTGCCGATCTTTCGCCTTGGTAGCATCTAACCAAGCTTGGAAGGGATCATGACCATCCACGGTCAAGTAATGCGAGAGTGACGTCATAAAAACAATGTAGCCTAAAAGCTACAATCTTGCAGGCGTCAACAAATATATTTGTGGGGAGTGCGACCAAAACGCGACCAAACACGCATACGATAGGAATTACAGACACAAAAAGGCACCTAAGTGCCTGATTTTAAAGTTGGTGCCGGTGGCCAGACTCGAACTGGCACACCCGTAAAGGCGGCGGATTTTGAATCCGCTGCGTCTACCAATTCCGCCACACCGGCAATGGCTGCGCATTATACGTAAATGTCGAGGTAGGTCAATCACATTGACTGACTTTATGCAGCCAAAGCGCTATCCTATGCCGCCTGTTTGATCAACGTTAAGAGCCATTACCCATGCAACGCGCGGATTTTCATTACGAACTACCCGACGAATTAATTGCTCGCTACCCTTCTGAACAGCGTAGCGACTGCCGTTTGCTGTGCGTGGATGGGCAGAGCGGTGCGCTGGAGCATCGCCGTTTTCCTGATTTGCTTGAGCTTTTAGAGCCCGGCGACCTATTGGTGTTTAACGACACTCGCGTGATTCCAGCGCGCCTGCACGGCCATAAGGCCAGCGGCGGCAAAGTAGAGATGCTGCTTGAGCGCCCGCTGGATGCTCACCGTGGCTTGGCGCATATTCGTTCGAGCAAATCGCCGAAACCCGGTACCGAGCTGATTTTCGAAGGCGATGTTCACGCCGTCGTAGAAGGTCGTCGTGATGCGCTGTTCGAGCTGCGCTTTTTGGGCGATACGCCGATGATCGCGCTGCTGGAAAAGCACGGCCATATGCCGCTGCCACCCTATATCACCCGGGAAGACGAGCTGAGCGACCGTGAACGCTACCAGACCGTTTATGCCCGGCGTGATGGTGCAGTGGCGGCGCCGACCGCTGGGCTGCACTTTGATCAGCCGCTGCTGGATGCCCTGGCGGATAAAGGCATCAACCGCGCCTTTGTTACCCTACATGTGGGCGCGGGCACCTTTCAGCCGGTGCGGGTGGACAATATTCTTGAACACCATATGCATAGTGAGTGGATCGAGGTTACCGAAGAGACCTGCCGGCAGGTACGCGAGACCCTGGCAGCAGGCAAACGTGTAGTAGCGGTCGGCACCACCAGCGTGCGCTGCCTGGAGAGCGCCTGCATGAAAAGCAGTGATGGGCAGATCGCGCCCTATAGTGGTGACACCGACATTTTTATCTACCCCGGTTACCAGTGGCGCTGTGTGGATGCTTTAATTACCAATTTCCATTTGCCTGAATCGACGCTGCTGATGCTGGTCTCTGCCTTTGTGGGCTACGACACCATCATGCATGCCTACCAACGGGCAGTCGCCGAGCGCTATGCGTTTTTTAGCTACGGCGATGCCATGCTGCTGACCCGCTAGTGGCTGACTGCTGATTGTTGACCTGCTGGCCCTGCCCCGCCGCGCCAAACGAACGAGATTAACGAGTTACTTTATATGCGAAACGAATGCTTTATGCGCTTTGAGCGCCTGGCCGACGATGGCCGCGCCCGCCGTGGCCGCCTTCACTTTCCCCGCGGCACGGTGGAGACCCCAGCGTTTATGCCAGTGGGCACTTACGGCACGGTGAAAGGCATGACGCCGGATTCCGTCAAAGAGATCGGCGCTGAAATCATCCTGGGCAACACTTTTCACCTGTGGTTACGCCCCGGCACCGAGGTCATCGAAGCCCACGGAGATCTGCATGACTTTGCCCAGTGGGATAAACCCATCCTCACCGACTCCGGCGGCTTCCAGGTCTTTTCGCTAGGCGAGACGCGCAAGATTACCGAGCAGGGCGTGCACTTCCGCTCGCCGGTAGATGGCAGCAAAGTCTTTATGGGCCCGGAAGAGTCCATGGCGGTTCAGCGCTCGCTGGGCTCCGATGTGGTGATGATCTTTGACGAGTGCACGCCCTACCCGGCCACCTTTGAGGAAGCCGAGAAGTCCATGGAGCTATCGCTGCGCTGGGCCAAACGCTCCCGCGACGCCCACGGCGATTCGCCTTCTGCGCTGTTCGGTATCATTCAGGGCGGCATGCACCCTGAGCTGCGCGAACGTTCGCTCAAAGGGCTGCTGGAGATCGGCTTTGATGGCCTGGCGATTGGTGGCCTTTCAGTGGGCGAGCCTAAAGAAGAGATGATCAAGGTACTCGACTACCTGCCCACCTGGATGCCCGATGAGAAGCCGCGCTACTTAATGGGCGTCGGCAAGCCTGAAGACCTGGTGGAAGGCGTGCGCCGGGGTGTGGATATGTTCGATTGCGTGATGCCCACCCGCAATGCCCGCAATGGCCACCTGTTTACTTCAGAAGGCACGGTCAAAATTCGTAACGCCAAGCACCGTTTTGACACCCGTCCGCTTGATGAAGAGTGCGATTGCCATACCTGCCAGCATTTCTCCGGGGCTATTTGCATCATTTGGATCGCTGTAATGAAATGCTCGGCTCGATGCTCAATACCATCCACAACTTACGCTACTACCAGCGTGTAATGGCTGATTTGCGCGCGGCAATTGAAGCGGGTACATTGACGACCTTTGTGGAAGGCTTCTATGCGCGGCGCGGCTTACCAGTGCCTCCGCTAAGCCAGCCCTGACGAATTAATCGCCACGCGCCTTGCCGCGTGGTTTAAACTGTTTGGCCATGTTTTAAAAAACCAAGCTTTTCAAAACCAAGCATCTAAAAACCTAAGCTTTTCTAACTCAGGAGTTCTCTGCAATGCTGGATTTCTTCATCTCACCAGCTCATGCCCAAGAAGCCGCCGCTGGCGGTGGTATTGCGCAAATCGTCATGCTGGTCGGCTTCGTGCTGATTTTCTATTTCCTGTTGTGGCGCCCCCAGGCCAAGCGTGCGAAGCAGCACAAACAGCTGGTGTCGAACTTGGATAAAGGCGACGAAATCGTCATTGGCGGCGGTTTGGTGGGCCGTATCACCAAGGTGAGCGACGAATTTCTCACCATCGAGATCTCTGAAGGCACCGAAGTTAACGTGCAGAAGAACGCCGTTGCCGCCGTACTGCCTAAAGGCACCATCAAGTCCATCTAAGCCGTGTAACGCCCCCCTGCCGATTAGTGCCAGCCACCCCGGCAGGGGTGACATGGTATGAATGATGGTGAACTTTGCTGTGCACGGCGTGTCCGTGCACAGCATTCCGTTTGTAATTGAAGGCAGGGCTTGCATGCTCAACCGTTACCCCTGTGGAAGTATCTACTGATACTGGTCGTCCTGGTGGTTGGCCTTATCTACTCGCTTCCCAATCTATTTCCCGCAGATCCCGCCATCCAAATCAGCAGCGCCCAAGGCGACTCGCTGGATGCGCGCCAGATAGACCGCGTTGAAACCGCGCTTAGCGAAAACGATATCGAGATCAAAGGCCTCGAAGAAGAGAACGGGCAGTGGCTCATTCGTTTGCGCCATGACGATGATCAACTCAACGCGCGCGACATTGCCTCTGACCTGTTAGGCGATGATGCAACGGTAGCGCTGAACCTCGCCGAAGCCACCCCCGAATGGCTTCAGGCATTCTCCGCCTCGCCCATGACGCTGGGTCTTGATTTACGCGGCGGTGTGCACTTCCTGCTCGAAGTGGATATGGATGCCGCGCTTACCCAGCGCCTGGAGGTTAACGCCAGCGCCATGCGTGAGCTGCTACGCAGTGAGCGTATTCGTTATCGTAATACCGATGTCGAAGAGCGCACGCTGTCGATCGATTTTGCCAGCAGCGAAGACCGCGATACAGCAAGGCGCCTGATCAGCCGTGATTTCCCTGACTTTGAATACAGCAGCGAAGGCGATGGTCGTGCCTCGACGCTCGTCATGACGCTTAGTGATCAATCGGTCAGCGAAATTCAGGATTACGCGATCAACCAGAACTTGACCACCCTGCGCAACCGGGTCAACGAGCTGGGGTTGCGGAGCCCATGGTGCAGCGCCAAGGCCCCAACCAAATCGTTGTAGAACTGCCCGGTGTTCAAGACACCGTGGCGGCCAAGCGTATTGTCGGTGCGACGGCCAACCTGGAATTCCGCTTGGAAGCACGCAACGACACACCGGATAACGAAACCGAAACGCTTACCTTCCGTAACGACCCAGCACGCTCAGCAGAGCTAATGCGCGATGTGATTATTACCGGTGACAGTGTTTCCAGTGCCAGCAACAGCTTCGATGAAAATGGCCGCCCCAGGTCAACATCAACCTGGATGGCACCGGTGGCACGCTGATGAATCGCGCCACGCGCACCAATATCGGTCGCAATATGGCGGTGCTGTTCATTGAGCATAAGAGTGAAGACACCGTCGTGGTCGATCCGGAAACGGGTGAAGAGACCATTGAGCGCGAGCCCTATGTTGAGCGTGGTCTGATTAGTCTGGCGACGATTCAGAGCGCCCTGGGCAACAGCTTCCGAATCACCGGGTTAGACTCGCCAACGGAAGCTGCGGAACTGGCCTTGCTACTGCGCTCTGGCTCCCTGGCAGCCCCCATCTACTTTGTGCAAGAGCGTACGATCGGGCCAAGCCTGGGCGCTGAAAATATCGAGCGTGGACTGCTTTCAGTGCAGATTGGTCTGCTCCTGGTCGTGCTGTTTATGCTGGTGCGCTACAAGGTGTTTGGTGTGTTTGCCAACATCGCCCTGGCACTGAACTTAACGCTGCTGGTCGCGGTGATGTCGATGCTGGGCGCCACGCTAACGCTGCCGGGCATTGCCGGTATCGTGCTGACACTGGGCATGGCGGTGGATGCTAACGTACTGATTTTTGAGCGAATACGCGAAGAGCTGCGTAACGGCATGTCCGTCCAGCAGGCCATCCAAGCTGGCTACGAACGCGCCTTTTCATCCATCGTCGACGCTAACATCACCACGCTGCTGGTAGCCGTTATCCTGTTTTCGATTGGTACCGGCCCCGTCAAAGGGTTTGCGGTTACGCTCTCTATCGGCATTTTGACGTCGCTGTTCACCGCTCTAATGGTGACCCGCGCCATGGTCAACTTGGTTTATGGCAGCAAACCCGTCAAAAGCTGTGGATTTAATCCACATGCTTAGCCCAGAACTTAAGAGGTGGTAATGAAACCCCTATCACATCTGCAAATCGACTTTATGGGGCGGCGCAAGTTTGCGTACATCGCCTCGGCTGTCATGTTAATCGCGTCGATTGCTGCCATCATTATTCTACAGCTCAACTTCGGGCTGGACTTTACCGGCGGCACGCTAGTTGAGGTGCGCTACGGCGCAGCCCCTTCATTAGACGCCATTCGGGTACTGCTTGAAGATAGCGGCTTCCAGGATGTCTCCGTGCAAACCTTTGGAGCCTCAACTGAAGTCTTGATTCGTCTTCAGCAGGCGTTTGATGCCGACGTAGGCGGTGAGGTCGTTAACCTGCTGCGCTCCAGTGGCGATAGCGTGGATCTTGTGCGCTCTGAGTTTGTTGGCTCCCAGGTGGGTGATCAACTGCGTGACCAGAGTGGGCTGGGCATGCTGGTCGCCCTCGGCGTGGTAATGCTCTACGTCGCCTTCCGCTTTCAGTACAAGTTTGCGATCGGCGCCCTGCTGGCGCTACTGCACGATGTGTTGATTGTGGTCGGCGTTTTTGCGCTGTTTCAGCTCGATTTCGACCTTACCGTATTGGCGGCGATCCTGGCGGTTATCGGCTACTCGTTGAACGATACCATCGTGGTTTACGATCGCGTCCGCGAAGCCATCCGCACCTCGCGGATCGACGACATGCCGCAGATCTTCAATGAAGCGATTAACGCCACGCTCTCGCGCACACTGGCAACCTCGGGCACCACCGTACTGGTGCTGCTCGCGCTGCTACTGTTGGGCGGGGATATGATCGAGAACTTCGCCATTGCGCTACTGGTCGGTATCGTGGTGGGCACCTTCTCATCGATCTATATTGCTGCGGCGCTACTGCTACCGCTCAAACTGTCGCGGGAAGATTTGATTCCCACCAAGAAAGAGCTGGACGAAGAAGAGGAAGAACTGCCTTAACGGCGCCTCTCTTTACTCATCTTATTTAGCCTACAAAAAGCCCCTGCTGGAAACCCAGCAGGGGCTTTTTTCGTCTTTTCAGACTTAACCTTGTGGCTTAGAAGTGCGGCGTTAGCTGCTTGATCAGCGCCTTGTAGAGACGCGGCCCAGCGGCCATTAACTGCCCTTCCACTTTCACTGTGGGCTGGCCATCCGGCGTGCCCATTAAGGCGCCTGCCTCTTTCAGGAACAGCGTGCCGACCAACATATCCTGCTCTTCCAAGCCAAGCACAAAAGCACTATCCACTCGCCCGGTGGCCAACTCACACAAATCCAGCAGCCCACAGCCCGTGGCCAACAGATTTTCTATCTGCGGGGCAAGCTGCTGTGAAACGGTTAAATAGGCAGGTAAATTGCGCGGGCGCAGCCAAACTTCCGGCAGGCTCATGGCCATGCGCGTACCGCTGATGGCGGTCGGCTTGCTAACGCGCATGCGCTTGTCGTTGTGCTGGGCGCCGCGACCGCGGCTGGCGATATATTCATCGTCGGCGAACGGGCAGATAATCACTGCGTGTTCGGGACGACCTTTGATAAGACACACCACTGAGAGTGCAAAGCCCTTACCGGCGACGGCTAAATTGGAGTAGCCGTGCATTGGTTCAATTTTCCAGACGATATCCGCGCCTTCGCCTTCTCCTGCGCGATGCGGGTGAAGCGGCCGGTAACACCGTGCTGGGGATAACCGCGCTCCAACTGCTGAACAATCGTCGCTTCGGCCTTGCGCGCCGTCTCGTCGAGCAGGCGGTCAAGGTTAAATTCATCGTGCGCGTTTTCAATACGTTCGCGTACGCGTAGGAAGTGTTCAACGGCGCCGCGTGCAGCACGCAACGTAAATTGGACCATCGGATTCATGATCGGGCCTTGTGACAGTGATGTTAAAGAACGTGATGCTAAGCATAGAGCATTAAGTAGGCGCAGGGGCCGCCTTTGGCGCGCAATTCTAGCAGACCGCTCTCGGGCATACCACCGACTCATGCTAGACTGCGCGCTTTACGCGATAATAATCACCCTCTTTATTCACCGAGCCTTATTCATGCTTGAGCGCATTCGCATTGTTCTTATCGGCACCAGCCATCCCGGTAACATCGGCGGCGTCGCCCGCGCCATGCACAATATGGGGTTGGCCGATTTGGCCCTGGTCGCCCCTCGTTGTGAGGTGATTACCCAGGAAAGTATTTCCCGCGCTTCCGGTGCGGATCACCTGCTTCACCAAGCCAAGGTTCACGCTACCCTGGAAGACGCAGTAGCCGACTGCACCCTGGCCGTGGGTGCCAGCGCTCGCTCGCGCACCCTGCCCTGGCCAATGCTCTCACCGCGGGAATTAGCTGACCGGCTGCCCGCCGAGTGCCAGGCTGATGAATCAAAGGTGGCACTGGTATTTGGTCGCGAGGACAGCGGTCTTACCAACGCTGAATTACAACGCTGTCACGCCCACGTACATATTCCCACCAATGCCGACTTTAGCTCGCTCAATCTGGCTGCGGCGGTGCAAGTGCTCGCCTATGAGTGCCGTATGGCCTGGCTAAATCAAGCAGATGGCCAAGCGGGTGCGTCCGCACCAGTGCCCAGCGATAACGATGACCTGGCCACCCACGCCGAGCTAGAGCGCTACTTCGAGCACTTAGAGCGCACGCTGATTGGCATTGATTTCCACGACCCTGATCAGCCACGACAGCTAATGGCGAGACTGCGCCGCCTCTACCTGCGCGCACGCCCAGAGCGTATGGAAATGAATATTCTACGCGGGATTTTGTCGGCCACCGAGAAGGCGGCGAACATCAAGCCACCCAAGCCGTAAACAGTGAGAGCAGCAGCGTTAAACTTGAAGTTGACGCTGCGTGCCCCAACTTCGCTATTCTGCTAACGTGATTTCTCTATTGATATTCCAGGAACCGGCGATATTTCAAGAATCCGTTCTAATAGTTCAATAGCCAGACGCAGCCCTTTAACGCCAAGGAACACCTCATGTTTCAACGTCTACGTGAAGACATCAACAGCGTATTTGACCGCGACCCGGCCGCACGTAACTTTCTTGAGGTGCTGACCAACTACCCGGGCCTGCACGCCCTGTTGCTGCATCGCTGTGGCCACTGGCTGTGGAAAAAAAACCTCAAGTGGCTGGCACGGACGCTATCGACATTTTCACGCTGGCTCACCGGCATTGAAATTCACCCGGGCGCCACGATTGGTCGGCGGTTTTTTATTGATCACGGCATGGGCGTGGTGATTGGCGAAACAGCGTTAGTGGGCGATAACGTTACGCTTTATCAAGGTGTCACTCTGGGCGGCACCAGCTGGAACAAAGGCAAGCGCCACCCCACTTTGGGGGATGGAGTCATTGTCGGCGCGGGTGCCAAAATACTGGGGCCCTTTACGGTCGGCGCTGGGGCGAAAATTGGCTCTAATGCCGTGGTCACCAAGGAAGTACCGCCGGGCGCCACGGTGGTGGGCATCCCCGGCAAAATCGTTAAACGCGCCGACCCCGATGTGGAAGAGGCTCTGGATGTAGATCCGGCACGCCGCGAAGCGATTTGCCAGAAGTTTGGCTTTGATGCCTACGGCGTCAGCCAGGATATGCCCGACCCCGTAGCCCGTTCGATGCAGGCGATGCTCGACCATATGCACGCCGTGGATGAGCGTATCGAGCGCATGTGCTCGACCCTGCGCAAGCTGGATGACAACTACCGCGACGGCCAGCTACCGGCGCTGCGTGATGAAGATTTTGCCGACATCCTAGACGAAAGCGATACCGGCTGCGCTGGCCTTGGCAAGCACTCGGCAGACGCTTCGGCCAGTGAGCAAGAAACGCTGCCGCCGCGTAATGGTTGACCAAAGCACTCAGGTTTTCCCATAATGGCAGCACATTTGCCGTTAGTGCGCTGAGCATACAGCGTCGAGGGGCTTGCCATGCGCTTGACCACCAAAGGCCGTTACGCCGTTACTGCCATGCTCGATTTAGCCTTGCATGCCCACAACGGCCCGACCAGCTTAAGCGATATCTCCCAGCGCCAGGAGATATCGCTCTCCTATTTAGAGCAGCTTTTTGCTCGCCTGCGCCGTGCAGGTTTGGTCAATAGCGTGCGCGGCCCAGGCGGTGGCTATCTGCTTTCGCAGCCGGCGGATGCCATCAGCGTTTCAAAGGTGATTGACGCGGTAAACGAAAGCGTCGATGCCACCCGCTGCCAGGGGCTTTCCGACTGCCAACAGGGTGACACCTGCTTGACCCACCATTTGTGGTGCGAGCTCTCTGTGCAGATACGCCATTTCCTTGACGATATGACCCTGGCACAACTGATGCTCCGCCCTGATGTCATACGTATTGCGTCGCGACAAAAACAGCGTGCTGAGGCAGGCATTCTCGCCTCTTCACCCTGACGCTACAGTACAGACCCGATTACCCAAAACGATCAACCGCTGGAACGTAACGATGACCACACCCACGCTGCCCATTTACCTGGACTACGCCGCCACCGCGCCGGCGGATGCCCGCGTGGTTGAGGTGATGCAACGCTACCTGACGGTTGACCAGCTATTTGCCAACCCGGCTTCGCGCAGCCATATGTTAGGCTGGCAGGCAGAGCAGGTGATTGAACAGGCGCGCCGCCAGGTGGCCGACGCCATTGGCGCCGACCCGAGAGAGATCGTCTGGACCAGCGGCGCTACCGAAGCAGACAACCTGGCGCTGATTGGCTTTATGCGCGCTAACCGCGAGCGCGGCCTGCACTTGGTGACCTCGACTATCGAGCACAAAGCGGTGGTGGATACTGCCCATGCGCTGGAACAAGAGGGCTTTGAGGTCACCTGGCTAACGCCGGGCCGGGATGGCTGTATTCAACCCGAGCAGTTGCGCGCCGTGATGCGCGACGACACTGCACTGGTCTCACTGATGGCGGTTAACAACGAGCTCGGCAGCATTAACGACATTGCGGCTCTGGCGGCCGTCGCCCATGAGTTTGGCGCAGCTTTTCATACTGATGCCGCCCAGGCGGTTGGGCGTATTCCCTTAGACGTAGTGGCCCAGCAGATTGACCTGATGTCGCTGTCTGGCCATAAAACCTACGGCCCCAAAGGCGTTGGGGCGCTGTATGTGAAACGCCATCCGGATATTCGCGTTGAGGCGCTAATACATGGCGGTGGCCATGAACGCGGTATGCGCTCCGGCACCCTGCCGACCCACCAAATTGCTGGCATGGGCGAAGCCTTTGCGCTGATGCAGCAGCAGTACGACGCAGACAACGCCCATATTACGCACTTGCAACAGCGCTTTCTGGACGGCCTGGAAGGCGTCGAGGGCATTTTGCCAATACCCCTCTCGACCGTGCTGTTCCCAACATTCTCAACCTGGCGTTTGAAGGCGTGGATGGAGAGTCGCTGCTAATGGCGCTGCGCGATGTTGCGGTTTCGACCGGGTCGGCGTGCAACTCGGCCAGCGTCGACCCATCCTACGTGCTGCTCGGCATCGGAACGCCCCGCGCGCTGGCACTCTCATCGCTGCGTTTTAGCTTCGGGCGCTTTACCACTGAAGCCGACATTGACCATGCGCTAACACTCATACGCCATGCGGTGAGCGGTTTACGTACACCGCCCCGTCAAGCGGCTGACTAGCTGACTATTTTAAGGAGGACGCCCCATGGCAACACTCAATATTACCCCGGCTGCCGCACAACAGATTCGCCACGTGCTCGACGAGCGCGGCCAAGGCCTTGGCCTACGCGTCTCGGTCAAGCCAAGCGGCTGCTCTGGCTATAGCTATGTGCTTGATTTTGCCGACACTGTCAATGATGACGAAGTGCATTTTGAAGCCCATGGCGCCAGCGTTTATGTCGCCCCCGATGCGGTGGAGATGCTCAACGGCAGCGAAGTGGACTATGTTAGCGAAGGGCTAAACCGCTTTTTCCGCTTCAACAACCCCAACGTCAAAGATGAGTGCGGCTGCGGTGAAAGCTTTACTGTCTAACGCCAACTTCATCGCCGGTATTCATCCCCGGGCTTAAGCGCTATAATCGCGGCCCTGGATACACAGGCTCCGGTAGCTGGGTTACGCCAGCATGCTTTTTCAATGCACTGCTGCTTAAAAACGCTAGCTGCCGAAGCGCTATTAACTGACTCATTTCTGGGCCGCCCTGGCCTTCTAGGGCGGCACTTTTTGCTTAAGCCTTTTTCAAGGAGACCATTTACATGGCTACTGAACGCACTCTTTCTATTATCAAGCCTGACGCCGTTGCCAAAAATGCCATCGGCGAGATCATTGCCCGCTTTGAAAAAGCTGGCCTAAAAGTCGTCGCAGCCAAAATGGTTCATCTCTCTGAAGAGAAGGCGGGTGGCTTCTATGCAGAGCACAAAGAGCGTCCGTTCTTTAAAGACCTGGTGGGTTTCATGACCTCTGGCCCGGTAGTTGTGCAAGTGCTTGAAGGTGAAGGCGCCATCGCTAAAAACCGTGACCTGATGGGCGCGACGAACCCGAAAGAAGCGGCACCCGGCACTATTCGCGCCGATTTCGCGGAAACAATCGACGCCAATGCTGTCCATGGTTCTGATTCTCCGGAAAGCGCTGAGCGCGAAATTAGCTACTTCTTTGGCAACGACGAAATCTGCCCGCGCTAAACCTTTAAGGTAGCGCCGCCGAATCAACTTTCGTTGCCGGCCATTTTGCGGGGGCTAGTCCCCCGCCCCTTTCTATAACGCTGACCGCCATGACCACCACTGTAGCCCAACATACGCCCGCCCCACCGTCTGACGCCAATAGCTCAGATGCCGCCAGCACGCCTGCTGCAAAAGCGACCCCTGAGCGCCAAAACCTGCTTGGGATGTCTCGTGAGCAGATGGAAGCCTTCTTTCTGTCGATTGGCGAAAAGAAGTTCCGTGCTGCGCAGCTAATGAAGTGGATTCACCAGGAAGGCAGCGATGACTTTGCTGCCATGACGAATCTCTCCAAAGCGCTGCGTGAAAAACTGGCCAGGTTGGCAGAGATACGTGGCCCTGGGGTTGTCTATGAAGGCACCTCCAGCGACGGTACCCGTAAGTGGGTGTTGGAAGTGGAGGACGGCAGCTATGTAGAAACGGTGCTGATCCCGGCGGAGAATGGTAAACGCCGCACGCTATGCGTCTCATCCCAGGTCGGTTGCTCGCTGGACTGCAGCTTCTGCTCCACCGGCAAACAGGGCTTTCAGCGCAACTTAACCGCTGCAGAAATTATCGGTCAGGTCTGGGTGGCTCAGCGCAGCGTTGGCCCGCGGCGGGATACGGCAAACCGTCCGGTGACCAACGTGGTGATGATGGGCATGGGCGAGCCGTTGCTCAACTTCGATAACGTTGTGCCCGCCATGAAGCTGATGCTCGATGACAACGGCTATGGCTTGTCCAAACGCCGCGTGACGCTGTCGACCTCTGGCGTAGTGCCGATGATCGACAAGCTCGGCGACGAAATGGACGTTAGTCTGGCGATTTCACTGCATGCGTCGACTGACGAATTGCGCAATGAGCTGGTGCCCATTAACCGTAAGTACAATATTCGCGCGCTGTTGGATGCTTGCCACCGCTATCTTTCCAAGTGTCCGGATAACCGTCAGGTCACCATTGAGTACACGCTGATTAAAGACGTCAATGATCAGCAGGAGCACGCCGAGCAGCTTGCCGCACTGCTTAAAGAGCTACCGTGTAAGGTCAATCTGATCCCGTTTAACCCGTTTCCCAACTCTGGATACGAAAAACCGTCGCGCAATCAGGTGATGCGCTTCCAGCAGTGGTTATATGATTTAGGCTACAACGCGACGGTAAGAACGACCCGAGGGGAAGATATTGATGCCGCTTGTGGCCAGTTGGTTGGTCGCGTGAAAGACCGCACCAAACGCAGCGCACGCTATATCCAGTCAGTACAGCTTGATGCGGACTAGGGTAAAGGGTAGAAAACCGGCCTTGTCTTGACTTCCGCCTGACACGGCGCTTTGATGGTCACGGTTTTTATTTAGATGAGCACTGTTGTATGTATTGCCTTACGAGCTGTTGGACGTTCACCACACGAGGATTTACATGATCGCTCACCGCAGGCGCCAACACCATCACGGGTGCCCATGCTCACCGTACTGATCGGTAGCTTGTGGCTGGCCGGCTGTGCCTCGTCCAACAACCTTACCGCGCAAACCAATCCCGCGGCGGCAGATGCCTATACCCAGCTTGGCGTCGCCTACTTGGAGCGCAATAATCTTCCCCGCGCACTCAACGCACTGGATCGGGCGCTTGAAATTGCCCCACGCCATGCCGAAGCACTGCAGGCACTGGCCCTGGTTTACCAGCGTCAGGGCGAAAGCGACCTTGCCAACGACTATTTTCAACAGGCGGTGAATGCCGAACCTGACTTCACCCGCGCCCGTAATAACTATGCCGCATTCTTGTACGGCCAGGGCCAGTTCAATGCCGCCTGTGAGCAGTTAGAAACCGCATCGCAGGATGCCCAGTACGCCAACCGTGCCCAGCTGTTTACTAACCTGGGGCAGTGCTACCTGGCGCTGGAAGAATATGACAAAGCGCGTGCTCGGTTGGAGCGCGCGCAAAGTATTGATCCGCGTAACTCACGCGGCTATTTAATGTTAGCTGAACTCGAATATTCGCAGGGCAATTACTCTCAGGCCTGGGCACCGCTGCAAACCTATTTTCAGCTTGCCGAGCCCGACCAAGCAGCGCTAAGAATGGCGGTTGATATCGCACAGAAGCGCGGCGAGCATAGCGTCGCCGCCGAATACCAGCGCCTGCTTGGCAACGACTGACAGATAGACGCCCTGATCACCGCTTATTTAATGAAGGATGCTCAGCCATGAGCGATACACAGTCACAAGAAAACGTCATTGATAGCCCAAGCACTCACGTTACACCGACTAGCGCCTCTCCTGGCGAACTACTTGCACGCCAGCGCGAGCAGTTGGGCATTCCGCTCACCGACGCGGCCCGGGCGCTCAACTTACGCCCCGCCGTGGTAGCAGGGCTTGAGCAGGATGACTATCAAGAGATTCCTGTCGCTACTTATCGCCGCGGCTACCTGCGTTCTTACGCCAAATACCTGGGCATGGACGACAGGCTGGTGCTCGAGGCTTATCAAGCCCGCAGCGGCGTCACCGACACCGAACGCAAAGTCACCCCGGTCTCCACTGCCAGGCCGCCCTCCCGCATTGGCGCTTGGCTGTTTAAGCTGGTGACCCTGCTGGTCATTGTGGGGCTTATCGCCGTCACCGTTATGTGGTGGCAGAGCCGGGGGGGAACGAGCCACCGGGCTTTGGCTCCACTACCCCGGAAGAGACCTCTACTGCACCGGCAGAACCTGCCAGTGAAGCAGCTGAAACAGAAGAGAGCGCCGGCTCTAGCTTCACCAGTGGCGACGAAAGCGCAACGCTACCCAGTAATGCCACCAACGTCACGCCTTCATCGACGGCTGAGCAAGATCAAGGCCCCAGTGCGCAGGATGACGCTGACGCCATTGCTGGGCTCGACGAGTCCATTCTGGATAGCGACAGCGGCGCTGACGCCGAAAGCGATGAACTGAGCAGCACTGGCCAGCGTGAAGGTGAGCAGAGCGCTACCGAGCAGGACAGCGCCGAGTGAGCAAACCGCTGCCGCCGAGCAAACCGCCAATGCCAATGTCCTCGAGCTGACGTTTAACGAGCAGTCATGGACGGAAATTTTTGATGCCACCAACCAGCGCGTCTTCGTTGGCCTACAAACGCCCGGCACCTCGACGACTGTCGAGGGCGAGCCCCGTTTCGTTTAACCGTGGGTAATGCCACCGGCGTCGAACTGCGCTACCAAGGCGAGGAAGTTGACCTTCCCGCCCGCGCAGGCGCCAACAACGTCGCCCGATTTACCTTGGGAGAGTGACCCGTCTTATGCACGCCCCTTCTCCGATAAAACGCCGCCATTCCCGCCAGATTCAGGTCGGAAACGTCGCGGTGGGCGGTGATGCCCCATTGCCGTTCAAAGCATGACCAATACCAACACGCTGGATGTCGCCGCGACCGTGGCCCAGATCCAGCAGTTGAAAAAAGCCGGTGCGGATATCGTGCGCGTTTCAGTACCCGATATGGACGCCGCCGAAACCTTTGGTCAGATCAAAAGCTGGTCAATGTACCGCTCGTTGCCGATATCCATTTTGACTACAAAATTGCCCTACGGGTCGCCGAGCTAGGCGTTGACTGCCTACGCATCAACCCAGGCAACATCGGCCGTGAAGACCGGGTACGCGCGGTGGTAAGCGCCGCCCGCGACCATGGCATTCCGATCCGGATCGGCGTCAACGCAGGGTCGTTGGAAAAGACCTGCAGAAAAAGTATGGCGAGCCCACCCCAGCGGCGCTGGTGGAGTCCGCCATGCGTCACATCGATTACCTGGATCGCCTCGACTTCCCCGACTTCAAAGTCAGCGTCAAAGCCTCGGATGTGTTTATGGCCGTGGCCGCCTATCGCGACCTTGCCGCACGCATCGAGCAACCGCTGCACTTAGGGATTACCGAAGCCGGGGGCCTGCGCTCGGGAACGGTTAAGTCATCGATTGGCCTGGGCATGCTGCTGATGGACGGCATCGGCGACACGATCCGTGTCTCGTTGGCGGCCGACCCGGTAGAAGAGATCAAGGTCGGCTTTGATATGCTGCGCAGCCTCAAGCTGCGCTCTAAAGGCATCAACTTTATCGCTCGCCCCAGCTGCTCACGGCAGAATTTTGACGTTATCAGCACCATGAATCAGCTTGAAGAGCGGTTGGAAGACGTGATGACACCGCTCAACGTCTCGGTGATCGGCTGCGTGGTCAACGGCCCCGGCGAAGCCAAAGAGACCGATATCGGCCTGACCGGCGGCAGCCCCGCCAACCTGGTGTATATCGACGGCAAGCCCGCCAGCAAATTGCGTAATGACCATTTGGTAGACGATCTGGAGCAGCTGATTCGCGAAAAAGTACGCGAAAAACAGCAGCAGCAAGACGCGATGATTGCCCGCAGCGTTTAACCGCTGGGGCTGGCTGCCAGCCTGGGTGAGCCACGCCTGATGGCAGAGCTATCTTGGCAGTACTGAGGAGTTTTCATTGAGCAAGTCCGCCGTTAAAAAGATTCAAGCCATTCGTGGTATGAACGACCTACTGCCCAGCGATAGCCCACGCTGGCAATTTTTTGAAGCCAAAGTACGCCAGCTAATGCTGCGTTATGGCTTTAATGAAATTCGCACGCCTATCGTTGAGCAAACCGCGCTGTTTGCACGCTCGATCGGTGAAGTCACCGATATCGTCGAAAAAGAGATGTACACCTTCGATGATCGCAACAGCGAGAGTTTGACCCTGCGCCCCGAAGGCACCGCCAGCTGCGTGCGTGCGGCCATGGAGCACGGCCTGCTGTATAACCAAACCCAGCGGTTGTGGTACCAGGGGCCGATGTTCCGCTATGAGCGCCCGCAAAAGGCCGCTACCGCCAGTTCCACCAGATTGGCGTCGAAACCTTCGGTTTTGATGGTCCGGATATCGACGCCGAGGTGATCCTGCTTTCGGCGCGCCTTTGGCAAGAACTGGGGCTGATGGAACATGTCACCCTGGAGCTTAACTCGCTGGGTTCATCTGAGGCGCGGGCAGCTTATCGGGATACGCTGGTGGCCTACTTCGAGCAGCACCATGACATCCTCGATGAAGACTCCAAGCGCCGCTTGACCAGTAATCCACTGCGCATTCTTGACTCCAAG
Source organism: Vreelandella olivaria (assembly GCA_004295565.1). Classification (GTDB taxonomy): domain Bacteria; phylum Pseudomonadota; class Gammaproteobacteria; order Pseudomonadales; family Halomonadaceae; genus Vreelandella; species Vreelandella olivaria. The sequence continues at coordinate 673,780 of AP019416.1, read as the reverse complement.
AACCCGGCCATGGCGGAGATGCTCGACGCCGCGCCACAGCTGATGGATCATCTGGATGACGAATCCCGGGAACACTTCGAGCAGCTCACCAAGATGCTCGAAGCGGCGGGGATACGTTATGTGATCAATCCGCGCTTAGTGCGCGGGCTCGACTACTACTGCCGCACCGTCTTCGAGTGGACGACAACGGCACTGGGCAGCCAGGGCACCGTCTGCGCGGGCGGGCGTTACGATGGCCTGGTCGAACAGCTGGGCGGCAAGCCAACCCCGGCAGTGGGCTTTGCCATGGGCATTGAGCGGCTGATCCTGCTACTCGACACCCTTGAGCTGATTCCTGCGGACGCCCTGGGCGGCTGCGATGTCTACTTGCTGCCCATGGATGATAGCGCCACCACGTCAGCCATCACCCTGGCAGAGCAACTGCGTGGTGAACTGCCTGAACTGCGTCTGCAGCTTCACTGTGGTGGCGGCAGTTTTAAAAGCCGAATTAAAAAAGCCGATAAGAGTAGTGCCTCAATAGCTATCCTGCTCGGCGAAGATGAAATCACCCAGCAGTCGGCCACCGTTAAGTTTCTGCGCGACGACCGCGAACAGCAAAGCGTCTCCCAAGCAGCATTGGGCCACACGCTGCGCGAACTACTAACCACTGACGCGTAAGCCCAGGCCGCGCGTATAAGCCTGGCAGGCGGCTAGCCTGCTCGAACACGACTGTTTGCACATATGAACATTTTGCATGTGAACATCTAGAAATAGGAGCCCGCCCGTGGTGGAGCTGAGAAGCGAAGAAGAGCAGCTAGACGCCGTCAAGCGCTGGTGGAAAGAGAACGGCATGTCGTTGATAGCAGGCGCTGTCCTGGCGGCGGCGGGGGTATTCGGCTGGAACGCCTGGCAAAACTATCAACAGGGCCAAGCCGAAGCAGCCTCCATGCGCTACCAACAGCTGGTCAATATGACCGCTGGCAACGAGCTTGACGAAGAGCAGTTGGCAAGCGCCCGGGAAATGGTCAGCGAACTGACCGACGAACATGGCAAGACGCTCTACGCCGAACTCGCCCTGCTGCTTGATGCACGCTTGGCGGTTCAACAAGGCAATTTGGAAGGCGCGCGAACCGCACTGGAAAACGCTGCCAACTCCTCACGCCGCTATGTGCAGAGCCTTGCATGGCTGCGGCTGGCCCGAGTCGAGCTCGCTGACGGCAACCCGACCCAGGCACTGGCGCTGCTAGACGAGCCGATTAGCGACGCGCTAGCGGCCCAACGCGCCAACGTGCGCGGCGATGCCTTTTTCGCCCAGGGCGATACCGAGGCGGCCCGCGAGGCATGGGAGACCGCTCTGCAACTGGCACAAACTCAAGACCAGCCGCTTTACGGCGTGCAGTTCAAGCTTGATGATCTCGGCGCTGAGGAGGCGACACAATGACGTTTGGTAACCCAACGAAACAGCTAGTACGCGCAAGCTTAGGCGCGCTGTCGCTGGCCCTGCTGGTCGGTTGCGCGAGCAAAGGCGAGCCTGCTTATACGCCTAAAGAGTTGCGCAGTTTCGACGAAACTTCCTCGTTAGAGACGCAGTGGCGGCGCAATGTGGGCGATGGCCTGGGCCATGCCCGTTACCCCATCGCCCCTTCCCGTGAAGGCGACACCGTGTTTGCGGCAGATGCCGAAGGTGTGGTGATGGCGATGAACGCCGATAGCGGCGACGTCGAGTGGAAAATCGACCTGGATACACCTATTTCCAGCGCGTTAACGGCGATTGCCGGTCAGGTTTACCTGGCCAGTGGTAACGGCGAAGTGATTGCGTTGGATCAACGTGACGGCAGCGAAGAGTGGCGCTCACGGGTCTCCAGCGAAGTACTGGCCGCGCCCCAGGCCAACCAGCAACTGCTGGTCGTACAAAGTGTCGATGGTCAAGTGACCGCTTTGGATCGCGCCACGGGTTCAGAGCGCTGGGTATACACCAGTTCGCAGCCGTCACTCACCCTGCGCGGCACCGGTACGCCGATGGTCATTGATCCAGTCAGCTTCGTTGGCCTGGCCAATGGCCGCCTGGCCACGCTGGATAACCGCAGCGGCCAGCCGCTGTGGGAAATGCAGATTGCCACCCCGCGCGGGCGTAGCGAAGTGGAGCGCCTGGTGGATCTTTCCGGCCAGCCGATCATCAGCCCCGATGGCCGCCTGTTTGTGACCAGCTATAACGGCCGTGTGGTGGCGCTGGAAGCGACCCAAGGCGACGTGCTTTGGGAAGCGGATCTCTCCAGTCGCCATACCCCGATTTTGGTCGGCGACTTCCTGTTTGTAGTCACCGATGACAGTCAAGTCGTCGCCCTCGACGCAAACAGCGGCCGCGAAATTTGGCGCAACGACGATTTAGAAGATCGCTGGTTGACCGCCCCGGCCTTCGCCGCTGGCCGCTTGGTCTTTGGTGATTTTGAAGGCTATCTCCACCTGATCGATGCACGTGAAGGCAACATCGTCGGCCGCACTCGGGTGCACAGCTCGGGCATTAGCGTTCGTCCGGTCACTGAAGGCAGCACCATTCATGTCCAGGCCAACAATGGTCGCCTGGAAACCCTGGAAGTAACTCCATGACACCCGTCATTGCTTTAGTCGGTCGCCCCAATGTGGGTAAATCGACGCTGTTTAACCGCCTAACGCGCTCGCGTGATGCACTGGTGGCCGACTTTCCTGGCCTCACCCGCGACCGTAAGTACGGCAATGGCATGCTGGGCGATAAGGTCTATACGGTTATCGACACTGGCGGTATCAGCGGTGACGAAGAGGGTATCGACGCCGCCATGGCCGAGCAGTCCCTCGCTGCCATTGATGAAGCCGATATTGTGCTGTTTATGGTCGACGCCCGCGCCGGCCTGATCGCCGCTGACCAGGCGATTGCCAACCACCTGAGGGTTAATCAGAAAAAAACCTGGCTGGTGGTGAATAAAACCGACGGGCTGGAAGAGCATTCGGCCATGGGCGACTTCTGGTCGCTCGGCCTAGGCGACCCCTGGCCGATTGCGGCCGCCCACGGGCGCAACGTTTCCACCCTGATTGATGTAGTGCTCGAACCGTTTCCCGAGCGCGATGCCAGCATTCCCGCGGACACCGGCAGCAAAGGCATTCGCATCGGCGTCATTGGTCGCCCCAACGTGGGCAAATCGACCCTGGTCAATCGCCTGCTGGGCGAAGATCGGGTCGTCGTGTTTGATGAGGCAGGCACTACCCGCGATGCCATCGAGATTCCCTTCGAGCGCCGCGGCAAGCCCTATGTGCTGATCGATACCGCGGGTATTCGGCGGCGCAAGAACGTGCGCGAAATCGCCGAGAAATTCTCCATTATCAAGACCCTGGATGCGATCAAAGAGTCCCATGTGGTGATCATGGTACTGGATGGCTCCAGCGGCCTGGTGGAGCAGGATTTGCACCTGCTCGACTACGTATTGACCACCGGTCGTGCGCTGGTACTGGCGGTGAATAAGTGGGACGGCCTGGAAACCGAAGCCAAGGATAAAATGCGCACCGAGGTGAAACGCCGCCTGGGCTTTGCGGATTACGCCGAGCTGCACTTTATCTCTGCCCTGCACGGCACGGCGGTGGGTGATCTCTACCCTTCGATCGATCGCGCCTTTGACGCCGCTAACGCCCACTGGTCGACCAACCGCCTCACCACCCTGCTCCAGGACGCGGTCAGCCAAAACCCGCCGCCGATGGTGCACGGTCGTCGCATTAAACTGCGCATGGCCCACCAAGGCGGCAGCAACCCGCCGATTATCGTCGTCCACGGCAATCAAACCGAGTCGCTACCCGAAGCCTACCGCCGCTACCTGACCAACACCTTCCGCAAGGTGCTCAAGGTGCGCGGCACGCCAATTCGCTTCGAGTTCCGCTCGGGCAGCAACCCGTTCGATGACATGGCAGGCGCCAGCGACAAAGAGAAAGCCAAAAGCGCGAGCTTAACCGCACCAAAGAGGCGCGCAAAAGCCGTCGCTAACGCTTTAGTTGCTGCTATTTGAACTCGCCCGCTTGTATCGTCAAGCGGGCGTTTTGGTTCTAGCCTTACATCAGCGGCTGACTGCGCAAATTCTCTTGACAGAAAATGACTTCGGCCCTCAAATAGCCGCGCTTATTAGCCGAACCTAGTAAGTTCGCATCAATACCTTACACTCGGCATCGTTACCCCACTACTTACGCCCTACTTAAGGGGAGTCTTATGCTTTATATTGCTCGCTACTGGCGTTGGCTGACCCTGTTTGGCTTTGCCAGCCTACTCACGGGCTGTCTCGCCCTCCCCAAACCGGCCTGTTTGCCTTTCGTTTAGCGGTAACCTCACTGGGGGTCGAGGATGTTCGCATTGGGCCTTACAGTATCAATGCGGGGCTGGACACCAGCGATTTAACCAGCCTGATTGCTTCCAGCCTTGGCGCGGGTAGCCTGCCCGTTCAGGCCACCATTGCTATGGGCTGGGCTTACCCGCGGGCATGCCCCCGGTGGAGATGTCGGGCTTTCGCTGGATGCTCGACATGCCTGGCGTTGATCCTGTGGAAGGTAACTATGAACAGGACGTCACGCTGACCTCTGGCGACGATGCTAATTTGCGCCTACCGGTCGCCTTTGATGTGCTTGCCACCGACACTCAGCGCATGGCCCCCATGCTGGAACTTGCCAGCCAGTTGGCCTCCCAAGGCGAGCTCCCGGCGGGTAGTCAGTTGGCCATCACACCTGGAGATCTGCGCGGTTTAGGCATGCGGCTTCCTGCTGGTTTGCTAACGCCCACCATTCGCCTAAACGTAGGTGCCGACGGGCAGTTAGTACCTCAGCGCTGAGGGTTTATGTCTAGGAGCTTGCAGCCAATCGTTTGCGGCCTAGCCTTGGTTCAGAGAGGGAGTCAATTCAGCATCCATACTCACCCTCTAGGTGGGTTATGATGGGGGATTGATTTACTGCTCTCAGCGGTTATCTTGTGTCCAAGAAACCTATTCATCTATAAGGAAACCGTCTCATGCGCTGGCTTCGCCCCCTTGCTATTACCGCACTATGTGCGTCTATCGCCGCTTGTACTACCTCGCCTACCGGGCGCTCACAGCTGTTGTTGCTCTCGGATAGTGAATTAAATGAGATGGGCCGTCAGGCGTTCACGCAATATCAGCAGGAACTGCCCACGGCCGATCAGGCCAGTCATCGCTATGTACAGTGTATTGCCGACGCCATCGTGGCGGAGCTCCCCGCCCAGCAGCAACAGCTAGACTGGCAAATCCGTGTATTTAAATCCGAACAACCCAACGCCTTTGCTCTTCCCGGCGGCTATATGGGCGTGAACACCGGCATGCTGGATATTGCCACTAGCCAAGACCAGTTGGCTTCCGTAATTGGTCACGAAATTGGTCACGTGCTGGCCAATCATGCCAATGAACGCGCCTCTACCGAAAGCGCCACCTCGTTAGGCCTGTCGGTTATTTCCAGCACCTCGGGCATGCAGTCCGCCGGTGGCCAGCAGCTTATGGGCGTACTGGGCATGGGCGCGCAGTACGGTATTGTGCTGCCATTCTCACGGGCCCATGAGAGTGAGGCTGATGTCATCGGCCTGGATCTAATGGCGCAGGCAGGTTTCGATCCACGTGAAAGCGTTACCCTGTGGGAAAATATGCAGGCGGTTTCAGGCGGCGCGTCACCGCCTCCCTGGATGTCGACCCACCCAGGACAGGGCCAGCGCATTGAAGGCCTGCAAGCCAATATGGATCGTGCCCTGGCCCGCTATGAGCAGGCGCGCAGCAGTGGTCGCACCCCCAACTGCCCACGTCCTTAACGGCGCTTGAGGTTTAAATGATTAAGCTGGGTTTACTGCTGCTGGTGCTGCCGCTGTTTGTGCTGATGGGCGTCTACTTTTGGGAACTTAACGACGTCCGTGCGTGCCAGCTTGATGGCGGCCATTGGGACTATCTTGAGAGTGCCTGTCGCGACACGCCACAGCCGTTTGTCTCCTGGCTTCAGCGCTCGCCGCTGTTAGTCAATGGCGGCATGCTGCTTTCAGTAGTGGGGCTAGCGATGTGCACGGTGGGGTTGTACGTTAAACGCGCTAAGTGAGGCGTATTTAGCAGTGCCACTAAACAACGACAACGGGGCGGATACTGTATCCGCCCCCGCTTTTTAGAGTGTTGTTGCTCGATGAGAGTACATGCTCGCGAGAACAAAGAGGCCGCATTTACGACTATTTCAGCATGTGCTTTATAGTTCTGGAGCACCCTCCATTACCCATTGGCGATCTTGCTCAAGCATAAAGCCAGTCTCTACCAGCTCATCTATAGCTTCATCCAAGGACGCTTGGTATGACTCTGGGTTTGGGTATCGGTTTGCTACTGACTGCCTACCATCATTACTACTCTCAAAAGGGATAAAACTACCGGACAAGTTACACAACTGGCCTTCTGCATACCCTTGATCGCGCAAATTCCAGCCTAAATAAGTACCTAGTGGCGCAGCCACATAGGGTTGGCGAATGCCTCCCAAGGCAATGCCATCTTCATCCACTTCTGGCACCTTCACCGAATATTGTTCACCCTCTTCGGGTGGCACCACAGTATGGTTTCTGGCATACAGCTCGTTGATCGGCGGCTTAGGCACTTCTCCTTGTAAGGGCGGCAAATTCAACTCCCCATTCGCAACCAGCCCGTCACCATTCAGGCCGGGATAACGGCTTGCTGGCGGCGCTATATCATCGACGACCCAAGACGCCATCGCGCTCACAAGTGCGCGCATGCTAGGCGCCACACTAATGGGATTACTGGGATATTGACACACCTCACTATCAGAAGCAGCTCCTCCCCACGCATTAAAATGTGGCGCCCCAGCGAAAAAGTATAACCGCACATCATCAGGCATAGTGAGGGGATCCCCTGTGGGGGATGTAGAAACCAATGACGCACGAGCCTGCCAAAATTCTGACGAGGTGTCGGTGTGCATAAGCTTCGGACACGTATCGTTTGCACGGCAGGCGGCCAAAATACTGTCTCGGTTATCCGTCAGCGGATCCAACGTTTCTACATAACTGAAGGGGAACTGATCACCTACCGCATCGTGATCTTCATGCTGCCGGGAGAAGCGACCAGGCTGAGCAAAAGGGTAGTTGGTAAACGTCTTTCGTGATCCGGCAATATGCGCCATGGCGCCATCAAATACTCGGTTGCCCTGACTATCAGCATTGTATCCTTGATATATTAAATCGCGCAGGAAGCGCCCTGACTGAGAAATCCCCATTGCCACGGTATGCTCAATATTGTTCAGCGGTGTTTCAACATCATGTCCTTGCGCACCTCTAAGAAAGGCGACCAGGTCGCTCGTCGCGAGCATTCCTAACCCGGCGGGCACTGCATCCTTAGCGGTATAAATAAACTCGTATATAGCGCCACCATCCATACTAGTGGGCCGCTGAATCTCTATACGATGTTCATCCAAATAACGAAACGACAAACCCTCCACCCTTTGACGAGGTGCATCCGGCGTAGGCCTAACGGTTAGAGTGGCATGTTCGGGGTTTAGGTCTGCAGCAGGGTATGTAAGGGAAGCAACGCTTACCGACTCATGGTTATCGAAAACGAACTCCTCACGAGATTCCCCCGTTACCCCCTCAATAACCGGCAAATCAATCTCGAGCAAACTATCGCTCAAACCGGTCTGCCAACCACTCCATACCATGGTGTGACCTTGGCGCATTAAAAAACCATCGCCGGGTTCCTCTACTGCAAAGTCTCCCGAGATACTCGTTAGATTAAGTAACGGAAAACTCAAGTTGCGGCCACGGTTAGGGACTTCGTAGAAAAGCACTCCTGAGGCTTGCTCAGTAGGCCGTAGAATAACCACTTCGGTACTAAAGACCACTTCACCTTGATCATTAACCGGCGCTTTCTCTAAATCGGCAATGTTACTGGCTCTAGAACTCGTAGGGTCAATAGCAAAGCTGGCCACCGCTTCGACTCTCTCGTAAGCCCCAGCGTCTCCAAAGCGTTCACCATCGTACGCATCTACAGTGTCGCTGATCTCAAAACCGGTCACTCTGGCTTCGCTGCCAGGAGGTAAAACCATGGCTCCAGCTATTGCCATCGATACTAATGTTATTTTAGGTAGAGTTTTCATAGCAGCTCCTTTTTTATTACTTATTTTTAAGTGAGACACGAACTATTAGCACACCTTGAGGTTTTTTAAAAAAATACATACCATAATGGTCAGTACAGCTACAGAGGCTCATTATTTAAGTGCATAGTGGTTATTAAGCAAAATTTCTTGTTCATTTACCCTTATCAACTTAAAGAACTAATTTAAGAACTGTAATTGTTGCCGCAGCATTTCGCGCACGGACGCGGTTTCAGGGCGTACATTGCGCCACAGAAAAAACGACTCGGCGGCCTGTTCGACCAGCATGCCCAAACCGTCCAGCAGTTTCGCGCCCGCGGGCCTGCCCATTGTAAAAACACCGTCGGCTCGGCCCCGTACATCATGTCGTAGGCCCAGGCATTAGCATTAAACAACGTATCCGGCAGCGGCGGTAAATCGCCGGAGAGGCTGGCACTGGTGCCGTTAATCACTACATCAAACGTACCGTTCACGGTCTCAAAACCGCCGCCGTGGATAGACCCTAGGTCGGCAAAATCGCTGGCCAATTGCTCGGCTTTGGCGGCGGTGCGATTAACCACAACGATTTCGCTGGGTTGCTCGGCAAGCAGTGGCTCCAGAATGCCGCGCACAGCGCCACCGGCGCCTACCACCAATATACGCTTTCCCGCTAACGCTACGCGGTGATAGGCCAAATCACGCACTAGGCCAATGCCATCGGTCGTATCGCCATAGGTGCGGCCATTGCCCCCAGAATCAGCGTATTCACCGCCCCTGCACGACGGGCGCGGTGGCTCAAGGTGTCGCACAACGCAAAGGCATCACCCTTGAAAGGTACCGTAACATTGGCACCGCGCCCACCAGCATCAATAAACGCCCGCCAGGCACCGGCAAAGCCATCCACCGGTGCTTCTTCAGCGGTGTACTCGAGCGCTTGTTGGGTTTGATGGGCAAACTCAGCGTGGATCTGCGGGGATTTAGAGTGTTTGACCGGGTTGCCAAATACGCAGTAGCGATCGGTCATGAGAGCTCTCCGCTTTTTCGTTGGCCTGCATCCTCAGCAAATTCGCCGAGCCAGTCGCGGGGGTATAAGAAATCCTGTAAACGCGCTTCGGCACTGCCGGGGGCGGGTTCAAAGGCGTACTCCCAGCGCGCCAGCGGTGGCATCGACATTAAAATTGACTCCGTTCGCCCGCCGCTCTGTAAGCCAAACAGCGTGCCGCGATCCCATACCAAATTGAACTCCACGTAGCGGCCACGGCGGTAGAGCTGAAAATCGCGCTCGCGCTCGCCCCAGGCGTCGTTTTTACGCCGTTCGACGATGGGTAGATAAGCCGCTAAGAAGCTGTCGCCCACCGCTCGCTGAAGGGCAAAACAGTCGTCAAATTCACCTTCGTTCAGGTCATCGAAAAACAGTCCGCCTACGCCGCGGGTTTCATCGCGGTGTTTGAGATAGAAATACTCGTCGCACCAGGCTTTATAGCGCGCATAAACGTCGTCGCCAAAGGTTCGCAGGCGGCTTTTGCCACCTGGTGCCAATGCACCACGTCTTCCATCACGGGGTAAAACGGGGTTAGGTCAAAGCCGCCGCCAAACCACCACACCGGCGGTTCGCCGGCTTTCTCGGCAATAAAGAAGCGCACGTTGCCATGACTGGTGGGCACATGGGGATTCTCCGGGTGTAGCACCCAGGAAACACCCACCGCGTGAAAGCTACGCCCGGTCAGTTCAGGACGCGCGGCGGTGGCCGAAGGCGGCAATTGGGCACCATAGACATGGGAGAAGTTGACGCCGCCCTTTTCAAACACGTCGCCATGGGTCATCACCCGCGAACGTCCGCCACCACCCTCTTCACGCTCCCAGCTATCTTCCTGGAACTGCGCCCCCCATCGGCTTTCGCCAGTCCAGCACAGAGTCGATCCTGCAGATCAAGAAGGTAGTGTTTAACGTCATCAAGGTGCTCGTGGGCCACGTGAACTCCTGGGTGGTCATTGGTGAGTCGTAATGGGTGAATCGTGAGTAGTCATCGGTGAATAGTGAGTTGAGCAGCGGCTAGGGGCGCATGATTTTACCGGTGGCTAAATCTCTAATAGTGCTGGGTTTGGCATTGCCGCCTAGCTCGCCTTGCACCACACGGGCCACTTCGTCCCCAAATATCTCTGTGATCTCAGCGGCGCTCATCGCTGGCGGCTCCCCCGATCGGTTAGCCGAGGTGGACACCAGCGGGCCACCAAAGGCCTCGCAAAGGGCTTTCATTACCGGGTGGTCGGTCACCCGCAGCTACGCGGTCGTGGGCACCGCGCACCAGCCCATGGCTGCGTCCATAATCGGGCACTAGCCAGGTATTGGGCCCCGGCCAGCTTGCCGCAAGAGGAGCATGCATCGCTAATGGGAGCTGGCTCAACCAGGGTTGGAACTGGCCAATATTGGCAGCAACGAGGATGACGCCCTTGGCTGGATCGCGCTCTTTCATGCGCATTAGATGGGCTAAGGCTGCGTCGTTTTCGGGGTCGCAGCTAAGCCCCCAAACCGCTTCAGTGGGGCAGGCAATCACCCCACCGGCACGTAAAGCGCTAATCGCTGGGGCTAGATCGGTCGCCAAACTCATGCTCTCCTCACGGCTAACATGCCTTTAATGGCTTTATCCTATCATGGCCTTGGCAGCCGCACCCAGCCTCCCGCCTGCTGGGTTACCCACCCCTCTAACTCCAGCATTAGCAAGCGCTGCTGGCAGTCGCTGACCGCCACACCGGTGGCGTGCACTAACAGATCAATCGGCGTCGGCGTGGCCGAGAGTGACATTAATAAGGGGTCAGGTAAGGCCTCGGGCAGCGGCGTTTGTTCAGGTGGTTTCTCGGTTTGCTCGGGTGCGGCTGGCGGAGTGGCGTCATCGGACGGGATAAACGCCTCCGCCCAGTGGCCAAGATCGCTAATGATGTCGTCGACGCTGCAGGCCAGGTGGGCACTGCCCTGACGTAGCAGCGACAAGCATCCGCGGGCCTGAACGTTGTGCAGCGAGCCGGGCAGCACAAACAGCTCCCGATCTTGCTCTAAGGTGAGCCGCGCGCTCACCAGGGAGCCGCTTTTTTCGGTGGCTTCGACCACTAACGTGCCGAGCGAGAGGCCGGTAACGATTCGATTACGGCGCGGAAAAAACGCCGGGCGGGCCACGGTGCCAGGCGGGTGCTCTGATAACAGTAGCCCACCGGGCAGCCGGCTGAGCTGCTCGTGAAGATCCCGGTGGGTGGCAGGATAGATCACATCCACACCGCAACCGAGTACGGCAATCGTGCGCCCACCGGCATTCAGGGTCGCGCGCTGGGCTACGCCATCAACCCCTAACGCCATGCCGCTGACCACGCACCAACCGCGGCGGGCTAGATCGCGGGCAAAGGTTTGCGCATTGTGGGTGCCTTCGCCGGTAGGACGGCGCGTGCCGACCATGGCAAGTTTGGGGCCCTCCAGGGCGCCAAGATCCCCCTGGGCCCAGAGCACCACGGGTGGGTCGGGCAACTCATTTAACAGCTCAGGCCAGGCGGGGTGGTCGCGATGCAGCACATGGCGACTTGGCCCGCTCTGCTGCCACGCCAGGGTCTCATCAACCACCTTTTGCAACGGGCTGCGGGCGGGATGTTCAAGCCACAGGCGCAACTCGCTGGCTGCACGGCTGGGCAGCGCGGCCAGCCAGCCTTCAGGCCACTGCGGCTGACGAGCTAATAATTGCGCAATTCGCAGCGCCCCCATACCCGGCAATGCATTAACCACCAGCCACGCCTGGGCGTCCATACTCCCTCCTATCTTTAAACGTCTTTATTTACCGCCCGTTATTTCGTCGCTGACCCAACCTCATCGCCCACCTCCAGCATCCGTGACGCCTGGGTCACCAAGGCATAGCTGACGCGATCATAGGGCTTAAATACCATCACTGTGCCCGCTTCACTGCTCGGCAACTGAACCAGTTCTTGGGTACGCGGGTCGTTAATCAGCTCACCCTGCTGATTGACTTGCAGCACATGGCCCGCCTGTAAGCCATCCAGGGTGCCAAGATCCAGTGCGACGATCTGGAAACGGCCAATAAAGCGCACGCCACCTGGCACGGCAATCACATGACCTTCGACGGCATTGAGCGGCGCACGGGGCAAAAACTCTCGGCTCAGCTCGCGCTCCTCCAATGGCAACACGATATCGTTAACCCGTACTTCCTGATGGGAGCTAACGACGTCAAGCTGCGCAATATCGCCTTCACTGCTGACATGGCGAGCGATGCCCACGTTAATCAGCTCTAAGCCCAGCGGCGTGCCATCCATTGCCAGGTAGGGCTCCGACTGCCGATAGATGCCCAACTGACCATGGTGTGGCACATCACCCCGCACGTATAACCGATCCCCCGCACCGCTGATCAAACGGCGATCATCTCCCGCCACTACGTAAGCCAGCGCCTGCAACGCCTCGGCATCATCGACAACGCGGTGCTCGCGTAGAAAAGCTCGCGCTTCCTCCAAGACGATAGGTTCGACCGCTTCACGATGGGGCAAAGTACGCACCTGCGGAGAGAGTTTAATGACGCTTTGATCACGCTCCCAAGCAGCGGCATCGACACTCAAGAGCATCACTGCACTCATCAGCAAACCGCTTAAAGCTAACCGATAGGCGTGTTGCTTTAACGCCATTCTGCTCTCCCCAATAAAATGCATCAGCGCGATGATTAGGTTGCTGCTGAAACCCTGTGCGTATCGGGTGCGCATGCCCAGAAACGTTGACAGCATGTTATAGTGACCCATCATAAAGTACCTAGGTTAGAAGACGCTCGTCACTGCCTAGCTTGACTTAATTCAGACTCAGCATAACGGTGATTGTAACGCCATGGCCAAACTTCCTATTCTTGAATTCCCCGATGAGCGCCTGCGCACCAAGGCCGCTCCGGTGGAAACCGTCGACGATGAGGTACGCCAGCTCGTCGACGATATGCTGGAGACCATGTATGACGCACGGGGTATCGGCCTAGCCGCAACCCAGATCGATGTCCATCGCCGCATCGTGGTCATGGATGTCAGCGACGATAACTCTCAGCCGCTGGTGCTTATCAATCCGCGCTATACCCCGATTGGCGATGAGAAAGAGCCGCTTTCAGAAGGCTGCCTGTCGATTCCCGAGCATTACGCCGAAGTGCCGCGCTACCTTAAAGTGCAGCTCAACGCGCTGGATCGTAATGGCGATGCCTACGAACTGGAAGCGGAGGGCCTGCTGGCACACTGTATCCAGCACGAGTACGACCATCTTGAGGGCGTGCTGTTTGTGGACTACCTGTCGCCGCTAAAGCGTGACCGTATCCGCAAGAAAATGCAGAAACGCCATAAGCAGATGCAGGACGCCTAAGCCTTTTTCCTACTTACATTTCAGCTAAGCCAGGTAGCCCTCTCTATGTCAAGATTGCGCGTTGTTTTTGCCGGCACGCCTGAATTCGCCGCCTCCAGCCTTGCCGCGCTGCTGGAAAGCCAGCACGACGTGGTGGCGGTGTATACCAACCCGACCGCCCCGCTGGTCGTGGCCGTAAGCTAACGCCCAGCCCGGTCAAACAGCTGGCCTTGGAGCACGATCTGCCTGTCTATCAGCCGCAGACGCTAAAAGCGCCCGAGGCTCAAGCCGAGCTGGCCGCGCTCGAGGCTGACATTATGGTTGTCGTCGCCTATGGGCTGCTGCTACCCCAGGCCGTGCTGGACATACCGCGACTCGGCTGCGTTAACGTTCACGCTTCGCTGCTGCCCCGGTGGCGTGGCGCGGCGCCGATTCAGCGCGCCATTGAAGCGGGCGACAAGGTATCCGGCGTAACCATTATGCAGATGGATGCTGGCCTGGATACCGGCGCGATGCTCACGGAAGTGCGTACACCTATTACAGAGCGCACCACCGGCGGCGATTTGCATGACCGCCTCGCCATTCAAGGCGCCAATGCGTTGATCAATACCCTGGATGATCTGGCCACTGGCACCGCTCGCGCCACGCCTCAGCCGGAAGAGGGCGTCACCTATGCCGCCAAGCTGAGCAAAGCGGAAGCCGAGCTCGACTTTAACCAGCCAGCTCACCTGCTCGCCAGCAAGATTCGCGCCTTTAACCCCTGGCCGGTGGCCTGGTGCGCATTAGGCGATGATCGTTTGCGGCTGCTAATGGCGAACGTCGAAGAGGGCGAGCAGCCAGCCTGTGAGCCCGGCACGCTACTCGATCACGGCGACGATCATCTACGCATTGCCTGTGGGCACAACGGCCGCGAGGTGCTTTGTGTGACCAGCGCACAGTTGCCTGGCGGTAAAGCCATGGCCGTACGTGACTTACTGAATGCGCGCCACGCGCGCCTTGCTACCGGCACGCGTCTTGGTGCTCGTTTTGATGCTCTTTTGATAACCAAGCGGCCCAGGCCAGCGAAGGAGAAGCACCATGAGCCAAAAGCGCTCCCCCTCAAGGTGGCGGCAGTGGTCAGGAAGTCCGCGCTGCTGCGGCCCGCGCCTTGGCCCCGGTGCTTAGCGACCAGGGTTTCCCTGGCGGGGCTGGATGAGCACAGCGTGGTGGCCCGCGACCGCGGGTTGCTCAAAGAGCTCTGCTTCGGCACCTGCCGCCGCTTACCACGCCTGGAAGCCCTTGCCGGCGTGCTGCTGAAGCAGCCGTTTAAAAAACGCGACAGCGATATTCAGGCGCTGCTGCTGTTGGGGATTTACCAGTTGCTGTATATGCGCATTCCCGCCCATGCGGCGGTAGGCGAAACCGCTGGCGCTGCGCGCTTACTGAATAAGGAGTGGGCCACTCGCGTGCTTAATGGCTGCCTGCGGCGGCTACAGCGCGAATCCGAGGCGCTCCAGGCTCAGGTAGACCGGGACGAGAGCGTCGCGCTAGAACATCCGCCGTGGCTCCTCAACGCCTTGCGTCAGGCATGGCCAGAGCAGTGGCGCGCTATTATTGAGGCCAACAACCACCCTGGGCCGATGACATTAAGGGTCAATCAGCGCTACAACGACCGTGAAGCCTATTTGGGCATGCTTACCGAACAGGGGTTAAACGGCCACTTATGCCCCCACGCCCCAGACGCCATCACCCTGGAAACGCCCTGCGATGTCACCGCGCTGCCCGGTTTTGACGAGGGCCACGTTAGCGTTCAGGACGAGGCCGCTCAGCTCTCAGCGGCACTGCTTGGCCCAGCCCTGGCGCCACGGCCAGGCGCTCGCGTACTTGATGCCTGCTGCGCGCCAGGCGGTAAAACGGCCCACTTGCTCGAGCAGTTTGATATTGCCCTAACGGCGATCGATAGCGATAACCAGCGCTTGGCGCGGGTGGAAGATACGCTCAGCCGCCTGGTGTTGAGGCGGCGCTAGAACACGCCGATGCCACCGAGCGCGACTGGTGGAGCGGCACCCCCTTGATGCCATTCTGCTCGACGCCCCTGCTCCGGCACTGGCGTTATTCGCCGCCATCCCGATATCAAAAAGCTGCGCCGCAAAGACGATATCCGCCCGTTGGCCAAGCTTCAACGCCAGCTGTTAGACAACCTTTGGCCCATGCTGCGCGAGGGCGGTACCTTGCTGTATGCCACCTGTTCGGTACTGCCGGAGGAGAACAGTGAGCAGATTGAGGCGTTTCTCGCCCGTACCCCCAACGCCCACGTGACCACGCCTAACGACGTTGCCTGGGGAATCACCAACGGCGCGGGTCGCCAACTGTTTCCGGCCCAGAGCAGTCACGATGGCTTTTTTTATGCCAGACTAGAGAAGCGCACTGCCTAGACGCTAACGGTTGCCGTGGGGCAGTGAATTTATGACAAGGAAGGAGACATTTATGAGTCATCACACCTACAAGCACGTGGAACTGACCGGTTCTTCCGAGAAAGGCATTGAGGAAGCGGTACAGAACGCACTGGCCAAAGCATCAGAAACGATTCACCACATGCGTTGGCTGGAAGTCGTCGATACCCGCGGCCATATTGAAGATGGTCAAGTAGCCCACTGGCAGGTCACGGTTAAAGTGGGCTTTACGCTAGAGTAATCCCCACCTGCTTTTCGGCGGCGGCTGGTTTACACTGGCCGCCGTCTTTATTGCAGCGCATGATAGGTCACCGACCGGCCTTAACGCTTGGTCTTAATGATATCGCGCGCTGGCGCTTTTAATGGAACCGATGCTCAGCAATGAAAATCATCATTCTCGGCGCCGGCCAGGTCGGCGGCACATTGGCAGAACACCTCGCCCGCGAGGAGAACGACATCACTGTCGTTGACACTGACGCCAAGAAATTGCGCGACCTGCATACCAAACTCGATATCCGCACCGTCACCGGAGCGGGCTCCTACCCGATTGTGCTGCGCCAGGCGGGCTGTGAAGACGCCGATATGTTGATCGCTGTCACCAATAGCGACGAGATCAATATGATCGCCTGCCAGGTCGCCCATACGCTGTTTCGCACGCCGACCAAAATTGCCCGGGTGCGCGCCACGGCGTACCTGACCCGTAAAGGCCTTTTTGCCCACGAAGCCATCCCCATCGATGTACTCATCAGCCCCGAGCAGGTAGTCACCGACCACGTACGCCGCCTGATTGAACACCCCGGCGCCCTGCAGGTATTGGAGTTTGCCGGTGGTTTGGTACAGCTGGTGGCGGTGAAAGCCTTCTACGGCGGCCCGCTGGTGGGCCAGGATTTGGCCTTTCTGCGCCGCCATATGCCCAACGTGGATACCCGCGTAGCCGCCATTTACCGCCGTAACCGACCGATCATCCCCCGCGGCGATACGGTCATCGAAGCCGACGATGAGGTGTTCTTTCTCGCCGCCCGCCGGGATATCCGCGCAGTGATGAGCGAGCTGCGCCGGGTCGAGCGGGATTTCCGCCGGTGGTGATTGCCGGGGCGGCAATATCGGCGAGCGGTTGGCGGAGCATTTGGAGCATAGCCACCAGGTCAAAATCATCGAACACAGCCTGGAGCGCTGTACCACCCTCTCCGAGCGGTTGGATCGCACCGTGGTGCTCCACGGCAGCGCCACCAGCAAGCGTTTGCTGGAAGAGGAGAACATCGAAGAGTGCGATATCTTCTGCGCACTGACCAACGACGACGAGGTCAATATCATGTCGTCGCTACTGGCTAAGCGCTTGGGGGCGAAGAAGGTGCTGACGCTGATTAACAACGCTGCTTACGTTGACCTTGTTCAGGGCGGCGAGATCGATATTGCCATCTCACCCCAGCAAGCCACCATCGGCAGCCTGCTCACCCACGTGCGCCGGGGCGATATCGTCAACGTCCATTCCCTACGTCGCGGCGCCGCTGAGGCTTATTGAGGCCATCGCCCATGGCGATAAGCAGTCATCGAAAGTGGTGGGGCGCACTATTCGTGAGATCGACCTGCCCGATGGCACCACGATTGGCGCGATTGTGCGCGGCAAGAGGTCATCATCGCCCACGGCGATGTGATGGTAGAGAGCGGCGACCACGTGATTCTGTTTGTGATCGACAAGCGCCGCATTCGCGATGTGGAGCGCCTGTTCCAAGTCGGTTTAACGTTCTTTTGATAACCCTCGAATCACTGCCACTGGCGGCTAATAACAGGAGCATGCGACAACCATGAGTCTGCGGGTTATTTTGCGCATTTTGGGGCTGCTGCTCATGCTGTTCAGCCTGACCATGCTCCCCCCTACGCTGATCTCACTGTGGTTTCGCGACGGCGTGTGGAGTGCCTTTATTAGCGGCATTGCGATCTCTGTCTCCACCGGGCTGCTGCTCTACCTGCCCAATCGGCGCTCGCAAAAGAGCTGCGTATCCGCGACGGCTTTATCATCGCCGCAATGTTCTGGACGGTGCTGGCACTGTTCGGCTCGCTTCCGCTAATGCTATTCGGTGAAGGCTCACTGGGTATCACCGATGCGGTGTTTGAGTCATTTTCCGGTTTAACCACCACCGGCGCCACGGTGATCACCGGTATCGATTTTTTACCCGAATCGATTCTCTACTACCGCCAGCAGCTCCAGTGGCTGGGCGGCATGGGTATCGTCGTTCTGGCCGTTGCCATTTTGCCGACCCTGGGGTGGGTGGAATGGCGCTTTACCGCACCGAGATTCCTGGGCCGCTGAAAGACTCCAAACTCACCCCCGGATCACCGAAACCGCCAAGGCGCTGTGGTACATCTACGCCACGCTGACGTTAGCTTGCATGATCGCCTATATGCTAGCGGGAATGAGCTGGTTCGATGCCTTGAGCCATAGCTTTTCGACGGTTGCTATCGGTGGTTTTTCCACCTACGACGCCAGCATCGGCTACTTCGATAGCGCCGCCATCGAAATGATCTGTGTCGGCTTTATGTTGATTTCGGCGTTCAGCTTTAGCCTGCACTTTATCGCCTGGCGTGAAAAAAGCCTGATGCACTACTTTCACGACCCCGAAGCGCGTTTTTTAATGTTATTTTTGCTCGCGCTGTCAGTGATCACCGTGCTCTCCCTGTGGTTAACCGACACCTATGACACGCTGCGCGGCCTGCGCCACGGGGTTTTCCAAGTCGTGTCGGTGGCCACCACCGCAGGCTTTAGCGTTGCCGACTTCTCCATGTGGCCCGGCGCCCTGCCCTTCCTGCTGTTTGTGGCGGCCTTCGTGGGTGGCTGCTCCGGCTCTACCGGCGGCGGCATGAAAGTGATCCGGATTATTTTGATCATCAAACAGGGCATGCGCGAGATTATGCGCCTGATCCACCCCAACGCGGTGATTGCGGTCAAAGTGGGCAAGGTCAGCGTTCCCGACAGCATTGCCCAAGCGGTCTGGGGGTTCTTTTCGGTCTACGTGATGCTGTTCTTTTTGATGCTGGTGGGAGTGATGGCGACCGGGGTTGATCAGGTAACCGCCTGGTCGACGGTGGGCTCGGCCCTCAACAACCTCGGCCCGGCGCTGGGAGAGTCCCACGCTCACTACGGCGACATGCCCAGCTTGGCCAAATGGATACTGGTCATGGCCATGCTGCTTGGGCGCCTGGAAATTTTTACGGTACTGGTGCTGTTTACGCCCGCTTTCTGGCGGCGCTGAACCTCCACCAGACCCACTTATTTGATCGAATTGAGAGCTGTTAATGAACCACGATGATACATCTCACCAAGAAACGCCCAACGCAGAGGCGGGGTCGCTGGCTGAAACAGCGCCCCCGCTTCCCCTTACCAGTGGGCCATTAAAAACGTTCACCATTGGCGAAACCCGCTACACGCTGCTGGGCACTGCTCACGTGTCGGCGGAAAGCGCCGACGATGTTCGCGCCCTGTTGGATAGCGGTGCGTTTGACGCCGTCGCCATTGAGCTCTGCGATGCCCGTCACCACAGCATGGCCAACCCGGATGCCATGGGCGAGCAGGATCTGTTTCAAGTCTTTAAACAGGGTAAAGCGGGCATGGTGGCCGCGAGCCTGGCGCTGGGCGCCTTTCAGCAGCGGATTGCCGATCAATCCGGCATTCAGCCGGGTGCCGAAATGCGCGCCGCCGTTGAGGAAGCCAGCCGTCGCCAGCTGCCGCTGCTGCTGGTCGATCGCGATGTCGGCATAACGCTGAAGCGCATTTACAGCAACGTGCCCTGGTGGCAGCGCTTCTCGCTCTTTTCAGGCCTGCTGGGCAGCGTGTTATCCCGCCAGGATATCTCCAAAGAGGATATCGAAAAGCTCAAAGAGGGCGATATGCTGGAGGCCACCTTCAGCGAGTTTGCCGCCGAATCCGAAGCGCTCTATACCCCGCTGATTCGTGAACGCGACCGTTATATGGCGCTGCGTTTGGCCGAGGACGCGCCGCCGGGGCGCTACCAACACGTGTTAGTGGTGCTTGGCGCAGGCCACCTCAAAGGCACCGGTGAGCATCTTGAAGCGCCACTGCCCGCCGAGCCAAAGGTCGAGCGCGAAGCCCTGAAGCCACCCCGCCGCCGTCCAAGATTTGGAAAGCGCTACCGTGGTTGATTACCGCACTGGTGCTTACCGGCTTTGCGATTGGCTTTTCCCGCAATACCGATCTGGGCTGGCAGTTGGTGGTTGAGTGGTTCCTGATTAACGGGATTCTCTCCGGCGGCGCAACCATTATCGCCATGGCGCATCCGGTTACGGTGATTGCCACCTTCTTTGCCGCCCCGCTTACCTCGTTGAACCCCACCATCGGTGCGGGCTTTGTGGCGGCGGGGTTGAGCTCTATTTGCGCAAACCCAAAGTGCGCGATTTCTCATCGCTACGCCACGATGTCACCCAGTTAAAAGGGTGGTGGCAAAACCGGGTATCGCGCACCCTGCTGGTGTTTATTCTCGCTACGCTAGGCTCGGCGATAGGCACCTGGGTGGCTGGATTCAGGATCGCCGGTGCCCTGTTTGGCGGTTAAGGGCTCTGGCGTAACAAGCGCCGCATCGCCGCAGTCGGCGGGTCGATTTTATGATGCAATCGGCTCGCCGCATAGCTATCGTTGAACACCTCAAAGTAGTCATCCAACACGTCCGCTGCCGCTGTATCGCCCCCCTGGCGCAGCAGCTCAATCGCCACTTCCGCCGTGCATAAATGCGCTTTTGACGCCGGTTTGCGCAGCCGATAGCGCGTCTCGCGTTCGGTTTTCAAGGGCAGCACAGGCAAACCATCCAGGTAAGGGCTTTTGCGGAACATACGCCGCGCCTGACGCCAGGTGCCATCCAGAATAATAAACACCGGGATGCGCGCCTGGGCTTTCGCCCCATGCACCGTTTCTATCCCCACCACACGGTCGGCATAGTCAGGCTGGTCATCGGGGAAAATCACAAAGGGCGCGTAGCGGGGGTCTTTTAGCAACGCGGCTAGCTGGGCATCCGGCGCCGTACGGTACCAGGTAAATACCTGGGTCGTGGTGATCACATCGCCGATCAAACGCCCGGTATTGGTCGGTTTAAAGTGCTCCAAGGGGTGCGTCAACAGCCACACCTGAGCCACGCTCTCCGCCTTCACTTTATACGGGCACAAGCAATTGAGTACCGGCAAATTGCAGCCTTCGCAGCGGGTAACAAAACTGCCGCGGGCTTTAAACTCACGCCTGGGCGGACGCGGATATTCACTGGTGGGAACATCTTCAGAACCAACGACAGAGCGATCATTCACAGCGCTTTCAAAAGCAGACATCCGCGCTCCAGAAGAGGGAAACAACTAACAGTGAAAAGGGCGTGGAGTATAAATGAACGCACCATATTTTGACGAATGTTTCCACCACATCACCGTAAACCTAAAACCTCTCAACGTTGACACCCAAAGCGCAACGCCGCTAAAGTCTCGTCAACTATTAAAGGTAAAAGGTTTACACCCATGACCGTGCCCCATGAGCTATCTCACCAGCAGCGCCAAGAGCAGAGCTACCCGCAGCGCCACGACTGGACGCTGGATGAGATCAACGCGCTGTTTGCGCTACCGTTCAACGACCTGCTGTTTCAAGCCCAACAGGTGCACCGTGCCCACTTCGATGCCAACGCGGTGCAGGTCTCAACTCTTCTCTCGATTAAAACCGGCGCCTGCCCAGAGGACTGCAAATACTGCCCACAATCCGGCCACTACAATACTCAGCTAGAGAAAGAGAAGCTGCTGGAAATCGAAAAGTCGTCGAACAAGCCAAGGCAGCGAAAGAAGCCGGTGCCAGCCGTTTTTGTATGGGCGCAGCGTGGCGCAGCCCCCGGGATAAAGACTTGCTGCTGGTGGAAGAGATGGTTCGTCAGGTGAAAGCCGTGGGCCTGGAGACCTGTATGACGCTGGGTATGGTGGACGGTGAACAGGCCAGCCGACTGGCCACCGCCGGGCTCGATTACTACAACCACAACCTGGATACCTCGCCGGAGTTCTACGGCGAAATCATCACCACCCGCACCTACAGCGACCGACTGGAAACGCTCTCCAACGTGCGCGATGCGGGCATGAAGGTCTGCTCTGGCGGCATTCTCGGCATGGGAGAAGATGCCCAGGATCGTAGCGCCCTACTGCAACAGCTGGCCAAGCTCTCACCACACCCGGAATCCGTGCCGATCAATATGCTGGTGAAAGTCCCCGGAACACCGCTGGAAAACGTCGAAGATCTAGACCCCATCGAGTTTATCCGCGCCATTGCCGTCGCCCGTATTATGATGCCGCAAAGCCATGTGCGACTCTCCGCTGGCCGTGAACAAATGAACGAATCGACCCAGGCGCTGGCGTTTTTGGCTGGCGCCAACTCGATCTTCTACGGCGACAAACTGCTCACCACTGGCAACCCCCAGGCGGATCGCGACCGTGCGCTGTTTGCCAAGTTGGGGCTGCACCCTGAAAAGATCGAAACCTGTGAAAGCGAGGATACCCAAGCAGCACGCCTGGCCCAACAAGCACAGCAGAAAGTGCACGCCGAACGGGTTGCCGAGCTGGCGGTGGATGCCAGTGTCTGAAGCGTGGCAACAGCGTCTGGCCGACGCCCGCGCTCATCGTCAACAGACGGAGCGCTGGCGAACTCGTCAGGTAGCCAAAAGCAATACCCTCGACTTTGCAGGTAACGACTACCTGGGTCTTGCCCAAGACCCGCGTGTTAGCGAGGCCCAGGCAGCGGGCGCTCGCCGTTTCGGTGCAGGTGCAGGCGCTTCGCATTTGGTCAGCGGTCATCTGGAAGTTCACGACGCTCTGGAAGAGGCCCTGGCACGCTGGACAGGCCGCGAACGGGCGCTGCTGTTCTCTACCGGCTATATGGCCAATCTCGGCGTGCTGCAAGCGCTGGCAGATCGTCATACCGCTATTTTCCAAGACCGACTCAACCACGCATCGCTCATCGATGGCGCCGCACTAAGCGGCGCCCACTCCCGGCGCTTTCATCACCGCGATACAAGCGATCTGGAAAACCTGCTGGGTCGCAGTGAGAGTGCCCATAAGCTCGTGGTCAGCGATGGCGTTTTCAGTATGGATGGCGATGTGGCCGACATCACCCGCTTAGTCGCTGTCAGCCAACGCCATAACGCTTGGTTAATGATCGACGACGCCCATGGCGTAGGCGTGCTGGGCGAAAATGGCAGCGGCTGCGTGGGTAGTTTTTGGAACAGTGCCGACGTGCCGATTTTGGTCGGCACTCTGGGCAAAGCACTGGGCACCGCTGGGGCTTTTGTGGCTGGCGATGCTGCGCTTATCGACCACCTGATTCAGTTTTCGCGCAGCTATATTTACACCACCGCCCAGCCCCCGGCCATTGCGGCCGCCACGCTTACAGCACTGGAAATTGTTCAGAGTGAGCCGGAGCACCGTACTAACCTCAACGCCAACATCGCTTACTTTCGCCGCGAGGCGCTGAGCGTGGGGCTACCGCTAACCACCTCAGTGACGCCCATTCAACCACTGATATTGGGTGATGAAACGCGCACCCTCCACTGGGCGGTGCAGCTCCGGCAAAGGGGGATACAGGTAGGCGCGATTCGACCACCCACGGTGGCGAAAGGTGAGGCCCGGCTGCGCGTAACCCTAAGCGCTCGTCACCAGCGGGGCGATATTGACCGTTTACTGGAGGCGCTAGCTGCGTGTCAACGCGAGGAGGTTACGTGCCACGCCAACGCTTAGTGCTGCTGTCAGGCTGGGGCATTGACCAGCGTATTTGGCAGCTACTTGACGGGTACTGGCCAAGCCAACTCAATCCCCAGGCAGTGGAGTGGCCAGGGTATGGCGACGCTCCTCCCCTGTCCGCTGATGCGACCTTGGCGCAGCTGGCAGAGTCTATGACTGGCTCCTTACCCAGCGATGCTATCTGGGTAGGATGGTCTTTGGGGGCTTACTTGCCACTGCCCTGCTCGACTTCCTTCCTGCCCCTAAGGGGCTGATCTTATTAGGTGCAGGCCCAACCTTCTGCGCCGATGATGGCGTCACCACCGCCGAACTCAAGGCCTTTCAGCGCGCATTTCTGCGCGACCCTATTGCCACTTGGCAGCACTTTTTGCGCTGGCAGACCCAAGGGGAGCCCAGCCCTCGTTTGGCTTACCGGCAACTGCGTGACTTGCTGGGCGATACGCCGCCCGCCGATAACAGCACCTTATCTACCGGTTTACACTGGCTGGCAACGCTTGATAACCGCCCGCGCCTAGCAGCGCCCCCTTGCCCGGTTGTATGGCTCAGCGGTGAACATGACCCCTTACTCGGCCCGGCCCAGCGTTGCTTAGGCGAAACCTTAAGCGGCGTCGGCCACTCCCCTATGCTCTCCCAGCCCCAGGCTCTGGCTGCTGCGATTACCCACCATGCCACCCTGATGACCAACGCCAATATGGCGGTTTTATGAGCGTTTTAACGGTGAACAGCGATGCCCGCTGGCAGGCGCAGGTCGCTCACGCTTTCTCCCGGGCCGCCCCGCGCTACGATGCGCTAGCCACTGCTCAGCGCCAAATCGGTCAACGGCTATGGGATTCGCTACCCCACAACGCCTATAAAGTCCTCGATGTGGGCTGCGGCACCGGTTACTGGACGCAGCGGTTGGCTGAACGTTACTCCCGCGCTCAGATAACCGGGTTAGATTTAGCCCCGGCATGCTCGCCCAGGCCCGCCAGCGCTATGGTCACCATATCCACTGGCAACAGGGCGACGCGGCGGCGCTGCCGTTTGGTGCCCACAGTGTTGATCTGGCATTTTCCAACTTGGCACTCCAGTGGTGTCGCGATATCGACGCGGTGATGGCGGAACTTTGTCGCGTGCTTCGCCCCGGTGGGCAGGCACATATCACCACGCTGCTACCCGGCACCCTGGAAGAGATCGCCTTTGCCTGGCAGCGCCCCGAGGCGCTGTTGCAACCCCCGAACCTCGCCAGCGTCGAATGGGCCATTAGTGAAAGTGGCTTAACCATTGCCCGGCAAGCGGCCACCGTTGAGCGCTTCTACTATGCCGACCTGCAAGCCGTGATGGCCTCCATTAAAGGCGTCGGTGCGCAGCTCCCCCGGGCGCATGCCAACCTTACCCGGGCAGATATCGCTGCTGCAAAAGCACGCTATGAGCAACTGCGCCAGCCAGAGGGCCTGCCGGTGAGCTATCGCTGTTTAAAACTGCAATTGGAAAAATCGCCATGAACGTCTGGTTTGTGACCGGCACCGATACCGATGCGGGAAAAACATTAGTGACCAGCGGCTTACTGCACGCCGCCCACCAACAGCAGCTAAGCACGCTGGGGCTTAAGCCGGTGGCTTCAGGCAGCAAGCAGACTAGTGAAGGTCTGCGTAATGAGGATGCAGTGGCGTTACAGCAGCAGAGTGTGCCGCCGGTCGACTACTCCACGGTAAACCCCATCGCCTTTGCCCCCGCCGTTGCGCCTCATCTCGCCGCGATAGAGGCGGGCCAGCCGCTTGAGGTTAGTGCCATCGTGAGTTCACTACGCGAAACGCTTAGCCAAACACCCAGGGACTTCACCCTGATTGAAGGCGCCGGTGGCTGGCGCGTGCCATTAAACGACCAGCAGGATTTTGCCGATCTGGCGATGGCCCTTGAGCTACCGGTGATCCTGGTCGTCGGCTTAACGCTGGGCTGCTTAAACCATGCCCGTTTGACCGCAGAAGCCATCCACGCAGACGGCTTGGTATTAGCAGGATGGGCGGGCAGTGTGGTAGACCCCGCCTTTACCGACGACTCTGATCGTTTTGAGGCCAATATCGCCCATTTGAACGCCAAGTTGGCGGCCCCCTGTTTAGGCATTATTCCCCATCTTGATGCCCCCAGTGCCGCGACTGCCGCCCCCTATCTCTCCTGGAGCCGTTATGAAGACACCGGTTTGGCATCCTTATGCACACCTAAAAACCCAAACGCCCGCGCCCAAGGTGGTGGGCGGCGACGGTGCTCACTTTGTATTCGAGAGCGGCGAGCGGCTGCTGGATGCCACCTGCTCCTGGTGGTGCATGATCCACGGCTACGGCCACCCACGCCTGGTAGCGGCCATTCGCGAACAGGCCGGCGAGCTGTGCCATGTGATGCTCGGCGGCTTAACCCATGAGCCCGCCGACCAGTTGGCCCGTGAGCTGGTGCGCATTACCCCGCCGGACTGAATCACGTCTTCTATTCAGACAGCGGCTCGGTGGGCATGGAAGTGGCGATGAAAATGGCGCTGCAGTACCAGGTGCTTACCGGCCAACCAGGCAAGCAAAGATGCTCTCGCTGATGAAGGCATACCACGGCGACACCACCGGCTGCATGGCGGTGTGCGACCCCGAGGAGGGCATGCATAGCCTGTTCGCCAGCCTACTGCCCCAGCACCACTTCGCCCCGGCGCCCACAGCGCCTTTTGATGCCACCGCTGAGCAAGTCGAGCACGATCTTAGCGCTCTGCGTAGCGTATTGGAGCGCCACCATCATGAGATTGCCGCGCTGCTGATGGAACCGCTTTTACAAGCGGCGGGCGGCCTCAATATGACCTCGCCCGCCTATGTTGCTGGCGCCAGAGCACTGTGCGATGAGTTTAATGTGCTGCTGATCTTTGACGAAGTCGCCACCGGCTTTGGCCGCACCGGCAAACTGTTTGCCGCTGACCACGCGGGCGTTACGCCAGATATCATGGTGCTCTCCAAAGGCTTGACCGGCGGTTATTTAGGCCACGCCGCCACCTTGGCGACAGATCGCGTCCATAACGCCTTTATTGGCGACACTCCCCACCACGCCTTTATGCACGGGCCGACCTTTATGGGCAACCCGCTGGCCTGCCGCGTGGCACTGGAAAGCCTACGCGTCTTCGAGGAAGAGAATTACCTGGGCAAAATTGCGAAGCTCAGCCAGCAGTTGAAGCGGGAGTTACTTGATGATCAAGCGTTGAACGCACACCCGGCCGTCGCCGACGTTCGGGTGCTGGGCGCCACTGCGGTGATTGAAGCCCACTCCGCCGAGGCGCTCAAAGGCGTAGGCGGCTTTGCCCGGGAGCGTGGCGTCTGGCTGCGCCCCATTGGCCGCTGGCTCTATACCATGCCCGCCTATATCACCTCTGAAGCGGAGATGGTAAAGGTTACCGACGTCATGAAAGCGTGGTTTAACCGCAGCTAAGTAACAGTGTCGTTAGGCTAAGAGCCCACATTCGCGAGCTAAAGCTTCGTCTCACAAGGGCAAACGACAGCTCTTAATTCCAGCAGAACCTGAAGGTGACTGACGACGCCAACCTGAGCGGCGCTTTATGCCACTACCTGATGACTTCCTACCTTGCAGCATAAAGCAGGGCGCTGTGGACGGTGAGAGTTGTACCCAGGAAGGGTTCTCAGTGCTGATCTTTGAAGGCTTGAGCCAGGCGAGCCAGATAGGGGATCGTGCGATTATCGCTTGCTCGTTGATGGGCATTCGGGTAGAGAATGGCAAGCAGGCAGTAGTGGTTCTCTTCCAACTCGCCTTGCACGTACACCAAGGCTGCATCCTGATCAGGTGCGTCCATTGGGCACTTCCTATCTGCCTGGGGACGCTTTCTGGGAAAGGTCGTCGGCGGAACGGCAATGTGGATGTGCATCAACCCCGCACGAAATGCGCCGTAAGGCTGCGTGTAGGGCGCATCGTTGCCGAAGCAGTCAGGTATGACTTCTCTGCCGGAAGCGATATAGTCCGTAAAACTTTCAAGCAGTTCCTGCTTGAACCCTGAAAGGTGGCATCGATAGTGTCGAAGTAGTGTTCCGTCTCTGGATGGAAGCCTACCTCAATCACCTGACTTGCCTACTTTTTCACCCAGCTTTTCTGACATGAGCGTAGCAGCAGCGGCGTAAGCCTCCGGGGTAACCGTCGATTCATAGGTCTTGACAATCACTTGTCGCTGCTTGGAAACATGGGCTGCCATGGCGATGCGGCTACGGGTCTTGGCGATGGCACGGCGAAAACCACACTGCTCCAACAGTACCGTGATGTCGCTGGGCGTCTCGGAGTCATTCATCAAGCGCTTGAGTTCGCGCTCCATCGTGCGCAACCGTTCGGTAAGCCCCTCCAGTGAACGATAGTCAAGCGGGGCGTCACCACTCTCTTCGACCGTTAGAATGTACTGGTCGGCATCTTCGACCAGTTGATCGAAGGACACCTGGGCCTTACGCATAAGTCGCTGAAAGGTGTCGTCCCCTGGCTGGGCGCTTTCACGGGTATCTGCGATACGCTGAATAAGCCGGCCAGCATTGTTGACCAGGTCAAAAGCAACGTCGAGCAAGTGCTGGACAAGAGGGTTAGGGATAGCTGTTATCATAATCAATACCTCCCACCATGCTATAGGATGGCTGACAATCATTGTACCATACCGAGCAAACCGCCTGTGTACGTCACACCACTGATAAGCTACTAAACTTAGCAGAGGGCAGACATTATTTAAGGTGGACTGCCTGAAGGGTCGCAAGCTACAGCTATCCACTGCTGGAAACGCCCTAAGACAACAATAGATTGCCCTGCTGCTTCCAGCGGTTTACCAGCGCTGGAACGCCTTCTCCAGCGGTGGTGTTAATCGCCAGCACTCCCGGCGGGCTAAGGCTATCCGCCTCCGGGTCGACCAATGCGCAGGGGGTATCGTAGTCGATGTAGGATAATAGCGATGCCGCAGGCATAACCGCTAGCGACGTGCCGACGACCAGCAAAAGTCAGCCTGACTCACAAGCTCACAGGCATCGGCAAACAGCGGCACTGACTCGCCAAACCAAACCACATCGGGACGTAGCTGGCTGCCTTTATCGCAGACCTGACCCAGCTCAATTCCCCCCTTGAGCAGTGGGTAGCGCATGCGTTCGTCGATGGAGGAGCGCGCTTTTAAGATTTCACCATGTAAGTGAAGCACCTGGCGGGAGCCAGCGCGTTCGTGCAAGTCATCAATATTCTGGGTAATGATGCTGACGCTAAAACCGTCTTGCTCAAGACCAGCCAACGCTCTATGGGCGGCGTTGGGCTTGGCGCGGCGAATCTGCTCCCGGCGCTGATTGTAGAAATCCAACACCTGCTGCGGGTTACGCTGCCACGCCTCGGGAGTGGCGACATCCTCGACCGGGTGGTTCTCCCATAGGCCGTCGCTGGCACGAAAGGTTTTAATCCCGCTCTCGGCGCTAATCCCCGAGCCGGTAAACACCACCAAATGCGGGCTTGCTGCCATGACTACCTCGTCGTTTATGATTCACTGCACTTTCAATAGCCATCTAATATACTAGCTGGCCAATACTGCCTGCAAAGCGCTGCTTATTGCGATAAGGGTAAACATCAATGACGCGGCCATCGATAATGGCCTGCTGCAGTTCCAGCCAGTATTCCGGGTCGAAGAGTTCAGGATGCTGGTGCATGAACATATCGCGCAGCGCTTTATTGGCAACATAAAGGGCCCAAACTCCTCTGGAAAGATATCGTTGGGGCCGATGGAGAGCGTGTCGCCTCCCTGAAAGTCATTGCCGTAGGATTTAGGGATATGCCGAAAACGGCACTCGGTGAGGTAGCAGACTTCATCGTAGTCGTAAAGATCACCCGCCCATGGCGCGTCACGCCAAAGTTTTTCAGCAGCATATCGCCAGGGAAGATATTCGCTGCCGCCATCTGCTTAATGGCATTGCCGTAATCCTTGAGCACCATCTCCTTCTCTTGGTCGCTGCACTTCTCCAAATAGATATTGAGCGGCGTCATCATCCGCTCGGTGTAGCAGTGTTTGATGATGACCTTATCGTCTTTCAACACAACGGTGGAGGGCGCCACTTCCAGCAGATGCTCCAGGCACTCCGGCGCAAAATGATCCTGACGGACAATAAAATTGGAAAACTCCTGGGTATCGGCCATGCGCCCTACCCGGTCATGGCGCTTTACCAGCCGATACTTTTCACGCACCACGGCGTGGGTCACGTCTTTGGCCGGGTCGAATTTATCTTTGATGATCTTAAACACGGTGCGAAAACTGGGCAGTACAAACACCGCCATAACCATGCCGCGCACGCCTGGGGCGATAATAAACTGATCTTCGCGCTTGGCGACCTGACGGTTCAAGGCCCGGAAAAACTCGGTTTTACCATGCTTGAAGAAGCCGATAGCTGCGTAGAGCTCGCCTTCTGGTTTGTGCGGCATTAACTGCTGCAGGTAGTCGACAAATTCCCTGGGCACCGCCACATCGACCTGAAAATAGGCGCGGGTGAAGGAGAAAATAATCGAGACTTCATCCGTTTCGATCAGCACCGTATCCAGGTGTAGACGGGGATCGCCTCCTGCCTCTTCACCAAACCCTTCACCGTGGAGTACCGGCAGCACTAACGGCACCTGCTCACCGCCACCCAGGATTCGCCCGACCAGGTAGGCGCCTTTATTGCGATAGAAGACGCTATTGAGCAGCTCGATTTCAGCGTTATCAGCGCTCAAAATCGCCGCGGGTAAGTGCTGTTGTAAAAAGGTGGCGCCGAGATGAGTATCCTGATCTATTTCCGCAAAGCGATTTTCAAAGGGGGCATCGATAAGCGCCCATTTGAGCGCGGCCTGCCAGTCGCCGTTAACCTGTTTGCGACGGCATAGGTCAATTCCCGAGCGGTGGGCGGCATCCTCCCGGGAGCTATACACAAACATCCAGTCGTTACGAATATGGCGGTGGTGGAAAATGGCGCAGAACAGCGAGTTAAAGAAGGTTTCTGCGAGCTCATAATCGAGTCGGTGACTGATCAACTCAGCGTAGTGGTTGCGCGCCTCGCGCCAGCACTCACAGTGAGAAACCACCTCGGGATCAAAAGTACGCTTTAAGCGCCCCAGAGTGTCATCAATCTTTTCCTTATAGAGATTGATGCGCTCGGCGGATGCTGCTGCGTTTCGCGCCACGCCGCGTCACGGAAACGACGGCTGGCATCGGCAGTGATCTCTTTAAAACGCGCGCGATACTCATCGAAGCCGTGCAGTATCGTCGTCGCTAAGCGGTATGCAGGTGAGTGCTTCACGGGCGGGGCTCCTGTTTATTTTCACCAGCTTGGCGTAACCGGAAACGACATGCGAGACGACCTTGGTGGGTAGCCAACGCCAAGTTAGCGCAGAAGCTCTATATGTTTGACCTGTAAGCAGAAGGCGCCGGACGTGCGGTCAGCAATCAAAAAGCCGAGCTGGTGAATCTCGCTTGGCGTTATTGCTGGGGCGTCACTCAATACCGTTCCCCGCCGCACTGCTTCAAAAGCATCCCATGAAAAGTGCAGCGTCTCCCAGGCATCTTGAGCAGGCGTAAATTTCACTCGGTACGCTGAGGCATCGCCCAGAGCAGTGCTTTTCAGGCGCAGTTGATAAGTACGTCCGTCGCCCCGCACGGTCAGCGCGATGCCCTGGGCATCCGCCAGCGTTGGCTCAAAACCGTTGGGCTCGCGGCGAACGGAGGCAAAGCCACCACCGTTTTCAAGCGACACCTCGCCCTGAAAGCAACCTACGCCTTCGGTAACGCAAAAACCACTCCTTGAAACCCCGCCCATCACGCCATCATCAACGGCGTACCAGCGCTGCTGCTCGTTTCGACTATTAAATGTCAACGCCATGGCGACTCCTTATCATTAGCCAGAAAAGCCTCTTTGCCGCAGGGCAAAGAGGCTTGTTCAGCCTAGGCGATTAGCCTCGCAAATTACAGCTTCGCTGTCGTGACCGCTGGGTCTGAATCACTATCATCCAGCTCTTCAGGTGACGCGACCACCAGCGCAAACTCCTCCTCGGCGGTTTTCGCTACGAGGTGATTCTTGCTGTAGAGGAAGAAGTAAGCTGCACCAACAATAAACAGCACGATGGTGTAGTTAAAGGCGCGTGGGTCGAAGGCATATACCCCGGTGAGGGCGACCAGGGAAAGCACCAGTGCAATCCCTGAGGTGACGACACCGCCAGGGGTTTTATACGGGCGCAGCAGGTCGGGCTGTTTTACCCGCAGTAGAATATGGCTAAGCGCCATCAGTGCATAAGAGATCGTCGCACCGACCACGGCCATGCCCAGCATTAGGTCGCCTTCACCGCTTAACGACACCAGAAAGCCAAACACACCGGGCACGATCAGGGCAAGGTAAGGCACTTTACGGCCACTGGTCAGCGACAGTGCCTTAGGGAGGTACCCCGCACGGGAGAGCGCAAACACCAACCGGCTGTAGCCGTAGATGATCGAGAAGAAGGAGGCAATCAGCCCCGCCAGGCCCAGCACGTTCACCACGGTTGCCAGGGTCGGGTTACCTGCTGCATTCAATGCATCCACCAGCGGCACGCCGCTTTGACCGATCATCTCGGCACCCGCCGCACCGGCCAGCAGCACCACGACTAACAGCGCGGTGAAAAGCAGGAACAGCATCGCGCCGATAATGCCTTTGGGCATGTCCCGGGCAGGATCCTTAGCCTCTTCGGCAGCCAGCGGTACGCCTTCTACCGCCAGGAACAGCCACATACCAAAGGGTAATGCCGCCCAGACGCCGTACCAACCAAAGGGCATAAAGGTGCTCGCACCCGCCGCATCGGTAGGGGCAATATCGAACAGGTTGGCGGCATCAAAATCACCGATCAGTGCGACGGCGGTGGCCAGGATAGCAAACACTGCCAAGCCGCTGATGACCATCATGACCTTTAGCGCTTCCCCAACCCCCGCCAGGTGAATGCCGATAAACAGCGCGTAGAAAATGAGATAGACCAGCGGCCCGTTGATACCCAGCAACGACTCTACGGCGGCTCCAATGAAGATCACAATACGCCGGCGCCAGGGCATACTCGATCAATACGGCCAGCCCGGTCAGATAGCCGCCCGCAGGCCCCATGGCCTGGCGGGCAAAGCTGTAGCCGCCCCCAGCCGCGGGTATCGCCGCCGACATTTCGGCCAGTGACAGCACCAGTGCCAGGTACATTAATGCCATCAGACACGCGGCTATCGCAAAGCCACCCCAGCCAGCTTCAGCAATACCAGTTCCACCCGGCGAAATCACCGGAAATTACGTAGGAAACCCCGAGGCCCGCCAGCAGCATCCAGCCAGCGGTACCTTTGCGCAGTTGGCGTTTTGCCAGATACGCTTCATCAACAGATGGTTGTGTCATCTTTTACCCTCATGGTGTGGAACGAAAGTGTCGTCAGCGGCGTGCTTTGCTATAGGCTGCTTACTGCGTTCCATATTGTTATTGGAGAATTGTTACGTCCTGATTGTTAAACGTTCGTTGTTATACGTCTGCTGTTATACGGATTTTGCCGTAGGCCAAGGTCGTTAATCAGCGACCAGAAAGTTGCGTGTTGAACCGGATGAGGCATCACCTTCCAGCACATCGTCTTCACTGCGGTCTTTTAACTTAACCCCGGATACTTTGAGCTGACGGGCCTCTTTTAACAGTAGAAAGAAGCGTCGAGCAGCCTCCTCCACTTGTAGACCTGCCGGGCGTACGTTGGAGATACAGTTGCGCCGATCATCTTTTAGCCCCGGTTCCGGTGCCCAGGTCATATACAGCCCCAAACTATCCGGCGAGCTTAACCCTGGCCGTTCGCCGATCATCACCAGCACGGCATCGGCATTGAGCAGTGCGCCAATTTCGTCGCCAATCGCCACCCGCCCCTGCTCGACAAGCGTCAGTGGTGCTAGCGTCCAATCAGCCGCATCGCTGTTCAGCATTTGATAAAGCGCGCTAAGAAACGGCGCACTGTTTTGCTGAACGGCCAGCGCAGAAAGCCCATCGACCACGACCACCGCAAGGTCATAGCGCTGCTGAGACTCAGCGGCTTGCTGTAGCTGCTCACGGGTCTCGTCGTTAAGGCGACGGCCATAGTCGGGCCGCTGCAGGTACATGGCACGATCCTGGGCATGACTGTGCAGGCGCAGCGGTGCCTCAGACAAACCTAGGGCTTGGGTCAGCTCCGCGGAGAGAGCTTCCACATCCAGCGGGCAGTGAACCGCATCCTGGGCTTGGGCATGGGCGAGTTGAAACGCCAGCAGTTTGCTGGTCGGCAGGCTAACCCCAGCGCGCCCCAGGCCAATTCGTGCGTCGGTAAAGGCGTTTAGCCGCTCCCAGGGGTTCTCCACCACGATGGGTGATGATGGATCATGTGCCATGGCGCGGCTCCTTGGGCAGGTGGCGCAGACTGTTAGCAAAGGCGGCGGGTAGCTGGTCGTTGAGCCGGTGGGTGCTGACATCCTGGAAAATCTGCATCTCTTCGAGCCAACGCTCAAACTCCGGCGCCGCCTTTAGCCCCAGCACTCGCCGGACGTAGAGTGCGTCGTG
The DNA here is from genome assembly GCA_004295565.1 of Vreelandella olivaria. Taxonomy (GTDB): domain Bacteria; phylum Pseudomonadota; class Gammaproteobacteria; order Pseudomonadales; family Halomonadaceae; genus Vreelandella; species Vreelandella olivaria. Next base: position 639,578 of record AP019416.1, on the reverse strand, counting down.
AAAGGAGGTGGTCTGATAATTGAGCATAATGTCGTCAGAGCCGGGGATGCCCATAATGAAGTTGCAGCCCGCCACGCCGAGCAGCGTGAGCAGGTTATCCATATCGTTCTGGTCAGCTTCGGCGTGGTTGGTGTAGCAGACATCGCAGCCCATGGGCACGCCCAACAGCTTGCCGCAGAAGTGATCCTCCAGCCCGGCCCGGGTGATCTCTTTACCGTCGAACAAGTACTCGGGGCCGATAAACCCCACCACGGTATTGACCAACAGCGGATTAAATTTGCGCGCTACCGCGTAGGCGCGGGCCTCGCAGGTTTGCTGGTCGAGCCCGTGGTGAGCGTCAGCGGAGAGCGAGCTGCCCTGGCCGGTTTCGAAATACATTACGTTGCGCCCCACCGTACCCCGATTCAGCGACTGGGCCGCCGCTTCGGCTTCAGCGAGAGTGCTCAAGTCAAAGCCAAAGCTGCGGTTAGTGGCCTCGGTGCCGCCGATCGATTGAAAGACCAGATCGACCGGGGCGCCCTGCTCGATCGCTTCCAGCGTATTGGTCACATGGGTTAGCACGCAGGACTGGGTGGGGATTTGATACTTCTGGATCACCTCATCCATCAGGCGCATCAGCTTGACGCTTTGGGCGACATTATCCGTTGCCGGGTTGATGCCAATCACCGCATCGCCGCTACCGTAGAGCAGGCCATCGAGAATACTCGCGGCTATACCGGTCACGTCGTCGGTGGGGTGATTAGGCTGGAGCCGGGTCGAGAGCCGCCCCGGCAGGCCGATGGTGTTACGAAATGCCGTGGTGACCCGGCACTTTTGGCAACCAGAATCAAATCCTGATTGCGCATTAGCTTGCTGACGGCGGCGGCCATTTCGGGGGTAATCCCCGCTTTCACTTCCGTGAGTACCTCGCTGGTGGCGTGATCAGAAAGTAGCCAGTTACGAAAATCGCCCACGGTCAGGTGGCTGATGGGAGCGAAGGCGGCGGCATCATGCTCATCCATAATCAGCCGGGTGATCTCATCCTCTTCATAAGGAATCAACGCTTCGTTTAAAAAAGTAGTGAGCGGCAGTTCGGCCAATACCATTTGGGCGACCACCCGCTCTTCGGCACTCTCCGCCATTACCCCGGCCAAACGGTCACCGGAACGGGGCGGCGTGGCTTTGGCCATCAGCTCAGCTAGACTTGCAAAACGGTAGCGGCGGCTCCCCACCGTCGTGTGATAGGTCTGCGTCATGGGGCCTTCCTTTTTATATTTCAATTTCTACGTATATTTTTAGACACAGCGTCAGGCATACGCGTTGAGGTATAAAACTTGCTTGTTTCTACCATAGCGCTATCACTAGTCAGGTAGTATCGAGTTTTGGCAAACCCGTTAACATTTAACAAATTCAAATAAATACAAAACGTTATGGCGAAAAATAAATTATGATTAGCCAAATTAACACTGCGAGGTGCGCTTCATGACCACGCTCGACAGCTCATTTGCACCAACAAGGTGCATTCAAGAGGCCTTTGATGCCGATGAGCATGCGCAAAATCTGACGCGCTGGCAGCAGGAGTACGATCAGCTTAGCCCTGGCAGCTTCTATGGTCGCCTGGATGAAGTGGCCCTTGAAACCATGCAGGTGTTTAAGGAGTACACCGGGCAAGCGCTACGTCAGGATTGCCGGGTATGGCCAAACTCGCTGTGGATCGGGATTCCTACCACTCGCCAGGGTACGCGTATCAATGGTCAATCGCTTAGCGCGGGCGAGGTGATGTGCCGCCCTGGCGGACGGGACTTTGAGCTGGTCACCCCCGAAACCTTCGATATCTATGGACTAGTGATTCAGCTACCAGCATTAGCAGAGGCTGCCCAACGGCAGGGGGTGAGCCTGGATAAACGCTGGCAGGAGAGACCGCGTCGGCCTGCGCCCAAGGAGACGCTGAATGCCGTATCGTTTCTTATCGAACGTTTACTCACCAGCCAAACGCTGACGATCGCCAGCCATATTCATCAAGATATTCTGCTTATGGCGCTACTGGAACTGCTACAGGCCGAGCAGCCTAGCGCTGAGCTGCCACCCAGCTATGCCCACCGCAAGGACGTGGTTGATCGTGTTAAGCGCTATGTAGACGAACATTTGGATGGCCCGGTGACCATGGAGGAGCTTTGCCAGTTGACCCATGTTAGCCGTCGCACGCTGCAATACAGTTTTACGACCATTTTAGGCATTAGCCCACTACAGTTTTTACGCCTGACACGGCTGAATCGCGTACGTCGGGCGCTACGGGCGGCATCGCCGGAGCAGTCGGTAACTGACATTGCGACCTATTGGGGCTTCTGGCATCTGGGCCAATTTGCCCACGACTATAAGCAGCAGTTTGGCGAGTCACCTTCGCAAACGCTTAATGGGAGAGCGTTTTGAGCCAATCGCGGCTAGGCAATACAAGCCAGCCTTCCGCTGGCCTGATTGAATGCGGTAGTTATTAAACGTGCGTTAGTAAGTTTAGTTAAAGGTCGGCAGGTGTTTGGACTCACGCCCTGGCAGACCACAATCAAACCAACTGCGGTGCGCCTTGCTGTCGTCCCAAATGTGATAGTGCAACTGCGACAGCATCACCGGGTCATCGAGAAAATCCAAACGCTCCAACCGGCTCATTGCCGCGGGTCCCATCCTGACTCCGCGAGCCACCCGCTCGGCGCGACGTCGACGTATGGGTTCAACATCGTTATGCCGTGATGTCGCTAAAGCAGTGGCCAGCGCATTGGGCACAGGGTCTACTACCACTTGGGCAAAAGAGGGCGCCGCCATGCCTGTGTTCATACGGGAGAGCAAGCTCACCATGCGCCGCAGTACCCGAGGCGGTTGCGTTTCGTCGGGGATCCGGAACAACCGCCTTTGGAAGCAGAACCGCCCTAACGAGACACGGCTCGACAGCGCTGATACCGGGATCGACAGCATCAAGGCGACGACGATGGGCGAGAGCCACCACAGAAATGTTGGTTCCATAACGTAAACACCCGCCGCCCACACAGCCCCTATTAGGGTTTGACTCCAATGAGCGCGGAAGGCATCCCCCCAGGTCGTGTCGCTATTTTCCCGTGATGGTGAGCGCCACTGAACCGCCCACCCCATCAATGACGTAAGCACAAAGCGAGTGTGAAACAGCATCCTGACTGGCGCCAATAGCATCGAGAATAGCGACTCAAGCACCATGCTCGCCAACACCTTGAGTGGCCCGCCAAATTGACGGCTACCCTGTATCCACACCAGCAATACGCTGAGCAGCTTAGGCAAGAACAGCAGTAACGCCGTCACACCAAACAGTCCTACTGCTAAGGTGGGGTTCCACTGAGGCCAAACAGGAAACAGCATCCCCGGCTCAGGAAAGTAGTCGGGGTGCTAAACGTATGCACGGCTAATAGTGCGGTAGAGAGGACTAGAAAAAGACACCATAGCGGCGCTGAAAGATAAGACATTAAACCGGTCAGAAAAACGGCACGGTGCACGGGATGAATGCCTTGGGAAAAAAACAGCCGAAAGTTCATCAAATTGCCGTGGCACCAGCGTCGGTCGCGATTGAGCTCATCGAGCAGGTTAGGCGGCATTTCCTCATAGCTGCCTTCCAGTTGGTAGGCAATCCATACCCCCAACCGGCGCGACGCATCAGCGCTGCCTCGACAAAATCATGGGATAAAATCTCGCCCGACATGGAGCCTTTACCGGGCAGTGGCGCCAGTATGCAGTGCTGCATAAACGGCGCTAAGCGAATGATCGCGTTATGGCCCCAATAATGCGATTCGCCTAACTGCCAAAAATGCAGCCCGGCGGTAAACAGCGGTCCGTAAACCCGGGTCGCAAACTGCTGCATGCGAGCGTACAAATTGAGACGTCCAGAAGCACGTGGCGCCGTTTGGATAATACCCACATTGGCGTGCACCTCCATCATTTGCACCAGTCGGGTAAGACATTGGCCACTCATGACGCTATCGGCATCCAATACCAGCATATAGCGATAGAGTGCTCCCCAGCGTCGGCAAAAATCGTCAAGGTTACCGCTCTTACGTTTCACACGACGCTGTCGACGACGATAGAAAACCTGACCGAAAGCATCCAGATCGCGACACAACACCAGCCAGGCATAGGTTTCTTGAATGGCGGTATCGGGGTCGGACGTATCGCTCAGGATGAAGATGTCAAAATGCCGATCATTACCCGTGCTGCGCAATGACTCCAGGGTGGCGCGTACCCCGGCAAATACCCTGGCAACGTCCTCGTTACAGATGGGCACCAGCAACGCTGTACGTGCCTCATCATCAATCGGCTCGTCACCCACCTCGCTATCAATGGCGTAGCGGTCATGGCGGCGTAATAGCTGGAAAAAACCCCATCAAGGCCGTCCAAAACCCGGCAGATACCCAGGCGAATAGCAGCACAAACAACGATAGGATAGTGATCTCAAGCCACTGCAGGCCTTGGCCGGGGAGTACGGTACGCATCTGATTGGCGGCGATGATGCTTTGACCAAAAATCAGCACCAGCAAAATCCAGCGACGCCTTGAGGCGACCCACTTCCAGGACGCGGAAGGTGACGCTCTTCTGCGCCGACGGAAATCTCCGTTAGCCCAGCGCTTGAAACGTCGGCCGATATTCACAAAAGGATTGGTCGACCACTGCTGGGGCGCCAGCGGCGTTCGCTTCATCGCTGGCGCAGTGCGCAGTCGTGTAATGCCCGATGTGTCCGTTGACAGCACTTCCGGTGGCGCTAGTGGCGGCTCTGCATAGGCAAGCGCCAAGCGCCTACCCACCGACAATGCTGCCGGGTCATCACTCTCTTTACTCTGCCAATCCCTCTCACCACCCAACGCCGCATGCAGCGAAGCCATTTCGTGTTTATCAAGATCACCGACCAGTAACTTGTAGCGCTCCTCACGATCCTGGGTCTCCAACGCCAACCTCTCTAAATAGATATCCGTTGGCGTTGCCTGCGAAGAAGACATTGTTTCAGCCATTGGCGGGCAACCTATAGTACCAAGTCTCAGATAGTGGCTTGCCATCCAGCATTAGCTTGGCCCTGATATCCAAAGGCTGGCTGCCATTACTGCGCTTCACGTTGACAAACACGCGCCAGCCGTTAGTGGCCGGGTTTTGAACAACGCGGCTATTAGCCAATTCGCCATTATCGCCGACGCTGGCTTCAACGCTCAGATTGGCACCGTTGCCGATACCTTCAAGCGAGGGCCCGACAAAGTCGAGAACGAAGGCGAGTGTACCGTCGGGCTCACGCACCAGGTCATCGCGAATCACCTCCCCCCGTGAGCGACGCGTCTCTGCCACCCAGGCAAGCTCAGGATCAAGGTGACGGCTTTCACTTGCGGTGAACGTAATGCGGTAATCGAATTCCAGCGGTGTTCCTGGTTCATGCGTTTCATCAGCCAGCCACATCGAGACGATGTTGTCGTTGGTCTCGTTGTCTGTCGGAATCTGAATCAGCTCAACGCTACCGGCTCCCCACGCGTTGCGTGGCTCAATCCAGGCGCTTGGGCGCAAATCATAGCGTGCATCGATATCCTGATAATCGCTAAAGTGATGGCCACGCTGCATCAAACCATAACCGCGTAACTGAGGTGTGGCATGCCTATTCATCATCAATCTGGCCGGATTGGCTAGCGGGCGCCACAGCCAGCCATTCTGCGCATCACTGATTAATAGCCCATTAGAGTCATGCATGGCCGGAATATAGTGCTGTGTCGATGAAGGCTGCTCCGGGCCGTAGAGATACATACTGGTAAGCGGAGCAATCCCCAGCTTCTCGACAGCCCGACGCAAATATAGCCGCGACTGCACGTCGACGATGGTGTCTTCTCCGGGGCGTAGTACGAAGCGGTAGGCACCGGTAACGCTTGGCGAGTCAAGCAGGGCGAAAATCGTCAAGTACTGACTTTCTGGACTTGGTTCGACAATCCAAATTTCGCTAAAGCGGGGGAACTCTTCGCCCGACGATAATCCTGTGTCAACGGCCAACCCGCGCCCTGAAAGACCGTAAACCTGACCACTACCCACGGCGCGAAAATAGCTTGCGCCTAGAAATACCATCACCTCATTACTATCAACACCGTTGGGTGAGTGGTTGATTCTGACGCCGGCGATACCCACGCCATCGCTCTGCTTAACATCGTCGGAGATGTCTAAATCACCGTAGGTAAAGTCGTCAGGGTTGTAAGCAAAGCCGTGAACCTCGCCCTCCTGATCAATACTGTTTAATTGGATGGCACTGTCATAATGCATTCCTTCAGGGATAAAGCTCAGTGTGAAAGGTGCGCCTTTACCGCTCCATACGTCGCGATCACGTTTGAACTGTATTTGCGAATACTCGCTATAGCTGAGTTCACGCAACTGATCCGGCAAGGACGTTTCTGGGGCACGGTAGCCCTGTTGAGCCAGTTCCTCTGCCCTTCGAGCGACATCATCAAAACCAAACGCAAAAGCCTCAAGCGGGATGCTCCCCACCAGTAGCCCGCTTAGAACAACTGCTGAAAAATAACCTTTGCGACTTGAGAATTTACTTTGCAGGGTCGATTCACTCATTTAGCGCAATGCTCCTGTACAATCCTTTGACTGAATTCAAATTCGCTTATTTACCAAATCGACATACGATAGCGTCCATTCGATCAGCTAAATGCGTCCTTTTGATTTTCTCACCATCGCGAAAGCGCACACCTTGAGCGTATTTGAAGATGAGGTTACGTTTTAGGTATAGCATGAGTCTAGACTACTTGGCACCCTGAATAACCGGGCTTTTTGAAAGAGTTGCAGCTAAAATGAGAGTTGGCTCGCTTCGTTGAGCCGGGAGAACAGGCGCTATCTTAAGCTTATCATATTAAAGATATAGGTTTGGTGGACGCCCTTTACAAACGCTGAATGCAACACCGCCCTACGGATCTAGCGAAGCCAGCGCTCGGCGAACTCTTTTGCGGTCAATGGCCGATCAAAGTAATAGCCTTGGCCCTGAGCACAGCCCAATGCCAGCAGCGCGGTGATTTGGTCTTGGTTTTCAATCCCTTCTGCAATGGTCTCTAGACCCAGCGTATTCGCCATGGCAATAATCGTTGCCACAATGACACGGTCATTGTCGCTGGTGAGCATATCGCGGACGAAGGAGATGTCGATTTTGATCTTATCGGCGGCAAAGCGCTTCAGGTAAGCAAGCGACGAGTAGCCGGTGCCAAAATCATCAATAGACAGCCCTAACCCCTTGCTCTTTAACACTTCAGTGATTGCAATTGCCTTTTCAGGGTTCTCCATGATACCGCTTTCGGTAATTTCAAGACTCAGCTGTGACGCTTCAACGGCGAACTGGGTACAGCGATTGAGCACGCTGGCGACCAGGTCATCCTCTTCAAACTGCTGGGCGGCAATATTAATCGCCAACTGGCCAGGCATGGAGTGCCCCTGCTCTCGCCATGCAGCAAGCTGCCTGCAGGCTTCTTCAATGACCCAACTGCCAAGCGCAACGATCATGCCGCGCTCCTCGGCAATGGGGATAAATTTGCCCGGTGAAACCTGGCCCAGCTCCTCATCGTGCCACCGGCACAGTGCCTCGGCGCCAATTAACCGGCCGCTGTGTAAATCTACCTGAGGCTGAAAGTGTAGATTCAGCTGTTTCTCTGCAATGGCTGACGCTAAGCGTTTGGCGATATGCAGCTGTTCAGCCACAATGCGCTCCATCCAGGGCTCAAATACGCACACAGGAAGCTTTTGCCGTTTTGCTTGGTACATGGCAATGTCGGCGTGTTTCAGCAGCTCTAATGGCGTTGCCGCATCCTGGGGATAAAGCGCGAGGCCGATGCCCACGGAAAGCTCGAAAGAGTGTTGCTCAACCATAAAGGGCAGTGCGATGCTGTCACACAGTCGCTGAGCCGTCGCTAACGCGCTGTTTGCCTGGACACCTGGGCAGACCACCACAAACTCATCGCCACCTAAACGGGCCAGATACTGCCCCTCCGTTATCGACGCCGCAAAGCGTTCGGCCACGGCCTTAAGGACTAAATCACCCAGGTCGTGGCCAGCGGTATCATTGATCTCTTTGAAATGATTAAGATCCAGCAGCAATAGCGCCAGTTCAGTGGTTTGGGGATCAGCGACCACGCTTTCCAAGTGGCGCATAAAGGCCGACCGATTAGGCAATTGGGTGCCAGCATCACAAAAGGCCAATTGGCGAATGCGTACTTCGTCTTGCTGGCGCTCTAGCTCTGAAGCGGCCCGCGCGGCGAATATCTGCAGTACATTGCGCACCACCTCCACATCGTTCAGCGGCTTTTTAAACATGACACCAATAAGCCCCATGGGCTGGCCATGGCTATCATCCAGCCGCCGCCCAACATAGCCGTTTACCCACGAGCGCCCCGTTGCTCTCGGCAGGCAGCATAATGGCAGCGCCCTCGTGCACGATACACTCCTGCTCTATCATGACCTTGTGGCAAGGGACGCCGGGAAGATAATAAGCAAAATTATCCTGGCACTGACCATGGACATACAGCGTTAAGGTATGCGCAATATCGGCATCCTGCTCATCCAGCAACGCTATAAACCCCACTTCGGCAGATAACGCCTCAGCCATATGGGCGGTTAGTTGATGCAGAAACGCTTCGCCATTTTCCGCTGATATAGCCGTGGCCACGCTAACCACAGCGTGCTGGAAACGTTGCTGCTCATGAAGGGTGTTAATCAAATCTTCGTTGTATCGACCAATACGCTGCAGCGCTAGCTTTTATGTAACAAACGTTCGCGTGTTTGACTCTCCGCTAACTGGCGCGCCAATTCGGCGCCTGCCAACGCCGCTGCGATACGTAATACTTCGTCGGCATAGGGAGGAAGCCCCAGGGGGGAGGAGTGCATCAGTACAATAGCGCCCAAAAAGCCGCCGCCAGGTGCCGCGATAGAGATGCCCAAATACCCTTCTGCCTTCAAGGCCGCCAGACGCTGGTCATCCGGAAACTGCTCGCGAATCTGGCAGGCAACAAATAGACGTGAGTGATTGGCGACCTGCTGGCATGGTGTGTCCTGGAGCGAATAGGGAGCCAGCTCAATGAACTCACCTTGAGACCACACCGCCAGGGTTGTCGAAATATTCTGATGGCTATCAACATGTTCAACAACAACATGATCCACCCCGAGAATATCCGCCAAGGATCTCACGAGGTGGTGAAAAAAACCCTCTTCACTGACATAGGACAACTTATCCGCCAGCTGTCGAAAAATCTCTGGTGCAGAAGTAGGGTGCATGCTATTAAGCGCCTTCAGATTTAAATATCAAGCTTCTATCCCGTTTTTTGAACACTCTATTTGAAAAAACACATACGTCTACCGCATAAACGTTATTCGACATTTTTATGCAAACGCTAAAACTTACACACGAACATCATTCAACACTAACGACACTTCTTCTTTAAAACATTGATGCCAATTTTAAAAGAAAACTCAACTCAAACACGAACATTCAATCTATTCAGCTTCTACCTCTCAAATCACCTTCAGTCGTGTACTTCATAGCTGAGGTTTTTCATTTATCCATCTATGTTTTTTGGATATTCGATTAAATTCATATCCGCCAATTCTTCATTTCAGCGAGTAATCAAATGAAACAAAAAGTAACTATCAGCATCCAAATCAACCTTAGAAGATGATATTCAACCTAAACAGTCCTTCATGTCAATAGGTCGTTCCTCAACCATCTAGGTCTAATGGAGGGCATCGTGAACAAAACAGAACAGAAACGGCTAGCGGGCAGTATTGGCCGAGCCATTGCCAAACAGCGGGTTCGCAGTCAATTGACCCAAGAAGAGGTTGCTGAGCGCTTAGGCGTTGGCAATGAAGCCGTTTCGCGTATCGAGCGCGGGCGGGTGATCCCTAATATCGTGCGCTTAATTGAGCTTGCTGAAATTTTTAACTGCGAAGCCGCGGAGCTGCTTGGTCAAGCAAGCTTTCATATTGATGACCAGTCAAGCAGAATGAAGCAACTTTTAGCCCCTTTAAATCAAAATGATCGAAAATTAGTGATTGATATTGTTGAAAACTTAACTACGCGTCTTCAGAAAGGGTAAAAAAACATAATGACAACAACACATCCACGGCTTAAAAATCAGATAACAATAAAAACTTATAACCAAAACCAAATTGATCTTTTCAAAACTCAAAAATCTTTATTCAACCTAAAAAAAGGAACCCATTTTTCAATATCAGCCTTATAAACCTGCACCACACTGTCATTGCCCTATTGGTTGAATAATGGCGTTTATGCTATAGGTAACCAGTCACCACTGTTCAGCCATCGCAGCGCTGCGCTGCAAAGAGGCGCTATGCTCAACACCACTGCCTGGAACCGACTGCGCTACACGGTTTACGCACCTTTTACGATCCGGTCGCGGCCCGCGTGTTTCGCAGACCGCGGCGCATAGCGCTTGGCCAAGTAGACTGGGAGCCCGGTATGCGCGTGCTGTTGGTAGGCGCGGGCACAGGGTTGGATCTGCCTTTCCTGCCCCAGGACATCGAATTACACGCCACTGATATAGCCCCAGCCATGGTCAAGCGAACGGTTAAACGGGCGGCTGCGCTGAATAGAGACGTGGAGTGCGGTGTGATGGATGCCGAAGCACTCAGTTACCCCGATGAGCACTTTGATGTAGTGGTTATGCACTTGATTTTGGCGGTGATGCCCGACCCACGACAAGGGCTTGCCGAAGCGCACCGGGTGCTTAAAACCGGCGGGCAACTGTGTGTAATGGATAAGTTTCAGCCGGATGCACAGCCTGCAGGGCCAGGCCGGCGCCTTTTGAACCTACTTACATCAGCCCTTGCAACCGACATTACCCGTCAAGCGGAGCCTCTGCTCACCGACGCTGGGTTCCTGATTCGCCACGACGAACCGGTGCTAATGAATGGCTTATTTCGTGCACTCCTAGCCGCGAAACCCACACCCTCTAATCGCTAAGCGTGTGACTTTTTACCGCTGTGTGTAGGCTAGCAGTTGCTAAGTAAACTATCTAAGCTGTCTCTCTTTTACCGATGCCACTCGGATCCAGCGAATGACAGCCCCAACCCGCCCCTCTACCCACACTGGCAAACTGCTTGTTGCCCTGATTAGCCGCCTGCACCTCTATATCGGCCTCTTTGTCGGCCCTTTTATACTGATTGCGGCCCTCTCCGGCATTGCTTACTTACTCAGCCCACCGCTTGAAGAGTGGCTTTACCACGACACCCTGTATGGGGTTAACCAGGGAGAGCCTCAGCCACTTGCCGAACAAATTGCGGCGGCACAACGCTACCTGGACAGTGCCACCTTGCCAAGCGCAGTGCGCCCGGCACCGGAACCCGGCAGCACGACCCGACTGATGTATAGCGAGCCAAGCCTTGGCCCATCTGAACACCGCGCTGTATTCGTTGACCCCATTTCGCTGGAAGTGACGGGAGATACAACCGTTTACGGTACCAGTGGCATCTTGCCGCTACGCACCGCGATTGATCACTTTCACCGCCAGTTGTTAATGGGTAACGTAGGGCGTCTTTATAGTGAACTGGCCGCCTCATGGCTATGGGTGGCTGCGCTAGGCGGTGTGCTGCTATGGATTCGTCAGCGCCGCTCGCTGAAAGCGCTTGTCAGCCCTCACAGCACTCGCCGACGCCACGCGACGCTTGGGCTGATAATCTCGCTGGGGTTACTGTTCTTTTCAGCCACCGGGCTTACATGGTCACAGTGGGCGGGGGCAATATTGCGGAACTTCGTCATGCCTGGGGCTGGGGCACGCCAAGTGCCTCAACGGCGTTGAACGATACCGATAGCCAGGTCGTCGACGAACATGCCGAGCATCACGGCCATATGGCCATGGTAGCCACGTCGATTACGCCAGAGGATTTTGATCGGGCACTGAATGCTGCTCGTCAGGCGGGCCTCAGCGCAGCGCGCATGCAACTAACGCCCCAAGCACGCCCCAGCAAGCATGGCGGGTAGCGGAAATTGACCGCCAGTGGCCTACACAGGTAGATCAAGTGGCACTGCATCCACGCTCAATGGCAGTGACTGATCAAACCGACTTTGCCACTTTTCCTTGGGCAGCCAAACTCACCCGCTGGGGGATTGATCTGCATATGGGGGTGCTGTTTGGTGTTGCGAATCAAATCGTGCTGGCGTTGATCGCCGCCGGGCTTGTGACATTAATCGTATGGGGTTATTTAATGGCCTGGCGGCGGTTACGCGCAGCAAGCGGTCAGCGCTTTCCGACGGTGGCTGAACCATTTTCGCAACTGCCGCTCTCGGCCAAAATAGGCCTGCTGGCAGGCGCTATTGCAGTGGGCCTGGCGCTGCCTGTCTTGGGCGCCAGCCTAGCGATTTTATGGTGATCGATGCGCTGCGCTGGACTATTAAAAAGCGCTACACTGCCAGCACGCTAAATGCCCGCCATTCGAATACCATGAGGTAAACGATGCCCAAAGCCCCGTTAAGCGCTTTCGCCGCCTACCCGATGACGAGCAGTCGCGCATCATTGAAATGGCCTGGGAAGACCGCACGCCGTTTGAAGCCATCGAAACGCTGTTTGGCCTTGGCGAGCCGGATGTCATCGAGGTGATGCGTCATCAGCTCAAACCCGCCTCGTTTCGCCTATGGCGCAAACGTGTCACCGGCCGTACGACCAAACACCAAGCCCTACGCTCGCCGGATGTGCTACGCGGCTACTGCCCAACACAGTACAAGCGCTAGGTGTCTGTTCAACCAAACCTTATAGGCATGAATGTGCGCGCTCTATCAATATTATTAACTAGCAGCAGCCTGTAACTGAATAGAATTGAGTCGGTTGAGCGCTAATTCGACGTTGGAACGATCAAACAATTTGAGCTTACGCTGTGCGGAGTGTTGACCTCCCGGCCAGTGACCCACACCTTCCATTAACGATGCAGGATCTGGTGTTGCCTGTGATTGAGACAACAACCAATCCACCGTGGCCAATAGCTCCATCCCAAAAGGTGACTCAAATCCGTCAATCAATTTTGCCGTTTTCTCCAGCGCTGGCAGATAAGCTTTCGCCTCGGTTTTGAGGTATAGCGCCACTTTTTCCCGCTTGGCATCATTGAACCAGATAGTATCCAGCGGGCCGCAGTCATTGATGCGTTTCTCGCTTTTTAAATAGCTACCATCCAGCCCATTGAGCAAATGGCGCAGCCGATCGGCATAGGGGCCATAGCTGTTGGCTTCGAACCGAAGATCCAGAGGATTATGTATGCCTTCTGCTTCAATCGCTCGCTCCAGAAACCAGGCCAGCTTTTGAATTTCCAACAAACTGCACTCCATGCCTAGCACCCAGTAGCGGCGAACCAATTCAGCAATCAAGGCACGAGCAGGCGTTAATTGTTCTACGCCCTGACGTTTTGCAACATTTTGGTATTTGGCCGTCGGCTCAAAGACGATAATCTCGACACCCTGCAAATCGCCCAGCGCTTGATCAATGTGGGGCTTCACCTCTGCCCAATCCAGCCCACCATTGCCAGCACCCAACGGTGGAATAGCAATTGAGCTTACTTGATTGCGCTCAATAAAGCCGCGCAAATCGGCCAAGCCGTCAATAATCCACTGTAGTTGAGACTTCGCACGCCAGTGCTGCTTGGTAGGAAAGTTGACGATCCAGCGTGGGCCCATCAACTCACCGGTTTCGGTTACAAACATGTGGCCAGTTTGCACTTCTCCGGCTTTGCAGGCTTGCGCGTAGGCCGCCATATTGGCGGGGAAGCGCTCTTTGAACATCAGCGCGATTCCCTTGCCCATCACCCCCACCGTGTTAACGGTGTTGACCAGGGCCTCAACCTCGGCATCCAACAAATTGCCTGTTGTGTAGGTGATCATGACTGACTCCTTAAAAATACCAGCTGGGCCGACAGTGAATATCCAACGCACCACCCAGCTCAGCGGCCTGCTGCTGTAATTCTAGCTGCACTTGCGGGGTGTAACATATTGCCCCCAACAATGCCTGTATAGGCACATATCTATGAATCAGCGCCTCTGCTTGATAACGCTCAATTTTCTCAGGATCATCCGGATCACGCTGGAAGTTGCGCTGCTGCAGAAGCGGCCAGTCAATGGCACTCAGATTATCCAGATCATTAAAGTAATGGGCAGTGACCGGGTAAGCATGGCGGTCAGTGTAAACAAACGGTAAACATAGCTCCGCAATTTTATGCAGACTGGATACCAGAATCACGATATCTCTGTTCGCCACCGACCTCACGCCGCCACGCCCCGTGTGGATGTTGTACATCATTGGCGAAAAGGGCGTGAAGTAAAAAGGTACGTAGTCATTGAGCACACCACCTGGTGGCAGTGGCACGTCACGATGCGCACGGCGGCTAATTAACTCTTCATTACCAATCACCACCCACTCCGGTGCGCGCATGCCCTTATCTCCGGCATGGAGACCATTCTCCAAAATCCACGGCAGATTATGGCGATGGGTTATCCGCCAAATCAACGCCTTGCTGGGGTTCAGGTTCGTGTATGTCATTAGCAGAACATACCTTTTAATGGCTGCGACGTTCACTGCCTAGCCACATTAATTTGACCAAAGCCTTAGGGCGTCAAAGCAAGTATTACCCCTGGCTTTGCTGATATCGACGATTGTAGCTTAGTTCGATGTGACTCAAGAGATGTCACTTCAAAGATATAAGTCTTTCTTCATACGCCCTATTATTGTTATATTATCACATAACATAAACCCGTTCAGAGGTGATCTAGCAATGACCGCATTTACCCCCTTGCCCGTGACGGTGCTCGGGTTTTCTGGGTGCCGGTAAAACCACCGTGCTCAATCATATTCTGGCCAACCGCGAAGGTCGCCGCGTAGCCGTTATCGTTAACGATATGAGCGAGGTAAATATCGACGGTGCGCTGGTGCGCGGCGGCCCTGGCGAATCGACGCTGGACGGCGACGTGGCGCTTAATCGCAGTGAGGAACGACTGGTAGAGATGAGCAACGGCTGCATCTGCTGCACCCTGCGCGAAGACCTGCTGATAGAGGTCAGCCAGTTGGCCCGAGAAGGCAAGTTCGATTACCTGGTCATTGAGTCCACCGGGATTTCTGAGCCACTGCCCGTCGCGGAAACCTTTACCTTTGAAGACGAAAGCGGCCAAAGCCTTTCCCACGTAGCACGGCTGGATACGCTGGTCACCGTGGTCGATGGTGCCAACTTTCTTGAACAGTACCGCGAAGCGCAAAGCCTCGCCGAAGCAGGCGAAAGCCTGGGTGAAGATGACGAGCGCAATGTCGCCGACCTGCTGGTCGATCAAATCGAGTTTTGCGATGTACTGCTGATCAGTAAAACTGACCTGATTAATGAGAAAGAACTGGAAGCCCTGAAAGCCATTCTACGCTCGCTGAATCCCGATGCGGAATTAGTGCCCATTACCCAAGGCGGTGTGCCACTGGGCAAAGTACTGGATACCGGCAAGTTTAATTTCGAGCGTGCCCAACTGGCACCGGGCTGGCTAAAAGAGATGCGTGGCGAACATGTTCCCGAAACCGAAGAGTACGGCATCGGCAGCTTTGCCTATCACGCCCGTCGCCCCTTTCACCCGCAGAAATTTCATGACCTACTCAATCAGGAGTGGTTCGGCAAAGGCCTGTTACGCTCGAAGGGCTTTTTCTGGCTTGCCACCCGCCCCCAAGCCGCAGGCCAGTGGAGCCAGGCAGGCGGCATCGCCCACCACGGCCCTGCGGTGTTCTGGAAAGCGATTCCCGAAGAGCGCTGGCCTACCGACCCCGAGACGCGCCAGTTTATTATGGAGAAGTGGCAGGAGCCGTTCGGGGATATGCGCCAGGAGCTGGTATTCATCGGCCAGAATCTGGATCAAGCCAAGATGCGTGAAGCACTGGATGGCTGCCTGCTAAGCGAAGCGGAACTACTGAAAGGCATGAACGCGTGGAAGAAACTGCCCGATCCATTCCCGTCCTGGGAATAAGTAAGAGCTAATAACGCTTAAATGCAAAGAGAGGCCGCAGCCTCTCTTTTTTATTGCCTGCACTTTTTCTTGCTAAAAGCTCTATTGCAGCATACTGGGCAACCAAGTCGCGAGGCCCGGAAACACGATCAGTACCGCGACCAGCAGCATCGAACAGAGGATATAAGGAATCGCCGCCGAGTATATTTCGCTCATGGTCGTACCCGCGGGCGCAACACCTTTCATCACAAAAAGCAGCAGCCCTAACGGTGGCGTTGAGAAACTGATTTCCAGAGCCAATAAAACCACAATACCGAACCACACCAGGTCAAATCCCAGCGCCTGGGCAAGTGGGAAGAAGATCGGCACGGTGAGCATCATGATGGATATCTGCTCCATAAAGGTGCCCAGCACCAGCAGCACTGCAAACATTGACAGCAGCATCAGAATCGGCGAAAGGTCAAAACTGGTCGCCCAGCCGATCAACCCACCCGAAGCACCAGAGAAGCCCAGTAGCTGGCTGAAAGTAGCCGAACCAAACACAATCAGATAAGCCATCAGCGTCACTTTTAGCGCCCCGGTAACCGACAGCTTAAACGCCGCCCAGGTCATGCAGCGGAAAATAAACGCCAGGATAATCACGCCCAAAGCCCCAAAGGCGGCGGCTTCTGAAGGCGTAGCAAACCCCATCAGCATCATCGCAACAATGATCACCATTACGCTGAGCATGGGCAGAATATCGGTCACTATCAACTTGAGCTTGGCGCTAAGCGGTACCGGCTCTAACTCATAGACAGGCGCGGCCTCCGGATCCAACTTGGTCTGGATAAAGATAGTGGCGATATAGAACCCCGCCAGCGTTAACCCTGGGAGAATACCGGCAATAAGTAGCGCACCAATATCCACTTTCGCCAAAGTAGCTAACAGCACCGCCAGCGCAGAAGGTGGAATAATGATTGCCAAACCGCCGGTGCCCAGAATGGGGCCAATGGCCATTTTCTTCTTATAGCCGCGCCGCTCCATTTCCGGCACCAGCAGCGATCCCATTAGCGCCGTGGAGCCCATGGAGGAGCCGCTTAAGGTAGAAAACGCCGTGCCACCGACCACCGTCACATACGATAAGCGCCCCGGCAGCTTGCCCATCAACTGGTCGACAGCATTGAACATTTTCATGCCTAAGCCAGTACGGAAAAACAGTTCACCCATCAGCAAAAACAGCGGGATAGGCACCAGATTAAAGCTCGAGAGTGCGCCAAACCCGTTGTTGAGCATCTGCAAGATGCCGGTTTGGCCGCCCATAAAGTGCCAGGCACCAATCACGTTGGCAGCCAAAAACGCCAACGCAATGGGGGTACCAATAGCCATGAAAAGGAGAATCAGCGAGAGTAGGAAAGCGAGCGCAAAGTACCATTCCATTATTCTTTAATCCCTGCTTCGCCGCTGTGAAGAATTTCATGGCCCACCACAAAGCGGCCAAACTCGATCGCCATTAAGGGTAAAGCTGATAGGGAAGACAATGGTGAGTATCCATTTCGGCACAAAGAAAGCCCGCACGTCATAGTCAGTCCGCTCGATATTGAGCAGCACCAGATCCAGCCCTTTCCACGCCAGCACACCGCACACCACAACACATAGCAACGATACACCGCGGCTCAGTATATTCAGCGCTGGCGGCGGCAATATCGAGGTCAGTAGTTCAATGTGCACGTGCCCTTTTGACGTACTAACCAGGGCGCCCCCAGCAGAGTGAGATAAAACATGGCGTACTCGGTGGAAAGGAAAAACCACGCCGAGGGCTGAAGCCCTAAGTTACGAATCACCACGGAAAGCACCACCGCTACCATCAGCCATACCAGCATGATGGCGGCCAGCAGGGCCATGCCGTTAAGCAGCAGCAGGTAGCCGCGTTGTGCGTAGCGCATAAAAGACCCTAACGAAAACTGCCACACTAAAAGGGGCGCTCATGAGAACTGCGCCCCGCATGTCTTTATAGGTCGTTAAACTTTTCGATCAACGTATCGTAATTCTCAAGCCCTGACGGGTGGCGCTCCATCTGGCGACGCATACGCTCCCAGGTGGCATCCCGAGCGGCATCGGAGAAACGCTGTGCTGCTTCGCCTTCCAGGGTGATGACCTGCATACCATCGGCCTCAAGCTGAGCCTGCTGCTCCTTGGCTAATTCAGCCAGTTGTTCGGCGCTGTCGCGCTCATGCTCAATGGCGACCTCCTGAAGAATTTGCTGCGACTCTTCGCTGAGCTGGTTCCACTTATCCAGGTTGACGATCACTCCCATATCGGTAGAGAAGAAGGCAGGGTCAACCCGATAGTTAAGAAAACGATCCCAATTGAGGTCTTTCAGGCCAATTTGAGTCCAGCCGGTCGCGTTCACCACGCCCCGCTCCAGGGCCGCGTAAACATCGGTGGTCGGCAGGCTGATGGGTTGCGCGCCCAGGTAGTCCTGGAAGAAGGCGTCATACACCGGGTTACTGCGTAGACGAAGGCCCGAAACGTTTAGATTACCTTCGTCATCGACGGTGGGCTCATCAATGGTGTAGAAGTTGTAGCTGACTCCGCTGTCGAACCAGCCCAGATAGTAGGTGCCCATCTTCTCTTGATGAATTTCATTAAGCAGGTCGATGCCGCCATTCTCACGGGCGAAAATAGCATTGGTATTGGAGGCCACCATGGCATCGCGCTCAGGCACGGTACCGGCGTAGAAACTTGCCGCAGTGTAGGCCATATCCACCACCCCGTTGCGCACTGCGTCGGGCTGCTCGGAAAGGCCGATGACTTCAGGGCCGCCACGCACATTGATCTTCACCACGCCTTCACCGCGCTCGTTAACCTTGTCGACGAACTCGAGAAAGCTCTGGGTGTAGATCAGCGGGGGGAAACGCATGCACGGCGGTGATTTCATCAAGCGCCAGCGCCTGGGCGGAAGCCAGGGCGGTGAGCATGCCCAGGGTAAGCGTTACTTTTTTCATTCGTTAGTCTCCTGCACGAGGTAGTCTGCGTTATAGCGTTTATTGTTTCTGTGTCTTTCTTATAAGCCGTTTTTATAAACGTCTGCTGTAAGCGTGGGTGCTGTTTTTATGGAAATTGACTCTTGGTATAGCGTCACTGCCGCTACCCTTTACCGATAATGGCGCTCTTTGGTGGCTGCGCCACCGTCCAGGGAACTGCGCTGCGTAGTGGGCTGCGAACTCGGTAATGGTGTCAGCATGCTGGCGAGTCATATCGATATCATCCCAGCCGTTGAGCAGTTTGGTACGCCATACGGGGTTAATGGCAAAACTGACTTCCACTTCGGCGACACGAATAACCTGCTTCTCCAAATCAACGTAAATGGCGGCCGGTGCATCGCCAAGGCCTGCCAGCAGGCGTTCGGCGTCCTCCTCTTCAACGACAGCAGGCAGTAAGCCATTATTGACGGCGTTAGAAGCAAAAATATCACCAAAGCTCGGCGCCACCACACAGCGAAAGCCATAATCCACCAGCGCATAGACCGCTGCTTCACGGGATGACCCCGCACCGAAGTTCCGGCGGCTGACCATCACTTCGGCATCCTTTGCGCGGGGGCGATGAAGAATAAACTCAGCGTCTGGTGTGCCATGCTCATCATGGCGAACGTCATAAAGCAGAAACTGGCCGTACCCCACGCTGCGCGGCTCTTTCATAAAGCGTGCGGGAATCAACTGATCGGTATCCACGTTCGCTGCGGCAAGCGCCACCCCAAGGGTGTTCAATACGGTAATCGGTTGCATTAGCGCGCTCCTGAAGGCTGTACGGGTGAAGCAGCGGCAACTGGAAGCGTCCGTACATCCGCCAGCCGTCCATTGACCGCCGCCGCTGCCACCATGGCAGGTGACATCAAGTGGGTACGCGCACCAGGCCCTTGGCGGCCCTTAAAGTTGCGATTGGTCGTTGAGGCGCAGCGTTCACCGCTGGCGACCAAATCACCGTTCATGCCCACGCACATGGAGCAGCCGGAGTGGCGCCACTCAAGCCCCGCATCGATAAAGATACGGTCTAACCCCTCGGCTTCGGCCTGGGTTTTCACCAGGGTCGAGCCGGGTGAGACCATGCCGGGTACGCGGCTTTTGTGGCCTGCCAGCACGGCGGCAGCGGCGCGCAAATCCTCAATGCGGGCGTTAGTGCAGGAGCCAATAAAAACCCGGTCAATGGTGATATCAGTGAGCTTTTGCCCCGGCGTTAAGCCCATATAGGCCAGACTATCCCGAGCCTGGCGCGCTTTTGCAGGGTCGCCTAGGTGATCGGGGTCGGGCACGGCGCGATCAATCGGCAGCGCCTCTTCGGGCGAGACACCCCAGGTCACCGTCGGCGCGATTTCGTCCGCATGCAGGGTCACTTCAAGATCAAAGCTGGCATCGGGGTCGCTGTAGAGCGTTGACCAGTAGGCGCAGGCTTGCTCGAAGATCTCCCCCTTCGAGCTCCAGGGGCGCTCACGCAGGTAATCGAAGGTGGTTTGATCCGGGGCAATCATGCCGCAGCGGCCACCGCCTTCGATCGAGAGATTGCACAGCGTTAAGCGCGCCTCCATGGAGAGTGAGCGGATCGCCTCGCCAGCGTACTCAATGGCGTAGCCCCGTGCGCCGTCGGCGCCCAGGCGTGAAATCCAGGTCAACGCGATATCCTTGGCGGTGATGCCCTCGGCCAATTGGCCATCCACGGTAATCCGCATCACCTTGGGCTTGCTCTGCCACAGGGTTTGTGTGGCCAGCACGTGGGCCACTTCCGAGGCGCCAATGCCAAAGGCAATGCTGCCAAAGGCGCCGTGGGTGGCGGTGTGGCTATCGCCGCACACCATCACCATGCCGGGCTGAGTGAGCCCCTGCTCGGGGCCAAGCACATGTACGATGCCCTGACGCGGGTCATCGAGACCAAACAGCGTCACCCCATGCCGATGGGTATTGTGGGAGAGCTGCTCAATCATCGAACGCACTTTGGGGTCGGCAACGCCAGCCAAATCACGGGCTAACGTCGGTACGTAGTGATCAGCAATGCCAAAGGTTAAATCGGGTCGTGCAACGGGCAACGCGCGCTCAGCCAGTTTATTGAAGGCGTGAAAGGAGCCTTCGTGGACAAAATGGCGATCAATCCACAGCAGGCTCTGACCGCTTTCACTGCGGTGAACCTCATGGGCCTGCCAAACTTTGTCAAACAGCGTTGTTGGGGTACTCATTGTCGTCGCTCGTTGCCTCGGCCTTCGTTGGACTTATCATTCTCACCCAATACAACTAGCGCAGTTTCACAACACAGGTCAAATGTATTTTTATAATTTTAAATCTGTATTAAATTTAATACATTAAAAATATAAGCAAAATCTCTATACATCCTTACCGCTAGTGGGCATTCCGCCCACTTTGGGCTCCCAGTAGCGAGAGTTATCGTCGCCGTTGCGCTCCAGGTCAATCTGGAAGCGATAACGATCCGGACGGTAAAGTGCATCCAGATGTTCTACCCCCCGGCCCTGCTCATCAAACACCACGCGGGTAAGTGAGATCAGTGGCGACCCCACGGCCACATCCAGCGCCTCCGCCACTTCATGGCTAGCCAAGGTTGCGGAAATCGATTGGGAAGCGTGGTCGACCTTTACCCCACTGCGCTCTAGCAGCACAAACAGCGGTGTATTGGCTAAATCCATCTCGTTGTAGTGCAGGGCAATCGCTTCCGGCACGTGGGTGACCAGATGGGAAAACGGTTTATCGTCGACCATGCGTACGCGCACCGAGCGCTGCACTTTAACGCTCTGCCCCATCCCCAGCCGTTCGCGGATCATCTCCGGTGGCAGCACATAGGCAAACTCCAGCAGCCGCACCTGAGAGGCCTGGCTCATCTTGACCATATTGGGCATCAGATTAGACACGCTGGCGGTCATCACCGTGGCGTCCAACGGTTGCTCCAACACCACCGTACCCACCCCGGCCTTACGCTCTACCATGCCTGACGACTGCAGCGCCTCCATGGCACGCCGAACGGTCACCCGCGACACGCCATGCTGCTCTGCCAGCCTGTTTTCGCCGGGTAATTTACTGCCCGCAGGCATCCGTCCACTCAAAATAGCGTCTTTCAGCAGCAGGTAGATGCGGTGGGATTTAGTGCCGCCTACCGCGGAGGATTGTGCCTCACTCATCCACGCCTCTCCTCAGGATGTTGTTCGAAAAATTCATGTCAGGCTTGACGTAGGGATAATAATAGACATAAAAATGTATTACATATAATACATATCGACAGTCAACTAATAACACAATTACTGCCCTTTGAAAGCCATTATTACAGAACCAGTACCCAGAAGTATCGCTAACCAGGTGGCACTCCATAAGCCGCGCTGACGCTTACCAACACTTAATGAGATTGTTATGACACGCCAACAGATTGCTTCTCAGCAGGCCTCACGACAGCCCACCCAGCTTAAACAGCAGTTGCAGGAAAGCTCTATTGTCGTCGCTCCCGGCGTGTTTGACGCCCTGGGGGCCTCCCCTTGCCGAGCAGGCGGGCTTCGATACGGTCTACCTTTCCGGTGCCAGCCTGGCCTATACCAGCTGGGGCGGCCGGATATTGGTCTACTCAGCATTACTGAAATTTGCACTGCGATGTCGCATATTCGCGAACGCACTCATTTATCGGTTGTGGTGGATTGTGATACCGGCTTTGGCAACGCCATGAACGTGATGCGCAGCGTGCGCTTGCTGGAGCGTTCAGGCGCCAACGCTATTCAGTTGGAGGATCAAACCTATCCCAAGCGCTGTGGCCACCTGCGCGGTAAAACCCTGGTCTCCAAAAGCGAAATGGTCGGTAAATTGCATGCTGCATTAGACGCCCGTGAAAGTGATAACACGCTAATCATCGGCCGCACCGATGCCCTTGGCGTGGAAGGCACCGACAGCGCCATTGAGCGCGCCCAAGCCTATTATGAAGCTGGCGTGGATATGCTGTTTATCGAAGGCATTCGTAGCGACGAAGATATCAGCAAAATCATGACCCAGTTCAAAGGCAAGGTGCCCATCATGGCTAATATGGTCGAAGGCGGCGATACCCCGCTGCAGAACGCCCAGGCGCTGGAAGACCTTGGTTTCTCGCTGGTGATTTTCCCCGGCGCACTGGTGCGGGCGATTACCCATATGGCCAGTCGCTTTTTGCCACCCTGAAACAGGACGGCACCACCGACGCCTTCCGCGACCAGATGCTCGATTTCAAACAGCTTAACGACTATTTAGGCACCCAGGCGATGCTGGAACTTGGCGAGCAGTACGACAATCGCTAACGCTCGCTTCTAAACCTGTGCCGATGACTTATAAATAAGCAATGTCAGGAGACGACGATGCAGACCACCGACAAAACGGCGAAAGAGATTTTTAACGACGTCATGGCCAACCCCCAGCGGGTACCGTTTGGCTTCGGCAATAAAGCGGTGCTGGTCAACGTCGACCCACAAAAGGCCTACACCCGTACCGATCTCTTCAAAACCGCTTATGAAACCGACCCCAAACAGTTGGAGTACACCAACCAGCTGGCACGCGGTTTCCGTGAGAAAAGGCTGGCCGGTGGTCTGGACTCACGTCGCTTTTCTAGACTCCGCCGAAGATGCGGGAGTTTGGGGTACGCGCACCGATACGCCCGATTCGCTGCAAAACATCAAATACGGTTCTGAACGCGCCGAATTCGACGAGCGTTGCGAAATCGACCACAGCCGCGATGTGATCTACACCAAGCGTATGCCCTCGGCGTTTTTTGAAACGCCGCTGCAGTCGCTGCTGGTATGGCATCAGGTCGATACGGTGATTATTACCGGCGGCTCTACCTCTGGCTGCATTCGCGCCACTGCCGTGGAGAGCCTGTCCCGGGGTTACCGCACCATCGTGCCCATGGAGTGCGTCGCGGATAAACACGAAAGCTACCACTACGCCAACCTGACCGACCTGCACCTCAAGTATGCCGACGTGCTGCCGGTTGCCGATGTACTCGAATGGCTGAATGGCGACGCCTAAGGCCTACCAAGTTTCAAAGGAGCCGGTTATGAAAGAGTCACTAGGCGTTTACGACTACTGGGCCTACGACCAACGCCCTAAAATCGAGTGGCCAGGAGGCGCCAAGGTGGCCTTCTGGGTCGCACCCAATATCGAATACTACGAGCTTGATCCCCCGCAGAATCCCCAGCGTAGCCCCTGGCCGCATCCGCACCCATCGGTGCCCGGCTACAGCATTCGCGACTACGGCAACCGGGTTGGCCACCAGCGTCAGATGGCCCTGCTGGATAAATACGGCATTCGCGGTTCGGTGTCGCTGTCAGTGGCGCTCTGCGAGCACCACCCGGAAATTATCCAGATGTGCAAAGAGCGCGACTGGGAGTTCTTCAGCCACGGCATTTACAACACCCGCTACACCTACGGCCTGAACGAAGACCAAGAGCGGGCGATGATCCGTGACAGCATGGAAACCATTCACCGCCACACCGGCCAGGCCTGCGCGGGTTATCTGGCCCCAGCGCTCTCCCACTCGGAGCGCACCCTGGATCTATTTGCGGAGGTAGGTGAAGAGCTTTTCGGCGACAAAGGCGGAATTTACACCTGCGACCTGTTCCACGATGACCAGCCTACGCCAGTCAGCGTGCGCTCCGGCAAGCGATTTATCTCCATGCCCTACTCGCTGGAGATGAACGACACCATCGTCTACGCGGTGAATAAAGTAGAACCACGCCAGTACGCCACCATGCTCAAGCGCCACTTTGACCGCCTGTATGCCGAAGGCGCCGAGTCCGGCACCGTGATGTGCATTCCCACTCACAACTACCAAGTGAGCTGTCCGCACCGCATCAAGGCGTTTGAAGAGGCATTGGAGTACATCACCGGCCACCCGGATGTATGGGTCGCCACCGGCCGCGAGATTGCCGACTACTATCTTGCCAACTATTACGATGCCGCCCTCGACAGTATCGCGGCTCAGGCCGCCACTGCAGGAAAACAGGGGTAACGCTATGGCGCTTAACGACGACTATCTCGACTACCCTTTACGCCGCCACGGCTACGACCACGAGCGCTATGCGTGGTCGATGCTAAGTAAACGCCCACCGGTCACCTGGCCCGAGGGCAAAACCCTGGCGGTGTGGATCAATATCTCGCTGCAGTTCTACCCGCTTAACCAGCGCGGCAAGCCGTTTAAGGTGCCTAACGGCATGACCATGCCCTACCCGGACCTGCGCCACTTCTCGCTACGGGATTACGGCAACCGAGTAGGCATCTATCGGGTGCTCAAAGCGCTGGCGGCGCACAACATCACGCCCACCTTCGCAATCAACGCGCAGTTGGCGGAGCAGACGCCCTATTTGGTGCAGCGCCTGAAAGAGCATGGCGGGGAGTTTATCGCCCACGGCTGGAATATGGATCACCTGCACTACGGCGGCCTGCCGATTGAAGAGGAGGCCGAGCTGGTCAAGCGCTCCATCGAGACCCTGCGGCGGGTCACCGGCGAGCCTGTTCGCGGCTGGCTAAGCCCGGCCAAGCACCAGAGTTTCAATACCCTCGACCTGCTGGCAGAGAACGGCATTGAGTACTGCGCCGACTGGGTGAATGACGATATGCCATATTCGTGTGAAACCAAAACAGACGGCCTGACCATGATGCCGCTGGCCACTGAAATTGAAGATCAGTTTGTGATGAGCCAGAACCTGCATTCGGAAGATTCCTGGGTAACCCAGGTAAAGGATGCTTTGATTTTCTGCTGGAAGAGTCCCGCGAACAGGGTGGCCGCCTGTTTGCCCTGAACCTGCACCCCTGGCTGGTGGGCCAGCCCCACCGCATTGCTTGCTTGGAAGAAGTGCTGGCCCATATCAGCGGGCATCCAGACGTATGGCAAGCGCCAGCGGGTGAGATTTTGGATGCCTTCCACCATGCAACGGAGCAGGCGTAATGGCGATACTTGCCTATACCCACGATAGTTTTGATGCCCACCTACCGCTGCTGATTATTGGCGCGGGCGCCTGCGGTTTGGTCGCGGCATTGGCCGCCCAGGAAGCGGGCGTAGAGCTTGCCGTTTTAGAGCGGGATGCCCTGCCCCGGGGCAGCACCGCGATGTCGTCGGGCTTTATTCCCGCCGCCAATACGCGTTTTCAGAGTGAGCTGGGCGTTACCGACTCTGCCGACGCTATGGCAGAGGATATCCAGAAGAAAAACGGCTATGAGGCGGATCCGGCGATTGTCGAACTGCTCGCCACGCAATCAGGCCCAACCATCGAATGGCTGGCGGATCAGCACGGCGTGCCCTTTGAGCTTGTGGAGGGCTTTCTACCCCGGCCATCGCCACCTGCGCATGCACGCAACGCCACGGCGCACCGGCGAAGAGCTGATGGGCGCGCTGCTTAACGCCGCCGAGGCGGCGGGTATCGATATTTTGACCCAGGCGCGAGTGGTGGACTTATACGTCGATGACGCTCAGCGGGTGCGTGGCGTCACGCTTGAGCGCCCGGACGGCAGTGGCGAAAGCATCGGCTGCGATGCGTTGATTCTGGCCTGCAACGGCTATGGCGGGAACGTTGACCTGGTTGAGCGCTACCTGCCCACACTCAAGCACGCGCTCTACTACGGCCATGAAGGCAATCAAGGTGATGCGCTGCTGTGGGGTCAGGCCATGGGCGCCAGCACCAAAGACGGGCGCCTGCCAGGGCCACGGCTCGCTGGCGACGCCCCATCAGGTTTTGATCAGTTGGGCGCTGATGATGCAAGGTGGCATTCAGGTCAATTTAAACGGCGAGCGCTTCTCCAACGAGCACGGCGGCTACTCAGAGCAAGCGGCCAAGGTATTGGCCCAGCCAGAGAAAATTGCCTGGAACCTTTATGACGCCCGCATCCATGAATCCGCCCAGGCATTTGAAGATTACCGTAACGCCCAGGAGAGCGGCGCGGTGCGAAGCTTTGCCAGCCTTGAAGAGATGGCGGCTGGGCTGGGTCTGCCGCTAACCACGCTACAGGCTACCTTTACGGAGATGCAGCAGCAGGCCGAACGGCAAACGGCGGATGCGTTTGGACGCCGTTTTGATTCAGTGAACCTGCTCAAGCCACCCTACTACGCCATTCGCGTGACCGGTGCGCTGTTTCATACCCAGGGCGGTTTAGAAGTCAATCGCACGGCACGCGTGCTCAATACCCAAGGCCAGGCGCTGCCTAACCTGTTCGCCGCAGGCGCTGCCCGCGGTGTTTCAGGCTCCAACGACAGCGGCTACCTTTCCGGCAACGGGCTGCTGAGTGCTGTGGTGCTGGGGGCTGTAGCGGGCAGAAGTGCCGCTGAGCTGCTTCATTTGAAGCTCAGTTCAGCAGTATTGCCCTAGGGCTACTCGCTACAGCATTGCCTCCGCCCACTCGCGCACCTCAGGGTAGGCACGCTGCTCAAAGACCGCGAAGCCGTTAAGGCTGCGGGCTTTGAGTGGGTGAAGATCGGCATGGTTAAGCCGCACAGGAAGTGCGCCAGCCGCTGTGCATTGGGTGGCTGGCCGAACTGTTCGCTATGGCGCTCAATCAACGGTGTGGCATAGCGTTGAAATTCAGCAGCGGTTAATTCGGGTTGTGGAGGTGCATCCGGTAGTTTTACCGGGTGGCCGTAACACACCGAGCAGTGACCACAGCGCCCCTGCTCGGTGTCGGATGGCGTATCAAAAGTGCTATCGCCAAAATGCTCGGCCAGCCGCCGTGTTAGGCAGCTCTCCGACTCAAACAGCGCCAGCATGGCCTGAAGACGCTCGATCTCGATACGTTCACGCTTGAGGCAGTCTTCATACAGCTGGCTCGCCAGCGTTTCAATGGCAAAACTGGGCTGGCACACCTCGTAAACATCGGTCATCCGCTTGCCCTCCAAGGTCAGCCAGCCTTTGTCCTGGAAGTACTCAAGGGCTGTGATCACTCGGGCGCGGGAGGCGTCGATCTCTTGGGCCTGCCCCGCACTGTGCAGGCGCTCAAAATCCACCGTACCCCAGGTGCGAGCGATAGGAATATTATCGACCAGCAAACGCACAAAGGCCGCCCGTTCACCTTGAAAGTGCCCCACCAGAACCTCTGGCTCGATGTGATAGCGCAGCCGATACTCGGCGAGAAATGCAAACCGCGGGGCGATAATGCCGTGCATCTCCAGCCGCACCAGCAGTGTTTTCAGCGGCAGTGGACGAATATTGGTATCCCGTGAAAGCGTATTGAGCAGCACCTCCCACTGACGATCCGCCGATTGGCCTGCCGCAGCGATCTCTTCCAACAGGCGGTAGATACCCGCGTATTCGGGTGTATCGCCATAAACAAAGTTTTCCAGCACCCGCAGGCCATCCCGACCGGCCATGGTCAGGCAGGTGGAAGGCTGGCCGTCGCGCCCTGCCCGGCCAATCTCCTGGCTGTAGTTCTCGATGGATTTGGGCAGGTCATAGTGCACCACGTTGCGAATATCGCCCTTATCGATGCCCATCCCAAAGGCGATGGTGGCCACGATGCAGGGCGACTCACCGCCCATAAACTGGCGCTGAATTTCATCCCGCCGCTGGGAATCTAGCCCCGCGTGGTACGCCTGGGCGGCAATGCCCTGGACTGTCGGTGCGTTCGCCACCCGTTCAGCGGTTTGCTGCAGGGTGACGTAAATAATCGTCGGCGCCTCAAAGCCCGGCTGCATCTGGGGTTTAAGCCACTCAATCAACTGCTGCTGACGATCCTCCATGGCGGGTGCCACCAGCAGTTCGAGATTGGGGCGGTAAAAGCCGGTAGTGATGACGTTCTCGGGCGCGATAGCAAACTTCTCGCCCATATCGGCAATCACCGTGGGCGTTGCCGTGGCGGTAAGCAGTAGCACCTGGGGAATGGAAAAGTCGCGCTGGTAGTCTGGCAGCTTCAAATAATCAGGGCGGAAGTTATGCCCCCACTCTGAAAGACAATGAGCTTCATCGACTACCAGCAGCGATATCTGAACCTGGCGTAAAAGTGCCGGAAGCGCTCGTTCTTAAGCCGCTCCACCGAGATCATCAGGATTTTCAGCTCACCGCTTTTGGCGCGCTCCATGACATCGCGCGTCGTTTCGCGGTCTTGAGTGGAATCAATGCTGGCGGCAGCCACGCCATGGCGGGTTAGAAAAGAGAGCTGATCCTGCATTAGCGCTAACAGCGGCGATACCACCAGGGTGAGATGCGACAGATGCAGCGCCGGGAGCTGGTAGCAAAGCGACTTTCCCGCACCGGTGGCGAAAATCGCCGCCGTGGAGTGGCCATCCAACACCCTGGACACCACCGCCTGCTGGCCGCCACGAAAGTCGTCAAAACCGAATACGTCTTTCAGCGTTTGCTGGGGTGATGTGGGCGACATAGGCTCTCCTGAAGATAATGAATAGGGCGCTGACCAACACTGCTATTTTGAGACCATCGGCAAGGTTAGATCCATACCACAACCAACCAAATTCGTTGCTAATTCCACTGATGTTTTTGTGTAGCCTTGTGCCACCGCTATGATGCGATAAATTATTTTTTTGGAGATGGTTGGAGATGGGATGCTCACTGTTGTTTTTTTTTGATCGCTAATATACGTTTCTGTATTGCCACCATTGCTAACGCTTTGTGCCAGCGACTTTCGTTGTCACATCCCCAACCTTTACTGTACTTGTGTTGATACGCTACCACTGCGTATGCCTTCTTGCTTTCAACGCCCCTAATGTTTATTAATAAAACCAGCAATGATAATTTCTTATAACGCGATGGCTCGCGATGACTTTTTTCTCATTTTCAACGAACGACTTTGCACCCAGCGACCGCCTGGAGGCGGCGCAAGATATCTATAGCGCCATGGCTCAGGTGGAACTTCGCGCGCCTAAAAAGCAGGTGCCGCATGTTGAAACACACATCAGGCTGCTACCAGGAATATCTATCGCACGCGTGACCGCCTCATCGCTGCACGCTTCGCGCAAAAACCCCGCAAACGGCTGATGGTAACGATGACATTACCTTTTGGTTCACCCCGGCGGCCCAGGCGGTTGGCTTTCGCACCTCCAAGCCCATGATTCTCTTGCCTGCACGCCAGGCCGCGCTCGAATCGTCTACAACTATCAATCGGGCAGCGTCGACTTTTACGGCGAGCGGGTCAACTTTCTAAGTATTGCGTTTTCACGCTCACAGTTGGCACCGTTGCTTGGCGATATGGATCGCCTACCCAAAAACCTGCTTTCACCAGGCGAACCGCTAAAGCATCTCACTCAGCTCTCACTCGCACTGACAAAACAACCCGAGACGCCTGATAATCAACCCACTTCCCAATTGACAAGACAGCTGCTGGATCTTGCCTGCCTGGCGTTAGGTGCCACATCCGATGCAAGCGAACACGCGCAGCGTGGAGGGCTGCGTGAGGCTCGCCTCAAAGCCATCAAAGCCGATATCAATGTGCATGCACGCAGCGCCATCACTCTAGAAGCTCTCGCCAAGCGCCACTCGGTATCGCCCAGCTATATCCGTGCCCTGTTCCACCACGAAGGGACGTCCTTCACCGATTACCTGGTTGAACAGCGCCTCCAGCGCGCCTTTAGTACGCTTACGTCCCCTCAAGCAGCGCAGCGTTCGGTGAGCGACATCGCCCTGCACTCGGGTTTCAACCACCTTTCCTGGTTTTATCGTGCCTTCAAGCAACGCTTTGGGGTCACGCCAGGCGAAGTTCGCTATATTGCCCTGCCCTCAACTCCCCGAACGCTGCCTGATAAAACTCCACAAGTGTAACGCTGAGTGGAAGCAGCGCCCCACAGCCCCTTGGTAGGCTAATAAAAAGTATCACTCACAAGGGGTCAGGGGATCATGAACCGCATCTATCGCACCGTTTGGAACGCGGCCAGAGGGCAGTGGCAGGTCGCACCTGAAAACGTTAAACGCCACGGCAAATCATCGACGCGCCGTTCCAGCACCGTGGGCGCTGTGGCCTCGCTGGCTGCGGGGAGCTTAATACTTCTGCCCCTCAACGCCTTTGCCAGCGGCCTGCCCTCGGGCGGGGAGATCCGTGCCGGTAGTGGCAGTATCGAGCAGTCTGGCCATGAGATGCGCATTAATCAAAACAGTGGCCGCATGGCCATCGACTGGGATGACTTCTCGGTGGCGGAAGGCAGCCGGGTGGAGTTCAACCAGCCCGGCCGCGACGCTGCGGCGCTAAACCGCGTCACCGGCGACCAGCTCTCGCAGATTCGCGGGGCGATTGACGCCAATGGCCAGGTGTTTCTGGTCAACCCCAACGGCATCGTGTTTGGCGATACCGCCCAGGTAGACGTGGGCGGCTTAGTCGCCTCCACCCTGGATATCAGCCCCGACGATTTTATGGCCGGGAATTTTACCTTTGCGGGCGACAGCAGAAGCGCGATTATCAACCAGGGCAACATCCGCGCCGCTGAAGAAGGCTATGTGGCCTTAATCGCCGCCGAAATCATCAATAAAGGCAGCATCAGCGCCCCACGTGGCGATGTAATGGTGGGTGCGGGCAGCCGCGTCACTTTGGATATGGGTGGCCCGATCAAGATCGAGGTCGAAGCAGCGCTACTGAATACCTATATCGAGCAAGGCGGTGCGATTCAAGCCGACGGCGGCCGGGTCTACCTCACCGCCAAGGCGGCCGGTGACCTGGCCGCCAGCGTGATCAACCACACCGGCACCACCAGGCCCGCACCCTGGCCGAAAATGAGCAGGGTGAGATCTGGCTGATGGGTGATATGCAGCACGGCGAAACCCGTGTTGCGGGGACTCTTGACGCGTCTGCACCGAATGATGGCGATGGCGGCTTTGTGGAAACCAGTGCCGCCAAAGTCAGCATTATGGATGAAGCCACCGTGACCACCCGCGCGGATGATGGCCAAACCGGCGAGTGGCTGATTGACCCTCAGGATTACACCGTAGCCGAGGAAGACGGCGACATCACCGGCAATACCCTCTCGAACAACCTGGTGGATAACAACGTCACCATCGAGAGCGTCGACGGCGGTGAGGACGGCAACGGCGATATTTTCATCAACGACGAGGTTACCTGGAGCAGCGGTAACACCCTCACCCTGAACGCCCAGCGAAACATCGAAATCAACGAAGAAATGGATGCCAGCGAAGGTAACGGTGGGAAGTTGGCACTGGAATACGGCCAGGACTCAACCGATGGCGGATCAGCGCTTTTTACCGCCAACGCGCCCGTCAATCTGCAGGCGGGTCAGAACCTCTCTACCCAATTAGGCAGTAACGGCGAGGTACTAGACTTTATCGTCATCACCGAGCTTGGTGATGAAACCGGCTACGCCGACGGCACTCTGCAGGCCATGCGCGATGATTTAGAGGGGCACTACGCTCTTGGAGCCGATATTGATGCCAGCAATACCGTAAACTGGGAAGAGGGAAAAGGTTGGGAACCGGTTGGGTTTGACTCCTTTCTTTCTGGTCAAGATTCTTTTAGAGGCGCATTTAATGGCCTTGGACATACGATATCCGACCTGACTATTAATCGCCCCGAGGAAGATAATGTTGGTTTTTTGGAAGTTCAATCTCTCGTCTGCAAAATATTCATTTAGCCGACACTGATGTAACTGGAGGCTTTCGCGTAGGAAGCTTAGTCGGGTTTCAGCAAAACAGAACCATTCATAACAGCAGCGCCTCTGGGAGTGTAAACGGGGGGAGAAACGGTGGTGGTGGGCCGGACGGAACTGGCGGGCTGGTAGGAGCCATGCTGGGTGTAGTTGTGCAAAACAGTAATGCAGATGTCCGCGTCAATGGCAGTGTTTTTGCAGGTGGCTTAGTCGGCTTAGTGTCTGAATCTAATATCCGGAATAGCTACGCCACAGGTGTGATAGAAGGCAAAGAGTATGTGGGTGGTCTAGCTGGGTTACTGCAACCAGATCTTTCCACCATAGAAAATAGCTTTGCCACAGGAGACGTCAGCGGTGAAACAAAAGTTGGCGGTTTAGTCGGGCGCGCTGGCTATGCAGGCTCAACATCAGGCTCTTCTGTTAAAGTCAGCAACAGCTACGCCACTGGCAAGGTAACTGGAGACTCATCGGTTGGTGGCTTATTGGGTGATATTCAAATAGCAGATGACTCCTCATCCTTCTTCAAGATTGAAAACAATTTCTGGGACGTTGAGACATCCGGCATTGGCTCGGCAGGCGACGTAACAAACGGCGCCACCGGCCTAACCTCCGCAGAAATGCAGCAAGCCTCCAACTTCACCGACGCCGGTTGGGACAAAACCGTCTGGTCATTTGGTGTAGGTGCGGAATCCGCAGGCTACGGCCTTTCGCGCCCGTATCTTACCCACGTCACCCGTGATGACGATATCCCTGATCAAGCCCAACTCTTTGACGATGGCTTTGGCACCGAAAGTGATCCCTACACCCTCACCGACTGGCAGCAGCTGCAGAATATCAATTACAACACCGATGTATTGACCGGCGGCTATTACTACGCCCTGGAAAATGATCTGAATGCCCATACTTCAGGCTATGACGATTTGGCCAGCGCCTCCGCCAACGGCGGTGAGGGCTGGAACCCGATTGGCGACGGCAGCCCACCGGATAGCGGCCCAATCTTTACCGGCCAGTTTGATGGTGGCAATAACACGATTGGCGACCTCACTATAGCCAATGATCGCTACAATCTGGGGCTCTTCGGATCCACCACCGGCGCCTCAATCAGTAACCTGACGTTGCATAACCCTAGTGTAAGCACCACTGGCTTTTCCTACGGCGTCGGTGCGTTGGCTGGGCGTATGCAAGACAGCACCGTAGAGAACGTGACGATCAGTGGCGACCAGGCAGAAGTGAAGGGTTATTTCGACGTAGGCGGATTGATTGGTTCGGCCAATACATCCTCCATCAAGAATAGCTCCTCCGCTGCCAGCGTGACCGGAGACCCGGCGTCCTTTAACGCGGGCGGGCTGATTGGGTACAACGATCAGACGCAGGTCGAAGACAGCTCGGCCAGTGGCGCAGTCAGTGGTGGCGCCCATGTAGGCGGACTGATAGGCCGCAATACCAGTGACAGCCTTATTCGCAATGCGCAGGCCAGTGGGAACGTCACGATTCCTGATAGTGCTAGTGAAGCCACACGCGGTTATGCAGGCGGGTTTGTAGGCAGAAATGAAGGCACCATTGAAAATGCCTCAGCTACTGGCGACGTGGTCGGGCTCATTGGTGATGCGTTTGAGGGTACGGATTACCTGGGCATAGGCAGTTTCGCCGGGGATAATGCCGGGCTGATACACAACGCTGACGCCAGTGGCGCGGTGACTGTTGAGAATGCCACGGGTAATGAAACCCAGGTTGCCGAAGGCCTGCTGGGGCGCAATACAGGCCTGCTCGCCAATGGCTATGTCACCGGCAGCAACACCGCCTACTGGCGGCAGCATGATAACGACATGGTGATTGCCGATCAGCCCGACGACCTGACCCTGATCGATAGCGCGGCGATCAAAGCGCGTCTTGAACATGGCATTGACGTCAATCTCGCCACCACGGGCGATAGTTCACCGGTTGACACCAGTATCGGCTCCCAAGGCAGCGTTGATTTGGGCGATGCCGAGCAACATGACGCGGCGTTAACCCTTGATGCCCTGAACGGTATTTCGCTGACGAGTGAGCAGGCATTGCGCTTGGGGAATGTCACGGCCGCTAATGCCATTGATATCGCGACAGCGTCCGGCAATCTGACCCTTACCGGCGATATCACCACTGAGGCCACCAGCGACCAGGCCCTGATGCTCACGGCGGGCGACAGTGAAGCCCCGGCACCGCCAGCGGCGGCGATATTCGTTATGCAAGCGGCGACCTCACCACCGGCACGGGCGGACGCACCTTGCTCTACACCGGCAGCCTGGCAGGCAGCGAGGACATCGCAGCACTCATCACCCAAGGCGACTTCCGCTACAACAGCACCGCGACCACCGCGAACTACACCGCGGGGCTGGATGCCGAGCGCCAACTAATCTACCGCGAGCAACCCGAGGTGCGGGTCAGTGCCGACGGCAGTACCACCATGACCTATGGCGACGATGTGGCGCTGGCTTATGACCTGAAAGACACCCGCGGCTTCGTCAACGGCGATGACGCAAGCAGTTTATCGGGCACCCCCAGTTGGAAGGTTGAGGGGGATGTTTCCAGCGCGGGCCACCCGGTGGCTGGCGAGCACCCCATCGGTTACGACAGTGGCTTAACCAATGCCCTGGGCTATGCCATCGTCACGGATACGGCCAATACAGGTACCTTGACCGTTGATCCGTTAACACTAACGGCGACGCAGATTGCCGATGGCACGTCCATCTACGGCGACGCCCTGGCACCCGGCGAGGCCACCCTGGACGGCGTGCTCAGTGGCGACCAAGTGACCGCCGTGGCCGAGCTGGCTAACCCCACGCTAAGCGCTTCCGGCAACGTTAATGTCGGCATTTACGACCAACAGGCGGATACCGGCAACCTCGACGGTGTCGATGCGGGCAACTACACCTTGGATACTGTTACCCAGCCGGATAGCTACTCAGTAACCCCTCGCCCGCTCACCGTCACCGCCGATGACCAGCGCAAAACCGAAGGCCGCAACGACCCCACGCTGACCTATCAGACCGAGACCATGACTCCCGGCCGTGGCTTGGTTGACGGCGATACCCTGGCAGGCGAGCTGGAACGCGAGACCGGGGAAGCATTGGGCGACTACGCCATTCAGCAAGGCAGCGTGACCGGCACCAACAACCCCAACTATAGGGTCGACTTTATCGGCGCGACCCTGACGATTGCCGCCGCGACGCCCGCACCGCAGCCCGAACCCGAGCCCGAGCCCGAGCGAGCCCGAGCCCGAGCCGCAGCCTGAGCCAACACCTGATCCTGAACCAATACCTGATCCACAGCCCGATCCAGCGCCGGAGCCAGAACCACAGCCAGAACCACAACCCGAGCCAACACCAGAGCCTGCGCCCGAGCAGCCCGAGCAGCCTGAGCCAGCGCCTGAACCGGCACCTGCACCCGAGCCAGCGCCAAGCACACCGGCTGGCATCAACGCGGTGATCAATCAAACCGTGCAAGAAATCGCAGAAACCTCAGAGGAGCCGCGTGTTGAGGTTGCCAACGCCAACCTGTCCGGTAGCGCTGCCCTGCCGGGAAATATTGAGATCGTGAACGGCGGGATCAATACCGATTTGAATGACGACGAGGACGATAACTGATGCGCTATCTACCCAAGCCTTCACTGGTCATGATGGCAGTGTGCTGTTTAAGCACCTTCCCCCTTCTGGGTTACGCCCAAACCCCACCGGATGCGGGTCGACTCCTGCAAGACACTCTACCGGAGTCTGACTACCAGCCCCGCCCTCCTCGGCAGAAGTCGATCTACAGGGCGCGCCGCTGACGGAGGCCGATACCGGGGGCGCCCAGGTGCACGTTGAGCGTATCGAACTCAGTGGCAATACGGTCTACGGCGATGCGACACTATTAAACTTACTCCAGAACGAGACCGGTACCGCGCAGGACTTGGCGGGCTTGCAAGCCATGGGCAACCGTATCAGCCGCTTCTATCGGGAAAATGGCTATCCTTTTGCCCAG
This sequence comes from Vreelandella olivaria, assembly GCA_004295565.1. Classification (GTDB taxonomy): domain Bacteria; phylum Pseudomonadota; class Gammaproteobacteria; order Pseudomonadales; family Halomonadaceae; genus Vreelandella; species Vreelandella olivaria. Next base: position 603,049 of record AP019416.1, on the reverse strand, counting down.
GCGTTTCTGCCCCGGCAGGATCTCAGCCAAGGCACCCTACGGATGACCATTATTGAAGGGCGCTACGGGGAAGTATCCACCCGCAGCGAGAATGCCGCGCTGGCCGCCGATGTCGCCCCTACCTGGCGGATCTACAAACGGGCGACGTGATTCAAGGCAATCGGCTCGAACGTACCGCGCTATTACTCGGTGACTTACCTGGTATTAGCGTTACACCGGTGATGCGACCAGGTGAGGAGCCCGGCACCGGTGATCTGGAAGTGGACATAGCCGCCGACCGCCGCGTGGAGAGCTATGTGGGCGCGGATAACCACGGCAGCCGCGCCTCCGGCGAGGGACGCGCCATGGTCGGGGCACAAGCCAACCGGCTGCTTAAAGTAGGTGACGAGCTAAGTGTCACCGCCCTCTACTCACAAGAGGATTTATGGCTGGGCCGCTTGGCCTACGCCCTCCTATTGGCTATCAAGGCTGGCGTGCCGAAGCAGCGTATGCACGGACGGAGTACGATCTACGCTCGCCATTCAACGGATTTACTGGCACCGCGGATACCAGCACCCTAACCCTGAGCTATCCACTGATTCGCCAACAGCAAACCAACCTGACGGCCTCGTTGGGCGGGGAGTACACCGAACTGAACGATCGTTTTGAAGGCGTTAGCTATCAAAAGCGTTACGGGCATAGTTGGCCCTTGGCGCTGCAGTTTGACCACCGAGACACACTGGGCCTGGGCGGCGTCACCTTTGGGGAGGCTCGCTTGCAAAGCGGCCAAATCAGTAATCCCGCCAATGACAGCGTGGATGGCGGGTATACCAAAGTCAATGTACGCCTTTCGCGCCTGCAAAACCTGGGGCAAGGGTTCTCGCTGCTGGCCAGAGGCGACCTCCAGTGGGCCGATACACCTCTGGACTCCTCCGAGTATGGGCCTGGGCGGTGCCCGGGGCGTTCGGGCCTACCCGCAGGGCGAAGTCAGCGGTAGCCGCGTGTGGCTCACGCGACTGGAAGTTCGTTACCAGGCGACGCCTGAACTGAGCCCCTATGTATTTTATGACCACGGGTCACGTCAAGGTTTTGCCGGCGAACCCAGCGAAACGTTGGCAGGGGGTGGCGTTGGCCTACGCTATTCACACAACAACTGGACGATTGATGCGGCAGCGGCCACGCAAACAACAGGGGACGCCGCCTCATCAGACGAGCAGAGAGACCCGCGGTTCTGGTTGTCTACCCGTTACGCGTTTTAGTGGCGTGGCTTAAGACGCCCTATCTTTTTCTCGCTTTCTCGACTAAGTGCTTCCTTTCAACAGCGCTGGCGGAGCCGCCAGCGCTTGAGTATCAAGACAAATGCGTTTTAATACGGGTTTTCGGCAGCCCCAGGCGATCCGGCGTATTCAATACGATCAAGTTAATCGCTATCAGCGCTATGACACCTGAGCCCAAAAAGCTTTACAAGTGTAGCGCTGAGTGGAAGCGGCGCTTCACTACCCCTTGGTAGGCTAATAAAAAAGCATCATTCACAAGGGGCCAGGGGATCATGAATCGCATCTATCGCACCGTTTGGAATGCGGCCAGAGGGCAGTGGCAGGTCGCACCTGAAAACGTTAAACGCCACGCCAAATCATCAGCCCGACGCTCACACACCTTGGGCGCAGTGGCATCGTTGGCTGCTGGGAGTTTGATACTTCTACCCCTAAGCGCCTTTGCCAGCGGCCTGCCCTCGGGCGGGGAAATTCGTGCCGGTAGCGGCAGTATCGAGCAGTCCGGCCATGAGATGCGCATTCATCAAAACAGTGAGCGCATGGCGATTGACTGGGATGACTTCTCGGTGGCGGAAGGCAGCCGGGTTGAATTCAACCAGCCTGGCCGTGATGCTGCGGCGCTAAACCGCGTCACCGGCGATCAGCTGTCACAGATTCGCGGAGCGATTGACGCCAACGGCCAAGTGTTTCTGGTCAATCCCAACGGCATTGTGTTTGGCGATACCGCCCAGGTGGATGTGGGAGGCCTGGTCGCCTCCACCCTGGATATCAGCCCCGATGACTTTATGGCCGGGGATTTTACCTTTGAGGGTGATAGCAGCAGCGCGATTATCAACCAGGGTAATATTCGCGCCGCTAACGAAGGCTATGTGGCCCTGATCGCCGCCGAGATTATCAATCAAGGTAACATCAGCGCCCGCGTGGCGATGTGATGATGGGCGCAGGCAGCCGCGTCACGCTGGACATGGGCGGCCCGATCAAGATCGAGGTCGAAGAAGCCCTACTGGATACCTACATCGAGCAAGGCGGCGCGATTCAGGCTGACGGCGGTCGGGTCTATCTTACCGCCAAAGCGGCAGGGGATCTCGCCGCCAGCGTGATCAACCACACCGGCACCACCCAGGCCCGCACCCTGGCCGAAAACGAGCAGGGCGAAATCTGGCTGATAGGAGATATGCAGCACGGCGAGACCCGCGTGGCAGGGACGCTGGATGCCTCGGCACCCGCCTCTCAACCCCAACGGAGGCGATGGCGGCTTTGTGGAAACCAGCGCCGCCAAGGTTCGTTTCATGGATGAAGTCACAGTGACGACCCAGGCTGATCAGGGTAAAGCGGGTGAGCTGCTTATCGATCCCGCAGACTACATAGTAGCGCCGAGCGGTGGTGATACCACGGGCGAAAGTCTTTCCGACCTCCTATCTAGAACTCCTGTCACTCTCAGTACAGATGAGTGGGGTACTGGCGGTGACGGTGATATTTTTGTCAATGACGAGGTGAGCTGGAGTAACAGTAACCAACTGACCCTCAATGCTCTACGCAATATTGAGATTAATAAAACCATACAGGGTGGCGGCAAGCTGGTGTTGAAGTACGGTCAGGCTAACAATGGCGGTGAGTACCAAATCAATGCTCCGATCGATCTTCCAGCGGGCCAAAACTTCTCCACTCAGCTTGGCAGTGATGATGGTAACCGGATCAACTATACAGTCATTACCGAATATAGCAGTGGTAGCAGGACAAGCCTCAATAACCTGCAAGGCACGGGCAGCCATCTTTCTGGTAACTACGCATTAGGCGCAAATATCGATGCCAGTAGTACCGGGTCGGCATGGTACAACTCCTGGGATCCCATTGGTGATAATGATAACCGCTTTACAGGCAATTTTAATGGGCTCGGTCATACCATTAGCGATTTAAATATAGATTCTGATAGTGATAATTACCTTGGCCTATTCGGCAGTGCCAGCAGCGCCAGCATTATTCGTGATATTGGTCTAGTCGGTGGAAATATAAAAGGCGGTACGCGTCTAGGAGGACTCGCAGGCTTTAACGCTGGTTATATTATCAATGCTTACACCACGGGTAGCGTTAAGGGTACTGGGAGGATCGGTGGACTGGTGGGCTTCAACGAGGGCAATATTGTCCGTGCACACGCCACCGGCGACGCAACGGGCAGTGGGCGTGATATCTACGATGGCTGGCGAGTCGGCGGGCTGGTGGGGCATAACGTTGGCACTATCACTCATTCCTACGCCACTGGGCATGTAAAGGGTGATATACACGCCGGCGGATTGGCCGGAAGCAATACGGGTACGATCACAAACGCCTATGCGACTGGCAACGTGGAAACGCCAAGCTCGGGCGGAATGTTCGCTGGTGGGCTGGTTGGAATTAATGCTGATGGTCGCATCAGAAACGCCTACGCCACTGGCGACGTAGTGGGCGATAGAAACGTCGGCGGGCTAGTCGGTCGCAATGATACCCAAGCCCACAACCTCGTTACCATCCGAAACGCCTACGCCACCGGTAAGGCAACAGGCAATTCCGATGTCGGCGGACTGGTCGGGGATCGATTAGGTTATACATTGCGTGTTGTCATTGACAGCTACTACGCCACCACCCGCGCTAATGGCAATGCGATAAACAGAACCAACGACTCCGGCGACGGCACGGGAAAATCCTATGCCGAGTTAACCGAGCTCGATACCTTCAGAAGCGCCTGGGGGAGTGACATCGATGCCCAAGGCGGCACCGATTCGGTTTGGCGTATTTATGATGGCCATACCACACCGCTGCTGCGCAGCTTTTTAACGCCGGTAACGGTGACGCCCGATAACAACGATATTGTCGGTAAGACCTACGACGGCGACGCCGCAACTGGTACCGCCGGTTACACCACGGACGTGAGCGGTGCGATGCTGGATGGCAGCAGTCTCACATATACAACGGATGCCGCCGATGCGGGCACCTATGATAGCCTCAACTTTTCTGGTCTCTACTCCCACCAGCAGGGTTACGATATCAGCTACGACAATACGGCGAGTATCACCATCGACCCTCGCCCGCTCACCATCAACGGCACCACTGTCCAAGACAAAACCTACGACGGCTCGACCGATGCTACTGATGCCACTATTACGGCAGGCACCCTGGATAATTTGGTTCCAGGTGAAGACCTGAATGTTGCCACCAACGGCCGATTTGACAGCGCCGATGCCGGGTCACGCAATGTCACGGTCAGCTATGCCTTGAGCAATGGTAGCAATGGCCAAGCCAGCAACTATACAACGCCAATGGATAGCACCCATTCCGCCACCATCAATAAGGCCTCCTTGACCGTCGCCGCCAAAGACGACAGCAAAACCTACGATGGCCAGGCCTACAGCGGAGGCAACGGCGTAACCTATTCAGGCTTCGTCAACAATGAAGATGAAAATAAGCTGGACGGCAACCTAACCTATAGTGGCACAAGCCAAGGGGCCACCAACGCCGATACCTATGACATCACGCCCGACGGGCTGAGTGCCACCAACTACGCCCTGACCTTCGAGAGCGGCAAGCTGACTATCGATCCCCGCCCACTCGCCATCAGCGGCACCACCGTCGCAAACAAAACCTACGACGGCACGACCGATGCCACTGTTACGGCAGGCACTCTGGACAACCTAATCGCGGGTGAAGACCTGAACGTTACCGCCAACGGTAGTTTTGACAACGCCAACGCCGGATCCCGCAATGTCACCGCCAGCTATACCTTAAACGATGGTACCAATGGCCTCGCCAACAATTATAGGTTGGCGGATACCACGCATACCGCCACCATTGAACATCGCCTACTCACCATCAATGGCACTCATGCCGAAGACAAAACCTACGACGGCACGACCGATGCCACTGCTACGGCAGGCACTCTGGACAACCTGGTCACCGGTGAGAATCTAAACGTTGCCGTCAGCGGCAGCTTCGACAATGCCAATGCCGGATCCCGCACTGTCACCGCCAGCTATACCCTAAACGATGGTACCAACGGCCTCGCCAATAACTATCGGTTAGCGGATACTACGCATGCCGCCAACATCGACCGACGCCCACTCACCATCAGTGGTACCACCGTCGAAGATAAAACTTACGATGGCACAACCGATGCCACTATTAGGGTGGGTACTTTGAATAACCTGGTCGCAGGCGAAGCTCTAAGTGTTGCCGTCAATGGTAGCTTCAACAGCGCCAATGCCGGGCAGCGCACCGCCACGGCCAGTTATACCCTAACCGATGATAACAATGGTCTAGCCAGCAACTATACAACATTGGCGGATAGCACCCATATCGCCACGATCAGCAAGGCCCCACTGGACGTCACCGCCAACAACGACAGCAGAACCTACGATGGCCAGGCCTACAGCGGCGGTAACGGCGTTACCTATGCGGGGTTCGTCAACAGCGAAGATGAGAGAGCTTGGCGGCAACTTGGCTTACACCGGCAATAGCCAAGGGGCCAGCAACACCGGCACCTATGACATTACTCCTGGGGGGTTGACCGCCGATAACTACAGGCTAAATTTCAAGAGCAACGAGCTAGTAATTAACCGCCGCCCGGTGACGGTGGTAGCAGATGACAAGCACAAGTTTAGAGGCAATACCGACCCTGAACTGACCTACCAGACCGACTGCGGCAACCTGACCGGCGAGTGCGGCTTAGTGTTGGGTGAAAGCCTGTCGGGGAATTTGACCCGCGAAACAGGTGAAAGCGTGGGTAACTACGCCATTGAGCAAGGCACGGTCAATAACACCGAAAACCCAAATTACACCATCGATTATATCGAAGGAGAATTATCCATTAACGCTCGCCCAGCGCCACCGCCTCCCCGGATCCTGAACCGCAGCCCGAACCTGAACCGCAGCCCGAACCAGAGCCACAACCCGAACCAGAGCCACAGCCCGAACCAGAGCCACAGCCCGAACCAGAGCCAGAGCCCGAACCAGAGCCAGAGCCCGAACCAGAGCCACAGCCCGAACCAGAGCCCGAACCTCTGCCTGAGCAGGAACCACAGTCGGAGCCGTCAACGCCGGCCAACATCAATGCCACCCTCAACAGCGCATTGCGCGACGCGATACCCAGCTCGCCAACACTACCGGTGAGCATTGAGATTGTAGACGGGGAATCAATACCGACATGGATGATGCAGAGGGCGATAATTAAGCACGAACCCCGCGCCCCGAACCACACTTCGCTTTAGAACGCCTTCTCCAGCGCAAAGCGGGGCTGGGTCTGGCCCTCTTTGGTGACTGTTTCCATAAACATCTCAAGTGGGCGCACCCAGAGACCGTAGTCGCCATACAGGGCACGATACACAACCAGCGCCTCTTCACTTTCGCTGTGCTGGGCAGTGCCGAGCACTTCATAAAGGCTGCCTTTGTAATGACGGTAAATACCGGGAACGGGAGCGGTCATAAAGCTTCCTTTTGGGTCACTGGCTGGTTGGCTTTTTTGGCAAGTCGCTCAAGCACCTTGGAAGCGGCGACAAAGCCAAAGGTGCCGGTCAGAAAAGTGGCGGCACCGAAGCCAGAGGCGCAGTCCAAGCGTGTGGCGTCACCGCTACCCGGCTTTTGCAGGCAGACTTCACCGTCGGCGCTGGGATAGATCAACTGCTCGTCGGAGTAGACGCACTCTACCGAGAAGCGCCGCTTGGGGTTGCGGGAGAAGCCGTAGTCCCGCCGCAACCGCGAACGCACCTTGGATAACAGCGGGTCGTGCTCGGTGCGCGTCAAATCAGCGACTTGAATACGCGTGGGATCAGTCTGCCCGCCCGCCGCGCCGGTAACGGTAATGGGGATTTTGCGCCGCTTGCACCAGGCAATCAGCGCAGCTTTGGCAATCACGCTGTCGATGGCATCCACCACGTGATCGGCGTCATCGGGAATCCGCTCGGCCAGGTTGGTAGGCGTGACGAAGGCGGTATCTGCGATGATCTCGATCTCCGGGGCAATCAGGCGGCAGCGCTCGGCCAGCACGTCTACTTTGGGGTGGCCGATGGTGCCATCCAGGGCGTGGAGCTGGCGGTTGACGTTGGAGACACAGACGTCGTCCAGATCAATCAACGTCAGCTTGCCAATGCCCGAGCGTGCAAGTGCCTCCACCGTCCAACTTCCTACCCCGCCGACGCCCACCACCACCACGTGGGCATGACGAAACGTCTCGGCTGCACGCTGGCCATAAAGACGGCGAATACCGCCAAAGCGAAACTCATAGTCACTTGATGAGTCGGCAGTGGCAGCCGATGACGGGTTCAATGACACAGAGGAGGACATAGCAGACTCACTTATAGCGCTTGGAGGGCTGAAGGCGTTTTCTGGGGCGGGGTACGCACGCTGTCCATCGGCAAATGCCCTGCCCAGCCAAGCTGATTAAACAGCGCAATCATGGTCTCATCCAAAGCGCAGCTCAACTGCACGCGCTTGTCTAACAGCGGATGGTCAAAGGCCAAATAGGTCGCGGCCAGCAGTAAGCGCGGCGCCCCATCTGCTCGGCAAAAAACGGTTGTGGACACTTTTACCGTGCTTGGCATCGCCAATAATCGGATAGCCCCGCCGGGAGAGGTGGCGGCGAATCTGGTGGCGCCGCCCGGTCAGCGGCCGCGCCTCCACCAATGAGTAACGCGCCACCGGGTAGCGGTCGACCTGCACCGGCAGCTCCACGCTATCCAGGCGGCGAATATCGGTCATCGCGGGCATGGCGGGCATTTCCGCCTTGGGTCGCGTGCCATCCTCTTCCCGCAGCGGGTAGTCCAAACGTTCTTTTCCGGTGCTTTACCACGCACCACCGCCAGGTAGCGCTTCTCCACCTGACGCTCGCTAAAGGCGTCGCTGAGTAGGCCTGCTACTGTGGAAGAGATGGCAAACACCATAACGCCGGACGTGGGTCGATCCAGCCGGTGAACGGGATAGACCCGCTTGCCAATCTGGTCGCGCAGTCGCTGAAGTAGAAACTCGGTTTCGCCACGCGCCAACGCCGAGCGGTGCACCAAAAGACCTGATGGCTTGTGCACCGCAACAAGATGCTCATCCTGGTAAAGGAGGTTGAGTGGCGTCATAACGCTCCCTGATAAAAGCTGGCGACTAAAAAGCAGCTATCGCTGTAAAAATAGTGCCGCTATTGTCGCGGTTGGGCAGCGAGATGTCATCAGGTCAATACCGGGTGAAGAGAGAAAAGGCTCAATACAACTTTGATACACCTAGTTGCACTTGATTACGATCATAACTATATAGGTCAATGTTACTTCGCCGGGATGAGCGGATCAAAGTGAGTTCTGGCGAAAAGCCTCTGAATACCCAACGGCGATTGGTCAGCCGTAGCCTAGTGCGCCACAGATCGTCACGACGCTCGACACCAAAGGCCGGTGTTACATCGTCATAGCGAGCGTGAAGGTACTCAGGTTGAACCAGTGCTGTCAGGCCACCGAACAGCTCGCGGTAGTACCCCACACCGCCTCGGTAGACGGTATTGCTGAGCATATCGAGTGCGGTCGATTCCCTGGATACCCCCAGCAGTCCTATAACGCCGCTTGATGGAGTCAGCGCGAATTGACCACTGCCCAACCAACTGGTGCGGGTGCCATCCAGACTGCTGGCTTCGTTGTGTCGAACCCACTGGTGCTCCAGGGAAGTATGCAGCCGTGTTCGAGATGACGGATAGTGGGTCAATTCCTGACGAATGCCGGTGCCATGGTTATAGGGTTCGTTACCGTACCAACGGTGGAAGCCGGTAAAAGCGTGCTTAGCTCCAAATCACCAAACTGAAAATTAGGGCCGATATGGACATTGGTAAGCGTGTCGTCAAAGTCGCCACCGCGATAATCGGTACGATAAAGACTGCCGCCAAGGCGCAATCGTGTGTTGTCAGCAATGTGAGGCGTCCACTCCGCGCTCGTGTTCAGCAGCAAACCGATGCCCGTCTTGCGTTTGGCATTTTCGGAGAGCTGGAAGGGCAGACCGAAGATGCTGATTTCCTCGATACTCGGGGCGGCATTGATGTTGGTATCCGGCGCCATGGCTACCGAGACATCCCAGGTAAAAGTTTGGCGCTGGCGAATAGCACCTAGATAGCGGTCAATATTGACATTGACCTCGGGTGGCAGATTCCCGCTACGCGCGAAACGGAACTGGCGCCCCGCATCGCGGTAATCGCCACTCTCGAACAGTGCGCGACCAAGCTCAAGGCGAACACGCACCGCCTGTGGGTCACGGATCAGTATCTCGCGAAAATAGTTACTGGCGGTCTCAAAATCTTGCTCGCCCATGGCCAGCATACCGAGCAGAAAAGCAATATCGTTGTTATCAGCGAAGCGCTCGCGCGCTTCTAGAAGAACAGCCTTGGCCTGCGCATTTTCGCCCTGCTCCATCAAGCGAGTGGCCGCCACAACGGGCACGGGGATTTCGCGCGTAGTGCCACTATTACGCGCGAGCGAATCCGCAAAGGCAAAGCCTATAAAGCACAAGCAAGCCAGTGCGACAAAGAGACAGCGACAAAAAGACATACATCAATCCTTGCTAAGGGAGCTAGCCAGTGCATTGCTGTCTTTTCGAAAAGAAGCTTTTCGAAAGAAGCCCCATCCGAACGGATGGGGCGGTATCACCTAGTTCTCCTTTTTGACACCAAACTCGCCGAACGCCGCGCCACCATTATTATCCTGGAGTCTCCATGTCCCCGCCGCTTCAGCAGCTTGTGGGCCGTAGAAGCGGCCATTGATGTTACCCGCGGCGTCAGCATCGAGTGCAGCCGCGTTATTAGGTGATGATGTAACGCTAGCGTCAGCACTGAATGCGTTATCGGTGAGCGTGCCGCTGAAGCCAACATCGTTCCATGGGGTGCTGCTGTTGAACGCATCAGGTAGATCAGCACCGGATCTCATATTGGTCATGGCACCAGTCAAGGTACCTGCGGCGAAATCGACAGTCATGCTGGCGTTACCGATAACATCTGCGGCATTGCCATCAGAGGCAACGCTGAAGCCATTTGCCGCGCCCGAAAACGATGCCGTGCCCATGGTCGGCATATCGCCATTATGAGTGGCGTAGCCGCCAGCAAAGAATCCAACATCAATGTCACTGGCACCGTCAGGTACCGACCAGAAACCATACGCGGCATAATTCAGACCGCCAGAGGGAATCAGGCTCGAAACTAACTGGTCCTTGGGAGTACAGCTCCAGATCGCCACCATCGGTGAGGTAAAGAGTTGAGTCATTGCCGTCTTGAACCAGTATGGTATCCACACCATTATCGGGATCTTGAAGCCGGAGCCTTGCATTTCCGTCAGCAGAGTCCTCAAGCACTGTGATCGTGGCATTAGCACCAACGGTGGGCCCGGAATTAATAGTGGCACCGTTACTACCGTCAGACCGCGGTGTGGCCTTAATGGTCGTGGTGTCTAACGCGAAGGCCTCACCTGCGGCAATATCATTAGCCGGGTTGACGGTGCCGTAGTCACCATCTGAGCCTGAGTCTCCGCCGCCTGTGTCGCCACCACCTGCGCCTGAACCACCGCCGTCTGTGCCGTCGCCAGGATTCAAGGGCTGACTAGAGTGGTCGTTGCTGGAACAACCGGCTACGGCGACAATGGTCAGAGCCAGCAGTGAGAGTTTTAATAATGAGCCATTATTATCAATAAGTTTCATGTTAGTTTCCCCTTGCTTATACAATTTAGCTTTAGGCTCGAATTTATTGCTTATTAAGAAAAGCCTTACTTGAGAGTTTTCTTAAAAAGTAAGCAACCACTTAAAATCGACCCTAGCTAAATTGAAGTAAAGCACGCCCCCTTCTTTAAAAATCACTCAAATGGGTGAAACATTTCAAACCTTTCTCATAGTTCACTGTTATCACTGTGTGGGAAAACAAACTTCCATCAGGGCTGCAATCGTTGATTGGGGTCAACGCTAAAAGTGAGGTATATTTTGTGTTTATTGCTATTGCCAGTGTTTATTACGGCAGGAGGTAGGTCGTGTACAGCGAAGAAAAAACCACATCGACTCTACTGCATGCGCTATATGACAACGTCACTTGTCCTCAAGGCTGGAGTCTCTTCCTAGCGCGCCTTGCCAATCACTTTAATTCGCCTTCCGCCACGCTGCGCATCACCGATCGCGATAACCCTGTTGTCTATCAATCCTTCTCCGTCGGCTTGGATCAAGGGCTTGATTACAATCGCGAGGCCGTCGTATTTGACCCTTTCCGCATCCTCCTGGCTAACGGCCCATTAGGGAAAGTACACTCCAGCACCGAGATTATTTCTGATCAAGCTTTTGAGCGCAGCGACCATTACCAGTTATTTTTTCGACCGAATGGCAACTTTTACGCCATGGGCTCCCAGTTTGAGCGCCATGATTCATCGGCTATGCATATTGGTATACATCGACCGCGCACCCAAGGTGCGTTCACCCAGTTGGAAAAGCATCGACTAGAAGATTTGAACGGGCATTTACGCCGTGTTGTTCAGCTAACAAGGCTTACCAGTCAGGTGCAGGCAGCATTAGCGCAAGCGCGAAGTGCTTTAACACCCTCCCCCTTTGGAGTCTGGATGTTAGACTCAGAGCTTCGCTGCCAATGGTTCAATCGAGTTGCTGAAGAGGCGCTTACTACGCATAGCTTCGGGCTACATCAGCGTAATAACTATTTGGCTATCAAGCAGAGTAAAGCCAGTGCGGCACTTAACCAGGCAGCACACAAGCTAAAAAAAGGAGTGAGTCAGTGCGAAAGCATTCGTTTAAGCGCCCCAGGAGCATCGCTGGTACTGTTTTGTAACCGAGAAGCTCTGTCCCCTTTTTGAATGTAAGCCACTCGACGACCGTTATCGCCTTTTACTTAACCCGCAAAGGGTTATTCCTCTTGACCATGCACGTCTCAAACACCTTTACGCATTGACAGGGGCAGAGTTGCGACTGATTGATCTTTTAATGCGCGGCCTTGATTTGACTGAGGCGAGCGCATGCCTGCATGTAACGACACACACCACTCGCTCGCAATTAAAGTCAATCATGCAAAAAACAGAGGTGACTCGCCAGGCTGAACTCATCAGGAAGCTACTGCTCAGCGTAGGGATGGTTCATCATTATGAATGACAATAAAGTGAGAACTCATCGTCTTCCAAGGCAAGATAGCCGTTTATTGAACGTCGTGGACGCTGGCCCCATAGATGCACCGGTTTGGTTTTACTGTCACGGTATCCCTGGTTCCAGCAACGAAGTATTCATGGCATCAGAAACAGGAAGAAGTAGAGAAGTTAGGCTAATTGCCATTGATCGTCCAGGGTATGGTGGTTCCACACCATCGCAGCGCTACAGTTTGGCCGAGCATAGCGATGATATCCGGGCCGTAGCGGATCACCTGCAGATTAAACAACTCTCTCTATTAGGTTTTTCAGGCGGCGGCGTGTTTGCCATGGGCGCTGCGCTAGCCCTTTCGGACAGGGTTCAAAGACTGATTTTAGTGTGAACGCCCGCGGTACCTCTACTGACCGCCCCGTTTACCCACGCTGGAGCGCTGACATCTGATGTATGGCGTACAGCACTTCTAGACCCACAGGCGTTGGCGATCCAGTTGGCGAAATTGACAAACAACAGCGACACGCTAATGGCTGCGTTGATAAACGCCCTAAGCGGCAGAGAACAAAAATATCTGCAAACTTCACAGGCATATGCAGCATTTCAAAAAAACCTAGTGACTTCAATACAACAAGGCACAGAGATCGCGGCTGACAGTATCGTTAGAGACACTCTCTTGATGATACAAGAGTGGCCATTTAACTTAGCCGGGGTCACATTCCCAGTAGCAATATTTCACGGTGAGCACGATGCATTGGTTCATCTTGAACATGGTCAAGTATTGGCTTCTGCTATACCTGGATCCACCCTGACCGCTTTACCTCACTCAGGTCATTACGACACACTGCTTAAAGCCTTTGAATCAAGTGTGTTGCGTTGCTTTTAGCAGCTTCCATCGCCCCCCCAAGCCTACTGATTGAACTGGCTCTGAAACAGGCTGCGCTGTGATGCTGGTCAGCCACGATCCGGCATAGATTGCGAAGGTACACGATCAGCAGTTGGCATTGGCGGATTTGGTAAAAACGGCAGCTTCCCAGCCGGAATGTGCTCGTTAATAAACGCCAAAAAAGCCTGGGTAGCACTCGGCAAGGTGCGATTGGCGAGGGTTTGGACTTCGATAAAGCGGGAGTCCATGCCCTGGTCACGAATAGGAATCGCCACCACACGCTGTTGATAAATGCGGTAACGAACGGAGATCTCCCCGGCAAGCGCTACCCCGCCTCCCAACATAGCGAAGTTAATCAATGCCTCGGTGTAATCGCTGCTAAAAATGGATTCAAATGCCAGATTTTGGCGACTACAGCAGATATCAAACAGCTGGCGCAGGGTGGTTTCTGGCGAGGGCAGCGCCAGCGGATAGCGCTGCAGCTGCGCTAACGTTAGGTGTTTTTCGCGGCTAACTCATGGCCAGGTGAAACCAGCGCCATAATCGGCGCGGGTTGCCTAAGCGCGACGCTAATATCTGCTTCGGGCTTTAGGCTGAAGGTAATACCGATATCCGCATTGCCCTCCCTGACATGCCGGGTCGCCTGGGCAGGTGGCCCCACCATCAAATGAAAATGAATACCGCTGTAACGCTTGCGAAAAGCGGCGATGGCCGCCGGTAAAAAATCCACGGCAAAGCCTTCTGAACTAGCCAAGCGCACCTTGCCCCGCTGCAATCCACGCAGCGCCAGAATTTCACTGCCAATACGGTCGGCTTCCAGCTGCATATGGCGGGCATGCACTGCCAACAGTTCGCCTGCGGCGCTCGGCACCATACCCCGGGCACGGCGTTCAAACAGCAGCGTATCCAACTCACTTTCCAGCCGAGCAATCTGACGACTGATCGCCGAAGGCGCCACGTTTAGTTTCCCCGAAGCCTCACTGATGGAGCCGCAGCGCACGACTTCTAAAAAATAGCGTAACGCGGTTTCTTGTAGCACTCGCGGATTCATAGTGGCTCCCTTCGTCAGCATCATTGCCGAAACGGCAATGATAAATTCTAAACATTGCACTGGCGGCATGACTAATCAATAGCTTAGTTTTAACTCAGTGGGCAACGCATCCAACACAATAAAAGCCCCGCTGGTACGCCAAACGCTCATAACCTTTCTTAGTAAAAAATAACGAGGTATGACATGCATCCACAACGCAAACTCGCTCGGGCTGTTTCCGCTTGGGCTGCTTCAATGACGTTACTCGGCTTCGCCACGTCGGCAGTGGCGGGCAAGGCCAATGACACGCTGGTCTATGCTTCTGACAGCGAACCTGAGAACGTTAGCCCCTACCACAACAACCTGCGCGAAGGCGTTATCCTCGCCCATTTGGCCTGGGACACGCTGATTTACCGCAACCCTGAAACCAACGAGTACGAACCGCGCTTGGCGACAGAGGTGGAGTGGGTCGATGACTCGACCTTGGATCTTGTGCTTCGCGAGGGCGTGACCTTTCACAACGGCGAGGCCTTCGACGCCGACGATGTTGTTTTCACCTTTAACTATGCGGTGTCACCGGAGTCACGGGTGGTGACACGCCAGAATGTCGACTGGATTGAAAGCGTCGAGAAACTGGATGATTACCAGGTTCGCATTCATCTTAAAGAGCCTTTCCCAGCGGCCCTTGAGTACCTCGCCGGCCCGATGCCGATTTATCCCGATGAGTATTTCCAGGAAGTGGGTATCGAGGGCTTTAGCCGCGAGCCCGTAGGCACCGGCCCTTACCGGATTACCAACGTCCGCCCAGGGGATGGCGTCAGCCTGACGCGCTTTGATGACTACTTTACCGATAGCCCCATTGGTCAGCCGGAGATCGCCAATATCGAGTTCAAGGCGATTGCCGATGCGGACTCTCGTATGGCGCAATTGATGTCGGGGCAAGTCGACTGGATCTGGCGCGTACCCTCGGATCAAGCTGAATCCTTAGGCGGTATGCCCCAGCTTAGCGTACTGGGCGGCGAAACCATGCGCGTCGGCTATATCGGCCTGGACTCCGCGACCCGAGAAGATTCGCCGTTACATGATATTCGCGTGCGCCAAGCCATTAACCACGCCATGAATCGGGAAGGCCTCGCTAATGATCTAGTACGCGGCGGCAGCCAGGCCCTCTACGCCCCCTGCTTTCCCACTCAGTTCGGCTGTGAAACACAAGACGTTATTGAGTATGAGTTCGACCCTGAAAAAGCCCGTGAACTGCTCGCCGAAGCGGGTTACGCCGATGGCTTTGATATCGACCTTCATGCCTACCGGGAACGCGATTACGCCGAAGCGATGATTGGCGACCTACGCGCGGTAGGCATCAATGCCAACCTGCGCTTTATGACCTCCCCTGCACTACTGGAGCTTCAGCGTAACGGCCAAACCGATATGTCGTTTAAAGCCTGGGGCTCCTTTTCTATTAACGATGTCTCGGCGTTCGTGAGCGTCTACTTCACAGGCGGTATTGACGATCTCTGGCAGGACAGCCAAGTGCAAGAGTGGCTTCAGACCGCCGACACCTCGGTAGATCCTGATGTGCGCTTAGAGCACTACCAAAAGCGTTCGCCCGCATCTCCGAGCAAGCGTACTGGGCGCCGCTATTCTCCTACTCCACCTATTACGCCCACACCGCTGATCTCGACTTCACCGCCTACCCGGACGAACTCCCGCGTTTCTACGAGGCGAGCTGGAAGTAACGGCGTGTGATCGACGTAATGGCAGCCGTGGCAATCTCGCCACGGCTAGCTTTCCGCAGCGAGGGAGTGATGCTTTATGTGGGCATTTGTTTTCAAACGCACGCTGATAGCCCTTAGCGTCGCGTTCACCATTTCGGTGCTCTGCTTTAGTCTGCTACAGCTCTCGGGTGACCTGGCGCTCTCCATAGGCGGCCCCGAGGCCACCGCCGAGCAGGTAGAACAAATCCGAACGGATTACGGCCTGGATCGCCCGGTGATTCAGCAGTTTACCAGTTGGCTTTGGGGAGCCGTACAGCTCGACTTTGGGCGCTCTTACTACTACCAGAGCGATGTTATGGATCTGGTGGTCGAGCGCTTACCGGTGACCATGACCCTGGGTGTGATGTCCTTGGCGATAGCCCTTTTCGTGTCTATTCCACTCGGTGTAGTGGCCGCCCTCAAGCGTGGCAGTTGGATAGACCGCATGGCCATGGCGATTGCGGTGACCGGTCAGGCGATGCCGAATTTCTGGTTTGGCTTAACGCTGATCATCCTGTTTGCCGTCAAGCTGCAGTGGTTTCCAGCCGCAGGCAGTGATAGCTGGCAAGGCTTTGTGCTGCCCGCCGTTGCGCTGGGTTACTACGCCACCCCCGCCATGATGCGGCTCACCCGCAGCGGCATGCTGGAAGTACTTGAGGCGGATTACATCCGTACCGCACGAGCCAAAGGGCTGCGAACTGGTTCGGTGATCTTCAAACACGCGCTACGCAATGCAGTGATTCCAGTGGTGGCGCTGGCCGCCGTGGAGTTGGGCTTTATGCTCGGCGGTTCGGTGGTTATCGAGACCGTCTTTTCGCTGCGCGGTCTGGGGCAACTGGCCTGGAACGCTATTTCCCGCAATGACTATCCAGTGGTGCAGGCCATCGTTCTGATCATTGCGCTGTTTTATATCGTGTTGACGCTGCTGGCCGACATTCTCAACGCCGTCCTCGACCCCGCCTGCGCGCGCGTTAACGGAGAACACCATGGCAAATATCCTTTCCCCACAGGTGGCCGCAGAACAACCGCTGGCCGCTACTTGGCAGTCACGCCTATTTCGCAGCACGCTTAACAACCGCAGCTTGGCGATCGGATTATTGATCATTACGTCCTTGGGGATCGTTGCGCTCCTGGCACCTTGGCTGGCCCCTCATGATCCTTATTTACAGAACACCGCAAACCGCATGGTGCCCCCTTTTTGGCACGAAACGGGGAGTTGGACACACCGTTAGGCACCGACCGCCTTGGTCGTGACTATCTGAGCCGGCTGATTTATGGCACCCGCATTTCACTCTTTATCGGCATAGTGGTCGCGCTGATTTCAGGGTTGATTGGTACCACCTTGGGCGTGTTGGCGGGCTACTTTGGCGGGCGCATTGATGCGGTGGTCAGTTACCTGCTCACCACCCGCCTGGCCATGCCGGTGGTGTTAGTGGCCCTGGCCATGGCCTCGCTGATCGGTGGCTCGATGCTCACCGTTACGCTGCTGTTAGGACTGCTGCTCTGGGATCGCTTTGCCGTGGTTGCCCGCTCAGCCACCCAGCAACTGCGTGACGCCGAATATGTCCAGGCCGCCCAGGCATTGGGCTGCCCCCTGCACTACATTTTGCTGCGCGAAGTGCTGCCCAATATCGTCGGCGCCCTCATTGTGGTGGCCACCCTGGAAGTCGCCAACGCCATTTTGCTTGAAGCGACGCTGTCGTTTCTGGGCATGGGCGTGCAGCCGCCCTCGCCCTCCTGGGGGCTGATGATCGCCGAGGGCAAAGCCTATATGTTCTTTCAGCCCTGGGTCATTACGATCCCCGGCAGTGCCCTGTTTGTGCTGGTGCTGGCAATTAACCTGCTAGGTGATGGGCTGCGCGACCTAAGCGCACCGGGAGGCCGCAATGAGTAATCAATCCTCAGCTGGGCGTTCAACAGCGCCAGCCTCACCACTACTCAGCGTAAAACAGCTACGCGTTGATTTACCCGTCGCCAAAGGCACGCTTCACGCCGTGCGGGGCATCGATTTTCACGTTGAGCGCGGCGAAATGCTCTGCCTGGTAGGCGAGTCTGGGTGTGGCAAATCCATGACCTCGCTGGCATTGATGGGCCTGCTACCGCGCAAAGCGCAGATCAGCGCCGATTGCCTAAACTTTGACGGCGTTGATCTGCTCACGGTATCTGAACGCGAACGCAGCAACCTGCGCGGTGCGCGCATGGCGATGATTTTCCAAGAGCCGATGACCGCCCTCAACCCCGCCTACACCCTGGGCAATCAGCTCTGCGAAGCCTTACGCCGTCACCAGCGGGTATCGCGTAAAGCGGCCCACGACCGTGCGCTCTATTTACTCAAGCGGGTGGGTATCAGCGCCGCCGAAGAGCGTATGCGCCAATACCCTCACCAACTCTCGGGCGGGCTGCGCCAGCGGTGATGATTGCCATGGCGCTGATGTGTGAACCCGACCTGATCATCGCCGATGAACCTACCACGGCGCTGGACGTGACGATTCAAGCGCAAATTCTGCACCTGCTACGCGACTTACAGCAGGAGTTTGGTACCGCGGTTATCTTCATTACCCACGACCTGGGCGTCGTCGCGCGCATTGCCGACCGGGTTGCCGTGATGTATGCCGGTGAAGTGATTGAAACAGCCTCTGCCCAGGCGCTTTTTCACGCTCCCAGCCACCCCTATACCCAAGGGTTACTGCGCTGCATACCGACACCTGGCAAAACGCTGCCGGGCAGCCGTTTGCAGGCCATTCCAGGGGTAGTGCCCAACTTGGTAGAGAAAGTTGACGGCTGCGCCTTTTGTAATCGCTGCGACCAAGCGGATGAGCTTTGTCACACCACACCGCCCTTGCAAACCGTCGCCGACGGACACCTATCGCGCTGCCACTTTGCCCATCAGCTAGCCAACCCGGCAACCATAAACGCTCAGGAGGTAACGCTATGAGCAGTGCCGAAATCCCTCTTGACCCGCTTGCCCTGGAACTCTGCGCGCTGTCCAAAACATTTAAACTGGGCGGCGACATGCTGCATAAGCCCCGTACCTTAAAGGCAGTCAATAATGTATCGCTGCGCGTTCCCCGCGGTCAGGTGATGGGACTGGTGGGCGAATCAGGCTGCGGTAAAAGCACCCTGGCCAAAATGCTGCTGGGGCTGACGCCCCCTAGCGCAGGCGATGTACTGATCAATGGCAAAGCGATTGTTAACGCTAACCAAAAGGCACTGGCCCGTCATATACAGCCGATTTTCCAGGATCCTTACTCGTCACTGAACCCCCGCCAGCGGATTGCCCAGATCGTTGGCCTGCCGCTGCGTATTCATGCCATTGGCACCCCCAAGGAGCAGGCGGTAAAGATCGAGGAGATGCTCGATATGGTCGGGCTGCCCAAACGCGCGGCCCAGCAATACCCAGGGCAAATGTCTGGCGGGCAGCGCCAGCGGTGGCGATTGCCCGGGCACTGATTATGCGCCCTGACCTGGTGATTTGTGACGAGCCTACCTCTGCACTGGATGTATCGGTTCAGGCCCAGATACTCAATCTCCTGCTCGACCTTAAAGATGAGTTTGGTCTTACCTATCTGTTTATAAGCCACGACCTCGCCGTGGTGGAACATTTGGCGGATCGGCTGGCGGTGATGTACCTGGGGCAAATTGTCGAAGAGGGTACCCGTGAACAAATCTTCACCGCGCCCCGCCACCCTTACACCCAAGCGCTGCTGGCCTCTGCGCTGACCCCAGAACCCGGCTTGGGCGTGCCTGATATCGGCCTTGGGGCGGGCCAGCCCGACCCTACACAGCCACCTTCGGGCTGCGCCTTTCATCCTCGATGCCCCGTTGCTCAGCCCACATGCTCACAGCAGGCGCCAACGCTGAGCGCTATTGCTCAGACGTCTGCTCAGGCGACTCGTCACGGCAATCAGGCGCGTGTCGCCTGCCACTTTGCCTAATAGCGGTTAATTAACGCCTCACGTTAAAAGGAATAGTTATGTCGCGCCAACACGCCTTAGACAATGCCAAAGCCTATTTTGATGGTGGTGAGTTTTATGCTCAGCTTGCCCCGCGTATTGCCATCCGCAGTGAAAGCCAGGAACCCAATCGGCTGGCGGAGCTTCACGGCTACCTGACTGAACAGATTATTCCGGACATTGAGCAGCTCGGTTTTACATGGGAAATCGTCGATAACCCGGTGGAAGGTTTTGGGCCCTTTCTTATCGCGGAAAGAGTTGAGCCAGAGGCCGCCTTCAGCGTATTAACCTACGGCCATGGCGATGTAATACGTGGCTACGATGACCAGTGGGCCGACGGGCTGTCACCTTGGCAAATCACCCAGCGGGGGGATCGCTGGTATGGCCGTGGCACCGCCGATAACAAAGGCCAACACACGATTAATCTGGCCGCCCTGGGCTGTGTCCTAAAAGCCAACGGCGGGCGTCTGGGCTATAACGTCAAGCTGGTGCTGGAGATGGGCGAAGAGACCGGTTCACCGGGGCTAAAAGAGGTCTGCCACCGTTATCGCGAGCAGTTAGCGGCCGATGTGTTTATCGGTTCGGATGGCCCCCGTTTGAACGCTGACGCCCCCACGCTGTTTTTAGGCTCACGGGGTTCCTTCAACTTTGACCTTAAACTACAGGCCCGTGAAGGCGCCCACCACTCGGGTAACTGGGGCGGCGTGCTCAAAAACCCTGCCGTGCGGTTAACCAATGCGATTGCCACCTTGGTAGACGCCAATGGGGTCATCCAGATTGAAGGGTTACGCCCAGCGCCTATACCCGACGCCGTGCGCCAAGCGCTTGCCTTGCTCGAGGTGGGCGTCGGTGACAATGCCCCGCCATCGACACCGACTGGGGGGAGCCAGGGCTATCCCCCGCTGAGCGCTTGTTTGGCTGGAACACGCTAGAAGTGCTCGCCATGAAGGCAGGCAACCCGGACGCCCCGGCCAATGCGATTCCACCCCACGCCTACGCCCACTGCCAGCTGCGTTATGTGGTGGGCAGCGACCAGGATAACTTTTAGCCCATTTGCGCCACCATCTGGATCAACACGGCTATCACGATATTGAAGTGAGCGCGGCGCGCATGTCACAGATGAATGCAACGCGGCTTGATCCTGAAGACCCCTGGGTGAGCTGGGCGTTAACCTCGATGCAGCTATCGACCCATAAAACGCCCACGCTACTGCCTAACCTGGGCGGATCATTACCCAACGACGTATTTGCCGAGACGCTGGGCTTACCCACACTATGGGTTCCCCACTCCTACCCGTCCTGTTCGCAACACGCCCCCGACGAACACCTGTTAGGCAGCATCGCCTCAGAAGCGCTTATATTAATGGCGGGGCTATTCTGGGATTTGAGTGCCCAAGGTGCAGAGATTCATAAGGAGCGAGCGTCATGCAAGAGCCACTAATACAACAAGCCTGCGATTGGCTAGAGGGGCAACAGCAGGCAATGGTTGACTGCCTGGAGGCCCTGGTCAATATCGATTCCAACAGCTATGACAAAGCGGGTAACGATGCGGTGGCCGACCTGATTACCCAGTGGCTCGAACAGGATGGCATCACGGTGATACGCCACCAACGCCCCGACTCAGGCGATATTTTAGAGGCGCAACTGGGTGAGGCTGGCCAAGGCCATGCGCTACTTATGGGCCACCGGGATACGGTTTTTCCTACCGGCACCGTGGCAAGCCGAGGCTATTCGCAAAAGAGAACCTTGGCTTTGGCCCTGGCGTGGCCGATATGAAAAGCGGTCTGGTGATGAACTGCTTTGTACTACGCGCGCTAAGCCGCCTGCCCCACTGCCCGCTGCCCGTTCGCGCCCTATTTACCGCCGATGAGGAGATTGGCTCGCCGGATGGGCGGGCGTTTATTGAGGCTGCGGCAGAGGGGGCTCGCGGCGTCTTAAACGTCGAGCCAGGGCGCGTCAGCGGCAATGTGGTGACGGGGCGTAAAGGAGGTGCTGGCTTTTTGATCAACGTTACCGGCAAAGCCGCCCACTCCGGCGTAAGCCATGCCGATGGCGCCAGCGCCATCGAAGCGCTCGCCCATAAAATCATCAAGCTGCATGCGTTGACCGATTACGAGGCAGGCATTACCACCAATGTGGGCACCATCACCGGCGGGGTATCACGTAACACCGTCGCGCCTTCCGCGTCTGCGCAGTTGGATATCCGTTTTGTCACCACCGCCCAGCGTGACCAGCTTTATCAAGCCATTGAGGCGATAATCGCCGAACCTGAGATCCCCGGCACGCTAGCCACCATTGAGCAGACGTCGGAGTTCTTCCCGCTTGAAGAGCGTATGAGCAGCGCGCTGTTTGCGCTTTATCAATCGCAAGCTAAAGCGATCGGTTTTGCGGTTGATGGCGAATTTACCGGCGGCTGTTCCGATGCGGGCTGGACGGCCAGCTTGGGCATTCCCACGCTGTGTGGCCTCGGCCCGGTCGGTGCGAAAATGCATACTGATGAGGAGTACTGCTTACTCGATACGCTGGTGCCACGGACGCAAGCACTGACGGCTACTTTACTGAATTTACAACATATCTCAGCGGATCCTCGCTAGGCGGGTGGCAAAGTAACGGCTTGCCAGCTACCTTGAATAAGCAACGCTACCACAGCGTTTCCATGGATTTGGAAGGAGAGCAACATGCGCTATTCAACTATACGTTTCTCAACACCGCTTACCGCTATTGCCGCCTCGCTGCTGCTCGCTACCTCAGCGGCACAAGCCAATGAAACGCTTGATGTCGAGATGCATAAAGTCAGCACCGAGGGTAATGAAGAGTCAATCGGCACCGTATCCCTTGAGCATACGGATCATGGCTTACTGCTGACCCCTTCGCTAACGGATCTTGAACCCGGTGTTTACGGTTTTCACGTTCACCAGAATGCCAGCTGTGATCCTGCCGAGAATGATAGTGGCGAAATGACGGCTGCACTTTCAGCAGGTGGCCACTATGACCCCGAAGAGACCGGCACCCACCAGGGCCCCTATGGCGAAGGCCATCTGGGCGATCTCCCTGTGCTGACCGTTAATGAAGATGGCGAAGCTAACCTACCGGTTTTGGCGCCGCGCCTGAGCATGGAAGATATGCCCGGCCGCAGCTTGATGATTCATGAAGGTGGCGACACCTACACAGATGAGCCCCACCTGGGCGGCGGCGGCACACGGATGGCCTGCGGCGTCGTGGAATCTTAAGATTTTCCGTCGTTATTAATCGACTAAATGGGCAGCCACATGGCTGCCCATTGTTTTGCTTACGGCCCACTAAAAGTCTAACTGTGATTTTATAATGCTTATCTGTACATTCAGCGCTGCTAAAGAAGTGCCTGCTTGTGTGCGCATTGGCATGCTCGCCCATCCCCTTACTGCTCTAGGTACCTTAGATGATCACCTTTATTGTATCGATCCTGCTGCTAATAGCGGGCTACTTTACCTATGGGAAGTTCGTTGAACGCGTGTTTGTGACTAACCGTAAACGCCAGACGCCCGCCTTCAGCATGCGCGATAACATCGACTATGTGCCGATGAACACGACGCGCAACTCGCTTATCCAGTTACTCAACATTGCCGGCGTTGGCCCTATTTTTGGCCCGATCCTCGGCGCGCTGTATGGCCCGGTCGCCTTTGTGTGGATTGTAATTGGCTGCATCTTTGCTGGCGCCGTGCATGATTACCTGACCGGCATGATCTCGATCCGTAACCACGGCGCCCATTTACCGCAGTTGGCCGGCAAGTTCCTGGGTAAAGCGATGAAGCACGTCGTCAATGGCTTCGCGATTCTGCTGCTTCTGCTGGTCGGTACGGTCTTTGTGACCTCCCCGCGGCGCTGCTGGCCAATATGACCTCGCTGTCGCTGACACTGATCGTTGTCGCCATCTTTATTTATTACCTGATCGCCACGCTGCTGCCGATTGATAAGGTGATCGGCCGTATTTACCCCTACTTTGGTGCTCTGCTGCTGTTCAGCGCTGCAGGTATCGGTATTGGCCTGGTTGTCACCGGCGCTCCGATTCCAGAGCTCTCGTTCCAGAACATGCACCCCGACGCCGCGCCGATCTTCCCGCTGCTGTTTTTAACCATCTCCTGTGGCGCACTTTCCGGCTTTCACGCCACTCAAACCCCCATTATTTCGCGCACCACGCAAAACGAAACCAACGGGCGCAAAATATTCTACGGCATGATGATCACCGAAGGCATTATCGCGATGATCTGGGCGGCCGCTGCCATGAGCCTGTTCTACGGCGACCAGTCACTTTCCGATGTACTGGCCGCTGGTGGCCCCGCCGCGGTGGTCAGCGAAGTGTCTACCACCATGCTCGGCGCGATTGGCGGCACCCTGGCGGTACTCGGCGTTATTGTGCTGCCGATCACCTCGGGCGATACCGCTTTCCGCAGCGCGCGGATGATTATCGCTGACTATATCAAGATCGATCAAAAGCCGATTGTGAAGCGTGTCATGGTTGCCCTGCCGCTGTTTGTGGTCTCCTACGCCTTAACGCATATGGACTTCACGCTGCTGTGGCGCTACTTCTCCTGGGCCAACCAAACCACCGCCGTGATCGCGCTATGGGTAGGTACCATGTACCTGGTGCTGTCGCGTAAGCCTCACTGGATTACCTCGATCCCCGCTACCTTTATGACCATGGCAACGTTCACCTACTTAGCCTACGCGCCGATCGGTTTTGGCCTGCCGCTGCAGCTAAGCTATGTGGTGGCGGCACTGGGCACACTGATCTGCATTGCGCTGTTTATGAAGCGTGTACGCCGTTTGAGCCGGGCGACCTTTGCGGTGGACGAGCCAGCCGACAACTTCAGCACGCAAGAACTTCTCGCTGCCAACGCCGCAAAATAACCCGTCGCAAACCGGCCGCAGGTACCGCTTAACTACTTAAAAAGCGCTGATTTTTCAGCGCTTTTTTTTATATCCGTTGATTCCTTCTCAAGCTGCCACTTTTCCTGCCACTAAACGCCTTAGCGCTATCCGTATTGCCGCCCAACAATCAAACGTTATATCATAACGATCGTTTATAACTTACCGACCCCGCCAGAGATGTTGTCAATGCGCAGTAACTCCACGCTATCCGTACCTAAACCTGTCTTATCCGTGCGTGGCCTGGGCATTCAAATTGGCCGACAGCAGATCGTCGATGGGCTCTCTTTCGATGTGATGCCCGGCGAGCGTGTCTGCCTGCTAGGCGCGTCGGGGTCGGGTAAATCGTTCACTGCAAAAGCGGTATTAGGGCTTTTACCGCCTCATGCCCAAGTCGAGGGCAGCATTCGCATTCAAGGCCAAGAGGCGATTGCCCTTCCCGCCGCACGGCGCCGGGCAGAAACCCGCGTTTCGATGGTGTTTCAAGACTCACTTTCAGCCCTTAATCCTCTGGTTTCCATTGGTTCCCAGTTGCGCGAACCGTTTATCCGCCATCACGGCCTATCGCGCAAGGCTGCCACACAAGCGGCCATGGCGCTGCTGGCATCAATGGATCTTCCTGACCCCAAACGATTAATCCAGCGGACACCCGCCGAGCTTTCCGGTGGGCAGCGCCAGCGGGTCTGCATTGCCCTGGCCATGGCGTGCAAAACCTCACTGATGGTGGCCGATGAGCCCACCACGGCACTGGATGTGGTCACTCAAGCCCAAGTGCTGAGCGCACTACGCGAGCATACCGACCACTCGGGCACCGCCATGCTGTTCATTACCCACGATCTGCACGCCGCCTCACAGCTCTGCCAGCGAGCAGTGATTATTGAACGCGGCGTGATGATCGAAAGCGGCGAGTTAGACACTTTGATTACCGACCCGCAGCATGCCTTTACCCAGGAACTGGTCGCCGCAGCGCATAACGTTCAGCCGTCAACGCTAAGCCCTCAGGCAGCCGCCGATGTTTTAACTCCAAACGATCTTTTGAAGAGCGCCTAGATGCCAACCCCGTTGCCACCTATTGAAAGAGCCGCCTTTAATAGCAGCGAAGCGTTTCTCTGCGCACACGGGCTCAATAAAAGTGTCTCCCCTTCCCCGCGAGGTGTTTTTGGCGAGCGGGCGAGCGCAAACGGATTATGCACGACATCGATCTGAGCCTTTATCCAGGCGAGCGGGTGGGCCTCGTGGGCGTCTCCGGTTCGGGCAAAACCACCCTGCTGCGCGCGCTGCTGGCCATTGAAGCGCCCGATAGTGGTTCGATTACCTGTCAGCACCAACCTGTGCGCCCCGGCTCCACTGCCCAACTACGCTGGTACCGTCGGGCGGTTCAATACATTCCCCAAGACCCGGCCTCGTCGCTCGATCCACGCATGAGCGTTCGCGCCCTGGTCAGTGAGCCGTTGATTCGGCTGCACGTCGATTGTGACCCTGGCGAACGCGCGCGAGAAGCTCTGGCGCAGGTCGGCCTGGACGCGCCGTTTTTGGATCGCCAGCCCCATCAACTTTCCGGCGGCCAGGCACAGCGGGTGGCCATTGCCCGGGCAATTGCCACCCGCCCGCGCTTTTTGTTGGCCGATGAGCCACTTAGCGGCCTTGATCTGCCGGTGCGTGCTCAGGTTATTAGCGTGATGAAAAACCTCTGCGATGAGAGTGGTACCGGGCTACTGATGGTGTCCCACGATTTATCGGTGGTCGCCCAACTGTGCCAGCGCACGCTGGTAATGGATGACGGCAATATCGTCGAAGACCGCCCAACCGCGGAGCTATGGCGCAACCCCCGCCACCCGGCAACCTGGGCGTTAATCAACGCAGTAACGCAACTGCCCAGATGCGCACTCCCCGACTGCAATGCCGCGGAGGTTGAAGCGTTGGTGTAAATCCTCCACGCCGTTTTGATGCACCCCTTGAGCTGCATTGAGTGCGCTTGAGGCAGTGTTTAACCATTTGCACACCGCAAGGCTGTGCCGTTGTTCATTTTCCAGGTCTTACTAGCCGCTTATTTTTAGGAGTCGTTACGATGTTACGCCGCTCGCTTCGCCTGTCTCTGCCCGTTGCCCTTGCCACGCCGCTACTGCTTGCCGGTTGTTTTGATGAACAGCGCGAGAGCACCTCTTCCGAAACCGGTGAGCGTATTAGCGTGGCAATGCTACAACCACCGCGCTCTGGCTTAACGCCACTTTCCGACGATGCCTTTAAGCTATCCCGCTGGAGCACGGCGGAAACGCTGATTCGTCTGGATGCCAGCAGCGACCCCCAGCCGTTCCTGGCCACCGAGTGGGAACAGCTGGATGCCAACACCTGGCGATTTGTGGTTCGTGATGGCGTTGAGTTTCATGATGGCACGCCACTAACAGTCCAGGATGTGGTGAACTCACTCACCGCCGCCACCCAGGCCGCCCCGAAACCACGGATTTTAGACGGTGTGAACATGACCATCGAAGCCGATGGCAATAACGCGGTGATTGTGCGCACGGAAAAAGCTGACCCGCTGATTCCTAACCGCCTTTCAAGCCCGCAGTTGGCGATTTTAGCGGCCAGCGCCTACGACGAAGATGGCCGGGTTAACCCCATTGAAGCGGGCACCGGCCCCTTCGTGTTAAAAGAGATCAACGGCACTACCAGCGCCCGGTTAGACCGCTTTGACGACTACTGGGGCGAACCGGCCACAGTGGCCGGCATTGACGCCGACTATGTGCCCGATGGCACGGCCCGGGCGGCCTCCCTGAGAACTGGCGCGGCCGATGTGGTGGAAGCCATCCCGGTCTCCCAGGTCGCCCTGCTCGACCCTGAGTTAGTCTTTGAGGTGCCCATGCCGCGCACCAATACGCTTTATTTGAATACCGAATCAGGCCCCATGAGCGACCCCGGCCTGCGCGCCGCCGCCCGTGAAGCAATTGACCGCCCCGCTATCGTCAATACCGTTTACGAAGGCCGCGCCGATATCGCCGAAGGGCTGCTCGGCCCCGCACTGGCCTGGGCAAGCAACTACCGTACACCGATTGAGGATCGCACTGCGCCCACCGATCCCAACGGTACCGAGATCACCCTGGCGACGTTTACCGACCGCGCCGAGCTACCCGAAGTCGCCGTACTGCTTGAGCAACAGCTGACCCAAGCAGGCTTTAGCGTTAACCAGGAAGTGCGTGAGTACGCGCATATCGAAGCGGACGCCCTTGCCGGTGAGTTTGATGCCTTTATTCTCTCCCGAGCCACCGTCCTCGACTCCGGCGACCCGGTGGCTTATATGTTTAGCGACTTCGCCTGCGCAGGCTCCTTCAATATCGCCCAACTGTGCGACCCGGCGGTGGATGAAGCGCTGGCCAAGGCGGCGGTACTGCCCACCGGCGATGAACGTCGCCAAGCGATTATCGATGCGGAAGCGGCCATTCTGCGCACCGATGCAGCGATACCCATGCTCCACGAGCGCGTCATTCAGGGGGAATCAGCCCGGGTTACCAACGCCGAGCGTGACCCCCGCGAACGTATGCTGATCACTGAGAAGACGTCCATTGACGCCGACAGTGACTCTTGAGGTTACGCCGCGCATGACCACCGCAACACCGCTGCGCCTATGGCGCAGCTTGCGTATCGAACCCTTTATTCCGCTGCTGTCACGCCTGATAACATTAGCCTGCGTGGTGGTGCTGGTCGGGCTACTGCCGTGGTTATCCGGCCGAGATCCAGCGCTGAGCATTTTGCGGGCGCGCTCTGCCGAGCAGGAAGCGACGCCCGAGGCGCTAGCCGCTATTCGCGCCCAGCTGGGTTTGGATCTAGGCCCCGTCGAGAAGCTGCAGAGCTGGCTGATGGGGCTGCTGCAGGGCGATGCGGGTAACTCCTGGATTTCCGGCGCCCCTGTACTGCCGGGCATGCTAAAAAGCGCCCAGGTATCCCTCACCCTAATGGCGTTTGGCATGCTGGTGGCCGTCGTCACCGCTACGCTGATTTGTGTGCCCGTGGTGCGTCGTGGTTTAAATGGCCAGGTCAGCCGATCATCCGGGGCGATGGGCGCCGCGCTCACGGCGCTGCCCGAGTTTCTGCTGGCCTCCATCCTGCTGGTGATCTTTGCTGCCTGGCTAAACTGGCTGCCGCCTTACGGGTGGCGTGGCCTCAGCTACGCGGTACTGCCTGCCGTTGCCCTAGGCCTTCCGGCGGGCGGCCTGCTGGGGCGTCTGTTTAGCGACGGCCTTGCGGCCACCTTCACCGAGCGCTGGGTTGCCACCTGGAACGTGGCGGGCTTTTCCCGCAGCAGGATTACCCTGGCAGCACTGCGCAGAACCCTGCCCAGCCTAATGCCCCAGGTGGGCATGGTGATGGTCGCCCTGACCGGCGGGGCCATCGCCGTCGAGCAGGTGTTTTCGATTCCCGGCCTTGGCCGAGCCACCCTGGGCGCCGCATCAGCCCAGGATATGCCAGCCCTGCAAACCGGCATTCTGATTCTGCTGATTATTGCCATTGTGTTAGGCAGCTTAGCCAATATTGGCCGCGCACTGCTGTTAGGCCGGGCTTTTCGACTTGGGGCGCTGCCCGTGGCACAGCACGAGCAAAGCGTTCAGCGCTGGGCATGGGTGGTGCCCGCAATCGCGATTGGGCTGCTGGTGGTACTGGTGGCAGCGGGGATTGGCCGCGACCCGTTTAGCTCGGCCTTTATGCGTTTACAGCCGCCCAGCCTGGCGTTGCCGCTGGGCGCCGACGGCACCGGCCGGGATATTCTGGCGCGGGTAGCCCATGGAGCGCTATCCACCATGGGTATGGCGACGGTCGTGGTGTTCTTTTCTTTGCTGCTAGGGTTACTG
Source organism: Vreelandella olivaria (assembly GCA_004295565.1). GTDB lineage: Bacteria > Pseudomonadota > Gammaproteobacteria > Pseudomonadales > Halomonadaceae > Vreelandella > Vreelandella olivaria. Next base: position 573,331 of record AP019416.1, on the reverse strand, counting down.
ATTGGCCTAGCCCCCGGCTAGCCACCGGCCCGATTGAAATCACCAAGGCAACACCGCCTGCCATTGCAGGGCTTATCGTCGCGGGTGTGATGGGGCCAAGCGCCAGTGGGGCGATTATTGCGGTGACTGCCGTGGCCTGGGCACCGCTGGCGGCCCACACCGCCGCCCTGGTCGCGGAAACCAAAGCCCAGCCCCATGTGCGCATCACACCGATCCTGGGCGTGGGCCACTTTCGCTTTATGAGCCGCTACATTCTGCCCGCCGTGCTTGGCCCGGTATTTCGCCACGCCATGCTGCGTTTGCCGGGGTAGCACTGGCCTTGGCAGCCCTGGGCTTTCTTGGCCTTGGGCCGCGCCCGCCTTCTCCAGAGTGGGGGCTGATACTGGCCGAAGGCATGCCCTATATTGAGCGCGCCCCTGGGCGGTGCTGATTCCTGCGCTGGCGCTGATTTTGCTGTCGGTACTGGCGGTGTCGCTTTCCAGTCTTGCAGGCTCCCGCCGACCAGCGCGTTAGGCGCAAAGAGCTCCCGCCCAACGCTACTTCCAACTTACCATGCAAAACGGGCAGCCACTGGGCTGCCCGTTGCACCTGAACCGCTCCGCCGTTACTCCAGCGGTATCGACCAGAAGTAGGTCTCGCCACTGCTGTCATCTACACCGTCGTTGTCGCTGACCAACCAGGCATGGCCCTGCTCATTGATGGCCATCCCTTCAATCTTGTCCACCACAAAGCCGTTATAGCTGGCCAGGTCGGGAATCAGATCGCGCACGAGGTGTTTCTCAACCACCGGTAGCTCACCGCCTAGTGGCGCTGGCGTCAGGCCTTCCAAAGCGACCCGGGTCACCTGCTTGACCTGGGCATCTGCGCCGATGCGGTTGTCACGCTCAATCAGATAGAGATCGCCTTGGTACGCGGTAATCTCAGAAAGGCCTACCCAGCCCCCATCAACACGCTCCAGCGGGTAGTGAACAGCGCCCCACTCGCCGCTATCGAGATCGTAGCGCAGCAGTTTCGCCATGCCTTCGGGGTCATCCTTCCAGGGACGCTGCACCGCCAGCCAAAGCTGATGATCGATTCGGGTAACGCCCTCCAATCCCCACTTGAGTGCCTGCTGGGCGAGCACCTCGGGTAGCGCAACGCCCTGATCAATCTCGCCGTCAGCACCAACATGATAGAGGGTGTTGGCAAGCCCTTTGTCATTGCCTTCGGAAGCGATCCAGAAGCCCCCCTCGCCATCGGTGGTAATGCCTTCCATATCAAGCCCCAGAGCAGGCTCACCATCACGGGTCACATCCAGCGCAGCGGTAATCCGCGCGGGTGACGTGGAAGGATCAATGGTAAAAATGCGCGGCTGAGCGCTGTAGAAGCTATCGTTGACCGCATAGAGCACGCCATCAGCGGCGACCATGCCAGAGAGTGCCCCCAGCCGATCAGCTCGTCGCTGCCCGCCGAGGTGAGCGTGGGGTAGACCGCGGGCGAGTCCTGATACTGGTAGATCATGACATGGGAGCGCGGGCCGCCCTCTTCGCCCAGATCAGTCTCGTTGGCGGTAGCCAGCAGGCCACGGCTGGGAATCGCCACCGCACCTTCCGGGGAAAGACCCGAGGGGAGTAGTTGGCTGAGCTGCGGCTCGGCAGGGTTGCTAACGTCGTAAACCCCCACTAGCGAACCCCGCTCGGAGAGCAGGAATACATAGGGCGTGCCGTCAAAAACAGCAAACTCCATCCCTTCCGGCTCGCTGCCCTTGGCATCCGAGCGCTTATCGGGGTAGTGGCCAACCTCAATCACGGCGTGCTCGAAATCCGCCCCAGACTCATACACTAAGCGGCCGCTTTTATGGAAGATACTCCAGCCCCGGGAGCCGCCATCCATATCGCCTTCGTTGGCAATGGCAAAGTGATCGCTGTCAATCCATTGCAGCGCATCCGGCTCACGCAGGCGCTGAGCCTGCTGCTCATTAAAGATCAGCGCACCATCATCACTGGCATCAATCCCGTCCAGATCCACCGCCCCGGCGCTGAAGTGCGACACCACTTTGCCAGTATGGTCGATCACCGCCAGGTGGTTATTCTCTTGCAGGGTGACCGCAATCTCACCTAAAGCATTGATATCCAAAAACTCTGGCTCGGGATCCTCGGGGGCGATCTCGGCAAGCCCGGTCACGTTGGCGTAGAGCAGGCTGTTACAGTTAACTTCTCCTGCATCATTGATCTCCACAAGGGCAACAGAGCCGCCGGGCATCTGCGGCACACGACCGTCGCCAGCGTCTTCATCGCGCTCGTTCTCAATGGCCACGGCGACGAAACGCCCCTCGGGCGCCGCTGAGGCCGCCACACTATCGGGCTGGCCGTTCAAGGGGCAGGAGGCCAGTATTTCACCGCTCTCGATATCGATGGTGAGCAGCTGCCCGGAAGGCTCGCTATAAGAGACCGAGGTATTCACCCCGGCATAGGCGATATTGCCGAGCACCGTCACCGCGGTGGGCTCGCCACCGACATCAATATTGCCCAGCGGCTGCGGATTAGCGGGGTCACTAATATCGATGCGCCCGATCACGCCCAGCGGGCTGTCCGAGTAAACCAGCGTCATACCATCGCCGGAGCCAGCGATAATTTCCGCCGAGGTTTCCCGGCTACGGTCTTCGCCCTCCGCCATGTTACTGGGGATAGCGAAGCTGGCAATGCGGTTGAAGTGCTTATCCGCCGCGCTGACCGAATGTGACGCAGCCAGCGTAATAGCGAGCGCCAACAGTGAGGGTGTACGTGTGAATGTCATGATGAAGGTTGATTCCTTGCCTGAGCCGAAGAAACATCTGGTTATGCCATTAAACGTGCAGCATCAACTGGACTATCAAACAGCATTACCGTGTCAGGCTTATGACATTCGAACGCAGGTTTTCACAGGAAGGGGTAATAGAGCGGGGGTACCGAAAGCGCCATGAGGCTTGAGATGTCTTGGAATGAACAAAGCCAGTCAGTGAGTACTGACTGGCTTCTGTGTATCTAGTGTGGGTGGCTAGCTTTTATTAAGCGAGCAACAGCGAGTGACTTACTCGTCGCCTGCCATCTGCATTTGGCGCTGCATATAGTTCTGGATGCCCACTTTGTCGATCAAACCCAGCTCGGTTTCGATGTGATCGATGTGATCTTCTTCATCAGCAAGCAGGTCACGCAGCATATCGCGGGTGACGTAGTCTTTAACGCTTTCGCAATAGGTGATCGCTTCAATGTAGTCGTTGCGACCGTCGTGCTCGATTTTCAGATCGCTTTCGAGCATCTCTTTGACGTTTTCACCGATGTGCAGCTTGCCCAGATCCTGCAGATTAGGGATACCTTCAAGGAACAGAATGCGCTCGATGATCTTGTCAGCGTGCTGCATCTCTTCGATGGACTCATCGTATTCCCATTTGGCGAGGGCTTTCAGGCCCCAATCTTTGTACATTTTGGCGTGCAAAAGTACTGATTGATCGCAACCAGTTCGTTGCCGAGCGCCTTATTAAGATGCTCAATAACTTTCGTATCACCTTTCATAACGTCACCTTTTCTACTGTAATGCTGATGTTTAATCTAGTTTAGACAATACGATCAAGCAGTTACGTTTGGAGAAGAGTATAGACGCAAATAGCTATACTCCCAGCGTTTCTGAGAGTATAGATAAGATGACTAAAAGTTCAAGCAAATCAGTTATTTGCTAAAGATAACCCTAACAATAGTGATTCGCGTCACACGGCGTAAGCGAGTCCCAAATCGGCCTCTTGGCGTGCTTCCTGAACGGCATCGCGGGTAATTGATTTAGCATAGCACGCGCACTTGCCGCACTGCGTTGCGCAGCCGGTTGCCTCGCGTACTTCTCGCCAGCTGCGCGCTCCGTCGCTAACGTGCTGGCGAATTTGATGGTCGGTTACTCCCTTGCACACGCAAACGTACATGGCGACACCTCATGGAAATCATGAGATGAATGTAAATGATTCGCATACATCTTATCAAGTAGAAATTACTGCTTTTGCTAGCCATTCGTCTTAGTAAATATGGGGAGCGCGATAAGATATTGTCGAAGCGACGCTTTTCCAAAAAAATGGCCGATGCCCGATAAAATTATTTTTCGGCAAAACCACCGTTTGCGTGTTGGATGCGATATCCGGCCAGCTACGCCGCTGTTGATCAAACAGCACCCATAAGTAGCCCAAGCCCAAGGCCAGCAGCGAGAGCCACGCCACCGCGCAGCGGATTAGGCACTGCTTCAGGTTCAGCGAACGGCCTTCTGCCGTTTGCACCCTCAGCCGCCACGCCTGCATACCCAAGGTCATCCCCCCGCGCGACCAGGAAAAAACAAAAAACAGCGTGACAAAAACACCAGCATAAGGCGCAGGCTCCAGATATCACTGGCCGTGGTGCCAATCTCTTCGGGCTGCTGACCCAGCACATAGCGGAAAAACAGCATATGCACGACGGTCACCGCGATCCAAATCGCGGTGACCAAAAAGCCGTCGTACAGCATGGCGCCCAAACGGCGACCAAGGCCCGCTGGCCATACGCTGTCCAACTGAGTAAAGCGTCGTGTCTCCCTCATTCTTTCTCAGCTCCTGGCTGTTTATGAGCGGTTTTTAGGCGATAAGTATCAGCGCTGCCAATGCGGCATTAACCGTTGCGACGTAGAAAGTAGATCCCGACCCCGGCGCATGCCAGTGTCGGCACCAGCACCGCCCAAACGGGAGAGAAGCCAAAAATCGTCGAGGCGGGCGCCAGCAGATCCTGAACGTACTTAAAGCTCAGCCCGGTGACAACGCCGTAAAACACCCGGGTGCCTGCAGCCACGGTGCGCAGCGGGCCAAATACAAAGGAGGCGGCAATCAGCACCAGCGAACCCATGGTGAGCGGCATCAGCATCTTCTGCCAAAAATAGAGCAGTGCCTGGTCATTCTTCAGGCCCTGTGCTTCTAGAAACTGGGCATAGGCCCACAGCTCGCTGGGCGCCTGACTCTCGATATCGCGCAGCAGCCGCTCTAGCTGAGTGGGCGTAAAGGAGGTGTCCCAACCCATGCTTGCCGTCTGTTCGGACTCAGTGTGGTCGGCATAAATACGTGTGGTCGCGACATTTTCCAACCGCCAGGCATCGTCTTCCCAACGGGCGCGCTGAGCGTAAGTGGCTTCGACTAGCTGGCGGTCATCAAAGCGGTAGCGGGTTAGATCGAGCACCACATCATCGGCACGAATCGCGCCGAAACGGTAGACGCTGTTGCCCTCGATCTGCCAGCCGCTGCGGCTGGTCAGCATAGCGCCTTCGCCCTGAAGCTTTTCCAACCGCCACGCCTCGGCATACTGCTCGGTGCGTGGGCTGACATACTCGGCGACTAACAGCACTACAACGACCACCACCAGCACTGGCTTCATCACCCCCCACACAATGCGTGCCAGGGCGGCCCGCGGCGCGCATAACAGTGAGCTCATTGCTAGAGGCCATACTGCCCAAGCCAATGAGTGCGCCAATCAACACCGCCACCGGGGCGTACTGATAGAAACGCCAAGGCGTGCGCATGAGCAGGTAAAGCAGCGCATCAAAGGCGGTATAGCCCGCCTGAACATCGCCTAAGTCATCGATATAGGCGATGGTAATATCCAGCCCCAGCAGCACACATTGAACGACGACAATGGCCGCCAGGACGTTGCGGGCAATGTAACGATCAAGACGATCAAGCACCATTAGCGCATCCCCTTACGTTGCGAGCGCCACAGCAGTAGCAGGCCCAACCCTAAGAACACTCCGTGTACCGGCCACACCCAACGTAGTCGGCCAGGTGCCGCTGCCAATGGCATCAACCACTGCCAGCAGCAGGCTGAGATAGGCGACGTATAAAAAGACGGCGGGGAGCAGTTTGCCAAAGCGCCCCTGGCGGGGATTAACCCGGGAAAGCGGTTGCGCCATCAAGGCCAACACAAACACCATTAATGGCAGACCCGCACGCCACTGCCATTGGGCCTGGGCACGGGGGTTGGGGTCGTTCCACAGTGCAGGCGTGGTGGCATACTCCAAGGAATCCAGCTCCTGTCGGTCGCGATTCAACCCCAGTCGCAACGTATAGCGTTCAAACGTAAGGCGTTCGGCGCTCTGCTGGCCTGGCGTCACCCCATAACGTTCGCCATCATTCAGCACCAGAAAACGGCTACCCGTTTCGAGCCGGGTTTCCTGATAGCCCGATGCCGCCCGGGTAACGTAGTCGTGAGTGCCTTCGTCGCCGGGCTGGTTCTGCTCGTGCACCAGCACATCCTGCATTTCCGTACCGTCGCTAGAGAAGCTGCCTATATAGGCGGTACGGCCACCGCCAAACTCCTGAAAGCGACCTGGGGCAAGTACCGAAACGTCCAGACGACTACGCTGCTCTTCCAGAGCAGTCTCGGTTTGCAGCGCCCCAAAGGCGTCAACCAAAGGCTGCAGACCCCGACCAGTACCGCCACCACGCTGGCGGGCAGCAAGGTCACTTTCAACAGCCGTGTGGGGCTCATCCCGCAAGCGACCATCACGGTGATTTCGCTGTTCATATAGAGCTGCCCGTAAGCGAGCAGAATGCCAAGAAAAAACGACAGCGGTAGGATCAGTTCCATAAAGCCAGGCAGGTGAAACATCATCAGGCTGCCCAACATGGTGACGGGGATATCGCCTTCGGCTGCGTCCGAAAAATAGCGGATAAAGCGGCTGCCCATGATCACCAACAGCAGAATACCAGCAACCGCTGACATGGTGAGTAACACTTCGCGAGTTAGATACCGAAATAAAATCAACGCGCTCTCCGGCTAGACGTGCAGGATGCCATGCAATAAGCGTATGGCTTGGGTACACTAATCAAACTATTCACTGTGCCTTTTCAAAATCAAAAGCAACGGGGCATTATCCCGAATCCCTCGATGCTTGTCTTGTTGGAGCCGTCATGGAATTTTCCGTTCAGACCGCAAACCCAGCCAAAGCTGAAACACCTTGTCTGTTGGTGCCGGTTTTTAAAGGGGGCGACCTTCTGCCCACTGTCGCCAAGCTGGACGACGCCAGTGAACGCCTAATCGGTCAGTTGCTGGAACGCGGCGACTTTGACGCCGCGCTGGGCAACGTGCAAATGGTACCCTTTGCACCGGGCCTGGGCGCCGAACGTATCTTACTGGTGGGCTTGGGTGAGCGCGAAAAATGTCAGGAAGCGGCCTTTATCAAGGCGCTGGATGCGGCCATGACCGCGTTGGTGAAACTGCCCATCGACGAAGCAAGCGTAGTGTTTGGTGATATCCCATTGGCCGATCGCGACGCGGCCTGGAAAGCGCGCAAGGTCATGGAAGCCGTTGAACGGGCGATTTATCGTTTTGATCAGTTCAAATCGTCACCTGCGCCTGCGCCCAGCCTTACCAAGCTGACATTAATTATCAGCGATGCTGACGCGGTTCCGCAGGTCAAGCAAGGCGCATTAGTGGGCAACGCCATTGGCCAGGGAGTCAACTACACCCGTACCCTGGGTAACCTGCCCGCCAATATCTGCACACCCCGCTACTTAGCCGAGCAGGCAGAGCAGTTGGGGCGCGACTCACAAGGCGCGCTCGAGGTCGATATTCTTGATGAAGAAGCACTGGAAGCCCTGGGCGCAGGCTCGCTACTATCCGTAGGCCGCGGCAGCAAAGAGCCGACACGCCTGATCGTAATGAAGTACCAGGGCGCCGAAAACGCCGACGAAGCGCCCCATGTCTTGGTCGGCAAAGGCATTACCTTCGATACCGGCGGTATTTCGCTCAAGCCCGGCGAAGGCATGGACGAAATGAAGTTTGACATGTGCGGCGCGGCCAGTGTCTTCGGCACCGTCAAAGCCGTATTGGCAATCAAACCCAAGCTCAATCTGGTGTTTATCGTCGCCGCCGCGGAAAACATGCCCGACGGCCACGCCACCAAGCCCGGCGATATTATCAAAACCCTCAAAGGCCTGACCGTCGAAGTGCTGAATACCGACGCGGAAGGTCGCTTGGTGCTGTGCGATGCGCTGACCTACGCCGAGCGCTTTACCCCGGCCAGCGTGGTCGATATTGCCACCCTCACCGGCGCGGTGATTGTTGGTTTGGGCCACCACGCCACCGGCCTGCTCTCCAACGATGACGATCTCGCGCTGGATCTTCTGGACGCGGGGGAAGCCGCCTGGGATCGCGCTTGGCACCTGCCACTGTGGGACGAGTACCAGGAGCAGTTGGAGTCCAACTTTGCCGATCTGGCCAATATTGGCGGCCGCCCGGCAGGCACCATTACCGCCGCCTGCTTCTTATCACGCTTTGCCGACCACTTCCCCTGGGCACACCTGGATATCGCCGGCACCGCCTGGCACTCCGGCAAGCAGAAAGGCGCTACCGGACGCCCCGTTGGGCTGTTAACCCAGTACCTGCTTGACCGTGAAGCAGACGCCCAGGTAGAAAATAGCGACGTCTAACAACACAATCAGGCAATCAACGGTTGCCTTTATTTGACGCAACCGTTACACCTAAACACATTAGCGTGTGCCTTATCTCAAGGCACACGCTACGCCCACTTTAACGCTTATATTACGACGCCTATATTTGCCCTTCAGGGCTTGGATCAAGTAGAGAGAATATGCCGTGCCCACTAACTTTGAGATTTTGCCATCCAACCAGCCGATAGCCGATGAGATCCGTGACAACATTCTCAAAAACCCCGGCTTTGGCAAACACTTTACCGATCACATGGCCCATGTGCGCTGGACCGTTGACGCCGACTGGCACGGCCACCAAGTGCGCCCTTACGGCCCGCTAACCCTCGACCCGGCTGCTTCTGTACTGCATTACGGCCAGGAGATTTTTGAGGGCATCAAGGCTTATCGCCACGCCGATGGCTCGATCTGGACATTCCGCCCGGAGAAAAACGCCGAGCGCTTCCGCCGCAGTGCCCGCCGGTTAGCACTGCCGGAACTTTCCGATGAAGACTTTATCGGCTCGCTGAAAGCGCTATTAGCGCAAGACCAAGCCTGGGTGCCTACACCGGCTAACGCTTCTGATGAGTGCAGCCTCTATCTGCGCCCGTTTATGATCGCTTCAGAAGCCTTCTTAGGCGTTCGCCCCGCCCACGAGGTCGACTACTACGTGATCGCCTCCCCGCGGCGGCGTACTTTAAAGGCGGCATTGCCCCGGTATCGATCTGGCTCTCGTCTAACTACAAGCGTGCGGCCCCCGGCGGCACCGGCTTTGCCAAGTGTGGCGGCAACTACGCCGCTTCATTGGCCGCGCAGAAAGAGGCCGAAGCCCATCAGTGTGGTCAGGTCGCGTTCCTGGATGCCGCTGAAAACAAGTGGGTGGAAGAGCTGGGCGGCATGAACCTGTTCTTCGTCTTCAAAGACGGCCGCTTGGTCACCCCGCGCCTGACCGACACTATTCTGGAAGGCGTGACCCGCAACTCGGTACTGACGCTGGCCAAGGATGAAGGCCTAACGCCTGAAGAGCGCCCGATCAGCATTGACGAGTGGCGTGAAGGCGCGGCGTCTGGCGAGATCACCGAAGTATTTGCCTGCGGTACCGCCGCGGTGATCACCCCGGTGGGTGAGCTGGTTTCCGAAAACGAGCGTATCAAGCTAGCGGCCGGTGGCAATAATGAGATTGCCATGCGCATTCGTACCAAGCTGCTCGACCTGCAGTACGGTCGCAGCGAAGATAAGTACGGCTGGCTAACCCAGCTGGTTTAAGCGGTTTTAAAACCAACGCTTATCTTTTCAGCACCGCCGCACTCATGCGGCGGTGCTGTTTGTAATCGACGTATCTGCAATCGTTTTACCTGGAACCGCTATGGCGCGCATTGATTTCTACATTCTGCCCGATACCACCCTGGAAGCGCGCTTGCAGTTTGCCTGCAAACTGGCCGAGACCATCTGGCGCAAAGGCTACCGCCTGCATCTGCACTGCGAAGATAAAATCCTCGCCGAACAGGCGGATGACGCGCTATGGAATTTCCGCCCGGACGCCTACCTACCCCACGCTTTAGAAGGTAGCGAAATGGCCGCTAGCGTACCCATCACGCTAGGCTGGCAGCAGTTACCGGTGCCCACGGAAGAGACCGCGCTGCTTAATCTGCACCCCGATATTCCCAACGGTGTAGAAAACTACGCTCGGATTGCCGAGATCATCAATCAGCACCAGCAAGTGCTGATCGCTAAACGCGCCTGTTGGCAGCGCTATAAAGAAATGGGCCATGAGGTCGTGCCGCATAAGTTGGGGTAAGCACAATGCATCCTATGCTAAAGAGGCTTGGGCGGATGCCTAAAGGTACGCCTTCCTCGCGAGCTGAAGCGAAATAAGCCATGACTGTGACTGAACTTCTTGAGATGGTCGCCCGCGGCGAAGACAGCCGCCACCAGTTCAAGCGCGATGCCACCAACGCGGATGGCCTTGCCGCTGAACTGGCCGCCTTTGCCAACAGTGGCGGTGGCTGGCTGTTTCTGGGCGTTAATGATGACAGCTCGATTGCGGGGCTGGATGGCGCGGCGGTTCGGCGATTAAACCAGTTGCTTGGCAACGCCGCTTCAGCATGTACGCCCACCTGTGCATCCGCTGACCGAGAATGTGCAGACAGATCAGGGCATTGTGGTCGTGATAGAAGTACCCGATGGCTTAGCCAAACCCTACCTCGACAATCAAGGCCGCATTTGGGTCAAGCAGGGGTCGGACAAACGGCATGTGACCTCTCGCGAAGAGTTACAGCGTATGTTTCAGCGTTCTGGGCTGGTTTACGCTGATGTGGTGCCGGTAGCGGGCACATCAATAGAGGATATCGATGACAAGGCTTTTACCGCTTACTTCACTCGTCGCTATGGCGAAAGCAGCGAATTCTCGAACCTTACACGGGAGCAGTTGCTGCAAAACCTGGGCTTAGGCGATGGCCTGGAGCTGAATCTGGCGGGGCTGATGCTGTTTGGTCGCAATCCTCAGCGCTGGCGTCCGGCCTTTGAAGTGAAGGCGGTGGCCTTCCCCGGCACCGCGCTACACGATACTCGCTACCTGGATAGCGAAGATATCAAGGGCGCCCTACTGGAGCAGTTCCGTGGCGCTTTTGCCTTTATTAAGCGCAATTTGCACCATGTGCAGCACGGGCGGAGTTTCAACACCCTGGGCGAGTTGGAAATTCCCGAAACGGCGCTGGAAGAGTTGCTGGTCAATGCCTTGATTCACCGAGATTACTTCACCAGCGCTTCCGTCCGCTTGATGGTCTTTGCCGATCGTGTGGAGATTGTCAGCCCTGGCCACCTGCCGGATAGCCTGAGCGCTGAGGACATTCGCCGGGGTAAGACCATCCGCCGTAATCCTACGCTCACCGAACATGCCAGCCATATCTTACCCTATCGCGGTATGGGCAGTGGTATTCCACGAGCGCTTGAGGCATGGCCCCGAATCGATTTGGTGGATGATCCCTCGGGCAATCAATTCAGCGTCATCGTCTGGAGGCCGGAGGCAGAATGGCTGGGCGCTACCCCACCAGTCACCGACCAAGTCACCGACCAAGTCACCGACCAAGTCACCGACCAAGTCACCGACCAAGTCAGCCCGGAAGTAGCCCGCCTGCTCAACTCTTTAGAAGGCGAAATGACACGGGCCGAGCTACAGGATATTTTGGGTCTCAAACATCTGCCTCATTTCCGAAACGCCTATTTGCGGCCGGCACTGAACGCTGGACTGATCGAGCAGACGATTCCGGATAAGCCCAATAGCCGCCTACAGAAATACCGCTTAACGACTGCCGGTAAGCAGTGGGTAAAAAAATAATAAAACAAAGACTTGATCAGCACCTTTGCCGAAACCTAGCCAAACGCTGAAGTGATCCAATAGGCGGTAGAACAATCGCCTTTTAACAAAAAAATAACTCAAAGGACGAGAGCGCCAATGCTGTCCCACGCTTTTTTAGCCCGCACCCCGCTGGCCGTTATCGTCATCGCCCAGCTATTCGGCACATCGCTATGGTTTAGCGTAAATGGCGTTGGCTTGGCGCTGCGGGAGGCCGTGGGCCTCAGCGAAAGCGATTTGGGCCTGCTCACCATCGCCGTTCAGGCCGGGTTTATTAGCGGAACGCTAGCCATTGCCACCTCGGGTTTGGCCGACCGCATTCGCGCCAGCCACCTGTTTGCGATTTCTGCCGTGCTGGGCGCGCTGATCAACGCCGCCTTTATTGGCGTGGCCGAGAGCGTGACGCTCGCCGCTGTTGCGCGTTTTGCGACCGGGCTTTGTCTGGCAGGCATCTACCCGCTGGGCATGAAGCTGGTGGTGAGTTGGACACCCAGCCACGCCGGCGCCGCGCTGGGTTGGCTGGTGGGCATGCTGACCCTGGGCATTGCCTCACCGCACCTGCTTCGCGGTTTAACGCTACATTTACCCTGGCAGTGGCCACTGCTGCTGGCTTCACTGCTGGCGCTAGTCGCCGCACTGATGATTTTCAAGCTAGGCGTTGGCCCGCACCTGCCAGCCACCGCCAAAAGCGGCCGCCCCTGGGCAGGGTTGGCGGCATTTAGGCAGCCGCGCTTTCGCGCCGCCGCGCTGGGCTATTTCGGCCACTGCTGGGAACTGTATGCCCTTTGGGCGCTGGTGCCGTTTCTGGTCGCCCGGGAGTTGGAGCGTCTGGGTGCCAGCAACGGCGCCCAGCCATGGCTCAGCTTTCTGGTGATTGCGCTGGGCTTGCCTGGCTGCGTACTCGCAGGCAAATGGAGCCGCCAAATCGGTAGCGACCGAGTCGCTTGCATCGCCTTGGCAACCTCTGGTGCGCTGTGTTTGGTTTATCCCCTGTTGAGCAGCGCCTCGCCCTGGCTGCTGCTCACACTTCTCGGCGTATGGGGCATTAGCGTGATTGCCGATTCTGCACAGTTTTCTGCGCTGGCCAGCGCCACAGCCCCGCCAGAGCGGCTAGGGGCGGCGCTGGCGATGATGAACGCGATTGGCTTTGGCTTGACCATTCCCTCCATCGCCCTGGTCACCGCGCTGTGGTCGAGCCAGTCGCTGGCGGTGATCTGGTGGCTGTTGCCGGGGCCTATTCTTGGGCTACTCGCCATGCGTGGGTTCTCGGCCCATGCCATAGCGATCAATAATCGAGGGTGAGTAGCACCTGACGGCCACGCCGCTCACGCGGTATACTCTTGCGCTATACATTTTTATCTTTTGCACATTTCTCGCCAGCCGTGAGCCAACTCTCCATGGAAAAGACCTACCAACCCGAACAGATCGAAACCCGCTGGTACGAGCGCTGGGAAGCCGACAACCGTTTTGCTCCCTCCGGCCAGGGCACGCCTTTTTCGATCATGATTCCACCGCCCAATGTGACCGGCAGCCTACACATGGGCCACGCGTTCCAGGACACCATTATGGATACCCTGACGCGCTGGAAACGGATGCAGGGTAACAACACCCTGTGGCAGGTAGGCACCGACCACGCCGGTATCGCCACCCAAATGCTGGTAGAGCGTAAAATCGCCGCTGAAGAGGGCAAGACACGCCACGACCTCGGCCGTGACGCATTTATCGACAAGGTGTGGGAGTGGAAACACGAGTCCGGCGGCCATATTACCCGCCAGCTGCGCCGCATGGGCGCCAGCGTCGACTGGTCTCGCGAACGTTTCACCATGGACGACGGCTTCTACAAAGCGGTGCAGGAAGTGTTTGTGCGTCTGCACGAAGAGAAGCTGATTTATCGTGGCAAGCGTTTGGTCAACTGGGATCCGACGCTGCACACCGCCATTTCTGACCTGGAGGTGGAGAACAAAGAGCAGCAGGGCAGCTTCTGGCACTTCCGCTACCCGCTGGCAGACGGCGTTAAAACCGACGACGGCAAGGATTACCTGGTCGTGGCCACCACCCGCCCGGAAACCCTGTTGGGCGATACCGGTGTAGCGGTCAACCCGGAAGACGAGCGCTATGCATCACTGGTCGGCAAGTTTATCGAACTGCCGCTGGTCGGCCGCCGCATCCCGGTGGTCGCCGACGAGCACGCCGATATGGAGAAAGGCTCCGGCTGCGTGAAGATCACTCCCGCCCATGACTTCAACGACTACGAAGTCGGCAAGCGCCAGAACCATCTGCTGATCAACGTCTTCTCCAAAAACGCGACGATTCTTGAGCAGGCCGAAATTTTTGATCTTAAAGGCCAGCCCCAGCCGGACGAAGATGCCAGCCTGCCGGCCAAGTACGCGGGGCTTGATCGCTTTGAAGCGCGCAAGCAGATCGTTGCCGATATGGATGCCCTGGGCCTACTGGAGCAGGTCGAAGCCGTTAACAATACGCTGCCCTATGGCGACCGTTCCGGCGATGTGATCGAGCCGCTGCTCACCGATCAGTGGTTTGTGGCCGTGGAGTCACTCGCCAAGCCCGCTATTGAAGCGGTGGAAAACGGCGACATCCAGTTCGTCCCCAAGAACTACGAGAACATGTACTTCGCCTGGATGCGCGACCTGCAAGACTGGTGTATTTCCCGCCAGCTATGGTGGGGCCACCGCATCCCAGCGTGGTATGACCCCGAAGGCAACGTCTATGTCGCCCGCAGCGAAGAAGAAGCCCGGGAGAAGCATGCAATCGATCCCGATGTGGTGCTTACTCAGGACGAAGACGTACTGGATACCTGGTTTAGCTCAGGCCTATGGACGTTTGGCACCCTGGGTTGGCCGGAAGAGACGCCGGAGCTGGAGACCTTCCACCCCAGCAGCGTGCTGGTCACCGGTTTTGATATCATTTTCTTCTGGGTCGCCCGGATGATCATGATGACCCTGAAGTTCACCAAGCAGGTGCCGTTCAAGACGGTTTACGTGCACGGTTTGGTGCGCGACGGTCAGGGCCAGAAGATGTCCAAATCCAAGGGCAACGTACTCGACCCCATCGACCTGATTGACGGCATCACGCTGGAGGAACTGCTCGAAAAGCGCACCGGCAATATGATGCAGCCAAAACAGGCCAAGGCGATTGCCAAAGCCACCAAGGAGGAGTTTAAAGACGGCATTGAAGCCCATGGCACCGATGCGCTGCGCTTTACCTTCCTCTCCCAGGCCACCACCGGGCGTGATATCAAGTTTGATATGAGCCGCCTGGATGGCTACCGCAACTTCTGCAACAAGCTGTGGAACGCCTCGCGCTACGTGCTGATGAACGCCGAAGGCGAAGATTGCGGCACTGTTGGTGAAGAGGTTGAGCTTTCTCTGGCCGACCGCTGGATTATCTCGCAGCTGCAGAAGACCGAAGCCCAGGTCACCAAGGCGATGGACGAGTACCGCTTCGACCACGCTTCCCAAGCGCTGTATGAGTTCGTCTGGAACGAGTACTGCGACTGGTATTTGGAGCTTTCCAAACCGGTATTGTGGGACGAAAACGCCACGGCAGAAGCGAAAAGAGGAACGCGCCGCACGCTGGTACGTGTACTCGAAGCCATTCTTCGCCTTGCTCACCCGATGATGCCCTATATCACCGAAGAGATTTGGCAGCGCGTCTCGCCGCTAGCGGGCGTGTATATGGGTGAAAATGCGTCGATCATGCTGCAAGCCTGGCCTGAAGCCGACGAGAGTAAAATCGACGATCAGGCCAGCCTGGATATCGAGTGGCTGAAAGGCGTCATCATCGCCGTACGTAATATCCGCGCCGAAATGAACATCGCTCCCGGCAAACCGCTCGACGTGCTGCTGACCAAAGGCAAGCCCGAAGACGCCGAGCGCCTGGAGAGCAACCGCCGCTTCCTGTCCAAACTCGCCAAGCTGGAAAGCGTTACCTGGCTTGAAAACCCCGACGACGCCCCGCTCTCAGCCACACAGTTGGTAGGCGATATGGAAGTGCTGGTGCCGATGGCAGACCTGATCGACAAGGACGCTGAAATCGCCCGCCTCAGTAAAGAGATCGAAAAGCAGGACAAGCTGATCGGCGGCATCGAGAAAAAGCTCGGCAACGACGGTTTTATCGCCAAAGCCCCGTCGCCGTAGTGGATAAAGAGCGCGGCAAGCTAGCCGAATTCCAAGCCACCAAGCAGCTGCTTGAAGAGCAAAAGGCGAAGATTGAAGCTTTGTAAGGTTGATTAGTTAAAATAGTCCAACCCAAAACGGCACCTTTGAGGTGCCGTTTTGGGTTAAAGGCGCTGACGAATATGAGTAAGTGGATCAGGATGAGGGCCATAGAGGATTCGCCTATGGCGAGAAGCGGCAACAGAGAAGCTTTGGGCTGCTTAAACGTCAAACGATGTGCTACTATGTAATACATAGCAACACAAACGGAGCTTAAAAATGAAAAGCGAAATGCTCAGCACACGCATTGATCATGATACAAAAGTTGCCTTCACTACTATCTGCGATGAGGTTGGCCTTAGTCCCTCTCAAGCGCTTAAGCTATTTGCACGTGCAGTCATCAACCATGGCGGCATCCCCTTCGAGCTGAAAGCTCGACAGCCCAATGAAACAACCTCAGCCGCTATTGAAGAGCTCATCCAGGGAAAGGGCACAAAGCCGCTTCGGTTAACACTATGATGGATGAATTAACCGAAGCCAACGAAAGCAATGTATAGCCTCGAATACTCAACGCAGTTCAAGAAAGACTTCAAAAAGTCACCAAAATGCCCATTGCTGACATTCTGGAAGTCGGAAACATTATTTCCCAGCTTCAGCGCGGCGAGCCATTACATCCTAAGCATGTAGACCACGCGCTATCGGGAAACTGGCATGGGTTCCGCGATTGCCATATCAAACCAGATCTCGTACTCGTCTACAGAGTGGCAAATGAAAATCTGCAACTCGCCAGAATCGGATCTCATAGCGATCTTTTCTAGACACCCCGCTCCCTTCGGTTCAATTGGCTTGTAAAGCCACACGCCCCAAAACCCGCTATTATTCGCATCACTTTGATCGGCCAATTTATCGAAACATCATGGCTAGGCTTTGTACGAAAGCTGTCGGCTACTATGTCGATTCACTCAGACTAAGTATTATTTAGCCGCATAGCCCGCCAGTTCAGCGATTAAGGGTTGAGCCTCCAACCCCCGAAATGCCAGATCCAAACACGCCTGCCACTCGCGGCCCTGGCAAGCTGATGCGATCTGTTGGCCCACGGCCCCCCTACTAACCACATTTTCTTACAAAACGTGTAAGGTTGGTACAACAAAGGCCACTAAGTGGCATCGCTGATTCAGCAACGACACGGACTGCTCTATGCCAATACCGACTGAAGCGCGTTTACAGGCGCTGGCAAGTGAATTAAAGCGGGCCGGAATTACCTACCACGAGCTTACGCCGATGGCGGATACCGGGCTGGCCCATGATCATGTGTGGATTCACCGCATTGAGGGCGATGACTGGGTAGCGCGGCTGCCCAAGCAGAGCCAGATGAACCTGCCGCCTGAAGAGAACCTGGCTTACCAAACCTCCTGTTATCAACGCTCTAGCCCTGGCGGGCATACGCCGAAGCTGTATAACACGCTTGCGCCGAACGAGGCACTGCCACGGGGTGGGCTGCTGGTCGAAGCGATCCGTGGCCGCTTGGCGCAACTGCCAGAAGATCTTCCCGCCATCGCGGATGCTCTAGCCAGCCTGCATAGCCAACCTCTGCCCAGCGCCGCGAAGCAGGCGCCACTGCTGCTCCAAAAGACCCGTGGCAGGCGATGATAGAAGAAGTTCGCCAGCAGGCGAACTGGTTGGCCGATGCGCAGCTTTCGAGCAAAGTCACTCAGCGCATTAAACAGGAGCTGGATCTACTTCCCCCCGTTTAAGCGATGCCACACCGACACTGATTAGCTTCGACACCCACCCTGGCAACTTTTTAATCCGTGACGATGGTCTCGCGGTGCTGGTGGATTTAGAGAAGTGCCGCTACGGCCTGCCGGGTATCGATCTCGCCCACACCAGCCTCTACACCTCGACCACCTGGGACGTCAGCAGCCAGGCGGTGCTAACGCTAAGTGACGTGATCAATTTCTATCGCCGCTGGCAAACGGCCATGGGTGAGTCACCCGACACCGACACCCTGGTTGCCTGCCGTCGTGCCACCTGGCTCTGGTCATTAACCTGGTGTGCCAAGTGGCGCGCCCAGCACTTGAACGCCAAAGATGGCCAGCAGCTCGGTGAAGACTGGTCGGCAGAGCTTACCGATCCCAACGTGATTGACCACGTGCGAGACCGAGTGGAGCACTACCTCTCGCTGCCGGTTATTGATCACGTTCATAGCGAGCTTCAGTGCTTACAAGCCTCTCTATAACGTTTTGAATTCTTACAAAGAGAAATGCGATGCCCATTAACCATCTCCCTTTACGCCTCACCCTCGCCACAGCGATGTTAGCCCTGCGTTACCTACGATGGCCAACCCTGCCCCTAATGATTGGCAAAGCGTTTTAGCGGAAGCCGAAGGCCAAACCGTTTACTGGAACGCCTGGGGTGGCGATACACGCACCAATCGCTATATCGACTGGGTGGCAGAGCAACTGCAGGCGCAGCACGGCGTGGAAGTGGAGCATGTCAAACTGAACGATACCGGCAGTGCAGTGGCGCGGGTGCTGGCCGAAAAGCAGGCGGGTAATCACGAAGAGGGCAGCATCGATCTAATCTGGATCAACGGCGAGAACTTTGCTGCCATGCGAGAAAATGACCTACTGTTCGGCCCTTTCGCCGAAGCGCTACCCAATTTTGCGCTCACCAACGCCGACGAGAACCCCGAGGTCGTTACCGACTTTACGCTTCCCACTGAGGGCTATGAGTCACCCTGGGGTAAGGCGCAGATCACTTTTTTTACGACAGCAACCAAACCGAGACACCGCCACAGGATATCCAGGCGCTACTTGAGTGGGCCCAAGCCAACCCCGGCCAGTTTAGCTATCCGCGTATCCCCGACTTCACCGGCAGCACCTTTTAAAGCAGGCGCTGATCGAGCTTACCGAGCAGGACGAGGCACTTTACCAGCCGGTGTCAGAGAGCGATTTCGAGGCTGTGACCGAGCCACTGTGGGCCTATTTGGATGCGTTGCACCCGCACCTGTGGCGCAGCGGGCGCGCCTTTCCCGACTCGGGCCCCAACCTGCGCACCTTGATGAGCGACGGCGAGTTAAGTCTGGCGTTTTCTTTCTACCCTACCGACGCCGCCGTAGCGGTGATGGAGTATGAACTGCCCGATAGCGTGCGCAGCTATGTGCTGGAAGGCGGTACCCTGGGTAACGTTCACTTTGTGGCGATTCCCTATAACTCACCCCATAAAGCCGGGGCCATGGTACTCGCCAATTTCCTGCTCTCCCCGCAAGCTCAGGCACAAAAGCAGTCGCTAGCGATGTGGGGCGACCGCAGCGTACTGGATATCGATCAATTAGACGCTGACGCCCAAGCGCTGTTTGAGCAAGGAGACCGCCACCCTGCTGAGCTACCGGCTGACGCGCTGTCTAACACCCTGCCTGAGCCGCACCCCAGCTGGATGACCGCGCTTCAAGACGCCTGGCTTGAGCGTTACGGCGTTAACTAGGCGATGCTGCGTCTGGCCCCGGCGCTGATCGTTGCCCTGCTCGTACTGCCGGTAGGCGCAGGGCTGCTGATGGTGCTACTGCCCGCGTTTGGCTATTTGCCTGCGTTAGGCGGGTATAGCATCAGTTTCACCCCTTGGCAGATGCTGTTCGCCCAGCCGGGGCTAGGCCGCTCGGTGGCGGTGAGCTTTGCCAGCGGGTTGGTGAGTTCGGCCGTGGCGCTGGCGATTGTGGTGCTGTTTTTGGCCGCCAGCCGTGGCACCTGGTTAGACCGAGCTATTCGGCGGTTGGTATCCCCCTGCTCGCTATTCCCCATGCGGCTATCGCCTTTGGGTTTGCCTTTTGATTGCTCCATCAGGCCTGATGGCACGGCTGATATCGCCATCGCTAACTGGCTGGGAGCGCCCCCCAGATGCGCTGATTATCAACGACCCCTGGGGGCTCTCACTGATGGCGGGGCTGGTGCTAAAAGAGGTGCCCTTTCTGCTGTTGATGAGCCTGGCGGCACTGCCGCAATTAGCGCCCGAGAAGCGCCTGATGCTGGCGCGCTCACTGGGCTACTCGCCCACCATTGGCTGGTTAAAAACGGTACTGCCTTCGCTCTATCCACTGATTCGCCTGCCGGTGTATGCGGTGATCGCCTACGCTACCTCGGTGGTCGATATGGCGCTGATTCTTGGCCCGAAGCTGCCCCCACGCTGAGCGTGTCTATCTTGAGTTGGTTCAACGACCCGGATATCAGCCAGCGTTTTATGGCCTCAGCGGGAGCGGTGCTGCAGTTGGGCGTCACCCTCGCTGCACTGCTCTGCTGGTGGCTGCTGGAGCAAATGGCCCGCCTGCTGACACGGCGCTGGTTGACCAACGGCAGCCGCCGGCAGGGTGAAGTCACCCTACGCACAGTTGGCCGCTCGGCGTTACTGTTTTCGAGTATCACCGCGCTGGCGGCACTGCTAGGCCTGGGGCTATTTTCATTGGCCGGTTTTTGGCGTTTTCCAGACCTGCTGCCGCAAATGCTTACGCTGGATCACTGGCAGCGCAGCGGCTCTATGCTGGTCACACCGCTTGCCAATACCGCGCTGATCGGGCTGATTTCCACCACGATTGCCACAGCACTGGTGCTGGCAACGCTGGAAAATGAGCACCGTCAGCATATTCAACCCAAGCGCGCGTTATGGTTACTCTATTTACCCCTATTAGTGCCACAGATCGCCTTCCTCTTTGGGCTGGTCGTAGCGGCAGAAAGCCTGGGCATACGCCCTCAGCTTGGTTTGGTTATCGCTGGTCATCTGCTGTTTGTACTGCCTTATGTATACCTCTCCCTGGCCGAAACCTATCGCCGATTGGATCCGCGCTGGATCAAGGTAGCGCGTTCACTGGGGGTGTCACGTAGCGCCGCTTTTTGGCGGGTTCGTCTGCCGTTGTTAATGGCACCGCTGTTAACGGCCTTTGCGGTGGGCCTGGCGGTGAGTATTGGCCAATACTTACCTACCCAGTTACTCGGTGCGGGCCGTGTGACCACCGTGACCACAGAGGCCGTCGCGCTTGCCTCTGGCAGCAATCGGCGCTTAATCGGTGTTTGGGCATTAGTGCAGGCAGGCCTGCCGTTGATTGGCTTTATGCTTGCGTTAGGGGTGCCCCGTTTATTGGCTACCCACCGCCGTGATCTAGCTACCTAAGGGAGGCATTGTGACGACTTCTTTATGCGCGCCGCTCAGCCCTGAGCAAACACTACGCCTTGAGCACATTAGCATCGACCTGGCAGGCCGAGAGTTACTGGCCGTGGATGCCGCTATTGCCCCGGGTGAGGTGCTCACGGTAATGGGGCCTTCGGGGTCGGGCAAATCCACCTTGTTGGCCTATATTGCAGGTTTTCTCGACCGCGAGTTTACCGCCAGCGGCGGCGTATGGCTGGGCGAGCGCGATTTGCTCGGCCTGCCCGCTGAGAAGCGTGGTATTGGGCTACTGTTTCAGGATCCGCTGCTATTTCCTCACCTCAGCGTGGGCGGCAACTTGCGTTTCGGGCTACCTCGCCACAGCAAAGAGAAGCACCAGCAGGTTAGCCAGGCCCTGGAGCAGGTTGGTCTTGCGGGATTAGAGTCCCGCGATCCAGCCACCCTTTCCGGTGGCCAGCAATCACGCGTGGCGCTAATGCGCCTGCTGCTCTCCAAGCCCAAAGCGGTGCTGCTGGACGAACCGTTTTCCAAGCTGGATACGGCGCTGCGCCAGGAGATGCGTGCGCTGGTGTTTAGCCAACTGCGTGAAGCAGGCCTACCTGCACTGCTGGTCACCCACGACCACGCGGATGCCAAGGCGGCGGGAGGGCCGGTCATTGAGCTCGGCTGACCCAGCGCCTCGGTTAAGCATCATTATTCCCATGCTCAACGAGGCCGACAGTATTGAAGCGGCCCTGGTGCCGCTGCAGTCTCTGCGCGCCCAGCACCTCTCGGCGCAGGTCGAAGTGATCGTAGTCGATGGCGGCAGTGGCGATGACAGCGTTCGCATCGCCAAACCGCTGGCCGACCGGGTGCTCAGTAGCCCAGCGAGGCGGGCATCGCAATGAACCTGGGCGCACAGCACGCCTGTGCGCCAGCGCTGCTGTTCCTGCACGCGGATACCCTACTGCCTGAGGGCGCCGTTGATCAGATAACCCATGCACTCATCCACCACACCTGGGGGCGCTTTGATATTGCGCTTTCAGGTCGTAGCCGCTGGCTCCCCGTGGTGAGTTGGATGATGAATCAGCGCTCGCGGTTAACCGGCATTGCCACCGGCGACCAGGGCATGTTTGTAAACACCGCTAGCTTCAAGGCAGTCGGGGCTTTCCCGAACAGCCGCTGATGGAGGACATTGCGCTCTCCAAACGGCTCAAACAGGTATCGCGCCCCGCCTGCCTAACGGCGAAAGTGATAAGCTCGGGCAGGCGCTGGGATCAGTTCGGCGCTTGGAAAACCATCCGCCTGATGTGGCGACTGCGCTATCGCTACTGGCGCGGCGTGAGCGCAACCCAACTCGCCAAGGAGTATCGCGATGCCCGCTGAAACACCCCACCTGCACCTGCTCGCCAAAGCGCCGCTGGCGGGGCAGGCCAAACGCGCTTGGCGCCCCTGCTAGGTTTAGCAGGGGCTGCCAACGCCCACGCGGAGCTGGTACGCCACTGCGTCGCCAGCGCCTGCAAAGCGCTGCCTGCTGAAAACGTCACGCTTTGGACGGCGTTAGATCACGCACACCCGCTGTTTATCGAGCTTCGCGAAGCCTTTGGAGTCGCGCTGAGCGCTCAGCCAGAGGGCGACTTGGGCGCACGGGTTCGCTATGCCCTGAACAGTACGCCAGGGCCTGCCATGCTGATGGGCAGCGACTGCCCGAGCATCACCAGCGCACTGATCACCACCTGCGCACAGCAACTGGCCCGTTTTGATGTGGTGCTGTTACCCGCCGAAGATGGCGGCTACGGCTTTGTGGGTACCCGGCAAGACTACCCCGCACTGTTTGAAGATATTCCATGGGGTACTAAAAGCGTACTGACCACCACTAAGCAGCGCATTGGACAACTGGGGTTGAGCGCCGCCTACCCGGCAACCATTTGGGATGTGGATCGCCCGGAAGATTGGCAGCGCTGGAAAAGTGCTCCCGTACCCGTGTAAGGAAACGGGCGACCCTCACACAGAGTAACCACCGAGACTGACCTTATTAGCGCTGGAGTTTTTATTGTGACCCGACAACGTTTGATGATGGCAGCGCTATTGATCACTGCCATTGGTGTGTTTTTCCTCAGCGGCGCCCACCAATGGTTCACCCTGGAAACCCTCAAGACGTACCAGAGCGACTTTCAAACAGCGTTTAACCAATACCCATGGCAGGTGGCGGGCGCCTTCTTTGCCGTTTATGTCGTGATGACGGCCCTTTCACTGCCTGGCGCCACACTATTAACCCTGCTGGGTGGCGCGCTGTTTGGGCTTGGCTGGGGACTGCTGATTATCTCCTTCGCCAGCACCCTGGGTGCCACCCTGGCTTTTTTACTCTCGCGCTTTCTATTCCGTAACCCTATCGAAAAGCGATTTCCCCGCCAGTTCGCCGCCGTGAACCGCGGTGTCGAGCGGGATGGCGCCCTCTACCTCTTCACCCTGCGTTTGGTGCCGGTGTTTCCATTTTTCATGATCAACCTGGTCATGGGTCTGACGCGGATCAAGACCGTCACCTTTTACTGGGTCAGCCAGGTCGCCATGCTGCCCGGCACCGCTATTTATGTGAATGCGGGTGGGCAGTTGGGTGACTTGGAGAGTTTGGGAGGCATCCTCTCACCCACGCTTATCGCCTCGTTTTTGCTGCTGGCCATCTTCCCTGGATCGCCCGGCGCATTGTGCTGCTGGTGCAGCAGCGCAAGACATATAAAGGTTTTACCCGACCCGCACACTTTGACTACGACATTGTGGTGATCGGCGGCGGCTCGGCGGGGCTGGTCACCAGCTATATCGCTAGTGCCGTACAAGCCAAGGTGGCGCTGGTGGAGAAAACATAAAATGGGCGGCGACTGCCTGAACACTGGCTGCGTGCCCTCCAAAGCACTCATCCGCGCCGCCCGCGCCGCCCATGAGATACGTAGCGCCCACCGCTTCGGGGTGACCACCAGCGAGCCAGAGATCGACTTTGCCAAGGTAATGGGCCACGTCAAACAGGCGATTAGCGATATCGAACCCCACGACAGCGTGGAGCGCTATCGTGGCTTGGGCGTTGAGGTGTATCAGGAGCACGCCAAGCTTACCTCGCCATGGGAAGTTCAGGTCGGCGATAAAACCCTCACCGCCCGCCATATCGTGCTGGCCACCGGCGCACGGCCCCGGGTGCCCTCGCTGCCAGGTATTGAGAGCGCCCCTGTTTTAACGTCCGAAAACCTCTGGTCGCTGACCGAGCTGCCCAAACGCTTAGTGGTACTGGGTGGCGGCGCCATTGGCTGTGAGCTCAGTCAGAGTTTTGCCCGATTGGGGAGCCAAGTCACCCTGGTGGAAGGGGTTTCCCAGCTGTTGGGCCGCGAAGATCACGAGGTCGGTGAGCTGATCGAAAGCACGCTGGTTAACGAAGGCGTGACAGTCATGAGCGAGGCTAAGGCGCTGGAAGTGATCCAGGGCGAGGCAGGCCATCAGCTCGCAGTGGAGCATCATGGCGAGCGCAAATTGCTTCCCTTTGACTATTTACTGGTGAGCGTGGGACGCCAGGCCAATGTTGAGGGCTTAGGGCTGGAATCGCTGGTGATCACGACCACCCAAGCAGGCACCCTTGAACTGAACGAGCGGCTGCAAACCCGCCTACCCAATATCTGGGCCTGTGGTGATTTAGCCGGGCCTTACCAGCTTACCACGCCGCCGCGCACCAGGCGTGGCACGCGGCAGTCAATGCCCTGTTCGGCGAACTAAAAAGCTTTGCGGTGGACTACCGCTATATGCCCGCGGTTACCTATACACAGCCGGAAGTCGCCAGGGTTGGGCTGAATGAAAAGGAGGCCAAAGCACAAGGTATTGCCTTTGAGATTACCCGCTATGCCATGAGCGAAAGTGACCGCGCTATTGCCGAAGGCGCGACCCAGGGCTTTATCAAGGTGCTTACCGTGCCCGGCAGAGACAAGATTCTCGGTGCGACTATCGTGGCGGAAAACGCCGGTGAATGGCTGGGCGAATTTACCATCGCCATGAAGCACGGCCTGGGCCTCAACAAGCTGCTGGGCACCATTCACCCCTACCCAACGCTGGGCGAAGCAACCAAAGCCACAGCGGGCGTATGGAAAAACGCTCATAAGCCCGAGCGGGTGCTGGCACTATTGAAGCGCTACTTTAATTGGCGGCGCGGTAACAACGCAGTGAAAAAGAGTGGCGCCTAGCCGCCCTTATCCAATTTAACTAAGAGGCGATAGCCCAGCTAGTCGTTCCGGTCATTCACCGGCGGGTGTGCCTTGGCAAAAGTCTCCATGATATCGCGCATCACTTTACGCTGGGCAGCGGGCAGACCACGGTAGAGCGACAGTAACTGGCGCTCTTCATTGGTCGATGACATGTCCCAGTTGGCGGGAGGTTCACTGACGTTATAAGCGCTGCTACCGCCGTAGCGCAGGTGGTGCGGGTCAACTAACAACCAGCGGGCCAACACCTGAAGTTTATCCTGACTGGGGATTGAGTCACCGCGCAGCCAACGCCTTACGGCCTGAAACGTAATTGGCTTGCCCCAGTAGCGAAGGTTAAATTCCCGCTCAAGCACTGACGGTCGCGCTTCGTACCCGGCTGCTTCTAGTGCCGCTTTCAAACGCTCGGCGAACATGATTTTTCATTCATGCCGCCAATGTGAAGCGATTGTTCAATAGTAGTTGAATAACGGTTCACCTTTTGATTGAATCATTAATTCAATTTCGAGTTTTCGCTTAGGCGAGTTGCTATGCTAAGCGCTGAGACGCGGCGCTTGAGGAGTCATTCATGATGAGTGGCACACTATCTCCATCGGTGCAAAATCTCGACAACCTGTGCCAAAAGCTAGCGCTACTATGCGGCTCGGCAACGCCTCTGGAGCTTTTGGAACTGCTGGCTAAAACGCTCCATGCGCTTACCCAGGGTCAGCCAGTGGCACTTTATCGCCGCTTAAGCACCGGCAACCTTCGTTTGGCATACTGCTATCCACTGGAAAGTACGCTGGCCTCCCATCACGCGTTGCACGCTATTCGTTGTTACGACGACCTGGTGACCTCAGACCTGCAACTTTATGAGTTAAAAGGCGAACATGAGGTATGGGGGTATATTGGGCACCCGCCTACGGTTTCACCTGGGCCTGGCAAGTGGATCCAGTTACTCGTCGACATCGCATCCCAACGCTTACGCCTGTTAAAAGCAGAGCGTATGGCTGCTCGCCACGCTGATTTAAAGTCTCGCCGCAGGCTGCTCTCCCGGGATATTAAACGACTCACCTCGATCGATGATATTTTGCAGCATCATGGCGCTAGCTGGTGCGATATTTTTCAGGCCGAAGGCATTGCGCTGGCCTACCAGGGCGACCTTCACTGCTTTGGTGAGTGCCCCTCGAAGCACCAGTTATTTCATCATTTACAGCAGTTGAATCAACACAACGCCCATGACGAAATCGCCGAGCTGAATGGCAGTTGCCAAGGCGGCTTGGCTGCCCTCTCAGTGTTGCGAATGCCCCTCTAGGCTGGTTGCTGCTGTTTCGCCAGCAGCCGCTCCTCCCTGCGCTGGTAGCTAATACAATGCTCCAAGACGCCTTGAGTTATTGGATGCCTCTGGAAGCCTCCATGATCAGCGATGTGGCTGACGATATAGCGGTGGCCATAACGGCTCATGAGGTCGTTCACCTCAACCGCCAGTTAACCAAGACCAATCAACGCCTTGAGGGCCTGGCCCATACCGATCCCTTGACGAAATGCTGGAACCGCTACTACACCGAGCTGGTGATGGAGGATTTGATCCACTCCTCTATCAGTTTCGCCATGTTGATGTTTGATATTGATGACTTTAAAAGATTAACGATACCTATGGCCACGCCATCGGGGATGATATCTTGTGTGATATAGCGCAGTTAGTGCAGCAGACGCTGAGAGCTGATGATCACCTTGGTCGCTGGGGAGGCGAAGAGTTCGTCGTCATATCCAAGGAGCTTGACCAAGACGCCAGCTTGAAGCTGGCTAACCGGCTCTGCCGCTGTGTGGAGCAACACACCTTCTCCATCGCCGACCAGTTAACGGTGAGTATCGGCCTGACCCTATTAAAGCCCGGCGACCAGCCTCGACAGCTATTTGAGCGGGCGGATCAAGGCATGTATCTGGCCAAAATGGCGGGTAAAAACCAAGTCTTTGTCTGCTAAACATCCCATAGCACCTTGCTTCTCTAGAGGCGATGCCCATGCAGCAATTATTACTGATTGGTGCGGGCCATGCCCACGCCTTTGTCCTCGAAGCCTTTGCCCAACAGCCTGCTTCAGATATTGCCATTACTGTCGTGAGTGATAGCCCCTTAGCCGCTTACTCCGGCAGTGTACCCGCATGGCTAGCGGGAGAGTGCACGCTGCGCGAGACGCAAATCGACGTGGCAGCGTTATGCCAACGGGCCAACGCTCGCTTGATTCTTTCCCCAGCGAGTAGCATCAATACCCAGGCGCGTTACGTAGCGCTGGCGAATGGCGAGCGCGTTAATTTTGACGTGGTCTCCTTCAATATCGGCTCGACCCTGGCGCGCCCCCAGCAACAGGGGGAGAACCTCCCAAGCTACTTGCCATGCGACCACTAAGCAGCCTGCACCAGCGCTGGCAAGCAGTAAACAATGAGCTTAGCCATTTGCCCAGCGGCGGTGTCCAACGAGTGCTAGGCGTAGGTGGCGGTGCGGCAGGCTGCGAGACACTGATGAGCGTACTGACCCAGCTGCGCAAGCAGCGCCCGGATATTGATTGGCAGGGGCACTTACTCACTGCCGCTAATGCACTCTTGCCTGAGGCCGGGCGCTTGCCCCGCTGGCTAACTCGGCGTGCGCTGTCACAGGCAGGCATTACCATTCACGTTGAGCAACGCGGCGAAGCCTTGGTGGAAGGCGGGGTAACCACCCAGGACGGTACTCGCATTGAGGCGGACATAGTGCTCTGGGCAACCGGGGCTATCGGTCACTCTTGGCTTGCAAGCACTGAACTACCATTGGACAAACACCACTTTATTCAGGTAGAAAACACGCTGGAGGTCACCGGACAGCCGACTATTTTCGCCGCGGGCGACTGTGCAGCATTGACCCCAGCGCTGCCCAATGCGGGTGTCTATGCAGTGCGTATGGGCCCCCACTTGGCAGACAACCTCCGCCGAGCCTGCCACGGCGAACCATTACTCCCCTGGCAGCCACCCGAACGGGTGTTGGCACTGATTGGCACCGGTGATGGCCGCGCCATTGCCAGCCGCGGAGGCTTCGGGGTATCCGGCAGGTGGGTATGGCAATGGAAAAAGCGGATTGATGCGCGCTTTATCGCTCGCTTCAATCCGCCTTTTGAAGGCTAACTGACTAAATCAGTTGCCTTCGCGCCAGCCGCCTAGCACCCGACTGTCCGGCCCAAAGAAGACCAATCGGTCATGGTCAATCAAATACCGATAGGCAGTCTCCAGCATCCCGGTGACTCGCTTGGCATCGCCCATTTGCGGGCACGCCATGCGAGTGGTAGCCAACTGACTAAACTCGATACGCTGGTTCTCACCGAGTGTTGCTTCACCAGTAAAGCGGTTACAGCCGTCGTGACCGCTGACTTTGCCCTCTTTGAAATCTCGAAAAATGGCGTTTCCGGCATAGAGAGCCGCTCATCGGTGCCCACCAACAGTAGGTTCCAACGCTGCGCCACAATAGCGCCCTCAAGCGAGGCATCGCTGGCGCCCCGTTGGGGTGTAGAACTTGGCCCTGGCGAACTGCTACACGCACTTAACAGTAGTGCAGCGGAAGCCAGCAGTGGCAATAATCGCCAACCTTTCATGATGATCTTTCCTTTTGTCATCGTTACCAACTACCGATGTTTTGCATAGAAGCCCATGGCTCTTGCGGCGCCAGGGCATCACCTTTCTGCAGCAGCTCTACAGAGATGCCGTCCGGTGATTTAACAAACGCCATATGACCATCACGGGGTGGGCGGTTAATGGTCACGCCGTTGTCCTGAAGGTGTTGGCAGAGCGCATAAATGTCATCCACCCGGTAGGCTAGGTGGCCGAAATTACGCCCGCCAGTGTACTCTTCGGGATCCCAGTTATACGTCAGTTCAAGCTCCGGAGCCGTCAGCCGCTCTGAGCGTGGCTCATCTTCTGGCGCAGCCAGAAACACCAGCGTGAAGCGCCCTTTCTCATTCTCTTTACGGCGCACTTCTTTAAGCCCCAGCAGATCGCAGTAAAAACGCAGCGAAGCATCCAGATCACTGACACGCACCATGGTATGTAAATATTGCATATCGACTCCTGATAAAACGACCTTGATCACTCTTTACAGAAACGTGACAGCGAAAATAAATCGCTGCAACGCTGTATAATTAAATTATAACGTTTATCTTAGCTGGGTTTAGCCGTCGGAGAAACCTGTGGATTCAGTCACTCAAGCCGCGCTTGGCGCAGCCATTGGCGGTGCCGTATTGGGCAAGCGATTAGGGCGCAAGGCCATCCTTATCGGCGCCTTACTCGGCACCCTGCCCGATCTTGATGTAGCGTTGGATTATGGCGATGCGGTGGCCAATGTTACCGAGCATCGTGGCTTTAGCCATTCGCTCTTTGTGCTCACCGGTTTAGCTACCCTACTGGCACTGCTGTGCGCACGCTTTGCTCCCGCAAAGATATCAGCCTGCTCCGCTGGTGGTGCTTCTTTACACTAATACTGATCACCCATCCACTGCTCGACGCGCTCACCACGTACGGCACGCAGCTGCTTTGGCCGCTTGACCTCTCCCCAGCGGCATGGCCGATTATTTTTATAATCGACCCGCTCTACACCCTTCCCTTACTGATTGCGCTTGGGATTGCACTGGTATCACAGCGAGTAATGAAGGCGTGCACTTGGGGATTAGCGATCACTTGTGTTTACCTTGTGATGGCCGCTGGGGCTAAGTTAACGGTGGAGCAACGCCTTGCCCCGGCGCTGGCGGAGCAGGGGCTGGAGGAAGCTCCCCTACTGATACAACCAACGCCGTTTAACATTGTGCTATGGCGTGCCACGGTCATGGGCGAGGATCGTTATTATGAAAGTCTGGTGAGCGTGTTTGACAGCGACCATCAACCGCGTCTTGAGCCGCTGGTTAGTAACCCAGAATTGGCGGAGTATGCCCTGGCTAGCCAGCAAGGGCAGCGCTTAACGTGGTTTACGGGGCCTTTTCTGCGCTATGAAACACGACTTCTGGACGGAAAAGAGACGCTGGTCGCCACCGATATTCGGCTCGGCTTCCCAGGCTTCCATCCGTTTAGCTTTACCCTGGCGACCCTCGAAGATGAGCGCTGGGTGCCACTGGCGGTCAGCGAACAGCTGTCGAGCACCCGTGGCATTCAACTGGAAACGCTTTCGCGCCTCGCCGCACGTGCCGCTGGCAACACCTCGGCCCTGTGCGCCAGCGACTTTGTCCCGCCAGAGTGGCGGGCTGAGCGTATCGTCTATCGTTGCTGAGCTAGCTCTGTATTAGATTCGGCTAGGGGCAATACCCTGGCCACAGCCACTATATTGCTCCCCGCCATAGGTCAGCGTAACGCGGGCGGGGAAAGGCTTGCCGCTCATGTTATCGAAACAGGCCCCAGCGTCGATACGCACGCGGAAAAAGGGCTCCACGTCAGCGTTTTCAATCACGACCCGGCCAGCGTCATTATCCATCACACTGACCATATAGGGTAACTGAAGACGCTCTTCCCCATAGTTCATCTCCAGTGTCAGCGTGGGCGTGTCGTTAGCGAGCGCAACCGTCCAGCCCGGTTCGTTACCCTGGCCAAAGAGCATCACACCGGGCTTCTCCGCACGGGTTAAGGCATCACGCTGCTCGGCCAGCGAGCACTGCAGTTGCCCTCTTGGCGTTTCCACAAGTGCCTTGTCACCCCGGTTCCAGAAGCTGATATCTCCCTCTTGGTAGCGGGCGCCGCTAGCCACGACGGCTTGGGGCAGTTGCCATGCGCCGTGTAGCGACCATAGGCGCAAATCGTTGGCATTGGTGGCCGTCACTAAGTGCTGCTGAGCGGGTTCGCAGTGCCACGCATCAAAACGCTGGGCAGAGCCAGGAAAAAAGCGCCGAAGGCAGAAAGGGCGCCCGGTTATCCAACGTTGCCTGGTTAGCGGCTGTCGTTTCTGCTGAGGGGTGGCTGCACACCCTCCGAGCACCACCATCACACCAGCAGCGGCGATAGCCCCACCCCATGCTTTTAACGTATTCATACGTCATGCTCCCTGTATAGCTCATTCTATTGATTGCTGAACGTCTTACCCGCGTTTGAACGCCTGCAGATCGTGCGTATCGATACTGTCTACCTGCAGGGGCAACCCTAGCTCTTCGCGTTTGATTTTAACCTGCATTTTTCCGCTAACCGCTCGGCGTCGTCATCGGTGGTGCGCCCATTAAGCTCCGCCAACTGGGCCATGCCCTGATGATAAAAAGTAAGCAGATCAAGCGCCGTGCGGTTGTTCTCTTCCACCGCCTTACGCAGTTGCGAAAGATAGCCACTGACTTGCGACAAATGATGTTTGAGCTGCCAGACGTAGCGCACCTCGGTCATCCAGGGGCGCTCGCGCAGCACGGCAAACAGCGCACTGGTGGCCAATAGCCCAAGCAGCACACCCAAGGCATTGAGCCATAGGCTGCTGCCAAAGGTGGAGGTAAGCAGCATTGAGAACAGGAGGCCGAAAATAATCAGTTGCCCCGCCATGGCAAAGCTGATCATGCGGGCTTTGCGGCGGTAGGTCTCGGGGTCGTGATGTTCTAGGGTAAATACCATGGCCAGCCTCATTATCGCTGCAAACGCCCTATGATACGGGGCTGGCCAGGGCAAACAAGTAATAGTGTTATTGATGCCCGGCACAAGTTGACGCACGGGCGCTGTAGACCCTGGCTTTAACTTGTCCCCGGCAGTGTATCTAGCTACGCCAAACGCTCTGCCGCCGTTTTGAGCAGGTGTTCGGTGGTTTCCCAGCCAACGCAGGCGTCGGTGACCGATACGCCGTAGCGCATGGCGCCAGGCTTGAGCGGCTGCTTGCCTTCGAACAGGTGGCTTTCCAGCATCAGCGCGACCAGATTGGCTTCGCCCGCCTGACGCTGCGCCAATACATCCAGCATGACTTCACTCTGGCGGCGATGATCTTTGCGGGCATTGGCATGGCTGCAATCCACCATTAGCCGGGGGTTTTGCCCGGCATTATGCAGCGCAGTGGTCGCCGCACGTACGTGTTGAACCTGGTAGTTAGGCTCGCCGTGACCGCCACGCAGCACCACATGGGTGTGCGGGTTACCCACGGTTTGCTGAACGATCGGATGACCGTGAGCATCTACTGCAAAACGCTGGTGCGGGTGGGCCGCCGCACTCATGGCATCAATCGCCACTTGTACATCGCCGCTAGTGGCATTCTTGAACCCTACCGCCGCCGACAAATCACTGGCCAGCTCACGGTGCAACTGCGATTCGGTGGTGCGTGCACCAATCGCTACCCAGCTTAGCAAGTCGTCTACATAGGGCGCTAACATGGGTTGTAAAAGCTCGGTAGCCACCGGCAAGCCACGTGCGGCGACGGCATGCATCAGCTCACGAGAGCGCCAACCCACGGGGCATATCACCGCTGCCATCCAAGCCAGGGTCGTAGGCCAGCCCTTTCCAGCCCACGGTAGTGCGCGGTTTTTCAACGTAGACGCGCATGACCGGTAAAATACGTTCGCTGATCTCTTCGCTTAGCGCAGCCAGGCGGTCGGCATACTCCAGCGCGGCATCGGGGTCATGCACGGAACAAGGGCCGACCACCACAAGGAGACGGTCATCCTGACCACTCAAAATTTGCTGTACGGCGTGGCGCTGACGGGCAATTTGCTCCCTTAGCGGGTCGCTTAACGAGATACGTTGCCTGAGTTCGGCGGGGGTAGGCAGCCGCTTTGCAGTGGGCTCAGGCGCTGAAGGCGTTAGTCGAGCAGTTGCGTGGGCAGTGGTTACAACGGTTTTATTAATAACAGGGCTGACAGGCGCATTCATGATTAATTCTCCGCAATCGTGTGACATCGTATGGCTGTGTGACCACCCAAGTGAACACGGTCGGAGGTGGCAGCTAGCACCGACCGCGCGTCGCTAAATCGCCAGCTATAGCCATAACCCACAAAGCCGGTAGCGAAAGCGTTAGTCAGTGCGCGATAGATCATGATGCTGCTCCTTGATGAAATAATAATGAAGAACGGTTGCTGAAAATCACTCAGCCTATAAATCGCGGGGCCCAAAAACGCCAGAAGCCCCGGCGGGGTTACCGACCGGGGCTTCTGTGCTTGCGGCAGGCAACCGGGTGGTGTGCCTGTTGGCGCGACGTTAGGCGTCGGCCAGGGGCACACCGTGGCTAAACCAATACCCATAAAACGCAAAGCCGCCAGCCAATTCTGGCTGCGGGTTCACTGTAGGTGGGTTGGTTAGTCGCTGCATGCTCATCTTCCGTTAGATTCTGTTAATGCCACTGGCAATCGCTAGCCCCTGGTAAATCGTCTGACAGGGCTGCTTCGTGGCGTTGTGCTTTATCCTGCCTGCAAGCGCTGCAAATGGCAACACTCAACCGCTAAAAGCTTGTACCCAACCAATGGTAGCGGGCAGTGCGCTCATACTCACCAACACAACCACGCCTAGAAAAATGGACAGGAAACCAGAGTCGTCTTTAAAGTTTTCGTCGTGATGGGCCATGTTAGCCTCCTTTTTAACAACGCTATATCAGGGGGAGCGTTACAACGCTGCGGTCATATTAAGTAGAACGGGGGCGTAGGCAAACACATCCGAAAACACCCGTTCAAGCTTTATGCCTTTTGTGTCGAGCACATCCAGGCAGGCGTAGACCATGTTGGGCGAACCCGAGATATACACATCGTGGGTGTCTGGGGTGATATCGGCGCTTTTCAACACCTGATCAATACGGCCAAGGTGATGGGAGATCCGCTCGCCCGCTGCTAACGGCTCTTCCAATGGCGATTCGGTTACCGCATGGAAGCAGACATTGGCGTGGGTTTGTGCCCAGTGGCTCGCCAGTTGCTCCAAATAGAGATCGCGGTGTTCGCGGGCTGCCCACCACAGCGAAATTTCCCGCTCAGGCTGTTCGTGCAGCACCGCTTCGATGATCGCTTTCATCTGGGAAAAGCCGGTGCCCGCGGCAACCAGCATTAACGGACGTTGGCTTTGACGATCAAGCACGCACTCGCCGCTAGGTAAACGCAGCGTGAGCTGGTTGGCTACCTGCAGCAGTTCACGCAGCCGTGCTGAGTTATCCCGCTCCGGCCAGTGCTGTATATGCAGCTCGATCACACCATTGCTGCGGTCGGCACTGGCGATCGAAAACGGCACCCAGGTGGCATCGTCCAGTTTAAGCTCTAAATATTGCCCCGGCGCGTGCTGCATGGCTTCGGCGCGCCCGGCGAGCGTCACACCAAACACATCGGGGCTTAAGTTCTCAACCTCGGTGACCTGGCACGTCAACGTCCTTGCACTCATGAAAGCCTCTTTTAACAAATTTGGTCAGCGATACATCGCATTCAGCGGCGAGCGGGCGGCAATTCAAGGTCAATCCCCAGCGCTTCCCAACGCTCATCCACCCGCGCTTTAACGGCATCGTCCATCACAATCGGGGTGCCCCATTCACGGTCGGTTTCGCCTGGCCACTTATTGGTGGCATCGAGTCCCATTTTCGAGCCCAGGCCCGAGACCGGCGAGGCGAAGTCGAGATAATCAATCGGGGTATTTTCGACCATCACGGTATCCCGGGCGGGATCCATCCGGGTGGTGATCGCCCAGATCACGTCTTCCCAATTGCGGGCATCCACGTCGTCATCCAGCACAATCACAAACTTGGTGTACATAAACTGACGCAGGAAGCTCCACACCCCATCATCACGCGTTTGGCGTGGCCGGGGTACTGCTTCTTCATGGTGACCACCGCCATGCGATAAGAGCAGCCTTCCGGCGGCAGGTAGAAGTCGACAATTTCGGGAAACTGCTTACACAGAATGGGCACAAAGACTTCGTTGAGCGCCACGCCCAGAATCGCCGGCTCGTCCGGCGGACGCCCGGTGTAGGTCGAGTGATAAATCGCATCACGACGCATGGTCATCCGGGTGATGGTAAATACCGGGAAGTGGTCGACCTCGTTGTAGTAACCGGTGTGGTCACCAAAGGGGCCTTCCGCCGCCATGTCGTCAGGATAGATAAAGCCTTCGAGGATAATCTCGCTGGATGCGGGCACATCCAGGTCAGCATGGCCGCACTTCACCAACTCGGTGCGCGAACCGCGCAGCAGGCCCGCAAAGGCGTACTCCGAAAGCGAATCCGGTACCGGAGTAACCGCACCAAAATCGTCGCCGGGTCGGCGCCAAGCGCCACTGCGACGGGGAAAGGTTCGCCTGGGTGGGCTTTCTGGAACTCCAGAAAATCCAGCGCGCCGCCACGATGGGAGAGCCAGCGCATGATTAGCCGGTTCTTGCCAATCTTCTGCTGACGGTAAATACCTAGATTCTGGCGCTTCTTGTGTGGCCCTTTGGTAATCACCAGTGGCCAAGTGACCAGCGGCGCTGCATCACCGGGCCAGCAGTGCTGAATGGGCAGCAGGCCAAGATCGACCTCGTCATCTTCATACACCACCTCTTGCACCGGCGCGTGCTTGACGTTTTTCGGCCCCATGCTGAGCACTTGCTTGAAGATCGGCAGCTTGTCCCAGGCGTCTTTCAACCCTTTGGGCGGATCAGGCTCTTTGAGAAATGCTAACAACTTGCCCACTTCTCTGAGTGCTTCTACCGACTCCTGCCCCATGCCCAGCGCCACCCGTTTTGGAGTGCCAAACAGGTTACCCAGCAGCGGCATGTCGTGGCCTTTGACGTTTTCAAACAACAACGCCGGGCCACCGGCACGCAGCGTGCGGTCACAAATTTCGGTGATTTCCAGGTAAGGATCGACTTCGACATGGATACGTTTGAGTTCACCCTGGGCTTCAAGCGCCGCGATGAACTCACGCAGGTCTTTGTACTTCAAGGCACGCTCCCTGGCTGGCGAATGCGCCGCTAGATGACATTAGCGGCGTTGATCATAGCGGCGGTTCTGCACGCTAGCGTCGCACTTGCGCTGCCACTTAGCGACGTTTCATCGCTTCAAAGAACTCGAGATTGGTCTTGGTATCTTTCAGACGGTCAATCAGGAATTCAGTGGCGGCGGTATCTTCCATCGGATTGAGTAGCTTGCGCAGAATCCACATGCGCTGCATTTCATCCTCAGAGGCCAGCAGGTCTTCACGACGGGTGCCACTGCGACGGATATTGATCGCCGGGAATACGCGACGCTCAGCCAGCTTGCGGTCCAGGTGGGCTTCCATGTTGCCGGTACCCTTGAACTCTTCGAAGATGACTTCGTCCATTTTGGAGCCGGTATCGACCAACGCCGTGGCGATAATCGTCAGGCTGCCGCCCTCTTCAATGTTACGCGCCGCACCAAAGAAGCGTTTCGGCTTTTCAAGGGCGTGGGCATCGACACCACCGGTAAGTACTTTGCCGGAGCTCGGCACCACGGTGTTGTAGGCACGCGCTAAGCGAGTAATCGAGTCGAGCAGAATGACCACGTCTTTCTTGTGCTCAACCAAACGCTTGGCTTTCTCGATAACCATCTCAGCCACTTGCACGTGACGCGCAGGCGGCTCATCGAAGGTCGACGCCACCACTTCGCCACGCACGGTGCGCGACATTTCGGTCACTTCCTCAGGGCGCTCATCGATCAGCAGTACGATCAGATGGCACTCTGGGTTGTTGCGCGTGATGGAGGTCGCGATGTTCTGCAACATCAGCGTTTTACCCGCCTTGGGCGGCGATACCAGCAGACCACGTTGGCCTTTACCGATTGGCGCGGTTAGATCGATGATCCGCGCGGTAAGGTCTTCCGTGGAGCCGTTACCGATCTCCATACGCATACGATCGTCTGGGAACAGTGGCGTTAAGTTCTCAAACAGGATCTTGTGCTTGGCATTTTCCGGACGGTCAAAGTTGATTTGACTGACCTTCAGCAGGGCGAAATAGCGCTCACCCTCCTTCGGCGGGCGG
Organism: Vreelandella olivaria; assembly: GCA_004295565.1. Classification (GTDB taxonomy): domain Bacteria; phylum Pseudomonadota; class Gammaproteobacteria; order Pseudomonadales; family Halomonadaceae; genus Vreelandella; species Vreelandella olivaria. Next base: position 536,111 of record AP019416.1, on the reverse strand, counting down.
ATTTTGCCGGAAATGGAGTCACCCTTGCGCAGATTGAAACGGCGGATCTGCGAAGGCGATATGTAAATATCGTCGGGACCGGCGAGATACGAGCTGTCGGCGCTACGCAGGAAGCCGAAGCCATCCTGAAGAATTTCCAGCACACCGTCGCCATAGATATCCTCGCCACTTTTGGCGTGTTTCTTGAGGATGGCGAAAATGATGTCCTGCTTGCGCGAACGGGCCAAGTTATCAATACCCATTTCACGGGCGATATCGAGGAGCTCGGGAACGGTTTTTGCTTGAGTTCAGTGAGATTCATCGGTGTGTTAGAAAGTTGCTCATGGAAGCTGGGCGCCAGGCGCCGGGAGTAAGACAGGAGGCGTGAAAGTGACGCCGTGTGATGCGTTCAGACCCCGGTAAAGGCACGCGCTCGAAGATGAAAGGAACGTCGCTGGACTTAACTAACAACGCTGCTGCTGGTTGTTATTAAGACTCAACTCGAGGGTGCTAACACTTGCCAACTCTGGTTCCCACAGGAGAGTGGTTGAACCAGTGGGTTATCTGACGACTTGGAATTCTGGCTGACGCTAACGGGATACACTGTGAGTAACGTCTGGGGCGACCAAGGTGCCGTACTTGAACGACGCATGCAAGATGTTTTACCTAAGCAACGTATCTAAGACGCTCTTTATCTCTGAGCTAGCTCTAATAAACTATTCCTAAGACGTTGCGCAATCTTAACCGCGGCGTGCTTGTGGACACACTAACTAACCAGGTCAGATCAAGCCAGTAGGTCGATGGTAGTCAAGCGCCGCGACAAACGCAAGCCTTTAGGCGCCTGGCAATTGACAATAGATAAAGGTCGCCGCAACCTTGGCACAGCCAACACGAAGGAAAGCTCATGCCCAAGGACATTACGCTCCCCATTGCCCCCTCTGCCGCTGAGGTAGACAGCGGTGCGCCGCAGCGCTTCGCCGCTATCGATCTGGGCTCCAACAGCTTTCATCTACTGGTGGCTAACTACCAGCACGAGCGCCTCCAGGTGGTGGCCCGCTTGGGTGAAAAGGTTCAGCTTGCCGCGGGCTTAGATGATGACGGCCTGCTCAGCGAAGAGGCGATGCAGCGCGCATTGGACTGCCTGGGGCGGTTTGCGCCGTTTTTAAGCGATATTACCAACGCCAATTTGCGTATTGTCGGCACTAACGCCCTGCGCGATGCCGATAATAGCCAGGCATTTATCGAGCGCGCCGAGACCCAACTAGGTCACGCCATCGAAATTATTGCTGGCCGCGAGGAAGCGCGGCTAATTTATTTAGGCGCCGCCCACGCGCTGGCCGAAAATGGCCGCCGATTAATCGTCGATATTGGCGGCGGTTCGACCGAATTTATTATCGGCGAAGCCTTTGAACCCAAAGCGTTGGAAAGCCTGCGCATGGGCTGTGTGACCTTTTCCCGGCGCTTCTTCCCCGACGGCGAATTAAATGAAAAACGCATGCGCCGCGCCGAACTCGCCGCCCTTTCCGAGCTGGCCAATATTCAGCGCCCCTACCAACGCCTGGGCTGGGACGACCCGGTCGGCTCCAGCGGCACCATTAAGGCTGCCGCCAGCGTACTGCATGCCTACGGCGATACGCCCCATGAGGGCGTTATCACCCGCGACGGTTTGCAGAAGCTGCGCGAACGGCTGCTGAAGTGTAAACAGCTGGATAAAGTCGTACTAGATGGACTTAAAGCCGACCGCGCCAAAGTCTTCCCGGCAGGTATTGCCATTCTTGGAGCGATTTTTGAGGCCTTTGATTTAACCCAGATGCGCTATGCGGATGGCGCGCTGCGCGAAGGCGTACTCTACGACATGGCCGGGCGCAATACTGCGGAAGACTCACGTTCGAAAAGCCTCGAGTCGCTGCAGCGCACCTACGATGTGGATACTCGCCAAGGCCTCAATGTCGCCGCTACGGCTGAGCGTCTGTTTACGCTAGTCCGTGAGCCATGGGCATTAGGCCTTGAGCAAGGACGCTATTTGCAGTGGGCAAGCCACGTGCATGAAATCGGCCTGGCGATCTCCCATAGTCAGTTTCATCGTCACGGCGCCTACCTGTTGGAGCATTCCGATCTCGCTGGCTTTTCACGCCCGGAACAGCGCCAACTGGCGTTTTCTGGTGCGCGCCCACCGGCGCAAATTTCCGCTCAAGGAGTGGCAGGCCCTGCCCGAGGCGCAGCAGGCGACTACCCAAAAACTTGCCCGACTGCTGCGTTTAGCGGTGCTGCTTAACCATTCACGCCCGGAAACCGCTCCCTCACTGCCAAAGATAAGCGCCGACAGCGATAGCCTGACGATCACCCTGCCCGCCAATGATGAACCCACCCTACTGAGCACTGATTTGGAGCAGGAACAGGCCTTTATGGAAGCTGCCGGTTTTAAACTGGTGATCAAGCAGGCAAATTAAGACGCGCAAAGCGAGTGCCCTCTGCCTGCCATAACAGCTGAGCAGGGGGACGTATGACGCCGACACATGCCCCTGCCTGCATAATGACCACCAGCCGCTCGCGCTCCCAGGGGGGAATGCCCGCCTCTTGCAGTAACCGCTTTAGATCCCGCCGTCCTCGTTTGGGCAGTTGAATCACCTCCCCACCCTGCCGCCAGGCCGCTTTCAGGGCCTGAGACGGCTGTTGTAACACCACCACTTGCCAGCCTAACGGCCCGATGGGCGTTTCCAGTGGCGTTTGACCATCCCAGTGAACTTCCCAAGCCGGAAGCGGTTCAAGCGGCGCCAACAGATAGAGCCGCTGGCGCCATAAGCGCGCCTGAGCGCCCGGCCACTCGATGCATACCGTGGCATCCGCTTTGGCTGATAGCTGCTCAAGAAGGCTCTCTAGGCGCTTCTGGGGCGGTGTCGGCAAGCCTTGGCGCTGGCATAAAGTGCGTACCAGCAGCCGCTGGCGTGCACGGGGGCGCTCGCCCAGTGCCGTCGCGTCGATGCATGAACCAAGGTACGGGCTATCGAGCTGTAAGCGGTGCAGCTCTTCTTGGGCGTATTCGCGCAGCAACAAATCCGCTTCGCCGACATGGGCAGCACTGCTCGCCAGGGCTGTATCGGCCGTTGGCCAGCGCTCACGTAATACGGGCATTAGCCGGTGACGCAGGCGGTTGCGATCAAAGCGAACATCCTGATTGGTGGGATCTTCGCACCAGCTCAAATCGAGCAACTCTGCAGCAGCTTCCAGTTCAGCCCGGCGCACGCTGAGCCATGGGCGCACCAGGGTAATGCCCTGGACATCGCGCCGAAAGGGCATGCCCGCCAGGCCAGGCAGTCCGCTGCCACGTAGGGCGGCGAGCAGAAAGGTTTCCGCCTGATCATCCTGGTGCTGGGCCAGCCAGAGAGTATCGCCCGCGGCAAGGGTGGCAGTAAACGCCTTATAGCGGGCAGTGCGGGCGGCGCCTTCGATGCCTTCCCCTTGTGCATCTACCGCCACATTGACCACCGTCAGCGGCACGCTCAAACGCTCGCAGAGTGTTTGAGCGTGCGCTTGAAGGTCTCTGCTGCCGTCTGGAGGCCATGGTTAACGTGAATGGCTTGCAAGTGGCGGCCTGCTTGTTCGCAGACCTGTGCGGCTAAAGTGAGCAGCAGGCAGGAGTCCAAGCCACCGGAGAGTGCCACCAAACAGAGCGCCCCGGCGGGGTTTCCGCCAGGGCGTCGTTGAGCAGGCCTTGCAGCGTATTAAGCGGCTGGGGCGCCATAGCTCATTAAGCGCTTGTAACGACGCTCTAGCAGCGCGTCGGTGTCCATCGCCTGCAGGCGTTCCAGGCTGGCGGTCAGCGCCTCTTTGACCCGCTCCGCGGTGGTCAGCGGGTGCCGGTGGGAGCCACCGAGGGGCTCTTTGATCAGTGAATCGACAAAGCCCAGCTCTTTTAAGCGTTCGGCGGTGATCCCCATGGCTTGGGCCGCTTCAGAGGCTTTTTCAGCGCTTTTCCATAAGATTGAGGCGCAGCCTTCCGGTGAAATAACCGAGTAAGTGGAGTACTGCAGCATCTGCAGCTCATCGCAGACGCCAATGGCCAGCGCGCCGCCGGAGCCACCTTCGCCCACCACGGTGGAAATAATCGGCGTTTTCAGTCGCGACATAACGGCCAGGTTATAGGCGATGGCTTCGGACTGACCGCGCTCTTCCGCATCGATGCCGGGGTAGGCGCCGGGGGTGTCAATAAAGGTCAGCACCGGCATCTTAAAGCGCTCCGCCATCTCCATCAGGCGGCACGCTTTGCGATAGCCTTCGGGGCGGGGCATGCCGAAGTTACGGCGCACTTTCTCTTTTACATCACGGCCTTTTGATGACCGATCACCATCACCGGGGCATCGTTCAAGCGTGCGATACCGCCGACCAGCGCTGCATCATCGGCGAAGTTGCGGTCGCCGTGCAGCTCATCAAAGTCGGTGAAGATGTGTTCGAGATAGTCCAGCGTATAGGGCCGCTGTGGGTGTCGTGAAAGCTGAGAAACCTGCCAGGGAGTCAAATCCTTGAAGATCGATTCCGTCAGCTTACGACTCTTCTCTTCCAGCCGAGCAATCTCGTCGGAAAGGTTGACTTGGCTATCGGAGCTGACTAAACGCAGCTCCTCAATTTTTGCCTGTAGTTCGGCAATCGGCTGTTCAAAATCGAGATAATTAGGATTCATAGTGGCTATGCCGCCTTGTCATTGCTGTCCCCCGGGGAGGATGAAGGTCATTAACCCCGGACGCCATAAAATCGAGTACCGGCATTATCGCACCCTCAACGGCCAGCGCAAGGCAAGCGCATAATGAGTGCCGACCTCACACAGTGCCTAGAAAACAGAACATGGGGCCCAATCCGCTGGAAAGCGCGTTGCGCTCGTCATCAAAAAGTACCACTCCCCCTTCGAATCACGGCTCTTCACACGCTCGCCGACCTGCTTCCCGTTCAGCATTCATGGGATCGGACACCCTACCAGGAATTAACAAGAGCACCTAGGCCGGCGGTGCCATCAACGTCTCCATATCCGGCCTGACCGGCGCCTGCCACCTAAGTCTAATTGTAGGGCGCGAACAGACACTCCTAGTATGAAAACGTTTTCACATATGGATAAAAGGAGCTTTCAATGACGGCTGCACGCATGAACCGCCTGTTCGGCGCCTCCGGCAACTGCTTTGACGTTGCTATCGACCACGGCATGTTCAACGAGATCAGTTTTCTCAACGGCATCGAGAACATGCACGACGCCATCCATACGGTCGCCGCTGCGCGACCGGATGCGATCCAGCTACCGCCGGGTACCGCGCGCATCCTGCAGGCAATGCCCGGTGCCGAGCGTCCGGCGCTGGTGCTACGCACCGATATCGCCAACGTCTATGGTAATCCGCTGCCGCGCAGCCTGTTCTCCCAGGTGATCGCATCGCCGGTCGAGCAGGCGGTTCGCTTGGATGCCGCCTGCGTGGTGGTCAACCTGCTCCAGCTCCCCGACCAGCCTGAGCTGCTGGGCGACTGTATCGCCAACATCAACCGCCTGAAGCCGGTCTGTGAAGCCTTCGGCATGCCGCTGATGATCGAGCCACTGGTCATGCAGGACAACAGCCGGGGCGGCTATGGGGTCGATGGTGACATCGACAAGATCCTGCCGCTGGTTCGCCAGGCGGTGGAACTCGGCGCCGATATCGTCAAGGCCGACCCCTGCGATGACGTCACGCAGTACCACCGTGTAATCGAGATCGCCCAGGATGTGCCGGTGCTGGTGCGCGGCGGCGGCAAAGTGAGTGACGACGAGATTCTTCGCCGCACCAAAACCCTGATGGAGCAGGGTGCCCGCGGCATCGTCTATGGTCGCAACGTGATCCATCACGATAATCCGGCCGGTATGACGGCGGCGCTGATGGCCATCGTCCACGACAACGCGAGCGTCGACGACGCCCGCCTCAAGCTGGGGTGAGACGATGCGCACGATACGATTCGGCATTATCGGCTGTGGCCTGATGGGTCGCGAATTCGCCTCCGCCGCAGCACGCTGGCTACACCTGGCCGACGCACCTGCCCGGCCAGAGATCGTGGCGGTGTGTGACCCCAACATCGAGGCCATGGCGTGGTTCGAGCAGCGCGTGCCGTCGGTGACCCAGGCCACCACCGACTACCGCGAACTGCTGGCCAATGAAAACGTGGACGCGGTCTATTGCGCGGTTCCACACAGCCTGCACGCGACGCTGTATCCGGACATTCTGGACGCCGGCAAGCATCTGTTCGGGGAGAAACCTTTCGGTATCGATCTTGATGCCAACGCCGCCATTCAGCGTGCCATCGATGCCCACCCCGAGCTGGTGGTGCGCTGCTCCTCGGAGATGCCCTTCTATCCCGGCGCCCAGGCCGTGATCGATTTCGTGCGCGCAGGCCACGTGGGCGAGATCCTATCGGTGGAGTGCGAGTTCCTGCATTCGTCCGACATCAACCCCGACAAGCCGATCAACTGGAAACGGATGATCGACATCAATGGTGAATACGGTTGCATGGGTGATCTCGGCATGCACGTCTGCCACGTGCCGCTGCGTCTGGGCTGGCGGCCGCGCCGGGTTCACGCCGAGCTGGTCAACCGGGTGACCACGCGACCCAATGCCGACGGCGAATACGTGCCGTGCGCCACCTGGGACAACGCCACGATCAACGCCACCGTCGAGGACGGGGACAGCCGCTTCCCGCTGGTGCTCAAGACCTGGCGTATAGCCCCGGCGAATCCAACACCTGGTCGCTGCGAGTGCACGGCATGCAGGGGTCGGCCTGCTTCTCTACCAAATCACCCCGCCAGTGGCAGTTCATGCACTACCAGGCCGGTGGCCAGCAGACCTGGCAGACCGAAGATCTCGGCTATCAATCGCTGTTTCCGGCGATCACCGGGGCGATCTTCGAGTTCGGCTTCACCGACGCCATTCAGCAGATGTGGGCCGCCTATCTGGACGAGCTGTGTGGCGGTGACGCCCGAGGCTTCGGCTGTGTGACCCCGCCGAGGCCGGTGACCACCACGCGATCCTCACCGCGGCGCTGGAAGCCGGCAAGCGCGGACGCGTCGTCGATGTGGAGTACCCGTCATGAAGCGCTCACAGATCAATCAGGCCATCGAGGCCGCCGAAGCGCTGCTCGCCGACTATCGCTGGCGTCTGCCGGACTTCGCCACCTGGAGCCGCGACGATCACACTCGCTTTGTCGAGCGCAGTCAGTGGCTGGGCGCACGCCAGATGGGCTGGGACGTCACCGATTTCGGTCAGGGCGACTTCACCACCAGGGGGCTGACGCTGTTCTGTCTGCGCAACGGCCTGGCCAACCGGCCCAACGAGCGCCCCTATGCGGAAAAGCTACTGTTCGTCGGGCCCGGGCAGGAAACGCCCTTTCATGCCCACCACGACAAGCTCGAGGACATCATCGTGCGCGGTGGCGGTACGCTCTGCGTGGAATTCACCCCCACGGCGCCGTGCGGGACGATGCCCCGGTAGGGGCCGAGGCCATGACCCGCATGGATGGCCAGGCCATCCCGCTCTACGCAGGCCCGATTCACCTCGTCGCAGGTCAGAGCATCACCATCCCGCGCGGTGTGCAGCACCGCTTCTGGGGCGAGGGTGAGATGGTGCTGGCCGCCGAGGTCAGCCAGTGCAACGACGACCACCGCGATAACTTCTTTCTCGACGGCCTGGGCCGGTTCTCGACCATCGATGAAGATGCGCCAGCCCACCGTCTGCTCTGGAACGAGGGGGCCAACGCATGAGTATAGACACGCGTCGCGGCATCGTCTGCGCGGGCAACTGGATCGTCGACGTGGTCAACGATCTGGCGCGCTGGCCGGAAAAATCGGATCTGGCGACCATCGTTGATCAGAGCCGCGGGCTCGGTGGCGGGGCGGCCAACGTCGCCCTGGATCTGTGCGCCTTCGAGGTCGACTACCCGGTGATTCCGGTCGGCGGCCTGGGCGAAGACAGGCTCGGCGACGAGGTCATCGAGCAGGTCGCCGCCCGGGGCATGACCACGGCACATCTACAGCGCCTGGCCGGGCACCAGACCGCTCAGACGTTGGTGATGAACGTGCCCGGCGACAGCCGCACCTTCTTCTACTACCCCGGCGCCAACGATCACGTCACCCGGGCATCGATCACGCTGGGCACGCTGGGCAGCCCGCGCCTGTTCTACCTCGGCTATCTCAACCTTATGGCCGGGCTGGATAGACTGAGTGAGGACGGGCGTACCGAAGCCGCGCGCCTGCTCGAACAGGCACGGGCCGCGGGCATGCGAACCTGCGTGGATCTGGTCTCGGCCGTCTCTGAGACGTATCAGCGCACGGTCGTCGCGACCTTGCCTGCCATCGACGTGCTGCTGCTCAACGAGCTGGAAGCGGAAAGGGCCTCTGGACTTTCGGTGGCAGGCCCCGACGATGCCGCGGGCATGGAACTGGCGGCTCAGACCCTGCTCGACGGCGGTGTGCGTGAGGCCGTCATCGTCCACTCGGCCAAACAGACGGTGTGGCTGACCGCCGATTGGGCCCGGGTGTTTACCCCGGAGCCGGTTCCCGCAGCAGAGATCGTCAGCCCGGTGGGCGCCGGGGATGCCTTTGCGGCCGGCGTTCTGCACGGCCTGCACGAGAACTGGCCCCCCGAAGCCACGATCCATCTGGCGTTTCGGGCAGCCGCTGCGTGTCTGCGCGGGCGTACCGCGAGCGCCGGCATCCCCCCCTTATCCGTCCTGCTGGACAAATCCAATGCCTGCTCACTCTGAGCTCGCTCCACGGGAGCGCGGGCGCGACGGGTTACGGGTGCGGCGGTGCCGTGGTACTCCGCAGGACAAGGGTCACGGGCAGGATCGCATCGCCAGCCGATGCCGTGTCGCCAAGCACCCGGGCCACCACGGCTTCGGCCAGCGCGTCGATGGGCTGGGCCAGGGTGGTGAGTGCCGGGGTCACGTAGGCCGCCGCCGGAATGTCATCGAACCCGATCACCGACAGATCCTCGGGCACCTTCAGGCCGATCTCCTGGGCCGCCCGAATGGCGCCAATACCGGCAATATCGGAGGTGGCCAGCAGCGCGGTCGGTCGCTCGCTCACTTCCAGACAGGTGGCTGCCAGCGCCTGACAGGCCGCCAGATTGTGATGCTCGCCCAGCACCACCCGCGGGGCGGCCAGGGCGGCTTCCTCAAACGCCTGCAGCGCACCCGCCACGCGCTGCTCGACCGGCGCCGAGTGGGACGGGGCGCCAATGATGGCCACCCGACGATGACCAAGGTCGAGCAGATGTCGGGCGGCCTGATAGCCGCCGGTGGCATGATCCGAACGCACCAGACAGACGTTGTCCCCGGACAGCGGTCGATCCAGTGCCACCACTGGCACAGCTTGCTGGAGCCGATCGAAGTGTGCGCCGCCGCCGTTGATCGAGGCCACGATCACGCCATCGATCTGCTGCGCCAGAAGCGTAGCCACGCAGGCCGTTTCGCGTTCGACGGCTTCGGCAGTCGAGCAGATCAGCAGTTGCAGACCGGCGTCGAACAGGCGGCGCTCAATGCGATCAGCCAGCCGTGCGAAGAAATCCACCTCGAGGGTCGGCACCAGCATCCCGATCAGCCGCGAACGCCCGCTGCGCAGGCTCCTTGCCCCGGCATGTGGCTTATAGCCGAGGGCGGCGATAGAGGCTTCCACCTTGGCGCGGGTAGCGGCACCGACATAGCCACTGTTGTTGACCACCCGCGAAACCGAAGAGATCGATGTCCCCGAATGTCGGGCGATATCACGAATCGTCGTCATGGTCGCACCACCGCGTCCAGACACGAGTGCAGCACGTCCATACCTACCCCTCTCCGGCGACTCGCCGGTATCAACAACAAATCAATAAACAAGTGAGGTAGCCCTCCATGAACAATGACACACCCTATGATAAGCGTCGACGCTCGGCAATGGTAATCGCCACCACCTGCGTGGCGGCCCTCGGCGGCTTTCTATTCGGTTTCGACAGTGGCGTGATCAACGGCACGGTCGACGGATTGCAACGGGCCTTCGGCACGTCGAGTTTCGGGGTCGGCTTCGCCGTTGCTTCGATGCTGCTCGGCTGCGCCGTCGGCGCGCTCTTTGCCGGGCGATTGGCGGACTGGGCCGGTCGGCGGGTCGCCCTGCTGATTGCCGCCGCGCTGTTCATCATCAGCGCCTGGGGGTCGGGCGTGGCCGATACCACGGCCACCTTCGTACTGTTTCGACTCCTCGGCGGGCTGGCGGTGGGGCTGCCAGCATCATGTCGCCGGCCTATATCGGCGAGATCGCCCCGGCGGCCATTCGCGGGCGACTGATCACCACCCAGCAGATTGCCATCCTCATCGGGCTGTTCATGGCCTTCGTGAGCAATTATGTCGTCTCGCATCTGGCAGGCTCGTCGACCACGACGTTCTGGTGGGGCTACGCCGCCTGGCGCTGGATGTTTTGGATGGAAATCCTGCCCGCGGTGATTTTTTTGCTTGCCCTGCTGGCGATTCCGGAAAGCCCGCGCTACCTCGTCGGCGCCGGGCGGATCGATCAGGCTCGCCGCGTGCTCAATCGCATCCTGGCACCGGACGACGCACGACAACGTCTGGCCGATATCCGTGAGTCGATCAGCTCACACCGACGTCCGCGGATCGGCGATATCATCAACCCTGCGACTGGCGGCCTGTATCGCGTGGTCTGGATCGGTATCGTGCTGGCCGTGCTGCAGCAACTGGTGGGCATCAACGTGGTGTTCTACTACGGCGCGGTGCTCTGGCAGGCGGTGGGCTTTTCCGAAAACGATGCCCTGATGATCAATGTCATCAGCGGCGGTGTCAGCATCCTGGCCTGTGTCGTGTCGCTGTTCTTCGTCGACCGAATCGGGCGCAAACCACTGCTGAAGATAGGTTCGCTCGGGATGGCGCTGACCTTGGGAACGCTGATCATTGCCTTCGCCAGCGGCACCTTCGTCGATGGCAACCTCAAGCTCTCCGGGCCCATGGGCATGGTGGCGCTGATCGCCGCCAACGCCTATGTCTGCGTGTTCAATGCCACCTGGGGGCCGGTACTGTGGGTCATGCTCGGTGAGATGTTCCCCTACCGCCTGCGCGGTAGCAGCCTCGCGGTGGCCGGGCTCGGCCAGTGGCTGGCCAACTTCGGTATCACCCTCAGCTTTCCGGTGCTGCTGTCGGGCATTGGTCTGGCGGCTGCTTACGGCTTCTATGCCTTCTTTGCGCTGTTCTCGTTCTTCTTCGTCTGGTTCTTCGTTGCCGAAACCAAAGGCCTGGAACTCGAGGAGATGGGCTACGAGTAAACGTCACGTTCGGGCGCCTAGAGCGCCCGAACACGGCTAGGCAGCCGTCGACATCGCTTGGGCCGTCGGTGGTAGACACGTTAGGCACCCATGCTGCCTAGCGATATCTCAACCGCACGCCGTCCTGGCCCTGGACATCCCGCAGCGCCAGCAGCAAATCATCGCTAGGGGCGACTTTCCATTCATCTGCCAGTTCCAGCCAGCCCACGGCGTCGGGGTGGCGGTACTGCAGGCGTACTGGCAAACCTTCCTCGTCGCGGTACGGCGTCAGGCTATCGCGTAGGGTTTCAATTAAGCGACCATTGATCTGCCCCGCATCCAGCGCCAGCTCCACTGCTTGACCATAGCGAATGCGCGCCGTCACCATCGGCGTGACGTCTTTACCGCGCAAGCGCAGGCCGCCAGAGAATTCATCGCTAGAGACCTCGCCCTCAACGATTAACACTTGGTCGGCCTCAATCTGACCGCGCAGCTGCTCAAATAGCTCCCCAAACAGCGAAGCTTCAATACGCCCGGTGCGGTCATCCAGGGTGATAAACGCCATGGTATCACCACGCTTGGACTTCATGGTGCGCACGCCGACCACTAGCCCAGCAACGCGCTGGGGGTCGCGAGAAGGTTTTAAATCGCTGATCCGCGTGGAGACAAAACGCTTTAACTCCCGCTCGTACTCGTCGATGGGGTGCCCCGTGAGGTAGAGCCCCAGGGTATCTTTCTCCCCGAGAGCCGTTCGCGATCCGTCCACTCACGGGCGTTGATATACTCGGCGTAAACGTTGCTGTCACCGTCGCCTTCATCGGCCGTGGCAAACGCATCACCAAACATATCCAGCATGCCCAGGTTCTGATTAGCGTGGTTTTGGGCGGCGGCTTTTAGCGCGTCTTCCATCGCCGCGAACAGTACCGCACGATTGGGGCCGATGGTATCCAGCGCGCCGGAGCGAATCAGCGCTTCCAGCGTACGTTTATTCATCCGTTTGGGATCGATGCGACGGCAGAAATCAAAGATATCTTTGAAAGGGCCATCTGCTTCACGGGCTTCGACAATGGCGCCAATGGGGCCTTCGCCCACGCCGCGAATGGCGCCGAGCCCATAGACCACCCGGGCATCGGTATCGACAGTGAACTTGTAGCCACCCACGTTGACGTTCGGCGGCGTCACGGTGAGGCGGAGATTGCGGCACTCCTCGATCAGCGGCACCACTTTATCCAGATTGTCCATCTCCGTGGACATAACGGCGGCCATAAAGGGCCCCGGATAGTGGGCTTTCAGCCACGCGGTCTGGTAAGACACCAACGCATAGGCGGCCGAGTGGGATTTGTTAAAGCCGTAGCCGGCGAACTTCTCTACCAGGTCAAAGATGTTACCGGCCAGGTCTTTATCAATACCGTTGGCAGCACAGCCTTCCATAAAGCCGTCACGCTGTTTGGCCATCTCTTCAGGCTTTTTTCTTACCCATGGCACGGCGCAGCATATCGGCCTGGCCGAGGCTGTAGCCTGCCATTACCTGGGCGATCTGCATGACCTGCTCTTGGTAGAGAATGATGCCGTAGGTGGGCGCCAAGACGGGTTTCAACAGCTCGTGCTGGTAATCCGGGTGTGGATAAGAGACTTCCGCACGGCCGTGCTTACGGTTGATAAAGTCGTCGACCATGCCCGACTGCAGTAATCGGGCGGAACAACGCCACCAGGGCGATCATATCGTCTAACGAGTCAGGCAGCAGGCGCTTGATCAGCTCCTTCATGCCGCGGGATTCAAGCTGGAACACCGCCGTGGTTTCGGCGCGCTTGAGCATCTCGAAGGTGGGGGCGTCGTCCAGCGGGATGCTGTCGATATTGAGCGGATCCTGGCCGTTAACGCTGCGCACCTTGTCGACCATCTCCAGCGCCCAGTCGATAATCGTCAGCGTGCGTAGGCCCAGGAAGTCGAACTTGACCAGCCCGGCCTCTTCAATGTCGTTTTTATCGAACTGTACAACTAAACCAGAGCCATCTTCATCGCAGAGCAACGGTGAAAAATCAGTCAGTTTGGTGGGGGCGATAACCACCCCCGGCGTGCTTGCCGGTACCCCGGGTGGTGCCCTCAAGCTTGAGCGCCATCTCCCAGATCTCTTCGGCTTCGTCGTCGTTGCCGATAAACTCTTTGAGCGCGGGCTCCTGCTCAATCGCCTTGGACAGGGTCATGCCCACTTCAAAGGGAATCAGTTTGGAGAGTTTGTCACCCAACGAGTAGGGACGCCCCTGGGCACGGGCCACGTCACGCACCACGGCCTTGGCCGCCATGGTGCCGAAGGTGACAATCTGAGAAACCGCATTGCGCCCGTAGCGCTCGGCTACGTACTCGATCACCTTGTCGCGTTTCTCCATGCAGAAGTCGACGTCAAAGTCGGGCATGGAGACACGTTCCGGGTTCAAAAAGCGCTCGAACAGCAGGTCGTAACCAATCGGGTCTAAATCCGTGATCTTCTGTGCGTAGGCCACCAGCGAACCGGCACCAGACCCCCGCCCGGGACCGACCGGCACACCGTTATCTTTCGCCCACTGGATAAAGTCCATTACGATCAGGAAGTAGCCAGGAAAGCCCATCTGGATAATAACGTTGAGTTCGAACTCCAGCCGGTCGCGGTAGCGCTGGTCGATCGCCTGGTACTCTTCGCTGTCGCGAGGGTAGCGCTCAGCGGGAAACAGAAAATCCAACCGCTCGGTTAAACCGTCATGGGAGACCTTACGAAAGAACTCGTCCTGGGTCATGCCCTCGGGAATGCCGAACTCGGGCAGGAAAATCTCGCCAAGGCGCACATCCACGCTGCAGCGCTCGGCGATCATCACGCTGTTTTCCAACGCTTCGGGGATATCGGCAAACAGCGCCGCCATCTCTTCGGGGCTTTTTAAGTACTGCTCTTCGGTATAGCGGCGTTCGCGGCGGGGGTCGTCCAGCGCCTTGCCTTCACCGATGGCGACGCGGGTTTCGTGGGCCCAATAGTCGTCACGCTCAAGAAAGCGCACATCGTTGGTCGCCACCACTGGGGTGCCTGTTTCAATGGCCAGCTTGACGCTGGCGTGAACGCAGGCCTCTTCCAGCGCGCGCCCGGTGCGAACCAGTTCGAGATAAAACCGATCCGGAAATGCCGCCTGCCACTCTTCAAGTAGTACCCGCGCCTCCTGTTCGTGATCAGACAGCAGGTGGCGGCCAACCTCGCCCTCCCGAGCGCCGGAGAGCGCAATCAAGCCTTCGCTCTGCTCCAGCACCCACTGTTTATCGAGAATGGCGCGCCCCTGGCGCTGGCCATGGTCCAGCCTTTCGAGATCAGCTCGGTCAGGTTGCGGTAGCCAACGTCATTCATCGCCAACAGCGTTAGCCGGTAAGGGTGCGACTCGTCGTGGGGGTTATGCAGCCATAAATCGCTGCCAATGATTGGCTTTAGCCCCGCCCCTGGGCGGCTTTGTAAAATTTCACCAGACCAAAGAGATTAGCTTCATCGGTCAAGGCCAGCGCTGGCATCGCCCGTTCAGCCGTGGTGCTGACCAGCGATTTTAGCTTCACTAAGCCATCGACCAGGGAGTATTCACTGTGCAAACGTAAATGAACGAACGGAAGTGTCATGGGACTCTCAACAAAACGCTAGGCAAACTAGGTGAAGAAAAAATACGTTAAAGCAGCGCCAACTGACGCTGCACCGGCGCGAAGCTGCGGCGATGTTCGGCCAGTGGCCCATGTGCTGCAAGCGCCGTCAGGTGCTCTTTGGTCGGGTAGCCTTTATGGCGCGCAAAACCATACTCAGGATAGCACTCATCCAGGGCGACCATCTGCGCATCGCGAGCGACCTTGGCCAAAATCGACGCTGCGGCAATGGCACAGTGGCGTGAATCGCCCTTACCACAGCCTGCCCAGGCAGCAGATGGCCAGGTAATTTATTGCCATCGACAAGTAGATATTCGGCCGCCGGTTCCAGTGCATCAATGGCTCGACGCATGGCCAAGTGGGTGGCATGGTAAATATTCAGTGCATCCACTTCGGCGGCGCTGGCTTCTGCTACGGCAAAGGCTAACGCCCGCTCACGAATCTGACTATCCAGCGCTTCACGTTTGCGCGCCGTCAATTTTTTAGAGTCGGTAAGACCGTCGATAGGCTGAGCGGGGTCGAGAATCACCGCGGCGGCCACCACGCTACCTATCAGCGGCCCACGGCCTACTTCATCGACCCCCGCCAGCCGCTCGCCGCGATAGGCAATTTCTAGCGTTGGAAAATCCTTGTGTTCGATCAACCAGTGTTCAATGGCCATCCACACTCTCCAGAGGCTGACTCGCGGCCAACAGGTTAATCGCCTCGGCGGCGCGACGGCTGGCGTTGCGCTGGAGCGTGGCATGCATCTCGGCAAAGCGCGCTTCCAGGGCATGTCGGCTTGTCTCGTCCGCCAGCATGGCACTGAGCTGGTCGGCAATGGCTTCAGGCGAGGCCGCGTCCTGAATAAGTTCAGGCACCAGCGTCTCCTGGGCAATCAAATTGGGCAGTGAAACCCACTGGGTTTTAACCATCCGCTTGGCCAGCCAGTGGGTCATCGGCGCCATTTTATAGGCCACTAGCATGGTGCGGTGGCACAGCATGGCTTCAAGCGCAGCCGTGCCAGAGGCCAGCAGTACCACATCGCTCGCCACCATGGCTTCGCGGGCCTGACCGTCCAGCAGTCGAGTACGCTCCGCCAGCAGGGGGTAATTAGCCATCAGTGCACTGATTTCCCGGCGGCGATCAGCAGTGGCCGCAGGAATTACCACCTGCAGCGTAGGGTGGCGCTGACAGAGCTGGTTGGCAGCGGCAAGAAAGGTGTCGCCCATAAAACGAATTTCATTGGCCCGGGAGCCCGGCAGCAGCGCCAACACCTGACTGCCAAGCGACAGTTCCAGCGCCTGCCGGGTGGCAATACGGTCATTCTCCAGCGGCATTTCATCGGCCAGCGGGTGGCCCACAAAGGCGACGGGCACCCGATGCTCGCGATAGAAGGCGGCCTCAAAGGGTAGCAGTGTCAGCATGCCGTCTACCGACTTGGCGATGCCTTTTACCCGCCCCTGGCGCCATGCCCATACGGAAGGACTCACGTAGTGAGCGGTGGTAATGCCTGCTTCGCGCAGCTGGCGTTCCAGACCTAAATTGAAGTCAGGCGCATCAATGCCCAGCATGATATCCGGCTGCCAGACTAGCGCCTCGGCTTTCAACGTACGCCGTACCCGGATCAGTTCGGGGAGATGCTTTAGCACCTCAACCAGCCCCATCACCGCCAGGGTCTCTAAAGGAAAGCGGCTCTCCATGCCCTCTGCCTGCATGCGCGGGCCGCCAATGCCGCGAAACTCGACGTTGGGATGGTGTGCCTTGAGTTCGCGCATCAGACCAGCGCCAAGAATATCGCCGGATAGCTCTCCGGCCACGAGATAGACGCGTTGCAGGGTCATAGGCAGATCAGCATGGGTTAGCGGGTGATGCCGCGGGTCGAACGCTCAATAGAGGCGGCAAAATGCTCGATTTCGGGCAGGTCAAAACGGCTACGCATTTCGACTAGCGCCTGCTCAGTGGTTAGCCCTTGGCGGTAGACCATTTTATAAGCGGCGGTTAAGGCACTAATCGCATCGCGGCTAAAGCCTCGTCGCTTTAACCCCACCAGGTTAAGGCCACGCGCTTCCGCTGGGTTGCCATTAATCATGATATAGGCAGGGGTGTCTTTGGTAATGATCGAGCCACCACCGGCCATGGCGTGATCACCAAAGTGGCAAAACTGATGCACTGCCGCCAAGCCACCCAGAATGGCATGATCGCCGACGGTGACATGGCCCGCCAGGGTGACCTGATTGGCTAAAATGCAGTCGTTACCAATCACACAGTCATGGCCAACATGCACGTAGGCCATAAACAGGTTGCGCGAACCAATGGTGGTTTCACTGCGATCCTGAACGGTGCCACGGTGAAGGGTGGCGCCTTCGCGAATCACGTTATCGTCCCCATCACTAACCGCGTGGGTTCACCTGCATATTTTTGTCCTGACACTCTTCGCCTACCGAGGCGAACTGAAAGATACGCGTGCGCTCACCCAGGGTGGTGGGGCCTTTAACCACCACATGAGGGCCAATCACCGAACCGGCACCGATGGTGACGTCAGGGCCGATAATGCTAAAGGGCCTACCTCAACGTCGTCGGCAAGGCGCGCCGTCGGGTCGACCAGGGCAGTAGGATGTATCAAGCCACCTTCCTCTCGGCACAAATAATTTCCGCTTCGCAGGCCAGCTCACCGTCAACCGAGGCACGGCAGGCGAATTTCCAAATACCGCGTTTACCTTTAATCACATCGGCCTCTAGGGTGAGCTTGTCACCCGGCATTACCGGGCGCTTAAAGCGCACTTTGTCAGTGCCTACGAGGTAATATACATAGCCATCGGCAGGCAGTTTATTGACCGTTTTAAAGCCGAGAATGCCGCATACCTGGGCCAGCGCTTCAATCACCAGCACACCAGGCATGATCGGGTGATGCGGGAAATGGCCGTTGAAGAACGGCTCGTTGATGCTGACATTCTTGTACGCAACGATGGATTCACCGATGGTGAGTTGCGTTACTCGATCCACCAGCAAAAACGGGTAGCGGTGGGGCAAGTACTCGCGAATTTCATTGATATCCATAACCATCGTAGCGACCTCTAAAATAAAAACGCCTGATGTACTCCTCAAGAGAGCCAGGCAAATACCAGCACGTCCGCTGATTAAAAGGCTGAGATTATACCCTGCCGCCATCTAGCCTCAAAACAGCAGCCGGCAAAATTCAATCAGCACTCATTAATCACGCTGTTTTTTTCCAATCTGGCTAGGCGCTTAGCGATGTCATCAAGCTGTTTAAAACGCACCGCGTTCTTACGCCACTGGCTATTGGCCATAGCGCCGGTTCCGGAGGAGTAGACCCCTGGCTCATGGATTGAGTTCGTTACTAAACTCATTCCTGTTACCTGAACGCTATCACAAATCGTCAAATGGCCGGACAAACCAACGCCGCCACCCAGCATACAGTGCTTACCAACCTTGGTAGAGCCAGCAATACCGACACAACCCGCTAAGGCGCTGTGGTCACCAATAATGACGTTATGGGCGATTTGCACCTGACTATCAATTTTGACGTCATTGCCAATCACCGTATCACCCAGCGCGCCACGATCAATGCTGGAGCAGCTCCCCACCTCAACATCATCGCCTAGCACCACGCCCCCAACTGGGCAATTTTATGCCATCCAGCACCGTCATGGGCGAAACCAAACCCGTCACCGCCGATGACACAGCCGCTTTGCAGGATGACTCGCTTACCCACCACCACCCCATGGCAGACAGTGACATTGGCGTGCAGGCGCGTTGCTTCACCGATAATGCTGTCGGCCCCCACCACGCTCCCTGCCCCAATCACTACGCGGTCGCCCAACACCGCACCCGCTTCAATCACGGCGTGCGCTTGAATACAGACACCGGCGCCTATTTGAGCATCCTCTGCCACTACCGCAGTGGGGTGGATACCGACGATGTCACGGGCAGGCAGCGGGTCAAACAGCTGCGATAGCTTGGCATAGCCCAAGTACGGGTTATCGATTTCCAGACGCGCTACCGGGCAGTGTTTGCCATGCTCCGGGTGCAGCAATACCGCTGCCGCCTTGGTCGTCGCCAAATCTTTCAGATAGGCACGGTTGGCCAGGAAAGCGACTTGATCCGGCTGCGCTTCTTTTAGCGTCGCCAAGCCACGTATCCGCTGCTGGGCGTTGCCGCTAACGGTAACGCCCAGTTGGCGCGCAATGTCTGCGAGGGTGAGGTGATGAGAAGCGTGCGTCATGGGAGCCCAGGGAAGCTTTGGTGTGGCTTGGCCACACCAATCATCGTTTAAATTTAGTTCAAGGTATCAAAAATCTGCGTGACTTCATCGGTCACATTGGGCAGATCCACACCGGAGTGCAGTACGCCCTGGGGCTCAACCAGTACATCAATACCGTGACGTTCCAGCACCTGTGCAACGGCTTGCTCCAACTTCGGTTCAGCGCTTTCCAAAAACTGCTGTTCGGAGCGCTGCTGGGCCTGCATGACTTCCCGGCGAAGCTGCTCAAAACGGCTACCCTTCTCTTGTAGTTCGCTAATCAGCGACTCACGCTGAGACTGGGCCATGGTTTCGCCTTCGTTCTGCAAACGCTGCTGAAGTTGCTGCAACTCATTACCCAGGTTTTGCGCCTCCCGCTGCTGATTGCCGATCTGCCCTTCCAGAGTACTCATTGACGCCTGTGCAGACTGGGTATTCATCAATGCTGCTCGCCAGTCCAACACCGCGACTTCTGCGGCGTGAGCGGGCAAAATCATCGCGCCCAACAGGCATACCACCGCTGTCAGTTTACGCATCCTACTATCTCCTTAGGTCACGCCAGCCGCGCGCCACCATGGCACGCGGTCTAGCAAAATTAGCACGACTGCCCTTTAGAACGTTTGTCCTAATGAGAACTGGAAGAACTGAGTGTCGTCACCGCTCTTATCGTTCAATGGCTCAGCAACGCTAAAGGTCAGCGGGCCTACCGGTGTCAGCCAAGAGAGACCAATACCGGCGCTGTAGCGCAAATCGCCTAGATCAACGCCGGAGTTGCACTGCTGACGCCCAGCATCTTCATCCAGCACATCGTAGCAAGAGGTCAGGAAGGTGTTACCGCCATCCAGGAACAGCGATGTTTGCAGCGCGCGCTGATTTTCAACAAAGGGCAGCGGGAAAATGATCTCGGCGCTACCTTCTACTGAAACGTTACCGCCCAGCGTACGGTCACGGCCACCTTCGGTTGCTGGCGTGGTGCGCTGGCCAAGCGTATTCGACGTGAAGCCGCGTACCGAACCAAGACCGCCCGCGTAGAAGTTTTCATAGAAGGGGAATGGATCGTTGCCGCCCAGCGTATCGGCATAGCCAACGTTGCCGGTAAACTTGAATGCCCAGGTCTCATCATCGTTAATCGGGAAGAGCTGCTGCGCCCGTGCACGCAGCTTGTAGTACTCAGAATCGCTGCCCGGCGCGCCGGTTTCCAGCGATAAACGCTGATAGTTACCATCGGTGGGCATGATACCGCGGTTGAGGTTGTTGCGTGTCCAGCTGGCGGTCAACTTCAGGCTTTGCGCATCTTCGCCCTGATCTTCCACATAGCGACGAATTTCTGAGGCTGTGTCGAAGTAGGTTTTCACCGTCAGGTCTTCAACGCTGGCCCCAAAGTTAAGCCGCGACAGCTCGCTAATGGGATAACCAAAGTTGATACCGGCGCCGTAGGCATCCGTCGAGAAGGTTGAAATATCCGAATCGGCGTAATCGGTTTCGCGGTAGAACACATTGTAGCCGCGAGAAATGCCATCCAGCGTCCAGTAGGGGTCGGTGAACCCAAAGTTAACGCTGGTAAACGTATCACTGCGCTGAGCGCCTACGTTGACGCGATTACCGGTACCCAGGAAGTTATTCTGCGATAACCCTACACCGTAAATAACCCCAGCACTCTGGGAGAAACCAACGCTTGCCGAGACTGAGCCCGAGGGCTGCTCTTCGACGTTATAAGTCACGTCAAGCAAATCCGGTTCGCCAGGCACTGACTGAGTATCTACTTCTACTTGGCTAAAGAAGCCCAACCGTTCAAGACGCTGACGCGATTGGGTAATGGCTTCTGTGGAAGCGGGTGCGCCCTCCAACTGAATCATCTCACGCCGCAGCACTTCATCCTGAGTGGTGGTATTACCGTAAAACTCGATACGGCGTACATAGGCGCGCTCACCGGGATTGACGGCAATCACCAGATCGACCGTTTCACCATCCTCTGCTATTTCAGGCACGCCCTGAATATCTGCAAAGGCGAAGCCCTCGGCACCTAAACGCTGGCGCAGGGCTTCCGTTGAGGTATTCACATCACCACGGGAAAAAATCTCCCCCTCTTTGACGGTGAGTAGTTGGCGGGCTTCATTTTCGCTGATCTGTAGATCACCTGCGAAACGGATGTTGCCAACCCGGTACTGGGCACCCTCATCAACGTTCAGAGTAATAAAGATTTCGGACTTTTCAGGGCCAATCGACACCTGCGTCGAGGTAACGTCGAAGTTGACGTAGCCGCGATCCAGGTAGAATGAACGCAGCCGCTCAATATCACCGGAAAGCGCTTCACGGGAGTACTCGTCGCTAGAGAACCAGCCGAAAAAGCGTCCTGGCCGATCATTTAACTCAAACACGCCACGCAGCGTCTCATCATCAAAGGCTTCGTTACCAACGATATTGATTTGGCGGATCTTGGCCACTTCGCCTTCGTTGATATTGATATTGACCTGCACCCGGCCCTCATCGACCTCTTCCACTTCGGTATCGATGCTGGCGCTGTAGCGACCTTGAGACTGATAGACGCCCTCCAGCTCGCGCTGTATCTCTTCCAGTGTAGAGAGCTCCAGTACCTGACCTTCGGAGAGCCCTGATTCACGCAAACCATTGCGCAAGTCCTCTTCGGAGATCTGGTCGTTGCCGCTGATCTGAAGCCGCGCAATGGTCGGCCGCTCAACGACCTGAATAACCAGCACATCGCCTTCGCGTGCTAACGAAACATCGTCAAACAGTCCCGTTGCAAAGAGATCGCGAGCAGCGGCAGCCAGCTGCTGTTCGCTGACGCGGTCATTGGCACTGACCGGAAATGCATTGAAGACCGAGGCGGCGGATACCCGCTGCAGTCCTTCCACTCGAATGTCTGAAACATCAAAGGATTGTGCTTGGGCGCCGCTGGCGCCTGCCAGCAAGAGTGCCGCCATTCCAAGGGTCTTGATTTTCATGCAGTCAATTCGCTCGCGTTGGTCTGCCGTTCATTCCAGAAAGGCACCATATACATTTGTGCAGGCAGATGACAAGGCATCCTGCGCGCTACACGCGTCATTACCACAGGCGCATCAGATCAAAATAGAGGGCCATCAACATCAGGGTGCCGACCATGGCAAGCCCTATGCGCAATCCTACGGCTTGGGTTCTTTCGGATACTGGCCGTCCACGTACCACCTCCATAAAATAATAAAGCAAGTGGCCACCATCGAGCACCGGGATGGGTAGTAAGTTAAGCACCCCAAGGCTGATAGAAAGATACGCTAGAAAACCAATAAACGCTTCCATACCCGCACGGGCAGAATCACCCGAGACCTGGGCAATGGTGATTGGCCCGGACAAATTGGAAGGCGAGATAAGCCCCACAAACATTTTGCGAATGGCATCTAAGGTCAAGAGCGTCATCGCTCCAGTGCGCGAAACAGCCTGACCTACCGCTTCAATAGGCCCGTAACGGATCTCACGCTGGAACTCTGCTGGCCACTCGACCTGCTCAGCGCCTGCGCCGATATAACCAATCTCAACCCCGGTGTCCAAACGGTTACGCCTGGGGGTTAAGTCAACACTCGACTGCTCCCCATTTCGCTCATAGGTGAGCCGCAGCGTTGCACCGGGACTACTGCGCACCATATTAACGAAGTGCATCCAATCATCCACCGGTTCGCCATTAATCGCCACCATCTTATCGCCAGCTTTCAGGCCTGCCTGTTCGGCGGCCTCCCGCTCACGACCTGGCCTAAAATGGCTGGAAACTCAGGCTGCCACGGGGTAATACCCAGTGTTTGCAACGGCTGAGGCGGATCCTGGCGCACCAAATAATCAGTCACCGACAACCCAAAGCGCTGTGGGTCGCTCGCGCCTTCAGGGCGGGCGTCGATATCCAACTCTCCGCTGAAGCCAATAATCGACACCAGCTTGAGGTTAACATCCTCCCAAGAGCGCATCTCATCGCCCTGAATGGCGACAATTTCATCCCCATTGGAGAGCCCGGCCTCGGCGGCCGGGGGAGTCAGGCGCAACACTGCCCACCATTGGCGATACCACCGTGGTTCCCGCCACGAACAGCACCCAATAAGCCACGATCGCCAGTAAAAAGTTAGCAATAGGCCCTGCCGCCACAATCGCAATGCGCTGCCAAACGGTCTTGCGGTTAAACGCCTGATCGAGCTGCTCTTCCGGCACCGGTGCCTCACGCTCATCGAGCATTTTGACATAGCCACCCAATGGAATGGCGGCTATGGCAAATTCGGTACCCTGGCGATCAATCCGCGACCATAGTGGCTTGCCAAAGCCCACCGAAAAACGCAGCACTTTGACACCACAGCGCCTTGCCACCCAAAAGTGGCCAAACTCGTGGAAGGTCACTAACAGGCCCAACACCACGATGACCGCTAAAATATTCTGTATTAGGCCCACATTCACTCCTTAACGCCCTGCACTAACGACCAACTCATCGAATGCTTAAGCGGACCACCTTGTTATCAGTTCAAACGCCTGCTGCCGCGCCCATCGATCGGTTGCCAATACACTGTCCAGGCTGTCGACCCGGCCTTGATAGGGGCGCGATAGGACGTCGGCCACCAGTTGTCCAATCGCCGTAAAGCCGATCCGGCGCTGCAGAAAGGCGTCTACAGCGATTTCATTAGCGGCGTTGAGCACAACAGGTGCCATACCGCCCTGTCGCATCGCGTCGCGGGCAAGCCCCAGACAGGGGAAACGGACTTCATCGGGGCTTCAAAATCGAGCCGTGCCACCTGAAAAAGGTCAAGGGTTTCAACGCCAGCGTCAATGCGCTCCGGCCAAGCAAGCCCATAGGCAATCGGTGTACGCATATCTGGATTACCCAGCTGGGCAATCACAGAACCATCGTGATACGCCGCCATGGAGTGAATCACGCTTTGGGGGTGGACTACCACTTGGATCTGCTCAGGAGTAGCGTCAAATAACCAGCAAGCTTCGATCAACTCCAACCCTTTGTTCATCAGCGTGGCACTATCCACCGATATCTTACGCCCCATCGACCAGTTCGGGTGAGCGCAGGCCTGTTCGGGAGTGACATTGTTGATATCCGCCTGGCTCCAGGTACGAAACGGCCCCCCAGAGGCCGTTAGCAGCAGTTGTCGAACGCCGTGTTTGGCAAGCCCGCCGCGATGCTCCGCAGGTAGACACTGATAAATGGCATTATGTTCGGAATCTATCGGCAGCAATGTGGCACCAGAGTGCAAAACCGCTTCCATAAAGAGCGCGCCGCTCATCACCAGCGCCTCTTTATTGGCCAGTAGCACCCGTTTGCCTGCTTCCGCGGCGGCGAGAGCAGGCAGCAAGCCCGCGGCACCCACAATAGCGGCCATTACGCAGTCGACGCTCGCCTCTCGGGCGACATCACACAGCGCCTGCGGGCCTGCACTCACTTCGGTGGGTTGGCCCGCTCGCTTAAGCTCCTCGCGCAGCCAAGCGGCATCGGCTTCATCAGCTAATACAGCTACCGCGGGGCGGTGCGCCAGGCACTGCGCTAGCAGGCCTCTTTGGAAAGTGTGTGCGGTCAGAGCATGGACGCTATAGCGGTCAGGGTGGCGACCAATCACATCCAGCGTGCTGGTGCCCACAGAGCCTGTCGACCCAAGTACCGTCACGCGCTGCATAGCCGTGGGCTGGTTAGCGTATTGACTCATAGCGGCGGCACCTGAGCAAACACTTGAACCAGCACTTCCACATAGAACAGCGCAAACAGCGGAATCGCTGCGGTGAGGCTATCAATGCGATCCAACACCCCGCCGTGGCCGGGGAGCAACTGGCTCGAATCTTTGATATTGCGATAGCGCTTGAGCATACTTTCCAGTAGATCCCCTAGCACAGAAGCCAGGGTGACCACGGCGGTGACGAGTACCAGGGTAATCCCGCCGACCAGGTTCAGCGGCAGCCACAGCGCAAACAGGATGGCCAGAATCGCGGTCGCCGCCAAGCCACCGAATACGCCCTCCCATGATTTGCCCGGGCTCACGTGGGGAGCCAATTTGCGCTACCCCAGAGTCGTCCTACAAAGTAGGCGCCAATATCCGCACTCCAAACCAGCAGCAGCACAAACAGCAGCCAGGCCATTCCAATGTCACGCAGAACGTTAAACCCCACCCAGCAGGGCAATAGCACCCATAGGCCCATCGCCAACCGCCGCCCAGTGGCCTGCCACTGGCTACCTGAAGCGGGGTAGCGGGTAACCCAATAGAGATTCACCAGCCAGCCAGCGGCGGAAACCCAAAGCGGCCATATCGACGTGGCGGCTCCGGTCAACCACATGGCCAGCATCAACACCGCCATCCCGGCCACCAGCTGAACGCGCTGCCCCGTGCGGGTAACACCCGCCAGATTGGCCCACTCCCAGGTGGCAAGCAGCACCATCAACGCCGTAAATAGCGCGAATGCGCCGCCGTCTAATCCAAACAGGCCAGCCAGCACCAGGGGTGCCAGCCAGGCTGCGGTGATAATCCGCTGTTTAAGCACCCTGCGCCTCTATTTGTTCGTCCGTCATGCCAAAGCGACGACGGCGCTGACAGAAGTCGTTTAATGCCGCGTCAAACGCCTCCGCACCGAAGTCGGGCCATAGCAGCGGGGAAAAGTGCAGTTCAGCATAGGCCAACTGCCAAAGCATAAAGTTGGATAGCCGCTGCTCACCGCTGGTGCGTATGCACAGATCCACCGGCGGTACGTCTTCAACCCCCATTGCGGTGTCAAAACACGCCTCGTCGATCTCCGCAGGTGATAACTCGCCAGCCGCCACCTGTTCGGCGAGCGTGCGTGCCGCACGCGCTATATCCCACTGCCCCCCATAGTTAGCGGCAATCACCAAATGCATACCCGTGTTGCCTGCGGTTAACGCTTCAGCACGCTGAATATGCTTCTGGATAGCGTGGGAAAAGCCCCGCTGTTCACCAATGATCGAGAGGCGCACGTTACGCTCGTTGAGCTTTTTGACTTCGCGCTTTAGCGCCATCAAAAAAAGCTCCATCAAGGCGTTAACCTCTGCGGCTGGGCGCTTCCAATTCTCACTGGAAAACGCAAACAGGCTGAGCGTTTGCACTTCGCGCTCGGCGGCCCGCTGAATCACCGCACGCACGGTTTCCACTCCGGCCCGGTGCCCGCGCACCCCGAAAGCCCGCGCGCACGCGCCCAGCGGTTATTGCCATCCATAATGATGGCAACATGAGACGGCGGGGCTTCCCCGGCCAGAGAAGACGCACTGGCATCGTCCGGCTGTTTTTCAGGAAGCTGCGGTGACGTCATGGATTCTCGCACCAAAGATCAGTCATAAAAAAACCAGCCAGAGTGTGGCAAAACGGGCAGCCTAAGCTGCCCGCGGCTGAATAAAGCACAGGTTTATACCTGCATGAGATCCTGCTCTTTTGCAGTTAGCGCCTTATCGATTTCAGCAATATATTTGTCGGTCAGCTTTTGAATCGCGTCTTCGCCTTCACGCTGATCGTCTTCGGTGATCTCTTTTTCTTTTAGCAACGATTTGAAATCACCGTTGGCGTCGCGGCGTACGTTACGCACGGCAACGCGGGCATTTTCAGCTTCGCTGCGGGCCTGCTTGATGTAGCCTTTGCGCGTCTCTTCGGTGAGCATGGGCATCGGCACACGGATCACGTTGCCAGCACTGGCCGGGTTCAAACCCAGATCAGAGGTCATGATGGCCTTTTCGATCTTCTGCACCATGCCCTGTTCCCACGGCGCAATCGTCAGCGTGCGGGCGTCTTCAACGTTGACTGAAGCCACTTGGCTAAGCGGTACCTGGCTGCCGTAATAGTCCACGGTAACCGCGTCTAAAATGCTCGGGTGAGCACGACCGGTACGAATTTTATTGAAGTTGCTATGCAGCGCCTCAACGCTTTTCTTCATGCGCGATTCGGCATCTTTCTTAATATCGTTGATCACGTCATTACCCTCTGTATATCAGCGTGCCTTCCTTGCCCCCTACCACCATGTTCAGTAGGGCACCAGGCTTATTCATATCAAATACCCGCACCGGCATATTATGGTCACGTACCAGGCAGATAGCGGTCAAATCCATAACGCCCAATTTTTGATCCAGGGCGTCGTCGTAAGAGAGCTGGTCGTACTTCACCGCATCTGGATGTTTTACCGGGTCTTTATTGTAGACGCCATCGACTTTGGTCGCTTTGATCACGACATCGGCGTCTACCTCAATACCGCGTAAACAGGCAGCAGAGTCGGTAGTGAAGAAGGGGTTACCTGTCCCTGCAGAGAACAGCACGACGTCCCCGGAGGTTAAATAGCGAATGGCGGTACGCCGGTCATAGTGCTCTACTACGCCGCTCATGGGGATGGCCGACATCACGCGCGAGCGGATATTGGAGCGCTCTAAGGCATCGCGCATCGCCAGCGCATTCATCACGGTCGCCAGCATACCCATATGGTCACCGGTGACGCGATCCATACCCGCTTCATTGAGCGCCGCGCCACGGAACAAGTTACCACCGCCAATCACGATACCCACCTGCACCCCCAATGCCGACGAGCTGACCAATCTCCAGCGCCATGCGGTCAAGCACCTTAGGGTCAATACCAAAATCGTGCTCACCCATTAACGCTTCGCCAGACAGTTTGAGCAAAATACGTTTGTATTTTGACTTCGAACCCTCAGCCTTGCTGGGTGCTACATGGGGGTAGGCTCTTGAACATCACGCGACATGGCATCTCTCCTGAGGCAAACCTGTAAACAGGCAGGCGGGGCAACCCCTTGGCATAACACCAGTGTATAAAACCAGCTATATCAGGGCTGATTATACTAGCATTCATTATACAGGGGCCGGATACGCGAAGGCGTGCGCTCGCGCGCACGCCATCTTCTTTCTGAAACCTCTGACCTCAGCGACGGCCAGCCTGTTCCATTACTTCTTTAGCGAAGTCGACTTCTTCTTTCTCGATACCTTCGCCAACTTCAAAGCGCGTAAAGCCAACCACTTCGCCGCCCGCCGCTTTGACGAACTCAGCAACTGTCTGGTTAGGATCTTTTACAAACGGCTGCTCGGTCAGGCTGTTTTCTGCCAGGTACTTTTTCAAGCGACCCTGAACCATTTTCTCAGCGATCTGCTCCGGCTTACCGGCCATATCCGGCTGCGCCAGAATAATCGCCTTTTCCTGATCCAACTGCTCTTGGGGCATATCGGCAGGATGCGCAACCGCAGGATTAATTGCAGCGACGTGCATCGCAACGTCTTTGCGACTTCCGAAGTACCGCCTTTCAGCACGGTCAGAACGCCAATGCGGCCACCGTGGACGTATTCGCCTACCAGACCACCGTCAGCAGCGTTCACAACGATGGCACGACGCACACCGATGTTCTCACCGATTTTCTGAACCAACTGCTCGCGGGCAGTTTCCAGCTCGCCAGCCATAACGGCAGCGACATCTTCACTTTTGGCCGCAAAGAAAGCCGCCGCGATTTTGTCGGCAAACGCGATGAAGTTGTCATCACGAGCAACAAAGTCAGTCTCGGAGTTGATTTCAACCATTACGCCGTAGCTGCCATCTTCCGCTACACGCGTAACCACTACACCTTCTGCGGCGATACGATCGGCTTTCTTCGCCGCTTTTAGGCCGGAGCTTTTGCGCAGGTTTTCAATCGCAACTTCGATATCACCGTCGGCTTCGGTGAGTGCTTTTTACACTCCATCATGCCGAGACCGGTACGTTCGCGAAGTTCCTTGACCTGAGAGGCGCTGATAGCTGCCATGAGAATTCACCTCTGAAATGGTTCTATGAGAGTTAGACGCAACACAGAGTATAGGCATGATAAATGACCATCATGTATCACACTGCCCTATGTCTCTCTGTATTGCGGGGCCGGTATTGAGTGCCGGCAAATTCGTCCGCTCAGACAGTTCATCTGTGGCGGGAAAAAGGGGCAAAGCCCCTTTATCTTGATGCGGAACACCTGCTCACCGCACCCACTGCTGCACTTACTCAGCGGCAGTGTTGTCTTCAGCTGCAGCGGCCTCTTCGGTCACTTCAACGAACTCTTCAGCGTTGGCTTCTTTAGCACGACCACACGCATCCGCAATCGCTTTTACGTAGATCTGGATAGCGCGGATAGAGTCATCGTTGCCGGGGATTACGTAGTCAACGCCATCGGGGTTGGAGTTAGTATCCACCACGCCGATAACCGGGATGCCCAGCTTGTTGGCTTCGTTGATCGCGATGCGCTCGTGGTCAACGTCGATCACGAACAGTGCGTCCGGCAGGCCGCCCATGTTCTTGATACCACCGATAGAACGCTCAAGCTTGTCCTGCTCGCGAGTCGCCATCAAGACTTCTTTCTTGGTCAGCTTCTCGAACGTGCCGTCTTCGCGCATGGTTTCAAGATCACGCAGACGCTTAATGGACTGACGGATGGTCTTGAAGTTAGTCAACATGCCGCCCAACCAGCGATGGTTGACGAAGGGCTGACCAGCACGGTTAGCTTCTTCTTTAATTACCTTGCTAGCGCTGCGCTTGGTGCCAACAAACAAAATCTTGTTGTTGGATGCCGCCATTTTCTCGACCACATCGATCGCTTCGTTCAGCGCCGGAAGGGTGTGCTCAAGGTTGATGATGTGAATCTTGTTGCGCGCGCCGAAGATAAATTTGCTCATCTTCGGGTTCCAGTACTTGGTCTGGTGGCCGAAGTGAGCACCTGCTAAGCAGGTCACGCATATTAACGTGAGACATGGTAGAACTCCTAAAACTCGGGTTAGGCCTCCACGCACCCCATGGATCCGACCGTTGACCACGTTAGACGTTGCCAGCGGCACCGGGACCATGTGCCGGTGCATGTGTGTTTTTAAGGCTTGATAGTGAGCATTGTGTCTCTTGAGAGGCATAATGCGGATTCATCGCCCTGCCCTACTGCGTCCTTCCCAGCCAAGAAGCTCGGAATCACGATTGCAGGAAAGCGCGCGGCTTTATACCATAGATCATTGCCAAGATGAAGTCGCACCCCGTTTGACGGTCTTAAATTGCGCCATTCAATTTTCCACTCTGCATTCATATCGAGCATTCATGAACGTTCCTATCAAGACGCCTTCTGAAATCGAACACATGCGCGAAGCCGGGCGCCAAGCGGCTAGCGTGATCGAAATGATCACCCCCATATCCAAGCGGGTATCAGCACGGGTGAAATCGACCGTCTCTGTCATGAGTATATTGTTAACGAGCTGGGGTCAGCCCCGGCACCGCTGAACTACCACGGCTTTCCCAAAGCGACCTGTACGTCGATCAACCACGTGGTGTGCCACGGCATCCCCGACGACGCCAAGAAGCTTAAAAATGGCGATATCATGAACCTGGATATCACCGTCAAAACCAGCGACGGCTATCACGGCGACTCCAGCGTAATGTTCGTGGTAGGTGAGACGATCCAGGGCGAACGACTATGCCGCGTGACCCAAGAGTGCTTGTATAAAAGCATTGAGCGGGTCAAACCCGGCGTGCGCCTCTCTGAACTCGCCCGGGTGATTCAAAAACACGCTGAAGAGCACGGCTACTCCGTGGTACGCGACTTCTGCGGCCACGGCATCGGCGCCGAGTTCCACGAAGAGCCGCAGTTTTTGCACTACGACGGCTACGCCCCCGACGCCGACATCAAACTCGCCGCAGGCATGTGCTTTACCATCGAGCCGATGATTAACGTCGGCGGCTATAAAACCAAAGTGCTGCGCGATGGCTGGACCGCCGTCACCAAAGATCGCAGCCTTTCAGCGCAGTGGGAACACACGTTGCTGGTGACCGAGGGCGGTGTTGAAGTGCTGACCGCGCGTGGCGATGAAGACTTCAGTTTTCTAACCAACTGATGCTCCTTCACCACCACCGGTTTGAGCCGGACACTACGCTTTACGACCTGGATCTTTTCCGCACCGAGCTTGCCGGCTCGCGCTCACCGGTGGCCCCCTTCAAGGCCGCACTACGCGAGCTGCAAACCCGGCTAGACGAACAGTTTCGCGCCGGTGCGGACATTCGCGACCTGGTGCGCGGCCGCGCCTGGTATCTGGATCAGCTATTGGCGATTGCCTGGGCGCAGCATGAGTGGCCCGATGATGGTATCGCGCTGGTAGCGGTAGGCGGCTATGGCCGCGGCGAGCTGCACCCCACTCGGATATCGACCTACTGCTACTGCTGGAGCAGGACGATGACACCGCCTACCGGGAACCACTCACCGCCTTTATTACCTTTTTATGGGATATTGGCCTGGAGATTGGCCATAGCGTGCGCTCGCTCAACGACTGCGAGCGTGAGGCTGAAGCGGACGTGACGGTGATCACCAACCTGCTCGAATCACGCCTGATCGCGGGGCCAGAGAGCCTGCGTGAAGCAATGCGCGAACGCCTCAGCGCCGAGCACATTTGGCCCGCCGACCGCTTCTTTGAAGCCAAGTGGCAGGAGCAGATCTCCCGCCACTACCGCTACAACAACTCTGAGTACCACTTGGAGCCGAACCTTAAAAAGCTCCCCCGGCGGGCTGCGCGATATCCAGATGATCGGCTGGGTGGCCAAGCGCCACTTCGGCACCGAGCAGTACACCGACATTGTTGCCAACGGCTTTATGAACGACGCCGAGCTGCGCATTTTGAGCCAGGGGCAAGCATTCCTGTGGCAGGTGCGTTACGCCCTGCACATGCTCACCGACCGCGCCGAAGACCGCCTGCTGTTTGACCACCAGCGCACCATCGCTGAGATGTTTGGCTTTCGCGATACCCCGGAACGTCTGGCAGTTGAGCAGTTTATGAAGCGCTACTACCGCCATGTCACTGCGCTCGCCGGGCTCAACGATATGCTGCTGCAACACTTTGACGAAGTGATCCTGCGCGGCAAGGAGACACTGGAAACCGTCAAACTCAACGAGCGCTTCGAAACCAAGGGCGGCTATATCCAAGTGCGTTCGCGAACCCTGTTCCGCGAGCGCCCTGCGGCGATGCTGGAGCTGTTTCTGCTGATGGCCAAGCACCCCGAAATCGAAGGGGTGCGTGCGGATACCATCCGGCTGATTCGCGACCACCGCCACCAGATCGACGATCACTACCGGGAGGATCCGCGCCACCAGCGGCTCTTTATGGCCATTATGCGCGCCCCCGGCAACGTTCCCCGCCAGCTACGGCGCATGAACCGCTACGGCATTCTGGGCAAATACCTGCCTGAGTTTGGCCGCGCGGTAGGCCTGATGCAGCACGACCTGTTCCACATATATACGGTCGACGCCCACACCCTGCTACTGCTCAAATTTCTACACAATTTCCGCAAACCGGAAGCGAAAGGCGACTTCCCGGTAGCGGCAGCGCTAATGCAGCAACTGCCCAAGCTGGATCTACTGTGGATTGCCGGCCTGTTTCACGATATCGGCAAGGGCCGCGGTGGCGATCACTCGGAGATTGGCGCCAGGGACGTTGAGCAGTTCTGCCAGCGCCA
The DNA here is from genome assembly GCA_004295565.1 of Vreelandella olivaria. Classification (GTDB taxonomy): domain Bacteria; phylum Pseudomonadota; class Gammaproteobacteria; order Pseudomonadales; family Halomonadaceae; genus Vreelandella; species Vreelandella olivaria. The sequence goes on along the minus strand of AP019416.1, from coordinate 503,506 downwards.
TAACATCTCGGTTCACGATACCAACTTGGTCAGTTGGCTGGTGGAGCACCATCTGTTGATGTCGATGACCGCGCAAAAGCGCGACATCAGCGATCCCGACGTCATTCGTGATTTCGCCCTGATCGTGCGTAACGAAACCCGGCTGGATTACCTGTACGTGCTCACCGTCGCCGATATCAATGCCACCAACCCCACGCTGTGGAACGGCTGGCGAGCGTCGCTACTGCGCCAACTGCACGCCGAAACCAAACGCGCCCTGCGCCGCGGCCTGAACAATCCGCCCGACCGCGACGACTGGGTGCGGGAAACGCGCACCGAAGCGCGCTCTTTGCTGCTAACCATCGGCGTTAATCGGGAGCAAATCGATCATCTCTGGGAATCGCTAGGGAAGACTACTTCCTGCAGTACGCGCCCAGCGAAATCGTTTGGCAGACCCAGGGCATTCTCAATCACAACCAGTCACCGCTGCCGTTGGTGTTGATCAGCGCGCCGACGGCTGACATGTCCGAAGGCGGCACCAAGGTGTTTATCCACACCCGTTCGGTGGACGACCTATTCGCTGCTACCGCCGCTGCCATGGAGCAGTTGGGGCTCTCGATTCACGATGCGCGCATTGCGACCTCCCACAACGACTGGACGCTTAACACCTTTATTGTGCTCGACAATCACGGCCAGCCCATACGTGACCCGGGCCATATCGAAGAGATGCGCCAACACCTGGTGGAAGAGCTCGATGACCCGGACGACTATCCGGATATCGTCACCCGCCATACGCCGCGCCAGCTCAAGCACTTCAAGGTACCCACGGAGGTACTGATTGAGCAGGATCCAGCCAACGAGCGCACGTTGCTGGAACTAACGGCACCGACCGCCCCGGCCTACTGGCTCGGGTCGGGCGTATCTTTATGGAGCAGGATATCTCGCTGTCTGCGGCCAAAATCGCCACCCTCGGCGAACGGGTAGAAGACGTCTTTTCATCACCACCAAGGCAGGCGAACCACTGACCGACCCCGAGCGCCAGCAGCAGCTGCGCGAACGTTTGATTGAGGTGCTGGGGGTTTGAGAAATAACTGCTGTTAAGCGTGCAGGTAACTAGGTGCCGAGGGCAGGTTGGAGCGAGGGTCTTTCGCCAGGGCCGGAAAATGTTCCCAACAATTCCGGCATTTCCGCCATCCATGGCGGTCAGATGTCGAAAGTAGCGCCCGCGGACGGGTTCACAGCGCCCTCGCGGAAACCTGCCCTCGGCACCGACAAGCCTGCTCACGAACGATGATCGCCCGGTTAGGTTTGAGCCTGCACCGGTGCTTGCCTATAATCGACGGTTTACGCCGCCAGCCATCAACGGAAACATCATGAACGCCGACCTCGACGCCCTGCATCCCTACCCGTTTGAAAAGCTGGCCGCGCTGAAAGCCGAACTAACACCCCGGCTGACTTGACGCATATCCCGCTGACCATTGGCGAACCCCAGCACGCGCCCTACCCCGCGGCGCTTGAAGCGCTGGTGGCGCACCAGCTGGAAATGGCCCGTTATCCGGCGACCAACGGCCTACCCGCGCTCCGCCAAACCATCGCCCACTGGGCAAGCCAGCGCTTTCAGCTGCGCGAACTCGACAGCGAGCGGCACGTGGTGCCCGTTAACGGCACGCGGGAAGCCATTTTGCCTTTGTGCAGGCAGCGTTGGATCGCAGCCGCCCGGCGAAAGTGGCGGTGCCCAATCCTTTTATCAAATCTACGAAGGTGCAACGCTGCTGGCAGGCGGCGAGCCGCTCTATTTAGACTGTACCGCTGAGAATAATTTTCGCCCTGATGTTAGCGCCGTGCCCGCCGCGACGTGGCGCGACGTACAGATCGTGTTTATCTGCTCGCCGGGCAACCCGACCGGTGCCGTTACCCCGGTCGAGGAGTTTAAGCAGCTCATTGCACTGGCCGATGAACACGATTTTATTATCGCCTCGGACGAGTGTTACTCGGAGCTCTACCTCGACGAAGCCACCCCACCACCAGGGTTGCTGCAAGCCTGTGCCGAGCTGGGGCGTAATGACTACCGGCGCTGTGTGGTGTTTCACTCGCTCTCCAAACGCTCCAACCTACCGGGGCTGCGCTCGGGCTTTGTGGCGGGGGATGCGGCACTGCTCACGCCGTTTAAACGCTACCGCACTTACCACGGCTGCGCCATGTCGCTGCCGCTGCAGCACGCTTCTATCGCCGCCTGGCAGGATGAACAGCACGTACGTGCCAACCGTGACGCCTATCGGGAAAAATTTAGCGCGGTGACCGATGTACTTGCCCCGGTCATGGATTTTCCCGCACCGCAAGCTAGCTTTTACCTATGGCCTGCGGTACCGGGTGGCGACGATATCGCCTTCACCCGGCGGCTGTTTGCCGAGCAGCACGTTAGCGTACTGCCCGGCAGCCTAATGGGCCGCACGGGTGCAAACAGCGTTAACCCCGGCGCGGGCCGTTTACGCCTTGCGCTGGTGGCTGAGCTGGCACCCACGCTGGAAGCCGCCCAACGCATTCGTCATCTCGTAGAGCGCGGTTAACTAATTCAACACTCTGTTTCAACATGCTAGGGAGGCCATATGCTGACGCTGTATATCATCGATAACTGCGATACCTGCCGCAAAGCGCGTAAAGCCTTGGATGAAAAAGCGCTGCTGTATAAAACCCACGACCTGCGCAAAGATGGCCTGTCCGCTGCACTGCTGGAGCATATTTTACATCGCGTGCCGCTGGTCGAGGTCATTAACACGCGCAGCAAAACCTGGCGCGAGCTCTCCGATGAAGAGAAAGATTACGACGCCAATTCCGCCCGCCAGCTACTGATGAAATACCCTACGCTGCTTAAGCGGCCGCTGCTGGAAAAAGACGATGGCACCATCTTAGTCGGCTACCGCGACGGCGATTACGACAAGCTAAGCGGCTAAGCATTAACACACCTATTTTGACCACTAACACTCACAGGACAACTCTTATGCTGAGCTTTGCGCTTGGAATCGGCACCCAAAACACCCAGGGCGACTGGCTGGAGATCTACTACCCGGCGCCGCTGCTCAACCCACCCGCAAGCCTAGTGGAAGCCGCTAAACAGGCCCTGGATGCCCCCCAAGGCAACGCCGCCATCAGCTTTTACCCGAAGACTGCACACGCCTGGCTAAAGCGTTAGAAGCTGCGGGTCATTCCGCCCAGGCAGAGCTCGCCGAAGCGCTTTCGGCCAGCCAGCGCCCGCTGGTCGCCATGTTCCTGGAGAGCGACGAAGCGCCACAAACCGCGCCTGAGGTGTATCTAAAACTGCATCTGCTGTCCCACCGATTGGTCAAACCTCACGATCTTGATCTCACCGGCATGTTTGGCCTGCTGCGCAATATTGCCTGGACCAACGAAGGCGCCATCGACATCGAAGAGCTGCCTACACGCCGCCTGAAAGCCCGCATGGCCGGCCGTGCGCTGTCCGTCGACTGTGTCGATAAATTCCCCAAAATGACTGACTACGTGGTACCCACCGGCATCCGCATTGCCGACACCGCCCGCGTACGCCTGGGTGCTTACCTGGGTGAGGGCACGACCGTGATGCACGAAGGCTTCGTCAACTTCAATGCGGGCGCCGAAGGCCCCGGCATGATCGAAGGCCGCATCTCGGCCGGCGTCGTGGTCGGCAAAGGCTCAGACTTGGGCGGCGGCTGCTCCACCATGGGCACCCTCTCCGGCGGCGGCAATATCGTGATCAAAGTCGGCGAAGGCTGCCTGATCGGCGCCAACGCGGGCATCGGCATTCCCCCTGGGTGATCGCTGCACGGTGGAAGCAGGGCTCTACATCACTGCGGGCTCCAAAGTCGCGCTGCTCGATGATCAAGGCCAAGTGGTGAAGACCGTCGCTGCACGCGAACTGGCCGGCCAAGACGACCAGCTGTGGCGCCGCAACTCCCAGAGTGGCCGCATTGAGTGCCTGACCAATAAAAGTGCCATCGCCCTGAACGAGGCACTACATGCCCACAACTGAGCCTGAAGGAGTGTCACCAACGCTCACGCTCGCTTTTGAGCTGCTCAGCCGGGCTTCGGTAACGCCGGACGACGAAGGCTGCCAGGAACTCATGATCGAGCGCTTAGCGGCGCTCGATTTTCATATTGAGCGGCTGCCGTTTGGCGACGTGAAAAATTTCTGGGCGGTTCGCGGCCATCACGGCCCGGTGGTGGCCTTTGCCGGCCACACCGATGTAGTGCCTACCGGCCCCTATACCAACTGGCAGTACCCACCGTTTGAGCCCTGTATCGATGATGAGGGCATGCTGTGCGGGCGTGGCGCGGCGGACATGAAGGGCAGCCTGGCCTCAATGCTGACCGCCGTTGAGCGCTTTGTGGCCAACCATCCGGATCATGATGGCCGTCTTGCCTTTTGATCACCTCCGATGAGGAAGGCCCGGCAGTGGATGGCACCCGCGCGGTCGTCGAGCATCTGCGCGAGCGCAATGAGCGCCTCGACTACTGCATTGTCGGCGAACCCTCTTCGACCACTTACCTTGGCGATGCGATCAAAAACGGTCGCCGCGGCTCACTGGGCGCTACGCTGCACATTAAAGGTGTGCAGGGTCACGTGGCCTATCCACATTTAGCGCGCAACCCCATCCACCAGGCGATGCCAGCGCTGGATGCGTTAGTCAACGAGCACTGGGACGCGGGCAACGACTTTTTCCCGCCACCAGCTTTCAGATTTCCAATCTGCGGGCCGGCACTGGCGCCACCAACGTTATTCCTGGCGATGTGGAAGTGGTGTTTAACTTTCGCTTCTCTACCGAGGTGACCTCTGATGAGCTCAAAGCGCGCACGGAGGCCATTTTAGACCGGCATGGGTTGGAGTATCAGGTAGACTGGACGCTCAATGGTGAGCCATTTTTAACCGCGGAAGGCGCGCTGGTTGACGCCGCCATTAAAGGCGTTGAAGCGGTGACCGGCAAGCGCCCGGCGCTCTCCACCAGCGGTGGCACCTCGGATGGCCGCTTTATTGCCACCCTGGGTGCCCAAGTGGTTGAGTTGGGCCCGCTCAACGACACTATCCACAAGGTCAATGAGCGCGTTCGCGCCAGCGACCTGGACGACTTAAGCCGGATTTACGAAGCAACGCTGCAAGCGCTGCTCTGCTCCGGCGAGGTAAACCTATGATGGAGCGTTACCCCGATATAGAGATTTACCTGGCCAGCGTGTCGCTTGATGCGCTCAATGAGTGGTTGAAAAGCACACTGATCGCACCACCGCTTAGCCCAGCAGGTAAAGGCCAATGGAAAACCCGCGGCCAATACCAGGGCGACTGCGTGCCGGTACTGTTGGTCGATAAAGCCGCTGATGGCTTTGCCAGCCTCTGGTTTGATAGCAGCCACACGCCCTGGATGACCGACCAGGAGTGTGCCCAACAGGCCGCGGAAGCGTTGCAAACAGAGGTGCGCTGCTCTCTAGGCGGCTGGCACCCCGGCGATGACCCTGACCGTTTCTGGCAGGTGCTGCCCGGCGGTAAAGAGGGAGCAATAGAGTGGCCCGATTCAGGGCGTTAAGCGAGCGCTTAAACGACAACGACCCCGCCAAGGCGGGGTCGTTTGCTATCCAACTAACCATTTAGCTAGCCGTAAGACTCACTCGATAATACTGACATCGTCGGCCTGCAAACCACGCTCATTTTTAATCACGTGATAACGCACGATTTGGCCTTCTGCCAGCATACGCGGCCCACGGCCCCGAATGGCCCGGAAGTGTACAAACACATCTTCGCCATTATCGCGGGTAATAAAACCGTAGCCTTTGTTGGTGTTGAACCACTTCACTTCACCCTCTTCACGGCCATCGTTAGGATCGATGACATCTTCTTCCTCATCATCGTCCAACGGAGCGGCTGCCTGGGGTTGGCGTGATGTTGGCTTGGCATGAGCCACCGGCGCCACCACAATCGAGGGCGCAAAAGCGGCAGACGCTAATGTGCCAATCCACAGAACAATAAAACTACCTATAGCAACGGCAATATAGACACCGCTAACTCCACTGATTGCCAGCTCGGCCATCCACAGCTCGGCGAGGGCACTATCGGTTAAATGAACAATCCCCGCCAGCAAAAGTGGCGTGGGGGCGGCAAGTAATACACTGATTAAGAAACAGCGAAACACAACTTTTGGGTTCATAGAAAAAAAAAGCTCTCTTGTTGTATGGGTAACAGACGAAGGACAATACCGGCACTATCAGGCCCATTCCCAATAGCACTGGCATACTACTACATAAGGTTGCAATGATATCATGACCCACGAATTATCGCCTGCTGACCTGGCTCAACGCCTTGAATCTTTAGAGAGCCGACTCGCCCACCAAGAGCACTGGCTGGACACCCTGGATCAAGCCGTGGTTCAGCAGGAGCGACGCCTGGAAAAACTGGAGCAGCTCAGCGGCCTGATGCGCGAACGCCTACGTGAGCAGCACCAGGCACTCCAGGCAAGCGAGCCCCAGGGCGGTCAGCGCCCCGAGGATGATGTGCCGCCCCACTACTGAGCCAACCTAAGCCCTGATCGACAGCCCCGATGCGACTAATTGATTAGCCGCCAGCCACTAGCTTCCGATAACTTAGTTAGCTGCAACAACGCGCGCAGGATCGCTGCTCTCCAGTCCGAAGGCGTCTGCCACGGCCTGGTAAGTGACTTGACCCGCGTGCACGTTCAGGCCCGGCAGGAAGTGCGGGTCGTCTCGTAGCGCCTGCTGCCAGCCTTTATCCGCCAGGGCGAGCACAAAGGGCAGCGTGGCGTTGGTCAGCCCTGGGTGGACGTACGCGCCACCGCGCCGGGCATATTGGCGACACAGTAGTGCACCACCCCATCGACGATATAGGTCGGCTCGGCATGGGTGGTGGGCTTGCTGGTTTCAAAACAGCCGCCCTGGTCGATGGCCACATCGACCAGCACGCTGCCGGGCTTCATATCGGCCAGCATACTGCGCGTAATCAATTTTGGCGCTGCGGCGCCGGGCACCAGCACCGCACCAATGATCATATCTGACTCACGGGTGGCCGTTTCCAGGGCGTCTGCGGTGGAGTAAACCGTTTTGATGCGGCCCTGATAGCGGTCATCCAGCACTTCCAATCGCGCTAACGACTTATCCAGAATAGTGACCTCTGCGCCTAACCCCAACGCCATACGGGCAGCGTTTTCGCCCACCACACCGCCACCAATCACGGTGACCTTACCCGGCGCCACGCCCGGCACACCGGGCAGCAACACGCCAGCACCGCCCTGCGCCTTCTCCAGGCTATGAGCCCCTGCTTGCACCGCCATTCGCCCGGCTACGGTGCTCATAGGAGCCAGAAGCGGCAAGCCGCCGCGGGCATCGGTAATGGTTTCATAGGCGATACAGGTGGCACCGCTCTCCATCAGCTCACGGGTAAGGGGCTCTTCGGCGGCCAGGTGCAGATAGGTGAACAGCGTATGCTGTGGGGTGAGTCGCGCCACCTCGTCCGGCTGCGGCTCTTTCACCTTGAGGATCAGCTCAGCGTTGCGCCATAAAGCATCCACATCGGCTTCTATTTGTGCGCCGGCAGCCTGGTAATCGGTATCCGCAAAGCCTGCGCCTTCGCCGGCACTGCTTTGAACGCTCACCTGATGGCCGCGTCCGGTTAACTCCCGGGCGCCAGTCGGCGTTAGGGCCACGCGATATTCGTGATTTTTGATCTCTTTAGGGACGGCGATTTTCATTGGATTTTTCCTGTGCTTGTAAAGATCATTCATGTTGATAAGCAAATTACAGCACAGCTAACGTTGACCACCACCCCAGAAACACAAAACAAAAAAAACGCCGGTTAAGGCGTTTTTTAGGAGAAAAAATCTAGCGATTGCCGGTTCTACACGAAAAAATCCACTTCATTCTTCGTCACTCCACAATAACAGCGCCGCCGTAAATACGCCTATACTCCTCTGGTAAACGTTTGGGCCGCCCCGTTGAGAGTGCCACGCAGGCAAAACGGGTGCGGGCGTTCAGCAACGTTTTAGCGTCTTCGGCGCGCACCAGCTGAAAAACGACGGGTCAGACTGAAGCGCTCGTCACAATCGACAATCCAGGTCGCAAGCTGTAACGCATCGCCGGCAAAGGCAGGCGCCAGATAATCCAGCTCATGGCGCTGAACCACCATGGCACGGTCAAGCTCGCGGTAACGCTCGAGAGAGGCCGAGCGCCTCGGAGTGCGCCCAGCTAATTTGCTCAACCCAGCGTAGGTATTCGCTGTTATTGACGTGCTGATAGGCATCAATCGCTTCATCAGCCACACGGATATCGATCACAAAAGGCTCGGGTAGCGCCCATTCCATGGTATTGGCTCCTCCGCTAATGGCTCAAAACGTGGTTAGTCGCGGAACACCCGCACACCCAGCGCTTTCAGGTAAGACGTTTCGGGAATAGCCGGGTGCACCGGGTGATCTGGCCCTTGGTGACCTTGGAAAATCACCTGCCCATGGCGATCCTGGTGGCGAACCGCACCACGCACCACATCCATAAGCCGCTCGGGCGCTAGGTGCATGGAGCAGGAGGCTGACAGCAACAGGCCATCGCGCCCCAACAAACGCATGGCTTCCCGATTCAAGCGGGCATAGGCACGCTCGCCGTTGGGGATATCCTTGCGCTTTTGATGAATGCGGGAGGATCAAGAATAACCACATCGAACTCTTCGCCCTCCGCCTTCAGCGCCGCTAACGCCTCAAACGCATCTCCCTCACTCACCGCCACCTTCTCCTGCACGCCATTGAGCGCAGCGTTGCGGGCGACTTGCTCCAGCGCCGGGCCTGAAGAGTCAAGGCACATCACCTCTTTCGCGCCATGAACAGCCGCCTGTACGCCCCAACCGCCTACGTAGCTGAAGACGTCCAGCACGCGCTTACCTTCCACATTGCGATTGATCCATTCGCGATTAACCCGGTGATCAAAGAACCAGCCGGTCTTCTGCCCATTAAGCACCGGCACCACAAAGCGGGCGCCGTTCTCTTCGAGCACTACCTCGTCAGGCAGTGTGCCTTTGACGACCTCCACGTGGGCCTCAAGACCTTCTTGACGACGACCACCCGTATCGTTTCGGAAAACAATCACCTCCGGCTTGATGACTTTTTCCAGCGCATCGACAATCTCATCCGCCAGCGCCTGCATACCCGCGGTATTGAGCTGTACGACGAGAACATCGCCAAAGCGATCAATCACCAAGCCTGGCAGCAGATCGCCTTCACCGTGGATCAAGCGATAGAACGGCTGGGCATAGAGGCGCTGGCGCAGTGCCAGCGCTTGATTAAAGCGGTGCACAAACAGCGAGCGATCCAAGCGCATTTCAGGGTCGCGGGACATGACCCGGGCAGCAATTAACGAATGAGGGTTCACATACGCAACCGCCATCACTTTGCCATTGGAGGCTTCTACCAAGGCGGTTTCGCCTGCCGCAAAGTTTTTCAGCGGCGTCTCTTTGATATCCACTTCATTGGAGTAGATCCAGAGATGACCCGCTTTCAGGCGACGGTCAGCATTTTTATTCAAGCGCAGGCGTTGGGTCACAGCAATCTCCAAAAAAACGTAAGCAAAGCAATACTTAAATAAAACAATAGCACTTATAGGTCGCCATCAGCGCTGGCAGCCGGGGCAAAACACGCTGGCGCGCTGGCCAAGCGTAATGCGGCGAAGCTCAACGCCACAGCGCAAACAGGGCTGGCCGTGGCGGCCGTAAACATTCAAACGCTGGGCGAAATAACCGGGCTCACCCTGGCCACTGACAAAGTCCCGCAGCGTGGTACCCCCTTGGATAATCGCCGCCGCCAGCACCTCTTTCACGGCTAGGGCCAAGGCGTCGTAACGCGCACGAGAAACCCTTCCCGCCGCGCGTCGCGGGTCAATACCGGCCATAAACAGCGCTTCCGCTGCGTAGATATTCCCGGCGCCGACCACCACCTGGTTATCCATCAGAAACGGTTTTACCGCCACGCGCTTATTGCGTGAGAGCGTGTAGAGCCATTTGCCGTTAAACGCATCAGACAACGGCTCGGGCCCCAAGTGCGCAAGCCGCTTATCCTGTGTTTCGTCTTCGGCCTGCCAATCCACAAAGCCAAACCGACGGGGGTCGTGATAGCGCAGTACATAGCCGCTGGCGGTGACCACATCCACGTGATCATGTTTTTTAGGCAAATCCCCTACCCGGGCAATCCGCAGGCTACCTGACATACCCAAGTGCCATAGCAGCGTCGCGCCAACGTCACCTTTGCCGCCGTTAGCAGGCTGGACAGGAATCTGCAGGTATTTCGCCCGCCGCCTCAATACCCCTATGCGCGCGCCCACCAGCCGCTCGGCAAGGTCATCGGGCACAGGTACACGCAGCCGCGGCTGACGCACCAGCACTTCGGTAACTTCCTGGCCTTCAATATAAGGAGCAATTCCGCGGCGGGTAGTTTCAACTTCGGGCAGTTCGGGCATATTGAGGCATCGTACCGGCTTGTAATGACAGCCTTGTGAAGGTGGTTTAGCAAAGCGGCGATATGGGAAATGCATGCATGCAAAAACCCGGCTTGGGGCCGGGTTTTGAACAGGCACTCGCCTGCAGTGGAAGCCGATCAACATCGCAAAAGCGATTACTTGATCTTAGCTTCCTTGTAGATCACGTGCTTACGGATGACCGGGTCGAATTTCTTGAATTCGAATTTATCCGGAGTGTTCCGCTTGTTCTTATCAGTGGTGTAGAAGTGGCCTGTACCGGCGCTAGACACCAACTTGATTTTATCGCGCATGGTTAAACTCTCCCAAAATGCTTGGCCGAAATGCTTGGCCCAAAATACCTGGCCCAAAGGGCTTAGTATAAAAAGCTGGCTTAGATAGCGTCGCCGCGCTTACGAATTTCAACCAAAACTGTGTCGATACCTTTCTTGTCGATGATGCGCATTCCTTTAGTGGAAACGCGCAGCTTGACGAAGCGGTTTTCAGACTCAACCCAAAAACGGTGAGTGTGCAGGTTTGGCAAGAAACGACGACGTGTCTTACGCTGGGAGTGTGAAACGTTATTTCCAGTTACCGGACGCTTGCCGGTAACCTGACATACTTTGGACATTAGAGCCTCCAACTGCTTGGCCAGGATATAATTACCTGAGTGTTCAAAACTGTCGGGCAAACCGGAGCAGGGAAGGTATCGGCGCCGTTAACCGCCAAGCTTTATCCAAATCCGTTATTCAACCCAAGTTTAAAGGTGGCACTTTATACCAGAGCGCCCGACTTGCAGCAAGCAAAACCCCCAAAAAAGGCTGAAAAAGCACTTTTTCGCTCATTCGACTTAGTCAATACGGCGTAGAGCAGAACCTATTGATGCTGCTTTATAGCCAGCCGCGCTCGGCAAAAGAAACCACCTCTCCATCCCCCACCACGAAATGATCCAGCACGCGCACGTCAAAAGGGCCAACGCATCTTTTAAGCGTGCAGTAATACGTCGATCAGCATCGCTTGGCTCTGCCACACCTGATGGGTGGTTGTGAGCCAGAATAACAGCGCCAGCGCTCAGTTCTAACGCACGCTTGGCAACTTCGCGGGGTATACAGATGCGCTGTCTAGGGTACCGCGAAACAGCGATTCATAGCGAATAATTCGGTGCTGGGTATCCAAAAAGTACCGCAAACTCCTCATGCCCCAAATGGCGCAGCTGGGAACTCAGGTAGTGGCGTACCAAGGCAGGCGATGTCAGCGCATTGCCTCGCGCCAGTTGGCTGGCTAAATGGCGTCGCGATAACTCCAGCGTCGCCTGAAGCTGGGCGTACTTAGCGCTACCTAAGCCACGGGCAGTACAGAAGCTTTCCTGATCGGCCTCCAGCAGTTGGCGCAAACCACCGAAACTGCTGAGTAGATCACGCGCTAAATCGACTGCCGAACGCCCCTGCACGCCAACGCGCAAAAAAATCGCCAGTAACTCAGCGTCAGAGAGCGCCTGGGCGCCGACGTTAAGCAACTTTTCCGGGGCCGCTCACCTTCCGGCCAGTGATTGATTCCCATCGCACCTTACCTTCGCTGCCCATCTGTGTTGATCCAGCCCAGCCTCACTACGCTTAGCTCACAGCCACAAGGCTCATTAAACCTAGCTTACCCTTGTTTGTGCTCAATATGCCAAATTGTTAGTGCCAGTGGTATGGTAAGCCTCCTTACGAACGTGGATAGGGATCGCTGACCATGGCCTCTGCTGTTAACTCGACAAGCGCTTCGACGCTGGCAGGCAAACGCATACTGCTCGGCGTCAGTGCAGGTATCGCTGCCTATAAAAGCGCGTTGATTGTGCGACTGCTCAAGCAGGCGGGCTGCCAGGTGCGCGTGGTGATGACCGCCGGAGCCCAGGCCTTTATTACACCGCTCACGCTTCAGGCACTCTCTGGCGAGCCCGTGCGCACCTCTTTGCTCGACCCCGAAGCCGAAGCGGGCATGGGCCATATTGAATTGGCTCGCTGGGCGGATCTGGTGCTGATCGCTCCGGCCACTGCCGACCTTATCGCCCGTTTGGTGCACGGCATGGCCGACGACCTGCTCACCACGCTCTGCTTGGCCTCAGAAGCGCCCAAGCTGATTGCTCCGGCGATGAACCAGGCGATGTGGCGTCACCCGGCTACCCAGCGCAACGTGCAGCAGCTTGCCGACGACGATTGGCAGTTGATTGGCCCCGCCGCTGGCGACCAGGCCTGCGGCGATGTGGGACCAGGCCGCATGAGCGAACCTGAAGAGATCTTTAGCGCGGTATCCGCGCTGTTTGCGGCGCATGCCACCAGCGCCCTTCTCACCGATGCACCGCATAGTCATGCCCCCATGTGGTGATTACCGCTGGCCCCACCCGGGAACCGCTGGATCCCGTGCGTTACATTTCCAACCACAGCTCGGGGAAAATGGGTTTTGCCCTGGCCGCCGCGGCAGTGGCTGAAGGAGCCAAAGTAACGCTGATCAGCGGGCCGGTTAACCTACCTACTCCTCAAGGCGTTACGCGGATCGACGTTGAGTCAGCTGAGCAAATGCACGCACAAGCGCAGCGGCTAGCGCCCCAGTCAGCGCTGTTTATCGGCTGCGCGGCTGTTGCCGACTATCGCGCGGCAGCCCCTGCCGAGCATAAGCTCAAAAAGCAGGATGATAGCGACACACTCACCCTGACCCTGGTTAAAAACCCCGACATTATCGCTGGCGTTGCGGCGCTGCCCGCAAAACAGCGCCCGCTGGTGATCGGCTTCGCCGCCGAAACCCAGGAGGTTGAGCGATACGCACGGGATAAACTACAGCGCAAAGGGCTGGATATGATCGTCGCCAACGACGTCTCCCAGGCTGGCCTGGGCTTTGGCAGCGACCAAAACGCCGCCTGGCTACTCTGGCGCACCCCTCAAGGCGTCGAGAGCCGCTCAGAAGTTGCACAGCCGAAGACCCAGCTGGCCACCACCATTATCCGTCAAGCGCTCGCGTTGCTACCCACAACACCCCTACACAAACACCAGGAGAGTCCTCATGAGTGCCCGTCCCCGCCTGCAGTGCAAAGTATTAGATGAGCGTTTGCACGATTACATGCCGCACTATGCCACCGAAGGCTCGGCAGGAATGGATTTGCGCGCCCTGCTGGATGAGCCGTTACTATTAGCGCCCGGCGATTGCCAGCTCGTACGCACCGGCATTGCCATCTATATTGAAGATCCGGGTTTGGCGGGTATGATCCTGCCGCGCTCCGGTTTGGGGCATAAACATGGCATCGTGCTGGGCAATTTAGTCGGTTTAATCGACTCAGATTACCAGGGCGAGCTGATGATTTCGGTCTGGAACCGTGGTCAAAGTACGTTTACGCTAGCTCCTTTCGACCGACTGGCACAGTACGTGCTTGTGCCAGTGGTACAAGCCGAACTCTCCCTGGTGGATGCTTTTGAAGACTCCTCCCGGGGCAGCGGCGGGTTTGGCAGCACTGGCAGTCAGTAACCAATGATCGCGCCTATTTAGGAAGCCTTGTTAAGGCAACGTCTGTTTAGCTGGGAAGCCCTATGAACGCACAGCCTGTACCCGCTTCGATTTTTCGCGCCTACGATATTCGCGGCATCGTTGACGACACGCTCACTGAAGGGACGGTAGAAATGATCGGGCGTGCGGTGGGCTCTGAAGCCGCCGAGCGGGGCGAATCCAGCGTGGTGGTCGCCCGCGATGGCCGCCTTTCCGGCGCCCGGCTGCAAGCGGCACTGATGCGGGGCCTGACCGCCGCTGGGCGCGACGTCATCGACATCGGCATGGTGCCCACCCGGTGCTCTATTTCGCCACTCATATCCTGGATGACACCCAATCAGGCGTCATGGTCACCGGCAGCCATAACCCGCCTGACTATAACGGCTTTAAAATCGTACTGGGCGGCGAAACGCTCTCCGGTGATGCGATCAAGGCGCTTTTCGAGCGTATTCAGTCCGGGGCGCTAACGACTGGACAAGGCAGCATAAGCCAGCAGGATGTCCGTGAGCGCTATTTAACGCGCATTTTAGGCGACGTTAAGATTAATCGACCGGTTAAAGCCGTGGTCGACTGTGGTAATGGCGTTGCCGGAGAGCTGGGCCCCCAGCTACTGGCACGATTAGGTATCGAGACCATCCCGCTGTTTGCGGAAATAGACGGCCATTTCCCCATCACCACCCCGATCCTGGCAAGCCGGAAAATATGCAGGATCTGATCCGCACCGTTCATGAAACTGGGGCCGATATTGGCCTTGCCTTCGATGGAGATGGCGACCGCCTGGGCGTGGTGACGCCCTCAGGCAAGTTGATCTATCCCGACCACCTGCTCATGGTGTTTGCCACCGATATGCTCGCGCGCCAGCCCGGAGCCAAGGTCATTTTGATATTAAGTGCACCGGCAATCTGGTCAAAGTGATCAGCGAGGCCGGCGGCGAACCCGAAATGTGGCGTACCGGGCATTCGATGATTAAGGCGCGTATGCAGGCAACCGGCGCACAGCTGGGTGGTGAAATGAGCGGGCACATCTTTTCAAAGAGCGCTGGTACGGTTTTGACGATGGCCTCTATGCCGCTGCTCGGCTGGTAGAGATTCTCGCCAACCAAGCCGCCGACGCCGATACGTTTTTGCCCACTTCCCCAGGACGTTGCGACCCCGGAAATTAATATTGCGGTTAGCGACGATAACAAATTTTCTCTGATGGATAAGCTTGCTCGCGAGGGCGACTTCGGCGAAGGTATCAAAACAACTTTGGACGGTATCCGCGTTGACTACCAGGATGGCTGGGGCTGTGTCGCGCCTCCAACACCACGCCTGACCTGGTGATGCGTTTTGAAGGTAAAGACGATGCCGCGCTAGCACGTATCAAGGCCGTTTTTCACGACGCGCTTCGGCACGTCGCGCCAGACATCGAGCTACCCCACTGACCCGGCAACTCAGTGGATAGCTCGCCAAACAGTTCGGCGCTGAAGGGATCGCGACCACCTAGAAAGCGTGACCCTCATCACTTAATCAACATAAACGTTAGCAGCACAATAAACGTTCGCAAGGGACAACCTCATGAGTTCAGCCAGTCGCGACCCCAAGGTCGTTGTGGAGGTGCTTTCCGAAGCCCTCCCGTATATCCAGCAGTTCTCCGGCAAAACCGTGGTGGTCAAATACGGCGGTAACGCCATGACCGAAAGCACCCTGATCGACTCCTTTGCCCGCGACATCGTGCTAATGAAGGAAGTCGGCATCAACCCGGTGGTCGTGCACGGCGGCGGACCACAGATCGGAGACCTGCTCAAAAAGCTCAACATCGAGTCGCGCTTCGTCAACGGCATGCGGGTCACCGACTCTCAAACCATGGACGTGGTCGAGATGGTGTTAGGTGGCTTGGTTAACAAAAGCATCGTCAACCTGATCAATCAAAGCGGCGGTAAAGCGATTGGCCTGACCGGTAAAGATGGCTCACAAATTCGTGCCCGGCAGCTCAAGGTTGAGCACCAGAGCCCCGAAATGACGGCGCCCGAGATTATCGATATTGGCCACGTGGGCGAAGTGGAGTCGATCTCAACCGAGCTTATCGAGATGTTGGCGGCGCGTGATTTTATCCCGGTGATTGCCCCCATTGGTGTCGACGCCGCAGGCCACAGCTACAATATCAATGCGGATCTGGTGGCCGGTAAGATTGCCGAGGCGCTCAATGCAGAGAAGCTGATGCTGCTCACCAATGTGGCCGGGTTAATGAACACCGAAGGTGAAGTGCTCACCGGTTTAAGCACCGCTCAGGTGGATGACCTCATCGCCGATGGCACGATTTATGGCGGCATGCTGCCGAAAATCCGCTGTGCACTGGATGCGGTGAAGGGCGGCGTGAACAGCTCGCACATTATTGATGGTCGTGTCCCCCACGCGGTGTTGCTGGAAATTTTCACCAACGCTGGGGTCGGTACTCAAATCAAGGACGCGAGCTAACCGCGACGGAGGCCACATTATGAGCGAAGATCAAAACCACGCCGCCGCGAGCAGATTCTCCAGGCCCTGGCACTGATGCTCGAGGAAGATAGCGGCAAGCGCATCACTACCGCCGCCCTTGCCCGCCAGGTCGGCGTTTCAGAAGCGGCGCTCTACCGCCACTTTCCCAGCAAAGCGCGTATGTTCGAGGGGCTGATCGACTTTATTGAAGAGAGTATTTTTGCCCGCATCACGCGCATTTTAGAAGACGTTCCTGACGCTACCACCCGCTGTGGCACCATACTGGCGCTACTGCTGGGCTTTGCTGAAAAAAACCCTGGCCTGGCCCGGGTAATGGGCGGCGACGTACTCACCGGCGAAACCGCCCGGTTACGCCAGCGGGTCAATCAGCTGTTCGAGCGACTGGAGATGCAGCTTAAGCAGATTCTGCGCGAAGCCGAACTGCGTGAAGGCCTGCGTCCCACGATTCCCGCTTCTGCCGCTGCCAATTTGCTGGCGGCCCAGGCGGAGGGGCGCATTTCACAGTATGTGCGTAGCGACTTTAAACGCCTGCCCACTGAACACTGGGAAGATCAGTGGTCGCTACTATCCGCCCACTTACTGCGCGCTACCACTCAGCCCGCTTAGGCTAGGGTGATGGCTGATCGAGTAGGAAGGGAGTCGCCTCCCTGTCCTCTCACACCACCGGGCATACGGTTCCGTACCACGGCGGTTCATGAACAACGTTTGAGCACTCTTACCGTATCAAGTATCGAGATCAGGCCCTGATCGTAGAACCATTCCTCGGCAGGGCTTGATTCATGTGCGAAGCCCCGGCATTCCACCAGGGGCCTCGACCGTTCCACGCCGATTTCCAGGCACGGTGCGCGTCCAGACCTAGGCCTCGGAGTTTCCGCCACCGGGTCGCCGGGCGCTTCCATTGCCGCCAGATCAGACCGCGTAAGCGGCGGCGTATCCATTGATCCAGTGCTTCCAAGGGGCGTTTCACATCAACGAGGCTAAAATAGTTGGCCCATCCTCGTAGGACTGGCCTCAACCCTTCGATTACCCGTTGGATGTTACGCCCCTGCCACGCTTCAGGATCTCACGGACACGCTGCATCATGCGCTTCAGGCTGCTCTTGGCTAGCGTCAGTTTCGACTGCTTGTGCCGAGTGAGACTGTAGCCTAGATAGCCGCGTTTCCATGGCCGATCCACCGCACTTTTGTGGCGATTGACCGTCAGCCGGAGTGAGCTCTCGAGATACTCACTCAAGCTGTCCATGACACGCTTACCTGCTCGCCGACTTTTGACATACACCTGCACATCATCGGCGTAGCGGCAGAAGCGGTGGCCTCGGCGCTCCAACTCCTTGTCCAGGCCGTCCAGCAGGATGTTCCCCAGTAGCGGGCTGAGGGGGCCGCCCTGGGGTGTCCCCTGCCGTCTCGGCGTGGGCAACCCGTGCTGGAACAGGCCCGCCTCCAGATAGCGGCGGATCAGACGCAGCACGCGCTTGTCGTTAACGCGCCGCGCCACCCGTGCCATCAGCAGGTCGTGATTCACGCGGTCGAAGAAAGCCTCCAGGTCAAGGTCGACCACCCAGCGGTGGCCAGCGGTGACGTGGGCCTTCATGGCCGAGACAGCCTGCTTGGCGCTGCGTCTGGGGCGGTAGCCGTAACTCGACTCTGAGAAAGTCGGGTCGAAGATCGGCATGAGCACCTGGGACAGCGCTTGTTGGATTAAGCGGTCAGTGACCGTGGGAATGCCCAACTGCCGCGTCCCACCTTTGGGTTTGGGGATGGCGGCGGCGCGGATCGGGCTGGGGTGATACTCGTCGGCTAATAGCCGCTCGCGCAGCGTTAACCAGTGCTGCTTTAGGTGGTCAGCTAGTTGATACACCGTCATGCCATCGACACCCGGTGCGCCTTTGTTGGCGACCACCCGACGGTAAGCTCGCTCCATGTTCTCTGGGTCGACGACCCGCTCCATGAGCGAGATGGGCTCCGCTTTCGTCCACGATAGCGACGCCGGGGACGTCTCGACGCTCACCGGCCGGGACGCGGGATACTGTCCCTGCCCTCTGGGTGAGTGACGGTATTAGCGTCGGTTTCTGTCTTCATGATCGATCCTCGAGACGGTATCGCCTACTCGCGGTTCTTCATGTTCGGCCCTTGGTGCCGCGGTGAACCGGCACTTACTATGGCCTCTGCTGACGTCTGATGATCCATCCCGTCGCCTCTCGACGCCGGTAGCACCGAGGCAGATCACCAGACCTCCCAGGGTAAGACGCGCGACCTTCCCGCTTATGCCTGTCGGATCTACGCCATGGCGTTCCGTGCAAGTATTGGGCTTTGATGATTGTGGCCACCTCACCCCGCCATAGCGCCTCGTATCCGCTTCCTGTTCGTCAGGCCAGCGTTTTGCCTCGGGCTTCCTTCGGATTCCCTCTCACGGGGGACACCCTTGCCGTCAGCTAGCACTTCCCCTTGCCGGGCGTGCAGGGGACTTTCACCCCAAGTCATCCTGAGGCACCACCCCCAGGAACAGCGCCAGTCAAGGCGCTGCGCGCCATGCCTGGCGCACCACAAAAAACCGGCTCCCTTTAAAGGGGCCGGTTTTTGCTACTGAAAAAGCCAAAAAATCAAGCAGTAAGTAATGCTCTTAGGCGACCATCATCTCTTCGCCCATTTTCTGACGCAGCTTTTTCATGGCATTTTTTTCAAGCTGGCGGATACGCTCCGCGCTGACGCCATAAACATCGGCCAAGTCATGCAGCGTCTCTTTGCTATCGGCCAGCCAGCGGCGCTGGAGGATATCCCGCGAGCGCTCATCGAGGCCTTCCAGGGCAAGCTGTAAACGGCGCGTCGAGTCTTCCTCGAAGTTGCTGTCTTCCAGCTGTGTAGCAGGGTCGGAAGCAGCATCGTCCAAGAAGTGCACCGGCGCTTGATAAGTGCTCTCTTCATCATCGCCTGCCGGGGCGTCATAGCCTGCATCGTAAGACGACAAGCGCCCTTCCATATCGCGCACGACCTCAGGCTTAACGTCGAGATCTTTGGCGATGGCATCGACTTCGTCGTTATTCAACCATGCCAAGCGCTTCTTCGCACCGCGAAGATTAAAGAACAGCTTACGCTGAGCTTTGGTCGTGGCGATTTTAACGATTCGCCAGTTACGCAGCACAAATTCGTGAATTTCCGCTTTAATCCAGTGCACGGCAAACGAAACCAGACGAACGCCCTGGTTCGGGTCGAAACGCTTGACGGCTTTCATCAAGCCAACGTTACCCTCTTGAATCAGATCCGCTTGGGGCAGCCCATAGCCCGAATAGCTACGCGCGATATGCACCACAAAGCGTAAATGCGACAGTACCAAACGACGAGCGGCTTCCAGATCGCCTTCATCATAGAGGCGATAAGCGAGTTCGCGCTCTTCATCGGCCGTTAGTACCGAAATTCCATTGACCGCGCGGATGTAGCCGCCCAGATCGCCGCCGGGCGAAAGCTGCCCCACCGGTAGAAGACTAGTGCTCATGTGCAGGTGGTCTCCCCTGTAACCCATCGTGGTTGACGTAGCACGTTATCAATAACCTATTACAAAACCGTGATACTAATTCAGTGATACACATTCAGTCATACAAATGTCTGCGCTACTGAGACCTTAACCCAAGCATAAAGTTCGCAGGTTAAGCATTGCCAACAGTATCGCTTAGTTGCATAAAACGCATTAATTATCTAGGCCGAATGCTGGAGAGATGGCGAGTCACCGCCAACCAGGCACCCAACCAGCCTAGTAGTGTACTGCAAGATAGCAGAATTGTAGAGCCTGTCACGTCGAGTTGGGGTAAAGAGAAACTCGCCCCGTAGCTGGCCGCCAGTGCCGATACGGGCAGGGAAAGCTCAGTGATTACCCAGACCTAACAACCCCAGCGCTAGCAGCCCACCGCCCAAGCCGTACCAGGCACCGCTGTATAGGAACGGCCGCCTAACAAAGGCATGCGTGGCGCCAATCAGCATCACGACTTCAATTTCCCGGCGGCGACTCTCCACCGAGAGGCGAATAGTATTCCCCACCACCAGCAGCACGCCTAAACCAAACAGCGCCCCCAGCGCCAGCGCCACGCGCCGGCCTAGTTCCGCCAGGTTTCTCAGCCGTTCCACCCAGGCCAGGTCAAGGCGCACCTCATCAACGCCAGCTAGCGCTTCCAGGCGGGCGGCCAATTGCTGCATGGCAACCGGGTCAACGCTTTCCGGGCGAACCACCATACTGATAGGCAGCGGGTTACTCTCCAGCCCTGCCAAGGCATCATCGAGCCCCAGCGACTGCTGGAACTCCGCCATACCCTGCTCGGCGCTGATCAACTGGGTTTCGAGCACGTCCGGTTCCGCGTTGACCGCCTCCTCGATACGCAGCGACTGGGCATCATCGGCACTCAATTCCAGGTAAACCGTTAGGGTGGCACTCTCATCAAGCTCTGCATCCAGCAACCGAGCACTGTCCAGGGTTAGCCACAGCGCCGCAGGCAGTACCAGCGCAATAGCAATCGCCAGCATAGTCAGGAGGTTACCCAACGGGTAGCGTATCAAGCGCAGAAAGCTATCCCACGCCATGCTGCGGTGGTGGCGACCCCATGCCCGCAGGCGGCTGGAAAAGCGCGTTTGCTGCGACCTGGCGCCCCGCTGGGGCGCTTTATCGACCGCGGGTTTAACAGCGGATTTGCGCGGCGTTTTCAGTGCTGCTCCCTGACGACGCTTGGGTGTCGCGGATGACTTCATACCGCCCCCTCATCGGCTACCAGCCTGCCGTCGCTTAAGCGCAGGATGCGGTGGCGCAGTCGGGCAATCAGGGCCAGATCGTGGCTGGCGATCATCACCGTGGTACCAATCCGATTAAAGTCCTCAAACAGCGCCATGATATCCGCCGAGAGCTGAGGATCCAGATTGCCCGTGGGCTCATCGGCCAGTAGCAGCGCGGGCTTATTGACCACCGCCCGGGCAATACCCACCCGCTGCTGCTCGCCGCCGGAGAGCTCTATGGGCAACGCCTTTTCACGGTGCAGCAACCCCACTTTATCTAACGCGGCACGCACACGGCGGGCGGCTTCCCGCGGTTCAACCCCTTGGATCTCCAGCGGTAGAGAGACATTGTGGAAAATGCTGCGGTCAAAGAGTAGTTGGTGATCCTGGAAAACCACGCCGATTTGGCGCCGATAAAACGGCACCTGGCTGGCATGCAGCTGGGCAATGTCGTGCCCTGCCACCACGACGCGCCCACGGCTGGGTTTCTCAAGGCGCATCACCAAGCGTAGTAGCGAGCTTTTCCCCGCCCGGAGTGGCCGGTAAGAAACACCATCTCGCCCCGGGCAACCCGAAAGTTAAGATGCGCCAGCGCTTCAAAGCGGCCGCCATAGCGTTTACCCACATGCTCAAAAGCGATCATGCGCTGACATCGTCCCCTTGGCGGTCAAACAGCGCTTGGACAAAGTCATTGGCCTCAAAGGGGCGCAGATCGTCGATGCCCTCCCCACGCCAATAAAGCGAATCGGCGTTTCCAGCTGTTTCGCCAGCGCGAAAATAATCCCGCCTTTAGCGGTGCCGTCCAGTTTGGTGAGCGTGATACCGCTGACCGGCACGGCGTCGTTAAAGGTGCTGGCCTGGGAGATCGCGTTTTGCCCGGTGCCCGCATCCAGCACCAGCATCACTTCGTGAGGCGCGGTGTCATCTAACTTCTGCATCACTCGATGAACCTTTTTCAGCTCTTCCATCAGGTGGCTTTTGTTATGCAGTCGACCGGCGGTATCGGCGATAAGTACATCGACACCCCGCGCGGTAGCGGCCGCTACCGCGTCATAAATCACCGAGGCGCTGTCCGCGCCGGTGTGTTGGGCGATTACCGGCACCTTGTTGCGCTCGCCCCAGACTTTGAGCTGCTCAACAGCCGCGGCACGGAAGGTATCGCCCGCTGCCAGCATGACGCTTTGCCTTCGCGCTGAAAACGCTGGGTAAGTTTGCCGATGGTGGTGGTTTTACCCACGCCGTTGACGCCGACCACCAAAATAACGAACGGCCCCTTGCCTTCCTTCTCAAGCACAAGCGGCTTGGCGACCGGCGCCAGCATGGCGGACAACTCCTCTTGCAGGCCTCGGTAGAGCGCTTCGGGGTCGTTTAACTCTTTGCGCGAGACCCGCGCCTCTAGGCGACCAATAATCTCGGTCGTCGCATCGATGCCCACGTCGGCCATTAACAGCTGCGTTTCCAGATCCTCCAGCAGCTCGTCATCGATCTGCTTTTTACCTAAAAACAGGTCAGCGATGCCATCGGTTAAATTGGCGCGGGTTTTCCCCAGGCCTGACTTGATACGCGCAAACCAGCCTTTCTGGTCGCTTTTGGCAGCCACCGGTTTCTCTTGCAAGGCGGGTGGCAGCGTTGCCTCACGGCCGGGCGCGGGCGTCAGCTCTGGCTCTGGCTCTGGCTCTGGCTCTGGCTCTGGCTCTGGCTCTGGCTCTGGCTCTGGCTCTGGCTCTGGCAAAGTTTCCGGCGCTTTTGAAGTCTCTTCAACCGCTTCAGTTACAGCGTCAGACGTCGCCGTGTCCACCTCATCGGGTTGATTTTGCTGCTGCTCTTCCTCTTGATGCGCCTGCTGCGGGTCTTGAGGCGCCTGCTGCGGATCGTGCTTATTCTTACGCTTAAAAAAACCAAACATGAGTGTTACCCGACATAAATAGTGAACATTAGGGTTATGCTAACACCGTAACCCAAGACTTTGGATAAACAGCCCGCTACAATCCGCTGCATGACACGACAACGCCCCCTCGATCCTCTGCATCCCGCCGCACATCTGCGCAGCGTGGTGGTCAACAACCCGGCAACCCCACTGGTAAGCCACTGGGTAAGTTACGCATCATCGGCGGTGAGTTCCGCCGCCGTCAGTTGCCGGTACTGGACAGCCCCGGCTTGCGTCCAACCCCAGACCGCGTGCGTGAAACGCTGTTCAATTGGCTCGGGCAGCAGCTTTACGGCCAGCAGGTACTCGACCTATTCGCAGGTACCGGTGCACTGGGCATCGAAGCCCTGTCCCGCGGCGCTGCTTGGGCTGATTTTGTCGAGCGCGACCCGCGGGTAGCGGCGCAGCTGTCGACCAATCTGACGTCGCTCAATATTACCGCAAGCACGGTGCATGTTAACGATGTTCAGGCTTATCTGGCTCGCCCCGCCAAACCCTATACGCTGGTCTTTCTCGACCCACCTTTCCATCAGCAATTGGCCGCGCCCTGCTGCTCGGCATTGGAAAATAGCGGCTGGCTGGGTAACGAGGCAATGATTTACCTGGAAACCGAGACAGTGCTGGCACCCAATGTGCCCGCCAACTGGTTATTGCACCGCGAAACCCAGGCGGGCGAAAGCACGGCAAGGCTTTATCAACGCCAAGCACCGTAAACAGCGCTTGCCGCCAAGCGACGGTGGCGTTACGCTCGCCTCATTCGTCCCTACTGACAAGCGCTGCGCTTGTTTTTTTGGGTGGCTTTTTATGACCTGTTTTGGGTTTTCGTTTTTACGCTAGGGAGAGATAAATGAGTCTGGAGCTATTTAATCAGCTTGAACAGAAAGTCACCGATACCGTTGACGCACTGGAGATGATGAAGCTGGAAAATGAAGAGCTGCGCGGCGAAAACGCCAAGCTGAAAGAGGAGCGTGAAGAGTGGGAGCGTCGCCTCAACAGCCTGCTCAGCAAATTCGACAGTCTCGACACCTCCAGCACTTCCTAAGCGCCTGATAGATACGCTGCTGGCTAAAGTACCAGCGACATCAGCAGCGCATCCTCACGCCCGGCGGCCCCTGTTGCCGCTGGGTAGTAGCCCCGTCGGCAGCCATCTTCGCTAAACCCACAGCGCCGATAGAGCCGTATAGCGCTAAGATTACCCACCCGCACTTCGAGCAGTAGCCGCTCACTGAGCCAGCCTTTTGCTATCGCCAGCACGGCCTCCATCAACGCCAGACCAGCGCCGCTTCGGCGATACTCCGGTGAAACCCCGATCGCCTGCAGCTCCGCTTCAAACGGCAATCTTGCCACAATGGCGTACCCTAACAGCTGCTCATTCTGCCACCAGCCCAATACACAGGTGTCCTGACTGCCCAGGGCCTCCAGCATTTGCGTCTCGGAGGTGCCGCTCTGTGCCCGCTGCTCAAGCGCAATCAGCAGGGCCAGGTGCTCAACGTTAAGTTCAGTAATCATCAGCAGTCTGCTTGGCCCATAGCTGGCCTAGCGTCTGCAGCGCTGGCCAGAGGTCACGCTTGCTATGGCTACCGTCGAGAAGTGAACCAAGCGCGGGCCCCTGCCAGAGGGGCAGCGAAAGCGTTTGGCTTTGGCCATCAGCCACGTTCAGTATGCGGCTCAGCGGTGCCTGTTGAGCCCCAGATTCGGTATCAGGCTCGGCGTCTAACTCACCCCACCAGAGCAGTCGCTCTAACCGCCATCCTTGTCGGCTCGCGCTTCCGGCGATAAACGCCGCCAAGCCCTCCCGGGCTTCGTCCAGGGGATCCTCCACCGCAAAGGCGTTGGCCATTTGCGGCCAAGTGAAGTGACTGATTTCCGGAAACGCCCCACGCTGAATGCCCGCCGCCTGGAGCAGGTTAGCCAGTAGCTGCTGCTCAAGGGGAGACATACTCCCTGCTTTCAGCACCAGCCAGCGCCCCTCAAGGCACACACAGGAGAGCTCGAACTTAAGGGGTTGAGCAGGCGCGGCTGACCCGCTCGAAGTCGCTACCTCCGGTGTGGCCACCGCCGACTTACTTTGATCCGGCTTGCTCTGCTGCTTGTCTTGGCTCAACAGCGCCCGCACCGCGGAAGGTGAAGCAATGGTCTCGCCTGGCGCCTGGGGGTCGGGCGTTTGGGGGGCGCCGCTTGTCGCCTGGGCGCTGGGGCGTCGTCCAGCAACGCCTGCAGCCTTTCACGGGGCGGTGTCTGGGCAGGCGTCGACTCCTCCCATTCGCAGGCCTCAGTGGGCAGCGCATTAGGCAACTGATACTTAGCTGCCCAGGCAGTAATGCCCATGGCGTCCAGATAGTGGCGCCGAGTAACTTCCTGGTTCACTGCCCGCCGCCGCGGCAGTTGGGTGAATCCGGACGCTCACCGCCCCGCGCCTGCCACTCGCTGGGGGTATACAGATGCAGCGCCAAGGCATGCACCGGGCCTGATAGCTCATCAGCCAACAACGCATAAATTTTCTGATGGCGTTTGACCGGCATCAGACCGTCAAAGCTATCGCTTACCAGAGTCACTTTGAAGTGGGTTTCCGAGTTCGCGGGCACATTGTGCATGTGGCTTTCGTTTTCAACCTGCAGCACGTCCGGCGCGAGTGCCGTTAACTTCTGCTCAATCTGTGTCTGCAGCGTCATAAGGTTCTCCTTGAGAGATCATAAACCGTTTTATTGTACGCGCTTACTGGCCCGCAGACGATGCCCGTCGAGCGTGTAACGCACGCCTTGCCAGCGGCATACGCGCCACGCTGGCCAAGAGCGCCAGCAGCGTGGTCGCCGCCCCAGCCAGAGCGTTACTTGTACCGGCCAGCCTAGCGCTAGAGCAGCCCCACCAGAGCCACGCCAAATGACTGCCCCACGGTTCGCGTGGTGCTCATCACGCCAGAGACGTTGGAACTGCGCTCCGGCGGCAGGCTGCCCATCATTTCGCGGTTGTTGGGAGGCTGGAACAGGCCAAAACCAATACCGCATAGCGCAGTGCGCCATAAACTTCCCGCCACGCCGGTCGACTCATCGACCAGCGCCAGCGCAATCAGACCAATGATCAGTAGGCCAAGCCCCGCGCTGGAGAGAATACTGGGATTAATACGGTCGGCCAAGCGCCCCGCGACAGGGCCAACGAACATGATAGCCAGTGGCCGGGGGTGAATAGCCAGGCGGTTTCCAGGGGTGAAAAACCCATCTGCTCCTGGTAGAAAAACGACAGCGCGACAAACGTAAGGCCCTGGCCTATAAAGGCAAGCCCAGAGGCAGAGACTGCAAGTGTAAAGCGCAGCTCGGCAAATACGCTGAGCGGCAGCAGTGGGTAAGGTGCGCGACGCTGACGCGCAATAAACCCAGCACAGGCCAATACTGCTAACAGCGCCCAGCCACCGCTTTGCCAAATCGGTGCGGCGTGGCTCACGGCGTCCATGGCAATAAAGAAGCTGGCCAGCATAACGATGGAGAGCAGCGCCCCAGCCACATCAAAACTGCCTTTGCGTGGCGCTTCTCGGGGCAGCGCACGCTTGGCGAGCCATAGCGAGCAAAGACCCAGCGGCACATTTAGCGCAAACAGCCAGGGCCAGTCGGCAAAGGAGAGGATTACTCCGCTTAGCGTGGGCCCTGCTGCGTAGCCACCGGCCACCACCAAGGCACTCAAGCCAAGGGCGCTGCCCAAGAGCCGCGAGGGAAAAATCGCCCGATAGAGAGATGGGCCAATCGATAGCGTGGCGGCGGCACCCAACCCCTGAAAGGCACGAAACACCAGCAGCGTTTCCAGGTTACGCGACAGCGCCGCCCCCAACGCAGCAGCGACAAAGGTGGCCAGCCCAAACAGGTAGAGCCTGCGGCGTGTGATCAATTCACTAACGCCCGCAAACACCAGCAAAAAGCCGCACACACGACCTGAAACAGGTTGGTGATCCAGACTGCCCGGGATGCCGAGACATTCAAATCAGCGGCAATGGTGGGCAGCGCCAGGTTGATCATGGTGGTATCGACCACCGCCATTAAAGTGCCGGTCACCAGCGCCAGCACGGCAAGGGCGCGTTCAGGCCCTGGCAGGCCATCGTCACCGGGACGGGTTTCAAACAGTCGCATGCAAGAGTTCCTAGAAAGGAGAGTTGCTAAACGAAACCGCCAAGCGTCTAAAACCAAAGAACCAACACAATGAAACCGGCCTAAGCCGGTTTCGAAGTGCACTATCAAGCTGTTGGCTATCCCGTTATTACCGGGCAGCCGCGCAGGCAGAACTTAGCTTGCTTAAAATATTAGCACGCTAATCCTGTTCGCTGTCGAGCAGCAGCGCATCATCCACTTCAGAAATCTCTAACGCCGTTTCGTCATCCAGGTCGATCGCCAGGTAGCTGTGCTCGACGCGCACAAACGCCTGGAACAGCGCCCAGTCGAGCTTATCCGGCCACTGACGTTCATCCTCTTCCCAAGCGCGCAGCTCAGTCTCGAGAATTTCCACGTAGCGGTCGCGCACAAAGGTTTCCAGCGCTTCCGGGGTATCCATCTCTGGAATCAGGTAAATGGTACTTTCACGTTCGACGTCGTCCAGGGTCAGGTCGTCGTCTCCCATGGTGGGTTCCAGCGCGTTGATCCAGTCCACAAAGGGCTGGGTCGGCCTGACGCTCAGTGCGGAGCGGTTAAGCAGTTTCATGGGATTCTCCTCGCCGTCGAAACGTTGACCATTATGGGCGCTATAACGCGCCCTTACCAACTTTTCATCCGTTATCTTAGCGTGTTAGTCCACTTCAGGGCGCATCGCCGGGAACAGCAGTACATCGCGAATCGAGGCGCTGTCGGTGAACAGCATCACCAGGCGGTCAATACCGATGCCTTCGCCCGCGGTGGGCGGCATGCCGTACTCCAACGCACGCACGTAATCTGCATCGTAGTACATCGCTTCCAGGTCGCCGGCATCTTTTTCCGCGGACTGGGCACGGAAGCGCTCGGCCTGGTCTTCGGCGTCGTTAAGCTCCGAGAAGCCGTTGGCGATTTCGCGCCCTCCACAAAGAACTCAAAGCGGTCGGTGACGAAGGGATTGGCGTCATTACGCCGGGCAAGCGGGCTCACTTCCGCCGGGTACTCGGTGATAAAAGTCGGCTGGTCGAGCTTGTGCTCGGCAACCTCTTCAAATATCTCCGTTTGCACCTTGCCCAGACCCCAGCTCTCTTTGACCTTGATGCCGAGCTTTTCAGCGGTGGCCCGCGCTGCCTCCAACGAATCCAAATCGCTGTCGGCAATGCCGTCACCATGATCAAGAATCGCCTGACGTAGCGTTAAGCGGGCAAAAGGCTTGCCGAAATCGTAGCTCGCGCCCTGATACTCAATCACTGCGTTACCGAGCACTTCTTCAGCGGCGGTGCGCAGCATCGCTTCGGTCATATCCAGCAGGTCGCGGTAATCCGCGTAGGCCCAGTAGAACTCCACCATGGTGAACTCTGGATTGTGGCGCGTAGATAATCCTTCGTTGCGGAAGTTGCGGTTAATCTCGAACACTTTTTCAAAGCCGCCCACCACCAGCCGCTTGAGGTAAAGCTCCGGCGCAATACGCAGATACATATCGATATCCAGCGCATTGTGGTGGGTAATAAATGGCCGTGCCGCCGCGCCGCCGGGGATCGGCTGGAGCATCGGCGTCTCTACTTCCATAAAACCGCGCGCTTCAAAGAAGCGGCGCATGGAAGCTGATCACCGCTGCGCGGGTTTCAAACACCTTACGCGACTGCGGGTTCATGATCAGATCCACATAGCGCTGGCGATAGCGGGCCTCCATATCGGTGAGGCCGTGAAACTTATCCGGCAGCGGGCGCAGGCTCTTGGTGAGCAGCTGCGCCTCTTTCATCATCACGTACAGATCGCCCTTGCCGGATTTATGCACCGGCCCGTGGGCAGCAACGATGTCACCGATATCCCAGCTTTTAACGTCTTCCAGTACGTCGGCGGGCAGGCCCTTTTATCGACGTAGAGCTGGATTTGCCCAGCCACGTCCTGAATGACGATGAAGGGGCCACGTTGACGCATCACACGACCAGCCACAGCGGCGTGGTGATCCAGCGCTTCAAGCTCGGCCTTGTCTTTATCGCCAAAGGCATTTTGCAGCTCGACGGTTAAGCTGTCGCGGCGAAAATCATTGGGAAATGCACTCTTTCCCTGCTCAGCGGCGCGCTCACGGCGAGCAGTCAGCTTGGCACGGCGCTCGGCGATCAGGTGGTTTTCGTTGTCTGCAGGAGACGCGTCTTGGTTAGCCATGGGGCACCCTGTTCATGTTCAAACGCTAAAAAAATTACAAACCTTGCTTCAAGCTGGCGACGATAAATTGATCAATATCCCCGTCGAGCACTTTATCGCAGTTGCTGGACTGCACGCTGGTGCGCAAATCCTTGATGCGCTGATCATCCAGCACGTAAGAGCGAATCTGGCTGCCCCAGCCGATATCAGCCTTGGAGTCCTCGGCCTCCTGCTTGGCGGCGTTGCGCTTTTGCATCTCGTGTTCCCACAGCCGCGCTTTCAACTGCTTCATGGCAAAGTCGCGGTTGGCGTGCTGGCTGCGTTGCCCTTGACAGGCCACCACGATACCGGTTGGCTCGTGGGTAATCCGCACGGCCGAATCGGTGGTGTTTACGTGCTGACCGCCCGCGCCGCTGGAGCGGTAGGTATCAACGCGCAAGTCCGAGGGATTAATCTCCACCTCGAAACTGTCGTCAATTTCCGGGGACAGGAAGACCGAGGCAAAGGAGGTATGCCGACGGCCACCGGAATCAAACGGGCTTTTACGCACTAGGCGGTGCACGCCGGTTTCAGTACGCAGCCAGCCGAAGGCGTAATCGCCCTGGATATGCACCGTGGCCGACTTAATGCCCGCCACTTCGCCGGCAGAGATTTCGGTGATATCGGCTTTGAAGCCGTGGCTCTCCGCCCAGCGCAGGTACATGCGCAGCAAAATATTGGCCCAATCCTGGGCTTCGGTGCCACCAGAGCCGGACTGAATATCCAGGTAGGCGTTATTCTGATCCATATCACCTGAGAACATGCGCCGAAACTCTAGCTTTTCAAGCGCCGCCTGCATGCTATCCAGCTCTTTGCACACCTCTTCGACCGTGCCTTCGTCCTCTTCCATTTCGGCAAGCTCTAGCAGATCCCGGCTATCGCCAAGGCCCTGCTCAAGCTCGTCAATGGTCGCCACAATGGCTTCGAGGGAGGCGCGCTCTTTGCCTAACTTCTGCGCGTAGTCTGGATCGTTCCAGACATTGGGGTCTTCCAGTTCGCGGGTGACCTCTTCTAGCCGATCTTTCTTCTCGGCATAGTCAAAGATACCCCTAAGAACGTCTGTCCGCTCAGACGAATTGTGAGCTGGTTGTGAATCGGATTGGTTTCCAACATGGGATCGCCCTAGCTTGGTCAACTCGGATCGTACAGAGGTGTATCGATCAGAAAAGCGCATAGTGTAACGAAAGCCGACACGCCCCGCATCCAATGGCCTGCCACTAGGTAATAAAAAACCCGGCATGCGCCGGGTTTCATTGAGTTTGGCTCGCTAAGGCTTAAAAGCGATAGGTTAACTGAGCACCAAAACCGTGGGCTTCGTTCTTGTAGTCAGCTGAGTATGATGCACCACCGACGGGAAATCCTTGTGTGGCCGGGCTGGCCAGCAAGTCGCTGCGCTCTTGATCAACAAACGTGCCGCGCTCCGTCAAATAGGAGTACGCCACGTCGACAGTCAGGTCAGGCGTTGGGCTCCATCCAGCCCCGAGTGAGAAAATGCGCCGATCATCGGAAGGGATACGTACGCTGCGATCTTCATCATTGGTCGGCGTCATGTCTAACGTTACCCCAGCACGCAGTGCTAGCCTGGATATTGCATAGGACATGAAAAAGGCGGCTGAAAATCGGTTATAATTCAAGCTCCTACACAAGAACCAACCGCCTCAGCCGCCATGACAAAATGTACCACGCCGTCCGCTTCCTTTCCACGCTGCAAAGGCCGTCAGGTCATCGCCCGTTTCGATGGCGGTGATCTCACTTCCGACGGCGGTATCCTGCTGCTGCGGCAGCTCGATCGCGAGATGGGCCTGACCCGCGCCGTCGCTCGCCGGCTCAGCGACGAGCGCGACGCTCAGCGCTGCCTGCATCGCACCGAAACCCTGGTCCGGCAGCGCGTGTTCGGCCTGGCGCTGGGCTATGAGGATCTCAATGACCACCAGGCCCTGCGTCACGATATCGCCCTGCAGACCGCCGTCGATACCGATGGCGTGCTGGCCAGTCAGTCCACCTTGTGCCGCTTCGAGCAGCAAGCCGACCGGGACTGGGCGATCACCATCCACGAAGAGATGATCGAGCAGTTCATCCGCTCGTTCCGGCGGCCACCCAAGAAACCGCTCTACCTCGACTTCGATGCCACCGACGATCGGGTGCATGGCCAGCAGCTCGGGCGGCACTTCAACGGCTACTACAACCACTACATCTTCCTGCCGCTGTTCGTATTCTGTGGCGACCAGCTGCTGGTCAGCTATCTGCGTCCGGCCTCGCTGGATGCCGCTCACCACGCCGGTGCCATCCTCGCCCTGTTGGTGCGGCGGCTGCGCCAGGCGTGGCCTGAGGTGAAGATCGTCTTCCGAGGCGACAGCGGCTTCTGCCGTCCACTGATCCTCAACTGGTGTGACCGCCACGGCGTCGATTACATCATCGGCCTCGCCGGCAACAAGCGCTTGGCCAAGCTGGCTCTGAACATCGACTACGCGTCGGCCATCCGCTTCGAGAAGACCTGGGAGAAGGAGCGTGTCTTCGGCTTCATCGAGTACGCTGCCAAGAGCTGGAAGGAGCGTCGACGAAAGGTCATCGTCAAGTCCGAGACCAGCCGGCGTGGCTTCAACACCCGCTATGTGGTCACCAGCCTGCGCGGCTGCAGCGCCGAGTGGCTCTATGACCACCGCTACTGTGCTCGGGGCGAGATGGAGAACCGTATCAAGGAGCAGCAGTTCCTGTTCTCCGACCGCACCAGCTGCCACGAATGGTGGCCCAACCAGTACCGACTGCTGCTGTCGGGGTTGGCCTACCTGCTGCTGGAGCGGCTGCGCCGGGTCTACCTCAAGCGCACCGCCTTCGCCCAGGCCCAGGTCAACACCCTCCGCCTGAAGCTGCTGAAGATCGGCGCTGTCATCACCCGCAACACGCGCACGATTCGGCTGATGTTGAGCAGCCAGTACCCGGAGCAGGACCTCTTCCTGAAGCTGGCCAGCAAGCTGGTGCCGGGATAGCGCCGCGGCGTGCTGTCCCCGGCACAGAAAACACATGGGGGTAGGGGGAAATGCGCCTTGAGCTCAGGAAATTGATCAATATATAGCCAACTTCCAGCTCTGGGCGGCATCATCGCCACCAAACCTGGCATTTGGGTGCTGCTGACCAACCCGATGCAACATCCGGGCTAGTGTCTTCGTTAACTGGTACTCGCCGCCAGTGGCAAACGCCCAGGCGTTTGAGTAGTTCTGAACTTCCTGGGTAATCGTATCGCCTTGGCTGCCGGTAACCAGGATTTGATCGAATTGGCTCCAACGCACCCAGGAGGCACCGAACATCAGCTTGAGACGGTCAGTCATCTGCTGGGTAAGCGAGAAGTTAACCGTCTCGGGGGTGGTTAAATCCAGGTTCGCACTATCCGAGCGAACGACATTACCAAGCGGGTCGGTAGCACTAAAATTCCCTTCCAGGGTGTAATCCACCTTCGAGCGATAAGTCAGACCCAGCGTGGTTTCAGGCACTGGACGATAGATGACACCTAAGTTATAGCCCCATGCTTCGTCGTCACCTTCTACGCGTGAGTCGATGTCATTAGCGGGGTTAAACGTAGCCTCAGAGGGTAGCTGGCGACGCAGTTCCCCTTCCACCTGGTTGTATGTGATGCCTGCACCGACCGACCACTGATCGTTAAAGCGATAAGAGACCGTTGGCTGCGCACTGACCACCTTGACTTCGGTATAGTCGCCAAAATAGCGGCCCTGGAAATCATCTTCGTAGTCGGTTTTAGAGCCAAAGGGCGCATACACACCGAAGCCGAACGCGAGCTGATCAGTCACTGGCTGCGCATAGAAAGCAAAGGGGATGGGCGTGCCTGGCACCATATCGCCATCGTTCCCTCCAGGAATACTGCCTACCGGAATCTGATTGCCATTTGGCGCACCACCAGTGGCAACGCCCGAATCAATGAAGCGGCTCGCTTGGACATTAGAAATATCTGTATTTACGTTTAAGTAGGTTGCCCCCACCGTGACTTGCGCACGATCTAAAAACGACATACCCGCCGGGTTGCCATACACAATGGTTGCATCATGAACATTTGAGCTGCGCCCGGCGTGACCATAGCCCTGCCCACTCACGCTCTGCTCGTTAATCTGATACCCACCCGCGTGGGCTTGACTGGCGAAGGCAGCGGCTGTAATGGCAGCGGCCAGGGTGAGCTTATTAAAGTTATTTTTCATAGTAGGCCTCTCTTCCCGATGATCCAGTGGATACCGACAATCCACCCTAGTTATTGTTACATGACTGTTTTCTCGCAACTGAGCCAAAGGTTCAAGGGCAAACGCTCGTTTTATTTTATTTTTGACTTATACATTAGTCGCACGACCGTTTTAAATCAGTGTTTTAGTCATTTCAGATAATCGAGCAAAGGTGGCCTTGACCTATGGGTAACCCATAGGTTCTACACTAAGGACGTCACTAATTAACCGGTCGGGAGAACAGGCGATGAAGGTTAACGAGCTTGCCAAACGGGGCGGCGTTACCGCTGAGACCGTGCGTCACTACGCTCGTGAGCGGTTACTTGCCCCACAGCGCCACCCAGATAATGGCTATCAGCTATTTTCAGATACCGATTTAGAGCGGCTGCGTTTTATTCAGCGGGCGCGCAAACTCGGTTTTAGCGTGGCAGAAATTCGCGACATCCTAACTCACGCCGACCAAGGCGACTCCCCCTACCCTTTGGTACGCGACTTACTTGCCATCCGCCTGCCGCAAATCCGCGCACGCATTGCCGAACTGGAAGCACTGGCCGAGCGCATGGAACAGGCCATGGAGAGCTGGCAGAAAATGCCCGACGGATCCCCCGACGGCCACAGCGTGTGCCGCCTGATTGAGAGCTTTCCTGACGCCACGCCTATCAAGGAGACCCCATGAGCGACGCCTTTACCGAAGTAGCCTCAAGTGAAAGCCCTGCCAATGGAGTCACCACCCGGATCATTCCTGGCATGAATTGCCAGGGCTGCGTCAACGCATGCGCGAGGGCAGTACAAAGCGGTGACCCAAGTGCCGATGTAGTCGGCACGCCTAGCGAAAACGCCTTGAGATTGTTTCATCGCTAACCGACGCCGAGCTTGATCAACGCTTGACCGAGGCGGGCTATCCGCCAGCCGAAGCAGCTCTGGATGAGGCAGCCCCAGACACGGTCGAAAAGCAGCCAGAAACAGTGTCATCCACTGAAGCCGAAAAAAACGCAAGTGCTCAAGCCCATTACCAAGCAGGGCAAGGCACAAAGCAGCGACTGGCGATTAGCGGGATGACCTGCGCCAGCTGCGTTAAGAGCGTGCAGAAAGCGCTAGAGAACGGAGGGGGTCGACACCGCCAGCGTCAATTTTGGCACCCACTCCGCCCAGGTGTTTGGCAGTGCAAAGGCCCAAGCGTTAATCGCCGCGGTTGAGTCAGCCGGCTACGGTGCCGAACCCATTGTGGATATGCGGGAAGCAGAACGCACTCGTGCCGAGCAGGATGCCAAGACTTACCAGAAACGGCTACGCGGCAGCGCCATTTCGCTGACACTGGCCATTCCGCTGATGCTCAGCATGCTCTTTTTTCACCCCCATCCGATGGGGCTGGGGCGTCTCTACTGGCTGGGGATTGGCCTGCTAACCCTGGGCATTATGGCCTTCCCGGGTCGACACTTTTTCGTCAACGCCTGGAAGCAGTTCAAACATCACCAAGCCAATATGGATACCCTGGTGGCGCTGGGCACCGGCACCGCATGGTTGTACTCAATGGCGGTGGTGCTGTTTGCCCCCTGGCTTCCCGAGGTCGCCCAGGGCATCTATTTTGAAGCTTCGGCCATGGTGATTGGGCTGATTCTGCTCGGCAATGCCATGGAGCTACGCGCCCGGGGCCGCACCAGCGATGCACTAAAGCGGCTCCTTGATCTGCAAAGCCGCACGGCGCGGGTTATCCGCGACGGCCATGAGCAGGAGATCGAGATTGATGCCGTACGCACTGGCGACCAGATTCGAGTACGCCCCGGCGAGCGCTTGCCGGTAGATGGCGACGTCATTGAGGGCCAGAGCCATATTGATGAATCAATGCTTACCGGCGAGCCGTTACCTGTTGCCAAGGGCGCGGGGGATGAAGTCAGTGCGGGCACCGTGAATGGCCGTGGCGGGCTGATCTATCGCGCCACCCGGGTGGGCAGCGACACGCGTTTGGGGCAGATTACCGAACAGGTAGCGAGTGCCCAGAACTCGCGCCCACCGATTGGCGAGCTGGCCGACCAGGTCTCCAGTGTTTTGTCCCTTCCGTCATGGTTATTGCCATATTGACGGCCCTGGTGTGGTTCAACTTTGGGCCTGCGCCGGAAGTGATTTATATGCTGGTCACGGCGACCACCGTGCTGATTATTGCCTGCCCTGCGCGTTGGGTCTGGCAACCCCAATCTCGACCATGATCGGCGTCGGTAAAGCGGCAGAGCATGGGGTGCTGGTGCGCAGCGGCGAGGCGCTGCAAACCGCCAGCAAGCTGACCACGCTGGTGGTCGATAAGACCGGCACCCTCACCCAGGGCAAACCCAGCGTCACCGATGCACAGCTGTTTGGCATGGAGCAATCCACCGCACTGGCGCTAGTCAACGCGCTGGAGCGGGGCTCCGAACATCCACTGGCGGCGGCGTTAATGACCTACGCGGAGGAACACAACGCCCATCCTGCCGAGATTCATGATTTCGATAGCGTGACCGGTGGTGGGGTAAAAGCCAAAACCACCGACGGTAAAACGCTGCTGCTGGGCAATGCGCGGCTGCTTGAAGAGGCAGGTGTGGATCTCACGGCGGGTGAAGCCCAGGCCCAAGCGCTTGAGGCGCAGGCGCGCACGCTGGTGTACCTGGCGGTGGAGGGCAAGCTGGCCGCGCTATTTGGCATCAGCGACCCGCTGCGTCACGACACCGTGGCCGCGATCAAGCGCCTGCAAAAGATGGTTTAACCATCGTCATGTTAACCGGTGATAACGAGCACACCGCCAGGGCCATTGCCCAGGAAGTGGGCATTGATGAGTTCCGGGCGGGACTGTTACCCGAGGATAAGCACGCCGAGATTGAGCGCCGTCAGCAGGCAGGTGAAATCGTTGGGATGGTGGGCGATGGGATCAACGATGCCCCCGCGCTGGCCCGGGCAAATGTGGGGTTTGCGATTGGCCAGGGCACCGATGTGGCCATTGAGAGCGCGGGCATCACACTAATGCGCGGCTCGTTGCACGGCGTAGCATCCGCCATTGAGATCAGCCGCGCCACCCTGCGTAACATCAAACAGAACCTGGTGGGCGCCTTTGGTTATAACGTGCTGTGTATTCCCATTGCCGCAGGGGTGCTCTACCCAATAACCGGCACGCTGCTCTCACCGATGATTGCCGGAGCCGCCATGTCGCTCTCCTCCATCACCGTGGTGAGTAACGCCAACCGCTTGCGGCTATGGAAAGCCAGCCAGGAGGAAGCCTCATGAGTTTACTGATCAACTTGGCGGGGCTGGGTCTCATCGCGCTGATTGTGTGGTGGTTCTGGCTTGGCTAAACGTTTTTAGCTCACCCCAATATAACGCCCTGGCTTATGGTTCAGGGCGATGATTAGGTTGAGTGTCAGCGCGCCCAGTACCGAGTAGCCCACGCGATCCAACGGCAGTTGGGTCAGCGCAATCAACAGGATAACGCCATCGATGGCGAGTTGAACGTAGCCTGCACGCAGGCCGTGTTTATCCTGCAGGTAGAGCGCGAGGATATTGATACCGCCCAGGCTGGTGCGGTGGCGAAACAGCATCAGCATGCCGATGCCCATCAGCGCGCCGCCCATTAAAGCGGCGTAAAGCGAGGGCACGTTGGCAAACTGCACCCAGCCTTGAGTGAGCTCGGAAAACAGCGATACCAGGCCGATGGCGGCAAAGGTGCGCAGGGTAAAACTCCAGCCCATCCGCTTCACCGCCAGGTAGTAAAACGGCAGGTTAATGGCAAAAAAGTAAACCCCAAAGCCCCAGCCGGTAATGCTGCCGGTCATATAGCTCAACAACAATGCTAAGCCCGCCGTGCTGCCGGTCAATAGCACCGCATGGGTATAAAAGGTCACCCCAGGGCGACAAAGAAGGTGCCCAGCAGCATCGCCATCACATCTTCATAGGGCCGATGCGGATCCTGGGATAAATCTTCCACGCGCATGGGGCGTCCTTACTTGAACAGTTATGAGGTTTAAATGGCGCTGGCGTGCTCGACCATTAATTGCAGCGTCTCCCGCCCGCGCCAGCGGTTGCGGTTGAGCTTGTAAGCACAGTGCAGCGTATCACCGACGTTAAACCCAGGCAGTTCCCCCCGGCGTTGGGGCGCGAAACCAGATCGCTTTGCAGGTTACCGGGCCGGTGGAGAGCTCTAGCATCAGGTGGGAGCCTTCGGCGCCCACCGGGCGCAACGCTTCGACGATAAAACGCCCCTCAAACAGCGGCGGGTCGAATTCACGCCCGTAGGGGCCAAGGGTTTCGATCTCCTGCAAGGTGGTCAGCGAAAGCTGCGCCGTGGAGAGCTCACCATCCGTCCAGAGGCGCGGATAGAGCGTTCGTCCCGCCAGCTGTTCGCCTACGGCCCTCAAGAAAGCCGCTTTAAAGGCGTCAAGCTGATCCCGTGGCACGCCCACCCCTGCCGCGCCACTATGGCCGCCAAAGCGCGGTAACGCCTGGGGAGCAATCTCAAAGGTGCGCTGTAGGGCATCCCGCAGGTGCAGCCCATCAATGGAGCGGCCAGAACCGGTGAGCATGCCCGGTGCCGAGGCTTGGGTAAGCACCAGCGCTGGGCGTCCATAAGCCTGCACCAACCGCGAGGCGACGATACCCTGTACGCCAGGGTGGCCATCTTCCAGCAGCACCACCACGGCGGGCTCATCGGCGTCCAGCGCTGCTGTAGCAAGTGCGCGCCTCGGCGGCCATATCGGCCTCAATGGCTTTGCGGGACTGGTTATCCTGATCCAGCACATCCAGCTGGCGATTGGCGACCCCATCGTTCTCGGCCAACATAAAGTGCAACGCCGCATAGGGGTCGTCTAGCCGCGAACGGGCATTGATGCGTGGCCCCATCTGAAACGCTAGCGTCTCGGCGTTAAACGGTACGCTGTCGGCGCCCAGGCGCGTGGCCATCGCACGCCAGCACGCCGCCTCCATACGATTGATCAGCTTTAAGCCTTGATTGACCACCGCGCGGTTAGCAGGGCTACCGCCCAGAGACACAATCGGCGACCGTGCCCAGCGCTACGTAAGAGAGCCAGGGCGACAGCTTGGGTGTGGAGCCTGACAGCGCCCCCACTCAATCAGCACGCCGCGAGCCAGTGACATCAACAGCCACGCCACCATACACCCGGCGATGGTTTTGTCGGGGTAATCACAGTCATCACGGGTGGGATTAACGCAGGCATAGGCGGAAGCTGGCGGCCCCTCAATGGGTAGTGCATGGTGGTCGCTGACCACCACATCGATACCCGCGGCTTTTAAGCGCGCGATACGCGGCTCATCACTGCTGCCACAATCGGCGGTAATCACCAGGGTAGGAAACGGCTTTTGCGCCAGGGTACGCTCTACCAATGGCAGACTAATGCCGTAGCCATCGTGAATACGGTGGCCAATCAGGCTGTGCAGCTTGCCTTCCGGTACCCCAAACAACTCTACCAGGGTGCGCCGAATCACTACGTGGGAGGTAATACCGTCCACATCGTAGTCGGTAAGAATACCGATCGCCTCACCCTCCGTGACCGCCTGAGCAATACGCTCAGCGGCCCGGCGACCGTCGGCAAGCTTCTCCGGATGAGCCAGATAGCGCAGGCTGGGCGAGATTAACGGTAGCAACTCACCGCTGTAGCCCGGTAAGCGCGAGGCCAGCAAACGCGCCTGCAGTTCGCTTAGCCCCTCCGCCTGGGCACGGGCATAGAGCGCCTCGTCCACCGGACGAGGCTCTAAACACAGCCCGATTGAGCGAGAGGAGCGCACATCCTGGGGTAAGTCGGTGACGGAGGTCATCGGCATTTCAACGAACGGGCCTTCAACGGCGATTTTCCACAACAAACTGCTGCACGGCAGCAAGCTCGGCAGGCAGCACGGTGTAGCGCTCTTCGCGCTCAATCAGGTCTTCCATATGCGGCGGTAGCGGCACGCCCAGGAAGCCCGCCTTCACAACGGCCTCGGCAAATTTAGCCGGGTGCGCAGTGGCCAGCGTTATCATCGGCGTTGACTGATCGGCCCGGGCACGCTCGGCGGCGCGATAGCCGGTGGCGGTGTGCGGGTCGAGCATTTCGCCGGTGCGCTTGTGGGCATCGCGAATCACTTCCAGAATCGTCGCATCGTCCACGCTGTGGCTGGAGAACTTCTCGCGCAGCTTGGCCAGCGGCGCATCGGCCAGCGCCGTGGGCTCCTGCTGAAAGCGCTCAAGCAGCGCCGCGACGGCCAAACCATCGCGGTCGTAGGCGTCAAACAGCAGGCGTTCAAAGTTAGACGACACCACGATATCCATGGAGGGCGCTAAAGTAGCCGCCAGCTCTTTTTTGGAGAAGTCGTTGGCAGCCAGGGTGCGGTGCAGAATATCGTTGGCGTTGGTGGCGATGATGAACTGCTTCACCGGCAAGCCCATTTTATAGGCCATGTAGCCCGCAAACACGTTGCCGAAGTTAGCCGACGGTACGCAGAAGCTCACTTCTCGATGGGGCGCGCCCAGCGCAACGCCGGAGGCGATGTAGTAAACGATCTGCGCCATAATGCGCGCCCAGTTAATCGAGTTCACCGCGACCAGGCGCGTGCCGTTGAGAACGACTGGTCGGCAAAGCTGGCTTTGACCATCGCCTGGGCGTCGTCAAAATTGCCCTCAATGGCAATATTAAAGACGTTATTGGCCAGCACCGAGGTCATTTGCCGGCGCTGTACTTCCGAGACCCGGTTGTGCGGGTGCAGGATAAAGATATCCAGGTTGTCGCAGTGGCGACAGCCCTCAATCGCCGCTGAGCCGGTATCGCCGGAGGTCGCGCCCATGATCACCGCACGCTCGCCGCGCTTTTTCAAAAAATGATCGAGCAGGCGGCCGAGCAGCTGTAGCGCTACGTCTTTAAACGCCAGCGTCGGGCCATGAAACTGCTCAAGCAGGAAGTGATTGGCATCCAGCTGTTTGAGCGGCAGCACCGCGTCGTGATTAAAGGTCGCGTAGGCCTCGGTCACGATGTTGCGGAAGGTCTCGTCGTCGATCTCACCGTTCACAAACGGCTTCATCACCCTAAAGGCGATTTCCGCATAGGAGAGCCCGGCCATGTCGGCCAGCTCTTCCCGGGAGAACTCAGGCATTGTTTCCGGCACATAGAGGCCGCCGTCGCTGGCCATACCGGTGAGCACCACTTCTTCAAAGGAGAGCGCGGGCGCCTGCCCGCGCGTACTGATATAGCGCATCTAGGCTTACTCCCCTTCACTCAAGCTTTCCACGCGAATACGCGTGACGGGGCCCGCAATATCGGCCATGGATTCGATTTCGCGAATCGCTGCGTTCATCTGCTTCTCTTTGGTACGGTGTGTGAGCAGAATGATCGGCACCAGCTCGCCTTCGGTCGCCTCTTTCTGAATCAGTGCCTCGATCGAGATGCCCTGCTCAGATAGAATCGTGGCCACCCGCGCCAACACGCCGGGGCGATCCACCGCCAGCAGGCGCAGGTAGTAGGCCGTGATGATATCTTCCATCGGCATGATGGGCAGTTGGCTGACATCTTCGTCGATGCCGCTAAACGCCAGGTACGGCACCCGGTAGCGGTGCTCGGTGGAGATATCCCGCGCCACGTCGAGTAAATCGGCCACCACCGCTGAAGCGGTCGGCTCTGCACCCGCGCCGGCACCGTAGTAGAGCGTCGGCCCTACCGCATCGCCCATCACCGCGATGGCATTTTTACGCCATGAACATTGGCCAGCAGACGCTCTTTAGGAATCAGCGTAGGGTGAACCCGCAGTTCCAGGCCTTGATCGGTACGCTTGGAAATACCCAGGTGCTTGATCACATAGCCTAGATTGTCGGCCTGCTCGACGTCTTCCGCGGTAATCCGCGAGATACCTTCGGTGAAGGCTTTCTCGAACTGCAGCGGCACGCCGTAGGCAATTGAGGCCAAAATCGTCAGCTTGTGCGCGGCATCGATACCTTCCACGTCAAAGGTGGGATCGGACTCGGCGTAGCCTAGCGCCTGGGCTTCTGCGAGCACGTCTTCAAAGGCGCGGCCTTCATCGCGCATATGGGTAAGGATATAGTTGCCGGTGCCGTTGATAATGCCCGCCACCCACTCGATGCGGTTGGCACCCAGGCCTTCGCGCAGCGATTTAATGACAGGGATACCGCCGGCCACCGCGGCCTCAAACGCCACGATGACGCCCTTTTCATGAGCGGCCTTGAAGATTTCGTTGCCGTGCACGGCAATCAGCGCCTTGTTGGCAGTGACCACGTGCTTACCATTTTCAATGGCGGTGAGCACCAGCTCGCGGGCGATATCGTAACCGCCTATGAGCTCCACCAGGACATCCACATTGGGATTGGTCGCCACTTCAAACACATCGGAGGTGGCATTGATGCCGGTAATATCGCAGTCAGGATGAATACTGCGGTGAGCAACCTGCTCAATCACAATAGGGCGGCCAGCACGACGCGCAATATCATCAGCGTTGCGAGTCAATACGTTAAAGGTGCCGCCACCGACAGTACCTAGACCACAAATACCTACTCTTACCGGTTTCAAAATACTTCCCCTTTCGTGTTATGCACCTGGTGGTGCTGGCCTTAATTACGGTGTTGAAGTCGATCTTAAAGACCGTGTCTCAGCGTTTTGCTTTATCTTTGGAGGTGACGTTATGCGTCATCCAAGCCTAACATGGCAGAGAGCCGCTCGGGGGCACAAACCCGGCACCATTTGCCCATTGGGCAAAATAATCGCCGGCGTGCCCTGTACGCCCAGCGCCTTACCCAGATCATACTGCCCCGCCACCGGATTGTCGCAGTCTGCTGCGCTGGAAATCGCCTCACCCTCTTTGGCTTGGGTCATCGCTTCGCTGCGGTTATCCGAGCACCACACCTGCTGCAGCGTGGTGGCCGCTTGGCTGCCCATGCCCGCACGAGGAAACGCCATATAGTGAACGGCAATACCGCGTTCGTTCAACTCCGGAATGGTATCGTGTAACCGCGCGCAGTAGGGGCAGGTAGGGTCAGTAAACACCGTTATAGTGGCTTTCGGTTCATCGGCACCACGGAAGACCACCAACTCATCGTCAGGTACGGCTGCCAATGCATCGGCACGTTCTTGGTTCTGCTCTTGTTCGGTCAAATTGACCAGCCCTTCATCGGCATTTTCGTACAGGTCGCCGACCAGGAAGTGACTGCCATCAGCGTTGGAGTAGAAGGATTCGCCACTCTCCAGCCGCACATGATAGACGCCCGCCATGGGTGTCTCAGTGACCGTTTCCACCGGCATTTTCTGACCATTAACACTCAGCGATTCAGCAAGTCGATCAGCCACCTCGTCCGCCTGGGCAACGGAAGGTAACAGGCTGACGGTTAACAGGCACGTCAGCAGTGAGACAGGTGTTACTAAAGGAGATACTACAAAACGGCGTTGACGCATCATCAATTCAGCCTCTTGGGTGATGTTCTGCATGTAGGCTTTCCAAGCGCGCCTGGGCTACATGGGTATAAATTTGGGTCGTCGACAGGTCGCTATGACCCAGCAGCAGCTGTACGACCCGCAAATTGGCCCCATGATTCAATAAATGGGTAGCAAATGCATGGCGAAGTGTATGTGGCGACAGTGGTCGAGTAATCCCGGCTGTTATTGCATGCACCTTAATCCGGTGCCAAAAGGTTTGCCGGGTCATGGCTTTATCGCCCCGGCCAGGAAACAGCGCTGGCCGGGTCGGGTCGCTCATTAGCGCCAGCCGTGCGCTCTGCATATAGTGCGCCAGCCAATCCGCCGCCTCTTCTCCC
Organism: Vreelandella olivaria; assembly: GCA_004295565.1. Classification (GTDB taxonomy): domain Bacteria; phylum Pseudomonadota; class Gammaproteobacteria; order Pseudomonadales; family Halomonadaceae; genus Vreelandella; species Vreelandella olivaria. The sequence continues at coordinate 460,101 of AP019416.1, read as the reverse complement.
ATGGGCACCAAACGGTCTTTATCGCCTTTACCGCGCACCCGCACCACGTTTTGGCTTAAATTAACCGCATCGCCGGTCAGCCCCACCAGTTCAGAGACACGCAGACCACAGGCATAGAGTAACTCCAGCATGGCGCGGTCGCGGACGCCCAGCGGGGTATCGGTATCCGGCGCCATCAATAGGCGCTCTACCTCATCCTCTTCCAAGGTGTTCGGCAAACCAGGTATGACGCGGGGTAGCTTGATATCGGTGAGCGGATCGCTCTCCACCTGATTATTTAAACGCCCCCAGCGGTAGAAGCTGCGCAGCGTCGACAGTAGCCGGGCATTGCTGCGCAGCTGATAGCCTTCCTCCCGGCGGCTGGCCAGCCATTCACTGAGGCGCTCCGGCGGCGGCGCCAAGAGGGCTTCGCCGTGGCTCTCCAGGTGGCTCTGCCAGGCGGTTAAATCACGCCGATAGGCGGCTAACGTATGATCGCTGGCGCCCTGCTCAAGCCAGAGAGCATCTAAAAAGGCATCGATAACGCTCATAGGTTAGTCACCTCCAGCCACTTTTATTGAGCGGCATAAACAAAACCCCGCCCCGCAAAGCGGTGACGGGGTCTTGGTATCCGGGCGCAACGCCAACAGCGTGCGCCCGAGGAACAGAGGCGTTTAAGCCAGCTTTTCCTTGATACGTGCAGAACGACCGCTGCGCTCGCGCAGGTAGTAAAGCTTGGCTTGACGCACGTCACCGCGACGCTTGACTTCGATCGAGTCAACCAGCGGGCTGTAGGTCTGGAAGGTACGCTCAACGCCAACACCGTGAGAAATTTTACGCACGGTGAAAGCGGAGTTCAGGCCACGGTTACGCTTACCAATGACCACACCTTCAAACGCCTGCAGACGCTCGCGAGTGCCTTCTTTACTTTTACCTGAACGACAATGGTGTCGCCGGGGGCAAAGGTAGGAATTTCCTTACCCATTTGCTCAGATTCGATCGCCTGGATCACTTTGCTTTTGCTGCTCATCATCATACTCCTGAATAACGTGTTGGCTTGACCGCTCTATCATGGGTGGCGGAAGCCGTGATCCCGGCGCTCGAAACGAGCTACGCGGGAGTCGTTATGGGTGACACAGGTGCGCTTTTTCGCCCTGCACCGCCGCTCTGATCTAGGTAGCTGAAACACACTACTTAGTAGACAGAGCGTGTTCTTCGATAAACTCGTTCAACAGCTTGCGCTGTTCGACATCTAACGTGCGCCCTTCCAACAGGTCTGGACGGCGCTGCCATGTCCGGCCTAATGACTGCTTTAATCGCCAGCGTTTGATGGCTGCATGATTACCGCTTAACAGCACATCCGGCACCTGGCGCCCGTCGATGACTTCTGGACGGGTATAGTGCGGGCAGTCTAACAGACCGTCATTAAACGAGTCTTCGATAGCGGAATCCTGATGACCCAGTACACCGGGAATCAGCCTTGCCGCTGCATCGATCAGCACCATCGCCGGCAGCTCACCGCCGCTCAGTACATAGTCACCAATCGACCACTCTTCATCAATGTCACTCTCCACCACGCGTTCATCAATGCCTTCATAGCGCCCTGCCACGACCACTAAAGGCCCGGCGGATGCCAGTGCTTGAACGCCTTGCTGATCCAGCTTACGCCCCTGGGGCGAAAGGTAGATCACCGTCGGCTTTAAGCCGGTGGCTTGCTGCGCCCGCTCCCGGGCCGCAAAGATCGCTGCGCGCAGGGTGTCGACCTTCATCAACATGCCTGGACCGCCACCATAGGGGCGGTCATCGACGCTGCGGTGGCGGTCAGTGGCGTAATCTCGCGGATTCCAAAATTCCAGTGCAATACGCTGTTTCTCTACCGCTCTGCCGACCACGCCCTGTTGCGTTAACGCGTCAAACATCTCGGGAAACAACGAGACTACACCTATCCACATCGCTGGCGCTGCTGCTTCGCTCGCCGTTTCCGGCGCGTTGCCACTCTCCAACTCAGTTGAGTCGGTCGATGCATCACTGCTCAAACTGTTCATACGTTTGGTCAAAACTCAGGATCCCAATCGACGACCATGCGGCCCTCTTGGGAACTGATTTCGATGATGACATCGTCTGGCAAAATGGCAGCAGTCGCTCACGCTTGTCGATTGAGTCTGAATCGCCGCGAACCACCATGACATCGTTGGCGCCGGTTTCAAACAGGTAGCTGACCCGCCCTAGCCGTTCGCCAGCCTGAGTGAAGACCGCCATGCCTTCAAGCTCATGCCAATAATACTCATCGTCGGAAAGCTCGGGCAGCGCTTCTTTGGGCATCAGGATGTCCGTTTGGGCTAATGCTTCCGCCGCACTACGGTCATCGACCCCTTCAAGTTGCACTACAATTCCCTTGCCCTGCCGACGCCCCTGAACAATGCTTATGCGCTTCAGTATTTCACCTTGGCGCACCCACCATTCCGGGTACTCAAGAATGCTGTCCATTGGGCTAGTGTAGGAGTACACCTTGAGCCAACCTTTCACCCCATAAGGGCTAGTCAGCTTGCCTAGCACCACATGCGTGTCGTCAGTTTGGCTATTTTCAAAACGCGTCATCGACGACCTCAGCTACCCAGCACTCACTTTCTTTCTCACGCAACAAGTCTCGAACAACAAGACCCAAAGGCAGGCTTAGGCCTGTTTGCGTGCTTCTTTAACCAGCTCAGCAACACGACCAGACAGCTGGGCGCCTTGGCTCTGCCAGTGAACAACGCGGTCTAGGTCAACGCGCAGACGCTCTTCCTGACCACGGGCAACCGGGTTGAAGAAGCCGATACGCTCGATGAAACGACCGTCGCGAGCGTTACGCGAGTCGGTAACGGTCAGGTGGTAAAGGGACGCTTCTTGGCGCCACCACGGGCCAAACGAATGGTAACCATACGATAACTATCCTTCGGTTGAGGTTACGAGAGTGTGTTGTTAGCGCTAACCGCTACCGGAACACTCGTCGTGCTATAGGCTATATAAAGGCCTTCATTGAGTGGCGCTGCTACCGCGATTGACGCGATTTTACGCAACACCCACGCATGAAGAGGCCGCATTCTACGCAAATGCGCTCGGCTTGGAAAGCCTGATAGCCAGAAAACTCATAGACCGTCAACCTCAGCCAGCGCATCAGCGCTTTCACTATTGGCATTTTAGCGCCGCGGCAATCCACCGGGGCCGCCCATACCGCCCATGCCACCAGGGCCACCACCGCCGCCCATCATGCCGGACATGCCACGCATCATTTTCTGCATGCCGCCTTTCTGGCCGGCTTTCTTCATCATCTTCTGCATCTGCTTATGCTGCTTGAGCAGACGGTTCAGGTCAGGCACTTGTAGGCCGGCGCCAGCAGCAATGCGGCGTTTGCGCGAGCCGTTGATAATATCGGGTTTGCGGCGCTCTTTAGGCGTCATGGAGTTAATCAGCGCCTCCAGCTTACCCAGCTCTTTCTCTGGCCCAGGGCCCTGGGCCATCTCGGCCATCTGGCCCATGCCGGGCAGCTTGCCTAACAAACCACCCATACCGCCCATTTTCTTGAGCTGCTGGAGCTGGTCGCGGAAATCTTCCAGGTCAAAGCCGTCGCCTTTCTTGACCTTTTGGCCAGCTTGTCGGCTTTAGACTTATCGACGGTGCGCTCGGCTTCCTCGATCAGCGACAGCATGTCGCCCATCCCCAGGATGCGTGAGGCGACACGGTCTGGGTGGAAGGGCTCCAGGGCGTCGACTTTTCACCGACACCCATAAACTTGATCGGCTTGCCGGTAATGTGACGTACTGATAGCGCCGCACCGCCGCGGGCATCACCGTCCGCTTTGGTAAGGATCACGCCGGTTAGCGGCAGCGCTTCGCTGAACGCCTTGGCGGTATTGGCGGCGTCCTGGCCGGTCATGGCGTCGACGACAAACAGCGTTTCCTGAGGCGAGACCGCTTTATGCAGCGCCTGGATCTCCGCCATCATGGCTTCATCAATCGCCAGGCGACCGGCGGTATCGATCAGTACTACATCGTGAAACTGGATTTTGGCGTGCTTGATAGCCGCTTCGGCAATCGCTACCGGCTGCTGGTCAGAGTGCGAGGGGAAGAAATCCACCTCGACCTCTTTGGCCAGGGTTTCGAGCTGGTCGATGGCTGCCGGGCGATAAACGTCGGCCGACACTACCAAGACTTTCTTCTTCTCGCGCTCGCGCAGGTAGCGGGCCAGCTTGGCCACCGAGGTGGTTTTACCCGCACCCTGTAAGCCAGCCATCAATACAACGGCGGGGGGAACCCTTGAGCACAAAGCCGTCGTTGGCTTCGCCCATAATCGCTTCCAGCTCCTGCTGGACGATTTTGACGAACTGCTGGCCTGGCGACAGGCTTTTAGATACTTCCTGCCCAACCGCCCGCTCGCGGACACGTTCGATAAACGCCTTGATGACCGGCAGTGCTACGTCGGCCTCAAGCAGTGCGCGGCGTACTTCGCGCAGGGTATCTTTAATATTGTCGTCGGTCAGGCGAGCCTGACCCTTGATCGACTTTAACGTCTGGGAAAGACGCTCACTTAGATTCTGGAACATGGGGCCTCTCTGCCTCCGTCACTGCCGTCGGCGCGCACGCCCTGGACTATTTAGTAAAAGATTATACGCGCTCACGCTTCGAGTCTCCATGGGCGAGTGCCAGCGATCCTATTGCAAACGACCAGCGCAAGTCGCCATCTGACCGCCATGGATGGCGGAAATGCCGGAATTGTCGGGAACATTTTTCCGGCCATGGCGAAAGACCCTTGCTTACAGCTTCCCCTGGCATTCATCCATACTTACTCTTTAGCTATTTTCATACGTTTGCCCTGCTGGGCGACGCCGCTTGGATTCGTTATAGTAGTTGGATAGATTCTCATCGTAATCACACTTAATTCGTTTATTTATTCACAGCAACGCGCTGCAAGGCGCACGGATAGCATCATGCAGGCGCTCCCTTTCGCCACGATTGCTTTTGTTCTTTATGTTGCCGCTGCCATTTGGCAAGGCATGACGCTGTTCCGGCGCGTGCCGCCCCGCCAGGGCATGGTACGCCTGCTCGCCGTGCTGGGCCTACTGTTGCACATTCCTGTGGTGGTCAAACTATTGGGGCAGTCCCCCGGCCTACTGCCCGGGTTTACCACCAGCGCCACATTGCTGATGGCGGTCGCGGTCAACGTCGTGTTAGTCGCCAGTCTATTTAAACCGGTGCTTAACGCCGGGATTGTGCTCTTCCGCTGGCGGGCATTGCGCTACTCGCCGCCACTTGGCTGCCGAATCAAGGTGGTCATACCGGGCTTACACCGGGCATTTTGTTGCATGCGATAAGTTCAGCGCTGGCGTTTGCCGTGCTGGCCATTGCCGCCGTTCAAGCGGTGCTGGTCGGCCTACAGAACCAGGCGCTGCGTCACCATCATATCCGCGGCATTGTGCAGTCGCTGCCGCCGCTCACCACCATGGAGCGGGTACTTTTTGAACTGGTGTGGGCGGGCATTATTCTATTGACGCTCTCCATCGCGAGCGGGCTTATTTTTCTCGACAACTTCTTTGCCCAGCATTTGGCGCACAAAACAGTACTCTCGCTACTGGCCTGGGTAATCTTCACGACCCTGTTGGTTGGTCGTTATCGCTTTGGCTGGCGCGGCATGCGTGCCGTGCGCTGGACACTGGGGGCTGCGGCCTGCTGGTGTTAGCCTACTTTGGCAGCAAGTTCGTACTTGAGGTTGTACTCAATCGATAACGACTCAACCGCTAACGGGGGCGCAACCACGCCTTTGGTTGTCTTGACACACTACTCGCTACCTTCTACAAATCGAGCCTAATTCGCCACAAAGGACTTTTCGACTTGAGCGACGACTTCCCCCTGGGGTTACTGTTCGGCCTGCTAGCCTTACTGATACTGCTTTCTGCGTTTTTCTCCAGCTCTGAAACCGGCATGATGTCGATTAACCGCTACCGCTTGAGCCATCAAGCCAACAGCGGTGACCGCAGAGCCAAACGGGTTATGCGCCTGCTCACCCGTCCAGACCGCCTGATTGGCGTTATCCTGATCGGCAACAACTTCGTCAATAACCTGGCGGCGTCCATTGCGACTATTATCGCCATTCACTTCTTCGGCGACGTATCAGGGCCTGCGATATCGACCGCCCTGCTGACCATCACGATTCTGATTTTTGCCGAAGTCACGCCGAAAACCTACGCCGCGATCAAGCCCGAACGGATCGCCTATCCTACGTCCTATGCCCTTGAACCGCTGTTAAAGCTGCTTTACCCGCTGGTATGGCTGGTCAACGTCATGTCTAACGGCCTGCTCCGGCTGGTGGGCGTCAAAAGCGTTGATAACGGCGGCGACAGCCTGACCCGCGACGAGCTACGTACGGTGGTTCACGAGGCGGGCACGCTGATCCCCTACCGCCACCGGGCGATGCTGCTGTCGATCCTTGACCTTGAGAATGTCACCGTGAACGACATTATGGTGCCCCGCCACGAGGTGCTGGGTATCGACCTGGATGACTCGCTCGAAGATATTTTGACCCAGATTCGTACCAGCCAGCATACCCGGCTACCGGTCTATAAAGGCGATATCAATAATATTATCGGCATGCTGCATCTGCGTAACGCGGCACGCTTTCTCTCCCGGGACGAAGTCACCAAGGCCTCAATTGTTCAAGAGGCACGGGAACCCTATTTCATTCCCGAGTCCACACCGCTCCATACCCAATTGCTCAACTTTCAGAAGCAGAAACGACGTATCGGCATTGTGGTGGATGAGTACGGCGACGTAGAGGGTTTGGTCACCCTGGAAGATATTCTGGAAGAGATCGTGGGCGAGTTCACCACCGATGTCTCTGAGGATGAAGAAATTCACCAGCAGGATGACGGCAGCCACGTCATTGAAGGCACCGCCAATATTCGTGAGATTAACAAGATGCTCGGCTGGCAGTTGCCGACCGATGGCCCCAAGACGCTCAACGGACTAATCCTTGAGCATCTGGAAGCCTTTCCGGAAGGGCCTGCGTGTCTGCAAATTGGCAATATGCGCATGGAGATTTTGGAGATTCGCGACAACCTCATCACCTCGGCGCGCTGCTGGCAAAAGCAGCGGGCGGCTCGCCGCTAGCAAGCGCTTTAACGGCGGCGGGATAGCTCCTGATCAGCCGCCGCTTTTAAAGCCCTGACCCGCGCTTCTAGAAACCGCCGCAGCGCTACATCATCGGCGTCCAGACGGTTGAGTGGAGGCCCAAAGTGCAGGCTCACCGGCGCCCGAAAGCGCCTTGGGCACTTTTAAGTGCTTTGCCGTTATGGTGGGATGTCCACGACCCCCATAAGCCTGCCAGCCCTGCGGGAATCACCGGCACATCATCCCGAGCGAGAATAGCTTCCAAACCGCGCCGAAAGGCGTGAATTTCACCATCCGGGGTCAGTCGCCCTTCAGGAAAGACCATTACGACCTGCCCTGGCGCAGCGCTGTGCTCACGTCATCCAGGGCGCGCCTTAGAGCACCGGGGCTACGCCGCTCAGACTCAATGGGAATGGCGCCTACCAACTGAAACCACCACTTAAGCCAGGGTGAGTCGAAGATCGGCTGATCCATAACAAAACGCAGCGGCCGGGGCTAGCGCCACCAAGCACCAGGGCATCCATAAAACTGACGTGGTTACACACCACCAACGCAGCGCCCTGCTTAGGGATATGCTCACGTCCATGCACCTGCAGCCGGTAGCAGAGGCGCATTGAGACAAAAATCAGCCAGCGCAGCGCCTGGCGACCCGCATTGACCCCCAGGTCACGTCGCCGCCTCACGATGGCGCAAGCCGGCCAGAATGGTGCTCATAAGTTGATCCAACAGCTCATCCACTTTCAACTGCTGGCCCTGCCAATAGCCCAATCGCTCATTAAGCCCTAGCTGAACCAAGCCATGAACGCTCCCCCACAGCGTGCGCCCCAAACGGCGGGCTTCGAGATCATCCAGCGCGGGCTGGTAGGCTTTCAGGGAGGCCTCCACTTGGGTAAATAGCGCTTCGATCAAATCGCTTTGGCGCTGATCAAGCTCACCCTCCTGGGCCAGTGGGTAATCGAACAGCAGTTGCCAGCGGTAACAATCCTGCTCGGCGAACCGCCAGTAGGCACGCGCCAGCGAGCGCAGCCATGGCTCAGGGTCATCATCGACCAAGCTGGTAATGGTGTGCTGTAAGCGTGCCAGAGTTTCCACATTGACGTGCTGCAATAAGTTATTGAAGCTGCCATATAGCTTCAGTAGGGTGCTGGGGGCACAGCCAACCTCTCTAGCCAAAGCACGCAGTGAGAGGCCATGGACTGGCTTTTCAGCCAACCACTCATCACAAGCGTGCATGACCTGCGCGTGGAGGGCATCGGGCGCATGCTGTCTAGGACGGGCCATGGCGATCTCTTAAGGTCAACGGCAAACAAGGAGGAAAGCCTCACTGCGCTTTAGCGGGAGCAAGGGATAAGATAGGATACCTTACATCGAACACTGTTTTCGACACTAAAACGCTACATTTCGTGCTTTATTGCGCGATGTCCCCCGCCATCCAGGTACACTTCCACGACGATTCTGCTTAAGGAGATAGCTATGACGGGGCGATTGCACGTGCAAAATTTACCGCTGACCCGCTTATTGCCAACGCTAGCCACTCCTGAACCGTTGATCGAGTCGCCCAACCTAGCGCCTCGTCGGCCAATCTCTGCTATTCGCTTAGAGCAGGGGCAGTACCGGCTCTCATCGCTTTTCTGGGGCCTGACGCCGCCCTGGCTGGAGGTACTGGATCACGCGCCCCACTGCGCCCGGGCGGAGACGCTTGAATCACGGGCGATGTTTCGCGATGCCTTTAGCGCGCGCCGCTGCGTTATTCCGGTGAGCGGTTTCTATGTATGGAAAACCCAGCCGCGCAGCAAGCAGCCCTATTTAGTCACCCAGGTATCCCGCGCGCCGCTGCTGTTGGGCGCCCTATGGTGCCGCTACCACACCACGTTAACGGCATTCACCGATTCAGCGGCACTGATCACCGTGCCCGCCAATCTGCTGTTATCACCGTTAACCGACCGCTTGCCGGTCACCATTCCCAGCCATGCGCTAGCCGCCTGGCTCAACCCCGACACCGATACCGAAACGCTTAATTCGCTGTTAGCACCCGCGCCGTTGGAACTGTTGGGCGCTTTTCCGGTATCTAAACATGTCAATAATCCCGCCTACCAGTCACCGGCCTGCGCCCATCCCAATGGGTCGATGCTGCGCTGGACTGTGTCACAGGAGCTGTAATGTTGCGATCCACTTGCTTGAACCGCTGGCGTCTTTTTCCTCAGTGCGCAGTGATTGGTGTTATCGCCAGCATCGCGATAACGCCACTTGCCTTCGCCGAAGACGATGACGCCGTTGCCGACGCCATTGCCGAAACCGTCACCCCGATCATTAGCCCTTATGACAGCCGGGACTACCGCGTACTGACCCTTGAAAATGGCCTCAATGTGTTGCTGGTCAGCGACCCGGAAGCTGACAAGGCAGCGGCCTCGATGAATGTGCGTGTCGGCAGCGCCCAAGATCCCGACGACCTCCAGGGCTTAGCGCACTTCCTTGAGCATATGCTGTTTTTAGGCACCGAACCCTACCCGGAATCGGATGCCTACCAGCGCTACATTTCCAATAACGCGGGTTCCCATAACGCCTTTACGGCGCAGCAGGATACCAACTACTTCTTCGATATTGAGCCGTCGGCGTTGCCGGGCGCCCTTGACCGTTTCAGCGAATTTTTCCTCTCACCGCTGTTTAACGCCGACCACTTAGAGAGCGAGCGAAATATCGTTCACTCGGAGTATATGGCGCGTATTCGTGATGAGTCCCGGCGCGAAAATGACATGCTTAACCAACTGTTCAACCCTGACAACCCTACCACCGGTTTTGCCGTGGGTAGCCGGGAAACACTGGCCAGCCCGCCTGAAGGTGAAGCGACGCTACGCGAGCGGGTCATCGACTTCTATCATCAGCATTACGATGCCAATGTGATGAACCTGGCAGTAGTGGCGCCACAGCCGCTCGATACGCTTGAGGAGTGGGTAGCCGAACGCTTTGCTGCTATTCCCGACAACGACTTAAGCGTGCCGACGATTGACGCGCCGCTGGTTGATTCAGACACGCTCCCCCGCTATATCGAGCGTCAGTCCCTGCAGGATCGCCGTCAGGTGAATTTCTACTTCCCGGTGCCCGACCCCACCGACGACTACCGCACAAAACCCACCCAGGTGATCGCCCACCTATTGGGCGATGAGGGCGAAGGCAGCCTGTTAGCGGTGCTGCGCGATGCGGGACTGGCCGATGGGCTTTCCGCCGGTGTAGGTCGCGGTGATGGTAACGAAGCGCTATTTACTATCTCCATCAGCCTGACGCCTGCAGGCGCCGAACGCTGGACGACATTGAAGCCACCCTGTTTGCCGCCATTGAGCAACTGCGTAACGACGGCCTCTCTGAATGGCGTTACCAGGAGCAGGCAGACCTCAATGAGCAAGCCTTCCGCTTCCAGCAGCACGGCGCCCCACAGCAGGAAGCCACGCGCCTCTCCATGAGCCTATCGCGCTACCCGGTAGAGGATGTGCAGTACGCGGCTTACCGTATGGATGGCCCCGACGCAGAGCGCCAGCAGGCTTATCTTGACGCGCTAACGCCGGATAACATGCTGCGCTTCTACTCCGCGCCGGATGTGGAAAGCGACACCGTTTCACCGTGGTTCAATACCCAATGGAAAGAGCAAACACCCGATCAACCGGGTCAGGCGCTTGGTGGCTTATCCCTTCCCGGCCCGAACCCCTTTATTGCCAGTGACTTAACGTTGTTAGAGGGCCAGGATGAGCGCCCCAGCCTGCTGGTCGATACGCCATCGTTTACGGCCTGGCATATGCAGGATGAGCGCTTTAATACTCCCAAAGTTGAGTGGCGGATCAGCCTACAAAGCCCCACCGCCAGCTACTCCGCTGAGGAAGCAGTACTCACTCGGCTGCTCGCCAGCTGGCTCAATGATAGCTTGAATGAATCCCTCTACCCCGCGTGGTTGGCTGGGCAGTCGTTCAGCGCTTACCCCACGCCAGGGGCATGACGCTATCGTTCTCGGGCTGGCGTGATGGCCAAACCCCGCTGATTGAACAAGCCCTTGAGCAATTGGCGCACGCAGAGATCAGCGACAGCGCTTTCGAGCGCGTGCGTTACCAACTGCAGCGCGAGTGGCGCAACGCGCCTCAGGCGTCGCTCACCGGGCAGGCCAGCCGTACGCTGGGGGAAGCCCTGCTCACACCACAATGGTCTACCGCTGAACTTCTCGCCGCCAGTGAGCGCTTTGACCGTGGCCACCTGGAAGATTTCCGCCAGCGCTTTCTCGCCGATCTGTACGTCGACGCCATGGCGGTGGGCAACCTGGGTGCTGACCTGGCCCATGAACAGACACAGCTAATACGTGCCAAGCTCAAGCCACGGCTAACCCGCGACGCTATTGCGAACTTAACGCCTCTTGCGGCCAGTGAGGAGCACAGCGTGCTGCACCCTCACAGCTCACGGGATGAGTCTTTGGTGCTGCGTTATCTACAGGGTCGCGATCAGACACCAGCGGAGCAAGCCACCACCGCGGTGATTGCCCAGTGGCTGGAGACACCCTTCTACCAACAGCTGCGCACCGAGCAGCAGCTCGGCTACATTGTCAACGCCGGCTATTCGCCGCTGCTCGAAGCGCCAGGGATTGCCCTTATGGTGCAATCCCCCCGATGTCGAGAGCGGCACGATTGCTGAACGGATGGATGCGTTTCTTGATGAGGCCAGCCAACGTCTTGAACAGCTTAGCGACGCTGACTTAGCGCCTTATCGCCAAGCGGTGCACGACCAGTTGCGCCAGCGCGATACCAGCCTGGCGGGCATGGCTAACCGCTACTGGCAGGCCACGGCGCTTGAAGACGTTCGCTTTGACCGCCGTGATAAGTTGGCCGAGCTAGTGCTGAACGTGAGCCTTGAGGATATCAAAGCTCTCTGGCCATCGCTGCGCGAGCACACTCTGGACATACGCTTTAACCCTGGCGACGAACCCAGCGATGTCAGCACTTATCGGGAAGAACGCTCAGCGCTGCCTAAAGTGCGTGAATAAGCAGCGTTGTTAAACCACCGGCTCAGGCATCAAACGCCTGGGCCGGCATCATCGCCTCCACGAACATCACCAGCTCTTCCAGAATCTGCCGCTCACGGTCAGTAAGGGTTTGCTGATTGTATTGAGCGATTTCCCGCGCAAACGCCTTGAGGGTAAAGCCTGCCAGGGCCGGATCATTGATCCGCATCCAACGAAACGCCTCCCACTGTTCGCGCTCCTCGCCTTCCAACGTGTCGGGGTAACTGCGCGCGCGATAACGAAACAGCATCTCTTCCAGGCGTGAATCCTGAAACGCAAAGCGCTGCCCTACCAGATCCCACGGCTCCATCTCCCGCACCCGCTCCATCTGTTGACGGTCAGCGGCGGAGAAAAAGCTGCCCGAATAGAGCATTAGATCAGGGTCTTGCAGGGCGTCGTCGTAACCGGCGCTAAACACCTCTGCGACCTTAGCGGCAACACCGCTGGCATCGCGCAGGGTTTTCCAGTGCTGCCGACAGGCCGCCACATCCAGGCCTAAACGCGCAACGATGGTGCCATATTCGCCCTTTGCGGCCCCTCAATGTCTTTTAAAGCAGTGGCGGGGAACACCACTGGGCAACGGTTGATATGAATGACCTTCAGCGGGATACGCGCCTCACCTTCAGACAAATCCTGCTGACTGACAAACACGCGCTCACGAATCTGCTCCGCTGACATGCTCAGCATATCGCTGGGATCAACGCTCAAATCGTAAACAATCACCCCATTAGGGTTTGTCGGATGTTCGGCCAGCGGCATCACCAGGGCACTGCAGCCCCGGCTGGCAGGATAGCGGCGGGAGATATGCAGCAGCGGCTTGGCGTTGGGCAAGTCGAGCTGCTTGGCCACCGCGCGCTTACCGCGCAGGCCGAGCAGATAGTCGAACAGCTTGGCATTACGCGCTTTAAGTAAACGCGCCAAGGCAATCGTGGCGCGCACATCGGCTACCGCATCGTGAGCCCCCTCATGGGCAATACCGTTTGCTGCGGTTAAGTGCTCTAGCTTGAAGCTGGGTGCACCGTCTTCGCGCAGCGGCCACTCAATGCCATCCGGACGCAGCGCATAAAAAGCGCGCACCACATCGATCAAATCCCAGCGGGAATTGCCGTTTTGCCACTCACGGGAATAGGGGTCGAGCAAATTGCGGTAAAACAGGTGGCGGGAGACTTCGTCATCAAAGCGCAGGCTGTTGTAACCCACCACGCAGGTGCCCGGCTCACTCATATGGCGCTGAATCTCGCCCGCGAATTCTGCTTCAGGCAGACCATGGCGTTGAGCTTTTTGCGGGGTAATGCCGGTAATCAAACAGGCAGCAGGATGAGGCAGGTAATCGTCGGCGGGCTTGCAGTAGAGTTCGATCGGCTCGCCGATTTCGTTCAGATCCGCATCAGTACGCAGGGCAGCGAACTGAGCGGGCCGATCGCGACGCGGATCCGCCCCGAAGGTTTCATAGTCATGCCATAGAAAACTGGCAGGGGCAGCATTGGGTGGCGCCATGAACAATCACTCCGCTGGGCAGTTAAAAGCCCAAGCCTAGCACACCCGCCGCCCCTTTCGCCCTGTCTTCAGTTCTTGCACGTAGACGAAGACTCAGCTCTTGGGAAGCGTCACGTTCAGCTCCAGCACCGAGCAGTTGTCTTCGCTGTCCAAGGAAATTTGAATGGCGTCGTCATCCACATGGACGTAACGACGAATCACCTCAAGCAGTTCGCGCTCAAGCATCGGCATATAGTCGGGCTGACCGCGCTGACTACGCTGATGCGCGACAATAATTTGCAAACGTTCTTTGGCGACCGAGGCGGATTTCCTGCGCTCACGCTTCAAGAACTCCAGTAATTTCATCGGCGCGCCCCCCCAAACATACGGCTCAGCAGGCCTTTGCGTTGCATTTCATGGAAACGCAGCGGCATGTCTTCACCGAGCAGGCGCGATACCGTATCGCTATAGGCTTGGCCCGCGTCGCTGGAGATATCGTGGGTAACGGGCACGCCCTGGTTGGAAGCACGCAGCACAGCCTCTGACTCAGGAATCAAGCCCAGTAAATTGATCGCCAAAATTTCGCGGATATCGTCCAGCGTCAGCATATCGCCGGAGGTAACCCGTTCGGGATTATAGCGGGTCACCAGCAGGTGCTCTTTAATAGGATCATCGCCCTGCTCTGCACGCCGGGTTTTCGAGGCCAACAGCCCCAAAATACGGTCAGAGTCACGCACTGACGATACTTCAGGGTTGGTGACCACAATCGCCTCGTCGGCGAAGTACATGGCCAACTGCGCACCGCGTTCGATACCGGCGGGTGAATCACACAGAATGAAGTCGAAATCCTCTTTCAACTTCTCCAAAATCTCTGCAACGCCCTCTTGGGTCAGGGCATCTTTATCGCGGGTTTGGGAAGCGGGCAAAATAAATAGATTCTCGACGCGCTTGTCGCGAATCAGCGCCTGATTAAGTCCTGCTTCGCCTTGAATCACGTTGACTAAGTCATACACCACGCGCCGTTCGCAACCCATGATCAGGTCGAGATTACGCAGGCCCACATCAAAATCGATGACGACCGTTTTTTTACCGCGCAGCGCAAGTCCTGTGGAGATGGCTGCCGCACTGGTGGTTTTGCCGACCCCTCCTTTACCAGAGGTCACTACAATTATCTTGGCCAAGATTCACTTCCTTCTTGAAGTCGTTCGTCGCGAGCGCGAGTCAGTTGGCGCTCTGCGCATAACGGGAACGTCAATGTCATCAACATGCCATACTGTAACGGATAGCGTCTTCGGCGTCGCTAGGCATGAAGCACCAACGCAGCCTCATACTAATACCTTAGCCCAGTGGCTTAATTTCAAGCTGTTCTTTTGTAAAGTGAACTTCTGCGGGCTGCCCCAGCAGCTGAGCGTCGATATCTTCAGAGCGTTTGTAATTGCCTGCCACTGAAAGCAGCTCAGCCTCCAGTTCGCGGCAATAAATACCCGCCTGGGTATTACCATGAATGCCTGCCAGTGCCCGGCCCCGCAGTGCACCGTAGACATGAATACTGCCAGCAGCCAGCACTTCCGCCCCGGCATTCACCGCCCCGATAACCACTAAATCACCATCAGAGGCGCTTACTTGCTGGCCAGAGCGAACGGTTCCGCGATAGAGCCGCGTGGCCAGCGTTGGCGCTTCGGACTCGCTCACTGGCTCCTCACGGGTGACCTCTTGCACCGGCGAGCTGCCGACACTTTCCAGCACCCGTGCTCGCCCTTCAGCCACCGGCGAAACCAACCAACCCCAGCGCCCAAGCCGATTGGCGAACCGGCTCAGTACCACCGCGCACGGCTACCGGCAACAGCTTATGGTCACGGCACACTGCACAAATGCGCTCAAGGGCTAAGTGGGGTTCATCGAGTTTTTCCACGCTGAGCACAACCGGTGTATGCTGAAAGAAAGCAGGGGACTGGGAAAACTTACCAGCCAACTGCTGCCGGATTTGCTCCGGGTCAGCACTACTTAGCTCCATGACGGTCATCGGCAGCATGCCGCCTTTGAAGGTAAAGGCCACTACGGCACTATCCACGTTAAGGCTCATGGCCGAACTCCCCGTCATGTTCATATAAGATTAAGGTAGCGTACTATCACGCATTTCGTCGTCTAGAAACACTGTAGTCTAAAAACAGTGTGATCTAGAAGCAGTGTGGCCTAGAAAATAGACGTTTATCACACCATGCTTATTACAAGACAGCAATAGCAACGCCAAGCTAAGCGACTGCGCCGGTGACTGCAACCACCGAGCCGTTTTTTTCATGCTACGCATTTCATACTCGCAGGATGATCCATGCACGGACTGTTAAGACGCCTGTTCGCACCTCGGTGGCAACACCCTGACCCCGAAGTGCGCCGTCAGGCCCTCCAACGACTGAACCCAGAGCAAGCGGAGCAGCGTCAAGCGCTGCAGTCGCTCACTCAAGATAGCGATAGCCAGATTCGCCTTGCCGCGCTGCTGGCTCTGGATGACTGCGTAGGCCTGGTAAACGCATACCCCCACCATCAGCAGGAGGAAACCTGGTTCAATGCGGTTTGCCAACGGCTTAGTGGGCGTGAAGGCCATACCGACCTGAACCAGCGCCAGACACTGGTTGAACAGATTGAAGAGCCGCGGGTATTGAGTGCGGTAGCCTTTCAGGGGACAACCTTAATCTACGTTTGGTCGCACTGAGTAAGCTGAGCGATGAGGATGAGCTGATTCGTCAAGCTTGTCACAATGGGGTGGCTGCCGTTCGCCATCAGGCCGCCGAGCGCATAGAAGATGAAGAGGGACTAAAACGGTTGCTGAAAGAGGCACGCCGAGACCGTCAGGTGGTTCGCCTGGCCCGGGAACGCCTCAACCGCTTGCGCAGCGACGCCCAGTGGCTGGAAGCTGAAGAGCAGCAGCGCGAAACGCTTTTGAATCAGCTAGAACAGCATGCCCGGGCGCCCTGGGAGCCCCTTTACGGTGGCCGTTTTCGCCACCTTGAGCGGCAGTGGGAGCAACTGACCCAGCCGCCCAGCGTGGAACAGGAGCAGCGCTTTCATCAAGCCGTGCTCAATTGCCGCAAAACGCTCCACGACCACGAGACCCAGGAGCAGGCTCGCCAGCAGAGCGACGAGCGCCGCGAAGAAGCTGAAAACACCCGTGAGCAACTGCTTGAAGGCATCGAAGAGACCCTCGACGGCCTACGCCACGCTTCCGCCATGACCGTACAGGATATCGACAGCCTGCGCGCCCAGCGTCAGCTACTCGGCCAACGTTGGCAGGCGCTTTCCGATATCCACCCGCCCAGCGAGACCATGCGCCAGCGCTACACGCTGGCGATTCAACACTACGACCAGTGCTTAGAGGCATGGCAGCGCTGGTGCGCGGTAAGCGCACCCATCGAAACCGCTCTGGCTAGTGGTGACCATGCGACCCTGGCCACCTTGGTTAGCGAATGCCAGTGGCCAGATACCTTAACCCCCCGGCGCTGCTCGGCCGTGCCCTGGGTGCGTGTAATGCTGACAACACCGCCCCTCGCAGCCTACAGAGGACAGCGCCACACTGGAGGCCCATGGTGCGGAACTCGATACCTTTGAGCACTTGTTAGAGCGCGGCGCCTTTAAAAGCGCCAGCCGTCTGCATCAGCGGCTAAAGCCGCGCATTGAAGCGCTGGAAAGCCCAGCCGCCCAACCGCTCAAAACACGCTTAAAGCACTTAGCCGCCCGGCTCGCGGAATTACGCGACTGGCGAGGGTTTGTCGCCGGGCCAAAGCGCGAGCAGCTATGCGCGGGTATCGAAGCATTGGCTAACGATCTCTACATGGCGGAAGAAGCGCTTGACCGCCACCATCGCCAACTGGTCAAAGAGTGGAAATCACTAGGCGATGCGGCGGCCAACCGCGAACAGTCTGCCCGTTTCCGCAGCGCTTCGGATCGTATCCACGAACGTCTTGCCCCTTGGCGGGATCAGCTCAGCCAAGAGCGCGAGAACAACCTGAAAGCCCGTGAAGCGCTCTGTGAACAACTAGAGAGCCTGCTGGCTCAGCCCGCCGAAGACGCCGACCCCGATGTACTCCGGCAAATTCGCGACAAAGCGCGCCACCAGTGGCGGCACTACAGCCCCGTTCCCCGTGAGCGCTCAGAGGCTGTTGGGCGACGCTTTGGCACTATTCGCCATCAGCTACAGGCGTTGATTGATCAGCGCGCTGAAACGATCGCCTCAAAAAAACGCGAACTGATCAGCCAAGTGAGCGCACTGCGTAGCGACGACAGCCAGCCGCTGGCCCAGCGCATCCACCTGACCAAACAGTTACAGCAGCAGTGGCGGGCACTAGGCCGCGCCCCCAAAGGCGAGGAGCAAACGCTGTGGAAAACCTTTCGCCACGAGTGTGATCAACTTTTGCCCAACGCGATGCACATAAAAATGAGCAGGCAGCGCGCCAGCAACAGCAGCTTGATGAGATGCAGACGCTCATTGATGAAATGGATAGTTGGCAGCCACTGGAGGCGAGCGAGTCGGCCACACTGGAGCGCTTTATCGAGCAGGCCAACCAGCTTGAGCCACTGCCCCGCAATCGGCGCAGCGAAGGCATGCAGCGGCGGATGAGTGGCATTGTGCGTGCACGCCGAGAACGCCTAAACCGTCTGGCGGTCGCCGACACGGTTCAACAGTGGCATGCGATTATGCCATTAGTGAACGCTCACTTAGCCGCCGACCAACGCTATCTCAGCGAGGGGATTGCCAGTGATGTGGACGCGCAATCGGTTCTCGATACTTCATTGCCTAGCGCTTTTAATCAGTCACACAACGTACGCAATCAACAGCGCCATAGCGTAGCAGTACCGCTCTCGGACGCTGAGCACGCCCGCATAGCCGACTCCCTTGCGAGGCTAAGAGTGCACCTCTCGATGCTGGCCGTGGGTAGCGTGCGGCAAAGCGACGAACCGCTGCGCCTGGCGATTCAGGTAGAACGTTTGAATGAAGGCTTCAATCAAGAGCGCAGCCGGGATCAAGAAGTGATCGACATCCTGGTGGCACTATTGGCCCTAGGGCCAATGCCAGCCACGCAATGGGAGGCTGAAGTAGAAGAGTTGGATAATCTGCTCAGCCGACTGGCGCGAGTCCCGTTGCCGTAGCGTTAGCAGAAAACGGGAGGCTTATAACCTCCCGTTTACGCTCTCCTCTTGGGCTAACCACTAGCCCATAAACTGACCACCGTTGATATCAATGTTTGCACCGGTGATAAATCCTGACTCCTTATCGGCTAGGAAGGTGACCAGCCGGCCAATCTCCTCTGGCGTTCCATAGCGCTTCACGGGAATGGTTTCCCGGATTGCCTCGCGTACTTTTTCTGGGATATTCATGATCATATCGGTGGCGATATAGCCAGGTGATACGGTATTGACGGTAATTCCTTTGGTCGCTGTTTCCTGTGCCAACGACATGGTCAAACCATGCATGCCGGCTTTCGCCGCCGCGTAGTTGACCTGACCAAACTGGCCTTTACGGCCATTAATGGATGAAATATTGATAATCCGGCCATAGCCACTCTCAAGCATCATCTCAATGACGCTACGGCAGGTGTTAAATACGCTGTTGAGGTTGGTGTCGAGCACTTCGTACCACTGCTCGTAGGACATTTTTTCATGGTGCCGTCACGGGTGATACCCGCACAGTTCACCAGCACACTAATCGGGCCATGCTTGTCGTGGATTTCGCGGGCACCTTCCAGGCAGGCGTTGTGGTCAGAAAGGTCGACACCTGACAATTCGATATTGTTGTAGCCGTCGGCATGCTGCGTTTCTAGCCAGGTTTTGGCCTTGTCGGGGTTGCGATAACCCGCCACGACCAGATATCCCGCATCTGCCAACGAACGACAAATTGCCGTACCGATACCACCAGTTCCACCAGTTACCCAGGCGACGGGGGCTTGATTGGCCATTGACTACCTCCCTGATATGACAAATGGCTTGGATCTCAAAACATGCACGTTATGTCGCAAGCCATTGTGAATAAGCGCGACTGCGCCTGTATTACCCTAGTGCATAATTTGCTAGAACAATGCACCAACGTAAGCTTTTGTTATGGCTACTTAAAGCATAGCTGCACTTACCCCATGTTGCCGCAGGTCATAATCAACGGCTATAAGCCAAACGTGTTAATCCCCTATTGACTTCATCTAAAACTTCTGTAGAATACGCCACACGTTGATGCGGGGTGGAGCAGCCTGGTAGCTCGTCGGGCTCATAACCCGAAGGTCATCGGTTCAAATCCGACCGCTACCAATATTTTGAAAGGCAGATCAGTAACTTACTGGTCTGCCTTTTTATTTTTATGTGTCGGCTAATTTCCTCTAGTACATTAGCTTTCACTATTTCCTCAGCAATCTCTTCTAGCGGCCCTTCAGTCGACTGCACTCCCCAATTTCGAAATCATGCGTTTGAGCAGTGCATACTGCCATGGATCAGGGCGATGGCCACATACGTAGTTAGCTCCTTTTGCGCCACGAACTGATCGAATTTGCCATATAGCCACAATCCCATCCTTTGCTGTCACTCAGTGGGCTTCTTGCGCAGCCCATAGAGAAAAGGGGGCTCACACCACCGACAGTGGTAAACCAAATTCACTGCGCAATTCAAGCCTGCGATTTTTCGCAAGCTTGATTAACACTTTTATCTCATCAGCACCGCCTCGCGGACTCTAGCAAGTGCTATAGATTCGAACATTACATCAAGGCGCCTTGGTCATTTTCCTGCACGCCGCTGATGCTTACATCATCACTCATCGCAACGAGCTCTTCCTCCATGAACGAACCATCACTCATATCGCTGACCATGTTCATCATATCCATGTTCAACACACTGGCCGTATTCACATCAGCATCTCGACTGATCTGAAACGAAGCCAGATCCTGAGAACCACCGTTGAAGGTAAGTCGCAACACCTGGACACCCTCTTCAAGATCCAGCGTCAGCGAAGGTCCGTCCACATAGGTTCCCCAGGCGCCAGAGTTCGGCACCGACGCCGGGGCGGACTGTTCGTAAAGACGCCATCCTGTTCAACCGCAGCAGAGATGGTGCGGCCATCATTAGGTGACGAGGTCACGAACGACAGGGTGTGGCTGCCAGCTTGTTCGACGTTGATGGTGTATTCCACCCATTCACCTTCATCGACCCAGCCTATCGCCTCGCCCTGCCCAACGATATCTACCCCTTCATCCGGGCGGAAGTCCGATCCAATCTGAACAGCATCGGCATCGTTGTAGGCAACGTCCTGGCCACCTTCGTCGAACAGAGCCGCATTAAGCGTCAAGCCTTCATCAGCACCCACCACCCATGGCGTGCCGCCTGCATTGAAAGCCTGCTGACCATCACGCGCCAAGCTGAACGAAGCCAGATCCTGCGACCCGCCATTGAAAGTCAATCTCAGCACCTGCTCCCCGGTCTCTAACGCTACCTGGGTGGCATCAGTGGGCTGGAAATTGCCCCAGCCACCTGTCGGCGATATCACCACCGGGTCAATCGACGCGTAGGGCGTGCCGTCGCCTTTAGTAAAGGTCGCCGTGATGCTGCGCTGTGCACCGCTGCTATCACCAAGGGCAGACAAGAACGAAAGGTCGTAGACCCCAGCCTGTTGGATGTTAAGGGTGTATTCCACCCATTCACCCTCGTCCACCCAGCCAATGGCGTCACCGTCACCGACGATATCCACACCATCACCAGGGCGGAAGTCCGTGCCAATCTGCTCGGCATCAGCATCGTTGTAGGCAACCCCCTGACCACCTTCATCGTAGTTGACAGCGTCCAGTGTGAAGTCACTACCCACCTGCCAGGGGTCACCGTTATCAGTGAACGCCTGCTGAGCGTCGTCGACCGGCGGCGGCTCAACGGGTGCCAGGTTGAACGAGGCCAGATCCATGGGCCCGCCATTGAAGGTTAGCCGTAGCACCTGCTCACCGGCTTCGAGCGTTACCTGGGTGGTATCGGTCTGGGTAAAGGAGGTCCAGCTTCCCGTTGGCGATACCCCGACCGATGAAGCCGTCACGTAGGGCGTATCGCCCTTGGCGAAGCTTGCGGTAATCGAGCGTGCGGCCGGGTTGGAGGAAGCCATAGAGGTCAGGAAGTCGAGGTCGTAAACGCCGTCTTCCGCCACATTGATGGTATATTCCACCCACTCGCCGTCTTCGATGAAGCCGATCGCCTGCGAGGGCATGGAGATATCCACCGCCTCGTCGGAGCGGAAGGCATCGCCCTGATGGGCGGCAGTGGTATCGTTATAGGCGACGCCCTGGCCACCGTTGTCATAGAAGCGCGCTTCCAGACTCAAGCCCTCCGTGCCAACCTCCCAGGCAGTCTGGGTGTCATTAAAGGCGCTCTGTCCATCGTTCACCGGTGCTTCAAAGCCCAGGGTGAACGACGCCAGATCCAACTGACCACCGTTAAAGGTCAGTCTTAGTACCTGCTCGCCCTCTTCCAGCTCAAAGGTTAGCGGACCAACGGTCTGGAAGCTGGTGAAGCTACCGGTGTTAGGCAGATTCTGTACCTGCGCCGGGGTATAGAAGCCACCACCCTGTTCGAAGGCCGCGGTGATGGTCTTGCCATCGGTAACCGCAGACGTTGAGAAGCTAAGCGTATAGGTGCCTGCCGTCTCCACGTTGAAGGTGTACTCGACCCACTCACCATCGGCAATGTAGCCAAGCGCCTCGGTGCCGTTGGAGATATCCACCGCTTCGTCGGCGCGGAAGGCCGCCCCTGGTGCGCAGCGGTGGTGTCGTTATACGCCACCCCTGACCGCCGTTATCGTAAAGCTTGGCTTCGAGGGTCAAGCCATCGCTGCCCACCGCCCATGCAGTTTCATTGTCATTGAAGGCGGTTTGACCGGCCGGCTCGGGGTTGTCGAGGAAGTTCGGCACGCCGTCGTTGTCATCGTCGTCGTACAGATCCACCCGGCCGTTGCCGTCAGCATCCTCCGCCCCGGTGGGATCATAGGTCTGAACGTTCTCGACCAGGAAGATATTGTCGTTGTAGTCGTAGTTAACCCCCGCGTAATCCTGAATCACGATATAGGTATCTGGAATCACGTTACCGGCAGCATCCTTGGCGATATAGACGCGAATCAGGTGACCATCGTTCTCGTCCCAGTTGAGATTGGTGCCCGGATTGCCGATAGCATCAATGGTGTCCTCATAAAGGTTGGCATCCGGATCCGACCAGGAAATATAGCCCTGGCGACCCGAAATCTCAGCGAAGAACCCAAAGGGTGCATCGCGATCCAAGGTCGTCGTGGTCAAGAGATCGCCATTGTTGAGCGTGCGCGGCAGTAGCGTCTGACCATCGGCCTCATCGTGGGCCAGAATCTCGTCGAGATCCCGGCTATCCACGTCGTGGATGAACAGCCGGGCCACGTCGCCCTGGGTGTGGTAGGCCGCCAGTTGGGTGATCTTGATCGGCGAGCTACCGTCAGCACGCTGGAAGTAAGGCGACAGGATCTCGTCGCCATTGACTTCCACCAGCCCCCCTGATTCATCTGTCCCTCGGCCACATTGGTGGTATAGCCGAAGGCGTTGATGATCTCCTGAACGAGCGGCTCCTGCCCGCTCTCGGACTGGTTCTGGGCCAACCCGGCAAGCTGGATCACCTTCTCGCCCTCGTCCGAATCGCTTGAGTTGATCACTAGGCTCGCCTCATACAGACTGGCGTCGTTAGAATCATCAGCGATGAAGCGCACGGTGACGTCGATGGACTCGCCCGGCTCCAGGCTGACCGCCGCGAAGGCCTCCGTCAGTTCGAACAAGGTGGTATCACTGACCTCGATGCTGTTGATATCAAGCGTCTCGAAACCGTCGTTTCTGAGCGTGATGGTCACCTCGTCATGCACTTCTTGCGCGGCGTTGGCGGGGTTCTCGATGCGCGACATCACCAGGCGATCGTTGGACGGGATGCCGTCGTTATTGATCACCGTAAGATCACCACCGGCGACGGGCGACACGCCCTCAATGAGGAACATGTTGTCGTTGTAGTCATAGTTGATGCCGGTGTAGTCCATGATGCCCAGGTAGGTATTGGGAATCACGTTGCCCTCGGCATCAAGTGCCCGGAACATGCGCACTGTATAGCCGCGCTCGATGCCATCAGCATCGGCAGGCGGCGTGCCACCCTCAGGGTTCAGCGAAGGGTCGGTGGACAGGTTCGCCACCTCGATGCCAAACACACCTTCGCCAGCCCAACTACTTGGAATATCGGCAAGCGAGAAGCTCGCGGTGGCAAAATCACCATTTCCTTTTATCGGCAGAAGGGTCTGGTTATTGTCTCCTGCATGATCGCTGAAGATGATGTCCTGCCCCTTATTGCCTGGGTTATGGATACCCAGCGTTGCCCCGCTGGGGCCATGATAAGCCGCCAATTGGGTGATCTTCGCCTCTCCAGCACCATCAGCCAGCGTCCAGTAGCGGGACAGCACTTCGTCGTCATTAACGGGACGATAGAGGTCGAAGTCATTCAATACTGAATTCTCCCCGCCTCCCACGGTGGTCAGGCCGTCGATACGGTTTCCGAAGCCGAACACCTCCCACACTTCATTGACGTTGGGTTCCCAGCCGCCCTCGTCCCGTGCCTGCCAAAAGCCTGCCATGTGGATTTCGGCAATCGGCGAATCGGCATCGTTGGTCACCAGGCGAATGCGCCCTTCAAACACCCCGTCACCGGCGTCGTTGGTGGGTGGCGTGTAGCTGTCACGGTCGAACAGCACCGTGACCTCCAGCGACTCCCCGGCGGCGAGCGTCAGGCCGTCAAAGGCGCTCGGATCCTCCAGCACGAAGGGGCCATCAATATCGGCATCGAGAATCGCAAGCTCACTGGTGCCCGTGTTGGATATCGTGACGGTAGCACTCTCCTTGAAGTCACGATCGTCCGCCGAGGCGCTGTTGTTCTCCAGGTAGCTGAAGTGCAGCCGGTCAGAGTAGTAGGCGGCATCACCACTTTGTATGGCAATGTCGGCATTGGCGTTGCCAGCAACCGGCGTCACATCAAGATAGTCCAGCTCATCGGCACCATCGGCAGTGGAAACCACTCGCAGGTTGTACTTCACGCCAGCCTCAAGCTCGACATAGGTGCCTTCTTCCCCGGCATCCCCCCTGGCCCGGATAGGCCAGCACATCCACTGGCTGACCGTTAAGCGTCAGGGTCAGGCCCTGGCCATCGTTGGCACCGGCGTTAGCCGCAAGATCCAGGCGATAAAGGCCATCGGTATCTACCGTAAAGTAGAAATCGGCCGTCAGGTCGTTGATCGTTCGCGCATTGTCACCACTCTCCAGCTCAATGCGCGCACCGTCGGAGACATCGGCGTACACCGGCATAAAGGTATCGGTAGGTGCATCTGGAACCCGAAGCAGATCCACATTGGGACCGTTGGCCTCAGGTGCCGTCACGCTGATGGTGTTGCTGCCCGCTTGCAGGTTGACCAATAGCTCCTGGAAGAACCAGTCGTTTTCCGCCTCATTGCTCTGGCCGACGAAGTTGACCAGCCCTAAGTTAACGCCGTTGATGGTCACTTCCATCGGGCGATCGGCTTTGCTCGCCGCCAGGGCGTAGCGGAAGCCGATTTCGTAGTTGCCGGTCTCATTGACATCGACGGTCCAGGTAATGGTCTGATCGCCTGTGCCATTGAAGTCGACGAAACCTTCGCCAGAGGCGTTGCGGTCATCAGCGCTTTCCGGCACCACTACAGGGCCATCAAGCAAGGCGTCCTCAGCCTCATATTCGGTGAAGCCTGGCGTGGTATCCGGCGGCGACTGCAGCACTTCAAGCTGGTCAATGTTGGGGCCGGTATTATCCGTAGACTGCAACCGGACGGTGTTTTCTCCCACCACCAGCGACGCTGCCACGTCTTCGGTCAGCCACTCTGCCCAGGCCGCATCCCCGGTAAGCCCTGGAGGAGGACTAAAGTCGAACACCCCGACGCTAACGTTGTTGACGAATACCTCAAGCGGGCGATCAGTGGTACCACCATTGGCATAGCGCAGCCGCAGCACCGACTCACCGGCCTGGTCGGCATTAAGATTAAAGCTGAAGGTGAGGAAATCAGCATTGGTGGCGCCGAAGTCTGCATAGCCGCCGGGCACACCGTCGTTATCGTTGGTATTGCCATCCAGACCAAAGGCGCCGGGGCGCAGTCCGTTAGGTAGCCCTGCAGTGGTTTCTGGATTGTTAAGATCACGGATTTGTATCTCCGCGTCGGCAAGCGTCACGGAAGTGCCATCATTGGGGGTATTATCTTCTGCCTGAATAACCAGCAGCGACACCAGATCGTCGCCTGGATTAGGATCCACCACACCGCCCGGTGCTGGGTCGAGGCGGATGATTTGGCTCTGCCCATTACCCCGGTTCAAGGTCAGTAGATAGAGCTGGCCGGTCACCGGGTTCTCAATAATATCCAGCGGATCGACGTAGCTGATAACGTTACCTTCAGGATCGCGCAGCACGTCATCGCCTATTACATTGCCGTTGGCGTCGAGGGTAATGCTGCGCACGTCATCACCGCCTGAGTATTCGGTGAACAGCAGATTCCCCTGAAGGTTGCCACCGAAAATACCGCTGGTATATTCCACCGCGCCATTGGGTGATCGGTTCTCGCCCAGCGAATAGACGCCAGAGATATCGTAGCTCCCCTCGGGATTCGTTCCGGTTGGGTAGCTATCAACCTGGTTGGGATCAGTGCCACCGGTGGGATTGCCACCGTTCATAATGTACTCATCCCTGAGCGGATTGGGGTGACCGTAATACCCCCTTCGACGACCTTGAACAAATAGTCGTCCTGCTTCTCTACGTTGGTGTAACGCTCGTTCTCCGGCGTCGAGGGATCGTCCGGCACGTTGCCGCCCGCCGCCGAGCCGTTGGTTGGCACGTACAGGAAGCCGTTGGAGTGCCACACCAGGTCATAGGCGTTGCGCGCCCCGGTGGCGAAGATGGTCAGCACCGCGCCTTCAGCGTAGGGGTCGTAGTAGCTCTGGAGCACGTTGCCGTCGGCGTCCTGCACCGTCGCCACACCGCGTTCATCGAACACCAGGAACTCGCCGTTGCCCATGGGGATGGGGTCATCCTTGGGATGGCCGTCCGGGTCATCGAAGCGGGTATTCTGGCCGTTGTCGGGGACGGGTTCGGTCGATACGTCGAAGCCCCCGGGAGGGGCGTCGCGGGTGGGATCGATCTCCATCACCGCGGCATTCAGCAAACGCTCGGGACGATTGCCCCAGGCGCTATCCGGCTCACCCATGGCCGAGTTGGAGCCCTGAATCAGATACAGCAGATGCGTCGGCACGTCAGGATTGGTAGCCGCGTCATAGTCCGGATTGGCGCGGAACTCAAGGCTATTGGTCACGTGGTCGCCGTTGGAGCGCGGCAGCCCGGTGATGTAGGGCTCGGCGGTACCGGAAAAATCACTACCGCCGTCCAGCGTGATCTTGGTAATGCGGCCACTGAATTCCGGCACGCCGTTATCACGTCCATTGAGCGGGATCGGGTAGTTATCGGTGATCCACAGCACGTTCGGGTCGGTGGGATCCACCACTAGGCCGATGATGCCACGTTGCTGACTCTCCCCGGGCTGGTCGAAGTAATCGTTCGGCAGGCTTAGATCCTGGCGGTTGGATAGCGAGCCGTCGACCGGATCGACGTTGTAGCGCAACAGATCACCGCCAATGGTCGCGATGTACATGAAGGCGCCGTCGGGGCTCATCTCGAGCGATGTGAAGCCATAGGCATTGTCGGCAGCACCGTTGAGCTCAACCACATCGTTGAAGGCCACGTCGCGGGCGACCACCTCCGGCTCTTCACCGGTGACGAAGGTGTTAGTGTACTTCTGGAATTCCCGGGTGGGCGCATCAGCATCATCGTTGGGCCCGCGATCCTGGAAGCCATCGATCACCAGCGTATAGCTGGTAAACGGCTTGAGCATCTGGCTGGGTGAGATGGTCAGTGAATCAAAGCCGCCGGTCGTATTAACGTTGAACGAGACCTCTTCACCGGTAACCGTTTCGAATAGCTTCACCGAGCCGTCGTTTAGGCTTTCCAGCAAGGCACCACCACGCCCATCGACCACTGAAATCCCCACGAAGATATCCGAGGTCGGATCAACACCGGTGGGGACAGCGCCATCTTCTCCGTCGAGGTCAACCTCCACTTCATTCTCCCCAACGCCAGCAATAGCACGGGCATCGGTGAAGAAGGCATAGTCCTGCGGCGCTTCACGATCATCATCCGGGGTCAGGTCGGGAAGCGACTGGATCTCAATGTACTGAATCTCAGTATTCTCGTTATCGAGACCCAGCGAATCCAGCGTCAGACGACCGTCGCTCACCTGTACGATGCGAGTGACCAAGTCAGAGCGCACGCCCTCGGTGTCGTCGCCCGGATTGCTGTCCGCTGGAAAATCGTCAGGGCGGAACGGGGTGAAGGGATCGTTGAACAGCTCGCCTTCTGCATTCAGGACATTACGACTGTCGTATGGCCCAGAAGTATCGCCAATCGAAATGGTGACCTCGTAGTAGCCGTCTTCCAGCTCTATTTCCCAGCCAGCGCGCACATACTGGCTTCCAGGCTGGTCAAAATGGGCATAGGTGCCCTGACGCGGATCAAGCCCCGCAATATCATCGGTGCGGTCGTTGACCGCCACGTTGGTAAGGCTCGAAATATCTAATGGAATGGTACCGGGCTGGTCATCGTAGATCGACGCCTCGGTGACCCAGCCATATTGGTAGGTCTGGCCGTCGATGGTCACCGACTGAGTGCCGAAGGCTTTGCCGTTGTCGGCAATGTAGCCTTCCGGTATCGCTACATCGTCGGGTTGGAAGTTGATCTTGACCGAAAAGCGGTAAACCGGTTCCACCACATCCGGCGGCTCGACACCGTCCCGCGTGACGCTCAGGCTATCGATGTTGGGACTATGCATTGCCCACGTTCTCAAGCCGGATCGTATTGCTGCCTGCCTCAAGCTCAACTTCGATAGTGGCTTCTTGCCAGTTCAACCAGCCAGCGTTGCCTTCACCCGTGATGGGAAGGCCATCTCACCCTGGGGCTCGCCGCCCACCAGGATATTCATGGGCCGGTCAGCACCGTCTCCACCGCCATTGGTGTAGCGCACGCTCAGGGTATAGGTGCCCGCTTCTTCGACATTCACGTCAAAGAAGGCCGCATCACCGGCTTCGCCCCCATGTCCAGATAGCCAGTGCCGGTATAGCCATCCCATAGCCCATCGGGGCCCGCCGCTTCGTTTGTTTCAGGATTGCTGGCGTCACGCACCACTGTATCGGGAGTAGGCTCATCATCGTCGATCGACAACGCCTCGCCCTGAATCTCGAAGGTGAACGGCGCTGGGTTCGTATCACCATCATCGAAGCTGAAC
Source organism: Vreelandella olivaria (assembly GCA_004295565.1). GTDB lineage: Bacteria > Pseudomonadota > Gammaproteobacteria > Pseudomonadales > Halomonadaceae > Vreelandella > Vreelandella olivaria. The sequence goes on along the minus strand of AP019416.1, from coordinate 431,066 downwards.
ACGACCTGATCGATGTTGGGGCCGTTGTTCGTACCACCGTTAGCCACCGTGGGGATGGTCAGCGTGAAGGTATTGGCTCCCTCTTCAAAGGTGACCTGCACCTCCTGCTCCAACCATTCATCCCAGGGGTCGTTGACGCCATCGTCCGGCGCGTTGGCAAAAGGCACCTGCGGTTGCGCACTGCCATTGACCGTCAGGTCGAGCGGCCGAGGTGTGGCGGCGCCGTTAGCATAACGAATCGTCGCCGTGTAGGTACCCGCTGCGGGTGCGTCGATATTGAACGTGATCTGATCGCCCGCGTCGGTGCCGAAGTCCAGGTAGGCGTCGCCGACCGCGCCCTCCGGAAGTTGCCGAAGTCATCGGGATTGTCGGTATCCACCACACGCGTGACGGCCCCTGGCCGGTGCCACCGACATCGGTGACGCTCGCCTCCCTCGCCTTGCAGGGTGATCGGCGCCAAGGGGTCTTCGTCTTCGTCGACGTCATTCACGGTCACTTCCAGCGTCTGGACGTCGGTCAGGTCGCCGTCGGTAACGGTGACCTCTACTTCATAAACGCCATCTTCATCGTCATCCACCGGAAGCTCGAAGTCGCGGGCGCTGGTGAAACTCAGTACGCCGGTCGTCTCGTCGATGGTAAACAGCGGTGCATCCACGCCCCCTGTAATGGCGAACACCGGTGCGCTCAGGCCTGTCGTGGCGCCATCTTCGTCGACCACCGGAATCGCGCCGATCTCGGTCAGGTTCTCATCAATCGAATAAGCCGTCTGATCGATGACGATACTCTCGTTGAGGTCTGCCACCGTAATCAGGGTGTCCTGCGAGACGCTGTCTTCACCGTCGGAGACGGTTACGGTCAACTCGTATACGCCGTCTTCATTGCTGTCGGCGGCCAGCTCGGCGTCCGGCGGGTTGACGAACGCAAGCTCCCCGCTCACCTCATCGTAAGTAAATAGCGCTGCGTCGGCACCGGATAGCGTGACGGTCAGGCTGTCACCATCGGCATCGTCGATCACCAGGTTAGCCACGGCTGAGCTGTTTTCGTCGACGCTAACGTCGGTAGAGGCCTTCAAGCGTCGGCGCCGAGTTAACCGGCTCATCGATTCGCTCGAACGTCAGCGAATCAATGCGCATTTGTTCGCCACCGGCACCTCGCAATTCGAGACTTGCTAAATCACCAGCAGTCACTTCAAAGGGCGTTTCAAAAACGATCTCCTTGCGGTTACCGCTCTGCCCTGCATTCCCCCTTGGCCCGCTGCCCACGATGGTGCCAAAGTTGTCGTTGAGCACCACATCGGAACTTAGGCTATCACTTGCACTATTACGCGCCTGCAGGACGGTATCGCCAATGGTGAGTGTCAATGCACCTTCACCATCGTTTTCATCAAACACATACAGCCGCGCCACGTACCAGCCAGGCTCGACACCACCGGCGGCCAAGTCGGTGCCGATGGTGGCGGGCTCGTTACTGGTTAACCGAATCAGCTGTTCATTGGACGCGCTCGCGCTGCCGGTCACGATCAAGTTGGCGGCATCAAGGTCGGTGAAGTTTTCCGCCTCAATGGTGATGGCATCTCCTACCTGCGTGCCTTCGATCACGAAGCTCAGCGTTTGGGTATCGGAAAGGCCAGACGGATCGGTGGCGCGAATTACTACGTCGAACGAGCCCCCTTGGCTGGGAATACCCTGGATAATACCGTCCACCACTTCAAGCCCGGCGGGCAGATCCTCGACAGAGAGCGTTAGGCTATCGCCGTCAGGATCAGAGAACAGCGTGGCGAAGTCCGCAAGCGGAATCTGGATGAAGTTTTCACCCACTTCGCCGAAGTAAGGTTCAAGCGCAACAGGCTCAGCGACTGGCGCATCGTTGACGTTCTCGACCGTCAGCGTGAAGTCAGTTGAGGTGCTGGCGGTACCGTCATCAGCGGTCACCGAAACGGTGTAGTCGCCGGGTGCTAGTCCTTGGAGACTGCCGCTCAACACTTGGCTATCCACGCTCAGGCCGTCCACACTTATCTCTTGGCCGTCGCTGTCGGTCACCACGAAGCTGTAGCTCAGGGCATCGCCATCATCATCGACGAAGGGCAGATCGACCTCGATGTTGGCGCCTTCATCAAGGCTGATATCGGCAATGCCGCCGCCTACCACGCGAGGTGCGCTGTTGGTACCCCCAACCTCTTCTTCGGAGAGGCTCACGGCGCTGAAACTTGTACTACCCTTTGCGCCTAAATCATCGTCGTTGACGAATACCAGCGAGTTGATAGTGATTCCGGCATGCGCTGACAGATCGATGGTGAAGCGGAAGCTACCGTCGCCGTTGTCGACACCTTGGCCGCGCAAATCAACGAAACCACCTTGGGTCTGGGTGCCGCCTAGTTGGTAGACGCTATTGCCACCGTTGAAGGGGTTGTCGTCGTTATCAAAACCGATCGCGACAATTTCCGGTACCGGCGCGTCCGAAATTGACACATCCAGCGTCAGCAATGTCTGTCCGGTAATGGTGTAGCTGCTTGGCAGTTCTGCCCGTTTCCAGACGTTATCAGTCAGCGCAAGCGTGGCGCCGTCGTCTTCCACCATAGCGCCGGTACCGCTTGCCGGGTTGTCCTGGGTGTCGTTATAAGCGCTGATGGTCGCATTGTCGAAGCTGACATCGATGGCCACCGGGCCAGGCGCCGCGGCTAGCGTGACCGTATCTTGCACCGTGGCTTCGTTGCCGGCGGCGTCGGTGACAATTAGCGTCACCGTTACATCGCCTGGGCCCTGCCCGCTGAGATCAACCGTCAGGCTGTCGCCATCGCTGGTGGCAGATTGGCGCGTCGCGCCGCCATCAAAGCTAACTTCAAGGGTCGAATCGGCGTCAATGCCAGCAACGCCGAACACTACCGTATCGCTGTCGGCAGGGGCTATCTCGGCATCCGGGCCCTCAAGGGCGAGATCACCGCCTTCATCGGACGTGGTATCCAGGGTAAGGTCAATTGACTGCTCGACGCGGTTACCGAATGCATCCATGGCGATTAGCGTGGCGGTGAGGTCACCGTCGTCGCGACCCGACAGATCGAGAGTGAAGCTGCCATCCGGGTTCGGTGTGACCTCCTCGACGGTGACGCCGCTATCAAAGCTCACCCCCACAGACGTAATATCATCATCGAGACCGGTCACGCTGAAACCCGCTTCGCCCAAGGTCGTGCCGTTGAACACGCTGCTGTCGGCGCTGAACACCATTGGCGTTTCGTCGGCGTCTGCCTGCACATCACCCACCGGGCCGGTGCCCGCAGTCGTGACTTCAAGGCGGTCAAGGTTCGGTGCTTCCAGCACCTGCGGGAATGCTTAGGACGATCGTATTGTCGCCCGCAACGAGTTCGGTAGTCAGGCTTTGATAGGCCCACACATCGAAGCCTTCCGGCGCTTCGTTAGTCGCATTGGGATCCGTGGACGCAAAGGCTTGCTGCGCCAGCGGCGAACCGTTGACGGCAAGGCTCATCGGACGGTCGCCACTGCTGGCATAGCGGAAATTCAGATCATAGCTGCCGGCTTCCGCGACATTGACCGTGAAGGTCAGGCTATCGCCCGGCGCGCTGCCGTAGTCGACATAGCCGGTGCCGGAATAATCAGGACGAAGTCCTTGAAAACTTGTCCCGCTTTCGGGGTTCTCGGCGTCGCGCACCAAGGTGCCTGCGTCATTACCAGCCCCGAGTTCGGCGTCTTCAGCCTGCACCACGATGGCATCGATCACTGGCGTCGTGGGGTCGACCGGGTCTGCCGCCACTAGCGCCACCTCAAACTTATCGATATTGGGGCCGTTGGCGGCGCCGCCAAGGCGTAAGGTATTGCTGCCCGCGGCGAGGGAGATTTCAATGGTTTCGGTGGACCAGCCTTCCCATTCGGTCTGTCGTGTCGGGTTGTTACCGCCAGGGCCCGCTGGCTGATTGGCCGTGGGTACATCGCTGACGTCATCAGGGTAGTAGTTTGGCTCAGCTGTGGGGGCGAAATTGAACGTACCTACCGGGGTCAACACATCCTCGTCCACCAAGGAGAGACTCAACGGACGCGCGGTACTGGTCGCATAGGTCACCGTCACGCTGTAAGTGCCCGCAGTGGCGACATCCAGGGTGAACTCGCCGTAGGCATCGGCATTGCCGAACGCCCAATCGAGATAGCTCGCGCCCTCGGCGCCCACTCGGAAGGTCTCGTTACCATTGGTAAAGTCGGCGATGTTGTCGACGGTGACCACGCGGTTGGTTTCACCGTCTTTGTTGTCAGCCGCAGGCGACAGCACGAGATCTTCCGCCTGAACCACGTAAACATCCGGGTCGGGCGCGCGGACTTCCAGATAGTCGATGTTGGGGCCGCTGGCACCATTGGAGGTGAACGTTACCGTGTTCTCGCCCGCCTCGAGCTGCACACGAATGGAGCGCTCACCAAACTCGCTAAAGTCGGTTGCATCACTGGTCAAGGTGGTGCTGGGCAGATCGAACATACGATCCACTAGCTCGTCGTTGACGTCCAGCCGCAGAGGGCGGTTTCGATCTGTACCATCGTCGTTCTGGCTAAGCGCGTAGCCCAGCACCAGTTCGTACTCACCCGCCTCTTCAACGCTGAACGTGAACGTCAGTGTTTCACCACCATTAACACCGTCGCCATAGTCCACATAAGCTTGCCCGTCGGCATTGACCGCATTCGGCTGGCTGACGGGGTCATCGACCACGTTAATACCGGGGCCCGCAATAACCGCCGAAACACCATCGCTGTCGTCAGCATCTTCTGCCTGAATCCGAATCGGAGTGAAGGTATCTGCTATCACCGCCTGAACCGCAAAACCATCGTCAGCTTGTGCAAGCATCGGGTCATCGACGAGCGCAGCACTCTTAGTCTCAAGAGACGCTTCCTCTCTTGACTCTGGAAGCGTCTCTTGAGACGTATCACTCTGGTACCACATCTAAATCAATCGTCATGTCTGAATTGGGCAGCACACTACCGGACTCATCCATCGCTTCAATGCGCATTTTCAGCCTTCCCAACGCTGGTATAGGCAAATTTTCAAAAACGAAGGGACGCTCGAAACTCTCAAATACCGAGATTTCATTACGCGCATCTTCCCACGCCAAGCGTATGGCCTGGATAGACGACTCCCACGGGCTGGGATGTGGAACCACGTGCAACTGATGGTCATGAAACGTATCTCTACCCCAGCGCCCGCCTTCATGAACGGTTCCCAGTAAAGACTTCGCCTGACCGGAAACAAATGACATTGAAAACATGGCCCACCTCACGGTTTTCATTAGAATTCGGCAAGCGCACCAGCGCGTGCGCCTGGGAGTAACCACCCAATCTTTGTTACAACGCTTGTTACAATGTTCTCTTCCAACACCGCTTTGTAGACAGCTTTAAAGCGCTGACAAATCGGAGCGACACTTCGTGAGTCTAATCGAGCTTTTAGGGGTAGCAAGCGGAGGTGAGAAGTACTCATTTGTATCTAATTGTTACAATCAATCACTAAAATAATATTAAAAAAATCAATATAATCAACACCATATTAATAAACACATAAAACTACTGAGCGTTAAGCGAGGATATGGTGACAAAAAAAACAAGCGGTTTTCAGTAGAAAAATAACGCTCTCGCCTGACGGCGAATCTCGCTGATTAGAAAAAGCGCACACTACTTATCACCTCAAACAAAACTAAAAAATTAATAGCTGCCTTTAAAAATAATCTGATACGCTAAATAACAAATAAAATACAAATTGATTACAAAAGAGCAGCATTGCTTTCAAGGTAGATAGGTGGCCACCAGGCGATGCCTCCTCTCATGGTGACCCACTTTACTGACTGACAAAGGTGCGGTTGTTAGTCATAGCTGGGCCTAAAGAACCACCCAACAATGCTCTGGAGCTCAGCCATGTTGAATTCACGCGAGAGGACAGATCTGCAGAAAGTGCTTACCACCTGCCGGAGCAGCTTCCTTTACGTTGGCCTATTCAGTTTGTTTATTAACTTGCTGATGCTCGTGCCGCCCCTCTACATGCTGCAGGTTTACGACCGGGTCATCACCACACGAAGCCAGGAAACACTACTGATGCTCACCCTGGTTGTGGTCTTTCTTTTTTATGGTCATGGGCGGGCTAGAGTTAATGCGTTCGCGCATACTCGTAAGAATCGGTAACAAACTCGATGTCCAAATCAGTCAGCGCTTGTATTCGGCTATGTTTAAACGCTCACTAATGATGCCCGGTAAGCCCTCGGCGCAACCGCTGAACGACCTGACGACACTCCGTCAATTTCTTTCCGGCAATGGCCTTTTGCTTTCTTCGATGCCCCTTGGGTACCCATCTATATCGGTGTGCTTGCGCTGTTCCATCCCTGGTTTGGGCTCTTCGCCTTGGGGGCAGGCATCATCCTGGCGACACTTGCCATCATTAACGAAGTCACCACCAAATCGCTTCTGAACGATGCAAACAGTCAGCATGTAATGTCCCAGGACTTAGCCAACAGCAATCTGAGAAACGCAGAGGTGCTCCACGCCATGGGGATGCTGCCCGGCATCATGGGGCGGTGGAGTGCTCGCCATCGCGAATACCTGGTTCTGCAATCCAAAGCCAGCGACAGAGCCGGGCTGATCACCAACACCTCCAAGGTGCTAAGGCTGATGTTCCAGTCGTTGATTCTTGGCTTAGGGGCTTATCTGGTACTTGGGGGCGACCTGACGCCCGGTATGATGATTGCCGGATCCATTCTGATGGGGCGGGCGCTGGCGCCTATCGATCAAATGATTAACGGCTGGAAGGGGTTTTCTGGCGCTCGTACCGCCAAGGCGCGCCTCGGGGAGCTACTGACGGCGATTCCTGCTGAAGAGCCGCGCATGCCACTTCCCAAACCTAAGGGACGTCTCGCGCTTGATGGTGTCACGGCAGCGCCGCCCGGACAGAAGTTGGCCACCCTGCGCGATATCAACCTAACCATCGCCAAGGGCGAGCACATCGCCATCGTCGGGCCCAGCGCCTCCGGCAAGTCGACGCTTGCGCGTGTGGCGCTGGGGATTTGGCCGAGTCAGTTCGGCTGTGTTCGCCTGGATGGCGCCGATATCACTCAGTGGAACCGCATGGCGCTGGGGCCCCACATCGGCTACCTACCCCAAGATATTGAACTTTTCGATGGCACGATCTCGGAGAATATTGCTCGCTTTGACGAAGTCGACCCTCAAGCAGTGGTACTGGCGGCGCAGAGAGCCGGTGTGCATGACATGATTCTCGAACAGCCGAACGGCTATGACACTTGGCTATCCCATGGCGGTCATGCCCTCTCCGCAGGCCAGCGCCAACGTATCGGCTTGGCGCGGGCGCTGTATGGCCAACCCGTACTGATAGTTCTGGACGAGCCCGATGCCAATCTGGACGATGCGGGTGAGCACTCCCTTGCTCACTGTCTCGTTCGGCTACGCCAGGAAGGCACCACGGCACTGATCATTACTCACCGTTCGCTCCTGCTGAGAAATGTTGATCGGGTATTAGTGTTGAAAGAGGGCCAAATCGCCTCGCTCAAGCCACCCACCAGAATAGCGCCAGTTACTCGCATGACCGCAGATGGAGGTCGCCCCGCACCACCTCAGCGCGTGACGTCGCTAAAGCCCAGTGCACGCGGTCGCCATGGCGGCGAGGAGGCTCAGTAATGAACATGCCAAAGTCACCAGGCAACAATATCGCAGCTGAAAAGCCTGATGCACTGCCGGTTGAGGATACACGCTACCGCCGGCTGGGCATCGCCATCCTAATTATCGCCCTAGGAGGCTTTGGCAGTTGGTCGGTGTTCGCTAACCTTGCGGTCTCCGTTGTGGCGCCAGGATCCGTATCAGTAGAGAGCTTCACCAAGACTGTGCAGCACTTGGAAGGCGGTATTGTCAAAAGCATCGAGGTTGAAGATGGTGATCATGTTGAAACGGGCGATATCCTGATGGTGTTGGACGATACCCAGGTACGCTCACAACTGCGGGTCACTCGCTCTGACTATCTCATCAGCCGAGCGACCGAAATCCGACTACTGGCTGAGCTCAGCGACGCCGAAACGCTCAACTTCCCCGAGGAGTTGACCACCTCGGACTATCCCCGTGTGAGGGAGGTGCTTGAAGTACAGCGCCGTTTATTCGATTCCCGACGGGAGTCGCTCACAAGCACGCTTGCTTCTCTTGATGAGCAGATGGTGCAAATGAATGAGCAGATTGAAGGATTGGTCAATACCCAGACCATCAATCAGCGCCGTATCAGCTCGCTTGAGGGCGACATCGCCAACCACCGAAAACTGTTTCAAAACGGCATGATCAGCAGTCAGCGGATGCACGAACTGGAGCGCGAGAGCCTCGAATATCAAAGCGTCAATGCCCAGCACGCCTCAGAAGTCGCCCGCCTGCATTCGCAAATCAGTGAAAATGCGCTGCAAAAACAGGTACGCCTGCAGGAGTTTCAGCAGCAGGTAGGCGAAGCCCTACGCCAGACCCAAGCTGAAGTGGCCGACGCCGAAGAACGCCTCACCGCCCTAATGGATAAGGTGAACCGCACGGAGGTGCTGGCACCGGTATCAGGGACGGTGGTAGGGCTGAAAGTGCATACGCTGGGCGGCGTTATCCGTTCCGGTGATCCGCTGCTCGATATTGTGCCAACCGATGTCGGCTTTATTGTAGAAGCCAAGGTGCCAGACCACGATATCGACCACCTTTATATGGGCCAGCCTGCCGAGATACGTTTCAGCGCTTTCAACCAGCGTCTTTCAAATGTCATTGACGGCGAGGTTATTCACGTCAGTGCCAACAGTTTCGAGGATGAAGCGACCCGGGCCCGCTATTATAAGGTGCGCCTGCGCGTCACCACTGTAGGGCAAGAAAACATGACCGAAACCATGAAATTGCTTGCCGGTATGCCAGCTGAAGTGATGCTGCGTACAGGCGAAAGAAGTTTTTCAAGCTACTTGGCCAAACCCATCAACGACATGTTGGCCCGAGCCATGCGTGAAGATTGACGGTTTTTGCATATGCGGTTGCAGGTTAAATATTCTCAGACATCTTTTCTGTGTTATCGGCGCTAATCCTGCTGTTCACGCCAGCGATCCCAGTGTGGTGTAGGCCCAACCATCTCAAACAGATGATCTAGAAATGCACTTACCTTGTGTGTGTGTAGGCGACGCTGAGCATAGAGCACGTGGATATCGCGCCTGCCCGGCATAACTTCGCACTCCCACGCTTCGAGTATCGGCACCAGTGCGCCGGATGCCAATTCGTCAGCGATCAGCCAGGTGGGAAACATCACCAGCCCCTGCCCCATTAATGCTGCGCGCACCAAACTCTCGGCATCGTTGCTGTAGAGGCTGCCGTCGACTTTATAAGTGCAGGCTTGTGACTGATCAGCAGTATTGAAATACCAGCGCTGGCGGCCCATTTCGCCCTGGTAGAGTAAGCAGTCATGCTGGCTCAGGTCGTCCGGGCGGGTGGGCGTACCACAACGTTGCAAATAGTCGGGCGCCGCGGCCACCACATAATTCATTGGCGCTAGGCGGCGTGCCACCAAGGTGGAATCCGCCAATGCCCCGACGCGAAAGGTGATATCGATGCCCTCGCGCACCGGGTCGGTCAGTTGATCAGTCAGCATCAGTTCGGCTTTGATCGCCGGGTAGCGGCGCTGGAAGTGGTGCAGGATAGGCACGATTTGGCGCTGGCCGAAAGCCACCGGGGCGTTGAGACGTAGCATGCCGCTAGGCTCGGTATTAGGCGCCATTAGCGCTTCGGTCGCCAGGTCGAGCCGCTCCAGTATCTCGCGAACTTCCTGATAGTAGCGCCACCCCGCTTCGGTCAGCGTCACAGCCCGGGTATGGCGGTAGAACAACTGCTGGCCAAGCGCCTCCTCTAAAGAGGCAATCTGACGTGAGACCGACGACACCGCCCGATGAAAATGACGTGCAGTGACGGTAAAGCTGCCGGTCGCTGCGACGCGCTCAAAGATGCGTAGCGCATTGAGATCCATCAAGTTGCTCCTAGCGCAATAAAGATTTGCGATTTTTCCAATTGTAGCAATGATCATCGGCGACCAGACTGCTTTTCATCGGGCACAAAATGTATTTCCGGTGCCCGTTCCGAAAATCTTGTCTGCAACAGGAGTTAAACATGCGCAAAGGCACCGCATTAGTCGTCGGCGCGACCGGTATTACCGGCGGCAACTTAGCTAGCTACCTCACCGCTAGCGGATGGAGTGTCTATGGATTATCTCGACGCCCCTCTGATCAAGCAGGAGTCATTCCCGTCGCTGCCGACCTGCTAGATCGCGAGGCCACAGCTGAAGCATTGGCGGGGCTACCCATCACCCACGTGTTTTATTGCACTTGGGTGCGGCGCGAAAATGAAAAGGCCAACGTCGAGGCCAACGGCGCAATGATGCACAACCTGCTTGATGCCTTGCAGGACGCAAGCGTGGCCCATGTCTCGCTGGTCACCGGCACCAAGCAGTACCTAGGCGCCTTCGAGAACTACGGTAGTGGCAAGACCGAGACGCCATTTCGTGAATTAGCACCCCGGGTGCCGGGTGAGAACTTCTACTACACCCTAGAAGACATCATGTTCGCGAAGGCGGAGCGGGACGGCTTTAGCTGGAACGTGCACCGTCCGCACACGGTGATTGGGTATGCCCGCGGTAACGCCATGAACATGGGCGTGACGCTGGCGGTTTATGCCTCTATCTGCAAGGCCACGGGTCAACCGTTCACCTTCCCCGGCTCCCAGGTGCAGTGGAATGCCTTGACCGATCTCACCGATTCGCTGGTGTTGGCGCGGCAGATGGAGTGGGCAGCCACCACGCCCGGTGCTCACAATGAAGCCTTTAACACGGTCAATGGCGATGTGTTCCGCTGGCGTCGACTGTGGCATGAAATTGGCGAATTCTTCGAGCTCGAAGTAGCGGACTGCCCAGAAACGCCGCAGCCGCTAGAGAAGCAGATGGCCGACATTGCGCCTACCTGGGCCGAGATTGCCGAGCAGCACGAGCTAGTAGAAGCCGATGTCACCCAACTGGCCTCCTGGTGGCACACCGATGCCGACCTGGGGCGTGAACTTGAGTGCGTCAACGACGTTACCAAATCCCGTGACTTCGGCTTTGACCACTTCCGCGAAACCCGCGCAGCGTTTTTCGATCTGTTCGCTCGCCTACGCGCGGAGCGCATCATTCCTTAAGCAATTTCAGAAACGATTTCAGAAACAGTGCCAGAAACAGTAGCTCCACCAGGGCGCCTAACCGCGCCCTGTTTCTGTTTTATCAGGTTCACGCCGCTTGAAACCCACCAGCAGTGAGTTTTATTTCCCCCTTTTCCTTGAATCCACCGGCATATGCCTGCATATCATGGGGAGCTATTGTTCATTTTTTGATGCCGAGTCTTCCCATGCAGATTATTGATCCCCGCTCAGGTAAACCGCTAACTGCGGATACCGGTACTACTGACGCTGCCGCGCCTAACGCTGAACAGGCGGCGGTGCGCCCTGAAGATGTCATTATCGAGCTCAATGCTGGCAATATTCAGCAGGTGCTGGAAGCCTCCATGCAGGTGCCGGTGCTATTGGGCTGCTACTCGCCATCCAACGCTAGCAGCAGCACTCTCCTCACGGTGCTAGAGAAGCTGGTGGTTGAGTACGCAGGCGCGTTCCTGCTCGGCAAACTCGATATTGAAGCAAACCCCGAAATCGGCGGCCAATTGGGCGTGCGTTCAGTGCCCGATGTGAAGCTGATTAGCCAGGGCGGCCTAGTGGATGGCTTCCAGGGTGCGTTGCCGGAGAAAGAAGTGCGCGAATGGCTCAATCGCTACTTCCCAGCCCCTGGCGAAGCGCCGCCCACCCCGGAAGAGCAGGCGGAAGAAGCGCTTAAATCCGGTGACACCGCCGCTGCCCGCGAGATATATCAAACCCTGATGGGCCAGTATCCAGAGCACTACGCCTACCAGGTAGCGTTCGCGCGGGTGTTATTGGCTGAGGGTAAAGGGAATGAGGCCCGCGATGTGCTGGATAACCTGCCGCCGGAAGAGCGTGATGCAGCGCCCGCCCGTGGCGTTCGCGCCAGCATCGAGTTTAGCGAGCAGGCACTCTCAGCCGAAGAGATTGCCGCTCTGGGCGATCGCACCGATAGCGAAGCGCAGTACCAGCGCGCCCTGCGCCAAGTGGCCGACGGTCATTACGATGAAGGGCTGGAAGCGCTGCTAGCGCTGATGAAACAGGATCGCGCCTATAACGATGACGCGGCGCGCAAAACGCTGCTGCAGGTGTTCGACGCCCTGGGCGCCGACCACCCGCTGACCGTAGCTTACCGCCGTAAACTCTTTGCGATGCTGTACTAGGGGCTTTCAATCCCCCTTCAGCAGGGAATCCATACGTGACAGCGCCGCTTCCAGCTGGGAAGCGGTGGTACCAAAGTTAAGCCGCACAAAGCCGGGGCTGCCAAAGGCCGCCCCATCCGAAAGCGCGACTCCCGTCTCTTTTAGCAGCGTCTTATGCGGCGCATCGCCTAGCCCTGCCTCGCGCATATCCAGCCAGGCAAGATAGGTCGACTCCGGCGCACTCCAGCGCACGCCCGACCAAGCCGCTACGCGCGCCTGCAGCGTCTCCCGATGTTCACGTAGCACGCTTAACAGCTCCTGGCGCCACGGCTCGCCATGTCGATACGCTGCTTCCGCCGCGACCAAGCCGAGCACGTTGCCATCGGGAAGTAACCCTTTGGTAGCCGCTGCAAACCGCTCACGCAGTGCCGAATCGGGAATCACCGCACAAGCGCTGGTTAAGCCCGCCAGGTTAAAGGTTTTCGACGGTGCCCATAGCGTAATGGTGCGCTTCGCTAATTGAGGAAATGCCGCGGCTAACGGGCGGTGCTGGGCGCCTTCGTCTAATAACAGGTCACAGTGCAACTCATCGGAGACCACCCAAAGGTCGTGGCGCTCCACTAGCTCAGCCAACGCGGCAAGCTCCTCATGCCGCCATACACGCCCTGTAGGGTTGTGGGGCTGACACCATAGCAGCAAGCGTGTACGTGGCGTAATAGCGGCCTCCAAGGCAGCAATATCGAGCTGCCAAGGCTCATTGGGGGTTGAAGGCGCTGCCAGCATCGCCTGCTGGGGTAGTCGCCCGGTGCGCTTGGCAACGTCTAAAAATGGCGGGTAGATCGGCGCCACCGTCAATACACCGTCGCCCGGCTCGGTCAGCGCTAAAGCGGCCAGGTGCAACGCTGGCACAACCCCCGGCAGCCACTGCTGCCACGCCGACTGAATAGGCCAGTCATAGTGGTGGGCGCTCCACTGACACAGGGTTTCTGTTAACGTAGCGGGCACTTCGCCATAGCCATAGACACCGTGGGCCACCCGCGCCTGCAGCGCATCAATCACGGCGGGCGGGGAGCGAAAATCCATATCGGCGACCCAAAGGGGTAGTACCTCGTCGCCGTAGCGGTGCCATTTTGCGATGCCCAGCCACCTTCTGGGTGGCGTCGCTCCACAGGCGTGGCAAAATCGTAGGCCATGACAAATCTCACTCATTGAATAGGGGTTGTGCCAAGCATGCCGCAAGATGACTTTTATACCAAGATGCGCGCAGGGCTATCTGCGCTGCTGCGGCAGTGGCGCTCGTTAGGCCAAGCGGATACTGACCAACTAGCGCTTATTTTGGCTGAAACAGCGCGGGTGGCGAAATTAGGCACGCCCGACGCCACGCCCAGCGGCGCCACCCTTGAGCAGTGGAGCCAAGATGAGCTAGGGGAAATGCCGCTATGGGCGCCGCGCACGGCGGTTTTTCTGCTTAATCAAATGCCCGCTCGCCCAACTCCCGATAGCGACGCCGAGGCCTGCGCCTGGGCGTACTGCTGGCTACGCAACCGCTCGTTTGATTCACTGCAAGCAGCACATGAAGCGCTTCCTGCGCACTTAAAAGCGCCTCTGCAAGAGGCGCTAGAGGCCGCCTGGCGTGACCAGCAGGGGCTGCGTTTAGTATAAGCAAGCACTTGACCAAGCGCTTGCTTGGGGTAATCCTGAATAACCCTGTGATGCCAATAACCACTCCTAACCCCGCATAACAATAAGGATACGTCATGTTTACCCGTACCATTGAGCCTGCGTTTTACGATACCGACGCTTTAGGGCATATCAATAACACCCGCTTGCCCGCGTGGTTTGAGCTTGCCCGTAATGACTTGTTCAAACTCTTCACCCCTGACTTAAACCCTAAGCAGTGGCGTTTGATTATGGCGCGCATGGAGGTCGACTACCGGGCTGAACTGTTTTACGGTCACGATATCGAAATACGTACTTACCTAACACGGTTAGGCAACAGCTCGTTTACGGTGACCCAAGAGGCGCGTCAGCACGGTAAGCTCACTAACCTGGGTCACACTGTTATGGTGCAGTATGACCATCAGGCCAAGTGCGCCATGCCCATTGAGGGTAACCTGCGCGAGGCGCTAACGTCGCACCTACAAGACGCGCCTGAGCCCGCCTGATCGACGCTGCTCTGCGCCGCTGGGGCAACAGGAGCCTTATAATGGCAATCCGCTACAACCTCTGGATAGACCCTGACAACGTCGCTCAGCATCGCGCCGTGGAGGCAGACCTTGAGCGCTATTTCATTGAGCGCTTTGCCGACTATCCGCATATCCGCTTGTTTGGTGCCGACCCCTACGATTATGATGCCCCTTCAATCGCCTTTACGACGTGCTAATGGCACGAGCCGCTGAATACTGTGAGCGGACGTGGTGCTATGTCGCGTCGCCTGAACAGCTCAATCGCTGCTTTTTCCGTGCCGTTGGCCGCTCGACTAAATTTGTTCAAGACGACCGTTCGTGAGAGACCAACCCAATGGTGATACGCACCAACCAAGCGCCTGACGAACGTCAGCTCGCCATTATTGCCCAGCAGCTTGGCCGCGCACCGCGTGGCATCGAAGCGGTCGCCGCCACCGACGGTGAAGGCACACCGCTGGTACTGCGCATGGCACCGATTGTCGATGGCAAACCCTTCCCTACCCTGTATTGGCTCTGTTCCGATGTGCTGAAAGTTGAGATTTCCCGCATTGAAGCCGTTGGGGTGATCAAAGCGCTCGAACAACGCCTACAGGAAGAACCCGAATTTCTTGAGGCTTACCAGCAGAGTCATCGCGACTATGTGACCGCCCGCTGGGACGCTATGAGCGATGCTCAGCGTGAAGAAGTCGCTAAGTTGGGTTATACCAAGGTGATGACCGAGCGAGGCATTGGCGGGATCAGTAACTGGCACCAGATACGCTGCCTGCACACTCAGTACGCCCACCACCTGTGTGGCAACAATGTGATTGGACAATGGATGGATGAGCACTATCAGGTAGACCGCTGTTTACCCTAAGCCCCTGGGTAATCTCGTTTTCTTTTTAGCGACGTTCATTTTTTAACGACAGGGAATAAACGAATGGCACGAATTTGCGTTTATCTTGGCTCCCGTGAAGGTAACAGCCCTGCCTTTCGCCAGGCGACCAATCAACTGGGCCGCACGCTCGCTGAACGTGGCCACACGCTGGTGTATGGCGGGGCACGCGTTGGCCTGATGGGCGAGCTGGCTAACGCAGCACTTGAGGCTGGTGGTGAAGTCATTGGCGTTATGCCCGACCACCTGGTGGAGCGCGAACAGGCCCACTTTGGTTTAAGCGAGCTGATTCGGGTGCGCAATATGCACGAACGCAAAGCCACCATGGCGGCCAACGCCGACGCTTTTATTGCCTTACCTGGCGGGATCGGCACCTTGGAAGAGCTGTTTGAAATATGGACGTGGGGCTATCTGGGCCTGCATGAAAAGCCCATGGGGTTGCTGAACATTGACGAGTTCTACTCGCCGCTACTGACTTTTTTAGACAGCACGGTCAGTCATGGCTTTTGGCGTCTCCCACCCGCGAAATGCTGCTCGATGCACCGTCCCCCAATGAGTTGCTTGAGGCGCTGGAAGCCCAGCTATAAAACTGGAGAGGGGGGAAGAGTTACTAATGTCCCGGGTGCTCGGTGAGCTTGCGGGTATGCTGATAGGTCAGCTGCAGTAAGCGGGCATCTTCACCTGCCCGATGGCGGTGAATCCCCTGTTCGGCGATCAGCACTTCTTTGGTGTCGCTCCACACTGCCTGCTGCTCTTCGCTAAGCAGAATTCTTAGCGCCTCGAGGCGAAAACGCGGCAGCATGCCCGCGTGATGGAAGAGCAGCGATAGCCAGGTGTTATCGTATCCCCAGCTATCGCTGTACGCCTTACCCAGCTCGCGCAGTTCATCGTTCAGCCAATGGGCGACCTGGCGTACCGGGTAGCCCTCTTGAACAAGGCGCTCACGGGTGATGCCGTGCAGCAGTTCGGCCTTGGGATCCCAGTGCGTCCACTCCTCCAGCGGTTGAATGAGAAAAGCGCAGCAGCTCCCATCGGCGCGGGCGATGCCTACTTCGATGGGGTAACTGCCACGCCCAAATCCGGACGCTTCAATATCTAGCACTGTGGGTAGCGTCTCGGACACAACCTTCCTCACTCAATCAAAACGCGGTAACGCTTCATGCAGCGGCCACGTTATCTAGTGTCGGCTGTTCCGCCTGTCGCTGCCAGTATGCCGCTCGCTCGCCATCCACCGCCAAACCTAACTCGCCCAGGCGATAAGCGCGGGCAAGCCGCTCCGCCGCCAGATAGTGCCCAGACTGGGCGGCACGGGCGTACCAGGTTACCGCATAATCTTCGCGTCGCGGGTATTGAGCACAGCCATGCTCGTGAATTTGCGCCACCTGGTACTGCGACTTCACATCCCCAGCATGGGCCGCTTCCAGAACGTATCGCGCACCGCGCGCTTTGTCCTGAGGCGTCTGACTGCGATGAAACAACATATGGCCATAAACAGAGAGCGCGTCAGGGTGACCCGCCTCCGCACAGCGCTTAAACAAGCGCATCGTTAAACGCTGGGTGCGCGGTGAACGCGGCAACAACCAGTGATTATGAAACAGCCGTTCAGCTAGACGAAACTCTAGCCGAGTAAACAACGTTGATGCCTGCAGCATGGCAAACCACCCTGCCTGTCTGTTGGAACCTTGGGCCGACGTTACACTAATAATAGTCGTCAACCACACGAGAAACCGGCCTTTAGCCGGTCGATGGGCTGGCAAGCATACGCCTGCCTTTGCGACGACTCAACCCCATTAATTTGCTGCTTGCAAAGAGCCTCGCTAACATGCCAAGCAGACGCCGTTTACCAGCCTGGTAATGGTGGCTTATCTTATGGCAATTCCGCCTTAGTAAGGAGATGAACATGCAAACGCGCCCACTTGGCAGAACCGGCCTGGAGGTGAGTCGACTCTGCTTAGGCACGATGACGTTTGGCGAGCAAAATAGCGAAGCGGAAGCCCACGAACAGCTTGATAGAGCCGTGGCGTTTGGCATCAATTTTATTGATACCGCAGAAATGTACCCCGTTCCCCCCATGGCCGAGACCCAGGGCTTAACGGAACGCTATATCGGCAGCTGGCTAAAGCAGCGTGGCGCCAGAGACGACCTGATCATAGCCACCAAGGCAGCAGGCCCAGGGCTCGACCATATACGGGGTGGCCCGCGTTTAACCCGTGAGCATATTCATCAGGCCATCGACACAAGCCTGGAGCGCCTGAATACCGATTATGTCGACCTTTACCAGTTGCACTGGCCCGACCGGCAAACCAACTTCTTTGGCAAGCTAGGCTACGTACATAGTGAAGACGAAGACGCGACCCCTTAGAAGAGACCCTTGCGGCACTGAAAGAGCTGGTTGATGCAGGTAAGGTGCGAGCCATTGGGCTCTCTAATGACACGCCCTGGGGCGTGATGCGCTCACTTCAGCTTGCCGATAAGCTGGACTTACCCCGTGTCGCGTCTATACAAAACCCCTATAACCTTCTTAACCGCTCTTTCGAGGTCGGTTTAGCTGAAATTGCCCACCGTGAAGACGTCGGCCTGCTTGCTTATTCACCTTTAGGCTTTGGGGTGCTCTCGGGAAAATATCTGAACGGTGCGCAGCCTCCTCAAGGCCGCTTGACGCTGTATGAGCGCTTTAAGCGCTACACATCACCTGAAGCCGAAGCCGCCACCCAGGCTTACGTTACGCTCGCTGAAAAGCACGAGCTAGATCCTGCGCAAATGGCGCTGGCGTTTGTAAACTCACGCAGCTTTTTAACCAGCAATATCATTGGTGCCACCACAATGGAGCAGTTGGAAAGCAACCTTGCCAGCGAGAGCCTAAAACTGGATAACGAAGTGCTAGAGGCCATCGAAGATATTCACCGCCGCATGCCGAATCCCTGCCCTTAAAGCTACTGCTGAGCCCCGCCTATAGGCAGTAAGCGGCTCTGCCAGAACTATCGGAGCTATAGCCTCGGCCTTGGCCGAGGCTTGGTATACTACGTTCACTTATGATGGCCTTAGGAGCATGCGATGCTGAGCATTATCTCTCCCGCTAAAACGCTGGATTTTGAAACCCCACCGACCACAGATCAGGTAACACAGCCTGACTTTCTCAAACACAGCCAAGCACTGATCACTATTTTGCGCGACTACTCGCCCCAGCAAATCAGTGAACTTATGGGCATCAGCGATAAACTGGCGGGGCTGAATGCCGCGCGCTTTGAGGAGTGGCGCCCCCCTTTCACGCTGGGCAATGCCAAACCCGCTGCGCAGGCTTTTCAGGGCGACGTCTATACCGGCCTGCAAGCGGAAAGCTTCAGCGAAGCGGAGAACCGTTACGCACAGTCTCATCTGCGCATACTTTCGGGCTTGTACGGACTGCTACGGCCCCTGGACTTGATTCAGCCGTATCGACTAGAGATGGGCACCAAGCTGCCTAACAGCGCCGGTAAGGATCTTTATGCCTACTGGAAGCCCATCCTGGCACCGGCACTCAATGAAGCCATTGCTGAAAGCGGCTCCAACGTGTTGGTTAATCTCGCCTCCAATGAGTACTTCAAAGCGGTAGATACCAAACAACTCAATGCCCGGATCATTACGCCGGTGTTTAAAGATGAGAAAAACGGCGTCTTTAAAATCATCAGCTTCTACGCCAAAAAGGCGCGCGGGCTGATGAGCGCTTGGATGATTCAACAGCAGATTAACGACCCAGATCAACTCAAGGCTTTCGACGTGGCCGGCTATCGCTTTGATGCAGCGGCATCCCAGGGTGATACCTTCGTTTTCACTCGTAAAGAAGCCGATCGCTAAAGCGAACGGCCTAGAAGAAACGTACGGGGCGTGACGCGCGCGGCTTTAAAAAGCGCTGGTGCGCCTCTTTGAACAGCGCTGTATCGCAGCGGTGAAGCCACTCATAAGCCACCATATCCGCCGTCACCGCCACAGCGCCGCTTGCGCAGGCGCGCTCACGGGCAAACGCAGCCTCTTGCGGTCGGCGACTGGCAGAGGCGTCACTCAGCCAGTACAGCTCGTAGCCTGCGTCTAATAGCCCTAATCCCGTTTGCAGCACACAGATATGCGCTTCTGTTCCACACAGTACAATCTGCGTTTTTCCCGTTGCGTTTAGTGCTTCACGAAAGTCAGTTTCCGCCATGGCGCCAAAGTGCTGTTTTTGCCAGCGCTGATAGTCATTCAAACAGGCGAGCAGTGGTGCGGAGGTTCCCCCAGCTTTTCTGGAGACTGCTCGGTTAACCATACCGGCACCTCAAGCAAGCACGCCATTTCGCCTAGCCAAGCCGCTTCGTTAACGGCTTCTTGTCCACCATCGATCACAGGCAGCAAACCGGCCTGGAAATCGACCATTAACAGCAAGCTTTTATCGCGTTGTAGTAGCACGTTGTCACCTCATTTTTATCGTTATTTAGGCTAACCATAATAGGCACGATACACACAAAAGGTTCAATACAAACAATAAAGCAGCCGCTTTTCAGCGACTGCTTCGTTTAACTCATCCACAAATGCTCGGCCTAGTTTTCCGCTGCCTCTTCAATATCTTCGCCGAGCTCTTCCATGCTCTCACCCGCATTTTCTGTAGCATCGTCAATGTTTTCACCCGCTTCTTCAGCCGGCCCTTGATTATCACAAGCGACCAGCCCGCCTGCCATCAAGGCCATGAACAGAGCGATTGCTAACTTCTTGGCTAATTGCGTCGTCATACCGTTTCTCCTCCTGAGATTATACTTCTGGGTACGTGCAGCGTAATACTAAATGCTGCTTGGCAACAATACCATGCTGAATACGCAACTAGTTGTTATATATGGGATAAAATACTAGAAAATCGCACGCTAGTGTGAGTGGTGAGTGGTGAGTGGTGAGTGGTGAGTGGTGAGTGGTGAGTGGTGAGTGGTGAGTGGTGAGTGGTGAGTGGGCAGAGTTTAGTTTTTCTACTCACGATTCACGACTTACCATTCACCCAACACAAAAAAAATCCCCCAAGGCATCAGCCCTGGGGGATTTTTTCATAATAAGTGCCTGACGATGACCTACTCTCGCATGGGGAGACCCCACACTACCATCGGCGCTAAGCGGTTTCACTTCTGAGTTCGGCAAGGGATCAGGTGGTTCACGCATGCTATGGTCGTCAGGCGTAACTGTTAATGTACATCATGCTGACTATTGCTAAATTATGTGCGTCTCATTGTGCCGCCTGCTCGTTTGCATCAGGCCACACGCTGCATATCCGGCTTTCTGTTGATTTCTCAACCTTTACGTTATCACCACGACCAGACCCCTTGGGTGTTATAGGGTCAAGCCTCACGGGCCATTAGTACACGTTAGCTCAACGCCTTGCAGCGCTTCCACACCGTGCCTATCAACCAGCTGGTCTCGCTGGGCCCTTCAGGAGGCTCTAGGCCTCAGGGATGTCTCATCTTGAAGGGGGCTTCCCGCTTAGATGCTTTCAGCGGTTATCCCGTCCGACCATAGCTACCCGGCAATGCCACTGGCGTGACAACCGGAACACCAGAGGGTCGTCCACTCCGGTCCTCTCGTACTAGGAGCAGCCCTTCTCAAACATCCAACGCCCACGGCAGATAGGGACCGAACTGTCTCACGACGTTCTAAACCCAGCTCGCGTACCACTTTAAATGGCGAACAGCCATACCCTTGGGAATCGACTTCAGCCCCAGGATGTGATGAGCCGACATCGAGGTGCCAAACACCGCCGTCGATGTGAACTCTTGGGCGGTATCAGCCTGTTATCCCCGGAGTACCTTTTATCCGTTGAGCGATGGCCCTTCCATACAGAACCACCGGATCACTAGAACCTGCTTTCGCACCTGCTCGACGTGTCTGTCTCGCAGTCAAGCACCCTTATGCTCTTGCACTCAATGCACGATGTCCGACCGTGCTGAGGGTACCTTCGTGCTCCTCCGTTACTCTTTAGGAGGAGACCGCCCCAGTCAAACTACCCACCACACACTGTCCTCGATCCGGATAACGGACCTGAGTGAGAACGCCAATGATGCCAGGCTGGTATTTCAAGGTTGGCTCCACCCGAACTGGCGTCCGAGTTTCTAAGCCTCCCAGCTATCCTACACAGGCAACATCAGCGTCCAGTGTGAAGCTATAGTAAAGGTTCACGGGGTCTTTCCGTCTAGCCGCGGGTACACCGCATCTTCACGGCGATTTCAATTTCACTGAGTCTCGGGTGGAGACAGCGTGGCCATCATTACGCCATTCGTGCAGGTCGGAACTTACCCGACAAGGAATTTCGCTACCTTAGGACCGTTATAGTTACGGCCGCCGTTTACCGGGGCTTCAATCAAGAGCTTCGCCTTGCGGCTAACACCATCATTTAACCTTCCGGCACCGGGCAGGCGTCACACCCTATACGTCCGCTTGCGCGTTAGCAGAGTGCTGTGTTTTTAATAAACAGTTGCAGCCACCTGGTATCTTCGACCGGTTCGGGCTAGGAGAGCAAGTCTCTTCACCCTACGCCGGCGTGCCTTCTCCCGAAGTTACGGCACCATTTTGCCTAGTTCCTTCACCCGAGTTCTCTCAAGCGCCTTGGGATTCTCACCCTGACCACCTGTGTCGGTTTGGGGTACGGTCGCACATGATCTGAAGCTTAGAGGCTTTTCCTGGAAGCGTGGCATCAGTGACTTCCTGACCGTGGTCAGTTCATCTCGTGTCTCGGCCTTAAAGGATCCCGGATTTACCTAAGATCCAAGCCTACTCACTTTCACCAGGACTACCAACGCCTGGCTCACCTAGCCTTCTTCGTCCCCCCATCGCAACCATGTCCGGTACGGGAATATTGACCCGTTTCCCATCGACTACGCCTTTCGGCCTCGCCTTAGGGGCCGACTCACTCTGCTCCGATTAGCGTCGAACAGAAACCCTTGGTCTTCCGGCGAGGGAGTTTTTCACTCCCTTTATCGTTACTCATGTCAGCATTCGCACTCGTGATACCTCCAGCAGACTTCTCAATCCACCTTCATCGGCTTACACGACGCTCCTCTACCGCTCATTCAAAGAATGAACCCGTAGCTTCGGTACCTGGTTTAGCCCCGTTACATCTTCCGCGCAGGCCGACTCGACTAGTGAGCTATTACGCTTTCTTTAAAGGATGGCTGCTTCTAAGCCAACCTCCTAGCTGTCTGAGCCTTCCCACATCGTTTCCCACTTAACCAGGATTTCGGGTTAGCTGACGGTCTGGGTTGTTTCCCTTTTCACGACGGACGTTAGCACCCGCCGTGTGTCTCCCACGCGTTACTCACCGGTATTCGGAGTTTGCCTCGGGTTGGTAAGTCGGGATGACCCCCTAGCCGAAACAGTGCTCTACCCCGGCGGTACTACGTGAGGCGCTACCTAAATAGCTTTCGAGGAGAACCAGCTATCTCCGAGCTTGATTAGCCTTTCACTCCGATCCACAAGTCATCCAAATCTTTTTCAACAGATCCTGGTTCGGGCCTCCAGTTGATGTTACTCAACCTTCACCCTGCTCATGGATAGATCGCTCGGTTTCGGGTCTATATCCAGCGACTGTGTCGCCCAGTTAAGACTCGGTTTCCCTACGGCTCCCCTATACGGTTAACCTCGCCACTGAATATAAGTCGCTGACCCATTATACAAAGGTACGCAGTCACAGAACAAGTCTGCTCCTACTGCTTGTACGCACACGGTTTCAGGATCTATTTCACTCCCCTCTCCGGGGTTCTTTTCGCCTTTCCCTCACGGTACTGGTTCACTATCGGTCAGCCAGGAGTATTTAGCCTTGGAGGATGATTACCCCCGTCTTCAGTCAAGGTTTCTCGTGCCCCGACCTACTCGATTTCACATGATCAGATTTTCGACTACGGGGCTATCACCCGCTACGGCCACGCTTCCCAGCGTGTTCGCCTAATCAGTCTCATGCTTAAGGGCTGATTACGTTCGCTCGCCGCTACTAGGGGAATCTCGGTTGATTTCTTTTCCTCAGGGTACTTAGATGTTTCAGTTCCCTGGTTCGCCTCGTACATCTATGTATTCAATGCACGATACTCATCTTATGATGAGTGGGTTTCCCCATTCAGAGATGTCCGGGTCACAGGTTGTTGCCACCTCACCGAACCTTATCGCAGGCTACCACGTCTTTCATCGCCTCTGGCTGCCTAGGCATCCACCGTGTGCGCTTCATTGCTTGACCCTATAACCCGAAGGAGTCTGGATGTCGCAATGATAACGTTCTATTTTGCCGGATACGCTTGAGACGTATCACAATTTAAGAAGCACTTCTTGCGAAGTGTTCTTGTCAGCATGATATACATTGTTAAAGAGCAGCTGTTCAATGAACAGTGATAAAGCGGCGTGCTGTATAACTAAAACAGCAGTTACACCACAGCGACTTATCATTGGTCACAAAACATTCACAAACGGTATTTAAAGTAAAAAAGTAGTACTAAATGGTGGAGCCAAGCGGGATCGAACCGCTGACCTCCTGCGTGCAAGGCAGGCGCTCTCCCAGCTGAGCTATGGCCCCATTAATACATAACTTTTCCGGGAAATTTTATTCAGAACAAGGCATTTTATGGCGAAGCATAGCCTGCTATGCGAGTCATAAAATAACGCAGTGCTGGATAAAATATAATTTGTGTGAGACTAGGCGCTTCAGTGCGACGCATAGCCTGCTATGCGAGTAGTGAAGCAACGACGTATCACGCAAATTTGGTGGGTCTGGGCAGACTTGAACTGCCGACCTCACCCTTATCAGGGGTGCGCTCTAACCAACTGAGCTACAGACCCGGCTATTCAGCCATTACAGATCTTGGGAACCTGTAGCAGCTAAATTAACTACCGTTTGCTCTATTGCTTGATCAGGTAATTCATTGTGGACGCTTACTAACGCGTGACGCATCGTTTAAGGAGGTGATCCAGCCGCAGGTTCCCCTACGGCTACCTTGTTACGACTTCACCCCAGTCATGAACCACACCGTGGTGATCGCCCTCTTGCGTTAGGCTAACCACTTCTGGTGCAGTACACTCCCATGGTGTGACGGGCGGTGTGTACAAGGCCCGGGAACGTATTCACCGTGACATTCTGATTCACGATTACTAGCGATTCCGACTTCACGGAGTCGAGTTGCAGACTCCGATCCGGACTGAGACCGGCTTTAAGGGATTCGCTGACTCTCGCAAGCTCGCAGCCCTTTGTACCGGCCATTGTAGCACGTGTGTAGCCCTACCCGTAAGGGCCATGATGACTTGACGTCGTCCCCACCTTCCTCCGGTTTGTCACCGGCAGTCTCCTTAGAGTTCCCGACATTACTCGCTGGCAAATAAGGACAAGGGTTGCGCTCGTTACGGGACTTAACCCAACATTTCACAACACGAGCTGACGACAGCCATGCAGCACCTGTCTTACAGTTCCCGAAGGCACACCAGAATCTCTTCCGGCTTCTGTAGATGTCAAGGGTAGGTAAGGTTCTTCGCGTTGCATCGAATTAAACCACATGCTCCACCGCTTGTGCGGGCCCCCGTCAATTCATTTGAGTTTTAACCTTGCGGCCGTACTCCCCAGGCGGTCGACTTATCGCGTTAACTTCGCCACAAAGTGCTCTAGGCACCCAACGGCTGGTCGACATCGTTTACGGCGTGGACTACCAGGGTATCTAATCCTGTTTGCTACCCACGCTTTCGCACCTCAGTGTCAGTGTCAGTCCAGAAGGCCGCCTTCGCCACTGGTATTCCTCCCGATCTCTACGCATTTCACCGCTACACCGGGAATTCTACCTTCCTCTCCTGCACTCTAGCCTGACAGTTCCGGATGCCGTTCCCAGGTTGAGCCCGGGGCTTTCACAACCGGCTTATCAAGCCACCTACGCGCGCTTTACGCCCAGTAATTCCGATTAACGCTTGCACCCTCCGTATTACCGCGGCTGCTGGCACGGAGTTAGCCGGTGCTTCTTCTGCGAGTGATGTCTTTCCTAATGGGTATTAACCACTAGGCGTTCTTCCTCGCTGAAAGTGCTTTACAACCCGAGGGCCTTCTTCACACACGCGGCATGGCTGGATCAGGGTTCCCCCATTGTCCAATATTCCCCACTGCTGCCTCCCGTAGGAGTTCGGGCCGTGTCTCAGTCCCGATGTGGCTGATCATCCTCTCAGACCAGCTACGGATCGTTGCCTTGGTAAGCCATTACCTTACCAACTAGCTAATCCGACATAGGCTCATCCAATAGCGGGAGCCGAAGCCCCCTTTCTCCCGTAGGACGTATGCGGTATTAGCCTGGGTTTCCCCAGGTTATCCCCCCACTATCGGGCAGATTCCTATGCATTACTCACCCGTCCGCCGCTCGTCAGCATCTAGCAAGCTAGATCTGTTACCGCTCGACTTGCATGTGTTAGGCCTGCCGCCAGCGTTCAATCTGAGCCATGATCAAACTCTTCAGTTTAAGATCTATGTGGTTCTTGCCTGTCACCGAAGTAACAGAAGCGAACCAAACTTGGCTCAAGGTTCAAACGAATTCATTCAAAACAGGTTCCGAAAAACCTTTATTGCTTGAGTCGCTTGCCTTGATATTTGGTGATTTGTCACCAACATCAGCAAGCGCCCACATGAATTACCTGATCAAATTGTTAAAGAGCTGTTTCGCTGTATTTAACTAGCAAACCGTTGAACTGGCTTGCCTCAGCGAGGAAGGCGTATTCTACGCATTTCCTGGTGGTTGTCAACCGCTGTTTCCAGCGAGCAAGGCGAGCGATAAAGCTTGCTCTAACCTCCTGACAAACCAAGGCTTTTACACCTTATGCACCGCTGGTAACGCTTGGCGTCCCCGGCAGCGGATGCGTACTTTACGGGCTCAAAGCCGGGTTGGCAAGCGGTTTTAATACTGATCTTAATTGAGGCGCAAACGCTGCCATTAGACACCGCGTATTGAGTCTGGCACCAGCGAATCCAGCCCAAGCTCGGCAATACTACGTGCCCCAGTTAGCGTCATTGCTACCCGCATCTCTTTTTCAAACAACTCGAGTAAATGGGCAACGCCCGCCTCTCCGGCAGTAGCCAGTGCGTATATGTAAGCACGCCCAAGCAATACGGTATCGGCCCCCATGGCAACCATACGCACAACATCGAGCCCGCTACGCACACCGGAATCAGCCAGAATGGCCAGGTCACCTTTACTGCATCGGCGATAGCAGGCAAAGCACGTGCAGTAGAGGGAACACCATCAAGCTGCCGCCCACCATGATTAGAGACAACAATGCCATCCGCGCCGAAGCGAACTGCATCACGAGCATCTTCAGGGTCGAGAATCCCCTTAATGATCATCGGGCCATCCCACTGCTCGCGAATCCACTCCAGATCTTTCCAAGAGATGGACGGATCAAAGTTATCACCCAGCCAGGCAATGTAATCCTCAAGCTCCGTTGGCTTACCGCGATAATCAGACACATTGCCCAAATCATGGGGCCGACCATTAACACCTACATCCCAGGCCCAAAAGGGTGTACCGCTGCTTGAAGCATGCGTCGCATTGGGCCGCGCTTACCGCTCATACCTGAATGCGCATCGCGATAACGCGCTCCCGGTACGGGCATATCGACGGTAAAGATAAGCGTCTTGACGCCCGCGGCCTTGGCTCGCTCCAGAACATGCTTCATAAACCCTCTGTCTTTCAACACATAAAGCTGAAACCAGATAGGTCGATCCACTGCAGAGGCCACTTCGTCGATTGGACACACCGACACTGTCGATAGTGTAAACGGTATACCTTTATTAGTAGCCGCCCGCGCCGCCTGTACTTCGCCGCGTCTAGCGTACATACCCGCCAGCCCCACCGGCGCCAAAGCTATCGGCATGGCCAGTGTTTCACCAAACAACTCTGTCTCTAGTGATAGCGACGACATATCCTTCAATACACGTTGACGCAGCGCGATACCGGCCAAGTCCTCGACGTTACGACGCAATGTATGCTCCGCGTAAGATCCGCCGTCGGCATAATGAAAGAGAAAGGGCGGGATACGACGCTTAGCAGCTTGACGGTAGTCCGTGGATGCAGAAATGATCATGGATAGCCCTGTGTGATAGCCCGATGCACTGGGCGCGCTATACACCGACGCCCGAAGCGAGGAATTGGTTTTACCAATTAACAAAAAAACAGCATCAACAGTAGTGAGCCGCACTAAGCGTGTCAAATACTGATGCCGACTTAAGCGTTCAAAAACGCCATACTTTAGTTTAAAGGCACTATGCATAAGCGCTATCACCTAAACCCTACTCTGCCAAATATCAGTCCCTAGGTGCTTGAGAAAAGAGTCGATAGCTTTTAATATTGGTCTTACCAATTACAGGGCCTTTTAGACATGAGCTATTCACTATGAGCTATCCACCGCTCCGCCAACAGCGCTTGGCCGATGTTATTACTGAGCGCTTAGAAGCCATGATGTTGGAAGGCAGCTTAAAGCCAGGCCAGCGCTTACCCCCTGAGCGTGAATTAGCCGAACGGTTTGGCGTCTCGCGCCCCTCGTTACGAGAAGCCATCCAGAAATTAGCCGCTCGCGGCTTACTCACCAGTCGACAGGGCGGCGGTACTTTCGTAAACGACGACCTTAGCAATGGCTATACTGATCCGCTGCTGGAAATGCTTTCTCGTCACGATGAGTTTAATTTAGATCTGCTTGAATTTCGTGATGCCATGGAAGGAATATCCGCCTACTACGCCGCGCTGCGCTCCACACCCGCCGACAAATCCGTTTTGATTCAGCGTTTTGAAGAGCTCGACGGCGGCTTTGCCGGCGCGGATCCTATTCAGGAAGCCAAACTAGATGCGGCGTTCCACCTTGCGATTGCCGAGGCGGCCCACAATGTTCTACTACTGCATACCATTCGCGGCATTTTCCATCTGCTAGAGAAGAGCATTGTAAATAACTTGGCCCATTTATTCGCCAAGGAGGGTTCGCGCAGCCAGTTGATGCAACAGCACCGCGCCCTGCTCAATGCCATTTTGGAGGGTCGCGCGGAGGATGCACGGGCTCGCGCCCATGAACACCTGGTATTTGTTGAAGAGGGACTGCTTGAGATGGCCCGCGCAGAGACACGAGCTCAGCGCGCCCTCCGCCGCGCTCAAGGCAGTAGTAAGACGACAGCATGAACAGCGCTGGCGTGAATAATCCAGCTCCCGCGCCTTTACCTCTGCGATGGCGACGCCTATGGCTGCTGCTCATTTCGCTTGGCTTGCTATTGTGTATGTGGCAGGCAGCCCAACTGGCGCGGGAACAAGCGCTTTCTAACTTACAGGACGATGCCGAAAACGAGTTGCGCCTCTCTGCTGCAAACTTAAACGGCTATTTACTGCGCTACGACTACCTACCGCAAATGCTGGCCACTCGGGAAGGCGTGCAGCGCTTTTGGCTGCTCCCGACAGCCAAGACCCCATGCCGCTCAATATGCTACTGGATCGTTTCCGCTTTACAGCGGGGGTTTCAGACGTCTATTTACTCAATCGCGATGGTGACACAATCGCCGCCAGCAATTGGCATCGCCCAAACACCTTTATTGGCCAGAATTATGCTTTTCGCTCCTATTACACCGATGCCATCGCCGGCGGCCAGGGGCGCTTTTTTGGCTTAGGCATCAAGTCGCTTGAGCGGGGCTACTACTTTTCATCGCCCGTGTGGCTAGACGACACCTCACCGGACGCACAGCCAGACGGCGTCCTTGTGGTGAAAGTACTCTTAGATGATGTTGAAGAGAGCTGGGCAGAGCAGGATGCCGAGCTGTTTGTTACCGATAGTGACGACATTATCTTCATGGCCAGCCACCCCGAGCTGCGCATGAACGCCCTCTATCCGCTGACCGACGAGCAACGACAAAGCCTGCGGGCAACGCGCCGATACGCCATGGAGCCGTTGACCCCTTCGGGTATTGAAGTCAATGCACCTTACCGCCAGGGTAGTCAGTTGGTCAGTTTCTCCCAGGGCCCGCTGAGCGGCGGCGACTACCTAAGCTTGACCCGGCATATTCCTGAATTTGGCTGGCAAATGCACATTTTAAAGCCGCTAACACCGGTGATTAGCGCTCAATGGATAGCTGCCCTCATGGCAGGCGGCCTCTACGGCGTGGTTACTCTTGGTGCAGGTATTGGCTGGCAGCGCCTAAGACTACGCCGTGAGCGAGAAGCGTTTGCCCAACGTGAGCGCAACACACTGGCCCGCGTTCGCGACGAATTAGAGGTCAGCGTCGAACGACGCACCCGCGACCTGGTGGCCAGTAACCAGCGCCTTTCGGATGAAATCGAAGAGCGTCGCCGTGCGGAAGCCAGCTTGCGCCAGACCCAGGATGAACTGATCCAAGCGGCCAAACTTGCTGTATTGGGACAACTTGCTGCGGGTATTAACCATGAGCTTAACCAACCACTGGCGGCTATTCGCGCCTACGCTGAGAACGCCCGTCGGTTTATGGAACTGGCCCGCCACGACAAGGCGGATGCCAACTTGGAGCAGATTGTTGAGCTCACCGAACGTATGGCGGATATCAGTGCCCAGCTGCGTCAGTTTTCGCGTAAGAGCAGCGAGCGCCAGGAGACTATTTCGGTACAGGCCTGCATCGACTACGCCCTGCGCTTATTTCAAAGCCGCCTGCGCGAAGGCAATATCACCATTGTGCAGGATTGGCCTGCAGAGACCTTATGGGTAAAAGGCGACCTGGTGCGCCTGGAGCAGGTATTGGTGAATTTAATTGGCAATGCGCTCCAGGCGATGAAAGGCGTAGCCTCCCCACAACTCACTCTGGGCGCCCATACTCACCAGCAGCAGGTCATTATTAGCGTTAGCGATAATGGCCCCGGCATCCCCGAGGAGCACTTAGGACATATTTTTGAACCCTTTTTACCACCAAAGCACCGGGAAGTGGTTTAGGCCTGGGGCTCTCGATCTCGTCGCGTATCATGGATGATTTAGGCGGCAAGCTACAGGCTGCAAATCAGCCTAATGGCGGTGCCAGCTTTACCATTACACTGCCCCACTCGCCCCTAACCCACAACCAGGAGAGCCCCTCTTATGCATGAGCCGTCGACGCTGCCGGTCATGGTGATCGACGACGAACCGCACCTGCGGATCACCGCCAGCCAAACCCTTGAACTCGCGGGCTACACGCCCTACTGCTTTGAATCAGCAGAACAAGCGCTGGCGGCATTGACACCTGACTTCCCAGGGGTAATCGTCAGCGACATCCGCATGCCGGGTATGGATGGCATGGCACTGCTCCATGAGTTACATAGCCGCGACGCCACTCTGCCGATCATCTTAATCACCGGCCACGGCGACATTTCCACGGCCGTAGAAGCCATGCGTGCTGGGGCCTGGGATTTTCTTGAGAAGCCGTTTGCCGGTGATCAACTGCTGGATGTGGTGCGCCGAGGCATAGAGAAGCGCCAGCTCAGTTTGGAAAACCAACGTCTTAAAGCCGAGCTGGAGGTGCAGCAAGCAGCGCTTGGCCCGCGCTTAGTTGGCCGCACAGCGGTCATTTCGCGGCTGGCCGCCATGATTCAGCGCATCAGCCAAGTCGAAGCCGATGTACTACTGTTTGGTGAGACGGGAACCGGAAAAGACCTGGTGGCCCGTGCGATTCACGAGCGCAGCGGGCGCCGTAACAGCCCCTTTATGGCGATTAACTGCGGCGCAGTGCCTGAAAACACCATTGAATCGGAGCTGTTTGGGCATGAGAAAGGCGCCTTCACCGGTGCCGTCGAGCGGCGCATCGGCAAGTTTGAACACGCCAACGGCGGCACGGTGTTTCTGGACGAGATCGAGTCAATGCCCATGGCACTGCAGGTCAAATTGCTGCGGGTACTTCAAGAGCGCAGCGTCGAGCGGCTGGGCGCCAATGAAACCGTGCCGCTCGACATCCGCGTTATCGCGGCCACCAAGGTGGATCTCAAAGCCGCCTCCGAAGAGGGGCATTTCCGCGAAGACCTTTACTACCGGCTCAACGTAGTCACCCTGCCGCTACCTGCGCTGCGCGAGCGGCGTGAGGATATCCCCTTGCTGTTCCAGCACTTTGCCGTGGTTGCGGCCAATCGCAGTGGGCTGGAAGCACCGACTCTCGACAGCCACGCCATTGCGGCTCTACTAGCCCATGACTGGCCCGGTAACGTACGCGAGCTGCGTAACCTTGCCGAGCGCTACGTGCTGCTGGGGGCCGCCTTTGATTACCGCCTGGATGCGCTGTTGGAAGGGGTCAATGCCGACACCGAAGAGCCTACCCTGCCACGCCAGGTAGAGCTGTTTGAAAAGAGTCTGATCAGCCAATCACTGTCACGCTACCACGGCCGGGTAACCGACGTTTGCCGTCACTTGGGTATCCCACGCAAAACCTTTTACGACAAACTGAAAAAGCACGGTCTCAATGCCGACGACTACCGCCATAGCAGTGAGCCCTGATGCAGCAACTCACCCAAGACAGACCAAGGAGGCACCCAGGGTATCAACGTTAATGTGGCAATCAGCATTAGCAAGTTGGACATCGGTCGGCGGCTATCACCTAGCTTAAGCGCGGTACCAAAGGAGCGCTTGAACCGCGCGCCTTCGAGGTCAACGCTGTATATCTCATCCAAACTCAAGTGGATCAAAAACCCGACCAACGTAGCAGCACCGTGAAACCACGCCAGCCCTTCAGGCTGGTTGAGTAAATTAAAACTTAACGCGGCGGTGAGTAGACTACAAAGCCCGCCCGCTAGCAGCGAGTGCCAAATACCGCGGTGCACGGTGAAACGCGAAAATAGAATGCCGGCCAAATAACGAACGCAGAAGTAAATTCCCCGCAGGCAATCAATAACGCCCCGGCGTCAGCCACGGTTGAAGGAGAAGCGCCCCCAACACCAAGGCAGGCACTGAAAGTAAGTTAAATATCAAACGGATAGAGTGTGATCGGTCAGCATCAATATCAGGCAGAATACCGCCGAACGTGACTAATGCAATCATCACCACCGCTTGGGAGGGCGGCCAAAGCTGGCCTTTCCAGCCTGCGTAAGCTATCAGCATGCCGCCCGCCGCTGCCACCGTAATATGCGTGCGAAAATTAGCCATGACGCGGCATCCCAAAGTCTGCAAAACAGAAAACTGTATAAATTAACAGACTTTTAGCGTTCGCGACATGACTAATTTAAGAAAAAGGTTGGCTTAGCAATCGCTTAGGAAAAACCTGGAAAAAATCGCTAGCCGGAGACTTCGGCCAGAAAGCGGTCTTTCAATTTAACGTAGTTGCCAGCGGTGTAAGGAAAGAAAGCACGCTCTTTATCTTTGAGTGGCCGCAGCGCTTTAGCTGGGTTACCGGCATACACATAGCCACTTTCCAGATGCTTACCCGGCGTTACCACGGCGCCAGCGGCGATAATGACGTCATCCTCAACGACCGCGCCATCCATCACAATTGCGCCCATACCCACAAGTATTCGGCTTCCCAGTGTGCAACCGTGCAAGATCGCTTTATGGCCGATGGTCACATCATCGCCAATGGTAAGCGGAAACCCTTCCGGGCTGAAGTCACTGGCGTGGGTGATATGCAACACGCTGCCGTCCTGCACGCTGGTACGCGCACCGATACGAATACGGTGCATATCGCCACGAATCACCGTCATTGGCCAGACGGAGCAGTCGTCGCCCATCACCACATCGCCAATGACCACACTGGCCGGATCAATATAAACGCGCTCGCCCAATTGGGGCCTTATACCTTGATGCGCTCGTAAGGCACTGCTCATAACTCGCTCCTAGAAGACTCATCGACAGTGGGAGAGTTTCATTCCGCACTATAGCAACCCAGCCATCAAAACAATAAAGGTCAGCGGAATCGACACCCAGCGGATGATATTACGCCACACAAGGTAACCGCTTTCACCAACGCCTAACGCACTGACCACTTTTTCACGGGGCATTACCCAGGCAGCAAACGTCGCAATCAACAGGCCGCCCAACGGCAGGAAAACATCTGGCGGTATACTGCTGACAAGCTCGAAAACATTGCGACCAAATAGCGGCCGAAACTCCGCCAGGGTTGAAAAAGAGAACGCCGATAGCAGCCCGATCAGCCAGACGCTAATAGCCACAATCGCTGTCGAGATACTGCGTCGCAACCCTAAGCCCTGCAGCGTGGCGACCATCGGCTCCGCGAGGTTAATGGCCGATGTCCAGGTGGCCAGCAGCAACAGCAAAAAGAACACACTGAGCCATACAGCGCCCCAAGGCAGTTCAGAGAACGCAATGGGGAGAGTCACAAACATTAACCCTGGGCCGTCGGTGGGATCCATGCCCTGGGCAAACACCACCGAGAAAATCGCGATCCCCGCCAGTAACGCCACGCTAATATCGAGCACGGCGACGGCAACCGCTGCTTTCGGCAGGCTCTGCTCTTCCGGCATATAAGCGCCATAGGCCATCAAGGCACAGGCTCCCACCGCCAGCGTAAAGAACGCATGACCCATGGCATGCACCACCACTGACGGAGTCAGCGCATCGAAGGAGGGCATGAACAGCCATGACAGCGCCGGGGCAAAACCATCAGTGGTCGCGGCATAGCCCGCTAATAGCAGCAGCAATAGGTACAGCAGCGGCATTAACAGGTTATTGAGCCGCTCAAGCCCCTTGGCAACGCCTGCCGCCACCACGGTCATGGTCATAAACAGAAACAGCGAGTGATTAAAGATCAGTAGCCCTGGGTTGGCCAAAAGCATCAAAACCAGCGCCAATTTCAGCGGCACTGGCACCATTAAAGTTGCCGTTAACAGATGCGACCAAAAACTCAATCGACCAGCCCGACACCACCGAGTAGAACGACAAAATACAGAACACAGTGAACGCACCAAAAGGCCCAGCCAGCGCCAGTGAGGTGACGCCCCGCCTCTGCCGCCAGGGCACCCAAGGCTTGCATCGGCCCGCGCCGACCGGCACGCCCAATCAGTATCTCCGCCATCATCACGGGAATACCCAATAGGAGGACAAAGGCCACATAAATTAGCAAAAGGCCGCACCGCCGTTCTCTCCGGCCACGTAAGGGAAGCGCCAAATATTACCTAACCCCACCGCAGCACCTGTTACCGCCAGGATAAAGGCCCGCTTTGACCCCCAGCGCTCCAGCGTTTCGCTCATCACATGCTCCTGCCATTGGTGGCATTAAAAGGCGGCAAGACTAGCAGGCGCTTGCGTGCAGGCCAAACCTTGACCGTAAAACCCGACATTCAACATAGTTGTTGAAGCTAACATTGAAACACGGCTCCACCGCCCGCACTGTGTCATTATTATTGCGCTATTTTGCGCACTCCTGACGTTTTAAAACCTGTATTTTTAGAACCAGGTCTTTAGAACCAGTGTTTTAGAACCAGGTTTTTAAAAAGCCTGCTACCCGAGGTGTCTATGTCCTCCAATCCCGAGTCCTCCACCACCAATCCGCTGCTTGAAAGCCACGAGCTGCCCCCCTTTGGCGAGATTCGCGCCGAGCACGTGGAGCCTGCCGTGGAGACGCTGCTAAGCGAAAGCCGAGAGTCCATTGACCGCCTCGCCGAGCAGGCAGCCGCTACCCCGCCTACCTGGGACACTTTTGCAGCGCCCCTTGAAGCGGTGAATGACCGGCTCACCAAGGCGTGGTCACCAGTCTCGCACCTCAATGGCACTATGAACTCCCCTGCATTACGTGAAGCGTACCAGGCATGCCTTGAGAAACTCTCTGAGTTTGGCACCTGGGTAGGCCAGCACGAAGGGTTATTTCATGGCTGGCAAGCGTTGCAAGAGGGCCCGGCCTGGGAAACCCTAAACGCCGCTCAGCGGCGCACTGTTGAGCATGCCCTGCGTGATTTCCGCCTCGCCGGTGTTGACCTTCCCGTGGAAAAGAAAGTGCGCTACGGCGAGATTCAGTCGCGACTCTCACTGCTGTCAAATCAGTTCTCCAATAACGTGCTGGATGCCACCCAAGCTTGGCACAAGGACATCGATAGCCAAGAGACGTTAGCAGGGGTGCCGGAGAGCGCGCTCGATACCCTAAAAGCCACCGCCGAAGCGAAAGGCGTTGCGGGCTACCGGATTACCCTGGATTTCCCCAGCTTCTTCCCAGTGGTTAGCTACGCTGACAACCGCGAGCTGCGCCGGGAGGTGTATACCGCCTTTGTTACCCGTGCGTCTGATGAAGGCCCAGATGCGGGTAAATTCGATAACGCTGAGATCATGGAAGAGATCCTGGCGCTGCGCAGTGAAATGGCCCAACTACTCGGTTTTGCCACCTACGCCGATTACTCTCTTGCCACCAAAATGGCGGAATCCCCCGAGCAGGTACTCGACTTTCTCAACGACTTAGCCCGCCGTGCGTTGCCTCAGGCGAAAGAGGAGTTTGCAGAACTCGCTACCTATGCCAGAGATGAACTCGGCCTGGCGACGCTGGAACCGTGGGACGTTGCCTATGCCAGTGAAAAGCTTCGCGAAGCGCGCCATTCGATCTCCCAGGAGCAGTTGCGACCTTATTTTCCGGCTCCACAGGTCGTTGATGGCTTGTTTCAGGTGGTTGAACGCCTTTACGGCGTGCGCTTTGAAGAGGATACCCAGGCACCCCGCTATCATGAGGACGTGCGCTATTTCCGCATCACCGAAAACGGCTTGCCGATAGCCGGTTTTTATCTCGATCTCTACGCTCGGGAAGGTAAGCGTGGCGGCGCCTGGATGGCCGACTGTCGAGTACGCCGCCAAACCGAGCAGGGTCTACAACTGCCGGTCGCCTTCCTTACCTGCAACTTCACTGCCCCGGTAGGTGGCCGCCCTGCACTGCTCACCCACGACGAAGTCACCACCCTATTCCATGAATTTGGCCATGGTCTGCACCATATGCTGACCCAGCAGCAGATCGCCGATATTTCCGGCATTAATGGCGTGGCCTGGGATGCCGTCGAGCTGCCCAGTCAATTTATGGAGAACTACTGCTGGGAACGCGAAGGGCTAGACCTACTTGCCAAGCACGTGGATAGCGGTGAACCGCTGCCAGCAGAGCTGCTTGAGCGACTCCAGGCGGCCAAGAATTTCCAGTCGGCCATGGGCATGATGCGTCAAATCGAGTTCTCGCTGTTTGATCTGCGCCTGCATCATGAAGTCAGCGCTCCCAGCGCCAGCGACGTGCAAGCCTTGTTAGATGAGGTGCGTGAAGCAGTGTCTGTACTGCCTAAAGTGCCTTTCAACCGCTTCCAAAATAGCTTTGGGCACGTATTTGCGGGTGGCTACGCTGCCGGCTACTACAGTTACAAGTGGGCGGAAGTGCTCTCGGCAGATGCTTGGAGTGCCTTTGAAGAGGCCGGTATCTTTGATCCTGAAACGGGACAGCGCTTTCGCCGTGAAATTCTTGAGCAGGGCGGCGCCCGTGACGCCGCTGACCTGTTTATCGCCTTTCGTGGCCGTGAGCCGAGCGTAGAGCCGCTCTTGCGCCATAGCGGCATCCGCGCCGCTTAAGGCATTTTAAACACGCTTTTCCATGCGCAGCGCCTTGGGCGCTGCGCGCTAGAGTCTGTAATGTCAACGGTTAAACGCTTTATTGCCGGTGTCACCTGCCCGCGCTGCGCGGCAATGGATCGTATCCGCGCCTGGGAGCAAAACGGTATTCGCTACCGGGAATGCGTCAGCTGCGATTTCTTCGAGCAACTACCCATCGAGGAAGACGCGCTTACCGAAATGACCACCCGAGTCAACCAGGTACGCGAAGATCAGAAGCAGCAGGATGTCCAGCCCGTACGTATTCTGGATCCCGGCAAACCCTCGCATTAACCCCCAACCGCCCCACGCCCCAAAGCCGATAGCGAACGAAAGAAACAATTTGTGTGCGGTTATCCGCACACCCTAAAGCCGTCATCGTGCGAACACCCGGACACTTCGGCGCTTAAGGCTTGCCACCAAAGTTGAATAAAAAATTACAAGCATCTGATTTTAAAGTTCTAAATTTTAAATGGCACGACTATCGCTGTTATATACAGGCATACCTGCTTAACGCAGTATCGACTGGCGGTGTTAATTGAAGCCGCCAGTATATAACCCCAATAACAGCTAGGAATTTTCGCCATGCGCAAACATATGCCTAAAACGTTCACGCTCCTCGCCAGCAGCGCCCTGCTTATCGCAGCGGCCAGCAGCGCCCAGGCTCAAGACCGTTCCGATTGGCCCGATAACTTTACCGTGGGTACCGCTAGCCAAGGCGGCACTTACTTCGTTTACGGTTCAGGCTGGGCAAACTTTATCGCTGATGAGTTAGGCGTATCTGGCGGTGGCGAAGTCACCGGCGGCCCAACTCAAAACCTGGCGCTTGTGCACACAGGCGATATGGCGTTTGGCTTGACCACCATGGGCCCCGCGTCTGATGCCGTTAAAGGCGAAAGCCCGCTGGCGCCGGGCATGAAGATGGATAACGTTTGCGCCATGTTCCCCATGTACGAAACGCCATTCTCCATTACCGCGCTGTCTGACAGCGGTATCGAGACAATTTCCGACATCCCTGATGGCGCGCGCATCGGGTTTGGCCCGGCTGCCTCAACCTCTGACACTTACTTCCCAGCGATTCTGGAAACTCTAGGCGTTAACTTCGAACGCCGTAACGGCGGCTGGTCAGACCTGGGCGGTCAGTTGCAGGATGGGCTGCTTGACGTTGTTGCCTTCGCGGCTGGTATTCCGATCCCCGCCGTTAGTCAGTTGGAAGTACAAACTGACGTCAACATCATCGAATTTAATGAAGAAGAGCTGGCCACGGTGCTGGAAAACTTCCCCGTTGCTGAGTTCATGATTCCAGCCAATACCTACACTACGCTGGAAGAGGACGCTCGCGCAGTCTCCATGTGGAACTTCGCTATTGCTGGCTGTGACCTGCCGGAAGATTTCGTCTACGAAGTCACCAAGGCCACCATGGAAAACAATGACCGCATGCGCTCAGTACACCGTAGTGCGGAAACCACCATTCCGGAAAATATTGTGCACAACACCGTGCTGCCGTTTCACCCCGGCGCTGCACGCTGGTACGAAGAGAACGGCTATGAAATTGCTGATGACATGATCAACTAAGCAATCTTCACCGTTCTGGCTGCCCCGTTTCCGGCCTCGCCGGGCGGGGCAGCTTTCGCTGCTACTCCCCCTTTGTCTGCTTTTGCTGTGAGGGTGAACTCTAATGAGTCACAAAACCGACCAAGACCCCAATGACCTCAAGGACGATGCCCACGCGGCGTCAGCGATACCCGAGTCTATTGCCGATGGTGTCGATGAAGACGTTGTTGAACCCAACCGCCGCCTATTTACCGGCTGGCAGTTCCTGTTATTTGCGGCATTAGCGATCGCTTACTCAAGTTTCCATCTGATTTCACTCAACGTGTATCCGATGGAAACCTGGTCGTTTCGTATCGTGCATATTGCCGGTGCGCTAATTCTCGGTTACGGACTATTTGCCGGCGCCCGTTTCGCCGATGACGACCACCAGGCATCAGGTGACTGGATAAAGTGGCTTAGCTACGCGTTACTAATCCCCGCCGCCTATACCCTGGCGCAGGTCTTTTGATGTATCAAACGCTTAGCGGCGAAGCCATGCGCATCGATCCGAGCATTGAAAACTGGCACTACGGCTATCCGCTCATGGCAACGACGGCGGGTGCCATTGTATTGTCATGGTTTTATCGTCAGGCGCGGCACCGTTTCAACCCTGCCGATTTGGTGCTGATGGTCTGTGCACTAGCCAGCGCTGGCTATTTACTGGTGGCTTATAACACCAATATCCGTATGTCGACGGGCACCTCTTTCGCGCCATCCGGCATTTCCTGGGCGGCTATTGCGGGCTCTCTGCTGATTCTGGAGCTCACCCGCCGGGTAGCAGGTTTAGCCCTGGTGGTTATTTCTGCGGTTTTCCTGACCTACGTATTCGCTGGCCCTTATTTACCAGGTTTTTAGGCTACCCGGGGCTGTCACTACAGCGCTTCTTTAGTCAGGTGTACACGGACGCCGGTATCCTCGGCCCCACCACTGCCGTCTCGTCGACCTATATTATTCTGTTCATTATTTTTGCCGCTTTCCTGCAGGCTTCTAAAGTCGGCGACTACTTCGTCAACTTTGCCTTTGCAGCCGCAGGCCGTGCCCGGGGTGGCCCTGCCAAGGTGGCCATTTTGCCTCTGGCTTGATGGGTATGATTAACGGCACCTCGGCAGGTAACGTGGTTTCCACCGGTTCATTGACTATTCCCCTGATGAAGAAAGTCGGCTACCCCGCACGCAGTGCAGGCGCCATTGAAGCCGCAGCCTCAACCGGTGGGCAAATCATGCCCCCGATTATGGGCGCGGGTGCGTTTATCATGGCTGAAGTGACCGGTATCCCCTATACCGAAATTGCCCTTGCCGCTGTCATTCCGGCGATTCTCTATTTTGCTTCTATCTACTTTATGGTCGACTTTGAAGCCGCCCGTAAAGGCATGCGTGGCATGCGCAAAGATGAAATCCCGCTGTTCTCGAAGCTGGTCAAACAGGTTTATTTGTTTGCGCCGATTATTATCCTGATTGTTGCTCTGTTCATGGGTTATTCGGTGATTCGTGCCGGCACCCTGGCAACGGCGTCGGCCGCGGTAGTTAGCTGGCTCTCACCTAATAAAATGGGCTTTCGTGCAATTCTTAAAGCCCTGCAGATCGCAGGCACCATGTCGATTCAGATTATCGCCGTGTGCGCCTGCGCAGGCTTAATCGTCGGGGTTATCTCATTGACCGGTGTGGGCGCGCGTTTCTCGTCGCTGTTGCTTGGTTTAGCCGGCGTGAGCCAGCTGCTGGCACTCGTATTTGCCATGCTGATCAGTATTTTGCTGGGAATGGGGATGCCGACCACCGCCGCCTACGCGGTGGCCGCTTCTGTGGTCGCACCAGGCTTGATCAATATCGGCATTGAGCCGCTGATAGCGCACTTTTTCGTGTTCTATTTTGCGGTCGTCTCAGCGATTACCCCGCCCGTTGCCTTAGCCTCCTATGCAGCCGCCGGTATCTCTGGCGACAACCCCATGGGCACCTCGGTGGCCTCGTTCAAGATTGGCTTGGCCGCGTTCATCGTGCCGTTTATGTTCTTCTACAGCCCGGCCATGCTGATGGAAGGCTCCGCCATGCAGATCCTCCGCGTCGGGGTTACCGCAACCCTGGGCATTGTTCTGCTCTCTGGAATGGTGCAGGCGTGGTTCTTTGGGCCGGTTAACGCCTTACAGCGCGTGCTGATGCTGGTGGGGGCGATGTTCTTGATCTACGGCGGTATCTACACCGACATTATTGGCCTTGCGATTGGTATCGTGCTGTTCGTGATGCAGCGCAAGCTACATGGCGGTGGTAACAAAACGGCGCAAGCGGGCTGATTGATGTAAGCCGCTAATCGCCAAGCATCAAAAACCCCACTCAACAATGGTTGAGCGGGGTTTTTAATGCGTACAAGGTTCATCAATAAACGAGGTAGTTAGTCTGTCAGGTTATCAACGATCTTCAGCACCGGCGCCGCTTGATTAAGCGTGTAG
Organism: Vreelandella olivaria; assembly: GCA_004295565.1. Lineage (GTDB taxonomy): Bacteria > Pseudomonadota > Gammaproteobacteria > Pseudomonadales > Halomonadaceae > Vreelandella > Vreelandella olivaria. The sequence goes on along the minus strand of AP019416.1, from coordinate 390,141 downwards.
AAGTGTAGGCCTGGCGCACCACCATCCAGTAGGCGCTGGCAAAGACGGCTCACCACATCGGTGCCAAAAGCGGCAATCGCTTCGCTGTCGTCACCATAGGACTCCAATTGCTTACGAATCCAACGCGGGATCTCGGCACCGCAGGCGTCAGAGAAACGCGCCAGTTTGGTGTAGTTGGTAATCGGCATGATGCCGGGAATAATCGGCTGCTCGACGCCCAACGCACGGGCTTTATCAACGAAATTGAAATAGGCATCGGCGGTAAAGAAGTACTGGGTAATGGCCATATTGGCTCCTGCCTTCATTTTACGCGCGAAGTTCTCCACATCCTTATCAAGGTTAGGCGCCTGTGGATGAGATTCAGGGTAAGCCGCCACCGCGATGTCGAAATGGTCACCGGTTTCCGCGCGGATAAACTCAACCAGTTCGTTGGCATAGCGCAGCTCGCCAATGCTCCCCATCCCCGAGGGCATATCACCTCGCAGCGCGACCAAGCTATCCACGCCCTCCTCACGATATTGCAACAGCAAGTCACGTAGCTGAGATTTTTCACTACCGATGCAAGAGAGGTGTGGCGCGGTGCTGATACCGCTCTCGCTGACCTCGCGCACCACCTGACGCGTACGCGCCTGGGTAGACCCGCCTGCACCGTAAGTCACCGAAAAAAACCGTGGTTTGCGTGCGGCCAATTCATCGCGAACGCGGATCAGCTTGTCGCGCCCGGCATCGGTACTGGGCGGAAAGAATTCAAAGCTGATACCTAGCGGATGCTCATGGCTGCTCATGGGACTTCCTTATGAGTGATTAATAATGATGATATTTTGGGGTATTCTCGCTGTTCCATCGCGCTGGGGCTAATGAAAGATTCCACGCTTGGCCTTTAATTCGGCTCATGTTAGCCGTTCATACTATTTTATCGGGAGCCATCATGGATTTAGCACCCAGCGCCTTAATGGGGCCACTACTGATGTTATTGGGGTATGTCGGGCTAGGCTGGATAGCCGCTCAACGCTTGAAAATAGACCCCCGCCCGATTGCGACGCTGCTGGTCTACCTGATTGCCCCGTTTACGATTTTTCGCGCGCTGATGAACGGCGGCCCGACACCTGGCTACCTGTTGCTCACATTAGCGCTGTTCATTGTGGCAAGCCTGATGGCGCTGGTGGTACAACGCCTCACTCGCCACCGTTTTGGTGAGCAGGAAGCGGCCCTGTTGGCGTTCTCTTCGGGAACGGGCAATACCGGCTATTTTGGCCTACCGATTGCGTTGATTTTGCTGCCCCCGAAGGTGTCACCCTCTACCTGTTCTGTATGCTGGGAATTAATATCTACGAATTTACCGTAGGCTTTTACCTTAGCGCACGCGGGCGTTTTTCAGTACGTGAAAGCCTGATCAAAATTTCTCGCTTACCGCTTATCTATGCGTTCCTGCTAGCGTTGCTGCTCAGCACTCTCGAAGTCACTATGCCCGCTGCGGTAATGAATTCGCTGGCAGTGTTCCCTGCCACCTATACCCTGCTGGGGATGATGATTATTGGTATGACGCTTAGCCAAGTGACGCTTTCCGCCTGGGATACGCGCTTTGTGGTCACTTGCTTAGGCCTACGCTACCTGATGTGGCCATTGGTCATGCTTGCAGCCGTTTTGCTACTTCAGTGGGTCGCGCCACTTTCCACGGAGCTGGCCTTAGCGCTGCTGCTGCTGGGCGTGGTGCCCATGGCCTCCAATGTGGTGGTCGTGGCCATGGAGCTGGGCATTCAGCCGCAAAAGGGGCATTAGCGGTGCTGGTAACGACACTGCTTGCGCCGCTGCTGATTCCGCTTTATCTCGGTTTAATGCTGCGCCTCACCGGGCTTGGTTAGTGATTGAGCCGTTAAAAACCAGCAACCCCGCTTGATTAAGCTGTGCGGCCATGCGCTGCACTTCCGGGTGACTGAAAAACGCGAGCAGCGCCTCAGCACGCACCGGGCCAACGCCTGGAACGGCTTGCCACTGTTCGCGCTGGTAACTCGCTAACTCATACCACTCCCCGCGAACCGCCTCACTCCCCGGCGGCGCGCCCAACGCTCCTTAGCCAAGCCGAAAACGGCTGACTACGGGCGACTTGAAATTGCTCAGTGAGCGAGGTGGCGGTGGCCTCGCCAATACCGTAGGCCTGCTGCAGCTGGCGGGGCTCAACGTCCAGCCAGTCGAGTAGCTGGGTGACGACTCCCGCTTCCATCAACGCCTGCCAGGTACCTTCACCGATACCCTGCATGCCTAGCTGCTCTCCCAGGTAGGTAAGCCGCGCCAGCAACTGGCTTTCGCAACCGACAGTTAACTCAAAACAGCTCAGCAGATGATAGCGCTGGGGTGGCGGCGGAGACAGCGGTGAGCGTTCCTGAGTGTGCCAGACCACCTCGCTTAACTGGGGGATCGTTAGCCCCGCTAGCGTAATCGCCACTTGGTCGCCGGGACGAACATCCAGCGACTCCCAGCGCTCCAAGGAGCCTAGCGAGACGCGGCTGATGCGCCGCCCTTCTAACACCACTGGGTTAAGCCATACCAGCGGCGTTACCCGCCCGGTGCGCCCGACGCGAAACTCTATGCCGCGCACCTCCGCCAGCGCCTGCTGGGCCGGGTATTTCAGGCAATGGCCCACTCCGGTGGCGACGATGACCAGTGGCGCACGCCGGGGCGCTCAGCCTGTTTAATCACCACGCCGTCGGTGGCAAACGGCAGCGGGCCGTTAAACCAGCTATCGCGCCAGTAGGCGGCATCACGGCGATCATCCAAGGGATAGGTGTAGTCAGCGCTATCAAAGCCCAGCGCACTCAGCTGGGCTAAGCGGCTTTCCATGTCGTTCGGGCCGTCAGGCCAGCCCCAGACAAACAGGCCAATATGCTCAAGAGTGGCCGCTTCAGGCGAAGACCGTGCCATGGCGCCTGCCACCGCACCCCGGGCACCCGAAGAGGGTGAGCGCGCCTGAATGTGCTCTTCCATCCGCCAGTACAGCTCGCCTTGGAGTAGCGCAGAAATCGGCTCGGGTAGCGTATTGGGAACGGCGGGGAGCTGTCGGGCACGCGCTGTCCAGTCTTGGCCCCGTTCGCCGTCCCCGCGGCTGACGGCTTCGACCAGTTCGCCATCGACATAGCGCAGAGTAATCGCCACGCCGTCGACTTTGGGCTGAATCCACAGATTTTCCCGGCGGCTGGTAAAGCGCCTGACGCCATCGTCATCAGTTTTATTGAGACCGCGCTGGGCCGCTGGGTGCTCTAGGGTGCCGCTGCTGCTGGTCACCCGCGTCAGCGGACGATGATCCGGTTGTGCGCCTAAACAGCGCTGCCAGCTGGCCAGGCGCTCCACGGTTTGGTCGTAAAGGGCATCGTCAATCAGCGCCACCCCTCATCGTGGTAGGCGGTGTCCCAGCGCCGCACCTGCTCAGCCAGCGCCTGGCTTTCCTGCGCCAGCCGCTCAGTGGGCCAACCTGGGCACTCCTCTGCCTGCGCCGTGAGCGTCATGGCTAACAGGCCACCCAGCCATCCCACTTTCATGACCCACCGCCAGCCCTGCATACCCATCCTCACATGATGAAAAGGAAAAGAGACGGCGCTTCCATCCGCACGCGTTAAGTTTCATTTATCTTAAACTAACCGCGATGCAGTGCGGAAAACAAGGATATTAGCGTCACCACCTAGCGCACGAACTGAATATGCGGCCGAGCATGATGGGGTGAGGTTTCCACATGGGCATCGACCGAAAAGACATCACGCAGCAGGCGCTGGGTCAGCACCTCTTCCGGCGTACCGGTGGCGACGATTCTACCTGCCTGCATAACGATCAATCGATCACAGTACATCGCGGCATGGTTGAGGTCATGGAGTGCCATGATACTGGTCATCGGCAGGCTGGAGACCAGCCGCAACAGGTTGACCTGATGCTGCACATCCAGATGGTTGGTGGGTTCGTCAAGGATCAGCTCTTGGGGTGACTGGGCCAGGGCGCGCGCCACATGGGTGCGCTGTTTCTCGCCCCGGAGAGGCTATGCCAGGCATCGTCCCGCTTTACGCTCATGCCGGTACGCTCCAGCGCTGCGTTGACCGCCGTATCGTCCTCGCGCGTCCAGCCGGATAGCATCGAGCGGTGCGGGAAGCGGCCCAGCTTGACCACATCGATCACCTTGAGATTGGCATTGGTCGTGGCGTGCTGCTCGATGAAGGCGACTCGCTGAGCAATGGCTCGACGTCGAAAGGTCGAGAGCTCCTGCCCATCCAGCATGACCTCTCCGGCATGTGGCCGCTTCAGCCCGGCCAGCAGCCGTAACAGTGAGGTTTTGCCACAGCCATTGGGGCCCAGCACGCCCAGTAGCTTACCCGGTTCGGCTTTGAAGGAGACACCATCAATCACCGTCTTGGTGCCGATTTTCCAAATCAGATTATCTGCCGTGATACTCATGATACGCGCTGTAACCGATAAAGAATGACAGAGAAGAACGGCACGCCCACCAGCGCCGTGACCACGCCGATCGGCAAAGATTGCTGCGGAATCAGCACGCGAGAGGCGATATCCGCTACCACCATGAAGATCGCCCCCACGATGGCACAGGCAGGCAGCAGGACGGCGTGGCGTGGGCCCACCACGAAACGCGCCGCATGGGGAACCACCAGGCCCACGAAGCCAATGGTACCGACCATGCTGACGATGGTGGCCGTTATGACAGCGGTAAGGGCGAACAGGACGATCCGCGTTTGACCGACATTGACCCCCAGGGAGGCGGCGGCCTCATCGCCGAAGGCAAACGCATCCAGCACCCGCGCGTAGCACAGGCACGCCACCAGCCCCAACCCGACCACAACCGACACCAGAATAAAATCCGGCCAGCGCACGCCACCGAAGCTGCCGAGCAGCCAGAACATCACGTCGCGCGCCTGCTGCGCATTGCCTGCAGTGGTGACGAAATAGGAGGTCACGGCGTTGAACAGCTGCGAGGCCGCAACACCGGCCAATATCGTGCGATCAGCCCCGCCGCGAGCACCGTTCGAGAGAAGCGCCACGAACAGAAAGGCGGCGAAGGCACCCACGAACGCTCCCGTTGAAAGCGACACCGCGCCAGCGCCCAGACCCAGCATGACGATCAGTACGGCGCCGGTCGATGCCCCGGCTGAGATGCCCAGCACATAGGGCTCTGCCAGCGGATTGCGCAGCATTGATTGCATAATGGCGCCCGCCAGTGCCAGCCCGGCACCACAGAAGGCAGCCACCAACGCCCGGCTCAAGCGGTAATCCCAGACGATGGCTTCGTGGATACGATTGAGTTCGAACGACGTCCAACCCAGCTTGTTAGTGATCACTGCATAAGTGGTAGACAGCGGGATCGGCATATCGCCGATCCCGACGCTGATACCCACCACCAGCCCAATCGCTACCAACGAGCAGAGCAGCAGTCCTGCCACCCCTACTAGGCGAGGTAGGCGCTCAGCCGTTTGCGACATGTCAAGTGTGGCGCTCATCTCAGACCAAGCGCCTTCAACTGTTCCGCCACCTCTTCGGCACCGAAGATCGTCCTCACCGTCGGATCCATCGCATGACCGTCCATAACCACGATCGCCCCGTTCTTGACCGCTTTCATTTCGCGGGTCGCGGGATCCGAGTTGAGAAACTCGATCTTGGCGTCTGAGTTATCCAGATCCCAGCGGTTACGGTCGACGCGGGCCACTACGATGACGTCAGGATCGGCCGCGATGATGCTTTCCCACCCAAGTGCCGGCCACTCCGCATCAGAGTCGATGGCATTGGTTCCCCCGAGCACGTCCGCAATGAAGCCAGAAGCGCCGTTTTTACCGCCAAGGTAGGCATCGGCAGACGGCGACGGGCTGGAGAACCAGAAGACAAAGGAGAGCGGGTCACTATCCTCCGGCGTCTCTGACCGTAGTACCGCTTCGCGCTGCTCAAGATCTTCGATCAGTGCCTGGCCTCGCTCGTCAACGTCGAATATCCGAGCCATCTCGTCGATCTCCTGATACAGGCCGTCCATACTCCAGCGCTGATCGCGACTGCCGTAACCGAACTTGTCCTTGGCCGCGTCTTCGGCAACGCAGGTGTTGGGGGACAAGTAGGTCGCCACCCCACGTTATCGAAGTCCTCCCGCGTCGCCACTCTGCTGGAGGGGCCGATCAGGCTAGGTAGCGCAGCCGTGACGAGATCCGGATTTTTGGCCAGAATGGATTCGAAGGTCGGAAACTCGACCGTCAAGACCTCCACCTTGGCATTGGCCTCGGCCAACTGCGGCAAGACCTGATTGGGCCAGAAGGCGGTGCCTACCATCCTGTCTTCGAGCCCAAGCATCAGCATGATCTCCGCACTGGCCTGTCCCAGACCAATCGCCCGCTCGGGTGCCTGATCGAAGGTCACTTCTACCCCGCAGTTGTTCAGTGTCAAGGGGTATTGCGTGTCGCCCGCCAGGATCGAGGTCGAAGCCAGGCCTAGCAGGGTGGAGAATCCGGTCACAACAAGAAGACGTCTCATGGAGCACCCATCACTATTGGTAGAGGTGTAACGATTACAGCGGCTGCACTGGACAGATAGCGCCAGTACTGATACGCATTTACCAGCGCGCGCACTATAATCGAAAACCATTCTCATCACAACCTTCATCCATGTGCCCCAATAGAAACGCCCCTGCATGGAGCAGGAGGCGCTGGGGTTAGCTTCAGGCGGCTAAGCGCTTACAAACCGGCAGCCTTACGCAGCGCTTCCGCTTTATCGACCTTTTCCCACGGGAAGGCGGTAAAGGTTTCGGTATGCGCTTGGCCTTTATCGTCGCTCCAGGTGTAGCTGTGCTCGAACGGCGCCCGTCCAAAGTGGCCGTAAGCAGCGGTGAGCTGATACATGGGATGAAGCAGGTCAAGCATTTTGGTGATCGCGTAGGGGCGCAGGTCGAAGTGCTCGCGAACCAGCGCTACGATCCTGGCATCGTCAATTTTCCCCGTGCCGAACGTATCGATGGAGACCGAGGTCGGCTCGGCAACACCAATTGCGTAGGAGACCTGAATCTCACACTTGTCAGCCAGGCCCGAGGCCACCACGTTCTTGGCCACATAGCGGCCCGCATAGGCGGCGCTGCGATCCACTTTAGAGGGTCTTTGCCCGAGAACGCGCCACCACCGTGACGTGCCATGCCGCCGTAGGTATCGACGATGATTTTACGCCCGGTCAGCCCGCAGTCACCTACCGGGCCGCCAATGACGAATTTGCCGGTGGGGTTGATATGGTACTGGGTACTCTCATCCAACCACTCAGCGGGGATCACCTGCTCGATGACCTCGCGCTTGATCATTTTGCGCAGGTCTTCTTGGTCAATGTCGGGATCGTGCTGGGTAGACAGAACAATGGCATCGACACCACAGGGCTGGCCTTCGGCGTTATAGCGGAAGGTGACCTGGCTCTTGGCATCCGGGCGTAGCCATGGCAGTAAGCCATTTTTACGCAGCTCAGCCTGACGCTCGACTAAACGGTGAGAGTAGTGGATTGGCGCGGGCATAAATGAATCGGTTTCGTTGGTCGCATAGCCAAACATCAGACCCTGATCGCCAGCGCCCTGATCTTCCGGCTTACTGCGGTCAACGCCCTGGGCGATATCGACACTCTGCTTGCCTATCAGGTTAACCACGCCGCAGGTCGCGCCGTCAAAACCGACGTCAGACGAATTATAGCCAATGCTGATAATCACATCGCGTACGAGGGTTTCTAAATCGACCCAGGCGGAGGTGGTAATCTCGCCGGCAATAATCGCCACCCCGGTTTTCACCATGGTTTCACAGGCAACACGCGCCTGTTTATCCCGGGCGATAATGGCATCTAGCACCGCGTCAGAGATCTGATCGGCAATCTTATCGGGGTGACCTTCGGAGACGGACTCGGAGGTAAACAGGGAATATTCGCTCATCGCGCACTCTACCCTCTGTATGACGGCTGTAGATAGTAGTCCACAGCATCAGCAGGAAATCATGGCAGGTGACCCCTGCCCGTATTAGTGAAGCGGCAGCATTATTTTTCTACCGCTTCGGGAGGCAGAGTCTACACGCTGTGGGCGATGCTTCCCAGAACGTGATCCTCAGAATTTGCCGCTAGATTTGCCGACACATGGGAAGTCAGCGACAATAGCGCCTTTATAATTTCTGTTTTCAGGCGAGGAGCACCCCATGCCGTCCCGTTTTGAGCTAGCCAATGCCATTCGCGCCCTCTCCATGGATGCCGTTCAGAAGGCCAAATCCGGCCATCCCGGCGCCCCCATGGGCATGGCTGATATCGCTGAGGTGCTATGGAATGACTACCTCAAGCACAACCCCGAAGACCCCAAGTGGGCCGATCGTGACCGCTTTGTGCTCTCCAATGGCCACGGCTCCATGCTGCTCTACTCACTGCTCCACCTGAGTGGCTACGAGCTGAGCCTGGAACAGCTGCAGAATTTCCGCCAGCTGCACTCCCCACCGCGGGCCACCCGGAATTTGGCTACGCTCCGGGCATCGAGACCACCACCGGCCCGCTGGGTCAGGGCTTTGCCAACGCAGTGGGCTTCGCCATTGCCGAAAAAACCCTGGCAGCGCAGTTTAACCGCCCTGGCCACACCATTGTGGATCACCACACTTGGTGTTTTTTGGGTGACGGCTGCTTAATGGAGGGTATCTCCCACGAAGCCGCCTCGCTGGCCGGTACCCAGCAGTTGGGTAAGTTGATCGCTCTATATGACGACAACGGCATCTCGATCGATGGGGAAGTGGAAGGCTGGTTTACCGACGATACCGCCAAGCGTTTTGAGGCTTACGGCTGGCACGTGGTGCCCAATGTGGATGGCCACAAGCCTGAAGAGGTGAAAGCCGCTATTGAGCTGGCCAAGAGCCACGACGATAAGCCGAGCCTGATTATCTGCAAGACCATCATTGGCTTTGGTGCGCCCAACAAGCAGGGCAAAGAGGACGCCCACGGTGCGCCCTTAGGCGACGACGAAGTGGCCCTGGCACGCACCCAGCTCGACTGGCCTCATGCGCCGTTCCATATACCTGAACCGATCTACTCGGCTTGGGATGCTCGCTCTGAAGGCAAGGCTCGCCAGCAGGAGTGGGAAGCGCGCTTTGCCCGCTATGCTGAAGCCTTCCCCACGGAAGCGCGTGAATTCAAGCGCCGCATGAAGCGCCAACTGCCAGCAGAACTGCCTACCGAAGCCTTGATCGAGCAGGCCCAAGAGCGTGGCGAAACGATTGCGTCACGCAAAGCCTCCTTTGAAGTGTTAAATGCCATTGGCCCGAAAATGCCGGAGCTGCTGGGCGGCAGCGCCGACTTGGCGCCGTCGAACCTGACCTTCTGGAAAGGCGCCCAAGCGATTACCCCGGAAGACGCCAGCGGCAACTACCTGCACTACGGGGTACGCGAGTTCGGCATGGGGCGGTCATGAACGGCATCGCCCTGCACGGCGGCCTGGTACCTTACGGCGCGACCTTCCTGATCTTTATGGAGTACATGCGCAACTCGATCCGCATGGCGTCGTTGATGGGTCAGCAGGTGATTTACGTGTTTACCCACGACTCCATCGGCTTGGGTGAAGATGGCCCGACCCACCAACCCATTGAGCAGCTCACCAGCCTGCGCACCACGCCTAACCTGAACACCTGGCGCCCCTGCGATGCGGTGGAAACCGCCGCGGCCTGGGATGCGGCCATCAAGCGTCACTCAGGCCCCACGGCACTGGTGCTGTCACGCCAGAACCTGCCCCATCAGCAGCGCACCAAAGCGCAGCTGGCGTCGATTCAAAACGGGGCGTATGTCCTGAAAGATAGCGAAGGAACACCCGAGCTGATTCTGATTGCCACCGGTTCTGAAGTGGCGCTTGCCATGGACGCCGCCGACGAGCTCGAGCAGCAGGGCAAAGCGGTACGCGTCGTCTCCATGCCGTCGGCCTACCGCTTTAACGGTCAGGACGCCGAGTACCGCGAAAGCGTACTGCCCAAAGCGGTCACCAAGCGTATCGCCATCGAAGCCGCCCACGCCGACTACTGGTACAAGTATGTGGGGCTGGATGGCCGCGTGATAGGCATGACCACCTACGGCGAATCTGCGCCAGCGGGGATCTGTTCAAGCACTTCGGCTTTACCGTCGACAATGTGGTCAAACAAGCCAACGAACTACTCGGCTAAGCCATGCCAGCACTCAGTGGCTTTCTATGGTTGATTAGCTACTGGCTGATCGGTGAAGTGGTGATCCACTTCACCGCTTTGCCGATCTCTTCAGGCGTGATTGGGATGCTGCTGCTCTGCGCGACGCTCGCCGTGCGGGGCCGTGTTCCGAACAGCATTGCCGCTGCCGCCCAGCCGCTGATTGCGCTACTCGCCATGCTGATTATGCCCGGCGTTGTTGGGGTGTTTTTTATCATCGGCGAGCTGGCTGGACAGTGGACGGCTATCCTTATCGCCTTAGTGCTGGTACGTTACTCAGCGTGGTGACCACGCTGTGGTTGCTCAAGCGGCTAATCGGGCAACCCCATGCCCGATAACTCCTCGTTGCTCACGCTATTAACCACCACCCCACTGTTTGCAGTCGGGTTAACGCTGGCTGCCTATTTGCTTGGCAGTCTGCTGTTTCAGCGTTTAAAGCGCCCCTCATGGCTGCCCGCTATCTTGATCGCAGCGCTGCTGCTAGCGGGGGCGTTGGCGCTAATAGGGCTGCCGTACGCCACCTACCAGCAGGGGGCCACATGGTTAACGGTGCTGTTGGGGCCCGCCACGGTGGCGCTGGGCATGCCGCTCTATCAACAGCTGCCGCGGATCGTTGAGCTGTGGCGTCCACTGGCGATTTGCTTACCCATCGCGGCGACACTGGCGGCTTGCTACTCGCTGGGCATTGCCTGGTTACTAGGCAGCTCGGACAACGTACTCGCTTCCATTGCCGCTAAATCAGTGACCGCGCCAATTGCTATCGGCATTACCGAGCAGCTCGGTGGCACCACCGCACTGCTACTGGGTGCACTGCTGGTCACCGGGGTGATTACCATTCCCTGTGTTAGCTTGGCAGCGCGTTGGCTGGATATCCAAGATGATCGCTTGATCGGTTTTGCCCTGGGTCTCAATGGCCACGCCATCGGCACGGTAAGAGCGTTTGAGATCAGCCCTACGGCTGGCGCTTTTGCCTCACTGGGCATGAGCCTGACGGGTATTTTCACTGCGCTGCTGCTGCCACTGGCCTGGCGATTGATCGGCTTTAATTCACTGATGGGCAACGGCAGTTGATGAGAATCGCCCGCTAAAATACGTTATCATCGCAAAGCGTTCTCGACTTTATCGATCATCGAAACACTTTTAAGAGCCACTCTCCCGCATGGCTAATTCTGCTCCCAGGTATCGCATCGCCATTAACGGTTACGGACGCATCGGCCAGTGCGTCTTACGGGCGCTCATTGAGCGGCACCACCCTGAGCTTGAAGTGGTGGCCATTAATGAAATGTCTGATCTGGCGACCATCACGTACCTGACCCGTTACGACACTACCCATGGTCGCTTTCCCGGTGACGTCGATAACGACGGCCAGACCCTTATCGTTGACGGCCATCGCATCCAAGTACTCTGCGAGCAAGACCCACGCAAGCTACCCTGGAAAGCGCTCGATGTGGATCTGGTGCTGGAGTGCTCTGGAAGCTTTAAAGATCGCGCCACCGCCGAGCTACACCTGGAAGCTGGTGCCAAGCGGCTACTGTTTTCCCAGCCAGCGGAGAACGATGTCGATGCCACCATTGTGTGGGGCATCAATGAGAACGAGCTAGCGCTGTCTCAGCGCATTCTCTCTGCCGCTTCCTGCACGACCAACTGCCTGGTGCCACTACTGACCGTTCTCGACGAAGCCCTCGGCCTGGAGCATGGTGTGACGACGACGATTCACTCGGCGATGAACGACCAGCCGGTGATCGATGCCTACCACCAGACGGACCTTCGCCTTACCCGCTCGGCGATGCACTCTATTGTGCCGGTGGATACCGGCTTGGCGCTCGGCATCAGCCGCTTGATGCCCCATCTAGCGGGCCGCTTTGAGTGTCTGCACGTACGCGTACCCACAATCAATGTCTCGGCCATGGACGTGGCGCTCACCGTCAGCCGGGACACCCACCGGGACGATGTCAACGCACTGCTGCTGGCCGCCAGTCAGCAGCGCTTAAAGGGTGTGCTTGGCTATACTGAAGCCCCCATGGCGTCGGTTGATTTTAATCACGACCCACGCTCAGGCATCCTGGACGCTACTCAAACCCGGGTCGCAGGCGAGCGCCTTATCAAGTTGCTGTGCTGGTTTGACAACGAGTGGGGTTCGCTAACCGTATGCTCGACATTAGCCAGCGACTGGCCAGACTTTCGACAGAAACGTAACCTATTTGCATTAGCTGTTTATATTGAGTTCCACGGCCTAAACACGAGGAAACCGCTTCCATGAATGTAAAAGATGACTGACCTTCCCTGGAAGGACAACGCGTGCTGATTCGTGAAGATTTGAATGTGCCCATCAAACACGGCCGCGTCTCCAGCGACGCCCGCTTGCGTGCCGCACTGCCAACCATCCAAGCCGCCGCAAAGGCTGGGGCGAAGGTGATGTTGATGAGCCACTTGGGGCGCCCCACCGAAGGCGAACCCGCTGATGAATTCTCCCTCGCGCCGGTGGCTGAGCACTTAGGCGAACTATTAGGCCGCCCCGTGCCGCTGATCAAAGCCTATCTCGGTGAAACGCTGGATCTCGCCGATGGCGACGTCGTACTGCTGGAGAACGTGCGCTTTAATAGCGGCGAGAAAAAAGACGATGAGCAGCTGGCAAAACAGTACGCCGCACTGTGCGATATCTTTGTCATGGATGCATTTGGCACCGCCCACCGCGCCCAGGCGTCCACTCATGGGGTAGCGCGTTTTGCCCCCAGCGCCTGTGCGGGGCCTCTGCTGGCCCAAGAGTTGGATGCCCTTGAAAAGCGCTGGCGCACCCCGCCCGGCCCATGGCCGCCATCGTCGGTGGCTCGAAGGTCTCTACCAAACTGGATGTACTCACCGCGCTGGCGGAGAAATGCGATCAATTGATCGTCGGTGGTGGTATCGCCAACACCTTTATCGCCGCCGCGGGATACAATGTCGGCAAATCGCTCCATGAGGCCGATTTGGTGGGCCAAGCGAAAGCGCTGATGGAAAAAGTCTCGATTCCGCTCCCGACCGATGTGGTCGTCGCCACCGAGTTTTCTGAGTCAGCCAAGGCCACTGTCAAACCGGTCGATCAAGTGGCTGACAATGAGATGATTCTGGATATTGGCCCAGATACCGCTGCACATTTGGCCAGCATGCTCAAAGACGCCGGCACTATTTTATGGAATGGCCCGGTTGGCGTCTTTGAGATCGATCAGTTTGGTAAAGGCACCCAGGTGCTTGCTCAAGCCATCGCCGATAGTGCAGGTTTCTCTATTGCCGGCGGCGGTGACACCTTAGCAGCCATTGATAAATATGCCATTGCGGATCGCGTTTCATATATTTCTACTGGCGGCGCCTTTCTTGAGTATGTCGAAGGCAAGCAGTTGCCAGCCGTTGCGGCACTCGAAGCCGCCGCCAAACGCGGTTAACATTGTCCGACCTGAAACAGTACGATTTGAACCTGAACGCTCATCACCGTTCAAACTGACAGCTCAATCTTGACCACCCAGTCTCTACCACATAGATAAGGTAATTTCATGGCTTTGATCAGCATGCGCCAGATGCTCGACCACGCCGCCGAATACGGCTACGGCATTCCGGCGTTTAACGTCAATAACCTTGAGCAGATGCGCGCCATTATGGAGGCAGCGGATGCCACCGACTCACCGGTTATTGTCCAAGCGTCTGCTGGCGCGCGTAAGTATGCGGGGCACCTTTCCTGCGCCATCTGATTTTGGCGGCCGTGGAAGAGTTTCCGCACATCCCTGTGGTCATGCACCAGGATCACGGCACGAGCCCTGCAATCTGCCAGCGTTCTATTCAGCTCGGTTTCTCCTCGGTGATGATGGATGGCTCGCTGGGCGAAGATGGCAAAACGCCTACCGACTACGACTATAACGTCGACGTTACTCGTCGCGCGGTGGAAATGGCTCACGCCTGTGGCGTTTCCGTCGAGGGCGAGCTGGGTTGCCTGGGTAGCCTGGAAACCGGCATGGCCGGTGAAGAAGACGGCATCGGCGCAGAAGGCAAGCTGGATATGGAGCAGTTGCTGACCGACCCGGAAGAAGCTGCCGAATTTGTGAAAGCGACCCACGTGGACGCGCTGGCGATTGCCATTGGCACCAGCCACGGTGCTTACAAATTCACCAAGCCCCTACCGGTGACACGCTCTCTATTCAGCGCATTAAAGAGATTCACGCACGGATTCCGGACACTCATCTGGTCATGCACGGCTCCTCTTCTGTTCCCCAGGAGTGGCTGGAAGTGATTAACCAGTATGGCGGTGAGATCCCCGAAACGTACGGCGTTCCCGTCGAGGAGATCGTTGAGGGTATCAAGCATGGCGTGCGCAAGGTCAACATTGATACCGACCTGCGCTTGGCGTCTACCGGTGCAGTGCGTCGCTTCCTGGCGGAGAACCCGTCGGAATTCGACCCGCGTAAGTTCTTGAAAGAGACCGTTACCGCGATGCGCGATCTATGTATCGCTCGCTACGAAGCCTTTGGTACGGCGGGCAACGCCAGCAAGATTAAGCCGATTAGCCTGGAAGAGATGTTCCTGCGCTATGAGCGCGGCGAGCTGGCTCCTAAGGTCAAGTAAGCGCTGCATTGCCACACTTTCGAAAAAGACGACCAATCGGTCGTCTTTTTTGTGGCTAATTAAATAGATGTTGCAATGCAGCATTGATGCGCTAACACTGGTGTTGAGGCCACGACGTCTCGTGTTCCAGCAAGGAGGCCACAACGCTGATGAAATCGACAACTCCCCTGTCCCTAATGCCCACTACCCCGGTAGCGATGTTCGATATATGGAAAGTCGGCATCATGGCCTTTGAGCTATGGTCGACGTCTTTATCGACCATCACTATGCGACAGCATTTATGGCAAACCCAGCCGTTTTTCAGTCCCAAAATGATGCAAGAAAATCAACGCATGGTGACCGAAAACTCGAGGCCAGCATAGAAGCTGGCCTCGTCATGCAAAAAGCGCTGCTCAACTCAATGAGCGGTAAGCAGGCCCCCTGGTGGGTTACCAGCCAGCGCACAATGAAGCCTTACCACCAGCGTAGTAGCGCTAACTCGCGCAGGCTCGCCAAGTAGCGCTTAGGCACTGACGTTACTCACTGTCGTCGGTGCCATCCTCATCATCTTCGCTATTTTCCTCTTCGCTGCTATGAATAGCGTCTTCCGGGCTGCCAGTGCCACCCGTGCCAGCTTCAGGGTTTCGCTCTTCACTCTTACCAGGCTCTAGTTCTACGTCAGCCTCGCCCTCGCTGGTGGCTACCCCTTCATTTTTCTCTTCTTCCTCCTCCTCTTCACGGGCGCGGGCCTGTTCA
Source organism: Vreelandella olivaria (assembly GCA_004295565.1). Classification (GTDB taxonomy): domain Bacteria; phylum Pseudomonadota; class Gammaproteobacteria; order Pseudomonadales; family Halomonadaceae; genus Vreelandella; species Vreelandella olivaria. Next base: position 374,629 of record AP019416.1, on the reverse strand, counting down.
TCGGTGTCATCGGCATCACTGGATGACATATCCTCGTCGCGTTTCACCGACCCCGCTTTAATACCGTACTCCTCTTCAAGTGCTGCATCATCCAGAGGCTCATGCTGTTCACCCTCTGACTCATGGCTATCGGCCAATGCATAGCCCGTCGTCGTTAGTAAAGCAGCGCTGAGCGCAAAAGGTAGCATCCAAGGGGTTAATCGCATTAGGCATTCTCCATGTTGTGTTTATGACTCGATAGTGTATCCCTACCGTCCCTTCGGCGCAGCTTGGCCATTTCCAACGCTTGCACGACTGCACCACTGACGCTAGATGGCTTATAAAAGAAGCCAGAAAAATGATCGTAGCCGTTTAAGCTGGCTCAAGAGTCGCGTTCAGGCAAGCAAAAAATAACAAAACAGTGTTCACAAATGACGTAAAATCCCGTTCAATAGCAGTATGGATGGCTTCAACTAATACTGGCAGTGCATAAGCCGCTGCAAGGAACCACAATGCCGCTCCCACTTTTGCTGTTTGATTGTGATGGCACTCTTGTCGATAGCGAACCGCTTCTGGCCGAAGAGATGGCTACCGGTCTTAATTCAATCGGCCTGCCTTTCGCGTCTAGTGATTATCTTGGCGAGTTTCGCGGAGCGTGCTTTCGACGCATCGTTGCTGAACTGCAACAACGCTTTGGTGAGGTTGACCCTGAACAGCTTGACCGCATGGAAGCCTCTATGCGGGCCAATCTAGCCACCCGGCTTGCCCAGGAGCTGACGACGATACCCGGCGCCCAAGAAGCGCTGGATACCTTGTCGGCGTATCCCAGCGCAGTGGTTTCTAATGGGCCTGAAAGCAAAATTCACACGGCTTTAGAAGCGACCGGGCTTAGCCGCTACTTCGGCAAGCGTTTTTTCAGTGGCTATACCGCCAATTGCTGGAAGCCCGAGCCCTGTCTACATCTACATGCAGCGAGTATCATGGGCTATTCAGCGCATGACTGCATTGCCATAGACGATGCCTTGGTAGGTGTTCGCGCAGCGCTTCAAGCGGGGATGACGGTGATCCACTTGAACCGTTTCCCAGATGCTGAAACAACGCCTGAAAACGCTATTATGATCAGTAATATGTATCAGCTACCCGCTGTGGTGGAGCGACTCACGCGTGAGTACTGGCATACCCCTGTGCCTCAACACTCAATGGGAGGAGGATGATGGGCTCTTTACGCGATCAGCTCGGTGGGCTGGTTTACTCCACCGAACATGGCAAAACCTGCCCTACCTGCCGGGAACCACTTGATGCCTGCCACTGCGATGAGCTGAGTGAGCAGCAGCGTCTAGCGGCACTGGATGGCGTGGTACGCATTCGCCGCGAAACGAGTGGCCGGAAAGGCAAAGGCGTGACGACCATTAGTGGCATTCCACTGCCTAGCGAAGAGCTTAAAACCTTGGCAAAAACGCTTAAAAAGCGCTGTGGAACAGGTGGAGCCGTTAAAGAGGGTGTTATTGAAATTCAAGGCGATCATCGCGATACCCTGCGTCAAGCATTAAGCGATCTGGGTTACCAGGTTAAACTCGCTGGAGGTTAGGCCTCTACACCACTATGACTTATCGTCAGGGCTTACTACCGGATAAGTCTCTATAGAGCAAGGCACTGCAATGGCTTGGCTGGAATACGTGCTACCCCTGATCTTTCTATTCCCCATGGCAGCAATGGCCAGTATTGTCCTTGCGCTGCGCAGCCTGCATGATGCTCGCGTTCACTCCCCTTTCAACGCTCCCCTTCATGAACCGGGCCAAGCGCTACGGCAGCGTCTTGACAAAGCGTTTTCCAGCCTATTTTTAAATGGCGCATTAGGGCCCATTATCAGCCTCGCCCCGCTTGTTTACGGGATGGGGCGCATGCTGTTTGTAGAGCGGCAAGACTGGGTCGAATGGGCACTCTATGGTCTACTCAGCACCTTACTTGTACTGGCGTTTTCACTGCTGTTGGTACGCGACTATCAGCGTATTCGGCGCTTAAAATTAGGCTTAGCCTGCGAACTCGCCGTTGGCCAGGAACTCGAGCGCTTGGTTCGCCCGGACGCCCACCCTTACTACGTATTTCACGATGTCCCCACCGATAGCTTCACGATTGATCACGTCGTCGTAACCCCCATGGCGTATTCGTGGTCGAGACACGGGCAAGAACACTCGCCATTGGTACCGATGGCAATGAGCTCAACACAGTGGCGGTGGAGCGCGAACGGTTGCGCTTTCCGCACTGGCAAGAGCGCCGACCGCTGCATAAAACACGTCAAGGAGTTAGCTGGCTGACTCACTGGCTTGAGCGACGCTGCGGTGTGCCCGTGCCCGTACGGGGTGTATTGGTGCTGCCGGGTTGGAAAATAGATAACAGCGAAGCCGCCCCGGACATTCTGGTAGTTAGCGGTGATACTCTTGCCAAGCAGATAACCGAGCTGACCCCAGGCCCGCTCAACGATGCCATCCATGACAAAGTCATTAATGTGCTGCTTGAGCGCGCTCAGTTGATGGAGTTGAAGCACCTGAGCCAGCCTTCGGTTTAACGCAGTACTCAATCACCGCGCAGACGGCCGCCCATCTCCTGGGCTAGATCCACCGCGTAGTGGTCTGTCATCCCACCGATAAAGTCCAGCATTCGCCGATAGCTATCGTAGAGCGGCCAGGATGGCAGGGGCGTGTTTTCTCCTATCAGGGCCAATACACGCTGGTGTTTAAACGATGAATGCCCTGTATGGTGAAGCTCGTGCGCAGCGCCAATAAAGGCTTCCAACAGAATACCCAGCGTCGTATAAGCGCCTATCTCCAGCTTTGCCTTACGCTCATTCTGAAAAATGCGCTCTCGAGCCAACTGCTTCGCCGCCTGAACGCCCCACCCCAGATCAGGGTGGCACAGCTCTAAAGGTCATTACTGAGCGTGCCGCTCAGCAGCGCCTGCTCATGCTGCACGAACACCGCCCCGACATCATTAACCGCGCGTTCCATGGCCGCGCCTCTTAGCAGCGCAATACGGCGTCGCTGGGACACATTGCGGGCCTGCATATCGGCATATTCGGGCGGAAACTCGCCGGCAATCTGGCGAAGTATTTCGACGACTTCTTCATAACGCAGGATGCCCATTTCCAAACCATCTTCCAGATCCAGGAGGGCATAGCAGATATCATCAGCGGCTTCGACAAGCCAAGCCAGTGGATGGCGACACCAGCGCTGTTCGCCCTGGGGTAATAAGCCTACCGCTTCAGCCACCTCTTTGAGCAGCGCCTGCTCTGACTGGTAGGCGCCAAACTTGCCTGCACGACCGCTGTAACGAACCGTCCAAGGATATTTAAGCAGCGCTCCCAGTGTGGCTGCAGAAAGCCGCATACCGCCATTAAACTGGTTATATTCGATTTGGGTAATCACCCGAAAACCTTGGGCGTTACCTTCGTAGGTCAAGAGATCCTCGCGCTCAGCGTCTGAAAGACCTTCTAACAGGCCGCTGCTTTGAGCTCGCTGAAACCAGTCGCGAATCGCATACTCACCGGCATGACCAAAAGGGGGATTACCAATGTCATGGCCAAGACATGCCGTTTGTATAATGACGCCAAGATCCGCGGGGTGATCCATTCAGGCAAACGATCATGCAGCAGTTCACCCACAATCATCCCCAGAGAGCGTCCTACACAGCCAACCTCTAGCGAGTGAGTTAAGCGCGTATGGATATGATCGTTTTCGGTCAGCGGATGCACCTGGGTTTTGCGCCCAAGGCGCCTAAACGAACCGGAGAAAACAATTCGGTCGTGATCCTTATGAAACGGACTACGGCCGATTTCGCGGGTGCTTGTTGAGCGTTGGTCGTGAAGACGACGTGGGGAAAGCAACTGCTCCCAGCGCATCTGAGTCATGGGCATTCCTCCTAGAGGAGTGCATTCTGACATAAAACGCCGGAAAACCGTATGTTAGGGTGAGGCGTGAGGTGAGGTGTGAGGTGTGAGGTGTGAGGTGTGAGGTGTGAGGTGTGAGGTGTGAGGTGTGAGGTGTGAGGTGTGAGGTGTGAGGTGTGAGGTGTGAGGTGTGAGGTGTGAGGTGTGAGGTGTGAGGTGTGAGGTGTGAGGTGTGAGGTGGAACAGAATATTCGTTAGATATCCCTACACCAACGTTTTCTACTCACTATTCCCCTCACGCCTCACTATTTACCCCTCACGCTCATGTAAAAAAATCCCCCAAGGCGCAAGCCCTGGGGGATTTTTCATAATAAGTGCCTGACGATGACCTACTCTCGCATGGGGAGACCCCACACTACCATCGGCGCTAAGCGGTTTCACTTCTGAGTTCGGCAAGGGATCAGGTGGTTCACGCATGCTATGGTCGTCAGGCGTAACTGTTAATGTACATCATGCTGACTATTGCTAAATTGTGATCGTCTCATTGTGCCGCCTGCTCATTTGAGTCAGGCCACACGCTGCGTATCCGGCTTTCTGTTGATCTCTCAACTTCTACGTTACCACCACGACCAGACCCCTTGGTGTTATAGGGTCAAGCCTCACGGGCCATTAGTACACGTTAGCTCAACGCCTTGCAGCGCTTCCACACCGTGCCTATCAACCAGCTGGTCTCGCTGGGCCCTTCAGGAGGCTCTAGGCCTCAGGGATGTCTCATCTTGAAGGGGGCTTCCCGCTTAGATGCTTTCAGCGGTTATCCCGTCCGACCATAGCTACCCGGCAATGCCACTGGCGTGACAACCGGAACACCAGAGGGTCGTCCACTCCTATCCTCTCGTACTAGGAGCAGCCCTTCTCAAACATCCAACGCCCACGGCAGATAGGGACCGAACTGTCTCACGACGTTCTAAACCCAGCTCGCGTACCACTTTAAATGGCGAACAGCCATACCCTTGGGACCGACTTCAGCCCCAGGATGTGATGAGCCGACATCGAGGTGCCAAACACCGCCGTCGATGTGAACTCTTGGGCGGTATCAGCCTGTTATCCCCGGAGTACCTTTTATCCGTTGAGCGATGGCCCTTCCATACAGAACCACCGGATCACTAGAACCTGCTTTCGCACCTGCTCGACGTGTCTGTCTCGCAGTCAAGCACCCTTATGCTCTTGCACTCAATGCACGATGTCCGACCGTGCTGAGGGTACCTTCGTGCTCCTCCGTTACTCTTTAGGAGGAGACCGCCCCAGTCAAACTACCCACCACACACTGTCCTCGATCCGGATAATTTGAGTGAGAACGCCAATGATGCCAGGCTGGTATTTCAAGGTTGGCTCCACCCGAACTGGCGTCCGAGTTTCTAAGCCTCCCAGCTATCCTACACAGGCAACATCAGCGTCCAGTGTGAAGCTATAGTAAAGGTTCACGGGGTCTTTCCGTCTAGCCGCGGGTACACCGCATCTTCACGGCGATTTCAATTTCACTGAGTCTCGGGTGGAGACAGCGTGGCCATCATTACGCCATTCGTGCAGGTCGGAACTTACCCGACAAGGAATTTCGCTACCTTAGGACCGTTATAGTTACGGCCGCCGTTTACCGGGGCTTCAATCAAGAGCTTCGGACGAATCCTAACACCATCATTTAACCTTCCGGCACCGGGCAGGCGTCACACCCTATACGTCCGCTTGCGCGTTAGCAGAGTGCTGTGTTTTTAATAAACAGTTGCAGCCACCTGGTATCTTCGACCGGTTCGGGCTAGGAGAGCAAGTCTCTTCACCCTACGCCGGCGTGCCTTCTCCCGAAGTTACGGCACCATTTTGCCTAGTTCCTTCACCCGAGTTCTCTCAAGCGCCTTGGGATTCTCACCCTGACCACCTGTGTCGGTTTGGGGTACGGTCGCACATGATCTGAAGCTTAGAGGCTTTTCCTGGAAGCGTGGCATCAGTGACTTCCTGACCGTGGTCAGTTCATCTCGTGTCTCGGCCTTAAAAGAGTCCGGATTTACCTAAACTCTCAGCCTACTCACTTTCACCAGGACTACCAACGCCTGGCTCACCTAGCCTTCTTCGTCCCCCATCGCAACCATGTCCGGTACGGGAATATTGACCCGTTTCCCATCGACTACGCCTTTCGGCCTCGCCTTAGGGGCCGACTCACTCTGCTCCGATTAGCGTCGAACAGAAACCCTTGGTCTTCCGGCGAGGGAGTTTTTCACTCCCTTTATCGTTACTCATGTCAGCATTCGCACTCGTGATACCTCCAGCAGACTTCTCAATCCACCTTCATCGGCTTACACGACGCTCCTCTACCGCTCATTCAATGAATGAACCCGTAGCTTCGGTACCTGGTTTAGCCCCGTTACATCTTCCGCGCAGGCCGACTCGACTAGTGAGCTATTACGCTTTCTTTAAAGGATGGCTGCTTCTAAGCCAACCTCCTAGCTGTCTGAGCCTTCCCACATCGTTTCCCACTTAACCAGGATTTCGGAATCTTAGCTGACGGTCTGGGTTGTTTCCCTTTCACGACGGACGTTAGCACCCGCCGTGTCTCCCACGCGTTACTCACCGGTATTCGGAGTTTGCCTCGGGTTGGTAAGTCGGGATGACCCCTAGCCGAAACAGTGCTCTACCCCCGGCGGTACTACGTGAGGCGCTACCTAAATAGCTTTCGAGGAGAACCAGCTATCTCCGAGCTTGATTAGCCTTTCACTCCGATCCACAAGTCATCCAAATCTTTTCAACAGATCCTGGTTCGGGCCTCCAGTTGATGTTACTCAACCTTCACCCTGCTCATGGATAGATCGCTCGGTTTCGGGTCTATATCCAGCGACTGTGTCGCCCAGTTAAGACTCGGTTTCCCTACGGCTCCCCTATACGGTTAACCTCGCCACTGAATATAAGTCGCTGACCCATTATACAAAGGTACGCAGTCACCCAACAAGTGGGCTCCTACTGCTTGTACGCACACGGTTTCAGGATCTATTTCACTCCCCTCTCCGGGGTTCTTTTCGCCTTTCCCTCACGGTACTGGTTCACTATCGGTCAGCCAGGAGTATTTAGCCTTGGAGGATGGTTACCCCGTCTTCAGTCAAGGTTTCTCGTGCCCCGACCTACTCGATTTCACATGATCAGATTTTCGACTACGGGGCTATCACCCGCTACGGCCACGCTTCCCAGCGTGTTCGCCTAATCAGTCTCATGCTTAAGGGCTGATCCCCGTTCGCTCGCCGCTACTAGGGGAATCTCGGTTGATTTCTTTTCCTCAGGGTACTTAGATGTTTCAGTTCCCTGGTTCGCCTCATACACCTATGTATTCAGTGCATGATACTCATCTTATGATGAGTGGGTTTCCCCATTCAGAGATGTCCGGGTCACAGGTTGTTGCCACCTCACCGAACCTTATCGCAGGCTACCACGTCTTTCATCGCCTCTGGCTGCCTAGGCATCCACCGTGTGCGCTTCATTGCTTGACCCTATAACCCGAAGGAGTCTGGATGTCGCAATGATAACGTTTCATTTTGCCGGATACGCTTGAGACGTATCACAATTTAAGACCACTTCTTGCGAAGTGTTCTTGTCAGCATGATATACATTGTTAAAGAGCGACTGCTATAAGCAGTGATAAGACACCGCCGCAGGCGGTTGGCTTATCACTGCTCATTAACAGCATTCTGATCAGGTAATTCATTGTGGACGCTTACTAACGCGTGACGCATCGTTTAAGGAGGTGATCCAGCCGCAGGTTCCCCTACGGCTACCTTGTTACGACTTCACCCCAGTCATGAACCACACCGTGGTGATCGCCCTCTTGCGTTAGGCTAACCACTTCTGGTGCAGTCCACTCCCATGGTGTGACGGGCGGTGTGTACAAGGCCCGGGAACGTATTCACCGTGACATTCTGATTCACGATTACTAGCGATTCCGACTTCACGGAGTCGAGTTGCAGACTCCGATCCGGACTGAGACCGGCTTTAAGGGATTCGCTGACTCTCGCAAGCTCGCAGCCCTTTGTACCGGCCATTGTAGCACGTGTGTAGCCCTACCCGTAAGGGCCATGATGACTTGACGTCGTCCCCACCTTCCTCCGGTTTGTCACCGGCAGTCTCCTTAGAGTTCCCGACATTACTCGCTGGCAAATAAGGACAAGGGTTGCGCTCGTTACGGGACTTAACCCAACATTTCACAACACGAGCTGACGACAGCCATGCAGCACCTGTCTTACAGTTCCCGAAGGCACACCAGAATCTCTTCCGGCTTCTGTAGATGTCAAGGGTAGGTAAGGTTCTTCGCGTTGCATCGAATTAAACCACATGCTCCACCGCTTGTGCGGGCCCCCGTCAATTCATTTGAGTTTTAACCTTGCGGCCGTACTCCCCAGGCGGTCGACTTATCGCGTTAACTTCGCCACAAAGTGCTCTAGGCACCCAACGGCTGGTCGACATCGTTTACGGCGTGGACTACCAGGGTATCTAATCCTGTTTGCTACCCACGCTTTCGCACCTCAGTGTCAGTGTCAGTCCAGAAGGCCGCCTTCGCCACTGGTATTCCTCCCGATCTCTACGCATTTCACCGCTACACCGGGAATTCTACCTTCCTCTCCTGCACTCTAGCCTGACAGTTCCGGATGCCGTTCCCAGGTTGAGCCCGGGGCTTTCACAACCGGCTTATCAAGCCACCTACGCGCGCTTTACGCCCAGTAATTCCGATTAACGCTTGCACCCTCCGTATTACCGCGGCTGCTGGCACGGAGTTAGCCGGTGCTTCTTCTGCGAGTGATGTCTTTCCTAACGGGTATTAACCACTAGGCGTTCTTCCTCGCTGAAAGTGCTTTACAACCCGAGGGCCTTCTTCACACGCGGCATGGCTGGATCAGGGTTCCCCCATTGTCCAATATTCCCCACTGCTGCCTCCCGTAGGAGTTCGGGCCGTGTCTCAGTCCCGATGTGGCTGATCATCCTCTCAGACCAGCTACGGATCGTTGCCTTGGTAAGCCATTACCTTACCAACTAGCTAATCCGACATAGGCTCATCCAATAGCGGGAGCCGAAGCCCCCTTTCTCCCGTAGGACGTATGCGGTATTAGCCTGGGTTTCCCCAGGTTATCCCCCCACTATCGGGCAGATTCCTATGCATTACTCACCCGTCCGCCGCTCGTCAGCATCTAGCAAGCTAGATCTGTTACCGCTCGACTTGCATGTGTTAGGCCTGCCGCCAGCGTTCAATCTGAGCCATGATCAAACTCTTCAGTTTAAGATCTATGTGGTTCTTGCCTGTCACCGAAGCAACAGAAGCGAACCAAACTTGGCTCAAGGTTCAAACGAATTCATTCAAAACAGGTTCCGAAAAACCTTTATTGCTTGAGTCGCTTGCCTTGATATTTGGTGATTTGTCACCAACGTCAGCAAGCGCCCACATGAATTACCTGATCAAATTGTTAAAGAGCTGTTTCGCTGTATTTAACTAGCAAACCGTTGAACTGGCTTGCCTCAGCGAGGAAGGCGTATTCTACGCATTTCCTGGTGGTTGTCAACCGCTGTTTCCAGCGAGCAAGGCGAGCGATACAACTTTCTCTAACCTCCTGACAAACCAAGGCTTTTACACCTTATGCACCGCTGGTAACGCTTGGCGTCCCCGGCAGCGGATGCGTACTTTACGGATTCGCTGCCGGGTTGGCAAGGGCTTTTGACAGAAAGTTCAAATAAGCGTCACACGGGCGTAACGTTTCTTACCCGCTTGGATAACATAGCTCTTACCTGTCGCCAGCATGGTGTCTTTAGCAACGACGTCGCCGTCGACTTTGACCCGGCCATTACCCAGCATGTCTTTGGCCTGGGCGCTGTTGTTCGCAAGCTCTGCCCTGTTTAATACTGCTGCAATAGGTGCTTCTGCACTACCTTCAAAATCAACCGTGACTTCCGGCAGATCTTCCGGCAGCTCGCCATCAGCTAGCTGATTACCCGCAGACTTGTGCGCATTGGCCGCTGCTTCGTCCCCGTGGTAACGGGCAATTAGCTCCCGCGCCAGCTCCATCTTGATATCCCGCGGGTTCGCGCCCTGCTCAACGCTCTGCTTGAGCGCCTCAATATCTTCATTCGATTTCAAAGAGAGCAGCTCAAAGTAGCGCCACATTAAGCTATCCGGCATGGAGACCAGCTTGTTGAACATGGAACCCGGCGCTTCATCGACACCAATGTAGTTGCCTAGCGACTTCGACATCTTCTGCACGCCGTCCAACCCTTCCAACAGCGGCATGGTGATGACCACCTGGGGCTCCTGGCCGAAGTGCTTTTGAATTTCGCGCCCCATCAGCAGGTTGAACTTCTGGTCGGTACCGCCAAGCTCCACATCCGCTTCAAGGGCTACCGAGTCATAGCCTTGTACCAGTGGGTAGAGAAATTCGTGGATCGCAATGGATTGATTGGCTTTATAGCGCTTTTCAAAGTCATCCCGCTCCAGCATACGAGCCACGGTGCTTTGGGCCGCCAGCTCAATCATTTTGGCAGCGGAGAGCTCGCCAAACCATTCGGCGTTAAAGCGCACCTCGGTTTTCTCAGGGTCGAGAATTTTAAACACCTGCTCTTTATAGGTTTCGGCGTTAGCTTTCACGTCCTCTTCGGTGAGCGGTTTGCGCGTCACGTTTTTGCCGGTGGGGTCACCAATACGCCCGGTAAAGTCACCGATCAAAAAGATAACCGTGTGCCCCAAGTCCTGAAACTGGCGCATTTTGGTCAGCAACACGCTATGCCCCAGGTGCAAGTCTGGGGCCGTAGGATCAAAACCCGCTTTGATACGCAGTTTGCGGCCTGAAGCCAGCTTCTTTTTAATTCATCCTCTACCAGGATTTCGTGCGTACCCCGCGACAGCAGCGCTAAAGCCTGATCCACCTCACTCATTGCCTCTCTCCACTATAAAGAACCGCCCATACCGGGCTCAGGTGATAAATAGCCGACGATGTTACCATGCCCGTTCGCCTTGGTTGAGCCCTGGTTTAGCCTTAGCTTAGCTTTAGCCCCGCTTTGTACGAGTTCGCTTATGAAAACGCCTACCGCTTCGCCGCGTTACTATATTGGCCTGATGTCCGGCACTAGCCTGGATGGTATCGATGCAGCACTTATCGCCATCGAAAATGCCTCACCACCTCGCCTGTTGGCGACCCACGCCGAACCGATGCCGGATGAGTTACATCGCCTACTGCTCACGCTGTGTCATGCGGAGCAGGTGAGTTTTGCCCAGCTAGCAGCAGCAGAGCACGCGTTCTGCCAATGCCAGGCCCAAGCAGTAAAGCAGCTACTGGCACCGCTCTCAGTAGAGCTGGAGCAGATCAGCGCTATCGGCAGCCACGGCCAGACTATCGAGCACGCCCCTAAAGGCCACAACGGCGGCCCGGCCTATACGCTTCAGTTGGATAACCCTAGTTTGCTGGCAGAACTTACTGGCTGTACGGTCGTTGCTGATTTCCGCCGCCGAGACTTAGCCGCTGGTGGACAAGCCGCACCGCTGGCTCCGGCCTTTCATCAGGCGCTATTTGGACGATCAGACGCGCATCAGCTGGTGCTTAATCTAGGCGGCTTCGCCAATCTGACCTGGCTTTCCAGTCAACCGACCGACCCAGTGATTGGTTTTGATACCGGGCCCGCCAATGTTTTATTGGATGGCTGGTTCTCGCTACATCAAGGCGGTCGCTTTGATCAGGACGGCGACTGGGCCGCTAGCGGCAAGATAGATGAAGCGCTATTAGCTCGATTGTTATCAGAACCGTTTTTCCAGCAACCTCCGCCGAGAAGCACAGGGCGGGAGCTGTTTCATCTGGATTGGCTTCAAAAACATCTCAGCGGCCAGGAAGCCGCCGCCAATGTACAGGCCACGCTGGCCGAACTCACCGCTGTCAGTGTCGCTCGCGGTATTGAACAACTACGGATCAATGACGGCCCTCTCACGCTGATCACCGCTGGCGGTGGCGCCCATAACGGCTATTTAATGCAGCGGCTTGCCTATCATCTCCCTCATGCAACGTTCACTTCCCCAGCGGCCTACGGCTGGCCTGAAGACTGGATTGAGGCGGGGCTTTCGCCTGGCTGGCTCACCAGCGCCTGCACCACCTACCCGGCAACCTGCCCTCGGTCACTGGCGCGCAGGGGCCGCGAGTGCTTGGCGGCATTTATGCTGCGTAGTTTATGTTGAGTAATTTAAGCTGAGTAGCTAATTAGGCTAAGCCAAGCCAACTTTAGTAATCATCGCCATCGCGCAGCCCCAAATGACTGGGCACTTGCTCGTCTAGTGAAAGATTGCGCTGTTTGGCATCGCTGAAATTGAGCAGCATGCGCAAGTCATTAGCCGAATCTGCGTGGGCCATGGCGACCTCTCGACTAATATGCCCCGCCTGATGCAGGTCATGCAGCGCCTGATCAAAGGTTTGCATCCCGGCATCGCGGGACTTGGCCATCGCTGCTTTAATCTCGGCTATCTCCCCTTTGCGAATCAGGTCAGCGATACGCGGCGACTGCAGCATGACCTCAATGGCCGCACGGCGCCCGCCCGCAAGCGTGGGCAGTAACTGCTGGGCAACGACCGCACGCAGATTAAGCGAAAGATCCATCCATACCTGCTCATGGCGCTCATGGGGAAGAAGTGAGTGATGCGCTCCAGCGCCTGATTGGCGTTATTGGCGTGTAGCGTGGCCAAGCAGAGGTGCCCGGTTTCGGCAAACGTCAGCGCGTGCTCCATGGTCTCCCGGGTGCGGATCTCACCAATCAGAATCACATCCGGCGCCTGACGCAGAGTATTTTTAAGCGCCACCTCAAAGGACTCGGTATCAATCCCTACTTCGCGCTGATTCACAATCGCGCGCTTATGGGGATGCAGGTACTCAATCGGGTCTTCGATACTGATAATATGGCCGCCGACGGTTTCGTTGCGCTGCTGAACCATCGCCGCCAGGGTCGTCGACTTCCCGGTTCCCGTGCCCCCACCACCAGTACCAGCCCGCGCTTGGTTTGAGCTAATTCTGCCAACTGCTCCGGCACGCCTAGCGCCTCCAGGCGAGGAATCTCGACAGCGATGCTGCGCACTACCATCGCCATCTGGTTGCGCTGCTGAAACGCGCTGACCCGAAAACGTCCTTTACCCGCGCGGCTTAGCGCGAAATTTGCTTCACGCTCGCTGGCAAACCGCTCACGCAGCCCTTCCGGTAGCGTATGGGTGACCAGTTCGTTGACCTGATGGGGGTTAAGCACTGCTGACCTAACGGCACCAGCCCATCAGGCATTTTCAGGCTTGGCGGCGCACCCACGGAGATCAGCAAATCGGAAGCGTTTTGCTCAACCATAATATCAAGCAGCTGGTGCAGCCACTGGGTGGGAGAAAGCCGGGCATCTGGCACTCTATGCTCCTTATTCATCCTTTATCGCCAACGTTCCCTTCGCACTCAACTGCGCCTCATCCAAACTTACCGTGCCCTCTTTCACTAACCGAGACAGCGCGGCATCCAGGGTTTGCATGCCCAGGCTGCCGCCGGTTTGAATGGCCGAGTACATCTGCGCCACTTTGTCTTCGCGGATCAAGTTGCGCACTGCAGAAGTGGCAATGAGAATTTCGTGAGCCGCTACGCGCCCGCCGCCCTGACGTTTAAGCAACGATTGCGACACCACTGCCTGGAGCGATTCCGACAGCATCGAGCGCACCATGGCTTTCTCTTCGCCGGGAAAAACATCAATGATCCGGTCGATTGTCTTGGCGGCAGAGGTGGTATGCAGCGTTCCCAGCACCAGGTGGCCGGTTTCAGCCGCGGTCAGCGCTAAACGAATGGTTTCCAGATCGCGCAGTTCCCCGACCAGAATCACATCCGGGTCTTCACGCAGCGCGCTGCGCAGCGCATCGGCAAAGCTATGGGTGTCGCGGTGCACTTCGCGTTGGTTAATCAAACAGCGCTTGCTGGCGTGGACAAACTCGACGGGGTCTTCAATGGTGAGAATATGTTCGTAACGATGATCGTTAATGTAATCGATCATCGCGGCCAGCGTGGTGCTCTTACCCGACCCCGTTGGCCCTGTCACCAGCACCAGGCCCCGCGGCAACATCGCCAAACGCTCGAACACCTCACCAAGCCCCAGGGCTTGCATGGAGAGCACTTGATTGGGAATGGTACGAAATACCGCCCCGCCCCGCGAGCCTGGGTGAACGCATTAACACGAAAGCGCGCGACCCCAGGGATTTCAAAGGAAAAATCAATTTCCAGGTGCTCTTCGTAGTCGCGCCGCTGTCGATCATTCATGATGTCGTAGATCAATTTGCGCACATCGTTATTATCGATAGCGGGCACATTGAGCCGACGAATGTCGCCATCAACACGTATCATGGGTGGCAAACCGGCCGAAAGGTGCAAATCAGAGGCATTCTGCTTTGCCGAGAATGCTAGCAGTTCGGTAATATCCATCTCTTCCCAGCTGCGGTAAGGTGCTTGAGTATGACAGACATCGCGCTTAACGAGTCACTCGACTCTTCATACGCTCAGGCGCTTAAACGCCTGCGTGACGCATTAGAAGACGCGGGGCGTGCCCAGGGTGCCGCCAAGCTACTGGCGGTCAGTAAAACCAAGCCAGCGGCAATGATTCGTCAGGCCTGGCAGTTGGGTCAGCGTGAATTTGGTGAAAACTATTTGCAAGAAGCGCTGGAGAAGCAGACCGAGCTTACTGACCTTGACGGCATTGTATGGCATTTCATTGGGCCGCTGCAGTCCAACAAAACCCGCTCGGTGGCCGAACACTTTGACTGGGTGCACAGCGTCGACCGGCTAAAAATTGCCAAGCGCCTGAGCGAACAGCGCCCAGCGCACCTTGCACCGCTCAATATCTGCCTCCAGGTTAATATCAGCCGCGAAGAGAGCAAAGCCGGTGTGCTGCCCGAGGCGCTAGAGGAATTGGCCAAAGAAGTGGCCACGCTGCCGAATTTGCACCTGCGCGGTTTGATGGCGATCCCCGCGCCGGCAGAGGATATCAGCGCCCAGCGCCAGCCATTGGCTGCACTTCGCGAGGCGTTCACCGCCTTACAAAGCAGCTTGCCAGACGCGCCCCTTGATACGCTCTCGATGGGCATGAGCGACGATTTAGAAGCAGCGATACTGGAAGGCGCCACGCTGGTGCGTTTGGGCACCGCGATTTTCGGCGCTCGCCCATCGGCTTAGACGAAAAGTAGCCCGCTTTTTACGTAGAACACTTTTACTTAAGGGACACCTACCATGGCGAATAAGATTACCTTCATTGGGGCCGGCAATATGGCCAGCGCCATTATCGGCGGCCTAATCGACAGCGGCGTCGAGCCCTCTACGATTACCGCCACCGCACCGAATGACAGCGAACTGGCAGCGATTAAACAACGCCTAGGCATCAATACCGATACCGACAACAACGCGGCGGTGGCTGACGCCGATGTGGTGGTGCTCGCGGTGAAGCCACAAATCATGCGCAACGTATGCGAAGCGCTGCGCGACAGCATTCAGCAACAGCAGCCGTTGATGATCTCGATTGCAGCAGGCCTTTATGCCGACACCATCGACCAGTGGCTGGGTGGTCATAACGCCATGGTTCGCTGCATGCCTAATACGCCTTCGCTGGTCGGTTATGGCGCCAGCGGCCTCTATGCCAATGCGAAGGTTAGCGATGCCCAGCGCGAGATCGCCACCCAGCTTATGGAGGCGGTCGGTATTGTCGAGTGGGTAGAAGAAGAAGCGCTGTTAGATGCGGTCACCGCCGTTTCAGGCAGTGCCCCGGCCTACTTCTTTTTGATGTTTGAAGCCATGGAGGAAGCCGCGGTTAAACTCGGCCTACCTGCCGCCACTGCGCGCCGCCTGGCGATTCAGACCGCGCTGGGCGCCGCCACGATGGCGCAGCAGAGCGATAAAGACCCGGCCACGCTGAAACAGAACGTTATGTCGCCGGGCGGCACCACCGAGCGTGCTATTCAGCACATGGAAGAGGCACAATTGCGCACCACGATTGCCGACGCCATGCAGGCCTGCGCCGACCGCGCCCAGGCAATGGCCAAGGAATTGAGCGGCAGCTAAACACAGCCATTCAACGAGTACAGCCGTTAAGCGACGAATCATCAAGGAGACATAATAATGGGCAATGAATTGGGCAGTGCAGGGTTAATGCTGGTAAATACCCTCATCAATATTTACCTCTTTTTACTCATGCTACGCTTTCTGCTGCAGGCGTCGCGGGCGGATTACTACAACCCGTTAAGCCAATCGGTGGTCAAGATCACCCAACCGGTGGTGGGTCTGTTCCAAGGCTTTTTAGGCCCCGTTGCGGGTCGCTTCGACCTCGCTACGTTAGCGGCAGGCTTTGTATTGAAAGTGGTCAGCATCATCGCCATCTTTATGGTGATTGGCGTGGGCATGCCCCCATTGCCGGGTTGATGATTGCCGGTGTAGCGGCCCTGGCGAATGCGATTTTAAAAATCTACTTCTTCGCCATGATTGTGATGATCATCTTAAGCTGGGTAGCGCCCAACGCCAGCCACCCAGGCGCGCTTCTGGTGATGCAGTTGGTGGAGCCCATTATGGCGCCGGTACGCAAAGTGATCCCACCGCTGGGCATGATTGATCTCTCACCTATCGTGGTGTTTATCGCCATTAATCTGGTCGATAGTTTGGTGGTCGGCGCACTGATTCGTGCGGCGGGCATTTCCGGGGCACTGGTCGGGCTCTGATCATGGCTGTCTGCCAGCTCTTTGTGCAATGGATCGCTTCGGCTTGATTCATTTAGACGTACTTTTAGCAGGACTCGCGCCTTCAATGCCTGATTCAGATACGCATGCGTTTGCAGACCGACCGGCAGGTTCCGTCGGCCTGGTCACCCCGCACGTGGCACGCTTCGACACGCCGCTCGCCCTCGCCTGCGGCAAAGTGCTGCCCGCCTACGAGCTGATTTACGAAACCTACGGCACACTTAACGCTGATCGCACCAACGCGGTGCTGATTTGCCATGCCCTCTCAGGCCACCACCACGCCGCGGGCTATCACAGCGAAGAGGATCGCAAGCCCGGTTGGTGGGATGCTCATATCGGCCCCGGCAAAGCGATCGACACCAACCGCTTTTTTGTGGTTTCGCTCAATAACCTGGGCGGCTGCCATGGCAGCACCGGGCCGGTCAGCCATAACCCCGAAACCGGTCGCCAGTGGGGCCAGAGTTCCCCATGGTCACAGTGAGCGATTGGGTGGCCAGTCAGGCACGGCTTGCCGACCACTTGGGGATCGAACGCTGGGCTGCGGCAGTAGGTGGCAGCCTGGGCGGCATGCAGGTCATGCAGTGGACAATGACTTACCCAGAGCGGGTGGCCAACGCCGTAGTCATTGCTGCCACGCCGCGGCTCTCGGCGCAAAATATCGCTTTTAATGAGGTGGCTCGCCAGGCGATTCGCTCTGATCCTGAATTTTTTGACGGCTGGTACGCTGAGCACGACACCGTGCCCAAGCGCGGGCTAAAGCTAGCGCGCATGGTGGGGCATATTACCTACCTCTCGGAAGACGCCATGGGCAGCAAGTTTGGCCGCGACCTGCGCAGCGACGATCTTAACTTTGGCTTCGACGTCGAGTTTCAGGTGGAGTCCTACCTGCGCTATCAGGGGGACACCTTCTCCACCGCCTTTGACGCCAATACCTACCTGCTGATGACCAAGGCGCTGGACTACTTTGACCCTTCCGCCACCCAGGGGGCGACTTAGCCAAAGCCCTGGCCCCAGCGCAGTGCCCGTTTTTGATTGTCAGCTTTACCACCGACTGGCGCTTTCCGCCCTCGCGCTCCCGCGAGCTGGTTGATGCGCTTACCCGGGCAGGCAAGTCAGTCAGCTATGCCAACATCGAATCACCCCATGGGCACGATGCTTTTTTACTTTCAGCGCCGCGCTACGACGCCATCTTCAGCGCCTTTATGAGCCGCGCTGCTCGGGAGCTAAAGCTCGCTGAAGCGGGCGATGACCAAACGGGCAAAGTGGCAACGAGCTCAGAGGAGACGCCATGATGCGCGCCGATCTAGAATTGATTTACGACTGGGTACCCGAAGGCGCCCACGTGCTCGACCTCGCCTGTGGCGACGGAGAGCTGCTGGAAACCCTGGCGAATAATAAGAACGTAACCGGCTATGGCTTAGAGATCGACCACGACGGCATTAACGCCTGCGTGGCCCGTGGCGTCAGCGTAATTGAGCATAACCTGGATGACGGCTTGAGCAGCTTCTGCGATAACAGCTACGATCAGGTCATTATGACCCAGGCGCTGCAGGCGCTGCGCCGCCCGGACAAGATGCTCGATGAAATGCTGCGCGTCGCCGAAGAGGGCATTATCACCTTCCCTAACTTCGCCTACTGGCGCCACCGTGTGCACTTGGGCCTGCGCGGCTATATGCCGGTCTCCAAATCGCTGCCTCACGCCTGGTACGACACGCCCAACATCCACCTATCCACGTTCAACGATTTTGAGCATCTATGCCGGGAAAAGGGCTTGGTGATTGTTGATCGTGCGGTAGGCGTGGGAGATCATCAAGGTCACTGGAAATCGCGGCTATGGCCCAACCTGTTTGGTGAAATTGCCATTTTCCGCGTTCGCCGCCGCTAGATGTTGATTGCGTTTACACGTAACCCAAGGAGCCACGCCATGTTACGCCGATTGATGATGAGTGCCGCCCTGGTCGGCACGCTGTTCGCCGCCGCTGGGGCCCACGCGGAACAGTTCGTTAGCGTGGGCGATTACGAGATTCACTTCAGCGCGGTGAACAGCAGTTTTTTGACCCCAGAGGTGGCCCAGGCGAACAACCTCCAGCGTAGTGCTAACCGCGGCCTGGTGAATGTAAGCGTTCGCGAACGTCAGGACGATGGCACTACCCGTCCCGTTAACGCCAGCGTCCAGGGTCACGTTAGCGGCTTGACGGGTACCCAAGAGTCGCTCAGCTTTCGCACCGTGCACGACGGCGATGCCACCTACCACCTGGCGCCGTTTACCCTGCGCGACGATGAGAACATGCGCTTTGAGTTAAGCGTGCGCTACGACCGCAACGCGGCCCCCGAGCCGGTAAACTTTATTCAGCGTTTTTATATTGATCGCTAAGTCAATCCTGTATAGCTCTCGACATGCCGTGGGCAGATTGACGCAAGGGCGCTGTAAACCCATCCTTGGGCGCTACTTTCGCCATCCATGGCGAAAGACCCTTGCTACAACTACCCACGGCCTCTGGTTAAATTCCAACGCAGACAAACTATCTACAGTCGCACAGGCAGGTGGCGGGTTAACCCTACGCCGATGGGGCGCCCCTGCTCCCGCTCCACGTCAATGCCATAGGCCAGCACTTCCACCCCGCTGGCCGAGGCCTCCGCCAGGGCTGCCGCGTAAGTCGCGTCAATATGCGCAGCGGCAGCTACATCCGCAATGCCTTCGTGGGCGACACAAAACAGCAGCACTGCCCGTTCGCCCTGCTCTGCCAACACACGCAGCGAATGCAGATGCTTGGTGCCGCGCACGCTTACCGAGTCCGGAAAGTAGCCGTGGCCGTCCGGCTCTTTGAGGGTGACCTGCTTCACCTCGATATACGCCCGTCCTCGCTCTGGATCGTCCAGCCTAAAATCGAGCCGGGCATCGGCCACTTTACCTCTCGGCGCAGCGTGGCGTAGCCTGCCAAGGGCGCTAACTCACCCGCCTCTAACGCCGCCTCCACAATGCGGTTAGCGCGGCCGGTATGCACCGAGGCGAGCGCCAACTGTCCATCGGCTTGGGGTAGCTCGATAAACTCCCAAGGTCCAGGCCAGCTTGCGTTTAGGGTTGTCACTGGGCGACAGCCACACACGGCACCCCGGCACGTTCACCGCCTTCATGGAGCCGGTATTAGCAGTGGGCCACCACCTCGCGGCCATCATCCAAGCGCACATCGGCAAGAAAGCGTTTGTAACGTTTGAGTAGCGTGCCTGGCACAAGCTCGGGGTAGCTGAGCATCACAGTCTGCCCACAAAGCGGGCAATCCGCGCCACCGCCTCTTCCAGGCGGGCAACCTTATTGGTGAAGGCAATGCGCACATGGTGCTCGCCGCCACGCACGGCAAAGTCGATTCCCGGGGTAATCGCCACGTTCTCCTCCTGCAATAAGCGCTCGCAAAGGCTTGGCTGTCGCGGCTATAGCGGGAGATATCCAGCCACAGATAGAATGCTCCCTGGGGCGGCAGATCCGGCGCCAGCCCCAAGTCTGCCAGCCCCTCCAGCAGCACTTGGCGACGCTCTTTCAGGGTTTCACGGCGCTGTTCAAGGATGCCCCGGCACTCAGGCGTAAACGCCGCCAGGGCGGCATGCTGCGAAGGGGTTGGCGCGGCTAGAAACATATTTTGCGCCAGCCGCGTTAATGGCTCTACCGCATGCTCAGGCGCCACCAGCCAACCCAGGCGCCAGCCGGTCATACCAAAATATTTTGAGAAGCTGTTGACCACAAAGGCGTTGGCGGAGAGCGAGGTCGCCGATAGCGGCGCATCGTCGTAGTTGAGGCCCTGATAAATCTCATCGACGATCACTTCGCCTTCACGTTCAGCAACTGCATCAAGAACGGCGGAAAGCTGCTGAGCGCTCAAGGTGTGGCCGGTGGGGTTGGAGGGGGACGCCAACATCGCCAGGCTCGTGTCCTCACGCCAATGCTGCACTATCAAGGCAGCATCCAACTGCCAGCCGCTATCACGCCCCACGGACACCGCATCAATCTCGGCGCCCGCCAGGGCCATAAAGTGCCGGTTGCAGGGGTAGTTGGGGTCAGCCATTAACACCCGCGAGCCACTTTCGACGAGTAGTTGGCTGGCCAGCAGCAGTGCGCCCGACGCGCCGGGCGTTACCAAAATGCGTGCGGGGTCTACGTTGGCATTAAAATGCTCCGCGTAGTGACCGGCAATGGCCTCGCGCAGCGCGGGCAAGCCCGCCGCGGGGGTATAACGGGTATGGCCATTGGCCAGCGCCGCTTGGCCTGCCGCAATGATTGGCTCAGGGGTAGCAAAATCGGGTTCGCCCACCTCCAGGTGAATCACATCAAAGCCGGCGGCTTCCCGCGCCTGGGCCATTTCCAGCAAATGCATGACCCGAAAAGGGGCAACGTGGTCGACACGCGAATTCCAGGCCATAACGGCTCCTTCATCAATTCATTTTTAAAACGGGGTAAATATTGAAAAACTAACTAAAACATGGCGCTAGTCATATTCAAGGTCAAACAATCGTCGAAAGCTCACCATTATGCTTGCAACCCAGCCATTTTTCAGCTAAACAAGCATCCCTTTGGCGTGAGATCGTGACAATCGCTCATGGTCGATCAGTAGTCACATATGTAAGGGGCAGTCCCATGCCAGTAGCAGAAAAGAAACCGGAAGCGTCCAAGTCCTTCACCCCGTATGAGCCAGCGCCGGGTGAAGAGTATATGAACGAGCAGCAGCTAGCGCACTTCCGTCAGCTGCTGCTGGATTGGAAACAGGATCTCATGGAAGAGGTGGATCGTACCGTACGCCACCTGCAGGAAGATGCGAATAACTACGACCCCGCCGACCGCGCCACCCAGGAAGAGGGCTTTAGCCTGGAACTGCGCACTCGGGATCGCGAGCGTAAGCTGCTCAAGAAAATTAACGAAACCATCGATAAAATCGATGATGATGACTACGGCTTCTGCGAAGCCTGCGGCGTTGAGATCGGCATCCGTCGTTTAGAAGCTCGCCCCACCGCCACCCTCTGCGTGGACTGCAAAACCTTGGCAGAACTCAAGGAGAAGCAGCTCGGCGGCTGAGCACTAACACAACGTTCTACTTGAACGCGGGCACCTTAGGGTGCCCGTTTTTGTTGGCAGCGCTTGCCTGAACCACCAAGGACGACGCTACAATGAACGACTCAATTGGCTACCGTGGCCGCTTTGCGCCTACGCCCTCAGGCCCGCTGCACTTTGGCTCTTTGGTCGCCGCTTTAGGCAGCTACCTGGACGCCCGTGCGGCACGGGGGAGTGGTTGGTACGCATTGAGGATATCGACCCGCCCCGCAGCCCCGATGGAGCGGCGAGCACGATCCTGCGTCAATTGGAAACCTTTGGCCTGGAGTGGGATGGGAGTGTGATGTGGCAGCACACCCGTGATGCGGCTTATCAAACTGCCTTGAACCAGTTGATCCAACTCGGTATTGCCTACCCCTGCAGTTGCTCCCGTAAGCAGTGGCAGGCGTTTGATATCTACCCCGGCTGGTGCCGCGATGGCGTTTGCGACCCCACCCAACCAGTGGCCTGGCGGCTACGCAGCGACCTTGGCGAGCGCCCTATTCAATGGCAAGACCGGCTATTCGGCGCGCAGCAGTTTGACCCCGCTGAACTGGGCGATGTGGTATTAAAGCGCAAAGATAATTTATGGGCCTACCAGTTGGCCGTGGTAGTCGATGACGCCGAGCAGCAAATTACCGATGTGGTGCGCGGGCTCGACCTGCTCGATAACACTCCCTGGCAGCGCCAGTTGCAGGGTGCGCTTGGGCTACCGCAACCACGCTACCTGCACTTGCCGCTGATCGTCACCGCTGAAGGCCAGAAGCTCTCGAAGCAAAACCTGGCCCCCGCCCTGGCAGAAGATGAGCGGGGAGTGCGGCGGCAGCTCTTTCAGGCTCTGACAGCACTTGACCAAGCACCGCCTCAGGCGCTTGCTGCTGAGCCCCGGCGACTCAGCTACACTGGGCGGTAGCCAACTGGTCACTTGAACAACTGCGCCCAGCGAAGCACCGTTCAATACCGCCCTCTTCATCACCAGGAGATTGATATGTACGTCTATCGCATCATGCTGTTTCTGGTGTTTGGTGGCTATCTGCTCTCTCCGCTACTGATGAATGGCTGGAGCGACCCGGAGGCTGCTTGGTACCGGCCCTTTGCGATTTGGGGTGGTTTAATTGCGTTAACCCTCTGGCTGGAGCAGAAGAGGAAGCTTGATGAACGTTGAGATAGTCGGCGTCCTAGTACTGGGGCTGGGCTACCTGGCGCTACTGTTTGGCTGCGGTTTTGCAGTAGAGCGCGGCTGGGTGCCGGTGCGCATTACCCGCCATCCGATTGTTTACACCCTTGCCCTGGGTGTTTACGCCAGCGCCTGGGCGATTTACGGCAGCGTGGAAATGGCTGCCCATGCCGGGTTTGGCTTCCTCGCCTACTACCTGGGCGCAGCGGGTGCCTTCTTGCTCGCCCCGTGCTACTCGTGCCTATCCAGCGCATCACCCGCACCTATCAACTAACGTCGCTGGCGGATCTATTTGCCTTTCGCTTTCGCTCCCGCTGGGCGGGCACACTGGTCACCCTGGTCAGCCTGCTGGCGGTGCTGCCACTGCTCGGCATTCAGGTACAAACCCTCAGCGAAGCCATCAATATCATCACCTTCAGCCAAGCGGGGGCAGCATTGCACTGCTTTTTGCGCGGTGATTGCCGCTTTCGCGGTGATTTTCGGCGCCCGCCACAGCCAGTCTCATGGCCGCCACGACACACTGCTCAGCGCCATCGCGTTTGAATCGATTGTTAAGCTGCTGGCGATGCTGGGGCTAGGGGCTGTTGCCATGTGGATGGTGTTTGATGGCCCCGGTGACTTACAGCGTTGGCTGGAAGGCCCTGGCGCCATCCTCCAGCAGCAGACGCCCAAACTTGACCCTGCTCAGTGGCGCACCCTGCTGCTGCTGTTTTTGCCGCAGCCTTCATGATGCCGCATCTGTTTCATATTAGTTTTTCAGAAAGTCTATCGCGGCACACCCTGCTTCAAGCGAGCTGGACGCTGCCGCTGTTTCTGCTGCTCATGGCGCTGCCCGTGCCACTGATTTGGTGGGCGGCACAATCGGTCAACCCGGACATTCCCATCGCCGCTTATGCCGCCTACCTAATGACCGAGCACTGGTGGGTGGGCGCACTGGCGTTTATCGGCGGTCTAGCCGCCGCCAGCGGCACCATGATTATGATTGCGTTGGCGCTTTCTGGCATGGTGCTTAATCATATTGTGCTGGTAGCAAGGCCACCGGAAGCGCGCAGTGATCTCTACGGCTGGCTGCTATGGCTGCGCCGTGGGCTAGTGGTCGCGGTGATTATCGGCGGCTGGGTGTTTTACCAGTGGGTGGGGCGCCATCATGGCCTTATCGGCTTGGGGCTAGCCGCCTTTGTCGGCATGGCCCAGTGCCTGCCCGGTATGCTGGCACTGCTCTATTGGCCGGGCGCTAACCGTAAAGGGATGGTAATTGGCCTGATCGCAGGCGTCGGCGTGTGGCTATGGGGCTGTGGCTGCCGCTTATGTTCTCGCTCCCCGTGCCGACGCTACCCATGACACCGCTTACCGACACTGGTGCACCGGTTTGGTACAACGTTACGTTGCTATCGTTAGCGGTCAATATCCTGCTGCTGATTGTGATATCGCTGTTCACACGTATTTCTGAAGGTGAGCAGTCCGCCGCAGAAGCGTGCTCGGTGGATGCCGTGATCCGCTCCAAACGCTTTCCACTGGAAGCCGCCACGGCCAGCGACTTTTCTACCCACTTAGCCCACGCACTCGGCGATGAGGCGGCTAGCCGCGAAGTGAACAGAGCATTGCAAGCGCTCAACTTAACGCCTCAGGAGCGCCGCCCCTACGCCCTGCGCCGCTTGCGTGACCGAATTCAGGCCAATTTGTCTGGTTTGATGGGGCCTTCAGTGGCTCGGGATATCGTCGATCGCTACCTGCCCTACCGCCATGACGACACCCCAGAAACCGACGATATTCACTTTGTCGAGAGTCGACTGGAAGCTTACCGCTCACGACTAACAGGGCTAGCCCGTGAGCTCGACGGCTTGCGCCGTCACCACCGGCAAACCCTGGCCTATCTGCCTGTCGGGCTGTGCGTTCTGGGTGATGACGATGAGCTCTTGATGTGGAATCAGGCGCTCTCGCAGCTCTCAGGGATTAGCGGTGAAAGTGTGATCGGCTCACGCCGCGATAGCCTGCCAGCCCCCTGGCCCAGACTATTGGGCAGCGCGTTAGATGCCACGCCAGGCCCGCTCTACAAGCAAGCGGTGGCGCTGCACGGCCGAGACTACTTCCTGACCCTGCACAAAGCCATTCTCAGCGGCAATGACAGCCGTGGCGGCAGCGTCATCCTGATTGAAGACCACACCGAAATGAAGTGGCTGGAAGATGAGTTGGTGCATGCCGCGCGACTCGCCTCTATCGGCCAGCTAGCCGCCGGGGTCGCCCATGAAATTGGTAATCCGATTACCGGTATCTCATCCCTGGCGCAAAACCTCCGCTACGACACCAACGATCCTGCCCTGCTGGAGACCGCCGACCAAATCCAGCAGCTCACTCAAAGGGTCACCAAAATCGTTAACTCACTGGTTGGCTTTGCCCATGGGGGCGCCAGTCGGTGCCGCTGCCCGCCTCGCCGGTGGCGCTTGCATCGATTAGCGAAGACGCACTGCACTTGATCCATCTCGCCCGCTCGGGAGAGGATGTTATCCTAACCAATGAGACGCCCGACGATGTGGTGGTGCGTGGCGATGCCCAGCGATTAACGCAAGTGATGGTCAATCTGCTCAGTAATGCCAGGGATGCCTGTGGTCTGGGAGGAGAAGTTCACATTACCGCAGGGTGCCAAGGGCAGCTTGCCTGGTGGCGGATAGTCGATAACGGTCAGGGCATCGACCCACGGGTACGCGACCACTTATTCGAGCCCTTTACCACCACCAAACCCGCCGGCGAGGGCACCGGCCTGGGCCTTTCTCTGGCCTACCAGATTATCAATGAGCACCAGGGTAAAATAGACGTGGCCTCGCCACCCCGGGACAGCCTCGCGGCACGGCCATTACGCTATGGTTGCCGCTTTACCAACAGGATGATCAGCCAACCCATGCCCAGGATTCTGATTGTTGAAGATGAAGCGATTATTCGCAGCGCATTGAAGCGGCTGCTGGAACGTCACGACTATACGGTCAGCGAAGCCGCCAGTGCTGAAGAGGCCGGCCAGCTTGAGCTCACCGGTTTCGATCTCATTATTAGCGACCTGCGCCTACCGGGCGAACCGGGCACGACGCTGATCGCGGCAGCCGTGCCCGTACCGGTATTGATCATGACCAGTTATGCGAGCATGCGCTCGGCGGTAGAAGCACTCAAACTAGGCGCGGTGGACTATGTCGCTAAGCCCTTTGACCACGCGGAGCTGCTTGAAACCGTTGAGCGCATCCTGCATAAACAGTCCATGCAACAGAGCCCTCCGCCGGATATCACTGACGCCGGCGGCAGCCGACAAACCATGATCGGCAACTGCGTCGCCATGCAGCAGGTCTACACCCGCATCAGTAAAACCGCCCCCGCCGATGTCACCGTACTGATTCTCGGCGAGTCGGGCACCGGTAAGGAGCTGGTAGCACGCGCTATTCACCAGCAGAGCAAGCGCGCCAAGGCACCGCTGATCTGCGTCAACTGCGCGGCGATTCCTGAAACGCTGATCGAATCCGAGCTGTTTGGCCATGAGAAAGGCGCTTTTACCGGCGCCAGCGCTGCGCGCACTGGCTTAGTCGAAGCCGCTGATGGCGGCACGCTGTTTTTGGATGAGATTGGCGAGCTTCCGCTGGATGCCCAGGCACGCCTGCTCCGCGTTCTGCAAGAGGGGGAAATCCGCAAGATTGGCTCGGTAGAAACCCGCCACGTTAACGTCCGCCTAATTGCGGCCACTCACCGTGATCTGCGGGCACTGTCGAAAACCGGCGAGTTCCGTCTCGACCTTTATTACCGCCTGAACGTGATGCAGATTGAGCTGCCGCCTCTGCGCGAGCGTGAGGATGACGTGCTTGAGATCGCCGACATCCTGCTCGACAAAGCGTGTAAACGTCACGAGCGCACGGGCCTGCGCCTATCCCGCGCAGCCCGCCAGGATCTGCGCGACTACCCATGGCCGGGCAATGTTCGCGAGTTGGAGAATGCCCTTGAGCGCGGGGTAATTCTTGCCGAAGGACATCTGATCCACCCGGATGATCTGGGACTGGCACCGGCTACCCCTCGCCCCCATACACCGCCCGTTAATGCCTCAGTTAGCAGTGGTAGCGGGGATAAAAACGCCGAAGAGAATGAAGACGACCTCTCTTTAGAAGATTACTTCCAGCACTTTGTGCTTGAGCACCAAGACCAAATGAGTGAGACCGAACTGGCACAAAAACTGGGTATTAGTCGTAAAAACCTCTGGGAGCGGCGCCAACGCTTGGGGATACCGCGCAAAAAACTGCCCGTCGCCCAGGTTAAGCACCTGGGCATGACTACCCGCTCCCCCTGCCACCCGCGCCCTACGACCATAGTCTAATACACTGATTTAAATAAGAAATATCCCACCTTTCACCACGTTTGCACTGTTACCTTCCCACACAACGCCGCGCACAAACGGCCACGAAAGGGGTAACACTTTTCGCATCGCAAAGTTCCTCAGCAACTTTAAAAACGCCAACCTTCTGAAATTTATAACTTATTCAATAGGTGGCACAGCGTCTGCAATATTACTGAGTAAGAAAAACAAACTGGGCATAGCGGTAGGTCACCAATAAAAACAACATGACCTCACCCCCACCTGAGCCACAACAAGAACAACAGGGCCAGGTAGAGATAACGGTACTAATAAAAACAACAGGCTTGAGTCTCATTACTTGCTTGCGCAGGCAACACAGGCGCAGCGAACAATAATAAAAGCAGCAAGTGGCCCGATAAGGACGCGACGTACAACGTGACTCGGCATCCTAACAACAACAATAGCTGTCAGTGTGTGCACCCCGGCGCCAATAATAATTCCCCGGGGGGAGAAAAGTTCGCGGTTGGATTATTGTTTTGAATACGAGGCGGTCGGAACTACCGTGCTCCTCACGCCTACCGACTGCGGTGCGTATTCAGGGCGATGTGCCATCATGAAGAAAAATAGCAGCACGGACGCTGATTGATTGCTTAATAGGGGAGGCTCTCTTAGCCTCCCCCTTTCCGTGTCTGCCCCTTATAAAACTCGATGCAAAAGGCTGTAAGCATCACGCGCTGGCGTCAAGTGCTTTGCAAGCCGCTCTTTGCAAGCCATAGAGGGTCGGCTACACTCAGCCATTCGTGGTTTATGTGCAGTATTCGTTTGAAGTGTTTTCTAACGACTATGTTTACGACCATTTTTCGTACCCTGCGAGTTGAAATCGTCGCATGTTTAAAGGATTTACCCGTTTCCTACACAGCCCGGGGGAGCAATTGAAAACCTTGCTTGATCCCCAAGAGAGCAGCACCAGCGCCCTTACACCGCGCAACATCCCTCGATCCGAGCACCCTGTTTCTCGCCAGCATATTAGTGATGCCGCGTTAAAAGTGCTTTATCGCCTTAGCGGTGCAGGTTACGACGCCTATCTAGTGGGCGGCTGCATACGCGATGCGCTGCTTGGCAAGATGCCCAAGGATTTTGACGTCGCCACCAACGCCACTCCCGAACAGGTTCGCGATCTATTTCGTAATTCTCGCCTGATTGGCCGTCGTTTTCGGATTGTCCACGTACGCTTTGGCCGCGAGGTCATAGAGGTCACCACCTTCCGCGGCAAACCCCAAGACGAGCATGGCGATCACATTGCCCACCAGTCCGATGAAGGGTTACTGCTACGCGACAATGTGTGGGGCAATATTGAAGAGGACGCGCTGCGCCGCGACTTCACCGTTAATGCGCTCTACTACAATATCGCCGATTTCAGCATCACTGACTTTGCCAATGGTGCCGAAGACATCAAGACCCGTACCCTGCGCCTGATTGGTGATCCGGCGACACGTTACCGCGAAGATCCGGTCAGAATGCTGCGGGCGGTGCGCTTTGCGGCTAAGCTCGACTTTACGCTAGACCCCGCCACCGAAGCGCCGATGTACGATCAGGCACCGCTGCTGCTGCAGATTCCCCCAGCGCGGCTATTCGATGAAGTGCTCAAGCTGTTTATGTCGGGCCACGGTTTGGTCACCTTCCGGCTACTCAGCCACTACGGCCTGTTTGGCATGCTGTTCCCCGAGGCCGAAGAAGCCATGGCCGATGCCGCCTGGGCAGAAGACCTGATTGAGCAGGCGCTAACCAACACTGATAAACGTATCGCCGAAGAACGCCCGGTTACCCCGGCCTTTCTGCTGGCAGCGTTTTTATGGGCGCCGGTCAAACATCGTCAGGAAGCGCTGGAGCAAGAGGGCATGCCGCCTATTCCCGCCCTGCAAGCCGCTGCTCAGCAGGTGGTCTCTCGTCAGTTAGAGTTCACCTCGATCCCCAAGCGCTTTGGCATTCCCATGCGGGAAATTTGGGAGTTACAGCAGCGTCTGCCCCAGCGGCGCGGTAAAAAAGCCTTTCAAACCCGGGAGCACCCGCGCTTCCGGGCCGGCTATGACCTGCTGCTGCTGCGCGAACAGGCAGGCGAGATACCCAGTGGTTTAGGCGAGTGGTGGACAGCCTTTCAACGCGGTGATGAGCACGAACAGCGTCGCTTGCTGCAAAAGTGGGTGGCGACCCCGCCAGCCAGGGCGATCGCCGTCGCAAACGGCGCCGTAAGCCGAGTGCACCAGAGTAGTGGGTGCGTCTTACCAGCTCGCCTATATCGGCTTGGGTAGCAACCTAGAGGCGCCTATCGAGCAGGTTCGCGTGGCCCTCAAGGAACTGGCGACGCTACCACTGAGTGGAGTGGTGGCAGCCTCATCGCTCTACGCCAGCCGCCCTGTGGGGCCCCAGGATCAGCCGGACTTTATCAACGCCGTAGCGGCGCTGGAGACACGCCTCTCGCCACTGGCACTGCTTGATCAGCTTCAGGCGTTAGAACAGCAGCATCGCCGCCGCCGCCAGCGTCACTGGGGCCACGCACCCTCGACCTGGATCTACTGCTCTACGCCAACGACGCTATCGACACGCCTCGGCTACGCGTCCCCCACCCGCAAATGACTGCCCGGGCCTTTGTACTGCTCCCCCTTGCCGAGATCGCCCCCTCTCTAGACCTTCTCCAACAGCCGCTATCCACATGGCTTGAGCAAGTTGAAAACCAAGGCTTGGAACGCTTATCTAACGCCTAGTGTGCGGCTAACGCTACCTTTTGACACAAATCTCGACACCGACACCCCATTCAGGTAACAATCACCGGTTACGCCACTTCGCGCATGCAGGGATGCAGCATCAATAATGGTCGGCTGCCTATGTCGCAGCGGCCTCACGTAAAACATGAGAGCACGCCATGAAAACCGTCACCCTAAGCACGCTGCAGGCCTATAAGCAGGCTGGCGAGACGTTCAGTTGCCTAACCGCTTACGATGCCTCCTTTGCCCACGCGGCAAGCCAGGCGGGCATTGATGTCCTGCTGGTCGGTGATTCGCTGGGCATGGTGCTACAGGGCCATAACAGCACTCTGCCCGTCACCATTGACGACATCATTTACCACACCCGCTGCGCGGCACGTGGCAAAGGCCACAGCCTGCTGATGGTGGATCTGCCATTTATGAGCAACGCCACCACCGAGCGCCTGCTGGAGGATGCCGGTGCCGTGATGCGCGCGGGGGCGGAGCTGGTCAAACTGGAAGGCGAAGCGTGGATGGCCGATGGCATTCGTGAACTCACCCGCCGCGGCGTACCGGTATGTGCCCACCTGGGGTTAACCCCGCAAACCGTGCATCAGCTAGGTGGCTATAAAGTGCAAGGCCGCGATGCCGCTCATGCGGAACGTATCATTAATGACGCAAAGTACTTGTTGAAGCGGGCGCTTCGGTGATTCTGCTCGAGTGCGTTCCTGCCAGCCTGGGCAAAGCGGTTACCGCTGAGCTGGATGTACCGGTGATCGGCATTGGCGCAGGGCCGGATACCGATGGCCAGATTCTGGTGATGCACGATGTGCTTGGCGTTACCCATGGCCGTACGCCGCGCTTTGTAAAAAACTTCATGGCTGAGGCTGATAGCATTCAAGCGGCTTTCCAGCATTACCACGAAGCCGTCAAAACCCGCGGCTTCCCGGCTCAAGAGCACTGTTTCTAAGACAGCTCGACTATCGCCCATTTTTGTTATTGACACGAAACGACTATGCGCACTTTGCGAGATATTGATCAGCTACGCAGCACGCTGCGAGATTACCGCCAACGGGGCCAGCGTATTGCCCTGGTACCCACCATGGGCAACCTACATGCCGGGCACCTGGCGCTGGTCGCCTGCGCGCGCCAGCACGCCGACATCGTGGTCGCAAGCCTGTTTGTCAATCCGATGCAGTTTGGCCCAGGCGAAGATTTAGACGGCTACCCGCGTACCTTTGATGCCGATCAAGCGCAGCTTATCGAAGCCGGTTGCGACGTGCTGTTCGCCCCGGCGGTAAGCTCGCTCTACCCCAACGGCTTGGACGCCCAGACCCGCGTACATGTGCCCGTGGTGGGCGAAGGGCTGTGCGGCGGCTCACGCCCCGGCCATTTCGACGGTGTCTCCACCGTGGTCAGCATGCTGTTTAATCTGGTACAGCCAGACGTCGCCTGCTTTGGGGAGAAGGATTACCAGCAACTGGCGGTGATTCGTAAGCTGGTGTGTGACCTGCATATGCCTATCGAGATTATCGGCGTGCCCATCGTGCGCGCAGAAGATGGCTTGGCACTGTCATCACGCAACGGCTATTTGAGTAGCGAGGAGCGTGCAATCGCCCCTGCCCTTTATCGCACGCTGTGTACGCTTCGTGATGCGTTAGCGCGCGGGGAACCTATCGAAAAGGTACTACGCCAGGGCCATACCGCGCTGTATGATGCGGGCTTTACGCTGGACTATCTGGAACTGCGCGATGCCACGCTAGGCCCCATTAACCTAGCAACTCGCCATGCGGTACTGCTGGTCGCCGCCAAGCTGGGTCCGGCGCGATTAATCGACAACCTCACTGTCCAACTCCCGGCCAGCGCTGCCAGAGAATAAACAAACAACGGGTAACAATAGGAACTCACATGCATACCATCATGCTCAAAGCCAAGCTGCACATGGCACGCGTCACTCACGCGGTACTCAACTACGAAGGCTCCTGCGCCATCGACGGCGACCTGCTGGATATGGCGGGCATTCGTGAAAATGAGCAGATCCAGATTTACAACGTCGAGAATGGAGAACGCTTCACCACTTACGCCATTCGCGGCGAGGAGGGCTCCAAGCTTATCTCGATCAACGGCGCTGCGGCCCACCTCGCCGCCCCCGGCCACCGGATCATTATCTGCAGCTACGCCCACTACTCCGAAGCCGAGCTGGAAAAGCATCAGCCCGCGCTGGTGTATCTCCAGGAAGGCAACCACGTCAGCCACACCAGCAATATTATCCCGGTGCAGCTGGCATAGCCTTAGTGCCTCTAATGCTTTTCTTCTGACGGGCCACATGTTGGCCCGTTTTTATTTGCCCATAAAGGTTTATTGCCGCAACGCATCACCATCCCCTATGCTGAAGAGACGGCTGACAGAGTACGAATAAAAGAACGGCTGACAGAGCAGGCCTATCGGGCATCTGGCATCAGACTGTCTGTTAATCACTTCAGGAGTCATTTTATGCAAGAAGTAGTCATTGTTGCGGCACGCCGCACCGCTGTGGGCGCTTTCGGTGGTTCCCTCGCGGGCATTCCCGCGAGCGACCTGGGCGCTCTGGTGATCAAGGATATCCTCGCCTCCACCGGCGTTGCTCCCGATCAGGTTGACGAAGTGCTACTGGGTCAGGTGCTCACCGCAGGCGTTGGCCAAAACCCAGCGCGACAAGCGGCCATCAAAGGCGGTCTGCCAGACTCGGTACCGGCCATGACCATCAACAAAGTGTGTGGCTCAGGCCTTAAGGCACTGCATCTCGCCACTCAGGCCATTCGCTGTGGCGATGCCGAGCTGATTCTGGCCGGCGGCCAGGAGAATATGTCCGCTTCGCCCCACGTACTGCCCAATTCCCGCAACGGTCAGCGCATGGGCGATTGGAAGGCGATTGATTCCATGGTGCACGACGGCCTGTGGGATGCGTTCAACAACTACCACATGGGCATTACTGCCGAGAACCTCGCCGAGAAGTACGGCATCACCCGCGAAGCGATGGACGAGTTCGCCGCGGCGTCACAGCAGAAAGCCGCTGCCGCCATCAAAGAAGGCAGGTTCAAAGGCCAGATCGTGCCGGTGGAAATTCCCCAGCGCAAAGGCGACCCGGTGGTGTTTGATACCGACGAGAATCCACGGGAAGTCACCGCAGAGAAGCTCGGCGGCATGCGCCCCGCGTTTAAGAAAGACGGTACCGTTACCGCCGGTAACGCCTCGGCGCTCAACGACGGCGCCGCGGTGGTGATGCTCTGCTCCGCCGAAAAAGCCAAGCAGTTGGGGCTAGAGCCACTGGCGCGCATCGCCGCTTACTCCAACGCAGGCGTTGACCCTGCCATTATGGGTATCGGCCCCGCACCGGCCACCCGCCGCTGCCTGGAAAAAGCCGGCTGGAGTCTGGACGATCTGGACTTGGTAGAGGCCAACGAAGCGTTTGCCGCCCAGGCGCTATCCGTCAATAAAGAGCTAGGCTGGGATACCTCTAAAGTGAACGTCAACGGCGGCGCAATTGCCCTAGGCCACCCCATTGGTGCCTCCGGCTGCCGCGTACTGGTCACGCTGCTCCACGAGATGATCGCCCGCGACGCCAAGAAAGGCCTTGCGACGCTGTGTATCGGTGGTGGTCAGGGCGTAGCCTTGGCTATCGAGCGCCCTTGATTATTGTCTGAGACAAACGCTTAACCAATGCCCCCGCTGCTTACGGGGGCATTTTTTCACCGACTGACTCAACGTGTTTTCTGACCAACGACCTTGGCTGGCGTGCTTAGTACCAACAGCGCCCCCAACAGGAATAATCCTGATGCGGCCCACATGGCGATAGGCAGGCTAGTGCCGTCAACGATGCGTCCGCCGACCATCGCCCCAAACCAATCGACATATTGAAGGTAAACGCCATCAACGCCGTGGCGGCTTCGGTATTGGGTGCGGTGCGCAGAATCCAGGTTTGGATACTCACCGATACGCTGCCGAACACAGCACCCCACACCATAAGCAGCATCACGCCGCTGCTCGGCTGCACACCCAGCAGCGGGAAAACGGCCACGACAATGAGCAGCAGGCTGGGAATCGCCAGCACTGCGCGGTAGGGGTGGCGCCCGGCGAACATACCCGCCGCGATATTACCCACAATGCCTGCCGCCCCGTAAAGCAGCAGCAGACTGCTCACATGGCGTTGGGAAATACCGCTGATCTCTTGCAGGATGGGGCTAATAAAGGTGTAGGCAGCAAAGTGGCCCACCACCACAAAAGCTGTGGTTAACACCGCCACTCGCACCCCGCGATTGCTAAACTGCTGCGCGAGCACTCGGAGCCGCACCGGCTCTCTTGGCGGTAATGGCGGTAGCCAGCACCACAGCGCAACGGCCGTTAACAGGCTAAAACCACCCAGTGCCCCAAAGGCGACTCGCCAGTTGCTGAGATCCCCCAACAGCGTGCCCAGTGGCACTCCCAGCACCGAGGCTGCCGCGACGCCACCAAAAATCATCGTCATCGCTTTTGGTACCTGAGCCTCCGGCACTAGCCGCGGGGCAATACTGCCCGCCACCGCCCAAAACCCACCAATGCTAAGCCCCACCAGCACACGTGCGGAAAGCAACAGGATAAAGCTGCTGGCCAATGCCGATAGCAAACTCCCGGCCACCATCACGACCATCAATGCCGTGAGCATAATGCGCCGATCCAAGCGCCCCACCGCTACCGGCAGCAGCGGGGCTGAAAAGGCAGCGACCACGCCGGGCACGGTGACCATTAAGCCTGCCATGCCGGGGGTAACGCCCATGCTCGATGCCACCTGAGAGAGCAACCCAATCGGCAGCTGCTCTGCGGTTACCAGTAAAAAATGCCGATCATCACGGCCACCACCGCCCACCAGCGCGGCGCTTGTTGCTGCTCCATCTGCTGCTCCCTGACTGTCTAAATCCCGGCGAACAAAGCGATACCTAATAACAAAACAGTATCTTGTAAAAAAATACCTAGCAAAAACAGTATTTAGCAAAACAACGCCCCCGCAGCCAGAGGCTACGAGGGCGGTATCAGAAACCTAGCTAGCGATTTAAATCGTCGCTTCAGTTTCCGCTGCTTCCGCGGTAAAAGCGGCTTTCTCTTCTTCGGTGATCTCTTTCATCGACAGCTTCACGCGGTTGCGGTTGTCGATATCCAGTACCTTAACGATCACGTCATCGCCTTCATTCAAGAAGTCGCGCACGTTATTAACACGCTCGGCTACGATCTGAGAAATGTGTACCAGGCCATCGGTACCCGGCATGATGTTCACGAAGGCGCCGAAGTCGGCAATCCGCACCACCTTGCCCATATACAACTTGCCAATTTCCGCTTCAGCGGTAATTGCCAGCACGGTGTCGATGGCACGCTTGGCGGCGGCTTTATCTTCTGCGTAGATGCGTACGGTGCCATCGTCGTCGAGGTCGATAGAGGCGCCGGTGTCTTCGCAGATTTTGCGAATGGTTGCGCCACCTTTGCCGATAACATCACGGATCTTGTCGGGATCGATTTTGATCGTCGCCATGGACGGGGCGTTGTCGGAGACATCGCTACGGCTCTGGCTGATAACGACATTCATCTGCTCGAGAATACTCAGCCGCGCGGTGAGTGCTTGCTGCAGTGCGAGCTCCATAATCTCTTCATTGATGCCTTCGATCTTGATATCCATCTGCAGGGCGGTAATGCCCTCTTCAGAACCAGCGACTTTAAAGTCCATATCGCCAAGGTGATCTTCATCACCCAGGATATCAGTCAATACCGCAAAACCGTCATCGTCTTTCACCAGGCCCATGGCGATACCGGCGACCGGTGCTTTCAACGGCACGCCTGCATCCATCAAGGCCAGCGAAGAGCCGCACACGGATGCCATGGAGCTTGAGCCATTGGACTCGGTAATTTCAGACACCACACGAATGGTGTAAGGGAAAGCGTCTTCGGATGGCAGCATCGCCTGGACGCCACGACGCGCCAAGCGTCCATGACCGATTTCACGACGTTTCGGGCCACCCATAAAGCCCGCTTCGCCTACCGAGAAGGGAGGGAAGTTGTAGTGCAGCATAAAGCGGTCTTTACGCTCGCCTTCCAGGGACTCGATCAGTTGGGAATCACGCAGGGTACCCAGCGTCGCCACGGCAATCGCCTGGGTCTCCCCACGGGTAAAGATGGCGGAACCGTGGGCTTTTGGCAGCACACCGACTTCGATCGCCAGCGGGCGAACGGTCTGGTTGTCACGGCCATCAATACGTGGCTCGCCTTTGACAACCCGCGAACGCACCACGCGTTTTTCCAGGCCCGCAAAGGCACCTTTCACTTCGTCGCGACTGAATTTGTCATTCACCGGCTCGCCTTCGTCGGCAGCCAGTAGCTCAATCGCCTGCTCTTTCAGCTCAGCCAGCGCATCCTGACGCTGCATTTTGTCGGTAATGCGGTAAGCATCGCCCACTTTCGCTTCAAAGGCATCGGCCATGGCGGCTTTCAGCGCCTGGTTCTCTTCGGCAGCCTGCCACTCCCAGCGCGGCTTGCCCGCTTCGGCAACCAGCTCGTTGATCGCTGTAATGGCAACCTGCATCTCTTCGTGCGCGAACAGTACGGCGCCCAGCATTTCGTCTTCGAGCAGCTCTTTGGCTTCGGACTCAACCATCAGCACGGCTTTTTCAGTACCGGCGACGACCATGTCCAGCTCAGAGCCGGCCAGCTCTTCAACCGTTGGGTTGAGGAAGTAACCTTTCTCTTCGTTAAAACCAACGCGGGCTGCGCCAATCGGGCCACTAAACGGTACGCCAGAGATACTCAACGCCGCCGAGGTGCCAAGCAATGCGGCGATATCCGGATCGTGGTTGCGGTCGGTGGAGAGAACGGTACAGACGACCTGCACTTCGTTCATAAAGCCTTTGGGAAACAGCGGACGAATCGGGCGGTCAATCAGCCGCGAGGTCAGCGTCTCTTTCTCAGTGGGGCGCCCTTCGCGCTTGAAGAAGCCGCCGGGAATCTTGCCCACTGCGTAGGTTTTCTCTTGGTAGTGTACCGAGAGGGGGAAAAAGGGTTGGCTCGGGTTAGCCTCTTTACGGGCAACCACGGTACACAATACAACGGTGTCATCCATGGTAACCATGACAGCGCCGGTGGCCTGGCGAGCAATACGCCCGGTTTCGAGCGTGACGGTGCTACGACCGTACTGGAACGTTTTCTTTACCGGATTCACAGCGACTTCCTTCAGCATTATCAATATCTACTTGTCTATTCGTTTAGGTCGTTTTGACTCGTAACCATTCTAGGCGCTGGAGCGCCATAGGGCTACCAGTTCTCTATTTGCTGTCAACAGGAAACATAAAAAACGGGCAGCCCACAAGGAGCTGCCCGCTTCTAATCGTTGCCGTTAACGCTTAACGACGCAGACCCAGACGCTGAATCAGGGACTGATAGCGTTCGAAATCTTTACGCTTTAGGTAGTCCAGCAGCTTACGACGCTGGTTAACCATGCGGATCAGACCACGACGAGAGTGGTGATCCTGTTTGTTGGTCTTGAAGTGATCCTGCAGGCCATTGATGTTGGCGCTCAGCAGGGCAACCTGCACTTCAGGGGAACCGGTATCGTTATCGCCGCGGCCGTATTCGGTGACGATCTCGGCCTTCTTCTCAGCGGTTAAAGCCATCTGTATCTCCAGTAAGCAATATGCCTAAAAATGAATGGGTGAGACCACGCATATTTGCAGTCTCAAGCTACTATTTTGCGTCTTGCATCTTACTATTTTCACGTAGGCTGCGGCTTCCTTGCAACTAGCCTTACGAGATAGCGACAGTGCTTAACAGCCGCTTTGGTGCCACTTCCTGGGCACCTTTCACTACGCCAAGGCCGATAAACGTCTCGGCGTAATAAAGTCGGGCTACTTCGTCCGGGGCTAATGCGCCGGTTTCGAGAGCAGCAGGCTGGCCGTGGGCCAAACGAGAATGGGCGGTGTCGTCTACCGTCAGTAACGGCAAATGATCCACCAGCACATCCACGGGCATCAGCTCAGCTTCCAGTGCCGCTTGGTCGGCCAATGCTTCCAAGGCCTCTAGCGTCCACATCGCGTCGGCTAAAAAAGGTCCCGTTTTGAGTCTTCTTAGTTGACTGATGTGCGCGCCACAGCCAAGCGCTTGGCCTATATCTTCGGCTAACGTGCGAATGTAAGTGCCTTTACTGCAGCTTACTTCCAGCTCGAAAGCAGTGCCTTCAAACGCTAGCAGGCGCGCATCATACACGCTTACGCGCCGGGCTGCACGCTCTACCTGCTTGCCTTCACGGGCCAACTCGTAAAGTTTTTGCCGTTATGCTTTAAGGCCGAGTACATCGGCGGCACTTGGTCAATCTCACCACGAAAACGGCTGAGCACAGCCTCCACGTCATCGACGCTTAGGCTAGGAACCTCATGCTGCTCCATCACCGTACCTTCCGCATCGCCGGTATCGGTGATCACCCCAGTTCAACCCGGGTGCGATACACCTTGTCGGCTTCCAGCAAGTGCGACGAGAACTTGGTCGCTTCGCCCAGGCAAATCGGCAATAAGCCGGTTGCCATCGGGTCTAGCGTGCCGGTGTGCCCGGCTTTTTGGGCCTGGAACAGCCGGCGGACTCGCTGCAGCGCATGGTTGCTGGAAACGCCCTTGGGCTTATCCAGCAGCAGTACGCCATTGACCGGCAAGCCGCGACGTTGACGCGCCACTAGCGAGTTTCCTCACTCTGCTCGGCATCGCTGTCACCCTCATCGTCTTGATAGCGTGCACGATCCGTCGTCACCGCCTCATCGATCAGTGAAGAGAGCTGCTGACCGCGCACCACGCTTTCATCGAAATGAAAACGCAGCTCCGGTACATGGCGTAGCTTGATGCGTTTGGCAATCTGGCTTCTTAGAAAACCGGCAGCGCGCTTAAGCACCTGCAGATTCTCTTTAATACGCTCGGGCTCTTGCTCCCCCAACAGCGTGACATAGACATCAGAGTAGCCAAGGTCACGGCTAACGGTGACACCGCTGACCGTGACCATGCCCAAACGTGGGTCTTTCACTTCGCGTTGGATCAATACCGCCAGCTCCTTTTGGAGCTGGTCGGCTACCCGGTCGGTACGCTTGAATTCGCGCATGTTTCGCTCCTCGCAGCCTTACAGGCTACGCTCGACCTTCACTTGGTCGAAGACTTCGATCTTATCGCCGACTTGGACATCGTTGTAGTTCTTCACGCCGATGCCACACTCCATGCCGTTGCGCACTTCCTGCACATCGTCTTTGAAGCGGCGCAGCGATTCGAGCTCGCCTTCGTAGATCACCACGTCATCACGCAGTACGCGGATCTTCTTATTACGATGCACGCTGCCTTCGATGACCATACAGCCAGCGATGGCACCAATCTTCGGTGCACGGAAGACATCGCGTACTTCAGCCACACCAACGATCTCTTCTTTCCACTCAGGTGCGAGCATACCGCTCATCGCCTGCTTGACCTCGTCGATCAGCTGGTAAATAACGCTGTAGTAGCGCAGATCCAAGCCTTCACGCTCGATGATCTCACGGGCAGCGGCATCGGCACGGACGTTAAAGCCGACCACGATGGCTTCAGAAGCAAGCGCCAGGTTGGCATCGGTACCGGTGATACCACCGACACCAGAGGAAACCACGGCGACTTCAACTTCACCGGTGGAGAGCTCTTCCAGGGCGCCTTTGATCGCTTCCAGCGAACCTTGAACGTCGGCTTTGAGGACGATGTTGACCTTGGCCACTTCGTCCTGCCCCATCTGGCTGAACATGTTCTCCAGCTTGGCCTTCTGCTGACGCGCCAGGCGCACTTCGCGGTATTTGCCTTGACGGAAGTTAGCCACTTCGCGGGCTTTCTTCTCGTCTGCAACGACCATAAAGTCGTCACCGGCGTCCGGCGTACCGCCCAAGCCTTGAATCTCTACCGGCATGGCCGGGCCAACCTCGTCTACTTGCTGGGCAAGTTC
This sequence comes from Vreelandella olivaria, assembly GCA_004295565.1. Lineage (GTDB taxonomy): Bacteria > Pseudomonadota > Gammaproteobacteria > Pseudomonadales > Halomonadaceae > Vreelandella > Vreelandella olivaria. The sequence goes on along the minus strand of AP019416.1, from coordinate 334,683 downwards.
GTTGGTCAGCGCACGTACGCGGCCGTAGTGCAGGCCTGCCAGAACGATATCGCCCTTTTCAGCGTACCGTTCTGAACCAGCACGGTTGCCACCGGGCCACGGCCTTTATCAAGACGCGATTCAACCACTACGCCTTTACCGGGCGCAGAGGGAACGGCCTTAAGCTCAAGCACTTCAGAGACCAGCTGGATCGCTTCCAACAGCTCTTCGATACCTTCACCGGTTTTGGCGGAAACGTGAACAAACTGGGTGTCACCGCCCCACTCTTCCGAGATCACGCCGTGCTGCGAAAGCTCGTTCTTGATGCGGTCAAGATCGATGCCATCTTTATCGATCTTGTTGACCGCTACCACCATGGGTACTTCAGCGGCTTTAGAGTGCTCAATCGCTTCAATGGTTTGCGGCATCACGCCGTCATCCGCCGCGACGACCAGGATTACCACGTCGGTCGCCTTGGCACCGCGGGCACGCATGGCGGTAAACGCCGCGTGGCCTGGAGTATCCAGGAAGGTGACGCCACCGTGGTTATCTTCCACGTGGTAGGCACCGATATGCTGGGTAATACCACCCGCTTCACCGGTCGCCACCTTCGCTTTACGGATGTAATCGAGTAGCGAGGTTTTACCGTGGTCAACGTGACCCATCACCGTAACAACGGGTGAACGGGTAATCTCTTCGCCTTCATAGGAGATGCCTTCGAGCATTTCCGTTTCCAGCGCGTCATCTTTCACCAGCTTCGGCGTATGGCCCATCTCTTCCACCACGATCGCAGCGGTATCCTGATCAATGGTTTGGTTGATGGTCACCGCGGCGCCCATGTTAAACATGGCCTTGATGACTTCGTTGGCCTTGATCGACATTTTGTCGGCCAATTCCGCCACGCTGATCGACTCAGGGATCGACACTTCACGCACGATGGGCTGAGTTGGCTTCTGGAAAGCGTGTTTGCCATTGCCGCTCTGGTTGCCACCACGGCGACCGCCGCGACGCTGCTCGGCACGTTTCACCTTCTTGCCGCTACCGCGTTTGCGCTCTTCACGATCACCACGATCTTCATCGTCGCGACGACCTTTGTTCTTCGCTGCCGTCTTCTTGGGCGGAGCGGTACGACGGTCAGTGCGGCCCTCTTTCGGCGGCGCTGGCGGCATATCGTCACCGGAAGGCGTGTCGTCGATCTCAAGATCGGGCACGGGGATATCCGGCGTTGCAGGCGCTTTTTCAGCTTTTGGCTTGGCCTCAGTCGGCTTCTTCGCGGCGGCCTCTTTCTTGATCGCCGCCTCTTCAGCTTCCTTAGCTGCCTGGGCTTTCTGCGCAGCCGCCTTTTCTTCGGCTGCACGCGCATCGCTTACTTTACGCTCAGCTTCGGCTTCCGCCATATCGCCCACTAGCTGGCGCGGGCCGGTGTAGCTAGGCTCCGGCGCTTTCGGCTTTTCATCTTCAGCGCTTTTGACGTAAGTCTTTTTCTTACGTACCTGCACTTCGATGGTTTTACCGCGCTCGCCGGTATTGATACGGCTACGGGTTTTGCGTGTCAGCGTGATGCGGTTTTTGCCCGCTTCAGCGGTGTCGCTACCACCGTGGCTCTTTTTCAAAAAACTCAGCAGCTTCTGCTTATCTTCTTCAGACACGGCATCACTTTCAGAAGCGTGCTTTAAACCCGCTTCTTTCATTTGTTCTAGTAGGCGGGGCACATCACGGCCCACCTTTCCTGCGAAATCTTTAACTGTCATATCTGACATATTGACCCTCCTCAGCCCGTGACCTGTTTACTGTGTGTTCGAATCCGATGCGTCATCGACTTCAAACCAGGGCGCACGGGCAGTCATGATCAGTGCCGCTGCGCGCGCTTCGTCCAACTCCTCGATATCGACCAGATCGTCGACAGACTGCTCGGCGAGATCTTCCATAGTGACAATGCCGCGGCTGGCGAGAATGAAGGCCAGGTGGCGCTCCATGCCATCCATCTCCAGCAGATCTGCTGCTGGCTGGGCACCGTCTAGCGCTTCTTCCGTGGCAATGGCCATCGTCAGCAGCTCGTCTTTCGCCCGTGCGCGAAGCGCTTCGACTAAATCTTCATCGAACTCTTCGATTTCGAGCATCTCTTCCATCGGCACGTAGGCGACTTCTTCCAGGGTAGTGAACCCTTCTTCCACCAACAGGCGAGCGACATCTTCATCCACATCAAGATGCTGGATAAAAGAGTCCACCAGGCTATCAATTTCTTGATCGCGTTTAGACTCCGCTTCCTCTTCGGTCATGACATTAATTCGCCAGCCGGTAAGCTCAGAAGCCAAACGCACGTTCTGCCCGCTCCGACCAATGGCCTGAGCAAGGTTGTCCTGCGCCACCGCCACATCCATTGCGTGGGCGTCTTCGTCCACAAGGATAGACCCAACATCGGCAGGCGCCATGGCGTTAATCACCAATTGTGCTGGGTTGTCGTCCCACAGTACGATATCGACACGTTCGTTTTGCAGCTCCGAAGAGACCGCCTGAACGCGCGAACCGCGCATACCCACACAGGCACCCACAGGATCGATGCGGCGATCATTGGTTTTCACCGCAATTTTGGCCCGTGAGCCAGGGTCACGCGCAGCGCCTTTGATCTCAATCAACTGCTCTGCGATCTCTGGCACTTCAATTTTGAACAGCTCGATGATCAGCTCGGGACACGTCCGCGATAGCTGCAGCTGAGCACCGCGCGCGTCTGGATCCACTTTGACCAATAAGGCACGTACCCGCTCGTTCATGCGGTAACGCTCGCCGTGAATCATTTCATTGCGCGGCAGGAACGCCTCAGCGTTTTCGCCCAAATCAATGATCAGTCCATCACGGGTGGTCTTTTAACAATGCCAGCCACCAGCTCGCCTTCGCGATCGGCATATTGGCGTACCACCTCGGCCCGCTCGGCTTCGCGCACTTTCTGTACGATGACCTGCTTGGCGGTTTGTGCAGCGATACGGCCAAACGAGGCATTTTCGATGCTTTTTTCCACCACATCGCCCAATTTCAGCGGTGGATCGCGCTGTTCGGCAATGCTCTGTTTAATTTCGTAATCTGGCGTTTCGAATTCGTCATCTTCCACCACCGTCCAGGTGCGGAAGGTTTCGTATTCGCCAGTGCGACGGTCAATATGCACGCGCACATTGGCTTCTTCTTTTCAAAACGCTTGCGTGACGCGCTCGCAAGAGCGGCTTCTACCGCCTCGAAGATGACATCACGCGGGACGCCCTTCTCATTGGAGATCGCGTCAACGACCATTAAAATTTCTTTACTCATGCGTATGCCTCGCCAGAAAACCTATCCTTATGTGCATCACCCCGGCAGCCTGCCGGCAGCGCCGCCACTCGGTCAATCGTCGAACTGCGGTACAATGTGAGCAGAATCAATACTCTCAATTGGAAAGCAATACTCTTCGCCATCCAGTTGCAGGAGCACTTCATCCCCCTCTACACCGACCAAAAGCCCCTGATACTTGCGCCGCCCGTCAAAGGCAGTGCGCAGTTTCAGCGCGACGTGATGACCTTGAAAGCGGGAAAACTGATCCAGGGAATACAAGGGGCGTGCCATACCGGGCGAGGAGACCTCCAACCGGTACTCACCGGCAATGGGGTCTTCTACATCCATAACGGCACTGACTTGGCGGCTAATATCTGCGCAGTCTTCCACGCTGACGCCACTCTCGCGCTCAATATAGATCACCAGACGCGAATTTTTGCCCTGGGAAAGATGGTCAATGCCCCATAGCTCAAAGCCCATGGCAGCAACAACAGGTTCTATCAGCGCGTGAAGCGCAGCGTGTTTAGTGGCCACAGACAAAGCTCCTATAGCCGTTGCATCAGGCACCTGGCCAGGAGTTATTAGATAAGCTAGGTGGCTGATTGGCGTTACTCGGGAATGTGTCTCCGCTTTTCCGGACGACATCCGCTATTAAGGTATTCGTGCTAACGATATTCTTACTAACAAGGCGGGCGCCAATAGAACAGCGAACAAGCGCACTTGCCAGTCAAAGCTGCTAACAAAAAGCCCCTTCACTGGAAGGGGCTTTTGAAAGAAACCTGTGTACCATTTCTTAAGTACTACTTCCAGTACCGTCTTAGCAACATGTAACAGGCTGCGCCTGAAACGACTGTTATTTTCTAAATAACTTCAAAATAACAATCTAGAACACGTTACTAGAAAATGGTAGCGGGAATCGGATTTGAACCGATGACCTTCGGGTTATGAGCCCGACGAGCTACCAGACTGCTCCACCCCGCATCAATCTAGGTCGACGATAATAGACACTAAAGCCACTTACGTCAAGAACTACTTGCTTCAAGAACCACTTACTTAAAGCTGTCTTTTTCGCCTCAGGTGCCAAGCTTGGCATTCTGGTAACAAAAGAAACGTTCTGGGAAGCTGGTGAGCCAGCAAAACAGATGGTGCCGAAGGCGGGACTTGAACCCGCACGACCATACGGTCACTACCCCTCAAGATAGCGTGTCTACCAATTCCACCACTTCGGCAACAGGGAGGCTAAAAACAGACAGCTACTTACTCGCTGCTTTCCTCTAGCACTGGCGCGGCATTATCCACGTCTGCAGGCCTGTCGTCAAGCGTTGGAACGCTTTGCTGCTGCTCGATCAGACGCGAGTCGGGAATCCCGGCTTCTGGCGCTTGGCCTGCCTGGGTAGCAAAATAAGCCAACGCCATCGAGGTGACGAAAAAGCCCGCCGCCAACACAGCCGTCGTGCGCGACAGGAAGTTACCGCTGCCCCGCGAACCAAATACCGTTTGGGAAGCACCGCCCCCGAAGGCAGCGCCGGCCTCGGCACCTTTACCCTGCTGAAGCAGAATGAGTACCACCAGGGCGACCGCAATCACCACATGGATCATAAGAATTGCAACTTGCATGGCGTTATCCTGCTGACTGACAAATGGCATAAAAATCATCGATCTTGAGTGAGGCTCCGCCCACTAGACCGCCGTCGATATCTGGCTGAGCGAGCAGCTCAGCCGCATTGCTTGCATTCATGCTGCCACCGTAAAGCAAGCGCAGTTGCTCAGCGAGCCCCTTATCGAAACCCGCTTGGTAGGCACGGATGCCTGCCATCACTTCCTGGGCCTGCTCAGGGCTGGCCGTACGCCCAGTGCCAATGGCCCAAACGGGCTCGTAGGCAATCACGACCTGCTTGCGTTGATCGGGCTCTAGGCGAGACATTACATAGCCCACTTGACGAAGCACTACATCCATCGTGCGGCCTGCGTCGCGCTCCTCTAGAGACTCCCCTACACAAAGGATCGGCTTGAGATCAACACTTAAGGCTGCCAAAAGGCGCGCTAAAATTTGTTCATCGTTCTCTTTGTAGAGCTGGCGTCGCTCGGAGTGCCCCACCAACACATAAGAGACCGCAAACTCTTTTAGCATGCGACCACTGACTTCACCGGTATGCGCCCCAGAGTGAATGGGATTCAATGTTTGTGCGCCTAACGACAGCACCGTCCCTTCAAACGCATGGCGCGCCGCATCCAAATAGGGAAACGGCGGAATAATAACCACATCCACGTTCGTTGGCGATACGGCGGCAGAGAAGGCCTGGCCGAACTCATTGATCAACGCCACGGAACCGTTCATTTTCCAGTTGCCGGCGATTAAAGGCGTACGCATCGACTCTCCTCACTCAAGGTGGAGCGAAATGGTATAGGAGCGGCCTTGTCAAGACAACCGCTGTTATAGTGACAGGCTGGGTTTCCCCAACCTGTTTACTGAACCGGTTAGCTGAACACATTTAATTAAGTAGTGCTTGCACCTGGTCGGCCAAGCTATGCGCCAATTGATCGACATCCAAATGGGCACGTCCTTCCACCATCACACGGATGAGCGGCTCAGTACCTGACGGACGCAGCAACACGCGGCCCTCATCGCCTAACTCGTGCTCTAACGCAGCTACCGCCTGTTGAAGTGGCGCAGAGGCCATCACTTCGTTGGCGCTGGTGCCCGCGGGCAAACGCACATTAACCAGCGCCTGAGGGACTTTCTCCAGCTCTTTTAACAGTGTCGGCAGACTCTTCTGCTCGCGCATCATTAGCGCCAGCACCTGCAGCGCAGAGACGACCCCGTCCCCGGTGGTCTGCACATGACCACAGACAATATGCCCCGACGACTCTCCGCCCAACTCCCAACCATTGGCGGCCATGCGCTCCATCACAAAGCGGTCACCGACTTTAGCGCGCTCAAAGGGAATCCCCAGCTTATCCAGCGCCATCGCCAAGCCAAAGTTAGACATCAGCGTGCCCACTACACCGCCTTGAAGCAGACCACGCTCACGGCGATCGCGGGCAATCAGGTAGAGAATATCGTCGCCGTCCACTTCACGCCCGTCGCCGTCTACCAGAAGCACGCGGTCGCCGTCACCATCAAAGGCGATCCCCAAATCCGCATTCTGTTGAATAACGGCAGCGCGCAGTGCAGCAGGATGGGTAGAGCCTACCTGCTGGTTAATGTTCAACCCATCAGGCGCCGAGCCAATGGTGGTAACGTCGGCTCCCAGCTCGCGAAACACATTGGGGGCAATATGGTAAGTGGCGCCGTGAGCACAATCCAGAACGATTCTGAGCCCATGAAGGCTAAGCCGATCGGGCAGTGTCGATTTGCAGAACTCGATGTAGCGGCCCGCGGCGTCGTCGATACGGGTTGCCTTACCCAACTGGGCGGCCTCCGCCGTAGTCAGCGGCGCCTCCAGCATCGCTTCAATGCGATCTTCCGTCTCATCAGGGAGTTTCTTACCCTCGGCGGAGAAGAACTTGATGCCGTTATCATCAAACGGATTATGCGATGCCGAAATGACAATGCCTGCATCGGCACGGAATGTGCGGGTTAAGTAGGCAATACCTGGCGTAGGCATTGGCCCTAACAGCGATACATCGACACCCGCCGCCGAAAGCCCTGCCTCCAGGGCGGACTCGAACATATAGCCGGAGATCCGCGTATCCTTACCGATCAGCACCCGCGTTCGCCCTTTATCCCGGCGCAGCACTTGTCCCGCCGCCCAGCCCAACTTGAGCATAAAGTCAGCGGTAATCGGTGATTTCCCCACCGTCCCGCGAATGCCATCCGTTCCAAAATAGCGCCTTGTCATGCGTCGAACTCCTTGTTTAGCGGCGGCTCGCAGCCTTCTTGTAGTACCGCCCACGCCATATTGACCGCATCCACCGTCTCAGCCACATCGTGCACGCGCAAAATATTTGCCCCACGCTCCACCGCCATGGCGGCGAGCGCTAACCCCCGGAGAGACGCTCCTCTACCGGGCGGCCCAACACTTTGCCAATCATGCTTTTGCGTGACATACCCACCAGCACGGGAAGCTCCAGCGATTGCAGAGACTCCATGTATTTGAGTAAGCGTAGATTGTGTTCGACGGTTTTGCCGAAGCCAAAACCAGGGTCAATCAATAGACGATTGCGGCGCAGACCGGCCGCCTCGCACTCGGCAACCCGACGGGCCAAATAATCCGTCACTTCATCTTCAATCGGACGCTGATAAGCGGGTGCCTGCTGCATATCCTGGGGCTCGCCCTGGCGATGCATCAAGCAAATGGGCAAGCCACTCCCCACTGCAGCCAGCAGGGCCCCTTCGCGCTCTAATGCGCGGACATCGTTAATCATACCCGCGCCCAACTCGCTCGCCTCGCGTATCACCGTTGGGCAACTGGTATCTACCGACACCAACGCATCCAGCTCGCGCACCAGAACTTCCACTACCGGCGCTACCCGATCCAACTCCTCCTGGGCGCTAACCGGGGTAGCCCCAGGGCGGGTCGACTCGCCGCCCACGTCTATCATTGCCGCCCCTTCAGCCAGCATCCGCTCAGCGTGGCGCAGCGCGTCATCCAACGCTACATGCTGCCCACCATCGGAAAAGGAGTCAGGGGTCACATTGAGAATGCCCATCACACGGGGAAAGAGAGATCCAGCAGATGGCGTCCGCAACGCAGCTGGAACGCGCTTTCTGCGCTTCGTGTCGAGGACGTATCCAGAATTGATTTCATGCTGCAGCCTGATCAAGAAAAGAAACATTGCAGTGATGTGAACACAGCATACCAAAAAGGCGCCCCATGACGGGGCGCCTTTTGCCTCATAGGGAATGACTGGCGGTTATGGGCCAGCAGGGCCGCCTAGCGGGTCTGAGGGACGGCGACGCGGCTCGTCGTCATCCTCTTCGCCATCACCACCTCCAGAAGCATCGCTGCCTGACGTGCTAGAGGCATCGTCTTCGGCCTTTGTCTTCTGCTTATCATCATTGATGGGCGTACCACCACCGGATGAGTCACCGTCGTCCCAGCCTTCCGGCGGGCGCGGCTCACGACCTTCCATGATGTCCTTCAACTGCGCGGCATCGATGGTCTCGTACTTCATCAGCGCTTCGGCCATGGCATCCAGCTTATCGCGATTATCGGTCAGGATCTGGCGCGCCTGCTCGTAGCAATCGTCGATGATTTTGCGCACTTCCTTATCAAGACGCGTCGTGGTATCACCCGACTTCATCTTGCCGCCACTCTGGCCCGGGCCACCGAGGAACTGATGCGACTCATCCTCGTCGTACATGATCGGCCCCATTTCCTCCGACAAGCCCCACTTGGCGACCATATTGTGGGCCAGCTCAGTAGCGCGCTTAATGTCGTTAGAGGCACCCGTGGTCACACCGTTCGGGCCTAGCGTCATCTCTTCGGCAATACGGCCGCCAAACAGCGAGCAGATTTGCCCCAGAATTTGCTGACGGGAGAGGCTGTAGCGATCCTCTTCCGGCAGGAACATGGTGACCCCCAAAGGCGCGGCCGCGGGGAATAATCGTTACCTTATAGACCGGGTCATGGGAAGGCACGACCAGACCGATAATCGCGTGGCCTGACTCATGGTAAGCCGTATTGAGCTTCTCTTTGTCGGTCATGACCATCGATTTGCGCTCAGCGCCCATCATGATCTTGTCCTTGGCGAGCTCCAGCTCTTCCATGCTGACCAAGCGCTTGTTACGGCGTGCGGCAAACAGAGCGGCTTCGTTAACCAGGTTGGCCAAGTCAGCGCCGGAGAACCCCGGCGTACCGCGGGCAATCAGCTGCGGTTTTACATCATCACCCAGCGGCACCTTACGCAGGTGAACGCCCAGAATATGTTCACGACCGCGAATATCCGGCAAGCCGACGGTGACCTGACGGTCAAAACGGCCAGGGCGCATCAAGGCAGGGTCAAGTACGTCCGGACGGTTGGTCGCGGCAATAACAATGACGCCTTCGTTGGCTTCAAAACCATCCATTTCAACCAGCAGCTGGTTCAATGTCTGCTCGCGCTCGTCGTTACCGCCACCCATGCCAGCACCGCGTGAGCGGCCTACCGCATCGATTTCGTCGATAAAGATAATGCACGGCGCCTGTTTCTTGGCCTGCTCGAACATGTCACGCACACGGGATGCGCCGACACCGACAAACATTTCAACGAAGTCAGAACCCGAAATGGAGAAAAACGGCACTTTCGCTTCACCGGCAATGGATTTTGCCAGCAGCGTTTTACCGGTACCCGGGGGGCCTACCATCAATACGCCGCGGGGAATCGTACCGCCAAGACGCTGAAACTTGGTTGGGTCACGCAGGAAGTCGACCAACTCTTCGACTTCTTCCTTGGCTTCATCACAGCCCGCCACGTCGGCAAAGGTGGTTTTGATCTGATCCTGAGAGAGTAGCTTGGCCTTCGATTTACCAAAGCTCATCGGGCCACCTTTACCACCACCGGCACCGCCCTGCATCTGGCGCATAAAGAACATAAAGATGCCCAAAATCAGCAGAATCGGGAAGCTGGCGATAAGCAGCCGCGTCCAGATACTTTGCTGTTCTGGCTCTTTGCCTACTACCGTCACATTGTTGCTCAGCAGGTCGTCCATCAGCTTCGGATCCTCCGCCGCGGGGCGGATGGTCTGGAACTGAGAGCCGTCCGTGCGCTCACCACGGATGGTGTAACCATCGATGGTCACGCTACGTACCTGCTGATTTTGCACCTGCTGCACAAACTGAGAGTAGTTTGTGTTTTGCGGTGCGCTTTCCGTACTGAAATTATTGAACACTGTCAGTAGGACGGCCGCGATGACCAACCACAGAATCAGGTTCTTCGCCATATCGTTCAAGGGGCTACCCTCATTACAAGAATCTGTCAGTTAAACGCTGATGCGTCATAAAGCCTTCTACCCATAAGCTTAGTATTAAGACATTACATCAACATCAAGCGTTCAACCATTGCCAAAGCGTCTTATGCCTCGGGCCATCTGCGTCACGCGCACTTATGGCGACTAATGTGACACATGTTGCGCATGCCTGTCTGGCAATCGCGCTGATAAATCTTGGCTATGAACCACGCGGGCAGCGTCTCATGTTAAGGAGACTCACCCGCGAAACCCTTCGGCCAGAAAATAGACCTCACGGGAACGCGCCCGGGAGGCGTCTGGCTTACGGGTTACTACCTTGTTAAAGCTGCCGCGCAACTCCTTCAAATAGGCGTCAAACCCTTCCCCCTGGAACACTTTAGCTAAAAACCGACCACCAGGTGACAACGTTTCGCGCGCGAGTTCTAACGCTAGCTCCACTAGGTACATCGCCTGAGGTTGATCAATCGCTGCCATGCCACTCATATTGGGGGCCATATCCGACATCACAAGGTCTACCCGGCGATTATCCAGGCGTTTTAGTATCGCCTCTAGCACCGCCTCTTCAGTGAAATCACCTTGAATAAAGTCCACACCTGCTAGCGCATCCATCTCCAGGATGTCAGAGGCAATCACCACCCCTTCAGGCCCCACCCGCTCTGCCGCTATTTGGCTCCACCCGCGGGGGCGGCGCCCAGATCAATCACTGTCATACCAGGGCGCAGCAGTTTATCCTTTTCGTCCAACTCAATCAGCTTATAGCTGGCACGGGAGCGGTAGCCATCTTGCCAGCTCTGCTTCACGTACTGGTCGTCAAAATGCTCCTTCTTCCAGTTATTGCTGGTCTTGCTGACGGAATGTTTTCGGTTCGGGGGCTTTTGCTGCATGTGGGAATCTAACACTGGAATAAGAGATGGGCGCATTCACGCGATCGCTTTCACTCGGTGACGTTTCACCGTAAGATGGAGCGTTAAGCGCTAACCGGGATACCGCAAGATACCATGAGCTTGTCACAGGCACAAAAGAAAGCATTTCGTAGCATTGGCCACCATCTTAACCCAGTGGTCACCGTTTCTGAGAACGGCGTCTCCGAAAATTTGCTCGCAGAACTCAACCGCGCACTCACCGATCACGAACTGATCAAAGTGAAACTCGCCCTTCCTGAGCGTGACGATCGTGCGGCCATGATCGCCGAACTGATCGCCAACAGCCGCGCAGACCTGGTGCAAACCATTGGCAAAATGGCACTGCTCTATCGCAGAAACCCGCAGGTGAACCCGAAACTCTCTAACGTTACCCGCTTCGAGAACCACCACGGCAGGCATTAACCGTTAATTTGCACTCACTTAAGACACGCACTTAAGGTGCGCACTTAAAATAGAGCGCCGTTGCACTAAACGCCCCTTCGACCGACCTAATGCAGGCCAATCGAAGGGGCGTTTTTTATCACACGTGTTCGACGCTACCGACTTCGTACTCCACGTCACCGCCGGGTGTTTTAACCACCACGACATCACCCTCCTCTTTGCCGATCAGGGCACGGGCAATCGGTGAGGTGACCGAGATACGGCCAGACTTAATATCCGCCTCGTCTTCGCCGACGATACGGTAAGTGACTTCCGCATCAGTATCCAGATTCATTAGCGATACGGTCACACCGAAAATCACTTTGCCGGTTTTCGGCAGTTTGGTGACATCAATCACTTGCGCAACGGAGAGTTTACTTTCGATCTCCTGAATGCGCCCTTCGATGAATCCTTGCTGCTCGCGAGCGGCGTGGTACTCGGCGTTCTCTTTAAGATCGCCGTGCTCCCGCGCTTCGGCGATGGCCGCGATCACCTGCGGACGAGCTTCGCTTTTAAGGTGGTCGAGCTCTTCACGAAGGCTTCTTTCTCCCGCAACTGTCATCGGGACCTTGTTCATTGACTTGCTCCTGCATGCAGATCCTGAAGGCGCCGCACCGTAATCTCCCTACCGTACTCAAGCGCCATGCAAACAGCATTAGCGCCCGCCAAGGTGGTCGCATAGGGCACCTTGCGCGAGAGCAGTACGGCGAATGACCGAAGAGTCGTTAATAGCCTGACGACCTTCAGTAGTGTTCACAATGTAGGCGATTTCGTCGTTCTTAAGCAGATCGACGATATGGGGACGACCTTCGTAGACTTTATTGACGTGCTCAACGGCAAGCCCGGCAGCTTCCAACGCAGCCGCTGTTCCCCGTGTTGCACATAGCGTAAAGCCTAATGCTAACAGAGATCGACCCACTTCGATAATCCCCGCCTTGTCCGGTTCGCGCACAGAGAGGAACGCTTTACGCTCGCCGGTTAGCGCCGGAATCGCCTCACCCGCGCCCAGCTGGGCTTTGAAGAAGGCCTCTGCGAAGGTGTCGCCGGAGCCCATCACTTCCCCGGTAGACTTCATTTCCGGCGACAGAATCGGGTCGACACCGGGGAATTTATTGAACGGGAAGACCGCCTCTTTAACACTATAGAAGTGCGGCACGATCTCCTTTTCAAAGCCCTGCTCAGCCAGGGTCTTACCGGCCATGCAGCGGGCCGCAATCTGCGCCAGCGAGGTGCCGATGCACTTGGACACAAAGGGCACCGTACGCGAGGCACGGGGATTGACCTCGATCACGTAGATCTCGCCATCCTGCCAGGCCAGTTGCACGTTCATTAAGCCTTTCACGCCCAGCTCAACGGCCATTTGCTTCACCTGATGGCGCATCTCGTCCTGCACATCGGCGGGCAGCGAGTATGGTGGTAGCGCGCAGGCGGAGTCGCCGGAGTGAACGCCCGCTTGCTCTACGTGCTGCATGATGCCGCCGATCACCACCTGCTGACCATCCGACACCGCATCGATATCGATCTCGATCGCCGCACTAAGGAAGTGATCCAGCAGCACCGGCGAGTCGTTGGAGACTTTCACCGCGTGAGTCATGTAATTCTCGAGCTCGGAGGCGTCGTAGACGATCTCCATGGCCCGGCCACCCAGTACGTAGCTGGGGCGCACTACCAGCGGGTAGCCAATCGCCTCGGCTTTATCGAAGGCTTCCGCAAAGCTGCGCGCCGTGGCATTGGGCGGCTGCTTCAGGCCCAGCTTGTCGATCATTACCTGGAAGCGCTCACGATCTTCAGCGCGGTCGATGGCGTCCGGCGTGGTGCCAATAATCGGCACACCGGCAGCCTCTAGCTCACGGGCCAGTTTCAGCGGCGTCTGACCACCGAACTGAACGATCACGCCCACCGGCTTCTCTTTGTCGGCGATTTCCAGCACGTCTTCCAGCGTTACCGGCTCAAAGTAGAGACGATCAGAAGTGTCGTAGTCGGTAGAGACGGTTTCCGGGTTGCAGTTGACCATAATGGTCTCATAGCCGTCGTCGCGCATGGCGAAGGCGGCGTGAACGCAACAGTAGTCAAACTCGATCCCCTGACCGATCCGGTTGGGGCCACCGCCCAGTACCATGATCTTCTGGCGGTCAGAAACATCCGCTTCGCACTCCTCTTCGTAAGTGGAGTACATATAGGCGGTATCGGAGGCAAACTCCGCCGCACAGGTATCAACGCGCTTATAGACCGGGCGAATGCCTGCGGCCTGGCGGGTCTGACGAAACGCTTTTTCGGTCACGTTCAGCAGCTTGGCCAGGCGCGCATCGCCGAAGCCTTTGCGCTTGAGCTGATAGAGCTCGCGGGCTGAGAAATCGCCCAGCGTGCGTTTGGCGACGCTGTTTTCGGTGAGCACCAGATCTTCCAACTGCACCAGGAACCAAGGGTCGATATTGGTCAGGGCGAAGACCTCATCCACGCTCATGCCGGAACGCATGGCGTCCGCCACGTAGAAAATACGTTCGGCACCGGCGGCCTGCAGTTCGCCCTGGATAATCGCCATATTGTCCGGCGTGAAATCGGTAATGATCGGATCGAGACCATCGTTGCCGGTTTCCAGGCCGCGCAGGGCTTTCTGCAGCGACTCCTGGAAGGTACGGCCAATGGCCATCACTTCACCTACCGACTTCATCTGGGTGGTCAGGCGATCATTAGCCTGGGGGAATTTCTCGAAGGTGAAGCGCGGAATCTTGGTGACCACGTAATCGATAGAAGGCTCAAACGATGCAGGCGTTTGACCGCCGGTAATATCGTTCTGCAGCTCGTCCAGGGTGTAGCCAATCGCCAATTTCGCGGCGATTTTAGCAATCGGGAAACCGGTCGCTTTAGAGGCCAGCGCTGAGGAGCGCGACACCCGTGGGTTCATCTCAATAACCACCAAACGGCCGGTTTTGGGATCCATACCAAACTGGACGTTAGAGCCACCGGTCTCTACACCAATCTCGCGCAGTACCGCGAGGCTGGCGTCACGCATGATCTGATACTCTTTATCAGTCAGCGTTTGCGCCGGGGCCACGGTGATCGAGTCACCGGTGTGCACACCCATGGGGTCGAAGTTCTCAATCGCGCAGACGATGATGCAGTTGTCGTTTTTGTCACGCACAACCTCCATCTCGTACTCTTTCCACCCCAGCAGCGACTCATCGATGAGCAGCTCGTGGTTGTTGGAGAGCTCAAAACCACGGGTACAGATCTCTTCGAACTCTTCCTTGTTATACGCCACGCCGCCGCCGGAGCCGCCCATGGTGTAGGAGGGGCGGATAATCGTCGGGAAACCCAGCTCCGCCTGAATCTCCCAGGCTTCATCCATGGTGTGGGCGACTTTCGCTTTCGGGCACTCCAAGCCAATGCGCTTCATGGCCTGATCGAACAGATCGCGGTCTTCGGCCATGTTAATCGCATCGGCGTTGGCACCGATCATCTCGACGCCGAACTTCTCCAGCACGCCGTGCTTCTCTAGCTCCAGGGCGCAGTTCAGCGCCGTCTGGCCGCCCATGGTGGGCAGAATCGCATCCGGTCGCTCTGCCTCAATGATCTTCTCCACCGCCTGCCAGGTAATCGGCTCGATGTAGGTGGCATCGGCCATGGCCGGGTCGGTCATGATGGTGGCGGGGTTGGAGTTAACCAAAATAACCCGGTAACCCTCCTCGCGCAGCGCTTTACACGCCTGGGCGCCGGAGTAGTCGAATTCGCAGGCCTGGCCGATCACAATCGGGCCAGCGCCAATGATCAAAATAGAGTTGATGTCGGTACGCTTAGGCATAACGGTTCCCGCAAAAATGGTGACGATGAGCGACAAAGAGCGATCTGGCAGCGCGATGCGTTAGCTTCGGGCCTGCATCATCGCGACGAAGCGATCAAACAGCGGTGCCACATCCCGCGGGCCGGGGCTTGCTTCCGGGTGGCCTTGAAAGCTGAACGCCGGACGGTCAGTGCGCTCAATCCCTTGCAAGGTGCCGTCGAACAGCGAACGGTGCGTTGCGCGCACATTGGCAGGCAGGGTCGCTTCATCCGCCGCAAAGCCGTGGTTCTGGCTGGTGATCATCACGGTGCCACTATCCAAATCCTGCACCGGGTGGTTGGCACCGTGGTGGCCGTGGCTCATCTTGACGGTCTTCGCACCGGATGCCAGCGCCAGCAGCTGGTGGCCCAGGCAGATGCCAAACACCGGAATATCGGTTTCCAGTACTTCCTGGATGGCTTTAATCGCGTAATCACAGGGTTCCGGGTCGCCGGGGCCGTTGGCTAAAAAGATACCATCCGGGTTCATCGCCAGCACTTCAGCAGCAGGTGTTTGCGCGGGCACCACCGTCAGGCGACAGCCGCGCGCGGCCAGCATGCGCAGGATATTGAATTTCACCCCGTAGTCGTACGCCACCACATGGTAGGGGCGCTCGCTTTTAGTCGCATCGGCGTAGCCTTCACCCAACGTCCACTCACCTTCCGACCACTCGTAAGCCTCTTTGCACGACACCTCTTTGGCCAGATCCATGCCCTTCAGACCGGGGAATGCCTTGGCGGCCTCCTGCGCCCTCGCCACCGCATCATCGCCCTCAGCGTCGGCACCGGCCAAAATCGCCCCGTTCTGGGCACCTTTGTCACGCAAAATGCGCGTTAGGCGGCGGGTATCAATATCGGCAATGCCCAGCACGTTCTGGCTTTTCAGGTAGTCGGAGAGGGACTGCTCAGAGCGGAAGCTGCTGGCCATTAGCGGCAGATCGCGAATCACCAAGCCAGCAGCGGCAATAGACGCAGACTCAACGTCTTCAGCGTTAATGCCGGTATTGCCGATATGGGGATAGGTGAGAGTAACGATTTGGCGGGTGTAGGAGGGATCGGTGAGGATTTCTTGATAGCCGGTCATGGCCGTATTGAACACCACCTCACCGCTTGTTAATCCGTCCGCGCCAATGGCGATACCGTGGAACACGCTGCCATCTTCCAGGGCCAATATTGCGGGTTTGCTCAATGCGGGGTTATTCAAAACAAGATCCTCCCATGCTGGTGGGAGCCTGTGGGGCGCAGGCTCAGCAATTTCTTGATTATTCACGACGTAAAACTATCGCCAATAACATCTATCACTAGTAAAACTGGGGTCGTAAAAAGCGGGACGAAGCCGATAAAAGAATCGGTTTCATCCCGCTTGTTGTTCGATGCCTTCAGAGCCGCTCGCTAACCATCAAAACTGCTAGCGGGCTCGGGGCAGGCTTTGGGCTGGCCAACGCAACAAGCGCGCCGTCTAGGATTTCCAGGCCACCCGGCCAAAATTTTTGAAATGTTACAGGAATTCTTGACCCAAAACTACCCCCTTAAGCGCACATTGACACTAACCCGCTAGGCGTCGACCATAGGTACCTGCCCAAGGTTTCGCAAGGGAAACAAGAGTGAGTACCCAAATCAGCATCGAAGATGCCGCATTAATGCTTGGGGTAAGCCCCCAGCACGCTAGATCCCTGTGCCGGAAACAGGCGCTAAGAGCAGAAAGAATTGGTAGCACCTGGGTAGTCGATGCTGAAAGCGTCCAACGGTATCAGCAGGAAGCCGAGCAGCGCATCGCACAGGATCACCCCGCCTACTTTGAGACATCCGCCAACACGGATAAGCCAGTCGCCTTGAGCTTTTTTTCCGGCGCCATGGGGCTGGACCTTGGGCATTGAAGCTGCGGGGTTTGATATTCGTTTGGCCTGCGAATTCGACAAATACTGCCGTCAAACGATACTGCTCAATCGCCCCAACACAGCCTTACTCGGCGACATCAATGACTACTCAGCGGCACAAATTTTAGCCGCGGCGCAGCTCGATGCAGCGAGTGTTGACTTGATGGTTGGCGGCCCGCCCTGCCAGGCGTTTAGCACCGCAGGCAAACGAAAAGCCTTTAACGATGATCGCGGCAACGCCTTTCTAAAGTTTATCGGTCTCGCCATCGAGCTACAGCCACGCTTTCTGGTCATTGAGAATGTGCGCGGACTGCTCTCCTGCCCGATGGATCACCGCCCCCATAGTCAGCGTGGCCCTGGCTTCCCCGACCTCTCACTGGACGAAATGAAAGGCGGAGCGCTTAATTTCGTGCTGTGCCTACTGCAGAAAGCCGGCTACTCATGCTCCTTCAATCTGTATAACTCGGCGAACTTTGGCACCCCACAAACCCGTGAAAGAGTCATCATTATTTGCTCACGGGATGGCAGCGCCGCGCCCTTTTGCAGCCTACCCACTCGGAGCACGGCAGCCATGGTCTCCCCAGATGGAAAACCTTTAAAGACGCAGTCGCGGGCCTACAAAGCCACACCCATCTTAATTTTCCAGAAAAGCGCTTGAAGTATTATCGTCAGCTCAAGGCTGGGCAGAATTGGCGCGCCCTACCCCCACTTTGCAGCAAGAAGCATTGGGTAAATCCTATTTTTCCGGCGGCGGCAAAACCGGCTTCTTGAGGCGCCTAAGCTGGGATAAACCCTCGCCTACTCTGGTTACCCATCCCGCCATGCCCGCGACAGATCTGGCCCACCCAGAAGAAGACCGCCCCTTATCCATAGAAGAGTACAAACGCATTCAGGAATTTCCCGATAGCTGGCAGTTGGCGGGGCCGTTAGTGCAGCAGTATAAACAGGTGGGCAATGCGGTTCCCGCCAGCTTAGGTTACGCGGTCGGCAAGCTGATCAAAGACCTGCTCGCAAACAGCGCAACGGCACCGCCTGAGGATTTTAAATTCTCACGCTACCGGGAAACCTCTCACTACGAGTGGCGCCACGCCTTCGAGCGGCAGCAGAAGACACAGCAGCCCAGCCTGTTTTGAACAAGCCTTAGCCTCTGTTGATGAGAGAGCTAGGGCGCTCTCAGGCGCCACGCTAGTTCAGTTCCAACACATCCTGCATATCGTAGCGGCCGTTCTCTTTGCCAGCGACCCAGCGCGCCGCCCGCACCGCACCTTTGGCAAAGGTCATTCGGCTGGAGGCCTTGTGAGTGATTTCGATGCGCTCGCCTTCGGTGGCAAACATTACCGTGTGTTCACCGACGATATCGCCCGCGCGCACGGTGGCAAAGCCAATCTCTTTGTCGGTGCGTGGCCCGCACTGCCCGACTCGCTCGAACACGCCGTGCTCTTTCAGGTTACGCCCCAGGCTGTCGGCAATGACTTCGCCCATTTTGATCGCGGTCCTGGAAGGTGCATCAACCTTATGACGGTGGTGGGACTCGATCACTTCAATGTCATAGCCTTCATCGCCCAGGGCTTTGGCAGCGGTTTCGAGCAGCTTCAGGGTCAAATTAACCCCGACACTCATATTGGGCGCGAACACCATGGCGACCTTGTCGCAGTAGCTATCCAGCTCAGCCAACTCATCATCGCTCATGCCGGTAGTGCCAATCACGATACGCTTGCCGTGCTCGGCGCAGAACGCCAGGTTACCCAGCGTGACCTGGGGAGCCGTGAAGTCGATCAGCACATCAAAGTCATCGACAATCGACGTGAGGGAATCGACCGCGACAACGCCACGCTTCCCCATCCCGGCAAGTTCGCCAATATCGGCGCCCGCCAAAGAGCTGCCTGGCTCCACGATTCCACCGGCTAGCGTTGCCTCAGCCTCTTGCTCTACAGCATTTACCAACGTCCGGCCCATGCGGCCAGCCACGCCTACAATGGCAATTCGGGTCATGCGAACTCCTGCGCTCTCGGTTTCGGTGCGTAAGACTTATGTTTTCAAAATCAGCGCGATTATAGCAGACCCGCCGGGGTCTAGTTCTCCCATACAATCGCCAGCTCTTCGTCACCGGCCATACGCACCAAGTGGCGCTCGACGACCCCTCCAGCTCGTCCAAATGCTCCTCTTCGAGGGTTTCCAGGGCCACCACCAATTTATCAGTCTCAGCCACCATGACGCAGGTGCCGGTGGCAAACGTGATGGTCGCTTGCTGGTCGCTTTGTTCGACCTCCAGCTTATGCGCCCAGTGCTTACAGAGCCGATTGACCAAACGCTCGGCGGAAGGCGTGACAATTTCAACACGAGATAAAGGCATGATGACTTCTCCAGAAAAGCATTCATAAAATTACCTACCAGCGTAATGCCCACAGTAACCAGCACCAAGCAGCGATTGACAATACACTGGAACGGCATGTTTCCGCGCAGCGCTTTGTTAGTCGTTGCTCGCAAGGCAAACTGCAGCTTATCGTCGAAATAGCCATTTAAGCTGTCGCCCCTCCATCGCCGCAAGTGCTACTCCGGATAACATCAGCGGCAGCGCGAGCAGGAAGCCGCTGGAGACCGGTATTCCAAACAACACCCAATCGGCAATCACAGGCCAGACCAGCGCCACATACTCAAAGGGAGCCAGCCGAGAGACTTCGGCATAGCGAAACGCCAGCGTCATGGCGATGTGCCCCGCCCCACCAAACAAGCCCGAAAGCACCAAAAGCCCAAACTGAGTGTGACTAAGCGAGGCCCAACCCAACGGCAACGTTGCCAGCCCGGCTAGCGCTGCCACCACAATGAAGTAGAAGGCAATGGAACCCGCGGTTTCGGTGCGCGAGATGCGCCGAACGGTCAGCAGCGCCCCGGCGGTCAATAGCGCCCCGAGCGTACCCAGCACATAACCCAGCAGCCGCCCGCCGCCTTCCGCGTTAAGCCCAGGGATCACCAACACAGCCATACCCGCAAGGGCCAGCACAACAGCGCCAGCGCGATAAAAGGAGAACTTTTCACCTAGCAGCAGCACGCCACCTATTGCCATAAACACCGGCGCCAGCTGAATCAACAGCGTCGCCTCGGCCACGGGCAAGAACGCCACGGCAGAAAACGAGAAGAACATCGCCGCCGCCCCCAACCCAGAGCGCAATAAATGGCCCAATGGTCGGCGGGTAGCCAACGCCTCGGGAAACTCCCGGCGAATCATTAAAAGATGACGATCGGGAAGAGGGCAAACAGCGAGCGGAAAATATCGACTGCCCCACAGGCACTTCGTCACTGACGGCTTTAATACACACCAGCATGCCGGTAAACAGGGCACCTGACAGCACCCGCAACACAATTCCCAGCCCCGGGCGCCCTTCTCCATCCACCGCCATTTCTATTGTCCTTTTGCAAAAAATCTACTTCCAAACAGAGCGCTAAATAGCTAAACAGGATTGCGCGAAGCACCGACTTGCCATGCCCGATAGCAAATAAAGTCCGACCACTTTACATCACTGCGCCCTCGTTTTACCTGAAAGGCGTGCTAACCTTCACCGCAATGTTATGCACTGCTAGAGACACAATATGATGGATGAACCGCTCAGTTGTCTGAGCACTCTAAGAGTGGGTCATAGCCGTGGCCGCTTGGCCCCCAACAAGCCTTGCCTCTTATTGGCGATTATTTGTGAAATCCAGAGCGGACATATAACGACACCGACTGTAGCTATTGATGACAAACTTATTGCCCGCTACTTCGACCTCTATGAAGCCACTACCGGGCAACGCCAGTCAGCTAATCCACAGCTTCCACTTTGGCATCTCAAAAGTGAACAAGGCCCATCCGGCCCTCTATGGAAACCACTATTTGCTACTAATATTGCCACCCTTGCACCGCAGCTAGGCCAACCAAAGTCCATCACCGCCCTACGGGAGCTCTTCACCGAAGCACTACTAGATCCCAAGCTGTTTAAAATATTCCAGAACAGCCAGAGGGCTCATGATGCCTGCGCCCTCCTTGTAACCAACTATCTCCATGATGAGCAATACAACCAGCACGACATTCACCGCTATCTGACTAGGGCTTTAGACAGCAGTGAATATGAAAAGCACCCCGAAAAACTGATCGGCAATGTCAGGGAGGATCGTCAACAGCAGGCCCGCTCTGCCGCCTTTCGCTCCTTAGTACTTGAAGCCTATGACTACCGGTGTGCAGCAAGTCGTCTCCGCTACATTACACCCGACTATCGCTACCTTGTAGAAGCTGCGCACCTAGTTCCTTTTTCTA
The DNA here is from genome assembly GCA_004295565.1 of Vreelandella olivaria. GTDB lineage: Bacteria > Pseudomonadota > Gammaproteobacteria > Pseudomonadales > Halomonadaceae > Vreelandella > Vreelandella olivaria. Next base: position 313,185 of record AP019416.1, on the reverse strand, counting down.
AAAGCCAAGATGATCGCCCAACGAACGGTCTCGCTCTCACACCAAATCTGCATTGGGCGATGGATAACCACCTTATTTCCCCTGGGCCAGACCTAAAATGGCATGTAAGTCCAAGCATTGACCGTTTCGTTTCCGATAATGGCTGGCTTTGGGAGTTAGACGGGCAGACGTTAGTACTACCCAGATCCGCAAGGCTGCAGCCCGATCGCGAGGCGCTGGCGTGGCGCATGGATCATCTTCAGCAATAAACCATCGACAAAAACGCCCCAGCATCTAAAAGAGGCTGGGGCGTTGATGATGCAGTAAATTGCTTCGCCGTTACGGCTTCATATCTTCAAAGAAGCTTTTCACGCTGTCGAAGAAGCCGGTTTTCTTCGGCGAGTGGTTGTGGCTGTTGCTGTCGTCGAAGCTCTTCTGGAGCTGGCGCAGTAGGTCGCGCTGCTCGTCGTTAAGCTTGACGGGGTTTCCACGACCACTTTGCACAGCAGGTCGCCGGGCATACCACCGCGTACAGGTTTCACGCCTTTACCGCGCAGGCGGAACAGCTTGCCGGTTTGGGTTTCCGGCGGAATCTTCAGCTTCACGCGGCCGTCTAACGTGGGCACTTCAAGCTCGCCACCTAGCGCTGCGTCGACAAAGTTGATCGGCACTTCGCACTGCAGGTGCTTACCATCACGCTGGAAAATGTGGTGCGGCTTAATGGCCACCTGCACATACAGATCCCCTGGCGGACCACCGTTCACGCCGCTTTCGCCTTCACCATTCAAACGAATACGGTCGCCGGTATCCACGCCGGGGGGAATCTTGACGGACAGCGTGCGCGTCTCGCGTACGCGACCTTCGCCATTACACTTATGGCAGGGCACTTTGATGTGCTGGCCAGAGCCATGACAGGTCGGGCACGTTTGCTGCACGGCGAAAAAGCCCTGCTGCATACGCACTTGGCCGTGGCCATGACAGGTCGGGCAGGTCTCTTTCGAGGAGCCGGGCTCAGCGCCACCGCCATCGCAGCGGTCACACTCGATATGCCGCGGCACGCGAATATCCACCGTGGTGCCTGCAACGGCGTTCTCTAGATCCAGCTCTAGGTTATAGCGCAGGTCGGAGCCACGTGCCGGGGCATTGGGCCCACGGCGGCGGCCACCGCCTCCGCCAAAAATATCGCCAAACACATCGCCGAAAATGTCGCTGAAATCGCCAGCACCAGCACCCGCTCCGCCGAAACCACCTCCACCTTGACCATCAACGCCCGCATGGCCGAACTGGTCGTAGGCAGCGCGTTTTTCGCCGTCGCTAAGCACTTCATACGCTTCGGACACTTCGCGGAATTTTTCCGCAGAGGTTTTATCGTCCGGGTTTCGATCAGGGTGGAATTTTTGCGCCAGACGGCGATAGGCCTTCTTGATCTCTTTCTGATCGGCCCCTTTTTCGACACCCAGGACTTCGTAATAATCGCGTTTGGACATGGGCCCTACGCCTCCTGGTTAGCTACGCACTCAACTGCACTTTAGCGACATACACATTTAGCTACGTACTTAGCTACATACCTAATTACATACCTAACTACGTGCGTCTTTATCCCGGAAACAGCAACGCGGGAGTAAGCTCCCGCGTCACCGCTTCTCCTTGGCAGAAAGAGGATGTTACTGCTTTTTCTGATCGTCGTTGACTTCTTCGTACTCGGCGTCAACCACGTCTTCTTCCGGCTTGGCACCGGCATTCTCGGCACCTTCACCGCCCTCTTGCTGCGCTGCTTCTGCCTGCTCGGCGTACATCTTCTGGGCAAGCTGGCCAGAGGCTTCGGTCAATGCATCCAATTTCTTCTGGATGTCGTCCTGGTCGTCTGTTTTAACCGCCTCTTCCAACTCGCTGATGGCCGTTTCAATCGCCTGCTTCTCGTCGTCAGTGGCTTTGTCACCGGCCTCTTCCAACGTTTTGCGCGTGGCGTGAATCATGCCATCGGCTTGGTTACGCAGCTGTACCAGCGCTTCGAACTTTTATCCTCTTCCGCGTGGGCTTCCGCGTCGCGCACCATCTGCTCAACTTCTTCTTCCGACAAGCCGCTAGAGGCCTTGATAACGATGGACTGCTCTTTGCCGGTGGCCTTGTCTTTCGCCGATACGTTCAGAATACCGTTGGCATCCAGGTCAAAGGCGACTTCGATCTGCGGCACGCCGCGCGGTGCAGGCGGAATGTCGGCGAGATCAAAACGACCCAGCGACTTATTCTGCGACACTTGCTTGCGCTCACCCTGTACGGCGTGAATGGTCACCGCCGTTTGGTTATCATCCGCGGTTGAGAAGGTTTGTGTCTTCTTGGTCGGGATGGTGGTGTTCTTCTCGATCAGCGGTGTCATCACGCCACCCAGAGTTTCGATACCCAGGGTCAGCGGGGTAACGTCGAGCAGCAGTACGTCTTTAACGTCACCGCCGAGTACGCCACCTTGAATCGCAGCACCCACGGCCACGGCTTCGTCCGGGTTAACGTCTTTGCGTGCTTCTTTACCGAAGAAGTCAGCGGCTTTCTTCTGCACCATCGGCATACGTGTCTGACCACCGACCAGGATCACTTCGTCGATCTCAGAGGCAGACAGGCCAGCGTCTTTCAGCGCCATTTTGCACGGCTCGAGCGAGCGCTGAACCAGATCGTCTACCAGCGCCTCCAGCTTGGCACGTGTCACCTTAACATTAAGGTGTTTCGGGCCAGTGTTGTCGGCGGTGATGTACGGCAGGTTCACATCGGTCTGCTGGGCGCTAGACAACTCAATCTTGGCTTTCTCGGCAGCTTCTTTGAGACGCTGCATGGCCAGGTTGTCGCCGGACAGATCGATGCCGCTGTCAGACTTGAACTGGTCTACAAGATAGTTGATCAGCGCCAGGTCAAAGTCTTCGCCGCCCAGGAAGGTGTCGCCGTTGGTGGCCAACACTTCAAACTGGGTTTCGCCGTCGACGTCAGCAATTTCGATGATCGAGATATCGAAAGTACCGCCACCCAAGTCGTAAACCGCGATGGTTTTGTCGCCACGGGTTTTGTCCATACCGTAGGCCAGGGCAGCAGCGGTCGGCTCGTTGATGATGCGCTTAACGTCCAGACCGGCGATACGACCAGCATCTTTGGTCGCCTGACGCTGGCTGTCGTTGAAGTAAGCCGGCACAGTGATGACCGCTTCGGTGACTGTTTCACCCAAGTAGTCTTCAGCCGTCTTCTTCATTTTCTTCAACACTTCCGCACTTACCTGCGGCGGTGCCATTTTTGCCTTTTACTTCAACCCAGGCATCACCGTTATCAGCTTCGCTGATTTTGTACGGCACCATCTTGATATCTTTCTGGACAACGTCGTCTTTAAAGCGACGGCCAATCAGACGTTTGATGGCGTACAGGGTGTTTTCCGGGTTAGTGACAGCCTGACGCTTGGCTGCCTGACCAACCAGCGTTTCACCATCATCGGTATAAGCGATGATAGAAGGCGTGGTACGGCCGCCTTCGGCGTTTTCGATAACTTTAGCGCTGTCACCATCGAGCACGGCCACACAAGAGTTAGTGGTGCCCAGGTCGATACCAATTATACGTCCCATAGCAATACCTCGAATTCGGTTGTTACAAAACTGAAAATTTAGTCTTTTAAAACGTGTCTGCGGGTTTCCCCGCGGGGTTGCCCTTTATTTGGGGGCCGCCGCTGACATTTCAAGGGCTTTTTTCACACTCTCTTTGCACACTCTGTGTCGCCAGTGGCTTAATCGGCTTTTTGCTGACGACAACCATCGCCGGACGCACCAGGCGGCCATTGAGTAAATAGCCTTTCTGCATAACGTCCATCACGGTGTTCGGATCAAGATCCGGGTTTGGCACCATGGTCATGGCTTCGTGCACCTGGGGGTCGAAGGGCTCACCATGGGGCTCGATGCTCTCAACGCCGAATTTATTGAGTACATCCAGCTGCATCTTCAGTGTCATGGAGACGCCTTCGCGGTGAACCTCGGAGGCCCCCTCTTCCATGGTTTCAAGCGCCTTTTCCAGGCTATCCACCACGGGCAGCAGTTCTTTAACGAACTTCTCCAGAGCAAACTTGCGGGCTTTTTCCGCTTCCTGCTCGGCACGGCGGCGCACGTTTTGTGCTTCGGCGGCAGCGCGCAGGGCTTGATCCTTGGCCTCGGCCAGGCTTTGCTCTAACTCGTCGACCTGGGCAGCCAGCATTTCCGCTTCAGGGTTATCGGAACTACCTTCCAGCGGCTCTTCGTCATTGATCAGCCCTTCCAGCTCACCTTCCATCAAGCGCTCTTCAGCCACTTTCTCAGCCGCTTGTTCAGCGCCCTCGGCTTCATGCTCGTGGCGTGTGAGTTCGTCATCCAACGGAGTTTGCGGTTCTTTCGCCATGTTGTGCTCCTAAAAGTAGGGCGCGGCCATACGGGCGGCGCGCAGAGAAGTAAGCTATAGATCACTCGCTTTAACTAGCTAGCTTTAACCAACGATGCAGGCTATATGGGGGCCATAAATCCCATCTCAAGAGGTGCATTGAAGTGAGTTATTAACTACTGTATAAATCAACAACTATTGGATAAGTATCCAGCTTCTGTGCTGAACCGCCTCGGGAGGCGCCATGCTTACTCAGCTAGCTATTCAAGATTTCGCCATTGTCGATCACTTGGAACTCGACTTGACCGGCGGTATGACCGCAATTACCGGGGAAACCGGGGCGGGCAAATCAATCCTGTTAGGCGCCCTTGGGCTCTGCCTGGGCGAGCGTGCCGACGCTGGTAGCGTACGCCACGGCCGCGAGCGCACCGATCTCTCCGCGCGTTTTGATATTCAGCACCTGCCTGCCGCCGTCGAGTGGCTAACGGCCCGGGAACTCCCGGCAGAGGAGTGCTTGCTGCGCCGCGTGGTCACCGCCAACGGCCGCTCCAAGGCGTGGATTAACGGCCACCCCGCGACTATTTCTGACTTAAAATCCCTCGGCGAGCAGTTGATTCAAATTCATGGCCAGCATGCCCATCACGCGCTGATGCGCGAAGAGACCCATCTCGCTCTATTAGACGATTATGCAGGCTTAAACGGTGCCACCGCTCAATTAGCCGAAACGTTCCGGGAATGGCGCAATGCCCGTCGTCAGTTGAAGAAGCTCAGTGAAGAAGGCAGTGAAGTAGAGGCCAAACGGCAGTTGCTGCGCTACCAGGTAGAGGAGCTGGATCAGCTCGGTTTAGCAGAGGGTGAATTAGCCACGTTAGAGGAAGAGCAGCACACCCTCGCTCATGCGGAGGAGACACTGCGCGAAACCCAGTTTGCCGCCGACTGCTGCGCCAGCGATGAGGGCGGCGCGCTCTCTTTACTGAATCAGGCGTTCGCTCACTTGAGCGCCCTGCCGGGCAGTGACAAGGGCACCCTAGCTAACACGCTTGCCATGCTAGGCGATGCGCGTATTCAAGTGGAAGAGGCCGCCAGCGAACTTAACCGCCTCGCCAGCACCACCGAGCTAGACCCTGAGCGGCTCGCCTGGGTGGAAGAGCGCATGACCGACGTCCATCGCATCGCCCGCAAGCATCACATTGCCCCTGAAGAGCTATGCGCCCTGCATGCGGATCTACAGCGTGAAGTCGCTCAGCTCGAAGAAGGTGGCAACGACCTGGAGGCACTCAGTGCACGGGTCGTCGAGTTACGCGAAGCATACCGCCAAGAGGCGAAAAAACTCACCGAGAGCCGTCAGAAAGCCGCGCTTCGCCTGGGCAAAGAGGTGCAGCAGCAGCTGGGCTTTTTAGCCATGGGTAAAGCCCGTTTTGAAGTGGAAGTCACCGCTAAGGACGCGCCCTCCCTGAAGGCCTTGACCGCGTGCAGTTTTTGATTAGCGCCAACCCTGGCCAGCCCGCACGCCCATTGACCAAGGTCGCTTCCGGCGGCGAATTGTCGCGCATTAGTCTCGCCATACAAGTCGTCGCGGCGACGCACTCAACGGTGCCCAGTCTGGTGTTTGACGAAGTGGATGTGGGTATCTCGGGCGCCACCGCAGAGATCGTTGGCCAACTGCTGCGCAAACTGGGCGAAAATGGTCAGGTCATGACCGTGACACACCTGCCCCAGGTGGCGGCACAGGCCCACCAGCATCTGCATATCGAGAAACAGGCGAAGCGGGACACCACGCTGACCCAAATGGCGCTGCTCGACGAACAGGGCCGCATCAGCGAGCTGGCGCGCATGCTAGGGGGAGTGAAGCTTTCTGACCAAACCCTCGCCCACGCGCGGGAGATGCTCCACGCTAGCCAGCGCCCGCCACACTGACGAATGCGCGTGTCTGATAAAAACAAGCGCCCCTGATCCACTGGATGAATTCAATTAACGGTTTCAGTTAACGATGAATTCGACCCAGCAGATTAGGGGCGCTCACATTTCGAACAGCGACTAGCGGTTTTCGACTAACGATGCCCTAAATAGGACGCTATTTCTTGTTAGTCGGCCCACTGTCCTGGCGTGTTACGTCGGAACCGCGCGGACGCACATAAAGTACCAGGGCGTGATCCACTAGTTCGTAGCCGTGCTCTTCAGCAATTTCCTGCTGACGACGCTCGATGATCTCATCAACAAACTCAATGATTTCACCGCTTTCAAGGCACACCATGTGGTCATGGTGATCCTCTTGGGTCATCTCGAATACCGCATGCCCTCCGTCGAAATTATGACGAATGACCAACCCCGCCGACTCGAACTGAGTCAATACGCGGTATACGGTTGCCAAGCCAACATCTTCGCCCGCATCAATCAGTGTTTTGTACACTTCTTCCGCGCTAAGGTGGTGCTGACCCGAAACATTTTCGAGAATTTGAAGTATCTTGACGCGCGGCAGGGTCACTTTTAGACCGGCTTTGCGCAATTCATGGTTCTGATCGGCCATGGTCGCTCTTCGCAGTAACAGGTTAGGTCGGGTATGATCAACCGAAACCACGATAGTGAAGAATAGGCCCAAATGCAAAAATTGACTCAAATCATCACGCTCTCCGTCGCCCTTACCGTCATTAGCGGCTGCAGCTACGTAGGCGTGTACAAGCGCGATATTCCCCAAGGCAACCTAGTCACCCAGGAGATGGTCAGCCAGCTTCAGCCTGGAATGACTCAAGAGCAGGTGACTTATGTGATGGGCAGACCGCTACTGGAAGCGCCCTTTGACGCCAGCCAGTGGGATTATGTATTTCGTTTAGACAAAGCGTATGGCGATGTAGAGCAGCGTCGCATCACCCTCACCTTTGACCCTCAAGGGCGCTTGGTGAATATTGAGGAAGAGGGTGATTTCTCCAAACCGCTGCCGCTTGAAGGCAAGAGCAGCATGGGCCCTGCAACGGAAGGCGTTGACCCAATGGATGCCCTCCCTGAAGAGAGCACCCAGACGCGGCCGCCCGAGGGCACGCAGCCTGTTCAACAGCTTTAACGCTTCGGGTCGCTCGCTTGGCGCTTAGCGCGCTCTAGGCGAGCGGCCTTGGGGTCGATCGCCAACGGTCGGTAGACTTCGACCCGATCCCCGTCGCGTAACGGATGGGTATCAGGTTCGCGAATCACTTTACCGAAGATGCCTAGCGGCGCTTGAGCAAAGGTATCGCTGGGCAGATCGGGAAATAGCGCTGGCAAATCGGCCAGGGCAACGGCCTGACGTGCGGTAGTGCCCTCAGGGACGCGTAGAGCCACTATGCGCTGTTTGGAAGGCAACGCAAAGGCTACCTCAACCGTAAGCGCTTCAGCGCCCATACAGCTCGTTTGCGCGCTTGGTGAAGGCATCGACTAGCTGGCCAGCGATTTGCTGAAAGAGTTTTCCGAACGCCATACCGAGCAAGCGGTTGGCGAACTCAAACTCCATCTCAAGGCTCACTTTGCAGGCATCCTCTCCCATGGGGATAAATAGCCAGCGACCTTTTAGCCGTTTAAACGGCCCTTTACCAGCGACAGCTCAATACGCTCGGGCGCAAAAGTTCGTTGCGCGTGGTAATGGTTTGTTCGACGCCGGCGCGGCCTAGGGTCATTTCGCCGATCAGATGCACATCATCATGCTCAAGCAGACGCGCCTGACGGCAACCTGGCAAAAACTCCGGGTAGCGTTCGAAGTCGTTGACCAGGTCGAACATTTTCTGGGGGTGTGCCGCACTAAGGCGGAACGATTGACGGTTGGCATTGACCTCTCCGCTGACTTCACAGTGCCCAAAGCGTATCATGGGAAACATTTTTCAGACCCTAAATGGTATCACGCCTCCCCAAATAACGAAGGGGATGCCACTGACAGATTAATTATGAGGTTCCATGGCCACTAAGAAAGGTAACAGTAAGGGCCCAGGTAGCAGCGTTATTGCCCAAAACAAGAAGGCACGGTTTGAGTACCATATCGACGAAACCTTCGAAGCGGGCCTGGCGCTGGCAGGCTGGGAAGTGAAAAGCCTACGCGCGGGCAAAGCTCAGCTCACCGATACCTATATTCTGGTTCGTAACGGCGAAGCGTTCCTGCTGGGCAGTCATATCATGCCGCTCAATACGGCCAGCACCCACGAGATTGCTGACCCGACGCGCACCCGCAAACTGCTGCTGCATCGTAAAGAGATCGCCAAAATCTTTTCGATCACCCAGGACAAGGGCCACACCTGTGTGCCCCTTAAGCTCTACTGGAAGCGCAATAAAGTGAAGTGCGAACTGGCGCTGGTGACCGGTAAACAGCTGCATGACAAACGCGCGACCGAGAAAGATCGTGACTGGAGCCGTCAAAAGGTCGAATTATGCGGGAACATAACAAGGCATAACTGGTCAATCAGGTGTGAGCACGTTAGAATGCTCACCTGAAATAAGGGGGCGACATGGTTTCGACGCCGGTGACAACCCTTGCGGTGCATGCCGAGAGCGTGATGTATCTCGTAAATCCCACATCACGAAAAATAGTCGCAAATGACGAAAACTACGCTCAAGGCGCGCTAGCAGCTTAAACACTGTTAGCTTCTTGTCTGGCCCCAAGGTGATGTGCCTATTCATCGCTGAGGGGATACGAGCTAAAGCTGATAGGATCGCGTTTGGTGGTGTCTTCTCGCCAAGCGCTAAACTTTAGAAGACTCGCGTGGCTGAATCCTGATCGTCGGAGTCAGTTGCGTTAAATCAAATGACGAAATCTAAGCATGTAGAGCCAATAGGCGCGTGCTGGCGGACGCGGGTTCAATTCCCGCCGCCTCCACCAGACACCCCTACAAATCAAGCACCTTTAGGTGCTTTTTTTGTGCCTGTGGGTTTGAAAGGGCTAACCAAGACCGCATTATCGCCAATCCACGTTCCGTGCACACCGGCGGGCACCCAGGCAGGCAGTTCGATCGCAGCGACAGGGGGAGCGCCGATCTGTGTTGCGTCCAGGATCCAAAGCTCTGCCACGTTACTACGCAGATCGGTAACATAGGTTAATAGCCACCCATCATCTTCACTGTGACCCTGTGGGTCGGGAACGAAGCAGGGCTCGCCCGCATAGACACCTGCGGGAAGGTCAAGCACCCAGCGCCGGTCGTGCTCCAAGTCATATTTGACGATGCCGTAACCGGCGCGCGCTGCGTCGGGGAAAACCACCGCATAGGCGAAGCGGTTCTGCCGCCCGGTGAAGCCGGGGTGGATCATGGGGAATTCAATCGTAAGATCATCGAGCAGCCCAACACGCGCCGTTCCTTGTCGCGGATCGATTATCCACCGGCTGCGCCTCGCCCCACTGACAGGTGCGGCTCCCTGCGGCGCGGTGCCATTGATAAAGGCTGAGGCTTTCCCCCAAGCGGCTTCGTCAAAGAACGGCCCCTCGACCACAAGGTGACCATCTGCGTCTTCCCAGGCATTGGAGAAATGCAACATGTAATAGGGATCAACGTCGATCCATTGCACACTACCCTTGCTGCGGTCACGCGGCATAACGCCGATCCGACCGCGATACTCCCTCTGCCACGTATAGGGAAAAGCAAGCTCGGAATGTAGATCGAGAGCGACGTTGGGATCGAACCAAATCACATAGTTTTCAGTGATGGCGAAGTCATGGATGACAGAACCGTTCGGCCCTTCGATCACCTCACTATGCACCAGCCGCCCTGAGGCATCCGCCACGTGATAGATCAAGTGCGGCGGGAGAGGCGAATTGCCGAAGAAAAGCATCTCACCTGTGCGGGGGCAGATCTTGGGATGGGCCGTCATCATCGTCTTTAAAGCACCGCCAAAATCGTAGGCGCCGGTCGTTTCCAGTTCGGGGGTGATCTCGAAGGGGAAGTTGACCTCTTGAAGGGCCAAAATGCGCCCGCATGGGCGACCACACTGGTACCGGCCGCACTTGCATGGAGGTCGATCGTCTCGTGATCGATAAACAGCGGTGCCCCTCCAGCGCCGGGGTTTTGACCCAGCGATTGCGGTACCACTCAGCGCGTCCGCCCGAGATGCGCAAGCCGTGGATCATGCCTGAACCATAGAACCAGGCGCCTGGATTGATGCCGTCCTTCGGGTTATGGCCATTGCGGAAGTAGCGCCCTGATAAAGCGGACGGGATGGCGCCGCGCACCGGCAGGTTAAAGGCCGTCGTCTCCTTGTTAACGGGCCGAAAATGTCCGTCTAGAAAGTTCGGGACGGAACCAGGGCTGCCTACACCACTACTCTTGGCGAACGCTTCAAAGCTCAGGATGGAGGTTGCGAATGTGCTTGCCGCGAGACCGCTTGCCATACGCAGAATATCGCGTCTGCTGTAAGTCATTGGGCTGCTCTCCTTTGCTCCGGCTCCTGCCCACAGAGCGCTGTACTGCTTACGATCCAGCGCTTGAGTGCAGCGGCATAATCAGCGGCAGCAGCATCAAGTGCTTCCGCTGACAGCTTGTCGGCCTGATAGAGAACAAAAGGCTCGGCCCACGGCAGACCACAGCGATGGGCGGTGGCCTGCAACGGAGCGAGAAGCGCATTAATTGTGAACATGTTGCGCCCGCCAGACCGGTAGGCATCGGGTATGTTGCCAGCCGTTGCGGCCACCATGAGTGGCGTGCCTTCCAACATACGCCCTTCAGACTCGTAGGCGATGTAGAACATCCGCGTCAGCACGGCATCCTGCCAGGCTTTTAGCAGCGGCGGCGTGGAATACCACTGGATGGGGAACTGCAGCACGATACGGTCGCATTCAAGCAGCCGCCGGGCCTCGCGCTCGCCGTCTTTGGATAGATCGATGCCATGGGGATAGATGGCTTGCATATCGACGAGCTCCACGGCGGGTAGCTTGGCCGCTGCCGCAGCTAGCGCAGCGTTGGCCTTCGAGTGCGCAAGATCGGGGTGGAACAGAAGAATGAGCGTCTTAGTCATGGGGTTTCGCCTCCTTTAGGTAACTGCACGGAAACGATGCACCCACGACCAAAATTACTCCAATCGATTAATAATATGTTCTATTATTTGTTTCATGAATCTTCGCTCTCTCGACCTCAACCTGCTCGTTGTCCTTGATGCGCTTCTGGATGAGGCGCATGTCAGCCATGCTGCCGATAAGCTGGGCATGTCACAGCCTGCCGCCTCCGCCGCACTGCAACGCTGCCGTTATCTCTTCCGTGATGAGTTGCTGGAGCGCGGCCGCGGCACGATGCGGCTTAACGCTTAAGGCGGAGGCACTGCGTGCGCCGCTGAAATCGCTACTTGCGGAGGTGGTGAATCTTGTTGATCCACCCAGGTGCCGCTGGCTGAAATACGCAAAACAGTGCGGATCGCCATGGCAGACTATCCGGCGGTGTTCGTAACCGCGCCCTTGCAGCAGGAACTGCAGCGCTCAGCTCCTGGCGTCGATATAGTGATCCAGCCCTGGCATGGCGCCGAGGCTGCCCGTCAGGCACTCATCGACGGTTCGACAGACCTTGCTATCTCCGTTTTCTCATCTGCCGAGGAAAAGTTGCATCGTGAAGAGGTGTTCGTTGAACACTATGTCGTCGCCATGCGCGCTGGGCATCCTGCCGCCGCCAATTTCAATCTGAACACTTGGCTGGAATACCCGCACATCATCATCTCTGGGCGCGGAGAGACACGGACACCGCTGGATACGGAATTTGCTAAGCTGGGACGATCACGCCGGGTTGGTGCGGTAGTACCGAACTTCCAGATGGTGCCAGCGCTGCTGCAGGGATCCGATATGATCGCCATGCTGCCTTCTCGTGTCGTCGCTGACTTCACAACCCTAATATCTCTACCGCCCCCGGTGCCGGTGCCCGGCTTTACCCTGCACTTGGCATGGCATCTGCGCCATGAGAAGGATCCTGTCGTTCGACACGTTGCTGATATTCTTATCGAGCTGCTTCAGTGATGCCTACAGGCGATATCCAACCCGGAATCAGGGAGAGAATGTTCCAGACCACAGTGGTTATAGCGATTTCTGTAGCTGACATAGGGCTACTACGTCGACCAGAAAGCGCCTAGCGCTGAGCTTAGCGGTGGCCTTGTAATGGAGGCGAAGCCGCAAAGAGTAGACGTCGCCGTGCCTGTGATTGTTAGGAACTGCCAATTCCTCTTGTAGCGAGATGATGTCCGCTACGCCACCGGCAATGACTCACTGCTGCCCCAGTCGGCCCAGGAACCGTCGTACAGCGACAGCTGAGTATACCCGGCCAGCTCGGCCGCCAGTAGGATGATGCAGGCGGTGATGCCGGAACCACAGGAAAACACCAGTTGGTGCCCGTTGCTGGGCTGAAGGGAGGGAGCGAGGTGGGCAACGTTGACGCCAGCTGGCTGGCTGGCTTGAACCGATGACCCTCCAGCACCTCTGTAAACGGCAGGTTGAGGGAATTGGGGATGTGACCACCGCGCACACCAGGCCTGGGTTCTGGCGCTTGCGCCAGGAAACGTGCCTGTGATCGCGCATCGATGACCGTTACTTGCTCGTCCTCCAGGTGCTGGAAAACGTAGGCAGAATCTCGAACCAGGGTGTGGTCGAGCTTGCCAACCACGCTGCCATGCTTGGCCGCAACTGCCACCGAAGCAGAAACGGTGTCCCGACCTTCGGCCAACCACTGCGGCAGGCCGCCATCTAGAACAAACACCTGTTTGAGGCCCATAGCCCGCAGAATCCACCAGGCTCGTGGTGCCGAGTAGATACCCTGATCGTCGTACAACACCACCAAGCTCTCGGGCCCGATGCCCAATCTACGGGCCTCCGCCGTGAACTGCTCTTCCGTCGGGAAGGCGTGAGCTTGGGAAGCTCCGGTATCGCAAAGCGCTCCTTCCAGGTCGATCCGGAAACTTCCCGGGATCAACATCGGACGGTCATAAACGATCGGCTCCTTGCCAACGACATTGGCCATGCTAGCGTCGATCAGTACCAAATGTTCGTTATCCAGATTGTCCTGCAGCCAGTCGGTGGTCACGAGGGGGGAAGGCATGGTGTTCTCCGGTCTAGGTCGACATGCAACAGTACATGATCGCGGACGGGCGAGACCAGCAAGTTAACGCGGATCGCGTAATCCACAGTATGCTGATCGACGAGTTGCAGAGCGCCGGGCATGCCGATTGGATCGGGTGCTGGAGCCGTGTCCATATCGCCTTTTTCTCCAGTGATGGTGGTAGGCTGATTAACGCTTTTCCCTCCACTTACGTGGATCAATGCGCCCTTCGTACATGGGTAATTCTAGCACCGGGTCGTCCTCCCGGAATTGAGACCACATTCGGTTCAATCCCGCAGTGCCGAAGGTACGCACCCGCTCGACCTCATCAATGTTAAGTACATCGGTGAGAATGCCTGGGGTGGCGCCGGGCATACTGGCGCGGATACGGCCTTCGGGATCGACGATCAAACTCTGCCCCTCCCCGCTGGCGCGGCCGAGTTGGCGCTGACCATATACACCTGATTGAAAATAGCATTGGCCTGCACCAGGATTTGCTCTTGAGCGCGGTCGCAGGTAGTGGTGGCCACCTGGTTGATGATCACTTCCGCCCCCAGCCAAGCGAGCTGCCGCACCGTCTCGGGAAACCAGATGTCGTAGCAGATGGCCAGGCCGACCCGACCTATGCCCGGCACCTCGAACACTTCAAAGCGGTCTCCTGGCTGATAGGGCTCATAAGGCCGCCAGGGGAAGCACTTACGGTAGGCGGCCACTCGCTCACCTTCGGGCGAATACACCGGTGCGGTGTTGTACAGATGCCCGCCCTCTCCCCGTTCGCATACTGTGCCGGGCAGCAGCCATACCCCCAGGTTGCGGGCGATACGTGATAAGTGCTGGTGACGGGGGCCATCGATCGGCTCAGCCGCGGCTTCCAGTTGCTCCTTGCGCTGCTCCGGCGTACCCGTGGCACCACATAGATGGAGTTCCGGATAAACCACCATCCTTGGCGGTTCAAAATCAGCCCCGAAGTCGCTCAGGTGTGCCGCCAGCTCGGCCTCGAAGTCCAGCAGTTCGGAGTCAATGCCGTGCGGCCGCGAGGCTTCCTGCACCACAAGGACAGGCAAATTTCTGGACATGGTAGATCTCCGTTTACAGGGTTGCTTTTGCCGAGACGGATCCTGACTCGGGTTCTGAGTCATCAAAGGCCACTTCCGGCGGCTCGCGGCGGAAGAAACGAGTCAGATAAGCCAACTGGGCGAGGCCAATGGAAAGCCAGATCAGCCCAAGAATAAAGGCGTTGATATCCAGCTTACTCATCAGCCATAGGTTAACCAGGGCACCGATGAGCGGCACCAGCATCCCTCGAATCACACCATACTGGCGCTTTGCCTCGGCGTCTTTGCTGACCAGAAAGATGACTGACAGGTTAACCATCGTGAAGGCGATAAAGGCACCGAAGTTGATAAACGAGGCAGCCGATAACACATCGAGGAACAAGGCGATAATGCCAATGGCGCCCGTTAACACGATGTTGAACACCGGCGTATGGAAGCGCGCGTGCAGCCCACCGAACAGCTTCGGTGGCAGTACCGCATCCCGCCCCATGGCAAACAGCAGCCGTGAGGCACTTGCTTGGGCGGCCAGGCCAGACGTGAACTGAGCGAGCACCATACCGGCCAGAAAGATAGCCCCGAAGAGATCCGCACCGATGGTCGTGGCTATCTCGAAGGCCGCGGAATCGGAATTTACGAAGTTGCTGCCAGGATGCACCAGCTGCGTTGTGTAACCCACTAGCACGTAGATACCGCCGCCGATCAGAGCAGTCAGCATGATGGCCTTGGGGATATTGCGCTTTGGATCAATGGTTTCTTCGGTCAGTGTGGTGACGGCATCAAAGCCAAGAAACGAGTAAGCAGCCACCGCTGCGCCCGCGGCAATCGCGGTAAACCCAGCATCCTCACCCAAGAACGGCCCCAGGCTAAAAGTGCGTCGCTGCCGCCGGTCGCAAAGACATGACGAACCGACAACAGCACGAAGAAGGCGATCACCAATATCTGGAAGACCATCAGCAGCGAGTTCACTTTGGACGCTAACTTGATGCCGTAGATATTCAAGAAGGTGGTGATCCCAATGAAGCCGAGCAGAAATATCCAGCTCGGCACTTCAGGAAAGCGTGCATTCAAGTAAGCAGCGCCGATCAACCAGATCACCATGGGCAGGAAGAAATAATCCAGCAGCACGCTCCACCCCACCATAAAGCCAACCCGGGAGTCGATAGCTCTGCGTGCGTAGGTATAGGCAGACCCGGCTACCGGATAAGTACGCGCCATAATGCCGTAGCTGTAGGCCGTGAAGAGCATGGCAGCGGTGGTAATAAGATAAGCAGTGGGTACGGCGCCATTGCTCGTGCTGGCAATCACACCGAAAGTGCCCAGCACGATCAAGGGCGTCATATAGGCCAGGCCAAACAGCACCACGGCTTTTAGGGATAGGGTTCTTTCCAGTTTGATATTGTTATCCGTCATGATCCATCTCCAGGAAACGCTGCAACCGACAGCGGGCAATCGCTGAGCCGGCACAAAACGAAGAGGTGGTTGATCAAGCCAGCCGCCGGGGCTAGACCAGCTTGCTACCGTTTATGATCGGCTAATAACCCTCAGTTGCTGGCGTTGCAGCTCTCCAGCTAGACTGAGTTGCTTAGTAGCCAACCTATCTAGAACGGTATTGGCAGCTCAGCGGATCGTATATAACCCCAGCGTGGTATGGGCCAGAGGATGTGAAATGGGTGACGCATAGCGAAATTGACGAAGCACTGGGCAATACCCTCATGGCGTTGGCGACCCCTGCGTTGCCTCAACATTTCTCAAGCTTGGTGAAACACCTAGCGGCATTCGATAACTTGATCATCATCGCTTATCACGGCGAACATCGGCCAGCGGTGCTCTATCGGGAATACACCGACCCTGTCGTTTACCTACCAATGGATAGCCAATACCTTGGTGGAGATTACCTGCTGGATCCATTTTACCGCGAGCACCTCAGAGGTGATGTTCAAGGCATACGCCGATTGAGGGACGTGGCGCCTGACCACTTTCGACGCACACATTACTATAAGAATTACTACCAGCAGACCACGCTGCTAGACGAGGTGGCAGTGTTCGCCAATATCACGACGGATGTTACGCTAACCGCCTGTCTTGGTAGAGATCGCTCTAGTGGTAAACCCTTCAATAAACGTGAGCTTGAGGTACTGCAACAGTACGCATTCACCCTTAGCAGCTTGCTGAAAAAGCACTGGCAAGATTACCGTTTTGAAGGGGTGATTAAGGCGGCGCCAGCGCCTCTAGAGGAACGCCTAAGGCAGGCATTGGATCAACAACACGACATTCGACTGAGCCCACGCCAAGCGGAAGTGGCTCTGTTTATTTTAAGAGGCCACTCATCCTTATCCATCAGCCTACACCTGGAGGTCAGCCTTCAGACAGTTAAAGTCTTCCGCCGCCAGCTCTACGCCAAGTGCTGCATTTCGTCCCAGGCAGAACTTTTCGCGCTACTGATGCCGCTGTTCGCACAGTTAACAGAACACAAATGAGCTATGGCCGTTGTTGCTATCATCTAACAGCTCAATTGAGCCGCTTTAGATTCTGCTTATCATCTTCAATAACTTTGAAGTGATCGTGCTTTAGGTTCAGCACATAGCTATCTCGGGCATTACCCTGTTTGTCATTAGTGCGCTGTAAATACGCATGGAGATTTTCAGGCGTACACATGGCTTTTATTTTGTTGATAGTGGCCGCCCAAATTCCTTCCATTGCTTTTACTTCCGCTGTTTTCCCATAACCACTTACCATCTTTACCGCTATCCAGTTCACATGGTAAAGAACGATAATGCCGGGATATAACTGATAGTACCTATCCACATCGATTTTATTTAACGTTACTGCGTACTGAGGATCAACGCCGTACTTGTGTGATTGAAAAACGGTGTCGTTTGGCTTTTAAGGTCAACGTACCTGCCTGATTCAGTATGAATAAAATCGGGCACTGTTGAGTCACGTAACTTTTCTTCATTGAGCCTCAAGCCCAATTTTTTTACCATACAGCGCTAGAAAACGCGTTTCCAGACGCTCTCCGTCTTTACACCACTCTTGCTTTTTTTTGTAAATCGTTGTGGATAAGTTTATTGCCATCTTTGTCATAAAGCGTATAGGTGGCCATACCCGCTCCTATATTCCCGTCACTTTATTATTGGGCAGCTTCTTAACCCTCCCTGTTGAGAGCTCCAAGCGCCTTAAATTAATTTAGAAATAAAATCATATCTGCCGAAATGAGGCAATAGGCGTACCTATATCCGGTGTCGCCAGTAGGCCAAGCGGGAGGGGTTCAGCACTGGAGGTGGTGAAAGCAAAGCGCCGGCATCTGGCCAGCGCTTCGCATTTCTTTTAAGAGTGACACGAAAGTATTTGGAGGTGTGTTCGTATCAGCCGATGCTGCTTAATGCGCTATCATTTCTTCAACAATCTCCTCACCGCTCAGCGCCGATGGGTAATACGTCGGCCAGTGGGTGACTTCGTCTAAAGGGCTTCGCGATCATCACCCCAGTAGAGATGGTAGTGATGAGCATCGGTGGGATAAATGCTGTGGTCACTAAACTGGATATATTGGGGCAGATCGTCGGATGCTTCTTCCAGTTCGAAAATAAACCGTACGCCGCGATTCCCCGCTTGATAGGTTAAAATTTCATAGCCATCGTATTGGTAGTCGCCCGTTCTCTTCGCCGTTCTCAAAGAAGGTGACACTGCTTCCGTCAATGACGATACGCTCAACATCCGTTTGATACCCGGTATCGTAGTACGCTTTGTACTCTTCAGCCGTCTTGTCGCCATTTTCTGCTTTATGCGCAAACACTTCGTCGAGGGTGCCGTCTTGCAGGTAGGGATAAACGGACTGCCAATCGCCTTCCCAATCAGAAAGCGCACGATTCTTCACCTGATCATCATCAAAATAGCCTGAATAGATATCGCTATCGTGGTCGTGGTCGTGGTCGTGGTCGTGGTCGTGGTCGTGGTCGTGGTCGTGGTCGTTATGAGTATGGTCGTGATCATGCTCATGGTCATGATCGCTGGCGTTAACGCTCTGAATGCCTGTCAGTATCAAAGCACTCAATACCAATACGCTGGCGCCCTTAAGTGGCAATGCTGTCATATCCGATCTCTCCTTTTGCCGATTGCAAAGTAATGCATCTTCGCCATAAAGGTATATTATAACATTACATCAATCAAACCCATTCTTATCTCAACCTGACTCCAGCACACAGAAGGTACGCCTAATGGGAGGAAACCCTTTTAACAGGCGCAAACGCATCGGGCCCCGCCAAAGCGGGGCCGATCATCGAATCTAAACGATTCGAGAACTTAAATAATCGCTAGGATTAAGAAAGCAGCTTGATGTTTGAAGCTTGAAGGCCTTTCTGACCTTGGGTAACGTCAAAGAGACGTTAGCGCCTTCAGGCAGAGTTTTGAAGCCATCAGACTGAATTTCAGAAAAATGAGCAAAAACGTCATCGCTGCCGTCAGAAGGAGCAATGAAACCGAAGCCTTTAGAATCGTTGAACCACTTAACTGTGCCAGTTGCCATGATATTAAATCCTTTTCGCAAGTCGCGAATTGTAGAAATCCTGGTATTACCCAGATAAATAGTGAGTAGAACAAGGAATACAATTACAGACTACCGAAAGAATTCGAATGTTTCTGGAACCATGCTTGCTTGCTAACTTACTAACTGCGCACATCCTGTCACGTCGTCAACAGTAGGTCAAAGCCTTTATGTTTTTTATTTTGTTGTTCTGCTGTCATCATCATTCAAAAACGCGCAAATTATCAAAAATAGCCTTAATCTTGCCAGTGAGCTAGGCACTACTAATTCGTCCGCCTAGCGCGCTTGGCTTGCCCGGTAAAACCCGCGTCATTCGCGGCCTGGCGAGCACTTTAGAAGAGGTTTTAACATGCTATATGGTCTTAGTTTGTTGGCAGGTATTGCCCTATTGACTCTCGGAGGGAGTCGCTCATTCGCGGCGCGGTGGCTGGCGCGCGAAGAGTTGGCGTTTCGCCACTGCTAACAGGGCTTGTGGTGGTGGGGTTTGGTACTTCTGCCCCTGAACTCGTCGTTTCGATTGATGCCGCGATGAACCAGCAGCCTGACATTGCGGTTGGCAACATTGTGGGTAGTAATATCGGCAATATCTTATTGATTCTGGGTATGTGCGCGGTTATTTGCCCCATGGTGGTTCAACCATTAGCGCTGCGCCGGGATGGCTTGGTGATGGTGCTGGCTAGCCTGCTGTTTATTGGACTCTCCTTCGGCGGTGCACTAGGGCGTATAGATGCGGGAATTTTTATAACAGGGCTCGTCGGCTATCTTATTTGGGCCTATGTCAGTGAAAGCCGCCAACATATTCCTGCCGCGGAGATGCACGCTTCAGAAGCGGAGGAGATGACCAAGCTGCCCACCACAGGCTGGATGATCGCCGTAGCGCTAGTGATTGGTTTAGGCATGCTGATTGGCGGCTCACAGCTACTCTTGTACGGCGCCATTGGCTTGGCCCAGGCTATGGGTATTTCCGAAGCGGTGATCGGCTTAACCATCGTCGCTGTGGGTACCTCACTGCCGGAGATGGCCGTATCGGTCATTGCTGCATTGCGCCGTCATGCAGATGTTGCCGTTGGTAATATTCTGGGCAGCAATATTTTCAACCTGTTAGGTATTCTGGGTATCTCCGCGTTTTTACAGCCGTTGCCCCTTGCGCCACGCGTGGCCCTGTTTGATCAGTGGGTAATGCTGGGCGCTGCGGGCATACTGGTGCTGTTTTTGTATACCGGTATGCGCCTGTCTCGCTGGGAAGGAGCCGTGCTGCTCGCAGGCTACGCCGCTTATATAGCGTTAAGCTTTACGATCTTTTGAAGTAAGTTGCTTTGCGGGCCGGTTGTCGGGGAGCTAAAAAGCTAGCGCACAGCATCAGCTATCTCGCTCCCCGCTTCCTGATAGTAACGCAGCGCCCCTGGGTGAAGGGTATCGGCCATGTTTTCCAGCATTTCGGGGCTAATACTGCTCCACCATGGGGCGTCCTCCGCCAGGGTTTCATGATGCTCCCAAAACGTTTTGGTGAGCTTATAGGCCGTTTCTTCGTCCATCGCGGTTGTGGTGTAGGCAATCACGGGAAGCGACGTCGTATGGACATCGTTGTTGATACCAGGATAAGTGCCGCCGGGTATCGTTTGGCGTGACGCCCCGGTTTGCTCAATTTGCTCGTCGGTCAGGCTGACCAACGAGATAGGCAGACTGCTGGCCGCCTCAAGCACACTGGGAGAGGGATAGGCACTTGCGGTAACAAAACCATCAATCTGTTCGTTTTTGATCGCCTCAGGCCCGCTATTAATCGCCGCATCCGCGATTCGTACGCGGCCTTCCAGGCCAAACAGCGTCAGGTAGCGAGTGGCCTCACGGGCACTAAAGGTGCCACGTCCAATCAATATATGCTTGCCTTCCAGCGCAGAAAAATCGATGCTGCCTTTATCGCCTGCAAGCACAAAGTGCATGGTCAACGAGGGCAGCGGAAACAGGCCTCGGATCTCCTGAAAACGAGGGTGCGGATGTTCTGCAAACGCCCCTCGCCAGCCATCGCCTGCTCAATTAAAACGGCCGGGGAGGTAAACACGTAATTGCCTTGGCGAGCCGATACTTCCATCACGTTTTGTATAGAACCCTGGCTCTCTTCGAGGGTGAGGATAATGGCTTCGTCAGTCCCCTCGCGAATGGCATCAGAGAGCTCTACGCCCATTAGGTAGTAGGCCGTACCCGCCGCGGCTGACTTATAAGTCACACGAGTTTCAGCCTGGATATCGAAAGCGGCACATAAAAGAGCCAGCGTCGCTATCGATGTACCAAGCGCGCGGCACTGGGAGGAGAAGAGGTTGCGCATCGTGTTATTCCTTAGCGTATCCAATGGCCGTCGCTGACAGGCCTCGTTTATCGTCACCCGCTGTTTTTGAGCAAACGCTTTGTGGACAAACTTTTCAGTCTGAGTGGGAGCGTGGCGCAACTCAACATAGCACGACTGGCTTCAGGCGGGCACTTTCGGCCCTTCCTTCACTCCCTGCTCCGATCCACGGAAATATTTTCAAAAACAAATATTAGCGAAAAAATATATAAATTATGAATCTTATTCAATAATGCTATGCGGCAATAGTATAATACCAAACCCATTGTTAGCTTTTTTTTATAAAACGAATACTAAAGATTTTACCATTACCTAAAAGATTAATTTCCTAAAAAAGATGCTATTACCTTAAGAAGAACTCCTTTCGTTCGTTTTAATAAGGTATTGCGGCGCAATATAGACTGATAAAATAAGGCCGTTTTACACCACTCCTGACAACTTGACCATGAGGAAGAACGTCACATGCCTACGTTGTGCCAACCCTCTTGCCAGCCTCGATTATATCGTCGCTGGCTTTTTTTGTTAGCGGCCTTACTATTAGGCGTAAGTCCCAGTGCTTTTGCAGTGACCGGTGAGCTGGATCTTACCAGCTCTACCGTGGGCTTTTTCGCTGTAGCGATCTTCGTCCTGGCCTATGCGTTGGTCATGGCGGAAGAAAAGATCCATATGCGCAAGTCTAAACCGGTGTTAGTGGCCGCCGGTATTATCTGGAGCCTCATCGGCTGGGTGTATGTCCAAAACGGCATGTCGGAAGCGTCCGAGTACGCTTTCCGCGTTACGCTTTTGGAGTTCACCGAGCTGATGCTGTTCTTACTGGTGGCCATGACCTATATCAACGCCATGGAAGAGCGCCGGGTCTTTGATGCGTTGCGTTCCTGGATGCTGCGCAAGGGCTTCAACTACCGCACGCTGTTTTGGCTAACCGGCGGCCTCGCCTTTCTACTCTCACCGATTGCCGACAACCTCACCACCGCGCTGTTGATGTGCGCGGTGGTGACCAAGGTGGCCGAAGGCAACCAGCGCTATATTAACCTGGCTTGCATCAATATCGTGGTGGCCGCAAACGCGGGGGCGCGTTTAGTCCCTTTGGCGACATCACCACCCTTATGGTATGGCAAGCAGGCATGGTGGAGTTCCAGGAGTTCTTTATCCTGTTCTTCCCCGCCCTGGTCAACTTCCTGATTCCTGCCTGCATCATGAGCCTGTTTATCAAGGATGAAAAACCCTCCAGCGTTTATGAAGATGTGTGGCTAAAGCGTGGCGCCCGACGCATTGTGCTGCTGTTTTTACTGACGATTGTCACCGCCGTAATGTGTCACGTTGTGCTCCACCTTCCCCGGTGCTTGGCATGATGACCGGCCTTGGCTACTTGCAGTTCTTCGGTTACTACCTGCGCCGCAGCCTGCCCCGCTCCTTGGAGCGCAAGCGCGAGCGGTATAGCCGTGAAGGTGATAACCGTAAGCTGGCGCAGCTGGGCAGCGTGGTGCCGTTCGATGTGTTTAACCGCGTTGCCCGGGCTGAGTGGGACACCCTGCTGTTCTTCTACGGGGTGGTAATGTGCGTTGGCGGGCTGGGCTTTATGGGCTATCTCGGCTTGCTGTCCGAAGCGCTGTATACCGGCTGGAACGCCACCGCCGCCAACATCGTATTGGGTGTCGTTTCGGCCGTGGTGGATAACATTCCGGTGATGTTTGCGGTGCTGACCATGGAGCCGGATATGTCCCATGGTCAGTGGCTGCTGATCACCTTAACCGCGGGTGTCGGGGGCAGTTTGTTATCGATTGGCTCCGCGGCCGGTGTGGCGGTAATGGGTCAGGCAAGGGGCTCCTATACGTTTATGGGTCACTTGCGCTGGTCGCCAGTTATTCTGCTTGGCTACATCGCCAGTATTTTGGTTCATATGTGGCTTAACGCCGACAGCTTTGCCCTGTTCAGTTAAGCCAGTCGCTCAGCTAAGCCAGTCGCTCAGCTAAGCCAGTCGCCCAGCTAAGCCTGACACATTGATAAGCACGACCCTCGCCCCTTTTCAGCATTCTGGAAAGGGGTTTTGCTATAAACCCTTAATAAGTCTCGAACAGATACTCAATCGGGGTCGGGCGGCCAAATAGATAGCCTTGATAGCGGTAGCAGCCGTGGCCTCTTAACCAGTCAAGCTGCTCTTTTTTCTCTACCCCTTCCGCGACCACGGTCAGGCCCAAGCTCACCGCAAGCAGAATCGTGGTATCGACAATCGCGGCGTCTGTCTTATCGGTAAGTAGCTCGTGAATAAACGATTGGTCAATTTTAACTCGTCCAGCGGCAATCGCTTCAGATAACTCAGCGATGAGTAGCCCGTGCCAAAGTCATCCAATGCAAAACGAATCCCCTTGGCCCGCAGTTGCAACATCGTGTTGCGGACTCTCACCGGCTCTTGCATCAACAGGCTCTCGGTGACTTCGAGCACCAGGCGGCTCGGCGGCGCCTGAGTTTCAGCCAACAGCGCTTCAACATCACGCACGAACTCCGGCTGCTGAAACTGCACTGAACTTACATTGACGGAGATACTTAACGGCGCATAGGCGGCTTGGCGCGACCACTTCGCCAGCTGCTCGCAGGCGGAGCGCATTACCCAATAACCGATCGGCACAATCAGCCGATTCTCCTCCGCAAGCGGAATAAACGTCGCGGGCGATACCCAGCCGCGCTGAGGGTGAAACCAGCGCAGTAAGGCTTCTACGCCGATGGTGACGCCCTGATGGTCAACCTGCACCTGGTAATGCAGCGCCAGCTCGTTGCGTTCGAGTGCCTTATGCAGGTCGGCTTCTAAGCTCGCTCTTTCCAGCACGCTGGTTTGCATATCGGTATTAAAAAGCACAGCCCATTACCGCCCGCGCTTTTCGCCTGCTGCAACGCCATATCAGCCTGCTGCAGCACGCTATCCATACTATGCTCACCTCCTCCCGTAAACAGTGAAATACCAATACTGGCACTGATCGGCAACGAATGGCTGTTTCTTAATTGCGCAATCGTCTCCAATAGTTGGCGCGCCACACGCTCGGCTTTTAGCGCAGCGTTCGCCTGTTGCTCGCCCAGATTATTGATCAGCACCACAAACTCATCGCTACTAAAGCGAGCCAGCGTTTCCTCTGCGTCAAGCCGCTGGCGCAACTGTTCGGCAACGCTAATCAATAGCTGATCGCCGCTGTCATGGCCCTGGATGTCATTCACTAAGCGAAAGTTATCCAGATCAATGACCATTACCGCGCTATAGGATGCCGCCCACTCTTCATGGGCAATAGCGGCCGTTAAGGAATCCATCAGCAGCCGCCGATTGGGCAGCCCGGTTAGCGAGTCATAGAAGGCCAGGTAGTGAGTGCGCGACTGCATTTCCAGGTAGTCAGTCAGTTCGGTCGATATACCGCACAGGCAAGGGCTGCACCGGGCGACATGGAAAGCGGCATTTTAATTGATAAGAAAGTTCTTACCCGGCTTTCGCCTTGCAAGACATTGCTCTCCTCTACCGTCACTTTTTTACCTGACGCCAATACGTTGCGATCGATCTGCTTGATTTCAGCGGCGCTTCCGGCATCAAAAAAGGCCTCATCGCGCTTACCGATGATTTTGTCGGCGGGCAGGCCGAATAGCTCGCTGATGCGGCGATTAACGTATTGGTACTCTAAGGTGGGTGATTTGATATAAATAAACGCATCGACACTATCCAGAATGGTCGCCAGCATCTCTTTATTGGTTTGCAGGAGCGCCCGGTTATGCTGCATACGCCGCTTGAGCAGCAGATTGCCCAGCAGCGCCAAAAGGAGAAAAACAAGCAGCAAGGCGATACCCCAACGCCCCAGGTAGTCGTCAATGCTGCGTAGCAGCTCCACCGGAAGAGCGGCAGATGAGGCGAAATAGTACATAGCGACTGTTCACTGACCAGGCATGGTAAGCGGGCCTGCCCGCTCTACCACCCGTTGCCAAGCGGCGTCTTGCTCAATGCGTGACACAAAAGCGGCTATGGCAGGATACTGTTCCAGTGACTGTACGGCGGCCACTGCCTGGAGCGGAAAGCTCATTTGCATATCGGCGCCGCTGGGCCACGGCCCGGCAAAATTACCTTGCGCCAACAGGTGTCGGTTAATAAAGCTAAGGTGCTGTTTAAGCTGCGGCGCGAGGAAGCGCTTACTTACCGTATCGCTGATCCCCTTGGCCAGTGGCTTAATCAGCCAGGGCGACTGTTTGGGAATTTGGCTAAACACCAGCTGCATCACCAGCAGCGGCATGAGTGACCCTTCGGCATAGTGCAACCAGTAGCGGTAATCCACCCACTCAGGCATATCATCCGACGAGGGTTGGCAGCGGCCCTGTCCGTAGCGTTGCAGAAGGTAATCAATGATCGCTCCCGACTCAGCCACGGTGAAATCACCATCGGCAATCACTGGCGATTTACCCAGTGGATGGATTTTTTTCAGCGAGTCTGGCGCCTGCTGTGTTTTGCCATCGCGTTGGTAAACCACCAATTCATAGTCCAGCTCAAGGGCTTCAAGTAGCCATAGGATACGGTGCGAGCGAGACTTTTCCAGATGGTGAACATGAATCATAAACACTCCATGGGCTGAGTTGTACGCCAGCATTGCACTGGCGCCAGTTATCCTTTCTATAGGCACATTTAGCTTAGTACCATAAAGCCCATCATCATAGGATCAACAGTATCAACGCAGCGTGGATCGCTATGGAGGTGTGAACAAAAGCAAGTTTATTAATCAGTTACGTTATGACCGGTGTGCGTGACGCCACCGCGCCAGCAGATCCAGCGGTGACCACTTCCTGCAGCCAGGGCGCTAGTAAACGCATAGAGAGGGGAATAAACACAAACACCATCACAGGCGTGAGCATTAGAGTGCTCACTACTACCCGCGGTACCAGTGCCCAATCGGCCAAAACGCCGCCGAATACAAATTGAAAGATCAGCGAGATAGGAAAGAACGCCAGCCAGACCGCCACGGCTTGCTTCCAGCGCGGCGGTGCGCTGCTACCGGCTTGAAACCACGCATCCAACCCGGTGGCCCGGTGCTCGTGAGGTGCTTCGTATAAGCCTTTGCCGCGCGCCAACCAAGCATGGCGTGAGGCGGAGTGCTCCCAAGCGGCTAAGGTTTCGCTGCTGCTGAAGCGGAATATGATCTGGTATTCATCGTCGTCAGCCGGTGGCGCCAATACGCCAGAGCCGAGGTAGCCCGCAAAATCGGCGGCCAGTTCGCGCCCTTCATTAAGCCAACGATTAAAATCAGCGTAGCGACCGTGCTCAACGCGACGAGCCACCATCAATGTGACAGGTGAGGCAGACATGGTATATCTCCAAAGGTGTCCACAGCCAACGCCGGGTAGGCAGGCTGTTTGCTTTCAAGGGGTAACCCTGAAAGTCAGAATGGCCACATTATACAAGCAATGTTGATGCCAGGTGTGAATCTTACGCTACGGCCGTTTAGGCGGCGTAGCTTCTCGCCGAGGCACGGGGCTGGGACGCTCCCCGCGTTGAAAAGCGCATACATGAATATAAATATCCACAGCACTGCGAATGGCATCTGCTTCTTGGGGGTCGGGGTCAACTACCGGGCCGGTATACTCACCTTCGCTGCGTAGTACGGCTTCTAGCTCGGTTCGGTAACGGTCGAGCAGGTGTTCCAGGTTGATGCGTATACGATGAACTTCCAGACCAAACGCCTGACGTTGATCGGTGCGCTTAAGGATGTCCAGAGGGTTTGAAGCCGTTTCAATCAAGCTCTCTAGCGTAGCGAAAACTAACTTTTCAGCACTGTTTAAATTGGGAATAATGGAATAAATGAGGTCATTTAAAGTGATCGGTGTTCCATGACGGTGCATAGGCAGCTCAACGTCCGGTTAAGGGATTAATGCTGATAAATCGGCCCTGCTCAGAAAAACTTAATCGATAGATACCGTGCACACCGTCACGACCAACTATGCGCCTAATCGCCTCGGCGGGAAATATTACCCAGCGGCCATCCACACTGCGGGCACGTACGCGGGCAATGCGCCCCTCATAATGAGCCAAGCACTCATCATAATTAAGATTAATAACCACATCAATGGTTTGCATAGGGATGGCAATAAGATAAGGCTGGCATAAGAGTGTCATCGTGTCGGAAAAATAGCGGTATAACACTGCAAAAACTTGCACTGTCGGTATCGCTCGCTAATACTTCATGGTATCCCAACTCGTACTTAGTCGGTAATGACCTATGGCCGTTTCTTCCATTAGCACCGTTTCCCACGCTGCCTGGACATATCCTTCAGCGAATACAATGTCCCCGCGCGTTGAGCAAACCGCCAAAGGCCGTGCACTTGAAGAAGATACGGCGTCTACCGACGACCCTAAAACGACTAGCACTAGTGAAGAGAGCAGCAGCGCCGAGGCTGGCCCCAAACGGGCGGACGGCACGCCCATGGCGCCGGAAGAGATTCAGCTACTCGAACAGCTTAAACAGACTGACCGCGAAGTACGCCAGCATGAGATGGCCCACCAAACAGTGGGCGGCGCCTATGCGGGCGGTGCCAGCTATGAATATGAAGTTGGCCCCGATGGCAAACGCTACGCGGTAGCAGGCGAAGTGCCGATCGATTATGGCCCGGTACCCAATGACCCCCAAGCGACGATCGAAAAATGCAGACCGTGATCGCCGCGGCCATGGCGCCTGCGGATCCCTCACCAAAAGACTACCAAGTGGCCGCCCAAGCGCGCCAGTACCTGCTTGAGGCCAAGCTGGAAGCATCCATGCAGCGCAGTGAAATGAACCAAGCCCGCAGCGACGGCGCCGCAGCGACATCCTCCACTGCTACACCTTCCGCCACACCCTCCGCGGATGAATCAGCCGCTGGCGAGCTAGCCGCTTAAGGGTTCGTCTCTGCGAGAGAGTTCCACTCTTCGCGGCTGGGCCAATTCGCCAACCAGGTAGGCAGCGACTCGGCGGGCATTGGCCGAGCAATCCCGTAGCCTTGGGCTAATTCACAGCCTAGCGCCATCAAGGCTTTGGCATGCTCTAAGGTTTCTACACCCTCCGCCAGCATGGGCCGCTTAAAGCGATTCGCCATGTAAATGACGCTCTCCACAATCGCCATATCGTCTTGATCACTGAGCATATCGCGGACAAAACTCTGGTCTATTTTGATCAGGCTGACCGGCAGCTGCCGCAGGTGGGTTAACGACGAAAACCCGGTGCCAAAGTCATCAATAGCAAAGCTCACGCCCAGTGCCTGACAGCGCGACATGTTTTGCAGTGCGGCCTGGATATCATGCATCGCCGCACTCTCCAGCACTTCGAGTTTGAGCATCGCTGGCGGTACATTGGGATGACGTGCCAAGAGTTCGCCCAGCCGCTGACTAAAATTGCTCACTAACAGATGTGTAGGGCTTATATTCACATTGATGGGTAGCGCGATGCCTTGAGCCTGCCATATGGTCAACTGGCGCAGCGCCTGCTCAATGACCCATTCGCCAAGCTCCACCTCCAACGGCGTGGTATCGATGGTGGGTAAAACTGCCCCGGCGCAAGCAACCCCTCTTCCGGGTGCTGCCAACGAATCAGCGCCTCTAGGCCGACCACTTGACCGCTGCGCATATCGACCTGGGGCTGATAATAGAGGCGCAGTTCATGGTTATTGAGGGCATCAATAAAACGCTGCCGCTGCTCATGGCGCACCTGCAGCAAGCGGTCATGGTTTGGATCAAACAAGTGAAAGGTATCGCGGCCACGCTGCTTGGCGCGGTACATCGCCTGATTGGCATGCCGTAAGAGCACATCGCCCTGAACGTGGTCATTGGGGTAGAACGTCACTCCCAAACTTGCCGTCAGGTGGATGCTCTGCCCTCTATCATCAGCGGCTGGCGGATAGAGGCTAGCAGCTTCTCAAAAAAATCGTCGTCTACGACATGATGGAGCAACAGCACAAACTCATCACCCCCACCCGCGCCAGCACATCATCGCCAAACAGCAGATGACTTATACGCTGGGAAAAGATGAGAGCAGCGCATCACCCACGGTGGCGCCAAGACGGTCATTGATATTCTTGAAGAAATCGATATCCAGCGAGCACACCGCCAAGGAGAGCTGCTTCGCTTCGGCATGCTGCATGGACTCTTGAATCAATTGCGTCAGCAGTTGCAGATTGGGCAACCCCGTTAGGGCATCAAAATAGACTTCCCGATTAAGGTGGCGGGCATGAGCAGGAATGGCCGAAAGATCCGCCAGCACGATCACATGGTGATCGATCTCCCCATGCTCATTGCGCACGCGATTAATCGACATCATGCCGGGATAAAACTGGCCATCGTGGCTGCGGTAACTCACCTGGCTTTTACTGCGGTCACGCAACTGCAGCTCTTCACGCATCAAGCGCGTGGTGCGGCTATCATCCAGCGGTAAAATGCTGAATGCTTCCGGCGTTTTGCCCTGTACATCGTCCTGCGTAATCCCCGTTAACTCACAAAAGCAGGATTCACCTCCACTACCCGATTTTCTGCATCGGTAATAATGATCGCTTCGTTGGCATAGCAAAATACCGATTCAGCGGGTGACGCTGCCTGGCTGCCGGATGCTGCCGACATCGCGTTCGAGCGGGGCAGAGAAGGTGTTGGCTGGGAGTACTGTTGAGACAAAGACTGTTCCTTCGATAAATTCAAGGATTCATACATACGTCTTTGCTCTCCTCGTCGTTTTTATAAAGCTATCGCCATAGAGCCAATGCTATCGCTATATCGTTGCATTGTTATATAGAGCCGTTATTCACAAACGCCGTTATTATGAGGTCAGTAGTGCTGCTGGTCATAATAACACCCTATAGCCGATAAGGTACTTTGCGCTGCAAAGTACCTTATCGGCTGACGAGAAATAAGTTAAGGCGATGCCGTCATATAACGGTAACAAGCTACGCGGGAGAGAGGGCTAAGTGCTGGGTGATCTGCGCCGTATCGCGCACTTGGTAATCGCTCACTTTGCTGGTCATATCATCCGCCTGATCATCCAGGGAACGACTCGCTGCCGCCATTTCCTCAACCAGGGCAGCATTTTGCTGGGTTACGTCTTCCAACTGAGCCATGGCGCGGTTGATTTGCTCAATCCCCGCCGACTGCTCATGAGTGGCCGAGGCCATTTCATCGGCCAAGCTGGCCATTTTTTCCACACTTTGGGCGATGCGCCCTAGAGTATCGTTGGTCGAAGTAACCAGGCTTCCGCCTTCGGAAATTTTAGCGGCATTATTATCGATCAAGTGGCGAATCTGGCTGGCCTCCTGGGCACTGCGGCTAGCCAATTTGCGCACCTCATCGGCAACCACCGCAAAACCACGACCGTGCTCTCCTGCCCTCGCTGCCTCAACCGAGGCGTTAAGTGCCAATAGATTGGTTTGGAAGGCAATGTTATCAATGGTCGCCACAATACTGTTGACCTGCTCGTTGGCTTGCAGGATAAGCTGCATCGCCTGCTGAGCCTGCGACGCGACCTGCGTGGCTTCTTTCGCTTGGTGGGCCACATCGCCTGCCATGTGCTGCGCTTGCTGGGCGTTTTCAGCACTCTGACGCACCGTCGCGGTGATTTGCTCCATACTCGACGCGGTTTGCACCAGTGAGGCGGACTGCTCTTCGGTTCGCTGGGCAAGGTCTTGATTACCCTGTGCCATCTGATTGCTGGCCACCGCCACCGATTGCGCATTGCGCTTTACATCAGCCACCAGCGCTTCGGTCACCGCCGATGATGCATTAAACGCCAGGTAGAGCTGTGACAACTCATCGCTACCGGGAACCGCCAGGCGCTGGGTTAAATCGTTACCGCGGTTGGCGATGTTTACCAACGCCTGGTTGAGCGGTTGAGTAATGGCACGCACCATCAGTGCAGCTGCGATAATCGCCATCAAACTGGCCACCAGCGCAATAACCGCGTACTGCCAAAGTGCCCATTGCGCTGACTCACGCAGGGCCATGGTTTCCGATACGACCGCGTTGGCCACATGATTCTCTAAGGACTTGAGGCGTGCAATTTTTACCGTTTGCCACTCAAACCACTGTTCGGGGTCGACACCATAGCCGCCCGTCTGGGCTTGGCTGATCGCCAATTCCCGCCGTTCCAAGAGACGCTCAATGTCTGCACCGCTCAATGCCTCGTCCAACTGGCTACGATTCTCTTCACCAGCCAAAACACGGAAACTATCTAGAAAGGCCTGCTCTTCGCCCAACAGGGATAAGAAACGGCGCAACGTAGCGTCGGTCATGCCGTCAGAGGCAAAGGCATTCGCCAGCAGCGCCCGTTCAATGCCGGCTAAATCTTTGGCTTCCAGCAGCTGGTAGTAAGCGCTTAACTGGCGTGCAATATTCCCTTCGCTGGTTAGCTGCGACAGCGTGCCTACAAAAGCCATAAGTTGACCGTTGACGCCCGTGTAGTGGCTTAGCGCATCGCCCATAGTAATGTTAAGGCCATCGACTTGCTTACGCAGCTGCGCCTGGCGCTGCCACTGCGCATCAATCGTATTGAGTTGTTGCATTACAGCGGGGGTCAGCAGCGCTTTATCCAAGTTATCGCGTTGGGCTTGAAACGCTTCTGCGGCAGCATCCGTGTTGGGCCGCTGTTCGTTTAACCGGTTGCCAAAGGCTGCACCTTCGCTGCCCAGAAAGCCGGCGGTCATGCCCCGCTCAAGCTGCATTTGGTGCACTGCATCGCCGGCACGCTGGGCCAGTTGGGTCAATGCGTGCAGACGCTCAAACTCCTGCACCGTGGCACGTCGCTCCATAATACCTTGCGCGGCAAACCAGGCCAGGGCAAGCAGCGGAAGCAGCAGCACACAGGCAAATTTAAAGCGCATCGACATGCGGTTAACGATCGTTTTCATGGCTTAGCCTCAAACATTTAGCGTCATTGGGGAGGTAAGCGGCATGCTTGAGTATTATTGTCCGCGTCAGTTAACGCGTTTTAGCTAAGTCTGCCGCACTTTGCCGTATAGTTAAATACGCTTAATTTCAGCGGATAAAATAATGGCAAAGCGCCGCGAGTATAGAGCGTCTTTGGGGCTGTTATTGACCCCAGTCATAAAACCTGGTGGATGTTCAGAGCTAACAAACGACTACGTAGAATGTCCCTTAAGGCGCGGGACTGGCGGCACCCAAAAAGCGCGCCTGCCAGTAATCGATCTCTAACGGCACGCTAACCACTGCACGGCCATTGCCGGGGGCATGAATCATTTGGCCATTGCCACGATAAATGCCGACGTGGGTCGCTTTGCGACGGTCGCCAAAGAAAAGCAGATCTCCGGGGCGTGGGGCTTTGGCGCGTGGCAAAGCGCGAAACTGCTCATCGGCGGTACGCGGAACGCGAATACCCGCCGCCCGGTAGGTCATTTCCACTAAGCCAGAGCAGTCCAGGCCATCGGGCGTATTTCCCCCAAAGCGATACGGTGTGCCAATAGCCTGCTGGGCATGGGAGAGAATCAACGCGCGCTCCATTGAGAGGCCTGCGCGGTTAGGCGGCGCCTCAATGGGGGTCAGTTCGCGACTGGCACAGCCCGCCAGCATCAGTATGAACAGGCAGGTAAGCAGACCCCTTCCCGATGGCGCCAACCCGCAAGGTAAAGGCCACAGACGAACCAATATCATGGACAACCGCTCCGATAAACCCGCTTGCCTTCATGATGGCGCAAAGCCTGCCTAGCCGCCAATGATTAACGGCCGATCCACTCCACAAAGCTGGTTGCGCCCAGCGCGTGGCGCTCATGACGCACCCGGCTCATTGCCGCGTAGGGCAAATCCATTGTTAATACCCGCGAAAGCGGCTGCTCGATCACCTGACGCAGCAGCCCATTGCAGACAAACAGGTGCGCCACCACCAGCACATGCTGGCCAGGTGGGTGGCTTAATAGCTGCTGCCAGGCCCCGGCCAATCGCGTATCAAAGGCGTGCAGGGTTTCACCGCCGGGGGGAGACACCGCGGCAGGATCGAACCAAAGGCGCTCATTCGCTCGGTGCCCTCTTCGGCAAACACCTGGGCGTGGGTTTTGCCTTCCCATCGCCCCAAGTGCAGCTCGGCAAAAGCCTCCTCCATCTGAACGGGCAGAGCAAACTCTTCGCCCAGCCACAGGGCAAACTCGCGGCAGCGTGTTAACGGCGAGGTCACGATCGCATCGTAGGGCAGATGCCCGTCGACCGTCTGCCGCATTACCGCATCGGTCACCTGCTGCCAGCCGGTTTCACTCAACGGGTGATCGGTGGAGCCGCGCAGCATACGACCACCTACCGGTTCACCGTGGCGCAGTAAATCAATCGTCGTGATCTCCGCGTCGGGAAAACGCATATTCGCCTCCTGGGTGGCTAAACTTAGTTAATTAATTCAGTTAAATAATGGCGTGACGAACCCGTGCAGAGATCCACTCGGAGACCAATACAGTAGCGAAAATCATAATAAAAATAACGCTAACCTGATTCCAGACGAGGCTGTTGATCGAGGCATTCAACTGCAGACCGATACCGCCTGCGCCCACCAAGCCCAATACCGTCGACTCGCGAATATTAATGTCCCAGCGGTAAACGCTAATCCCCGCAAACGCAGGCATCACCTGGGGCAGTACGCCATAGTTCATCACCTGCAGTCGGCTTGCGCCGGTCGCACTAATCGCCTCAACGGGGGTGGGGTGTATCTCTTCAATCGCTTCGTAAAGCAGCTTGCCCACAAAGCCGATGGAGCGCAGGGCGATGGCGATAATCCCCGCCAGCACGCCAGGGCCGAGAATGGTCACCAGCAGCATCGCCCAAATCAGCGAATTAATGGAGCGCGAGGAGACAATGATGACCAGGGCGGCGCTGCGCACCAGCGGATGCGGCGTGGTGTTGCGCGCTGCCAAAAACGCCACGGGGAAGGCCATGATAATGCCTAACGCGGTGCCTAAGGTGGCGATATTGATGGTGTCCCACATGGGCTTCCAGAGCACATTGGCGTAGCCCCATTTGGGTGGGGTCATGCGGCTGATTAAGTCGGCGCCCTGGCGGCCGGCATCTTCCACAAACACCCACATGGTGTTGTCGGAAATCATCTTCCAGCAGAGCAGAAATAGGCTGACACCCGCCAGCCAAGCCAGGTACTGCAACCATTGAGCGCGGGTAGTACGCCGCTGCCAAACTGGCTGACCCTGGGGTGTAGTGGAAACAGGCATTTAAACTCTCGACAAATTAAGGGGCCAGAAGTGACTGAATCAGCATTTACTGAGTCCAGCGGCGAACATGGCTAGAGCTATATTCACATAGCAGCACGATAGCGATAATGATCAGCAGAATCGCCGCGGAGGTGTCGTACTCATAGCGGCTCAGCGAGGTATTCAGCGTGGCGCCAATGCCGCCCGCGCCGACAATGCCAATCACCGACGACTCACGGAAGTTGATATCCAGGCGGTACATGGAGAGCCCGATCAAGCGCGGCATCACCTGGGGCTGCACGGCGTGATTCATGGTCTGCCACCAGCTGGCGCCGGTGGCACGCACCGCTTCCACCTGTCGCCAATCCAAGTCTTCGATATCTTCCGCCAGCAGCTTGGCCATAAAGCCAATTGTCGCGAAGGCCAGAGTGATCATGCCCGCAAAGGGCCCAAAGCCGAACATCACCACAAACAGAATGGCGATGATGATCTCCTGAAAGGTGCGCGAAACGGCAATAATCGCGCGGCACACAAAGTAGATCGGCAGCGGTGAGATATTTCGCGCCGCGCCTAAGCCCACGGGGATCGCCAGCAGTACGCCCAACACTGTGGAGGTGAGCGTCATGGTCAAGCTTTCCAGCAAGCCCGCGACAATATCGTCGTAGCGGCTGATAAAATCGGGCTGCATAAAGGCGCCCAAAAGTTAACCGCCCGCGCGGATCCTTCGGCTACCCGTGCCCAGTTCACCTCCACCGAGGCAAGCGCTAACAACAGATACACCACCGCGCCAATGGCGAGCCCCCAGCGCAGGCGGGGACTTTCGATCAGCGGGAGCCGCCGCCACTCACCGCGCTGGGCCGCCTGCTGGCGCGCCTGCTCGTTCATCGTACTGCTCCCGCTTCGATTGACGACATCACCCGTGCATACGGAGGATCAACCGGTGCATCATCTGCCGCTTCATCGTCCATGGGCTCCGGCGTGGTGTCCCACTCCTCTTCGCCATAGATCGTGGTGAGCATCTCGCTGTCGAGTTCGCTGGGCAGGCCATCAAATACGATTTCACCCGCCCGCAGGCCGACAATACGGTCGGCAAACTGCTGAGCCAGGGCCACATCGTGTATATTGATAATCGCCGCCAGTTCGCGCTCTGCGCATAGCTCGCGAATCAAGCGCATGATTTGGCGGGAGGTTTTCGGATCAAGGCTGGCGGTCGGTTCATCCACCAGCAGCAGCTTGGGGCTTTGCAGTAGCGCCCTGGCAATACCCACCCGTTGACGCTGGCCACCGGATAGGGCGTCGGCGCGTTTATCGATGGCATGGGGCAGGCCTACCCGCTCTAACAGCCGGAAAGCCTCGACCACTGCCTCCTGAGGGTAGCGGCGCAGGAAGCTGCGCCAAAAGCCCACGTATCCGAGCTGACCCGAGAGCACGTTCTCCATCACGGTTAAGCGATCTACCAGCGCGTACTCTTGGAAAATCATCCCCATGGAGCGGCGTGCATGACGCAGTTTATGCCCTGAAAGCTTGGTGAGTTCGGTGTCTTCTAGGCGAATGCTACCTTGGGTAGGTTCAACCAACCGGTTAACGCAGCGAATCAGCGTGCTTTTACCCGCACCAGAAGGCCCGATCAGCGCCATCACTTGGCCTTTGGGCAGCGTGAGTTCAATATCCTTCAGCGCCCTATCCCCGGTAGGGTAGCGCTTGCCTACGCCACTAAGTGTCAACATCGTTCCACCTCATATGTATAGCTAAACGGCCAGAAGGTGAGCCCTCCTGGCCGAATAATTACCAATTGCAGATAGCCGACTGATTAATCGCAGTCGTAGGTCACACCGTTGGCGTCGGCGATAGTGCGAATAACGGCCCAGTTTTCCTGGTAAGTAATCGGAATAAACTGCGCTTCGCCAGAGTTGGCGAACTCCGCCTCAAGGGGCGTGCCTTCCCAGTCGTAGCTAAAGAAAGCGTCCTGAATTTTCTCGGCAAGTTCCGGGTTCAGGTTATTAGCCAGACCGTAGGCAGTGGTGGGGAAGGTATCGGAGGTATAAATAATCTCGTAATCACCTTCGTTAACCACGCCGCGGAAATCATCCGCTTGCCAACGGAGTTAGCAATCGCCGCCGCGTCGTAGTCTTCGTTGACCACGCCGAGAATGGAGTTGTCGTGAGAGCCGGAGAACGCGGTTTCAAAATCTTCACCCGCTTCCATGCCGTACTCGGAGCGCAGCAGTGCAGAGGGGGCGCGGAAACCTGAGTTAGAGGTTTCGGAGGTAAACGCTAGCTGGCGACCTTCCAGGTCTTCAACGGCTTCAATGCCGCTTCCTGGGTAGGTAATGATCTCCATCTCATAACCAAAGCTACCATCTTCCGCGGCCATCATGGCGAAGGGGCGGAAGCCACCGCAGTTAACCGCCACCGGCACGCCGCCGGTATTAAAGCCAGCGACGTGCAGACGACCGGCACGCAGTGCTTCCTGCTGGGCAGCGTTGGACTGTACCGGGAAGAATTGGACTTTTTTGCCGGTGGCTTCGCTCAGGTGATCCAGAAAGTCAGACCAGACATCCGCATAAACCGCGGGGTCTTCAACCGGGGTATAGGCAAACACCAGGGTATCCGGGTCAACCCACTGTGACTCGTCGCTGGGAACATCGGCGATCATATCGCCATCATTATCCACATAGCGTGATGAAAGATCCGCAGAGGCGTTTACAGCGGCCAAGGCGAAGGCACTGGCAACGGCGGCACTGATTAACGTGCGGGAGAGGGATAATGTTTGCATGGGTCACCTGTAGCGCTCTGTAGAGTTGTTAAAAGATGACAACATCCTGACGACTCCAGATGACAAAAATGGGGCACTTATATGACCACTTCGTGACGTTTTGAAGCAGGCATCTTTAATGTGGCTTGAGCAGCATCGTGACCACGACGCTCCACGAACAGACTGTTGCCAGGGATTTTTTTGGCTTGATGCTTCAGCTCGGAAAGTTCACCCGCTATATCCAGCGATTGACAGTTGGTCGCATCGGGGATGGGCTTCACCGCAATCGAGACACTGACAAAGGGTAAAACGTCAGTCTATTTTGTCGGTTTTCGATATGAATCCCGCCCTGAAGGCGGTCAGCCTCTTCGTAGAAACCCGGTGCCATCACCTCGAATGAGTGCAGAATTTGCTTACAAACACTTTCCCAGTGCTCAAGCGGCAGCAGCATCATGAAATCGTCACCGCCAATATGGCCGATAAATCCCCCGGCGTTCTCTACCTGAGCTTGCAGCAGCCGCGATAGCGAAATAATGATGTGGTCACCGCGGGCGTAGCCATAGGCGTCGTTAAAGGCTTTAAAGTTATCCAAATCAACGTAGGCCGCAGCAAATCCGCGCTCCGCAGCTAAATAGGCGGCCAGGGTTTCATTAATCAGAATATTGCCCGGTAAGCCCGTCAGCGGATTGGCGTGGCGGGCTTGACGCACCTGAATGGCCGTAATTTCACGCAGTAGGTCAACGATATTGCCCATGCCCAGGTAGTCACCGTTAGCCTTAACGATAACAAAGTCCTCCTGCTCGATATCCCGGCTATCGGTCAGCTTCTGGCTCAAAATCTCCAGCGGCGTATCTGCTTCAGCCACCAGCATGCGTGCATCAGCAACGTCCAGCACACGGCGCTTGGCATAAAGTGAATGGCTGTAGGGGTTGGTAAACAGGGTTAAAAATGCATTGCGGCGCACCACCGCTACGGGCTTGCCATTCTCCAGCACGGCCACACAGCGCAAGCTGGGCTGTTGACGAAACCGTTCGGAGATATACGGCACTGCGCAATCCGTGGTGATGGCCTCGGTAGCCCGCAAAATCGAGCGCGCGGTGCGGCCAGCGGGACTTTTAAATGGGTGGTCGCCGGCAGCAGCATATTGAGTTCCAACGGCGGCTGCTGGGTGGGTCGGGCAAAATAGAAACCTTGCAGCAGCGCCAGGCCGCGGTCGAGCTCCCACAGGCAGAGGTGCTCAGCGGCGGTCTCCACGCCTTCGGCAATGACCTGGCAATCCAGACTACGGGCCACATCGAGGATCGAGCGCAGGAATTCTCGCTTGGCAGGATCCTGGTCGATGCCGGAAATAAAGTGGCGGTCGAGCTTAACGAAATCGGGGCGCAGCTCAGACCAGTGGCGCAGGCTTGAGTGCCCGGCACCGAGATCATCCAGCGCTACCTGGAAGCCCATGGTGCGGTAGTGATCCACCGCCTGGCGCATTAGCTCATAGTCATGGATGGGCACATGTTCAGTGAGTTCGATCACCACCCGCTCTGGGGGCAAACCGCTGTCACGGATAAAGCCAAGGGTTAAGCCTTCGCGAAAGTCGCGCTCCACAATCGTCAGCGGCATCACGTTAAGAAATAGCAGACCGGGCAGGTCGAGCTCTGCAAAACGCTGTATGGCGAGACGCCGACAAAGCAAATCTAACTCGACTAACTTCCCGGCCTGGGTAGCCACCTCAAACAAACGTAACGGGGAGTACAGCGGCGAGGTTTTAGGCCCTCGGATCAGTGCTTCGTAGCCATAAATCGCCTGCTGGCTGGCATCCACAATAGGCTGAAAAAGCACATGCAACTCTTCTTGTGCAATGATCTTTTTTAGCCACTGCGCTTCTTGTGCGGTCATTTGCCTGCTGCCCTCTGCTGCCACCCTAATCACCAGCGGTGGTTTCGATGATGTGTCACCTTCCCTGGAGGCTGTTGATAAGCTGCAAGCGTGCGTCATTTTGTGACGCTATCATGACAAACATCAAGGACGTCAGGCAGTTGACGCTACACTGACGTTAAATGAGCGGTTTTTCTCGCGCCGGAAAGACCACCTCGCTACCGTCGGCGTCGAGCTGTCGGATATCGATAGGGTGGCCTTTTTCATCCAGCGTTACTAAGCCAATGCCGCTGGCGTTCCACAGCCGTTCACCGGCGCTGGCGCGGTCAGGATCACGGGGGTGAACGCTTAGCTTACGGCGCTTGGTAAACCAGTTAAGCGGTGACCACGGCGCGTAGAGCCAACGGTTGAGCCGATCAAAGGTATTGAGTAGCTGCTTGGGAAACGTATTCTTAATGCCGCTGGAGGTAATCTGCCACAGGTGAGGAGCGCTTTTTCGCCGACGTACCAAAATGTCGTAGACAAACGAGTAGTGCACATCGCCGGATAAAATCACATAGTTGCCTGGGGTCTTGGAGTGCTGCCAAATCTGCAGCAGCGTATTGGCTGCCCCGCGGTGGGCCATCCAGTTTTCAGCATCCACCACCAGCGGCTTACCAGCAAGGGTGAACAGCTTTTGAATCCCCTCTATCAACTTGACACCAAACATCGGCGCGGGAGAGACAATCACCGCGCTCTTGAACCCCATTAGCGCCTGTTGCATCTCCATTAGCGCTTCCCAGTCCATTAAGCCCGAAGGCCGGTGGGGCTGCGTTCGCTGCGCCAGCGGCGTGTGCGGGTATCCAGCACAATCAGCGCGGGGGTGCCCGGCACCTGAAACTCCCAGCCCTGAAAACGCAGCAGTCGTTCAATCAGCCCATCCTGCTCGGCACAGACTAGCGGCTGGTCGCCATCACCCAGCAGGGTGGAGGCGTGGTGGACTAACGGGTTCATTTTGTCCGGGTCGTTACCCCAGGCTTGGCAGAGCAGATAGGCCACCAGGGCATTACCTATAATGCGTTTAGAGAACGGGTTGTCGTAGGCGGCACGCTCCCAATCGGCGGTCAGGTTCCAGTCGTCGGTGACGTCGTGATCGTCAAAGATCATCAGGCTGGGCAGGTGCGCCATCAGCCGTGCGCACTGGGGCAACCCCGCAACAAAGTCATCGATCACCGCCTGCTCCTGACGATACAGCTCGGCATCTTTGTCATTTAAGTCAGGCGGCGTTGGCGCAATCACTTGCCAGGGCGTCGGCGACCACACCAGGCAGTACATGGCGAGCATTTCGGCCAGTGTCATCAAGTGGTTATGGGCATTCGCCGAGGTGAACACGGGCTTTTGACACCGCCGAAGAAGCGCTCGCGCAGCGCCACGTTGCTGGTCACATCCGGCAGTAGCTCTGCACGGCGATAGTAGCTATCCGGCGAGCGGTAGAGCGCTTGGCTATCGTCGACCGTCGCGCCTTCCAGCCACTCATCCACCAGTCCTAACCGTTCAATCAACCCATGCACTGCCCGCAGCATCGGCCCGGCCACATCGTCGGCGTACACCTGATCACCGGTCATCAGCAGCCAAGCGGGCCACTCGGTGGGCGCTGCCTGCTGCTCAGCCAGCCAGCTGTCGGCGCGTACCAGGCCATCAGCACTGGCGTGATGAGGCTTGCGGCAGGAGCCGTGCATTAGGCGGTGATGGCGCGAGGCAACCACAAAGGCGGGATAGGCGGCACCGTCATAACACAGCCACGGCGCCCACTCGGGCAAAGAGCGCCACTCGCCCTGCAGAGTTTCCACCTGCAGGTCGTACTCAATGCGCTCGTCGCAGGGCAGCGGCAATTCAAGCCCACAATTCTCAAGCTCACAATCGATTAGGTAGATAAAGGCCCGCTGGCCGATGGGGATGCACTGCTGGTGATGAGCCAAGCCGATCGACTGGCTATCGGCGTGCCCTGGGCGCAGCACCAGTGTCATGTTCAGTGGCCGAGTGGCGACGAGCCAAAGTACCAGCCGTGTAGCGCTGATGCGTCTTAACAGGGGGCCGGCGACTATATCGGGCAGCGTATCGATGCGATTCATTCGGTGCGGTCTCCATTATTTACACGCGACGATTACGCGCGACGACGGGCAGTGCCACCGCCACGTTTAAACCGCCAGTGCTGGCGCGGCTAAGGTGCATATGGCCGCTGTACAGGGCGACAAGGTCAGTCACAATGGCCAAACCCAAGCCACTGCCCGAACGCTGTTCATCCAACCGTTTGCCGCGCTGCACCGCCTGCTGGCACTCTGCTTCCGACATACCAGGGCCATCATCGCTAACGGTCAAGGTTAACTGCTGCTCGTCACTCTCTACCTGTAGCTGCACATCGCTATGCGCCCAGCGCAGCGCGTTATCCATTAGGTTACCCACCAGCTCTTGGATATCCTGGCCATCCATATGCACATTAATCTCACCCGCCCAGGTTTGGCGCAGCGCAATACCACGCCGCTGGGCAAGCCTGGCCAACCCATTGAGCAGCGGCGCCAGGGTGGCATGTAAATCAATCGGCGCAAAGCGAGCGCCCTCGCCCGCTGCCGATGCTCTTGCCAGGTGGTGGCGTACCGCGCTCTCCACCCTTGCCAGCTCAACTTCCCAGGCGGCGCGGTTCGCTTCCGGCAGTTGGCGTAGCTGTAGGCGCATTACACTCAGCGGGGTTTTCAGCGCATGGGCAAGGTTGCCAGCGGTATGGCGGCCGCGCTCGATCAAGCGCTGATCGCGTGCCAGCACCGCGTTCATTGAGGCGGCAAGCGTCGCCAACTCGTCAGGCAAACGGGTGTCTAACTGCTCGGCACGTCCCTGCTCTACCTCATGCAGGTTGGCGTGCATGCGGCGCAGTGGCGCTAGCCCCAGCGTACCTGGAGCGCCAATACGCCAAGTAACAGCACGCCCAGGCCGACTAAACCGCCCCACAGCAGGCGTTGAAATTCGCCAATATCGCGGGCCAACACATCGTCCCGGGCGGCGACGCTAATATGTAGCGGCGCTTCTAACGGCGCAAATAGATATCGCGCTCCACCACGCGCAGCGATTGCCCCCGGGGGCCAGGTATCGAGCGAGCGCTAAGGGTGTCGCTATCAATCACCGGCAGACGCTGATCCCACAGCGAGCGCGAGGCCAGGGTGTTCTCCTCGCCATCGGTGATTTGCCAGTACCAACCGGAGTAGACGTTGTCAAAACGCGGGTCGCCCAGGGCCCGGTCGTGAACAAGCTGTTGTTCTACCCGGTCGTAGGTAACGCCCGCCATAATGACGTTGAGAGTAGCCTCCAGGCGCTCGTCGAACGCCTGGGTGGCTGAGGCGCGGTAATGGTGGGAGAGCAGCGTGCCCGCAACAGGCAGCGCCAGCCCCACC
The DNA here is from genome assembly GCA_004295565.1 of Vreelandella olivaria. Taxonomy (GTDB): domain Bacteria; phylum Pseudomonadota; class Gammaproteobacteria; order Pseudomonadales; family Halomonadaceae; genus Vreelandella; species Vreelandella olivaria. Next base: position 270,682 of record AP019416.1, on the reverse strand, counting down.
ATCACTAGTACGGCCAGCAGTAGCCGCACGCTGATAGAACGTTTTGCCCAGCGATCTTTCCATGCGGTGGTGTCTTGACTCATTCGCTAGCAGGCTCTTCTGCTAATAGCCGGTATCCCTGGCCACGCAGGGTGGCAATTCGCCAACTGCCCAGCTTGCGGCGCAGGCGGCTGACCTGAACATCGATCACGTTGGAGTCCGGCTCGTGGTCGCGGTCGTAAACGTGCTCCGAGAGTTCGGTGCGGCTCACCACCCGCGGGGCGGCGTGCATTAAATAGCCGAGCAGGCGGGCCTCCTGGGCGGTTAACCCCACCGGCCGGCCTGCCAAGGTAACGTGTTGGGTGTGGGTATCCAAACTCAGTTCGCCCACTTTCAGTACCGGATGGGCATGGCCGTGACTGCGGCGCACCAGGGCACGCAGGCGAAACAGAACTTCCGCTGGTTCAAAGGGCTTGGTGACGTAGTCATCGGCTCCGGCAGTAAACCCCGCGGCTTTATCGGCCCAGCGCTCCCGGGCGGTAAGGATCAGCACCGGCAGGTCGATACCATCCTCCCGCCAGGCGGAAAGCCAGCGGGTGCCATCGCCATCGGGCAGTCCAACGTCCAGAATCAGCGTGTCGTAGGCTTCCGTGCGCACCAGAAAATCGGCTTCCTGGCCAGTCGCCGCATGCTCTACCAGCCAATCTCCGTCGCGCAACGCTTGGCTAAGTTCACGGGCAAGCGCTTGGTCATCCTCTACCAGCAAACACTTCATCGGCTAACGACCCTTTTCTCATCGAACAATTTGTTTGGTAATGCTGTAACGATGTCATCGAGCGCTTCAAGCCGACTCATTAACGGCGCATATCATTGATACGTACGCCTTCTATCGACATCAACTGGCCGTTATGGCCATCGAACTCGAACTCGACGACTTGGCCCTGGGGGCCGAGCAGTTTGATCTCATACTCGACGTAACCCCTTCGCGCTCCACCTCAACCTCCAACACTTCACCGATGTAGTTAGCTTCCAGCCAATCCAAAATAGTGTCGAGGGCACGACCTCGCCGCGGCGCACTTCGCCGTGTAGCGACTCCCAATGCTGGTCGCCCACCGCACTACCCGCCAGCAACAGCACCAAGGTTAACCCAGTGACGTTGCGGCGAGGGCCACGCGGGACGCTGCGCAGTAGCTTTTGAAGTGGCGTAGGATTTTACTCATAGCGTCAGCATGCCAAAGGCAACATGAACGTTAGATGAACAGCTTTGTCAGCTTAAGGAAAGTATCGTGGTGATATAAATCCACTGTCGCATTCGCTGAATGCCGTTTATTCATTCTCGTACAGATACGTAAAGAAGGAATTTGCTATGAACACCATGAAAAAATGCTGCTGATCCCGACCTCTGCTCTGCTGCTTGCTGCGGCTGCCGGTAGTGCCCAGGCCGATTCACTGCCGATGGATCGCATTGATGACGTATTGAGCCACGCCAATGAGTACGGTTTCAGCCACTACGAAGAAATTAGCATTGAAAGCCGGGGCCGCGTAGAAGTGGAAGGTTGGCTGGACGATGAGTGGTACGCCGACGTGGAATTCTCACTCGATAACGGTGAGACCCTACAAGAGAAACGTGAGCGCCTGATTAGCGGTGCCTGGGGTATGAGCGAAGACGATATCCGTCAAGCACTGGACGTGGCTAGCCAGGAGGGTATGGTTGAATTTGAAGATCTCGATATCGATAAGAGCGGCATCATCGATATTGAAGGCCGCGGTGAGGATGGCCGTGAGCTAGAAATCAGCGTGCGTCAGGGCTCTGCCGAAGTGACGCAAATTGACCGCGATTAATTTTTCCAGCTAGTCGCTTTGCGGGCTCCCCACGGGGAGCCCGCTGCGTTTATGGTAGGCTGATAAAGCATGTCGCTAAATTGATAGTGCCGACCTTATCAGGGTACTGAGGAGAAATCTGTGCTGAACGAAGGCGTTAACGGTGCGCTGGAGAGTGAACAACTCGGCTCGTCGGCGCTAGCTTCAGGCGTCGGCAACTCAGTGCCGCGCAACCCTGAGCTGGGCGATTCAGCGCTATTCAGTTCAGCACTATTGAGTTCCGTGCTACGCGACTTAGCCTGGCTGGTCGCCACACCTGACCTTGTGGAGCTGCCACCACCGATTCCCTGTGGAGGGCGGCCAACGCTTAAAGAGCTGGGATTAGAGGGTGCGCTACTGCCCTGGCTGGGTCAGCTTGGCCGGCCACCGCTAACGGCCCTGAATGGGAGCCGCGCGACGCGTATGGGGCACTACCACGAACGCCTGTGGCATACGTTGTTGGATCACGCACCGAATACGCGATTGCTCGCCCGAAATGTCCGCATCACCCGACAGCGCAACACCCTGGGCGAGCTGGATATGCTGTACAGAACCCGCGACAATCCGGCGCCGATCCATTTAGAAGTCGCTATCAAGTTCTACCTGGGGCTGCCCGAAGGGCCTGGAGCAACCAATAGCCAAAGCCGCTGGATTGGCCCTGGCGGGCTGGACAGCCTGGCGCTTAAGTGCACTCATCTGCAACGTCACCAACTCCCCCTTTCCACCACGGCGCCCGCGCTGGCAACCCTCGCGCATTGGCTTACGCCACGGGATCTGGGTGGTTCTGATCGGCGTTTAAGCGAACAGTTAACTCAGCGGCTGGCGATGCCCGGCGTGCTTTACTACCCTGGCATGCCGCTATGCCAGCGCCGGAAGGCGCGACGGCAGATCATCGCCGTGGTATCTGGTGTTACTTGCGTGACTGGCCGGCCCTGGCCGCCAGCTTTCCTGCCATGCCGAGTATGGTAGGGCTGGAAAAGCCTCACTGGCTGGCACCGCCGCCAGCCAGCGTTTTCGCCCTGCGGCAGAGGTACTGCCAACCGTGATTGATCGGGTCAATACCTGGCGCTCCCCCCAGCAAGTGATGCTGTGTTACCCAGCGAGAGAGCACGGTGAACAACGCTACCAGCGGCTATTTATAGTGCCCGATGACTGGCCTCGACAAGTGCCTCTGCCGCCCCGCGTTCGCGACTAAATAACCGCCAGAGCCCCTAGATAACCACTAGATTATCGCGATGGATCAGCTCATGGGCTTCTACGTAGCCCAGGATCGCCTCAATCTGGTGACTGGGCTGACCCGCCAGTTGGCGCGCTTCATCAGCGCCATAATTCACCAACCCTTTGGCCACAGACGCGCCCTGCTCATCCACACACACCACCATATCGCCGCGCTTAAAGCTGCCCTGCACACTGCGCACACCCACTGCCAACAGGCTAGAGCCTTTATCCCGCAGCACTTTGACCGCCCCCGCATCCAGCACCAGCGTGCCGCGCACCTGCAGTTGCCCCGCCAGCCAGCGCTTACGCGCCGCCATGGGCACTTGGTCAGGACGCAGCAGCGTGCCCAGCGCTTCGCCCGCCATTATCCGGTTGATTACGTCGGGCTGGCGGCCACTGGCAATCACCGTGACCGCCCCGGAGCGCGCCGCTAACTGCGCCGCGCGTACTTTAGTACTCATACCGCCCCGCCCCAGCGCGCCACCGCTGCCTGCCACGGCGGCTAAGCGCGGGTCGTCGGCGCGCCCTTCGGCAATCATCTGGGCATTGGGGTTGTGGCGGGGATCGGCGTCAAACAGGCCCTCCTGGTCGGTCAGCAGTAGCAGCGCATCCGCTTCCAGTAGGTTAGCCACCAGTGCGCCAAGCGTGTCGTTATCGCCAAAGCGAATCTCATCGGTCACCACGGTATCGTTTTCATTGATCACCGGCACCACGCGCATCTCTACCAGGGTGCGCAGCGCCGAGAGCGCATTCAGGTAACGTTTGCGGTTGGAAAGATCATCATGGGTAAGCAGAATCTGTGCGGTGAGCATGCCGTGGCGGGCAAAGTGCTGCTCGTAGCATTGGGTCAGGCCATTTTGGCCTACCGCCGCAGCCGCCTGCAGCTCATGCACGGCGCTGGGGCGCACCTGCCAGCCAAGACGCACCATGCCCGCCGCCACGGCGCCGGAAGAGACCAGTACCACTTCAATCCCCTGCTGGTGCAGAGCGGCAATTTGATCTACCCAACCACCGATGGCGGGTTCGTCCAGGCCGCGGCCATCATTCGTCAGCAGAGCACTGCCAATCTTCACCACGACCCGCCGCGCACGGCTGAGCGCGCTGCGCCCCAGGATTTGCTCGTTACTTTCCATGCGACCCCCTTCAATCAGGCGCTGACAACTTAATCAGATACTCACTGCCACATCAGACACTGGCAACTTAATCATATACTTACAACTTGATCAGACGCCCATAAAGAGGCCGCGCGAACGCAGCCTCTTTTAAGCTTACTACCTTACTGACGACCGAGTGCACCCGCTCAATACCACTAAGGGGCGTACTCGACTTCAACATCATAATCATCATCGTCGAAGTCTTCGTCATCCTCATCGTCGCGCTTACGCCGACGCCCCAGACGCGCTTCAGTACGTGCGACCGACTCCTCTTCCATCCGGCGGCGCATCTCTTCCTCACGGGCCAGCGCTTCTTCATCTTCGTTCTCAAGACGGCGCTGTTCGGTCAACCAGCGGTAGGCCGCCTGCACCAGCTTATCGGTGCCGTCGCTGCTGATCGCCGAAATGCGGAATACCGGGCCTTCCCAGTTGAGCGCCTGAATAATCTTCTGGGCGCGCTCTTCACGCTCATCTTCCGGCAGCAGGTCAAACTTGTTCAGCACCAGCCAGCGTGGCCGCTCAGAAAGCGCCGGAGAGAACTGCCCCAGTTCATGGACAATCGCCTTGGCTGCTTCCACCGGGTCAGACTCATCAAACGGCGCGACGTCGACCACGTGGAACAGCAGTCGCGTACGGGTAAGGTGCTTCAAGAAGCGCAACCCCAAACCGGCGCCGTCTGACGCCCCTTCGATCAAGCCCGGTACATCGGCCATCACGAAGTGCTCATGCATCCCCAGCTTTACCACGCCCAAGTTGGGCACTAGGGTCGTAAACGGGTAGTTGGCGACCTTGGGCTTGGCGGCAGACACCGAGCGAATCAGCGTCGATTTACCCGCGTTGGGCATGCCCAGCAGGCCCACATCGGCCATTACCTTCATTTCCAGGCGCAGGTTACGGCGGTCACCTTCGGTGCCTGGTGTCGTGCGACGCGGTGCGCGGTTGGTCGAGGATTTAAAGTGGATATTACCCAACCCACGCCGACCACCTTCGCCTACCAGTACCACCTGACCGATTTCGGTGACATCGGCAATGACTTCCAGGGTGTCTTCATCGATCACCGTGGTGCCCACCGGCACTTTGACGTGCAGGTCTTCGCCAGCCTTACCGCTCATTTGACGGCCCATGCCGCCCTGCCCATTCTGGGCTTTATAGAAGCGCTGGAATTTAAAATCGATCAGGGTATTAAGGGCATCGTCACCAATCAGGTAAACGCTGCCACCGTGACCGCCATCGCCCCCGTCGGGGCCGCCCCTGGGCACATATTTTTCGCGGCGAAAGCTCAGACAGCCATTGCCGCCTTTGCCCGCCTCAACAATAATCGAGGCTTCATCGACGAACTGCATTGGATTCTCCCGGCCGCTTCCGCCGCCCTAATATGCACTGCTTTTTTTCCAACCCTGTATTTCCACCTGCATGATGGAAAAGCATATTTGGAAAAGAGATTTGACCGACAAAAAGCCCCGCCATAGCGGGGCTTTTTCTCGCAACCGCGAGCATAGCTCTAGCCGCTTAGGCAGAAACGATGCTAACGAACTTGCGGTTTTTCGGGCCTTTGGTCTCAAACTTCACAAAACCGTCGCTCAGTGCGAACAGCGTGTGGTCACGACCAAGGCCAACGCCTGTGCCCGCGTGGAAACGCGTGCCGCGCTGACGCACGATGATGTTACCCGCAGTCGCCGCTTGGCCACCGAAGAGTTTTACACCTAAGCGTTTGGACTCGGAATCGCGACCGTTACGCGTGGAGCCAGCTGCCTTTTATGTGCCATTGCAAAATCCTCCTAAGGGAATTGACCGCTTACGCAGAAATTCCGGTAATTTTGACTTCAGTGAACCACTGGCGGTGGCCCTGACGCTTCATGTGGTGCTTACGACGACGGAACTTGATGATGGTGACTTTATCGCCACGGCCGTGGGAAACCACTTCGGCAGAGACTTTAGCACCACTGATCATCGGCGCACCGATGTTGAAATCATCGCCGTCAGCGACCATCAGCACTTCGTCAAACTCAATCGTTTCGCCGGTGGCGACTTCGATTTTCTCGAGCTTGAGGGTTTGACCTTCTTGAACGCGGTACTGCTTACCACCGCTTTTGATAACTGCGTACATGTCGCTCTCCGGACTGTCGTTAATGCCGTTCTAACGTTTAAACGGCACTCATCTCCTACGCTCTTTCGAGTCGTGCTCTTATCGACCTGCTGCGAGTGGCGCCCCTTTTGGAGCCATCTGACAGGGAGCAAGATGAGTGGGTCGCGGATTATAACGACTATCTTCTCTTACCACAAGACCACCGGCCGTTGTCAATTGTCACTACCCTCCGTTTATAACGGCATATAATAGTGCGGCCACAGTGCGTGTCTTGACGCCTAACAGGCAGCCCCATAGCATGACCCCCATTATGGGCGGGACTTACCGCCTCAATCTGCCGCGATGAACGTATCCCATGACCGCTAACGTCTCCTCAGCACAGCCTGACAGCCCAACGCCTTCACCGCTGCACGCCGTGGTGGCCGATGATTTTGCAGCCGTCAACCGGACAATTGTCGAGCAGCTCAACTCTAAAGTGCCCTTGGTTGAAACGATCGGCCAATACATTACCGAAAGCGGCGGCAAGCGCCTGCGCCCTTTATTGGCACTCTTGGCCGCCCGCTCCCTCGACTACACCGGCGACAAGCATATCCCGCTGGCGACATTGATTGAGTTTATGCACACCTCCACGCTGCTGCACGATGACGTGGTGGATGAATCGCATATGCGCCGGGGCAAGAAAACCGCCAACGACGCCTGGGGTAATGCGCCCTCGGTACTGGTCGGCGATTTCCTCTACGCCCGCTCGTTTCAGATGATGGTCGATGTGGGCTCGATGCGCATCATGGCGATCCTTTCCGGTGCTACCTGCATCATTGCGGAAGGCGAAGTGCTGCAGTTAACCAACATCGGCAACCCCAGCATCTCTGAGGAAGATTACTTCGAGACCATTTTGGGAAAAACCGCCATGCTGTTCGAAGCGGCCTCCCACAGCGGTGCCGTGCTGGCAGAAGCAACGCCGGAACAGGAGCGCGCGCTGCAGTATTATGGCCGCTACTTAGGTCTTGCCTTCCAGTTGATTGATGACCTGCTGGATTACCAGGGCGACGCCGATGCCATGGGCAAAAACGTGGGCGACGACCTCGCCGAAGGCAAGCCGACACTGCCGCTGATCCACGCGATGGAGCAGGGCACGCCGGAGCAAGCCAAGCTAATTCGCCAGGTGATTCGCGATGGCGGGCTTGAGCAGCTTGACGCCGTACTGGACATTATTCACACCACCGGCGCACTCGACTATACCCGCCAGCGCGCCGAAGAGATGGCCGATAAAGCCCTGCAGCAGTTGGACGCCCTACCGCCCAGCGCCTACCGCGACAGCATGGCCCAACTGGCCCGCTTAGCAGTTGATCGCCAAGCATAAAAATTGCTGCATCACACCACCGGGGACTTGAAAAACACGCCTGGCTAAGTATTATCCACCTCCGTTGTTGAGCACAGAGAAGCACGGCTCGGCAGCTATCGGAATATAGCTCAGCTTGGTAGAGCGCTGCCTTCGGGAGGCAGAGGTCGTAGGTTCGAATCCTGCTATTCCGACCAAAATTCTATGAAAAACGGCCACTTAGCTAACACAGCAAGTGGCCGTTTTTATTGGGAGCGGTTCTAGGTGACATATAGGTTCCAAGCGGGAACACAAAAGGTTGAGCAATAAATGGCAATGTCATCGCAAAGCTCACCCGCTTCACCTACCGCCTACGCCAGGATAAGAACGACAACCATTACGCCTGTTTTAAAAATATAACCCCCGGCCATCCAATGGCCGAGGGTTTTGGTATCCGTCTCCTTACAGAAAAGCTGATTCCTTCCAGCTCGCGCATCCAAGCGTCCTAGGCAGCATGACAGATAAATGATCCCGTTTATGTAAGACATTGCCGACAAGTTTTGTAAGAAATATCTTACGACTTTATGACTAGGATCTTTGACGAAGTAACCCACAATGTCACGGAGCGGGGGTATACCTGCAGGCGCGGAAAAAACCGCCACAGAATGAAACGGCATGACACGATATGTGGCGGATATCGCTTGCGCTGTAAAACAGGCCAGGGGAGTTATGTTTGCTCAGGGCCACCCTGCAGGCCATTGATGCGGTCACGCCCGCTACGTTTAGCCTCATAGAGCGAATCGTCGGCGTCCTTGAGCAGCGATGCAAAGCTGTCCGAGTCTATAATTTCCCGGCTGGCAAGGCCCATGCTCAGGGTAACCAGACCAGAGCATGTCGCTGGGTGGGGAATGGCGCTTCTACGCACACCATTTCTGATTCTCTGGGCTACCTGCTGCGCGAGAGAGTGGTGCACCCAGCATCAGCACCAGAAATTCATCTCCGCCCAACCTTATCGGGTAAGCCTCGCTAACCCTGAGGCTGTTTCGAATCGACTCAGCCACCTGCCGCAAACAGAGGTCACCCTGTAAATGCCCCAGGGTATCGTTGTAGGGTTTGAACTGGTCAATATCGATCATCAGCGCCGTGACCTGAAAATGGCGTCCCTTACTCATTAGAATCTTGCGCAAACGCTCTAAGGCACGGCGGTTACCCATATCAGTCAGCAAATCGGTTTCCGCTTTAACCAAAGCATTCTGATACTCCTGCTTTAACGCCGTCGTAATGTTCTTTGCCTGGGTGATGTCCACACCGATATCCAGTAGGCCCCCACCCGGGATCAGGGTTTCTGTCATCAACAGCCAGCGGCCATCCCAGGCGTCAACTTCGAACTGGCGGTAGGCTTGTACGCGGCGCTTCGCTAACGCTGCCTCAATCCACCGCTCAATATCATCCGCCTCAATAATCAGCCCCTGGCCCTTGGCATAGTTGTCCCGAACAATATCGGGCCAATAGGGGTACGTCCCCTGCGGATGGCAGATGAGGTCGTAGTATTGGGTGTTGCCGTAAAGCAATCGATCCTGATCATTGAACAGGGAAATCGCTGCGCCACTGTTATCAAACAGGCGGGCCGTCACTGGTAAGATATCCGCCAGTGGGTCTGTACTATCATTCGACGAAAACGCCACGATATCGCCTCTACTGCTGTGCTGTCAGACTTCCAGCTATAACAGATAGGCGCCAACAAACCTATTAGCTAAACGATAGTATGGCTACTTTTCCTGAGAGAGACGCACGCCCTCTATAGACAAGAACAGAACCACCGTGTGGGAGTGCTTTTATAGCTCGGCTATTCGTTCCCAATAGACAATAACTAGCCTGCTAACAAGCATGCTATGATTAACATTTGCTCGTACCCCTCCCTTTTTCTTTTTAATGTGGAAGCCAACCATTAGCCAATTAACACATATTAAGGCCGTACTGCTGTTTGCCAGCACCATGACCGTGATGTCGGGGGCGATCATTGCGCCTGCGCTGCCGGGCATTAGCCGCCACTTTCCTGATCAGCCCCAAGTACTGATCCAGCTAATCCTGACCATTCCTGCGCTGATGATTACGTTGTTTAGCCCGCTGATGGGCTACTTGGCTGACCGGTTTGGGCGAAAAAATTGCTGCTGATGATGCTGGGCATCTACGGCTTTGCCGGTATCTCGGGCTTTTTCATTGACCGAGTGGATCTGCTGCTAAGCTCGCGGGCACTGATGGGAATAGCGGTGGCGGGTATTCTTAGCATTAGCACCACACTGGTGGGGGATTATTTCGATAGCACCGAACGCGCCCGCTTCTTGGGGCTACAAAGTAGCTGCATGGCACTGGGCGGGGTGATCTTTATCAATCTGGGCGGGATACTTTCCGACTGGAGCTGGCGCGGCCCATTTCTACTCTATATTACTGGCGTTTTGCTGCTGCCCTACGCCTGGGCGATTCTTCAAGAGCCCAAATCCAGCGGTAGCGTAAGCGCTGACACAAACGCTGCGCCGGTGAAGGTGGATATTGGGCGCACTGGCCTTGCCTACCTGATCGCCATGATCAGCATGGCAATGTTTTATATGTTTCCCGCCCAACTGCCCTTTTTGCTCTCTCAGCAGGGTCAGATCAGTGGTATGGCGATCGGCATCGCACTTTCAATGGCGGCCCTAACGGCCAGTATCGTGGCGTTTTGCTACGGCTACTACAAACCGTTTCTGTCGGTGATGACGATATACGTTTTAGGGTTCCTGCTGGCGGCCGCTGGCTTTTTTGATCGTTGGGTTCACCCAAAGTTACGCCATGGCCATCGTCGGGGCGGCTATTTCCGGTTTAGGCCTGGGTGTCTTTATGCCCAATACCACCACCTGGCTGATGCGAATCACGCCTCAGCGAGTACGCGGCCGGGTGTTTGGTGGTTTTACCTCGACCTTCTTTTTCGGCCAATTTATCTCCCCAGTGGTAGTCTCCCCGGCGTTGATTTGGCTGGACTCGCTGCGCAATGTGTTTACCGCTATGGCGGTCGTGTGCGGAGTGCTGGCGGTCGTACTGATCATTCTGGGCAAAACAACGCTACAAGCGGACAGCAAGCTTTAAAGGGTAGCGCCCGCCATCCGCTAGCCGGGTGGATGAATCAACCCCACCACGCTGACCAATATCAGCACCGCCCCAGCACACGGAAGAACAGGCCGGTATCCGCTTTGAGCATGTAGCGGTGGGCTTTCTCGCCTGCCAAATGGCCAATAAAGGCACAGGGCAGCAGCCACAGTTGGTGGATTAGCTGTAGATCGACCCCGCGATCAGGAACGAGACCATCTTGATCACCACCAGGATAAACCACAGCACGAACATGGTATCCCGCAATTGCTCTTTGGCCACATGTGCAGCGAACACCGCCACAATCAACGGCGCACCAATGAGCGAGGTGCCGCTGACATAGCCGCCCAGCGCCAGCAGCACGTAATCCACGTACTTGTTCTTGCTCTTGAATGGCCGGTTCAGCACATAGCCAATGGCATAGATGAACACAATGCCGAAAATGATGCTGGTCATGACCTGGGCAGGAAGCGTTAACAGCCCCACCACCCCTATCAGCTTGGGAATGATCATGATTTTCAGGGCTTTGCGTAAATATGCCCAATCAATATTGCTTTCCGCAGGGCGTGTGGCACTGCTCTCTTTCTGCAGTTGGCGATGCCCATTCCAAGCAATCCAACTGGAGAAAATCAGCAGGTGGATTGCAATAATCGGCAAGAACACCAGGGGCTGATTGGTCACCAAGAGTAAAAAAGGCAGCGCCAGCACGGCGCCACCAAACCCCAGGCTGGTGCGCACGAAACCGCTCCAGGCAAAAATCAAACCGATTAGCGCATACTGGTACCAGAGTAGGTCTGTCATTAGGTCACTTGGTTTCGTCGTTATGAATAGTTATTGGCGGTACTCACCGGCTAATAACGTTTTATAAAGTTTTACGTAATCCTCGGCCATGCGGGATGCGGTAAAACGTTCAAGAAACACCTCGCGAACACGGTGTCGCTCAAGCGCTGGCAGGCGTTTAACCGCCTCCACTGCCTCTTCGTGGGAGTCGACGATAAAGCCGCTGACGCCCTCTTCGATAATCTCTTCCACGGAGCCGTTTCGCCAGGCAATGACCGGCGTGCCGCAGGCCATGGCCTCAATCATCACCAGCCCGAAGGGTTCCGGCCAGTCAATGGGAAACAGTAGTGCGGACGCCTCGCCCAGAAATGCCTGCTTTTGTTGATCATTGACCACCCCCACATGCTGAATGCGTTCATCAAGCTCGGGCGCTACATGGCGGTCGAACCAACCAGGGTTACCCACATCGATGCCACCCGCCAGGCGTAGCGGAAAGCCCGTGGCGCGCGCCACGGCAATGGCCCGGTCGGGGCGTTTTTGGTCTGTCATACGGCCAATAAAGGCCAAATATTCTCCTGAACCTTTACCTATATTAAAGCGCCGGGCATCAAGGCCGTGGTAAACCGTACCCAGGTGATTATTTTCAGGCAGTGCGGCGCCCTGGGCTTTTGAGATGGAGGCTACCGGCAGATCGGGAAATCCTTCGAAAAAAGCTGCCGATCCAGCTCATCAACGCGCCAGTGCACGGTTGTCACGCTATGGCGGCGGCGCTCGCCCAGCACCGCCGCGTGGCAGAACTCACCATGGCAGTGGATGATATCGAACTCATCCAAATGCTGACGCAAGCGTTCCAGCGCCAGCGCCTCAAGAACGCCGGGACGCCTGGCGGCACATTATCACGCAACTGCTGCCAGCGGCTCAGGCTTGGCGAGGTTGGCAGGTGGCGCGCCGATGTTTGGCTGTCGGAAGGGGCTATCAGCGTGACCTCATGGCCCATGGCCACCAGCGCTTCGGTTAGGTCGTAGACAATGCGCTCGGTGCCTCCGTTATCCACCGGCGGGGTTGGAAAGATGACGGGGGCGACCTGGGCAATGCGTAAACGCTGTTTCTGAAGCATAGATTGGGGACACCCCATCAGGTGAAAAGGAATTCACGACATGCATATCGTACATCTGGCATTACAGGGCTGCCTGCGCGGCAGCGATATCGAATATGGCATTACGGCCGATACCGGCGGCCATATCCGCTACCTGCTTGAGCTGGTCGAGGCTTCCGAACAGGATCCGGCCATTGAGCGTATAACGCTGGTGACCCGCGCCTTCGCCAGTGAGTTTAGCCGGGTAGATTATACCTGCCCAGTGGAGGTGATCAGCCCGAAGATTACCTTGGTGCGCCTGCCTACCTCGTCCGCCAATTACCTGCCTAAGGAAGCACTCTGGCAGGAACTTCCTTCGTTTATTGCCGCCTTTGAAGAGTGGCTGGCAAGCCTACCCAAGCCGCCTGACGTTCTGCACGCCCACTACGCCGATGCGGGCGAAGTGGCCGCTGAAGTCAGCGCTCGCCATGCCATTCCGTTCGTATTCACCGCCCACTCGCTGGGGCGATGCAAGCTGAAATGCCTGGCCACCGGCCAGCCTGGTCTCGATAACTCAACCCAGCAGTCTCTGCAGCGCCGCATCACCTTTGAAGAGCGCGCCATTCGTGATGCCACGCTGATCATCGCCAGCTCCCGCGATGAAGCCGAAGTTCAGTACGCCGATTACCTGCACTACGATACCGGCCGTATCCGCGTCATTCCGCCCGGCAGCCATCTGGATGAATTCACTGGCGCAACCTCAACGCCCGCTATTGAAGCGATGATGCAACCCTTTCTGATCGACCCCAACAAGCCCGTACTGCTGGCGATTGCCCGTCCCGTTACCCGCAAAAACCTGGCGGCGCTGGTATCGGCCTATGGGCAGAGTAAAGCGCTACAGCAGCTTGCCAATCTGGTGATTGTGGCAGGCGTACGCGAACAGATTGATGCGCTAGAGCCTGAGCTTGCCGATAACCTTCATGAGCTTTTAACGCTGATTGATGACTACAATCTCTATGGTCACGTGGCCTACCCAAAGCATCACTCCCCAGAAGATATCCCAGCGCTGTACGCCTGGGCGCGTGAGCGGGGCGGCATATTTATCAACCCGGCGTTCAATGAGCCGTTTGGACTGACCCTGCTGGAAGCCTCGGCGGCGGGCCTGCCGCTGATTGCCACCGACAGCGGCGGCCCCTGCGACATTATTGAACAGTGTAATAACGGCGTACTCATCAACCCCCGTCACCATGATGACATTATCCGCCAGGCCCTTGACCTGCTCCAGAATTCCGAGCGCTGGCAGCGCATGGCCGACAACGGCCAGGAGGCTGTCAAGTGCTACGACTGGCAGCGCCACACTCAGTGCTACCACGACCTCCTCGCCCGCTTAATCCAGCCAAGCCCCGATCCTGCGCAGCCCAAGGCGCTGCTGATCTGCGATATCGATAATACGCTTACCGGCTCGCCCGAGGGTATACGTGCCTTTAACCAGTGGTACGAGAAACAGCCCGCACTGGGGTTTGGCGTTGCCACCGGACGCAGCTTTCACAGCGCGCTGTCGATTCTCGAGCAGGTCGGCATCCCCGCCCCCAGGTGATCATTTCGTCGGTGGGCTCAGAGATTTACTACCGCGACCCCAACGGCGTGACTTACCAGCAAGACGCGGAGTGGTCAGCGCGGATTGATCGGTGCTGGCAGCAGGAAGCATTAGAGCAGGCTCTGAGAGATTTGACTGAACTGACGCCCCAAGGATCGCTTGAACAGCGCCGTCATAAACTCAGCTACTTCAGCGATGGTGACCCAACGCTGATTGCACGTATCCAGACACATCTAAAAAAGCGCGGCCTAGCGGGCACGGTGATCCAAAGCCATAGCCGCTATGTGGATATTCTGCCTGTTGAAGCATCCAAGGGTCAGGCCGTCGAGCACGTACGCAAACGTCTGCATATTGATCCACAGTCGCTTTATGTTGCGGGCGACTCGGGTAATGACCTGGATATGCTGCGCTCGGCACCCTGCTCCATCGCGGTGGCCAACCACTGCGATGGGCTACTGGACGGGCCCGAAGTGGCCCACGTCTACACTGCCCGCGCACGCCACGCCATGGGCGTTATTGAGGGCGTTCAGCACTTTCAACGCCGACAAAAAATGGGGGGCGCGGCATGAAGGTAAGCGCGTTGACGCTGGTTAGAAACCGCCGCGAACATCTGGTCAACCTCATGTTGAGCCTGGAAGCCCAAACGCAGCAACCGGACGAGTTGGTGATTGCCTGGATGCAGCCCGAAGTCGAAACAGACCTACCCAAAACGCATTTCCCGGTTCGTCACATCATGGTTGAAGGCGATGCCCTGCCGTTGGCCAAGGCCCGCAACGCGGCGGTCAATGCCGCCGTTTTTGATGCGCTGATATTTCTGGATGTTGACTGCATCGCCTCACCCACGCTGGTTGCGCGCTACCGTGAAGCGCTTATCCAACGACCAGCGCTCTATATCGGCGAAGTGCACTACCTGCCCGCAGACGCGGTGCGCCACGGCGTAGACGGTACATTGGATCTTGCGCGCCTGAGCAACCTGGGCGAACGCCACCCGGCGCGTCCAGCCATTGAAGACGATGAGATACGACATGAGCCTGACCATGGCAATCTTTGGGGGCTCTCATTTGCTCTGATGCGCCAAGATCACCATCGCGCGGGCGGCATGGATGAAGGGTACAGAGGGTACGGCGGCGAGGAGACCGACTACGCCTGGCGACTGGCAGCGGCCAACGTGCCGCTCTACTGGGTGGGCGGTGCGCTTGCCTGGCACCAGCACCACCCGATGTATGCCCCACCCTGGCCGCACTTCGAGGCGATTATTGCCAACGCGAGGCGCTTTTACGCACGCTGGGAGCAGTGGTGCATGGAGTACTGGCTAAACCAGTTTCACGAAGCCGGCGCCATTCGCTGGTCGCCGGCAGCAGAGGACATAGAGATCGTTAGGCACCCCACCCAGGAGGAGATTGCCGCCGCGCGCCTACCTGCCAGCGCCCGTTATGGCTGAACTTCAGACGCCGCGACCTGAGTGGCAAACTCGGCGACCAGGCGTTTAGCAGACCGACTCCCTGAAGAGGTTTGAGTGGTGGGCACCCTGCCCAGAGCCGGTCAACGCAGGCTTCCAGCCACTCGGCTGCATGCCGGGCGGCATCCGCGCTATACAGCTCGGCCAGCACACTGACATCCAGCCCCCGGGCTTTTTCTAACACTGCCTGCCAGCCGGCATAGTCGCCGGGCCAAATGGCCATGTTGACCGCCGCGCCCAGCTCCGCCAGCCGTTCGGCCTTGCGGGTCTGCTCGCCGAAGTAGCGCCACTCCGGCGCCACGATATAGGGGCGTTTCAACATGGCGATTTCATGTACGGTATTGTCACCGGCGGACGCTAGCACAATATCGCTGGCCGCCAAGTAATCCACCACGTTATCGACCCAGCCAACGTTGATCAGGTTGGCAAAATCGGTTTCGTGACCCTCCCGATGCAGCGGGCCAATTGTCACGAACAATGTATTAGGCGCGGCACGCGCTGCCACGGTCAACGGCGCATAGGTGCCCGAGCCGCCGCCTCCAGTAAGCACCAGAACGATTTCCGGGTTCGGGTCGAGCCCCAGTCGGCGGCGCGCTTCGGCGCGTTCAGGTATCTCGGCGGCGGTGGTACACAGCCCTCCCGTGTAAAACGTCTTTTGGCGTAGGTGGCTAGGGTAATCGTCCTGCTCAAGGCGCTCATCATAGGGCGCCAACATGCCGACGCACGCCTCATACGCGCCCAGGTGCCCCGGGTCGTTTCGGTCGCCGTGCATGCGAACCTTGACCGCTGGAATACTCGCGATACGCGACAGCAGCGCCAGCTCCGCCGAGACATCAATGACAAATAGTCCGGCGTCGCTATCGTCCAGATGATCCAGAATGCGCCGCATGGTCTGGCGCATTTCGACCACACCATGGGCACACAGTGCATAACCGAAGGTGTGGGCTGGTCAAACAGCGCCTGGGTGGGTACGTCCGCACCGATCATGTCAGGCAACGGTACAAGCTCAATCTCGCGCTCGAAACCATCAAACAGCGAAGGATCCGCCGTCATCACGCTGACTGGGCGGTCGGCCGAAAACTGGCGGATAATCGCCATGGTGCGCCGCGCATGGCCGCGCCCCTGATGGTGAACAAAAAAGCTGATGGGCTTCTTCATGACATAACACTCCCTTGTGTTGAACGGTGCCCAGCCTGACTGGCTACCGTGGCCGCTTCCGTGGCCTGATGGTCGTTTAGCATCGTCCCTTAAGCATAGCCGCCGGAACGAAAAACACCTGCCCCGTTTAGCATGCTCAGCCCGGCGACCACCAGCGTGGCAATAGCGCGCGCACGCCGGTCTGGGCAAAACGATCATCCATTAATACCACAACACCTTCATCGTCTGGACTGCGAATCACCCGTCCGGCGGCCTGTACCACTTTGATCATGCCGGGAATGCGGTAGGTGTAGTCGTCGCCCTGGCCGAACCGCGCGGAGAGCCGCGCCTTGAGCGCTTCGTTGAAGTCATTGAACGGTGGCAGGCCCAGGGTGGCGACAAAGGCGCCGATCAGCCGGTCGCCGGGCAGGTCGATGCCTTCTGCGAAGGCACCGCCCAGGACTGCGAAACCGATGCCTGTGCCGCCGGGGTAAAACGCGCCAGAAATGCCTCGCGCTGGGCTTCGGGCATCCCGCGGGTCTGGCTGAAAACGACGATCTCTGGGTGCGCTTCGCGAAACCTCGCCAGCACTGCCTCCAAGTAGGCAAAGCTGCTGAAGAAAGCTAAATAGTGGCCGGGCTTGCGCTGATACTGCTGCGCCATGGCCGCTACCATCGGCTCAACAGACGCTTCTCGATCACGAAAACGCGTTGAAATATCGCTGCGTATGCGCACTTCAAGCTGGTGTGCAGCAAAGGGCGACGCTACTTCCTGCCACACCGTATTATCCGGCAACCCCAGCAGGTCTCGATAGTAGTGAGCGGGAGAGAGCGTGGCGGAAAACAGCACCACTGAGTGGGCAGTGTTAAACCGTGAGGCCAGGAAATCACCAGGTATCAGATTGCGAAGCCCCAGCACCGCCCGCCCGCGGCCATGGCGGGTAAGATCACATAGCGAGTGATCCCCAAAGCGCTCCGCTAAGCGGCAGAACGCTAGCGACTCGAACAGCAGCTCCTGGAGCTCAAGCGTCGCATCCTCGGGGTGCTCACCCAGGTGGTCGGTAATCGCAGCGCCCACTTGCTGAGTGGCAGCTACCAGCTTATCGGGTAGCGTCGTCAAAAGCCGATAGACGGGTCTACCCGGTTCACCGACGTCTTCCACGCCAGCGTCTTTGAACACGGCCTGCCACTGGCGGGCCAAGCGCCCAGCGGCCGGGAGAGCGCTTTAGGAGCAGCACGCCGCAGTCGGCTCAAGCGCTGCTGGTCGAGTTCGGCGCTGTACATGCCCCGGGCGCGCTCTACCAAGTTATGTGCTTCGTCGACCAGCACGCCCGTTCGCCAGTCGTTGGCCTGGGCCAAACCATGCAACAGCGCGTGACTGTCAAACCAGTGGTTGACGTCGCCGACGATCACGTCCGCCCAGCGCGCCAGCTCCTGGCCCAGATAATACGGACACACGTCATGAGCCAGCGCCACGTCGCGCAGCGCGTTGCAATCCAGCCACTGCTGCGCCACCGCGGCTTGGCGGGCGGCAGGCAGGCGGTCGTAGAAGCCCGCCGCTAACGGGCAGGACTCGCCATGACAGGCGCGGTCAGGGTATTCACAGGCTTTATCCCGGGCCACCAGTTCCAGCACGCGCAGGGTTGGGCCTCGGCGGCGTCGCGCCTGCCGCGCAGTGTCGCCAGGGCATCCAGCGCCAACCGGCGACCGGGGGTTTTCATGGTCAGAAAAGCAATCCGATCAAGCCGTTGCCGCGGCATGGCCGAGAGCATGGGAAACAGCGTACCCAGCGTTTTGCCAATGCCAGTGGGCGCCTGGGCAAGCAGGCAGCGTCCGGTGCTGGCGGCTTTATAAACGTCTTCGGCAAGTTCGCGCTGACCGCTGCGAAATGCGGCGTGGGGAAAACGCAGAGAGTGTAAGGTGCGATCGCGGTGCAGACGATGCTCGGCCTCCTGCTCCGCCCAGGCGAGAAAGCGCTGGCACTGGTCGGCAAAAAAAACCTCCAGTTCCTCGGCGCTGGCTTCCTGGCTGAGCAAGGTCTCCTTGCCACTGGCGATCTCCAGGTACACCAGCGTTAAGGTGATGTGCTCCAGGCCGCGCTCTTTGCAGAGTAGCGCGCCGTAGACTTTACCTGCGCCCAATGCAGCGCGCGCTGGTTATCGGCCATGCGCTCAAGGCTGCCGCGGTGGGTTTTGACTTCTTCCAAGCGGTTGGCTGTTGGGTCAAAGCCATCGGCACGCCCCGTCACGGTAAGCCCTGCAAAGCGACCCGACAGCGGCAGTTCTGCAAGATAATCCGCACCGCGTCGGCTAGCCACCAGCGTATGTCCCTGTATGCCTTCCTGGGCACTGGGCGCCGGGGTAAAGCGGTGATCGAGGTCACCTTCACGGGCGGTGAATTCGCACAGCGCCCGCACCGCGACGCGATAGGTCGCGCTCATGGCGTCGGCTCGACGCTTTCCGCCCAACGTACATAACACACCGCGACGGGTATCTCATGACGATGAAAGAACGTGAGCCAGCGGCGCTGGTTATCCTGCAGCCGGTCGCCGGGGCCTTTGACTTCGATCATCCGGTAGCGCGGCTCACCAACGGGCGCATCGGGCATAAATTGAATCAAATCCGGCAGCCCGGCCCGGTTGGCTTTCAGGTCACCCAGCAAGCGCTCGAAACAGGCCCGCAAATGCTCAGCGGGGATACACTCAAGCGCCCGCTCAACCAGCGGCTCATCGACAATTGGCCAGTGCACAAAGGGGGAGGCCAGCCCCTGTTTCTCCCGCCATGTCGCCCGAATAACCTCCCGGTAGCTGCCGTCGTCCATCTGAGCCAAGCAGGCATCGAAGGCATCGCGCCGCCGCGCCACAAAATCGTCGCGATACAGATCCGCGGGGCCGTTGTGAAAAGGATGGAAGAAGGCACCTGGCAGCGGGGCGAAAATAGCCGACCAGCAGAGCAATCCAAACAGTCCGGTTAGCAGGCTGTTTTCCACGTAGTAGATCGGTGCCTGGGGCTCGCTAAGTGCTTGAACCACGGCGCGCTCCACGCCTTGTGGCCCGGGCAATACTAAATCCCAACGCTCATGGGTGGGCTCTGGCTCACTCGGTACAACCGGCAATTTAAGCCGCCGCTGCAAACGGGGCAGCAGCCGCGCCAGGGCTTGGTGTTCGGTCTCGTTAGGGCGGCTATCCAGCGCCTGGGTCGCCCGTTCCAAAGCCGTTTGATGTTCGCCCAATCGCTCCAACACACGTAGCTGTCGAATGCGCGCTTCGCTACTATTTGCATCACCATAGAGTGTCAGCGCAAGCGCCGAGTCACCGCTGCGCTCCGCCTCGCGACCCAGTTGCAGCAGTAACCGAGCACGCCGCGTGGCCAGCCAGCGGTTGTCCGAGGGCGACGGTACTTCACGGTAAAGATCAACGGGCAATTCGCCCTCATCAAGACGTTGGCGCAAGCGATGGAGCGTTATATAGGTATCGACTTCCTGACGCGTTTGAAAGGCACGCGAGTGCGGCGTGAAAGGCACCACCTCAAAACGCTGCAGACCAAGCTCGGTGAGTACGAATTCGGCCCAGTCCTGGCGCAGGTTACCAAAGAACATCAGTCGCAGCCGGTCACAGGTCTCCATGACGGTGAGGCGCACCACACGGTCAGGCGCGTTGGGCCACCATGTCTGCAGCGGTACGGTTTGCGGGAGTCGGCTTTCCAGAGTGTCGTGGAGCGCGGTTTTGGCGCTGGAGGCACTCAGCCCGGCGGCGCGTATATCCGCCACCAACGCTTGGCGCAGTTCGGCCAGGCGTAGCTGATTAAACAGCTCATCGACGCTAAGCGCCGGGTCGCTATCGACCCAACCTAGCGCGATCAAGGGCGCCATCGCAGCGGCGCTGTCACCGACCTCGGCATAACAGAGCTTGCTGAGCCGAAACAGTTCACCTTTGCGCATCACCATTCGCACCAGCAGTGCTTGGGAGGACTGCGGCAAGCTTTCAAACTGTTCCACAAAAGCAAGTTCGTCTGCCGCGAGCAGATCAGCGTGGCGCTCCCCACCCATGCCAAAAACGAAGCGAAAGTTCGTCAGGTAGTAGAAGGGATCGTCGAGGGAGGCAGTAGGTGTTGCGAAAGCACTGTTCATTTATCCATTATAACAGCGCGACGCCATTGTGACATTCACGCCGTCATGGAGATTAAGCAGAACTATTTCAGTTGCCAGTCTGCAAGCTCTGACTACTCAAACTTAATAACTCGTTACTGTCATTCTTTCGGCACAAGATCAGCCGTCTTCTGCTGGTACTGCCGTGGTGTCATGCCCTTTAGCTCACGAAAGTGGCGGTTGAAATTGGAGAGGTTGTTATAGCCAACCTCGAAACATATATCGGCGATGGACTGCTTACCTTCAAGCAACAGCCGACAGGCATGACCAATGCGGATCCTCCTGAGAAAGGCAACGAAGGTGTCGCCGGTGGCGTGCTTAAAAAAACGCGAAAAGGTGGAAGGCGTCATGCCGTTATTCTCAGCCAATGTCGCCATGCGCAGCTCTTCATGAAAGTGGTCGTGGATATAGAGCAGTATGGCATCGACCTGCTCGGAAGATGCGCCCTTGGCCTCCAGACCGTACTCTCGACCGGCTAGGGGATGGTATTCGCTTTGCGAGAGCCTGCGCATAATGGTCAACATGGTCAGTAGCCTGCCAGCATTATCCTGCTCGCCCATTCTGATGAGCAGTTCGGCACAGCGTGCCGCTTCTTCCCTTGAACTCCACTCCCAAGGCCGAGTCCTCGATGAGCGTCGACAGGCAGTTAAGCTCCGGGCAGAGCGCCATCATGTGTTCCAGCCACTCACCCTTGAACTGGAGGACGACGTCACGACCCTTGATCACCGATTGCCCGTCATCGAGCTCGCTAAACCAGGCGTGCGGAATATTCGGCCCCACCAGCACTAAATTACCGGGTTCGAAGCGGCCGATATAATCCCCTACGACATAATGACCCGCCGAATAACGGATGAGATGTAACTCGTATTCGGGATGGTAATTCCAGCGGGCAATAGGGGCGGGGAAATCATGGCTGTGCCAGTAGAAACTGAATTTCGGATCCTGACTGATGCACTCGAAAACAGGCGCACCAAGAGGCGTATCGTTGAGATGCGAAGTAATCATAGTTTATCAGTGCCTCTTTCAGCTATCAGCGATGTCTGGAGAAGACGCTCATGCCTGATCTCTTACCATCCTGAATTAAAGTGAGCCGTTGGCCTTTTATACTTTGGTCACAAAAGACTTTTGTCTTTCCAAAAGCACCACCCAGGCATTATGGAAAGTGCCATTTAAAACAGACCATTACTTACCACGTTGAGAAAGCCTGCAAAAAGTATCATTCCCAAGAAAATTATAGCCTAGCGGTTTTTTCCACATGGCGCGTAGATTTGTTTTAAGCCTGAAGCGAGGTTAACTAGACCAAAAAGGCCGGTTCTCGCCCCTTTAAATACAATTCGAGAATAGCGTCATGAAAGCAAAAGCGCTGGTGCTGGAGAAGAAGCGCGAACTGTCGTTACGAGAGATCGAGCTCCCCGATCAGCTCGGCCCGGATGACGTTCGCGTGCGCATCCATACCGTCGGCATCTGCGGTAGCGACGTGCATTACTATACCCACGGCCAGATCGGCCCCTTTGTTGTCCGTGAGCCAATGGTACTCGGCCATGAAGCATCCGGTGTAGTGACTGACGTCGGCCGAAACGTAAGCCATCTTCAGGTGGGCGATCGGGTGTGCATGGAGCCTGGTATACCCAACCCCAGCTCGCGCGCCGCCAAACTGGGTGTCTACAACGTCGACCCGAGCGTAAGGTTTTGGGCCACGCCACCGGTACACGGTTGTCTGACGCCCGAAGTCATCCACCCTGCAGCATTCACCTTCGCACTTCCCGACTCGGTGTCCTTTGCCGAAGGCGCCATGATTGAGCCGTTCGCGATCGGCATGCAGGCGGTCGTTAAAGCGCGCATGCAGCCAGGCGATATTTGCGTCGTGACCGGCGCCGGGCCGATCGGACTGATGGTCGCCCTGGCCGCGCTTGCGGGCGGCGCCAGCAAGGTTCTGGTCTCCGACTTGGTTGAGGAAAAGCTGGCCATCGCGGCCCGTTACAAGGGCATCACGCCTGTCAATATTGCGCGAGAATCCCTGCGAGAAGTTCTCGACAAGCGCTGCGGCCAAGACTGGGGCGCCGACGTAGTGTTCGAGGCCAGCGGCAGTCCTAAGGTCTACGACGATGTACTGGCCTGCGCCCGGCCTGCCGGTGCGGTCGTGCTGGTTGGCATGCCCGTCGAGCCAGTCACCTTCGATATCGTGTCAGCGCAAGCCAAGGAGCTGCGCATTGAGACGGTATTCCGCTACGCCAACGTTTACGACCGGGCGATCGACCTGATCGCTTCGGGGAAGGTAGACCTTAAGCCACTGATTACCGAGACCTTTGATTTCGAACACAGTATCGATGCGTTCGAGCGCGCCGCAAGCGCACGACCCAATGATGTCAAGCTGCAAATCACGCTTGATACCTGACCCCCGCTAGACCTGAACCCAAGAGAGGAAAACAACAATGACCCAGTTCAAGCGCCGCGACATACTAAAAGGAATGGGTGGACTCGCCAGCTTATCGTTGATGGGCGCAGGCCCACTGCGCACGGCCCTGGCTCAAGGCATGGCCAGCGATGAGGCCTGGAAGCAAGCCAGTGGCACCACCATCCAGTTCATCTCCGAGAACACGCCGCCGACCACCGCCATCGCCGCCAATCTGGCGTCTTTCCAGGAACTCACCGGCATCACTGTCAACATCACCGAAATGCAGTTGGGAGCCTTGGTACAGAAAGTTGCGTTGGACTTCGGCGCCGGGCGCAGCGCCTTCGATGTGATCTATGCTGATCCTTACCAAGTACTCGCGCCCTATCATCGTGGCCTCGTGGATCTCAATACCTTCATCAACGACGACCAGCAGCCGGTCGTGCCCCAGGGCATCGAGGATTTCATCCCCTCGCAGCTGGCTGCCGCTGGCCGTTTCAAAGACAATGAAAGCCTGTACACCTTACCCTACGACTGCCCGACGATGATCTGGATCTACCGGCGTGACCTGTTCGAAAAGTACCATGACCAGATGCAACAGGATCTCGGCTTCGACCCGACCCCGTCGGACAGCACGACCTGGGAGCAGTACTACCAGATCGCCGCATGGTTTAGCCAAGGCAACGCCAGCGAGGTTCAATACGGCACCGGTCATCAGGCTCAGCAATATGATTCGCTGATGTGTGACTTCTCCAATGTGCTATTTGCCTACGGCGGCGACTACTTCGCCAACGGCCAGCAGATCGGCCTGCTCGGCACTGATGCCCCTGGCGCCTGCCAACTGACCAGCGAGGCTGCATTGGAAGCGGCGCGCTTCTATCAGAAGCTGCTCAAGGTCGCCCACCCCGGCAGTACCAGTTGGGATTGGACTGGTGTTGCAAACGCCTTCCAGAATGGCGAATTCGCGATGATGCCAGAGTGGCACGAGTTCGCCGGCTCGCTGGAAAGCTCTCAGCTACAAGGCAAAATCGGCTACGCCCCGCTACCCAAGGGGCCAGCACGCAGCGCCAATCTGTGGGGTGGCACCGGAATCGGCATTAACGCCAACGCCTCGGCCGAAAAGCAGAAGGCGGCCTGGCTATTCCTGGTCTGGGCAACCTCACCACAAACACAACTAATGGGGCTGAGAAGCGAGGTCGGTGGCGGCACACCGACACGCCAATCGGTTTACGACATGCCTGAGGTCAGGGCCGCCAGCACCCCACCCACCGACATGCCCAACATGCTCACGGCGGACACCATGCTGACCGCCTGGCAGGACGATCACATTGGCCTGAGGCCCAAGATCGCCCAGTGGAACGAGGTCGATACGGTGATCTTCACCGAACTCTCCAAAATGCTGGCGGGGCAGATGTCTCCCGAGGAAACCATGCAGAGCGCCAAACAGCGCATTGATCGTATCGTGGGGGCATAACGCATGACGCTGACGACCGGAAAACCTTCGGCTCGGCGACAAGGGTTTGAGCTGGCGATGATGTCGCCAGCGCTCTTTCTGCTCGCCCTGATCACGCTGGTACCGTTCTTCTCAATTATCTGGATGAGCTTCAACGACGTCAGCCTAATGGGCGGGCTGGCCTTCGAGTTCTCGGGGCTCGACAACTGGCAGCGGGTGTTCACGGATCCGGACATCCGCTCCAGCTGGCTGATAAGCCTGGTCTACTTCTTGGCCACGGTAGGCTTGGAGATGGTCATCGGCACCGTGATGGCATTGCTGGTTTATAGCCTAACGCGGGGCAGTAACATCATCATCTCGCTGCTGTTGATTCCGATGTTCATCGCCCCAGTGATCGTCGGGCTACTGGGGCGTTTCATGCTCGACCCCAGCCACGGTTTGTATGCCTGGATGCTGAATGAAAGCGGGCTGTTCGACGGCAACATTCTGGGCAGTACCGGCTCCGCGATGGTTGCGGTCATCCTCATGGACGTCTGGGAATGGACGCCACTGGTCGCGCTGATTGTCCTGGCGGGGCTTGCTTCTGTACCCGAAGACATTCTGGAAGCGGCGGAGATGGATGGCGCCAAGTACGGCCAGAAACTGCTCTATATTATCCTGCCGTCTATCTCCAACATCCTTCTAGTAGCGCTGCTGATCCGTGCCATGGACGCGATTCGTTTCTTTGCGATTATCTTCATCACCACCAACGGTGGGCCCGCGGATTCCACCAAGATCATCCCTATTCGGCTCTACGACATTGCCTTTCGCTTTTTTTGATCTGGGTTACGCGGCCGCCGTGGGCATCACCATGCTGGTGTTCTCGATCATGGTCGCTACGGCGTTCACGAAACTGCTCAAACGCCAGGAGACGAGTTCATGAAAACCTCCAAACGCTGGCTGCCCCTCACGTTCAAAATCGCTCTGCTAACGCTCCTGCTGTTATGGACGCTGATACCGATCACCTGGATGGTGCTGTCCTCTTTCAAGCCAAACGACATCATCACCGCCAGTACGCCACGGGTCTTCTTTACCCCTACCCTGGAGCATTACACCTCACTGTTCAGCAGCGGCAACAGCCTGTGGCCCTATCTGCTCAACAGCCTGTTCATCGCTGGCGTTTCGACGCTGATCGCCGTGGTGCTCGGCTGCATGGCCGGCTTCGGGCTGTCGCGGATAAGAATCAAGGGTAAGCAGCACCTGGCCTTCTGGATCATCAGCACGCGTATGGCGCCGATCGCCGCCGTTATCGTGCCGCTATACCTGCTGTTCCGTTACCTCTACCTGCTCGACACCCACGCCGGCCTGATCGTCGCCTACCTGAGTTTCAACCTACCGTTCGCCATCTGGCTGATGACGGCATTCTTCGATGATCTGCCTCCCGATCTGGAAGAAGCGGCGATGATCGACGGTGCCACCAAGCTCCAGGCGTTCCGCTACGTCGTGCTGCCACTGATGACCCCCGGGCTGGTGACCACCACCATCCTGTGTTTCATTTTCGCCTGGAACGATTACGCCTTTGCCCAGACGTTTTCCGGGCCCAGTACGCAGACCATTCCCATTGCCGCGGCGCAATTGCTGACCCAGACCGGCATCGACTGGGGCAAGCTGCTGGCGATCGGCACCATCGTCGTCTGCCCGATGGCAATCGCCGGGCTACTGGTTAAGCGCTGGCTGGTCCAGGGACTGACGTTGGGCGCAGTGAAATGACCATCCCTGAAACGATTCTACAATTAATGGGGAGACAACGATGAACGTGATGTCGCAGTTTGATCTGAGCGGCAAGGTCGCCATCGTCACCGGTGGCAACGGCGGGCTCGGCGAGGCATTCGCCCATGCACTGGCCGAAGCGGGTGCCCAGGTGGCTATCGCCGCCCGCGGGCACGCGCGCAGCCTGAAGTGGTCAAGGCGCTGCAGGACGCGGGGCATCGCGCCATGGCGGTGGAAGTCGACATTACCCAACCCGAAGCGGCAGACACCCTGCTCGACGAGGTCGAGGCCACCCTCGGCCCGGTCGATATCTTCCTCAACAACGCCGGCGCCTGCCATCACGCGCCAGCTTTGGATGTCACTCCGGAGCAGTGGCGAGACATCTTCGACATCAACGTTCACGGACTCTGGTACTGCGCCCAGGCCGCCGGCCGGCGGATGCAGTCACGCGGCGGGGTCATTATCAACATCGGCTCGATCTCGGCGATGATCGTCAACCGCCCGCAGATGCAGCCCGCCTACAACGCTTCCAAGGCCGCCGTACATCAATTGACCAAGTCGCTGGCCGCGGAATGGGCCCCCTACGGCATTCGGGTCAACGCGCTGGCCCCCGGCTACGTCAAAACCAGCATGGCGCCAGTCGACGACCCCAGGTTCAAACCACGATGGATTGACGACGCACCCATGCAGCGCGCCGCCACCCCCGAGGAACTCGGCCCCACCATCGTCTATATGGCCAGTAATGCATCGAGCTTCATGACCGGATCCATCGTCGTGGTGGATGGCGGCTACACCCTCTGGTAAACACAATTCGAGTATCCGCCCGACCCGCAAGGAACCTGACATGGCAACGCTACAACTCAAAAATATCGTCAAGGACTTCGGCGGCACCCAAGTCATCAAGGGCGTCGATCTAGAGGTCAAAGACCGCGAATTCGTGGTTTTCGTCGGGCCCTCAGGCTGCGGCAAGTCGACCTTGATGCGCATGATCGCCGGGCTCGAGAGTGCCACCAGCGGCGACATCTTGATCGACGGTGAGCGCATCAACGACGTTGGCCCGGCCGACCGCGGCCTGGCGATGGTCTTCCAGAGCTACGCGCTTTATCCGCATATGAGCGTCGAGGACAACATGGGCTTTAGCCTGCGTCTTGCCAAGGTGCCCACGGCCGAGCGCCGCGAGAAGGTTCTCGCCGCCGCGCGCATCCTGCAGCTCGAAGAGCTTCTCGACCGCAAACCCCGCGCGCTGTCTGGCGGCCAGCGCCAGCGAGTGGCGATCGGCCGGGCAATCGTGCGCAACCCAAGCATCTTCCTATTTGACGAGCCGCTATCGAATCTCGACGCAGCGTTGCGCGTACAGATGCGCATCGAGCTGGCGCGGCTGCACGAGGAACTCGACGCGACGATGATCTACGTTACCCACGACCAGATCGAGGCCATGACTATGGCCGACAAGATCGTTGTATTACAGGGCGGCGAGGTCGAACAGATCGGTTCACCAATGGCGCTCTACCACCACCCTGCCAACCGTTTCGTGGCCGGCTTCATTGGTTCGCCAAAAATGAACTTCCTGGATGTCGAGGTTAGCGGGGCCGACGTCGAGGGAGTCGACGTGGTGCTGCCCGGCGGCGATTGTCGAATACCGGTGGAGAGCGAGGGTATCAACTCAGGCGATACGCTAACGTTGGGAATCCGCCCCGAGCACCTCAAGCTAGATGATCAGGGGCCGCTGACGGGTAAAATTTTGGTCATCGAACGCCTCGGCGGAGCCACTTCGTTGTATCTAGAGAACGGTGACAGCCAATGGATATTGGTCGCCGACGGCGATGTCGCCAGTTGGGTGCACGATCAAGTACGCTTTTCCTTCGATCCGGCGTGTGCGCACCTTTTCAAAGGCAACGGCGATGCGTTACCCCATCGACACCGCCATCCATTGGCGGACATTGACCGTAAGGAAAACGGTGGATTGTCCGTCTGAAGGTTTCTGCTGGCCCTACCCCACCCGATGCTGCTTAAGCACGGCAAGACTTCGCTCCTCTTCGCTTTGCGGCTGGGAAGGAGCTTGGCGGGTGCCGACCAGTACGTACCACTCGGCTTCGGAAAGGTAGGATTGGCACCAATGGCCGAGATCTGCGGCGCACTCTTCGCGGGTGAGTTGGCCGCTGCGATAGTCGTGGGCGAGGAGTAATAAGTTCTGCCGGGCAGTACGCGCACGGGCATTGCCACCGTGCACTTTTACCAACGGGCAGCGTCGATCATAGGCGGCGTTGGTTAACGCATTAAGCCAACGCTCCAGTTCATGTGCCTGAATTCCACCATACACTGCCACGCTTGAGCTCCCTGCCCCGTTGAAAGGGCATTAGCCTGCCCGATTTAGGGGCCGCTGTCACGGTTAACCTGTGTCCTTTAATGTCTACTGTTCAAAACCTTGTAACACGTTGACTACATTGACACCGATTGCGTCTACCGCATAGCCCCCTTCCATCAGAAATACGCAGGGCAGGCCTGCCTGGGCCAGGCGTTGACCTAATACGGTGAAATCTGCGCTGGTAAAGGTGAAGGCACTTATCGGGTCACCCTCGAAGATATCGACTCCGAGCGATACAATCAGCAGCTCGCACTCGGCTGCTTCAATGGTTGCCAATGCCTGTTCCAGTGTCGCCATCCAGGTCGCCACACTGGTGCCCGGGGGCAACGGGTAGTTAACGTTAAAGCCCTCGCCTCTGCCCTCGCCGTTTTCATCAGCGTAGCCTAAATAGTAGGGAAAGGTGACTTCCGGGTCGCCGTGCAGCGAGATAAACAGCACGTCGTCACGCTGATAGAAAATTTGCTGAGTACCGTTACCGTGGTGGAAATCGACATCCAGAATGGCGACCCGGCGTTTGCCTGCCTCCAGCGCTCTTTGCGCAGCAATGGCGGCGTTATTGAAGAAACAGTATCCGCCAAACTGATCATAGGCCGCGTGGTGGCCCGGCGGCCGGCATAGCCCAAAACTGGGTTCACCGGTTTTCAGCGTATGCTCTAGCGCGCCTAACGCCACGTCTTTACTCGCCATGGCGGCTTCAAAGGTGCCTTCTGAGATCGAGGTTTCCGCCGCCAAGGCGTAGTAGCCTAGCTGGCCGCTGATAGAGCGCGGAATGCGGTCACTGCGCATGGTTCGCGCTGGCCAAATATTGGGAATGGCCTCACCTTTATGCCCGGCGGCGCCCCACGCTTGCCAACAGTTGGCTAGAAACGTCACGTACTCTTTGTCATGCACCGCCAACACCGGTGCTAACCCATAAGCGCTGGGGGTACGAATATCTCCAAGCCCGGACTGGCGAAGATGCTTAAGCACTAGATCCAGCCGCTCAGGACACTCAAACGGGGTCACCAACGCGCCGTCATGTAACTCCGTGCGCGCTTGGCGCAAACGGCTATCCTCTGAGTAAAACGTCAGCATGTGGGCTCCTTAATCGGCGTCTAACTGAACAGGCCACTGCTTGGCCCAGCGGCGCTTTTGACTTGGCGTTTGTTGCTTTAACTGATATTCAGCCCGGCTTGCGGCCGCGCGGTCATTAAACGGTTCGGCACCCAGCAGCGCAACGGGAGGGTTGGCACGGGTGTAGCGCGCCCCTTTACCCGTGCAGTGCGCCTGGTAGCGCTTCGCCAGGTTGTTGGTAATCCCCGTATAGGTGCCGCGCTGGCACTCCAACAAATAGAGATACCATTGCGGTTCGGCTTGCTGAGGCTGAACGATGCCACTATTCACCGCAACATACCTTTAATTTGCGCCCGCTACCACATAAGCACGGGTCGTTTCGGCGTGGCTTTAAGCGGGTAAGCGTGGGTGTTCCGTCTATATACCACCAGCGCTGCTGCTCGTTAACGAAGCGGGAGACCTCTTCTAATACATGCCACCCTTTTGCACGCGCCCCCTTTCATAGAAACAGGCACGAAAATGCACATAGCCGCTAGTATCGAGTGGCAGTTCCACGGAGACGATAGAGAGCGACTTCCACTCAGCATCAGGATCAAGGGCAAGCTCTGCAGGTCGGGTTGTTGGGTGCCATGTCGCCAACAGGTAGTCGTTAAGCCCTAGCACAAAAGCCGCATAGCGAGAGCGCATCAAAGCTTCAGGCGTAGGCGCAAGTTCGCCTTGATGATAACGGCCACAGCATTGTTCAAGCGTTAAATGGCTGCCACAGGGGCAACGTGGATCAGTCGTAGGGGTCATAAACAAGCTCGCTAGTCACATCTTTTATAGCCTAACCGATACGTCCTATGCTCGTCCCCCCAGCGTGTATGACTATTGTTTCGATATTTGTATGGTGTTAGGTATATAGTGGTGGGGCAATACATTCAGACGATGGGGTACGAAACACGATCGATCATTCTTTCCAAAATTTTTGGAGGTTCTCCTATGAAGGTCTTTAAACCGGAATGGCAGTGCACGTTTAGCGTAAACGAAGGCGCGGAAGAATCAGCAACTTGGAAAGAGAAAATCGCGTGGCGACTCAGGGGAGTTGCGGATCGGCTGGAAGGTGGCGGGCGCACGGTAAAAATCGATTACCGCGTGACGCCAGCGGTTAGCCAACAGGAAGTCGATACTTGCTTAGGCAAGGGCTTCGAAGTAACTCAGCGTCTGCTGACGCAGTTAGCCCAACAGCAGGCGTGCGAAGATGTGATGCGCCATGCCAAAGCTGAGCTGTTTGAACAACATCCTCAGCATTAATTGATATGCATTAATTGATAGGCATTGGTACGGTATAAAAAAATCCCACTCCTTCTAAAGGGTGGGATTTTTCTTGGCGGTCACTTAACCCGTTTAAGCGGGTCGTTCGAGCGCGCTGCCCATCTTAGCTAGAAACGCCTCACACGCTTCAAGCTGTTCACTATCAATATATTCATCGGGTTGGTGTGCCTGGGCGATACTGCCGGGGCCGAGAATAATGGTTTGCAGGCCCTGCCCTTGGAACTGCCCGGCCTCGGTTGCATAGGCCACCGCGTGGTCGCAGCAGCCTGCGGGCAAATGATCTTTGGCTAAGCGAAGCACCTGATCATTATCGCGATCGGCCAAACCCGGCACTGTCACGTTTAGCGGCTCGGTGGTGATTTCAACGTGCTTGCCTTTGGCCTGCAGCTCGGCGCTGAGCTGGGCGCAATAGGCCTCAAACCGCGCGTATATTTCGTCGAAAGTGTCCGTGGGCAGATGGCGAATCTCCCACTCAAACTGACACTCCCGGGCCATGATGTTGATCGCCGTGCCGCCTTTGATTTTGCCAACGTGTAGGCTGGTATGCGGCACGTTAAAGGCTTCATCGACGCGCCCCTCTTCCACCAGCGCCGCCATAGTGTCCTCAATAAAGGTCACCAATCTTGCCGCTACGTGGATGGCTGAGGTGCCTTGGTTGACCTGGCTGCTGTGAGCTTCCTGACCAATCACCATGGTGCGTAGATTGGTCGCCCCTTTCTGCGCGACCACTGGCTGCATGCTGGTGGGCTCGCCGACAATCACATGGGCGGTGGTGGAGTAGTGCTCGTAAAAGCGCTTTATGAGGCTTGGCGCGCCCACGCAGCCGATCTCTTCATCGTAAGAGAAACCCAGATAAATAGGCTGCTGCAAAGGCGCCTCAACCCACTTGGGCACCATGGCAAGTACGCAGGCAATAAAGCCTTTCATATCGCAGGTGCCACGCCCGTATAAGCGGCCATCGCCGCCATCGCGCAGGGCAAAGGGTCGCTCGACCAGGGCTGACCCGCCACCGGCACCACATCGGTATGCCCGGAAAGCATCACCCCGCCCGGCGCCGCTGGGCCAACTCTGCGATCAGGTTGGCTTTGGTACCGCAGGGGCTCATCACCCGCTCGGCGCTGACGCCGTATTCGGCCAAGTAGCCTTCCACATACTCAATCAGCGCTAGATTGGATTCACTGGAAGTGGTATCGAATGACACCAGCTTCGTCAGCAACGTGATCACGTCAGTCATGCGGCTCTCGTTAGTTGAACTCTTCATATCCCCTACTTTATACCACCCTATCATCGCCCTCCTCCTTTTCCTACTCAGTGGTTCTGCTGGCGGAGAAATGCTGACTGTCACGGCAGGTTCATCGTGCCTTCACTAAAACGTCATCTACACTTCTTACTGTTCAGTGCATCCAAAAATCTCAACAAACGCATTGCACGCCTGACTAACCTCAGGCCCACAAGGAGTTTCTTTATGTCTCGTTTTACACTGCACGCGCTTGCCGTAGGGTGGCGACGGCCAGCCTAAGCCTGTCTGCTCAGGCGGCAACAGAGATTAGCTGGTGGCACGCCATGGGCGGCCAACTGGGCGAAATTCTCGAAGAGATGACCCAGGACTTTAACGAGTCTCAGGACGACTACCACGTTACCCCCAGCTATCGCGGCACCTATAGCGAAACGATGACGGGCGCGATCGCCGCCTTCCGCGCCAATGAGCAGCCGCATATTCTGCAGGTGTTTGAAGTCGGCACCGGCACCATGATGAACGCCAAAGGCGCCATCTACCAGTGTACGAGTTGATGGAAGCGCATGGTCGCGCTTTCGATAACGACGCTTTCCTGCCCGCCGTCGTGGGTTATTACACCGACACCAACGGCAATATGCTGTCGTTCCCGTTCAACTCCTCTACGCCCATCATGTACTACAACCGGGACATGTTTGAAGAAGCGGGCCTGGATCCCGAGCAGCCCCCCGAAACATGGGAAGAAGTGGCCGATTTTTCACGCCAAATCGTCGAATCAGGGGCGGCCCGCTGTGGCTTTACCACCTCCTGGCCTAGCTGGGTGATGCTGGAAAACTTCTCCGCTTGGCATAATGTGCCGCTAGGTACGCTGGAAAACGGCTTTGGCGGTATGGAAACCGAGTTTACCTTCAACAATGAGCTGGTCGCTCGCCATTGGGACAATCTCCACGACTGGCAGGAAGAGGGTGTCTTCAAATGGGGTGGCCCCGGTTCCGGCCCCGACTCTGAGCCGATGTTCTACTCCCAGGACTGCGCGATTTTCTTCGGCTCTTCTGCTTCACGTGCAGATGTCGCCGCCAATTCAGAATTTGAAGTGGGCTTTGGCATGCAGCCCTACTACGCCGATGTCGACGGCGCACCGCAAAACTCGATTATCGGTGGCGCCACTCTGTGGGCACTGCAGGGCCATAGCGATGATGAATACGAAGCCGTTGCAGCGTTCTTTGAGTACCTCTCCCAACCCGAAGTGCAGGCTCAGTGGCATCAGCAAACCGGCTACTTGCCCATCACTCAGGCCGCTTGGGATCTGAGCAAAGAGCAGGGCTACTACGAAGAGAATCCCGGTGCGGATATTTCGCTGAAGCAGATGACCCTCAACGAGCCAACCGAGAACTCCAAAGGCCTACGCTTTGGTAACTTCGTGCAGATTCGCGACATCATCTCCGAAGAGATGGAAGCGGTGATGACCGGTGCCAAATCCGGCCAGGAAGCAGCTGATGACGCAGTGGCACGTGGCAATGATCTGCTCCGTGACTTTGAAGCTGCCAACCAGTAAATAAGCACTTACTTCGCCGCTTGCCCACTTGGGCAGGCGGCGATGTCGTTTATTGATGCTTATATTTACTCACCATTCGCAGAGCTGCCCATGCAAACCAAACGCATGACTTACCCTGGTCGCTTTTTGCCCTACGCGCTGCTGGCGCCCCAGGTGATTGTAACGCTGATTTTCTTTATCTGGCCTGCAGGTCAGGCGTTGTATCAGTCGCTGTTGCGCGAAGATGCCTTTGGCCTTAAAACGACGTTTGTAGGCCTCGAGAACTTTGCTCGCCTATTTCGTGACGGTAGCTATGTCAATTCGCTGTCGGTCACCGCGGTATTCGCCATCGGTACCACACTGCTGTCAATGACGGTGGCACTTTTAATGGCCAGCACCGTCAACCGAATGATTCGCTCACGCACTGCCTACACCACGCTACTGGTGTGGCCCTACGCCATTGCCCCTGCGCTTGCTGGCGTGTTGTGGTGGTTTATCTTCAACCCCTCCATCGGCATTGTGCCCTATATACTGGAAATGGTGGGTTACCGGTGGAACCACCGTAACTCCGGCAGTGATGCCATGCTGCTGGTGATTTTTGCCGCCGCCTGGAAGCAGATCTCCTATAACTTTTTGTTTTTCCTGGCAGGCTTACAGTCCATCCCGCAATCGCTGATTGAAGCCGCCTCCATCGATGGCGCCAGCCCGACGAAGCGCTTCTGGACGATTATTTTCCGCTGCTCACGCCGACCACCTTCTTCTTACTGGTGGTTAACGTGGTATACGCCATGTTCGACACCTTCGCGATCATTCATGCCACCACCGCGGGCGGCCCCGCTCAGGCCACTAACATACTGGTTTACAAAGTGTATGCCGACGGCTTTGTCGGGCTAAACCTTGGTTCCTCGGCGGCTCAGTCGGTGATTCTAATGGTGATTGTGGTGGTATTAACCATGATTCAGTTCCGCTTTATTGAGCGCCGAGTCAACTACTAGGGCCTTTGGGAGAACGTTAATGGTTGAAAACCGCCCTTGGGCTAACCTGATAGCCCATATTGTTTTGCTCTCTGGTGTCGCGCTGGTGGCTTTCCCGGTGTATGTCGCGATCGTCGCCTCGACCCACTCCCTCTCGGGCTTGCTGCAGGGCACGCTGCCACTGCTGCCCGGCGGTCATGGGATCGAAAACTACACGCGTATGTGGCAGTCCGGCGTTTCCAATGCCGGCGCACCGCCCGCCGCCCAAATGCTCTGGAACAGCTTTATCATGGCCATGGCAATCACCGTGGGTAAGCTGTCTATCTCACTGCTTTCCGCCTTTGCCATCGTCTACTTCCGTTTCCGCTTTCGGATGTTCTTTTCTGGATCATTTTCGTCACGTTGATGCTGCCGGTGGAAGTGCGCATCATTCCGACGTTTCAGGTGGCTGCGGATCTTAAAATGCTCAATAGCTTTGCCGGGCTGTCGATTCCGCTGATCGCCTCGGCCACCGCGACCTTCCTGTTCCGCCAGTTTTTCATGACCATTCCCGAAGAGATGCTCGAAGCCGCCCGCGTCGATGGCGCCGGGCCGCTGAAGTTTTTTAAAGACATCTTGATGCCGCTGTCGGTGACCAATATCGCCGCGCTGTTTGTGATCATGTTTATCTACGGCTGGAACCAGTACCTCTGGCCGCTCATTATCACCACCGACCCTGATTACTACACCATAGTGATGGGCATTCAGCGCATGACCTCGGAAGAGAACCCACAGTGGCAACTGGTGATGGCGGCAGTGGTGATGGCAGCACTGCCACCGGTATTAGTGATTCTGTTTATGCAACGCCTATTTGTGAAAGGCCTGACCGAGACGGAGAAATAAGATGGCCAGCATTACCTTGGAAGGGCTCAAGAAAACCTACAGCGGCGATGTTCACGCCGTCAAAGGCATCGACTTACAGATTGAAGACGGCGAGTTTGTGGTGCTGGTGGGGCCTTCCGGCTGCGGCAAATCCACCCTGCTGCGCATGGTGGCGGGGCTTGAAACCATTACCGACGGCACGCTCAAGATTGGCGACCGGGTGGTCAATAAGCTGGAGCCCGCCGAGCGCGATATCGCCATGGTGTTCCAGAACTATGCGCTCTACCCGCATATGACGGTGTACAACAACCTGGCCTATGGCCTAAAGAACCGCGGCTTCAAAAAGACGACATCGAAAAGCGCGTGCGTATTGCCGCCAAAATGCTCGAGATCGAAGAGTTTCTGGAGCGCAAACCACGCAAACTCTCTGGCGGCCAGCGCCAGCGTATCGCCATGGGCCGTGCCCTGGTGCGCGAACCGGCGGCGTTTCTATTTGATGAGCCGCTCTCCAACCTGGATGCCAAGCTGCGGGTGCAGATGCGGGTGGAGATCAAGCAGTTGCAGCGGCGGCTGAAAACCACCAGCCTGTATGTGACCCACGACCAGCTGGAAGCCATGACACTGGGTGACCGCTTGGTGGTACTGAACGCCGGGCAGATCGAGCAGGTGGGCACCCCAATGGAGATCTACGCCCGCCCCGCGTCCATGTTTGTGGCTGGGTTTATCGGCTCCCCCGCCATGAACATGCTGCCGGTGGATTATTTGAACGAACAAGGCGCCAACGGCCTGCTGGATAACCTGCCTGACGGCACCGATACCGTCGGCATTCGACCGGATGATATGCATCTAGCGCCACCCGCACTCCCCCATCTAATTGTCGACTCTACGCTGGCGCTGTTTGAAGCCGCCGGTGCCGAAAGCCATCTGTACGTGACACTCGCCGATAGTGACCAGCCCACGGTGATTCGCGTTTCGGGGCAGCCGCCGGTTGCCGAAGGCGAAACCCTGCGGTTTTTTGTGACCCGCGACGCTCTGCACCCTTTCAATAGCACCACGGGTAAACGCACAGGGGATTGAACGCCTGCTCCAAAAAAACAAGACAATAAAAACAAGTCAACGGAGAAGCCATGCGCTACGTTTGAGATAGCGAGCATGACGCATTTCTGCGCATTCAACCCTTCCTCCGAGTCGCGTACGGATCTCCCTTGATGAGTACTGAACCTTTATACGTTGATGACCTGTATCGTGATCACTCCCGGCGCGTTCAGGCGACGCTGATCCGCCTGCTGGGGGATTTTGAGCTAGCCGAAGAAGCCATGCAGGATGCCTTTGTGGCAGCTGTTCAGCAGTGGCCGGTTAGCGGCCAACCTGACAACCCCACCGCATGGCTAATTCGCACCGGCTACCACTGCGGAATAGACCAAATTCGCCAGCGCAGTACGGCACGCCGAAGGGCTCACTTACTGTTACCCCCAGAGCTGCCTACAGAAGAGACGTTGGATCTTGAGCCAACGACTATCGAAGACGACGCCTTGCGGCTGCTATTCACCTGCTGCCACCCAAGCTTGAGCATGGAAGCACGGACTGCCCTGACGCTTCGCGAGATGTGCGGTTTGACCACCGAGCAGGTCGCCAGCGCGCTACTGATGAAGCCTACGACGCTGGCACAGCGTATCGTGCGCGCCAAACGCAAAATTCGCGATGCGCATATCCCTTATGCCGTGCCTACCCAAGAGGAACTGCCCGAACGCTTGCCGGATGTGCTCCAGGTGATCTATCTGGTCTTCAATGAAGGCTACTCACGCAGCACGGGCGCTAGCGTGGTCGATATCAGCCTGACCCAAGAAGCCATGCGGCTGGGCAATGAGCTGGCACGATTACTACCCCAGGGTGAGGTATTTGGGCTGATGGCCTTGATGCTGCTTAACGATGCCCGCCGGGATGCGCGCCAGGATAACGATGGAGAACTGGTAACACTGGATGCGCAAGACAGACGCTTATGGCGCCAGGAAGATATTCAGACCGGCATTGCCTGGCTGGAACAGGCGCTGGCGCTCACCCCCGCCGGGTACTACACCCTACAAGCCTCGATTGCCGCTGTACACGCCCAGGCTAGCCGCGCCGAGCTGACTGACTGGGGGCGCATCGTCAGGCTCTACGATGCGCTCTGCCGACGCTTTCCTTCGCCAATCCTGAGGCTGAATCGCGCCGTCGCCATTGCCATGAACGGTGCGCCCGACACCGGCTTGAAGTTGCTCGACGACATCGCCCATCACCCACAAATCAGCCGCTATCATCTTTTCTATGCCGCTAAAGCGGATTTACTGCGTCGCCAGGGCCAGTATGAGGCCGCGCGCAATGCCTATCACCAGGCGCTGCAATTGGCCACCCTTGAACCAGAAAAGCGCTTTCTGAACAAGCGGTTGGCAGAGCTCAAAAATTCCCCATAAAAAAAAAGCTTAGGCTATGTCGATTCAAGATGACGCCAAACGACTAGAGAGAGTCACTACCCTGACCAACCAGGAGGCTCTCAATGAAATTTATGCTGATACGCCGCGCCGACGCCAATACCGAAAATGGCGCTATGCCGTCCCAGGAAATGCTTGCCGACATGGCCGCTTATAACCAGCGCATGACCGAGGCAGGCGTGTTTTTGAGCGGCGATGGCTTACATCCGACCAGCGAGGGGTGCCTGATCCGTTTCGAAAAGGGAGAGCCCACCCTCATCCCCGGGCCGCTGTCTCCAGCCAGTGAGCGGATTGCCGGTTACAGCGTGTTGGAGGCACCTTCCCTGCAGGCGGCCATTGAGTGGGCCCAGCAGTGGCCCACTCGAGACGCCGATGGCAACGTGACCCTAGAACTACGGCGTTACTTCTCACTGGAGGATTTCGAGCCCGGCGCTGGAATTGAGCAGCACCGTAATCTTGCTCGAGTCCCTGATGCCATGAACGTGCACGTTGCCTTTCCCGGCACCTGCCGGGAGGCCATGCAGTTCTATGCCGACGTGACCGGCGGGCAGCTGGAGTGCCTGTTGACCTACGCTGAAACACCCGCCGCTGAACACACACCGCCCGCCCTCCATGACCGCATCATCCATGCCTCGCTGAACCTGCGTGGACGCCGCTTGATGGTGCCGACATGGCGGCTGAGTGCTATACACCGCCGCAAGGGGTAGAGGTTCAGCTGGAGTATCACGATATCGAACAGGCCGCACGCACCTTTGCTCAACTAGCAGAGGGTGGAAAGATTATCATGCCGTTCGAAGCGACCTTCTGGTCACCAGGGTTTGGCATGGCAACCGATCGTTTTGGCGTCGGCTGGATGGTAAACGTTGCGTCAGGCAACTGCCCCTTGGCCACAGAAGGAGACTCCCCATGAAGTACGTTGCACTGGTGTATTACCAGGAACAGATTATCAACGCCATGAGCGAACAGGCGTGGCACGACCTCAACCAGGAGTGCATTGCTGGGGTTGAGCGCCTGAGCGCCAGCGGCCACTACCTGGGTGGGCAGCCATTACAACCCACGGAGACCGCCACCACCGTACGCGTGCGCGATGGCGAGACGCTGATCTCCGATGGCCCCTTCGCGGAAACCAAGGAGCAACTGGCGGGCTTTTATCTGCTTGAAGCCCATGACCTGAATGAGGCGCTGCAGCTGGCTAGCCGTATCCCACCCGCCCGGCTGGGTAGCATTGAGGTGCGCCCCGTTCGAGAACTCCCCCTAAAGCAGAACCCCAAAAGAATCTGGAGAACAGCCATGAGCAAGCTTACCCACCCTTATGTCGATGGTTTCGTCGCTGCCGTGCCCACCGCTAATAAAGCCGAATTTATTGAGCATGCCCGTGCCGCGGCCGTTGTTTTCAAGGAGCACGGCGCACTGCGGGTCGTGGAGTGCTGGGGAGACGATGTGCCCGAAGGGGAAGTGACCTCCTTCACCATGGCGGTCAAGCGCAAGGATGACGAAAGCATCATCTTTTCCTGGATAGAGTGGCCATCCCGCGCCGTGCGCGACGAGGGAATGCCCAAAGTCATGGAGGATCCGCGTTTGCAGATGGACGTTAACCCGATGCCGTTTGATGGCAAGCGGCTCATCTTTGGGGGCTTTGAAAGCATCATTGATGAGTAAGCGCTATTTGTGGCCCGGAACTCACTGCGACGCTTCCTGGGCCACACCCTCTTCAGCGACATCCTCTTCAGTTACCTCCCCTTGCGCCAGATCAGTCATCCGGCCTTCAACCTGATAGAACACTTCTTTGCGTTCCACCATATAGTCGCGCAGCA
The DNA here is from genome assembly GCA_004295565.1 of Vreelandella olivaria. Taxonomy (GTDB): domain Bacteria; phylum Pseudomonadota; class Gammaproteobacteria; order Pseudomonadales; family Halomonadaceae; genus Vreelandella; species Vreelandella olivaria. Next base: position 230,543 of record AP019416.1, on the reverse strand, counting down.
TCTCCCAGTCTGTATTGCCAACGATGGTGTTACGACCATCTGCATAGGCCGCGCCAAGTACCGTATGCCCGTCGCCGCCAGCAGCGGTAAAGTTATTGGTCGCGATGGTGTAAGTCCGTTCGGGGTCAATCGCCTGCATTGCACCCTCCTGGGCAACGCTTAGGCTAACCACCCGCTCGCCCGACGGCTTGCTGCTGTCGTATACCAGCTCAACACCGGCTGATACCTGCAGAAAACCGCCATCCTCGCCGGGTGCATTGGCCAGGGCGATTTCGAAGGTTTCCAACAGCTCGGCGCCGGTGACGTCAAGCAGCGTCAGGCGATTGCCAAATGGCTGTACGGCGATTAGATCGCCTACGGACACATCCCCCCTTTCAATCGCTTCACGGATACCGCCGCTATTCTGAATCGCCATGATCGTCTCGGGGGCTACCTGCTGCGCGGCATGCAACTGGGCATCGGCGATTAAATTGCCCAGCGCTGTTTCATTGGCACGCACGCTCCATTCATCGCCGCTGCCGTGGCGGGGGTTGGTAGCTCTGAGATCGCCTTGGCGCCGATCAAGGTATCCCGCAATGTTTCAATTTCCGCGGTATAGGGTTCAAGCCGCTTGGCGGCATCAGCGTCTGCTTCGCGATCATCGGCGGCGAGGAGTTCACCACTGGCATCCACCACCACGCCGTTCTCGTCGAAGGTGACCTGCATAACGCCCAGGTGCTGGCCATACTCGCCTGCCTGGCCAATCACCGTCGGTGATGGGAGCTCCTCACCAGTACGGCCCTCACTTAACAGCCTGGGGGCGACACTTGGGTGTGGCTGTGACCACCAATAATAATGTCGATGCCTTCGACGTGTTCAGCCAGCAGCAGGTCGTTACCCACGCTGGGGTCACTGTCGTAGCCCAGGTGGGTAAGGGCGATAATCTTGTTAACGCCCTGCTCTTCAAACGCCGCCACCATGGCTTCAGCCGCTTCACGATAATCGCTAATGGTGACGTGGCCGGGGCTGGAGATCGTTTCGCTATCCTGAGTGCTTAACCCAAAGATGCCGATAGGTTCGCCGTTATGTTCAACGATAATACCGTCATAAAGCGTCCCCGCCTGGGGGGCAGCGCTGATTGACTCGCCCAGCATATCAGCAAACTCCGGGCTCTCTGAGAAGTCCAGGTTAGCGCCTACAACAGGAAACTCAGCACCCGCAAAAAACGCCGATAACGCTTGATGCCCCTCTTCCGGATCACCCAAATCGAACTCATGGTTGCCCGGCACAAAGGCGTCGTAGCCCATCAGATTCATGAATTCGAGGGCATCCTGGCCCTGAAACTCAGTGAAATAGAGCGTGCCTGAGAAGATGTCACCCGCATCCAGCAGCAACCCTTCGCCAAAGCGCTCCTGTGCCTCGTTCAGCGTGGTAACTAGATAGGGGTACTGATCGGTGCGCCCATGTAAATCGTTGGTGTGAAATAGCGTCAGGGTGTAGTTATCAGCCAAGGCGGGAGGAACGGTGGCGAATAGCGCTGTCCCTAGCGCCAAGCCATAGCGGTGAAAACGCATCTAAATGACTCCTTTCATAACGGTGTTCGGACACCTTAGCAGTAAAGATAGACTACCTGCGACATTTCGTCTCCATGGCAAAATTATTGCCTTCTCTCTTCTCCTTAAGTTTACGGTTAGAGTAACAACTCACCGAGAACAAAGGCCGCCTCTTTGAAGATAGGCAAATAAAGCATAAAAAACAAAAACGCCAAAAACCGGTGTGGAATTAACCACACCGGTAAAGATCGAAACATGCGAGCTTACTAAAAGCTAAAGAACTAACGCAAAAACTAATGCAACACTACCGCCAATATCACTCTACTCATTAGAAGTGATAACGGGCACCCAGGGCATAGTACACATCTTCCTCATAGTCATTAACAGCATCAAGATTACGATCGTTAAACTCGAGGAACATATCGAAGTTGCTAGACAGCTTGTACATAGAACCCAGCGCCCAAGCGTTACGCTCATCGCTAGCACCATCTACGTCGATGTTGTAGTAGTCGGCGAAGAACTTCCAGGAATCGATGGCGTACGTAGCGCCAACACCGATTTTATCGAAGCCACCACCGTTAACATCGTCATCACCGCGGGTTTCATAACCGACACGAGCAGCGAAAGCATCCGTAATAGCAAACTCGCCCGTAGCGCCATAACGCACTTCACCGTTACCACCACCGCGTACCGTATCTTCCACATAACCAAGCGCTAAACGAGCAGGGCCTGTTTCGTAGACAACACCACCCTGAGTGGCAATAACGGATCCTTCGCTGCTCTGCTCGGCTTCAGTCAAACCACGCTCAGAGAAGTGCTTGGCCGAAATAACCGCCTGAAAGCCACTCATTTTAGGCGTTTTATAGCCAATCGAATCGCCGCGTGCCTGCAGGCCACCACCCGCAAACTCATAACCGCGCTCAACGTAGACATCGAACGGAGCCATTACGTTTTTGTCGTAGAAGCTATCGTAGTTACCGGCCATAAAGGTACCGAACTGCTGGCTTTCCAGACCCAGGTAGCTGTTACGCACCTCATCGAAACCAGAGGAGGTATTACGCTCATCACCTGTAAAGCGCCACTCTACACGGGCGAATGCACGCAGGTCAGAAGAGATCTGGTGGCCAGCGGTAATCCGTAAACGTGAGCCGAAATTACGGAACTCTTCGCCGTTATCAACACCGTTATCAACACCGCCGCCTTCAATCCCCATAGCGATACGGCCATAAATTTCAAGATCGGTGCCGTCTTGATCATAAACAGTGGCAGCTTGTGCTGCGGAGGCGGCCAATAAACCGCTAACGGCTAATGCCAGAGTCGTTTTTTTAAACATGATCGTTCCCATTGAAGTAGTTAATGCTTGCGCTTTGCGAAGGCACAATGAAGGACGAATAACGCCTCAACGCAGGGAACCTTAAAGGAGTTATATTTCATTTACTTTAAAGTTTTATTTTTTTGGGAACTTATTTTTTATGCTTTATTAAACAAAACTGCCATCCAAATTTAACATTGAACTGATAAAGAGGTAGAAAGCTTCAGCACTTTATCGCTTAGCCTATTTATTCAGGCGTGTCATCACTTATTCACCTGTTTGTCTCGGCAGTGTCATTCGCCCCGCCCACACTGTACGAAAACGTGATAAAGGGATGAATCGCTCATGCGGCTCTGCATCGTTAGTGAAACATGGTCACCGGACATCAATGGCGTAGCCCATACATTGAGCCGGTTAAGCTATGAACTCAACCGGCAAGGAGTGCCGGTTGATGTGATCCGTCCGCGCCCTCGGAGCGCAGGTAATGCAACCGGTATTAACCGGGAGTTACAGGTGCAACGCTTTGCCTTACCCGGTTACACCGATGTGCAGGTAGGACTGGTCAGGCCCGCTACGCTGCGCCGCTTTTGGCGCCAACATCGCCCCGACATCATCTACGTAGCGACCCAAGGCCCTCTCGGCTGGGCAGCACGCCAAGCAGCGCGGCAACTCAATATTCCCCCTGGTAGCAGGCTGGCACACCAACTTCGACCACTACTGTGAAGATTATGGCGTCAACTGGCTGGCTTCGACCACACGGCGCTACCTGCGCTACTTCCATAACGGCTGCGACCTCACGTTAGTGCCTACCCACCAGCAGGCAAAAGCACTGCAAGGTCAAGGCATTCGGAACGTCCACGTTCTTTCACGCGGGCTGGATGGGGAGCGCTTTTCACCTGCCCACCGTGATCCTTCATTACGCCAACGCTGGGGAGTAAGCGAGCATCAGCCGGTGGCGCTTTACGTAGGCCGATTAGCCGCGGAGAAAAACCTCACCTTGCTGCATGAAAGCCTTCAAGCCATGCGCGAGGTACGCCCCGATATCGCCCAGATCATCGTCGGCGATGGCCCCGCACGGGCACAGCTGGAAAAGGCGCTGCCGGATGCCCACTTCACCGGTTTCGTGGGGCAGGAATCGCTCGCTCGCCACTACGCCAGTGCCGACCTGTTCATCTTTCCCTCGCTTTCAGAAACCTGGGGGAATGTGGTGGCGGAAGCCATGGCCAGCGGCTTGGCCGTAGTGGCCTACGAGCACGCGGCCAGCGCCGAACTGATTAGCAGCGGCCACAACGGTGTCACCGTACCCGCTGGCAACAGCGCCGCTTTTCAACAGGCCGCGGTGGAGTTGTGCCAACACCCCGCTGACTACGCTCGCTTAGGTCGCGTAGCGCTTACGCGCACTTGAGCAAAGTTGGACGAGCATCGCCGAGCAGTTTTTGAATTACCTACACCAAGCCCAGGAGGCCCATCATGCGCCCGCGTCCGCTTGTCGTATTCGATCGTCTTGACCTGCTGGAGTGGCAATTCTGCCAGCGTATCTCTCGGCTATCGATCTACCGCCCCTGGCGCATCACGCTTCAGGCTGCCAGCCGCTTAGGCGACTGGCCTGTCTGGGTGTTACTCATTCTCGCCCAACCCTGGCTGCAACCAAATGGCGCCTGGCGTATCTTGCAGTACAGCGTGATAGCGCTGTTTGCCGTGGCCATTTATCGGCTGGTGAAGACCCGCTTGTGCCGTGAGCGGCCGTTTATTACTTACGAGGGTGGCATCGAGTGCTGTGAGCCGGCCCGCGACCGTTATAGCTTCCCCAGCGGCCACACCATGCACGCGGTGATGTTTAGCGTGTTAGTCGCCGCCCACACGCCCTGGCTACTGCCGGTGGTATTGCCATTAACACTGCTGATAGCGATCTCACGGGTGGGCTTAGGGCTCCACTATGTCAGCGATGTACTGGCAGGGGCAGCGATGGGCTATGCGTTTGCCTTGGCCAGCCTCTATTGGATGGGATAACCCTCCGGTTCTCCCATAACGGGTTTCGCGTAATCGATGACTAAGCGCTATGGTTAATCCAACCTTGTCTTTTATGAACGCACCTGCTTAGCGGCAGTAGCGGTGCGCCAGCATCAAGGAGTGATGTGATGACCATGACGGTTGGTGAATTATTTATAGCGCTAGTCCTCATCGGGTTAGTTCTGTTAGCCAGCAATGCCCTGCGTCTATGGCTTCCCTGGTTAAGACGCCTCTTCCTACCCAGCTCGGTCATCGGCGGTTTGTTACTCTTACTGATGGGCCCTGATGTATTAGGTAAAGCCCTGCCTACCTTTTTTGAACAAAGCCCCGGCCTGTTTCCTGCTTATGTTCAAGAGAGTTGGGCAGCACTACCGGGGCTGTTGATTAATGTTGTCTTCGCGGCGCTGTTTATTGGTAAAGCGATCCCCGGGCTGCGAACTATTTGGCTGCGTGCAGGGCCGCAAGTCGTCGTTGGGCAAACCATGGCATGGGGCCAATATGTGGTTGGGTTGAGCCTGGCCCTGCTGGTGTTAGTGCCGGTGTTTAATATGAACCCCATGGTGGGGGCATTAATCGAAATCGGCTTTGAAGGCGGCCATGGCACCGCCGCCGGCATGGCCGACACCTTCGCCGAATTGGGCTTTGAGGAAGGCGCCGACCTGGCCTTGGGGCTGGCGACAGTAGGCATCGTAGCAGGGGTACTGATTGGTACGGTGCTGATCAATATTGCTGCGCGTCGTGGGATTATTAAACTCCAGGATGGGGGGAACCAGCCAGAGGATCCCGATGAATTGATGCGTGAAGACGAGCGCCCTTCTACCGCGGAATTCAGCGAATTTAAAAAAGATCTGGAGCAAGAGGCAGGCACCACCGATCCGCTAAGCCTGCATATCGGTTTAGTCGGTATCGCCATTGTGATCGGCTGGTTAATCCTGTCGGGCTTGCAATGGATAGAGCAAGTCACCTGGGCACGCGACGGTGGCCTGGAAATCCTCGCCCATGTACCACTTTTCCCAATTGCCATGATTGGTGGGGTAATTGTGCAGCTGATTGTGATGCGATTTGGGTTAGAGCGTCACGTATCCAGCCGCACCATGTCACGTATTGCCGGCACTGCGCTGGACTTTACCATCGTGGCTGCGCTCGCCACCCTTTCGCTGACCACCTTAGGCGAGCACTTCCTGCCCTTCTTGCTGCTCGCTGTGGCGGGGATTGCCTGGGGGCTGTTTGTGCTGATTGTTATCGCGCCCCGAGTGATACCGGAAAACTGGTTTGAACGCGGGGTGGGCGATTTCGGCCAATCCATGGGGGTCACTGTGACCGGCCTGCTGCTGATGCGCATGGCAGACCCCAAAAATGAGTCTGGCGCACTAGAGAGCTTTGGTTATAAACAGCTGATGTTTGAACCGATTGTGGGTGGCGGCCTGTTTACCGCCGCCGCCTTACCACTGATTGCCGAATTTGGCGCCTTGGCCGTACTGATTTTTGCCGCTCTACTAACCGTGGGATGGCTAGCGTTTGGCTTGCTCTACTTCGGGCGCATGGTGCCAGAACGCGGTAAGGGTCGCTGGAAGAAGAGCTAACGCAACCCAGTGGCTCTATCCAAAACTGCTACGCCCGCATCAGCGGGCGTAGCAGTTTTTCTTTAAAAGCAGAAAGTTAAGCGTCGGGCGGCGTATCATCACGCTCATCTATTCTAGCCATAAATGATGTCTTAAACATCATATAGACACCCACGCCTGAAAATCCTAAGAACAAAACAAACATGCATAACATCAATGCCATCGCCATAATCTTGTCCCTGATAGTACGCGGTTGTTACGTTTGCGTTTTCTAACCGCTACATTTTGATTTCATCGAAGGATAGACCAAAACAATGCATTAATCTGTGCGGTAACGGTGTGTGCAAGTGCCGCACAATCAGACAAGAATAAAAATATTATTGAATATCAAATAGTTAACAAAATTTAGCACGCAAAAAACCACCTCATTTTCATGAGATGGTCGTTTTGCATCGCTCCACTCCCTAGTTTGATGAACAACGCCTCCTTGCGCTGCAACCAGTGAGTGGGCTGATTGTCCTTTCACGTCCTGTTAACTTACTTATTGGCTCCCTGCCTTCCTTCTGCCCGTCAGCCCACTCACTCAGTTTTGCTGACACCCAACCTGTACGTTTACCTCTAATCAACTGAAACTTTAAACTACTGAATAATGAATAAATATCTACGTTGCCACCTAGTACCTGCAGGCGCTGAGCCAAACCATGCCAAAAACACACAAAACATTTTAAAAACAATTACTTAAAAAAAATACCAATGTGCCAAATTTCCCTCCTCGGCGCTCATTTCCATGTATCGAACTGGCACATGCGACATAAGCATCCCCGTTCGGGACACACTGCAACGCTCCTTGAAACGAAACACATTGAAAAGCGTAGCGAATCGTCACCGTTGGGGGTATTTTGCTTCTATCTACTCACTTCTACTCACTTGCCTTCAAGGAGACCACTATGAATCGCACTATCGCTCTTGGCATCGTAATGATGGTGACACTGCTGCTGGTCAGTGGCTGTAATACCATTCGTGGTGCGGGTGAAGACCTTCAGCAGGGTGGCGAAGCTATCCAGCGCGCAGCGAGCTAAACGTTATGATGACTGTGTATCTATCCCATGGTCTTGAGAGCGGGCCGGGAGCGCTAAAAACCCAGGCGCTGAAAGGCGTTGCGGAAAAGCTGGATGACTGTGAACCGGTAGTTATGGACTATCGAGACATAGCTGAGCCTAAGCTGCGCCTGGAGCATCTGCTGGGGGTATTAGCCAAGCGCGGAGACGACCCTGCCCAGTGTGTGCTGGCAGGCTCGAGCTTGGGAGGCTGGCTAAGTGCGGCGGTTAGCGCTCAACAGCCGGTATTGGGCTGCTTTCTGCTGGCTCCCGCACTGGGACTAGCCGACTACCCGGAAACGTCACCGATTATTCAGGCGCAGCACACCCATATCATTCACGGCTGGCGGGATGACGTCGTTGCCCCTGAGCCAGTAATCGAACGAGCCCGTCTGCAGCGCCTATCGCTACGCATGGTGGATGACGACCACCGCCTGCACGCCAGCCTGGAGACTATTTTGTGGGACTTTGAGCGCTTTTTACGCCAATGCAGCGCGCCCGCACAGAACCATTAGCAAGCCTAGCTAAAACAAACATTCGACACGCGCCCTCAAAACCTATACAAATGGTGTACACCATAGCGTAGATAGCGAGGAGATTACTCATGTTAGGCATGTTTAAGCGCGACCCCAAAAAGAAGCTGCAGCAAGAGTATGAGCGCAAACTTCAAGCCGCCATGGAGGCTTCACGCAATGGCGATATGCGCGCCAATGCCACGCTTACTGAAGAAGCGGAAGCACTGCTTGCCGAGATCAGGCGCATTGAAGCGACACAATAACCGCAATAGACAACCCTATGGCTTACTAGCGGCTTTAGCGCTGGTTACCCTGCTACCCAGCGTAACGCGGGCGGCTTGTCCAAGCCCAGGGCAGTGGTGGCAAGAAGAGCAACCACTCACCAGTAATGAGCTGCTGCCGACGGCGGCCCTGCAACAAGTGGTATTGCTCGGTGAACAGCACGATGAAATAGCCCACCACCGCTGGCAACTGCACATTGGCAGGCCTGCATGCGTTACGTGACGATATGGTGATTGGCCTGGAGATGTTGCCGCGCAGCGCTCAACCAGCGCTTGATGCCTGGATAGCCGGTGAATTAGATGACAATGCGCTGCTTGAGCAAACCCAGTGGGAAGAGGCTTGGGGGTTTGATGCAGCGCTTTATATGCCGATTTTAGCGTTTGCCCGGATGGCACAAATTCCGCTGATCGCCCTTAACATTGATCCCGGCCTGCGCCAGCGCTGGTCAATGAAGGCTGGGAGGGCGTGCCCGCGGATGAGCGCTATGCAATCCCACCACCACAGCCTGCCAGCGCCAGCTATCGCGCCAGGCTCACCGAGGTGTTTAACCAGCATGCTATGGGCGATGCCCTGAAGCGCTTGCGCGCTTTATTCAAGCACAGCTCACCTGGGATACCGCCATGGCCCAGCGCCTGGCCGAAGCGACGGAGAGCGGCGCCCTGGCGGTGGGCTTAATAGGGCTAGGCCATGTGGCCTATAACGAAGGCGTTACCTACCAGCTCAACGCCCTGGACGTTAATGACACCCTTAGCCTGCTGCCCTGGCAAATGAGCGACTGCTCCTTGTCAGATCCCACCTTGCCCGACCCCGCCCTAGCCGATGCGGTGTATATACTCGCTGACGACTAGGAGCCTGTCTGGCTTGGCCGATCGTAGCGAGAAGCAGGATTCGCAGTAGATCAGTGTTAAGCCAGACAGGCTCCTCGCACTTACTCGTCAGCAAGTGCCGGTAACAATGTTTTCAGTTTGCGCGTGAGCGTATTGCGCCCCAGCCCAGCAGCTCGGCGGCTTCCCCTTTGCGCCCGCCGGTATGTTTTAGCGCTGTCTCAATCAAAATCCGCTCAAAATCGGGCACTGCTTCTTCCAGCAGGTGGGTATGGCCTTCGGCCAGGGCGTGATCCGCCCAATCGCGAAACGCCGTGCGCCAATCGCCGTGGGCGCTGCTTTCCGACGCGCTGGGGGAACGCAGCTCCGGCGGTAGGTCTTCCACCAGGATTTCCCGCCCCGACGCCATCACGGTGAGCCAGCGGCAGATATTCTCTAACTGGCGCACGTTGCCGGGCCACGGCAAACGCGTTAGGTGTGCCTCGGCTTCGCTGGTCAATACTTTGATATCGGTGGTCAGCTCTTTCGCCGCTTCGGCTAAAAAGTGCCGAGTTAAGCGGGGGATGTCTTCACGCCGCTCGGCAAGCTTGGGTAGGTGGATACGAATCACGTTCAAACGGTGAAACAGATCCTCCCGGAAGCGGCCGTCATCCACCAACACTTCCAGATTTTGGTGGGTGGCAGCGATAATGCGCACATCCACTTTGACGGGTGTATGGCCGCCAACGCGATAGAACTCGCCATCCGCCAGCACGCGCAGTAGCCGTGTTTGCGTTTCAGCAGGCATATCGCCTATTTCATCTAAAAACAGCGTACCGCCATTGGCCTGCTCAAAGCGCCCCTGGCGCTGCTGGGCCGCCCGGTAAAAGCGCCCTTCTCATGGCCAAACAGCTCTGACTCAATCAAATCACGGGGGATCGCCGCCATATTGAGGGCGATAAATGGCTTGCCCGCCCGCGGGCTATGCTGATGAAGTGCCTGGGCAACGCGCTCTTTACCGGTACCCGATTCGCCGTTAATCAGCACTGTGATATGGGAGTGGGAAAGGCGGCCAATGGCGCGGAACACCTCCTGCATGGCGGGCGCTTCACCAATGATCTCGGCATTCAACCCTTCCGGCACGGTGACCGGACGCTGGCGTTCACGGGCGTGGGCCACGGCGCGACGCACCAACGCCAGGGCCTCGTCTACGTCAAACGGCCGGGCAGGTACTCAAACGCCCCGCCCTGATAAGAAGCCACGGCGCTGTCCAGGTCAGAGTGCGCGGTCATCACGATCACCGGCAGGTCGGGATGCGCCTCACGTACCCGGGACATAAGATCCAGCCCATCGATACCCGGCATACGAATATCGGTGACCAGCACGTCGGGCGGGTTTTCCAACAAACGGGGCAGGGCAACGTCGGCGCGCTCGATACACTCAACGTCAAGGTCAGGTTGCGCTAAGGCGCGCTCCAGTACCAGCGGATAGCGCGGTCATCATCGACAATGACCACCCGCGCAACATCATTACGTGCAGCCTCAGTCATGACGCTTCTCCGGTGAAATTAACAACCATGGGAATCAGTAAACGAAATTCGGTGTGTCCAGGGCGTGAGTCGCATTCGATCAACCCTTGATGCTGGTGCAAAATCGACTGGGCAATAGAGAGCCCAAGACCACTGCCCTCCGCGCGCCCCGACACCATGGGGTAAAACAGCGTTTCCTGTAGGGCAGGAGGAATACCTGGGCCGTTATCGACCACGGCGACTTCGCTGACCAGCCGGTGGCGTTCAGCCCCAGGGTGAATTGGCGACGAGCGCGGGTACGCAGTATTAAAGAAGGTTCCGGTGTTTGCGCATCGCTCATGGCCTGCACCGCATTACGGGCCACGTTGAGCACCGCCTGAATCATTTGCGACTCGTCGCCGGAGAGGTCGGGCAAGCTGGGATCGTAATCACGGCTAATCGTCACGCAAGGGTGCTCGGCAATCAGCAGCGCCCGCACCCGCTCGAGCACTTTATGAATATTGACCGGCTCATGTTTAAGAATGCGGTTAGGGCCGAGCATGGAGTCGACCAGGTCGCGCAGCCGATCCACTTCCTCGACGATGATATGGGTATATTCGCGCAGCGCCGGGTCGTCTAGATCCCGCTCCAATAGCTGTGCCGCCCCGCGGATGCCACCCAGGGGGTTTTTTGACTTCGTGGGCGAGCCCCCGGGCAAGCACCTTGATGGTCTCCCTGACGGGTGGTTAGCGCCTCTTCACGGGAGATCTGCATCAACCGATCCCGCGGCTCTACTTCCAGCAACAGCTCATCGTCTGATAACGGCGTCACCGTGTAGTCAACCGTGAGCGGTTCGCTGTTCAGCGGCGTAATGCGCGCTTCGCGCTGGGTATAAGGGTGAAACGCATCCCGCGCCTTGGCCAATACATCGTCAATGCTCTCATCCCCGCCAAGTAGCGTATCCAGGCTGATCCCGTGAACACGGCTAAGGCTGACGGCTAACAACGCTTCAGCGGCAGGGTTCATCCAGCGCACGCGCAGCTCGCCGTCTAGCAGCAATACGGCTGTGGTGAGATGCTCAAGCAAACGCTGATGCATAGTGGTGTCCTGAAAAATCACGTCTTCCATCGCCGATACAGACCTACAGGTGGATGCTCCATGAGGGAACTGCAAAAGCGCGCCAACTACGCTGGCATGCCCATTTGCACGGCTTGCGGGCATCGCAGCGGAAGAGGGTGGATCGTTTTAGCGCACTTGTCGCGCCAAATGCCTCTGTCAATGCACCACTTTAGTGCATTCAGGTTTTGGAAAGGAGTATGTCGAGCTGTTTTTTCTGGTAGCGCTTTGCTAATTGCGTCTATGAAAGTGCTTTTAAGGAACCGTAATCGTCACTGTTGCCGTGCGGTGCTGCAAACGTTGACTGCTATCGAGCAGCTCCGCTTGAAGCTCGTGCCGCCCAGGGGAAAGCCCCGTTAGCCAAAACACATCGCTGTGTAGCGCCGTCTGGCTGATCTCGCCATTCACCAACAGCCGCACCTGATGGTCGTCGCGCAACGGTGGCGCAATAGTGACTTCCACGGAGGTCATTCCCTCTTGCACCCGTGCGCCTTGCTGGGGCAGAGCAATCGAGAAGTGGTCATAAGGCATAAAAGGCTGCCCCGGTTTGCCGCGTGGCCGTGTAGCAGCAGGTGTTGTTGTGGTGCTGAAATCAGTCGTGCTGGAATTAGCCGTACCAGTGCGGGCGAGTGCAGCGCTTAGCGCAGGCGGCAGGCCAGGCAACGGCGCTAACTCCAAGGCCTCACCACCACGGCCGGGGTTATCGGTGAAGGTAACGTTGCCGTGCTCGTCGGTCACCCGGTAAACCGTCTGCCCCCACGCTGAGCCAGCGGCTCCCCCCAAACCTAGGGCAGCAACCAATACGCTACTCATGGCCACTGTACTGACCTTACTCATCACCGCGCTCCTCAGCCCCAACAAAAAACCCCGCCGTAGCGGGGTTCATTAACTCATCGTTGCTACCACCGCCTGGCTGATAGTAACAGCCAGGGGCGCGTAACGCTGATTAGCAGCTGTAGTACATATCAAACTCGATGGGGTGAGTGGTCATACGAATACGCTCCACTTCTTCCATCTTGAGTTCGATGTAGGCATCAATCATTTCGTCGGTGAATACACCGCCTTCGGTCAGGAACGCACGGTCAGCGTCGAGGGCTTCCAGGGCTTGATCCAGGCTGTGCGCCACAGTCGGTACTGACTTGCCTTCTTCTGGCGGCAGGTCGTACAGGTTTTTGTCCATGGCATCGCCAGGGTGGATCTTGTTCTTGATACCGTCGATACCCGCCATCAACATGGCAGAGAACGCCAGGTAGGGGTTAGCGGTCGGATCAGGGAAACGCGCTTCTACACGCTTGCCTTTCGGGCTAGCGGTGTAAGGAATACGGATTGAAGCCGAACGGTTACGGGCGCTGTAAGCCAGCATAACCGGCGCTTCAAAGCCGGGCACCAGACGCTTGTACGAGTTGGTAGAAGCGTTAGTAAAGGCGTTCAGGGCACGAGCGTGCTTGATGATACCGCCAATGTAGAACAGCGCCATTTCAGACAGACCCGCATACTCGTCACCGGCGAACTGGTTCTCACCACCTTTCCAGAACGACTGGTGCACGTGCATACCTGAACCGTTGTCGCCTACCAGCGGCTTCGGCATGAAGGTGGCGGTTTTGCCATACGCGTGAGCCACGTTGTGGATCACGTATTTCATTTCCTGCACTTCGTCAGCTTTCTTCACCAGCGTGTTGAATTTCACGCCAATTTCGTTCTGACCCGCGTTGGAAACTTCGTGGTGGTGAACTTCCACGGTCTGACCAATCGCTTCCAGGGTGTTACACATGGCGCCACGAATATCGTGGAAGCTATCGACCGGAGGAACCGGGAAGTAGCCGCCTTTCACACGCGGACGGTGGCCCAGGTTGCCGCCTTCAACGACACTGTCGGTTGCCCAAGCGCCTTCGTCGGAAGTGATTTTGTACATGGAGCCCTGGATATCAGACTTCCAATGTACTTCGTCAAAGATAAAGAATTCAGGCTCAGGGCCGAAGAAGGCGGTGTCGCCCAGACCGGTTGACTGCAGGTAAGCCTCTGCACGCTTAGCAATAGAGCGCGGATCACGATCGTAGCCCTGCATAGTGGCCGGCTCGATGATGTCACAGCGTAGCACCAGCGTCGCATCTTCGGTGAAGGGGTCGAGGTAACCCGTACCGTCTTCCGGGCGCAGAATCATGTCGGATTCGTTAATGCCCTTCCAGCCTTCAATCGAAGAGCCATCGAACATTTGGCCATTCTCGAAGAATTCTTCGTCAACATCGCGGGCAGGCACGGTCACGTGCTGCTCTTTACCGCGAGTATCGGTAAAACGCAGATCTACCCATTTAACATCGTGTTCTTCAATTAGCGCGAGAGTCTTGGCTGACATAGTGTCCTCCGGTATGAGCGTGGCTTAAAGCTAACGACAGTAAGCTACCGATAAAAGTGTTGTTCGACAAAGTACGTGCTAAACCGCACGTTTGTCATTCTTGTTCGCTCAACGTTTGCCTGACTTTTTTAACAAATCGCTCAGCGAGCATTTCAGACCGGCTATCGTTTTAGCACGCCGCAAAGCTTATGCCTACGACCCGCTAGCCGCTTCCAAATACAATGCAGAGAGCATGCCAACACTGCACCAATATGGCATCAAAAAACAACAACTGTTTGTTTTATAAATAATAAAAAATGGATTTGAATGCCTCTTGATGACGCATAACGGCTAAAAGCGGCCTTAAATGTCATCTTAAAACCTTATAACGCACCAAAATAGAACAAAAATAACGACTAATGCTCTTTTATAGTGCAGACAATGTGCTGAGCACTCTTTTTGGCTCGCAAGTTTTTTTACTTGCTACTCAAATAAACCAGCTACTACAATAAATTACAAATTGATAGATTTGCTCACAAATGGAGTCGGCAAATGGGATCGGTCTGCTTTATCGTTGATGCCATGGTGACGGGTGAGATGTTGCCACGCCACTTAAAATCCATACGTGAGTCTGGTGTGGCCGACCACTTACTGCCTATTTTGGTAACGGCCACTCAAGCCCAGGAGCGCCTCAGTGCTATTGAACAGCGCTACCACGCGCACTCGCTGATTACGCCAGCGCGGCCCCTGGGCGCCCGTCTCAATAAAGCTGCGTTTGCCAGTCAAGCGGAGTGGCTCATCATTGCGCTGCAGAAAAAGCCGCTATCTGCCGACCTCTGGGGCGCACTCTACCCACAGCTCAACATGTATACCCTTGATGCCTTGATCATCGGCTTCACCCGGCCAACGCTGTCGGAACGCATCCTGCGGCGCTTATTAGCAAGTGCTTTAATCTTCCCGCCCTATATTGCCGTTAGACGCGCCTGGCTAGAGCGCTTGGGAGGGTTTGACCCAGAGCTTGACGATAACAGCGCGATAGACGATTTTCTGCAGCGCTTACACTCCTGCCCTACCCGCTTGAAAACCTACAGCGGACACTTGCTTAGCCAAATGGATGAACCAGACGACAACCCTATGCTGCCTAATCCCGAAGCGGCGGTCACGCCACGTCCCTGACACCCTTTCGGCCAGTTCCTACGAGCGCTTGCCTTATTGCCGTCGTCTTTAATTTACTTACCTTTAATGGCTTACCTTCAACTGCTTGCCGAATAGCATCGCGCCTGCCGTAGTGGTATTCGCCAGTTTATTAAGCCCCACTGACCCCACCACCCCAACCACCATAAGCAACAGCGCGTAGACGCCAATGGGCAACGATAACGGCTCGACAACCAGATCGGTGAGCACAAAGAACATGGGATGAGCCAGGTAAATACCGAACGAATATGCATTGACGTGGCGTACCCACAAAGGCGCAGGACGCCCCGCCAAGTAGCGCATGGCGCAAAGCGTAAACAGCACGAAGAACGGAACGACCCACACCTCTTTGGAAGAGAACGCCAGCCAGCCAGCGAAAGTCGCCGCAATAATCAGCGCTACCATCAGCGCCAACCACAGCGGGCGAGCCATTTGCTGCATCCAGGCGGGGCGTGCCAACAGGACGCTCTCAGGGGGTAGCGGGTAGTAGCGCACCAGTACCAGCGCCAGGAAAAACACATAGATCCACCCCAACGGCGCGATCCACAGCAGATAGCCGGGCAGGTCGACGTCAAACCAGTAGGCCAACCCCAATACCCCATGCTGATAATACAAGCGCCCCACAGCCACGGCACAGGGTTAAAGCGCCACAGTTGCCAGCGGGTAAACAACCAGTAGGCCACATAAAACTGCATCGCGATAATCAAAAAATAGCCATGCCAGCCCGCGTATACATAATACTCAATGGCATTGGCCACCAATCCCACCGGCTCATCGGAGGCCTGTAACCTTACCCATTCAGCCGTCGAATAAATAAAGCCATAGACAAAATACGGCACCATCACATACTTCACGCGTTGGGCAAGAAAGCCTTCCGGCACAGATTTATCGTAGCGAACGGCGAACACAAAAACGGCAATAAACAGGAAAATCGGCGTCCCCAACACCAGCGGTATGCGCATCAAATCGGTAGCGACGTTATCGAGGCGTTGGTTGACGTGATCTAATAAATGAAACAAAAAAACGGCTATACAGCCGTAAGCGCGTAACCAATAGATCTCTTCAATTCTCCGCATTGGGCCTCCCGCCGCTACCTACTCCTACCTTGGCATTTTTGCATGGCAATAATGGGTGACGTTGCTAACTGACTGTCTTACTTGGCGATGATGAACAATGAGAGCCTTCACGCTGTCCGACCCTAATGAACAGTTTTAATTCCCGGAGGAAACGTGTTCATCCCCAAGCCACCGCTACTTTCATACCGGTTTAACGCCCTACTGACGGCATTTATTGGCTGGCTAACGCTCAGTGGTCATAGTTTGGCCAGCGAGGTCGAGCACCATCAGTTTTTCTCGCCCACGCTAGGTTACGACTACCCCTACAGTGTCTATTTACCTGATGATTATGACGACCAAGCGACAGACGCTTATCCGGTCGTTTATATGTTGCACGGCTCTTTTGGCACCGACCGCGACTGGGTTTCTCGCGGCAATTTACAGCAGGTGGCGGATAGGTTAATCGCCGCCGGGCATATTCCTCCGGCCGTGTTCATTATGCCCGGCAGCCGCAGCTGGTGGGTGGATGGCCACAACGAACCCGCCCGTAGCGCGTTTTTTAACGACCTAATGCCCCACGTGGAAGCGACCTACCGAGTGGGGCAAGAGCGCCATCTGCGTGGCGTGGCGGGCCTCTCCGCCGGTGGTTACGGCGCGCTCAATTTTGCCCTGGAGCGGCCTGAACTGTTTGCCGCGGTGGCCGCGTTAAGCCCCGCCAGCTACGTCCCCCTGCCACCACGCAACTCCTCCGCCTGGCGCCATCCGGCCTTTCGCAATGAGCAGGGCCAGTTTGATCGCGAGCTATGGCAAAACCTTAACTACACCGCCTATTTGGAAGAGTATCGCCTACGCGTAACCCCCCGTGGCACTGAAGAAGCGGGCGACCTCTCCCCGTGCCGCTGTATATCAGCGCCGGGCGTAGCGACGTTTACGACGCGGAATTCCACGCCCGCACCCTGCGCCAAGCCATGGAGCGCATTCAGCCCAATGACGTACGCCTCGACCTCTACCCCGGCGGCCACACATGGCAGGTATGGCGGGCCAGCCTACCGGCAGCGCTCAACTTCCTGTTTCAATACATCGGGCAGGAAAACAGCCCTGCGTTGGAGAGTAACAGAGCGGTGGAGGAACAAAGCGCATAACCCCGTTGCAGGCACTACACTAAAGCAACACCCTACAAAGCACTCTTATCTAAACAAGGAAGACAGCGATGCATCAGCATATTGAATGGGACGAACCCGGCAGCGCCAGCGTAGTGGAGTACTTTAAAAACGACCCGGATCACCACGCCCCCGACCCAGGCGACATTATTTCCGCCCGTTACCAAGGCGCCATAGTGCGCGTCAAAGTTGAAGCCTACCGAGAAGATGACGCCGTCAGCATCGGCGAAGTCGCCGCCATCATCGACACCAAAGGCGGCCGCCACCAAAGCCACCACAAGCTGGAAGTCGGCCATATCGTCCGCGTACCTGACGACAAACGCGCCATGGAAACACCGCCACAGGAAGATTAAAGCTTAGCGTTTTCTAAACTTACCGGACAAGCCACCAAAACGGTGGCTTTTTTGCGCAAAGTTAAACAACCAAGCAACACACCGAGTAGCGTCAGCGCAGCTGTGCCACGGGCACAAACCTTAAAGCCAGCTTTAAAACTGCCTCGGCTGAAACGCACTGCGGATGGGAAGATTCGCACTCCCACACCTTTTCTAAACTACCTGAGCGGCAACACCAACTTTGCCACGTATTACGAGTCATGCACATTCCGAGTAGCGCGGCGTAAGCGTCAGCGCACCCGCGAAAGCACCGCGCAGCGGTGCCAAGTGCACATATCTTAAATCTAACCACAACTGCCTGGGCGGCAGCGCACGTACTGAGAAAGCCTATGGCCGAAGCAATGAATTCCTGAGCTGCCTGTTCGGCAGCGCACACTTCGTCACCCTGCCCCTAGTCTCATTTGATTTGCATGCTACGCTTAGCGCTACCGCTCCCCTTAATAGGCATTTCAACATGCATTCTTTTCGTCTTCTCGCCGCGCTGGTTACCACGCTGGTGATCGCCCTGCCTGTCTCTCTTCAAGCCCAGGCTCAAACCGGTGGGCAGTGGAGTGAGTACGATGCGGTATTTGAGAACGGCGCCAACCACGCCAATGTTTGGCAGTGGGGCTGGACAGGCATTTACGGCACCAGCCTGGCGGTGAACGCTTACCAATCCAGCGAAGCGAGCGACCCGGATGACCGCTTTGATGCCCGGGTGGGCGTGGTGAAATCCGCCCTGGCGGTGGCTGGCATGCTGACCGACCGCCAGCCGCACCCAGCGGCATTGGCAGAGTATGAGCGCTTGAAAGCCAGCGGCGATTTAAGCGGCGTGCAGGCGCTGGGCTTGCAGCTCGCCCAAGCCGAGCGTGAGCGGCGTGGCTGGGGTGCTCGGGTGAGCTCACTCGTAGTGAATGGCGTGGCGGGCGCGGTGATTGCCGCCGATGGCCGGGAAAGCGACGGCGCGATCAACTTTGCCACCGGCATGCTGGTCAACGAGCTGCAAATTTGGTCGCAGCCAAATCAGGCGTCTTCCGCGATTAACCGCTTCCAGCCCGCCAATCTATCGCTGGGGCCGATTACCATCCCTGGTGAATATGCGCTAAACGTAGGGCCACAGCAGCTAGGTGCTACCTGGCGCTACTGATCCCCCTGCTGTTACGCCTCTAAAGCGCTGGCAACGGTATACCACCAGCGCTTTACCGTTGCCAGCGCGGCGTGAACGCGTAAAATAATCAGCAATTTTTAGCCTTGCTAAACGTTATGTTATAACCTATTTGATATTATACGAGGCCGCTTGATGAGTGAGCATACGCACCGCCACAACAAGGAGGGCCCCTGCCACTTCTCCTTGATGTCGCTATCGGCTGTTAAACGGCTGCTGTTTGTTGCCGTGCCGCTGTTGGCGCTTTGGGTTCTAGTGGTGTGGGCCGGTGGGTGGCTGGGATGAGTCAGCGCTCTTTATCACGTTTACAGCTGCACAACCTGCATTTGGCCCAGGCGCGCCGCACGGTACTGGAACATATAGAGGGCGACTTTAAACCGGGCGCCATTACCGCACTGATCGGCGCTAACGGCGCCGGCAAAAGTACGCTGATTCAGGCGATTATGGGTGAGCTTCGGCCGATTAGCGGTGAAGTGGTCTGCACCGTCGCGAAAGAGCGCCGGGCCTGGCTGCCTCAACAGTTGGCGTTAGACCTGACCTTCCCCATGAGCGTGGAAGAGCTGGTGATGACCGGCAGTTGGCCCAGCCACGGCGCGTTAACCGGCTACTGTGCGGCGCACTACCGCAAGGGGCGCGAGATTATGGCGCGGCTGGGTATTTCCCACCTGGCCCACCGTCCGCTGGGTGAGCTTTCCGGCGGCCAGCGCCAGCGCGCACTGATTGGCCGTACGCTGATGCAGGAAGCCGAGCTGCTGCTGCTCGATGAGCCGTTTGCCAACGTGGATAGCGAAACCGTGGATATATTGATCCGCATCCTGCGCCAGATGGCCGATGACGGCGCGACGATTATTGTCGTGCTCCACGATATGGATCACCTGCGCCGCCTGGCCGATGAAGTACTGATGCTCAACGGCGGCCACGGCCGCTGGGTGGCGCCCAGTGCGCTTAATCATCAGCATGCGCCTGCCCAAGTCGTGCCGCTTACCCTGCTGGGAGGGCGCCATGCTGGATCTGCTTAATGCTTGGTTTATTAGCCCGTTCGATTACGGTTTTATGCGCCGCGCAGTGGTGGGCGGTTTAGCGCTTTCACTGGCGGCTCCACCGCTGGGGGTATTTTTGGTGCTGCGCGGCATGAGCCTGATTGGCGACGCCATGGCCCATGCGATTCTGCCTGGCGTTGCGCTGGGCTTTTTGCTGGCGGGTTTTTCGCTGCCGGTTATGAGCATTGGCGGGGTTCTGTTTGGGTTAATGGTGGCGCTGCTGGCGGGGGCGGTCTCAAAAATGGGCGGCCAGCGGGAAGATGCCGCCATGGCGAGCTTTTTATTATTTCGCTGGCTGCAGGCGTGATGCTGATTTCACTGGGTGGCAGCAGCGTTGATCTTACCCACGTGCTGTTTGGCTCGATTCTGGCGATCAACTCCACCGCGCTGCTGCTGATCGCGGGCATCAGTACGCTGATTGTATTGACCCTGGCGGTGGTGTTCCGCGCCTTGGTGGTGGAGTGTTTGGATCCGCTGTTTTTGCGCGGCCAGAGCCGCCGCAGCGGCTGGGTGCACAGTGTGTTTTTGGGGCTGCTGGTGCTGAACTTAACCGCCGGTTTCCAAACCCTGGGTACGCTGATGGCGGTGGGCTTGATGATGCTGCCAGCCACCTCGGCACGCTTTTGGAGCAAACGCTTAGAGGGCTTGATCGGCATTGCGATTGTGCTGGCCATGGTAGCGAGTACCGGCGGTCTGCTGCTCTCGTTTCATCTGGATATCCCCTCAGGGCCCAGCATTATTCTGCTGGCGGGGTTTGGTTATCTGTTTTCGGCCCTGTTTGGCCGCTACCACAGCTTGGCAGCCAAACTGCGGCGGAAAACCACGCCGTTAACTGTTGAGCACGGAACCTAATTTTTTAGCCTGCATGTTCCCACGTGAGGCTTAACTGTAAGGAGTGTTGTATGTCGCTTGGCTATTTATCATCCCGGTCGTCGCGTTGGTTGGTGGGCGTTTCCGCTCTGCTGGCGCTGCCTGCTGCCATGGCTAATGAGCGCGTTCAGGTGGTGACCAGTTTCTCTATCCTGGCGGATATGGTGGAAAATGTGGGTGGCGAGCATGTCGACGTAACCTCCCTGGTGGCTGCCGATGGTGACGCCCACGTTTACTCCCCCAGCCCCGGTGATGCCCGCTCCCTGGCAAATGCTGACTTGGTGGTCTTCAACGGCCTGCTGTTTGAGGGCTGGATGGAGCGCTTGATTAGCGCCAGCGACTATTCCGGGGCGGTGGTTACCGCCACCGATGGTATTCAGCCGCTCTCTTTTGCTGAACACGACGACCATGACGGGCACGACCATGAGGGCCACGGCCATGACGAGCATGCTCACGAAGAGCATGGACATGAGGAGCATGGCCACGACGACCACGATCATGAGGAGCGCGATCACGCAGCACATGCGGATGAGCACGCGGGGCATGAGCATGGTGATGAGGATCCCCACGCCTGGCAGGATATGCAGCAAGCCAAGGTGTATGTGGCCAATATTCGCGATGGTTTGATCGCCGCCGATGCCGATAATGCCGACGCCTACCGCGCCAATGCGGAGCAGTACTTACAGGAAATGGCCGAGGTAGACGCCGAGATTCGTGCGCTGATTGACGAGATTCCAGCCTCCACCAGCGTGATTACCGGCCACGACTCCTTTGGCTACTTCTCGAATGCCTACGGGGTGACCTTCCTCTCCCCGGTTGGGCTTTCCACGGAAGCGGATCCCAGCGGCGCCAGCATGGCGGCATTAGTGGATGTGATTGAGCAGGAGAACGTGAAGGCGCTGTTCCATGAGAACATGACCAATCAGTCGATCATCACCCAGCTCGCCGAAGAGACCGGCCTACCGATTGCGGGCACGCTCTACGCGGATGCACTGGCGTCAGAGGGCGAAGCGAGTACTTACCTTGGCATGATGCACCACAATGCTCAGGTGCTGCACGATGCGCTGGCCCAGCCTGGTCATAACGAGTCAGAACATGACGACCATGAGCACAGTCACGATGACCATGACCACAGTGAGCATAGCCACTAAGCCGTTGGTACTTAATTGTTGATCGCCGTGAGCAGCCACTCCCGGAAAGAGGCCATGGCGCGGGTTTCCGGGCGTGTCTGCAGGCGCGTCAGCCAGTAACCGCCCAGACTCACAGCGGTGTCGAAAGGCTGTACCAGCGCACCACTGTTCAATTGGCGGGGGAACATTAGCGGGGGTGCCAGCGCCAAGCCTGCCCCTTGTAATGCGGCTTCCACCATGGCGATGGAGGAGTCAAACACAATGCTGTTGGTCATCGGAAAGCTGCCTGGTAGCCCCGCCGCCAATAGCCACTCTGTCCATTCGTCGGCGCGATATGAGCGCAGCCAGGTCTCGCCCAGTACATCCGCGGGGGTGTTAAGCCGGGTGGCGATCTCAGGGGTACACATTACCGAGAGCGACGCCGGTAGCAGCGGCTGTGCCGCGGTAGCGTGCCAGGCACCGGTACCAAAGCGGATCGCAAAATCGAGGCCTTCGCCAGCCAGGTCTGCCCGGTTGTTATGGGTGGAGAGGCGCAAATCGACATAAGGGTATTTGGCCTGAAAATCCGCTAGCCTTGGCAGCAGCCAACCCACGGCAAAGGTGCCCACCACCCCGACATGCAATACTTCCCGATAGCTGCTCTCGCCCACCCGATCCAGTGTGTGGGAGATCTGGTCGAATGAGCTCTTCAGCACCGGCAACAGCAGCTCGCCCTCCTGGGTAAGCATTAGTCCCCTGGGCAAACGTTTGAAAAGCGGCACCTTCAACTGTGATTCGAGCAGTTTGACCTGGTGGCTAACCGCCGCCTGGGTAACGTGCAGCTCTTCTGCCGCGCGGGTAAAGCTTAAATGCCTGGCCGACGCTTCAAAGGCGCGCAGCGCCTTCAACGGCAGGTAGGGACGCACCACCTTGACCCCCAAATTTTTCTAATGGCTTATGCAAAATTTCACTGTTTGTGGATTGCCGCAGCGCCCCGTAAGTTAACCACTGTCATGCTCTTTGCGGCTGGACATAACGCCCAGCTTTTTCCCAGCAATCATCACAACAGGATTTTGGTATGCGCAAGATGTTAGCAGCAAACTGCGGCCTTATCATGACAGGTTCGCTTCTATTCAATGGCTCTGCCTGGGCAGCCGACACACCTGAAAGCGCCGACCTTGAGGCGCTGGTGAACGATACTATCGCGCCGTTGATGGCCGAGCACCGTATTCCAGGCATGGCGATTGCGCTGAGCATCAACGGCCAGCAGCACTATTTTAATTATGGGGAAGCCGATCAGGAAGCGGGTACTCCAGTCACAGAGGAGACGCTGTTCGAACTCGGCTCGATCAGTAAGATCTTCACGGCGGCGTTAACAGGCTATGCCCAGTCCAGCGGTGCGCTCTCGCTTTCTGACCCGGCCAGCCAGTATCTACCAGCCCTTGAAGGCAGCGCCTTCGATGAGATTAGCTTGTTGGAGCTGGGCACCTACACGGCGGGTGAGCTTCCACTGCAGTTCCCAGAGGCGGTACAAAACGAAGAGCAGATGATCGACTACTATCGCCAGTGGCAGCCTGCATCCCCCCCGGCAGCCATCGGCTCTACTCCAACCCGAGCATAGGCCTGATGGGCTATTTAACCGCCCAACGCCTTGGTCAACCGTTCGAGATGCTGATGGAAGAGGCGCTGTTCGCCCCGCTGGGGCTTGAGCATAGCTATTACCAGGTACCGGAATCGCAGCAGGATCACTACGCCTACGGTTACTCAAAGAGGATAAGCCCATACGGGTCAACCCAGGCATGCTGGATGCTCAAGCTTACGGTTTGAAATCAACAGCCGCCGACGTGCTGACGTTCGTGGAAGCCAACATGAATAGCACACTAGACGAGCCACTAAGCCAAGCCTTGGCGACCACGCGCACAGGTTACTTTGAGGTTGGCAATATGACGCAGGGCCTGGGCTGGGAAAGTTACGCCTACCCGGTGGCGCTTGAGCAACTGCTGGCGGGTAACTCCCTTGAGATGATCCTGGAGCCCAACCCCGTCGACCGCCTAACCCCGCCGTTAGCCCCCAGGCAGCAGGCACTCTACAACAAGACCGGCTCGACCAACGGTTTTGGTGGCTATGTGGCCTTTGTGCCCAGCGAGCAGGTCGGTATTGTCATGCTGGCCAATCGTAACTACCCCAATCAGGCGCGTATCGAGGCGGCCCACCACCTCCTTTCCGAGCTGACTGAAGCGCCCTAAGGGATGACATTATAGATGCGCTTTTAATGACAATGGTACTGAACGCAGCAGAATCAGCCCGTGGCTGGGCCTATCTCGCTATGACCTGAAAATGTTGCCAACAATCCGGGCATTTCCACCATCTTGGCTTCGATATGGTGGAAATGTCCGGATTTTATTTCATTTCGCAAAACGATTGACACCAAATTGATCAATTTGATCAATCCCGCCTCCTTTGATTGCTCCTTGTTAGACTTATCAAAGATTTATTTGCCTGTATGACGCTGAAATTCTGAGGCGCACACCACTATACGATAGTATGACTTGCTTAAATTGATTGATTCGATCATTTTAGTGTTCATAACTATCACATTAGTTACCTACCAATTTTGCGGAGGTTGTATGAACACTTTTGAGTTCCGAGGCATCGTACCGGCATTGATCACCCCTTTGGATGCACACGAGGAGATTGATGAAAAAGGCCTTCGTGAGCTAACAGAGACGCTGATCACTAAGGGCGTGCATGGTCTTTTCGCCCTCGGAACCAACGGCGAGTTTTTCTCACTCACCGACGATGAGAAAGTGCGCGTGGCAACCATCGTCAAAGATCAAGCGGCGGGCCGTGTTCCCGTTTATGCCGGTACCGGCGGCTACACTACACGCGGCGTCATTGAGCTCAACCGTCGCATGGAAGAGGTTGGTGTCGACGGCCTTTCTATCATCACACCCTACTTCAACGGCGCGACGCAGGCGGAACTTATCCTGCACTACCAGCGCATTGCTGAAGCGACACCGCTACCGATTTTGCTCTACACCATTCCTGCCAAAGCGGGTGTCACCCTGACAATCCCCAGCGTGGCGAAGCTTTCCGAGACTCCCAACATCCGGGCCATCAAGGATAGCGGCGGCGACTTTGATCGCCTGGTTCAGCTGATCCGCCTGCGTCGCGACGACTTCGCCGTCTTCACCGGCACCGATTCAATGATTCTGTGGACACTAATGGCCGGTGGTGATGGCGCCGTGGCAGCTACCACCAATGCCGTACCGGATGTGGTCATGTCCATATGGAACGCCTGGCAAGCGGGCGATTTCGAAACCGCTCGCGAAGCGCAAGAGAAACTCCGCCCACTTCGCAACGCCTTCGCCCTCGGTACCATGCCCAGCGTACTCAAAACCGCCGCCACCCTGTTGGGCATGCCTGCAGGCCCGGCACGCTCGCCAGTACAGGCGCTAGAGCCCGAGGCCCTTGAAAAGCTTAAGCAGGCACTGAAGGTCTACGACCGTGTCGAGCGCTGATCAGACCCAGCTATTAATCATTGCCGACGACCTGACCGGTACGGCCGACGCTGCCGTCGGCTGTGCCCGAGCGGGCCTGGCCACCACCGTGGTGCTCGGTACCGACGGTGCCGATGGCGCAGAGGCCGTGGCCATTGACCTGGACTCGCGAGGCTGCCACCCCGTGGAGGCAGCACAGCGCCACCGCCAGGCATTGCAGAACTGGCAAGGGCGTTTTCGCTTTCTCTACAAGAAAATCGATTCAACCCTGCGCGGTAACGTAGCCGCTGAGATTGCAAGCCTCGCCGCTACCGCTGGCATGGCCATCGTGGCTCCCGCTTACCCCGCCACCGGACGCACCACACGCCGTGGTCGGCAATACCTTAATGGCACCCCCGTCGAAGAGACGGAAGTCTGGATCAATGAAGATATCCAGGGGTGCGCGGATCTGGTCGAGATGCTTGTTGAGGCATCTCTTAAGACAGCGCTGCTGGATCTCACCACCCTTCATGGGAGCGACGAAAGTGTCATCACTGCCCTAACCACTCACCTAGAGAATGGTGTTGAAGCGCTGGTCTGCGATGCTGAGAGCGACGTTGACTTGGTGCGACTGGCCACACTGAGCTCATGTATTAACGGCATTTTCTGGGTCGGCTCGGCGGGCCTAGGTGAGTACCTGCCCACGGCGTTGGGCCTAGCAGGAGCAAGAGTGCCCCCGGCGCCACAGGCAACCACGCCCCACACTCTGATTGTCATTGGCAGCATGAGCGCAGTCTCACACCATCAGGCTGACCGACTGTTGGAGAGTATCGGAACGCTGGAGCTAATTGATATTGATGCCGCCGACCTGCGGCCCGATACCCGCACAGCATCGTCATGGCCCTGGAAGATCGCCTTAACGCCACGCTTGCCGCTAAACACGACTTGATGGTGCGGCTACGCCAAAGCGATGAACGTAACGCCGCCGAAGGCCCGGCGTTAAGCCTAGCTTTGGCGCGACTTCTGGGCCCACGACTGGCCTCCGTAGATCGCTTAATCGCTACCGGCGGAGCTACCGCCCGTGCCCTCCTGACCGCCGCAGACATTACCGAGCTAACCCTGATCGATGCGCCCGACACAGGCATGGCGCGCCTTCTAGCCTCGACGAACAGCGGCCCTTTGGAAGTCATTACTAAGGCCGGTGGGTTCGGCGATAACAACGCATTCCAGCGCGTCTGGCATAGCCAGAGACGTAATCACTGATTCTTACTTAGAGGGAGTTTTCATGAGCGACCGTCCTGTTATCGGTATTACCATGGGTGATGCCGCTGGCATCGGCCCCGAAGTCATCGTTAGGGCATTGGCTCATGATGACGTTCATGATGCTTGTCGCCCGCTCGTCATCGGCGATGCCGGTCGCCTGCGCAAGGCCATGGCAGTCGTCGGTTCGACGCTTGAGTTGCATACCATCACCGCCCCTGCCGAAGCGAACTTCAAACGTGGTCAAATCGAATGCATCGACTTGGGTCTGATTCCCGATGACCTGCCTTGGGGTAAGGTCTCAAGTGTGGCTGGCGACGCCGCCTACCATTACATCGCTAAAACAGTAGAGCTGATTGAAGCGGGTGAGCTTGATGCCATCTGCACCGCACCACTGAATAAAGAGGCGTTACACGCCGGTGGCCATATTTTCCCGGCCACACCGAGCTACTGGCCCATCTGACTGGCACTGAAGAGGTGTCGATGATGCTGGTAACGCCAAAGATGAAGGTCATCCACGTCACCACCCACATGGGTATTATCGACGCCATCGCTCGCATCAATCCGGGGTTAGTAACCCGCACCATTGAGCGCGCCCATGAAACCCTGACACGCGCAGGCAAGCAGAACCCCCGAATTGCCGTCTGCGGTATCAACCCCATGCCGGTGAAAACGGTCTATTTGGCTATGGTGAGGAAGAGGAGAAGATCGTTCCCGCTATCAATGCCTTGCGCGAACGTGGCTGGGACGTGGAAGGGCCACTGCCAGCCGACACGCTGTTTTTCCGTGCCGGCCGTGGCGACTTCGACTGCGTTGTTGCCATGTACCACGACCAGGGCCATGGCCCGGTGAAAGTCATGGGTCTCGAAGCGGGGGTCAACGTTACCGTTGGCTTACCTGTGATACGCACCTCCGTCGACCACGGTACCGCCTTCGATATTGCAGGCAAAGGCATCGCAGATGAGCGCAGCCTCATTGAGGCCCTTCACCAAGCCGTAGAACTTGCCAACCGGCGTACAGTAGCGGCATAAGCCATAAAGATCAGCAGCCACCAGACATCGGTAAACTATAGGAGAGTGCCATGGAACGTATCGGTTTTATCGGACTAGGATTGATGGGCGGCTACATGGCCGCCAATATCCTGGCCGCCGACTATCCCCTTAAAGTATTCGATCCCAAGCAGTCCGCCGTTGACGCTCTCGTTGCCAAGGGCGCAGAGAGCGTCCAGAACGCCGCAGCGCTGGGCCGCGACTGCAGCATCGTCTTCCTCTGCGTACCCACCTCTGAACATGTAGAGGAGGTGATTAATGCCGCAGACGGCCTACGTGCAGGCGCTAAGGCCGTGAACAATCCGCTTATCATCGTTGACTGTTCTACCTCACAACCAACCGTTACCCGCCGCTTGGCCGAGTCGCTGAAAGGCGAGGGAATCACACTGGTTGATGCGGCACTGGGTGGCACACCCACTCAGGCAGAGTCTGGGCAATTGCAAGCCATTGTCGGTAGTGATGACGATACTTTGGCACGCTTGCGCCCAGTACTCGAATCATGGGCGGGCAAGATCCTGCACTGTGGCGGCGTTGGTACCGGCCACACCATGAAACTGCTGAATCAGTTTCTGGCGATGAGCTATGGTGCAGTTTTCTCCGAGGCTTTGACCATTGGCGCTAAAGCTGGCATCACGCCTCAAGTTTTTGACAGCGTCATTCGTGGTTCGCGTATGGATAGTGGTTTCTACCAGACGTTTTTCCAGTATGTGCTGGAACGTGACCGCAATGCCCATCGTTTTACTCTGGCGAATGCAGGCAAGGATATTCGTTACGTAGCGGCCTTAGCCGATGCCCTGGAGGTCGACGCGGGCGTTGCCCACGCTGTGAACAACCTTTACGCCAGCGCACTCAAGCAAGGTGAAGGCGACAAGTTCGTACCTGAACTTTCCGATATCGTCGCCAGCCGCCATCAGCTCAGCCTTTTTAAGGAGCTTGCGTGAAAATCGTCTGCACCTCCCCCTCTTTTGCCAAGTACTCGGCATATCCTTACGACCTGCTCAAGGCGGCAGGCGTGACGCTAGAGAACCTGCCCGCCGATATCAGCGAAGCGGACTTCATTGCCCGCGCCGCTGATGCCGATGGCGCCATCGTCGCCTTTAATCCCATGACCGAAGCTGTCTTCAGTTCGCTGCCCAACCTAAAGGTCGTGAGCAAGCATGGTGTAGGCGTAGACAATATTGATCTTGCGGCGGCCCAGCGTCACGGCGTTCGTATAACCAACGTGCCAGCGGCCAACCGACATGCCGTTGCCGACTTCACCTTCGCACTGCTGCTCTCCCTGGCTCGTGATCTGCCACGGGTGGACGCCGCTACCCGTGCAGGTGAGTGGCCGCGCTGCTTTGGCCATGACGTTCACAGCATGACGCTGGGCATCGTCGGCATTGGAAGCATCGGGCAGGCTGTCGCCAAACGAGCCACTGGCTTCGAAATGCGCGTGCTAGCCTACGACCCCTTCGCCAATCCCGAAGCAGTAACGGCCTTAGGTGTGGAACTTGTCGATCTCGATACCCTATGTCGTGAAGCCGACTTCCTCACCCTGCATGTGGGGCTTTCGGAACAAACGCACCACCTGATCAACACCGAACGTCTGGCATTAATGAAGCCCACCGCCATGCTAATTAACGCCGCACGCGGCGGCATCGTGGACGAACAGGCGCTCTATGAGTCACTTAAGGAAAAACGCTTAGCCGGAGCGGCCATTGATGCCTTCGAACAGGAGCCGCTCACTTCCAGTCCGCTCTACACGCTGGATAATGTGATCGTCAGTTCCCATATCGCCGGTTACACCGAGAACGCCCTCACCACACTAAGCACTACCTGCGTTGAGGATGTACTAGCAGTACTGCGTGGCAAAGAGCCGAAGCATCCGGTCAACGCATAAACTGCATAGACAGCCCATCCTCGACCCAGACCTGCAACAAACACAATCGCCGCCAGAAATTCTGGCGGCGATTGTGTTTAAAGACTTAAGAAAAATGAAATAGCAGCAGAACCTACTCGGGCAACCCCTTCCTCAACGGGGCTAAAGCTTACGCGGCGTTGCTGGCGCCAAGTGCGCAACATCGGCAACAATAGCGACAGTAAAGCCAAGCCCAGGAAAAGGAGTGTAATCGGCCCGGAGAGGAAAACCCAGAGATCATCCCTTGCGCTCATAAGCCCCAAGCGTAAGTTGGACTCGGCCATCGGCCCCAGTATCAACGCGATACAAAGTGCCGCCTGGGAGAAACCGTATTTCTGCATAAAGAAGCCCAATACACCAAACCCCACCATCGTGTAGAGATCGACGACATTAAGATTGATTGCCCAAGAGCCAACGAAGCAAAAAGATAACGATGGCCATTGTCAGAAGCCGCCGGGGAACTCTTAATATCTGAGTAAAGAAACGAATGCCCAACAAGCCAAAAATCAGCATGAAAATAGTCGCCACAAATACTCCGGCGAAAATCCCCGTGACAACTTCTGGGTGCTGCTGGAACAGCATTGGGCCGGGCGCCAACCCCTGAATCATCAAGCCTCCCATTAGCACTGCGGTAACCACGTCGCCAGGAATCCCAAGCGCCAGCAGTGGAATAAGGGCTGCAGCACAAACGGCGTTGTTCGCGCTTTCAGTCGCGGCGACGCCAGGGATATGGCCAGTGCCGAATTTTTCTGGCGTTTTAGATGTGCGCCGGGCTTCGTTATAGCTTATCCAGGCGGCAGTACCCGAACCTGTTCCCGGAATGATACCAATAAAGGTTCCGATCAAGGAGCCTCTTAACATAGGCATCCCGCTTGCTTTCATCTCCGAGCGCGTCGGCCAGATGCCGCCCACTTTCATGCGCTCCACACGATCGCTTAAGATTTTCTCAATTTGAACGAACACCTCAGAAAGCGCGAATAGCCCTATCAGCGCGGGCGTAAAAGAGAACCCCGAAGCAAACCCCGGCACACCAAAAGTATAACGTGAGATACCGCTAATAGGATCCGCACCTACACTGCCAATGAGCACCCCCGCCAGCCCCGCGATAGCCCCTTTCAGAATATCCCCCGATAGACTGGCAATAATCGTCAGGCCAAAGATCGCCAACGCGAAGTACTCTGCTGGTCCAAACTTCAGTGCCAGCGTTGCAAGCTGTGGGGCCAGTGAGGCAAGCACAACGGCCGCAAAAATCCCGCCTACAAATGATGCAATGGTTGCCATCCCCAGCGCTTTACCTGCTTCACCTTTCTGAGCCAGCGGGTAACCATCAAGCACTGTAGCTGCAGAAGACGGGGTTCCTGGTGTACGCAAAAGGATGGCAGATATGCATCCACCATAAATACCGCCAATATAAATACCAATGAGCATATTCAAGCCCATGACCGGCGCCATTCCGAAGGTCAAAGGAATAAGCAACGCGACTCCCATGGTGGCGGTTAGCCCTGGAAGAGCACCAATGATCATTCCGCCCAACGTACCTAGCGCAATGACCCAAAGAATACTCGGATCAAAGACCGCCAATACATACGATGAAATTTCCATAGCGACCTGCTTAATAAAAAAACAGCCAAAACTATCTACCCCCGCTAAAATGCCGGGGGCAGGTAGTTGCAGTATTATTGGTTGACGCCGTACATACCTAACTGACGAATGATTTCCTCAGCAACGGCCGAGTCACCTTCAGCCAGCTCTCGGAAATCTTCGCCCGAACGGTAGTCTACAAATTCCCCATCTCCTCCATTCGAGCCAAAAACCTTTCATCCTGGAAGGTGTTACGCAACGCTTCGGATAGCGTTTCTTTAACGTCATCCGGCATACCGACCGGCGCAATAACCCCTTTCCAGGCGGATAGGTAAAGTCGATACCCAGTTCTTCCGGGACTGGAGTATCAGGCAGCACATCGATGCGTTCCTCTTCCATCACCAGCAGCGCCTTGATGCTACCAGCCTCAATTTGTGGCAATACTTCCGCGGGTGAAGCGACAACCGCATCTATGTGCCCTCCCACACAGGTGGTCACTGCTGCCGAAGCACCAGCGAAAGGCATGTTGTTAAACTCAAGACCAGCGGCATTGCCAAACCCTGCAATCGCGATATGATTAGCGCCACCAGCTCCTGAGTTTCCTACGCGGACTTGTCCTGGATGCTCTCGTGCGTACTCAATAAATCCTTCCACATCTTCAAACGGCGCGCCCTGGCAGCCCGCTACAACAATCAGGTTGCGCCCCATTAAGGCGAGAAACTCGACATCACCCAGGCTATAGTCGACGCCTCCGTAGTGGGGCAGCATCGCCAAGGGCCCTTGAGCCCCCATTCCAAGCGTATAGCCATCAGCCCGTGCATGAACGGTAGCACTGGTACCAATTGAGCCACCACCACCATGCTGGTTACGTACCACCAGCGAATTACCCAGATACTCCTCCATGGTATCGGCCATGATTCGGGCAGAGAGATCCGTGCCACCACCGGCTGAGTACGGCACGATAACCTGTACGGGACGTACCGGGTAATCAGCCGAATATGCAGAAGCCGCGGTAAACAAAACGCCACAACCTAGGGCAGCGAGGGCTGGAAGAAACTTGCTCATTTGTTGTTCTCCAATGTATTTAATGATTATTGTCTAAAGGAGTGGCTAACTAGGTAGGTAGACACTCAGCAGGTGGGTAAAGCCAAAGTAAACGCAGGCAATGATAAGAGCTGGCATCAATAAGAACTGGGTAATACGCCGCTCACGCAGTAACAGCATACCGATGACGAACGTAGCTAATGTACTGGGCAGATATCCGATACGCTCAAAAACCATTGCATAGCCAATCATTAGGAAAATGAAAAGCATAAGCACAATAGTGGCGTATTGAATTCCAGACGAAGTAGTTTCAGATGCATTTGGCTCAGGCGACGAGCGCAGCCCTCGGACTAAAAGTCCTACTGACAAAAGTGCCATGCCACCAATAGCAAGCCATGGGAAAAAGGCTGGCCCTGCCTGGCTACCTGCTCCCGAGGAGGGCATAAATGTTGTGCGCCAAGCAGCAAAAGCACAAAATACCAAAAGTAAAATAGCTAACCAGCAGTCCGTTCTTTTGAGTACCATTTCTCACTACCTTTATTGATAACGGCATAGATCGCTAAAAGCATTCTCTCGCCACCTAACGACCGAACCAATCAAAAACCCGCAACAAGAAACAAAATGATCTTTATGATCCTTTTTGGCAATACATCCATTGAGCTTCTCAAAATAGAAAAACTCAACATCTTAATGCAAATAATTGATTTTTAGCATTAAAATACAAAATTATCCTAAAGCATAATATACCAATGTCTATACAGAATATGATCATTTCAATCAAAAATATAAAACTAACCATTGATATCGGCAATGCCATCGGCTCTCATATCGATATGTTAATAAAACTGCAGGGGCTCATATGAAAGTCGTCAAGAGACGTAAAGCCATGCTAGAAGCAGTACGTTCGGGTGTTTGTAGCATTGAGGCACTGTGCAGCCATTTCGGCATTTCCGAAGCGACCGCCCGTCGCGATTTGGGTGCACTCTCAAAAGAAGGGCTTTTGGTACGCACCTATGGCGGCGCTGCCACATCAATAGGCCAGCGTGAACCTGAGCTAACACTGGAGCAACGCCGCGTGCGCCAGGGGGATATCAAGCTTCGTCTTGCTGAAAAAGCACTAGAATGCATTCAGGATGGAGATACGTTACTGCTGGATGGCGGCACAACTACCGCCGCACTTGCAGCACGTTTAAGCGAAAGGAAAGGCTTACACGTTATTACCAATAATATAGCGGCACTGCCCTTGTTAACACAGCTCCCCGAAGGCCGTACAACCGTGCTAGGGGGGATTTGAGAGCGCCAAGTATGACAGTATACGGCCCTCTCGCTTACGAGGCGCTTTCTCGCCTGACGGTGGATCGTGTCTTTGTGAGCGCTGATGGTGTCACCGAGCACGGCCTTTGTGAGGCAAGTCCCGAGCAATCATGGCTTAAGGAAGCCATGATTGCTCGTGCTGCAGAAGTTTATGTCCTGGCTGATGCCACTAAGATCGGACGCGCCAGTCAACAGCACTGGACGCCATATCCAGCTCGCTGGGTTCTAATCACCGATGCAGGTGAATCCGTCACATCAATCTTCAGTAATCACAGCGTCACTATCCTGCGCCCAACTTAAGATTGATGGGCCACCAAGGATACCGAGCTCTTTTCTCATCTACACCAACGCATTTAGTGGCTTATTTGTAAAGGGTCACACCTTCACATAATGCTTAGCAAACAACCGAAAGTTGCATTTTTGCTATCAATAAGGAGACTAGTCCCCCTCCTCCCCGTCACTTACCTTCACTGCGAAGAGCCATTCCCATGCGTCTAAACGCCGATTTTAGCCACTTTGCCTGTGTTACCCCGGAAGAGTACCAGTGGGTCGACTCCCCCAGCGCGGGGGTAGAGCGCATGATGTTTGACCGAATTGGTGACGAAGTTGCCCGCGCGACCAGCCTCGTTCGCTACGCCCCCAACACCCAGTTTGAGCGGCATACCCACGGTGGCGGCGAAGAAATTCTGGTGCTGGAAGGGGTGTTCGCCGATGAGCATGGGCGCTACGCCGCCGGCAGCTACTTGCGCAACCCCATCGGCACCGGCCATACCCCGCAGATTGGCGAGGAAGGCGCGCTGATCTTTGTCAAACTGCACCAGTTCGATCCCAACGACACGCTCCAGCTGGCGGTGCCCGCCCACCGGCTGCCCTGGCAGCCAGACCGGCGGCCGCGCATCGCCTACAAGATGCTGCACACCTACAAGCAGGAGCGCACCAGCCTGGAACGCTGGTCGGCGGGCACTTCCATTACCTACCCCACGCTGCTGGGCGGTCTCGAGTTTTTGATTCTGGAAGGCACGCTAAGCGATAGCGAGCAGAGCTACACGGCGGGCACCTGGTGCCGCTACCCGAGTGGCGCAGCGCCGGCGCTAACGGCCGGTGAGGACGGGGTCATGATGTACCTCAAACGGGGGCACCTGCCGCCCGCTTAGGCTGATAGGTTCACAGTCAGGTGCGGGACAAGCCTAAAAACGGCAGTAGCGTTAGGGCGGCAATAAGCCCCACGGCCAGTAGCACTAGCACGACCTGCAACGGATGAGCGGCCAAGCGACGCCACAGCGTCTCGGCGTCCCCCCGCTCAACCGCCGCCTGGTGCTCGCGCTGGGCGCGCTCAAGGCGCTCCGCCTGGTAGGTCGCTAACGCGGCGACGGCGGCGTCGTGTTGATGCGGGTTGCGCAGCCAAATAGCGTCGACTCCCAGACGGAAAAAGCCCGCCTGGGTCTCATAGGTATCAAAGCCATGGGCGGCCAGCAGGTCACGCACCTCCATGGCTTCTTCGTCGGTCACATGGCGCAGCCGGAACAGTAGTTCAGCCATTGGCGTCCCTCAAGAGTCGCTCTTCCCCACCATCAGGTCTGCCTGAATCACTTCGATCCAGTAACCGTCCGGGTCTTTAACGAAGATAACATCTTTCATCTTGCCCTGATCGGCGCGTTTCACAAAGGTCACGTCGTGCTCGTCGAACCACGCCTGGGCCGCGGCCAAGTCCGGTACATTGAAGCAGATATGACCAAAGCCCTGGGGCTCCGCGTTGCCATCATGATAGGCGAAATCTTGCTGGTCTTCAGTCCCCCAGTTGTGGGTCAGCTCCAGCAGGCCTTTCTGGCTAAACGTCCAGGCGGTACGCGCTTGGGCCTCTTCTGGAACGCTGTCGCTGGGCTCCAGGTTGGCCAGGAAGTAGAGCGAGAACTGCATCTCTTCGAAATCCAGCCGCCGCATCACCTGCATACCAAACACTTTTGAGTAGAACGCCAGTGCCCGCTCAGGATCTTTCACCCGCAGCATGGTGTGATTTAAACGAAACCCTTGGGTTTGGGGTGGTGTAGCCACGACGCCGGGGTGCTGCTCGCCTTGAAAACTCATTTTGCTCTCCTGTCGCTGATGCTGATCATTGAATCCATTGAGCCTCACTTACCGCTTACCATGGGGGCTTTAAGGCCATAATACCAGCCCTTACAAGCATGTAGGATTCGCCAACGCAGTGTCACATTAAGCGCACTGGCAATACTAAACAAAAACCCTACACTTATTATTCATAAGCTTTACAAAAGCAGTTCCCGCAACATGAGCGATGCCCTACCTTTGAGGCGTCCACAGGAGTTTTCCATGAGTGCGATCGATATGACGCTGGGTGACCACCTGACGCTGAAACAGCTCTCCAATGCGCTCCAAAACGGTTTTTCGCCCATTGTGGAAGTTGAATCCATGGATGGCATCTACAAGGTGCGTTTTCATCACGCCAACGGTGTATCTGACTTGAGCGATAACAAGGGTCATGTCAGCACTTTTCTGGGCACCGGTGAGATTCGCGACACACTGGGTCAACTGGGCTTGACCCACGGCGTGCTGACCTTCGCCGACCAGTGTGGTGACGAGATGATTGGGGTAGAGGGTAAAGCGATGACGCCTGATGAAATGCTTACCTACGGGACACGTATTTCGTTCCGTTAGATGACCAGCCTCCATCTCCGGGGCTTTACAGGGTGACTTCAGGCAAGGATAGTAATCCCTCGACAGGGGCGCCCTCCATGATGGTTGGGCTGAGAAGCACCCTTTGAACCTGAACCGGATAACACCGGCGTAGGGAGTCGTGGTAACGCTTACCACCTCCCTGCCGGGAGGATGCTATGACTCTACGCCCGCTTGGCGATTACCTTGCGACGCTGCGCGCCGCCACACCGCTGGTTCACTGTATGACCAACTATGTGGCCATGAACAGCACGGCCAACCTGCTGTTAGCCACCGGGGCGTCCCCCGCCATGCTGCATGCGCCTGAAGAAGTCGCGGAGTTCACGGCTATTTCCGCGGGGCTTTCGATTAATATCGGCACCATCTCTGCCCACTGGGCTGACGCCATGTTGACCGCCACTGCGACCGCCCATGAACATGGCGTGCCCTGGGTGTTAGACCCCGTCGCCGTGGGCGCCACCCGCTACCGCCAAACGCTGTGCGCTAAACTGCTGGCCGCTAACCCCAGCGTGATTCGTGGCAATGCGTCGGAGATTCTTGCCCTTAACGGCTTAGCCAGCCAGGGCCGCGGGGTGGACTCGACGGCCGCTACGGAGCAAGCCGTGGACGCAGCCATCGCCCTGGCGCAAAAAAATGGCTGTATCGTCGCGATGACAGGGGAAAGCGACTGGGTGACAGACGGCACACAGCACTACCGTATTAACGGTGGCCACCCCTTAATGCCCCGGGTGACAACGCTAGGCTGCGGGCTAAGCGCCCTGGTGACAGGCTTTGTGGCCGCCAACCGTGAAGCGCCGCTGGGCGCAACAGCCGCCGCCCTGGCCTGCTTTGCGGTCGCCGGTGAGCGCGCGGGCAGTAACGCCCAGGGGCCTGGCAGCTTTCAAGTGGCGCTGCTGGATGCACTGTACCAACTCACCCCCGACGACCTCACCACCTTTTCTCAACTGGAGGCCAGCCATGGCGCTTAATCTATCGCTCTATTTAGTGACTGACGCGGGGTTGTGCAGAGAGGCGGGCTTGGAGCAGACGGTTGAGGCAGCGGTGCAAGGCGGTGTCACCATCGTCCAGTTGCGTGATAAGCACGCCAGCGACGAACAGATGTTGGCCCAAGCCAAGCGACTCAAAGCGGTGCTGGCGGGTAGCGGTGTGCCGCTGATTATTAATGACCGCTTACAGGTAGCGCTAGAGAGCCAGGCAGATGGCCTGCACGTCGGCCAGAGCGATGCCGCCGTTCAGGAAGCCCGCCGGGTATTAGGTGGACAAGCGATCATTGGCCTGTCGATCAACACCCTCGCCCAGCTGCAAGCCGCACCGGTTGAGCTACTCGATTATGTGGGGATTGGCCCCGTGTTCGCCACCGTGAGCAAACAGGATCACGCCCAGCCGATCGGCTTTGGCGGCCTGGCGTCTTTGGCCAAGGCTTGCCCGCTGCCCAGCGTGGCCATTGGTGGGCTAAAGGCTGAACACGCCATTAGCGTTCAGCGGGCAGGGGCGAACGGCTTAGCAGTGATCTCGGCCATTTGCGGCCAGCCCGACCCCTACCAGGCAGCGCGCGCTTTTCAGGTTTTCCAGGCCGCTTCGGCGTCATGAATCAGTTGGAGCATATCGTCGCTTTTGTGCGGGTAGCTGAACTGGGTAGCTACACCCGAGCCGCCGAAGCGCTGGATCTTTCCCGCACGCGGGTATCCCGTCAGGTCATGGCACTGGAAGAGACGCTGGGGCGCGCCTGATACAGCGCACCACGCGGCGGCTTCACCTCACCGAGGCCGGAGAGCGCTATCTGTTTCGCGCCCAAGGGGTGCTGCAAGCGCTCGATGAAGCCGCCGCCGAGGTGGGCCAAGGTACCAGCGATGTGCGCGGGCGGCTGAGAGTGAATGGGCCGATGAGCTTTGGCACCCGCTATCTGGCGCCACTCGTCGCTCAATTTATGCAGGCCCATCCAGCGCTTGAAGTGCGTCTGGATCTGAACGACCGCCGCGTCGACCTGCTGGAAGAGGGGTATGACTTGGCCATTCGTATCGGCAGCCTGCCTGATTCCAGCCTGGTGGCACGTCGTCTGACCCGCTGCCGACTGCTGTTTTGCGCCTCGCCGGAGTACCTTTCCAGCCACGGAGAACCCCGCAGCGTTAAAGACCTTGCCGAGCACCGCTGCCTGCGCTATCGCAGCGGCCAGCAGAGTGCTGACTGGCAGATTGCCACACAGTCGTTGACGGTCAATGGCCCGCTGGAAAGCAATAACGGCGATGTTATCACCCACGTCGCGGAAGCGGGCCTGGGCATCGCTCAGCAACCCAGCTTTCTGGTTACAGAGAGTATCGCCAGCGGGCGTTTAGTGCCCATTTTGACCAATGAGCCACCGGTGCGGCTTGATGTGCACGCGCTCTACCCGGCCCGGCGCTACCTGCCCGCCAAGGTGGAGCGCTTTATCGACCTGCTTACCGAAGCATGGGGCGATCCGCCGGTTTGGGAGCAAAGCATTGGATTGTCGCCAATTTCGCAACAGTGATGTGCAAAATAAGCTGATTATCTCGATCTTATCCGGCTGTAAAGTAGCGTCATCAACCACTCGATGGAAGCTACTTCTATGACAACGCATACTCACTCTCCCGCTTTACAGCCCTCTCTACAGCTCTCTCTACAGCCCCATGCCATCTCGCTACTGCGTGTTGCGCTGGGTGTGATGGCGCTGGCCCACGGTTTGCTCAAGGTGTTTGTGTTTACCCTGCCCGGCACCGTCGGCTATTTTGAATCACTGGGTCTACCCGGATTTCTGGCCTACTTGACCATTGCAGCCGAAATCGGCGGTGGAGCCGCCCTGATTCTGGGTGTGTACACCCGCTGGGTAAGCCTGGCCCTGGTGCCGGTACTGCTTGGCGCTGCCTGGGTGCACCTTGGCAACGGCTGGATGTTCTCAAATGCTGGCGGCGGCTGGGAATTCCCGGTGTTCTGGACGCTGGCGTTAATCGTGCAAGCGGGCCTGGGCAGCGGCCGCTGGGTGTTAAGCCCCGCTTCGCCTAACACCTAACCCTATTGCCAGCCCTTGCCTCACCGCCAGCGCTGGCAATACTGCTGTGGAGACTCACTCATGTTACCTAGCCTATTTATCTCCCATGGTTCACCCATGCTGGCGCTTAATAAAACCCCGGCTCACGATTTCCTCCGCGAACTGGGCACACAGCTGTCACCCAAGGCGGTGGTCGTGGTGTCGGCACACTGGGAGAGCCTGGCGCTCAAGGTTAGTACCAGCGCCAAGCCGGAGACCATCCACGACTTTGGTGGCTTCCCACGGGCGCTTTTCGAGTGCCAGTATCCCGCCCCTGGCGAACCTGAACTGGCTGAACGGCTGGCCCTGTTACTGGGCGCCGAGCGGGTAGAGCGTGGCCTTGATCACGGCGCCTGGGTGCCCCTTTCGTTGATGTTTCCTGACGCCAATGTGCCGGTTGTTTCGCTGTCGCTTCCAGTGCGCTGGAGCAATGTGGAGCTGGTGGCACTGGGCGAGCGCCTGTCGGTACTGCGGGAAGAAGGAGTTTTGGTTATCGGTTCGGGCAGCCTGACCCATAATCTTTATGAAATCATGCCCCTGGAGAGCCCGATGCCTGCCTGGGTCGATGAGTTCGCCTCCTGGGTGAGCGAGCGCCTGATCGCCAATGATCGCGACGCTCTACTTAGCTGGGAGCGCGCACCCAACGCCGAGAAGAACCATCCAACCCCTGAGCATTTTCAACCGTTGCTGGTAGCCATGGGGGCCGGAGGCGAGGCAACCCAGCTGCACCATAGCGTGGAGCACGGGGTGCTTGCCATGGACGTTTATGCGTTTAGCTGATCGCTACCCCTAACGATTCAGATTGTGCTGCCTTGGTAGGCGCGAGATCACGCATTAACAGCGCAAACTCAAGCTGTTCAGGGGTGATGCTGACCTTGGGGAGAGGGATTCGCACTCGATGCCCCGAGCCAGGGGCTGCACTCTGCGCCTGGCCTCGTAAGTTCTCGATATGGTCGAGCACGAAGCGGTGATTGCTTCCTGGCAGCATAAGCTCCATACCATCCCCCACTTCGAAACGGTTTTTAACCTCGACTTCCAAGGTGCCGCGAGCCGGATCAAAACCCAGCACTTCACCGACGAACTGCTGGTGAACGCCGATGGAGTGCCCCTGCTCATAGCGTTGGAACTCACCGTGCACATGGCGTTGATAGAAGCCCTCGGTGTAGCCTCTATTCGCCAGGTTCTCAAGTTCATCCATTAGCCGTTTATTAAAGGGGCGCCCAGCGACGGCGTCATCAATGGCTTGCCGATAGACCTGAGCGGTACGCGCGACGTAATAATGGGACTTGGTGCGCCCCTCGATCTTTAGCGATGCCACGCCCATTTGCGTCAGCCGAGCCACATGCTGCACCGCGCGCAGATCCTTGGAATTCATGATGTAGGTGCCGTGCTCATCTTCATACACAGGCATCAGCTTGCCGGGGCGGGAAGCGTCCTCAATCAGCGCCGAAAGCTCATCCTGGTTGTCGGCGGTTGCGGTGCCAACTCCCTGGGCGGCGATCAAGTCGCCCTTGTCATCGTGGGTCGCCGCTATGGTGTTGTATTTCCAGCGACACGCGTTGGTACAGGTGCCTTGGTTAGGGTCGCGATGGTTGAAGTAGCCCGACAGCAGGCAGCGCCCTGAGTAGGCGATACACAGTGCGCCGTGGACAAAGGTTTCGATCTCTAAGCCTGGGCACTTTTCGCGTATTTCGCCGATCTCTTCCAGTGACAGCTCCCGGGACAAAATGATGCGGCTGATACCCTGCTGCTGCCAAAATTGGGCGGCAGCCCAGTTGACGACATTCGATTGCACCGAGAGGTGGATGGCTTGTTCCGGCCAGCGTTCGCGTACCATCATAATCAGGCCGGGATCCGACATAATCAGCGCATCGGGCCCTGCCTCGATCACCGGCGCCATATCCTGTAGGTAGGTTTTCAGTTTGCTGTTGTGAGGGGCAATGTTGGATGCCACGTAAAACTGCTTGCCTCGGACATGGGCGTACTCAATGCCGCGGTGTAAGTTATCAATTTTAAAATCGTTGTTGCGCACCCGCAGAGAGTAGCGCGGCTGCCCCGCGTAAACCGCATCAGCGCCATAGGCAAAGGCGTAACGCATGTTCTTGAAGGTACCGGCGGGGAAAGCAGTTCGGGAGCTTGCTTCAGTCGTTCGGGGGCTTGCATAGAGGGTCACCGTGATCAGGACGATGGCACGCAGCGGGCTGCGCCGAAAGAGCTGGATTATAACCAGCCCAAACCCGCCATTTTGGCAAGCTCACGGCTTCCGTGACCTGGATCAAAAAGTAACCTGTGTTTACGCCGTTGGACGACGTTTCAGGGTCGTGCGCCGGTCGTGATACGCCACCGCTAGGCCGCTGCCCATTATCAAGGCGCTGCCTACCCAGACCCAGAGATCCGGCATTTCGCCCCAAAACCACCACCCCAGCAGTACCGCCCAAAGCATGGCGGTGTAATCAAACGGCGCGGCGATGGCCGCAGGGGCAAAGCGAAAGGCCAGAGTGATAAAAGCGGTGGCCGCAACGCCCAATATACCGGAGGCAAAAAAGCCTACCCAGTGCCACGGCTGGGGTGTTTGCCACACCCAGGGGAGTGTTAGCGCGGTCACCAGCAGCGGCACACAGGTCATGTAAAACAGCATGGCCCAAAGGTGTTCCCGGGCGCCGTAGCGCCGGGCGGTAATCATCATCAGCGCATAAAATAGCGCCGCGCCTACCAATACCAGCGCGCCCACCTGAAACGCCTCGCCGTTGGGCCGCACCACGATCAGTACCCCGCAAACCCCACCAAAGATGCGATCAGCACCGGTGGGTCAATGCGCTCACCCAGCAATGGTACCGAAAGCAGGGTTACAAACAGCGGTGCCACAAAGGCAATCGCCGTGGCTTCCGCCAGGGGTAGCAGCGTTAGCCCCCACACGAAACAGACCATGGTGGCGGTATAGATCAGCCCGCGCAGTAAATGAACGACCGGGCGTTTCGTGCGCAGCTTGCGTAACCCTCCGGCAAAATGCGCCAGCAGCGCAATCAGCGGTAGCGATACCAAGGCACGGAAGAAAATAATCTGCAGTGGTGAGTGCACTTCGCCTAACCACTTGGAAACGGCGTCGCCTAGGGCGAGAAAAAGAACGCCCAAACACATGCAGAGTATGCCTTTCAGCGAGGTTGTCACCGCGATCTCCCCTGTTAGCTGGGCACGATAGAGTGGCCCAAAAGCAAAAAACCCCGCCAATTAGCCATTGGCGGGGCGATAGCAGCTCACCCCTTATAAGCTGGCGTTGACTACCATGCAGTCCATTCCCTGGGAGTGCAGCTCGCGGCAGGCTTGGCGAGCGCGCTGCTCGTCCAACGCCATTAGCCGGGCGCGATAAACCGGGTTTTGGCCCTCTACCGTGTCCACAGCAACGCGCCCGCCTAAACTCTGGGCGATGCGTTGAGCCGCCTGCTGTGCCAATTGCCGCGCTTGGGCTTCGCGACTAAAAGCGCCAACTTGCACACCCCAGCCGCCGCCCACTTCATTATTGGCGGCGGCCATCTGACGCTCCCGCTCAATAAACGCTTGTAGAGGGTCGGGCTGCGGCTCTTCGCTGGCGGCAGGGGGGCGCTGAATGGTGACTATATCGGCTAGCTGCTCTTCAAGGTCAACCACCGGCGTCGAGGGGGTGGCGTTGGCCGATGGCGACAAGGTAGTGGTTTCGACCACCGCCAGAAGAGGTTGCTGGGGCGCAGGCTGTGGGGGGCAACCGGCTGGGCAGGAGGCGCAAAGGCCATAAATTCCCGCGAGAAGTTGGTGTCGCCCATCCAGCTTTGCTGGTCACGCAGCGATGCGCGCAGGAAGCTGCGGTCGAGCAGGTTGGCCATGTGGGTATCCCGGGACTGGGATGAAAAACCGCCCATCACAACACCAACCAAGCGCCGGTTACCGCGCATTGCGGTGGTCGCCACGTTAAAGCCAGAGGCACGAATAAAACCGGTCTTTAGGCCATCGGCGCCCGGGTAGTCACGCACCAAGCGATTGTGACTGGTATGCCGGGTGCCGC
This sequence comes from Vreelandella olivaria, assembly GCA_004295565.1. Classification (GTDB taxonomy): domain Bacteria; phylum Pseudomonadota; class Gammaproteobacteria; order Pseudomonadales; family Halomonadaceae; genus Vreelandella; species Vreelandella olivaria. Next base: position 187,114 of record AP019416.1, on the reverse strand, counting down.
GGTAGGTAATTCTTGCAAGCCGAAGTAGTGGTAGTACTGGGGAAAGTCCTGCATCACGCGTACCGAGAGCGTTAGCATGTCACGGGCCGTGGTGATTTGGCCGTCATCCGGCAAGCCGGAAGCATTGCGAAAGGTGGTAGCGTGCATGCCTAGCTCGCGGGCTTTGGTGGTCATCATTTGCGCAAAATGCGCTTCGCTGCCGCCCAGGGCTTCGGCGACCACGGCGGCAACGTCATTCGCTGAGCGAACAGCGAGTGCACGAATGGCGGTGTCCACAGGAATCGAGCTGCCGGCAGACAGCCACAGTTTAACAGCGGGCTTGGCGGCCGCATAAGCGGGAGACAGGCAAGGGTTGATCCAGGCGCAGCGTACCCTCTTCTAACGCTTCAAAGGTGAGATAGAGCGTCATCATTTTGGTGAGGGACGCAGGGTAACGCTGATCGTCAATATTCTCGGCGTAAAGCACTTCGCCATTGTCCAGATCCACGACGATACCCGCGTAACGCGGATTGTCGGCATGCGCAGTGGTGACCATCGCGAGTATGAGCAGCATTAGCATACTCAAAAACCCTATCGCCGATGCTCCCCCGACAGCGCTTTTTATCCTCGCATACATACCTGCCCCTTGCTTGTTATCAATGCGCTAGTTCTAACGACTGTTTGAACACTCTGCCACAGCTTCACTACCATGCCACACTCCAGGAACAACGCAAGGCTTGGGCAGGCGAAATGGTACCGCTCACTACGTTTAATAATAAGCCGAGTATAGGTGATTAACAGGCAGTTAAGCGTAGAAAAAGAGAAGATTAATGCGTCCATAAAAAACCGACCCACTGGGGGTCGGTTTTCATTCGCCACCAAAGAGGCTCTGGCGCAGAGGATTACTCTTCTGCAGCGGCTTCTTCAACAACCGGACGGTCAACTAGCTCAACGAACGCCATAGGCGCGTTGTCGCCGGTGCGGAAACCGCACTTGAGAATACGGACGTAACCGCCCGGACGCTCGGCATAACGCGGACCTAGTTCGTTGAACAGTTTGCCGACGGCTTCTTTAGAGCGCGTGCGGGCAAACGCCAAACGACGGTTTGCAACGCTATCCTGCTTAGACAAGGTGATCAGCGGCTCGATAACGCGACGCAGCTCCTTGGCTTTCGGCAGGGTTGTCTTAATGACTTCATGTTCGACCAGCGAGACAGACATGTTCTTGAACATGGCCTGACGATGCGAGCTGGTGCGATTCAGATGACGACCACTCTTACGATGACGCATGGTTGTAATTCCTTACCAAACTGGGACTCAAGTCGACGCTCACGCGGAGGCTTTGTCGTCCTTCAGGCTTGCCGGTGGCCAATTTTCCAACCGCATGCCAAGGGACAAGCCGCGAGCCGCCAATACATCTTTGATTTCATTCAAAGACTTTTTACCGAGGTTCGGCGTCTTCAACAGCTCCACTTCTGTGCGCTGAATAAGATCACCGATATAGTAAATATTCTCGGCTTTTAGGCAGTTCGCGCTGCGAACGGTCAACTCAAGATCGTCTACGGGGCGCAATAGAATTGGATCGACATGATCCTCTTCCTCTTCGACTTCCTGCTCTTTATCAGCTTCCAGGTCGACGAAGGCGGCCAGCTGCTCTGCAGGATGGTCGCACTGCGACGGATAGCCTCTTCCGGATCCAGGGTACCGTCGGTCTCCAGATCGATAATTAACTTATCGAGATCGGTGCGCTGCTCTACACGAGCGGCTTCAACCGAGTAGGAAACACGGCGGACAGGGCTGAAGGTGGCATCCAGCTGCAGGCGGCCAATAGCACGTGTCTCTTCATCAGAGCCGCGCGCGTCAGCCGGCTCGTAGCCACGACCCAGCGCTACCTTAAGCTGAATTTTCAGCTCGGCACCTTCATTGACATGAGCAATGACGTGGTCCGGGTTGACGATTTCGACGCTATGATCAAGCGCAATGTCGCCAGCAGTGACGACGGCTGGGCCCTGCTTGTTCAGCGTGAGCACCGCCTCATCGCGGCTGTGCATCTTGATCGCAACATCTTTCAAGTTCAGGAGGATCTCAATGACATCTTCCTGCACCCCTTCGAGCGCACTGTATTCATGCTCGACGCCGGCGATTTCAGCCTCTACCACGGCACAGCCGGGCATAGAAGAAAGCAGAATGCGACGTAGTGCATTCCCCAGGGTGTGACCAAAGCCACGCTCGAACGGTTCGAGCACGATTTTGGCGTGATGTGCGCTGATTTCTTCGACCTTGATGTCGCGAGGACGGAGAAACTCTGTCACTGAACGCTGCATATGAACACCTTTCAGGCTGCCAAACGGATACTTGGTACTCGGTACGATCTGGCGCGGGGTTAAACCGCCACCAGATCGACAAGAAACAGAAATGCTGCTTACTTGGAGTACAGCTCGACGATCAGGTTTTCGTTGATGTCGGCAGACAGGTCACCGCGTTCAGGCAGAGCCTTGAAAGTGCCTTCCATCTTCTTGGCGTCGATTTCGATCCAAGCGATATCGCCACGGTTGGCCGCAATGGACAACGCGCTTTGAATACGAGCTTGGTTTTTCGCCTTTTCGCGAATGGAAACAACGTCACCCGGCTTCACTTGATAAGAAGCTACGTTAACGGTGCGGCCGTTCACGGAAATCGCCTTGTGGCTGACCAGCTGACGCGCTTCAGAGCGAGTCGAGCCGAAGCCCATGCGGTAGACGACGTTATCCAGTCGGGATTCGAGCAACTGCAACAATACTTCACCGGTCGCGCCTTTCAGGCGAGCGGCTTCTTTGTAGTAGTTACGGAACTGTTTTTCGAGTACGCCATACATGCGACGTACTTTTGCTTCTCGCGAAGCTGCAAGCCGTAGTCTGAAAGACGCTGACGACGCTGGCCGTGTACACCCGGGATCTGCTCGGATTTACACTTTTTCTCGAAGGGAGTCACACCACTCTTTAAAAAGAGGTCGGTGCCTTCACGACGAGACAGTTTGCACTTCGATTCAATATAACGAGCCATGAATCTGTCTCCTTAAACGCGGCGTTTCTTAGGCGGACGGCAGCCATTATGGGGAATGGGCGTCGCGTCTACGATGCTTTGCACGCGGAAGCCGGCGGCATTCAGTGCGCGCACGGCGGATTCACGACCGGGACTATGGGCCTTTAACCAGTACATCTACGTTTTTCACACCATACTCGGCTGCAGCAGTTGCTGCACGTTCGCTTGCCACTTGAGCAGCGAACGGGGTGCTCTGCGAGAACCACGAAAACCCGAACCACCGGCAGTCGCCCAAGAAAGAGCGTTGCCCTGGCGGTCTGTGATCGTCACGATCGTGTTGTTAAAAGAGGCATGGATATGCGCAATCGCATCCACTACCTGCTTTTTAACCTTTTTACGGTTACTACGCGGGTTAGCCATGTTGATGTCTATTCCTGTCTTTACGCCAGAACGTGCGTGTTATTTGCGGATCGGCTTACGCGGGCCCTTACGGGTGCGCGCGTTAGTCTTAGTCCGCTGACCACGCAGCGGAAGACTACGACGATGACGCAGACCACGGTAGCAACCTAAGTCCATGAGACGCTTAATGTTAAGCGTAACATCACGACGAAGGTCACCTTCTACGGTGTACTTGCCAACTTCAGAACGCAGGGTGTCGACTTCTTCAGAAGACAGATCCTGGATCTTGGCAGTAGGCGCGATACCGGCTGCTGCACAGATGTGCTCAGCACGGGTACGGCCAATCCCGAAGATATAGGTCAGCGAGATCGCCGCATGCTTGTTGTCCGGGATATTGACGCCTGCAATACGGGCCATCAGCTTACTCCGAAATTTGAGCGGCTTGCTCGTTTATTCATCTACAAAGGCGCAACAGCATACCCCATCAATTGCCCTAAGGCAAGGGGTATGCTGGCACCATAATACAACCCAGGCTATTAACCCTGGCGCTGTTTGTGCCGTGGTTCGCTGCAGATGACGCGGACAGCGCCATTGCGACGAATGATCTTGCAGTTACGGCACATTTTCTTTACGGAAGCTCGAACTTTCATCGATCTTTCTCCAAAAACCGGCTCCTCTCTAACTTAATAGGGTTGGACGGCGCCTCAGCGCATGATACCGCCGCTACCGTAGCCTTTCAGGTTGGACTTCTTCATCACTGAGTCATACTGATGCGACATGAGATGCGACTGCACCTGGGCCATGAAGTCCATGATGACCACGACTACGATTAACAACGAGGTACCGCCGAAGAAAAACGGCACGTTCCACGCCACAATCAAGAACTGGGGCATCAAGGAAACCGCAGTGATATACAAGGCACCGAACAGGGTCAAACGTGTCATGACCTTGTCGATATAGCGAGCGGTCTGCTCGCCGGGGCGAATGCCCGGCAGGAAAGCGCCTGACTTTTTAAGATTGTCAGCCACATCCTTGGGGTTGAAGACCAGCGCTGTGTAAAAGAAGCAGAAGAATACCACTGCCGCCGCGAAAAGCAAGATGTAAAGCGGTTGACCTGGGCCTAATGCCTGAGATGCACGCTGCAACCACTCCATACCTTCACCGGCACCTACCCACTGACCAATAGAGGCCGGGAAGAGCAGGATACTGGAGGCAAAAATCGCCGGGATAACACCGGCCATGTTAACCTTCAAAGGCAGGTAGCTACTTTGCCCTGCATACATCTTATTGCCCACTTGTCGCCGGGGATAGTTCACTTTGAGGCGGCGTTGGCCACGCTCAATGAAAACCACGAAGGCGACTGTCGCAATACCTAACACTGACAGCGCTAACAGCGGCAGAACATTCCAGGCCCCTTCATTACGGGCAAGCTCGAAAGCTTGGCCCACGGCACTGGGCAGTCCCGCGACAATACCGGCGAAGATCAGCAGCGAAATACCATTGCCGATGCCCTTCTCGGTAATCTGTTCACCCAGCCACATCATAAACACCGCGCCTGATACAAAGGTAATCACGGCGGTGAAATAGAAGCTGAAGTCAGCAGTGTACGCGATGCCTTGGCTAGCCAGACCGACAGACATGCCGGTAGCCTGGACAAGCGCCAGTATCACCGTGCCGTAGCGGGTGTACTGGCTAATCTTGCGGCGGCCAGCCTCACCCTCTTTCTTGAGCTGTTCAAGATGAGGGAGACCGCAGTCATGAGCTGCATGATAATCGACGCCGATATATAGGGCATTATGCCCAGGGCGAGAACACTCATGCGCTCCAGGGCGCCACCCGAGAACATGTTAAACATGCCCAGGATGGTGCCCTGTTGCTCCCTAAACAAGGCAGCAAGCTGGTCAGGATTGATACCGGGAACGGGAATGTGGGCACCAATACGGTACACCACGATGGCGAGGAGCACGAAGCGCAAACGCGCCCACAGTTCACTCAGACCGCTGCCCATCGCCGGCATGTTTCCTGACTTGGCCATTTAGTCCTCTACCTTGCCGCCAGCGGCTTCGATCGCTTCACGGGCACCTTTGGTGACCTTGATTCCGCGAACGGTAACCGCTGTTTTCAGTTCGCCAGAAAGGATGATCTTCGCGTGTAGCGTAGAATCCTTCAGCACGTTGGCTTCTTTCAAAGATGCCATGGTGACTTCGCCACCGGCAACTTTAGCAAGCTCAGCCAGGCGCACTTCTTCAGAGACCAGAGATTTTGCAGACGTAAAGCCGAATTTCGGCAAACGACGCTGCAAAGGCATCTGACCGCCTTCGAAACCGGGCTTAACACTGCCGCCACTACGTGACTTCTGACCTTTGTGACCACGGCCACCGGTCTTACCAAGACCGGAACCGATGCCACGACCAACGCGCTTTGCAGCGTGTTTGGAGCCCGGAGCCGGGCTTAGGTTATTGAGTTTCATGGATTACTCTCCCTCAACGCGCACAAGGTAGTTCACCTTGTGGATCATGCCGCGTACGGCAGGGGTGTCTTCCAGTTCAACCGTATGACCGATGCGACGCAGACCCAAGCCTTTAATAGTAGCCTTGTGCTTGGGCATAATGCCGATGGTGCTGCGGATCTGGGTAACCTTGATCGTTGCTGCCATGGTGCCTTACCCCGTGATCGCTTCGACAGACAGACCGCGCTTGGCGGCCACGTCTTCCGGTGCTTGCATGGAGGAGAGACCTTTAACAGTCGCTCGAACCACGTTAACCGGGTTGGTGGAACCGTAGCACTTGGCCAGTACGTCGTGGACACCGGCAAGCTCTAGTACAGAGCGCATGGCGCCACCGGCGATAATACCGGTACCTTCGGAAGCCGGCTGCATGTACACCTTGGAAGCACCGTGACGGGCTTTGACCGGGTACTGCAGCGTATGGCCAGCAAGGTTCACCTTGACCATGTTGCGACGAGCTTGATCCATCGCTTTCTGGATTGCGACAGGCACTTCACGCGCCTTACCACGTCCGAAACCGACACGACCTTTACCATCACCAACGACGGTCAGTGCGGTGAAGCCGAAAATACGACCACCCTTGACCACCTTGGCGACGCGGTTGACCTGCACTAACTTCTCTTGCAGATCACCGCTTTGCTGTTCGTTCTTCGCCATCGTAAAACCCTTTAGAATTCCAGGCCGCCTTCACGTGCGGCGTCGGCCAGCGCCTTGACGCGGCCGTGATACTTAAAGCCAGCACGGTCGAAGGCCACCTGGGTGATGCCTGCTTCTTTAGCGCGTTCAGCAATCAGAGCACCTACTTTAGAGGCCGCATCTGAGTTGCCGGTCGCACCCTCGCGCAGTGCTTTGTCCAGCGTAGAAGCACTGGCTAGCACTTTGCCACCATCCGGCGAGATAATCTGCGCATAGATGTGACGCGGGGTACGGTTGACGCACAGGCGATACACGCCCAGCTCGCGGATCTTTGCGCGAGCGCGGCGGGCACGACGGAGACGAGATTCTTTCTTCGCGTTCATAACCCTGCCTTACTTCTTCTTGGCTTCTTTGCGACGCACCTGCTCGTCGGCGTACCGAACACCCTTGCCTTTATACGGCTCAGGGGGACGGAAGGCGCGGATTTCCGCGGCGCACTGGCCGAGCTGCTGCTTATCAGCGCTTTTCAGCACGATAACGGTGTTCTTCGGCGTTTCCGCTGTAACACCTTTAGGCAGTTCGTAGTCGACCGGGTGCGAGAAGCCCAGTGAAAGATTGAGCGTCTGGCCCTTAGCTTGGGCACGATAACCGACGCCAACAATTTCGAGAGTTCTTGTGAAACCCTCGGATACGCCCGTTACCAGGTTCTGAACTAAGGCGCGGGTAGTACCGGCCATGGCCCAGCTCTTGGCAGACTCACTCGGGGCGAAGGTCAGCTGGCCATCTTCTTGACCGACCACTACATCAGAGTGGATGGTCATAGATAGCGTGCCCTGGCCGCCTTTGGCGGTCAGCTGGTCAGCATTGATTTTAATATCAACGCCGGCAGGCACTTTAACCGGATATTTCGCTATGCGGGACATTCCAGCCTCCTAGAATACGGTGCAGATGACTTCGCCACCGACACCCGCTTGGCGCGCGGCACGATCGGTCATGACACCATTGGATGTGGTGACAATCGCGATACCCAGGCCATCGGCAACCTTAGGCAAGTTATCCTTGCCCATGTAGCGGCGCAGGGACGGCTTGGAAACCCGCTGAATGTGCTCAATGACCGGCTTACCCTCAAAGTACTTGAGAGTTACGGTTAGCTCGGGCTTAGTGCCCTCCGCTACCGCAAAGTCGGCAATGTAGCCTTCTTCCTTTAGCACTCGGGCCACTTGCACTTTCAACTTGGAGGACGGCATGGTTGCCGTCTCCTTGGTGGCCATCTGCGCATTGCGGATACGGGTAAACATATCCGCCAGAGTGTCTTGCATGCTCATTTAATGTGCGCTCCTGATAATTCTACGTGGCGTTACCAACTGGACTTTTTCAGTCCTGGAACGTCGCCACGCATGGCGGCTTCACGCAGCTTGTTACGGCCAAGGCCGAACTTGTTGTAAAAACCGTGCGGACGACCGGTAATACGGCAGCGGTTACGCTGACGCACCGGGCTTGAGTCGCGCGGCAGTTGCTGCAGCTTCAGCGTCGCCTCGAAGCGGTCTTCCTCAGTCGTGTTCACGTCTGAGATGATCTTCTTGAGTTCAGCGCGCTTGGTCGCGTACTTCGCAACCAGCTGAGTACGCTTAAGCTCACGCTCTACCATACTTTTCTTAGCCATGATCTCGCCCCTATTTCTTAAACGGGAAGTTCAGCGCGGTTAGCAGCGCACGACCTTCCTCGTCGGTGTTGGCGGTCGTAGTGATAGTGACGTCCAACCCCCGGATGCGATCGATTTTATCATACTCGATCTCCGGGAAGATGATCTGCTCACGCACACCCATGGAGTAATTGCCACGACCGTCGAAAGACTTCGGGTTGAGACCACGGAAGTCACGCACGCGGGGAATCGCGATGTAAACCAAACGGTCCAAGAAGTCCCACATACGCTCAGCGCGCAGTGTTACCTTGATGCCGATGGGCCAACCTTCGCGCACCTTGAAGCCCGCGATGGACTTACGTGCTTTGGTCACCAACGGTTTTTGACCAGAGAGTTTCTCTAGGTCACCGATGGCATTGTCAATCAACTTTTTATCGTTGACTGCTTCGCCGATACCCATGTTCAGAGTCACTTTCGTGATCCGGGGTACCTGCATAACGTTGGCATAGCTGAACTCTTCTTTGAGTTGAGCTGCTACCTCGTTTTGATAACGTTCTTTCAAGTTCGCCATTTTGCTACCCGACTCGCGTTAGGCGTCGATCTGCGTCTGCGTCGACTTGTAGATACGTACCTTGGTACCGTCTTCCTTCACTTGGAAGCCGACGCGATCCGCCTTACCGGTCTCCGAATTGAAGATGGCTACGTTGGACGCGTGAATCGGAGCCTCACGCTCGACGATACCGCCCTGATTACCCGCCATGGGATTTGGCTTGGTGTGACGTTTAATCATGTTCACACCGGACACCAAAAAGCGGTTATCTAATACCCGCTTAACGGTGCCACGCTTGCCTTTATCCTTCCCGGCGATGACGATGACTTCATCGTCACGTTTGATCTTTGCATATCCGCCTCGCTCCTTACAGCACTTCAGGCGCTAAGGAAATGATCTTCATGAACTTTTCATTACGAAGTTCACGAGTCACCGGCCCAAAAATACGGGTACCGATGGGCTGTTCGTTGGTGTTATTCAACAAAACTGCCGCATTTCCATCGAAACGGATGAGCGAACCGTCGGGACGACGGACGCCACTACGGGTCCGTGCACGACCGCTTTTAGCACCTGGCCTTTTTGACCTTGCCACGCGGAATCGCTTCCTTAACCGTGACCTTGATGATATCACCAACGCGAGCGTAACGACGATGTGAACCGCCTAACACCTTGATGCACTGCACCCGGCGCGCTCCGCTGTTGTCGGCGACATCCAGCATTGTCTGAGTCTGAATCATCGGTTTTCTCCAAACCTAATCTGACTGCACTGATTGACAAGCCAGGGGATTAACCCTTGGCGTGTTCAACCACCTCGACCAGCGTCCAAGCTTTTTTCTTGGAAAGCGGACGGCACTCTTGAATAGAGACCGTATCGCCTGCCTTAGCCTGGTTCGCCTCATCATGGGCGTGCAGCTTGGTGGAGCGCTTAACGTATTTTCCGTAGATCGGGTGACGCTCGCGCCGCTCGATCATGACGACGATGGACTTGTCCATCTTATCGCTCACCACTTTACCGGTGAGCGTACGCTTTGTGTTTCTTCGGCCATCTCAATCACCTGCCTTCTCGTTGAGCAAAGTCTTAACGCGGGCGATATCCCGGCGGACCTGCTTGAGCAGATGAGTCTGGCTCAGTTGGCCAGTGGCCTTCTGCATGCGCAGGTTAAACTGCTCGCGGAGGAGTTCGAGGAGTTGCTCCTGGAGCTCTCCTGCGGACTTTTCACGAATTTCCTGGGCTTTCATCACATCACCGTCCGTTTCGCAAAGGTGGTGGATAAGGGCATTTTCTGTGCGGCAAGCTCAAACGCTTCACGTGCGAGCTCTTCCGACACGCCTTCAATTTCATACAGGGCCCGACCCGGTTGGATCTGGGCAACCCAGTACTCAACAGAACCTTTACCTTTACCCATACGAACTTCGAGCGGCTTCTTGGAGATCGGCTTATCAGGGAAGACGCGGATCCAGATTTTACCGCCACGCTTTACGTGACGTGTGATCGCACGACGGCCTGCTTCGATCTGACGCGCAGTGATGCGGCCGCGACCAGTAGCTTTAAGGCCGTATTCCCCGAAGCTGATCTTGCTTCCGCGATGCGCCAGGCCACGGTTGCGGCCTTTCATCATCTTGCGGAATTTCATACGCTTGGGCTGTAACATCGACTCGCTCTCCCCTTACCTGGAACCTTTCTTCTTGGGCGCGTTGCCGGCAGGCTGCTGTTGCTTAGCCTTGGCACGTACTTCCTCGATACCGCCGAGGATTTCACCCTTGAAGATCCACACTTTGACGCCGATAACGCCATAGGTGGTGTGAGCTTCGTAAGTGGCGTAGTCGATATCCGCACGCAACGTGTGCAGCGGAACGCGACCTTCGCGGTACCATTCGGTACGTGCGATTTCAGCGCCACCAAGACGACCTGACAGCTGAATCTTGATGCCACCAGCGCCAAGACGCATTGCGTTCTGTACCGCGCGCTTCATAGCACGACGGAACATGACGCGACGCTCAAGCTGACCCGCTACGTTAGCAGCGACTAGCTTGGCATCCAGCTCCGGCTTGCGAACTTCTTCGATGTTCACATGCACGGGAACACCATCATCTGGGTGAGATCGCGACGCAAACGGTCGACATCTTCACCTTTCTTACCAATCACGATACCCGGACGGGCAGTGTGAATGGTGATGCGGGCATTGTTCGCCGGACGCTCGATGTGGATGCGGCTAACAGAGGCGCTTTTAAGACGCTCTTCCAGGAAGCTACGCACTTCGAGATCGTTATTGAGCTTATCGGCGTAAGCGCCGCGCTCAGCATACCAGACAGAAGCATGGTCTTTGACGATGCCCAGTCGAATGCCTGTTGGATTGACTTTCTGACCCATCGGTCGACTCCTACTTCTCGGCTACCTTGACGGTGATGTGGCACGTGCGCTTCAAGATACGATCCGCACGCCCCTTGGCACGCGGCTTGATACGCTTGAGCGTCATGCCCTCATCGACGCAGATGGTCGAGACACGCAGCTCGTCAATATCCATGCCGTTATTTTCTTCCGCATTCGCAATCGCGGATTGCAGCACCTTCTTAACCAGCTTGGCAGCCTTCTTCGGTGAGAAGGTCAGCAGGTCGAGTGCCTCGGCGACAGGTTTACCGCGCACCTGGTCAGCCACCAAACGGGCCTTCTGGGCGGATAAACGAGCGCCAAGCAGCTTAGCTGTGACTTCCATCTCTCAATCCTCTCTGGCTTACCGTTTGGCTTTTTTATCCGCCGCATGCCCACGATAAGTGCGGGTAGCAGCGAATTCGCCCAATTTGTGGCCAACCATTTCCTCGGATACGTGCACCGGGACGTGTTGGCGACCGTTATGAATCGCGATAGTGAGGCCTACCATATTGGGCAGGATCATAGAACGACGCGACCAGGTCTTGATCGGTTTACGGTCGTTCTTCTCCACTGCAGCCTCTACCTTCTTCAAAAGATGAAGGTCAATGAAGGGACCTTTCTTTAGTGAACGTGGCACAGCCGTTACCTCTTAATGTCTTGGCAATTTAGATCAACGCGTCTTGTTACGACGACGAATGATCAGCTTGTCGGTGCGCTTGTTCTTACGCGTCTTATGACCCTTAGTCGGCACACCCCATGGGGATACCGGGTGACGACCACCACTGGTGCGGCCTTCGCCACCACCGTGCGGGTGATCGACTGGGTTCATCGCGACACCGCGAACAGTCGGACGCACGCCTCTCCAGCGCTTCGCACCGGCCTTGCCAAGTTGACGCAGGCTGTGCTCAGAGTTGCTCACTTCACCCAAGGTCGCGCGGCACTCGGCCAACACTTTACGCATTTCGCCAGAGCGAAGACGCAGGGTGGCATAGTTACCTTCACGAGCAACCAACTGGGCGCTTGTACCGGCACTGCGAGCAATCTGCGCACCTTTACCCGGCTTGAGTTCGATGCAGTGCACCGTAGAACCCAACGGGACGTTACGCAGCGGCAAGGCATTGCCTTTCTTGATTGACGCGTTAACACCTGATTCCAGCACGTCACCCGCGCTGACACCTTTCGGTGCAATGATGTAACGACGCTCACCATCGGCATACTTCAGCAGCGCAATGTGCGCACTGCGGTTGGGATCGTGCTCAAGGCGCTCAACGGTGGCAGGAATGCCATCCTTGGTGCGTTTGAAATCGATCAACCGATAGTGGTGACGATGACCACCGCCCACGTGGCGGGTGGTGATACGACCGTAGTTGTTACGGCCGCCGGACTTGGACTGTTTTTCTAACAGCGGTGCATAGGCACGGCCTTTAAACAGTTCCTCGCCAACGATCTTGACGACGTGGCGACGACCGGCGGAAGTGGGTTTGGTCTTGACGATTGCCATTATCCGTACTCCTGCCCTTATTCGGCGCCAGAGAAGTCTTCGAGCGTTTCACCCGCAGCCAGGGTCACATACGCTTTGCGGTAACCCTTACGCAGGCCAACGCCGTTCGCAGTACGTTTTGTTTTACCCTTCATGTTCAGTACCTGAACACTGCCGACCTTCTTGCCGAAAAGTGCTTCAACGGCTTTCTTGATCTCGGGCTTGGTAGCATCAGATGCCACCTTGAAAACGTACTGGTTGCGCTCGGCTGCCATTGCGGCCTTTTCGGTCACGTGCGGCCCAAGCAGAACCTTAAATACGCGTTCCTGGTTCATGCCAGCTTCTCCTCGAATTTACGCAGGGCGGAGACGGTAATCAGCACCTTATCAAAGGCGACCAGACTTACCGGGTCAGCTGCCGCGACATCCACCACGTCAACGTGGGGAAGGTTGCGTGCGGCCAAATAGAGCTTTTCGTCGACTTCTTCAGTGACGATCAACACTTTTTCAAGGTTGAGCTCTTTCAGCTTGGCAGCTACCTGCTTGGTCTTAGGCGCATCGACGACGAACTCTTCAATCGCGACTAAACGCTCTTGACGTACCAGCTCTGACAAGATGGAGCGCATCGCTGCACGGTACATCTTGCGGTTAACCTTCTGGGTGTAGTCTTGCGGACGCGCCGCGAAGGTTACGCCGCCGCTACGCCATAGCGGAGAGCGGATGGTACCGGCACGTGCACGACCGGTGCCTTTCTGACGCCACGGCTTTTTACCACCACCACGAACGTCGGAACGACTCTTTTGTGCGCGGGTTCCCTGACGACCAGCCGCCAAATAGGCAGTGACAACCTGGTGAACGAGCGCTTCGTTGAATTCTTTGCCAAAAGTGGCGTCGGCTACTTCAACGGTACCCGCGCCTGCAGCAAGATTCAGATTCATTGGTAATTATCCCCTTCAGCCTGCTTTCACGGCGCTGCGAACGATAACGTCACTACCGGGAGCACCCGGTACGGCGCCTTTAATCAGCAGCAGGTTACGCTCGGCGTCGACACGGACGATCTCAAGGCTCTGTACGGTGCAACGGGCATTACCCATTTGACCGGCCATCTTTTTGCCTTTGAAAACGCGACCCGGTGTTTGACACATGCCGATAGAACCCGGCGCGCGATGCGACAGAGAGTTACCGTGAGTCATATCTTGGGTACGGAAATTCCAGCGCTTAACAGCACCCTGGAAGCCTTTACCCTTAGAGGTGCCAGTCACGTCAACCATTTGACCAGCTTCGAAGAGGGATACGGTGATTTCGCCGCCCACTTCAGGAATCTCTTCGCCTTCTGCAAGACGAAATTCCATCAGTGCACGACCAGCTTCAACACCCGCCTTGGCAAACTGACCAGCCTGCGCTTTGGTGAGGTGCTTAGCTTTACGAGAGCCAGATGTGACCTGAATCGCTGCGTAACCGTCAGACTCGACAGATTTAACGCGTGTAACACGATTAGGATCAACTTCAATAACGGTTACGGGCACAGACGCGCCGTCTTCGGTAAAGACACGGGTCATCCCGGCCTTTTACCGACTAAACCGATAGTCATACTCAGTCTCCTATAGTGTACGGGGCTATCACCCGCTATGGCTGCCCTTTCCAGAGCATTCCACTAGCACATTGTATGGCGCCTCACGGCGCGGCGGCTGCTGCTCATGCCAGCTTGTTAATACAAGCGATGAGCGCTGGGCCGCAAAGTGACTAGTGTAATTAGTTGAGTTTGATTTGCACGTCAACGCCGGCGGCGAGATCGAGTTTCATCAAAGCATCAACAGTTTTTTCGGTCGGCTCAACAATGTCGAGCACACGCTTGTGCGTACGAATCTCATACTGGTCACGCGCATCTTTGTTGACGTGCGGTGAGATCAGAATGGTGTAACGCTCGCGGTTGGTCGGCAGCGGAATCGGACCACGAACCTGAGCACCAGTACGTTTAGCGGTTTCAACAATCTCCGCTGTAGACTGGTCGATCAGGCGATGGTCGAAAGCTTTCAACCGAATGCGAATCTTTTGGTTCTGCATTTGCCCTAAACTCAATGGATGTCGACGGCGCGAGCCGTCTACCCACGCATTCAAAGGATGCGCATTATAGGCACGCCAAAAGCCCATGTCAAACATTTGCTGTTGGTGCGCAGAAAAGGGGGCTCATCAGAGCCCCCTTCATCATTCAAGCATGCTGCTTACTTGACGATCTTGGCCACAACGCCAGCACCGACAGTACGGCCGCCTTCACGAATAGCGAAGCGCAAGCCTTCGTCCATTGCGATCGGAGCGATCAAGGTAACAACCATCTGAACGTTGTCACCCGGCATGACCATTTCAACGCCTTCCGGCAGTTCACAAGTACCGGTTACGTCGGTGGTACGGAAGTAGAACTGCGGACGGTAGCCCTTGAAGAAAGGCGTGTGACGACCACCCTCTTCCTTGGACAGTACGTAAACTTCTGCTTCGAAGGTAGTGTGCGGGTTGATGGTGCCCGGCTTGGCCAATACCTGGCCACGCTCGACGTCATCACGCTTAGTACCACGCAGCAGGGCGCCAACGTTCTCACCAGCACGACCTTCGTCGAGCAGTTTACGGAACATTTCAACACCGGTAACGATCGTTTTGGTGGTGTCGCGGATACCCACGATTTCCACTTCTTCGCCCGCTTTCACGATGCCGCGCTCTACACGACCGGTAACAACAGTACCGCGACCAGAGATAGAGAACACGTCTTCGATCGGCATCAGGAACGGCTGATCAATAGCACGCTCCGGCTCAGGGATGTAAGCATCCAGAGCTTTGATCAGATTGGCAACGGCGGTAGTACCCATGCCGTTCTCATCTTCACCGTTCAACGCCATCAGCGCAGAGCCAGTGATGATCGGCGTGTCGTCACCCGGGAAGTCGTACTGGTCGAGAAGTTCGCGAACTTCCATTTCTACCAGCTCAAGCAGCTCTTCGTCATCGACCATGTCCGCTTTGTTCAGGAACACAACGATGAACGGTACGCCAACCTGACGAGACAGCAGGATGTGCTCGCGTGTTTGCGGCATCGGGCCATCTGCGGCAGAACATACCAGGATCGCGCCGTCCATCTGCGCAGCACCAGTGATCATGTTCTTGACGTAGTCGGCGTGCCCTGGGCAGTCGACGTGCGCGTAGTGACGATCTTCAGACTGATATTCAACGTGTGAAGTAGCGATCGTGATACCGCGCTCACGCTCTTCAGGAGCGTTATCGATGGTATCAAACTCACGCCAGTCGCCGCCGAAAACCTCAGCAGACACGCGGGTCAGGGCCGCCGTCAGAGTCGTTTTACCGTGGTCGACGTGACCAATGGTGCCGACGTTGACGTGCGGTTTGGAACGTTCAAATTTTTCCTTAGCCACTGCTATAACCTCTTTACGTTAGCTAACGGTTAACCGTTTTGATTGATGACGGCTTCAACGACGCTGGAGGGCGCCTCGTCGTACTTCGAGAACTCCATAGAGTAGCTCGCACGGCCCTGGGTTTGTGAGCGCAGATCGGTTGCATAACCGAACATCTCACCAATGGCACCGTCGCACGGATGACTTTACCAGAAGAGGAGTCATCCATACCCTGCACCAGGCCGCGACGACGGCTCAGGTCACCCATGACGTCACCCATAAATTCTTCGGGGGTCACGATTTCGACCTTCATCACCGGCTCCAGCAGCACGGCCTTGGCCTTCCTGGCACCTTCTTTTACTGCCATAGAAGAAGCAATCTTAAACGCGGTCTCGTTAGAGTCCACGTCGTGGAAGGAGCCATCAAACAGCGTTACTTTAACGTCGATCATCGGGTAACCCGCGATGACGCCGTTTTTGAGCTGCTCAAAAGCACCCTTCTCAACCGCAGGTACGTATTCCTTGGGAACCGTGCCACCCACGATTTCAGAGTTGAACTTGAAGAACAGTTCGTCTTCGCCTTCACCCTTCTCTTCTGCTGTCAGCGGCTCGATACGCAGCCAAACGTGACCATACTGACCACGACCACCGGACTGACGTACGAACTTGCCTTCTTGCTCAATGCTGCCGCGGATCGTTTCGCGGTAGGCTACCTGCGGCTTACCGATATTGGCTTCAACCTTGAACTCGCGACGCATACGGTCAACGAGGATATCCAGGTGAAGCTCACCCATACCAGAAATAATCGTCTGGCCGGTTTCTTCGTCGGTTTTGACCTGGAAAGAGGGGTCTTCTTGAGCAAGCTTGCCCAGGGCAACACCCATTTTCTCTTGGTCAGCCTTAGATTTAGGCTCTACGGCAACCGAGATAACCGGATCCGGGAACTCCATACGCTCGAGAACAATCTTGTTATCGATGTCGCACAGGGTATCACCGGTAGTCACGTCTTTCAGACCGATACAAGCAGCGATATCGCCCGCCAGTACTTCCTTGATCTCTTCACGGGAGTTGGCGTGCATCTGAACGATACGACCCACACGCTCTTTCTTCTGCTTAACGGAGTTGTACACACCGTCGCCAGATTTCAGAACACCCGAGTAGACGCGGATAAAGGTCAACGTACCAACGAAGGGGTCAGTGGCGATTTTAAACGCCAAGGCCGCAAAGGGTGCGCTGTCGTCAGCTTCACGAGTATCAACGGTACCGTCTTTATCGTCGAGCTCACCTTCAATCGCTTTAACTTCCGTCGGCGAAGGCATGTATTCGATAACGCCATCCAGCACTGCCTGAACGCCTTTGTTTTTAAAGGCAGAACCACAGGTCACCAGAACGATATCGTTAGCCAGGGTGCGCGCGCGCAAGCCAGCTTTGATCTCTTCAATCGAGAGCTCACCGCCTTCGAGGTACTTCTCCATCAGCTCGTCAGAGCCTTCGGCAGCGGCTTCGACCATCTCTTCGCGATACTTCTCAGCCGTCTCTTGCAGCTCGGCAGGAATATCCACGAGGTCATAATTCATACCCAGGCTTTCCTCATCCCACAGGATAGCCTTCATCTGAATCAGGTCGATGACGCCTTTGAAGTCCTCTTCCGTGCCCCAGTTAATCTGGATCGGCACAGCGTTGGCACCAAACGCTCTTTCAACTGGTTGACAACCATAAAGAAGTCAGCGCCGGTACGGTCCATCTTATTGACGAAAACCATGCGCGGAACTTCGTACTTGTTGGCCTGGCGCCATACTGTTTCAGTCTGCGGCTGAACGCCGGAAGAGCCACACAGCACAACGACCGCACCATCGAGTACACGCAGCGAACGCTCAACTTCGATAGTGAAGTCAACGTGTCCTGGCGTGTCGATAATGTTGATACGGTGCTCAGGGAACTGTTTGCTCATGCCCTGCCAGAAACAGGTAGTCGCAGCGGAGGTGATAGTAATACCACGCTCCTGCTCCTGCTCCATCCAGTCCATGGTCGCAGCACCGTCGTGAACTTCGCCCACTTTGTGGGAGAGGCCGGTGTAGAACAGTACACGCTCAGTCGTCGTGGTTTTACCCGCGTCGACGTGAGCGACGATACCGATATTACGGTAGCGATTTAGTGGAGTCTTGCGTGCCACGGTGAAACTCCCGTTTGTTGGCGATGCTCGTTAATTTAGCGGCGTATGCAAGCGAGGTTTATGCGACCGCCGCCACCGGTGCATGGTAGCGGCTGAGTGTTGCAATTATTGAATTGCAACCACGCGACTCAGCAAACACTTCACCATGCTGAACAACGCGCATATATAAACCATAAAGCCGTACTTAAAAACGCCGTGCCTAGAAACGCAGGTTCTAGAAACGCCGAATTAGAAACGGTAGTGCGAGAAGGCCTTGTTGGCTTCTGCCATACGATGCACGTCTTCGCGCTTCTTAACGGCAGAACCTTTACCTTCAGCGGCATCCAGCATTTCACCTGCCAGACGCTGCACCATGGTTTTCTCACCGCGGCGACGCGCCGCGTCTACCAGCCAGCGCATTGCCAGCGCTTGACGGCGAGACGGACGTACTTCAACCGGCACCTGATAGGTCGCACCACCCACGCGGCGCGACTTCACTTCGACCATAGGCTGGATGGCTTCCAGCGCCTTGTCGAAGATCTCCAGCGGGTCTTCTTTACTACGCTCGGCAACCTTGTCCAACGCACCGTAGACGATGCGCTCAGCTATGGACTTCTTGCCGCTGACCATCAGGTGGTTCATGAACTTCGCCAGACGCTCACTTCCGAACTTAGGATCCGGCAGAATCTCGCGTTTAGCTACTACTCTTCTTCTAGGCATGATAAGCCCTCAATTAAGGATCTTTCAGGTAAACCCGGAACTCCTGCAGCCTGTGTACGCTATTCAGATACGCCAGACGCCGCCCGACCTTACTCTTATCAGACCGTCAAATTCGTGAAAATCGTTACTCAGCATGCCCTGTTGAAAGGGCGACGCTGTACAGCCAACCCAGCCTTAGGACTTAGGACGCTTAGTACCGTATTTAGAACGACCCTGACGACGATTTTGAACGCCAGAGGTGTCAAGGGCGCCACGCACGGTGTGATAACGCACACCTGGCAAATCCTTTACACGACCGCCGCGAATCAAAACGACAGAGTGTTCTTGAAGGTTGTGACCTTCACCACCGATATAGGAAGAGACTTCAAAGCCATTGGTAAGGCGCACACGGCAAACCTTACGCAGAGCCGAGTTAGGCTTCTTCGGGGTGGTGGTGTAAACGCGCGTACAAACGCCACGTTTTTGCGGACAGGCCTGCAGCGCTGGCACGTCACTTTGGTGACGGGGCGCTTGCGCGGCTTGCGCACTAGCTGATTAATCGTTGCCATGGTGTTTAGCTGACTCCAATGGTTGCCTTAGCCTTTTAACAAATACATGCAGCGGATGCGGGCGCACCCACCCCACTGTTAAAGGCTGCGCATTCTAAAGGCTGACCCTAGGTCGCGTCAAGCCTTGCCGGCGGTTTTACCGGCAAGGTGGCGCTTTTCAGGTCAGCTACTCGTTTTACTTACTCATATTACCTACTGCTTTAGGCGCCAGACCTACAGCTCATCGTCAGAGTCGAGAGCGGTCAACTGAGCACCCAGCTCCTGCTCGACTTCGGTAGCCGAAGGATTGAACAGTTGCTCTACGTCTTCGCGCTTGCGACGACGCTCTGCGTGGTGAGTCAAGCCCGTACCCGCGGGTATCAGGCGACCAACCACCACGTTTTCTTTCAGGCCGCGCAGGTAATCGCGCTTGCCGGTCACCGCTGCTTCGGTCAGTACGCGGGTTGTCTCCTGGAAGGAGGCCGCGGAAATGAACGACTCGGTGGCCAGGCTGGCCTTGGTGATACCCAGCAGCATACGCTGATACTTGGCCGGGAATTTTTTCTCTTTTTCAAGCCGCTCGTTCTGCTCCAGTACGCGAACCAGTTCTGCCTGATCGCCCGTAATGAAGTCCGAGTCGCCCGAATCGGTGATCTCTACCTTGCGCAGCATCTGACGCACAATCACTTCGATGTGCTTGTCGTTGATGCCTACGCCCTGCAGACGGTAAACGTCCTGCACTTCGGCAGTGATGTACTTGGCAAGTTCCTCAACACCCAGCAGACGCAGAATATCGTGCGGGTTGCTCGGGCCATCGGAAATTACCTCGCCCTTCTCGACGGTTTCGCCTTCGAAGACCGCGATTTGACGCCACTTCGGAATCAGCGCCTCAAACGGATCGCCAGACTCCGGGGTAATGGTCAAGCGACGCTTGCCTTTGGTCTCTTTACCGAAGCTGACCACACCGCTGATCTCGGCCAGGATCGAGGACTCTTTCGGCTTACGCGCTTCGAACAAGTCAGCAACCCGCGGCAGACCACCGGTGATGTCTTTGTTCGCCGAGGCTTCTACCGGGATACGGGCAACCACTTCACCCACACCGATGGTGACACCATCATCGACCGAAATGATCGAGTTACCCGGCAGCAAGTACTGTACCGGCGTGTTTGAACCAGAGACCGATACGTATTCACCCGCAGCGTCTTGCAGCATGACCATGGGGCGCTTATCACGGCCGGCCATCGGACGTGCGGCTGACTCGATAACCTCGATAGAGGAGAGGCCGGTCATCTCATCGACGCTGCGGTGCATGGTGACACCCTCGTCGAGATCGATGAACTGTGCCTTACCTTCTACTTCGGCAACGATCGGGTGAGTGTGCGGATCCCATTTGGCAACGGTCGCACCGGCGTCGACCACGTCGCCGTCACGTACGGAGAGCTCTGCACCGTAAGGCAGCTTGTAGTACTCACGCTCACGACCGTGGTCGTCGGCAACGGCCAGGGCGCTAGAGCGCGAGACCACGACCAGCTTGCCGTCGGCACGCTCAACGTGCTTGATGTTGTGCAGGCGAACTTTACCGCCGTGCTTAACCTGTACGCTATCGGTCGCAGAGGAGCGCGATGCCGCACCACCGATGTGGAAGGTACGCATGGTCAGCTGGGTACCCGGCTCACCAATCGACTGAGCAGCGATAACACCGACGGCTTCACCGATGTTGACCTGATGACCACGGGCCAAGTCACGGCCGTAACAGGAGGCACACACGCCGTGTGCGGTCTCACAGGTGATCGTGGAGCGCACGACAATTTCGTCGACCCCCATGGTATCGAGCTCGGCACACCACTTCTCGTCGAGCAGGGTGCCTTTAGCGATCAATACTTCACCGCTGCCCGGATGGACAACATCCTGGGCTACGACGCGACCAAGCACACGCTGGGAAAGCGGTACAATGATGTCGCCGCCTTCGATGATCGGGTGCAGGGTCAAGCCATTTTCGGTACCACAGTCAACTTCGGTGATGACCAGGTCCTGCGCTACGTCGACCAGACGACGGGTCAGGTAACCGGAGTTGGCGGTTTTCAACGCCGTATCCGCAAGACCTTTACGCGCACCGTGGGTCGAGATGAAGTACTGCAGTACGTTCAGACCTTCACGGAAGTTGGCGACGATCGGCGTTTCGATGATCGAGCCATCCGGCTTGGCCATCAGGCCACGCATACCCGCCAGCTGGCGGATCTGGGCGGCACTACCACGGGCACCGGAGTCGGCCATGATGAAGACGCTGTTGAACGAGTCCTGCTCAACTTCGTTGCCATCGCGATCGATAACGGTCTCTTTAGAGATACCCACCATCATCGCCTTGGCGACTTTATCGTTGGCCTTGGACCAGATATCGATAACCTTGTTGTACTTCTCGCCCGCTGTTACCAGGCCAGAAGAGAACTGGTCTTCGATCTCTTTAACTTCGGCTTCCGCGGCATCAACGATCTCGGTTTTGGCTTCGGGGATAACGAAGTCGTTAACACCAATAGAGGCGCCGGACCAGGTCGCCAGACGGAAACCGGTATACATCAGCTGGTCAGCGAAAATGACGGTCGGCTTAAGACCGGCACGACGGTAAACTTCGTTGATCAGGCTGGAGATCGCCTTCTTCTTCATCGGCTGATCGATGAGCTCGAAGGGCACGCCTTCGGGCAGAATGCGGAACAGCAGCGCACGACCGACGGTGGTGTCGTAAATACGGCGGTGGAAGCTGCGCTCGCCACTCTCTTCTTCGATATCGATTTCGTCCAGACGCACTTTGACCCGGGCGTGCAGCGATACTGACTGAGTACCAAAAGCACGCTCAACTTCATTAAGGTCAGAGAACACCATACCTTCGCCTTTGGCGTTGATCTTTCCCGGGTCATGTAGTACAGACCCAGAACAACGTCTTGGGACGGCACGATGATCGGCTCGCCGTTGGCAGGTGACAGCACGTTGTTGGTGGCCATCATCAGCGCGCGGGCTTCAAGCTGCGCTTCCAGGGTCAGCGGTACGTGTACCGCCATCTGGTCACCGTCAAAGTCGGCGTTGTAGGCCGCACACACCAGCGGGTGCAGCTGAATGGCTTTACCTTCGATCAGCAGCGGCTCAAACGCCTGGATACCCAGACGGTGAAGCGTGGGTGCGCGGTTAAGCAGTACCGGGTGTTCGCGGATAACATCGGCAAGGATATCCCACACTTCCGGCAGCTCGCGCTCGACCATCTTCTTGGCGGCTTTGATCGTTGAGGCGTAGCCCAGCGACTGCAGCTTGGAGTAGATAAACGGCTTGAACAGCTCAAGGGCCATTTTCTTGGGCAGACCACACTGGTGCAGGCGCAGGGTCGGGCCCACGGTAATTACCGAACGACCTGAATAGTCAACGCGCTTACCCAGCAAGTTCTGACGGAAACGGCCCTGCTTACCTTTGATCATGTCGGCGAGCGATTTCAGCGGGCGCTTGTTAGAGCCCGTGATCGCCCGGCCGCGACGACCGTTATCCAGCAGTGCATCCACCGCTTCCTGGAGCATACGCTTCTCGTTGCGCACGATAATATCCGGCGCATTAAGATCAAGCAGACGCTTCAGGCGGTTGTTACGGTTGATCACACGACGGTAAAGGTCGTTAAGATCCGAGGTCGCGAAGCGGCCACCGTCCAGCGGTACCAGCGGACGCAGATCCGGCGGCAGCACGGGCAGCACTTCCATGACCATCCACGCCGGTGCGTTACCGGAGTGGTAGAAGGCTTCAAGCAGCTTGAGGCGCTTGGAGAGCTTCTTGATCTTGGTTTCGGAGTTAGTCTGCGGAATCTCTTCGCGCAGGTGGTTAATCTCTTCTTCCAGATCGATATCTTTGAGCAGTTCTTGAACGGCTTCGGCACCCATGCGGGCGTCGAAGTCATCACCGAACTCTTCCAGTGCTTCAAAGTACTGCTCGTCGTTCATCAGCTGACCACGCTCCAGCGTGGTCATGCCTAGATCGATAACGACAAAGCTTTCGAAATAGAGCACGCGCTCGATATCACGCAGGGTCATATCGAGGAACATGCCGATACGCGACGGCAGTGACTTCAAGAACCAAATGTGCGCCACCGGCGAGGCGAGCTCAATGTGCCCCATGCGCTCACGGCGCACGGCGGCTTTGGTCACTTCTACGCCACACTTTTCGCAGATGATACCGCGGTGCTTCATGCGCTTGTACTTGCCGCATAGGCACTCGTAGTCCTTTACCGGACCAAAGATCTTGGCGCAGAACAGGCCGTCCCGCTCCGGTTTAAAGGTACGGTAGTTGATGGTCTCAGGCTTCTTCACCTCGCCAAACGACCAGGAGCGAATCATGTCCGGCGACGCCAGGGTAATCTTGATCGCGTCAAACTCTTCGGACTGAGACTGCGATTTGAGTACTTTCACCAAATCTTTCATGGGACGGCTCCTAGCTCTCTAACTCGATATCGATGCCCAGCGAGCGGATTTCCTTCACGAGTACGTTGAAGGATTCCGGCATGCCTGCCTGCATGGTGTGGTCGCCATCCACGATGTTTTTATACATCTTGGTGCGGCCTTCGACGTCGTCCGACTTGACGGTGAGCATCTCTTGTAGCGTGTATGCAGCGCCGTAAGCTTCCAGCGCCCACACTTCCATCTCACCGAAGCGCTGACCACCGAATTGCGCCTTACCACCCAAGGGCTGCTGGGTAACCAGCGAGTAAGAACCGGTAGAACGCGCATGCATCTTGTCGTCTACCAAGTGGTTAAGCTTCAGCATGTACATGTAGCCAACGGTGACCGGACGGTCAAAAGCGTCACCGGTACGGCCATCGAACAGGGCCATCTGACCCGATTCGGGAATGTCCGCCAGCTTCAACAGGTGCTTGATTTCGTGCTCTTTGGCACCGTCAAACACCGGTGTTGCCATCGGCACACCGCCTTTCAGGTTCTTCGCCAGGGCGATGATTTCGTCGTCGGTCAGGGAGTCAAGGTCTTCAACACGCGTACCTTGCGTATTGTAGATCTGCCCCAGGAAGTCACGAATCTCGGCTACTTGCTGACCGCGTGCATCGCGCAGCATGGCTTCGATCTTGACGCCCAAGCCACGTGCCGCCATACCCAAGTGCGTCTCAAGGATCTGACCGACGTTCATACGTGACGGTACGCCCAGTGGGTTGAGCACCACGTCAACCGGCTCGCCCTTCTCGTCAAACGGCATGTCTTCGATGGGCATAATCGCCGAGATAACACCTTTGTTACCGTGACGACCGGCCATCTTGTCACCCGGCTGGATGCGACGCTTGACGGCCATGTAGACCTTGACGATCTTCAGCACGCCCGGCGCGAGGTCATCGCCCTGGGTCAGCTTGCGCTTCTTGTCTTCAAAGCGCTCGTCCATCTCTTTGCGACGGGTTTCCAGCTGTTCGTCGGCTTGAGCCAGCAGTTCGTTAAACGACTCGTCCTGCAAGCGCAGCTTGAACCACTGCTGACGCGGCAATTCATCCAGGTACGCTTCGTCGAGCACATCACCTTTCTTGAGGTTCGGACCGCCGTTAACGGCCTGACCCTCAAGGGTACGCTTTAGACGCTCAAAGGTGGCGTCTTCGGCGATACGGTAAGTCTCTTGGAGGTCCTTACGAACTTCGTCCAACTGAGTGCGCTCGATCGACAGGGCGCGTGAGTCTTTCTCCACGCCGTCGCGAGTAAACACCTGAACGTCGATGACCGTACCTTTCATGCCGGTGGGGGCACGCAGTGAGGTGTCTTTAACGTCAGACGCTTTCTCGCCGAAGATGGCACGTAGCAGCTTCTCTTCCGGCGTCAGCTGGGTTTCACCCTTCGGCGTTACCTTACCGACCAGAATATCGCCCGGGCCAACTTCGGCACCGATGTAGACAACGCCCGCTTCATCCAGCTTGGAGAGCGCAGACTCGCCCACGTTGGGGATATCGGAGGTAATCTCTTCAGAACCCAACTTGGTGTCGCGAGACACACAGGTGAGTTCCTGAATGTGAATCGTGGTGAAACGGTCTTCTTGAACGACCCGCTCGGAAAGCAGGATGGAGTCCTCAAAGTTGTAGCCGTTCCAGGGCATAAAGGCGATACGCATGTTCTGACCCAATGCCAGATCACCCATATCCACCGACGGGCCGTCGGCGAGAATGTCGCCACGTGCCACGCTGTCGCCAGGCCGCACGATGGGGCGCTGGTTCATGCAGGTGTTCTGGTTCGAGCGGGTGTACTTGGTCAGGTTGTAGATATCAACCCCGGCTTCACCGCCGATGATTTCATCTTCATTGACCCGTACTACCACACGACGTGCATCAACGGAGTCGATAACCCCACCACGATTCGCCACCGCACAGACGCCGGAGTCACGGGCAACAAAGCGCTCCATGCCAGTACCTACCAGCGGCTTGTCGGCACGCAGGGTGGGTACCGCCTGGCGCTGCATGTTAGAACCCATCAAGGCGCGGTTGGCGTCATCGTGCTCCAGGAACGGAATCAATGCCGCTGCAACTGATACGACCTGACGTGGCGATACGTCCATCAGCGTCACTTGCTCAGGACGCATAAAGGTCGTTTCACCGCGGTGACGCACCTGAACCAGGTCATCACTTAGCTTGTTGGACTCATCTACCGCTGCCGACGCCTGGGCGATAACAAAGTCGCCCTCTTCGATCGCCGAGAGGTGAACGATGTCGTCGGTCAACTGACGATCAACCACTTTACGGTACGGCGTTTCAAGGAAACCGTAGCTGTTAGTGTGGCTGTAGGTGGCCAGCGAGTTAATCAGACCGATGTTCGGGCCTTCTGGCGTTTCGATTGGGCATAGACGCCCGTAGTGCGTGGCGTGAACGTCACGTACTTCGAAGCCAGCACGCTCACGGGTCAAACCACCGGGGCCGAGTGCAGACACACGACGCTTGTGGGTCACTTCCGAAAGCGGGTTGTTCTGATCCATAAACTGGGAAAGCTGACTGGAACCGAAGAACTCCTTCACCGCCGCCGCAACGGGCTTGGCGTTGATCAAGTCTTGCGGCATCAGGCCTTCGCTTTCCGCCATGGAAAGACGCTCTTTCACGGCACGCTCAACGCGTACCAGGCCAACGCGGAACTGGTTCTCTGCCATTTCGCCAACGCAGCGAATACGGCGGTTACCCAGGTGATCGATATCGTCAACGTCACCGAAGCCGTTACGGATATTGATCAGCTCGCGCAATACATCAAGGATGTCTTTGCGATCCAGTACGCCAGAGCCGGTGTCAGTATCACGGCGCAGGCGACGGTTGAACTTCATGCGGCCAACGCCCGACAAATCGTAGCGGTCTTCGCTGAAGAACAGATTGTTAAACAGCGTTTCAGCAGACTCTTTGGTCGGCGGCTCGCCGGGACGCATCATGCGGTAGATTTCCACCAGGGCTTCAAGCGCGGAGTTCGTCGCGTCCAGCTTCAAGGTATCGGAAATAAAGGAACCGCAGTCAAGATCGTTGGTGTAGAGCGTTTCCACCAGGGTAATGCCACCCTGAGCCATACGCTCAAGCACTTCAGGCGTGATCTCGGTATTGCAGGGGCAGATCAGCTCGCCGGTCTTGGAATCAATCTGATCTTTGGCCAGGGTTTTGCCGAACAGGTACTCCATCGGCACATCCAGACGCTCAAGGCCGGCTTTTTCAAGCTGACGAATGTGCTTCTGGGTAATCCGACGCCCCTCTTCAACGATCACATTGCCTTCGCCATCCTTGATGTCGAACGTCGCGGTCTCACCGCGCAGACGCGACGGCACCAGCTCCACAGAGAAACCGGATTTCTCGATGTGGAAGACGCTGGTTTCAAAGAACTCGGCGAGGATCTCTTCGGTGTTCATTCCCAGGGCACGCATCAGTACCGAGGCCGGCAGCTTGCGGCGACGGTCAATACGTACGAAGACGTTGTCTTTGGGGTCAAACTCGAAGTCTAACCAGGAGCCACGGTAAGGAATCACGCGCGCTGAGTAGAGCAGCTTGCCGGAAGAGTGGCTCTTGCCTTTATCGTGATCGAAGAACACACCGGGCGAGCGGTGGAGCTGGGATACGATTACCCGCTCAGTACCGTTGATCACAAAGGTACCGTTCTCAGTCATCAGGGGGATTTCCCCCATGTAGACTTCTTGCTCTTTAATATCTTTGATTGCTTTGTTCGAGGAGTCGCGATCATAGATGATCAAGCGAACCTTGACGCGCAGCGGGGCTGAATAAGTCACGCCGCGCAGCTGGCACTCCTTAACATCGAACGCCGGCGTACCGAAGCGGTAACTAACATACTCAAGCGCTGCATTGCCGGAGAAGCTCTCAATCGGAAACACGGACTTGAATGCCGCGTGCAGACCGACCTCGTGACGCTCGTCGGGCGAACGATCTTGCTGGAGGAAGTCGTAATAGGAATCAAGCTGGATCGCCAGCAAGTAAGGCACATCCATCACTTGGGGCAGTTTGCCGAAATCCTTGCGGATGCGTTTTTCTCAGTATATGAGTAAGCCATCTGTATTCCCCAGCTTGTTCACCATGGGTGACCGATGCGTGGTCATCGCTGCCCGGCGGGCTTCGTCAGACACAGACAGCAAGCTCCTAAATCGGTAGCTCGCCGTCGAAAATCTAGTTCGATAACTCAGTCGTCGATAACACTGTAGTCGATAACACTATCTTCAATAACGCCATCTTCAATAACGCTTTTACGTTTCTGTCGTGACCACTCTCAATGAGCAGTACTGCTGTCGTTCACTATCACCGACTGATCAACACCAGCTACAACAGAAAAAGGCCGGCAGCGGGATATCCCGCCGCCAGCCGTGGAAGCTTACGCAGCGCGTAAAGCCGTCCGCACAAGAATTACTTGAGCTCGACGGTTGCGCCCGCTTCTTCCAGCTTGGCTTTAGCTGCTTCAGCGTCGTCTTTAGACATGCCTTCTTTGATGGTCGCCGGAGCGCCGTCAACAGCACCTTTAGCTTCTTTCAAGCCAAGGCCGGTGATCTCACGAACCGCTTTGATCACGTTAACTTTCTTGTCGCCAGCAGACGTCAGAACAACGTCAAACTCAGTCTGCTCTTCAGCCGCTTCGCCACCACCAGCAGCCGGATAAGCCATCACAGCAGCAGCGGCAGAAACGCCGAATTTCTCTTCCATTGCTTCGATCAGCTCGACAACTTCCATTACGGTCATGTCGGCTACAGCATTGATGATATCGTCTTTAGACAGTGCCATTGTTTCATTCCTAACTTTGCGGGAGTCTCGGTCAGCCGAGGACTCAGGATTCATTGCTCGGTTCAGGCAGCGCACTGGTCAAACCATTGACGCCACCTGCAAGAAAACCTGCTTAGGCGGCTTCTTGCTTCTGGTCGCGCAGTGCGGCCAGAGTACGAACCAGCTTGCCAGCGGAGGCTTCTTTCATTACCGACATCAACTTGGCAATTGCTTCGTCGTGAGTCGGTAGGGTTGCCAGACGGTCGATGTCAGCAGCCGGAATCAGCTCACCTTCGTAGGCCAACGCTTTTACTTCGAAGTTCTTGTCCGTTTTAGCAAACTCTTTGAACAGACGAGCGGCAGCGCCCGGATGATCAGTAGAGAAGGCCAACAACGTAGGACCAACGAAGCTATCGTTCAAGCACTCCCACTGAGTGCCCTCGAGAGCGCGGCGAGCCAGCGTGTTACGTACGACACGCAGCTCTACACCATTCTCGCGCGCCTGCTTGCGCAGATCGGTCATTTTACCAACCGTAACGCCGCGAGAATCAGCAACTACGACGGAGAGTGCGCCCTTGGCCGCTTCACTGACCTCGGCAACAATCGCTTTCTTGCCTTCAAGTGCTAGTGGCACAGTGATCACTCCTTCGTGCCGGAACCCAAGAAGGTTCCGGTGGTTACCATCTCTCCCCGCTGTGCTTTACAAAATGCGCTGCAAAGCGGGAAGCCTTGGGGATGGTGCTCACCAGAAAGCCGTTTAAAGCTTAACCAACTGGCGGCCACACCATCTGCGCAGGCGCTTCTGAGGCAATTAAGCCGCGCTGCTGAGTACGAACAAACGTACTGATCAAGCGCGGCACCTGCGGTCTTTGACGATGCCCAGTCCAGTGATAGCCACCAAACGGGGAATCGCAAAGTTCTTGCTCGGTTCCTACAAAAAAATCAACGATGACTCGCTTACGCGAAAGCAGAGTGATCGATTGTCAAACCCGGGCCCATGGTAGTAGACAGGGTCATTTTTTTGAAGTAAATGCCTTTAGACGAGCTCGGCTTGAGGCGCTTCAGGTCAGCAACCAGTGCTTCCAGGTTGCCGTTAATCGCTGAGGCGTCAAAATCCACTTTACCCAGGGTAGTGTGGATGATGCCGTTCTTGTCGGTACGGAAACGCACCTGACCCGCTTTGGCATTTTTAACCGCGGTCGCCACGTCGGGCGTTACGGTGCCAACTTTCGGGTTAGGCATTAGGCCACGCGGGCCTAGAATTTGACCCAGCTGACCTACCACGCGCATGGCATCGGGCGAAGCGATAACGACGTCAAAATCCATTACGCCTTTTTTCACTTGCTCAGCCAAGTCGTCCATACCCACGATGTCGGCGCCAGCTTCTTTAGCGGCATCGGCATTAGCACCCTGAGTGAAGACAGCAACGCGTACATCTTTACCGGTACCGTTAGGCATAACAGTAGCGCCACGCACCACCTGGTCAGATTTACGCGGGTCAACGCCCAGGTTGATGGCGACATCAACGGACTCTTTGAATTTAACAGTGGACAGCTCGGCGAGCAGCGCTACCGCTTCTTCAATAGAGTAGGCTTTAGTAGCGTCTACTTTTTCGCGAATAATTTTCGCACGCTTAGACAGTTTAGCCATGATCAGAGACCCTCCACGTTTAGGCCCATGCTGCGAGCACTGCCAGCAATGGTGCGTACAGCGGCATCGAGATTCGCAGCCGTCAAATCAGGCTCTTTGGCCTTGGCGATCTCTTCAAGCTGTTCACGCGTTACGGTGCCGACCTTCTTCTTGTTCGGCTCACCAGAACCGGACTTGATGCCAGCGGCTTTTTTCAGCAGCACGGCAGCAGGCGGCGTCTTGGTGACGAACGTGAAGCTACGGTCTGAGTAGACAGTGATCACGACTGGCGTCGGCAGGCCCGGCTCAATTTCTTGAGTCGCGGCATTGAACGCTTTACAGAATTCCATGATGTTCACGCCGTGCTGACCCAGCGCAGGGCCTACCGGCGGACTTGGATTGGCTTTACCTGCAGCAACCTGCAGTTTGATATAAGCCTGTACTTTCTTGGCCATTTTTAATACTCCAGTTGGGTAATAGCGCCCAAAGGCTCCCCGGTACCAGTGAAACGGCTGATCAGCCATCCCACACGAATTAAAACCTACTGCTTAGTGACTATTCGCCACTAACTATTGACTACTCACCCGTTACTCTTTCTCAACCTGAGAAAACTCTAACTCAACAGGTGTAGAGCGCCCGAAGATCAGCACGCTGACATGCAGGCGACTCTTTTCGTAATTCACTTCTTCAACAACACCGTTGAAATCGGCAAACGGCCCATCAACAACACGCACTGACTGACCCGGCTCAAACATCGTTTTAGGCCGCGGCTTATCAGTGCCGTCTTTACGCGCATCAGAATCGCATCTGCTTCACGCGCTGTAATGGGCGCAGGCTTCTCTTTGGTGCCGCCGATAAAGCCCATCACGCGGGGCGTTTCATTGACGAGGTGCCATGTCTCATCGGCCATTTCCATCTCGACCAGCACATAGCCAGGATAGAACTTACGCTCACTTTTGCGACGCTTGCCGTCACGCATTTCGACAACTTCTTCTGTCGGCACCAGAATTTCGCCGAAGCGATCTTCCATACCGTACATTTTCACACGCTCAATAAGTGAGCGCATGACATGCTTTTCAAAGCCAGAATAAGCGTGAACGACGTACCAACGTTTGGACATGAAAGCTCCTAACCAATGACGCCGGACATCGCCCAGCCAAGAAGAGTGTCGATCAACCACAGCATTAGCCCGACCACCAGAACGGCCACCAACACAATGGCGGTGGTCTGAATGGTTTCGGGACGGGTCGGCCATACAACGCGCTGAATCTCTTTCTTGGCGCTTCTGGCAAGCTCTACTAAATCACGACCCTTGGTAGTGGTTAGCGCGATCAAACCCGCAATCACACACAACACCACTACGCCAAGCACGCGGTAGAGCAGGCCAATATCGGCGAAATAGGTATTACCAACAACAGCAACGACAAGCAGCGCTACGACCGCCGCCCACTTGAGCCCGTCATGGCGCGTCTGTTGCACCTCGGCGCCATGTTTTACAGAACCAGGCTTCATAAAAACGAGACTCCTCAGGGTACGGCGAACGATAAAAGAATTTTGGAAAAGACATACCAACCTGGGGAAGGTTGGCAGGCCAGGAGGGAATCGAACCCCCAACCTGCGGTTTTGGAGACCGCTGCTCTGCCAATTGAGCTACTGGCCTGTATCGTCGTACTGACTTTCTACATTCTACATTTGCTTCTTACTTCTGCCGACAAGCGTCTTTCCAATCGCCTATACAACAGCGGGCGCCATGGTAGCGGAGAAACCCGCACCTGACAACCCCTTCTTTACGCTCAAGCGTCGTATAAACCACCTAAGCGCAGAGACAAAAAGCGAGCTTCGCTCGCTTTATCTACAATATGGAGCTCATGGACGGAATTGAACCGTCGACCTCACCCTTACCAAGGGTGTGCTCTACCCTGAGCTACATGAGCTAAACACATCAACTGGAGCGGGCGGCGGGAATCGAACCCGCACCATCAGCTTGGAAGGCTGAGGTTCTACCATTGAACTACGCCCGCAGAACTTGCCTATAGAATGACAATCCGCTGCACGAGAAACAGTAGCTAACGCCCGCTTACCGGCTTTTCATTCCCAAACACCGAGAAGCTCAGCGCTTGATAAATCTGGTGGAGAGGGAAGGATTCGAACCTTCGAAGCTTTCGCGGCAGATTTACAGTCTGCTCCCTTTGGCCACTCGGGAACCTCTCCAACTGTGGCGGCACATTATGCCAGCCTTCAAAACAGTGTCAAGCTAGATATTTACTTAATTTATCGTAGCTTGCGATGCCAGGGCACCTTCTGCCTGTCTTGGAACGCGCTGCATTCTGTCAAAGCAGCATAGAGAATGCAAGTGCCGCGCGAATCTTTTCTAGCGCCACAGGCTCAGGCACCCGCGGTGCGCCCGACATTTACCCGCTCGTTCGGCGAAGGTCATCGGAAAGCACGCCTCCAAGCCGCCGTAAACCATATCCGGCCACACCGCATGGGGCACCTGCACGCCTCGCGAAACAACTCGCGCATCGCCCCCGTCAACAGCATTGGCAGCGCCACACCCTCTTGATCACACACTTCGCTATAAATGCGATTAATGGCACTGACGGCGGCCATATAAATACCGTGGTTAACCGCATCTACGGTTCGCCGCCCCGGCTCTAACAACTCATCGGCCTCGCTTTCAGGGTCAATGGCCACATTGCGGGTTCCAAGCTTCAGACTCTCTTTCATCAGCCGCAGGCCAGGGATAATAAAGCCACCCAGGTGCTGGCCGCCTGGCAGCACAAAAGTCGATCGTTATCGCGCTGCCGCAATCCACCGCACAGCAACCGCCCGCTAACTGATACCCCGCCAGCGCCCCCATCCAGCGATCAACACCCAGACGCCCGGGCTCTTCGTAGCCGTTAACCACCCCTAGCGCCTCTTGGGTAGAGTGCGCCACATGGACATGGCGCACCCGGCGGCGCAGCAAGGCGACCGTTTCTTCCAGTACGGCCGCCCTGGCAACGCTGGATATCCGCACCGCCTCGACCACATCAAGATCGGGAATATCGGCCCCTGGACGCCACTCCTCCAGATTACACTGCCCCCGGGAACGTATCTCGCTACTCTCGGCATCCTTGAGCCGCCACTTGGACAGCGTGTTGCCGATATCAAGATCCAGAATCATAAACGCCTGCGCACGCTGATCTCACCGCCGGCTAGGCGTCGCGAGTGACCATTTTCGGTAACCCAGAGGTTACCACTCTCATCCACTTCTCCGGCGACGGCATCGCTGACCTGCTCTCCCTGAATCACCCGAATCGGCAGCCCTGCATAGGCGTGGCGTTCATTCCAGGCATCACGCCAGGCGCCAAAACCATCCTGCTCAAAGGTAGCCAGCATGGCCAACAGACCGGCCACCTCCTCTGAAGCCAACTGATTGCGCGAAATATCCGGCAGTCGCTCGAAAAGCGCCGCCACGGGCTGGTCGATAGCGGCTCGTTGCGCTTCGGGCAACCAGAGATTCATACCAATACCGATAACCACCTCGCAGGGGCCTGCCGCATCCCCGGTCACTTCGATAAGAATGCCAGCCAGTTTGCCTAACTCGTCGCCTGGGCCATCCCCCCTGTTCGGAGAGCAGAACATCGTTAGGCCACTTAAGCTTCGGCGCTACCCCGTGCCGCTCAAGCGCTTGGGCAACGACGACGCCTACCGCCAAGCTCAACCCCTCCAGCACCGCAATACCCGACTCAAAGCGCCAGCCCAAAGAGAGCATGAGGCTCTGCCCCCAGGGCGTCGACCAGACGCGCCCCCGGCGTCCACGCCCCGCTGTCTGCAGCTCAACCAGGCACACTTCGCCATGCCCTGCGCCCTGCTCAAAGCGTTGGCGCAGATACTCATTGCTGGAGGGTAACTGATCTTCAACAAACAGCCGCGCAAGGTGGTGGCGCGCCTGAGCGGGCAACTGTGCAACGATTTTGGCGCCCTCCAAAGGCTCCAGTCGTTGCGCCAGCTGATAGCCACGGCCTTTCACCGCGACAATCTCCACCCCAAGTGCTTCCAGTTTTTTTAACTGTTTCCACACCGCCGCACGAGAAATACCCAGCGTTTCACCCAGTTGCTCGCCAGAGTGAACCTCGCCATCGCTTAACAAACGCATCAGGTTGCCGATGGTCATGCTCCTGCCCCAGTGGGAAAAGCGCTAGTCTAGCGGATGCTGGATCATGGCGAAAACATTCCTAGACCAAGGTTGATATGGGAGGCAGTAATATCAGCGAAGCCTTTGGCATGGTAGAATGGCTATTGGACGCAAGCCCTGAGCCAAGATGGTCGGCAAATTGCCAGCCCTTGCGACCCGCATTTTCCGACCCGTGGACAAACGGGTGTTCACAAGAGTTCTCTCTCAGCATGCAAAACCAGCAAAACTCCAGCGCGGTTAATAACCTGCGCAACGTCGCGATCATAGCCCACGTTGACCATGGTAAAACCACACTGGTCGACAAACTCCTGAGCCAGTCCGGCACCCTTGACCGTAAAGCAGAAGGTCAAGAGCGCATCATGGACTCAAACGATCAGGAAAAAGAGCGTGGCATTACCATTTTGGCCAAGAACACGGCCATTCAGTGGCAAGACAGCCAGGGTAACGGTTACCACATCAACATTGTGGATACACCTGGGCACGCCGATTTCGGTGGCGAGGTTGAGCGCGTTATGTCGATGGTCGATTCGGTGCTACTGCTAGTAGACGCCGTTGATGGCCCGATGCCGCAAACACGCTTTGTGACCCAGAAAGCCTTCGCCCAAGGCCTGCGGCCGATCGTGGTGGTCAACAAAATTGACCGCCCCGGCGCACGCCCTGACTGGGTAATCGACCAGATTTTCGATCTGTTCGACAATCTTGGCGCCTCTGATGAACAGCTTGATTTCCCGATCATCTACTGCTCTGCCCTAAACGGCATTGCCGGTATGGATCCTGAAGAGCTGGCGGACAACATGGATCCCATGTTCCAGGCCATCGTCGATATCGTTGAGCCGCCCCAGGTTGAGCTCAACGGCCCCTTCCAGATGCAGATCTCTGCACTGGATTACAACAGCTACGTAGGCGTTATCGGTCTTGGCCGCATCAAGCGCGGCGCGGTGAAACCGAACCAGCAGGTGTCGATCATCGGCGTTGACGGCAATGTGCGTAAGGGCAAAATCGGTCAGGTCATGACCCATATGGGCCTTGAGCGCGTGCAGACCAACGAAGCCACCGCGGGCGACATCGTCTGTGTTACCGGCATCGACGATCTGTCTATTTCCGATACGCTATGCGATCCGGCCAAGGTCGAGGCGCTGCCGCCGCTGTCCGTCGACGAACCGACCGTTTCAATGACCTTCCAGGTCAACGACTCTCCGTTCGCCGGTAAAGACGGCAAGTTCGTGACCAGCCGTAATATCAAGGATCGCCTTGAGCAAGAGCTGATTCACAACGTGGCGCTGCGCGTTGAACAGGGCGAAACCCCTGAGAAGTTCAAGGTTTCCGGGCGTGGCGAGCTGCACCTCTCGGTGCTGATCGAAACCATGCGCCGTGAAGGCTTTGAGCTGGCCGTGGGCCGCCCCGAAGTCATCATCAAAGAGATCGACGGTGAGAAGCAGGAGCCCTACGAAGAGGTCATCATCGACTGTGAAGAGCAGCACCAAGGCTCGATCATGGAAGAGCTGGGCTACCGTAAAGGTGAGATGACCAACATGCTGCCGGACGGTAAAGGCCGGGTTCGCCTGGACTTCATCATTCCTGCCCGCGGTTTGATCGGTTTCCGTGGCCAGTTTTTGACCCTGACCTCCGGCACCGGCATCCTGACCAGTCGCTTTGATCACTACGGCCCGCTGAAGCCTGAAGCCTCTATCGAGCGTCGTAACGGCGTACTGGTTTCGATGGTCGATGGCAAAGCCCTTGCCTATGCGCTGTATGCGCTGCAAGAGCGCGGCAAGCTGATTATCGATCACGCCACGGAAGTCTACGAAGGCATGCTGATCGGTATCAACAACCGCGCTAACGACATGGTGGTTAACCCCACCAAAGGCAAGAAGCTCGACAACATGCGCTCCACCGGTAACGATGAAAATATCGTGCTAACCCCGCCGGTTAAGTTCTCCCTGGAGCAGGCCATCGAGTTCCTCGACTCTGACGAACTTGTCGAAGTCACGCCGGCGCATATCCGTCTGCGCAAAAGCTGCTGAAAGAGACCGAGCGTAAGCGTTACAGCAAAAAGTAACCCGCTCCCAGTAGTGAGTACCCAAAAACCCGCGCAAGCGGGTTTTTTATGCCCTCCCGCTTCTGCGCTAACGTCAGCCCTCTGCGCCCACCCTTTTGCCATAATCTTTGCCAAGATAGCCCCCTAAACGCAGCCTAAACGCTAATACGCTGGAAAGGCGGCGCGTTCTATCGCACAGTAACGCTAATTTCAGCGCGTCCAAGGCACGCTGACAGCGCTACATTCATACAGGCGTTTGGATACTTACCCCCATCCTGACGCCCAAACACGGACACTCTTACCCATGAGCGGTCATAACGTCTGGACGCATAAAGGCACTTTTCTTCTCGCCGCGGTTGGCTCCGCCGTCGGCTTGGGTAATCTTTGGCGCTTCCCCTACCTCACCGGTGAAAACGGTGGCGGTGCCTTTATACTGGTCTACGCGCTGACGATCTTCGCCGTCGGCATCCCGATTCTGATTGCCGAGATCATGCTGGGGCGCACCAGCCGCCAGAGCCCGATTATGGGCATGCGGCATCTGACCAAAACCCACGGTACCTCACGGGCCTGGGAAACCATCGGCTGGCTGGGCGCCGCCTCGGCGTTTTTGATTTTAAGCTTCTACTCGGTGATCGCCGGCTGGGCAATTCACTACACCTGGCTGATGCTGACCGGCTCACTGGTCGGCGCCGATGCACAGACCATTAGCACTGGCTTTGACGCTCTGCTGGCTGCCCCTGGCCTAATGACCCTCTATCACACCCTTTTCATTGCCGCGTCCGCGCTGATTGTGGGTATGGGTATTCATAAAGGTATCGAATCAGGCCTGCGCATTATGATGCCCGCGCTGTTTGTGATTCTGTTGGTGGTGCTGGCCTACGGCGTGATCAATGGCGATATAGGTGCCGCCGCCAGCTTCCTGTTCACTTTTAATATCGCCGACCTCAGCCTCGAGGGCTGGCTGCAGGCCATGGGCCAATCATTCTTCACGCTTAGCCTGGGGATGGGGGCCATCATGGCTTACGGCGCCTATATGCCCAGCAATGTTTCACTGACCCGCACCGCCTTTGCTGTCGCCATCGTCGATACCGCCGTGGCCATGGTGGCGGGCCTGGCCATTTTGCCCTGGTGTTTGGCGCTGGGCTGGAAACCGGGCAAGGCCCTGGCCTGATGTTTGTTATCCTGCCGCTGGCATTTGCCGAGATGCCGTTTGGCGCGCTGGTCGGCGGTGTGTTCTTTATTCTGGTGCTCGGCGCCGCTATCAGTTCCTCCATTTCGCTGATCGAGCCGGTTGCCGCTTTCCTGGTGGAGCGCTTTGATATGACCCGGCCGCAGGCGGTCACAATCATGGTAATCGCCGCCTGGGCGATGGGCTTACTGACAGTGGTTAGCTTTAACCTCTGGGCCGAGGGGACGATCTTCCACACCCTCTTTGGGCGCACGGCTTTCGACTTTATCGAGCTACTCACCAATATCTTTATGCCGGTAGGCGGTCTGCTGATAGCGCTATTTGCCGGCTGGGCGCTAACCCAGAGCGAAGTGATGAAAGAGTTGGGCAGCAGTGTCGCCTGGTTTAAGGTATGGCGTTTTCTAGTACGCTTTGTGGCGCCTGCTGCCGTAGCCTTTGTGTTTTTACGCACCCTTCCTCAAGTGGAGGGCTACCTTATTCCCACCCTTGGCGCACTGCTCATTATCGTTGCCTTTGCAGCCAGCCAGCGGTGGCTAAAAAACCACGACAAACAACTTAATAACAGTGCGCAGGCGGCTTTTTAGCCGCCTGCATCGCGTGGAGACACCATGACCCCTCTTATTGATGTACAACGCGTCAACAAAGCGTTCGGCGGCCTGCAGGTGATTAACGACTGCTCCATTCAGGTGGAGAAGGGCTCCATTACCGGCATGATCGGCCCCAATGGCGCGGGCAAATCAACCCTGTTTAACCTGATTGCCGGTGCGTTAACCCCGGACAGCGGCCGTGTCCTGCTTGATGGTGAAGATATCACCTCACTCAGCGCCGACCAGCGCTTTCATCGCGGCTTACTGCGCACCTTTCAGATCGCCCACGAGTTCAGCCAGATGAGCGCGCTGGAAAATCTGATGATGGTGCCGCCCAAGCAAGCCGGTGAAGACCTTTTTAGCGCCTGGTTAAAGCCCGGTAGGGTTCGGCGGGAAGAAGCCGAGGTGCGCCGCCGCGCCCTGGAGGTGATCGACTTTGTCGGCCTGCACCACGTGCGTAATGAGCTGGCAGGCAACTTGTCCGGCGGCCAGAAGAAACTGCTGGAACTTGGCCGCACGATGATGACGGATGCCAAGGTAGTGCTTCTTGATGAGATCGCCGCCGGGGTCAACCGTACGCTGTTAGGTGATTTGATCGGCAATATTGAGCGCCTGAACCGCGAAATGGGCTACACCTTCCTGGTCATTGAGCACGATATGGAGATGATTGCCCACCTTTGCGATCCGGTTATTGTGCTGGCTCAGGGCAGCGTGATGGTGGAGGGTCATATCAACGATATCCAAAATAACCCTGAAGTCATTGAGGCCTACTTCGGTACCGATGCTGCTTAAGCGTGACGTTTTCTCCCATAGCCAATGACTATAATAATGTCGCTGCCAAGCGACCCTGCTGGAATACTTTGCTTATGTCATCAACAACCAGGCCATTAATCGACGCACGGGATGTGCACGGCGGCTATGGCGGCATGAATATCCTTAACGGGGTGAACATGACGCTGGAAGCCGATGAGGTCGGTGTGATCGTCGGCCCTAACGGGGCGGGCAAATCCACCATGCTGAAAGCGGTCTTTGGCCTGCTGCACGTCAATCAGGGCGAGATACTGCTTAACGGCCAGCCAATCCAAAACTTACCCCTAACCAACTGGTGCAGCGGGGCATGGGCTTTGTACCCCAGGAGAAGAACGTTTTCCCCAGCCTGTCGGTGCAGGAAAACCTCGAGATGGGCGCCTTTTTAAAGCCGCAAAACGTCAAGCGCATGCTCGCTCAGGTGTATGAG
Organism: Vreelandella olivaria; assembly: GCA_004295565.1. Lineage (GTDB taxonomy): Bacteria > Pseudomonadota > Gammaproteobacteria > Pseudomonadales > Halomonadaceae > Vreelandella > Vreelandella olivaria. The sequence continues at coordinate 147,647 of AP019416.1, read as the reverse complement.
TTTTTCCCACCGCTGTACGAAAAGCGCCGCCAGCCTGCCGGTGAGCTTTCCGGGGGACAGCGCCAGATGGTCGCCATGGGGCGTGCTTTAATGGCCGAACCAAGCCTGCTGTTGCTCGATGAGCCTACCGCCGGTCTGTCGCCCCTGTACATGAATGAGATTTTCGACCGCGTCAAACAGATCAACGCCGCTGGCGTGGGCATTTTGATGGTGGAACAGAACGCCAAACAGGCACTCGCGATCGCCGATAAAGGCTTTGTGCTGGCCGCTGGCCAAAACCGCTTTACCGACACCGGGGCAGCACTGCTCGCTGACCCGGATGTCGCCAAAAGCTTTTGGGCGGCTAGCCCCAGGGAGATAGACGTGAACGAACTGGTTTTTTTATCAATAATGTGGTGATCTCGGGCAGCGTGAGCGGCTCTATTTATGCCATCGGGGCGATTGGCGTAACGCTGATTTTCAGCATTATGCGTTTTGCTCACTTCGCCCACGCCGACATGATGACCTTTGGCGCCTTTATGGTACTGCTGCTCACCACGCTGTTTCCGGCAGCGGGCGCCAGCATTGGCGTGCCGACCGCGGTTTTAATGCTGCCGCTGGCCATGCTGCTGACTGCCGCCCTGGCAGTGGGAATCGACAAAACCTTTACAAGCCGCTACGCGCCCATGGGGTCAAGCCGATCGTGCTGGTCATTGGATCACTGGGGGTCACCTTGATTCTCCAGGGCTTGATCCGCCTGTTTGCGGGCACCGGTGGGCAAAGCCTCTACGTGGATGACCGCAAGGAGATTTTTCGCCTTGCCCTTCCCTTTGAGGGCGCCCGCGCGCCGATTGTAGTGACCGAACCGCAAATTTATCTGTTCGTGATTACCATCGTCGCCGTCGTCGCACTACACCTTTTCCTCAATCGTTCGCGGCTAGGCAAAGCCATGCGTGCCATGTCGGATAATCCTGAGCTCGCCCAGGCATCGGGTATTAATACCAATACCATTGTGGCGGTGACCTGGGTGATTGCGGGGCTTTGGCCGCTATTGCTGGAACACTGCTCTCCCTCGATGTCACCTTCAAGCCCGACTTGAGCTTCTTCCTGCTACTGCCCATTTTCGCTGCCGCCATTGTGGGCGGCGTTGGCCACCCTACGGCGCCATTGCCGGGGGCTTTGTGGTCGGCTTTGCCGAAACCCTGGCGGTGTTTAACTGGAACGTGCTGCTGCGCCCTTCCGCGACAGCCTGCCCACCTGGTTAGAGCTACCCTCCAACCTGGCCTTTGTGGGCACCGAGTACAAAATCGTGGTGCCATTTTTCATTCTGGTCGCCATCCTGGTGTGGCGCCCAACCGGACTGTTCAAGGGCAAGGTGATCTAATGAGCAACTCAGCTAAAACACGCAACCCTGCCTACACCCCCAGGACGCCACGTCTGCCCGTCGCTTCCCGCTGCGCGAGCTGATCCTGTTTGGTGTGCTGCTGGTGGCGATTCTGGCGGTCTACGCCATCATGGGCGCCGCCTATAGCACGCGCATGCTGGTAGAGGCCGCCTGCTACGCCATCCTTGCCCTGGGCTTAACGATCCAGTGGGGTTACGCAGGGCAGTTTAATGCCGGGGTCATGGGCTTTGTCGCCCTGGGCGGCTTCTGTGCGATGTTCTTCAGCGTACCGGTCAACGATGCGTTCTGGGGCACCGCGCTACCCGGTGAATTTGGCCGCGTTCTGCTGTATGGCGCAGCCGCTATTGTATTGATTGTTGGCGCTAGCAAGCTGGATCGGCTGGGCGTACCCAAGCCCCTGCGTACCTTTATCGCGGTGGTGCTGGGTGTCGTGCTTTACCTGGTGGTGATTAGCCAGTTACGCGAGGTCACTGACGCGATTGAAAGCCAGGCGGGTTTTGTCGGTGGGCTAGGCTTACCGCCCTGGATCGGCTGGATTGTCGGTGGCGCGCTGGCGGGTGGCGTTGGCTACTTTATTGGCCATATCTGTTTGGGCTTGCGCAGTGACTACCTGGCCATTGCCACCCTGGGGATCGCCGAAATCATTAAGGCGTTTTTAAAGAACTCTGACTGGCTGACCCGCGGCACCGCCACGGTCTCCCCGCTCCCCTGGCCCACGCCGGGGCCTGCCGAACTCGGGTTTACACTGTCGCGTGCCATCTACCTTTCGTTTACCGCGGTGATCATCGCGGTGATCTTCTTCTGCTCAATCGCGCCTACAACGCCCCCTGGGGACGAATGATTCGGGCCATTCGCGATAACGAAGTCTCTGCTGCGGCAATGGGTAAAGACATCAACAAACGACGCCTGGAGATCTTCGTGCTGGGCTGCATTCTAATGGGCCTGGGCGGCGGTATATTGGGCACGTTCAACAGCCTCTTCGACCCTCAAGGCTATCTGCCGCTGAACCATACCTTCCTGGTGCTGGTGATGGTGATTCTCGGCGGGCCGGGCAATAACCTGGGCACCATTTTTGGCGCCGTGGCGGTGTATATCATCTGGATTATGTCCGAGCCGCTGGCACTCTATTTAATGCAGTTAGCCGTGGCCTTCGGCGAAGGCGCGTTCGGTTGGGATGCACCGGGGAATATGGATAGCCGCGCCCTGCAGGCTCGGGTACTGGTTATTGGCGTGCTGATCACCATGGTACTGCGCTTTGCCCCCAAAGGCCTGCTACCCGAGAAGATCAAAAGCCACAGTTGATGGGGCAGCTTGGTTGGAGCAGATTGGTATGACTGCCGGGCTTAGCCCGGCAGGTGGCGGCGGTTGCTGCAAACCACACGCAGTGGCGGGCGCCAAATCTGGCGCAATAGTGATGCTAACAATCACACTACTTCGCGGATTGCGCTTCCAGCTCTTCAAACACCTTAAGCTCTTCAAACAGTAGTGCCACCGCTTCAGCACCGGGATCAATATGTCCCCGGAGCTGTTCGGCGTTGATATAGGCGGCGCGCCCCGCGTTTGCTTTTACAATGGTAGCGGTATGAGTTGCCCCTTTTCCCGCCGCTCTGGCGGCGGAGGCGGTGCTATCGTCGAGTGCATCTAAAGCGGGTTTTAAGGCATCCACCAGGGTTCTGTCGCCCAACTTCGCACCCCCAATTTGCTGCATCCGGTTGAGCCCCTCCTTCAGCGCAGCGACCCTGGATAGGCCGCTGGATGCAGCCTCTCCTGTCGCGGAGAAGAAGATAGCCAGCAGCACACCAGAGGAGCCCCCATGGTCTGGCTAAGCGTCTGCCCTATGGCCCGGTAAAGCTGAGAATGATCGGCCAGAGGCATTCTATCCAGCGCGTTTAACAAGGCTCTGGCGGCTCCAGCGAGGGTTGAGCCGGTATCACCGTCACCGGACTTGGCATCCAGTGCATTCAGATCCGCTTCGGCGTCGATCAGTACCTGGCACCACCTCGTCAGCAAATTGGCAGTCTGATCATGCCAGGAGGGGAGAGGTTGAATAGGCAGTAAACCGTCGGGAAGCCCTTGTAGGGTGATTGGCTGAATACTCTTGCAGCCAGGCCAGGCCGCGGGGTCACAGGCGGCAGCTAGTAAGGCCTCATCATCCTGGGTGAGCGGATACACCGATACAGAAAACCCCTGCATGTCCAGCGACGTCATCATGGGCGCTGGCCCGACGATGAGTTTCAGGCGGCTGGCAATGGAAGACGTCAGAAGCTCGTTGGCGAGTACCGCCATTTCCAGTGCCGACGCGCCGCCGAGGTTGTTCAGCAGAACCGCATGGGGCTGTTTATCCATGACGGTGGCCAGCTTTGCGGCGACGGCAGCAATGGCGTTTTTCGCGCCGTCGTAAGCAATCTGCTCGACACCCGCCTCGCCATGGATGCCAAGCCCCAGCTCCGCCGTCCCAGGAGGAATGCGCTGCTCTTTGGGCGAGCCGGGCACGCTACAGGTATCCAGTGACATACCGATGCTGTGGGTGTTTGCGATCACCCGTTCGGCGGCACTGGTCAGGGTTTCAAGCTCGGCACCCTGTTCGGCCAATGCCCCGGCTATCTTATGTACAAAGAGTGTGCCCGCCACACCCCGAGCCTGCGGAAGGTCGGGCAAGGCAATATCGTCGTCGACCACCACCATGCTCACCTTGTGCCCTAAGGCACGGGCACGCTCGGCGGCCAGCCCGAAATTCAGCCGGTCACCGGTGTAATTCTTGACGATCAGCAAGCAGCCCGCCGGCCCGGTAACCGCTAATATCGCGGCCAGAACCGCATCAACCGAGGGTGAGGCGAAGACGTCACCGCAGACAGCCGCGGTTAGCATGCCCTTGCCGACGAAGCCGGCATGAGCCGGTTCGTGACCAGAGCCGCCGCCGGAAACCAACGCCACTCGGGACTTATCCCAGTCGGCCCGCACCACCACGCGAATATGAGGGTAGCCATCCAGGCGTGCCAACTGGCCACCGGATGCCCTGATAAGACCGTCGATCGCGTCAGTGACGGCGTCTGCTTTGTTGTTGATAAAGTGCGTCATGATCTCGTCACCTCTCCTTGCTCGTACAGCCTCATCCCGCCCCTGCCCGATATAGCCAGATAGCGCACGGTTGGCGCTCTGGGGACTTGAAATTTTGTCGTTTGCCACCAGCTATTTTTTTTGTTAAGGGGCAACCCGAGACGTTGAGTATTTCGATTTACGTCATAGGTAGCAAGATCAGATAGGAGGTGACGTATGAATTTGCAAAAACTCTCTCCCTGGAACTGGTTCAAGAGCGAAAATGCCGATACACCGACTCCGCCATCCAGCGTGGAGCCGCGCCGCAGTGAGCTCTCCCCCTTTATGGGTATGCATCAGGAGCTGGATCGCTGGATGGACAGCGTCATGCGGCAGTTCGGCATGCCCTCCCTGGAGAGTCGCGCTGGCGACCTGCCGGGCCTGCTGCAGCCGCGGCTCGATATTGCCGAACACGACAGCGAGTATGTGATCAGTGTCGAGGTGCCGGGGGTCGAGGAGAAAGACCTCGCTATCTCCCTGGATGATCATCGTCTGGTCATTGAAGGTGAAAAGCGCCAGGAGAGCCATAGTGAAGATAATAAGCTCCATCGTATCGAGCGCTCCTATGGTCGGTTCCAGCGCGTACTGGATCTGCCTGGAGATGCCAAGGACGAGGATATCAAAGCCTCTTTCAAGAATGGGATTCTGACGGTACGGGTGCCGCGTAGCGAACAGGCCAAGGCGGCTCGCCGTGAGATCCCCATTCAGTAAAAGTGGTTGCTGACGTTATGGGGCTCGCCGACTGGCGAGCTTTTTTTGCAGCGCCAGGCATGGCGCTGGTTGTGCGTTCACTCATTGATAACCTCCCAATAGCCAGACTTATCTGATCCTACTCTTTTCAACCTGCCCGCTTGCTGTAACTTGGCCATCGCGCGGCCAATAGTGCGTATGTCTTTCCCTATGGTATCGGCTATTTGCTGGCGAGTAAGTTCAGGATTGTGTTGAATTAACGCCATGATCGCTTCAGGTGTTTTTAGCCCAGAGACATTTACAGGGGCGTTTACAGGGACATTTACAGGGGCGTTTTGTACTAGTGTCTGAGCTATGACCGATAACATGAAATGAATAAAGGGCGTGCTCTCGGCTTGCTGGTCAGCTTGTTCAAGCGCCTGGTAATAGCGCTGCTGGTTGTCTTTGATAACACTTTCCAACGGCAACGATAAAAACAGCGGATGCCATTGCGACAAAATCAGCGTTTGCCACAAACGCCCCATACGGCCATTGCCATCGCTAAAAGGATGGATAAATTCAAACTCGTAATGAAAAACACTGCTGGTAATTAAAGGATGATCTTTAGCTTGTTTTAGCCAATGGGATAAATCTGCCATTAGCCCCGATACCTGGTGGGCAGGTGGCGCCACATGATGCACTACATCCCCTTTGTGTATGCCCACCGCTTTATGCCGAAACTCGCCAGCATTCACCAGAATTCCCGACATCATCAAGCCATGGGCGGTGAGTAAGTCATCGATGCTATTAGGTTGCAGCTTAGGTAAGGCATCGTAAGCCTGGATCGCCCCTTTGACTTCAGCCAACTCGCGTACACTTCCCATCACGTGCTGGCCGTCCACAATCGCGGTGACCTGCTCTTCGGTCAGGGTATTACCTTCAATCGCCAACGTTCCGGTGATGGTTTTGATGCGGTTTTGCTTGCGCAACTGGGGCGAAGCATTCAGTACATTAGCGTTCAGTCTGCCCACCTGCTCGCTGATTTCTGCGACCAGGTTGAGAATATCGGCGGTAATGGTAAACGGGGTTTATAACTCATGGGTTTAAGCATCCCCCAACACATTTAGGATTTAGCGCGATCCTATCACAAGTGGAATTGCAGGGAAGATTAAGGGGAATCTGCTAATGTTCCATTTCACCAGTCCACACTACATCTCAATTGCGCAAAAAATGCCCGGCTTGAAAAAGTCGGGCATTGATGTGTTTAGAGCCACTAGTCGGCCAGAATAACCCTTAGCTCAAGCTAATTGAACTAAGGGCATTTTTCTCTTAAAGATCAACCTGACCTTTACTGGTAAAGGTGCCGTCTTCTACAGCCATCTCGACCACCACGCCGGGCACATCGCCGTTGTCATCAAACTCATGCGAACCGGAAGCGCCTTCGTAGTTGATCTCGGTGCCTGCGGCAATCAGCTCGACCGCCTTCTCCCATTCGCCGGGCAGAATCACTTCGCCAGGGGCACTGGAAACGCTGCGCAGGGCTTCTGAAAGTCCTTCGCGCTCGGCGCTGCCGTTCTGTTCAATCGCCAGCGCGATCAGGAAAGCGGCATCGTACGCCTGGGCAGCAAACACAGCGCTGGGGTCTAGATCAGCAGCTTCGGCGGCTTCAATAAAAATATCGGTACCGGGCAGGTCTGGGCTGCCAGGGCGGGTGGCGATCATGCCATCCAACACGTCTGCACCGATGGCATTAATCAGGCTATCGCCCACCATACCGTCAGCGCCAACGTACTGGGTAAACATGCCGCTTTCATAGGCTTGGCGCAGCACGGTCTGACCCGAGGTGTCGGCGTAGGCCAGCACGACGAGAGTATCCACACCACTGGCTGACAGTGAGCCTAGCTCAGAGCGATAATCCGCGCGGTTATCTTCGTGGGCAAGGTTTTCGGCAATCTCACCACCGCCGGCTTCAAAAGCAGCGCTAAAGGCGTCTGAAAGCCCCTGACCATAATCGTTGTTGACGTAAGTGACCGCCACAGCGTCGATACCTTTTTCAAGCAGCAGCTTGGCAAGGATCTCCCCCTGAAAAGCATCCGACGGCACGGTACGGAAGACCAGATCATTATCGTCCAGCTCCGATACCGCGGGGGCAGTAGAGGCAGGCGATACCATCAACACACCACCGGGGATGGCCGCATTATTAGCCGCAGCAATGGTCGCACCGGTACACAGCGCACCGACGATCGCAGTGACATTTTCCGAGTTGACCATGCGGTCGGCGGCGTTCGAGGCCGCCGAGGCATCGGAACAGGTGGTATCGCCCGACGGCATGACCAAGGTTTGACCGTCTAAAATCCCGCCCTGCTCATTGATCTGCTCAACGGCTAACTGCGCCCCTTCAAAAATCGGTGGAGTTAAACTCTCAATTCCCCCAGTAAAACCGCCCAAGAAGCCAACTTTGACCTCTGCCTGTGCGAACCCGGTCATTGCCAGGGTTGAGGCCGCCACAGCGGTGGCTAATGCGCGTTTATTGATCATGTTATTGGTCGCTCCCAGTGAGATAAGGTTTGTGCATTTTTTGAATGTGCCTCAGCGTTTAATCGTTAAGGCTGCTATTAATCTGGAACTGGAACGGCAAAAACACAAGCAACGCTTTCTAACGCTCGTCGCCTTCCTCAAGATATCGCCTGCGTTCAGCAAGCTGCTTTTGAAGGCGTTTGCGTCGATAAAGCCGCACCAGCGCAATCGTTAACGCGGTGACCAGCATGGCGGCCAACACCACGCCCTGCCAGGGGCGTGCACCGTCCCCCATGACCGTTTCCAGGGTAATAATCAGTATTAAGCCAATCGCTTGGGAGCCGATCGCTAGCGCGCGCAGCTTTATCGAAAGCGGGTGGGGGCATAACGTCTCCGTAATTTTCAGCTCGCGTGATATGGTCTTCCAGTGTACCTGCTTCACGGCTTGCTTAAGTGTAAACTTGAATTAAAAACTGAACTGGAAATCCATGAATGCCATCGCTCTCGGCCCACTACTGATTTCGCTACCACGCCTTTACGCGGTTGGCTGCGCGCTGCTACTGCTACTCTGCGCGCGGCTTTTATTAGGTCTGCCCGCCCGGCTCAACAGCGCTGGTTTACCGGACTTATCATTGTTTGGCTAGTCGGCGCGCGGGCCGGCCATATTATGCTCAACCTGGATAGCTATAGCACCGCCCCGCTGGAAGCACTCAAGGTCTGGCAACCCGGCTACCAGGGCCTATGGGGAATGGCCGCTGGCTTGGTATGGACGGCCTGGACGCTGCGCGCGCGGCTATTAGCCATGGGTGGCGCCATGGCCATGCTGGTCGCCGCCTCAAGCCTGTGGCTGGTACTGGTCACTCTGGCCCCACTGGGCAATGACTTTGCGGTTGACTCCCTACCGGAGGTCACCCTTGAGGATATAGAGGGGGAATCAAGTGCCTCTGGCGTCGCTTAGCGAAGAGGCTGACCTGATTATCGTCAACCTGTGGGCCACGTGGTGCCCCCCTGCCTGCGTGAAATGCCGCTGCTTGAAGAGGCCGCACAGCGCGACGGCGTTAGCGTAGTGGTCGCCAATCAGGGTGAAGACCTGCTACCCATGGTGCGCTATTTGGATGAGCAGCAGCTTGAATTCCGCTACGCCCTACGTGACCCCAGCCAGCAGCTGATGGCGCTTTTTCAAGCACCGGGATTGCCCACCACCGTGCTGTTCGACGGCCAGGGGAACACCCTGGATGTCCACGTTGGCGAGCTTACTCGCGCCCAGCTGGATCGCTGGTTACAAGATTGATGCCGATACACCTTAATCCCCCCGCTGCTTTGCGTTAGAATCCCCCGCCCTGTTGCCGCCGGTGCTCACTACCGGTGGCATACGACCCGTTTTGCAGACTCCCCCGAGGCATCATGAGCGATTTTTCTCCCGGCCAACGCTGGATTAGCGACGGCGAAGCTGAGCTTGGGCTCGGCACCGTGCTTAACTGCGACGCCCGTAGCGTTACCATTTTGTTCAGTGCCAGTCAGGAAACCCGTACCTACAACACCCGCCAGGCCCCGCTTACCCGCGTTATGTTCGGCAGTGGCGACCGCGTACTCTCCGCCGACGGCTGGCAGATCGTCGTCGATGACAGCAAAGAGTCGGATGGCCTGATCACCTATATCGGTGAAGACAAGCAAGGCAATCTGCGTGAACTGCCCGAGGCCAAACTCGCCGACACCATGCAGTTCGATCAGGCCCGCGACCGCCTGCTGACCGGCCAGGTCGATCGCAACGACTGGTTTGACTTGCGCTTTCGCACCCTGCACCACTATCAGCGTATTGAGCAGCACAGCGCCCTGGGCTTCTCCGGGCCGCGCATCGATCTGATTCCCCACCAGCTCTACATTGCCAACGAAGTCGCTAGTCGCCACGCCCCACGCGTGTTGCTAGCAGATGAAGTCGGCTTGGGTAAAACCATTGAAGCCGGGCTGATTCTGCACCGTCTGCTGCTCAATGGCCGCGTGGAGCGAGCACTGATTCTGGTACCCGACAGCCTCACCCACCAGTGGCTGGTCGAGCTGCTGCGGCGCTTCTCGCTTAACGTCACGCTGTTAGATGAAACCCAAAGCCAGGCCCACGGCAGTTACAACCCCTTTGAGAGCGCCCAATTGGTGTTAGCCAGCCAGGGCTGGCTGTTTGCCAATCCCCAGCGTCAGGAGCAGGCGCTGGCCAGCCAGTTCGACCTGCTGATTGTGGACGAAGCGCACCACCTCGACTGGAGCGAAGAGGGCAGCGGCCCCGGCTACCGGTGCGTCGAACAGCTTTCGGCGGTGATTCCCGGCCTGCTGCTGCTCACCGCCACCCCCGAACAGATGGGCATCAAGAGCCACTTTGCCCGCCTGCGGCTGCTGGATAGCGAGCGTTATCACGACCTTGAGCGCTTCAAAGCCGAAGAGAGCCACTACACCGAAGTGGCCCGCGCCATTGATGCCCTGGAGGCCCTACCGGACGAGCCCAGCGCTCGCGCCCACGTCTCCGCGGTGGCCGATGACCGCGACAGCCAGGCGCTGCTGGCCACGCTATGCAACGAGGAAGCGAGTAAAGAGCAGCAGGATACTGCCCGCGCCCAGCTAAGCGAAGCACTGCTGGATCGCCACGGCACAGGCCGGGTAATGTTCCGCAACAGCCGCCGCCACGTGGGGGCTTCCCCGAGCGGCGTTTAAATTTAGCCCCGCTGGCGCTACCTTCGGCCTACCGCCGGGTAGTGCGCCGCCTGGAGCGCGACGACGACTACCTCGATGAGCTGCTGATCGAAACCGGCATGGATCACCCCGACGTGCTGATCTATCCCGATGCGGCCTACCGTGAGCTTAAAGATGACCCGCTCAACGGCGAAGAGTGGTGGCACATTGACCCGCGGGTCAACTGGCTGCTGGAAAAGCTCAGCGACGACAGCGAGAGCGGCTTCGCCAACGAGAAAGTGCTGGTCATTGCCCACCACCGGGAAACCGCCGAAGGCCTTGCTGAAGGGCTACGAGTGCTGGGCGGCTATCATGCGCCGGTGTTCCACGAAGATCTCTCGCTGATCGAACGTGACCGTGCGGCGGCGGCGTTTGCCGATGAGGACGAAGGCGTACAGGTGCTGGTCTGCTCGGAAATTGGCTCAGAGGGGCGCAACTTCCAGTTCTGCCGTCACCTGGTGATGTTCGATATGCCCCAGCATCCGGATCAGCTCGAACAGCGCATCGGCCGCCTGGATCGCATCGGTCAGCGCCACGCCATTGAGCTGCATATTCCCACCTTCGAAGGCAGCCCCGGCGAGCGCCTGCTGCGCTGGTACCACGAAGGGATGGATGCGTTCAGCGCCCCGCATGGGGTCGGCAACGAGCTGTTTGATGCCTTTGGCGACGCCTTGGCTGACGCCTTGCTGGATGATGAGGCACTTGAGGAAATTATCGCCGAAACCCGCACGATGTTTAGCGCCAAGCTGGCAGAACACGATGCGGGCCGCAACCGGCTGCTGGAGCTCAACGCCTGCCGCCCCGCCCGCGCTCAGCAGGTCATCGACGCCGTGCGCGAACTTGACGAAGACGCCGCATTGCCGCGCTACCTTGAGCGGGCGCTGGATATTTTCGGCGTGGATAGCCAGGAGATTGGCAAGGGCTTAATGCACCTGCAGCCCAGCCAACATATGCTCGACGGCCTGCCCGGGCTGGTCAAAGGCGAAGAGGGCTTTACCGCCACCTACAGCCGCGCCCAGGCGCTGGCCCGTGACGATGTCCAGCGACTCTCCTGGGAGCACCCACTGCTGCGGGAAATGATGGGCCGCGTGCTGGATGGCACCATGGGTAACTCGGCGCTCGCCCTGCTGCGTCACGACGCCATTCCCAGCGGCCGATTGATGGCCGAGCTGGTGTTCCGCACCCACTGCCCGGCACCCAAGAAGCTGCACCTTAACCGCTTTTTGCCGCCCACCGCGGTGCGCCTGCTGCTGGATGAATCAGGCGCCAACCTGACCAGCAAGATCTCCTTTACCGGCTTGGGCAAGAACCTGCAGAAGGTTAACAAGTCGCTGGCGCGGGATTTGATTAAGAGCCGTCACGACCAGTTGCGTGAACTGCTGACCCAGGGTGAAGGCGAAGCCGAGCGCCAGCTGCCCAGCATCCTCGAAAACGCCGAAGCGCGCATGCGCGCCCAACTGGATGCCGAGATTGCCCGCTTAACGGCACTTGCCGAGCACAACCCAGCGGTACGCAGCGCCGAAATCGACGCGTTAAAAGATGAGCGCCAGGCGCTTAGTGAAGCGATTGAGAACACCCGCCTGCGGCTTGACTCAGTACGGGTGATTATCACCGTTGATGCTGACCGCTAGTCGCTAAAGTAAACGGCACAGCGGCGGCGTTAGGGTGCCGCGGGGGCGCTGTAAACCCGTCCCTGGGCGCTACTTTCGCCATCTGACCGCCATGGATGGCGGAAATGCCGGAATTGTTGGGAACATTTTCCGGCCATGGCGAAAGACCCCCGCTTTACCCTAACGCCGCCGCAAGTTGGGCTCGCTAATAGCTAAAGAATCGCCTCAAGCGCCTTGTCTAGAGTAGGATATTGGAAGCTAAATCCTGCCTCTTCCAGGCGCGCGGGGCGCATATCTACCCGGTCAGCAGCAGCCGCGACATTTCGCCAAAGCCCGCTTTTAATACAAAGGCGGGCACTGGGAAAATGGCCGGGCGGTTGAGATGACTGGCCAGGGTTTTGGTAAAGGTGGCATTGGTCACCGGGTGCGGAGCGCTGCCATTGAAGGCGCCGCTCAATCCCTCTTGATCGATAAGAAACAGGATCGCCGCGACTAAATCGTCGCGGTGAATCCACGGCATAAACTGCTCGCCGCTGCCAAAGCGTCCCCTAACCCCAGCTTAAATGGCGGCAGCATCTTCTCCAGGCTGCCGCCACCGCCTCCAGCACCAATCCAATGCGCACGATTGCCAGCCGCACGCCCATGGCCTCAATAGGTTTGGCAGCGGCCTCCTACTTGCACAGCCGATGAGCAAACTCATCGTTGGGCATGGTCTCCTCCGTCACCACGCGCTTGCCTTGGGCCCCGTAGTACCCCATCGCTGAACCCGACACCACCACCTTCGGCAGCGGCTGGCCGTTAGCTTTCAACTGCTCGCAAAGCGCCACCAGCTGTTCAGTTGCCGCTACCCGGGAGTTAATCAGCTTGGCTTTCTGCTCATCGCTCCAGCGCTTGGCAGCAATCGGCTCACCGGCCAGGTTAACCAAGGCGTCCGGCGGCGATTCAATAAACGCCTGGGCGCTATCGCGAATATCGCAATTGCTCGGCAAACGATCCCGCACCTGATGAGGCGAGCGGGAGACCACCTGCACCTCATGGCCCTGTTCAACTAACTGTCGGCATAGTCGCTGGCCGACAAAGCCGCTGCCTCCGGTGATTAATACGCGCATGGGGTTTGCTCCTGTTGGGTGACATCGTGGCATGCCTTCATGGCGGCACTGTTTATAACTGCTTTAATCACTGCGCTTTATAACTGCTCTCTTATAACGACTCTCTTATAACTGCTCTATTTATAACGGTTTATAGTTGCATGCTTGAAAAGAGGAAGACTAGATAAGAAAACAGCGACTAAATTGTACGATATTTATACAAAACTGCTACAATGCACCTCAATAAAGATTAATTCGAGCTTTTTTACACGTTGCGAGTGCTCATGACCAAACCGCTACCGCCGCTTCCTGCCCACCACTCGGTTGCTATCATCGGCGCGGGCATTGCGGGACTTGCCTGCGGGCAGGTACTGGCCAGTAGCGGCGCCAGCGTCACGCTCTTTGATAAAGCCCGAGGCCCCGGCGGTCGTATGTCGAGTAAACGCAGACCTGGCACGGCACTTGATTTAGGCGCTCAGGCGTTTAGCGTGCGCGATGCGGATTTTCAACACGCCGTCGATGAGTGGCTTGCGGCTGACTGCATAGCCGCCTGGCCGCCCGTACCTATCAGGCTAGTTCACGGGGCTGGCAGGCGCACGATGATGGCCAAAAACGCTACACCGGGGCGCCCAGAATGAGCGCTTTGACGCGGCATATGGCTGATTCGCTAACGGCCATGCCCAATGCCGAGCTGCATACCGGCACACCCATCGTAGCGCTTGAGCACTCGCCCGCCGGGTGGCGACTGGTAGATGCTGACGGAGCTCACTATGGGCCTTATGGCCAGATCGTGATTAGCGCCCCGCCTCCCCAAGCCCATGCGCTGATCCAACCCTGGGACGACGCTTTGACAGCAGTGTGTGTCACCCGAGAACAGCGAGCCTGTTGGGCGGGATGGGCGATATTTGAAGGGCCGCTCCCCCTCATACCCGGTGTTACGCCAGGCTGGCAGATGGCGCGGCTAGACCACCCGATGCTTAATATAGTATCCCGCAATCAAACGAAACCGGGTCGAGAAACACAGCCGGAGAGTGTCAGCCTACTAGCGCAACTCGATTGGAGCGAAGCCCAATTAGAGCAGCCCGCCGAGTGGGTGGCAGAACAACTACTCACCGCTTTCAAGCGTACTTTCCTCACTGCCGCCACGTTCCCCAAGCTAATAGAAATGGGCGCGCATCGTTGGCGCTATGCGCAGCCAACAACCCCTTGCGAGTATGATTACTTATACAGTGCGAATGGTTTGGCCCTGTGCGGCGACAGTTTTCGCGGTGGCCGTGTCGAGGATGCCTGGTTATCCGGCCACCGCTTGGGAGAGGCACTAATAGGCCGGTCGGTTCGATAAGCACGAAACTTAAATGATTAAGAAGGATTCTTATAAAGGTTGTACCGGGTAGCGACAAGTTGTACAAATGGGCATACAGTATCGTGCTAATGTTTAGTTTTTAAATCAGGCAATCTTTAAATGGAATATGAATCACCTTCGCCGCGGCGAACAATGACATACCCTGCAGCGCCGTGCTGCAGATAACGAAGAGGTACTGGCGCCCATGAGTCTCAAGGCGACCCACCCACCTGATACGCCACTCTATCCAATACGCGAGGTTTCTCGCTTAACAGGGGTGAATTCGGTCACGCTACGCGCCTGGGAGCGACGCTACGGACTCATTCGACCCCAGCGCACGCCGAAAGGCCATCGCCTTTACGCCCAGGACGACATCACCCGCATCGAACGCATTCTGCAGTGGCTCAATCGTGGTGTGCCGGTCAGTCAAGTCGCCGACTTGCTTGACCAGCCAGAAACAATTGAGACACCGACACCTGATGCCGGTGACTGGGCCAGCCAGCGCCTGCAACTGCAAGCGATCATCGAAGCATTGGATCTTGCCAAGCTGGAGGCGTTTTACCATCAGAGTTTGGCGCTCTATCCGTTAAGCGTGGCCATTAATGAACTCTGGCAACCGGTGATCTTAACGTTAGAGGCCAAGTGGGCCGTTCAAGCAGATCAGTTAGTACGCCGCACCTTGGAAGCGTTTCTGCGCAGCCAGGTGGGCATCCGCTTGCACTATGCCAATCAAGCCACTCGTGGCCCGCTGATTCTGCTCAACGCCATGCCCGACGACCCCGGCCCGCTGTGGGTGCTAATGTCGGCGCTAATGGCCAGCGAACAGGGCTACCGGGTGCAGATGCTTGACCACTCACTGCCGTTGGAGGATCTCCCCCAGGCAGTGGCGCGGCTACATTCGTCCATGGTGCTGCTCTCTAGCGGCCAGCGGGAGAGCGATAGCTACATAAACCAGGCGCTGCCTAAAGCGGCTGAAGCGCTGAACGTACCTATCGGCGTATGCGGCGAAGTGGCCCGTCTGCGTGAAAACGATTTGCGCGATGGGCCGGTTCACATGCTGGGTGATGACCTGCCCCAGGCGATTGCCCGCTTGCGCCCTCTACTGCGCGAGTCTGGCGTACTCTAACCAGCGCGCTTTTATCCTGGCCGTTCGCCCTCCGGCGACCGGCCATTTTTGTGCTGCAGGAGCCCCTAGGAGAGGAAGCCTATGAAACGTCAGTTGGTTTGGTTGCGCAGCGATCTGCGTATTGACGACAACAGCGCCCTCGCTGCCGCCGCCGCAAAGGGGCCTGTGATAGCGGTATTTTTGCGCAGCATTCCCCAGTGGCAGGACCTGCGGGCATGGCGCCAATAAGCTGGATTTTTGGGCGCGGGGTGTTGCCGCCGTCCAAACAGCCCTCAGCGGTTTGAATATCCCGCTGCTGCATCGTGATATTGAACGCTATGACCAGGCGCCCGAGACACTGCTTGAGATCGCTCGCGAATATAGCGTTGAGCAGTTGCACTTCAATTATGAATACGCGCTCAATGAGCGCCACCGCGACTCAGGCTGTGCAGGCCGCCTTTAAGCAGGCCGGGATTGCCGCCCACGGCTACCATGATGGCGTGGCCTTTGCCCCCGGCAGCCTGCTAACCGGCAAAGGCGACTACTACGGGGTATTTACGCCGTTCTCCAAGGCGTGGCACAAGCAGGTCAGCGCCGACCAGTTGGCGCTGCGCGCGACGCCACAGGTACAAGCAGCGCTGAATATTGAAAGCGACCCGCTGCCTGCCCTGCCCGAACTTGAAAGCGCCCCTGTCGATGGGCGGCTATGGCCTGCCGGAGAGAACGCCGCGGCAGATAACCTGGCGCGCTTTTACGCTTTCGTGGCCGTCACTATAACGCCCAGCGCGACCTCCCAAGGTACGCGGCACCAGCGAACTATCGCCCTATCTGGCGCTAGGCATGATCTCCTATCGCCAATGCTTACAAGCGGTGATGAGCGACAACGGCGGACACCTGGCCGATGGCGATATCGGCCTCACCACCTGGGTCAACGAACTGGTGTGGCGAGAGTTTTATCAGCACGTTGCGGTAGGCTTTCCCCAGGTGTGTCGCTATCAGCCCTTCCAGGAACACACCAAGCAGTTGCAGTGGCGCGACGATGATAAAGGCTTTCAAGCCTGGTGCGAGGGGCGAACGGGCTACCCTATCGTGGATGCTGCCATGCGCCAGTTAGTCACGACCGGCTGGATGCACAACCGGCTGCGCATGATCACGGCAATGTTTTTAAGTAAGCACCTGCTGATTGACTGGCGGCGCGGCGAAGCCTTTTTATGCACCACTTGGTTGATGGTGAATTCTGCGCCAACAACGGCGGCTGGCAGTGGGCAGCCTCAACGGGCACCGATGCCGCCCCTTACTTTCGCATTTTTAATCCCACCACCCAGTCCACCCGCTTTGACGCTGAAGGTGAGTTTATTGCCCACTGGCTGCCTGAACTGGCCCACCTGCCCGCAAAAGCACGCCATGCACCGCCCCAGGATCTGCTTAGCGACGTCGCTTACCCAGCGCCGATTGTGGATCACAAAGCGGCTCGCCAGCGCGCCTTAGAAGCGTTTAAGTCGCTGTCTAAATAAATCTATTGTTAGCCACTGCTAAAGGAGACCGTGATGGCTGAGCCTGCGGCGTTAGAGGCGTTCTGCGCCTTTTCAATAAACTAGACAATACCTGTACAGAAAAGCTATACGAGGTATATACTGAAGATATTGTTTTAGCGACCCGCTGCATAAGATCGCAGGCCGCGAAGCGTTAGCGCGCTACTTTTCAACCCTGTATGAAAATGTTGAGCAGTGCCAATTCCGTTATCACGCTCAGCAGGTGCAGGGCCAGCAAGCGTTCGTTACCTGGATATGACGTTTATCCACCCGCGTTTGGCAGGGGGTAAACCGGTCGAGGTCGAAGGCTGTAGTGCGCTTACCTTTGCTGATGACGGGCGCGTTCAGCGCCATCGCGACTACTTCGATGCGGGCGCCATGCTCTACGAACAGTTACCACTGATGGGCAGCGCCATTCGCTGGTTAAAAAAACGCTTGGCTTAGGATGAGGAGAGGTTTGATGAGCACCTGGAAAACGCCCCAACGTATCTGGTTAACCGGTGCCACCTCGGGCATTGGCGAGGCCCTGGCGCGTAAGCTCATCGCCCAGGGCCACCAGGTGGTGCTTAGCGCACGCAGCGCTGAATCACTCGACGCGCTGTGCCAGGGGCACCCTAATGCCCATCCTCTACCGCTGGACATCAGCGATCGTCAAGCAGTGCTCAAAGCGGGTAACGACATCCGTGAGCAGCTCGGCGCGTTAAATTTGGCGCTCTTTAACGCCGGCACCTGCGAGTACCTGAACGCTCAGCAGTTCGATATGGATTTAGTTGAGCGGGTGTTTAGACCCAATCTATTTGGCACTTTGTACGGCGTTGAAGCCGCACTGCCGCTGCTGCGCGCTGCGCGCCAAGAGGGCCTTCCGGCTCGGTTAGCCGCCACCTCCAGCGCTTCGGCTTATTTACCGCTACCCCGCGCGGAAGCCTATGGGGCGTCTAAAGCCGCGGTCAGTTACTTTTGGAGTCGCTGCGCTTAGACCTTGATCAAGAAGGGATAGACGTCAGCCTGATTCATCCCGGCTTTGTGAAGACACCGCTCACCGAGCGTAACGACTTTCCCATGCCTATGCAGGTGACGGCAGAGCAAGCAGCCGATGCCATTATCGCAGGGCTGGTGAAGGGTCGGCTGGATATCCACTTCCCACGCCGTTTTACCTATCTGGTCAAGTTGTTGGGCATTTTGCCCCTGCTATGCGCCGTCAGATTGGCCTGCGCATGACCCGCACCCAGCAGGCGTCATCATGAGCGCCCCGGTATCAACAAACGTTGGGCCATCACAGCGTATTGCCATTATCGGTAGCGGCATCAGCGGCATGGCCGCCGGCTGGTACCTCTCCGCCCAGCATGAAGTCACCCTGTTTGAGGCGGATTCACGCTTGGGTGGCCACACTGCCACCATGGACGTGAACGTTGCGGGGCACTCCTACGCTATCGATACCGGCTTTATTGTCTTTAACGACTGGACTATATCCGCACTTTCAGCGCTTGATGGCCACCCTGGGCGTCGCTTCACAAGCCACCGAAATGAGCTTCTCGGTACACGAGACAGCGCGGGACTTTGAGTACAACGGACATACCTTGGGCTCGCTGTTTGCCCAGCGACGCAATTTACTCAATCCCTCTTTTACCGCCTGCTGGGCGACATTCTGCGCTTTAACAAGCAGGCCACCAAAGCCCTTGAAAGCCAACAGCTGCCCGACAGTATGACGCTGGGCGAGTACCTGGATTGCCACCACTACAATCGCGATTTTCAGCAGCGCTACTTACTGCCCATGGGAGCTGCCATTTGGTCGGCCAGCATTAGCGATTTACGCGCCTTCCGCTGGCTTTTTTTGTGCGTTTTTCCGTAATCACGGCCTGCTATCGGTCAACCACCGCCCTCAGTGGTACACCCTGGTGGGTGGTTCGAAAAGTTATATCCCCGTCTGACCACGCCCTATGCATCGCGTATTCACCTCAATTCGCCGGTCACCCGGATCATCCGCGACAACACGGGCGTTGTGATCACCACGCCCTCCGGTACCCAGCGCTTTGACCAGGTGGTGCTCGCCTGTCACGCCGACCAGGCACTCGCCATGCTGGGCGACGCCAGCAGCGCCGAGCAGGAGATACTTGGCGCCATGCCGTACCAGGATAACGAGGTGGTGCTACACACCGATACCGCCCTCTTGCCGCGCCGCCAGCGCGCCTGGGCGAGTTGGAACTACCGCCTGGATCAGCGCGATAGCGAAGCACGGGTCTCGGTCACTTACGACATGAACATCCTCCAGCGGATAGAGAGCGACACGACGTTTTGCGTGACCC
This sequence comes from Vreelandella olivaria, assembly GCA_004295565.1. Lineage (GTDB taxonomy): Bacteria > Pseudomonadota > Gammaproteobacteria > Pseudomonadales > Halomonadaceae > Vreelandella > Vreelandella olivaria. Next base: position 128,283 of record AP019416.1, on the reverse strand, counting down.
TGAACGACAGCGCCAGCATTGATCCAAACAAGGTGCTTGGCCGCTATACCTACGCGCACCCCCAATTCACTTTGGCAGGCCAGGCGGCCCAGGGGCGACACGCAGAAATATCCTCAACGGCTTATCGCACCCACTTTTGCGGCGCCTATTGGCGTAACGGTTTCCATGAAGATGGCGTGTGGAGCGCGCTGCGGGTGGCGCAGGCACTGGGCTGTGATGAGGCGGCCCCGCCGCCCAGCCAACCATCGGCTCTGCCTGCCCATGAACTGCTAACGCCCCAGGGCGTTGAGGGGCTGGGGTGATGGCGAGCATGATGAGTGAGATAACCGCTGGAATCACAGCTCAGCCGCGCTCGCGTATTTATCGTGGCACCCTGCGCCACCGGCGTTTTATGCCCAAATCCCACACCTTTAGTTACCAGCTGTGGATGGCGTGGCTGGATCTGGATGAGTTACCAGAGCTGTTTGATAAGGTGCCCGGCTTTAGCGCCCGCCGCCCTGCATTGGCGCGTTTTCGTCGCGAGGACTATCTGGGCCCGATTGACCGCCCGCTGAAGACCGCCGTGCGGGAAGAGCTTATTCGGCAATTGGGCAGCGCACCCAATGGACGCATCTGCGTGCTTACCCAGCTACGCACATTGGGCTGCATGTTCAACCCTATTTCCGTCTACTACGCCTACGACCATCTGGGGCGACTAACAGCGGTATTGAGCGAGGTCACCAATATGCCCTGGCGCGAGCGCACCCGCTACGCCAGCGCGGTGGATCCCTCACGCCATAGCCACCAGGCACATTTTGCTAAAGATCTTCACGTCTCGCCGTTTAACCCCATGGAGATGACCTACCGCTGGAAGTTTAATGCCCCCGGCGAAAAGCTCTTTCTGCATATGGAGAACTGGCAGCATCAGCAGTGCCATTTTGATGCCACCTTAACCCTTGACGCTTCACCCGCTACCCGCGGTGCGATGCTGAAAGCCTTGGCTCGCCAGCCATGGATGAGCCTGAAAACCATTGCGGGCATCCATTTTGAAGCGCTTCGCCTGTGGCTTAAGCGCGTCCCCGTTTATAACCACCCCAAGCGCAAGGAGACTTCAAAGTGACGACCCTGCGTTCCACGCCTCCCAATATTCAACCCATTGCGCAAGATCGCTTAACCAAGTGGCTAAAACCGCGCCTGATGGCCCAGTTGGATGCCTTCCGGGGCGGTCGTATCACCCTGATTGAGGGCAATCAGTGCCATCACTTAGGTCAACAAGGCCCGCTGCAGGTGACCGTGGTGATCCGCCACTCCCGCGCATGGAAGCGCCTCGCCTTTGGCGGTACCGTGGGGGCTGCAGAATCGTACATGGATGGCGATTGGGACGCTGACGATCTGGTCGCCCTGGTGCGCCTGTTCGCCGCTAATCTAGAGCAGGTGAATACTAAAATGGAGAACGGCAGTGCCCGCTTTGCCCGCTGGTTACTGGGCGCCGCCTACCGCTTTCAGCGCAACAGTCTAAGCGGCTCGAAACGCAATATTGCTGCCCACTACGATATCGGCAACGACCTGTTCTCTACGTTTTTAGATCGTCACCACTGGATGTATTCAAGCGCCGTTTTCCCTATCCAGAAGCCAGCTTGGAAGAGGCCTCGACCTATAAGCTCGATTTGATGCTGGAAAAGCTCGACGTACAGCCCGAGCATCACCTGCTAGAGATTGGCACCGGCTGGGGTGGGCTGGCGATTCATGCGGCGAAAACCCGCGGCTGCCGTGTCACCACCACGACCATTTCTGATGAGCAGCACGCCCATACCGCTAAGCGTATTAAAGAAGAAGGGTTAGAAGATAGAATCACTCTGCTCAAGCAGGATTACCGGGAATTGACCGGTCACTATGACCGGCTTATTTCGGTGGAGATGATTGAGGCGGTGGGGCATCAGTATCTCGATACCTACCTCAACAAGCTGGATAGCCTGCTGACCGATGATGGCCAGGCTATGCTCCAGGCCATCACCATTCGTGATCAGCGCTTTGAAGAGGCTAAGCGCGACATGGATTTTATCAAGCGCTACATTTTTCCTGGCGGCTTTCTGCCCTCGCACCACGCCATGCTAACCAGTGTTATGCGTAAAACGTCGCTAAACATCGTCGCGCTGGATGAAATTGGCCCGCATTACGCGCGCACCCTGCGCGAGTGGCGCCACCGCTTTGAAGCCAGCCTGGAGCAGGTGAGAGCACTGGGCTACGATGAGCGTTTTATCCGCATGTGGCGTTACTATCTGTGCTACTGCGAGGGCGGCTTTATCGAGCGCTCTATCGGCACTTGCCACCTACTACTGGCCAAGCCCGCGGCAAAACCCATTCCGCTTACCGGCGCACTCTAAATGGCGTCCCCAAGTGGCAGACACTGGTGTTGAATGCCCTACGTTTCGAAGCCGGGTGGTTATTGTGCGTCTTAGGCGGTTCGTGGGTTGCTGCGGTGGCTGGCATCAGCCTGCTAGCTTGGCACCTATGGCGCTGCGCACGGCCCGGCGAGTGGCGCTTTATCGTTGGATTTGCGCTACTGGGACTGGTCATTGACGGTGGCTTGCAGCTGCTGGGGGCTTCGATTTTAACGATCAAACGCTGGTGTTGGGGCTGCTACCACTGTGGCTGTGGATGCTTTGGCCGCTGTTTGCCACCCTGGTCTATCATTCGCTTGCCTGGCTGTGGCGCTACCCGCTGCTAGCCGCGCTGTGCGGCGCCATTAGCGGCCCTCTCTTATTACGGTGGTGCGCTCCTGGCAGAGGTGACCCTAGCGGCCTGGTTACTCCCCGTCCAGGCGCTCGTGTGGGCAATGCTCTGTGTGGGCATTAGCCGTTTTTACCGCGCCTGATTTTCTGCTAAGAAGCGGAGGGAACAATGGCTGGCGCGGGCACCAGACGTTTTTCCAACTCAGCAGCGGCAAGCGGCCGGGCAAAGTAGAACCCCTGTACGGACGTGCAGCCGGCCTTGACCAAGAACTGACACTGCTCTTTGGTTTCAACACCTTCGGCAATTACCCCGAGTCCCATGCCTTCCGCCATTGCTAGCACCGCCTTAACAATCGAGGCGTCCGCCTGATCGTGGGGCAGCTCTTTAATGAACGCCCGGTCGAGTTTGACTTTGTCTACCGGCAAGCGCTTCAAGTAGCCCAGGGATGAATAGCCGGTACCAAAATCGTCGATGGCAATCGCAAAGCCTTGGTCACGCAGCGCCTGCAGCCGTGGCCTCATATCCCCCGCACGTTCGTCGAGTAGCACCGACTCCGTCAGCTCTAAACCAATTTGCGAAGGCTTCAACTGGTAGCGCTTTAGGCAAGTGGTCAGTTGGCTCTCCAGATCGCCTTGAAACAGCTGTAGCGCCGAAATATTGACCCAAATCGTCAGCTTGGGCATCGCGCTATTCCGCCAGTGCGCCTGCTGGGCACACGCTTTTTCGATCACCCAGGCGCCCAGTTGGCTCATTAGCCCGTGCCGCTCGGCTAACGGAATAAAATCGCCTGGGAAATCATCCCATCCTTGGGGTGACGCCAACGCAGCAGCGCCTCCATACCGACCAGCTCACCGCTGCTAGGCTCATGCTGAGTTTGATAATGCAGCTCCAACTGGTCACCGGAAATAAGCGCGGCGCGTAGATCACTGACCAGCGCCAGTTGAGGGTTATCCTGCTTATCCAACGCCGGGCGGAAACGCTGGCTTAAGTTACGCCCCAGCCGTTTGGCGCTGTAAAGCGCCGACTCCAAGCGCTGGAACAGCACGCCGGAGTCGTTACCATCTTCGGGCACGCGGCAGCTGCCAATCGTCAACCCTAAGCGCAGCGAGTGGTCGTTGATTTCAAAGGGCCGGCTCATATGCTCACGCAGGGTGGCCACCCACTGGTCGTGATCGTCAAAGGTGGTGGTGCGGATGACCATAAACTCATCGCCACCCAGACGCCCTACCACGCTCCCCGCCACATAACTGGTGAGCCGCTGGGCAAAGCGGGCTAACAGGCGGTCGCCCTGCTCAACGCCGAGACTGTCGTTCACCGACTTCAACCCATCGATATCCACCAGCGCCATATCCAGGCTCTCACCAGCGCGTAAATGGCGCAGCCGAGAAGCAAGCAGATCATGCAGGCGCCGGCGGTTGGGCAACCCAGTGAGAGGGTCTTCATAGCCGATACGGCGAAGATCACGCTCGCGGGCCTTTTGTGCCGAAATATCGGTAAACAGATTAATAAAATGGGTAATGTTGCCACGTTTGCCGGTCACAGCACGGACTTTAAGCCACTCAGGGTACTCGTCACCGTGTTTGCGGCGGCTCCACATTTCGCCTTCCCAACGCCCGGTGCTTTTCAGCGTACTCCAAAACGTTTGATAAAAGGCTTTATCATGGCGTGGAGCTGCCAGCGTCTCCAGTTTCAGCCCCTGAACCTCTTGGCTTGCGTAGCCGGTAATTTCGGTAAATGCTGGGTTAACCACCATCACGCGATTTTGCGCATCGGTAATCACTATGGCATCGCTGGCGAGGCTTAACGTATCGTGGGATAGCCTCAGGCGCAGCCACTGTAGACGCACCTGTTTCCAGGCATCCCACAGCCCAAGCGCCACTAGCGTGGCCGCCACCAGGCGTAACATCGCATCGGGCAACCAAACACAGGCGGGAAGAGCCGTCAGTGCGACCCAAACTAACGGGCGATTGAGTGAAACTGGAAGCCACATGGCGATTCGCTATACCCTATACAAATTAACGTAAATAAAAATTAGCGTTAGGTGCCATGCTGATCATGCCGCCTAATAAGACACTTGGATACTCTATATTACGGCACTGGAAAATTTATTGTGCATAATCGGCGGTGAACAGAGCCAAACTGCCCACTATAGTGCTATCGGCCAATCCGCTAAAATCTCCAGTAATGGGCGATAAATAGCCAGTTACGTGCATTCAGCGGTTTCGGGAAGTAGACTAGCCTCACAACCAATTTGATATTCGGAACGATTCAGTGACCAAGCAACACTCCTTTGATCGCGAAGAACTGCTGGCCTGCTCCCGCGGCGAGCTATTCGGCCCCGGCAATGCACAGCTCCCGGCGCCTAACATGCTGATGCTCGATCGCATCAAGCACATCCACGAAGAAGGTGGTGATCATGGCAAGGGCGAACTGATCGCCGAGCTGGATATCACGCCTGACTTGTGGTTTTTGATTGCCACTTTCCTGGCGACCCTGTCATGCCTGGCTGTTTAGGGTTAGACGCTATGTGGCAACTCGTCGGGTTCTATTTAGGCTGGTTAGGCCACCCTGGCCGCGGACGGGCGCTTGGCTGTGGCGAGGTAAAATTCAGCGGACAGATTCTGCCGGATGCACAAAAAGTGACCTATAGCATTAATATTAAGCGTATTATTACCCGACGTCTTATCTTGGGTATCGCCGACGGCACAGTATCCGTTGACGGACGCGACATTTATCAGGCTAATGATCTGCGCGTTGGCCTATTTACCTCCACTGCGAATTTCTAATCAGGAGGCTCCCATGCGACGAGTGGTAGTCACCGGCCTTGGCATCGTATCGTGCCTCGGCAACGACCAACGACAGGTTCTCGATGCGCTCAAAGCGGGGCGTAGCGGTATTCGTTTTAAGGAAGAGTATGCCGAGCGCGGCTTCCGTAGCCATGTCGCGGGCAGCGTCGACATTGATCTTGACGCACTCATCGACCGCAAACTGCGTCGCTTTATGGGCGATGCGGCCGCCTACGCCTATGTCTCTATGGCCCAGGCCATCGAAGATGCTGGGCTGAGCGAAGAACAGGTGTCCAACGAGCGTACTGGCCTTATTGCCGGCTCAGGGGGGGCTTCAAGCGCTAATCAGGTCGAAGCCGCCGACGTACTGCGGGAAAAAGGCCTGCGTCGCGTTGGCCCCTATCGGGTCACCCGCACCATGGGCAGCACCGTTTCAGCGTGCTTGGCAACGCCGTTTAAAAATCAAAGGCATCAACTACTCTATCTCTTCTGCCTGTGCGACCTCTGCACACTGTATCGGTAGTGCGATGGAGCAAATCCAGCTTAATAAGCAGGATGTGGTGTTTGCCGGTGGCGGTGAAGAGGAGCACTGGACACTCTCTTGCCTGTTTGATGCCATGGGCGCGCTCTCTACCCACTATAACGACACCCCTGAGAAGGCTTCGCGTCCTTACGACCAAGCCCGTGATGGCTTTGTTATCGCTGGTGGTGGCGGCATGCTGGTATTGGAAGAGCTCGAGCATGCCAAGGCCCGCGGCGCCAAGATCTACGGCGAACTGGTGGGTTACGGCGCCACTTCTGACGGCCATGACATGGTCGCTCCTTCGGGCGAAGGGGCTATGCGCTGCATGCGTCAAGCAATGGCAACGGTCGATGGCGCCATTGACTATATCAATACACATGGCACCTCGACGCCCGTAGGCGATGTTGCCGAGCTCAAAGCAATCCGCCAAGTGTTTGGCAATACAACGCCCGCCATGAGCTCGACAAAATCCCTCACCGGCCACTCCCTGGGGGCTACCGGTGTGCAGGAAGCGATCTATTCGCTGCTAATGATGCAACACGGCTTTGTTGCCGCGTCGGCGAATATCACCGATTTGGATGAGCAGGCCGACGGCTTCGATATTGTCACCGAACGTCGCGATGACGTGACGATAGAGCGCGCGTTGTCCAATAGCTTCGGCTTCGGCGGTACCAATGCGTGTCTCGTGTTCCAGCGCTTTAACGATTAACGCTGTTGCAGTGACAAGCATATGAAAAGCAGCATGAAAATGGCGCCCTTGGGCGCCATTTTCGTATTGTAAGAAGCCAATATAACGCTACTAGCGAGAGGTAGGCCGCGGCACGTCTGAAATTTCTTGTAGCTGGGCTTCGATCCACGCCTCAACGTCTGCGAGTACGTCATCGGGCATACGCCCCTCTGTCTCAATCGGCTTACCAATGCGCACGCGCAGCACGCCTGGCTGCTTAACCCAGTGGCGTCCTGGCCAGCGTTCACCAGCATTATGCGCCACCGGCAAGACCGGCACCCTGCCCGACACGCCACGACGCTGCCACTTTTGTTATAGCGCTTGCGGATGCCTGGATCTACCCGCGTCCCTTCAGGAAAAATCAGTACCGATAGCCCTGTACCCAAACGCTCAACACCTTGAGTGAGCACTTGCTTCATCGCCCGCGCAGGTTTTGAGCGATCCAAACTGATCGGGCGTAGCAAGCGCAACCCCAGCCAAAGATAGGTAAGCGCAGCAGTTCACGCTTCAGGACAGTGCACACCGGTGGCTTCATTACCTGCAGAAATACGGTTTCCCACTCACACTGGTGGTTAGCTTGAATTACACAGGGGCCACTGGGCAGGTTTTCCCGTCCTTGGATGTCGTAACGCACCCCACAGGCGATACGAAACCACACCATTAAAAAGTAGTTATACAAATTGAGTAATCGGTAGCGGCCTGACAGCGGCAGAAATGGGGCTATGGGCAGAAACAGAACGCCGATCATTAGCATGGCCAAAAAGTAACCAGCGTAAAAAATCAAGCTGCGAACCACATTTATCAAGCCGACGCTCCTGTATCGCTGAGACGATTACTCTCACGGGTTAAACACCATGCATCCAACATACGTCCAGCCTCTAATCGCCACGGTTTCTGATGAACGCCAAACACATCCAGCACACGGCGACAGTTTAAGACGCGCCGCAGCTTAGCATCATGGTGGTGTTTAAGCGGCTGAACCTCGCCGAGAGTAATCTGCTCGCCGCGCCCCTCCAGGTGCGTTAGCAGTTGGGTGCGCACCATGGAGGTAAAGGTAAAAGCACTGACCGGTTCGGTGCCCGCAAGATGATAAGCCCCCAGGCATTGGCACCACTGACCTGCTGCTGCAGCATGCCAATTAGCGCCATGGCGACGGCATCGGCAGAGGTCGGGCAAAATATCACATCCTCTGCGGCGCGTACCGCCTTACCGGCCACCAAGTCGCCAATGATGTCATTAAGCCACGCATGACTGCCTTCCAGCGCAAACAGTGGGCCCAAGCGCACAATCAAATGACGCTGAAACTCCGCGCGGATGCGATCACCGGTCTGCACCAGGCGGCGCAAGCTGTCATCCCGGGGCGCAGGCACCACATGCTCATCAATGGGCACCTCCAAACCCTCTTCGTAAAGCTGGTCAGAGACACACCATATCAACGCCACGTCTTGTGATTGGCAGGCACCCAAGCAGGTATCTACCGCATCGGCATGTGCCGTCACATCCGCTGGCGCCATGTTCAGTGGGTGGGCCAACGGTGGAATAATCACGGCGTCAGGGGCTATCGCCTCAAGGCGCGACGCCGTGATGGTCGTCCCTTGCTCTATGACTAACTCTGTATCGGCGCGACGGCTTGCTTCCCGGGCCAGTGCCAAGCTTAAGCAGTGTCCGGCATCCACTATGAGCAGCTTCAAGACTCCTCTCCCTTATCACGCTCACTTCCACGTTGCGCAACGACTAGCACGCTCAGAACGGAATCTCATCGTCAAAGTCGTCGAAGTTACCCGGATCCGGGGCGCCGTAGCTGCTGTTTTGCTGGTTGGGCGGGGCGGTTGATTGCCCTGCTGCGGCGCTGGCTGAGCGGGACGAGGCGGCTGTGGGCTCTGCCCGCCGGGGTAATTATTACCGCCTTGGGGCGCGCCACCCTGCGGAGGATAGCCGCCTTGGTGATTAGCGGCAGGACTATTTTGCGCCGGGGCGTTCTGAGGAGCGTTCTGGGGATAGTTATTCTGCGGGGCGCCGCCGCCCTGGAAGTCACCGCTGCGACCGTCGAGCATCTGCATATCGTTGGCGACGATTTCCGTCGAGTAGCGATCCTGACCGTTCTGGTCTTGCCACTTACGGGTTTGCAGGCGCCCTTCAATATAGACTTTGGAGCCTTTCTTCAGGTACTGCTGGGCGATTTCGGCGGTTTTATTGAACATCACCACCCGGTGCCACTCGGTACGCTCCTGGCGCTGACCGCTCTGACGATCCATCCAGGTATCGGTGGTGGCCAGGTTTAGGTTGGCCACGGCGGTGCCGCTGGGGTGAAACGCACCTCTGGATCCTGCCCGAGGTTACCAATCAAAATGACCTTGTTTATGCCGCGAGCCATAAGGCGCTCCTTTAATAGCTGTCATATAGCGTTTATTGCCAGCCGCCGTTGCACATTCATCGGGACGGCTGGATTAAGATTTAGGCGGTGCCATCAGCTTGTTCAACGCCGCCTGATCGAGCTGCTGGCGGTTCACCTTTAAATAGACCAAACGCTCTTCTGGCACCACCATGACGTCTTCGACGCCGACCACATCGGCTAAATGTTCCATCAACAGGTCGAGCGCATCTGCCTGAGTCTCATGCAGTGCCACCACTTCGCTGGAGAGCGGCGGCGGAGAGGGCATCCGCCACATGGCAACCCACCAGCATAGCGCAAGCCCGGCACAGCCAATAAAGACCGCGTTGAGGCCGCCATAATGCGCCAGTAAACCACCTAGCGTACCGCCTAAAAAAGCGCCTAAAAACTGACTGGTGGAGTAGACCCCCATGGCGGTACCTTTGGCCCCTGCCGGGGCCAGCTTGCTGAGCATGGAAGGTAGCGTCGCTTCCAGCAAGTTAAAGCCGGTGAAGAACACAAACAGCCATACGAACAGCCAGTAGCTTGGCGAGTGGCAGCCCTAGACCGGCTAAGCTAATCACAATAGCGCCGATCGCCATCAGGCACATCAAGCGCATGCGCTGCCGCTTCTCAGCAACAATGATCAGCGGCACCATGGCCACAAACGATAGCGCCATAATGCCAAGATATGCCAACCCATGATACTCAATCGCCACACCGGCGTTTAGCAGGCGAAAAGGAACCGCGACAAATATCGCCATCAGCACTAAGTGCAGGGCAAAAATCGACATATCCAGCCGCCATAAATCGGGGCGGGTGATCACGCTTTAAACTGCTGGCGATCCATGCCCACATCGCGATGGCGCCGCCGCCGAGGTGCAGCAGGCACCCAACGCCATAGCACCAGCAGCCCCACCAGGGTCAGCAGCGCGGTAAACCAGAAGACTCCCGCAAGCCCCGCCCAAGCGGCCAGCCAGGGGCCCAGCACCATGGCAATGGCAAACGACACGCCAATGGAGAGCCCTATCGTGGCCATGGCGGCCGTACGAATCTCCTCGCGGGTTTGATCTGCCAGCAGCGCCATAATCGCCGCGGCTACAGCCCCCGCCCTGCAGTGCTCGCCCGGCAATAACGCCAATAATGGTATCGGATAACGCGGCAACCACGCTACCGAGGGCAAATATCACCAGCCCCATGGCAATGACCCGCTTACGACCAATACGGTCAGAGAGTAACCCAAACGGGATTTGCAGGGTTGCCTGGGTTAAACCATAAATGCCCAGCGCCACGCCCACCAGTAGCGGGGTCGAACCCTCAAGCGTATCGGCATACAGCGCCAACACCGGCAGCACCATAAACAGACCCAGCATGCGCGATGCATAAAGTCCGGCCAGACCACTGATCGCACGACGTTCAGAGCCCAGCAATAGTGCGGAAACCTTGCGCATAATGCCCTTTTATATGGTGGTTAAGCATGGAGTGAGTCAGTGTGGTTGGTGACAATCCTCTATTCTAGCGGTTTGGGCTGGCGCTGGAAACGTCGCGAGTTGCCGCAGGTTATCTTGGGTTATGAAAGCTGTTTTGCCGGGAGGGTGCAGACAAACGTATAATCACGCTTTTGCCGCGCGATTCGAGGTGTTGATGGACAGCATTCTGGTCAGGGGTGCCCGCACCCACAACCTCAAGCAGATCGATGTGGAACTGCCCGTAACAAGCTGATTGTGATTACCGGCCTCTCCGGCTCGGGCAAATCGTCGTTAGCGTTCGACACCCTGTATGCCGAGGGGCAGCGCCGCTATGTGGAATCGCTCTCCACCTATGCGCGCCAGTTCCTGTCGATGATGGAAAAGCCCGATGTGGATCACATCGAAGGGCTATCACCTGCGATCTCCATTGAGCAGAAGTCCACCTCCCACAACCCACGCTCAACCGTGGGCACCATCACCGAAATTTACGACTACCTGCGCCTGCTGTTTGCCCGTGCCGGTACGCCCCGCTGCCCAGAGCATGGCGAAGATTTGGAAGCACAGACTATCTCGCAGATGGTCGATCAGGTTATGAACCTCGCCGAAGGCACCAAGCTGATGTTGCTGGCACCGGTAGTCAAAGGCCGCAAAGGCGAACATTTACAGCTACTGGCCGAGCTGCGTGCCCAGGGCTTCGTGCGCGCCCTGGTCGACGGTCAGGTGCTAGAGTTGGACGACATCGCCCCGCTGGATAAGCGCAAAAGCACGATATCAGCGTGGTGGTCGACCGTTTCAAGGTGCGTGATGATCTCGCGCAACGCCTAGCGGAGTCCTTTGAAACCGCGCTGAACCTCGCCGATGGCACCGCGATGATTCACTTTATGGACGGTGAGCGCGACGATATTGCTTTCTCGTCACGCTTTGCCTGCCCGGTGTGCGGCTACTCGCTGGCTGAACTCGAGCCGCGCATGTTTTCGTTCAACAACCCAGCGGGCGCCTGCCCCACCTGCGATGGCTTGGGCGTACAACAGTACTTCGACCCCGATAAGCTGATTAGCCACCCGGAGCTATCGCTGGCGGAAGGTGTTATCAAAGGCTGGGATCGGCGCAATATTTATTACTTTACCCAGCTCCAGGCGCTGGCCAAGCACTACGACTTTGAGCTGGAAACGCCCTGGCAAGAGCTCGCCCACCACCAGCAGGAGGTTATTCTCAACGGTAGCGGCAATGAGCAGATTCCGTTTGTCTATGTGGGCGACCGGGGCCGTAAAGTAACTCGCGAGCACGCTTTCGAAGGCGTTTTGCCCAATATGCAGCGCCGCTATCGAGAAACCGAATCCAACATGGTGCGCGATGACCTGGTCAAATACATCGCCGTGCAGCCCTGCGCGACCTGTAACGGCTCGCGACTGCGTAAAGAGTCGCGCCATGTCTACGTGGACGATCACAATATCGCCGAAATTGTGCGCTTCCCCATTGGTGAAGCGTGGCGCTACTTTGCCGATCTAAGCCTGCCCGGCCGCAAGGGTGAGATCGCCGATAAAATCGTCCACGAGATCCATGCCCGGCTGGAGTTTCTGGTCAATGTGGGGCTGGATTACCTCAATTTAGAGCGCAGTGCCGATACCCTTTCCGGCGGTGAAGCCCAGCGTATTCGTTTAGCCAGCCAAATTGGCGCGGGCCTGGTCGGGGTGATGTATATTCTCGATGAGCCGTCGATTGGCTTGCACCAGCGGGATAACGACCGATTGTTGAAAACCCTTGAGCGGCTGCGCGATTTGGGCAATACCGTGATTGTGGTAGAGCACGATGAGGACGCCATTCGCGCCGCCGACCACGTGCTGGATATCGGCCCGGGGGCAGGCGTTCATGGCGGTGAAATTGTCGCCCAGGGCACACCGCAAGACGTGATGGACAATCCCAACTCGCTGACCGGGCAATATCTTTCGGGTACCCGGAAATCGCCGTACCGCCCTACCGTATCCCCGGCAACCCGGAAAAGCAGTTGGTGGTGCGCGGCGCTACTGGCAATAACCTACAGAATGTAACGTTAAGCCTGCCGCTGGGACTGTTTATCGCCATTACCGGGGTGTCCGGCTCGGGTAAATCAACGCTGATCAACGGCACCTTGATGCCCATTGCGGCTCGCGAATTAAATCGCGCGACGACATTGACCGCCGCACCCTATGAGAAGATCGAAGGGCTCGACCAGCTCGATAAAGTGATCGATATTGATCAGAGTCCGATTGGCCGCACGCCGCGCTCCAACCCGGCCACCTACACAGGTATATTCACCCCCATTCGCGAGCTGTTTGCGGGCACGCAAGAGGCCCGTTCACGGGGCTATAAGCCTGGCCGTTTTAGCTTTAACGTTAAGGGTGGACGCTGCGAGGCGTGCCAGGGCGAAGGCATGATCAAGGTGGAGATGCACTTCCTGCCGGATATCTATGTGCCCTGCGACGTGTGTAAGGGCAAGCGCTATAATCGTGAAACCCTGGATATTCACTACAAGGGTAAAACCATTCACGAAGTGCTGGCCATGACCGTGGAAGATGCGCTGGAATTTTTAGCCCGGTACCGGCCATTGCCCGTCGCCTGCAAACCCTGCTGGATGTGGGACTCTCCTATATCCGCCTGGGGCAGAGCGCAACGACCCTTTCCGGCGGCGAAGCGCAGCGGGTTAAACTCGCCCGTGAACTGGCCAAGCGAGATACCGGTAAGACGCTATATATCCTGGATGAGCCAACCACCGGCCTGCACTTTGAAGATATTCGCCAACTGCTGACCGTACTCCACCGCCTGCGCGATCACGGCAATACTATCGTGGTGATTGAGCACAACCTGGATGTGATCAAGACCGCAGACTGGATTGTCGATCTTGGCCCCGAAGGGGGGTCAGGTGGTGGGCAGATCATCGCCGAGGGCACGCCGGAGCAGATCGCCAAACAGGACGTCTCGCATACTGGCCGCTTCTTGGCGCCACTGCTGGCGCGAGGCAATCGCGCGACGAAGCGCGAACCTGCCCACCCACAGACTAACTAGCATGGCTATTTAGTAACGCTGGGCAACGCAGTAGATGGTCACATTGTTTATAGTGGCGAGCAGAGAATCGTTAGCAGTATTATGCAACCTTCTGCTGGAGGAATATGTCGTGGGTCAGGAAAACAGCTGCATTATTAAGCACTTTAGTCACTACTGTTCGCTAAGCGAAGATGAGAAAAAACTGCTCATAACACTAGAGGAGAGCCCAACCGATATTAAGTCGGGCACCATTCTATGGGAAATGGGTGCGCCAGCTAATGAATTCTGCACGCTAAAAGTGGCTGGGCCTACTCCTACCGTCATCTGGAAAACGGTGATCGTCAGATTTTGGAGGTGTTCCTGCCGGGAGATATTATCGGCCTGCGCGAGTTTGCCTTTTCGCAGCGGCTTGAGAACGTGCGCATGATTGATGACGGCGTGATTTGCCACTTCCCGCACAAACGTATGCTGGAAATATTCCGCCAATCGCTCCCGCTCACCTCGGTCATGTTTGCTATTGGCAGCCGCCAACAGGCGTTAATGACCGAACGACTGGTTACTTTGGCCAGGCGCAGTGCCCGGCAAAAAATGGCGCATTTTCTGTATGAGATGTATTTAAGGCTGCGCCAAACCAACCCGGCTATTAGCAACCAGTTCCGCTTGCCGCTCTCTCAGGAGCAGTTGGCCGATGTACTGGGGCTTAGCCCGGTTCACGTTAGCCGCACTTTTACCGCACTCAGCGAGGATGGGTTGGTGTTTCGTGATCGCCACCACTTAACGATTCCTGACTTATCAGCGCTATGTGCCGAAGGACAGTTTGATGACTGCTATCTCACCGATAACGTTCGCCCCTTATTAGGCGACACTGAACAAAAGCCGCGTGCTGACAAGGCACGCGGGGAAGTTGGCATAAAACGATGACTAGCCACACTTAGACCAGCCGCAGCCGGCGTAGCAGGTGGGACAACCGTCCATCATGATGAGCTCGCCGCGGCACTCGGGGCAGTTACCCACGGTGGCTGGGCCACTGCCTTCAGACTTTTTTCCCGTCTGTGCCTTCTCGCCGATAGGCTCCGCAGCACCCGCCTCAACGGGAGCATCGGTAGCCTCCTCCTCTTCTGGTTGCCAAGCATGACCATGGGTCATACGGTGAGCATAGCGCTCAACCAGCTGTTCAACCGGCACCTGGTTGCCCTCACGATCAAGAAAGCCACGACGATAAAGAATCTGCTGAATCGACCAGGCGATTGCCGCGACTTCCGAGTCGTGGAACATTGGCTTGTTCCAACGGTTCATACCGCAGCGCACCAGACCTTTGTCCCAGGCTACTTTGCGCAGGTCTGCCACCGCCTGGGTGACGTAACCCCACGGGCCGCCAGTGACAGACTGCGCATGGTGGCGGTGATCCACTGGTGCTCACTGGAGAGCTGGCCCGATGGGAAGAAAAACTCCACCGGACGCTCGATCACCACGCGCTTGCCGCCAATCACGCCCTCCACCGGCATAAACGACACCAGCAGATAAACTTTCTTGCGCCCTTCCGCCCCTACATACGAGATTTTTTCTGATACGGCTTCCAGAGTACCTTCTGGGCGGGAAGGAATCCGCACCGTCAGCGGGTTTTCGTCCTGAAGCTCAGGAACCGGTACGGCGGGCTCCTGCTGCTTAATCCGGTAACCGACAATTTTGGAGGTAATTTCAACAGCCATGGGGATATCTCTCCGTTTCGCATCCGTTTAGCAAAGGTGTGCGTTAATGAATAGGTGGCGCTAAGCGCGGCATCACCATTTGCCGTAGGTGCCTTCTTTCAAACCATCGAACAGATTGGCCGCATTATGCTCTTCGCCGTCGTAAACCACCTTCTCATCCCCGGCCAGCTCCAGGGTTTCACCATTTTCTAGCTCAAATACGTAGGTGGTGTTTTTAAGATCATCTTCGCGCACCAGAACGCCCTGGAAGGCTTCCGGGTTAAAGCGGAAGGTCGTGCAGCCCTTCAAGCGGCTTTCATAGGCCTGCAAGTAGAGATCCTGGAACTGTTCAAGGGGGAACTCGGTGGGCACGTTAACCGTTTTCGAGATCGCCGAATCGACCCAGTGCTGGGCGGCAGCCTGAACGGCAACGTGCTGCTCGGGGAGATGGCATCGGCGGTAACAAAGTAGTCCGGCAGATCGCTGTCCACAGCGTCAGATGCGATAAAATGACGATAAGCGGCCAGCTCAAACGACACCACCTCGACCTGCTCTTTGGTCTTTTTACCCGACTGGATAATATTGCGGAAATAGCGGTGTGAGAACGAAGGCTCGATACCGTTGGAGGCGTTGTTACCCATGGAAAGGCTGATCGTACCGGTCGGCGCGATTGAGCTGTGATGGGTAAACCGCGCACCGTGCTCGGCCAGCTGGGCCACCAGCTCCGGCTCAAGCTCGGCCACTTGAGCCATGTACTGACTATAACGGGCGTGCAGGATACGTCCCGGCACCTGATCGCCTACTTCATAGCCATCTTTGGCCAACTGAGGCCGCTCGCGCAGCATTTTTGGGGGTAATCGTATGCTCCTGCTCAAGCACCGGCGCCATGCCTTTCTCTTGAGAGCTCCAGCGCCTGTTTCCAACCCTCAATGGCTAAATGGCGGCTAACCTCCTCGGTGAACACCAACGACTGCTTGGAGCCGTAGGGGATTTTGAGCATGGTAAGCGTCGAGCCTAAGCCCAAAAATCCCATGCCGTGGCGGCGCTTGGCTTCGATTTCACGTTGCTGCTGGGGTAGCGGCAGGCCAGCAATCTCGACCACGTTGTCGAGCATACGCGTGAAAATCGCCACCACTTTGCGGTAGCGCTCCCAATCGAAGCGCGGCTCGTTGCCGAAGGGGTCGATCACAAACTTGGTCAGATTGACCGAGCCCAGCAGGCAGGCACCTTCTGGCGGTAACGGCTGTTCGCCACAATTGTGCGCATGAAAGCCATTAGCGTCGAATGTATTGATGCCAGGTATCTGGACATCGTAAACCTCTTCAACGCCTTCTTCTTTATGCCCCACCACCCGAGCCACAAAGCGCTCACGATTCAACTCGCGTTGATAGCTGCTTAGCAATGTATTCAGCCGAGCCTGCTTTTCATCATCGCCAAAACCAATAATATCTGCAAAGCGCCGAAGGTTATCACCGCTGATCATTAACTCATGTTGAGCCAAGGTGTCATATGCACGATGCCCCCCTTACCATCAGGGAAGATGTCGCTTCGCTGCACTGCGCCTGTCTTGATATAGCGTGGTGATAATACCTAGGCGCTGCAGCATGCGCTGAACAGCTTCAAGCCGAGCAAGATCGGACTGAGCCAAGCGAACACTGACCCCTTTGCTTGAGTACCTTGAACCGACCCATCTGCATCAAAAAGCCACGTAAAAGCCAACGTAACCAGCCGACGACGCCTGTTCCAGTTCAGATGTAATCGCCTTATTGCCGGGCTGCATGCCCATCTCTATTGCCAGATTTCGCAGTGCCGCGGTTGAAAGACGGTATTCGTTACGGCCACTTACCTTCTGCCAACCTGCGAAATCCGCACGATAAGGAAGGCTCTTTGCCGCCTCTTCTGCTAGCGCCATGATGGAACTGGCACCCTTCCGAAAAAGCTGTCGCTACCGTTAGCAACCGCTGCTTGTGGCCACACAGATAAAACCGCTTTGTCAGCTTTCAGAGTGCCGTCGCCGACGAGCAGCCCCAAAAGATACCCTTGTGCTTCATTTAGCCTGCCCCCCCACTCGGGAGCATCGCGATGATCATTGAGTAGCACGCGATCCCCTCCTGCAGATCGCCTGCGACACACCACTCGGTTTCTGTGCGATACCGAGTATAAGCTGACACACGCCGTACCCGATGGTCATTGGTCAGCTTGAGCGCATAACCTTCAGCTGTTTGAAGTCGAATCACAGGCTTTTTAGCGGTTAAGAAGAAGCCATCAGAGCCACTTTGATAAGCTTGACCATCAATGATTGCCGTAAAGGCTGGCCAATCAGCTGCGAAACCTGACGCGGCCCCTTTGACGTATGAATCCAAGTATCCGCTGTCACACAGGGATTAGTGGCACGAATATCTTCGCAGAACCAGTTGTTGTTCATGCGGTTGACCTGGTCGATCAGGATAAAGCCCGGCTCGGCGTAGTCGTAAGTGGAGGACATAATGGTGTCCCACAACTCCCGCGCCTTGATCACTTCAACGATGCGACAGGCGACGCGGCCTTCGGCATCCACCGTGTAGCCCTCTTCAACCACCGGCCAGTCTCGGTAGATCAGGTCTTCCGCTTTAACGTCCTCTTTCTCACCGGGGTGCAGCGGAAAGGCCAGCGGCCAGTCGGTATTGTTCTTGACCGCTTCCATAAACTCATCGGTGATCAGCAGGCTAAGGTTGAACTGGCGTAGGCGCCCTGCCTCGCGCTTAGCCTGTATAAACTCGCGCACATCCGGGTGGCCCACATCAAAGGTGCCCATCTGGGCGCCACGGCGGCCACCGGCCGAGGCGACGGTGAAACACATCTTGTCGTAGATATCCATAAACGCCAGCGGGCCGTTGGTGCCCGCGCCAGCGCCGAAGACGAACGCGCCTTTATGGCGCAGCGTCGAGAAGTCGTAGCCGATGCCTGCGCCGGATTTCAGCGTCATCCCCGCATCAACCACCGAGTCGAGAATATCGCGCATGGAGTCGCGGATGGTGCGGGAGACGGTGCAGTTAATTAGGCTCACCGCAGGCTTATAGGACTCAGCCCCGCATTGGAAAGAATACGACCGGCAGGGATGGCACCATTTTCCAGCGCCCAACGAAATTTGGGCAACCACTCTTCCGCTTTATCGCCTTCAACCGCTGCCAGGGCACGCGCAACCCGTTCAAACGTAGCACCGACGTCCTGGTCGACAGGTTGGCTATGACGATCCTTAAGACGGTATTTGGCGTCCCAGATCTCCCGCGAGGGGGGCCTGCATGGGAACATCGTTAGAGGTCTTCATAGCCTTGGCAGCGGTGCTCATATCGCGAAACTCCTTCACAGCGGGGTGACTATTGGGCTCAAATCAAAGCCACTATACGTGGCATCGGAGTGAAGTATAGACCCGACTTCCAACCACATACGGCACTTTTTTCAAAATTTCCTACCATATATAGAAAAATCAGCGCCTTACACTTTTGTCATTGAGTAACTCGCTATAGACTGTTTTTTCGACTATTCGCCCAAGGATTTTGGTTAGATGGCTCAGATCATAACGACGACTCGCGCTCTGCATTTCTACTCGCCTTGGTTAGTCGCGATGGCCATCGCCGTCCCCATGATGGTCGCAACATCCATGGCGAACGCGGCCACCTTTAATACCGACGACGTGGTCATCCATGACCATTGGCAGTCAATGGCGCTTTCGCTGGGGGATGAGCGTCACTACCGCGCAGTGGAAACCCACAGCTACTCGGATGCAACGCTAAGCCTGAATGCCACTTCGGGCGTTTGCGATTTACCCTGGCTGGAGATGCGCGTCACCCTTGAACAGCAGCAGGGGGAAAGCCGCGCAGTCAACTTAGTACCTGCCAGGCTACGCATTGATGAGCAGCCTGTGATTGATACCATGGCGGAATTTATTACGGAGCGGGGGATGACGGTTTTTATGCCCACTTTTACCTCAGCGATATGCAGCCCCTGATAGCGGATATGCGCCAGGGTGAGCAACTGTTTCTTGGCTTTGACCAGGAAGAGCGTGACCCCTGGTATATGACGTTTAGCCTAAAAGGCGCCGACGCGGCGATTAACCGGATGCTCACCCAGTGCGAAGGTAGCGGGGCTCACTAAGGTGCGAGTTTTAAAGCGCCGTAGCAGGCTCTAGCGCCACCTCAACGCGATTGCGCCCACCATGCTTGGCGCGATACATGGCATTGTCGGCCCGGGAAATAAGGGTTTTACAGCTGTCACCCGGCTGCCAAACGGCGACACCGATACTCACCGTAATCACTTGATCAAGCCCCTCTATACGCAGCTCTGCTACCAGCGAGCGCAGCCGCTCGGCCAGGCCAGTGGCGGCGTCAATCTCGGAATGGGTCGCCAGCACAATAAACTCTTCGCCTCCCCAGCGCCCCAGGTGGTCGCAGCCACGCAGCGAGGTTTCCACTAAGCGCGCCAGGGCCACCAGCACCTCGTCACCCACGCTATGGCCATGGGCATCGTTAATCTGCTTAAAGTTATCCACATCGAACAAGAGCAAGGCAAAGGCGGCGGCGTAACGCTTGGCAGCTACCAGCTCGGCATTGATCGCCTCTTCAATGCGGTAACGGTTCCACACCTGGGTGAGCGGATCAAAGTGGGCTAATTGCTCAAGGCGCTGGTTGGCCTCGGCAAGGGCTTTGCGCTCGTGTTCCAGGTGCATATTCAATGAGCTAATTTCATAGGCCGAAATCGCCAGCGTCAGGTCTTCACCCAAGTCTACCGCCGCTAAGCGCTCTACCCGCAGCCACGCTTCACTTTTGCCGACGACCTCTTCCGACCAAGCAACCGACGGGGCCAATATCACGGCTGGTTTAGGGCTGATAGTCGGCTGCATCGCCCAATAGAGTGTTTCCACCTGCTCAGGGCGAAAAAAAATAAGCCAGGCACGCTGGGTTGAACTCATCGGTAGCGGCACCGCTAGCGCCCCGCACTGCTCGGGCATGGCCAGCGAAGCGGTTAACGTCTCTTTGGCAATTTCGCGCGTACACCAAGGGCCGCTATGCACGTGGGCTCTTTCCAGGCGCAGTACAAACTGACTCATCGCTTCTGGGGACGGCGTCACACCCGCTTGATAAGCGCCCCCATTCACCCATAGCACTACGCCATGGGCGCGAAAGAGTTTCATCCAGATAGCCGCCTGCTCATGGAGTAACTGCTGGGGCTTTGTGGCTCCCTGCGCGCTCGTGCACTAAGCACCAGACTATCCTGAACCCGCTGAAGGTAGCGGGCTTCTTGACGCGCCCGTAGTAGCAGCATGCGCTGGGTGGCCATTTGTACGAGGGTGCGAACAGCATCACGCACGGGGGCTCGACCGAATGCGGCGCAAGTGAGTGGCAAAACACTAGCCCCATAAGCCGGTATCCCCCTGAATGGCTAAACTGAATGAGCCCCGCACGCCCAGACGGTTTAAATAGCGCTGCCTTTCTGGCGCAGGTGCGCGTAAAAAACTACCGTTAAGGCTTGCCCCCGGGACGGCGGGGGTCAGCGTTTCAGTGGGAGCATTAACGTCTTCGATTAACCGTACAGGGTAATGTTGATAACTTTTGCGTAAGGCAACAGGAAAGTCGCTGGCAGGGAAGCGTTGACCCAACAGCGAGGGCAGCCGTTTTCCCAGCGCTTCTGCGACCATCAAACCATGCCAATCGCTATCGAAATGGCACACGGTGACACGATCATGGCCGGTGAGCTGTTGAATAGCGTTAACCAGGCAGTCGAGGAGTTCTTGCTGATGCGTCGCTTCAACCAAATGCATCAGCCGCTCATTCACCGTACCCAGCAGACGACGCTTACTACGGGGGTTGAGTGGCTCAACCTCGACAATGACCTGCTCACCCGCTCGATAAGCGTGGATTTGAAAACATACGTGGCTTTGTTTGGAACGCATAAACACTAAAGGGCCAGGGAGCCGTTGCTGCCCCTGCAGTTCACGACGCACCCGCTGACTTAGCCGCTTTCCCAACACGCAGGCAAGCGTAAGCTGCCCATTTTCAGGGCGCTCAAAATCAATTAAGCGGGTTAAGTTAGTGCTAGTCGCTTGGATGCGGCGACAATCGGCATCGACGACCAGCAGGGCTCCAAACGACTGCAATCGCGGGTGGGACATGGACACAAACGTGGCCTCGCAATCTATTCACCCTCGACCTGCTGCTTTAGCAACAGCTCTACGCGACGGTTGGCAGCTCGGCCCTCCGCGGTTGCGTTCGGTTCCATGGGTTGGTGTCGGCATAGCCGACGGCCCGCATACGAGAAATATTGAACCCTTGGCGCTCTAAATGCCTTACTACAGCGATAGCCCGCGCCGATGAAAGCTCCCAATTAGAGGGAAAACGGACGGTAGAAATAGGCACGCTGTCAGTATGGCCCTCTACCGATATTTGGCCGTCAAAACTGCTCAGAACACCGATAAGGCTTTCTATCACCCCACGCCCCTGCGGTTAACACCGCTTGACCGCTAGGGAATAGTAGACTGGTATCAATGCGTAGCGTGACCCCTTCGCGCCCTTGGGAAACGCTGACACCAGGGATATCGAGCCCGTCAAACTTAGGTTGAACCCCTGAATGGCGGGGCTGAATGCCGGTAGCCAGAGACGCCAGAGGCAGTGATGATACAGCGCTGGCTGAACGCATGAAAGCAGTATCAGCCGCTTCACCGCCGCCCGGCGGCGTCAGGAAAGCAGCAGCACAAAAAGCGTGATGAGCAGCGTCAGCACATCCAAATAGCTGGTTAGCCAACCTTCATCGCCATCGCCTGGCGATGGGGTCATTCCAGCGTGTGGCGCGTATCACGGTCGAGCATCTGGCCTACCCCTTCGCCGCCGAACTAACCGACGAATCAGGCCTGGGTTTGACGCTGTTATCACGAATCTCATCGTGGTAGTTAGCCACAAAGGAGTTGAGGGTTTCTTCAATAAACGACGGCAGACGGCGCTTGGTAATCAGTGAAATACCTTCCAGCACCATGTTCATGGTAATCAGCCGATCTTCGGTGCGGCGCTCTAGCTTCACCGCAATCGGCTTAAACACTAAGTTGGCGAGTAAAATACCGTAGAACGTAGTGAGCAGGGCCACCGCCATGCGCGGGCCAATGACTTGTAGGTCGCCGGCGTCCATGACTTCCAGCATGTTGACCAGCCCCACCAGGGTGCCGATCATGCCAAAGGCGGGTGCATAGGTGGCCATGGTGCGAAATATTTGGGCTTCAGCATGCTCCCGCGCTTTAAGACGGGCAATGCGCCAGCGCAGCATATCAAAAATCTCATCCTCTTTGGTGTTGGCAATGACCAGTTGGATCCCGGTACGTAAAAACGGATTGCGGGTGTGTTCCAACTCGCGCTCGACCGCGCGCACATCGCCTTTAAACCACAGCCGCGACATATCGACCAACTCGCGGATATCGTCACGCATGTAGGTATTTTCACGCCGGAAGACCAAGCCTACCAAGCGTACAACCCGGAGCACCTCTTTCAGCGGATAGCTAATAAAGGTAGCCGCCAGGGTTCCGGTCACCACGATGGCAAGCCCCGGAAAATTGATAAAGCTTTCCGGGGACTCTGCTGTGAAAAACAGCACGCTCACCAACAGCAGTATGCTGGCAAATATGCCTATCAACGTCGAAGGATTCATCCACGGCTCCTTGCCGGTCACAAGTGAGTAAAAAAACGTTGGCGTTATGCCGAGTCGTGGAAACGCGCGCGTAAACGACTCACGGCTTGGCTGTGCAGTTGTGAAACACGTGATTCCGTCACGCCCAGCACAGCGCCTACTTCCTTGAGGTTGAGTTCTTCTTGGTAGTACAGCGCCATGAGCATTTTTTCACGCTCGGGAAGCGCTTCAATCGCTTCAATCAGCGTTTGCCGCTGCTGACCGTCAAGCAACTGCTCGAACGGTGAATTGCCCAGTTCATTACTGACAGGCTCTCCGCCATCGGCCACTAGTTCTTCAAACGGCAGCAGTTGTCCGCTGTTAGTGTCATTGAGAAGCTGCTGGTACTCACTCAGCGGCATCTCAAGGTGTTGAGCAATTTCGTTCTCTTCCGGGGCGCGTCCTAACAATTGCTCTAATTGGCGAACGGCGCTGTCCACCGCGCGCGCTGAACGGCGCACGCTGCGCGGCAGCCAGTCGCGGGTACGTAACTCATCCATCATGGCGCCGCGAATACGCTGACTGGCAAAGGTCGCGAACGTCGCGCCCTGGGTAGCATCGAAACGGCCCAGCGCCTCGAGCAGCCCCACCATCCCGGCCTGAATAAGGTCATCGAGCTCAATACTCGCCGGCAATCGAACCTGTAATGTTAAGGCCTGACGTCGCACCAGTGGCATGTATTGCGTTAACAGCTCATTTTGTTTAATCCTGCCCTGTGCTGTGTACATATTCTCGCCTCGCGGCTATCCAGCCTTCACTGATAGTTCACAATCAATTGCAACCCCTGCACACGTACAGGCCGCTGGCCTGGGCGCAAGGCGAAGCGAAAATGCAACGGTGCATTGGCATCTCGTCCCGCTAGTGCGGTGGTAGACCCCGCATACCGGTTAGCGCAACGCACTGCTCAGGATGACACAGCCAAGCGTTTAATTGTGCACCGGGAGGATGCTCAAACTGCCAGTGTATGCGTCCGAGCTGGCCTGATCCCAGGTCGACTACGGCCGGCGGCGTCACCGCTTGGGTAGCGCTTGCCCGATCACTCATTGCCACCACCCGCCCTGGTACCTGGGTGCTCCAACTTCCGTTGCCGCCTGGGCATTCTCCGTTAACTCTGTGAGCAGCCCCCCACCAGTACTAGGATCAGTGGCAGTCTCCCTCTTAATAGCCAGCTTAGCATGCTTAGTCTCCTCGGCAGAGTGCGCTCATCGTGCAAGTACCAGTAACTCCATATTTAAGTAGTAATCAGCGGCTTCACGCAAGTTATTGAGCAGCCCTTGACGCGGTAAGTGCGGCTCATGGAGCGCTAGTAAACGACGCGGCCCGCCACGTTCATGGAGCTGTCGCAAGGTACGGAACATGACAGCGAAGGTATCGGCATCGCTACTGATCCATAGCGCCCAACGGCTGTATTGCTCGCGAAGCTGAGCAAGGTCGGACGTTTCCGCCATGACGATTCGAATGTCCCAATCATCAGGGTTGCCGGCCCAGTTGCGACCTAGCGCTGACCACTGTTCCAGACGTGCTTTGACCTTACTCACCTGAGCGGCGCCGCTACCGGGTAGCCCAACCACTATAAGCGGAATTTTGGGTCTGGGCGGCGCCACTGTCTGCGGCTCTTCCACCGCCGCTAGCGTAGGTGTTAATAGGGGCGAAGTATCTTCGGGTACAGGCTCGGCTGCCGCCACATCAACCGCCCCTCGCCCTGCTGCTGTTGGCGCTGCAAGTTTGCCCACTTGCGCAGTCCCGAGGCTTGATCTTGTTCGCTCACGCCACACCCTCTCGACTCACACTGCCCATTTGACGAATCGCATCCCGCGCCATAAAGGCATAGATTAGCGCATCGAGCATGCCGGTATCGCGGCGACGGCGACTTGCCCCTAGTAGATTGAGGAGATCGCCACGCAGCGTCTGCGCCTCCTCATCATCGGCAATATCGAGATGGCCAGCGACTGACGCCACACCGCTGGCCATTAACAGGCGAACTTCCGCATTTAGGTCACCGCTATCCGCCTCTTTTAGCTGCTGCCACGCGCGCCGGGTCAAGGCGGCCAAGCCTTCGCTTTGCAGCTGGGTTAACAGCAACGAGAGCACCTCGGCCCCTAACCGAGCCGGGGTAAGCCAGTAGCGGCGCACCACCACTTTGGCGCTTTCCGGATCGCGTACCTCCCCGTACCAGGCGAGCAGCGCAGTGCCGCTGGCGTCCTCAACTTCGGCGTAGGCAGTCCACAGTTGCACCGATTGGCCGCGAAAACGTACGCCCACATGGTGCGTAAGCACACTGTCATTAAACAGCTGACGAATCGTCTGGCGCTCGTGGTGAAAGAGTACCCGATGACTGGGGGCTACTTGGCTGACCCAGGTCAAATGCTCGGCTTCTAGCCACGCTAGCGCATCCGATTCGGGAAAACGCGGTAGCAAGTGCACCGCGACACCGCTTGATGAAGACAGCGCAGCCATGCGCGGCTGCCACCCTGCAGAATGGCGATGCTGCAGCCAGGGTAGCGCTAACCAGCTCCCATCTGTGTCCAGCCCAATGTCAGGCATTGCCCAATCACAGCCGCGCTCATTACGCCGCGGAGACCATGCCATGCCTAAAGTGGTATCCGTCGCTGGGTAACCGGCGAGCAGCGCGTCCAGGCGCGTTTCCTGCACCCGGCTAGGTAGCGATGCCAAGTCCCAGACCTCCTCTAATGCCGCAAACCCAGTGACCCGTTGGCGCAACCTCGCCAGTAACGATGACAAACGACGCCCCTGTCCCAGCACATCCCGCGACCAGCGCGGCATCCCCATCGGGGCATCCGCTCGTTGTGCTCCCTCACGCTGTGGTGTTGCCGTACTCAGTGCTTGATCCACTAGTGCGCCAGGGGCGGCAATCGCCATATCTTCGGGCACCTGCTGACCATTGGAACCAAACAGCACGCGCATCCCGTGGCGCATAATAATATCTAACACAGGAGCCAGACGCCCCGCCTCATCCTGCTTGGTAATAATGCAGTCATCTAACTCTGCGCCCGCCGCTCGCGCGGCTTGACGATAGCGCAGCACCACTTCCTCAAGGGTTTCCGGCTGGCTGGCGGCATTGAGCAGCAGCACCAAACGCACCCGCGAACGTCCGCCCTGAAGGTGGGCAATCTGTTCGATCACCCGCTGGTCACGCTGACTCATACCCACGGTATCGATAATCACCCACTGCTTGCCCTGCAGGCGGCCCAGCAAATCGTCGATGGGTTGCTCTGCATCCAGCGCGTACATCGGGGTGTCTAACAGGCGCGCGTAGATGCGTAGCTGCTCGTGGGCACCAATCCGGAAGCTGTCAGTGGTGACCAGCGCTACCGGGCGGGTACCGTGACGCATCACAAAACGGGCGGCAAGCTTGGCAGTGGTAGTGGTTTTGCCCACCCCGTGGGCCCCACCAGGGCGACAATACCGGTTTGATCAAAAAGCTTGGCTCATCGCTCAACACGCAGAGACGATCCATTAATTGCTGGCGCAGCCACTGCAGCGGCGCTTCACTGTTGCCGTCTAATCTGGCGAGCGGTTCGGGCATCCCCACCAGCAACTCATCGGCGAGCTCACTGCTAAAACCGACATTCCATAACAGTTGGCGCAGCCTGGCAGCCGTTCCGGTGGACACTGCTGACGTTGGTGAAGCCGCATGGCTTGACTGGCTGTTTGCCAGCAGCGCTCGCATATCCTGCATTTCCTGTAGTAAGCGCTCACTCATCTCCTGCATGGGGTCTTGTGCCGGAGGTGGCGGCGTTTCGGTGGGTGCGGGTTCCGGTGAAGGTTCAAAGTGGTCAATGGCTTCATCCGCCATAGCCAAAATTTCAACGCCCCCTTCGGTACGCCGATTGGCCACAATCAAAGCGTCTTCTCCGAGCGTTTCACGCACTTGGCGCATCACATCACGACTATTGGCTCCCACGAAACGTCTAACGCTCATGATTTACCTTTTGCCTATTCTGGAAATGGTCAACGCTAGCCTACCACGGCGTGTCATCATTAACGTCCGCCGACTACGGTGGTCACTCTTAATGTGCGGTCATCAGGGATTTCAGCCTGGGACAACACCGACATATGGCGTAGACGGCGGCGTAAGAAGCGCGACAGCACCGCCCGCAACGAGTGCTGCACAACCAGCACCGGCGGCTCGCCTGAGCCTTCGTGACGCTCCAGCGCCTGCTGGGCCTGGGTCATCAGCGTTTCTGCCAACCCAGGCTCCATGGCGCCGTTACCGTTCATGGCCTGAACCAGCACCTGCTCCAGCTGGGCATCCAGCCCCATGACATTCAGCGTCTCCTGCCCTGCAAACCACTGCTGGACAATGGCCCGCCCCAGTGAAACACGCACCAGTGCCGTCAGTTCGTTAGGGTCTTTTTGCTGGGTGGCGTACTCCGCCAGGGTATCCAGAATAGTGCGCATATCACGGATAGAGACATCTTCATCAAGCAGATTTTGCAGGATACGCTGCAACACCGTCAGCGAAATAGCTTTCGGGATCACCTCTTCGACCAGGGCTTTCTGATCATCACCCATTTTATCCAGCAGCTTCTGTACTTCCTGACGGCCCAGCATCTCGGGCGAATGGCGGTGTAGCAGATGGTTCAAGTGGGTCGCTATGACGGTACTGGCGTCCACCACGGTGTAGCCATACACCTGAGCGTGTTCACGCTGGTTGCTATCAATCCAAACAGCAGGCAAACCAAAGGCAGGATCCTGGGTATGTGCGCCCTGCAGCTCACCGGAAACCTGCCCCGGGTTGATCGCCAGCCATTTACCCGGCTGCGCCTCGGCGCGGCCAATCTCGGCGCCTTTCATGGAGAGCACATAGGCGTTAGGCGGCAGCTCCAAATTATCGCGAATATGCACCACCGGCGGCAGGAAACCCACTTCTTGGGCAAACTTCTTACGCACGCTCTTAATGCGCCCAAGCAGCTCGCCTTTTGACGCGAGTCCACCAGCGGGATTAAGCGATGGCCCACTTCCAGGCCGAGGGTATCGACCAGTTGCACGTCTTCCCAACTCGCTTCAGGGGTCTCTTGTAACGGTACAGGCGCAGTCGCAATCTCCTCCTTGACCAACAACTGCTCTTTTTGGCGCATAATAAACCACGCCAAACCCGCCAGCAGCGCAGTAAAGAGTAGAAACACTAAATTGGGCATGCCGGGCACCATGCCCAGTAACCCCATCACTATGGCGGCTAATATCAGTACCTGGGGATTAACGAACAGTTGGCTGAGCATTTGCTGGCCAATATCCTCGTCCGTATCGGTACTTACCCGAGAAACTGTGACACCTGCTGCGGTGGAGATCACCAGGGCCGGAATTTGCGCCACCAGGCCGTCGCCGATTGCCAGCAGCATATAGGTCTGGCCAGCAGCGCCAAAGCTCATATCGTGCTGCAGCATCCCAATCAATAGCCCGCCGATGATATTGACCACCATAATCACCAAACCGGCAATGGCATCACCACGGACAAACTTACTGGCGCCGTCCATCGAGCCAAAGAAATCAGCCTCTTGAGCAACCTCGGCACGGCGCTTTTTGGCATCTTCTTCGCCGATTAAGCCGGCATTCAGATCAGCATCGATGGCCATCTGCTTACCCGGCATTGCATCCAGGGTAAAACGTGCACCCACTTCAGCAATACGACCAGCACCTTTGGTGATAACCATAAAGTTGATGATGACGAGAATCAGGAAGACCACCAGACCCACAGCGAAATTACCGCCGACCAGAAATGCCCCGAACGCTTCAATGACCTTACCCGCCGACGCACCGCCTTGATGGCCCTCCATGAGCACCACCCGGGTAGAAGCCACATTGAGAGACAGGCGCAGCAGCGTAGTGAATAGCAACACAGCAGGGAAGGCCGCAAAGTCCAGCGGCTTCTGGGTAAACATGCTGACCATTAACACCATAATGGCCAGCGCGATATTGAAGGTGAAGAGTAAATCCAGAGCAAGGGGGGCAAGGGCACAATCATCATGCCCAAAATCATTAGGATGAGCAGCGGGCCGACCAGCAGCTTCATGCGCACATCGCTCATCCAGTCACGCCGACCTACTAGCTGACTCAAGCCTTTCATGGTTGCGCCTCATTACCACCGGCGCCTTGCCCGGGGCTTTCCATCTCCGGTGGTACCGGCAGGTTATCGGGGGTTGGGGGCACCTCGCCTCCTTGTTTTGCGACTTGCTTGAGGCGATAGGCCCAGGCCATTACTTCCGCCACCGCGGTATAAAGTTCAGCCGGCACCTCCGCCTCTAGATCCACGTGATGATACAGGGCACGCGCCAATGGTGCTGCCTCCAATCGTGGCACGCCGGCCTCTTCGCCGATTTCGCGAATGCGCGCAGCCACTGCGTCGGCGCCTTTGCCACCAACCGGGGCGCGCCCATGCTGCCTTCCTGATAAGTTAGCGCTATCGCGTAGTGCGTGGGGTTGGTAATGATGACGTCTGCCTGGGGCACTTTACTCATCATCCTGCCCCGCGCCATGGCCTGCTGCTGCTGGCGAATGCGCGCTTTCACATGCGGGTCGCCTTCAGACTCCTTGTGCTCACGCTTGATCTCTTCCTGACTCATGCGCAGCTTTTAGCATTGTCCCAGAGCTGGAAAGGGACATCGATCAAAATGACCACAATCAACACCAGCACCATGAGCCCAGCGGCCTGAGCCGCCATGGTGAGAGCGTTGGTCAGCGCTTGCTGGATAGGCTGATCCATTAGCGCCATAAATTTGCCGATGTTGAAATACAAAAGGTCGCAGCGACGCCCCCAACCAGAACCGACTTGGCGATCGCTTTGGCCAATTCGATCAATGCCTGGGTGGAGAAGATGCGCTTTACGCCCTTAATAGGGTTTAGCTTGGAAAATTTGGGCTGCATCGATTTAGCCGATATCAGCCAGCCGCCCATCAGCCCGGGGGCTACCAATGCGATCACCGCTAACAGTAAAAACAGCGGCATCATGGTAAATAGCGTGCGCTGACCAAGATCCAGGGCGTTGACCAGCATCGGGGTACTTTCCATTGCTTGGCGACGCTCAAACAAGAAAGCCTGCTCCATCACCGCGCCCAACTGGTCGTAGAGCATCTTGCCCATGCTGTAGAGGCCAACCACACCACCCAGCAGTAGCAGAAACGTGTTTAACTCGCGGGAACGGGCAACCTGGCCCTCTTCACGGGCTTTCTCTTTGCGCCTGGGCGTGGCCTCTTCAGTCTTTTCCTGGTCGCTATCGTTATCTGCCATACGGGTATCCGGCCAGGTGAAGCGAAGCTTATCACGTATTCAGCCGTCCATAGGGACGGCTGAATAGCGTGCTGCACGCCCAGGGGCGTTTAATAACGCGCGTTAAAAGCCTAATTCGTCCAACAAGTCGTCTACCTGATCTTGTCCAGAGACGGTATCCGGAACATTATCCTTCACTTGCGGCCCATTCAAAAGGTCTTCGTTACGCCGTGCATTGTCGCTTTTCCACTGATCCTCGGCCTTGCGCTGCAGCGTTTCTCGTGCATGGGCGCCCGGCGCGTTATCGATGAGCACCTGAACCAGCTGATGCTCGATCTCATGGATCACGTCCATCATCTTCTTAATCACTTGGCCGGTCAGGTCTTGGAAGTCCTGGGCCATCATGATTTCCATCAGTTCTTTGTTAGTGGCTGACACCACATCGGGCACATCGCTGAGATAAGTGCGGGTCTCGACGACGAGTGCTTTCGCCTCATCCAGCTCTTTCGGCGCTTCAAACCACTCGGCCCAGCGCTTATCCAGCGCTTCCGCCCGGTCTGACAATTGATCCTGCAGCGGCTGTGCACGGTCAACGGCATTGAGCGCTCGATCTGCTGCCTGCTCCGTCATGGTAGCGACATAGTGCAGGCGGTCGCGTGCATCGGGGATGGCTTCAGCCGCTTTCTCAATCTCTTTATCAAGCCCTAATTCACGCATGTTCTCGCGCAGCATACGCGTCAACTTGCCGATGCGATGAATTAGATCTTCAGCGGCTTGTTCGGACGATTGGGCAGAATCGGACTGCTCATTCTGGCTCATAATGTTGTCTCCTCGTTAACCAAGCACATAGGCCCAGTCACTCACATACCCAGTTTGTCGAAGATCTTGTTGAGCTTCTCTTCAAGGGTAGCGGCAGTGAACGGCTTGACGACATAGCCGTTAGCGCCCGCCTGAGCGGCCGCTATGATGTTCTCTTTCTTCGCTTCTGCGGTCACCATCAACACGGGCAGGTCTTTCAACGCCTCATCCTGGCGGATCTCCTTGAGCATTTCCAAGCCGTCCAGATTCGGCATATTCCAATCGGAAACGACGAATTCAAAATTGCCGGAACGCAGTTTATTAAGCGCATCTTGGCCATCTTCGGCTTCATCTACGTTGGTAAAGCCCAGCTCCTTAAGCAGACTACGCACGATCCGACGCATAGTGGGAAAGTCGTCTACAACCAGGAAACTCATATTCTTATCTGCCATGGGTCATCCTCTAATCAATCAGTATATGGCACGGGGGCGACTGAAAAGTACAGTCAGGGGTTTAAAACGGTCTCTTAGAACTGTTTCTAAAGCTGTTCTTCAAAATTCTTCCCACTCTTCATGTTCGTTACGCTTGGCGGGCGGCCGGCTCGTCTGCTGCTGGTCAACCCGGGGAGTAGACATTGCGTTCGTTGTGGGTGACGAAGCGGGAAGCGCCTGATGTGATGCACCTTGCACCTAATAGCTTAAAGACAGCTACCGCTTGTTCCAACCGGTTGGCCTGCTCCTCAAGCGAGGCCGCCGCCGCAGAGGCTTGCTGCACCAGTGCAGCGTTTTGCTGGGTGACTTGATCCATCTGCCCCACGGCCTGACTCACCTGCTCGATGCCGTCACTCTGCTCCTGGGAAGCAGCAGAAATTTCATCCATGATATCGGTGACGCGGCGTACCGCGGTCACCACATCCGACATCGTGGTGCCCGCTTGCTCGACCAGCGTGGAGCCTTGCTGGATCTGGGTCACCGAGGCATCGATCAGGGTTTTAATCTCTTTGGCCGCATCCGCACTACGGCTGGCCAAATTGCGCACTTCCCCGCCACCACCGCAAAGCCCCGGCCCTGCTCACCGGCACGGGCGGCCTCTACCGAGGCGTTGAGCGCCAAAATATTGGTTTGAAAGGCAATCGAATCAATAACGCTGGTAATATCAGCGACTTTTTTTCGAGCTGGTGGAAATGCCGTGCATGGTCTGCACCACCTGTTCCACCACTTGACCACCCCGTTCAGCCGTCGTGGAAGCGTCAGCTGCCAGGGTGCTGGCCTGGCGAGCATTATCGGCGTTCTGTTTTACCGTCGCGGTCATCTCTTCCATGCTGGCCGCGGTCTGCTGAATCGATGCCGCCTGCTGCTCCGTACGTGAAGAGGTCAGCGTTGCCGCTGGCAATCTCACGGGTGCCGTGGTGAATTTCGTTACTGCCTTCACGCACCCGACCAACGATATTGGTGAGGTTCTGCTGCATGGTGCCCATCGCGCCAAACAGACGACCAATTTCGTTCTTACCCGCTTCTGGCACAGGATTGGTCAAGTCCGCCTCGGCTATCGCATCCAGGCGCTGAATAGCGCCCCTTAGCGGCGCAATTACCGTGCGACGCAAACCAAAGTAAATGACCACCGTCATCAGCATGGCAAAGAGCACCGCTGCTGCTTTGATCATATTAAACAGGTTGGTCTGGGCTTCGGCGTCGGCTCGAATGGTATCTACCCGCTGGAAGCCGTAATCAACAAATGCAGTCATACTTTCGGACAAGCGAATTAATGGCTCTTCCAACTCCTCGCGTAGGGTGTTGTAGCGGGTTAAATCCATATACTCAAAGGTTTCATGCTGCTGTTTAACCAGCGCCATGACCGTATTAAAGTCTTCCATCAGGGCGTTTGCCAAAGCTTCGCCTTGAGGAGAAGGAGTTTGTCGCAAAGCGCTCAAAACGCCGTTCAGATCGCTCTATGCGATTGGCCGCTATATCAACCTGTTCATTAGATTGCCGGGTTTGGCCCACCATCAGGTAGTTAGAAGCCGTTTCCATCGCCAACATAGCCTGGTTTAGCAGCGAGTCGGCGCGGTTAATCTCATTGAGCTGTGCGCCGCTAATATTGTTCAGTGTATCAAGATTATTTTGTGCATCGCGGTCTGCCACAACACCCAAGCCCGCAATCACTAAAATAAGCACGACAAAGCAGCTAAGTGCCGCAACCACAGCGGCGTGAATACTCAAGTTGCGCAGTAAACGATTCATTGTGAGTTCCCTTGCGAGCTTATTAAGTTTTTATGATTAGTTCTTATACAAACGGCACACTACACACGCTGAGCGCGGCCAGAGGCGGCGATCAGCGCCATCATCCGCGAGGGTATATCGTCCAAAGCCACTACTTCCACTGCGCCTCCCATGGCGATGGCTTCTCGCGGCATACCGAAAACCACGCAGGACTGCTCATTCTGAGCGATGGTGGGCGCACCCGCTTGGCGCATCTCAAGCAGGCCTGCCGCGCCATCCTTGCCCATCCCCGTCAGAATCACGCCGATGGAGTTCTTACCCGCGTGCTGAGCCGCTGAGTGGAACAGCACGTCAACGGATGGACGGTGGCGGTTAACGGGTGGGCCGTCGTCTAAGCGTGCCACGTAGTTGGCACCACTACGCGCCAGCGAGGTGCTGATCGCCCGGTGCGATATAAGCATGCCCGGGTAGAATCCGCTCGCCATCGGTAGCTTCTTTAACGGTAATCCGGCATAGCCGATCTAGTCGCTCGGCAAACGAGCGGGTGAAGCCGCCGGGCATATGCTGGGTAATCAAGATCGCCGGGGCATTCGCAGGTAGCGGCTCAAGCACCGCTCGAATGGCTTCCGTGCCACCAGTGGACGCGCCGATAATAATCAACTTTTCACTCGACACCAGCGGGGCCTTCAAGGCGGCTGGCGGCGGTGTATTTTATGCCGCGCCTGACGGGGGCGGGAGCGCGCCGCAGCACGCAGCTTTTCGGCAATTTCGTCAGCGTACTCCATCATCCCGTTGCGGATGCCCAGACTCGGCTTGGCGACAAAATCCAGCGCTCCCAGCTCAAGTGCACGCAGTGTGATTTCTGAGCCGCTTTGGGTGAGTGACGACACCATTAACACCGGCATAGGTCGCAGACGCATTAAACGCTCGAGAAAATCCAAGCCGTCCATACGTGGCATTTCCACGTCGAGCGTTAACACATCAGGATTGTGTTGCTTGATCAAATCCCTGGCGGCAATGGGGTCGGGGGCTACCGCAACGACTTCCATATCGGGCTGAGAATTAATAATTTCTGTTAACAAATCGCGAATTAGCGCCGAATCATCGACACACAATACTTTGATCTTGGCTGCGCTCAAAGCACGCCTCCTCTTGCTGTAGACGCCTGATGTGTGATTGCAACCGCCGGAGCCACAGCGCCTAAAGCGATCTTAAAGACACGATATTTGTTCATTTTTTGGCCACGGTATAAACCGTCTGGCCGCGCAGTTTGAACGCATCACTGATATACGAGAAGTTTTCTGAGTGACCTGCAAACAGCAAGCCATCGGGCTTCATCAGCGGCGCAAACCGTTTAAGAATTTTTGATTGAGTATCTTTATCAAAATAAATCATGATGTTTCGGCAGAACACCGCATCAAAAGGGCCTTTAATCGGCCATTGCGGTGCTAGCAAATTAAGTGGCAGAAACTCGACTAAGGCGGAGACTTCCGGGCGAATCCGGGCAAAGCCCGCATGATTGCCCGTGCCTTTCTGAAAGAACCGCTTGACTCGCGCCTCGTCAATCTTGCGTACCTGTTCCAGGGGGTAAACGCCTGCACGCGCCCTGGCCAATGCATCCGTATCAATATCAGTGGCGATCACTTTGGCTTGTGACGCCTTCGGGCCCAGCGTTTCCAACAACGTCATTGCCAGCGAGTAGGGCTCCTCCCCGGTGGAGGCGGCCGAACACCAAATAGCCACCGGGTCTTGCTTGTTCTTTATATGCTCAGCCAGCAGCGGAAAATGGTGCGCTTCACGAAAAAAGGCCGTGAGGTTAGTGGTTAGCGCGTTGGTAAACGCTTCCCACTCTTTAGCTTCTGGCTGGCGCTCCAGACGTACCAGATAATCGGTAAAGCGCGTCATGCCATGGTGGCGCAGCCGCTTTGCCAAGCGGCTATACACCATTTCACGCTTATGCTCTGCCAACACGATACCTGCGCGCTGATAAATCAGCTCGCGAATACGCGTAAAATCCGCATCAGTCAGTACCAGATCGCGCTCAATCTGGCTGCTTGATGTCCACTGGCCAGCATCTACAACCCGTTCACGTTGTTCGGTCAAAACTCTTCCCACTCCTCTATTGAGGCTGTTTGCCGTTTAACGGGCGACTTATTCGACGGCGCGGTGCTAGGCAGTTGAGCAGCGTGCTTGGTTGCTGTATCTGCTGGCGGACGTAGCGCCCCTTGACTGTTTAATCGAAATGCTTCCACTGACAGCGCTAGTAGCCCTGCCTGCTTCTCCAAGGAAACCGCCGCACGTGCGGTTTCCTGAACCCACAGCATTGCGCTGGGTACCTTGATCCATTTCTGCTACTGCCTGGTTAACCTGGGCAATGCCATGGCTTTGCTCTTCAGAAGCAGCCGATATCTCGTGCATAATTTGAGTCACACTACGCGCGGCTTCTGCGACTTCGCTAATGGCGGCTTCTGCCTTGGTCACTAAACTAGCCCCTGCGCTCACTTCATGGTTAGAACCATCGATCAAACCACGGATTTCTTGAGCAGCGCCAGCGCTGCGGCCCGCCAGATACGCACTTCTTCGGCTACCACGGCAAACCCCCGCCCATGCTCGCCTGCACGTGCCGCTTCAACCGAGGCATTCAGCGCCAGAATATTGGTCTGAAACGCAATTGAATCGATCACATTGATAATATCGGCCATCTGCTGGGAGCTTTGAGTAATCCGCTGCATACTATCGACCAACTGCGTCATCAACTCGCCAGTACTCGTCACCTGGATAGCATTATTATCGGCTAGACGACGGGCTTCTTGAGCGTTTTCGCTGTTCTGCCGCACGGTAGCGGTCATCTCTTCCATGCTGGAAGCCGTCTGCTGCAAAGAGGCCGCCTGCTGCTCGGTACGCGACGAGAGCTCTTCGTTACCACTAGCGATGTCCTGAGCAGCCGGTGTCACCACGTCAATGCCGCTTTTAACGTCGGCGATGATGCTGCTAAGACTTTTGCGCATGGTGTTCAGTGAGTCCATTAACTGGCCCACCTCATCGCGGCGCATGGCAGGCACTTTAGCGGCCAAATTACCGCCAGCAATTTGCAGCGTAAAACCTGCAGCACTTTTTAATGGTCGGGTAATCGCCCGCAAGGTAACCACGCCGATCAGAATAAGTAGCAGCAAGCCAATGCCAAGGACGATGGCCTGCGCGCCCAGCATCGTGGTTTGACCTTGCTGTGCCTCATCGGCCATGGCTTCAGCTGCTTGCTGCTTCTGGGCAATCAGTTGATTCACCATGCCTGAGAGGACGCGGCCCTCGTTGGTCATCACAGCGATTACCGCATCCAGACCGGTAAAGGCTTGGTAGGTCTCTTCCGCCTGTAGGACGCTAGCGGCTTGACCCATACCATTTTGCAAAAAAGCCTGTAGCTGTTGATCGAACTCAGCAGCCAGCTCCGTCGCATTGACCTCCCGTGAGTAGTACTCCTGCCAAGCCGCAGCGACCGTCGCAGCATTCTCCTGAACACTTTCGCCCATCTCAAAACGTTGATTGATCAGTTCCATGCGCTCCGGCTCAATCATCGCTTGGCGGGTCTGAGCAATGGTCTGGTCGATTTGTTGAAGGCGAATAACGTCACGCAGACCGTCATTATTCAGCTGCCCCAAGCGTTCGCCCGATACATTCAAGCCATACAAGCCCAGGCCTCCGCTGATTAACAGCAGAAGTCCAGCCACGACAATCATGCCGACCAACTTGGCACGAATGGTATCCAGGCGAACGCGCGCCAAACGCTTAATCACCCCTTTCTGGCGTAACTGGCCTTTATCTAAGTAGAACCGCTTGTTGCGGCCTTCGCGTATGTCAGCGTACGCCTGCTCCGCCTGGGCAATCGCTTCACGACTTGCCTGCACGCGCACCGAGGTGTAGCCCACGACTTGTCCATCTTCGACAATCGGCGTCACACTGGCATTTACCCAGTAGTGGTCGCCATTTTTACAGCGATTTTTAACCAGCCCGCGCCACGTTTCACCCGTTTTGACCGTTTGCCAGAGATTTTCAAAAGCCGCTGGTGGCATATCCGGGTGGCGTATTAGGTTATGCGGTGCACCTATCAGCTCTTCATGTTCAAAGCCGCTAATGTCGATAAACGCAGGGTTGGCATAGGTGATACGTCCCTTGGTATCGGTACGGGAGACTAAGAAGTCATCCTCTTTTAGCTCAATTTCACGCTGAGAGACTGGCTGGTTATTACGCATGGTGTTCCCTTATTAGTGTTTTATTGTTAACAAAGAGTTTGTTTGCCCTACCAAACAACTCAAAATGATGCCCACTCCTCGGCCGCTTCTGCTGGCTGTTTGTGTCGCGAGGGAAGTCTTGGCGCTGGGGCCGGGGTTGCTGGAGCGCGCAGGGCGGACGCCTCAGTGACCCGAAAGCGCTCCACAGCCTCGCGTAACCGAGCCGCTTCGCTTTCGAGCTCATTGGCACTTCGCGCAGCCTGCTGAACCAACTGGGCATTCTGTTGCACGACCTGATCCATTTGTGCCACGGCCTGGTTCACTTGCCCTATACCACTGCTTTGCTGCTCAGAAGCGGCGGCGATTTCATCCATAATATCGCTGACGCGCTGCACAGCGCCCACCAGATCTTGCATGGTTTGACCGGCTTGATTGACGCGCTGGGTGCCGGTATCCACCTTGCTGAGCGAGGCATCGATCAGCGTGCGAATCTCTTTAGCGGCAGCGGCACTGCGACTGGCTAAGCTGCGTACTTCCTGTGCCACCACGGCGAACCCCCTGCCGTGCTCGCCAGCACGCGCCGCTTCCACCGAGGCATTTAACGCCAGGATATTGGTCTGAAACGCAATATTATCGATAACGGTAATAATGTCAGCGACTTGATGCGAACTCGCGCTGATATCCTGCATGGTACTGACGATTTCACCGACTTCTTCCCCGCTGCGGCGGGCCGTCAAGTGGCGCTTCCAGCCAGTTGGCTGGCCTGGCGGGCATTTTCAGCGTTATGGCCCACCGTGGAGGCGAGCTGCTCCATGCTGGAAGCCGTTTCTTCTAGTGAAGTCGCCTGCTGCTCGGTGCGCGAAGAGAGGTCATTATTACCACTGGCAATTTGCTGCGAGCGCTCATAAATTGAGGTACCGCTGGTACGCACGGTGCCTACCGTTTGCGACAGCGAGCCCTGCATATGGGCCATGGCGCTATAAAGCCGCCCTATCTCATTATTACCCGGTGAGGTAATAGCCTGGCTTAAATCCCCTTGCGCCATGCGCTCAAAATAGCCCACCAAACGGTCTAACGGGCGCAGCACATTGGCCGTTACTCCCCAGATGACCACGATAACCGTGGCAATAGTCATTACCACAACGCCGAGTAGCGCCCAGCGAACCGATGCGGCAAAAGCGCCAAAAGCAGCCTGTTGCGCCTGAATATCGTTAGATGCTTGCACGATTGATGCACCATGGTGCAGGGCATAAAGGCCGATACCACTGGCAATTAAGACAAGTACCGAAAGGGTCGCTAATACCAAACCCCAACTTAAACGTACCGTCATATTGTTCATTAACTGCCGCATTCGCTGTGTCACGCCCTTTTCTCCACGCACAAATGGCACTCGCAAGCACCTTCCGTAGCGCGAGAATGCATCATTAGGTAAAACGGATCAGGCACACTCCCTGTGCCATGCTTGGGCAGTCTTACTGGTTGCCGGTGCTTTCCACAAGCGCCATCTCGTCGCTGGTGAGCAGTTTATCGATATCCACAAGTACCAGCATGCGGTCATCCAGACTGCCCAGCCCGCTGAAAATCAGACGAGAGGGTAACGCCAAATTCCGGTGCTGGCTTAATCTGATCGGGAGTCAGTGTCATCACGTCGGAAACGCCATCTACGACGATACCCACCACCCGGTCTGCAACATTGACGACGATCACCACCGTCTGGCCGCCATATTCGACCTTATCGAAGTGAAACTTAATGCGCAGATCCACGATCGGTACGATAACGCCACGTAGATTGGTAACGCCTTTGATAAAATCTGGCGCATTGGCAATTCGCGTTACGTTTTCGTAGCCACGGATCTCCTGCACTTTCAAAATATCAATGGCGTACTCTTCATCACCCAGTGAGAACACCAGGAATTCGCGATTTTCGGCTTCTGCGGCTAGCACCGCACCATTTTTGGCTTGACTCATGACGGCTCAGCCTCCTTAAAAGATGAAAGGTTTTGATTGTTTACTACTTTTTGCCTGCCTCTTTTTATATCGGCTCAGGCGGTGTAAACCCGTAATATCCAGAATCAACGCAACGCTACCGTCGCCTAAAATGGTCGCGGCCGAGATCCCTGGTACTTTGCGGTAATTGTCTTCCAGATTTTTGACCACGACCTGCTGCTGTCCGATCAGTTCATCGACCAACATGGCGTAACGGCGGCCTTCGCCCTGCACAATGACAGCGATGCTTTTGGTCGGGTCAGTAATCGCGTTCTCGACGTTAAGCACCTCGTGAATGGCTATCACGGGCAGATACTCGTCGCGTACTTTGATCACCACGTCGTCACCGGCCATGGCATACATATCGTCTTTAGCGGGCTGAAGCGACTCAAGTACAGTGGAAAGCGGAAGAATAAACGTCTCGCCGCCGACTTTAATCGACATACCATCCAAGATAGCCAGCGTAAGCGGTAATACGATACGGGTGTTGGTGCCCTCGCCTAGCTTCGACTGAATTTCTACCCGACCGCCCATGCTCTGAATGTTGCGCTTCACTACATCCATTCCCACGCCGCGCCCGGATACGTCGGTCACTTCTTTCGCCGTTGAGAAGCCGGGAGCAAAAATGAGCTGGAAGACCTCTTCGTCCGACATGGTGTCAGACACGTTAAGGCCGTTTTCCCGCGCTTTGGCAAGTAGGCGATCACGATCCATACCGGCGCCATCATCGCGCACTTCAATCAGAATATTACCGCCCTGATGACGCGCCGATAAAGTTAGTTTACCAATGCGAGGCTTACCAATGGCTTCGCGGACATCAGGCATCTCTACGCCATGATCAAGGCTATTACGCACCAAGTGCGTTAACGGGTCGGTGATCCGTTCCACCAGGCTCTTATCCAGCTCGGTCGATTTGCCTTCGGTAATTAGTTCGATCTCTTTGCCCAGCTTACCGGCAGTATCGCGCACAACGCGAGGGAAGCGGCTGAACACAAACTCCATGGGGATCATTCGTATTGACATGACCGCTTCTTGTAGATCGCGGGCGTTACGCTGCAGCAGGCTCATGCCATTTTGCAATGAGGCATTGCCAACTGACTGATCCTCCAAGTCGCTTACCGT
Organism: Vreelandella olivaria; assembly: GCA_004295565.1. GTDB lineage: Bacteria > Pseudomonadota > Gammaproteobacteria > Pseudomonadales > Halomonadaceae > Vreelandella > Vreelandella olivaria. The sequence goes on along the minus strand of AP019416.1, from coordinate 87,722 downwards.
TTGGTCAAGCATCGACTGAGTAATGATCAGCTCACCCACCAAATTGATGATTTGGTCGACTTTATCTACAGATACGCGGATTGACGACGACTCGGCGGCGGCTTTTTTGGGCTTCTCTTTGGCAGCAGCCTTTGCCGGGCTCGCCTTAGCGGCCGCGCTTTCTGCCGGGGGCTGCGGCGGGGCAGCAGGCGCTGGAGCCACTGACTCAGGCGCAGCAGGGGCTGGCTGCTCAGCAACACCCTCGACGGTCGTAATCTCAATCTGATCAGGTTCGATAATAAAGCACATGACCGCTTCAATATCGTCAGCGCTGTCGCTGCTTTTAAGGATCACCTCATAGCGCTTTGCATCACCGGACTGGGATTGCACCTCGCCGAGCTGCTCTAGCTCTTCAACCAGTAAGATGCGGTCTTTATCTTCAACGTCCAGCAGCGCCACTAGCAGGTGACTATTCGCAACTTTCTCTTGGCTACTTCTTGCTTCTGCGCCGTTTTCACTTGGGGCATGAGAAGCCTTGGGCTCAGCAGCTGGCGTAGCCGGCCCATCTAACTGTTGACCGATTTCATCCAGGGCAATTTGTTGCAGCGTTTGGCAAATGCGCTCAAATGCCTCTTGATTAGGCTCCTCTTCGCTGCGGTAGGCATCGAGTTGCTCATGCATGATGTCTTTAGCCTCTAAAAAGGTATCCACGAGGTCGGCTCGCAGCGTCAGTTCGCCTTTACGTGCGTAATCGAGGAGGTTTTCCAAAATATGCGTGGTTTTCTGTAGCACGGTAAAACCAAAGGTACCCGCTCCCCCCTTGATCGAGTGGGCGGCACGGAAAATAGCATTGAGCTGCTCACTGTCTGGATCGTCAACATCCAGCTCCAGTAAGTGCTGTTCCATATCCGACAGCAGCTCTTCAGCCTCTTCAAAAAGGTGTCAAAAAAATCCGCTATATCCATGCACCGCTCCACCTTAACGTCGCTTTTATGTGAAAGGCTATGACAGGCTCAGGTTACTCTTGCGCTTGCGCCTGAGGCTCGTCTTGTTGTGTTGATTCAATTGGCACTTCGGTTGCAGCTTCTAACGCTTCGATTGAAGCCTCCGGCGATGCAGTTCCGGGTTCCATTACCGAGGGATTGCGAATCGCATCAGCAATCTCAGGAAAGAGCACCACCAGCTCTATGCGTCGGTTGATAGGGTCAGTAGGCTCAGTCTCAGGTAACAACACCCGATCCGCAAAGCCCGAGACGCGTAGCAATTGACCTGGGTCAAAGCCACCCGCAATAAGCTCGCGACGCGACGCGTTAGCGCGGTCATTGGAAAGCTCCCAGTTACTATAGCCGCGATAGCCACCCGCATAGGGAACGCTATCGGTATGCCCACTGATACTTAGCTCATTAGGAAGCTCGTTTAACAGCGGTGCAATAGTGCGTAACAGGCTTCGCATATAAGGGGCGACTTGGTCGCTGCCTAACTCAAACATGGGCCGCTGGTCCGTATCGAGTAGCTGTATACGTAGCCCTTCGCGAGTTAGGTCAAAGCGCATCTGATTACGCAACTGGCGTAGCTCAGGATCTCGTTCAATAGCCCGCTCAATACGCTCTTGTAAATTTCTGAAAAAGTTTCGCTCCTGCATACTTGGACGTGTGCGCTGTAGGCTATCTATACGTGCCCGCTCTCCGTCGCTATGGGTAGGATCCGGCCCCCACCGGGAATAACACTGGTACTGCCAGAACCATCTCCTCCGTCATTGCTGTTACGAGGGAGTACTAAAGTACTCGGCAACGCCTCTGCGCGTCTCTTCACTCGATACACTTAACAACCACAGCACTAGAAAAAAAGCCATCAAAGCGGTCATGAAGTCCGCTAAAGCAATTTTCCAGGCGCCACCGTGATGGGCATGGACGACTTTTTGCGCCTAATAACGATTGGACGCTTGTCACCACCCTTGCTCATGCGCTACCGGCCTTTTTGCTTCCTTCACATACTCTTCAAGCTCCGTAAAACTGGGGCGCTCGGCGGCAAACAGTGCCTTACGGCCAAATTCAACGGCCAACTGCGGCGCGTAGCCGTGCAAGCTAGCGAGCAGCGTAATACGAATACACTGGAGCATTTTTTCAGCTTCTTTCGCCTGCCGTTCGATGTAGCTTGCCAGCGGACTGACAAACCCATAGCCAAGTAAAATACCCAAAAATGTCCCCACCAATGCTTGCCCGATCATAATGCCCATCTGGGCCGGTGTAGCATCAGCATAGGTGAGCGTCTTAACTACACCCATTACCGCCGCGACAATGCCGAAGGCGGGCATGGCATCGCCAACTTTGGCAATAGCATCAATGGGCACATGGGCCTCCTGCTCAAAGACCTCAATTTCATGCAACATCAGCTCATCAATTTCCATGGGCTCCATACCCCCGCTTACCATTAAGCGCAGATAATCTGTTAGGAAATTCATAATATGTGGATCGACCAGCACCGTAGGGTGCTCTTGGAACAGAGGGCTTTCTTGCGGATTATCAATATCCCGCTCAATGCCTAACATCCCCTCACGGCGAATTTTTGACAGCAACTTGAACTGTAGTGCCATTAACTCCATGTAAAGTGCTTTGTCATATTTTTTGGCACGCTTGAGCCGGGGCAGAATTTTAAATGTCGCTTTAATCGCTTTGCCGTTGTTCGCTGCGACAAACGCACCAACACCTGCGCCACCAATGATCAGCAGTTCAAGGGGTTGATACAGAGGGCCTAATTTGCCACCTGCAAGAACATAGCCACCAAACACAGACAGCAATACGATTACATAGCCTAGAGGTATCAGCACAAGCAGAGTCCTTGCGGTATTCAGTATTAATGTAAGGGAACCAAGACTTATCCATCTGTTTTGATGTTTAAGAGATGTTCCATCCCAAGCAAAGCTTACGCCCAATCGTAATCGGGCTTAGCTGTTGTCTAATTAAAAAGCATCGCTGACTTTTGCTGCTATCTACGCCGATACGCTCATATCTTACGACTTAAGCACTCATCAATACGTTTATACCCTAATTCTTACTATTGGTGGCGAGATCGACGAGGTTGTTACATTTTTCACCATTCTCTTGCTGTGACTTGCGTGTTTTACCCGCCCGTGAAGGTGGTTGGCAGATGCCACACACGTAGCTCTGGGCAGGGCTATGGGCATGCGCCACAAACTGCCCTTTACAACGCGTACACTGATTGAGTTGAAGCAAATCGCTTTCGAAAAAGCGTATCAGTGTCCACGCACGGGTTAACCCAAGAACCGGCTCCACCTTTTCCAGCAACATTTGCTCGCCATAGAGCCGATATGCTTTGACAAAGGCGTCGATTCGATCACAGCCTGCCGCCTCCTTCAGGCTTAAATAAATGTTGTAAAACAGCGACGAATGAACATTGGGAAGCCAAGTAATAAACCAGTCGGTGGAAAAAGGAAGCATCCCCTTAGGCGGCGACATTCCACGCACTTCCTTATACAGCTTGATCAAACGCGTGCGGCTTAACTCCGTTTCTGTTTCCAACACCTGAAGGCGCGCACCAAGTTCAATCAATTCGATTGCCAACTGCACTTGGTGCATTTCATCGACCAAGCTCTTCTGGCTCACTTATCGCCTCCTGATGGCATTGGCTCGAATGTATCGCTTGCCAACAGCAGTGATGCATGAAGCCCTGCCAATCCCTGATCGCGAGGATTGTCCGTAAGCTGCCGAAGCCGCTCGGCACTCGTTTGGCTGAACCGGCACAACAATTGGCTGGTTCGCGCCAACTTGGTGAGTTGGCGAGCATTGAGCGTTACGATCAGCTCAGCAACATCGCTATCTATTTTTAAGCGAAACATAGCAGCCTCACGATCCTCATCAAGCAAGCGCTGCGCCAGAAGCAAATAAGCTAAATTAATTTCCTGAATTTCATCGAGAAAGTTGGTTTGACTCATGATGTCCCATTAAACGACTCAGGCGCGATAGTTGTGACCATTATACTGACGCCATTAATGACTTTTATTACCTACCCTCATGGTTGCATACAACGTCTGTAAATGGCTACTCAGGCATTTCACGATGAGTTAGCCCTTCCTCTGACAGCTCGAACACCCACACCAGCAGTTCTGCGACAATTTGATAGAGACTTGCCGGAATTTCCGCATCCAGATCTAGCTGCATTAAAAGCGCTACCAGCTCGGGGGCATCGTGTACATAAATACCTTGGCGCTGAGCTTCGGCCATAATACGTTCGGCCAATTCACCATAGCCTTTCGCCACTACCTTCGGAGCACGGTCATTATCCTGGTAAGCCAGGGCAACAGCTTGACGGCGTCGTTCACCCGGCGTGGCCATGAGGCGCCTCCGCTTCGACATAACGCGCGCGCAGCTGCACTTTTGTAAATCCAAGGCGCTCAGACGCTTCTCTAACGCTGGCAGTCCAGCGTCAATACGCTGATAAACGTGCGTGCTCTCGGTAGTAAAATCGATGCTTAACACATTTCTATACAGCCAAAGGGATGCATTAAACGCACCCAAGTTGGGAACCTCTAGCTGCATATCAGACCGCCAGCCGCCCTCCGGCTCGCCCTCTTGCTGCTTACCCTCAGCCCCTTCTTCACGAGCAGGCAGGTTAATGACCAAGGCCATAAATATCCCAGCCCATACATCGCCTTCCCAGCGAATCGTCGGCATCACCAGCATTTCAAGCTGCTGGCGCACCAGACTCTGCAAGCTTTCGTGAACGACCTCGCGAGTAGGCCGATTACCCATTAGCTCGGTGATTTCCCTCGCATGGCTTAACTCTCCCCCTCACCTGTTGGCTGTCACGCACCTCGCCAAGCGCCGGGGAAGTCTGGCCGGGGTTGGTCGACATCTGCGAAGCAGGGGGAGAGCAACCGCCTGAACGGCGCTACCCGTCGAGCCAGTGGGTAGAAAATAGCCCGCGCCCACCCCTCGAGCAGCTAGACCTTGTTCATGGCTAACAGGTATTAGCGGCATATTAGGCAGAATAGCCATCCCCCCTCGACCCAAGGGCGGCAATGCTAAAGGATGTAGAACCATCCCTAATTGTGCAGGCGCCTGTGCGACTGGCGGCGCAGAAGACGATGTTGTTACAGCAAAAGGCGACGAAGCGGAGGGCGCCACGCCCAACCCTGTAGACAAAAGCGATCCAAGGGGCGTGAACCCGACTGCATTTGCGGTTGATTCATTAGCTGCTGGCGAGTGCCTTCACCTTGAAACCAGCGCTTTAGATGCGACTCATAAAACAAACCACTATCTCGAATACTTGCCTCTAAGCGTGTTGCTACTGTACTTGCTGCTGGCGTTTCCTGACTGGTGATAAGAGGTGCTTCGGGCCGCATTACCGAGGGAGGGGCTGGAAAGCGCAGTAGCACGTCGGCGATGGTTCGTGCTGCAGGACTAAAATGGGTCTGTGTTGAACCTGTTGGCGAAGGCTGCGCCTCACCTCGTGGCAACGTTCGCCCCCATCGAGAGGATGCGGTAAACGCTTCAGGTCGCCTAGTGGCGATGTCGATGCACGCCCATCAAGATTAGCATCACCTACTACAGCACGCGGCCCCTCGCCCGGTGAAACGGGCTTCACAGGCTGGCTCAATGCCCGCTGCAGCGACACCTCGCCTTGCCGCCCAAGCACTTGGTGCAAGAGCGTATCAATCAGAGGGGTTATACCACTCACGATGACCTCGTAGAATCAGCATCATCGGCTACCGGAGCCCCTTGCTGTGGTGCGTAGGCCCTATGCAAATCCCGCTGACGCTGGGATACCCCTATAAGCTTACCCAGTTCATCGCGACGCGCCACCAAGCGACGCCGTATTTCCACATCGTGTTCAAGGATGCGCTCCAACAGCTCTGCCTTACGTTGCTGAGCGGCGGCATCAAGCACAACAGTGGTATCCAGCTCACGCAACTGATCCACCAGCATTACATAGCTGGTTCGCTGATCAATTAGCTCTGCCCACTGTTCGCCATTAGCCAGTTCGTGCATGTGCTCGACACGGCTCAATAGCGTTTCATAGTTAGTGAGCAGCGTGTGTTGAGCATTTTTATCACGAGCGGATATAGGAGCTGACATTATTGCCTCACGCGCTCTGCTGTTGGCCAATATCACGCCAGGCTGAGGCGATATCTTCGAGCAGGCGTTCGGCCTGATTTAAGCTCTCTTCATCGTTACGCAAATTTGCTGCCAACAACAGGCGAGCAATATAGTCATAAAGCGATGCTAAGCGCTCGGCAATCTCGCCGCCCTGCTCTTGATCAAGAGCAGCTACGAGACCGTTATTTACAATATCCAGCGCTTTCGATATTGACTTGCCTTTCTCGGCCGTATGACCTGCCTGGATATGAATACGTGCCGCACGAATAGCGGCCTGGGCGCCGTCAAATAACATCACAATCAGTTGATGAGGGTCTGCCGACATCACTCCGCTTTCTACGCCAACACGCGCATAAGCATTAGCCCCCTGCCCATAAGCGGCGCCACCGCGAGAGTAAGTCATAAGCGGAACTCCTGTACGTGGTTTTCTGTTCGCCCTGGAATGGGAGTGACCACGAATATTAAAAGTTAAAAATAAACAACCAACGTTACTACTAGTATCTATCGGCGTGAGCCTGGGAGACTTTAACAATTGACAGCGCTTTTTAGACTATCAAGTGATAACAAGCGGCGGCTTAACCTTTGCCAATACCTTAATTTAAGTGGGCGCACCCTCACGTAGACACGGCGATCTCACCGACGGCTCTCCCAAGCCGCTCAGAAATATTGTTGCGCACCACCGCGCCTATATTATCGCGCATAGGCGACTCTACCCTTGGTGCAAGCAACACCTCCGTAGGGTTCCCATTAGCATCGATACGCAACACCCAGCCTTGCTGTTGACTGGAAAAACGCGCCAGGGAGCCCACAGGCAGGCCTTTAAAGTGCTCGATGTAGCGCTTAATCCAGCGCATATCAAATTGGTGAGGATGCTGTAATAAATGCCGATAAATTTGCTGTACGGTTTTAGCAGATCGATCAGCGCGATCACGTCGCATCGCTTCGACAACATCGACAATAGCACTGGCCTTAGCCAACTCATTTAGATCGCTCCCACTCAAGCCGCCCGGATAACCACTACCATCCATACGCTCGTTTATGCCACCAACCACCGCTTGAACAACGCCCGGGGACAACCACTGGCAGCTTCTCAGGCGATCAAGCAGCAATTGAACATGCTCACTGATCGCCTTTCGATGACTCGCCTCAAAGTGCGGCGCCTTGAACAGCACCTGAGGCACTAACGCCTACCCAGGTCGTGAATAAGGCCGCTGGCCACTATCGCCTTACGCAGCTCGCGGGGCATACTGGCACCCACAAAATCGAGCAAGTGAATGGCGACAGCAATTCCGTGGCGCACGATCAGCGGCTCAGGAGATAAACAGCGAGAGGCGAATAACAGTGCTTCTCGATCTTCTTCGTGAAGATCCAATATGCGATCAGCATAGCGGGAAAGCTGGCGTCCATCGATATCGCTACCTTGCTGTAACGACAGCAGCTGCGCATCCAGATAGGCGGCCACTTTTACCAGCCGACGGGCCATGGGAGTAGCGTAGCGCTTGACATCACGTCGCCCAAGCAGCTCTCCCGCCCCTGATCGCTTGCCGGGCAGTGCGAACAGGGGCGAAGGCTGGCGCTCGCCCTGCTCCTCTTTTTTATAACGAGCCGCTTCACGCTCTATTTCACACACAAAATACCAAATTTGCCGCTCTTGCTCCGCACTACACTCAACGAAGCTGAAACCGACACGCAGCAGGTGGCGCTCAGCGTCGGTTTTTTGATGACGAGCCGCTCCAAGCACTTCAAAGTAGGTGCCATCAGGGAAGGTAAACGTTAACTTCAGAGGATTTGCCGCCTCCGCCAATAGGCCGCTAGCAGCCAATGGCAATTCAAGCTGGCAGCCATCCTGGGATAAATCCCGCAACTCACCCTCTACCTCGGCATCACCAGCATGCAATCCTGCCTGCACTACCATCCCCATACGCAGCTCAGCGCGGAAGGATTCACGGCGCTGCAACACTTCCAGCGATAAAGGATAATCACTGCAACACAAAAAGCGCCCCCCAGTCTGGCGAGTCTCTGTCAACTGTAATAGCGGCGTTTGCACCACCTTCCCCTGCGCCTGCCCACGCAAGTAAAACTCAGCACCGCCCTGCAAGCGGTGAAGCAAATAATCAATAGAGGAAAGATCCATCACCAATGTTTGGCCTTGGTGCTGCTCCATCAATACAATCGGCTCTGGGCGTGCATTATCTGCGGCAAGGCAGAGCGAAACGCCGCCAGTTTCGATCAAGGTATTCAGCAGAGACTCGATCACTGTGGTACTTACTATTGTTTCAAACTCATTCTGCTGCGCCACCATTCTCGCCTCGCTTACTCTTACGCGTTAATTAGTTCACCGCAAAGTAGAGAAGCATATCAGATGCCAACCGCGTGTCGTATGCACAAAAGACACCATTTTCATACTTATTAGGCAAGTCATAGCAAACAGAGTGATAAGGTCATATAGCCGATACTCCCAAGAACCAGAAAACACAACGTCACGCTGGCAAGCATAAAGTTTTTAGCTAACTGCCGATATTGGAATAGAAACGTTTATTGATAAGTAAAATTCCGAGCTATGGCTGCCGCTCCTGCTGTTGCACCACTAATTGGCCGCCAGAGCTGACCCTAAAGGAGGAACGCACCCCATGAGCTCACTACCCACCGAAGCAACAACGCTGCAGTCATCAGGCCTAGCCCACTTAAACCCTAGCCAACGACTCGAAAACACCCTAGCTCAGCTAGCAACAGCTAACACTCAAGTTAAAAAAACAGACGCTAATAAACAGGAAATATCAGCCGAAGAACTCGTCAAGCCCATTCAGCAAATTAACGAGACAATGCGGCCACGAGGCCTAGAGTTCGAGTTAAGCGAGGAAACGTCACGCGTAATTACGCGAGTCGTTGACAAAGAATCTGGCGACGTCATACGCCAGATCCCAGCAGAAGAAGTACTCAAAATTGCCGAGCGACTTGAAGAAATGCAGGGTCGAATCATCTCAATTGAAGCTTAATGCGTGATATAGAAACCCTAAACTTGCATATTCATAACATCACGATATGCAGAAACCAAGCGATTGCGAACCTGAAGCCCCATCTGGAACGCAACGCTAGCCTTCTGCATATCGACCATCACGTCATTGAGCTGCAAATTGGGGTCACCTGCCTGAAAGGCCATCGCCTGACTATTCGCCGTTTGCTGAAGCCGGTTAATACGCTGGATCGAGGCCTGCAACTCGCCGCCAAACCCTCCTTGCCCAACAGCGGCTGACGCCTGAGTACCACTAAGGGGCTGCGTGGATGCCGCCTGGGTCGCCATGCCTTTCATCTGTTGTAGCGCAGCCTGTATTGCGGGAGTACTCATACGCTCACCTCAATTCTCAAAAATATCTAATGAAAAAGCCTAACACCGAAGTGCCGCTTCTCATACGGACAATTGCGCATAAAAAACGAAGCTTATCGTTCCTTTATGCTCGACTAGTCACCGGATAATGGCTCTCATCACAATTCCGCCTCATCTTTTTGGCGGATAACCGCGATTGACGGATATAGCCTATGCCTTCTTTGGTGATGCGCCTGGGCCGACACCAGTTTTGCCTGCCCTCTGGAGGGTCGCATGAGCGAAACCGGTGCAACGGCAGGCCGTCAAAACAGTACGAATCAAGCCGCTCCCCGCAGTGGAAATATCAATAGTGGAAGCACAGGTAGTGAAAACACAGAGCGTGACACCAGCGGCTCAGCTGTTGAGCATACGCTGAAACAGCTGCGTGGCAATCCGCTAGTTGCATTGCTTATCGCAGGTGCCGCCTCAATTGCTATTGTGGCGGCTCTCTTTATGGGCCAGCAGTCCTGAGTACCGCGTGCTTTACAGCAATTTAAGTGAAGCTGATGGTGGCAGCATCATCAATGAGCTCGACACGCGTGGTATTCCTTACCGGTTCAGTGAAGGTGGTCAGGCGTTAATGGTGCCTAGCGATCAGGTTCATACGCTACGCCTACAGCTTGCAGAACAGGGTCTTCCACGCGGCGGCAATCTTGGCCTGGAGTTAATGGATAACCAGGCGTTTGGGATTAGTCAGTTTGCTGAGCAGATCAACTATCAGCGGGGCCTGGAAGGCGAACTGGCGCGTTCAATTGAATCGCTAGGGCCGGTAGAACGCGTGAGAGTCCATCTCTCCATGGCCAAACCATCGGTGTTTATTCGTGATCGTGAGCCAGCGAAAGCCTCCGTTGTGCTGACCCTTTTACCTGGCCGCATTTTGGGCGAAGGCCAAGTCAGCGCGATCGTCCATATGGTCTCGGGTAGCGTGCCTGAGCTTGCCGCGGAAGATGTCACCGTGGTTAATCAGGATGGTCGACTGCTGTCTGCCGAGACAAGCAATGGAAACGATCTGGATGGATCACAGCTTGAGTATATTGCCGAGGTTGAGCGCTCTTACCAGCAGCGTATCGAGCATATTTTAACGCCCATTCTGGGGCGCGATAACGTGCGCGCCCAGGTTGCAGCACAAATAGATTTCTCGCGGCGCGAGCAAACCTCTGAGCGTTACGGCCCCAATCAACCGCCCAATGAAGCAGCGGTACGCAGTCGTCAACTAAGTCTCGCTTTTGATGGTGAAGACCCTCTGGCCACAGGCATCCCTGGCGCACTTAGCAATACACCGCCGGGCACCATGCCCTCCCCTATCAACCAACAGGAAGGCGAGCAAGAAGGCGACCAACAGGAAGATGCCCCCCGGAAGCGTTGCGCAACTTACGTCAAGACGACGTTATCAACTACGAAGTTGATCGCAGTATTGAGCACGTCCAGCACCGTCTCGGCCAAATAGAGCGACTCTCTGCGGCGGTCGTCGTGAACTATCGCACAGAGATAAACGATGAGGGCGAGCCCGTGGAGGTTGCCCTAACAGACAACGAAGTGGCTCAAATTGAGCGCCTGGTTCGTCAAGCAATGGGCTTTTCGACAGTGCGCGGCGATGAAGTTGAAGTCGTCAACTCTCCCTTTGCGCGCAGTGTCGAGGAGAGCGCAGAGGTTGATTGGTGGAAAGACCCCAGCGTTCTTTCACTTGCTGGCCAGGTAGGCCGCTATCTACTGGTTGCACTAGCGATTCTATTGCTTTACCTGCTGATTTTACGCCCTTTAATTAAGCGTTACACCCAGACACCGGTGATGGCGACCGCAATGCCTGGCGGCACACTGTCTTCTAGCGTAGGCGAGGAAGACGACGACGAAGGCTTCGAGTCGTCAGACGAGTCTGATGAGACCTACGCCAAGCCCAAACGGCGGCGTAAAACCTCACTCTACGAGCATAACCTCAACGACCTGCGTGAAATGGCGCAGGAAGATCCCCGCATGGTCGCGATGATCATTCGTAGCTGGATGAATGCCAATGAGTAGTTCAATTGCTGGAATGAGCGGAGCACGCAAGAGCGCTGTATTATTGCTTGCGCTCGATGAAGACAGCGCCGCCGAGGTGTTTAAGTATCTCGGCGCTGCTGAGGTACAAGAAATTAGTATGGAGATGGCCAAGCTACATCAAGTTTCGCACGAAGAAATGAAAGCTGTGCTCGAGGCTTTCCATAGAGAAACCGAAGAGTTTGTTGCGCTGAACCTCAACTCCAGCGACCACATCCGCTCGGTGCTGACCAAGGCATTGGGTAGCGAGCGCGCAACTAGCTTAATTGAAGATATTCTTGAGACCACCGGCAATAACTCGGGTATCGACGCGCTCAACCTTATGGAAGCGTCCATGGTATCCGAGCTAATCCGCGACGAACACCCGCAGATTATTGCCACCATTCTGGTTCACCTGGATCGCCATCAAGCATCGGATATCCTGGAGCTATTTGAAGAAAAATTACGCAATGACGTGGTTCTTCGTATCGCTACCTTTAGCGGTGTTCAGCCCGCCGCGTTACAAGAGCTGACCGAAGTACTCACCAGCATGCTGGATGGTCAAAACCTCAAACGCAGCAAAATGGGCGGGGTAAGAACAGCTGCCGAGATTCTCAACCTGATGAACTCTTCCCAGGAGGAGACCGCTATCGAAACCGTGCGTGCGCACAGCGAAGATTTGGCACAGAAGATTATCGACGAAATGTTTCTTTTCGAGAACCTACAGGATCTCGACAACCGTGCTATTCAGATGGTGCTGCAGGAAGTCGATACCAACTCGCTGGTGGTGGCACTCAAAGGGGCGCAGGACACCTTGGTCGACAAGTTCCTGCGCAACATGTCGCAGCGTGCTGCCGATTTAGTACGCGAAGATATGGAAGCCCGGGGCCCCATCCGCGTCTCTCAGGTGGAAACAGAGCAGAAAGCCATCTTGCAGGTTGTACGGCGCTTAGCTGATTCAGGTGAGATCGTCCTGGCAGGTGGAGACGACGAGTATGTCTAATACTCATTCGCCGAAATTTGATCGCCACGGGGATTGGCGCCGCTGGCAAATGGATGAGCTGACAACCAAGCAGAGTAACCACACCTCTGATGGCGAGGTGCCAACAGCTCACCAGCGCAAAGTACAGGCCGCACAGAAAGCGGCCGAGCTGGCACGCCAGCGTGAAGAGAGTGAACGCCAGGCACTTCATGAACGTATTCGTCAGCAGGCCGAAAAAGAGGGCTATGCCGCTGGCTTTGAACAAGGCCACAAGGAAGGGTTGGAGAAAGGTTTAGAGGAAGCTGGAGAACAGGCAAAAACGGAGTTAGACGCACAAATTCACAAAGCCGTTGCACCACTGGAAACGCTGGGCAGGCAGTTTTCGGACGCCCTTGAACGTCTTGATGACACTATCGCCTACGACTTGGTTGAGTTAGCACTGGCCACCGGCAAACAGCTTGCAAGCGATGCCTTACGGGATACACCTGAGCAAATTTTGACCATTGTCCGCGAGCTGCTGCACCGAACCCCCTCTGGTAGGCCAGCAGCGGCTTTGGCTCAACCCCGATGATCATGCACTAGTAGAAGAGCACCTAGGCAATGAACTCAGGGCTGCCAATTGGAAACTGCAGCCCGATGACCAGCTTGCCCGTGGCGGCTGTCGGGTCACCAGTGCCCAGGGTGAAATTGACGCGACCTTCGAAAGCCGTTGGCATGCCATCCAAGCCCAATCGCGCAAACGCGGCCTCAATTCCCTCCCTCTTCTAACGTTCCTTCATCCTAGGCGGATACGCTATGGCAGATACCACCTGTCCCCATCAACATCGCTGGAATAAGGCATTGCGACGCACGCAGCAGCGTGTCAGCCATCTGCCTCGCTATCGCAATAGCGGTCGCGTGATTCGCGCGACGGGGATGGTGATTGAGGTGGTAGGGCTGCGTGTAGCGGTGGGTAGCGCTTGTCGGATTGAATTGCCGGGCAGCGATGGCCGGCTAACAGACAGTGATAGGCATGCCGAAGCGGAGGTCGTCGGTTTTTCTGGTGACAAGTTGTTCCTGATGCCTCTGGATGAGGTCGTTGGGCTAATGCCCGGCGCTCGCGTCGCGCCTCTTGATGAAAGCGGAAATAACAGTGCTCGCCGATTCCCTATGGGCGATAGCCTGCTAGGCAGGGTGCTGGATGGCAACGGAAACCCGCTTGATGATCGGGAGAATATCGATGAGATTCCTCGGACAACGCTCAGTTCACCGTCGCTCAATCCACTTTCTCGAGCGCCTATTGATGCGCAAATTGACGTCGGCATTCGTGCTATTAATGCACTACTCTGCGTCGGGCGAGGCCAGCGAATGGGACTCTTTGCAGGCTCAGGGGTAGGCAAATCAGTACTGCTAGCCCGGATGTTGCATCGGGTTGGTCAGCAGCACCCAAATGCCAGGTTTGGTGGCGATGATGCCGCCCAGAGCTGGAAGTTGGCTATATATTGATCAATTTCCTGAGCTCAAGGCGCATTTCCCCCTACCCCCATGTGTTTTCTGTGCCGGGGACAGCACGCCGCGGCGCTATCCCGGCACCAGCTTGCTGGCCAGCTTCAGGAAGAGGTCCTGCTCCGGGTACTGGCTGCTCAACATCAGCCGAATCGTGCGCGTGTTGCGGGTGATGACAGCGCCGATCTTCAGCAGCTTCAGGCGGAGGGTGTTGACCTGGGCCTGGGCGAAGGCGGTGCGCTTGAGGTAGACCCGGCGCAGCCGCTCCAGCAGCAGGTAGGCCAACCCCGACAGCAGCAGTCGGTACTGGTTGGGCCACCATTCGTGGCAGCTGGTGCGGTCGGAGAACAGGAACTGCTGCTCCTTGATACGGTTCTCCATCTCGCCCCGAGCACAGTAGCGGTGGTCATAGAGCCACTCGGCGCTGCAGCCGCGCAGGCTGGTGACCACATAGCGGGTGTTGAAGCCACGCCGGCTGGTCTCGGACTTGACGATGACCTTTCGTCGACGCTCCTTCCAGCTCTTGGCAGCGTACTCGATGAAGCCGAAGACACGCTCCTTCTCCCAGGTCTTCTCGAAGCGGATGGCCGACGCGTAGTCGATGTTCAGAGCCAGCTTGGCCAAGCGCTTGTTGCCGGCGAGGCCGATGATGTAATCGACGCCGTGGCGGTCACACCAGTTGAGGATCAGTGGACGGCAGAAGCCGCTGTCGCCTCGGAAGACGATCTTCACCTCAGGCCACGCCTGGCGCAGCCGCCACCAACAGGGCGAGGATGGCACCGGCGTGGTGAGCGGCATCCAGCGAGGCCGGACGCAGATAGCTGACCAGCAGCTGGTCGCCACAGAATACGAACAGCGGCAGGAAGATGTAGTGGTTGTAGTAGCCGTTGAAGTGCCGCCCGAGCTGCTGGCCATGCACCCGATCGTCGGTGGCATCGAAGTCGAGGTAGAGCGGTTTCTTGGGTGGCCGCCGGAACGAGCGGATGAACTGCTCGATCATCTCTTCGTGGATGGTGATCGCCCAGTCCCGGTCGGCTTGCTGCTCGAAGCGGCACAAGGTGGACTGACTGGCCAGCACGCCATCGGTATCGACGGCGGTCTGCAGGGCGATATCGTGACGCAGGGCCTGGTGGTCATTGAGATCCTCATAGCCCAGCGCCAGGCCGAACACGCGCTGCCGGATAGGGTTTCGGTGCGATGCAGGCAGCGCTGAGCGTCGCGCTCGTCGCTGAGCCGGCGAGCGACGGCGCGGGTCAGGCCCATCTCGCGATCGAGCTGCCGCAGCAGCAGGATACCGCCGTCGGAAGTGAGATCACCGCCATCGAAACGGGCGATGACCTGACGGCCTTTGCAGCGTGGAAAGGAAGCGGACGGCGTGGTACATTTTGTCATGGCGGCTGAGGCGGTTGGTTCTTGTGTAGGAGCTTGAATTATAACCGATTTTCAGCCGCCTTTTTCATGTCCTATGCAATATCCAGGCTAGGCATGATGGCTCGCTACACCAAAGCCGACGTGATTGTGGTGGGCTTGATTGGTGAGCGTGGCCGCGAAGTACAGGACTTTATCGATAACATCTTGGGCCCTGAGGGACGACGACGTGCTGTCGTCGTCGCCGCTCCCATGACACGTCACCGCTACAGCGCCTACAGGGCGCCGCTTATGCGACACGCCTGGCAGAGGGCTTTCGTGACGAAGGTCGTGATGTTCTACTGATTATGGATTCATTAACACGTTATGCCATGGCACAAAGGGAAATTGCTTTGGCAATTGGAGAGCCGCCCGCTACTAAAGGCTACCCGCCATCGGTTTTTGCCAAACTACCAGGGTTAGTCGAGCGAGCTGGCAATGCTGAACGTGGCGGCGGCTCGATTACGGCGTTCTATACCGTACTAACGGAGGGCGATGACCAGCAGGATCCTATTGCCGATTCAGCTCGCGCGATCTTAGACGGGCACATCGTGCTATCAAGGACATTAGCGGAGGCCGGTCATTATCCAGCCATTGATATTGAAGCCTCAATCAGCCGGGCGATGACCGCCATTGCATCCCCCGACCAACTTCAAGAAGCGCGGATTTTCAAGCAGCTGTTCTCACGCTACCAGCGTAACCGAGATCTTATTAGCGTGGGGGCCTACAGCCCTGGTCATGATCCACAGCTTGACGAGGCGGTGAAACGCTTTCCATCGTTAGAAAACTTCCTTCAACAAAATATTGATGAGTGTGCAACGCTTGCGGAGGCTCGCCAAGCGCTGCACGCACTGATAGGAGGACGCGCATGAGCACTTCGCAGCTCGAAATGTTGACTGACTTGGCCAGAGGCGCTCGGGATCAAGCGGGCAAGATACTGGCTCAAGAGCGACAAACAGAACAGCAAACGTCTGCTCAGCTACAGTCACTGCTGAGCTATCGAGCGGAGTACGCCGAACGCTTGCAAAAAGCGATGCGTGATGGCATTGACCCTGCCACTATGTACAACTATCAACAATTCCTAGCTTCTTTGGATGCGGCCCTAAGCCGCGCTCGACAAGCGTTAGCTTCCCAACAGGCAAGCGTAGAGCAGAGCAAAAGAACTGGCAACAAGAGCAGCGAAAGCTCTCTTCCTACGATACACTGACGTCGCGTCGACTATTAGAAGAGCACCGCCGCAGTGAGCGTCAGGAACAAAAAACTAATGATGATCTGGTGACAAGCCGCGCGGCTCGTCAACATAACGACACTCCGCATTAGCGGTGCCAGGGAGCTGAACATGAACATTCACCAGTTGCTTTCAATCAGCCAGGGTTCACCACAGACACAGTCTTCAGGTGCGATCAACCGACAAGACCCAGTCAACGACCTATTTCACCAGGCGCTGTTACAAGCGTCTGAGACTGCGCGCTTACCTGCTTCCGGGTTGAGTGAAGTTAGCGTCTCTCAGGCACCGCAACAGCAAGCGACGCTCAATGCACTCGGTTCTCTTGTCTTAGCAGGATTAGAAGTCGACATTGAAGATTTGAGCTCCGCTCTGGAAACTCTCGGCCTTGACGTCAGCGAGAGCGATGTTTCTGAACTGCTTGCTCAGCTTCAGCTGCCAAACTCAGACACGCTAGGGCTAGATGCCGGTCAAGTCTCGACTCAACTTGATGAAATTGCCGACCGCCTTGCTCTCATAGCATCCTTTTCTGAAGGCAGCACAGCGAAACAGCTAAATATCAGTCCGAACGAGCCAAGCCTATCTATCAACCCAGCAGCGCTTGGAAGCCATCGCTGATCGGTTAAATATTAGTCAAATAGAAGCAGCTCAGTTGGCCGATACGCCTGCACTCCAAACAGTCATCCAGTCGCTAAATATGGATAAGGATAGGCTTGCACAGGCTATCGACCCCGCAGCGCTGGAAGCTATCACTGATCAGTTAAATATTAATCAAACGGAAGCGGCTCAGTTAGTCTCCGCGCTAAATGTCTGGATCGGGCAACCGCATAGCACTCAGACCGTGCCTGTTGATTCGGGTCGTTTAGCCGATGTACGTCCGTCGGCCATGGAACTGCAGAACACCTCCAGGACGCAGGCCAACACGTTGGTTACTCAGATCAACACCGTCAGTGCCTCCCCCCAAATCAGTAGCGAGGCTCTCACAGGAGCTCTATTGAAGCTAGAAGTGTCATCGAAAGGCAGCTCTGCTGGTGAGCACTTACTCACCGGATTTTCGCTAAGCGCTGGTAGCCCAGCAGCCTCAGCGCAATCTGCACAAGTAGTTACTCCCACACCCCTCCCAATAGCTGCCGCTTTATCGACACCGGTTACGAGCCCTGCCTGGTCACAACAGCTAGGTCAGCAGTTGGTGCAGATTTCACAGCGTGGCGGCGAGCAACATGTCCAAATGCAGTTGAATCCAGCAGAACTAGGCCCTCTTTCTATCTCATTAAAATTTGGAGAGCAGGGAGCTCAAGCGCACTTTTATCAGCCCATGCCCAGGTTAGACAAATTCTCGAACAGGCGCTTCCCCAGCTAAGGGAGGCGCTGGCGGAGCAAGGTATATCTCTAGGTGAAACGTCTGTCGGCGAACAGCGCGACCCCAATGATCAAGCTTTCGCCCAGTCAAGCAGCAAGAACGGCACTAAAACCGGCAGCGACAGCGGCGAGGTTGGTTTAGATGAAGCAGCTCATCAAAACTCCGGCAGTAGTAACCCGCTGGCACTGGATGGGCGTGTAGACCTTTACGCTTAAGTGGCGGTACCAGCACGGGAATGTTTTTCAAGCGCCACGCGCCTAAGTAGTCAAACGAAATAGCTAAACCAAAGATAGGCTTGCCAAGTGAGCCTGTTCATTTCATCACCAGCATGAGCTTTTGGCATAATGCTTTGCTAGTGATATGCATGGAGTTCACAGGAATCGCAAATGGCAGAAAAAAGTGGCGGGTCAAAAAAACTGCTCTGGATAATGATCATCCTCGTCTTGCTGTCTTCAGCAGGAGCCGCAGCGGCTATTTATATGGTTATGGATCAACGTGATGACGGTTCAGAAGACGCAGAAATGCAGCAGGCTATGGAGCGCGAACCGCCTATTTTCATGCGGATCGAACCTTTTACCGTCAATCTAGCCGATGATGACTATGGTTCACGCTTGCTCTATACAGGGGTCACACTGCGCGTGGGTAATGAAGAAAGCAAAACAATTCTAGAAGAGCATATGCCCCAGGTGCGCAGTCGTTTGCTAATGCTACTATCTGGCAAGCAAGCGGATGAACTGACCTCCCCGGAAGGCAAACAGCAGCTTGCACAGGCGATTGTTGACCGGCTTAACGTCCCGCTTACGGAAAATCAGCCACCGCTTGATTTACGCGAAGTTTTATTCACCGAATTTATTGTGCAATAACCTCGGGTACTGGAGCCGTTCATGTCACAGGACGATCTACTGTCCCAGGAAGAAATTGACGCCCTTCTGAAGGGCGTTAGCGGGAGACGATGAGCCATCGGCTTCATCCTCCCAAGCGCAAGACGAAGCGCGCATTCGACCTTATGACCCGTCAACTCAGCATCGCGTTATTCGTGAGCGTTTGCATGCGCTTGATTTTATCAATGAGCGTTTTGCACGCTATTTTCGTACTGGCTTGTTTAACCTATTGCGACGTAGCGCAGACATTACCGTAGAGTCAGTGCGTTATCAGAGCTTTAGCGAGTTCTCACGTAATGTTCCGGTACCCACAAACCTTAATATCGTATCAATGAAGCCACTACGTGGTTCAGCGCTGGTAGTCTTCCCGCCTAACCTCGTTTTTATGGTGGTCGACAACCTTTTTGGGGGCGATGGTCGCTTTGTCACCAAATCGGATGGACGTGAATTCACAAATACTGAGCAGCGTATTATCCAGCGGCTGCTTAATCTCGCCATAGATGCTTACCAAGAAGCCTGGAAAGTGGTTCATCCACTCGATGTCAGTTTTTACGCTCAGAAGTGCAGTCAAAGTTTGCCAACATCACCAATTCACCCAATGAAATTGTGGTGAACACCAAGTTCAATATTGAAGTCGGCAACCTTTCGAGCAATTTTCAGATATGTATGCCTTACGCCATGATTGAGCCGTTACGTGATTTGCTGGCCAACCCGATCAATGATAGCAACCACGACCAAGACGGCAGCTGGTCTCGGCGCATGGCGAGTGAGCTACGTCAGTCAGAAGTAGAACTGGTCGCTGAATTTGCTCAAATACCGAGTCGTATTGCCCACGTAATGGGGTTGAAAAAGGCGACGTGCTACCGTTAGATATTCCGAGCTCCATCACAGCAAGTGTTGACGGGGTTCCCGTCATGGAGTGTGAGTACGGTAGTCAACGCCAGCAGCATGCACTGCGGGTGCTCCATATGATTGACCATGCCGCTATGAATAACGCATCGTCCAAGGACTTCATTAAAGGGTCTACGCGACAGAAAGCCAAGGAATCCAAAGCATGACTGATCCCAATAAGCCTGATCAGAACGTCTCTGACGACGATTGGGCAGATGCCATGTCCGAACAAGAAGAGCCCACAGCTAGCACCGATGCTGCTAGCGAAGAGGAAGATCCTTGGGCCGCTGCAATGGCAGAGCAAGAATCTGCTGAAGCGAGCGAAGAAGAACCCGCGGCTTCACCAGAGCCGTCAGCGAAGTCAGCGAAGTCAGCGAAGTCAGCGAGTGACGACATATTCCGCCCGTTAAGTCCGGACAGCGGCTCCTCTCAGGCACGTGAGCTAGAGATGATCATGGATATCCCGGTGAAACTCACCGTGGAGCTAGGCCGCACAAAGTTAACCATTAAGCAGTTGCTTGAGTTGGCGCAAGGGTCTGTCATTGAGCTTGAAGGTCTCGCCGGTGAGCCGATGGATATCTTGATTAATGGCTACCTGATCGCTCAAGGCGAAGTCGTTGTGATCGAAGATAAATACGGTATCCGTATTACTGAAATCATTACGCCTTCTGAACGTATTCATAAATTGAACCGATGAGCGTTGCGACTTCCTCGACGCAAAACGGTTCGCTTGATGCACTGGGGAACGGCGGCGAAGCATTAATAGGCATGGCTGTTTTAGGCAAGACAGCCGCGGCTTTAGCTCTCGTTATTGCGATCATTCTAATCTGCACGGCGCTTTTAAAGCGCTGGGGCAACCATACCACGCCATGGCGCCCACCTGCGAATTGTGGGCAGCACTTCCGTAGGTAACCGTGAGCGTATTTTGGTTATTGAAGTGGAAGATACCTGGCTAGTTGTTGGTGTGGGGGCGGTCGTATCACTAAACTGCACGAGCGACCAGCCCCTGATGAGCGCACGCAAACTCCATCGGCTCCGCCTTCCTCACGCTTTTCGCTTAGCCTATCAAAAGCGTTAGCTACCGGTCGCCGCCGCGATACCTCCTCGCCCTCCGATCCACATCAGACGCCATGAGGCAATGGATGCACCTTTCTTGGCCCTGTGTTTTGAAGAACAATATCGCTAAGCCACTTTCACTTTGGCTGGTTATTATTGTTGCCTGTTTTATAGCAGGCCCTGCACATGCCCAACAGATACCAGGCATTATTTCGCAACCGCTAGAAGACGGCGGACAGCAGTGGTCGCTTTCACTGCAAACACTGCTCTTTTAAGCTCGCTAGCGTTTTTACCCTCCATGCTGCTCATGATGACGAGCTTTACGCGCATCATCATTGTGCTTAGCCTATTGCGTACGGCAATGGGCGCAGGCAACGCCACCCAATCAGGTACTCTTGGGTGTGGCGCTGTTTTTAACTTTTTTATCATGTCGCCAGTATTGGCTCAGGTGTACGACAACGCCTGGGTTCCCCTGACGAATGAAACGATTAATTTTGAAGAATTTTTGCTGCTTGCCCAGGAACCCTTTCGCGAATTTATGCTTGCCCAAACTCGCGAGCCCGACTTAGCCCTGTTTGTCCGCTTGGCGGATGTCGGGCCGATGCAAGGCCCGGAAGAGTTGCCCATGCGAGTGTTATTGCCCGCTTACGTTACTAGTGAGCTTAAAACTGCCTTCCAAATTGGTTTTACTATTTTTATTCCGTTTTTAATCATCGACCTCGTCGTCGCCAGTACGCTCATGGCGCTAGGAATGATGATGGTTCCACCTATTACAATTTCGTTACCCTTTAAGCTAATGCTGTTCATTCTAGTCGATGGGTGGCAGCTTATTATTGGCTCGATGGCAGAAAGCTTTTACATGATATAGCGCTTTATACTACGTATTGTTTATGCAGCCCATAGGAATCCAGCTATGACACCCGAAATGGTCATGAGCATTGCTTATCAAGGAATGCGTGTAACGCTTTTCCTTGCAGGGCCCATGCTTTTAGCAGCGCTTTTCACGGGTCTTATTATTAGCCTGTTTCAAGCCGCCACCCAAATTAATGAAATGACGCTAACGTTCATTCCTAAAATCCTTGCTGTATTTGCAGTACTGGTATTAGCCGGATATGGCTGATTGGACTAATTACCGATTTTACTCACCGTCTATTTACCAACATCCCAAATATGGTGATGTAGGGCTATGGTGGAAGTCACTTTCGCACAACTGCAAGGGTGGTTGGTGGCGTTTTTATGGCCATTTGCGCGCATTACTGCTTTTATGGCCGCATCACCACTATGGGGCCACTCCAGTGTACCCAATCAAGCCAAGGTGGGCTTGGCTGCCCTCATTTCCATTGTCATTGCGCCTATTTTACCGGCCATGCCTGATATAGCCATCATGTCATGGGCTGGTATCGGGGTTATGATCGAACAGATCCTAATTGGCTTAGCCATGGGTCTCGTCATGCATATTATGTTCGCGGTCGTTCAAGCTGCAGGGGATTTTATCGGTCTTCAGATGGGCCTAGCGTTTGCGAGCTTTTTGATACATCGAGTGGTACCAATATTATGGTGCTATCACGTATTCTCTACATGATCACACTGCTGATGTTTTTGGCGTTGAACGGTCACCTGATGGTATTGGAAACACTCGTTATGAGTTTCCAAACGCTACCAATTGGTATTGGCACCTTCAACCCTGGCGCTTTTGAACTGCTCGCGCGTTATGCGGGCACAATTTTGCCTCAGGCATGTTATTAGCGCTACCCTTGGTGGGCTCACTATTAACGATCAACTTAGCATTAGGGATACTTAACCGCTCCGCTCCACAGCTGACCGTCTTCAATATTGGCTTCCCCACTTCACTCATTGTAGGGCTCATTCTGATGATGGTGCTGATGACCGACATGGACAGCTTTTTAGAACGTTTATTTTCACAAGGCATAGGCTTTATGCAAGGACTCATCGAAGAAATAGCCCCACTAAACTGATAATTCTTGCGCCCCACCATAAGTAAGATTAGCATCTCACCAAGATGGGGAGTATCCAGCAAGCAACGTTTAACTCATCCCTAGCTTACATATAGTTAAAGAGTGATAACCCTTTAATATCCACAAAGGCCTTTTGCGCTGCCTGCATACCGACCTGACGCAAGCTGTACTCAGAAATAGCGCCAGCGTAATCAAGATCTACCAAGTCGGATAGAGTCTGCGTGTAGTTCAGCATTCTATTGCTTCCCACGGCGTCAACCACATCAAGCTCATTGAGCCGCGCACCGCCGGACGCACGTATGGTTAGCACATTATCAAGTGCATTATCCAAATCACGCATCGAGGTGTTTAAGGTATTACGTAGATCGGCTTTCTTGGCCGGATTGTCAGCAGGATTCTCCAGTACGCGGATGGCCTGCTCCATCGTACGGAAAAGGTCGGGCTCGCGTTGGTTACTACCCGCTTGAGCAACCAGAATTTGGTCACCTGATACAGGCGTGCCCTCAAGATCTATTGCCAAGCCACCAAATTTTAATGAGAGAGCCGCTTTCATTTGTATTAGAGATCCACTCACCTGTAGGCAGTGCACCACTGGCCGTGTCGGTGCTTTCCCAGCTATTACTAGCAGTATCAAATCGCTGTACTTGATACTCTAGGACACCAGCATTATCTATAAAGTTAACACGGTAATCACTACCGTAACCCTGGTTATTGACGTCACGAATTTGTGGGCCAGCGAAGGTTACGTTGCCCTGATTAAAACCACTACGATCAAATTTGTTGCTAGCCGAATCAAAACTATACTTACCTGACTCCGCTAAATATCCTGCACCGCTCGGTACGCTTTTAAAAATAGCGATGCCATTATCGTTGACCGGCATCAACCGAGAAGCATCGACGCGCTGCTCACGTACGTTATTATCACCCTGATACTGTACTGTGCCATCGGCTGACTTCACAAAGGGTGGAGCATTATCTTTATAGCCACCAAACAGATAGCGACCGTTACCGTCGGTGGCATTCGCTTGGCCAATCATCGACTCATAAATGCCCTTAAGTTCACTGGCAATAGACTCGCGGTCAACATCACTTAAAGTGTCGCTAGATGCCTGCACCAACAATGTTTTAGCGCTCACGATGGCATCTTTAACACTACCCAAAATACTGTCTGACTGTGATAGGGAGTTTCGCGCCGACACGCGCGAGTCTCTAAACTGCTCAGTGACAGCTTTGGCCTGGTCAACGCCCACCGCCCGAGATGCTGACTGAGGGTCGTCCGAAGGGTTAACTACTCGACGACCACTTGCAATTTGCTGACTAACTTTTAAGAAATCGCTTTGTTGGCGATTCAATGAAGCCGTACTGGTCTCAAACATTGTTACGCTACTAATGCGCATAAATAAAGACTCCTACAGGTTAGCTACGTAAGCCTAAAATCGTATCAAAGATAGTTGAAGCCGTATCAATTACTCGCGCATTTGCTTGATAGTATTGCTGGAAACGAATTAAGTTGGCAGCCTCTTCATCTAAATTGACGCCTGATTCAGACTGCTGAACGGCCTTAAGCTGATTTGTTAAGCCTTGTCGCGCATCGAGGTTAACTTGTACGATATTAGTTCGATTCCCCACATCGCTCACTATCGCAGCATAGGCACCACTGACTGTAGCCCGTCCACCAACAACGTCTTGACTCTGAAGATTCTGCAAGGCTAAAGCGTTACGGTTATCTCCCGATTTGGCCTCACTACGGCTAATATTAAGGCTGGCTGTTTCACCTGCGTCAGGAATCGCATCCAAAGTAAAACTCAGACCATCGATACTGATTTTATCTCCTGCTTCCAGCGCTGTACCAGTAGCAAGTGTAGTGTCACCTCGTATGACGATTGTGGGAGTAGCCGGATTTACGGTAAGCACACCGCTATCATCAACGTTTAAAATATACTCATCGTGGCTGGTGAAAGCACCGCTTGCAGCCCTCAATTGGCTAATATCTAGATCACCTTCGTGCTCGATTAAACTAGCAGCTGCAATATTATCCAGTTCTATAATCGCTGAATCCATACCACCCGCCACTTGACGAACCGGCTGAACCTCAAACTGATCACCAGTCTGGGCGGTGCTAAGGTCGGTAAACACGACATTCACACCTCCGAAACTTAACGTATTGGAGGAAGCATCAAAACTTGTTTCCACCACCGACCTATCGTCTTTACGGGAGACCTCAAAGACGGGAGGAACCGATGTCGCATCAGTCAACTTAACCGAATAATCTGTTGCTTTTAATGCACCAATATTGTCAGGGTCAATTGCTACTTGTATGCTAGCTCTGCCGTTATTATTAGTATTAAAGTAACCATTTGAATTACCCAAACTAAAAAAGGCCTTACCCTGATCGCCGTTTAAATCCACCCCTTGCTGGTGTTGGTTATTAAAGGCCACTGCTAATGAAGCAGACAGTTGTCCAATCTGATTTTGTGTTTTGTCCAGTGTTTCTGAGCGAAAGCTCATTAACCCGCCTAGTGCTCCACCGCTAATCAAACTCTCATCTAAAGCGATTAAGTTACCGTTACCGCGTGTTCCTTCTTGATAACCGACCACAATCCGCTGAGGGTCATTGGGTGACTCAATAGCTTGAAGTTTATAAGCTGTATCACCAGTGACCAAGGGCTGGCCATTTGGCAACGTTAGATTATAGGTATTCCCATCCTGGATATTCAGACGAACATCCATTCGTTCGTTTAGCTGTGAGATTAGATGATCCCGCTGATTCAGCAAACTGTTAGGCGCCTCTCCTAATTGGGCGCGAGCTAATGAAATTTCGCGATTAATATAGCCAAGCTGTGCTGTCGTATTATTAATTTGCGTTATTTCGTCTTTGATCTGACCATTAACACCGGACTGCAAGTCTTGGAGATAACCGTCGAATGAGCGGAATTGCGCTGAAAGCGTATTCGCCGAACCTAAAACACCCTGCCTTGCAGCAGGATCAGAAGGTGCGCTCGCGAGGTCTTCAAGTGATGAGAAAAAATTCTGCATTAATGGCGCAAGTCCAGCAGCACGATCAGCCAGCAAATTATCAATTTGCGTTACTTGGTTACTATATACATTTAAAGCACTCGACTGAGATTTTGCGTTGTTCAACTGCGCAGCAACAAATGTATTGAACTGACGCTGAATATCCTTCACACGAACGCCAGTATTATTACTCTCGTTCAGGATGGTAATTTCACGATTATAGCCAGGCGTGTAGACATTGCTTATATTGTTGCTAGTCGTATTCAGGGCATTCTGCGCGGCATTTAGGCCGCTTAAGCCGATCGAAAACATGCTCATGGTTCAATTCCTTAGGCCGATACCTATATATTCTTTAAGTATCGGCACTGCGCAGAAAAACTTGAGGGAAGAGTTAGCGAGAATCAGCTAGGAAGCTGCTGGCTGCATTAAGTGGGCCCATGGTATTCATGACCGCAACCAATTTTTCAGCATAGCGTGGATCAGTAGCATACCCACCGCGCTGCAGCTCTCTCGCTGCCTGTTCAGCGGTAGATGCTTGCACCACACCAGCATAGCGAGGGTTATTGCCGATTAGGTTGGCATAGTCAGTAAAGGCATGTTCGAACGAGTCGTAGACACGGAAAGTATCCACCACCTGCGTTCGTCGCCCATTGATATATTCGTGAGTTACGATATCAGTCGTTTCACCTTTCCAGTGACCGCCAGCCTTGATACCAAACAGGTTGTGGCTATTACTGCCATCGCGCGTATTAATTTCGTGTCGCCCCAACCTGTTTCCAACGCTGCCTGGGCCAAGATTAATTCAGCTGGCACCCCGGTAGTCGCACTGGCTGCCTGGGCAGGAGCTGCCAGCGTTTGCATAAATTGACCGATATGCCCGGCCCCATGCTGTTCTCGCTGGGTTAGCGAGGGATCATCGACTACATCCCCCCGCTCCATGTCTTGGCGAATGGCCTCTAGCTCGGCTAGGAATTGTCCTTTGCCTTGCGCATTAGAAGCTCCGATCGTACCAGCACTCACCGCATATGAATCGTCAAGTGTGCGTGGGGTGCCACGGGGGATGCCAGCGATTAATGCTTGTAGCTCTTGATCGGCATTTGGCTGCGCTTTAGAGATGGCACCTTGGCGCTCCAACTGCTCTACCAAAACATCAGCAAGCCCCATTCCGCGCGACGCCATCACTTGTGACCACTGTTGATCTAGCATTGATTGATAGGTATCAGTCGCACTGCTGCCCAACAGCTGAGAGCTGGGTGTCGCATCGCGCATACTTTTCATCATCATTTGAATAAAAAGCGCCTCAAACTGCTGGGCGGCACCAGCCACACCCGCTTCAGGATCCATGCGTGCGGTGTGTTGAAGCCGCTGAAAACCATTCATATCCAGGGCGAACTGGCTGGTCATATCACTCGCACTCATTAAATAACCTCCAGCTCAGCACGCAGTGAACCCGACGCTTTTAGCGCCTCCAGAATCGACATCAAGTCTTGAGGGGTAGCGCCTAACGCATTCAGTGCATTGACCACTTCGTTGAGCTGCGCGCCCTCTACGATTTGTAGATAAGCCTCTTGCTGCTCAATATCAATATCCGCATCGGGTACCACAACCGTTTCACCCTCTCCAAAGGGGTTAGGCTGGCTAACACCAAACTGGGTATCAATCATGATCGACAGGCTGCCGTGGGCTACTGCGGCCTCTCTTAACGTAACGGCACTGTTCATCACTACTGAGCCGGTACGTGAATTCAGCACAACCCGGGCCGGCGCTTGAGTAGGAGTTACCTGAACATTCTCAACACGGGCCATAAAATTGACCCTGGCATTGTCGTCATTAGGTCCATCCAGAGCGATTACTCGGCCGTTGCGCGCATAGGCAACTGACTGGCCAAACTCGTTATTAATTGCTGTCACCATGCGCTGAACGGTGCCGAAATCGGAATCGTTCAACTGTAATTCCAGCATGCCACCATTGCCGCCCAGGTTCAGTGGAACTTCCCTTTCAACCAGAGCGCCATTGGGTATACGCCCCGATGCCTGCTGGTTGATCTGGACGCTACTGCCCCCCGCTTGTGCTCCCGCTCCACCTACCAACATGTTTCCCTGGGCAATGGCATAGGTGTCTCCATCGGCACCTTTTAAAGGTGTCATTAAAAGCGTGCCGCCTCTTAAGCTACGTGCGTTGGCAATCGATGACACCACTATATCCAAGCGCTGTCCCGGTCTCGAGAATGGTGGGAGATTAGCCGTTACCATCACGGCAGCCACGTTGCGCAACTGCAAGTTGGTGCCTGCTGGCACGGTGACACCTAGCTGAGACAGCATGTTGGTCAGGCTTTGGCTAGTAAACGGTGCTTGGGTCGTTTGGTCACCAGTACTATCAAGCCCAACCACCAGGCCATAGCCTACCAGTTGGTTATCGCGGACACCGGCGAAGCTTGCCAGCTCACGCACACTTTCTGCCTGCGCAGGTAAAGCCAATAGGCTTATCAGAACTATGGCACTCAGTTGGAGTGCCATAGCGCTGATAGCTGTACAACTATTTTTCCACAAACTACTTAGCCGCATTGCTATTGCCCACTGATGTCCTTTCATAAGGTGGCCCGTCATTAAAAAAGCCTGCCATTGGTAGCTTCCTCTAGCGCTAGAAAGGGGAGGCATTTAAGAAGAAACGTTGTAACCAGCCCATGTGCTGCGCTTCGTTGATATAGCCGTCACCCACATACTCAATACGCGCATCCGCCACCTGAGTTGAAGGCACAGTATTTTGCGCAGTAATCGTGCGAGGGTTAACTACGCCAGAAAAGCGAATAAACTCAGTGCCTTGATTGATGGCAATTTGCTTTTCGCCACGCACGCGTAAATTGCCGTTATTCATTACTTCTAGTACTGATACCGTAATGGTTCCGGTAAACGAATTATTTGCTTGGGCCCCACCACCACCTGAAAAATCGCTAGCGCCAGAAACATCAAAACCATATTCAGCCAGTACGTCGAGTATGTCTGGAAGCTGCGCAAGTTCGAGGCTAGAGCTGCCGCTACGGTTAGCATTAGACAACGAGTTTTTGCTCGCACTGACTTCCTCATCCAAGACAATGGTCAAAATATCACCAATGCTTCGTGGACGACGGTCTTCAAAAAGCGGTTGGTAGCCGCGCCTTGCCTGATAGATTGAGCCATTGGCTACTGGCGGTGGGCGATCGACAATACTAATCTGCTCTTGCTCTCCCACTACAGAAGCTCTTGGAATCTGAGCACAACCAGCAATGACCATTAAAAAAAGCACTAGCCCCGCTAGCGCTATATTACGTGACATGTGGTGCAACTCCAGCATAACGCAACCTATAAGTAAGCCCGATGAGTAACACTAGTTACAGCTGGCTTAAGCGTGCCAACATTTCATCGCTGGTGGACACCGCTTTGCTATTGATTTCATAGGCACGCTGAGTCTGAATCATATTGACCATCTCCTCAACGACGTTGACGTTGGATGTTTCGACATAGCCTTGGAATAGGCGGCCAGCTCCATTCATGCCCGGCATATTCTCGTTAGGCGCGCCTGAAGCCCCGTCTCTAGATATAAGTTGCCACCGAGGCTCTCAAGGCCTGCTGGATTGATAAAGGTACTGACGGTAATTTGTCCTACCTCATTATCTGCGGCAACGCCAGGCTGACGGACGCTGACCGTACCGTCCTCACCGACACTGACTGATAGCGCATTAGCCGGCAGGAAGATAGCGGGTTCAACCGGATAACCATTGGCGGTTACCATTTGGCCATTCTGATTTAGCTGAAAACTGCCATCGCGCGTGTATGCCGTTGTGCCGTCAGGCATGAGTACCTGAAAAAACCTTCGCCATCGATCGCGAGGTCACGTGAATTTTCAGTCTGCTCCAGGCTTCCCTGGGTATGCAGACGCTCAGTCGCTACAGCCCGTACACCGGTGCCGATCTGCATACCAGATGGCAAGCGATCCTGGATGTTGTTCTGGGCACCTGGCTGACGCATGTTCTGATACAGCAGGTCTTCGAACACCGGACGTGAACGCTTGAAACCATTAGTACTCACGTTGGCCAAGTTATTTGAAATTACATCTAATTTGGTTTGCTGAGATTCCAAACCAGTTTTAGCTGTCCATAACGACTTAATCATAAATAAACTCCCTTGGCCGACTGACTAACATCAGCGTTGAATGGCCAGCATCAACCTTGGATAGATAAAATGCTGTTGGCGCGCTGGGCATTTTCGTCAGCCGTACTCAGCACTTTCATTTGCATATCGTAACGACGTGCCACATCGATCATGGAGACCATGGCATCAATGGCGCTGACATTACTACCTTCCAGTGCGCCGCTTACCAGCTTGGCATCTTCATCGACGGGCAATGCACCTGGCCCACCTTCATTATTAAGCGGTGCACGAAACAGGCCGTCCTCACCGCGGGTTAGCGCTCCCGCATCCGGTGTCACCAGCTTAATGCGACCTACCTCGACCAGTGCTTCCGGGCCAACCCCTTCGGGAATGGCACTAATCGTTCCGTCGGCGCCAATGGATACCTGGGCCCCTTGCGGGATGGCGATAGGGCCACCTTCGCCCATTACCGGCCGTCCAACATTTAGCAGCACACCGTCACTGTCTATCTGCAAGTCGCCACGACGTGTATAGGTTTCAGTACCGTCATTCGCTTGTACTGCCATCCACGCATCATCCTGCATCGCAATATCAAGGGTGCGACCAGTATACTCAACGGGCCCTTGAGAAAAATCACTGCCCGGCGTAGTCGTCACCGCAGAGATGCGCGTTGCCAGTAGAGCTTCGCCCTGAACGGGCACCGATCGAACAGCTTGCAGCTGCGCACGAAAGCCAGTGGTGCTCACATTCGATAGGTTATTGCTCACCACCGACTGCTGTTCCATCGCGTGCTTGGCACCACTCATGGCGGTATAGAGCATTCGATCCACGTTACTTACTCCTTACCTCGATGATCCACTATTAAAGATTAATAATGGTCTGAAGGAGCTCATCCTGGGTGCTAATCGATGTTGAATTAGCCTGATAGGCACGCTGTGCAACGATGGTATCCACCAGCTGTTTCGCTAAGTCCACGTTTGAGTTTTCAAGCACGCCAGACTCAATCGTTCCAAAGACGCCAGTACCACCCGTACCAATAATGCCGATACCCGACGCATTGGTTTCGCGCCAGGCGTTATCACCAATCGACTGCAAGCCTTCTTCATTGGCAAAATTGGCCAATACAATTTGCCCTGCGTCACGGCGCTGTTCGTTTGTGTAAATACGAATAACACGGCCATCACGGGTAATTTCCAAGCCTGACAAGCTACCAGATGTATAGCCGTTCTGAGTCAGCGTGTTCTGCACTGAGTTATTGTTAAATTGCGTCGTTCCCGTCAGGGTCAGGTCATAGCTAAGAGGCTTAGCGCCGTCGCCTACAATAAAATCTAAGTCTGCAAAGGCTTTAGTGACATTTGCATTATCAACAGACGCTTGATTGAAGGCGTTAGCTGCATCTTGACCATTAGCTGAAGCATTATTTACATTGAGGGGATTAGCCGCACCAAAAGTGAGGCTATAACCAGCATCAGCAACCCCACTATATCGTCTTCGTCTCGCGTGCCATTCGTCGCTGCGTCAAGATCGCTATATTTAGCAAGCTGACCGTTGCCGTTAAATCTCAACCAGAAGGCGTTATCTAGGTCTGTTGCACCGCCAGCTGCGCCACTAAATGTGAGCTTGCCATCGACAGCTTGAAACGCTTTCCAGGTATTATTATCTACCTTTTCATAGTACATCGTAATATTGCGTTCATTACCCAGGGAGTCAAAGGTCGTAAAACTATTGGAATAGTGATATGAAACATCGAGTTCTAATGGATCACCACCGAGTGCATAGTTACCTGCATTATCAACCGTAATTAAATCGCCATTCTCATCCTGAGCACGAACTGTTGATGTCTGTACTCCCTGTCCCGGTACTGCGCTGGCATTCAAGTTATAAGTAGCTGTTACTTGAGCAGTCGCCTTGGCAGGAATATCAGCAGCCGGAATATTTAGCGCTTGAGGCGCGCCGCCTGGCACGACAGCAGAAAACGGGTCATTCGCATCAGAAAGCCCGTACCCGGTTAAACGTTGACCGGCGGCATTAACCAGGAAGCCTTGATTATCCTGGCTAAATTGACCGTTGCGAGTATAAGCGGCTTCCCCACTAGTTAGTTCAACGCGATAGAAGCCTGCGCCAGCCACTGCCAGATCCAAGGTTCGTCCGCTGGTTTCTAAGTCACCGGCGGTAAAGTCTTGGCGTACATCGGCGATTTTAACACCCAACCCAACTTGACTGCTGGCGCCAGCGAAAACATCGGCAAATAGCGCGCCTGAGCTTTTAAAGCCTACGGTTTGCGAGTTGGCAATATTATTACCTAAGATTTTTAGGTTTTCCGCCTGGGCATTGAGGCCGCTTAATGCTTGGGAAAAGCTCATTTCTCTCCTAGAAATAAGTTAATGCTTTAAAATCAAAGAATTTGTTTGACGTCGTTAAGGCTTATTTGACCGTAAATCGCGCCAAGATCCAGCCTGACACCGCCATTACCATCATTAGGCGTAACACTATTGACGATGGCATAGTTAAGCGCGATTGATTCGATTGCTTCGCCTTCACCGTTGGTTGCTTTTAGCTGAACGGTATAGCGATTACTGGCGACCACTTCACCCTGATCGTTTTTCCCATCCCACTTGAAAGATTGCACTCCCGAATCAACAGCTCCTAAGTCATAGCGACGAATAACCTGGCCGCCTTGGCCCAAAATGGTCGCTTGCACATTAGCCGCTGGCTTGGCTAGCTCAATGCCGAAGGGTGTTGAATAGGGCTTACCTTCACTATCCTGTTCCAACATAATCTGACGCCCAGGTACCATCACGCCTTGGCCGATCAAGCCACTTGCTTGCAATGCTTGATTGGCATCCATCTGGCTAGTAATACTCTTTAAAGTACTATTCAGCTGCTCAATACCGCTCACTGTGTTGATCTGAGCGATTTGCGATGTCATCTCAGCGTTTTCCATGGGCTTGAGAGGATCTTGATTTTGCAGCTGGGTTATTAGTAGCGTCATAAAGCTATTACGCAGCTCATCTGATTGGCTCTGCTTAAGCTGGACACCGCCACCATTAATCTTTGATAACGTAGTTGGATCAATAGTGCTCATGATTAGCCCTCACCCAATGAAAGCGTCTGCATCAGCATCTGCTTACTGGTATTAAATACTTCAACGTTGGCTTGATAAGAGCGCGATGCAGAGATCATATTGACCATTTCATACACCGGCTCAACATTGGGCTTTGCCACATAGCCCTCTTCATCGGCTGCTGGATGGCTAGGCATGTACTCCATACGCAGTGGTGAATCGTCTTCCACGACTTCAGTGACGCGCACCCCACCAACACCATAGCGGTTGCTTTGCGCCTGGGTCTGAAACATTACCTGTTTCGCCCGATAGGTTTCACCATCAGGCCCAGCAACACTGTCAGCATTGGCCATATTGCTAGCGGTAACATTCATTCGCTGGGACTGGGCGCTCATTGCGGAGCTGGCAATATCAAAAGCAGAAAACATCGACATCGTTAGTTAACTCCTCACTAATTTGGCTGGTTTATTCGGGCTGCATGGCATTTTTCAGTCCTTGAATACGGCTATTGAGCATCGTGAGCCCTACCTGATAACGAACAGCATTATCAGCAAAATGCGTGCGCTCACGATCCATATCAACCGTATTGCCATCCAAACTAGGTTGGTCGGGAATACGATAAAGTAAATCAGCGCTGCCCGCTCCACGCCATGCCGGGCCTTCTCCAGCAATATGGTTGCTAGCAGTACGCGCTAAAGTCAGACCGCCGCCAGTATTGTTCGCGGCACTCTGAGTACCGCCTACTGCCTTTTTCAGCTCACTGGCGAAATCGATGTCGCGCGCTTTATAGTTAGGTGTATCAGCATTGGCAATATTAGCTGCCAAGACTTCGTGGCGAGCCTGGCGTAGACTCACGGCTTGCTGGTGAAAATTAAAGGCAGATTCCAGTTGATCAATCATGCCGACCCTCGCTTGAGGCATAAAATAAAATGGACTTTATTGATGATGGAGAATACGTCTGGAACTGTCAGCCTAAAGCATGGAACAGCTAGCGTTTCTGCCAGCATTTCGCTTTATACGCCTACTACCTTTTCGCTACACTGGCCAATGAGTTTTCTTCTTTGCTCTCCTCCCTAAGCTCCCAAGCAAGCGATCTCTCCATGCTAAAACAGCACTTTACTAAGCCAAGCTGGCTTCGCTACTGGCCAGTGATTCTCTTTTGGCAATCCTATGCGCCACTGCGTTAACCAAAGCTCAGGCTGATGACGATAACCTTATCCAACAAGTACACCAGTTTTTATACGAAGAAACACGAGCATTAGGCGAAGAGGTGGTGATTGACTTACGACCACCGTCCCCACATTTACCGGAATGCGTCCAACCGGAGCCTTTTTACCCAATGCCAATCAAGCGCCCTTGGGCCGCGTTTCGGTTGGTGTACGTTGCGGTGAAAACAGTCGCCAAGTCCGCTACTTGCAGGCCCAAATTGATGTCATCGGCAATTACATGGTGGCGGCAAGAGATATTGAGCGGGGCACACTGATCACCTCAAACATGCTAAGCGAACGCGGTGGCAACCTTGGTGACCTGTCAGCTCAGGCACTCACTGCTGAAGAAGATATTGTGGGCAAAATAGCTCAGCGCCCCATTCGCAGTGGCAGCGCCTTTTTAGCCCATTATTTACAAGCGCCTCACTTAGTTGAACGCGGGCAGCGCGTTACTGTCATAGCACAAGGTTCTGCTTTCCGCGTTTCACGCGAAGGCGAAGCGCTTGAAAATGGCGCGCTTGGTGAGCGGGTCAGGGTTCGTTTTGGTTCACGGGAAATTCTGACTGCCCGCGTCACTGACCGGGGTACTTTAGTGGTGGATTTTTAACTTACCACCTAAAGTTATACTCAGCCCTGCCGATAGTTATCTTCATACAAGCTACACTAAACGCAAAGCGCATCGACGCTGACGATGAGGCAGACGACGTGAATATTGATAACATTAATTCGCTGTTACGCTCTAACCAAGCCCAGCAGCGCGATGAAACGCAAAAGGCTAATAGCGTGACTCCGGCAACGCCCGGTGGTACAACGCGCGAATCGACTCAATTGAGCCAAACAAGTATCGATGAATCTCAGGATATCGATAGCGCCAAAGTTGAAGAAATCCGTGACGCTATTCGTGAGGGCCGCCTGGAAATGAGTGCTGATCGCATCGCCGAGGGCCTCATTGCAAATCTTAAAGATTTTTAAGGAGACGCTTTAAATGAGCCTTGCAGCCTTGCTGACCGATCAACAGCAGCGACTTGATGAATTAATTTCGCTGTTGTCCAGCGAGCAAAATTTATTGACGCAAGGTGACATTGACGGTGATGCACTATCAAAAGTCGCATTAGATAAGCAATCGCTACTGGCTGAATTAGAGCGCATAGAGATTGTGCGCCGCAATGTACAAAAACGTCTTGGCTATGCCGAAGGCGCTGACGGCGCCAAAGCGGCAGCCCGCGATGCCGACTGCCTGGCAGCCTGGGATAGCTTACTAGAAAAGAGTGAGCGAGCTTCGCGTATGAATGAGTTGACGGGCCAGATGCTGTCTATTCGAATGAAGCATAATCAGGCGATGCTTGACTACATTCGGCAAATCGCAGAAAAAACGCTCTATAAGCCGGATGGTCGTAATAGCGCCCAGCCGGGCAGAATCAACGCTTCGGCCTGATCTCCCTCGACAAGTCTCCAACATAGCGTTTCAATGAAAGCCTTCACTAGCAGGATTGCAAAGGCTTCTCATGTTCAGTCTACTGCCTCATCATTTTACTGCGTTGGTCATCGGCGCATCAGGGGGGAATAGGGTCTGCCGTTGTTCAGCAGTTACTCTCTTGCTCTCAAGTCGGCCACATAATTGCGGTAAGCCGCCAACCATCACGGCTTGTCGACCCCCGTCTTACTCACCTAATGCTCGATGTCGCCCAAGAGCAGGATAGGCATGCACTTAAGAAAGAGTTAGCCGCCCAGCCAATTCACTTCTTTTTAATGCCATCGGCATACTTCATGATGACACACAACAACTCTTCCCCGAAAAGCGCCTCGATCAGCTTAGCGCCGAAAACCTAGCGCAAACAATGAACATCAATGCCTTTGTGCCAATCTTACTGCTAGCGGCACTGAAAGACTCTTTCAAAGGAACACACCCTGCAGTGATTGCCAGTCTTTCCGCTCGCGTTGGCTCAATCGAAGATAATCAACTAGGAGGCTGGTACAGCTATCGTGCCAGCAAAGCAGCGCATAACATGCTGTTTAAGACAGCGTCCATTGAACTCAAGCGGCTTAATAACCAGTGCACCGTCTTATGCCTGCACCCAGGCACAACCGATACTGGGCTCTCCCAACCCTTTCAAGCCAGGGTTCCTGAAGACAAGTTATTCACCCCCACCTTTGTAGCAGAGCAGTTACTGGCCGTCATCGCCCAGCGATCGCCCGATGATAACGGTACTTTTTGGGCTTGGGATGGCCAGCCTATTGAGTGGTGAGTGGTGAGTGGTGAGTGGTGAGTGGTGAGTGGTGAGTGGTGAGTGGTGAGTGGTGAGTGGTCAGAGTTTAGTTTTTCTACTCACGATTCACGACTTACCATTCACCCAACACAAAAAAAATCCCCCAAAGCGCAAGCCCCGGGGGATTTTTCATAATAAGTGCCTGACGATGACCTACTCTCGCATGGGGAGACCCCACACTACCATCGGCGCTAAGCGGTTTCACTTCTGAGTTCGGCAAGGGATCAGGTGGTTCACGCATGCTATGGTCGTCAGGCGTAACGGTTAATGTACATCATGCTGACTATGGCTAAATTGTGATCGTCTCATTGCCTGCCGCCTGCTCATTTGAGTCAGGCCACACGCTGCGTATCCGGCTTTTTAATGCTTCGTCATCATTACGACCAGACCCCTTGGGTGTTATAGGGTCAAGCCTCACGGGCCATTAGTACACGTTAGCTCAACGCCTTGCAGCGCTTCCACACCGTGCCTATCAACCAGCTGGTCTCGCTGGGCCCTTCAGGAGGCTCTAGGCCTCAGGGATGTCTCATCTTGAAGGGGGCTTCCCGCTTAGATGCTTTCAGCGGTTATCCCGTCCGACCATAGCTACCCGGCAATGCCACTGGCGTGACAACCGGAACACCAGAGGGTCGTCCACTCCGGTCCTCTCGTACTAGGAGCAGCCCTTCTCAAACATCCAACGCCCACGGCAGATAGGGACCGAACTGTCTCACGACGTTCTAAACCCAGCTCGCGTACCACTTTAAATGGCGAACAGCCATACCCTTGGAATGACTTCAGCCCCAGGATGTGATGAGCCGACATCGAGGTGCCAAACACCGCCGTCGATGTGAACTCTTGGGCGGTATCAGCCTGTTATCCCCGGAGTACCTTTTATCCGTTGAGCGATGGCCCTTCCATACAGAACCACCGGATCACTAGAACCTGCTTTCGCACCTGCTCGACGTGTCTGTCTCGCAGTCAAGCACCCTTATGCTCTTGCACTCAATGCACGATGTCCGACCGTGCTGAGGGTACCTTCGTGCTCCTCCGTTACTCTTTAGGAGGAGACCGCCCCAGTCAAACTACCCACCACACACTGTCCTCGATCCGGATAACGGACCTTGAGTGAGAACGCCAATGATGCCAGGCTGGTATTTCAAGGTTGGCTCCACCCGAACTGGCGTCCGAGTTTCTAAGCCTCCCAGCTATCCTACACAGGCAACATCAGCGTCCAGTGTGAAGCTATAGTAAAGGTTCACGGGGTCTTTCCGTCTAGCCGCGGGTACACCGCATCTTCACGGCGATTTCAATTTCACTGAGTCTCGGGTGGAGACAGCGTGGCCATCATTACGCCATTCGTGCAGGTCGGAACTTACCCGACAAGGAATTTCGCTACCTTAGGACTAGTTATAGTTACGGCCGCCGTTTACCGGGGCTTCAATCAAGAGCTTCGCCTTGCGGCTAACACCATCATTTAACCTTCCGGCACCGGGCAGGCGTCACACCCTATACGTCCGCTTGCGCGTTAGCAGAGTGCTGTGTTTTTAATAAACAGTTGCAGCCACCTGGTATCTTCGACCGGTTCGGGCTAGGAGAGCAAGTCTCTTCACCCTACGCCGGCGTGCCTTCTCCCGAAGTTACGGCACCATTTTGCCTAGTTCCTTCACCCGAGTTCTCTCAAGCGCCTTGGGATTCTCACCCTGACCACCTGTGTCGGTTTGGGGTACGGTCGCACATGATCTGAAGCTTAGAGGCTTTTCCTGGAAGCGTGGCATCAGTGACTTCCTGACCGTGGTCAGTTCATCTCGTGTCTCGGCCTTAAAGGATCCCGGATTTACCTAAGATCCAAGCCTACTCACTTTCACCAGGACTACCAACGCCTGGCTCACCTAGCCTTCTTCGTCCCCCCATCGCAACCATGTCCGGTACGGGAATATTGACCCGTTTCCCATCGACTACGCCTTTCGGCCTCGCCTTAGGGGCCGACTCACTCGCTCCGATTAGCGTCGAACAGAAACCCTTGGTCTTCCGGCGAGGGAGTTTTTCACTCCCTTTATCGTTACTCATGTCAGCATTCGCACTCGTGATACCTCCAGCAGACTTCTCAATCCACCTTCATCGGCTTACACGACGCTCCTCTACCGCTCATTCAAAGAATGAACCCGTAGCTTCGGTACCTGGTTTAGCCCCGTTACATCTTCCGCGCAGGCCGACTCGACTAGTGAGCTATTACGCTTTCTTTAAAGGATGGCTGCTTCTAAGCCAACCTCCTAGCTGTCTGAGCCTTCCCACATCGTTTCCCACTTAACCAGGATTTCGGAATTAGCTGACGGTCTGGGTTGTTTCCCTTTCACGACGGACGTTAGCACCCGCCGTGTGTCTCCCACGCGTTACTCACCGGTATTCGGAGTTTGCCTCGGGTTGGTAAGTCGGGATGACCCCCTAGCCGAAACAGTGCTCTACCCCCGGCGGTACTACGTGAGGCGCTACCTAAATAGCTTTCGAGGAGAACCAGCTATCTCCGAGCTTGATTAGCCTTTCACTCCGATCCACAAGTCATCCAAATCTTTTCAACAGATCCTGGTTCGGGCCTCCAGTTGATGTTACTCAACCTTCACCCTGCTCATGGATAGATCGCTCGGTTTCGGGTCTATATCCAGCGACTGTGTCGCCCAGTTAAGACTCGGTTTCCCTACGGCTCCCCTATACGGTTAACCTCGCCACTGAATATAAGTCGCTGACCCATTATACAAAGGTACGCAGTCACCCAACAAGTGGGCTCCTACTGCTTGTACGCACACGGTTTCAGGATCTATTTCACTCCCCTCTCCGGGGTTCTTTTCGCCTTTCCCTCACGGTACTGGTTCACTATCGGTCAGCCAGGAGTATTTAGCCTTGGAGGATAGTCCCCCGTCTTCAGTCAAGGTTTCTCGTGCCCCGACCTACTCGATTTCACATGATCAGATTTTCGACTACGGGGCTATCACCCGCTACGGCCACGCTTCCCAGCGTGTTCGCCTAATCAGTCTCATGCTTAAGGGCTGATCCCCGTTCGCTCGCCGCTACTAGGGGAATCTCGGTTGATTTCTTTTCCTCAGGGTACTTAGATGTTTCAGTTCCCTGGTTCGCCTCATACACCTATGTATTCAGTGCATGATACTCATCTTATGATGAGTGGGTTTCCCCATTCAGAGATGTCCGGGTCACAGGTTGTTGCCACCTCACCGAACCTTATCGCAGGCTACCACGTCTTTCATCGCCTCTGGCTGCCTAGGCATCCACCGTGTGCGCTTCATTGCTTGACCCTATAACCCGAAGGAGTCTGGATGTCGCAATGATAACGTTTCATTTTGCCGGATACGCTTGAGACGTATCACAATTTAAGACCACTTCTTGCGAAGTGTTCTTGTCAGCATGATATACATTGTTAAAGAGCGACTGCTATAAGCAGTGATAAGACACCGCCGCAGGCGGTTGGCTTATCACTGCTCATTAACAGCATTCTGATCAGGTAATTCATTGTGGACGCTTACTAACGCGTGACGCATCGTTTAAGGAGGTGATCCAGCCGCAGGTTCCCCTACGGCTACCTTGTTACGACTTCACCCCAGTCATGAACCACACCGTGGTGATCGCCCTCTGCGTTAGGCTAACCACTTCTGGTGCAGTCCACTCCCATGGTGTGACGGGCGGTGTGTACAAGGCCCGGGAACGTATTCACCGTGACATTCTGATTCACGATTACTAGCGATTCCGACTTCACGGAGTCGAGTTGCAGACTCCGATCCGGACTGAGACCGGCTTTAAGGGATTCGCTGACTCTCGCAAGCTCGCAGCCCTTTGTACCGGCCATTGTAGCACGTGTAGCCCTACCCGTAAGGGCCATGATGACTTGACGTCGTCCCCACCTTCCTCCGGTTTGTCACCGGCAGTCTCCTTAGAGTTCCCGACATTACTCGCTGGCAAATAAGGACAAGGGTTGCGCTCGTTACGGGACTTAACCCAACATTTCACAACACGAGCTGACGACAGCCATGCAGCACCTGTCTTACAGTTCCCGAAGGCACACCAGAATCTCTTCCGGCTTCTGTAGATGTCAAGGGTAGGTAAGGTTCTTCGCGTTGCATCGAATTAAACCACATGCTCCACCGCTTGTGCGGGCCCCGTCAATTCATTTGAGTTTTAACCTTGCGGCCGTACTCCCCAGGCGGTCGACTTATCGCGTTAACTTCGCCACAAAGTGCTCTAGGCACCCAACGGCTGGTCGACATCGTTTACGGCGTGGACTACCAGGGTATCTAATCCTGTTTGCTACCCACGCTTTCGCACCTCAGTGTCAGTGTCAGTCCAGAAGGCCGCCTTCGCCACTGGTATTCCTCCCGATCTCTACGCATTTCACCGCTACACCGGGAATTCTACCTTCCTCTCCTGCACTCTAGCCTGACAGTTCCGGATGCCGTTCCCAGGTTGAGCCCGGGGCTTTCACA
The DNA here is from genome assembly GCA_004295565.1 of Vreelandella olivaria. GTDB lineage: Bacteria > Pseudomonadota > Gammaproteobacteria > Pseudomonadales > Halomonadaceae > Vreelandella > Vreelandella olivaria. The sequence goes on along the minus strand of AP019416.1, from coordinate 46,837 downwards.
ACCGGCTTATCAAGCCACCTACGCGCGCTTTACGCCCAGTAATTCCGATTAACGCTTGCACCCTCCGTATTACCGCGGCTGCTGGCACGGAGTTAGCCGGTGCTTCTTCTGCGAGTGATGTCTTTCCTAACGGGTATTAACCGCTAGGCGTTCTTCCTCGCTGAAAGTGCTTTACAACCCGAGGGCCTTCTTCACACACGCGGCATGGCTGGATCAGGGTTCCCCCATTGTCCAATATTCCCCACTGCTGCCTCCCGTAGGAGTTCGGGCCGTGTCTCAGTCCCGATGTGGCTGATCATCCTCTCAGACCAGCTACGGATCGTTGCCTTGGTGAGCCTTTACCTCACCAACTAGCTAATCCGACATAGGCTCATCCAATAGCGGGAGCCGAAGCCCCCTTTCTCCCGTAGGACGTATGCGGTATTAGCCTGGGTTTCCCCAGGTTATCCCCCACTATCGGGCAGATTCCTATGCATTACTCACCCGTCCGCCGCTCGTCAGCATCTAGCAAGCTAGATCTGTTACCGCTCGACTTGCATGTGTTAGGCCTGCCGCCAGCGTTCAATCTGAGCCATGATCAAACTCTTCAGTTTAAAATCATTGTGATCCTTACTCGCTAACTGACGGACTAGCCGACAGCAGCAAAAGCGGATCAAACTTGGCTCAAGGTTCAAACGAATTCATTCAAAACAGATTCCAAAGGACGAATCCTTTAAAACCTTATTGCTTGAGTCGCTTGCCTTGATATTTGGTGATTTGTCACCAACGTCAGCAAGCGCCCACATGAATTACCTGATCAAATTGTTAAAGAGCTGTTTCGCTGCATTTAACTAGCAAACCGTTGAACTGGCTTGCCTCAGCGAGGAAGGCGTATTCTACGCATTTCCTGGTGGTTGTCAACCGCTGTTTCCAGCGAGCAAGGCGAGCGATACAACTGCTCTAACCTCCCTGACAAACCAAGGCTTTTACACCTTATGCACCGCTGGTAACGCTTGGCGTCCCCGGCAGCGGATGCGTACTTTACGGTTTCACGGCCGGGTTGGCAAGGGCTTTTGTAGAAAAATTACAAATCACCCACCTTAGCGGAATGAAACCCCTTCGGCACCAGCCTGATTGACGGTTACACTAGCGCTATCTACCGCTCTTTCCACCACTGTGCCGAGGATCGCTATGAGCCACCACTTATTAACTGTCGACTCATTAAACCGCGAAAGCGTAGACCACTTACTGCGTGTGGCTGCGCGCATGGAGCCGATTGCTCAGCGACGCCAGGTAACCCGAGTATTAGAAGGCGCTGTACTCGGTAATCTGTTTTTTGAAGCGAGTACCCGTACGCGAGTAAGCTTCAATGCTGCCTTTGCCGCTTGGGAGGCAGTGTGTGCGATACCACGGGCTTTACCTTCTCTTCCATGGCGAAGGGTGAATCGCTATACGATACCAGCCGCGTGATGAGTGGCTACTGCGATGCCATTGTCATGCGTCACCCTGATCAAGGTTCGGTGGCGGAGTTTGCCGCGGCGACCAATGTACCGGTGATTAATGGCGGCGACGGCCCTGGGGAGCATCCCAGCCAGGCACTGCTCGACCTGTATACGATTGACAAAGAGTTTCAACGCCTGGGTAAATCGCTGACCGGTGCACATATCTTACTCACCGGCGACTTGAAGTATGGCCGTACCGTACATTCACTGATTAAGCTTTTATCCCTTTATGACCCACTGCGCATTACCCTAGTGTCACCCCCGGGCCTTGAGATGCCTTCCAAGCTCATTGACTTAGTAGCCTCTCGCGGCCACCGCATTGAGCAGCGCGACTCATTGGCCAGCGACTTCGCCGATTTAGACGTTGTGTACACCACGCGCATTCAGAAAGAGCGCTTTACTGATGAGATGAATGAGAGCTTTCAGGGGTTGTCCGATGACTTTATGGTCAATCGTGATTTCCTAGATCACCGCTGCAGTCAAAGCACGATTGTGATGCACCCGCTGCCCAGGGATAGCCGCCCCGGCGCCAATGACTTAAACGTCGACCTTAACGGCGACCCGCGCTTGGCGATTTTCCGCCAAACCGATAACGGTATTCCCATGCGAATGGCGATTTTCGCGACGCTGCTCAATGTCGATGAGTTAATCGAAAAGAGCTACGCCCCGTACGCTGGTACGTACCAACCCAAACGGGCACGTTGGATCGATAAAGCGCCAAGGTTAAGGAGAGGAATTCAAGACAGGCACTATAGAGAGGCGCCCGCCCGGTAGCCCTTCCTGGTGGGCAAACCAACCTTCAAGAATAAGAATGGCCGCGATGCCATCGACACTGTCCTGACGATAGTTGCCTTTATGGCCCGCCTCGCGAGCGATCAGCAGCTTCCCGCGTGGTGCCACGCTCGTCAACCATTTCACATGGCTTGCCAAAACGGCCATGTAAACGATTACCAAATTTGCGCGCGCGCGTGCTCATCTCTGATTCGCTACCGTCCATATTCAGTGGTAGCCCGACCACTAACAGATCCGGCTGCCACTCGCTGAGTAGCCGTGACACGACATTCCAGTCGGGGATTCCATCCCGCGCCGGTAGGGGGGTGAGTTCGCGGGCGCTGCGCAGTAGCTCGTTGCCCACCGCTACACCGATACGCCGGGTGCCGTAGTCAAAGGCCAGGATTAAGCGCTGCCCCGCTTCGGCCATCAGGCGTGCCCCGCGTCTCGGGTCATTAGGTTAAGATCAATACCCAGCAAACCTGCCGCCGCGGTTAAGCGCTCAACGGGCGGGGTATTGAAGAGCACGCTGCTCTCGGCTTCTACCGTTAGCCAGCTGTTCTCCTTCAGCTCCTCTTCCAACTGCCCCACTTCCCAGCCTGCGCAGCCTAAGCAGACTAAAAGTGCTCAGGCCCCTCACCCGCAGCGAACGCCTTCAGAATGTCCAACGAGGTGGTGAGCGCAATACCATCTTCCACCTGGATACTGGAGTCCCACTGTTGGCTATCGCCAACATGAAGAATAAAGCCACGGTCTTTATGCATCGGCCCGCCGTAATAAACCGGCGCATTACGGTGTGGACTTGTTTCACCGCCTAATTCCAGCTGATCAAACAGCGCCTCAAGGGTGATCTCCAACGGCCGGTTAGTAATCACCCCATGCAACCGTTGTTATCATGATCGCAAAGATAGATCAGGCTACCGGCAAAATTAGGATCTTCTAAATGCGGCATGGCCATTAGAAAGTGATGTTTCAAACTTTGCATGCGTCTCCCACTGCCTGCCGGCATCCCGGCAGGCATAGCTTAATAAGTGTCATTATAAGAGTTAAGCCGTGCTTAGGCTAAGCGGCGCTTGATAGCATCCAGTAGCAAACCGGCAATATTGGTGCCCCGCTGATCATCAATTTCACGCACGCAGGTAGGGCTGGTGACATTGATTTCCGTAATATAGTCACCGATCACGTCGAGGCCGACAAACATTAAGCCTTTTTCACGAATCATTGGCTGTACCTGTTGGATTAGCCAGCGGTCGCGATCAGTGAGTTCGCGACTCACACCCGCCCACCGGCAGCTAGATTGCCACGAGTCTCGCCCGCCGAGGGTATCCGCGCCAGCCCAAAGGGGACGGGTTCGCCATCGACCAACAGAATACGCGTGTCGCCATCCTTAATTTCTGGCAGATAGCGCTGGGCCATAATTTGCCGCTGGCCGCGTAAGGTAAGCTGTTCAATGACCGCGCCGATATTGCGACCTTCCGGGCCAATGTGAAAAATACCGGTGCCGCCCATACCGTCCAGCGGTTTAAAGATGACATCGCCATGCTCAGCATGGAAGGCGCGCAGCACATCATCACGGCTGGCGACCAGCGTAGGCGCACAGCACTGGGGGAACTGCTGGGCAAATAACTTCTCATTACACTGCAATAGCGCCGCCGTGGGATTGACCACCAGCACACCTTCGCGCTCAGCAAAACCCAGCAAATGCACAGCGTTGGTAAAGTCGGCGTCCACGGGCGGGTCTTTGCGCATCAACACAACGTCCAGCTCTACCAGCGGACGCGCAGAGGGTTCGCCTAGGTCGTACCAGTGACTTGGATCACGATGCACTTTTAGTGGCCGCATTCGCGCGTAGGCCTGCCCGCGTTCAAGAAAAGATCCTCCTGCTCCATATAGTGCAGGGTGTATCCACGCTCCTGGGCGGCCCATAGCATGGCCATGGTGGTGTCTTTCTTGTAAGCGATGTCGCTGATGGGATCCATCACGACGCCGAGGTGCAGATTTGATTGGCTCATCGGGGCACTATCCAAACATGAACAATAGAGGCCCAGTATGCCGCACTGCCCGCCCGGCTCCAACTGCCCTAGCTCACTACTCGCTGAGCGCGCCGGGCACCAAACGAATAGCATCCGGCTCTAGGGTGATCAACTGCTGCTTATAGAGTCGCCCAATGGCCTGTTTATAGGCGCTTTTACTCACCCTAAACGGGCTTTTAACTTCATGGGCAGAGCTTTTATCCCCCAGCGCCAGATAGCCACCGCTTTCACGTAGTGCCTGCATTATCTTATCGCCCACCACATCCAAGCGAGCGGCGCCGGGCGGTAGTAGCGAGATATTTAGGCGACCATCATCACGGCGCTGCTTTACATAGCCCTTGACTGATTGGCCACGGCGCAATGGCTGAGTGACGTCGTCCTGGTAAATAAGCCCCCAGTAGCGGTGATTCACCACCACCTTCATTCCCAGATCAGTACGCTCCGCCACTACGACGGCGACTTCGTCACCCTTTTCCATGGCCCAGGCGTCATCGGTCAAAAAACGATCCAGCTTCATCGACGCTACTGGCCGCCCCTGGTCGTCGCTGTACAGCATGACCAACACACGTTTGCCGGGATCAGGGCGAAAGTGCTGCTCGCTAAACGGCAGTAACACATCTTTCGGCTGCCCCCACTGCAAAAACGCGCCGATGTTATTGACGGCCGTGACCGTTAGGTACGCCACTTCTCCCAACTGGGCGGCTGCATCGCTGGCGGATCGGGGGGATGAGTGTGACTCACGCACCATGGGTAACGTCCTTCAAGGAAATAGACCAACATTATGGTGCCTGACACCCACAGGGCAAAGCGGGATAGCATTTTTTAGTGGTTGAAAGCATGCCTGCCGCCTGAAAAAGCAAACAGCGCACAACCTGCTACTATCAAAATACTAGACAAAATTAGGCATAGAGGAGCGAACATGGAAGGGTTCACGCTTTTTGATACGGTCGTTTTGATTGGTTACATCAGTTTAATCGCCTGGATCGGTTCGCGATTCGGTAAAGATCAGCATAACCCCGAAGACTATTTTCTAGGCGGGCGCAAAATCCCCGGCTGGGCCATTGGCCTTTCGGTCATGGCGACCCAAGCCAGCGCCATCACCTTTATTGGGGCGCCGGGCTGGGGCTTCGAAGGTGGTCTTGAACGCTTGGTGACCTTTATCAATGTGCCCCTGGCCATGATTGTACTGATCCTGGTGCTGGTGCCTATTTTTCACCGCGCGGGCATCTATAGCATCTACGAACTGCTGGAGCGGCGCTTCGGCCCGGCGACGCGCACCCTTACTGCCCTGCTGTTTCTGATTGCCCGCGGGCTCGCTACTGGCGTGGTGCTCTATGCGCCAGCGCTGGTACTCGCAGTGGTCACCGGCTGGAGCGTTAACCTCACCATTATCATTATGGCGGTGCTGGCCATCAGCTACACCGTGATGGGCGGTATCAGTGCGGTACCGATGTGGTGCAAATGTTCGTACTCTGGCTGGGTGCACTGTTAAGCATCTTCTTTTTAGTGACCAGCCTGCCTGGCGGTTGGGGCGATGTCTTCGACTTCGGCGCGGCCAGCGGGATGTTCAATGCCATCGATCTGTCCTTCGACCCCAGCGTGACCTACTCGCTATGGGCAGGCTTATTCGGCGGTTTTTTCCTCCATGTGGCCTACTTCGGCACCGACCAGAGCCAAATCCAGCGAGTGCTCTCCAGCCCATCAGTGCTCGATGCTCAGCGCTCACTGCTGATCGGCGGCTACCTGCTGATTCCCCAGATGCTGCTGTTCCTGTTTATTGGCGTTATCTTGGCCACCTATTACCAGCAGCATGGGCTAACGCCTCCCGAGGATCTCAATGAACTGCTACCCCGCTATGTCGTCAGCGCTTTTCCCTCAGGTATGGCGGGACTGGTGATTGCCGGGGTATTTGCCGCGGCTATGTCGAGTCTCGACTCGGCGCTCAACTCGCTTTCGGCGGTAACCGTACGGGATTTTTATAGTCGCTATATCAAACCCAATGCCAGCGATGCTCACTATCTGAAAGCATCACGCATAGCCACTATATTTTGGGGGCTTTATGCCACCCTGTTTGCTTTCTTCGCCGGTAATCTTGGCCCGGTGATCGAGGCGGTCAACCAAATCGGCTCGTGGTTTTACGGGGCGCTACTGGGCACCTTCCTATTGGCTATTTTTAGCCACCGCTCCAACGCACGTGGGGCAATGGCTGGGCTGATTGCGGGTATGCTCTCCGTATGGTGCGTCTCTTCGCTACTCGATATCTCGTGGCTGTATAACAACACGGTCGGTGTAGCAGTGTCGATGAGCGTTGGCTATCTCGTTAGCCTGTCAGCACCTGCACCCAGCCAAGATCAGTTAAGCGATGTGATGATGGCCGAAGCGGCGCCGGATATGCAGGCCGTGCTGGCGGCCAGAGCCGATAATGCCGAGGTGATTGGCAAGGAGGCGCGGTCAACCCGTCGTCGCTGTATCGGCCTATTCGCTTGGTTTTGCCTTATGCTGGGCATGCTAGCGCTGCTGCAGGGGTGGGCAAATGGCTAAGCGTCTAATACTTTCCAGGCAGATTGACGAAGAGGCCGCCAAAAGCGACTACAGCGCCTGGGCGCAACGGCCTGCGAGCCTGCTTGGGTCAGCCTCTGGGCGGCAGCGTTAGGGCTGCCAAATGGCACACCAGGTGCTTGGTTACTCTGCGCACAGAAAATGCGCCGGGCGCTGCTAATGGTGGGCGCTGAACTACCCGCTCAGACCGCTGCCATCGATACTGAGCTTAGAATTGAGAGCGGTCTGCCGCCAACACCAGAAGCGCTGAACCGACTGTGGCTATGGGAGCGCATGGCGACACCCCGCCATTGGCGAATTCAGGTACTGGATAGCGCACCAACGTCGATATGGTTGCCCTGCTGGCTGGGCTATGCGCGTGGCCGGCAACACCGCTTGCTGGTGATCAGTGGCCTGTCAGGTGAACCGCTGCCGATGCTTAAACCCATCGTGCTTAAGGGTCTTGAGCAGGCATATCGAAATGGGTCGGAATCAGAGACAAAGAGTTCAGGGGCAATCGAACAAAGGGAAAAAGCAGTTTGATAAGGTTTCAATGGGTAGTAAGTACTTACAAATCGCCAAAGTAGTGCTGTAGCAAGGAAAGCGCCACCACCGGTGCCGTCTCCGTACGCAACACCCGTGGGCCGAGAGTCAGCGGCGTAAAGTCAGCGGTTTGAGCGGCGGCGATATCGGCTTCGCTTAAACCGCCTTCCGGGCCGATCAGCAGCGCTACCGAAGCGGGGCGATCTTGGCGATCAAACGCATTGCCGGTCGCTAGATGCAGCATCAAGCGCAGCGGTTCCTGACGCGCTTCAAGCCATGCTGATAGCGGCATCGGTGTATGCGCGGGGCACCACCGCACGGCCACTTTGCTCGCAGGCGCTGGCCGCCACTGCCTGCCAGTGAACAAGTTTCTTCTTCCCGGTCGCCTTTCAAACGCACATCTCCACGCTCGGTATACAGCGGGGTAATCGCCGCAACGCCCAGCTCGACGGCCTTCTGGATAGCATAATCCATTCGGTCGCCTTTTGAGATGGCCTGGCCCAAATGGACAGACAGCGGCGATTCACCACTGCCTGACCATACCGCTTCGACCCGTGCGAGCGTCTGTTTGCGGCTAACGTCTGCCAAACGCACCCCCGCCTCAAGACCTTGGCCGTCAAATAGCACCAGCGGCGCGCCTTCACCCATACGCAATACACGGGTGATGTGGCGCGCTGGGCCGTCAGGCAATGCAACGTCGCTGCCTGCTACGAATACAGCAGGCACGAAAACGCGTGGCATCTTGCCATGCCGGGCGTACCAATCAGCGGCTTGCGTTTCTGGCATGGCTTCCGACATCGCTTAATGGGTGCTTTCTTCGGCTTGCTTGGCTTCGCGCTGCTTACGCTGGGCGTACATGGCTTCGAAGTTAACCGGCGCCAGCATCAGCGGCGGGAAACCGCCACGGTTGACCAGGTTATCCACGCACTCACGGGCGTAGGGGAACAGCAGATTGGGGCAGAAGGCGCCTAGAGTTTGATCCAGCTGCGCCCCTTCAATACCCGCGATACGAAACAAACCCGCCTGCTCGACTTCCGCCAGGAAAGAGGTCGTACCGGTTTCACTGTCATTCACCTGAGCAGTCACCTTGACCACCACTTCATACTGGTCATCAGCAATTTTAGTGCTGGTGGTATTAAGATCCAGGTTCACCTTGGGTTTGAACGCCTGCTTGAACACCGAGGGCGAATTGGGCGCTTCAAAGGAAATATCTTTTACATAAATACGCTGCAGCGAAAATTTGAGCTGCGGTTTTTCGTCCGCCGCGGCGCCTGCCTGCGGGGTGTTGTTATCTTCCGCCATGAGAAAACTCCTGATTGTTGATTAAATAAAGCTAGCGTTGATTACTTTTTAACCACCGGAAGGCCGTCGCCTTGCCACTGCGCCATACCGCCTCTCAACTTGTAAGCGCGTTCAAAGCCTGCTTTGGTGAGCTTGGCCTGTGCGGCGCCAGAACTCTGGCCGTGCTTGCATACCACGATGATCGGCTGGGCTTTCACTTTATCCAGTTCGTTCATGCGGCTATCGAGGTTGCTCTGCGGAATGTTGCGCGCCCCCGCGATATGCCCGGCTTTGAAGTCTTTGTTTTCACGGATATCCAGCACCACCGCGTCTTCGCGGTTGATAAGCTGAGTGGCCTGCGAGGCGGTCAGTGCATTGGTGGAGGCGCTGCGCGTTTCATAAATAATCCACGCTATCAGCACCAGCAAAAATGCCCCAACTAGCAGGGGGTGGTTCTGTACGAATTCGAACACCTGATCGATCATCGCGAACACAATCTCTTGGTCTATGCAGAAAAAAGCGGCCTAACCGCTGCCAAAACGCGACAAGTATACACGTCAGATAGCTTCCCGCGCAGGCCAGGAGGCTGTCCGGCTTGGCCGATCGTCGCGAGAAGGACAATTCGCAGTAGATCCGTGTTAAGCCGGACAGGCTCCTACATCATGACGCCTGGCAGTTGCCTGCGTTATGATGCCCTAAGCGTGCGCCTGTCGCGACCCCGAATTTTCGAGTTGTTCGGGTTGCCAATTTTAACGAGGTTTTTTATGAATACTTCTCGCACTCCGCGCCCCGTGGCGCTGATTATTCTCGACGGCTACGGCCACAACCCCGAGAGCGCCCATAATGCGGTGGCCGCAGCCCACACCCGACAATGGATAAACTGTGGGAGAGCCGCCCTCACGCCTTCGTTCACACCGATGGGCTTAACGTTGGCCTTCCCGACGGCCAGATGGGCAACTCTGAAGTCGGCCATATGAATATTGGTGCCGGGCGTATCGTTTATCAGGACTTCACCCGTATCAGCAAGGCGATTGAAGACGGCGACCTGGATATTAATGACAACCTCACCCAGCCAATTGACGAAGCTGTCGCCAACGGTCGACCGGTACATTTAATTGGCCTACTCTCCCCGGCGGCGTCCACAGCCATGAAGACCACTTTATTGCCCTGGCAGAACTGGCCGCACGCCGTGGCGCCCAGCGTATTTTTATTCACGCCTTTCTCGATGGTCGCGATATGCCACCGCAAAGTGCATTGGCCTCCATAGAGCGCGCCAATGCTCGCCTGGCCGAGCTGGTGGGCGCTGATAACGGCTTTGTGGCCTCGATTATTGGCCGCTTTTACGCCATGGATCGCGACAACCGCTGGGAGCGCGTTGAACAAGCCTACCGTCTGCTTACCGAGGGTCAAGCGGAGTACTACGCCTCTAGCGCTGAAACCGCACTGCGTGACGCCTATCAGCGTGGTGAAACCGACGAATTCGTGGCGGCGAGCAGCATCCCGCTTGGCGAAGACCCTATTGCCCTTAAGGATGGCGACGCTGCGATTTTCCTCAACTTCCGCTCTGACCGTGCCCGTGAGTTAACCCGCGCCTTTGTCGAGCCGGGTTTCAACGGCTTCGAGCGACGCACATGCCCCAAGCTTGCAAGCAAAGGGCTGGTAATGATGACCCAGTACGCGGCCGATATTCCTACACCTGCCGCCTTCCCCCATCGGATCTTAATGACACTCTTGGGAAGTCGTCGCCAAGCGCGGCTTGAAACAGCTACGCATTGCCGAAACCGAGAAGTATCCCCACGTAACGTTCTTCTTTTCGGGCGGCAATGAAGCTGAGTACGAGGGTGAAGAGCGCATCCTGGTGCCTTCACCGCGAGATGTGCGCACCTACGACGAAAAGCCTGAAATGAGCGCTTTCGAGATTACCGACAAGCTTGTCGACGCCATTGACGGCGGCAGTTTCGACCTGATCGTTTGCAACTACGCCAACGGTGACATGGTCGGCCACACCGGTGATTTCGACGCCGCGGTAAAAGCCATTGAGACCGTCGATACCTGCGTGGGTCGTGTCGTGGAAGCCATCGAACGTGCAGGCGGCGCCTGCTTGATTACCGCCGACCACGGTAATGCCGAACAGATGGTTCATCCCGAAACCGGCGCACCGCAAACCGCCCACACCACCTTTGTGGTACCGCTTATTTACGTTGGCGAACGTGCGGCCTCGCTTGAAGAGGGCAAGCTATGCGATCTGGCCCCCACACTGTTGACCATGATGGATCAGCAGCAACCCGAGGCGATGACGGGTAAACCATTGATTCATTTCAAGTAGTGCCCATGCGGCCATATGTAGCAATAGCGCTCCTCCTGGCGTTAAGTTATGCGCCAGCAGGTTTCTCTCAGCAAGATGAAGGGGCGGCGCGCCAGCAGTTGGATGCGATTGGCCAAGAGATCGAGTCCGCGGCCCAGCGTCTGCGTGCGACTGGCGCGGCCCGGGACAGCGCCGAACGCGAGCTTAAGGAAGTTGAAACCCAACTGGCCGAAACCCATCAGCGCTTAGACGCACTACAAGCTGAGCGTCGCCAGTTGAATGATGAAACTACCCAGCTGCGCCAGCATCGCGACCGGCTGGAGAGCGAGCGCGCCGATCAATATGCAGCATTGGGTCAGCAGCTATCAGCACTTTACCGCCTTGGCCCAACGCCGCAGCTCAAACTGCTGCTTAACCAGGGCGACCCTGCCGAGCTTGATCGCATGCAGGCGTATATGAACCGGCTGACCGAAGCACGCAACCGCCGCTTAAATACAATCGCCCGGCTCGATACAGCGCTCGCCGATACCCAGAAGGAGCTCAGCGAGCGACAAGCCCGCCTGGATACGTTGGCCGATGAGTTAGAAGAGCAGAGCGCGCTGCTAGCTCAGCGCACTACCGAGCGACGCGGCGTTGTTTCTAACCTGGACGACCGCTACGGCAGTGAAGAGGAGCGGTTGGCCGACCTCAACCAGAGCCGCGAAGAAGCCGAACGCATGCTGCGCAATATCCAGGCGGAAATGGCAAGACTTGCCGAACCCACGCCCACTACGCATATTGTCAGTACTCAAGGCGACTTACCTTGGCCGGTACAGGGATCCATCAGCAGTAATTTCCATCATCGCGACGGTGTGCATTACAACGGTATAGTGATTCAGGCCAGCGCAGGCACGCCGGTCACCGCTGTACACACTGGCCGCGTGGTGTTCGCCGACTGGATGCGAGGTTTTGGCAACTTGCTGATTATTGACCACGGCGACCAGATCATGACGCTGCATGCCCACCTGCAGCAGTTCAGCGTCAGGCCAGGACAGCAGGTCAGTCGCGGCGATGAAATTGGACGTGTCGGCGATAGCGGCGGCCAAACCCGTGCGGCGCTCTACTTCGAAGTTCGCCGCGGCGGCGAACCAATTAATCCTCAGCGTTGGATTGCGCGCCGTTGACGGGATAAGCTGCACTACGATGCATGTGCACTACTATGCATGATTAATGTCTCAGCGTTTATTGTTATTACAAACTTATGTTCCAACTAATGGGTGACGCACACTGACGCCACCTATCGCCCTGCGGAGTCTGCATGACGCTATCTGTTACCGGGGTATCAGCCCCCGCCAAGCGCTTCTTGGCTACCCTGCTGCCGATTGCTTTACTGTCGGCCCCGCTACCGCTGCTCGCCCAACCAGCCGGTAGCGGGGCGGCGGTGAGCCATCCTACGACCAGCTACCCCTGGAAGATATTCAAACCTTCGCCGAAGTGTTTGAGCGTATTAAGCGTGCCTATGTTGAGGAAGTCGATGACAGCACGCTGCTACGTAACGCTATGCGCGGCATGCTCAGTGAGCTCGACCCTCACTCCGCCTATTTGGATGAGGAGGAGTACCAGAGCCTGCGTGAGTCGACTCAGGGCGAATTTGGCGGCATCGGTATCGAGGTAGGCACCGAGAATGGTCAGCTCATGGTGATTACGCCTATCGATGACACTCCCGCCTCCCGCGCCGGGTTGCTTTCGCGCGATATTATCGTCGCCATTGACGGCACTCCCACCGACAGCATGTCTCTACAAGAAGCGGTGACCCTAATGCGCGGCGAGCCGGGTACCGATCTGCGTATTAGCATACTGCGTTCAGGCGAAGATTCGCCGCGGGAATTCACCCTGACCCGGGAAATTATTCGCAGCGAAAGCGTTAAACATGAGCTGCTCGAGCCCGGTTACGGCTACCTGCGCGTTAGCCAATTCCAATCGCGCACACCAGAGCAGGCCCGGGAGGCGCTTGAGCGCATGAGCCGCGAACAACCTCTGGAAGGGTTGATACTCGATTTACGTAATAACCCCGGCGGGGTGCTACAGGCCGCCGTCGGCATTGCCGATCTGTTCCTGGATGAAGGTTTGATTGTGTATACCGAAGGGCGCCTCTCGGATACTGAGATGTCATTCTCGGCCTCACCCAACACGCCCGCTGCCGATGTTCCATTGGTAGTGCTGATCAACGGCGGCAGTGCGTCAGCAGCGGAAATTGTCGCTGGCGCGCTCCAGGATCAGCGCCGCGGCGTGATTATGGGCACCGATAGTTTTGGTAAGGGGTCGGTGCAGCAGATTATGCCATTAGGCAATGGCGAAGGGCTCAAACTCACCACCGCGCTCTACTACACCCCAACGGGCGCTCTATTCAGGCCCAAGGCATCGAGCCCGACGTGGATGTAGTGCGCGGCCGTTTAGAAAGTAGCCGAGAGCCGGCGTGAAATTCGCGAGGCCGACCTTGAAGGGCACCTAAGCTCACAGCAGGCGCCCCGGGATCGTCAGGAAATGGCCGAGCGGCTACTCAATGATTACCAGCTCAGCGAGGCGCTTAATCTGCTTAAAGCGCTCAACGTCGTTGATCGACAGCGACGCTAACGACAACCTGCTTTAGCAACAACTGAGAGGCAGGCGGCCGCGCTCTCCGGTCGCCTGCCGCATCAATACCCGCTTTAATGGCACCCACTGATTCATTCCGCTCATCCCCAAATTACGCGCCAGGGTAAGCGCTGGGTCATGGCTACCAAACAGTACTTTAAACCCCTTCATTAGCCCCAGCATGGCGCTGTTATCAAAACGCCGACGACGCTCATAGCGCCGTAAGGTGCTTAACTCTCCCAAGGCGCGCCGCGCTGCCAGGCATGCACCACTTCTTCCGCCAGCACCGCCGCATCCATTAGCCCTAAATTAACCCCCTGGCCCGCCAGCGGATGGATACTGTGGGCAGCATCCCCGACCAATGCGAAATGCGGCTGCACATAGTGGCAGGCATGGCGCTGTACCAAAAGGGAAACGATGGGCCTTATCGCAGACCGTGACCTCACCTAGGCGGTGGCCAAAGGCTTTACCCAGTGCCTCCCCAAGGGCTTCACGGGGCAATTCACTAAGCTCAGCGGCATGCTCAGGCGTGGTCGACCATACGATGGAGCAGTAATGATCATTACCTTCCACGGTTAAAGGCAGGAACGCCAATGGGCGGCCATCGATAAATGCTTGCCGCGCTATGCCGCCATGGGGTTTCGCACACTGCACTGTCGTTACCACAGCCTCCTGCTGCATATCGTCACTGGCCACATCAATACCCGCCATTTCCCGCAGCACCGAGCGGGCGCCATCAGCAGCCACTATTAATGGCGAATGGAGTTGGCGGCCATCATCCAGTACCAGCCTGCTGCCACTGCTACGTTGCAGTGCCTGCAGGCGAACGCCAAAATAGGTGGTGACGTTGGAATCGCCAATCACGTGATTATTCAGTGCGGCTAGCGTGACCGTATTCTCAACAATATGTCCAAGTACTGCCACTCCCGCCTCATCCGCGGAAAAAGCGATCTCACCACTCCCTTCGGCATCCCATACGTGCATACCTTTATAAGGCGTGACCCGCGTTTTTTGCATGGCAGGCCAGGCACCTAGATGCGTCAGCAAACGCTGGGAGACGGGTGTCAGCGCGCTTACTCGTGGGTTGGGCAGCTTATTAATAGCACTTTCGAGACTGAGCGGCGCAGGCTGAGCCTCCACCAGCGCCACCCGCATACCCGCTTGAGCTAGCAGAGCGCATAGCGCGGTGCCAACCATACCGCCGCCGACAATGACCGCCTCAAAACTTTCCACCGACGGCGTCGCTGATGATGAGCTCATATCTATAGCGTTCCTTTTGTAGTGGCCATAAGCGTTAGCGTTCCAAACCCATGGCGCGTCGAGCCAGCCCTCGCCGCAGCGGCCCCACCAGATTCAGGCCAATTAACCCCGCAGCGCGGGCATGAGGCAACAGCGGGAAGGAGAGCCCAAACAACCGCACCAGGCCGTCGCTAAAGCGAATCACATTGGCGCGATCTCGGGAGCGCTGCTTTTCAAAGGCTTGCAGCGTGGTCATATCACCTAACGGCCGCTTGGCCTGTTCGCCCTGCTCCAGCGCTTCGACAAGATCCATCACCCCGCGCAGCGCCAGGTTAAACCCCTGCCCCGCGACCGGATGCAAGGCGTGGGCCGCGTTGCCTAATACTGCCAGCCCTGGTCGCACCGGTTCTTCAGCGGTGACCAGTGAAAGCGGGTAGGCGTGTCGGGTGCCCACCCGGGTAAAGCGACCCACTCGGTCGCCAAACGCCCGCTGAAGTTGCAGCAAGAATTCACGCTCGGGAAGTGCCATACGCGCTTGTTCGCTACCACTGGGATGCGTCCAGATTAGCTCCATGGCCTGGCTGGGGAGGGCAACAGCGCCATTGGTGTGGGAAGTAAAGCGCTCATAAGCGACGCCAAGGTGTGGCTGGCTTACCCCACGTGGGCGATCAGTGCTGTTTGCTCGTATGATTCACGGCGACTGCCAATGCCTAGCTGCTCCTTGAGCCCGGAGCGCCCTCCATCGGCCAATACCGTTAGCCCTGCGGTTATCTGGCTACCGTCTGAGAGCTGAAGATGATGCCCACCGGCCACAGGCGTAAGCTGTTCGACTTTTGCCGGGCAGTGCCACTCCAATGGCAGTTGGGCAAGCCGTTGGTGAAGTACCCGCCCCATCCACGAATTGGGAATAACATGCCCCAGCGCGGCGACGCCCAGCTCGTCAGCACTCAGCCGTGTCGCGCCTAAGCGGCCACGTTCACTGATATGAATGCGCTTGATGGGCGTGGCCTCGTCGCGCATTGCCTCCCACACCCAACTGCTGGAAGCGCTGGGCTGAACCTTCTGCAATCGCACTGGCCCGGGCATCAAAACTGGGCTGCCAGGTAGTGGCCTGCGGCTGAACAGCCACAGGCGCCGATTCAATGATTGCCACACGCCAGCCATAGCGCTCAATCAGCGGTGCCAGGGCGCAACCTAAGCTGGCGCCTACCAGTCCGCCGCCCACGATCACAATGTCATGGGTCAGCGCTCCTTTAACCGCATGATTAGACTGCTGCATTGGCTTCTCCCGACCGCGACACAACCTCATAAAGAGGCAACAATAATTTCGTAACGTAATTTACATAAAGGCCACTGCAGACATTGAGGAGTGGTTACTTTTAGCCATCAATGCCTCGATTTCGACGACCTGCTTAGGCACATCTGCAGTCAGGACTTCATGACCCTCATTTGTGACGACCACATTGTCTTCAATACGAATACCAATACCCTGATAGGCGTCAGGAATATCGTCATCGCTAGGGATATATAGGCCGGGCTCTACGGTGAGCACCATGCCTGCGACCAGTGGCCGAGGTGTTTGCTCATCCAGCCGGTAGGTACCGACATCGTGCACGTCAAGCCCCAACCAGTGTGACGTCGAGTGCAGGTAGAAGCGCCGATAGCTCTCGTCATCGATGCGCGCCTGAACCTCGCCTTCCAGCAGGCCAAGCTCAATCAGCCCGGCGGTTAAGTCATACACCACGCCCTGATGTATATCAGCCAGAGTAGCCCCCGGCTGACAGCGCTAACAGCACGCTGCTGGGCATGGAGCACTACTTGGTAGAGCGCTCGCTGGGCATCACTAAACCGCCCTGAGACCGGGAATGTGCGAGTGATATCACCAGCGTACAACTCAAACTCGGCCCCCGCATCGATGAGCACCAAGCCGTTGTCACTCAGCGGCGCCCTATTTTCAATATAGTGCAGTACGCAGGCGTTGGCTCCGCTACCTACAATCGTACTGTAGGCAGGGCCACTGGCCCCATGCCAAACAAACTCATGCTCTAACTCGGCCTGGAGCTGAAATTCACTCAGCCCTGGGCGCGCCACCTGCATGGCGCGCCGGTGAGCATGGGCAGATATCAGCGCTGCATGTCTGAGCAGGGCAATTTCAGCGTCGCTTTTGATTAGCCGCATGGCGTGAATCAACGGGCTAACATCCAGCCAACCTTTTAGCGGCGGCCGACCGCGTCTAAGCCCAGCCTGGGCTTCCTGTAACGCATCTTCTGCCATGCTGACGGCCTCGGCGTTGTCTAGCGGCAGATAAAGCAGCTCGCGACCTGTCAACAATTCGCTCAGCCGCTCATCGCGTACTGCGTTTTCAAACGCCTGATCAATGCCGTATTCAGCGACCACGCCTTCGGCGCCCAAACGGCGCCCTGTCCAAGCTTCCATGGTGGGGTCGCGATCCTGGCAGAACACCACGCTTTCACCTTCAGCGCGCCCTGGAAGCAGCACCAGCAGCGCATCCGGTTCGCGGATGCCGGTCAGGTAGTAAAAATCACTATTCTGGCGGAAGGCAAATTCACTATCCCGTGAACGCGTCATCAGCCCGGCGCCGGGCAGCACCACCGCTGCGTTATCCGGCAGTTGGGCCATTAAGGCGTCACGGCGCTGGCGATACTCGGCCACGCTGATCGCAGGGGGCGAGGTAACATTTCGGGCCGCATAGAGGCTCCTAGCATAGAGGTTCAGACAGAGGCGATTAATGAACAGGCGCGTCGGTTTGTTCGACTTGTGGCATCCCTGGGTGCTGCTCGGTATACAGCATCATTGCGGCCATACGGGCATGCTCGGTAAGCGCAAACAGATCGTTTTCGTTTTCGGGGCTGTCGTCAATATCGGTATCTATCCGGCCCAGCGCCTGCAAGTCATCAATCGCCTCACGGAGCGACTGAGACCAGCGCTCGCGCAGCTCGTTGTCGGCTACTTCATCAACTACCTCAATAAAGCCCAGCGTCCACTCTTTCAGACCCTGCGCCTGCTCACCCAGGGAGAACAACTCGTCGGGTAGCAGCGGCGAATAGTCCAGGTCGCTAGCGCTGAGCGCCTCTACGGTTTGCCGCCGCCAGCCTAATAGCCGCTCGGCGCTTGCTTGATCCCGGGGCTGCTCAACGCCAAGGCTCTGGCAGACTTCGTCCAACCATGCCTCTGCATTCACATCGCGTAGCGCCAGTAGTGCACATAAGCGGCCATCCAAAAACGCTGGTGACTGCATGCTGCCATGGAGAAGAAAGACATCTGCGACATCGGAGAAGTCCTGACGCTCATCAATCAATGACATAGTATTTAATAACCTCGTATTCACTGGGCGTGTGATGGATAGGGTGGCGTCAATGGTACGAGATGCACTCGCCGCGCGTTGACCGCGCACAAGCGCCTCTCTTATAGTGAGCGACACCTATATCTTCCTATGCTGTGATGTTAACGCATTGGGCGCCTTGCTGGCCCGTGCTGGAGTCTTTGATGAGTAACGCCAAGCGGCCAACCAAAGAAATAACCCTGTTAGGGCGCGGCTATATCATTGCCTGCGACACGGGCGAAGAAGCCAAACTTGACCGCGCAGCACGCTATTTAGACCGTGCCATGCAGGGTATCAATGCCCAAAGCAGCGTTCTCGGCAGCGAACGAGTGGCCATTATGGCGGCGCTCAATATCACCCACGAGCTGCTTGAAGCCATGGATGAACACCGTGCCGGTGAAGAGAACCTTAACCGATTAAATGACCGCCTTGAAAAGGCGTTGGCCAAAACACGCCAGCCCTAACGCGTTGTCTGAAAGCTCTGCGAACGTTTAACCCGACACTTTGGCATTGGCCGTCGCTCTGTTAGGATGGCGGGGTTCTCTGGGGTGTACGCCAGTCGTTATAGTCCCTCGAGCCTATGCGTAATACCCAGGGGGCCAAATGCTAGCCAGGCCCGTGTGCATGTCCGTGCGTCGGAAAGCCTGACGGTCTGGCTGCGGCCACCCACCTGAACCAGTAGGTTCAGGGCCAGAATGACAGCGGCACTCTGGAGAACACCCAATCTATAGGGTATGAGAGACCATCTGCATGGAAAGCCTCCATCGGGACGTCGATAAGCGCGCACTGCGCCGTTTTTACGTCATCAACGCCGAGCCCTTTCTCAGCATGAACAGCGCCTT
The DNA here is from genome assembly GCA_004295565.1 of Vreelandella olivaria. Taxonomy (GTDB): domain Bacteria; phylum Pseudomonadota; class Gammaproteobacteria; order Pseudomonadales; family Halomonadaceae; genus Vreelandella; species Vreelandella olivaria. The sequence continues at coordinate 27,848 of AP019416.1, read as the reverse complement.
GCGGCTCAGCGCTTGTGCAAGCAATTGAAATCCCTACCTGAAGTTCGTCGCGCACGACGCTTAAGTCTTTATCTGCCTGTCAACGGTGAAATTGACCCTACGCCGCTACTTCCCTGGCTGCGTCAACGTAATGTCGATATTTATCTGCCGGTTTTGCGCCCATTTAGCGCTAATCGCCTGTGGTTTGTAGCCTACCGCCCTGACACACCCATGGTGAAAAACCGTTTTGGTATTTGGGAGCCTGATGTGCGATTCAGCGCCCAGCGACGTAATCGGCTACCGACCTGGGCACTGGATACGCTGATTGTGCCGCTAGTCGGGTTTGATGCTAACGCTAACCGCATGGGGATGGGGGAGGATTTTATGATCGCAGCTTAGCATTTATGCATCGGCCCGGCCCGTCACCTACCTTGATTGGCGTCGCCCATGCCTGCCAGCAAGTGGCTTCGCTGCCTGTGGAACCCTGGGATGTGCCCTTACAGGTCGTCGTCAGTGACCAAGGTTGCTTTCGCCGTCAGTAGTTTTCTTAAAAACTGGCCACAAACTTAAAACTGACCATAAAAAGGGCCGACCCAATAAAGGATCAGCCCCTTTTGTCTGATATCTGTCACCTTATCGGTGCTAACGTATAGTGGCCAACCAGCAGGGTTTAGCTTCCCGATAACGCCTGCGCATAACCGGTAGCAAGCACCCCTAATGCAAACACCACCATCAACGCCATTACCATATCAGGCTTCTTCCGCCGCATGCCGCTTCTCCAACACCTATATTGTTGCCGAATGTGCCAAACCCGCCACTCTTTGATGTTTTCTAAAGGATGGCGAATTTGCTTAATTTCGCTCACGACTATAGAGCTATAAGGCCATCATTGACAACTGGTTTAGCGGCATTTTTAGCCTCATTTCTAAGGATTAAGTTACGTTGCGTTACTAGCAGCTCTGACTTTTAAGGTGAGCAAGCACTTACATACACTAGTGAACGATTACGCCATAAACAGTCGATAAGCTGGATTATCGCTCTCGCGCCAGTAACGGTAACCGATGGCATCTAAATACTCCGCCACATGGGTGCGGTCACCGTTGGGGACTTGCATACCCACTAATACCCGGCCATAGGCAGCGCCATGATTGCGATAGTGAAACAGTGAGATATTCCAGTCGTGGGGCAGCTGCGTCAAAAGTTCATCAGCGCACCGGGGCGCTCTGGGAACTCAAAACGGTAGACTTCTTCTTCAAACCGTTCACTGGGGCGGCCGCCGCTTAGGTGGCGAATATGCAGCTTCGCCAACTCATTTTCGGTCAGATCTTCCACTTGGTAGCCGCTTTCACGCAGTTTGTCGATCACTGCCTGGCGATCCTCGCCACCGGGCTTCACCCTGAACGCCCACGTAAATATGTGCTTCGTTGCTATCGGCATAGCGATAGCTAAATTCAGTGACCATCCGTTTGCCTAGTGTGCGGCAAAACTTTTAAAGCTGCCGGGTTTCTCGGCAATGGTCACCGCCAGAATTGCTTCGCGCTGTTCGCCTAGCTCCGTGCGCTCGGCGATGTGCTGCAAACGATCAAAGTTGGTATTGGCCCCGGAATTAATGCAGATCAGCGTCTCGCCTTCGGCACCGGTCTGCTGGATATATTTTTTCAGCCCCGCCAGCGATAGCGCGCCGGAGGTTTCCGCCACCGCTCGCGTATCTTCAAAAATATCTTTCACCGCTGCGCACATTTCATCGGTATTGACGGTAATAACGCCGTCGAGCAGGTCTTTGACCAGCGAAAACGGCACCTCGCCAATCTGCGCGACCGCGACACCCTCGGCAAATACGCCCACTTGGTCGAGTACCACGCGCTCACCCGCCTCTAAAGCGGCTTTAAGGCAAGCGCTGTCTTCGGCCTCAACGCCAATAACTTTGATATCCGGGCGCAGGTACTTCACATAGGCCGCGATACCTGCGATTAATCCACCGCCGCCGACTGGTACGAAGATGGCGTCTAAGCGACCAGCGTGTTGGCGCAGAATTTCCACGCCGATGGTACCTTGACCGGCCACCACGTCGATATCGTCAAACGGCGGAATGTAGGTGTAGCCGTGCTCTTTGATCAGCTCTTGAGCATGCTCGACGGCAGCGGCGAAAGCATCCCTTTGAGGATGACCTTGGCGCCCGGGCGCGCACCGCCTGTACTTTGATATCCGGCGTGATCCGCGGCATCACAATGACAGCTTTGACCCCCATCAGCTTTGCAGCCATGGCCAGCCCTTGGGCGTGATTACCGGCGGAGGCAGCAATCACGCCTTTATCTTTTGTTCCTGGGTGAGCTGCGCCATTTTGTTGTAGGCACCGCGAATTTTGAACGAAAACACCGGTTGTAGGTCTTCGCGCTTAATCAAAATCTGGTTATTAAAGCGACGCGACAAAAAGGGTGCAGGGGAAATCGGGGTCTCACAAGCGGCTTCATAAACGCGGGCTTGGAGGATCTTTTGACGGTTGCTTCTAGCATGCGGATATCCCAAGGGAAGAACGTGAACGGACAAAGCTTTTATTGGTAGCAGATTACCCATAGCGGCGTCTAGCAGCGTTTCCATCGGCAGCCAGCGTTTAGCTCGTTATACTAGCGCCGCTTGCTCATTTCTCTAACTCTCCTCTGACTCATAAGGCTGACTATGAACCAGGACGAATTGAAAGCTGCTGTAGCGGACGCAGCAATTGAAGAAATTAAAGCTCAATTGGAAAAGGATACCATTTTAGGGATTGGCACCGGCTCTACGGCGAATCTGTTTATCGATCGCCTAGGGCCGTTGCGCGACCGCTTTAAAGGCGCGGTGGCGAGTTCTAAGGCGAGCGCCGAGCGCCTTGAGAAACTCGGCATTGAGGTGTTTGAGCTTAATAGCGTCGGCACGGTGCCCTTTACATAGATGGCGCAGACGAAGTGAATGCTCACTTACATATGATTAAAGGCGGTGGTGCCGCGCTTACCCGCGAAAAAATCGTGGCTGCCTGCGCCAAACGCTTTATCTGTATCGCCGATGGCTCAAAGTACGTGCCCCAGTTAGGCCATTTCCGCTACCGGTAGAAGTCATCCCCATGGCGCGCTCCTATGTCGCCCGCGAGCTTGTCGCGCTTGGTGCAGAGCCGGTTTATCGCCAGGGAGTGGTCACCGACAATGGCAACCAAATTATCGACTGCTATGAATTTATGATTGCAGACCCCGTGGCCATGGAAGCACGCATCAACGCTATCGTCGGTGTTGTCACCAATGGCCTGTTTGCCGCCCGCGGCGCGGATGTTCTACTGCTCGGCAAAGAAGATGGCGTAGAAAGGATCGCGCTTAAATAAAGGTTCTTAGATAACGTTACGGGCTAACCAGACAGCAGTGAAGCCAATCCTGTCAGGGTGCGGTCAAGTGCGCCTTTGTGCGCCTCAATTACCGCGCGCCCTGCTTGACCGGCCCGCTGGGTGCGCTCAGGGTTAGCGAAATAGTCTGCTACGGCGTCTGCCAGGGCCTCCGGGGTATCGACCAGGGTTAGCGCTCCTGCCGCTTGCAGCGGTTCAGCCACATCGGCGAAGTTCTCAATCGAGGGGCCACTAAGCACCGGCCTGCCTAGCGCCGCCGGTTCAAGTATATTATGTCCGCCCAGCGCCACTAGGCTGCCCCCGACAAAGGCCACACGGCCCGCTGCATAGAGCATGGCCAGTTCACCTAACGTATCCCCCAGGTAGACCTGTGTTTGTGCCGTCACGAGCTGCTGCTGGCTACGTCGGCTTAGGATCCAGCCTTCGGTTTGACAAAGCTTGGTGACATCGTCAAAGCGCTGGGGGTGGCGGGGCACGAGTACCAGCAGCGCATCAGGGAAACGGTTCAGCAGTTGGCGATGGGCGTTAAGCAGTAGCGCTTCTTCGCCGTCTCGGGTGGAGCCCGCTACCCAAACCGGACGTCCTCCCCACGCTTGGAGTAAGTGTTCACCCTCTTCAAGGGGCTTATTTTGGCTAGCTATTTCAAATTTTAGTGACCCAACGACGCGGGTGATCTCCGTGCTGCAGCCGAGGGTATTAAAGCGTTCGGCGTCTGCTGATGATTTTGCAGCGAGCCAGCTAATCTCAGCGAGGGTACTGGCCATTAGCGGGCGCAAACGTTGGTAACGCTTAAAAGCGCGCGGTGATAAGCGCCCGTTTACCACCGCGACGGAGACACCCTGCTGTCGGCAGGCGTGGATCAGATTAGGCCACAGCTCGGTTTCAAACAGGATGGCAAGCTCGGGTTCAATACAGCGCATAAAACGTTTGGAAGCACCTGGAAAGTCCAGCGGCAGAAAGCGGTGAGAAAGTCTTGACTGATCGGCTGGGGTTGCTCGCTAATGAGCGCTTGAGCCTGCCCTGCACCGGTCGCGGTCATGGAGGTGAGCAGCAGGCTATGGGCTGGAAAATCCGCTAATAGCCCCTCAATCAGCGGACGCGCAGCGCGTACTTCCCCACCGAGGCACAGTGCAGCCAAATGCGTGGCGCTGGGGGAAGCGGCTGAAGGCGCAAACCCAGCCGTTGAAGGCGTGAGTAAGTGGGTACTTGCTCACGCCAGATACGCCAGCCAATCAGCGGCGAGAGTGCATACAGCGCTGCTGAGTAGGCAAGCCGAGGCCAGGCAGGTGAAGACATCAGAGGTTTCTTAGCGCTCACGATCTAGAATCGAACTAATCATCGCCGAGGTCGACACGCCATCTTCAAAGCCCAGTACTTTAACTTCGCCACCATTGGCCATCACCGCCGCGCCCCCGGCAATGTCTTCTGGCCGGTAATCGCCACCTTTGACCAAAATATCGGGTAGCACCGCTTCGATCAGCGCCTGGGGTGTGTCGTCACTGAATGGCACGACCCAATCGACGGCCCCTAACCCCGCCAACACCTGCATACGCCGGTTAAGCGGATTAATCGGCCGCTTAGGGCCTTTCAGGCGACCAATGGAGGCGTCGTCGTTAACCGCGACAATTAAACGATCGCCCAGGCGCTTAGCCTGCTCCAGGTAAGCGACATGGCCTGCGTGCAGGATATCGAAGCAGCCGTTGGTCATGACCACCCGCTCACCGCGAAGCTGGGCAGCGCGCACCGCCTCAATCAGCACGGCCGACTCAATCACACCAAACTCGGCCAGCTTATCGCCATGCAGCGCGGTGTAGAGCTCTGCGATGGAGAGCGTTGCCGTACCCGGTTTGGCCACGACCAATCCAGCCCCTAAGTTAGCCAACATCATCGCTTCGGGAAAGGCGTGGCCCGCCGCAAGCGCCAGCCCCATCAGGCCGATAACGGTATCCCCTGCCCCGTCACATCGAAGACTTCCTGGGCCCGGGTAGGCAAATGCAGTGGCGCATGCCCTTCACGAATCAGCGTCATGCCTTTTTCACTACGGGTAATCAGCAACGCTTCAAGCTCAAGCTCAGCGCGCAGCGCCTCGCCCCGGCGAGATAACTCAGCATCGGTCGCACAATGGCCAACCACGGCTTCAAATTCGGTGAGATTGGGGGTGATTAAACTCGCCCACGGTATTTGCTGAAATCCTGCCCTTTCGGATCGATTAGCACCCGCTTGCCCTGGGATCTAGCGTTGGCTATCAAATTCTCTACTTGGTTCAGCGTGCCTTTACCATAGTCAGACAGGATCACGACGTCGCAGTCGGGGAGCGCCTTTTCTACCTGCGTCACTAGCTCAGTGGTATCGACACTGTCCAAGCGCTGCTCGAAATCCAGGCGCAGTAGCTGCTGGTTACGACTCATCACTCGCAGCTTCGTGATCGTGGGTACCTGAGCGCTACGCTGGAAGTAAGTACTTACACCCGAGGCATTCAAACTAGTTTGTAAAATCTGCGCGTTGTCATCGTCGCCGATCACGCCCGCCAGTACTGCATGACCGCCTAGGAGGTGATGTTCAGCGCCACATTGGCCGCTCCGCCTGGGCGGTCTTCGACATCTTCCACCCGCACCACCGGCACCGGCGCTTCAGGAGAAATGCGCGAGGTGCCGCCATGCCAGTAGCGGTCTAGCATCACATCCCCGACAACCAGAACGTGGGCATGCTCTAAGGCGGTTAAATCAATCTTCATCAGTGCTCCCTGCGCTGGCGGTAGAGGCGGTATGCGCCAACAGTGTGTCCAGTTTAGCGATAACGTCGTCGGCTTTAATCAGCATCATGGCACTGGGGTGACGCACCCGCTGGCCCCAACTCACCTCGTCTACCGACTTATGCAGATAGGTACGTACCGCTTCGGGGTATGCGTTGACCGCAAAATCACGCCACAAATAGGGCGCCGCACGCTGGGGATTGGTCGAAGCATAGAGTCCTAAAGCCGGGGTGCCCATGGCATTGGCCATATGGATAGGCCCGGTATCCGGCGCTATCACCGCTTGGGCTTGATCGATCAACGCTAGTACCCCTTTCAATGAGGTGCCGCCAATGGCGTTAATTACGCTCCCAGGCTGGCAAAGCGCTTCAATTTGATCGCCAATTTCCCGTTCCAGGGGCTACCACCGCCGGTTAATACGCTTTTAAGACCGTGCTGCACCCAAGCGTGTTCAATTACGCTGGCATAACCCTCTACCGACCAATTGCGAAAATTACGCAGGCGCACATTACTGCATGGGTTAATGACCAGATAAGGCGCGTCACCACTGATGACTTGGGCTTCATTGCGTGCCGTATCGGGCACCGGCAAATCCCACGCTAGGTGGTCATCGTTTACACCGAGCACCCGGGCGAAGTCCATAAAGGACTCCAGCACATGGGCATTGGGGTGCGGCGCGAGCTGATGCTGGGTGAACCAGTGCTGAGCATCTTTGGCACGCGCCTTGTCATAGCCCACGCGTACATCGGCCTTCAGTCCAAGCGACAGCACGCTGGCACGAATGGCCTGCTGCATATGTAGCAGCACATCAAAGCGCGTATCGGCAAGCTGCCGCCATAATGCACGCATACCGGCAATGCCGGTCGACTTGTCGTAAACAACGAACTCGACCCCGGAAAGCCCCGCCAGTAGACTGTGCTCCCCCTTACCGATAATCCAGGTAATGCGCGCTTCGGGCCACTGGCGCTGCAACGCCCGCACCGTGGGCACGAGATTGCACACATCGCCTAGGGCGGAGAGGCGCAAAATGGCAATGTGGTTAGGCTGAACAGGCAAAGAGGGCTTCATGCGCTTAGCGGCACTCCGGCAGAGAAATTGGCTGATTTTACATGATGTAGACAGTTTATGTGACGCGCCGGGAACACACCAAATTGATCCAGACCTATTCACTCGCGATTACTGGTGTGAACGCGGATTAATTGTGGGCGAAGCACCAGGCCGGGGTAGCAGTCTGTTTTTACAGGCAACGCCGACCGAGCAGTGGGTGTTAAGGCCCTATCGCCGTGGGGGCATGGCGGCCAAACTGAGTGAAAAACGCTACTTATGGAGTGGTGCTGAGCGAACCCGAGCATTTCGTGAACTGCGCTTAACGGCCACGCTGTTTGAGCAAGGGCTACCGGTACCCCGGCCCGTAGCAAGCTGCGTTACCCACTATGGGCTTACTTATGAAGCCGCATTGATTACCGTGCGCATTGCTGGTGCCAAAGCGCTGGCCGAGCTGCTAGTCGACGATCTGGCTGATGAAGCGCTGTTATACCGTGTAGGGGCTATGATTTACCGCTTTCATCAAGCGGGGCTTGATCATGTTGACCTGAACGCGCGCAATATTTTGATCGACCCCAGTGGCGAGCCTTGGCTGATTGACCTGGATCGCTGCCGGTTGCGCAGGCCCGGGAAATGGCAGCAGACAAACCTAAAGAGGCTGGAGCGCTCCCTTTTGAAATTCTCAAATGACTCGCTCCTGCCCATCATTTATCGTGGCTATAGTCGGTAATACTGAAGATTACCAGGGCCAACTTTCGAAATAGGGCTCATGCTTGTTCCGACTTAGTAGCCATTCTTCTCAAACTGTCGCTGGCAGGCCCGGTAACAACCCCACAACACTACCAGCCAAAAAGCGTAAATCATAACCCCACTATTATGGATCAAAAGCACCTGAGAGAATCCGAAATCGATATAGGCAACCGGCAACAACGCTCCAGCCACAGCTAATGAGCGAAGCTTTAGATTTGGTGCATTTAGCTCACACATAAACAATCGCAGAGGTACCAAATACAGCAGTAATAGGGCGACAAGGCCCAAGATACCTCGCTTAGCAGTCGCATCAATGAATTCATTATGTGCATGCCCAAACTGTAAAACGCCTGAGTCAATCACACCCGCTTCCCCCAGCGACTGCATCCCCTGCTGATAGCCATTGTGGCCCCAGCCCAGTAGCGGTTTTTCAATGATGAGATGCGAAGCTCCCTTCCACATTTCAAAACGAGCGCCCACCGACGACGTTCGGCTCTCGCCAGACACATAACGCTCAATATCATCGACTGCCTGATGAACGCGTTGTTGAACCCCTAACTGAGGCGCTGCATAGACGCACAGCGCTCCCACTATCACTATCGCTAATGCGCCTACCTTTAAAGGAGCAGTCAAATCACGACCATAGGCGCGATACAGTACCCACAGCACAACAGGCAGTCCTATCCATCCGCCACGGCTGCCGGAAAAAGTGACCCCAACACGCCTCCTAAGGCGCCCAGGCTTAATAAAAGCAGCCAAAGTTTGCGATTGGGTTGAACCATTGCCCACCCCATACCTGCTAAGCATAAAATGCCCGTTAGCATGCTGATGTTGCCAAACTGGATAACATGGGTATAGCCCTCTGCCCGCTCAACACCTAAAAAGAGCTTTTGCCAAGCCCCCAGCTTCCAACAGCCATCCCTCCCAGGGCCAGGCCACTCCATAACCAACCCAACTGTGGCGGATAGGCTAATATCAACACCAAGATAGGAGTGGCCAATAGAAAGCGTAGTGGTTTATCGGCGCCTCGTAGCCCCTGTCCATCACTCCAAACTTCGAATAGCCCCACCAGTGTGTAAAAAACCAATACCCCCATGATCCACCAATCTTGACGGCCAAAACGTACTTTTTTGCGAATGAACGGCAGCGCAAAAGTGCCAAGCAGTAACAGAACGGGGCCTACTGAGTAGCCGGAGGGCACGATTAGTGCAATGGCGCCCAATAGCAACACCGCAACAGAGGTGTACCCACGCATCAGCGAAAATTGAGAGGGAGCAGAAGAGAGTGACGATGAGTCCATAAGTATTTCCGTTGAAGGCTGGAAGACGAAAGCCCATCATTCTGACAGAATCACTAATGCACAGCAGCTAGACTGAACTGAAAGTGCGTCCAGTAAAAACAGGAAAGCCTTTTAATCAGGGCCTTTCCCACAGAGACTATCATCATGAAGGCACGCCTACATGCAGGCTATGCCGATGCGTTGTAATACTCGATTAAACGCTTAACATGCTGTTTATTACTAAAAGCTGTTCAACCCGCTGTCGTCCAGCACGCCCCATGGCTTTTCGCTGAGATTCATTGCGTATCAAAGCCTCTATGGCATCACGCCATGCAGGAACATTGCTTGGCTCCACCAAAACGCCTGAATTGGCATCGACTAACTCTGGGAGCGAGCCACTATTGGAGCCAATAATCGGTAACCCGCATGCCATAGACTCTATAATGGTTAGACCAAATGCTTCATTTTTAGAGGGAATACAAGCTATATCAAGGGCAGGAAGAATATCGGCTAGGTCACTACGGTGCCCCAAAAGGTGATTTTATTTTTCAGCTCAGTTCCAGCGATGGCATGCTGTAGCTGTTCGTAAAAGCTGTCGACACCGCCCGAAGCATAATCAGTACCACCAATAGAAAGGGCATAAAAATTTAATGCAGGGTTTAGTGATAACAGAGCATTTACCCATACATCATGCCCTTTGCCTGGCGTAACCCTCCCTGGGAGCACGATCACTACTGCATCAACCGGGATGCCCAGCGCTTCTCGTTTGGCACGTATCGTAGCGAGTTCAAGACATGGCCGATACTTATTGGTATCCACCCCGTGCGGCAAACAGGAAACCCGCTCACGTGCAACAGGTAAGTTGCTAATATTACGGCTATAAGTGGCTTGGCTGATAGATAAGATGCGGTCAGTTTTGCTATAGGCTATACGGTGATAAAGGTTTTTTTGGGACTCGTCCCGCCCACATGATCAGTATAAAATATTCTTAGGCTTGGCAGCAGCAGCTTTAATAACGTGGTTAATCGTAAATCACTTGATTTATGACAATGAATCACCGTGATTTTTTCTTCAACCAACCAGCGACGTAACACAAAGATATTCGCCAACGCCTTAGCTCTATTTGAAAAGGCTTTATAAGGAACACCGTTGCGGCACATATACGTTTCTACCTTAGTGTTCGCAAGGCAGATGCCGAAAACTTTCACCCCCTCCCCCTGCAGATCTTCTATGACGCGGTCAACATATAACTCCATTCCTCCCTTCCCATCTGAGAGACACAGTTGCAGCACCTTATCCTCCATTTCCCCCCCAACCGTGCACGGTTAAACAATTCATATAATCGCTGTAGTATACAGGCTGCTATTAACGAGTTCTAAACCATGGTTCAGAAACTTCTTGTTGTCCGTAACGACAAAATTGGCGATTTTATGCTGGCCTGGCCAGCGCTCGCATATTTAAAAAGCGCATCGCCTACGCCTCACGTTACCGTGTTAGTGCCCGCTTATACCGCACCGCTGGCTGCGGCCTGCCCGTGGGTTGACGAGGTAATTATCGATCCTGGTAGCTCGGCGACGCCATTAGCGCAACGCGTGCTATTAAAGCAGATAAAAGCGGCTCGTTTCGATGCACTTCTAACACTGTTCTCTACACCTCGCATAGCCTGGCTAGGCTGGCGAGCAGGCATTCGCTTGCGCGTTGCGCCTGCCACTAAATGGGCGCAAATTTTCTACAACGTTCGGGTACGACAACGCCGCTCTCGTTCAGCCAAGCCCGAATACCAGTACAATGTAGAACTTGCCTGCGCTCTAATAAACAAGCTGTCGATACCCCAACCCCCTATGCCCTTCCCCCCCTACTGGCCACTTGAGACCAGGCAACGTGAATATCAGCGTAAGGTACTGCTGGAAAGCGTCCAGGCCAACGACGGTCTTCTCATTGTGGTTCACCCAGGTAGTGGGGGGTCGGCGGTGAACCTATCGCTGGATCAATATGCTGATTTGGTGGTGCAAATACACCACATAAGCAAGACACAGCCCATACACTGGCTGATAAGTGCTGGCCCCAATGAACACCCCCAAGCCCAGGAACTGATTCGTCTGCTCGCTAAGAAAAGTGTTGTGGCTACCCACTTTCCCACCAGAAATAGCGTTGAAGCATATGCCCTGCAGCTAGCAGGAGCAGACATGCTAATTGCAGGCTCTACAGGGCCTCTGCATATTGCGGGTTGCCTAAACATTGCGACCGCTGGCTTCTATCCTGCTAAACGCTCTGCGACGTCATTACGATGGCAAACCTGCAATTCCGCTAAAAAACGTTTATATTTTAGCTCATCCTCCAGCGCCCCCGAAAAAAACATGCTGGCCGTTGACATTGACTCAGCTGCAAAAGATATATCACTCTTCTTATCAAAATATTAGGAATACTCATGCAGCCAATTACAGGTATTGTTATTACATTAAATGAAGCTCACAATATAAGTGATTGTTTAAAATCACTCAAAAAGTGTGTGATGAAGTCATTGTCGTCGACTCTGGCAGTACTGATGAGACAGTTGATATTGCTAAGAGACTTGGAGCAATCATTTATCATCAAGATTACTTAGGTGATGGTCCTCAAAAAGCTTTTGCCGTAGCTTATGCTAAAAATGACTGGATACTTTCTTTAGATGCCGATGAGCGACTAAACGAAGACGCTATTAATACTATTCAATCGTTAAGCCTTAATGATGCGCAGATAGCTTACAGCTTTTACCGTAAAAACTACGTGGGAAATCATTGGATAAAAGCTGCTGGTTTTTATCCCGATACCGTTGTGCGGTTATATAACAGAATAACATCTGGCTACCTTAACAAAAAGCCCATTCATCCGTCAAGTCCCCCATTGTTCGCCACACCAAAACACATATAAACCACTTTACCTATAAGAATTTATCTGATTGGATTTATCGCATTAATGTACTTTCAACTCGTGATGCTTGGGCAATGAAGGAGAGTGGTAAAAAAGCATCTTCTATTAGTCCAATTGTGCATAGCATTAGCGCATTGGTACGAAAATTAATTTTTAAAGGTGGTATTTTTCAGGGTAGTGATGGGATTTTAGTTGCTGTCACCACTGCATTCCATGCTTATATGAAATATGCAAAGCTTAACGAAATCCATAAAGAACAATAAAAAGGAAAAAATAATTTCCATTATTCAACCGATACAGCCTTCGCATCGCCCATCAACATTTATTTAATTTTTCAGTTTTTTACTATATTAAGGACATCATCGTAAAATTCAAAGCGACACATTTAATCAATTAATAAAAATTACTATTGGCTGTATAGACGACTGTATTTGCATGGAGATACTTTATGTAGCAGCAGAAAGAAACATCCAACATTTATTACACTATCTATCGGGTTGCTTATACGTATGCAACATAATTCATTATTAAAAAATAGAATTGAGTAAACCTAATGAATAAGACTCTTATTGTCGCCACTAGCCGTTTAATAAAACTTATCGCCAATATTACCAAGATGATCAGTTATCCATTCCACTGGGCTTTCGCTAATAAACGTTTTACTATTCCAGAGCAAGCAGCACCACTGACCAATCGCACTACCCCAAGCTGTATCCCACGTATTATCTGGCAGACCAACTTCACTAACCGTGTCACCTTGCCGGTCTATCTGAACTACCTATTCAACCGTTTAATGGCACCTAGCTTCGAGTATCAATTCATGATTACCGAGGCTCGCTGCGACTTCATTGCCGAACACTACCCGGAAATTCTTCCTTACTATGAGCGTCTGCAAATTGGAGCAGCTCAGGCCGATCTATGGCGGCTTCTGATACTTCACAAGTTTGGCGGTGTATATCTCGATATAGATGCACACCAGGTTTGGCCACTAGAACGCGTGCTTGGCTGCACGCGCACGGAGCTCTATGTAACCACCCGTCGCGGGGAGTTAAGCAACTATTTCATTGCCAGCAAACCCGGTAACCCCAATCTGAAGCGCTTAATTGAGCGGGTGGTCTTTAACATTAAAGAGGGCACGTTTCACAACGTTTTCTATATTACCGGGCCTGGTGTTTTCATCGAACTTTTGGATCCAAATCAAGTTCCAACGGTCTCCTATCGCCATGCAGTTCACCAGGGTAGCTTCACTAACGAGCACTTTCAGTACATCGACAAACCCCAGGGCAAGTGGAACAAAGAGCAGTGCCACACTTTGGTCATACGCCCTGAAAAGGAGGATCCCCCAGTCTCATGAAGTACTTCACGTTGGTTGTCGCAAATTTATACGGCGCTCCTAAGGTAGTGATGCTGAAAATAGGCTTCTTAGACGGATCGTAGCTATCTTACTCACCACTTAGAATTCAAAAGGCTCTATACACTTGCGCTTTATAAGTATTGAGCATCAAAATTGGTCTTTACGACTTGTATCCCTACCCGCATAGGATTCTATGTCCAAACTTATATACAGGCATCTATACGCTCGTTTCGCGCTTACCCTCATCGGCCTCTGCATGGGTTACGCCGCCACGGTCATGACCCGCTTGCCCTGGTGGACGCTATTTTTGGTAGCGGCCGTGTGGATTGGCGTGGGCTTAAAGTTACGCTGGGGCCATCCTGCGAACGCTCGCTATCGTAAAATGTGGCCCTGGTCGCTGTTACCGCTAAGCCTATGGGGTGTGTACGTTTATCTGGCGGATAGCTTTGGCATCGTCGACCTAGGCGCGGTGTTTTTTCACCTTCAAGCCGGTATGGCCGAACATGGTGGCGCAGGCAAAATGATTTCCGCGCTACTCTATACGCTGATAATGATCGGCGTACTGGCAGCGGTAACGTGGCTATCACGTCATGACCAGCGCTGGCGCTTAGCTGAGCGTTTTTCGCTATTCTGTTATTGGCTAGCAACCCGCTGCTTTATGGCCTAGGCCAACGCAGCGCGTCGATTGTCACCGATGATGGTGCCTGGCTGGATCGACGCTACAAGCCGCCCCCACTGAAGAGCTAAGGGAGGCGCCTAACTTACTCATCCTGTATCTGGAAAGCATCGAGCGCACCTACTCCAATGAGCTATTTGAGGATGCCTACGCCGACCTTAACGCCCTGGGTGAACGAGGTGCCGTTTTTGAGGGCGTGCGCCAAATGGATAACACGGGGTGGACGATGGCCGGCATGATTGCCAGCCAGTGCGGTGTGCCACTGATGCCCGCAGGGCTTCTCCACGATAGCCAGTTTGAGCCGCTATCGAAGGTTGTCCCTGGCGTCGATTGCCTGGGAGATATCCTGGCGGAACAGGGCTACCAATTAAGCTATCTAGGCGGTGCTAGCACACAGTTCGCCGGTAAAGGACTGTTCTACCGCGGACATCAATTCAATACGGTCAAAGGCCGGGAAGATTTAGAGCCCCTGCTAGAGGATCCTGAGTACGTTAATAGCTGGGGGCTATATGACGATACGCTGTATGACATCACAGCCGATGAGATCAGACGATTAGACAATGAAGATAATGGCCCCTGGGGCGTGGTTAGTCTTAATTTGGCAGGCCATGCACCAAATGGCTACCCTTCCCAGTCCTGTGTGGAAGAGCAGGGGGGAGTTCGATGGGCAAGATATTCTTTATTCGGTGAAATGTTCTACTTGGCTTGCACGAAATCTGGTTGAACGTTTAGAGTCCGAGGGGCTTCTCGATAACACCTTAGTGATCATACTTAGCGACCATTTGACGATGCGCGTTTCTGTCTGGGATCAACTGACAGCGTTAGACCGCGACAATACGCTCATCATGCTGAGTGACGGTATCAAGCCACAGCGTATCCGGCGAGACGCTACCATGCTGGATGTTTTCCCTACGATACTCGATGCGTTGGGCTTTTACACTGGAGCGCGACCGCGCAGGCCTAGGCACGTCGCTTTTCAGCAATAACCGAACGCTGGTAGAGGCGCATGGTATCGAAGTGCTTAATGAACGCTTGCGAGAGGAGACAGCGCTGCAGCACCGCCTTTGGGAGGGCATCTCCCGCAGCGGCGCGAGCCCGATGAATCTTCTCAAGGCACCTCCCAAGAGCAAACTCTGGAGACGCCTGCTGATGTGGCAGACGAAGTCGAGCTTATCCATTAACAATCACGCTCTCCCACTGAGGAGTCGCATGAATCTGTCGATGGACTTGCTCAACGCTGAGCTGATTAAGGCAGTTGGTGTGCCCCAATGGGCAAGTACGTTGAAAGCAGGGAGAGCAAGAGAGCGCTAGGTAATGGATGACGGCGTTATCGGTCAATGGCGGCGTGTAGGCAGGCGATGAAGAGCCGTACAGTGCATGGATGCGAACGCCGACCGCGGCAGCCACATGCATTAACCCCGAGTCATTGGTAACGACCTGTCGGCAGTCCGCCAGCAGATCAACCGCATCAGCCAGCTGTGTTTTGCCACACAGGTTATGGGCATGGGAAAGCCCCTGCGTGATCTGTTCTCCCGCCGGATGATCCTTTGCCCCACCGAGTACGCGTACCTCAAAACCCTCTTTCACCAGCCGTTTGGCTAATGTATGAAAATAACTCACCGGCCACTGCTTGGCAGGGCCATACTCAGCGCCCGGCATCATGCCAATCGCCGTGCGCGAAGAGAGCGAGTGTGTCAGGCGTAAATTGACCAAGTTATCGCGGTCTATCTGCAGGCGTGGCTTGGGCAGCGCAAACTCACCGCTGGTCGCCTCTTCCAAAGGGAGGCCCAGCGATACAAAGCGCTTCACCGTTTGATCCAGCACTTGCTTGTCGAGCTTGCGGCGCTCCTTGAGAAGCCCATAACGGTGCTCACCTAGAAAGCCTATACGCTCCGGAATACGCGCCATAAAGGGCACCAGTGCAGCTTTCCAAGAGCGAGGCAGTACAATGGCGCGGTCAAAACGCCCGCGCAGCCGATTAGCGAGTTCGCGACGGCTGGACAGGCCAAACTCACCGTGCCCCACGGCCAGCGGCAGCACTTCGTCCACTTCAGGCATACGCTCTAAAATAGGCTGAGACCAGGCTGGTGCCACCACCGCGATTGTCGCCCCTGGCTGACGGGCTTTTAAGGTCATGAACAGGCTCTGTGCCATGACCATATCACCCACCCATGAGGGGCCAATCACCAGCAGTCGCTGAGCTGAGTTAGCCATTTAGCCACTCCAGGTAGGCCTTCACCCCTTGAGCAACGGTTTTAAACTCAACATCGCAGCCACTCTCACGTAGCCGGCTGATATCAGCTCGGGTATAGCTCTGATAGCGCCCTTTAAGCTCTTCGGGAAACGCAATGTAGTCAATCTCACCCTTACCGTAAAAGTCGATGACCGCCTCGCCAATCGCTTTAAAGGGTTCCGCACGACCAGTCCCCAGATTAAAAATGCCGGACTGTTCGGGATGATCCAAAAACCATAGGTTTACATCGACCACATCGCCAACATAAACGAAGTCACGGCTCTGCATACCGGCTTCAAAACCGTCGTAAGCGCCAAACAGCTTGAGCGTTTCACCATTACGAATTTGCAGATGATTGTGATAGGCCACGCTGGCCATTTTGCCTTTATGCTGTTCACGGGGGCCGTAGACATTAAAGTAGCGGAACCCCACCACCTGGGTGGTTAATTCACTCCAGCGCGAACGCACGTGCTGATCGAACAATAGCTTTGAGTAGCCGTATACGTTAAGCGGCTTTTCGCACTCGGGCGCCTCTCTAAATATCTCGCTACCGCCATAGGTGGCGGCTGACGAGGCGAACAAGAAGGGGATACTCTGCTGCTCGCAGTAATTAAGCAGCACTTTGGAGTACTCAAAGTTATTTTCCATCATGTAGTGGCCATCCCACTCGGTGGTATCCGAGCAGGCGCCTTCATGAAAAATAGCATCGATCTTGGGTAGGTCGACGCTATCACCGCGCAGGGCAGCTTTTACCCTGGCAAGGAAATCGTCCTTATCGAGGTAATCCGCCAGCGTGCAGTCGGCCAAATTGACGAATTTGGTACCATCGCGCAAATCGTCAACGACCATCACATCGTTTCGCCCACGGGCATTCAATGCCTTGACTATGTTGGCCCCGATAAAACCGGCACCGCCTGTTACCACAATCATACTGTTCTCCTAATCTAAAGCGGCTTGTTGGCCTATGTGCCTATAACCCATCTGCCTAGGATTGTATACTTGACGCCTTATGAATTCATGGCCAACGGTGCTTTCCGCGATGAGTGTCTCGACAAACCAATCGACACCCGATGTGTCGACCTTTCAAGCTTGATCCTTGCTCTGCAGCAGTACTGGGCAGAACAGGGTTGCGTCATCCTTCAGCCGCTCGATATGGAAGTCGGCGCGGGCACCTTCCACCCCGCCACCTTCCTGCGGGCGATTGGCCCGGAAAGCTGGAACGCAGCCTATGTACAGCCTTCCGGCGTCCGACTGATGGCCGCTATGGCGAAAATCCTAACCGCCTTCAGCACTACTACCAGTTCCAGGTAGTGATGAAGCCGTCGCCGAGCAACCTGCAGGATCTTTATCTGGGCTCGCTCAAACGTCTTGGACTTGATCCGCTGGTTCACGATATCCGCTTTGTCGAAGATAACTGGGAATCCCCTACCCTAGGCGCCTGGGGCCTGGGTTGGGAAATATGGTTAAACGGCATGGAAGTCACCCAGTTTACCTACTTCCAGCAGGCAGGTGGCATCGAATGCTACCCAGTCACCGGCGAACTGACCTATGGACTTGAGCGTATTGCCATGTACCTGCAGGACGTCGACAGCGTTTATGATCTCGTTTGGGCCATTGCCCCCGATGGCAGCAAAGTGACTTACGGCGATGTTTACCTGCAAAATGAGCGCGAACAATCCGCCTACAATTTTGAGCACGCTGACGTTGATCAGCTGTTTGCCAACTTTGATCACCAGGAAAAGAGTGTGGCAAGTTGCTCACTGCCCGCCTACCGCTTCCGGCCTACGAGCAAGTCCTGAAGGCATCGCACACCTTCAACCTGCTGGACGCCCGTCACGCTATCTCGGTCACCGAGCGTCAGCGCTTTATCCTGCGCGTACGCACCATGGCCAGGGATGTCGCCACTGCTTACTTTGAGTCGCGAAAGGCCGAAGGTTTCCCCATGGCGCCAGAAATACTTCGCCGAGAACTGTTACAAGAGCTACTCGCCGATCAGGGAGACGACTAATGGCTGTAAATACCCTTTACTGGAACTCGGTGCAGAAGAGCTTCCTCCCACGGCCCTGGACGCGCTTTCCGATGCGTTTGCCGCAGAAATAGAGAAAGGCCTGCAAGAAGCGGATGTTCCCTTCGCCAGCGTTACCGCTTATGCAACACCACGCCGTTTAGCGGTTCAAGTGCGTGAGCTGGCTGATAAACAGCCTGACCGCGACGTTGAGCGCCGTGGCCCAGCGCTGGCGGCTGCCTTTAAGGATGGCGTTGCTACCAAAGCTGCGGAAGGCTTCGCCCGCTCCTGTGGCGTCAGCGTCGACGAACTGATTCATCTGGAAACCGACAAAGGCACCTGGCTAGGTTTCCGCGAGCAGCAGCAAGGGGAAACGATTCAAGCGCTGCTGCCCGAGATTATCCGCAAGTCCATCAGTGCTCTCCCTGTGCCTAAAAACATGCGCTGGGGTGCCTCACGGGTTGAGTTTTCCCGCCCCGTTCACTGGCTGGTAGCACTTTATGGCAGTGATGTAGTGGCCGCTGAGGCGCTGGGCCTAGAAGCTAGCTGCACCACCTATGGCCATCGTTTCCACGCCCCTGATGCCCTTCAGTTGGCTCATGCCGACGAGTACGTGACTGCGCTGGAAAATGCCTATGTACTGGTGGATCGAGAGCAGCGCCGCGAGCGCATCCGCGAGCAGGTGTTGGCAGAAGCTGAGGTTCAGGAAGCCAATGCGGTTATCGACGAAGATCTGCTGGTAGAAGTGAGTGGCTTGGTAGAATGGCCGGTCGCACTCACGGGTAGCTTCGATGAGCGCTTTCTGGAAGTCCCCGCTGAGTGTTTGATCTCCTCAATGAAGGCTAACCAGAAATATTTTCACCTGCTGGATGACGCTGGCAAGTTGAAGCCGCTGTTTATCACCATTGCCAATATCGACAGCGCTGACCCCGACCAGGTCATTGCCGGTAACGAAAAAGTCATTCGCCCGCGTTTGGCCGATGCAGCGTTTTTCTACGACACCGATCGCAAGAGCACATTAGCTTCGCGCATACCACAGTTAGAGAGTGTGGTGTTCCAACAACAGCTAGGCACCTTAGCGGATAAAGCGCGCCGTAGTTCGGCTATTGCGACGTTTATTGCCGAACGCATCAATGGCGACGAAGCTCACGCCCAGCGCGCCGTGTCGCTCGCCAAGTGTGACCTTGTGACGGAGATGGTGCTCGAATTCCCTGAACTCCAGGGCATTATGGGACGCTACTACGCCGAGCAGGATAGCGAACCCGCGGAAGTTGCCCAAGCCCTTGAGGAGCAGTACCTGCCCCGCTTTGCGACTGATGCGATACCCCAAAGTGCTACAGGCAAGGCCTTAGCTCTGGCGGATCGACTGGATACCCTAGTGGGCATCTTCGGGATTGGCCAACGCCCAACCGGTGCGAAAGATCCTTTCGCTCTACGTCGTGCTTCGATTGGCGTGCTTAACATTCTGGTCAAAGGCGAGCTGGATCTTGACCTGCGTGAGCTACTTACGGTTGCCTCTGAACAGCACCAGGGCCTCCCCAAGGCCGAGGGATTGGTTGAGGACGTGCTGACGTACATGCTGGATCGCTTCCGCGCCTGGGGCCAGGAAGAGGGCATCAGCGCTGAAATGTACCTTGCCGTACGTGCACGCCCAGTCACTAACCCGCTCGACTTCGCTCGCCGCCTGCGCGCTGTGAAGGCCTTTGCTCAGCGTGATGAAGCATCTGCATTGGCAGCTGCTAACAAGCGCGTTTCGAATATTCTAAGCAAGCAGAAGCATGACGCTAGCGCATCGGTCAATCAAAGCTTGCTCCAGGAAGATGCCGAACGGGCGTTGTTTAATGCTGTGACCGGTTGCCAGGCACAGGTGGCGCCGCTATTTGCTGCCGGTGACTATCAGCAGGCACTCGACGTACTTGCCACACTACGCGATCCAGTGGATGCCTTCTTTGACCAGGTGATGGTGATGGCGGACGACCCGGCTATTCAGCGTAATCGATTGGCGCTTCTTGCTAGCCTTCAAGCGCTGTTTTTAGAAGTCGCCGATATCTCGCTGCTCCCTCAGTAGTCATCGGTTAATGGTTCGCAACCCAAGCCCAGCCCTACCGGCTGGGTTTTTTTATTGGTTGAGGTATGGCGTTTCACGTGAAACATCTTGGCTAGATCGCGGTAAAATAGCTTAAATCTCGCGGGCAGAAAGTATCGTCGGCAACCGTACCAATAGGATCACTATGCTAAGTGCAGATACCCTTGTCATCCTGGATCGAGACGGCGTCATCAACCATGACTCTGATAACTACATCAAATCTCTCGACGAGTGGGTGCCCTACCCCACTTCAATCACTGCCATTGCCCGCCTTACTCACGCGGGATACACCGTTGCCGTCGCAACGAATCAATCGGGCATTGCCCGTGGCTATTATGATGAAGCAACCCTCCATACGATGCATGAACACTTAGTAAGATTAGTAACATCGGAAAGTGGTCATATCGCCCATATCGCTTACTGCCCCCATGGGCCAGATGATAATTGCCGATGCCGTAAGCCCTTGCCAGGAATGCTGTTAAACATACAACAGCACCTGGGGTTAGCAAGCTTAACAGGAAGCTGGATGGTCGGTGATAGTCTACGGGATCTTCAGGCGGGCGAAGCAGTAGGCTGTAAAACAGTGCTGGTCAGAACAGGAAAGGGAGTTAAGACGGAGCAAAAGGCGTTGGTCTTGAAAAAACCAAGGTCTTCGATGATTTAGCGCAATTTGTTGAGTGGCTCATTAAATAGCTAACCGCCACCGAGTTGGGGAGTCATAACCGCTCTGCGTTACCTGCGGAGCTTTGACTGAAACGAATTACTCTCTCCTGCTATAAATGCATCCTGCCAATCTAGCTACCAATAAAAACGCCGCTATGGAATACATAGCGGCGCTTTTCATAGTGACATTAAATCATGTTGAGGCAAGGCTGATAGGCTCATTAACGTAGTGTTTCACGTGAAACATTGCGAGCACAACCATATCTTACACGTCTAAATTTGCCACCAGTGCGTTGGTCTCGATAAAGTCACGACGCGGCTCAACATCATCACCCATCAAGGTATTGAACATCATATCAGCACCCACGGCATCTTCGATCGTCACCCGCAGCATGCGGCGGCTATCGGGATCCATGGTGGTATCCCAGAGCGATCCGGGTTCATTTCACCCAGGCCCTTATAGCGCTGCACAGACAGCCCACGCTGACCCTCTTGCATTAGCCATGCCAGCACTTCTGAGAAGTGCGATACAGGCTTCTGGCGCTCACCACGGGCAATAAAGGCGCCCTCTTCCAGGAAGCCATCCAGGGTTTCGCCCAGTTCAGCAATGCCGCGGTAGTCGGCGCTTTCAAAGAAGTCGAGACCCCACCTATACTCAGTCGTGACCCCGTGGGCAACCAGAGATACCGTAGGTAAGAACAGCCCGCGCTCAGAATCTTCTTGAAGATGGAAGTGATAGCGCGGCCCGCCTTCATAAGCCACCATATCGTCCATAATCTTCTGCAGTTCGGCTATCCAGTTCTCCATGGTCACACGGTCCTTCAGGCTCTCTTCACCTTTCAGCGCCGACACATGCACAATTTGCTTAAGTACTTCATTGGGATAAACCCGCGACAAACGATCAATCCGCTTCATTACGTTGCGATACTGATTCACCAATGCTTCAAGCTGAGAACCTGAAATACCGGGTGCATTGGCGTTTACATGCAGGCCTGCGCCGTCTAAGGCTGTGGTGGTTAAGTAATCCACCATCGCCTGCTCGTCTTTCAAATAGAGCTCTTGCTTACCGCGCTTAATTTTATACAACGGCGGTTGAGCGATGAAGATATGGCCACGCTCAATCAATTCCGGCATCTGACGGAAGAAGAACGTCAACAGCAGGGTGCGGATGTGCGACCCATCGACGTCGGCATCGGTCATGATAATAACCGAGTGGTAACGTAACTTATCAGGGTTAAACTCTTCACGGCCAATACCACAGCCCAGCGCCGTGATTAGCGTACCCACTTCTGCAGAGGAGAGCATTTTATCGAAACGCGCTTTTTCGACGTTCAGGATTTTACCTTTGAGCGGCAAAATAGCCTGAGTGCGGCGATCGCGACCCTGTTTGGCACTGCCACCTGCCGAGTCACCCTCCACCAGGTAAAGCTCTGACTGACTGGGGTCTTTTTCTTGGCAATCCGCCAACTTGCCAGGTAAGCCGGCAATATCCAGCGCGCCTTTGCGACGGGTCATATCCCGCGCTTTCCGGGCCGCTTCACGGGCACGTGCCGCGTCCAGCATCTTATTAACGATTGCCTTGGCTTCGTTAGGCTTTTCAACGAGATATTCGGAAAATAGGCGGCTCATTTCCTGCTCAACCGCTGTTTTCACTTCACTGGAAACCAGCTTATCTTTGGTTTGAGACGAGAACTTCGGATCCGGCACTTTGACCGAAATAATCGCGGTCAATCCCTCACGAGCATCGTCACCGGTGGTATTAACCTTGGCTTTTTTAAGCAGGTTTTCGGCTTCAATATAGTTGTTGAGCGTACGGGTAAGGCCAGCGCGGAACCCCGCCAAGTGCGCGCCACCGTCTCGCTGCGGAATATTATTGGTATAGCAGAAAATATTCTCAGTGAAGGCTTCGCTCCACTGCATGGCTACCTCAACCTCAACGCCATCATCACGAACAGCGTTAAAGTGGAACACAGGGTTAATCACACTCTTGTTCGTATTGAGGGTGGTCAACAAAGGCTCTTAAACCGCCTTCGTAATGGAACAGTTCCTCTTTACCGCTGCGCTCATCCAGCAACCGGATAGCCACGCCAGAGTTCAAGAAAGAGAGTTCGCGCAGCCGTTTAGCTAAAATATCAAAATGAAATTCGATATTGCCAAAGGTTTCTGGAGATGGTCGAAAATGAACGCGCGTACCGCTTTTTTCGGTTTTTCCCACAACAGCTAATGGTGCTTGAGGGACACCATGATGGTACATCTGCTCAAACACTTCACCTTGCCGCCAAATCGTCAAGCGCAGCTCCGCGGAAAGCGCATTGACGACGGAAACGCCTACACCGTGCAGGCCACCGGAAACCTTGTAGGAGTTATCGTCGAATTTACCGCCTGCGTGCAGAACCGTCATGATAACTTCAGCAGCGGAAACCCCCTCCCCCTTCATGCAGTTCGGTAGGTACGCCGCGACCGTTATCGCTAACGGTGACCGACTCATCCGGGTGAATGACAACGCGAATCTCGCTGCAATGCCCAGCCAGCGCCTCGTCGATGGAGTTATCCACCAATTCGAAGACCATGTGGTGCAGCCCGGTACCGTCGTCGGTGTCACCAATATACATACCTGGCCGCTTACGCACCGCGTCCAGTCCCTTGAGCACCTTAATGCTTGATGAATCGTAAGCCTGCTCGCTCATTGACCACTCCGTCGTGAAGTCTGCCTCATCCCGTATCGCCTACCCCTTCCTGCGCTGGCATTACCACGGCAGCTTGCTTGACCACACATTTAGCGGCCTACACTAGCTATCGCTTAATAAATCACTGAAACCCTCTTTGGCATGTTTCACGTGAAACATTGCTACGGGGGTTCCAGTGCGCCAGGCATTTTTTAATGCAGAAGGTTCGACACTGGTAATAAATGCTTGGCACTGCATGTCTTCGAGTAGCCCACAAAACTGTTGCCGATTCTGCTCGTCAAGCTCTGCTGGCAAATCATCGATAAGATATATACAGTGCCGCTGTGCTGTTCTTTCCAGAAACCGCCCCTGGGCGAGCTTTAACGCACTCACCACTAACTTTTGCTGGCCTCTGGAAAGCACTTCAACAGCAGGCTGTTTATTTATCCTGATGCGCAAGTCTGCGCGCTGTGGGCCTTGCTGAGTAAACCCCATCTGCTGATCGGTTGGCCGACTATCATGTAACACCGCCGCAAGAGATTTCTCTTTATCCCAACCTCTGGCGTAATGGAGCGACAAACCCGGCAAGGGAAGTAGCACTTTAAGGGTCTCTTCAAAGACCGGTAAAAGCTACTGAACCAATCTCGACGTAGCGTATCCATCTGCTCGCCCCAAACGGCTAGCTCATGCTCCCACACCGCCATTTCCTGAGGATGTATTCTACCACGCCTGAGCAGAGCATTCCGATGTTTCAACGCACGCCGGGTATGCTTCCAGATTGCTAAAAAATCGTGTTTCACGTGAAACACTCCCCAGTCAAGAAACTCACGCCGACCGGCGGGAGAACCTTCAAGCAATCGAAAAGCATCCGGGTTAATTAACTGAAGTGGCATCGCCTCTACCAGCTCCGCCAACCGAGCGTTCTTATCGCCTTTCAAACGCAGCTCAAGCTCCCTCTGCGCACGCAAACGGCGTACACCAAGGGTGACCTCAGGCTCACCACTTAAACGCCCATACAGCGTCATATACGGCTGATCCATCTGGATCACGTGTTTTAACTGGCGCGTGCGAAAAGAGCGCCCCATTCCTAGAATATGGATTCCTTCCAATAGACTGGTTTTGCCACTGCCATTGGCACCACTAATAACATTGATGCGCGAAGAGGGCGTCATCTCAACAGGCTGCAGGTTGCGCACAGCGTGAAAATTAAGCAGTGTCAGGCTCATCCTATTATCACCACTTAAACAGTCCTCGAAAGCGAGTATTCCAACGCGTTAGCGGCGCTTCTGCTACCAGAAGCGCCGCTAACATGGCCTACCGTCTATCGATTGTCATGCCTCTATACAAAACCGTTTACAGGCGCATAGGCATAACAACATAAAGCGCATCGCCACCGCCAGGTTCTTCCAACAAAGCACTACTGTTGGGGTCAGCCAAGGTAATTTGTACGCGATCTTCATTAAGCACGGTTAACACATCAACCAAATAGCCAACGTTAAAACCAACTTCCATCGCCCCACCATTGTACTCAACGGCGATATTCTCCTCGGCCTCTTCCTGCTCCGGGTTGTTAGCCATCACTTTGAGGTTATTCTCCTCAAGATAAAGGCGCACACCGCGGTACTTCTCATTAGAGAGAATGGCAGTACGCGAAAGCACCTGACGCAGCTCGGCACGCTCTGCAATCAATACCTTATCGCCATTACGTGGAACAACGCGCTCATAGTCAGGAAATTTACCGTCGATTAACTTGGAGGTGAAGGTAAAATCTCCCGTATGGGCACGCACGTGGCTGGAGCCAAGCGTTAAACTGACAGGCTCATCGCTATCATCCAACAGTCTTGATAGCTCTAGAATGCCCTTGCGCGGCACAATCAGCTTCTGAGACTGGCTAACAGAGACTTCGATTGGGCGCGAACACATCGCCAGACGGTGCCCGTCGGTGGCAACCGTGCGCAGTAAATTACTTTGAATTTCCAGTAGCATACCGTTGAGGTAATAACGCACATCCTGCTGCGCCATAGCAAACGAGGTAGCTTCGATCAGGTGCTTTAAGGTGCCACGGGGCACACTAATCTCCTGGCTACCGTCTGCATCCTCAATATTGGGAAATTCAGCCACCGGAAGAGTCGAAAGAGTGAAACGCGAACGCCCACTGCGAAGTACCGCGCGCCCCTCTTCCACACCCAGCTGAATGTCAGACTGATCGGGTAGTGACTTACAAATATCCATCAACTTACGCGCGGGTACTGTCGCAGAACCTGCCTGATCGACCTGGCTTGCCACCGTGCGACCAACGAGCTCGACTTCTAAATCAGTGCCGGTGAGCGATACTTGATCACCCTCAACTTGAATCAGCACATTAGACAGTACTGGCAGCGTTTGACGACGCTCAACAACACCAGCGACCAGAGTCAGCGGACGTAGCAGCGCCTCTCGGGAAATCGAAAATTTCATCAATACTCCGGTTCTATATCCTGAAAGGCCTGCGCGTAACAGGCCCGTCCCATGGGATGATTAACTGGTCAACAGGCGCAGTAAATTCTTGTAATCCTCACGAATATCCGCGCTCTCTTCCTGCAATGATTTCACTTTTCGGCAAGCGTGCAACACCGTTGTATGGTCACGCCCACCAAAGGCATCGCCAATCTCAGGCAAGCTGTGATTGGTGAGTTCCTTAGCAAGCGCCATCGCCACCTGACGAGGGCGAGCAACTGAGCGTGAACGACGCTTGGAAAGCAGATCCGCCACCTTGATTTTTGTAATATTCGGCAACCGTACGCTGAATATTATCAACCCCTACCTGCTTATCCTGAAGGGCTAACAGGTCTTTCAGGGACTCTCGAATAAAGTCTTGGGTAATCGTTTTACCCATGAAATGCGAATCAGCAATGACTTTTTTCAATGCCCCTTCCAATTCGCGCACATTGGAACGAATTTTCTGGGCAATAAAGAAAGCCGCATCATGAGGTAAATCGACCTTAGCTTGGTCGGCCTTTTTCATCAAGATAGCCACCCGGGTTTCAAGCTCCGGTGGCTCAATGGCGACGGTAAGCCCCCAACCAAAGCGTGACTTAAGGCGCTCTTCTACCCCACTGATCTCTTTCGGATAGCGGTCAGAGGTCAGGATCATTTGCTGACCACCTTCTAATAGCGCATTGAAGGTATGAAAAAACTCTTCTTGAGAGCGCTCTTTTCCCGCAAAAATTGAATATCATCAATGAGTAACGCATCAACACTGCGGTAAAAGCGTTTAAAGTCATTGATGGCGTTAAGCTGGAGCGCTTTTACCATATCAGCGACAAACCGCTCGGAGTGCAGGTACACCACCCGGGCGTTTTCACGCCGAGTTGCCAAAGCATTCCCCACCGCATGCATCAAGTGGGTTTTACCCAGGCCGACACCGCCGTATAAAAACAAGGGATTATAAGCACCACCGGGGTTTTCAGACACCTGTCGAGAGGCCGCACGAGCTAATTGGTTCGACTTACCTTCTACAAACGTATCGAAAGTAAAATTCGGATTTAGCCCGCTGCCATGTTTCAGACTGCCTTCTACCTGCACCTGACGTTCATTATTGCGCCGGCTCGGCGCTTCATCACGCAACCTGTCGATTTCACGCTCATCGGCAATATCGCCACGGGGTGGCGTATGTACCGCTGGCGATGACGGTCGGGAAGATGAAGCCGATACAGGATTACCTAAATCACGATGCTGAGGGGCCTGGGTTGCCAAGCGCCGACTGCCCACCGTCAAGCTTACCTTGGGCGGTTTGGCCGGTGCGAGTTCCCGCATCAGCTCACTAATCCGCTTGGCATACTTATCGCTCACCCAATCGCGCACGAAGCGATTCGGCGCCAATAAGCGCAGCTCGTTGGACTCTCCTTCTTCTGCCTGCAGCGGGCGTATCCAGGTATTGAACTGTTGTGAATTCAGCTCATCCTGCAGGTTGTCCAGGCACTGTTGCCAAAGCGTCAGTGACACTCATCTCACCATCGGTTGAAAACGGCCGACCATTGTAGCGCCCAAAGCCTCGGTTATCCACACGGGTTTAGCCTTCAACGTCCACCTGTGGACAACTTAA